>NZ_JAUOTO010000010.1 GCF_030546645.1 Flavitalea plasmicola
ACGAACACCACGATCTGCACCAACCAACTGCCCTACAGCTGGAACGGCCAGATACTGAACGCCGCTGGTACCTACACAGCGAACCTGACGAGCGCAGGCGGTTGTGACTCCGTCGCTACTCTGATACTAGCCGTAACAACAACAAAAACCAGCACGACCAATACGGCCATCTGCACCAACCAACTGCCCTACACTTGGAATGGCCAGGTCATCAATGCTGCCGGTACCTATGCCGCCAACCTGACGAGTGCAGCCGGTTGTGACTCCGTCGCCACTCTCAACCTGACGGTGACAGCAACACTGACGAGCACGACGAACACCACGATCTGCACCAACCAACTGCCCTACAGCTGGAACGGCCAGATACTGAACGCCGCTGGTACCTACACTGCGAACTTGACGAGCGCAGCCGGTTGTGACTCCGTCGCCACTCTGATCCTAACCGTAACAACAACAAAAACCAGCACCACCAACACCACGATCTGCACCAACCAGCTGCCCTACACCTGGAACGGCCAGGTCATCAATGCGGGAGGAACTTACACCGCCAACCTGACGAGCGCAGGCGGTTGTGATTCGATCGCCACTCTTAACCTGACAGTGACAGCAACACTGACGAGCACGACGAATACCACGATCTGCACCAACCAACTGCCGTACACCTGGAACGGCCAGGTCATCAATGCGGCTGGAACTTACACCGCCAACCTGACGAGCGCAGGCGGTTGTGACTCCGTCGCTACTCTCAACCTGACGGTAACAGCAACCAAAACCAGCACGACGAATATCACGATCTGCACCAACCAGCTGCCCTACACCTGGAATGGTCAATCATTGAACACCGCTGGCACCTATACCGCCAACCTGACGAGCGCAGCCGGTTGTGATTCTATCGCCACCCTGAACCTGACAGTAAAAGCAACACTGACCAGCACCACCAACACCACGATCTGCACCAACCAACTGCCCTATACCTGGAATGGTCAATCATTGAACACCGCTGGCACCTACACCGCCAACCTGACGAGCGCAGCCGGTTGTGACTCTATTGCTACCCTGAACCTGACAGTAAAAGCAACACTGACCAGCACCACCAACACCACGATCTGCACCAACCAACTGCCCTACACCTGGAATGGCCAGGTTATCAATGCGGCTGGTACTTACACGGCCAACCTGACGAGCGCAGCCGGTTGTGACTCTATTGCTACCCTGAACCTGACAGTAAAAGCAACACTGACCAGCACCACCAACACCACGATCTGCACCAACCAACTGCCCTACACCTGGAATGGCCAGGTTATCAATGCGGCTGGTACTTACACGGCCAACCTGACGAGCGCAGCCGGTTGTGACTCTATTGCTACCCTGAACCTGACAGTAAAAGCAACACTGACCAGCACCACCAATACCACGATCTGCACCAACCAGCTGCCTTACACCTGGAATGGTCAATCACTGAACGCCGCTGGCACCTACACGGCCAACCTGATCAGCGCAGCCGGTTGTGACTCTATCGCTACCCTGAACCTGACAGTAAAAGCAACACTGACCAGCACCACCAACACCACGATCTGCACCAACCAGCTGCCCTACACCTGGAATGGTCAATCACTGAACGCCGCTGGCACCTACACGGCCAACCTGACGAGCGCAGCCGGTTGTGACTCTATTGCTACCCTGAACCTGACAGTAAAAGCAACACTGACCAGCACCACCAACACCACGATCTGCGCCAACCAGCTGCCGTACACCTGGAATGGTCAATCACTGAATGCCACTGGTACCTACACGGCTAACCTCACGAGCGCAGCCGGCTGTGACTCCGTCGCCGCACTTAACCTCACCGTTAACACCGGTGCAAGAACGACCGAGAATATTTCCACCTGCCAGCCATCGTATACCTTACCCAGCGGAATAATTGTTTCCACCAGCGGCACCTATACTTCTGTCTTAAAAACCATATCAGGCTGCGACAGCGTCATAACAACCAACCTGAAGATATTCCCGGCGCCCAACCTCGTAGTGACAGATCCGCCTACAACGTGTTCGCCGGCTGCTATTGACCTCACCGCTGCAGCGATCACCGCAGGCAGCAGCGCCGGCCTGACCTATACATATTGGCAAGACGCGGCCTGCACGATCGCGGTGGGCAATCCCGCAGCCATAAAGACCAGCGGCACCTACTATATCAAAGCCGCCAATGCCGGTGGATGCTTCCTCATGAAGCCTGTAAATGTTGCCATCACCAGCACGCCGTCCCTGGTAATAAACAACCCGGCCACAGCCTGCATGCCCTCCAGCATCGACCTGACGGCGCCTTCCATCACCGCTGGCAGCGACCCGGGCATGACCTATACTTACTGGCAAGACCCGGCCTGCACGATCGCACTTGGCAATCCGGCCGCCATAACAACAGGAGGCACCTATTATATTAAAGCTAGCGCCGTAGGTGGATGTTTCACCATCAGGCCGGTTAAAGCCACCTTCAACCAGCTGCCTACTGCAGCCTTCAATGGCAACCAAAGCATCTGCCCGGGCGTAAACACTTCGTTGCCGGTCACCTTCACAGGCCAGGCGCCATGGACCCTGACCTATAGCGACGGCTCCAATACCTATACCATCGCTAACATACTGACGCCAAACTACGATCTGATAGTTGCCCCGGTAGCTACCACCATCTATACCATCCAATCCGTTTCTGATGCCGCCTGTTCGAACAATAGCATTGGCAGCACCGCTACGGTCGACGTAAAACCCTCGATCCCGGGTATCCGCTATCCCACGGTGGACGCCTTCGCCTTTGTTCCGACGCCATTGTCAGCACGGTCGCCCGGCAGCAACTATTCCTATAGCTGGAGCCCGGCCATCGGACTGGACCTGCCCAATATCCAGGATCCCATGTTCACGTTCGGAACAAGTGTCCAATACAAGATCACACTCATTTCCGACTCCGGCTGCGTCACCGTGGATACGATATTGGTGCGGATCATCAATCCGAATGATACCTCCCTGACGCCCGACCTGTGGGTTCCCAAAGCGTGGACGCCAAACAAGGACGGCGTAAACGACAGGCTATATCCGATCACGTACCATATCAGACAACTTAAATACTTCCGGATCTTCGACAGATGGGGTCAGCTGATGTTCGAAACAAATATCCTGCACAATGGATGGGATGGAATGTACAAAGGCCAAAAGCAGGTGATGGATGTCTACACCTGGACCGTGGAAGCCATCGGAGATGACGGAAGTGTAATAAAGAAGAGTGGTAATTCAATCTTGTTACGATAAATATATATTTTCATGACCTGCCTTAAACACCTGAAGCTGCTGCTGCTGCTCGCCCTTACGACAGCCAGTACATACGGACAGGATCCCAGCTTTTCGCAATTCTTCGCTTCACCGCTGAATGTAAACCCGGCGCTGACAGCAAGGATCAATAGCAAGTGGCGTATGGTCTCCAACATCCGCGACGAGTGGATCAGTCCGGCCAGTCCTTATACCACCGGCACCATTTCTTTCGACAGTAAGATCCTCAGGAACAAGATACCGGAAAGCTCAGTCTTTGGCATCGGCGCCATGCTGATGTATGACCAGGCCATGGCCGGCGTTTTGAAAAGCAATTACGCCTCGCTTGATTTGTCTTATAATATAAAAATAGCCGAAGACGAAGGAGAGCATCGATTAGGTGTCGGCATGGGATTGATCTACGGACATAAACAAATAGATTTCAACCGGCTTAATTTCTCGGAGCAATTCAACGGCCACGGATTCAACACCAACCTTCCTTCGGGCGAATCAGCCTTATCCAATATGAAATCTTATATTTCTTCCAGTGTCGGCGTGCTCTATAGTTACGTGAGCCAATATTCGGATTTCGACTTCGGGGTGTCGGCATTTCATCTTAACAGACCCAAACAAACAGTGGTAAGTGATCCCCGCCAATTTTTGCCGCCCCGCTATGTGGTGCACGCAAACTTCGAGAACTACCTGAACGAGAAAGTGGTGCTAAATACCAACGCTATCTATCAAACACAAGCCAATGCAAGTTATTTTTCAGTAGGAGGGGGGCTTGGGTATTTCCTGTCAAACGAGGGAGATGACGATCTCATATTGAACGGAGGCCTCTGGTATTGGTCCAATAATGCCGTAATACCTTATATCGGGCTGGTCTATAAAAAATTTCAATTCGGCTTTACATACGATGTGACGGTTTCAAAGCTGGCTTCGGCGGCGCAAAAGCCAAGAACATTGGAAATATCAATCATCATCCGGGGAGACGACAGACCCAAAGGAGTTATTCCATGCTTCTGGAAATGATGCCTTCAAATTAATCCATCTTCCTATTGTAAGGGCGCAACTTCAAGTCCCGCGATTGGGTTAATTTCCCAATTAGGGACAATTTAGGGCTTCTGTATTTCGTATAATACTGATAATCAGTATTGTATAAATATGGATTTATATTGGCATTACTTGTCCGGTGACCCTGACGATTTCACCCCAATCTCCCATGTAAAATCAATGTTTCCCTGATCTCTACATGCCATGCCAATGGAAGGGATTACTACGCTCCCAGGCAAAGTGTTAACAAAAAGAGCGGTAATTCAATCTTGTTACGATAAATATATAATATCATGACCTGTTTTAAACAACTGAAACTATTGCTGCTGACCGGCCTTACGGCAGCCTGCGCTTACGGTCAGGATCCCAGCTTTTCGCAATTTTTCGCTTCGCCGCTGAATATAAACCCGGCGCTGACAGCAAGGATCAATAGCAAATGGCGGATGGTCTCCAATATCCGCGACGAGTGGATCAGCCCGGCCAGCCCCTATGCCACCGGCACCATTTCTTTCGACAGTAAGATCCTCAGGAACAAGATACCCGAAAGCTCTGTCTTTGGCATTGGCGCCATGCTGATGTATGACCAGGCCATGGCCGGCGTTCTGAAAAGCAATTACGCCTCGCTCGATCTGTCTTATAATATAAAAATAGCCGAAGACGAAGGAGAGCATCGATTAGGTGTCGGCATGGGATTGATCTACGGACATAAACAAATAGATTTCAACCGGCTTAATTTCTCGGAGCAATTCAACGGCTACGGATTCAACACCAACCTTCCTACGGGCGAATCAGCCTTATCCAATATGAAATCTTATATTTCCTCCAGCGTCGGCGTGCTCTATAGTTATGTGAGCCAATATTCGGATTTCGACTTCGGGGTGTCGGCATTTCATCTTAACAGACCCAAACAAACAGTGGTAAGTGATCCCCGCCAATTTTTGCCGCCCCGCTATGTAGTGCACGCAAACTTCGAGAACTACCTGAACGAGAAAGTGGTGTTAAATACCAACGCTATCTATCAGACACAGGCCAATGCAAGTTATTTTTCAGTAGGAGGGGGGCTTGGGTATTTCCTGTCAAACGAGGGAGATGACGATCTCATATTGAACGGAGGCCTCTGGTATTGGTCCAATAATGCCGTAATACCTTACGTCGGGCTGGTCTATAAAAAATTTCAATTCGGCTTCACATATGATGTGACCGTTTCAAAGCTCGCTTCTGCTTCGCAAAAACCAAGAACACTTGAACTGTCGATCATCATCCGCGGCGATGACAGGCCCAAAGGAGTTATTCCATGCTTCTGGAAATGACATCTCCGGTAATATAAGGGCCGCTTCCGGAAGGAGCGGCCCTTTAACTACAAGTCTTAGTTGTGACCGGTGATGATGCACTGGCCCGAGCTTCCGTTCCAGTAGAAGTAATAATTTACGCCACCGATGATCATCGTATAGCTCGTGTTGGCGGTCAATGAAGTAACCCAGTAAGTCCACGTCGTGGTGGTTGGATCCACCCATTGGGTCACCCCCTGAAAAGTGAATGGCACCGTGCCGAGCCCGCCCTGGCTGAAAGCCGGCCAGTTAAGTGTTACCATTGGCAGGTCCTTGAAATAAGCGATACTCCAGTTGATGCCTCTCGGAAAATCCACCTGCTTGACGGCAGCAGGTTTCGCCGCTGATGCAGTGGGCGGCACGGCAGTAACTGGAGCTTTCGGATGCTGTGTAAATGACAGGCAGATGACTGCCCCAAAGAGCGTGATGACTTTTTTCATGAGATGTGTTTTTTAGTTTTGTAAACCTAAGGAACAGGATTCAGTAATCCAACGGACTTTGCAATCTTACGCAAACGTTTGTGCCATTCCGTTGTAGTGTATACGCCGGCGACCTTGCATTTCACCGACCAGGATCTACGGCGTGCGGACCATCTTTACCAGCGGCCGGATTACATTCGCCACCTACCCGGCACCGTTATCTCACCTGCGGCGCGACCTGCGAGTGATCATCTCTCCTTTATAAATGACTAAAAAAAGATACCCGATGATGCCGGAAATGAGGAGGGATTTTCCGATGACTCCAGAGCCTATCAGGGCCGATTTTCGGTTATTGATGCCAAAATAGGCTGATATAGTGGCCTTTGTGTAAAATTGCAATTAAATGATAATCAATTCATTAGCGGCAATTGTCGACCAATTGTCACCATGTCAACGATTTAAATATCTGCCGAAATTTGTATATTGGTTGGTATTATTAACCCATTAATTGTATACAACATGGCAAAAACCATCAAAAAAAAGGCCGCTCCCAAGAAGGCCGCAAAGAAAGCTGCTCCTAAAAAAGCCGCAAAAAAAGCTGCCCCTAAGAAGGCTGCTGCAAAATCAGCCAGCAAGGCGCCGAAAAAGAAAAAGTCGCCTAATGCTGCATTCATGGCTGCAGTTACACCCAGCGCCGCATTGTCGGAAGTCGTCGGTAGCAAGCCGCTTCCCCGTACGGAGATCATCAAAAAGATCTGGGAATACATCAAGAAGAACAATTGCCAGGACAAGACCAACAAAAGGATGATCAATGCAGATGCAAAACTGAAGGTACTGTTTGGCGGAAAGAGCCAGGTATCCATGTTTGATCTCGCAAAGATTGTCGGCCAGAATGTAAAATAATGCTACGGGACTTCGGGTAAAACCGAAGTCCCTTTTCTTTTCTTTCAGAGGGGTAACAAATCCCGGGGTCGGTTGATCTATACTAAAACCGATCGCCCATGTTTGCAAAACACATTTTACCCGCCATGCTGGCGCTTTGTCTTTCCTCTGCCGCCTTTTCGCAGGAAAACAGCGGACACCAGCACGATGAACCAGGTCCCCGCATCGGCTTGAAAGGAGGCCTGAGCATCGCCACCATCATCAAGACCAACGACAACAACTTTTCATCCACGCCATTATACGGATTCAATGGAGGGGTGGTGCTGCAATTGCCACTATGTAAAGCAATCTCCTTACAGCCTGAAATACTATTCTCCCAAAAAGGATTTAGAAGCAAGGGATCGTCGTTGACAGGGGACTATGACTACCGCCGCTATCTCAATTTCCTGGACATCCCGCTGCTGCTGAGGATCAATCCATCAAAAGAGCTGGGCTTCGTCGTTGGCCCGCAATATTCTTATCTCCTGGCGACGCATACGAAGTTCACCAGCGGCACGGCTTCCTACGAAGAGACAGTTAAAAATGAAAATGACAATATCACAAAGAATATTTTCGGAGGAGTGATCGGTCTGGACATCAATCTCAACGACAATGTATTCCTTTACGGTCGTTATACGATGGATTTCAGGCGCAACAACGGGGATGGGACCTCATCCACCCCTGCGTACAGGAACCAGGTCATTCAGATTGGTTTGGGGGTGCTCTTTTAAACAGGCGCCGGTGCCGTGACCCCGTAAGGTCATTGGTTCACCGGTTCTCCTCCACCGTTGGCAGCGCTGTAATGCGTTTTTTTTGCCGTAAATGCATATTGATATATATTTACGACCAATGGAACATGAAATCACAGGCCATAGTCTTAAGGCCTATAGAATTTGGAAAAATCCCGATATGACCCCCTGGAAAAAAGTTAGAGAGATCGCTGTCGAGATACTTATCATCGTTTTTGCCGTTTCGCTGGCAGCCTTCCTGGAAAGACGGCGGGAAGTATCGAATGAGCAGCATCAGGTGAAGGAATTCCTGCTGGGATAAAGGACGGACCTGAAAAGCGATATCGCTGAGATGCAAGAAGATTTGAAAGCATATCAAAGGTACAATGCCTTGTTTACTTATCTCGCGGGCGTAAAAGGCACGGATAAGCCGCTGTTGGACTCTGTTCATAAATATGAGCGGGGTTTGTGGAGCATGGCGGAATTCATCGTCAACAACGGCAGATATGAGGGCTTCAAGTCCAGCGGGAAGGTCATCCAGATCTCGAACCTGGGACTTCAAAATGACATTCTTGACCTCTACCAGGAAAATATACCCGTATTGATAGCATCTACGAGTGTCTACAGAGAAAATAAGCTCTTATTATTCCGGTATTTGAATGAGAATACCCGCCGGCATGCGGATGGATCGACCAATCTGTTGGATGTGCTTGGATCCGACGTGGTCAAGAATATGAGTGTCTTACTTTCATCGACGGAAGAAATTACCGGGAGGTACAATGAGGTGATTGACAAGTCAAAAAAAATTATGGATGAGATCGGGAAGGAATATCCTGAATGAAACCATTGTATGGGGCTTTAGTCCGGGCGAAAGCCGCCACTGTACAAGCGGCGGCTTCCGGACTGCAGACCAGAGAAAGGTGGATCTCTGCGGACCGCGTCACCTGCTTACGATGATCTTGCTAATATCCGTCTGATTGTTTGAATTGTCTATGACTTTTAAGATATAAATGCCTCCCCGTAATCCTGACAAGAGATAACGGGTGGTGGCGACTTCTTGCACTTTTTTCACGATCCTTCCACTGATATCGCTTACAAGAATGTCTTTAGGTCCCGCGTCCCCGAATGACAACGTTACGGCTCCGTTCTGGCTGGGTGTAGGGTAGACGGACAATAGCAATGACCTTTCTTTCCCCTTGACGACTACCAGCGGGCTGTAATGTTTTTGTCCGTCGATGTCGATCTGGACGAGGCGATATTCCCCATTACCTTCATAGGAGCCGGCATCCAGGAAATCGTAGGAAAGGGGCAGGCTGCTGTTGCCTTCAGGCGCCTTCGACGAAATAAAAGCGATATCCTGGAAATCTCCGGTTCCCGTCTTGCGCTGGACCTCGAACCCTTTGTCGTTTTGCTCCATGGCTGTCCCCCAGGAGAGCATGACGCCGGAGCCCTCCATCCTTTGCCCCTTGAAGTAAACGAAATTCACCGGTAAAGTGACGGGGCATGTGTTGGTGATCAGCCCAAAGGTGGATATGGGATTGCCCGCCACCTGGACCACGACGATCAGGTTGTCCCTGGAATAGGACGAATAGCTGATCGGCCCCGAGGTAAAGTTCGCACCATTGGTGGCTGTGCCGGAACCCGAATAGATCAATGGATCCGAGGGGTCATAGCTACTCGTGTGGGCTTCATCCGCATATACCTGGTAGTTGAAGCTGACAACCCCGGGACTGGAAGTGCTGATGGTAGTATTGAATTGGCGGGGAGTAGTGCAGCTGATCTGGCCGGCGATGTTTACGTCGGCCGTTGCGAATGTGCCATTGGTGGTGAAACACTGCACCGTCTGGTCGCTGCTGGATTGACCGGACCAAACGTCGGCCTTCAGAATGAAATGACTGGAGCAGCTCACCGTACTGGACAGCGTGATGAGGACATTGCTTACATTGAAGCTATCCATTCCGGCAGCAGGGACGTTGGGCGTCTTGGATACCACCGTCGATGCCGTTTGAGCGATCAGGGGAACGCCGGCAGCCGGTGGATAGCCGCTGTCGAGCGTTGGATTGCTGCTGCCCGGGTTGTCGATCACAAAAGTACCGAGGGAATTCGCCAGGTCTGCGGGCGAAGGCGGCTTTGAATAGCTGATGAGCAGGCTGGGATAGTTGGCTCCGGTCCAGATATGAAAATTGGTGAACTTGTTTGCGCTGTTGGATTGCTGGATCCAACTAATGGTGGCGTTGACCTGGCAGCTGGAGCCGGTCGAAATGATATTGTTCACCTTGATCCGGAGCTTAGATACATTACATGCCTGGGAATGGACTTTTGCCGGATGTGCCAACATGAGAAAAGCAACGACTAACAACGTCGCTGAGGGTAAAAATGCTTTCATAAAGTTTCATTTTTGTGGGTAAGAGCAATGATGAAATAAAATCTGGTTCTCAGGGGGGCATGAGATTTCGACGGATCTTTAAAGAATATAGGAATTGACGAGATAGGACATTATAAATCCTATGAATGTTTAGCTAATTCATTGCCAATTGCTACGAACTTGCTTTTCAAGACATTAGTTTTTTTACTACAAGGGAATGTTTCCCTGAATGGGATTTTACGGCCTATTTTGGGAGAAAACCGGGAGGGCTGGCATCAACTGTGGAGCAGCCGTCAAAAAAAACTTAATTTCACCGTTGCCTTACTCCTGCGGACATCCAACTGTATTACCGGACTTTTGTAGCAAATAAAAAATGGCATCTGTACTTACAATAAAGGAGTATGAAATAATGTTCAGGCGGCATTACAGATTCCTTTGTATGGTGGCTTTCGGGATCATAAAGGACGAGGATGCGGCCGAAGACATCGTCCAGGATTTCTTCCTCAATCTATGGCAGCGTCGTATGGATATTCCTGAGATCCTCTCGTTCCAGGCATATGCCGCCCGGGCGGTGAGAAATCTCTCCATCAGCTGGTTACGCAAGCAGCAGGCATCCTCCGGAGAACAACTGCATGCAGTTACGGATGCGGCGGATCCCCACGAAGAAAAAGAGGTCTTTAATTCGGGCGAAGCCATCACCGCCAGGGTAATGGAAATAGTGGAACTGCTTCCCACGGAAAGAAAGAAGATCTTTCTCCTGCATGTGATCGACCGGCTCAGCTATGCCCAGATAGCCGAAAAGCACGACATCTCCCTCAACACGGTGAAAACCCAGATGAAAAAGGCTTATGCCTTTATCCGGGCGCAGGTGGCGGATGACAAGCTGGGGGTTATATTTCTCGCGCTGCTGTTACGGCAGCTTTAAGCCTTCCGTCGCTGTACATTCGGTACCACTGGACATTTGTTCGTCATTGAGCGGGTGTCCTATGGGCAGTTGTGGCTGAATGCGCAATCCGAATGTAAGGCTCCTTCAGGCTATAGCTGATCGGATGCCCGCGGAGGGGGCTAGTGGGGATTTGACAAATGAGACGAGTTCGAAGGGGTAAAGTTGACGCCTTGCCATTCAGGGGCCTTGAGGTCGACCCAAGCCCCCCAATCCAAAAACTTTTTTAAAAAAACTTCGAAAACCGATCACCCCGCAGGCACATACCTGCGACATACATACACAGACCATGGACAGACAACCACTATTATGGGAAGAAGTGCTCAAAGCCGTCAACAAGGGACAGCAACCGACACAGTCGCAATGGCATGCCTTGACGTCCGATGAGCAGGAATTGATCGCGAGCTTGCAGCAGCAGGCATTGACGGAAGGGGCCGTGGCTTTCCTGGACCGTATTACAGAAGATAAGGCGTGGGCAGCGTTGAGATCGAAAGCCGACATGCGCACGATGTGGCCCGTCAGGAGCGTACCCATACGCTTGCTCCGGTATGCCGCGGTATTTGCCGGTGTCCTTGTACTGGGTGCGGCAGCCGTATTGTTCCTGACAAAAGGCAAAGCTCCTCAGCCGGTGATAGCCGGCACCTATATAACGCCTCCCGCCAATCACAAGCGGGCCACGCTGGTATTGGATGATGGCCGGAGCATCGAGCTCGACAAAAAGCCCGATTCCAGGATCCAGCAGGGGCAGGCCGAGGTCGTCAATGTCGACACCTCCTTGCTCAGGTACACGGCAGCTTCAGGAGCCGAAAAACCCGCGGGCTTCAACACGCTGATCATCCCCAGGGGCGGGGAATATAAGATCGAGCTGGCCGACGGATCCGAAGTATGGCTGAACGCGGAAACCCAGCTGCGGTATCCCACGCACTTCGGGGGAGTGGCTAACCGGGTAGTTTACCTCGAGAGCGGAGAAGCCTATTTCAAGGTCAGGCCGGATGCCAGGCAGCCATTTGTGGTGGTGGCCGGTGGAATGGATATCCATGTCCTGGGGACGGAGTTCAATGTCAATACCTATACAAGAGCGCTCGCGACGACACTGGTCAATGGCTCTGTGAGGCTGAATGCGGGCGCCGCCGTCACCATGCTGCGGCCGGATCAGCAGGCTGTATATGACAAAGGCGACTTCACCAGGAAAGAGGTGGATGTAGAGACCTACACCGCCTGGAAAGAAGGCCAGATGATCTTCGTAGAGTCGACATTGGAGGACGTGATGACCGTCATTGGCCGGCAGTATGATTTTAAGGTGGAGTTTGCATCGGCGCAGCTGAAAGACCGGCAATTTGGCGGGCGGCTCAGAAGATCGCAGCATATCGAGGATGTGCTGGCCGTCATAGGAAAAGTCGGTGGTGTGCAATTCAGCATCAGGGGGAAAACAATTTTCGTGGATAAGGCCTTGAAACAATAAATACGCCGTAACAACGGACAAACTAACCAAAACTAAACGCAATCTCATGAACAATCTTGTGCATGGGGCGCTTCGCAGTCTGCTGCTCGCTGCGGGAGTCCTTCTAATGCTTTCGGGGAAAGCCCAGGACACAGAGAAACTCGTGTCCCTCGATCTAAAGAATGCCCGCCTTTCGGATGCGGTGAAAGAGGTGAGGAAACAATCCGACATGAACTTTTTTTACAGTGTCGACGATTTGAACAAGTATCCCAATGTTACGATCAATGTCAGTAAGAAGCCACTGTCCGAAGTGCTAGACCTGTTGCTGGCGGGCACGGACATGCAGTATTCCATCGAGAAGAATACCGTGGTCATCAAACGGAAGATCATTGCCAACCCCGCAAAGCAGAACATTGATTCAATCATCACTGTCAGTGGCGTAGTGCTCTCACCCGGCGGAAGCCCCTTGTCCGGGGCCAGCGTAACGGAAATATTGTCCCGAAAATCCACGATCAGCGATGCCGCGGGCAAATACACACTTTCTGTCCCCCGCCGGGCTATCCTGAAAATTACCTATGTGGGTATGAAACCGCAGCAGCTCACCGTGCACGCGGAAGGGGCGAATGCCGTGACTCAGAATGTCCGGATGCAGACGGCGCCTGTGGAGATGGGCGAAGCGGTGATCACAGGATACCAGACGATCCGGCGGTCGGAAATGGTGGGTTCTGCGAATACCGTTAATCGAAAAGACCTCTTTTATGATGGTACGAATACCCTCGAACAGATGCTGCAAGGCAAGCTGCCTGGCGTAGTGGTCACCAATCAAAACGGAGAGATAGGCACACGGCAAAAAGTACGGGTGCGGGGCACTTCCACCTTGTTGAGCAACCAGGAGCCCGTGTGGGTGGTGGACGGCATCATACAGGAGGACCCCATTCCTTTTGAAGCGCAGGCCCTGAATGACCTGGGAGGCAATTTTGACATGATACGCAATTACATAGGAAATGGCATCGCCTGGCTCAATCCTAATGACATCGAGGACGTCACGGTGCTGAAAGACGCTGCTGCTACGGTATTGTATGGCGTAAAGGCTGCCAATGGCGTCATCGTGATCAAGACCAAGAAGGGCAAGCAGGGGCGTATGTCCGTTAATTACAGCGGCGGGATGGCTATTACGGAACGCTTGAATTACGACCGGCTGAACCTGATGAACTCCAAGGAGAGGATCGATGTCTCCCGGGAGATCTATGAGAAGAGGTTGCTGGGCACGCCCGAGACGGCTGCTGTGGGTTATGAATATGCCTTGAACCAATACCTGAACAAACAGATCAGCTATGACGAGTTCAACAGTATGGTAAAGCAGATGGAAGTGATGAACACGGACTGGATAAAGATATTATACCGTACGCCCTTTAGCCATAACCATAGCCTGAGCCTTTCCGGCGGTACGGACAAGGTGACCTACTATACTTCCATTTCGGGCAGTGAGCGGTTCGGCACGGCCAAGGGCAATGATTCCCGCCTCCTGGGTGCCGTACTCAACCTGGATGCGAAATTGAGCGATAAGTTGACCGTAGGCGTAAGGCTGAACACCAATTATACAAAGACAAACGGGTTTAATACGATCGACCCTTATACGTATGCCCAGGAGACCAGCCGGGCCATTCCTGCCGTCGATGCGCAGGGAAAGCCCGTGTTTTATGATAAACCCTACAATGGTGAAGATCTGAAATTCAATATCCTGAACGAACTGGCCGAGACTGGCAATACCAACGATCAGCGCAGCTTCAACGGGAATGTCAACATGAGCTATGTGATCCTGCCCGGGCTGAGGCTCGAGAGCTTGTTCGGCGCCACTTCCACCAATGCAGTTGGCGAGGCATACGCTTCGGAATACAGCTATTACATCGCCAGAAATTTCCGTGGATATGAATACGGAAAGTACGGCGTGGGAAATGACCTCTACCAGCGGGCTCAACTACCGCATGGCGGGGAGTTCAAGTCCACGGAGAACCGTTCTACTACCATTACGTGGAGGAATAGCCTGGCGTATAACAAACTGGTGGGACGCCACCGGTTCGGCGCGCTGGTAGGAGAGGAGACGCGCAGTGCAAAGCAGAACGGCATCTCCACGCTGACTTATGGCTATTTTCCCGACAGGGGCCGGAATATCACGCTGCCGCCGAGAACGATCGTTTACAACGGTGTCTCCGCCAATCCCATTTATAACAGCATGGGGACGACGATCCTGGACAGGCAGTCTAATTTCCTGTCGTATTATGGGAGCATGACCTATTCGTATGACGAGCGCTATGTGTGGACGGGCAGCCTGCGTTCGGATGCATCCAACCGGTTTGGGCAGGACAAGCGGCATCGTTTTCTGCCGGTGTGGGCCACGGGCGTACGATGGAATGTGCATAATGAACCCTGGATGGCCGATCAGAAGTGGGTCAGCGAGCTGAATCTCCGCGCTTCTTATGGCTGGCAGGGGAATGTCGCAGAGAACTTCGGCCCTGACCTGATCGCCAAGCTTCCATCCAGCGTCGTGAACCCTACCACGGGGGAATATGAGCTGACGATCAAGTCCCTGCCCTATGCCGACCTGCGGTGGGAGAAAACAAAAACGTTGAACCTGGGACTCGACTTCGGGTTTGCGAAAAATCGTTTTATCATGTCGGTGGAATACTACCACAAGCGGACGGAGGACATGATCATCTATAAGGATATTCCGGTGTCCTATGGCACCCCCTCTCTGCCCGTGAATGCAGGAACGATGCTGAACAAGGGCCTGGAGCTGACCGTCAGTGGTACATTGGTCAGGAGTAAAGACTTCGTATGGAACATGTCCCTGAACACATCCCGGAATACGAACACCCTGAACACACAGGTGCAGAACACCAATACCTGGCAGACGGCGGCGAATGGCAAATGGTATAAGAACGGATATGCCGTATCCTCTTTCTGGGTATGGCCGCTGCAAGGGCTGGACCCCACTAATGGATACCCCATATTCCATATGCCTACAAAGGCAGAGGACCCGAACCTGGACACAGATCCTACTTCGTATATGAAATATGCCGGAAAGCTGGACCCGGATTTTCAGGCGGGGATATCCAGCTCGTTCCGCTACAAATGGCTGACCTTATCAACTTCCTTCACGTGGCAGGTGGGCGGTAAGAAGTTCTTGTATAAGATGTTCAATCTGCCCTTTGGACAGCTCCCCAGCGCATATTCCAACCTGCCCAAGGAGTTTGTGAAGAGGTGGCGTCAACCGGGAGATGAAAAAAAGACGAATATCCCCAGCATCCCCTCGCTGATCTATTATCCGGCCAATAACGATTGGTACCCGCCGTACATCCTCGGTGTACCGAATGGCACCGGTGAGGCGGAGTATGTGTACGACATGTATAACTATTCGGATGCACGGGTGGTAAGCGCCGCCTTCCTGCGGTGTAACAATATTTCATTGACCTACAATGTGTCGGAGAAGCTGCTGGGTCATGCATTGAAAAATGTGTCCCTGACGGCTGCTGTCAGCAGTCCTTTTATCATCGTAAGCAAAGATTTCAAAGGCATGGACCCCGAGGTGGCCACGGGCAACCAGCCCATACCACGCGTGTACTCAGCTATATTAAATGTAAGTTTTTAACCCGCAACATATATCTATATGAACAAGCAATATAAGATCATGATAGGGTTGCTGCTCTGCCTGGGTCTATCCGGATGCAGCAAACATTTCCTGGATGAGAAGAGCCAGGACGAAGTTAAGCCAAGCACGGTCACCGAGCTGCAGGAGCTGTTGATGGGAGAGGTCTATCCGGCGGGTCAGACGAACACGAGCTTTCTGGCTTACCTGGACCTGATGACGGACGATATGACCAGCAATTTCAATCCCGATGACGGTGCTTTGGGACTGTACAATTTTTATGGAGGTCCGTTCACCTGGCAGGCGGATATGTATGAGACCATGGCGGCGGCCGGAAAATACAGCGCCATCGATACGTACGAGCATTATTACCGCAGGATCCTGGGATGTAATGCCGTCCTGGACCTGATCGACAAAGTGAGGGGAGAGGCGGATGCCAGGGAGAATGTACGGGGGCAGGCGTTGGCGATGCGGGCCTATTTTTATTTCATGCTGGTGAATATATACGGACAGCCTTATAACGCGAAAGGCGTGGATATTTCCACCAGCCCCGGCGTGGAGCTGATGCTGTCTTCCACCGTCCATGACGACTACCCAAAAAGGGAGTCGGTGGCGCGTATATACCAGCAAGTGGAGGAAGACCTGCTGAAGGCCATGCCACTGCTGGAACAGTATGGGGCGGATAACAGCAAGTTCAGGGCGACGGATATGTTCGTTTACACGCTCCTATCCCGCATGTACCTGTACATGGAAAAATGGGACAAGGCGCAGCAATATGCCACCAAAGCTTTAGAGCATAATTCCAAACTGGTGAACCTGGCCAGCATCCCTTATCCCGGCACTTTTTCCAACCCTGCAACGGGTGTGTACAGCATCAATAGCAAGGAAGCTATCTGGTTCGGTTATGCATCCCAGTACGAGTATGATCCTTTGAGCCGTTTTAGACCCTATGGCCCCGTACCCTTTGTCATCTCGTCGGACCTGCAGAGTAAATACCAGTTCGATAGGAAGAATACCACCAACCGGGGCGACCTGCGCATGCGGTATTTTTATTACTGGGATTTCGAGGATTATGACTGGACGATATACAGGGCCATATACGGACAAAAGCTTGACCAGGCCAGCAGTGGCGTCATCAAAGGTATGCGGGTGGCCGAACTGTATCTCAATCGGGCCGAAAGCTATATTCAACAATACCTGAAGAATGGGGACGAGTCCATGCGGACGGCTGCCCTGGCGGACCTGAATTATTTGCGCTCAAATCGTTATGACACGCGTAACGTGCCATATGTGAATGTGGATTACAGTGGTCAGCCGTTACTTGATTTCTGCCGGGATGAGCGGCGGCGGGAGCTGAGCTTCGAAGACCATCGCTGGTTCGACCTGCGGCGGTACGGCATGCCCGAGATCCACCACACCTTCCAGACGACAGCCGGCCAAAGCCCGGTGGAATATGTGCTGCACCAGGGCGACAAACGCTATGTGCTGCCCATTCCCAGGTCCGTCCTGTTGAAGAACCCTGCCATGCAGCCCAATCCTTAACATATTAAACATGTATTTATGAAGCGACTATTCTATATACTGGCCCTGACTTCCTTGTGGATGACAGGATGCAAAAAAGAAGCAAAGCTGACGCCTTCGGCAAAGCCGGAGGATATATATGGAGATCCCACTTTGCCTCAAGGCAATCATCCTTATGATGCGGAGATCCTGCAGCTCTTCAAGGACTATCGTACCCTATTCCTCTATAAATATAAGCCCCACGACCTTTATTATAATATCACCTATGATCTGGCAGGGGTCTATGATACGGCTGCCGACAAGACTACGAAGGGAGGGTATTTCGACGTGCCGGCGGATGAGGCGTATGTCGGCCAGCAACTGGATTTGCTGAAGGAGCTTTGGCTGCACTATTATCCGGACTCCCTGCTGAGAAAAGGCCTGCCTCAAAAAGTGTTCCTGGTGGACAGCTTTTATTTCGTCGCTTATCCGGGGCCGGGCAAGCCCACCGATAACTGGCCGGAAATGCATGATGCCTTTGACGGCGGCGATTATATACTCGCCGGGTGGGGCGGCCCCCGGATAGCGAATATCACGCCGGAAGATAAATATGCGATGAAGGGACAGCTGAATGCAGCCTTCCTCCTCTTTACGCATAAACAGGGCGCCATAAAACCCATTGCTGCATTCAAGGCGCAAACCGATTATGGTGGGGTCAACCCGACCAACTACTATGAGCAGGGGCTCATCGAATATGACTACAATGGCGGAAATACCCCGGACAGGGACTGGGATGCCTATACCACGATCATCGTATCCAACTCCTACGATGTATTGACGTCTCCCGGGAATATACTGTCGCCCGATGTGGATACACAGGGTGTGATCCGGAAGAAATATGACATTTTGATCGCTTATTTCAAAACAACATTCGGCGTAGACCTCCAGGCCATCGGTAACGCAGGTATATAGTCACACAGGTATATAGTCACCAGACATATGGAAGAACCAATCATAAAAGTAGAAAAACTGTCACACCGGTATAGCTCCCAGTGGGCCATCCGGGACATTGGATTCGAGATCACAAAGAATGGGATCTATGGGTTGCTGGGCTCCAACGGGGCCGGTAAATCCACCACCATGAACATCATGTGTGGCGTTTTAAAACAAACGGAAGGGAACGTCTATGTAAGGGGCGTCAATATGCGGGACAACCCTGTGGAAGCCAAACGCCGTATCGGCTTTCTCCCCCAAAAGCCACCCCTGCATACCGACCTGACTGTGGAAGAGTACCTGAAGTACTGTGCCCGGCTGAGACATATTCCGTCCCGGGAAATGGACAAGGCGGTGGCCAGCGTAATGGATCGCTGCGCCATCGCTCATTTCCGGAGACGACTGATCCGCAATCTGTCCGGTGGCTATCAGCAACGGGTTGGCATTGCACAGGCCATCATCCATAACCCTGAGTTCGTCGTGCTGGACGAGCCGACCAATGGCCTCGACCCCAACCAGATCATAGAGATCCGCGCCCTCGTGAAAGAGATCGCCGAGCAGCGGACGGTGATCCTGTCCACCCACATATTATCCGAAGTGCAGGCTACCTGCGATTATATCCGCATGATCGAGCAGGGGCGGGTGGTATTCGCCGGTACGGTGGACGAGTTCGATAATTACATCGTCCCGAGTACCCTCATCGTTACCATGATCTCCATGCCTCCCGCAGAGGAGCTGCGGAGCATCCCTGGCGTGGTGGGCGTAGAGGAGCTGGGAGGCCCGAAGTACAGGCTGAAGTTCTCGGATGGACAGGATGTGAAGGAGCGGGTCGTCGAGACCAGCGTCGCAAGGGGCTGGAGACTCACGGAGATCTTCGCGGAAAAGAGCTCCCTGGACGCCATTTTTGCCGAATTGTCGAAAAAAACTGTTTAATAAATCGGAAAAGTACAATGAAGACCATATTTACGATAGCGCGAGCGGAACTACAAACCTTGTTTTATTCACCAGTGGCCTGGTTGATCATCATCATTTTTACTTTCCAGGTGAGCATGGGATACTCCACTTCGATGGAAGGTTGGGTACAGTACTTTGCCCAGGGATATAAGCTGAACGGTGTTTCCATGGATGTGTTTGCCAATCAGCAGAATGGAACGCTTACCAACGTACTGGGTTACCTGTACCTGTATATTCCTTTGTTGACAATGGGGTTGATGAGCCGGGAGTTTGCCAGCGGCTCGATCAAATTGCTGTATTCCTCCCCCGTGACGAATACCCAGATCATTCTCGGCAAGTACCTGTCGATGATGATCTATGCCCTGATCCTGATCGCCATTTTGCTGGTATATGTGGCAATATCGTGGTGGTTGGTCCCTGATTTCGAATTGAAAGCAATATTGGTAGGCGTCCTGGGCATTTACCTGCTGATCTGTGCCTATGCGGCCATCGGTTTGTTCATGTCCAGCCTGACGGCCTACCAGGTAGTGGCTGCCATGTGCACGCTGGCCATCCTGGCTTTGTTGAATTATGTTGGGAGTCTCTGGCAGGATATTGAATTTGTAAGGGACCTTACATTTTGGTTGTCCATGTCCGGCCGCGCAGGCACCTTCCTCTTCGGCCTCCTCGGGAGCGAAGACTTTCTTTATTTCATCATCGTGGTGGCCCTGTTCCTGACGCTGGCGTCCATCCGCCTGCAGGCGGCCCGGCAGAAGAGCCGCTGGACGGCATCCTTATGGAAATATGCGGCAGTGGTCAGTGTGACGATGTTGCTGGGCTATGCCACGTCCCGTCCTATGCTGATGGGATACTACGATGCGACCTCCACTAAAGCCAATACCCTGACTCCCAACAGCCAGAAGGTCATCAGCCAGTTAAAAGGCGACCTGACGATCACCACCTACACGAATATGCTGGACGATAAGAATTTATGGATCGCCCTTCCCAGCGCTGTCAATTATGACCTGTACCGGTTCAAGCAATACGTCCGGTTCAAGCCGGAAACAAAGCTGAAATATGTGTATTACTACGACACGCTGAATAACCCGGGGCTGGAAAAACGCTATCCCCGTTTGACGGACAAACAACGCATGGAGAAGATCATCGATATCTATAACATGAAAGAAAAGATGGTCAGGTCGCCGGAAGAGATAAGGAAAGAGATCGACCTGTCACCGGAGGGCAACCAATTTGTTCGTTCGATCAAAAGGGCGAGTGGAGAACAGACCTTCCTGCGCGTGTTTGACGACCAGATGATCCTGCCGGGGGAGACGGAGATCACCGCCGCGCTGAAGCGATTGGCCATGCATCTTCCAAAGGTCGGGTTCCTGCGCGGTCATGGAGAGCGGGATAACCATAAGGAAGGAGACAGGAACTACAATCGCTTTGCCCAGGACAAGCCGTTCCGCTACGCATTGATCAACCAGGGCTTTGATGTGGCGGATGTCAGCCTGGAAAAGGAAGTGCCCGGGGATGTCAATATCATGGTGGTCGCGGATATGAAGAATGGATTGTCGGTTGCTGAAAAGGCCAACTTAGACAAATATATAGCCAGGGGAGGAGATCTCCTGATAGCAGGGGAGGCCCGGCGGCAGCACGCCATGGACGAGCTGATCGAACCGCTGGGCGTACGTTTTGTCCCGGGCATGCTGGTGACGCCCAGCGAGACTTCCCTGGCGGATTTTATTGTTTCAAAGCCCACAAAGGAGGCCGGGGACCTGATCTATATTTATGGTCAGATGTACAAAGCCAAAAGAGTGGTGACGATGCCCACCGCCGTGGGCCTGGAATATACGACAGATAAAGGATTTGACGTCACGCCGCTGTTCATGTCCGACTCGGCGGCCTGGAATGAAATGGAGACGAAGGATTTCATCGACGATACAGCGAAGCTGAACCCGGCTGCCGGCGAAGTGCAAAAGTCTTATCCGACAGGGTTGGCTCTTTCCCGGAAAGTAGGGAACAAGGTTCAGAAGATCATGGTCCTGGGCGACGCGGACTGCATCAGCAACGGGGAGATCAGCATCAGCAGGAAGGGGCTGCCGGCGGCGAATTATTCCGTTATAACGGGCGCATTCTACTGGATGTCGGATAATGAAGTGCCCATCGACGTACGCAGACCCGACTCTAAGGACGGTAAGATCTCCCTGGACAAGGCGGGTATGTCGACCACCAAGGTCCTGTTGATGTGGGCGTTCCCTGGTTTGCTGGCCTTATGCGCCATCGTGCTTTGGATCAGGAGAAGAGGAAGATAATACTAAAACCCGGATCATGGCTTTTATCATTGATAAGCAGACTTTGGATGACCTGAATATTATAGGCAAGCGCCGGGGAGACGCGATCTACAGCCTGTTCAATAAGACACAGACCAGGGGAGGAGCGCAAGTGCTGGAGGAGATGTTCCTGTATCCCCTGGCAGACAGGCAGAAGATCCATCAGCGGAGCGAGATCATTCAATACTTCCAGGAAAAGAACGTCGCTTTCCCTTTCGGGAACGAGGCCTTCGATGCCATCGAGCATTATCTGGAGAACACGGATCAGCGGACCCGGATCGCGGCCGAGGAGGATACGCTGAAGCGAAAGCTGCGTGGCTACGTGGGGGCGGACACCGAATATGAGATGCTGCATAAAGGGATCGTCGCTGCTATTGAAATTTTCAACGGCCTGCACGATTTCCTGAGGACAATAGACACGGAACATACTACCCGGGCTTACAGGCTGGAGGCCAGGGAAATGCAAACGCTGCTGGCAGACGAACAATTTGCCTGGATGTATGAGGAAAAAGGGAGCAGGAAGCTGGCTTATGCCAGGGCGGCGGAGTACGACCAGACATTGCGGTTCGTGGCCAGGGACAAGATGAAAAAGCTGCTGTATTACATCTATCATATAGATGTATATATTGCCGTCGCCCGGGTGGCGGCGGCCCGTGGCTTCGCCTTTGCCCATGCTTTGGAGACAGGAGAGAACACCCTGTCCATAGAAGGCATGTTCCATCCCCTGCTGACAAACCCGGTGTCCAATCGTTTGCAGGTGGATCGCAGCAGCAATGTGATCTTCCTCACCGGGGCCAATATGGCGGGCAAATCGACTTTTATGAAGACGCTGGGCGTTGTCATGTTCCTGGCGCACATGGGCTTCCCGGTGCCGGCGGGAAGCATGGCGTTCTCCGTGCGCAGCGGCATGTTCACCACCATCAACCTTGCCGATAACCTCAACATGGGGTACAGTCATTTTTATGCGGAAGTGCTGCGTCTTAAAAAAGTAGCCGAACAGGTAAGCCGCACGGAGGACCTGTTCGTCATTTTTGACGAACTGTTCCGCGGCACCAACGTGAAGGACGCTTACGATGCGACCGTAGCCGTGACGGAGGCCTTTGCCGAAAAGCGGAATTGCATATTTATCATTTCTACACACATTATCGAGGCCGGAGAGACATTACGGGAAAAATGTGACAATATCAATTTTGTCTATTTCCCCACCGTGATGAAAGGCAATATCCCCGGCTATACTTATCAGTTAACACCTGGTATTACGAATGACCGGCATGGCATGATGATCATCAATAACGAACGGATCATTGATATTATCAAAGGCCGCCGGCATCATCTAAAATTAGTTTGATATGGCTTTTAAGGTGGATAAACAGACGCTGGACGACCTGAATATACCCGGTAAGTATAAGGGAGATTCTATCTTCAATTTATTTGACCATACACGATCCCGGGGTGGGGGACAATTGCTGGAATCCATGTTCCATCATCCCCTTTCCGATGCAGAGGCGATCAATGCCCGGAGCGGTATATTGCAATATTTTCAGGAAAGGGAGATCGAATTCCCCGTCAGCAGGGAGCAATGCGAAGAGGCGGAACAGTACCTCGGCAGCGCCGGCAGCAATAGCATGGCTGGCGCCACGCTGACGATCGTGCGGAAGAAAATACTGCGTGTCATTGCGTCCGGTAAGGAATATGACACGATCCATGACGGCATACGGTCGCTGATCGGGTTCATGCACGCGGTGAACGATTTTTTTACGCAGCTTGGATCGCACTTGTTCCAATACCCTTACCGCGAGACCATCCAGGAGGTGAAACAGATCTTCAACCATGCCAGCCTGCGGCAATTGCTCGCAGAGCAGGCAACTGCAAAGCTGCCCCTGGCAAAAGTTATTAAATATCACCACCTGTTACGCACCGTTCACCAGCAGGCGCTCCGGCGGGTGTTGCAGATCCTGTACGAGACAGACGTATACATCGCCGTCTCCCGGGTGGCGCGGGAACGTAAATTTGCCTATGCCTGGGCGACGCCATTCGTGGAGGGCGAGAACCGGATCGACATCACCCGTGTTTTTCATCCCCGATTGAACGGAGCCGTCTCCAACAACGTCCGCCTGGATCATGGAAGCAACATGATCTTCCTGACGGGGGCCAATATGGCGGGCAAATCCACTTTGATGAAGTCGGTGGGTATTGCCGTCTACCTGGCGCACATGGGATTTCCCGTCGCGGCGGAAGGCATGGCGTTCTCCGTCCAGGACGGAATGTACACCTCTATCAATGTCCCGGACAACCTGGATAAAGGATACAGTCATTTTTATGCGGAAGTGCTCCGGGTAAAGGAGGTGGCCGAAGAAGTGGGCCAGGGCAGGAACCTGGTGATCATCTTCGACGAGCTGTTCAAAGGCACCAATGTTAAGGACGCCTATGATGCAACGGTGGCTGTCACTGCCGCCTTTGCAGAGAACAGGAACAGCGCATTCATCGTCTCCACCCATATCACCGAGGCGGGACAGACCCTCCAGGAGCAGCACGCCAATATGAAGTTCGTCTATTTCCCCACGATCCTGGAGAAAGGCATCCCCCGGTATACCTTCCGGCTACAGGAAGGCATATCCAGCGACAGGCATGGCATGATGATCATAGTCAATGAAGGGATCCTGGATATTATAAGAGGAAAGGTCGCGACATGACCTATCGCCCATTCGCCTTCAACACCGTAATGTCTTTTTTGTCGTCATCGTCATACGTCTTCTTGACGATGTAATGCCATTGCTTTTCCGACACGTCCACAAAGAAGATCTCGTCTTTTTTATGAGCGGCCACGGCATCCTGGAACTCCTTCGGCATCATCTCCTCCCCGAAGAACCAACCCGTGTCACCGTGCGTGGTATTGCCATCCATGGTATACTGGTCGGACAGCTGATCGAAAGGAGTGCCGGCAGCGGCCTTTTGCGTGATGAGCTTTTTAAGGCTGTCGATCTGGGAGACGGATAATGACCCGCCGTCCAAAAAGATATAGTTTGCGCGGTATTTGACAGTCTCCGTATGCTCCAGGACCTTATAGGTCACATAACCCACCGAAAAGATATCACCTTTGTTTTGCCTTAGCAACCGTTTGTCGATCAGGCTGGTATCCTTCCCTGCGGACAGATGGAGCAAGGCGGGCTTCAGCGTTTTGTTAGCATCCATCCATGCCTGCGCCTGCTGAACGGTCCCGATAGCTTTAAACTGGTCCGTTACGGTTGCCTGTGCGAATGTTGACGATGAAGCAAGCAGCAATAACCCTGCAAGAACATTTTTACTCACGTTCATAATTAATGGCCGATTTTAAGTTTATGAAGATAGTATATTTTGTAGTACACCTCTTGTAAGGACATACGCTGCTTTGGGCGGTTTAGTTGCCTGGATCCGCGGTAGCATGCCCGCTTTATTTCCCATTTTTGCGTTTTTTAGCGGTTTTTTGCGTAAACCAACGTAAATTAAACATCCAAATAACTAATTATGCAGAAAACCCAGCTTATCAGCCATCCAAGGTGGCCATTCATCATTTGTCTCCTGCTGCTACATTTGTCGGCGCTCAGCCTCCGGGCGCAGGTGAAGATCACGGGCACCGTCACCGACGCGCAGGCCAAACCGGTCGCTTCTCTCACCGTCAGGCTCAGGTCAGGCTCTCCCGGCGGCACGACCACTGGCGCAGACGGCAGCTATGTCCTGACCGCCAATATCAAGCCGGGCAATTACACCCTCGTCTTCTCGGGGGTAGGTTATAAAACAATGGAAAAACCCCTGGTCGTTGGCTCGGCGGCGGCCTACACGGTTGACGCCCAGCTGGAAGAAAACGTGTCGAAGCTGGATGAAGTAGTGGTCACGGGTACTTCCCAGGGTACCACCCGCCGGCAGCTGGGCAGCTACATCAGCACGGTCAAGGCGGACGAACTGACCAAAGGCTCCACTGCCAACGTCCTGTCGGCGTTGCAGGGCAAGACGGCCGGCGCCCAGATCTCCCAGAACTCCGGCGATCCGGCCGGTGGTATGTCCGTCAGGCTCAGGGGGATCAGCAGCCTGTCCTCCGGCGAACCCCTCTATATCGTGGACGGCGTCATCGTCAGCAATGCCACTACCCGGGTGACCAATGCCTCCCCCGAATATTCGGGCAGTAACTTCGTTGGCACCGTGGGGCAGAACAGGATGTCGGATATCAACCCTGCCGATATCGAACGCATAGAAGTCCTCAATGGCGCCGCCGCCGCCGCCATCTACGGCTCCCGTGCCAATGCGGGCGTCATCCAGATCTTTACGAAGAAAGGCAGCTCCGGCGTTCCCCAGGTGAATTTCTCTACCAGTGTGAATATGAACCAGCTTCGGAAGAAGCTGGAGGTGAACAAGGCGCCCGTGAAATTCGGCGGCTCGCCCGACTCGATAACACAAACGATCCTGACGCCGGCACTTACCTCCACGACCCCCGTGAGCCGCTATAACTACCAGGATTATATTTTCCGCACCGCGCTGGGCACGGACAACAATATTTCCGTCAGTGGCGGAAGGGATAAGACGAAATATTATGTCTCCGGCTCCTATTTCTACAACGGCGGCATCGTCCGTCACACCGATTTTTCCCGCTATAGTTTCCGGGCCAACCTGGACCAGGAGCTGAGCAAATGGGCCACCTTCAATGTCACCGCCAACTATATCTACAGCAAGTCCAATGAAAAGCCGGATGGCAACACTTTTTTCTCGCCCATGAACGCGGTGACCATCATCGGTAACTATTACAATATCTGGCAAAGGGATGCTTTCGGCAACCTGAAGGCGGTGGGAGAGCGGGGCCGCGTCAATCCCGTCTCCGTGATCGAAGATTTCAGGCAGCAGGAACAGACCAGCCGTATCATCACCGGCGCAGGGCTGAAGCTGACACCCGTCAAAAACCTGACGGTGGACTATCACCTGGGGATCGACAACTATAGCCAGACGGGCAACACGTTTATCCCTCCTTATGCCTATAATGTCAGCTCGGGTTTTTATGGCGGCGGCCCCAACCTGGACGCGACGCAGAATGGCTATGCCAGTGCAGCCAATTATACCTTTCTGCAGCTGAATCATGACCTGAACCTTACCTATAACTGGAAGCTCACCGATGATCTCTCTTCGGTGACCCAGGTAGGTTATTCCCTGCAATACCAGAAAGACCGTTACCTGCTGTCCCAGGGCAGGGGTCTGGCGCCCATTATCCAGACGGTGGACGGAGCGAGCACCATTTTGCAGGGCTCGGATGCCAGGAGTGAATTTTCCATCTGGGGCCAATATCTGCAGCAGAACTTCAAGTATCGCAACCAGCTCTTCGTCACCGGGGCTATTCGCGTGGACGGGTCCTCCGTCTTTGGGAAGGACCAGCGCAACCAGGTCTATAAGAAACTCAGCGGTAGCTATGTATTGTCCGGTACGGACTACTGGAGCAAATTCAGCGTGTCCAAATGGTGGGACCTGTTCAAGGTACGTGCGGCTTACGGCGAGTCCGGCAACCTGACGGGCATCGGCGCCTATGACCGGTTCAACACCTATACGCCCGCTTCTTTCCTGGGTACCTCCTCGTTTGAAGGTTCCACCCGGCTCAGCGATACTGCAGTGAAGCCGGAACGTCAGCAGGAATTGGAGATAGGCACGGATCTCGCTTTCCTGAACAATAGGGTAGGCGTTTCCTTCAATTACTATCATAAAAAGGTGAGCGACCTGGTCCTCATCCAGCAGATTGCTCCCACCAACGGCTATTCCAGCCTGCTGGACAACATCGGCTCCTTACAGAACACGGGTTATGAAGTGGTGCTGAACCTGACCCCCGTAAAGACACAGCATTTCAGCTGGGATCTGACAGCGATCTACAACCATAATAAGAACAAGGCATTGAATACGGGCAAGTCCGCCGTTATTTATTCCACCAATGGTGGCGCCCCAGTGGCCATCATCCAGGGCCAGCCCATCGGTGTCTTCTATGGCAGCTTCTTCGCCAGGAACACAGACGGTTCGCTGTTGAAGAATCAATTGGGCATTCCCAGGGCGGAACTGGGCGTCCAGAACAGTACGCTCACGTATACGCCTGGCCGCGATGCGGCCGGCCTGCCCTCCGGACCCACCACGCTGCAAAAGGTCATTGGCGACCCCAATCCCAAATACACGGCCACCCTCACTTCCGACTTCTCCTATGACAGGCTTGCCTTGCATGTTCAGCTGGATGACGTACATGGCGGCAATGTATTCAATGCCGATTTCCGCACCCGCCAGGGGGTGGATAATGGCAAGGTGGCCGAACAGGAAGATCTCGGGAAATTACCCCGCGGCTATATCGCCGGCGTCTACAACATCCTGGAATGGCGGATCGACGATGGCTCCTTTGTCAAGCTGCGGGAGGTGAGCCTCAGCTATTCCCTGGGAAAATTCAAATGCTTTAACGATCTCTCCTTCAGCCTCGGTGGCAGGAACCTCGTCAGCTGGGACCATTACAAGGGCTACGACCCGGAAGTGAACGCGGCAGGCCAGAGCACCATCCTGCGCGGCATTGATTTCGGCGCCGTTCCCGCTCCCAGGACCTACACTGTTTCCATTCACGCTAAATTCTAACCCAGCTAAATTATTATAGTATGCAACAACAGCTCAATCGAAATACGCTCCGGCTGCTGGCCCTCCTCTTCGTCATGGGCGGCGTGGCCTGTAAGAAAGACTATGCTCCGGAAGGCGCCGCACCCAAAGGCGCCGTGCTCAACAACGTGAAGGCGCTGACCAGCGTGGCCATCGGCTTGCAGCAGTGGTATACCTCCGCCAGGACCGGCCTGGTGTACACCCGGGTGACGGCCAGCGGTCTGCTGACAGGAGAGATCTATGTGGTCAATCCCGGCAATACCGATGAAGCCCAACTGGGTACGGGCGGTAATGCCATCCCCAATACCAATGGTATGGTGACAGGCATCTGGACAGTGTCCAACAAGATCATTTTCGATGCAGACAATATCATGAACAACCTGGATGTTGTGACCGTTCCCGGCTATGCCAGCGGCCTGGTGGCCTATGCCTCCATCTTCAAGGCGCTGGCATTGGGCGATATGGCCATGTTCTATGATCATGTGCCGGATACCACGGGCGCCAATGTACATTTCATCACCAGCGCCGAAGCGTATACGAAGGCGGTCGCCGTCCTGGACAAGGCCCTGGCTGCCATCGCCGCCAATCCGGTCACCGCCAATTTCCTCTCCTCCGTCCCCGCAGGCATCGATATCACCAATACGCTGTATGCACTGAAGGCCCGCTATGCCCTGCTGGCGGGTGATAACGCTACTGCCCTGGATGCCGCCGGGAAAGTAAACCTGTCTGTCAGATCCGTATTCAACTACAGCGCCACCTTTCCCAACCCCATCTTTTCACTGGCCGCCTCTACCAATAATATCTTCCAGCCGGTGGATTCCGCCATGGGACTTCCCGCCGGACTGACGCCGGATGCCGCCGATAAAAGGGAACCTTTCTATATTGCCGTCAAAAGCAGCCCCCGATTCCGCATCGCCGGCTTTGACACGGCTTTGCTGGCAGGCCGGCCCATCTATCTGCCCGGGGAGATCATGCTCATCAAAGCAGAAGCCTATACCCGACAGGATGACCTGACCAACGGCCTGGACCAGCTGAACGGGGTGGTGACCAAGCAGCCTTCCGCCGACCTGTATAAAGTAGGCGCAGCACTGCCGGCCATTGCAGGTCCGCTGTCGAAGGACGACCTCCTTACGCAGATCTACCGGAACAGGTGCATCGAGCTCTTCATGTCCGGGCTGAAGCTGGCTGACGAAAAACGCTTTGGTCGCCCCGACAGCGAAAGGAAGCGCAGCTACCTGCCCTTCCCTTATGTTGAACGTAACGGTAATCCAAATACGCCGGTGGATCCGGTGTTTTAACCGCCGCCCGATGAACGGCATGCTAATCACAGCCTGATGATGATGCTTAAAAAATTAATGACATTCCTGGCGCTGCTGGCTATATCGACAGCCGGCAGCGCTCAATTGGACGGCATCCTGTCCGGTAACATCCGGCCCGGTAATACTCAGTCTGGTAACACCACGTCCGACTACACCCGCTCCGGCAACATCCCATCCGACACCACCGCCTGGATCCGTATTAACCTGCTGGGCTATACGCCCGGAGGCATCAAGGTCGCCGTCTACGCCTCCCTGGACCCCCTGCGTCCATCCACCTCTGACCATCTTCCTCCATCCACTTCCGACCACCTTCCTCCGTCCACCTCCGACCACCTCCCTCCGTCCACCTCCGACGGCCTTCCCTCCTCCACCTTCGAACTGGTGGACGCGAAATCCCTGAAAGTCGTTTACAAGGGGGCCTCGGACAAGGACTTCGGTGCATACGGCCCTTTTACACACAGCCGCCGGCTGGATTTTTCCGTCTTCCGCCGGGAAGGAACTTTCTTCCTCCGTTGCGGCAAAGCCCTTTCTCCCGTCTTTCGCATCGCCGCCGACATCTATGCAGGCTCCGCGGACTTTATCCTCCGCTACCTGCGACAGCAACGCAGCGGCTACAATCCTTTCCTGCAGGATTCCTGCCATAGCCATGACGGTTATACCATGTATGGCCCCATGCCGGACACCACCCGCATCGACGTAGCAGGGGGCTGGCACGACGCAACGGATTATTTGCAGTACGTCACCACCTCCGCCAATGCCACTTACCACCTGCTGGCCGCTTATCGCGATTTCCCCGAAGTCTTCGCGGATGCTTATCTGGCCAATGGCCGCGATGGTCGCAACGGCCTGCCGGACGTGCTGGACGAAGCCGACTGGGGGCTTCAATGGCTGGAAAAGATGCATCCCCGTGACGGCTGGCTTTTTCACCAGCTGGCCGACGACCGTGACCACCACGGATTCAGGCTGCCTACAAAAGATTCCGTGGACTACGGCGTCGGACCCGGCATGGGCCGCCCCGTCTACTTTGCCACCGGCAAGCCACAGGGCCTGGGGAAATACCAGAATCGCAGTGACGGGGTCGCCAACATCGCCGGCAAGTTTGCCAGCGCCTTCGCCCTGGGCGCCTGGCTACACCGTGGCCGGGACACGGCTTATGCCCGCCGGCTGCGGAACAAAGCCTTCACCGCCTACCGCATGGGTCTGGCGCAGCCCGGCGTCTGCCAGACGGCCCCCAACCGCGAACCTTATTTCTACGAGGAAGAGAACTGGACGGATGATATGGAGCTGGCGGCTGCCGCCCTGTTCCGCCTCACTGGCGATAGTGCCTACTACCGTCAGTCTGTCCGCTTCAGCACGCAGGAGAAAGTCACCCCCTGGATGGGCGCCGACACCGCCCGTCACTATCAATGGTATCCCTTTCACAATTTCGGACACTACGAGCTGGCAAATGCTACCACGAATGCTGACAAAGCCCTCCCGGAAAGCCGTACCGATAAAACCATCCTGGCAACCTATTACCGCGACGGCATCGAAAGGGTCTGGCGCAAGGCCCGGCAAAATGCTTTTTTCCGGGGCGTTCCCTTTATCTGGTGCTCCAACAACCTCACCGTCTCCTTCGCCATCCAATGTTATCTGTACAGGCAGCTGTCCGGCGACAGGCAATTCGCGGGTCTGGAACAAGCCTGCTTCGACTGGATCTTCGGCTGCAATCCCTGGGGCAGATCCATGGTGTATGGCCTGCCAGCCACGGGCGACAGCCCGCAGCACCCTCATTCTTCCCTGTCTTACCTGTATCATTACCCGCTGGATGGCGGCATGGTCGACGGACCGGTATCTGGGTCCATTTACGACCACCTGCGCGGGCTCCGGCTTTACCAGCCGGACCGCTTTGCCGCCTTCCAATCCGCCACAGCAGTCTACCATGATGACGCGGGCGATTACAGCACCAATGAGCCCACCACCGACGGCAGCGCATCCCTGGTCTACCTCCTGGCGGCCCGCCAGCGCGAGGCGGAACAGACGGAGAATGGGAAGATACTGGTCACCAGCCACGGCGCCATCGTCAGGGGCGACCCTCGCCGGAAATTGATCGCCCTGGTCTTTACAGCCGATAGCTTCGGCGACGGAGTGGCCTCCATTGCCCGCACGCTGGACAAAGAAAAAGTCCATGCTTCTTTTTTCTTCACGGGCAATTTTCTCCGGGACCCTGCCAACAGACAGGTGATACGTCGGCTGCAGCAGCAGGACAATTATCTGGGATCTCATTCGGACAGGCACCTGCTGTATAACGATTGGTCCCGGCGGGACAGCCTGCTGGTGACCCATCGCGCATTTGATGAAGACCTGGCGGCGTCATATAGTGAACTGAAAAAATTCAATATCGACAAAAGGACAGCCGCCTGGTTCCTGCCTCCTTATGAATGGTACAACGATTCCATCGCGGCCTGGACGGCACAGGCCGGCCTGCACCTGGTGAATTTCACTCCGGGCACCCGCAGCAATGCGGATTACACCTACCCGGAGATGGGCGTGTCCTATCTTTCCAGCGACAGCATCTTTCAATCTATCCTGCAATATGAGATAAGTACTCCCGCCGGCCTCAACGGGTTTATCCTGTTGTCGCACGCCGGCGTCGATCCGCGGCGCAGGGATAAGTTCTATGATCATCTGCCCGCGCTGATAAAGGAGCTGAAGGTGCGTGGCTACCGGTTCGTAAAGATCGGGCAACTTGCCGCCCCGGAATAGTTGTTCATAGCCGACAGCCGGATAACGGTAGTCAGCTCCGTTACCCGGATAACCGCATAGGCAGCTCCGTTACCCGGAGAATCGAATAGCCAGCCCCGTTAGGGCAGCGCAAAAACCATGATCGTACCCGCAGGGTCCTGCTTATTCCCCGCTACGGAAAGAGCAATATATTGTTTCCCATTTTCCATATAGGTGCAGGGAGTGGAGGACCCTATTCCGGGCAGCACCGTTTCCCATAGCAGCCTGCCGCTGTCCTTATCAAAAGCGCTGAGCTTATTATCTTTCCCACCTGCGATGAATACCAATCCGCCGGCGGTTGCCATCGGGCCGGGGGACCCCGTAAGACCCGTAGGCTGTCCGTATTTTTGGGCCAGCAGGCTGTCATTGCCCACCGGGATCCGCCATACATACTCCCCCGTGCTGAGATCGATGGCATTCAGCGTCCCCCAGGGCGGCTTAATGGCCGGTTCGTTGCCGGCGCCTCTGAAAGGAGCATAAGCCAACACATTGAGATAGGTGGAGGCCGTGTCTGCCGCGGCATTTTTTCCATTGCCCAGCGCAGCCCTGTTCTGCCGGATCTCCTGCAGATCGGATTCCTGCTGTAATTCCTTCCTTTCCTCTCTGCGGGACAACAGGAAAGCCGTGATCGCCGCTTCCTTTCCTTGTATCACGCCTGCGAAGGGCGGCATCTTTCCACCTCCCTGCCTGATCTTGCTCACCACCTGTTCCGGAGTCATCCTTTTTTCCAGCCCGATGAGAGAAGGGTAGAGGGGTTCGTCTCCGCTCCTGTCAGCTTTGTGACAGCCCGCACAATAGTTCATATAGATCGCGCTTCCCGAGCGGAAAGGCGAAGGAGCCGCCGCCGCACCTGCAGGCTCGATTTTTTTCAGCTGGTCGATCTCCGGCGAGTTGTTCGACTTGAGATAAAGGATATGAGTGGTGGGATCATAGGCAGCGCCTCCCCATTCCGAACCTCCAATGGTTCCCGGGAAATTCAGGGAGCCTCTTACAGACGGAGGAGTGAACAAACCCTCATATCTCAGCGATTTGAACAATGCCACCAAAGAATCGTGCGCCGCCGGCGTGTCACCGGCAAGGTCTTCCTCCGTCAGGGACTGTCGGGCGTAGGGAGCCGGCTTTTGCGGGAATGGCTGCGTGGGCCATGCCGCTTCTCCCGGCACATCGGACGCCGGCACTGTACGTTCCTCGATAGGAAAGAGGGGCGCTCCCGTTTCTCTGTTCAGCACATACAGAAATCCCACCTTGGAAGTCTGCGCCACCGCATCCACCTCTTTACCATCCTTCATCAGGGTCACCAGGTTGGGCGGAGCGGGAAGATCATAATCCCACAGGTCATGGTGAATGGTTTGAAAATGCCAGATATGCTTTCCCGTTGCTGCATCCAGCGCGACGATGCAATTGCCGTAAAGGTTCTGTCCCTTCCGGTCCGCCCCGTAGAAATCATAGGAAGGCGACCCCAGTGCCAGGAAGACCATCCCTCTTTTTTCATCCAGGCTCATACCGGACCAGTCATTGGCGCCTCCGGCATATTTCCAGGCGCCTTCAGGCCAGGTCTCATAGCCTGCTTCCCCGGGCTTGGGGATCGTGTGAAAGGTCCATTCCAGCCAGCCCGTGCGAATATTATAGGCCCGGATATAACCAGGCTGGGCGCCATATAATTCGGACACTTCGTTCCCGATGATCAGGAGGTCTTTATAGACGATCCCCGGTGAGGTGGGCTTGATGGAAATGGTTTGGGGATCATCGCGGATGCCGATATTCATGCTTACCTTGCCGGCCTTTCCGAACCCGGGCACCGGCTTCCCCGTCCGGGCATCCAATGCGAATAGGATATCTCCCCCTGTAAATAATATACGTTTGTCGTCCCCGTCCTGCCAGTAGGTGACGCCGCGGCATACGCCGCCGCCCGCGCCTCCATTGAAAGGATCGAAGGACCAGATCATTTTCCCCGACGTCGCCGAGACGGCATAGACCCTATGCCTGGCCGAAGTGGCATACATCACCCCGTCTATCACGATGGGATTGCATTCGCTGTTGCCGGGCCGCGCACCCGGCAGGGCGTCGCCCGGATGAAAGGTCCACGCCGGCTTCAGGTCCCGCACATTTTCTTTATTGATCTGGGAAAGGCCGGAATAGCTGCTGCTCAACGCATCTGCTTTATACATGGCCCAATTGGCGCTCCCACTATGGCAGCCGGCGCCGAAGATCGCAAGGAAAAGAATATAGGCCGGCCATCGTAGCAGCTGGTAATGCCTACATTGCATGTTGCAGCACCTGCTTTACACGTTGCGCCACAATATCGATCTGGTCCGGCCGCAGCAAGACAACCCCGATCATCAGCCGCTGGCCGTGACCGCCGGTAACAATGCTCGGAGTGCCTTCCTGCAGGGCTTTGAACGCTTCCTGAGGAGTGGTCTTCACCCGCTGCCTGTCCCAGTCGACCATCAGGCTGGGGAATGCATTCGCAGGCCCGGGGTCGACGACTATCTCCGTCTTCACCGTCGGCACAGTCGCCAGGATGCCGGCAATATGTTTTGCCCTGTCGAGCCAGTCGTTCCACTCTTTTTTATGGTCCCTCTCCAGATAGGATTTCAATGCCGCATACATGCCGAACATCTCTTCCTTGTTCACTTTCATCGGCCTGCCGATGGGCGCCTCATGCGGGCTGTGATTGAGCTTGGCAGCTTCTATCAGGTCTTTGCGACCGAACAGCAGTCCCGCGCTTTGCGGCCCGCGTATCATTTTGCCGCCCGAAAAAGTCACCAGGTCAAAGCCCATCTGCTGGAATTTAAAAAGGTTTTCCACCGGGGGGACGTCCGCAGCCGCATCCAGGAAAGTTGGGATCTGATGTTTTTTGGCGATGGACAAAAAAGTTTCATGCGGGATGCTGTGCTTTTCCGCAGCGTTGAAGAACAGCGCCATGACAGTCTGCACGGAAAAAGCCTTTTCCATTTCGTCGGGCCCCTCGACCTCCACGATCTTAGCCCCGGTGGTGGTCACCGCCTGGTCGAAGAGATACCGGTGGCTCTTTTGCATGATGACCTCGGGCCGGGGACCGGGCAGATTCGGTATCTGCCGGATCTTCTCCTTATCCGTTCCGGTGATGGAAGCCGCCGTACCCAGGAGGATCGCGCAGGCCGCGCCGGAAGTCACCATGGCCGCCTCCACCTTCAGCATTTCGGCGATCTTAGCGCCTACCTTGTCCTGCAAGTCGAACATATTCGCAAAATCATGGGACGTGGAATTGATCGCTTCCAGCACTTCGGGCAGCATCAGCGACCCGGATAAGAAGGTCATCGTGACATTGGCATTGATCACTTTGGTGACGCCCAGCTCTGCAAAAAGGTCCCTGGTGACCTTTGGCGCTGGCTGTTCGGCGGACGCCTCCGCCATGGAGGGGACAGCGGTGGCTGCCAGCGGTAACAAGGAAAGTCTTTTAATGATATCTCTGCGATGCATGTTAGTTGGATTTGATCAAATTTATTTTTAATTCCTCAGCTTGCAAATTTTTATTATCAACTTTGCAAAAAATTTGCAAATTAGTTCTTGTCCCACCACACCCGGGTGGTGAAAAGATCCGGTCCCTGGGCCTGCACGGCCGCCTTATAATTTTCCGTATTAAGGCTTGCTTCCGATTGAGGGTAGGGTAGTCGCCGCGAAATAGTGCCCCCGGTGGCATTGCCCGGATAATTGACGGGTACCAGCACCGGGTAGCCCGTACGCCGCCAGTTGGCATATACTTCGATATTGTTCATGAAAAGAGAGACCCAGAGTTGGGTATGTATCTGCTGCATCTGCTGGTCGAATGTGCCGCCCGTATAGGGATTGGCCGTCAGGTAATCACTGATCTTCGTGTCAGAGATGCTCATTCCGCCGGGGTAGAGGGTCTCCATCTGCATGGAAGCCTTGACGCCATTCTCGTAATATGTTTTAGGATCGCCCGGGTCCCATCCGCGCAGGGCCGCTTCCGCCATGTAGAACTGCACCTCGGCATAGCTTTGGAAAATGCTGGGTGTCGAATTACTGGCGATGGTATTGAGGTTGATCTCGGAATATTCCGCCAGCATATCGTCCGTCCAGCCGGGGATCAGCGTTTTGATGGAGCTGTAGTCATACCCGTTGGGAAGCCCTTTCTGGATGGCCGGTTGCGTACTGGTGGGTAATTGGGAAGGGTCCGCATTGCCCGGCCATAAAGTGATATAGAACGGCAATCTCGGATCGTTGGTGTTCTTCAGATAGTTGACAAAGGTCTGGCCCATTTTGCCATATCCCAGTCCTTTTGCCGAAGGCGGGACGCCCTCTCCGCCTCTGAGCTCTTCTCCATCCCAGTAGAAATTGAGCTCGCTGCCATCGGTGTGGTCCAGCTTCGCGATATCCGCGTTGCTCTGCATGACCCCGCCGGCGATCGCTTTCTTTACCCAGGTTTCAGCCAACGCTGCATCCACCTTCGTCAGCCGCATGCCCAGTCTGAGCATCAGGGAATAGGCAAAGCGCTTCCAGGCCGCGGGGTCCCCGCCATAGAGGTAATCCGCCGCGCCAAAGGAAGATTTGGACGGGTCCAGGTCGCCAGCCGCCGAATCCAGCAGCTTCAGCATGGCAGGATAAATATCCGATTGCAGGTCATATTTCGGCTTGTAGATCCCGGCGATATATCCCTGGCCGGCCTGGAAATACGGCACATTCCCATACATGTCCGTCACACGGTGCATGATATAGACATGCCAGATCCGGGCGATGGCATATTCATTGATCAGGTCCGGCTTGTCCTTTGTCAGCGCAAGGATCTGTCCGTTCTCCTTCAGCTCGACATTGAATACGGCGTTGAAAAGCCCGTCGGAATACCCCGGCTTGACCAGGTATTTATCGCCCGTCCATTGATAAGGATTGAGGGAAGCAAAATATTGCATCATGGCGCCTGAAAGCTTGTCATTCGGATACAGCGTATTGTCGTCATCGCTGCCCGCGGTCTTTATGATGTTGTAGGAAAAGAGACTGCCGATCACCGGCGAATTATAGGCATTGGGATTCACGTTCATGTCTTTGAATCCCTTATCGCAGGAGGAAAGCAGGAAAGAGGTGCACAGGACGGCTGTTATTGTTCTGGTTATATAGTTCATGATGATTTTTATTTTTAGAACTTTACCATTAAGTTTAATCCATAGCTGCGGGTAGGTGGAACACCGAAGTTCTCCAGCCCCTGCCCGTTGGATGTGTTGTAATTGGATTCGGGGTCGACGTTCTTCACCTGGCTGTACAGCAACAGCAGGTTGCGGGCCACCAGCGACAGGCTGGCGGATTGGAAAGGCGTCTTCGCCAGGAGGGTCCTGGGGAAATTATAGCCCAGCGTCAGTTGCCGCAATTTGATAAATCCCGCGTCCGACACGAACTGATCCGTCAGCGAGAAAGCGATCCCCTGGTAATAGTCCTGCGCCGCAAGGGTCTGGCTGAAGGCATTGCCGTCCTCGTCGACGCCTTTCACCGCCACGCCGTTCTCCCTTACATTGCCGGCCACGGTTCGTTTATCCAGTCCGTAATACGTCCCGTATGCATTGGTGGAAGTGTACAGCTTCGCCCCGAATTTGGCGTCCACTAAGAACCCCAGTGTGAAATGCTGGTATGCGAACGTATTCGACAGTCCCAGCGTCAAAGGGGGAACGCCCCGCCCCAATGCCATGAAATCGCTTTGAATAGGCAGGCCGTTATCCTTGCTGTAGACCGTATTGCCTTTGAGGTCCTGCTTGGCCTTATACCCCGCGATCATCCCAAAAGGCATGTTCTCAAAATGGTAGACGAAACCATTCTCCGTCCTGGCCTCGGCTCCCGGCAAGGCAAGGCTGGTGAGGCCGTCCGCGATCCTGATCACCTTGTTGTCATTGTAAGCCATGTTGAAGCTGACATCCCAATTGAATCCGGTGAGGGATCTTACAGGGGCCCCGGTCAGCAGCAGCTCGATGCCTTTATTGCGCATCTTGCCTACATTCAACAACACGCTGGTGTAGGAGGAAGACAAAGGGACCGAAGCGCTTACGATGTCATTGGTCGTCGTGCGGTCATACAGGGTGATGTCGGCCCCGACACGGCTATTCAATGCACGCAGCTCGACGCCCAGCTCGATGGTGGTGGAAGTGTAAGGCTCCAATGCGCTGTTAGGAATGGTATTGCCGGAGATATTCATCAGGGGCTGCCCTAAATGCGAAGAAGAGGGCGCTACATACGCCAGGCTTAGCCCATATGGATCGGGCGCTCCACCTCCCACCTGGGCCCAGGAGCCGCGCACCTTGCCGTAGTTCAGCCAGGAAGGTTTGGAATGCCAGATGTCCGAAAAGATAAAGCTGAGCCCGGCCGATGGATAGAACAGGTTATTGCTGCTCTTTGCCAGGGTGGAGAACCAGTCCTTGCGGCCCGTGAGGTTCAGAAAGAGGTAGCTGTTGTACGCGACATCGGCAGATGCGAACAGGGAGTTGATGGCCGACTCCCGGTAGCTTTCGGTGAACACCGGGTTCTTTCCATTGGTGACGAAATAAGTGAACGGCACGTTGAACAGGCCGCTGGAAATGTCGATACCTGTTAGTTTATTATGCATCTGGTTGCCGCCGGCGATGGCGTTCACCGTAAAATGGCCGAACTTTTTGTCGAAGCCCAGCAAGGCTTCCGCATTCGTCTCCCAGGTGGTGCTCCGGCTGGTGGTCATGCTGCCGTCGGGATTATACAGCAGCCCCGTGGGCTCTATATCCGACGCATTGATATTGAAATAGTCGATGCCGACGCGGGCGCGGGCATACAAAAAATCGGTGATGTTATACCGGGCGCTGAAAGAGCCGATAAACCGGCGGCGTTCGTCCTGGTTCTTTACTTTACTCGTGGCGAAATAAGGATTGACCACAAAAACATAATCGCTCCAGGGCGTCTCATATCCCTGCGCATCATAGCCCGGCGCCAGCGTACGCACATCGATGTTCGTGGCCACCAGTCCTACGGACGCATTAGGGTTCTTTGAAAAATCCGCGATATAGGTGCGGTTGTGGTTCTGCTCGATATTGTACTGGGCCCTTCCCTCGAAGATCAGTTTCCTGGCGAGATTGGCGCTTACACTGAGATTGAATGTCTTCCTGTTGAGGGAGGAGTTCGGGACGATGCCCTTGTTCTCCATATTGGATACGGAGAAACGGAAATTGATGTTCTCATTTCCTCCGGTCATGGCCAGTGTGTTGGAAAAGGTGGTGCCATTGTTATAGAAGTTCCGGGTATTATGCTTTTGAGCGCTATAGGGCCTGGATACGCCGTCCGGGTTGACCACCGGCGTGCCGTCCAGCTTTGCCCCCCAGGAGATCCGGCCATTGGCGATGGCATCGGACTTCGAGGTGGGTTTAGCGCCCCTGCTGCCTGACCCGTATTCGTACTGCCAGTCTGGAATGTCCAGGGGATCTTCCTGCGTATAGGTGGAGCTGTATTCCACACCGACGCCTTTCTGCGCCCTGCCGGATTTGGTCGTTATCAGGATCACGCCGTTGGCCGCCCTTGAACCGTACAACGCTGCCGCGGTACCGCCTTTCAGCACGGAGATTGTTTCGATGTCGTCCGGGTTGATGCTGACCAGCCCATCCCCTCTGTCTATTCCGCCATAGGTGCTGGGAGCCGTACCCTGGACGGCATTGTTGATGGGGACGCCATTGACGATGTATAAAGGCTGGTTGTCCCCGCTGAGACTTCCGTTGCCCCTGATGATCACACGGCTCGAACCACCGGGGCCCGTGGCCGTGCTGGAAGCATTCACACCCGCGATCTTCCCCGACAAAGCATTGCCCAGATTATTTTCCCTCGCCTGGGTGAATTCGCTGCCATTGATCTCCGTCACCGCATAGGTCAGCGCCTTTTTCTCTTTTCTGATACCCAGGGCCGTTACGACGGCTTCGTTAAGGGACTGTGTTTGATCTTCCAGTTGCACCTTGAAGCCACTCCTGCCTTTCACGGCTACTTCCATCGTCCTGAAGCCGACGAAGCTGAAGACGAGGACGCCATTCTCGGGAACACTGATCGAGAACTTTCCTTCGGCGTCGGTAGCCGTTCCGATGGCGCTGCCTTTCAGTGTGATGCTTACTCCGCCCAGCGGTTCTCCCCGGGCATTCGTCACCTGGCCCCTGATCTCCCTGTCGTAGGTCGCAGCGACGGTAGTAAGGGCGCTGGCAGCAGCCGGAGGACGCTGACTTTCCCGCTTGACGAGGATATGGTTATCGACCTGGCGAAATACCAGGGAAGTATTGGCCAGCAATAGCTTTAAACATTCGGCCACAGTGTGCTTGCCGGGCGCCAGGTTCAGGTTGCGGATATTCCTGATATCCTCGTCCCGGTACATGAAATGGAAGGGGCTTTGCGCCTCTATTTTCGAGAACGCCTGCACGAGCGATACGTGCCTGAGCTCGATGGTGATCTCCACCTCGTCGATGGTCTGGCTTTTGACTGAGCCGGCAAACAACAACTGAACGGAGGTGATCAGCAGCCCTGCTATTCCTGCCCCAATACGCAAAATGTGTTTGGTTTTTAGATTTTCATAAAAAATCATAGCTTTGGTTGTTTTAAGTAATGAATATCCCGCCCCAAGCGAGGTAAAATTTGAAACATGCGCTTTGGACCGAGTGCCTTCGGGACAAAGCGTTTTTATTTGTGCATATGTATACTAGGTCGTAGGTTTATTTATTTATCACTATCACTGATCGTTACTGCACGGCTCTCTTTGTCGTAATTGAACACCGCCTCATTGAACGCGCAAATACTTTTCAATGCTTCTTCCAGCGTTTCGTTCCTGGGGAAAGTGGTGGTAAAGCGCCTGGTCCTGATCGAGGGGCTGCTGATGGATATTTTGACGTTGAATCTTTCTTCCAGCAGCCGGGCAGCCTCTTCCACCGTCAGGTTGTCGAACAGCAGGTCCCTTTGTTTCCAATCGAGGTAGTTGTCATCAGCCACTTCTTTTTGTATGGAGTTGGATTTTTGCTTATTATAAATGATCTGTTGATCCGGCCTGATGATGCCAAGGGTCTTATGCTGATCGCTGACCCGCACCGCCCCTTTTTTGACGGTGACCGTAATATCCATATCTCCCGGATAGGCCTTTATATTGAACGCTGTGCCCAGTACGGTGGTCGTCAATTTACCGGTGTGCACGATAAAAGACCTGGTCGCGTTTTTCCGGATATCAAAAAAAGCCTGTCCTGTCAGATATACTTCCCGTTTTGCCAAACCTTCAAAAGAAGAAGGATAATCCAGCTTGCTGCCATAGCTCAGCACCACCGTGCTGCCGTCAGGAAGGGCCACCAGGTGATTTTCTTTCAGTTCCACCACCGCTGTGCTGACCACGGGCTCGGCTTTCTTCACAGCGGGCGTAGTGCTTTTGAAGAACAGGCCGCCGACGGTTACGACGAGCAGTATGGCCGCAGCAGCGACCATTACCCGCCGCCTGGCCATGGATCTTACTTTCCCGGCCTGGAACTCATCCTTTGAAATAGTATCCCAGATAGCGCGCTGCATGCTTTCTTTGAGTGCTTCTTTTTTTTCGGGGCTTAATAGTTCCAATACCTCGGGCTCGTTCCCGAACAGGTGGTAATAGCTGATGATGAATTGCTCTTCCTCTTTTGTTGACGTGCCGTGAAGGTATTTTTGCAACAATCCAATAAAATAAGGCTTGTCCATTGGTTTGCTGAGCGTTTGGTTATAGATATGACCCGGAAAAGAGAGAATGTCCCACCCGAAGTGAAAAAAAATTTTACTTAATGATCATCGACAGCAGTACCAATACTGCAGAGAGCAGATGTGACAACGAAACTCTGAGCTTCTCGATCGCCTTACCCAGCTGGTTTTGAACAGTTTTCCTGGAAAGGCCCAGCTTCGCGGCGATGTCTTTTGTGGGAAGGTCCTCATGGAAATGAAGCCGGAAGATCGCCTGGCGTTTGGTGGGCAGCGATTGTAAAAGGGCCTCATAGGAACGGAAGAATTCCTTCCATAGCACATCGGCGTCGGCCTGCAGTTTTTTTTCCGCCAGGCTTTCCAGGGCATCGAAAAAAGGATGGGTCAGGTTTTGCCGGGCTGCCGACTTGATGACCTTGTTACGGATGGCCGTATGTAAATAGGCGGGAAAATTCTCTATGTGGAGGGTCGTCCTGTTAAGCCAGATATGGGTGAAGATATCCTGTACGATGTCCTTTGCCAGATCATTTTCTTTCAGGCGTTTATAAGCATCGGAATACGCCCTTTCCCAGTGTTTTGCATACAATGCATTGAACGCCTCCTTGCTGCCTTGCGCTATCTGTTGCAGCAACAATAAGTCAACTGACTGATGGGAAGAGTCTGAAGCGTTCATAAGCAGTGTTGATCAAATATAATTTTTTTTCTTCAATTTTTAAACATGCTGTTCCCTGCAGCTTATTTACTTTTGCATGCTCGCAGGGGAAAAAAAGAAAAATTTGTGCTTTATGCTGACCAGGGAACAGAAGGATATCGTCGACAGCTCCGGAAATATCAAGATAAATGCAGTAGCGGGCTCGGGAAAAACCACCACCCTTATCGAGTATGCCAGGGCCCGGCCCGGCGGGAAAATATTATATCTGGCTTTCAACAGGGCGGTAAAGCTGGAGGCGGAAAAGAAATTTGCTGAAAAAGGGGTTTCCAATGTACGGATCGAGACCGCTCACTCATTGGCCTTTTCCCGCATCGTCAAGGGGACGGACTATACGATCAAGGCCGACAGCTATAAGACGCCCGAGATCGCCGGGATACTGGGCCTGGATCATTTCGATGGGAAGCACACCGCCTATATTGTAGCTACGCATATCAATGCCTTTGTCGCTTATTTCTGCAATAGCGATAAGGCGAGGGTCCAGGAGCTGGACTATGAAGCCGTGATCGGAGACCCCGCCGCCAGGCAATTCGCCATCAGCTTTAAAGAGGAAATATCCCATCAGACCCGCCTGTTCCTTGATAAAATGAATAAGGGAGAGATCCCCATCATCCACGACTTTTACTTGAAGAAGTTCCAGCTGAGCAAGCCGGCACTCCCCTTCGACACGATCCTGTTTGACGAGGGACAGGACGCCTCGGCGGCCATGCTGGACATTTTTCTTTGCCAGCGGGCGACAAAAGTGATAGTAGGGGATAGCCATCAGCAGATCTATGGATGGCGGTATGCCGTGAATTCCCTGGAAAAAGTGGATTACCCATCCTTCGATCTCAGCGCCAGCTTCCGGTTTGACCAGGACGTCGCACAGCTGGCGCGAAGTGTGATCAGCTGGAAGCGGCATTTGAAGATCCCGTCGGCCCTCACCATCTCGGGGTCGGGGAAGCCGGGGCGGATCAAAACCCGGGCAGTGATCGCAAGGACCAATACAGGGCTGCTGGTGAAAGCCATCGAGCTGTTGATCGAGAAAAAGGAGATCGCGTCGGTTTATTTCGAAGGGCGGATCGAAAATTATACGTACGCCAATGAGGGGGCATCCATCTATGATGTATTGAACCTTTATAATGGAGAAAAAGAGCGGGTGAGGGACAAAATGATCGCTTCCATGAAGGATATGGACGAGCTGGAAGAATACATAGAGCACACGGGCGATGCACAGCTGCGCATGTTGGTGGAGGTCGTAAAGGAATATGGCAAAAAGATCCCCGGCTATATAAAAAAATTGAAGGAATGCCACCTGGACCATGACCAGAAGGACAAGGCGGATATGATCTTTTCGACGGTGCACCGGTGTAAGGGAATGGAATATGACGAAGTGACGCTGGCCGACGATTTCATTACGGAGGCAAAAGTCCAGGACGCTTCATCAGCTGATGAGGGCGACGGTACATCCAGGTTATATGAAGAGATCAATCTTTTGTATGTGGCGATCACCCGGGCGAAAAGCGTGCTCTATGTTCCGCAGCATATTTTCCCGGAAGTGGAGAAGAGTGGCAAGACCCTGAAGATCATTAAACCCGTGAAGACTTCTGCAAAGGGATACGACCTGCAATCGGCCAAAGAGCGGAACAAAAGCGCCTACGCGCCATGGTCAAGCGATGAGGACAGCAGGCTGATGGAGCTGTTCAATAAGGGGAAGTCGCCTAACCAGCTGGCGAAGATTTTTGACAGGACGGCAGGGGCAATCGTGGCGAGGGTAAAGAAGTTGAATTTGGATTGATCGATAGGGGATTTATGGCAATCGATCCCCCAATGGAATATATCAAGGAAATATATGCGAAATGAATTTTAATTTTGTACTTCATTTCGAATTTGACCTTGGTATGAGCAACAAGATAGGTAAGAGGGGTGAAAGCATATTTTCGACTATTATCAGCCGAAATATTCCGAATAGGGGTTTTCTAAATATCCCATTGATAATGTGAATGTCAAACTACTTTGGAAAGAGGTCGCAGACTATTGGGATAATAGCCGGAAAATGACGAAATTTGTATCAACCTTCAATTAGCGACGATGGAAAATAAAAAGGACTTTGGTAAATGGCGAGCTGAAAAGTTGGGATACGTCTATTTTTCCCGTCTATCTGACCTGATCATTAATGAGCCTAATTTGCCCTTATTTGATTATCTGATTGATATTGGTGAAAACCATAAACAAACCGGTCGGCTTTTTGGCGTAGAAGTAAAGCCATATAATAATGAGACCAGGAAGTTAAATGGTTCTTTCAGTAATGATTATAAGAACATTGCTTTTCCCGCCCTATTGGTGATGTTTGATAATAATGATGACCATGGGTATTATAGGTGGATCAAAAAACCAGTGAAGGACGGTCATCTTGCTTTGGACTCCTCCGGTAATGACGTAGTAGAATTGAATGATCATAGCCTGAATGAGATCGTCGCCGAAGTAAAGGATTGGTACTCCCGCCAGCATATAGCCTAACTTTTTTGTATAAATATCTCCAGTAAGAACTCACCGCCGCTCACTTGTTTTCGGCCCGTTCAGACCGGCCTTTATCCTCATCCCCCTGGTAACCCCGACACCAGCCTTGCCCGTTTATTTACCTTAAGGAAATAAGGACCCGCCATTAGGAAGATGGCAGTCGCCGGATTGCCGGCGCCCATTACTTTTGTTTTGCATTGAATCATATTTCATCACATTAAAGCTTCATCTATGAAAAAGTTCTTTCTCTTTTTCCTTGTCTTGACCATGGGTGTTGGCATCGCCGCAACGGTGAAAGCCAACAAAAGCGCAGTTATACGTTGCTGCAATGATTTCGGAAGCGTATGCGCAGTAGTAAATGGGGTAACCTTATTGGGACCCGTTCCTACACCTAAAAGCCCATGTCCATAATCCCGGGCAGGGACATTCGTAAGCGTAAAAGACTAAGGCTGCGACTGCAGCTTTAGTCTAAAATTTATGAAAAAAAACGTCATAATATCATCTGTCATTGTGTTGGGGGCATTATGCTTCATACTGGCATCAGTCCTCCGGTCGGATCCGGAGCAGCTGATGATCAATGTTCCCAGGAACTACGACGGGATGTATGCCAGCCCGGAAGATACCATCCGGTTTCCGGGAACAATAAGCGCCATGAGAGCGGAAGGCGGCTTATTATTCGGGTATGCGCATGGACTTAGGAAGTTATACCAATATAACCTTGGAGATCATACAACAGATACCCTGGTTGATACCCGCTCTTTTTTATCCGGCATACTCAGCGGATTTGACTTCGATCCTGTTTCGGGCACTTTTTATTTTTTAAATACGAATACGAACAGGATCTATTTGTTCCATCCTAAGGATTCGATGAAGGACAGTCTTTATTTCAAACATCTCCATTTCGCGGCCGGGGAAAAATGTTGTAGAAGCGCCGACTTTTTTATCCGGGCAATAGATGATGCCACCAGCCTCACCAGTCTTAAGAAAGTGGATCAGAGCCGGGGTGCCGACACCACGCTTTATACGTTTACGCATTACGCTGACGGCGGCATTTCCGCGGACGGGTTCTTTATCAAAGACAGGTCGTCAGAGAAGCAATTCTTCATCCCATATTATAATGCAGAGATCATTCAATACGACGAAGCGGGGAATAAGATATCAAAAATAATTACGATTGACAAAACGATGCCTCATAATAACGTCGTTCCCGCAAACCATGGATATACCATTTCCAGCAAGTCCAGGATCATCAACATTGCTGCGGCAGCCGATAGCGCCCATTTATTCGTGCTCTCTTTCGCCTCCTCACCCGGGAAGAACGAACCTCCAGGGACAGTAATAGATGTATACTCTACTATCACCGGGCAATACGAAAGAAGTGTGCAGCTTCCATTTTTCCAAGGCCGCCGGGCGGCCCTGTTGGAGAGATCAGGGGATAGGCTTTTTGTTGCGTTCGATAATGATGTTCTATGCTATAAGATCAAATACAAATGAAGCGGAATACGATCATTACTATTCTAAGTTATGCACTAAGCATACTGTTTGTGTATGCGGCATCAGCAAAAGCGATGGTGTACACCGATTTTATGGCAGATATCGCTAAATCTCCATTGCTGGTGAATTATAACAAGGCCATAATCGCTCCCGGCATTCTGGGGCTGGAGTTTTCGACGGTGATCCTGCTGCAATTTAAGGCGACCCTCAAGCTGGGCTTTTATTTGTCATCCTTCCTCATGCTGATGTTTACCTTATATCTCAGCACCTTATATTTTTTCTATACAAATATACCTTGTTCCTGCGGCGGTGTTTTGGGAAGAATACCTTATCCGGTGCATATCGTATTTAATTTGCTGTTTACCATTCTTTCCTTCACGGGCGCCTTTCTCTGTTCCAAGCCGGAAAATCGTCCCCAGACTGCAGTCGTATAATATCGATCAGGGTGACAAAACTCATATCCTTCCTTAACCTGGGTCATACCCCAACGGCAGGCAGGCGAGTAGCTTTATCAAAAATTAAATCATGAAAAAGCTACTTATCCTGGCCATTGCATCCTTCATCATTTCTCCGGCCCTCATCGCCCAGACCAAAGCAGGCCGCGTAGACACCGCGAAGCATCACACATTTTACACCTGTCCTAAGCACAGCGATTTCGTCAGCTACAAGCCCGGTAAATGCCCCAAGTGTGGAATGGACCTGAGCCTGTCCCCGAAAGAACAAATGAAGGCAGGCGAAACCAGGAGTTACCAATGCCCCATTCACCTGGCCGTCACCAGCCATGACCCTGCTAAGTGCCCCCAGTGCGGAAGGAAAATGAACCTGTCCCCGAAAGAACAGATGAAAGCCGAGGTGGCAAGGACTTACACCTGTCCTATGCATCCGGGCGTGGCCCTCGATAAAGACGGGAAATGTCCTAAATGCGGTACGGCCCTGGTGGAAAAGAAGAAAAGCAGGTAGGGCTGCATGGCTGGCGACTAATTCGTCAGCTCCCGCAACCTGAACGCATCTGTCAGATCTACACCTCCTTCCTCCCGGAGGATCCGCACCATATCCCTGAAAGGCCCGCTATTCCCCGCCAGGTTGGAAAAATAAACGATGCTCCATTCATCCCCCGGCACCTGTATCACAAAATTTGCAAATCCGCAGGTGCTGCCCGAATGAAACAGGATCAGGGGAGACCGCCCCGTCATAAACCAGCCCCCGGCATAATAGCTGTCCGCCATCCCGGCAATGGGCATGCGAAGGCGCTTAAGTACAGCCGGCAGCTGCACCAGCCGCCCCTGCTGTAATGCCCGCATCCACCTGGAATAGTCCGCCAGTGAAGTGTACACCCCTCCGTCTCCCTTCGTCGCACTGGTAATGCTTTGGTCGGATGGAATGATCTTGCCCGTACTGTCCCTGGCATACCCCATCGCCCTGAAACTGATAGGCTGCCCGTCCTCATATACAGTGGAATGATCCATCCCCAATGGCTGAAAGATCCTGTCCCGGAGGAAAGCGCCGAAGCTTTGATGCGACACCCTTTCAATGATCAGCGCCAGCAGGCAAAACCCTGAATTGCTGTAGCGGAACTTCGTCCCGGGCGGGAAATACGTCGAGTCGTGCAGAGACAGCATTCTCAATACGTCCGCATCCAACACCTGCCGGGTAGTAGTGTCGGGGATCAGCCATTCATAGTCCGGCAATCCGGAGCTGTGTGTCAGCAGATGCCGGATCAACACCGATCGTCCAACCCGGGCCGGCAATTCCGGTAACCAACGTCCGACCGGGTCGTCAAAACCCAGCCGCCCTTCCTTTTCCAGCAGAAAGATACCCATGGCCGTGAACTGCTTGGTAACAGAGGCCATACGGAAATTGCTCGATGTGTCCAACCGGGTGCCTTCATCCGCCCAACCCACTGCATTGTGGTACATCACCGTTCCTTTTTTCTCGATAGACACCACGAAACCCGGCCCCTTTGACGGATAAGCGCCAAACAGGGAGTCCAGTCTCGCAGCCAGCCGGCCACCCTGGGAAAAGGTAACGCCAGGGACGTTAAAGAGACTGTCTGCTAATTGACATTCCTTTATTTCTTTGATCTGGAGGACCGCAGTCCCTTTAGAAGGTGTTCCATCATTATTTGTCCAATCTGTTGCACTTTCAAGCCTCATTACACTGTAAGGAAAGTTCGCCGGCATAAATCCATTCAGGGGAGACCGTACTTTCAACGGATCCGCCGAATAATAAAAAGTAAATGCTTCGCCGGTCTTTGTCGTAGCATTTCCCTTAAGACATTTCCTGCCAGCAATGTAAAGAGGGCGGCCCTTTCCAAGAGACGTGATAATGGTTCGATTACTGTCCATCGCCCGATAAAAAAGTTCTGATGTCTCCTTTGCCAGATCTTTTCCGGAGACACTACCTTTCGTTCCTTGAAAATATACTTTTCGATTTGTCCAATCGATCAGATAGCTTGGATGCAGCATTTGCACCTTCATAGTCATTTGAACAGGTGCTCCATTTTCGTCAGCGAGGTTGCTGACAGACGAAGCATTGATGAGACTGCTGTCGCATCCGTCATTCCTGTATATCTTTTTGCCTTTTATATAGTAAGTGAAATAGTTGAATGGGTTGGTGTGCAGAATAGCGGCGGGATCCTCGGGGACTGGAACGTTCGGGGCAAATGCGTATAAATTGATGGTAACGATACCTTCTCCAAAACTGCCATCAGTGGGACTGTGCTGAGCATACGCCGTGGATAGGCAAAAAGCAAAAACAAATAAAAGGATCTTCCGGAAATTCTTCATTACAGTAGGATTTAGTTTGATTGTTGAATAAATGTAATAAAAAAAGCCGCAGGTCTATACCCGCGGCTGAATTACAACATACACATGAGAGAATATCTTCTATTGCCCTTGCTTCACTTTCTCGATGTACGCAGGCACCAGCCCGTGCGCTTCTTTGTGGGTGTTGATCACTGCGCTGGAGTCGGGCGCCTGGGAGAGACAGACTACGCGACCGTCCTTCTCGTCCACCCAGTAATTGATGAAATTTACCCCATATTTGCCTTGCACGGCCAGGTCCTTGGCGTGCGCTCCCGCAACGTCCTGGGCGGTAACCTTTCCTGCTCCCAGCTCATGCACGTCCAGGTAGAAATCCTTCCCTTCCTGGATAGCGGCTTCCTTTCCCCCTGTCACCATGTAGATGTCGTCCGGCAGCAGGCCATGGGCTTCACCATGGGTCTTACGAATGGACTGGGTGTCGGCGGCGGAGGAAAGACAATAGACATCCCCCTCTCTTTCGTCCACCCAGTACTTAATGAATTGAACACCATACTTTTTTTCGGTTGCCAGGTCCTTGGCATGGGCGTCGGCGACGGCTGCTGCAGTTACTTTTCCGGCGCCGAGATGGTGTACGTCTATATAATAGTGCTTCGTTTGAGCGGATAAGGCAGTTGAACAGAAAGACACAGCAGCAAGTGCGGCAACAACAGATAAAAGCTTCATGATTGCTTGATTTAACGATGATTAAAGATGATTAAAATGGTAATTAGAAGACAAAGGAACTGGCATTTTTTCGCTTGGATATGGGGTATTTTCCCTATTTTAGCAGTACCTCCACCTCATTTTACAATTAGAAATCATGGAACTGATCGAACGGGCCGGGTTCCTGTCCCTGCTAAAGTCGAAGTTTGACGCTATTGAGAGCGAGGGGCATTGCATTCTTGTCAGCGGAGAGGCGGGCATTGGTAAAACCTCCCTGATAAGGGCATTTTGTAAGGAGCAAAAGGATGAGTGCAATATCTACCTGGGGACCTGCGATGCGCTGTTCACCCCCAGACCGCTGGCGCCCCTGTATGATATTGTCTGGCAGATGGGCAGCGATCTCCCCAACAACAGTGAAAACCTGGCGGACAGGGCCGGATTGTTTGCCCGGATATTGCATGAACTGGCGAGCCAAAGACGGCGGACCCTCATTGTCTTCGAGGATGTACATTGGGCGGACGAAGCTACCCTTGATTTTATAAAATTCCTGGCAAGACGCATCACCCGCATTCAATGTCTTTTCGTGCTGACTTACCGCGACGATGAAGTTAATTCCTTCAATCAGTTGAGAAATGTGCTGGGCCAGCTGCCCCCCGACTCCTTCACGCGGATGCAGCTGGTACCCCTGTCCCGGGAGGCAGTGGAAAAAATGGCGGAGGAGAAGGGATACAAGGGAGAAGACGTATACAGCATTTCCGGCGGCAACCCTTTTTATGTCAACGAGATCCTTGCCAGCTACAGTCTGGGCGTACCCGAAAATGTAAAAGATTCCATTTTGTCCGTATACAACAGGATGGATGAAAGATCAAAACAGGTGTGGCAGGTACTATCGGTGCTGCCTACGGGCCTTGAGCTCAAATACCTGGTGCAGATGGACCCCGCGTATGCCACTGCCATCGAACCATGCCTGGAGGCGAGGATACTGCTCCTGCAGGACGGCCTGGTCAGGTTTAAGCACGAACTTTATAGAAGGACCATCGAAGTTTCGCTGTCACCGCTGTTGCGGGTGGACCTCAATAAAAGGATACTGGAGCTTTTCCGGGAAAATTTTGAGCAAAACCATGAGACGGAGCGGATCATCCATCATGCGAAGAACGCCAATGAGTATGACGTGGTAATACAGTATGCACCGCTGGCGGCCAAACAGGCCGCCGCCCTGGGCGCACATACAGAAGCGTCAAAATTATATTACACCGCCATTGAGTATTACCAGGGCAGCGATAAGGACAAGCTGCTGGAATTTTATGAGCCCTATGCCTACGAATGCTATCTCACCAGCAGGGTAAAGGAAGCCATCGTCTACCAGGGAAAGGCCTTGCGGATCTGGAAGGAAAGGAATGATATTGAAAAAATGGGGAACTGTATGCGCTTCCTGTCCCGCCTCTGGTGGTTCAGCGGCAACAGGAAACAGGCGGAAAACTATGCCTTCCAGGCGATCGAAGTGCTGGAGGATCAGCCTTCCTCCACCGTGAAGGCGATGGCGTTCAGCAATCTGTCCCAGCTGAAAATGATGGCCCACCAGGCCGAAGAATGTATGGCCTGGGGTGAAAAGGCGATCGCTATTGCAAAGGAACTGGGGGATGAGGAAACCCTGGCCCACGCTTTGAACAACATCGGCACGATGCAGATGAAGACGCTGTCGTCCAGGCAGCAGGGCATCGACATGCTGCGGCAAAGCCTGGAGATCGCGCTGAGAAACTCTTTTCACGAGCATGCTGCCCGGGCCTATACCAACCTTGGCAGTGTGAACGTGGTGCTGAAAAACTATGCAATGGCAGGGGAAGCGTTGGAGACGGGTATCCAATACTGTGAGGAAAAGGACCTGGGCTCATGGATGGCTTACATGCTGGCCACCAAAGCCAGGATGCTCCTGGAAACAGGTCATTGGCAGGAAGCGTCCCGCATCGCCGGCAATCTGCTGAAGAATGAAAGCCTGACCTCCATTGTCAAGATCGGCGCCTTGTCCGTCATGGCCAGGATAAAAATGAGAAGCGGCGATGCCAATGTGCTACCCCTGCTGATGGAGGCAAAAGAAAAGGCGTTCGATACCATGGAGCTGCAAAGGATCATCCCTGCGCTGGCAGCTTTCCTCGAATATGAATGGCTCACCGGCAAGGTCTTCATCGAAGACGAAGCCATCGGCCGCACCGTGGAAATGATCGGCCAATCGGGCAATATGTACGAAACGAATGAATTTGCTTTCTGGCTCCTGAAGGCGAGAAAGCAGTGTATGGAGGTCCCTGAGCCATTCGAGGGCTATCAGCTCCAGGATCCTGCGGCTGCTGCCAGGGCCGTCGGCATATGGGGACAGATGGGCTGCCCCTATGAACAGGCGCTGGCCTTGTTCGAAGGCGGGGAAGAGGATAAAGGAAAAGCGCTCACCGCCGTCAGGAAGCTGGGCGCGAACGCGGTATATGAAAAATTGAAGCGGGAAATGCGGACTTCCGGTATCAGGAGCATTCCCCGGGGTATCAGGAAGACCACCCAGTCCAACCCGGCGCTGTTGACGGAAAGAGAGCTGGGGGTCCTGCAATTGCTAAAGGAGGGTATGCAGAACAAGGAGATCGCCACCCGGCTATTTATCTCGGCTAAAACAGTCGATCATCATATTTCGGCTATACTATTCAAACTGGATGTAAGCTCCCGTTTAAAGGCCGTCCAGGAGGCTAAGCACCTGGGGATCCTAAAATAGGGAACGTTTGTGTTTAAATAGGGAATACTTCCGTCATCGGATCGGAGGGTTGCCCCGAACTTTGCAAAGACCATATCTATCAAACCAATGTAGACCTAAAAGTATTTGTATGAAAAAATTTGTTGTGGAGAGGATCCTTCCCGGCGCAGGCAATCTTACGGCGGAAGAACTACAAGCGATCTCTCAGGCCTCCATCGAAGCCATCAAAAGAATAGGGAAGCCTTACCACTGGATAACTTCCTACGTCACCGAGGATAAGATCTACTGCATCCATATAGCTGAGAGCGAGGAAGTGGTCCGCGAACATGCCCGGCTGGGGAAATTTCCCGTCAATACGATCTCGGAAGTTAAGACGATCATCGATCCGTTGACGAGCAACCCGCTCCATTGATGGGCAACCCGCCCCATTGACGGGCAACCCGCTGTAAGGTATTTAAATAAATCTGCTTAATTTTACGCCCCGGCGCACCATCCGGTAGTCACACGCGCTGGCGTAAGAATAATGCAAAATCTTGATGACGATAGGCTTGTAGGCCTGCTGCAGACGGGCAGCGATGCCGCATTTACAGAGATCTACCATCGATACTGGAACAGGCTTTTTTCAGTCGCCGCACATAAGCTGAATTATGACCTGAAGCTGGCCGAGGAGCTGACACAGGACATTTTCCTCGATCTCTGGCAAAGGAGGGAGACCCTGGCCCTCCGGAGCAGCTTGTCCCTCTACCTGGCTGCGGCAATGAAATACAAGGTCATCGACGCCAGATTAAAGAAAAAACGTATAAAAGAATACGCTGATAAGATAGCTTCACAAACCATCGACAGCGACACCTCGACGGAGAAGCAGCTGAGCTTTGAAGAGCTCCGGCATCAGCTTACCGCCCTTGTCAGCCATCTGCCCGGGAAATGTCAGCTCGTTTATAAGCTCAGCAGGGAAGCAGGTTATTCCCAAAAAGAGATCGCCCGCCATCTCTCCATCTCCGAAAAGACGGTGGAATCCCATCTTTCCCGTGCCATCAAGGCCCTTCGCCTGGGACTGAAAAATTTCCTGACGCACCTTTTTTAACTTTTTTTTATTTCAATGCAGGGATTCATCCCATCCGCCCGACTATAGGATGAAATAGCTGTTATATGCCATTCATTCCGGATGAGAAAAGACTGAGCGAGCTGGAGGCCAAATGGCTGAACGGGACGATCACAGAGGCGGAAGCAAAAGAATATGCCAGCTGGTACAACGAAGGCCAGGATCTTCCTGTCAGGATACCGGAAGAGATCGCCGGATCGGAAGAGGCGCACCGGCAGCGGATGCTGGACAGCATCAATACCCGCCGCAACATGCCGGAACGCACCGGCGCCCGGCGGAAGGGACCGCTGCCCGCAACCATCCGGCTTTTGCGGGCGGGGGCAGTTGCCGCGACGCTGATCCTGTTGATGGGGGCCCTGTACCTGTATTATACGAAAAACACCCGCCAGGCGAAAGAGATCGTTCGGACACCCATTCCCCAACAACCCCATGACATCGCTCCCGGTAAGACCCGGGCGACGCTTACGCTGAGCAATGGCCAGACCATCGCGCTGGATCCGGCCTCCAATGGACTGTTAGGACATGACAGCGGCGTGAACATATCGAATATGGACAGTGTCCTTACCTATAAGGGCAACAGCGAAAGCAGATCCCTGGCTTATAACACGCTTAGTACGGCAAAGGGAGAGCAATACAGCGTCACCCTGTCCGACGGGACCAAAGTATGGCTGAATGCGGCGTCGGTCCTCCGTTTTCCCATCCAGTTCACCGGCGGCGACCGGCGGGTGGAAGTCTCCGGTGAAGCGTATTTCGAAGTCGCCAGGGATGCGGCAAAGCCATTCTTCATTTCCTCCGGGGACATGAACGTACAGGTGCTGGGCACCCGCTTCGATATCAATGCTTATGCCAACGAGCCGATCGTCAGGACCACCCTGCTGGAAGGCGCCGTGCGGATCAATCATCGTGTCGACCTTTCGCCGGGGCAGCAGTCAAGGATCGAAAAGGACGGGGCCATCAAAGTCCTCAAAGACATCGATGTGGATGAAGTGGTGGCCTGGAAGAACGGCGCTTTCAGCTTTAACAATGCGGATATCACCACCGTTATGCGGCAGTTGGAAAGATGGTATGATATTGAAGTGGTCTATGAAGGCAGCAAGCCGGCCGATGTATTTTATGGGGGCATTTCACGCTCCTCCACCTTAATGGAAGTATTAAAGATCTTACAGGCAAGTAAAGTGCGATTCAGGCTGGAAGGAAAAAGGCTGATCGTATTGTCATAGTCGAAAGGATGGCTATTAAAAAACCGAAAGTGGTTACGACACTTCCGGCTATAGGTTGGTCGTCCAATAAAAATAAAAATTGCGTTAGAATTTTCATTGTAAACCAAACACCCAAATGTATGCATTCGATTGCTAATTGCAAAGGTTTGCCCTTGCAACCGTGTAGAAAAAGAACTATCCCTCTTAAAGTGCTGCTAATTATGAAGTTGACAGCGTTTTTTATTGTAGCCTGCCTGCATGTAAGCGCCGCCGGTAATGCCCAGAACATTACCTTGTCGGTGAGGAACAAAAGTCTCCAGTCCGTCTTCAAAGAGATCAGGAAGCAGAGTGGCTATGAATTCTTTTATAACCAAAGCATTTTATCCAAAGTTTCCCCGATCACCGTGGATATAAGGAATGTCCCCATCACCGAGGCGTTGAATGCCTGTTTGAAGGACCAGCAGATCACCTATGAGATCATTGGAAAGAACATTGTGATAAAGGACCGCGATACGCCCGCCAGGTCGGCAACACCGCCGCCCGCTGAAAAGCCCGCTCCGCCTGTTCAGGGGAAGGTGTACATAGGGAGTAATACCCCGGCCACCGGGGCCACCGTCGCCATAAAGAAAGAAGGCCACCTGGTCAAAGGAACGAGCACCGATGAAAATGGGAATTTCACGATCGATGCTTCCCCGGGTGATGTCCTGTCCATATCTTTTGTCGGCTATGTTACACAGGAAATAAAATTCACCGGCCAGTCCGAGCTGAGGATCACCCTTGTCCCCGACGACAAGGAGATCAAGGCAGTGGTCGTTACAGCCCTGGGCATCAAGCGGTCTTCACAGTCCATCACCTATTCCACCCAGCAGGTGGATGGCAGCGAGCTCACCCGGGTGAAGAACACCAACCTGGTCAATTCGCTCAGCGGTAAAGTGGCCGGTCTGAATATCTCCTCCAACGGATCGGGCATTGGCGGTTCGGCCAAAGTGATCCTGCGCGGCTCCAAATCTCTCCTGGGCAATAACCAGGCGTTGTATGTAATTGACGGGGTGCCCGTCAACAATGCCGTCACCAATCAGCCGACGACGGTCTATGGGGGCTCCACGGCGTATGATGGGGGCGACCCGGTGTCCACGTTGAACCCGGATGACATCGAGAACGTATCCGTGCTGAAAGGTGCATCCGCTGCTGCGCTGTACGGTAGCCAGGGCGCTAATGGCGTCATCGTCATCACCACCCGGAGCGGCAAGGCGGGAAAACCACAGATCAACTTCTCCTCCGGCGCCGCATTTGATAATGCAGCCTATAAGACTAAATTCCAAAATTCCTACGGGCCCGCAAACCCTGCTTCCCTGCAAAGCTGGGGGAATGAAACGCCTGCGGCCGGGGACAACCTGGATAAGTTCTTTCAAACGGGAAATAATTTTAGCAATTCCCTCAGCCTGTCAGCAGGCTCCGCTGCCGCGCAAAGCTATTTCTCTTATGCCAATACAACAGGAAGAGGAATAGAACCCGGTAATAAGCTTACGAGAAATAATTTTAATTTTCGCGAGATAGGCCATTTCCTGAACAACAAGCTGACAGTGGATGTAAATACGAATTACGTCACGCAAACAATCGATAATTCCCCCATGGCGGGATTTTATTTCAATCCGCTGACAGGTCTGTACCTGTTCCCCAGGGGTGTAGATATATCCCCGTATAAGTCAGGGTACGAAAAATTGAACCCGAAAACATTATTGCAGCAACAGCAGTGGATCGGCGTTACGGAAAACGCCGATGGTACGCTCAAATTCAATGATGACGTGCAGCAAAATCCCTGGTGGATCATCAACAGGAACCTGAATACGCTCAATCGCAACAGGATCTTACTCAATGCCAGCATCAAATACGAATTTACGCCATGGCTGAATATCCAGGCCAGGGGCAGCATCGACAGGATCAATGATATATATGATCAGAAGTTGTACGCCAGCACTTCGCAGTATGTTTCAAAGGCCAACGGCAACTATTATTATTCCAATGGTGTCAGCACGCAGAAATATGGTGACGTCATAGCGAATGTCAATATTCCTGCCATCGGCCAATGGAAGATCTCCGGGCTCGTGGGCACCAGCATCCGGGATACAAAGACCGATGGCCTTTATTACGGTTCCTCCGGAAACCCTCCGGGAACAGGATTGTACTTTCCCAATATATTTAACCTGCAAAATACCATCACCGATCCCGGGACGTCCTCGGACATGCCACATAACCATACGCAATTCCAATCGCTGTTCGGGAGCGTAAGCCTCGCCTGGAACGACGCCCTTTATCTTGATCTGACGGGACGTAATGACTGGGCTTCGCCGCTTACCAACACCACAGGAGGCGTTTCGTTCTTTTATCCGTCGGTAGGCGCCAATGCTATCTTAAGCAACCTGATCAGCTTCCCCGAAGTGGTCAGCTTTGCCAAGGTACGCGCTTCTTACGCCGAAGTGGGCAACGCGCCGCTGGCCTATCAAAGCAATCCTCCGCTGTTCACCGTGGGGGCAGGCGGGAATCCCGTGTTCAATAATACGTCTCCCTTCTCCGCCCTTGAGCCTGAAAAGACAAAGTCACTTGAAATAGGTACGGCATGGCGGTTCTTAGAAGACAAGCTGAGCCTGGATCTTACCTACTACAATACACATACGCATAACCAAACCATCCTGATCCAGCAGGGGAATGCCAGCTATTACGACAATGGTTATATAAGGGCCGGCAATATTCAAAACCAGGGCATCGAGCTGATGGTAAACTACCAGGTGCTAAGGACCGATAAGTTCCGCTGGAACACCGGTATCAATTATTCCTTCAATAAGAACAAGGTCCTGGAACTGGCGCCCGGCGTCAAGCAATCGGTGATCAGCGGTGCTTCGGGAGCAAATTATGTATCCCAGGTAAAGGTCGGCGGATCCATCGGGGACATCTACGGGACAGTGTTGCGGCGGGACGCTTCAGGACGGCTGCTGATCAATACGGCCATGGCGCCCAGCGGCACGGAGTTCCATACGCCGAAACCGACCACCGCGGATACTTCGCTCCTGGGCAACCCCAACCCCAGGTGGCAGCTGGGTTGGAGCAACAGCTTCACCTATGGCAATTTTGTCCTCTCGGTCCTGGTCGACGGGAAATTTGGCGGCAAGGTATTATCCGTGACGCAGCAGCTGCTGGATTCCTATGGCGTCTCCGAGGCTACGGGCAATGCACGCAAAGCGGGTGGCGTTGCGGTAAATGGGATCGATCAGAACAACAAAGGCGTTAATACGGTGGGTGCGGAGACATGGTACACCACCATCGGCGGACGCAACGGCGTTTCGGGAGAATATATGTACGATGCCACGGTGGTGCGGTTGCGCGAAGCGGCGCTGGGCTACAATATCCCATTCAAGAGCACTGTCATCAGGAATCTCAGGGTCAGTCTGACAGGAAGGAACCTGTTCTACTTCAGCAAAAAAGCGCCCTTTGATCCTGAGCTCACCATGTCCACCGGCAATGGAATGTCAGGCGTGGACATTTTTATGCCGCCCGCGACCCGCAGCTTTGGAATTAGTTTGAACGCAGGTTTTTAATTAGCCGTCACCGGTGCATCATTTAAAATCATCAACAATGACAACTTATCTGAATCGATATATATCTTTCCGCCTGTTGCCCGTATTTGCAGCGCTTGTGCTGCTGTCTACAGGCTGTACCAAGAAATTCCAGGAATACAATACCAGTAACCTCTCCGCCAATATAGATCTGGCGGCTGCCTACAGGCACATCGCCATGGGGGTGTATAATTTTTCAGGCGGAGGAGATCCCAATTCTTACCAGCTGCAGCAAAATCTGAACGCGGACTGTTATTCCGGCTATTTCATGAGCCAGATAAATTTTGCCAGCGGGACCAACAACCTGAACTATGCGCTGGTGCAGGGCTGGAATGGAGAGCCATTTAAAGTAGGCTATCTCGACATCATGCGGTATGTAGCCGTTATAAAAGGCATGGGCACGGACCAAAACTATCCCGGTATCTGGGCCATCGCCCAGATCATACAGGTGGAAGCCATGAGCCGCCTCACCGACATATACGGCCCCACGCCATACAGCAAGGCAGGACCGCTGGCGAATGGCGCCACCGGCACGCCTTATGACAGCCAGCAGGCTATCTACACCAGCTTCTTTAGTGACCTGGATGCGGCAACGGCCGCGTTGAAGACCTTTATTGCCGCGGGAGGTGTGAAGACGTTACCGTTTGATTTTCCTCCCATGGACCTCATCTACGGCGGAGATGAGAGCACAGAACTTCAGAACTGGCTGCATTTCGCCAACGCGCTCCGGCTGCGGCTGGCCCTGCGCCTGGTGAAAGTAGATGCCGCCACCGCAAAGACGCAGGGAGAAAAAGCGCTGGACCCTGCCAACGGAGGCGTGATCACTGCTAATTCGGAGATCCCACGCGTCACCGTCCCCAGCGGCAACTTCAGCAACCCGCTGGCAGCCATCACCATCAACTGGGCCAATATCTGCATCGGCGCATCCATTCAATGTTATATGACAGGGTACAATGACCCGCGCATCGGCAAATATTTTGATGTGTCCACCGATGCTGCCTCTGCCGGACAATACAAAGGCATTCGCATCGGGTCCAATGTCGGCCTCTTTAATTATGGCAATTACTCCACCATCAATTTCAAAGATGGCGCAACGCCTTCTTACAATTTGCACACCGCTCCCGTATTAATGACGGCTGCGGAAGTGTATTTCCTGCGGGCCGAGGCCGCCTTGAGAGGCTGGAACAATGCAGGCGGAACGCCCCAGGCGCTGTATGAGCAGGGGATCACTACCTCCTTTGCGCAATGGGGCGTTGCCTCATCCACCTATATCACGGATGGCGCCAGCGTTCCCGATGCTTATACCGACCCGCTGAACGCAGCGAACAATGCTCCTTCTCCTTCGGCCATCACCGTCAAATGGGACGATGGGGCCTCCAACGAAGAAAAGCTGGAGCGTATCATCACGCAAAAATGGATCGCCAATTTCCCCGAAGGCCAGGAAGCCTGGAGCGAGTTCCGCCGGACGGGCTACCCGAAATTGTTCCCCGTCGTACAGAACAACAGCGGGGGAGCGATCAGCACGACCGTCCAGATCAGGCGGCTGCCTTTTTCGCAGAACGAATACAATACGAATAACGCCGAGGTACAAAAGGCCATTCAATTGTTGAGTGTTCCGGCGGACAATGGAGGCACTCGTCTCTGGTGGGATGTGGATAAAGGGAATTTTTAGTACACATGAGGAAAGATGAAAAGGGGGAGTGGATATGCTCCCCCTTTATTATTTACCACACAATCCTTGAATTACACCATTGCGCGCTGTGAAAGCCGGTTACTTTTGAGTCATGGAGCAAAAACATCCTTTACCACCTTTCACACTGGAAACAGCCAAACAAAAAGTCCAGCTGGCGGAAGACGCCTGGAACAGCCAGGATCCCCACCGGGTATCCCTCGCTTACACGATAGACACAGAATGGCGCAACCGCTCCCAATTCATCAACGGGCGGGAAGAAGTGGTCCGGTTCCTCACGGGCAAATGGCAGAGCGAACTGAACTACAAGCTCAAAAAAGAGCTATGGGCCTTTATGGACAATCGCATTGCCGTGCGATTCGAATATGAATATCACAATAAAGAAGGACAATGGTTTCGCGCCTATGGCAATGAGAATTGGGAATTTGACGAGCATGGGCTGATGCGTCGGCGATATGCCAGCATCAACGATCTGCCTATCCGGGAAGACGAACGCCGGCTGTAAGACCCCGGGCCCGGCCCTCATTTTATCCCATGCTGAAAAGTGTCTTGCCCGCCGTGCTGCCCGGACTGGAATAAAAACTGTTCTGCACCGCCGTACTATATTCCTCAAGGTCATACCGTCCGCTGACAGGCATGATAAAGGAAGGGTCGCTGCTGAGGTCGATGATCCGCCGGATCGTCTCCCGCTCCTCCGGCGCGGGAGGCCTGAAGAAATAACGATAGACATAGGACTCGATCATAAGACCCTTCAGGTAGATGTCACCATTATGCAGCTGGAAAGGCAGCTCGCTGAGACCCCCGTATAGGATCACTTTGGCGCCGAACCCGGCGCTCTGCACCAGCTCCGTCAGGACGGGGCCGCCCACCGCTTCGATGATGGCGTTCACGCCTTTACCCCCTGTTATTTCCCGGATGCGGGGACCTACGGTCTCCCCGGTGACGGAGAGATCGATGACGGCCGCTGCGCCCAGGGCGCGTAAATCAAGTCCGGCGGGCATTTTCCGGACAATAGAGATGACCCGGATGCCTTTGCGCGCCGCCATCTGCGTGGCCATGACAGCGTTGCTGGAGTTGCCCGCCGTGATCACCATCCAATCTCCCGGCCTTGCCCCGGATGCTTCCACGAGGTCCCATCCTGTGATGAGGGTCATCAACTGACCAGCCTTCTCCCGTGGATAATCCACGGGCAGCGGGATCGCCCATTCTTCGGGGACTGCGACGTATGCTGCCCAGGTGTTGTAGTAATAAATGTCCACCAGGGTTCCTATGGCCAGGCTGGCGCCGGGGCCTTTTTCCACGACCACTCCGGCGCCGCTGTTGCCTGCGATCTGCCCGGGCAGGGACGGTTTCTTCGGATCAGGATAGAGACTTTGGATAAAGAGAAAATCACCGGGATTGATGGGCGCGCTCAACATTTTTACCAGGACCTCACCGGGACCGGGTCGCGGTCTTTCTACTTCCCGGAGCTGCAATACTTCAGTTGGCAGTGCCGACTTGTCAAATACGATCGCTTGCATAAAAAGAATGCTTTAATTTATTTTAAGTAAAATTTTTCCGCCGCGTCCACTCCGGTCATTCTCCCGGATCGCCTCCTTGAATTGATCCAACCTATACGATTGCGCTACGGGCAATTGAAAGGCCGGATCCCCGAGGGCTTCGACCAGGCCTTTTATCATAGCTGCCCGCTGGCTGGCGGTCTGGTCATTCAGATAAGCCCGAACGCCGAAACCTTTTACCAGGAGATTCTTGTACACCATCTGCGCATTGAAGTATTGCGCCGGCTCTTTTTTCGTCGATCCATACAGGACAAACCTTCCGAATGGTGCGATGAGCTCGAAGATCTTCGTGCCGATGGCGCCGCCGATAGCATCCAGCGCCACGTTAAAGCCTTTGCCGCCCGTCAGTTCCTGCACGCGCTTACCAAGGCCTTGATCTTCTATATCCAACACTTCATCCGCGCCCAACGCACGCAACCCATCCGCCTGCGCGAGGTCACGCACCAGCGCGATGATCCGCACGCCGCTTCGATGCGCCAGCTGTATGAGGATCTGCGATACGGAGGAGTTGGCGCCTGTCAGCAGCATCCATTCCCCGGCAACGGGACGGGCCGTCTCCAGCAATCCCCAGGCAGTAAATGGATTGAGGCTGAACTGCGCGGCTTTTTCCACGGGAAAGCCGGCGGGCAGCACGGCCAGCTCCCCAGCCGGTACCGTGACATATTCCGCCCAGGCTCGCCTGCCAAAAAAAGCCACCAACGACCCGGCAGCGACCGTAACGCCTTTGCCTACCCGCTCTACGATACCCGCACCTTCAAAGCCCGCCGTCTCATCGGGGAATTCGGGCTGGAAACGATAGGTGCCCTGGATGAAAAAAGTATCGGCCGGATGGATCGGGCTTGCCAGCATCTTTACCAGCACTTCGCCCTCCGCCGGAACGGGCTGCTCCTTTTCGATGAGGGTCAACACTTCTGCCGGTGAGCCCACTTTATTAAACGCGATTGCTTGCATAATTCCATTTTTAGAACCTCGAAATTATTTAGTTTGTATCTTTATAACAAGTATGCACCAAATAGTGATCTACACACCAAAAAGATACTAATGCTGAAAACCAATACAATAAAAAATGAAAAAGTGCCGGTGGCACCCGGCCGGCCGGAGCAATGCAGCGTCGATTACGCCTTTCAGCGGATAGGGGGGAAGTACAAGGCCCGCATCCTCTGGCACCTGTACGACGGCACGAAAAGATACGGGGAGCTGCGGCGGCATCTGCCGGACATCACCGCTAAAATGCTGACCCAGGCCCTACGCGAGCTGGAAGCCGATCAGCTGATAAAAAGACAGGTTTATCTCGAAGTGCCTCCGAAGGTGGAGTACAGCCTGGACGGCAGCGGCAGGGACCTCGTTCCCGCCATCGAGCTCCTCAGTGGCTGGGCAAGGATCCAGATGGAAAAAAATAATATCCCCGTAATGCCATACAAGCACAGGGCTATTTCTTCTTAGCCGGCGTCGAATAAGGCGGATGTTCCACAGTAGGGGTGGGCTCCTTTTCCAGCAAACGCAGGCATTCCTGCACGGCCTTTGCCAACTGGGGATCGACCCCTTTTGAAAGAGATATTGCATCCAGCCGCTGTTCGATGTCGGGAGCGATCCCTTCATTTTCGCCTATCCATATATGTTGTACAGGATCGAATACGGCATTGTCCGGCGCTGTCATCGCCCCGCCATCCACAAAGGCGTAATGGATCGAAGATTTTACCAGCCCGCCCCAGGTGCGGGTGCCGATCAGCGGCCCCACCTGCTGATGTCTGAAGGCCCAGGGAAAGAAGTCTCCGCCGGAGCCCGCCAGCTCATTGATCAACAGCACCTTTGGTCCCAGGATGCCGGCGGGCAGCCGAAAGGCCTTTCCACCCGGCACTTCATTGGTGATGGCCGCTCGCAGCCTCCGTATCATCAGGTCTACCATATAGTCATCCAACGATCCGCCGCCATTAAACCTTTCATCGATGACGGCCCCTTCCTTATCCTGCTGCGCAAAGAAATAGCGGTTGAAGCTGACGAAGCCGCCGCCGCCCGTATTGGGCACCCATACGTAGCCAAGCCTGCCGTGCGATAATTCATCCACCTTTCTCCTGTTGTCCTCCACCCAGGCGCGCTGGCGCAGCGCATTCTCATTCTGGGCCGGTTCTACACGGATGGTCCAGGCTCCCTCAGCCGAAGGCTGGTGATTGATCTGCAGGACTGTCTGCTGACCAGCCTTGCCATCCAGCAGCGCATAGGGATCCTCATCCGCCGTCAGCTGCTTCCCGTCGATGGAGAGTATATAATCTCCTTCCGAGACTTTCAGGTCCGGTTGCGCCAGCGGCGCCGCCAGCGTTGGGTTCCAGCTTTCAGTGGTATAGATCCTCCTGATCTGCCACCTGCCTTGATTTTGTACAAGGTCGGCGCCCAGCACGCCTACGCGTGAAGTATCCAGCGCAGGATAATCGCCGCCGAAGACGAAGCTATGACCCACGGACAGCTCGCCTCCCAGCTGATCGAGCAGATAGCTAAGGTCGCTCCGGTGGCGTATAAACGGTATTTGCGGCGCATAATAATCCCACACTTCCTGCCAGTCCCTGCCATGGTGCGAAGGATCATAAAAATAATCCCGCTCGTAGCGCCACCCCTCTGTATAGATCTGTTTCCATTCCGCCAGCCTGTCCAGCTCCATGCGTATGTTCATAGCTACAGCACCCTCCGTCGGGCTGGGTGGCTTGGCGGTGGAGACCACCTTCCAGCTTCCTCCCATACGCAGCAATATTTTTTCCCCGTTGGCGGACACGGCGGCTGCAGAGACGCCTTTTGCAAATTCGTCCAGCTTCTTGCTTTCCATGGTGAACTTGCTGAGGGTCTGGCCCGCCCCGATGAATACGGAACCTTTCGGCCCGCTGATCATCCGGTCATATTCCTCTACGGGAATGGGCAGCGCCACTATCCTGCGATCGAGGTGCTCGAAGTCTATGACGACGTTCTTCGCATCGGTCGAATCCTTCTTTTTGGCAGTGGCGGAATCTTTTTTGACATCGGTCTTTTTCGTGGTGTCAGGCTCCTCATCGCTTTTCAGCGGGAAAGGCGCAGGGTCTTTTGCACGCAGCACCGCGACATAGGCGCCAAAGGTGGGTTTCGCCTGTATGGCGCTGGTATTGGCCCACCCGGACCCCAATGCAAGATCCGTGCTCGCCAGGAAATACAGGTGTCGTCCGCCCCTATCCCATGCGGGCGATATCGCATCCGCCATGGGATCGCTGAGTGCGGTGGCTTTTCCCGTTGCCAGCGACCAGACGGTGATCCGCCGGAAATTATTGGGCGCCGTTTTGGAATAGACAAGCCATTTGGAGTCGGGCGACCAGCTGATGTTCATATTCCCTCTTTCGATGTTGCTGCCGCCCGCGTCAGCCGTGCTGACCTTGCCGCCGGCCAGCTCCACGATCCTTATCCTCACCGCGTTGTCGACAAAAGCAATGTATTTTCCATCCGGCGACCAGACAGGCTCCCAGGCCATCTTCGACTCGCCAATGGAGATCCTGCGGGGAGCCTCTTTCCCTTCCTGGTCTGTTAGATATAATGCATAGGTCCCGTCTTTGTCGGAGAACCAGGCTATCTGCCGTCCATCGGGTGACCATAAAGGTTGCCGGTCAGCTACATCGGAGCTATGAGTAAGGTTGCGGGGTGTGCCGTTCTCCACCGGTACCGTAAAGATCTCGCCCCGGGCCTCCAGCACGATCCTTTTGCCGGTGGGGGAGAGCGAGGCGTTGCTGATACGGGTGGTGACATTTTCCCAATGCGATTCCGCCCAGGGAAAGTCCCCATGCACCGTGATCTCGATCTGTTTGCTTTTGCCTGTGGCGGGGTCCAGCAGAAAGATATAACCTCCTTGCTCAAACGCCAGCTCCTTGCCATTGCCTGTAAGCCATTTGACATCTCCCTTTGTAAATTGGGTCACCTGCTTCAGGGCCGCGTTGCCAGTGCTATAGGCCCAGACATTCATGATAAAATCCCTGTCGGAAAGAAAATAAATGTTGTCGTTCATCCACACCGGGTGCAGGTCCATGCTTCGTTCATTTGGCAGGGCCTGTTCCGCCAGGGAACCCAGGTCCATGATCTGCAGCGGCGTATTCTGCCCCCCGCGGTAATGCCTCCATTCGCTGTCCCACCGGCCCACACGATCCAACACGATTTTTTTTCCGTCGGGTGAGAGAGATGCGTCGAAGCCCCAGGGGGCGGGCAATAAGGTGGACGGTCCGCCGGTCACCGGCACGGACCAGAGCCGGGCATAGCCCACCGGCGCCGTTTCGCGCGTGGAGGTATATATGATATGCTTGCCATCCGGCGTCCATCCGCGAACACTGGATCCCGCCGGGTACCAGGTCAGCCGGGTAGGTATCCCTCCTTCCGTGGGCACGACATACACTTCTGCAACGCCACAGCGATTGGAGGTAAAGGCGATCCATTTGTTGTCAGGAGAGAAATGGGGATCGCTTTCCACGGCACCCGTACTGGTTATGCGTCTTGCTTCACCGCCATTCTTGTCCACGACCCAGATATCACCGCCATATACAAACGCAAGCTGTGCAACGCCCAGGCTGGGTTGGCGCAGCAGCCTTGTACCCTGAGCCCTGACGCCGATGGTGACAGCCAGGGATGCAAGGAATACGAACGATCTCATTACGACTTTAATGGACATAAAGGGGGTTTTAGAATGATAAAGGAAGCGTAATAAATATAGAGATTATTGATCAATGTGGAACACCCGTTGTATCGTATCCGGACAGCCGGCCCTGTTATTGTCGAGATAGCGCTTTGTGGTACAGTAGGTTATAAATCCGGCATTTTATTGGCCGCAATGATCTCATGTTTAAAGCATATGTGAAGACGGCGTGGCGGAATATCCGGCGCACACCCGGTTACAGCAGTCTGAATATTCTCGGCCTGGCCATTGGCATGGGCGTGGCGCTGCTCATCGGCCTGTGGGTATACGATCAGTATTCCTATGACAGGTCCCTCCCGGACAATGAACGATTGTACCGTGTCCAGCGCAACTTCGACAGCAACGGCGATACGCTGACCTTCCTGACTACTTCCCTGAAGCTGGCGGAAGTGCTTCGGACACAGATCCCGGAGATCGAATATGTGGCCGAGAGCGATTGGATGGGTTCGCATGGGCTCATGGCAGGAGACAGGAAAATTTACCAGGCCGGCGGTACGGTCGGCAGTGACTTCCTGAAAATGTTTCAATTTCCCCTGGTACAGGGCAATGCCGGCGTCATCCTGAATGATCCCTATTCCATCGTGCTCACCCAATCCACGGCAACGGCGCTTTTCGGTACGGATGATCCCATGGGCAAAATGGTCCGCTTCGACAATAGCCACGATCTGAAGGTCACCGGGATCCTGAAGGACTTACCCGCCAATTCATCTTTTTCATTCAATTTCCTCGTACCATTCAGCTACCTGGATCAGACGCAGCCCGACATAAAGAACCGCAGGACGGGCAGCTTTGGCGGCAATGGCTACCAGATCTTTGTGAAGTTGAAAAGGGGCGCGGAGTACGGAAGGGTCTATGCTAAAATACGCGATATCGAACATACGGAGAAGGGCAACAGGAACGCGATGAACTCTTACGTCACGCTGCAGCCCCTGCTCCGGTGGCATCTGTATTCCAACTATAAGAACGGCGAGGACCAGGCCGGCTTCCTGGAATACGTACGCATGTTCAGCATCATCGGGATATTGGTGCTGCTGATCGCCTGCATCAATTTTATCAACCTGACCACCGCCCGGAGTGAAAGGAGAGCAAGGGAAGTGGGGGTGCGGAAAGCCATCGGCTCCCGACGGATAGACCTCATCATCCAATTCCTCACGGAATCCTTTTTCCTGACGCTGATATCCTTTGCCTTCTCGATGATCCTGGTACAGCTGGCATTGCCACCGTTCAATACGTTGACGGGAAGCAAGATCACCATGCCCTATGGCAGCATCGTTTTCTGGATAGCGGCATTGGTTTTCGTAGTCATTACGGCTTTGATCGCCGGCAGCAGGCCCGCCTTTTATCTGTCCTCTTTCCAGCCCGTAAAAGTGTTAAAGGGCGCCTTACAGATCGGTAAGGCGGCCTCATGGCCGAGACGGATCATGGTCGTGCTGCAATTCACCTGCTCCGTCGCTTTCATCATCAGTACGATCATCGTTTACAGGCAGATCCAATATGCGAAGAACAGGCCCAGCGGCTATGAACTGAACAGGCTGGTGCAGACGGAGGCAAGTCCGGACCTTCATAAAAATTTCACAGCGCTTAAAAATGAATTGCTGCAAACAGGCGTAGCAGAGAGCGTCACTTCGGCCACCAGCCCTGCCACGGATATCCATTGGCATATGGACATCGATAACTGGCCGGGAAAACATCCGGGTGAGACCGTGGAAATGGGAGCGATCCAGGTCTGCGGAGATTATTTTAAGACAATGGGCATGGTGATGAAGGAAGGCCGGGATTTTGAAGTGAATGATACATCCAAAATCATACTCAATGAGATGGCCGTCCGCCGGCTTCGGCTTAAGGACCCGGTAGGCCAGGTGATGACTTTGGACGACAGGCCATTCAGGATCATCGGGGTGGTGAAAGATGCGCTGATGCTATCTCCTTTTGCGGGGGCTGACCCGACCATGTTCGCTTTTAGCCCGGAGGAACAGGGCAATATATTGTACCGATTGTCCGCTCGCATGGGAACGCAGGAGGCCGTATCCCGATCGGCGGCCATCTTTAATAAATATAATCCCGCTTTCCCTTACTCATATACTTTCGCGGACGAGCGCTATGCCGCAAAATTTAAGCTGGAAGTGCTCATCGGAAAACTGGCCGGTCTCTTCGCAGGCCTGGCCATCTTCATCTCCTGCCTGGGGCTGCTCGGTCTCGCCGCCTATGTCGCGGAAAGGCGGACAAAAGAGATCGGTATCCGGAAAGTGCTGGGCGCTTCCGTCTCCCAGGTATGGCTGTTGCTTACCAAAGATTTTCTCCTGCTGGTGGTCGTCAGCTGCGTCATCGCATCGCCGCTTGCATTCTATTTTCTGCACGGCTGGCTGGCGAAATATGATTATCGCATCAGCATCGGAGCAGGCGTCTTTATCCTGGCAGGCCTCATGGCAGTGGTGCTGACCATCCTTACTATTAGTTTTCAGGCCATCAGGGCTGCTACGGAGAACCCGGTGAAGAAGCTACGGGCGGAGTGATTCTCTGTTGGATGAGCCGGCGGGGATCATTCTATGCGCGTACCCGTCAGGGGATCGTAGTATCCCCCTTTTTCTTTTGGGCCACCGGTATGAACGCGCCGTCCAGGTAGTCCAGCTTCATCAAAAAGGTCTTTTTCACGGAAGTATTCCAGAAAGCCACCGCAATGGGCATGCCCACAGCCAACTGGCTGATGGTCCATATCATAAACAAACCTGCGCTGGCAAAATTCGTTCCTGAAACTTTTATCTTGCCGATGTAAAAGAAGTCAGTGCCTTTCTTCACCAGCGGGTAATAGCCATAGGAGGTCGATAGATAGATCTTTCCATGGCGGACAAACGCATATAAGTCATCATGTTCCAGATTTTTGTTTCGCTCTGCAGGGGTATTGGCAAGGACCTCGAGGACATTCTCACCGTCCATCGGCGCGATGAATTCGGGATAGCTGGGCCGGGCGGAGGAAAAAGCGGCGAAATCTTTATAAATGCCGTCCGGAAGGCTGTCCAGCTTGTATAGAGGAATGCTTTTTTTCTCTATTTCGTCAATATCCCTGATATCGTCCATGCCAAGATAGTCTGTATTGCCTGTCTCCAGGCGGAGGCTATTATATATGAAACGACAGAAGATGCTGTCACTGGCGGCAAAGAGACGTTTCCGCAGGCTGCTTTTGAAGATGGTGCCATAGTTGATCTCCAGTAAGGTATCCAGAACGGCCAGCTTCTGATAGCTATTCTCGCTGCGCACGTACAGGAATGCCCTGATGAACGAGCAGCCTTTATGGGAGAATCGGGTAGGAAGGTCGAAAAAGCTGAACCGCTTCAGCTGCAGCAGGAGCTCCACATCACGGGCCGTTGAATCTGTCATGTCGTGCAGCAGCTGGCTGAATTGCTCGCCCAAAGGCCGCGCCGGCATGACGACCTTGTCAAAAGCCGCATTCGCGGCAATAATGCCCAGGTTGGATGTATCCACCCTGCTGTCGATGAATTGCATACGCCGGTACAGGCTATGGGATACTTTCATGGCGGGGGTGGAGAGGGCGAAGCGCACCGTGTCCGGCTTTTCCGGTGTGACGTCGTCATCCTGGGCTTGTACAGTGAGATATAGCAGGCTCACAGCCGTAAATAGGGTCCAGCGTCTAAACATAGCAGGGGTTTGGGATGAGGGTTCGACCGTAAAGATATTACTTTGTATCTTTAGCGGCAAGCATCCGCATGACAGGTACTACACCACCCACCAAAGCTTCGACCGAAATATTAGCGGGGATATCCACCTTCCTGGCTGCCAGCTACATCATCGTCGTCAACCCATCGATCCTCAGTCAGACAGGGATGCCCTTTTCAGCCGTGCTCACCGCCACGGTGCTGGTGTCCTGCTTCAGCAGCCTGATGATGGGGCTGTACGCACGCAACCCTATCCTGGTGGCGCCAGGTATGGGACTGAACGCCTTCTTTACTTTCTCGGCCGTCATCGGAATGAAAGTTCCCTGGCCCGTTGCATTGGGCGCCGTCTTCTGGTCCGGCATTATTTTCCTGCTCTTATCGGTCTTCAATATACGTACCTACATCGTGCGTGCCATTCCCCGGCCCTTGCGTTATGCCATTGCCGCCGGGATCGGCCTTTTTATCACCCTGATAGGGCTGGTGAATGCGCATTTCATTGTCGCCAATCCCGCCACCATCGTAGGGATAGGACGGCTGACGCCGGCATTGCTGACTTTCCTGGCGGGACTGCTGATCACGGCCGGCCTGCTCCTGAAGAAAGTGAAAGGAGGCCTTTTGCTGGGCATTCTCATCACGACCTTCCTGGCCTGGCCCCTGGGGCGCTGGTGGGGGACGGAGACGCTGGTCAATGGACAGGGCGTCGTGGCAGCGCCGGATTTTAGCCTCTTGTTCAGGCTGGACCTGGTGCATTCTCTAAAATGGTCCGTAGCGCCCGTGATCTTCGCCTTTGTGTTCACGGACATGTTCGACAGCCTCTCCACTTTTGTAGGATTGGCGGAAGCCGCCGACCTGCTGGATGACAATGGGGAACCACGCCATATCCAGCGCTCCCTGATCACCGACGCAGTGGCCACTACGCTGGCGGGACTCGTGGGCTCCAGCCCGGGCACCGCCTATATCGAGTCGGCCGTAGGCATCGAGTCGGGAGGACGGCGTGGACTGACGGCAGTGACGGCCGGACTGTTGTTCCTGCCTTTTTTATTTTTAGCGCCGCTGCTGTCCGCAGTGCCTGCCATCGCAACGGCGCCGGCCCTGGTGCTGGTGGGAGTGTTCATGATCCGCCCCGTGATAAAGATCCACTGGCTGCAGCTGGAGGAAGCCATCCCCGCTTTTCTGGCCATGGTGCTGATACCGTTTACTTATTCTATTACCCAGGGGATCACCTGGGGCTTCCTTAGCTGGACAGTCATGCAGGTGCTGGCCGGAAAGGGACGCACCATCAGCCCCGCATTGTGGACAATAGACCTTTTTGCCATCGCAGCATTAATACTCGCATAACATGAGACCTAAGTTTTTTCTTTTACTCACGCTGACATGCATCATCTTCACCGGCGCAGGCGCGCAGGTCACGGGCATCCTGGGCGCGTTTGGCGACGAGACCACCTTATTGCTGACCCAGGTACGGCAAAAGAAAGATGTTGTCATTCAACAGATCCATTTTACACAGGGAATGCTGAGAGGACGCCCGGTGGTCGTAGCCCTTTCCGGCGTGGGCAAAGTGAACGCCGCCATCACCACCACGCTGATGCTGGAACATTTTCACCCCTCGGAAATTATTTTCACGGGCATAGCGGGGGCGGTAGACCCGGCCTTATCGCCCGGCGACCTGGTCATCGGGACGGAGGTCGGCTATCATGATTATGGCGCCTTACGGCCGGATAGCCTGGAACATTGGCGCACGCGCAACCCGGTGACGAATGAGCAAAACCCCTTGTATTTCCCCTGCGATACGCGATTGGTACAGTTGGCCCTCATCGCCGCAAAGACGACGAAGCTGGAAAAGACGGGCGGTGAAAAGGACAGCGTCATGCCCAGGATCATCAAAGGACGTATTGTCACCGGCGACCAGTTCATCTCTTCGGAGACAGCCACGGCGGCGTTATACAGACAGCTGCAGGCTTCGGCCACGGAGATGGAAGGGGCCGCGGTGGCCCAGGCCTGCCGGCAGCAGCAGGTGCCATTCGTCATCATCCGCAGCATGAGCGACAAGGCGGGTAACAATGCCCATGTCGACATGGAATCCTTTTATCACATCGCGGCGCGCAATTCCGCCAACCTGGTGATGAACATGGTGGAGATGCTGGTCCGTCCTAATGCTTCACCAACTTCACCGTCCGCACATTCCCTTTCACGTCCATGATCTGCAGCAGGTAAATACCTTTCGGCAGGGAGCCCATATTGAATAGTATGCTTCCATCGCCCGCCGGCGCCAGGACACGCAGCTTTTGTCCTGCGGTGCTGTACAGCGTCACCGACCGGATATATTTGCCGCCAGTGATCTGCACCATGTCGGTCACGGGATTCGGTGTTACGGTTAAGGCTGGCTGCACATCTGGCAGCCCGATGGAGTTATTATAAAGAAGGACATGGGCTGCAGAAGATCCGCCGGACACATATTCCAATGCACCGATGTCACTGGCGGGCCCCTGCGGGCGGGTGACATAGTAATAGTCATAGGACACAGTGGGACTGGCGCCATCCGATGCATCGATCAGGGGGCTGCCGGACAGCAGTTGCCAGTTGGCCGTATCCAAACCTGCCGCAGCCGCTGTCTGATACACCCGGTTGTTACTCGTGTCGCAAACCTTTGGACCCGCAGGGAAGGAGATGACATAGCGGCCTCTGCCTGCCGGATCATAGGACCGGTCGATCTCCGGCGCTACGATGACATTATGCCGGACGGTTGAACTGTCTGAGTAGAGGTCTACCACCATTCCGTAATAGTCACCGTTGTAGGACGACCGGTGTGTGCTGTAAACGGTGTTATGATAGATCTCGCTCTTACAGGGTGAGATATATCCCATTCCATGATCTATGTCGCCTACGCCATTATTGGGCGACATCTCCACCATGCTATAGGACAGCTTATGGTGCGAGATATTATTATAGATCCTGTACCTGGCGCTGGTACCACTATATCCCGGCAGCCCGTTGAATTGGAGGGGCACCAGCCTGAGATCGTTGGCATAACTGTTGGAAAATACGTTGTTGCTGAGATCTCCCCAGCCATGTAGAACGACAAAGCCCGTATGCGTGCCTTTAAATGACCCGTTGTCGGCGAGGATATTATCGCATTTATTGTTGATGAACCTGACATTGAAGGCCTTCATTACCACGGCCGCAGGGGCTATATTGCCCGTATTGGTCATATTTTTAAATGTATTGCCGACAATGCTGATATCGAGCAGCAGGTTCCAGGTGCTGTCGGCATTGTTCTGGATAAAAGTCGCGTTGGTGGCGCCATCGAAGATATTGTTATACCAGCCGATGCCATAAATGGTGGTCTTTTTTGTGCCGTCGAAATAGAGCCTGGCCCATTTATCTCCCAGGGCGAACATATAGTTATTGTTAAGGTTCCGGAACGTCCCGTTCCAGAAGGAGATGTCATGGCAATAGTTGTCTATTTGCGCAAAAATACCGGCATAATTATTCACGTTGACCCCCAGCACCTTTACGAAAGACACGCTGTCCCAGGTGCCTGAAACGAAACCCCAGGTGGTGGTGAATACGCTGCCCGGCAAAAATTTGAATACGATAGTGTCGGCGGATGTCCCATTGATATGATCGACGCTCAGGTGGTCCCAGGTACAGCTGCCGGAGAAGACCAGGGTGTCGCCGGCCTGGAGACTGATGCCGGCTGCCGACAAACTACCGGGGTTGATCGTCAGGCTGGTGCCGCATCCGGGCCAGTTATAAGAAGCGTGTGTGGCAGGCGGAGGGGACGTGGTCCCCCTGTTCTTGCTGAGGAACCACTCGTACAGGTTAGGGGCTGCAGTGAAATAAGCTACAGCAGGTCCTCCCCCGGAAAAGGAGCTGGAGCTGTCAACGCTCCGGGTGATATGCCCTGTATCGTAAGCATTGATCCAGGCGCCGGCATGTCCGCCTGAAGTGTAGTAGGTTGTCCTCAGCCGGGGACTGTCCGAAGGACAGTTATACGCTTCCACCAACATCCCATGCTGAGTAGCGCCTACAGATACGGTGGCGTCATCCTTGCAATGAAAAGCCCATACGGGCAAGTGGGATGTCCCGATGGTAGAACAATATTTAGCGTCGTTCATTTCCTGGAGGCCGGCTACGGGTGCCGCCGCTGCGATCTGCTGATCCCAGGACAGGCTGTCGGTGATAAAATTCCACGTGCCTCCGCCACCGAGGCTCAATCCTGTGAGGTAGATGCGGTTGGTATCCACATTCAGGTTGGCCTTCGCATAGGCGATCATGTTTTTCACCGGTGCGAGATCCCAGGAGCCATTGCCGCCGGCGTATTTCTTTGGGGACAGTACATAAAAGGTGGAAGTAACGCTTCCTGCGGTAAACCGCATGGAAGCGCCGTGGGCGCAGTAATAGGGGATGGTCCCGCTGACGGAGGCAATGACGGAAGGATCAGTGCCCGCCACTTCTCCGGCGCCATGTAAAAAAATGATCAACGGATGTTTGGTGGAACTGGCGGAATCCGCCGGCTTGAAAAGCAGGAAGTCCGTCGTTCCCGACCCATACACATTTGTCATCGTGCGGGCATACTGACTGCCAGGAGCTTGCGAAAGGCAGGACAATGGCAGTAAAAATAAGAGGAGGTGTAATGATTTTTTCATGGCAGGTTTTATGCCATGTAATTTATGCTAATCAGGAACTTCTATGGAGTCCGTTTGACAATCGCCGCTGTTGCCCGGCTAAGTGAGCCTATTGCCTGATAACTGCAACTTATCCGGCGTTGGGCAGGAACCTGTCCATGAATTCCGCCTTCCTCCGCTGGGACACCTGTAGCTTCATGCCATCCGCCAGGACAACGGAACCCCCTTTCCCCTTTACGTATTGTGTTACCCAGCGCATATTGATCATAATGCTGTGATGAATACGAAAAAAGTTGTTTTGAGCCAACTGGTGTTCAAACGTGCCGAGGTTGCGGGAGGATATCACTTTTGACTTATTGGAGAGATAAAACGTCGTGTACATGCCGTCCGACTTGCACCAGAGGATGTCTTCCAGATGGATGAAATCAAAGCCGGAAGCCATGGGGATGGCTATTTTTTCCTGTCCCCCCTGTTGAACCAGTTTTTTTAGCAGGGTTTCCACCGTATTGTATTGCACCTTTTCAGCCAGCCTTTTTCGCAGCCTTTCCACAGTCGTTTCGAATTCGACGACGCCGATGGGTTTCAGGAGATAGTCGATGGCTGAGTGCTTGATGGCCTCGAGGGCATAGCTGTCATAGGCCGTGACGAATACCAGCTCGAATTGATGGGAAGATAGCTTATGCAAAACATCGAAACCCGTACCGTCGGCAATACGGATGTCGATAAAAACGACCTGGGGCCGAACGTCTTCTATCAGCCGGACAGCATTGCTCACATGGCCTGCCGTGCCGCATATATTACACTCCGCGGCATATTCTTTAATGAGCTGCTGCAGCACATGAGCAGATTTCTCTTCATCTTCGATGATAACGGTATTGATGGACATGGTCAGTCAGTTAAATAGGAAAGAATATTTGTACCAGGGTGCCGGTGGTGGCTGACCCGGACGAACGTTTGTCGGTTATTAAGATATGAATCTTTTCTTTTTGCAATGCATTTAAGGCATGGATTCTTCTCTCCGTAATACTTTTCCCCATGGATTGATGGCCGTCGTTGGCGGGCTCGTTTTGCCTGGATGCGTCCATTCCGGGACCATTGTCTTCGATGGTGCAGCAAATGGCGTTACCGACCCTTGTAAACCCGACAAGAAGGATCCCTTTGACGTCTTTCAGGGGGCTGATGCCGTGCTTGATCGCATTTTCCACATAAGGCTGAATGATCATAGGGGGCATCAGCTGCTGGCTGGGGTCTAGTTTCGGGGAAAGCTCGATGCGGTATTCCATCCTGTCTCCCAGGCGCAATTTTTCCAGATCAAGGTACAGCTGCAATAGTTTGATCTCATCGCGTAGCAGGATCATGGTAGCCGTGCTGTTCTGGAGGGTTTGCCTGATCAGGGTAGAAAACTTATGCAGGTAGGCGCTGGCGTTCTTTACGTCCGCGGTCATGATGTGATATTGAATGGATGCCAGGCAGTTGAAGATGAAATGCGGGTTCATCTGCGCCCGCAGCGCCATCACCTCAAGGTCCTGCATTCTCTTATTCAGCTGATCGTCCTTTTCTCTCTTCTGGCGCCTGTGGCGATGGAAAATATAGACGCCGGCGCCTGCTGCCAATGCCATGAGCAGATAGGAAGATAAAATGAACCAGGTGGTCAGCCAGAAGGGAGGCGGATGCATAATGAATATCGTCCTGGAACGTTCGCTTCTTTTTCCCCATCTGTCGATGGCCCTTACTTCCAGCGCATAATTTCCGAATGGCAGGCCGGGAAATTCAATGCTGTTATTGGTGATGTGATTCCAGTTGCTGTCCGGGCCCTTCAGGCGGTATTCATAGGATATTTCCTTCCCGCTGCGAAAGGAAATGCCGGACAGCTCGATCAGCAGCCTCGTTTTTTGCGGCCCCAGCGATAGGGTGTCTTTTAGGTCCAATGCCGAGTCACCTGCTACGATGCGGGTAATATTGATCAGGGGGCGCCAGACGGAATGACTGACATAATCCTTTGAAAAGAATGAAATGCCTCTTGCAGTAGCTGCCCAGATATATTGGCCCGCGACAACGGTCTGGTTCACGTCACTGGCAGTAAGGCCATCCTCTTCAGTGATGTTCGACAGTGTACGCGTCAGCCGCCCGTGATCCCAATGGTAATTGATCCTGCAGATACCTTTGTCTGTGGAAACCCAGCAGGTGCTGTCGTTGAAAGAAATGTGCTTGCAAAGGTTGCTGGGAAGACCTTGTTCCCGGGTGAGCTGCAAGGTCTTGCCGTTTTTCAGGATTACCACACCCTGATCGGTGGAGACCCAGAGGGAAGAGTCGGGGGCTATATCGATGTGATTGATCACACCGGCGAGCGAAAGGTTATTTTCACCCAGGTTGGTGGTGGAGTCTCCGGTAGTGAGATACAAGCCCTGCAGGCTGCCCCAATAATAGTAGTGCTCATTCCATCCTGTGATGCAGGTGGCGCGAATTCCCTTTATCGAGCCTGTCCACCGTCCGGTTGTTTTCAGTACAATTATCCCGGTGGCGGTGGCAAGCGTGATAATACTGTCGGACGACGTATATAATGCTTTGATGGCCGCCCGCTGAAGTAAGGCCTTACTGTTTCCTCCGGGCCCGATCCGGTACAGTCCTACATCCGTGGCTGCCACCATGCCATGGGTGCCGAAAGAACCAATATCCAGGATACGATTGTTCTTATTCAGGACAGCCCATGGAGCCAGCACGCTCGCGTTGAGCCGCGCATTGTCAATGATCATGATATTGCCGTTGGAAAAGCCCGCCGCTATCCGCTGCCCGTCCAGGGCATGGATGCACCTGACGCTTTTAATAGCCAGATCGGGAGGCCCGGACACTGGATGAAAAGAAAGATTGGGTAAATAATAAACCCCATCGCTATGAGTGGTGATCCAATAGCCGCCTTCCCTGTCCTTCATGATAGAGGTGCAGAAGCTTTGGCGGAAATAGTTGAGGACAACCATTCTCCGGCCGGAGGAATACTTGATGCATTGTAACCCCTGGCTCCGGCTGCAGATCCACAGGGTCGAGTCATTTTCACTGAACAGCCGGTTGAGATCGTCCTTTTTGGATTGCTCCAACCCCAGGTCCTTCAACAGCAGCACCGGGCGGATATCTCGCATGTCCGCATGATAAAGTGAATCCCGGGTTATAAAGAATACCCCCTTCGCATCGCTTGAAATACTGGCGTATTGCTGCCAGCAGTAAGGGAGCCATGTATGGAGAATTTCAGACGTAAAGCTGTAATGTGCTTCACCCTCCCTGTTCTTTAGTGTCACCGTCTCGATCGAGTTGTTTACAATTGTAAAAAAGACATCCATATCCTTGGCGGATGCCCGCAGGCAAGGCAAGCCACGGCCATCAGGTGTCGGACGCGTATGATGAGTGAAGCTCCATTTGCCGGGCTTGTTGGCAGACTGGTAATACCCGCATAGGCGGGCTTTCCAGTCGACCTTTACCATTACGAGGGAATCTGTCAGCGCGTCCTCGCAGACAGTTCTGACGCCCAGGAGGCTGTCAAATCTGATGATGGAATTATTGTAGAAGACAGACGGCGTTCCCATCACCGAAATGAACCAGACGTTATTGTGCCTGTCGAGGTACAGCTTCACAATGTCATTGTCGGGCAGCCCATCCTCTTTGGTGAAGTTCCTGAATGTCCTGCCGTCAAACCGGCTTACGCCCTGGTTCGTGGCGAACCAGATAAACCCGTTCCTGTCCTGCAGGCTATGATAGACGATGGAACCCGGCAGCCCATCCTTTACAGTGAATTGCCGGTAGGAGAGTTCCTGGCAGCAGCAGCTGAGGCCGGTGAGTATGAACGTCAGGAGTAACGAACCACGTAATGCAGCCATAGTCAGGTACTTGAAATAGGAAAGAATAGTTGTATCAGGGTTCCGCAGGTAGGATATCCGGACGAACGTTTGTCGGTGATCAGGATATGGATCTTTTCTTTTTGTAATGCATTAAAAGTATGGATCCTTTTTTCTGTAATGCTTCTTCCCATGGATTGGTGACCATTCTCCCCGGGCGCGTTATACCCGGATGCGTCTATTCCCGGGCCATTGTCTTCGATGGTGCAGCAAATGCCGTTGTCGACCTTTTTAAACCCGACCAGCAGGATCCCTTTGACGCCTTCCAGGGGGCTGATACCGTGTTTGACCGCATTTTCCACATAAGGCTGAACGATCATAGTGGGTATCTGCTGCCGGTCGGGGTCCAGTTCCGGCGAGACTTCGACGCGGTATTCCATCCTGTCGCCCAGACGCAGCTTTTCCAGGTCAAGGTACAGCTGCAATAGTTTGATCTCATCGCGAAGCAGGATCATGGAGGCCGTGCTGTTCTGCAAGGTCTGCCTGATCAGGGTGGAAAATTTATGCAGGTAGGCGCTGGCATTCTTTACGTCCGCGTTCATGATGTGATATTGAATGGATGACAGGCAGTTGAAGATGAAATGAGGGTTCATCTGCGCACGGAGGGCCATCATCTCGAGGTCCTGCATTCTTTTGTTCAGCTGGTAGTCCTTTTCTCTTTTCTGCCGCCTGTAGCGATGGAAGATATAGACGCCTGCGCCTGCCGCCAATGCCATCAGAAGATAGGAGGATAAGATGAACCATGTGGTCAGCCAGAAAGGGGGGGAATGTCGGATATAGATCATACGGGGACTATCGCTCTTTTTTCCCCATCTATCGATGGCGCTTACCTCCAACGTATAGGTGCCGAAGGGCAACGCGGGGAATTCGATACTGCTATTGGTGATGTGCCTCCAGCTGCTGTCCAGTCCTTTTAACCTGTATTCATAGGATATTTCCCTCCCGCTGCGGAAGGAAATGCCGGACAGCTCGATCAACAGCCTCGTTTTTTGCGGTCCCAGCGATAGGGTGTCTTTTAACGCCAATGCCGAGTTATCTGCCACGATGCGGGTAATATTGATCAGCGGCAGTAAGGCGGAATGGCTGACGTAGTCCTTTGAAAAAAATGAAATGCCTCTTGCCGTAGCTGCCCAGATATACTTGCCCGCGGCAACGGTCTGGTTGACGTCATTGGCTGTAAGGCCGTCTTCTTCTGTGATGTTTGACGTCGTATGCACCAGGTGTCCGTGGTCCCAGCGGTAGTCGATCCTGCAGAGGCCTTTGTCTGTCGAGACCCAGCAGGTGCTGTCATTGAAAGAAATGTGCTTGCATAGATTGCTCGGGAGACCTTGTTCCCGGGTGAGCTGCAAGGTCCCGCCATCTTTCAGGATCACGATGCCCTGCCCGGTGGAGACCCAGACAGATGAGTCAGGCGCTATATCGATGTGATTGATGACGCCGGCAAGCGCAGGAATTCTTTTACCCAGGTTGGTGGTAGAATCCCCCCTGGTGAGATACAAGCCCTGCAAACTACCCCAATAACAATAGGTCTCATTCCATCCCGTGACGCAGGTGGCACGGGCTAGCATTATTTTTCTTTTCAATTCTCCGTCCGCAGATGCTAAAAAGACTCCATCATGAGCAGCCACCATCATGGTGCTGTCTGAGGAAGCATAAAACTCCTTAATGGCCAGGGTTAATATCCTCTTCCTGTTCCCATTCTTTTGGACGCGGTACAACCCGCCATCAGTGCCCAACAGCAATTCCTGCGTCCCCCAGGGACCTATATCCATAATACGGTTGTTCTTTTTCTGCGCGACCAACCCGGGTAGTATGCTGCTATTGAGCTGGCGATGATCGATAAGCATTACGTTGCCATCGGAAAACCCTGCCGCCACTTTCCCGCTATCCAACGCCCGGATACAGAGGACGCTCTGAGCAGCCAGGTCGGGAAAACCGGACACGGAATAAAAAGAAAGGTTGGGCAGATAGTAGACCCCATCGCTATGGGTCGTGATCCAATACCCGCCTTCCCGGTCTTTTATCAAAGAGGTACAGAAGCTTTTGGGGAAATAGGTTTGGATGACCCTGTCCCGGCTAAGCGGATAGCGTATGCGCAGTAAACCTCTATTCCTGCTGCAGATCCACAGCGTCGAGTCATTTTCGCTGAACAACGAGCTGAAATCATTATTTAGCCTTTCATCCAACCCGATGTCTTTAAGGCACAACAATGGGAGAAGCTGGTGGATATCTGCGTAATAAAGTGAATCCGTGCCTATGAAGAATACCCCTTTCTGATCGCTGGAAATACTGCTGAATTGCGGCCATCCGAAGGACAGCCAGGTATGGTTTGTGATGGCCCTGAACTGATAGTGGCTTTCCTTATACAGGCTTTTTACGACCAATTTCTGGATCGAGTCGCCACCCGTACCAGAAAAATAGACATTTATCTTTTCGGCAGCGGATGACCGCAGCACAAAAAAATCCGTACGAGCCATGATAGCGCATGAGTGGAATACAAACTTCCATTGACCAGGCCTGTTGACTGACTGGTAGTATCCTTGCTCTCCTCCGGTGGATTTGAACTGTACCATTACGATGCCATCCGTCAATCCATCCTCACATATGGAATTTATCCAGGAGCAGCTGTCGATCCGGATGATGGAATCATGATAAAATACGGAAGGGATACCCATCAGGGATATAAACCAGACATTATTGTGCTTGTCCAGGTAGAGTTTTACAATTTCATTATCCGGGAGCCCGTCCTCTTTGGAGAAATTCCTGAATGTCCTGCCGTCAAACCGGCTCACGCCCTGGTTCGTGGCAAACCATATGAACCCATTCCTGTCCTGCAGGCTTTGATAAACAATAGCGCCCGGCAGCCCGTCCTTCACAGTGAATTGCCTGTAGGAGAGTTCCTGGCAGCAGCAGCTGAGGCAGGAGAGGATAAGTGTCAGGAGCAGTGAGCCACGCATAAGGATGCAACAAATGTATGTGGAAAACAAATGTTGCCCCCGAATATTTTGTACTTTAGTACACCATACTTTAAAAGACTGTCTCATGAGCTTAAAACGAAGATCATTTCTCCGCCTGTCCGCATCCACCGCAGCCACCGGCGCGGCCCTGTTTTCCGGCTTGTCCTCTTTTACGAAGACCTCCGGCCCATCCTCCACAAGATCCTCCGGCTCCCCCGGCGGACCTGACAGCGCCCGCATCCTCGACGACCTTCGTCCCATGACGGACGACGTCGTCCCCATTACCCTGGAGGAGCGCATCGCCCGCATCCAGAAGGCACAGCGGCTCATGACGGAAAATAAGATCGAGGCCCTGATCCTGGACACCGGCACTTCCATGCAGTATTTTACAGGCGTCGGATGGTGGCCCAGCGAGAGGACGATGGTGGCCATCATCCCGGCAAAAGGCGAGATCAAATACGTCGGTCCGGCCTTCGAGGCTCAGCGGCTCCGTGAATTAATGAAGATAGGTACGGACCTGCGCGTATGGGAAGAGCATGAAAGCCCTTACAAACAGATCGCCACCGCCATAAAGGACATGGGTATCCGCATGGGTAACATAGGGATCGAGGAGCGGCTGCGGTTCTTCATCTTCGACGGGGTGAAAAAAGAAGCCTCCCATCTGAATTATGTCAGCGGCGATCCCGTCACGATGCAATGCCGCCTTATCAAATCACCCGCCGAGATCGCCCTGATGAAAAAGGCCAACGACATCACCATTGCAGCTTATAAGGCGGGCGTCGCATTATTGCATGAAGGGATGAGCCCGGCGGATTTTGGGGCCATCACGGCAGACGCGCATTCCAGGCTGGGCGCAGAGGGGGAGATCGGCGTCAACTTCGGCCAGGCATCCGCCTTCCCTCACGGCAGCATACAACCGCAGCACCTGAAAAAAGGTGACATCGTACTGATGGACGGAGGCTGCAAGGTGCAGGGATATTCTTCCGACATCAGCAGGACCATCGTTTTCGGCGCGGCCCCGACCGACCGGCAACGGCAGGTATGGGACATCGAGAAAAGATCGCAGGCGGCGGGCTTTGCCGCAGCCAGGATCGGCGCCCCTTGTGAGAATGTGGATATCGCAGCGCGGAAGGTGTTGACGGACGCTGGTTTCGGACCGGGCTATAAGATCCCGGGCTGCCCCCACCGTACGGGTCATGGCATTGGGATGGACGGTCATGAATGGGGAAATATGGTTTTGGGGAACAGGCAACCCTTGCAGCCTGGAATGTGTTTTAGTATAGAGCCCACCATCGCCATCTATGGTGAGTTCGGCATCAGGTTGGAAGATTGCGCTTATATGACGGAAGATGGCCCCCGGTGGTTCTCGGAGCCGAGCCCATCCATCGACCAGCCTTTTGCCTGATCAGGGGGTGCTCTTGGGACGTTTCAAACCCTCTGATAGTCAAAATAATAAGCTGAAATATCGACGGAGAGGCGCTATGTGAATAAATTTCCTTAAATTCAATCGAGAAGAAGCTCTCTCCTAAACATCCCCAATATCCGTAAAGAACGCATTAACCCGGCCTGTCGTTAAACTACAATCTAATTTATTCACTGCTAAATGAGAATGAAAATGAAAAGTTTTTCCCGATTATTGGCTGCCTGCGCTATCACTATAGCAACGGTAAGTATGATCTCCTGTAAAAAAGGCGACACAGGCCCGGCCGGACCGGCAGGACCCGCGGGCCCCGCAGGCGTAGCGGGCGCAATAGGGCCGACCGGACAGTCCGGCAACGCCAATGTGATGGAATATTTCTTTATCCCTAATGACAGCATCGACCTTACGCAGCCGTCGCCGAACAATGGCATCGGTCTTCTTCTCTCACTTCCCAACGATACGCTGGACCTCTCTGCCTGGTTCATGTACGTTTACAAGTTTCCCCTTTGGTATGCCATTCCCGGACACGGCGAGAACGATGCCAGCCAATACAGCTTTTCGTTCGGATACCTGGATCGGGCTAACCCCGTGGATTCGGCCTTCTTTTTCATAGACAGGGTCTCGGGCCCCGGCGAAAAATACGAAGCGCTCAAGCTGGTGCGCATTTTGACGAATGACCTCATTACCAACAGCACCGGTGGCACAGGCAGCACCGGCAGACGGCGCGGCCTGCCCAACATCGACTTCGGGAATTACGAAGAGGTCAAAAAATACTATCATCTGCAATAAGATTTCCCGTTGCAGAAAAAACCAGGCGCCTCCTCCCGGAGGTCGCCTTTCTTTGTTTTTCCAGTCATTCAATCAAAACTGCTGTTAGCATATGAGACCTGCCAGCACAATCGTACTTCTCTTATTATTGTTCTGCCTCCATGCAGCCGGCCAGACCCCTGGCCAGACCGTGAAGGTGCATGTCGCGGATGAGGCCGGGCTGCCGCTCGCGGGCATTACTGTCCAGGTGAAGGGGACGCCGAGAAAATATGTCACCAATGCCTCAGGGGATGTCACCATCAACAGTGTTCCGACGGGTGCGGTCCTTGTCTTTTCCGGGGTCAATGTCGAGGAGATCGAACTGGCCGTAGACGGCAGGGCCGAACTGACCACCCGCCTGAAGCGGAAAGTAGCGGCCCTGGAAGACGTTGTCGTCACCGGGTTCCAGCGGATCGATCGCAAAAAGTTCACGGGATCGGCGGTAACGGTGAAAGCAGACAGCATCAGGATCGACGGGGTCACCGACATCAGCAGGATGCTGGAAGGCCGTGCGGCGGGCGTTTCCATACAAAATGTGTCCGGCACTTTCGGTACTGCGCCCAAGGTGCGCATCAGGGGCGCCACTTCCATCAACGGGGAGAATAAACCGCTTTGGGTCATCGACGGAGTGGTGCTGGAAGACATCGTCAATGTCTCGAACGAGCAGCTGACCAGCGGCGATGCCAGCACGTTGCTCGGCTCTTCCGTCGCAGGGCTGAACATCAATGACATCGAAACCTTCGACATCCTGAAGGACGCTTCTGCCGCAGCCCTCTACGGCGCCCGCGCGATGAATGGCGTCATCGTCATCACTACGAAGAAAGGTAGATCAGGCACACCGGCCATCGCATACACAGGTAACTTCGGCCTTCAGTTAAGACCTTCCTATACCACGTTCGACATCATGAATTCAGCGGACCAGACATCGCTGAACGCGGAGTTGGAGCGAAAACTGATCATTTCCTATCCTCAGCTGGTGAATTCCTCCAGCTCGGGGATATACGGCGAGCTGGCCAGACTGCTGCAAACCCCCGATGCCAATGGCAATTTCGGGGTCGCCAACACCCCCGCAGCCAGGCAGGCGTGGCTGATGAAATATGCCAATATCAATACGGACTGGTTCAAGCTCCTGTTCAGGAATTCCATCACCCAGCAACACACCTTGAGCGTCTCTTCCGGGAACGACAAGGCCCAGTCCTACATCTCCACCAGCTTTTTCTACGATCCGGGATGGAGTGTAGCCGACAATGTAAAAAGCTATACGCTCAACTTCCGCCAGGATTATAACCTGACCAATAAATTGTCCTTCGGCTTTTTAGTGAATGGCAACGTCCGCCAGCAAAGGACCTCGGGGACAGAGAACAGGAATTCGGACCCGCTCGTAGGGGCCTATTCACGGGATTTCGATATCAACCCGTTCAGCTATGCCCTGAACACTTCCCGGACCCTGCCCGCCCGTAATGACGACGGCTCCTATAACTACTCGACCAAGGACTATGCTCCTTTCAATATCCTCTATGAGCTGCAGAACAACTTCACCAAACTGAACGTCCTGGACGGCAAGCTGCAAGGCCGCCTGACCTATAAGATCACCCCCCACCTCACCTATGACTTCGTCGGCGCCCTTCGCTATGCCAAGACCACAGAAGAACATGACGTACTGGATAATGCGAATGAAGCCAACGCTTACCGTGTCGGCGATCCGAACCAGCCGGGATATAACACCATCCTCAATGCAGCCAACACCCGCCTCTACCAGGACCCGGCGTTGCCTTTCAACCAGGCGGTGTCCGTATTGCCCTACGGCGGATTTTACAAGCGGGTCGACAGGACCCTGTCCAACTATACTTTCCGCAACGTGATCAGCTATTCCCAAAGCTTCGACGACAGGCAGCATCAGATCACGGCCCTGATAGGACAGGAGTATCGTTCTGTGGATCGGCAGACGGCCAATAACATCGGCGTAGGCTACCAGTATAACACAGGCGGCACACCCTTCATCAATTATCTTTTCTTCAAGAAGATGAGCGAGAGCAACGATACCTATTACGGCATGTTCTATGAGTACGAGCGGGCGGCGGCCTTCTTTGCCAATGCCCAGTATACCTATGCGGGCAAATACACCGTCATGGGTACGGTGCGCACGGATGGGTCCAACAGGATGGGGAATTCTTCCCGGGCCCGCTGGCTGCCAACCTGGACGGTGGCAGGCGTGTGGAATATCGACCAGGAAAAGTTCATGGAAGGCGTGGACAATACGCTGAGCCACCTGATGCTGAAAGGCAGCTACGGGCTGAATGCCAGCGTAGGCAATGCCATCAACAGCACTACCATCTTAAAATCCCAGATCACCAACAGGCAATACCAGGTGGACCAGCAGACTGCCATCAATATCCAGGACCTGCAGAACAAGGACCTCACCTGGGAGAAGAAATATGAGCTCAACGTAGGTGTGGACGCAGGCTTTCTGAAAGAGCGGGTCGGTCTCACCGTCGACTGGTACCATCGTAAAAGCTTCGACCTCATCGGCCTGGTACGGACGGCCGGCATCGGGGGGCAGGTGAATCAATATGCCAACTATGCCGATATGACCTCCCATGGCCTGGATGTATCCATCACGGGGAGGATCGTAGTGGCAAAGGATTGGGGGCTCAGCAGCACACTCACTTTCGGATGGAATGTAACAAAGATCACCAATCTCAGGAATACCCCCAACCTCTGGCAACTGGTGGCGGAAGGCGGCGGCGCCAAACAGGGATTTCCCGTCCGCGGCCTGTTCTCCCTTGCCAACAGAGGGCTGGACCCTTTCTGGGGCTACCCCTTATTCGTCAATGACAGCGGCAATGTAAGCCCGCAGGTCAACCTGTTAAGCCTGAACACTTCCTATCTGAAGTACGACGGGCCCGCCGATCCGACCATTACGGGCGGCTGGACCAACAACATACGGTATAAAGATTTTTCCCTGAGTGCGCTCGTGACCTACCAGGCCGGCAATAAGGTGCGGCTCCGGCCCGTCTACAGCACCTATTATTCCGACCTGGATGCATTGCCCAACGAGTTCAAGAGAAGGTTTGAAGTGATGGGGGATGACAAACTGACCAATATCCCGTCTGTGGTGATGTACCCGCAGGCCGGCTATATTTTACAGCAGCGATCGGCATTCCCCTATAATAATTATAACTATTCGACAGACAGGGTGGCGGACGGCGGATTTGTCCGGCTGAAGGCAGTGACCTTCTCTTACCTGCTGCCGCCAGCCCTTATGACCAGGGTGGGGCTGAGGACCGGTTCCGTCTCCGTTACAGGCAACAATTTATGGCTGATCTATTCCGACAGCCGCCTGCATGGACAGGACCCGGAATTTTTCACCACTGGCGGGGTCGCATTGCCAGTGAACAAACAGATCACTTTTTCACTAAAGCTTGGGCTGTAATCATGAACACCATTGAAAAGACAACAAATAACTCCGTGAACAAGAGAATATTTTATCCGATATTCTGTTTGGGTGTCTGCCTTGCAAGCTGCAATAAACAGCTGGATAAGCTCCCGGACAACAGGACCGTCATCAGCCATGTAGACCAGGTGACACAGTTGCTGACATCCGCCTATCCCCATGCGGTCTATATGGCATTCACGGAACCGCTGAGCGATAACGCGGAAGATAAAGGCACGGCGCCTGCGTCAGCCGATCCGGAATCCTACCAGATCAATTCGCAGTCTTATCGTTATGAGGATGTCACCAGCGTAAAATACGATTCCCCCATCGCTTATTGGGATTCCTGCTACAGGGCCATCGCAGTCGCCAACCAGGCGCTCACCTATTGCAATGGTCCGGATTCCGCAAATTTTGCGGCGCAGAAAGGGGAGGCGCTCGTATGCCGGGCCTATGCCCATTTTATGCTGGTATGCCTGTTCGCCAAGCCGTATGATCCCTCCACTGCGGCGGCTGATCCCGGCATTCCTTATGTCACCAAACCTCAGGGCACTGTATTTGAGAAATACCAGCGAGGCACCGTCCAGTCCGTATACGACAATATAGAGAGCGACCTCACCCGGGGCCTGAGCCTTATACAGGATAAAACCTATGGGACGGCTCCCAAGTTCCATTTCACCCTGCAGGCAGCGCATGCTTTTGCTTCGAGGTTCTATTTGTTCAAGCAGGACTTAGCCCGGGTGATCACCCATGCATCGGCCGTCTTCGGCACTGCCAATCCCGCCAGCCTGATCCGGAACCCGGTGGTGGATTACGCGACCCTGCAGTACCAGCAGCTGGCCATCAAGTATGTCTCCTCTTCAGAGAATGCCAATATCCTGCTGCAGGAAGCCCAGAGCAGCTATTTCGACAACTACGCCCAATACAGGTATGGCTACGGCCAGGGCCTGAATGCCAATTTCTTTAACGGGCCCAACGTCACCGGCGGCGAAATCGGCATCATCACCTATGGCGCTACGCCGCAGGTGTTCAACTTCCCCAAATGGAGCCCCTATTCCACAGGCAACGGCAGATATGGATTATTTCCCCTTTTCAGCATGGAAGAAGTGTTGATGAACAGAGCGGAAGCCTACGCCCGGACGAACAATACCACTGCCGCCCTCGCTGATCTGAACACATGGGTAAGCAGGAACATCAATAACTACAATCCGTCCAGCCATAACGTCACCGCGACAAAAGCCAGGAATTTTTACGGGACATCCAACACTTCGCTCGCCCTGGTCCTGGCGGCCCTGGACTTCAAGCGCTTTACGTATATGCAGGAAGGTTTAAGATGGTTCGACGTCATTCGCCTGGGGATCTCGGTGGTAAGATATGCCGGCTCCGACTTTTCGACTGTCGTGGAGGTCATCCGGTATGATGACAAAAGAAGGGTACTACAGCTGCCTCCGGAAGCCGTCAATGCCGGTCTTGAACTGAATCCAAGGTAGCTCCTGTGAAACTAAAAATATAATGATAAAAATGTTTTTATAAATGAAATCGAGCGCAAAAAATAGTTTTCTCTCAGTGCTATGCATCGGCCTGCTGGCCGGCATGGTCGCCTGTAAGAAAGATTCCTTTACGCCGCTGACCACGCCTCCGCCGGGCCTGGGCGGGGATACATGGGCGCAGGACTCCGTAGACAAATTCATCTACGACAGCATGACGGTGCCTTACAACGTGGCCGTCTATTATAAATGGCTGCCCGGCCAGCTGGACTTCCCCAGCGACATCACGCCGCCTGACGCATCCAAGGTGATACCTGTGCTGAAGGCCCTGCTGAACGTAGCGTATGCCCCCTACAACCAGCAGACGGGCAGTACCGTGTTCTTACGGCGATATCTTCCCAAAGCATTGGAGATGGCCGGCAGCGCGGAATACCTGCCGAATGGCGCCCGGTTCCTTGGCCAGGCCGAAGGCGGAACGTCCATGCTCCTGTACGAGGTGAATTACTTCAGCCGGAAAAAAGTGGATTCCAACGCATTCAAGCAAATGATGCACACCATGCACCACGAGTTCGGGCACATCCTACACCAGAATGTACTCTATCCCGTGTCCTTCAAGACCATCTCCACGGGATATACGGGCAACTGGTACAATATTTCCGATGCCGAAGCGCGGACGTTGGGGTTCATCACTTCCTATGCCCAGGCAGCCCCCGATGAAGACTTCGTGGAGATGATCAGCACGATGCTGGCCGGCGGCGAGGGTGGGCCCAGCGGGGGATATGACGAATACGAAGCATTGCTGACACAAACAGGCGGCCCCGGAACTACAGCTTATGCAACCATCAAACAGAAAGAAGCCGTTGTGGTAGATTATTTCCAAAGGGTATGGAATATCGACTTCTATGCGCTGAGGGCCAAATGCCGCACCGCCTTTGTGAACTATCTGCAATAAGATCGCTTAAATTGATGCAAATGAAAAGAGCAATTATATATATGGCGGCTGCTGCGATGATCGTAAACGCCGGCTGTAAAAAAACATATGACGACACGGTTGGGGGCAAGACGGCTGACCAGCGGGTATCCGAAGTAATGGCCGCTTACCAGAAGAAGCTGATGGGCGCGACCTACGGCTGGATCTTCGTGGAGAGCACCACCGGCATCGCCTATAACCAGGGAGTGAGCCAGACGGGCCCCAGCATCGTGCTGGCCTATTATATGCAGTTCGTCGACAGCACCAAGGTGCTCATGCTTTCCGACTTCGACACATCGATGGCAGCTACGCCCAAGACCTCCGGCTATCGTGTAAAGGCGCTGACGAGGCCCGCGTTGATCTTCGACACCTACAACTATCTCCATGTACCCTGCGATCCCGACCCGAGGATATCGAAAAGCCCGTTCGGCACGGGTTATGGCTGGGGGACGGATTTCGAATATACATTCGCGGACAGCACGGTGCCCACGGATGCAGGCGATACGCTCCGGCTGGTGGGTAATCTCAACGGCGCGCAGGGGCTGCTGATAAAGGCCACCCAGGCACAGCACGATGCCTACCTGCAGGGGAAGCTGAAGGATGAAATGGCTGGGTTAGAGAATATCAATAGCATATTGAACTATTTCAAACGGCTTTCCATCGGAGGTGTCAATTATGATATACGGGTCGATGTGGCCAACAAGACCATTACCTTTACATGGGCGGATGGTTCCGGCAATATCCAAAGCCAGACTGTCAACTATTACGTAACTGCCACGGGGCTCTTCTTTTTTACCCCCGTCGTCAACGGCAGCCAGACCATTACCAGCATAGAAAATATTACCTTGAATGGTTCCACCGTCACTGTCACCATCAATGGGCAGCAGGGGCAGATCGTTGGGGCTACGACCCCCGTGAAGGTGGATGTCGGTGCGCCTCAGAGATGGTGGACCTACTCCCGTGACAACGGGTATTTCTGGGGTTCCTGGCAAGGTTTTCATATCAATGGGGTGGATGATGCGTTTGGTGTGGAGGGCGTCTCTTCTGCCGCGGGTGATTTTTATGTTTATTCCTACTGGGCTAATTATTTTACTAATATTGACCTGTTCATACCTATCATGTTTAGCGGCAATTCTCTGTTCTTCAATAATTATGGATCGGAGCCAAGAACGCCCCAGTTCGCAGGCGGGAAGGCCTTTTTCACAAAATTACAGGACGCAACAGCTACCCCCACTCCGCCAGGAGGCCCCATAGATCAGTCGGAGCAGATGTTGTATAACCCGGCGGGATATTACCTGATCCAGACGGGGGATAAGAGCTATGATATGGTGCTGGCGACGGATGCGAAGACGTGGATATCGTGGTTTTGGCCGCGGTAGGGCATTGAAACCAATATTTTTTTTACCTATTACCTATTTTCCCAGCATCTCTTGTAATTGCCCGAAGTCGATGTGCTCCCGGATCGCACGATCGATGCTGACGGAGCCAGCGTCCGCCGGATCATAGCTCCAGCTGACAAGGAACAGCTGTGCACGCTCGCCGCTGAGACTGGCATTGAAATAAGCAGGGTTCATGCGCACCAGCATATTGCGGTCGGCGGCATTATCCTCAAATCCCCGGAAGTCGATGGCCTCCACGGACACCATTGCGGGCTTGTTGAGCTCCACGGCCGTGCTGCGAAGGGCCAGGCTGTCCATCAGGCGCAGCGTTTTATCCAGATGGGCCGTCGCTTGATGAATGGCGCCCTGCAGATAGGCCTCATCGCTCTGGTAGTTCTGCTGAAAGAGCCGCATCCTCACCTGCAGATCGGTGCCTGAATAGTGACTGCTGAGCTCATCGATGGACGCTTTTTTCTCCGCCTCCTGGATGGCTGCCCCGCGGACAGGCGTTTTGAGCCTGACGTCTGCGATGATGCCATCCTTTATTTTGTTCAGCTCCGCACGGGCCTCCTGCAAATATTCTTTCCGGGTGATCTCGATATAAGGGAGCTGCTCACGTTTGTTCGTCACCAGCCAGGTGATGGTCCGGACCTGGTCCTCATTTTCGTATTCAAAATAACGGCAGTCATCCTGTATGCCGGCAACGGGCCGGATGCCGGCGACCTCCTTGCCATTCACCGTCAGGTAACGCAGCAGGGGAGAGAAGTCATTGGCCATAATGGCGAGCTGGCTTTTATTGTTCGCGGTCCTGCACTGTATGCCGAATTTCCCGGAGGAATATTCACCATGCCAGATGGGCGAAAAGTCTATGTCCGAAAAACAGGAGTCATGGAGGAAGGCAATCATGTCATCCGTTGTGCGCTGCATTTTTGTAAGCTGCGTGCGGGAGATGCGTCCATTGATCTGATCCTTTTCCTTCACCCATTCACGGGGCGCAGGGGCAGGCACTGACATGATCAATGCAAGGGAGAGTGTAGACACGGAAAAAAGGTTCATATATCTTGCTTGTAGGGTTTACGGATCGCAAGATTTTTCCAGGACTTACAATGGGATTCTTTCCGGTTTTAGATAAATATTGAATGGAAGGCGGATATGGAAGAAAACAGGGGGATATTGAAGAGGGATATTGAAAGGACTGAAGTGACCAACAAAATACACATTGAAACCGGTATTTGCAATAACCTGCCACAGATGGCTGGTCATCAGTTAATTATCCCCCCGGAATGATGGAAATAATCTATTTCAAAACATTTTCTGTAGTTTTATGCGCCGGAACCAACGGACAAAAATTTGGCCATACTACTGTCATATGAAGAGAAACGCCTTTTGAAACAGATCTCAAAAGGTGATGAAAAGGCATTCAGGGCCCTTTATGACGCGTACTTCAACCATCTTTCCGCCTTTGTTTTTAAAATGTGCAAATCGCCGGCGGCAACGGAAGAGATCGTACAGGACATCTTCGTCAAGCTTTGGATCAACCGCCAATCGCTTACTCGGTTCGACTCCCCGGAAGCTTACATCTTTTCCATGGCGCGCAACGGGACCATCGACTATCTGCGCCGGCTGGCAAAGGACACGAACCTTATGAGTGTATTGGCGGGGGAACCATCAGCATGTAATAATGACATCGAGGAACAGTTGAACGCCAAAGATCTCCGGCGCCTGATCGAAGAAGCGCTGGGGCAATTATCCGTGCAGAAGCAGACCATCTTCCGGCTGAGCAAGGACGAAGGGCTTGATCACGATCAGATAGCAGCCATCATGCAACTTTCCAAAAGTACCGTGAAGAACCACCTTTCCGAAACACTCCGCCATATCAGGGAACACCTCAGCCAGCAGCCCAACTCGGAAGCCACCCTGCTGATCTTCCTGCTCCTCGCGCTTCATTGACCCGCAGCGCCTCCGCGGAGCAAAAAAATCTTCCCACCAGGCAGTACGTTTCCTTTTCTACGCCGTCTACTTCACAAGGACGATTGTAAACCTTATCCGCCAGGGTAACCAATGCCATACTTATGCAGATTTCTCCCGAAAGACTTCGTTATTTACTACAACAATATGCGGCTGACAGCTGTACCAGGAAAGAATTGCTGGAGCTGCTCCGGGCCGTCGATGAAGGAAAGGAAGACAAGGCCATAGAAGATTCATTGCAAGCCATCTGGCTGGACCTGACAGGCTCCGGCACACCGCCCTCCATCGATAAAGAGCGCGTATTCAGCCATATTATCAGCGACCCTGCGTTCCTGCCCTCCGAAAAAAGGCGCTGGTGGCCTCGCCGGATGGCGGCCGCTGCCATGCTTATCCTTATAGCAGGGACATGCGCCTACTTTTATCTCACGCTCAAGTCACCACAAAAGATAGCCGGGACTCCGGCAGGTATCAAACAGGATGTCAGCCCCGGCGGCAATAAGGCCATCCTCACCCTGGCCGACGGCTCTACCATTTTGCTGGACAGCGCACACAACGGGACACTCCGCCAACAAGGCACCACAAAGCTGATCAAGCTGGACAGCGGACAGCTCGCCTACCAGGCAACTACGGACGACGAACGGGGAGCTGCAAGCGACAAGCTACAAGCTGCAGGCAACAAGCTACAAGCTGCAAGCAACAAGCTGCAAGCTGCAAGCTTGGTTGGTTATAATACCATCACGACGCCCAGGGGCGGACAATACCAGCTCGTATTGCCCGATGGTACCAGGGTGTGGCTGAATGCCTCTTCTTCCCTGAGATTCCCCACCGCTTTTAATGGTAGTGGACGCGCCGTCGACCTGGCAGGGGAGGCCTATTTTGAAGTGGCCAAAGAAAAAACGCCGTTCAAAGTGCATATCTATTCCTCCTCGACCGGCATTGCCGCGGGTAGTGACGGACATCCGGCACATACGATAGAAGTGCTGGGTACGCATTTTAATGTAAACGCCTATGAAGACGAGGCTGCCCTCGAGGCCACGCTGCTGGAAGGCAGTATAAAACTGGAAAAGGGAAATGAACAGGTGCTGTTGAGGCCGGGGCAGCAGGCCATAAGCGCTAAGTCAGGAGGCGCCATCCGCGTCATCCCGGATGCCGATGTGGACGCCGCCATCGCATGGAAGAACGGGTATTTCCAGTTTGAAGGAGCAGGTATCCAGGCGGTGATGCGCCAGCTGGCCCGATGGTATGATGTGGACGTAAGGTACGAAGGACCCGTCACGGAAAGACAGTTTGGCGGCCAGATGCCACGCGGGGTCAACTTGTCGGAAGTTCTGCGCATCCTGGAAGAAAGTAATGTTCATTTCAGGATCGAAGGAAGAAAATTAGTGGTGATGCCATAGCCAAAAGCGGACCACATAAAATAAGTGGTTAACTAAAAAGAAAAACCGGAAGTGAGTGAGACCACTTCCGGCGAGTAGCTTGGGTTAACCCGTTTATTTCAATCGTTCTACGGACTGCTTTATTGTTTAACCCAAACACAACAAATGTATGCATTTAAATGCCAGGATCCGCCATGGATGTTATCCAGGGGCTAAAACGCTGCTGATCATGAAGCTGACTGCTATTTTATTACTTGCTGCCTGCCTGGAAGTATCCGCCAGCGGGCGCGCGCAACAGGTTACGCTTTCGGAGACGAACACCCCGCTGAAAAAAGTATTTGCGGCAATGCACCGACAGACAGGCTACCTGTTCTTTTACGATCTGAAAGACCTCAAAAATTCCCGGCCCGTGACCATCACGGTGAACAACGCCGGGCTGGAAGCGGCGCTGGACCTCTGCTTCAAGGACCAGCCCCTCACCTATACCATCGTCAACAGGACCGTGGTTGTAAAGAAGAAGATAGAAGAAGCAAAAGCCTCTGTTCCAGCTCCTGTCGCAGCTCCACCCATCGAGATCACCGGTACGGTGACCAATGGAAAAGACGAGCCCCTGGCAGGCGTCACCGTTTATGTTAAAGGCACCAGGAAAGGAGGGACCACCGACGAGCACGGGAACTTCAAAATAATCGTCACCGCCTCGAATGACCTGGCGCTGGAATTTTCCATCGTAGGGTATGAATCACAGACAGTAAAAGTGGGTAGCCAGACCTCGCTCCGGGTAGTGCTGAAAGAAGCGATCGCAGACCTCAGCTCCATCGTCATTGTCGGCTATGGCACGCAAAAAAGAGAGAACCTCACAGGCGCTGTAGCGACAGTAGGCGCCAAAGAGCTGGAAAATAGGCCGTTGGTCAATGTGGCGCAGGGCCTGCAGGGATTGATCCCCAATCTGAATATCGACCTGGGCACCGGCCGGCCAGGCGCTTCCGCAACGTTCAATATACGAGGCGTTACTTCCATCAACTCCGGCAGTGGCAACAATGGCGGCCCGCTGATAATGGTGGACGGGGTACAGATGGACCCTAACCTCATCAATCCCGGAGACATCGAAAGCGTCACGGTATTGAAAGATGCCGCATCTGCTGCTATCTATGGAAGCCGCGGGGCTTATGGCGTCATGTTGATCACCACCCGCAACGGTAAGAAGAACAGCCCGACACATCTCAATTACACCGGGTCTTACGCTATCACTCGTCCTACCCGGCTGCCCAAACACCTCAACTCGGTAGACTATATCAATATGCATCGGGAGGCGGACAGGAACGGCCAGTTGAGCGGAGGGAATACCGCATCCTTCCCTTTCACCGAAGAGGATTCCATCATGGCGGCCAAATATTTTGCCGATCCGAAAAACAATCCCACAGGTTATCCCGATCCCGGCAACTCCTCCAAATACCGTTACGTGGGGAACACCGATTGGGTAAAAGTGCTCTATCCCGGCTGGGCCCCTCAGCAGCAGCATAATCTTTCCGTCGCCGGTGGCTCCGATAAGACTTCTTACATTGGCTCCCTCGGTTATTTTAACCAGAAAGGCATGCTGAAGCTGGGGCATGAAGATTACCAGCGTATCAACCCCAGCATAAGGGTAAGTACGGAAGCTACGCCGTGGCTGAGCCTCAACCTGAAGACAACGCTGAACCATATCCGCAACGACAGGTCGAATGCACCCACCAACAGTAATTCCAACAGCTATATACAGGGCGACGGCAGGCCGAATATGCCGGTGTATAACCCCGGCGGCAACGACTATTCAGGGCAGGGCAACTGGACGAACCCGGTGGCCGTCCTGGCGCAGAACGGCCGTGACATACTCACTGCCAACGATCTCTGGCTCACCGGCGGGGCCGTGCTGACCCCTGTGAAACATGTCAGGGTCAATGCCGATTACACTTTCAACAGCTACTCCGGTTTTGAACAACAGGTGCAGAAACAATTCTCCGAATATGGCGTCGACCACGTATTCGTGGACTATTATCCCTGGACCTATCCCGACGCTACGACGGAGATCAGCAATAACAATAACTACACGGCCCTGAACCTGTATGCCAATTATGAGAACACCTTCAATAAGGTGCATTATTTCAAGGCCACCGTGGGCTACAACCAGGAATACAGGCATTATAAAATGATCAATACGCAGGCCAAGAACCTCATCGACCCCGGCACTCCCTTCATCGGGCTGAACTCCGACCCGAAGCCCCTGGTAAAAGGCAATGAATTTGAATGGGCGTTGAATGGGCTGCTCTACCGGCTGAATTATATTTTTTCCGATAAATATCTCCTGGAAGTGGATGGCCGCTATGACGGTACGTCTGCATTCCCCAATGGAAAAAGATATGTATGGTCCCCCTCCGCCTCGGCCGGCTGGCGGATCTCCGAAGAGCATTTTTTCGCCTCCGCCAAGGATGTTGTCAATGATCTGAAGCTTCGCGTCTCCTACGGGAAACTGCCCAACCAGAAATTCGATCCTGCAAATCCCACCGATGGAACGGTCTATCCCTATGTAGGCCTGATGTCGTACGGTCAATCCAATTATATCTTCGGGTCCCAGCAAAACACGGCCGTGGGTGCGCCGGGCCTGGTATCGCCGGGGTTCACCTGGGAGACGGTCACCACCAGGGATGCGGGCCTGGATCTCACTGTGCTGAACCAGCGGCTGACAGGCAGCTTCGACTGGTACGCAAGAGAAACCAAGAATATGCTGGTAAGCGGTCAGCCCTTACCCGGCGTCCTGGGGACAGCGCCTCCCAGCAAGAATGCGGCCAGCCTGATGACGAAAGGCTGGGAGCTTAACCTCACCTGGAGCGACAAGATCGGCAAGGACCTTTCTTATTCCGTACGTGTCGGATTGTCGGATTATACAGCGAAGATCACCAAATATGACCTGAACCCCACCGGCTCCCTGGGAGACTATTATGTAGGGAAGAAATTCAATGAGATCTGGGGCCTCGTCACAGACGGATACTTCAAGACGGACGCAGAAGCTGCTGCCTATGATCAATCGCAATTGTCTGGGGTTACCCAAATGGCCGGCGATATAAAATACGCCGACCTGGATAAGAATGGGAAGATCTCCTATGGAGACAATACCGTATCCAATCCCGGCGATCAGCGGGTCATCGGTAATTCGACCCCCCGCTACCAGTACGGGCTCAATCTCAAGGTTCAATATAAGCGCTTCGACCTGGCCGTATTCGTACAGGGTGTGGGGAAAAGGGATTATATGCCCGGCGACAATGCCTTTTGGGGTTTCCAGTCGGAATGGAGCGTACCCTTTGTCTATATGAAAGACCATTGGACACAGCAGAATCCGAACGCTTATTTTCCCCGGCTGCGTTTTGGCGGAGGCAGCAATTTCCAGACCCAGACCAAATATCTGCAGAGCGCCGCTTACGCCAGGTTGAAGAACCTTTCCATCGCATATACCCTGCCGGCAGAGATGCTCAGCCGCGCCAAAATAAAAAGCATACGGGTATATGTCACCGGGCAGAATCTTTTCGAGATCACCAAAATGTTCAAGGCATATGATCCGGAGACCATCGGTTTCGGGACTTATCCGTTGAGCCGTTCCGTCTCATTCGGTCTTCAGTTAGGCTTATGATACAACATGTAAAATTTCAAGTATGACAAACAAACATCTTACTATATATATCCTCGTCCTTACAGGATGGCTGTTCTCCGCCTGTAACAAGCAGCTGAATCTTTATCCCAAAGATGCGCTGAGCGAGCCCACTTTCTTCAAGAATGCCACCGACCTGGCCTTATATTGCAACCAGTTCTATCAGGACCTTCCCCATCAGAACTCTTTCTGGTCCGACAGATACTCCGACAACGAGCTGTCGCTGGATCATGGGGACGGCTTCCTGGACGGCACCTATGTGGTGCCGGTCTCCGGTGGCGGCTGGGACTGGGGACAGATCCGCAATGTCAATTACTTTTTACAACGGTATCAGCGGGCGAACGCGGATCAGGCCACGCTGAATAAGTATGCCGCGGAAGCAAGGTTTTTCAGGGCGTACTACTACTGGCAGAAGGTCATCCGGTTTGGGGATGTGCCCTGGCTGAGTAAGGACCTCACCGATACGTCCGTCGCGCTGCTGTATGGTCCGAAGAACCCGCATAAGCAGGTGATGGATTCCGTGTTGGCCGACCTGAACTTCGCCGTCGGCAACCTGCCCGACCTGGACGCGGTGGAAGCAGGACGCCTCCATAAATATGCGGCCCTCGCATTGATGTCCCGCATATGTCTATGGGAAGGCACTTACCGGAAATACCATGGCATGGGCGACGAAACCCCTTTCTTAAATGCAGCCGTCACTGCCTCCGAAGCCATCATGAGCTCCGGGAACTATGGCATCTGGTCGACAGGAAATCCTAACACGGATTATTATAACCTTTTCATACAGGACGACCTTACCAATAATAAGGAAGCAATTCTGCCAAAATTATATATCAAGAACGTACTGACGCAGAACCTCACCCGCGAATTGGGAGAGAGCAGCACCGGCTTCACCAAGGACTTCGCCCGCAGCTTCCTTTGCACGGATGGATTGCCCACGGCATTGAGCCCCTTGTATAAAGGGGACGACTCCCTGGATGCGGAAGCCACCAACCGCGATCCCCGCTTCTCCCAGCTGATCGCTACCCGGGGATTTGTCCTGAAGAATAATACGGACGGGTCCAAAGATATCTTCACACTGCCGGACATCGGTACGGCCACGGCGCCCACAGGCTATATGATCATCAAATGCCTGTCACCGGACCCGGCACAATGGAATGCAGCCCAGTCCACGCTCGACCTGTTCATATTCCGCTATGCGGAAATACTGCTGAATGAGGCAGAGGCCCAGGCCGAACTGGGGCAGTGTACCCAAACGGTGCTGGACAATACCATCAACCTCCTGCGGGACCGGGTGGCCATGCCCCATATGGTGATCGGCTCCCTGGTAAAAGACCCTAACTCTATCTTCCCCTCTCTCCCTGTATTGCTGGATGAGATCCGCCGGGAAAGAAGGATCGAGCTGGCAGCGGACGGTTTCCGCTATAATGATATGCTGCGCTGGAAAGCGGGTACGATCATCAACAACCCGGCAACCATCCTGGGCATGAAGCTGCTGCCTGCCACGCGCGCGCAATATCCGCCCAACCAGGTGGCCGGCGTAGTGGTGGATGCCAATAATTATATCAGGATCTATACCAACATAACGGCGCGGACCTGGGATGATAAAATGTACCTGTATCCCATTGCCACGCAGGAATTGACGTTAAACCCCAACCTGAAGCCACAAAACCCCGGCTGGTGATATGAATAAAAGATGGACCCTATGTACTTGCCTGCTGCTGGCCGGCGCCTGTAGAGCCCGGGCCCAGCAGCAGGATTGGGAAAATGAGCAGGTATTCGGTATCAATAAGGAGGCTACCCACGTTGACTATACCCCCTATGCAACGATGGCACAGGCATTGAAAGACGAGGCGTCGTTATCGCCTTATTATCTGACGATGGACGGTCAGTGGAAATTCAATTGGGTGAAACAGCCATCCGAAAGACCGCTTGACTTCTTCAATACACGCTTCGACGATTCGAAATGGCCGGCGATCCCCGTGCCCTCCAATATGGAGATGCAGGGCTATGGGACGCCTGTCTATACCAATATTACTTACCCTTTCACAGCTGACCCACCCCGGGTGATGGGAAAGGTTCCCACGGATTGGACTTTGCATAAAGAACCCAACCCGGTGGGTTCCTATCGCAGGTATTTCGATCTCCCGGCCGGATGGAAAGAGAAAGAGACGTTCCTTCATTTTGACGGGGTACAAAGCGCCTTCTATTGCTGGATCAATGGTCAAAAAGTGGGATACAGCGAGAACAGTATGAGCCCCGCTGAATTCGACATTACCCCATACCTCAGGCCGGGCAGGAACCTCATCGCCGTGGAGGTGTATAAATTCAGCGACGGCAGTTACCTGGAGGACCAGGACATGTTCCGCTTCAGCGGGATCTTTCGCAGTGTATACCTGTATGCGGCGCCCAAGCTGCACATCCGCGATTTCTTCCTGCAATCCCATCTTTCCGATGACCTTTCCTCCGCCGTATTGTCGATCAGGGCGGATGTGAAGAACGATGGCCTGCAGAAGTCCGCTGCCAGCCTGCTGGAAGTCGGCGTATACGGGCCCGATGGAAGATGGTTGAGCGATAAGATGCCCAACGCAAAGGAAATAACGACTGTCAATGCAGGATCGGAAAGATCCTGCCTGTTGACAATCTCCGTTGACCGTCCTTCTTTGTGGTCCGCGGAAGACCCGGCTCTGTATAAAGTGGTCCTGCACCTGAAGGATGGCAAAGGCAAGACGCTGGAATGGCTGTCAGCAGACTTCGGCTTCAGGAAGATAGAGATCAGGGACAGCCGGCTGTATGTCAACCACCGGCCCGTATTGCTGAAGGGTGTCAATCGGCATGAAGTTCATCCGCAATATGGAAAGACGGTGCCCCCCGCAACCATGATCCGGGATATCCGGCTGATGAAGCAATACAATATCAATACGGTGCGTACCTGCCATTACCCGGATGATCCGCTGTGGTATAAGCTTTGTGACCAGTATGGACTGTATGTCATCGATGAGGCTAACCTGGAGACACATGGGATGGGGGACAGGCTTACCAAAGACCCTGCATGGAAGGCCGCATATGTCGATAGAGAGACGCGCCTCGTAGAGAGGGATAAGAACCACCCTTCGGTGATCATCTGGTCAATGGGCAATGAATCCTGGGCAGGAGAGAACTTTGTCGCCGGAAGATCGGCGATACTGCAGCTTGACAAGTCCCGGCCCATCCATTATGAAGGATATAATGAGATCGCGGACATTGAGTCCTGCATGTATCCTTCGATCAAAACGCTTATCGCCGAAGGAGAAAAAACTTCTTCAAAGCCCTTCTTCATGTGCGAGTATGCCCATGCCATGGGCAATGCCGTCGGCAATCTGAAGGAATACTGGGATGTCATCGGGACCCACGATCGCCTCATCGGCGGCTGCATCTGGGAGTGGGTCGACCAAGGCGTGAACAAGCGCATACCCGGCGATACCACAGGCAGGACCTTTTTCGCCTACGGCGGCGACTTCGGAGATCTGCCGAATGACGGCGCTTTCAGCATAAAGGGGTTGGTCACGTCTGACAGGCAGGTGAAGCCGGAACTGGAAGAGGTAAAAAAAGTATACCAATATATTAAGGTCGTCCCGGAAGACCCGCTGCATGGCACGCTCAATATCACCAATACGTATGGGTTTACCAGCCTGGACAAGTTTACCCTCCACTGGACGCTGGCGCGTGATGGAGAGATCGTGGAGTCCGGGACAATGCCGCCGTTGGACCTTGCACCCGGCAGGTCCGCAAAGATCACCGTTCCTTTCCATAAGCCGGAGATCTTTCCCGGCGCCGAATACTGGCTGAGGGTAGAATTTCAATTGTCTGAAGATGCTGCTTGGGCGCAGCAAGGACATATAGTGGCCTGGGAACAGGTAGCCGTTCCATTTACGGTGCCGCCGAAGCCCGCCCTGGCTGTTGCAGATCTGCCGGACCTGCACACGACGCAAAATGATAAAGAGCTGGCCGTCCACAGCCAGTCATTCGATTGCAGCTTCGATAAGACGACCGGGACTATTTCCTCGCTGGTATATGCCCGGCGCCCTGTGATCACCCGTGCATCGGATGGTCCCATGTTCAACCTCTACCGGGCCCGTCTGGACAACGATCGCACAGAGGAGCGGGGCCCGGCCATCGAATGGATGAAGGCGGGATATGACAGCCTTGTATATACGTTGAAAAGCTTTAGGGTGGATACGGCCGGCAGCAAATCGCTGATCGTGACCACCGTCACCGATGCCCGGACGAGGTCAGGGTTCAGTGTGGACGTCACCATGCAATATACGGTATACGGCAACGGGTATATCGATGTCCTCGCCCGGTTTGCTCCCCGTAAGAGCGACCTGGACATACCCCGGCTGGGAATTCGGATGGCCCTTCACCACAGATTGGAAAAAGTGCAGTGGTACGGAAGAGGCCCCCATGAAAATTACGCCGACAGGAAGGAGTCGGCTGCATTCGGGGAGTATAGCAGGACCGTTACGGGGATGCTGGAGCCTTATGAGCGGCCGCAGGGAATGGCTAACCGGGAAGATGTACGATGGGTCAGGGTGACGGATGAGGAGGAGGAAGGGATCCGGATCGTCGCCCACGGTAAAATGAATTTCACCGCGCTCCATTTCACCGACCAGGACCTGTGGCAGGCGCCGCACTTATACCAGTTGCATCCGCGGGAAGAGACCATACTAAGCCTGGATTACAGACAGCTGGGGATCGGCAACGCCAGCTGCGGACCGACCCCTTTGCCTCAATATTATATTCCGGATGCACCTGCGGAGATCTCATTCACCATGCAGCCCTGCCACCCCCATTATAAATTAAAAACGTTGAATAATGAGAATTGAGAAGCTTGTATCGAAATTAAGCACATCACTAACGCTTCTGGCCTTCATTGGAACTTTTACTGCAGCCCATGCGCAAAACGCACCCGCCCCCTCGGGCCCCATACCCAATGCCCGGCAGATGGAATGGTACCACCGGGAGATCATCGCTTTTATTCATTTTGGCATGAATACTTTTGAAGGTGTCAATGAAGGCGAAGGAAAGGTGAGCCCGGCACTATTCAATCCTACGGCCCTGGACTGCAACCAATGGACGGGCGTCCTCAAAAAGGCGGGCATACCCTGCGCCATCTTCGTGGCCAAACATGCGGATGGCTTTTGCAACTGGCCATCATACTATACCAATTATTCGGTGAAGAACAGCCCCTGGAAAAATGGCCAGGGAGATATTGTAAGAGAATTTACGGATGCCTGCAGGGCCGCAGGTATCAAGGCGGCCGTCTACCTGGGACCCCATGACAGGCATGACGCCAGGTATGGCACGCCGCTGTATGCCGACTATTATGCCGGTCAGCTATCGGAACTTTTAAGGAATTATGGTCCCATCTGGGAAATTTGGTGGGATGGGGCAGGGGCGGATAAGCTCACCACCCCCATGTATACCCGCTGGGCGGACACCGTACGAAAGCTACAGCCCGGCTGCGTTATCTTCGGAACAAAGAACTCTTACCAGTTCGCCGACTGTCGTTGGGTAGGCAATGAGTCGGGCATAGCGGGCGACCCTTGCTGGTCCACGATCGACCCGTCCTCCATCCGGGAAGAATCGGCCCATATCAACGAGCTGAACAAGGGCGAGATCGATGGGACGGCCTTCATTCCTGCGGAAGTGGATGTATCCATTCGTCCCAGCTGGTTCTACCACCCTGAAGAAGATGCAAAAGTGAAGACCGTCGCTGAGCTATGGGACCTTTATTTCAATTCGGTAGGACATAACAGCGTGCTGCTGCTGAATTTCCCCCCCGACCAGCGGGGATTGATCCCGGATATCGATGCGCGAAGGGCCGACAGCCTGCGCCAGCTGATCAATGGTACTTTCAGGACCAACCTGGCTGCCGGCGCGACGATAAAGACGCAGCATCCCCGCGGCGGAAAATATGCGGCTGCCAATATGGTGGACGGCCTTGAACAGACCTATTATGCAACAACGGATGCATTCCATACGGATACCATCACCTTCAACCTCGGCAGGGCAAAGACGTTCGACGTCCTGATGCTGCAGGAGGTAATTGAGCTGGGCCACCGCACCACAGGCTGGTCAGTGGATTATTCGACCAATGGCAAGACCTGGACACCTATTCCGGAGGCGACAGGCAAACAATCCATTGGCTATAAATGGCTTGTCAGGTGCAAGCCTGTTACAGCCACCAAGGTCCGGCTGCGGATCACTGCCGGTAAGGCATGTCCGGCCATTCATACTTTCGGTATCTATCGGCAGCCCTATTGATGTCACGCTGATACGCCGAACGCCCTCAATCACCGGGTGAAAAGCCCGATCCGTTGAAATCTTACCATCTCATGCAACCCTTTTAGCTATCCCATTGTCATGCTCCTGATAACGAATTGGGAGTTTCGGGGGTATTTGGGACAGGATTGTTTATATTGCAATACGAATAACGTTTCATTGCTTAAACTGCTAAAACGATTGAGATGGTACAGCTGGGAGTTTTATTGACGCAGTATCACCGCCTGTTGAGTGTGGCCGCCATATTGGATGTCTTCGAGACGGTGAACGGCTTTTATGAAGAGGAAGGCCGCGCCCCCTTTTTTAAGATCCATGTGATCAATGACGGCACACACCCCTCCACCTACGGCGCCTATCAGCTGCAGAAGCTGGATGGCAGCGTCTGTTATGACCTGATCCTCATCCCCGCCTTCGCCAGCACCGATATGCGGAAAGCCATCCGGGATAACAAGGAATATATAGAATGGCTTTGCGGCCAGCGCCGCCAGGGCGCCTCCATTGCCAGTGTCTGCACCGGCGCATTCCTGCTGGCAGCCACGGGTCTGCTGGATCATAAGACGGCTACCACCCATGTAGACGCTTCCGGTTCTTTTGCAGCCTCCTTTCCTTCCGTAAAGCTGCAGGCGCATGCCGTAGTGACCCAGGACCAGGACATTTATACCAGCGGTGGTTCCACCAATAGCTTTCACCTCCTGTTGCTGCTGATCGAAAAATATTGCGGCCGGGAGATCGCCATCCGTACGGCGAAGTATTTCGCCATCGACATGGACAGGGAGCAGCAGACCTACTTCGCCACTTTCCGGCCCGCCCCTTCGCACAATGACGAGCTGGTGAGCCAGCTGCAGCAGCGTATCCGTAAGGACTATGCGGATGTGAATACCATCGAGGAGCTGATCAATGACATCCCTTCCAGCCGTCGCAACCTCGCACGCAGGTTTAAACAGGCCACGGGCGTGACCTTTATCGAATACTTACAACGGACAAGGATCGAGGCGGCCAAAAGGGTGCTGGAGCAGGCTTCCGGCGGCGTCCTGGAATCCATGATCGCCTCGGGATATAATGATGAAAAAACTTTCCGGCAATTGTTCAAGAAGACAGTGGGCATGACGCCCAGCAGCTACCGGGATAAATACAACCTACGTACGACATCCACACGACAGTCGCTTACTCTGTCCGAAGCGCCTTTACAGGATTCTCCACGGCAGCCCTGATACCCTGGAAGCTGACGGTGGCCAGGGCAACGAGGATGGATAGCAGCCCACCGGCCGCGAACATCCACCAGGCCAGCCCGATGCGATAATCCAACTGTTGCAGCACGGCATGCAGCACCCATGCAGCTATCGGGATCACGATCAGGCAGGCCAGCAGCACGGGCTGAAGGAACTCCCTGGTCAGGAGGAACCACACCCTTGCCACCGTCGCGCCCAGCACTTTGCGGATGCCGATCTCCTTTGTACGCCGCTCCGTGAGAAAAGCGGAGAGACCGAATAGCCCCAAACAGGAGATAAAGATGGCAAACGTTCCGGTGATGTTCAGCATCAGCTTCGCGGAATGGGCGCCCTCGAACTCTTTTTCGTATTCTTCCTTTATAAAATGAAATTCAAAAGGGTAGTTGGGGTCGATCTTTTTCATCGCCTGTCCGATGCGGTCAAGGTTCTCATGCCAATGCGCATCGTTTTGCAATCGCACAAAGAAATGGTCCATCCTACCCTTGCTGAGAAAAATGAACAAGGGTTTGTAAGACCGGCTGGGGTCGTTGAAAACAAAGTCTTCCAACACGCCAATGACGGTGGAGCTTCCCAATTTGGTGCCCGCCACCGGTCCCTTAAGTCCCATCCTTCTCACCGCCTCCTGGTTCAGGAGACAGGCACTCGTATCTGCTCCATAGGCCGGACTGAAATCCCTTCCCTCCACCAGCCGCAACCCTGCCGTACGCACCCAATCGTAGCGCACCGCGCTGATATTGATGAGGAAATTCTGGTCCGGCGTTTTTCCCGGCCATTCGACGCCATCAGTAGCACCATTAAAACGGACCAGGTTATCGTTCCCCGCGGATACATCGGCCACGCCGGGGATCTTTACCAGTTCATGCTTCACCAGGTCGAATTTATCCGCCATGTCTCCCCGCGCCGGCAGCTCGATAAGGTTCGTATTGTCATACCCGATAGGGCGATCTTCCACATGCTTCACCTGCAGGTAAGCGACGAGAATGCTGGTGATCAGGAAAATGGAAATGACGAACTGGAAGGTCACCAAAGATTTACGGACCAGAGATCCGCCTTTTCGCGCGTTGCCCGGTCCCTTTAAAACCTTCACAGGCCGGAAGCTGCTGAGAAAAAGCGCGGGATAGCTGCCTGCCACCAGGCCCGTGAACAGCCCCATACCCAGAATGCTTCCCCAGGTGGAGAAATTCGAGGCGTCGAAAGAAAGATGCACGTCCACAAAACCAGAGAAATAGGGGAGGACCCATGATGCAAGGGAACAGGCCAGCACCAGCGCCAGGAAGGTCATTAACAGCGCTTCACTAAGGAACTGGAGAACGATGCGGCCCCGGGACGCCCCCAGCGTTTTCCGTACCCCCACTTCCCTTGCCCTGTATTCGCTGCGGGCCGTGGTAAGGTTCATAAAATTGATGCAGGCTATCAACAGGACAAAAAGCCCGACAGCGGCTAAGATCCCGACGAGGATGATCTTTCCTCCTTGTGGATGGCCGTTCTTGAATTGGCTATGCAGGTATTTGTCAGCCAGGGGATAGGCAAAGAGCTCCGTCCCATTTTCTCCGTGCTGCTTCAAGAGCTCCTTCAATTTTTTATTCAATCCTGTCAGGCTGACGCCGGGCTTGCACTGCATCCAGGTGGCGAGTGCATTATAATCCCAACGCTTTACCCAGTCATTCTCTTTCTCAAAAAGTGAGAAGGGGAGGATGATGCCAAAACGGCTGGTGCTGTTCTCCGGCACATCGCGAATGACGGCACCCACCTTCAGCGTGTGCGTATTATTGTGGATCAGCACCTTTCCTATGGGGTCTTCATTGCCAAAAAGCTTGAGGGCAGTAGATTGCGTGATCACCACGGACCCCGCATCCTGCAGCGCCGTCACCGGATTGCCCGCGACGGCCGGAAAGGTCATCATATTGAAATAGTCCGGTTCGGCATACATGCCCCGCTCATACAGGCTCTTGTCACCCACCCGCATCAGTTGGGGGGTCTCGCCGGTGGTGCGCACCACGTATTTCAGCTCGGGCATCTCCTGCCGCAGCATCGGCGCCAGCGGTCCGCAAACATTGTCTCCCGTATGGATGTCCCCGCCCCGGTCCTGGTTCAGCATCAGCCGGTGAATAGCAGGCAGGTTGGCATGAAATTTATCCATGCCCAGCTCACGGGCGATCCAAAGCATCATCACAATGCTGGTCGCCAGTCCGACAGATAAGCCGACGATATTGATAACGGACGCGACCCTGTTGCGTACCAGGTTGCGCCATGCGAGCTTGATGTAGTTCTTCAGCATAAATCTGTAGGTGCTGTTTTGTTTGTAGAGGGTGTTGAGCCAAAGGCGCCAAGAGAGTGCCAGAGTATTAAGTGATTTAAAACCAGTAATATAACAGACACATCACACTCGATGACTGTACAGTTTCGATACACCGTGTGTTCACAATCATCCTGTCGCTGCAATAATATTGTCCAGCAAATTCATAAAAATCTCCATCCTGACAGCACTTTCTATAGGATACAGATTGCCTATTTTGCGGTATGAAAACCAAAATAGCATGCTTGCTGGTCTATCTCTTCACCCGAAGCCTTCAGCCCTATGCGCAACAGGCGATGTCGCTGGCGGGACAGTGGGGCGTCCGGCTGGACGAGCAAAAGACAGGGCAGCGGGAGCAATGGTACAAGCAGACCTTTGAAAGGAAGATCCATTTGCCAGGGACGCTGGATGACGCGGGCATCGGCACGCCACCCGCGCTGACGGATGAACGGCTGACCAGGGACGTGCTGCTGCATCTTACCCGCAAGCATACGTATATAGGATACGCATGGTATACCAGGGAGGTGAATATTCCACAAAGCTGGAAAGGGAAAAGTATCTCGCTCTTCCTGGAAAGGGTCCTATGGACCACCCGGGTATGGGTGGATGGGCAGGAGGCCGGAGCCTGCGAAAGCCTCTCTGCTCCCCATGTTTACGAGCTGGCACAATGGCTGACACCGGGCAGGCATATCATTGCCATCCAGGTGGACAACAGCAAAAAATACGACATCTCCCACCTGGATATGGCGCATGCTTATACGGAGGGTACCCAAATAGTGTGGAACGGCATCATCGGAAGTCTGCAGCTGATAGCCCGGAGCCCGGACCATATAGATGCGGTGCAGGTGTATCCGTCGGTGAAGGATAAAAAGATCTCGGTGACCACCACGCTGATCCATCCATCCGGAGCTCCCGCCAAGGGCACCCTGCTCCTCCAGGTGCTCGACAACCTCCAAAACCTCGTGGCCACCCGGCAAATGACGGTAGCCCTCGCTGCCGGAGGATCTAAACAATCCTGTACGATCTCCCTTCCCGCAAGTAAGGAATGGGACGAATTTACTCCCCGCCTGTATAAGGTACGCGCCAGGCTGGTGACTGCCGGGGGAGCAGATGAAGCTTCCGTCACATGGGGCATGCGACAGCTGGGCATCGAAAAGGAAATCTCCACGGACCCGGGAGCTTCATCCGGCAATGGCAACGGTGTCCTGTGGATCAACGGTCATCGCCTGTTCCTGCGGGGTACGCTGGAATGCAATATCTTCCCGCTGACCGGCCATCCCCCCATGGATAAGAAAGGCTGGCTGAAAGAATTCGTCACCGCAAAAAATTATGGCCTCAACCACCTCCGTTTCCATTCCTGGTGCCCGCCGGCGGCGGCCTTCGAAGTGGCCGACTCCATGGGGTTCTATCTCCAGGTGGAGCTGCCTTTCTGGAATAAGAATGCCGGCAGGGATACGGCCATGGACAGGTTCCTGGAAGAAGAAGCTCATCGTATCAGCAACGTATACGGCAATCATCCTTCTTTCTGCCTTTGGTCGATGGGCAACGAGCTGGAAGGCGACTTCGGTTGGCTCAACGGCATGGTAAGCACTTTAAAACAGGCCGATCCCCGTCATCTGTATACGGCCACCTCTTTCAGCTTTCAGGCCGGTCATGGGAAGTGGCCCGAGCCGGGGGATGATTTTTATATCACGCAATACACGAAGAAAGGGTGGGTGAGAGGACAGGGGATCTTCAATACCTATCCGCCCGACTTTAAAAGCGACTATACTACGGCGGTAGACAGTCTGCCGGTGCCCCTGATCGTCCATGAGATGGGACAGTATTCCGTTTATCCCGACATGCGGGAGATAGATAAATATACGGGCGTGCTGGACCCACTGAACTTTAAGGCCATCCGCAGGGACCTGGAACATAAGGATATGCTGCGCCTGTCGTCCTCCTTTACGCAAGCCAGCGGAAAATTTGCCGCACGCCTTTATAAAGAGGAGATAGAAAGAGTTTTGCGAACACCCGGGACCAGTGGTTTCCAGCTGCTGGACCTGCATGATTTCCCCGGGCAGGGTACGGCGCTCATCGGCATCCTGGATGCTTTCTGGGATAGCAAGGGACTGGTGACGCCGGAAGAGCATCGGATGTACTGCTCGGCCGTGGCGCCGCTGATCCGCTTTGAAAAAGCCGTCTATACCAGCAACGAAAAGTTTACGGCTATGGCGGAGGTCGCCAATTTCAGCAAGGGTGTGCTGAAGGGCGTGATCCCGGAATGGATGGTGGAGGACCAGGCAGGTCGACGTGTCGCCGGTGGGGTCCTGCCCCGCCAGGATATTGCCACAGGCAATGGCCGTCAACTGGGCGCTTTTTCCGTGGCGCTGGGAACCTTACGGCAGGCCACCGAATTGACCATCACGCTGCAGCTGAAAGGGACTCCCTATAAGAACAAATGGAACATTTGGGTATACCCGGCCAGGCTGGCCCTGACCGCCGATCTTGCCCGACCCGGCGCCGCTGAACCACCGGTCGTATTCGACACCACACTGGACGACGCGCTCCGACACCTGCAGGAAGGGAAAAATGTATTGCTCAATCCCGACACGGCTGTCGTCAATGGCGTCACGGGCAGATTTGCGCCCGTGTTCTGGAGCCCCGTGCATTTTCCCAACCAGCCCGGTACCATGGGCCTCTTATGCGATCCCGGCCATCCTGCCCTGAAGGATTTTCCCACCCGGTCGTACTCCGACTGGCAATGGTGGGACCTGGTCACCTCCTCAAAGACGATTATACTGGACTCGCTGCCCGTCATCGATCCCATCGTAAGAGTGATCGATAATTTTTTTAAGAACAGGAAGATGGCCGAAGTGATAGAAGCCAAAGTGGGCAAAGGAAGGCTCGTCCTCGTGTCCGCCGATATATCGCATGACCTGGAACGCAGGCCGGAAGCAAGACAGCTGCGGTATAGCCTGGAACGATACATGCGCGGAGATGCTTTCCATCCCGCCGTCGAGCTGAGCGCCGGGCAGCTGGAGCGGCTCGTCAGCCGTGTTCCTGCACCCCGCTGATAATTGCTGAATTTTCACTATATTCGTCATGTTCATACAATAGAACATGCCTTCCAGAAGACTAACGATACTTGCCATCATAGCGGTAGCAATCTGCATCGCTTCCTCGTGCCTGCACAGTGACAAAAATATACAACATACCGAGTCCTTACCGGACATCGTAAGCTATAATTTCAACATCCGCCCCATTCTCTCCGACAAGTGCTTCAAGTGTCACGGCCCTGATGCCAGTCACCGGCAGGCGAGCCTTCGGCTGGACATCGCCGACAGCGCGTATGCGCCGCTGAAAAATTCGAAAGGGTTATTTGCCATCGTACCCGGTAAACCCGGCCGGTCAGAACTGGTGAAAAGAGTCACCTCCACCGACCTGACCTATATGATGCCCCCTCCCGATGCACATCTGGGGATGCTGACTGACTTTGAGAAAAAGCTATTTACCAAATGGATAGAGCAGGGCGCCAAATATGAAAGGCATTGGGCCTTTACGCCCCCTTCCGCGACGCCTCTCCCGGAAGTGCGCGACAAGACATGGCCAAAGAACGAGATCGACTATTTTATCCTCCACCGGATGGAATCGGAGGGACTCACGCCGAACCCGCAGGCCGACAAGGAACGCCTGCTCAAAAGGCTTTGCCTGGATATCACCGGCCTTCCTCCCTCCCTTGAATTGATGGACCGTTTCCTGTCCGGACAGGATGAGCATGCTTACGAAAAAATAGTCGACAGTTTGCTGAACACAGCTCAATACGGTGAAAAAATGGCCGTGCATTGGCTGGATGTCGCGCGCTATGCGGACAGCTACGGCTACCAGGACGACAATATACGGACACAATGGCCCTGGCGGGACTGGGTGATCCATGCATTCAACGAAAATCTTCCCTACGATCAATTCGTGTCATGGCAGATCGCAGGCGATATGTTGCCCAATGCGACGAAGGAGCAAATACTGGCCACCGGCTTTTTCCGCAACCACAAATACACGGAAGAGGGTGGGGTCGTCCCCGAAGAATACCGCATCGAATACCTGGTCGACAAGACCAAGACATACGGGAAAGGCATGCTCGGCGTTACCATCGAATGCGCGCAATGTCACGACCACAAATATGATCCTTTTAAGCAAAAGGATTATTACAGCCTGCTGGCTTTCTTCAACAATACCAAAGAGGTCGGCTATGAAGGCGACGTCGGCGTATCGAAACCCGCCAAGATGCCAAAGCTGTCCATAGACAGCAACGACAGGAAGAATATCCTGTCGTTCATGTACAATAAAGATACGTCGACCCTGTCGGTCTCCGTGATGGGCGAGCGGGACACGCTCCGGAAAACCTATTTGCTGAACAGGGGCCGCTATGATGCGCCCGGCGCCGAGGTACAACCCAACGCCTTACCTGCCGTCATGAAGTTCGACACGAGCCAGTACCCGCGCAACAGGCTGGGGCTTGCAAAATGGACCGTCAGCAGGAACAATCCCCTGACGGCAAGGGTCTTTGTCAATCAGCTGTGGCAGGAATGCTTTGGCAGAGGGATCGTAAAGACCACGGGAGATTTCGGCATGCAGGGCGAGCTGCCCACGCATCCGGCCTTGCTGGACTGGCTGGCAGTGGACTTCATGGATCATGGATGGAACATAAAAAGGCTGGTGAAACAGATCGTCTTGTCGGCGACCTACCGGCAATCTGCACAAATAACACCTGAAAAACTGACCCGGGACCCGGAAAATATTTATTTGTCGAGAGGACCGCGCAACAGGCTGCCGGCCGAATTCATAAGAGACCTTGTCTTATCCAGCAGCGGGCTCCTGGTGCGTACGGTGGGCGGACCCAGCGTAAAGCCTTATCAACCCGACGGACTTTGGGAAGGGGCCACTTCAGGCCGGGGAGTGCTCGCCACCTACCGGCAGGACCACCAGGATTCTCTCTACCGGCGCGGTATGTATACATTTATAAAGCTCACCGTCCCGCCGCCCTCCATGGTCATGTTCGATGCCAGCAACCGGGATCAATGCGAAGTAAAAAGATTGAAGACCAATACACCCCTGCAGGCTTTGATCATGCTGAACGATCCCACGGTGCTGGAAGCCGCCCGGGTGCTGGCAGAACGATTGTCATTGGAGCAGTCAGCGCCGAAGGAAAAAATAACAAAGGCTTTCCGGCTGATCCTTTGCCGCACGCCTGCAGACCAGGAATTAAAGACCTTACTCGATTATTACGACCAACAACTGCAGGAATTCACCAGCCGGAAACTGGATGCCCGCAAAACATTGGACGTGGGGGAATACAGACAGGAGCAGCATATCGATGAGCACAGCGCGGCGGCCCTGATGAAAGTCGCCACCGTATTATACAACCTGGAGGAAACCATCACAAAAACCTGACAGTGCATATGGAAAAAGAGATCATAGAGCACGCCCTTCATATCAACCGACGCAAGTTCCTGTCCAGGCTGAGCCTTGGCATCGGCAGCATTGCCCTGGGCTCCCTGCTTATCCCCGATCTGTTCAAGGGCGGAGAGGAAGAGGCTGCTATCACAGGCCTTCCCCATTTCGCTCCCCGTGCTAAACGCATCATCTATCTTTTTCAGAACGGGGCGCCGTCACAACTGGACCTCTTTGATTATAAGCCCCTGCTCCAGAAGATGCAGGGAGAAGACCTGCCTGCCTCCATCCGGCAGGGTCAGCGGCTCACGGGCATGACGGCCGACCAGGCGAAGTTCCCGTTGGCAGGTACGGTGTTTCAATTTTCTCAGTATGGACAATCAAGGGCATGGCTTAGCGAGCTTTTACCCCATACTGCCCGGGTGGTGGACGACATCTGTTTCATAAAAACCATGTACACCGAGGCCATCAACCATGATCCCGCGCTGACATTTTTCCAGACAGGAGCGCAGCAGGGCAATCGTCCCAGCATGGGCTCCTGGCTTAGCTACGGTCTCGGCAGCGAAAATAAGAACCTCCCCTCTTTTTGCGTGCTGCTTTCAAAAGGAAAAGGGAATGGCCAGGGGGTATATTCCAAACTATGGTCAAATGGATTCTTAGATTCCATCTACCAGGGCGTCCAGTTCAGCAGCGGGGAAAATCCAGTACTGTACCTGAATGACCCCGCTTCCATTACCCGGCAGGACAGGAGAAAGATGCTCGACCAGATCGCCGCGCTGAACGATCAGTCCTATAAAGCATTCGGCGACCCCGAGATCGCCACCAAGATCCAGCAGTATGAAATGGCTTACCGGATGCAGACCATCGTGCCTGAGATCACAGACACATCCAAAGAACCTGAAGATACGCTGAAGCTTTACGGACCCGAATGCCTGGTGCCAGGCACCTTTGCAGCCAATTGCCTGCTGGCAAGGAAACTATCCGAGAGCGGTGTTCGATTCGTTCAGCTCTACCACCAGGGATGGGATGGACACAACAACCTTCCCGGGGAGATAAAGGGGCAGGCCAAAGATGTGGACCAGGCTTCCGCCGCGTTGATCACCGACCTCAAGCAACGGGGTTTGCTGGATGAGACATTGATCATCTGGGGCGGAGAGTTCGGAAGGACGAATTATTGCCAGGGTAAGCTGACAAAGGATAGTTATGGCCGTGACCATCATCCCCGCTGTTTCACGGTCTGGATGGCCGGCGGAGGCGTGCGGCCCGGCGTATACGGCGAGACCGATGATTTCGGTTACAACATCGCCAAAGACCCCGTTCACGTACATGATTTTCACGCAACCATTCTCTATTTAATGGGATTGGACCATGAAAAGCTTACATTCAAGCACCAGGGACGGCGCTACCGGCTGACGGATGTGGCAGGCAAGGTGGTCAACGGATTGATTGCTTAACGACACACATGAACTGGAAAAATATGCTCAGCGGCCTGACATTGGCCGCCAACTGTCTTCTTTGTTTTTTCCTGCTTTTCTATGACCGCCTGGTCGTACCTTCCTTTCTGCAGGTGATGGGACGGGCGCATCCCCTGTTCCTACATTTTCCCATCGTTCTGTTTGCTTTGTTCATCATCTGGATATGGGTCATTCCAAAGCAACGGTTGCATGCTGTTGGTTTGTCGGATGAAGTCGGCGAATGGCTGCTGCTGTCGGTGGCTTTTACTTCCGCCATCACCGCGTTGATGGGTGTCCTTCTTTCAAGGGAACCGGGCTATAACGAAGAATCTCTCTGGTTGCATAAATGGAGCGGCGCCTGTCTGTCATTCATCGTTTTTGTATGGTATTTGTTTCACCGGCGGCTGAACAGGTCGCGGCCGTCATTGGCGGCAGTAAGCCTGACAAGCCTCCTGCTATTGGTCATTGCCGGCCACCAGGGGGCGACCATCACGCATGGAGATAATTTCTTGCTGGCCCCCGTGTATAAGGACCGGGCAAAGGAAAAAGTGCCGTTCGACGAAGCCATCGTTTTTCGTGACATGGTGCAGCCCGTCCTGGATGCAAAATGCCTGGGCTGCCACAACAGCGGCAAGGCAAAGGGCGGACTGGTGATGACCACGCCGGAGCTGCTGCTCAAAGGAGGCAGGAACGGCCCGGTGCTCGATACGTCCGATGCCAATATGAGCCTGTTATTACAACGCATTCACCTGCCGGAAGAGGACCGCAAGCATATGCCGCCAAGAGGCCGGCCGCAACTGAATGACCAGGAGATGGCCGTTTTATATAATTGGATCAGGCGGGGAGCGAGCTTCACCGTGAAAGTGGATTCGCTGGAGCCGACAGATACCTTGCGGACCATCGCAAGCAATATTTTCAGGACTTCCGGGGATCAGGAAACGTATGACTTCGCCGCAGCCGGCGAGGAAAAGGTCCGGCAGTTGAATACGGACTACCGGGCGGTGTATCCACTGGCAACGGGCTCCCCGGCCGTTGCCGCCGACTTTTTCGGCGCGTCTTTTTATAAGCCCGGCCAGCTGAAAGACCTGCTCGCGATAAAGACGCAGCTGGTCTCTTTAAACCTGACCCGCATGCCTGTCACCGACGATGAGCTGTCCGTCATCGGCCAGTTTGCCAACCTGCGGGAACTGGATCTCTCATTCACGCGGATCACGGGGCGCACCCTGTCGGCCCTGGAAAAACTTCACCACCTCAAACGCATTTCGCTGACCAATACAACCGTGCGCCGGGAGGATATTGCTAAATTGCTTGTGCTGAAGGAGCTTCGTCAGATCTACGTCTGGAACGCAGGCCTGAGCTTCGCCGACGCAAATGAGCTGAAGCGGAAATACCCCATGCTGGATATCCAGACAGGCGCCCGCACGGATACAATGTCCCTGAAAATAAATCCACCCCTCAATCAGACCAGCGCACAGGTGATCAGCGATACGCCCATCCAGCTACGGCTCAAGCACTTCGTTCCGGGCACAACGATCCGCTATACCCTGGACGGCACGGACCCGGACAGCCTTCACTCGATGGTGTACGATGGCCGGACGTTCATCGACAGCCAGGTGCTGATGAAGGCGCGGGCCTTCCGGAAAGGATGGCGTCCCAGTGAAGTGGTCCAGGCACAGTTCTACCGCGCGACCTTTAAACCCGACACGATCATCCTGATGACGCCCGCCGATTCATCCTATATGGGAAAGGGGGGAACGACCCTGAAAGACCTGCAGAAAGGATCGCAGAATTTCGGGGACGGCAAATGGATCGCCTTCCGGCGCAATCGAATGGAATGTATGCTGCAATTCTCAAAACCCGTACGCACGCGGAGCATTACGGTCAGCTCCCTGGTCAATGTAGGCGCGATGATCTTCCCTCCAAAGAACATCCGTATCATGGGGGGAAATGATCCTTCGAACCTACGGTTGCTCTATCAGCTCGCTCCCCCCGCGGATACGCTGCTTACCTCCAATTATCTCATTCCCTATGAATGTAAATTCCCGCCCGTCTCGGCTAAATATATCCGGGTAATAGTAGAACCCGTCGGCAAACTGCCGGTGTCCATGCTGCCGTCACAGCCGGCGCCACCGAAAAAAGATGAAAAGGCGCCGTCACTGGCACAGAAAAAGGAAAAACCAAAGCCGGCGAATGACAAAGGGTGGTTCTTTGTCGATGAGCTGTTTGTGAATTAAGGGAGTCGCCGGGGCAGGGAGGTACAGGATGGATCATCCACGTAAGATGTCCTATCTTAGGGCCCTATGATGCGAACCATATTCCTCTTTACGCTGGGTAATTTGCTTTCCAGCCTGGCGCCGGCCGCCACACCTCCCTGTCAGCCTGTTTTTCTTCGCTGCGAATACTTGCAGCAACCGCTGGGGATCGACGCTCCGCATCCCCGCCTGTCCTGGCAGCTGGAAGACCACCGGCCCGGCGCTTTGCAGAAAGCATATGTCGTCACCGTAGGCACGGATTCCCTGGCCCTTGCCGGTGGCGCCACCGGCAGCTGGTCCACGGGCCGCCGCGATTCCCCCGACCAGCTGACGTCCTATGAAGGTCCCGCCCTGCAGCCTTTCACCCGCTACTACTGGCGGGTGGACATATGGGGTAAGGATGGCGTACGTGCCGCCGGTCCCATCGCGTCCTTCGAGACGGGCATGATGGATGCCGCCAGCTGGAAAGGCGCCTGGATCAGCGATTCGCGTGACAGGGACCTGCGTCGCGCCCCTTATTTCAGGAAAGGTTTTGTCACTACGAAAAAGATCCGCTCAGCACGGGCCTATATAGCCGCCGCCGGCTTGTACGAACTGTATATCAATGGAAAAAAAATAGGCGATCACCGCCTGGACCCGATGTACACCCGCTTTGACCGGCGCAATCTCTATGTCACCTATGACGTCACTGGAAATATACAGTCTGGCGATAATGTCGTCGGCGTCCTGCTGGGCAATGGCTGGTACAACCACCAGTCCACTGCCGTATGGTATTTTCATGAGGCTCCCTGGCGGAGCCGGCCCTCTTTTTGCCTCGACATCCGTGTGACCTACGAGGACGGCTCGATGGAGACCATCTCCTCCGATCGGGGCTGGAAGACAGCGCTCAGTCCCATCGTCCTCAACAGCATCTACACGGGTGAGCATGTCGACGATCGCCTGGAGCAGGCTGGCTGGAACAACACCGGCTTTGCCGACAGCGCATGGAAAGAAGTGATCTATCGTCCCGTGCCGTCTTCCAATGTGGTCTCCCAATCCATGCATCCCATCCGCCAGGTGGAAGAGATCCGCCCCGTGTCCGTCAAACACCCCGGCGATTCCGTCTGGGTATTCGACCTGGGAAGGAATATCGCCGGCGTCAGCCGCCTTCAGGTGCATGGTCCTGCGGGGACAAAGCTGGTGTTGAAACATGGCGAACGCCTCTATCCCAATGGAAGGGTGGACCAGTCGAATATCTCCGTACACTATCGTCCCACGGATGACACCGATCCATTCGGCACCGACATCTATACGCTCAATGGGAAAGGAGAAGAGGAATTTATGCCCCGCTTCAACTACAAGGGGTTCCAGTATGTGGAGATCATCACTGCTCCCGGCATCCAGCTGACGAAAGAAAGCCTGACAGCTTATTTCATGCATAGCGATGTGCCGCCCGTGGGCAGGATCAGCTCTTCCAACCCGGTGCTGGACAAGATCTGGAAGGCCACGAACAACTCCTATTTATCCAATCTTTTCGGCTATCCCACCGATTGCCCCCAGCGGGAAAAGAACGGGTGGACGGGAGATGCCCACATCGCTTCCGAGACCGGCCTCTACAATTTCGATGGCATCACCATCTATGAGAAATGGCTGGCCGACCATCGGGACGAACAGCAGCCCAATGGCGTACTGCCCTCCATCATTCCCACCGGCGGCTGGGGCTATGAATGGGGCAACGGTCCGGACTGGACCAGCACCATCGCCATCATTCCCTGGAATATCTATCTCTTTTACGGTGATAAGAAATTATTGACGGACTGCTACGATAACATCCGCCGCTATGTGGACCATATCACGGATATCAGTCCCTCGGGGCTTACCACATGGGGGCTGGGAGACTGGATACCCGTCAGCACAAAGCCGCCGGTGATCTTCACCTCTTCGGTTTATTATTATGTGGATGCCAGCATTCTTGCCAGGGCAGCTGCATTGCTGGGTAAGTCGGAGGACCAGGCAAAGTATACGGCCCTGGCCGAAAAGATCAAAACGGCCTTTAACGAAAAGTTCCTGGTCCCCGCCACGGGTAGCTATGGCCAGGGCATGCAGACGGAGCTGGCCATGCCCCTGTATTGGGGACTTGTCCCGGAGGATATGAAAAACAAGGTGGCCGGCAACCTGGCGGCGAAAGTAGCGGCCGACGGCAATCATCTCAATGTGGGATTGCTGGGAACCAAGGCGCTCCTGGGAGCGCTGAGTGAGAACGGATATGCCGATGTGGCCTACCGCATCGCGTCCAGCGAGACATTCCCGTCCTGGGGATGGTGGATCGTGAATGGTGCTACTACGCTATATGAGAACTGGCCCATCGATGCAAAGAGCGATATTTCGTTAAACCATATCATGTTCGGCGAGATAGGAGCGTGGATGTATAAAGGACTGGCCGGCATCCTGCCCGATCCTGCACAGCCGGGATTCAAGCATGTGCTCCTGCGTCCGCATTTTGTAAAGGGGCTGGACAGGTTCGAGGCTTCGCATGAATGTCCTTACGGGACGATCAGTTCGTCCTGGAAGCGCGAAGGGAGTGTCATCGTCTACAAGGCAGTGATCCCGCCCAATACGTCGGCGACCTTGCAATTGCCGGGGCAGGCGGCCATTCCGGGCGTGCAACCTGGTCAGCCGGCGCAGGTGATCGAGCTGGGGGCGGGGGAGTATACCTATAAAGTGAAGGTACAGTAAGTGCACTCACTCCGTACGAAGCGACTCCATCGGGTTGGCCATTGCCGCTCTTATTGCCTGGAAACTAATGGTGACACAGGATATAAGTAACATCACCGACGCCGTTATAATAAATATCCAGGCGCCTCCGGGCGATTGATAGGCAAAGGATGCCAGCCATTCATGCACTGCCCAGTAAGCCAGCGGAAAAGCAATGGCCATTGAAATAATGATCGTTTTCAATGACTCCATGGAAAGCAGCCTGACAATGCCAGCGACGGACGAGCCCAGCACTTTGCGAATACCGATCTCTTTCGTACGCCTTTCGGCGCTGAAGGCAACCATGCCAAACAACCCCAAACAGGAAATGACCATGGCCAGTAATCCAAAATATTTCGTCAGGGCGCTCACCTGCATTTCGCTTTTGTACATTTGGTCGTAAGTTTCATCGGCAAAATGGTATTCAAAAGGATACGCAGGATTGAAATTTCTTGTAACGCTATTGATGGCAGCAAGCGCTTCTTTTATTTTCGCCGTATGCAAACGGATCATCATGTAGCTGGTGTTGGATGGCACCAGGCACAGGATCAATGGCTTTATAGGTGTATGCAGGGAGGCTATGTGAAAATCTTTCATCACTCCTATGATCTTTCCATCGCCATTCCAGAAATGTACCTGCCTGCCCACTGCATTATTTTGCATGCCCATCATCCTGGCGGCAGATTCATTGATCACATAGCTTAAGGAGTCGCTATGATCTCTTGAGAAATCGCGCCCTTCCGCCATGGTTATCCCAAGTGTTTTTGTAAACCCATAACCGGTCCAGGTGGCAACGATCTCCGTTTGCAGGTCATCCGGTTTGCCCGGCCACGACAGATCCCCGGAGGTGGAATTCAGATCCATCGGGAGTGAATTGACGGGGACTGAAGCCTCCACATACGACAGGTTATTCAGCTCATTTTGATAGGCATCTGTTTTCTTATAGAGATCCCCTTCGAGTGGTAAATAAATAATATGGTCCTTGTCGAAGCCGAGATTCTTGTTCTGAATATAATTCACCTGTTTGGATACGGCCAGCATCCCAACGATCAAAAAGGCAGATAAAGCAAATTGAACAATGACGAGGCCTTTGCGCACCGATGCGACATTGCCGCTTTGAGCAACCATATTCCCTTTTAATATGCGGATTGGCTTAAAAGAAGCCAGGAACAAGGATGGGTAACTGCCGGCGATGATGGAGGTGACAGTTACAAGAACTATCAGGGAAACCCATAGGGCAGGCCGGGAAAAGTCTAATTGAATTTGCTTGTCGAATACGTGATTGAAAGCAGGCAATATGAGCGATGTCATCACTATGGAAAGCAGTGTTGCCAGCAGGCAGGTGAAAAGCGCCTCAGCCATAAACTGCCCGACCAGCGATCTTTTTCCGGCGCCGGAAACTTTTCGTATGCCTATCTCTTTGGCACGCAGGGATGCTCTTGCCGTAGCCAGGTTCATAAAATTCATGCATGCGATCAGCAAAATAAAAATAGCTATCCCGGAAAAGATCTTTACATATTCAATGCGGCCACTCCCGGTGGGCTTTCCATTCTTATAGTCGGCATACAAATACACATCCGTGATGGCCTGCAAGGTTGGATAGTTGCGCCTGAAACCCTCGGGCGCAAACTTGGGATAAATAGAACGCAAACCCCGGGCGGTGTTTAACAGGTCTGCATGGGGTTTCAACCTGACATAAATAGAAAAAGAGATATTACCCCAGGTCTTCATCCAGTCCTGCTCCTGCTCTGAAAAGTTGATCATCCAGCCGAATTGTATCGTGCTGTTATGCGGAATATCTTCTATCACGGCGCCCACCCTGTAGTCCTTTTTGTTATCGATCCTTATTGTTTTGCCGACAGCTTTGGAAGTAGAAAAATATTTTTCGGCAATTTTTCTTGTAATAACGATTTGATCGATGGAGGCAACCGATTTGTCAGCATCGCCATCGATTGTTTTAAACGGGAACACTTTGAAAAAACCTGAGGTAGCGTAGGCTCCTTTTTCTTTCAACGACTTATCGCCGGCAGTAAGCAAAACATCCCGGGTGTAGATCATTTTAGTAGCCTGCTCCACCTGGGGGATGTTATTTTGGATCGCCTCCGCCAGCGGTCCCGGACCTGCAGTCAACGTTAAGGTGTCGCCATTGAAAGGCGCATTTACATGCACCTCATAAATGTCTTTTACGCCGGGTATAAAGCGGTTGTAGCTCAATTCATCGCTTACCCAGAGCCAGATCAGCAAACTGCAGGATAAACCAATCGCCAGACCGAAAACATTGATGAATCCGGTGAGCTTGTTCCTTGTCATGTTCCGCCAGGCGGTTTTGAAAAAGCTTTTGATCATGACAGATTTTACTAAGAACCATGCCGTTCATTCAGTTGATTGATTTTCAGTGAGTAATATTTTTCGGGCATTTGCCCCTATGTACGAATCCGTACAATCATCGTCCGCAGACGGGGCACCCTATCACGAAGGGAGCCCTCCATTTACCCTTTACGGATGAACTTCCTTCCGCCTTCATCGAAAGACAGACCAATGATATTTGTGATAAATCCATATATTAGCCCCTTTAAATCAAACATGATGGGAAGATTTCTCGTTGCCTCCTTATATCTCATAGTATCCGTCCACCTCACCGCACAGACCTACACACCGGCCGAAGCAAATGTAAAAGCCCGCGAATGGTTCAATGATGCCCGGTTTGGGCTGTTTATCCACTGGGGACCGTTTAGTATACCCGGCTCCGGCGAATGGGTCATGAATGAAAGGGGCATCACGGTGAAGAACTACACCCGCCTCATGGACTTCTTCAATCCCATCGAATTCAATGCCGCCCAATGGGTAAGCATGGCGAAGGACGCCGGCATGAAATACATCACCCTGATCACCAGGCACCACGACGGGTTCAGCATGTGGGATACGAAATACAGCGACTTTTCCATCATGCACACGCCGTATAAGAAAGACGTTGTGAAAATGATGGCCGATGAATGCCACAAACAAGGTATCAAACTCTTCTTGTATTATTCTTTACTGGACTGGCGGCGTGAAGACTATCCCCATGAGACCGGGCGTACGGGACAGAAGTCCGGCCGGACAGGTAAAGGCGACTATCCCCATTACCTGCAATTCATGAAAGATCAGTTGACAGAGCTGCTCACCAACTATGGCGAGATCGCCGGCATCTGGTTTGACGGCCATTGGGACCAGACAGCCCCTGAAGGATCTGCCGATCGCTCGTCCAGGATCGACTGGCATTATGATGAAATATATGGCCTGATCCACCGATTGCAGCCCCAATGCATGATCGGTAATAACCATCACCTGCCCCCCTTTGCAGGAGAAGATTTTCAAATGTTTGAAAGAGACCTTCCGGGAGAGAACAAATCCGGCCTGAGCTTTCAGAAAGCCTCCGCACAGTTGCCGTTGGAAACCTGTGAGACCATGAATGGCTCCTGGGGATTTAACATCACGGACACCAACTACAAGTCCGCCAAACAGATCATTCATTACCTGGTCAATGCCGCGGGCCGCAACGCCAATTTATTGCTGAATGTAGGTCCCATGCCGAATGGTAAGATCCAGCCGGAGTTTACGGATACGCTGGCGGCCACGGGCAAATGGCTGCAGCAAAATGGCCAGACCATCTATGGTACTACAGGCAACCTGGTCGCTCCTCAGCAATGGGGCGTGGTGACAGGGAAAGGTAAAACGCTGTACGCCCATATCATTAAGCCTTCCGGGGCAGGTGCGTCCATCTTCATTCCCCTGACAGCGCAAAAGGTATCCGCTGTGGCGGCCTATGCGGGTAAAGGGAAATTAAAATTCAAGCAGGACGGGACAGGCGTGACGGTCTATCTGGAGGGGGTTACGATGGATGACATCGATACGATTGTTCAGTTGGAGCTCAAATAGGTTTAAGGCTCCATAGCTCTGACCTCGACAAAATAAATATCGCCCAGTCCATTGCCGGCGCTGCGCGACCTCCGCTCAAATTGCTTTATGTCTTCCCGCTGTGGCAGCGCATCCGTAATTTTATTCCTGCTGCTGCCAAAGAAAAAATATTTACCGTCCCGGGTTACCTTTCCTCCCCATTCTGTTGCCGATGAATTAATGGGCTCGGGGAGCTTCCTGGCTTTGCTCCATTTGCCGTCGACGCGATGGCTTATATAAAAATCCGCATTGTAAAGTCCATTTGGATAGGTCGCCATAAAGATCAGGTAACTTTCGTCCGGGGCGATATAGGGCTCGTATTCATTGTCAACCGTATTGATGGAATCTCCTAAATTCTCGGGTGGAGCGTATTTGCCATTGACCCATCTTGAAACATACAGATCCCCCCGGCCTTTGCCACCTTTCCTGCCTGAGCCGAAATAGAGATTGCCATTATCCGCCAGGGTGGGGAAGTATTCGCTGTTGCTGCTATTGATCGTGCTGTCTAAATGTACGGGCGTTCCCCAGCCATTGGGCGTAAGGGTCGTTTTCCAGATATCCCAGTCGGGTTTCACCGGTTCGCCCTCATTGACGGGCCGGTTGGAAACAAAATAAAGGGTCTGGCCATCCCTGGTCACAAAAGGATCTGCATCCAGGTATTTTCCGGAGAACGAAGCGATTTGCGGCGCCGACCACTTGCCATTCTTTTTATAGGACACGCAAATAGAGAAGAAATTTGCATCCGGAAGGCCTTTTAAAAAATACAAGGTATCTCCTGAGGGTGAAAATGCCGGATGGGTTTCGTAATCGCCTGTGGAGATAATCCCTTCTTCAAATATACGGGGTTGTGACAGGGCGCTTTCGCTATAGCCAGTCAGCAATAGGACGGCCAGCAGGAGGAGGATGGTTCTTTGGGTCATGAATGGAATTTGTGATTAAAAGTAGTGATTGCCGGGAAATCTGCCTCAATCCATCTCTCTCTTTCCCCAACTGATACACCCCATCCTTCCCCGGCCCGCGCCGGCATCCTAGCTTGGCGGAAAAAAGATATGAAAATCCTTTTCGCCAATTTCCCTGCGGACGGTCACTTCAACCCCCTGACAGGACTGGCCATCCACCTGCAGGAGCAGGGACACGAAGTGCGCTGGTATACCTCGCAGGTCTATGCCCCGAAGCTCCGGCAGATGCAGATCGCCCATTATCCTTTCAAAAGAGCCATGGACCTCTCCGGTGATCACCTGGAAGAGCTCTTCCCCGAGCGCAACAAGAAGACCTCCCAGCTCAGCAAGCTGAAATTCGACCTTATCAATGCCTTTATTTTAAGAGGCCCCGAATATTACGCGGATATTCAGGAGATCCGAAAGGAATACGCTTTCGATCTCCTGGTGGCCGACTGCGCTTTCACGGGCACGCCGTTCGTAAAGGACCTGATGAAGATCCCCACCGTATCCATCGGGGTATTCCCCTTGACGGAAACTTCCAAAGATCTGCCTCCGGCCGGTCTGGGCATGACGCCCTCCGGCTCCCTCATCGGAAAAGCCCGCCAGGCGCTGCTTCGCCGGTTTGCCAACACGGTGATCTTCCGCGAGCCCAACCGGGTGCTCTATCAACTGCTGGATGAATACAAGATACCGCACAATAGCGAATCACTCTTCGATATGATCATCCGGAAATCCGACCTGCTTTTACAGATCGGCACGCCGGGATTTGAGTATTACCGCAGCGACCTGGGCGAGAACATCCGCTTCGTCGGAGCGCTGCTGCCGCACACGGGGACAAAGCAGCGTCCCCGCTGGTATAATGAAAAATTACGGGAATACAGGAAGATAGTGCTGGTGACCCAGGGCACCGTGGAGAAAGACGTCACCAAGATCATCGTCCCCACGCTGGAGGCTTTTAAGAGTTCCGACACCCTGGTGATTGCCACTACAGGCGGCAGCGGTACCCAGCAGCTGCGTGATCGCTATCCTTATAAGAACATCATCATAGAGGATTTCATTCCTTTCTCCGACGTCATGCCCTATGTGACGGCCTATGTCACCAACGGGGGCTACGGCGGCACCATGTTGGGGATCATGAACAAACTGCCCATGGTGGTAGCGGGTGTGCATGAAGGAAAGAACGAGATCTGCGCCCGGGTGGGTTATTTCAAACTGGGGATCAACCTGCGGACGGAACGCCCGACGCCGCGGCAGATCCAGGATGCAGTGAACAGGATCATCATGGACGACGAATACAGGGCCAATGTAAAAGAGCTGGCCGCTGAGTTTGCCCGGTTCAATCCCTACGAACGCTCGGCGCGCTGTATCGCAAGCCTTGCAAAGAAGACGAACAACAATCCATCCGCCAAACTGCACAGCTCATACGTCATCCCCTTCTCCAGCTAAGGAGCCGGAGATACTTTTGCCTCATCATTAAAAAAACACCAATATTAAATTTACAGACAATGAAAAAAGTAGTCTTACTGTTGATCGCCGGAGCGCTCGGGATCGTCTCCTGTAAAAAGGACCATGACCATCCACAGGCGAAAATTTTTAAGGGCCCTGTTTCCAAATTCCAGCACGGCTCCGCATGGACCTGGTATGAAGTGGATGGAAAGAACAAGCCGCTGCGTCTCGGCGTCTCTATCGATGCTGCGGCGATGAACTCCCTGGACACCAGCCATTCCGGGGACGGCGATCATCATCATGAGAACATGATCTCCCTGCTCTTCCCTTCCCAGGCGAAGGATACCGTACCTTTCCTTCACTTCGGATTAGATTGGAACCCGCACGGACACGAACCTGCAGGTATCTATGATAAGCCTCATTTCGATTTCCACTTCTATATGATCAGCGAGGCGGAAACGAATGCCATCCCCCTGTACGAAGATGCGCCCGAAAAATTCGATCATTATCCTGATGCATCTTTCATGCCGCAGAACTATATACCGACTCCCGGCGGTGTACCCCAGATGGGCGCGCACTGGGTGGATGTAACCTCTCCCGAGTTCAATGGCCAGGGGTTTTCCCAAACCTTTCTCATGGGCTCCTATGACGGACAGGTGATCTTCTACGAGCCGATGATCACGAAGGAATTCATTGACACGCACAGCAGCTTTGTACGGCCCGTGCCAAGACCTGCCAAAGTGCAGAAGAACGGCTATTATCCAACGAAGATGCGCCTGGAGACGGCTTCGGACGGCACGTTGAATATTGTTCTGGAAGAATTTGAGTTTCGCAGTCAGTCCCTGTGATCTGTCTGATCCGCCTGATTGGATGGATGCACTTGAGAGCCCGCTTACGCGGGCTCTTCCTGTAATTCCTGTCTGTTCTTCACCACAGCGATCGTTTTACCTTTTTTGTTCCTTCTTCCCCACCAGATGATGACCCCTGTTACGGGCAGGCTGGTGGCTATCAGGCAGGCAATGAAGTATAAGATCTTGGATAGAGTGCCAAATAATTCGCCCGTATGGATGGGCTTGATCAACGTGACGATCTTCTGTCCCAGCGTCTTGTCGCTGAAACGGTCGAGCTTTACAATGGCGCCGGTGTATTGGTCGAGGAATATACGGTCGATGGCCGCTGAAGCAAAGAAGCCTTCCTGCATTTTTTGGATGTTGAATACACCCGTTGCGTTCTTCGGTAAGGTGACCCTGGTTATGCCTTCATAAGGAAAAAGCGCTTCAGACCTGGCGAGGGCGGTCTCAAGGGTCATTGACCTGGCAGTGTCGGAGGCGACACGGGAAGTCAGCTCGTTGTCGGCGCCTTTTTTCACCGGCTGCACGCCCAGGGCCCGGGAGAAACCGGCCTTGTACCAATCAAAGGCCATCGCAGGTCCCGTCAAAGCCATGATGGTGATGAACAGAAAGGTATAAAATCCGACTGCCTTGTGGAGGTCAAAGTTCAACCGTTTGGGCGTAGCGTCGAATTTTATCCTGAACCCCTGTTTCCAGGCACGGCGGCTCTTCCAGCTTCTTAACTTGGCAGGCAGCCATAAGATAATGCCGGAGATCTGTAAAAATATCATCAGGATGGCCGCTGTTCCGGTGATGGCGGTCCCAATATCGTGGTTGCTGATCAGCAGCCAGCGATGCAATTGCAGAACGGTGTTGAAAAATACAAAGCTGGTCGATTGGGCGTCGCCCTGGACCCGGCCTGTATAAGGATTGACGAGGAAATTCGAGATTTTAGGTTTTGCTTTCGGACCTTTCGCCATATTCCCCTTTCCTCCTTTCTTGCCCGGCTCCTTCTCCTGCATGCTAAAGATCCAGGCCTGTGTTTTGCTGGAAGGAATGGTGACGGCGGTGGTGGTAAGTCCTTTCTGCTCTTTTTCGAGGAGGGAGGTCAGCGTCGCCATGGGCAAAGGAAATGCGTTGGCAGGAAGGGTGACGTGGAACTTGTCCTCGTCTACCCATTGGGTTATTTCACGGTTGAAAACATAAATGGTCCCGGTCAGGCAAATGATAAAAAGGAAGAGGGCACAGGGGATACCAACCCAGAGATGCATGACGTGTATGATCTTCCTAAAGCTTGTTCTTTTCTTCATATATGTTTTGCGCCGTAAAAGACGGGCAAAAAAAGCTAAAATCCGGAGAAAAGTCAGCCCGGATACGGAAATTGACTTTCGCGATAGGGAATTAATGGTTAGCCGCTGATTTTTAGGTTAGTAAACGGTATTTGTCATAAAATAATTACATTACGGCGCTTTAGCTATTATTAAAATAAATAATCTTTCCATGAACCGTGTAAAGCTTCTATCAGCAGCGATCATAACGGCTGCACTAGCCACATCCTGTAGCAACAGCGAATCCAAAAAGGAAGACCAGTCTTCTGATTCGACGAAGGTGATTGCCCCGGCATTAAAGGAAGAGACCGTGACCATCCAGGCCGATGGCGCTTCCCTTGTCAGCTACATTGTGTATGACGATTCCGTTAAGACCAAACGACCGGCTGTGCTGGTGGTCCCCGAATGGTGGGGATTGAATGACTATCCTAAGATGCGTGCGAGGGAGTTGGCAAAGCTGGGTTATGTGGCCCTGGCCGTGGACATCTACGGCGACGGGAAGATCGCCGACAACCCGGATAGCGCCGGCGCCTGGTCCAAGCCTTTCTATATGCACCCTGAAAAGGCCAAGGCGCGCATCGACGCGGCCATTGCCAAAGTCAAGACCTATCCCCAGGTGGACACCGCGAACATTGGCGCCATCGGTTACTGTTTTGGCGGCGGCATCCTTATCAATACGGCCCGGCTGGGCGATGAGCTGAAAGCCGTCGTCAGCTTCCACGGCAGCCTGCTGGGTACCCCTGCGAAGAAAGAGCTGCTGAAGACAAAGCTACTGGTGCTGCATGGCAATGCGGACTCGTTTGTCAATCCCCAGGTGGCTCAGTTCAAAAAGCAGATGGACTCCATCGGCGCAGATTATAAGTTCATCGGTTATGACAGTGCTACGCATGCTTTTACCAACCCGGCCTCTACAGAAAATGGGAAGAAGTTCAAGATGCCCATCGCATACAATGCCAAGGCGGACACCGCGTCCTGGAAGGAAATGGAGACTTTTTTTAGTGCGACGCTGAAATAGGCCGATAGGCCGAAGGTAATCCCGGCTTTCCACCGGGGAGGACAAAGCAGGAATATCCCCGCTTTGTCCTTTTTTATTTTTCGCCAGCCTGGTAGGTATAGTCCAGTTCTTTTAAGACGGTCTATTGCGTACTCACTGAGGCATTTTTAAACCGGGTTTATCCGGACAATAATAATTTTTTAAAGTAAATTGCTTGCCCGGACAGAACTGACTAGCTCAAGGTCACTAAATAAAGATTACCCAGGATCTATGAAAGTCAACAATCATCTTTATAGAACGACTGTTCAGGCATCATTAAGGATGCTTGGCTGTTGCGGAATGTTACTCCTTTCTATTTTACATGCCAAAGCACAAACAGATAAGCGCATGATCCGTATAGCCAAAATTGAAGTTGATTCGACACAACTCAAGGAATATAATGCAGCTCTGAAAGAGCAGATGCAAACGGCTGTCCGGCTGGAGCCTGGGGTGTTGACTTATTATGCAGTCGCCGACAAAAAAGACCCTTCGCGTATAACTATCCTGGAGATCTACGCCGACAGCGCTGCTTACCAAAAACACATTGTTACGCCTCACTTTAAAAAGTACAAGGCTACCGTCGAACACATGGTAAAGAAATTGGAACTGGTAGACGTTAACCTCATCGGGAGTGCAAAGCAGCCGGGGTTATAGAACATTAACAGACACCTTAACCTGGCCCGCAAGATCGCCTGGTCCGTGAATAAATGGATGAGTCGACCGGGTGTGTTACTAAATCATCGCTTTTTCCACCAGCCACCATCAGACGATGTAAGGTTGAAAGGCGGGTGGGAAGAGACCATAAAACTAAAGCTTCTTCAATTAAACGACTGTCTGAATTCCAAAGGAGAAAGGTTCGTCTTTAACTTGAACAGCTTACTGAATGACTGGGGATACACAAAACCTAGCTCATAAGCGATCTCGCTGATGGAGAGGTCGGTAGTCGAAAGCCTATCTTTGGCCTTCTCGATTATTTTGTCCTGTATATACTGCTGGGTGGTTTTACCGGTCAACATCTTCAGGAGGCCTGTGAGATAATTGGGCGATACGTTCAACTCGCTGGAAATATATTTCACCGTGGGAATTCCCTTTTGCGTCAGATCCCTGGCTGTGAGGGAGGTTTCCAGGAACTGATCGAGCCGGTCGACGAGGGTATGGTTGCTGATCTTTCGGGTGATGAACTGCCGGTGATAAAAGCGATCGGCGTAGTTCAACAGGGACTCGATCAGGGAAATGGTAATGTCCTGGCTGAACTGATCGATATTCGTGCGATATTCCTGTTGAATGTTGTGAATGAGTCCGGTGACCGTTGCTTCCTCCTTTTCCGACAGGAACAGCGCCTCCGTGACCGAATAATCGAAGAATGGATATTGCCTGATCTTACGCGCAAGGGAAGTCTTCCAGAGGAAATCGGGATGGACCAGGAGCACCCATCCCGACATGTCGGCGCCATCATACCGAGCCGGGTCAAAGCCAAATATCTGACCGGGCGCCATAAAGCTCAGCACGCCCTCGTCGAAGTCATATTCCTGATGGCCGTATTTCATTTTCGTGTTAGGAGGAAGGCACCGCTTTAATGCGATGAAATAGAAGTCGGTCACGAGGACTTTAGGCACATCCCCGGGGAGCTGTTTGATGGGGGCAATATCGATCACGCTGATCAGCGGATGCTCCGGTTTAGGAAACCCTCTCAGCTGATGCAACTGACTAATAGACGTTATTTTGAAAGGCGGATTATAGGCCATAAGCGCGTTGTTTAGTCGGTGGCATACCAGGTGGCGTATTCCTTTGCAAAGTCCCGCAGCTTGACTTTCCCTAATACGGGCCTGTTAAGGTAGTAATCTTTTTGCGGTTTCCCGCTATGGTTAAGGGATTGCATCTCCACCATGAAATGTGCAAACGGAGTGGCTATACCCATGGCTTCCAGCCCCTGAAGCATTTGCTCGTCTGACAGGATGATCCATTGAAGATCGGGCTTACCGATGGCTTCCCCGATGATCCTTGCCGCCTGGTTGCAGGTCAGCTCATCACTGGCGACGTAGCGAATTTTTTTCCCGGTCACCGGGGTGACGATCTCATCGGCAATGGCGTCGGCGATGTCATCGGGGGAGACGAATGCGATCATGTCCTCTCCGCCATAATTGGCAGCGATGAATCCCTGGTTTTTAATCATGCCTTTGAGACTATAGAAGTTGGTATAGAAGGAGCCGGGGCGCATAAGGGTGATGCTGACCCCCGGGAGGTCGTTCCATTTGTCTTCGGGGTGCTGCGACCGGAGCAGGTGCGCGACCCAGCCGCTGAGTACTACTACACGTTGTACGCCGGACCGGTGGACAGCCTGTATGTAGTTGTCGATATTCCGAGACCAGGCATTCAAATCCGGATCCGAAAAGTTAAGCGGATTCATGCAATACACCGCGTCTGTGCCGGTGAAGGTGCTGGTGAGGAAGTCAGCGTCCTGGATAGTACCGATTGCAGGGATGGCCCCAAGTGATTCGATGGCTTGGCGCTTTTCCGTGTTAGAACTGATGACCGTGACGGTATGTCCCTTTTGCACCAGGTTGATGGCCAGCGGCTTGCCGATGTTTCCCAAAGATCCTGTAATGACAATTTTCATGGTTTGCTTTTTTACTTCTGCAAAGCTCCCTATCTGGCCAGAGAAGAATATAGCTCAATCCACGGTTGTTGTAGCCCAAAAAATATGTCTGACCCATACGCTGCTTTCCTGCTCTTCAAAGTAAGCCATCAAAACCAGGCTGTTTTGGGGGCGGCGGCGAGTGTCGTATATTTATGCACTGTCTTTCTAAATGAGTGTAAAAAAGCGATTCTTATTTACTATACTTCCTACGAATGACTTGGGTCTGCTTACCCGGTCTTTACCTATTGCCAGGGAGCTTTCAGACCGGGGACACACCGTCCTATTCTCCCATCCGGCCAAGGCTCCGGGAAAGATCATTGCGGAGGCTGGTTTTGAAAATCTTATTCCCCGGCACCCATTATATGAGCTGACATTTTCAGGTTTGTCCTTTCGTAAATTCAGAAAGCTGATAAGTCAGCCTCGCTTTAAGGAGGATTATGGCAATATTTTTATCTTCCTGGCGGAATTGATAAGGTCTGTTCCTTTAAAATATGCCAGGCCGGCAACGGACATTTGGGACATGGATCATGCTTTCGCCATTACGGGATTGTTAAATGCCAATTTTATAAAAGCACAGTGCAAGGCCTATCTGAAAGTCATCGAGGGAAGTGGCGCAGATGTAGTTATTGACTTTTGGAATCCTTTTGCCTGTATAGCCTGTCGGATAGCGGGCAAACCTTTGATAACCGTAAATCAAGCGGACGCCCTGCCCAACGGCAACGGGTTTATCTGGTGGAAGCAAAAGCCGGCAGGCGTTCCTACCGTGACTCCTGCTATTAATAAGACGCTGCATTACTTTCATCTGCAGCAGGTGAAAAAGATCGACGCATTGAATGTAGGTGGTCTTACGCTGGTAACAGGCATTCCTGAGACTGACCCATTGAATGGCCCACATGGGTTTTATTATATTGGACCGGTGCTATGGCAGGATCCTCATGCTAAAATACCCGAATGGTTTGACCATCTGCCCAATGATAGACCCATCATTTGGCTTTATGCAGGCAACCCTTCCTATGGTGGTAAAAGCAGGGTATTTGATTCAGAGACGATGCTAAGCGCCTGTTGCAGCGCTTTGGCAGATGGGCCTTTCCACGTGGTGCTGTCGTTAGGGTATCATCCATTGTCAAACAAGCTTGCTTCACTGCCTGCCAATTTTCAATGTGTCCCTTACGTACCGGGGCTTGCCATGGCCGCCCGATGCGACCTGATGATCCATCACGGTGGGTATGGCTCCTGTCAGACAGGGCTTATATCCGGAACAGCCGCACTGATCATACCTACTTTTTCTGAACGTGAAAGTAATGCTAGACGGATAGCGCAGATAGGAGCCGGAGAATACGTATTACCTCGGCGCGACGGGGCAAATGAAAAGTATTTTGATCCCGGAGAGATCCGCAATAAGGTTGACCAGTTGCTTGGACATCCGCTGTATAAGGAAAATGCTGTCCGGTATGGCGAGAAGCTTCGATCATATGGTGGGGTACAAAAAGCGTCCGATCTGATCGAAAAATTCTCCTCTATTTGAAACCCGCTCTGACGGATTTCGTTTATTTGATACGCAATTGCATTACCACCATTCTTTTAAACTCGTCTTTGATGAAAGGATAGGACAATTCAGTTTCATCGATCACTTCGAAACCTTGCTTTTCATAAAATTTTACGGCATCGGCCCCCTTCATTGCTTTTAGCCAAATGATCGTCTTATTTGCATTTTTGGCTAATCGATCGACCATTTGGAGCGTAAGTTTTCCCAAACCCTTCCCGGCTGCTTTCTTTAAAAAATATATCCTTTCAACTTCCAGGTACGCCGGATCTCTTGCGCCATCGGTAGATCTCCCATCATTAATTTTTAAGATTCCGACCGGGAGATCATCTTCGTAAATAAGAAAGAACTTGCTATGAGCCTCATTCATCTCCGACAAAATTCTCTCTTTTGTGAAGCTTGTCTTCATATAGTTCTCGCCCTTATCACTCCATAAATAAGTATAATGCTCTATATAAGATTGTTTGTATATCTCCAGGATCTGGGGGATATCATCTTCCGAACAAATCTTGTATTTCGGCTCTTTTGTCATGCTTAATAAATGAATTCCTGGACAGGACCCCTGATCATGAACATCAGCACAAAGGTAAAGTTCTCTTTAAGGCTAAAAATGAAAAAGTTCAATAAAATAACACCGTTTCCTTAGTCGCTGGATCTGTTAGGATGACGTGGGAGTAATCGCGGGTACCTTCTAAGCTGTTTATTGTTTTAATTAGTCCTGTTGACTGCCCCGCGTACTTGCCCATTGCGGTAAACCGGGCCTTTTCCGGATAATGCTCAGGCGTCCCGTCTTTTCGCAGCGGAACTGCCGCTACTTCGGGGAGGTTCCCGGAAATATAGGTCCCTTTTTTTGGAAAGGTCTGCAGCCAGCCCTGTGATAGCAATTCTTCATACGCAGCCAGCACGGTATTGCGCTGGATGCCGAAAAGAACCGTCATCTCCCTCGATCCCGGTAGCTTAAAACCTTTGCGCAGACGGTGTCTTGCTTTTCCTATTGAGAGTGATAAGTTCTTGCAAAAGATGCATAAAAATCTGGTATAGCTGATTTATAGAAACTGGTATAGTAAACTATACCAGTAAAGTTAGATTTTTGTAACAGAACATCATATTAAAAACTGCAACATGACACCCAATAAAAGCATCAAGATCCAGGGTATTCCCATGAGCTACGTTGACACTGGCTCGGGAGACCCCATCGTTTTCCTGCATGGCAACCCAACCTCATCGTATCTCTGGCGGAATGTGATCCCCTCTGTCGCCGGTCAGGGGCGCTGCCTCGCCCCCGATCTCATCGGCATGGGCGCCTCGGGCAAACCACCCGCCGGGAATGACACCTTTATGCATCATTCCCGGTATCTCGACGAATGGTTTGCCGCCCTCGGCCTCGATAAGGTTGTTCTTGTTCTGCACGACTGGGGGTCCGCTCTCGGCTTTTATTGGGCTTTCCGTAATCCGGAGAAAGTGCGGGCGATCTGTTATATGGAGGCCATCGTCCGCCCGCGGGGTTGGGAAGATTTCCCGCATGGAAGGGATATGATCTTCAAGGCCCTGCGTTCACCCAAAGGGGAATCAATGGTCCGTGACGATAATTTTTTTGTGGAGACGGTATTACCCAAAAGCATTTTGCGGACACTGGCTCCGGAAGAGATGGAAGCGTACCGCCGCCCCTTTCTGACTCCGGAGGATAGGATGCCTACGTTGGCACTTGCCCGTGAACTTCCTATCGAAGGGGAACCCGTTCATATCGTCGACATCGTCACCCGTTATGGCCAATGGCTGGCAAAAAGTCCCCTGCCAAAGCTGCTTATCGTAGCCGAACCGGGCGCCTTGCTCACGGGTAAAGATCTGGCTTTTTGCCGCACCTGGCCCAATCAGAGAGAAACATCCGTCCGGGGTGTTCATTATTTACAGGAGGATTCGCCCGTCGAGATTGGTCAGGCCATATCGCAGTTCATCGCTGGCCTGCCCTAACCGCCATTTGCTTATCTTTGCCCCGATCTTGGCGGATTTTCCGGCAGATCCATAACTACAACGCAACTATGTCTATTACTAAAGAATCTGAACTGGCCGGCATGAAAAAAGCCAGTGAAGCCGTTGCCCTGACCCTAAAGGAGATGACCCGATATGCGGCTCCGGGCATGACCACCAAACACCTGGATGAATATGGTGCACAGATACTGAATGCGCTGGGCGCAAAGTCGGCACCTTATTTAACCTATGGATTTCCCGGCTGGACATGCATCAGCGTCAACAAAGAATTTTGCCATGGCATTCCTTCTCATAAAACCATCCTTAAAGAAGGCGACCTTATTAATATAGATGTTTCGGCAGAACTGGACGGGTTTTGGTCGGACAATGGCGGTTCGTTTGTGCTGGGTGAGGACATTCATCACCACCAGCAACTGATCGAGGCATCCAAAGCCATCCTTCAAAAAGCCATCAATCATATTAAAGGCGGTGTGCGCATTGCGGACATTGGCCACCTGATAGAAACCGAATCGAAACAGCGGGGCTATAAGGTGATCAAAAACCTCACCGGCCATGGCATTGGCAGAAGCCTCCATGAAGCGCCTACGGAGATTGCAAATTACCGGGACCGTTTTAATTATACGCGCTTCAGGAAGAACTCGGTAGTAGCCATCGAAACATTCATATCCACCAGATCTACCCTTGCCACCACCCTGCAGGATGGCTGGACGCTGGTAGGAGACAGGGGCGGCTTTATGGCGCAACACGAGCACACCATTGTGATCACCGATGACAAGCCGATAGTGCTGACGGAGATGAATGGGATTTGGAATTAGGGATCCCTGCTATTTTTCTTTTACGAAGTTGCAAACCAGATCCCCGGAGAAGGGGAGAACACCTGTTATTTTACCTGGTTGTACTGACATTTTAAAATTGTCAAAAACAACATCAAAGATGGTTGGCAGCAGCTCGAATGTATAACGGTTGTCCGACGTCCTCCCAGGTGTAAAAACGGATTGCTTTTCGGCACACCATTCAAAAAAGAGGATAATGGTATCGGCCTTCATCGCCGGCAGCATAGCGATCCCATCGTTTCCGGCTGCTGTATGCGCTTCCTTGCTTCCTGTTCTGACGATGGTATGCAGGTATTTGTTGATGGCAGCGTTTCCTCCGGTGAATATAATGGTGATACCCTCCTGCTCATCCTTTTTCGAAGCCGTCAGCTTAAAATCCCGCAGGTTTTTAGGGTTACTGTCGAAGATGATCTTATCGCCTTCCATTTTCCATTTCCCGTGACCCTGCCTGTCCAGGGCGCCATAGCTGAAGAAGAATTGAAAGGAGCTGTCCTCGTTGAGCTTAAATCCCGCGGCAGTCTCCATAACGCCCCGTAAATAGTATTCACCCGCTGGTGAAGCGGTTTTTATTTGCGCCTGCATGGTAAGTGCCATTAGATAGGAAAATATGGTAATTGTTATTTTTCTCATTATTTCATTCGCCGGTAGTTAGACTGCCGATGCCTTTCACCGCCTGCAGCCTGTATCCATAAAACATTTCAACCGCCTCCAGCCCTTTCAGCGCAAAATGACGATCACCGCATTTAAAACGTATTTCACCTGTGAGATATTTGACGGGGACCTTCTCAGCGGGAGCGGCAATGAAATCGAATTTTTCAAGGACAGCTTCGTTCCAGTCGATCTTCAGGCTGATGGCCTGGTCCCGGTACGTCATAAATTCCTCTGTGAAGACGGTTACCGCCTCTTTCTCCCTGTGCGCCATCATCTGGTCGATCATTTCCTGTGTTAGACCGTCCACTTTTGAGGTAAGCATCAGTTGCAGCAGCGCCTTATATTCTTCATTCGACGGGTACAGCGCGATCCAGGCGCCTGCGTCTTTTTGTTGTATAGCCTTGAAAACCCTCTCTCCGAATTGGTTTTGCGATTTAAATGTAGCGATTGTATCCATATTGCCGTTATTTTCTTTCATAGATATTTTTTGAGCCGACGGCTCAGTGAAGTCGGTGAGGCTCCTTGAACTACTGGTATGCGTAGCTTCCATTGGATTCCGGATAAAAGCCGCTTTGGGATGGGCGGCTAGCAGGCAGCTGCTTAGCAGCAGCCAGGAGAAAGGCAGCGGTTTCAAATATTTCATTTGTCGTATCAATGGTTTGGTGAAGAGAATATTTTCCTTAATTTTTCAATTGCGGGCTGGTGGACGGACGCATCCGGAGACCGTAACGCTGCGAGCAGATTTTTATCCCTTAACGCTGGCATTCCGCCATATGCCCACATCGCAATCGTTGTACAGGCTTTCTTTTTGTAGAGCCGGTTCGCTCCCGTTATACAGTGCACGAGAAAATCCCTTGCTTCTTTACAGTCCTTAAAATCGTTTAACGCCGCAAATACTTCATCGATATATTTGCCACCCTGCTCCGGCAGGTATTCCATTAGAACGCTGAAGCTACCTTTGTCCCTGGAAACGTTCCATAGCGCGTTGGCGAATGCGATCTTCCTCACGGGGTCCTTATCGTTCAGCTTGCTTTTGAGGAATCCTTCTATAGTCCCGTATTGGTGGAACATCAGGGTGTTCACGGAAAGCTTTATTGTCACCGCGTTCCTTTCCTTTTCAAGCTGCAGGAGGGAAGTGGCGATTATTTCCTTATCCCATTCAGCTTCTTCTTCGGCCGAAGCATGATATACATCGGAATAGCCATCTTTCCAGATGTACAACTTATTGCCGCCGTTGTTCATATATAGTTCTTTAGACGTGGGGGATTGCATGGTTCTTTTAATTTGAACGCTTTATAATAGCCCTGATCGCAGATCAATCGAGCGTAAAGGGCAGGTCGTATTCTTTAACCACCGGCTTTTGCTTACTCCGGACCTTTACTTCTATTTTGGCTTTGGGCTTCTCGCCCAGGACAAGCCATTGCCTGATGTAAGTGTCTTCATACTCGGTCCAGCTGGCCTCCTCTACGAGGTGCTCATTCTTTTTCTCTTGCGCGGCCTGGTAAGCCCAACGCTCCGCACTCAGGGGTTCATAATTCGCAATTTTTCCCTGGCAAATGATCTGTATGCCTGGCCTGGATCGGTTTCCCATTTCCGTGTTGCTGAAGACGGATACGGTGATGGTGCTGTTGTCAGCCAGATCGGTGACTTCCCATGCATCCACCTGTGTTTTAATGTTAGCCATAAAATGAAAGTTTATTGTTTGATAATACCAATTGTTTGTGTGGATGCTCCGCCTCTCAACAATGCCAGGTAGTATACGCCACGGGCGAGTGCGGATGTATTGATCGGGTATTGATTGATACCCGTGTTTATGGTAACCGCTTGCCGCCATAGGATCCATCCTGCCGCATTGGATAAAACCAGCTCTCCCTTGCCGCTGGAAGCGCCGCTTATTGTTACCCTGGCAGTTTCAACAACGGGATTGGGCATTACCCTGAATTCCGTCGAAAGAGCGCAGCCGGCTTCCAGTATGGAGGAATAGCTGATCCTGTTGTCGATGTCATACTGCGCCAGGCGGTAGAGGGCGGATGGCATGTTAAGTGTGAGGTCCTTGTACCCGTAATCCATTATGCTGCTGCTGTTGCCGGCGGCTTTTACACTGCCGATGGTTTCCCACATACGACCATCCTGGCTGCGCTGTACATCGAATCGCTCGCTGTTTTGCTCTGCCGCCGTTCGCCAGGTGAGCTCGATATATTTTCCCTTACACCGGGCTGTAAGGTCGGTAAACCTGACGGGTAAGACGATCGCCTGGCTGCCCAGCGTGTAAGTGCCGGTGATATTTGAAAGGCCTTTTTGGGTGATCGTGTTTAGAATGGTGTCTTTTGCAGAATAATGCAGATCTGTGAAAGTGACATCATCGGGCGTCGCATAGATGGTAAGATGGCTTTTCCCGATGCCATTGAGGTCGGCATCAAAATAATGAAATGTGAGCACACCGTCAATGGCCGGTCCGCCCGGGTTGATGTCATACCTGGTCAGCACGCTTTTTCCGCTGGACGCGGGGATATTGGACGAGGAGTGGTAACGATTGACATACACGGTGCCTAAATTCTGTGAGGAGGTGATGGTGACCCCCAGGTTGCCGATGTTCGCAGCGTTGGGCGCATTCAGGATGGCGTTGGCAAGTATAACGCCACCGTTTTGGCCGGTGAAATGGGATGTTTCCGATTCGCCTGCCAGTGTGCCCGTATTACCCAGATTCACCGACTGCTGGTTCAGCTCAATCATCCCGGAGATGAAATGGAGCGTGTCTTGCACCATGACATCGCTCTTCAGGACCAGCTTCCCCCCCATACTTTTATTAATTGCCAGGCTATTGAATGTAAGCTGGCTTCCGGCGCCTGTAATACTGTTATCGCCTGACCCGGAAAAATGTACGACGGATCCCGTTGCGTCCAGCGTACCCGGCACAATCAAATCCAGGTCATTTACTACTACGTGGGCATTCCCGGAAGTGACCAGGTGTGTGCCGCCGGTGATGTTCAATTGCGCTTTTACTGCGATGCCGGCTACCGTCACAAGGAGGGCGAGCATTAATATTTTTTTCATAATCAGCTTGATGGTGGATGAATTTCGGCTTGCGTTACTGAATGCCCAGCTTGAGCTTTATGGCTGCCAGGTCATTTTTGAGCTGTGTGTTTTCCTCCCGGAGGGTCTGTAGCTCCTGCTGCTGTTCCTGCATACCCCGGATGATGATGGGAATGAGCCCCTGGTAATTGACGCCGAGGTACTTTATTTCCTCGTTGAGGACATTTTTTGTTTTGGGGTCGACCCGGGCAGGCTGCACCTGTTCTTTCACCAGCTCCGGGAATACGGCCTGTACATCCTGCGCTACCAAACCATACTGGTTGCCGGCCGGCAGGTTCATATTAAATTCCGCCGTCTTGTATTCATAGTTGGAGGGCGTAAGCTGCATGAGCTTGTCCATCATACCTTCGGGCATGCGCCTGATATTTTGTTTCAGTTTCCTGTCGGAGGAGGAATAGTAAGAACCGGTGATATTGATATTGCCTTCGCCATAAAAGCAACTGATAAAAGAGCCTGCCGTGCCGCGTGGCGAGCTCCAGAAACCTACTACATTGGTATTTGCTCCCGGCGTCGTCAGGTTTACATTGCTATAATATCCGATGACTCCTGCGGTTCCCGTGGCGGTTATGGATGTATTTATCCCATATCTTGGAAAAAAGCTGTTCTTTTGAGAGGAAGGCATAGTGATGGTTATGCCGTCCCCATCATTTTTTGCTCCAAACTGGTGAAAATTGATCCCGTCGTTACCAAAAACTCCTAACCCGGCAGCGCCTTCAAAATACCCGCCATACCCATTCGCCGAAACGCCTTTTACACCGGTACCATTGGTGGGGTTGGTGTTGGACCCATAAACCGCGGCGCCACTTCCATCTTCAAGCACTTCCAAACCGTTGGATAGCGCGGCATCGTTGCTTCTTTCCAGTTTTAACATGCTGCCGTCCCCTGTTTTACTGCCGGATATGAGCGTTGCATTCCCGGAATTATACACGCCTATCGTCGGGAAGGTGCCGCTGCTGTTGTCATCCAGGTTCAGCAGGTATTGATCAGTATAATTACCCCCACGGGTTATATGGACTTTTCCATAAGGGTTGTTAAGACCGATGCCGATGTTACCATCCTTGGTGATCGTCATTCTTGTCGTGTTATTGGTGGCCAGCCTCACATTGACGGCATCGGTGGTGCCAAGGAAGTTGTGGACGGTGTCGGTACCCGCGTTGCCTGTCAGAGACCAACCGGCGCCGCCGGCCATTGGTTGCCAGGCACTGCCATTGTAATAATAAAACCCCGCCGCCCCATCCGTCTGGTATACCTGCAAGCCCGTGGCCGGCGCCGGAATGGCAGCGCGTTGCGCGGCGGTCATACGGGGGATCAGCAATCCCTTGCTGGTGCTGCTGATGTCCAGCATAGAACTGGCATGCGGCTGGGATCCGGTGGTGTTAATGCCAACATTTTGTGCATGTAAGGTCCCGGCGATCAAAAACAGAAGATTTGTAAGGAGGATAATTCGTTTCATGAAATTTTATTTAGGTGTTTGACCAATGAGCCGCAAAAATGGGAAGGAACAGAAAGGCGGCATAATTTATCATAGCCAGGGGGCTAACTGGATCTTCGAAGTGTGTCTAAACGACTGGGAAACGCTGGCGGGACTCCAAAACACTTCGGCCGCTGATTCACACACCTGGACAGGATAAAGTTGCTCCGGCGGAGGCCGTTTCCCAACTTCACTTTGTCAACCTGCCGGAGCAGAGGTGTTTCCAGGTACCAACACACTTCAGGCCTCTTTTTATACACTTCGATAAACTTTTTATGCCATGCATGCAACCGAATCTATAACTTTCGAAAGTTCAAGTTTAAACAGGATCAAAATGACCGTAAACCAAGTGTTCCTGGTACAAAAAACGTGGAAAATATTTCGGAACATTAATGTTGAAGTAGTAGGAGATGTCTTCTACAGCAAGTTATTTACCGAGGTTCCGGCTGCAAGGCGCCTTTTTAAAGGCCCGATGACGGCACAGTACAAGAAGCTGATCGATATGATAAGCATTATTGTGGCCAGGCTCGAAAGAATAGACGAGATTACGGACGACATCCGGAATATGGCCGTACGGCATAAGGGATACGGGGTAAAGGCCGCGCATTATAAGGCCGTGGGGGATGCATTATTGTGGACGCTGGAGCAAGGGTTGGGCAAGGACTGGACGGAGGATATAAGAGAGGCATGGACACTTTGTTACCGGACGCTGTCGGACGCAATGATCGCGGCCTCCGATTATTAGAAATTTTGTTATTTTCGAAATCATGATACGCTTAATGCGGTTAATGTTCCTGCCGGGAACGCTGCAACTACTGCTAATTTGCCTGCTTTGTGGTCCTTTGCTGTCACAGCCTGTTTCATTCAATTTTCACCAGCTTAGTACTGGGGCGGGACTGAGCGATCCTGGTGTCAGGTGTTTTGCCCAGGATAAATACGGCTATATATGGATTGGAACATTAAATGGGCTCAACCGCTTTTCCGGATATGAGGTGAAGGTATTTAAACATAAGGCGAACGACAGATGGGGCCTTGCGGCCAATTATACACCTGCTTTGGTCACCGACGATAAGGAAAGGCTTTGGATAGCCCAACCCAACGGCATCTGCCAATATGATTACACGGGTTCCCGGTTTCTTTTTGCGCCAGCCGGCAGGAACTTCTCCATTTATAAGATGATCCGGGGCAAAACATCCGTCCTGTTCCTGGCCACATCCAAAGGTCTTGTATCATTCAATACGGGATCAATGGCATATTCTTTTGTGGAAGATGAATGCGACGAAGGATCAAAGTTGCTGATGTCCAGGTCAGTAAACGATATTTGCCTGGGCGGCGGCGGGAACATGTATATTGCCACCGACACGGGACTTGTGGTCTATAACGCCGGAACGCACAAGGCACGACTCATTTTTATTAAAGCATTTGCCGGGCGAGGCGTTAGCAGGCTGGCTTTTGATACGACCGGAAACCTTTGGGCTGTATCGGGCATCAACGGGGAGCTGCTTTTCAGATGCGACAGCACTTTTTCTTCCGTGGATATTTATCATCCCGGGAACATTTCAACGGGCAGCTACAGGGACAACCGTATCGTATCCCTGCTTTTCGACGATGCCGGAAGATTGTGGGCCGCCACCGCGCGGACAGGGCTCTGTCTTTTTGACAAATATTCCAATTCTTTTATCCCATACCGCCACGACCCTTTTCAGCCGGGGAGTATCAGCGGGGATCTGACCTCATGCCTGTTCCAGGATAAGAAGGGGTATATCTGGCTGGGTACGGAAACCTCCGGGGTCAATTATTTCAACCCGGCTGCGTCATTCTTCACCGCCATTCAGCCGTCCTGTTATCAGCATCCCACCTTGCCTCATTACTGGGGCAGGGCCGCGGGGGAGGATAAGAATGGCAACCTGTGGCTGGGTACGGCAAGCGGTATTGCACGGTGCGACCCGGCCGGGAAAACATTTAAGCTATTCCAGGATACCAGCGGAGAAGGCAGATCGATCCAATATAACTCCGTCAGGTCTGTACTTTGCGATGACGATAATATTTGGATAGGCACCGCCCAGGGTCTCAACCTTTACCATCTTTCCACCGGGAAAATGGATAGGTTCGGTATAAAAGATGCTGTTCCTCTTTCTTTCTTCTGGAACATCGCAAAGGATGCGGCGGGAAATACCTGGTTCGGCAGCAGGGACGGCTTCTATTGCTATAACGCTAAACAGCATAAATTTGAGAACCTTCATCGGAATACGCATCTGTCGGCCTATTGTGACAATAACACTTACTGTATATACAAGGATAGCAAAGGCTTGCTGTGGTTTGGGTTTGGTTATAAGGGATTAATGCAATTCGATCCTGCCAGCGGCAGGACGAAATGCTGGGCTAAAAAAGAAGGCGACAGCCGTTCGCTGAGCGATGATCATGTTACATCCATTGCCGAAGATAGCACGGGTATAATATGGGTGGGCACAATGGGCGGTCTAAACGCCTATAACCCTTCCACGGGATTGTTCATTCAATACCTGAACGGGTCTGGCAGCGCTTCGGAGAAGACATCTGCCCTCCTGGTGGACAAGCACAACCGGATATGGTTCGCTGCGGATAAGGGGATCATGATGCTGGATGAAGGGAGAAAATATTTCAAATCATTCGATATCAGTGATGGCCTGCCTACCCTGGATTTTAACAACCAGTCGGCTTTTAGGATGCGTAACGGCTATTTTATTTACCCAAGCCTGATGGGGTTCGTCATTTTTAATCCCGATAGCCGTATCGAACAGGATACTGTCAGGGATTTCTATATTTCCTCCTTTAAAATATCCGGCAACGCAGGCCCGGAAGACCTAAATCCGGAAGAAATAAAGGAATTGCATCTCTCCCCGGACGAGAACTTCTTTTCCCTTGAAGTCACTGCGCTCAATTACGAGACGCCAGCGAAGAACTGGTATGCTTATAAACTGGACCCTTTCGATAAAGAGTGGATATACACAAAGGACCGGAAGGCAAGCTACACCAATGTGCCGGGCGGCGACTATACCTTTCATTATAAGACCTCGGTGGATGGCAACAGCTGGAATATCCCGGAAAAGCTTATGGGGATCCATGTGGCTACGGTGTATTATAAATCATGGTGGTTCCGGACTTTGATCCTCGTGCTGGTGTGCTTTGGCATTTACAGGTTCTATGCCTGGCGCATCCACCAGAAGGAAAAGCTGCTTTCCCTGCAGGGAAAGGCCTATTCCCTTGAAAGGGAAAAGGCTAAGGTGATGTATGAGAGCCTGAAGCAACAGCTTAACCCGCATTTTTTATTTAACTCCCTCACGTCGCTGAGCAGCCTCATCACTTCGAGCCCCGCCGACGCAAAGAAATTCCTGGAACGGCTGTCAAAAATATACCGGTACATATTAAAAAGCCGTGATAGCGAAAAGGTTATATTGAGCGAGGAGATCAATCTTGCCGGAACATATACGCAACTGCAAAAGACGAGATTTAAGGATGGCTTGCAGCTGGAGGTTAAGGTAAACGAGGAATGTCTCGACAGGAGCATTGCGCCTGTGACCTTGCAGAACCTAATAGAGAACGCCATCAAGCATAATATCATCGACATATCGTCGCCGCTGGTGGTAGAGATCATCGCCGAAGGAGATTGGCTGATGGTAAGGAACAACCTGCAGCGAAAGGGTATCGTGGAGACCAGCAACAAGCAGGGACTGGAAAGCATGCGGTCGCTGTATTATTTTCTCAGCGGCAGGCAGATCGAAGTGGTGGACGACGGCCAATATTTCACTGTTAAAATCCCACTATTATGATAAAGGCATTGATTATAGAGGATGAGGAATTGATAGCAGCCGAACTGAAACTTAAAATAAAGCAGGTAGCGGAAGATGTGCATATTACGGAAGTTTTGCCCAGCTTAAAGGTTGCCAGGAAATGGTTCTTTGAAAATGCGGAGCCGGATATGATCTTCATGGATATCCAGCTGAGCGATGGTGTAAGCTTTGACCTGTTCGGCAGCTATAAGATCAACTGTCCGGTGGTTTTTACGACTGCTTATGAAGAATATGCGGTCCGGGCTTTTAAAGTCAACGGGGTAGACTACCTGTTAAAGCCCGTGGATGAAGAGGAGCTGAAGACCGCGATCGATAAATGCAGGAATATCATTGAGTATAAAAGCAGTTTGCCGGTGGATATGCCAAGACTTATCCAAAACCTGCAGAACCCCAATGGAGCCAAGGTTTTCTACAAGGAAAAATTTATCGTAAATTTCCGCAACCAGTGGTTTGCCGTCAATACAAAAGATATTGCATGTATTACAAAGGAGGGCCTTCATTATATTTATACATTCAATGGCGAAAAGCACATTATTGATTACGCTTCCATGGAAGAGATCGAGGATATGCTCGATCCTGCCGTATTTTACCGGGCGAACCGGCAGTATATTGTCCACATAGAGGCTATACAAAGCGTGACCCCCAAAGAGAACCAGAAGGTAATGCTTACTTTAAAGGCGCCCCTGAAGATACAGGTCGACATGAGCCGGGAAAAGGCGCCTGCATTTAAAAAATGGATGGACAGATAGGGGGGATGTTGCATCAATTCAGTTCCTTGATCCGGATATCTTTCCAACGGACTTTGATCCCGCCGCCGCTGTGGATCTGTAATGCAATGAACCCTTTTCCCGCCCCGATCTTTTCGTCTTTTAATTGGACCATTTGATGGCCGTTTAGCCAACTGGTCACTTCATCCCCCATTACCTTGATCCGCATGGTATTCCATTCTCCCATTTTCAGGATGCTTTCATCCGCTGGTTTTGGCAGGATCAGCCAACCCCGGCCGTAGGACTCATAAATGCCACCTGTGTGTTTTTGCGGCGGCGCTATTTCCACTTGCCAACCGCTGATTTTGGTCCCCTCAATGCCCGATCGAATGAATACACCGCTATTCCCATCGGCTTCCTGTTTGAATGTCAGCTCCAGGATAAAATTGTCGTAGGATTTTTCCGTGGACAGATATCCGTATTGTTTATCCGGTCCGCTTTCACAAACCAATTCTCCATTATCAACATACCATTTCTCCGTACCGTGGATATTCCAGCCAGTGAGGTCTTTGGCATTGAAGATCTTCTTGAATTCTTCATTGTGCGGGGGATCGCCAATGAAAGAAGGATCTGCCGGGCAAGGCTTGAATGCTCCGATCTTGTCGATCTTGGCATTTCTGATCGAATACTCGCCTGACATGCATTGAATTTCAGTCGAATCTGAGATTCGATAGGAACAGTTAAATGCACTTTGCATAGTGTCCGCATATTTATTGATATCCCATTTAGGGAAATTAAAATTCTTAAAATATACCGAATCTCCCAGATAGTAAAAGCTCATATTATTCATTTGGAGCGGAAAGGAATCCCTTTGACTGTAAAATTTCACATTGAAAGTTTCGATCAACACCGGGGTTCCGTCTTTGAGAGAATGATCCGAATATATTTTTTTCGAAGCGTCTTTGAGCGATTGAGCAACCGCCATAGGAACAACAAAGCGCCTATCGATTATCGCATTAACGCCAGATTGAATATTTCTTTTTACGGTCCCGCAACCCTGAGAGTAAATGGCTAAAATCAGGAGTGCTATTGTTTTGGTTTTGTAGCGCATCGTTTACTGAATATCGGTTGTGCTCAATAGAATATTTTTGGAGAGAAACCCGCCTCTCTCGCCTAATGCGTTACAAATATACCGTATTAAACAGAACCATTGCATTGCACTACTGTTGTCGCCGGGATCAAATAATTCTCTTGAAAATTCCATAATCACTTAAGGCATTCATCCTGATAGTTTTTTTAGGGTGAAAGTAGTAAGTTGCCATGCCAACAATGGGCTGGTCCGGTACTAAAAGAAGAGGCGCAGTAGGTTTGTAGATTGAACCTCTTCCAATAATAAGCTGTTCGATCTCTATACGAATGATAGTATCGGCAGCATCTATAATTTTAATATTGCCTTTTGCAAATGAAGGAATTGATGACAGTGGATTCCCACCAGACTTTGTAGTTATATTGTAAAATGTCAGGCTGTCCCTGGATTCTTTCACGCTATCGAACGCATATTCCATTTGACCAGTACTCATAGAAGCGTTGCCATAAGTGTCGTTGTATTCGACAACTTCTATCTGGACGTCGTTGGTCTGACTTGTATATCGTCCGATGGGCACCAATAATGTATCTGCCGGTTTTCTTCGACTACGGTCCAGATGGATCATGTTGAAATTCGACTTCATGGGAGGCTTGGAAAAATAAGTGCAGGGCAATTGTTTGATTTTATCCGCTGAAAACGGGGTAGCTGAGTCGAGCACCGCATAGCCTTTATAATCGGAAGTAGTTGCGAATGCTCCCGCATAGCTGAAGTCATATATTACAAGCCGACTATCGGGTATCCGCTGTCTATATAGACTTTGAGGTTTAATATTTGAAAAAGTATGTCCAAAGTTGCAGCTGTTAAAAGCTGAGAATAGGATAAGGAATATCACGGGGCGTCCCATATTGTTAATGTTCTTCCAATGGGAAATATGTAGTTGATTTAGAATAGATTGTTCTTCCTTTCGTCCAACGAGAGTCTGCATTGTTGATTGTTTGATCTGCGGCAACGGTAATAATTTTGACACTTAGCGCTATATTGAAAAAAGTGGCTTGGGGGATAATGATTAAGTTTGAACCGGATAGTATTCAGTAGATTTTTGATAGGAGCTCCTCAAAAGCTATATCCATCACCGGGTACGCCTTATACCCTTCGAAATCGAAATGCCACCATTCACTGGGAAAGATGACAAAGCCATGCTTCAGCATCACATCCTGCAATAACTGCCGGTTTTTCCGCTGGGTCTCGGTGACGCCGGCATAATCGGCGGCAGCCCGTCGGGTAAAATCATCGTAAGATGTCGGCATGTCCAGCTCCTTACCTGTTCTCAGATCCACCAGCGTCAGGTCCACCGCGCATCCCCGGTTATGGCGCGAGCCGGTATAGGGCGAAGCGACAAAGTTGGAATCGTGATAGGCTTCCCAAAAATCTACCGTCACCCTGTAGGGCCTGTAGCCATCATAGACCTTCACGCCATAGCCCATCGGTTTCAGCTCCTGTGCAACATCCCGCAAAGCCTCCGCAGCGGGGAGGCGCAGGAAAGCCGCCGCGGTCCTGTACATGGGACGATGCATGATATTGTTATTCGTCGCATAGCGGATGTCGAGCCGGACGTCCGGGATGAATTTGTCCAGGGCCACGATCTCCTGCCGGGGATGGGCGACCACCAGCTGCCGGTATTCCGCGACGGAGGAAATGGTTTTCAGTCCGTATCTCGCAAAGATGGACGGAGACGATGACGCGTCCGATCCCTGCCCGGGAGTGGACCGTCCATATCCTTGTCTGGCCGCCGCCTCTTTGATATGGTAGGCCTGTATCAGGGCGGGGTTCTCTGGTGACAGCGTAAAATGTACCTCCAGGTCGGCCTTTTCTCCCACGATCCGGAAGGTCCCCCGCAGCTGATTCTCCGGAACGATCTCTTCCACACGAAGGACCTTGCCAGCCTTATTGAAAAGCGTGGTAGCCTCTTTCCGCAGTGAATCGATGAGATAATCGTCAAAGAAGTTCTCGCTGAATATCCCGCTGGCGGGTGCATTCTTCCAGTCAGGCAATAAAGCCATCAGTTGCTGCTGTCTTTGGCGGAGAATGTCCGACACCGGCAGCTGCCGGGGTCTGAGCTGCGCAAGCGCTATCAGCTCCTCCATGACCTGCGCATTCAAGGCTGCTGTACCTTCATAAGTGAGGTTACAGAAGGAGACGACACCAATGCCATATTCGGGCATAATGATCCAGTTGCTGCCAAATCCGGGTAGCCCACCGCTGTGACCGATGAACTCTTTGCCCGTGCAGTTCCTGCTCCAGGAAAGACCGAAATTATAAGCCGATATACGGGGACACAATTCCCCCGCGGCATTGCGGTTCTGTGTATAGAAGCCGCTGATCTTGCCCGGCTGATGCATCTCCCGCACCGAGCTGCGTTTCAACGGTCCTGTCTCTGCGCCATTCCGGGGTGGCCAGGCCGAAAGGTGAAAGCTCATATAGCGGCTGAAGTCTTCCAGGGATGTGAGCATGCCGCCCATGGCGCCATACGCCCCGCTGTGCAGCATGGCTTCCTCTTTCCATTGGTTGTTGAGCCAGCGATAGCCATGCGCAAGATCTTCCGGCTTTGCCTCTGTATATTCCCAATACGTATGCTCCATGCCCAGTGGCTTGAAGATGGTACGGCGGATATATTGTTCAAAGGGCTCACCGGAAACCTTGGTAACGATGTGCCCCAGCAGCGTAAAGCCCAGGTTGCTGTACTCATAGGCCAGCCCGGGGGTATTGGACAAAGAGACACCGCCTTTTATAAAGTTGATCAGCTCTTCATCCGTGCGCTGTAACTGCCGGTCGCCCCAGGGATTGTCCTCTGGAAAGCCGGCTGAATGGCTGAGCAGGTGACGGATGGTGATAGGAGGGCTGTCGTCTGTCAGCGGCCGTATCTGCTTCATCTCCGGGATATATTTATACACCGGGTCGTCAAGGTCCAGCTTGCCGGCATCCCGCAGCGACAGGATCGCCATGGCGGTAAAGCTCTTGGTCATCGAAGCGATGCGGTATACGGACTTTGCCGTCACGGGCGTTCTCTTTTTAACATCGGCATAGCCGAAAGTTCCGGTGTGCACCAGCTGCCCGCCCGCCACGATGCCGTACGCGAGACCAGGAATATGGTGCTTTTCTGCATAGGCTTTATACAGGCTGTCGATGACAGGAAAGGCTACTTCCAGGTTTTGTCCGACGGCGCTGACAGAGAGAAAACACGAAAGGATAATGAGTTTGGATCTGGTCATGGTGTTTAGTTGTAATAAACGTTCTCTTCTTCCACCAGCTTTTTATAAGCGGCCGACTGCCGGGTGGATTGCGGCTTTGTCATTTCCACGATGCAATGCTTGATGGCGTTACAGATGCTGAAAGCCCCGATCAGCGGGCTGAGAAAATAATTGGGCGCCGGATGGACAAAGAGCTCATGCCTGCTATAGGCGCACAGGGGAGAATATTCACTGTCCGTCAGCGCGATGGTCGTCGCTCCCTTTTCCTTTGCTTTCTTCAGGGCTTTGATCGTCTGGTTCTGGCATTGGTCAAATCCAATGGCCAGCACGACATCGCCTTTGCCAAAATGTCCCATGTAATCGAACAGCATGCCATTGTATTCCGTGATGGCATGGGTTTGGGGAAGATGGCTGCGTAGGAGGCTTTGCAGATAATTGGCTACGTTGCCGATGTATCCCAGTCCGATGATATAGGTCTGCCGGGAGCCGATGATGGCCTGGCAGGCCAGCATGATCTTTTCGAAAGAAACTTTTTCAATGGTCCTGCTCAACATTTCCAGGTCCCTGGACAAGGCATTGCGAATGGCCTCATCCGTGCTGGTGCTGACGGCAAATTCACTGAGGACCTGGCTGAAGGAACTTTTTCTATCCGTGCGCATGAGCTTTTCCTTCAGCCTTTTTTTCAGATCGTGAAAGCCTTCCAGTCCAATACCCTGGCAAGCCTTGATGATGGTCACGGGGTCTACCTTCAGCTTTTTTGCCAGGTCGGATGTATTCATGGATATGATCTCCTCCGGATGATCAAGGACGTATTTGATCACTCTGTATTTTTTCTTGGGCAGCAGCTCCAGGTCGAGTCCTTTTAAGAAATCCATATTTATACGGTTAATCTTTTTCTAAGGTAAATGTAAGTTTGCAAAAGTCAATATTTTTATTGATTTTTTATTTTTGTCAATGGTTGCGTGTAGTTTTAGGTTTGGTTAGGTTTTTCTTTATTGGTATTCCCGACAGCTATAGGCCTTCCGTCGCTGTACATTCGGTACCACTGCGCATTTGTTGTTTATTGAGCGGATAGTCTATTGGACAGTTGTACCTGAATCTCCTACCCGAATGTAAGGCTCCTCCAGGTCATAGCTGATCGGCTGCCCACGGATGCGGCAAGAGGGGATTTGACAAGAGGATTTAACAAAGAGGATTTGACAGATAGGATTTTGACAAACGGGACGAGTTCGCAGAGATAGAGTCAGCGACTTGCCATTCCGGGGCCTTGAGGTCGACCCTGCCCTGGAACCGCCTAAATTTCGATGGTAGGGATTTTTGCATCTGTTGAATAGTGTGTCGGCTCAAGTATATTCGATGCTGACAGAAAGAGAAATTTCAGCGGTGGAAGGGTTAGGGTCGCCGAAAATGCGGAGAAGACGTCGCCGAAAATGCGGAGAAGACGTCGCCGAAAATGCGGAGAAGACGTCGCCGAAAATGCGGAGAAGACGCCCCCGACACACTAGAAAAGAAAACCCTCAGCGAAAATCACACAGCACCTAAACAAACAAAATGAACACCAACGCCATCATACTCACCGCCGGCACCCTCACCGGCTCCAACGCGAAAACAGCCCACGGACTTATCCGATCCAGCGGACGCTATACCATCATCGGCGTCATCGACGACAAGACCGCCGGTCGCGATGCCGGCGAGGTCCTGGACAAGATCACGAGGGACATCCCGATCTACGCCAGCCTCGGCGACTTTCAGCGACGCTCGGATAAAAGAGCGCAATATGCCGTCGTTGGCGTTGCCTTTGCCGGAGGTAAGCTGCCGGCGCCCATACTCGACCAGATCAGGGACGCTATCCAAGCCGGCATTTCCATCGTGTCCGGCGCCCATGACTTTCTTTCCGATATGCCTGACATACGGCAGTTGGCCGCGGAAAATGGAGTAACCCTGCTGGATATACGAAAGCCACGGCCGAAGGACCAGCTGAAATTCTGGTCAGGCGCCATTATGGAGGTGACTGCGCCGGTCATAGCCGTCATGGGTACGGATTGCGCCCTGGGCAAACGGACCACGGCCGTGATGATCACCGGCGCCATGAAAGAAAAAGGTGTCCGCGCGGAAATGATCTTCACGGGTCAGACGGGATGGCTGCAGGGACATCGCTATGGGTTTGTGCTGGACAGCACCTACAACGATTTTATCTCCGGTGAGCTGGAGCATGCCGTGGTCTCCTGCTGGAAAGAAACGGATGCCGACGTCATTTTCATCGAAGGCCAATCGGCCCTCTGCAACCCCAGCGGTCCCTGCGGCTCGGAATTGCTGCTCTCTGCACAATGCAAGGGCGTCATCCTGCAGCATGCGCCGGGCCGGATATACTACAAGGGCAAGGAAAGCACGGGCAACAAAATATCCCTGGCAAGGGAGCTGGAGCTCATCCGTCTTTACGGCTCCCGCGTGCTGGCCATCACCCTGAACACGGCGAAGCTCACGGCCGAAGAAGCCCGCGGCTACCAGGAAAGGCTGGAAAATGAATTTGGCCTGCCCGTGATCCTTCCGCTGGAAGACGGTATGCATCGCCTCTCCGAAATTGTACGGGAATATGTGGCGACATTCAAGAACATTCCTTTTAAAAGCACACCATCATGAAGATCCAACGCATCCATGTCAGGAAGGAAGACCTGCTGCTTACCCGTCCTTATACCATCGCTTTTAAGACCGTGGACGCCGTGGAGAATGGCATCATCGAGATCATCGCCGACAATGGATTAAAAGGTTACGGCGCATTCAATCCCAGTCATTTTGTGGTGGGCGAATACCTGGACGACGCTCTGGCCACGTTGAACGAGGGAAATCTTTCGGTCCTCATCGGCCGGGAGCTGGATGATATCGACGCGCTCTGTGCGATCGTGCAGCATACCTTTAAGGCCAGTCCGACGGCGCGCACCGGCCTGGAGATCGCCCTTTACGATCTTTTCACGCAAGGGCTGGGATTGCCGCTGGCGGGTTTCCTGGGCCAGCGGATCACGTCCATGCCTACCTCCATTACCATTGGGATCAAAGGTGTTGCCGGGACGCTGGAGGAAGCAAGAGAATATACGGACCGGGGATTTAAGATACTAAAGGTGAAGCTGGGCATCTCGCTGCAAGAGGACCTGGAAAGGCTGATCCGGCTACGCGAAACATTCGGGTATGGCATCGGCATCATCATCGATGCGAACCAGGGATATAATGGGACGCAGCTGTCGGCCTTTACGGCGCAAACCCGGCGCCTGCAGATCGGCCTGATCGAGCAGCCCCTGCCCGTTGGACAGGAGGACACGATGCGCCGGCTGCCGGATGATATCAAAAAGCTCGTCGCCGCCGATGAATCCCTCGTCACGCCTGAGCACGCGACAAAGCTGGCTGCCGCACCCGCCGCCTGCGGATTTTTCAACATCAAGCTGATGAAGTGCGGCGGCATAAGCCAGGCCCTGCGGATCGCCGACACGGCCGCCCGGCATTCCATCGATCTCATGTGGGGCTGCAATGATGAAAGCATCATCAGCATCACCGCCGCCCTGCATACGGCCTTCTCCTGCCCCCATACGAAATTCATCGACCTGGACGGCAGCCTGGACATGGCCAGGGATGTGGTGGCGGGCGGCTTCCTGCTGAAGGACGGCATCATGTCTATTTCCGGTAAGCCGGGCCTGGGGCTGACAGCGCTGTAAGATAGCCCGGGACAGTCCTGAGATCATCCCGGGATGTCCCTGCAACAGCCCTGCATATCCCGAAAATTCCCGTGACAGCCCACCGATACCCCCCGTGATACCCTACGACAGCCTGTGACACACCGCAACAGCCCCATTACCTCCGACTGTAGAAAAAAAGTCCCTTTCTCCCGGGCATGTTATTTGTACCCTTCCCGGTATGGCGACGACAACTCCACTGGACGATGAGCTGCATTGGTATAAGGATGCGATCATCTACGAGCTGCATATAAAGGCCTTCTGTGACGGCGACGGCGATGGCATAGGTGATTTTCAGGGTCTTCTGCAGAAGCTGGACTACCTGCAGGACCTTGGCGTCACGGCCATCTGGCTCCTGCCCTTTTATCCTTCGCCTTTAAAAGATGACGGCTATGACATTGCGGATTACTACAACATCAACCCGTCCTATGGAGATATCGCCCGCTTCCGCCACTTTTTGAAAGAAGCCCACAAACGCAATCTGAAAGTGATCACGGAGCTGGTGATCAACCATACCTCAGATCAGCATGCCTGGTTCCAGCGGGCCCGCAGGGCGCCCAAAGGTTCAAAAGAAAGGAACTTCTATGTCTGGACCGACAATCCCGATCAGTACAAGGACGTCCGCATCATCTTCCAGGACTTTGAAGCTTCCAACTGGACCTGGGACCCTGTTGCGGAACAATACTATTGGCACCGCTTCTTCCATCATCAGCCCGACCTGAATTACGACAATCCCCTGGTGCAGGAAGAGGTGCTCCGCATCATCGACTACTGGTGTAAGATGGGCGTGGATGGTTTCCGGCTGGATGCCGTGCCTTACCTCTATGAAAGGGAAGGGACCAACGGGGAGAACCTGCCTGAGACACATGTCTTTTTAAAAAAAATGAGGAAATATGTGGACGAGCATTATCCCGGCACGGTATTCCTTGCCGAGGCAAACATGTGGCCGGAAGATTCCGTCTCCTATTTCGGGGATGGCGATGAATGTCATATGAACTATCATTTCCCCGTGATGCCCCGCATGTTCATGGCCCTCCAGATGGAAGACCGTTATCCCATCACCGATATTTTCGAACAGACGCCCGACATTCCACCCACCTGCCAGTGGGCTATCTTCCTCCGCAATCATGACGAGCTCACATTGGAGATGGTGACGGATGAAGAGCGCGACTATATGTATAAGGTCTATGCCAGGGACCCGAAGGCGAAGATCAACCTGGGCATCCGCCACCGCCTGGCGCCGCTGTTGGACAACAGCCGGAGCAAGATGGAATTGCTGAACTCGCTGCTCTTCTCCCTGCCCGGAACGCCCGTGATCTATTACGGCGATGAGATCGGCATGGGTGATAATTTCTACCTGGGCGACCGGGACGGGGTGCGAACGCCGATGCAATGGTCGCCGGACAGGAACGCAGGCTTTTCAGGCGCCAATCCCCAGAAACTTTACCTGCCCCTGATCCTGGATCCCGAATATCACTACGAGTCGGTGAACGTGGAGACCCAGCGCAGCAACACGTCTTCGCTGTTCTGGTATATGAAGCGGATCATCAGCGTAAGGAAAAAGTTCAAGACCTTCGGCAGGGGCAGCCTGAAATTCCTCAATACGGAAAACCCCAAAGTCCTCACCTTTACGCGCACGTATGAAGAAGAGACGCTGCTGATCGTTGTAAACCTGTCAAAATTTTCACAGGCGGCGGAAGTGGATCTGCTGGCCTACAAAGGTTATGTTCCCGTGGATGTGTTTAGTAAAAACCGGTTTCCCGTGATCAAAGACGACGGGTCCTACTTTTTTACGCTAACGCCTTACAGTTTCCAGTGGTTTGTGCTGGAGAAGGCCCACCCGGAAATGGATGAGGACAAGCCGTTGCCGGGACTCATCCTCCGGCAATGGGAAGCATTGATGGAAGGCAGCGCCCTCCGGCAGCTGGAAAGCAATATCCTGCCGCGCTACCTGCAAAAAGTAAAATGGTTCACCGGCAAGGACAGGAGCCTGTTCCAGGTGAGCGTCTTCGACTTCATAAAAGTGCCGTTTGACGGTCGCCCGGCCTTCTGGCTCCTCCTGGAGATCGCAGAGCAGAATGGTACCTCCGGCCTCTATCAGCTGCCGGTAGTATTTATCAATAATGAACAGGCGGACAAGATCGCCGGCGTTTCTCCCGAAGCATTGATAGCCCGGGTCCGTGGCGAAGAAGGGGAGGGGGCCATGGTGGACGCATTTTTTGTCCCCGAATGGCAGGTGGAACTGTTCCACAGGATGGCGGGACACAAGCCGATCACCGCCACCGGACGGCGCATCGAATTTGCAGGTAATGGCATATTGAAGACCAGCCTGGAAAAAGGAGAAGTCATTCCCCGCATACATACATCAGACCTTTTCAATACTTCCATCACCTACAATGGCACTTTCTTTCTGAAGATGTACCGCAAAGTGGATATTGCCATCAATCCGGACCTTGAAACGACCCGGTTCCTGACGAAGGAAGCTGCATTCCAATATATCCCTGCTTTCATCGGCGATGTCCAATGGAAGATCAAAAAAGGTCCCATCGTGCTGGGATTGATGCAGGAGATGATAGAGAATCACGGGGATGGCTATTGCTATTTCCAGGAACGCATCCATAACTATATAGAACGCGTGCAGGCGGGCGGCAAGGACGTGCTGCTTTGGGAACAACGGCAGGGTACCCTCATGGCGCCTGTATCCTTCGATGTATTGCCTCCCGACCTGCAGGCCCTGCTGGGTAGTCCGGCCGCAGAACAGGCCCGCCTGCTCGGCACTCGCACTGCGCAGCTGCATATGGCCCTTGCCTCCGGCGCCGGGGACAAGGATTACAGGCCCGAAGCCTTTTCTCTCCATTATCAGCGTTCACTTTTTTCATCGTTGCAATCGCTGGTAAGGGAGACCTATCAGAACCTTTCGCGCAATAAAAGCAAGCTCCCGGCAGACATGCAGGCCAACACGGAAAGGATTACGGCCTATCGGCCCAGGTTGCTGGCGATCTTCAAACGTATCTATGCGAAAAAGCTGGATGCACTGAAAATACGTATCCATGGCAATTTCCACCTGGGACAGGTGCTGCTCACCGGTAAGGATCTTGCCATCAGCGACTACAGCGGCGATCCAACCCTCAGCTACAGTGAAAGGAGATTGAAACGTTCGCCCCTGATCGACCTGGCTTCCATGGTCCTGTCCATCCATAAGGTGGCTTTCGAGGGATTTTTGAATGACCCGCAGCTGCAGGAGGCCGACCGCATCGCTTTACGGCCTTTTGCCGCCCTCTGGGCGCACTATATGAGCGGCTTTTTTATCGATGCGTATATGGCCGGGGTAAAAGGCGCCCATTTGCTGCCCGCGGATGGGAACGACCTGGAGATGATGTGGCAGAACTACCTGCTGCAACGGGCGATACAGGCGTTTAATGAGGCATTGAGGAACGATCCTTCCCGATTGATCATTCCGCTGACCCTGATCCGGAATATTCTGCGCGAAGACGCGCCCGCCGCTCAACGGACGAGCATGACGGTGCCGGAAACCAGCCTGCGTGCGCCTGTTGCATCTTCATAATCGATCTTCCATACATAAGATCCGGCGGGCTGCTGTTGACCGTTGAACGTTCCATCCCAGCCGCTGCCGCTATTGGTCGTAAAAAAGATCATTTGTCCCCACCTGTTATAGACGGCAAAGCTGATGATTTTCTGGGGCGAGGAAGGCGGGATCCTGAACAGGTCGTTCCGGCCATCTCCGTTCGGTGTAAATGCACCAGGCATCTGTATGGCAGAAGATACGTTCACCGTTGTCTTCCCTGATGCGGTACATCCGTTGTCGGCTGTCACCTGCAATTGGTAATCGGTTGTAACGAGCGGCGCCGCAACAGGATCGGCCAGGTCCGGATTGTCCAGGCCAGCTGGCGGCGTCCACTGATAGATGGTAATGGCGCCTGTGACGGATGGGGTCAGCCGGATACTTTTGCCCCTGGCAATGGTGACGTTTTCTGCCATTGTGATCTCCGGCCTGGGATGCACGATCATCGTGATAGGATTCGTAGATGGGACGGGCAGGCTGCAGACGAGGTTTCCCGTCATAATACAGCTTACGATGTCGCCATCTGCCAGCGTGCTGGAAGTAAGCGTGTCGCTATCAGTTCCTGCGTAGTTGCCGTTGATCTGCCATTGATAGTGCGGATGGTCACCTCCGTTGGTTGGATAGGCGGTAAACTGCAACGGATCCCCGGTGCATACCTTCGTGTGCGTGGCGTCAATTGCCACGGACGCGTTTGGCTTGCTTTGAATAACGATGCGGTTGGAAGTGTCCGTCGCGTTGGCCAGACAAGGCGAATGATCCGTAATGACGCAGTAGACCGTATCTCCGCCTGCCAGATCGTCCCGGGAAAAGACCGTTCCGGTCATTCCCGTATTCAGCCTGTTGACGAACCATTGATAGGAAGGATTTACTACGGTGGACCCCGCCGTCGCGGTGAACGTGATCATTTTCCCCTGACAGACGGGGTCGTCGGATGCGGTGATTTGGATGGATGGATCTCCTCCGCTGGAAGGGGGATGCCAGTTCAAAGCGTACAATGTGTTTGTCCGTTGGTCGAAAGCGTAGTCAATGACATTCTCATCGGTGATCGATCCGGCATTCTGGGCATAAGGGTAGAGGGTTTTTGACAAGACAGCGCCCGTATGAATATCCACCACATAAAAGTAGTAATTGATGCAGGCGGCGGAAATAGGGTCTTCACCGACGAACAGGTATTTACCCGAAGCCTCGTCAATGGCATAAGCGTAGATATAAGGCAATGAAAGTGGGGGAAGTGCGGCGATAACATGCACCGTTCCCGTGGCAAGGGATATAGAATCGAATTGTGGGGCGGGCAGCGCTGGAGAAACGTCGATGCCATACAATTTACCATCGGAGTTGTTATAGACGATCTGGTTCAGACCTACGCCGGCAGGAAGATCGGACTGATACAGGACATTGCCCGTGGATGCGTCGATCGCATAAAGCGTGGGCCCGCTCAGGCAGATGTATACATGGTCTTTTTCATCAAACGTACTTCCTCCGAAGCCGGAAAATAAGGGTATGCTTTTCACCGTGTGCACGACGCCGGTGGCAGGCTCTATCCAGGAAAAATACCCCGCCCCCGTGCCGTCGAGATAAATGGCGTATAAGGTGTCTTTGACATTGTCATATTGCAGACCGCTTATATTGCCCTTTGCAAAGTTGGAAGGCAGCGGCGGCATGGAAATGGATGCGCCCGATGTTGCGTCCACGGTGAAGAGATCAAAGGGTAGGGCCCCGGTAGCATTACCCTGGAAGAAAAAGCGATGATGATTTTCGTCATAGGCGGAATTGCCCGTTATCCATGTCACCCCCTGGATCTTGGCCAGGCGGTTGAGAGAAAGATCTGAAGGATTGAGCGTGGCGAAGAACTCATACTGCGCAAAGGTCGGGGAAGCGCAAATCACCGCCAGGCAAGCTATCAACAATATATGTCTGGAAATTGCAGTCATGCTGAAAATTCAATGCCGGGAGAGGGTACAGGGGGTAAAGTTTCAAACGCGCGACTGGTCGGGGAATGATGTAATTTTCAAATATAGGACTATTCGGGTAGCAGACAACCTGATTTCCGCCTTCATCGGGACATTTTTTCTATATTTGGCTATATCGACCGTTCATGAAAAAGACCCTTTTGATCGCATTGTCCCTCTTCCACCTCGCCGTCTATGGCCAGGATTCCGCCGGCGTCAAAAAAGATAGTGTTCCCGCTACCCCCTGGGCCCTTTACCATGCCATCGAGGCAAGGCTGGACACCGTACTGGACGATGACCAGTCCGCCCGCCGGAAGTTGGACGAGTTTTCCAAACAGCACAATACCCGGAGATCAGACTCCCTGTGGAAAGTCATTCGCAAAAAAGATGATGCCAATCTGGCCAAGGTGAAAGATATCCTGGATAAATATGGCTGGCTCGGCATAGATGAGATCGGCGAGAAAGCCAATCTGGCCTTGTTCCTGGTCATTCAGCACGCGGATTCACTTACACAGGTGACCTACCTGCCGATGATGCGGCTGGCCGTAAAGGATGGGAAAGCGAAGGCGGAACACCTGGCCTTGCTGGAGGACAGGGTCCTGACAAATCAGGGGAAGCCGCAGATCTATGGCAGCCAGGTGCGGACCAACAGAGCCGGCAAAAATGAATTCTTTCCCATCGGGGATGAGGGCAATGTCAACAAGAGGAGGGCAGCCGTGGGGCTTGAACCATTGGAAGAATATGCCCGTAATTTTGGCATCGATTATCACCTGCCCAAATGATCGACGTCCACTGTGGGAGAGGTCTCGTTGGCGTCGGCAGGCCGCTGCCACCAACTGTCCAGCGGCGTATATTGGGAGAAGAAACCGCAATTTTGCAGATAGAAGGCCGTCCCTTTCACCCCGCCCGCATAATCCATCCTGTATCCCTTGCGCGCCGTATTGTCGCCCGTAAAACGCGCTTTGTGTAAAGGCAGCCATTTCCCTTCCGGCGTCCTGATCCACTGGTGATCGAAAAGCACGTACCGGGTCTTATCCCCCTCCTCCGGGTCGAAATTTTCAAGGAAAGAGTGGATGCCCGTGAGCCAGCTTTGCGTCTGCGGCCTGCGAAAGCCCGCAATCAGTCTCCACTTCCCTTCTTCCGGCGCATAGAACCAGGCGGTGAATTCCGTATAGTTGCCCGCCACGGGCCGGGCGTGCAGCAGGAAACGGTAGGTATTGCCCGCCTTCCACATAAAATGGAGATAGCTCTGTCCTCCGGAGCCTTCGTTACCGAACGCGCCAATGTGTACGCCTTCGCCTTTTTGCACCAGCAGGATCTTCTGGCTGTCCGGGACCGCGGCAGGATCGTCGGTATTGAATGGGCTCCAAACGGAGAAAAGTATGCGCCGTTCCTTTGGGGAGTTCACCTGCATCCCGAAATAACCCTGGGCGAATCCATCCGCCATAAAATAGGAGCCTTGCACATCCTGTCCCGATGGAACAAAGACCTCATTGTAGAACCATTCCGCTTGCGTGTCTTCGGGCAGGGGATAGTTCAGGTGTACAGAAGGTCCGCGACGCCCCCAGTAGAAGAAATTCCCTTCATTGTTGGGCACATAGGCTGCGCCCTGTATGGCCGTGCCTTTCAGGGTGATGCTTTGCACTGCGGGGCCGGACAGCTTCAAAGCCTGATATCCCGTGTCCCTGATATTGAAGGTGGAGATGACGTACTGGCCCGTTGTGACATACAAGCTGCCGGTATGCCTTAGCCGGAAATAGACGGTGTGAAGGGAGGGGCCGCTGCTCCAGGCATTGCCGCCGAAGGGCACGTCGACGGAATTCGTGCCGCTCTGAGCCGGGACCCGCAGGGCAGCCAATAAGAACAAACCTGTTTTCAACCACCTTTTTGCCTTTGTCATGAAGTTATTTTTTAGGTTGCCGTAAAGGTGAATTATATAGTCATCCTGCCTTCAATGATGGTGACGGCCTCTCCGCTCAGCAGGACCCTGTCGCCCGTCAAAGTTATCTTCAGCTCCCCGCCACGGGGTGAAGCCTGGTAAGCAAAGAGCTCCTTTTTGCCCAGCCGCTCCGCCCAATAAGGTCCAAGGCTGCAATGGGCCGTGCCCGTGACATGGTCTTCCAAAAAGCCGACAGGCACCGCGAAATAACGTGAGATAAGATCATAGGGCCCTTCGTCCTCGCCCCTGGCTGTAATGACACAGCGATAGTTTTTCAGCAGCTCGCTGTCCGGCACAAAATCCCTGACGGCAGCCGCGGAAGAGAGCTCAACGATAAACCGGTCGACACTATACGCGACATTCACATACCTCCCGGAAAACAACTGCTCCAACTCTGACGGCATCTCGCAGGCGGCATGGCGCCTTGCGGGGAGATCCAACCCGATCCAGCCTTCATTCCTGGTAGCGGTGAGCACCCCGCTGTGCGTTGAAAACCGGATCGGCTTATCCGCCGGCTCCCAGCCCGTCTCCCAAAGGATATGCGCCGTAGCGAGCGTGGCATGACCGCAGAGCGGCATTTCCATCAATGGAGAGAACCAGCGAAGACGATACCCCTCGGAAGTGGTCATTAAAAAAGCCGTTTCCAGGTGGCTGTTCTCGGCTGCGATGGATTGCAGCAGGTGATCCGCCACGGGAGTCTCCAGCAGACAAACGCCGGCGGGATTGCCTTTGAAGGGCCGGCTGGTAAAGGCGTCTACCTGGTAAAATGGGATGTTCATCGATGGGAGGTTTTAATGAGCCTGCGGTGATAGTCGATCAATTTATTTTCCTATGCAAAGATGCAGCAATCGTACAATACTTTCAATAATGCATGCTGCCTTCATATCTAATATAAATCATACATTTAGGGATAAAACCATTCCCCATGACCCTTGCCCGGTGGATACTGACAGGCGGATTGATGTTTTCCCCGTTGATCTTTGTTGCGCAGCCCCCTGCGGCCGCCTACCGGGAGCCCTTCCGGCCTCAGCTGCATTTTTCTCCAAGGGAAAAGTGGACCAACGACCCTAACGGTCTCGTCTATTACAAAGGGGTGTATCACCTTTTCTTTCAGCATTACCCGGGCGACATCATCTGGGGGCCCATGCATTGGGGCCATGCTACCAGCAAGGACCTCATCCATTGGCGGCAGCAGCCCATCGCGCTTTATCCCGATAGCCTGGGCTATATTTTTTCCGGTTGCGTGGTGGTGGACTCCGCCAATACCAGTGGGTTCGGACAAAAAGGGAAGGTGCCCCTGGTGGCCATCTTCACGCATCACGACCCCGCAGGAGAAAAAAAAGGAAATAAGGATTATCAGTATCAAAGCCTCGCTTATAGCCTGGACGATGGCAATACATGGATCAAGTACAGGCAGAATCCTGTACTGAAAAATCCCGGCATCGCGGACTTCCGTGATCCCAACGTGATGTGGTACAAGCCGGGGAAAAAATGGGTGATGACGCTGGCGACAAAGGACAGGGTCACATTTTATTCTTCCCGCGACCTGAAAAGCTGGACCAAAGAGAGCGAGTTTGGGAAGGACCAGGGTGCGCATGAAGGCGTGTGGGAATGTCCCAATCTTTTTCCCATGCAGCTGGATGGCGCCACCCATTGGGTGCTCCTGGTGAGCATCAATCCCGGCGGACCCAACGGAGGATCGGCAACGCAATACTTCATCGGGCAATTCGATGGCAAAAATTTTTACACAGGTGGCAGCACAATCAGGTGGATCGACTACGGACCGGACGACTATGCCGGCATCACCTGGAATAATACGGGAAAAAGGAAGATATTCCTCGGATGGATGAGCAACTGGATCTATGCCAACCAGGTACCTACCACCGCATGGCGCAATGCCATGACCCTGCCCAGGCAGCTGCGGCTGGTGCGTGCCGGGGGAGGAGGGGAGATCTATCTCAGCTCGCTGCCTGTGCAAGAACTAAACAGCCAGGCGGCAAAGCCTGTCATTATGAACGGCGTTCCCATCGATTCTTTGACGGATCTTTCCGATAAGATCCACGCTTCCGCCACCCAGTACAAATTGACGCTGCACGCGGATAGCATCAAAGATTTCTTTATTACTTTTTCTAACCCGCACGGACAGCAGATGGCCCTGGGATATGAGAAAGCATCCAACCGGTGGTACATCGATCGTGCACTTTCCGGTAAGACGGACTTCAACCAGGAATTTCCGAAAAAATTCTTTTCTCCCAGGATCGCTGCCACTAAAACGCTGGATCTGACGGTGGTGATGGATGTCTCTTCGCTGGAGCTATTCGCCGATGGCGGTCTCACCGTGATGACGGCGGTGTTCTTTCCCGATGCACCGCTGACCCGGTTGCACATCGGCACCAATGAGCCCTGGAAGATCCGGCAGCTGTCTTATACGCCGCTGCGGTCCATCTGGTGAGAAAGATGCCGTATTCCAATCAAGGGAAGGTAGGCATGCTACTCCTTGTTCTTTATCGCCGGCCAGTTCTTATCCGCCTTTTGAATATACCCTGCCTGGTCCTTGCTCCACGTTTTTTTGATGTCCGCATCGTAATTCAAATAGAGCTTGCCGCCCACGACCGTAAATGCCTGTGGATCGGTGGGCGCTTTGTGTCCCTGGGAGGTGCCATAGGCGCAGTATCCGCCGTATTGTGGCGCATACTGATCCGGGTTAGCTTTGAAAAGGTCCAGGTCCTGCTGGCTGGCGAATAGCCATTTGGCATCCTTCCAGGTATAGGAAAACCTGGCGTCACCCTTCACCGCCTTGCCTTGTTTGATATAGGCCACGGCGTCATAGCCGTGGATAGCCCCGTCGGAGGTTTTGTATATTTCCGATTTCTGCGCGAAGGCCGATACGGCCAATGTGAAGATAAAGCCTGTCAATAAGATTGATTTCTTCATAATTGAATAATTTTTATAAAGGTAGGGGCGCCCCTCGCCAGCCCTGCGTCAACCATTTGACAGATGCTTCATAATAAATGATTATTAACCATTATTTTCCTACATTCAACGCAAAATCGTGTCCATGAGCAGTCGGAGATTATTATATATCATACTTTGGATAGCGCTTCCCGGAGTAATGGTAGCGCAGTCGACCCGTCCCACACCATCCGGCCGCCCGACGACGCGGCCCGGGAATCCCGCACAGCGGCCTCCCGGCAATGCCAGACCGCCGGCGGCCAGACCGCCCGTTTCACGCCCCCCGGGCAACGGACGCCCGCCAGGAAATACACGTCCACCGGCCGGCGGACGCCCTCCCGGCCATACGCGTCCCCCGGGTACTCGTCCTCCCCATTACAGACCACCTCATCATAAGCCGAGACCTCCCATCAGCCATCGCCCTCCGGGCTGGGGACCGCACCGTCCGCCGTATACCCGGCCGCCCCATTTTTGGGAAGGACATCATTATTACACCTACCACCGGTATTATTACCATCCCTACAGGCCCTACGTATACGGCCCTGCATGGCATCCCGTGGGATTTTTTGTCAATGTCCTGGCCGCCTCTGCGGCCGTGGTGGTGATCAATGATATGCATTATCATTATGATGCGGGAGTATTCTATCAGCCTTATAATGGCGGCTACCAGGCAGTGGCGCCTCCGCCCGGCGCCGTCGTCCCCGAATTGCCGCCGGACAGGACGGCCGTGCGGGTGGGGGATGATACCTTCTTCTATTTCGGAGGCATCTTCTACGTGCAGGTACCGAATGGCTTCCAGGTGGTGAAAGCTCCTGCCGGCGCCATCGTCTACAATTTACCGGAAGGATGTACCCAGGTGCGGGCAGGAAATATCACCTATTTACAATACAACGGCGATTATTATCAGCCCGTGGAAGTGGACGGGCAGCCGGCCTATGAGGTGGTCAATATAGAGGAGTAGCGCTGCCTTCTCTTTCTATGACCTCCACGCGGCGGGGCGCTACGACGGCCACGCTTTTGGCGGTTACCCGCGGGCGCGCCGGTCTGACGGGCTCCATGGTCCGTACAGGCTCCGCGGATCTGGCCGGTTGCACAGTCTCAGCGGCTCGTGCGGACCCGGCGGCTCTCCGGGTGTCTCCGGTCTGTACCGTTCTCCTTGTCTCCACCTCTTCCGCCTCCGGCAATATCATCCCGGGCACCGGACGAGCTATGGCCGTCCGGTTGACCCTTTTGACAAGGGTCCGCCCGCCGATGATAAAACATAGCAATAGGATAAAGCCACCCCTTAAAGGAAGAATGCTGTACTCCGAAAAAGGGGTATGGATATCTGCCTGGATACCGAAGGAATCAATGCCGTTGCGCACCTGCCGGGGAAGAAGCCCCTGCGCAAAATGATAGACCAGCGCCCCCGCCGACATCCAGAGCGCCAGTACAATGACACCTCCCCAGATGGTGCTGAGCCTTCCGGTGGGAGCGAACTCCTGACGGACGGGAGAGGCGGTGGGGGTCATCGAATATAAAAGGGAGAAAAGCACGGCCACGGGCAGCGGGTCGATCTGTGGCAGGGCTACCGGTATGTCCAAAAAAACAAGCATCAGCCGGATGCCGCCCAGGTCCGCCACCCAGGGGATGACCCGCATTATTACATATCTGTCCAGTAAGATCGTGATCACAAACAACACCAACACAATACGCAGGGGCCGGTGACGGCCATAGTCGGCATTCATGCAATGATTTTTAATAAAGTTATGTACAGGTTGGATCGATAGCTATTCAGGGGATCTTGGAGGGAAATTCAGGTAAAAACGCCGGGAAAGAAAAAAACCATATGGCCGAAATGTCAAAACATCGTTAAAGTCCCCCGGCCCGTGGAAAAGGGGCGCAAACCGTATGTAATTTCTCCGGCCCCTGCATCCAATCCTGAAATAGCTTTTATGCAACCCAAAACCAATATGGTGAGGCTGGCAGCCGTCCTGTTATTGTCGGCCGCCGCTCACACTCTCCGTGCCCAGGTGCCCTTTATGAAAGTAGACGGAAAGGAATCCAACCTCGTCTATCTCCAACAGCTGGACGTAGACGTTCGCATCCACGGCAACATCGCCACCACCGTCTGGACAATGACCTTTAAGAACAGCACTGGCCGGATACTGGAAGGCGAGCTGCACTTTCCCCTGGCGGAAGGCGTCACCGTGGCCCGTTATGCCCTGGACATCAACGGCAAAATGAGAGAGGCCGTGCCCGTGGAAAAAGAGAAAGGTACCATGGTCTTCGAAAATATCGAGCGGCGCAGGGTGGACCCCGGCCTCCTGGAAAAAGTAGAAGGCAATGGGTTCCGCACCCGCATCTATCCTATCACGCCCCATGGCGTACGCACCGTGCTCATAGGCTATGAAGAGGAGCTGCCCATCGGGAGCTCATCCTCCCTGCGCTGGCGCCTGCCCCTGGCGTTCTCCCATCCCCTGGAAACATTCAACCTCAGCGTGCAGGTATTTCGTGGCGCCGTCAGGCCCGTGATAGAAGAGAACATCGACGACGCCTTCCGTTTTGAAGCATGGGAAGACACCTGGTCGGCCACCCATCGCTGGGAGCATTTCAAGGCCGATAGGACGCTGACCATCCTTATTCCGAAAACGCCCGACGAACAGGACGTGATCATGCAGCAGCTGGGAAATCATTACCTGTATCTGCTCAGCGCCTTCCCCAAGCCGAAAAAGATTGCCAAACCCCTTCCGCATCATATCACGCTGTTCTGGGATGCCAGCCTCAGCGGCCTCACCCGCGACCATGAAAAAGAGCTGCGACTGCTGGACGCTTATTTCCTGCAGCTGCAGGAGGTGGAGGTCACCCTGGTGCCCTTCAGCTATATCACACAAGCTGCGGCGCACTTCACTATTCACAACGGGCAGTGGCAATCGCTGAAGGATTCACTGTCGCATACCGTCTATGACGGCGCAACGCAGTTCGGCGCCTTACGGCCGGACGAATATCCCTGTGATGAGTACCTGCTGTTCAGCGATGGGCGCAGCAATTACGGCAGCGACCGGATGCCCGCAGCTTCCAAACCCCTGTATGCCATCGTCGCCACCGCGAAGACCGACTTCCCCTTTTTGCGTGATCTCACGGAAAGGACAGGCGGCGGACTCATCAACCTGGAGTCGGGCACCATCGACGAGGCGAAGGCGCAGCTGTTGTACCAAAGCCTTTATTTTATGGGCGTCAGGAGCGACCCTGCCCTGCAGGAAAGCTATCCTTCCCAGGCAACCCCCGTCGTAAACAGTATCTCCGTGGCGGGCATCTGCTACCAGCCGGCGCACCAGGTGGTACTGCAGTTCGGCTATGGCGGCAAGGTCGTCAGCGAGACCCGGGTTGCCCTGGACTACGCCCGCCAGAAAGCGCCCCGGATCGATCTTGAGAAGGTATGGGCGCAAAAGAAGATCGCCCAGCTGGACAGGCATTATGAGGACAATAAGCTGGAGATCCAGCAGCTGGGCCGGCGTTATGGCCTCGTCACCAGGAACACTTCGCTCATCGTGCTGGAATCCGTGGAGGACTACGTCACCTACAACATCGAGCCCCCGGCCGAGCTGCGGGAGGAATATGACCGTCTGATAAAGGCCAGGGGCCGGGTGGAACGGGACAGGCGCCGCGCGACGACGGAAAATGCGGAGGAATATTTTAATCAGCTGCTCACCTGGTGGACGACGGAGCATAAATATGTCAAGCCCGCGCCGGCGGTGAGGAACAGGCCGTTGGCTGCAAATGCCGATACGCTGAGGAACGGGATCTCCGCTCAATACAGGTCTTCCACTTCCCGCGCCGATGCCACTTCCCGCGCCGATGCCATTTCCTGGGAAGCCGCCCCACCCAGTCGCGCGCTGGAAGGACGTGTCGCTGGCCTGAACGTCACCTATGGCTATGCCAGCGGATCAGCCAACAAGGCAGCCGATAAAAAAGACGAAGAAAAAGTATCGGAGCGCGAACCCGCCCCTTCCTCCGGCCAGTTCAAAGCCTTCCACCGCGAAATACAGTCCGCCTACCTCACCCGGCTAAAAAAGACGCCCGCCGGCGGACAGTATGCCGTCTATCTGCAGGAACGCCAAACGCAGCTCTACACGCCCGTCTTCTATTTCTACACGGCCCATTTCTTTTTCAGGCAGGGCAAAAAGGAGCTGGGACTGCAGATCCTCTCCAACATCGCCGAGCTGGACATCGAGAGCTATGAGTTGTATAAGATGCTGGGATACGAGCTGCGCAGGCTGGGAGAATCCACCGCCGCCTGCGCCGCCTTTAAAAAAGTGCTGGACTGGCGCCCCTTCGAGCCCCAGAGCTACAGAGACTATGGTCTGGCGCTGCAGGACGCCGGCCATTACCAATCGGCCCTGGATACCCTGTACACCGCCCTGGTGAAAAATTACGATGCCGATGTCAGCGCGCTTTACCCGGGCATCGAGGAGACCATCCTCCCCGAGATCAACAACCTGGTGGCGCTGAAAGGCGATAAGGTCAATTTCAGCAGGATCCCCCAAAAGCTCCTGAAGAATATGCCCGTGGACATCCGTGTCGTCCTCAACTGGAATATGAGCGATACGGACATCGACCTCTGGGTGACGGACCCCAACGGCGAGAAATGCTATTACAGCCATAAGGAGACGGCACTGGGAGGACGGATCTCCAGTGATTTCACCCGCGGACTGGGCCCGGAACAGTTCCTGCTCAAACAGGCAATAAAAGGCCGGTACAAGGTAGAGGTAAACTATTACGGAGACACACAGGTAAAGCTGGCAGGCCCCACCACGATCATGGTGGAGATCTATACCCATTATGGTACGGACCGGCAGACACGCAAGCTCATTCCCCTGCAGATGCAGTCGTCCGATGAAAAAACAGTGCTGGTAGGGGAGTTCACGTTCTGACACGGTTATGACCCGATTCGACACGGCTGTTGCCAAATATGCACAGTTATCAAGTGATCTGCCACGGTGATCTTTTTGTTGGTATCTTGATCCTGCTTAGCGCTTTTGTTGTCAATATTGTTCAGGTAGATGATATGGCAATGCCAGCGTAGGTTAGGGTTGCACCTAACAAAGGTTTGAATAATTTGCTTTGTTCAAGGCTCGCCATCTGGCGAGCCACCTCTGAAGAGAGTTCCCTCCCTTTAGAACATCATGCCAGAGAGGTCGATCAGGTAATCTTTTTTACAGGTCGGCCTCTTATTTTTTTTGGTATTTTTATCCCATGACCCGAAAATGGCTCATTGCTATTCCCGCAATCCTGTTACAATTTTTCATTTTTAAGCATTTTTATCCGTACGCCTCTTTTTTCCAGGACAGCTATAGCTATATCTATGCGGCGATGGAGCACGACGTCATCGGCTACCGGCCCATCGGATATTCCTGGTTCCTCCGCTTGATCCATGCCATCTCGGCATCGGACACTTTCCTGGTCTTCATACAGTATTGCCTGCTGCAAGGGGCCGGCCTTTACCTGTATTTTTCCGTTGTGCGGCTCTTTTCCCCGCGCAAGAGCATACAACATCTCCTGTTTTTCTTCCTGCTCTTCGATCCCCTCCTGTTATACCTTGCCAATGTGGTATCCAGCGATGCTTTATTCATCGCCTTGAGCCTGATCTGGCTGACAACGCTGCTGTGGCTCGTCCGGCGGCCTTCCGTGCGCCATCTCCTGTTACAGCTTTTTTTGCTGATCCTGATATTCTATACCCGGTATAACGCGCTTTGCTATCCCGTGATCGCAGCCGCCGCCGTCCTGCTCACCCGCAAAGGCGCTGTCTTCAAACTCACCGGCATCGTTTCCTCTGTCCTGGTGCTGGTGTTCGGCGTGCTCATCGTCAGGGAAGCTACCCGGCAACAGACAGGCGTGAAGATCTTTTCTGCATTCAGCGCCTGGCAGATCGCCAACAATGCGCTCTTCATGTATCCCTATATCCAGGTGGACCCGTCCCGTCTGCCTTCCGCCGAATGCCGGGAGCTGGACAGCTTCGTGAGAGCGACCCCCGCGCATCAGCCGGTGGATACCTGGTATATGTGGGACCCTCAGTCCCCACTGAAAAAATATATGCAGATGCGCCAGAAAAAGGAGCATACCGGGTATTTCACCGCATGGAATAAGGTCGCCCCGGTATATTCGGAATATGGCTATTACCTGACGACACGGCACCCCTGGTTGTTCACCCGGGAATATCTCTGGCCCAGCGCCCGGATCTTCTTTTATCCCGATCTGGAAATGCTGATGCGTTATAACGAAGGGGAAAGCAAGGTGGACCAGACGGCAAAAGATTGGTTCCACTACGGCAGCACCCAGGTGCGGATCGCCTGTTCTCCGGATTTGCAGGGACGCCTGCTGGGGCCTTTCCCTGCTTTCTACCTGGCCATCAACCTGGCGTTCGTACTGGGCGCCGTATGGTACTGGATCCAGGGGAAGGGGAGCGCCGGCAGTGCCGGATTCCGGGACGCATTGCTGAACAAGTCCGGATTCCGGGAAGCATTGCTGATGACCATGACCTTTTTCGCCGTGAATGCAGCCTTCTGCATTTTTGCAACACCCAATATGTTCCGCTACCAGGTCGCCCCGATGATCTGGCTGTTCGTCTTTACACTGTTAACGTACGATAGGCTGTTCAGCCGGTGGATTCCCGGACCTGCAGCTCGGAAGGGATGACCTCCACCTGCTGGGAAAGACTAAAGTTTTTATTGCCCAGGGCTTTGAACAGGAGACTGGCGGCCGACCGCCCCATCTCAAACGCAGGTTGCGTCACCGTGGTTAGCGCAGGTTGTAAAAAAGCCGCCGTGACCAGGTTGGAAAAGCCGATGACCTTCAGGTCCCCGGGAATGTTCAATCCCAACTCCCGGCAGACCTGGTACACCGGTACGGCCAGCTTCTCCACCGAAGCGATGACGCCGTCGGGCCGGTCCTTCCGGCTCATTATCTTTTTCAGCAGCCGCAGGTTCTCGGCTGCATCATGCGTACAGGCAATAATATTTTCGCGGCTGAATTTTATTCCTCCATCCTCCAGGGCCTGCTTATATCCTTCAATCCGCTGATGGCTGATGGAAAGACCTTCGGCAATGGCCAGGAAAGCGATCTTGCGGCACCCCTGCCGGATCAGGTGATCCGTGGCCTTGTACGAGCTTTGAAGGTCATCGGTGACAACCCTCGCGGTATCTATCCCGTCGCAGGTACGATCGAAAAAGACCACGGGAACGCCTTTTTCCTGTAATTCCAGCAGGCAGGCCGGGTCACTGGTTTCCGAGGTGACGGAGATCAGGATGCCGTCGGCGCGTCCCCCGAGCATTTCGTGGAGGATAGCCTGCTCTTTCTGGGAACGCTCATGGGTCAGGCACACCAGCACATGATACCCTTTGTCCTGCGCAATGGCTTCGATGCCATTGATGGCCTGGGAGAAAAAGCTGTCCGCTACTTCAGGCAGGATCACGGCAATGGTCTTGCTTTTTTTTCTGCGGAGGCTGCTGGCATAAGGATTGGGCGTGTAGTTCAGCGCAGCCGCCATTTCCAATACCCTTTTTTTGGTAGGGCCGCTGATCTCGTGACTGTCCGCCAGGGCTTTCGAGACGGTGGCTGCTGACAGCTGCAGTTGGCGGGCTAATATGCGTATGGTGACGTTCCCCATAAGGCGATGGCAGGCTATTTTTACGAAAACGGTTAAGTAAATAAAGATAGTTCCTTATTCGTACAATCGTCAAAAGTTTATCATATTTACTATGGACGGACTGCGGGTTCGTCATAGTCCCATCATCCATAACGATAAAAACTACGAATGCCATGAACACAGCGAATAATATTCCGGAAAGTAACCCACTCAGTTCGCTTGACGTTTGGGAAGACGATCTGCTCCAACGCTATCCGGACCCGGAGACCATCGCAAAAGAAAAGACCACCGAAGAATATCGCAATTATGAAGCGCCGGCCAGGGACTCCGTCCGCGAGTTCTACCGCCTGAACCATACCTATCAGACCTATGATTTCGTACAGGAGAAGAAAGCCGAGTTTCTGAAATTCGACAAAAAGGAAATGTCCGTATGGAACGCTTTCGATTTCTTAAACCAGCTGGTGGATGACTCCGATCCCGACACCGACCTGGATCAGTTCCAGCATCTTTTGCAGACCTCCGAGGCCATCCGCGCCGACGGCCATCCCGACTGGATGGTGCTGGCCGGGCTGTTCCATGATATGGGCAAGGTACTTTGTCTTTTCGATGAGCCCCAGTGGGCCGTGGTAGGAGATACCTTCCCGGTGGGATGCGCTTACTCCGACAAGATCGTTTACCCGGAATTCTTTGCCAACAATCCCGACTACACACATGAGGTATATCAAACCAAATACGGCGTCTACTCGCACGGCTGCGGACTGCGCAACGTGGATATGTCCTGGGGGCACGATGAATACGTCTACAACATGATGAAAGACCATCTGCCGGAGCCAGCCTTGTACATGCTGCGGTACCATTCCTTCTATTCCCAGCACAGGGAGAATGGGTATGACCATCTTATGGACGACCATGACAGGGAGATGTTCCGCTGGGTAAAATTATTTAATCCTTATGATCTGTATTCCAAGAATCCGACACCTCCGGATTGGAATAAACTACGACCCTATTATGAGGATTTAGTGGCCAAATATCTGCCGGCTACGTTGAGATTCTAAGCTGATTGGCGCTGCCAATCAGGACATGATGCGGAAAAGAGGGGCCTTCGGGTCCCTTTTTCATTTCTTCTTTCTGTCCTTCTCCAGGAACTCTTCCAGCGCATCCAGCTTCCTGGTCCAGAATTCCCGGTAACGATCCGTCCACTCCGCCACCTGCTTTAATTTCCGCAGATCCGCCTGGCAATACCGTTCCCGGCCTTGCTGGCGGATCACCAGCAGTCCGCATTCCGTCAAAATGCGCACATGCCTGGAAATAGCAGGCCGGCTGATATCGAAATTGTCCGCTACGGCATTGACGTTAAGGGACTGCTTAGACAGCAGCTGAATGATCTCCCTGCGGGTGGGGTCGGCTATCGCCTGGAATACATCTCTTCTCATGGTCGAACTTTATGTAACATTATGGTTACAAAAATATGATACTATTTGGTTACCTTCCAAGCTTTGTTTAAAATGAGACCTTCATGAGAAAGTATGGACTGCTCTTCACCTGTATTTTCGTCTGTCAGCTCCTGCACGCACAAACATACCAGCCCTCCTGGGAATCCCTGGACAAGCGCCCCGTCCCGCAATGGTTCAGGGACGCCAAGTTCGGCATCTTCATTCACTGGGGGGTGTATTCCGTACCGGGATGGAGCACCAAAGGCCAGTATGCCGAATGGTACCAGCAAGGACTGAACAGCGGCGACACGGCCCGCATCAACTACCACAAAAAAAAATTCGGCGACCTTAGCTATTACGACCTTTCCGGTCAATTCAAGGCGGAACTTTACAATCCCGATGAATGGGCCCGGATCATCGAAGAGTCGGGCGCCCGCTATGTGGTGCTGACCTCCAAACACCATGACGGCTGGGCCAACTGGCCCAGCGCCCAGACGGCGCAGGCATGGGATATGCCCTGGAATGCCGGAGTGGCAGGGCCCCATCGCGACCTGCTGGGCGATCTGTTCACCGCGATCCGCAAAACATCCGTCCACCCCGGTATGTACTATTCACTCTACGAATGGTATAACCCCCTCTGGAAAAAAGATCGGCCGGCCTACGTGGCCAACTATATGTGGCCGCAGATGAAGGACCTGATCAATACCTACAAGCCCGAGGTCTTCTGGACCGATGGCGATTGGGATGGGCCCGATACGCTTTGGAAGTCCACTCAATTCCTCGCGTGGCTCTATAATGAGAGTCCCGTAAAGGACAAGGTCGTCACCTACGACCGCTGGGGCGCCGGCATCCGGTTCCATCACGGCGGCGTGTATACGCCCGAATACCAGCCCAACGCAGACTTTGAGGACCATGCCTGGGAAGAGAGCCGCGGGATGGGTTTCTCCTACGGATATAACAGGGAGGAAGACTCCTGGGATTATAATTCGGCCAACTCCCTGGTGCTGCAATTGATCGACAAGGTCAGCCGGGGAGGTAACTTCTTATTGGACATCGGCCCCGACGAGCACGGCAAGATCCCGCCCATCATGGAGGAAAGGCTGCTGCAGATCGGCAGCTGGATGAAGGTCAATGGCGAAGCCATCTACGGCGCCACCCGCTGGAAGGAGCCTTCTCAATGGAGCGCCGGCCGGCAGGACTATACGCCGCCGAATGGGGGAGGAGACCTGCTCCTGAAGCTCACCGTGGACCCGGACCCCGGCTATGCCGTGAAAGAATGTTTTTTCACGTACAATGCTGCCCACAACGACCTGTACGCGCTGCTGCCCAAATGGCCGGGCGCGACATTTACGATCAAAGATCTTGCGCCCGCAGCCGGTACCCCGATCGAGCTGCTGGAGACGCACGAGGCATTACATTGGCGCCAGCAAGGTGGCGACTGTGTAATCGAGCTGCCTGCCTACGATCCGTCACGGATCAAAGCTACGTCGGCCTATGTGATCAAGGTGTTCAACACTGGTGCATTTGTTCCACGGCCCGTCATCACGGCCAGCTACCCTGGCAACGGCATTCACCCGTTGATCACCGTCCATACGCAGCCGAACGTCGAATACCGCTATACGCTGGACGGCTCCATGCCTTCCGCATCGTCACCTTTGTATACAAAACCTTTCACCGCAGATAAAACGGGTATTGTCGTGGTACAGGGAGTCCAGGCCGGCAAACTGCCCAATGACGCAGGCCTTGCCGTTACCGTGTTCGATTGGATGCCTGCGGTCAAGGGTATTGAGACGAAAGCTGGACTATACTACCGCGCTTTCGAAGGTGCGGGCTTGAGGTCCGTTGCCGACCTCGTTCCGCTGAAGCCTGTCACGGAGGGCTCCATCGCGGGCCTTTCACGCAGCGTCCTCACCCGGAAAGAGAATGCCGGCCTTGTCTTCGAAGGGTTCTTAAAAGTTCCGGCTGACGGTGTCTATACATTTTATCTTACTTCCGATGACGGCAGCGTCCTGAGCGTGGATCAGCTGAAGGTCATCGATAACAACGGCCTGCATGCCATGGAGGAACGTTCGGCACGCATACCCCTGAAAAAAGGGCTGCACGCGTTCAGCCTGGATTATTTCAATGGCTCGGGAGAGGGCGGACTAACCTTGCAATATAGCACGGACAAAATTTCCAAGCGCCCCGTCCCCGATAACTTCTTCTTTCAAACTGTAAAGTAATATGCTGATGAGACCTTTCTTTCTGCTCTTTGCGCTGGCCCTCACCCTGGCCGGCTTTGCCCAATCTTCTGTCCGGCAACACCTCAACTTCGACGACGACTGGAAATTCCACCTGGGGCATGCCGCCGACCCGCACCGGGATTTCAACTACGGCATCGGTAATATCCTTGCCAAGACAGGCGACGCTGCCCACACGGCCATCAGCATGGATTTCGATGACAGGAGCTGGGCTCCCGTCCAGCTGCCGCACGACTGGGCCGTGGCGCTTCCCTTCTCCAACGTACCCAACGGTGACGTGGATGCGCATGGCTATCGTTCCGTCGGAGCACTGTTCCCCGAGAACAGCATCGGGTGGTACCGCAAGAACTTCACCGTCAGCCGTGCCGATTCCGGTAAGCGGTTTGTCATCCAATTCGACGGCATCTTCCGCGACAGCAAGGTTTGGGTCAACAACTGCTACCTGGGCGGACATTTCAGCGGCTATAGCGGTTCCTCCTACGACATCACCGACTTCATCCGATTCAATGCAAAGAACACTATCGTGGTACGCGTCGATGCCAGCCAGTATGAAGGCTGGTTTTATGAAGGTGCGGGGATCTACCGGCATACCTGGCTGAATGTCTACGACAACCTGCATATCGTCCCCGATGGCGGCGTATACGTACATACTTCATCCGGCGAAGGAAAAGCCACCGTCACCGTAGCCACCAGGGTGGAGAACAGGAACCTTGCGCCAGCCACCGCCACCGTCTCTACCTATATCACGGACAGAGCGGGAAAAAAGCTGACGCAAAGCAAGGAGCAGCCGGTGTCGCTGGCCATCAACGGAACAGGCACGATCACGGACTCCATGGAGCTGTCTGCTCCCAACCTTTGGTCGCTGGATGATCCCTATCTCTACAGGCTGGTGGCCATCATAAGGTCCGGCGGCAGGACCGTAGACAGCATGACGGTGAAATTCGGCGTTCGCACTATCACGGTAGATAAAGACAAAGGACTCTTCGTCAACGGCAAGCCCGTGAAGATCCAGGGTGTATGCTGTCACCAGGATCATGCCGGCGTCGGCAGCGCCCTTCCCGATTATCTCCAGTACTATCGTATCCAGCTGTTGAAGGAAATGGGCGTGAATGGTTATCGCACCAGCCACAATCCCCCGACCCCCGAGCTGCTGGAAGCCTGTGACAGCCTGGGTATGCTCGTGCTGGACGAGACCCGCCTGCTCAACAGCGCCGCGGAATATGGCGCCGAATGGGAGAAGCTGATCCTGCGGGACCGCAACCATCCCAGCATTTTCATGTGGTCCATCGGTAATGAAGAATGGATGATCCAAACGTCCAACTGGGGCAAACGCATCGCCCAGAACCAGGTCGTCAAACAGCAGGAGCTGGACCCTTCCCGCACTGCCACCTATGCCGCCAACGTGGGGAATGTCTGGCATGGCGTCAATGAGGTCATCCCGGTGAGAGGGTTCAACTATAACCTGGGCGGCCTGGATCCTTACCGTAAGGAGCACCCGGACCAACCCATCATGGGTACCGAAGTGGCCAGCACCGTCTCCACCCGGAGCATCTTCAATAAAGATACCGTCAATGCCTATGTCCCGGATTATGACAGCGTGGCGCCGCCCTGGGCCAGCACGGCCGAATACTGGTGGAAAATAGCCGCTGCCAGGGAATGGTTCATGGGAGGGTTTGCCTGGACAGGCTTCGACTATCGCGGAGAACCCACGCCGTTTCAATGGCCGGACATCAACTCGCACTTCGGCATCATGGATATGTGCGGTTTTCCCAAGACCGTCTATTACTATTACCAGTCCTGGTGGACGGACAAGGATGTGCTGCACATCGCCCCGCACTGGAACTGGAAAGGAAAGGAAGGCCAGCCCATACCCGTATGGGTCAATACCAATGCCGACAACGTGGAGCTGCTGCTCAATGGAAAAAGCCTGGGGAAAAAAGACATGCCCCGCAATGGCCACCTGGAATGGATCGTAAACTATGCGCCCGGTAAACTAGAGGCCGTCGCTTACAAGAAAGGTAAAAAGCTCACCGCCCTGGTGCAGACGACGGGAGAGCCGTATCGCATCGTGGTGAAGCCCACAAAGAACACTTTGCTCGCCGACGGTAAGGATGCCGCCGTTTTCAACGTCACGGTAGTGGACAAGCAGGGCATGGAAGTGCCTGATGCGGCCAGCCTGCTGCACTTTTCCGTCACGGGCAATGCGCAGATCATCGGAGTGGGGAATGGCGATCCCAGCAGCCATGAGGCGGATAAATATAATGACAATGGATGGCAGCGCCGCTTGTTCGGCGGGAAATGCCAGGTCATCGTGCAGTCCGACAGCAATAGCCGGGTGGCCGGAGTCACCGGTCAGTCCGGGGCTCGCTCCGGCGATGTCCAGTTCCGTGCGGAAGGAGAGGGGCTGCAGTCGGGGACGGCGACGGTGCATGCGGCTTTCTAACGAGCTGCTATTTTGCAGCTACTGCTTCGATCTCCAGTTTCCATTTTGTTTCAAGTAATTGACAACAGAATACGGTGCGGGCAGGAGCGTGATCTCCCAGGTATTTCATCAATATTTTTACATTTGCCTCATCATAGGACGGGTCTGCCAGATAGAAACGAAGTGAAACAATATTTTGATAGTTCATATCGGCGGAAACGAAGGATGGTTCCTATATGCTTCCAGATAAGTTCCGCCTGATCCTCAAAGCGATCCGGCATATCAATGCCGTTTGAATGATAGCCATTCAGGCCGCTGATGAATAAAAGGCTGGAATGGCCTTTTATTTCTACTGCATGGCTGTAATTGCGATAAGGGGGAAAAACGCCTTCCGGGTTGTGTAGATGGGTGGTCATTGGTAAAATTTTTAAAGAGTGGTTCCTTTTCCTGTCCGGAACGGTCGATAAATGGACCAAGGAAACCTGTACATATATTAGTTGCCAAAAGTGGTTAAAAATATAGACTTTTGGCAGCTAATAAAATTATTGCTCGCCAAATCTGATGTATTTTAATAGCAAATTTTCAGGAATTACCCTAGTTCAGCAATATCCGTATTAGTATTGGTAAGGAGTTCAAAAGCTTTTTGAATGTGCTTTTGGCGCCAAGAATGTGGAGGCAAAACCTACCAAGATATCACATACTATCATCGACCAAATTAATGAACAAAAAAATGATCAAAAAAATAGGTGTTATGGATTGTTGCTTTTGATGTTTTTATCAATGACCTTTCTTTCTGCGAATGCGCAGAAGGTAGATCCTGACAGTCTGATAAATAAGATTAAATCTGCTGTTGCAAGTTTTTTTGTGGATGAGAGATACTTAAAGATGGAGAAAGCTAATGCCAATCCTAATGCGGTTTTTGCCACTGAATTGGTTGGGAAAAATTCATTGGGTTATAATAAAAATGGTATTTATAGAATTGGAGTTTTTCAAAGCCATGCTCGTGAACATGTTCTGATAAAAGAGGATCATATTTTTAAGATCTATGATATCCAGGAAATAGATGAAACTTTAAAGGATGTGATCGAGTATTGCAAAAGAAATAAAATAGATGTTGGTAAAATGTTCTCTTACATAAGAGTGATAATGGATATGTATGACATGAATTACAAGATTATTCCGAATTCCGCGGGTAAATTGCGTACCGTGAATGAATATGTATATCCAGATTCCCGCACCGATTCGGCAAAAAGAAATTAGTCTTGTAAAACCTTTATAAGTTTGTGGTTTCAGACCGGAGCCACTTGCCATGCTGGACGCTATCAAAGCTGAACAATACTTGCGGAGATATTTGTAGTAGTGTTTTAAAAGATCTTAGTGATCAAGGTAACGGTGGTGTGTCAAGCGTATGGTAAGTGCTCTTTAATCAGATTCCTAGTGAAAATGGTAATAAAATGAAATTGTTAAGGTTTGTAATGTTTTTATTTTATAGAGCACTTAAGGAATTTCGTGAACTTTCAAAAAATGAAAGAGGCAATGTTTATTTGTTAAACCACTAAAGATCTTGTAATGGGATATCTTGCCTGCAACTTTTTATTAGTGACGGAGTTAAATTAGCGTAAATATCATGGAGTCAAATTTAAACCACGAGCATTGGGTTGCAATCCTTAACCGGGACTATCCCATTGAGTTTGGATGGATAGGAGTAGATAGCTCTAATCAGGATTCAGGACATGTAATTCTGAAACAATGAGCGATACGAGCCAATTTTTTACTGACATAGTTAATTCAATGCCATTGGACAGCGAATGGTTCTTTCAAGCGCCGCATGATGAATTTTTAGAGGCTATAGCTGGAATACCATATGAGAATGGAGAGGTGTTTGTTAAACTCATCTTGAAAGAGGAAAATAAGAAACGTTTAGTAAACATCTCCATTAATGATGTTCATGAACTTATTCAACAATGTAAAGTTTTTTGGAAACAAAAAGAGATATTTGTCGCATATGATGGATTTGTAATTGGAACCTTGTCTAATCATTTTGATGTAGGTGAAACTTCCCTTGCCAAATATTTGGGGCAAGACATTTTATTTATCGCTAATGACTGGTAGCCTTACGTTGGAAGTCATAGTAATCATCGGTGTCATAATTGCTTTAATAGATAACTAGCTATTTTTTGAAATCCTGGCGAAATCACTTCCTGACCCAATTGATAGGAAGATCAGAACGGACGATCGTCACTATTAGACCTATAAAGAAATGATATGTCAGAATATTACCAGCAAATAGTTTGCGTTTCGTCTCCAAAGTATTCAGTAGTCATTGAAGATGATGGTAGGGTATGTTACGCTTATTTGCTCCTTGAAAGATCTATAGTAAGTGATGTCTGGCTTTATAACCAGGATGAAACTCCGTCTAGGCCACCTTGGGCAAGCACGGGTATCCTGCCATTCCTTAACCCTAAAGAGTTTGCAGTCGACGATCCTCACTTTGGTCCAATTAGGAATGAAGACGATATTAAAATTGAATGTACCTCTTCCGATCTTGAAACCCTTATGGAGGCGCGCATTCTTATTAATGGACGTTTAGCCGCGGTGCTGAAACCAGGATGTAAGCCGGGTTGGTCTGTTAATGCCAAAAAGGATTGAAAATGTCAGAAAAGCAATTTTATTGATAGGCGATCTTGATGGCAAGCAATCTGACAATGAACTGCGGCACATCTTTCGATTCCACGCCATTAACACGACAGATGCGACCGACATTATTTTGTTCTTGCCTATAGCATTTTGCCGGCGACTATTGCCTGAGCTAAAATGGAAAGACGAATATTATGTAGCCAGTCATGGAACAAGCAAAACTACCAAAGACAATTTAGTCAGACAAAGGCATATGCCCTCATTTGGCAGGAGGTTGATAGCTATTTTGCAAATGCTCCCGAGAAAGATGTTATCTTAAAGATAGCCGGCCGTAGCAGTGAGTTTCATGTAATTAATGATTTAATCCTTGCCGGTGGTAAAATGGAAGATATTGAGTTTACTCCCATGACGATAATCGGGTGATCCGTAGTGGAGATTCAAACCACTTCTTCAAAAAGACATCTGATGCCCAAGGAATAATACTGCACCAAACCAATTAAACCATTTGGATCCAGGCAGCAACTTCACTTACCCTTCCCCGCCTTCCGCAACCCCACCAGCACGACCCCATGCCTGCGTACATCTGCGACAAACTCCCCGTCGAAGGTCCCGATGTCCTGCTGCCTCCACAGATCGCGGACAACGTATCTACCGGTGATACCCAGATCCGCCCACCGGAGCGTCACCCGCTGCACCGCGCTGTCACCGGGATTGAAAAGCCCCGCTACCTTGCTGCCGTCCTCCAGCTCTTTGGCCATCACGCCTGCCTCGCCCTGCTGGGAGATCACCGTTGCCTGTTTGCCCAGGGGATCCTGGTTGATGGCCAGCACCTCGTCGTTGGTGAGGAGGCCCAAAGTAAAGCTGTCCAGCTTTGTCAGGTCGCATCCCAGCAACAGCGGCACGGACATGAGGCACCAGGCGCTGACATGCGTATATTGCTCATCGGGTGTCAGCAGCGTGGGCCTGGGAGCCTTCCCCCAACCAACATAACCTACGATCATCATATCGGGATCATTCCAATGACCCGGACCGGCATAGGGCGCCCATTTATCCTGGGTGAACAGCCGGCTCTTCAGGCTTCTCCAGTTATCGCGGATATCCCCGCCCGTGCGCCAGCAGTTGGACCATTGCGCCCAGTCGGCCGCCCCGGCAAAAGGCGCGCTGTTGGAAAGGCTGAGGATGATGTCGCGGCCGCTGCCTCTCAACGCTTCATACATAGTGCGCGTCTCCGGCACTTCGATAGGGCTCCAATCGTATTTCAGATAGTCGATGCCCCAGGTCGTCCATTGATGGACGTCATTGGGTACGAAAGTGTAGCTGCCGATGGCATACGGCAGCTGTTTCTTATTCCGGGGGATCTTCTCCTTCGTGGCTTCGAACAGGCCTTCCTCATTCATGGCCGATCCGCCGATGTGGTGGCCATAAGATTCCACCCAGGGCGTGGAATAGATGCCGATCTTCAGTCCCAGTCCATGCACTTCATCGCAGAGGCCCTGCATGTCCGGGAAGATGGAGCTGTCGGGCAGGATGCCGTGAAAGGCGCCGCCCCGGCGGCCCTGCCAGCAGTCGTCGATATTCATATAGGTCCATCCATGATCGATGAGGCCGCTGCCGGCCATTGCTTTTGCATTAGCGAGGACCAGCTCCTGGCTGATCTTCGTAGCATAGATATTCCAGCTGTTCCATCCCATGGGAGGGGTGAGGGAGACCTGCTCGCCGACGACGAGCCGGAAAGCGCGGCTGGCGACGCCGGCCTTATTTTTAACGGTCAGCACCAGCGGGTAGGTCCCTGCTTTGGCGATGGTGCCCGAGATCCGCCCCGTATTTTTATCCAGGGTTACACCCGGCGGCAGCTTGTCTGCAGAAAAGACCAGCGGCCGGGTCCCCGTTGCGGCAATGGTGAACACAATGGGATGCCCCGGCCGAACCCCGAATACTTTGGGCCCGTTGATATGGGGCATGGGACTTGGCTTGGGGGTAAGGATGGCCAGCGTATCGGGCAGCTGGGCATAGACGGTGCCCGCTGTTATTTGCGCCCGCAAGGCGCTGGCTGTCAATAAACAGCCCAGTATGGTCATATGCAAGGATCGTAATGTGTTCATGAATGAAAAGTAGGAAAAATAGTGGGCCGGAAATGGGAATGCCAGGAAAGCTTAGTAACTGGCTAAAATGGCGGAGGGTCCCGGCGCCCCTTAATTCCAAAAAATTAAGGGAGACCACCTATTATTCACATAGCGCAATTATTTAAATTGTTATTAAAGAAGCTATGTAAGCCGCTGTTATACAATTATAGTGGTATACTTTAGGTTAGTAGATCTAAATTCTTAGACTTTTTAAATCCAAAAGTATGCGCTTATTTACCTATCGAAAACCCAAAAAACTTGCCCTGTCGCTGCTCCTTCTCCTTTCAACCCTCTTCACCCAGGCCCAGCTAAAAGTGGGAGACAATCCTACCAACATCCAGAAGTCATCTGTTTTGGAACTGGAGAGCACCCGGCAGGGTCTCTTGCTGCCCAGGTTGACGGACACCGCGGCTATCAATCTGTTGACGCCCCCGGATGGGATGATCATCTACCTTACGGCTGACAATAGCTTACGGCTGCGCAGCAACGGCAGTTGGAAGAAGATCGCGGATCTGGCGGCGGCCAGCGCCAACTGGAGCCTCACCGGCAACAGCGGCACCGATTCCGCCCTTAATTTCATCGGGACGTTGGATGGTAAGCCCCTGAGCATGCGGACGAACAATGCGGAGCGTTTGCACATCAGCGCCGACGGCAACATCGGCATCGGCACGGCCACCCCCTCGGCTAACCTCGATGTAAATGGAACCGTCAAATTTGAAAATCTTGCCGCGGACTCCACTACGCTCCAGGTACTGGTGTTGGCGCCAGATGGTTCTGTTTACAAACGCACGGTATCCACGTCTATCTTTCAGAATGCCATCCGCGCGATCAACGGTATTCAAAAGCAGACGCTGTCCCTGACAGCCAGCTCCAACACGTCGGTGGATACGGTTACCGTCGTCAATACATCCGCGGACAGCACCATTGCCATTAACTTGCCCGTACAGGATGGCGCGTCGGCGACCAAACCATATGGGTTCCTGACATTGGCGGACTGGACCAAGATCCAGAGCGCAACGCAAAGCCTGCTCATAGGCACCGTCGCAACGGTGGGAAATGCCAATGGCGCGCACATCGATAGCTCCGGATCCACCCGAACCATCGTATTACATCCGGCGGATGCCACCAATCCCGGTATCGTCACTGCCGGAACGCAGACATTCGGGGGAAATAAGACCTTCAATGGCAATACCACGATCAAAGGGACGACGACCCTGGATAGTGTCGCTACGAACAACACCCTTGACTCCGTGCTGGTGATCAGCAATGGCCTGGTTCAAAAAAGACAGGTAAGCGCCGCCGCATTTGGTAATGCCATCCGCCGCATCAACGACAATACGGATACAGCCCAGTACATTGCCTTCCGTAATTCCGGAACGGATCTGACCGTGAGCACCGCCAACAATGATTCGGTGTACCTGAATGTACCGGATGCGGCAACAGGCGCAAGAGGTGTGGTGTCAACAGGCGCCCAGACCTTTGCCGGCAACAAAGGCTTCCAGGACAGTGTCACGGCAGCGAAAGCAGTATTGGTCGGTACGGGCAGCAGCGCCAATTCCACCGTGCAGGTGAATGGTTCTATGTCCCTGGCCATTAAATCTGTCACGACGGACTATACGGTGACAGGCGCCGATAACACGATCCTTGCCAATACCACCTCAGGAGCGATCATCATCACTTTGCCCGCCCCCACGAATTTTGCGGGTCGTATCTATACGATCAAGAAAATAGGCACAGGAGGTATCGACAAGGAGCTGACGATAACGCCTGCTTCCGGCACCATCGATGGCGGCAGCAATTATATCATCTATAACGACTACACATATGTGGCTCTGCAGACGGACGGAACCAACTGGTATGTCATCAAGAAATAATCTGACTCCTGATCTAAATATATCGTCATGCGAATTGGCACCTTGTTGGGGGCGGGAGTCGCGTTGTTGTTATTGGGCAATACGGCTTTCTCCCAGCAGTTGAAATTGGGGGTAAACCCATATACGATCCAAAAATCGGCGCTGCTGGAATTAAATTCCACTAACCAGGGATTGTTGCTGGCCCGGATCACCGATACCACTTCGATCAATACGTTGTCTCCCCCGGATGGGATGGTGATCTTTTTTACACCGACCAGGCAGCTGATGGTCCGGAGCAACGGCGCCTGGCAGGCTTTCACGGCATCGGGAGGCGCTATCTCCAGCCTGAATGGGCTGACAGCTACGACACAGACCTTTGCCACAGGCGCCGCCGGGACAGACTTTAATATCGCTTCTTCGGGAAGCGTGCATACCTTCAATATCCCGGATGCAGCTGCAACAGCCCGCGGCGTAGTGACCACGGGGGCGCAGACCATCGCGGGGGCCAAGACTTTTTCTTCGGCCCCGATATTTTCATCCCTGACGGCGGGCTCCATCCCCTACATCGGTACAGGAGGGCTGCTGTCGCAGAACAATGCCAACCTCTTCTGGGACGCGACCAACAGCCGGCTGGGCATCGGCACCACGGCGCCGGCTACTACCCTTCATGTAAATGGCACCAACCCGCTGACCCTTACAGGCGTGCAAGCCGGCACCAGCACCACGGCGGATAGTCTGCTTACCATCACCAGCGGACTGGTGAGGAAGATCCCCATGTCGACCTTCACCGCCGCCGGCAATTTCTGGGCATGGGGCGGCAATACGGTAGCGAGCCTGAAAAATTTCGGCACCATCGATGCCTTCGATCTTCCGTTCATCACCAGCAATACGGAAAAGATGCGCCTCAGCACTTCGGGCAACCTGGGCATCGGCTCCTCCACCTTTAATGCCACCAATCCTGAAAAATTATTGGTACAGGCAGGGACGACAACCTCCTTCAACCTCATGCAGGGGCACGGGAAGATCAATAACTACCTGCAGATAAATGTTCAGAACGATTCTGCCGGCACGGCAGCCAGCTCCGACCTGGTGGCTACCTCCGACAATGGCAACGAGTCGACCAACTTTGTCGACCTGGGCATTAACTCCAGCGCGAACACCAGTACGGGCACCATCGGCGGCGCGAATAACGCCTACCTATACAGCACAGGCAATGATTTTTCCATAGGCAATTCAACTGCTAATAAATCTTTACTATTCTTCACGGGAGGCACGGCCGCCGCCAACGAGGCCATGCGGATCAACGGCACGGGCAAGGTCGGCATCGGCACCACGGCGCCTGCCACGGTCCTGCATGTAAATGGCACCAACCCGTTGACCCTTACAGGCGTGCAGGCGGGCACCAGCACCAGTGCGGACAGCCTGCTCACCATCACCAGCGGACTGGTGAGGAAGATCCCCATGTCGACTTTCGACGTGGCAGGGTCAGGTATCACCAGCCTGAATGGACTGACCGGCAGCACCCAAACCTTTGCCACCGGCACCGCAGGAACGGACTTTAACATCGCTTCCTCGGGCACTGCGCATACCTTCAACATACCGGATGCTTCCGCTACGGCGCGCGGTGTGGTAACCACGGGCGCTCAAACCATTGCCGGCGCAAAAACTTTTTCCTCAGCGCCTTTATTCTCTTCCCTGACAGCCGGCTCTGTGCCTTACATCGGTACGGGCGGAGTGGTGTCTCAAAACAACACTAACTACTTCTGGGACGCGACCAACAGCCGGCTGGGCATCGGGACGTCCGCGCCTGCCACCGCCCTGCACGTAAATGGCACCAACCCCCTGACCCTTACAGGCGTGCAGGCGGGCACCAGCACCAGTGCGGACAGCCTGCTCACCATCACCAGCGGTCTGGTGAGGAAGATCCCCATGTCGACCTTCACCGCCGCCGGCAATTTCTGGGCATGGGGCGGCAATACGGTAGCGAGCCTGAAAAATTTCGGCACCATCGATGCCTTCGATCTTCCGTTCATCACCAGCAATACGGAAAAGATGCGCCTCAGCACATCGGGCAACCTGGGCATCGGTTCCTCCACCTTTAATGCCTCCAACCCTGAAAAATTATTGGTACAGGCGGGAACGACGACCTCCTTCAACCTCATGCAGGGGCACGGGAAGATCAATAACTACCTGCAGATAAATGTTCAGAACGATTCTGCCGGCACGGCTGCCAGCTCCGACCTGGTGGCTACCTCCGACAATGGCAACGAGTCGACCAACTTTGTCGACCTGGGCATTAACTCCAGCGCGAACACCAGCACGGGCACCATCGGCGGCGCGAATAACGCCTACCTATACAGCACAGGCAATGATTTTTCCATAGGCAATTCAACTGCTAATAAATCTTTACTATTCTTCACGGGAGGCACGGCCGCCGCCAACGAGGCCATGCGGATCAACGGCACGGGCAAGGTCGGCATCGGCACCACTGCGCCTGCCACTGTCCTGCATGTAAATGGCACCAACCCGTTGACCCTTACAGGCGTGCAGGCGGGCACCAGCACCAGTGCGGATAGCCTGCTCACCATCACCAGCGGACTGGTGAGGAAGATCCCCATGTCGACTTTCGACGTGGCAGGGTCAGGTATCACCAGCCTGAATGGACTGACCGGCAGCACCCAAACCTTTGCCACCGGCACTGCAGGAACGGACTTTAACATCTCTTCCTCGGGTTCTGCGCACACCTTCAACATCCCTGATGCTTCCGCTACGGCGCGCGGCGCGATGACCACGGGCGCTCAAACCATTGCCGGCGCAAAAACTTTTTCCTCAGCGCCTTTATTTTCATCCCTGACGGAGGGCTCTATCCCCTACATCGGTACGGGAGGGTTGCTGTCGCAGAACAATGCCAACCTCTTTTGGGATGCGATTAACCTGCGGCAGGGCATAGGCACTAACGCTCCTGCCGCCCCCCTGCATGTTTTAACCAGCAATGGTACCGTATTGTACCTGCAAACGCTGACGGGCGCGGGTACAGGCACCGCCAACATCCTGTTCAAAACTTACACGGGCGCAGCCAACCCCACCGCGCAGATAGGCGCATTGGATGACGGATCTTATTCCTCCCATATTACCTTTTCCACAAAAGTACCTGCAGCCGACGCGAATGCCCTGGCAGAACGGATGAGGGTAACCAGCGCCGGCAATGTGGGCATCGGCACGACCAGTCCCTCCAGGAAACTGGACGTCAACGGCGCCATCCTCTCCTCTGCGACCACCTATCCGAACTATGCTTATAATTCAGCTAACCGAATGGCATTCGGCGAGTCCAATGTTCCCGCCAATGAAACGGGCAGTGTCGTTCAATTCGGCTCGGGAAGCAATACACGCAATATGCTGTTTGCCTTTACTAAAACCAATGTTAATACCTCCTACTTCGGAAATGACGGTACCCAGATGATGCTGGGCTCGGAAAGCACCGTACCTATCACTTTCCGTACCGGGCTGGTCTATACCTCCGCCAACGTGATGGCGTCCGGGACAGAAGTGATGCGGCTTACTTCCACGGGCAACCTCGGCATCGGAACAACGGCGCCTGCCACGGTCCTGCACGTAAATGGTACCAACCCCCTGACCCTTACAGGCGTGCAGACTGGCACCAACACCAGCGCAGATAGCTTACTTACCATCACCAGCGGGCTCGTGCGAAAACTCCCTTTGTCTACCTTCGTCACTTCCGGCAGCTTCTGGGCCACCGGCGGCAATACGGTAGGGAGCCTGAAAAATTTCGGCACCATCGATGCCTTCGATCTTCCGTTCATCACCAGCAATACGGAAAAGATGCGCCTGAGCACCTCGGGCAACCTCGGCATCGGTTCCTCCACCTTCAATGCCTCCAACCCGGAAAAATTACTGGTGCAGGCGGGGACGACGACCTCCTTCAACCTCATGCAGGGCCATGGGAAGATCAATAACTACCTGCAGATAAATGTCCAGAACGATTCTGCCGGCACGGCTGCCAGCTCCGACCTGGTGGCTACCTCCGACAATGGCAACGAGTCGATCAACTTTGTCGACCTGGGCATTAACTCGAGCGCAAACACCAGCACGGGCACCATCGGCGGTGCGAATAACGCCTACCTATACAGCACAGGCAATGATTTTTCCATAGGCAATTCGACTGCCAGTAAATCTTTACTGTTCTTCACGGGAGGCACGGCCGCCGCCAACGAGGCCATGCGGATCAACGGCACGGGCAAAATCGGCATCGGAACAACGGCGCCTGCCACTGTCCTGCATGTAAATGGCACCAACCCCCTGACCCTCACGGGCGTGCAGGCGGGCACCAGCACCAGCGCGGATAGCCTGCTCACCATCACCAGCGGACTGGTGAGGAAGATCCCCATGTCGACCTTTTCATCAGCCAGTAATTTCTGGGCGCTGAATGGTAATACGGTAGGGGCTATCAAAAATTTCGGCACCCTCGATAATTATGATCTTCCGTTCATCACCAACAACACGGAACAGATGCGGCTCAGCAACACCGGCAACCTCGCTATTGGCGCCAGTAGCTTTGATACGGCGGCGGCGGAAAAGGTGCTGATCGATGCGGGCTCGACAAGCTCGTATAATCTTCTGGTTGCCAAAGGAAGTAGAAATGGCTATCTGCAGTTCAATATTCAGAATACCGGTACAGGCGGACAAGCCAGCTCGGACATCGTAGCTACCGCCAACAATGGAACGGAAACCTCCAATTATATCAACATGGGCATCAACGGTGGAAATTATAACAATGCCACTAACATACTAAGTGGCGCCAATAATGGCTACTTGTACAGCGCCGGCCAGGATTTTCTCATAGGCAATTCCACGGCCGCTAAAAGCATGATCTTCTTTACGGGCGGCATCGCTACCACCAATGAAGTGATGCGGATCGATGGGTCTGGCAATGTGGGGATAGGGGTTACTGCTCCCACGGCATCATTGCATCTCGCTGCCGGCACGGCCACGGCCGGCACGGCGCCACTGAAGCTGAGCTCGGGCACCAGTCTTACCACGCCTGAGGATGGGGCCGTGGAGTATGACGGCACCAACTATTTCGTCTCGACAGGCAGTACGCGCTACACGCTGGCCAAGACGCTGACGGCGACGGCCGCGCTGAATTTTGCTGCTACATTGCCGGGCGCTTCTGCTACCTTGACCATCACCGTTACAGGCGCCGCCGACGGCGACGCCGTTTCCCTGGGTGTCCCCAACGCGGCTGCATCCATAGGTGGGGCGCAATATTCCGCCTATGTTTCCGCCGCCAACACGGTCACCGTCAAATTGTTTAATACCAACGGTATAACAACCATTGATCCTCCTTCCGCGACCTTCAGGGTCTCGGTACTAAAATATTAATGCAGGTCGTAACCAGACATATCATCCTTTTGCTTCTGCTCCTCTCCGGCGCCTGTTCCTCCATGGCCCAGACTGGCTTCTATGTTCCCCCTTCCGGAAAGATCTTTTTTTCCGGCAATGGCGCCACGATCTACTCCGACGTCAATGTCCAGGGTGAGATGGGCGTAGGAAGACTTGCCCTGGTGAACTTCAAGGGCCGGAATTGGGAAAATGCTCCTACGGCGGACATCACGGATGATAAAGGTGGCCACGGCCTGGGTGGCATGATCCGGTTCCTTGCTCCCGACACGGGGACCAAGCCACAATCCATCACTGCCGGATACAATGCCGCCACGCGTACAGGCCCTGCCTTTTCCAACCTCACCATCGCAAATGCCGCGGGTGTCAGGCTGGTCTCCAGTAGCATGAAGATCCGCCGCTGGCTTAGTTTTTCGACAGGGACACTGAATGTCAACGGCAATATCCTCGTCGTAGGCGATAACAATGCCGGCACGATCACGGGCTATAATGACCAGAGCTTTGTCATCACCCCCGGCTCTTCTTCCGACGGCGGTTTCCTCCTGCGGGAAAGGCTTTCAGCCGCCAATGGTTTGGTGGTATTCCCGGTAGGCACGGCCGCAGGCCACTATACGCCCGCGGCGCTGCACAACCACGGCAGCCTGCCCGACGATTTTTACGTTCGTGTATCCGACAGCGTGAAGGCCCTGCTCACCAGCGGACAGGACCTTGCCCCCTGGTCGGTGAACAAGACCTGGCAGATCGGCCAGCTGCAGCATCCCGGCGAGGACCTCGTGGACATCACCCTTCAGCACCAACTGGTTGACGAAGGCCCTGTTTTCGCAGCCAGCCGGCAAAATGCCTATGTATCCCAATATACCAGCGGAGGATGGGATGCCGGTTACCCTCAGTCCAGCCCCGGCTCCGGCAGCCTCACCACCGGTCCACGCCTCGCAGGCAGCGGAACCAACACCAGGACCTTCCAGTCTACCATGTCCCAGACATCTTATTTCACCAAGCTGGCCGGCTATAATGATACGGCACGCGCCAGGACCAAGCTTTGGTTCAGCGCTTATCGCACGGACTACCAGAACGTATACGTATACTGGACCACCAACCCCGAGGTCCGCAATAAATACTTCGTGGTACAGCGCAGGCTCATCACCGAGGCTGCGTTCAGCAACCGGGATACTGTCTCGTCCAGGGCCATCGGGGGTAACAGCTACGTCAACCTGGATTATGCCCTCAATGACCCCAATAATTACGCCGGCACCAGCTTCTATCGCCTGATGATGGTGGACTACAATGGGGACAGCACCTATTCCAACATCGTAGCCGTCGGCGGCATACCGGGCGGCTTCGGATGGACCATCTGGCCCAACCCCACCGCCGGCAGGTTCTTCATAGGCATCAGCAGGCCGTCGGCAGTGAGAGAGGTCATCGTCTGGGACGTCCTCGGCAGGCTGATACAACGCCAGCAGGTGAACAACCGCGGCCTGATAGAAATGTACCTCGATGCGAAGGGCGCCTACCTGATAGGATTGATCCCCATGGACGGAGATCGCATAGAAACGAAGAAGCTGATCGTAATAGGAGATTGATCCCCGCATGCCAAAATTGCTTACTACTTTGGCAAATAAAAGGAATAAAATACCCGGGGAATTTCCCATTTTACACAGTTATGATTACAGGGGGTCGCATCTTCCGGGAATTCCGCATCGTAGCCATTGTGTTCCTATTCACCTGCTTTCGTGCCTCCGCACAGCAATCCATATGTTTGACAGACGGCTGGGAATTCCTCCGGCAGGACCTGGGCGGCGTATGGGAATCCGTGAGGCCCGTGGTAAAGAAAGATGACCCCGGCGCTGTTCCCCTCTGGCAGCCCGTCCGCCTGCCCCACTGCGTCAATGCGGAAGATGCCGTCGATCCTGCCGGCAATTACTATCGGGGGCCTGCCTGGTACCGTACTCAGCTTGAGCTGCACCATCCTTACGCCGGGGGGCGCATTCTCCTTCATTTCGAAGGGGCTGGTCAAAAAACGGAAGTCTATATTTACACGACAAAGGTAGCTGCTCACACAGGAGGATACGATGAATGGACGGCGGACCTCACCGATGCTGCCGCTGTTTTCGCGCAGACAGATATTTGCCGCCAGCAGTTCAAAGGCAAGATACCCCTCTCCATCCGCACCGATAATTCCCGCGACCTGGAAATGATCCCCTCAGGGATGTCCGATTTCAATGTATATGGCGGGATCTACCGCCGCCTGTACCTGACCTACGTCCCGGCGGTGTCCATCGATCAGCTGCTGGCGGGTACGGAGTTCGACAGCCTGGGACGTACAGGCACTGTTCATACCAGGGTGCTGCTGCGTCAGCCGGCACGGGGCGTCACCTTTTCCATGCGACTGCTGACCCCGGAAGGAAAATTGATCCGGAATATTCCCAACGCAAAGACCGCGGCAGTCTCTGACACTCTCGCGCTACCCGACGTGACATTGCCATCCCCCCATCCTTGGTCGCCCGATGACCCCGCCCGCTATACGCTGCAGGTGACGGCCAGGGCCGCCAACGGCGATAGCTGTACGCAAATAACCCGGCTGGGTTTCCGGCGTTTTACCTTCGTCGATCACGGTCCTTTTTTGCTGAACGGCCACAGACTGCTGCTGCGCGGCACCCACCGCCATGAAGACCACGCCGGCCTGGGAGCCGCGATGACGGAAGACCTGATGCGGCAGGAGATGATCATGATCAAGGAGATGGGCGTCAATTTCATCCGGCTGGGCCATTATCAGCAATCTCCCGTCATACTGGATCTCTGCGACAGCCTGGGCATTCTGGCCTGGGAAGAGATTCCCTGGTGCCGGGGCGGGCTGGGCGGAGCTGCCTACCAGGAACAGGCACGGACCATGCTGACCCATATGATCGGCCAGCATTTCAGCCATCCCGCGGTGATCATCTGGGGATTGGGCAACGAGAATGACTGGCCCGGTGACTTCCCGGAATTTGATAAAGAGAAGATCCGCACTTTCATGCGCCAGCTGAATGACCTGGCCCATCGCCTGGACCCATCCCGGCAGACGGCCATCCGGCGCTGCGACTTCTGCAGGGACATCCCCGACATCTACTCTCCCTCCATCTGGGCGGGCTGGTACAGGGGCGTTTATACAGACTACCGGAAAATAACAACCGAAGAATTTGAAAGATCGAATCACTTCCTCCACGTGGAATGGGGCGGCGACAGCCATGCCGGTCGTCATACCGAAACGCCCGTCAAGCTGGATTGGAGCGAATCGTATATGTGCGACCTCGTCGACTGGCATTTGAAGGAGCAGGATTCCATGCCCTGGCTCACCGGGACGGCGGCGTGGTGCTTTAAGGATTTTTCCACGCCCCTGCGGCCGGATAACCCCATCCCGTATGTGAACCAGAAAGGCGTGGTGCAGCGGGACCTGACCAAAAAGGAAGCCTACTTCCTCTTTCAATCTTACTGGGCCCGCCAACCCATGGTGCATATCTACGGTCATACCTGGCCGGTGCGCTGGGGCGAGGAAGGACAGCAACGGGAAATAAAAGTATATTCCAACTGTGAAGAGGCCACGCTTTTTCTCAACGGTAAAAGCTATGGCAAGCGACGTCGCAACAGCCAGGACTATCCGGCGGCGGGGCTGCGGTGGGATCTGCAATTCAACAAAGGCGAGAACATCGTACGCGTCATCGCCCGTAAAGGAGCGGTGACGGTGGAGGACTCCCTCCGTTTCCAATACCAAACGGAAAAATGGGGCAGGCCCACGCAGGTGAAAATAGAAAAGACGGGAGAAGAAAATGGCATCGCCACCGTCCGGGCGCGGCTGCTGGACGAGAATGGCATACCTTGCCTGGATGCAACCGATTGGATAAGCTTCGGGCTCACCGGCGATGGCAGCCTCATCGATAACCAGGGCACTTCCGCCGGATCCCATTATATCCAGGCCGCTAATGGGCAGGCCATCATCCGGCTGCACACCCATGGCGGACATTCCGTGGTCAGCGTCAAAGCCGCCGGCCTGCCATCCGTATTCCTCCAAATGTAAAAATGAAAAGAACGATGCGCGCTATAACGACCTTGCTGCTCCTGTTACACCTGGCTCTCCTGTCGGAGGCACAGGACCCCCACCTGAAATTATGGTATGACAAGCCTGCCAGGGCCTGGGAAGAAGCCCTGCCCCTGGGCAATGGGAGGACAGGCGCCATGGTCTTCGGACGGCCTCTCGAAGAAAGCTACCAGCTGAATGACAATACCCTCTGGTCCGGCTTCCCCGAATCCGGCAACAATCCTGCCGGTCCTGCTATCCTGCCCCTGGTCCGTGCAGCCATCTTCAAAGGCGACTACGACAGCGCCGCTGCATTATGGAAAAAGATGCAAGGTCCTTATTCGGCCCGTTACCTTCCCCTGGCCGACCTCCGGCTGGATCTTACGAATGGCGCCGGGGATACGAGCATTGCGCATTATCACCGGGACCTCGATCTCAATACGGCTACTACCACCGTGCAATATACGCAGGGCGGCATCACCTTCCGCAGGACCAGCTTTATCAGCTACCCCGGCAAGGTCATGGTGATACACCTGACGGCCAGTAAAGCGCATGCGTTGAATTTTTCCGTCGGACTGAGCAGCCTGCTGCATTACCAGGTTTCGGCCGGGAACCTTTCCCTTGCGCCCAGCTCGCCCTCGGGTACTTCCCTCGGCCCGCCGTCCGGCCCTTCTCTCATCCTGAAAGGCAAGGCCCCCACTTTCGTGGCCAACCGGGAATACGAGCCGAAACAGATCGTATACGACGAGGACCCGAAAGGAGAGGGGATGCGCTTCGAAGTGCAGGTGAAAGTAAGGACGACGGGTGGGCAAGTCACAGCCACTGGCGACAGGCTGAACGTCTCGGGCGCCGATGATGCCACCCTGTTGCTGACAGAAGCCACCAGCTACAACGGCTTCGACCATTCTCCGGGGCATGCCGGAAAAGACCCCGCCGCAGAAGCCGGCGCCCATATGAAAAAAGCCTGGGCTACTCCTTATAGCACCCTGCTCAAAGAGCACCTGGACGATTACCGCCGCCTCTTTCAACGGGTGAGCCTGGACCTGGGACTGGATACCGCCGCCGCAAAGCTCCCCACTGACCTGCGTATCTTACGGTTTGACAGCACCCGCAAGGACTTTCAGCTGCAGGCCTTATATTACCAGTACGGCCGGTATCTGCTGATCGCCAGCTCCCGTCCCGGCGGTCTCCCCGCCAACCTGCAGGGCATCTGGAACAGGCTCGTGCAACCGCCCTGGGCCAGCAACTACACCACCAACATCAATACGGAGATGAACTACTGGCTGGCGGAGAATACCAATCTCTCCGAATGCCATCAGCCCCTGTTCGACTTTATCAAAGCCCTGGCGGTCAACGGCGCAAAGACGGCCCGGGTGAACTATGGCATACGGGAAGGATGGGTGGCGCATCACAATTCGGACTGCTGGGCGAAGACCTCTCCGCCCGGAGGATATGACTGGGATCCCAAAGGCATGCCCCGCTGGTCATGCTGGCCGATGGCCGGCGCCTGGTTTTGCACGCACCTGTGGGAGCATTACCTTTTCACCAACGACACGAACTTCCTGCGAAAAGCTTACCCGCTGATGAAAGGCGCGGCGCAGTTCATGCAGCACTGGCTGATAAAAGATCCTGCGACGGGCCTGCTCGTCACCAACCCTTCCACGTCTCCTGAGAACACCATCAAAATAAAAGGGAAGGAATACCAGCTGACCATGGCCTCTACCATGGACATGTCCATTCTTCGCGAGCTGTTCACGGAAGTCGCAATGGCAGCGCAGGTCCTTCACATGGATGCCGCCTATGCCAAAGCGCTTACCACCGCCAGGGACCAGCTGTATCCTTTTCACATCGGCCAGTATGGACAGCTGCAGGAATGGTTCAGGGATTGGGATGATCCCAATGACAAGCACCGGCATGCCTCGCATTTGTTCAGTCTCTATCCCGGGAGCCAGATCACGCCGGATGCCACGCCTGACCTGGCGGCGGCCGCCAGACAATCCCTCGTGATGCGGGGCGACGTCTCCACCGGCTGGTCCATGGCCTGGAAGATCAACTGGTGGGCAAGATTGCAGGATGGCAATCATGCCTATAAAATATTGAGTGACGCTTTTAATTACATCGACCCCACTATAGAAAAAGGGCAAATGAGCGGGGGAGGGGTCTATCCCAATCTCTTCGACGCACATCCGCCTTTCCAGATCGACGGTAACTTCGGCGCCACGGCCGGCATGACGGAGATGCTGCTCCAGAGCCACAACGGGAACATCCTCCTGCTGCCTGCGCTTCCCGATCCGTGGGCTTCCGGCTCCGTCAAAGGAATAAGGGCCCGGGGCAATTTCACCGTCGCCCTGTACTGGAACAACGGAAGACTGACAAAGGCTGCCCTGACCTCCGGCTCGGGTGGTCCTTGCTCAGTCACCACACTGCAGCCCGTGAAGGTCGTCGGGGTGAATGCCCGCAGCAGTAAAAGCGCATCCGGAAAATATACCGTAGCATTTGCGACGGTGAAAGGAACAACTTATACCATAATACCTTTATAGCATGATAAACGCCAGGATCCTGCTGCCCCTGTTATTGCTGTTTGCCGCCACCTCCACGCTGCAGGCGCAAACCATCACCTGGACGGAAGTCGGGCCTGGCGTCTGGAAAGGCGTTGCCGGCAAGCCCGAGGCCTACGATCTGCTGACGGCCTCCGGTGCAAAACCCTATGAGCCCGGATTGAGACAACTGGGCAGCGCTGCTTTTCCCCTGCCGCAGGAAGAGATAGTGGCTTCCCTCCATGACAGCAAGACCTCGCTGCGCCTGCCCCTGGAAAAAGGCGAGCAGCTCTATGGCTTCGGGCTGAACTTTCAGACGGTGCATCAGCGGGGGAAGATCCTGCAGCTGCATGTAGACCATTTTGGCGGTAAAGACAACGGCCGCACCCATGCGCCCACGCCATTTTATGTTTCTTCCAAAGGCTATGGCGTCTATATCAATACGGCCAGGTACCTGGAGATATACGCAGGCAGCGCCGTGAGAAAGGACAGCCGCAACCCGCCGCCTGCCCTGGACCGCAACACGGACAAGACCTGGACGGCTCGTCCCTATTCGGATGCGGTGGAGATCCTCGTGCCGGCAGCAGGAGTGGAGATCTATGTATTCGCGGGTCCCGGTGCCCTCAACGCCATCCGCAGGTTCAACCTCTTCAACGGGGGCGGATGCCTCCCGCCCCGCTGGGGATTGGGTTTTACGCAACGCCTGGAGAAATTGTCCAATGCGGCCGACGCGGAAAAAGAGGTAAGCGCCTTCCGTGAAAAAAACTATCCCCTGGATTTCATCGGACTGGAGCCGGGATGGCAGAGCAGATCATATCCCTGCACTTTCGAATGGGACAGGACGCGCTTCCCCGATCCGGCAAAATTTGTAAGGAGCATGGCGGACAGCGGCATCCGGGTCAACCTCTGGACCAACCCGTATATTTCCCCGGAAGCGGCTTACTATAAAGACATATTGCCCTTCACAGGCTCCCACACGGTGTGGGTAGGCCTCGTCCCGGATCTCACCCTGGCGCCTGCCCGCAAATTATTTTTCGATCAGCTGCAGAAAAGCCAGGTGGGCATAGGCGTCAGCGGGTACAAGATAGACGAAGTGGATGGCTATGACAGCTATCTCTGGCCCGACGTGGCCACCTTCCCTTCGGGCGTCAGCGCGGAGCAGATGCGGCAGACCTTCGGTCTGCTGCTGCAACGCTACAGCACGGACCTGTATCATGCGAAAGACCGGCGTACGTTCGGCCTTGTCCGTGGCTCCAATGGCGGCGGCGTCTCCTTCCCTTATGTCATCTACAACGATTATTACAACCACGAGGACTTTATCACGGCGCTGCTGAACAGCGGCTTTGCCGGCGTATTATGGACGCCGGAAGTAAGGGCTTCCAAATCAGGGGAAGAATGGCTGCGCCGCTTCCAGACGGTGGTGTTCTCACCCATGGCCATGATCAATGCCTGGGCCAGCGGCACCAAGCCCTGGTCATACCCGGAAGTGGCGGAGCAGGTGCGGCAGATGGCGCTGCTACGCATGCGGATGATCCCCTATTGGTATACGGAGTTTGCCAAATATCATTTCGAAGGCACGCCGCCCTTCAGGGCCATGGACCTGGAACCAGGTTTCCTGCCGGAAGGAAAGAGGGACGGTTTGGAAGCCGACCTGCAGGAGAACCCCTATGCGGAGGCCGCCATGAAGGAGGTGAAGGACCAGTATATGGCGGGCGAATACCTGCTGGTGGCGCCGCTGTTCACAGGACAGAAGACCCGTAAGGTCATCCTGCCCAAAGGAAGATGGTACGATTTTTACACGGGCGAATATGCCGGCGACGGACAGGTGATCACGGTGACCCCCGGCCTGGATAAAATACCCGTCTATGTGAAGGATGGCGGCCTCATCCCCCTGATGCCGCCGGCGCTGCATGCGCCAAAGGCCGGCGAACCCACCGACCTGGAGATCCGTCACTACGGCGAAAAGGACGGCGCTTCGCGTTTGTATGATGATGACGGAGAGACCTATGCGTATGAACGGGGCGCTTATTCCTGGCGCACCCTCACGGTCACGAAAGATAAGCACGGGCAATGGCAGGGCGCTATCTCCGCACCGGAGAAAGGCAAGCCCAACACCCTCCGCAAGGTCACCTGGAAATTCATGACGCCTTTACGGACGGCGGCGGCATCGGCTCCCTCGACCGGCGGGACCCCGGCTCCCTTCTATGATGCCATCGTCGCCACCTTGAAAAAACAAGCGCTGGCAGAAGCCGCACAGGCTCTACAGCAGGCGCCCGTCACCGTGACCGCCAGCTTCTGCCCCCGCAGCGCGGGCGGCCCCCACGATTTTTATTCCGAAGGCGACTACTGGTGGCCTGACCCGCAGCATCCCGACAGCCCTTATATCCAGCGGGACGGCATGACCAACCCCGCCAACTTCACCGATCACCGGGTAGCCATGATCCGCTTCAGCCGCCTCGTAGGCGCGCTGGCTACCGCCTATAAGATCACCGGCGACGCGAAATATGTCAGGTCCGCCCTGCTCCACTGCAAGGCATGGTTCGTGGATACCGCCACCTGCATGCATCCTGACCTCCAGTTTGCACAGGCCATCAAAGGCCGGGCCACGGGCAGGGGCATCGGTATCATCGACACCATCCAGCTGATGGAAGTGGTACAGGGACTGGAGGCGATGGAAGGATCGGACGCCATGGATAAGGCATTGCTGGACCGCATACGGCAATGGTTCGCAAAATACCTGCGGTGGCTCACCACCCACCCCTATGGAAAAGAGGAGATGAATGCGGCCAACAATCACGGTACCTGCTGGGTCATGCAGGCGGCCGCCTTTGCCGGCTTCACCGGCGATACAGACCTGATGGCTTTTTGCAGCCGCAGGTACAAGGAGGTGCTGCTGCCCGGGCAAATGGACGTGGATGGCAGCTTCCCGCGCGAATTGAAAAGGACTAAACCCTATGGCTATTCGCTGTTCAACCTGGATGCCATGGCCACTATTTGTCAGCTGCTGTCCACCCCCCAGGACGATCTCTGGCATTACCAGACCCCGGACGGCCGCAGCATAGAGAAAGGTATTGCATTCATGGCCCCCTACATCGCGGGCAAAGGGGAATGGCCCTATGCGCACGACGTCATGTACTGGGACCAGTGGCCCGTAGCGCAGCCCGCGCTTGCCTTCGGCGCCAACGCCTTTGGCAGGAAGGATTGGCTTCGCACCTGGGAAAGGCTGGATCACGCGCCGGCCAACGGGGAAGTGATCCGCAATCTGCCCGTACGCCACCCGCTTATATGGATAAACAAATAACTACTATGAATATTCGAATTTTCATTGCCTTATTTTTTGGGAGCATCTTCTTCGCTTCGGCCGCTGTAAAAGCACAGACTGCCGGCGACGAAGAAAAAGACATGCTGACCAGGGGACAGCAGCGGGACAGGCATGCGGCCGAAGAAGCCCTGCAAGGCTGGTGGCCCGCCACGATGAAAGATCACGACCAGCGCATAGCCTGGTGGCGCGAGGCTCGTTTTGGCATGTTCATCCACTGGGGCGTCTATTCCAGGGCCGGAGGCGAATGGAAAGGCCATAAGGTCGAAGGCTATGCCGAGCACCTCATGAGCAAAGAGAAGATCAGCAGGGCGGAGTATTTACAGCTGGCCCATGGCTTCAATCCCGTAAAGTTCAATGCAGAGCAGTGGGTCCTGCATGCAAAGCAGGCAGGTATGAAATATATGATCATTACCTCCAAGCACCATGACGGCTTTGCCATGTACGATTCGAAAGTCTCCGACTTTAATATCATGCGGCAGACGGCCTGGAAAAAAGATCCCATGGCCGCCCTCTCCGCCGCCTGTAAGAAATACGGGATCAAATTCGGATTTTATTATTCGCATGCGTTTGACTGGGAGTATCCCAAAGCGCCCGGCAACGATTGGGAATACAAGAACCCTGCCGGCGACAGGCAGCTGTATGGCGGCCTGCATTGGTACGATCTCCATCCCGAGCTGCTGCCCAAAGCGCAAGCCTATGTCGACGAAAAAGCGATCCCCCAGATCAAAGAACTGATCCGGAAATATCATCCCGATATCTTCTGGTTCGACACGCCCAGCAAGCTGCCTTTCTCCGAGAACCTGCGGATCTTGCAGGCCATCCGGTCCGTGGACCTGCAAGTCGTGGTCAATGGGCGCCTGGCAAAGGAGGGGGATAACAACTTCGGAGACTATAAGAACACGGCAGACAGGCCCGCAGAATTTTACCCGGTCACGGGCGACTGGGAAGCCATTCCCACCACTAATGAATCATATGGGTATCACCGGTATGACAGCAGCCACAAGCCTCCCGCCTTTTTTATACAACTGCTGGCAAAGGCAGCTTCCCGGGGCGGGAACCTGCTGATGAACATCGGACCCAAAGGGGATGGGACTTTCGACGACAGGGATCTGCACATTCTCCAGGGGATTGGGAAATGGATGAATGTCAATGGGGAAAGCATCTATGGTACGGCTGCGGGACCGCTGCCCTTACAGAACTGGGGCGTGTCCACCCTGAAAGGAGAGAAGCTCTACCTCCATGTTTTCGACTGGCCTGCTGATGGAAAACTGTACGTAGGCGGACTGAAAGGTCCCATCGGCAAAGCCTACCTGCTTTCCGATGCCGGAAAGACATTGCGCGCCGCGCCCTCGAATGAAAACGACCTCGTCATCGACCTGCCCCGGCAGGCGCCGGATACCGCCAACACCGTCATCGTGGTGGAGCTGAAAAAGGGCTGGCAGACGGACTCCGTGCGCTTCATCGCTCCCAATATTCCCCTGACGCGCTTGCTGGCTTTTGATGCCCGGCAGCATGGCGGCGGCTTTGGCTTCGGCGATGGCAAAGCGGGCCGGTTCTATGTGGACGGTTGGAGCAGCAAGGAACAATACCTCAGCTGGAGTTTCAGGACGGTGGCCCCGGCTACTTACCATATGAGGATAACATACAGGGCAGGAGAGGGGCTGGGCGGAACTTACCAATGGCAGGCTGACGGCTACCAGGGGGAAAATAAATTAGACACGGGCGGCAGGGATTCCGTCCGCACGGCAGACCTCGGCATCGTCTCCTTAAGTCCGGGCGTCCATGAGCTGAGCATTCGGCCCGTGGATATTCCGGGGCGCCAGCTGATGCGGCTGTTGGAAGTGAGGATGGTGCGCTCCTGGCAGACGGATGCGCCCCCTTCACCGGCAAATGGGACGGCCTCTCCCGGACAATCGGCTGATGCGACACATGGTCCTCTCACCAGCCCGACTTTGCCCCTTCCCCCCCTCATGGCCGACGCAGAGGAACAGACGCACCTCCTGCTGCGGGAGATCGCCGCTGCGGGCGGCCCCGGCAGTGCCGGAACAGGCCCTGCACCCGACAGCCCCTTCTCTCCCCGTACGCTGGAGAACGGGCGGCTGAAGCTGGTGCCCTCCAGGGACTGGACCAGCGGATTCTTCCCGGGCGAGCTATGGATGCTCTATCAATACACGGGGAAGGAAGAGTGGAAGCAGGAAGCGCAGGCCTTCACGGCCCGCATGGAAAAAGAAAAATTCAACGCCGGCACCCACGATATGGGCTTCAAGCTCTACTGCAGCTATGGCACTGGCTACCGCCTGACAAAGGACGAAGCATATAAGCAGGTGATCATCCAGGGCGCCAGAACGCTGATCACCCGCTTCAACCCCCGCATCGGCTGCATCCGGAGCTGGGACCATCACAGGAACCTATGGGGCTTTCCCGTCATCATCGACAATATGATGAACCTGGAGCTGCTGTTCGAAGCCACGAAGCTCACCGGCGACTCTTCCTTCTACAGGATCGCCGTCACGCACGCCAATACGACGATGAAAAACCATTACCGCAGCGATTACAGCTCCTTCCATGTAGTAGACTATGATACTGTCACGGGTAAGGTGGTGAAGAAGCAGACCTGGCAGGGATACAGCGACGCTTCGGCCTGGGCCCGCGGTCAGGCCTGGGGGTTATATGCCTTTACGATGTGCTATCGTGAGACAAAGGACCCCCGCTATCTGCAGCAGGCGGAGCATATTGCCGGCTTTCTTTTACACCACCCGCACCTGCCGGCGGATAAAGTGCCCTATTATGATTTCGATGCGCCCGGCATCCCGGATGAGCCCCGCGACGCTTCGGCGGGCGCCGTCATGGCCTCCGCCCTCTACGAATTGAGCGGGTATAGCACGCACCGGGACGAATACCGGTCCGTGGCCGGACAGATCCTGCAAAGCCTGACCCATCGTTACCGGTCTGCCATCGGCACGAACAGGGGATTTATCCTTTCACACAGCACAGGCTCGAAACCTTCCAACAGCGAAGTGGATGTGCCTATCAATTACGGAGATTATTATTACCTGGAAGCACTCTTACGATCAAAAGAATAACTTAAAAAATCTTGTATATGAAAAAAATTATCATCGCATCACTCACTCTCCTTCTTTTGCACGCGACAGCATCCACGCAAACCCTCACCCGTGATCAGCGGATGGAATGGTGGCGGGACGCCCGGTTCGGCATGTTCATCCACTGGGGCGTCTATGCCCTTCCCGCCGGCACCTGGCAGGGTCATGAGGTGGGGCACGGGGGAGAATGGATCATGAACAGGGGGAAGATCTCCGTGGCCGATTATCAGCAAATGGCCCGCGGGTTCAATCCCGTAAAATATAACCCTGAAGCATGGGTGAGAATGGCGAAAGAGGCAGGCATGAAATACATCGTGATCACGGCCAAGCACCATGACGGCTTTGCCCTCTTTAAGACCAATGCCAGCAAGTGGAATGTGGTGGACGCCACGGCGTACGGGAAAGACCTGCTGAAGCCCCTGGCGGAAGCCTGCCGTAAATATGGCATCCGGCTGGGCTTCTATTATTCCCACGCACAGGATTGGAACAACCCCGGCGGCGCCGCGGCCCGCAAAATCGCATCGGAAGGCTGGGCTAACCCCGACTCCGCCCGCATCGACGCTTATACGCTGGCACACAGCGGACATTGGGACCCCGCCCAGACGACAGACTCCATGGGCAGCTACATCGATAAGGTGGCCGTACCCCAGGTGAAGGAACTGCTGACCAACTATGGCGACGTAGCCGTGCTCTGGTGGGATACGCCCACGGGCATGACGGATGCATACGCAGAGAAGCTCCAGGCAGTACTGTCCCTTCAGCCGAAGATCATCACCGACGACCGCCTGAAGCGTCCCAATTTCCCCGGCGACTACAAGACACCCGAACAGAAGATACCCAATCTGGCAGACCTGGATGGCAAAGATTGGGAGACCTGCATGACCATGAACGGCACCTGGGGTTATAAGAGCTATGACAACAAATGGAAAACACCCGCGACGCTGATCCATAACCTGGTGGACATCGCATCCAAAGGCGGCAACTACCTGCTCAACGTAGGCCCTACGGCCGAAGGGGAATTTCCCCAGGGCAGCATTGACGGGTTGAAAGCCATCGGCGCCTGGATGAAGGTCAATGGCGAGGCCATTTACGGCACAAAAGCCAGCCCTTTCGGCCTGCTGCCCTGGGGCCGCTGTACAAAAAAAGCAGAGAAGGGCATCACGATCCTCTACCTTTCCGTGTTCGACTGGCCGAAGGACGGCAGGCTCACGGTGCCGGGATTGAAGAATACCGTCGTATCCGCGCGGCTGCTGACAGGAGGAAGCGCCCTGAAGACCGAGGCGACTGCCGACGGGCTCGTCATCCATGTCCCGGAGAAAGCGCCTGACACCATTGCTACTGTCATCCGGATGGAGGTGAGCGGGATCCTGTAACGAACCTCCGGTTCGTCATGCGACATTAGATATAAACCCACTGATGTATGTCTCCGCGCATAGGAATATTTTTTGGGCTGCTGTACTGTTTAGCCGGTTGTTTCCCGGCGGCAGCACAGCCTGCCGCCAAGGTAAACGCAAAGCAGCTCATTGCCGCCGTCGACAGCTTTAATACGCGGCAGCCTGCCGAAGCGCTGTTCCTGCATTTCGATAAGCCATATTATGCCGTCGGCGATACCATCTGGTTCAAGGCCTACCTGTTTCGGGCAGCTACGCATGACTATTCCCCTTTCAGCGGATTGCTCTATGTGGACCTGATCAACGACAGCAGCAAAAAGGTCCGGCGTATGTCTGTCCCTGTTAACTTCGGCGTTTCCTGGGGGCAATTGCCTTTGACGGAAGAGGAGATGAGGGATGGGAGCTACACCGTCTGCGCCTATACCCGGTGGATGCGGAACTTCGGAGAGGAATGTTTTTTTCGCCGGCATTTTGTAATAGCCCCGGCCGCGGAAAAGGAGTGGCAGCCACGAAGACAGGGTAGCGGACGCACCCGGAAGTCGGACCTGCAATCAGGGAAGTCGGACCTGCAATCAGGGAAGACGGACCTGCAATCAGGGAAGTCGGACCTGCAATCAGGGAAGATGGATCTGCACTCAGGGAAATCAGACCTCCGGAAGACGGACGTCCAGTTCATGCCGGAAAGCGGCTGGCTGGTAGCCGGCATCCCATCCCGGGTGGGCTTTAAAGCCATTGGGGACGACGGTCTTGGCGTGGATATACAGGGGACGATCGTAGACAGCAGGGACAGGGAAGTAGTTCCCTTCCAGTCCCTGTACAAAGGAATGGGCGTATGCAGTATGACGCCTGTTGCAGGAGAGACCTATTCCGCGCTTGTCCGGCTGCCGGATGGCCGGATGGATCGTTACCCTTTGCCTGCAGTTAAAAAGAAGGGCATCGTGCTGCGGGTGAACAATCAAACACGGGAAGATTCCCTGCACGTTACGATCCTTTCATCTCCGGATATGATCAATGGACAAGTCTATCACCTGCTGGGCCTTTCCAGGGGGGCGCCTGTCTATGGTGCTAATTTCGTGCTAAACAGGCCAGCGATCGAGGGCGTCCTGGCTAAAAGTATTTTCCCTTCAGGCATCACGCATTTCACTTTATTCAACCATTCAGGTGAGCCTGTCAGCGAACGCATCCTATTCATCAACCACAGGGACGAACTGAGGATCGGGGTGACAAGCGATAAGGACAGCTATGCCGCCAGGGATAGCATTTCCTTACACATACAGGTCACTGACCATGAAGGTCAGCCGGTAGCGGGAAGCTTTTCCCTGGCAGTGACAGATGACGCCCAGATAAGGACGGATAGTCTGCTGGCCGATGATATTCTCACGCACATGTTGCTGACGGCGGACCTGAAAGGGCTGGTGGAAACGCCCGGCTGGTATTTTCGTCAGGAAGGACCCGTATCCTCCGCACAGCGCGATGCGGCGATGGATGCACTGATGTTAACACAGGGCTGGATAGGTTACAAATGGCAGGATCTTTTAAAAGAGCCCCGCACGCCTCTTTTTACAGCTGAAGATAAGAGAAAGGTCACGGGAAAGGTTACGAACCTGCTGAACCGGCCCGTGCATGATGCCAGGGTAACGCTGATGACCACCGGAAAACTGCGGCTGGTGATGGACACAGTGACAGATGCTGAAGGAAGGTTTTGCTTTACGGATTTTCCGCCGGTGGACACCATCGCATTCGTCCTCCAGGCAAGGAACGCTAAAGGCAACAGCGGCGGCATGGGGATCACCATCGACGCGTATGAACCTCCGCCCGCAGACCGGCTATCCAACGGGATTCCGGCGCCGGGTTATGCGGCAGACGATAGCATCCTGCGGCGGTATGTCAGGAACAATGCGGCCATCCTGAAAGAAAAAAGCCCCTATGCAGCCGGTCGGGGCACGGTCCTCCAGGCAGTGACCGTCAGGACAACAAAAGCTATAAAAGGCTCCAGTAACCTCAATGGCCCCGGTCAGGCCGACCAGGTCATCGATGAGGCTAGCATCTCGGCAGCAGGGAAATTGAGCCTGAAGCAGTTGCTGCAGGAGAAAGTAAAAGGGTTCAACACCGTGTATGCGCGAAATGGCGTCGAACGATACATGATCTTCCGGAACCCCGCCCATATTATCATCGACGGCGTCAATCTCAGCCGGTTCGCACCGGAAAAAGAGACCCTGGAATTCCTCACGGCGGAGGACGTAACTGGCATCGAAGTGATGGTTACTGCCAGGCACAGCAACAATTACAAGAGCGCATTCTTATCCCCGACCCAGCAGGCGAACCTGATGGTGGAGTATGCTTTTCTGGAAATTACCACCCGGTCAGGCAACGGCGTCTTTATGAAGAAGACGCCTGGCGTGTCCACGTACAAGCCGTTGCCCATGAGCTGGCCGGCGACATTTTACCGTCCTCGTTATAATGCCGTCAGCAGCAGCGCCCTGCCGCCTGACCTGCGTTCGACCATTCATTGGCAGCCCAGCCTCGTGACCAATCAGCAGGGGCAAGCAATGACTTCCTTCTATGCTGCGGGCAGCGCTTCCACCTATACATTGATCATTCAGGGCAGCGATATGAATGGAAATATAGGCGTCGCTGTAAAGAAAATAGTTATCTCCAACTAAATGTTACTACCCAACAATCAGGCGTAGGCCAAAATTGTTTGTTATAAGGGTAATTAAGCGGAATGACCCCTGGACAACTTATTCGTAATTGCGGTGAGATTACCTAATACTCTTAACTGACCGCTGTATGAAAAAAAAGCTTTGTCATTCCCATCCCGGGCGTCTTTCGCCTGGAAGAAACCGTATTTTCTATCTTCTCCTGCTCTTACAGTTGTTTACTTTTTTAACCAATGCACAGAAGACGCCCTTACCACCCAGGGGCGAACCAATCAACAGGGTCGGCGGCACGGTGCTGGATTCCAAGGGGAACCCCCTGCCCGGCGTAAGCGTCACCATCAAGTCGACAGGCATGGGCACTACCACGGACAGCAGCGGCAAGTTTCGCATTACGGTGCCTGGTCCGCAATCCGTGCTGGTATTCTCCCTGGTGAGCTACGAGAATAAGGAAGAGACAGTCGGCAGAAAAGTGAAGATGGTCATCGCCTTGAACGAGGCGGCCAACAGCCTCAATGATGTCGTCGTCATCGGGTATGGAACGGCTAAGAAAAGGGACCTTGCCGGCTCCATCACTTCGATTTCTGCCAAACAGCTGGAAGAGCGCCATCCTGCCAGCCTGGGAGATGCCCTCCAGGGTATGGCTGCCGGTGTGCTGGTGACTACCAGCGCCGTCCCGGGCGCCCAGCCTAGTATCCGTATCCGCGGCTACTCCACTTTTTCCAGCGCGGGCAACAACCCCTTGTATGTCATCGATGGCGTATTGTCCGACAATATGGACTGGGTCAACCCCAATGATGTCCAGTCCGTGGAGATCCTGAAGGATGCCGCCTCGGCCGCCATCTACGGTTCGCGGTCAGCCAATGGCGTTATCATCGTCACCACCAAAAGAGGGGTGGAAGGTAAGCCGAGGATCAACGTGCAGTACCTGCATACTTCCGGTATCCTGGCCCACAAGCTGCCGCAGGCCAATTCCCGGGAGGTCCGTCTGTACCGGCAGGAGCAGTCGAATAGCCCCACCGCCGGAGGCAACACGGATTCGCTGAACCCCAGCTTCAATGCCGACAACGATTACCAGGACCTGCTCACCCGCACGGCCCTGAAGAACCAGGTGGACTTCGGGATCAGCGGCGGCGCCAGGAACATGAACTATTTCACCAGCATCCGGGCTTTGGACGACCAGGGCCTCGTGGTGAACAGCTATGCCAAGTCCCTGCTGTTGAGAGCGAATATCGAATTCTCACCTTCCACAAAATTCAAATACACCAGCCGGTTTAATTTCGGGTATACTACAGGCAATAAGATCGATGAGGGCAATACGATCTTCCAGGCTTTTCAGCGGCCGGCCAATTACGCCGTGTTCTTCCCTGACGGCACCCTGACGGGCTATATCAGCGGCCGGCGGAACCCGCTGTCAGTAGCGTTGCTGCAGGTCAACCGCAACCAGAATTACCAGGGCGGGCTCTTCAACCAGATTGAATACACCTTTATCCCTTCCTTAAAGTTTACCACCAACGCCGTGGTCAATTACAGCGAGACGAGGACACAGGGCTTTTTACCTAAGCTGCTGAGCTCGGCCAATCCGACTACCAACGCCGGGAGCGAAGGTTTTTCCCGGACAGTCAACTGGCAATATCAGGCGTTCTTCAACTATAACAAGACCTTCGGAAAGGATCATGCTGTCACGGGTCTTGCCGGTTTCAGCGCCGAGAATACCCAGACCAACAGCGCCACGCTGGCCGATGTCAACTATGTCAGCGAAGAGATCCTCACCCTCAATTCGGGTACCCTGGTGCCTTCGGGGACAACGACCAGCGCCACCGGCAATTCCCTGGCGTCCCTGTTTGGGCGGGCATCGTACAGCTATAAAGGGAAGTATATCCTGAACGCGCTCGTCAGACGGGACGGCTCTTCCCGGTTTGGCGCCAACAATCGCTGGGGCAATTTCGTTTCGGGAGCTGTAGCCTGGCGCTTCACCGACGAACGTTTCATGAACTGGTCCGGTAATGTGCTCGACGACGGCAAGCTGCGGGTCAGCGTCGGCCAGACGGGCAATGAACGGATCGGTAACTTCGACGCACAGAGTAAATATGACTTCGGCACCTATTTCTATAACGCGCAGTCCGGCGTCGCTCCCAACAGCGCAGTCGGCAACCCCAACCTCAAATGGGAGAGCACGCTCCAAAGCGATGTAGGCCTCGACCTCAGCTTTTTTAAAGGCCGGTTGCTGGTAGTCGCCGATTATTATGTCAAGACCACCAGCGACATGCTGTACAGCCGGCCCCTGCCCAGAGAGACGGGATACTCCAGTGTCCGGGTGAACGTGGGCACTGTCCAGAACAAAGGCTTCGAACTGACCCTGACGGGAAGACCGCTGGTGCGGCGGGATTTCGACTGGCTGGTGAGCTCCAACCTCTCCATCGAGCGGGGCGTCGTGAAAAAGCTCAACGGCGGACAATCCTTCATTTCGGGTAACAGCAGCGATGCGGGCAATGCTGCATGGCTCATCCGGGAAGGCGGCGCGCTGGGCGATTTCTATGGATGGAAGCAGGTGGGCGTCTATGCTTACGACCAGTCCAATGCCTACAATGACAACTGGGAACGGCTTACGCCGAATTTTGACAAGAATGGGGTCTTCCAGGGATATACTTTCAAAGGCCAGCCGTACACAGGCGCCGTGCACAGCGTTTACGGCAGATCGACAAAGCTGAAAGGCGGGGACGTCGAGTTCGCCAACCTCACGAAAGACAGCGTCATCGACAATGCGGACAGGACAGTGCTGGGCAATGCGCAGCCCAAATTTTACCTGGCCCTGATGAATACCCTGCATTATAAGCAGTTCACGCTCTCCTTCACTTTCAATACCCAGTGGGGCAATAAGATCTACAACAACGCGGCCAGGGTGCTGGATGACTACGGCACTTCCAACATCATCCCTCAGCCTTATGTCATTCACAATATGTGGAGAAAACAAGGCGACGTCACGGACGTACCGGTATACAGGTCCAGCAGCGTAGGCAATGTGCGCGTCAGCGACCGCTTCATCGAGGATGGCTCTTTTATCCGCCTGGCATATTTACAATTGAACTATACACTGCCGCCCGCACTCTCCCGGAAAATGTTTGCGCAGAGCGCCAACTGCTATATCTACGGCAGCAATCTGCTGACCTGGACCAACTACACCTGGTATGATCCGGAATTCACTTCCTCCGACCCGCTGCAATTGGGACAGGACGGGGGGAACTATCCCCGTCGCAGGGAAATAGGCCTGGGCATCAACATTTACTTCTGAAAAAAAATTATACTGACATGAACCGATTATTTTGTCTTTTGATCCTGGCATCGGCCATCGCCATGTCCGGATGCAGCAAATTCCTCGACAAGAAGCCCCAGACGCAGATCAGGACCAGCTCCTTCTGGAAGACGGAGGACGATATCAAAGCCGCCATTGCCGGAATGTACAGCGGCATGCAGGATGTCTGCGGCACCAACTTTTTATATTGGGGGGACGCCCGCAGCGATAATTACTTTGACAATCCCAAATATGGGAATGTATCCTACTACACGAATGGCCTCACCTCCTCCATCAATGGCTCCGACTGGAGTCCCTTGTATACGGTGATCGGAAGGGCGAACGACCTGCTCAAACATGTACCGGAGGTAAAAGCGCTGCAGCCCGGCATTGATCCGAAGCTCATCAACTATTACCTTTCCGAAGCCTATAATGTAAGAGCTTACTGCTATTTCCAACTGGTGAAAGTATGGGGAGACGCGCCGCTCTGGACCGTCCCCTTCGACAGCATCGGGATGGATCCCTATAAGGCAAGGACCCCGGTGAACGACCTGCTGGACAAACTGATCATTCCCGACCTGCTCACAGCGGAGTCACTGACGAATCCCGATCAGAAAACAGTATGGGAAGCCAACCTGGGTCTCACCTATGCCTTGCTGATGGATATCAGCATGTGGAGACACGACAATGCCGGGGCCATCGAATGGTATAACAAGCTGACCAATCTGAAAAGATACAAGATCGAGCCCACTGCCACCTGGAAAAATCTTTTCATAGCACCCAGTAAGACAGTGGAGAATATCTGGAGCATCTACTGGGACTGGACGACGGATGGAGGCGCCGGCATTTCCGGCCAGATCGGCGCCGGCAATACCAATAGCACCTTCAAGATCTCCGATGTCATCTGGAATTATTTTTCCGCCGCCGCCAATGCAAAAGACATCCGGGGCGCACAGTCCATCGACCTGAAAGTAAAGGCCCATGACAAGACCCTGAAATATTATCCCGTGAACCTGGATGGCTCCGGCAACCAGCTCTATCCCGCCAACAACCAGGCCAACGTTTATTTCCCTATCTATCGATTTGCGGATATGACCCTGCTGCGAGCCGAAGCGGCCAACAATCTGCATGATCTGCCCACGGCCCTGGCCCTGCTGAACCAGATACATACCCGCGCCGGCCTTACGGCGTATGCAGACACCACGCTGACTGACTCGACTACCATGAGCAACGCCATCCTGAAGGAGCGGCAGTATGAGTTCTTTGCCGAAGGCCGCCGGTTCTTCGACCTGGTGCGCAACGGCGTCGTGGCGAAGGTGATGGATCCGCTGATCAGGATCCGTAAGCCCGATGCACAGGGCTTCGGCGCCGACATGCGGACCGTTCTCTGGCCGCTGAGCATCACCGTGCTCAACGCCAACCCCAAGCTTGTTCAAAACCAGCCCTATAACTGACCGATAAAAAAAATGATATGACAAAAAGATTGTTCCTGATCCCAGCCTTACTGCTCCTGCTGCTCACCGGGTGTAAAAAGTTTGCCGGTCTCGGCCTGCAGGAGGACACCCAGCACCATCCTTATTTACTGGACCCGCATGTGAAGATGAATGCCTGGCAATATCTCCGGCACAGAAGTGGGGGAGACAACGCCCCCGGTGCCGATTCGGTGCTTTACCTGATGTACCAGGCCGTGCTGTATTCCGGCATCGATACCAATGAATATACAAAGACCGACAGGACCTTTATCTTCCTGCATAACCTTGCCGTCATCAACTATACCGCTACGGTTCCCATCGTGCCTTCCAGCGCCTGCTACTGGGGGTACTACACGGTGACGGACCCGACGGGGGATACGATCCGTCCCGCCAAATCCTGGAGCGACTATACGCCCGCCCAGGTGAAAAGCTGGCTGCAGTACCTCATCGTGCAGGGGACTTATTCCTATGACAACCTGACCCCCACCGAAGTGACGGTGAATACCTTGCTGCCGCCGGGGACGGATACGCTGAACCCGAAGAGCATCATGGTCCTGGAAAGAGTAAAGACCAGTGACGGCAAGATCAGGATCAATAACTTTGTCAACTCTTCCAACTATGTGGAGGTGCGCACCGGGGGCATATTGACCACCAATGGCCCCGTCCATGTGGTGGATCAATGTGTGGTGTATAAGCTCCTGTAAATACTCCCGGAGCCATTATATGCCAAAATAGTTGAATAAATAGCAGTTTTAGCAAAACACACATATGGTAAAAATTGGTTAGTTGCAGTAGGATCAAAACTAGATTTCTACAACAACACTGCCATAATGAAAAAATTACGCTGCGTCTGCATTTTCTTCCTCTATGCGGCCATGCTGCAAGCCCAGGCCCCGGCCATAACGGTCCGGGGAAAGGTCACGGGCATCTCGGGCGAGCCGCTGTCAGGGGTCTCCATCGTCATTAAATCAAAAAGTGGCGGAACGGCCACCGAAGGCGATGGGAGCTTCCATATCAGCGCGCCCCCCAACAGCACACTCGTCATCTCTTACACCGGCTATCTCACCAGGGAAGTGAAGATCGGCGCGGCCGATCGTTCCGATCTCAACATCGCCCTGGTAGAGAATAAGAACGACCTGGACCAGGTGATCGTCGTGGGATACGGCACCCGGAAAAAATCCGATGTGACGGGCTCCATTACTTCCATCACGGAGAAGTCCATCCAGGATGTTCCGGCCGCCAACCTCAGCCAGGCGCTGCAGGGCCAGGGCGCCGGCATCGACATCCAGAAAAGGAATGGCAACAGCAAGCCCGGCCAGTCCCCCAGCATACTTATCAGGGGCACCCGGAGCGTAAAGTCGAACAATGGTCCCCTCTTCGTCATCGATGGGATCCCTTTCCAGGGAGAGATAGACGATATCAATCAGGACGACGTCGCTTCCGTGGAAGTGCTGAAAGACGCCAGCTCCACAGCCATCTATGGCTCCCGCGGCGCCAACGGGGTCATTCTCGTGACGACCAAACGGGGTAGGGCAGGTGCAAAACCCACCGTGACCTACAGCGCGTATGCGGGCTTCACCAATTGGATGGGAGAATATCCCATGATGAATGCTACGCAATACCTGCAGCTGAAGAAATGGGCCACTTACATCGGCAATCCCGGGACGTATACCTCGGTCGATGATCCGGCCATACTGACCTCGGCCCTGGCGCCCGAAGAAAGACAGGGCGTCGCATTGGGACGCAACACGGACTGGCAGAAGCTCGTGTACAAGACGGGCGTCAGCACCAACCATCAATTGGGTGTTTCCGGCGGCTCGGAGAATACACAATATGCCCTGGGCGCCGGCTACTATGACGAAACGGGCGTATATCCCGGTCAGGCCTTCCAGCGCTACACCTTAAAAATGAGCGTCGATCAGAAGCTGGGAAATTATGTCAAAATAGGGCTCAGCTCCCTCAATAGCTACAACGTCACCAAAGGGGCAAGTGTCAATCCGATGGGACAGGCCTTACGGGCCAGCCCCCTGGCGTCCCCTTACGATACGACAGGCAAGCTGATCAATGGCTTCCTGCCGGGCAGCGCCAACCAGGTCTGGAATCCCCTGGCGGACTTTTTACCCGGCGCCACGGCGGAGAATAGCAGCAGGCTCGGCACCTTCTCTACTTTCTACCTGGAGTTCAGTCCCGTCAAAGGATTGAAATATCGCTTCAACGGCGGCGCCGAGATCCGGTCAGGTGTATACGGTAGCTTTTACGCCAAGAATACGACCAATAACCTGGGCGTTACCTCCGCAGGCGAGGACTCCACTTCCCAATCCACCAGCTATACCCTGGAAAACCTCATCATCTACGATAAGACCATCGCCGAAAAGCACAAGCTCAATTTCACGGGCCTGTACAGCTTCCAGAAATTCACCCCGCAGGGCACGGACTTCAAATACACTGGTATCCTGTCCGACCAGGCGCAATATTACAATCCGGCGCTGGGCACTAATTTCACGGGAAGAGGCGCCCTGCTGCCCTGGTCCATTATTTCCTATATGGGCAGGATCAACTACACTTACAATGATAAGTACCTGCTGACCCTCACCATGCGATCGGACGGGTCTTCCCGCCTGGCCCCGGGGAATAAATACCATATCTTCCCTTCCGCCGCCGCAGCCTGGAATATCATCAAAGAGCCTTTCATGAGCAACATGGCGGCATTTTCGAACCTCAAGCTGAGAGGAAGTTACGGATCAGTGGGCAACCCGGCGATCGATCCTTTCCAGACGCTGGGCTCACTGACGACCGTTTCCTATAACTATGGCTCCGCCGTGACGACAGGGCTTTATCCCTATACCGTGGCCAATCCAAACCTATCCTGGGAGTACACCGCCACGGCCAACGTCGGCCTGGATTTCGGCTTTTTCCAGAACAGGCTCTCAGGCTCCATCGACCTGTATCATTCCTATACGAAGGACATGATCATGCCCGTTAGCCTGCCCGCCACTTCCGGCATCCCCGGACAGATACTGACCAACATCGGGAAGAGCGAGAACAAAGGCGTCGAGCTGCATCTTGCAGCCGACATCCTGCAGGCAAAGAGCAGCCATGACATCGGCTGGTCGATGGATGTCAATTTCTTTATCAACAGGGGGCAGATCACCCAGCTGCTGCCCAGCATCAATACGAAGGTGGACGGCCGGCCGGCGGACATCGCCAATAAATGGTTCGTCGGACGGCCCATCGGATCGATCTATGACTATCAGCGGTCAGGCATCTGGCAGGCCACCGGCAAAGATTCAGCTGCCGCCAAGGCGCTGGGCCTGACCATCACGGGCACCAAATCCGTCATCGGGCAGGCAAGGATCGTCGACAGGAACGGGAATGGCGTCATCGATGCCGGCGACCAATACATCATCGGCACGCCGGAGCCTAAATGGCAGGGCGGTACTACCCAGCGGATCAGCTACCGTAACTTCGACTTTACCATCGTGGCATTCGCGCGGGTCGGTGGTATGATCTCTTCCGCCTTATTCGGAGCCGGCTTCACCAACACCATGCAGGCGAACTATAACAACCTGAACGTCGCTTACTGGACGCCCAACAATCCAACCAATTTATGGCCCAAAGCCAACTCGGCACAGACCAATCCGCCCAACCTTTCGACCTTCGGCTATTTTAGCTCCACCTTCCTGAAGATCAGGAGCATGGGACTGGGCTATACCATACCTGGCAACATCGTCAAAAAATGGGGTATGAAGTCGCTGCGATTCTATGCCACGGCAAAAGATCCCTTCATCCTTTTCTCTCCATACAGGAATAAATACCATGGCCTGGATCCCGAAGCCAGCGGCTCCAAGTCATCCACCGATCCGACGGTGACGTTGAACCTGGATACGCCGCCATCCTGGTCCATGCTTTTCGGCCTGAACGTAACTTTTTAAACCTGTCAAATCAACGAATATGAATACGCATAAAAAAATATACGTGCTGATGTTGGCAGCGGCCATCGTGGGACCTGCCTGCAACAAACAGCTGAAAGAAAATCCACAGTCCATTGTGACGCCTGATTTTTTCAAGACGGCGCAAGGGTTTCAATCGGGCCTCGACGCTGCCTATGCCGGCATGCGCAATAACTGGGGTACGGAAAACCTCTTCACCATGACCTGCATCGGCACGGATGAGTTCATCACGGGCAATGACGGCACGGGGAATAATAGCAATTATTACAGCAGCGGCTATACGCCCTCCGATGGCAAGCTGACGCCGCTCTGGAACAACGCTTATACCTTCATCAACACGTGCAACGGGCTGATCGACTTCGGTCCTGCTATCCCGGGCATCGACAGCGCCAAGAAACTGGTAATGCTGTCGGAAGCCAAGTTCCTCCGGGCCAATTATTATTTTATCCTCGTGCAGTTCTGGGGCAACGTCACCCTGAACAAACATTTTCAGGGCACACCCACCACGGCGGCCAAGCGGGATCCCCGGTCGGACGTCTATGATTTCATAGTTCAGGACCTGAAGGATGCCATCGCCGGTCTCCCCGCCAGCCCAACGCTGGGTGGTGTGGCGCCGGGTAAGGCCACCGCCGCCGCCGCCAGGCATATCCTGGCGAAAGTGTACCTGACGAGGGCCAGCTCCCCCGCCGCTCATGCGGATGATTACCAGAATGCCTATGCGATGGCTTCCGGATTGATCAACGACAGGGCCTCCCTGGGATTGGACCTGCTCCCCGATTTCGGCAGCGTATTCCAGGAAGGCAATGAAACCAATAAGGAAGTGCTCTGGACCGTTCAGCATACGTCCAACATCGCCTACAACGGCTCCGCCACGCAGAACAGCAGCGGCCCAGACAATGTGCTGGTGCATATGTGGGTGCCGAAATATGAGACGGAAGTCCCGGGCATGCAGCGGGATATCCTGGACGGAAGGCCCTATATCCGCGCCGTCCCCACTCGCTGGCTGACAGACACCGTGTTTAAGGAAAGGGTCAACGATACCCGGTATAGCAAGACCTTCCAGACCGTATGGTATGCCAATAATGGTCCCGGTATCCCGAAATGGCCCAGTCCCGTCCCTCCCGGCGTCGACCCCTCCCTGGCAGGCCAACCCAGGTTCGCCCTGGGCGATACGGCCTGCTATATGCCCGGTGTCGATGTTTCGGATGCAACGATCAAGGCTACCCGCTATTTGCTGATACCCCCCCGGAAATATAATATCAAGCTGTCTCCCTATATGCGGAAATATGTGGATACCAAACGGCCCGATATGAATTCCCCTTCCATTCGTCCCGTCATCGTATGGACCTTGTCGGAGACCTACCTCATCGCAGCGGAAGCCGCCTACATGATGAACCAGCCCACGACAGCCCTGGGATATATCAACACCATCCGCGAAAGGGCCGCCTATCCCACGGGTAATGCGGCGGCAATGGATGTGACGGAAGCCGACCTGTCCCTGGATTTTATCCTGAATGAACGCTCCCGCGAGCTTTGCGGACAAATGGTAAGGTGGTGGGACCTCGTGAGGACGCACCAGCTGCTGCCCCGTGTCATCGCGCACAATTCCGACGGGAGATTCAACATCGTACCGAAGGATACCTTACGGCCCATACCCCAGACACAGATGAATGCGGTGACGTCCGGCGATCCATATGGACCAATGGGGGATCCGTTGTGGAATTAATCGGATACAGTATGGTTTGTAGTGGAGGAATTAGTGGTGTTATGGCATTGGGTTATAGTCGAGAAATGTATAATTGATATAAAATGCACTTCACAGGCCGTTGCTATTTGTTGGCTATGCTCTCGGGGCCGCTCCTTACCTGCGCTTATGCCCAGGACTCATCGCGGGCGGCCCCCAGGCCTTCACGCCCGGCCGCCCGCGCTCCCGCGCCTGCCTTCCTGCCCGGCAAAGGCATGGCGCAACACGATTTCCTCTATGCGGGGGAATGGGACACGCGAAAGGATTCTCAAACAGTATTCCTGGTCCGTCACGGAAAAGTTGCCTGGACATGGCGCATACCCAACAAGGATACACGCAATCAGCTGCAGGAGTTCAGCGATATCCACCTGCTGCCGGATGGGCACGTGCTCTATGCCTGCAAAACGGGCGCCGCCGAGGTCAGCCCGGAGAAAAAGATCGTATGGAGCTACGAATGCCCGCCCGGCGTGGAATGCCATTCGGCCCAGCCGATTGGAACAGATAAAGTATTCCTTTGTCTCAATGGCACGCCCGCCAGAGCGCTGCTGCTGAATAAGGTCACGGGCAGGGTGGAGATGGAGCACGAGCTGCCTACTGCCCGCCCCGACGACCCCAAAAGCGTGCATGGACAATTCCGTCATATCCGCATGACGCCGGCAGGTACTTATCTTATTGCGCATCTCAACCTGGGAAGGGTAGTGGAGTACAATAAGAATTGGGACTCCATCTGGTCCGTGGAGGCGCCTTCCACCTGGGGCGCCGTTCGGCTAGGCAATGGAAATACGCTGATCAGCGGTAACCAGCATGGATATGTGCGGGAGGTAAACCCCAAAGGCGACATCGTCTGGGAGATCAACAAGGACGACCTGCCCGGATTCCCACTCTATACCGTGCATGGCGTAGCGCGGCTCTCCAACGGCAATACCGTGATCTCCAACTGGGGAGGATTTCTCCGGAAAGAGGATTGGGATAAAGTGGTGCAGGTCATCGAGGTGACGCCGGATAAAAAAGTTGTATGGGCGCTTTATCAGTGGAAGGAGCCGGATCTGGGGCCTTCGTCGTGTATACAGGTGCTGGATGAAGTTAATTTTTCATTTCTAGAATCTCACCTTTAAAAGCTCTTATTATTTTTCGGAGCGGTTCTTTTATAATTCTTGGAATTACCCCGGCCTTATGTATAGTATGTCCTTCTTTTATCAGAATTGCTTTTGCCTCATCTGAGTTGTCAATTATGTATGCGCTATCTGCTTCTTTAAATGCCGCTGGTAAAAGATCAAAAGTCCTGGGAGCCCTATTTTTTATTGTCTCTTCGTTTACGGCATGCTCGCCCCTTAATACTCTTAATTGTACTCTTGCAACATTTGTTTCAATGGTATCCGTAAATATGAAATAGAGATATGTTTTATATCCTGCTTTCCTGGCAGCCCGCATCAATTCTACTTTTGAGATATGGGACATTACAGTTTCAAAGGCAAATGGCTGTTTGGTTTCGATTAATTTTTCTGCGAGATAAGTGGCAACAAACGATCCATGATAGGAGTTAACCGCCACGAGCCGATCAATGCGTAATACGCCCGACCGAATGGTGAAATGGTTTACGAAGCTTTTATCTTTAAGTTTATTTTGATAAAGGCCCGAATCAACAATATGTTGTTTGAAACTTTCGTTGTCTGCTTTTACGCGATAGGCATTAAAACTAAACTTTCGTTTGTTCCTGAGTTCCGCTTCAATTTTATCTGCATTCACATAGATCTCTGTATGAATATAACCCAGGCGCTTGAATTTCTTGAACAAATGGGTTTTGCCAGATCCATTTGGGCCTCCAAATAACCGAAACTTAGGCTTGGGCATACTGAAGTTCCTGTAAGGCCTTTTTTGTAAAAGGTTTACGGCTGCCATCCGGATAGACGAGAATTGTCTTACCATTCTCGGAGATCGCTACTGGAAGTTTTTTGCGAAATGCCTTTTTCCTGGCGGAAGTTCCGGCTCCTGCAATAGCTTCCCTAAAACTTATATTTGTGCGACGATTCATATTTCAAATTTAAACATTTTTATAAGATAATTACATCTGCTTTCAGCCTTGGTTCAGTTCTCGGCCAAAAGTTTCAAATCTTCATAAAAAAGGATTTGATATTGAATTTAAACGTCGAGAGGATGATGATGTAAATATTTGTTAGTCAATTTGTTGTATTGCGTTTAATTTTGAAGAGATATATGAGACGATCGTATCCCAGAAGAAGCCCTAGCCACCTAAAGAAGCCATGGCCCTATAAAAAAAGCAGGACAGCCAAATCCTGGCTGCCCTGCCCAAAGAGAGAAAAAAAACTATTGCACCAGCAACGATCTTGTGACCGATTGGCTCTTATTGGTCCAGCGGACCTGGTAGAGGCCCTCCGCCAGCCCATCCAGGGTAAGCGTGGTCTGCGAGGCGCCGGGAGCCAGCTTCACAGTGCGGAGCACACGCCCGCTCATATCCAGCACCTGTGCCAGTGCGTTGTTGTCTGTTGCCAATGCATGCCGCACGGTCACAAAGCCATGGGCGGGGTTGGGGAAGAGGCCCACGCCATCCAGGCTGCTGCTGGCGGAAAGGGCGATGATCCTGCTGTAGCTGTATTTCCCATCCATATCGATCATCTTCAGCCGGTAGAACCAGGCCCTATCCTGTGCGGCGGCATCCGTATAGGTATAGCTGTGCACATCTGCTTTTGCCGCGACCGTTCCGATGGAGGCGAAGCTGCCGCCATGGAGGCTGCGTTGCACTTCAAAGCGACTGACGTTGATCTCGTCGGCCGTGGTCCAGTTGAGCAGCGCGTCCGTGCCTTGGCGGTGACCGTCGAAAGCGAGGAGGGTGAGAGGAAGAGCAGCCGCGGTGGGATCCAATGTATATAACAGGGTCCCATATCCCAGCTGGTCATACCCTCCGCTGTTGGGGCCGTAATTGCCGCCGCCGCCCTCCGGCCGTAAAGCAGCGGCCATCTTCGCACAGTTGGGCGCCTGCAATCCCTTCCGTCTCACATAGTGGTTATAGACGAGTTCCCAGACAGGGCGGATATTTCCCCTTGAGCCGGAGCTGATCACAGGCTGGTTCACCCCCACACAGTTGGTGTAAGTGGTATAGGGAACGGAATCCCCCAGGTTATATTTGGCCACATATTCCGCGCCTTTTAAAAATCTGCTGGAATCATAACTGTACAGGTCGTCACCCTGGGTCCAGGCCATCTCGCAAAGGGCTCCCATCTCACCTATTCCCAGGGTGGTATGCCCCTGATCCCTTCCACTCTCCTGCCATTGCCCCAGGCTGTCCCCATAAACGGGACTGATGGTCCGCAGGATATTCCCATTGCCGGGGCCATTCTTGAAATAGTCGATCGCCTCCCTGTAGATGCTGCGGTCATCACAGAGCACGCCGATGGCCATGACAGCGTCCATATTGCAGAGATCCCAGTTGGCATAAAAATGTGTCATGCAGCGCTCTTTGCGGGTAAGGAACCCATGGCAGACGGGATAGAATACAGATAACATCATTTGCCGGAACCGGGCAAATGCAGCCGTATCCCAGCTTGAATAAGTACGCATGATCTCTCCCGCGTTGGCCATCTCATATCCGTAAAGACCTGCCGCCAGCACCCGGTCGTTGGTACCTCCGAGGGCTTTCAGGGAGTCCGACCACCCATCCAGTATCCGGATGGATGCATTGGCGTAGGCGGTGTCGCCGGATATTTTCCAGCGAATGCCCAGCGCATATGCTGCGGCAATATCATTGTAGAGGATACTGTAATTTTCAGGATGGACACCGTCGAATCCCCTGTATACGATGCTGGTGGGGCGGGCGATATAACCAGCAGAGGCGTGCCTGTTGGCCTGTAATATATTCCAGCCCGAAACCCAGGGTTCTGCGCCCTGTCTGATCTTTTCCCGCATGCGCTCGAAATCGGACTGCTTCTGCAGGAGTCCGGGATGAATAAAGGATTGGCCCAGTGCGGGAAAAGCCATCAAAAAAAGAAGCGGGTATACAATTGTTCTCATAAGGTACAATACATTATACGGGTTCACCTACCGCTGACTGTGTAAGCGTAGGAACATGGCATTAAAAAGATGTGTAAAATATTGAGACGGGTAGTGGCAACTAATGTGCCAGAAATAATGGGCGTCCGGAGTTATCTCCCATTGCATCTCTGTCTGACAAGGGGCAAAGAGGCTGCCTTTTCGGCGGCTTTTTCTGGGAATTGCGTAGTGAATTCCACCTACTGCTAAATGACCATTTTTTTTGCAATGCTCCGGCTTATTTTGCGGCAACTAAATTCTAAATATGAGAAAGGCGCCTTTATTGAAATGGGGATGCATGTTTCTTCTTATCGCTTGTTTCGTACGGTGCTCGAAAAGCGGCGGAACCCCTGCAACAGGCACTAACCCTGGCGGTGGGACAACGAATCCCACCCAACCCCCGGTTCAGAAGGATGTCCCGGCAGTGGATAATGCGGTTAAGACATTTATGTCGACCTGGTCTGTTCCCGGAATGAGCATCGCGGTCATCCATAACGACAAGTTGATATATGTTAAGTCTTACGGTAAAATGAGCGCAACAGATACCACTTCAATTAAGAATACCAGCCTGTTCCGCCTGGCAAGCGTCTCTAAACAGATCACCTCCGCGGCGATCATGAAACTATTACAAGACGGCAAACTAACGCTTGACTCCAAAGTATTCGGTACGGGCGGAATATTAGCGAATGATTACGCAGGAACCTACCTGGGCCAGTTAAATGATATCACCATCGATCAACTATTACATCACACCACCGGCAATTGGCCGAATGACGGTTCTGACCCAATGTTTCAACATACATCTTATAGCCAGCCGCAGCTGATCAACTGGACTTTTAATAATTATACCGATCGCAACAGGCGGGGCCAGTATTATTACAGCAATTTCGGTTATTGCATACTGGGACGGGTCATCGAGAAGCTTAGCGGGAAGTCCTATGAACAGTATTGCAAGGACGTCGTACTTAGCCCCTGCGGTATTTCGGATATGGTAATCGGCGGCAATACCCTGGCCGATAGAAAGTCCGGCGAAGTGATCTATAACGGGCAGAGCAACGAAGATCCATACAGTATGAATGTCACCCGTATGGATAGTCATGGAGGCTGGATTGCAACAGCCACCGACCTTGCACGGTTCCTGGCGCATGTCGATGGTTTTTCCGGGGTGGCGGATATCCTGAATCCGGCAACGATAACGACAATGACGACACCCTCCTCCGGCAACCCGAATTATGCTTGCGGCTGGGCTGTGAACAACCAGAATAACTGGTGGCACAATGGCAGTTTGCCGGGTACGCTTACTGAGATCGTCCGGGCCAGCAATGGCTTTTGCTGGGTCATGCTCTGCAATACAAGAAGCCTTGACAGCCAGATGGATGCCGATCTCGACAATCTGCTTTGGCCCTCGGTGAATGGTACATCAACCCCCTGGGAGGATAGAGATCAATTTTAACATAGCACGGAGATCCTTCGAAGCTGGCACATATGTGCGGAGAGCCTATTTCCCTACACGCACCCGCCACACCGTATTGCCCGCATCATCCGCCACCAGCAGCGACCCATCGCGCAGCACGATGACCCCCACCGGCCGGCCATACGCCTCGTTCTTAGCAGCATCCGCAATGAACCCCGTGAGGAAATCCTCCGGCCTGCCGGCCTTCCCGTCACGGAAAGGCACGAAGATCACCTTGTATCCTGAAAATTCACTCCTGTTCCATGATCCATGCTGCCCGATGAAAGCGCCGCCCCGATACTTCTCCGGGAAAGCCCGGCCCGTATAGAAAGCCAGCCCTAACGAGGCCGTATGAGCGCCTACGGATACATCCGGTACCAACGTTTTGGCCACCAGGTCCGGTCGCTGACCTTTCAGCCGGGGGTCTTCATGCGGACCGAAATAAGCGTAAGGCCAGCCATAAAACCCGCTGTCCTTCACGCTGGTGAAATAATCAGGCACCAGGTCGTCTCCCAAACTATCTCTTTCATTGACTGCCGTCCACAAAACTTTTGTCCCCGGCTGCCAGTCCATGCCCACGGGGTTGCGGATGCCGGATGCGAAGATACGCTCTCCTGACCCGTCGGGATTGATCTCCAGGATATCCGCCCTTCTCGCTTCCTGGGCCATCCCATGCTCCGCATTGTTGCTGCCGGACCCCACCGACACATAGATCTTCGATCCATCCGCATTAGCGATCAGGTTCCTCGTCCAGTGATTGTTATAGCCGCCCGGCGGCATGTCCATGATCTTTTGTCCCTTGCCCGTGATGTGCAGCTGGGCCGCCGTATAAGGCCAGCGGTAGACGCCATCCGTATTGCCCACATAGAACCAGCCATGCAGCAGCAACATGCCCAGCGGCTGATTGAGGCCCGTCATGAACGTGTCCCGCAGCTCGGGCACGCCGTCCTGGTCCGCATCCCGGAATAGAAGGATGTCGTTGGCGCTCTTTTTACGGCTCGTCTGTGACTCCGAGACCAGGAGATCCCCATTGGGCAGGATATAGAACCACCGCGGGCTGTTCAGCCGGCCGGCATACCGGGTGACGGTGAAACCAGCGGGAGCAATGGGCGTTTTGCCTTCAGGCCATCCGATGACCTTACTGCTGCGCTTGGTGGGCGTCGTGGCATAGGGCTCCGGCAATTGCTGGGCATGGGCGATACCTAAAATTGTCGTTGCAACGAGGAGCAGGCAGGTTCTTTTCATAAAGGGATCAGCGTTTTTTGGTGAGGTCCACCAATTTATCTTTCGCCAGCACGATCTCCGTGCCTGCCAGGAGGAAAGCGCCCAGTCCGTGCGTGTCATTCGTCTCCCGGGGACGGGTATAATAAAAGCGGATATCTTCAGCGATATTGGTGCCGATGCAGACATCCTGCAGCTCGCCTTCGGCCGTTACCTTCGTGCCCAGTCCTTCCCACCCATTCTGGGCAATGGTGATATAGCTCTTGTCGATCCATCCCTGGTTGACGGCATGCGCTACGGTATAAGTGAACATCGCGGTGACGGAAGACTCCAGGTAAGAGTCGGGCCTGTCCAGCACCTGGTGCCAGAGACCGCTGCTATCCTGGTACCGGGCGAAGCCTTTGATCTGCCGCAGCAGCAGCCGCGTGAGGGCGGCGCGTTTGGGATGATTCGCGGGCAGGTAGTCCAATAGCATCGTCTGGGCCAGGGCGAGCCATCCATTGCAGCGTCCCCAGCGTCCCACGCCATTGAGACCTTCGTCACTGTAATAGCAGTGGAAAAAGAGACCGGTGGTGCTGTCATACAGGTACTTGTTAAAGTTTTCCACCTGCTGGATGGCAAAATCGAAATACCGCCGGTCGCCCGTGACCTTCCCCATCCGGGCCAGGAAAGGCACGCTCATGTACAGGTCGTCCGCCCAGAGGGTCATATTATGCGGATGGTCGCGGGACAGGGTGCCATCGGGCAACTTGATCTGCTTGTTCAAAATATAATCGCCTACCCGTTCCAGGTAGTCCATATAATCCTTCCGCTTGTCGAAGGCATAGACATCCAGCAAGCCCGCCGACATGGCGCCGCAGTCGTCCAGGGAGCCGATGCGGAACACCGGCCGGTATTCCACGTTCTTTACACCTGCATCGAATTGTTTTTTGAAGAAATCGAGATTGCTGAAGATGAGGTCGAAATTCTTCCGGGAATAAGCGGCATATTTCGGGTCCTTCAGCGCGGCGGATGCCTGCACCATGCCCACCGTCAGCACGCCATTGACATATTGCCATTTATTGAACTTGCTTTCAGCCTTGACATCCGGGGAGGATGTGATCCCTTTCAGGGTTTCGAATTTCTCGCCCGTCTTGCTGTTGACAAAGCGGAAACTGGTGGTCTGGATAATATGATCGGCCACTTTGCGCACCAGCGCCTCTGCGTCCGTTGCGACGGATGATTGTGCCCGTGCGCCGCCTGCATAAAGAAGGGATGCGAACACTAAAAGCCTGAGATGATTCACTTGCATGTTTCAGTTTTTATTTATTGATCAGTTGTTTGTTCTCCTGGTCACCTGGCGGTTTGCCGGGAGAGGTGCGCGCCTTCAACTGCGCAAGGTACAAGGACGCCGGCGCCAGCCCATCCTGGTTTTGTCCTTCCCATTCTCCATCGGGCCGGCCTTTGAGCCGGCCTTCGTATTTATCTCCCTTCAATCCTATGCAATAGTTCCTGCCGGAGACCCATGGACTCTGCACTGCCGCTCTTTTTGCCGTACAGTTCCATAAGATCTGCCACACGCCCGACCAGCCATGGCCGCTGCCCCAATTGCCCCTGTCCTGGATATTGATCTCGCCATCAGTGGCGATATTATCGTACAGCGTGCCCATGGCCCACCGGTGATGAGGGCCGATGTCCGCATGTGTTCTCTCCGCGCTGCAGTGATAAAATACATTGGGACCACAGACCCGCGCCCCCGTCACATAATCGTGGCGGCCTTCCGTGGCATGGCAATCGGCAAAGAAGTTCATCTGTCCCGTGTTGCAGAACGAATAACGCCGCCCGCCCGTGATCTGTGACTTTGCGTCGAGGCAGCTGCAGCGCAGCACGGAGATATTGCGCGCGAGGCTCCCCAGGTTGACGCAGGAATAGCCAAAATACCGGGATGTCACCTCCCTTACCCATCCATTCTCTACCTTATTGAAGGAGACCGCGTCCCATCCATGGTCTTCGGCCGTGTCGCTGGCATATTCTGATTCGCAATACAGCCGTTCCACCCCCACCTGGGTGATGCGACCGTCAAAACGGTATTTGAAGATCTCGCCGCCGCCGTATTTTTTTTCCAGCGGCATCACCATGGGATTGTCTATGAAGATGGTGTTGCCCCGGACGGCAGTGACCGTTCTTTCAAATCGGAAGTCGAACTCATGGGCCTGCCATTGTTTGGTGCCCTGCCGCTCTTCGATGACATCCATTTTCAGGTCCCTGATCCAGGCATCCGTGCCCGGACGGAAGACAATGATCCGGTCGCCAACCCTGAAACCCTCCGCGGCCTGCACCTTGAAAGAGGTAGCCCCCGCCGGTACATAATCATCGATAATGGGTACGTGGCTATGCGCTTCTTCTTCGATGCCGCCACTGCCCGATACGTCGATCAGCGCCCGTTGTCCTTTTCCCGCGGCGACCAGCTTCGTTTCGTTCCCTTCCCCGCGCAGCACCACGCCGCTGGCCCGGATATGGAGGGCGCCTGGTATTGTATACAATCCTTTTTTTAAAAGAATGGCGCCCCGGAAGCCATTCCCATCGGGCGTTCGCGCCGATACTTCGTCGATGGCGGATTGGATGGCCTGCTGTGCGTCCTCAGACGGGGACACTGTCTTTACCGCAGACGGAGACACTGTCTTTACCTCAGACGGGGACACTGTCTTTACCACGGGCAGGTCGGGAACGGGCTGATCCCCCTGCTCATAGCCTACCCGGCTGAAATCAGGAAGGATATTCCCTTTTTCGTCGGGGATATATTGCAGCTTGCCATCCTTGTCCACATGGAGGAGCTTTGACTGCCATACTTTTGGCCCGGAGGTGGCGTCCGACCGCTGGCGACCGGGGCGGCCCGCTGGCGGAACCAATGGTTGGAAAGACAGCAGCACCGCCGCCAGCAGCAGCGGGATATTCTTGGCAGATCGACCGGGCATATCCATGGCAATACAATTATTAGTGAAGCTATTTCAGCATAATATTCCGATAAATTTGAATCACCGGGAAGCTTATGCCAGAATTGTTGAATATTTTGCTAATTACACAAATTAATCGCCCCGAAAATAGTATTCAATTGCATTACCGCTACGGGCGGATCGAATAACTATTTTTCACTGATGAAACCGACAGCCATATGATAGAGTCCCGGCGTTTGCGCGTCCTTATGCTCTTCCTGTTCCTATTATCTTTTCACTTCTCCATCCTGGGAGCTTCCGTTCCTTCCTATATCGTTAAAAGTCCGGATGGCCTCCTCACCTTCGAGCTGATGCCGGGGAAGGAGCTGACTTTTACGATCCGTTCCGGCAGACTGCCGGTGGTCGGCCAGTCCCCGCTTAGGTTTTCATTGGACGGCGTTTCACTTACGGAAGGTGCGGTGATCAGCAGCGATCGCAAATACCAGGTCCGGGAAAAATATCCCTGGCGGGGCGTGCATGCCGTGGCCGTCAATGAATGCAATGGACTGGAGCTGCAGCTGGCGCATGGCGCAGTGGCCTATCGGCTTGATATTCGTGTATTCAATGACGGGGCGGCTTTCCGCATCATCGTTCCCGGCGCCGACTCCGCCGCCCGCACGCCGGATGAGGCCACCGTATTTAATTTTCCCGGCGCCGCTTCCATCTGGTACCATGACATGGTGGGACATTACGAGGGCGTACACATAAAAAAACAATTATCCCAGCTGGCAGCAGGACAGTGGGTGGCGCCCCCTGCCACCCTGCGACTGCCGCAAGGAGTATATATTGCCGTTACTGAGGCGGCCCTTTGGGGCTATAGTGGCATGGCTTTACAGGCAGATGGGAACAACGGGTTGGTGTTGCGAATGGCACAGCATCAGCCCGCCTCCCATCCATATGTGCTGCGCTACAGCGCCGAGGACGTGGCCCGGCTTTCCAAACCCGCGGCCGTCAGGGGCGTCATCACCACGCCCTGGCGGGTGGTGATGGTAGGAAAGGACCTGAATACGATGGTAAATAATGACATCCTCCAGGACCTTTGCCCCGCGCCTGATCCTTCCCTGTTCCCCCAGGGCATCAACACCAGCTGGATACGTCCCGGGCGCGCCGTCTGGAAGTACCTGGACGGGGGAGGAGAGGGGACGCCGGAAGTCATGAAGAAATTCACCGATCAGGCGGCCGAGCTGGGCTTTGAATACAATATCCTGGAAGGGTTCTGGCGCAAATGGACAGACGCGCAGATCAGGGACCTGGTAGAGTACTCCGGCAAAAAGCATGTCGGCATCTGGCTCTGGATGCATTCCAAAGACCTGCATGATCCGGCCACCCGTGCCACGCTTTTTTCACATTGCCATGACCTGGGCATCGCAGGACTGAAGATCGACTTCTTCGACCACGAGGCCAAAGCCGTCATCGATCTGTATGATGCGATCCTGAAGGAGACGGCGGAGCAGCACTTGCTGGTGGATTTCCATGGAAGCAATAAGCCCACGGGACTCTCCCGCACCTGGCCGAACGAGATGACAAGAGAAGCGGTGAAAGGCATGGAATCCAGCAAGCTGGAGGACAGGGCCACGCTGCAGACCACGATACCTTTCACCCGGATGCTGGCGGGGCCGGCAGAATATACGGTCGTGCATTTCGGAGAACGGCGCCGCAATACCAGCTGGGCGCACCAGATCGCCAGCGCCGTCGTAATGGGAGGAGAGCCCATGCTGACCTATGCCGCCAGTCCGGAAAATCTGCTCGCCAATCCCGCGGTGAATATCATCAAAGAGATCCCCGCAGCGTGGGATGAGACCATCGTCCTCCCCGGCTCCGAAATAGGGGAGCTGGCTGCTTTTGCACGGCGGAAAGGAACGCAATGGTTCGTCGCCGTTATGAATGGGACGGCTCCCCGCAAAATAAAAATTTCACTCGGCTTTCTGAAGAACCCCGCCGCCGCGACTATGGTGAAGGATACGCCCGGCAATCCGGTGGCCGTGGAGCTGGCGCAGGCTTCTTTCAGGCCCGCCGACACGGTGGACCTCGACCTGGCCGCCGGGGGCGGTTATTTGTTGGTGTTAAAATAATGATATGCATAGATCCCTGATCATCCTGCTTCTTTTTGTTGTTAGTTATACAGCCTCTGCCGCCCCCCCTGTCTACAATGTCCTGGACTATGGCGCCAAAGGCGATGGGAAAGCCATCGACGGCGACGCTATTAACAAGGCCATCTCGACAGCTGCGGGGGCCGGCGGCGGCACGGTGTATTTCCCTGCCGGCAACTATCTTACCTACACCATCCGGCTGGCAAACAATATATCGCTGTATATCGACCAGGGCGCTACCATCATCGCCGCCGCCCCGGTGAACAAAGTGGGTTATGACAAGCCGGAGCCCAATGCCTTCGATCAATACCAGGACTACGGGCACAGCCATTGGAAGAACAGCCTCATCTATGGAGAAGGCCTGCACGATATTTCTATCCTGGGACCGGGACGCATCTGGGGGAAGGACCTGACGAGGAGCACCAATGTTCCGGAAGGAGGCGGCAATAAGGCCATCGGCTTAAAGCTGTGCTATAATGTCACCATCCGGGACGTATCGGTATTGCATGGAGGACATTTCGCCATTCTCGCCACCGGCGTGGACAACCTCACCATCGACAATATGAAAGTGGACACAGACCGGGACGGGTTCGACATCGATTGCTGCAAGAACGTGCGGGTCTCCAACTGCACCGTCAACTCGCCTTATGACGATGGCATCTGTCTGAAAAGCTCTTTTGGCCTGGGCTATGCGAAGGCAACGGAGAACGTCACCATCACCAACTGCCAGGTCAGCGGGTATGACGAGGGCACGCTGCTGGACGGCACCTTCAAAAGGGAGCACAAAAAATATTCCGACAGCACGACCACGGGTCGTATCAAGATGGGTACTGAGTCCAATGGCGGCTTTAAGAATGTCACCATCTCCAACTGCGTGTTCGATTACTCCCGGGGTCTCGCGCTGGAGACCGTGGACGGCGGATTGCTGGAAGACGTCACCATCACCAATATCACCATGCGGGACATCGTCAATGCGCCCATTTTCATCCGCCTGGGGGCCAGGATGCGGGGACCCGACACCATTCCCATCGGCGCCTGCCGCAGGATCATCCTCAGCAATATCGTCGTGTACAACGCGGACTACCGCCATGGGGCGATCATCAGCGGCCTGCCCGGTCATCCCATCGAAGACCTGGAGATGAGCAATATCCGCATTTACTACAAGGGCGGCGGCACGGCCGAAATGGCGGCACGGGAAGTGCCTGAGCTGGAAAAGGACTATCCCGAACCTTACCGGTTTGGAAAGATGCCGGCGTATGGTTTTTTCATCCGCCATGTGAAGGACCTGCGCATGCATGACGTGACCATTAGCTTTATGAGCCCCGAACACCGGCCGGCGTTTATCCTGGACGATGTGGAGGGCGCTGACTTCCGTCAGGTACGTGCGCAGAAGCCGGGGGACGCGCCTGTATTTGTGCTGAAAAATAGTAAGGATCTCACCCTCTTTCACGTGGCGGGCGTGAAGGACCTGCATCTCGACCAGGCGGAAAATACCACGCGCTGATCCCGGCAGGCGGGGACGACTATCGTCAATTAAACCTTAACATATGCGAAAGATCGCCTATCTGGCCATACCCGCCTCCATGCTGGTAATGGCGCTTGCCTGCCGCAAACTCTGGGAATATGAAAAAGAAAAAGGCCTGCCCAGGGGCACCATCCTGAAAGCCGATGGTCCGGGCAATACCTACGAGCTGATCGACAGCGTGCTGGGGGGCGGCAGCAACGCCGAGGAAGTGCCGGACTGCAGCCATCCCGACTTTGGAAGACATATCAGCGAAGTGTATGACAGCACATTGTGCAAATATGTGTTCCTCTTCGACATGCATCTTACACCTGACAATGACCGTTGTTCCGCTTTCGACCGGCAGCGGAATGAGATCAAGACCTTTGGGCCTTCCCCGGACAGCCTGAAAGGATTTTTGAACGACACGGTAGCCCATCACTGGAAATTCAAGCTGGACAGCGGCTTCCAGCCTTCTCCCAGCTTCACGCATATCCACCAGATCAAAGCCGGTGACGGCGACGACGGCGCGCCTATTATTACGCTTACGCCCCGCTTTGGTCACCCCGACAAGATGCAGGTGATCCATACGGGCTCCGGCAGCGCCACCAGCCTGGGCACCGTCCTGCAGGTGGACCTGACGCCCTTTAAGGGCGCCTGGGTCGAGGCGGAAGAGCACATTATTTACAAAACGGCCGGCACCTATTCCATCACCATCCGCAGGCTGAAGGATGACTCCGTCCTGCTGTCCTATACCAATACGAACATCGACATGTGGCGGAACGGAACGACTTTTGTACGGCCCAAGTGGGGCATCTACCGCAGCCTGAACAAGACTTCGTACCTGAGAGACGAGCAGGTGCGGTTTGCGGATTTTTGCATTGCGAAGGGAGTGGCGTGGTGTCCGCTGTATTATTAAGAGATCGCCCCGCGAAGCGGGGCGATCTTTGGTAGTCTTATTTCTCTGGTAGTCTTATTTCTCTGGTAGTCTTATTTCTTCATCAGCTTGATCGTCTTCGTAAACCCTCCCTGCTCAACCTTCAGGAAGTAAACCCCCGGCTTGTAAGCGCTCGCGTCGATATCCACGACTCCATTGGGCTGAGGCACCATTCTCACCTGCAGCTGCCGTCCATCGGCGCTATACAATCCCAGGCGGGTCTGCTCCGCTCCGGCCAGTGACAGGTACAATCTGAATGTGTTCGAAGAGGGATTCGGAGATACTTCCGCCACATTCACGGGTTTGCCAATGGCGGTTCCCAGATTATTCGCCTGTCCGCTGATCAGCTGGTCGCTGTTGGCGGCGGAGACGGCTTCCTTGCCACAGACAGCCCTGCTGCCGTAAGCAAGGTCGATACGGGTAAACCCGAAGTTGTCTTCCCAGTCGATGACGGCGATGGCTGGCAGCGGCGTATTATGATAATAAGGAACGCCGGTGCTGAAGGTAGTGTCGCCGGGCTGTACGGTGAGGCTGCCATGCTGGTTGGAACCCAGCAATAGCCAGTCTATCTTCACTTCGAATGGATTGGGGTTGATGATCTCCCAGTTACGGGTATGCGCCGGATCGCTGGAGCACAATGGTTTCAGCTGCAGGTTCCTGACGAACAGGTTGGGGAATTTCACTTCGCCCACGGCTTTGTCCGCGACGATCAGCCCGGCGCCCGTCGCAAAATCAAATCCCTTGTCAAAACCATCCGTATAAGGATCGTCCATATCCACCGCATGGGTACTTAATATCCCCTTGATCTGTGCCGGCTTCAACGTATGCAGCTTTTGCGCGTCGATCATCAGGGCCGCTACGCCGGCCGCATGTGGCGCGGCTGCCGAGGTTCCGAAGAAATTGGGCAGGCTGTCCTTGTCCTCGGAGATATCCCCGTTGCCGAACGGATCGAAGAAAGAGGTGTTGGCCCCGTCAGGCGCCACGATCTCCGGTTTGTGACGGACCAGCGGCGCAATGCGATTGCCGGATATATCATAATAGTTCGCCGTGCCGCCTACGGAAGAAAAGCCTTCCACGACGGGCGTATCCACCCCGTAGACAGGCGTCTCCAGGTAAAAGGCCGCTCCCGTGGCGATGGCTCCTTCGGCCTTTGCATGGCCTACCAGGGCGGGGGAGAGGATCCCGGGAATAGGATTGGTGGTGAGGTAGAACAACGCGTCGTTGTAGAGCAGGTATTTCAGCCGGGTGGCGTCAGGTCCCGCATATTTTACTATCAGCAGGTAGAACGTGGGATTGTTGGTGGCGTTGAAATACCCGAACACTTCGATGGGGTCGCCGCTGAGCAGATTATTGGAGGCGCCAAAGGCCACGACTTGCAGGTTGTTGTTCAGCAGGTAGACGTCATAGTCAGATTCACATCCTACGCCACTGGCGGAGAAGGAAGACTGGTCCCATTGAAAGGAAGAGATGATGCTTCCGCCGGGTGGGATATAGATGGGCTGGAAATATCGGGGAGTGGTCCCGGGAGCGCTGAAATTATGGGCAAAGCCGTTGCCGGCGCCCAGGGGCTCCACGTTAGTAGGTCTGTAAACGCTCTCGTAGGAGCGGATGCTGGAATTGCCCGCGGCGGAGAAATAGGTTACGCCCCGGTCTTTCACCTGGTCCACCGCCTGGGCGATGATCCCATCCTGGAAAAAAGGTTCGGCATAATAGATCACGTCGTCCGTAATGACATCGCAGCCTGCATCGGCCAGCTGTATGATGCCCTGGGCGAAATCGGCCTGTCCGAAGTTAGCGGTGTGGAAGGCCAGCTGTGAACCCGGAGCCACATCGTGCACGATCTCCGCCATGGCCCTTCCTTCATCCGTACCGTTGGAGTCCAGGTCTTCCAGGACCTGGACAGGTTTCTTATAGTTGAAGGGATTGCCGGGGCCCGGCAGCTCGCCATGCTTGACGCCCACAGCGGCGCCGCCTAAGTTGTTATAGCTGTCGGAGAGGATACCGACCTTTACGCCGGAACCATCCACTTTATATTTTTTCCGGGCCAGCGCAGAGCGCTGCGCGGTATCGCCCTGGTCGCCTACAGGCGCCGCTACAGGCTTGGGAGCCATCATCGCACCATTCTGCACCGACAGATGCAAAGGCTTATAGGCCGGCTTGGCAAAACGGATGGACGCAGCCGATTCCAGCTGCGGCAGCGAGCGGATAGGCATCAGGCCAGAGATCACCCGCCCATACGAAGCTTTCACCTGGAAACCCATTTTCACCAGCTCGGCACGGGCAGCCTGCGGATCGCCTTTCACCGTCACGTCCACCACCACCTTATCCCCGATGATCTGGAGATAGGCGTTGAGGGCGTCATCGGGTTGCGTGGGCTTTTTCGTGGATTGGACCACTTTGACCCGCGCACCATTGTCATCGTATAGTTTTTTGAGGTCGGAGCTGAGCCGGGAAGACGTTTTGGGAGGAGCCTGCTCCGCCGAAGGACCGCCGGGAGCCGGATCGCCTTTAATCTGTGCATGAAGGGAGATGGAAGTAATGGAAATAAGGACTAAGGCCGCAAATTGCAGTAAATTTTTTTTCATCTTGCAGTGGGTTTAATGATTAACAGTCACCGCAAAAAGGTACGTCATTTTCAACTAAGGGAATTGGGGAATTTGTCCACCATCAAGGGCTTTTGCGTATTCCAGGTATTGTGGTTCCCTGTATGCGCGGCTCGCCTGCATCAGCAATGTGGCGAAGTCTTTACTGTTGTAAGGCGTGATCTCCTGGTACTCCCATTTCTTCTCTCCCATGGCATAAGGCCGCAGCCAGTCCAGCGATGTCCGGATGCCCGCGCCCGACTTATTGCGATATTGCCACAGGTCGACACCCACCTGGGACCCTATTTTCGCCAGGTGGAAAAATGCCTGTAAGTTATAGGCGCTGTAATGCAGGGCGTTCGTCCTGGCCAGCTCCAGCGGCATCCTGCCGTCCGACTCGATCTGGCTTTCTATGCGGGCTTTACCTTCTTCCGCCAGCTCCCTGGCTTTCTCCTTGTTCCCTGTGAAGAGCGCATAGTCCGCGGCTTGTGCGCGGTACCAGACGCCATGGTTGTTCTTTGCATTGTGCTCGTCCTGTCCTTTCTGACTGGTGAGCATCCATTGCAGGTATTGCGCATACCATCCGCGAAGACCTTCGGCATCCGCAGCTGTCCACGAAGGGGCGCCTTCCAGCAGTCCTGCCGCATCGGCGATCCCCATGAGTGCGATCGTCTCGATGATACCGATGCCCCTTCCATCGTTGAGGCCGGGAATAGCCTGGCCATATTCCAGGTTCGGGTTCATACGGCTGCTGTCTTCCAGGAACCACCTGCGCAGCAGAACGGCCGCTTTGGCGGCATATTTTTCCTCGCCCGTCAGATACCATGTGAGGGCCAGTGACCTGGAAGCGCTTTCCAGCTGACCGATGTAGGTCCTGTCTGTGATCTTATAGATCTCCGGGTTGCGCTGCCCATCCAGGCTTTTATAAGGCAGGCCGTTCGGCTTGCTGCTGTCATACCAGTAATACGGCGCCTGGCTCATGTAATCATGCTTGTTGCCACTGGTGGGGGTGCGCTGTTTGGACATGACGGACACCGGCTGCATGTCGAGGAACTTATCGGCCTGCTGCCGCAGGTTCCGGGCATACTGCAAGGCGGTGGGATCATTCGCCGCTAATTTTTCTCTTAGCTCGCTCAGCCAGGGAGCATCCATCAGCAGCACATTGGGCAACGCCGTTGTTCTGGCGCTTCCGGTGGCGCTGCCCGTGAACTTCAGCCGGTAGGCCGTCACCGTCTTTGCATTGAAGCCAGGGACGTATAAGATCTTCGCAGCCCTGTCATAATGGATATCGGCCGTATTCTTTTTGGCCAGATGCGTATCCAGCAGGAGGTCCTTCACCCCGTCCGCGTGAACATAATAAACAAAACCTACCCATTCCGAGACGATGAGGTCCCCATGTCCGGCTTCTTCCACCCCGTCGCCGCCATTGGGAAGGGTAGTAATGGTGCGTAATGGGCCGCCAGATGCGCTGGCGATCTGCACCGCCTTGTTCGCCAGGATATACAGACTGTCGCCACTGGCCATCAGCCCATTGACGCCATTGAGGTTTTCCATATATAATTTCGGGACATCTTTTTCCATCTTGTAGACCTTGCCGGTCTTTGAGTCCGACACATACACCGTGCCTTTCCTGTCCACCGTAATATCGTTCAGCGCCTTTGCTCCTTCGATGGCGATCTTTTTTTCTATCCTGCCCCGCCGGATGTCGATGACCACCACTTCGGTGATATCGGCGACATAGAGCCTGTTGCCCCGGCGGCCCAGCCCCTTGGGCGCATTCAGTCCCGTGATCCAGGAAGGATCATAGCCGTGCCCGTCCACGCCGAGCTTGCCCACGCCTCCCTTACCATCCGCATCCCATCCGCCTCCATCGATCAGGGAGACATACAGGGTCTTACCTGTGGCATCGGGTAATACGGACTCGGGGATGGCGACGACGGTATCCGTCTCCCAGATCTTTTCCAGGACAGGCGTCTGCGCCATTGATACGGAAGTCAGGCATACATTCGATAAGGTGACCAGGAATAAGCCCGATACTGCGGCCGATGTTTTGTTCATTGTGCAATTTTCAATATAAAATTAAGGGGCGCCGGCGTTCATAACCCTTCAGGCCCTGTATTTCCCCCTTCTTCTCAGGATGGTTTCCTTCACCGTGCAAGCGGTGGTAAATTCGCGCTGATAGCCCAGGGGGCTCTTGCCGGTGATCAGTTTGAAATATTTATAGAAGCTGGTAAAGTTGTTAAATCCGCTCTCATAGCACAGCTGCTTGATGCTAAGATTGTTTTCGATCAGCAGCTTGCAGGCATGGCCCACCCTGATCTCGATGAGGAAGCGGGAATAGGTCTTCCGGGTCCTGGATTTGAAAAAGCGGCAGAAGGAATTCGGGCTGATATTGGCCACCCCGGCGATCTCATCCAATTGGATGGGACGCTTGAAATGCTTCAGGCTGTATTCGTAGATCGTGTTGATCCGCTCGTACTCGGCCTCCTGGAAATTATGCCGGAACCCAATGGAAGAAAGCGACCGGGTCTCCTCCGACGCGGCAATAATATGCAGGGCTTCCATCAGCATCAGCAGCCGGTGCATCCCGTCCGCCTCCAGGATCCTCTCCAGCAGGTCTGCAACTTTTCTCCGGGCTTCCCCTTCCACCTGCAATCCCCTTTTGGCCTTGTCCAGCATGTTTCTCAGGTGGACGGTCTCCGGGAGGTGCAGGAAAGATTCCCCGCAGAAATTCTCGGAGAAGTGTGCGACGCGCACGTCGGCGGTCACATCCGTATACTCTTCGAAATAGGCGTCGTCAAATCGCCAGTAATGCGGCAGGTTGGAACCCACCAGGACGACGTCCCCGGTCTTGAATCGCTTCATGCTGTCACCTACGAACTGTGTGCCTTGCCCTCTCTTGAAATGTATCAATTCCACCTCTGAATGAAAATGCCAGCGATTGTTGACATAGGGAACAAGATCCCGCCTTACGCTGAAAGAGTGTCCGGGTTCCCTGGAAACCTTAAGCAGTTGAGGTCTCATGTTGTTAGGTTTAAATTTCGGGCTGTTGGCGCAAGCCACTTCGGATAGGCATAATGGCAAGCTCAATGTACCCGCGTTTACTAAAACTGGTGTCAAATTGGGCAAAATTGTAATCATATCAGCTACTGCAATACTGATTTATTTACGGAAACGGTTGCATGGGCCCGACTACAACGTTTTCGTAAAAAGATCGGAGGGGAGCATAAAGTTTCCGTAATTTCCTGTTAACATTTTGCCTGCCATGAATACGGTCAATCTCAAGCAATTAGCAAAGGAGTTGAATGTCTCGGTCTCCACCGTTTCCCGTGCTTTGCGGGACAGCTGGGAGATCAGTACGCCGACCAAACAAAGGGTTTTCGAGCTGGCCAAAAAGATGAATTTCCAACCCAATCCCTACGCCAGCAGCCTCCGCAAACATCGCAGCCGCACCATCGCGGTAGTCATCCCGGAAGTAGCCAACAATTTCTTCGCGCTTGCCATCAAAGGCATCGAGACCATCGCAAGGGAGAAGGGCTATCATGTCCTCATCTATCTTACCAATGAAGATGCCGGCGAAGAAATGTCCGTGGCCACCAGCCTGCAGAGCGGCCGGGTAGATGGCGTCATCCTTTCCCTTTCCGGGCATACGACGGACATCCGTCACCTGGTGGAGCTGCAGCAGCGGAATATTCCCCTGGTGTTCTTCGATCGTGTCTGCGACAGCATCGGGGCGCCCAGGGTCGTTACGAATGATTATGAGAGTGGCTTTGTAGCCACGGAGCACCTGATCAGGGCAGGCTGCCGTCGCATCGCCCATCTTGCGATCTCCATGGAGCTTTCTATCTCTCACAAACGGATGAAAGGCTATACGGATGGGCTGCGGCGTTATGATCAGCCTTTCGATGATGGCATGGTCGTACACTGTGAAGACAGCGATGAAGAGAACTATAAGAAGATAAGGGCACTCCTGTCCTCGCCCGACAGGCCGGACGGGATCTTTGCCTCCGTGGAAAAGCTGGCCGTTCAGGTATACCACGTATGTCGCGAGCTGGGGTTGGATATTCCCAGGGATGTAAAGGTTATCGGATTTTCTAACCTGGTGACAGCCTCGTTATTGAATCCCGCATTGACGACCATCTCCCAGCCTGCTTATGACATGGGCAAAGAGGCGGCGACCATCTTATTCAGGCGCCTGGAGAAAAAATATATCCTTCCGCCGGAGGACAGCGTGATCCTGCCGGCAAAGCTGGAAGTCCGCAGCTCCACTATTTGAGAATCCCCAGCTCGGCTTTTTGAGCATCCACAGCTCCGCTGTTTGAGAATCCCCAGCTCCGCTATTTGAGAATCCACAGCTCCGCTGTTTGAGAATCGGCAGGTCCACTATTTGAGAATCCGCAGCTCCGCTGTTTGAGAAGATCTACAGGCTGTTGCGCTGGTGAACTGGCTCCTGCACCCGGGATTTCAACCCAAAGGCGGCTGCCAGCAGCTCATAGGATCGGAACCTGTCCGCCGCATGCCCGGTGAAGGTGCTGATCACGATTTCATCCACTTCAAATTCTTCCGCCAGCAGCTGGAGGCGCCTTTTGATCAATTCGGGCGTGCCTACGGCCATGCGCTGCCGGTTGAATAACACCCGTTGCCATTCCTCCGGTGTATAGTGATGGCTTTTGGCCAGCTCGTAGGTAGGGATCTCGTCAAACCGGCCCCGCTCGAAATTGTACAACCGGTAGTCCATCACTGCCTGTACTTCCTCTAATTTCTGTGGGTCATCGGAGCAGAAAGCAAAGATCCCCAGGTTGGCCCGGGGGGATGACAGCTGTTCGGAAGGACGGAACTTCTCCTTATAAGCCCGGATGGCGGCGGCGCCACCGATGGGGTTGATGAACTGGGCATAGGAGAGGGCCATGCCGAAATGAGCCGCCAGGTAGGCGCTTTCGCCGCTGGAGGTGAGCATCCAGAGCTCGGGCCGGGTATCGATATGCGGGATGGCCCGCACTTTCCCACCCATGGTGCCTGGGGTGCTGGACTCGGAAAGGAAGGCGTCTAAGTCCTTGATCTGCCGGATGTAATCCTGCGGATCGAACGTATTGGAAGGGTTCAGCAATTGCGCGGTGATACGGTCGCCACCCGGCGCACGGCCCAGCCCCAGGTCTATGCGACCGGGATACAAGGCTTCCAGCAGCCGGAAATTCTCCGCCACTTTCAGGGTGCTGTGGTTGGGTAGCATGATGCCGCCGGATCCCAGCCGGATATGTTTTGTCTCCGCCGCCAGGCGGGCAATGAGGATCTCGGGGGAGGCGCCTGCCAGGGTGACGGTGTTATGATGCTCGGAAAGCCAATAGCGGTGATATCCCAGTTTGTCGGCCAGCCGGGCCAGCTGGATCGTCTCCTGCAGGGCGGCAGGCGCGCCGCTGCCACTCCGGATGGGGGTCTGGTCCAGGACGCTGAGTGTAAATTTCTTTTGCATGGTATACGGAATAACATCCTGCAGGAGGAAAGGTTGACTGCGGGCATGAATGGCATTTTTAGGCTGAACGTCCGATAATTCGTATATTTCTAGCATACGCTCACTACTACACAACCAACACTTATGAAGCACGCAGCACTATTATCCATTTCATTATTCCTTTTTATTCTCTTCACCTATGCGCAGGCTCCTAATTCCAATGCAAGGATGCTGGGGCCAGTTAATGGCGCTGTCATGCCTGTGCGCCTGGAGGACATGGACAAAGAATGGAAGATACGGCCAATATCCACCGGCGGCTCCCTGGAGCCCGACAGCGGTTCTTCCGGCAGCGTTTTTTACAACAATGATTGGGAAGACGGATATATAAAACTTACGGATAAGAGGGAAGCCAGGAATTTATCTTTACGATTCAATGCATATACCAATGAGATATATATGAAGCGGGACTCCAATATAGTGGTGTTGGACGGCAATGTTATTCCCATTGCAGAATTTGGCCTTAGGGATGCTTCCGGCATCAAGGTCTTTCGGCGGGGATTTCCTGCAGTAGGCAAGTATACGGCATCTACTTTTTATGAGGTGCTGGCATCCGGAAAGTTTACCCTGTTGCGCATGCATGCAAAAAGGATCGTGGAAAAAAGCGACATCAACCATGTACCTGTACAGGAAATGACGGATGCGGAATTCTGGTATGTTTTTGACGCCGCCGCCAATACTACGACAGAGATCAAACACAATAAGAATGCACTTATAGAGGCGCTCCCCGGTGAGGCCGACGCCATCCGCACCATCATCCGGGATAAAAAGCTGCGGATGAAAGGAGATCAGGACTGGGTTATCCTGTTTGATGGGCTAAACAACTATTAAAAGACTGAACAAGAGGCGCTAAGCCATCCCGCCCTCCTTTTTCTAAAAGAAAAACTTGGAGCATAGGATCTTCTGGTTTATTTTTGATATCAAAATGATATCAAAATAGTATATATGCAAACCGAGAAAATAATCAAACCCGCCAATGGCTACCTCTTCATTGCCCTTGCAGTATTGGTGCTCACTGTCGCCGTTCTCTTCTTCTTCAGCCAGCAGTTTGTAATGGCGTCCATTACTTTTGGGGTGTTCATCTTCGTGACAAAAGGGCTTGCCATCGTCAATCCCAACACCGGGCTGCTGCTCCTGTTGTTCGGTGATTACGCCGGCAGCATTAAGGAGAGCGGGCTTTTCTGGATCAACCCGCTGTATAAGCGCATGACCGTGTCGCTGCGCGCCCGCAACTTCGAAAGCGACAAGGTAAAGGTCAACGACAAGATGGGCAATCCCATCATGATCAGCGTGATCCTGGTATGGAAGGTCCGGGACACTTTCAAATCTTTTTTTGAAGTGGACAATTATGAAAAGTTCATCATGACGCAGACGGACTCTGCCGTACGCAAGCTGGCCGCCTCCTATCCATATGATCATTTCGAGGATGAGCGCGCTGCCGTCACCCTCAGCACGGATTTCGACGAGGTCAATCGTTCATTGGAAAAGGAGATAGCCGAAAGGTTGGTGATCTCCGGCATTGAAATACTGGAGGCCCGGATCTCTCACCTGGCCTATGCGCCTGAGATCGCGCATTCCATGCTGAGAAGGCAGCAGGCATCCGCCGTGGTAGCCGCCCGGAGCAAGATCGTGGAAGGTGCGGTCGGTATGGTGGAAAGTGCCTTACATTTGCTGTCGACAAAAAATATTATCGACCTGGACGAGGACAAGAAAGCTGCCATGGTGAGCAACCTGATGGTGGTATTGTGCGGCGATCGCGAGACGCAGCCGGTGGTGAATACAGGGACGCTAAATCAGTAAGGAATGGGGGAAAAAAAATCTTTTGCTTTACGAATAGATGCCGACACCATGAAGGCCATCGAGAAATGGGCCGCGGATGAATTTCGCAGCGTCAATGGGCAGATCGAGTGGATGTTGCATCAATCCCTGCGCCAGGCGGGAAGGCTGAAGGATAAGAAAGAAAAAGATAAGACCAATCCGCCGGGCAATTAGAAATACGTATAACTTTGTGCCCGGTGATAAAATATCCCGTCACGATATTACTGATCCTGCTGATCGGGCTTCAGACCTTCAGCAAATGGTGTGTGATCCTCGAATACCAGGTCAATAAGGAATTCATCGCCAAAAATCTCTGCGTCAACCGTGCAAAACCTTCCTGCTGCTGCCAGGGTAAATGCTATCTCAATAAGAAGATGGCCAATGACGAATCGCAGCAGCAAGCGCCCGGCAAGAGCGGACAGAGAGAGGAGACGCCCCTGCAGGTGTTCCTCCAGCGGGACATCGTTCCCACGCCTCAGCTGAAAGAGATCAGCAGCATGCACTGCACCCGTTATATCGCTGCAACTACACAAGGACATCTGTTCTCAACATTCCAGCCTCCCCAGGCGTAGCCCGCCTTTTTTGACCCTTCTTTATCGAACAGCCTTTTCCAAACTTCAATCAACGAGGTAATGAATCGTTATTTCACAGCAGGCCTGACGGTCTGGCTGTCCCTGCATGCCTATGCCTCATTTTCACAGCAGGCCACGCGGGAGAATCAGCCGGACACAGTGGCCGCACCCGTCAATCTCTTACAACAGCTGATCGTCTCGGGCAGCCGCACCGTACAGAAAAGGACGGAAGCGCCCATCGCTATCAGTATCGTCAATGCACAAACGATCAAAGACACGAAAGCCAATCAATTAGACCAATTGCTCAACAAGGTCACCGGCGTATTCATGGTGGACCTGGGCAACGAACAACACGAGATGAGCATCCGGCAGCCCATGAGCACCCAGAGCCTGTTCCTCTACCTGGAGGACGGCTTGCCCATCCGCACCACGGGCGTCTACAACCACAATGCTTTGTTAGAAATGAATATGACCGCCACCCGGCAGATGGAGATCATCCGGGGGCCCGCTTCTTCGCTCTATGGCGCGGAAGCCATCGGCGGGGCGGTGAATGTCATCACGCAGGCACCACCGGCATCTGCCAACGCCTATGCCAGCGTACAAGGCAATAACAACGGTTATAAAAGGGCCGACGGACAGGCGGGCGTCCACCTGGGCAAATGGGGCGTGGTGGCCAGCGGCTACTATGCCAGCAGGACGAACGGCCCCATTCAATACAGCGACTTCCACAAGACGGCCCTCACGGTGCGGGCCGATTATAAAGCCAGCGATCGGCTCACCTGGAGCAATAGCCTCACGTATGTCGATTACTACAGCGATATGTACGGTTCCCTGGACAGCGCCCACTTCGCACAGAAGAACTACCATACGCCGTATTCCTTCACCTACAGGAAAGTCCGGTCGCTGCGGGCCAGGAGCCAGCTGGACTACCAATGGAACAGTCATGGCGCAACGCGGGTCATCATCGCTTATCGTGATAATAGCATCGGGCAGAACCCTTCCTATTATATAAAGAACAATGCCAGCGACCCATCCCTGGCCGACGGACAGGTGAACAACAGCGCTTTCCACAGCTACCTGGCGCTCGTGCAGCACCAGCAGCAATTCTCCTGGCTGGGCAGCAAACTCATTGCCGGGATCAGCGCGGACATCAGCCCCAGCACCTATGTCGCCCACTACATCCGCATACGGCGGGACGGTAAAGGGAATTACCTGGATTATACTCCGACAGATTCCCTGCTGAGCCATTATGCCACGGGCATCGATAACTTCGCCTCCTATGTCCATTATGAGATGGCGCCCGTGAAAGGTCTCCGGGCCATAGCGGCCCTTCGTTATGATCTCTATCATTATAATTTCCGCAATCACCTGCCTCCGTCCGCGTCTACCGGCTCGGCCGACACCCGCAATGATTTTCGCCGGGCTACGCCCAAGCTGGGACTCACGTATAATTATAAGCAGCTGGGGTTCTACGTCAATTACAGCCAGGGATATGTGCCTCCCCAGGTGACGGAGCTGTACAATGGCGTGAAAGTGCCTTATCTCCGTCCCCAGACATTTTATAACTATGAGGCAGGTGGCTGGCTCTCCCTGCTGGATCACCGGCTGTATGCGGATTGGAGCATCTACAGGCTCAACGGCAGCAACCAGATCATTTCCGTCAAACAGTCCGACGGCACATTCCTCAATCAAAATGCAGGCAAGACACGCCATGAAGGCATCGAGTATGGCCTTAATTTCCGTCCTTCCGCCCAGTGGGCCTTGCGGGTCAGCGCCAGCAACGCCAGCCACGTGTTCGTCGTGCAATATGAAAATAACAAGGATTACAGCGGCAACCAGATGTCGGCGGCGCCGCGCTTCATCGCCAATGCCGAGCTCACCTGGCGACCCGCCTTCCTGAAAGGATTCCGGTTATCCGTCGAAGGACAGCACCTGGGCAAATACTGGATGGACAATGCCAATACCCGTCAATACAAGGGATTCGACATCGTCAACTTCCGTACAGGCTATCAGCATGCACGATGGGAGGTATGGGTCAATGCCCTGAACGCTTTCAACGAATATTATGCTTCACTGGCCAGCAAATCATCCTATGGCTACAGCTACAACCTGGGCGACCCCGTCGAGGTGACAGTAGGATTGGCCTGGCATTTCGGTAAATTATAACACCATTCTACAACGACTATTCGATTTAGTGCGACTACGCAAAGTATTACCACTATGCAAAATATTACCACTATGCGCAAAAAGATCTACCAGCTGCATCGCCGCCTGTCCATCATCATCGCCATTCCCGTTCTGCTATGGGCGATCAGCGGCTTTATGCATCCACTCATGACCAATATCCGGCCGGCCATCGCTACGCAAGGCATCCCGTCCATACCCATCGACACGCAGCGGGTCCGTTTCCCCCTGGCCGAAGCGCTCCGCAAACATCACCTGGACAGCTTCTCCAATTTTCGACTGGTGCACATCGACACGAACTGGTTCTACCAGGTGCAGCCGCTGGCCGCCGGGGACGGGAATAATATTGCCGGCATACCCGTCTATATCAGCTGCACCAATGGGAATATCCTCACGGCCGGGGATTGGCTCTATGCGCAGTACCTGGCGCGCCAGTTTTTGGAGGGGGCGGCTGACGTCCAGCCCCCTCCCCAGATCGCGTCCCCCCATGCCACCTCCCCCGATAATGACAGCTCATCCTCCCGCACCGGACCTTCCGCTCCCCACGTCCATACTGCATCCCTCCCTAACGATGCCGCCTCGCTTCTCACTGCCGCCGTATCCCTCCACGACGAAGCTTCCTCCACCCACGATTGTTGTGGCGCCGCCACCGAGTCCGTGCTCAACCCCGTCAAGGGAGCGAAAGTCGCCAACGTCTCCCTGGTGAAGGCATTCGACAACGAATACAAGGGTATCAACCGGCTGCTGCCTGTCTACCGCGTGTCGTTCGATCGCCCCGATGGCATCCGCATTTACGTCGAGACCACCCAGGACCGTTTTTCATTCGCCATGGACAACCGCCGCGCCATCTTCGATGAGATCTTCCGTCTCTGCCACACCTGGGGCTGGCTCGACTTCCTCGGGAAGGGCCGGCTGGCCGTGGAAACGCTGGTGGCCCTTGCGGCCCTGCTTACCACCGTACTGGGCATTTATATCTTCTTTACCACTCATGGCGCCCGTTCCAATGGCAATGGCCTGGTAAAGGCCCGGCGCAATCATCGCTACACCGCCATCGTCGCATCGCTGTTTACCCTGTTATGGACCTTCAGCGGCAGCTTCCACGCTTTTTCGAAATTCACTGACGACACCCGCGACAGGTATTTTGCCGCTCCGCATTTTGCGGCCGGCATGGCCAACGGCGACTGCGTCCGTCTGCAGTCGGTATGCGCCCGGCCCATCACCAATATGAGCCTCGTGCAGATGAATGGAGATAATTATTGGCGGGTGACCCTATTGCCGGAAAAAGCTGCTGCGCATAAGGACCTGATGAAAGACGCCAAAACAGCCCCGCCTCCCGTTTCGTATATACGCGCGGCCGATTATTCGGTGTTGGCGGAGGGTGATGCCCGTTATGCTGCGTACCTTGCCGGTACATTCAGTCAGCACCCTCCGGCTGACATCCGGTCGGTGACGGCAGTCACTTCCTTCGGTGATGAATATAATTTCACGGACAAACGATTGCCGGTCTGGAAGGTGAGCTATGCGGGCGGCCACAACGAAAGGCTGTATATCGAGACCAGCACGGGCAAGCTGGCCTCCAGGGTAGACGACAGGTCCGTGGTGGAAGGCTACAGCTTTTCCATCTTCCACAAACATCATTTTATGGATGCGGGCGGCAAGACGGCGCGGGACGTCAGCACGATGTTCTGGGCCTTTATGCAGGTCGTGCTGGTGACGATGGGACTGATCCTTTGGTTCAGGCGAAGGAATGCCAGGAAAGAAAGGTCGCTCCTTTCTTAAACTGCCAGGACGGAAAGATCACTCCGTTCTCAAACTGTGGACAGGATTTTCCAAAGAGGCGCGGTAGGTCTGCGAGAAGATGGTCACCAGGCCCACCGATAATAAGAACAGGAAGCAGGCTATTGCGTTCAGCAAGCCATTGCCCACGCGCAGCACGAAGTTCTGCAGGAAAAGGAAGCTGAGCGTATAGCCGATGGGTACGGCTATCGCACCCGAGATCATCAGCAATCGTATAAATCTTTTGGACAGCAACCGCACGATCTGGCTGCTGCTGGCGCCGATGACCTTGCGGATGCCTGTTTCCTTCCGCCGGGTCTCCACGGTATAGATCACCAGGCCCAGCAAGCCCAGCGTGGCAATGCTCAGGGCAATAAAAGCCATGTAGCCCAGCAGGGAAATGGTAGCACGCTGCGAATTGTTCTGCGCCAACGCTTCATCCAGCCAAAAGGGGTTGAAAGCGACCTTGGGGGCAACCGATCCCCACACGGCTGTCACGCGCCGGACAAGCGCAGGCCGGTCCTTGCCGTCGACGCCGACAAACAGATATTTATACGCCCCCTGCTTGTTCCTGAATGCCATCGGGTTCACGGGCTTGCCGGCATTCTCATATTTAAAGTCATGCACGATGCCGACGACCTCCAGCGCGATCGAATCGTCCAGTCGTACTTTTTTGCCCAGCGCCTCTTCGTAATGCGCAAAGCCCAGGCTTTGCGCCGCGCGGGCATTGAGGATGATCTCCCTTTCTCCCAATGAATCCCGCTGAGCCCCGAAATTCCTGCCGGCCAGCAGCTGGATGCCCATGGTGGGAATAAAAGCGTCATCGGCATAAAAGCAGTTGAGGGATATCGCGTCCTTGGGCCGGTGGTCCAGCCAGGCGGATGAGCGTGTGCCGGAAAAATGGCTATTGAACGATACGGAAAAGGCTGACACCGATCGAACGCCGCTGACCATTGCCAGACGGGAAGAGACAAGCTCTGCATTCATCCCCTCCAGCGGGATCACCAGCACATTGTCCCTTTTAAAGCCGGGATCAGCCGTCGACAGCATGGAGAACTGTCGGAAAAAAGTGGCCAGGAAGATGATGATCACCAACGAAAGACTGTATTGAAAGACGATCAGGCTTTTCTGCAATCCCACTCTGCCGAATATTTTCGCCGTGGATAAATTCTTCAGCACCCTCAGCGGCCGGAATGCCGACAGGATCCAGGCCGGCGCCACACCGGCCAGCAGTCCCGTGAACAAGGCGTAGCCGACCGTACATAAAACATACGTCGTATTATATTTCCAGGAGGAAGGGACCATCTCGTAGCCATCGTTGAATGGCGCATACCTGATAATGACCGACAGCAGCAGCCAGGCGAAGGCCAGCGCCAAAAATGCCTGCACGATGGATTCGATGAGGTATTGCAGGAAGACCTGGTACCGCCTGGCGCCGACGATCTTTCTTACGCCGACCTCCTTGGCCCGGGTGAGAGCGCGGGCAATGGTGAGATTGGTATAGTTGAAGCAGGCGGCGATGAGAATGATCAGGACGATATCGATGCCTACCCATAGTTTGGACCAGCCGCTGCCGCCGCCGATGTCGAGATACAGCTCTTCGCTGGCGGGCGTAATTTTTCCAAGGGGCTGGAGATCGAAACGGGCGTGTCCGTTCTTGTCCAGCTGGTTGAATTGCTGTACCATCGTCTGCAATTCATTGTTCAGCTCGCCGGCATTCCAATGTTCTTTCGCCAGCACATAGGTATAGCCTGCCTGGAGATCTCCCCAATTAGCAGGGCCGGCCGGTTCACTGGCGCTGGATGCATAGGCATCGAAGTCGAGATGCGACTTGCCTGTCTTCGCCAGCACGCCGGTGACGACGTACAGACCGTGTCCCTGGACATTCAGGGATTTTCCCACAGCTGATCCATTCCCGAAGAACCTCGTCGCTGCCGTGCTGGACAGTACCATCGTATTCGGCTGCTGCAACGCCGACCCCGGATCGCCTTCGGCAAGGGTAAACCCGAAAACCTTGAAAAAGGAAGGTTGCGTATAAGCGCCATTGAGATACAGCTCTTCATTATGCTCCATTTTCACCGTGCCTTTAAAAGTAGGGTGGATGCTGACGGAGGCCTCGACGGTTCCCTTGCCGGCCAACAGCGCACCGGATAAGGGCAGGGGAGTAGTGGCCAGTCTATAGTGATTGCCTTTTTTCTGCGTATAATCCGTGAGGATGCGAAAGGTCCGGTCCGGATGAGGGTGGAAGCGGTCGTAGGACAATTCGTTTTGCAGGATCACCATTTCCATCAAGCCCAGCGACATGGCGAAGCCAAGACCAAACAGATTGATGAAGGTCAGCAGGCGGTTTTTCTTCAGGTTTCGGTACGCGATCTTTAGATAGGTCAGGAACATGGGCTATGGTTGAGCCTCTAAAGATGCCATTTTTGTTCCGTAAATTCAAATGATTGATCGTCAGCTAGTTGAATCTTTATTTGGATTAAACCCTGGGCGAATTCGAACAAAGGATGTTCGTTATCGTACAAGTAACAGAAATAAGCCATAATTTGCAACGTAGTTACAAAAAAGCACTTGTTTAGACTTCCTATCATACGTCGTCTGTCAGCTGGGGCATTGTTGGCGTTGTTTACGCTGAGCATTATGCCCAGGATCCTGGTCCATTCCCTGGTGGCAAAACATAAGGACGTCCACCTGTCTGTTCTGTCGATGGGTAATGATGGGCCGGACCAGGTAAATAAGGCAAGTTTTCATTGCAACGTTGAAAGCCTGGTCGTTGAGCTTCCCTGCCTATGGCATCCCTTCTCCATTCAACTGACGGTCCCCCGGCAATTTCAGGAATACCAGGTGGCGGCGGATCATCAGTTCCATTCCTTTTGTCATTTCATTTTCGGGCTTCGGGGCCCTCCCGCTGCCGTTTGAGTTCTCTACATCGCCCGTATTTATTTTTTCAATTTAGCAAAAGGAATACTTATTATGGATCCAATAAAATTCATTACGATCCCCTGTGCGCTTTTTTTTACTTTTTTCCTGGGAAGTCATCCATTTATTTTCGCACAGACGGGAGGTTATAGTGCAACATCAAAAAAGATCATTATCCCGGAGGGAGGATCCCTGTCCGGACGGATCACGGAGAAGGACAAAGGAACCGCTCTTCCCGGAGTTACCGTCTACATCCCGGATCTGAAGTTGGGCGTTACGACGGATAGCGCCGGCTATTACAAGTTCAATAACCTTCCATCCGGCAGCTTCCTGGTGGAAGTGCACTCCATCGGATATAAGGCCATCACGAGGTCATTGTTCATCAGTGGTCCCGTGAGCCAGGATTTTGTGCTCACAGATCAGTTTGTGGAAGAAAGCCCGGTCGTAGTCACCGGACAGTCTAAAGCTACGCAGATCAAAAGAAGCCCGGTACCCATTATCGCCGTCGACCACGATTATATCACCACGAACCTCAGCACCAATATTATTGACGCCATCGCCAGGGTACCCGGTGTCAGCGCCCTTACTACAGGTCCCAATGTGTCCAAGCCCTATATCCGCGGATTGGGATACAACCGGATCCTCTCCCTGTACGATGGTGTGCGACAGGAAGGCCAGCAATGGGGAGATGAGCACGGTATCGAAGTAGATCAATATAGCGTGGACAGGATAGAGGTGATCAAAGGACCGTCCAGCCTGACCTATGGCTCGGACGCGCTGGCAGGAGTCGTGAACCTGATACCCACCCGGCCCGCGCCCGAAGGCAGGATCATCGGCGATATACAGGCGGAATACCAGACCAATAACGGTCTCTTCGGGGGATCCGGAATGGTTGCCGCCACGAAGAATGGCTTTGAATGGATGGCGAGAGCATCCCATAAGCAAGCTACGAATTACCAGAATAAGATCGACGGCCGGGTGTTCAATACGGCGTATAACGAGACGGATGCCAGCCTGGCCCTGGGCCTGCATCGCGGGTGGGGGTATACGCATCTGAACCTGTCCTTGTTCGACGACCTGCAGGAAATTCCGGACGGAGCCAGGGATTCGGCTACCGGGAAATTCACCCAGACCATCACGGAGGCAGGCGACGTAAGGATCGCATCCGATGCGGACCTGAAGTCCTATGCCATGACACCCCTGCATCAGCATGTGCAGCATTACCGGGCCTACCTGACGAATGATTTCATCCTGGGCAGCAGCCGCCTGGCCGTTAACCTGGGTTTTCAACGCAGCGTACGCCGGGAGTTCAGTCACCCGGAAGAACCTTATCAGCGCATTGCGGGTTTATATTTGCAGCTCAACTCCTACACGTATGATATAAAATATTATTTGCCGGAATTTGACGGCTGGAACCTCACATTGGGCGTGGATGGCATGTACCAGGATAATAAGGTGGACAAAGGCACGGAGTTTGTCATCCCTTCTTATCACCAATCCGACATCGGCCCATTTTCCTTGCTGAAGAAGACCTTCGGCAATCTGGATATTGCCGGGGGAGCCCGGTTTGACAGCCGTTCTTTCAGGAACTATGCACTTTATTCCATGCCGAACCCGGAAACAGGCTTTGACATGGCCGTGTACGGTGCAGATACCGCCGGGGCTGATTTTCATTTTGCCAATTACAGCCATACCTTCACCGGCTTCACCGGCAGCATCGGCGCTACTTATAATTTTACGGAGCGATTTTCCCTTAAGGCAAACCTTTCCCGTGGGTTTCGCGCGCCCAACATCGCAGAGATCGGCGCCAATGGCGTACACCCGGGAACTGGCATTTACCAGATCGGGAGCGGGGATTTTAAGCCGGAATTCAGCCTCCAGGAAGACATCGGGCTGGAATATACTTCTCCTTATGTCAGGACCGGACTGAGCGTGTTCAACAACAATATTTCGAATTATATCTACAATCAACGATTGCCCGGCAGCGCCGGCGGCGACTCCCTCAGCGGCAATCCGCCTGTTCCGACTTATAAGTTCCAGCAGGGCAAGGCACAGTTGTATGGCGGGGAATTCAGCCTGGACATCCATCCCGTCAGGACGCTGCATTTTGAAAATACCGTGTCTGCCGTCTATGCACTGAACAAAGGCATTGACCCCAAACTGAAAACGAATGACAATAAGTACCTGCCTTTCATCCCGCCTGTCCATGGCTTATCGGAACTTCGCCTGGATTGGGAATCCAGGTCCAGCCACATCGTCAATGGATTCGTGAAAGTGCAGGTAGCCTGGTATGCAAGCCAGAACAGGGCCTATCTCGCGGATAATACGGAGTCGGCCACACCCGGTTACGCATTATTCAATGCCGGCATCGGTGCAGGGATCACCAATGGCAAGGGTAAGACCCTTTGTAACCTGTACATTATGGGGAACAACCTGTTCGACGTTGCTTATTTCGATCACATGAGCCGGTTGAAATATTTCCTTTATTCTTCCACGGATACGAACCCTGCGCATGGCATTCATAATATGGGGAGGAACATCGCTTTTAAGATCGATTTCCCTTTGGATCTCAAACTTTGAGGAGACGGCATAAGAAAGCCCTGGTCATTCTGCCAGGGCTCTCTTTTTTTTATTTAATTCTTTTTTTCGCCACCGCCGCCGTCTTCGGGTTTCTTGCAGCAGGTGGGCAGTCTTTTATATGCGTCTGGCTCAGCCGTGACATCGTCCGCATCGTATCCCACATTGGCGATGAGGGCCTTGATATTTTCCGGATTGGTACGATCTGTCAGGTACACCACGGTAGTGGTTTTTTTCTTAAAATCCACATTCACTTTCTGGATACCTTCTTCGTGGCTCATGTAATTCTCGATCCTTTTTTTGCAGGATTCGCATTGGACCGTAGGTGTCTTGATGACGACGGTTTTGACGGCTTTCTGCTGGGCAAAGGAGAAAGTGGCGAAGCCTACCAGCAGGAAGGCAAGGAAATTGATTTTTTTACTCACGCCCATAATGTCTTTTTTAATGGAGTTCGTGAATGCTGTGCATTTGATCATACGATAACTTTTTTTGGGTGACAAAATGTTGCAAGGGTCCCCCTATAAAGATAACAAATTAATTCACTCCTTTCCAATTTGCCGGGTCTTCGCTCCATTTTAACAGAATGGCCTCTTCTTCGGGGCTCACCATCTTTTTTTCCAGGGCCAGCCGTATCAGGACGGGATAATTGGACAGGGAAATATAGGGCACGCCGGCTTTTTCAAAGCCCAGGCGGCCGGCCTCGAAGCCATAATTGAAAATACTTACGAGGCCCAGGACTTCCAGGCCTGCCTGGCGGAGGATATCCACGACCTGCAGGCTGCTTTTGCCGGTGGAGATCAGGTCCTCGATGACTACCACGGGTTGTCCCGGCTCATAATATCCTTCGATCTGCTGGCCCAGGCCATGTTCCTTCGGCTTGCTGCGTACATAGATATAGGGCAGCTTCAGCTGGTCGGCCGCCATGGCGCCCCAGGCAATGCCTGCAGTCGCTACCCCTGCCAGCATCGCTGCCTCGGGAAACCGGGCAAACAGCACATTGCACATTTCCGACTTGATGAAATCACGGACATAAGGGAAGGACAATACTTTCCTGTTATCACAATAGATGGGGCTTTTCCAGCCGGATGCCCAGGTGAAAGGTTCTTTCACATTCAGGCGGATGGCCTGTACCTGCAGCAATTTCTCGGCTACTGCCCGCTCGTTAGTGGTGATGATTTGTTCAGCCATGCTGCGAAAGTAAATAAAATTTAGCTCGTATATTACAGCTTTATCGGATTGGAGATCCATTGTCCGTAATCGAGCGTAGCGAAGGTTACGAACGAGAAGGAACGAAGTTCCGACGAAGTTCTCAGACATCAGATTAACGCCCCTTCCAATGTATATCAAGATCTACTTTAACGACAAGCCATTGTTCCTGTGCGATCAGCCCACTGCGGAGATCAGGGCCTATGCGCATCATGATGACGCCGTGTTCATCGATGAGTTCTCGCCTCCTGCCGTCAACTCCATCATCCACGAAATGCGGCAGGCGAAAGTACATGCAGGCATCTTTGTGCACACTCCCCTGGAGACATTGAAGAAAGCCTTCTGGAAAAAATTCATCCTGATCCAGGCTGGCGGAGGGTTGGTGCGGAATGAGAAAGGCGAGATCCTCTTCATATTCCGCCGGGGGAAATGGGACCTGCCCAAAGGCAAGCTGGATGAAGGCGAAACGCTGGAGCAGTGTGCTGTCCGTGAAGTGGCGGAGGAGACGGGGCTGCGGGACATCCATTTGGACGGCCCCTTACTCGTCACCTGGCATACGTATGATGAGAGTGGGAAGCATTTTTTAAAGGAGACCCACTGGTTCAGTATGACGACCCGGGGTGATCAATCGCTGACGCCGCAGGCGGAGGAGCAGATCACGGAATTGAAGTGGGTGGGGGCGAGCGGGCTTGATGATATAATGAAAGAGACGTTCCCTTCTATTGTGGATGTGGTCAAGGCAGCCGGGAAATAGCTACAAGCCGCTAGCTGCAAGCTACAAGTGGGTTTATTTAAGTCTTTTATGGCTTGCAGCTAGTAGCTTGAAGCTTGTAGCTAACAGCTTCAGACGGCTTGCAGCTTCAAGATTGCCACCGTCAGCCTGCTGACACACACCAGTTTTTCTTTTTCATCATGGATCCGGATATCCCATACATGCGTGGTCTTACCCAGATGCAGGGGGGATGCCGTCCCATACACGTAGCCTTCTTTCACAGGCCGGAGATGGTTGGCATTGATCTCCAGGCCCACGCAATAGTAGCGGGACCTGTCAATGACATGCGCGGAGGCAACGCTGCCCAGCGTCTCCGCCAGCGCGGCCGATGCGCCGCCATGCAATAGCCCGTATGGCTGACGGGTACGGTCATCCACGGGCATTCTTGCCTTCAGGAAATTAGCGCCTATTTCAGTGAATTCCATTCCAAGGTGTCCCCCCATCGTGTTGGGCGCAAGCTGCTGTAACTGGGACACTGTTATGGAAGGGTCGAACCAGATGGCCATGGGCGGATCTTATATTTTAAGGGATTTCTCGCTGCGTAAGGAGTTGGCAACTACGTCCGGCAGGAACTGCAGCGCATCGCCGCCATTCTTCAGTACATCCCTCACGAGGGTAGAGGCCACCGAAGTGAATTGCGGCAGGCAGGTGAGGAACACCGTTTCGATATGGTTGTCCAGGCTGCGGTTCATATCGGCGATGGCTTTCTCATATTCGAAGTCGTTGACGTACCGGATGCCTCTCAGAATGAAATGGGCGCCCACTTCCTGGCAGGCCCGGATGGTCAGGCCTTCGTAGACCACGGCGTCCACCTTGGGGTCGTCTTTAAAGATCTCCTTGATCCAGGTGAGCCGCTGCTCTTCGGAAAACATCGGCGCCTTATTCGCGTTGCGACCGATGCCGATGTACAGCTTGTCGAAGAGCGGCAGACTGCGGTTGATGATATCCAGGTGCCCGATGGTGATAGGATCGAAGGTCCCCGGAAAAAGGCAGATACGTTGCATAAATATGGCGTTGAAGTTAGTTCTTTTCTCCACCCCCGCCTGCCAGCAGATAGAGCACAGCCATGCGCACGGCCACACCGTTCTCCACTTGCTGCAGGATAATGGACTGTTTGCTGTCCGCTGCGTCGCTGTCCAGCTCCACGCCCCGGTTGATAGGCCCCGGATGCATGATGACGATCTTTTTGCCCAGGCTGTCCAGCAGGCGTTTGTTCACCCCATAAGCCAGGCTGTATTCCCTGAGCGAGGAGAACAGCGGCTGATTTTGCCGTTCGAGCTGGATCCGCAGCACGTTGGCCACATCGCACCATTCCAGCGCCTTTTTCAGGTTGTATTCCACGCGTACGTCGAAGGCTTCCTGGATATGCACAGGTATCAGGGTAGGGGGACCTGCCAGCATCACTTCGGCGCCCATTTTCTTCAGTAGATAAATATTGCTCAATGCCACCCGGGAATGCATGATATCCCCGATGATGGCGACCTTCCTGCCTTCCAGTCCTCCCAGCTGCTCGCGAATGGAAAAAGCGTCCAGCAGGGCCTGCGTAGGATGCTCGTTGATCCCGTCGCCGGCGTTTACGATGGCCGCGGGAATATGTTTGGCCAGGAAATGAGGGGCGCCGCTGGCGCTGTGCCGCATCACCACCATGTCGACCTTCATCGAAAGGATGTTGTTCACGGTGTCCAGCAAGGTCTCGCCCTTGGCGGCCGAGCTGCCGGAGGCGGTGAAATTGATCGTGTCGGCGGACAATCTTTTCTCAGCCAGCTCGAAGGATATGCGTGTCCGTGTGGAATTCTCGTAAAAGAGGTTCACGATGGTCACATCCCGGAGCGTGGGGACTTTTTTAATCGGCCGTTGAAGGACTTCTTTGAATTGGGTGGCTGTATCTAAAATAAGTTGAATATCACCCGGTTGGAGATCTCTAATGCCAAGAAGATGTTTCGTACTTAGTTGCATTAGGGGGCGAAATTAAAGTATTTTGTGCTACGCTGGCAACATTTTTTGAGCTGCAAGCTACAAGCTGCTAGCTGCAAGCCATAAAAGACCTGAATAAGCCGACTTGTAGCTTGTGGCTTGCAGCTATTCCAGCCCACTTGTAGCTAGCAGCTTGCAGCTTGAGGCTATTCCAGCCCGCTTGTAGCTTGCAGCTTGCAGC
>NZ_JAUOTO010000011.1 GCF_030546645.1 Flavitalea plasmicola
TGCAGCTTGCAGCTTGAGGCTATTCCAGCCCGCTTGTAGCTTGAAGCTTGCAGCTTGAGGCTATTCCAGCCCACTTGTAGCTAGCAGCTTGCAGCTTGAGGCTATTCCAGCCCGCTTGTAGCTTGCAGCTTGCAGCTTGAGGCTATTCCAGCCCGCTTGTAGCTTGAAGCTTGCAGCTTGAGGCTATTCCAGCCCACTTGCAGCTTGAGGCTACTCCAGCAGCGCCACTTCCTCTTTTCCGTCTTTTTCCTTCCAGAAAACTTTTACCTTCTGGGTGATGATGGAGTCGATGGATTTACCCGTATAATCCGCTTGTATGGGCAATTGGCGGCTAAAGCGCCGGTCGATCAGGATGCAAAGCTCCACCTTGGCAGGCCTGCCGAAATCCAGCAGGGCGTCCAGGGCGGCACGGATCGTTCTGCCTGTGTAGAGGACATCGTCGATGAGGATGACATTTTTATCTTCGATGGAAAAGGGAATGTCGGTCTTGTTCAGCTCGTGAAGCCCCTTGCGCACATCATCCCGGTAGAAGGTGATGTCCAGCCTGCCATAACGGATCGCTGCGCCGGGCACCTGCTGTTTTAGCTGCGCTACGATACGATCGGAAAAATAGATGCCGCGGGGTTGAATGCCGATGAGCACGGTGTTCTCAAGGTTCAGGTGGTTTTCCAGCACCTGGTGGGTCAAACGCTGTATGGTGATAGCCAGTTGCTGCTCGTTCAGGATCGTCTTCAAACAAAGATATTTTTAATAAAAATAGGCAAAAAGAAGAGACCGGCATCGCCGGTCTCTTTACAAACTATACAAACATTCTTCAAAACACTAAAAAAAACTACTTTTTGCTGCTCTCACCGAACATGTAGAATAAGCCTACCTGGAAACAGGTGTTCTTGCTGTCACTGCCGTCGGCGATCTTGGTAACGCCGAGGTTATAACGCACGTCAACACCAAGGTTAACATCGGGGATCACATAACCCGCGCCAAATGCCCATGCGAAATCCGTGGATTTGAAGGCATCCTTGTTGCTTTCGCTCTGGTCGCCTGCCTTAGCTTTCGCGCTCATCAGGAAGCCGATCTGGGGGCCCGTCTCGAAGAATACGCCCGCAGGGATCGTATACTTCACCAGTACGGGAATGTTGAGGTAATTGAGGGTTTGCTTGTAATCCGTACCGCTGATGGTGGTCTTTGCCCCCTGTCCGGAATAGACAACCTCAGGTTGCAAGCTCAACGCATCTGCCAGCGGTAATTTTACCAGGGCGCCTGCATTAAAGCTAACGAGGGTTTTTCCTCCGCCGCCAGTGATGTTGGCAAAGTTAGCGCCGGCTTTAACGCCAAATTGAACTTGAGCATTTACTCCAAAAATTGATGCAGTGAAAACGGTTAGTACTAACGCGAGTTTTTTCATAATAGAGAATTTAGGTGTTTGGTTTAAAACTGTCGCAAATCTAATGTGCTGATTTGTAATGAGCAATACCACGAAAAGAGTATTTTTTTATTGTGTAATACTAAAAATATGCGAAATGACTTTTAATATGATATGATTATCATTGTGATATAAATATGTCAGCATGTAATATGTAATGCCGTCTGCACTAGAAAAAAAGGACGAACAGGCTAAAAAAATTGCCGGAAATTGACTTCCGGCAATAAATAAAATATAAAATATATGCGTAGTTACACTTTTGAGGGTGCGTAGATGTCCCCTGGTGCAGTGCGTATTTACTCCTGCGAAAGGAACGGATATCTATAATCGGTGGGTGGTACAAATGTCTCTTTGATGGTCCGGGCACTGAGCCAGCGATATAGATTGAGAATAGATCCTGCCTTGTCATTCGTACCGGAAGCCCTGGCTCCTCCAAAAGGTTGTTGTCCGACCACGGCGCCGGTGGGCTTATCGTTGATGTAAAAGTTACCTGCGGCCTGTCGCAGCCTGTCTGTCGCCAGCTCAACGGCATTTCTGTCCTTCGAGATGATGGAGCCTGTCAGCGCATAGGGGGAGGTAGTGTTCACGAGGTCCAGCACCTGTTCGAATTCGGAAGGTTTGTATACATACACCGTTAGCACGGGTCCGAAGATCTCTTCACACATCGTTACGAATTTCGGGTCTTTGGCTTCGATGACGGTAGGCTCGATGAAGTATCCTTTTGACTTGTCGCATTTGCCGCCGGCCCAGATCACGGCTTTCGGGTCGTTCTTTGCTTTATCAATGTAGGACTGGATCTTATCGAAGCTTTTTTCGTCGATGACGGCGTTGATGAAGTTGGAAAAGTTCTCCACGGTGCCCATCTTAAAGCTATTGATCCCTTCGATGAGCTTCGCTTTGACGGCGGCTGCGAGATTTTCCGGGATATAGGCACGGGAGGCGGCGGAGCATTTCTGTCCCTGGAATTCGAAGGCGCCCCGGAGCAGGGCTGTCGCCAGCACATCCGGGTCGGCGCTTTCATGCGCCAGCACGAAGTCCTTGCCCCCTGTCTCGCCGACGATACGGGGATACGAGCGGTATCTGCTGATATTCTCACCGATGGTTTTCCAGATGGCGTTGAAGACGCCTGTGGAACCTGTAAAATGGATGCCTGCGAAGTCCGGATGGCTGAAGCAGACCTTCCCCAGGGCCGGTCCGTCGACATAAATAAGGTTGATGACGCCGTCGGGCAGGCCAGCTTCCTTCAGGATGCGCATGAACATCTGCGCGGAGAAAACCTGCGTATTCGCCGGCTTCCAGACCACGGTGTTACCGCACATAGCGGCGGAGGTGGGCAGGTTGCCCCCGATGGCGGTGAAGTTGAAGGGGGTGATCGCCAGGACAAAGCCTTCCAGAGGGCGATACTCCAGCCTGTTATGAACGCCCGGGCTGCTGATGGGCTGCTGCCGGTAAATCTCGCTGAGGAAATGGACGTTCCAACGGAGGAAGTCGATGATCTCGCAGGCGCTGTCGATCTCCGCCTGGTAGGCATTCTTGCTTTGGCCCAGCATCGTGGTGCCATTCATGTAGCTCCGGTATTTCGTGGCGATGAGGTCTGCTGCCTTTAAGAAGATAGCGGCCCTGTTCTCCCAACTGACGGCGGCCCATGCGGCTTTGGCCTGCAGTGCCGCGTCGATGGCCTGCTGCACATGGCTTTCATCTCCTGCATGGAAGAAACCTAATGTATGGGCGATCTCATGGGGGGGATGCATCGTTACCTTCTTTCCTGTCCTTACTTCCTGACCGCCGATGTACATGGGGACATCGTGCGTTGTCTTTTTTAATTCCTGTAAGGTTTGTTTCAGCACTTCTTTTTCCTTGCTGCCCGGACCATAGCCGAGTACGGGTTCATTGACAGGCGCAGGGTAATTGAAATAACCTAGATTCATTTGCGTAGTATAAGTATATTTTATGAATGCGTCACGTTGGATCAGGCGCTTTCCTTTTCGCTCATCAGGTAAGCTTTGATAAAGCCGTCCAGCTCCCCGTCCATCACAGGCTGCACATTGCCCACCTCATAATCCGTCCGGTGGTCCTTTATCATCTTGTAGGGGTGGAATACGTAGCTGCGGATCTGGGAGCCCCACTCGATCTTCTTCTTGGTGGAGTTGGTGGCATTCTTCAGCTCTTCCCGTCGACGCAGCTCTTCTTCGTACAGCCGGCTTTTCAGCATTTTCAGGGCTTTTTCCCTGTTCTCTCCCTGGGTGCGCGCCTGCTGGCACTCTACGATGATGCCGCTGGGAATATGTTTCAGCCGTACGGCCGTCTCCACCTTGTTCACGTTCTGACCACCCTTACCGCCACTGCGATAGAACTCCCATTCCAGGTCCGCAGGGCTGACCTCGATCTCGATGCTGTCATCCACCAGCGGGTATACGAAGATGGAGGCAAAGGAAGTATGGCGCCGGGCATTGCTGTCGAAAGGAGAGATCCTCACCAGGCGGTGAACCCCGCTTTCCGCTTTCAGGAACCCATAGGCGAAAGGACCGTCGAACTGGATGGTAGCGCTCTTGATGCCGGCGCCTTCCCCGTCCTGCAGGTCCAGCTCCGTGAGGTGCCAGCCCTGCTTTTCCCCGTACATGCGGTACATCCGCAACAGCATCTCCGCCCAGTCCTGGCTTTCGGTGCCGCCGGCTCCTGAGTTGATCTGCATCACTGCCGGCAGCTCGTCCTCGGGCTGGTTAAGCGTACTCTTGAACTCGGCTTCCTCTATCTGACGGAGGGCTTTTTCATATGCTTCGCGGGTCTCTTCCTCCGTGGCTTCCCCCGCTTTCCAGAAGTCGAATAATACGGCAAAGTCCTCTACGGCCGTCTGTACGGAATCGTATAGCTTTACCCAATATTCGTTCAGCTTGATGTTCTTAAGAATTTCTGTCGCGCGCTTGTTGTCGTCCCAGAAGCCTGGGCTCAGAGATAGCTGCCTTTCCTCGGTTATCTTGTATGTGCGGCTCTCCACGTCAAAGAAACCTCCTCAAAACCACCACACGGTCTCTCATACTTTTGATCTGTTCTTGTGTCATAGGCCGCAAAGTTACGAAAAAACGGCTTAAGTTTTCCGGCGGGGAAAGCGTTAACTTTAAGCATGTCTTATCCGATGATGCGAAACATTTTGTATGGAGCGATACTGATGTTGCTGCCGGCTGCAAGCCTCACCGTGAGGGGGCAATCCGTCCTGCAGGCCGGCTTTGACCCTTCCGAATACCTGGCGATGCTCAGGATAGATTTTACCGGCCAGGATTCTCTCTCTTCCCTTCCTGCCAGCGACAGCGGGTTCAGGGTAAATCCGCCTGAAGGCTATATCCGGCAATATCGCAGCGCCGAGGCCGGATTTAAAAATCGCTGGTCCATGTGGTATCGTCGCGACCGTAAGGTCGCTGTCATCAGTATCCGCGGCACCATTGCCGATGCAGCCAGCTGGCTGGCAAATTTTTACGCGGCCCTGGTCCCTGCCAATGGGGTGCTTCAGCTCAGCGACAGCAATGTCTTTGCCTATCAGCTGGCGGCTGACGAAAAAGCCATGGTCCATGTCGGATGGCTGGTGAGCCTGGGTTTTCTGGCGCCCAGTATGGTGCAGCAGATCCGGAAAGCTTATGAAAAAGGCATCCATGATTTTATCATCAGCGGCCATAGCCAGGGCGGGGCCATTGCTTTTCTTACCAGCAGTTATCTTCATTACCTGGTGGAAAAAGAGCAGCTGCCTTCGGACATTGTATTTAAGACATACTGCAGCGCCGGTCCCAAACCGGGCAATCTTTACTATGCTTATGATTTCGATTTCATCACCCGCAACGGGTGGGGTTTTAATGTGGTAAACGCTGCCGATTGGGTGCCGGAAAGCCCTTTTTCCATACAGACGGTAGCCGATTTCAATAAGACGAACCCATTTATGCATGTCGACCTGGCGTTGAAAAAACAACCTTTTCTCGTCCGCTGGTATCTAAAAGGAAAATATAACAGGCTCAGGAGATCCACCCGCAAGGCGCAGAGAAATTTCAGGAACGTGCTGGGGAATGTAATGTACAGGCAGGCGAAGAAGACATTGCCGCAGTTGAAGGCGCCGGTGTATTCCAATGGGTATAACTATCAGCGGGCGGGTGTGCCGATCGTGCTGCAGCCCGACTCCATCTATTACCAAAAATTTCCGGATATACCGGGGAGGGTGTTCCAGCACCATCTGTTCGAGCCGTATTATTGGATGGTAAAAAGGTACTACGGCAGGTAGTATTGGGGAGAAAATTACACAAATGGATGTCTTAACATTTCTATAGCTCCCTTTGGGAATTTTCTGGCAGGGTTATTGAAAATTATAATCCATATTGATTACCATTCTTTCATTTTAAATCTTATAGTCATGAGTGCGCAAAAAGTAATTGTAGGGGCTTTGGCCGGATTGGTTGCCGGCGTAGCCATCGGTGTTTTGACTGCCCCCGCTGAAGGAGCAGAAACCCGCCAACGCATTGCGGATACAGCTGAGAACCTGAAGAGAAAGCTCCGGCATCTGAGAGGGGTCACCGCGGATGAGCTGGACGAGCTAAAAGAAATCTTTGAAAAAGAGACACAGGGCCTGAAAGAGGATGTACGTGAGCGTGTGCTGGAATTGATCAAGGCAGCTAAAGTTAAAGGCAATCACATAAAGGAAACTGCATTGTCCTAGGCAGATCGGTCATTGGGCCCATCGCCGGAAGACGTGGCCGGCCACCATTGGTGGGCGGCTTTTTTTTATGTGTCAGGTTTAGGTATAACGGCTGTCCGACCATTGGACGTTTTTTTGTGTAATTTGCAGCCTTTACAAAGCACTACACAAGACTATGACTATAGATCTTCGTTCGGACACCGTTACGCGTCCTACACCCGCCATGCTGCAGGCGATGATGCAGGCCAGCGTGGGGGATGATGTTTTTGGAGAGGATCCATCGATCAACCAGCTGGAGGCGAAGGCAGCCCGGCTCTTTGGAATGGAGGCGGCCCTTTATTGTCCCACCGGCACGATGTCCAATCAGATAGCCATTAAATGTCACACGCAACCCGGCGACGAGGTGATATGCGAGAAAAATGCACATGTATATATATATGAGGGGGGCGGTATAGCCTTCAATTCCGGCTCGCAAGTGCGGGCTGTGGAAGGCGACCGTGGACGCATCGCGGCGGCGCAGGTGTCGGCGGTGATCAATCCGGATGATGTGCATAAGGCCCGTACTTCCCTGGTCTGCCTGGAAAATACTTCCAATCGGGGAGGCGGGAGCTGCTATGACCTGGAAGAAGTAAAGAAGATCAGGCAGGTGTGCGCGGACAACCACCTCAAGCTACATCTCGACGGGGCCAGGTTATTCAATGCCCTGGTAGCCAGCAAACAAGCCCCGGCTGACTATGGCCGGCTTTTCGACAGTATATCCGTATGCCTCAACAAGGGGTTGGGATGCCCCATCGGCAGCATTCTCATGGGGCCGGCAGCCTTTATCCGGCAAGCCCGGCGGATACGAAAAGTATTGGGGGGCGGGATGCGCCAGGCTGGTTTTATGGCCGCCGCCGGCATCTATGCCCTGGAGCACCATGTGGAGCGGCTGTCCGAAGACCACGCCCACGCGTCTCTTATAGGGGAGGCCCTGGCGAAAAAGAGCTTTGTCAATCGCGTTCTGCCAGTGGAAACCAATATTATCCTTTTCGAAGTGGACGAGCCTTATTGCGCCAGGACCATCGCAGCTCAGCTGAAGGAAGCGGGTATTCTCGCGATCGCCATCTCCGCCAACCAGTTGCGATTTGTCACCCACCTTGATATTTCGCCGCAAATGACAGATCAGGTGATCAATATCATCGGGAGTCTGTAAATTTATAACCTCAAAAGCTTATATTATGTTTCCGAAAGTAGCACCTAACGGCACAGCAGCATGGCAGCAGTTACAACAGCACTACCAGACAGAGGTGATGAAACACCTTCATATGCGATCCCTTTTCAAGGAAGACCCTGATCGTTTTGCAAAATACTCTCTTCAGCTGGATGATATCCTTTTCGACTTTTCCAAGAATATCGTTACGGATAAGACACTTGGCCTGCTGCGTCAGCTGGCGGCGGAATCCAAGGTGAAAGAGGCCATCGAGGCCATGTTCACGGGTGAAAAGATCAACGAGACCGAGGGGCGCAGCGTACTGCATACGGCGCTGCGCAATTTTTCCGGAGAGCCAGTGTACAGCGAGGGTAAGGACGTCATGCCCGATGTCCTGCGGGTGCTGGCGCAAATAAAAGCTTTCTGCGCCCGGATACACAGCGGGGAATGGAAAGGATACACAGGCAAAAAGATCAAATATATCGTCAATATCGGCATTGGCGGCAGCGACCTTGGGCCTGTGATGGTGACTGAAGCGTTGAGACCATATTGGGTAGCGGGGATACAGACCTATTTTGTTTCCAATGTGGATGGTACGCATATTGCCGAAACCCTGAAGAAAGTAAGCCCGGAAGAGGTGCTGTTCCTCATTGCTTCCAAGACCTTTACTACGCAGGAGACGATGACCAACGCCCACACGGCTCGCAGCTGGTTCCTGCAGTCCGCGAAGGACGAGGCACAGGTAGCCAAGCATTTCGTGGCTTTGTCGACCAATGAGAAAGAGGTGGTAAAGTTCGGCATCGATAAGGCCAATATGTTCGAATTCTGGGATTGGGTAGGCGGACGCTACTCCCTGTGGAGCGCCATTGGTCTTTCCATCGCGCTGACGGTGGGATTTGAGCATTTCGAGATGCTTCTAAAGGGAGCTCATGCAGCTGACCTGCATTTCCGCAACACTCCTTTTGAAAAGAATATTCCGGTGACGATGGCGCTGATCGGACTTTGGTATACCAATTTCTTCGGGTCGCAGACGGAAGCCATCCTTCCTTATGACCAGTATATGCACCGGTTTGCCGCTTATTTCCAGCAGGGGAATATGGAGAGCAATGGGAAGAGCGTGGATCGTAATGGTATACCTGTAGAATGGGCCACTGGTCCCGTAGTATGGGGAGAGCCGGGGACCAATGGTCAGCATGCTTTTTACCAGCTGATCCACCAGGGTAAGCCATTGATTCCCTGTGATTTTATCGCACCTGCTATCAGTCATAATCCCATTGGCGACCACCACATGAAGCTCCTTTCCAACTTTTTTGCCCAGACTCAGGCATTGATGAATGGCAAGACCGGGGCTGAGCTGGAGGCAGAAAAGGTGCCGGCAGCGTTGATACCCTACAAAATGTTCAGCGGCAACCGGCCCACCAATTCTTTCCTGGTGAAAGAGATTACCCCTTTTAGTCTGGGCGAGCTGATCGCATTGTACGAGCATAAGATCTTCGTGCAGGGGGTAATATGGAATATCTATACTTTCGATCAGTGGGGTGTGGAGCTGGGCAAGCAGCTGGCGGGCAAGATCCTGCCCGAGCTGCAGGGTGGGGAAGATGTGAGGAGCCACGACAGCTCGACCAATGGGCTGATCAATACGTATAAAAAGATGCGATAGGTCTTATGTAATGTTCCTGGTATCGGCATCCTGTCGGGAAAACCAGGTTTTATGAATAGATCTTTAACCATGACGTTGCTGGTAGCGGGGCTTACCTGCAACGTTTTTGTTTTTGGACAAGTCAAAAGCGGCAGGACGCAGCTGCCTCCGCTGGTGTTGAAGTCTGACCCGGTACTGGTGGCGCCGGGGTTTGTGCGGCCCGCTCCCTTGTTTATGCCGCTACCGGGTGGCAGACCGGTGATCGCTCCGGTGCGGGTGGTGCCGCATGATGATTCGATTCGAATCTTGCGGCCGGATAATATGCCTTGTTTGGTGACGAAGGTCATGGTAGAGCCCATACCGGTGAAAATATTGCACCCGAGAGAGCCTATGCCCGTGAAGCAATAAAAAGGGCGGTGTAGATACACCACCCGGCTAAGGTCTAACCATTGTTGCTATAAAAAAATGGCGGGATCAGTCCCTGCCCTGGCAGTTACGGAAGGATTCGAACCCTCGTAAAAGGTCATGCGGACCTCCGCCTTGCCGCTCGGCCACGTAACTCATATATAATTCTTATCAGCAGGAGTAAAAGCATGCGGCAAAATAGTTCAATTTAATTAGTCTACAAAATTAGTGGACTAATAGTTTTCAAGGTTTGTTAAGGTTTGTTCACATTTTTATGATTTTGTTAGAAAATAAAATTCAAAGGCCTTCGTTATGAATTACCTTTGCATACTTATTTAAACTACTATTTGCTAACACATGCGCTATCAGCCGTCTCTTCAAACGATCGCCCGGAAAATCAACCACATTTTATCTTCTCCATCTGTCAGATCTGCCGGTCTGCCAGCCTTTTGCAGCCTGGCGATCCTGGTAAGCGCCTGTAACAGCGGCCAATCGCAGGCTTCAGGGAAGGGGGATTCGGCGGCTACGGTGAAAGTGCAGGCTCCCAAGGATTCTTCGGGTCCCGCTGTTATTCCCATGACACCCGTGGACACTGCTTTATATAATAAGAAGATCGCTTTTCTGGCAAACGGGGATTCCTCGGGCCGCTGGCCTGTGCGTGCGGTCTATCCGAATGCGGGGGCGATCCTCCCTTTCAAGCGGATCGTGGCATACTATGGTAATCTTTACTCCAAGAATATGGGTATTTTAGGAGAATACCCCCCTGATGAAATGCTGAAAAGGCTGAAAGTTGAGCTGAAGAAATGGCAGGAGGCCGACCCGGCCACCCCGGTGATTCCCGCCCTCCATTATATTGCGGTGACAGCCCAGGGCAGTCCCGGAAAGGATGGAAAATACCGGTTGCGGATGCCTTTTAAGCAAATAGATTCTATCCTGCATATCGCCGAGCGCATCAATGCCCTCGTTTTCCTGGATGTGCAGGTGGGTTTCAGCAATGTTCAGGCGGAAATTCCCCAGTTGGAGAAATATCTGAAAATGCCCCATGTTCACCTGGGGATCGACCCTGAATTTTCCATGAAGACGGGTAAGAAGCCAGGCACTGTCATTGGCACGATGGATGCAACGGACGTGAATTTTGTCTCGAACTATCTGGCCGGATTGGTAAAGGCCAACAACCTGCCTCCCAAGATCCTGGTGGTTCATCGTTTCACCCGTCCTATGATCACCAATTACAAGAATATACAAAAGCGGCCGGAAGTGCAGCTGGTCGTCGATATGGACGGCTGGGGAGAGCCTACGCTGAAATACGACAGCTATAAGTCTTATGTCAGTAATGAACCTGTTCAATTCACGGGCTTCAAATTGTTCTACAAGAACGATATACGTAAACCGAAGAGCCGTATGCTGACTCCTCCGGAGGTGCTGAAGCAGAAGCCCAGCCCTATCTATATTCAATATCAGTAAAAAATAAGCCTGTGCCGGTGATCCGGTACAGGCTCGTGGACCAAAGTCCACCTAATCAAGCCTATCCTGCTGCTGCAGGTCGTCGGGGGCCTGCTCTCAAGCTGCGGGTCTGCGCCAGACTGCAGGTCTGCAACAGGTGCGGGCCGCGCCAGGTCGGCAGGGCACCCTCTTCTTCTATGGCAAATTTCTTCCTTGCGAATCCCGATCCTTATTGTGCGAAAAATAGGCGTCCAAAGATAGCGGGCCGCTGCCTTCGATCAGGAACAGGATCGTCAGGAGCAGCGCCAGTATGGCCAGTCCCAATTCCGACTGTGGTACAAAGCCCCCTTTCTGCGCGTTGATAAAGACGACGGCTCCAATTAATATCGGCAGCTGGATCAGACACATGATCCGGGTTTGCAGCCCGATGATGATCAGAAAACCGCCCAGCATATTTGCCCAGCTGATGATGATCTCCAATGCATGTGTATCCCCTGCCCAATAGCCAGAAAGAAGGTTTTCCACTAATGTGGCATTACTCATAAAGGCAATACCTTTTATACAAAGCAGGCCACCCAGTATTATCCGGGGGAAAATAAGCCATCGGGGGTGGTGGGCGATGCTCCACTGATGTATGCTCCTTAATGTGGCCATAACAATAGATTTGATGGTCCATTATTACGGCAGCAATTATTATGCCCTCTACCTGAGTCTCTTTATCAGGTATTTAGGGGACTCTTCATATCCCTGCCGAAAATAGAAGCTGTGTGCCTGGGATCGTCGGGTATGGCAATGCACTTCTATCAGCTGGCAGCCTTTTTCCATTGCGAGGCGGGTGCAATGCTCTTCCATCCGGCGTCCGATGCCTCCGCCCCGGGCTCGTCTTTCCACGGCGAAATAGCTGATGCGGGCAAAATCCCCTTCCAGGGCGATCTGTGGGATAAAATGCAGGGAAATGAACCCCAGGATCTCGCCTTTTTCCTCAAAGACAAGCAGCCTTTCCCCCGGATCTTCGATCATCTGGCTGATCTTGCTCTCCAGAAAACGTTCCGATCCGGGATATTCCAACTGATCCAGCAGGGCGCCGATACTTTTCCAATCGTCTGGCCTGGCTTGCCTGATACTCATATTATTTTTCCTCCTAACCAGCTTTTGCGGAATTGTAAAATGGCGGGTGTTAGGGACCTGCCTTCCTGTTCATAAGTGACGATCTTCCAGGAGGGGCTTTCCGCAAGGACCAGGGTGCCTGTCTTTTCAACTCCGTGGTGGATATAACGGACGCTGACGGTGGCGCCGGGATGGGAGCGGTCCAATATTCCAGTCAGGTCGGCCACTGTAGTGATGGGTTGACCATCCAGGGCGGTCAGCTTATCATCGATGTCGAGCCCCGCATCGTACAGGGGAGTTCCCCGTAGCGTATTGCTGGTGAGGGTCAGCCCTTCCTTTTCCTGGAACCTGGGATTGCCGATGTAAGCCTTTCCTTCTCCCTCTTTTTTGACCAGGAAGCCGGCGGGCGCCAAAAGGGGAGAATAATCCACCGGCTCGTGTCCATAAATGTATTTTTGAAAATATTCCCTGGCGAATAGCTCATCGCCTGTGACGGCAGCCAGCACGTCCTCCAGACCGGCTACGGTGTAGGGTATTTCCGGTTTCCCGAATTTTTTCCATGCGGCGGCCATCACATCGTCGAGGGTCTTGTGGAAGCGTTCTCTCAGCTCCAGGTCCAGCGCCAGGGCGATGGCGCCACCGTATGGGTAATAGGAGGTATAGATATTGGGATAATTGGTCTTGTCCACGGAAACACCTGCATCGACGAACACGGCCATACGGCTGGCGTCAATAGGGGAGTATAACCGCGCGCCGGGCGTATTGATGCGGGACCTGATAAGGCCTGCCGCCGTGCTTTTTACATATCCCGTATCGGCGCCTATCCCGGATCGCAGTACCAGCAGATCACCATAGTATTGGGTAAAGCCTTCGGCAAACCAGAGTTCGGCGCTCATATTGCTTTTCTCAAAATTGAATGGTTCGAGGGATTTGGGCCTTATTCTTTTGACATTCCAGCAGTGGAAGAATTCGTGGGCAAAGACGCCCAATAGCCAATCTTCTCCGTGAAAAGCTGCCGGTATGCTGATCATCGTGGAATTGCGGTGCTCCATGCCGTCCCCCTGGACATAGGGGTTGATGCTGGCCAGGAAGGTGTACGTTCCATAATCGTAGGCCGGAGTCTCTCCGAATACGGCCTGGGCCTGCTGCACGATCTTCTGCACTTTTCCGCTGAAGGGAGTGAAGACGCTGTCTTCTCCGTTGCCGTCCAGGGCGATGCGGAATTCATAGGATCTGCCGTCGGGGTTCTTCACCGTCCATTTTTTGTAATGCAGGCTGCCGATCTTTGTCGGGCAGTCCATAAAGTATTGAAAGTTCCTCGCGTTGAAGGTCCAGGGATCTTTGGTGGGCTGCAGCTGTGTAGCGATGGTCCAATGCAGGCTGTCCGGGACGGAAAAATGGATATTGATGGGGCTGTTGTCCATGCCTTTTATCCATAGGAAAGCAGCAGGCATGTTGAGGTGAACACCGTCGGGGTCTATTCCCGCATAAGTGCCGTCCGGGTAATCTGCATACAGCGTATACTGCACCCGGATATAACCGCTGTGCCGGGGTACTTCGTAGACATCCCCGTCCATCCGATGGATCGTCAGGGGCGTCCCCTGCTGATCGAAGGCTTTGATGTCGTAGATATTCTTACCGAACTCGTGGGTGGCATACCTGCCGGGAGAGCTGCGGCTCATGCGGAAGATCGTGCTACGGATGGGGATACCGCTAACGGTCAGGGAGATCTGTGCTTCGTGGTGAGCGAGATGGGGGAATGATACGTTGTAGCTGATCTTTTGTCCAAAAATTAATTGCGCTAAACAGGTCAGGATGGAGAAGGCGAATATTTTTTTAGTCATGGCTAGTGTGATAACAGGGCTTTTTTTACAACATAATACGCGGCAATACACAACATGATGATCACGATGATGGCTACATATCCCCAGGGGCCTTCCTTCAGCTTCCTTTTTTCCCGCCGTTGTCTTTTTTTGGTCAGGCTTTTCTGGATGCCCCTGTTCAGCTGTTCGACATACGTCTGTATATCCCTTTTATCCCGGATGCTTTGCAGGCCTTCCACGGCGTCGTTGAACAGCTCATTGTCCGCCATCAGTTTTTCCACTTCATGACTTTCGTCCGGGGAAAGTTTGCCCTGCAGGTAGTCCATCAGATGCTGGTGATCGATGTCCTTGTTGTGACCGGATAATATTTTCAACAGATCGTCCTTCATGATTTAGTTGTTTTTCGCTCTATTAGCAGCTTCAGGTTCCTCTTTCCATTCTGTATATGACTTTTCACCTGCATAAGGGTAAAGCCTGTGATGTCGGCGATCTCCTGGTAGGATCTCTTGTCCAGGTAGAATAAAATTACACATTGTTTTTGTTCTTTATTCAATTCCTCCAGGGCCTGGCCCATCAGCTCCAGGAGCTGGTCTTTTTCCAGGTGACGGCCTTTGCCGGGTTCATCGTCCCAATCCGCCAGCATCGTCTCTGAAAGCTCTACCTGGCGTCCATGCCTGTCCCGCAGCTTCATCAAACAATGGTTACGGGCAATGGTATAGATCCAGGACTTAAAAAATGTCACCCGGTATTTGGGTAACTCCATGATGATCTTTACGAAGATCTGCTGGACACAATCTTTTGCTTCCTCTTCCTGTTTCAGGTATTTCATACAAACGCCGAAGAGCAGCAGGGTATAGCGAGGCAATAAGATGCCCAGCCAGTCATTGTTGCCATCGGCGTAATATCGGTCCAATAGTTCCTGGTCGGTGGTATGGTTATTAGGATCGTGGTTCACAATAGTAAAGTAAGTAATTTCTCATTTGTTAAGATGCAGGTTCGGAGAAAATTCATAATTTTCCGGCATGGTCAGAGCAATTTGTTGTGTCCCGGTCAGTCCCTTACGAGCGGAGCCTTCTCATAGATCGGAAATGATCAGCCAGCAGGTGTTTGGCGAATGTAGCGAAATACTGGAGCAGGCGAAGGATAATTGGAGCCGGGTACGGTGTACGTATGATGGATATGAAGGCTGGTGCCAGACCGACCAACTGACAGAGATAGACGAACCTGAATTTGAGAAAGGCGGTAATGCCCTGACGCCTGACTGGGTTAACAATCTTGAATATAATGGGCATCCCATGATGGTGCCCATGGGGGCGCATCTGACGGCTATGAAGGGCGGTCGTGCTCATTGGCGTAAGAACCAGGTCCATTTCAAAGGCAAGGCCTGGGAACCTGCCCAGGCGCTGCGGGACCCCAAGTCCATACGCCAGCTGACCTATAAATTCTTAAACACGCCCTACCTCTGGGGAGGTAAGTCGGTGTTTGGCGTGGACTGCAGCGGCTTTACCCAAACGATCTTTAAATTCCTCCATATTCCGTTGCTGCGTGACGCTTATCAGCAGGCCACGCAAGGCGAAGCGGTAGGCTTTCTCGAAGAAACGAAGACCGGCGACCTCGCATTTTTCGATAATGAGGAAGGGAAGATCACGCATGTAGGTATTCTTTTGAGCGCTCATGAGATCATTCATGCTTCCGTGAAAGTAAGGATAGACAAGATTGATAACATGGGCATCGTCAGGTCAGACAATTTCCAGCGTACGCATCATCTGCGGATCATCAAGCGGCTGCTACCGGCTACGACTTCCTGAAAGTCTCTTTATAAAGCTTAGCGGCTTCCTCGATGACTTTGAGGGCAACCGTCTTATCCTGGAACTCTTCCACGACCACCGTCTTGTTTTCCAGTTTTTTATATTCTTCGAAAAAATGCCGCAGCTCTTCGAAGAAATGCTTGGGCAGCTCTTCCAGGTTATTATAATGATTGACGCTGGGGTCCTTGGCTGCGACAGCGATGATCTTGTCATCCGAATCTCCGTTGTCTACCATTTGCATGACACCCATTACTTTTGCTTCCATCAGGCACAGCGCCTGCACAGGGAGGGAAGTGATCACCAGGATGTCCAGAGGATCCTTGTCGTCACCGTATGTCTGAGGAATAAAGCCGTAATTTACGGGGTAGTAAAAAGAGGAGTAGATCACGCGGTCTAATTTCAGCAGACCGCTTTCCTTGTCGATCTCGTACTTACAGCGGGATCCCTGTGGGATCTCGATGATCGCATTTACCACTCTGGGAGCACTATCGCCAACCGGAACACCATGCCAGGGATGTGAGACTGTCATCATAGATTAAAAAATTGGTATCGCAAATTTACTGCAAAACGTCCGCAGGACAAAACAATCCCTTACCTTTACGCCCTCAGGTGATGGTGTACCACCTTATTAACCGCCCGGGTCTGACTTAATTGGATCGCTGGAGCTGATGACGCCTACAAATTGTTAATACAGATTTAATTTGTAGCTATGCGACGTTTTAGACTCACTTTTGAGCACCTTGCTTTCATTATTTCTTATTTGTTTCGCTGGACCCTGCTGGTCATTCCGGTGGCCTTGACGGCCGGATCGCTGGTGGCCTTGTTCCTATGGCTGCTGGACAGGGCTATTCTTCTGCGTTTTGCTCAACCCTGGTTATTGTTCCTGCTGCCACTGGCGGGTGTGTTGATCTATGCACTTTACAGATATTGGGGGAAAAATGCGGATGCCGGCAACAACCTGATCATGGACGAGATCCATGAGCCAGGGGGAGGCGTTCCTGCCCGTATGGCTCCGCTGGTGCTGCTGACAACCCTCATCACCCATTTGTTTGGTGGATCTGCCGGGAGGGAAGGCACGGCTGTACAGATGGGAGGCAGCCTCGCGCATTTTTTTGCCAGGAAATTAAGATTGTCGAGGGAAGATACGGTGATACTGCTGACTACAGGGATTGCCGCCGGCTTCGGAGCGGTGTTTGGAACGCCGGTGACCGGGGCGATATTTGCGCTGGAAGTGTTGGCGCTGGGGCGTATCCGCCACGATGCGCTTATGCCATGCTTTATCGCAAGCGTGCTGGCGGATATTACCTGTTCTGCCTGGGGTATCCATCATACACAGTATGCCATTCATTTTGTGGATAAGGCCCATTCTTTCATTCATTTCGATTTTATCCTGTTGATCAGGGTGATCATTGCCGGCGGCTTGTTCGGGCTGGCATCGTATGGTTTTGTTCAAATCTCTCATGCCATCAGGAAATACGGCAGCCAGTGGATCCGCCGTCCATGGATCATCCCGGTCATCGGGGGCGTTTTGATCATTTTGCTGACCTATGTGCTGGGGACGGAGGATTATTTAAGTTTGGGGGTAGCCGGCAAGTACAGTAATTCGGTCACCCTTGTCTCCTGCTTCTCCGCGGGAGGCGCTACCCGTTTCAGCTGGCTGTGGAAGCTGTTGTTTACGGCTATTACCCTGGGGACAGGGTTTAAAGGGGGAGAGGTGACGCCATTGTTCTTCATCGGGGCCGCATTGGGGAACACCATTGCCATGATCAGCGGTGCTCCCGTGGATCTTATGGCGGGGCTGGGCTTTATCGCCGTGTTTGCGGGAGCTACCAATACCCCCATTGCCTGTACGCTGATGGGGGTCGAGCTGTTCGGGGCGGACCATATGCTGTACTATGCCGTAGCCTGTTTCACTGCTTATTATTTCAGCGGGGACACGGGCATCTATCGGGCACAGCGGGTGCATGTACCTAAGGTGGTCTTTAGTAAGAGGGGGTAGCCCGTTATTTTTTTGCATTCAGGATCTCTTTCAGATCCACCAGCCAATCTCCTTTGACACGGACAACCCGGATGGTAGTCGTATCTTTCTTATACGTATTTGCGTAGGTGTAGGAAGTAATTGAATCGTTGACTGCCTGGATATTGATCGGCAGGATGTCTGCATCCCTGTATTTTTTCTGCTCTTCGTGGCCGAGCTTATCGTAATCTTTTTTCCACTTGGCCAGGAGCATTTCATTGGTGGAGTCGGAATAAAGGTAGAAACTGGCTTTTTCATAATCACCATCCAGGGAAGCGCGGATGAATTCGCGGCCGGCGTCCTGTGCGTCTTCAGCTTTCTTATAGGAATGGGAGCCGCCGCAGGCTGCCAGCAGCAGCAGGGAGGGGACAAAGATTTTTCTTATCATGGTGTAAAAATAAGAAAAGCCCGTAGAAAATTCTACGGGCCAGATAGTTTAACAACTCAGATGGAAAAGACGGGCTTCTTTATCTCTCAGGACGTGTGTTGTCCTCATTTTCTTTTTTATCTTTTTCATAGGCCTTGATGATGGCTTTCACCAGTCGGTGGCGGACTACGTCTTCTTCGTCCAGCTCTATATGGGAGATGCCGTCGATGCCTTTCAGGATATAGAGGGCTTTTGCCAGCCCGCTTTTTTGATTTTTCGGCAGGTCGATCTGCGTGAGGTCGCCGGTGATGATGGCTTTTGCGTTGGCGCCGATGCGGGTGAGGAACATTTTTATCTGCAGGTCGGTGGCGTTCTGGGCCTCATCCAGGATGATGAAAGCGTTGTCCAGCGTACGTCCCCGCATGTAGGCGAGGGGTGCTATCTCGATGGTCCTTGTGCTCATGTAGTAGCCCAGTTTGTCGGCGGGGATCATGTCATCCAGCGCATCGTACAGGGGGCGAAGATAGGGGTCGATCTTTTCCTTCAGGTCGCCGGGGAGGAAACCCAGGCTTTCGCCGGCTTCTACCGCGGGGCGGGTGAGGATGATCTTTTTGACCATTTTGTTCTTCAGGGCCCTTACTGCCAGTGCAACGGCCGTATAGGTCTTACCCGTACCGGCAGGTCCTATGGCGAATACCACGTCATTCTTCTCTGCGGCGGCCACCATTCTTTTCTGGTTGATCGTGCGGGCGCGCACTGTTTTGCCATTCGGGCCAAACACCAGGATGTCGTTGGGATGCCTGTCGACAAAATGATCTACTGTCTCGGCATCGTCGCCTCCGAGGATCTGCTCGAAATAGTTCTCGCTGACATGTCCGTTGCGTTCCAAATATTGCACCAGAAGGTCGATTTTCTCTTTGGCTGTTTCCACTTGCTCGGGCGATCCGCTCAATTTGATCTGGGTGCCTCGCGACAGGATCTTTAACAGTGGGAACTTTTTCTTCAGGATATCTAACTTACCGTTGTTTACGCCGAAAAATTCAATGGGGTTAACGGTTTCCAGGTTGATGATAGTCTCAGTCAAATTCAAGTCGTTTAATGTTCTGAATCAATTATCTGTCCAACGACCCTCCCGTCCGTTCGGAATGGGTACTTTACCTACCGGGATCATGTTGCCCTCTGATGCTGCCCTGTGTATCCAAATATAACCAACCTACCGTATAATTTCCTAGTCTTACTTATTAACAGCATGTGAATATTCCGGAGCGCATCAGCTACTTTAGGCTTTTTTTTGTAGTTTTACAGCTCCTCACTTGTCCTCCGACTGGCGGACGACCCATTCAGAACGTGCTCCCATGATCCTTAAAAAGAATAACGAAGGTTCTTACGATTTTGTTCGTAAGCAGGCCTGCATTATTTATCTTATTAAACGGCGATTCACCTGAGGATATTTTAGAATATAAAAAATTTAATCTAAATACACTGTTGAAGATGAGCGGCCTCCGTATACTGGTTTGGTTGGGTTCTTGTTTATGGTTAATGACCGGGGCGGTTACTGCCCAGTCGGCGGGAGTGCAAAAGTTGAGGGAGATGGTGAAAGACGGCCCCATTGTTCAGCGCAACGGCCCTGATACTACCTATGTCAACACGCTCAATCTCCTGGCCCGCAGCTATTACGGCGTCAATGCGGACAGCGCCTTTTTCTTTGGTAAGAAGGCTTTACAATATGCGGATTCCACCGGTTACGGGAAGGGCAGGGCGGAGAGCTGGCGAATGATCGGGAACACTTATGAAATGATCGGCAGCTATCATGAGATGCTGTCTGCCTACCGGCGATCCCGGCTTATTGCCGACAGCATCGGCAACGCGGCACAGGTGGCGAAGGTCAACGTGAACATCGCACTTTTTTACCGGCAGCTGGGGGAATACGACGAGGCGCTGAGGCAAATGGATAATGACAGCACAGTGTACCGCGACAATGGGGACAGTACGCAATTGGCGTATGTTTATTCTCATCTCTCCGACGTCAACTACCATCATCATCAATATGATAAGGCGCTGGAATATGCCCAAAAATCAATAGAGGTGGCTGTTGCGATCAAGGATTCGCTGGCCTTTGCCTCTTTCAACAACGATCTTGGAAGGGCGCTGGCGGCCAAGGGGCTCTATAAAGAAGCTATGGCAAGCCATCTTCGATCCATGGACTATTACCGGCGGACGGACGATAAGTTGGGCCAGACGGAGACCTTTAACCATCTTGCCCACGCCAGCCTGCTCCTGAAAGATCACTCAAGTGCGCTGCGCTATGCTTTCCAGGGCCTTGACCTCGCCCGCCGGCTTCACAGGAAGAAGGACATCATGGACCTGGGGCAGGTGCTGGCCGAGATCTACCAGGCGAAGGGCGAGTATGCTACTGCCTTGCGTTATTTCCAATTGTATAAGGATTATTCCGACAGCCTTTTCAGCGAGCAGATCCGCAAGCAGTCGTTCTCCCTGGAAACCAGGTATGAATATGAAAGAAAGGCGGATTCCATACAGCAGGCGGTTGCGAAAAAGGAGCTCATCCAACGGCATATCGACCGGAATCATACGCTACAGATATCTATAGCCATCATCTTCATTCTTTTCCTGATCATGGTGGCCGTGCTGCTGCAGCGGAGCAGGGCTGCCAGCAAGAAGAGCAACAAGGCGCTATCCGAAAAAAACAAGGAGATCGAGCTGCAGAAGGAGGCGATGGAGCACCAGGCTGTACAGCTCTTACTGAACAATCGGCAAAAGGACAAGCTATTCTCCATTATTGCCCATGACCTTCGCGGTCCTTTGAACTCTTTGAAGGGGGTTCTTGACTTTTTGAAAGAGAACAGGCTTTCCGATGCGGAAATAAAAAGCATGCTGGATGAGCTGCGCAGGAATGTCGATTATTCCTCCGAGCTGGTGGGCAACCTGCTTTTCTGGGCCAGCAGCCAGCTGAGCGGCGTGGCGGTTGCGCCAGTCTGTCTTCCGCTGCATCAGCTGGTGGATGACATCCTACCCTTGTATGCGAAACAGTCAGGAGAGAAGGGCATTCTGTTAAGGAATGGAATCGATGAGGCGCTGACGGCTTATGCGGATAAGGATATGATCCAGGTCGTCCTGCGCAACCTTATCAGCAACGCTATTAAATTTTGCCGTAGCGGAGATTCGATCTCTATTACGGGCCGGCGATCCGGGGATAGTGTGGAGGTATGTGTGGCTGATACCGGCATTGGTATAAAGGATGACATCCTGGGTATGATACGTCGTAAGGAAAGTATTACGACCTATGGCACTGCCAGGGAGAAAGGCACAGGCCTTGGCATGTTGTTATGCCGGGAGTTCACAGAAGTAAATGGAGGTAAATTCCGTATCGACAGCGAGTGGGGAAAGGGCAGCTGGTTTTATTTTACGATCCCAGCCGACGCAAGCTCTTCTTCTATCAAAGTGTGAAAAACGGCTTCGTTCTCCCAGATCCATGCAGGCAGCTGTTGCTTGATGATCTTCCACACGCCATCTTCTTTCTCCATTTTCAATACGATACGGTTGCCTCGGTCATCGCTCACATCCACCGTGAACAATCCTTCCTGCAAGCCATTTGATTTACGGAAATTGAATTCCCGGAGCCGTCCTTCGGCTTTTACCAGTTTGGTAAACTGAATGTTTCGGATGAATTGAATTTGCATAAGGCTGACTTTAGAATTTAAATTATCAATTCTTTTTTGCTGTAAAGTGACTGGCCTTCTTAAAGAATAGTGAATTTTTTACGCAGGGATAGGAGGGTGACTACAAAAGTACTAAAAATCGTATTTTCCCTATACTATCCTGGAAAATTAGTTGTCCCCATTTTGAAGATTTTCCAGCCCTGTCGGGGTAATGGACAGCCCTTTGAGGGTGTTGGCTGCCGAGGACAGGCGGCGGATGTTCCGATCGCCCGTCAGGAGGACCATCAGTGCTATCAGGGGGCAGCAGGCCATGACACCTGTCATTGGCAGGGCGGTATGGTTGTTGAGAAAGCTCACGATGGCCGAGGCAAGGGCGCCGATGCTCATCTGGACCCCGCCCATCAGGGCTGATGCCGTACCCGCATTCCGGCCAAAAAGGGCCAGCGAGAGGGCTGAAGAATTGGGGAAAACGCAACCCTGGCAGCAGAGAAAGAGAAAACAAAGGGTGATGGTGCTGAACAGCCCCCACCAGCCCAGGAAGCTGCCGGTGAACAGGGCGACGGCTATCAGGGACTGGCAGATGAGGGCTACCCTTATGATCTGCTGGCTTTTGTAGGTCTTGAGCAACAGGCTGTTGAGCTGGCTGCAGCCGATGAGACCCAGGGCAACCACGGCAAAGATCCATCCGTACTGTCTTTCCGTCACCCTGAACAGTTCCATGAAAACGGCTGGAGACCCGGCGATATAGGCATACAGGCCTGCCGAGGCGATGGCCCCTGTAAATGCATAGGTATAGAACTGGGGTTCTTTCAGCACATTCAAAAAGCCGGATATGATGGGGCCGGGCTTTAATGACATCTGTTTGTCAGGCGGCCGCCCTTCCGGCAGGGCAAAGTGGACGGCCGTCAGAATAAAGGCGGCAATGATGGTGAGGACGACGAAAATATACTTCCAGCCCAGACCAGCGGCGAGGTAGCCACCCAAAGTGGGGGCGATGATAGGGGATACTGCGATGACCAGCATCAGCTGGGAAAATACCCTGGCATTTTGATCCACAGGGAAAAGGTCCCGCACCAGTGCCCGGGAAGCTACCAGGCATGCACAGGCTCCCAATGCCTGGAACAGGCGCAGGATGATGAGCAATTCTACCGTTCGGGCCATGGCGCAGAGTGCCGAAGCCACCAGGTAGAGGGCAATTCCTGCATACAGGGGTTTTTTCCTGCCGAAGCGGTCCAGTAAGGGCCCATAGAGAAATTGTCCCGCGGAAATGCCTATGAAAAAGCTGGAGAGCGACAGCGCTACTTCGGCCACCGTCGTTTTCAGATCTTTGGCGATGTCCGGGAAGCCCGGCAGATACATGTCGATGGAAAAAGGTCCGATGGCAGAGAGAACCCCCAGGATGAGAATAATGAAAGCCGGGTTCTTTTTAGGTGCGCTCATAAGAAAGTGCAAAGGTAGCCAGCCAGTCCCGTAATTTTATATTTTTTTACCATGGGTTATACAATACTTATCATCGGCGCCGGCGCCTCCGGATTAATGGCAGCTTACGAGTTATCCGGAGCCGGGTTTTCAGTCACGATAGTGGAAGCGTCGGCCCGGCCCGGCGGGAGGATATTGACCCTGCACGATAGCGGTTTTTCTGCTCCTGCGGAGGCCGGCGCGGAGTTTGTGCACGGCTCTTTACCTGTCACATTGGGATTGTTGAAGATGGCGGGTATTTCCTATCATCCTGTAAAGGGGAAGATGACACGTGTGCGAAAGGGAGAGTGGATAGAACAGGATCTTTTTTCAGGGGACTGGGCCGAACTGATGGAGCGAATGGGCAGTCTGCAGAACGATGTGTCAATAGAAGCTTTTCTGGATACTTATTTTGCAGGGGATCGTTATGCCCTTCTCCGCAGCTCTGTGCGTGGCTTTGCCGAAGGATACGACCTGGTGGATCTGCGAAGGGCCAGCACACTGGCGTTGTATAAGGAGTGGCAGGAGGAAGGAGAACAGGAATACCGCGTGGAGGGCGGTTACAGCCGGCTGGTCCATTACCTGGAAGGAGCATGCCTTGCCCGTGGCTGTACGTTTCATTACAGCACACCCGTGGAGGAGATCCAATGGCAAAAAGATAAGGTGGCAGTGCAATGTGCTACCGGCAGGACGTTCACGGGGAACCGGCTGATCTCCACGGTATCCCTGGGCATTTTGCAATTGGCGGCGGGGCTGCCTTTTGCGTTGCGGTTTACACCGGAGATCCCGGCTTACCGGCAAGCGGCTGCCGAAATGGGGTATGGATCGGTCATTAAGGTACTGATGGAGTTCAGGTCTCCTTTTTGGGAGAAAAAAGAAAAAGGCATTGGCTTTATCCTCAGTGACGAGCCTGTGCCCACCTGGTGGACACAGTTTCCCGGAAAAAGCAATCTGCTGACGGCATGGATCGCGGCTGCGGCTATGCGGAATTTCCAGGCGTTGGATGCGGAGGGACGTTTATCGGCCTGCCTGCGATCGTTGGCTGTCTTGTTCCAGGTGGATGTTGCTTTTTTGAAGCAAGAGCTGGGGACTTACAGCATCCATGACTGGATGATGGCGCCTTATGTCCGGGGCGGTTATAGCTATGAGACGGTGGGAAGCGGGGCTGCCCGCGCACGGCTGCGTCAATCATTGGAAGATACGATCTATTTTGCCGGAGAAGCGTTGTATGAGGGGCAGGCACTGGCAACGGTAGAGGCGGCGCTCAATAGCGGCAAGGACGTTGCTCAAAAAATAAAAGCGCAGTCATGACGACTGCGCCTGGTTTAATTAGGAGTTGGTCCTGATCGGACCAGAATGGTTTGTTTAGTACGCTAATGATGGCCCTTCGCTTTTCTCGGTTACGGGCAGCCTCGCTGTGCTCGGCTTAGGCGTATTGATCACGCAGGGCTTTGATCTCGTCATGCGATTCCCTTAATGTTTGCTGTTGCTGGATGAGCAGATCGCGGATGAATGCGGGGAGGTTTTCATTTTCAAGCCCTGTCCTGTAAGCACGTTGGGCCGCATCTTCTCCTGCCTCGCAATTGGACAGGATCGCATGCCTGTCGTGACCGCCGAACACTGCCTTCACATCCATCCAGGCCCGGTAAATTTTGCCACTGGTGGTGGTTCCCGATTCGACGTCTGCACCCAATGCCTGCACCTCGGAAGCGAGGGCGATCTTATTTCTATGGCTTTCAGCGATCATTGAAGCATACAGCACCTTCAGGTCCTCGTCTTCATCCTTCGTTTCTTTTATCGCTTTTTCATAGCCGGCAATTCTGTCATTGTTGATCTGGATAAGGTCATTCAGCACCTCGATGGTTTCTTTTGTGTTTGTCATAACCATTGTTTTAATGTGGAAGTAATCAGTTACAATAGGATGAAGCAGTAAAATCATGCCAGGGGCTGGACAGCCTACCGGGCAGGACGATGGGGAAAATAATCCCTCTTTTGCTTCCCGTTAGAATACTTTCTGGATCTCGACCGCCCTGCGCTGGGCGATCAGTTTTTCAATTATCTGTGCAATACCGGGCTCTATTTCCAGTATGTCGGCCAGTTTGCCCAGGAGTGATTCTTCCCTGGCATCCAGCGAGGGATCGCTGATGCAGAGCTCGAGGCAATAGGAGTAGAGGGCCAGCTCATTCACGGGTTTTATCAGCTGTATGAGATAGATGAGATAGGACCTTTCGTCCGCAATGGAAGGCTTGTAGGAGCGATAGCTCACCAGTTCATCTTTGATATGCACTTTAGGCTGCAGGCCCAGGGTCACCAGCTTGGCGGACAGGTTGTCCATTTCGGCTTCGGTGAACCGATCGTCTTCCAGACAACAATGGAAAAAGAGATGACAGAGCGCCTGATCCTGGTCTTTTACGATGGAGGTATACATGATATATTTTACAGGCGCGGATTCAACTATTATGCCATGGCGGTTATGTTTTGTTCCCGGCGAGCTTTGCCAGCTCTCTGAACAATGCCTTTTCTTTCTCCGAGAGGTCCTCCGGCAGTTTGATCTCCAGGGTGAGGTAAAGGTCGCCATATTGCCCTTCTTTTTTGTAGACGGGAAAGCCTTTTCCTTTCAGGCGCATGATGGTCCCGTTCTGCGTCGCCGGCTTGATCTTCAGCTTGATCTTTCCACCGAGCGTATCTACCGTCGTTTCTCCACCCAGGACCGCGGTGTAGAGATCAATGGGGACTTTGGCATAAAGATCGTTGGCTTCCCGTCTGAAGCGGCTGTCTTCTTCAATGATGAAAGTAATATACAGGTCGCCATTGGGGCCTTTGTTCACTCCGGGGTTACCATGCCCTTTTAATTTAATGACCTGGCCATTCTCCACGCCTGCCGGAATGGTGATCCGGATGTTTTTTCCGTTGATGGTAATCACCTGCTGTTGTGTCTGGTAGGCATCCGCCAGGGTTAGATGCAGTTCCGCCTGCAGGTCCTGTCCCCGAAACTTACTGCGGCTGGCGCCGGAGCTGTTGCCCCTGCCGAAGAGCGATTCGAAGAAGTCTGAGAATTGACCCCCATCCTCAAAACCCGAGGCGCCGCCAAATCCACCCGAGAATGACTCCTCGCCAAAATCGCCTCCCGAATGGAAGCCCTGGCTTCGCCTTCCCCGGGCGCCTCCGGACTGTTGAGCTTTCTCGAAAGCCTCGGCGTGTTGCCAGTCCTTGCCGTACTGATCATATTTTTTCCGTTTGTCCGGATCGCTGAGCACTTCATTGGCCTCGTTGATCTGCTGAAATTTTTTATTGGCCTCCTTGTCATTCTGGTTCAGATCCGGATGGTGCTTCCGGGCCAGTTTGCGATAAGCCGCACGGATCTCGTCCTGCGTGGCGTTCTTATTAATTCCCAATACTTTATAATAATCTATAAAATCCATGAATAGTACTCCTGTTTTTACAAAGGTCTGTATTCTCCCGTTATACTTTCGGGATGGCACAGTTTTTTTGTCAATTTATCAAAATCAACATTTATGAACGGGAAAAGGTTTGTTTTGCCGGTATTGGCGGCGTCATTCGTTGCCGCGGTTGTCCTGACCAGGTGCGAGGGAGGCAGGCCGAAGTCCGGAACGCAGGATTCGACGAGCACCAGCAACCATTTGAACAGTCCTGCGCCGGACAATAACAGCGCTACCAATCCGTCCGTGGCTGATACCGCCTTTCAGAAAGATACGGGGCGTATAAAGAGGGATTCCTCCCGTTGAGCTGCTGTCGGGAGCCCCTATGACAGCTCATTGCCAATGGTGAAGAAGAACCGGCTTCCTTCTCCGGGCGTCGATTCTGCCCAGATCCTGCCGCCATGCATTTCCACGATCTTTTTACAGTGGGCCAGTCCTATGCCGGAGCCTTCATATTCGCTGCGGGTATGCAGCCGTTGAAAGATAATAAAGATCCTGTCCAGAAATTGGGGGTCGATGCCGATGCCATTATCCTGCACGAAGAATTTCCAATGCCCGTTCTCTCTTACTGATCCGATATCGATGGTGGGGACCTCGTTTGATTTGCGAAATTTAATGGAGTTGCTGATAAGATTCTGGAACAGCAGCTTCAGCTCGGTGGGATATGCCTGCAGGACGGGAAGGGAGCTGGCATGGACGGTGGCGCCCGTATCCGCAATGATCTTGTCGAGGTCGGCCATTACTTCCTTCACCAGCAGATTGCAATCCACCTGTCTGGATTCTTTTTCGCGACCGATGCGCGAATAATCGAGCAGGTCCTTGATGAGCACTTTCATTCTTTCGGAAGCCTGCAGCAGATAATCCAGGAACTTATCTGCGTTCTCATCCAGCTGGCCTTTATATTGTTGCTGTAGCAGCTCGACAAAGCCGGAAATGGTCCGGAGGGGTTCCTGCAAATCATGGGATGCCACATAAGCGAACTGCTCCAGTTCTTTGTTCTTGCTTTCGATCTGGGCAGTCCGTTGCCGCACCTTTTTTTCCAGCGAATTATTGACCTCTTTATTTTCTTTTCCCAGTCTTTCCAGCTCTTCGGCCATCATGTTGAAGTCATTGGCGAGGATACCGATCTCATCGCGGGAGAAAGCTTTCGCTTTCACGCTGAAATCTCCTTTTGCCACTGCCCTGGATGACACGAGGATCTCTTTCAGTCCTTTCCGGATGCCGCGGCTCACTGACCAGGCGAGGAGCAGGCCGGTGCATTCCACGCTCAGCGCTATGAAGAATAGGACGTGCAGCACGGTGTTTTCCAGCCAGCGGGACCCTTCGCCCAATGCGTAGGAGAATTCATCTTCGAAAGGGGTGAGCTCGGCATTCAGCGGATCTATCCTGTTTACCAGATCGGTTATACGTTCCTGGGAAGGATTGCTTTTACTGATCTCTTCATGTAATTCCTCGCCGATGGTGGTAAATCCGGCTACTACCCGGTCTGCATTGGCCCAGGCGGTGATGGCTTTATTGATATAATAGTCGCCGTGGAATCTTCTGAGCAGCCTGATCATACCATCGATATCGTCGGGATGGTTGCGGCCTTCGATGAAGCCCTGCCGGGCAATGGCCATATCGGGATGAGGCTTGCTCAGCTCGAGGCGGGTCTTATGGTCACCCAGGTTGACCCTCATGAATTCCTGGAAGCGGGCATAGTCGGCTTCATCATGGGTATGGGCATATTTCAGCAGTTGGTACATCGCGTCTTTCTGGGCTTTGGACCATAGTCCTTCACCTCCGACATAAGCTCTGACGGAAGACAATGTATTGATGGAAAAGATCAGTACGAACAGCTCGAACGCGATCAATAGTGCCATCGTACCCACCGTGAAATACAATTTCTTTGCAATGGATACATTTCTGTACCATTTAAAGAGGCCTATTTTCATTTTCAAGGTTTTGGACGACAGTCGCATGTAAGGGGGGTACAATTTAGGGGAATTGCTGAAACTTGACAAAAATGTCCGGAGACGTGCTGTCTGAAAATATATTCCGTCTTCCGGAAGGATCATGGGGGGAAAGTTTCCCGAAATGAGATGGAGCTCCGATCAAAAGGGGAGCTGGACAAAATTGGTGCCTGGTTAATACATGGGTCCTGGTTAAAATGGAGGTCTGGTCGGAATAGGGGGCTGATTAAAATGGGAACCTGGTCAAAAAAGGGGGCTGATTAAATAGGGAACCTGGTCAAAAAAGGAGGCCTGGTCAAAAAATGATCCGGCGCCTTTCGGCAACCGGATCCGTCCTTAATGTTCTTATGTTGGCAGGCTATTTTGCTTTTGCGATGGATGTCTTCTTGCTGCCGACTGTCAATGCATATATACAGAATACGATGGACAGGTAGCTGGCGATGGTCAGCACAGCGGAAGTGTTAAAGTCGAACTGGTAGAAGAGGTTCATACTGGTAATACCGGAAACCACTACGGAAATTAGCAGGAGGATAGATATAAACGTGCGCATAACTTTATTTTTTAAGGTTGTTTAAAATTTGTTGCTTTATATATCAGAAGGCTACGGGCCTGAGAAGTTTATTAAAGAAATGCTAAAGCGTTATGCGACCGAAGATCCTTATTACCAGGCCTATTTTCCCGGATGTTATCAGTTTTGCGCGCGAATATTTCGATGTGGAGGTAAATGAAGGTGCCCGTTATACGGCTGACGGACTGAAGGCCGCCCTGAAGGATAAGGATGGGGTTATGCTGGCAGGTGGCGAGAAGATCAATGCAGACACGCTGGAAGGCAATACGCGGCTGAAGGCCATTTGTGTTTCGGCTGCAGGTTTTAACAATTTAGATATTGGGGCGATCACCCGTGCCGGCGTCATTGCCACCAATTCGCCGGGACCTGCAGACGAGACGGTGGCGGACTATACATGGGGCCTGATGATCGCGACGGCCCGCCGCCTGGCGGAAGGGGATCGCTGGATCCGCGGGGGCAACTGGAAAGGCTCTGCCGGCAGCAGCTTCTTTGGCACTAACCTTTGCGACAAAACGCTTGGCATCATCGGGATGGGCAGGATTGGGCAGGCTATCGCCAGGAGAGCAATCGGCTTCCGGATGAAGGTGCTGTATTATAACAGGCGTCCTTTGGATCCCACGATAGAGGAGGAGTGTCAGGCGGCCTATGCGACAAAAGAAGCGCTGCTCGCCCAATCGGACTTTGTCGTGCTGGCGCTGCCACTGAACTCCGGCAATTACCATATCATCGGAGAGAAGGAGCTGCAACTGATGCGGAGTACGGCCATGCTTTTTAATATAGCGAGGGGCGGGCTGATCGATGAGCCTGCCTTGGCGAAAGCGCTGCTTGAACGAAAGATCGCTGCCGCCGGCCTGGATGTATTCGAAGGGGAGCCCGCTGTGGATCCGGCATTGCTGGGATTGCCGAATATCGTGATGACGCCGCATATTGCGGGCGGTACCTGGGAGGCGCAGCATGGGTTGGCTCAGCTGGCAGCAGAAAATCTTGTGGCGGCGTTGGGGCTGGGCCCCCACGCCGGCAATCCGCCCTCGATCATTAATCCGGAAGTGCTCCGGCGATAAACCTAAAATGTTGGTATGGCTAAGCAATTCTTAAAAAGGAAGGTCACGCAAGCAGTCATCGTCCTGGTGGCCTGCTTCATGCTGATCCAGTTGATACGTCCGTCGTTGGACAATCCGCCTGTGACGGGCGACCTGCAGGCTCCCCCCGAAGTGAAGTCGATCCTGCAACGGGCCTGCTATGACTGTCACTCCAATGAAACGAAGCTGGCCTGGTTTGATAAGCCGGCGCCCGCGTATTGGTTAGTGGCGGCCCATGTAAAGGAGGGGAGGTACCTGTTGAATTTCTCTCACTGGGACAGCCTGACCATCGATCAGCAAAAAGGAAAGCTTTTCGAGTCCCTGAACCAGATCGTCTTTAAAGAGATGGCGCCCCGTCAGTATACTACTTTTCACAAGGACGCCCGGGTATCCGAAGAAGAGGTGAAAGTGCTGAGAAAATATCTTGCATCCCTGGCTACGCCGAAGTTAGCAGACAGCGCCATGATCCGGTCGGCCGGCGACCAGTATGCAAAATGGACCGCGTCAGCCGGCCGGCCTTCGGATGTGCCGCCGGAGCTTAATGGCATTGCCTATTTGCCCGATTACAGGGATTGGCAGCCCATCAGCAGTACAGAAAGGTGGGACAATGGCACGCTGCGGGTGATCACGGGTAACCCTACTGCCGTCAAGGCCATCCGGGAGGGTCATACGGATCCCTGGCCTGACGGGACTGCCTTTGCCAAGATCGCCTGGAAAGGGTTGCTCAGGCCCACCGGTGAGATCATGCCGGGAGAGTTCTTACAGGTGGAGTTCATGATCAAGGATAAAAGTAAATATGCCGGTACTGACGGCTGGGGCTGGGGAAGATGGAAGGGCATGCAGTTAAAGCCTTATGGTAAGGATGCATCATTTGCAACTGAATGTACCCATTGTCATCAGCCTATGCATGATCACGACTTTGTATTTACGTCGCCGGTGTACTGGAAAGGACGGGCTGGTGCAGGGGCGGATACCACGGCTTTCGATCCGTTGGAGTGGAAGGTCATCACGTCGATGGTGGATAAATCGAAAAGGACGATGGTCATTTTATATGGTAATGATGCAGCGGTGAATGCGGCGCGAAAAGGACAGGCCGAGGTGTATCCGGCTGGTTCGGAACTGGCGCTCGTGACCTGGGCGCAGAAAGAGGACGAGCATTGGTATGGGGCGAATGTGCCGGATTCTATCGTTTCAATAGAAAGATTCAGGACTGGAGAGGCGCCGGGTGCAAAGCTTACCCAGGAGAGAATAACGTATCTTACGGGGCTAAAGGCATCGGTAACTCCCTGATCTATGACATTTGATTTTCGATTGCAGGTGTTTCATACAGTAGCCAGCCGGCTTAATTTCACCAAAGCGGCCAAAGAGCTGTTCATTACCCAACCTGCCGTGACCCGGCATATCCATGAACTGGAGCAACATTTTAAAGTAAAGCTTTTCGAGCGTAATGGGACGCGTATCCGACTGGCGCCGGCCGGTAAACTCCTTTTACAGCATACGGAAGACCTCTTTGCGCTCTACAGAAAAATGGAATTCGACATGAGCAGCCTGAACCAGGAGCAGAATGGGAGGCTGAACCTGGGAGGCAGCATGACTGCTGCGCCGTACGTCATTCCGCCCATCCTTTCGGAATTTCACAAGCGTTATGAAAAGGTGAAGGTGAGCCTTATCACCGGCAATACACAGCAGATGGAGGATGCGCTGGAGCGGAAGGAGATCGATCTGGCGGTGGTAGAAGGCCATTCGCGGAATGCTTCTATCCGGTACACTGAATTCATGAAGGACAGGATCGTACTGGTAAGCAATCCGTCTCACCCGCTGGCAAAGCGGCAGGGCATACGGCCCGAGGAACTTCTCCGGATCCCACTATTGCTGCGCGAACCCGGATCGGGGACGTTGGAGGTACTGGCCCATGCATTAAAAGGAGTGGGCATCAAACTGTCGCAGCTGCAAAAGGAAATGCAGCTGGACAGCACAGAAGTGATCAAATCATACCTGCTGCGGGCTCCCTGTATGGCTTTTCTTTCAGTGCATGCGGTCCTGAAAGAGCTCCAGAACAAAGAATGCAGCATCGTGGAGGTAAAGGGGCTCAACATTGAAAGGAATTTTTATTTTGCCCGGCTACAGGGAGAGGCGCAAGCGCTGCCGGAGCTGTTCATGCGATTTGCCATGCATTATAATAAGCGAACCCCTGATAACATCCTGTTATAGGGCATTACCAATAGCAATTTCTTCCCGGGGTACCAATGTTGGAACTTTGTGCCATAGAAATTATGACTATGAGCACGATTAAAATCTTCGATACGCGTATCTCGTTACGGGAGCTGGTCTTCACCCTCACCGGGCTTTTTTGTGTTAGTCCGTGGGTATCGCCGCCAGCGGCGTTGACGTTGGGTTTATTTATCGCCTTATTCGTGGGCCACCCTTTTTTGCATATAAACCACCGGGCGGTGCACATGTTGCTGCAATGTTCAGTGATAGGGCTGGGATTTGGCATGGATGCGGGCAGTGCGCTGAAAGCGGGCAGAGATGGGATACTCTTTGCTATGGCGTCCATCGCAGGTACGCTGACGATAGGATGGCTGCTTGGTAAGATATTAAAGATCGATAAGAAAACGTCTTTACTGATCTCCGGCGGGACGGCTATTTGCGGAGGGAGCGCTATTGCCGCCCTGTCGCCTGTGATCGGGGCGGAAGAGCGACAGGTGTCTGTGGCTATGGGCACTGTATTTATTCTTAATAGCGCAGCGTTATTTCTATTTCCCGTTGCCGGCAGGTGGCTGCATCTGAGCCAGGCGCAATTCGGACTGTGGGCTGCCATCGCCATTCACGATACGAGCTCGGTGGTTGGCGCTGCCGGCAGGTATGGTCCGGAAGCGCTGCAGATCGCCACGACGGTGAAGCTGGCGAGGGCATTGTGGATCATTCCGGTATCGTTGATGGCGGCTCTTTTTTTCCGCGGCGGCAGTTCCAGGATACGGGTGCCGTGGTTCATCGGTGTATTTGTCCTGGCTGTGCTGCTGCATACCTGGATGCCCATGCCTTTCTTTAGCCATGTTGTCGTAGGAGCATCGCATGCGGGGATGACGCTTACGCTATTCCTGATAGGGTGCGGATTGTCGAGGCAGGTGCTTCTGAATACAGGTGTGAAGCCGCTGGTGCAGGGCATCGTTGTATGGTTGTTGATCGCGGGGGCAGCTTTGTGGGCAGTGATCGCGCTGGCCTAAAAAGGGCGCCTATTGACTTTGTCCCTGATCGTGAGTATATTGGAAAGCAAAATCTATTTCCTATGTCTATTAGCGGACCCACGACAAAACCTCTTTCTCCGGAGGACAAGGCCGTCCTGCAAAAATTAAAGGAAAAGGCCTGGTTCACTTTGCTGAAACTGTATGTTCCCCTTTTCCTGACGCTGGTGTATGTCTATTACAAAATGAAACCAGGCGAGGCCTACGGAGGGCGCCGGGCGAAATATTCGATGGCGGAGTTTAAAACGGTATTCCCTTTTTTCGCTACGTTCTTTGGCGCAGTTTTCCTCTTCTTTGTCATCAAGGATTTCCGGCGGCTGATCCTTCCATTTTTCAAGGAGGCCCGTAATGATACCAAATATTGCCATTCATTTATGTCCAGAAAATATCTTGATCCTATCTATAACAAGTGTCTTTTGTTTTACCCGGACAGGGAGGATTATTACATTGAGATATGTCCGGAGGATTTCGACTCCATCGGTAATGGAGAGGATCTTTACCTGGAGGTAGCTTCGGTGACGGGGGAGGTGCTTTACCTGAAGAGCAGTGACAGGGTTTTTAAAGAGCCGGTGGAGTTTAGTTTTTCGGATAGATAGATCAATCGGATAGATAAAAAAAAGGCCCGCTGAGAAAGCGGGCCTTTCGTATTGTTACTAGTAGCGATAGTGTTCGGGTTTGAAAGGACCGGCCTTGGGGATACCGAGGTAGGTGGCCTGGGCATCCGTCAGCTCGTCCAGCTCTACGCCGATCTTGGCGAGGTGCAGGCGTGCCACTTTCTCGTCCAGTACCTTAGGCAGCACATACACTTTGTTCTCGTATTTGTTGTGATTGGTCCAAAGCTCTATCTGGGCCAGGGTCTGGTTGGAGAAAGAGTTGCTCATCACGAAAGAGGGGTGACCTGTAGCGCAACCGAGGTTGACCAGGCGGCCTTCTGCCAGGATGATGACATCCTTTCCGTCGATGTTGTACACATCTACCTGGGGCTTGATGGTATCTTTAGTATGACCGTAGTTGGTGTTCAACCACGCCATATCGATCTCGATGTCGAAGTGACCGATGTTACAAACGATGGCTTTGTCCTTCATCAGGCGGAAATGTTTTTCCGTGATCAGGTCGCGGCAACCGGAGGCAGTGACGACGATGTCGGCTTCTTTCACGGCGTCCACCATTTTCTTTACTTCAAATCCGTCCATAGCGGCCTGCAGTGCGCAGATGGGATCGATCTCCGTGACAATGACGCGGCAACCGGCGCCTTTCAGGCTGGCGGCGGAGCCTTTACCTACGTCGCCATAGCTGCCCACGACGGCAACTTTACCGGCCATCATGACATCGGTAGCGCGGCGGATAGCGTCCACCAGGGATTCTTTACAGCCGTATTTGTTGTCGAACTTGGATTTGGTAACGGAGTCATTCACATTGATGGCGGGAATGGGCAAAGTGCCTTTTTCCATTCTTTCGTACAGGCGGTGTACGCCAGTGGTCGTTTCTTCGCTGAGTCCTTTTACGTGCTGTACCAGCTCGGGATATTTATCGAATACGATGTTGGTGAGGTCGCCACCGTCGTCCAGGATCATGTTCAGGGGGCGGTCGGTGCTGCCGAAGAACAGTGTCTGTTCGATGCACCAATCAGCCTCTTCCAGGGACTGGCCTTTCCAGGCAAATACGCCGATGCCGGCGGCTGCGATAGCGGCGGCAGCCTGGTCCTGTGTAGAGAATATATTGCAGGAGCTCCATTTCACTTCTGCGCCCAGGGCAACCAACGTCTCGATGAGGACGGCTGTCTGGATGGTCATATGGAGGCAGCCTGCTATGCGGGCGCCTTTCAGCGGCTGCTGTTTGCCATATTCCGCACGGATGGCCATCAGGCCCGGCATTTCGGCTTCAGCAAGGCGGATCTCTTTACGGCCCCACTCAGCCAGGCTCATATCCTTCACTTTATAAGGGAGCTTCAGATCGATAGCAAGAGTTTTTGTTGACATCGGTATTTGCTTTTTTAATTTGGACAAAGGTATAATAGTAGAACAAAAATGGAGCTTAGAACGATAAATTTGGAACAAAAGTGTAAAAAGTAGTAATTTTATAGAACAAACACGTAGAAGGCTATGGAAAAATCCTCCGAAACAGAAAAAACGGCTGTTGCCCCTGTCCCTTTGGATGAAAAGGACAAAGCCATCCTGCGCCTGCTCCAGGCAGACGCCAAGATAACCGTGCGGGAGATCGCTGCCAAAGTGCATTTGAGCACCACTCCTGTACATGAGCGTATCAAACGGATGGAGGATACGGGTGTCATTCTACGCTATGCCACGCTGGTGGATCATTCCAAGGTGAAGAAGGGGTTGATGGCCATCTGCTATGTGTCGTTGAAAGAGCATAACAAGCGGTCCGGCGCAAAATTTATCAGGACGATCCATGAATTGCCGGAGATCGTGGAGTGTTATATTATTTCCGGGGAATTTGATTTCCTGCTGAAGGTGGCGGTGGACAATATGGACGACTACTACGATTTCCATGTCAATAAGCTGGGGCAAGTGGAAAATATCGGGCATGTGCAAAGCACTTTCGTCATGGGTGTTATCAAGCAGACGCACCAGCAGATACGTTAGAAATTAGTAAATTGCAGTGGTTGCCCATACGAATTTTACGCACTAAACTCATTATAACATGTACGCATACGACACTGTAGTTGAAGCCGTCAAGGGGCTTAAGGAAAGAGGATATACCATCGACTTCAACCTGGAGCAAGACGCGATCAGCTGTCATACCGGCAAGCTGCGTCCTGCTGAATTTACCATCACGGAGGTCTATCGTTTCGAGGGCAACAGCGATCCTGCCGACGAAGCCGTCGTATATGCCATCGAGTCCAGGGACGGCCGGAAAGGCGTGCTGGTGAATGGCTTTGGGGTCTCTTCCGAAGAGATAGGGGAAGAGATGGTGGAAAAACTGTCTGTTCGCCATTAAACATAGCCATTATGGTAACCATTCGAACTGCCCGCGAGGAAGACCTTCCTGCCATGCTGGAGATCTATAATCACGTCATTCTCAACACCACGGCGGTATATCACTATGAGGCTCATACGATGGAGATGCGCAAAGCCTGGTATGATACCCGTGTCCAGGGAGGCTATCCTGTCTTTGTCGCGGAGTCGGAAGGGAAGATCGTTGGCTTCAGCTCCTATGGTCCTTTCCGTCCCTGGCCGGCCTATAAGTATACGATGGAAAACTCCGTGTATGTGGCGGAGGGGCAGCGTGGAAAAGGGATCGCGAAGTTATTGATGGAGCCGTTGGTAAGGACTGCAAGGGAGAAGGACGTACATGCCATCATTGCCGTAATAGACGGCTCCAATGAGGTCAGCAAGCGGCTACATCGCGGATTTGGGTTTGAGGAGGTAGGGCATTTCCGGCAGGTGGGCTATAAGTTCGGGGCCTGGCTGGACCTTACGTTCATGGAGCTGGTGCTGGATACGCCAGCCCACCCGGTGGAAGGGTAGAAACCTCCGTGGGTTTGCCAGATCATGCGGAGCCGACAGGAGCCGTCAGTACCTGGCTTTCACGATATCCGCCACCACCTTATCGATGGGCAGCGTCACGCTCTGCGCGCCGAACAGGTCCCAGTCGATGAAGCGAAAGGTCTCCGTTTCTTTTCTTTCGGCGTAGATCTTCAGTTCTCTTTCGTCAAAATCAAATGGTTTGGTACGCAGGGGGGCTTTTATGGGCTCCAGGGCTTCGGCAAAATAATAGATGGAGATGATCTGGTGTTCCGGATTGAAAGCAGACATCTGGAAAAAGTCGGTGGTATACAGATGATCTCCGATGCGTACATCCAGGTCCATCTCTTCTTTAAACTCTCTTTTCAGGCAATCCCTTGTGCCTTCTCCGAATTCCAGGCCGCCGCCGGGGAATTTTGTATAGTAGCCGCCACGGATATATTCATCACTGACGAGGACTTTCTTATTTTCTCCCAGTAAGATGCCGTATACTCTCAGGTTTATCATGTATGGTGTTTAAGAGCCCTCCGGACAATCCGGAGGGCCTTGAGATCAATGATTAATGTGGTTTTGCACAGCAGCCCTGGCCGCAATGGTCCTTACAGGCGGGTGTACAAACTTTTTCCGTGCAATCCTTGCAAGCTTTTTTAGCATGCCTGGGTTTGTCGGAAGCTTGAGCAGCCTGGCCAATGGTCAATGCAGTAGCCAGCGCCAATAAAAATATATTTTTCATATACATTTTTTGATGGTGAGAATAAAGATGATGTGCTTTTTGGTATGGATCAGGCATTGGGTGGCTTCCAGGTCGATGCGGCATAGTCTGTCAGCGGTTGTCCCGGGATCTCGCGATAAGGATGTCTGACAGTGGCGGAAAGGCCGGCTGATGTATAGGTGGCGGTAACCTCTGCCGTGTAGCAGAGTGGACAATTGGTGCAGTTGGCTGTGGGATTGCAGCATCCTTTACCGTCATGTGCGGACGGTTTTCCGGAGTGTTCATGTTCATAAGGGCATTGCTGTCCTTTCATGTGGCAGGTGGTGGAGGCTGTCGCAGCCTGCTGTTGTTCCAGCAGATGAAATGGCAATTGGATGGTCTCACCGATGTAGGTGAGGGCTGTCATCAGCAATATATGAACATGCCATTTCATTCGTCAATAAAAGTACTGAATTAAAACCATTTCTTTTTCATAAAATACCAGCTGATGACGATGGAAATGCCCAGTGACAGGACAATAGGAATATAGAAAGCGTAATGTGAATTGGAGCCGGGGATGGGCACGTTCATGCCATAGATACCCGACACCAGGGCTGGCAGCGAGAGGATGATCGTGATGGAGGTCAGTCGCTTCAACACGTTATTCATATTGTTGTTGATGATGCTGGCAAAGGCATCCAGCGTACTGCTGAGTATGTTTGTATAGATATTGGCCATTTCCAGCGCCTGTGACATATCCACGGCCAGATCGTCGAGGAATTCCTTCTCTTCATCGGTGAGGCCCAGGAAATTGGTACGGGCCATTTTCAGCAGCAGGATCTCATTGCTGCGGAGGGCCGTCACGAAATACACCATGCTTTTCTGGATCTTCATCAGCTCCAGCAGCTCTTCATTCCTGTTGGAGGCATAGAGCTTCTGTTCCATGAGATTCCGGCGCTGGTTGATCTCCTTCAGGTATTCCAGATAGGTTTGGGTGATCTTTTCGATGACCTTCAGGACCATCATGTTCTTTTTATCGGGATGCCTGTTCTGGAAAGTGTTGAGGAATTTCTTGATGGCGCCGTTCTCAAAGGAGTTGACGGTTACGATCTGATTGTGGGTAAGGATAATACAGATGGGAATGGTGATATAGTAAGCGTCGCTTTCGTTGAAGGAGTTGTTTTCCGTCGGCGTTTTGATGACGATGAGCTTAACGTTATCCTCCTCTTCGAAGCGGGGTCGTTCGTCGATGTCGAGGGAGTCCGTGAGGAAATCCAGGGGGATATCCAGCTCCGAGGACAGGTTGGAGAACTCCTGCTGCTTCAAAGGCGGCAGGATATTGATCCAGGTGCCGTCTGCGGCCTGCTCAACTTCTACGGTTTGATGGTTGATGTTCTTGAAAAACTGGATCATTTTTGAGCTACAAGCTCCAAGCGGCAAGCTTCAAGCTTTTTTTTATATGTTTAGATCAGAATGTCAAATAGGCCAAACCGACTTGTAGCTATTACCTTGCAGCTTGTAGCTGGTCGTCGATGTCTCCTTCGAATACTTTCACGGCCGGTCCGCAAAGCCATATATTTTCAAAAGCGTTATCGCCTACTCTGTCGAATTCCACCCGCAGCTTGCCGCCTTTGGTGACGACCCGGACGTTGTTGTATCCCAGCTCATTGTGATAGCAGGCGAGGGCGCTGGCTGTAACGCCCGTGCCGCAGGAGAGCGTCTCGTCCTCGACGCCCCGTTCGTAGGTGCGGACGATGATCTCGTCTTCCTTCTTTTGCTCTACAAAGTTGACATTGATACCTTCCTTGGAAAATTCGCTGCTATAACGGATCTCCATGCCTTTCCTGTAAACCTCGTAATCCATGACGTCCGTCACCAGCTTTATGTAATGGGGCGAGCCGGTGTCCAGGATAAAATCGTTGTGATAGTCCCGGATGCCCGTCACGTTCTTCATTTTGAGACTTACGATGCCATCGTCGTCGATCCTGGCCTGGTGCGGGCCATCGGTTGCAATGAAATAATATTCATCTTTATGCATGCCCAGGTCATAGGCGAACCTGACCAGGCAGCGACCGCCATTGCCGCACATGCTGCTCTCTCTTCCGTCGGAGTTGTAGTATTTCATTTCGAAGTCAAAGCCTGACCTGGTATTCAACAGCATCAGCCCGTCGGCGCCGATGCCAAAACGTCTGTCACAGAGATTTTTCACCCGATCTACGGTGAGGGCGGTGTAGCTCCAGTTCCGATTGTCCAGGATAATAAAGTCATTTCCGGTGCCCTGATACTTATAAAAATGCATTTTGCTCATGATGGGTCTAAGATGGACAAAAGTATCACATCTTCTCGACAATTCTCAGTGTCTCGCTAATGAGCTTCTCAACGGCAGCAGTGCCATCCGCCGAAAATGTCTTATTGATGCGGTTGGCTACAATAGCGCTGAGGCTTATGCAGTGATGTCCCATGAGCCGCCCTAATCCATAAATACCGGCCGTCTCCATTTCAAAATTAGTGATTCGGTGGGGCCCGAAGGAAAAGCCTGTCAGCCTGTCGATCAGCTCCGGCTGGCTCAATCCGAGACGCAGGACCCTTCCCTGGGGTCCATAAAACCCGGGGCAGGTGACCGTTATGCCCTGGTGGAAGCCATCTACGAAGTGCCGGAGCAGGGTGGGGCTGGCCCCGCTGATATAGGGTTGTGCCAGGCGGTGATGCAGTTGGGTCTGGGTAGCGAAGGACTGGAGGAGGGCCTTATCTTCTTCATTTTCCTCATGCCGGTAGAAATTCAACAGGTTGTCGATGCCGAGACCATGGGTAGATGCTACAAAGCCGTCTACGGGGACGTCTTTTTGCAGGGAGCCGGAGGTGCCCATCCGGATGATGGTCAGAATAGAAAGCGTCGGTTTCACCGTACGGGTAGCCAGGTCGATATTCGCCAGGGCGTCCAGCTCATTGAGGACGATGTCGATATTGTCGGTGCCGATGCCTGTACTGACGACGGTGACCCGTTTTTTACCAATGTACCCCGTATGGGAGACGAATTCCCGGTGTTGCGTCTTATGCTCTATCTTGTCGAAATGCTTGCTGACGGCAGATACCCGGAGGGGGTCGCCCACGGTAAATATGGTGTCCGCCAGCTCTTCCGGCCTGAGGTCCAGGTGGTAAATAGCGCCTCTGCTATTGATAATAAGTTCACTTTCAGCGATTGCTTGCATAAATTCTGATGTTTTTTTTCGAACTTCTTCAAAATTATCTTAATTTTGCACCTGCTCAAAAATAAGGTATCTCTAACAGGATGTCTGGAAAAAGGTACCTTTAGGGCGGGTATAGGGTCTCGTGGCCGAGTGGCTAGGCAGAGCTCTGCAAAAGCTTCTACAGCAGTTCGAATCTGCTCGAGACCTCCAGCCAATCAAGAACCGCCGAAAGGCGGTTTTTTTTTGTGTACATGCGGACTTTAGTTTTTTTTAAGCTTAGTCGGCGTACGGGTCCATAATTCCCTGTGGTGAATAAGGCCGTTTGTTCCACAGTTGGGCAGGGTTGATGGCCCCGTGGATGACGTTGCTGTATAATACCTTCTTCTTTTTGGGATGTTGCGGATCCAGATATTCAAGCTGCAAACGGACGTTGACTGCAATAGCACCATCCATTTGCGGCATGGTGAATTTCCAGTAGGCACCGGGCTCGAGGGCTATTTTGTGATAGCTGTTGCCACACCAGCTGTTGGGCAGATAATCGATGTCTTTCCAGGAACCATCTTTCCCTTGAGCCTGAGTGGTGCAATTCAGGCGACTGTCTTCGGCCGGGAACCAACAGGTGTCACCCGTCGTGTTGGCAAGGTATACCCGGTAGCCTCGAAAGTCGACTGAAAACGTATCGGTCAGTGCGGTATCGATGAGCAGGTGAAGGCTGTCGGGGCCAAAGGGGACATCCCGGATCTTCCTGGGAATGTTCTTAGATAACGCCCAACCGCCGCTGCGAGCCGGCTCTCCGTTTTTGTTCGGCGATGAATATGCGTAAAAATAGCCGCGAAGCATATAATCCGAGTTAAACGTCCGTAGGTGGGAATTGGAACGCAAACTGTCTTGCCAAACTATTTTTCCTGAGGTGTTCATCACTGCCAGTTTGCCGGCGACGATCACTTTCAACAGACCATTGAGGAACCCGGACCGATCAACCTCATCGAGAGGGGGTGTGGGGATAAGTTTGCCGTTGAAGGCGCCAATTCCGTAGTGGGGCTTTTGTCCATGAAAATATCGATCGACAAAATGATAATCGTCCAGAAACTCCAGTTGGTGAAAGGGTGCATCAGAAGGTTTGAACACCACGCGACCGAGGGTGTCGATGATGACATTGCTTTGATCATTGTCGATAATGGCGTATCCGTGGAAAAAGCCCGGATCTTTTACTTTACGGTACTCTTCATTTCCTACGCGTTGCAGGTGCCTGTCGACGAGGAGGTAGTTTCCCCCGCGATGCCGGATGAAGGCGCGCCCGCAGGTAAATGGGCGGACGTCGTCGACAGTAGTATCGTTGAGCAGGACGTGGTTGTGGAGGTCAATGAACCCCATATAACCTTTCGCAGATGAATAAAGGACACCCGGTGATTCGGGCTCCCAAAATTTGTAAAGCGCAAGGGGCGCGATGTCCTCCGAAAAACCGTCTTCGCTGATACTGGTACCATGGAGTTGCTGCCGGCGAAGGACAACCTTGCCCGATCGATCCACGACTATCTGGTAATCGGGGCTGTCAACGGCCAGACAATAGCCATGGTGCGGTCGGCTGATCGTTGCATACTTGCCGACCGGAATGACGAAATGTCCCAGTGTATCGACCACTCCTTCCTGGGTATGGCCATCGTGACTAACGGAGTCTACATAGGCAAGGCCGTCGTCGAAATCAGTGATCATTCCGTAAAGGGTGTCGAGAACGAGCCTGCCTTGCGTGTTGATCAAGCCGCGGTGACCAGAGAAGGTACGTACGACCGCTACACCGTGCTGGAATGAAGAGAGTTCTTCGTATGCACAGGGAAAGGCCGACCGCCCCTGATGATCGATGTAATAGAAATGGTCATCCTTGTACACGAGTGCCAGGCCGCACGAAAAAGGCTCGGCCCAGTCGAACTGGGCGGTGATTGTGAAATCTCCCTTTGAGTCGATGTAACCATATAGTCCGTTTTCCCGGACGGCGGCCAACCCCTCCGAAAAATCGCTGCCATTGTAATAGATCGCGGGAATGACCATTTTCCCCGCCTTGTCGATATAGCCGATCTTATGGTCCGCCTCTATTCGGACAAGAATAGACCGGTCTGATGAATGTACACATGCAATGAGGGCCACACAGGACAAAACGGAAATAAGGTAGAATGGGGCGGAGCGTATGGGCATGTAATGGAGATGGGATGAGGAAGTTACGACATTTAGCGAGAGTATTGCTGGTGAGAAAAGCCTGGGCAACTACCCGCTGGGGCATGCTCAAATGTGGTATTTTTTTTAATGCATTGATAGTCAGTTGATTTAATGCTATTTGATCATGCATGAAAACAGTATATATTTGCCTTATGCGAATGACAATATCTGGCCTTCCGCGCCATTTCGACAAATTTGATCTTCAACGCCTATTTAACCCATTTGGCTGGGTGGATTATACAAGAATCCTCATCGACCCTCTCTCTGGTCTAAGCAAGGGAAAAGGAATCGTCGAGATGAAGCAGGATGATCAGGCGAAACAGGCAATGGCTGCTTTGCAGGGCAAAATATTGGAGACGAATCCGCTGAACATTAAGGAAGCTAAAGAAGCGGGTCCAAAGCGCTGGTAACCTATTTCCACTCCGTTAGATATTCATCCATTATCTGATCAGACAATGCGGTTTGAACCGGCTGCCTTATGCAGACTGGCATAATATTGCGGGCTGAGAGACGATCGGGTAGATGGGGATAATTAATCGCGTTATCTGCAGCAGTGAAAGTATTCAATATAATATATGTAGCTGGTCGTCAATCTCTTACCTGGCGTGGCGCTAATGGCAGATTTTTTGCCTAGCTTTTACTGTACAACCTTCTTAAACAGTAAAACTTAAAATTGTTATTTATGAAAAAGATAAGCGGGACCAGGATGGCAGTATTCCTAATGATATTGTCGGGTCTTTTTTTGCCACGAATAGTAAAGGCGCAGGAAGGTAACCAGGAAAGGATAATGGAGGACAGCAAAAAGGCCAAAGCCGCCTTCTTAAAGGCAGATCCATCTATGGAAAATCTCTTTAAGAATTCCGCCGGATATGTAATATTCCCCAATGTAGGTAAGGGAGGTTTAGGAGTAGGCGGAGCCGCAGGCAGAGGGATGGTATATGAAAAAGGAAAGCCGGTGGGTATGGCCAAGATGACACAGGTAACGGTGGGTGCGCAGGCAGGGGGACAAGCATACCGGGAAGTTATCTTTTTTCAAAATAAAGACGCGTTGGATCGCTTTATGCAAGACAAAGTTGAATTCAGCGGACAAGTTTCGGCAATCGCTGCTAAAGCAGGCGCTTCTGCCAATGCGAATTACAGAGACGGCGTAGTGGTATTTTCCCAGGAAAAAGGTGGATTAATGCTGGAGGCCTCCTTGGGCGGGCAGAAATTTAGCTATAAGGCATTAAAATAACGGTAATAAATCAGATGAAGGCCGTCTCAATTATTGGTGAGACGGCCTCTTTTTTTTACCATTTCGGTTGCGCCACTTTCCAGCTCATACGAGTATAGAAAAGGTCGGGGTTCAACTGGCTTTGATCGAAGTAGAGACCGGATGCAACCCCGGTACGCTTCAACTCGGGCATGGAGCCCGCCATGATGGAAGCATGTTGTCCTACACCTGAGAACTGGAAATGGATCTCAGCATCTTCATATCCCGCGAGCAGGATGGGTTCCATCACGATGTTGGTTCTGGCGGGACTGCCACAGGGCGTTTCGATGCGGGTACACCGAAGGATGTTGCCTGAATTGAAGCGCAGCTTTACTTTGAAACCATCCGGTGCATGCACCACTTCACCGCTGACGCCCGGATCGTAGGATTCATGCCTGATGCGGCCGACAGCCACATTTTCCAGCTTGTCCCAGTTCACTTTATGATCGGCGCAGCCGTCGGCCTCCGTATGTGTGGAGAAAGTTCCTGCCGGCATATTCACCACGCCACTGCTGTTGATATTGATATCGGTGTAACTGAACAGCGAGTGCTGGCCCGCTTTGAAGAAACCATCGGCATCACCGCGCAGGCGGACGTTGAGATCGAACCGGCGGGTGAGAGCGGCATCCGGTGATTCAACTTTCATGTATTCCAGCGTAATCAGCCATTCGTTGAGCAGCTTGGTATCGGTGAAGGCATCACAGCTCACTACTACGGGGCCGGAAGCGTTCGGTCCTGAAGCGAGCAGGTCACAGAGGATGAGGTTAGGTGTCCAGAGAACGACGTTCAAGTTGTAACCGTTGATCTTCACGCTGCGCTTGCCTATCCCCGGGTCGTTGCCGAAATTGCCATGGATGTAGAGGCGACTGGGATAGCTCGCGGTGCCGGCATCCATTTCGGTCTCGTCTACCTGCAGGTAGTCAATGTGTTGCTCACCTAATACGGTGATATTTGAAATCAACTGGAAGACGCCGGGTAAACTGAGCTTTAGCTTGACACTTACCGCTTCGGGATTGGGTGAGGGCACTTGTGCGGGTGCGGTATATTCCGCGGTTGCACCGCCGGACGTTAAATGGCCCTTTCCACTGTAGGACCAATCGCCCACCAAACCGGGATTCAACGGATAGGGCCCGGTGATATAACTCCCGTCCACTTCGGGGTATTTTTCCATGCCTTCGGGCAGGGTGGCCAATATAGCGAGCTGAATTTTCTCGCCCGTTTTTACACGGGCGTCGTAAGGCTTGATATAGCAAAGCGGAAAAAAGGTGAGATCCACCGCTTTCGAAAAGGATGCTGACACTTTCTTCTGCGCTTTATTCAATTGCTTCTTCGGCAAAACGGCCCAGCTGCCATCCGCCGTTTGTCCTGCTACGCCGAGGCCCTCTGCCAGGGTAGATTTGATCTCTGCTTCTGTGTAGGTGAACGTAACCGTGGCCGGTCTCTGAAAAGCGAGATCTTTGGGCAATAGGCGATAAGCAGCGCTGGTAGCAAAATCCAACGTATTGGTAATGGGTTGGATGCTGAGCGTTTGCTCGCCCGATAAGGCGCCCTCGGGAATGTCGATGCGCATCCTGCCATCGGCGGATGCAATGCTGCCACCGGCTGCACCGATCTTTTTCGTGACGGCATCGCCCTGAGGTACGCCGATGGCGGTTTTCAGTGGGGTTCCGGATATGGGATCCGGAAGGTCGCCGCTGTTGACATTCCCTTTTTTGCAGGAGAAAAATAGCATGGCTAAAAGAAGGCCAGTAACAATTTGGTTCATTGGTTGCTGTTAATGGCACAATAATACCACTCATGGAAGGCCTTAGGCAAGTGGATGGGGAATGAATTGAGGGAAATGGCGCCTGAAAAGGGGTGGCAGGGGATAAAGCGAGAAAGATGAATGTGCTAGCGCCAAAGGTCTATAGCCTCACACGCTGTTTCGTAGCGGCCGACCTATAAATGGCTTCGACCACACGAATGTCGCGCAGACCTTCTTCACCTGGCACCAGCATGGGTTTCTTTTGCATGATAGATAATGCATCGTCGTCCATTTGCGTGGCCTGCTGGAAGGGGATGTCATATGGATGATTGATGGTACCCAGCGGACTGCTGCCGTTCTGGCCATTGTAAGCGGAATAGGGCTGCATTTTTATGTCTCCCTTTTCACAGGCGATATTGAGAAAGTTGATGTTTTCGCCAAAGCTGGTTTTAATTTCGGCTGTTACACCTCCAGGGAATTCAAGTGTGGCGATGGTTGTTTCATCCAGACCGTTCTTATAGATCTCGGGCCGCGTAGTAGAAGTCTGGGCTGATACTATGGCAACTGGTTCCATGCCCGTGCCCAATCTTGCTCCCTGGATCGCGTATACGCCCATATCGTACAATACACCGCCGCCCATTTCTTTTTTCTGTTTCCAGTGGTTGGTGCGGGTTTCGTAGTAACCGGCTGCGCAATTCACTTTGATAATCTTTCCCAACTGCCGTTCCTTCACGATCCGGCGCCACTCCTGTGTATTCGGCTCATGATGCAACCGGTAGCCAAGGGCCAGTGACTTTTTGTTGGAGCGACAGGCATTGATCATGGCGCTGCATTCGGCTTCCGTCAAAGCCATTGGTTTTTCGCACCACACTTCTTTGCCTGCATTCGCGGCCTTTATCACATATTCTTTATGCATCGAAGGAGGTAACACCACATATATCACATCTATATCAGAATTATTGGCAATGGAATCGAAATTCTGGTAGTTATAAATGTTCTTGTCGGGGATGTTGTATTTTTTCTTCCATGCTTCAGCTTTGGCGGGTGTGCCCGTAACAATGCCTGCCAGGTAGCAATGTTTTGTTTGCTGTAATGCAGGCGCCAACAAATCGGTGCTGTAATATCCCAGGCCTACCAGGGCCACGCCCAATTTGTCTTTATAGTTGCGGGAGGATGAGAAGATCGTTTTGGGAGAGAGTAACAGGATGCCGCCGCCGGCAGCGATCGTTTTAATGGCACGTCTCCGTGAAATAGCGCTCATGTTTACAGGATTTGAAGGTTTGCAACAAAGTTAGCCTACTGAAGTTAAGATTTCCCGGCGGTTTGATCAAAAAAGAGGACCTTACTTTCGTAAGATCCTCTTTTGTTGTTGTTTTAAGGATGCCAGCTTAGTTGGCACAATGTCCGGGACCAGTCACCCCTTCATTATAGTTGGTCAGGGCTGTAACAAGCGCGCTTGTCGTAGCCGGGGCAAGGCTTCCGCCGCCAACAGGGGGAATTACCAGGCTTCCGATCAATGCATCTGCATCTGCAATCGCCTGGGTAACTGCCGAGCCGTTGGCACCTTTGGCAATATTTAATTTCGCAGCAATCAGTTGATGAGCCAATGAGAGCAACCCGTTGCCGCCAACAGGCGTGTTCAGGATGCTGCACAATTGCAAGTCAGAGTATGAGACAGTGCCCAGCCACAAGCTCGTCGCTTTCCATGTATTGACGTTGTTGCCGGCGGCACATCCCACGGGGCCATGTGTTTTCCAGTATCCCTGGGAATAAGTGCAAGTGCAAGGCAGCGTGGAGCAGGTAAGCGTGTTTGAAAAACCACTTTTCCCGAGTCCGGAAACAGGGTCGTTGTGGGCGAATACACGGAAAACATAATCGGAGCCACAGGCAAGCTTGCCAGTGCAGGATGAAGAGGCGCCGCAGGCGTCGAACCGGTTCGCTCCGATGTTGATCGTCATACAGGCATTGGCCGTCAGCTTGAAGCTAGAGCACTTTGGTACCCCGGAGAATGACGCACCGCAGAGCGTAGTATCCGAGTCGCTGCCCCATCCGTGGGCGTCATAATCCGACTTCAGCATCCACTGAACGGAAATACCAGCCGGGGCGCCGGAAGCACCTGCGCATACCTGGATGTTTATAGAGGAGTCTGTTGAAGTTCCGCATGTGATCACAGGCGCATTCAATGGGACTTTTTTTGTTGCCGCCCGCGCGTCTGTTGAGGCGGAGTCACTTAAGTTTTCGCGTTTACAGCTTAAAAAGATGGCTATGGCAAATACAATCGCTGTTGCGGCAAATTTTACTGATTTCATGATCTATTGTGTTGGTTAGGGATTAATAAAAAAACAGAACGTGCTGGAATCAGCTCATAAGGGGGAGAATGACACCTTTTCGAGGAATGGCGGGGCAATAGATTAACTATCATAAATTATGGCAATATCGTTGCTTGATCACGTCGACGGCGATCATTAGTTTTTTCAGCGCAGTAAATAAAGGGATCGATGCATTGATTTTTGCAGGATATGCAGGAGGGACATAGGAATCAGGGAGAAAAGATCGGCAGGACAAGTGGTCTGTCCAAATATACAAAAAAATATATACATTAAATACTTTATTTGTTTATTTTCAAGAAATTAATTTTGTACTAATTAGTACAAAATACTAACTTTACGTAATAAACACACGATCATGGCTGGACGCCCGTCCATATTCGATGAAGCAGCAGTGCTGGACAAAGCGACGGAGCTCTTTTGGACAAGGGGTTATGAGGCTACTTCCCTGGACGATCTGCTGGGGGCCATGGGGATGGGCAAGAGCAGCTTCTATCATGCTTTTGGAAGTAAGAAAGAGCTGTTTGAGAAAGTAATGGATCGCTTTGTGAATGACGCCGTGCACCGCCTGGCGGGCGATCTTCCCACGCACCCGCATCCTATCGAAAGGATCAGGGAATTCTTTCGGGAGATCGCGGACGGTAGATCCATCCAGCATAAAAAGGGATGTTTTATGGGCAACACGGTTGTTGAGCTTACCAATACTGACTATGCCTTGAGCGCACGTGCCGCCCGGCGGCTGGAAAGAATGGAAGCGCTGTTCGGTCACTATATCGCTGCGGCACAGGCATCAGGGGAATTGCAGACAAAGGAAGACCCAACCGTGCTGGCACGTTATTTACAGACCATGTGGAATGGCCTGAATATCACCCGCCGGATCCATCCTGATCCCAAGGCGCTCGGCCCGCTGATCGAATTGCAATTACAGGTATTAAAATAGGATTTATGCAAGTTATTATTACACAGATCGACACGGCATGTATGCTGATCGACATCAATGGTTTTCGCATCGTCACCGATCCTACCTTCGACGCGGCAGGCGGGACCTATCAAAGCGGCTCGGGCAGGATATTGAAAAAAACGGGTTCTCCGGCTATCCGGCCGGAAGCGTTGGGACAAGTGGACCTGGTGTTGCTGAGCCATGACCAGCATAAGGACAACCTGGATGACAGTGGCCGGGCGTTCCTGCAGACGGCGCCGCGGGTGATCTCTACAAAAGAGGCGCGTGAAAGGCTGGGCCTTGCGACGGTGACGGGCATCGACGAGTGGGAGACGGTGCGGATCGAAACGGATAAGGTGCCCGGCCTGCTGATCACCGGAACGCCCTGTATGCATGGTTCGGATGAGGAACTGCATCGTATAGCAGGACATGTACTGGGCTTTATCCTGGAATGGGATGGTCAGCAAAATGGGGTATTGTATATATCGGGAGATACCGTCTTTTTCGAGGGCGTTGAGGAGGTGGCGGAACGCTATGCCGTCGATACGGCCATTCTCCACATTGGCAGGGCAGGGTTCCCGGCGCAGATAGGCGATCGTTATCTCACTTTCACTACGGAGGAGGCTATCCGCACGGCTAAGCTTATGAAGGTGAACAAGCTGGTCCCTACTCACCAGGAAGGCTGGGAGCATTTTTTGGAGGACAGGGCAGCGTCCAGGGAGCAGATCATCGCTGCGGGGTTGGGGGAGAGGCTGGTGTGGTTGACGGCGGGGCGGCCGGAGAAGCTGGAGATATGAGTTGGAGGAGATAAGGGCCGGATGATGAATTTGCTGTAATTTGCGCGGATGAAGTATTCTCAATGGATCGGGGTCGCCGCCGCCCTGTTGCTGATGGGTGCCTGTTATCTTCCCTGGGCGTATTATCCGGAACTGCAAAAGGAGTTTACCGGTTTTTTTTCGGAGAACAATGCTTATGGCCGGCCGGGCAGGATCTTTGTGTTTTTCTGCGGCATCGCCATTGTCCTGTTCCTTATTCCCCGGATCTGGGCCAAGCGGGGTAATCTTTTTGTCTGCGCTATAAATTTCGCTTTTGCCATTAATATCTTTATCCGCTTTACCGGCTGCGCGAGGGGGATCTGCCCTGAAAAGAGGCTCGGTATTTTCCTGATGTTGCTGGCTTCCATTATCATGGTCGTTGCGGCGGTGCTCCCCGATATCCAGCTGAAGGACAAATCGCGTTAGTGCTGGATCAGTCTTGCGACGGCAAAGGCGCAGCCTGCCGCCAGGGCCCCGATGACCATCACCCGTATGGCGCCTGCCAGCGGATTGACGCCAGTCATCCTGCTCTTGAAATAGCCGAAGATGAACAGGCATATCAGAGTAATGAAGGCGGAGATCTTCAGGCCTGTCAGTCCATCATCCACGAAGAAATAAGGGCTTAGCGGTATGAGACCGCCGACAATGTAGGAGAACCCGATATTAAAAGCGCTTTTTCCTGCCCGCCGGGGATCGGGCTTGTCCAGGCCCAGCTCATATTTCATCATGAAGTCCACCCAGACGTCCTTGTCTTTGGTCATCTCGTCCGCGGCCTTCTCCTGTAGTTCTTTACTCAGACCCAGGCCGGAAAAGAATTCTTTTACCTCTTCCTTTTCCCTGTCGGGTACTCGCTGGACCTCATCGTATTCCCGCTTCAGCTCGGAATTATAATGGTCTACTTCTGTCTTGCCGGCCAGGTAGCCTCCCAATCCCATGGCGATGGAGCCTGCGGCTATCTCTGCAATGCCCGCGATCCAAATAAGGTTGAGGTGATTGGCGCTGACGGCTCCGCTCAGTCCTGCCGCCAGGGCAAAGGGCACGGTCAATCCGTCCGACATACCGATGACGATATCTCTCAGGATCTCCGATCCCTTCAAATGCTCTTCGACGTGACCAGCCTGTAACTGTTTATTCATAGTGACCGCGAATTTAACGCCTTTTCACAACAAAGAGAAGGGTCATTGGCCGATGCGGTCAAGGGTAAGCAGGCTGTCTTTCACTATGCCAATGCATGCCAGCACCTCTTCCCTTGTGATCACCAGGGGAGGGGCGAGCCTGATCTTATCGCCATGTGTGGGTTTTGCCAGCATGCCATTGTCTTTCAGGGCCATGCAAAGCTCCCAGGCGGCGCCGGGGTTGGCATGCCGGATGACGATGGCATTCAACAAGCCTTTACCTCTTACCAGCTGAATATGAGGTGAATCGAGGTTTTGCAGCTCAGCGCGGAAAAGCTCTCCTAATTGTTGTGCATTTTCCGTCATATTTTCTTCCAGCAGCACGGTGAGTGCGGCTATTGCCACCTTACAGGCCAGGGGATTACCGCCATAGGTGGACCCGTGTTCGCCGGGACGGATGGTCAGCATGATGTCATCGTCCGCCAGCACGGCAGAGATGGGCAATACGCCGCCACTGAGCGCCTTCCCCAGGATGAGGATATCCGGCCGCACTTCTTCATGGTCACAGGCCAGCATGCGACCTGTGCGTCCCAATCCAGTCTGGATCTCATCTGCGATGAAGAGGGCATTGGCGTCCCGGCACAGCTGCCAGGCTTTGCGCAGGTAGCCGTCTTCGGGCACTACCACGCCGGCCTCGCCCTGGATCGGCTCGACCAGGAATCCGGCCACATATGGGTCCTGCAATGCCTGCCGGAGGGCATTGGTGTCATTGTAGGGGATGATGACAAAGCCTGGCATATAGGGGCCAAACCGGCTGTTGGAATCGGGGTCTGTGCTGAAAGAGATCACGGTACTTGTCCTTCCGTGGAAGTTGTCGGCGCAGACAATGATCCTGGCTTTGTTCTCCGGGATGCCTTTCACCTGGTAGCCCCAGCGACGGCAGAGCTTGATGGCTGTTTCCACTGCCTCGACGCCCGTGTTCATGGGCAGTACCTTGTCATATCCGAAAAGGGTCGTAATATATTGAGCATATTCGCCCAGGGTATTGCTGTGAAAGGCCCTGGACGTCAACGTTAGTTGCTGTGCCTGCTCTACCAGGGCGTTGATGATCTTAGGATGGCAGTGTCCCTGGTTGACGGCAGAATAGCCACTGAGGCAGTCGATATAGCGGTGGCCATCCACATCCCATAGATAGATGCGTTCTCCCCGGCTGAGAACGACGGGAAGGGGATGATAGTTATGTGCGCCATATTTTTCTTCCAGATCCAGGTAAAGGCGTGAGCGATCCGAAAGGGCAGGGGATAGGGAGGTACCAGGCATAAAATATTAAATTATAGAAGAAAAAAAAGTGTAAAGGAAGCGATGCCTCAGATGAATGGGGCCATATCGTCACCAACTGTGATCGAGGAGGTCGAGGTTCCGCTGCAGGAACGGCCGTGAAAGGTAATATGCGGCATTAACAAACATCTGACTGCAAGATAAAAAATAAAAGCTAATTTGCGCAAATTGTAGCTAACCAACATGAAAGTATCCGCCTATTCCTACGTGCGTAATGGTTTCCAGTACGATTACCCTTTTATCCAGGCCATTACGTCCGTCCTTCCCTTGTGCCATGAGTTTATCATGGTGGTAGGGGATTCCACGGACGGAACCAGGGAGGCCATCGAGGCCCTGGGGGACTCCCGTATCCGCATTGTCGATACCATCTGGGATGAGCAGCTGCGTACTGCCGGCCGCATCTTTGCGCAACAGGCCAATATCGGGCTGGACCATGTGACGGGGGACTGGGCTTTCCATATCCAGGCAGACGAAGTATTGCATGAAGATGACATTCCGCTGGTGCGGGCTGCCATGGAAAAGTATGCAGGCGACCCGGAAGTGGAAGGTTTCCTGTTCAATTTCATCAATTTTTTTGGCGATTACAGGCATTACGGGCCTTCCCGCCGATTCCACCAGCATGAGATCCGTATTACCCGCAATGATCCTCATGTACGGTCGTATCGTGATTCACAAGGCTTCCGCATTTTCGAAAACCCCGAACGGCAGTGGGAAGAGAAAGGGCGTAAGCTGCGTGTCGTTCCCCTGGAGGCGCGTATATTCCATTACAGTCATGTAAAGAATCCTGCCAACCAGGTGCGGAAAAGGGCGGCGTTCATCGCCCGGTATGAATCGGATGAGGTGGTGCAAAAATACCTGGAGACCAACAAGGATTTCAACTATGCGGACTATGACTATTTAAAGATCTATGAGGGTACGCATCCCGCTGTCATGAAGTCTGTGATCGATGCCCAGGACTGGCAATTCCATTATGATCCTACGCGCAATGACATGAGCATAAAGGAAATGCTTATGCGCCGGCTGGAAGAGCTGACGGGCAAACAATTCTTTATCTACAAGAACTATACGATACTGAAAAAATAACCAGGAAAGAGGGATGCGTCCGGCAAAGTGAGTCCGGTGTCCCGCGGGAAAATGCCATAGAAAGCGGACCCGCTGCCCGTCATGGAGGCATATACGGCTCCGGCACGATATAATTGCTCTTTTATTTTTATCAGACCGGGGTGGGCAAGGAACACGGGCTTCTCAAAATCGTTCACCAGTTGATCCTTCCATGTCTCCGCCGGCTGAGCAAGGATCTCGCGGATGGATCTGCCTTCCTGGGCAGGGGTGCATTGGGAAAAGGCCCAGGCAGTGCCGATGTGAACGCCGGGGCTCACCAGCGCCAGCCAAAATCGCGACAGGTCCAATTCAATGGGCTCCAACTTTTCTCCCCTTCCTCCGGCCAGGCAGGGCTTGTTCAGGATGAAGAAGGGGCAGTCGCTGCCCAACTGTGCCGCATAGGCCATCAACTTTTCTTCATTCAACCCCAGCCGGAATTGCCTGTTTAGCTGCAGGAGCGTAAAAGCGCCGTCGGCCGAGCCGCCACCCAGGCCGGCCCCTATGGGAATATGTTTATGCAGGTGGATCTCCACGGGAGGCAGTTGTTCGAAATCTTTCTTCAGCAGCTGCCAGGCTTTCAGGCAAAGATTGGCGGAAGCATCTCCCGGTATCGGCAGACCGGTGGCGGTGAAAGACAACGCCTCACTTCGTATCGTCTCCAGGACATCTTTAACGGGTAGGGGGTAGAATGCTGTTTCCAGCTGGTGATAACCGTCTTCCCGGCGGCACAGGATCCGAAGTCCCAGGTTGATCTTACAATTGGGGAAAGACAGCATACTATCGGGCCTTACGTCGGCTGTTGATCTCGTCGCGGATGGCGATGGCGCGGATATAGTCTTCCTGTTCCAGCACCTCGTTCAATAATTTTCCCAGCTCTTCGATGGTCATTATTTTGAGATCTTCCCGGGAGCCTCCTCCTTCGGGGGTGGTGGTCGTCGTGGCGGCAACACCTGTTTTTTTCTTTTTGGAAGAGCTGTCTTCCATCAGGATGCCGGCGCTGTCGAGGATATGCTCGTAAGTATAGATGGGGCATCCGAAGCGGACGGCAAGCGCCAGCGCATCGGAGGTCCTTGAATCGATCTCCACCGTATCATGTTCGCTGACACATACCAGCTTGGAATAGAAGATGCCTTCCTGCAGATCGCAAATAATGATCTCCTGGAGGTCGATGGTAAACGCGCTCATGAAGTTTTTCATCAGGTCGTGCGTGAGTGGGCGGCTGGGGTGCATTTTTTCCAATGCGACGGCGATCGCCTGGGCTTCAAAACCTCCGATGACGATGGGCAGACGCCTCAGGCCGTTCACTTCACCTAACACAACTGCATAGGAGTGGGTTTGCGTTATGCTGTGCGATAAAGCCACTATTTCCAGTTCTATCTTCTTCATAAATAATTCACGAAACTAAGGGATTTTATCCAAAAAAAATGTGACCGGCCCAAGCAGTAAAAATCGGCCTGGTCACATTTTTCGTCTAACGTCCTGAAAGGCGATGTCTTTCAGGGGCCCGCCCCCCCCAACGGCTTTACCTGCAAGGGGGCGTCTCATGTGAAATATTGACTATAAGGGTATTATTTACGCCAATCCCTTCAATTTCTTTACGGCGGCGATCAGCTTGGGAACCACCTCGAAGGCGTCCCCGACAATGCCATAATCGGCTGCTTTAAAGAAAGGCGCCTCGGGGTCTTTATTGATAACAGCTATGACCTTGCTCCGGTTCACTCCCGCCAGGTGCTGAATGGCGCCGGAGATACCGATGGCGATGTATAAATTGGGGGCGATGGCGATGCCTGTCTGTCCAACGTGCTCATTGTGCGGGCGCCAGTGGGCGTCTGCTACGGGACGGCTACAGGCCGTCGCCGCACCCAGGAGCCTGGCGAGCTCTTCCACCATTCCCCAGTTCTCCGGACCTTTCAGGCCCCTGCCGCCGCTGACGACGATCTCGGCCTCGGTGAGGGGGACCTGGCCGGAAGCCTGGGTGGCGGAGACGACCTTTACTTTAGGAGTGTCCGCCTGCACATTCAGCGCAGCTACTTCAGCCTGTCCATCGCTTGTCTTCGCTGCGAAGGAATTGGGGTTCAGCGCCACCACCTTTATGGGGCTGGTCAGGGATATATGGGCGAATGCCTTTCCGGAGAAGACGTTCTTTTTCACTACGAAGCCGTTGGACGTGTCCGGCAGGGCCACTGCTCCTGCCACCAGGCCTGCCTTCAGCCGGGCGGCCACCCGGGGGGCCACCGCCTTGCCGCTGAGGTTATTGGAGAAAATGACGACGGTAGCACCGGTAGCGCTTACCGCCTCCGCAATAACTTTTCCGTATACCTGTGCATCCAGGTGATTGAGGCTGTCCTGGGCCAGCTGATGTATTTTTTTAACACCATATTTGCCCAGGGCGGCCAGGTCTTCGGTGACGGTGCCCAACAGGAGCCCTTCGGCTGTGGTACCCAGCTGTTGAGCGACGGCTGCGCCATAGCTCAATGCTTCCAGGGACGCTTTTTTAACATGACCTTCAGAATGGTCTATAAATATTAATACTGACATGATTCTTTTTTTGGGAAATGGTGATGATTAGAATGCCTTTGCCTCTTCGTGCAGCAGCCGGATCAGCTCTTCGGGGTTGTCCGCGGGCACCAGCCGGACGCCTGCCTTGGCGGGAGGGAGCTCGAACGACACTACGCTGGTGAGCGCTTCCACCGCCACCGGCTCTACTACTTTCAGGGGCCTGGTCCTGGCGCCCATGATCCCTTTCATGTTGGGTATGCGTTGTTCGGCGACTCCTTTCTGGCAGCTGACGACTACCGGGAGACTGACGCTATCCGTTTCTTCCCCGCCTTCGATCTCCCGTACAACCGTAGCCGTCGTTCCTTCAAGATCGAATTTCACTGCCAGGGATATATAAGGCAGGTCCAGCAATTCGGCCACCATCCCTCCGATGGAGGAGCCATTGTAGTCGATGGTTTCCTTTCCTGTGAATATGAGATCATAGCCACCCGTTTTGGCAATTGCCGCGATCTGGCTGGCAATGTAAAAGCTATCGTGGTGATCTGCATTCACCCGGATGGCCTCATCACCTCCGAGGGCAAGCGCTTTGCGGATGATGGGCTCGGCATCGGCAGCGCCTACCGTCACAAGATGGAGCACCGTGGAAGGGTCTTTTTCTTTAAGCTCTATCGCCCTTACCAGGGCATACCATTCGTCATAAGGGTTGATGATCCATTGGACCCCCTCGGCAGCGAATTTCGTATTGTTCTGGGTGAAGGCTATCTTCGCCGTGGTATCCGGCGTTTTGCTGATACAGACTAATATCTTCATTATGGCGGAAGAGTTTTTAAGGTGACCAATAAAGTTGTTTATGCAACTAAAACAAAGATAAACTTTATAAAGATAATTCCCAACCAAGAGAAAAAAAAATTTGACAGGCATGGATAGGATAGAGAAGCTGAAGGCATTCCTGCAAAAAGACCCGCATGATGCGTTTGTAAAACATGCGCTTGCGCTGGAATATGTGAAGAGGGAAGACGATGTTCTCGCCCGCCGGCTTTGGGAAGAAGTGCTGGAAAGAGATCCCGCTTATGTCGGATCGTATTATCACCTGGGGAAATTACTGGAACGCACGGGCGAAAAGGAACTGGCTATCCACTGGTACCGGCAGGGTATGACGGCTGCCCGTGCAGCGGGGGAGGTGCGTGCATATAATGAATTGCAGGCGGCTTATGAAGACCTGACGGATTAAAATACATTGCGATGCAGCTGTTACAGGCTTTTAAGGATTTTGTCGATAAGGAAGCGCTTTTTTCTTCGAATGAGACATTGCTCGTGGCTGTCAGCGGGGGAATGGACTCGGTGGTACTGTGCGAGCTTTGCTGCCGGGCGGGATTTGATCTTATTATCGCGCATGTTAATTTTCAGCTGCGGGGAGAGGAGAGTGTGCGGGATGAGGCGTTTGTGCGGGAGATGGGAAGGAGGCTGGGCAAGCAGGTCATGGTGGAGAGGTTTGACACGACCCGGTATGCATCCGAAAAAAAATGTTCGATACAGGTGGCTGCACGCGAGCTGCGTTATCAGTGGTTCGAGCAGGTGCACGCGGGTCCCATCCTCACTGCCCATCACCAGGACGACAATATAGAGACGCTGCTGATGAATTTTTTTAAAGGGACGGGTATCGCGGGATTGCGGGGCATTCAGCCCCGGCAGGGCAGGATCGTTCGTCCCCTGTTGTTTGCTACCAAAGAAATGCTGCGGCAGTTTGCAGGAGAGCAGGGGCTTTCCTGGGTAGAGGACAGCTCCAATGCCTCGGATAAATATACGCGCAATTATTTCCGTCACCAGCTGATCCCTTTGCTGCAATCGGTGTATCCGGGCGTGACGGCGCACCTGGCCGATAATATCCAGCGATTCCGGGAGATCGAGGTGCTTTACAGACAGGGGGTGGAACAATATAAAAAGAAGCTGCTGGAGAAGAAAGGGGAGGAGGTGCATATCCCGGTGGAGAAGCTACGACGATCGCAGCCCCTGCATACGCTGATATACGAGATCATACATCCGCTGGGATTTTCCCCGCAGCAGGTGTCCTCCGTGGTGGCGCTGCTGGATGCGGGATCCGGCAAATATGTTTTGTCGGCCAGCCATCGGATACTCAAGGATCGGAATTGGTTGATCATCTCTCCGCTGGCGGAGGCGCCGGCCGATCATGTACTGATCGAATCCCCGGCAGGCAAGGTCTTATATGAAGGAGGGACCCTGGATCTGCAACTGCTGACCGTGCAGGCACCCACGGCTGATGCGTCGATCGCGTGGCTGGATACGACGGCCATGCAATTCCCGCTGTTGCTGCGCAAATGGCGTCCCGGTGACTATTTCTATCCTCTGGGAATGCGGAAGAAGAAGAAGCTGGCCCGCTTTTTTATTGACAATAAGCTTTCGCTTGCGCAAAAGGAGAAGGTGTGGGTGCTGGAGATGGACAAAAAGATCATCTGGGTAGTAGGCATGCGGATAGACGATCGTTTCCGGATAACGGAGCGAACGAAGCAGGTGCTGAGAATAGCATTTCTCCCCCGTTAGAATCTCGGGTGCCGCATCTGGTTGATGAAAGTGTTGACGACGTCGGGATGCAAGGCGATGGTAAAGACGATCCCGAAGACAGATCCCCAGAGATGGGCGTCGTGGTTGACGTTGTCCCCCCCTTTCCTGGACATATAGATCGTATAGGCCAGGAAGAGAATGGCGTAGAGAAGGGCCGGCACGCCCAGCGCCCTGGAGCCGAAGAGATAGAGGGTCTCCCAGGGGTCGATCAAAATGAAAGCGAACATGACAGCGCAGACGGCTCCTGAGGCACCCAGGCTGCGGTAGTTGTAGTCATCCCGCCGTTTGAGATAGGTGGGTATATTGGCAACGATAATTGCGCTTACGTATAATATCAGGTAATAGTAGTGCTGTAATCCTAATTCTCCCCTGTACATCACTTCCAATGCCCGTCCGAAAGAGTAAAGGGTGACCATATTGAAGAGCAGATGGATGTAATCTGCATGGATCAATCCACAGGTAAAGAAACGGTAATATTGATTGCGCATGCTGATCGCCGGAGGCCAGAAGATCAGGTCATCCATGATGCGGGGATTATTGATGGCGGTGAGTGAGATCAGAGTGGTAAGGACTATAATACTGATGGTGATCGTGAACATTGAGATTTTTTTTAAAGATAGGGTATTCCCGTGACTACTTTTAGCGGTGGATGCGTTAAGTTTTATGAATGATGATATTTTTCATTGCGTAAGATCGTACAGGCTCTGTACAGCTGTTCTGCCAGTACCAGCCGCACCAATTGATGCGGCAAGGTCAGCTGTGACAGGGACCATTTGTAGTTGGCTCTTTGCAAGACACGATCATCCAAACCATACGCGCCCCCGATGAGGAAGATAAGGTTCCGGATGCTTTCATTGGCACGTGCCTGGATAAATTGCGCCAGTCCTTCCGAGCTTTGTTGCCGGCCTCTTTCATCCAGGGCTACCAGGTGATCGTCTTTGCCGATGCTCTCCAATATCAAGTCACCTTCTTTTTTCTTCAGGTCTGCCGGAGACAGGGCGCCTGCGTTGCGGGGCGGAGAAACGATGATCCATTCAACGGGATAATAACGGCTGATCCTTTTCGTGAAGTCTTCCACTCCCGGCTTTACATATGCTTCATGGTCTTTTCCGATGGACCAGAGTTGTAGTTTCATTCGTACAAAATGTCTTTTTATCTCGAAATCATAATGTTTTTTCAATGGCCTCGGTGAATGCTTCGCATTTGATGGTCGAATGGAACCTCGCAGCGCTTATGTCAAACAGCAGAGCTCGGTTTCATTCGGCGAAATTATCGAATAGACAGGAGATCTCAACCGGCATCCGGCAACGTGAACGAAATAACGCTGCCTTTGCCCGGCTCGCTTTCTATGTGCAGGGTGCCGCCGTTGCGGAGGAGGAACTCTTTACAGAGCATGAGCCCCAGGCCCGTGCCTGATTCACCTGCCGTGCCTTTTGTCGTATAATAATTGTTCTGGCTGATCATCTCTATGGCTTCGGCGTCCATGCCTTTGCCGGTGTCTTTCACCACGACCTCTATGCCCTTGATGGCTTTTTGTACGGTGAGGGTGATGGAGCCTTTGGCGGGCGTATACTTGATGGCATTGGAGAGGAGGTTCCGCAGCACCAGGTTGATCATATCCTTGTCTGCAAATGCGCAGAGACTGTCATCCACCTGCAGGATCACCCGGATCTGTTTGGCTTTGGCCTGCAGCTGCAGCAGTCTTGCCACATCCTTTATCTGGCCGGAAATATCGATCAGGTGGGGTTTGACGGCATCCGCCTGCATCTGGCTTCTGGCCCAAAGCAGGAGATTTTCCATCAGGCTGCTGGTATACGTCAGCTCGTTGACGACCTCCGGCACCATTTCCTTGATGTCATTTGCCGGCAGATCATATTCCTGCATATTACGAAAAAGGTTTCTCAGCGCGTAGATGGGAGATTTCAGGTCATGAGCAATGATGGAGAAGAGTTTGTTCTTGAGCGCATTCAGCTCTATGAGCTCTTCTGTCTGGCGTTGGAGCAAACGTTCTTTGATGGATAGGGCCTCTTTCTGTTGCAGGATACTATGCTGATAGCCTGCATTCTCGCGTTTGATGAGGAAGAGCCCATAAAAGATAAAGGCGATGGCCAGCAGCTGATTGAATAAATAGAAGTATATGTTCGCTGCCGCCAGCTGGTAGGTGTAATGTTTGCAGATCACGGCCAGGACGAAGTAGCTGACCATGGACAGGCCGACCGAAAACAACATCTGATCGATCTCCTGGAGAAAGAATACGGATAAGATCCCGTAGAGGATAAAGGACAGTTCGACGCCCAGGTTAATGCCGCTGAAATAAACGATGCTGGTGGCAAAAGGGTAGAGGACGAAATAGGCGAGCTGGGCGGGAAAATGATGGTGACGGGCATTTAGCCAGAGCACCAGCACGCTGACTAAAGCGGGGACGCTGGCTACGAGCCATACCAGGGCAGGCAGGCTGTGATTCTGTACCAGGCCCAGGGCAGGTACCAGGATGCCTGTGAGCAGCTGGAAAAAATTGAGCTGGTTGAATATGCGAAGCTTCCGCTTTTCATAATCGCCCATGGCAGCGACGAGACCGGTGTCTTTAATCTTTTCCAGGAAACGGAGGCTCTTTTTGGCCGGTTGAAGCTGGGAAGCCCATGCCGGAAATTGGGATGCCCCCAACCTTATTTTGTCCAGCAGTTGCCAGCGGACAGAAGGCTTAGGCCGATGCGGAAATGCAAGCGGTTTTTGCGAGGTTAATTTCATGGGAATGAGATACGCGAGCCGAAAAATAAGTATTTTAATTTACAAAGGCAAGTCCCCGAGTGTCGTGTATATCAGGCTATTAAAATGTGATTAGCGTCCGCATAGCCTTCTCCGCGGCCTTATATTTGTACCTTTAACCCCGGCGAAACAAGCTAATATTAATTCAATCAATGACATATGACCTTTATCGGTAGTGTTCGTATTACGGGGAAAAAGGCGTTCGACAGGATCAGGAATGAAAAAGTGAAGCAAAATCTTCTTCAGGCTATCCCTTTTTGGGTAGCGTCTCTCGTCACCGGGCTGGTGGCGGTGGTTTATGCCAGGCTCTTTGCGCTGGCTGAAAAGGGAACGGCCTATATGCTTCACACGCATGCATGGTTATTTTTTTTGGTCACCCCGCTGTGTTTTCTCTCCGCCTGGTGGATGGTTCGCCAGTGGGCGCCCTATGCCAGGGGTAGCGGGATCCCCCAGGTGATGGCGGCTATCGAGCTGGCCACCCCGAAATACAATGATAAGGTCAACAAGCTGCTGAGCCTGCGGATAATTTTTGTAAAGGTGATATCGAGCCTTATCATGGCCTTTGGCGGAGGTGTCATCGGCAGGGAAGGGCCAACCATCCAGGTGGCGGGCTCTGTCTTCCGGAAGATCAACGAATGGCTGCCCGCCTGGTGGCCCAGGATATCCAAGCGGAATATGATCATGACAGGCGCGGCGGCAGGGCTTGCGGCGGCCTTCAATACCCCGTTGGGAGGGATCGTGTTCGCCGTGGAAGAATTGACCCGAACGCATATCAGCTATTTCAAGACTGCCTTATTCACGGCCGTCATCATTGCCGGGCTGACTGCCCAGGCCCTGCTGGGGCCTTATTTATATTTAGGATACCCGGATGTCAGCCATCTCTCTGGCTATATCTTTCTCTGTGTGTTGCTGGTGGCCATCCCTGCCGGACTTTCCGGGAGCCTGATGGCGAAATGGATCCTGAAGCTCTTCCGGTGGAAGGATAGTTTTCGCTTTACCCGCCAGCATGTCCTGTATGTGGCGGGCTGTGCGCTGCTCCTGGCATCCCTGGCTTTTTTCATAAATGAACGGGTGCTGGGATCGGGAAAGGAGCTGATGACGACAGCCTTGTTCACGCAGGATAAATACAATAGCTGGTATATGCCGCTGCTGCGCATAGTGGGACCTGTCTTTTCGTTTACGGCGGGGGCTTCCGGTGGTGTTTTCGCACCTGCGCTCAGCGCCGGCGCCAGCATCGGCGCCACGCTTTCCGGCTGGCTGCACCTGTCGGCCACCGATACCAATCTGCTGGTACTTTCGGGCATGGTGGCCTTTCTCACGGGCGTCACCCGTACGCCTTTTACTTCGGCTATACTGGTGCTGGAAATGACAGACCGTCATAACGTTATCTTTCATCTAATGCTGGCAGGAATGGTAGCCAGCCTGGTTGCGATGTTGGTAGACAAACATTCTTTCTACGATCACCTGAAATACCAGTACATGCACGAGCTGATAAAGGAGGAAGAAGCCCCTGGAAGCTAGTTCCAGGTGCCTGTGTCATTGAGCTCAATGCGTTTGCGGTTGTAGAACAGCAGTCCGGAGTCCCGCAGCTCATTGAAAAGCACGTTGACGCTCTGCCTGGAAGTGGCGATCACGCCTGCAATATCACTGTGGGTGAGGTAGTTTGGAAGGATGATCTTATTGCCCATCCGACTGCCGTCGCTGAGCGCCCAGCTTTTGATAAAACGGATCAGCCTGTATTTTGCGTCCCGGAATACCAGGTCGGAGTGCCTGTCCTCCAGCTTCCGCAGCTTTTTATTTACCGTGTGGGCGAAATCGAGCGCCATTCCGGGATGATCTTCCAGGATCTTTTTAAAGTCTGCCGTGGAAAAAGAGGCGACCATTGTTCCGGCCGTCAATGCAACGGCATATTCATCAGGGCTGAGGGATCCTTCCAGGCTCAGGTCGCCGAAGATATCAGGGGCTGTGAGAATGTCCCGGACCAGCTCGATGCCCGTCAGGTCGTAGTCGGCGATCTTTACCTTCCCTTTGATCAGGAGACAAAGTTTATGATAGGATCCTTCGCCATAGCCAAAAGCATCGCCCCTGGCATAGGTTTTCCATTTCAGCAACGAGCTGATGGTCTCCAGCTTTTCGCTGTTGAGCCGGCTGAAAAGCGGGTGGCTTTGTAGAAGGAGTAATTTGGTATTGTCTGTGTCTGGCATAAATAAGCGTTTAAAAGGTGTTTTTGTTGGTGGCGGTCAATGCATGTTCGATCCTGGTGACAAGGATCGTCCTGGAGATGAGCCCCACGACGCGGTCGACTACTTCACCGTCCCTGAAGAAAAGGATGGTGGGAATTTCAGGAACGCCCAGTTCCGTGCCGATGCCTGTCTCCTGCTCCACGTCGATGGAGAAAAAATCTACTTTGCCTTTATAGGAATTTGAGAGGTCCTCGTACACGGGCGCGATGATATGGCAGGCGCCGCTCCAGTCGGTCCTGAAATGCACCAGCGAGAGGTGCCCGCTGGTGATGACTTCTTTTTGAAGGTGTGATCTGGTGATGGTCCGGCTCATGGGCTGATAATTTGGGATTATATAGCCAAGCCGTGTGCCAGGATTTTTTTAGGCGCTGAAAGTCTTTGTGGGAGAGGGTTTGGGGGATTTTATGTTTTTGGCAGGAAAGATTTTGTTCCCAATATATTGGGAAAGTCCCAACATGTTGGGAGGGGGCTAATTAGTTTGTTTGCCTTTCAGCAGGCTGTCGGGGATGCCATATTTACGGATGGTCTCTGCAGCCTTTTTGTTCTTTTTAACAAAAAAAGGGTCTTTGCTATAGTCTATCGTATCTGTTGCGCCCTTTGATACTTTCCCCGCTTTTTTTGGACTTTTGTTGGACATAAGTGAACATTTAGACATTTTAAAATTACAATTTTATTGCCGCTTAAGCAAGAAACATTCGTACTGACGGCCCGTTCGGAATTCCTCCCATTCTCCATTTACCAAGCCTTCAATCCGAACTTTTTGATTAATAATGTTCCAGTGTTTGTTAATCCCCATTTGGTATAATCTGGTACGTGCGGGAGTGCTGCCTTCAATGTATATTATTGCCTCAGGATGGTCATCCGTAAATTGGATTACGGTTGCTGCAACCGTTGCCAATACTTTTTCCGTGTAGGAATTGTTGCTTTTTATTTTATCATCAATGCGCCGGGTCCGAGCATTCCAATCTCCAAAAGCGAGATTAAAGATCATTTCATCCCACTGCTCTATTCTGTGATATTGAACCACTTTTTTGATCAGTCCTTTCGGGCCCTGACTGAAAAATTCGTAAAAATAATTTTCAGGAACTTTAGTGACAGGGTATGACTCGAAATCCATAGGTAAGCGTTTATGAAAGCAAAAATACTAAATAATTTAGTTTTTTACTTTATCTATTTACGCTCCCTCATTCCCTTTTGATCCCCCATTTCTTCATCCTGGCTTCCAGGGTGGTGGCGTTCAGCCCCAGCAGTTTGGCGGCGCCTTTTTCGCCGCTGACCTTCCAGCCCGTCTTTTTAAGCGCTTCCAGGATATGATTTTTCTCTACGTCCTCCAGTTTGCGCAATGAGCCGGGGCGTGCGGTATTTTTTGCGGCGGGGATCCATTCTCCGTCCTCCAGCGATCCATTACGGCTGAGTATAACTGCTCTTTCGATGATATTCTCCAGCTCGCGGATATTTCCGGGCCAGTCGTATGTTTCCAGGGCTGTCATGACCCTGGCGGGGATATGGGTGATCTTTTTGCCCGTCTTCCCTTCGTGTTTCTGGCAAAAATGCTTTATCAGCAGGGGGATGTCTTCTTTTCTTTCGCGCAGGGGAGGGCAGACGACGGGAAAAACATTCAGCCTGTAATACAGGTCTTCCCGGAACTCTTTTTTTTCGATGGCTTGTTCCAGGTTGCGATTGGTGGCGGCGATCACCCGCACGTTCACTTTGAGGGTCCGGGGATTACCCAGCCGCTCGAACTCTCCTTCCTGGAGGACGCGCAGGAGCTTGGCCTGGAGTTCTACGGGGAGCTCTCCGATCTCGTCCAGGAAGATAGTGCCGCCGTCGGCCAGCTCAAAGCGGCCGATCCGTCTTTCCAGCGCACCGGTGAAGGCGCCTTTCTCGTGTCCGAAAAGTTCGCTCTCTATCAGGTTGGCAGGCAGGGCTGCACAGTTGACCTTTACCAGCGGCTTGCGGCTGCGGAGACTGATGTTATGAATCGCCCGGGCGATCAGCTCTTTGCCTGTGCCCGATTCGCCCATGATCAGCACAGTGGAATCGGTGGATGCCACCTGTTCGATCTGCCGCAATACTTTATGGAAGCGTTTGCTTTTGCTGACGATCTCGTCAAAATTGTGGTTCAGCTTTATTTCTTCCTGTAAATATTTATTCTCGGCCTGCAGTTGATTCTTCAGGGATTCTATTTCCTTTAACCGCACCGTCAGCTCCTGATGGGTCTCCTCGAGCTTTTTCCAGGCATGCAGCCTGTCGATCTCAGCTCCGGCCCTTGCGGCAAATATTTTCAACACTGCTGTCTGGTTCTGCTCCTGTGTCATCGGCAGGGGGTCGAAAGCGGCAATATGCCCGATGACCTCGCCTGAGGAAGGGTGGTAAATGGGCACTCCAATATAGGAAGACACGCCTGCCTGCTCTTCGCCCGGAAATTGCTTCTGCAGTTCTTCGGGACAGAAATAATCTTTTCCCTGCATGACGATCTCGCAGGGAGTGCCTGCTATATCGTATTCTATGGATTCCAGGAGGTCCTGCCGGTCGACATAGGACAGGGTCCGGACGCGTGTATTGTCCTCGTTGGTGCATTCCGAAACCATGGCGTAGCGGACGCCCAGGGTAGCCGTGATGTATCTGGCCAGCGCCCGGAAATAGTCTTCTCCCGTGAACCCTGCCGTATGCCTGGCCAGGGTCAGTAAGATATTCTCCTCGGATGTGTTAGATGTTTTTGGCATAATCAGCCGCCAGCGCCTTATGGCGCCCTTTTGTAAAGATATGAACAATCATTATTTTTACTTGTTAGCTTTGGACAATGATAAAAAGGCAATTAGGCCGGTCGGGGTTACAGGTAGCCCCGCTGGCGCTGGGAGGCAATGTTTTCGGCTGGACCATCGATGAAGCGACATCATTTCAGATCCTTGACAGGTTTGTGGATGCCGGCTTCAACCTGGTGGATACTGCGGATATTTATTCCCGTTGGGTTCCAGGCAACCAGGGAGGTGAATCGGAGACCATCATCGGCAAGTGGGTAAAAAGCAGGGGCCTGCGCGATAAGGTGGTCATTGCTACCAAAGTAGGCGGCGACATGGGTCAGGGAAAGAGGGATATTTCCAGAGAATATATATTGAGCGCAGTGGATAATTCACTCAGGCGCTTACAGACAGATCATATCGACCTCTACCAAAGCCACTGGGACGACGACGTCACGCCTGTGGAAGAGACCATGGAGGCCTATGCCGAACTGATCAAAGCAGGGAAAGTGAGGGCCATCGGCGCTTCCAATTTCACGCTTACCAGGCTGAAGGCTTCCCTGGAGGCCAGCGCCCGGATCGGCTATCCGCGCTATGAGAGCGTACAACCCCAGTACAACCTATATGACCGGCAGGAATTCGAGCAAGAGCTGGAGCCTCTTTGTAAGGAGCTCCAGGTCGGTGTGATCAGCTATTTTTCGCTGGCCAGGGGCTTCCTTTCGGGGAAATACCGGAGTGAGGGCGACCTTGCGAAGAGCGTAAGGGGAGGAGGGGTCAAAGCCTATCTGAACGAGCGGGGCTATCGGATCCTTGCCGCCCTGGATGAAGTGGCGGTCCAGTATGCAACCAACCCTGCCAGTGTGGCGCTTGCCTGGCTGATCGCCCGACCGTCTATCACGGCGCCTATCAGCAGCGCGACCAGCACGGCGCAATTAGACGACCTGGTGAAGGCCGCTTCGCTTTCTTTGGATGCGACGGCCCTGGAAAAGCTGAACAAGGCCAGTGCATATTGAATATGGCCAGTAATCAACGGCAGGCAATCAATCACTATAATCTTTAAAATTATCATCATGAAAAGGACAGCCAAGGCGCATTGGAAAGGCAACCTGAAAGAAGGCAAGGGAGAGATCTCCACTCCCAGCTCTATTCTCAACCAAACGAATTACTCTTTTAAGACCCGTTTTGACCCGGGCGTGGTTGGTACCAACCCAGAGGAACTGATAGCTGCGGCCCATGCAGGCTGTTTTACCATGGCTATCAGCGCCGCGCTGACCCAGGCCGGTATTACGGCCAACGATATTGAGACGGAGGCTATTCTTGATCTGGATCTGGTAGGGTTGAAGATCGACGGCATCCACCTGGATGTAAAGGCTGCCGTCATCGACGGTGTGTCGGAAGAGAAGTTCAAGGAAGTGGCAGAAGGCGCCAAGTCCGGCTGCATCGTCTCGAAAGCGCTGAATGTTCCCATTACGCTGTCCGTGACGTATAAATAGCCGACCGGCTGCCGGACTACGGGCTTTGGCGGCTTATTTAAGAAATAAATTAAATGAATCCCCTCTGAGACCAATCCGCATGGATTCCAGCGCGATGACCTCGGAGGGGTTTATATTTCCCAAATTGGCATTGGGGCCGATCAGGGTAAGGAAATACAGCTGCTGGTCTTTCTGCGGCGCTTCCCAAATGATCTTTTCCGCGGGCACCTTGGTAAGGATCTCCTGTACCAGGCCTTCCCGGACCTCGCCGGAATTGCGGTAAAGGCCCACGGTGCCTGTTTCCCGGGCTTCTGCCACGATATAGGAGGCGCCGGCTTCCATCTCCGCCTTCATCAATTGGATCCAGCGGTAGGGTGGCGTAATATGTTCCCGATCCTTATCTTTCGAGCCTACTTCGCTGAGCACGGTGCCGTAGGCAGATAGTTTTTCGATATAGCCGCATTTTTCTTCATGAGGAATGTCGATGGAACCATCGGATACTTCGATATAATCGATGGCGTAGTCTTTTAGCAATTGGACAAAATCCGTGAATTGGTTGCGGATGACGAAAGCTTCGAACAACAGCCCTCCGAAGTAAACTTTCATGCCTGCATCCTGGAAGACCTTTACCTTTTCGTGGAGGTCCTGCGATACGAAGGCGGTTCCGAAGGCCAGCTTTACGATGTCTACGTAGGGGGCCGCCACCGAAATGAGGCTTTTCGCTTCGGTCACGCTTAAACCCTTGTCATTGATCATGGTAAGACCATACGTCCGAGGGCTTTCCGTCCGCTCCGGTATATGTGTTAAAGGGAAGTTCTTCACGTTCATACCTGCAATTTACAATGTATATAATGAAAAAATCTGTAATTTCACCCACAAACTTGTCATATGGCTCAGATGGACCCAAAAAGGGCGGAGAAGATATCCAAGGCTCTGTCCGACCCCACACGGTTGAAGATACTCAGCGAGATCAGGAAGAGAAATGAATGCCTCTACTGTGTAGACTTGTATGAGAATATCCATCTGGCGCAGCCTTCCATCAGCCATCATATGAAACAGCTGACCGACACGGCCCTCATCCTCTCAGAAAAAGAGGGGCGTAATATCAAGTACAAGATGAATAACGAGGTGATCGACGAGTATATCGATTTTTTGCAGGGGCTGAAAAAATAGGATCAATTCTTTTTGTCTTTTTCTTTTGATTTCTGTTCTTCCTCCTGTTTTTTCTTAGCCTCTTCTTCCTGCTTCTTCTTTTCCTTGTCCTTCTTCCTGAAGTATCCTCTCAACAGGAAATTATGTTTGGCTGCCTCCATGTTCTCACTGAGGCCCTCGGAGCTTTTCTTCAGGTTCTTCATCGTGGTACTGATGTTGGAGGAAAGGCTGGTGTCTTTCAATAGTTTTCCCAGGGCGCCCTTCCCACTGTTGATCCGGGAGGTGATGTCCGCCAGGTTGCCGGTGATTACTGATGCATTATCCGCTGAGACTTTCAGGCTGGCAATGATCTGATCGGTCTCGATCGGCTTGAGTGATCCGATGGTGTCTCCTTCGCGTACCGGGGACTGACCGGCTGTACCCGCCACAATCGCGATGACCTTATCGCCCATCAGTCCTTCGGAGCTGATGCTGGCCTTTGCGTCCTTCTTGATGAATTTTTGGGCTTTCTTCTGGATGATCATCTCCACCTGTACCGACGTATCGGTGACCAGCGCGATCCCATCCACGGTGCCGACGTCGATGCCGCCCAGCCGCACATTGCTGCCGATCTTGAGTCCGCTGACGGAATTGAAAAGCGCGCTGATATGCAGCACGGATCCGAATTTATTCTTTTGCTTGCCGATGTAATAGATGGCGGCAATCGCTACAACGAGGGCTGCGACTGCGAAGAGCCCCAGCTTCCATTTATAATTTTTTTCCTTTGGCATAACTGCATGTTTAAGTGTATCCGTTCTTTAATGGAAAAAGCTCCGGATCCATTCATCCTTCGACTTTTCCAGTTCTTCATAATTTCCTTCCGCCACCACGACTCCTTCCTTCAGCATGATGATCCTGTCCGCTGTCAGCCTGGCGCAGGCCATGTCGTGAGTGATAGTAATGGACGAGATATTGTATTTCTGTTTCATTTTGATCATCAGCTCGCTGATCTCATGGGCAGTGCCCGTATCGAGGCCGGTGGTAGGTTCATCATAGAGCATGATCTCGGGGCGAAGGATCAGCGTTCTGGCAAGACCGATACGTTTGCTTTGTCCTCCCGACAGCTTGGAAGGCATCTGGTCAATCGAATCCGTCAAACCTACGTTCTCCAGCATCTCCATGATGACGGCCTCTTTCTTTTCCCGCGTCATGGTCTTTTTGTGTTTCCGCAAGGGAAAGGCAAGGTTCTCCCTCACCGTCATGGAGTCATAGAGCGCGGCATTCTGAAAAAGAAACCCTACTCTCACCCGCAGGGCATTGAGCTCCTCATATTTCAGGGTGGAGATGTCCTGACCCAGCACGGAGATCTCGCCCTCGTCCGGGTATTCCAGGCCCACCATGCACTTGATCAGCACGGATTTTCCGGAGCCTGATTTGCCCAGGACCACCACGTTCTCTCCCTTGCGTACTTCCAGGTCCACGCCTTTTAACACCTCATGGTCTTTAAAAGCTTTCTTGAGGCCGCGTATAGTAATGACGGGCTCCTGGGACTCGTTCCCCGCGGCCCTTTTTTCTTCGCTGGCGGCCGTGGGCTCCTGCGGCTCCTCGGCGCCTGCTTCATTCTCAATGGTATCGTTTACTTTTTCTGTCATACTAAAAGGTCTGTGATCTGAGCCGCCAGCATGTCGATGACAAATACTGCCAACGAGGATGCCACCACGGCGGAATTAGCGGCCATGCCCACGCTTTCGGTGCCCCTGCGTGCGTTCCAGCCTTTATAGCAACCGATGAGCCCTATCACCCCCCCGAAGAAAAAAGTTTTGATGATGGCCGGGAGAACATCGATGAATTCCAGGTGCGACATGGCTGCGACGAAGAAATGGCGCAGGGTGGTGGTGTCATGTATATTCATGGCGAGATAGCCGCCGAATAAAGCGATAATATCGGAATAAATGGTCAGCATCGGGACCATCAGGATGGTGGCCAACGTGCGCGTGACGACGAGGTAGCGAAAAGGGTTGATGGCCGACACTTCCATGGCGTCTATCTGTTCTGTCACTTTCATGGACCCCAGCTCCGCGCCCATGCGCGAACCTATCTTTCCGCAGCAAATGAGGGCCGTGATCATCGGACCTATCTCTCTTACCACGGAGACCGAGATCATCCCGGGTATCATCGAGATGGCGCCGAACTGCGCCATGGAAGGGCGTGTCTGGATCGTAAGCACGGCACCCATGATAAAACCCGTCAGACTGATGAGAAAGGTGGATTTATAGCCTACGAGGAAACATTGGTAGAAGATCTCGCGCCATTCATAGGGAGGTTTTAACACATTCCCGAAGAACCTACCGGCAAAGGCCACCAGATCGCCGGCAGCATAAAAGAATTTCTGCAGCTCGCTTCTTTTGACCGTGACGTGAATCTTAGCTTTCTGATATGGGTTAAGGCTGGGTGGCATAGTAAATCGTTTAATGATGCGGTGTCCTGACAATAGAATTTCAATTATTAATCCAAAAAGCCCGGACAAGGCTTAAACAGGCAAATTCAGGATGAAAAAGGATCTTTCGCCCTCATGGCCCCCACTGACGTGCCAGAAAATTGTAGAAATACTTCCCCATATATTCGCACTTACCGATCTACTTTATCGCTTACTTTTGTTCATCCATGATATTGATCGTCGATGATAAACCAGAGAACATATTCTCCTTAAAGACCATCCTGGAATTACATTCTTTTCCTACTGATACGGCTTTAAGCGGAGAGGAGGCCCTGAAAAAGATCCTCAGGCATTCCTATGCCCTGATCATACTGGACGTGCAGATGCCGGGCATGGATGGCTTCGAAGTGGCCGAGGCGATCAGCGGATCCAGCAAGGCGCGCGATATTCCCATCATCTTTCTTTCCGCGGCCAATACAGACAAAAAATTCATTACCAAGGGATATTCGTCGGGCGGGATGGACTATATCACCAAGCCGATCGACCCGGACATCCTGTTGCTGAAGGTAAAGACCTTTTACAGGTTGTATGAGCAGAACAGCGAGCTGAACAGGATACATGCGAGTCTGCGGAGTGAGATCGAGTTCCGGAAGAAGGTGGAAGGCGAGCTGCAGGAGGCCCTCGGGAAGAAGGATGAGTTCATCAGCATTGCGAGCCATGAGCTGAAAACGCCGCTGACGACCATCAAGGCCTATGTCCAGCTGCTGGATCGGGCCATCGGGGAGGATGATCCTACCAGGATGTATGTGGAAAGGACCCTGGTACAGGTGCGCAAGCTGGACAATCTCATCGTCGACCTGCTGGACCTTTCCAAGATCGAAAGCGGCAAATTGAAATTCAACAAGAAGGTGTTTAATTTCGGGTCCACTCTTTCCAGCGCCATCGAGATGATACGGCAGACATACCCGGAATATCGCGTCGTATTGAAGGGCAGCGCGGATGTACAACTGAACGGGGATGAGATGCGGATCGAGCAGGTGCTCATCAATTATCTCACCAATGCCGTCAAGTATTCGCCGGACAATAAGGAGATCCAGATCGAAACAAAGATCGAAAATGATCAGCGGCTGTGTGTGCGGGTGAGAGATTTCGGCATCGGTATCCAAAAAGACCATCAATCCAATATCTTTCATAAATTTTACAGGGTGGAAGAGGCGGCCAATCGTTTCCAGGGATTGGGCATCGGCCTGTATATATGCGCCGAGATCATCCGCAGGCATGAAGGAGCGTATGGTGTAGAGAGTGAGCCCGGCCAGGGATCCGTCTTCTATTTTTCCATCCCTGTCGCCAACGGCAGGGCATTACAGACCGTGAATGAACAGATAAAAAAATAAAGTACACCTGATGAACATTGTTATGCGACCCGGCTTATTGCGCAATCTGCAGATCGGGTTTGGACTATCTCTGTTGATCCTGGTCATTTCTTCCGTCGCCAGTTATAGCAGCATTCAAAACCTTCTGAGGAGCTCCCGGCTGGTGGATCACACGGATTCCGTCCTTACGAGGCTGGAAAGCGTCCTTTCCATCCTGAAGGATGCGGAGGCAGGCCAGCGCGGGTATCTATTGACGGGAGACAGCACCTACCTGCGTCCTTACTATGGCAGCCAGGAAAGGGCGCTGGCCGTCGCGGACAATATCCGGGCTATGACAGTGGATAACCCGGGGCAGGCGCAGCATGCCAACGAACTGTATAATCTGATCTCTCAACGGCTGACCATACTCCAGCAGATAATCGATGAGAAAAGGGAGAACAACCTTTTCAGCCTTGCCGACCTGAAGAAGGGGCAGGGTTATATGGATGAGGTCCGGGGGATCGTCCAGCGGATGCAGGAGGAGGAGCGCCGGCTCCTGGCGATCAGGGTCGAGCAGGTGAAAAAATTCTCCGGCTATACGCCTGTGCTTATTCTCATTGCCGCCCTGGTTTCACTCCTGATAACCGTATTCTTTTACAGGCGTGTCCATAATGATTACCTGGAAAGGACCATCCTTTACACCGAGCTTCAGAATAAGGATGAGGAGATCGGCCGGCGCATAGGCATCATCAGCGGGATCGCGGACCGGATATCGGATGGGGACTACCAGGTACGGGTGTCTGACGAACAGAAAGATAATCTGGGAGGTCTTTCCGTCAGTCTGAATAAAATGGCGGAAAGCCTGGAGTATTCCTTCCGTCAATTGTCCGACAATGAATGGCACCAGGCCGGCGTGGCGCGACTCAATGAGATCCTCATCGGCGAGTCGGATATGAAGACACTGGCAACCAATATCGTCAATTTCATCACGGAATACACGCATAGCAGGATAGGGGCGGTCTATATCATGGATACTTCTTCCCGTATGCTGGTCCTGCAAAGCACGTATGCTCTGTCGCCTGACAGCAAGCGCAGGACGATCGCTCCGGGCGAAGGGCTGGTAGGGCAGGTGGCACAGGACGGCAAGCGGATGCTCGTGAAGGATATCCCGCCAGGGGAGTGGGTGGTCAGTTTTGCGGCAGGCAGCATCAGGCCGCGCACGATGGTGGCTTTTCCTTTCTTCCATGAAAAGAAGATATTGGGCGTCATCGAGCTGGGATCCCTGGAATATTATACTGAGCGGGAACTGGGCTTTTTCAGCAGTATCGGAGAGAACATAGGTTCGGCCGTCAGCAGCATCGAGACGCGACTGAAGCTGCAGGAGCTATTGGAAGAGACCCAGGCCCAGTCTGAAGAGCTGCAGGCGCAGCACGTCGAGATGGAGAATATGAATTTGGAACTGGAGGTCCAGGCCGAGAAGCTGCAGGTGTCCGAAGAGGAGCTGAAGGTACAGCAGGAAGAATTGCAGCAGACAAACCAGGAGCTGGAGGAAAGGAGCCGAAGCCTGGAAGAGAAGAACCAGCTCATCCTCATACGGAACCTGGACATTCAGAAAAAAGTCGAAGAGCTGGCGCAGACCACGAAATACAAGTCGGAGTTCATGGCCAATATGTCCCACGAGCTGCGGACCCCGTTGAATTCTATCCTGCTGCTGTCCAGGCTGCTGGCGGAGAATGGCGGAAAAAATCTTTCTTCCGAGCAGATAGAGTATGCGCAGGTCATCCAGCACTCGGGGCAGGGGCTGCTGGAACTGATCGACGAGATCCTGGACCTGTCGCGCATCGAATCCGGCAAGCTTCAGCTGGAGCATACGCTGGTGAGCGTGGAGGAGATCGTTAACGATATGCGCATGCTGTTCGTGCCATTGGCAAAGGACAAGAACCTGGAGCTGAGCTTTGTCATTGATCCGGAGACGCCCGCTCAGATAGAGACGGATAAGATGCGCCTGGAGCAGATCCTGAAGAACCTTCTTTCCAACGCATTCAAGTTCACAGCCAAGGGATCGATCACGCTGAGCATAGCACCTTCGGCGCGGCAGCATTTCATCGATCTTTCCGTCCGGGACAGCGGCATCGGTATCCCCAAAGAAAAGCATGAGCTGATCTTTGAAGCTTTCCAGCAAGCCGATGGTTCCACCCGCCGCAAATACGGAGGCACGGGGCTGGGGCTTTCCATCAGCCGGGAGCTGGCCAAGCTCCTGGGAGGTGATATCGTACTGGACAGCAAGCCCGATGCAGGCGCAGCGTTCAAGGTTTCCATACCGCAGTTCAAAATGGAGGCAACGAAGGAAGCGCCGGCGCCCGTCCTTTCCAAAATGAGCTCGGTGACCCTGGGAGAAAATACACCCGTCTTTACGCTGACCGATATACCGCCGGATATACCTGATGACAGGGATCATCTCACGCCGATGGACAGGCCTTTGCTAATCGTGGAGGACGACGCTTATTTTGCAAGGGCCTTGCTGGAATTCGGCCGTAAGAAAGGGCATAAGGGGATCATTTCCGTCAGGGGCGACACGGTGGTCAGCCTGGCGAAGACATACAATCCCATGGGGATACTGCTGGATATCCAGCTGCCTGTGCGGAATGGGTGGGAAGTGATGGACGACCTGAAAAAAGACCCGAAGACCAGGCATATACCCGTGCACATCATCTCCTCCTTCGAGGTAAAGAACGAGAGCCTGATAAAAGGCGCGATCGACTTTATCTCCAAGCCTATGGCATTTGAAAAAATGGATGCCGTTTTCGAGCGGATCGAATATGTGCTGAACCGCAGCTCCAGGAAAGTGCTCATTATCGAGGACAACACCCGGCATGCCGAGGCCCTTTCCTATTTCCTTGGTACGCACGATGTCCGGTCCGAGATCGCCCATACGATCGCCGAAAGCATTACCATGCTGGAAAAGGAAGCCGTGCATTGTGTCATTCTCAGCAGAGAAGCTGCGGATGAGGCCGACCGGGAGAGCCTGGACACCATACGCAAGCATCCGGGATTGGAAAATATTCCCATTATTGTGCTAACGGGCAAGACGATCTCCAAAGGGGAAGAGGTGCGACTCCGGCAGTATGCGGATTCCATCGTGGTGAAGACCGCCCATTCCTACCAGCGGATCCTGGACGAAGTATCCCTGTTCCTTCACCTGGTGGACGGGGAACAGGAAACCAGTCCTTCGAATGTGCTGGGCAAGCTGGGGGCGCTGGACGAGGTGCTGAAGAACAAGACCGTATTGATAGCCGACGACGATGTTCGCAATATCTTTTCGCTGACCAAGGCGCTGGAGACGCATAAGATGCGGGTGCTTTCGGCCATGGACGGAAAGGAGGCGCTGGCGATTGCCGAAGAAGGGACTTCATCCGTTGACATTGTATTAATGGATATGATGATGCCGGAGATGGACGGTTTTGAGGCCATTGCCCGGATCAGAAAGCATCCGCGCCTGAAGCATATACCTATTATTGCCGTCACGGCGAAGGCTATGGCAGGCGACCGGGAAAAATGTATCCAGGCAGGGGCTTCAGACTATATTTCGAAACCCGTGGACATCGACCAGCTTATGTCGCTGCTACGGATATGGTTATATGAAAAATGATCACCTCCATCCGATATGAGGAGCTGGACATTTTGTTGAACGATCTTTTTACAAGGTACGGGTATGATTTTACCGAATATTCCCGCGCCAGCCTGCAAAGAAGGGTCCAGCGCCTTTTCACCCTGGATAAATTTCCCAGCTTTGCGGAATTCCGTCATCGCCTGCAAAATGATCCGCTCTATTTCCGCCGCTTTGTGGAGGAGATCACGGTGAATGTGACCGAGATGCTGCGGGACCCTTCATTTTACCGGACCCTGCGTACTTCCATCCTGCCTGTTCTGGCCACCTATCCTTTTATCCGGATCTGGCATGCGGGGTGCTCCACCGGGGAAGAAGTGTATTCCATGGCTATCATATTGAAAGAGGCGGGACTGCTGCATAAGTCCCTGCTGTATGGAACGGATATCAATCCGCTGGTCATTGAAAAGGCGCGGAAAGGGATCTTTCCAGTCAGCCAGATGCAGAAATATTCGGAGAATTATATCCAGTCGGGGGGCATCCAGGATTTTTCCGCTTATTATACTGCCAATTACCATTTGGCGAAGTTTGACACCAGCCTGACGGGAAAGATGATCTTTTCCACCCATAACCTGGTATCGGATTCCTCTTTTAATGAATTTCAGCTGATATTGTGCAGGAATGTGCTGATCTATTTTGAAAGGAATCTTCAATCGAAAGTGTTCAAAATATTTGACTATAGCCTGGAGAACTTCGGGTATCTTGCCCTGGGTTCGAAGGAATCTCTCCGGTTTTCGCCCATAGCGGACCGGTACAGGCAGATCGGGAAAGAAAAAATTTGGAGGAAGGTCCATGAGGCGACCTAAATTAATGATCATTGGCGGCTCGGCGGGCAGCCTGCAGGTGATCCTGGGGATACTCCCGGTGATCCACCCGGAATTTCCGGTGCCCATACTGATCATCCTGCACCGTAACAGTGTTTTTGAATCCAACCTGGAGGAACTTCTTGCTTCCAGGACGCAGGCGCTCATCAAGGAAGTGGAGGAGAAAGAGCCCATCCTGCCGGGGGCCATTTATATCGCTCCGGCCGATTACCATGTACTGATCGAAGCGGACCATACCTTTTCACTCGATTATTCCGAAAGGGTGAACTTCAGCCGCCCCAGCATCGATGTTACTTTTCGTTGTGCAGGCGATGTGTATGGGGCAGACCTCATTTGTCTCTTGCTTTCCGGTGGCAACGCGGATGGGGTGGAAGGCCTTCAATATGTCAAGGGGCGGGGTGGGATCGTAGTCGTACAGGATCCAGCTACCGCAGAGGTATCTTATATGCCACAACATGCCGTCAACCAGGTGGCCGTCGATTTCCTGGTGCCGGCCGAGGATCTGCCTGCTTTTTTGAAGGGACTCGCGACGTGGCCTCCTGCTTAAAAATAGCTCAGCCACCATTTCTGCGCCTGGTTGGCCCTTTTATATCGGTCGAAACGGCTGCTCAGCGGATAAAGCATTACGATCACCGCCATCCATACAAGGTATACCACCGGCAGCGAGAACCCATAGCCTTTTAGCTGGGGGTTGGCCGTTACCCAGGTGGTAAGGTCTACCATATCCGAGGCCGCATGGCCGGAGGCCATGGCGGCCAGGATGGCCAGTCCATGAATGAGCGGTATGTGCACCAGGTAGTAGAACATAGGGACGCGGCCAAAGACGGTGAGTTTTGAAGTTAATGCGTTGAGTGGTTTTTCCGAATAAGCCAGGAAGAGCAGGGCGGGGCCCAGCGTCATGAGGGCATATAGCAGGGATGGGGGATATTTTGTCGTGTTGATGAACGACATCAGGGTATAGATCGCATTCTTTTGGGAAGACCAATGTGAGGGATCGCCGTAGATATTTGTCCAGCGCAATAAGACGAACAATACGATGGCGCCGATGCCCAGGTTGCGCAGCGATCTTTTCCGGAACTCAGGGGCCACACCGGGTGCGTATAAACTACCCAGGCAATAACCCAGGGTGATGATGCCGATCCATGGGATGATGGGATAGCCGACCAGCGGATTGATGCCTCCAAATTGGAAGGCAAAGCTTTGTTCATGCAGGAGGGCCCAAAGGAAGGCAGGTAAACCTTTGCCGGCCACATGGGTCGTATCGAGGAAATTGTGCCCGGCCACCAGGACCACACCAATCAGCAGGATGACGGGGCGGGGCAGGTGGATCAACAGGGAAAGGGCCATCATGCTGATGCCAAAGGCCCAGATCACCTGCAGGATCAGTGCAGGATAGTGGGGATTAAAGGTCCATTCCAATGTGACGATGGCTAATTCCGCCACCACCAGCCACAGACCCCGGGTAAAAAGGAAGAAGGAAAGCGCTTTTTTGCCGTTCTTCAGCCCATAAAGGCAGGCGGACACGCCGGCCAGCATCATAAAGATGGGCGCGCAGAAATGGGTTATCCACCGGGTCAGGAAGATGGGGACTGAGGTATGTTGAAGGTCGGTGGGATCGTTGACGTAGGAATAAGCGTGGAAGTAGTCACGGACATGGTCCAGCGCCATGATGATCATGACGGTACCTCTTAGCAGATCGATGGATTCAATACGTTTGCTTTTCGTTTTGGCGGCTGCGATGGGCGCAGCGACGGCAGTATTAGACATACCGTAAACTTAGTAAAAAAGAATTAAATGCGGTAATTTTTAATTTTTGTCGAATAAAATTCGATATCAGCGGTAGTATTCAATTTCCCAACGGTCAGACTTCCGGCACGGGCTGATTGATGGCGACCTGGACGATGGCTTCCAATTCAATGATATCAAAAGGTTTTTGAAGGAAATAGTCCGCGTGTGCTTCTTTTGCCAGCTGCGTGACGTTGCTGTTCGCGCTGAAGAAGATGACTGGAATGCCTTGCAGGTCAGTGGTATTTTTCAGCTCTTTCGTAGCTTCTATGCCACCGGGTCCGGGGATCCAGTTGTCCATGAGGATGACATCCGGCTGCAGGTTTCTGACGCGATCGACCACCTGGTGGGAATTATTGAGGGTAGAGACGTCAAATCCTTTCTTTTTGAGCACGATGGAGCATATCTGCAATATGTCCATGTCATCGTCTAGTATCAGTACCTTTTTATTCATATTATTACTATAAAAGTAAACAGCTTCCTCTGAGGGGAGCTGTTTATCTATCATAAAATTTCGTGCCACCCGCTGCGGTGACAGCGGGCAGGGAAGTATATTTCTTTCTGAATGTGGATAAGTTGCTCAGGCTTTTTGCCGGATGAACAAAGGCTTCAGCGTGTACCAGGCTAAAGCCGGGAAGAAGTGCATGGGGATGACCATGCCGGGAAAGAGCTCGGGCGTTTCTAGCGTCGTGGGCAGTTTATAGGAGATGGGCGTCAGCAGGCTGGCAAAGCTCAGGATGGTGAACAGCAGGTTGAATACGATCTCGCCTTTATCCTTCAACCATTTGTCCAGCGCCGTGAATCCGATGGCAGCCAGGACGCCGCCGGCCACACTGCCTGCGACGATGCGTATGGAGGAGGCTACTTTGCTGAAGTCCGCTTCATTGATGGAATAATAGAGATGTGCGTAGATCAGTCCGGCCAGGCCGGCAAGGAGGCCGGATATGATGCCGAGAACGAGTGCTTTTTTAAACATGGGGGTTAGCGTTTATTTGGTAACAGGGACTTTGATATCTATTTTGATCTGCTCGCCTACATCCCCGCCAGGCTTGCCGACCTTGAAGTCGCTGCGATTGACGGTGAAGCTACCGGTGAAGACGGCGCCAGCGGCGCTCTTCTGAAAAGTGAAAGGGATGGTAGTGGATCTCTTAACGCCGTGTACTTCCAGATCACCCGTGACCTGGAATCCATTGCCGGCCTTTACAACTTTCTGGGATACATAACGGATCTGTGGATATTTGGCTGCATCGAACCATTCGTCGCTTTTTGCGTGCTTGTTCTGCAGGCCATTGCCTGTATTGATGGATGCCACGTCGATGCTGACATTGAATTTCGATGCAGCGGGGTTTTGCTCGTCGAAGACGATGTCGCCTTTAAAGGTCTTGAAGACGCCGGATGCGTCGTTGCTTGAAAATTCTATGTTATAGCCGTCAGCTATCTTCCAATTGGTGGCAATGAAGGTAAAAGCACTTGTTGTCAGGATCAGTGTGGCTATTGCGGGATAGATATACTTGTTCATAAAAAATTCTTTGAAGATACCCTATCCACCATCGGTGGATAGGGTAGAAAGATAATTAATCTTTTACGAATTCTGCATTTGCGTTCAGGGCTACTTCGTCGCTCAGCATAGCGCTGGGGAAGCCTGTGGCGATGCCGAAATCGGTACGTTTGATCGTGCCAGTGACTTTAAAGCCTGCTACGGTTTTTTTGCTCTGGGGATTTTGAGTCGTACCGTTGAGCGTGGCTGTCAGCACTACGGGCTTGGTAACGCCATGCAAAGTAAGGTCGCCGGCTACTTCATACGTCTTGGCGCCAGTCTTTTTAAAGGAAGTGCTTTTAAAGGTCAGCGTGGGGTATTTAGCTGCGTCAAAGAAATCGGGGCTTTTCAGGTGATTGTTCCTTTGTTCGTTGCCTGTGTTGATGGTGCTTACTTCTGCGCTTAGGTCTACTACGGCATCCGTGAGGTCGTCCTTGGACGCGGTGATCTTTGCGGTGACGCTGCCGAAGTTGCCGTCGATCTCGGAGATGCCCAGGTGGGTAATTCCGAAATTCAGCTGGGAATGCGCTTTATCCCAGTTCCAGGTCTGAGAAAAACCAGCGGTTGATAAAAGGGTAAAAAATGCTGCTGTTACGAGTGTCGATTTCATTTTTTTTGTTTTTTGATATGTATAGGTTAATTAACGACAAAATACGAACGAAGGTTGAATTTTAATGTTTAAACTTTGAGCTAATTGTTAATAAAAAAATATTAATTCACTTCGATGATCAGTTCATTTTTGGGCCGGCGGACTTTCTTTTGCTTGAGCAGCCAGTCATTTTCCTCATCTCTGTAGCCTATTGGCAATAACGTGACGCTGCGGAGTCCTTTTTCTTTCAGTCCCAGCAATTCGTCCAGCTCATTGTTGCGGAATCCTTCCATTGGGGTAGCGTCCACGTGTTCGGTAGCGGCGGCAGCGATGGCGATGCCAAACGCCACATAGGCCTGACGGGCTGCCGTCTGAAAACGTTCTTCCCTGGGCATGGAGGCGAATTTGCTCTTCTGGAAATTACGGTAATTGTCCAGTGCGCCGGGGGGCAGGCTGCGTTCGCGGATCACCTGGTCAAACACTTCATCTATCTTTTGATCCGTAATGTCGTCCCAGGCCGCAAAGACCAGCACATGGGAGGCTTCAGTAATTTGCGGCTGATTGTTTGCGATGGGTCTTATCTTTTCCAGTAATGCAGGGTCTGTGACCGAAAGGATATTAAAAGGCTGCAGACCGCTGTTTGTAGGGGCCAGGCGGGCGGCTTCTAATATTACATCCACTTTATCCTGCGGAACTTTTTTTCCATTCATGCGCTTGGTTGCGTAGCGCCAGTTCAAAGATTCTAAAAAGTCCATGTATTTCGATTTTATCTGTTTCATTATATTATTAATTCTATCGCACTTATAAATTATAACACTGTTAACGCTGTGGGCAAAAAAATTTTAGGTTTGTTCTGATGGTTGCCATGCCATCTGGATCCCCCGGATGAAGCTGCACAACACATCTTCCAGGACCTGCTGCGGCAGTCCCGGGTGTCCATGTTCGGGATCGTTGCCTGCCATATTGGTCAGGGAGGACATATTGATGGATACCAGTCCGTGGAGCATAGACCAGAAGGACTGGTATTTCAGGAAAGGGTCGAAAGGCAGTGATTTGCCTTCCGGTACCATGGCGACAATGCTGCCGGTGACGACTTTGTTAAAGTCCTGCATGGCCGGAATCTTGCTGGCTGTCTCGCAGGTGGGGATCCCCAGTCCGAACATCAGCTGGTAATATTCCTTATTAGCGAAAGCAAAATTCCAGTAGGCGCGCCCCATGGCCCGGATCTCATCGGCCGGGTTGGACTCGCCGGCTTTGGCGGCTGCCAGGGTTTCCGTCAGGAGCTGAAATCCTTTTTTATTGAACTCCAACAAGATAGCGTCTTTATTTTCAAAATGGCTATAGATAACGGGAACACTGTATTCGATGGCATCGGCAATTTTACGGATGGAAAAGGACTGCCATCCTTCGGTGACGACCAGTTCCCAGGCGGTGTCCAGGATGCTAGCCCTTACTTCTTCTTTTTGCCTTAGTTTACGATCTGTGATGCCCATTTTATAGCCCCGTTACTTTACCTAACGGTGTTAGCAAATATACGACCCTTTTTAATTCTACCAAAACTTTTTCACGGGATCATTTTCCGATTGTCTTCCTGGTTGGTGTCCATGAGATAGGTGTGAGGGTCGATCCGGGCGTTGGATGGTTTGCCTTCTACGATGATCTCCAATGTTTTAAGTCCGGCTGTCAGCCGATGGCGCTGGAGGTAGAGCGGGGCTTTACCATAGATCGCGATATCGATGTAGTCATTCATGGGGGCGGCATGTTCTGTTCCCGTGGAGTCGAAGCAGCTCTTTTGCAGTTCCAGTTTCAGGGTCACTTTGAATTTATTTTCCCGGAGCGGAGCGGCTGAGACATCGACGATCCTATTGTTGTAGAGGCACACTTTTTTCCAGCTGTCTTCCAGGAAATAGCGGAGTGAATCCGGTGTGTGTGCTTCCAGCGCCCGGTAGAGGTCTTCCGATCCGGCATAGTAGCCTCCGTCGCGGAATGCATACTGGTCTCTGAAGGACCGCAGGGCTGCATTCACGCTGTCTTCCCCGACGAGCCCTTGCAAGCCGTATAATACCAGGGCTGTTTTTGCACCGAACTGATACCATTGGTTGGCGTGCAGGAGATCGTGTTCCGGCGTGTAATGGGTCCTTCGTCCCCATCCGTAATCATTTTTTTCTCTTTGCAATTGTTCGTTCAACCCGTCCTCTCCATACTTTTTCCTGACCAGCATCAGTGCGGAATATTGGGATAGTCCTTTAGAAATGATCTGTGATCCTACCGTATGATTGGGCGCTACGGTCTGTCCCCACCATTGCTCCGCCAATGCCACGGCTGTAGTGTAATAGATATTATCCGGCAGGCCGGGTTCCCGCATGTCGGCATTCCAGCCTACCCGTTCCGTATTGAGTATTGTCTGGCAAAAGCTGCTCATCGATGGGCCGAAGAAAGAGATCTCTGCCAGGCGCATTTGTCCGAAAGGATAGGGACCGAATTGTCGGGAGTAAGATCGAATCCCATCTTTAAGAGCGGCCATAAATCGTGGCACGTTGGCCTTGTGAGCCGGATGATATACAACCTGGAGGTTTACGGGCTTTCCGTTCTCAAGTATGGTCGTGTCCTGCCGGATGGCATAGCGGGCCGAGGCCATGGCGGAAGGAAGGTAAAGTCTTGGGTGATCCTGCACGTAATGAAAATAATGCCGGCCTCCGCTGCTCCATTCATTTTCCAGGGTGCCCGGTGCGATAGCCCATTGGTCGCCTGCCGTACTTACGGTGATATCCAGGGTTACCAGGTCTGCGTTGAAGCCGGATTCCAGGCTTCGCCTGCCTGCGGGATCGTCGTGAGGAATGTCTGCTTCGTGCTTTTCCGGGAGACCGAATTTTCTCCTGTCATCGTTGTTAGCCAGTTCTTCTCCATCATCGTAGCCCAGGGCAGGCAAGCCTCCGTTGAACACAAAGCCGTTGCGCAGCATGGCCAGGCCATAGAGATCGTTCTGAAAGCCGTCGAAAGAGCGCTGGCTGTGGATCTCCAGCGCTGCCGTATCTCCGGGCAACAGCGGATCCGGCAGGACGTATAGCCGGTAATCAGAAGGTTCCTTCGCGGGTCTGAGAAAATTAAATTTTCCCCGGGGAAAGGACAGGGGGTTTCTATAGGACAGGAACTGGTCGTTGTAAAGCAGGTCATAGGTCAGCCCGTCCCCATCCAGCAGGAGGCTATCGATGGGCTTGTCTCCTTTGTTCGTGATGGTCAGCCAGGCTTTTGTCGTTGCCTTTTGGTCGGAAGGATACAGGTCGCAGGTGAGGCGCAGGCTGGTGATCCTTGGCAAGGGAAGCTCATTGTACCTTTTCAGCTGTCGTTCCGCGATGGCTTTTCTTTCATTGCTTTCTGCAGGCGTTAAGTATTCGTTGAGGTAGCTGACATTATAATAGATATAGGCGCCTATCGCCAGGAACACAGTGATGGATAAAAAAGCGCCTGACCGGGCAGACCCCTGAAATCTTTGGAGGGCCAGCTGTTTTTTTTCTTTGAAGGTGGTGCTGACGCCCCGGACGTAGAAAAGGGATGCCAGGAATACCAGTACAACGCCAGCCGCCAGCCAATAGCTTTGAAACCAGAGCAGGGGTCTCAGGATATGTCCGATGCCGTCCATATCGGTGAATATGGCATCAGGGGAATGTCCATATAACAGGAGATTGTAGTTGAAATAGTGAAAGTCGGCAGCAACTATCATAAACACCCACAAAGTGATCCCAATGGCATGGGCTGCGAACTTATTGTTCACCAGGTTGTGCAGTGCATAGGAGAAAAGGACCATCTCCAGCATTTGCGGCAGCAGGTAGCTGCCCCATGCCGTGAAATACAGGGGGAAATTGAAATAGTAAAAGGACCTTGAGAGCTGGACGCCAAGGCCTACCAATATGGGTACGAGGGAAAGGAAGATGCCCAGGCAGCAAAGGCTCGATAGTTTTGCCAGGTTTAAGATCCAGGTCGGCGGTGGAAGTGCGTCGTTGATAAAGGCAAAACGAGTGTGTCTTTCCCGGTGCACGGTCTCGCCCGTATAAAAGATGATGATAAAAAAGACGAAGTTGCCGAATACCTCGGTGAATACATCCATGAAAAAGGCTGCACGGGGATAATCTCTGACTTTCATGCCGCCCGGACCATGGTAAAATACGAAGGAAAGGAAGATAAGCCCTCCTGACAAAATGATCCAGAAATAATTATCCCTTATGATATTCAGCAGCTCTATTCGTGTAAGGCTCGACCATGTCTTTCGCAGATAGGATCCTTCCAGCTGTACCTGCACATTCCGGAAGACGGCCCGGATGCCATTGCGTTTGATGGGGGCTGTGGTTCCGGGCGCTGCGGTACGCCGCCCATGGGCGCCGCTGAAAAAACGTTCGAAAGAGAACCGCAGGTAGGTGAGCAGGAGGATCAGGGCTCCCACGGAGATCCATATGATCCTGTTAGTCAGCATCAATCCTTGCAGGTGGATGACGGACGTGTTCAGCTGAGCAGGCGACCAGGCTGCTGTTTCCGCGCGAAGACCATTCAGGAGAAAGGGATCTGCGAGATAAATGACCCGGGGGTTATTGATATTGCTCAGGAAGAAGTTGCTCAGGATATAGCCCAGGAAAAGGAACATACCGCTGCTGTAGATCACCTTCACGTTCCTGAAAATGGCTACCAGGCCGAAGAAGAGGCAGGAGGTGAAGAAGATATTGGGCAATACCAGGGTGAGCCAGGGATACAGATAGTAATAAAATTTATCGGGACCATAGCGCCCGGCGGGTGTCCATCCCAGTGCTGGTCCTAACTGACTTCCCAGCCAGGCGCCCAGCATTACGGCCATGCTGACGAGCATTACGAAGAAAAAAGAGCCCAGCCAGCGGCCCCAGAAATAGCCTGCCTTTGTGATCGGGTAGGAGAGGTAATATTCTTTGGTATTGTGTTCGATGTCCCGGTAGAGCGGCACGCCCATGATGGAAGAGCTTACCAGCATAAGAAACAGGCTGGCTGCGCAGGAGAAGACGGCCAGCACGGCGGGCGCGTTGACCATTTCTTTTTCCTCAGCGGGTACGGCTCCGTGCCCAAAGTTGAGGGTGACGAATAGGAGCGCGCAAAGAAAATAGATATAAAAGGCCGGGCGGCGCAGGCGATATTTTATTTCGAAAAGGAAGATTTGCAGCAGCATAGAAAGAAATTATAAGGTGTTGATGTCCATACGGGTGATGATATGGCTGAAATAAACGTCTTCGAGGTTAGGAGGGCTGGGCGCAAACCCGTCGGAAGGATCGCTGTCGGATAGGATCCTGATATATAATTCGCCTCCTTTCAACTGCGTGGAGAGTATGGAATAACCGGACTGATATTGTCCGATATCGTTCTTGGGGATCATCTTGCTAAAAACTCTTCCTTCCATCTCCGTCATGGCTTGTTGCGGGCGGCCGCTGTAAAGGACTTCTCCCTGGCAGATGATGGCAAAATTGGGGCAGAGGGTGCTGACATCTTCCACGATATGCGTGGATAATATGACGATGGTATTTTCACCCAGGTGGCTTAGTAAATTATAGAAGCGATTGCGTTCCGCCGGGTCCAGTCCTGCCGTCGGCTCGTCCACGATGATCAGTCGCGGCTGACCGATCAAGGCTTGTGCGATCCCCCATCTTTGTTTCATGCCACCGGAGAAAGTACCCAGCTTTTTCTTCCTGTCCTTATACAGGTTGACATTATTCAGCAGCTCGCCCACGAGCTCTTTACGTTCGCCGGCCCGCTGCACGCCTTTCAGCCGGGCGACGTGGTCCAGCATCTGTTCGGCGGAGATGCGGGGGTATACGCCGAACTCCTGGGGAAGATAGCCCAGTAATTTCCGGACCTCCGTCTTGTTGCGCAGGACATCCAGGTCATCCAGGAATATGCTGCCTGTGTCGGCTTCCTGCAGCGTGGCGATGGTCCGCATCAGGGAGGATTTGCCGGCGCCGTTAGGCCCCAGCAGGCCAAACATGCCGTTGGTTAGCGTCAGGTTCACGTCCCGGATGGCGCGCACGCCGTTGGCGTAGGTCTTGGAGAGACCACGAATGACTAGTTGCATATGGTTATTTTAGAAGTGTATGGGCTGTTTTACCGAGTGCTTTTGTTGAGCTTGTCCAGGTTGAGGCCTGTGAGGTTGATCTTTGTTTGTGGCGTATAATGGATACTGATCGTTTCTATTTGTGCCTGTTGATCATTGACCTCGCTGCTGGCGTCCAGGTTGGCGGCCAGATGGCGGATATGGGCGTTGCTATGCAGGATCAGGTCGATATTCTTCCCTTCTATCTGTAAAGAATCATAATATTGGGAAGGATAGTTCGTATCGTTGGTACGATAGGACTCTCCGATCCAAAGCTGGGTATCGGTGGCTGTAACATGCGCTTGGAAAGAGCCGGGTCTATCATTTCCTTTCAACAGGGCCAGCAGGCCTTTTAGCCGGATGCCGGTGTGGCTGCCCATATGAACGGATACCCAGGGGAGATCGCTGTAGAAGTGGTATGCATCATGTGCGTTTGTGAAACTGCCGCCATTCCCCCGGATCACTACCGAATCTTCGTTCACGGGCTTGCAGCTGATATAACCCGCATCGGTTTGCCGGTATTCAACAAAAAAGCTGTCGGAAGGTACCAGGGTGACATTGATATTGCCTTCCAGATATACTACTGACGGGGACTTTCCTTTATATGGACGGATCCATTCATCTGTCGGACGTATTGAACTGATAATATGGCCCTTTTTGAGCTGACTATACAGGCCCAGATGGATGGCGCCTAAGAACGCCAGCATGGCCAGGAAAAGAAAAACTAATAATTTATTGCTTGTCTTCATACATCAACATTGTGGGAGGGCTATGAAAAATATTGTTTGCGGTATTGTTCATACCGTGGCTTTAATTCTTCCGGGTCCATGCCCAGCAGGAAGAGACTGCGAAAGACCTGGGGCAGCTCCTTTTCAATAAATACATCTTTCCGATAGCGGACGGCCTGCTGGATGGCATCCTTCGACGTGAAAAAACCAATGCCTCTTTGATTGAAAATAATCTGCTGCTGCTGCAGGAATTCATAGGTCCGCATGACTGTATTAGGGTTGACCTCCAATTGGATGGCCATTTCCCTAACGGATGGAATGCGCCCGCCGGCTTCCCACTCCTTCAACAGGATCTTTTCACAGACATAATCCGCGATCTGCAGGTAAATACTTTGGGATTCTCTGAACTGCATATTGATGTTTTTAGCCCTACACTTCTTTTTCTTTCAGCCGGAAATAAGTAATGAACCAAAGCATGGGAGCAATACTATACTGGATCAAAAAGATCAGGATCCTTTCTAATGAAGGAGGTAGTCTGACAAATTGAGGGGGGCCCGGTGTGCTGAAATTGATCCATTGCAGCGGGGTGTCGTAATGCCACCCTTCAGGCAGGAACTCCTGCAACCCTTTACCCATAAAAAGGATGAAGACCAGCCAGCACAGCAGGATGGTTACGATGGTCTTAATGAAGCCCCAGCGTTTGAAATAGACCGATCCCAGGAGGAAGGCTGACTGGACGACAAAATAGCCCAGCAAGATCAGGTGATATTGTTTATCCGGCATAGGCGCCCACTGGTTATTCCATAGGTTGAGCACTTCAACCTTCCCTATGGGCGACATAGTACCAGGCCAATGTTGGTGTTCCCGGGCAATAATGTCATTGGCCATGGACACCATCGGTATGTCCACTAAATAAAAAACAAGCGTATAGGCAAGGAAGAAAAGCACTACGCCGAAAAGGATCCCGCACATTAGTTTTTCCAGGTGACTGGCCGGGATGGACAGGTATTGGATAGCACGGGCCTTGCTGCCTAATTCTGCGAAGATGGTGCTGGCATAAAGACATCCGACCACATACAAGCCGCAATGGTAGGCTGTATATTGGAGAAAAAGATTTAAGGGACCGAACTTATCTATTGCAAGGAGAAAGCCATACCAGGCCATAAGCAGGCCGCCCATGGCCAGTAAGGCAAGTAAATATCGTTTGCGGTTTTCTGCCCAGTGACCGCCTACCAGCATCCACCATCTGCCGAAGTCAAAAGTTTGATTCATTATTTAGGATTTAAACGCCTTATTTATTTGCTCGCTGGCCAGGATCACGGCCTTGTACAACATTTCGAGGTCCGGACGGCTGTCGTCTCCATCCGTATTGGGAAGCACCAACGCATTCCCTTTGAAGGAGGATTCGCTGTAGAGGGCCCGGGAAAGATCTTCCGGATCGAAGGAGAATGAGAATGTCAGTTTTTGGGCGATGGTTTCGATGTCCTGTTCGAAGAGGATCTTCCCATCTTCGATGACCAGTATCCTGTCGATAAGATTTTCCAGGTCTTTCACCTGGTGTGTGCTGATAAGGATACACTTTTTCTCGTCCAACGCCCCGGCGATCACCTTCCGGAACTGGCCTTTGCTGATGATGTCCAGGCCGTTGGTTGGCTCATCCATCAGCAGGAGAGGGGCATTGACGGCAAGCGCAAAGCTGATGAGCAATTTTTTCTGCTGACCATAGCTCATTTCCTGCATGGTGCCTTCTGCCGGAATGTCGAATCCGGCAATATATTGATGAAATTGTTGAAAGCTGAAATGGGGGTAAAAACAAGCCGTATGACGGACCCACCTGGCAATGGTGATCGGAGGCAGGTAGAACTCTTCCGGCAGCAGGAACACTTGCCGTAGAAAAGCTGGCTGTCTTTTACGAGGCTCGAATCCGAGGACGTCGAGGCGCCCCTGCTGGGGGAAAAGGAGCCCTGCCATATTACGCAGGAGGGTAGATTTGCCTGTTCCATTCCGGCCCAATAGTCCATAGATAGAGCCCGGCTTAAGTTCAAGATCCAAGCCATTAAATACGGGTCTGCGGCGATAAGAAAAGGTCAAATTCCGGACGCTTACCATAGTGGGTATTTTAGTGTACTAGTAAAGTAGTACACTAAAGTCTAAAAAAGAATTCATACCTCCAAATTTATTTTACAGGGCGGGCAAAAAAAGGGCCGCCTCAAGGAGCTAATTTGAGACAGCCAGCTATCACATGGGATCATTTAATGGCAGGTCTTCACTTACCTACTGGCATAATCCCGCTCATGACCACGTTTGTCGAGGTACAGGTTCCTATAGGCGCCTTGTTCTTTTACTTTCACCTGGTACAGGTCCCGTTTCATAGGCCGTTCGATCTTGGTATAGCGGTGCGCATACCGGCCCGCATACTTTTCATTCAGCCGGTGCATTACCTTATCGGGTACTGCGGTGCCGGCGATGGGCACCCGGGAGTCGATGTGATGACCTTTCGCATCGTAGCAGGAGGTCATTTCGATATTGCCGTCCATTTTGCGGAAGCTGGCATCCCATCTTCCATCATTGTATTTCCAGTGTATGGCGCTGGCATCGGGATAATCCCTATGAAATCTTTCCTTTACGGACATAGGTACATTCTTTTCCGGTGTATAGCGTGTCTTCAGGTCTTTTGCATACATCATAGTGGTGGCCGACAGCAAACAAAGGCCGATGATTATCTTCTTCATAAAAATCATTTTTTGTGAGAAAATATGATCCATGGTAATGCGCGCAATAATCCTGCCACGGCAAGCGACAGATTTATGCGAAAAACTTGTTAAAATCAGTATATTCATGCCTACAATCATATATTCCTTCTGTTATGGCTCAACCGGCAACTGCTACACCTTCTCAACGACTGTATTCTCTCGATGCCCTCCGTGGGCTGGATATGTTCTGGATCATCGGCGGCGAAGAGTTCTTTCATAGTCTGGCCAAGATCACCGGCAGTCCTTTTTGGGGAACGTTATCCGAACAGTTCGATCATCCGAAATGGAATGGCTTTCATTTCTATGACCTTATCTTCCCGCTGTTCCTCTTCATTGCGGGGGTGGCAACGCCGTATTCCGTGGGAAGGGAGCTGGAGAAAGGCGTCGATCGGCAAAAGCTGTTGTGGAGGGTGGTTCGCAGGGGCCTGACGCTGGTGATCCTGGGGATCATTTACAACAACCGGCTGGAGATCCACCCGCTGTCGGAGGTCCGCTTTTGCAGTGTGCTGGGGCGCATCGGGCTGGCCTATATGTTCGCGAACATCATTTATATCTATACAAAGCAAAAGGGACAGATCATCTGGCTGGCGGGTTTGCTCATCGGTTATTGGTTATTGTTGGCCTTTAATGCCGCCCCGGGTTTTCCCCGTGGGGATCTAAGTATGGAGGGAAATTTCGCATCGTATATCGACCGGTCCATTCTTCCCGGTCATTTGTACCTGGTGATCCATGATCCCGAGGGACTGGTGTCCACTATTCCCGCTATTGGCACGGGCCTTATGGGGATACTTACCGGCAATCTTTTGAGGAACAGCGTCCTTCAGCCGTCCGTCAGGGCGATGCGCATGGCCCTGGCCGGAGTGATCTCCCTTGGGCTGGCTCTCATCTGGAACCTGGTATTTCCTATCAATAAGAACCTTTGGACCAGCTCATTTGTTTTGCTGGCGGGAGGGCTCAGCCTGTTGTTCCTGGCTTTATTCTATTACATCATCGACGTGCTGGGGCATCGGAAATGGGCTTTCTTTTTCACGGTCATCGGGATGAACTCCATCCTTATTTATATGTCCAGCCGGTTTATCAACTGGAAATACGCCACGGACGGCTTTTTTAAATGGCTGTTGCAATTAGTGGGAGAGCCCTGGAATGCTTTTGTATGGGTGTTCTGTTTTCTGGCCGTCAAATGGGCTTTGCTGTACTTCCTGTATAAGAAGAAAGTATTTTTGAAAGTATAGCGGGCTTATGCTTTTACGGCGCCTTTTAAGTCGCCGATGATGGTTTCGCTGAACTGGCACATCAGGTCCAGCAGGCCCGACAATTCTTCTCCTTTGTCGGTAAGCGCGTATTCCACTTTCGGCGGGATCTCGTCGAAGTCGGTCCTGGTGATCAATCCATACTTTTCCAGGAGCTTGAGGCGATCGGAAAGAATGGTGTCGCTGATGTATTTGAGGTCATCTTTTATCAGCTTGAAGCGGTTGTTACCTTCTTCGATACAAAACAGCACATCGCTGAACCACCTTTTGCTTACAAGGTCCAGCAGTTCGTTAAGCGTGCATTTTTCTTCGAGGTAAGCCTGGTTGCGATAGTTGGTGGAGGTTATTTTTCTCTCTGACATGATCACGATGTTTAGACTTTAACACTGGTGGGACAGCCAGGTGTATTTAGGCTGCCTATTGCAAAATAAACAAAAATGTCGCCGGAATGCTGAAAAGAACGACTATTTTACCTCCGAAGTTGCTTATAATAATATATTATGAATAGATTCCATCTTCTGTTGCTGCTGTGTTGCAGCCTGGCCTGCCGGCATGCTGTCTCCCCTCAGCTGGAAAAGGAGTGGCAATCCTGGCTGGACCAAAAGGAGTATTTCAAGCTAAGAAGCAGCCTGGAGCTGCATAAAGATGATGTCGACCCCGAGAAAGCCTTGTATTTCCGTGCTTTTATAGATAACGTTTTTAATATGAATACCCAATCCATCCAGGACATCCGGGCCCTGATGGAGGGATATGGCGCTCATTTGCCCGACAGTGTCAAGGCACGTCTGATGCTGCTGGAGGAGGACAACTATTTCAAGACCTTCCAGTATGCCAGCGCTGCCCGGGTGGATAATGAGCTGATCGATCATTACAAAATGGCGATGGATAGCGCTGCCTATGCCGATGTCAGGAACACGGCGCTAATCACCAATGGCCTTGCCGGCGTGCCGTTGCAAGAGGCGCGGATCCCCGGGAATGTGGTCCTGCCCTGGACGAAGAATAAAGTGGGTTTGATGGAGATCCCTGTCCGGCATGGGGACAGCAATTATCTGGCGATCTTCGACACCAGGGCGAATATCTCGAGTATTTCGGCCACTTATGCCAAAAAGCTGGGGATCCGCATGCTGAATGTCAGCTATGACGAAGGGGCAGGCGTTACGGGCCAGCGCTTCAAATGTTCTCTGGGGGTAGCCGACAGTTTGCGGATCAGCGAGATCCTTATGAAAAACGTCGTTTTCCAGGTGATGCCCGATGAGGTCCTGTATATTGCCCCTATCGATCTTGCGCTCAATATTATTATTGGTTATCCTGTCATTGCCCAATGGCGCGAGATCCGGATCCACCAGAACGGAAAGATGACCATTCCTTCGGAACCGGGGCATGCTGAATGGCACAATCTTGCCATGGACGGGCTCGATCCTGTCATCTGCGCGATTGCAGGCCGGGATACGCTTGGTTTTAAGTTCGATACGGGAGCTTCATCCTCCGATCTTTTCGACAATTATTTCCGGAGATACAGGCAGGACATCCTAAAAAAGGGTAAAGCTTCTACTATCCGGCTGGGGGGCGCAGGGGGCGTCGTCGAAAAGGACGTGTATATGATCAGGGATTTTTCCATCAGGGTCGGCAGCAAGACGGCGACCTTAAAGCAGGTGGCTGTGCACAAGGATCCCATCCCCAATCTCAATGAGAAATATTATGGTAACCTGGGCCAGGACCTGATCGGGCAGTTCAGTGAAATGATCCTCAATTTCGAGAGCATGTATATCGATTTCAAGTAGGCGTTGGATGTTCAAGCAGGCGTTGGATGGTGCAGGAATTGCTGGGATAGGTTCAAACAGGTTCATATGAAGAAGAAAGCCAACAAGCCTATCCGAAAAAAAGAAGAAGTCCAGCAGAGCAACGACGAGCATATCGACCAGGATTTTCCTGGCTTCCCTCATCCTCCCGGCAAAAAGGAAACCATCACCCACAATGGTTCTGCGAATGCATTTTCGGGAACGGAATATGATGGGGAAGCGGAGGATGAGGCAGACGGCCCTGCGAAGGATGACGACAGTAAATATTAGATCAGGTCACAGGTGGATCGGTTAGATCATGTCACAGGTGGATCGCAACGCCCTGATCGGGGAAAATAAGCCTGACGTGCAAGAGATTACCCGCTTCCAGCTCTTGTCGTATGATGTTTTCCTGCTCACCTGAAGGTTTACGGTGGGTGATGACAACGGGAAGGTCCCGCATGGGGGCTTCTCCGGCAATTTGTTCCAATCTTTTTAATTCGTCCATGAGCAGGCGGGGCGTAAGGTGACCAAACAGCAGCCGCTCCGGCTGTTGATTGGAGAAGGATGTCTCTATAAAGATGGCCCGGAGTTTTCCTTGTCGTATCAGGGGACCTGTCACCTGCCACAATTTCGCCAGTTTTCCGGCATGCTCGATGGTATCGGCGCCTGTGTCACCCAGATACAGGAGGTAGGCATCTCCCTTTCTTATGAGGAAGGCAGAACTTTCGTAAGGCTCGCCATGGCTGAGGGGAAAGGCGGTGACCTGCATACCTGTTCCTGTCAGTTGTATCTCCTGTCCGGCTTGCATTGGTGCATAATGGTATTTCTTCAAAGCGGGGGCTTCCCCTGCATCGGCAAAATTAGCCCAGGCGGCCCAGGTGAAATATTTTTCCTCCAGCACTTTGAGGGTATGGGGCATGCCATAAATGGTTTTGGCCGTGTCGTCGGGGGAATTGATGATCAGGCCTGCCACATGGTCCAGGTGAGGGTGGGAGATACAATAGCCTTTAATATGTCCTCTCAATATTTTGCTCACGCTGCCGGAGAAGGCGCCATTGTCCACGGCTTTTTGAATGCCGGCATAAAGGGTCCCTGCATCCAGGCAAATATAGTCCTCGTGACCGGCGGGCGCCACCATATAAGCGGAGAGATTGCTTTCATCCAGCCCGCCTTTTACGCCCAGGGGAACCACGATAAAGGAGTCGTGGCGCGGACCGGCGCCCGACTGGGAAAAAAGACAGGAGGGAAGGATCAGCAGCAGGATGCACGTAAGTATAGGACTGTTCATGCTGTAAATCTACGAATCGTACCTTTATCCTATGGAAAAGACACACAATTATGCCACTGTCCTTACATGGACAGGCAATAAGGGAGAAGGGACTGCCGATTATAAGGCTTACGACAGGGACTATATTATTTCGGTTGCAGGCAAGCCGGAGATACAAGGATCATCCGATCCTTCTTTCCGGGGCAACCGGGAGCGGTATAACCCGGAGGAGCTGCTGGTGGCTTCGCTATCTTCCTGCCATATGTTGTGGTACCTGCATCTTTGTGCAGTCAACAACATCGTGGTGGTGGATTACCGTGACCAGGCCGAGGGCGTGATGATGGAAAAGGCTGACGGCAGCGGCTATTTCAGGGAGGTGACGCTACGACCTTTGGTGACCATTACGGATGCAGCGCTGGTGGAAAAGGCCAAGGCGCTGCATCACGAGGCGAACAGATATTGTTTTATTGCCAGCTCCATGAATTTCCCCGTGCATCATCAGCCGGAATTCAACGTGGTTCAGGCCAAGGCGGTCTAGCTTACGCGCAGCAGGATCTTGCCTATGTGCTCACTGCTCTCCATCAGCTGCTGGGCTTCGCTTGCCTGCTTCAGGGGCAGGATCTTATAGATCACGGGCTTTACTGCGCCATTGGCGACCAGGGGCCATACAAATTTTTCCACTTCCGATGCCAGGGCCGACTTGAAATCCTTATCCCGTGGCTTGAGCATGCTGCCCGTCATTACGATGCGTTTGCGCATGATCTCCGAAAGGTCGATGGTGGCGTTCTTTCCCCGCATGGAATTGATCCATACTATCCTGCCGTCTTCCCGCAGCAAGTGAATGTTCTTAGCCGTGAAATCCCCGCCCGTCATATCGAGTATGACGTCGATGCCTATATCTTTAAACGCTTCCCCGAAGTCATCCGTCTTATAGTTGACTGCGCGGGTAGCGCCCAGCGATTCACACCAGCGGCACTTTTCGTCCGTGCCGGCTGTCACGTACACCGGTGAGCCCAACGCTTTGGCCAGCTGGATGGCGGTGACGCCGATGCCACTGCTGCCTCCGTGTACCAACAGGTTCTCTCCCGGCAGCAGTCTTGCGATCCGGAAGACGTTGAGCCAAACGGTGAAAACGGTCTCCGGCAGGGCTGCCGCTTCTTCCAGGCTCAGGCCGGCCGGCACGGGCAGGCATTGTCCTTCGGGGACGGCGACGTATTCCGCATACCCACCGCCCGTCACCAGGGCGCAGACCGCGTCTCCTTTTTTCCAACGGACGACGCCTGGCCCGCAAGCTTCGATATGGCCCGACACTTCCAGGCCCGGGATATCCAGGTCATTTTTTCCGTAGGCGGTCGAAATACGGGAATAGATATCACTACGGTTAAGCCCGGCCGCTGCGACCCTGATCAGCACTTCGCCTGTAGCAGGTACGGGGGCGGGCAACTGATGCATTTCCAGGACTTCGGGTCCTCCTTTACGCGTGATGAGTATTGCCTTCATAGATGATAAAGGTAGGCCATCTGGAAAATTTTATGCAGGAATAGTTGCATCTTGCAGTATGCCAAGGGAAAAATTACCGTTGAGCCGGCAGTTTGCCTATGCAGCGGGTATGATGGGTTGGAGCATGCTGACAAATCTCATCATTGTAATGCTGCCTTATTATTATCTGCCGCCTTCCAATGCAGGGCTCATTCCGCTGGTGCCGCAACTACTGATACTGGGAGTGCTGAATATCATGTCGCTCATAGCGGCTTCAGGCCGCCTGGTGGATGCCCTGTACGATCCTTTCATCGCCTCGCTTAGCGATAAGAGTAAGCATCCCAAGGGACGCCGCATCCCATTTATGAAGATGGCCGTCTTGCCCGCTGCCTTTTTTTGCTTCCTTACTTTTCATCCCCTGGTGAAAGCGGAGAGCATTACCAATGCCTGGTGGCTCACCATCACCCTTATCCTGTTTTTTGTATCGGCAACCACCTATATGATCCCTTACAATGCCCTGCTGCCGGAAATGACGGATACGGCCGCGGAAAAGGTGAAGCTTTCTTCTTTTCAACAAGTGGGCTTTGTCCTGGGTATCATCGTATCGGCGCTGGTAAACAACCTGGCTGACGGGGTACAATCCGTGTTCAGGGTGGGGGACCGTGACGCCGCCGTTCAGATGACGGTGGGAGGGCTCTGTGTATTGGCGGGCGCCATCATGCTCATACCTGTTATTTATGTCGATGAAAGGAAGTATTCAGCCAGCAAGCCTTCCCATCTGGCGTTGTTGCCTGCCATCCGAAAGACCTTTGCCAATCGTAATTTTAAATATTACCTGATCTCGGATTTCTCCTATTTCATGGCGCTGAGCATCATATCCAGCGGCCTGCTGTATTTCATCACCGTGCTTCTTGGCCTGCCTGAATCAAAAGGGGGATTGTTGATGGGCGTGATGGTGCTGGGGTCATTGGTATTCTATCCCCTGATCAACCTGCTGGCCGGGCGTTGGGGCAAAAAGCCGGTGGTCTTATTTTCCTTTGGTTTGCTGAGCCTGATATTTATCGGCGTTTATTTCCTGGGGAAGCTGCCGGCTTCGCCGCTGGTCCAGATCTATGCGCTGGTGATCTGCGCCGCTTTTCCCCTTGCGTCCCTGGGTATCCTGCCGAATGCCATTCTGGCCGAGATCGCTCAGAAGGATGCTGTCGAGACGGGGGAGAACAGGGAGGGGATGTTCTTTGCCGTAAAATATTTCTTTGTGAAGCTGGGACAGACGCTGGGGATTGCCTTATTTGCCTTTCTAACAATATACGGGAAGGATCCGGGGCATGACCGGGGCCTGCGGATGAATGGCATCTGTGGTTTTGTGCTTTGTATCCTGGCTTTTCTTTTCTTCAGCCGATTCCGCGAAAAAGATTGACGGCGCCGGGTGTACTACTATTTCAGACCTGTACAATGCGGACCATTGTATGATCTTATTGGGTCTTTCTCAACCGAATGATGCGGAGGGTATGTAATACGCGGATGATCGGCCAGGTTGGATCCAGCTCGAACCATTTCTTTGCGAAATTCGCATCGTTGGGACTCTTATGATGGTTGTTCTGGAAGAGTTCTCCCATCATCAGCAGGTCCAGCGGCAAAGAGTTCTTGCTATGATCTTTGTTGTCGAAATTGGAGTAGCCGTACTTGTGCCCGCACCAGTTGACGATGGCCCCATGGATCGGCCCCATGAAAAAGTGGATGGGCAGCAAAAGATATACCCACCAATACGGTGCGAAGGCCACATAGAAGGCCGTGTAGCCGATGCCGAAGGCAATGCGTGTCACCCACAGGTCGCTGACCCGATCCAGGGCTTTCCAGGTGGGGTAGCGATCCCGGAAAGCGGGCTCCGGCTCTTTCTTATACTTAAGGTAGTCCATGTAGATGTTCTTCGTCTTCATCGTCAGGCCCCAGACATCCTTGATAAAATGGGGAGAATGCGGGTCCTTCTCCGTGTCGCTATAGGCGTGATGCATCCGGTGCAGGATGGCATAGGCCCTGGGGTTCAGGAACGAGCTGCCCTGGGAGACGAAAGTGAAGGTGTAGAAGAACTTTTCCCAGAATTTATTCATCTTGAACATCTTGTGCGATGCATAGCGATGCAGGAAGAAAGTTTGTGAGAACAGGGATAAGAACCAGTGACACAGAAAAAACGCTAAAATTGCCATATTCACATATTCATTTAGGTGCGGACCGTAATCTGCTATTTAAGTTGACCTATCAGAGCCGCAAAGTTAGGCTGTTTTTGCTTTGTGTGAATATATTAATTTTATGTAAATCATTGATATAAGCAGCAATAATGTTAAAATTCCCGCCACGCGCTGTACTATTTGTCCCAAATAGTAGGATCCGGGATGGAAGGCGAACCGGATGGTATGCCGGCCGGCCGGGATCGGCAGTCCTCTCAGGACATAATTTGCTCTGAATATGGGTGTTTCTGCCCCGTCAATGTAGGCTTTCCATCCCCCGTTGTACCAGACCTCACTGAATACGGCAAAGCGGCCTAGTCTGGAGGAGGATCCGTAAGTCATTTCATCATTGTTGTTATCGGTAAGCCATATGCTGTCGGCCGGGCTGGGAGCATCCAATGCGGGGAGCTTGTCTTTTTCCATGAGGACGGCGGTGTCTTTTGGGCTGAGACCTGACAGGGCGTTCATCATTTCTTCCGGGCTGCGGGCGTATTTTATTCCTTTTACAAACCAGGCCGGTCCCAGGGCGCCTTCATTGTGGATGACAGTATCGCCGGGGCCGATGAGGTAACGAGTGTTTAGCATATCGACTACGGGCTGGCACCGGGGATAGCTGCTGAGCTGGCGTTCGATGAGGTCCTGGTAGATGCTGAGCTTGGCGGCATTATAACCTCCGATGGAGCGATGGAACCAGGCGGTGGCGGCTCCATAGCCGAGGGTATAGCCGGCACCATAGCGCAGGTCGAATACCCTATAGTATCCGGTGTCCCGCAGGATCAGCTGGTCGGCGGCGGTGGCCACCTGGTCGGTGGGAGCGGTGGCTGCCGGCTTGTAATTATTGTTGTTGAGGTACTGAAGGTCGATGGTGATCAGGTCGGTGTAGGTAAGGACACCCAATGCTGTCAGCAGGATCCAGGTTTTTATTTTTCTTTTCAGGTAAAGGCCTGTTATCAGGGCTGCGGCGGCAATAAACAGCAGGGAGCGGATCATGGAATGCAGGAACAGTACTTTGCGGTCATCGCGAAGGGCTTGTATGAAGGCCGTCATGTGATCCCTGGTGGCACCATCGGCTTTCATGGCGTGGCGCAGGAACTGCCTGTCGTAGATGGTGGTATAATCCAGGCGGAAGTAGAACCCTGCCAGGATGAGGAAGATGCCGGCTGTCAGCAGGAGCGCATGCTTGTATTTTTGCCAGATGGATCCCTGGTTCTCCAGGATCTGCTGAAGTGTAAGTGCTGCCAGCATATTCAGCAGGAATACCGGGATCACCAGGATGACGCTGGGCGCCCGGAACTTATTGTACATGGGGAGGTGGGCGTACAGGAATCTGTTAAATTCCGGGAAGTAGCCGCCCCAGCTCATCAGGAGGGTGAGCAGGACCGTAGCTGCCATCCACCATTTATGGGTGTTGTCGAGGACGAACATGCCCAGCAGGGCCAGGAAGCAAACGACAGCACCCGCGTAAGCCGGTCCGGCCGTGCCGCCGATGCCTCCCCAGTAAAAGGTGAGCAGGTCCTGTTGTTGTATAGCCTGGGCAATCTCTGCGGGTTGTCCTTTCAGGGAGGCCTGGGCTTTTGAATGATCTTCTGCCAGTTCGGGCCCCGAGCTGCCGCCATACATCTTAGGTACCATCAGGATAAAGGATTCATTGGGGTAAAGGCTGTAGCTGAAAGCATAGTCTTCGCTGAGCCCTTTTTGAGCCGTTGTGTTCGCGGCGAGCTCGCTCCCGCCACGGATGGTGGCCCTGCTGAGGTCGGCAGTGGTAAAGATGGCGACGGCATTGCAAAGGATCCCTGTCAGTCCGCACGCGGATGCCAGCAAGGCTGTGATGAGGAGGTGTTTCCATTCTCTATTCCTGACCCATCGGAAGGCATAGCCGGCGGTCATGCACCCGGCGACGATCAGTCCATAGTAAAAGATCTGCAGGTGATTGGCGTCGACGATCATGGCCGTACAGAGGGCGGTGAGGGCTGCGCCCCAGCCATATTTTTTTTCATAGATCAGCATCAGCCCGGCAATAAAGGCGGGCAACAGGGCGATGGCCTGCATTTTCGTGTCGTGCCCCACGGAAATGATCACGGGATTATAGGTAGCGTAGGCATAGGCCAGGCCGCTGATGATGCCGGCGTAGGGATTCACCCGCAGCACCTGTGTGAGGAAATACATGGCGATGCAGGCCAGGACAAAAAAGCTGGCTGGTTTAGGCAGATAGAAGGACACCAGGGAAGTGACATAGGGCTGTGGGGCGAAGGCTGTCGCTTCCATAGCGATGAGATAGGCAGGCATTCCACTGAACATGGACTCTGTCCATAATGGGAAGTGGCCGTGCTGTTCGCGGTACAGGAACGAGCTTCGGGACATGGCCCTCCATTGGGTGATATCTTCCTGTACCAATACTTTATGTTGGAAAGCCGGTCTGCAATAGACGACGGCTGTTCCAACATAAATGAGCAGGGCGATCGCATGGGGTAGGAGACGCTGCCACCATTTTCTTTGCATCATGGGCACAATGATACAAAAGATCCCTTACCTGACATAAGGCAGCCCTTTCCTGTTTTGTTCGAAAATCAGGCAACTTATGGCTGTCTTGCTTGTTGTAGGTCCTTTTAGATTTATTAACCTTATTCTTTCATTAAACCTTATTAACTATGAAGCCTCCGCGCAAATGGCTGGACGATGATTTTATCCGTAACTTGTTACCGCTGATTGGAATGCGGGTTCCTTTTGACCTGCACAAAGATGATGACCTGATCCCCTATTTTCAGTATAAGGTGGGGCCTTACCAGAAGGACTATTACCTGTATTTTAAGCAACCGCCCAATAAGTTCCAATACAACGCTGAAATTTTTGGTAAAATGTATGAATACCGGGGGTATGACCTGGTGCGTTATATTGAGTTTCATTACAAGGCGTACGAGAATAAAGATGAATTTGTCCGTTTCCTCTATTTTGAAGTGCTCCGGCAACAGCGAATGATCAGGAATCATCGCTGGATGTTCTGGGTATGGTTTCCAAGATGGAAGGCCAGCCTGGAGACCACCATGAGGTGGGTGGAAGAGGAGAAAAAGCGACTGCAGAGCCCTGTTCCTCCTGCGCCCGAGATACCGCAGGAAGCGCTGGCTATGGGGAAGGAGGGGTTGATCGATAAGATCGAAGAGGAGATATCCACGCTTTTACGGACCTATCTGGGGAGGATCGACCTACTTTATAATGAGCATGATTTGACGAAAGTCGTCCAGGTCCTGATCCTTCTGCAGAACCTAAAGGAGCCGGGTCAGAAGGGGTTGCTGCTGTTCAAGAACTTTAGCGATATGGATATGGCATCCCTCCTCCGGCAGTTTGTGCAATTCGGGGATTATAAGACCAATACTTTACAGGTGAAAATTTCCGGTATCAAAAAGGAGATGAAGATGGACGACCCTGCTCTGGAGAAACTTTACAAGGCATTGCAGGAATTCTTCTTCCCATAAGTCTTTCACTTTCAATTGCTGTAAAATCCATGATGCGTTATGGATTGACGGAGGCTTTGTGCATGCCGATATTTGATGTCCTAAAAACAAAAAATATGTATGCATCGAAAACACATCGTAAGAGCACTTATGTCATGCTCCGTTGTACCCCCACTGAGAAACGCTATATCAAGATCCGGGCCCGGGAAGCAGGCCTTTCAGTCTCCGTATTTCTCCGGGACATGGGATTGAAGGATTCGCCGGAAAAGCGAAAGACGCTGCCACCGGAGGTGCTGGCATTCATCGGTGTACTATCCGGGATCATTAGCGTCCTGGAGATCATTGCCCGTAAACGACTGGATAACGAGGATCTGGACGGCTTAGAGCGGGCAGAATTGATGTTCCGGGCTAAAGAAGTGAAACAATTAATAAAGGACATTAAATCTTACCTGTTATGTTCGGAACCACCAGCACCGGAAGGTCAGCCAGACTAACCTTAGACTATTGCCTGACTGATAAGCTGACGCAAAGCCGGCAGGTGATCTATAAAGATCGTGCCGAGATCCTTTATTGCCACCATTGCTATGGCGATAAGGAAGAGCTTGCCCAGCAATTCAGGGAAGTGATCAGGCTCAGGCGGGACATATCCGAGCCTGTCATGCACCTTTCTCTCAGCCTGCCTCCAGGGGAGCAGGTGGCCAGAAGCAAGCTTGTCCAACTGGGAAAAGAATGTGCGACGCATATGGACTTTGAGAAGCACCAGTATGTGGTCATTCAGCACAAGGATACGTTCCATCAGCACATTCACGTGGTGGCTAACAGGATAGGATTTGACAGGCATGCTACCAGTAATAGCTTCTCATTGAGAAGGTTAATTGATTATTGTCGGCAGGCTGAGCTCCGGCATGGGCTCCGGCAGGAGCTAAGTCCACCCGGGTTCCTGACGGAGGAACAGCGTCAGGTTCCCCGACATGGCATTCGCCTGGATAAATTGAAGGAGAATATCACGGAGACCCTGCTTGTTTCGCAGGACGTGACAGCGTTTAAAGCGCTGATGGAAGAAAAAGGATATACCGTGTATCTTTCTGAAAGAGGTATCGCCTTTAAGGATGAGAATCATGTGGTAATCAGGGGGTATGAAGCAGGATATCCCTTCCATAAGATAGAATCGACCTTGTCGTTGAGCTTGTCGTTACGCCAGGAGCAGGAGCGGTTAAGACTGGCGGAGGAACAGCGCCTCAAACAGGAGCAGGAGCTCCATCAACGTCATGAGCAATGGCATCGTCACACACATTCACATAGTTTAAGCTTATAATATGCCGGAATTAAATGAAACGGAAATGTTCAGGGCGGTGCTGAACGAGATACTGAATGAACACAAACAGTTTTCCAATGCTATAAAGGAGATGAATAAGACCGTTGCCGGCCTGGGTGAAAGGATGGATGGATTTCAGCGGCAACTGGAAAATTTGCAAATTGTGGCGCCGCCGCCGGACCTGCAGCCTTTGAAGGACCAGTTTGCGGCGGGCGTTGCGGATTTCGGTGTGCAGGTGAAGGAGACCCTGGCGGGGATGCAGGCTGTTCATAGTCAGCAGCTGCAAAAGATGACGGCGGTACTGGAAGCACAGCCTAAGCCTATTGTGCGCAGGATCAGCCTGTTCCCGGAGAATGACCGTCATGGGAATTTCAAGTATTTTTTTAAATGTCTTTTTCTGTCGATACTGGGTTTTGGGCTGTTGGCAGGGCTGTATGCGTTTGGGGCACAATGGCTGGAGCAACGGGGAAGCCGGCAGCCGCCGGTGCGGGAGAGGTCTGTGTCTTTTCCTGAGAGTTCGTTAGAGGCTCCTGCGCATAAACCATCCGGTAGGCATTCTACCAAGCGAGTTCGTCCTCAGGGTGCCAATATTTCCAAGGATACGACGATACCCCGGGGCGACTCTTTTGCTTCGTCATCCCCGTGACTGGTACAGAGCAATTCCTGGTGGGATCATTTAAGTTAGTTGCAAAAAACCAATAGCATTGGGGCCTATATTTTGTAATTTTGTGTAGTATATCGATCTTCTTCTGCATTTCTGCATCTCTGGCGCAACAGGAATTTGCTTTCAATAAAAACGATAATTTAAAAAAATAATCATGAAAAAGACTACATTCAACTTATTGATTGCGTTTTTGGGTATAGCTGTAATTGTGGCATTTGCAAGCTGCTCAGGTAATGAAAGCGCAAATTCAAAAGAGATGCAGGCCAAAATTGATTCGATGCAAAACGTTTTGAAAGCGATGTCGGTCGGAAGCCCGGATCTCGTAAAAAATTTAGCTACATTTGATACATTGGATTTTGTGATATTCAGTGGCCAACAGTGGGTTCGTTTTCACGAAAGTCATGCTGATGATATAGTTGTGAATTGGCCCGACGGCCACCATACCAATGGTCTCCCAAAGCATATTGAGGATATGAAGGCTATGTTTGTATATGCTCCTGATACCAGAATAAAAGTGCATCCTATTAGATTTGGAGGTGGCACGGGCGAATGGACTTGTGTTACCGGTGTTATGGAAGGAACATTTACTAAACCAATGCCCCTTGGCAATGGTAAATTCATTCAGCCAACTGGAAAATCATTTAAGATACCGATGTGTACGGTAGGTCATTGGAAGAACGGCTTGATGATAGAAGAATCATTATTCTGGGACAACCAGACCTACATGAAGCAAATGGGGCTGGAGAAATAAATCCATAAACCAGTCTATCCAGGCTAAATCAATCGAATAATTAATTATCATTTAAATGCCTAACGAATTCTACCAGCTTTCCGCCAACAATCCGCAGGGACGCCCCATCGACATGTCGACCTACCAGGGGAAAGTGGTCCTTGTCGTGAATACGGCGACGCAGTGTGGCCTGACCCCTCAGTTCGAGGGGCTGGAGAAATTGTACATGGACTATAAAGACAAAGGACTGGTGGTATTAGGATTTCCCTGTAATCAATTCGGGGGACAGGAGCCATTGAGCAATGACACGATGGAGGAGACCTGTAAAATAAATCATGGGGTTACTTTCCCGCTGTTTGAGAAGATAGCCGTCAACGGCGAACATACGCATCCCGTGTTCAAATACCTGAAGTCTAAGCTCGGCGGGTTATTCGGGCGGCGGATCAAGTGGAATTTCACCAAGTTCCTCGTGGATAAGAACGGCCGGCCTGTGAAAAGATTTTCTCCTGTCACAAAGCCGGCCGATATCGAGCCGTATATAAAGCGCTTGTTATGATTCCAATTTCTTCAGCTGTGCGGGTGACAGTGAGATCAGCTCCGCTTGAATATTCTCCTCCAGGTGACTGACACTGGATGTCCCTGGTATCAGCAAAATATTAGGAGAATGGTGGAGGAGCCAGGATAGCGCCACCTGGTGGGGGGTGGCGCCCAAATCATTGGCCACCTCTTCGATCTTTTTCATCGACGCCACGTTGCCCGCATTCATGGGATACCAGGGAATGAAGGCTTTATTTGTCTGTTCGCAATATTCCAGTACGGATTCCCATTTGCGGTTGTCCACGCTGTAGATGTTCTGCACGGACACGACATCGAAGTATTCTTCGGCCCGTTTGATATCATCCACGCTGACCTCGGAGAGGCCGATATGCTTTACCAGGCCTTCTTCCTGTACGCCCTGTAAGAATTCGAATGTTTTTTCCGCCGGCACTTTCGGGTCGATCCTATGCAGCTGATAGAGCTCTATCTGGTCCAGCTTGAGGCGGGTCAGGCTGCCTTCCAGGGCAATTTTCAAATGTTCCGGCCTTGCATCAATGGTCCATGCATCAGGACCTGTGCGCAGGAACCCTCCCTTGGTGGCGATGACCAGGTCGGGGGGATAGGGGTGCAATGCTTCGGCGATCAGGTCTTCGGATACATGGGGGCCATAGCTGTCTGCCGTATCGATGAAGTTGACGCCCAGCTCCATAGCTCTTTTCAATACCCGCAATGCCTCGGCCTTGTCTTTGGGCGGTCCCCAGATGCCTTTGCCCGTTATGCGCATGGCTCCATATCCCATGCGGCGAACGATGCGATCATCCCCGATGGTGAATTCTTTTTTGAAGGAGGTTTCTTTGCTCATATTAATATATAATGAATTGTTTATGACAACGGCCCGCTGGTGGAAATTGTTCGGAATTTTCATCCACATTGGTTAAATTCGTCAGGATTCAACCAAACGCCCGCTGACATGAGAAAAGCCTCTTTTCTATTTATCCTGGCCTTTGCCTTTCATCCTGCTTTTTCCCAAAAACCGGCTCTTGACCACACTGTCTATGACGGGTGGGAATCCATTGGCGAGCGGCTGCTTTCCCCGGATGGTAAATACCTGGTCTATACCATTATGCCCCAGGAGGGAGATGGCAGGCTCGTGATACGAAATACAGAAACCTCCTATGCAAAAGAAATACCGCGGGGCGCCACGGCCTCGATCACGGCGGACAGCCGATGGGTGGTGTTCCATATCAAGCCCTTTTTCAAGGAAACCCGCGAAGCCCGGATAAAAAAGAAGACCCCGGAGCAGATGCCCAAGGATACGCTGGCCTGGATAGAGCTGGGTAAGGACAGCCTTATGAAGATACCCCAGGTCAAATCCTATAAGGTACCAGAAAAGCAAGGGACCTGGCTGGCTTACCTGCTGGAGAAGTCCCCGGGCGGCACGGGAAAGGCGGACTCTACCCGGGGAGCTCCGGACTCGCTTACCCGTATCCGGCAATTACTTACCCGGGCGGACAGCCTGTCCCGGATAGCAGACAGTCTCCGTCGGAAGGTAGCTGAAATAGCCTCCAAAGGTTTTTCAATTCTTCCGGCGCAGAAGGAAACCAAAGGGAAGGGAGGGGAGACGATCGAAGAAGGGACGACCCTGGTGCTGCGTGATCTCAACACGGGGAAAGAGAAGAAATTCCCGTTGGTGAGTGAATATTATTTTTCACGGAATGGCAATACGTTCATTGCGGAGACGACGCGGAAGAACAGCGATTCGCTGGTGAAAGCCACCATACTTTGGGTGAACCTGAAAGACGGCAGGACCGACACGGTGATGAAAGGGTTCAACGACGCCAAAAATTACGCGCTGGACGAACAGGGCGGGCAGCTGGCCTTTGTGGCAGAGCGGGATAGTGTGAGCAAAGCGCTGGTGAAATTCTACCGGCTGTGGTATTATACGCCGGGGATGGACAGCGCGGTGATAAAGGCAGACCGCAGCAGGATAAAGACCACACTAACTATCAGCGCCGACTATGCGAATAATTTCAGCAGGGATGGCAGCCGCCTCTTCCTGGGTCTCGCACCTGTGCGGCCTCCCAAAGATACTAACCGGGTGGATTTCGAGACGGCCCGGCTGGATGTCTGGAACTATAAGGATGACTATTTGTCTCCCCAGCAGCTGACGCAGCTAAGCAACGAGTTGAAGAGAAGCTACCTGGCTGTTGTCAATAGGAATGACGGACGGCTGATACCGCTGGCTGACGAGGATTGCGAGACGGTGATCCCCGGCGCGGAAGGTAATGCGCCTTATGCCCTGGGCAGCAGTAGTAAGGGCTACCGGGTTCAGCAGCAGTGGGAAGAGAACGGCCTGCAAAAAATCTTCCTGATCGACCTCCGGGATGGCAGCCGTAAGCTGATCCGGGAAAATGTGCGGCAGGGCGCCAGCCTTTCGGCCGCGGGGAGGTTCATATTATGGTATGACTGGCATCAAAAGAACTGGTTCACCTATTCCATCGCCGATGGCAGGGTCAACAATATCACCGCGGGTATCCGGCAGCCATTGTATGACGAAGAGGATGATCATCCTGATGATCCGCCGCCTCACGGGAATATGGCCTGGCACCAGGACGATCGTTCTGTCTATATCTATGACAAATATGATGTCTGGCAGTGTGATCCTATGGGGAAGGCGGCGCCTGTCAACGTGACCAACGGCAAGGGGCGGGCCAGCCACCGGACGATACGCTATGTTCAGCTGGACAGGGAGGACCGGTTTATCCGGGACGGGCAGCTGGTCCTGCTGACTGTTTTCGATACGAAGGAGATGACCAGTGGTTTGCAGCTGTATAAGATCGGCACACCCTATGCGCCTGTGACCTCCACCCTTCCTGTCAGTTACAACGGTTTTTTCAAGGCGAGGAACAGCTGGCGGATGGGCTATCTGAAAGGCAGTTTTGACCGGTCATATGACGTATATGTGGCGCCGCCGGTGGATACGAATGCCGTGGCGGACCTTGTCCCCGACAATGCCGCCGCGAAGCCGTTCAGCCATATCAACCCGCAGCAGGAAAAATATAACTGGTTCAGCGTCGAGCTGCATCATTGGAAGATGCTGGATGGTAAAATGAGCGAAGGGCTGCTGTATAAGCCGGAGAACTTCGACAGCACCAAAAAGTATCCCATTATTTTCTATTATTACGAGCGGGATGCGGAAAACCGGTATCAGTATATCGCGCCGCAGCCAGTAAGGGCGTCGATCAATATTCCCTATTTCACCAGTAATGGTTATCTTGTCTTTGACCCCGACATCTGGTACAAGACGGGCGCTCCGGGCGAGGATGCTTATAATTCCATCATGTCTGCTGTCCGTTATCTCTCCCGTTTCAAATGGGTGGATACGACAAGAATGGCTCTACAGGGACATTCCTGGGGCGGCTACCAGACAGCCTACATGGTCACCCGGACCAATAAATTTGCTGCCGCTGAAGCGGGAGCCCCTGTGGCCAATATGACGAGCGCTTATGGGGGTATCCGCTGGGGCACGGGCATCAGCCGGCAATTCCAGTACGAGCGTAGCCAGAGCCGCCTTGGCGCCACGCTGTGGCAAAAGCAGGACCTGTATATAAAGAACTCGCCGCTCTTCAGGGCCGATAAGGTCACGACGCCTTTATTGATGATGCACAACGATGCGGACGGCGCCGTACCCTGGTACCAGGGCATCGAAATGTTTTCCGCCCTCCGGCGACTGGGGAAAAAAGTGTGGCTGATCCAATACAACGGGGAAGACCATGGGCTAACGGAGCGGCGCAATCGTAAGGACTGGTCCATACGTCTTGCCCAGTTCTTTGGCTACTACCTGAAAGGTGAGCCGCCGGCCCGCTGGATCAAGGATGGGGTGCCAGCCACCCTGAAAGGGATCGACTGGGGGCTGGGAACGGAATAGGACGGAAGGATAAGAAAAGATAAGAAAAGATAAAAAAAGAATGGAATGAATAACAACGGACAAACCTGGAATGACGAACGTCAATCACTTTTTAAACTATAATATATGTTCAGGAACTATTTGAAAGTGGCTATCCGTAGTCTTCTCAAGAGGAAGGCATTCACGCTGATCAATATCCTGGGACTGGCTACGGGAATGGCCGTATGCCTGCTGATCGTTCTTTTTGTTCGCAGCGAGCTGAGCTACGACAAGTTCCATCAGAACGCCGACCGGATCTACCGGATGGTGCTGGATCGTAAGTACCCGGAACATAATGCTTCTTATGCTGTTATCCCTTTCTCTATCGGGCCTGCCGTGCATAAGGAGTTTCCCGAGGTGGAAGCATCGACGGGGCTGCAGAATTTCGCGGGGAATGCCAATGTATTTATCAAAGTGGGCGCCCAGCTTTTCGAGGAGCCGCATGTGCTCATTGCCGACTCCAACTTTTTCCATGTGTTCAATGCCAGCTTGCTGGAAGGCGACACCGCCTCTGCGCTGGAAAAACCCAATATGGCCGTGATCAACGAGACCACTGCCAAAAAATATTTCGGCTCCGTGTCAAAAGCGATGGGGCAGTGGTTCGAGACGGACGGCAGACAAAGATTCACTGTGTCCGGCGTTTGCCGGGACTGGCCGGAGAATTCCCACATGCAATTCAATATCCTGTTGTCCCTCAACAGCTTTCCATTTTCCCGTCAAGCCGATTACACCGGCTTCTCCACCTGGACCTATTTCCTTCTTAAAAAGAATGCTTCTCCCGCGACGCTGGAAGCTAAGTTCCCCCGTATCGTGGAGAAATATGTCTCAGGGGATATTGCCCGTAATTTTGGCATGAGCTATCAGGCTTTTGTTGCCGCTGGCAATGGATACCATTATTACTTACAGCCCCTGACGAAGATCCATCTGATCTCGGATATGGAAGCGGAGGTGAAGCCCAATGGCAGCATGCGGGCGGTTTATATATTCGGCGTCATTGCGATCTTTATCCTGGGCATCGCCTGCATTAATTTTATCAACCTTTCCACTGCCCGATCGATGGAAAGGGCCAAGGAGGTCGGTATCCGCAAGACCTTCGGTTCGGAGAAGCAGTCACTGATCTTTCAATTCCTCCTGGAGTCCACGCTGGTAAGCCTGCTGAGCATCGTCCTGGCCCTGGGCCTTATCTTACTGTTGCTGCCGGCCTTCAATAAGATGTCCGGAAAGGAACTTTCAATTGTTGATTTTTTAACGCCAGTGAGGCTGACCGGCTTGTTGGTCTTTGGGGTCATTGTAGGCATAACTGCGGGGCTCTATCCCGCATTCGTATTGTCATCGTTCAAGCCTATCAAGGTATTGAAAGGGAAATTCAAATCCTCGAAATACGGTACGGCGCTGCGCAATGGGCTGGTGGTATTTCAGTTTGCGATTTCTATCATCCTGATCATCTGTACCATCATCGTCAACCGGCAGATGGGGTATATGCTGGGCGATAAGCTGGGCTTCAGGAAAGATCATATCATCGAGATAGAGCGATCTGATCTTGCGGGCGATAAAACGCGCGCCTTCCGGAATGAGCTTTTAGGTATCGCGGGAGTGGAAAAGGTCAGCGGCGTTTCCTCCATGCCAGGTAATGAAGGTTTTTTCGGGGTTACATGGCAGCCGGTGGGTACACGGGAGTCCATGACGGGGAAGGGTATCATTGCAGACGATCAGTTTGCCGCTACGCTGGGATTGGAGATGAAAGAAGGCCGATTCTTCTCCCGCAGCTTTGGTACAGATTCGTTGGCCGTCGTGCTGAATGAGAAAGCGGTGGCTGCCCTGGGATTAAAGGAACCGGTCATCGGGACCAGACTGACTACCACGGCTGGATTCCTCAGTCCCAAGCCGGACTCACCTTATATATATACCGTGGTAGGAGTGGTAAAGGATTTTCATTTTCAGACGCTTCACCAGGCGATAGCTCCGTTGGTCTTTACCAGTACCGTGCGATTGAATGAAGTGACGGGGATCACTTCCGTACGGATAAAGGGGGATAATTTTGCCGCTGCCATCCAGTCCATCGAAAGATCGTGGCACCATTTCGTACCGGAAAAACCCTTTCACTATACCTTCCTTGACCAGAACCTGGCCGCACAATACAAGGCCGAGCAGACGGTGCAGCGGGTGTTTACCGTATTCTCCGTCCTGGCCATCTTCATTGCCTGCATAGGTCTGTTGGGTTTGGCGGCGTATGCCACGCAGCAGCGGATCCGGGAGATCAGCATCCGGAAAGTGCTGGGCGCCAGCGGTAGTAATATCGTCGGTATGCTGTCAAAGGATTTTTTCAAGCTGGTGACCCTTTCGGCCATCGTTGCCTTCCCGCTTGCCTGGCTGGGCATGCATTCCTGGCTGCAGGGTTTTGCTTACCGCGTAGATCTCAGCTGGTGGATCTTTATCCTGGCCTGGGTGATCTCGCTGTTCATCTCCATGCTCACTATCAGTTGGCAGGCTATCCGGGCCGCGCGGGCTAACCCGGTGCAGACGTTGCGGTCCGAGTAACAGGGTCGTCCTGAGAGTAATCAGGGGTTTAGAGTGGTTAAACGGCGACGCTAAAGGTGTTTTTTGCCGCCAAATAGCTTGCAAGTGCCGAAAAGCTTATGTATATTGGATGGAATCCGTAACCTGAAAAATAGAAGACATCCAATGCCTCGAAAGACCTTATGTCTGCATGTGCTCGCAATCATCCCCTTTTTCTTTTCCGGCTGTGCCACCATCATGCATGGTTCCCGGCAAGGCGTATTCCTCACATGTGAACCCCGTGTGGCAGCAATCTATATAGATGGCAAATACATTGGCCAGACACCGACGAGGGTGATCCTCAAAAGGGGAAAGAACCATCATTTGAAATTGGCGCTTCCTGGCTATAAGCCTTTTGAAGCGGAACTTACCCGTAAGCTGGACGGATGGGCATTTGGCAATATCCTGGGGCTGGTGGGCCTTGCCCTGGATGCTTATAATGGCAGCATGTACCGGCTGAGCCCAAAGGATATGTATCCTGAGCTGACGCCACTGCCAGCGGAAGGCGCCACCGGCAGCAACAACCTGCATATACTGATAACGCTGCATCCTGATCCACAATGGGAAAAGGTCGGGCAGTTGTCACTCCTTCAGGCAGAGTAGCACTTTTGTTGAATTCTTTTTTTTGTAATATAATAGTGATATATTTACAGAGCCGATAATCAAACTAACTAAGCTTTATCCCTCCATTGAGTCTGCAGCATTTATTTAAAAGGACCTTCCTGTGACATTTTTCGTTCTCAGAGACTGAGTCAAACAGTTTATAACCCCTTGCGTGCCGACAGATATGCTACATAATGAGAAAGCCCTGCTGAGGCAGGTTGCGCAACGTGATGAGCCGGCGTTCAGAACGCTGTTCGCTGCGTATCGCGACCGACTCTATGCTTATATCCTGGGTATCATCAGATCGAAGGAAGTGGCTGAAGAGCTCGTCATGGACGTCTTCCTTAAAATATGGCTGGCGAAGGATCTTGTCACCGAAATAGAAAATTTTGACGCCTTTCTCTTCAGGATAGCTTATAATAAGTCCATTGATTTCTTACGCAGCGCGGCCAGGGACCCTGTATTCCGGAATCTGCTGTGGAACGATATCCAGCAGGCAGGAGATGCCCGGGCAGACAGCGTCGTCATGCAGCACGAATATGAAAATAAATTGCGGGAAGCTGTAGCGCTTCTCTCTCCTCAACGAAAAGAAGTCTATCTGCTGAGCAGGGAAAAAGGTTTTTCCCATGCAGACATCGCACGGAAGCTCAGTCTTTCCAAATCCACGGTAAACAACCACATTGTAGAATCCCAGCGTTTTATCCGCACTTATCTTATCAGCCACATGGACCTTGCCATGACCATCCTCCTGTTGTCCCGGATCAAAGGGTAAAAAAAAGTTAAAAAAAAGATAATCCGGGTTAGTTATTGCCTTTCTTTTCATCGTCATATAGGAAAGCGGTTTATTCATTATGATAAACAAACGATGGGCAAAAGAAAGGTGGGAATATCTGGTGGAAAAATATCTTGCGGGAAGCTGCACCAGGGAGGAGCTGGACGAACTGCTTTCATTGGTAAACAAGGAACCTCGCAGCAGGGAATTGGCAAAGGCATTACGGCAACTTTGGGAAAGCGCCGGCGAAAAAGCCCCCGAGGCAACCGTAAATTGGGACGCCAGGTTTCATACGATGATGCAGCAGACGGAGGCAATGGCCAATGATGACGATTTGCCGGCGTCCATCCCGAGATGGCGCTGGTATATGGCGGCTGCCTCTATCATTTTCTTTTTGATCTGTGCAGGCTGGTTTGGTTATTTTATTTCTTCGAAAGGCCATGCCACTGGCGTGGTGGCTGCGGCAAAGGCGGGACCAGCCCGGCAGGAGATACTTCCTGGCGGCAACAAGGCGGTGCTTACGCTGGCAAACGGCGAAAAGGTGATATTGGACAGTGCGCAGAACGGCTCATTGGGCGTGCAGGCCAACATGAAAGTGGTGAAAATATCCAGCGGTGTGCTGGCGTATAAAGCAGCTGCGAGCGACGGGCCGCGAGCTACGAGCGGGCTGCTGTATAATACTGTCGCGACGCCCAGGGGCGGGCAATACCAGATCATCCTGGCGGATGGCACCAAGGTCTGGCTGAATGCTTCTTCTTCGCTGCGGTTCCCTACCAGCTTTACAGGCAGGCAGCGTGACGTGGAGCTCACCGGAGAAGCCTATTTTGAAGTGGCAAAAGACGTTGCCCGGCCTTTCAAAGTGAAGGTGCTTCCTGGCGCCGGCGGAGGTGGTACGAGGGAAGTGGAAGTATTGGGGACCAGCTTTAATGTGGAGGCGTACAGCGATGAGCATATGATCCGGACCACGCTGGTGGATGGCGCAGTGAAAGTGAGGAATGGGAAAGACGAAAATATCCTGGAGCCGGGCCAGCAAGCGCAATCGGCGCTGGACATTCCGGGACAACGGGTGATCGCCGATGCGGACGTGGCGGCCGCAATAGCCTGGAAGAACGGATATTTCAACTTCAATAAAGAAAACCTGCAAACGGTGATGCGGCAGCTGGCAAGGTGGTATGATGTGGAGGTAAGTTACATCGGTAAGAACGATGAAAGGGTATTCTGGGGCGGTATGCAGAGGGATCTCTCCTTATCGGCTGTATTCCGGATCCTTGAAAAAAGCGGCGTACAATTTTCCATTGAAGGCAAAAAAGTAATCGTGAAAATGTAAGCAACGCAACAAAAATAAAATCAATAGATTAAAGATAGTGGTTCGTCCAAAAAGAAAACCGCCCCGACTGGAATTCGGGACGGCTGGAAGTTCGGGCTAACCCGCCGCCGGATCAGCTGACCGCGACCGGACGGCACTTGGTATAATCAATCTTGTAGGACTGCTTTTTTTTAACCCAAACACTACAAAAGTATGCATTTAACTGCTATTTGTAAACCCGTGCTGCATAAGAAGGGTTTTTTCACGAAAACACTGCTTGTCATGAAAATGACCACCCTCCTCTTACTGGCTACCTGCCTGCAGGTCAGCGCCACGGCTTTTTCACAGAGCATTACATTTTCAGGGAAGAATGTGCCGCTCGAAACGGTTTTTTCGGCCATTAACAAGCAGTCGGGATACATCGTCTTTTGTGATTATGGTCTCATAAAAGATGCAAAAAAAGTGACCCTGCATGTACGGGATGCCTCCGTGGAGTCCATTATGTCCGCCTGTCTGAGGGATCAGCCTCTCACCTATGAAATTGTCGGCAAGACCATCGTGATCAGCCGGAAACAGGCTGGCGCCAATAATCCTGGCGACAGCAGGCTGGTGATGCCTCCGCCGATGGATATCACGGGCCGGGTCACGAACGAAAAAGGGGAAGGCGTGCCTTCGGCTACGGTCGCCGTAAAAGGCACCAACAAGATCACCGTGACCAATGATAACGGGGAGTTCGAGCTGAAGGGCATCAGCAGCAATGCCGTATTGGTCATCACCAGCGTAGGTTTCGAGCGGATGGAAGTAAAATTAACCGGTCAGTCTACCCTTAATGTCCAGCTAAAGCTTGCCGCCGCGCTGAACGAAGTGGTCGTTACCGCGCTGGGTATCCAGCGAAAGGCCAAATCACTGACTTATTCCACCGAAGAAGTAAAAGGTGCGGCGCTCACGGCTGTTCCCGAGACCAACGTGATGAATTCCCTTCAGGGCAAGGTATCGGGCCTGAATGTTTTCAGGGGATCAGGCGGAGCAGGCGGCTCGGTGAATGTGGTGATCCGGGGTAGCAAGTCCTTCGGAAACAACCAGCCATTATATGTCATCGATGGCATTCCGTTCCAGAACAATTCCCCTACGCAGCCTGCGGGTATCTACAATGGGGCAGCGTTGCCCGACGCCGGCGACAATCTGTCCCAGATCAATTCCGAAGATATCGAAAGCGTGACGGTCCTGAAAGGGGCGAGCGCTTCGGCCCTGTATGGCTCGCAAGGGCAGAATGGGGTGGTGCTCATCACCACTAAAAAGGGAAGGGCCGGCGCCATTACAGTAGATTATGCCGTCAACTACAACCGGGATACCCGGGCCTATGGTCCTAAGCTGCAATACACGTACGGACAGACTGCGGCGGGGGCCAATTACAGCTGGAGCACCACGAAAGGCAGCTACAAGAACATCGAGAAAGATTTTTTTGTGCCCGGCAACACGTGGACGCACAGCGTCGCTCTCAGGGGCGGCGACAAGGACCGGAACACCTATATGTCGTATTCAAACACCAATGCTTCCAACATTTATCCCAATAGCAACTATAATAAGAATACGATCAACATCAGGCAAGGCAACACTTATTTTGGAGGCAAGCTGACTGCGGACGCAAATATCCTGTTCACAGAACAGCATTATAAGAATCCCTTGTCTCCCGGCCTATACAACAATCCCATCACCGGACTCTATTTATTCCCCCGGGGACTTGATTTCAACCAATTCAAAAAGAATTATGAAGTGTTCAATGTCACCAGGAACTATAACCTGCAGAACTGGTGGAACATCGATTGGATAGCCAACCCATCCGGCGGCGGCGGGGATGACAACCAACAGAACCCTTTCTGGATCTTGAACAGGGATATATTCACCCAGAGAACGGATAAGGCCTATGCCTCCCTCCAGCTGAAATACCAGTTCACGGACTGGCTGAATTTGCAGGTACGGGGTAATATCGATAAAGAGTACCGGACGCTGGAGAGCAAGCTTTCCTCCGGAACGCAAACGGTTTTGGCCGACCCGCTGGGAAAATATAAGCTCTTCAAATACGACAACCAGCAGGTGTATGGGGATGCCATTCTTTCATTCAACAAGAAAATAAATGATCTGGGTGTCGGCGCTTTGGTGGGCACCAGCCTCCAGAACATCGACAACTATTCCCAGCATTTTGAAGGACCGCTGGTCCTGGCCAATGTATTTACGCTGGCCAATATCCGTTATGCCAACCTGACAACGGAAGAGCATCAGTATCGCAAGCGGAAAGAGGCGGTGTTCGGCGGCCTGAACCTTTCTTATAAAGACATGTTATACCTGGATGCCACGGCCAGGAACGACTGGTCTTCCGCACTGGCATATCCCGTAGGTGGTCTGCCTTTGCCGACCAAATCTTATTTTTATCCTTCTGTCGGCTTATCTGCGATCGTGAATGAAATGGCACAGCTGCCGGAAGCGATTTCCTTGTGGAAGCTGAGGGCCTCCTACGCGGTGGTGGGGAATGACATCGATTCGTATCAAACCTATCCCTACAGCTATTTCAGCTACAACCAGAATGGCGTGGTCGCCGGGAGCAACGGTCCTTATCCGCTGACGGCTCTGAAACCGGAGCGGTCCAATTCCCTGGAATTCGGGACGGAACTGCGACTGAAGAACGATGTGGTATTCGTCGACTTCACCTGGTTTAAGATCAACACGAAAGATCAGCTGGTAACCTTCAAGGCGGGCAGCGGCCAGACCTTCAACAATTACCTGATCAATGCAGGTAACATTGAAAATAAGGGCTTTGAATTAAGTGTAGGCGCGATTCCCGTCAAAAGCAGGGATTTCAAATGGGATATATATGCCACCCTCTATGTCAACAAGAATGTGGTGAAGGAGTTTAATGGTACGGACAATTTCGTGCATGCTATCGCAGGCGCCGACAATGGCAATATGACTTATTTCGGCATTCGGAAAGGGCTGCCTTATCCCACTTTCTTCGGAAAGAAATTTGTCCGGGATGAAAAGGATGGCACTATTCTGATAGACACAGGCGCCAACCTGGGCAAGCCACTATATACCCTCTATAGTGCAGACAGCACGGGGCTTGGGACACCTTTGCCCAAGTCGATCATCGGGTTTAGAAACACATTTACTTTCAAGGGCAGGCTTTCGTTAAGCTTCCTGGTGGACGGAAGGATAGGAGGTCAGGTAATGGACGTCACGCAGGCCATTCTGGATGAATATGGCGTATCCCAGGCGTCCGCAGATGCCAGGGATCATGCCAGCACATTTTTGCCTGTGAAAGCCAAATACGTGGGGGGAGGCGCCGTCACCTCCATTGACCCGAAAGTCTGGTATGGTGCGGTGGCATCCAGGGCCGGCCTTGCTGAATATTATATGACCAGCGCCACGAATATAAGGCTGAGGGAGCTGGCGCTAGCGTACAGCCTGCGCCCGGACAGGCTAATGGCCAAAACGAACAACATCATCAAAGCCGTATCCATTGGATTCAACGCACGGAACCTGTTCTTCTTTCATAAGAAGGCAGCCTTTGATCCTGATATAGCTGTGGGAACTACGAATGGAAACCAAGGCTATAATGCATTTACGGCCCCGGCAACCAGGAGCTTTGGCGGATCGATCAAAGTTTCCTTTTAATTAAATGAAGCGCGTATCTATTTCGTTTTTCAAAAAAGGATTAATATGAAAAATAATTTTTTGTTGATTTTTATAATAGCTTTTGCGGCGTTGCAATATGGCTGTACAAAGGATTTCAAGAACCTGAACACGGATCCTTATGCATTGACCAATGAGCAGCTGTTGCCCAATAACGCCAATGTGAGCGCCTACTTCACAACGGCACAGCAAAACCTGGTGGAGAATGGCCCGTGGCTGACCCAACTGGACAATTTTTACGGGGATAATTTTGTGGGGTATGTATATCCTCCTTCAGGGTTCCGGGGCAACCAGTATCCCTGTACCCTGTTTAACCAGGACGGCTGGCAGGATGGCCTATGGGGGAATGCTTATGACAATGTATTGAAGCAGACTTATTTCATCATCAAAGGCGCCAGGGAGATAACGCCGGCCACCGATGCGACCAATACGCAGTTCGCTATTGCCAAGATCATACAGGTTGCCGGTATGCATCTGGTAGCAGACGGATGGGGTCCCATCATTTATTCAAAATATGCCATTCCCGAAGCGGACCTTGTATCTTACGATTATGACAGCCAGCAGGACGTTTACAAAGAGTTCTTTGCCGACCTCGATACGGCTGTCACCGGCCTGTCGGCCCTGGTAGCAGCAGGCGGCACTTCCACCTTCGGCAACCTGGATATGATCTACAGCGGCGATCTGACGAAGTGGATCAAGGCCGCCAACTCCATCCGGCTCCGGCTCGGCCTAAGGCTGACAAGGATCGATAACGCAACGGCCAAGGTCCAGGTGCAGAAGGCGCTCAGCGAGCCGCACGGGATCATTACCGACAATGCCGACAACATGCACGTAAATTTCAACAGCGCGCTGGGCGGCGGCTTTGTACAGGTATCCAGGGACTGGACAGACGAACGATTGGGCGCCGATTTTGAAACGATCCTGACGGGGTATAACGACCCGCGTCTGCCCTTATTCTTTTCTCCGGCTACCGACCCCACCGTAGGCGCCATTTTCAAGGGTATCCGGGAGGGCGCGGATATTGCGGCAAAGGGTGACTATGTTGGATATTCCGCCGTGAATGTGGGTGTTTTCGGTCAGAACCCAGCTGGATGGGGAGGGGATTTGAATGTCATTACCGCCGCCGAAGTGAACGAGGCGCTCGCCGAAGTGGCGCTACGGGGATGGGGCACCGGCGCTTATACCGGGACGGCCCAGAGTTATTATGAGGCCGGCATCAAAGCCCATTTCGATATGTATGGCATCAGCACGGCGGCGTATAACACTTATATTGCCGGGACATCCCTGCCTGTGAATTATGTCGACCCGAAAAAATCGGCGCATAATATTGCGGCGGTCAACCTGGTCCCCGTGAAATATGATCCCACGGCATCCCTTGAGCATCAGCTGCAGCAGATCCTCACCCAGAAATGGATCGCCCTGTTCCCCAATGGGAAAGAGGCCTGGTCCGAATGGAGAAGGACAGGCTATCCGAAGGTGTTCCCCAACTATCTGAATTACAGTGGCGGGACCATCAGCACGACGGACGGCGCCAGAAGGATATTCAAATTCGCCTTAGGGGAATACCAAACGAATGCCAATGGCATTAAGACCGCCCTCACGGCGTTGGGCGGACCGGATGTCGGAGGGACCCATGTATGGTGGGACCCTGCGAGCAACACGTCTAATTTTTAAGGTGGATAAAATAGCTGAAATTGATTGAGGTCGTCCCCAGAAAAGGGACGACCTTCTTTAAATTGATCTTATGCAGGTGAAAGGAGGATGGTACATATGTTTATTGGCGGGCGTTGCCTTTTTCCAATCCTGCGACAGAAAGGCCGACCTGCTGTTTACAAAGATGGGCCAGGAAAAGACCCATGTGAATTTCCGGAATACCATCCTGGACAATAACGAGCGATTCAGCTGCCTGAACTTTCCTTACTATTACAACGGGGGCGGCGTCGCCGTAGGCGACTTCAATAATGATGGTCTTCCGGACCTGGTCTTCACCGGCAGCATGGTGAAGAACAGGCTCTATCTCAACAAGGGGGGCTTCCAATTCGAAGATATCACCGGAAAAGCCGGCATTGCCCGATTTGACGGATGGTGCACGGGTGTTTCGGTGGCTGACGTCAATGCGGACGGCTGGCTGGATATCTATATCTGCCGGTCTGCGCTGGAAGACGGCAAGAACAGGACCAACCTGCTGTTCATCAACAATCACGACCTGACTTTTACGGAGAGTGCCGCCCGGTATGGATTGAATGATTCGGGATACTCTACCCAGGCTTCTTTTTTCGATTTCGACAAGGACGGCGACCTGGATCTCTTCCTGATCAAGCAATCCAAGCCCGAATATTCCAGGGGCGTCAATTTGAATTATGCCAGTCTGAAAAGGCAGCCCGCGGAAGCATCGTTCGAGAACAAGCTGTACCGCAATGACGGGGGACATTTCACGGACATAACCCGGCAGGCGGGGATCAGGAGCAACCCCCTTACTTTCAGTCTGGGACTGGTGACCGCGGATGTCAACATGGACGGCTGGCCAGATGTCTATGTCTCCAATGATTACAATGAAGAGGATTACCTGTATATCAATAATAAGGATGGAACGTTCAGCGATCAGCTCCGCGACAGGCTGGATCATGTGGCGATGTATTCCATGGGCTGCGATATTGCCGATTATAATAACGACCTGCTGCCTGATATCTGCACCCTGGACATGCTGCCGGGGAAGCATGCGGACCTGAAGATGCATAGTTCAGCCGACAGGTTCGACAAATACCGGCAGCTCCTTTCCTATGGGTTCTATCCTTTCTACATGCGAAATCAATTGCAAAAAAATAACGGCGACGGTACTTTCTCCGAGATAGCCCAACTGGCAGGGATACACGCTACGGACTGGAGCTGGTCGGTCCTGTTTGCGGACTATGACCTGGACGGGCGGAAAGACGCTTATATAACCAATGGCGTCAAACGGGATATTACCAACCTGGATTTCCTTCAATTTGCGCAGGAGCATGCGCAGGCGATGAGACAGGGCGGGGCACCCATCAGCTTTCAGGAATACCTCACGCATATTCCGGGAGAGATAAGCTCTCATTATTTGTTCAGGAATATGGGCGACGACGGGTTTGAGGATGTGGCGGAGGCCAGCGGATTAGGGGAAGTACTGATCTCGAATGGCGCAGCCTATGTCGACCTGGATAATGACGGGGACCTGGACCTTGTTACCAACAATATCGACGAAGACGCTTCTATCTATTGCAACAATGCGGAAAAAATTTATCCCGACCGTCATTTTATTAAATTCTCTTTTAAAGGTCCGGCGGGAAATCCCATGGGCATTGGATCGAAGGTGTTTATCCATATAAAGGATAAGACCATTTACCAGGAGCAGCTGCTGACGAGGGGGTTCCAGTCGGGGGTAGATCCGGTGATCTCGGTGGGGCTGGGGAATGAAAAAGATGTGGATTCAGTCCTTGTTGTCTGGCCGGACGATACTTATGAGACGATCGTCGGGATCAAGGGGGGCCGGACACTGATGCTTGATCATGCGACGGCCGGCGGAAAATTCGATTACGGGCAGCTGGCAAAAAAGCCCCGGCCGCTCTTTACGCAGGAAGATAAGGCCATCGACTATGTCCACAAAGAAACGTTCACGAATGATTTCCTGACGCAGAACCTGATGCCGCATTTCTATTCTCATGACGGGCCCTGCATGGCTACCGCCGATGTCAATGGCGATGGCCTGGAGGATATTTTTATCGGCGGCGCGAAAGGCAGCCCGGGGAAAATATTGATCGCTGAAAAAGGGGGAAAATACAAGGCTTCTTCCGAAGGATACTTTACCAGCGATGAAAATTGCAAGGACATCAGCGCCGCGTTCTTCGATGCCGACGGAGATGGCGATCCGGATCTCTATGTGGTCAGCGGGGGCTATGAATTCGATAAGGCTAGTCCTCTTTTCCAGGACCGTCTCTATATCAATGAGGGAAAAAATGGATTTCGCGAGAAGAAGGATGCGCTGCCCGTATTCCTCCGCAATAAAAGCTGTATTGCAGTGTATGATATGAACGGCGATGGGCATCCTGATATTTTCATAGGCGGCAGTGTCGAACCTGGCAACTATCCCTTGTCCACTCCTTCCCGGCTGCTGATCAACGATGGAAAAGGGAAGTTCGCAGACCGTACATCGGAGATATGTCCTTCCCTGAGCCGGCTGGAAGGGATCGTGCATTCCGCCGTATGGGTGGATGTGAACAAGGACGGAAAAAAAGACCTGATCATCGGGGGAGAATGGATGCCCATAAAGATCTATTTGAATAATGGGACTACCCTGGAGGATGCTACGGGCAGGATAGGGGATACATTGCCATCCGGCTGGTGGTGCAGCCTTACCGCAGCCGATATGGACGGAGATGGCGACGAGGATATTGTGGCCGGGAACTTCGGATTGAATTCTCCCCTGAGAGCATCCGGCAGGGAGCCCATGGAGATACACTACTCCGATGTCGATCAGAACGGGATCATCGACCCTTTCATTTCTACCTATGAAGAAGGCGTTGCTTATCCGTTTGCCGGGATGGACGACGCCAACCGCCAGGTGCCCCTGCTGCGGAAATCATATTATAATTACGCCAGCTATGCAAAGGCGTCTATCACCGACCTGTATAAAGGCAAGAGCCTTAAAGAAGTGCCGCATATGAGCGTGACGGAGCTGAGAACGGTGTACCTGGAAAATACGGGCAATGGTTTTGCCATCCGTCCATTGCCTGTGGAGGCCCAGTATGCTCCCGTTTTTGCAGCTTGCCTGCAGGACTTCGATCATGACGGACATAAGGACATCCTGCTGCTGGGAAACAATAAATTCAACAAGCTCCGCATCGGGCAGCTGGATGCCAATCACGGAATAGTGCTTGCCGGAGATGGCAAGGGGCATTTCCGCTATGTGCCTCAAGGCAGCAGCGGGCTGCACATTCGTGAGGACGTCAGGTCGGTGGCCTTTGTCAATCATTCCCTTATCGTCGGCATCAACAATGGCCCTCCCGGGGTCTTTCGCCTGAACTGAGCAAGGGAATAATAACTGTTTGACGGCCCCTAACGGGGACGATTGGCAACTATTTGCTTATAAATATCAAAAAAGAATATGTAAATTCTATACATTACATAGGGCTGGTCGTAAGCACCAACGTAGTAATACCGTTTTTCAATTACACTTGAAAATTCTAAACTACATCTGCTTATGACCTATCCAAAGGTATTGCTTCTATTGCTTGTATTGCTATGCGGCCGCATAGCATTCTCCCAGGAACGAACGATCACGGGAAAGATCACGGACGAGGCCAGTAAAGGGCCGGTGGCAGGCGCCACGGTGAAGGTGAAAGGATTGAATACCGCCGTCTCTTCGGATGCGGAAGGTGCATTTGCTATCAAGGCTCCGTCGGGAACTGTCATCCTTGTCATTTCTTCCATCGGCTATGCGACAAAAGAGGTCACTGCAGGCCCATCCGCCGGGCAGCTGAGCATAACGCTGGGCACTGATTCCAGGCAATTGGGAGAGGTGGTGGTTACGGCCCTGGGCATTACCCGGCAATCCAAATCCCTGGTGTATGCCACGCAATCCGTCAAGCCATCGCAGCTCACGGAAGTAAGGGATCCGAACAATGTTCTTAATTCACTGCAAGGAAAAGTGGCGAATGCGGTCATTACACAGGGCTCGGGCGGTTTGGGTTCCGGCGCCAGGATCGTATTGAGAGGGAACAAATCCGTACAAGGAGACAACAATGCCCTAATCGTCGTGGATGGCGTACCGTTGAACAACGGGACATTTAGCGCTGCCACGAACGATTTTGGATCAGTGCAGAGTTCCGATGGAGCTTCCAACATCAACCCGGACGATATCGAATCCATGACGGTTCTTCGCGGAGCGTCGGCAGCAGCTTTATATGGCAGTCAGGGCGGTAATGGGGCTATTATCATCACTACCAAGAAAGGTAAGAAGGGTGAGACTACGGTATCGGTGAACTCGGGCGTCGGTATGGAGAAAACTTTTGCGCTGCCTGATTTTCAAAATACATATGGACAAGGTTCCGGAGGGGTACTGCCAGACAGCTCGCAGAAAGGAGCCAGCTGGGGACCTAAGATGACCGGCCAGTCCTACATCGACTACCTATATAAAGCGAATAAGCTATCGCCGCAACCGGATAATGTGAAGGATTTTTTCCGCACCGGAATGAGCCTCAATAATTCCATCAGCTTTGCCACGGGAGGTGAGAAAGCGCAGACTTACCTGTCTTATACGAATAATTATGGCACGGGCATCATCCGCAATAATGATCTGAACAGGCATATCTTTAACTGGCGGATCAGCAACCAGATCAGCAAGAAGCTGTCAACGGACGCCAAGATCACGTACGTCACGCAGGTGATCAAAGGGCGGCCTCGTACGGGGGAAGAAAATTCTCCTGTATTCGATGCTTATGAGATGCCCAGGAGCATGAGCACCCAGGATGCGAGGAACTACCAGTTCTTTGACAGCTACACCATAGCGAACCCTACCAACTGGCCATCTACGAACAACTCCATTTACCAGAACCCCTATTGGATGATCTATAATTCGGCTATTAACGAGACGCGCAACCGTATCATCGGGTTTATGTCGCTCCGTTACCAGCTGACGCCCTGGCTGAGTATCCGGGGATCGGGCAATCTTGACCGGACGGCCGACCGTATGGAGGAAAAATACCAGCAAGGCACTTTACTGTGGAATACCAATGCAGGAGGTTCATACAAGGTTACTGATCTCACAAGGACCGATAAATGGTTTGACCTGATACTGGAAGGCAATAATCAACTCAGTGAAGACCTGAAACTAAACTATCACGTGGGTACGATCTACCAGGACAGGCTGTATGAGCAGAACACGGAAGGCAGCAATGGCCTGAATGTTGCGAACAAGTTCAACCTGAATTTCTCCACCAACCCGCAGACGACCTCGACAGGGAGTGAGATACAGACTCATTCGGTATTTGGCCAGGCCACGTTGGGTTGGAAGGACATTCTCTTCCTGGATGCCAGTGTGCGGACCGATTGGAATTCTACCGTGCTGGCGCCTTATCACTTCACTTATCCTTCTGTGGGGGTATCCGCCATCCTGTCGGACCTCATCAAAGATCTTCCGGCAGCCATGTCGTTCCTGAAGGTTAGCGCCAACTATGCGCAGGTGGGCAATGGAGGTCAGTTTGGTGTACGCAATGCCAGCTTCACCTTTTTCCCTGGTGCGGGCAATGGCGGAATTGGCAGAGGAACTACGCTCCCCCTGCCCAATCTGAAGCCTGAGCTGGTCAAGAGCTACGAGTTCGGCGTGGAAAGCCGATTTGTCAATGACCGCATAGGGTTCAGCCTGAATTATTATAAAAGCAATTCAACCAACGAGCTGCTGACGATCCCCCTTCCTGTAGGCACCGGATATGCCAATAAGTACATCAATGCGGGAAATATAGAGAACCATGGCCTGGAGCTGGTGGTCAATGGCACCCCAGTCAAGCATAAAAACTTCAGCTGGGATGTTCAGCTCAACCTGTCGCTCAATCGTAACAAGGTCATCAAGCTGAGCGATGAGCTCAAGGCTGCCGACCTTGCAGGCGGGGATCAACGCTCTGCGTTACCCAGGGTACAGGAAGGCGGCAGCTTCGGCGATCTTTACGCCCATACCTGGTTAAAGAATGATAAGGGACAATACCTGGTGAATGCCAATGGAACACCCTATACTTCGTATATCTCCGGTGACCCTATTGCTTTCATCGGCAACTTCAATCCTAAAGAGGTGTTGGGTTTCACCAATACTTTCCAGTATGGAAGGTTTAACATGCGTGTGCTGCTGGATGGCCGCATTGGAGGTATTATCGAATCGGGCACCGAAATGAACCTGGCATTCAGCGGGATAACGAAAGGCACAGAGCGGTTCCGTGAAGGCGGCCTGAACCTTGGTGGCGTTACCACCGGAGGCGCCGCCAATACCACTCCCATTACAGCGCAGCAATTCTGGACGACTGTTTCCGGCCAACGTTATGGGGTAGGACAATTCTTCGCCTACAGCGCCACCAACTTTCGGGTGCGGGAACTGTCCTTTGGATATGACATTCCCGTAGGGGGCTTTCATCTTATAAAATCATTGCGTTTTTCTGCCGTGGCACGCAATCTTTTCTGGATCTATCGTGGAAGCTCTACGCTGAGCATTCCAGGTTTAGGCAAGCGTAAGATGTGGATGGATCCGGACATGAGTAATGGCAATGGTAATTTCCAGGGCACGGAATATGGGGCGATGCCTTCCACGCGCACGCTGGGATTCAATTTGAAAGCCACCTTTTAAAGTCAGTTTAAAAAGCTATTATATGAATCAACGAGTGAATATGATACTGAACAGCCGCCTGCAAGTACTGATGATCATTGGCGTCATCATGTGCACGGTGTCCTGTACGAAGAATTTTGAACAGATCAATACAGATAAGAATACCATTCCCACTATTGGGCCCCTGGAGCTGCCATTCCTGTTTTCCAGGGCTGAAGAGGTGGCTACCACCAATGCGGCTAATTACCAGATCGCGCAGAATCTTTTTGCCGATCAATATTGTCAATACTTTGCCTGTGAGGCCACTTATTTTCCTTCCGACAGACTGGTGATCCGGCAGGACTGGGTGGGCGCCAATTTCAATCCTATTTATTCCAGCGTACTACCTCAGTTGCTGACCATTTTTTCCAAGACGGATTCCATGTCGGCTGAGCATGCCATGGCGGAGGTCCTTTGGGTATTCGCCTTTCATAAAGTTACTGATTACTGGGGCCCCATTCCTTATTTCAAGGCCGGGCAGGTATTAACGTCCATGCCTTACGACGCACAGGATAAGATATACGACGACTTCTTCAAAAGGCTGACGGATGCCGTGGCGGTGCTGAAAACCCATGCCGGCGGAAATGGATTTGCTTCCTATGACCTGATCTACGGTGGGGATGTCGATCAATGGGTCAGGTTTGCCAACACGCTACGCCTTCGCCTTGCGTTGCGGATATCCAAGGTGGATCCTGCAAGGGCCAAGACGGAGGCGGAAGCCGCAGTGGCCTCCGGTGTTATGACAAAGAGCCCGAATCATGATGCCTTTATCAAGCGGTCAGCCAACGGCGACGATAACAACGGACTTTCCATCATGTCAGACTGGAATGAGTTCCGGATGAGCGCTACGATGGCCTCTGTGCTGAAAGGATACCAGGATCCAAGAATTTCCGAGTATTTCCTCCCCACTGTCAACAGCGGAGATCCCACTTTCGGTGTTTTTAGTCACTACAGCGGGTTGAGGAACGGATTGTCCGTAGATCAGCTGGGCCTGGATCCTAACCTGGCGGATGCCAATTCGCATACAGGCGCACGCTGGGCGTCCACCAGCGTCAAGGTAGGAGGAACAACTGTAGGCAGGGGCGATTATGTGGCTACTTCCCAGAATGTAATAGAGGCGGCAGAGGCGTACTTCCTGCGGGCGGAAGGTAAATTGCTGGGATGGGATATGGGTGGTGGATTGTCTGCTCAGCAGTTATACGAGGCCGGTATCACCAATTCGATGAATCAATGGGGAATCATCGATCCCACTGCCATTTCAGCTTATATCAATAGTCCGAATAAGCCAATTCCACCGGGTGACGGTCTCAACTCTCCGGCTGTATCTACCGTTCCCATCGCATGGCATTCCGATCCGGATACGCAGCGGATGCAGATCGCGACCCAAAAATGGCTGGCACTTTATCCGGACGGTATGGAGGCCTGGGCAGACTGGCGGAGAAGTCATGTCATGCCCCTGTATGAGGTGGTCAACTCGGATAACCCGCTGATCACGAATACGAAAACACAATGGATCCGAAGGATCCCTTTCCTGGATTCGGAAAAATCAAGCAATGCCGCGGCCGTCACTGCCGCCAAGAGTCTGCTGGGCGGGGATGATAATGTGCTGACCCCTTTGTGGTGGGATAAGAATTAGCGGAAATACTTTATCTTAAGGCTCCCATCTATCCGGATGGGAGCTTAATTGTTTTATCTATGCGGCGTATCTTCGGTCATCCTCTTCAGTGGACGTTGCTTATATTTTTCATCGCGGGTTGCGGCGACCGTCATGATGCATTGCTGACGCAGCTGGACAAGGACCGTACGGGGATAGATTTTCGGAATACCCTGTTTGACGGAGAGGCGCTGAATGTACTCAACTACATTTACTTTTATAATGGCGGCGGTGTTGCTGTCGGGGATATCAACAACGATGGTTTACCTGATGTGCTGTTTACGGGGAATATGGTGCATAACCGGCTTTACCTTAACAAAGGCGGGTTCAGATTTGAAAATATCACTCAGAAGAGCGGCCTGGCGGAAAAGGAAGGCTGGTGCACGGGCGCTACCATGGTGGATGTCAATGGTGACGGCCGCATGGATATTTATATCTGCCGTTCTGCGGACAGCGACCCCAACCGGAGAAGCAACCTGCTCTACATCAATAATGGCGATCTGACTTTTACGGAAAAGGCGGCTGAATATGGCCTAGCGGACAAGGGTTTTTCCACCCAGGCGGCTTTCTTCGATTATGACAAGGACGGGGATCTGGACATGTTCCTTATCAATCACTCGTTGCATCAATATACCACGGGAGCCATTGATAACCCCGGATGGCGCAGGGAGCGGCAGCCGGCTTATGAATGCAAGCTGTATCGCAACGAATGGGACCAGCAGCTGAAGCATCCTGTTTACACAGATGTTACTGCTCAGTCCGGCATTGTATCCGACGTATTGACCTTTGGGCTGGGGCTGGCGGTGTCGGATCTGAACAATGATGGCTGGCCGGATATCTATGTCTCCAATGACTTCAACGAGGCGGACTATCTTTTCATCAACAATGGAAAAGACGCGGATGGGAAGGTGACGTTTACCGAGCGCCTCGGGGATTGCATGGATCAGACCTCCTTGTATTCCATGGGCAATGACGCCGCAGATTTCAATAACGATGGGCTTGTCGACCTGATGACGCTGGATATGCTGCCAGAAGACAACCATACGCAGAAAATGCACAGCGGGGCAGAGAACTTTAATAAATTCCAGCAGCTGTTTGGACGAGGATTTTATTACCAGTACAGTCGAAACATGCTGCAGGAGAACAACGGGGATGGCACTTTTAGCGAAGTAGGTCAGCTGGAAGGCGTTTCAAATACCGATTGGAGCTGGGCGGCACTTTTCACCGACCTTGACAATGATGGGTATAAGGACCTCCTGGTGACCAACGGTTACGTGAAGGATTATACCGATATGGATTTCCTGAAGTATTCCGCCGACAAGGCGTTGCGGGCAGGCGGAGGAGATAAGGAGGACATCGTGAAGGAGGCCATCAGCAAGATGCCTTCCAGTCCGGGTACCAGCTATCTCTTTCGAAATACAGGCGGCCATGCATTTACGAAGGCTAATAGTGCCTGGGGGCTCACGCAGAAGACGGTGTCAGCCGGCGCCGCTTATGCGGACCTGGACAACGATGGGGCGATGGACCTGGTGATCAGCAACACCAATGAATATGCAGGGATCTATAGGAACAATGCGCGCATGCTACGCAATGCGCACTATTTGAAGATCGCCCTGAAAGGGGATCCCGGCAACGGCACCGGGATAGGCGCCAAGGTCAAGCTCTTTTGCAAGGACACTATATTCTACCAGGAGGCATTCCCTGTAAGGGGATTTCAATCATCTGTTGATCCCGTGATGAACTTTGGACTGGGTGATCATGCGTATGTCGATTCCGTTCTTGTCATCTGGCCGGATGACAGGTGGCAGGTGTTGCGGCAGCTGAAGGCGGACCAGGCGTTGCAGGTGCGGGTGAAGGATGCTGGCGGCAAGTGGAATTACAAGGCTTCGGCTCCTGTGCTGATGAAGGCCGCAGGCGCCGGACCTGTTCATACAGAGAATATGTATAATGACTTTGACAGGCAGCCGTTGCTGCTGAATTACCTGTCGCGCAGCGGACCCTGCATGGCTAAGGCCGATGTGAACAAGGACGGAGTGGAGGATGTGTTCATGGGAGGATCGAAGGGGCATGCGGGACATATTTATCTGCAATCGGCTGCCGGTGATCTGCAGCTATCGTCACAACCGGCCATCGAGAAGGATTCTTTGGGGGAGGATGGCGCCGCTGCATTCTTCGACGCTGACGGAGATGGGGATGCCGACCTTTATGTCGGTGGCGGGGGGTATGAATTTGAGGAAAAAGACCCGCTGCTTCAGGGGCGGCTATACCTCAACGATGGACGGGGGCATTTTACGAAGGCGGAGGGCGCTCTCCCGTCCTGGCCAGCCAGCATCAGCTGCGTAAAGGCTGAGGATATCGACGGGGACGGGGATCAGGACCTTTTTATCGGGGGAAGGGTCATACCTGGTAAATACCCCTTGTCTCCGGGCAGTAAGCTCCTGCTCAATGATGGTAAGGGACATTTCAGCGATGGCACTGCGCAGGCGGCGCCCTTCCTGGAGCGCATGGGCATGGTCACGGATGCCTTATGGATCGACCTGGACAAGGATGGCCGGTGTGACCTGGTAGTGGTAGGGGAGTGGATGCCGGTGAAGGTCTATCTCAACAAGGGGGGGAAGCTGGAAGATGCGTCGGATAAATATATTCATTTTCCGTCTGCCGGCTGGTGGAACCGGATCGCGGCGGCGGACCTGGACGGGGATGGCAGTGTCGACCTCATTTTAGGTAATCAAGGCCTGAACAACCAGTTCCAGGCTGGCGAAGTGCAGCCATTGACCCTTTATTACAAGGATTTTGATAACAACGGGAGTATCGATCCCGTCTTTTGCTATTACATCAACGGGGTGTCCTATCCTGCCGCTTCGCGGGATGACCTTACCACGCAGCTGCCGATGCTGAAGAAGAAATTCCTGGAATATCATGACTATGCCGATGCCACTATCGGTGAACTTTTCAGCCCGGAGCAGCTGAAGGGTGCGGGCCCTTTACAAGCGAACCTACTCAGTACCGTGTGGCTGCAGCATAAAGGCGATTCAGGGTTTGTCCTGCATCAGCTGCCGCCGGAAGCGCAGTATGCGCCGGTGTATGCCATAGCAGCCACGGATGTCAATGGCGATGGGAGCAAGGACCTGGTATTGGCCGGCGACAATGCCTGGACGAGGATCCGTTTTGGCCGATACCGTGCGGGGCATGGTGCGCTCCTGCTGAACGATGGGAAGGGAGGGTTTAAGTATGTACCTCAGACCGCGAGCGGGCTTCATTTGCGAGCCGATGTGCGAGGGGTGTTGGAGCTGGGAAAAGGCATGCTGCTTTTCGGGATCAATGACGGGCCGGCGGCGCTTTACCATTATTGAGAGCGGACATCCGCCGTTCGAAATCGGACAATAGGGCTGCTGTACGATTGCGTAATGGAATGACGGTCAAAGGTGTAACAAAATGGCACATTATTTCGTCCCATAGACCAATAACTGCCACTTCCATGCTCAAAAATTATTTCAAGATCGCCTTGCGTAGTATCCTGCGTCACAAGGCTTATTCCTTTATCAATATTTCCGGCCTTGCGATCGGCATGGCTTCCAGCATCCTGATCCTGCTGTGGGTGCAGAATGAGCTGAGCTACGACAGGTGGCATAAAGATGCCGAACAGACATACCGTCTCACCTGTAATGCGGGTGATTTCCGGGCCGCGGTCAATCCGGCAGGTATGCTGGGCGGGCTGCAATCGGAGATGCCTGTGATCAAAAATACGGTGAGGATCAGCCATCCGGAGACCGCTCTTTTCGAAGCCGGTGTCCGGAAATTCGAGGAGAAACGGGTGTTCTATGCGGACTCCACCTTTCTTCAGGTATTTTCTTTTCCACTGCTGAGCGGCGATGCCCGCACGGCATTGATGCGGCCGGACGGCGTGCTGCTCACGGAAGAAACGGCAAAGAAATATTTCGGGCAGGACGACCCGCTGGGAAAGACCCTGAGGAAGGACAATGGCGGCAATGTGGTGGTGACCGGTGTGCTGGCCGATATCCCGTCCAACACTCACCTGCAATTCGATGTGATATTACCCCTGTCTGCTGCTGCTGATCGCAATGACCTGAAAACGAATACCTGGAATAATTTCAACTTTTACAGCTATCTCGTGCTGGATAAGCATTTCGAGGCCACTCCTGCCGCCCTGGCCAGGCTGCAGCAGCAGATAGACGGAATATATAAAAAGCATGAGAAGAACCTGAAAGTGAATTTCCAATTGCAGCCATTGGCAGACATCCACCTCCATTCTTCCGGACTGCAAGTCGACCTGCCCATGCACGGCAATGCGCAATACGTCAATATCTTCTTTGTCGTAGCCATTTTCATCCTGGCGGTGGCCTGTATCAATTTTATGAACCTGGCCACGGCCCGTTCGGCCAGGAGGGCAAAAGAAGTAGGCCTTCGCAAGGTAGTAGGCGCCATGAGAGGGCAGCTGATCCGGCAATTCCTGGGCGAGTCATTGCTCATCTCTTTCTTTTCGCTGCTGGCAGCTGTCGCATTGGTATACCTGCTGCTGCCGCTGTTCAATCATCTTGCGGGCAAAACGCTGACCATTCACGTATGGGATGGGAAGATATTGATCGGGCTCCTGGGTATTGCCGCCTTTACGGGCCTTCTCTCCGGAAGCTACCCTGCCTTGTTCCTTTCCGGCTTTCAACCTGTGAAGGTCCTGAAAGGCAATCTGCGGAGCCTGGGCGGCAACCGGCTATTCAGGAATGGACTGGTGGTCATGCAGTTTGTCGTTTCCATTGTATTGTTGATAGGGACCGTGGTCATCTACAACCAACTGAGCTATATCAAGCACAAGAACCTGGGGTTTGAAAGGGAGAACCTGCTATATATGCCGATGACGGGCGATATCTGGAAAAAGCAACGGGCGTTGCGGGACGAATTGCAGCAGGATGCTTTCACCAGCCAGTGGGCCATCATTTCGGACCTTCCTACCGACCTGACGAGCGGTACCATTGATGTCGTATGGCCAGGTAAAGCTCCCAAGACACAGATCGTTTTTCCGTCCATGGATGTCAGTGAGAACTTCTTTTCCGTCTTCCAGACCAAACTATTGAGTGGCCGCGTTTTCTCCCCTGATTTTAAAGCGGATAGCAACAATTATGTCCTCAATGAAAAGTGCGCCCGTATCATGGGGATGACGCCGGAGAGCGCGATCGGTCAGTCCATTTCCTTCGGCGAAGTAAAGGGAACGATCATCGGGGTAGTGGGAGATTTTAACTTTAAGCCTATCCAGACCGCCATCGAGCCCCTGATCCTCCGCCTGAACAAGTGGGGCGGCACGGTGATGGTAAGGGCGAAACCGGGTGCGACGGAGGCGACCATCAAGGCGCTGGGCAAGATTAGCCGGGATCTGAATCCAGCCTATCCCTTTTCGTATGGGTTCCTTGACCAGGAGCTTGCCAACCAATACAAGGGAGAACAGCAGATGGGCAGCATCTTCAACTTCTTCGCCCTTCTCGCGATATTTATTTCCTGTCTGGGCTTATATGGGCTCTCAGCGTATATGGCCGAGCAAAGGACGAAGGAAATAGGGGTGCGGAAAGTATTGGGCGCCTCGTTGTTCAATATCGTCCGACTCCTGTCCACGGATTTCACCCGTCTGATCTTTATGGCCATGGTCATCGCCATTCCGTTGTCCTGGTGGGCTGTGAACAGCTGGCTGCGGAGCTTTGCCTACCACATTCAGGTGGGCTGGCTGGTCTTCGTGCTGGCGCCGTTGGCTGCTTTGCTCATTGCGTGGATCACTGTAAGTTATGAATCCATCAGGGCGGGTGTCGCTAATCCCGTGAATAGCCTGCGCAGCGAGTAAGCTATCTTATCAGCACAAAACTTCCTTTGCGGCTGAAAGTACCTCCGGAAGGGCATTCCATTTCTATGAAGTAGACATAGGCACCGGGCTGGCACCTTTGCCCTTTCGACGTGCCGTCCCAGCAGGAGGAGCGGTCGCCTGCGATGAAGTTGTCCCGTTCGAATACTTTTTCACCCCAGCGGCTGTAGATCACCATGTGCTTGATGATGGAGATACCTTTGATCATAAATACGTCATTGGACCCGTCGCTGTTGGGAGTGAAAGCGCTGGGGATCCGCACCCGGGCTTCCTTGCAATCCACGGCGACCACCACAGTGTCGGAGACCTTGCAGTAATTATTCTTCACCGTTACCACGTATTGCGTAGTCGCCAGGGGCGTGCACACCGGAGAGGCGCAATTATAACAGCTGAGGTATTTCTCAGGGGTCCATTGCCAGCTGATGACATCGCTGCTGCCTTCGGCATTGAGCGTGGCATCATAGCCAGCCTGCACCAGCACATCCGGTCCAGCTTCTACTGTCGGCAGGGGGCGCACGGTGACGAGGATCGACTTTTGATGGACAAAACAGTAATGGTCGTCGGAGCCCTGCACCGTATAAGTAATGGTATAGGGGGCGATGGCCGTGGGGTCGGGGATATCCGTATGATCCAGGCCCACCGTGTAGTCGACCCATTTGTAGACCATCTCACCCGTGGCGTTCAGCTTTACAGGCTGACCATCGCAGACGGCCGTGTCATGGTTGAGCTGCAGGTTGCCCGGCTGGATCACCTGTATGGTGAGGGGGGCGGTATTTTGACAGCCAATATCATCCTTCACCGTCAGGATATAGTCAGTGGTTTTTCTGGGTGCGGCGGTCGGATTGGGGATGGTAGGATTGTTAAGACCGGTGGACGGCCGCCATTCATAGATGTCTCCGCCGCTGGCCTGCAAAGGAATGGATTGACCCAGGCAGAGGACCGGATCCGCAGGCGATATGACGGCCTTCGGGTTGGGCCGGATCTTAATCAGGGAGGGGAGGACCGTATCGGTGACACATCCTGCGTCATTCTGCACGAGGAGGGTAGCCTTGTAGTTACCTGCGGTGAGATATTTATGGACGGCATTACCATCATTGGACGCAACAAGGCTGCCGTCCCCGAAATCCCATACATAAGAGCTGGCATATTGCGCCGAGGAGTTCAGGGTGACGCTGTTCCCGATGCAGGTTTCCGGAGGCAGCTTGGGAATATTCACCTGTGGCTGGCGGATGATGATAGAGTCGATATATTCACCTGTAAGGCCGTTGTAGGTATTGACGTGCAGGGTAACAATATATTTTCCGGGCTTTTCATACACGTGGCTGGCATAGTTGAGGTTTCCTGCCGTATTACCATCTCCGAAGTCCCAGGTTACGCTGACAGCGTTGTAGGAAGTATTGGTGAAGTTCACCAGGAGGGGCGGGCAGCTCCCTGCTATGTAGGAGGATGAAAAGCTGAAGTTGGAATTGAAATTCCGTACGATGATGGACACCGGGGTGGCGGCGGAGCCGCAGGGCACGGAAGGATTGGACGCTTTCATCGTCACGGTATAAGTACCGGGTACCGTATAGGTGTGGTAGGGATAAGGGTCGCTGGATGTGACGCCGTCCCCGAAATCCCAGCTGTATACCGTATTGGTATTGCCATTGTCATTGGTCGTATTATAGAAGTACACCGTTGTATTCAGATGCACGTCCGTACCTGAAGGGTAGAAGGAAGCCTTGGGGCCTTTGACAGTGACGTATTGTGCCGAGGGAACGGTAGAAGAGCAGCCGGCGGCATCGGAGATCTGCATATTGACATAGTAGTTGCCCGGGGAGGCATAAGTATGTTTGAGCTGGCCTCCTTTGTCGCTGGTGAAGGTTTGTCCATCCCCGAAGTCCCATTTCCGGGAGGTGATGACATTGTCGGGGGTGGATTTGGAAGTATCTTCCAGTATGACGGGAGATTGATAACACAGTTTGTCGGCGACGACCTTAAACCCGCCTACGGCGCCTTTGATGGCGAGCGGCATGATGTTGGTCGTGTCCTGGCAGCCAAAGATCCTGCTGGTAAGGATAAAGCGGATCCCTTTTTCTCCTGTTTTGAAATTGCTGATGGTGCCGTTGTAAGCGGTCGTCCAGCGATAGGGATAGGGGCCGACATCGGTCCTGGTGCCCTGGAAATCAGTGCCGTCCCCATATTGGGACGCCTGGAAGTCATATCCCGCATAATAATAGTAATCATAGACGATGTCCGTCTGGTAAGGATTTCTGTCCAGGTTGGCGATCTGAATATTGACGGGCGTATTGCTGCAGGCGGAGGAGAGATTGCCTGTGAGCTGGGGATTTTGCTTCAGGAGGACTTTTACCTGGTAGGGGAGCGACGTCAATGTGCACTGCCCGTTGGTGGCTGCCAGCGTGACGCTATAGGCGCCCGTTTTCTTATAGTTATGGGTGATGGTGGCCTGGGTACCGGGAGTCGTGGCCGTCTCGCCGTCGCCGAAATTCCAGACGACCGTGGTGGCTTGTACGGATGTTTGGGTAAAGGTGATATCACCTCTGTTGCCGCTGCAGGTATTGGTGCCGCCCGAGATCTGGGGAAAAGGGGGCTTCACCGTAATCGTCTTTGACATGGTGGTATCACAGCCGCCCAGGTTCCGCGCATAGAGCTTAACGGTATAAGTACCCACGGCCTGATAATTGTGAACGGTGCTTATCGGTCCGAATGAACCGCCGCCATCCCCGAAATCCCAATTATAGGTGTTGATGTCGAAGTTATTAGGGGTGGCATTGAAGGACACCGTATTATTGCCGCAGACCGGGTTAGGCGTCATGGAGAAATCCAAGGTGGTGATCTTAGGGTCGATGATGATGACGTTGGAATTGACAGTACCCTTACAGCCACTCTGTGTTGTGTAGGACAGTTGGGCGACGTACTTGCCAGTGTTGGAATAGGTATGAGAGGGGGTAGGCGCGGTCGAAGCGTTGCTCCCGCTGTTGGGATCGCCAAAGATCCAGTTGGTCGCCGTCAGCGGTTCCGAGGACCAGGTAGAGAAATCCACGGTTACCGGCTTGTTGCAGGTGGCGGGATAGCCAGGGTTGGAATACACAGCCACCGGGTTGGGCGGAGGCTGGCTATAGACGATATAGGATATTGCGCCTTTGCAGCCATTCTGGGTAGTATAGTTCAACGTAACCGTATAGCTGCCGGTGTTTTTGAAACCATGGGTAGGGTTGGCGGCGCTGGAAGTGGCGGAGCCGTCCCCGAAGTCCCATTGAGTGGCCGTCAGCGGTTCCGAAGCGTTGGTATGGAAGCCGAAAGTGATCAGGGAGGAGCATACCGACAGCGTGGGCGGGTCCGTATAGATGGAGACCCATGGACGAGTGATCGATACGTTCCCGGTGGTCGTATTGGTACATCCGTCCGCGTTGGTTACCCGCAGCCAGATGGTGTAATTGCCATCGGCGTTGTAAGTAAAGGCAGGCGTCTGCTTCGTGCCGGTGATATTCGGGTTGTTGTAATACAGGTAATTGAAATCCCATTCCCATTTGACCGCCCCCGGAGTGGCGTCTTTGAAATTCACTGCCACGGGCGCTCCGCATTTCCCTGTGATGTCGATGGAGAACGGGGTCGGGTGGGGGATATCTTTGACGGAGATATGTTTGGTCGCCACCTGGGGACAGGCGCCGAATGTATTTTTCAAGGCGATGGTATGATCGCCGAGTACGCTGAAGGCAGTGGAAAGGCTTCCATAATTGTACGAGGGGGTTCCGTCAATTTCCCATTGGCTGTTGTCGGGTGCGGGAACGCTTTGTGCGTTGAAGGTGACATAAGAGCCAAGGCAGATGGGAGAGGGTACGGAAAAGTCCGTGCTGTAGCTGGCGACATTGATCGGGTTTGATTGGATGCTGGTGACTGTGCAACCTTCGGAGCTATGAACTTTGAGGCTTACCGTATAAAGCCCTTTTTTATTGAATATGTAGGTTGGGCTTTGTTGCGTGGAGCTGTTGCCGTCCCCGAAATCCCATTGATAGTCCAATGTGCCGGGGCCTGTGCTGGCATTGGTGAACTGAATGGGGTCTGTGACCAGGCACAGGACTTTTTTATCTGCCGTAAAGCTGGAGGTCAGGGGAGGAATGATCTTTACTATGTCGGCTTTTCTAAGTGTGGTATGGCAGCCATAGCTGTTGGTCACAGTGAGGCTGACGGATGCCGTCAATTGCACGCCATAAGTATGGGGCTGACCGCTGCCGTAGCTTTGCTGGGTAGAGCCATCCCCGAAGTCCCAGGTGTAGCTGGCGATGCTGCCGCCGCCAGGTGTTGCGTTTGCCGTGAAGGTAACGGGCATGCCCAGGCAGGTCTTGACGGGAGCGACGGAAAAATCCACCGTGGGAGGTTTATAGACAGTGACCTGCTGTGTTTGGGTAGAGGTATTGCCGCCATCTTCCACCGTCAAAGTCACCGTGTAGCTTTGCTCGTCAGTATAGACGGCTGCGCCGCTTGTCAAGGCTGAAGTGTTGCCGTTGCCATAATCCCATTTATAAACAGCATTTGGTGAAGCGCCTGACGTTTGATTGGTGAAATTCACTACCAGGGGCGAGCAGCCTCCTGACTTATCCATGGAGAAACGTGCGGTCAGCTGTGCGGAGACGACACTGCTGGTGAATAGTATAGACAGGAAAAGGCTATAATATTTAAGATAGGTTCTTGCCGGCCGGGGGTTCATGGGTTCTGGGTGAAACAGTGTCGATTTTAGCAGGTCCCAAGATATATATTAAGGGTGGAAAAGACAAATATGGCCTTTTTGCATGTCTGCTAAGTCCTTTAAAGTTAAAGTTATAAGTGCTTTATTCCCAATGCGGGGGAAACGGCTTACCTTTACCGTCCGGTATTTCTCTTTCTCGTTAGATCTTAGAAGAAATCCAGTAAGAAACCTTATTATATGGAGATTTTTTAAGAATTTTGCAACTTCTTTAAATTCTGGAAAATGAGCCAATCACCCGCTACATTATTTGACAAAGTATGGGACAGCCACGTCGTCAGGAAAATTGAGGATGGTCCCGACATACTTTTTATCGACCGCCATTTTATCCATGAAGTCACCAGCCCGGTTGCTTTTCTGGGATTGGAGAGCCGGCATTTGAAAGTGATGTTCCCTGAAAAGACATTTGCCACGGCCGATCACAATACGCCCACCATCAACCAGCACCTGCCCGTGCAGGATCCCCTATCTGCCAATCAGCTTAAAGCGTTGGAAGTGAACGCGGGAAAGTATGGTATCTCCCATTGGGGTTTAGGTAATCCCAAGAACGGCATCGTCCATGTGGTGGGACCCGAGAACGGCATTACCCTTCCGGGAATGACCATCGTATGCGGGGACTCGCATACTTCAACCCATGGTGCTTTTGGGGCTATCGCATTTGGCATCGGCACTTCTGAAGTGGAGATGGTGCTTTCCTCCCAATGTATCATGCAGCCCAAGCCGAAGAAGATGCGGATCAATGTCAATGGCCGGATCGGAAAGGGCATCACCCCCAAGGATGTGGTGCTGTATATTATTTCGCGGCTGACGGCAGCCGGCGCTACGGGGTATTTCGTGGAATTTGCCGGGGAAGTATTCGAGCAAATGAGCATGGAAGGCCGTATGACCGTTTGTAATATGAGCATAGAAATGGGCGCCCGCGGGGGCATGATCGCCCCGGACGAGACGACCTTCAACTATATCAAGGGAAGGGAAAAAGCGCCTAAGGGAGCGGCCTGGGACAAAGCGCTGGCATATTGGAAGACCCTGAAGACCGAAGCCGGCGCCACCTTTGACCTGGAGCACCATTTCGAGGCGGCAGACATCGAGCCCATGATCACTTATGGCACCAACCCGGGGATGGGCATGGGGATCACCCAGCATATTCCTTTGGCGCAGGCCTCTGGCGGCAGCAAGGCGAGCTATGAAAAATCCCTCGGCTATATGGGTTTTCATGAAGACGAGTCCATGCTGGGAAAGAAAGTGGATTATGTATTCATCGGCAGCTGCACGAATGGACGGATCGAGGATTTCCGTGCTTTTGCATCCATTGTAAAGAACCGTAAGAAGGCGGATCATGTCACTGCATGGATCGTCCCGGGATCGCATATCGTGGAGCAGCAGATCAAGGAAGAAGGGATACTGGATATATTGACGGCAGCGGGTTTCCAGCTGCGTCAACCCGGATGTTCCGCCTGCCTGGCGATGAATGACGACAAGATCCCTGCCGGCAAGTATGCCGTCAGCACCAGCAACCGCAATTTTGAAGGGCGGCAGGGCCCGGGCGCCAGGACGATGCTGGCGAGCCCCTTAGTGGCTGCTGCCGCGGCTGTGACAGGCGTGGTGACGGACCCGAGGACATTGATGGCAGAGTGATCTTATTCCAATTTATTCCAACCCCGACAATTGTAAAAATTATGGCTTACGATAAATTCACTGTATTAAAGAGCTCCGCAGTTCCCATGCCCATCGAGAATGTGGACACAGACCAGATCATCCCTGCCCGTTTTTTAAAGGCCACCGAGCGTACGGGCTTTGGGGATAACCTTTTCCGTGATTGGCGTTATAATCCGGACAACACGCCCAAAAAGGATTTTGTGTTGAACAACCCCATTTATTCGGGCAAGATACTGGTGGGCGGGAAGAACTTCGGCAGCGGCAGCAGCCGTGAGCATGCGGCGTGGGCCATCTATGATTATGGCTTTCGTTGTGTGGTATCCAGCTTCTTTGCCGATATTTTTAAGAATAACTCCCTAAACATAGGCATACTGCCTGTGCAGGTGAGCCCTGCTTTCCTGGATAAGATCTTCCGGGCGATCGAAGCCGACCCCAAGACCGAGCTGGAAGTGAACCTGCCGGATCAGACCATTACTATCCTGGCCACGGGTGAAAGCGAGGCTTTTGAGATCAATACCTACAAGAAGCACAATATGACCAATGGCTATGATGATATCGATTATCTGCAGGCCATGAAAGAGGAGATCCGCGCCTATGCCGGGAAAAGCATCTATTAAACCGTACGAACGACATGTCCCCAGCTCCACGTTATATTGAAATAATGGACACCACTCTCCGGGATGGTGAGCAGACCAGCGGCGTTTCTTTCTCGCCTCCGGAGAAGCTGACGATCGCGCAGCTTTTACTCGTCGAGCTAAAGGTCGACCGGATCGAAATAGCGTCAGCCCGTGTGTCTGAAGGGGAGCTGGCGGCTGTAAAAGCAATCACCAAATGGGCGAAGGCCAATAACTTTTTAGACAGGATCGAAGTGCTCACCTTTGTCGATGGCGATGTCTCCGTAAAATGGATGCAGGAAGCCGGAGCCAAAGTGATGAACCTGCTGACCAAGGGTTCGCTGAATCATCTGACCCACCAGCTGAAAAAGAAGCCGGAGCAGCATTTCGAGGAGGTGGCCGCTGTCATCGCATTGGGAAAGAAAAAGGGCCTGGAATGTAATGTCTATCTCGAAGACTGGAGCAACGGCATGCGACATTCCAAGGAGTATGTTTTCCAATACCTGGATTTCTTACAGGGGCTTCCTATAAAAAGAGTGATGCTGCCGGATACTTTGGGGATACTTATTCCCTCTGAGGTCACCGAATATATTTCGGAGATCGTCCAACGGTATCCCGACCTTCATTTCGATTTCCATGCGCACAACGATTATGACCTGGGCACGGCCAATGTCCTGGAAGGCGTTAGAGCAGGGGCGCATGGCATACATCTCACGGTCAATGGGATGGGGGAGAGGGCCGGTAACGCCCCTTTAGCCAGCGCTATCGCCGTGCTGAATGATTTCCTGCCTTCCGTAAAAACTTTTGTCAACGAGGCGTCCCTGTACAGGGTCAGTAAGCTGGTGGAAACATTTTCAGGTGTGCGGATCCCCGCCAACAAGCCTGTCGTGGGAGAAAATGTGTTTACGCAGACGGCCGGCATCCATGCCGATGGAGATAAGAAGAACAAACTGTATTTCAGCGACCTGATGCCCGAACGATTCGGCCGTCAGCGCAAATATGCCCTGGGGAAGACCAGCGGCAAGGCGAATATCGAGAACAACCTGCAGCAGCTGGGCATCCAGCTGTCGGATCCGGACCTCAAGCTGGTGACACAACGGATCATCGAGCTGGGCGATCGCAAGGAAGTGGTGACCCAGGCCGACCTGCCTTATATTATTTCCGACATCCTGGACAGCAAGACCATCCAGGAGAAAGTAAGGGTGGAGAATTATGTGCTTACGCATTCAAAGAGCCTCCGCCCTTCCGTGACGGTGAAGCTTTCCGTCAATGGCGAGGTCTTTGAGGAGCATGCCCAGGGAGACGGACAATACGATGCCTTTATGAATGCGCTGAAGAAAGTTTATAAGAAACAAAAACTGGAGCTGCCCACCCTGACCGATTATGCCGTGCGGATCCCGCCAGGCGGTAAGAGCGATGCGCTTTGTGAGACCATCATTACCTGGAACGACGGCAATAAAGAATTCAAGACGAGGGGACTGGACAGCGATCAGACGGTCTCGGCCATCAAGGCTACCCAAAAAATGCTGAACTTAATTTAAGCTTAATATATCATCGAATGGCAAACAAGCATATTCTCATCGTTCCGGGAGACGGAATAGGACAGGAAGTAACGGCAGTCGGCAAGAAAGTGTTGGATAAGATAGCTTCGAAATTCGGGCATACCTTTACCTATGACGAAGCGTTGATCGGCCATGTGGCCATTGAAGCAACGGGCAATCCCCTGCCTGACGAGTCGCTGGAGAAGATGCGGAAGTCCGATGCGGTGCTGTTTGGAGCTGTTGGCCATCCAAAATATGATAATGATCCTTCGGCCAAGGTCCGTCCCGAGCAAGGTCTGCTCAAGATGCGGAAGGAGCTGGGCTTGTACGCCAATCTCCGCCCGATCAAATTATTTGACGAATTATTAGGCGCTTCCAGCATCAAGCCGGAGATCTTGAAAGGCGCGGATATCCTCTTTTTCCGCGAGCTTACCGGGGATATCTATTTTGGTGAAAAGGGGCGTAAGAACAATGGGGATACGGCCTATGATGTGGCGGAATACAGCCGCTATGAAGTGGAGCGTATTGCCCGCAAGGCTTTCGAAGCGGCCCGGACCCGTCGCAAGAAGCTGTGTTCCGTGGACAAGGCCAATGTGATCGAGACCTCCCGGCTTTGGAGGGAGGTGGTCCAGAAAGTAGCGTTGGAATACCCCGATATAGAAGTGGAGCATCAGTTCGTCGATGCAACGGCTATGCTGCTGATAAAGGACCCCCGTCGTTTTGACGTGGTGGTCACGGCCAATCTTTTCGGCGATATCCTTACGGATGAAGCATCGCAGATCGCGGGCTCCATGGGTATGCTGGCTTCCGCCTCCATTGGCGACGGCACGGGGGTTTATGAGCCCATTCACGGCAGCGCTCACGACATTACGGGCAAGGGCGTGGCCAATCCGCTGGCATCTATCCTTTCTGCCGCGCTGCTGCTGGATATTTCATTTGGCATGAAGGCTGAGTCCGAGGCGGTGATCGCTGCCGTGGATAAGGTGCTGAAAGCCGGATTCCGCACGCGGGATATTGCCGATGCGGGGACGCCGGCCGGGAATATATTAGGTACTGAAGCTATTGGGGCCGAGGTGTTGAAGGCGCTGTAAGATAGGATCTGCGGATGGCGGCTTGCAGGGTGTCTGTTGCTGGAAGCGGATAGATCCGGAAGTTGTCGTCCATGCCCAATCCGCCGTAGGCAAGGTATTTTGCATAGTCGGGCTCCTTTGTCGTGTAGACGTAGTCAAATATTTCCGTCAGGGCTGTTCCTGCTATTGTTTCGCAGGTGTTTCTGAATTCGTCGCCGGTGAACCCCCTTTTTTCCTTTTTATAATAGACTTCATAGAGTGTCCGCATGACATCGTCCAGGGATCTTTTGTTCCCTGTATGGTGTCTGATGGCCAGGTCCAGCAGCAATCCCACGGCGGGACCTTTCTGATAGTAGGAGATGGAGCTGTCTTTTTTTCCGCCGAAGGGGCCGTCAGACCAGGTGCTTTCGCTGGCCTGCGCCAGGGACTGGTAGAGGCGTCCCGGCTCTTTCTCATAAGCGGCGATATCGGATGAAAAATGATGCAATAGCTCTTCTCCTGTCATCAGTCCGGCGCGGGCTACCAGCATGTATTCATAATAGACGGTGAGGCCTTCGGAGACCCATAGCTGGTCGGTCCTATTCTCCCGCTGATAATCGAAGGGGCCCAGGGCAATGGGCCGGATCCGTTTGACATTATAATGATGAAAATATTCATGGGCGATGAAGCAAAGCATGCGCTGGCGGCCTTGCCTGTCTTTCATGGAACTGCCCGAGAAGCCGATGGTAGATGAGTTGAGGTGCTCGATGCCGCCCGGGCCTGCACCGATGGCCAGGAATGTATAGTCGCCGTAAGGGATATCACCGATGACAGCCACGCCCTGCTCCACGATTTTTTTCAGGTCTTCGGTAAATTGCTGTTTATCGAATTCTCCCAGGCGATGGCCGATGAAATAGTGAGGCTTGCTGTTGACGGTGAAGGTGGGCAATTTTTCCAGGTTGCCCGCCAGGATGGGGCAATCGTAGAGTACGTCGAAATCCGGCGCCTGGTAGGTATGGGGTTTTGTTTTTATGGCCTCCAGCCCCGTGGCTACCGTGTTCCAGCCGGACCAGGGTTTGACCTCCACGGATATTTCGTGTTGGAGAAGGCCGTCGATGTACATGAATACGCCTGCGGGTGCGATATAGGCATGCGTGCTGTCCAGCCAGGGCTGCGCTACAAAGGCCTGGCTGGCGGTGACATCGTAGGTGATGGTGACTTTTGATCCGGCTGGGTGCGCCACCCGCCAGGTGTTGGGGCCGGTCTTTGTCCAGCCCAGTTCATGACCATGGTCATCAGTAGCATGGAAGTTCCCGACGTTCTTAGCATAATCCAGCAGCTGGTAATACCCGGGCATCCAGGCCGGCATTTTAAAATCGATTACCGGTGCGGAAAGGCCGGAACAATGAAAATTGATATGGATCCTGTGTGTGCCGGGGTCATCCAGGGAGAGGGTGTAATGGAGGCTGATGTTTTGTTGTGCAATGGCCTTATTCGTCTGTTCCATTAAGTTATCGGTCTGCCCCAATAATTGGAGGATCAAGCTGATAATAACCAGTTTTGTGAGATTCATCTAACAATTTACTTTACAGGAGCCGGCAGGACTTTACCGATTTTAACCATTTATAACCATTGGATGATATCTCTACAATGGGCACGATTTTTTCATATAAATGGCCGATTGCATGTATATTGCAACGCATTATCCCTGACTTTTGACCGGGGTGAACGGCCTACGGTAAATGCCTATTTCTAGCCAGCGATCCGAACTTGCGTTTCACTATTCGGTTGCCATACTTTTCAATATTAATCTTAATAACCGCTGTCGCCTGTATGCTTTTTAATAGCTTGGAGTTCATCATTTTATTGGTAATTACCTTCTTTTTTTACTACCTGCCTTTATTATCCCGGGTGCAGGTGCCAGTCCTCATCCTTTCCAGTCTATGTTTTTATGCTTATGGTCAGCCCATCTTGCTGTTGCTCTTATTGTTCTCGGCTGCGATCAATATATTCACCAGCTATAAGGTGGTGACCGGCTCTCCTAACCGGCGAAAGTTCTATGTCACTATGGGGGTGGTGGTGAATCTTTCCATCCTGGCGTGTTTTAAATATAGTCCCTTGTTTGCCAAGACTTTATTGGATACGAGCCAAGGATTGGGGCATTTTCTGCTGATGATGCCGTTGCCTATTGGAATTTCGTTTTATACATTCGAAGGGATCAGCTTGCTGGTGGATGTATATTCCAACAAGCACAGGGATAGTTTTGCCATAAAGGGGCCAGTGAAAAAGCATATTATCAACACGTTATTCTTCATTTCATTCTTTCCGCACCTGATTGCCGGTCCGATCCTCAAAGCCTACCAATTCTATCCTCAAATAGGCCGTAAATATCTTAAAGATGTGGATTGGGAGTATGTGGCAAAGAAGCTGATCATGGGGTATTTCCTGAAAATGGTCGTGGCAGACAGCCTTTCGAATCTGACCTTCTGGATGGCCTCCCCTTATTTCGAAGTGCAATCGAGCCTGACCTTGCTTACGATGCTTTTTGGGTATTCCTGCCAGATATTCGCCGACTTTGCGGGGTATTCGCTCATCGCGCTCGGACTGGCTGCCATGTTTGGTTATTCCCTAATGGATAATTTCAATTTCCCCTACATATCTACCTCTTTTTCAGAGTTTTGGCGCAGATGGCACATCTCCTTGTCCACCTTTCTGAAGGAGTATCTTTATATCCCTTTAGGGGGCAACAGAAAAGGGAATGTGCGGACCTATATCAATCTACTGCTGACGATGGTGCTGGGTGGGTTATGGCATGGTGCAGCCTGGAGCTATGCAGTCTGGGGGGCGTTTCATGGGGGGGCACTGGCGATCGAGCGCTTTGCGCAGAATTTCACCGGGTCGAAGGAGCCGGGGCGACTGCGGACATTCTTCAAGGGCCTGATGGTCTTTTGTTTTGTATCCCTCGCGTGGTTGTTATTCAAGCTACCATTTGAGCATGTGGTGCAATATCTTCGCGCCATCGGCACCAATATCCACGTAAAGAACGAGAGTACCCTGATCATCTGTCTGTTGCTGTATTCGATCCCTGTGGTGCTTTACCATCTCAATTATGTGCTTTCCACTCAATGGAAGGTCCATGACCGATTCAGGACGTACAGGTACCTTGCGTATGGTTTTCTTTTGTTTATGATCATTGTCAACAGTGGTCCGTCGGGTGCATTCATTTATTTTCAATTCTAGGTGATGATCAGAAAGAGTATTATTACGTGTGTAGGTTGTTTTGTCGTTTATAACTTATTCCTTTTTGTTTCCAGGGGGGAGAAGAAGACAGGGCAGTACCAGTACCAGGAAAATATTATCAAGGCGGAGCGTTATTTGTATGCAGCCAAGCCATACCGCTGTGTTATGACCGGCAGCTCTTTGTCAGATAAAATGCTGGTGGACAGTCTGCCCGGTATGTACAGCCTCTCGCTGCCGGGGCTGCACCCTTTGGATGGCATACGTATTATCGAATCCGGTAAATATTTCCCCGATACTGTTTTTATCGAAACTAATTTTTTCTTTGGACCCGAGGACAAATCTTTCACCGGGCATTTCGATTCAAAAATCAAGAATACGCTGAAAAGAAAATTACCTGCCTTACTGGAATCCAATCAGCCTGTGGGTATTGCCAGGTATTTTATCGGCTCTTTTTTTCACCAGGAGAAGAAGGGAAGTAATGCGAGGGTTTTAAAGAATGAGATCAATATTCCGGAGAGCGTTTTTTCCCGGCTGCTTCGTGGCAAGGCGGAGGCGTACCAGGTCATCGATAGCGCCGCGGTAGATAGTGGATTGTCTGTGCTGTCGGCGGAGGTAAATACGCTGATCTCGCACGGTTGTAAGGTTTGTTTCTTTGAGATGCCGATCAGTCCTGAGCTGGAAGATCTGCCGATGCCTGTTTATGTGCGGCAGTCTATCGAGAAGAGGTTTGACGGGATGGCCAATGTGGGTTTTATAAGGTTACCGGCTTCGCGGGATTATAAGACGCTGGACGGGATCCACTTAAATGAATATGGGGCGAGGGAGTATACGAGGTATTTTAAAAGTGAGGTGATGAGGCCGGGGGTTATCAAATAAAAAAGCACCTGGTTGCTGTTTGCTTCCAAGTGCTTTTGTCAGTGTCCCCGCACAGGCTCGAACTGTGGACCCGCTGATTAAGAGTCAGCTGCTCTACCAACTGAGCTACGGAGACAGGTGTACGGAACGGCAAATAAAATTAATCGTTTCGCGCCTCATTAAAAAAGCCCCTCTCGGGACTTCTTCGTGGGAGTTGACGGGTTCGAACCGCCGACCCTCTGCTTGTAAGGCAGATGCTCTGAACCAGCTGAGCTAAACTCCCTACTTTTACGGCCTTCCGTTGAAAGGAGTGCAAAGATAAGGGCTAAAAATTTCTTACAAAATTTTTTTGTGAGCTTTTTTTCTGGAAATTTTTTCTAATGGGCTCTAAACCAGCTGCTCAGCCTGCGGGCGTTTAGTCCTTATATTTCCAGGTGTTGTTGTCCCTGTTGACGTCAGGCAGTACCTTATCGGGGTCCAGTGTTACGGCGGCCAGCTTTTGTCCTCCGGCGCCGGGCGCCAGCTGCAGCTGCCGCGTGCCGGACTGCATCCAGGTCTCTGCCGGCAACGAGATACGTTGTTTGCTGCCATCCTTCCATGTCAATTCCAGTGTAGCCGGCATCACCAGTTTATCGAGATTGGTGAGCGTCACCTGTATGCCTTTGGCGGGATCATTGTCAACATAGGTTACACGTTGGATGGCCTGGTCCAGTCCGCCGTTGCCGAAGAACCAGCCCCGCCAGAACCAGCAGAGGTCTTCGCCTGCCTCGTTGTCCATCGTCCTGAAGAAATCGTACGGGGTAGGGTGCCGATAGGCCCAGCGGTCGATATACTGGCGAAATGCGTAGTCGAACCGTTCTTTGCCCAGGATCACTTCCCGCAGGAGCACCAGCCCCAGTGCGGGCTTGAAATAGGTCATGGGATGCCGGTATTTTTCCGGGATGGCGTCGGCGCGCGTCATCATCACGGGGGCTTGCGGATCTTTCAGCAGCGGCACGATCTCCTCCACGGGATTGCCGCCGCCGGGCGCGTATTCGCCGTCCCGTTTGGGGGCGTATTCACCTTTATTGAAGGCATCGGAAGCATAGATATCGATGAAGGTATTGAAGCCTTCGTCCATCCAGGCGTATTGACGTTCGTCAGAGCCGACGATCATGGGAAACCAGTTGTGCCCGATCTCATGGGCCGTCACCCAATACAGCACACTGCCTTTGTCCGTGATGCCGTCGAAGACGATGCCGGGATATTCCATTCCGCCGGCGATACCTGCTTCATTGATGGCTACCGGGTAGGGATATGCATACCATTTCTCCGAAAAATACTCTATAGAAGCTTTGAGGTATTCTGTTGCTCTTCCCCAGGCGCTGTCACCTGCGCTCTCCACGGGATAGACAGACATGGCGAGCGCCTTTTTCCCACCGGGGAGGTTGACCCGGGCGGCGTCCCAGATATAGGCATGCGAGGCGCCAAAGGCGACGTCCCGGGTATTGTACATCTTATAGTGCCAGGTAAGCGTGCCCTTTTGTACGGGTCTGGCGGAGGGGTTATGGATGTCTTCGGCGCCGTGGACCATAACGGTCCTGTCGCTGGACCTGGCTGCCGTCAGCCTAGCCAGCTCTGTTGCCGTGAGGACTTCCTGAGGGTTTTGCAGCTCGCCCGAGCCGGCTACGATCATGTTCCAGGGCAGGGTGATCTTGTAGTCGAAGTCGCCATATTCGCAGTAGAACTCGCCGCTGCCCAGGAAGGGCAGGGTATTCCAGCCCTGGCTATCGTCATATACGCACATCCGTGGATACCATTGGGCTATCTCGTATATTTTTCCATTGCGGGTGCTGGTGTAGTCCGTGCGGTTGCCGAAATCTCCGGGCACTGTATAACGGTAGTCGATCAGGATATTGATCTTCCCACCCCTGGAAGGCAGGGCTTTTCTCAGACGGATCTGTAGCCGGGTATCCGTCACGACGTAGTCTGCGGTGGTGGTGATGCCGCCCTGTTCGACCTTTACGGATCCCAGGATATATCCATCCGTGTGGCGATCGCTGGCTCCTTCCGTATAGTAATTGCTGCGTGCGTCCTTGCGGTAAGTATTTTGATCCAGCTGAAGCCATAGCGAATGAAGGCTGTCGGGGCTGTTGTTGGTATAGTGGATGGTCTCGCTGCCATTCAGGATATTGCCGGCCGTGTCCAGGCTGGCCCGGAGCGTATAATCGGCCCTGTTCTGCCAGTAATCGGAGGCGGGAGCGCCATTGGCGGCATGACGGGGCTTGCTTTGACCATTGTAGAATCCCGGTGCGAAAAGAGCGTGCGGATCATACCCCGGTGAGACGGTGTTTTCGGGAAGTCCTGCGGTTGTTTGTGCTTTTCCGGAAAAAGTGCAAATGGCGAGTCCAAGCGATACGAACAGGTAGATCTTTGACATTTTTTGTTTTCTCCTATCCATAAAAATATGGCTTTTATATAAATTGCACCATGGAAAAACCTCGCAGCTATTGTGAAGTCGTAGAAAGGATGGAAAAAGACAATGTACATGTGCATTATCACGACAAGGAATACGGATTCCCCATTCATGACGACAACCAGCTATTCGCCCGCCTCATATTGGAGATCAACCAGGCCGGCTTGTCATGGACGACCATCCTGAATAAGAAGGACAATTTCTTCAGGGCGTTTGATAATTTCGAGATCGACAAGGTCGCCCGCTATGGACAGAAGCAGAAAGACCGGCTTCTACAGGATGCGGGGATCATACGCAACCGGCTGAAGATAGAGGCGACCATTGAGAATGCGAAGGTCATAAAGGGATTGCAAAAGGAGTTTGGTTCATTTAAGAATTGGCTGGACAAGCATCATCCGCTGGCGAAAGAAGAATGGGTCAAGCTGTTTAAGAAGACTTTCCGGTTTACAGGCGGGGAGATCGTCGGGGAATTTCTCATGAGCAGCGGCTACCTGCCGGGAGCGCATATCGAAAGCTGTCCCATCTATAAAAAGCTGGAAAAGCAAAAGCCGGCATGGATGCGGAAGATCAAGGTTTCAAAGAAAACCGATCGGCAATGAGCTTTAAAACTGGCGTTGGAAAGTTCCTCCGTATACTGGTCAGAGTCGCCTTGCTGTGGATGGTGATTCACCTGGTCTTCATTTCGTTTGACGGCTTGCGTGACTACAAAGGCACAGCCGATGTCGCCGTGGTCCTGGGTAACAGGGTCGACGCGGATAGTTCGCTTTCTCCTGTCCTGCAGGGAAGGGTGGATAGAGCATTGCTGCTGTACAGGCAGGGACGGGTTCGTAAGATCATGGTCAGTGGTGGAAAAGGATTGAAAGGAGCCAAGGTGCCTGAGGGCATGGCGATGAGAAGATACCTGGAGCAGAAAGGGGTTCCTCCGGCCGATGTCATCGAAGACAATGATGGAGAGAACACCTATCTAACGGCAAAGGATTTCAGGACCGTGGCTGATTCGCTGCATTATTCATCTGTGATCGTGGTCAGCAGCTTCTATCATATCACCCGTTGCAAATACATCTTCCGCAAGCTGGATATAAAGCATGTGCACAGCGCCTCGTCGGACGTATTTTATGCCAATGACCTGGTTGGGTTGCTGCGGGAATTCCCCGCGCTGTATAAATATATGCTCTGGTATTGAGTATGCCTGTTCAATTCAACTGGACCACCGGCAGTCTGTAGTGCAGTCCATCCACGACGAAAAGCTCGTCGATCTCGTATGTCCAGAATTTATACAGGGGAGATTTGGAAAGATATTTCTCGACGGCTTCCTTGTCTTCTGCGGAGAAAGTGATCCATACCCGTTGCGTCTCCATGGTCACTACATAGTGATCGATGACCCCTTGCTCGATCAAACGATTGATGTACGTTCGGTGGGAGGGGACAAGAGCGGCGAATTCATCATTCATGTCGAATTGTATCGTAACCTGGAATTTTCGCATGTTGCTTACTTAGATTAACAAAATGGCTGCTCTTATGTTCACAGGATGCCGTTAGGGGCTTATTAATACATACGGCGCAATTCATGCAGGAGTTGCCTCTTATAAATTCCAGTCAATCACCTGGTTAACCCATTCTTCCCTGTAGGGGGTCGTAACTTTGATGTAGTTATCCGTATAACCTTCCATCATGGGAGTGGTTACATGGCCTTCCAGGAGGACTTTTCGGGTTTGTCCTTCGTGCTGACGGGTGAAATATTGCATTTTTTGGTAGGATAGGTTCCGCAGGATCTTATTGCGCTGATGGCGGACGTCCATGGGGACGACGGGCTTGATCTCCAGCGCCCTGGTATTGTCCCTTTCGGAATAGGTAAATACGTGGAGGTAAGCTATGTCCAGCTCGTGGAGGAAGTCGAAGGTTTCTTTAAAGAGGGCTTCGGTCTCTCCGGGAAAACCCACGATCACATCTACTCCGATGGCGCAATGTGGGATCAATTCTTTGATCAGCTGCACCCTCGATGCGTACAGCTCCCTTTTATAGCGGCGGCGCATCAGCCCCAGGATGTGGTCGCTGCCGCTTTGCAGCGGGATATGGAAGTGCGGCATGAACTTTTTGCTGCCGGCCACCCACCCGATCATTTCCGGGCTGAGCAGGTTGGGTTCGATGGAAGAGATCCGGAAGCGTTCGATGCCGTCGATGGTGTCCAGTTCTTTTATCAGACCGAAAAAGGTTTCCTCTTTTTTGTCTCCGTCGGGGCCTTTGCCGAAATCGCCCAGGTTTACGCCTGTAAGGACGATCTCTTTCACCTTGCCTGTGGCTGCCAGCTGCCGGACGTTTTGTACGGTCCGGGAAATGGTATCGCTGCGGCTTTTGCCTCTTGCCATGGGGATGGTGCAGAATGAGCAGTTGTAATCACAGCCATCCTGGACTTTCAGGAAGGTGCGGGTCCTGTCGTTGAGGGACCAGGTGGAGTGAAAGCCGGTGACGGCTTCGATGTCACAGCTGCAGATGCGGGCGGAGTCACCTTTGGACAGCTCTTTCAGGTGGCGGGCGATATTGAATTTTTCCGCCGCCCCCAGCACCAGGTCCACGCCGGGAATGGCGGCGATGGCCTCGGGTTTCAGCTGGGCATAGCAGCCTGTGATCACCACGAGGCTTTCCGGGCTGCGGCGCTGGATACGGCGTACCAGGTGACGGCACTCCTTATCGGCATTATCGGTGACAGAGCAGGTGTTGATCACATATACATCGGCTTTCTCGTCGAAGGCCCGTTTGTCAAAGCCTTCGCTTTCCAGCATGCGGGACAGGGTGGAAGTCTCCGAGTAATTGAGCTTACATCCCAGCGTATGAAAGGCGACCGATTTATTGCGCGTTGGCTCCATATTGGTTCAATCCGCAAAGATACCTGAAGGACGGCGAAATACCATGTATCTCTGTATCTTCGGAGCAGAATAGTAGAATACCATGAAACTCAGGCTTATAAACGTGCTGGCTGTCCTTGTGGTGGTTTTTACAGGATGCGGCCAATCTTCTACCCCAACCGTTGAGGGCAGTCCGATCGACCGTCATGCCGGCCGGCTGATCTATACCCGTCATGCCCATTGCCGCATGGATTGCCGGCATATCACGGAAAAGGAGATACGGGAGATATTGGAGGGGGGAGAGATCAACTACCGGAAAAGCCAGCCCGATGGGCATCCCGATGCGAAATATGCCCTGGAAGGATATACAAAAGAAGGGCAGCATCTGCGGGTCATATTCGCCGTGCCGACGGGAAGACCGGAAACAGCGCATAGTCTGGTGGTCATCACCTGCATTGAATTGGGCGTGGAATGGCAGTGCGACTGTAAGTAATAGAGTAATTAAACCATACTTCTATGTTTAGCAACATCGCTTTGGACGTATTTGTCGGTTTGGTATTTGTCTTTCTGCTATACAGCCTGCTGGCGACCATCTTTCAGGAATTCTTATCCCAGATATTCGACCTGCGGGCGAAAATGCTGCAAAAGGGCATTGCCCGGATGCTGAGGGATGACAATAAAGGCAAGCAGGATGACCCGGATAACGCCCTCTGGAAGCGTTTTTATGACAATCCCGGCATCCGATATCTTTCTGAAAGCAATAGCTTCATCTTAAGGAACAGACCATCCTATATCAGTGCGGCCAGCTTTTCCCGGGCGCTGATGCAAATACTGCGGGGAGAAGATTATGACGGCAGCAAGAGGGCAATAGATGAGATCCGCAGGATACTGGCGGAGGCGCATGCATATAACCAGGGGCAACTACAGCAGCAGCCTGAGGTCATTATCGGACCGCAGACCCTCCGGCAATTGAATAACCTCCTGGTCGACGCGCAGCAGGATACCGACCGGTTCATCACCCTGGTGGAAGAATGGTTCAATAATACGATGTCCCGGGTTTCCGGGTGGTACAAGCGGCAGACCCGTTGGATACTCCTGGTCATGGGGATAGTGATCGCTGTTGCTGCGAATGTGGATACTATCAGGATCTATTCCATCCTGGCCAGGGATAAAACTGCCAGGGAGCAGATGGTGAACATCGCGCTCAGGTCGCAGCAAGCTGCCAGCAATGTATTGCTTGACAGTGTTTACAAGGATGTGCAAAACGATCTTGTCTTATCCCGCAGTATCCTTGGAATGGGGTGGAACGACAGGTACTTCCGCAGGTTCACGCCTATCGGTTGGTTACTGACTGCATTGGCTATCTCCCTGGGCGCACCCTTTTGGTTCGACCTGCTGAACAAGCTGGTCAAGCTCAGGGCGGCGGGCGGCCGGCCGGATGAGGGAAAAGATAAGAACAAAGGGCGGGCCTCCGGTGAAAATTAAGCATATTTGCAGGATGCCTGCTGCATTGAAGCCTCTACACTGGATCTACTGTTGCTATGCGCTCCTGCTCTTTATTGCAGGAATGCTGCTTGTGGTTCCTTTTGTTGTCCTGTTCTCCCTACGGGGCCCCGTGAGAGGCGGCAACCTTATCTATAAGGCATGCTGGTACTGGGACTGGTGCTGGATGACCCTGATAGGGATCCGTCATGTCATGCTGCCTGGTCCGGAACCCGATGCGGCCAAACAATATGTATTTGTCGCCAATCACAACTCTTACCTGGATATACCGCTGATCCTGTTTGTTGTCCGTCGCCGCGCGTTTCGTGTCCTGGGCAAGGCGGAGATGAGGAAGGTTCCTATTTTCGGCTATATCTACCGCCAGGCAGTGATCATGGTGGACAGGAGCAACCCTGAACAGCGCTCGAAGAGCGCCCGGGAGCTGATAAGTGTATTGCGGCAGGGTATTTCCGTCTTTATCTTTCCCGAGGGCACTTTTAATGAGACCCATGCTCCTTTGAAGCAATTCTACGACGGAGCTTTTCGCATAGCCATCGAGACGCAGACGCCTGTGAAGCCTGTTCTATTCCTCGACGCATATAAACGTATGCATTATTCCAGCATTTTCAATCTCAATCCCGGTGAGCTGCGAACGGTGTTCTTGCCGGAAGTAAGCGTGGAAGGGTTGACCATGGATGATCTGCAGGCCCTGAAGCAGAGGGTGTTCCGCCAGATGGAAGCTGGTCTGGAAAGGCTTGGGGCGCCCTGGATCGAGGCCCTGAATGTCCCCCGGAATGAGTAACTTTGCCGGTTCATGTATGCCGAAGTCATCATACCCCTGGCGCTGCCTAAAAATTACACATGGTCCGTACCGGAGCAATGGCGTATGTCCATTCGCGAAGGATGCCGTGTGGAAGTACAGCTGAGGAATAAGAAGTATGCGGGCATCGTGAAACGGATGCACCTGGAAAAACCTGAGGCTTTTGAACCCAGGGACATACTCAACGTGCTTGATCAGGAGCCTATTGTTCACGCGGCGCAGCTGCAATTGTGGGAATGGGTTGCGGGATACTATCTCTGCAGTGAAGGGGAGGTCATGGCGGCGGCTTTGCCTGCCCATTTCAAGCTCAGCAGCGAAACCATACTTGTATTCAATGAAGAGGCAGGCGATGAGTTCTCTCACCTGGACAACGAGGAATTCGTTGTGGCGGAAGCCCTTCATATCAAAAAGGAGCTGAAGATAAATGAAGTACAGCAGCTGTTGGATTCATCGCATGTTTATCCTGTCATAAAAAAGCTGATTGAAAAGAAGGTTTGTTTCGTATGGGAAGCGCTGAAGGATACTTATTCGGCGAAGAAGGAAAGTTATGTGGTGTTAAACTCCTTGTACAGTGATGAGGAGAAGCTGGCCCCTTTGTTGAATGATTGGGGCGGGAGGGCGCCCAAGCAATTGGAATTGCTGCTGGGGTACCTGCATTTGTCCAAAACTGAAGGGGAGGTGACCAAAAGCGCGCTGTTGAAGAAGTCGGGTGCTTCCGATGCTCAGCTGAAGGGATTGGTGGAAAAGGGGATCCTTATTCTCGAACGCCGCATCGTCGACCGGCTGCGTTATCTTCCCCGGGACGTCAATATAGATTTTGAGCTGACCCCGGCGCAGCAGGCTGCATTCGACCGTATCGAGCAGCACTGGCAGGAGCGTTCCGTCTGCCTGCTGCATGGCGTCACGTCCAGCGGCAAGACCCAGGTATATATCCGGCAGATAGAGAAAATAATCCGCCAGGGTAAGCAGGTGCTTTACCTGTTGCCGGAGATCGCGCTCACGTCCCAGATCATACGCCGGCTGCAAAAGCATTTCGGAGGCTATATCGGCATTTACCACAGCAAGTTCAGCCAGAATGAAAGACTGGAGATATGGAATAAGATCCGCAGCGGCGAGCTGAAGATCATCCTGGGCGCCCGCTCTTCGTTGTTCCTTCCTTTCAATGACCTGGGCCTTATCGTCGCGGATGAAGAGCATGACGCGTCTTACAAGCAGCAGGAGCCGGCGCCCCGATATCACGCCCGGGATGCGGCAGTCTATTATGCCTCGCTGTTCAAGGCGAAAGTGCTGTTGGGCAGCGCCACTCCTTCCGTCGAGACGTATTTCAATGCGGTCAGCGGAAAATATGGCCTGGTGGAACTATCGGAGCGGTATGGGCAGGTGCGGCTTCCCGGGATAGAGATCATCGATACAAAGAAGATCCGCACAAAAGATGGTAAGGTCATTATCAGTCCGGACCTGCATACCGCCATCGAACAGTCCCTGGCAGCCGGCAAACAGGTGATCCTTTTTCAGAACCGGCGCGGGTATTCACCCTACCAGGTCTGCGAGGTTTGCGGATGGATACCGCAATGCCGTAATTGCGATGTCTCCCTGAACTTTCACAAGCTGACCAATAAGCTGCATTGTCATTATTGCGGCACGGTATATCCGCCGGTGACCAGCTGTGCTGCCTGCGGCAATCATAAATTTGTGCAGCGTAATTTCGGTACGGAGCGCATCGAAGAGCTCCTGGAGGAGGTTTTTCCCAAGGCGCGCATAGCCAGGATGGATATTGACAGTGTCAAGGGGAAGACGGCGCATGACAGTCTCATCCAGCAATTCGAGCAGCAACGGATCGACATCCTGGTAGGCACGCAGATGGTAGTGAAAGGCCTGGATTTCATGCATGTCAACCTGGTCGGTATTTTGGATGCCGACGGGATCCTGAGCTTTGCTGATTTCCGGGTGAATGAACGTGCTTTTCAGCTGATGGAGCAGGTGAGCGGACGTGCGGGCCGTATGGATGGGCAGGGCAGGGTCCTGATACAGGTGGGAAATACCGCACATCCTGTGCTGGCTTATCTGAGAGCGCATGATTACAAACTCTTTTTTCAGCATGAGATAACTGCCCGGCAGCAATTTTTCTATCCCCCATATTCCCGTATCATCCTGCTGACATTCAGGCATAAGGACAAGGAGGTGGTGCAATCTGCCGCGCAGCTGTTTGCCAACAACCTGAAGCCGGACTTTGGGCCTTATCTCGTTGGACCTGCGGAACCGGTGGTAGGCAGGGTTCGCAACCAGTTCCTGATGGAGCTGCTGCTCAAGCTCCCGAAGGACGGGCATACCATCTCTTTTGCCAAGCACGTGATCCAGCAGCAGACGGCCATCCTGCACAATCATCCGAAGTTCCGAAGTGTGGTGATCATCCCGGATGTGGATGCCGTGTAGGATTGGCGCCGATATTTACGCAAAGAACCATAATTTTATCCTTCAAACCGGAACATGCCGCATATTTTGGAAAATGCCACGCTGAAAGGGTATAATACATTTGGAATTGATGTGTCGGCCCGTTGGTTGTCCTCTTTTGGCAGCCAGGAGGAGCTGACGGCATTATTGCGAGACTTTTCGAACAGGCCCCTATTGATCCTGGGAGGCGGGAGCAATATCCTTTTTACCCGTGATGTGGATGGGCTGGTCCTTCGTAATGAGATAAAAGGGATCGAAGTGGTGCGGGAAGACGGACATTATGTTTATGTCCGTGCCGGGGCGGGGGAGAACTGGCATGTCTTTGTACAGCATGCGCTACAACGGAACTGGGCCGGATTGGAGAACCTCTCGCTGATACCGGGTAGTGTCGGCGCGGCCCCCATGCAAAACATCGGGGCCTATGGTGTGGAGATAAAAGAGGTGTTCTATGAATTGTCGGCTTACCACCTGGACGAGCATAAGGTATACACATTCAGCCTCAACGATTGTGCTTTCGGATATCGGGAAAGTGTCTTCAAGCGACGGTATAAGGGACAATTCGTTATCCTGGATGTGACATTCAGGCTTTCGAAGGTTCCGAAGCTTCACACGGAGTACGGCGCCATCCGGGAAGAGCTGGATAAAATGGGTATTGAAAAGCCGACCATTCAGGCTGTGTCGGAAGCCGTCATACGCATTCGACAGTCCAAGCTGCCTGATCCGGCTCAGATCGGCAATGCGGGGAGCTTTTTCAAGAATCCTACGGTTCCGGCCGGGGAGTTTGCCCGCCTTCGGGATGCGTTTCCGGGGATCGTGGGCTATCCCGTGGACGGAGGCGTGAAGCTGGCTGCGGGCTGGTTGATCGAGCAGTGCGGCTGGAAGGGGTATCGGAAGGGAGATGCCGGGTGTCATGCCCGGCAGGCGCTCGTGCTGGTGAACTATGGTCAAGCCGGCGGCCGGGAGATCTATGATCTCAGCGAAGAGATCCTGCAAAGCGTCAAAGCCAGGTTTGGCGTGGAATTGGAAAGAGAAGTCAATATAATAGGGTGAACTATGGATATGGAAAAGTTCGAAGGTTCGGAAAAAGCATTAAGCTACGATGAGATAGTGGAAATCGCTGCCGGATGGGGGGTGACGCTTCCCAGGGAATTTATTGAGTTCTATGTAAAGAATAACGGCGGATATCCTCCTTTTGACGCCATCGAGGGAGAAGAATACGTGTATGCCATCGACTACTTTATCCCACTGGGTACGATTGACAGGCTGATACGGGACAATGTCGGGCAGGGGGTGGATATTCAAGGCAAGGTCCCATTTGCTGCGGACCCTGCCGACAATGTGTTTGTATTATCGCTGGCTCCCGAAGATTATGGCAGCGTCTACCTTTTCGGACATGAAAATGACCCCGGGGAGGGGTCATCGTCAGCATTTATATGCGGTTCGTTCACCGACTTTATCACGGGACTCACGAATGAGTACCAGGATGAATGATGTTTAATTGAAGTCGTCCAGGTCTTCGTCTTCGCTGCCAAAGCTGCCTCCTGATGAACCGAGGTTTACCATGGAGCCGATGAGGTCCTTGAATTCGATCTTTCCTTCCACCACCTTTTTACTGATGAGCGAATAGGCCGCCAGTCCATGTAATACAAACTCCATCAGCAGTGCCGCCTCTTTTTCATTTGCCAGCTTGAAATATTTTTTAACGAGGGCGTGCAGGCCGTCTACTTTGTACAGCTGCTGGATCTTTTCTTCGTCTTTTGTATTAAAGAACAGGTTGAGCTGATTGCCTTTGTCGAACCAGTGGGTAATGGCTTTGAAAGGGTTCTCATCTTTTGTATCCGCCTTCCTTTTCTTCATCTGATCGGGATTGGGGAAGTAATTGACGAACTGGCTGCGGAATGATTTTTCCAGGAGATTGAATGCTACCTGGTAAGGGCCTTCCTGTTCTCCTTCATAGACCAGCTCGATCTTTCCCGTGATGGACGGAACGATGCCGACGAGGTCGCTCATCCAGACCTGTGTTTCTTTTTCTCCATTTAGGATGGCCCTGCGTTCGGCGGCGCTCACAGCATTTTCAAAGGCTGCGATAGTGAGACGGGCCGATACGCCGCTTTTTTTGTCTACGTATTCACTGGTGCGGGCTTCGAAAGACACCTGTTCTATCAATCTTTTTACCAGATCGCTGATCACCACCCTGCCTTTTTGTTCGGCGTGGATATCCGCTTCCTGCTCGGTGATGGCAAGGGCTGTGTCGAGCGTTTTCGGATAATGAGTCAGGATTTGACTTTCGATGCGGTCTTTCAGCGGTGTGACGATGGAGCCGCGGTTCGTATAGTCTTCCGGGTTGGCTGTGAAGACGAACAGCATGTCCAATGGCATCCGCAGCTTGAAGCCCCTGATCTGGATATCGCCTTCTTCCAGTATGTTGAAGAGGGAAACCTGTATGCGGGCCTGCAGGTCGGGAATCTCATTGATGACGAAGATGCCCCGGTTGCTTTTCGGGATGATCCCGAAATGGATCACCTGCTCGTCGGCAAAGTTCAGGCGGAGGTTAGCGGCTTTGATGGGGTCGATGTCCCCGATGAGATCGGCCACGCTGACGTCCGGCGTCGCCAGCTTTTCTCCATAACGTTCCGTGCGATGGAGCCAGCTGATGGGCGTAGCGTCACCTTTGGCTGCCAGCAGATCGCGGGAATATTTTGAAATAGGGCGGAAGGGATCGTCATTCACCTCGCTGCCTGCGATATAGGGAATATATTCGTCCAGCAGGTCGATCATTTGCCGGGCCATCCTGGTCTTAGCCTGGCCGCGCAGTCCCAGAAAAAGAATGTTATGTCGGGACAGCAGAGCCCTTTCCGTATCGGGGATGACGGAGTCTTCATAACCGATGATGCCTGGAAAAGTAGCGTCTTTATTGGTCAGCTTGCGGATGAGGTTCTCCCGGATCTCTTCTTTTACAGATCTGTTCCTGTATCCTGCCGCCAGCAGCTCACCGAATGTCTTTACTTTAGTTATGTCCATGTTGTTAATTTCTAGCTGCAAGCTACTAGCTACAAGCTGCAAGCCGGAGTTTTATGTTTGTAGGTTAATATACTGTCTTACGTTTGCCGCTTTCAAAATCCCTGAATATGAAGGCGCCCAGGTGGTCCAGGGAGGCGAAGAACGCCTTCCCGTTGTTGGTCTCCGTAAACTCGTTCACAAAACGTTGCAGATAGGGATCGCTCGCTATCATGAACGTGGTAATAGGGATCTTCAGTTTTTTGCATTGAGCGGCCAGGTTCAGGCACCTGCTGGTGATCTTGCGGTCCAGGCCAAAGCTGTTCTTATAATACCGTTTGCCTACTTTCAGGCAGGTGGGTTTCCCGTCCGTGATCATAAAGATCTGCTTGTTGGCATTTCTTCTGCGGCGCAGGATGTCCATGGCCAGCTCCAGGCCCGCCACTGTATTCGTATGGTAAGGTCCTACCTGTAAGTAGGGGAGGTCTTTGATCTCGACGGGCCATGCGTCATTGCCGAATACGACGATGTCCAGCGTATCCTTTGGATATTTTGTGGTGATCAGCTCGCTGAGGGCCATGGCGACCTTTTTGGCGGGAGTGATCCTATCTTCTCCATACAGGATCATCGAGTGGGAGATATCGATCATCAATACCGTAGAGGTCTGCGACTTATAGTCCGTCTCCCTGATCTTCAGATCATCCTCCTGCATATTGAAACTCTCGATCCCATGATTGATCTGGGCATTGCGGATGGATTCAGTGAAATCGATCTGCTCCAGCTGATCGCCAAAACGGAAGGGGCGGCTCTCGGGGTTGATCTCGTCCCCTCCGCCCGGCTTGAAGGTATTGTGGTTGCCTTGCTTGGTCTTCTTCAGCTTGCCGAAGATCTCTTCCAGGGAACGGCGGCGGATGCCCTGTTCCGTCTTGGGGGTGATGGAGATCTCGCCTGTCTGTTTGTTTTCGTCGATATACCCTTTGTCTTTCAGGTCATCAATGAAGTCGCCCATGCCATATTCGTCATCCGTCAGCTGATATTCCTTGTCCAGCTGATTCATCCATTGCAAGGCTTCCCCTACGTCGCCGTTGGTATAGCTCAGCAATTGCAGGAACACGTCCAGCAGCTGGTCGAATTTTGGTTTATCCTGGTCACTCGGATCATATCGCCTGAAATGAAATCCTATCATATTGTTTGATTAGAAAGATGGAATCGCTCCCACTCAATTTACAGATAATTCTTTAGAATAACCTGCCCGCTTGTACTCTGACCGGGTGAATTAACCGTCAAATATTGTAATCCGGCAGGTTCACAATATAATTAACAAACCATGAAGGGATTTGGTTCTAACTGCCTGCAAAACAAAGGTCCCGGCTGCTATTAGCGCGCCGGGACCTCGCTGTCTTATTCCGTAAGCCGGTTGGCTTATGAGGGTTAGTTTGCTTTTTTTGCAGTATCCGCTGCAGGGGGCGGATTGCTGATGAGGGGCTGGCCTTTTTCCTGTACCGGCTTTCCGGGCGGCGGTGTGCCTGCGCCGAATTGTTTTTCCCAGTCCGTCAGCTGCATGGTCATCTGGAAAGAAGAAACGATGTCCTGTGCAAAGCCCATCTGCCTGTCGGAAAGATTACCGCCTTTGCCCTGCATGGCCATTTGGGCATTGATGGCCATCTGTTCATTCGGCATACTTTCTCCCAGGGAATTGTAATAGCGCAGCTGCTGATCGAGATCCTTTTTCAATGAATAGGAAACCTTTTGGGCCAGTCTCAGATCGCCGGATTGGTAGCATGCCAGCAGGAAGCTCATGGAGATCCTATTGTGCTGGTTGCCCCGATTGGACGTCATTCCATAGGGGAAGTTGGATTCCAGCACGTTCCGGTCGAAATGCTCCAGCAGCTTCTGGGCTGCGTCCTTTTTGCCTTCATCGATAAGGCTCAGTGCCAGCTGGGCGTGCGCGGCACGAAGGGTATTCAGGTGGCGGCGATTTTCCTCGTCGTAGTAAACGCCGGGGGTGTTTGCATTGCCGAACCCGAATTTGGTCATCATGTTGTCATAAGCCAGGTCGTTGTTATAATTGCCCGTATTCGGGTTCTTATTTTCGACGGGCACCAGTCTTCCTGCCAGTCCATCCTGGCGGATGTATTTGCCAAGACCCATATCTTCCAGCTCATAGGTCGAGTTGAAGCAGATGGGACGCTGCCATTTATTAGCGGCGATCAGGGCCAATACGGCCAGCTCATTCTTGAACAGGTAGTTTTTATTCTTTGCGATGTCCAGATGGAGCTCCGAAACGATGCTATCGGTGGGATTGACCGTCCCATTCTTACGTACCAGGTCAGCGTCCACTGGAACTGACAGCTTGCGGATGGGAAGGAAATTATATGTCTCTCCCTCTTCGGTCTGGGTCGTGTATTTGGGGTCGTTGCTGCCCACCACATTTTTCAAGATATCGTAGAGATCATAATACTTATTCTGGTCGAAACCGGGGATGTTGCCGATGGGAACGGCATCTCTCGTGTTGCCCTGGATCTGTTCGGGGGTAAACAGCACATCGGCGGGGGCACTCTCGTTGACCTTATACCGCAGCTGGTTGATATACCAGTCGGTACCCAGCAGGGAATAGTTCATGACCCGCACGTCCGGCCGGATACCTTCCACTTCCTGGGCATACCAGAGGGGATATGTATCATTGTCGCCGAAAGAGATCAGGATGGCATTGCGGGGGCAGCTTTCCAGGTAATCCTTTCCGATGTCCCTTGCCAGGGTCTTTTTGCTACGGTCGTGGTCATCCCACTCCTGGCTGCCCATGAGCACCGGCACGGCCAGGAAGCAAAGACCCGCAGTGGCATAATTTGCCAGGGACGGCCGGCCTTTGAGGAGATATTTTTCGATAAGCTCCTTCACCCATATGACGCCCAGCCCGATCCAGATGGCAAAGGCATAGCAGGACCCCGCATAAGCATAGTCCCTTTCACGGGGTTGATAGCCTGCCTGGTTGAGGTAAATGACGATGGCAAAGCCGGTGAAGAAGAACAGAAGACCTGTCACCCAGAAATCTCTGCTGCTGCGGAGGTATTGGAATACCAAACCGAGGAGACCCAGGATCAGGGGGAGCATGTACATCCGGTTGTAAGATTTGTTATTCTTATGGATGGTGTCGGGCAGTTTGCTCTGGTCGCCGTAGAGGAGATTATCCAGGAATGAGATGCCAGTGATGAAGCTGCCGTCCCGCACATTTCCAAAACCTTGCAGGTCATTTTGCTTACCGGAGAAGTTCCACATGAAATAGCGGAGGAACATCACCCCATTCTGGTATTTTATGAAATACTTGATATTGTCGGCCATCGTAGGATTATCGCCTTCGCCCAGGTTGGCAAAAGTCCGGTAGGCGTCGATCTGCCCCCTGTCATTATTGCCATCCCACATGCGGGGGAAGATGTGCGAAGAAGGCGTATTGCCCCAATCCTGCGCGGAGATCCGGCCTGCCACCTCATATTTCTCTTTTCCTTTTACATAGAGCGGACCGCCGTCCACCCGGGGCGCGTGATCCTGGAAATCCGGTCCGTAAAGGATCGGCCAATCTCCGTACTGGTCGCGGCTGAGGTAGCCGACAAGGCTGACGGGATTGTCCACATTATACATGTCTACGCCGGGATTGGCATTACTGCGGATGAGCGTGGTGAAATAAGTGGAATAGCCCAATAGCATAAAGGAAAAGCACCAAAGGGCCAGCTTGAAGCTGGGCAGCGCTTCTTTTTTGATGATATAGCCGGCTGCTACCGCAATGCCCAGCGCGACGAGGAGCTTGAAGAACTTACCGCCGCCACTGCCGGCAGCGCCGATGATAACAGGCAGCGCGACGATGACGATGAACAGGATCAGCCAGGCGCGGAGCTTGACCTGGGAAATGGACTCACTTTTAAAAGTAAGACCCCAGGTGAGGAGGATCGCCACCAGGGCGAAGTACAATCCAAACCCGGAGAAGAAAGGCAGTCCCAGGCTGTTGACAAAGAAGATATCGAAATAGCCTGCCCCTTTGATGGTATACTGGATGACCAGCACCTGGACGACGCCTGTAATGACGCAGCCGGTGGCGAAGGCGAATATCGCCCCCCAGGTGGTAGGCTTAAAGCGTTTGAAGTAATACACCATGACGATGGCGGGGATGGTCAGGAGGTTCAGCAGATGGACGCCGATGGACAAGCCCATCATATAGAAAAGAAAGACGATCCACTTGTCGGAGCCCGGCTGGTCGGCATGATGCTCCCATTTAAGAATGGCCCAGAAGACCAGGGCGGTGAAGAAGGCGCTGGAAGCATATACTTCCCCTTCTACGGCGCTATACCAGTAGGAATCGCAGAAAGTATAGGCCAGGGCGCCTACGACGCCGGCGCTCATGATGGTGAAGAGCTGCTGTTTATCTGGTTCTGCGTTTGTCGTCTTTTGTACGAGCTTGCGTGCAAAGTGGGTGATCGTCCAGAAGAGGAAGAGAATGGACAGGCCGCTGGCGATGGCGCTCATGAAGTTGACGCCCCTTGCGGCGGTGAGCGGATTGTTGCCGAACAGGATGATGAAAAACCGGCCCATGAGGACGAACAGCGGGGCGCCGGGCGGGTGGGGGATCTGGAGCTTGTAGCAGCTGGAGACGAACTCACCGCAATCCCAGAAGCTGCCTGTGGGTTCCATGGTCATGACATAGACGGTACAGGCAATCACACCCACGATCCAGCCTACAATATTATTCACTCTGTTGAAGCTCATATGATGTTGATTTTAAACGACCGGCAGATAGGTTTTTGAGTTTTTAATGTATCTGTCCACCTTAGGGTGGCAAAGGACGCGATTTTCGGACATAAACACAAATTTTTGGAGGCCGTTGGGAGATAGATAAAGCGCGAATTTTCATCAAATTGGGGTATGGTCAGTCGCCGGTGGGAGAAATTAACGGGTAATTAACGGTGGGTTAGGTCAGGTGTTGTGACCGGGGCCTGACGTATTGGGCGGTCGGGCCAGGCCTGGCTACTCGAAAAAGACTTTGATGGTCTGGTAGAACAGCCGGCTCTGGAGGTATTGATTCTGGGATTGCTCGGAGAAGCCCTGGAGTCCGAAGAGTCCGGCGGCATTGCCTTTCTGGATGGCTATTTCCAGGTAGCCGGCGGAATTGAAAAGCGCCAGCTTTTCCCCTTCTCCCACATCGGCATAGCTCTCGCTGATCTTATCTATGATCTCATCCCTTTTGAAGACGATGCGGAAGCTGCGGCCTTTGCGGCGTTCTTCAAACTCATCCCGGGTGATGTTGACGATGACATTCTCAAAATGATCGATGAAGATGATCTGTCCTTCGATCCAGCTGTCTCCGAATACGGGTCGCAAATGGTTCTTTTCCGTAAAAGGAGGGTCAGGTGTGCCGATGTCCAGCAGGCGGCTGCCATTGGTCAGCTCCTGGATAGCACGGCCCATAACGCCTGTGCAGTAGAGGGTATTCTTAATGGCAGTCTTGTCCAGGGGCAGGCCGATGACCATTTCGGGGCGTCCTTCCAGGATCATGGTGAGCAGGCCATTGTCGGCACACAGCAGATATTGGTCATTGTGATAGGCCAGCAATAGCTGCTCGGGCTTTTTCTCGAACATATTCACCATGATGAGGTGATAGGTATAAGCGGGAAAATGCTTGATGGCATTGCGGCAGACATAGGCTGCCTGGGGATAGTTAAAGGGGGACAGATCATGAGAAATATCCAGTATTGTGAACGCCGGGTTGATTTGTGCTAATTGGCCCTTTACAGCTCCCACCAGATAATCTTGCTGACCGATGTCCGAAGTCAGGGTTAATAAGGCCATTTTCCGGTGTTTATTTTACAAATTCACCATTTTTATAATAGTGATTGTAGGTGAGTCTATCTGCCAGGGAAGGAAAGATCTTGTTCAGCAGCACGGTGACCTTGCCCTGGAAAGTGAGGACGAGGGTCCGTTTGCGTTTCTCGATGGCCCTTAAAATATGCCGGGCGCATTCTTCGGCGGTCATCAGCTTGCCTTCATTGAGGACGCTTGCTCCAAGGGCCTGTCCTTTGTCGTCCAGAGCGGCATGGCGGATGTTGGAGGCGACGAAACCGGGGCATGCCCACATGACATGGACGCCGGAGTGCAATAATTCGGTGCGTATAGACTCCAGCCATCCCTGGAGGGCGAATTTGGAGGCGGAATAGGCGCTTCTGCCGGGAAGACCGCGGTAGCCGGCTATGGAAGATATGCCGACGACGGAGCCTTTTCTTTCCAGTATGGAAGGCAATGCGTATTTGGTGCAGTATACGGCGCCGAGGAAATTGATCTCCATCACTTTACGAGTGACTTCCGTGACGGAGTCCAGGAAGAGGGCACGCATGCTGATGCCGGCATTATTGATGAGGATGTCGATGCTTCCGAAGGTTTCTATGGTGGATTCGATGAAGCGGCGGCATTCAAATTCGTTGCTGACGTCACAGGCTACGGCATGGAGGAGGACGTTGGCGTATTCGACCTGTAGTTTATAGATCTTGTCGTGATTGCGACCGCAGGTAGCTACTTTGGCGCCTTGTGGGATAAGGGCTTCGATCAGGGCTTTGCCTATGCCATCGCTGCCACCTGTGATCACGACTACTTTATCTTTGAAGAAAGACATACTTATGGGTTGTGGGTGCAAACTTATGAGTTATGGATGATAAAACAGGTGTGTTGGGGGGAATAAAAGAAATTGGGGAGCTATCCACAATGTTGATAACCAATTTTTTTTCGTGGGAAAATACTGAGATAAAAATTTGTTGTAAATAGTTTTTGGCTTATTTTTGCACTCCCAAAAAACGCTGATTCTTTTTGAGTTGGGGTAAAAAGGGAAGGATTCCGTAGCTCAGTTGGTAGAGCAATACACTTTTAATGTATGGGTCCTGGGTTCGAGTCCCAGCGGGATCACGAAGCCGACCAGACAAAGTCTGGTCGGCTTTTTTGTTTGGAAGCGCGCAAGGTTGCTTGCAGGCGCGGACAAATGAAAAAGCCGCGGGCCGCGATAGCGGACCGGGAGGCTTCGGGCTAGCTCAATGCGGAGGGACAACCGAGCGAAGCGAGGTAATCTCAGCGGGATCACTTGTTAGATTCATAAGCGACTTTCGGGTCGCCTGTTGTTTTTATCCAGAATATTCACCCTCTTTTTCCAACTTTTCGCATCATTCTTCACCATTTAACTGATATCTTCAGCAGGTGAAATTTTATTCGGCAGCGGCTAATATTTGTTTCGCCTGATAAATTTATCCGCCAGCACACCAGTGAGGATCACCACGCCCATGACCGCGAAGTTTAGAGAGCTGGGAATACCCAGCAGGTTCACCAGGTTTTGGATGACTTGTAACATGGCGGCGCCAAGGACGATACCGATGATGGAGCCTTCCCCGCCTCTTAGCGAGCAGCCGCCCAGCACTGCCGCCGCAATGCCATACAGCTCGTAGAAGTTCCCATGAGACGAAGGGGCTATGGCGTTCGTATAAAAAGCCAGCAGGATGCCGGCGATGCCGGCCAGCAGGGCGCTGATGATATAGGCCGCCAGCAGCATTCTTTTTACGTTGATACCGGAGAAGAATGCTGCTTCTTCATTTTGCCCCACGGCGAACAGGTAGCGGCCGTACACAGATCGGTGAAGAAAGACCCAGGCCGCCGCCCCGACCACCAGCAGCAATATGAACGGCGATGGAACACCGAATAGATTCCCCGTAGCCAGCCTTTGGAGTGCCGTAAAGCCCTCACCATAGCCAAACCCCATGGTAATATCATTTGAAAAGAATCGGGCGAGCCCTCTGTAGACCAGCAGCCCGCAAAGGGTGATAATAAATGGCTGGATCTTTAGTTTGGAGATCATTATCCCATGACACCAGCCAATAGCGAGTGTTAACAGGAGCACCGTCATCACTGCGATGGGCCAGGCTATTTTCTGCGACACCAGCAGCATGCTCAGAAGGACACCCTCCAGTGCAAAGATGGAGCCGACAGACAGGTCAATACCACGCGTGATGATGACAATGCCGCTGCCGATGCTGAAGATGCCGAAAATGCCTATCAGACGGGTGGTGTTCTGCAGATTGGCCGCGCTCAGAAAGTTCGGATTTCCTATCGAGACGACGCTACAAAGGACGATGAAGATGATAAAAATGCCTTTTTCTTTTTTCATAATATCGTATGGATTACCCATTGCCAAATGCATAGGACAGGATACGCTGTTCAGTGAATTCATCCGAAAGGAGTTCGCCGCTGATCCTGCCTTCATGCATGACCAGCATCCTGTCGCTGATGATCATTAATTCTTCCATATCGGAGCTGACGACGAGCACCATCGCCCCTTCATCTGCCAGCCGTCGCATGATGCGGTATATCTCCGCTTTTGCTCCTACATCGACACCTCTGGTAGGCTCGTCAAAAACCATAAGCCTCGCTGTGCGGGAAAGCCATTTGCCTATGGCGACCTTTTGCTGGTTGCCTCCGCTGAGATCTTTCAAAAGGTGCTGCAGTGAGGCACAACGTATGTCAAGGTTGTCCACCTGCGCGCGGGCCGCAAAGCTTTCTTTTGCTTGTCGGACAAGGGACATTGTTGAATAGGCGTGTAAGTTAGGCAGGGACAGATTTTCAGTGATCGACATCCCCGTGATAATGCCGTGTTGCTTCCGGTCTTCAGGGACGAGAAAAATGCCTTGGCGAATGGCATCGGAAGGGGATTTAATGCGGATGGCTTTGCCATCGAGGTAGACGGAGCCGGCGATGAGAGATCTTATACCACAGACGGATTCTACCAGCTCAGTGCGGCCTGATCCTACAAGGCCGGCGATCCCTGTTATTTTTCCGCTGTTCAGGGAGAAGCTGACCGGCTGATGGGGGTATCGATGAGTACGGATGGATTCGGCATTGAACGATGCGTTAGGTAGGGCACAACGGCTGGCGAATATTGAACGGTCGATATTCCTCCCCACCATCAGCCGCACAAGGCTGGCATGGTTCAGTTCTTCTTTCTTCAACTCACCGCCATTCTTCCCATCTTTTAGCACGACGACCCTGTCCGCAATCTGCATGATCTCATTCATCCGGTGAGAAATATAGATGACGCTCGTGCCTTTGGATTTCAGGTCAGCCACCGTGTCAAAGAGAAGCGCTGTCTCTTTCATCGTGAGAGAAGAGGTCGGCTCATCCATGATCAGGATACGGGAGCGTAAGGACAGCGCCTTCGCGATCTCCACCAACTGTTGGCTGGCCAGCGAAAGCTGGCGCACCGGCGTCTCTGGCCGGGCGTCCAGCCCTACCCGGGCCAAAAGACCTGCGGTCTCTTTTGACATCCTTTTTTTATCCGGCCATCCCCATCTTGTGACTGGCTCTCTTCCCAGGAAGATGTTCCCCGCTATATCGAGATTCTCCACCAGGTTTAGCTCCTGGTGAATAAACGCAATTCCCATCCTCATCGCGTCTCTTACCGAGGCGATAAAGATTTCCTTTTCGTCCAGCCGGATAGTGCCCCTGGTGAAGGGGTGCACGCCGCAAAGGATTTTCATCAGCGTGGATTTCCCTGCGCCGTTCTCACCCATCAGCGCAAGCACCTCACCCTCGTATACGGTGAGATCGACATCCTTCAGCACGGATACATCGCCGAACTGCTTGCATATCTTGTTCATATGGAGGATGGGCCTCGCCATAGCTACTTTCGTCTTAATGCCGCCATTTTCGACAGATAATCCGCCGCCATATCTTTCCGGATAACTTGCGCCGGAATGATCACCTGTCCATTGGCCGGCAAGCCCTTTTTATCACCCGATAAATATTGCGCCATCAGCCTGGTCGACTGATAGCCGAATTCGAAAGGCTGCTGCACCACCGTGCCCAGGATCTCGCCGTTCTGTACACCCCGCAAGGTCTCTTCTTCCTCGTCAAAACAAACGATCTTGACCTTCCCTGACTTACCCGACTCTTTCACCGCGTTCAGGATCGCCGGACCGTTGTAGCTCCAAAGCCCCACAAAACAGTTGACATCGGGATGACTGACCAGCGCATCGCTCACATTAGCCTTGGCCCTGACCCTGTCGATATTATCGGTTCGTATGCCCGCGATGGTGATACCCGAACCTTTCAATTCTTCTTCGATGCCCGCGATCCGCTCTTTGGCATTCTGTGCATCCGCCTTACCGACGAACAGCAGGATCTTCCCGCCGGCGGGCAACGCCTCTTTAATAAGCTTACCCGCATAATGACCCGCCTCCACATTGCTGGTGCCGACATAGCACAGTCGTTTGCTGTTAGGAATATCGCTGTCGGTAACCATGACGGGAATTTTTTCGCTGGTGGCATCGATAAAGGGACCTTGATTGACAGGGTCGAGGGGCGCGACGATCACGCCGTTGAGCCCGTTGGCCAGCAGGTCGTCCACGATCCTTTTCTGCTCCTCAGTGGCGCCATCGGTCGTATAGCGGAAGACAACATCATATTCTTTTATCTCAGCGCGCGCCTTTTTACACCCCGCCTCCGCGAAAGTCCAGAAGTCAGTGGCCGCGCCGGCTACGAATGCGATGGTCGGTCGGTGGCTCCTGTTGCACGACACCAACGATAATAAGGCAATCACGAAAGGCAATCGTTTCATATGTCAATATTTATCTAGTACACTGTAGGTATCTTTACGATCCTTCCGGACTCGAAAGACTCGATGGCCGCCTTCGCGATCCGCAAAGCCCGCCGCCCCATCCGGGCATGCACCGGCGGCGCTGCCTTGGCCCTGAAGGCCGTCAGCATATCACGGAAATGTTTGTCGAAGGCGTAGTGAAACATCCGGTCCTTGTCATTAAAATAGCCGGCCTGCCATACTTCCGCGGTCTCATTGCCCACTTCCTGGAAACTATACTTCTTTGTTGTATCCTCTACCACAACCCGGCCCTTTGTACCGTTGATCTCCAGGTAATGGGTGGAAGGATACGCATAGGAGGTGTCATAGCTGCCCGTGACATTCCCCACGGCGCCTTTGGCAAAATGCAGAGCGATGGCATAGGAGCTGTAACCTTTGCCGGACACATCAGAAGCCTGCATGGCGATGGAGTCGACAGGTCCGCAGAGATGTTCTAGCATGTCGAAACCATGGCACTGGGTCTCGATGAGATTCTCCCATGCATAGCAGGAAGGACCTTCGCCGCCAAAACGCCAGGTGGCATAGACAATGTCACCCAATCTTCCATCCTGTATTGCCTGCCCGGCTTTTTCGACGGGCAGGGCCCATCGATGATTGAAGTTCAGGGCAAAGAAGAGGTTCCTGCTTTCTGCCTCGGCGATGAGCGAATCCGCCTCACCCATATCGAATACCAGCGGCTTCTCGACGAAGAGAGGGATGCCGGCCCGGATGATCTGCAGGGTAGGAAGATAGTGCTCCTTATTCCCAAGGCAGACGCAGATGAGGTCAGGCCGTTCCATTTCGATCATCTTTTGTATATCCGTATAATCGTTGACCCCGAATTCGGCAGCTCTCGCTTTTGTTCTTTCAGGATTTCTGCCCACGATGGCGCAGAACTCCACATCCGGGTGCTCCGAGAGGATGCGGGCATGATGCCAGCCCCACCACTCGCCGGTGCCTGCTAATGCGATCTTTGTCTTCATTTGTTATTACTATTTGGGGAGGGTTAATATTCGGCGATGACCTTGCCGGTATCTCGTCCTACAAACACGCGATACGCCTCTTCCAGTTCCGCAATGGGGTAGGTGTGCGTGATGATCTGATCCAGGTAATCCCTGTTTTGCAGATACAGGTCCAGGTTACCCTGCAGCTCATTGTAGCAGAAATATTCGCTGCCGAGCAACGCCCTTTCGGTGGCGATCATATCAGGAGAGATCTGTAGCTGCAGCTTTTCACCATGACCGACAAAGATCAGGACGCCGCGTTGGGAGAGGACATCCAGGGCTGCACGTCTTGCGGACTCTTTACCGCTGGAGTCGATGGCGACATCGATCTCCTTGAAACCCTGACTGGCGGCGCCTTCAGCCAGGCTGCCTTTATTGAGGTTGATTGGAAGACCACCCAGTTTTTCGGCGAGATCGAGCCTGTACTCGACCACGTCGCTGATGAGCACGGGAAAGTCCTTGCCGTACATGATCTTCGCCATAGCGAGAATGCCCAGTCCGATGGGGCCCGCGCCCAGCACGATCATAGAGGCGGGCGAGGGATGTACCAGCCTTGCGCGTTTGATAGCATGACCGCCGGTACCCATAATATCCAGCAGCAGCGTGCCCTGTGCGTAGGACATACTGTCGGGAATGGGGAAGAAGACGTTCTCGTTGATGACGATATAGGAGCCGTATCCGCCGTCGTGAGTAAAGCCATAGTCGGCACGCTTGTGCAGACATTGATTGGTCGCGCCTTGCTGACAATTCCTGCATTTTCCGCAGTAATCCATCAGGAACACCACACCTCTCGTACCCGGTTTTATACGGGTATCCGGACCCGCCGCGGCGACAACGCCGGCAATCTCGTGACCGGGTGAGACAGTGTCATTACCATTGAAAAGATACGCGAAATCCGAACCGCAGAGGGAATTAGCTTTATTCTGCAGCAGGAGCTGACCCGGACCGGGCGAACCCACCGACTTGTTAATGAATGCAATTTTTCCTTTTCCTAAAAATCGGGCAAAGCTTGCTTCTTTGGGGATGGCAGGCGTGTAAGACGTTGACATAGATGTTGGTTGCTTGAGTGTTCGATGAGATTGATCAAGCCAAAAGTAAAGATTAAAGGAGGTGGCCGATGATACGGCGTTGGCCAGTAATTGAACTATCTTGATATTTGATAGTGGCGGGAGATATACTGCGTCAGCGCTGAAAGATCACTGAAATGTTCACCGGGCAGATGGACGCCAAAACAGGTCAGGCCGGCAGCTGTAGCTGATCGCATACCGCTGGGCGTGTCTTCTATAGCAATACAATACGATTTATCGACATACAGCAGTTCCACCGCCCGCTGATAGGGCTCAGGGTGCGGTTTGACATGCCTGACATCATCTCTTGTAACAATATGCTTAAACCTCTCTTCCAACCCTATCCGCGACAATATCACACGTACCTCACCTTTTGAGCTGGACGTCACCAGCACCATAGGCAGACCTGCAAAAAAGTCAAGCGTCTCCAGCGCATAAGGCATCAGCCTGATCTCTTCATCCCGAAAGGTCTGCAACATCATGGCCTCTCTTTTAGCCACCATTTCTTCCAGCGAAACATCCAGCCGAAAGACATCTATCAGTTTCTGCGCATTCGTCGCCAGGGCCACACCCGCGTATTGCTTCATATACGTGTCGTGATCCAGGTGCTGCCCATAATGCCCGATCAGCGCATTCCAGCAATTGTAATGGCTTATCTCGGAGTCGATGAGGGTGCCGTCCAGGTCGAAAAGTATAGCTTTTAATGTTTGCATGCTTGGTGCGCCTTGCTGAATTTAATGAACCTTGCTCACCAAAAAATGTCGCTGATACTCCATCGGCGTTTTGCCTTTGATAGCCTTGAACTTACGATTGAAATAGGAGACATTGTTGAAACCCGCTTCCCCGCTGATCTGCGAGATGCCCATATTATTACCTTGCAGCAGCTTGCACGCATAGCCGATGCGGAAGTCGATGAGAAATTCCGACAGGGTCTTGCGGGTGAATTTTTTAAAGTATCGGCAGAAGGCGGAAGGAGAGAGATAGGCGATAGCCGCCACTTCATCTAAAGTAAGATCTCTTTTAAAATTTTGCACGATATAGTCATATACTTTGTTCATCCGGGAGCTTTCCTCATCGGAGACAGACGTATTGGTAAAGCCGGGACTGGACAAAAGAAAATAGTCGTGTGACATGGACAGGGTATGCAGGATCTGCAACACCTCGATGATCGTCTCCGCCGGCGTCATGGAGGGCAGATCGATGATCTTCTTCATCAGCATCTCTCTTGTCTCTCCCGTAAAGCAGATGCCGCGGGTGGATTTATCCAGTAGCTCTCTGATCTTCTGAAAGGGCTTCCTGTCGAAAAAACTCATGCCTAGGAAATTCTCATGGAACTGGATCACGACCTGGCTGACGGCGTCCTTGCTGCTAAGAAGACCTTTTGAATGAAATTTATGAGGCAGGTTCGAGCCGAACATACATAGATCCACCGCATTGAAATTGGTGATGCTGTCGCCGACAAATCGCTGGCCGCTGCTCTCGAGGATGAGGATGATCTCATATTCCGGGTGGAAATGAAAGGGAAAATCATTGTGCTCAAAGCTTTCTTCCTTGACCACCAGTAGATTGTCGGGGCTTACGATGTTTTCACGGAAAATTCTCATACTGGCACTAAATTAAGCAAATTCTATAAATGCGCAGCCCTTCCCAGGTAGTTATTGGCTTTCTCTTGCTGAACCAATGCAGCCGCCAGTTTCCCCTCTATACTGTAAAACGTAGGATCCAGAAAAGGCAGCAGGATGGCCAGCCCTTTGAAGAGACGCATCCTGCTGCTGCATATACGAGGTGGACGGGTCATTTATAGCCGTCATTTTGATCCAGGTTCGGGTTGGAATTCAACGCCGCCTGCGGGATGGGGAAGATCGTGCGATAGTCGCCATTGGGCTTATGCGACAGCCAGCTTTTTTTGGTGAACACGCCAAATCGGATGTCATCCCTTCTGCGTTGGGCCTCCCAGGGGAACTCATAGCCCAGCTCGTCCAGCATGCCGCCGAATTGGACAGCCGACTGATCGCCCGGATCGACGATGTTATAATTCTCGACATACCCGTAGTGATACTTGCTGTTGCCCTGGAGCTGCGCTCCCGTCACCGTTGCCTTTGCTGGATCGGCAAAAGCCCTGTTACGCACATTCGTCACGATCGCCGCGGCATCGTCTGCATGCCCCGTGCGTAGCAAACACTCTGCCTTCATCATCATCACCTGGGCAAGACGGAAAAAAGGAAAGTCGTTGCTCAGATCGGCTAGCGCGCCGGTCTTTACCTCGAACTTATTCATCCGGTAACCTTCCGTCTCGCTGGTGAAGAGGCCGTCGGGCAGGTGATTCACAAAGTTCAGCGGTTGCCCGTTTTTGTCATAAGAACCCTTCAACGGCGTCACGCCGTCAGACTTGAACTGCGGGCCCATCAGCCAGGTATCGCCCAGTCGATGGTCGTCACTGCTATAAGTGTCGATGAACTGGGGAATACCCTGCGCGGAGCCGGAACCCCACGGCGTGGCCTGCATATTATATTTATCTTTCATCGCGCCATGCCACGAGTACATCTCCACAAAGAAGCCCTGCCCCTGGTTCTCATCGAAGGGGACGGCAAAAATGATCTCGCTGGAATTCTCATTCTGGGTCTTGAAGATATCCTTATAGGCGCCTTCCAGGTGATAACCCGGAGAGCCCAGTATGTCATTACATTGCGCGAGACATTCCTGCCATTTGGCCTGACCCGTATAAACCTCCGCGTTTAGATAGATATTGGCGAGCAAGGCCTTGGCCGCCCATTTGTTGAATCTGCCGTACATGAGCTTATCCGTGTTCTCGCTCAGACTGGGCAGCGCATCATTGATATCCTTTACAATAAAGTCATAGATCTCCTGCCGCTTGGCGGTGGAAGGAAGTTCCGTAGCAGTCGAATTGACCAGGGGGGCATTGCCAAAATTGTCGCAGATCTGCCAGTAATAGAAAGCACGAAGCACTTTCATCTCGCCGATAAGACCTTCCTTTGTCGTTCCGGCAGCCGGCGGGATGACGTCTTTGTCCAGCTGATCCAATACCCTGTTACAATTGGTGACACCGGCATACAGCTGCAGCCACATATTGATCATCTGCGGATTCTCGGAGTTCCAGGTGTGCAGATGGATCCGTTTATAGATGCCCGCATCTTCCCAGCCCGATGAATTGGCTGGCATCACTAATTCGTCCGAGCTCGTCTCCTGCAACATATACCAGTTCGAATGGGAGAAGAGTCCGCGCAGATTGGCATAGGCGATACCCATGGCCGCATAAGCATCCGTGTATTTATAGGTTTGTGCGGACAGGTCGGAATAGGTGATCTCTTTGAGATCGCCCTTACAGCCGGGCAGGGTCACCGAGGCCAGCAGAAGAACAAGACATATATTTTTTATCGTAGACATATTATACAGTTTAGAAAGTAAAGAATCCACCCAGTGTATAGCTTGTGATGGCGGGATATCGGTTCCTGTTGTCCACACCCGGCGCAAGACCCAGGATGGACACTTCGGGATCGATGCCTTTATAGCCGGTGAAGGTCTTCAGGTTCGACGCCGACGCATATACACGCACGGTCTTTATATATTTAGTCTGAAGACGCAGGTTGTACCCCAGGGTGACATTATCGATCTTCCAGTAGCTGCCGTTCTCGATATAATAGCTGACATAGCTGACGGATTGATCATCGGCCAGGGGACGCTTGCCATAAACCTTGTCATAAGCGGTCTTCAGGAGGTTACCGCGGGTCATCATGACGGGTGCGTCGTACCAGATTCGGGGCGTGTTCAGGATCTGGAAATCAAACGCACCGCGCATGGTGATGTTCAGATCGAAATTTTTGTACGACAGGCTATTGTTCCAGCTGAGATAATGCTTGGGTAGCCCGTTGCCGATGATCATCTTATCATCCGCCTGCGCCTGCACGATGGGTTTGGGTTTGCCATCCTTTCCCAGGATGATCCAATGGCCCTGGTCATCGATATCCACGCTTTTGAAGCCGTAAAAATTGCCGACGGGCAGGCCGATCTGTACCCGGCTGGTGGGCGTCTGGATGGGCTCAGCCAGGAAGCCCGCGTCGAAATAGCCACTGGCCAGCTGGAAATGCTTGTCGGAGAGGGAGAGGATCTTGTTGCTGTTGGTGGAATAGTTCACCTGGGTATTCCAGGTAAGGTCCTTGCCCTGGATGACGGCAAAGTTCAGCTGAACCTCTACACCCTTGTTCTGCATGGAGGCGGCATTGGCCGTGATGTTGTTATACAGATAGGGAGGCGTGGATACAGGATAGTTGAAGAGAAGGTCGCTGGTGGTCCGTTTGTAATAATCCACCGTTGCCGTGAGCCTGTTGTTCATAAAGCCGATGTCTACGCCGATATTCAGTTCCTTTTTCTTCTCCCAGCGAAGATCGGGATTGGCATTGCTGGACGGGTTGATGACCTGGATCCATTGACCGTTGATCAGCGTATAGGTATTGAAGTTGATCCTGTCAAGGGAGAGATAGGGAGTAGACGGCTCCGTCCCCGTAATGCCATAGCCTGCGCGGAATTTCAGGGAGCTGATAGTCTTAATGTCTATAAGAAAAGATTCCTGCTTGGCATTCCAGCCAATGGAGGCGGCGGGAAAGTTGCCGTATTTGTGGTTGCTACCGAATTTGGAAGAGCCTTCCCGCCGGATACTGGTCGCCAGCAGGTATTTATCCTGGAAGCTATAGTTTAATCTGAAGAAGTAACCCACCAGCTTGTTCTGGCTGCGATAAGAGTTCTCCACACCCTGGCCGCGGCTCAATGCCCGGCCGGACTGCAATGAGTTATAAGAATAGTCATCCGTTGGGAAGTCATAGTTCTGCGCATAGAAGCTTTGGACGTCGTTTTGCCGCCAGCTGTAGCCGGCCAGACCAGTGACCGTATGATCGCCGATACTTCTTTTATAGTTGACGGTCGCTTCCAGCAGGTCTTCCACGCTGCGTTGAGCGCCTCTGGCGGCATAGCCATTCTTGCCGTCATGAAGCGTAGAGTAATTCTGCCTGGTCTCGGAGTAGCCGGCCAGGTTATTCAGCAGGTCACGTGACACCAGCAGCCTGATGTCCAGGTCCCTGATGGGCGTCAGCACGGCAGTACCGGAAGTGCGCAGATCGGTGTTCTGCTGCATCCCATCCGAGGTGTATAGCAGGGACACGGGATTCGCATAATCCGTCTTGTCCGTATGCTCGGTAAAAGTCCCGTCAGGATTACGGACGGGTTGGGTGGGATTGAGATAGATCGCATTGCGGTAGACATCACCTCTGAAGCCGCCGCCGTCAAACCCGAAATAGTTCTGCTCATAGCCATTGATATTGGCATTCAGCTTCAGCATCCCGTTGAACATGCTATGGTTGACCTCCAGTCGCGGATAGATGATCTTGTTGTTGCTCCGCTGCATGATGCCGTTGAGATTCCTGTAATTGATATTGACGATGTAGTTGGTATTCTCGGATGAGCCGCGCAGGTCGAGATTGTATACCTGTGACAAGGGCTTTTGCATGACTTCTTTTAGCCAGTCCGTGCTGCCGCCGTAGTCAGTGGCGCCGGGCTTGCCTTGTTGTACGTATTGACGGTATTCGCTGGCGGAAAGGAAGTCAAGACGCTTGGTGATGCGTTGGGTAGTGAAGTAGGTATTAAGATCCATTTTGGGAGCTGCGGAGCCTTTGGATTTGCGGGTAGTGATGAGGATGACCCCGTTGGTGCCCCTGGTACCGTAGATGGCGGCGGCGGACCCGTCTTTCAGCACGTCAATGGATTCGATGTCTTCCGGCGCGACGGATGTCAGCGTGCCGGGGACACCGTCGATGATGACAAGGGGAGTGGTGCTCGCATTCAGGGTGGCGATACCGCGGAGATTGACCTGGGCGGTCCCGGTGGGATTGCCGTCGGTGGTGACTACGGAGAGGCCCGCGACCTTCCCGCGGATCAGCTGGGCGGCGTCACCTGCGGCGCCTTTCACAAAATTCTCGGATTTTACGCTGGCCACGGCACTCGTGATCTCTCCTTGCCGCTGGGTGCCGTAACCCACTACGATGACCTCATTCAGCCCCTTGGCTATTTCGGTCATGGTCACATCGATGGCTGTCTTGCCTTCCGTAAAGCTGACTTCCTGCGATGCATACCCGAGATTGGTAAAGATCAGCGTGCCGCTGCTTTGCGGAGATTTTACAGTGTAATGACCGTTGACGTCCGTGGTGGCACCGATGGAGCTGCCTTTCAGCATGATGCTGACGCCGGCCAGCGGATTGTTCCTGCTATCCGACACCTTACCGGTGATGGTTACGGGATCTGCTGTAGCAGCAGATGCCTGCAGGAAAAGGAGGATTGATAAAAAGCATGTCAAAATTTTCATACATTTTGGTTGTTTAACTGATGCAATCGTTTACAATGTTAGCCGGTGGAATAGGGCAATAGATTGCCCGGGGCGAGTCTTACACAACACCCGAAGCCTTCGAAGAAGGCTTCCATACATCATGAATATCTATCTTGGTTTCTCCGGAAGCCAGACCTGGTACGCAGCGCCCGCCTGGCGGTTGCCCAGCGCATAAAAGGGAATAGCTGTAAAACTTTTAGACTGACCTGCATCATCGACGCCCACACCGCTGACCACGTTGACGCCGTTGAGCAGCTGCGCCTTATACTGTACCTTCAATTGGGTGCCGGGACGGATGTGCAGACGCGCCAGTGCCGGATTGTCGATGGCTTCCAACCCGTATATCACCGGGCCCGCGGCGATCGCCATCTTGCCTTTCAGCGTTGCGATGGAGTCGGAAGGACTGATCAGCCGGGGCTGGACAGGAAGATTAAGCTCGATGATGTCTCCTTTTTTCCAGGTGCGGCGGATGACGGCGTATCCTTTTTCGGGCGCAACTGCGATGGATTTGCCATTCACTTTTAAAGTGGCAGCGCCTTCTACACGCCCTTTATACAACCCAAAAGGGTTTTCCTTTCCCTGTGCCCAGCCTGGAATACGTACGTGTACCGCAAACTCACCAGCCCGTGCCGGATCCACCTCGATCTTTGTGCGGCCTTTCCATGGATATTCCGTGAATTGCCTGAGCTGGAGATCCGAACCTTTCATGGTGATGGCTGCTTCGCTGCCGATGAACAGGTTGACATACACGCCGTCGTCATCATAGGCATAGATGAATTGGGGCAGGGCGCCGGCCAGCTTCAGGATCATGGGAGGGCAGCAAGGACAGTCGTGCCATTGCCAGCGGCGATGGTCGTTGGCGATCAAGGGATTTTCATAGAAGTAGCGGTGTCCATCCAGCGAAACGCCGGAGAGAAAGTTGTTGTAGGCCACTCTTTCGAATTCGTCCATGTATCGGCCGTCGGCTTCCAGCTCCAGCATCCTTTCGCTAAAAAAGCCCGCTCCGATGGAGGCGCAGGTCTCCAGGTAGGCAGATTCCGGCAGGAAGAAGTCGGCACCAAAACGTTCGCCATCGGCGATAGCGCCCTCACCACCTGTGATGAACATGCGCTTGCCGATCATATTGTCCCAGTAGCGATTGGCCGTCTGGCGGTAGGCCGGATCGCCCGTCTCCACAGCCGTAGCCGTCACACCGGTGGCCAGCAGGGTTGCGCGGACCGCATGACCTTCGATGCTGGGTTGCTGTAATACGGGCATATGATCCTGGTTGTAGGAACTGTCGCTCTTCCGGGCATGGCTGCCATCGGCCTCTCCATAATTGCCTCGTTCTTCGACCCAGAATTTCGCCATAGCAAGATAGTCCTGTTCGTGGACGGCGACGCCCAGCTTGTTCTTCAACGCCGGCTGATCCCTGAAAAGCTGGTAAAGCTTCAGCATACACTCTTCCGGACCGCCATGACCCGGAATGACATTGAGCTTCGGAGCCGGTCCGATCACCGTACAGATGTAGTTGCTGAGCCTGACGGCAACTTCCAGGAGGCGGGTCTTACCCGTAGCCTTGTAATAGTGGACGGCGGCTTCTATCAGCATGCCCGAGTTGTAGATATCGTGCTGCCATTTGTCGTCCCCGCCATTGGTGCCCCAGCGTTGACGGCTGCGCATGAGAGTGGTATAGGTGTTGATATAGCCGTCGGGGTCCGCGGCCTGGGCGGCGGCGATCCTTTCGACATAGCCGTCGATCCTGCGCGCCAGCGCGGAGTCGGGATTTTCCATCAGCAGGTCGGCAGCACCGCGAAGCGTCTCATATACCAGCCCGTCATACCAGGGCGGCCCGTCATGCTGGCCGATGTCCTTTTTACCCTGCGCTACCAGGTCGAAGTTGAGGAAGGCATTGCGGGTACGGCCCCATCTGGCCTTTTCAGCGATGATGTCCGGGCGGTCCGGCTCATACTTGCCTTCCAGCTTGTCCAGGACGTCGTACACCGTCTCCGTGCTCCAGGTCTTCAGCCGGGGACTCCAGAAGGCATCATCGACGCGAACCTGTCGCAGATCCAGTGGACGGAGGCTTTGCGACCGGCCCGAATACGAAAAAAGAAGGGATACAACACACAACAGGGCAATACAACGTTTACAAATGGTCATAAGTAGTTCTTGGTTTGTGTTAACAATAGAGGATAAGGGTAATATCTAACAGGGAGGTAGGAGTGGCAGCCATTGGTATGCAAGTTGGGGCGAAACTGCAACGCCTTTTTGCACGATCTTGCCCTTTTCTGACACTCTCTTGATAAAAATAGTGCAAGGGCGGCTGGGATGGTTTTTCTCTGGGTATTCTTACAATCATATGAAACTTATCATTTGGCCATGATGCCATTTGGGACCCCTATTTGTCGATCTGCTCGAAGGTATCGGCACCCGTACTCATAGCCTGCCACCAACTAAGTTTCGTTTTCTGAGGCAGCTCCCCTTCGGCACCGGGATGTATGGCGGAATCAGTCACTACGTACCACAACGTTTCCAATTTGCCATCGCGCAACAGACCTGTGTATGTAACCAACATGTTACCTGCGGGTGTCATACTGCCTCCGGAAATCCCAATGCAATCTCCCTGACACATGCCTGAAACATCAACCTCCTGACCGTAAAACGCACTGTCTTTCAATGCTGTTCTAAATTTTCCCGCTATCTTGTGGTTCGATTCACAAGTGATCTCGATGATGGATCCGTATTGGTTTCTCCATTTTCCTAACCAGCTCATAAAAAAAGCATTTTTTTTAAAATGATAAGCGCATTATCCTTTTACCCGTTACCCGCTTCAAAAAACGTTCCATTGATCTGGGTAGGTCGAGGCAGCCGAAAAACGAAATTAACCATCACCCATTATTGATGCCACGCTGTACGAGCGAAATTATTTATTGATTGCTCTGGGGATTTTTGTGGCCGGAAGCTGCCAGGAGAGCAATACGCCAAAACAAGGGTCACTGAAAAACGACAAGGTGCTTCTGAATATCTCCATTCGACCTGCCTTCAATGAAACATCAGAAATCAATCTGGTAAACTCAGATTCAACAAAACGCATTCAAATCAATCGCTGTTGGGCACCCTTCGAAATACCTTTCAAGATTCGGTTATTACAGCGTATTTTGACGATATAGAGGTATACGTCGACGACTCAAAGTCCCACAGGGCAGATCCGAAAAGGAAAATAGACCGAATGCGAATGGACAAATACCACTGGACCATTCGAAACCCTCAACCCGCCCACGGAAAAGTCAAATAGTCCTACAACATCAGACGTCAATCCTAACGCAACTGCTCGAGAATCACCGGGTCTTTGATCTCCTTGTCCCGTGCCAGCAGCAGCACCTTCGACAGTAATTCGGCCGAACGAGGGTCGTCGTCGACGAAGGGAAGGAAAATCCGGCCACGGTGTTGTGAATGCACGGGCAGGATCGACACATAGCCCGAAAGGACCCGATGTACGACGGCACTGCCGAGGTGAACGCTGTACTCACCCATCGTGCCTTTGATGAGTACGTGGCTGCCCTCTATTGTAACATTGTTCAGCTTGAACAACCGGACGGTCTCGCGGAGCAGGGCAGCGCGCATCTCGATCGAGGAATGACTGGCCTCCGGATCCACGCCACCGGCATGAGCGACGCTTACGACAAGGTCGACATCCCGCATCACCTCGCTGAAGATGCGGGGATGGATAGACGAAAAGGAAACGTTCTTGTAGGTCTTCAGGTCGGTGAAGCTAACAGTCTCCAGCGTGGGGTTCTCAATATCCGCCGGCGAGAACCAATCCGCCATGGCATGCATTTGGGCTGCAAACCCCTCCTTGTGGAAAACTTTTTGGAGGCCCTCCTCATAATTCACCTTCCACCCCCGGCCTCGCAGCAGCGCCACGGTTTGTTTCGGCTGGATCTGATGGCCTGCATACCGGCGCGACACCGAACCTTCCTGCTGTTCGTCCGGTGTGGGGAGGTATAGTTCCCGGAAGATCTGTTTGAAAGGCTGCTCCAATTTCTGATCGAAGGCAACCCGTTGATAGCCGGCCCAGGATTTTGTCCTGTGCAGATCCGTACAGTGTGCAATGCGAAGCGTATCCCCGTTCGTCAGACCGATCGCTTCCCCCTGGTCGCTGACCAGGGCGCCCTCCTTATAAAACCCGTGACCTTCCCGGTTATCGAAAATGAAGACAAGTTTTTCGAGGTGACGGGCAATCACCGGATGGGAGAATAGATTGACGATCTCGGGCTGCTGGAAGCGATCGCCTCTGACCATGGCTTCCTCCAACCCCTTTCTGCTGCGCCTGAACTGTTCCCTCAGGGTTTTCTTAAAGCCATTAAGCTCCTCCACCTTTACGTCCTTCTTATACTTTGCCGGGATTGCCTTGAGCGGCTTGTCCTCTTTGAACGCCACAACATCGGCCTGCCCTTCCTCATCGATCACCAACCCGATCATCACATCGTCATATTGCACCTGGGTCTCTTTGGCGAGGATGGCCTGCACCTGCCGGGTCTCCATCGCCCAGGTGAGGCGGATGGGATCGGGGTATCCCGCATTGCGGGCCAGGTTATCCAGGGCCACGGATACGGCCGCGGCCTCGCTGGCCTGCTTCTGGGCCCCAAACTGGCGGCTTCCCTTTTTGAATTCCTGAATGAACTCGTACCGTGCAAGGATGTCCTTTTCCGCGTCCGTCCTGCTCAGGGGAGCAAGGCCATAAATTCGAACGTAGTCCTGGTCGCGCTTACTGCTGATCTTCTCGGTGACGTCTTTCAGGCTGAGGTTGCCGACCAGCACATCGGCGTAGATGCGGGCGCGGCGATGGCCATTGCCATCAGTGATATATTTAGCGGCATCATACACAAGGGGCCAGCGTTCCTTTCCGATCTCGTTATAGGCTCGCCAGAACCAGTCCTTATCCACGGCTCCGTCCTTGAATTCCTGTACGTCCAGGGAGGAATGCCGGGCGACCTCACTTTCCGTTTCGGCATTCTGGGCATGGAAGCCATCGGTCTTTGTGTGTGCATGCATCCACCAGATAGCAGTATCCAGGCCGGTCCAACCGAGGTAAGCGCTAACGAATCGCTGCCATTGGGGCGCGTACATGGCTGCTTCGACGAGCCGTTCTTCGGAGACCTTGATGGATTTCACGGCCATGTTGAATTCTTCCTGCGTGTCGGTGTCCAGCGGATCGCAATTCTTTAAAAGAACGCTGAATACCTCCTGTTTTTCCGTTGCGGATGTTCCATAGGTATACCACCCTTTCCGCAGGGTGGTCTTGCCCAGCCCGGCGAGAATCTGGGTCAACCTGCCGATACCATAAAGACTCATGAGCGAACCCATCAACGGCGACACGGAGGTGGGCATATCTCCACGCTTTAGCTCGATATCCAGTAAATGGTCCCGGACGGAATCGAGCATGCCGCGTAAAAAGCCAAAGCGCCCCAAAAAATCCTGATCATGGGCGTATTTCTTTTTTCGGGTGAGCATACCGATATTTTCTTTATTCAGCAGGGCGCGAAGCATATCGTGTTCGTTGATGATGCCTGCTTCGTATGCGCGGCAAAAGAGCATCAGGGGCGGGATCGAGTATATTATATTCTCCTCCCGGCCGGAAAACTGACGCCAGTGGTACAGATCCCAAAGCTTGGGGAGTAATTTCCCTTCAACCGCCGAAAGATCGATATCATTTAAAAAAAGCTGGAGGTTTCTATTGTGCTGCCAGCCATCGCCATGACTCATATAACGGCCCTCTGCTGGCTTTGATTTCAACTCGTCTTCTCCCAGAGAGGCAAAGAGACGCGTGGCCGCGCCCAACAAGAACTCATCGGCGTGATCCATGGGGTGCAGGATATTCAGCGCAGTCAGAACGCCATAAAAGGGATTACCATAGTAGTGTAACCGCGGCAAATAGCCCTCCGGCACAAATTCCCGTCTAGCCGGCAGCTGATCGCGATAATATCTTTCGTCTGCGCTGCAAGCCAAAAGCAGGATCGAGATGTCCCCCGGCTCGAACTTCCATTTTGCATGCCATTCCAACCAGACCTCGGGCAGGGGATAGGAGCGGTATCTTTCTTCCTTAGTGGAGTAGTTTTTATTGTGGAATTCCTGCCTGAACATATTGCCCAACAACACCTTTTCCCTTGCATTCATATAATTCTCGACCTCGTATTCATGGTTCGCGTGCTTCTCAATCAGGTGGGCCAGATCAAGCATTGCTTCTTTTATCGTCGCCATCGGCATCGATAGGCCGTACGGACGCCGCGCCATCAGTCGTTCGTACAGGCTATTTTTATCGATCACCGGCTTGACCACCGGGGCGCATTTCGACGGATCATAAATACCGTAGCCATTCGCGGCAGAAACGTCCTTTGTTTCGCCGGAATCGGTCAACTGGGACAAAAGGATCTCTTCTTTCGGCGAGACCTTTCGTTGCCGGAACGCTTCTATCCACCCGGATGCCTGCGCCAGCGACCGCTTTTCCTTATGAAGCTGAAGTAGGATATCAAGGCCGGCCAGGCGCTGCTCGCCATCGCCTTTCAACAGCTGTTCAATGATAGGGACTAGCTTTTCGGTGTCCTGGCGAAGCAGGATCGAGATGATGTTGCCCCTAAATCCAGCGCCCTTTCTTTTTAACCACTCGGAGAACGGAGCCAGTTCTTCTTTCGAGAACGCCTCGTCTTGCAAGGCTTTGAATCCCACTTCGAATTCGCTTCTGTCTCTTAGCATCAGCAGCGCAAAGCTGCGTTGGCTTTCCGTCAACGGCTTCTTTTTTACCTTTTGATCCTGAGGAGCCCATCCAGCATAGTCCGGCAAGATCTTTCTACACAGGTTCCGCTTTATCTCGCTATCCATGTCTTCCAAATACCCTATGAGTACCTGCAGTCGTTGAGGGAACTCCCCTACAAGCGCCAACAGCGCCTTAAGGAGCTCCTTGCGTTCGAACCGTATCTTCAGCCAGGAGAATATATAGCTTTCAAAGGTCTTTTCTTTTATGGTCACCCGCTGGTATAGAGCATTCAGGCGGTCGAACAGGTCAGGAAACTGCTGATCGTAATACTCGAAGTTGTTGTTGGCCATCGCCTCAATTTCCAGCGCCACAACGGCCAACGGCTGGAGCTCAATATCCGTCAATATGGGGTAATACAGCGGCATCTTTATCTTGTAGTGCGCCGTTTGAGAGGCGAAGAAAAGGGCGAGGGTACGTTTCTCTACAGTTCCATTTTTGCACAGGTCCTGCAAATACGGCATGGTCTTCTCCACGTCATAGACGGCTTGCGCCCAAAGCGCCATATAGACATCCGCGTTGTTTTCAGAGTGGACTCCCTCGGGAATAGCATCGACGTCCTCCAGGTATAAGGCGGCTTTTTGGAGGAAGCTGCGAACGGTCGTGTCCTTTTCGCTATGCCATCCCATCCCGGCCCAGACATCCACCGACCTGACGACCGACGAAAAACGGAGCAGGTCGTTATCGAGGATCACCCGGATGAAATGCTTCAGCGCGCCGATGCTTGTTTCATCCATCGCCTCGAGAACGGTCTGGCGTAGCCCTTCCTGGCGCTGGGCGGCCAGCAGCAACTTTTCCACGGTGGTCCAGGCGGCAGGTTGTTCGCTGTTGAGGAGGGCCTTGATGATACTCCGGGTGACTTTTCCTTCAGGATCCTTATTGTAGATTATATCCTCCAGGAGTTGTAAGACCTCTTTATTGCCGAGGTCGATGGCGGACGACCAGACCCGGAAAACTTCCGGGTTATTGTCCCCGGTGAGGTGGTTGTACCGGATCTGCTCCATCAGATCGAGGTCAAAATATTGGTATTTGTAGCCGTTGTCGTACACTTGGCTAAACGGCTTGCGGAGAATGTGGATAATGAATTCGATTTGCCGCTGAAAATAGATATGCCGCTCGCCGGGAGATCGGAATGAACGCCGGGAGTACCCGGACTGGTACATCTGGTATCGCATCTGTTGCCAGGCGTGGCGAACATACCGGGCCTTTTCCTCACCGAAGAAATAGACGAGCAAATTGAAATTGCCCGGCGAGTTCCAGTCATCTTCGGTGAGCTTCATGATGCCGATGTATCTTTCGCCGCCGAAAGGGGCGGTCGCAAAATTTGACCAACTGGACTCGGTATCCTTGTGCTCGGGGTGCTGATTGATCAACAGAAGACCGAGTTCGGCATTCTCTTTTGTCAGCAGCGATGGCTCCCGCTTGCCGGAGAAGATCCGGCCGATGATGCCACCGGCAGCTTCGCCCCGGTAAGCCTTGAGCAGTTCGGACTTATATTGGATGAACGGATCGGGTATCTTTCTTGCTACCAATAAAGGGTTGGCGATTTGTTCCATAAAATAAGTTGAAAATCAATACTTACCAATAGCTGCCGGCCAGAAAGGTAAGCCGGATGAAGGTAATGACGGTGGTTGGGTTAAGAGAGATGGTTTCTGTACTATCTGTAAATTCCCGGTCGTCCGCAAACAATGCAAAAAGGCCGTCGGCATGAGCCTGAAGGGCTATTCGCTTTGCTGCCCCGGGATCGGCCTTTGCTTCATTGTAGATACTGCCAAATCCTACCTTACCTTTGACGGCGGCATCGTCGACGGCCTCCTGATCCATGAAAGGCAAGAGAGACTTTTCGAGTGGCTTGTCGTTGTATTCCCGAACCTGTTGTTCGACAACCGCCTCGATGAGACGCTGCACAGTGGGGTTAGACCCGATGTCCTCGATCTCTATTTGTCTCTTATCTATTAGAGCGTGCTTTCGGCCAAGCTGTTTTGCGGAAATGGTAAGTTGCATTCGTCGGTTAAAAGTGCTGGTAAGATAAGGAATTTCCATATCATTTATTGCCCCACCGGTCACCCAGTAAAGCTGTTTCCTATTGGCTAAATTAGTAAGTTAAGGTAATACCTCCACCCAATCCCATATCACTGTCATAGTGGGTTAATAACAGCGGATCATCCAGCATTGGTGAGAAAAGATCCAATACAATGATTATTTTGCCGGTAAAACCAACACCTTTATGCGGAAATTTCAATTCTGTTTATTCGTATTATGTATTTTTTTAAGTGAAACCATTATTGCCCAGGACAAACAACCGGCTGCCTTATCCGAAACGGCGTCCATCATTCCTTTTCAGTTAACCGCTTACAATAACCTGTCTGTACAGGCCATCCTGAATAAAAAAGACACCATTCATTTGATGTTTCATACGGCATCCGGCTCAGTTTTTTTAACCGAAGATGCGGTGAAGAAAATTCAAACCCTGCATTTCGACAGGACCGATACGCTGAAAAGCTGGGGCGGGGGTGGCAACGCCAGGTTTAGTCAGCACAATTTCCTGCAAATAGGATCGCTGCAATGGGATGATATGGATATCTGGGAAAATAAATACTCTGGACAATACACCGATGGTAAATTCGGCACCGATCTTTTTGCCAACAAAGTAGTTGAAATAGATTTCGATAAACAGGTTCTCATCGTGCACACCAGCCTGCCTCATAAAATTAAAAAATATGAAAAGCTGAAAATGACGTTCAGGAATGATTGTTTGTTTATTGAATCGCTTTGTAAAACGGGGGACAGCACATTTGCCAATAAATTTTTAATTCATTCGGGATATGCCGGCGCCGTATTACTGGATGATCAATTCGTGCATGACCATAAAATAGCAGAAAAATTAAAAATTGTGGGTGAAAGGGAGATGAAAGATTCCTATGGCAATATCATGAAATCCCAAAAGGCCATTTTACCGGCATTCACCATCGGCCAAACCACACTTTCCCAGGTACCGGTTGCATTTTTTTCCGGCGCCCTTGGCCGTCAAAAAATGAGCATCATCGGCGGTGACATCCTGAAACGCTTCAATATTATTATTGATGCGCAAAGAGAATATATTTATTTAAAGCCGAACAGTTTGAGGAAATCGGATTACACGAATGTGTGAGTTGCCATCGCCCGCCTGACGGGATATCTGCTTCCCCAATTTTTTTGAACCTCTTATTTAACCTTTTCTTAGATAATACTTCATGATTTATTGCTTAATTTTAAAGTATGACAGGTTTAGTTAAATATATTCCCCCATTTTTCATTCGCACTCCACTTGTGCTCGATATGAGGGATTGTTTTACCTGTTCATTCACAGAGTTTATTCCTTTCTGCATTAATTTGTATTATTTCTCCAACTTTAAGGACTTTAATAGGATTACCCAAGATTAGGCACCGCCGGTCTTGGGTCATTTTTCTTTTGCAACCTCACTGTTGTTCTTTTACGAACAGCGATTAGTTGCAAGTTGATGCATTGTCGGTACAGTCGTACCGTTTGTTATCATATTAATCTCCATCCATATGTCCACTGTTATCATCGCGCTTATTATCGTGACGTTTGTCGTGGTAATCTGTCTTTTGCTTGTTTTTATCAATAGCCGGCATAGAAGAAAAGCGGCAAACGAACTTATTGCGCATTTCCAAAATGAAGTGAAAGAAAATAACTTGTTGATCTCGAAATGGGATTTGGCAGGCAAGCTCATCATAGGATTAGAAGTCGATAAAAAGACAATATTCGCGTTTCAAAAGCATCTTGGTCAATTTAAATCCTATCTCGTTGATCTTTCAGAAGTCAATAATTGTCTAAAGAAGAAAATATACAGCAGTAAGATCCCCGGCAGCGAAAATAAGGAAGGATATGAAAGACAGGTTGAGCATATTTCCTTACAGTTTGAATTTATTGATGAACGTCCTCCTGTCATGATCACCTTTTACCATCCAGTTAATAATCATTTGCTCGAAATGGCAGAGATGGAACAAAAGACTACAGATTGGGAACGCCTTGTCAAGTCCATTATTCATCCGAATTAACAGGAGAGGTTAGATATGTCAACTCATCGAAATCAAACAGCAGCAAAGAAGCAAGTCACTGTAGTGGTCATTGTGGCCATTGTTATTGCGGTACGAGAAGCGTATATAAGTGGCAGTGGTAGATATTGTGTGATCGCACTTTTGCTGTTGATTTTACTTGCCATGATAGCAGGACGATGTCTAAATAACCATGGCAAAGTTTGATCAGGCATGTTGAGAGAACGTTGATTCCCTGGCTATGCCCCAAATCAGTTAATTATGCAGAAAGGACAAAAGGAGTTACTTATCACGCGGGAGGATCATAATTTGATCACCAAGTGTATTAATGCTTTCAAGAAGATCAAGTCTATTGACGGTAGGACCATTTCGCTTCTTTGGGAGCAGTTTCGCAATGCGATAATCGTCGAAAAAAAACGCTTTCCGAAGGATGTGGCAAGATTGAACTCGACTGTAATTGTAAAGAATATTGAGACCAACCTCGCCATGGCCTACACGATTGTATTGCCTGATGAGGTGGATAGAAGAAAAAATAAGGTGTCCATATTGTCACCCATCGGCATCGCACTTATTGGTCTGAAAAAGGGACTATATTTTAGCTGGGAAAGGCTGGCCCGTAAAAAGAACTTTTCCGTATTGGAGGTGTATCATTCACCTTCGCTTGAAAGAGCCGAAAGGCGTACCTGACACTAATTGAATCCATCTAATTTAACATATATTATGTATACAAACATGAACGAAGTAGTGCTTCTTAGAGAAGACTATAAACTCCTTCAGTCTTATTTGAAGATCACAAGGAATATAAACCTTGGTCAAAATTATTTCCGTTCTGGAACCTATTGGGACTATGCTGATCGGTTTCAAAAAGGGCATGCGCTTTCGATGCCCATTGCTGAAAATGGCTGGTACACTGGAGATCCTGGATGTATATAATGAGCACCCGTTTTTGTGATTATCTAAAGACCCACTTCAAGTTATGTCGAGTCTTTAAAACTTTGTCGCGGATGGGATCGTTAATAGATCAATATTGATCTATTTTTTAGTTTACTTTCCAGCACACCTAGCAGATTTGAAAAGGTACTGTTGGGATCGGGTATCAGCTCAATGCATCGTTTAATCCATAGGCATGCGTCCTGGAGGGCCTGTGTATCAGTGGATGGCAATTGTGCAAACGCTTGTGCCGCAGTATACAGTTGCTCGGCAATCTCCCTTGCATAAAGATGGCTGACATATTTTTTTTCTTCAGCAAAGTCTAACACTTTGGTGCTATCTTTTTCTCCGGTGAGATATGGATGCATGATCTGGTTATAACGCCTTTCGTCCTCAGCGCGGATTGTATCAACGGGAACAGAGGACGGGCCTGTAGCCATCGTATAACCAGCTTGTTTTACCAGCAGATAATCCCGGATCATTACGCTATAAAGCAGGTTAAGACGATTAAGGAATGATAGCTGGTTCTGCTTAAGTCCGTACAGACGGCGACCAAAGGCAACCAATCCTTCATATTCTATCAGTCTTTTTTCCCGCAATGCCTGCCCGGCACCCATTCTCACTAATTTCTCGAACAGGGGGCTGGTAACGGTCTCTTTTGCAGGGTCACTTAGCAGGTCATAATGATTGACGAGGTAGATTAAACTCGCCGTTCGGGCGCCAGTCACACAACGTGCCAGGTACAATAAGGTAGTGTCCTTTTCCAGTACTTCAGCAGGCAGGCTCTTAAAATATTCATCCAAAACCGCACTGTTATCCAGGTTTAACGCAGTGAGACGATCCAGGTACGTACGTAGAAATAATTGCGTACGAGCTCCCTCATCAAATGCTTTCTCCAGATTACCCAGGTTGGCTGGATCAGTTCCCTGCTTCAGCGCTTCTACGGCCAATTCTATAAAAGGTACAACTTCTTTCTCGCCTATTACTTTATGCACCAGGTACCCATTGCTGTTCAGGAAAAGCAGGGTGGGGTAGGCAGTCACGTTGTATTTTTTCGCCAGTTCCACTCCTTCTCCTTTCTCGGCATTGAGCTTATAGTTCACAAATTGTGTATTGTACTTACCGCCCACGCTGGGGTTGGTAAAAATGAACTTGTCCATGTATTTGCAGGGGCCGCACCAGTCCGTGTACACATCTATGAATATCATTTTATGATCGTGCCGGGCTGCCGCCTGTAAATCCGACCAGGAGCCTTTAAAAAAGTGCATACCCTTCGGCGAGCCCGACTGTGCCACTACAGATGATGTATAGAAAATAATTAACCAAAAGCATATCCAATGCTTCATAATTTACTTTTTTCTTGGAAATTTCAAATATACTTACATAATTGGCTTCCGGCATCGGAACTTTTTACGATCGCGTATATTGTAAATACAAGAAATTAGGCGCATCTAGAGCAGGGTGTCATCCAGGTTTAGTTTCTTGAAAAGCTCCCGGGCTAAATATTTCATGTTCTTGCCCAACTCCTCCGCCGTACAGCTAATCACCTGCATATTCATTGGTAATCCTCCCCGCTTTTCGACGAGGTCTATGTGCAAAACTCCCGTATCGCCCTCAACCGGACGGCCTGCCAGACCACCGAAAAGCCTGAGGGCAAATCCGCGATCGCTTCCTAATTCGAAACATCCAAATCGCTCAAAACCGTCTATGGTTTTCATATTCAGTTCGATATAGAATTTACTTTCCATATGCTAAGGCAAGTTTGATATGCCACTGGCCTCAACGGTTATGCCAAAATTTAGGCCGCAGGCGGCGCCGTCTGAAGGCGCTGAATGGCGCTTCATCGGGCCCGGAGAGCGGAATTTTTGACATTTCCGGGTGACAAAATTGACTGAAAAAATTTCATTTTTTGGACTGGCATGCCGCTTGTTGAGCCAAAATACAACCTACAACCAGTCATATTGAACGTAGTTAGTGGCTTTGTATACTTCATTCAAAATCATAAATTATGTCCAGTAAATCACCAATTACTCCATTACATGATCGGGTAATTATCAAACCCGCCCCCGCCGAAGAAAAGACTGCTGGCGGGATCATCATTCCGGATACGGCAAAAGAAAAACCCCAGCGCGGCACAGTCATCGCGGCCGGGCCAGGTAAAAAAGATGAACCTGTCATCGTAAAAAAAGGCGATACAGTTCTTTATGGCAAGTATTCCGGAACCGAAATCCGAATCGACGGACAAGATATGCTGATCTTACGGGAAAGTGATATCCTTGCCATCGTGTAGGTCGTACCGATTTTTATTTGATTCAATAACCTGATTGTTTAACTAGTAAATATATTACTATGGCAAAGCAACTTTTCTTTGATACAGATGCAAGAAATAAAATGAAAAAGGGCATCGATACACTGGCTAACGCTGTGAAAGTCACCCTCGGACCGCAGGGACGTAATGTGATCCTCGAAAAGAAATTTGGCGCATCGACCATTACCAAGGACGGCGTAAGTGTTGCCAAGGAGATTGAACTCGAAGATCCCATCGAAAATATGGGCGCCCAGATGGTGAAAGAAGTGGCCTCTAAAACAGCCGACGCGGCTGGCGACGGTACCACCACCGCTACGGTATTGGCACAGGCTATTATTTCCGAAGGGTTGAAGAATGTCGCTGCCGGTGCCAATCCCATGGACCTGAAAAGGGGGATCGATAAGGCTACGGAGACGGTAGTGGGAAGTTTGAAACAGCAATCCCAGACCGTAGGTAATAACAACGACAAGATCCGCCAGGTAGCTACTGTATCAGCTAATAACGATGACAATATCGGCCGGTTGATCGCCGAAGCTTTTACGAAAGTAGGCAAGGAGGGGGTCATCACCGTCGAAGAGGCTAAAGGAACGTCTACCACCGTGGAAGTAGTAGAAGGGATGGAATTCGACCGGGGGTATATTTCACCCTATTTCGTAACCAACCCGGAGAAGATGGAAGCCGAACTGCAGAACCCGTATGTGTTGATCTATGACAAGAAGATCAGCGTCATGAAGGACATCCTGCCTTTGCTGGAAAAAACCGCGCAAAGTGGCCGCCCCCTGTTGATCATCGCTGAGGACCTGGACGGAGAGGCGCTGGCTACGCTGGTGGTGAATAAAATCAGGGGAACGCTGCGGGTAGCGGCGGTGAAGGCTCCTGGCTTCGGCGACCGGCGCAAGGAGATGCTCGAAGATATTGCTGTACTCACCGGCGGCATTGTGATCAGCGAGGAGCGTGGCTATAAACTGGAAAACGCTGATATAAGTTATCTCGGCACAGCCGATGCAATAACTATCGACAAAGAAAATACGACCATTGTCGGCGGCAATGGGAAGAAAGACGCCATCCAGGCCCGCGTCAATCAGATCAAGGCTCAGATCGAAACAACGACGTCTGATTACGATAAGGAAAAATTGCAGGAGCGGCTGGCCAAATTAAGCGGCGGTGTTGCCGTGCTGTATGTGGGGGCTGCGACTGAAGTAGAGATGAAGGAAAAGAAAGACCGTGTGGATGATGCACTTCATGCCACACGCGCAGCAATCGAAGAAGGGATCGTGCCTGGCGGCGGCGTGGCTTATATCCGCGCTGTTGATGCCCTGGACAAACTTTCCGGCGCCAATGCCGATGAAAACACGGGCATTGCTATCGTCCGAAGAGCGATAGAAGAACCCCTGCGACAAATTGTCCGCAACTGCGGCCTCGAAGGCAGTATCATTGTCCAGGCAGTGCGCCAGGGCAAAAATGACTATGGGTTTAATGCACGTACCGAGCAATATGAATCCCTATTGGCTGCCGGAGTGATCGATCCGACCAAGGTAACCCGGATCGCCCTTGAAAATGCGGCCTCGATCGCCAGCATGCTCCTGACAACGGAGTGTGTCATATCAGATAAGCCCAAAAAGGAAAATGCAGCCGTCCCTGCTCCCGCCGGCATGGGAATGGACTACTAGCTTAAACCCTACCCTTCATTATGCGAATCCCGTTGCCCAGGCAGCGCCCTCGGGTATACGGGATTCCACTATTTGGTTCAATGCTTATTTTAATGCCCCTGTTCAAAGATCTGGTAATGGGCCTGATCCAGGCGTTTCCGGGTCAACCATCTGCTCTGATCGTCGAGTTCCTTCCTCATCATCTCAGGAACGTCAGTGGCGTAATCGTAGAGTGGAAAGGGAGGCGCTTTCCGAGGTTCTTAATTATATGTATAATAAGGATATTTAGGATGAGGAGATCCTTTTTTGAGAAGATCGCTTAATAGAGATGAGAGCAACGTAAAGAAAAAAACCATCGTTTTCACGAGATACGCAAAGAAAATGTATCTACAATCGAAATTCCCGGGGAAAATCCGTGAGCGCTACTAATAGCCCCAATATCTCCGACTTTCTCGTAGTGTCATCGATCTTTAAAATTTCATTTACCAACTATCTTCGCCAACCCTTTCACCACCTTTGCTACTTCGCCCTCGATCTGCTGCACGCCATAATCGCAATTTCTCATCACGATTGCCCCAACCTTAGATCGGGGATTGAATAGCATGAAGGCCGTATAGCCCGCGACAGATCCGTCATGTCCGGCGAAATTAGATCCATCGTCAGCATTAACGACGAACAACCCAAATCCATACCCATGCTTTCCATCTCCAGGTGTATGGATCGTTTGCATCATCTCCCTGTATTTTTTCGCCAACTGGTCGGAATCGCTGCATTGCGCCATGATAAAACGAGCCAGGTCACCGGTGGTAGTATAAATACCTCCATTAGGAACCTTGTATCCTCTGCCGGCATACTCGGTTTTAGCCACCTTACCGTCGGGCTTGGCGCCAAAACTGTTCCGATGGTAACCTACAGCAACGCTATCTTCAAAGCCGGTCGGAATGATATAAAAACTACTGGTCATGTGCAGCGGCTTAAAAATCCTGTTTTCCACCATCTGCATGAAGGGCTTATGGGCAGCCCGGGACAGCGCCAGTCCAAGAATGCCATAACCGATATTGCTATAGGAAAATTTCGTGCCCGGAGAGAATGTTACATCGGTGGTAGGAATGGAGCTCAATATCTTATTTTCCCATTCCCCGATGGGCCCGGCCGCGGCATTCCAGAGCCCGGGCTCCATTGCGAGACCTCCTGTATGACTAGCCAATTCACGAAACGTAATTTCATTGGTATCAATCCCCTTTTTCCATTTCAACTGTTTTATCTCCGGGAGATATTTAGCGACGGGCTCATCCAGGCCGATGGTTCCATCCTGGACCAACAACATCATAAGATAGGCGGTGAACGTCTTTGAGATGGAGCCGATCCGGTAAACAGTGCTGACAGTGGCGTCGATGCCTTTCTCATTGTCTGCCTTCCCAAAAGCCCTGGACCAGGCAATCTTATTTCCTATAAAAACAATCGCGGACAAGCTACCGACCGTGTCTCCCAGATGTTCCTCCTCCAACTGCTTGTCAAAACTGTCAATAACCCCTTGAACGGTAGTGGTATCCGAATGGGAAATAGGCTCGGATTTTTGCGCGCTACGGCAGAACGGAAGCAATAGCAAGCTGATAATAAGAGATAAAAAAGTTATCTTTTTCATAATAAGTATTGTATGGAATTGAAATATACGGATTCTCTTTTTGCAAGGACAGAAAAGACGTTGGACAAAAATACGGGAGGAGTTGCTGGAAGTAGAGCAGGTAGGTGTTGACGATGATCTTTTTGCGTTTGAATGGTAGAACAGGTCGCTGTCTTTCTGAAATTTTCATCTTAAATGATAAGGTGTCCTTAGCATTTAAATTACGGAGAATGCCGGAGATATTTTTTTTGATCTTATTTATTTTCTACATAAATTAGCCTGATTCCAGCGTTTTGTAAGTGGATTTGTTTATCCGCTTCTTCATTTTAGTAGTTAAGTTACAGCATCCTCTTTGTAACTTTCTTTAGCGTAGCTACATCCTTTTTATGGCGTGGGGTCAATTCTTTTTTTGCTAATCATTTCTTCATTATTAAACTTAAAGGTTATGTATGTCCCTGAGATCATCCAGGTAAAAGAGCATTTTGAGGTGCTCAAGCAGAACGGTATTCTTGAGAATTGGGAATTGCCGTATGAAAATTTGCTGACGAGGAGAAGCGCTGCTATCTTTTTCTTTACTCCTGCCGATCCGTCAAAGCTGGATCGCGTTTTTGGCGAATTGGACAAATATGACAATTTCAGCTGCCGGGAGAACAGCGAAAAAAAACTTTCGCAGTTGGAGTACCGTGTCACTTTCAACAAAGAAGAAAAAGAGAGTAATCTGAAAACAACCGCATTGGCCAATTAATTAAATGTAAAACTCATAAACGAATTGTAAGTCTAACATGAAAAAACAGAAAAGACTACCGATATCCGAATATCAGAAAATGTTTTTCCTGGAGTGGGTTCTGGCGCCGGATGCAATCGTTTATAACATCTCCATCATAAATAAACTGACAGGAAATATCGATGAGAAACTCTTAAAACGCGCCTGCGAATTATTTGTAAATCGAAATGAGGTTGTTCATGCCCAATACTCCGAGGATGGTGAAAGTTGCTATTATGGTGAATTCTCGATTGATGACTTTTTTTATGGGTCAACTCTTCGGAAGGATATGTCAGTTCAGGCGCAGATCCGGCAACTGCAGTATGAACCTTTTGATTTGACAAAAGGACCTTTGTTGCGAATCCATCTGGTGAGAAATGAAGATGAAAACAATCCGGAATTCTATTTCTTTTTTGTTGCTCATCATATTATTTGCGATGCTAATTGGGCATTGCAGTTCTTTCTTCAGGTGCAGTCTGCTTATAACAGATTGTCAACCGGGGAAGGAATTGTGGCCGAATGTCATAGGACTTTTACCCAGGCTGTTGAGGCCGAAAGAAAGGTATTGAACGCGGAATATAAAAAAGATGCGCGGCAGTTTTGGCTTGAGCTTATTGCGGATATTCCCTTAGCCGGAAACCTGCCTTATCGAACAAATCCTGATGGGCATAGCCTGGATGATATATTGTCAGATAAAACGGGGGAATTCAATTACTTTCAGATAAGTGCACTGCAAACATCTGCCCTGCGCCTGTATGCGATGCAAAAGGAGACCACTGTCTTCATCGTTTTATCGGCACTGTATGGTTTGGTTTTATCAAGATTCATTTGTCAGGAAAGGTTTTTGTTTAGTTACACGGTCAATACCCGCGCTGCAGATTTTAAAGAAATAGCTGGATGTTTTGTCAACAACATCCCTATGAAATTTGATCTGAGCACCGTTGATACAATCGATGAGCTCGTTGAATCGCTGGAGCAGCAGCGTAAGCGGGCTAAGCGTTATCAAGGTTATTCTTTTTTAGATATCATCCAGGACCAAAGAAAATACAATCAATGTAAACAAGGGAATGTTTTCAATATTGGTTTTTCCCAAACTTATCTAAATGCTATCCCTTTTGAATTGCATGGATTAAAATCTTTGCCTGTTGATATTTCATGGAGTAAAAACAGTCTCCATGAAATTGGATTATTCTACGACGATCGTTCTTCCGAGATTAAGTTCATGCTGGAGTTCAGGAAGTCCCTCTTCGATACTTATTTGATCCAACAATTGATCGACTCATTCCAAAGGGCCATTTCTGAACTGGTTGTTGGGCGTAAAATTTTAATTAGAAGTTATTCCGTTGTGGGTCCCGCAGAATATCACCAGCTCGTCTACGAGTGGAACCGGACTGAAAAGGTATACGCGCGGGATAAAACACTCCATACATTGTTTGAAGAGCAGGTGGTAAAGACTCCGGAGGCCGTAGCGCTGATATTCGAAGACCAGCAACTGACATATAAAGACCTGAACGAAAAATGCAACCAGTTAGCCTGCTATATCCGAAAGCAGTACCGGCACCGAACAAAGCAGGAGCTGCAAGCCGATACCTTAATCGCATTGTGTGTGGAGCGGAGCCTGGAAATGGTGGTAGGGATCCTGGCGGTGCTCAAGGCAGGCGGAGCGTACGTGCCGATCGATCCGTCCTATCCGGCGCAACGGATCGGGTATATACTGGACGATACCGGCGCGGCGCTGGTGATGACCCAGCGACATTTGCAGGAAAAGAAAAGACTACTCCCACAGGAGAAGGCGGTTTACATCGATTTGAATGAAGCGGTGTATCAACAACCCGCTTTTTCGGATTACTATTGGCCTGGCATAACCAAAGCGAACGACCAGGATGCCGATGCCTCCAACCTTCCACGGTATAGCAATGCCCAAAACCTGGCATATGTGCTGTATACCTCGGGTACGACGGGCAATCCGAAAGGTGTTATGCTTACTCATTCGGGCATCGTGAACCGGCTGGAATGGATGCAGTCAATGTATCCCTTAAGTGATAAGGATGTGGTGTTACAAAAAACGCCCTATGTATTTGATGTATCGGTATGGGAACTGCTGTGGGCGAACTGGTATGGAGGCAAGATCGTGCTGGCCCAACCGGAAGGGCACAAGGATAGTGGGTATTTACACCGGCTCATGGAAAAGCATGAGGTTACTACGGTTCATTTTGTTCCCAGCATGCTGGAAGGGTATACGCAGTACCTGAAAGACCATGGGTATCGTTTTTCTGCGACCCTTCGGCGGCTGTTCTGCAGTGGAGAGGCGCTGAGCGGCCAGGTAGTCTGTCAGGCGTACGCCCGGGCGGGGAATGAAGATTTGAAGCTGCACAATCTCTATGGTCCGACGGAAGCGTCGATCGATGTCACTTTTTTCGAGACCCGTCCGGATGGGAAAGTATGCATCGGGCGGCCGATCCAGAATACGCAGGCGTTCGTGCTGGACAACAACCTGCAACCTGTACCGATCGGTGTAACGGGAGAATTGTACATCGGGGGAGCGGGACTTGCCCGCGGGTACCTGAATAATGCCCTCTTAACGAGCGAGCGATTTATTCAAAATCCGTTTGCGACGGAAAAAGATACTGCGCAGGGGCATACAAGATTATATAGAACGGGCGATCTGGTGCGATGGCTACCGGGGGGCGAACTGGCTTATCTGGGCCGCAACGACGAACAGGTGAAGCTGCGGGGGTACCGGATCGAGCCGGGGGAGATCGAAGCAGCAATGAACCGGGTGGCAGGGGTCCGGCAGAGCTGTGTGGTGATCAAAGAGCGGGCGACTCCTTCGGGTAGTACAAAATACCTGGTAGGGTACTATGTAGCAGACAGGAAAGTGACTGCCGAAGCACTGTCGGCGGAATTATCGGCGGAGCTGCCGGAGTACATGGTGCCGGCTGCGCTGGTGGGGCTGGAGTCTTTCCCGCTGACAGCCAACGGGAAGCTGGACAGGCGGGCGCTGCCGGATGCGGAGCTGCGTAGTGCGGAGGAATATGTGGCCCCTGGAACTGAAACAGAAATACGTATAAGCCATATCTGGGCGGAGCTGCTGGGAGTAGAGAGAGTAGGGATCACGGAAGATTTTTTTAAGCTCGGGGGTGATTCGATCCTGGGGATTCAATTGGCGGGCCGGTTGCGGCAGGCGGGTTGGTCGTGCCAGGTAAAAGATATTTTTTCCTATAAGACGATAGAGCGGCTGACGCAGTATTTGTCGAAAGCCGGGAGTGACCCCTTGCTCCAATCGGAGCAGGGAAATTTAACCGGCAGCTTTGGTTTGTTGCCGGTTCAGGAGTGGTTCCGGAGCAGGATGGAGAGTGGCAGGCTGTTGGCGGCGCACCACTGGAACCAGAGTTTTCTGCTCCGGGTACCGTCGTTGGAGCTGGATAAACTGGAGGAAATGGTGGAGGATCTGGTCGGCTATCACGATGCACTGCGGCTGCGGTACGTGCGGGGGGCGCAATGGACGCAGCAGTATCAGGCCTCGATGTCCGTGCCTGCTGTGCGGAGGATGGATATCCGTGGGATGAAAGACGAAGCTGTGGAGGCGCAGTTAACTGCGTGGCAGAGCGGCTTTGATCTGTGGGCGGGTCCTTTATTCCAGGTCGGTTACCTGTACGGGTATGAGGACGGAAGTGCGCGGCTCTTTATGTCACTGCACCACCTGATCTGCGATGTGGTCAGCTGGCGCATCCTCGCCGAGGACCTGCGCAGGCTATATGAGGGCAAGGCGTTGGGGCTCAAGGGCAGCAGCTACCGTCAATGGGTGGCGACAGTGCAGGCGTACAGGGAGCGGCATCGGACAGAGGCGCACTACTGGCAAAAGCAGCTGGAAGGCCAGCCGGCATACGGATCGTTGCTGGGGGCTCCGGGGACGGCGTGTGCTGAAGTGGGCTGGACGAAAGCGCAAACAGAGCTATTAATACACCAGGCACCGGCGGCTTATCATACGCAGCCCCATGAACTACTATTAACGGCACTGGCCTATGCCCTACAATCGCTCACGGGCAGCAGTCACCAGGTGATCACCCTGGAAGGCCACGGACGGGAGGAGATCGATGCCTCGATTGACCACAGCCGCACGGTGGGGTGGTTCACGAGTCTGTTTCCGATGAAGCTGGAACTGCAGGCTACCCTGCCGGAGAGCATCCGGTGGGTCAAGGAAAGGCTTCGAAGCATTCCGAATAAAGGAATAGGCTTCGGGGTGTTTGCGGTAGAAGCAAGTACACCATACGGTTATGACGACCTTCCGCCAATCATTTTTAATTACCTGGGTCAGCTGGATGGGGGAAGTTCCGGCGAATGGCAGCTATGCGCCGAAAGCAGCGGGGTGAGTATAGGTCGGGCTAACGACCCTGCTAACCTCATAGAGATGAACGGGGCGGTGCGTGGCGGGGAACTTTCGTTCAGCATTGTGACGCAGCTAGGCAAGGCGGTTACGGCTCAGTTGAGCCAAGGTTTTAAAACGCAGTTGACGGCCATCATCGGGCACTGTATGGCAAAACTGGAACAGGAAGGCTGCAGTTATACGCCAAGCGATTTTTATCACGCATTGAATGAAGGAGACTTGTCGAATCTTCCGATAATTAAGAATCCTTTGAAAATGTATGAGCCTTTTGCCATGACGGACATTCAGAAAGCTTATTTACTAGGACGTCTGAATACTTTTGAGATAGGTGGTATTTCGAATCATATATACCATGAATTTAAATTTTTAGCTGCTATAGATATTCCCAGGCTAGAAAACGTGATCAATTCGCTGGTCCGAAATTATCCCGAACTTAGAACGGTATTTGATATTGAATCGTTAACCCAACGTTATTTACATGTAGCGGAAACGCCGAGGTATAATATTGAAGTCAATAAATATAATTGCGACTACAGCGATGATTTGTTAATATCAACCAGAGCGTCATTATCTCATTATGTTTATGATGCCGGCAAATTTCCACTGTATACATTTCAATTATCCCGCTTTGCCGACTGCGATATTTTACATGTGAGTATCGATCTGATTTTACTGGATGTGGAAAGCAGGCAAAACTTCTTTGCAGAAATTACCAAATTATATGAAGATGATCTTTTCACTCCAACTCCCCCCAAGATTCATTTTAAAGATTACCAAGACTATGTAGAATTTCTGAGGTTTACCCAATGGTATGCTAACGATAAAAAATACTGGCATCATAAATTGGACAGCCTCCCTCTGCGACCTCAGCTGTCTTTAAAAGTGGATCCCGAAACCATTTCCACGCCCAGATTTGATTTTTCTGCCAGGGTGATTGAAGAGCTGGTCTGGACGAAGTTTAAAGCCAAAGCAATTCAGCATGATATTTCAATTTCTTCCGCACTGGTTTCATTGTTCGGGTATGTTTTGTCCAGATACGCTGGAAGTAATGAGTTTCTGATCACACTTACGACTTTCAACAGGTATAGCGTACACCCGGATGTGAATAGCATATTCGGCGATTTTACTTCTACAAGTTTATTTGGTTACAAGGGTTTGAGAGGATCAATCAAAGAAAATTTATCACTATCTCATCAAGATCTTTGGAACGATTTAAGCCATGGATTATTTAACGGAGTGCAGGTGCAACGCGAACTGCGAAATTTGCGCAAACTAAACCACCGCCAGGCCGTATCGCCAATTGTATTCACAAGCCGAATTGGTAACACCGAAAAACAGCCTAAGAATGCAGGTCAGTACTTTCTGACAAAATATGAGGACAAAGAATCAAGAGCGTGGCAGGCGCAAACTTCACAAGCATGGATCGATTTGCAGGCCCTTGAATCTGGCAATCAGTTGCACAGCCGGTGGATGTACGTAGAACAACTATTCGACAGAGAGTTCATAGAAAAATTGAATTCCGACTACTGCCAGTTGATCGAGTATGTATCACAAACGGACTGGAACAATGGATTACCCGAAAATGGATTGCGACCACGTGATCATTCCCTGATTACTGCCGCTAACAGTCAATACCAAGAACAAGTGTCAGATACACTGATCAGTATTTGCTTAGCTAGTATCAAACAAGGTACTGATGGTCCTGCAGTAATCGATGCTACCGGCACCTACACCTATCAGGAGATAGGTGCTTATGAGTATAAGATAGCATGTTATCTGAATTTCCGCGCCTTATCGAAACCTGGCTATTTGATTGGCATGTTAAGTGAGAAAGGATTCCTGCAGGTGGTTTCTTGTTTAGGTATCATGCATTCGGGTGCCGCATACTTGCCACTGAATATAGAATGGCCCCTTGGAAGAATAAATGAAGTGCTGGAAGAAGGGCTGGTCAAAACAGTATTGATATCGCAATCTGAATTCAATTGTCGCGTGAAAAACAGTGAAATTGAACGACACTATGAATGGCTGGTTATTGAGGATATTATTAATCACCGCCTGGAGGCTTCCGAATCTGAAATAACGGTTCCAAAGCCGGAGGATGTTGCTTATGTTATTTTCACTTCCGGCAGCACAGGTAAGCCTAAAGGTGTAACAATAGCACACAGGTCGGCGGTTAATACCATCCTTGCAGTTAACCACAGATTTCATGTGAACGGTAACGATAAAGTGCTGGCCTTATCAGAATTGAGCTTCGATTTGTCAGTCTATGACATATTCGGCGTCCTGGCGGCAGGGGGAACTATCGTATTTCCTGATCAGAAAAAAAGCAGGCAGCCAGACCATTGGCTTGAACTCATCAGTCAACACGGTATTACAATATGGAATACGGTGCCTCAATTGATGCAATTACTGGTTGATTGTGCTATTGATCCCGGGGATTTAAAACCTATAAGAGTAGTGATGTTAAGTGGTGATTGGATACCTCTTCGTCTTCCCGGTCAAATAAGAAGATTCGTTCCCGATGTCGTCATTATGAGCCTGGGTGGGGCTACAGAAGGAAGCATCTGGTCTATATGGTACGAAATAAAATCGATTGATCCCGGATGGGATTCTATTCCTTACGGGTATGCAATGCCAAATCAAAAGATGTATGTGTTAAACGAATATCTGGAACACTGCCCTATCGGTGTAACCGGGCAAGTCCATATTGGCGGAGACGGGGTGGCACTAGGTTACTGGAATGACGTCGATAAAACTAATGCCAGGTTTATCAGGCATAAGCGTCTGGGAAGATTATACAAGACAGGTGATCTGGGGAAATGGGACGAGCGAGGTTATATGCTATTTGAAGGCAGAACAGACAGTCAGGTTAAATTGAATGGCTATCGGGTAGAGCTAACTGAAATATCTTCCAAATTAATAAAAATACCTGGCGTTGAAAATGCGCTGATCACAGTTCGAAATGGTCAATTAACAGCTTATGTGATTCTTGAAAGGGGTGACGAGAAGAAAGATAAAATAACCAAAGAAGGATTTATCCTCGAACAGATAGGAGTAAGGAAAGACTTATCGCCTTCGTATAAACTTGGTCCGTTAAGTCTGGATGAAAACAAATACAGATTAAGAAAGAGTTACCGGCAGTTCCTGCCCGGTAAGCTGAGATTAGTGAAAGAAGATATAGAAAGGCTCATTTCTTCAGATGTGATGCTTTCTGGTAGTTTCTTACAAGAGCGGGAGACTTTCGGCGAAATCAATAATTGTGAGCGCTATGAGATTGATGTACTTAAAAAGATATTGAGTGTCATCAGCGCAATCAAGTTGGAAAACAGGTTGTTACCCAAATATCTTTATCCATCCGCCGGAAGTACAAACGCCATACAATGCTATGTATGTTTAGACGAAGATATGGATAATGGGAGGCTAAAAAAAGGCTGTTACTATTATGAACCTGTTTCTCATTATTTAGCTGCTGAAGAAGGTGGTTTCAATGCAGATATTGCAATGGATCTTCAGGAACATCGCATTGGAAAAAGTCGTATAGTGCTCAGATTCAGATTATATAAACCGGCGTCTGAACCTATTTATGGTGATATGTGTACGAAATTGGCTTGGATCGAGACCGGCCATGTCGTTAAGCTGATCGAGCAGCAGATGCACGAAGCCGGGCTTAACGGTGAAATTAAAATAATGGACCATGAAAAAGGCAGGTATCACGACCTGGTCGAAATCTCAATTGACCTAAACGCTGACGGAAAAGAGAAGCTGCCGAAATGCTTAATAAGCGAGGAAAAAAATGCACGGCCATCGATTGATTACCTATGCAGAGATCGTCAGAAGTTTCGGGATGCGGAGGGTCATGAGTACAGTATTTCGGTTCAAAATGTGTTTGGCCAAGCCTCGGAAGTTAATCAACTCCTAACGCATACTCAGGGGTTGATAGTCTTTTACGGTTCAAATGATCCATCGGATCTTCTTAAAGCAGGGTACCAGGCGCAGAGCCTCACCGAACGACTTTGTGAAATAAATGTTGGCAGCTGTGTTTTAGGCTTCATTCCGTATGAGGGTGTAGTCTATAGTATTGCCATTGGAGAAATCTCGGGTTGGCATAAATCTTTGCCTGAAATTTTGTTGCCTCAGACCTCCCTGCGAGTGTACCTGAATCAGTTTATCGGACAGGATTTGCCGGAATATATGTTACCGAGTCAATACGTAATATTAGATGAACTGCCGTTAACTGCCAACGGAAAAGTGGATTATAAGAATCTACCGGATGCTGCAATTGTAAAAGAAGTTTATGCGGCTCCGACCAGTGAAACAGAAATGATAATATGTAATATATGGCAGGAGATGTTGAATTTGGAAAAGGTAGGTGTGACGGACGATTTTTTTGAAATAGGGGGAAACTCGATCCTTGCAACGAAGGTCTCAAATAAAATGAGCAGAGATTTGGGGTGTAATGTAATGGTTGCTGATATTTTCAAATTAAAAAATATTAAAACGCTAACAAAGATCATTGCGGTGCCTCAAGTGGCGGATGCTGGCGTTGAATGGGAATTTGGAATTTAAATAGTAGTGTAAACATTTAAAGCGTAGGGTCAAGTTGAAAAATATCCAGGCTTTCTTAAACGAGATAAGGATCAATGCCGGAGCTATTTGGCTTCAAAACGGCAGTATTAAACTTTTTGCCTCTTCAACGCTTCAACATGAGGAAGTAAGGGTTTTTATTTTGAATAATAAGACGGAGATAGTCTCTATTCTTAACGAGAACTGTATTTTCTCAAAAGAGAAATTTATAAGTACAATAATTTTCAGAAATAGTGGCATAACCAGTTATCGGCTGACCTCGGCGCAGGAGCGTTTATGGTTTATCGAGCAGTACGAAAGAGGAACCAATGCTTATCACTCACCCGTTGTGTATGAACTTTCCCGTGAAACGGATTTGGCTGGGGTAAAATATGCGCTGCAGCAGATTGGATCCAGGCATCATATATTAAGAAGTAGAATATTGCAGGGCGATCATGAAACAACACAAGAGTTGCTTTATGGTCCTTTAACTATTGAGGAAATATACCTGACAGACAAGGATGATTATATATCTATTATAAGAAATGATATCAATTGCCCTTTTGATCTGAGCGCTAAATATCCAATCAGGGTAGTGCTGTACCAGATCCAATCTGATAGCCCGGCATCAGCTTTTCAAATAAGCAAAAGACTATTGCTGGTCAATGTTCATCATATTGCTTTCGATGGATGGTCTGGTGAAATATTTCTTAAAGAATTGTTTGGATATTACGAAGCATATGCTAACAATGATGCGGAATTCGATTTGCCTATGCCGGAAATCCAATACAGGGACTATGCGTTATGGCAGCGGTCTTATCTTACCGGGGAGGTGCTGCAAAAGCAATTGGATTATTGGAAGGACAAGCTATCTGGCTATTCGATCCTGGAATTACCTACTGATTATGCGAGGCCGAATCAAATGGATTACACCGGCAGAAATGTGACATTTACATTAAATAAAAGCATGAGTGAACGCCTGCGTTTCCTGGCGCGGCAATATCGGGTTACGCTGCACAGTGTACTACTTAGCAGCGTAAATATCCTGTTGAGTAAATATACCGGTCAGCAGGATATTGTAACCGGCGGTCCGATTGCCAACCGGCATCATTGGCAAACCGAAGGACTGATCGGTTTTTTTGCCAACACTCATATTAATAGAACTTTATTGCACGATACACAGAGCTATGAAGAGCTGATTCGTCAGGTGTACCAGGATCAGATCGATGCCCAGTTGTATCAGGAGCTTCCGTTTGAGAGATTAGTGGAAGAACTGGGAGTAGAGCGCGATCCGTCCAGGCATCCTGTTTTTCAGGTGCTGTTCTCACTGCAGCGTTTTGAAAGTCAATCTGTGGCTGATGTTAAACGACATGAATATTTCACGTCTTGTGAAGAAGTTTCCTTTAATGAAATTGCGAAGTTCGATTTATCTATAATCATAAATGATGCAGGTGAAGAACTGACAGGCCAATTCAACTACGCCACTAGTCTGTTTCACAAGAACACCATCGACAGCATGGTGAAGCATTATGTTTATTTGTTGGAACAGCTCATGGTTTTTCCACAAATGCCTTACGGCGCAATGAGTCTGCTTCATACGACGGAATATAACCAGATCGTCTACGAGTGGAATCGGACAGAAAAAGCATACAGGCGGAATGAAACGCTCCCCGAATTGTTTGAAGAGCAGGTAATGCGAACGCCGGGGGCGGTGGCGCTGGTATTTGAAGGCCGACAACTGACCTATGGAGGTCTTAACGAAAAAGCTAATCAATTAGCCCGACACATCCGAAAGCGGTACCGTGAAATAACAATGCAAGAACTGAAGGCCGACACGTTGATCGCGTTGTGTGTGGAGCGGAGCCTGGAACTGGTAATAGGAATCCTGGCAGTGCTCAAGGCGGGAGGGGCGTATGTGCCTATAGATCCTTCGTATCCGGCGCAACGGATCGGGTACATGCTGGACGACACGGCAGCGGCCCTGGTTTTGACGCAGCGGGATTTGCAGAAAAAAGTCAATTTATTGCCATCGGAAGAGAAATTATTATACATCGACCTGGATGAGGCGTTGTACCAGGGTGAAGCTCTTTCCAATTTATCACGGGATAGCAGCTGCAACCTCGCCTATGTGCTGTATACTTCCGGCACCAGCGGCCATCCGAAGGGAGTAATGGTGGAGCATCGGGCCGTTGCAAGTTTAGTGTATAACGATTATGTGGAGGTAACAGAGAACGATGTTTTTGCCTTTTTATCTTCTCCTGTATTTGATGCTGCCACATTTGAACTGTGGACTCCTTTGCTGAATGGAAGTTCATTGGTCATACCGGGGAATCTGCACGAAACGATTTCGGACATCGATATCTTTAGGGAATTTTTAACGGTCAACGAGGTATCCATTCTATGGCTGACGAAATCGCTGTTTGATAGTTTATTGCATCTGGATACAAATATCTTCAGCAGTTTACACTACATGATTATAGGTGGCGAGGCGCTGGACAAAGCCACGGTCAATAAGTTAATAGAGAGTAATTGCAGGCCGCATCATTTTTTAAACGGATATGGTCCTACGGAAAGCACCACCTTCACCTGTACGTATCGGCTGGAAACTTCTGTAACGGCTTCCAGCGTGCCGATAGGTAAACCGATCAATAACAGACAGGTATATGTATTGGACAAGCAACTGCAACCTGTACCGATCGGTGTAACGGGAGAATTGTACATCGGGGGAGCGGGACTTGCCCGCGGGTACCTGAATAATGCCCTCTTGACGAGCGAGCGGTTTATTCAAAATCCGTTTGCGACGGAAAAAGATACCGCACAGGGGCATACAAGATTATATAGAACGGGCGATCTGGTGCGATGGCTGCCGGGGGGTGAACTGGCTTACCTGGGCCGCAACGACGAACAGGTGAAGCTGCGTGGGTACCGGATCGAGCTTGGGGAGATCGAAGCGGCAATGAACCGGGTGGCAGGGGTCCGACAGAGCTGTGTGGTGATCAAAGAGCGGGCGACGCCTTCGGGTAGTACAAAATACCTGGTGGGGTATTATGTAGCAGACGGGAAAGTGACCGCCGAAGCACTGTCGGCGGAAATATCTGCGGAGCTGCCGGAGTACATGGTGCCGGCTGCGCTGGTGGGGCTGGAGTCTTTCCCGCTGACAGTCAACGGGAAGCTGGACAGACGGGCGTTATCGAATGCGGAGCCGGGCAACGCAGATGAATATGTAGCGCCGGTTACGGATAGTGAAAAAGCAGTCTGCAAAATTTGGGAAGAACTACTTGGGCTGGAAAGAGTGAGCGTCACGGATGATTTTTTTAGAATAGGGGGTACTTCCATCCTCGCAATCCAGGTATCGCACCGGATGAATAAGATATTTAAGTGTGAGATAATGGTTGCAGATGTTTTTAGATATAAGACCATAGTCCAATTGTTGGCTAACTGTAAAAATCAGCCACAGATCCATATCCCGGAATTACACGATAATCTCTCACTGCTTTCTTTTGCGCAAGAGCGATTGTGGTTTATCGAGCAGTATGAAGGTAGAACGACTGGCTACCATATGCCGGCGGTGTTTGAACTTGATACAGACATAGGCATAGAAGCAGTAAAATATGCTATTCAGCATGTCGTATTGAGACACGAAATATTGCGAAGCACCATTGAACATGGTGGACAACAGCAGTCGATGCAGATGGTGCACGAAGAACCCCTGCGACCCAAGGAAATACGATTAACTGATAAAGACGATATAGAGTCCCTTGTCAATAAAGAGATCAGTTGCCCCTTTGATCTAAGCAGAGAATATCCTATCAGGGTAATATTTTATAAAATTTTTTCAGAGAGCCATGCTGCAGTTGATCCGCCCGAAAAAGTGATTGTATTGTTTAATCTTCATCATATAGCCAGCGATGGCTGGTCGATGGAAATATTCCAGAAGGAGTTATGGGCATATTATCAGGCGTATATCACAAGTGATCTCACGTTCAGTCTTCCAAAACCAGAAATCCAATATAATGACTATGCGCAGTGGCAAAGATCCTATCTGTCCGGGGGGGTGATGGAGAACCAACTGAATTATTGGAAAAGCAAGTTGTCGGGTTATCAAACCCTGGAGCTGCCTACGGATTATTCCAGGCCTGGGCAGAAAAGTTACAGTGGAAATTATCAGCCTTTTATCCTCAACAACGATCTTAGTCAGCGACTAAGATCGTTAATGAACCACTATGGAACTACTCTGCATACTATAATATTGAGCAGTGTGAACATTCTGCTGAGTAAGTATACGGGCCAGCAGGATATTGTGATCGGCAGTCCGACCGCTAACCGGCATCACCGGCAGACAGCCGGATTGATCGGATTCTTTGTGAACATGCAGGTGAACCGCACGCTACTGAACAACGAGCAAAGTTTTGAAGAGCTGATCCATCAGGTGCATCAGGAGCAGATCGCTGCGCAATTGCATCAGGATATCCCTTTTGAGAAGCTGGTGGAAGAACTGGAGATCGACCGGGATAGCTCCCGCCACCCCATTTTTCAGGTAACTTTCGTGGCGCAAAGTTTTGAAGGAGATAAGAGCGCGCGCAGCGAACGGGAGAAATATTTTAGACCTTTTAAAGGATCAACTGCTTACTGTCCGGAGAAGTTCGATCTGTCGATAGTTGTGAACGATAGTCAGCAGGAGATCACAGGTCAGTTCAGCTATGCGACGAGCCTGTTCCATGGCGATACCATCGGCAGGATGGCAGAGCAATATATTTATCTGCTGGAACAGCTCACGTCGGCTC
>NZ_JAUOTO010000012.1 GCF_030546645.1 Flavitalea plasmicola
AGCTCCCGGTGACGGTATTCCCCCATCCCCTTGTTCCTGTCCCCACGCTCCTCCACCCAGGGCAATAAGGTCCCCCGTTCCAGCCCCTGCAAATAACCTTCCCAGAACTTCCGCTCCTCCCGTTCATCCCGCCCTCGTATAAACCGGATATAATCTCCATAATTGTCTTCTGCTCCCCCTCCCGCCTCCCGGCCCTCACACAAACGTTCATAATTATCCATCACCTCTTCCATCAGCACCGGCATCGACCATCCATCCACCAAAATATGATGGATCGACCACACCAGCTGATGACGACCTCCGCCCAGCAGGATCACCGTCACGCGCATCAACGGCGGCCGGTCAAAATCAAACCCCCGTCCATGTTCCTCTTTAATAAATGATTCCACTGCCGGCCGTTGATCCTCCTCCCCAAGCTCACGGTAATCCACCACCTCAAACGGCAGTTCCACATTCCGGTACACGCATTGCACCGGAATGCTCAGTTCCGCATAATGGAAACCGCTCCGCAAAATGCTGTGCCGTATCAACAGCAGCTCCCAGCTCCGGCGGAACAGATCCACGTCCATCTCTCCCAGCACACAGCTGAACAGTACCGAGTAGGCGCTGGAATGCCCATCGTAAATGGCATGAAATAATATACCTTGTTGTAATCCGCTCAGCGGATGAATGGATGATATATTCTCTGAGCGCTTTTTTGATTTGAATAGTCCACTATTCAGATAAGCGACAAGCTCTTCCCGGTGGGACCGGATATAGTCGATCAGATCCTGGTTGCTCCTGATCGATTCGAGTTCTTGTGGAGACAGCTTTTTCTTGTTCCCTTTTACAACGATAGCTTCTTCTCTTACTTCCAACGAGAGATTCAGATCGTTCAATCTTTTCAGGAAAGAGGATAGATCCATAGCGACAGTCAAAATATTTATTTCAAGGATGGTCTCGGTCTTAAAAGGCACTAAACTATTGGACAGACGTTTCCTCTGACATTCCTGGGGGTCAGGAACGCCTGGTCAATAATTTTACAGTCTCAAATAATTACGCTTTGCTTGAATTTTGGAGAGGGTATCGAATTGATCAAATAAACTACTTGCAAGTGGACTATAATGAATACTTGTCAAGATAACTAAATCTCATCATAAAAAAAACAAAAAAAATACATAAAATCACGCATGTTTATTATTTCTTAATAATGAAGCGGTCCATTATTAAATAGTCGATCCTGGAGGTATAGAAGAAATCCAGCGCATCCATCGGTGTCTCCACAATAGGCATCCCACGGCGGTTAAGCGAGGTATTTAACAACAGGGATATACCCGTGATCTTCTTGAATTCCGAGATCAGCTTGTAATAGTCGGGGGACAGCCCGGAATGGACCGTCTGGACACGGGAAGTGCCATCGACATGTGTAATTGCCTTCAGTTTCTCTTTCCATTCATCCTTCATCCTGTTTACAAGGATCATATAGGGGCTATCCTGGTCTTCCTCGAAATAGATCGTTACGTCCTCCTTTAGAACGGAAGGGGCGAAAGGCCTGAAGTCCTCCCGCAGCTTGATCTGCAGGTTAATGAAGTCTTTTATTCCGGGGTTCCTTGGATCAGCAAGTATGCTGCGGCTGCCCAGCGCCCGCGGGCCGAACTCTGAGCGCCCCTGGTACCATGCCAGGACTTTCCCATCCGCCAGCAGCCTGGCAGACCTTTCAATGTATTCATTGAGATAGACGCACTTTACTGTTTGATCGTTTTTTCCATGCAGCTTTTTATCCAGCAGCAACCTGGCCATCCCGGAGAAATTGAAGGCGCTCGTAAAAAGGGAGGCAAGAGAATAATTGGAAGACCTGATCCTTTCCAGCTTTATGATATCGCTTAAATATTCGGGAGCAATGATGCTGCGGAAAAAGTCGTCGCCGCTGATCTCGAAGGTCCCGTCCGGCCGGCGGTCGAAACCTTTAAAGCCCTTCACCGTGTCTTTCTCCATCACGATCTGGTAAACCCCATAATCCGGGATGTTGAACTGCAGGACGAACTCATGGCCCGCTAGCCCGTTTAGAGGAACGTCGTTCACCAGCTGAAAAAAGTGATCGATGTATGCCGCGGTAACCCGCGGCTCATTGTTGATGACATAGCTGTCCAATGCACCATACAGCATAGCCGTAGGATACACTTTGCCAAAGCAGGTGCTCCCGGTGTGGACGATCCGCTCTTTTCTAAGCACTTCCAGCCAGCCGTAATACGCGCATCCGATGGCAACCCCATTGTCTCCGGCAGCCGGTGTGACATAGAGATCGGTGACGGGGGTCAGGTGCCGGATCCTGGCGTTTGCCACTGCATTTAAAGCGACGCCTCCGCTGTAACAGAGCTTTCTGACGCCATTCAGTTCACACCTGCATTGAATGATATATATGATGGCTTTCTCTATCTCGTGCTGGACCCACCATGCCACATCAGCATAATATTGAAAGTTGTTCTTGAAACTTTCCAGGCTCCGGGATGGCCTGTCGAACTTTTTTAAGGCTTCATAATTGATAAAGACACGCCCATCCTCCAATAAAAAGATCCTGTCGTTATATATACCCCGACGGCCATAGGGAGCCAATCCCATCAATTTCCCTACGTCGTTGATATCCCTGAAACAATATTTGCTTGCTGCGGAATAAATACCCCCGATGGAATCCTTCACGGAGGGATGCATGGGAAAGCCTTTCATTCCGTATCCAAGTACGGAGAACCCTTTATATAAGTTTTGGAAGCCGGCATTGGAATAGCCATAAAAACTGTCCCGTTCAACATACAGGTGCTTATTAAGCTCCATCTGCTCTTTATCAGGAATAATGGCCCCGTCCAGGTCCATACAGTCGTCATAGGAATTTCCCTTCCCGTCTATCACCAGGATATTGAATTCGTCGAAGGGACAGGTGCCGATAGCGCTGTATGCATGAGCGAGATGATGTGAAATGGAGACGACGGGAGGGGAGCCTTCATCCACGAAAAGCCGGGGCCCGTAAAATTCCCGGTTGCCATATTCAAACATGTGCTGCGTAGCGTTCTGCACTACCAGGTCGATATCTCCCAGGGTGATCCCTTCCGCATCCAGGCAATATTCAATGGCAAGCGTGTCATTGAAGCCGTCATGCTTTATCCGGGTGATTCTTTCTTTTTCGATGGCGACGCAAATTCTCCCATCTTTCAGCAAACAGGCGGACCCATCATGCAGCAGGCCGGTGCCAAGAACGTAAGTGTGCTTCTTTCCCATGGATTATAAATAGTTATTCCTGTACGGCGGAGATCATTAATGTATGGATCTCGCCGAAAGTATGGTACAATGAGCCTATCGACCTGTCTAATGATCCGGCGGCGGAAAGACCATTCCGATCTTCGGCTTTTTTCCGGGGCACCCGCGAGCCTGCCGGCCATTTTATCAGAAGCCTGTTCGCTCCCTTTATCAACCCCGCGGAAGGGAATAACACTTTCTTCGTTTGCCATTTGTTACCTACGTCCATTTCATCGATCGGCGCGTCATTCAGCAATAGCCTTGCTTTCCCTCCATTTTCAGTAGCAGGGATCCGCCAGGTGATATCTGCATACACCGGGACATTTCTTTCCATGAAGAAAAGGAACTCCGATGTTATGTCATACGCTTTGTAATAACAGCTGCTTGCGCCGGCCACCTTCTGAATAGAGAACATATGGTAAAATGATTCCAATAAATTCACCGGTGCATTCTTTACACCGTGCTCCCTGTTCAGCAACACTTCGATCTGACCATGAATGTCGATCCCAACGGTTTGCAATGCAGCGATCATGGCATGGATGAGCTCATAGTCCAGTGTCTTGGCATTCTCCGCATGCAGCAGGCCCGTACCTTTATTATATTGATCGGCGAGCCCTTCCGCCAGGATTTGCCCGTAACTTTTACAAAGGGCAGTGGAAGCTTTCCTGCAGGCCAGCGAAGAGAAGAGCGTCATGAACCTTGCGGAGATACGGGAAATCTTCACAGCCTGCATACAATGGTAGTTCAGGATCTCGCGCGGTTGTCCAAACCTGGAATTAAGGGTAGCAGCCAACAAATGTGCCAGGGCGACCAGGTCCGTGCTTAATTCACGGGCGGATGACGACTTCACATCTGTTTTTTTTCCATCAAACAATGGCAGCAAGACATCGAAGGCGGCGTCCATTGCCAGTTTGATCCCTTCATGATTCAGATGGCAATAATCCAGGAAGAGGTCCCGTCCCGGGATCTTGCCTCCAAGATGATCTTTGAATACGGCAGGAAGGTCCACCACATGGAATCCATACAGTTTTGACTGTTCAAGAATGGTGCGCCGGCAGGAGGAAAAGCACCTGGGGGTGTGGTTTGTAAGCCGCTTTACTATCGATGTATCCCGGGCGGATTCCAGCAAGTGACGGGCTTCCTCGTATTTTTCATTCCTGAGGTGGCATTCGGCCAGGTACTCGTATCCAAGAGGGTTCGTGGGGTCCAGCGCTATCATCTGTTCGGACTCCTTCTGTGCGTCCGGCAGGCGGCCCGACTGTAAATACCTTTTTGCCCTTTTCCCAGCCGCGATCCATTTGTCCGTATTGTCTTCAGGCAGCCCGGCAACGATCTTCTCCAGCGGAGTGCTTTTCCAGGAATCCAGGTTATATTCAGGGATGATGAACAGAACGGGTATGCCATGCCTGGCAGAGAACGAAGCCATGGTGGCCATATAGTTCTTGACCAGTTCGGCCAATTTATCGTCCAGCTTTTCTTTCACCTGCATAAGGTCCAGGGAATGCAAGGCATTTGTCAAAGACTGAATTTCATATTCTGAAAAGACAGGTGAATCATACAAGCTGTACGCCCAGTTATTGCCTGCAAAAATAATGATCAGGTCCGGGTCGAGCCTTAAACAGGATTCGCTTAACCTCGAAAGTTCTTCCAGTGTAAGGCCGCTTTTCGCCAGGTCTACGACCTCGAAATCGGTAAATCCTTCTACTGCCTGCAAGCGCGAACGTAATTCGATGGCAGGATTAAAAAAGGGATCGTAAAAATATCCGCGCGCGACGGACTCGCCTAATAACACCACCCTTTTCCCTTTTTTTGGAAATATGACATGCTGATTGGCCCACAGCCTCCAGTCCGCTGCAAAGCGGGTATCCCGCACGTAGAGATCCATGCCTTCCTGCTGTTTCAAGGACCATATACCTATCCGGTCATATTGGTCCGGCGGCTCATTATCCTTAAGGACAGGCGTGGGTTCGGGCGCTGCGGCATCGGGGGACGGCCCGTTTATGAGGGATGCAAGCGTATCCAGCTTTACAGCGCTGGCTTCTCCGCCGGTCACTACCCGGGCAAGTTCTGCTGCCAGTGAATAGGATCTGTTCATAAGTATAAGGTCTGTACTGCTTTACCAGGTGATTAAACAAAAGTGTACACGTCGTGCCTGATACCTGCTCTTTTCTCTTTTTCGATGTCATAATTTTCCAGTATCAGCTTCAGCGCATGAAGTGAGTTTTCTGATCTTATTATGACAAATTCGTCCATGACCAGGCAATCGATGTCCGTCTTTATAAAACATTTAAGGGCGTCTTCAGGAGAGCATACGATGGGTTCTCCTTTGACATTAAAGGATGTATTCAATAGGATAGGGCACCCTGTTAGCTTTTCAAATTCCCGGATCAATAACGCGAAGGGAAGATTGGTATGTTCATTCACGGTCTGGACCCTTGCCGAACCGTCCACATGCGTAATAGCCGGCAGATCGATGGTCGAGGACACCTGGCAGGTCTCCAGCATAAAGGGGGATGGATGATCTAATTGGAAATGCTCTGCAACCTTGTCTTCCAGCACTGCGGGAGCGAAGGGCCGGAAACCTTCTCTTTTTTTCACCATCGCATTGATCCTGTCACGCATGGTCGCGTTTCTGGGATCGGCCAGGATCGATCGCGCTCCCAGCGACCGGGGCCCGAACTCCATCCTCCCCTGGAACCAGCCGATGACAAGCCCTTCCGCCAGCTTGCCTGCCACCATGCTCAGCATCAGGTCCCTGCTTCCTCTATAGTTATGGTATTGAAGGGAGGTCGACTTTAATAATTGCTCGATCTCGTCGGCGGCAAATTCCGGACCAAAGTATACATGGTCAAGTTGCTTTTTCTGCTGCAATGCCCTACCCTCAACGGCATGGATAGCCATTGCCGCGCCGATGGCGCCGCCTGCATCATTGGAAGCAGGCTGTACAAAAAGCTTTTCAAAAGGGCCGTCCCTCAGGATACGCCCGTTGGCAACGCAGTTTAACGCGACACCGCCGGCCATGCACAGGTTTTTTTCACCCGTCCTGCGATGAAGATAGCGCGCCTTTTCCAGCAGCATTTCTTCCAGTACTACCTGTAAGCTTTTGGAAAGATCTTTATGGAATGGGGCGATTATCGAGTCCGGCCGCCTGGCAGGATGCCCCAGCAATCCCGGCAGCGCATCCGAGAACATTCTTTCGCCGGACAAAAAATCAAAATAACCCATATTCAGCTTATACTGTCCTTCCGCTTCCGGCTGGAGGAGATCCATGAGTTGTTTTACGTACAATGGTTTCCCATAAGGAGCCAGCCCCATTACCTTGTATTCTCCGTCATTGACCCCGAACCCAAGAAAGCTTGTAATGGTGCTATAAAGTAATCCCAAAGAATGCGGAAAATGAACTTCTTCAAACAGGTGAATGGCATTGCCATTGCCGGCGCCATAGGTAGTGGTTGCCCATTCCCCCACTCCATCCACGGTCAGGATAGCCGAGGTGTCGAATCCGGAGAAAAAAAAGCTGCTTGCGGCATGCGACATATGATGTTCCACAAATCTGATGGGCCCCTCATAGCCGAGGACCTCCCGGATCTCCCTTTCCGGCCTGCCCGGGTCGAGCTGAAGCAGAAAAGACGAGGACACCTCCGGGATGCGGCTCCATATCTGCCGGGATGCTTTTTTTTCCGGATCTTCATAATACGCAATAAGATCTATATCCGTAATGGCCAGCCCCGATTGCTTCAGGCAATACAAGAACGCCTGGCAAGGAAGGGAAGCATCTGCCTTGATCCTGGAAAACCTTTCTTCCTGGGCAGCGGCGATCAGGACGCCGTCCCTGAGGATACAGCAGGCCGAATCGTGATAAAAAGCCGAGATACCGATGATATTTAATCCCATAATGGATATTGGTCTGTGATGGTTCTTATGAATTTTTAACTTTAAAAAGGTCCTGGAAGATACCAAAGGTCAGCACGATCATCAACAGGTCGGTCTCGAAAGTCTGGTTCAAACTGAAATTCCTGCCGCTGTATATTCTCTTCAGGTTTTCGATCGTGTCCGGATTAAAGATCCCTTGTCTCTTTATACGGTCATACGACAGCATGTCATTCACCCATTCTAGGTTCCTGCCAAGGAGAAACTGGCTGCCGGGAGCGACAAAACTGAATTTTTCCCTGTCGATAATGGATGACGGGACATATTTCCTTGCACATTTCTTTAAAATATATTTCTCGGTGATGCTGCTGAACTTGATCTTTACCGGTATCGTTTTAATGAATTCGATAAGATCGATGTCGAGGAATGGATATCTAGCCTCCACAGAATTCGCATAGCTCATCCTGTCTCCATGATCCGCGCATAAATGATCTGAGACGCGGAACTTGAAATCAAGATAGGATCTGATATGTGAAATATTACGACCGCGGATTTTACGCTTATCGACAATCCCTTCCCTGACACTATCCAACAAATGGAAAGTCTCATTCAGCTCATCCGAATACAACGATCTTTTTATACTGCTGAACGCATAATAGTTCTTTTCATAAAAGAAGCTGTCGTGCCCCCATAAATCACATCGGAGCTCCCGTTCCAGCATCTCGTCGCAGTCATTGTGGCTGTACAGGCTATTGGGTCTCCGTGCATCCAATCTATACCCGACATAACCTCCGAACAGCTCATCCGCCCCTTCTCCGGAAAGCACCACCTTGATATTATTTTTTTTCACAGCAGCAGAGAGGGCCAGGCTGCAGGTATTATACGACTCTTTCAATGGAGCTTCGGAATAATACACGGCATCCGCCAGTCTGGACCCGATGTCCCCGGGATCAAAGGTCAATTCATGGTGGGTTGACCGCAGGGATGGCAGGATAGCATTCCGGTATTTTTTCTCATCGATCGCAACATCACTGAAGGCAATGGAGAAGGATTGACTTACCTGATCGGTTAATCCGTTGACCAACCCCGCTATCAACGATGAATCCACTCCCCCGCTGAGGTAATATCCAACAGGCACGTCAGCATTCAGTCTGTAGCTAACGGAACGGTTCAGCAACTGATCGAGTTCTTCCACATAATAATCTTCCGGCAATGCCGGCCCCGCTTCACTTTCCAAAGGGTATACCAGGTCCCAATATTCTTTCATGACCAGCCCTCCTTCATCTACCATGATAAAGTGTCCCGGCGGCAGGCTATTGATCTTATCAAACATAGTAGTCGGGCTTACCATGCCTGGAAATGTAATAATTTGATCCAGTCCTGTCAGATTCAATCTGGGCGTAACTGCAGGATGCGCCAGCAGCGCTTTGATCTCCGAAGCGAAAACAAACACATCATTTTGGAAAGTATAGAATAAAGGTGCGATGCCTACCTGGTCCCGGGCAATGAAGAGGGCTTTCTTATTCTTATCATAGATGGAGAAGGAAAACTGCCCGTTTATTCTGTTAAGACAATCTACTCCATAGGTTTCGTATAAATGTAAGATAACTTCTACATCGCATGCCGATCTGAAAACATGTCCCTGCTGCATCAGCTCCCGTTTCAAATCTACATAGTTATATACTTCGCCGTTGCAGATCAGGACGAGGGACTTGTCTTCGTTGAACATCGGCTGGTTGCCCGTGGTCATGTCTATTATGGCAAGCCTTTTGAATCCCAATCCAATTGCACCATCAATATAGTATCCGGAGTCGTCAGGCCCCCGGTGATTCAACCGTTCCATCATCCTCAGGAGCAGCTCATCCGTGACCTCATATTTATTGTATTTATCAAATATTCCTGTGATCCCACACATGCTACTCCTATTCAGATTATTTTTTTCTGATATATTAAATGCTAACTGTCGATTATAGATAATGGAAAATACAAAGAATGCAGGCGAGCGTCTTGCAAAACCCCTGCCTGGCACATAGTGCTAATGAATCAGGACCTAACTAACCAAATATAACTAATTGGACAAGCTTTAAAAAAAATTTATTTCATCCATATCCCTTTTCGTCCCTCCGGGATAAAATAATGATTATGGCTCACCGGGAACACATCCCCATATATATCCAACGGCCGTAATCTTCCACTCTCCAGGTAGAAAACTTCATACCCCATCGGACGTATCATTTCAAAGAACCGGATCCTTTCCCCCTTAGCAACCAGCTCCACCAGCAGGATAGGCCGGTGTTTCCTCAACGTCTCCATCATGGAAGAAAACACCTGGATCTCCAAACCCTCCACATCACACTTGATAAAATCCAATCCTGGCAATTCACTGAACAAGGCATCGCCCGAGGCATTCCTCACTTTCACCGACTCCGCATACACATAAGGTTCCCCCGCCCGCTTGATCCTCGCATACGCGAATTGCTTATTATTACCCACCCTGGGGATCCCCATTTCCACATAGTCCCCTTCTCCGCCCAGGGCCACCTGCATCAGCTCGACATTATCCGCTTTCTTGCTCCGCAGCAGGTTCCCCAGCACCTCATTGAACCCGGGTATGGGCTCGATCGCAATGATCTTGCCGGAAGGGCCGGCCAGCCGGCTCATTTCCAATGTATAATAGCCGAGATGAGCGCCAATGTCCACACAAAAAGCTCCCTTTTCGATAATATCCTTAAGGAAATAAACATCCTGGTAGATCAATCCCAGTTTGCCCGTGGGATACAGTCGTTGAAAGGTGCCTGCCAGCAAGGATAGGTATCTTTTTTCCCCTAATAGTTTGATCAAGACCTTTTTGATTCCCATACAATTTGGTTCTGACCGCAAGCTACGAGCTTCCGGCGAAATTTCCCATCCTTCACGCGCTTGCCGGTGCTCCGGTCAGATGGGCACCACGTTCTGGTTTTTATTCTGCCGCACCTTTTCAGGGATGGATTGAATGATCTCTTCCTTTAACGCCTGTACAAGCCGCTGTTTTACAAAATCCCGGTGAACCACCAGGCTCACCTCCCTCATGGGAGCAGGGCGTTTGAAATGACGTACGAGCTGCGTCTGCTTTTTGGTCAGGTCCATAGCCGCCAGTTCCGGAAGGATCGTGATGCCGTCATTAAGTTCCACCATCCGCCGCAGCGTCTCCAGGCTGCCCGCCTCGTAATCGAAATGGCTGCCTTCCTTACTGGCTTTGCGCAGCTCGCAGAGACGAACGATCTGGCTGCGAAAGCAGTGCCCCTCCTCCAGCAGCCAAAGCTTATTAGGGTCGATGTCCTGGGCCAGCATATACGTCTTTTTATAGGCCGCATTCTTCCGGGAGACATAGACCAGCAGCTCCTCATAGAACAGCACATGCTCGCGGATGCCATTCTCCTGGAGAGGGGTGACCAAAATGCCCACATCGATGCGCCCTTCCCGGAGACGGCCTACCAGCGTCTCGGTAGTCATTTCATTCACAACCAGCTTGATCAGTGGGTATTTTGCTGTAAAGCCCTGTACAAATAAAGGCAGCAGGTAAGGCGCCAGGGTAGGGATGATGCCGATACGCAATTCCCCCGTCAGCACCCCTTTCTTCGCCTGCACGATCTCCTGGATAATATCCTTTTCGGCCAGGATCTTCCGGGCCTGCTCGATCAGTTCCCGTCCCGCCTCCGTGGGAAGCACCGGCTGTTTGCTTCTGTCGAAAATCTTGACCCCCAGCTCTTCCTCCAGCTTCTGCACCTGCATGCTCAAAGTAGGCTGCGTGACAAAACAATTGGCGGCGGCTGTCGCAAAGTGGCGATAGGTGTCGATGGCTACGATATATTCCAGCTGTATGAATGTCATAGATTAAATCTATGTAAAGTTAAAATTAATCAATCATACCACCCAAACGCGGAGATATCGTGCGCAACTGTGGAACTCATTGCAGGATGTCAGTAAAATGAACGAACGTACTTTTAACATATAATTTGTTGTCGCTCCATATAAGATTCGCCTTATTCCACTCCATTGCGCTGCGAACGTCCGGGAAAAATCCACTGCCATTTAGGTTGGCGCTTGTATTGCACAGCAATGGTATGCCACTTTTTTCAAAATATTTTCTTAACAAACGATAAATAACAGGGTTTTCATTATTGTTGATCGTTTGAAGTCTTGCAGAACCATCTAAATGACAGATCGCGGGCACTTTTTCTTTCCATGATTTCCTGACAAAATGTTCAAAAAGCATAAATGGATCGGGCGAGCCGGGAGAAAAAACCTCGGGCGCATATTCTTCCAGGCAGATAGGTGCGACAGGACGGTACTGCTCGCGACCTTTAATTTCATTAAGCCTTTTTTTCATGCCTGATGAATGTGCAGGTGAAAGAATGCTTCTGTTGCCTAAGGCACGCGGCCCTAATTCCGCGCGTCCGTTGAGAAATACCACTGGCTCGTTGTACTTATGAAGGATTTCGGCCAGTTCTTCTATCCGGCAGTCACAGCAAACAAAGTCATTCCTACCTTCTGTTGCATCATCAGTCAGGCCAGACTCATTTAATCCGGGCCCGCTGTATACATCCCATTCCAATGACCTAATTCCCTCGCTGCGAAGCATTTCACAGCATGCCGCACCCAGCGCATTGCCTGCATCGTTAGGAAAGGGGGGTACCCATACGTGTTTTATCAACGGACTATTCCTGATACTATTGTTCCATTTGATATTCAGTGCGCATCCCCCCACCAGGCACAAATTGGAAGTTAATTCCGGTTGCCGCTTCCACTGCGCCGATAAGTGCTCAAGAAGCAGTTCTTGTAGAAACTCCTGAAAGGTGGTCAGCATGTCGGTATCGGGAAATTTGTTTTCCCTTGAAAATTGTTTCGCGGCTGTGATAAATTGATTGGTAACTGTATTTATGATCTCCTTGGAAAGCTCTGTCTCATCGAATCCTTGCGTCAAATCTGAAAAGATCTTGTGATACTGCTGCAGTATCTGAGCATTTACTTTTCCCAAAGCCATGTATGCCATCGCCTTGCCCGCAATCGATAAACTATTGGGCATTTCGGAAAAAGGTTTAAATGCATGGGAAAAGTTTGTATATATGTTGCCGAGCAATGGAAAAAGAGAGCCTAAATTCCGTACCGCATTTTCATTGTAGGAAAAATAGAACAGCTGAGGCGGCATACCGCCATCCCATACAAGTACCATTGCGTCTTCTCCTTTTTTTGCGAAGGGGCTCGTGCAATATGCCGCAGCAACATGTCCGGCAACATGCAGATAGCTGCTATAGACCAGGCCCTGATCATAAAAGGAAAAATGACAAGGCTCCATGATATTTTCTTCGGAAGTTACATAATGACCATAATCCGCAACTTTTTTAGTTGTAATATCGACCTCCTTTCCCAAAAAGTTAAACTTTATGATGGACGCCTCAATGTTGGTGGATTTGGAAAAATTATCCAGCTCCCAAATGCTCCAGCCATCGATAACTATTTTGTCAATAGCCTTTAAGCTGTGCCCGTATTCAGATAATATGCTTTCCACCTGATCAATTGTAATGTTGAAAGGTGAGTACCGGGGGGAATTGTTTAGCTTCTCCATCTCATATGAAAAAATGAGCCGGCCATTTTCGATTAGCGCTATCGCGGCATCATGAGTTAGTTTAATACCAAGTATGGTCATATAATTTACAGTATTTCCCTTTCAAGTAAAAATACCCAAATTATGTTTCCTTCACCTGTTCAACAAGAAAAAATTTTGAGACACCGGAGCATATCCGCTATTCCCGGATGAATCAATGGTGCGGATGAAGAACAGGGAAGGGCGAACTGATCGCGCCCATCATAAATTATCCCGGGGTGTCCCTGAGAATAAGTATATTGTATGAACAGCCCCATATGATAAAAACGCCCGTTCTTGCCCTGCTCCTCCTTTTTGCGCTATGCACTGCCGGCTTTTCCCAATCCAAAGAGGTGCTGCAAAAGATCCACGAAGTGGAGACCCATCTCGCCGGGTGGGTGCAAACGCAACATGACCACACCTGGACCCTCTCCGAACGCATGGCTCATTATCACCTGAAAGGAGTGAGCATCGCCGTTGTCAATGACTATAAGATCGAATGGGCCAAAGGCTATGGATGGGCAGACAGCAGTGAGGGCCGCCACGTTACCACATCGACGCTTTTCCAGGCAGCCAGCATCAGCAAGTCGCTCAACGCCATGGGTGTCCTCAAGCTCGTGCAGGATGGAAAGTTGAACCTCCACATGGACGTCAATCGATATCTCAAGCACTGGAAGCTCACCTACAACACCCTGACAAAAGGCAAAAAGATAACGATGGCCCATCTCCTCAGCCATACAGCCGGTCTTTCCGTACACGGCTTCCCCGGGTACGACATACAAGACAGCATCCCTTCCATCGAACAGATCCTCGACGGACGGCGGCCCGCCAACAGTCCCCGGGTATATTCTATGTTCGAGCCGGGCCTGCGCTCACAATACTCCGGCGGAGGCATCACGCTCTCTCAGCTGGTGGTGATGAATATCACCGGCCTGCCGTATGACCGGTATATGCATGACAGCATCCTGCTACCCCTGGGCATGACCGCCAGCTTCTACACCCAGCCTCCCGGCCCCGGCAAAAGGGCCTTATTGGCCACAGGATATAAGAACAATGGTGCCGCCATACATGGCAAGTATCATATCTATCCCGAACAGGCGGCCGCCGGCCTCTGGACAAACCCCACTGACCTCTGCCGCTTTATCATCGCCTCCCAGCTATCCCTGGAAGGAAAGCAAGGCGGCGTCCTGTCACCAGCCATGACAAGGACAGGGCTCACACCTTATATCGACAGCAATGCAGCACTGGGCGTATTCATCCAGCAAAGAGGGCCCGGCAAATATTTCTCGCACGGCGGCGCCAACGAAGGTTTCCGGTCGCAATATTTTGGGAGCCTCCATGGCGGAAAGGGCGTAGTGGTGATGGTGAATTCAGATAATGGCGCCATCATGGATGAGATCATCAACAGCGTCGCCACTGTATACAAATGGGAAGGCTTCTATGCGCCCGTGGTTAAAAAAGAGATTGACGCGCCGGCTGCTTTGGAAGAATACGCGGGCCGGTATATCGTCGGGGGAGACACGGTTCACATCATACAACGGGATGGCAGATTATTCCTCGACGTGCGCTTCGATCAGTGGCAGCTTCATTTCACTTCGCCGGACGATTTCTTTTTATACGACGACCACAGCGATCTTCAGTTCATACGCGACAATGGAAGGATCGTCGGCCTCCTGATCGATCATAAGCAGAGGGCGAAAAAGATCACAGCCATCCCCGTTAATAATAAGTGAACACCATCTTCGTCCCCGCAGGCGCCCCGGCAGGTGTGATCGAGCTGATCCTGCCGGTGGCATCCACACCTACGGTATAGTTGATGCCTGCACCCGGTAATCCCTCCGCTGTCCCGGTGACCTTATTGGTCAGGCTTTTTGAGATATAATCACTGTAGCCCCCAAATCCGTTGACCTGCAGTATATACAGCAACGGCCCCAGGCTCCCCGCAATTTCCGCCTTATAGCCGGGATTGGCGCCGGCAACATGGCCGAAAGCAACATCTCCCTGCTTGTTCCATGAGCCGCTTTCATTTATATAAACCTTTTCCTGTGTGACATTCCCACCGGAAACAGTCAACGTGTCGATCTGACTGCCGTCAACCGATCCGTCAAAAGACACGGTGGCAACGATCTTATCGCCCGGATAGGCAAAATAGGTTACATAGCCGGAGCCATTTACCCCTGTGTCCTTCACGATCCGGTTCTGCCCGTCATAGGTCAGCTGGTGCGTTTCATACTGTCCCGCCTGTTCATGCGCATATTCATATCCCGTCGGCAGAGAACCATTGCCAGCATACGTAAATACGAAATTCAAGCTGTCGTCTATCTGATTGCCATTGCTGTTGTCCTTTACATATTGGTCCAGCCGGATCAGGTGATGATTTGCGTCATACCGGAGGGAATCAATTTGCAGGTAATCCGTTGCATAGGAACGGCAGGAAGCCAGGTAGGAATTATTCACCGGATTACCCTGGCTGGACGAATCGCTCTTGTGACAGGATAAAAGGATAAGGCAAAAGGCGATCGTACAAAGTAGGGCTGTTTTTGGGGGCATGATCAGGATTGATAAAGTTTTATAGTTTTTTTTCGTGCTCAAAAATATACAATCGGATCGACATACGCAATCCGTCTGCAGGCTTAAAATACAAATAGCCCGGCGTTACCCGGGCCATTTGCCTTTGCGTGTCCGTCGTGTGCTCTTAGTTGTCCGTAGTAGTGCCCGTCTCTAATAATTTAAACAGCTCGTCCAGCTTGGGTGAAAGGATGATCTCCGTCCTCCTGTTCAATGCCCTTCCTTCGGAAGTACTGTTGGTCTGCACGGGATCATACTGGCTGTGCCCGGAGGCTTCCACCCTGACAGGATCCACTTTATAATCGATAGTGAGAATGCGTACGATCGCCGTGGCCCGGGCCGTGCTCAGGTCCCAGTTATCTTTAAACCGCGTGCGGATGGGTACGGAGTCCGTGTGCCCTTCGATGTTCACGGTAATTTCGGGATTACTATTCAGGACCCCCGCCAGCTTGCCCAGCGCTTCCTTGCCTTTGGGATTTACCACTGCGCTGCCGGAAGGGAACAATAAATTCTCCTGCAGGCTAACATATACTTTCCCGTTCTTGATAGCTACCGTCAGCTCATTGGAATTGAAGCCCACCAGCGCATCGCTCATTTTTTTACGGATCTCCTGGATGGCCTTCTTCTGCTGGTCCATCAATGCCTGTAGTTGCTCCAGCTTGCGTTGCTGCTCAGCCAGCTCCTGCTGGCTCTTTCCCAGCTGGGAATTCTTGTTGGCCACGTCGCTGGACAATCGCCCCGCCTGGTTCGTGAGGTCATTGACCTTATTGGTAAGGTCCCCAACCTGTTGCTTTAATTGCCCAATCGTTGCCTCCTGGTCAGCTACTTTGGCCGCCAGCCGGGCGCTGTCATTCCTCGCGGACTCCAAAGCGCTTTGGGAAGCCTTGAATTTCTTATTCGATACACAACTTGTTAACAGTAAAATACTTGCGATAATGCTTAGGCCAAGATGGACGGCTTTGTTCATGTTAGTAGATTGAGGTTACAAATACCTTCGATGAATAAGCTCTACACTATACAATCATCAGGCCATAAAAGAAGCGCCGTCAAATCTTTACTCTTCCAATGTTACCTTATTCTTCCCCACCTTCAGCTTGTATCCCACGCCTGCTTTCAGCGCATAGTTATGCCCGCCATGGCTAACGGGGAACCCAAAAGCCAAAGGGTAGTCATACTCCTTCACTACATCGTAAATGATCTCATAGACAGTCTGCCCGAAAGGACGGGTCGTATCTTTCATATCAGTAAAACCTCCGATGATGAGTCCCGCCAGTCTGTCCAGCCTGCCATTGCGCTTCAGCTGCCAGAACATCCGGTCGATGTTATACAGGTACTCCCCCACATCCTCCAGGAAAAGTATCTTTCCCTTCGTCTTCATATCCGATGCCGTCCCCGCCAGGTGCGCCAACAGGGAAAGATTACCCCCCACCAGCGCTCCCACCGCCTCGCCCTTCCTGTTCAGCGGGTGAACGTCACATATATACTTTGCTTTCTTTCCTTCCAGCGCGTCCCGCAATGATGCCACATACACGCTCTCCGCCCCCCCGTCATTGAATGCCCCGGCCATGGGCGAATGCAGCGTCGCTATCTTAAAGTTAGCATGGATATGCGCATGCAGGACAGTGACATCACTAAACCCGGCGATCCATTTCGGATACTTGATAAAATGAGAAAAATCTATCCGGTCGATGATACGGCTCAGCCCATAGCCGCCCCGTGCGCAAAGAATGGCTTTGACGGATGGGTCGTCCAGCGCCTCCTGCAGATCGGCCAGCCTTTCCTCGTCCGTACCGGAAAAATAATTTTCCGAGTGGCTGGCCAGAGTGGTTCCTGCACGCACGGCATACCCCCAGGCACGCAACGTGTCGATACAGGTCTGCATTTTTTCAGGAGCCATATAGCCTGCCGGGCAGACAAGGGCGATGGTATCGCCGGGCGCTAAGTAAGGGGGCATGACTGTCATGAATGTATATCCTCCAGGATCACCTTTTCGGCCGTTACCGTCAGCCGGTGAGGCATCCCACATTTCAAAGCGAAATTATTCTTTTGATGGCCCACGGGAAAATCGAAGGCGACAGGGAAATGAAACGGCTTTACTCTTTCCTGTACGATGTCATATAAAGTACGGCCGAACTCTTCACCGGGATCATCAGGCTTTACCTTAAAGCCTCCCACCACCAGGCCCTGCAGGCCCGCCAGTTTGCCCGTACGCTCCAGGTGCCAGAACATCCGATCGATGCTGTAGAGATATTCGCCCGTATCCTCCACGAATAATATTTTGCCGGTGGTGTCCATGTCCGAGCGGCTGCCCGAAAGCGTTTCAATGGTCTTCAGGTTGCCGCCCACCAGTACGCCTTCCGCAACACCCGTCCTGTTCTTATCATGCGCCGCGGTAGGATATTGCATGGGAACGCCGGTAAGCGCCTCCCGGATCGAAAGGATGGAAGCCACCTGCACTGGCTCTGCCTTGCTCCAGTCATCCGGGAAGCTGTTGCACATCTTCGAATGGATGGAGGCCATGTTCAGGTTGCGATGGATATGACAAAGCAGGACCGTGATGTCGCTGAACCCGATCACCCACTTGGGGTGATTGGAAAGACCGCTGAAGTCCAATTGGTCCACAATGCGGACCGCGCCATACCCGCCGCGGGCACAAAGGATGGCTTTCAGGGATGGGTCGTCCAGCATTTGCTGAAGATCGGCCGCCCTTTCCCCGTCAGTGCCGCCAAAGCTGAAATCCCTTTTGCCAACCGTAGCGCCCACCTTTATTTTAAAACCCCAGCTCTCTATCTGCTGGATGGCAGGCTCGATCTCCTTCAGCGTAATAAATCCCGCAGGGCAGGTGATGCCGATCACATCGCCCGGAACGAGGTAGGAGGGGATGCGTGGCAGTGAAGCGACCTTTGTACCTGGAATACCCGCGCTCCATGCAGGAACAGCAGCGCCTGCGGTAAGAACGGAGGTGAGAAAATGCTTGCGGTTCATAGAGCCGAAGTTAAATAAACTTTTTTCGGATCATCCTAAATTTGAACATATCTTGCCGACTTTAAAAATAGAATTACGTAATGCGTTGGTTAATGGTGATCTTATTGTGGGGATGGGGTTGTGAACTTGCAGCGACGGCGCAGGATCTCACTGGCCAATGGTCTGGCGATGTCGTCTTCACGGACCGAAAACAGAAATTAGTGCTCAACATCGTATCGGGCGACTCTTCTTTCGGGGGGGTCCTGCACTGGTATTTTCCGGAATCCCATTATATCAGGCACTTCATCCTCAGCGGGCGTTATTACGGCAAGGACTCCATCCTCACCATCCGGGAGGACAGCGTGGGCAGTGGCAGGCCCGAAGGAACGAGAGACCCCGCCGGCGAGGAAAGGTCCATAGGCCGCCCTCCGGGCGGGTTCTATGTCCTTTATTACAAACGGGTCGGGCATAGGGATCTCCTGGAAGGACACTGGCGCAACCCCGATAAGAGCACCCGTGACAAATATCCCGATCTGTCCATCCGCCTGGAGAAAAAGATCCCGCCCTTCATACCGGTGGTGCTTCCGTCCCACAAGAAAAAGGACTCCGTGCAGCAGAAACAAAATGATGCTTTCATGGGCCGGTCCTCCGTCGTGGCAGCCTTTATCCCCGCCCCCCGTGGCACCGACTCGATAAGGGTAGACCTGTACGACAATGGCGAGATCGATGGCGACTCCGTCAGCCTGTACCTGAATAACCAACTGGTGGTGGCGCATGTCAGGCTCACCGCCGAAGCAAAAACCCTTGTCATCCCCATCGATAAAAGCCTCCCGGTGAACAAGCTGGTGCTCTTCGCTGAAAACCTGGGCAAGCTGCCCCCCAATACTGCCCTGATGGAAGTCACTATCCACGGGAAGACCTATGAGCTTTTCCTCTCTACCGACTATAAACGCAATGCCTCGGTGGAATTCAGCCTGCAGGAATGAACACATTGGTCTGACCCCGGAAATTCGTAAATTTGCCGTCCTATCAAATAGGACCAACGAATGGATCAACCAAAAAGATACCTGATCACGGCAGCATTACCTTATGCCAACGGGCTGAAGCACATCGGCCACCTGGCAGGGGCCTATCTGCCGGCCGATATATACGTACGATACTTACGGGCGCAGAAACGCGAGGTGGCATTTATTTGCGGCAGCGACGAGCATGGAACAGCCATCCCGATCCAGGCCATGAAGGAAGGCACCACGCCCCGGGCCATCATCGACAAATACCATGCGCTGATCAAACAGAACTTCGCCGACCTGGGCATCTCCTTCGATATTTATCACAGGACCAGCGAACCCATTCACCATGAGACCTCGCAGGAATTCTTCACCTACCTGAACGATCGCGGCGAGCTGGAAGTAAAGGAGACCGAACAATACTATGACGAAGAGGCAAAGACTTTCCTGGCGGACCGTTATATCATGGGCACCTGCCCCGTCTGCGGCTACCAGCGGGCCTATGGCGACCAGTGTGAGAATTGCGGGACCTCCCTGAGCCCGGATCAGCTGATCCATCCTCATAGCACCCTCAGCGGTAAGCCCCCGGTGAAAAAGAATACAAAGCACTGGTACCTGCCGCTGGGAAAACACGAGCCCTTTCTCCGGGAATGGATCCTGCAGCAGCACAAAGACGACTGGCGGTCCACCGTCGTCGGGCAGTGCAAGAGCTGGATCGATGGAGGACTACAATCCAGGGCCGTCACACGCGATCTGGACTGGGGTATAAAAGTACCCTTGCCCGACGCGGCAGGAAAAGTATTGTACGTCTGGTTCGACGCCCCCATCGGCTATATCAGCGCCACCCGCCAATGGGGCCTGGATACAGGCAGGGACTGGAAGCCCTATTGGTATGACAAGGATACGAAGCTGGTGCACTTCATCGGCAAGGACAACATCGTATTCCACTGCATTATCTTCCCCATCATGCTGCAACTGCACGGCAATATCCTGCCCGAAAACGTCCCGGCCAACGAGTTCATGAACCTGGAAGGGGAAAAAATGAGCACCAGCCGGGGCTGGAAGCTGGACATGCAGGATTATATCGACGACTTTATCAATAAGGACAACGGCGGCACCCAGCTGGCCGACAGCCTGCGCTATTACCTGACGTTGATCGCTCCCGAGACAAAAGACAGCGAATTCATCTGGAAAGGCTTCCAGGACGCCAATAACAGCGAGCTGGTGGCCAAGTTCGGGAATTTTGTGAACCGCACTTTTGTCCTGATGCATAAGCTCTGTAATGGGAAAGTGCCCCCGCTGCACAAAGACCGTCTTGATGCCACCGACGAAGAGATGATGACGGCCATCGGAACGACAAAAACCAAGGTAGAGCAGCTGCTGGAAGGCTACCGCTTCCGGGAAGCGCAGTTTGAGGTCATCATGCTGTCCGACCTTGCCAACAAATACATGCAGAAAAAGGAGCCCTGGATCGTGGCCCGGACCCTGGCGGAAACGCCGGAGAATCAACAGCTGATAGATAACTGTCTCCATATCTGCCTGCAGATCACCGCCAACCTGGCCATCCTGATCAACCCCTTCCTGCCATTCACGGCAAAGAAAATGTTGCACATGATGAAGGTAGTGGAGAAAATGCTCGACTGGGAAAACGCCGGCAAGCTCAACCTGCTCAGCGTCGGATACAGCCTCCGGGCGCCGGAACTGCTGTTCCGCAAGATCGAGGACGAGGAAGTGAAAGCCCAGGTCGACAAGCTCCTGGCCTCAAAAGCCGCGCTGGCAGCCCCAACCACTGCACCCGACCAACCCGTCACCGAAACCCCTGCCCCTGGAGCCGACACTGCAGCAGCCAAGCCCACCATCGTCTATGACGACTTCGCCAGGCTGGACCTGAAAGTTGGCACCATCGTACAGGCCGAGAAAGTGGCAAAGGCCGATAAGCTCCTGAAGCTGCTGGTAGACATGGGCGCCGAACAAAGGACCATTGTATCCGGTATCGCCCAGCATTTCAACCCCGCAGACATCATCGGAAGGCAGGTAGTCGTCGTGGCTAACCTGGCACCCAGGAAAATGAAAGGCATTGAAAGCAACGGAATGATCCTGATGGCCGAAGACAAGAGCGGAAAGCTTCATTTTGTCAGCCCGGGAGAGACCATCGAGGCAGGGTCGGGGGTAAGCTGATAGCTGCGAGCCGCAAGCCGCAAGCTACAAGCTGTGAGCGCTTATGTAAGACTCGCTTGTAGCTTGAAGCTTGTAGCTAAAAGCTGGCAATTAAATCTCCCCTTCTCTTTTCTACGTATATAGGGACAAGGCCACACCCAACCCCATGGAGAAAAGAGTGAAAACAGGCGGTATGCTGCTCATCAGCCTCATTGCAGGCTTGTTCATATATGGATATTTCTACTTTCGCCCGGGCAAATCACCCCTGGTATCCGCTAAAGCCCCCGTCCCCGTCAACGCAGGCGACCTGATCGGGCTTTCCGATAAAGACGAAGCCCTATTCAATCATCAATACCTTTACAAAATACTCTCCGTCCGGGGGGTCGTGCGAAAAGTTAAAAAAAATAAGGGCGGTATCACCGTCCTGCTGGGCGGGGGCCCGGCGCTCCCCGAATTTGTCAGCTGTACCCTCGATACCCTCTACAACAGCCGTCAACCCGAGCTTCACATAGGAGACAGCTGCACCATCCAGGGCAACTGCGCCGGCTGTCTCAAAGACGTCATTCTCCTCCAATGTATTATTGAAAAATAACAACTGTAGCGCTTCAAAGGACAAAAATCTAGGTATTATCCCTTACTTCTTTTAAATTCCATACTTAGGACCACTTAATGCCGTTGTATTAATTGAATAACCTTTCATCAGCAACCTGGAATGTCTTAGAGCGTCTTATTAAGGAGCACTGTTAAAAAAACAGTTATTCCCAACCCGGCGGGTCCAACCTTTCAGGCCTGAAGAAAAATCGAAAAAAATCTAATATCAGCACAACCCTTTTGTGTTATGAAACAGAACCTGCAATACAAGATCCTGCCGTACAACCGTTACAACAATTTCTACCAGGAACGGGAGAGCTTTTACAGGAGCTTTATCAATCAGTATTACCTGGATTTTGCACACCAGATGCTGTCCCAGGAGCACCTTTCCCCCTATTTCACCAACACCATCATCGCGCCTCAGGATATACAGTTCGGAGCATCTCCGAGAAAGGTCATCTGGAAAACAGGTATGCCTTCCTTTCAATTGAAGGACATCAATGACTTCAAGGACCATAAGATACTTTTTTATCGCACCAAGCTGCTGCGCCAGAAAGTGCTGATCCAATTCCATTTTATCCAGGGGATCTTTTACTATTCCCAGCTGAGCTTCCTTTCTTTTACGGAAAAGACCAACGAGATCCTGATAAACTCCATCAAGGCCAAATACCAATGCTCCGGCTCGTTCGAGAACCAGGAAAAGGTATATATGACGGATATCTGCGGCAACAAGCTGATCATCGAAAAAGGAGTTTATCTCACCGTCAGCTATATCACCGGCGACGCTCAACCGAAAAAACTCATGCAGGACCAGATGAAAGTACGCATCGATCAATCCAGCAAAGCGGAAGATTACGAGATCGATCGCCTGAGCAAGATCCTGTAAACTTTTACCATATTATTAAGGGCATACCGGGCTTTTTTCCGGTTGCCCTTTTTTTATTACCTTTAATCCAGATAGTTGTTTAACTAACTAATTTCAAACCATATGAACCGGATCATAAAAAAAGTAGCGGTGTTAGGAAGTGGTGTAATGGGATCAAGGATCGCCTGTCACTTTGCAGGCATCGGCATACAGACCCTGCTGCTGGACATAACTCCCACGGCGTTGACAGAAGCCGAATCGGCAAAAAAGCTGACCCTCGACCATCCGGCCGTCAAAAATCGCATCGTCAACGAAGCCCTGGCCGCGGCTGTCAAGTCCAATCCCTCACCCGTATATACGAAGGACGTCATAAAGAAAATAAAGACAGGCAACTTCACCGACAATATGAAGGACATCGCCGGCTATGACTGGATCATTGAAGTGGTGGTGGAACGCCTGGACATCAAACAGCAGGTATTCACGGAAGTGGAAAAATACCGCAAGCCGGGGACCCTTATCACATCCAATACTTCCGGCATCCCCATCCACATGATGACCGAAGGCCGCAGCGAGGACTTTAAACGACATTTCTGCGGGACCCATTTCTTCAATCCCCCCCGCTATCTGCGGTTGCTGGAGATCATTCCCACACCCGACACCGACCCGGCCGTTACAGACTTCCTGATGCATTACGGAGATCTATATCTGGGCAAGACCACCGTGCTGGCAAAAGACACCCCCGCCTTCATCGCCAATCGCATCGGCGTGTATGGCATCATGGCCATCTTCGGGCTGGTAGAACGGCTGGGCCTGACGATCGATGAGGTGGACGCGCTGACAGGACCGGTGATTGGCCGCCCCAAATCCGCGACCTTCCGGACAGCCGACGTCGTAGGGATCGACACCCTGGTGAAAGTGGCGAAAGGAGTGGCGGACAATTGTCCGAAGGACGAACAGAAGGCCGCTTTCAACACACCCGCCTGGCTGGACAAATTAGTCGCTAATAAATGGCTCGGAGACAAGACAGGCCAGGGTTTCTTCAAAAAAACAAAAGGGGCCGGCGGCGAAAAAGAGATCCTGACCCTCGACCTGAAGACGCTGGAATACGCCCCCCGCCAGAAACCCAAATTCGCCTCGCTGGAGACAGCCAAGCCCATCGATGACCTGAAGACCCGGCTGAAAGCCCTGGTACAGGGTGCAGACAAGGCGGGCGAGTTCTATCGCCATTTCCATTACGGTCTCTTTTCCTATATCTCCCACCGCATCCCTGAAATTTCCGATGAGATCTATCGCGTCGACGATGCGATGATGGCAGGCTTCGGCTGGGAGATCGGCGCCTTCGAAAGCTGGGATGCGCTGGGAGTGGAAGGCACCGTGAAAAAGATGAAAGAGGCCGGCTATGCCGTAGCCCCCTGGATAGACGAAATGCTTGCGTCCGGAGCCAGCACCTTTTATAAGGTCCAGCAAGGCCGGCGCCTGTATTATGACATCCCTTCAAAAACCTATAAACCCCTTCCCGGCGGCGAAGCCTTCCTGGTGATGCGCAATTTCCAGGGCGAGACGGTATGGAAGAACAGCGCCTGCAGGACCTATCATCTGGGTGATTCGGTGCTGGGCCTGGAATGGTATACAAAAATGGGCAGCATCGGAGGTGAAGTGCTGGAAGGTATCCAGAAAAGCGTCGCCCTGGCCGAAGAGAAATACAAAGGGCTGGTCATTGCGGGGGAAGGACCTAATTTCAGTGCCGGCGCCAATGTCGGCCTGATCTTCATGCTGGCTATCGAGCAGGACTATGACGAGCTGGATATGGCCATCCGCCAGTTCCAGTCCACGATGATGCGCGCCCGCTATTCGGCGGTGCCCGTGGTCGTGGCGCCGCATGGGCTTACCCTCGGCGGCGCTTGCGAGCTGAGCCTCCATGCAGACCGCGTGGTGCCTGCTGCCGAGTCCTACATCGGGCTGGTAGAGCTGGGCGTAGGGCTGATACCCGGCGGCGGCGGCACCAAAGAGTTCACCCTTCGGGCGGCCGACGAAATGCATGAAGATGAACCCGAGACCATTACATTAAAAAATCGCTTCTTCAATATCGCCACGGCCAAAGTATCCACGTCCGCCTTTGAAGCCTACGAACTGGGTATCCTGCGCAAAGGCCGTGACATCGTCAGCATCAACCAGGGCCGCAGGATTGCCGAAGCCAAACAGTCCGTCATTGAAATATACGACGACGGATATGTACAGCCCATCGTCCGCAACGACATAAAGGTCCTGGGACGATCCGCCCTGGGCGCCCTCTATGCCGGCATCAACGGCATGTGGCGGGGCAACTACGCCACCGACCACGACGTGCTGGTAGCCAAAAAGCTCGCCTATGTCATGTGCGGCGGCGACCTCAGCGAGCCCACCCCCGTGACCGAGCAATACATCCTGGACCTGGAACGGGAAGCCTTCCTCAGTCTCTGCGGCGAGAAAAAAACATTAGAACGGATACAGAGCGTGTTGAAAGGAGGAAAGCCGCTGAGAAATTAATAGTAAATTGCCGCATGCGCAAGATACTCTATACCACCTGCATCCTGCTGGCTTGCTACGGCACCCGGTCATATGCGGCAAGCCCCAAACCCGCGGATTCCGCCTACACCCTCAAAGGAAAGATAGAAGGATTGGCCGATGGCTGGGTCTGGATCTATCACCGTCAGACGGAAAAGCAGATCGACTCGGCAAAAGTTAAAGGCGGCAGCTTTATCATCAAGGGCTATTCATCCGCTCCTGAATTCTGTCTCCTGGGTGTACCCGGCCCCAATAATAGAAAGGAATGGCGGCTGGGTTTCTTCCTCCAAAGCGGGGAGCTTGCCCTCACAGGTAAAAAAGATGAGATCGAAAAAGCCATCGTCAAAGGTTCCCCGGTACAGGATGAATTCCAGCAATTCAATGAGGGCCAGAAGGACCTCGACGCAGTGGACGAAAAGCTTTCGGCCATCTATAAGAAGGCCAGGATGAATGACAACAAGCAGACAATGGACAGCGTGGAAAAAGCTTCCGGCGAGCTGGAAAAGAAAAAACTGCAATATGTGAAGGAGTACGCGGCCACCCACCCCGCCAGCTACGTCACCGCCTACTCCATATATGCCAACTATAGCTACAACCCGGAAGTACCCGTACTGGACAGCCTCTATAGAGCATTGGATCCCGCCATCCAGGCTTCTTACTTCGGCAGGCAGATCAAGGTAGCCCTCGATGCCGCCTTGCTGACGGACATTGGTAAACCCGCCCCCGCCTTCGTGCAGAACGATGTCAATGGCAAGCCCGTGTCCCTGGCTTCCTTCAAAGGACAATATGTGCTGGTGGATTTCTGGGCCAGCTGGTGCGGCCCCTGCAGGGCGGAGAATCCCAATGTGGTAAAAGCCTACACAACTTATCATCCTAAAGGCTTTGCCATCCTGGGCGTCTCCCTGGATGACAGCAAGGAAAAATGGCTGGCTGCTATTAAAAAAGATCAGCTGCCCTGGACACATGTCTCGGACCTGAAAGGCTGGCAGAACAGCGTGGCCGAACTTTACGGCGTGAAAGGCATTCCCACGAACTACCTGCTGGACAAGGATGGTGTGATCATCGCCAAGAGCTTGCGGGGAGAAGAGCTGGAAAAGAAGCTGGCAGAATTACTGAAATAGAAAGGAATCCCAAACGAAGTGCATGGGCGAAGCAGAATTGTATACCTCCAACCACAGAATTGTCATACGCAGTACCTTATATTTCTACGGAGAAGCCGCCGATCAGCAGTTATCCGTCCAGGTAGCTGATGAGATAGCCTTGCACTGGAACGAGCCAAAAGCACAGGTGAAGATCCGGAAAGAATGGTATGAAGTACGGTTCGAGATCGAAGGCATCTATGCTCCCGACCTCGCGCCCGCGACCGTCTGGCATAATACCAATCCCCGCCTCAACTATTTCCGGGTGGAAGAATATTCCCTGCATGATATTTCTTTTGTGGACGGTCTGGGCTCGAACACCGGCTATTTCAAAAGGGCGAACCTCCAGAACCTTTCCACCACCGCCGCTCACGAATATGGGCATACGATCGGGTTGGACCATCCCAAAGTACTCGATATCCGGGGCAAAGGCCAACCCGGTATCATGTATCCCCGGGGAACCCTGTGCGATCCTGCTTTCCAGTATGACCCTGCCGCGCCTGCCGGCGCCAAAGGCGGAACATTGAACCCCTTTACCCGCAAAGTGCTGGATACGGATATCCAGGCTTTGAAGCTTTCCCGCCTCACCTTTGATCATCACTCTTTTTCCGTTCTTGGTGAATTTTCATCCTTATATCATCAGAAGCATTTGGAAAGTTGAAGGGAATGGCTATCTTACCTGGCTATAACCTATCACCGTGAGCAGCATCCTTTCCATCCAGTCCGTTACAAAATCATACGGCCCCGTCCGGGCCTTGCACCAGGTGTCCTTCGACGTGCCGCCCGGATCCGTTTTCGGGGTGCTCGGTCCCAACGGCAGCGGCAAGACCACTTTGCTCGGTATTGTCATGGATGTGCTGAAAGCGAACAGCGGCAGCTATTCCTGGTTCGGCGAGCCGCCTTCCGAAAAACAGCGGCGGCAGATAGGGACATTACTGGAGACGCCGAATTTTTACCACTACCTCTCGGGAGAAAAGAACCTGCAGGTCGCCGCCGCCATCAAGGGCAGGGGCCAGGACGATATACCCCGCGTACTGCAAATGGTAAAGCTCAGCGACAGAAAGGCCTCCAAATTCAATACGTATTCCCTGGGGATGAAGCAGCGCCTGGCCATTGCCTCCGCCCTGCTGGGCAACCCCTCCGTCCTCGTGTTTGACGAACCCACCAATGGCCTGGACCCCGTCGGCATCGCCCAGATAAGGGAGCTGATCCGCGACCTTTCCAAAGAAGGCAAGACCATCATTCTGGCCAGCCACCTGCTGGATGAAGTGGAAAAAGTCTGTACGCATGTGGCCATCCTTCAGAAAGGACAATTGCTGATGGCCGGCGACGTCAATGAAGTGCTGACGAATGAGGACTTTGTCGAGCTGGGCACAGAGGGCGGCAGCCTGGAACAACTGCGGTCCGCCCTGGCCAGTCTCACCGGCGTCCGGCACCTGAAAGAACAGGAAGGCCATCTGCAGCTCTTCTTTGAGAACGGGTCCATACCCCTGTCGGAGATCAACCGGCATTGCTTTCAGCAAGGCGTGGTATTGAATCACCTGCAGCTGCGCAAGAAAAGCCTCGAATCGAAATTCATGGAACTGACAAAATAATCTATATGCTCTCCTTGCTCAAAGTGGAATGGATGAAGGTAAAGAACTATCGTACGTTCTGGATCCTGCTGGCTATTACAGTGGTCAGCATTCCCGGCATCAGCTACATGCTGTACGATATTATGGACAACAGCTTCCCCAAGTCCAAAGGGGCCACGATGATCCTGGGCAGCCCTTTCGCCTTCCCGGACGTTTGGCAGACGGTCACCTGGAATTCCAGCCTGCTGTTCATTATCCCCGCCCTGCTCATCATTACCCTTACCACCAACGAATTTACTTTTAAGACCCACCGGCAGAATGTCATCGACGGCTGGAGCAGACAACAATTCATCAGTGTTAAGCTGTTCGAGATCGTATTGCTGTCCGTGCTGTGCACGATCATCGTCCTGCTCACCGTCCTGGGCTTCGGGTACTTCGGAAATAAAGTGCAGGCAGGCATTTCCGTATTGCAGAACAGCCGGTTTATCTTATTTTATTTCGTTGAGATGATGACCTATTCCATGATCGCCTTCCTGCTAAGCATCCTGATCAAACGGGCCGGACTCTCCATCGGCATCTTCCTCATCTATATGCTGGTGGAACAGATCGCCGTCGGCTTCCTGCGCGTCAAATTAAAATTCCAGGGAGCGAACTATCTGCCTGAGGAAGTGGCGGACAGGCTCATCCCATTCCCTTACGCCAAAGCCCTGCTGGCCCGTGACACGCCTCAATGGGAGCACCTCATTCCGTCCCTCCTGATCGTAGCCTTCCTCTATCTGATGCTGTACGGAGGTTTCACGGCAAGACGTTTCCTGAAAAGCGATCTCTAGGACTGGCGCCCCAACAAATGGTCCAATGCACTTTGAATGGAAGGATACAGGAACTGAAATCCCGTCTGCCGCGTCTTTTCGACGCTGACCGTAGCGCTTTTCAACACTTCGACACTTAGCTCCCCCACCACGATCTTCAGCAGGAAAGAAGGTACATAGACGGGCACATAGTACCTGCCTTTCACCCGCCTGGCCAGCTCGATGGTCAGCGTTCGGTTATCCACCGGCTGCGGAGCCACTGCATTGTATACACCCGTCATGGTCTTATCTTCCGCCGCCTGCAGGAACAGGCGACAGAGATCATCCACATGTATCCAGCTCATCACCTGCTTTCCGCTGCCTAGGATGGCCGCCACACCCAGCTTCACAGGTCGCCGGAATTCCGCCAGGGCCCCGCCCTTGTCACTGAGGACGAGCCCGATGCGAAAGATCGTCAATCGTTTACCCATTGATGTTACAGGTGCAATGGACCCCTCCCATAGCCGGCAGGTCTCGCCGAGGAAATCTTCGTCCACGGGATCGGTCTCCACAAAAGGACGGGGATTGGGGATAACAGGATCGGGACCATACCAGCCAATGCCCGAAGCGCTGATCACGGCCTGCACTTTATTGGGTATCTCCCTTAATGCTTTTACCACCAGGGCACTGCTGCGCGTACGGCTCTCCACGATCTCCTTCTTCCGGCGGGCCGTCCACCGCTTGTCAGCCACTCCCGCCCCCGCCAGGTGTATGATGAAATCCGCCGCACGGACAGCCTCGGGATCGATGATCTCCTTGTAAGGATCCCAGTGGGCTCTGCGGATGGACGGGATGGCAGGATCACCTGGCGGAGAGCCCCTACGCGAAAGGAGTATGACCTGGTGGCCTCTCTCTACCAGCATCCTGCTGAGCGCCGTGCCGATCATACCCGTACCGCCCGTGATAAGGAATGTAGACATATATGGTCCGGTTTATAATTATGTAATTTACCTATTAAATTTTTAGTCCCTCCGGGAAGTAAAAATCCCCCCGGAGAACCAGGGGGAATAAAACAACTAAAAACAAACTATGATGAATGAATTGTAACCCGATTTTCAGTCCGGACGTTTCCCGTCCAGAAAGGTATTGATCGTACTGATCTCCGTATTGTTATTCTCATCCGTCTTTACTTCATAATTGCTGTAGAAATTCTCCACATTGGAGATAGTGTTGTACAGCTCTAAATTACGGCGGATGTACGCCGGCACAGTTTCAAACTCATTATTCGGATCGGCAGCATTGATGTTGAACGACAAGTTGCGCAACTTGTTTATCCGTTCGGCTGCCCTGCGTTTGGGATCATCCGTATCGTCCTGCGTTGCAGGCTCCTCTGCGGGTGAGTTCGGCACCGAAAGCGAGTGAGTTTGGTAGGCCCCAGGCTCATCCGCCGCTGGACTGTTATCTCTGAACACGAGTTGCATTTCGGGAGCGTTTTCATCTTCTTTTGACGGATCTGGTACAGTCGTGTTCCGGATAGGTTCCTTTACAGGTGTGTTGTGTTCCGGCATAGCCTTCGGAAAACCTTCGGCCGCCGACGAGGGGTTGGATTGTCTGTCTGCACGTGGCTCTTCTGCATAGATATTGGATGGCCTTGCAAGGTATCCTCCGGACGCTGCAGACGACGGAGAACTTTTTGCGGTACTTGCTGTGTGCTGCACCTTGATATTTTCCACCGGAGCAGGCCCCGGTTCAGGCGAAAGTACCCATTCTATTCTGGTGGTATCTTCATTTTTTTCCACTGGTTTGTCCACATTGGACACCCCTTCTTCCTTCCAGATGCTCACTTCCTCCCGGGCAGCCCCTGCAGGCAGCACAGGCGGCTCCGGTTCCAGCGTCATGTCCACCAGCTTCGGGAGCAGGGCATCAGGTAGAGGAGCGTGCACAGGTTGCTCCTCTACTGACGGATCCTTTACAGTGGTAAGGACAGGCCGCTTCTCCAGCGTCTGTTCAGCTTCGGGTTGCCCAAGGGTCATGACGATCTTATCTTCTTTCTTAGGAGCGGGTTTTGCATCAGCCGCCTTTGTAAAGGGATCTCTATGCTCAAAGCCTGTGGCAATCAGCGTAATGCCAAGGCTCGCGCCCAGGGTATTGTCATAGCCAAGACCCATGATCACATCCGTATGCTCCCCTGCCTGGCTGAGCAGGTAGTTCTGGATGATCTCTACTTCATCCATGGTGAACTCGTGCTCGCCTTCGGCGGAATTGATGTTGATGAGGATCCATTTGGCGCCCCGGATATCGTTGTCATTGAGAAGGGGTGAGCTCAGCGCCTCTTCGATCGCCTTCTGTGCGCGGTTCTCACCTTTGGTTGCCGCACTTCCTAATATCGCTACACCGCCGTTGCGCATGACGGTGCAAACGTCCGCAAAGTCGACATTGATCTGGCCGGTGCTGTTGATCACATCCGTGATACATTTTGCAGCCGTCGCCAGCACGTTGTCCGCTTTCGCAAAAGCCTCTTTCATCTTCAGGTTACCGAATTGATGACGCAGCTTGTCGTTGCTGATCACCAGCAGGGTGTCCACGTACTGCTTCATCACCCGGATACCTTCCTCGGCCTGCAGCTGCCGTTTCTTCCCTTCATAGGAGAAAGGCGTAGTGATGATCCCCACCGTGAGGATACCAAGGTCCTTACAGATCTTCGAGATGATAGGCGCGCCTCCTGTACCCGTGCCGCCGCCCATGCCGGCCGTGATGAAGGCCATCTTGGTATTTACCTCGAGGATATTTTTGATCTCCTCCAGACTCTCTTCCGTCGCCTGTCTACCGATGTCCGGGTTCGCGCCCGCACCCAATCCCTGTGTCAGGTGAGGTCCCAGCTGCACTTTATTGGGAACTTTACTCGTCGCGATAGCCTGGGCATCCGTATTACAAATGATGAAATTTACCCCCTCTATGTTCTGGCTGAACATATGATTCACAGCATTGCTGCCACCACCACCCACACCAATGACTTTGATGATGGATGATTTTTCTTTCGGTAGATCAAAATGGATCATAACTATAAATGTTTACTACAAAAAACAAAATTGATTATTACTACAGAGCATGATCTTCCTCTTCCTTGAAGAGATCGATGATGCCGTCCTTGAATTTTCCCCAGAAATCCTTCATCCCTTTCCTGTTGCGGACCTTTTCCTGTTGCAGCAGCTCTCTGTCCTGCGCCGTCCGTACTTCCTCCTCTTCCTCCTGAACGCCCATTTTCCGCAGGTTGTCCGGTACTTCCATCCTCCGGAACCCTTTATCGAATTGCTTGCGGTTGTGCTCGTAATCGCTGTAGCCTTTCAGGATAAGCCCGATACACGTGGAATAAGTAGGCTTGGCCAGCTCTTCGATATGCCCCGCCGCCAGGTGCTCCGTGGGATAGCCGATACGGGCGTTCAGCCCCGTCACATATTCCGTCAGCTGGATGAGATGCCGGAGCTGCGATCCTCCGCCCGTCATGACGATGCCGCCATTGAGCGCTCTGCTATCGAGCCCCACCTGCTTCAGGTGATACGTGACGAAGTCCATGATCTCGCTCATCCGCGCCTGGATGATGTTGGCCAGGTTCTTCACGCTGATCTCCTTGGCGGGCATGCCGCGAAGGCCGGGTATAGTGATAAAAGCATTGGCCTTCGCCTCATTGGAAAGAGCGGAACCGAACTGCACCTTCATCTGCTCGGCCTGCGTCTTCAATACGCCCAGGCCCGTCTTGATGTCATTGGTGATGTTCTCACCGCCGAAAGGGATCACGGCCGTATGCTTCAGGATGCCTTCGTAGAACACGGCCAGGTCCGTCGTTCCGCCGCCGATGTCCACAATGGCGACGCCCGCTTCCAGGTCCTCCTGACCCATCACCGCGGCCGCGGAAGCCAGCGGCTGAAGGACCAGGTCCTTCGTAAGGAGATTACTCTTCTCCACGGCACGGTTGATATTACGAATCGCATTCTTATCGCCCGTAATGATATGGAAGTTGGCGCCCACCTTCACACCGCCATAACCAATGGGGTTGGGAATGTTCTGGAAATTGTCGACCGTAAACTCCTGCGGTATCACATCGATGATCTGGTCGCCCGCGGGAATATAGGTCTTATACTGATCGGCTATCAGCTGGTCGATCTCCCGGCGGGTGATCTCGTCATCCGTATTCTGCCGGACGATGTCGCCCCTCGTCTGAAGGCTCTTGATATGATGCCCGGCAATGCCTACGTATACCTCCGAGATCTCCAGGTTGGGGTTGGAAGCATAACAGTTGTCCAGGGCCATCTGGATGGCCTTGATCGTCTCGTCTATATTCAGCACCTGTCCATGCTTGACCCCATTGGAGTTGGCGCGGCCAAAGCCTAGTATCTCCAGTTTACCGTACTCGTTCTTACGGCCCGCTATGGCAGCGATCTTTGTCGTCCCAATATCGAGTCCGACAATTATTGGTTGCTCAAGATTCATAAGTTTAGTTTATTTTTTTCAGTTGTTTTTTAATAGTTAATGGGTTTATTTATGGGGTTTATTGTTTGGCATGATCGCTCTCGGCCTGGGCTGGGCTGCTCCCCGCGCACTATCTCCTCCCGCAGGGATCAGATCGTAATTGGTCAGCGTCTGCTCTGTCAGAACAGGCCTTTCCAACGGACGCATATCCCGCTGATGGATCGTATCTGACTGCAATTGCTGCGCCGCATGGATCATCGCCCGGATATTCCTCATCCCCTGTATCGAATCCTGGCGGCTGCCTTCACTGCCCTTCCTTGTGCCGATCACCTGTCCCGCATAAGCTACGTCCACCCGGGAATATTTGTCAAAGCCCGTCTGGCTCATCACCTGCTTATAAAACACGAACAGGCGGTGGAATTTTGCCTGGTAATCGCTGCCATCACCAAACCCGATGAGATGGTTGCCGATCGTCGGGACCAGCTCGAAATTCTTCTCGGGCGTAATGTCCAGCTGCGCGATCTGCGCCATCCAGAACGAATCGCTGCGGATGAACGCGCTCAGCTGACGGATCTGCACGGTCAGCAGGCTGTCCTCTCCGCGGATCCTGATCCTGGGGGCAGGGTAGCCGGTGAACACAGGCAGCCTGGTCGTCAGCTTGTCGGACAGCGGCAATTGCACCCCGCTGCTGTCGATGTAAAAGCTATTCCCCTCTTGGGTAAACACCCTGGCGACGGGCTCCCGCTCAGTGACATTCACCCGCAGGATCCCGTTGTTGTCAAAGAACAATTGCGCATCCTTTATCCAGACATTTTTCTCCAGCACAGCCTCCATGCGGCGAAGATCAAAGGTGGCCGTTGGCTTGTTCTGCACTTTACCGGCGCCCGCACTGGTCAGCAGGTCCAATATCTGTTTCTTGTCGATGAACAACGTGCCCGCACCGCCCGCAATATCGATCCTGTATCCCTTGCAAACCTTGTTGTTCCTGTAACCGATGGCAGCCACCAATAACACCAGCACGCCGGCGCCCACGGTGCACCACAACGCGATGAAAAAGATCCTCCTGATATTTATTTTAACAGCCATTTGAATTTCTTTGAGACCCGCCCGACGACCTGGCGGACCGTCAGACGGGTACAAAAGTGTCCGGGTAGATAATTCCCGTGCACGATCAGATCCTATTGTCTTCTATTACTTCTTGTCCAATATCTCCCGGATCGGCCCCACCAGCGCATCGATATCTCCTGCCCCCGCCGTGATCACTAATTCCATTCTTCTATTTTGTATCTTATCCAATAATTCCTTTTTATCCGTCAGCACTGCCTTACCCCTGGTCATCTTGTCTGCGATCATCCGGCTCGTGACCCCTTCGATAGGCAATTCCCTTGCCGGATAAATGGGTAATAACAGCACTTCGTCCGCCAGGTCCAGGCTTTCCGCAAACCCGTCTGCAAAATCCCTCGTCCGCGTGAACAGGTGCGGCTGAAAGATCACCGTGCACCTCCTGCCGGGAAAAAGCCCTTTCGCCCCGCTGATCAACGCCCGCAGCTCCTCGGGATGATGCGCATAATCATCGATGAATACCAGGCCGTCCTTCCGGAGCACGTACTCGAACCTTCTCTTCACGCCCCTGAATGCCTCCACCGCCGCCCGTATCTTATCGTCCTCTATCCCCAGCTGATGCGCCACCGCGATCGCAGCCGTCGCATTCTCCACATTGTGCATACCGCCCATATGCAGGACGACATCATCCAGCACCCAATCCTTGCTCACCACCCGGAACCTATAGCTTCCATCGTGCATGGTGACATCCGTCGCGTAAAAGTCCGGCCCTCCCACCGCTAATCCATATGTCAGCTTGCTCCCCCCCTTCAGATCCGCCGCCCGCGTCAATCCCCACTTGCTGATCAAAGTCCCGCCCTGCTTGATCTTCCCTGAAAAATCTATAAATGCCTCCTCCACCGCGCCGGCCGTACCATAGATATCCAGATGATCGGCATCCATGGCCGTGATCACTGCTATATCAGGGCTCAGCTTCAAAAAGCTGCGGTCATACTCATCCGCCTCTACCACGCAGACATTGCGTTTGTCGCTCCAGAAATTGCTGTTGTAATTGACGGCAATACCTCCCAGGAAAGCATTGCAGCCATAGCCGCTGTGCCGCAGCACATGAGCGATCATCGTCGTAATGGTCGTCTTGCCATGCGTCCCCGCCACACAAATATTAAAAGAACTATGGGTGATCACACCCAGCACCTCACTCCGCTTCAGAACAGGATACTCATGCTGCTGATAATACAACAGTTCCTGGTGATCCTTCGGCACGGCCGGTGTATACACCACCACATCCGCATCTTTGGGCGCCTGCCCCGGGTCATCCTCATAGTGGACGGGTATACCTTCGTTTTCCAGTTGCCGGGTGAGAACGGTAGCTGTTTTATCATACCCGCTGACGGCTGCACCATGGAACCGGAAGTACCTTGCCAATGCGCTCATACCAATGCCGCCGATGCCGATGAAATAGATCTTCTTAATATCTTTTAGTTCGAGCATTGTTTTAATATTTCTTCTGCTATCACCTCATCCGCATTCGTCACCGCCAGCCTGTGTATATTTTCTTCCAGCTGCCGCCGCCTCGCTTCATCCTTCAACAATCCAATAGCCGTAGCCACTAATTTCTCCTTTGCTTCGCTGTCCTTCACCAGGATACCTGCTCCCTTGTCGACGAGACGCTGCGCGTTCGCCGTCTGATGGTCCTCCGCCGCAAAGGGAAATGGCACAAAGACCGCAGCTTTCCCGGCCACACAAAGCTCGGCGATGGACATAGCCCCCGATCTCGATATCACCACGTCACCGGCGGCAAATGCATATTCCATCTTCGTGATAAAATCCGCCGTCCAGATATTCGGCCTGCCGCTGCAAAGCGTCGCCGCCTGCTGCGCAAATGGCTTTCCCGTCTGCCAGATCAGCTGCACGCCATCCACCGCAAATTCCTCCAGGTGCGCCGCGATCGCCTCGTTGATACCCCTCGCTCCCAGGCTGCCGCCTGTACATAACAGCGTCGGCTTGTCCGGATCCAATCCAAAAGACCGGATAGCCGTGGCCCTGTCCACGACGCTGCTGGTCAGGTGAGCCCGCACCGGGTTGCCCGTAACCTTTATCTTCTCCGCCGGAAAGAACTTTTCCATTCCGTCGCTGGCGACAAAAATGCCCGTCGCCTTCTTCCCCAGCCACTGGTTAGCCTTGCCGGCAAAGGAGTTCGATTCATGAATAAAAGTGGGGATGCCTTTTGACTGTGCAGCACGCAGCACCGGGAAGCTGGAATACCCCCCCACACCCACCACCGCATCCGGCATAAACCGCCGGATGATCCCCCTCACCTGGAAAAAACTCTTCACCAGCTTGAAAGGCAATCCAATATTTTTTATCAAAGAGCTTCTGTTAAGACCCGCGATATCGATCCCCTCTATGTTATAGCCCGCCTGCGGCACCTTTTCCATCTCCATCTTTCCTTTAGCTCCCACGAAAAGCAACTCTATTCCCGGATCTATTTTCTTCAATGCCCCTGCGATGGCAATGGCAGGGAATATATGCCCCCCCGTACCTCCGCCCGCTATGATGATCTTCCTGCTCATGCCACAGCCCCCTCTTTTTCCTTCCCCTCCAAAGCTTCCTTCTCCACATTGCGCGCCACACTCAGGATGATACCGATGGCCAGACAGGTGAACAGGAACGAGCTGCCCCCCATGCTCACCAGCGGCAGGGTCACACCCGTGACGGGAAAGAGGTTGACATTCACTGCCATATTCGCCAACGCCTGGATCACCAGGGTAAAGCTCAGCCCCAATGCCAGAAAGGCGCCAAAGGCAAAAGGACATCTGCGAAAAATGCGGATGCTCCTTAAAAGAAATATTAAATAGACAAACACGATGAAAGCCCCGCCTACCAGACCATACTCCTCTATAATAATGGCATAGATAAAGTCGGAATAAGGGTGAGGCAAAAAATTACGTTGCTGGCTATTCCCCGGTCCCAGCCCCAGGATACCGCCTTTGGCAATGGCGATCTTTGCCTGGTTGACCTGGTAATTATTGTCGTCATTGTCTTCCTTCGCCCCATACATAAAAGCCTCCACGCGGCCGACCCAGGTGCCGACACGGACCGTGAGACGCGACCGGCCCTCAGCCCTTGGTTTTTCCACCACACCGTCGTCCGCCTTGTGCCGGATGACGGCTGCCATCACCAGGATCACTACAGGTATCATGGCAAAACAGATCGTCAGCAGCAAATGCTTAGCCTTGACCCTCCCGATGAACAGGAGCATGAGGCTCGTTGCCCCGATCAGCAGCGCCGTGGATAAATTCGCCGGAGCGATCAGCACACATACCACAGCGACGGGCGCGATCACGGGCAGGAACCCCTTCTTAAAATCCTTTATCACATCCTGCTTTTTGCTCAGCAGGCGGCTGAGGTACATAAAGAGGGACAGCTTGGCAAGGTCAGAGGTCTGGAAGGTCATGTTGATGATGGGCAGACGGATCCAGCGGCTTCCCTCATTCAGCTTGACCCCAAAGAACAACGTGTAGATCAGCAGGGGTATGGATATAAGGAACAGGATCTTCGCCACCTTCGAATAGATCGTATAATTCACCTGGTGGGCAAAATAGATGACCATGACGCCCACCATGATAAAGGCAAACTGCTTGAAGAGATATATTTCCGTATTGCCTTTGTACATCTTGTACGCCAGCAATCCTGTAGAGCTATACACGACAAGGAGAGACACTACTGCCAGCAGCACCACCGTGGTCCAGATGACCTTGTCGCCCCTGGTCCTGGATCGCAGACTCCTGAAGGGAGTTCTTTCTATCGTCGTCGTATTGCTCATCAAATTATTTTTGTCATAGATCCCTCACCGCTTCCTTGAATTGATGGCCCCTGTCCTCATAGTTCTTGAACAGATCGAAACTGGCGCAGGCCGGGCTCAGCAGCACTACGTCCCCCTTGGTAGCAAAATGAAAGGCCGCCTTCACTGCCTCTTCCGCACTGGCCGTGTTGACCATCAGGGCTACGTCGTTCTGGAAAGCTTCGTGGATCTTCCTGTTATCCACCCCCATGCACACGATGGCTTTCACTTTCTCCTTTACCAGGTCTCTGATCAGGCCATAGTCATTGCCCTTGTCCACACCACCCAGGATCAGGATGGTAGGCTTATCCATGCTTTCCAGCGCATACCAAGTACTGTTCACATTGGTAGCTTTGGAGTCATTGATGAACTCCACTCCTCTTACCGTACTGACATACTCCATGCGATGTTCCAGCGCTTCGAAGCTCTGTATCGCCTCACGGATCTTCTGCTTGCGGATGCCGACGGTGGCCGACGCGATACCTGCTGCCATAGTATTGTATTGATTGTGAATGCCTTTCAATGCAAAATCATAAATACTCATTTGCCATTTCTCGTTACCTGTCTCGATGTTCATTTGTCCCTTGTTGATAAATCCTCCTTTGTTAGTCTCGTGTTGCATAGTAAATGGTAATGGGTTAGAATGAATGGGATACCGGTCTAAATGCTCTTTAATCACAGGGTCGTCATCGTTGTAAATAAAATGATCGTCCCCGGTTTGGTTCATGGTGATACGGAACTTGCTTCGGATGTAGTTTTCGAACTTGTATTCGTAACGATCCAAATGGTCTTCAGTGATATTGGTAAGGACGGCGACGTCGGGCCGGAAAGTGACGATGTCGTCCAGTTGAAAGCTGCTGATCTCCACCACATACCACTCCTTAGGGTCTTCTGCCACCTGCCGGGCGAATGAGTAACCGATGTTGCCCACCAGGGCGCAATCCAGCTCCCCATGCCGGCAGATATGGTAGATCATGGCCGTCGTAGTAGTCTTCCCATTGCTCCCCGTGATGCCGATGATCCTGCTTTTCCCTTTGTGGCGATAAGCCAGCTCGATCTCACTGATCACCGGAATGCCCTTCGCACGTACCTGTTTTACCAGGTCGTTCTTTTCGGGTATACCCGGGCTTTTCATGACCTCGTCCGCATGCAGCACCTTTTCCACCGTATGGCCGCCTTCCTCGAAAGCAATCCCCAGCTGTATCAGCTCCTGCCGGTGGATATCCTTCAAAGGGCCGCCATCCGAAAGAAATACATCATATCCTTCCTTCGAAGCCAGTATTGCCGCGCCGACACCACTCTCGCCACCGCCCAGTATGACTAAACGTTGTTGCATGGATCCTCCAGTTCGTTCCCGGTCAAGGGCGGATTTATCTCGAACCATAATATCTTTTAATGGCCTCGATGAATCCGTCAGTACGGATTTGTTGGTTCTTCAAGAGTATAGACGTTTACTGCACCACAATTTCTTCGTTCTTCATTCGGTTAACATCGGGTCCCATTCTTTAAGATGGTTCCAGGGATCGGTTTTTCATACTAAGTTATCTGATCTTCAAAGTAGCTATGGCAAATGCCACGCACAGTATCGTTACGATCCAGAATCTTGTCACGATCTTGCTTTCATGATATCCAAGCTTCTGGTAGTGATGGTGCAGCGGGCTCATTAAAAAGACCCTCTTCCCTTCGCCGAATTTCTTCTTCGTATATTTAAAATAGGTCACCTGGATGCTGACGCTGAGGACCTCCACCAGGAATACGGCGCAGAAGATAGGGATCAGCCATTCCTTCCTGACGATGATGGCAAGGGCGGCAATGATCCCACCCAGGGTAAGGCTGCCCGTATCGCCCATGAAGACCTGCGCCGGGAAAGCATTGTACCAGAGAAATCCGATACAGGCGCCGATCAGGGCCCCGATAAAGATGGACAGCTCGCCCAGGTTGGGGATATACATGATATTCAGGTATTCCGCAAACCGGATATTGCCGCTGGCATAAGCGAAGATGCCCAGGCAGCCGCCGATGATGGCGCTGGTTCCCGTCGCCAGTCCGTCCAGCCCGTCCGTAAGGTTGGCCCCATTCGACACCGCCGTCACGATGAAGATGACGACAACGATATACAGTACCCATGTAAATCCTCTCAAAGCCTGCGGTAGCAGCTTGGAATAATTGAACTCATGGTTCTTTACAAAAGGGATAGAGGTGATCGGCTCTTTTGCCGGTACGAAGATCTTCTTCTCTTTTCCCAATTGCACGACCTTGAATCCCGTAGTGTCTGCCGGCAGCGTCTGCCCTACATACTCCCGATACACCGTCGTATTGGTATTGAAGTATAGCGTAGCGCCTACCACGATACCCAATACCACCTGCCCCAGGATCTTGAACCAACCCGCCAGACCATCCTTATCTCCTTTTTTATAGGGAATGCCCTGTTCTTTTGCAATGCGTTTGGCCCTTAGCTTTAAATAGTCGTCAATGAAGCCGATCAACCCCAGCCACACCGTGCTGAAAAGCATCAGCCGTATATAAGCTTTATTCAGATCAGCCAGCAGCAGGGTAGGCACCAGGATCGCCAGGATAATGATAAAGCCACCCATGGTAGGCGTACCCGCCTTCTTCTGCTGTCCTTCCAGTCCCAGGTCGCGCACGGTCTCGCCCACCTGCTTCTTAAGCAGGTAGTTGATGAGCCGCTTCCCGAAGATCATGCTGATGATCAGCGAGAACAGGACGGCCAGCAGCACCCGGAACGTGATGAACTGGAACAGGGCGCTCCCCGGCACCTTGATACCGGCATTCTTTAGCCATTCGAACAAGTGATACAGCATCTCTTTATTGAGCTGCAAGCTTCAAGCTACAAGCCGCAAGCTTGTGGCTGACCGTGCAACTTTTTTTATTTAGTTAATCAATTTCTTCTCTCTCCTTTCAAAACCTGACTTGTGGCTTGCAGCTTGTAGCTCGCAGCTACTTGCGCAGCAAGTCGAACATCTCCAGCAAAATTTGCTTGTCGTCAAAAGGATATTTCACTCCCTTGATCTCCTGGTACTTCTCATGGCCTTTCCCTGCAATGAGCACGATGTCCTCCGGCCTGGCCAGGTTGATAGCCATCCTGATCGCCTCTTTCCTGTCCGCTATCTTGCTATACTTTCTCTTTGCCGCCGTATTCAGCCCCTCCTCCATGTCCAGTAGTATCTGCTCGGGGTCTTCGCTCCTGGGATTGTCCGAAGTGAAGATGGCCTTATCGCTATACTCACAGGCAGCGGCAGCCATCAGCGGCCGCTTCGTCTTGTCCCTGTCGCCCCCGCAGCCTACCACCGTAATGATCTGCTCGTGGCCCTTGCGAAGCTTCTGTATCGTGGCCAGCACATTGATAAGGGCATCGGGCGTATGGGCATAGTCTACCACGCCGACGATCCGTTCGTTCGGAGATATGATATAATCAAATCTCCCTTCAGCGCCGCTAAGCACGCTGAGACACCGGAGGATCTCCGCCTTCTCTTCGCCCAGGCAGATGGCCGCGCCATAAACAGCCAGCAGGTTGTAAGCATTGAACTCGCCGATCAGCCGGAAATGTACCTCCTGGTCATTGACGGTCATGACCAGGCCGGTGAGGTTGTTCTCCAGTATTTTTCCTTTAAAGTCAGCAACGGTCTTAAGGCTATAGAAATACTTTTTTGCATTCGTGTTCTGCAGCATCACCGCGCCCCGCTTGTCGTCAGCATTGCTGATGGCAAAGCTGCTGGAGGGCAGGGAGTCGAAGAACGACTTTTTCACCCGGATATACTCGTCAAAGGTCTTATGATAATCCAGGTGGTCATGCGTGATGTTGCTGAATACTCCACCCGCATAATGGAGGCCCGCTATCCGCTGCTGATGGATGGCATGGCTGCTGGTCTCCATGAACGCATACGTACATCCCTCTTCCACCATATTTTTCAGCAGGCTGTTCAGCTGGATGGGATCAGGAGTGGTGTGCGTGGCCTCCACGATCCGGTCGCCAATGTGATTTTGCACCGTGCTCAGCAGACCGCATTTATATCCCAGGGCTGTGAACAGCTTGTATAATAAGGTCGCGATGGTCGTCTTGCCGTTGGTGCCCGTCACGCCCACCAGCCGCAGCCTTTCAGAAGGATGGCCGAAAAAATTATGGGCGATATGGCCGGCGGCCGCGGCGCTGTTCTCCACTTGCACATAAGTCACATCATCCGCCAGCAAAGCGGGGAGCTCCTCGCAGATCACTACCGCGGCGCCCGCTGCCGTCACCTGTGGAATGTACTGGTGGCTGTCCGTATGCGTACCCTTTTGCGCAATGAACAACGAACCCGGCCCCACTTTCCTGGAGTCGATCTGCACGTCATGTACCTCCCTGGCCAGGCCCCCATGGACCTGGCGGATGCTTACCTTATATAATATGTCCTGCAGATTCGCCATTGCTTATGCGATGTTCTAATATTAGTCTAATTGTATCGTTACCGGCTCGTTCTTCCTAAGGGCTGATCCGGGCTGGATGCTCTGCACCCTGACCTTTCCCCTCCCTTTAGCCGCCACTTTGAGTTCCATGCTCTCCAGTAAAAAAAGGGCGTCTTTCAGACCCATGCCTTTCACATCCGGCATGGTTTGCCGTGTGATCACCTCCTTATTCAGTACGGGTTGATAGTTGGCGGCATAGAGACGGCTCCATTCATTCTTGCCCGCAGAGTCCGTGTATCCCACCCCCAGCGTATGGATCACCTGCTGCATGTCGTGGGTGGAACCTGCGTACAAAAATTGAGCGCTGTCCCTGGTCATCGGATGAATTGTCGCTTCCATAGGGCCGGATTCGGAACTCATCAGCTTGTCGGCTAATTCTTTAAAGACAGGCCCCGCAACTGCGGCGCCATAATATTTTTTCGCAAAGGGTTTATTCTTGATCACCACGATGCAGGAATATTTCGGATGGTCGGCAGGGAAATAGCCCGCAAAGGAGGATTGGTAAATATGGTCCGCATAGCCACGATTGCCATTCGCTACCAGCGCCGTTCCCGTCTTTCCCGCCACTTTGTAAAAAGAGCCCTTGAACAGGTCTTTGCCGGTACCCTCTGTAACTACCCCGTTCAGACACTCTTTCAGTTGCGCCAGCGTGGCATCGCTGCAGATCTTTTCGATCATCGTCTCCGGGGAATTTTCCCTGACAGTGATGCCTGCTTCCTGGATAGCGCTGACCAGGTAGGGTTTCATCATCCGGCCGTTGTTCGCCACCGCGTTGTAAAGGGTCAACGTTTGCAGAGGGCTTACCAGCACTTCATACCCAAAAGCCATCCAGGGTAAGGTGGTAGCGCTCCAGGTACGAGACTTCGGGGTTTTTATAATAGGAGTGGTCTCTCCCACCAGGTCGATACCCGTCAGCTGGTTGAACTTTAATTTCTTCAGATGATCGACAAATGCATTCGGGTTACCCGCATAATTTGCCCAGGCCAGCTTGGCCATGCCCACATTGGAGCTGATCTCAAAAGCCTGCTTGACAGTGAATGTCTTGTTCTCATGCGGCTCCGAATCATACACCGTGCGCCTTGCCACTTTCCAGACGCCTCCCTCCAGGTCGATATTATCCGACAGCCTGATCTTATGATCCTCCAGCAATGTCAGCATGGTAGCCAGCTTGAAAGTAGAGCCGGGTTCCGTAGCGCGGATAGCATAGTTGAGGTCTTCCCAGTACGTACCGTCGGATTGGCGGCCCAGGTTGGCGATGGCCTTCACCTTACCCGTGCCGACTTCCATCACGATGCAGGTGCCATGCTCCGCCTCATTGTCCAACATTCCTTTCAGCAGCGCATTTTCAGCGATATCCTGGATATTCACGTCCAGTGTCGTGACGATGTCCTTCCCGTTCTCCGACTCGATCTCATATCCTTCAACAGGAATATAAGTGCCCCCGGCAATATAGCGGACCAGCCGTTTGCCCACCTGTCCTTTCAACAGCGTATCATAGGTACGCTCCAATCCCACGTTCTGGGCATTCGCCCTTGCCAGGCCAATGGTACGATTGGCCAGCAAACCGAACGGATTCAATCTTTTATTATTCACTTCCGCGATAAAGCCACTTTTATTCCTTCCCTGACGGACCAGCGGGAAGCTTCTTAGCTTTTTATACTGGTCAAAGCTGAGATTGGAATGCAGCAGGTAATATCGGTCCTTCGTGCGATAGCCACGCTGCAGGTCCTTTTTATACGCCTGTGACGACTGATCTCCAAACAGCCCGGCAAGACAAAGGGACAGCGAGTCCAGGTTCTCGGTAAATCGCTTGCCGTTCTTTTCCCGGAGACCATCCGCGCCAAAATCAATATAGATATTGAAACTGGGAATGGACGTGCTCAGCATGCTGCTGTCCTCGCTGTAGACAGTCCCTCTTTCCGCGTCCAGCTCGATAAATTTCTGGTGCAGGCTGTCGCTGAGGCTTCTCCAGTAGGCACCCTGAACGCGCTGGATATAGAATGCCTTACCCAACACCACCAGGCAAAGCGCCGTGATGCCGATGAAGCATAAATATACTCTCCACAATATGTCGCGTTTGACCTCCATCTCAGTTGCTGGCGGTGGTAGTCGAGTCAATCAAAACGACTGGCGGCAGTGTCAGCTCTTTCAGACCGAAAGGTTCGACGGCTTTGGCAAGTTCGCTTTGTTTGCTGCGGAACATCACTTCGCTTTTCAAGGTTTTATATTCGTACTGTAATTCTTTCAGCTCTTTGTTGGTCCGGTTGATATCCCGGACGATCTTGTCAGCATAATGGCCATTGTAGATATAGACCACCGCAAGCGCCGCCAGGAAAAGGAAGAAAGTGATGTTCTTCATGATCCAGCGATAGCTCAATTTCGGCTTCCAGCGTTGCTTCGCCGCGGCTCTGGCAGAAGCTTTCGCCGCTGCATGGACCTCTTCGGGTTCGGCATCATGCTCCACCGGGATATGTTGATCTTTCTCTTTCATTTTATAAGCGTTCAGCAACGCGTAATTTTGCGCTGCGGGCCCTTGGATTTTGCTTTAATTCTTTGTCACCGGGTACAATCGGCTTGCGGGTAATGACTTTCAGGAGGGGGGCTGCCTTTGTTTGCCCATAAGGGTCGGAAAGATCCTCATCCTCGAATGAACCTCTCTTAAAGAAATTCTTCACGATGCGATCTTCCAGCGAATGGAAGGTGATCACAGCTGCGCGGCCCCCGGGCAGAAGCAGGGCGGGCATTTGCTGCAGCAATTCTTTTAGTGCTCCCAATTCATCGTTGACCTCGATACGTAAGGCCTGAAACACCTGGGCAAAGTATTTATTGGGATTCCCTTTCACCACGCTGTTGAGAGCGGTCTTGAAATTCGCAATGGTCTTCAGCGGCACGGACCGTCGCAGGTCTACGATGGTCCGGGCAAGCGTTTTTGCATTGGTGACCTCCCCGTATTGTTCGAAGAGCTTATGCAGCTGCTGCTCGGAATACGTATTGACGATCTCAGCGGCGGTCAGCGCCTGCCGTTGGTCCATCCGCATATCCAGGTCGCCCGTATACCGGGTGGAAAAACCACGCTCAGGCTGGTCGAACTGGTGACTGCTGACGCCCAGGTCGGCCAGTATCCCGTGGACCTGTGTGACATTGTGCAGACGGAGCATCCGGGCGAGATGACGGAAATTATGGGGCAGGAAGGTGATCCGGGCGTCGTTGGGCAGGTTTTGCCGGGCATCATTGTCCTGGTCAAAAGCATACAATTTGCCTTGCGGACCCAATCTCTCCAGGATACCCCTGGAATGACCGCCACCACCGAACGTACAGTCGACATAAATGCCTTCCGGCCGAATCTCCAGTCCGTCCAGCGCCTCGTGGTAAAGTACGGGCACATGGTAGCTGTTGTGCTCCGGACTCATCACTGCGAGAGCCCTCCCGGGTTCATCACCTGCTTAGCCAGGCTGCTGAATGCTTCCGGTGAAAAAGATTCAAAGAACTGTTGGTACTTACTTTTATCCCAGATCTCAATTTTGTCAACGGCAGCCACCAGCACAATGTCTTTCTCGAGGCCGGCATGCTCTTTCAGGTTTTGCGGGATCAGCAACCTTCCCGCGGAATCCAGTTCAGCCATCGTGGCGCCATTCAGGAAATATCTCCTGAATTGCCGAACTTCGGGGTCAAAATCATTTAGTTGGCTTATCCTGGCGAATATGGGTTCCCAGCTTTTCATGGGATAGAGGCTTAGACATTTTTCAAACCCTCTGTTCACCACGAACTGCGCGGCCCCTTCTTCCGGCATCTGCTTTTTGAAGCCGACCGGGAGCAAGAAGCGACCTTTTGAGTCTAGCGTAGCTTCGTATTCGCCCAGAAAACCAACCATTTATGAAGGATTGAATCAAATTATACTAAAACTAACACAAAATAACACTTTTTCCCACCAGGATGTAGGAATTTGAAAAATTTAATTTTTCCACAGTAGTGTATTACCTTGATGCAGAGACGTTGAGGAATGGTTTGAAGGTTTCCGGGGCCATCCGGCATGTGCAATGAGTGTGAATTCCGGTGGATAACCTGTTGATAAGCGCGTCTTCAATGTTAATAATACCAATCGATCATTTATTATGGCAGGTTATTCCGGCACTCCCCTATTGAAGAAACTGGGGTTGAAAGAAGGGCTGAAATTAAGGCTGATAAACCCTCCGGACGATTATTTCCAATGGCTGAATGCTGACGTCTCTTCCCAGCTTTGCGCTTCGAAAGAGATCCCTGATTGGGTGCACCTGTTTGCCCCCTCCCGGAAGGATTTTGAGAGAGAAATGAAGTCGTTGAAGATCGCCTGGAATAAGAACCCAGCCATCGTCATCTGGGTATCCTGGTATAAAAAAAGCTCCGGCATCGTTACGGATCTCACAGAGGATCTGATCCGGGAGTATGCGCTGAAAAATGGCCTGGTCGACATCAAGGTCTGCGCGGTGAGTGAGCAATGGAGCGGCCTGAAGCTGGTGGTGCCTCTGAAAAGGCGGTAGCACCAAAATAAGCTACAAGCTGCAAGCTACAAGCTATGAGCAGGACCTAATAAATCCTTCGCTTGCAGCTTGCAGCTTGAAGCTTGCCGCTCAAAACCGCCACCACGTGAACCCTTCGCCCACATACTGAAACCCCATCTGCTCATACATTTGCCGGCCGGTGGCGTTCAGTACGGCGTACAGGTGCCCCTTCTCTTTCCCCAGGAGGCAAGCGGCCGCCACCAGCGCTTTACCAATCCCTTGTCGCCTTGCTGAAGGTATCACCGCCACATTATAAACGCCCGCGGCTCCGTATGTTCCCGTGGAGAAGAACACGGCGCTATGCCCCACGATCTTCCCTTTTAATAAAGCCACGAACCGCCGCACCCTGTCCGGATGATAACGCAGCATGGCTGCGGAAACGGCCCCGTCGCGGCCCACGTAAGGCAGGCCCTTCACTGATTCCAATGACATTTCATTATCCATGACGATCTGCAGTCGGCTGGGATAGGCATGATCCTCGCGCATCGCTCCCAGGCCCAGCGCCATCCAGCAGGGGCGCCAGCCATCCTGAAAACCCCTTGCCTTCAGCCTGTCGCCCAGATCCATGGGCACTGGCGGGTCCAGGCTCCAGCACCCGATGCCCTTATTAGGGCGGGAAGCGTACCAGGCCATCATCTCGTCCAGCTGGTGATCGGCCGAACCTGGGTCAAGTGAAGGGAACGCGATCATCGACTGATATTCCGGCCCGTCATAGGTATAGGTCATCCCGTCCCGGTGCGCCACCTCTCCACCCCGCGCCAGGGCATTCTGACAAAACAGCTCTGTGTGATTGGATGCGGCAGCCTGTTCCAATTGCCGGCTTGTAGCATGATCGGGGGTGGGAAGCTGGGTGATAGGCATAGGTATACCAAAAGTTCAATAATTTTGCCAGATAACTCCGGCGGCAGTTAGCCGCCTCAGCCCATGGATCCCAGAAACATCTCCATTGCCGACTACACCTACGCCCTTCCGGCGGAATTGATCGCCCATTATCCGCTGGCCGAAAGAGACGCCAGCAAACTGTTGATATACAAAGAAGGGAATATCAGTGAGGATATTTATCGCCATATTGTGGAATATCTCCCCTCCGGCTCGCTGCTGGTGTTTAATAATACCAAAGTAGTGGAAGCAAGAATTTTGTTCCGCAAGCCCACAGGAGGACAGATCGAATTATTCTGCCTGGAGCCGCCGGCGGAATATGGCGGCATTGCGGCAGCCATGGCGCAGACGGGCAAAGTACGGTGGAAATGCCTCATCGGAGGCGCTTCCAAATGGAAGGCAGGGCAGGTGCTGAGGAAAGCTGCAAGCTACAAGCTGCAAGCTACAAGCGGCGAGCTGCGAGATACAGGCGGGGAGACGCCAGCTGCAAGCGGTGAGCTGCGAGCTGTGAGCGAGGAGATTGTTCTGGAGGCCCGCTATGTCGGTAAGCAGGACGACGCCTTCCTGATAGAATTTTCCTGGCAGCCCGCGGACCTCAGCTTTTCAGAGCTGCTGCACCGGGCAGGGCTGATCCCCCTCCCCCCCTATATCCGCCGGGCGCCCGAGTCCACCGATGCCGAAAGATATCAAACCATCTATGCACAACATGACGGGTCCGTAGCAGCGCCCACCGCCGGGCTGCATTTCACGGAGCATGTTTTCGAAACCCTGGCCGCCAAAGATATCCGGCAGACATTTGTCACACTGCATGTTGGAGCAGGCACCTTCCTCCCGGTGAAAGCACCCACCCTGTCCGACCATACCATGCACGTGGAGTGGATTGCCGTGACAAAAGAGACGATCCGGGTATTACTTGAAAACCTCCACCATCCGACAATACCCGTCGGCACCACCTCGGCGCGCACCGTCGAAAGCCTGTATTGGCTGGGCGTAAAAACGATACGGCATCCCGCCTTGTCACCTGAAAATCTCGTCGTGGAGCAATGGGACGCCTATGACCCCTCCGCTCCGGAGACTGATGCGAAGACAGCGTTGACGGCCTTATTGGAATGGATGCGGGAACACCAGCTTTCACAGCTGATCACCCGGACGCAGCTATTGATCACACCGGGCTACCGGTGGAGGATCGCAGGGGGGCTTATCACCAATTTCCATCAGCCCGAATCCACCTTATTATTGCTGGTCGCCTCCCTCATCGGGGAGGATTGGAGAAAAGTATACGATTACGCGTTGGGACATGACTTCCGCTTTCTCAGCTATGGAGATGGATGCCTGCTGCTGCCCCTCGGGATCAATCCGCCTTCAACGGAAAATCCAGCGTGAACGTCGTACCCTTGCCTACCACGCTATCCACTTTGATCTTTCCCCGATGGGCTTCCACGATGGTCTTGACATAGCTGAGCCCCAGGCCGAAGCCTTTCACATTATGAAGATTGCCTGTATGTGCCCGGTAGAATTTCTCGAAAATGCGTCGCTGTGTCTCTTTACTCATCCCTATGCCATTGTCTTCGATGCGAATGATCAGGCTTTTGGAAGTGCTGTGCGTGGTGATGCGGATAAGAAGATTTTCCTTCGAATATTTTATGGCATTGTCGATGAGGTTCGATATCAGGTTCGTAAAATGCACCTCATCGGCATCGATCAGATCGTTCTTCGCGTTCAGCTGCACTTCCGATCTTCCGCCCTTCCCGTCCAGCTGCAGCTGGAAATTTTCCATGGCCTCCTGTATGATGGTATGAGCGTGGATAGGCACCAGGTTTAGCTGCTGTTCCTGCCTGTCGAGCAGGGAAGCCTGCAGGATCGTCTCCACCTGCTTGTTCATGCGACGGTTCTCCTCTTTGATGATACCCGTGAAATACTCCGATTTCTGCCTGTCCTGGATCACTTTCTCGTTCTTCAGCGCATCGACGGCCAGGGAGATGGTAGCCAGCGGGGTTTTGAACTCATGTGTCATGTTGTTGATAAAGTCGTTCTTGATCTCGCTGAGCTTCTTTTGCCGCAGCAGGGCATTCACCGTCACATAAAAAGCCGCTATGATCACCAATGTAAAGAAAATGGCGCCCCCGATCATCAGCCGCATTTGCTTTAACACGATGTTCCGGAAATCCGGGATGACCACCACCAGCAGCTCGTCCGGCAACACACCGGCCGCGCCCAGGTTTTCCGGGGCCTGCAGCGGGTAATACGCCGCAAAATTATTCACCGTATCTTCCAGCTCCTTCAGGAAGTTCGGGCTCCGGATATCAGGGGGACGAAAGGAGAAACGGCTGGCGCCCAGGTCCGCAGAGATGGAAAATTCAAACTTGGTATCCTTTAATCCCTGGACATTGAGGGATTTTCGCAATTTGTCATTGATATCTTCCTGTGAGAACTTCTCAGCAATGGTGGGAGGACGCATGAGCTCCCTCATGAACTGATCGGAAGGACTCCAGGTGAGCCCAGGCCGCAGCCGCAGGGACTTGAGACTGGAGGACGAACCCCGCTGCTCCACCAGCTGATGCCCGACATCGTTCATGGCCAGGATAAGCCTGTGTTTTAGCAACGACTGCCTGCTTTCCACCATCGTCACTATCCAGTTGATCTGGATATAGATAATGCCGATAAGGGATAGGGTGATCAGGATAATAATGACAGGAAAAATTTTTTTCAATCCATATTATTTTGGTGCAAAAACTAACAACTGTAAAGTTATCTAAAGGTCAAAGGGCTACCCACTTCCGGGCCATGCCGGAGCGGGTATTTAACGAAGGTTTCACAAAGAAAAGGGATTTCGGGCTAAAATCCGCCTCCCCCAGCCTCCGGAAGCCCCTTCCATCCATTACCCGGCGACATCCCGGGGTTCACCCATCTGAGGATAATCGCATTTTGTTATGTCCCAGATTTACTTAATTTAGATTATATGGAGAGCCCGGCACCTGGCATATTGTTGATCGCAGATCCCTTTCTCAAAGATCCCAACTTCATGAGGACCGTTGTGTTCCTTTGCGAACACCAGGACGAGGGAAGCTTTGGATTCGTTTTGAACAAGAATTATGATTACACCCTGAATGAGCTGGTCAGCGGTCTGGACGACCTGAAGCTTCCCGTTTACCTGGGAGGACCCGTACAGATGGATACCATCCATTTTCTGCACCAGTACCCTGACAAGATCAGTGGAGGCTATGAGATCATCGACGGCGTATTCTGGGGCGGCAGCTTCGAGACGGCCATCGATCTGATCCGGGCGGGAGAGATAGATGTCGCCAGGATCCGCTTCTACATCGGGTATTCCGGCTGGGGCAGCGGCCAGCTGGCCGATGAGCTGAAAGAAAAATCCTGGCTTACGGTACAGGCCAGTCGTAAGCTGGTCTTCCATAAAAAGCCGGACGAAATATGGAAGGATGCGCTACGCCATCTCGGCGGGGACTATGAGATCATGATCAACTTCCCCATCGATCCACAGCTTAACTAGACAGGAAAAAGCCCCCGGATCCCCGGGGGCCGAAAGAGTATGGATCAACAAATATCCTTAGTGGATCGGAAATCTTATCCCCGCCTCGATCCCCCACGTATCCAGGTTCTTTACCCCATCCCTGTTATACGGCATATAGTTATAACTACCGCCGATCTTGATCGCCGTCGATGAGTAGGTGCTCAACGGGATATAGAAGCCAGCTTCTCCTTTCAACGCCCATTTGGCCGTGGAATGCGGGTCGTCGAATTCGCCCAGGTACTGGTCAAACGTTACAAAATTCACCCCCGCCCCGGCCCCTACATAAGGACGGATAAATCCTTTTTTCACCAGCGTATAGTTGGCCGTCAGCAACACAGGTATCTGCTGCACGGAATTACTTACTACCGCCGAGACCGTATTGCCTTTTCCGTCGTCATAAGTCTGCCGCGGATATTTCTGGTAATAGTCATTGTAACCGAAGCTCAACCCCACGCTCAACTGTGGATTGATCGGATAGGCCAGACCGGCATTGAAACCCTTATACGCCGGATGGGTAACATAATCCCTGAATGACCCCGCAGGAATATTGACATTATAGCCTGCAGTCACCTGCAGCTGGTCCTGCGCATGCAGGGCGGGACAGGAAATGAGCAGGATAATAGCCGCCGTGCCCGCAAATTTGAGAATTGTACGCATTTTATACCTCCTTGCTGTTTCTGCGATGATTAATGTTTAAGATAGGTGGATTGATCGAAAAGGGCCTGCACCTCGGATGCGGCATTGGCTGCACGGAATACCTGCTCGCCTCTTGCCAGCCCCGTCCAGACAGCAGTGATCTTATTGCCGTGCGCAGCCGCGTTCTTAAGGTCCAGCAGATCGATCTCCAGCCCTCCGCTCTGAATTGAATACACACCTACCGCATAGTAAGGCGGATAATATCCATAGCCTCCATAACCCCAGTAGTAGGGATCCCAGTATCCGCCGTAGTAATCCCAGTAGTCCCCATAGCTGAAGACACCCGTCGATGTATTATACACCCTGGAGACTGCCACTGCCAGGTCCGGTGAGGACTCTCTTCCCACCAGGTGATAGCCCCGCTGCTGCAGGCTGCTGCTGGCGGCGGCAATGACAGTGGAATCAAAAGCAGTGCGTTCCCTGCCGGTGAGCTGGTTGTCCTGGATGACGTCCACGGAATCCGTGATACTGAATGTTTTGTAGCTGGAGAAATTGGCGGTCGTGTCGTAATTCGTAATGTAGATACGCGACTCGTCGTTAGTAAGGTTATTCAGCGGGTCCTTCTTGCAGCTTCCAAATCCAATGATTGTCAGCAACGCTGCCCCTGTTAACCATCCCGTCTTTTTCATACTGGTGCTGTATTTAGTTTACGTAATAGTTTCTTACAGCACTTAGACGCAAATGAAATGCCTTCGTTTAAAGAACAAGGGGGCTTTAACAGAGGGCTAACAGACGTTAAAAATTGATTAAATTGGTTGGGTTAGCCGGGCTACAGGACATAAAAAATCCCCCTGGCAAAAACCAAGGGGAGAAACTAACATTTTTTTCTTTGGGTTCTGGACCGGAAAAGACGGTACAAATTATTTTGTCTCCACGGGCGCCGCACCTTCCACTAATACGGTCACTTTATTATTAATGACTTCCACAAAGCCGCTTTGGATCGTGTAAAAAGCGAGGTGATTATTCTTATCCTTCAATACTTTCACCCTGCCTGCTTTCAACGCACTTACCAGCGGTGCGTGCTTCTCCAGTACTTCGAACAATCCAGTCACGCCGGGTAATTGTACGCCATATACATCGCCGCTGAACAGCTTTTTTTCGGGTGTTAATATCTCGAGATTCATCAGCTGATATTTGTCTTTAACTGGTCTGATGGAACCTCGCATTATCATGCTCGGTTTCATCAGTTAATATTTGTCGTTTGTGAGCTTCGTCGCTTAACCCTGTGCCTGAGCCAGCAGCTTCTTACCTTTTTCGATCGCGTCATCGATGTTACCTACCAGGTTGAAAGCCGCTTCAGGATAATCATCCACTTCACCGTCCATGATCATGTTGAAGCCACGGATGGTCTCGTCGATGGGAACCAGTACGCCTTTTAGACCGGTGAACTGTTCAGCCACATGGAAGGGCTGGGACAGGAAACGCTGCACTTTACGGGCACGGGCCACCGTCATCTTATCTTCGTCGCTCAATTCATCCAGACCCAGGATCGCGATGATGTCCTGTAACTCTTTATAACGCTGCAGGATCAGCTTAACCCTGTTGGCGCAGTTGTAATGCGCATCCCCGACGATCAATGGCGTAAGGATACGGGAAGTGGAATCCAGGGGATCCACCGCCGGGTAGATACCAAGGTCGGCGATCTTACGGCTAAGTACCGTCGTGGCATCCAGGTGGGCAAAGGTGGTAGCAGGCGCCGGATCAGTCAAGTCATCCGCAGGTACATAAACGGCCTGAACGGAGGTGATGGAACCATTCTTGGTTGAAGTGATCCTTTCCTGCATGAGACCCATTTCCGTCGCCAGTGTCGGCTGATAACCCACCGCGGAAGGCATACGGCCTAACAGGGCGGATACTTCGGAACCTGCCTGCGTAAAACGGAAGATGTTGTCCACGAAGAAGAGAATATCGCGTCCCTGGCCTTTTCCATCTCCATCACGGTAGTATTCCGCGATAGTGAGACCGCTGAGGGCCACACGGGCACGGGCTCCGGGGGGTTCGTTCATTTGTCCGAACACGAAGGTAGCCTTGGAATCGGCCAGCTCCGTCATGTTGACCTTGCTCAGGTCCCATCCGCCATGCTCCATGCTGTGCTTAAAGTCGTCGCCATATTTCATGATGCCCGCTTCGATCATTTCACGCATCAGGTCATTCCCTTCACGGGTGCGCTCGCCAACACCGGCGAAAACGGACAAACCCGAATATGCTTTAGCGATATTGTTGATCAGCTCCTGGATAAGAACCGTCTTACCTACACCCGCACCACCGAACAGACCGATCTTACCACCCTTTGCGTAGGGCTCGATCAGGTCGATTACTTTGATACCCGTAAATAATACTTCCGTGCTCGTGCTCAGGTTCTCGAAGGCAGGGGGTTTGCTGTGGATCGGACGGCCATTTACTTTAGAAACCGCCGGCAAACCGTCGATGGCATCACCCGTCACGTTGAACAGACGACCCTTGATACCCTCGCCGATCGGCATAGCGATGGCGGCGCCGGTGTCCGTAACAGGCAGGCCGCGAACCAACCCTTCCGTACCATCCATGGCAATACAACGTACGCTGTCCTCTCCCAGGTGCTGCTGAACTTCCAGCACTAATTTTTCGCCGGTGGGACGGTTCAGTTCCAGGGCATTATAAATTTCGGGGAGTTTCCCTTCAAACTGCACATCGATTACAGCGCCGATGATTTGCTTGATCTTACCGGTACTAGCCATATATTAAACAGGGTTTTAATTTTGGCTGCAAAGGTAAGGGCCAGCAGGGAAAGTCCAAAAAACTGTTTGAAGTTTATCTGCACGAAAAGTTGAGGCCGAAGGGCTAAATTTGCCCTCCAATTATGCAATTACTATCGGTCAATACCCCCGCGCTCGAAAAGGATTTCATACAGGTGAACGTTACGCTGAACCGCACAGTCCCCGGCTACATCCGCCCCATCGACGACGAGATCCGGGAGGTTTTCGACCCCGCCAGGAATAAAGCCTTCCGGCATGGGGAATGCGCCCGCTGGGTCCTGAAGGATGACGAAGGTCGCCTTATTGGCCGGATAGCTGCTTTTGTGAACAAACGCTATAAAAATAAAGGGGATGACGTCCCTGTGGGGGGAATGGGCTTTTTCGACTGCATCAATGATCAGCAGGCAGCGGATATGCTCCTGGACGTAGCCCGGCATTGGCTCACCCAAAAAGGCATGGAAGCCATGGATGGACCCATTAATTTTGGCGAGCGGGACAAATGGTGGGGTTGTGTCATTGAGGGCTTCGGCGAACCCTCCTATGGGATGAACTTCAATCCTCCCTATTATCCGCAATTGCTTGAAAATTATGGTTTTAAACCCTTCTTTTACCAGCTATGCTTTGGCCTGGACCCTAAAAGACCCGTGAGCCCAAAGATCACACAGCGACATGCCGCCATCGCCGCCGACCCCGCCTACAGCGCCCGGATGATCGAAAAAGGTCGGCTGGAGAAATATGCGGAGGACTTTGTCGCCATTTATAATGGCGCATATGCAGGTCATGGGGGTCTCAAGGAGATGCGAAAGGAGCAGGTGATGGCCCTCTTTTCAAAAATGAAGCCCCTGATGGACGAGAAGATCGTATGGTTCGCATACCACAACGATAAGCCCATCGCCTTTTTTATTAATATTCCCGATCTGAACCAATATTTCAAACATTTCAACGGCAAATTCGGTCTTTTCCAGAAGCTGCAGTTCCTCTGGCTCCAATTCCGCGGCGCCTGCCACCATTTCACCGGACTGGTTTTCGCCACCGTCCCCGAGTTCCAGGCAAAAGGGGTCGATGCCTACATCATCGCCGAAGCCGCCAAAGTGATCCAGCCCGGGACGAATTATACCCATTATGAAATGCAATGGATCGGGGATTTCAACCCCAAAATGGTTAATATCGCCAAAACACTGGGAGATACCTTTATAAGCAGGAGGCTCGTGACCTACCGTTACCTTTTTGACAGGGGAAAGGAATTCAAAAGGCATCCCATGCTGTCGGCATAGTGCAGTCAAGCCCGGGATATCCGGCAGATCAAACCTTTTTCAGGCAATACACTGTCCCTTCTGTACTGCTGAAAACAATGTGCGTTCCATCCGCCGCCGGCGAGCTATACACCGCACCAATCTTATTCAGGAACGCAAGGTATTCCTCCTGCGAATGGATGATGGAAAAAATGTCGTCCCGGTAAGTATCATTCTCCTTGAAATATTGCAACCGGTTAGCCCGATAGCTTTCCGTGGCAAAGCTCCAGGCAATAGCCCCCGTTCCCAGGTGAATTCCAAATACCTTTCCCATCAGCGTGGCCGTATAACACATGCCGGCCGTCAGAGCGCTGGACCCGAAGACATTGAATTTCACGTCCGTACGCCAGATCTCCTTACCATCCTCCGTCCTGAGCAGCAGCAACACCTTATCATCCGAAGTGCCCACCAGCACGGCCGAATCATGATGCGTAGCAGTAATGACAGGCGCCCATCCCCGGGGATACTGCCTGTTCCAATGGCAATAGCCCTTTTCTACGTCGATGGCATACAGGTTGAAATCCCTGCTGCCGATGAACACAAGACCGCCCGCAACCACAGGAGAGAACTGCATCTCCCCCTTTGGAAAGAAACGTTGGCCCAGTGATTTGAGTTTCCATACCAGGCTCCCATCGCTGGTGTTCAGCGCATAGGTGTATCCGTCAAAAGATCCTACGAACAGACGCCCATTATACAACGCAGGCTTTCCGTGAACCACATTGCCCGTGCTGAACTTCCAGATAAGCGTCCCGTTCCTGCTATTCAGCGCGTATATATTCCCGTCACCGGAACCGAAGAAAAGCGTATCCCCCCTGATCACAGGCGTGGATTGATAATAATCATATTGATCATACATCCGCTCGCCCCCCGTCCTGAAGATCCAATGCACCCGGCCGTTTGCCTTGTTCAGGCAGTAAACACCGCTGTCCCCGCCGATCAGGTACAGCCGATCCTTCCCGACGCAGACGCCTGACCTCACCGGGCCCCTGGTAGCGAACTTCCATGCCAGCTCACCGGAGCCGATGTCCAGGCAATACAGCGTGCTGTCATTGTTGCCCACGTAGACTTTACCGTCATCGATGACAGGCGAGGCAAAAAAAGGCTGCCTTGCGGAAAATTTCCACGCCAGCACAGGCAGTGAAGAAAAGTCATCCGTCCCGGCGGGAGTGGGCGCCACGGGTGCCCTTGACGACGGCCCGGGCTGGGATTGGCCCGGCAACGCCAGGCAAAGGGATGACAGCAAAAGGAGGTAAAAAGAGCGCATGGGCAGTTTTCAGGGAAGTTACAGAAAACAAGGGGCATCCTTTATGGTTAAGGATGCCCCAAATACTCCTTCAGATAGCTATTTCCCGGGTTCAGGAGGAAGGGGCGATTTTCTAAGATCACAATTTGTGACTTTAGAGCTTTTCCCCGCCGGCCACTTCCACCTCCACCCGCGGCGCCAGCAGCTTATACAACACAGGCGTCACTACCCTCGTCAGCACCGTCGAGCTGAGCAACCCGCCGATGATCACCAACGCCAGGGGCGAATACAACGGATTGTTCTCCGCCACCAGCGGGATCAATCCCCCGATGGCCGTCAGGGTCGTGAGAATGATCGGTACAAAACGCGTCTCTCCTGCCTCCTGGATCGCCTCATCCAGCCCCATTCCATTCTTGCGCAGCTGATCTGTATAATCCACCAGCAGGATGGAATTCTTCACCTCGATGCCCACCAGCGCAATGATACCGATCACCGCCACAAAAGAGAAAGTATTCCCTGAGAACAGGAGTGCCAGCACAGCGCCGATGATCCCCAGCGGCACTACGGACAGCACGATGAGCGTACCCCGGAAGGTCTTGAATTCCAAAATAAGGATCCCCAGGATGCCAAACACCGTGATCAGGATGATCGTGCCCAGGCCGCCAAAACTCTCTTCCTTACTTTCCACTTCACCCGCCGCCTTGTAAAAAGCGCCCCTGGGAAAAGCCATCTTATTCAGCTGTCCAAGCACGTCATCCGTCACACGCGTCGTATTAAAGCCATTCTGTACAAAAGCCGTCACCGTAGTATACCTATCCTTATCATAATGGTGGATGCTGGTAGGGCTGCTCTGGAACTGGACGTCGGCCAGCTGGCTCAGGGGAATGGAAGTGCCGTTGTAAGCGCTGACATACACTTTATCCAATGCGTCCAGCGACTGCCGCTGCGCCCGGGGCAGACAGACATTGATGTTATAGTCATCTCCATTCTCCTTTCGGAACTTACCGATGTCAAGTCCCGCAACTGCCAGCCGGACGGTCCGGTCGATCTCATTGACAGGAACACCCAGGATGCCGGCCTTGTCTTTATTGACCTTCACCTTGATATCCGTCTTCAACGTCGTAAGCTCATTCTTCACATACAAGGTGCCGGACGTCCGCTTAAGCAGATCTTCCACCCGAAATGCCAGCGAGCGCAAAGTATCCAGGTCATCGGAGAAGAGACGGATGGCAATGGGCGCCTCAATCGGCGGTCCTTGCTCGAAGTCCTTCACTTCGATGCGGGCGCCGGGATAGTCTTTAAACTTCTTCCGCAGCATGTCGATCAGCTGTCTCTTTTTGACAGGCGGCGTCTCCTTCAGCTGGATGAACAGCTGCGCATAGTTGCTCACCTCGTTCTGTGGTATGACATTGTAATAGATCCGCGGATTGCCCCTGCCCACATTGGTGACATAGTTCTTCAGGTCCGGTACATGGTTGATCTCCTGCTCGACCCATCGGGCCACGGAGTCCGTCGCCGGCAGGCTGGCGCCCAGCGGCGTCTCGATATTCACCAGGAACATCGGCTTCTCCGAGGCCGGAAAGACGCTGAATCCCACCACCGGCACCAAAAAAAGACATCCCACAAAGATCGCCAGGGCCACCAGCAGGGTAAGCACAGGCCGGCCGATCGCGGCATGCAGCAGCCGGCGGTAAGATCCGTTGATGAACTTCTTCAGGCCGCGCAAAAAGAAATTGCCATCGGGGTGCTCGTGCCCGCTGAGGATCCGGCTGGAAAGAAAAGGCACGATGGTAAGCGATACGAACAGGGAGGCCAGCACCGTAGTGACCACCGCTGCCGGAAGGCTGCGGATAAAGTCCCCCGCGCCCTCCGGCAGGAACATCAGGGGCAGAAAGGCAAAGATCAGTGTCGCCGTGCAGCCAAGGACAGCCAGTCCGATCTGCCGCGTGGCGGCCATGGCGGCTTCCTTCTTCCCATAACCCATCCGCAGATAGCGCTCGATATTTTCCACCACCACGATGCTGTCGTCCACCAGCAGCCCCAGGGCCACCACCATACCGACGATGCTCAGCTGATTGATGGTGATATGAAAAAGGTCCAGTAAGAACAATCCGATCGCCAGGGACAGCGGAATGGAGATCATCACCACGACAGAGGCACGGGGACCCAGCGGAAGTAAGGTCAGCAGCACCAAAAAGATGGCTATGACAAAGTCCATCGTAAAATGACCAAGGCGGGTATGGACGCTCTCCGCATTGTTAAAGCTTTTCTCAAACACGATCGAAGGCGGCAATTCCTTCCGGAACTTTTCCAGCACAGGCTCCATCTCCTTCTCCACGGCAAAGATATTCGTACCCGACTTCCGGCTGGCCGTGACGAAGACAGCCGGCTTGCCATTGAGCCTTCCGATGTACTGTTGCTCTTCATAATTAAAGTCCACATCCGCCAGGTCCCTGACATAGATGATCCTGCCGCCGACGCTGCTGACGATGGTATTCCGGATCTCTTCCACGTTCTTATAATCACCACTCGTCTTTATATTGAACTTACGCGCGCCCATCTCGATGCTGCCTCCGGGAATATTTACGTTCTCGCTCTGCATGGCGCGGAGCAGGACATTCAGCGGGATCTTATTTTGCGCCAGCTTCTCCAGGTTCAGGGACACGCGGACCTGCTGCTTTGGAAAAGCCCAGTTATCCACGTTCTTAAGTGTCTTGATCTTCTCCAGCCTCTCCTTCAATTTTTTGCTCCACTCTTCCATGTCCTTATAAGGGGTCGACTCGCTTACAAGGGCCACCTGCAGGATATTGACGTCCGAAGGCGTGAACTTCTGCACTTTGATGCTTTGGATGTCCGCGGGGAGGTCCGGCCGGATGGCATCCAGCTCACGGACCACGTCCTGATATTTCTTATCCGGATCCATTTCGTACTTGAATTCGATCTGGATAACGGCCAGGCCGTCGTCTATCTGGCTGCGGATCCGCTTGATATCATCCATTTCATTGATCCTTTTCTCGATGGGATCCACCACGAGCTCTTCCATGTCCTTGGGACTGGTGCCCGGGTAGATAATAATGGCGGAGAACTGGGGCGCTTTTATGTCCGGGTCTTCACCCCGGGGCATGTTCAGCAGAGAGTTTACGCCAATGGCTGCCAGCATCACGAATACGATGAGGGTGAACTGGTAGTTCTTAACTGAAAAATCCGTAATTCGCATAAGAAGTTATTTTGAAATGGTATCATTAGCAACTTTCACCACAGCCGCCGCCGTCAGATAGCTCACGCCCTCGGTGATCACCCGGTCCACGCTGTCCAGCCCTTCGCTCACCGCCACTTTATCCTTCGACAAAAAGGCGATCCTTATGGGGCGCTTCCTCACCGTACGGCGATCTGTATTCAACGTATAGACGAACCCGGTCTTGCCGTCGCCTTCCACCAGCGCTTCGATGGGAATGATCGTCAGGGGCTGGCGGGATGAAGGCTGCAAGGTCAGATTGCAGAACAGCCCCGGGGCCAGCTTGTGGCCACCCGCCGACACCGTCACTTCGATGGGGTAGGTGCCATTCGTAGGATCGGCGCCCTCTGCCATTTTTGTGATAGCACCGGTGAAGGACACACCGGGGTAGGCTTCTATATAGACCGTCGCCTTATCGCCTTTTTTCAACACCACCCAGTCGCGGTCCGATACGCCAAAACGGACCACCCAATCGGCAGCGGTCGTACCGTTAAAAAGAAAGACCGCGTTCCCTGCAGTGGCCAGCTCCCCCTCGTTCATGAATTTCTGCAGGATGGCGCCTGCGGAGGGAGCATGGATCTGCGCATATTGCTGGTTGAAACGGGCGATACGCAAAGCTTCCGTAGCCACGCCCACCTGCGTATGGGTATTTTGCAGCTGCTCCAGGGAAGCCACCGTATCCCGGTACAGGTTGTTGATCCGGCCCTCATCCCTTTTTGATTTTTCCAGGTTCTGCGAAGCCTGCTGCACCTGTGCGTCGATCTCCGTCAGATCAAGCGTTGCCAGCAGCTGCCCCCGTGCCACATGATCTCCCTCTTTTACATAGATCCGGGAGACGATGCCTCCTATCTTGAATGACAGACGGGCTTCCGCATTCGAAGCGATCAGTCCCGAATACTGCAGCGTACGGCTGTAATTGCCCACCGTGATGGGCTGCTGTTTTACCAGGATGGGATCCTCTCCCGTTCTTTGGCTGGCAGTGGCAGCCTTATTGTCACCGCATTTCACCAGGGCGAATGCAAGGATTGCCGCGAGGGGAAAACGAAGGCTCCGTAAAAATGTCCGATTCATGGTTTGTAGTTTATCATTACTTATTTGAAATATCAGGTCAGAATTTGTAAGCTGCCGTCACTCTTTCCAGCTCGGCAGCCCGGTTCAACACAGTCAGGCATGCCAGGGAATACCGGAGCTCCGCGCTCGTCATCTGCGTGCGCGCGTCGATCAGCTCGATCTGGATGGCGTTGCCCTCCTTGAACCGGCGTTCCGCCAGCCGGTAAGTTTCGCGGGTGCTCGCGACCTCATCCATCAGGGATTGCAGCGCTTCCACCGCCGAAGAATAATCGTTGGCGCTTGTCTGTACCTGCAGCGTCAGCTGCTGCGTCAGCTGCCTGTACTGATCTCCCACCGCCCTGACATCGATCTCCGACTGACGCACCTTATACTTATTATCATTTGCTTTAAAAAGGGGCCACACCAGCTGCAGGCCTGCCATCTGGTAGAACTGATCGCTGTTGAAGCGGAAGCCAAAACCCTGGAACCCCACATCATAAAAAGCATTGAGCTTGGGAACGAGATAATTGCGGGTATACCGGAGGTTGGAGGCCAGTATCCGCTGCATGCTGCCCAGCTTGGCCAGCTCTTCCCGGCCTGCAGGCACACCGGGAGAAAGACGGAGTACGGCGGCATCCGCGACAGTCGGTGGCAGGCCTCCGCGCGCGATGGCCCCGGTGGTGTCCGTCTTCAATGAGAACAACGCTTCATCCGTCTGTACGTCCGCATCCAGCGGCCTGTTGAGTAAAAAATTAAAGTAAGCCCTCGCATTGCGGATCTTATTCTTTGCCTCGATGAGCGAAGATTCCACCTGGCTCACCTGCGCCTGCGCACGGAGAACGATCTCTTTCGTGGCCATCCTGTTCTCCACGAATTTCTCGCTCACCCTCCGGTTCTCTTTCACCAGCCCCAGTGCATTGGTATAGATCTCCACTGCCTTGCCCGCCTGTAGATATTGGTAGTAACCCTGGCGGATCTGCTGCACCAGCTCCCGCCGGTAAACATCCAGGTCGGCCCGCCGGGCATTGATCATCTCGCCGCTGACTTCCCGGTTATGCCGGAGGTCCGTATTGATCAATGGCAGGGTCACCTCCACTTTCGTATCATGGTAATCGTTAGGCAGGAACTGGATGGTCTGGTTACCCACCTGCGGGAACTTATTGGAGGCAGTGAGCTGGTTAAGCGTGGAATAAACGCCATTCAGCAGATCGCCCACGGGTATGTCCTGACTACGGCCGCCATGCGCCAGTGTGTATTGGGAGCTAAAGCCGGCCTGGGGATAAAAAAGGGATTGCGCTCTTTTCAGATCGATCAGTGCCTTTTGCAGATCGTAGCCCTGCTGGCGCAGCACCAGGTTGCTGTCCAGCCCATAGCGGATATATCCTTCCAGCACTTTATCCTGTGCGGTAACGCCAAGGGCCAACAGCAACCCAAAGCAGAGTGAAATTAATTTTGGTACCATGTTTAATTTATTGGTGTCGTGAATTTTATTAACGATGTTAAGTAATAGGGTGAAAAAAATGCCCTCAAGGGCACACAGGGCAAATACAGGATACTATAAAGCAGCCTTGCCTGAAATATCCAGCGACTTCACCAGCCAGTCGACGGATTGCATGATCACAGGCAGGATCTGCCCCTTCTCTGGCACCAGCTTTTCCAGTCGTTCCCGCGTTGCCAGGGACACCAGTCCATGCACCATGCTCCAGATAGAAAGACTAAGCACAATCGGATCCGTTTGAGCGATATACCCTTTCTCCATGGCTTCTATCAATGTATCCCTCAGCCGGGTAAGCGCCGCGTCCCCGTTCTTCCAATCACATCCCATCTCCGTCAGCTTTTTCATCGGCTCCCGCTGGATGAACATCAGGTCATAGTATTCAGGGTTCTCCATGCCAAACCGGATATAGTTCTCTCCCATTTTACGGAGACGCAATAAAGGGTTCTGGATATCATCCAGTTCCTTGTTCATCTCCAGCATCTTCTGAAAGCCGATCTCATGCAGATTGAAAAAGATCTCGTCTTTATCTTTGAAATAAAGGTAGATGGTGGTGGGGCTGTATTCGATGATGTCCGCTATACGGCGAATGGACACATTATTGAATCCCTCTTCTACAAACAGCTGCATCGAGGCCTCCAGGATCATTTTACGGATCTCCAGTTTCTGCTTCTCTTTTCTCTCTGCGATTCCCATATTAAATTATTAACAGCACAAATTTACTTAACGCTGTAAATAATCCAAATTTTTAGGCTCTTTTTTTTAAAATACTACTGCCGGCTGAAATGCGCCTTGTAGGTGGGTTTTTCCCAGCCAATGGTTAATAGATTGGCATTCAAAGCGTAGATCATCAGCGTATCGCTGAAGGCGCTGCCAATAAGGATGAGTTGATGACCTTTAACAGCATAATTGCTCCAGGTAGTCACACCCTGGTAAGAATAATAGACGGTATCGCCTTTCTTAAACTCCAGGGTCTCACCGACATCGGCCGCAAAGCTGGCGTCATAAATTGTCACGGGAGGAGCGCTCTTCCCGGTGGCGCTGGTGTCGTATGTGCTGTTCTGGTATTGCCATCGGCCCACAAGGGCGTCGGGCGTCAACCCTTTGTCCTTGCTGCAGCCCCAAAAAATTCCGGCGGCTGGAATGACAAGCAACAGGGCGCATATCCATTTCAACGGACGGTTCATCTGACAGGGTTTTTAAGTTGATCAAATACAGCAGTATCCCGGTGATATACACCGGTCGGGGTCGTGGCAAAAACGTATTTACCGCACCGGGTGATGGACGTGACAAGATTGCCTTGCAGTCCGTCATTATTGAGCTCGCTGAAGACCAGGTTGCGTTGATTGAGGGCTACTTTCCATATTTGCATATCCAGGGTAGTGGCCGTGGCATAAAGGTCATTGCCGATGTTGCGGAAGGTGAGGATGCCGACGGAATTGTTGAATTCATTGTACAGCTGCCAGCTTTCACCCTGGTCCAACGAATAGAAAAAGACACCGAACCCTTTTACGAACAGGATATTCCCATAAGTGAACATATTGTTGATGAATAATCCCTGGGAATAAGGCGCCGGCGTGTACCCAAAGGCTTTAATATCCCCCGTCGTGTCAATCCGGAAGAACTGATTCTCATAAAATACAAAGAACTTATCGAAGAAGGTGGCACACAGATAGGCGCTGCCGCTAAAGCCCAGGGTGCCCGGCGCCGGGTGAAGAAACAAATGCTTTATGCCGAAAGTATCGCCGAAGCTCGTAGGAGAAAGGGCTTTCGCCGAATCGAAAGTCAGCAGATCGAAGCGGACCGTGCTCCTGTCATGGGCATCCTCTACGGGGGTCAGCAGGTAGTGGCTCCTGATGACGGGGAAGTCGGAGGTAGGCCATCGGTCCCATGCGGGTGTATGCGCAGTCTGGAACCTGGGATACGCGTCGTCTGAATAAACGGGTTTATAAGTGAGCACCGACAATGAATTATACCCGGCCACATTGAACAGCTGCAGCAAGCTGTCCGTAGCGTACACGCAAAGGCGGCCATTGATAAAAGGAGGGCCGCTGGCAGGATGGTCCAGGGTTATGGCGGGGAAGGGCAGCTTGAAGAAATAATCGAAGCTTTGATGAGTCACAGGCAGGCTGACGACGCCTCCGTTGGTGGCTACCAGCAATGCAGTATCCCCTGCAGACACACTGTTCAATGCCGGCTCTCCATAAAAATTGAAGTAAGTCACTGGCTGCCAGGCATGCCGGAATGTATCGATGATGGTGTGGGTAACTGTTTTTTTACAGGAGCTGGTGGATAGAAAAGAGGGCACTATCGCCATCAACAGCAGCAACAGGACAGGGCATTTTTTCTTGCGCATAAGGTTTGCGCCGGTTTACCGGCAGGCCCAAATATACCAAAAAACCCAGGTCTCCTGTCTACGGCAAGAAGGACAAAAATTTCATTGCCTATAGTGGGATTTGTGGTAGGTTTGCCATAGGAGCTATACCCATGGATAAATTTATTGTCTCGGCAAGAAAGTACAGGCCCCAGGATTTTTCTACGGTGGTGGGGCAGTCACATATCACGACTACCCTCAAGAACGCCATCAAAAACAATCAATTAGCACATGCTTTCCTGTTTTGCGGCCCCAGGGGAGTAGGAAAGACCACCTGTGCCCGTATTCTGGCGAAAACCATCAATTGCGAGAACCGTGACCAACATGGGGAAGCCTGCAATATTTGCCACTCCTGCGTCTCCTTCAACGAGGGCACTTCGCTCAGCATCCATGAGCTGGATGCCGCGAGCAACAACTCCGTGGATGATATCCGGACGCTGGTGGAACAGGTCCGGATCGCACCTCCCCAGTCCAGCAGGTACAAGGTCTATATCATCGATGAGGTGCATATGCTCAGCTCTTCGGCTTTCAATGCATTCCTCAAGACCCTGGAAGAGCCGCCCCCCTACGCGATCTTTATCCTGGCGACCACCGAAAAGCACAAGATCCTTCCCACCATCCTCTCCAGGTGCCAGATCTTCGATTTCAAGCGGATCACCACCATCGATACGGTGGAGCACCTGCAGGAAATATGCGATAAGGAAGAGATCAAAGCAGAAAAAGCAGCCTTGCAGGTGATCGCCCAAAAGAGCGAAGGCTGTATGCGGGACGCGCTTAGCATACTGGATAAGATCGTCAGCTTTACCAATGGAGCGCTCAGCTACAGGAATACGCTGGAGCACCTGAATATCCTGGATGCGGATTATTATTTCAGGCTCCTCGAAGCCATGCAGCAGCAGCTGCTGTCAGACGCCCTGCTCATTTATGATGACATAAACCGGAAAGGGTTTGAAGGGGACCTCGTGATCAACGGCCTGGCCGAATTCATCCGGAACCTCCTGGTCTGCAAGGACGAGAAAGTGGCCGCCCTGCTGGAAGTGGTAGAAAGCTTCAGGGACAGGTATATTGCCGCGGGCAGGGGAACCGATGCCGCCTGGCTCATCAGCGCATTGAACGTATTGAACGAGGCCGAGATCAATTATAAGGCGGCGCGTAACAAGCGGCTGCACGTGGAGCTGGCACTGATCAAGCTGGCCTACCTGGGACAGGCCCTTCAGCTGACAGGGGAACCCGGGGGCGGCAAAAAAAAAGTCCTTGACACAGTAAGACCCGTGTCTTTCCGGAATATTCCGGCTATGGAGCCGGTGAATCCAAAGGCCACTGTCCGTATAAGCGCGCCAGCATCGAATGAAACAGCTGTTGCCGCCACGCAGGTCATGGCAAAAGCTTCAGAACAACCCGCTGCACCCCAACACCAGGAAGTCCTGACCGGGCCGGCCCAAGGGACACCTGCCAACGCTGCCACTTCGACAGCCTCACCCTCAAAAGGCGCCAGACTAATGGTCGACACTGCCGTAAAGACAGCCGGGAACGCCTCGCTGGGATCATTGTCAAAGATCAGGCAGCAATTTTCCTCCCGTCAGCAAAGCAATGGCTCGGAAGCCCGGCCGCTGGAGCCGGCCGCCCTGGCAAAAGCATGGGCAGCCTACGCACAGCAGCTGCGCGAGAACAAGAACCCGGCCGTACAAAGCCTGGAGCTGGCCGAGCTAAGGATCATAGATGCCCAAAACTTCACCGCCGTCACCGCCAATAACCTCGAACAGCGGTTCATTGAAAGTGAAAAACGGACCTTATCGGAATTCCTGCAAAAAGAATTCGCCAACAGGGCCGTCTCTTTCACCGTGATCGTTGAGGAAAGGGCGGGTTCGGAGGAGCCCGTCGAAAGACCGATGAACACACGGGAACAATTCCAGCAAATAGTCGGGCAATACCCCCTGGTGAAAGAGCTGAAGGATCGTCTCAAACTGGAGCTCGACTATTGATGGCGTGGTGCCATTTTATAAATCCCAGTTAAATAAAATATCAGATTTTTGATATATACCTGGTTGGCGGGAATTTTGCCAATAAGGACCAAAGGTCCGTCGTCCAAAGGACAGACATAAAACTTTTCCGGGAAAAGGGGTATTTTTTCGATAAACCCTTTTTCCGGACATTTACTTATCTATGACAGGCAATTCGACTCACTCCAAACGGCAGATATTTCAAACAAGTTCCCCCGGCCGTTGGCAACGGTGGAAATGGGGAGGAAGGCTGATCGTTCTGCTCCTTCTGCTGGGTATTGTCATTTTTTCCATAGCCGTCAACAGGGGCTATACGCCCGACCTGCCCAGGATCAAGGAACAAAGCCAGCTGTACAAGAAAGTGCTGGATACGAACCGGCTCCTGAACAAAGACAATAACCTGCTCAAACAATACGGGGGGTTCCGCAAATACATCAACGAAAAAGTACCTTACCGCTCAGGAGCTTTTCCCGGCCAGTCCAGGAGGGATTCCGACAAATCGTCCATCATACAGAACTTCCGGATAGACACCAGCTTCCGCTCGTTCACCAAATTCCCCACGGGCATACGGGCCGCTTTCTACGTAGACTGGGACGCCCAAAGCTTTTTATCCCTGCAGGAATATATTTCCAGGATCAACCTGGTAATACCCGAATGGATCTTCATAGACCCGACGGCGGACACGGTGTTCACGACCATTGACGACCGGGCCTGGAAGGTCATGAAGGCTTCGGGCGTGAAGATCATGCCCATCCTGTCCAATAACTTTAAGGAGGTCTTCCGGGGTGATGCCGTACACAGGATCATCAACGACCCGGTGAAAAAACAACGCCTGATCAACGATGTGATCAAAATACTGGAGAAAAACGACTTCGTGGGCGTGAATGTCGATTTCGAAGAGCTGCAGGAGAAAAAGAACGAGCCCCTGGTGGAGTTCCAGCGCGACCTGTACAACCAGCTCCATGCCAGGCACTTACTGGTAACCCAGGACGTTATTCCCTTCAATGAGGACTACAACTTCAAAGAGCTGTCCAAATACAATGATTATGTTTTTTTGATGGCCTACGATCAGTATTCGGATAACACGGGTCCCGGTCCGGTGTCCCATCAGCGGTGGATCGAAGGGGCCGTGGACGACGCCGTCAAAAAGATCCCCATGCAAAAGCTGATACTCTGCCTGGCGGCCTATGGTTATGACTGGAAAATGGGCAAAGAGGTCTCCGCCAGGACCGTCAGCTACCAGCAGGCGCTGTTTACGGCCAAGGACAACGAAGCCAAGATCGATTTTGACAATGACTCTTACAACCTTCATTACGAATACGAAGATGACGACAGCGTCCGGCACCAGGTGCAGTTCACGGATGCGGCAACCGTTTTCAACGCGCTGCGTTTTGCCACGGAATATGGCATCGCAGGCACCGCCGTCTGGAGATTGGGGGACGAGGATCCCCGGGTCTGGTATTTTTATGATAAAGACATGCAGAAGAATGCCCTGGGCCATTTCAACTTCTCCGAGTTCAGCAAGGTCGATGCCATGGCGAATGCCGACTTTGTGGACTATGAAGGTTCCGGGGAGATATTGGATATCATCGCTACGCCAACCAATGGCCGGATCACGCCGGAAGTCAACACCGGCGAGATGCTCATCAGCGAAGAATCCTACGACACCCTGCCTTCCCGCTTTGTCGCCCGGAAATACGGCACCAATGATTCCATGAAGCTGGTGCTGACCTTCGATGACGGCCCGGACCCCAACTACACGCCAAAGATCCTGGATATACTCTCGAAATACCATGTCCCCGCCACTTTCTTCATCGTAGGGATCAACGCGGAAAACAATATCCCTATCGTGAAGCGGATCTTCAAGGAAGGACATGAGATCGGCAATCATACGTTCACCCATCCGAACATCGCCAAGGTCAGCCAGCGAAGGGCCATCCTGGAAATGGAGTCCACACGTCTGCTGATAGAATGTATAACAGGTCATTCCACTATCATGTTCAGGGCGCCCTACAATGCGGATTTCGAGCCTGAAAAATGGGAAGAGTTGATCCCGGTAGCCATTGCCCGTACAAAAAACTACCTGGACATCGGAGAGTCCATCGATCCCCTGGACTGGGAACCCGGGACTCCGGCGGACAGTATATTTGACAGGATCGTCCAGCGGAAAAACGATATGACGGCCTCGGGCCTCAGCGGCAACATTATTCTGCTGCATGACGCGGGCGGTGATGACCGTAGCGCCACGGTAGAGGCGCTCCCCAGGATCATCGAATATTTCCAGGCAAGAAAATTCAAGTTCACCACGGTGGCCGACATATTGGGCAAAACAAAGGAAGAGATGATGCCGCCCGTACCAAAAAGCAGTGGTTATTTCCTGCTGCAGATCAATTATTACTTTGCCGAACTGGGTTATTGGAGCGGGCATATTCTCTTCTCTCTTTTCATCGTATTCATGATCCTGTCGGTAGGCAGGGTACTTCTCATGGCATTCATCGCCACCCGGGAATTCATTAAGGAAAAGAAAGATGCCATGACGCCTTTCTGGTCACCCGATGGAAAGGATGCGCCCCTGGTGAGCGTTATCGTACCGGCCTATAACGAAGAAGTAAATGCCGTGAGCTCGGTGGAAAGCCTGCTCCTGGGAGACTATCCTAATTTCGAGATCATATTTATAGACGACGGCAGTAATGACAATACCTACGAGCGGGTGAACAATGCCTTTGCGGGCAACCCCAAGGTAAGGGTGCTGTATAAGCCCAATGGCGGCAAAGCGTCCGCCCTGAACTACGGCATTGCCCAATCCGCAGCCGATTATGTCATTTGCATCGATGCGGACACAAAGCTTAAGAAGGATGCCGTTTCCCGCCTGATGGAGCATTTTGGCGAGCGCAGGGGCAGGAGCGTGAAGGAGCGCCGCCTCGTCACCGATGAAGGCATGACAGGGCTGGGCGTTGTGGGCGCCGTGGCAGGGAATGTGAAAGTAGGCAACGAGGTCAATCTGCTGACCCGGTGGCAATCCATCGAATACATCAGCAGCCAGAATTTCGATAGAAAAGCTTTCGCCTGGCTGAATGCCATTACAGTGGTGCCGGGCGCTATCGGGGCTTTCCGTAAAAAGGCCATCGAAGAGGCGGGAGGCTTTACCACCGACACGCTGGCCGAAGACTGCGATCTTACGGTGCGGATCCTGCGCTGTGGTTATGTCATCGAGAATGACAATAGGGCCATTGCTATGACAGAGGCGCCGGAGACCCTGAAGATGTTCCTGAAACAGCGTTTCCGCTGGAGCTATGGTGTCATGCAGACCTTCTGGAAGAACAGGGACGCTCTGCTCAACTGGAAATACAGATGGCTGGGCTGGGTGGCATTACCCAACATCCTGATCTTTCAATATATCATACCCTTTGTCATACCCCTGGCGGATTTTTTTATGCTCGTCGGGCTGCTGACAGGGAATGCGTCCAAGATCGCAGGCTATTACCTGGTGTTCATGCTGGTAGACCTGCTGGTGGCCTTGCTGGCTTTCAGCTTCGAGAAGGAGCGGTTGACGAAGCTGGTGTGGCTGATACCCCAGCGGCTGATCTGGCGCTGGCTGACCTGGTCCGTATTGTTCAGGGCCGTCCGGCGGGCGCTGAAAGGCGAATTGCAGCATTGGGGAGTGCTTAAACGTACCGGAAACGTCAAAGCCGCGTAAGAAGCTACAAGCCGCTAGCCGCAAGCTACAAGCCAGGACTTTATATATCTCTCCCAGCTTAAATAAGCTCACTGGCAGCTTGTAGCTTGTCGCTTGAAGCTGTTGTTGATAAATTCCGTAATTTCACGGCTCAAATTTTAAGACTGCGTTATGGCTGAAGTTATATTGATGCCCCGATTAAGTGATACGATGACCGAAGGGGTAATTGCCGCCTGGCATAAGAAAGTAGGGGATTCCGTTAAGAAAGGGGATCTTTTGGCTGAGGTAGAGACGGATAAGGCCACCATGGACCTGGAAAGTTATAAGGATGGTACGCTGCTGTTTGTAGGCACGGATAAGGGAGGTAAGGTACAGGTGAACGAATTGCTGGCCATCATCGGCGCTCCCGGTGAGGATATTTCCTCCCTGGTAAAAGGCGGAGGGGCGACGACAGCTCCGGCGGCTGAACAGAAGGCCGCTCCGGCTCAGGCCGCAGCTCCCGCACCAACTGCGGCCCCCGCAAGCGCTCCCGCAGCGCCGGCCGCCCAGGCAGAGGACATCTCAAAATTAGAAGGCGTCATCCTCATGCCCCGCCTCAGCGATACCATGACCGAAGGCGTGATAGCCGACTGGCATAAGAAGGTAGGGGACACCGTTAAAAAGGGTGAGGTGCTTGCCGACATCGAGACCGACAAGGCCACGATGGAGCTGGAAAGCTATAAGGATGGAAAACTATTGCATATAGGCGCCCAGAAAGGAGAAAAGATCGCCGTCAACGATCTGCTGGCTGTCATCGGTGATGAATCCAAGGTAGACCTGCAAAAGATTGTCGCCGCCGCCAAAAATAAAGGTGTTGCAGCGCCAGTCGCAGCCGGAACGGCGCAGCCTGCCGCCGCAGCTGCACCGGCCTCTGTCGCCAATGGAGCCGCCCCCGCTGCAGGAGGAATGTCCGTAAGCGCGGATGGTCGCATAAAAGCTTCTCCCCTGGCCAAGAAGCTGGCGGCCGAAAAAGGCATCGACATCACCCAGGTCGCCGGCAGTGGCGACAACGGACGCATCGTAAAAAAGGACGTGGACAGTTTTGTCCCCGGCAAAGCCACAGCGCCCGCAGCACAGACATCACAACCAGCAGCCGCCACCGCCAAATCCGCTATACCCGCCGCCCCGCTGGGCCAGGTAAGCTTCGACGACGTGCCTGTATCGCAGATGCGTAAGGTCATCGCCAAACGCCTGGCGGAAAGTAAATTCTCTGCTCCCCACTTCTACGTCACCATGGCCATCGATATGGACAAGGCAGTGGAAAGCCGGGCTAAGCTGAACGAAGTTTCTCCCGTTAAAATATCTTTCAACGACCTCGTGCTGAAAGCCGCCTCCGTTGCATTGAAACAGCATCCCGCCGTCAACAGCAGCTGGATGGGCGATAAGATCCGGGTCAACCACCACGTCAACATCGGCGTTGCAGTGGCCATCGAAGACGGGCTGCTGGTGCCCGTGGTACGTTTTGCCGATACGAAATCATTGTCACAGATAGCCACGGAAGTAAAGGATCTTGCGCAAAGGGCCAAGGCCAAGAAGCTGCAGCCGTCCGAATGGGAGGGCAGCACCTTCACCATTTCCAACATGGGCATGTTCGGCGTGGATGAGTTCACCGCGATCATCAATCCGCCGGACGCTTGTATCCTGGCCGTAAGCGCCATACAGCAGGTGCCTGTGGTAAAGAACGGCGCCATCGTCCCGGGAAATATTATGAAGCTGACCCTCAGCTGTGACCACCGCGTGGTAGACGGAGCTACGGGTTCGGCCTTCCTCCAGACCTTGAAGACGTTGCTGGAAGAGCCGCTTAGAATGATGCTATAGGCTGGTGAGGGCTTATTTAAACCCTCATGGACTAAAATAATAGAGGGAGCTCATAGAAATGAGCTCCCTTTTTTAAACCTTATCCTTTAAGGCACACGTGTAAACACACCGGCCCTTCAGAACTGTGTCCTTGCTATTCCAACCAAACTTTAAAAGTCTTAATTATTTATAAATCAGGAATTGACCTACGAATCAGAGTGGGCAAGCTTGAATCACCTGCCTTGCGAATCTCTCTATATTTCCGGCCCCGGACCAACCTTAAAAGCCTTAACCAGGAGGTTGTTTTCTCTGTCCTTAGCCGTTGACAGAACAAATATAGTGCGGCCTTTTTAGACCACAAAATTTTTTTATGTTGAATTTGAGAAAAAGTTAAAAAATCTCCCAAAAAAGGCCTCCAGTCACCCAGATTAGGTCATCCCAAATGAAATGCTTACCTTTGCATGCGTTATTATTCCTTTCTATCAGCTTTCGTGACAACCTTCGTGTAAACTCCTGAAGGATATTGATGAGTAGACAGGTCCTTTTTTCAATTTAAATGTTTTTCAATTGTCTTTTCAAGATTTAAAGCTCATAGAGCCTTTACTAAAGGCTGTACAGGAGGAGGGTTATACTACGCCGACTCCTATCCAGGCACAAGCAATACCTATCATCCTTGAACGAAAAGACCTGCTGGGCTGCGCCCAGACAGGTACGGGCAAGACAGCAGCTTTTGCCATCCCCATGCTGCAGCTCCTCTGCGAGGATGCCGCCGGCGTCAAACAGGACACAGGCCTCCGGGCACAGCGTCCTATAAAAGCATTGATCCTCACTCCCACCCGCGAGCTGGCCATCCAGATCGGGGACAGCTTTGCCGCTTATGGCAGGCATACGGGAATGGAGCATCTGGTCATTTTCGGCGGCGTTCCGCAGCAATCCCAGGTACAGGCGCTCCGCAGGGGGATCGATATCCTCGTGGCCACGCCCGGCCGCCTGCTGGACCTGATGGAACAGCGGCATATCAATTTGAAGGACATCGCCTTCTTCGTACTCGACGAGGCGGACAGGATGCTGGACATGGGTTTCGTCCACGACGTGAAAAAGATCATCGCCCGTCTGCCCCAGAAAAGGCAGTCCCTGTTCTTTTCCGCCACCATGCCGCCGGAGATCCAGAAGCTTTCGGCTTCGATCCTGGTCAATCCTTCCAAAGTTGAAGTGACACCGGTCTCTTCCACCGCGGAAACCATTCAGCAATCCATGTACTTTGTCGATAAGAAAGACAAACGGTCATTATTACTGCATATCCTGAAGACGCAACCCATCGCCACGGCGCTTGTCTTCACCCGCACCAAACATGGCGCGGATAAAGTTGCCCAGGGCCTCACCCGCGCGGGTATCCGCGCCGAGGCTATTCACGGCAACAAATCGCAGAATGCCCGTCAACGTGCGCTCCTGAATTTCAAGACACGCCAGACAAGGATCCTCGTAGCCACGGATATCGCCGCCAGGGGCATCGACATTGACGAGCTGACGCATGTCATCAACTTCGAATTACCCAACGTACCGGAGACCTATGTGCATCGCATCGGCAGAACGGGTCGTGCAGGCGCCAGCGGTATCGCCCTATCTTTCTGTGACGCCGAGGAAAAAGAATTTCTCCGCGACATCGAAAAGCTCATCGGTCTGAAAGTGCCCGTAGTGGAAGATCATCCGCATCCCCTGGGTAACTACACCGTCGCCAGGACAGTTGAAGCGTCCGTTCAGGGAGCAGGCAACCGCAACGGTGGCAGCAGAGGTCGTCAAAACAACGGCAATGGGAACAATGGCCGCCAGCATAGCGATCGCTCAAACAACGGCCGTCGGGACGGTCGCAGCAATGTAGCACCCGCCGGACGCAACGGCAGGCCGCAAAGACCCGGGCAGGACGTCATCCGCAAAGGCGCCGTCTCTTCCCTTGCAGAGCTCGAGGCGCTGGAAAGCCAGCCCCAGCAGCCTGTACAAAAGAATATTGATCAGCAGGCGGATCATAACAAACGGGAACTCAGAAGAGAGCCGCAGCAGCTGGACCCTTCCAAACGCGAAGCAAGGAGAGAACCCCTGCAACTGGATCTCAACAAACGTGAGCCTAAAAGAGAACCCCAGCAGCCGGACCTCAGCAAGCGCGAACCCAAAAGAGAACCGCAGCAACGCGAACCCGTCAAACGGGAACCACAGCAGCCGGCCCGCACGGCAGAAGAGCAGAAGAATTTTCTTGCCAACCTGAAGCTCAACCAGAGCGAAGGGGACGAGAAATGGTAATATCTTAAAAAAGGAATTTAAAAAGACCGGCAAATGCCGGTCTTTTTTTTTGCGTACATTGTAGTCATGTACGCACTTTCCTTCATCCTCCTGCTATCGCTGGCCCCCTTCGGCGACAGCCGGCCATCTGCCGGTGAAGGGCTCGCATCCCTGCTCACGCGCCAACAGTATGAGCAATTATTTCCTCATCACCACCCCATCTATACTTACGAAGCCCTTATCAAGGCCGCCGCAACCTTTCCCGCCTTTGCGGGAGAAGGCACGAGAGAAATCCGGCTTCGGGAGCTGGCCGCCTTTTTTGCCCATGCCGCTCACGAGACTACCAGTGGATGGTCTGGCGCAAAGGGAGGCCCCTATTCCTGGGGATTGGTCTACACAGACGAACAGGCCTGCCTGGACGGGCATTGTACCCAATACAACACAGGCGGGACCAGCCCCTATAAGCCCGTGGCCGGCAAATCATACTATGGCAGAGGCCCACTGCAGCTGACCTATGCCTACAACTATGGCCTGGCAGGCCAGGAACTGGGCTTGCCGCTGCTGGAAAATCCCGAAATGGTCGGCAAGGATGGAGCCGTCGCTTTCCGGACAGCCCTCTGGTTCTGGATGAAAGCCCAGACGCCAAAACCTTCCTGTCACGATGTGATCTGCGGCAAATGGCAGCCCACCGCCGCCGACCGCGCCGCCCGGCGTACGCCCGGTTTCGGCATGACCATCAACATCATCAATGGCGGCGTCGAATGCAGGACAGAGACCCCTGCAGGCAAAGACGCAAGACAGGAAAGAATAGGATTCTACCGGCATTTCGCCGTATTGCTAAAAGTCTCCGTAGAAAAAGATTGCGATTGCAAAGGCATGGGGACATATGGAAATTAATTATGTACAAGAGCACCTTACAGCTACTGCGTTTTCACTTCTCCTTTTTCCTGATGCCCGTGTATTGGTTTGCCCTCAGCCAGGTACTGGAAAGGGATTGGCCCCGCGCACTGCTGATCTTCTTTATCCTGCATGTGCTGGTCTACCCCGCCAGCAACGGATACAACAGCTATATGGACAGGGACACCAGCCCCATCGGCGGACTGGAACATCCTCCCGCCCCCACTCCCCAGCTCTTTCGCATCACAGTCGCCATGGATCTCCTGGCCCTCCTGCTCGGCATCCTGATCAGCCCCACCTTCATCGCGGGACTGGCCATCTATATCCTGGCTTCAAGGGCTTATAGCTACCGGCGGATACGTTTGAAACGACTGCCTGTCATCGGTTATCTTACCGTCATCATCTGCCAGGGCGCGTTGGTATTTTTCATCGTATACCATGGAAGTCATGTGCGGAGAACCTTCGATGTGCCCCCGGAGGCGATGATCATAAGCTCTTTGCTTATCGGAGGGTTTTACCCCCTCACACAGATATATCAACATGAGGCTGACAGAAAAGATGGCGTAAGAACGATCAGCATGCTGCTGGGCCTGCGGGGAAGCTTTATTTTTACCGCAACGATCTACACCGTGGCCATGCTCCTGATGACCGGGTATTTCTTTGTAACCCTTCAGATAAGAGAATTTTATGTGCTGGCAACCTGCATGCTGCCTATCCTCGTTTATTTTTTTATATGGGCCGGGAAAGTATGGAAAGATCCGGGAAAGGCTGATTTTGCCAACACGATGCGTATGAACCTGCTGGCGTCCCTATGCACCAACGCCGGTTTTATCGCCGTGTTGATCATGGGTTCAGCGTAATGGCACAATCTTGGCAATCATTTGATCCGTATATAGTAGCTTAAAACCTCCTTTATTTTGAGCAAAATAGTCTCTATCGGTACGGCAGTCCCGGCCTATGCACATCGGCAGCAGGAGATCCTCTCATTTATGCAGCGGATCTATGCCATGAATGAAGCAGGCAACAGGAAACTTCAATTCCTTTATCACCAGAGCGGCATCGACATTCGGTATTCCGTCATCAGCGACTATACCAGGCCCGCCCGGGAATGGCAGTTTTACCCGGCCACGGAGAACCTGGAGCCTTTTCCTTCATTGGAGGCAAGGATGCAGTGGTATGGGAAGTATGCGGCGCCCCTTTCCCTGGAAGCAATCCGGAAATGCCTGGATGGCAGGCTCGACCCGCAAGAGGTCACTCATCTCATTACCGTGAGCTGCACCGGCATGAGCGCCCCTGGCCTGGACCTGGAGATCGTCGCCTCGTTGGGTTTGCCCAATACCGTTTTTCGTACTTCAGTCAATTTCATGGGGTGCTATGCGGCTATCCATGCCCTAAAGCTGGCCGATGCGCTGTGCAACAGCGGCGCAGCTGCGAAAATACTGGTGGTATGTACGGAACTGTGCACCCTGCATTTCCAGCGGGAACCCACGATGAACAACCTTTTGTCCAGCCTTTTATTTTCGGATGGCTCGGCTGCCGTACTCGTGACCAAAGACGACGATCCGGCACAAGGCATCCATATTGACGGCTTTTATTCGGAGATCATGCCCCAGGGGAAAAAGGACATGTCCTGGCAGCTGTCTTCCACAGGATTCCAGATGGGGCTGAGCAGCTATGTCCCGGAACTGATCGAAGAAGACTTCGCGGGGCTGGTAAGCCATGCACTGGAAAAACACCATATCCCGCGGAAGAGCGTGAGTCACTGGTGTATCCATCCGGGGGGCAAAAAGATCCTGGAAGCCATTTATAAAAGCATGCATTTCACCAACGGTCACCTGGACACCTCCTTCCAGGTACTAAAAGAATACGGGAACATGTCTTCTGCCACGATCTTGTTTGTATTGGAGCGTATGCTGTCGTCTTTCGACTATGGTACACCGAATGTGGTGTTCGGAGCCGCTTTCGGTCCTGGACTCACCATGGAAAGCTTTATAGCCAGTACGCGCTAATCTTAACACCTTTTTAGCGGACGATCCATTTATCCTTCGTATTTTGTTCAACGTTGTTACCCCATTAATCGCATGACCATAGATCTGTCAAAGAGAAGTTATCAGAAGGAATTGCTGGACAGGGACGATATACCTTTTGAAGATATCCGGCGGAATATGTTTGAGCTGGATGTCATCAACACCTGGCTGGGCGGTCATGCCATCAGTGTCAGCGGGTTGCGGCAGCTGCTCGCCGGCAGAAAGGATGTTAGCATCTGTGAGATAGGGTGCGGTGGCGGAGACAACCTGCGCGCGCTGGTACGCTGGTGCCGCAGGAAGCATATACGCTTACGCGTCACCGGTATTGACCACAATGCTCACTGCATAGAGGTGGCGAAGGAAGGATGGAAGGACGGGGAAGCACGGTGGATACATTCCGATTACCGCCACATTACTTTCGGCAGGGAGAAGCCGGATATTATTTTCTCTTCCTTGTTCTGTCACCATTTTACGGACGACGAGCTGGTGTTCCAATTGAAATGGATGGAGGCGAATACGGGAGTTGGATGGTTTATCAATGACCTGCACCGGCATTACCTGGCTTACCAGTCCATCCGATGGCTGACGAAATGGTTCTCCGGATCCTATTTGGTGAAAAACGATGCTCCACTCTCCGTATTGAGAGGCTTTACCCGCAGGGAATGGCGGGAATTGCTCCGCCTTGCAGGTATCGACGGTTTCAGGATCCAATGGAAGTGGGCATTCCGATGGCTGATAAGCAAAAGTTTTTTAGTTGAATAGTTCCGTTTCATATGACATTGCCATTGCGGGCGGGGGACTGGCCGGGCTGGCGCTTTCCATACAGATGGCCAGGGCAGGATATGCTGTAGTGCTATTCGAAAAAGACCGCTATCCTTTTCATAAGGTCTGCGGAGAATATATAAGCCTTGAAAGCTGGAATTTCCTGGAAGAGCTGGGCCTTCCACTGAGCGATTGGGGGCTGCCGGTGATAAAAAGGGTCCTGGTCTCGGCGCCGAACGGCGAGTCCATCGAACATGAATTGCCACTGGGCGGATTTGGCATCAGCCGGTATAAGATCGATGCTGCGCTGGCAGCCATTGCCCGTGACTGCGGCGTGGTCGTGATGGAAGAAACCAGGGTCACAGACATTGTTTTTCAACGGTCTGCTTTCCGTATCCATACAGCCGACGCTATCTACCAGGCCAGGGTCGCCTGTGTTACAGCAGGCAAGCGGAGCAACCTGGATATCAAATGGAAACGGCCTTTCACCCGGAAAAGATCCGACAAGCTGAATAATTATATCGGGGTGAAATACCACCTTCAGACCAATCTCCCGGCAGATCTCATCGGGCTGCATAACTTCAGGGACGGCTATTGCGGCATTTCCAGGATCGAAGATGGACGCTATTGCCTATGCTATATGACCACCGCGGCCAACCTCCAGGCGAACGGTAATTCTATTCCTGAGATGGAAAAAAATATCCTTTGGCAAAACCCTTATCTTTCCGACATCTTTTCTTCAGGGGTAAAGCTATTCGAAGCGCCGTTGACGATCTCGCAGATCAGCTTTGAACGAAGGGCCAGGGTGGAGCATCATATCCTATTCGTAGGGGACTGCGCCGGGATGATCCCTCCGTTGTCCGGCAACGGCATGAGCATGGCGCTGCATGGCAGCAAGATGGCGTTCCGCAGCATCGACGCCTTTTTAAAAGGCCAGATCGCGCGGCATGAGATGGAACAGGAATACGAAGACCAGTGGAGCCATCAGTTCGGCAGGCGCTTATGGGTGGGGCGCCAGCTCCAGCGCTGGTTCGGAAGTGAAAAACGTACCAATCTTTTAATTCATTCCCTGAAACCATTTCCTAAATTGGTGTCATTTTTGATCCGGCAGACCCACGGGCAGCCGTTCTAAGGGGTTTGGACAAAATCAATAATAAAATGAGATCCGTAGTTTATGGACTTTTATGGGGGCTGATCTTTCCGGTCGTCTGCCTTGCGCAAAACTATCATGCCATCGAAGGATCTCCCTTTGCCGGCAGCCTCGGCGTAGCCAACAATCCCGCTTCCATCCTCAGCACCCCCTATCCCTGGGATATAACATTGTTTTCCACCCAGGTGAAAAATTCCACCAACGCCGTCGTCCTCCATAACTGGTCAATGCTGAAAGCAGGAGATACCATCGGCTATCAATGGAAACCAGGCAACTTTAAACGCTTTATCGCTTTTGACTTCAATATCCATCTATTAAATGCCCGTATAGCGCTTGATAAAAAACAAGCCATTGCTTTCGGAGCCAACCTCAGGGGATATGGGGCCGTCCGGACAGGACCCGCCAATTACCACGATTCCCTCCGGAATATGAACCAGTTCTTCAACATCAACGAAGGCACCGTCTACAACGGGAGCATGACCACCAGCAGCTGGCTGGAGTTTTTTGCCACGTACAGCCGGACCCTCATAGACGATGAAGCCAGGCGGCTCAATGCGGGCATAACCCTCAAGGCTATGCGAGGAGTCTCCGGCGCCTTCGCCCAGCTCAATGGCGCCACCGTTGGCCGAGGAGTCTCCGGCGCCCAAACGATCTATTTTATGAAAGCCGGCAGCGCCCGGTATGGCTATTCCAGCAACTACGACAGATGGAAGAACGATCACAGCACCTCGCAGAACCTGAAAGACCTCTTCGGCAACAGCCGGCCCGGGGCAGCCGTCGACCTCGGAGTGGAGTACTGGATCAAGCGGCAGGCCGTGATCAACAATGCTGAAAAGACGGAAGCCTGGCATGAATATGAATGGAAGATCGGCGTAGCCTTGCTGGATGTCGGCCAGAATGTTTATAGATACGGCTCCCAAAGCCGGGCGGCCAGCAGGCCCCGAACCGATGTCTCCGATTCGGCCCTCAATGCAAAATTCGACACGACCAACACTCTTGCCGAATTCAATGACAGCCTGGCCACCATCGTGAATAACATTACCCAGTTGGGAGGCCTTTTTAAGATCTGGAACCCCACCAGGCTCGTCATCAATGTGGACAGACCCATACAAAATAACTTCTCCATCAATGCCAATCTCTCTTTGAACATGCCCTGGAAGAGCGACGCAAAAAGACTGGTGGTCAAAGATCTCAGCCTGCTCACCCTCACTCCCCGATGGGAGACAAAAAGGCTGGGCCTCTACCTGCCCATCAATATCACCACGGACGGTAAGTTCTGGATCGGTGGCGCCGCCAAGGCTGGCCCTTTATTACTGGGCTTCCACAATCTCGCCACCATCGTCTCGAAGAACAGGATGGCCAACGGAGGCCTCTATCTTGCACTGGTGATCAGGCCCGGCAGCGGCTTCAGCGACAAAGAAGATAAAAAGAACAGCTGCCCGCCCTATTAATTTAATCATCCCGGCGGGTTGAACGTTTGCGGTTTTTTTCTTTTCTTGTGGGACTAAACCCCTTTTCATGAAGCCCCTGGCATTTACCCTTTTCATCCTTGCAGCAGCCGTCACGGCCCATGCTCAATCCGACACCACTCATCGCCAGTACGTTACTACCGTGCAACCCTTTACAAAAGTGGAGATCGAATCCGAATTCCCCGGCGGACCGAAGGCCTGGCTGGAATTTCTCAACAGTCACTTCGTCTATCCAAAAAAAGCCTACAAACGGGAAATACAGGGCACCGTCGTGCTGCAATTCATTGTCGAAAGGGACGGCAGCCTGTCTTCGATCGTCGCCCTCACCGGCGACCCACTTCTCCAGGAAGAAGCCCTGAGGGTCATCAAAGAATCCCCAAAATGGATTCCCGCCGTGCAGGATGGGAGGAAGGTACGGTCCTGGAAAAAACAACCCATCGTCTTCCGGCTGGAACGAAAATAAAGCTTTACCGCGCATGCTTTAACAGCAGCTATGGAACGATGCCCCCCATTCTCTCCAAAAAATAAACTTTCAATAACTTTTGAAAGTTCAGAAACCTTGCTTATCTTTATATCGTCAAGGGGATGTGCGAAGGAACTACATCCGGACGGTTTAACTTAAAAGAAGACGGATGCAACTGGCAGAAGCGAAAGCGAAATTCATTGCCGACTGGGGACGATTTGGCACCAATTGGGGGATCAACCGGACCATGGCCCAGATCCATGCTCTGCTGCTGATAAGCCCCGACCCCCTCAGCGCAGACGAAGTGATGGAAGAATTGAGCATCAGCCGGGGCAATGTAAATATGAACGTCCGCGAGCTCATCGACTGGGGACTCGTTCAGAAGGTTATCGTGCCCGGAGAACGAAAAGAATTTTTCACCGCGGAAAAGGACATCTGGAAAGTAGCCCGGCAGATCGTAAAAGAACGGAAGAAGCGCGAGCTGGACCTGATGATCCCCGTACTGAAGGAGCTGAGCGATGTGGAAGGAGACAAGCGGGACAAGGCAGTAAAGACCTTCACGGATACCATCAACAATATCCGCAAGTTCAGCGACCAGGCCGACAGGACGCTGGACACCATGATCCGGGCCGATGAGCACTGGTTCCTCGGCAGCCTGATGAAGCTGTTCGGCGGAAAGAGAGATTGATAAGGCCGCAGCCCGGACAGAATGACTGTCGACAGGAAGCATTTGACCGTGAAATAACACTTCAGCCGCGATGCGGCTTTTCTTAAGGCTTATTCTTTCAATAAATATTGAAAGTTCAATAACATAAATCAATTTGTATCACCCCAAAACTGTTTTTTTATGTCTTACATCCTTATCAGCTACAGCATTTACTTACTGCTCACGCTCACACTCACCATCTGGGTAGCCCGTACTTTATTCCGTAACGGGAAGGTCTTCCTGATCGATATTTTCCATGGCAACCAGGAGCTGGCCAACGCCGTGAACAACCTGCTCCTGGTAGGCTTCTACCTCGTGAACATCGGCTATGCCGTCTATACGCTGACCATCACAGATAGAATTGCCGACGCCAGGGCGCTGGTGGAAGAGCTCAGCGTAAAGGTGGGGGCCATCATCCTGATCCTGGGCGGCATGCATTTCTTCAACATGCTGGTGTTCTTCAAGCTGCGCAAAAAAGCCCTGGTGGAAAAGAGATTGTACCCCGGCAAATGAAGGTCGACTGCGCCCCTCTCATCCTTTAACAACATGCATTATGAAAAATAAAAAGATAGTCATAGCAGGCGGCACCGGCTTCATCGGTCAGGCCCTGGCTGCCTTTTTCGGCAAAGACAATGAAGTGGTGATCCTGGGGCGCAGGACAGCGTCCGAAAAAAATGGTGCGCATCCCACATCCGCTGCCAACAATGCCTACACCAACAGGCTCCTGACTAAGTCCGACGGCTATAACATAAGGTACTTTCCCTGGGATGGCCTGCGGATCGAAAAGCATTGGGCAGCGGCCATCGATGGCTGCGACTTAGTGATCAACCTGGCAGGTAAAAGCGTCAACTGCCGGTATACCGCCAAAAATAAACAGGAGATCTTCGACAGCCGCGTCGACAGCACCCGCGCGATCGGCCTGGCAATACGGGATGCCGTCGTCCCTCCCAAGGTCTGGATCAATGCTGCCTCCGCCACCATTTACCGGCATGCAGAAGATCGCCCCCAGGACGAATACACCGGCGAGACCGGGGAAGGCTTCTCCGTAGCCGTATGCAAAAAATGGGAGCAGGTCTTCGATGAACAACGGGCCCCCTTCACCCGCAAGATAGCGTTGCGCATGGCCATCACCCTGGGTCCTGGCGGCGTCATCGTCCCCTATCTCCATCTGCTGAAATTCGGGTTGGGGGGCAAGCAAGGCAGTGGCAGGCAGATGTACAGCTGGGTGCATATCGAAGATCTTTGCCGTGTCGTGCGATGGCTGTATCAACGCCCCAAAATGGAAGGCACCTACAACGTTTGCTCCCCAAAACCCGTCAGCAACTGGCAATTCATGCAAAGCCTTCGCAAAGCCACAGGCCACCGCCTCGGACTGCCCGCTTTCACCTGGATGTTGAAGATCGGGGCGCTGCTCATCGGTACCGAGACCGAACTGGTCCTGAAAAGCCGTTGGGTGCTGCCTGCTAAATTGCAGGATGCAGGCTTCATATTTCGTTATCCCGACGTCGGGGAAGCGATGAATGCAGTTATTGAAAAGATCCCCCGTAAGAAATATCATTTTTTCTGAAGTCTTTTAATCGCCGATTATGAACCCCCAACTAAAACCCTGGCTAATCGTATTATCGATCCCCGTCGCCTACGCACTGATCCTGCGCCTGGTCTTCGACCTCGACATCTTCCGAAGTTTTGCAACAGTAATGTCTATCAGCTTCTTCATCGGCGTACCCTTCGGTGTCGGCTATCTCACCATCCTGCTCTCTGAAAAAGAAAAGACAAAAAAGATCCTGTTCCGGGTCTTCGCCCCCTGGATTCCGATTCTCGTATTCCTTATGATCACCCTGCTGTTCGCCATCGAAGGCTGGGCCTGCTGGTTAATGATCCTGCCCATCTTCCTGATCTTTGCCTCTCTGGGAGGCCTGACAGCAGGGTATTTCCGACACCGGCGGGATCATCCTACTGACAAGCTCCAGGTCAGCCTGGTACTTTGCCTGCCATTCCTGCTGTCCTCCATCGAACACTTTATTCCTGCCCTTCCCACCCGCTATGAAGCATACACCTTCATCGATATCCATGCCGGCGCGGATACCATCTGGAACAATGTAGTGCGCGTCCGGTCCATCAGCCAGCAGCAGGACCATGGCACACTTACCAGCTGGCTGAGGTTTCCACGGCCCATCCGCGCCGAATTGGACTATGCCGGCGTAGGGGGAAGCCGCGAGGCCATATTCAGCAAAGGATTGGTCTTCGAAGAGATCGTCAAAGAATATATACCACGGGAAAAAATGCATTTCAGCATAAAAGCCGATCCTTATAAGATCCCATCCACGACCATGGATAAGCATGTGGTCATCGGTGGAGACTACTTCGACGTGCTGGATGGGACCTACCAACTGCAAAAGCTGGGTGACAGCTACTATCGACTACACCTGTACAGCCACTTCACCCTGAAGACAACCTTTAATTTTTACGCCAGCTGGTGGGCCGGCCTCATCATGAAAGACATCCAATCCAATATTTTACAGGTCATCCAAACAAGATGCCAGGGATAAATGTTATATTTAGACATGCCTGCTCAAATGAAAAAGACACTCGTGCTCGGGGCCTCCGATAACCCCCAGCGCTACAGCTACCTCGCCGTCAACCGGCTCCGCAGCAAAGGCCATCCCGTAGTCGCCATCGCCAAACGAAAAGGCAAAGTTGCCGACGTAGACCTCGGCACCGAACAAATAGCCATCCCGGATGTAGACACCGTCACGCTATACCTGAACGCAAAGACGCAGCAGCAGTACTACGATTACATCCTCTCCTTACATCCCAAACGGATCATCTTTAACCCCGGCGCCGAAAACCCCGAGCTGGAAAAGCTGGCCAGAACCAACGGTATCGAACCCATGCAAGCCTGTACCCTCGTCATGCTCAGCACCGGTCAATACTAAGGCCCCCTGCACCTATACCACCCTATCCACGCGCATATACAGCCCCATCGCCCTACAACTTAACACTACAATAACCTGCCTGCGATTTTGATAATCGCCGGTTTTTCGTTAAATTCGGAAAATCCTTTTTAATATGCTATGGCGAAAGTTTAATGGCGACCCGATCGAACTGCCCATCATCGAAGCTGTTGAAAACGCGATCAGACGTGAGACCGAAAAGGGCTATCGTCTGAAAGTCTGCATTGGCACTGACTCCCAGGTTAAAGGCCTTGAAACGGAATTTGCTACGGTAATCGTTTTCCTGCGTGAAGGACATGGAGGTTTCATGTTCATTCACAATGAGAAGACCAGGCACCAGTACACGATCAAAGAACGTATGCTGGTGGAAGTTGCCAAAAGCATCGAGATCGCGTATGAACTATGCAATCTCTTTTCAAAGTATGATGTAGACATGGAAGTACATGCCGACATCAATACTAACCCTCATTTCAAGAGCAATGATGCACTGAAGGAAGCAATGGGCTACATACTCGGTATGGGCTTTGCCTTCAAAGCAAAACCTGAAGCATTTGCCAGCAGCAGCTGCGCAAATAAGGTAGTGAACTGACGCGTCGTCTCTTCGACTGATTTTCTTCTCTGGCAGTCGTGATCCCATCACGGCTCAAGGAATTGTCTCCCATAAAATAAAGTAAAAACTGCTCAAAGTCATATCCGCGTAATCAACCTTCGGTATTGAACTCTCCATTCATTTCTTCGATCAGGGCAAGGATCTTGTCCCGCCCCATCTTCTTGATAGCGCTGGTGACGAAATGCTGGGGAAGGAACTGCCAGGTAGCACGCATTTTTTCCAGGAAGTCTTTGACATTCTTGCTGACGACGCGTTGGGTTTCTTTATCGGACTTGGTGAACACCAGGCAGAAAGGGATATTCCATTTCCGAAGTCGTTCCAGGAATTCAAGGTCTATCTTCTGCGGGCTATGGCGGGCGTCGATCAATACGAACACCGTCTCCAGGTTCTCCCGCTTACGCAGATAGTTTTCGATCATCTGCTCCCACCTTCTCCGATCCGACTGCGAAACCTTTGCAAAGCCATAGCCGGGGAGATCCACGATATACCATTCGTCATTGATATTGAAATGATTGATCAGCTGCGTCTTGCCGGGAGTACCGGAGGTCTTGGCCAGCTTTTCATTCCCGGTAAGCATGTTGATCAGGGACGACTTCCCCACATTGCTTCTTCCGATAAAAGCATATTCGGGCCGGTCGGGCGCCGGGCTCTTGGTATGATCCGGGCTGCTGATGACATAAGCGGATGAGCGGATGATCATAATGATTCGTTAAGCCGGCAAGTTACGTAACTTTGCCGCCTTATGGCAGAGTATACGCACGATAAGGTCGTCCCCTTCAAGGATTCGGAGCTGGGGAAAAAGCAGCAGATAGCTACGATGTTCGACAGGATCGCTTTCCGCTATGACTTCCTCAACCGCTTCCTCTCCGGCGGGATCGATATCTACTGGCGGCGACGGGCCATCCGGGAGCTGCTGGACCTGCGCCCCCGTCATATCCTCGACGTAGCCACAGGGACGGCCGACATGGCCATCTTCATGACCCGGTACCTTTCCCCCGAAAAGATCACGGGCATCGATATTTCCACTGGCATGCTGGAAATAGGTCGCCAGAAGATCGCAAAGCTACAGCTGGGCGGAAAGATCGAACTGCAGGAAGGCGACAGCGAGAACATCCAGCATCCTGACAATAGCTTTGATGCCATCACCGTGGCCTTTGGCGTCCGGAACTTCGAGAACCTGGAAAAAGGCCTGCATGAAATGCTGCGGGTCCTGCAGCCCGGCGGACGGCTGGTGATCCTTGAATTCTCCCATCCCAGGACCCCGGTGATCCGGCAGCTGTATAACCTTTACCTCAACATCGTAGCCCCAGGCATCGGGAAAATGGTCTCCCGCAGCGGCGAAGCCTATCAATACCTCAACGATTCCGTTAAAGCCTTTCCCGAAGGCAAAGAGCTCCTCCGGATCCTGGGCGCCAATGGATTCGCCCACACCCGGCTCAAACGGCTTAGCCTGGGCATCTGCTCCATTTACACCGGCGAAAAACCCCGTTAACAAGTCCCTAAAATCATCCGATTAGCCCGCAGGATCGCAATTTTGTTACCCCTTTACCGTTATTTTTACCTACCTAATTCACGCCTATTGACAATATTTACCTTCAGGCCGTAGTCATCATACAGAACAGGATTTTAATTTACTGATTTTAAGCTATTTATGAATTCTAACGTGTTTATGACCAAGAAGGGTATTTTTTCCGTGATATTGCTGATGGGGTTGATGATGGCGGGAAGCCGGACTTCGGCTCAATTGAGGGACTATCTGAACCTTCCGGACCATGACAGCAAAAGATACTATTTGGGCATTGGTTTCCTGTACGACAACTCGCATTTGCAGGTCAATGCCCATCCGACCTTCCTGGCCTCCGATAGTGTATTGTATGTCAACCCCGTAAACAGCGGTGGCTTCGGCGTTTCCGGTATGTTCACCTTTCACCTGGCCAATCACCTGGAATTTCGCTTTGCCTTCCCGGAGTTCATTTTCAGCAGCAACAGCATTTCCTACCATATCAACTACCCGCCCGATGGCGAGCAAAAGTTGACCACCAAACAGATCCAGTCCCTGTTGCTGGGCTTTCCCGCACAGGTAAAATTCCTCTCGGACCGCATCGGTAATTTCAGGGTCTACATGATGGGCGGGATCAATTACCGATATGACCTCGCATCCAACTCTTCCGCCCGCAAAGCGGAGAACCTGGTAAAGCTCAGCTCTTCCGACCTCAGCGTGGAAGCCGGCATCGGCTTCCAGATCTATATGCCCGTATTTATTCTTTCTCCGGAGCTGAAGTTCAGCCAGGGTATCAAAAATGTCCATAGCCGGGACCCCAGCCTCCAGTATTCCAATGTCATCGATAAGATCAGGACCAGGCAGATCATATTCTCCATTATCTTCGAAGGCTGATGGAAAGCTACACCCGTAAACAGGAGATCGTCAATGCCCTTATCCATGGCGCAGGCATTCTTTTCGGCGTAGCCGGGCTGCCTGTCCTCACCGGCATCGCCACCGCCCACGGCAATACGCACGGTATCATTGGATCGGGTATTTACGGCTTTTGTTTTTTGATGACCTTCACCGTATCCACCATCTTCCATCTGGCCCTGGACCCGGCCATAAGACGGATATTCAAGATCCTGGATCATATCAGCATCTTCTTCTTCATATCCGGTACTTATACCCCTTTTCTGTTGGTATACATGGACAATACCTTCGGGGCCAGCCTGCTGATAGTGCTCTGGTCCCTGACGGCCGCGGGCACTATTTTCAAGATCTTTTCCACGGGAAAATACGAGATCGTCTCCACGATCATCTACCTGGCCATGGGATGGATAATGGTGGCTGGTGGACGAAGATTCTTCGATCATCTGCCCGCCTCAGTGCTGGTATTCATTATCACCGGAGCGGTGCTGTACTCCATAGGTGCATGTTTCTATCTCTGGGACAAGTATGCGTACACCCATGCCGTCTGGCATACATTCGTGCTGGCCGCCGCCCTTTGCCATTATGTGGCCGTATTGCTGGCCATGTAGCAGCAATCACGGCCCGGCTAATAATCATACTGCCGCCGGAACATATTCAGCCGCACCCCCGCGCTGAACATCGTGGAGCTGGTGCTATGATATGTATTGGTGGGATCGTCGACGGAATATTTCCTGTACTGCACGGACAGGTCAAAGGAGAGATTTTCCTTCCACTCATAAGATACATAGCCTGACATATTCAAACATTTCGCCGGCACCCCTGATCCAATGCTGAAGCCATAATCCCGGGGACGTGTCAGGTAACTTTCGAAGATATTGCTGCCGAAATTGATCCCGGCAGAGTCCAGTCCCTGTTTATAATAGATGATCTTCCCTTCCATCGTCCACTTATAGGCCGGCTGATAATGCACGATCGCGAGGAACTCCGCGAAATTAGCTCCCAATGGGTGGGCCAGCGGCTGGTTATAATGAGAATATTCGGTGATGGAATCCCCGTGCTGGTAGGTAAAAGGCCGGACCACATTGGTTTCCAGCCGCACGTCCAGGTTCTTCACATTGAAAGCATCGATATATTTCACGCCCAATTGCAATCCCTGCTTATTACCCCACCATCCGTTGGAATAATGACGGATCTCCTTCAGGACAAATTCATTGAAGAGCAATTGTCCATATACCTGGGTCACATGACCGACGTTAGCCTTGAAATCCAGGCCCACCGTGCTCTTGTCGGGGCTTCCGTTCTGCTGCTGCGCTGCCGGCAGGAAGATCACGGGATTGAGATATGAGAATTCGTAATGGTCCGGCCGGCTAAAAGTGATATTTTCAAAGAGGCCTACATTCAGCCAGGGTGCGGCATTCACGCTGAGGTGGTGAATGGTGGCGTATTTTTTGGGATACTGATAGTCGCCCGGTAAATGCTGCGTCACCAGCTCCATATAAATATTCTGGTAGTTCAGCTTCCAGATGCGGACATTGAATTTCAGGAAAAGATAGGGGGCTGTGAAATCACTGAGGAACAGGCTGCGGTAGCCATTCCCGATAAAATTCTTATCATAGCCAAACTGGAAATCGACGTACTTCCAGGCATTAAAATAGATAGAGGCCCTGTTGTCATAGTAATCCACGCCCGTCTGCTTAAAGGTCTTGTAATAACCTGCTCCGGGCACAGCCTGGAATTGGGCTACCCTGTCCATCACATACGCCGGGCCCCGCTCCTGGTTATCCGTAAGATAGGCGGAGAAACCCAGCTTCCCCGCAATGAGCCCCCGGAGCGTAAGTCCCTTGGAATTGAGGAAGACCCGGGCCTTATTGCCGGTCTCATACGACTGCACCTGCTGGATGACAGGATTGACCACCAGGAAAAAATCCTTTTCATTCACCTGCAGAAAGTTCGCTTTGTCCTTATAAAAAGTATTCCACCAGGGCTTTTTGCTTTGAAAGCTGTCCTTGCTGCCCGTAACCCATTCCGTATTGTTCATCAGCAGGGATTGCAGGTTCTGCCGGTCCACTTTCGATATGTGGTAGATGTCGTCGTAAGGATAGAACTTATATAGGCTGTCCGCCAATTCAGAGATGCGAACGGCGCTGCGGCGGCTGATAGGCTTATCGGTAGTAATGTTCAGCTCGGCATCCCGTTGCTGCAGGATCTCCATCCTGTCCAGGAAATGCTCGAACTTGGAGCCCTGTGGCAGGAAGGTGGATTGGGCGTAGGAAAAGACAGGCATTCCCAGAATTATCAGCAGTCTTGCAGTGGTTTTTATAAATTGCATAGAATACAAAGAGTAGATCAATTTTTATTATGCATAATTACCTGATCAGGAATATATCCATAGTCAACGAAGGTAAGATCATTACCGCAGATTTATTACTAAAGAACGGCCGGATCGAAAAAATAGCAAAGGGTATCCCGGTGGACTTCGCTGTCACCGAGATCAACGGCGAAGGCAAGCATTTATTGCCCGGCGTCATCGACGACCAGGTGCATTTCCGTGAGCCGGGGCTAACCCATAAGGCTAACATCTATACAGAAGCGAAGGCCGCCGTAGCCGGCGGCGTCACCTCTTTCATGGAAATGCCCAATACCCTGCCCCCCGTCTTCACGCAGGCGTTGCTGGAGGATAAATACGCCATTGGAGCCCGGAGCTCGCTGGCCAACTATTCTTTTTATATGGGCACTTCCAACGACAATGCGGAAGAAGCGCTGCGCACCAATGAGAAAAAAAAGGAGGTCTGCGGTATCAAGATCTTCATGGGAGCCTCTACAGGCAATCTGCTCGTAGACAATTATCTCACCCTCGACAAACTGTTCCGGGAGAGTGAAGTGCTCATCGCCACACACTGCGAGGACGAGAAGATCATCCGGCAGAACCTGGAGAACATTAAAAAGGAGAACAGGGGTCTCGTAGCCGCCGACCATCCCCGGATCAGGAATGAGGAAGCCTGTTTCGAGTCATCGCTCACCGCCATCCAGTTCGCCAAGAAATATGGCTCCCGGCTGCATGTATTCCACCTGTCCACCGAAAAAGAGATGCAGCTTTTCAGTAATTTATTACCCCTGGAGCAAAAAAGGATCACAGCCGAAGTATGCGTACACCATTTGCATTTTACCAGTGATGATTATGCGACGCTGGGCAACCGGATCAAATGCAATCCCGCCATCAAGGCGCCCCACAACCGCGAAGCTTTATGGAAAGCCCTGCTGGACGACCGCCTGGACCTGATAGCCACCGATCATGCGCCCCATACCCTGGAAGAAAAGGGCTGGGTCCGCCTGGAAGATGGAAGCCTCGTCCCGGCGCCCCCCGCTGGCGAAGGCGACGGTTACGAAAAGGCCCACGCGGGCCTTCCCCTGGTGCAGCATTCGCTCCTGCTGATGCTGCACTATGTGCGGGAGGGGAGGATCAGCCTGGAAAAGGTGGTGGAGAAAATGAGCCATGCCGTGGCCCAATGCTTCCGGATCGCGGAACGGGGCTATATCCGGGAAGGGTACTGGGGCGATCTCGTCATTGTCGACCTGCAGCAGCCCTCTGTGGTGGAAAAAAATAATATCCTGTATAAATGCGGGTGGAGTCCCCTGGAAGGCTTCCGTTTCCCGGCCACTGTGACACATACTTTCGTAAACGGCCACCTGGTTTATGGAAATCAAGGCTTTGATGAATCTCAATGGGGACATCGATTAGCTTTTGATCTATAAGAATTTTATGGAAATTGATAACACGACATATTCGGACCTTTCCCTTTTCAGCCAGGAAGAAGAATTCTCCATCTTCCATAAGCTGGACCTCACCCGTACCCAGGGCGGCCGGGATCAGCTGCTGAATTATTTCAACAAGCCTTTCAACAGCCTTGGCCCGATCCTGGAAACCCAGCAGATCATTTCCCTCATCCTTTCAAAGGCGGATGAATGGCCGCTCACCATCAGCAACGGCACCGTGATGGTGATGGAAAGATTCTATGAAACGTCCATCGACGCGATACCTCAGTCCCACAACCTGCCCGGCGCATGGGGCTATAAGATCTTCCATGCCCCCGATTATTCCCTGGTACGCTATTCCGTCGGTCATTTTGCGGATTTCGCACGCGGCATGACCCAGCTGGTCGCCATGCTCCATACCCCCGACTGCCCCCCCATGCTGGCGACCCTTCTGGAAAGAGGTCGCAGGCTGCTGGACCATGAAGTCATCCAATCCCTGGCCAAACAAGCGCCCGGAGCCAAACTAAATGCCATACAGGTCGTCCACTATGGCTATCACATCCGGGAGAGGTTCAAGACCCCCATGCAGGGGCTCATCGAGATCTACAGCCGCCTGGATGCCTGGTATTCCATGGCCATGGCCCTCCGGAAATATCATCTGGTCTTTCCCACTTTCACCAGCAGCGATGATCCCTATATGGAAGTAAGCGCGCTGTACCACCTTTTACTGCCCACACCCGTGTCCTATGATATACAGCTGGACAATACCACCAACTTCCTCTTCCTCACGGGCGCGAACATGGCCGGCAAAAGCACCTTCATCCGTGCCGTAGGCGTATCCGTATTCCTGGCACACCTGGGTATGGGCGTGCCCGCCCAAGAAATGCGGCTTAGCCTGTTCGACGGCATCCTCAGCAATATCAATGTAGTCGACAACATCTCTAAAGGGGAAAGCTATTTCTTCAACGAGGTCCAGCGGATCCGGGACACCCTGGTCAAGATCAGCGATAAAAAGAAATGGCTGGTGCTGATAGACGAGCTGTTCAAAGGCACCAATGTCCAGGATGCCATGAAATGTTCGACCGCCGTCATCAAAGGACTGATAAAGATCCGGCAATCCCTGTTCATTCTTTCCACCCACCTGTATGAGATAGGTGATGAGCTGAAGCAATACCCGAACATTTCCTTCCGGTACTTCGAGACGGCCGTCCAGGACGATCAGCTGGAGTTCAGCTATCAATTGAAGGAAGGCATCAGCAACGATCGCATCGGCTATCTCATCCTGAAAAGAGAGAAGGTCGTGGAAATGCTGGAACGGCTTTGACCGGCCGTTACACGGCGCCCGTGGAACACCGCGTGGAACCTCACCCATCTTTTTCCCATTCGCATTGAAGTAATTTCTAGCTTCGTCAGCTAACTTATCCTCATCGTCATGCTGGTGAAGACTTTTGGAAGTGCCGTGTACGGAGTAGAGGCGATCACGATCACCGTCGAAGTGAATGTGACCGAAGGGCTCCACACATTCATCGTCGGCCTTCCTGACAATGCCGTAAAGGAAAGTATACAAAGAGTGGAGAGCGCCATCAAGACCAATGGCTACTACATGCCCCGCACCAAATTGATCGTAAACCTTGCGCCGGCGGGCATCCGTAAATCAGGCGCCGCCTTCGATCTGCCCATCGCCCTGGGCGTCCTGGCCGCAACAGATCAGCTGCCAGGCATCAGGCGGCAATTACAGGACTATGTCATCATGGGAGAGCTGGGACTGGGAGGCTCCATTCATTCGATCAAAGGTGCGCTGCCCATCGCTATTCAGGCCAGGAAAGAAGGCTTCAAAGGGCTGATCCTACCCCGGCAAAATGCGCAGGAAGCGGCCATTGTAAAAGAGCTGGATATATTTTCATTCAGCCATCTCCGTGAAGTCATTGGCTTCTTCCGGAACGGTTGCCTGGAAGAAGCCGTGGATCGCTCGGCTATCCCTTCTTCCCGTCAGGCAATGACGGCCGCAAAGCCGGACGAGCTGGACTTCTCCGACGTCAAAGGACAGGACTACATCAAACGCGCCCTGGAGATCGCAGCCGCGGGTAGCCACAACGTGCTCCTCATCGGCGCGCCCGGCGCAGGCAAGACCATGCTGGCCAAAAGGCTGCCCACCATTCTTCCGCCCCTTAGCTTGCAGGAAGCGCTGGAGACAACCAAAATCCACAGCGTAGCAGGCAAGTTGCCGGACCATAGCGCCCTGATCATCCAGCGGCCCTTTCGCAGTCCCCACCATACCGTATCCGCCAATGCCCTGGTAGGCGGCGGCGGCATACCCCAGCCAGGGGAGATCTCCCTCGCCCACAACGGCGTCCTCTTCCTGGACGAGCTGCCGGAGTTCCACCGGTCAGTCCTGGAAGTCATGCGACAGCCCATGGAAGATGGAAGGGTCACTGTCAGCAGAGCAAAGATGTCCGTGGATTTTCCCGCCAACTTCATGCTGCTGGCCGCTATGAATCCCTGCCCCTGCGGCTATTACAATCACCCCGATAAAGAATGTAACTGTTATCCCGGCGCCGTGCAGAAATACCTAAACAAGATATCCGGCCCCCTGCTGGATCGCATTGACCTGCACGTGGAAGTGGTGCCTGTCCCTTATGCAGACCTCTCTGCGGAGAGCAGTGGTGAAACCTCATCCACCATCCGAACCCGCGTGATACAAGCACGGGAAGCGCAGATCCGGCGTTACAATAAACAGGTCACCAATGCGCACATGACCAGTAAAATGATAAAAGAATCCTGCCGCATCGACACCGCCGGAGAGCACCTCCTGAGAGACGCCATGAACCGCCTTCACTTATCCGCCCGCGCTTATGATCGTATCCTCAAAGTAGCCCGTACCATCGCGGACCTGGCAGGTGAAGAGAACATCCGGACAGAACATATGGCAGAAGCGATCCAGTTCAGGTGCCTCGACAAGGAAGGGTGGGGAGCCTAGTCCTTTCCGTTCAGCCTGACTAACGCTCACCAATCATTCTTCAGATCCTCGTTGATCCTTTCTGGCACTCCTGGCGGCCCCTCCATCCACGCAGGATCATACCACACAAAAAAATAGATCCATATGGTCCTCGACAGCCGCATCAGCACCGGCTGCAGCGCCAACAGCAAAATAGCGTTCACCCCCAGCCACCAGAACAGCCGGTTGTCCTGCAGCGACATTCCCAACGTCAGCTTCCAGGCGATAAAGGTGATGGCCGAAACCAACACCGCCAGCGCATAGCTCACAAAGCCCGTCCCATAATAGAAACCTACCTCTATCTCAAAAGGCTGCCCGCACACGGAGCAATGTTCCGGCATCTTCATCATCCGCTTCAGATCGTATGGATTCCGCCCGGTGAACAGTTCACCCCTCCGGCAACGGGGGCATTTATTGCGCAGGACGCTAATGATCAGTCCCGGTCGATGGCTGTCTTTATTGGCACACATAACAAAGGGCTTTATTGATATCCCGCCACGAAGTTACCATAGCCCCCGTGGCAGCAATTGCGTTTTTGACGGCTTCAATGGTATTTTTCATTTTATCGCCCTGATCTTACCACTAAACCATCCGCCCATGCGACCGATGTTATCCCTGCTGGCTCCTGCTTCCCAATGACCGCCCCTGTTCCCATTGACTGATGCGTGCTGACAGCCGGATAAGCAGCTGGCTATTGGCCAGGTACATCACCATGAGCGGAATGATCTTGAACAACCCCCTTTTTGCCGCGTAGGCAAGTTCGAACAAGGGCAGCAGGAACTCCAGCAGGCCCAGGCCGGCAAAGACTATACCGATGGCATACAGCCAATTGCGGGCCGCCCTGGTAAATCGCCGCAGGATCACCAGCTCCGCCAGGAATACGCCCGCCCATACGAACATGATATATCCCCATAGACGGACACCATATTCGCTGACCATCAACTCTTTGAAGATGTCCCCATAAGCCTTGAACAAAGGCCGCAGATGGAAAGGATGAGGGTTTACCAGCGCAGCTATATCATAGTGCACGGGCAGATAATGGTTGTTATATAAACTGATGGTAAAATAATAGCTCAGCAGGGAGGGCAATATAAATATACCGGTAGTCCACGCCATCTTTACGATCGGCTCTCCATCCCGGTGCTGCCTGATCCAGAGAATGGGCGTGAAGAGCGCTGCCAGCACCAGTGTCTCGGACCGTATATAGGTAGCGATCCCCATCAGCAGCGCGGCAAAATAAAAATACGACCTGCGCCTGCTCTCCAGGCTGTCGATCAGGAAGTACAGGCTCAGGAAGAGGAAGACCATATTACTGTAATCGTAAAGGATCAGGAAGGTATAAGCATAGATCTCCGGCGTCGCCGTCATCAATAATAAAAGCAATCCGGCCAGTATGGGATGTAAGGTTACTTTCAGCACCTGGTAGAGCAACAGGGTATAGCTTATGAAAATAATGCTCAACCAGATCTGCCCGAATGGATAGCCTGCCATTTTATAGATCACCTGAAGGCTGGTGAGGTAAGGCGATTTGAATTGATTATTGGTGGTAGACAGGTCTGTCGTAAAAAAAGAATTGATCAAGGTATGCTCTCTTACAGCATATTCTGCGATCGCTTCCGGCCCGGAAAGCGCATCGCGGGAAGTAGGCGGTTGATAATAGCATCTCCACACGCTGACGAAGACAAGGAAGCTCAGGATAAGGATAAAGGGCAGCTCGTACACGCGTATGCGCAGACGCGGCATCATGTTCCTGCCGATGCGGGGCCATTTCCTGTAGGCACGGGCCAGGCCGCGGATATTCAACAACAGGCAGCTGAGGCCCAGGGCGCCGAATACCGTTGCGGGATACAGCGGGCAATAGGCCAGCTGCAGGAGAAAGGGAACGCAGGAGGCGACGGCAACACCCGTCAACAGTGCCAGCGGCAGCGTGACCAGCGGTTTCTGCCGGATATTGAAAAGGTCCAATAACCCGTACCCTGAAAAGAAATGACAGCAGATCAATAAAAACAATGTCATGTGAGATGGAGGCTACAATATAGACAGGAATTTCTGATAACGGGCCAGTATTATTTGCAATTGTCCGGATGACCCGATGGGTTCCAGCTTCACTTCTGCTTTATTATTACACCGTACGAAATAGTTGGCTTTTTCGACACCGGGCGAATGCATCCATACCCCTCTGAGCCCCGTATAGTAATAAAAGACCGCCGGCTCCGGTAAATGCAGATCCATATGCAGTGAGTCGCGGTAATAGCCGTTGGGTTCAAAAAGTAAGACTGGATTGCTGACAGGTTGTTTAGCCATGGCCTCCTTTACTTGCATACATACGGTGTAGGCCATCCCATATCGGGCTTTACGGATCTGCCCGGGCCCCGCCGGAGACCGGCTCTCCTTAATGAAAGAGCCCCAGTAATACAGGGGCTTATCAACGAACCAGACGCGGTTATAGCCGAGACCAAGCACCAATGCTACGGTCAATGTGGAAATGATGGTCAGTAGGAATGCCCTCATAGTTCTTAAAACTAACTATCTCTGTCCAAACCTCCCAATACCTAAGCGATCTTTTTCGCTGCCGTCATCGTGCCACGTTCGAACACGCTCTTGCCCACCGGCACAGGCTTGTTCTTATTCAGCACCGATTTGATCATCAGCGTCCCCGTCTCCGCCATGATCCGGAGGTCCAGGATAAAGCTCACATTGCGTACATAATACGCATCCCATTGATAACGGCGGAAAATGCTTTGAAAGCTGGTGGCCGGCCCCCGATAGCCCCTCACCTGGGAGAGACCCGTGATACCGGGACGGGAAAGATAGCGGAACTTATAGTTAGCCACCTGCGATGAAAACTCCCGGGAGTCCTTCAGCATGTGCGGCCTGGGGCCGACGACGCTCATGTGTCCCAGCAACACGTTGAAGAACTGGGGCAGCTCGTCAAGACAGGTATTGCGCAGGAACTTGCCCAGTCGCGTGACGCGGGGATCGTTACGCACGGCCTGGCGCGTATCGGCCATATCATTCACATACATCGTGCGGAACTTATAACACCAGAATGTCCTGCCCAGAAAGCCTACTCTCTTTTGCTTAAAGAAGGCCGGGCCCCTCGAATCCAATTTGATCAGCAGGATCAACAAGGGGAATAACCAGGGGAAAACAAGTACGATCATCAGCAGGGACGTGAGAATGTCCATGCTCCTCTTATAAACAAGATAAGGGTACTTGCTATTAAAATGCTCGCGGATCTGCAATTGTTCATCATCCTGCCAGTTCTTCGGGTAATTCATCTTCGATTCAACGATTGTGCTACGCATGTCGATAAGGATTGGTTTTTTCCACTTGATACTGTAATATGAAATCCGTACCAATGTCTGTCTTTCGACGAGCCGCATCATGCGGCTCAGGTAATCAGAGTACTCAACAAATAGAATTCCATATTTCGCGCAAAGGAAACAAATTTATACGGCAATTCTGGTACCACTTATTGGTAATAGAATTGTTTTCGGGTAAAACCAGGCTTACAATCGTGTAAATCAATCACTACCACTTATGACACCTACCGGCCTGGAAACGTTGCATTAACGCTTTATTTAATAAAATTTTAAGGAACTGAAACCCCTCCGCACCATTAAAAACAGCGCTAAATGGAAGAAAGAGCAGGATGGTGGGGTTCTGCTTCCAGGACAGACCGGGATGGTTTCAGGTATGCCAGGGTCTGCACGATCGTCTCACGGATAATGCGCATATCCAGCGAAAAGCTGGCGTTTCTGACATAGAACGCATCCCATTGGTACCGTTTAAAGACCTTATCAAAGCTATTCGCCGGTCCGCGATAACCCTTTATCTGGGCCAGTCCGGAGATGCCAGGCTTGAGGATATTCCTGAATTTGTAAGCCGCCACCACCTGCGAAAAGGCGCGGCAATCCTCATGCATATGCGGCCTCGGGCCTATGACGCTCATATGTCCGGCTAATACATTCAGGAACTGTGGCAATTCATCCAGGTTAGACTTACGGAGAAACCGGCCGAACTTAGTCACCCGGGGGTCGTTTTCCCGTGCCTGGAGCGTGTTTGCCTCTGGATTGACGCACATCGTCCGCAGCTTGATACAATAAAAACTGCGTCCCAGGAACCCTACTCTCTTCTGGATAAAAAAGACAGGCCCCCTGGAATCCAGCCTGATCACGAGCGCCAGTAAAGGCAACAGCCAGCTCAGCACAAAAACAATCACCGACAGGGAAAAGAGGATATCAAAGCAACGTTTAACAATTAAATAACTATTTCGCTCCAGGAAATAACCCCTCAGTGTCATCCCCTCTTCACGCTTAAACGCCCTCTTCGTTATCATCTTTCTTTCCTGTTCTCTTCCGACCATGAATGTGTTTTTCAGTTTACGATGCGCTGTTTTGTTAAACTCCGGACAGATTATAAATTGACATTATTCATTCCGGAATAGTTGCATCTCTTTCAATATAAAACCATTGCTCAAACGTCCGGCCCTCCTGTTTATTATTGCGGGCAATGTGAAAATTTCTCTGAAACCCGCATCCAGGGCATATTTTGCCTGCTTTCATATCGGATTTTAAAAAATAAACGCCTTTCATTCCGCATGACCTGATATCTATTTCGCTAATTTGCGGACCAATATGCAAACGGTAATTTCTGTCGTAGGTGCCCGCCCAAACTTCATGAAGATCGCGCCGATCCATTTCGAATTTTTGAAATATAAGGATAAGATCCGTCATTTGATATGCCACACCGGCCAGCACTATGACGAAAAAATGTCGAAGATCTTTTTCGACGAGCTGGGCTTGCCCACGCCGGATTTCTACCTGGGCATCGGCTCCGGTTCACATGCCGTTCAAACAGCCGGCATCATGGTGGCGTTTGAAAAGATCCTGCTGGAACAAAGACCCGACCTGGTGATCGTAGCCGGTGATGTCAACTCCACCATTGCATGCAGCCTGGTGGCAAAAAAAATGCATATTCCCGTAGCGCATGTGGAAGCAGGGCTGCGGAGCTTTGACAGGGAAATGCCGGAAGAGATCAACAGGATCCTCACCGACGCGATTTCAGATCTGCTGTTCGTCACCGAAGAGAGCGGGCTGGAGCACCTGAAAAAGGAAGGCATCGACGCAAGCAAGGTCTTCTTCACAGGCAATGTGATGATCGACAGCCTGGTGAGCAACCTTTCTCTTATCGATGCATCCGGAATTCTTCAACAGCTGGAATTGCCAAAAGCAGGCTATCTTCTTGCCACCATCCACCGGCCTTCCAACGTGGACACGCCGGAGAGCCTGTCAGGCATACTTCGTCTGCTGAACAAATACGCACAGGGAAGAAAGGTCCTTTTTCCCGTGCATCCCAGGACAAGGAGCAATATCAGGACCTTCGGTCTTGAAAAAGACATCTCGCCGGAACTGATCCTCACGGAGCCCATCGGGTACATCGATTTTTTGTGCCTCGTTAAAAATGCACGGCTCATTATCACGGACAGCGGTGGCATTCAGGAAGAAAGTACTTATCTCGGAATTCCCTGCGTAACTTTGCGCGACAATACCGAACGGCCCATCACCGTCAAAATAGGGACAAACTACCTGGCAGGAACAGATATGTCGAATGCAGACCGGATCATTGCCGAAGTACTCGGTGGAAACGTCAAGAAAGGAAGTATTCCCGAACTTTGGGACGGCAAGGCTGCCGAAAGGATCTGCCAGGCAGTCTATCAATTTTTAATGTGATTTTAATAGTATGTCCGCACGATTACGCCATGTGAATTGTCTAAACTTATCTGTGGATGCAAAAACTCTTAGGTCATGTCTCCTCTTCATTCTCCCACCTGAAAGCCATTGACAGGCAGACAAGGCTGGATGTTCTCTGGGTGGGCATCATCCAGGCAGCCAACTATCTCTTTCCCTTCCTCGCTACCACTCATCTCATCCGGACCATCGGCGTCGACCTGTTCGGAAGAACGGAATTCGCCACCTATATAACACTTTATTTCATCACCATCGTGAATTACGAGTTTCATGTGACGGGCACCAGGAGCTTCAGCAGGGCGGTGGACAACCCGGTGAAAATAAACAGTCTCTTCAGCACCATCTTCACTGCGAAATCATACCTGCTGCTTGCCGCCACCCTGCTATTCAGCCTGCTGGCCGTGATCTGGCCCGACCGGTTCTCCAACCTCCTGTTTATCCTCACCTATCTCATAGTATTCGGTCATTACTTCTATCCTCCCTATATCTTTCAGGGGTTGGGAAAAGTGCGGTCCCTGGCCGTGATGAACTTCCTTATCAAGGCCCTGTCCACAGGACTCCTGTTCATCACCATCCGCCAGCGAGACGATTATCAGTGGGTCAACCTGAATTACTCGCTTAGCTATATCCTTATCGGCGTCATCAGCTTCTTCGCAGCCACCAGGACCTTTCACCTCCACATCCGTTGGAAGCCCTGGCGCGTTGTGCTGCTGGCATTGAAAAAAGGGCTCTATATTTTTCTCACCAGCGGTATCATAGCCCAGATCACGCTCAACCTTTCTGCGGTCCTGCTGGGTTTCTTTCTGCCATCTTCCATCCTGGGCAGCTATTCGGCGGCGCTAAAGCTGATCATTGCCTTCCAGGTCATGGCCATTTTCCCCATCCGCCAGGTGTTCTTTCCCAAACTGTCCAGCGCCTGGATCAGGGATAAGCCCCGCTATAAAAAAGACTTTAAAGGCTATTTTCTGCTGATGGCAGGCAGCACCTTTGGGCTGGGTATCCTCATCCTGGCTTTCGCGCCCTGGATCATCCGGCTGGTGTACGGCGATTATTTTCAGCAGATGATCCTCTGTATGCGCATGCTGGCCTTCCTGCCCTTCTTTACGGCATTGAACAACGTTTTCATCAGCGATGGGCTCATCGTCCTGGGAAAAGACAAACTGGTCTTCCAGGTCCAGCTGTTCCTCGCTGCCTTCAATATAATTGTCCTGCTCGTGATGGTGCCCCGGTACGGGTTGATGCCCGTGCTGATCACCCGGAATGTCCTGGAGTTCCTGGGTTGCATAGCGGGCTTCATCGCCTTCAGGAAAATATTGGCAAAAGAATTGACAGACTGGAAACAACAACAGCACAAGGACGCTGATTCATAAATCAACCTTACACCTGTGAGACAGATACTCAACAGGCTGCATAAGACAGCCGACCTCAACATTGCGATCGTCACAAAAGTAATATCCGACTGGGCAGTCTTCCTGAAGAAGATATCTCCCCTGGCCAGTATTCTTTTCATATTGCTGAATGTGCGAACCCTTCTTAAAAAAAGATCAACGGTCATCACCCTGCTGATCCTGGTGCCCCTGCTTGTCATCACACGCAGGGCCGAAGTGCTGCGGGTCATTTTCTCCATCGCCCTGTTCTGGATCTTCCTGGAAAAATTTACCGCAGGCATAGGAACGACGGACAGACGGCTGGCAGTCTTCCTGTCCCTGTATGCCCTGGTCCTGTTCGCGGGCATTTTCTACCCCTGGTTCTACCTGATGATGTACGACGGCTCATTAAGATACAAGTTCATCCTGGAGTCGCATAACGCCCTGTGCATTCTCGTATTCGCCATCTTCATCTATCTCTGTGAGACCCTGCTCTCGACCATCCGGCTCCCGTCGTCCCGGGGACTGAAGATCCTCCTCATGGTGGCGATCTGCGCCCTCACCCTCGTATTCCTGTTTATAAAAAGCCGCCTGTACATTGGCATGAGCGGAGCCTATCTCTTCATCATCGCGTTCAAACGCTGGCGCAAAATGCCTGCGCTCCTGCTATTGCCATCCATGTATATCGGTCTTTTTTTACTGCTGACCCTGCTCTCGCAGCAGGCCGCCTTCCGTATGGACCCCAGGGTGATCGAACAGCTCCGCAGGGAAATGCTCGCCCGGGACAGCACGCTTGCCTCCGACAGCAGCTACCTGGCTGGTAATGCAGACTTTGCCGCCGCCATGATGGCCAACCGCCGCCTCTTCAGCGCCTCCGGCACTGGCAGGGACAAATTGGTAAAAGCCGTCATGGTTACCATCAGCCATGGGGGATGGCAGCATTTCATCTACAACAACAATGTCGATCACTATCTGACGGTGAAACGACGCGTTCCCAATATCAACATCGCAGCCTCCAGCCTTACCGAGAACGCTTATCTCACCACCATACTGTCCGCCGGCTTCACCGGGCTGATCCTGCTGCTGTATATGGCAGGCCTGTATCTCGCCCACTTCATCCGCCGGAAAGAGATCTTTTCGCTGGCTTTCTTCCTGCTCCTCCTGGCCGCCTGGTTCTTCGAGGAAACGACTATATTTACTTTCAGCCTGATGGCGCAGCTTTTTGCGCTGGGCAGCATCAACAGAATCGAAAAAGAAGACCATGAGGGTAGCGCTGGTAACTAATATGCCCGCTCCATACCGGGTGCCGGGCTGGAATATCATCCATCGACGGCTGCAAGAAGGCTTTAAGATCTTTTTCTGCACCCGCATCGAGCCCAACCGGAAATGGAATATCCCCCCTATGCAATTCCAGCACGTATTCCTGGAAGGAAAGACATCCGCCAAAAAGGACGGGGCCACCTTTGTGCACAACAACTGGTCCGTGTTCGCGGCGCTAAAGGCATACAGGCCCGACGTTGTCATCACCGGCGGGTTTAATCCCACCATGTTGTACGCCTTCCTTTACTGCCGCCTGCATGGCGCAAAACATATTCCCATCTCGGATGCCTGGGCCCTGTCGGAGCCGCATCTTTCATGGGCGCATAAAATGGTCCGCAGGCTGGTGTACGGACGCAGCGCGGCCTTCATCGCCTGCAGCGAAAAAGGTTCTGCCTACTATCAGACCTATGGCGTCCGCCCCGAAAGCATCTTCATAAGCCATTACACCATCACCAACGAGCTGTTCAGTAATACCCGGTCCTTTCAGGACAGGAAATACGACCTGCTCTTCTCCGGCCAGTTCACCGAAAGAAAGAACCCTCTTTTCTTTATACAAGTGGCGGCCCTCCTTGCAGCGAAAAAGAAAGACCTCAGGGTCCTGCTGCTGGGGGATGGCCCGCTGAAGGACACCATGTTCACCGCGCTGACAGCAGCCGGCATCGATTTCGACTACGGCGGCTATGCCCGGCAGGAAGAGCTTCCGGCACATTACGCCAGTTCCAGGCTTTTCCTGTTCCCCACCGCATATGACGCCTGGGGTGTCGTAGCCAACGAAGCGGCGGCGGCCGGCACACCCGTCCTGCTGACCCCTTATGCAGGCTGTGCCGAAGAGCTGATCAAAGACGGTGAGAATGGCTATATTATACCCCTGCAGGAAGAAGCCTGGGCCGAAAGATGCCTGGCCCTCCTGCACGATGAGAAAAAATGGACCGCATTTTCTTCCAAAGCCAGTACATTCGCGCAACGCTTTACGCATGAGAGGGCCGCAACCGCATTGATCGATGCCTGTACCTTCGCCACGCAGGACCATAAAGCAACCTCATGAAAAGATCACTCTTATGTATCGTGCACCTGCCACCTCCCGTTCATGGAGCTTCCCTCATGAACCAGCACTTTGTCGATAGCGCCCTGATCAATGATCACTATCGCCTGAAGGTCATCGATATCACCACCTCCCGGGACATCGGGAAGATAGGCCATATGTCCCTCACCAAGATCTTCGACAGCCTACGGCTCTTTTTCAGGATATTGTCCGGCCTCATCCGGCACCGCCCCGACCTGGTGTATTTTACTTTCAGCCCCAGCGGGTTTGCCTTCTACAGGGATGCGGCATACGTTGGCCTCGTCAAGCTGCTGGGGGGCAAGCTCCTGTTCCATCTGCACGGCAAAGGGATTGCGGCCGGAGCCGGGAACAGCACCCTGTTCCGATGGGTGGCCCGGCGCGTATTCTCCCATACGCATGTCATAGTGCTCTCACAACAGCTGACCAACGATCTGAAAGGCATGACTTATAAGGAAAAATTTATCCTGCCCTATGGGATCCCGGTGGAATTGACAACAGCCGTCGAAAGAGTCCCCAACCCCGGTGCGGTGAGGCTCCTGTTCCTCTCCAACTATGTCCGGAGCAAGGGGATCATAGACCTCATCGACGCCCTGGAAAAAGTGGCGGCAACCCATCGGAATTTTCACCTGCGGCTGGTGGGAAAACCCTACGACGTCAGCATAGAAGAATTGAACGACCATATCCGGCAAAAAAAACTAAACGACCTCATCACCGTCTGCGGCCCCCGCTATAAAGAAGAAAAGCTGGAAGAGTTACGGCAGGCAGACCTCTTCGTCTTCCCAACTTATTATCCCAACGAGGCCTTCCCCCTGGTGCTGCTGGAAGCCATGCAATGGGGACTACCCATCGTAACCACCAGGGAAGGCGGCATCCCGGATATGATCGAAGAAGGCGTGTCGGGCTTATTGATAGACCAGCGCGACATCTCCGCCCTGGCGGATAAGATCCTGCTCCTGCTGGAAGACCCGGCAAAAAGGATCGCCATGGGAGCCGCGGCGCGCGAAAGATTTATGACAAAATTTACGTTACCTCGCTTTGAGCAGGATATGTTGAAAATACTGGACATCATCCGGTAATCACGGATGACGTCGCCAAACCATTAATTATGTGTGGAATTGCGGGATTTATTAATATGCCGGACGGGGAGAAGCTGATAGAGATCGCAGGCCGCCTGCAATCCCATCGGGGCCCTGACAGCGCACACGCCTGGCAGAATGGGAATGTCATCTTCACACAGCAGCGGCTGTCCATCATCGATCTTCACGAAAGGTCGGACCAGCCTTTTGTCAAAGACGGGCTGGCAATGGTGTTCAACGGCGAGATCTATAATTACAGGGAGCTGAAGGAAAAGATCCTCGGGCAGGCGCCCCACATTCAGTTCAATACCACCTCCGATACCGAGGTGCTGCTGGAGCTCTACAGACTGGAAGGCCCCCGGTGCCTGGATTCCCTCATCGGCATGTTTGCCTTCGTTGTCTTTGACATACAGACCCGCCAACTTTTTTTTGCCAGGGATCACTTCGGCATCAAACCCCTTTTCTACACGCTGACAGGCGAGGGGCTGGCCTTCGCCTCCGAGCTGAAGACCCTCACCCGCATTCCCGGATTCGATAAGACCCTGAATACGTTTGCCCTCGTGGCCGCAATGAACTATCTATGGGTCCCCGGCAACGAATCGATGTTCGCCGCGTGCAACAAACTGCCTCCCGGTCATTACATGGAATTGAACGCAGGGACATTCCCGCTTACCCCCACCCTCACCCGCTGGTGGCGCCCCGAAGCCAGCATCACCCATAAAGACGAAGCGGAAGCCATCGCGCTGGTGCAGCAGTCCGTGAGTGAGTCGGTGCACCGCCACATGGTGGCCGACGTCCCCGTCAGCAGCTTTCTCAGCGGAGGATTGGATTCCTCTCTCATCTCCGTCATCGCAAAAGAGGTCAACCCTCAACTCTCCACTTACACCATCGCTACGGACACAGCAGACAAAAAAATAGAGCAGATGCCCGAGGATGAGCGGTATGCCAGGGAGCTGGCGCAACAATTCGGGTTCGATCACCACGAGATCATGCTCAACGCAGATATCGTAAAGGACCTGCCGCGTATCGTATACACATTGGACGAGCCCATCGGCGACCCCGCAGCCATCAATACCTATCTCATCTGCAAGGCGGCCCGCGATAAAGGCGTAAAGGTCCTCTTGTCCGGCATGGGCGCCGACGAGCTCTTCTTCGGTTACCGCCGCCAGAAAGCAACCCTCCTGGCAGCCCGTTACCAGCGCCTCCCCGGAGTCATCCGGAAAACCATTGGCGCCCTGGTCAGGACCCTGCCCGTAAAGGCCGGCGGCAAAGGCATCCGCCTCACCCGCTGGGCTAAACGCTTTCTCTCCTTTGCCGGCCTGCCCGTGGAGGAGGCATACATGCGAAGCTATTCTTACTATGACCGGCAGGAACTGCAATCCCTGTTCCGCAAAGATATCAACGCAGACTATACCCGCCTGCGGCAGCAGCACGCCCATTTTTTCAACGAACATTACGAAGGAGATGTTATCAATCAAATGTGCAACACCGATATCCACCTCTTCATGGTAGGCCTGAACCTTACCTACACCGACAGGGCTTCGATGGCCGCCTCCGTGGAGGTCAGGGTCCCCTTCATCGACAAAAAGCTCGTAGAGACGGCCATGTCCATCGACGGCAGTCTTAAATACCGGAAAGGCATGTCCAAATATATTCTTAAAAAAGCCGCCGAACGATGGCTGCCCCATAAGATCATCTATCGGCCCAAAGCCTCTTTCGGAGCGCCCATCCGGTCCTGGATCAGCGGTCCGCTGAAAGACATGGTGGACCGGCTGCTCTCACGGGAAGCCGTGGAAAAAAGAGGCATCTTCCAATACGCCAGCATCCAAAAGCTCATCGCGGACGACCGCCGGGGGTTGGAGGACAATGCTTACCGGATCTATCAGCTCCTTACAGTCGAGCTGTGGTGCCGGGCCTATTTGGACGAAGACGCCCATAATTAGGGTATAATTAACCAGGAAGACGCTAACTTTGCAGCCAGGATAAATCCACATTACAACCTTACATGCAAGAGAATAAAGACACTGCGGATATCAGGAAATTCTGGAACGAAAATCCCGTCGGCAGCAATTTTATTGATTACCAGAAAGACAAAACGTTCTACACGCAATACGACGATTTCCGTTATAGGACCGAAGGCCATATCCTGGAGGAACTGGACGCCATCGACTTCAAGGGCAAAAAGACCCTCGAGATAGGACTGGGACAAGGCGCGGACTCCATGCAGCTGATCAACCGGGGCGCCATATATTACGGCATCGACCTCACCGAAGAGTCTGTACGGCGTGTGAAGGAAAGGTTCCACCTCTTCGAAAAACCTTACCAGGAGGTCACCGTCGCCAACGCCGAAAAGATCCCATATGAAGACAACAGCTTCGACATCGTCTATTCCCATGGCGTCATCCATCATTCGCCCAGGATCGGCGCCATCGTGGCAGAGATCCATCGTGTCCTGAAGCCAGGCGGACAAGCCGTGATCATGCTGTACTACAAAAAGTCATTCAACTATTACATCAGCATCGGCCTCCTTCGCAGAACAGGCCTGATGGCCCTTACCGCACTCCCTTTCCTGGACAAGCTTGTGTCAAAGCTCACGGGAGAAAGCCCCGAAAGGATCAACCGGCATAAACACCATCTGAAAAATGAAGGCCTCAGCTATTTCAGCATGAAGAAATTTCTGCACCGCAGCACAGACGGACCCGATAATGTCTATTCTTCCGTCTGGTCCAAACGCACGGCCAGACAGCTGTTCAGCGCCTTTCATTCTTTTTCGACCTCCGTTCATTTCCTGAACGAACGGCATTTGCTGGGCCTCCAGCATCTCATGCCCGCGGCATTCAAACGAACGCTGGCGCATAAATATGGATGGCATTTATGGATAAAAGCTACTAAATGAAACAGGTTATACAGAACTTTAAGACAGGCGAACTTTTTGTGGATGAAGTACCTCCCCCCTCTCTTGCAGACGGGATGGTACTGGTAGCCAATCACTATTCCCTGATCAGCGCGGGCACGGAGCGCAGCACCGTGAAAGTGGGCAAAGCCAACCTCCTGGGAAAGGCAAGACAAAGACCCGACCTGGTAGCCCAGGTCCTGCAAAATATAAAAAGAGAAGGCCTGAAGGCGACGCTGGAAAAAGTGAGGACCAAGCTGGACACCCTGAAAGCCCTGGGATATAGCACGGCGGGAGAGGTGATGGCCTATTTGGACAATGACGGATCTTTTCAGCCGGGCGACAGGGTGGCCTGTGCCGGACAGGACTACGCCTCCCATGCAGAGATCGTCAGCGTTCCCCGCAATCTCGTCGCCAGAATTCCCGACAACGTCAGCTTTGAGGAAGCCAGCTTCACCACGCTGGGCGCCATTGCCCTCCAGGGCGTACGGCAGGCAGATCCACGGCTGGGCGAAAAAGTCGCCGTCATCGGCCTGGGGCTGCTGGGGCAGATCACCTGCCAGCTGCTCAAAGCCAATGGCTGCCGCGTAGCAGCCATCGATATCTCCGACAAGCTGCTCGAACTCGCGGCAGAGCTGGGCGCCGACGCAAGCCTTCATCGCAACGACCCGGATCTGGCAACCAGGCTTACCGCCTTTACACAGGGACATGGCTTCGACAGCATTATCATTACGGCCGCATCGGATTCCAACGACCCCATCGAGCTGGCGGGCGAGATTGCAAGGAAAAAGGGAAGAGTGATCGTCGTAGGCGCCGTACGGATGGAAGTCCCCAGGGACCCGCATTACTACCGGAAAGAGCTGGACCTGCGTATGTCCTGCTCCTATGGACCCGGCCGTTATGACCCTTCCTATGAAGAGCATGGCCAGGACTATCCCTACAGCTATGTGAGATGGACAGAGCAACGGAACATGGAGGCATTCCTCGATCTCATCGCCCAGGGCAAGGTCAACGTAAAACGCCTGATCAGCCATGTCTTCGATATCGATAAAGCCGATGCCGCCTACGATATCGTACTGGGAAAAGTGAAGGAGCCGCACAGCGGCATCCTGCTAAGATACACCCCGGGTAACACGCCTCCCGCCTCCAGCATCCGCTTAAAACAGTCCTCCTCCGCAGCAACAGGAGGTATCCATGTCGGCGTCATCGGAGCCGGCAGCTTCGCCCAGAACTACCTGATCCCACACATAAAGACCTGGGGAGCCGCACTGACCACTGTCGTAACCTCCAGGGGTATCACGGCAAAGAACGTGGCGGAGAAATTCTCTTTTGCCAATGCATCCTCCGATAGCCAGGACGTTTTTTCGAACGGACAGATCAACACCGTCTTTATCGCCACCCCCCACAACACACACGCCCATTATGTGCTGAGGTCCCTGCAGGCCGGCAAAAGCGTATTCGTCGAAAAGCCACTGGCCCTCCATCCCGAAGAGCTGGAAGCCATCAGCCAGCATATCGGGCAGCACGGAGGACGCCTCATGATCGGGTTCAACAGACGCTTTTCTCCCGTCGCACAGGCATTAAAAGCAGCCATTGGCAAGCCGGCACAACCCCTGGTCATCAATTACAGGGTCAACGCAGGCTTCATTCCAAAAGAACACTGGATCCAGGACCCGGCCACAGGCGGAGGACGCATCATCGGCGAAGCGTGCCATTTCATCGATCTGATGCAGTATTTCACCGGAAGCCTGCCCGTAAAAGTATATGCCGCCTGTATCAACGGAGACAACGACAAGCTCACCAATGAAGACAATATCTGTATTACCATCCATTTCAAAGATGGGTCGGTAGGCACGCTGACCTATACGGCAGGGGGCGATAAATCCCTCTCCAAAGAAAGGGTGGAGATCTTTGGCGACGGCAAAGTGGGGATCATACACGATTTTAAAAAAGGGGAATTGCATCAGCGTAATAAGGTAAAGAACCTTAATTTGCAGGGAAAGGGACATAAAGAGGAGGTCCAGGCGTTTTTACGCGCAGTGTCCGAAGGCAGTCAGATGCCGATAGATTTCGAGTCTATACGACAAACGACCGCGGCGACGTTTAAGATCCTGGACAGTCTCAGGACCGGTGTCCCTCAAAGCCTTTAAATTGTTAATGACCAACACTCGGCCTCCTTTTAAAAAGATCGCAGATTTCGCCATTTTGGGCATGGCCCTCAGCATTCCCTCCGGATTTTACTTCCTTACTTTACCATTGCTGATCCTTCTGGCTATTTGTCGCCTATGTCAGAAGGACTGGCTCTGGGAGCCGTCTGCTTTCAAACAGCCGGCTTTCTTTTTTCCCGCCGCACTCTATCTGTATATAGTCATACAAGCCTTCTTCTCCCATGATAAAGGAGAAGCGTTAAGCACTTTGTCCACCAAGCTTCCATTTCTGCTGTATCCGTTGGTACTGGGAACATACCAGCGCATCGACAAGGATCTGGTACGACGTGCGGAAAGATGTTTTCTCTTCTCCGTCTGCCTGTCCCTCATCGCAGCCCTGGTCTATGCCTTCTTCGACGAGACCTTCAGCCATCAGCATTCCGTGGTCCTCGGACAGGCTCCCTATAATAAGTTCAGCTCATACGGCCTTACCCGGGTGTTCAATGACTGGCATCCCACCGTGGTGGCCATGTCCGCCGTACAGGCGATCTTTATCCTTATCAGGCATTATGGAGACCGCCTGCGGCCCAAAAAACTGCCCTCCCTGATCCTCCCCGCCCTGGTCTTTCTTCTTCTGACCATATCGCTCTTCCTTCTGAACTCCATGACAGCACTGATCGCATTTGTCACTATCCTCCTGTATTGCACCTTCATCTTTCTCGGCCGGCAGGGCATCAGCGCAGGCGCCCGCATAGGCTTCATATGCCTGCTGCTGGGTTGCGCAGCCGCTTTTATGTACTTCAACCCGCTGAAGATGGAAAAGATCGAGCTGCTGAAGCATCGGGACCTGAAGGCTACGGATCATTACGAGGAACGCAATGTCCTCACCATGCGGATGGCAAAATGGGAGACACACCTGGGTATCGCCAGGGACCATCTCCCCTGGGGTACGACAGAAGGCGATATTAAACACATCCGGCATGAAGCTTACCTGGCAGCCGATTTTCAGGACCTCGCACTACACAACTACAATGCACATGACCAGTTCCTGGAATACCTCGCCATTTATGGGATACCGGGCATCCTGCTGTTCCTGGGTATGCTATGGGCGCCTTTCCCGAATACAGCCTACCGCACCTCCTACCTTGCCTTCATCGTGATCACCTGTCTCATATTCCTGACGGAATCCTTATTGGAAAGACAGCAGGGGTTGAATTACTTCATGTTCTTTTACGCGCTTTATGCCCGGCGGGACCCTGCTTCGGGCGGTGAAGACGGCACCCGGAGATCCTTTGCCGCCTCCTCCTGGTCCACCTTAACCAGGCTTGTCTTCATTCTCCTTGCGGCTATTGCTATCTACCAGTTCCTGCACGACCGCAGCCTTTGGCTCGATGAGGCAATGCTGGCCCTGAACATCGTGGAAAAGAGCTTCACAGGACTCCTCCAGCCACTGGACCATAGCCAGGTGGCTCCCGTTCTTTTCCTGTTCATAGAAAAAGCTTCCACCCGCATATTCGGAAATTCTGAAATGGCGCTCCGGCTTTTCCCTCTTATTTGCTCCATCCTGGCCCTGGTATTGGCATACTATGCCTGCCTGGCCCTGACAAAGAACAAATACATCGCAGGGACAGCCTGCTGCCTGTTGGGCATTACACCCAAATTCATCTATTACGCTTCCGAGGTCAAGCAATATGCGACGGACCTCACCGTCTTACTGGCCATCTATCTCGTCGCCTTTTCTGAAAATGCATTTGTACAACGATACAGACTGGTGCTCCTGGCCCTCACCGGTGCGGCGGCCATCTTCATCTCCAATATCGCCGTGATCCCCCTCTGTACGGTCGGGACATGGCTCCTGTATCAGGCCATCCGGCAGGGAAAGGACAGAACCGCCGTTTTTGCGGCGCTCCCCCTGTGGGCGATCTGTTTCGCCATAAATTACAAACTATTCATCTGGCATCACCCGACCGCAAAGATCATGAAAGAATATTGGCGGGAGTCGTTTATGCCGGGCAACCCGGCAGGAACTGCTGGGCGGCATTGGATCGGATCAAGGATACACCAGGTCTTTTATGAACTGCTGCCGGGCATTGCCGGCTTCGAAACGCTTACGATCCTTTTGTACTTGGGCGGACTGCTGTACCTGCTAAAGGCAAAGCGCTACCGGCTCCTTTACCTCAGCGTAGCGCCCATAGCCCTTCACCTGCTCCTTTCCGCCCTGAAAATGTACCCCTTCGACCTGCGGCTGATCCTTTACCAGCTGCCATTGTACATCATCGTTCTTGCAGGCGGCCTTTACGGCCTGACAACATTATTAACGAGGAAGCCCGCCTATGTCCTGGCCCTTTCAGGGCTATGTACAGTGGCCTTCTCCCTGAGGCTTTTCCGGCTGCTGCCGATGAACAATGAAGAGATAAGACCGGTCATCGCCAGCATGAACCGGTACGTGCAGCCCGGCGAATCCACGTATATCTATTATGGTGGCAGGCACGCTTTTAATTACTATAAGGAAACTGGCAGGGTGCTGTTTTCAGGTATACCTACCCTGTATGGGAATTCGCACCCCGGCGACTGGCCGGGCTATGCAAAAGAATTACGGGACGTTAAAGGGCATGTGTGGCTCGTATTCTCACACGTATATCCTTTCGACGGCTCCCGGGGGGAAGAACGTTCTATGATAAATGAATTGCAGCAAAGAGGACATATCCTCAGAACATTCGAAGCATATAACAGCGCGGCCTACCTGATGGACCTGTGGTAAGCAGGTCGTGCCGGCCTGAATGCCACAGAAGGTGCGGCGGCTGCGGCAGCGCGTGGCCTGAACCTATGCTTGATCACCAGGGAGATAAAGCGGGCATTACCCACCAGGTAGCGCATGAACATCCGCCTGGGCTCCTGGTAAACGCGATACAGCCATTCCAGCCCCGCCTTCTGCATCCATAATGGCGCCCTTTTCACCAGGCCGCTCACCACGTCGAAGCTGCCTCCTACCCCCATGATGAAATTCACTTTCTTCAGCACATCACGCTGCTGGAAAAGAAAGTTCTCTTTCGTAGGAGAAGAAATGGCCACGAAAAGAATATTGGCTCCGGAGGCGGCTATCTGCCTTGCGATGGCTGGTTCATCCTCTTTTTTGAAATAGCCGTTGCGATAGCCGGCAATGATCTCGGGTGAATATATATCGGAGTAATGCTCAACCACGCTCCTGACGATGTCTTCTTTAGCGCCCAGGAAAAATACTTTATACCCATCCAGGTAGGCTACCCTTACCAGCTCTTCCATCAGATCGATGCCTGCCACCCTTTCTTTCAGGGGCTTGCCCAGGATCCTGGACGCCCATACCACACCCTGGCCATCCGCATTGATAATATCCGCGTTCACCACACTCTCCCGCAATTGGGCATCCCGCTGCATATTGACGATCTTACCCGCATTCACCACCGTATGGTGCAGATGCCTGTCACCACGGATAGCTCCTACAATACGATTAACCGTTTCCGTCATATTCAGATTGTCTATCGGTGTGCCTAATACTACAACTCGTTCGTCCATTCTTTGGTATTTAAGGATATAAAATAATAGGTTAAAGCATAAAACATCCAGGCCTGTGCCCAACGCATATAACAGATATGGCTGCTGAGAAAACGCTTTTTTTGGTAAAAAAAGTATCCTTTACGGCTTTGCATATTGTTAATTGTCCAATTCAGCACCTTTTCTGCCAGGTCCCGATGCTGGTCAATACGGTTAAGTTTATATAAGGTTGCGATCAGCTGCGCCGGCGAATGAATATCCACCGGATATATCGCTTTATCATAATATTTGGGAATACCTTCTTTGGTGAAGAAATTATCCAGGTAATACCGGAATCCTTTCTCTATAAAGGGTTGAAAGCTGCTATCACCCGTATATTGTTGGTATTGGTGAAGACATTCCAGGTTAAAGCCCGTATGAAAATTATCTACCCATTGATGATAAGGCAGCGTACCATAAGCCCATGCCCCGTCGGGACGCTGATGATTGCAGGCATATTGCATGACTTTCCTGGCTTCCTGCCGTAAAGGATCCTCCTTTGTGTACGCAAACACCCTGCCCAATAGCCTGCCGCCAAGCAAAGAAGCGTTAAAAACGCGCGTCTGGTCAAGCGGTGAATAGGAAAAGGAAAAGCTCCCGTTGCTTTCATCATAGGTCCTGTTAAGGTCTTTCAGGACAAACTGCGTGCTGGATACAGCCGCATCCAGCCATCGCTGCTCCGGCACGACATCATAAGCCGTTAGCAGGGCATCCGATACAAAGGAGGTAGCTACCACCGTTGGCGTCCATTTCGGTTGAAAGAATGCCCTTGCCTGCCAGTCGAAATTATAGCCCCAACAATAGCCCGAATACCCTTTTGAGCTGATAGTCAATATTTTATCAGCCAGGTAGTAAATATGCTCCTTGTACTCGGGTCGTGGATCCGCCCGGTAAAGCTGAGCATACCCACTCAGGAAAAGGCCAAGGCCCTTGGCATTGTGCTGCTCAGGCACACCGGCAATGCGCCGGAAATTAATAGGACTTTTCTTAAAGAACTGTATCCATGCCAGCCGGCAAAAGCGGGAATCCCTCACCAGGGGCAGCGACTGGAACAGCCTGCTGTTCAGTCCATCATATGGATCCCAACCAGCAAAATCTTTCTTCTCGCTGAACGACTTCAATAATGAGAAGCTGCGCACAAATGAGGCCGGCTTTAGTCTTTTATGGATATTATCTTGATTTAGCGTTCGCAAAGTTACTTAATATTTCCACTTTTCACTGAGACCACCCAAACTGATAGGCCCACCCGATGAAATACTGCGCTGTCCAATAACCTGAACACCGGTACCAACGCATTGAACACATCCATCTGAGCGCCTGGTATCGTCCTGTATCGCAATATCGAACCTGAAACAAACCAGCCCAGGATACCTGCCAGGTTAAAATATCGGCATCGCACTATAGACAAGTGGGGGGACACCAAGCGTTGCATCGACTTTTTGGAATATCGGCGATAATGCCCCAATTCTTTGTCGAATCGATTGTATAACAGCTGATAGGCAGGTACCAGCGCAATGAAGTGCCCTCCTTCTTTTAACAGTTTCTTACAATTTGCAACAGCATATCCGTCTGCTTTCACATGTTCGATGACATTGAGGGCGATCACCGTATCGAACGTCCCGAAATAAGCGGCGAATTTTTCGTCGAACAATTCGTCCTCGAGGTCCATGTCCAGGATCTCCGTGAGATGCGGATGCTTCCCGAATCTTCCGGCGAGCAGCTTTCTGTAAGGAAGAGAATAATCACTGAGGGTCACCGGCTGGCCCATGTTGAGCAGGAGACCGGAGATATTACCGATGCCGCTGCCGGCTTCGAAGATCTTTCCTTTTATAAAGGGCCGGATCGTATCAAACATCCAGAGATTAAAGTTATCTGCGGCGGACAATGTATTCAGGGTCTCGAATCCTTCCTTATCGACTTGTTCCGTCATATGCTTTACCAAAAATTTATAAACCAATGGACATCAGCGTCTCCACGCGCTGACGAGACTGAAGAAGAAACCCAGCATGATGCACCCGACGCTCCTGTCCAGCCAGGTCTCGGGGACCATTGCAATAGCAAAAGAAAGGATAATGAATATACCCAGGCCATCCCTGCCCTTGTAGCAGCCGGCCAGCGGAAAGACCAGGTAACCCAGCAAAAAGATACACAAACCAACAATACCCATGTTGCATAGCACATCAAGGTAGGTATTATGCATATTCCTCCTGGATTCGGCAGCATAGGTGAAATGTCGTTGTTGATAGACCTCCACCAGCTTGTCCTGTTTGTCTCCCAGGGGCACACCTGTGAGCAGATGCTCTTTCGCCAGCTGCCATCCGCAGTGCCATACGGCCAGCCGCGTATTCGTGGCATTCCATCCACCCGTCGCGTTAGGCTTGTCAAGCATCGTCCCGGGACGACTGTAAACATAGTTCGTATGGCTGAGCTCCTTGAAGCTTGCCAGGGGCCTGGGAAAGAATTTCAACAACAAAAAAGCCGTCGTCAGCAATGCGACGACTAGTATCCCCCCTTTTACATACTGCTTCTTCTGCAGCCCGTGCCAGGCGGCAAAGACCATCAGGCCCGAATACAACGTGATCATGGCGATATGGCTGGCCAGCATAAAATGGAACACCAGCAGGAAGGCGATGCTGAGATAGACCAACCCTTTATACTCGATGGCAAAGGACTGCTTTTGAAGTAAATAGACATACGTGAACAATGCAAGGTTCACCACCATGCCAATGTATACCGACTCCCTTCCGATGGCCCTGGTAAGATTGTCGGAAAAAAGATAACCCGCATCACCCGATTGCTTATATTGATAATAGGCAAAGAGCAGGCAGACCACCGCCGCCACCGTGGTAAAAAAACAATAGGCCAGCAGGATCCGGTCCTTCAGCTCCTCGCGGATATACAACAGCCCGATGCAAAGGGGAAAGATCAGCAGCGGCAGACGCCTTACCAGCATGATCATCGCCTCATCCCGGTTCACCGAAAGAAAGGCGCTGACGATCTGCAGCCCGTAGAAAAGAAGCATACAAATGATCTCCGCTCTTTTCCGCAGCAACTGTCCCTTCTCCGCGAACGTATTATAGAAGCAGGAATGCAGGACCACCGCAATGATGAAGGTATTGTTGATCACCGGCATCTCGGGAAGGAATAAAGAGACGAAAAAGGCCGACAGCAGCCAGTAGAGTATCTTCTCCTTTTGAAGAAATACCTTTCCTGTAAAATCCAGTAAAAGGAGTGCTTTCATTTAGTTTAGTTGCCGGCGGAGCCTGTTTTGCACAAAAATACACTTCTAAACCATACCGGCAATAACGTGTTAGTATAGTGAGAATCGTACCTTTATGAGTTATTACAAATAATAAATATCTTTCAGGTAATTATATGAAAATTCTGTTAACCTATCTCAAGCCTTACAGGTGGCTGGTGGTGCTCGCTCTTTTTATGGCGGCCATCAACCAGACCTTCTCCATGCTGGACCCTTACTTCTTCGGTAAGCTGCTGGATGGCTATGCCACCCACCCTTTGACATACGGCCACTACGAAGCCAATAAAGTCTTTGTCCCCGAAGGCCCCCGGACCCAATCCGATTTCATCTGGGGCGTCCTGAAATTCCTGGGCATCCTCATCGGCGTAGCCATGGTCTCCCGGATCGCCAAAGCCTTCCAGGATTATTTCGGCAATGTCATCGTCCAGAAATTCGGGGCCACCATCTTTACCGACGGCCTTAGCCATTCCATGTCCCTTCCCTTCAGCGAGTTCGAGGATCAGCGCAGCGGCGAAACGCTGTCTACCTTATCCAAAGTACGTACCGACACGGAAAAATTTATTATCTCTTTTATCAATGTCCTCTTCGGTATCATCGTGGGCGTCGTTTTCATCTCCATTTATTCTTTCACCCTGCATTGGGCTATCATGCCGATCTATGTTGTCGGCATGATCCTGCTCGCACTGCTGACCAGCCTGCTCAGCAGAAAGATCAAGCGGATCCAGAAGACCATCGTCGCGGAGACCAACGCCCTGGCCGGCAGCACCACCGAATCCCTACGCAATATCGAGCTGGTGAAAAGCCTTGGATTGAGAGAACAGGAGGTCACCCGTCTCAATAACAACACATTCAAGATCCTGGGACTGGAGCTCCGCAAAGTAAAAAGCATCCGGGCCCTCAGCTTCGTACAGGGCACCTTTGTCAACTTCCTTCGTCAATGTATCATGTTCGTCCTTTTCTGGCTCGTCTTCAAAGGAAGATTGACCCCGGGCGAAGTATTGACCATGGTGTTCTATTCCTTCTTCATTTTCGGCCCCCTCCAGGAGCTGGGCAATATCATTCTTTCCTACCGGGAAGCCGAAGCCTCGCTGATCAATTTTCACAACCTGATGCTGAAGAAGCCGGAGCTGCCGCCCGCCGAGCCCCGTCACCTGGGCCCCGTGAGGACACTGTCTTTCCGGGACGTCGTCTTCAGACACCCCACCGCCCATCACAATGCCATCGACCACATCAGCTTCGATGCAAAATTCGGCGAGACACTTGCCTTTGTCGGCCCGTCGGGCAGCGGCAAGAGCACATTGATGAAGCTGCTGGTCGGCCTATACAGACCCAGGGAAGGGAATATCCTATACAATGGGATGGACGAGAACGCCATCGACTTTGACGACCTTCGTAAGCAAATAGGCTTCGTCACGCAGGATACACAGCTGTTCGCCGGCACCATAAAAGAAAACCTGCTCTTCGTCAACCCCGCCGCCACCGAACAGGACCTCCTGGAAGCCCTGGATAAGGCCAGCTGCACAAACCTGCTGCTCCGCGCCGAAAAAGGCATCGATACCATGATAGGAGAGGGCGGCCTCAAGCTGTCCGGCGGAGAAAAACAACGCCTTTCCATCGCACGGGCCCTGCTGAGAAAACCCAAGCTGCTGATCTTCGATGAAGCTACCTCCGCCCTCGACTCGCTGACGGAAGAAGAGATCACCCGGACCATCCGGGAAATTTCTTCCAGGGGAGACCAGATAACAATTCTCATCGCGCATCGTTTATCTACCATCATGCATGCCGACAGGATCTATGTACTGGAAAAAGGGGAGGTAGTGGAAACGGGCGCCCATGTGGAGCTGCTCGAGGAAAAAGGTCTTTATTACGCGATGTGGAGACAACAGATAGGCGAAAGGAAATATGCAACAATAAAAGCTACATGACACCCCTATCCGTCGTAATTATAACTTACAACGAGGAAAAGAATATCGAACGATGTATGCAGTCGGTGATGTCCGTTGCCGATGAGATCGTCGTGCTGGATTCCTTTTCCACGGATAAGACGGCGGCGATCGTACGGGATCTGGGAGGCCGGCTGCACCAACGCGCCTTCACCGGCTATGGATCGCAGAAGAACGCAGCCGCCGTCCTGGCCAGTCATGATCATATCCTGTTCCTGGACGCGGATGAGCTCCTCAGCGAAGAGCTCTGCACCAGCATCCTAAGGGAGAAGAACCAGGACTTTCCCCAGGACGGATACCTGATGAACCGGCTGAATAACTATTGCGGACAATGGATCCGCCATGGCAGCTGGTATCCCGACAGGAAGCTCCGCATGGCCCATAGGAAAAAAAGCGCCTGGAGCCTGGACATCGTCCATGAATCCCTGGTCCCGGACAATGATGCCCGAATCGGCCTGCTCACCGGCGACCTCCTTCACTATACCTATTCGAATTTCGACGACCATGTAGATAAGAACAACAAGTACAGCCGCCTCTCCGCACAGCTCCTGTTCGAAAGAGGAAAAAAGGTCACCTGGTTCAAGGTTGTCATCAACCCCTTCTGGGCCTTCCTGACCAGCTACTTCCTCCGGGCAGGCTTCTTAGATGGTTTCAACGGCTTCGTCATCGCGGTCCAGATCGGTCATCTCACTTTTCTGAAATATATTAAATTGCACCGCTTAAGACATCATAAATCATGAGATGGTTATCTGACCTTTTTGGACTCGTAAGCGGAAACACTGCAGTCCGGCAGGCCTTACAGGAAGGAGGCGTGGTCATCGATCTGCGGACCGCCTATGAATTCGACCAGGGACATGTTCCCCGGGCCCTGAATATTCCCATAGATCGGATCAGGGTCAACATCGGAAGGATCAGAGACCTGAGAAAACCCGTGATCCTCTGTTGCAACGCCGGGGTTCATTGCCGGGAAGCCGCGGAAATACTAAGGTCGGCCGGCATCACGCAGGTGTATAACGGAGGCGACTGGGAATCCCTGTGGCGGATAATAAAGGAACGCTGATCACCCCTCCTCCTCACTCCATCGCAGACTCGTTCACCTCTTTCATCCCCCGGGACAACCATACGGGCATTACCTCAATAGCCGTACCTTTGCCCCATGCCTGCACAAGAAAAGCCCGGATATTTCTGGAGCATCCTCACGATGAAATGCCCCCGCTGCCGCCGGGGTCATATGTTCAGCCAGCCCAACCCCTGGAAACTGCGACAGACCATGAAGATGCCAAAGACCTGCCCCGAATGCGGACAGCCTTTTGAATTGGAAGTAGGCTTCTGGTACGGCACCGGCTACGTCAGCTACGCACTTTCATTTGCGCTGTCCGTAGCAACCTTCGTCGCATGGTGGGTGCTGGTTGGATTGTCCACGGAGGACAATCGCTTCTTCTGGTGGATGGGGATCAATGCTTTCCTGCTCGTCGGTCTCCAACCGTGGTTGATGCGCATAAGCCGGGTGATCTACCTGTACTTTTTCGTCAGCTACGATCCCAACTATAAGCAAACGCCCGTAAAACGCTTCGATTATAAGACGGATGAATATTACCAGGACCATCCGAATGAAAGTTAAAAGCCACCCACCCGCCGGTGAATGGCTTTTTGTTTATGACATCGGGTTAGTAAATAAATAACGCCGGAAATGCAATATTATTTTGTAAAAACCCCTCACAGCCCCCCCGCACCTGTATTGTCCGCCTTCCGGACCGGGCTGAAATCCAGCGGAAAGCTCAGTTTCAGGCTGATATTGCGCCCCATATTATAGATCCCATGGCTGGGATGGGTGTCCGTCGCAGCGTAAAGAAAGTACTTCAACCGGCTGAGATGGTCGTAGTACGCCTTATCGAACAGATTGTCCCCATTGAGATATACATTGACGATGGTCTTCCCTTTCTTATCGGTAAAACCTCCTCCCACGCCTGCATTGAAGAGCGTATAGCCCGCCGAAGGCGTCTCCGTATTGTAGGCCAGGAAAGCCCTGTTCTGCGCCGCATAATATTCCATCTGAACTTTTACAAAAGCATGTACGAGGTGAGAAGTCCTGGACGCGAACTCATATCTCAATTCAGAGATACCATGCGTCGGCGGGATAAAAGGCAGATACCTGGCGCTGTCATTCAGCGCTTTTCCTTTCACGCCTTTATTGTTGCCATAAACGATGGAAAGGCTGTTTTCGAAATGCAGGGCCTTTATGGGATGGAAGTCCACGCTCACCTCGCCGCCGTAAAGCCGTGCGCGGGATGCGACGAATTGAAAATAGGTATTCTTCCCCGTTATATCCATGGAGTCGGAGCCGTCCGCCCGTTGCAGCTTCTGGTTATAGATATAGTTGGAGATGAAATTATTGAACAGGTCGAGACTGGCGACTACATACCGTGACGAATACACGAAGCCGAGGTCTTCCTGCAGGCTGAACTCGGGCTTGAAGTCAGGGTTGCCCAGCTGGTAGATATTAGTGCCGGGATGTACGCCATTGGCCGAGATCTCGGCAATATTGGGAGCGCGGAAGCCACGGGCGATATTGGCTTTGACGGCCAGCTGTTCGGAGAAATTGTAGGTGGCGCCCATGCTGCCGGACCAGCCGGTGAATGTTTTCTTATAATCGGTGAATTGAAGGTCCGCACCCGCCGTGTCCGCGCCATACACAGGCCGGTCAAAGCCCGTGGCCGGGTCAGTGGCAGTGTACAACGATGAATTGGTGAACCGGCGGGTGTCGAAACGCAGCCCCCCGGAAATATCCAGTTTGTCGAAGCTGCGTTTGGCCAGCAGGAATGGTCCCATGTCCATCTGGTGATAGGATGGGATAACGAATTCGGTCCCGTCCGCGCTGTTGTTCTGCTGGTACATGCCGTTTAGGCCCGCCGTCACGTTCCAGTTATCGAATTCCGGCAGAAAATATTTTACGTCATAGGTATAGCTGGTCAGCTGCAGGTAAAGACCGGGCGTGGTGTAAGCGACAGGATGGCTGTATTCCCTGCGGATGCTGCGCTGGAATCCCAGGTTCACCTGCAGCCTGCCTGCATCTCCCAGGGTAAAGCTGTTGCCGGAATAGACCCGGTAATGCTGCACATGCTGGTGCAGCTTTTCAATATGGTAGCTGCCCAGGTCCGCATCCGAAACGATCTGGCGCACCGTGTCCGCCTCCGTGATCTGTCGGGTAAACCGCCTCGTGGCGCTGTCCCTGCTGCCGTCAGGGATCTCCTGCAGGTCGTCATACAGCACGAAGTCCAGGTGCGAATAGCCCCACTTGCGGTGAAGTCCCAGGGAAGCGCTTGCGTCCGTCTCGCTGAATGCAGTGCCGAAGACACGGCCATCGATCTTATTCCTGTAATCCGCCGCCTGCTTATGGGAGATGCGGGCCATCCACTCCAGGCCGTTCATAGTGCCGCCCACGTAGCCGGACCCGCCCAGGTATTTATTATTCGTCTGATAGTCCATCGTGATATCACCCCGGATCTTCCCTTCCGGCGCAGGCTGCGTGGGGATGAGATTGACGACACCTGCAAGCGCGTCCGAGCCGAAGCTTAAGCTGGCAGGCCCCTTGATCACTTCCACGCGCTCCACACCATACTGGTCCACTTCGATGCCATGCTCATCCCCCCATTGCTGCCCCTCCTGCCGTATGCCGTCATACAGCGTGAGGATCCTGTTGTAGCCCAGACCCCGGATAAAAGGCTTGGAAACATTGGGGCCTGTGGTGACCGCCCTGATGCCGGGGATCCTGGAAATAGCGTCGATAGCGTTCGTGCTCAGATTGGAAATGAGATAATCATGATTGATGGCGACGATAGGAACGGGGCTTCTCTTGATCTGCGTAGCCTTCGAAAGCCCTGTCACCACGACGGGGCTTTCTTCCACATATTCGTCGGAAAGCGAAAAGTCCTGGACGACAGGGCCGCTGATAGTTACCGTCCTCGTGAAAGTTTTAAAACCGATGGAATGAACTTCAACCAGGTACCTCCCGGAAGGAAGCGAAGAGAATTTATAATACCCGGCCGTGTCCGTAACCACGCCCAGCTTAAGATCAGGGATATAGACAGTAGCGCCCGCAAGCGATGCGCCATGCTGGTCGGTGATCCTGCCGGTAAGACTGCCGGTGCCGGGCACAAATGCCATCAGAAGGAAGCTCAGAAAGAATAACGGGACTAGGTATATACATCGATTCATGACTGGGATCACCAATTTTTGCTACAAGGTTTCAAATTTAGGCCAGCCGGCGGCCTCAGCCTAATTTTAACCATTAAAATATGTTAATCAGATGGTAATGACCAGCCCGGTCATTTTTTCAGGACGACAGTGAAGATAGAGCCTTCGCCCGGGCAGCTCTCGCAGTGGATCTGGCCGTTCAGCTCTTCGCAGATGCGCTTCACGATGGAAAGACCCAGTCCGGTGGACGGCTCCCCGTTCGTGGGTTGAGAAGAGATCTTGCTATATTTCGAGAACAGGTGAGGCAGCTCGTCTTTTTCGATGCCCACCCCTTCATCCCGCACCTTGATGCTGATGGCATCCCTTTCATCGCTGACGCTCATCCAGACGTTTTTCCCCTGATCCGTATACTTGATGGCATTGGACAGCAGATTTTCCAGCATCCGGCTTAACAATTGCCGGTCGCTGAGGAAATACAAACTTTTTTCAGGGCATTCCAGGTGCAGCTGGATATTTTTTTTATCTGCCGCCGGCTGGAAAGTATCGATGACGGATTCCGAGAAGATCCGCAGGTCCACGTTCTCCAGCTGCAGCTTGTGTTGGTTGGTCTGCACCTTTTCCACGTCCAGGATATGACGGATCAGCTTTTCGCCATAGGCAGTAGCCTGCTCGATGCGGTTGAGCGCTTTCTTCTGCTCCGCGGTCAGGTTGCTGGCATCCACCTGCAGCAGCTGGGCCCACATGCCGATGCTCGCAAAGGGAGTGCTCAGGTCATGCGATACGATGCTGATCAAAGAGTTCTTTTCGAAATTCAGTTCCGAGAGCCGTTCATTCTGCCGCGTGACCAGGTCATTGGTGGCCTGCAGCTTCCGGTTGACCTTTCTTTTGATGACAAATGCCATGGCTGCCAGGATGGCTATCAGCAGCAGGCTGATGCTCATGATGACCATGATACGGGTGTGGAATTTCTGCTGGGTTATCTCTCCCTGGAGCAGCAGCATCTCGTTCTCATGTTGCCGGGCCTCATATTTTTCTTCCAGCTCGGCAATGGCCTTATAGGTCTCCCCATTCACGATGGCAGTATCCAGCTCATACCATTTGGACTGGTACTCATAAGCCTTCCTATAGTCGCCCCGGCGCTGCGCCAGTTTGGAGAGGATCTGATAGGTATCCGATTGTTTGCTCCTGGCATTCAGCTGCTCGGCCAGGCTCAGGGCAAGCGCGGCATACTTGCCCGCGGAATCCAGCACGTTCTTCTGGGTATAGGCATCGGCCAGATTAAGGACGTCAAACCACTGCGTCGCCTTGGCCGTAAGGCCCTGGGCCGCCACATGATGCCTGTAGTTGTCCGCAAAATATATGATGGCCTTATCGTAGTTCTTCAGAAAATAATAGGTTTGTCCCAGATTGTTGTACAGGTTGGACAGGTCTTCTTTTCCTTGTTCTTCCAGGGGTTTACCGATCCGCAGGCCTTCCTGCAGGAAAAGGAGCGCGCTGTCATAAAGGCCTAAATGGTTATATAAAGGAGCCAGGTTGATATAGCTGGTGAGGAGAGATCCGGCGTCCCCTCTTTTCTTGTTCAGGGCCACGCATTCCAGGTAGACATCTTTTGCCTTCTTCGGCTGCTTCATTTCCGTATACATGACAGCCAGGTCCGTCAGGGCATTGATCTGATGCTGGATATCGTCGATCTTCCTGGCCTCGTCCAGGGACTGGAGATAATAGTCGATGGCCCGCTTGTAATCGGCTTTGTTTTCATAATAGAAACCGTGCAGGCGAAGCGCCATCACCCTGGCTTTTAAGTAGCCGGTCTTCGGGCCGGCCTGATCGATGAAGTCCGCATAATAGCGGATGGAATCCACCTGCGCTTCCGTAAAGTGAATACCCTTTCCATACGCTGCTATAATACTGGCGCTGTCCATCTGAGCGGACAACGCAGAATAGATAATAAGCAGTAAGAAAAGGGTCAATGGCCGCTTCACTTATTTTAGTTGGCTTTACTTTACGATAATCATCTTTTGCGGATACAGTAAGTTTCTTTTGAGCACCTTAGTGCAATTGTGGTTACAGCGTTAGTCGATCAGCTTATTCCGGAGGGCAAATTTTACGAGGCCTACAGTATTATTTACACCCAGCTTGGCAATGAGGTTCTTGCGATGTGTCTCCACCGTGCTTACGCTTAGAAAAAGCTTATCGGCGATCTCGGCATTGCTATATTCCCGGCAGATAAGCTTGAGCACTTCCAGCTCGCGACGGGAAAGGATCTCATCTATCTGTTTGTCTTCAATGGTAATGGTGTTTCGGAAATCTTCATCCCTGTCCCCTATGTTGATATCCTTGCTGAAATAGCTGCCGCCGTTCTGTACGGCTTGCAGGGCTGTCAGCAGCTCATCGAGCGTGGCATTCTTCAGCACATATCCCTGGATATTATGACGGGTAAGCTTATGGATATAGCGGGTGCCACGCAACAGCGTGAGATAAATGATCTTCAGGTCCTGACGGCTGGCCCGGATGCTTTGCAACAGCTCTTCTTCTCCCATGTCCGGAAGATAAACGTCCAGCAATAAAATGTCGGTCTGGATGTCATTAAGGCGCGATAGCAGATCCTTTCCGGATTGAGCGGTCCCGACGACTTCTATGCCTTCCTGCCTGCCCAGCAATAGGGCCAATCCTTCCAGGTACATTTCATGATCATCAGTAATGAATACTCGAATCATTGTATAAATAGTGGATTCCTTATTACGGAAAAAAGATTGTCAGCGGTTAAAATGCCTATGACCAGTAAGCGTTTAACGAGAAAGCAAGTTAAAACTATTTATGATATGACACCGTGAAAATATGACGGGTAGCCCCTCTTTTAATTTAGAAAGTGCCCCTTATCCGTCCTGTAGTATAAGGACGTAATACAGAGAGACGAAATATGACAATGCCGCGGACCTAATTCAGGTGCTCTATTACCCCGGCAATCCCCTGCCCGCCACCGACACAGGCAGTAACGATGCCGTATTTCTTTTTCAGCCTTTTCAGGTCGTGGACGAGCTGGATGGTCAGCTTGCAGCCGGAGCAGCCCAGCGGATGCCCCAGGGCAATAGCGCCTCCGTTGACGTTGACGATGGCCGGATCTATGCCCAGCTGGCGGATCACGGCCAGGGACTGGGATGCAAAAGCCTCATTGAGCTCTACCAGGTCGATCTGACCCAGGTTCATACCGGCCTGCTTCAATACTTTGGGCACCGCTTCTACGGGACCAATGCCCATGATACGGGGATGCACCCCGGCGCTGGCGCAGGCCACGAGACGGGCAATAGGCTGAAGCCCCAACTCCTTCATCATCCGCTCGCCCATGACGATGACAAAGGCGGCGCCATCACTGGTCTGGGAAGAGTTGCCCGCCGTAATACAGCCGCCGGCGGCGAACACGGGCTTCAATTTGGCCAACGCTTCCAGGGAAGTGTCAGCCCTGGGGCCTTCATCCGTATCTACCGTAAAGCTCCTTTTCTGCTTTTTGCCTTTCTCATCCACATAGATCTCCTCCACCTGCAGCGGAAGGATCCCCTCCTTGAAATAGCCGTTCCCGATAGCCTTGATGGCCTTCTGGTGCGACTCGTAGGAGAATTGGTCCTGGTCCTCCCGGCTGACCTTGAACTCCCTGGCTACGGCCTCGGCCGTCAGGCCCATATTCAGATAATAATCGGGATCTTCGGATGCAATGGAATAGGCAGGCACCGTCTTCCAGCCCGCTGTGGGCACCATGCTCATACTTTCCGTTCCACCGGCAATAATACAATCGGCCATGCCGGTGCGGATCTTGGCAGTGGCAATAGCAATGGTTTCCAGGCCACTGGCGCAATACCGGTTCACCGTGACGCCGGGAGCATGTATGCCTACGGCCCGGGCGGCAATGATCCGCCCCACCTGCAGCCCCTGCTCGGCCTCGGGTACAGCGTTGCCCACGATGACATCGTCCACCCGCCTGGGCTCCAGCTGCGGGACGGATGCCAACAACCCTTTTATCACATCGATGGCCATGTCATCAGGCCTGTAAAAACGGAACTTCCCTCGCTTGGATTTACCTACTGCCGAGCGATAGCCGGCGACAATGTATGCTTCCTGCATAATGATAGCTTTCGTTAGTTGTTTATGCAACTGTCTGTATCAAAGATAAGATTTTGAGGGCAAATCCCAAAGCGATTCGACCAACCATTATATCTTCGCGCCATGTACAAGTTTTTCCGAAATATCTTGTTCCTGTTCCCTACCGAAGATGTGCATTATTTCAGCATGAACATGTTAAGAGCGCTCTGCCGCTGGCGCTGGTCCAGGCAGCTGGTGACCTGGGCCTGCCGGCCGGACGAAGCTGCAAGCTACAAGCTACAAGCTGCAAGTGAGGACAGGGGAGGCGGTTCCCTGCAGAAAGAGGTATTCGGTCTCACGTTCCGCAACCCCGTTGGCCTGGGAGCCGGATTTGACAAGAACGCCCTTTACCTCAGGGAACTGGACGCCCTGGGCTTCGGATTCGTCGAAATAGGAACAGTGACCCCCCTGCCCCAGGACGGGAACGAAAAACCCAGGCTATTCCGCCTCCCCCAGGACCAGGCATTGATCAACCGGATGGGCTTTAACAACGAAGGCGTACAGGTCATCGCACAGCGGTTGAAACAATGGCGGGAGAAGAACGGCGCCCGGTCCGGCGGCAACCAGCGCCTTCCGCTGATCGTCGGCGGCAACATCGGTAAGAACAAGGCCACTCCCAACGAGGAAGCGTGGAAAGACTATATCATCTGCTTTCGCGAGCTCTTCGACCACGTGGATTATTTCGTGGTCAATGTCAGCTCTCCCAATACGCCGGGACTGCGTGCGCTGCAGGAAAAGGACGCCCTGCACAATATCCTCACCCGCCTGCAGGCGCTGAACCAGGAGATGGCCGCCGTCCGCCATATCCCGCCAAGGCCCCTGCTGCTGAAGATCGCGCCCGACCTTACCTGGCAGCAGATAGACGACGTGGTGGACCTGGCTATGGAGATCAGGCTGGATGGACTCGTGGCCGCCAATACCACCATCAGCCGGGACGGGCTGATCACGTCCCCCGCCCGCCTGGAAACCATCGGCGCCGGTGGATTAAGCGGCGCCCCCTTAAAAGAGAGATCGACCGAAATAGTCCGGTATATACACAAGAAAACAGGAGGGACCCTTCCCATCATCGCCTCCGGCGGGATCTTTACAGGCGAGGACGGCCTGGAGAAAACAGCGGCAGGCGGCTCGCTGGTGCAGGTATGGACCGGTTTTATCTACGAAGGCCCCTTTATCGTGGGCCGGATCTGCGCAAAACTGCAACGTTGACACAGTTATGGCCTCAATCGACACACTTATTGCCAAAATCAACACGAGTATCAATTCAGACGCGCGGAATGCACTTTTTTCATTGCGATAGCCGTTATTTGCGGCACAACCCCAAGCTTGAAACAATGAAAAATGTTGCCCTTTTTGTGCTTCTACCCGCCTGCCACTACAACTTTCAACATTGAGCTTTACATAATGACGGCGTCACCACCCAAACCCCTAAACCATTAAAGGCGGTGATTGATCGTCAGGCTTTTCCTAACAGCCTTTTTCTATGAAATTGCAACAGGCATCGTCGAAGGACGGTGCCTTTTTTTGTGGGGTAAAGGTCTTATTTTTACGGCCTCTTAATGATCTTAACGCACACACACTTATGGCTCCCCTCTTTAGTATTGATTCGCTTATTAGTCTGTTCACCCTTTCGCTTTTGGAGATCGTACTGGGTATCGATAACGTTATTTTTGTATCCATCCTCATCGGCAGGCTGGCTCCGGATAAACAGCTGAGCGCCCGTCGCATCTGGATGATCGCCGGCATCCTGATCAGAAGCCTCCTTCTGCTGGGACTGGGATGGCTGGTAACCAATGGCAGCAAAGAGCTTTTCTCCGTGTTTGGCTATGGGTTCAGCATACGCAATCTCGTTATGCTGGCAGGCGGGCTGTTCCTCTTATATAAGACCGTGAAGGAAATTCATGAAAAGCTGGAAGGGGACGGTCACGAACTGGCGGCGGCGGATAAGCCGTCCATGTCATTCGGCGCCATCGTCACCCAAATCGTTCTGGTGGACACCGTTTTCTCATTTGATAGTATCATCACAGCCGTAGGATTGGCCCGACAGGTACCCGTCATGATCACCGCCGTGATCATTGCCATGATCATCATGTTCTTCTTTTCCCAGAAGATCGCGGATTTCATCAACAGGCGGCCTACCCTCAAGATCCTTGCGCTCGCTTTCCTGCTGATGGTAGGATTCAGTCTTTTCTTCGAAGGCCTGGAGCCCATTCATCATGCCCATATCGACAAAGGCTACATCTATTTCTCCATGGCCTTTGCCTTCGGTGTCGAGCTGCTGAATACACGCTATAAAAAGAAAACGATAAAGCCACATGACAAACACTAAAACCACCACCGTCATCGATGCCCGCATCGACGCGTACATCATCAGATCGGCTGATTTTGCACGCCCCATCCTCGAACACATCCGCAAGCTGGTGCATAAAGCCTGGCCCGGCGTGGAGGAAACGATCAAATGGGGCATGCCGTTCTTCCAGAACAACGGCAGCATCCTCTGTAACATGGCGGCCTTTAAGGCGCATTGCGCTTTCGGGCTGTGGAATGCCTCGCTGCTGAAAGATCCCGAAGGCATCCTGCAGTTAAAGGAAAAGAACGCGATGGGACATCTGGACCGGATCACCTCTAAGAAAGACCTGCCTTCGGACAAGATCATGATCGCTTACATCCGCGAAGCTGCGGAGCTCAACGAAAAGGGTATCAAGAAAACAAAGCCCAAAGCAGCCCCCAAAAAGGAACCACCCATCCCGGCGGCGTTGACTACGGCCCTGAAAAAAAACAAAAAAGCGCTGGCTGCATTTGAGGCATTTTCACCTTCCCACCGGCGGGAATACATCGAATGGATCGCGGAAGCGAAGACTGAGGCCACACGGGAAAAACGTATAGCCACCGCCATGGAATGGCTGACCGAAGGCAAGTCGTTGCGCTGGAAATACCAGAAAAAATAATTCTATCAACGTATACACATAAGCGTTGCCGCCACCACGCCCGCCGTCTCCGTCCGCAGGCGCGTCTCCCCCAACGTAACAGGCAGAAGACCGCTGCCCAGCGCCATTTCAATCTCGTTTTTGGTAAAATCCCCTTCCGGCCCGATGAGGATCAGCTGCGAAGCCGCGGCCGAAGCACGCGCCGCCACGGCCAGGGATGAACGCTCCGTCTCCACGCAATGTGCGATAAAACCCTCCTCCCCGGAACTTTCCCGGATCACCTGCGCCAACGGGGTAGGAGTCCGCAATGCGGGTAGCCAGGTCTGCTGCGATTGGAGCATCGCGCTTACCAGGATATTTTGCATCCTGTCCTGGCGGAAATGCTGCTTCTCCGTCCTTTCGCACAGCAGCGGGACAATACCCGTCACACCGATCTCCGTCGCCTTCTCCAGGAACCATTCGAAGCGGGAAGCGTTCTTCAGCAGAGACATGGCCACGGTCACCTTCCTCGTCCGGCCCGGCTGAAAAACCGACGCATTTACCCTGACCAGGCATTTCTTCTTGTGATCGTCCAGGATCGCCGCCGTCAGCAACCATCCACTACCGTCCGTCAGCAGCAGCTGCTGTCCCTTCTGCATCCGCAGCACCTGGACCACATGACGGGAATTATCTTCGTCCAGCGTTATTTCAACATCGCCGGGACGATACGCGGATAGATAAAAAAAAGGTAATGCCATCGGAGCTTCTTATCAGGCGAAGTTACAGGCCCCGGGGCTTGGATTATCCGGTTTACTGCTTATTTTGTTTGTACTATGGAAAAACGCCCCCTCCCTCAACAAGACCTGCCGTAATGGTCAGTGCAAAATAAAAGCCCCTCGTAAGGAGCTGTTTATTGCTATTTGATTAGCGAACCTCAGACAAACTTAATTCAACTCTGGCTTGTAGCTTGCAGCTTGTAGCTCACAGCTCACAGCTAGAAAGGCACATCGTCCTCGTCGATAGGCAGGTCCTTCATCCGGCTGCCGGCCTGGATATACAGCTTGGCGCCGCCGCCATCGTCATCCTGAACAGGCTTCCAGCTGCCGCCGGAAGGCATGCCGATGCCCCCGAAATCATCCCCCTCGTACTCAGTGAACTTCTGTATATGGAGCAGCGCCCGCAGCTTGACGGTATCCAGGGAGCCGTTACGGTGCTTGGCGATCTTCACATGTGTCTCCCCTTTATTGCTTTCTCCCATTTCATTGGCGGTGATGCCATAATATTCGGGCCGGTACAGGAACATCACCATGTCGGCATCCTGTTCGATAGCGCCTGATTCACGCAGATCGCTCAGCTGGGGGATCTTCTCCCCTTCCTTGCGCGATTCAACGGCACGGCTCAGCTGGGACAGGGCGATGATAGGCACCTGGAGCTCTTTTGCCAGACCTTTCAGCGCACGCGAGATCTGGCTGATCTCCTGTTCGCGGTTGCCCTTATTGTCGCCGCCCCCGCTCATCAGCTGCAGGTAGTCGATGATGATAAAGCCGATATTATGCTTGTTTTTCAGACGGCGGCACTTGGCGCGCAGCTCGAAAATATTGAGGGCAGGGGTGTCATCGATGAAAATAGGAGCTTTTGCCAGCCTGTCGATCCCTTTCTTGTACAGTTGCTTCATCTCATGATCCTCCAGGCGGCCGCGGGCGATCTTTTCCATAAAGATCTCGCTCTCAGCGCTAAGGATACGTTGCACCAGCTGAGCAGAGCTCATTTCAAGGCTGAAGAAAGCAACGGGAGTAGGCTTGATATTATTCAGGGCGGCATTACGGGCCAGGTTAAGGGCGAAAGCCGTTTTACCCACGGCAGGACGGGCAGCCAGGATAATAAGGTCCGTCGGCTGCCAGCCATAAGTGATCTTATCCAGGGTGGAAAATCCGCTGGGCACGCCGGAGATCTCATCCTTTTTGTTCCGCATCTCTTCGATCCGCTGGATCGTTTTGACCAGGACGCTGTCGATGCTGTCGAAATTCTTTCGAAGGTGATTGTTGGTGATCTCGAATAGTTTGCTCTCCGCGTCGTCCAGCAAGTCGAATACGTCTGTGCTGTCCTCGTAGGCGTCTCCGATGATCTCCCCGCTGATGCGGATCAGCTCCCGCTGGATGAATTTCTGCAGGACGATGCGGGAGTGCGTTTCTATATTGGCGGAAGACACCACCGAATTGGTCAGCTTCGTCACATAATAGGGGCCGCCTACCACCTCCAGGTCTTCCCGGACCTTCAGCTCTTCCACCACCGTGAGGATATCGATGGGCTGACTTTTCTGGGCCAGGGACTGCATGGCCTTGTATATGCGTTGATGACCCTCCAGGTAAAAGCATTCGGGCTTTAAGATCTCCACAACAGTATCAAAAGCACTTTTTTCCAGCATGATGGCGCCCAGTACAGCCTCCTCCAGTTCCTTGGCCTGAGGAGGAATTTTACCATAAACCATGGTGCTGAGATCCACAGTAGGCTTGCGCCTGAATTTGCTGCGGTCCTTGTTGAGATTAAGGTTAGTAAGATCCATTGATAAACCGTCCAAATAATTAAAAAATAGGGTGTCCAGCACAAAACGAACCCAGGGTTCGTGTCCGAAGGACCATCCTTCAGACGTGTCCGGCAAATGGGTTACTTTGTCACTGCACACCCGTTTGTCGGACACACCATCCCGTCCAGGGGACCAGGCTCATTAGGTTAGTGTTCCAGCCTATATTATATTAAGAAATTGTTATGGCAAAATGAACAGAATGTTACCCCTTTGAGTCAGGAGGGCGAATATAGAACTCAAAATCCCGTCGAAAAAACTTTTTCTTTTTCTATATTTTTCCTACCAAAATCCACTCTGTTATCCACATTTAACCCCCGGTTATACACACTAACCCGCCAGCTATCCACAATTTAAAAAAGTTTTCAGCCATTTCCCGTTTTAAATTCACACCTGCTGTGCACAAAGATTTAAGGCCAAATATTTTGCCAGGAGGCTGAAACACCAGAATGCGGTTTGAAGGGTTTTGGAGCACAAAAAAAGATCCCCAGCGGCCTTGAAACACGCTGGGGATAGTAATTTGAACCAGGGCTATTGTCTCTCTGGTCTGGTATTTTGCTTGTCCTCACTCGGTTTGGGCGGGGGAGGAGGGGTAACGGTGCGGGTTACGGGCCGTGGCTGCACCGGCGGAGCCTGCGGAGGCGTAGGCCTGGGCGTCAGCTGGCGCGGGGCCGGTTGCTGCTGTACAGGTTGGTTCACCGGCTGCACCGCAGGCCTCGTGGGCCTCGCCACAGGCTGATTGGAGGGCTGCGACGGCTGTTGGGCAGGAGGGGCCGGCTGCTGCACTGGCTGCGCAGGCTGCTGAGCGGGCTGCGATGGCTGCTGTACAGGTCTTCCCCAGGGTCTGCCAGGACGGCTTGCCGGCGGGTTCGCCGGCTGCTGCACAGGAGGCGAAGGTTGTACAGGTTGGGCCGGTTGGTCCACTGGCTGAGCAGGTTGTTGTGCGGGCTGTGACGGCTGCTGTACAGGTCTTCCCCAAGGTCTGCCAGGACGGCTTGCCGGCTGTTGCACGGGCTGGGAAGGCTGCAGCACAGGCTGTGAGGGCTGCTGCTGTACGGGCTGTTGCACTGGCGGCTGCACTGCGGGCCTCGTCGGCCTCGTCTGCGGCTCAGCAGGTGGCGTGTAAGGCCTCGTCACAGGCTGGTTATCGGGCCGCGACGGCTGTTGCACGGGCTGCCCGGGTTGGTTCGGGAACCCTGACACAGGCCGCCCGGTGACAGGCCTGTTATCCCTGTTGGGATAGCCATTGCTGGCAGGAGGCCTGTTGCCGTAGACCGTTGTATTCACCGGCCTGACGGTATTCATGCTGTTCACCCTGGTGGGCGCCGGACGGGACGAGCCGTAATTGCCGGCATTATACCGGGGCCCTTCGTTTATTCGGGGGCGATAGATCACCATCCCATTGTTGCTCACTTGCTGGCCGGGTCTGCTGGCAGTCCTGATGGGCATGGGTCTTATACTGTAGCCTGAATATCTTCCTACTTCATTCGGATCGGGACCGCGGCCATAGTTCACGCTCCGGGTAGGCCCATTGTTATTGATGATCGTCGTATTGTTGATGATCGTGGTACGATTGATGATCGTCACATTCCGGGATTCATTGACATAATAGCTGCGGATCTGGGGACTCCCGACATACTGGTGCGGGACAAAGCACCAATAGTGTGGCGGGGGGGCATAACCGCCGCCATAGGACATGCCAAAGCTGACCCCCGGCTCCATGGGAGCCCAGCCATAATATTCGTCGCTGTTCCTCCAGGTCACCCAGGCCGGCGCCCACTCATTGCCCGGGACCCACATCCAGCCATAGCCATCGGCAAAGAACCAGCGGCCATAGTGGAAGGCAGCCCAGCCCCAGGGATAGTCGGAAGCCCAGGTCCAGCCATCTTCGGTGTATACCCAATGGCCATTGGTGGCATAGGGCTTGAAATCAGGACCGACATCCGGTAACCAGACATATCCGTAATTGGGATCATCTATCCATTGCCCGTAGGGGCTCAGATCATCATAAAAAGATTGATAGGAAGCTTCCGGCTCAGGTTCCGGAGCCGGAGGCGGAGGGGGCGGCGGCATAGGCTGCGCCGAAGGCGGAGGAGGCGAAGGCCGCTGAACCACATAAGTGGGACCGCAGGCTGTTAAACCTACCAATCCCAGGATCGCAAAAATGTACAGGTGCTTTTTCATAAACCAGATTTTTAAGGAGTACTACATAGAATAAGACTGCACGATCTATGCTAGGTAAAGCGACCCCAAAAGTATTAACATTTGATTACCACTTCCTACCCGCAACAGCCCAAATCTCACACTTATCTGGCTTAAAAACGTAATTATCAGCGAAATATTTCCATCCCCCGGCCGAAGTCACACGCAGGTAAAACCGCTATCTTTGCCCTCCAATAGAAAATAATCATGACCATCAGCTATAACTGGCTCTCAGAATACCTTCCGGTGAAGATCGATCCCGAAAAACTGTCCCGTATCCTTACCTCCGTGGGGCTGGAAGTGGAAAGCCTGGAAAAATACGAATCCGTGAAAGGCAGCCTGAAAGGTTTGATCATCGGAGAGGTGCTGGAAGCAATCCCGCATCCCAATGCGGACAAATTGAGACTTACCAAAGTGAACATCGGCGGACCCGAACCCCTTTCCATTGTCTGCGGTGCACCGAATGTGGCTGCGGGACAAAAAGTGGTGGTAGCCCCCGTCGGCGCCACTATTTACCCCTCCAAGGGTGACCCTCTCACCATGAAAGTAGCTAAGATCAGGGGGGAGGAAAGTCATGGGATGATCTGCGCCGAGGATGAGATCGGCCTGGGAGAAAGCCACGCAGGCATCCTCGTATTACCCTCCCAAGCCAAAGCAGGCATGAAGGCGGCCGACTGGTTTCACCCCTATACCGACCATATCATAGAGATCGGGCTCACTCCCAACCATATGGACGCTATGAGCCACCTGGGGGTCGCCCGGGATGTTTGCGCCTGGCTCAGCCTGCATGAAAATAAGGAATACAGGCCCAAACAACCCTCATTGAATGCCTTTAAGCCGGACAATAACAGCCTGCCCATCGCTGTAAGCATTGAAAATGCCCGTGGCTGCGAGCGGTATTCCGGCGTCAGCATCAAAGGCATCACCATCAAGGCATCTCCTCAATGGATGCAGGACAGGCTGAAAGCCATCGGCGTCCGGGCCATCAACAACATCGTCGATATCACCAACTATGTGCTGCACGAAATGGGACAGCCCCTCCATGCTTTCGACCTCCACGCCATCAAGGGAGGCAAGGTCGTCGTGAAGAACTTCCCGGAAGGCAGACCCTTCATCACCCTGGATGAAAAAGAAAGAAAATTGTCCGGTGAAGACCTGACCATCTCGGATGGAGAAGAGCCCATGTGCATCGCGGGTGTCTTCGGAGGCCTGAGCAGCGGCATAAACGATGACACCAGGGACATCTTCCTGGAAAGCGCCTGGTTCAATCCCATCGATATCCGCAAGACCTCCTTCCGGCATGGATTGCGGACAGACGCCGCCATCCATTTCGAAAAAGGAATGGATATTTCGGGCACCGTCAGCGCCCTGAAACGGGCCGCCCTGCTGATCAAAGAGCTGGCGGGAGGGGAGATCGCGTCCGAGATAGTGGATGTCTACCCTGATCCCAGGAACAAGACACAGGTGATCCTGAAACATCACTACCTGAAAAAGCTCAGTGGGAAGAACTACCACCCCGACACTGTAAAGGGGATCTTGCTGAGCCTGGGCTTCGGGATCATCAAGGAAGGGATCGACGCCATCCATGTGGACGTGCCCTGGCACAAACCCGATGTCAGCCTCCCGGCTGACCTGGTGGAAGAGATCATGCGGATAGACGGTTTGGACAACATTGCCATCCCGTCCAGCATCACCATCTCCCCCTCCGTGGAAAAAGACAGGAGCGCCGCAGCATGGAAGATGGCCGTATCCGCCTATCTCGTAGGCCAGGGGTTCAATGAGATCCTCACCAACTCCATTACCAACAGCGCCTACTACACTCCCGAAGAGCTGGAGACCGTAGTCAAAATGGTCAACAACCTCAGTGCGGAGCTGAACATCATGCGGCCCTCCCTGTTGGAGACAGGGCTGGAATCCGTAGCCCATAATCTGAACCGGAAGAACACCAGCCTGCAATTCTTCGAATTCGGCAAGACCTATCACACCAGCGGCATCGGCCAATATACGGAGGAGCAGCACCTGGCCCTGTGGGTCACCGGGCAGCTGCGCGACGACGGCTGGAAGGGAAAAGGACCCAACGCCGATTTCTATTATATAAAGACCCTCTGCCAAAGGATCTTCCAGCTGGTGGGGCTTGCCCTCCCCGCCTGGGAGCCCCTGCAATCGTCCAGGTTGCCCACGGGCCTTTCCATCTCAGCAAAAGGAGACGTCATTGTAGAAGCCGGAATGGTCAGCCCCTCCGTCCTCAAACAGTTCGATTGCAAACAGGACCTTTATTTCGCCGACATCCGCTGGCAGAAGCTGCTGGCGCTGACATCCGGCAAGGACGTGGAATTCAGGGAATTACCCAAACAACTGCCCGTGCAAAGAGACCTGGCCATGATCGTGGAAAGCTCCCTCACTTTTGAAAAGGTGGAGAAAGCCATCCAGGGCGCCAGGGTGGGAAAGCTACAGGATATCAAGCTTTTTGATATCTTTCAAAGTGAAAAGCTGGGGAAGGATAAAAAATCCCTGGCCGTCAGCTTCACGTTCCTGGACGAGGAAAAGACCCTGACGGACAAGGAGATCGATGGGATGGTGGGTCGCATCAGGGACGTGCTGGAGAAAGAATTGCAGGCGGAAATCAGGAAATAGCTGCAAGCTGCGAGCTACAAGCTGCAAGCTGCAAGCTGCGAGCGGTGAGCTTCGAGCCACGAGCCAGGAGCTAATAAAACCTCCTCATAGCTCGAAGCTAGTAGCTCACAGCTCAAAAAACGGCCCGAAGCTTGTTGATCCAATCTGAAAATCACTTAACCAACCTCGCTCAAAGCTCGCAGCCCAAAAACTATGCAGGAGATCGAATTACAGGTACAACGCATCCACGACAAGCTGCAGCAGGTGCTCAGGCAGCGGGAATCCTTATTGAAGGAAAATAACAGGCTCAAAGACGAGCTTCAACAGCTTCGACGGTCCGAAGGCAGCAGAACAGAGCAGGTAGAGCAGTTACGACAGCAGGTGGAGATCCTGAAAGCAAAAAAAGGGGAGATGCCTCTTGCGGAAAAGGCTGTGTTGGAAAAACGGCTTAGTCAGTACATCCGGGAAATAGACCGGTGCATTGCGCTTTTGGGAGAATAGTATCCTTCAAACCCGTTTGACCAGGCGCATTTTCATTTCATCCGCGCCTTGCGAGACCTCCAGCGTATACACCCCGTAAGGAAGATCATTCAGGCCACCCCAATAAAGCTCCAGCTGGTCTTTTTCCATTTCCGTCTCCATGGCTCCGCAGACGATGCCTGTGTCATCTTTCAGCACGGCTTTCAGGAGGCATTTTTGGGGTTGGTCGACCATAAAGGTCAGCCTGTCAATAAACACGGGCGATTTGATTTTTAAGAACATGGCTTTCGTAGTTTTTAGATAGGGTATTGGTGAGCAAAAGTTTGTTTTTATTAGGTATGAATGAATGAGGATGAGAAAAATGGAACTACCTTCGCTCAAATCAGGGCCTCTGTGTATAAGGTGTGGATAAATTTAAAACAAGTATTTGATGTATGCAAGAGTTGATCCCAATAAATGTTGTAATAGGCGACCGCAGCTACCGGATCAGGATAGCTCCCGGAGATGAAGAGCTGGTCCGTAAGACTTTAAAGTCCATCAATGATAAGATCCTTGCCTTCAAAACCGAGTTTGCGGGTAAGGATATGCAGGACTATATCGCCATGGTCCTGCTCTCGTACGCAACTGAGACCTCTGCCGGAGGGCAGCCGGCGCTGGACCCCTCCCTGCTGGAAACCCTTAGCCGGATGGAACAGCAGCTGGACCGTGCCCTTTGAGCTCCGAGCTACAAGCTACAAGCTACAAGCTTCAAGCTACTAGCTTCAGGCTACAAGTTGGTTTGATTAGGTGTTAAAGTCCTATATTAGCCGTTCCAGGCTTGCAGCTTGTAGCTCGCAGCTTGAAGCTATTTTAACCCGTTTTCCCTATCTTCGCCAACTAACACATTTTCATACAATCATGAACCTGAATAAGAAATATATGATTGTGAACATTTTAAATTTAAGATTCAATGTTATATACCGTCATAGCGGGAATTATCGCATTAGTAGTGGGAATTGTTGCGGGCAAGTTCCTCTTTGCTAAAAACACGCAGCAAAAGATAGACGACGCCCAGTCACAAGCCAAAAAGATCGTCTCCGATGCCCAGACCACGGCAGAGAACCTGAAAAAGGAGAAATTGCTGGAAGCCAAAGAGAAATTCGTTCAATTAAAGGCAGAGCATGATAAAGAGGTGCTGGAACGCAACAGGAAGCTGAATGACGGAGAGACCCGCATCCGTCAGAAGGAACAGAGTCTCAATCAGAAGCTGGAGACACTGGATAAGCAGGCGAAAGACAACGACGTCATTAAGGATAACCTGAACCGCCAGATCGAAGTGGTGAACCTTAAGCGGACAGAGCTGGAAAAACACCAGGAAGAGCATATCCGCCGCCTGGAGAAGATCGCCGCCCTCACCGCCGAAGAGGCAAAGACCCAGCTGATAGAAAGCCTCCGCGCAGAGGCCCAGACGCGCGCACTGGCCATACAGCAGGAGATCATCGACGACGCCAAGCAAAAAGCCAACAAGGAAGCCCGGAAGATCATCATCCAGAGCATCCAGCGAACGGCTGCCGAACAGGCCATCGAGAACTCTATCACTGTGTTCAACCTGGAAAGCGACGAAATAAAAGGCCAGATCATCGGCCGTGAAGGGCGTAATATCCGCGCCATTGAGGCCGCCACGGGGGTGGACCTGATCGTGGATGACACTCCCGAAGCCATCGTCCTGTCTTCCTTCGACCCCCTCCGGCGTGAGATTGCGCGCTTGTCACTGCAGCGCCTGGTCACCGATGGACGTATCCACCCGGCCCGTATCGAGGAGATCGTGGAAAAGACACGCAAGCAGATCGAAGAGCAGGTGATGGAGATAGGCGAACGCACGGTCATTGAGCTGGGGATCCATGGCCTGCACAAAGAGTTGGTCCGGATCGTGGGCAAGATGCGATTCCGCAGCTCCTATGGGCAGAACCTGCTGATGCACAGCCGCGAAGTAGCTAATCTTTGCGGGATCATGGCCGCAGAGCTGGGAATGAACCCCAAGCTGGCCAAACGCGCCGGCCTGCTGCATGACATTGGCAAGGTGCCCGACGAGGAAACTGAGCTGAGCCACGCCCTCCTGGGGATGAAGCTGGCCGAAAAATATGGGGAGAACCCCGCCGTGATCAATGCCATCGGCGCCCACCACGATGAGGTGGAAATGCAATACGTCATCGCCCCCATCATACAGGCCTGTGACGCCATCAGCGGCGCCCGCCCCGGCGCCCGCCGCGAGATCATGCAGCAATACCTGCAGCGCATCAAAGACCTGGAAAACCTCGCCCTGGCCTACCAGGGAGTGGAAAAAGCCTACGCCATCCAGGCCGGTCGCGAACTGCGGGTCATCGTCGAAGCCGACAAGGTCACCGACCTGGACAGCGATAAGCTCAGCTTCGAGATAGCCCAGAAGATCCAGACCGAAATGACCTATCCCGGCCAGATCAAGGTCACCGTCATCCGGGAAAAACGCGCGGTCAACGTGGCCAGGTAAAATTAATTAGGGTAGATATAATTTTGGACGATTCCTTAATTATTCCTACTTTTGCCATCCTTAAAAAATGAAGTTATGAACGCTGCTGTAGCTTTTGTACACGAGCAACTGACAGGAAAAAGAGAGTTCCCGAAGTTCAAAGCCGGTGATAATATCACTGTCAATTATAAAATTATTGAAGGTAACAAGGAGCGTATCCAGGGGTTCAAGGGAGATGTGATCAAGCGCCAGGGAACTGGCCATACCGCCACTTTCACGGTTCGGAAGATCTCCGATGGCGTGGGCGTGGAGAGGACTTTCCCCCTGTTTTCCCCCAATATCGAGTCCATCGAGCTGCATAAGGTCGGTCGCGTACGTCGTGCAAAACTCTACTTCCAGCGTACCAGGAGCGGTAAGAGCGCCCGTATCAAGGAAAAGAGAATGGCCGTGGCCGCTGCTGCTGCTAAATAAGCCCGCAAAATACTTTGTGAGAGCCGGTCCGGTGAGGACCGGCTCTTTTTGTTAACACCCGGGACTTGTTTGTTAAATATCCTCCCAAAAAGTAGTTATCATTTCATAAAGAGTTAACTTTGTCGTTCTATACATAAAGTATACCTAAAGTCTTTGATTATGTTTACCAATTTTCTGATTTCAATGCCTGGTGGAAGTGAGTGGTTCCTGATCATCCTGGCGGTGCTGGTGCTGTTTGGCGGTCGCAAGATCCCCGAGTTCATGCGTGGCCTGGGTCGTGGGATTCGTGAGTTCAATGATGCCAAGAGCAATGTAAAAAAGGAGCTGGAAGAAGGAATGAATGAGAAGGATACCAAGGCCGCCGGCGCTGGTACCTCCACTACCCAGCACTAATCCTTTTTCACTGCTGCGCTGTTGTTTACATTTCACTCGATACAAGACTATCACAAAGCCTTATCGGAAGGGCTATGCTCCTGCGAAGACGCAGTAAGGCATTATCTTGACCGGATCGCGGCTCATAAGCACCTCAACGCTTATATCCAGGTATACGGGGACGAAGCGCTGGAAAAAGCCCGCAGCCTGGATGCAAAAAGACGGGCAGGGGGAAGCACCGGGGCCCTCCACGGCGTAATCATCGGTCTGAAAGACGTCCTCGCCTATAAAGATCATCCGCTGACCGCCGCCTCCCGCATCCTTTTCAATTTCAAATCCATCTATCACGCCACGGCAGTGGAAAAGCTTCTTCGCGAAGAAGCCATCCTCATAGGACATCTCAACTGTGATGAGTTCGCCATGGGTTCCACCAATGAGAACTCGGCCTATGGAAAAGTGCTGAATGCCCGTGACCTCACAAAGGTCCCGGGGGGGTCCTCAGGAGGCTCCGCAGTGGCCGTTCAGGCCGGCCTTTGCATGGCCAGCCTCGGCAGCGACACGGGTGGCTCCGTCAGACAGCCAGCCGATTTCTGCGGTATCCTCGGACTGAAACCCACCTATGGCAGGGTCTCCCGCTATGGACTCATTGCTTACGCTTCCTCTTTCGACCAGATCGGGATCTTCGGGAACACGGTGCCGGATGTCGCAGCCATTCTCGACGTCATCGCCGGGGAAGACGACTTCGATAGCACCGTAGCGACCGATAAGACGGCCACCTTTTCAGACCTCGACACGCCGGCCGCCGCCAAATACCGGATCGCCTATTTCAAAGAAGCCCTCACCCACCCGGGCCTGGACCCCGAGATCAGGGATACCCTCCTGGATTGCCTGGACCAGCTTCGCAATGACGGTCACACCGTGGAGGCAGTGGACTTCGATCTCCTGGATTATATCGTCCCGGCCTATTACGTGCTTACTACCGCCGAAGCCTCCTCCAACCTGGCCCGGTTTGACGGGGTGAAATACGGCTACAGGACCCACGACTCTCAACTTGAATTAACAGAATTTTACAAGCGCTCCCGCTCCGAAGGCTTCGGACGGGAAGTCAAGCGGCGCATCTTGTTGGGAACCTTTGTGTTAAGTGCAGGCTACTACGATGCCTATTTCACCAAGGCCCAGCAGGTGAGAAAAATGCTGGTCGATCGTACTGAATTGATCTTCAAAGAATTCGACATAATTATCCTCCCGACCTCCCCTACCACCGCTTTTACCATCGGAGAGAAGATGGACGACCCTATTGCAATGTATCTCGCTGATATCTATACGGTTTATGCAAATCTGGTCGGAATCCCCGGTATTTCCATCCCCCTTTTTACCCACACAAATGGCATGCCTTTTGGTATGCAGGCTATGACTTCTCGTTTTAAAGAGTTATCTTTGCTGCAGTTCTCGCATCTGATAATGCAACAATATAAGTCCTACGAAAATCCTACTCTATGTGACTGAGAGATCGTGAAGCGATCATCAATTTGACCCAAAATCTTAAAAATGGCCCCGGGGCCAGGACGCTTAAGGCGCCCTTTTTATTAATCCGTTTTGGTTGATGGCTTAAAGCAGCAATCTCCCGTTTTCCGTTCCTATGAAAGATTGTAAACGCCGTTTTGGTTGTTTACCATCTTTTAAAGCGTTGGACATGAACAACAAAAGACTTTTATTGTTGGGCATAACCATCATGTTTATCAGTTCAGGATGGATGTACCCTTCTTTCGCAGATGTGCCCGTTTCAAAGGGCATTTCAACCCCCGCTGGCAGCAAAGCCGTTGATACTGAGCGGGTCGCAGGAAAAATTGCCGATGTTACCACCGTTGCCAATTCCAATTCCCAAAATGACCTTTACAGAGAGCTGTTCCTGGCCACTTCGGTAGGCAGCAGCAATGGCGTACGGTTAAATCCCAAGGCGCTTAGCTTTGTCCAGGACTACATTAAGGACAACTGGGACGAGCTCCAGGAGGTCCGGGCCAATGGCAGGAGTTATTTCAACCTGATAGAGACCATATTGGCCCAGTATGGTCTGCCCAAGGAGCTGAAATACCTGGCGGTGATCGAATCCAATCTAAAACGTACAGCCCGCTCTAAAGTGGGGGCCGTAGGCCCCTGGCAGCTGATGCCCCAGACCGCACGCGACCTGGGCCTCAAGGTCAACCGGAACATCGACGAACGGAAGAACTATTACAAAAGCACCCGTGCCGCCGCCCTGTATCTCCGTGACCTGTACAACGAGCTGGGCGACTGGCTGCTGGTGATCGCCGCCTATAACGGGGGCACCGCCAATGTCTACCACGCCATCCGTCGCAGCGGAAGCCGCAATTTCTGGGAGCTGCAGTATCACCTGCCCACCGAATCCCGGATCCACGTAAAGAAGTTCATTGGAACACAGTATACTTTCGAAGGACAGGGTAGCATCACCACCCTCACCCGTGCGGAAGCCGTGGAACAGCTGCCCGGATCCTCCATGTACGCTTCCTGCCGGAAACTGACCCCGGAAGAGCTGGAAAATTCCGAGACCGTGGCGATTTCCGGCAAATATTGTGGCAGTATCATCGCCCGCTATATCATGATGGATATCACCGAATTTTCCCGGTATAACCCCAATTTCGACAAGGTGATGGCCAGTAGCAATAATACCTATGAGCTGAAATTGCCGGCCGATAAGATGGCCTCGTTTGCAGCCAATAAATACGAGATCCTCAACGAATCCGTTCAGCAGCTGCTGACCAGCAGCAGTGATCGTGTAGCGACGGCCAATTAGAACGCCTCAGGCGTTCTACCCGAAGGGCCATGGTTAGAGTCTAAATAATCATTTGTCTGGTCCGATCAGGACCAACACATAATAAATCATGGAAAGCGCTAGGTCCTCAAACCCAGCGCTTTCTTTATTCCCTCCGCCTTCACCAGGCATTCTTCATACTCCTGCTCCGGATTACTGTAAAAAGTTATACCCGATCCCACCTGGTACGACAGGTAATGACAGGTCTTGTTATAGAACAGGCTTCGGATGATCACATTGAAATCGAAATCCCCTTCAGGCGTCACATACCCCAGGGCCCCTGAAAACAGCCCCCTGGAAGTTCGTTCGTACTGGTCGATCAGTTCAACCACCCTTCTTTTCGGCGCCCCGGTCATCGACCCCATGGGGAAAGTAGCCTGTATAGCGTCAATAAAGTCGACTCCCGGGGCCAGCTCGCCTTCTACGGTACTTGTCATCTGGTAAACCTGGGGGAAGCCGTAAATGCCAAATAACTCCCGTACACGCACAGACCCCGGAAGACAAACTTTGGAGAGGTCATTTCGTACCAGGTCGACTACCATTACATTCTCGCTGCGGTCCTTGGCGCTGACCGCCAGTCCGGCCCCGGCCGCCCGATCTGCCCCGGGGTCACCCGGAACCCGGGGCGCCGTGCCCTTGATGGGCTGGGAGATCACCCTATTGCCCTCCCGCCGGAGATATCTTTCCGGGCTGGCGCAAAGCAGGTATTTATCCTCCAGCCGGTAGAATGCTGCGAATGGATTAGGCGAAGCCTTTGACAGCGATTGCCAGATCTGCAGCGGGTCCACATCCGTCGGTTGGCTAAAAAATTCCTGGCAGAAATTGATCTCATAACAATCTCCCCGGAGAATATGCTCCCGGAGGGTCCGGATCGTTTCGAGGTATTCCTCCCGGGAAAAAGCAGCCTGCAGCCTTGGGCCTTCCCCCCGCTCAACGCTACCCGCCGCATTACGCGTTCCTGCCCCACCAGCCGCCCCGTCCATCGGCTGCCTGCCAACCCCATCGCCAGGCGCAGCAAGGATCTCCTCCAGGATCCCGGCATGGTCCTGCCGCAGGCTGCCGATATGCAGCCTGTCCCCCTTCAGCTCAATAATAATTTCAGGAATAAAAAAAAACAGGTCGGGAAATCCGACAGGATTGGTGGCCTGCTGCGAAATACCGAATGGCTCCGTCTCCTTCACGAGATCGTATGCGAAATGTCCGAACAGCCAGTCGTGATGCCGGCCCGCAAATTCCCGGAGATCTTCAAAAGCATGACCCGCGGAAGCCCGGACATACTCCACTGCACCCGCTGCAAGAAGACCGTCGAAGCTATGAAACGGAAGATGGTAATCCTGGTTGTCCAGAAAAGCAGAGATGTTGAACCGGGAAGCCCAGTTCAACATCTGCATTTTTATTCGCTGTAGATCGGAGATAAGAAATGAAACGAAGGTGCGCGGTTGCATGCCCGTTAGAAATCATCCTCTTCTTCGTCAAACCCGCGTTCCCCGAAAAGGTCCAGGTCCTTGAAGTCGTCATCAAGGCCCAGGTCATCTTCGTCACCGCCCTTCCCTGTCTTTTTGGAAGTATTGCCGCCCGTGGCCTTTTTCGTTTTTGATTTGGGAATATCGAATTCATCGAAGTCGGGATCCCACTCTTCTTCCTCTTCTACTTTCTCCCATTCGTCAACTTCATCTTCTCCATAATCTTCATCATCGTCGTCATCGTCATCCTTCTTGCTTTTCGCAGAAGTCTTAGCAGATTTGCCGGAGGATGCCTTAGGGGTATCCGTATCAGCATCGTCGTCATCATCCTCATCGTCATCCACTGGTTTCTTGGATTTCGGAGATGCCTTTTCCGGAGTTTCCTTTGGTGTCTGAGGCGCGGATTTCTTAGAACCCTTTCCCTCCTTATCAGATTTTGGTGCCATAGTCCAATAAGATTGTGTGTGTAAATTTTCGGCTAAGTTTTTAATTCGCCAAATTTTTCGACAACTAATTTTTTTTAAATTTCTATCAACTGATCTCTACCCGGTCCATTGGAAATATACGCAATTTTTACTCCCAGGAACTTATTGATAAATTGAACATATTCCTTCATCTTCTCAGGCAAGTTATCATATTTTTTCAAAGAAGTAACGTCTGATTTCCAGCCCGGTAAAGACTCCAGAACGGGCTCGATCTGTAATCGATTCATTTGGAAGGGGATCTCACTGGTAGTCTCTCCTCCTACCTTGTAGGCTGTGCATATCTTCAGCTCTCCGAAGCCATCCAGGACATCCGCCTTGGTCATAACGATCTTTGTGACGCCATTGATCATACAAGCGAATTTCAGGGCAACGCCATCGATCCATCCGCAGCGCCGGGGCCTGCCGGTCGTGGCGCCGAATTCGCTGCCCACCTTGCGCAGCTCCTCTCCCGTGGCATCTTCCAGCTCGGTGGGGAAAGGGCCGCTGCCAACGCGGGTGCAGTAAGCTTTGCTGACACCGATGACGTCCCTGATCTTCTGCGGCGCGATGCCCAGACCCGTGCAAACGCCTGCCGAAATAGTATTGGAGGAGGTGACGAAAGGGAAAGTGCCGAAATCTACGTCCAGCATGCTGCCCTGCGCACCTTCCGCCAGGACGCTCTTGCCCTGGCTGATCTTATCATTGATGAAGTATTCTCCGTTGACGATCTTGAATTGCCGCATGAACTCCAGGGCTTCGAAGAACTCCTCTTCCCACGCGGAGATATCCTCGTGGAAGTTGAGGCCGTCCAGCAGCCGCTGGTGCTTCAGCCGCAGCTTGATGTATTGTGTCGTAAAGCTTTTGTCCAGCAGATCGCCCACCCGGAGGCCGTTGCGCCCGGTCTTATCCATATAAGCCGGACCGATGCCTTTCAATGTGGAGCCTATCTTTTCCTGCCCTTTTGAAACTTCTGAAGCCTTGTCCAGCGCACGATGCGTGGGTAATATCAGGTGCGTCCGCTGCGCGATATAGAGGTTCTTGCGGTAGTCCACGCCAAAGGCAGCCACCGACTCGCATTCTCTTTTAAGGGTCACCGGGTCCAGCACCACGCCATTACCAATGAGATTGACGGTCTTTTCATGAAAGATCCCGGAAGGTATCTGGTGCAGAACGATCTTCTTGTCTTTAACGTACAACGTATGTCCGGCATTAGGCCCCCCCTGAAAACGGGCGATCAGATCATAACGGGGAGCGAAATAGTCCACTATCTTTCCCTTGCCTTCATCCCCCCACTGGAGGCCTAAGATTACATCAACCATGAATGTTGCAATTTGCTGGTTTGTGATTCAAAATGAGGCGGCAAAAGTACGGTAAAACACGTACTGTCAAAAAGGAATTTGTAGAAGCCATGTTCCGGCAGGCCATCTCATCGTATTTAGCAGATCGGCGGCGCGCGTCAGGCGGATTCAGTGTCAAATCGAACAACGGAATGGATACCGCTCAGCTGCTTCAGCCGCTGCACCAGTTCTTCCAGCTCTTCCTTGTCATGGACGTAGACCTTGATATTGCCTTCGAACAATCCTTCCTTGGCCTCGATGGTCATGGCGCTGATGTTGATCCTCAATTCTCCGGAGATGAGATTGGTGATCTTGTTGACGACGCCTACGTCATCCATGCCCACGATCCGCACACCCGTGAGAAAGGAGATCTCTTTATTCTTGGCCCACTTGGTCTTCACCACCCGGTGGCCATAGCTGGCCATCAGCTTGGCGGCATTGGGACAGTTGGTCCGGTGGATGGTAAGCCCCTTGCCCACCGATACAAACCCGAATACGTCGTCGCCCGGGATAGGCTTACAGCAGTTGGCCAGGGTATATACGATACGATCGCTGCTTTCCCCGAAAATGATCAGCTCTGCGTCCTTCCGGGGGACGGCAGGCGCGGGGACGTCTCCCGGCCGGATGTCGAGCAGCTGCGGCTTGGGCGGCCTGGGTGGCTCCAGCCGGTCGCCCAACAGCTGAAATTCCTTCAGCTCCTTCAGGTCGATATTACGCACCGACACCTGGTAGAAGAAATCCAAAGAAGAGTTCAGTTTGTAAAAGGCTGTCAGCACATCGATATTATGCTGGTTGTACCCAGCCCCGAAATTTTCCAGCTTACGCTGGACAATATATTTTCCTTCGTCGGCTATCTTTCTTTTTTCCTCTTTTAAAGCATCCTTGATCTTACTCTTGGCTTTCGCTGTCACCACGATGCCCAGCCAGTCCTCATTAGGCTTTTGCTTGCTGGAGGTGATGATCTCCACCTGGTCGCCGCTGCGCAGCTTATGGCTAAGCGGCACCAGTTTGTGGTTTACCTTGGCGCCGATGCATTGTACGCCGATGGCGCTATGGATGGCAAAGGCGAAATCCAGCGCGGTGGATCCCACCGGCAACATTTTCACATCCCCCTTCGGTGTATAGACATAGATCTCCTCCGCCAGGAAGCTCGTCTTGAAGTCCTGGAGGAAATCGATGGAGTCGTTATCCTGCGTATTGAGCACCTCCCGGATCTGCTGGAACCACTTGTCAAACCGGCTTTCATCGGCAGCCCCCTCCTTATATTTCCAATGGGCGGCCAACCCTTTTTCCGCGATCTCATTCATCCGCTTGGAACGGATCTGCACCTCCACCCATTTTCCCTGGGGACCCATCACCGTCGTATGCAGCGCTTCATACCCGTTGGACTTAGGATTGCTCAACCAGTCCCGCAGACGCTCCGGAGACGGGTTGTATTCATCCGTGATCATCGAGTACACCTTCCAGCAATCCTCCTTTTCCTTCTCCGGTGGGGAGTTCAGGATGACCCGGATGGCGAACAGGTCGTATACCTCTTCAAAAGCCACCCCCTTCTTCCGCATCTTATTCCAGATGGAGTGAATGCTCTTCGGACGGCCGTAGATCTCGAAATCAAAGCTCTCCGCCTTGTCCAGCTTGTCTTTCAGGGGCTTGATGAATTCGTTGATATACCTGGAACGCTCCCGCTTGGTCTCCGCGAGCTTCCGGGCGATCTCCCGGTATTCCTCCGGCTCCAGGTACTTCATGGCCAGGTCCTCCAGCTCCGTCTTGATATTATAAAGCCCCATGCGATGGGCCAGGGGGGCATAGATATACACCGTCTCGGAGGCGATCTTCAGCTGCTTTTCCCTTTTCATGCTGTCCAGGGTCCGCATATTGTGCAGCCGGTCCGCCAGCTTGATAAGGATGACCCGGGGGTCATCGGTCAGCGTCAGCAGGATCTTTTTAAAGTTCTCCGCCTGCCGGGAAGCGTTGACGTCCACGACGTTGGAGATCTTGGTCAGCCCGTCCACAATGCGGGCGATCTCCCCGCTGAACTCCCTTTCGATGTCTTCTAAAGTGATGTCCGTATCTTCCACCGTATCATGCAGCAGGGCGCAGATCGTGCTGCGGACGCCCAGCCCGATCTCCTCGGAACAGATCCGGGCCACGGCCAGGGGATGCAGGATATAGGGTTCCCCGCTTTTACGCCGCATGGTCTTGTGGGCCTCGGCCGCCATTTCAAAGGCCGTGCGGAGCAATTCCTTGTCGCCCGTTTTCAATTTGGGCTTGAGAGAACGCAACAGGGCACGGTATTCTCTGAGGATCAGCTTCTTCTCCTGTTCTTCGGTCAAATTATATTTCGGCGTCGCAGCAACGGTTTCCATTTCCATACCTTACGAATTTACAAAAAAAAGCGTAGCTTCGCACGCCTTATCCTGACCTGCTCTACGGGCCGGCAACGGCAAAAGTCCCGCGGGCGTGGCGAAATTGGCAGACGCACTAGACTTAGGATCCAACTTAACCATCCTGAATCTAGTCTTGCCTTATTTAACTTCGCTTGGATATCAGGATATTGCGATTTAAAGCAATATAATCTGATCTCGGGGCACGAAAAATTGCTGGGAATTTGCTGGCAATTCTAAAGGTGGGTTGAGATAATTATTTGCGGGCGTGGCGAAATTGGCAGACGCAACAGATTTAGGATCTGTCGCCGCGAGGCGTGTAGGTTCGACCCCTATCGCCCGCACTTGAGAAAAAGGTCCACTTGGTGGGCCTTTTTTCTTTTAACCTGGTTCACACGAGCATCATCATACGATTCATTATCAATCATTTGCAATATAAATAGTACTTCTCTTGAGGCCAATTCTTAGGCATCGCGTTCCAGCTTTCATGATAAAGGGCGCCGTTTGATTCAATTTCTGATTAGGCATTTTTTTGGGCAGTGTTATTTTGTATGGACCGCACAACACATTTCGACCTAGCCAATCCTAAACGGACTAGCCCCTGGGTCTAAAGACAGACTGCAAATTGATTGAAAGCCCCTTACGGTCTGCGGCCAGCACTCATCTATCGGGGCAAATAATCGTCAGATTGAAAGGCGCATGAAAAGAACGTGTATCCTCCCCTGTTGTCGCCTCTGAAATAACGCGAATCGCCTCCGCTAATTTTTGCTGCAACGCTTCGAAGACCTCCGGCTCGAAAAAACTCCGAAATAGCGATACCCAGTCCACGGCCCTGCGAAAGGTGAACCACTGTCCCTGCAGTCGGACAACTATGCCACTAAAATCTCTAGTACGGAGCAGGCCCATCTCCATTGGCCCGGTAAATTGCCTCGGTACACGCTTGAACTGGTCAACCATCGTCCAGAAGAAATCAGGCTGCAGCATGAGTCGTTCGAGCGATGGGATCAATTCTTCTCTAAGAATAAGTTCCCGGCCGTTTCTTTTGCGGGTAAGATGCGTAAGCAATTCCGATTTAAGCCGGCGCTGGATAACATGTCTCCCGCCCGGCTTCAACAGCCGGGAGATCGAACAATACCGGGCCGCCTGACCTTTGGCTGAGCGCCGGTACTGGAATTTTGGCATGTCGAACGGTTCCCAAAACTGCTGCCAATACCTGATGAACAGGAGCCTGGCCATTTCTTCTGCTTCGGCTTTCGGCCACTGGGCAATCCGGATCCGCGGCTTGTCGCCGGATGGCAAACCCGGCAAATTCCGCGACAGGTGGAGGTTCATTTCGTCAGTGTTCGGGGCATAGCTGACAGAAAAATGGACATCCTCCGGTAACCCTGGCCAAGGAAAGGAGGCCACGGACTCTGCCATATTGATCCAGCCCATATTTTCCCATTTCAGTTTGAATAGCGTCATCCAATGTAACGTTGGTCGGTTAATTACGCCGGTTTGCCGAATTCCTGTCGATAGTAGTCCACGCGCCAGGCTTTTACCGGTGTCGGCAAATGTCTGTAATTCTTCATGCTGGCGATATATTGTTTGTTCCCGCTCAGGCCTGATAGGGCCCTTCGGGACGGAGAATACAGGATCCGCAGCCGAACGGACCGGCCCAGTAACGCCGGTTCGAGGGTGACTTCCCGGTCTTCCCTGATCTTTTTGGTGATCGGTCGCCCAAGTACATTGCGGTAGAACAGCTTAAAGGCAGCATTGGTATCGAAGCCGCTGGTAAAAAACACTTCCTGGATATTGGACTGACGGACCTGATCCAAAAGCTCTTTGTTCAGGCGAAGGGGGATCAAATCTTTATCCAGGGCGGAGGCATTTTTTCGCCGACATTGCCAGATCATGTCACTCATTGCTATCTTCCGGCGTCGAAGAAAGGTCTTAATGTCATCGAGATGGAACGGATTGGGTAATTCCGCTGGAAAAGCCCCGTGGAGTATCTCCCAAAGGCTACATTCACTGCCATAAAAAAAGGGTACCTGAAACTCATTGTGATTATGTGGATGGATCGTCCCCACAATAAGCCGCTCGCTCTTGGGGTCGATGGGATTGTCGGCAAGGTATTGATGGGAGGTGATCATGACCAATCAGACATACTGCTTTAAAAAGACTATCAATTCCTGAAAGTTCGGCATATAAGGTTTCACCGGTGTATCATAGGAGCAATTTTCCAGCTGACGTACCGCTTCGCTGACCGTCACAATCTGCGTCAGTTCGCCGATGAAAATAATTGCCGCATCCATCAGGTTCAGATCATTCAAACTCTTCTTCGATTTGATGTCGAACAGGAGCGCTTTGCCCGTCATAGAATCGATACAATAGACTTTGTAAATATCCGTCGGCTTTCCAACCAAATGCACTTTGTCAACCAGGAAGCTTTCTTTCAAAAAATTCCAGCGCTCCGTCCGTAGCACAGCAAATCGCGTCTCCACATCCAATGTGTCGACAACTGTTGCCCGCTGCATTTCATATTGCCGAAGCATTTTTTTTAGCACCGAGTCGGTGCCGCCCCGGCTGGTGCGAAATTGTAAGTAAGAAATTACTTCTTCTTCGGACTTATTGGAAGGGAACCCCGGATCTCCCTGAATATCGCGGCAAAGGTCGCCCATGGGCGTATTCTGCGCGAGATTAGACTTAATAAATTCTACAATAGTCATGATAAAGATGGAATTGAACCAAACAATTTACTTATTTTGTCTAAGACCACCACACTTTTGACGCACCAGGAGCAAAAGCCATGCATGACCGGTTGGCCGTCATTTCCTGATGGTTGATTTTAAGGAAGTTCTCTAAACTCATTCGTTTGTTCCAATAGGATATAGGCCCGCCGGTACTGCGTATTAGAAAGCACCTGATTAAAATCCCGCTGATCAACGGGTAAACCGGCTCTGACCCAATTGTCCTGATCGATCCGGAACAAATAAGGATTGACCTCGAACGTCGGACGCCCGTCATAGGTATGATAATACCCCAGCGTGTAATGGGCCAGCAGGCCGCCCTTCAGCATCACTTCCCGCTGACGCGGAAAGACTGAACGGTGTTAGCGGGTTAAGCTCAACTGATACTATTGGGGCATCGGCGACAATCTCTATGGATCCCAGGATTCCCGGTACTGGGGCTTGGTCCCGGAAAATCATTTGATCGGGAAGGTATTGGCGATTCTGTGACGGAGATCTATTTCCATTCCGGGTGGATTAAGGCCGTTTCAGTAGAACTAGTGCCCTCGCGTTTGACACTTTTAAAACGCATCAATAATTCCTTATGTCATGTTGGCTCCTTTAACGGATATAAGCGTATTGATCCCGTTTTAGTCTCCCAATAGGAGCCTGAGTTGCTTCTGTCAGGGAATTGCCCATTTTCGGGGCAGGTTAATAGTTCAGCAAGAACTAATGTCGCTTCACCGAAGGAAGTGACATCTTTGTCGCTGACTAGCGAACCATCATAGTTAAAATGGGCACCCACCCAATTGCGGATGATTGCGAGTTCCTTTATTTCATCCACGAGGGATCTTAGCTCGGTCTCTTTTTGGAGCGCAGTAGGGAGATATTTTCCGGTTATTGCATCTTTTCCGAATTGTTGAATTTTTAGTGCCCCGATCAACTTTTTGGATAGCGAATCTAAGAGCTCGCGAAGCTGATAGTCGTTCTTTGGTTTGCGTGGAATTCGGCAGCCATAGAGTAGAGAAAGAAAGTCAAGGATATTCTCAAGGATGATGCCAGCCGCGCTGACAATTTTCTGGCGGTCGAAATACTTGGGGTCGGCCAGCGCAGCACGGAGTTCGTCGATAGCGACTTTCCCGTTTTGCACGCGGATACCGCTATCTAGAGACCAGGACCTCAACTCCACAAAATGGACCTTGCTGGCAGGCGCACGGTTATAGCGGTATCGGTCCCGCCATGGACGATAGTGGGTCGTAATGAGGATATGCGCAAATTCACTGCACTCATCGTGTAAAAGTTCTACGAACCGGTCGAGGTGGTTTTCGTCCACGGACATCACGACGTCGTCCAGGATGAGGATCGAGTTACCCACGCCATATCGCTTTGCCAAGGCAAGAAAGACGGTGATGCCGAGAGTATCGAGATGACTTTCGCTATACACCGATTGCGGGGTCACCGCTTTTTTCGAATAAAAGTCTGCATTGAGTTCGAGCGAGGCTTTGGTGGTCTTTTTAAGAGTCAGGGAAATGCCGCCCAGGGACTCCCGCGGATGAATCTTTTGATACAGCCGGTCCACTTCGGAAGAGATGGAGGTGAGTTCGCCCTGGATAAAGTCTTTCCGAGCATTTTCGACGACCTCTAGGGTACTTTTCATAGCCTTGGACAGTTTGTCGGTCCTTCCAATCTTTACCCGAGAGTCTTTGATGGCCTGATATTGGCCCTTGATGAGATTATTTTGGTCGATGGCGGTTTTTATTTTCTCGACGACCGGCTTTTGGCTTTCCAGAGTGCTAAGGAGGTGATCGCTGATCTTCAGGTATCGATCGATCTTTTCACCCTCTAGGATATCTGTATATAGAAAAGATAGTTTAGCTGTCAAGGCAGAATAGCCGGGTTCGCCAGCCGCGGCCATCGACTTTTCCAGTGTGACTAACTTTTGGTAGAGGGAATGGCGGGAGGATTCAAAGACCTGTGTTTTTCCGTCCTTGTCCTGTCGGGCGGCCCTAAATTTCTCTGTGAGCGATTTGATGAGCTCCATCGACTCAATTTTTTTTGAAAGCGATTCCAGCACGGTCTTGCGTTCTATAGTGTTGTCACAAACGGGGCAGGATTTTACTTCTTGTTTTTCCGAAAGGTAATTTTTTGCGCTTTGTAATACAGCCAACAGATCCTTATGAGCGTTTTTGTCTTTTTCCATTGCTAGGTGTAGGGCTTCATCCGCTGTTTTCAGGTTTGTTTCCGAATCGGTAAGGGACTTCCGGTCATTCGCCAACTTTGCTTGGTGTTCTTGTACCATGGACGCGTTTTTTTGAATGGCCTGGAGAAATGCATATTTGGCTGTTTCGGCGCTGATATCCTTTGCAGATTCCTTTTTTGCCCATTCTTCCCAGGATTTGCCGGGTACTCCTTCGGCTGTCCAGGCTTTCTCGAGGGTTTGTATTGCATTGGTAAGCGTGGCGATTGCGGTGTTGAGTTCAGTCTCAGTCTCTTTTTGTGCCTTGCGCAAACTGTCCTCGCACCGGGAAATGTTGGCTACGTCGATGTAGGTCGAAAGTTTTTCGTATCGTTTGGAGGGCTGTTCCTCGATCAGCTGCGTAATTTGGCTTCGCCGCAAGTGCCGGACGGTCGGGTGCCCGGTGGCGGGATTCTTCTCAAAAGCACCGGCGCGGGACATTTTCGCGGCGAAAGCACCGGAATCTGTGGTCAATAGGATGGATACATCTTCGGGTTTCTTATCGACGGACGCGAAGAAGGATTTATCGATCGAAGATTTATCCTCTAACGAGCCGTGCTGAGGGGTGCAAAGACAAACGATACTATCTGCAATGGTTGATTTGCCATTTCCATTCTCACCAAAAATCATAGTGATGTTCTTGGCCGGGTCAAATTCTAAAAGCAAGGGCTTTGTTGCTCCCCTGAATGCAGTTATCTTTAAATTATTTAGCTTCATCGGTTGGCGTATTTTGCTTGTTAACTTCTTCCTCGAGATAGAGTTTCCAATCGGATTCGCGGAGTGTTCCCTGGCCGATAGCTTGGGTGAATTTTTTCTCAGCTGCTGGGTCGATCAACTTCAAGCGGAGGAGTTCTTTGGTGATTTGTACGGCCAACAGCTCATTGGGATTCTGGTTCATTGGCTTACTATTTAATGGTCCATTTTATTGTATAAAGGGATTCTTCGGTTATTGTCTGTTGGAGTCTTTGCTCGATTTGACCAAGCAGTTTGTCTTTGCTCAGTTCGATCTCTTTGGCCGCACCATCATATTCACGCCAAGATCCGTCGCGCTTTGATTCAAGTTCTTTTCGTTGCTTTTCCAATGCCAGTTTTTCGGCGAGGTCAGGCGACAGTCGGGCTTGTTTCCTGATGGTGGTGATCTGTTCGTCTAGTTCCTTTAGTGCGACTTTCAAAGAATTTCGTTTATCTTCTCCCCAATGATCCAGCTTTTCAATCTCGATCTCAAAATAGTTTGCGTTTCGGACGCGAATGTCTTGCAGGATGTTTTGTTTGCTGTTTTCCAACAAGGTCTCGAGTTGTCCCAGTTCCGTGTCGTCTGGGTCGATCGTATTTGCTATCACCCCCGCAGAAAGGGAAAATAGTCGGTAGCATTGGTCTTGATCCAGGGGGCGACCGTCGTCGATGGTCCCGGCAATCAAGAGGTGGTCTTCCGCGTCAAACGTAGTAACGGTCAGGATAGCGATCTTTAGCCAGCCGCTTTTGCCGACAAGTGGGGAGAGAATGGAGATTCGTTTGGCATTGTTGGAATAATCAAAACATAGTTCGGCAGTTGGGAGGTAATTGGATTTACATTTGTCAATGATCGCCTGGGCCAGCGGGTGATTGATGCGGTAGGCGTTTGCTTTATCGACATTCCTGCCGATCTTGTAAGGGCCGGGATGGATTTGGGATCCTTCGAAGGGATTTTGCAACAACGTGAAGGAATGCTCGTCGGAGGCGTATTCAGCATGTCCGCCGAGGCAATACCTGGTGATATTCCAGAGCCAGCTTTCATATTTTGTTAGGTATTCCTTGCTTTCCTGCAGGTTGATCTTTAACTTTTCATGCACTTCCTCGTCGAAATTTTCCAGTAGACTTTGTCTTGTCCGGTGCATGGACTCGCCGATCGTCGCTTCTAATTCGGATTGAAGTTGATTAAAGGCCGTCGCAATCTGGTCGGGTGTCCTGCATTCCTGGAAGATGAGCGCAATGCGTTTTTCAAAATCTACCCCGCTTTCGATACTTCCGAGTACCTCATCGCTTGCGCCGAACACCCCGCTGAACAGGTTGAATTTCTGTTCGAGTAGTTCATATACCCGGACATCGGCTGCATTCGCTCTGTTAAGAAAGTTGACAACCACGACATCGAATTTTTGGCCATAGCGGTGACAGCGGCCAATACGTTGTTCGATGCGCTGAGGGTTCCAAGGGAGATCGAAGTTGATGACAAGCGAACAGAACTGCAGGTTAATACCTTCGGCTGCGGCTTCGGTGGCGATCATTAGGGTGGCGTGGTCCCTGAAGTACTCTACCAGCGCGGCCCGCATGTCGGCCGTTCGGGAACCGGTCACCTTATCTGTCCCCTTGTGGCGCTCCGCCCAGTCCTGGTAGATCGCCCTAGAGCGCTTATCGTTGTTCGTGCCGTTAAATAGGACTACCTGACCGGAATACCCCTTGCTTTCCAGATTGGCCCGGAGATATTCCTGTGTCCTCGTACTCTCTGTGAAAATGATCGCTTTTTTAGGAGCGCCGAGTCTGTCCACCTCATTGAATCCTTTTTCAAGGGCGGTGAACAGCTTTTCGCCCTTTGAATTCAAGGTGATCGAATTCGCCAGTTGAGCAAAGGATTGCAGCGAATCGATCTCGCTTTGTATGTTCGGAACGTCATTCTCCGCTACCTCGCCGCTCGATGGTAGTAATTCACCTTCCTCCAACCATTCGTCTTTGAGCTCTCCGAAGGACTCAAAATCCGCCGCAATCGAGTCTTCGATGCTTTGTTGATGAAGACGTTGGATCATGCCGGCGAGTTTTGCGGCAAGGGTTTCCAGCGTACCAGATATGGCATAAGTGGAGGATGCAAGGAGCCGTCGTAAAATGAGCGTCATCAGTTTGCGTTGGCTGGCGGGGAGGGCATATAAATTATCCCGTTGTAAATATTCGGTAACTAGGTCATAGAGACGTTGTTCATCATCGGTCGGATAGAATTCCTCGACCAAGGCTATCCGGTTTGTGTATTTGATATATTCCAACACTTGGCGGCGGAGCGTTCGCTTGCAGACGGGTTTAAGCCGGTCTTTTAACTCGTTGAATGAGGTGGGGTCGACGGCGCCATTTAGCCGATTGTATTGTGCCCTAAAACTCCGTTGATCGCCAAAAATATATTCGTCGACGATACTGACTAAACCATAAAGCTCCAGCAGGCTGTTTTGAAGCGGCGTAGCCGTAAGCAGAATCTTCGGGGCATCTGCAAGGGATTTTTTTATCGATTGCGCAATCTTGTTTCCCGGTTTATACACGTTGCGTAGGCGGTGGGCCTCGTCTACGACCACCAAGTCCCAATCGATTTGCTGGATGAATGTTTCTTTGGCCCGGGCGAATTGGTAGGAGCAAATGGTGATGGCACTTTGTGTGAAGGGATTTCCACTGCCTCTTCTTACCGTTTCGCTAAAGGATTTTGCTTCCAGAATAATGGATGGGAGAAAGAACTTATCGAGCAGTTCCTGACTCCACTGTTTTCTAAGATTCGCCGGGGTGATGACTAGTATGCGTCGTTTTCTCTCGGCCCACTTTTGAGCAATCACGAGGCCGGCTTCAATGGTTTTTCCCAGACCGACCTCGTCGGCTAGGATCGCCCCTTTTGACAGTGGGGAGCGAAAGGCAAAAAGTGCGGCTTCAACCTGGTGTGGATTGATGTCCACCTGGGCATTGACGAGGGTAGAGGCTAATTTTTGGATACCATCGGAGAAACTTCTTCTGGTAAGCTCATAGGCGATGTATTTGGCGTGATAAGGGGTTAAAACCATAATCGACCGGTGATTGTTTGGCTACATCTAAACTGAAAACCGACAAAATTACCTTAATAGGGTAATAGATTATATAAATGAGATATATAGGTTAGGCCGGCGGACGAAGTTTAATCTTTGGAGGACGAACTGATCGCATGCTCTAAAGTTAACAACATTGATAATCAAAATATAAAACGAAAATCTATACCAATAGCCCATCTATGCGCCATGAACTAATGAGGCTTCTGGCGTTTGCTCCTAAATATGTAGTTTTATTTATTAACCCCCGAATATGGATTCTACAACTGGCAAACGAACGCTTGGAATTATGGCCTACGGGTCTTTGATCAATAATCCCGGAGATGAAATAGCTAAACATATTGTAGACAGGATTGCTTGTCAGACGCCTTTTAAGGTTGAATATGCCCGGTTGAGTCGAACCAGGGATAACGCGCCAACCTTAATACCTGTTACAGGAGGTACCCCCGTTAATGCCATGATCCTTGTTCTTGACGATGAGACAAGCATCGAACAGGCGACTTCGATGCTTTGGAGAAGAGAACGAAACAAGGTTGGATCAGGAGAGCAATACAATCGATCAGATGAAAAGAATAGGGATGCGGTCACTATTGAACGGATTGATGGCTTCCAGGGAGTAGAAACGATTCTTTACACAAAGATTCCATCGAATATGGGTATTTTAAATACCCCACCATTATTGGCAAATTTTGCCATCAAATCCATATTGAATAAGGCAGGAGCTGAAGGACGTGATGGGATTCGCTATTTAAAAGACAATATCGATAACGGCGTCCTTACCCAACTTACGGCTGCATATAGAGACCATATTTTGCAACAGACAGGTACAACTAGTCTCGGTGAAGCTATTACTAAACTTGACGCAATGAGACCACGCTATCTCAAGGATAAACAGGAATGGGCCGATTTTGAGGTACAAATACGGGATATAACTGATCTTATACATGAATATGGCATTAAGACTACATTCACAACTGATTTTGAGCAATATGATCAGTTGAAGCAGGCAATAACAGAGAGAAAGGAGGATTTTATTGGTAATGTTCATAAGGGATTTAAAATGGGGCAGGAAAAGGCTTTAAACCTGATTCTGCAAATTCAAGATGAAAGGGAAGCCAATAACGCCGCTTTGAAAGCAGCCAGAAAACAAAAAGATAAGGGGGCTCAGACAAAGATCAACGGTAATATGAAAGCCTTGGATGTAAAAGAAAATATTCTCCGGCATTTGATGGACTCGATAGTTTGGCAATTGATCAAAGGTCAGACTTATATTTCAAGGCGCCTTTATAATGGTGTTGGAGGAGAGAAGAAGCTTCGAGACACTAATTTCGAATCCGTTAGGTTTGTCGCTGCTGAAATCAACAAAAAACCTACGGATTTTGCTTTGATAACGGACCTTACCGGTTATGTTCAGGCAGGCGACCTCTTATGCCTTATTGACGGCAAGTTAACTATTCAGGAAGTGAAAGAAGGGACTAGAAATCACCAAATCCTAGAAATGCTGGGAGAAATGACTAAAGAGGAAATGACACCCGAACAACTTTATAAGAAATACCATTTTTCAAAAGACGACCTGGACCAATTGGAGCGACAGTTTAAACAAATGATGGTATTACAGAATATTGCGGACGTCGTCAATAAAGATGAAGGAATCGATAATTCGACAGGCCGGCCGATATCTATCATCACACCTGAAGAACCAACGCCCAGATATACGGACAGACTAATTAGGCTCCGTGAAGAACTTGATAAAAATAATATGCTGGCTTATGATTATATCGACAATTGTTTGCATATAGGCTTATTCAAAGGCGACTTCCGGGACCAGGGGCGGACGGTATTGAAAGCATTGGCACAGGTCGAATCTGAGAAGTACATTCTAATGGACATACGTATGGTCTTTGAGTCTCTATATAAGCCAATCTTTACCTTGCCTTTTGCGAAGGAGTTTATTTTTGATTTGATGTTTGGTCGTGTGTTTCTTCTTTTTTTGATCGATATTGAAAAATATATGGCATTGGCCGAAGAATTTCAACTCTCGGCAAGATGGGCAACCCGGAAGGAAATGGGACGCGTCAAGGCCATGACCAAAAAAGGTGACATTTTTGAGTTTCAAAACCGGGGAATATTGATAAGTACGATGGCACTGAAAGACATTCATATGGCTGAAAGAGAATCTTGGCTTGGATCTGGAGTGTTTATGAAAATGACCTTTGAACAAATTTACCCTTCATATACAATGTATTCATCCTGGTATAATTTGATGCCTCCTGAAGCGACTGACAAAAATAGCTCATCTTCTTTAGCCAAGGCCCTTCCTGATGCAGTCATTCCGGAGACTCCACCCCCTAGCAATTCAGATGAAAGCGACCCGTCTTCATCTGAATCGAGGCGAGACCCGTAAGATTATTGCCAGCTTAGCCTAGCCGGTCGTTGAACGGATTAGCCTCGGGAATTAGTGCTTTTTTCTAGCGGGTCACCTACTGCTGAATGAAGGTTCATTAGAGCAACACTATACCCCCGCAATTCTTTACCGGTAACCACTCCTCAACATTCCAACTATACGGTAAAATCATCAATTACTAGAACCTGTAATAATCTACACCCTCGAACCATCGAATTTTCGTTTTAGCGATGATATTTTATGACTGGCAGAGTGATCCTTGCATTTCTCGCCGCGTGATTCCGATGGAAAAAGGATTTGAACATGCTTAACGTATTGTTCCAGCATTTTTCTTTTATATACCAAAATATAGGAGGGATGATGAACAGGGATAAAGCTGATATTGTTGATTCTTACGGATGTATATGTAAAATCTTCGGGAAGTATTGGTTTGTCACCTGAAAGCTTTTTTAGTATAAATGTAGCTACTTGCTTCCCCAATAAATACACAGTGGCCGGCCTTAGGTTCTCCAACTCCCATTCGAAATTAGAAAAGCATTTTTCCATTTCTCGTTCCATCGGATAACGTATTCGATCATCTTTTAGTGGCAAGCACTTTACCAAATTGGTCTTATAAAACCTCAACTTGGAAGTATAGGGTTGTTCGATCTGGCTGATCAACGCACCGGAGGCAGTTAGTGGAGAAAGAGGCAGTCTCTCCTGGCCATCTTCGAATCGCACAGCGGACAAGCCGACCCAAAAGACATCCGCCATTCGCCTTTCGTCGAAGATCGGTGCTTGGTTGAGATAAAGTCCGCAGGATTTACAGATTTTCCCGTTGCAGGGGGCCACCGTCGGGTGAGAAATCGGAGAAGATGTTACCGCCATTGAGGTTAATTGTGCGGTAAATATAATCTTGAACTACCTGATTACCAACTTCTGAGTAATTGCCACTATGAAAATTGAACTGCAAACGGCCGACTAGGCTGGATAAGGCCTCATTAGGTTCTACCTGCGATACCTGTAGACTCTTACCCTGGGCCTCCAGATCATGATAAATTTGGCTGCTATGATACGGCCGGTATTGGAACACACTAGTTCTGAAATTCACACCATATCGGCGAGAGATATCCTTAAGCTGGACAGCTAATTCGTAGGTCATTTGCATGTCCTTCTCGGTCTCCCCAGGAAAACCGTAGATAAAATACCCTTTAATTGGTATACCGGCTTTGAATGACTTGGTTAGATTTTCAACGATGACAGCCACATCCTTCGTTTTGTTGATGTTTTCCAGTATCCTTGGCGACCCGGATTCTATTCCTATAAAGAGCTCATGACAACCGCTGTCACGGAGGCCGTCCATCAGGTCATCCTCCACATTGCGGAAAGTCTGCACATGCGCCATGGATCGCCATTGAAAAGTAAAGGGGCTAAAGATTTCAATAGCCTTCTGAATAGAGGCTTTTGACTTAAGGAAAAGGTCGTCAAGCACCCGTATGGAACTCACAGTCGGAAGTTGCGTAGCGATTTCATGAAGTTCGGCCTTGATCGACGACACCGACCTTTCCCGGACTGGGTAGTCCCGATTCAATGATCGAGCTGCAGCGCAGAACGTACAGTTATAGACACATCCTCTACTCGTCACGATGTTCGCCTCTATGAAGCCAAGCGGATGTAGGACAGGCTCATTCATGAAAAAGGTCCTATCCAAGGCGACATCCGAAATATCATCAACGAGATAGCTGGAGTGGTTGTCGACCTTAAATACTCTTCGATTTCCTTCGTTAAGAAAGGCGGTGTCAGATACAGATCCTCGGACAATGTCCAGCATGATCCGTTCCCCGTCACCCGTTATCACGTCAATCGGATTGTCCGTTTTCCAGGTGAGGATATTCTTGTATAATTCTCTCGTGGATAGGCCTCCCACAACAATGCGGGTGGGGAAATCAAGTCCTTCGCAGATATCCTTGACCAGCTCGTAGTTCGTAGTGAAGATGTTTATACCGATTACATCGGGCCGTTTTGCTGAGAGCATCGCAATAAGGTCCACCAACGGAATACGCTGATAGACAGCGTCAATCAGTTCCACTGCTATTCCGCTATTTTTGAGCTGGGTAGCGATGTACCCCAGCCCGATAGGCGGCAGCGAATCTTCATCGTACCGGTCGTTCCTATTTCGGAATAAGGGTGAATTGATGAGAATGACTTTCATATTCGCAATCTTAAAGGTGCTGCTTTGCAAGTAGATCAGTTGGTCACATATTTCTTAATTAGGGCCTCAATATGGGACCGTGGCGCCCACTTGTTCAGCTCTTGATACAGTTTCAATTTCTCCAGCATGACCTCTATGGCCAGGATCTGCTCCAGGTGCAATTGTTCTATTATCCACAACAATCCTCGCACTGTCAATCCCCTTTTCTGCGACTCTTTCCTAAGACTTTGATCCGAGCTCAGAACGGTTGCCTTGTGACGGGTAGCCAGATCTAAAACAGATGCGTCTGTGAAGCTAAGGCCTGGATTCGCTTCTACAATTTGATCAAGGTCTTCGAGCATACCTGATGTATCAATTTGGAGCCGTCCGTTGTCGATATACACCTGGATCTGCTTCAGTTGGGTTTCGTCAAGAATCTCGGCGATCACTCCGGGCGTGGTCATTACGATTAGCTCTAGCTGATAAAAGCCGTCCAACAATCCCAGATCAATGAGATCGAACATAATACAGGCGTCCTTAATAACCACTTCCACTTTAGCTGATACTGCCATATTGCCTTCTTAGGTGATTAATGTCAGTATTGCTTAAAGATGCAGCCTTGCTCAAACTAATAATGCCTTCGGAAAGACCTCGGGCGATCAGCAGGTCAAACCCTTTGGCCTCTTCCCGCCCCTTGTATTGGCCTGGTTCACTTTTTGAGCCATAAGTTTTGCTCATATACACAATCCACCGATTGTAATAGGTATCGGTTATCACTTCTAAAGCCCGAAGCCGATGAACGATTGCCCGAATGGATATTCCGAAATATTCCTTGATGCTGATTAGTTCATTGATATAGATATAGGAGCGCTTTCCTCCGCCGATCATTCGCCGCAACATGTGGCTAGGAAGCAGAAAACAAGACGAAAAGAAGTGGCACCATTCTTCCTCCTGGCGATGATCGTCCCCCAGAACTGAAAGGTTTAGCAATAAATGAGCAAGTTCATGGATTATGGTAAACCGAATCCGCTCTATCGACTTATCCAACTTATTCACTACAATTATCGGAATACCAGTGGACGTAAAAACGGCAAGACCATCTAGCCCATCAGCATCGTCGATTAGCACCACTTTAATCCCCTTTAGCTCCAGCATCTCGACAATGTTAGCAATCGGTTTATCGCCCAGGTCCCAATCCTTCCGCAACTTCATCGCCGCCAATTCCACATCCGCCTTGACCGAAATCTTGAATCCCCCCAAGGGGTTTTCGAAGCTCATCTGCACATTCAATATTTCTTCTAACTCCATGTACCTTTCTACGTAATCGCGCACTTTTTCAACAATGGCTTCTTCTTCTTTCTTTGACAGGGCTGCACGCTTTCGAAACTGAATGTCACCGAATTCCAGGCTTTTTTTCCGTAAAAAATAGTCCGGCTTAAGTTTTAAAGCCTGCGAAATGGCCAATAATACTGCGCTGGTCGGGTTCATTTCACCCTGCTCGTACTTGCTTAATGCCTGTTTAGTCACCTTATTTGCCAGTGCATCGGACAAGTCCTGCAGGGACATTCCCGCCATTTTTCGAGCCAGCTTTAGTCTTGCTCCAAAAGTATTTTCCCTTGATTCTGCCATATCAATTTTTCGCTTGTTGACAAAATTAAATAAAAATATGAATTTGTCAACCAAAAAAATGCCAATTTATTTAGCTTTTTCTATGTCATTGATTTTAATACCCTTATGAGCAAGGACTGGAAGTTGACTGATTCGAACCAGATAAATCCGGCCGGCCCGCATTTTCAAACCGAGTTAATTGAATGGCCATTTGTCGTTTTTGCAATTCAGCAGCGGTATCAGTGTAATGGTTTTGGGTATTGAGGTTCTCATGACCCAAAAATTCTTTAATAAAGTGGGGTGTAGCCCCGCCCGCTAAAACCTGGTTGACGGCTGCCTTTCTGGCAAGACCTGTCGTGGCAATCGGTGGTATTCCGAGGTCTTTGCATACACACTTCATTCGGGCATTAATTCGCTTTATCACCCGTTTTATAGTATGATGAATTTCGACGGCATTCATTTCCTTGTTGAGTATTGGGAAGATATAATTATCGGGAGATTTGTCTTTAGTTCCCAGATAATTAAGGATTTCACGCAGATCATCCGAGATAAATACATCAATAGAGTCTTGCTCCCCTTTTGCCGTCAGTTCCGTTTTTGCACGTTCAAAAACAATATAGTTTCCCTGAAAGCAATCCCATGTCAGAAGCAATGCGTCTTTCATGTTCATGCCATTCCCGAGATAAAGAAATTTCCAGTACGCAACTGCTTCCATTAAATCACAATCGTCTGACTGATAGAAATAGACTGAAGCCAATTGCTGCGGTGTTAAAAACTTTTTTCTTTTGGCAGGCTTAGCAATGACATATTTATATCTACCGAACGGATAATACTTTTTCTTGTCGATTATTCCTTTAGCATCCGCATAGTTGAACATTGCCCTTAAAGTCCGGAGATTTATCCCTACATACGATCGGGAATTGCCCTTTTCTTTCTGCGATCGCTCATACTGTTTTATAACAGACACACTGATCTCGCCAAATCGCTTCAACCCCCAATAGGATTTTAACGAATAGTACGCCGCCTGGTATACCTGGGCGGTCCCGACGCTGCCTTCCTGGAGCAGGTCTTTAATTTTCATTACAAATACATCCAGGATGGAGCCTTTTCCGAGATCTTCGTCCTTTAGTATGTATACTTTTTCCAAAAAGGGGGTGAAATCGAAGTTATCCGCGGGAGCCGATCCTCCTTTATTTGTTCGCTTGCGAGCCTTTATTAATGGGTTGCCCTCTATAAACAGCTGTTCAAACCGATTGAACGAGAATATCTCCAGGCTTCGTGCGAACTCACGGGCTTTATCCTCCAGCTCTTGGAGCTTATCTCTCTTCTCCCGGAGACTGGCGCTAATGTGCGGCTGTTTCAACTTTTGCCACTCCTCCAATGTCATGTCATAAATGGTACCGTAGGTGTTTGGAACGTCATTGTAGTCAACATACAATTTGACTGGGTAGGTTCCATTCTTGATTTTGAGTCTCCGGGTGTCGAGGTCCACGGCGAATGTTGGTATTGTCATATTTGAACGTTTTGTGATATTTACGAAATCACTCCCACAAGAATTTGCTGGAAATTTGCTGGCAACCAGCAGTTAATTGAGGTTTCTCAACGTCCAAATAAAGATACCGAACAACGCTTTAACTATTTGAAATCAAGTAGTTAAGTAAAATAAGGTTAAATAAGATTCAACTAGATTAAGCTGAAGCAAAAACTTAGGATCTAGCGGAGCAATCCATGTAGGTTCGACCCCTATCGCCCGCACTTCATTCAAACGGCTATTCCTCTAACGACGGGTAGCCGTTCTTGTTTTGCGGAAATAAAACTATATGCAATTGTAAGTTGTCACAACGGTATCCTGCTCTCCCGCTTCAACGTATCCAGCACGATCACGCTCTGCAGCCTTGCCACATTCGGCACCTCCCCGAGCTTCTCCACGAAGAACCTCCGGTAAGACACCATATCCGGCACGATCACCTTGATCATCATGTCATGCTCCCCTCCGATGACATGGAACTCCACCACCTCCGGAAAAGACCTGATGCGCTCTATGAACAATCCGCCCTGCCTCGTCCCATGCTCCTTCAGCGTGATATACACGAAGAAGATGATGAACTGTCCCAGGTGATTCGTGTTCAGCACCGCCGCATAATGATCGATGATCCCCGATGACTCCAGCCGCCGCAGCCGCTCGTGAATAGGCGTCGTCGACAGTCCGATCTTTCGCGCCAGCTCACGGACCGATAATTTACCGTCCACCTGCAGCAGGTTGAGGATCTGGATATCCACCGTATCCAGCTCCAGTCCGCCGGAGATGCTTCGTTCTGTTTTCATGATAAAAATCGATTAAAAATAACAAATGTCATTTCAGAATGCCCGACAAATAGCAATTGTAACAAATTTACGATCGGGAAAATACATTTGCGACTTCTCTTTATTTTTATATGGCTATTTTTTTTACACCTGCAGCACGTATTCATGTCTTCCATATGCGATCGCCATCCAACCATAACACGCATCAGCTAACCTCCTCCGGATTCGCCACGCGCCAGCGCACCATCCTCTGGCTCGCCTGCTCCGCCATCTTCTTCGAAGCCCTGGACGTCTCCGTCGTCAACCTCGCCCTGCCCGTGATCGCCGGCGACCTGCACGTCTCCATCGCCGCGGCCCAATGGGTACAGACCGGCTACCTGCTGACTTTCGGCGGCTTCCTGCTATTGGGCGGCCGCCTGTCCGACTATGCCGGCAGCAAACGCATCTTTCTCCTGGGCATGCTGCTGTTCGCCGGCGCTTCCGCCCTGGCCCTTCTTAGTCACCACATCATTCCGCTGCTGACAGCCCGTGCAGCACAGGGGATGGGTGCCGCACTGGCGATCCCGGGTGCCATCTCGCTCATAAGCCGCCATTTCGAAGAAGGACGGCCCCGTCAGACGGCCATGGGTATCTTCGGCGCCTTTGCCGCCATAGGCTTTGCCGGTGGACTGGCGCTGGGAGGCATCATCACCTCCTTCTATGACTGGCATTGGATATTTGGTATCAATGTCCCGGTGATCCTCCCCGTTCTGGCAGCAGGTTGCTACCTGATCCCGGGTGAGAAGATGAACAATGCCGCCCCCCTCAGCCCGCTGACGGCTTGCTGGCTGACAGCCACGCTGCTGCTTTTCTGCTATTGCATACACGAATGGAATACCCTGGGATGGAGTGTCCTTCCCCTCCTGGCAGCGGCCGGTATTTCCGGCTTCACCCTGCTACGATATGACCGCCATCACCCGCAGCCATTTTTTGCGAAAGATATCTTTGCCGGCAGCGCCGGCCTGCGGGCCCTGGGCGCCTCCCTGATCCTGGGGATCAGCTTTCTCAGCTTTATATTCCTTTGTACGCTCAGCCTGTTTGAAGTGATGCATTGGAGCGTGCAGGCCATCGGGCTCCTCATGTTCCCCTACAGCATCGGGTCTGCATTGGTAGCGAAATTTTTCCTGCCCTGGCTCTACACCCGGATGAAGGTGTCGCAAGTGGCCCTCCTGGCCATGATCTGCCTGGCGGCAGGGCTGCTGCTCCTGCTGACCGGTGTCGAAGCCCGCCAGCTGTCCTGGTACCTGGCGGCGCTGTTCCTCGTCAACAGCGTCTGTATCTCCATCGCTTATCCTTCCCTTACGATCCTTTCGCTGTCGAACGTTCCTTCCGCCCGGCAGGGGATCGCGGCCGGCCTCCAATCCGCCACCTACTCCATGGGCTCCAGCATCGGACTCTCGCTGGTGGGATGCTGTCTCCAGGCGGCCGCGGCAGATAGCAGCAGCACACAGATCAGTCTCACCTGCCTGGTGATCATGACCATCTGCTCCATAGCCCCGATGCTGCTGGTGAAGCGACAACTATGAAGCCTGATGCCCTGCCCTGAGCAGCTTGTTCCTCCCCGCGTCGATGACCCGATGCAGATCATAACTCAGGGTTAGCCGGAAATTGCGGCTCTGGGTGGAACCATAGCTCTCCAGGTAGAAATCCGTACCATACGTGTGGCTGAGACTGTGCTGCTGTACGAAAGGATCGGTGATATTCAGCGTCACAATAAACCTCCTGTCAAAAAATTTCCGCTGGATACCCATGTTCATGCTGACGTAGCTGGAAGAAGCCCCCTGCGGATTGGCATACCGGTTCAGCAGACAGCTGCCGGTGATATTCCACAATCGTGTAGGCGTATAGGTGAGATTGAAATTGGAATACAACGACCCGCCGTCATGATAGTTCCTGGTGACATGATCGAAATCGCTGTAAACATTGTAGTTGAAGCTGGCCCCCAGGTTTACCCGGAACTGCCGGGAAAAGGTATAGCCCGCCCAGGTGCTGGTGGAATACTCGTCCCGATGGCTGATATTCTGAAAAGTGGTCAGCGTGACACCACCCGGCAGCAGGGTTTGTATCTGGCTGAAGATATCCTGGACCTTATTAAAGCCCAGTCCGTAGTTTAGATAGAATTTGTCGCTGTTCTTCCCCAGGTAAAAGTCAAAATTATGCGCCGTGGAGGCCTGCAGGCCCGGGTTGCCGCTCCGGATATTGTAAGGATCGGAATAATCCACGCTGGGGTTGAGCTCGCCGATGCCCGGCCGGCGGATGGTCCGCCTGTACACCAGCGTGACGCTCCACTGGCTTTCCCAGGTCTTATTGAAATTCGCAAACGGCAGCCAGTTCCAGTAATGGTTAGCCGTATCCTTTTTCAGCGAATACAGGTCGAAAGCCACACCCGTTCGCTCCAGGGCCGTACCGGCCGTAAGTGAGAAGCCGCTGCCAAACACCTGCCTGAGCGATCCCTTGAAGTCCGTGATGGTTTGTGTAAACCGGAGATGGCTGCTCAGCAGATCGCTGGTGATCCAGGAACTATCCGCCTTGTTCAAGAATCTTGTCGACACATCCACCAGGTTGCCGCTGTAATTGTAAAATGAACCCAGGTACAAAAAAGTTTTCTGCCCTATCAGCGGCTTGTTGTAATCCGCCCGGATGTTGTATCCCTTTATCCAGCTGTTATTGTCCTGCGCCTGCGTAGAGTCGACCCCCGTAGGCCTATGGTCCGGGTAAAAATAAGGCTGATTGAAATCCCGGTGGATCAGGTTGGAGGAATAGTCATAAGAGGCAATGACCTGGAAGTCCTCGCCGGGCTCATTCCCCTTGTGGCGGTAAGTAAAACTCACCTTCGGATTCACATTATGCCCGGTGCTGAGCTTGTTCCGGTCGCTGATCTGGTACACATTGCCCGCCCCATTTATATTCGTGTACTCCGTGAAATTGCGGTTGCGGAAGTCATTGTTATTGATCTGCGCAACGACATTGACAAAGTCGTTCTTGTCCAGGTCGTAGTCCACGCTCAATCTGCCATTGGGGCGCGTATTCCTGTTCGTGTAGTTGCTGGTCGTGTTTAAAAAATTAGTGGAGTCAGGATAAATATTCTGTCTTTTTGACCAGCCGTCTCCGGTGAACTCATTGTATCCAAGGCCCCCGCTGAGATTCACCACCAGCCGCTTGTCGCGGTAGTTGCCGTTGAAGCCCGCTCCGGCCTCGCCCCTCGTACCGCCATACACGCTGAATCTGCCGCCGATGCCGATCTTGCCCTTCCGCGTGACGATGTTGATCACTCCTCCTTCTTCATTGGCATACTGGGGAGGCGGATTGGTCATCACTTCGATGCGTTCGATCATGTTCCCCGGCAGCGCATCCAGGAAATCCTGCAACTGGCGGGCATTGAGATTGACCGGCTTTTCATCGATGAGCACCTTGGGCTGCTTGCCCCGTACGGTGAGGTTGCCATCGGCATCCGTACTGACCAGCGGCACATTCTTCAGCAGCTCGTTGGCGCTGGAGCCCGCACTGAGCGGGGATTCCGCCGCGTTGAAAGTAATATTGCCATTCTTGCTCTGGACCAGGGGCTTTTCCGCATACACGACCGCGGCCGTCATCTCCGTGCTCCTGGCCGTTAGTCTAAGGTCGTTCAGGCTGAAATCATTCCGGTCCGGGCGCAGCCGGATGCTGTCGATGGACAGCGTATTGAATCCCACGCTGGAGATCCGCAGCTGGTAGATCCCCATATCGAGGTTGGAAAAGACAAACTCGCCATTGCCATTTGTAACCGTCGACCGGCCCTTACCGGGCTCCGCCGGACAAAGCAGCTCGATCGTCGCCGCAGCAACCGCCTTGCCGCCTGCCTCCTCCAGCACATTGCCGGTGATCACGCCCCCATTGCCGGAGGGCTTCTGTGCGGCCAGACGACCAAAGATCACTACGGTTGCGCAGGTAAGTAGCAGGGTCCTTATCACCATGCAACAAAATTACCCGCCAGAAATAATTATCAAATTAAATTGTGATTAAAGGACGCTAAATGCAAGGAAATAGGTGAATTTGTTTGAAATTTTCCCGATTGCAGCGAATATTAGCTGATTTTAGCAAATTCACCTACCCCTTTCGCATTAGAAAGCATATCGAACGGCAAGGCCAAAACGCGCCGCATTGAAGTCGGTGCCATGCGTCAGCACAAAGGCCGGGCGCCAGTCAAATGTAAAATTGATGGGAACATCCGCGATCTTATAATCAAGTCCTGCCAGCGGGCGCAGCAACACATCCGATGTACCGTTGCCGAAGGCAAAGCCCGGACCGAAACCAAGCACCCATTTCAAACCTTCTGCGTTCGCTATGTCGCCATGATACTGTAATTCCGGCTCCAGCAGTGTCACGTGATCTCCAAACAGGATCATCATCTCGCCGGCAACATTCTCATTAAAGAAATGCTTACCGGACAGACCTGCCCAGGTGCCGTACTTGCTCCCGAACTCGACGCGCATGCCGACCGCATTTTCATAAGATGAGCCTTTCTGTGCAGATGCCTGCTGAGCGAAAGCCAAAGAGAGTGCCATGTAAAAGAAAAGAGCGCAATGTTTTTTCATTTTTAGGATGTTTTTTCGTGTATATATTCCTGCAAAGAAATAAAAATTCATAGTATTCAACAATACTGCCAAACAGTGAAAATTTTCTACCTGTTTTCCGGTATTTTTTCGATTCCTGCAAAAAGCTTTCACTTTATGGAATACAGGATGCGCCGTTTGTTTTAGTTTTAGGCATGCCGTCGTTCAAACGAAATTTTTCGATCTTTATTTTTGCCGGCCTATGGCTCTCCGGTATGCCGTCCTCCGCCCAACGGCCCATCGATGCGGACCGGCAGCTGGATAGCCTGGACAATGTACTGCGTACAGGCCCTACCGATACCGCGCGGATCGACGCATTGCAGCGACTGTCCAATTACTGGCTGTATAAGGATTCCGCCAAAGCCATGACCTATGCCCGGCAGTCGGGACAAACCGCCGATAGGATAAAGGATCATTTCCGCATCGCCCTTTCCCACTTCTATATGGGGAATGTATACATGGAATACTACAACCTTTCCCAGGCCGAACAGGAACTGATGACGGCGGAACGCATCCTGCACAACGACAGCTCCCGGCGTGGCCTGAGATACCGCGCACGTATCTGGCATAATTACGGCGCCATTTGCCAAAGGAAGGATGATAGCAGGCAGTTCCTGGACATCATGCTGAACAAAACAGCCCCCTTGCTGGAAAAAGCACGCGACTCCGTCACCCTCGCCCTCACGTACAAGGACATTGGCCTCGTGCTGATGAATTACGGTCAGTATGACAAGGCGCTGGAATACTATGACAGGACGATCCGCCAGTTCAGGGATAATATAGGATATGAGGATCTGGCCGGATGCTATAGCTATGCCGCGCAAACACTGCTTTTCAAGGATAAATATGAGGCGTCGCTGCCCTATCTGGATAAAGCGCTGTCGATCCTTTCGCGTAACAAGGACAGCCGGGAATGGGTCCTTTATTATACGGTCAGGGGTATGTACTTCTATTTCACGAAAGCCACCCAAAAAGCACTGGACAGCTATGACAAAGGACTGGCCCTGGCCACCCGCTGGCAGCAGCTATACCCGTCCCTCAATCTGCTGATGGGTAAATACAAGATCTATGCGGAGAATAAGGATTATGCCAAAGCGAGAAAGACCCTGTATGAATTAAAGGATAAGACAGCGGGGTTCCCCCTCACGGCTAATAAGCTCTCGATGCTGAAGAACCTCGCCACCATGGAAGAAAAGACCGGCCATCCGCAGGCAGCCTATCGCTGGCTGTCGGAGTATAGCCAGCTGTCCGATAGTCTGAATGAGGACAGTACCAAGGTAAAGATCAGTGCGCTGGAGGCGAAATTCGCGTCGGAAAAAAAGGAAAAGGAGATCGTTACGCTGCAAAGCCAGACCCGGCAGCAGCAGCTCGGGCTGCAGCACCACAGGTTGATGAACTATCTCCTGCTCAGCGGCATCCTCATCCTTTTGTTGTTGTCGTTATCGATGTACCTGTTGTACCGTAATAAGCGAAGACTGGTACGGCAGCAGGAGGAGGAGCACCGGCGGCAGCTGAAGGAGCTTGAGCAGGAGCAGCAGCTGACCGTATTCAACGCCATCCTGAAAGGCCAGGAGCAGGAACGGAATCGCCTTGCGCGCGATCTGCACGATGGGCTGGGCGGTATGCTGGCCGGCGTAAAGATGCAGCTGTCGGCATTTGCCGAAAAAGAAGAAACAAACAAATCCGATATGGAGCTCTATAGAGTCATCTCCCAGCTGGATCAATCCGTCCACGAGCTGCGTCGCATCGCCCGGGATATGATGCCGGAAACCTTGTTACAGTTTGGTTTGGAGCCGGCGCTGAAGGAGCTGTGCGCTTCCATGAGCACTGCTTCCTTACAGGTGGAATTCCAGGGTTATGGCATCAGCAGGAACATCTCCGCCCCCGAGCAGGCAGCCATTTATCGCATCATCCAGGAGCTGCTTACCAACTCGATCCGCCATGCCGGGGCCGCGAATATCCTGGTGCAATGCAGCCAGAACGAGAACATATTCTTTATCTCCGCGGAAGACGATGGCAGGGGATTTCAGCCGGCAGCTGCTGAAGGCAACGGGATCGGCCTTTCCAATATACGCAACAGGGTGAATTTTCTGAAAGGGAAGATGGAGATCCACTCCCAGCCCGGCGAGGGAACAACCATAAACATAGAGGTCCATGTACATGAATAAAACAATATCCGTCGTCATCATCGATGACCACCCCGTGGTGCTGGAAGGCTTTACCTCCCTGCTGCGAAATATAGAGGGACTGAACATAGCAGGATGCTTTACCCATGGAGCAGAAGGGCTTGCCTTCCTGGCGCGGCATCCCGTGGATATCCTTCTGCTGGATATCAATCTGCCCGACGCCAACGGGATGGAGCTGTGCGCCGTCATTGCAAAGCGGCACCCCGCCACGAGGATCATCATCATCAGCAACCACAGCGAACGAGGCATCATTACCCGGCTTTTACAGGAGGGGGCGGCGGGCTACCTGCTGAAAAATGCTTCCGGGGCAGAGCTCGCCCAGTGCATCCGCGATGCCCTGGCGGGAAAGCTCGTCCTCAGCCAGGATGTACAGGCCATCCTGGCCCGCCTGCCGGACAGGGAGCCGGCGGCTGGCATCCCCCGCCTCACCCGCAGGGAGAAAGAGATCCTGAAAATGATAGCAGCCGGCAATACCAGCGCCGAAATAGCCGCCCAGCTGTTCCTCAGCCCTTTTACCGTGGAAACCCACCGGCGCAATCTCATGCAAAAATTAGGGGTGGGCAACGCCCCCGCCCTGATCCGGATGGCCGCCGAGTTAGGGTTGATCTGACGGAAAATCCACCAAAATGCCGTACCTTTGCCCCCCGATTTAAATTAATAATATAATATTATGGCTACAGTAACCAGGGAGAATATAGGTCTCCTGACGGATAAGATCACCGTCAACGTAGCGAAAGGCGACTACCTGCCGTCTTTCGAAAAGGCCTTGAAGAACTATGGCAAGCAGGCCAATATTCCCGGATTTCGTAAGGGAATGGTGCCTTCCGGCCTTATCAAGAAAATGTATGGCAGTTCCGTCTTTACCGACGAGGTATTGAAGACGGTGGAAAAGGAGCTGACGACCTATATGACCAATGAGAAGCTGGAGATCTTCGCTCAGCCATTGCCCCTACCGGAAAATGACGCCCGCCAGATAGACATGGCCAAGCCTGATGACTACGCTTTCGCCTTCGAAGTGGGCCTGAAGCCTGCCTTCAGCCTGGCAGACCTGGGTACGGCCAGCCTCACCCGCCATAAAGTGGAGGTCACTCCCGCTATGATCGACGAAGAAGTGGAAAGACAGCGCACCCGTAATGGCAAAATGACGGAGCCCGAAACCGTAGCTGGCGACGAGAACGCCCTCAACCTGCAATTCACCGAAACAGACGCGGATGGCCAGCCCATTGAAGGCGGCATCAGCAAGGACAATTCCTTACTGGTGAAATATTTCAACGAAGCCACCCGCCCCAAATGGATCGGGTTGAAAAAGGATGATTCCCTCGTCCTGCAGCTCTCCACCGCCCTGGACGAAAAGGAACGGGAATGGGTGCTGAACGACCTGGGCCTTCCCAAGGAAGACCCGGCTGCCGCGGAGAAATATTTCCGGGTGACGATCACCAAGGTAGGACTGGTGGAAAAGGCTGATCTCAACGAAGAATTCTTCAAGGCGGCTGCTCCCGGCAAGGATATAAAGACGGAAGAGGAATATAGGAATAGTGTCCGCGACGAGATCCAGGCCCACTGGGACAGCCAATCCTTCAACCAGCTGCAGCATACCCTCTACCATGTCCTGCTGGACAATACAAAAATTGAATTTCCGGAAGCCTTCCTCAAGCGCTGGATGCAGACAGGCGGCGAAAAGCCCAAGTCCCAGGCCGAGGTGGAAGAGGAATTTCCGTCTTTTGTCAATCAGCTGAAATGGACCCTCATCGTCGACAAAGTCGTCCGGGAGAATAACATCGAAGTGGGCCCCGACGATATCCGTGAATTTGCAAAACAACAGCTGTTTGGTTATATGGGCATGCAGGCAGGCGCCGAAGAGCAGCCCTGGATCGCCGATTATGTCAACCGTATGATGCAGGACCGGAAGTTCGTGGAAGACACGGTCCATCGTATCCAGACCGACAAGGTCTTCGGATGGGCTGCTACACAGATCCATCCGACCGAAAAGGTCATCAGCCGGGAAGAGTTCCAGCACATGCAGGAAGAGCACCAGCACCATCATCACTAGCAGACAGGACGGCAACCGTCCCAACATAAACGGCAAAACCCGGGTCAGCTGACCCGGGTTTTTGCATTAGGTCGGCAGTTACCTGCTCCCCTTAGCCGGGCCAGCACTGCCGGCCAACCCCATCTTTTTGGCCTGAACGACATTTTTTTCGACAGAATGGGCTATTTTGTGCCCCCTGATTAGGGCTCAACTGCTAGTCTGTCAGTTTTTTGGCAGTTTGAAAGTTTGGACGGAGATTTGAAAGGAACTTAAACGTCCTTACGCAAGCATTGGCATTAAATCATTGAAAAAAATAACTATGAATCCAGTAAATGAATTCGAGAAGTATGCTGTAAAACATCACGGAATTTCCAGTAATACATTGAACGACTATAACAAACACGTTGTCACCAACCTTACCCCGAACATTATTGAAGAGCGCCCGATGAACGTCGCCGTCATGGACGTATACAGCCGGTTAATGATGGACCGCATCATTTTCCTGGGATATCCCATCAACGACGAAGTGGCCAATATCGTCACTGCTCAATTGCTTTTCCTGGACAGCACGGACCGCCATCGCGATATCCAGATGTATATTAATTGCCCCGGCGGCAGCGTATACTCCGGACTGGGCGTTTATGACACCATGCAATATGTCACCCCCGACGTAGCTACCATCTGCATCGGCATGGCAGCTTCCATGGGCCAGGTACTGATGTGCGCCGGAACAAAAGGCAAACGTACAGCCCTCAAACACAGCCGTGTCATGATGCACCAGCCCAGCGGCGCCATCGGCGGACAGGCTTCGGACATCGAGATCACGGTCAACGAGATCAAGAAGCTGAGAAAGGAACTATACGAGATCACCGCCTACCACACAGGCAAGACGGCAAAACAGGTGGAAAAGGACAGCGATCGCGACTACTGGCTCACAGCCATCGAAGCCAAGGAGTATGGCCTGGTAGACGAAGTGCTCCTGCTCAACCCCCGCAAGGAAAAGAAAGACTAGACCATCCAATTATCTCAACTTTTAAATCTACATCATAATGAATTATTCACAATATCATCTGCTGAGAACGACCCGCATGGACGACGAGCCCGATGAGAAGGAGCCCAAAGAGGAAAAAGGTCCCGAGCTCGGGATGCTGGCAAAGAAAATGGAGAAATATTTCTTCGCGAACAGGACAGTGGAACTATGGGGAGCCGTGGATGACAAAAGCGCCCGGGAAGTAGTGACAAAGCTGCGCCTGCTGGATGCCGACAAGCCCGGTGAAGAGATCAAATTTTTTATCAACAGCCCCGGCGGCGTGGTCACTTCCGGAATGGTGATCTATGATACCATGAAGCTATTGAAGAGCCCCGTCAGCACGATTTGTATGGGCCTGGCCGCTTCCATGGGCTCTATCCTGCTCAGTGGCGGCGTAAAAGGCCGCAGGTTCGTCTATCCGCACTCCGAGATCATGATCCACCAGCCCAGCCTGGGGGGATACATGCAGGGCGTAAGCATCGATCTTGAGATCACGGCCAAACAAACCAAACGCGTGAAAGAGATCAGCGCCCGCATCCTGGCAGAAAATTGCGGGAAAAAGATAGAGCAGGTGCTAAAGGATTTTGACAGGGATTACTGGATGGATGCCAAAGAAGCCATCGAATATGGCATTGTAGACCAGGTTATTGATAAAATTTAGCATAAGCAACTAGTTAATAACCAGTTATTAAAAAGACCGCCCTCTCTTTAGCAGGGGCGGTCTTTTTTCCCACATGCTGGCATAATCCAATAAGTTGGGTACCTTTGTAATCAATCTGAATAAATAGAGAAATGGCAAAAAACACCTTACATTGTTCCTTTTGTGGACGCAACCGGGACGAAGTAAAGATCCTCATCGCAGGCCAGGAAGGACACATTTGTGAGAATTGTGTGGAGCATGCGCAGGAGATCATTCAACAGGAGCTGATGATCCGGGAGGATACTCCGGGAGGCGGCACCTTCAAGCTCACTGTCAAGAAGCCTATCGAGATCAAGCGCATCCTTGATGAATATGTCATCGGCCAGGACGATGCCAAAAAGGTATTGTCGGTTGCCGTATATAATCACTACAAGCGCTTACAGCAGAAAGTAGTGGAGAACGAGGTCGAGATCGAGAAAAGCAATATCATCATGGTGGGGGAGACCGGCACGGGCAAAACGCTGCTGGCCAAGACCATTGCCAAGCTGCTGAACGTGCCTTTCGCCATCGTGGATGCAACGGTATTCACCGAAGCAGGTTATGTAGGCGAAGACGTGGAAAGCATACTCACCCGGCTGCTGCAGGTGTGCAACTATGATGTAACAGCTGCCGAAAGAGGCATCGTTTACATCGACGAGATCGACAAGATCGCCCGCAAGGGAGATAACCCTTCCATCACCCGGGATGTCAGCGGAGAAGGCGTACAGCAGGGCCTGCTGAAGCTGCTGGAAGGCACCGATGTGCTCGTACCTCCCCAGGGCGGAAGAAAACACCCGGAACAGAAGCTCATCAAGATCAACACCCAGAATATCCTCTTCATCTGCGGCGGCGCCTTCGACGGCGTAGACAAGATCATCGCAAGGAGGATCAATACAAATGCCATTGGTTTCAACGTCAACAAGGAACAGCAGGAGCAGGCTAAGAAAAACCTGCTGCAGTACGTCAACGCACCCGACCTGAAATCCTTTGGCCTGATACCCGAGCTGCTGGGCCGTCTGCCCGTGGTCACTCACCTGGATCCGCTGGACAAGACCACGCTGCGCTCCATTCTCACGGAACCTAAGAACTCCCTCATCCGTCAGTACAAGAAGCTGTTTGACCTGGAAGGGATCCAGCTGTCCTTCGACCTGGACGTGCTGGACTTCATGGTGGATAAAGCCATCGAATTCAAGCTGGGGGCCAGGGGACTGCGCAGCATCTGTGAAAGCATTCTCACCGACGCCATGTTCGAGCTGCCTTCCGCCAAGGAAACCAAGTTCCATCTCGACCTGGAATACGCCCGGAAGAAGTTTGACAAGAGCAAGATGAATTTACTAAAAGTTGCCTAAAATAACCGAGGACCTGCCCGATGGCAGGTCCTCGCTTTTATATCATATGCAGGAATTGATCGACAAGATGAAAGCCATCGGGCTCACCGAAGAACAAGCTTACAAGGCTATTGAAGTGATCAAAGATTTCTCCAAGGAAAAATTTCCGATTTTCGCCGGCGCCATCGACAAGCTTTTCGATAAATACAATACGAAGCCGGAAGACGACTTCATGCCCTGAGCTACTTCAGCACTTCCCTGGCAATAACGAGCTTCTGGATCTCGGAAGTACCCTCCCCGATCGTACAAAGCTTACTGTCCCGATAGAATTTTTCCACCGGAAAGTCCTTGGTATAGCCATAGCCGCCAAAGATCTGCACTGCTTCCGTTGAAGCACGGACAGCGACTTCGCTGGCAAAATACTTCGCCATGGCAGCTTCCTTGGTCATGGGGAGATGTTTGTTCTTCCGGTAGGCAGCCTGCAGCGTCAATAGCTCGGCGGCGGCGATCTCGGTGGCCATATCGGCCAGTTTAAAGGAAATGCCCTGGAAATTAGAGATGGGCTGATCGAATTGATGTCTTTCTTTGGAGTATTGCAGTGCGGCATTCAACGCGCCTTTGGCGATGCCAAGCGACAATGCAGCGATGGAGATACGACCGCCATCCAATACTTTCAGGGCCTGCTTGAAGCCTTCGCCTACCTTCCCCAGCCTGCTGGCATCGGATACTCGGCAATTGTCGAAGATCATCTCCGCCGTCTCGCTGGCGCGCATGCCCAGCTTATTTTCTTTCTTCCCGCCGCTGAACCCCTTCGTGCTTCTTTCCAGCACAAAAGCCGTGGCGTTGTCCTTCGTCCGGGGTTCACCCGTCCGGGCCACTACTACGATCACATCACCGCTGCGCCCATGTGTAATCCAGTTCTTGGTGCCATTGATCACCCAATCATCTCCGTCTTTCACGGCTGTACAACGCATATTGCCTGCGTCACTGCCCGTATTGGCCTCCGTCAGGCCCCAGGCGCCCAGCAACTTTCCGGATGCCAGCCCCGGGAGATATTGCTGCTTCTGCTCTTCATTGGCGAATGCGAGGATATGACCGGTACAGAGAGAATTGTGCGCAGCCAGGCTCAGTCCGATGGACCCGCATACCTTCGCGATCTCCTGTATAATGGTGACATATTCTATATAGGAAAGGCCCGAGCCGCCATATGCCTCGGGCACCAATACCCCCATCATGCCCAGCTCCCCCAGCTTTGTGAAAAGCGCACGGGGAAACTCCTGGGTTTCATCCCATTCCATCATGTGTGGCTTGATATATTGTGCGGCAAAATCCCTGGCGGTATGCGCCACCTGCTGGGTGATCTCTTCGGTTGAAAATTCCATGTACGATGCTTTATTTTTCAGGGGACTGTTTCTTATTGAGCCCAATTGTCCTTTCGGAAATTTAGTCCAATTGGGCTGAATATTTAATGTCGGAGAACTTCGTCGGAACTGCGTTCCTCATTCCTCCTCGTTCGTAACCTTCGCTATGCTCGGTTACAGACGACGAACCTACGGTCCGTCCTAGAAAGAACCAGGCAACAACCGGATGGCTATTGCCTGGTAACACTTTGGCAAACAATCATTATCATTAGAACGCAATACCTCGGCAGGTATTATTGCTACCTGCAAGTTAAATAAAATAATTCATAGGTACTAACAATCGTTAGTTTTTTGCAGGCCCGCGGTCGCCAAATAGAAAAAGGCCAGCATAAATCGCTGGCCCTTAATGGCATACGGATCAACAAACCTCTGAACTAATAGTAGTAACGATAGGGCCTTGGACGGGCACGGGGTCTATAGCTCCTGCGGTACACCTGCTCAGGAAGGACTTGCCCAAGTCCTATGATCAGGCCCGCATTCAGGCTAAACTGGTAAATGCTGGAATAACCATCGATGGTGGTGCCTGCACCATAATTGCTGAAATAAAAGCCGCCGCCGGCCCCATCTACGGGAGACAGCACCTGCGCCTTCAATTGCAGCCCCACCCGGGGCGAAACATAAATATTCGTCCCCAGCTGCACACCCATGGCAAATTTCGTATCGTTGGCGTAATTGTTCTCAGGACTCGTCCCGGGCGAGAGCACCGCCGCCCCTACAAAAGCGCCGATGAAGGGCCGGACGGTCGAATTGGGAATGTTGAAAGACTGAACGCCTCCAATCATATAATAATCAAGCCGAAGATCACCGCCCGCCACCTTGTCCCCTCCATAGCCATATTCATAAAGACCCGACTGCGTGTTCATATGATTATACAGCAGCTCGATCCCGAAGCTCCGGTTCAGGTTGAATTTAAGCGAGCCCCCAAAGTTCAGCCCGCTGTTGATGCGGCCATAGGTATCGTAAAAATCAGTGCGGCTTGGAAAAGTATACCCGGCTGTGGGGATCAACTCCACCTGGGTCTGGGCAAAAGTATGCAGTGCCAGCAGTATAGCCAGCGGCAGGATCAGGAGAATCTTCCTCATGACATCAAAGTTTATGTAGACCATAGACGGCAAAACAGGTGAAAGGTTTAAACCACCCCGGTAATTCCCAGCCCCTTTGTTTGTTAATCAATTGCAAACATTCTACCCTGCCAATCCTGCGAGCCGGGTCGTAAAACCCGTCTCCCGGCCAAAATGCGACAGCGAAAACGGTTTCGGGAAAAATATTTGTCTACTAATTTGGTAGACTAATAGAACACGTGTATTTTTATGGCCTCGTATTTGTAATCTACCTAGGGTCGCGTGGCCGAGAGGCAAGGCACGGGTCTGCAAAACCTTCCACGGCGGTTCGAATCCGCCCACGACCTCAAAGACCGGCAAGACGCCGGAGGCGTCAGAGATGTTGATGAGCGGAGCCCTGAGCTTGCT
>NZ_JAUOTO010000013.1 GCF_030546645.1 Flavitalea plasmicola
AAAAACAATCGATCTTTGTAAAGGAAGAATGAATTAAAAGTCTAAATCAACCTTGTCCTAAAAGCGATAAGGCTTCACTATCATTGCTAATTTGTTTTGCCGATATTTTGTTCTTCAATGTCTATATCTCAGGTTTAAGAACAAATGCAGCCAAGGTGCAGGAATTATTTGACTGCAATTTATTTGGCCTGTCCTGGAACGGAACAAATAGTGGCACTAAACCCGAAGCTCATATAATAGAACAAAATGCGGAAAAATTGGTGCCGGATCCAAAAATGCCATTAGAAAACTGGTACGATATTAATTTAGACGGTTTGTCAAATGAAAGAAGTATTTTATTATGCCAGGAGACGAATTTATTTTATGATGGCAAGCTGAGGGAACATTTTAAAACTGCAAATATCCTCTGTTGCATATCTGTTTTTGTAATTTCTCTGGGTATTGCAATTATTACAGATATTAAAGTTCGCACCTACCTTACGACTGTCCTACTTCCTGTCTTGCCTGTGATTACCATAACGCTCAAGACAATCATGGAAAATAGGAAATCTTTGTCAGCATCTTCAGACTTAAAAAAAACAGTATTGCAATTAAAATTAAGCCAGCAAGATCCAACGATGCAAGAGTTACGCCAGGTCCAAGATAAGATATATTGTAGCAGAAAGGATAGCGCGCTTGTTCCAGAATGGTATTATAAATGGAGGCGTTCAAGACTTGAAAAGGCGATGAAAGCAAATGCGGATCATTGATATTTCCTGTAATTATAAGGGGGAAGATTTTCGATAGGATATCATCATTCCCTCATTCTAATCTGTTATGATTTTAATTTAGAGGAACCATGACCTCAAAGAATATAATTTTTAATTTACCAAGCAATGTACAAAGATGTGCAAACAAATATTTTATCATGCTGATCGGGACGCATCCTTGAAGCAAGGGCAAGAAATAGCATTGGGTGAGGATAATCTTTCATATTTTGGAAGAGTGTATTGGCCCATCATACAATCCGCAAATATCCAGGAAATGAATTCGGCGCAACTGCGGGAGTACTATTTGGAAACGATTAAACGTGAACCCAGATATCATTTGTATTCCTCAAGATTACAATCAATCTTTGCCGCAAACTCCATCCCAGAAGCTATTGTTTTCGCCAACTCCATTGAACCGAAGCCAAAACACCCAATCCCAATAATCGAAATATATGCAACCAGGTTTTGGAATTTAGATTCGAACTGGTTAGATTTTGAGCCAGGTCCAAATCGCATTGACTTATATCGGGATTACTGGGAAGCAAAAATTAGCAACCATTGTCCTGATGTCGGCGAAAGACGGCCACCTCGATTGGAAGTAATGATAGCATTACCTGCAACTGCCGGAAAAATTGTACATATTGTAGAAGGAAACTCCGTCAGTAAATAATTTACAATGCGCCAGGATATTTATGTAAACTGGCCAATTTTCAATGGAAGTTTGCCCCTTGTCATTCACAAAGAAAAAGTCAAAAAGTTTGGATATCTACCGACAGGAGAGTTTAGACCCAGATTTTAGAAAATGAGATAATTTGCAAAAAAATTCAAATTACCTCCGGTATCAAATGTCGTTTGGCTTTATGAAAAGGTTTAAAATATGCTCAAAAAGGTTATAAGACTGATTTTGCTCAATTAATTATTTGATCTAAATTGTAACTGTTATTTCAAATCGTTGCAAAAGACTTCGGTGGAAAATTCGGTGCACCGCCAGCCACACGAGCACAATACATTGAAAATAAACCATATTGGAGGTTAGGTTCGAATCCCTCCCTCTCCGCAGATATTGGTTAACATAGATTAAAATAAAGAAAGAAGCCAGCAACGACGCACGTTTGCTGGCTTTTTAGTTTTTACTCTCGCCTGGTTTTATCCTCTTTTCTCGGGCAGAGTTTCGGTTTGCTCTTTTACCTTTAAAAGGATTTGCCACAGGGAAGTTCCCATTTACTTGCCAAAAACAGCACTAAACATTTGAATGCCTACCTGGAAACCTTGCAGGAAAAGGTTTACGAGATCAAAAGAAGGTTGTTCGTCAGCCAATGATCGTTTTCTTACTTAGATCTTCCTGCCTCAGGCAACAGACTTAAACCTTCGAATTCATTCCATTTGGTGCTAGTTGAAAAAGCAGGCAATATATTTCAATCGATCGGAGACAGCCTAGACCTGATAAAATCGCAGTAATGCTTAAAAAATAGTTATTTATACTTTGTAAAATTCATTATATTAGTCGAGAGCGTGTGTTCGATGATGATTAAAAGTTAGCCCCAGTCATTCTCCCCTTATGAGTAAAACAGTCGTTGTTATTGGTATATTGTTGATAGCGCTGCAACCATACCAGCCCTGCTGGGCGCAATCTGCCAACATTTCCCGGTTACGAAGCAAGATACTTGCCAGGCAACAGCACCCTGGCTATTTAAAAGATACAGCCTATGTTGAATTACTTGACAGCCTGGCCTTTTCCTATTTCAGGATTAGCGTCGACAGCCTGATTTTCTACAGCGACAAAGCCCTGGAACTTGCAACCCAAATCGGGTATGCCAGGGGCCAGTCCATAAGTCTAAGGCATAAAGGAAATGCCTATTTTGAACTGGGCGACTATTCAAAAATGTTACTGTATTACCAGGATGCACTTCGCGTGGCAGAGAAGGAGAACGATTCGCTATTAATGGCGAAAGCCATGTACAATATAGGGAATAATGCCTATCATGTAATAGGAAGAAATGAGGACGCCCGGAATATAATAAAAAAGGCAAGCGATATTTTTCAAATCAGGAAAGACAGCCTTGCCTGGTACATGGCAATAACTGTAATTGGGTCGCTTTGGGCCAATGATAAAAAGTACGAAGAGGCGTTGTCTTGTTTTAATCGTGCATTACAGGTTGCAACTGCCCTGAAAGACAGGTATGCCATTGTGATAGTCAACGATCAAATTGGAAAGCTTTACCAGGCTGAAGGCAGGTTCAAAGAAGCATTGGCATCGTTACTTCAAGCCTGGGATTATTTTAGTAATACCGATGATATGACACGCCAGTCCCAATGCGCAAGCGAGGTTGCTGACGTATATATTCAGTTAAAGAACTACCCAATGGCTTTAAAATATGCCAGTATAAGTTTACAAAAGGCGCAGGCGGTAAAAAGTAAACCCCATATTCTGAACGCCGTTAATGAACTGGCAGCTACTTATGAAGCACTGGGCGATACTCGTTATGCATTGAAGTATTTCAAATTATTAAAGCAGGCTTCGGACAGTGTTGCTAATGAAACAATGCGTAAGAAAACAGAACAACTGGAGGCACGCTATGAATTCGAGAAAAAGGAAGCGCTTTTAAATGCTGCCCAGGAAAAAAAGGATGCCCTGAATAAAAGTATTGTTCAGAAAAAGGAACTGCAGATTTTCATTGCTTTGCTGTTGATCCTGTTACTTAGTCTGCTGGTTCTGTTACTAATCAGAAGTAGAGCAATCAAACAAAAGAACAACCTGATACTGGAAACCAAAAATGAAGAAATAGAGCGACAAGCCCTGTTATTGTTGAAAAATAACCAGGAAAAAGACAACATGTTCTCCATCATTTCCCATGACCTGAAAGTGCCATTACATTCTCTAAAAGTGATACTGCAATTGCTGGGAGAAAATTACCAGGAAAAGGAAAATATCGAAAAGATATTGGAAGAACTTCGCCGGGACGTTAATTATTCTTCAGATTTGGTGAATAACCTGCTGTTCTGGGCCAGTAGCCAGTTTAGGGGCAGTTCCGTTATGCCCGTTATATTTTCTGTACACCAGGTCATAACCGATGCTTTGCAAATTTTTATTAAACAGGCTGAGGCAAAAGGCATTAAGCTTAAGCATGAATTGACAGCTGAGGAAATAACTGTATGGGCCGACATGAATATGATACAGGTTATCATTCGTAACCTGGTGAGCAATGCTATTAAATTTTGTAATACGGGTAATACTATTACCGTTTCGGTAAGCACCTCCAATGCTGTAGTTACCATAAGCGTGGCAGATAACGGGATAGGCATACCACCGGAAACACTGGAAAAATTAAACCAGGGCCAAATGGTTTCCACTTTTGGTACGGCAGATGAAAAGGGCATAGGCCTGGGCTTACGGTTATGTTATGAACTGGCCAAATTAAATAATGGCTTATTAACAGTGGAAAGCAAGCCTGGAGAAGGCAGCATCTTCTACCTGGCATTGCCCTGCAAGCCTTTGTAATGCTTGTTGCCAAAGGCTGCTTCAATGGGGCCAATACAATAGTATCTGTATTGCAGAGGGTGAATCACTTATAAACCGTTGGTTATAAACTTTGGATTAAAATACCTCATTCCAACTGCACTAGTGAAGGCAGAGGATACACAGGCCAGTCCACTTACACCTATGTTCACGAGCTTATTTGCAGGCTTTTGCTTTAGGAAGTCAATTCCCTGGATATAACTTCCGCACATGATGGCAGTTGTTACCCGCAAATAGGCCGCTTGAAACCGCTGATCTGGCGTGCCATGGTGGCTAGGATCGCTAAAAAAGTAATCGCCATTGGAATAAACATTGGCATAGTAAGATTGGATCTGGCTCCATGCATACTGCTTTGCCAAATCCATATAGAAACCGGAAAACGCATCGGCTTCCAACGCTCTATGCTCAGGCTTGTAATACTCATTCCAGTTATAGCTCCAAAAGCACCACCATTGCAGTATAGCTGTCAAGAGAAAGGCCGTTGCGCGCCTCGATGCGGGGGAAATAACGAGAAATGAGCTGGCCAGGGAATGCTTTTCTTTCCCAATTGTTGCATGCGGACTTCATTTTCCGCATGTGATCAAATATGACAGTTCTCACTTCGACAAATCTGAAATATTGCCTGCGGCAGCATGAAATTGTTCTTCATCTGTCGTCATGGGCTTGCCAGTGCTGTTCGGCTGGCCCTTACCCGTGGTGATCAGGCTCCACAAACTCAGCCGTATATAGTGGGTCCACCCATTCGAACAGACATCAAAACATTCATACGCGGGAACTAAACCCAGGTGAGTGAAACGGATTTGCGTCTTATTATCCTTTTTGGAGATTTCAAAACTGATGCTTGTACCAACCCATTCGCTTTTGTCTTCCGTGAACCTGGCGTTACTGCCCAATTGACGGGAAGGAACATCGAAAATTCCAGGCTTAAAATAATTGTCCATTACAAGCCAAACGACTTTTTCGTCAGCGATGACTTCTATCAATTTCAATTGACAACGATGAATGTCTTCGAAATGGTATAGAAACTCATCATTGAGCTTATCCGTGCTGCCTTCAATTTCCTCCGACCACCACCCGCGGACATTGGTAATGGCATTAAAAGCTTCTTTCGGTGTTTTGTCTACCAATATGGTAGTGGTAAAATCTGGCGTAGTCATTTTCTTTGTAATTTTTATTTTGTTTCAATTCAACATCCCCTGCATACCAAATGCAGTCAAAAATTGCTCGTATTGCTCTTTCACATGCTTATTGGCACTTTCCGCATAGTTCCCGGTTGCGGGATCCACAACAGTCCTTAAAGGCCTTTCACCTGTGGGCATATTAATGAGCTGCAGCACTGCGTCGGCAACCAATTGCGGATTGGGTTTCAATGCTTCAAACATTTGCCCGACACCTGCTCCAATTTGTTCAGGGACTTTTGCCAGATCTCCATATCCGGCTATTACGGCAGCATCTGAGCCGGTCATTGTTTTTCCAAAAATTTCAGTGGGAAATGCCCCGGGTTGTATCATAATTACATCCACGCCCAAAGGTCTTACTTCATAGTGCAAGCCCTCCGTTAATCCTTCCAATGCGAACTTGGAACAATTGTACGCCATTTGAAATGGAAATGAGAAACGGCCTGCGACACTTGAAATATTAATGATCAACCCCTTTCCCTGCCTGCGCATTTGAGGCAATACCGCTCTGATGATCCTCCAGGGGCCTTTCACATTCACATCCATAGCTTTCTCCAGATCCCCTTCTGTAAACGTCTCGGCAATTCCGGTCGCATAGACGCCCGCATTATTTACCACCACATCGATGCTGCCTTCTTTCCTGATGATCATAGCGACAGCATCAGTTACAGACTTTCCGTCGGTAACATCCACATCTACTACTTCAATGTTTGCCTGCTGAGCCAATTCCTTTGCTTTATCGGCATTACGCCCTTTCGTATCGCGCATGGCAGCATATACCTTGTGCCCTGCAGTCGCGCAACTGTTTGCCGCAAGCCAACCAAATCCGCTGTTCGTCCCGGTAATGAATATGACTTTTTTCATTGCTTTTTTTTCCAAAATTAGGTAACCGAATGGTGACCCATGGGTGGCACTAGTGCCATATACCCATGGCGATATTGCCATATCTCCGGTTAAAAGACCCGTCCGATATATTTTTTTATGGAATTCCGCCTGTTTTGCATTTCACCTGGTTATGGCAAACCATCTGCGCACCGCATGGCGTCACCTTAAGCGGGAGAAGGGTTTCACCGCTATGACTGTTTTTGGCCTGGCGCTGGGCCTGACGGCCTGTATCTTTATCACCCTCTTTGTAGTGAACGAACTCGCTTATGATCGGTACAATGCCAATGCCGACCGCATTTTCCGTATCGCTTCCGATCTCCATATCAATGGCGGCAGCATCAATGATGTGGCAACCCCGCCGGCCATGGCAGCCGCGCTTATCCGGGATTTCCCCTCCGTGGCGAATGCGGTGCGCATTCGGGCCGTACAAAAGAACGTGGCCGTTCACGTCGGAGGCAAGGTGTTTTCCGAGCCCGGCGTCATGTTGGCGGATGCTTCGCTTTTCTCCGTTTTTACGCTTCCGATGATGGATGGAGATCCCCGCACCGTCCTTTCAGCGCCGAACGCTGTCGTACTGTCAGCAACACTTGCGAAACGGTACTTCAACACTACGGAGGCGGTGGGACAAACCCTCCGGTTCGACCAGGATACCGCGGTCTATGTAGTGACGGGAGTGATCCGGGATATGCCCGCGGCATCACATATCCATTTTCAACTGATAAGATCGCTCCAGCAAAAGAAGGAGGAATGGATCAACCTGTTTGCCGCCACTTACGTGCTGGTTCGCCCCGGCATTCGGGCGGCCGATATAGACGGGATGCTGGCGCAGACCGTTGAGAAATATGTTGATCCGCAAATACATGAACAGCTCCACAACAGCGCAGCCGATCTGCGGCGCAACGGAGATCATTTCCGGTATTATTGCATGCCGTTGACCCGGATCCATCTCTATTCCAATCTGGGTCACGAATTTGAACCCAACGGGAGTATTCAGTATGTGGTCCTTTTAATGGTCGTGGCGGTGCTGATCCTGGTGGTCGCCTGTATTAATTTTGTCAATCTTTCGATTGCCCGCAGCCTGCGGCGGCTACGCGAGATCGGGGTGAAAAAAGTGCTGGGGTCAGGCCGGCGACGCCTGGTCGCACAGTTCCTGGTGGAATCCGTATGCATGGCCGGGATCGCCATGGGAGTGGCGGTTTTCCTGGTAGTGATCCTCCTTCCCTTTTTTGATCAGTTGGCCGGCAAGTCCTTTACTGCCTCCATCCTTCTGTCCCCATGGATGGTCCCGGCCTTCTTGCTGGCGACAGGCCTGGTTGGCCTTGTATCCGGCGCCTATCCTGCGCTGGCGCTGTCACGCATCGCCCCCCTGCATATCTTGCGGGGCCATACGACGCTGGGGAGCCGCACTACGATACTGCGGACGGTGCTGCTGGTTTTCCAATTCAGCGTCGCCATGGTGCTGATGATCGGTACAGGGGTGATCTACTCCCAGCTATCCTACATCCGGCGCCATGACCTGGGTTACACCCGCCAGCAGGTGGTCACGATAAAGGATACCCGTACGCTGGGCGACCAGGTATGGACCTTTGCCAATGAGGCGAAAAATTTACCTGGAGTGGTTAGCGCCACCGTATCAGGGTCTCTACCTCACCAAAAAGTGGTCTACCGGGGCTTTTTTAAGGATAGGAGCGCTTCGGTAACCTCGACGGCCCTGCTGGGTGACTGGCAGATCGATGCCGATTATCTGAGAACTTTGGATATGAAACTGGTCATCGGGAGGAATTTCTCGCCTCAATTGCCTACCGATTCGGCGTGCGCGCTGATCAACGAGACCGCCGCCCGGGTGCTCGGATACGCCTGGCCGCTGGGCGAAAAGATCTATACGGGGACAGATTCGGCTTCGGGGTTCCGGATCATCGGTGTCGTGAAGGACTTCAACACTGGCTCCCTTCGCGATCCCATCGATCCGGTGGTATTCCGCCTTGGGCGGGATGGCAGTGCCGTTACGTTTCGGCTGTCCCATTTGAATATGACAGGCACCCTGAAGGCTATCAGGAGCAGATATGAAGAGGTGGCGAATGGACATCCTTTCATTTATTCGTTTCTTGACGAGGATTTCCATCGCCTTTATGAGGCTGATCAAAGGACTGGCAGCCTCTTTACCCTCTTCTCCGGTCTTGCGATCATTATCGCCGGTTTAGGAATGTTTGGCCTTGTGTCGGCGGCGACGGAACAAAGAACCAAAGAACTGGGGATCCGGAGGATACTGGGCGCCCGGGCAGCGGACCTGGCGCTCCTCCTGTTGAAAGACTATGTGCCCGCTATCGGACTGGCCATTGCCATCGCGTTACCGGTAGGCGCCTGGGTGTCGCATAGCTGGCTACAAGGATTTGCCTATCGTACGCAGCTGCAACCGTGGATATTGGTCGCCGCCCCATTGTCTGCAGTCGGCATAGCTGTGCTGATTGTAGGAATGAAGGCCAGTCGGGCTGCGTGGCTAAATGTGACGGATGCCCTGAGAATGGAGTGAAAGATGGGACCCCTTCTCTTAATTGAAAGATCGCCTGAATTGCAATGGCGAAAGGTGCGTCTTTGTTTTAAATAACTTACTGAATGACTGCGGATGTTCAAACCCTAATTCATATGCAATTTCACTTACAGACAAACGGGTAACAGACAATTTTTCCTTAGCTTTCTCTATAAGTTTATCGTGGATGTGCTGCTGTGCATTCCGACCCGTAAGCGAACGCAGCATATCGCTTAAATAACTGGGAGAATAGTTCAGGCGTTCCGAAAGATATTGCACCGTCGGTATTCCCCGGCTTAAAGACATTTCGTTGGTAAAATATTCGTCTAAAATTTCTTCCAGCTTTTGCAACAGATCGCTACTCATTGCTTTTCGGGTGATGAATTGCCGCTTGTAAAAACGATTGGCATAATTCAACAATAATTCAATTTGGGATACGATCACATCCTGGCTAAAATCATCGATCCTGCTTTTTAGCTCCTGTTCTATTAGCTTAAAAATTGAAATAATAGTCGTTTTCTCAGTTTCAGAAAGGTGCAATGCTTCATTGACTGAATAAGAGAAAAAACCATACTGCTTGATCTTCTTTGCCAAAGGATAATTCCATAAAAGATCCGGATGTATCAGCAAAGCATACCGGGAACAGGCGCCGACTTCACCATTGCCGCCGACTATCTGGTTAGGAGACGCGAACATTAAGCCGCCTTCATCAAAATCATAATAATCCTGGCCATATTTTAGCTTCCCGCTAAGTTTCTCCCTATACGATATTTTATAAAAATTCAGCACATGGGACTGGGGCAATCTGTTACTTTCGACTTTGCTTTTTGCATGATCTATTAAACTTATCAATGGATGTAGCGGCTTAGGCAGGCCAAGCGCCCGATGTGCCTCGGATAAAGAGGCAAACTTTTGAGGGATACTTTCTTTCTTTTTCATCGATACAATTTAACACAATTACAACCGACCCCAAAAAATCGGTTGTAATGTATTCCCCTCCAAAGGATTTCAGAGGTTCTTTACTTTGATTGGCCCTGGGCTGAATTCGAAACAGACTCCCATGCTTCCCAGGTGGCCAGCCGCTCGGCATAGGCGGCGCGCACCCAAGGCAAATTCTGGCTGCCGAGGAACAAACGCAGCGGCGGGTTTTCCGCATCCACAATCTTAAAGAGGGCCTCTGGCGTCGCATTCGGATCGCCTCTTTCCGCGTTCCTTAAACGTCCCATAAAGTGCGTCCTAAGCTCTGCATAGATACCTAGCTCTCCGGCAAACTTCAAAGATGACTGGCTCCCAAACTCGGTCGCATAGGCGCCAGGTTCTATGATTGTCACTTTAATACCAAAAGGCTTAACCTCTGCGGCAAGGCTCTCGTGGATCGCTTCGAATGCCCATTTGGACGAACAATAATAGCCGATCAATGGCATCGTCACATGACCAAGGCCGCTCGATATACCAAGTATATGCCCCCAGCCCTGTTTTCGCAGCAACGGTAGGGCCGCTTGAACGACAGAAATTGCGCCAAAAATGTTCGTGTCATACAGCGCCCGGACTTCGCTCTCACTGGCCTCCTCTATCGTGCCGACCAGAGAATAGCCGGCATTATTGACAATGACATCGAGCCTTCCGAAGTGGGCATGGGCCTTTGCCACGACCTCCTTCACCTGATGGGGCCTGGTCACGTCCAGTTCCATCGTGAGGACATTTTCACCATACTTTTCTTTGAGAGGGGCAATGCTTTCCCACCTGCGGGCCGTAGCAGCGACCTTGTCGCCACGTTTAAGTGCAGCATCGGCCCAAACACGTCCAAAACCCCGGGATGCGCCGGTAATAAACCATACTTTATTAGTTTTATTTTGTCGTACCATTACTCGATATTTTAGATGAGTGATACAACAAAGGTCAACAGACGCCGTTTGTCGCGTCTAACCTAATCGGGGGTATTTGTAGCCAAAATGAGGAATCCTATCCTTTTGCTCCCTATTGAAAACAGCCTTCCCTGCAGCGATCTCATTTCACCTTTGCAATAACAATACTGGGCGTAGCAGTGTAATTAAAAGTGATACTCTCATCATAAACCTGCTTCTTATAAACAAGACCCGATTTCAGGTTGGAACCCTTAGCCAGCCTCGGAGTAGTCGGCCAATACCAGAGAAACAGGTGGATCAGGCTGACGGGATTCCCTGTAACAACCATAGAAGTGACTCGTCCGTCCTTATCCACCTTTGCTTTGACCTGTAGCTTCCCATACAGCGCCTGTGTGCGCGAAGATGGGATCATATTGATGACCATTAGGTTATTCGCACCTAATTCGGCATTTTGCAGATCGAAGGTCCCCTCCTCCACCAGGAATTTGGGAATACTCAGCACCCAATAGAATTTGAAACCCATGAACCGGCAAAGGTAAGATGACTGGCTGGCAAGGCCTGCTTGCTCATGGTATTCCTTCCGCGTTCCAATCTCATATTCCTGTCCCCCCTCTTCCACCGTCATCATCGTCTTGCTGTCATCCCCATCGTCTTTGAGGGATGCCTGGCTGGCCTGCTTTTGTTGCTGCTCGGCCACAGTCTTCAGGCTGTCCTGTGCTTTCTCATAGGCAGCTTCCCTGTCCTGTCGCTCTATTTCAGCCAGTCGCTCTTGCTCTTTTTCGTTGTCCTGCCTTTGTTGCAGAGCGGCATAGATGGTTTCATAACTGCCAATGGCAAACTGCGGATAATCCCTCTTGAAATTGTCAATAGTGGTTTTGAGATCGGATACTTTCGTTGCATAGTACAGACTATGCTTATTCGCTACACCAGAAATGCAATCATCCAGGTGATCCAGGTCTCTGCTAAGCGCTTTATAAGCTTCCTTCCGCTGAGCGTTGTAAGGAGGGTAATCGCACACTTCCGCCAGACTTTTCGGGGATATCTTTTTGTAATAAAAGCTGTCGTCCCCTATTATGACCAATTCAGGCTCCATGGCCTCGTTGATCTTCCGAAAGTTCAACGCATCGTCTCCTTGTCTGGATTTCTTCGCGCTACCAACCGCTTGCACGGCCTTCCCTATAGAGAAAGTTCCCTGACCGACAGTAATGATTGAACAGATAAATAAAAGGGAAAGTAGGGCAATAAGGGTTTTCATGGTTAAAGGTTACAGGGTTTTAAATAGGGTTGCAAACACGGATAAATATACAAAAGTCCGGGAAGATCCAAAACCTAAGGACTATTTATTTACGGTGTATAACAGTCTTGGCTATGGCAATATTTTTTCATTTGTTGGATATGCCTGATGCATGAAGGTGAATGATAAACCAGGAATGATCCCTTTTTTCAAAGACTAACGTCCGTCTGCCGAACATACCCGGGTCTTCCAACACGAATGTTACGATGGCTACGGTCCCCAACAGCTGTATTTTTAAACTTTGGGGGGACGATTGTCAGGTAGGGCCCATGATCCTTCTCGCTCCTGACCTTATCAAAAAAAGGCTTAAAAACACGTTCGATCTCTGTTTTATTATTTGCCCTGCCTGTAAACCTGGCCGAAGGGGGAAAGAAGGCGGTTGCGCTGTCTTCAAAGTAACCGGCAAAACGATCCCAATCCAACATGGAGAACGAGGTGACAAAATTATTCACCGTTTGAACAAGGGATACGGAGTCCGTAAGACCTTCTGCCACGCCAGTTTGTGACCACGATCGGGTTGTCATAACAAAAACCAGGCACAGGACAGAAAAGGCCTTTTTTTGCCAGTTACCCTTGTTCATAGGTAATATGTTTCCCATAATTCTGATTATTAGTTGGAGATCATTCCCGCTCCCTCATCACTTCATTTTAAGCGACCCCCGGCCATATTTATCTTTATATTCCCGTGGCGTCATGCCTACATGCCGCTTAAATACCTTTCTGAAAAAGCTCATGTCTTCATATCCGCATTTCATAGCCACCTGTTCAATCCCATAACTTTTATTCTCCAGCATCTTTTTTGCATTCTCAATTCTAAAACGTTGCAGGTATTCCAGCGGGGTGTTACTGGTCGCCTGCTCAAATCGCCGGATCAGATTTCTGGGACTCATATTGCTGATGCCAGCCATTTCCTTCACCGTGATGGTCTTGGTGTAGTTCTTCTCCATATATTGCTGCACAACTGCGATCGCATCATCAGCATGGCCTTTTTGAAACTGAAATATGGAAAAGCTGGTTTGTGGCTGCTGGTGCATATTGATCATCAGGATCTTGGAAGCGGTAATGGCTACCTCATGTCCGCAAAACTTTTCGATCAGGTATATCATGAAAGTAGTAAAGCTAAAAGCGCCGCCGCAGGTATAAATACTGCCCTGATCAACGATAATTTTATCGTCCTCCACCGTCACCTGTGGATACTTCTTCCGGAACAAATCGGCAAACATCCAATTGGTAGTTGCTTTTTTGCCATTTAAAAGCCCTGTGGCAGCCAATAGAAAACTGCCTACGCAAATACTTGCCAGCTCGGTATTACCTTTATATTGCTCCTTCAGCCACTCAATGATCCTGGCCTCCTTTTGAAGGACTTCCTCAATTTTCGTGGAGAACATTGCTGGAATGATCACCAGGTCATAAACATCCTTCTTTGTTATCTTCTGCTGTGTATTTTCACTAAAAGGCTTTCTCCAGAAAACGCCCTTTTCCTCTGTAATGAGATCAATCTCAAAATCAATATCCAATGCCTTCCCACTTACAACAGGATAGGTCCTCATTAAAGCTGCAAAAATATCAGCGGGCCCGCTTACGCTTGTCGGCACAGCGTAAGTATAATTCAGTATACCAATTTTCATAAAACACCTTCTGTGATGAGTAATGATCCAGTTACCCTGTAAATTACACAAATTTGGCATTATCAACCTCATTGTTGTCAGTTTAGCCACTTTTACCGGCTCCCGGGGGATGGTATCTTTGTATGGTAAATCATCACAAACAATAAAAACAAAGATCATGCAAAAGCAGCATTTCACGACTACCATATTGGTAGACCAGTCGCCGCTGGACGTTTTCAACGCGATCAACAACGTACGTGGTTGGTGGTCGGAAGGCATCGAAGGCAACACCAGTAATCTCAACGATGAGTTTACATTCCAGGTAAAAGACGTCCATTACACCAAACATAAACTGACAGAAGTCATTCCGGGTAAAAAAGTCGTTTGGCTAACTACGGACAGTCACTTAAGCTTCATTCAAGACAAACACGAATGGACAGGCACGAAAGTCATTTTCGATATCACCGAAGCCGGCAATAAAACAAAGCTGGTCTTCACACACGAAGGTCTGACTCCCGATGTGGAATGCTATGACGCCTGCTCACCCGCATGGACGGAGTACATACAACACAGTTTGTTCAATTTGATCACCACAGGCAAAGGCGATCCTAATCTTGAAGGAAAAAGAATTAAAGCGATAAAGTAAAACAGGTACCCACAATTATAACCATAATAAAGAAATTAACAATGACACAGACAAATAACAAGGTAATGACAACCCGGGAAATTGCCGCTCGTTTCAACGAACTTGCCAGGGAGGAAAAATGGTTCGAGATCCAGGACGAGCTTTTTGCAGATAATGCAAGAAGCATTGAACCAGCAGGCTCCCCCTATTTTGGCTATGCCGAAGGCCGAGAAGCGATTCGCAAAAAAGGAAAAGATTTCGTCAGCCGTATAACCGCGGTTCACCGGCTCTTTACCACAGAGCCCATGGTGGCCGGCAATCACTTCGCCGTAGGAAGATTGACAGATATCACGGTGGAAGGCCATGGCAGGATCCAGATAGACCAGATAATGCTCTACGAAGTTAAGAATGGCCAAATTGTGTTGGAGCAATTTATCTACTAGTGAATAAGGCAGGTATTTCTACATAACATAAAACGATCAGGATGAAAAAAACAGAAAGCCAGACGCTGCAAGATAAAAGTTTCACGACTACGCTGCTGGTAACCCAATCCCCGGGAGAAGTATTTGATGCCGTCAACAATGTTCGCGGATGGTGGTCGGAGTCCATCGAAGGGATCACCGACCAGCTCAATGCCGAATTTCTTCAGTATTACCGGGATATCCATATTGCCAAAATGAAAATTATAGAATTCACGCCCGGCAAAAAAGTGACATGGCTTGTTGTAGACAGCCGCTTCAGTTTTACTAAGATCCAAAATGAATGGAAGGATACCAAAATTTGCTTTGAAATTTCCAGGAAAGGCGATAAAACCCAGCTCCTTTTCACCCACCAGGGTTTAGTTCCGGCGTACGAATGTTACGACGTGTGCGATGGCGCCTGGACCGATCTGATAAATATCAGCTTGCGCGGCCTGATCACGAAAGGAAAAGGCCATCCCAATCCGAAGGAGGAAAAGGCCTTCAATCCCATACAAGCCAAAAGATGGAAATTGGCAAATGGCTAGGATGGAAGGCTCTGCAATCAGGACAGCACACGCACAAAAGGATATTTCTTATCCAGCTGAAATCTACTCGCGAAGGGAATGACCCCATCCTGGAGAAAAACGATCGACGTAATGACGAATGCAATGATAAAGAAAAGGAGCGGTCCCCCCCAATTGCCCACCCAGGTATTCTCCCTCGATATAGACGGCCAGAAAACAAGATATCGGATCTCCATGGTAGTGGTGGTATCGCTGACGCCATTTCGAAGATAATTTTCCTCATACACTTTATGATCGACCGTATAAGCTATCGCAGCATGTTGAACAGATCGATATCTTCTGCCAACGCCATGCCCAAATCCCAAAACCTCTCCGTTAGCTACCCGACTGAAAAGCCATATGCCCTGATATAGAAGACAGACACCAATAATAGCTAGTATTACCAGGCAATAAAATCGTGTACGGGAGATCACCATAGGCCAAAGGTTGAATATACCTTCAAAATACTATAAATCAAATAAATAAGCAAATATTAACTTGTCGCATACAGCCTATTACAAATAGTGATTATCTTCAATCCGGAATGCCCTGGTCAATATTTATAAAAGCAGATCCCCGGCTCGTCAACCGCTCAGTTTGCTGCATACTCGTCCTGGCCTGGGCGATATCCGGCCCTTGTCTTTTTGCACAAAGCAATCCCGCAAATGATAATGCCGGATACACCATCAATAAAAGGTTTCTTTCCATCGAAGACGGACTGGCATCCCACGAAGTATTTTGCGGTCTGCAGGATACTGCAGGCTTCCTGTGGTTCGGCACCCGCAATGGGCTGAACCGCTATGATGGCAAAAATTGTCTGCTCTTCACGCACCAGCGAAATAACCTGCAGGATAATAAAGTGGTGCAGCTGGCAAAAGACGATGCTGATCGCCTGTTTATAGAATACAGCAGTACGGGTTTTCAGCTCAGCACCATCGGCAAGGTGGATGTAATGAATGCCGCTACACAAGAAGTAAAAACCCTTACGGCTGCCTTTCCAAACATGCCCTTCAAAGAGCAGGACGTTTACTGGATCTCGAATGATGGAACAGATGAAATTAATTTCCTCACCGCCTTTCCTTTCAGGCTCTGGAAATACTCATCTAAACACGGATTCCACCTTCGCTATGAAATTAAAGACTGGAACAGGTATGACACTTTGCCCTTGGTTGATTATCGCAGCACAGGACCGCTCTGCATGTTCGCAAAGGGAAAAGCGCTGTTGAAATTGTTCAACCAGTCAACACAATATTTGATATCAGCTGACACCGTAATTGCATTTACTCAAAAGGATGCATTGAGGTCGCTGCCAATGGGTTTCACAAGCCAGAACGATCTCCTGATCGCCTATAACACCAAAACAGAAAGTAATACCTTTAACGTAGGGATGATATCCCATACGGGCAATAGTGAGTTTCCAGCCCATCTGCAAAATTTCAATACAGACAGCATTAAAGGAAGGTACTGGTACCAGGCCGCGGGCTCGGCAGATGGCGCCTCATGCATATTTTATATAAGCACGGATGCACTTTATCTCTGGAATGAATCTGCTTTCTTGAAAATAGTTGCCAGGTCGGAGATGAAAGCCTTTGAAAATCTATTCCTTTACCAGCTTTTTCCCGACAATTTAGGAAACCTTTGGCTCTGCACTTCACATGGCGTATTACAGCTGAAGATAGAAAAAAGCCGTTTCAGACAATACTTTACAGGCAAACAACAAAATATTCAGCCGAACAGCCAGGTCCGTGGTATATATGCCGATGACTCAGGCAGGATAGTGGCCAATATATGGACGCACACTTTCATGCAACAGGACGGAAAAATGCAATATACGGCGAATGAAGAGATCAAGTATGCGCTCATCAAACACCATTCGGAACTTTATTGTGGAGGCAACGACTTGTTCTATTATGATGATAAAAAAAACAAGACCGTAAAATTCGCGACGGGACAACGATCCGAAATATGGTCAATGTTTTCGCTCAATGACAGCCTGCTGCTGCTGGGAAGGACCAGCGGGTTTTCGTTGTTCAATTCCAACACGCGCAAGATCGACTCACTTTCTCCTGCCAATAAAAATATCCCTGAAGCCAGGTTTGTATATCGTTTCTTTAAAAACAAGGACGACACTTTGTGGGCCGTTGCCGAAAACGGGTTATACAAAATAGCCGCCGCCAATGGCCACTGGTCAGTAAGTTATGAGCGGTCGCCGGTGATCAATGCGCTGATCTTACAGGATACATACGCCGATGCTGACGGAATATACTGGCTCGCTACCAATGGCGAGGGCTTATATCGCTGGGACCGGAAAGCAGATTCCTTCCGGCAATTCAATATCACTTCCGGCTTCCCTTCAGATGTTTTGTACAGGCTGGAACCAGACGGCTATGACAACCTTTGGATCAGTTCGGATTACGGCTTGATCCGTTTCAACAGGAAGACATTGTCCGTAAGAACGTACACCACTGGCGATGGCATTTCTCACAATGAGTTCAACAGGACTTCATCATTCAGGGCTAAGGATGGCAGGCTTTTCTTTGGCGGCCTGGATGGCGTAAACGCCTTCGATCCAAAAGATTTTACAACAGATACCAATGCATTTAATATACCATTTCGGATCATTGCTTTCCACCAATTTATAGGATCCCGCAGTGAGCTGGTTAATAAGACAAACGATCTATTGAACACTTCACAAATTAAACTGGCGCCTAACGATCAATTCTTCACACTTGAATTTCAATTGCTGGATTTTGCAAAAAATGAAGTGTCCCGATACGCATACCAAATTGAAGGGATAGATGGAAGATGGAATTATATCAGTGAAAACTCCATACGCATCAGCGGATTGCCATACGGGAGATTCACCCTGCATATTAAAGCGCAGAGCCGTGAAGGTGCATGGAGCAGAAGCGTATTGAGCATCCCATTGATAGTTCTAAAACCATTCTATCTTGAATGGTGGTTCCTCGCTTTAATAACTTTGGCATTTGCAACAGCTGTTTACTGGATAATAAACAGGAGAACAAAACAGCTGGCCGCGGAAAAGAACAAGCTGGAGAAATTGGTGAATGAAAGGACCGCACAGTTAAAACAATCACTATCAACCCAGGCTGAACTGCTGGTTGAGAAGGATGTATTGATGAAAGAAATTCATCACCGGGTAAAAAATAATCTACAGGTTATTTCCGGGCTGCTGGAATTGCAGAGCAAAAGCCTGAATGATGAGGCCGCACGGGATGCATTGCAGGATGGACGCAGCCGGGTAAGAAGTATTGCATTGATACACCAGAACCTCTACCAGTTCGAGAACATCAGTACGATTGAGCTCGGGAGATTTGTAAATGACCTGTGCAGGCAGGTAGAAAGCGTGTTTCATATGAAGAATAAGGTGGTGATGAATATAGAAGTACCTCACTTGCACCTGGATATTGACACGGCCGTTCCACTCGGATTGATCATGAATGAGCTATTATCCAACTCCTTTAAATATGCCTTTAATAATGGCAAGTCCGGGGAAATAAACCTTGAGATCCGCACCCGGACAGAAGGGAAATACGACCTGACCTATTCCGACAACGGCCCCGGACTACCGGTGGATCTTGATGTGAGAAAAGCAAAAACGCTGGGCATGCAGCTCATCAATGACCTCAGCAGGCAAATAGGAGGGAAAGTGAAATATGAGAACAACAATGGCGCCATGTTTACAATAAATTTTACTAACCGCAATATGCGCAAAAACGAGGATTAACGCTTATGTCCGTTCTAAAAATAGGAATTGTAGAGGATGAGCTGGTGATAGCCCGTACTATCCTGAGCACGCTTGGCGAATTGGGGTATTCATATTGTGGTCCCGCAATAAGCTATACGGAGGCAATAGAAATGCTGGACGATGACAAACCCGATCTGCTGTTGCTCGACATTCAATTGTCGGGAAAGAAAGATGGCATTGATCTGGCCAAAAAGATCAATGAGTTTTACCAGATCCCGTTTATTTTCCTGACAGCCAACAGCGATGCTGAAACAATCGACCGCGCAAAAAAAGTAAAGCCCCATGCCTATATTGTCAAGCCTTTTACCAAAGAAGAGTTGTTTGCGGCGATTGAGATCGCATTCAGCAATTTCACCGGCAATCTATCGAATACGAAGACGGAGCAGGCAGCCTCATATAGCAGCAAGGGCTATATGTTTGTGAGAGATGGCTATGTTTTTAGGAAAATATTCTTCAATGAGCTATTATACATGGAGAGCGATGCCAATTATGTCACCCTTCATCTAAGATCTCAAAAAACAGTGATGGTAAGATCTACGCTCAACGATTTTATCGGGCAGATGGGCGAAAAGAGTTTCATTCGGGTCCATCGCAGCTATTCCGTCAATATCAATTTGATTGATGATATTTTCCCCACGGAGATCTCGGTCGCCGGAGTTAAGATCCCTATTGGTAGATCATTCAGGGACAACCTTTTTAAGGCCCTCGGAATAAAAGAGGACTGACCAAATTCAGCCCTGATCATTTCCCTCACAAACCAGGCGTAATTCATCCCCACCCAGGCGGATTCATCCCTTTTATTTTGCAGACTTTTATGGCGGGGGCAAATTTGCCCATGCAATGCCACTATTGGATTTAGATAAGATCATCATTAAAAGGACCATCCTGGGCATCCGCTGCACGAACTGTGGAGGCAACCTCGTAATGACCCAAAAAGGGTCCATGACAGGCCGCTTTATTAAACTGATCTCCCTTGGAACCATTAAACCAAAACATTTCGAATGCGAAAACTGTAAAAAAAAGCATCTCTTATTATAAACCCTTCAAAATCAGTAACAATGAGTATCAGATTAGGCGACATCGCACCGGATTTCCAGGCCGACACAACGCAAGGCGTCATTCATTTTCACGAATGGATAGGTGACGGTTGGGCGATTCTTTTCTCCCATCCAAAAGATTTCACGCCGGTTTGCACCACCGAGCTTGGATATATGGCCAGGCTTGCACCTGAGTTCAGGCAAAGGAACTGCAAGGTTATTGGCTTGAGCGTAGATCCGGTGGAGAGCCATTTAAAATGGGAAAAAGATATTGAAGAAACGCAGGGATATGCAGTCAACTATCCTATGATCGGAGACCCCACCCTTTCCATTGCAAAATTGTATGATATGCTTCCCGCAGACGAGGCTGGCACTTCAGAGGGCAGAACAGCAGCCACCAATCACACCGTTCGTTCGGTTTTTGTGATCGGCCCTGATAAGAAGATCAAACTGCACCTTACGTATCCAATGACCACCGGGCGCAATTTTAATGAGATCCTCCGTGTGCTTGACTCGATGCAGCTTACGGCAGCACACAAGGTAGCCACCCCTGTCAACTGGAACAAGGGAGAGGATGTGATCATCGTCCCCGCGGTATCGGATGCGGAAGCAAAAGAAAAATACCCGCAAGGCTGGAAAACAGTCAAACCGTATTTGCGCCTCGTCGCTCAGCCAGGGTAATAACTAACAATGTAAAATACAGCAATGAAATTACGTGTTGTAGTATTAGGTGCAGGTTTTGGAGGAATGGAGCTAAGCTCCATTCTTTCTGAAACGCTGGGAGACGATCTTGATCTTACGCTGATAGATCAAAATGATTCCTTCTATTTTGGCTTTTCCAAGCTGGACGTAATGTTTGGACGCAAGTCTTCGGATGCTGTTAAAATTCCTTACAGCAGCATCTCAAAACCAGGCGTGCAATTCCGGAAAGAAACGATTACATCCATTCAGCCGGCCACCAGGACCGTTACTACTCAAAACACTGTCTATGAAGCCGATGTATTGGTAGTAGCGCTGGGCGCTGATTACGACATCCAGGCCACGCCCGGGCTGGTGGAATTCGGCAACGAATACTATACTTTTGAAGGCGCTGAAAAACTGAGGGAGGTGATTCCCTCTTTTAGAAAAGGGCATGCCATCGTTGGTGTATGTGGCGCGCCGTTCAAATGCCCGCCGGCGCCCAGTGAAGCCGCGCTGATGTTGCACGACTATCTCAGTACCGCAGGGATCCGTGACGCCTGTACCATAAGCCTGGTGATACCCTATGGATCTCCCATCCCCCCTTCCCCCGACTCATCGAAGGCTTTGATCAAAGCATTTGAGGAAAGGAATATTCAATTCATACCGCAGCGTAAAGTGACGTCCATCGACGGATCACGAAAACTGGCCGTTTTGGATGATGGGACCGAAATGCCATTCGATCTGTTCCTCGGTATCCCAAAACATGTTGCGCCAGACGTCGTATTGCAAAGCGGGATGGTCGAAAATGGATGGATCCCGGTTGACAGGGCACATCTGTTGACAAAGTTCCCAAATGTGTATGCCATTGGCGATGTTACGAGCGTGGGAACACCAAAGGCAGGCGTATTTGCAGAAGGTGCCGCAAAAACCGCAGCGGCTTCCATTATCGCAGCGTTTAACAAGAAGGAAAACCAATCACCCTACACCGGGGCAGGCTCCTGTTATATCGAGTTCGGGAAGGGTGAAATAGGACGCGTGGACGTTGATTTCTTCTCCGGTCCCAAGCCTTTTGGGATCCATCATGACGCATCAGCAGCGCTGGCAGCCGACAAGGAATACTTTGGTTCAAGCCGCAAAGCCCGCTGGTTTGGAATAAACACAGCCTGATTTCTAATGACACTAAATTTAAAAAAATGCCTACTTATTTAATTGAGATCCCTCACTCGGAAAATACTTTCGAATGCAGGCAGGTTATCAAATTGTTTGTTGAATCCGGCTCGCATTTACTGGCAAACGCGCATTGGGGCTGCAAATCCGGGGTCCACAAATCGTGGTTCATAGACGACTTTGCCAGCAAAGATGAGGCGCTCCGGGTTGTCCCCCCTTTCTTAAGGCCTTCTGCCAGCATCATCGAATTGATAAGATTCACCAAAAGCGATATTCAGCAGTTTGCCAATGCCGCCGGGACCTAAACCCAATTTTAAGCGGTTAATATTTCAAACGACAGCCTTACAATAAGTTCAGCGGGCTTCCGGCAGCAACGCTTTCTTCTGTGTGCGTCAACGACAGGTCCTCCATACGAATGGCGTCGTCGAGAAATTCGCTCCCTTCGCTGGTGTTCCGCGGGAGCTCATGGCTGGTTACCAACACAGGCTCGTCTACCACACTGCGCTTGATGGGATGAAAAAAGAAAAAATGCATGATGCTTGATTTAAATAGTGAAAAAATTGGTCTGCTGCCTGCCGGCTTGCCGTGTTGTTGACCGGTTTTCGCAAGGATCATACGCCGGCGTAGGGATATCCTGGTGCACGAACAGGTGGAAAGTGCACTCCCGTTACAACCGCCTCGGCAAACTGACACCCGTCATCTTCGTTCCAACAACCAGCAGACCACTAACCTTTAGGCATGTTGCAGTTGCCCTGCCATCCATGCTTCAAAGTTGATAGTTCCTAGTTGTGCTTTTCCGGCCGGCACCAATGAAGCAGCGCCAATAGAGGCCCCATAATAGGTGGATTTGCTATTGGGCACCACCTTGCGCGGATCACTCATGTCTTGCAGATACCGGGTGACAAGCTCAGGCATGGTAAAACGCTCCGGACCGGCTATCTCTGTTACACCATTAATGGGCGCCTTCAGCGCAGCGGCTGATACGAAGGAAGCCACATCTTCGGCAGCGATGGGCTGGAATTGTACATCCGAAATATGTACTATATCCCCCTCCATAGCCTGATTTGCGATACCTGCCAGGAACTCGAAGAACTGAGTGCTCCGGATGATCGTGTAAGGAACGCCGGATTTCCTCACCAGGTCTTCCTGAACTTTCTTAGCTCGCATGTATCCGCTTTCCTGCATAAGGTCCACGCCTACGATAGAAAGTGCCAGGTGATGCTTTACGCCCGCATTGATCTCCGCCGCCAGTAAATTGCGGCCGGCCGTCTGAAAGAATTGCAGGACGGCATCGTCTTCGAATGAGGGAGAATTGGCCAGGTCTACGACAATATCCGTGTTGCTCAATGCCTCAGCCAATCCTTCTCCTGTAATGGTATTGATGCCCCCCGCCGGAGAGGCGGCAATGACCTCGTGACCTGACCCGCGAAGTTTCGCGACTACTTTGCTTCCGATGAGGCCGGTGCCTCCGATGACTACGATTTTCATAATTTTGATTTTTAGTTTCCTATGGGAAATCTAACAGAATGCCAAACACACATGTCCTTGATAACAAATAACATGGACAGATCAGGCCCACTTATTTTTCACTGTATTTCGTGAAAGCACGATGGCCTTCATCATATGAAGGGAGAATATAACTTGCGTAATACCCATTTTCCCCGCAAACGCATCTCATCCTCAATGGCCGCCGCTCATCTATTTCCGGCCGGCCCCGGGTATTCAACGGCCGCGTTTCCGTATATTACGGAAATAAAAAAAAACTCTCGAAAACCGACCGTCATGCTCAAAAACCTCCTCCTCGTAGCTATACGTAATTTTAAAAGGGATAAATGGTACAGCCTGCTCAACATCCTGGGCTTGACGATCGGCATCACTTTCAGCCTCTTCCTCATATTTTATATAAAAGACGAGCTGAGCTACGACGCTTATAATAAAAATGCCGACCGGCTCTATCGCATCACCTCCTATATCAAGGAACCTGAAAAGGATACGTTGAAAATGGCCATTACCCAGGTCCCGCTGGCAGCCGCGCTTAAGAACGAATTTCCGGAAGTGGAGGAAGCCACCCGCTTCATCGCAGCCGGCAAGCCCATGTTCAAAAATGGCGATGCAAGGTTTTATGAGGAGAAAGTATACGTCGCGGACAGCAACGTTTTCAGGGTATTCACTTACCAGTTCATCGAAGGCGATCCGAATACAGCCCTCCTGGCCCCACGGTCACTCGTCCTGACAGAATCCATCGCCAGGAAATATTTTGGCAAGACCCAGTCCGTGGTTGGCAAGGCCTTGCAAAATGACAAGGGCGAGATCTATAAGGTGACAGCCGTCATCAGGGACGTGCCCAGGAATTCCCATATCAGGTTCAATATCCTGATCTCCTTCAGCACCATGCCCAAGGATTTTGGTGCCGACAACTGGGGTAATTTCAACATCTTCACCTATGTCCTCCTCAAGCCAAATACCAACCCCGCCGCCCTGGAAAAAAAGCTCCTGCCCATGTATAAAAAGCACATGGCTGCCATCTTCGCCCAGTTCAACATCACCATCAGGTACGGCGTTCAACCAATCAAATCCATCCACCTGCACTCGGACATGGGCTATGAACCCGAAGAGCTGGGAAATGTCTCCTATATCTATATTTTCGCCTCTGTAGCCCTCTTCATGCTCCTGATCGCCTGCATCAATTACATGAACCTGACCACCGCCCGCTCGGCAAGACGCGCAAAAGAGATCGGCATACGCAAGGTCACAGGCGTGACGAAACCCCAACTGGTCACTCAATTCCTGGTGGAATCCACGCTGACTGCCCTCTTCGCCCTCCTGCTCAGCATCGGCCTGATCGCCTTGCTCTTGTCGACCTTCAATACCCTTGCCGGCAAACAAATTTCTTTTAATGACATCCTGAAACCAGGCATCTTCCTGATCCTGCTGGCCGTCGTCATCTTCGTAGGCCTGGTGGGCGGCAGCTATCCCGCCTTTTACCTTTCGGGCTTCAATCCCATCAGCATTCTGAAAGGCAATCTCTCCAAAGGCTCCAGCAATTCCACCCTCCGCAGAGTACTGGTAGTAGTGCAGTTCTCCATCTCCATGATCATGCTCATCTGCACCTGGGTGGTCTATAGCCAGCTCCACTTCCTGCGTACAGTGGATCTGGGTTTCAACAAACAGCAGGTCCTCACGCTGGCGGCCAATAGCAACAACGACATTAGACCCAAGGTAGAAGCCTTCCAGAACGACCTCCGAAAAAATCCCAATATAACCTCCGTAAGTACTTCCCAGGCCACACCCGGCGCTGATGAGATCAGCTTCAGCCTGCACAGCATCGAGACAAAAAATGGCTTCGTAGACAAAGGCGTGGACAACTATGCCATAGACGAGCATTTTATTCCCACCCTGGGCATGCAGATCAAAGAAGGCAGGAACTTCACGGGATTGGGCGATACCCTGAGAAGGGTCATCGTAAATCAAAGCCTGGTAAAATACTTCAACTGGGAGAACCCCATTGGCAAGCGGCTTAGACAATCCGGCGACACAACGGCCTATTTTGTGGTAATAGGCGTGGTAAAAGACTTTAATCAGAAGTCGCTCTACAATCCCATCACCCCGCTGGTGCTCTACTACACGCACAACAGCAATCGTATACAGCTGAAACTGGACGGCAGGAACATCCCCGCCACGGTAACAAGTATCGAAAGATCCTGGAAGACATACTTCCCGGACCTGCCTTTCGCCTACACTTTCCTGGACCAGGACTTCGATTCGCAATACGCAGCCGACCAGAAACGAGGGAAAATTTTCACCGCCTTCTCCATCCTCACCATCCTGATCACCTGCCTGGGCCTCCTTGGCCTCATTGCATTCACCACCGAACAAAGACAAAAGGAGATCAGCATTCGTAAGGTAATGGGCGCCGGCATCAGGCAGATCGTTCCCCTGCTGACAAGAAATTTCGTATACCTCGTGGGCCTGTCCTGCCTCATTTCTTTCCCGGTCGCCTGGCTGTTCATGAGCAAATGGCTGAAGATCTTCCCATACAACACTGGCCTGAACGCTACCCCCTTCCTGCTGTCAGCCCTTTCGGTCTTGCTGATCACGCTGCTCACCGTCATGTTCCATGCATTAAGGGCCGCCGTGGCAAATCCCGTAAAAAGCCTCAAAGCAGATTAGGACTGCTTCTTTCTAACAGTCTTTTTTTTCTTAGACGACTTCGCATGCTTATTAAAATCCAGGCAAAGCCTGATCCAAAAATCCAATTCAGCCTTCCTGGAAAGATCAGCTTCGTTCACAAGAATATACCCTTTATACTCCCTGCCCTTCATCACCATCGCCCGGCAGGGCTTCTCCTCCAGCAACTGATCATGCAGCGCCGGATCGATCCGGCACATGATCCTGTCGGGCCCAACACTGATACACATCTTATCATCCACCATAAAGGTGATCCCCCGGAACATGACCTTTTCCTCCACCTTCGGCACGTCCACAAGGGCCACTCGTATCCGGTCGGCTAATTTTTCACTATAAGGCATAAATAAATATACAAAAATTATCAAAACCTCACCCCCATCACCGCCCCCGCCCCCCTTCGGAAACCAAAACCCTCCATTCGGTGAACCTCTCTTCCCACCTGGGAAAAGTGGCCACTAAGTGGTATTGCTAATGCTCGTCTACAGCCCAATCTTTGTAAAAAAAAGATTATGCAAAGACTTGTGTTGTTGATGACCCTCATCGGTTTGGCCCACGGCAATCCCATCCGCGCCCAAACGCAAAAAGTGAACGAAGAATGCAGTGCCATTCCCTGCGAGAGCGGTTTGTACTGCGTGGAAACAAGGGACGGTAAAAAGAAATGCGCCGCCTGCGATCAGTCCACCTTAAACGACCTCACAGGCAAAGTAGACGACTGCTGCAAAGCCTTCGGCAAAGGCTGGACGCCCGAATCCAGCGACGAATACCAGGCCGCGCTCGCGGCTGATGGCCGGGTGCTGGTGGACGTCTTCGACAAAATGCTCGAAAACGCCAAAAAATGCAGGGAAGCCCGCGAATACAGGGAAGACAGATGCTGGAAAGGTGGCGACGACGAACATAAAAAAGCCATCGAACAGATAAAGGAAAGCATCGAACGCATGTCCGCCCATAAATACAAGATGATCTCCGACAGGCGGGTGTACTACGGCTCCAAAAGCTACTACGACAGCAGGCTCAGCACCTTTAAGTCAAAAGCAAACCTGAATTTCCCCGACATTGATCAAAAACTCACATTAATCGAAAAAGATATCAACGATGGCAAAAAAGTTAATTGTTCCGACATTGAAAGCTACAGCAATGACTGCGAACGCTGTGTCGACGCAGGTAAAGATTTATTATACGATGGATTCTCAAATAGCAACGAAAAATTTCCGGAAGAATACAGCGCTCCCTATATCCGGGCACAGGATTTGCTTAAACGGGCCAAAGCGCTTTTGGAGACGGCCAAAAGTAAAAGTCTCTGCAATTAGTTGATGGAGGAAATGGCTTAACTTCAGTAAGCCATGCAAAGGACAAGAAGAGACTTCCTTAAAACAGCCGGTTGCCTTACCATCGGGTTCTGCCTCGGTGGAAGGCCCTGGCCCCAGCCCGCCTCGTCGAACCCTGGGGACAATGCGTCCATCGATGCCTGGTTGGAAATACTGGCCGATGGTAGATTGCGCGTCCTCACAGGCAAGCTGGAGTTGGGACAAGGCATACGGACTGCCGTAGCCCAGGTGGCTGCAGAAGAGTTGGACATGGACATGTCGCAGGTGGAGGTGACCATGGCAGAAACTGGCCGCACTCCTAACGAAGGCTATACGGCCGGCAGCAACTCCATAGAGAGCAGCGCCATGTCCGTCCGCCGCGCCGCCGCCGCCGCCCGGGAACAGCTCATCAGGTTGGCCGCGGAGAAATTAAAAGTTCCGCCCAATGACCTGGTGCTCTCCCGGGGAAGGATCAGCACCAACAGCGGCGCAAACCCCTTAACCTTTGCCGAGATCCTGGACGGCAGACAGCTGACAGGATCAGTCGCACAACAGATAACCTTAAAACCAAAGAACGCATACAAACTCGTCGGCAAACCCATCCCCCGCGAAGACACCGCTAAAATTGTCAAGGGGGACCCTATATACGTCCACGACCTGCGCTTTCCCGGCATGGTACACGCCCGTGTGGTCCGCCCGCCCGCTTATGGCGCCAGGCTCCTCCACGCTGAAAATGTCCCCGGCATAATAAAAACGGTGATCAACGGCAGTTTCCTCGCCGTCATCGCAGAGAATGAATATCAAGCCATACAGGCGCAACAGCTGCTCCGGAAAAATGCTACCTGGTCAGCAACCCCTCCCTTACCAAAACTCGACAGCGAACATCAACTGGCGGATTACCTCCTGAGCCTGCCTGCAAAAACCGAGCAGGTCACTAAAAAGGGCAACCTAACCCAGACCTATACCCCAAGCCTGAAAGCCCGCTATTTCAAACCCTATATCATGCACGGCGCCACTGGCCCCTCCTGCGCCATAGCCCTATATGAGAATAACATCCTCCATATATGGACCCACAGCCAGGGCGTATACCCCTTACGGGAATCCCTGGCAAAAATGCTGCGCCTCCCCGTCGACAACATCCATGTCAAAGGCGTTCCCGGCTCTGGCTGCTACGGACACAATGGCGCCGATGACGTGGCAGCCGACGCCGCCCTGCTGGCAATGGCCTATCCCAACAAACATATCCGTGTCCAATGGATGCGCGAGGATGAGAACGCCTGGGAGCCCTATGGCAGCGCCATGGTCATGGACGTGGAAGCGAGCCTGGACAAGGATGGAAAGATCACCCATTGGAAATATGGTCTGTGGTCCGACACACACGGCGCCCGCCCCGGTGGCAACGCCGACAACCTCCTCCCAGCCCGTTATATTGAAAGCCCTTTCACAGCAAAACCTTCCGGCTTCAGCGGAGGCGCCTACCGCAACGCAACACCCTATTATTCCATACCCAACCAGCTCGTGGAAGCCCATTTCTTCGACGGCCCCCTGCGAACATCCTCCCTCCGCAGCCTGGGCGCCTACGCCAACCTCTTCGCCATCGAATCCTTCATGGACGAGCTGTCCGAAAAAGCCGGCAAAGATCCCTACGAATTCAGGCTCCTCCACCTGGAAGACCAACGGGCCAAAGACGTCCTCCTGAAACTAAAAGAACTTACAACCACCAGCTTGCAGCTTGAGGCTAGTAGCTTGCAGCTTTCCCTCGGCATCGCCTTTTCAAGGTACGAGAACACCAAATCCTATTGCGCCGTCGCCGCCAGCGTATCCCTCGACGCCAAAAAAAATATTCATGTACATAAAATGTGGGCCGTCATCGACGCAGGCGAAGCCATCAACCCCGATGGTATAAAAAACCAGACGGAAGGCGGCATGGTCCAATCCGCCAGTTGGACCCTATACGAAGAAGTTAAATTTAACGAGCGACATATCACCAGCCTTAACTGGAACACCTACCGCGTATCCCGGTTCCCCCAGGCCCCCGCTACGGAAGTCATCGTCATCGATCGCCCCACGGAAAAACCCGTAGGCGCCGGCGAAGCCGCACAAGGACCGGCCGCCGCCGCCATCGCCAATGCGGTCTATCGCGCGACTGGCACGAGGGTCCGCTACCTGCCCTTGATCAAATCCCCCTCCTAGAGCCACTTATCCAAAGCGACGGACCATATATTCTGCGCACCAGTCTCCCACGCACTGCTCTCCAAAGCTCGCTTTTTTTCTGCGGCATCAGTAGGATAGCCCGGCGTAGGTGTATACGAATTGGAAAAATAAACACGCCGGTGATCGGGGCTTAGCCTGGGCTCCGTATTGCCCACGGATCGGTTGACGCCCATCGGGACCGCACCAGTCCAGGTCCCATTCTTTTTAAAAACAATAAACAGCTCCGTCTGCGCAGCCGGAGGCCGTCTGGAACAAAAAATAACGAAGGATTCATCGGGCGCAACCGCGGGGTCAAAATCCCCAATAGAATCCGGAGCACTGAAAGGGACAGCCACCGGTGCCTCAAATTGCCCACGTACACAGGCCGAACGATAGATGTGGAACTTCCCTGTATCTCCCAGCGGCTTCATGAAATAAAGACTGCCATCGGCCGTGATAGCTGGAGAAAATATAGAGGAATCACTATTGATGATCTCAGGCAACCTGCGAGGCTCACTCCAGCCGGCGCCTTTGCGATCCACACGCCAGAGGTTTCCGCCACTTCGGGGAAAATGCTGCCCGCTCCAGCTACCATTCAACACCTGCCCACCGGCAACCACAGGTCGATTGGACGCAAAGATCATATAAGACCCATCCGGCGCCATGGCAGGTTCGATATCCTGCCAGTGGCCTGAAAACGATGCGATCACAGGCTTTCCCCACTTTCCATTGGAAAGATGACTCTCCAGGATCACACCCGATAATGATGGCCCGCTACGAAAGAAATACACGGTACGGCCATCCGGGCTGAAAGCAGGCGCCGCGTCATGCACAGGACCGGAGATGATCCCGGGAGCAAATATTTCCGGCGCCAGGGCCATGGATTGCCTGTCCAACTGTATTGGGATCATCAATATATGCTGGGGCGTAGTGTAATACAACATCTTCCCATCACGGGACACATAAGGAGAAGAATTATCTTCTCCGGTGTTCACCCGCGGACCAAGATTTTCCGCCGTAGACCACGCATCACCCTGGCGAAAAGAGATAAAAAGATCATGACCGCTCAAAAAAACAATATATTGCTCGTCAGGCGCTATAAATGGATCCTGTACAGATTCCACCCCGGGAATGCTGACCATCTTCGGATAGTCATAATGATCGCCCAGCCAGGTGGAATAAAAGCTTTGCATTCCCTTATGCCCCTCACGCTCACGGCTACACCAATACAACGTCCCGCTCGCACTGACCGACGGCCCATAATCACTGCTCCCGTCAATATTTACACCTCCCTCAATATGATGCGGAACACCCCACCGGTCACCCCGGATATGCTCCACATACCACAGATGGGTCCTGGGATTGGCCCGATCCTGCGGCGCACCTTCCATCGGACGGTTACTGCAAAAAATAATCCGCGATCCGTCAGGACTGACAAAACCATCGAAATCTTTCCACTTACTGGAAAAGGACGCCAGCCGGGGTTTGCCCCAGCCTCCATGATCGTAATTGGAATAAAAAATGCCGGATCCGGCATTGTTACCCCTCGAAAAAAAGACTGTTTTATTGCCGGGCGTGAAAGAAGTGGCCCACTCCGCAAACGGGTTGGAAAAAATGGAAGGCGCAAAAGGGACCGCAACAGCATGTTCGTCCACGACGCCATCTTGACCATACCCCCCCATGAACAATAAGCTTAAAGCAGCAGCAGTTAAGAATTTCCTGGCCATAAAGCAAGTTTTTCCTAAAGATTAGGTTGCTTTACGCGCCAGCCAACTGATTTCAACCAATAACCCCTTTTCTTTAACGCTTACCTCTTTATCAAAGACAATTTCACGCTCACCCCCACCTATATCATCATTGATTCTAATTTGTTTTTCCATTTTTCCCAATCCGGAATAATCGTCGATTGTAATTGAAAAAACCTTTGTGTGTGGTGCCTATGGATCAGGTGACACAATTCATGTATAATAACATATTCGATACAGGGTTTAGGCGCTTTAATGAGTTCCGGATTCAGAATAATCTTGCCATTTGTCGTACAGCTGCCCCAGCGAGTCCGCATTTCCTGGATGAACAATCCTTCGGGCTGCACGCCGTATTGTTCGAAACGTTGGATCCAGGGTTCGGCTATCTCTGCAAATTTTAGCTTTGCCCGATGACGGTACCAATTGATAAGTACGGATTTTGCGGAGTTTCTCGGGGTATGAAATACATGAATCTCTCTGCCCGTAAAATGTACTGCATTTTTCTTAGCAGTTGCAACGCGTAATCGATATTGTCTTCCAAGATACAAATGCGTTTCACCGCCACGGTATTGTTTTTCCGGCATTTTGGGGTAAAAGCGAAGAAAGTGGCTTTGTTGTTTCAATATCCATTGAGCACGTTTCTCCAGCTTCTCCTCAATACACTCTTGTAGCGATCCCTCGGGCGCTTTCACCAATACCTCCATATCAGGAGTTACAGTAATACCGAGTGTTTTCCGTTTACTGTATTCGAGGTTATAGGATATCCTTTTCGACCCATACTGTAATTCCTTCTTCATGCTTTGTATCTCGCTTTCGCTATATGCATACATTTATCAGCAAGCGCTTCAGCCTGCTCTATAGACAAATGTAGTTCATCAATAAGGTATTCTCCAATATAAAAATTTACTTTCCGGATCACATCCAACTTGTGCTGCCAGTCCACAACAAGATATTGCCGGATGATGCGATCGGTAGCTTGTGCAAATTCTATGCTTTGCCCTTCGGACAACTTACCTTCTGCTATGCCCAATCGGTAAAATGCAATAGGTTCGGCCGCGTCCTTCAATACCTGTGGCACATCTTCCCCGTCGCGATTGATCGCCTGCTCCCGGTATTGATTAAGTTTTCTCAAGGCTTCTGCTTCCGAAAGGCGTTGCGCCCGTAGATCGGCGATAGTTTGCTGTATAAGCTCTGACAGCTTTTTGTAGAACACAGGATCCTCATCCATGCGTTCGGTGATGTGACGGGACGTGCGGCTGGCAATTGTTTCCGCCTTGGCCCTCTCTCCAATCACTTTTTGGAGCTCCCGTTCAAAAGCCTCCCCATCCAGTATGCTTACCTGTTCCGTCAGCCGGATAACTTCTTCTGTAGTAACATGCTGATCCAACAGTTTCTGCAGTTGTTTTTCATAGCGGCTGAAATCTACCTTGTCGGAATAGGCCTGACAGACAGCATTACGCAGTTGGGTAAAAAAATTCAGATCCTCTTTATATAGATTTTTCCGGTACTCATCCGTATTGTTTTCAAAATCAATCGAAGAGAGAGCTAGCTTCAGACATCGGGCAAACTCGCTGAATTTGTCATAGAATGTTTCCCGGATCGCTTTGTCTGCCAACAAGTTGCTGTAGCTGACGATATCCTGTTTGTTAGGCAGGCTGTGGAAAATGTCATTCAGTTCCGAGTGTACCTGCGGTAGGCGTGCCACTATCGATTTTATGTCCGTTACCGCTCCTTCCAGATCGGCCGCCTCAAACTGCTCCAGGCTGGAATAGATATCCATTGCCGCGTCCAGGTCGCCCAACACGCCTTCATAATCGATGATATAACCCCAGTCTTTTCCGGGTGCTACACGGTTTACACGGGCTATGGCTTGCAACAAGGTATGATCTTTCAACTTGCGGCAGAGATACATAACTACTACTCGTGGTTCATCGAAGCCGGTAAGGAGCTTATCCACTACGATCAGCAGGTCTGGATAATCCGTTTTTTTGAACTGGGTAATGACGCTGGCTTCAAAATCCTTTCCGTATTTGGTCTCCATTTTCTTCCAGAAGGTAATCACTTCGTCGGAAGGATTTTCATGGATATCCTCATAGCCTTCGCGCATATCGGGTGGCGAAATGATCACTTCGCTTTTGACCTTGCCGATAAGGTCAAAAGCCCTTTTATATTTAATAGCGGTGGCTTTATCCGGTGTAACCACCATGCCTTTGAAGCCGCTGCGCTCGCCAGTTCGATCCAGACCCCAGTTGTGCGTATAGTGATCACTAATGTCTCGGGCTATTTCGTCGATACGTTGCTCCGTTTTGCCAATGAGGTTGGCTCGGCTGTATTTCCTTTTCAGATCAGCTGTTTCAAAAGGACTCAGGCCTTCGGCAACATGGTCGAAACCGCGGTCCAGCGCTTTCTGGTTTACGTCCTGAACCGCATGTCTCCCTTCATAGATAATCGGCACTATAGCGCCATCTTCGACTGCCTGGCGGATGGTATAAGCATCAATAATTCCACCAAATTTCTGCGCAGTGCTTTTTTCCTGCTTCATGAGCGGCGTACCCGTAAAAGCCAAAAAACAAGCATTCGGCAGTACTTTCTGCATCTTCACATTAAAGCTACCGTATTGGGTACGGTGCCCTTCGTCTATAAGTACAAAAATGTCGGGCGATGCCAATGGTGTGCGTCCCAGTCGTTCTACGGCGGCTTCAAACTTATTGATGACAGTTGTCACCACAGCATCGCTTTTACTCTGTAAGAGTTCGACCAGTTGGGCCCCCGTACGGGCACGATGTACGGGTACTTCTGCCTGCCCGAAGGTTTCTGTGATCTGGGTGTCAAGGTCTACCCGGTCAGTCACCAGCACAATCTTGGGGTTACGCACTTCCTGGTGAATCCGGCGCGCCAGCATGGCCATGGTCAGGCTTTTGCCGCTGCCCTGGGTATGCCATATTACGCCGCCATGGCGTCTGCCTTCGTTTATTTCTTGTATACGCCTGACAATCTTTTCAATAGCAAAATACTGCTGATAGCGGGCTATTTTTTTGTATCGCCCCCCTTCAAACAAAATGTAGTCTTTGATCAGCGCTAACAGGCGCAGCGGGCGGCAAAGGTTAAAAATATACATGTCCTGTATGCTAGCTATTACTCCGCTGAAAAGGCGTTGCGACCAGGCATCTATTTCTGTTGCACTTCGGGTAGCCCTCAATGCGGCTAGTTCTTCCGCGGTGATAGGTTGATTAAGCAGGGCCCCTAGTTCATTTTTGTATTTCGTCTCTTCCTTCCAGATCGACCAGAATTCCGATTTTGTATCGGTTGTGGCATATTTTGCCTGCAGCGTAGCACAGGCAAGGAGCAACTGACTGTAGGCATACAGTGGACGAATGCCGTCTTCCGTCTGATTGCGGGTGTGCTGGGAAATAGCCTGGGCTACCGGATCCTTCATATCCGGCCGTTTACATTCGACAACGACCAATGGTATACCGTTCACGAACAATACTATATCAGGGCGAAGATGTTCGCGGCTGACCGTTCTCATTACCTCGAATTCTTCGGTAACATGATATACATTTCGCTCCGGGTGCTGCCAGTCGATGTATTGCAGCGTAAAGCTTTTCTTGTCACCATCAATGCTTTGCTCCAGGGCCTTACCAAGCGTAAGGCGTTCATAGGCATGCTGACTGGCGCTGATGTAGCCATCCTGAAACGGCAGATCCTTGAGCGCCTGAATCCCAGCTTCGATATTGCCGTCGCTAAACACAGTTGTCTTACTGCTACCTACCCGTATACTATTAATGGCTTTGAGCTGCGTACGTAATATATCCTCGAGCAGCACATTGCTGGTCTTGTTGTCGCGTGCTGCCAGGGCTTCCTCGGGGCTGAGGTAGGTATAGCCCATACGCATCAACAATTGAAGCGCGGGCAGCTGGGAAACATCATTTTCCCGGAAGGATGGGTGGAACATTGATTATAGGTTTATTTCAGCAAGTGTTCTGACGTAATATTGTCCAACCTTCGACACACTTCTAAGATTCAGTCATATCACCCTCACCTTTCCCGTAAGCAGCACCTGCATGAGCCCTTTCCTCTGTTGCTTAAGAGCAGCGAGACGTCGGCTGTGAATTTGGATTTCCTTTTCAGAAGCATTAAGGATAGCAGCTATGGCCGATTGTTCTTCTCGTTGAAGAAATGGCACATTAAGCTTAAAAAAGTCATCAGTATTTACATTTAAGAGGCCATCACCTCTGGCTCCTGACGTAATAATTCTTTTTAGCTGCCTATCCAAGCCATGTGCAGCAAACCAGTACTTGTAAAACGATGATTCAACCAAATTGGTTGGGCGAAAGCAGATGTAGACAAAAGGTACAATTGCACTGTCTACACCGTCTAACAAATAAACGCATCCCATTTCATAGAGCTTGGAGTTGCCTTTATTGTAGGCAAAATCACCTTTTTTCAAGAGAGTATACTTCTCCAAACTATCACCTGCAATTATCCTATCAAACTTATCCTGCTGAGAAATCAATCCATGTCTCGCTGAAATGGTCATTACCGAATGACCCTTCCCATCATTAGTATCCTTTATTTCTTTAAATAATTCCCCCATCCTCACATCCCTCCATTTCCCTCTAAACCCCTTCAACCTTTTTTTCCCGCTTAGCAATTGCTGCATCAATGCGCGGTGGCGAGTCTGCAGGGCATCAATCAATTGCTTTTCTTTAGCTATGGCTGCGTCCCAGGTGGAGAGGATGGCGGCTATCTGTCGCTGCTCTGAAAGAGGCATATCAATGACTGGAAAATCTCCTACATCATTACTTGTTATGTTTGGATCTTTTCTACTACTCCCCGCAAAAGATTTCCATAATCCAACGTTTGCGTTTAGCCAGTTCAAAAGAAATTGCCGATCAGTTTTTTCAATATCAACAGTTATTGCCGAAAGCGCCTGATTTATTGTTGCCTCAATTCCAAGCAATCCGGTTCTACCTATTTGATTAAACCCTCCGTACATTGCTACGAGAACAGTTCCTCTGGGATACATTCGAAGAGAAGTCTCTAAAAGAGCTTTTTCTGAAACTTTTTCTTCAGTCTCTATAATAACTGAATTGTTTAAGTCTGTTGTCTTTACCCAATGTATGGTGCCATTCGAATGATACTCTGAAACGCTCCGTGCTGGTGTAGTTCCTGAACTAATTTTACCAATGTCCCTTATTCTTTTCACCTCCCAATCCTCCGGTATCCATCCAAGAGACGTTTGTTTATATCCTTTCTTACTCATAATTTAGTCGATGTTAAATGATATTCATTACTGCCCGTCCGATTCAATATTAATGTCTTTCTCACACCGTTGCCCACCGCTTCCGCTAACCCATCCTTTAATCGTAACACACCACTTCTCAATTTACCATCCCTTGAACCAATCCTGTAGGCACATCTATAAGATTTATCTTCCCAGACTACTGTTATCTCATACGTCTCCGGATATCCAGGTCCCTCCATCGGAAAAAGCTCTTTTTGATGCGCCAGAATGCGAATCTGCTTCCGATCACAGTCCTTTTGGGTAATATTAATAATCGTTATCTCTTTCATATCTTTTTACGTTGACCATATCATCCCCCTCTGGCTAAATGATCGCATACTGTTATTTGTTACTTTTACCACCATGTAACCGCTTTATAGCCTTGTCAAGTTCATCCGGCTGTCCTGCATCCAGCGCTTTCCTGTATTGCTCAAATTGCTGTAAGGCATGTGTTTCAGCGTCTTTGGCGCTGCGGGTGCCGGCGTCGTCCAATATTTCTCTGTCATTGAGCGTCAGAAAACCATGCAACTTGGTACTCCAATCCTGCATATACATCGGCTTCCGGTTCATGGCCTGCAACTCTGCAAAATCCAGGTATTGAGATACAATAAGGTTCAGCTGCTTAAGCTCTCCTTCGTTGAGGTAGTTTTTAGCCACCTTTACATCCGCTTTTTTTATTTGTTCGCCCGGGAAATTGGTTAGCCCCATATTAGGTTTTGAACTGTCTGCACGCTGCAGGATCAATTCGGCTGCCGTATGTCCATGTATCGCCCAGTGAAACTTATTCTGTACGGTCGCAAAAAATTCCTTGGTCATATCTGACTTGGGCTCATAGTCGATACTGGTAGCATAGATATCGCAAACTTTGCGATAAAATACCTTTTCTGAACTTCGGATGTCGCGAATCCGGTCCAACAATTCATCGAAATAAGGATCACGGGCTTGTTTTAACCGTTCGTCATCCAACACAAAGCCTTTGATAATATATTCGCGTAGGCGCTGTGTTGCCCAAATGCGGAAATGAGTTCCTACATGAGATCTGACCCGGTAGCCTACTGATATAATGACATCCAGGTTATAGTAAAGGGTACGATAGTCTTTGCCGTCTGCGGCAGTTGTCAAGTATTCCTTGACAACTGAATCTTCGGTGAGCTCTCCTTCATTAAAAACATTTTTTATATGTAAGCTTATGTTTTGCTTAGTAGTTTGAAATAGCTCGGCCATTTGCCCCTGAGACAGCCATACCGTCTCCCCCTCAACACGTACTTCTACCTTGGTATTACCCTGTGGCGACTGGTAAATCAATATTTCTGATTCGTGCCTCATAAGTAGTTCATTTATAGACCTAATTCCTTTAAATACTTCGCCATTTCTTTTTCTACCGCAAGCAGATCCGTTTTAAGCTGCTCTATTTCTTTCTGAGTTGCGGTTATATCAATCTCAGCTTCCTCCTCAAAAGTGTCCACATAGCGGGGAATATTAAGGTTGTAGTCGTTGCCGGCTATTTCTTCTTGCGTAGCTACATAGCTATATTTTTCTTCTACTACACCGGCAGGCAATTTGCCTTTGGCAAAACGCTGATAGGTTTGCACAATTTCTTCCACATCCTTTTCACGCAGGCGATTCTGGTTCTTGCCACTTTCATATCGCTGGCTTGCGTCGATGAAAAGCACGTCAGTACGTTTGCGCCTCCCTTTATTGAAAATAAGGATGGCAGCGGGAATGCCTGTTCCGAAAAACAGGTTGGCAGGTAGGCCGATCACTGCATCCAGAAGGTTGTCCTCAATAGTTTTCTGGCGTATTTTACCCTCGCTACTGCCTCGGAAGAGCACACCATGCGGCACTACCACCCCTACTTTACCATGTCCTTCATAAGCGACTTCGATCATATGACTGATAAACGCCCAGTCTCCCTTGCTTTTAGGAGGCACACCACGCCAGAAGCGTTGGTATGGGTCGGCAGCTGCTTTGTAACCACTCTGTGGTTGACCAGCATTGTTTTTATCACCCTTCTTTTTTTCTTCTTTTTCCGTATCGTCTGCCCCCCACTTATCCAATGAAAAGGGAGGATTTGCAACCACTATATCAAACTTCATTAGATGGTCTCCCTCTTTGAGTTTAGGGTTGCGGATGGTATCGCCCCAGCGGATGACTGCGCTGTCAAAGCCATGCAGAAACATATTCTGTACTGCTAACGCCCATGTACTGCCGTTGGCTTCCTGTCCATATAACGAAACATTGGCAGAACCTACCTCACGTCCCGCTTTGACAAGCAAGGATGCGGAACCGCAGGTAGGATCACAGATACGTGCCCCCGGTTGCGCTTTCGTGAGTTTAGCCAACAAGGTAGATACCATGCCCGGAGTATAGAATTCGCCTGCTTTTTTGCCGGCATCCGAGGCAAAAGAAGCGATCAGGTATTCATATGCATCTCCGATAACATCATTGCGTTCAAGGTGCGAGGGGCTGAGATCCAGTTCGCTAAAGTCGATGAGCAGGTTCCTCAGGCGAGTGTTTTTGTCCTTCACATCGCCCAGGTTGCTGCTATTGAAATCTATATTGCGAAAAATACCTGTACCGTCTTCGCTGAATAGCTTCTCCCGGTTAGCTTCTTCCAGATCGTTCAAGGCGGTGTTGATCTGTTCACCGATATTGGCTGCGGCCCTTCGTTCGTACAGATAGTTGAAACTGCACTGTGCCGGCAGAAGAAATCGCTCCATCTTCATGGCCCGATCGGTGCGGCTTTTATCGCCCTTGTATTTAACCATGTACTGCTGATAAATATCTTCATGGACATCGCTTACATACTTTAGAAATAGCATGGTAAGTATGTAATCCTTGTATTGACTGGGGTCGATCAATCCGCGAAAAGTGTCGCAAGCTTTCCATACAATCCTGTTGATATCATCGGCGCTAATCAATTTTTGTGTCATTATCTGTCAGCTATTTGTAAGAGATTATGTTGAAATATAATTTCGTTGAGTTTATTTATCTGCGTGCGTAGTTGTGTTGCCCGTTTTTGTAGATTCTGTGCTCGTATTATAATTCCCTGCTTATCCAATGAAGGCACAGGTAGCTCCAATTGTTCAATCACCTCATGTGTTATAAGTGGCGTAGAAGTTCCTCTGGACGCCGCAGAAAGTTTTTTTGCGGTATCCGGGTGATTCAAGTACCATTGAAGATAAGCTGGTAAAATAGTTTTTACGTCCTTAACGCGCAATACGGTAAAAACAGACGAAGCAACGGCGGGAGCGTAGCGTCCGTCATATAACACAGCAAAGCGATCCATACCTTTTGTTGCAAGTAAAATATCTCCAACCTGCAAATAGTTTTTGTATAATCTATTTTCTTCGCACAATTCGGGTTTGACAAATTCGGCCCATTTCCTTTCCTTATTCCAATGTCCCAACTGTAAATAATAGACAAGCTTACCCTTGGAAGCTGAAGTATTCACATAAATACCGCTAATTAGATCCGCTATATATCTTATTGAAACCTGCATTTTTTGTAATGACAGGAACTAAGATAGGGAAAACATCGAAAGTATAAAATAAAAAATATTCGAGTAATTAAATTACTCAAGCTAAGAGGTAGCAGTAGCTTTTCAGACTAAATTCTCCAGTGCCATAAAATTATCTGAAAATCATTAATTTAACTATCCTAGAGCCGAAGGATGTCCCTCAATGCCATAAAATAAAATTTCCCCGAAAAGGTGGGCATATGCTCTAAGTGGAGCTACAGAAACAAGGTACATTATCAAATTCATATCCCCCTAAAACACCGCCCTCCCCACCTCCTGATCCCTGATCTCCCACGCCTTGCCCAACTCCCCGTTCACCCTCCTTAACCCAACCTTATCCCCCATCGCCTTATACACCAGTTGCATCCCCGTCAACGACCATCCATTCATAGGGTTGATCTCCAGATCGCGACGAAAAACTATCTCCGCCTCCTTAATCCTCCCCATCCTCAACAACAGATCCCCTAAATACTGCCTGGCCGGGATCGCCCAATCCCTCGGCTCATCATAGATCAACGCATCCTCCGCCGCCACCGCTCCCTGAAGCGCCTCCCGCGCCGAGGTATTTTCTTTCTTCTTCTCCGCCAGCACACCTGCCAGAATACCCTTAGCCACCAGCCCCGCGTCATATGCATTGCTGAAAGGATCATAAGAGGCCTTCAAAGCCGCGGACTGCAATCCCTTTTCCAGCAACCCCAGCTCCCGTCCCGCTTCAGCCAACCGCCCCAGACCGCAAAAAGCCATACCCCTGGCAAAATGATCGAGCACATAGACATACGCAGTCGAACTATCAGCCGCCGGCTCCTTCAATATTTCCTCCCACTTCCCAAAACGGATCAACGTGAACAGCCGGAACTGATACACGTATTGCACAAAGTTCCCAAAGCCGCCGGGCGCCTTCAGGTCCGCAGCCGTTATCAACGTACGTATCGTATCACTGCTGGCGATGGCTTCTTTGAAATTCCCCGCCATCATGGCACAGGCGATCTGCATATGCACCGCATGCAGCAGATACAGCCCCGCCCCTTCCGTCACCGGCTGGTATAATTGCACATATTTATTGTAGCCAGTCACCGCCCGGTCATTGACATCGATCCCCTTCCTGTAATGACCGCTCCGGATATAGATATGCGAAGGCATGTGTACCACATGCGCTACGTCCGGCATCAGGTTCGCCAGCAGCTCCGCGCTCCTTACGCCGTCTTCAGGATGAAGAGAACCTTCCACCGTATGGATCATAAAATGAAGCCCTCCCGGGTGCAGTGAGTCGATGGCCAGCGCTTTTCCGAGGATCCTTCGGATCTCCGGTGTCCAGGGCCTTGACTGCAGCGCCGCGTCATACAGGTCCCATGGATGTTCCAGCATCAACGCATCGGCGTACAGAACAACGACATCCGCATTTTTCGGATACGCGTCCGCCAGCGATCGCATGGCGGACGCATAATTCTCCTGCAATAGCTTCAGGTCGGCAGCCGTATCCGCGCTATATCGCTGCGACATCGCACGAATTAGCCCTTTCTCCAGTTCCGAACACTTCAAAACATATTTCGCCCCAGCTTGTATCGCTTCAAAAGCAGCTGCCTCTGCACGGAATCCATTACCGAAATTGATCGTCGGACCAAGCGCCAGCGCTTTCCCGTAGTAAGCCATCGCGCAAGTGCTGTCAAATCGCAGCGCCTTCGCAAAAGAAGCCCGGGCTTCCAGCGTGTGGAAGGCATAATACATATTGACCCCCTGGTTGAAATAGAACTGCGTGCTGTCGGAATTAGTAGTGATCTTCCATCTGTGAGGACCCCAACCGGTCATAGGAGGTATATCCACCGCCTCGGCTAAACCTTCAGGTGCCACCCTGCAGCTCAGGGAAGATGGCCGTTTCCACGCGATCACCTGTCTCACATCAGCGCTTCTCCTCGTAATAAAACGGAAAGCCGCAGCCAGGAAGAAACTGGAGACAACACAGGCTACAACAACTGCTTTTTTCATATGCACCTCGTTTGATTTAATACTTCCCCACCTCCCCCTTTACAGACGCAAATATCTTCTGCGAATTGAATCCGACTCCCTTCTTGAATACCCAGACGATGTTTCTGATATTTTGGATATGCTGCGACACATCCCCATTGATGACCACCAGGTCCGCAGCCTTCCCCACTTCGATGGAACCTATCCTGCTCTCCAATCCCAACGCCCGGGCGCCATTCAAGGTAGCTATACGCACCGCCTCCAGGGGTGTGAACCCCGCCTGTACCAGCAGCTCAATGGACTGCTGCGACCCATAACCCGCCAGCACACTCCCGTTCCCCGTAGGATCGGTACCCACGGTCAGCAAACCACCGGCATCTACAAATGCCTTCTCCATCTTCATTTCCTCTAACAACATCTTATTCAATGCCGGGCTTCTTCGTTTATTGTATACATTCAAATACATGCTCCGTGTATCCGGCGCCATTGCTTCCAATATCTCCGGCCGCAGCACTGTGTCCAATGTGCTGAGATTGACCAGCACCGCCAGCGTGGAAGTAAGGATCACCTTCTTAGAGATCAGCAAGGCCGTCAGGTCCTTCACCCCCTTACTATCCACCGGCGTAAAAGGAGCCGAGCCGGCAGGACAGGCATTCTCCTTCTTATTGGGAAAAAAATCGGTGGCGGCAAAAAAACCATGCTCCAGCTGGTCGATCCCTAATTCAGCCGCTTCCCGGTAAGTGACGGAGCATAAATGGCCGGTCACCTTCAATCCCTTCACGTGCGCCTCGTCGATCGCAGCTTTCAAGGTTGCCTTATCCAGGTAGTTATAGGCCTTGAATGACGTAGCGCCCTGGCTTACCCAGAAATCCACAAACGCCTTCGACTCGGCGGGCCCGCTCAATTCATGCATCTGCGGGAAAACAGTTCCCTTTCCTTCCAGGTAGGGTGCCGTCACATCCATGGCAGGTCCCAATATCTTTCCCCGGTCGATATCCCTTTTGAGATTAAGGTCCGAATACGGCTCAAGGCATCCCGCCGTCCGGATCGTCGTCGCGCCGCACGCCAGGTACATCCTGGGAAAAGTTATAGGCAATTGCTTACAATGCAGATAGCTGAAGTCCTCCGGATACGCCGAATAATACATATGCTCGTGTAATAAGACAAATCCCGGCAAAAGCGTTTTCCCGGTAAGATCGATGACCGCGGCGCCAGGAGGCACAGCCACTTTCTTGCTGTCGCCCACCGCAGCAATCATTCCATTGCGTACGATCACCGTCTGATCATCCTGGAACTTCATGCCTGCCACATCCGCCAGCTTACAGTGCGTAAACACAACCAACGAAGTATCATAATCGATGAATTTCTTTACTCCCGGTGCGTAGGAGATTTGTGAGAACCCCTGGCAGCAGAGCACCAGGCAGCAAAAGCCAGAAAGCAATTTTCTCATCAGGAAGATTTTGTGTACCCACAAAATAATCCTTTCCCGTCGATTCAACAAAACCCCTATCTCACCCGCCCATACCTCCCCGCCAATCTTAATATATAAAGTCCCGATAAAGCAATACCACCCCCGACCCAGCAGACGATCGCCCCGCCGGAAGAAAGGACACCCAGCAGCAGGATGCCCGCGCCCGTAAAGCCAATGGCCCATCCGATCACAGCCACCCCAAACTTGTTCTGCCGGTCCGCCTCTTTATGCGCCTCCAAATTCTTATCACTCGCCAGAACCTTATCAGCCTCGAACCCACTATACCTCACTCCCCCTCTCAACGCCACCTCGAAAAATCCCAGCAACACCAGCGGTATCCCCACCCCCCACACCGTCTCCCAGGTCCTGCTCAGCTTGAATCCCAACATCCACGGACTAATGAACTTAAAGAACATATTTATACTCAGCGCAACGACCGTGACGGTCACCACCGAGAAAGCCGTCTGCCGCCGCGAATACAAACTCCATATCACAGGGGCAAAAAGCGCACTGCCCGCAATAGACGCAATACTCAGCACCACCTCCACGATCCCGCCCGCCTGCGGGATCACCATGGCGACTAATATCGTACACACGCCAAAGACCAATGTGAAAAGTCGCCCCACCAGGATCTGCTCCTTCTCCGAAGCTGCAGGCCGCAACAACTTTAAATAAACATCTTTCGCAAACACGGTGGCCGCCAGGTTGATGGTTGTATTGGCCTTGCTGGACGTGGCCGATACCATCCCCGATAATACCAACCCGATGAGCCCGGCAGGCAACACGCGCTGGCACAGCAGCATATAGGCATTTTCCGGCTGCAGCCCCGTAAGTCCGGGGTGGATCACCCGGAAGATCATAGGTGGCAGCATCCAGATGACAGGGCTGACGAGATACAGGGCGCCAAATAAATAAGCCACCTTTTTAGCGTTCCGCTCGCTGGCCACACTGGTATACCGCTGCACATAGCTCCAGTTGCCGCCGATATACACGGTCTGGTAGATGACAAATGCCAGCATGAATCCCAACGTATAATCCTGCGAAAAGAAGTGAAAGAAATCGGGAGGCGCATTCCCTACAAAACCGGCAACACCTCCCACTTCCTTAAAAGCGGCGGGGACGACGATGAGCACGGCCGCCAGCAGCACGACAAACTGCACCACATCCGTCACCAGCACGGCCCAGAGGCCGCCGGCAGCGGTATACAACACGATGATGACGCCAATGATGACAATGCACATATTCAAAGAGAGTGGTGTGGCGGCGCTCACCATCTTCCCGACGGGATAGAGCACCGCGCCCGTATTGAAAAGACTCAACAATAAAATAAGATACGTATAGAACTGCTGGGTCCCCGTATTGAATCGCTTCCCGATGAACTCCGCAGCCGTCTTTGCACCCGTCTTCTTCCATTTGCCCGCAATGAAGAGGGCCGTCAGGATACCGCTCACGGCCATGGTCAGCTGGATGGAATTGGCCACCAGGCCCTGTTTGTAGGCAATGGAACCCCATACCACGAATGTACCGGCAGAGAAGTAGCTGATAAAAAGAGAAAGTCCATTGATCCACCAGGGCGTCTCTCCTCCTGCCTCGAAAAATGCCTGCCCGCTCTTGCTGCCCGCCCGGGTGAAGACCAGCCCGATGGCAAAGATCATCACCCCAAATACCACCATGACTATCAGATCCAATTTTCCCATACAGTACAGTTTATTCTATGTCTATTGCCTGGACCTGGATGCCGTAAGCCGCGAGCTTTACAGGCCACGTCGTCGCGTGATTGACCACTTTGAATGCCTTATCCGCCGACAATTTACTGATGTCCAGCCGGACTTGCGTCTCCGCCGGACTTTTCCTGTCATTTAAAGCGATGACATACAGCCGCCGGCCATTCGTCGCCAAAGCCGTGATGATCTCTACGTCAGGATTATCCTGGCCCGCCAGCCCCGGCCGGACGATGAGGTTGACAGATACGCCGGAGATAACACCCGGCGCAAAGCCACAGCTCTCATGCGGCCCCACCTTCGGCGTCACAAATCCCCGGGGAAAAGAAATGGTTCCGCCGGACCGTAGCTCCGCTTCCGCCAGCAGGTAATCCGTTATCCAGCCTATCTGCCACCAGGCATGATGCGGATAAGGTCCCGCGCCCTTGTTCATGGCAGTCCAATAGTAGGAGGCCACTCCGGTAGCGCTGTCTACAAAAGCATCCCGGCCGATGGCAGCCGCCCTCGCCATATCCGCGAAAAGCGTATCTCCTGTCAGCCGGAACATCCGGATGAAAAGTCCGGCATGACTGCAAAGCTGGATGGGCCCTGCCCCATTGGCGGAGCCGATGATCCCTCCATGTTCGAAGCTAAGCCCCGCCTGCGCGATCTCCCAGCTTTCCCTGGGCACTCCTTTGACGGATCGCCCGTCCCGCGACGGGATGGGATGCGTATAGATAGAGGCTGTATAGATCCGTGCCGCACGGATAGCAGCCTGCTTGTATGCCTCGACGCCGGTAAGATCGTAAAGATCCAGCAGGCACTGGGCAGTCTGCGCAGTAGCAAAATCGGGAGCATAACGGGCATCGCCGCATACCCCTATAAAATGTCCCTGGTCGACGCCTTGCGCAATATACCAGCGGGCGCCTTTTTCTGCCGCATCCAAAAATCGGCGATCCTGTAATATCCTATAAGCCACCAGCAGCCCGTAAAAAGTCGGCCGCAGGTCCTGCAGGTCGGTGAATAAGGGTTGGTGACTATGCCGGTCATAGGCCACGTCCCAGCTCCCGTCAGGTTTTTGCCATCGCAGCATTAGTTCCGCCCCCAGCCGGAGACGCTCCCGCAGCAGCGTATCCTCCGGCGTGAATAGCAGCACATTCCCCAGGTCGAGCAGGGTGTAGTAGGTCAGGCTGACAGGCTCCACGAACTCTCCCCACTCTTCCACAAACTTCTTCCGCTTAGCCAGGTAATATTGCCCGATGGCCGCACCGCTGAAAAAACCGGTGTCCGTCTGTTGCTGCACCAGTTTGAAGTTGCGGGCATAAGGCAGGATGCTGTCCCGGAACCAGCCCAGGCCCGTGATCGCTCCCACCATCCACATGGCCCCATAATCAGCGTTCTTCATCGCGTCCCGCTGCGATCCGACGACGCCGCCCAGGTACGACTGCGCACCGATCTGCATACCCTTGTACTCCTCCACATGCCATAGAGCCGTTCGCGTGTCGGCAAGGTAGCCCAGCATGCGAAACATCCGGTCCGTAAGTGAATGCTCATTATGACGCAACGCCAGCCCTTCTTCGAATCGATAAATATCGTTGATGCTGTGATGGAGCGATACATACCAATCCCCTTCGCTAATACTAAATCTATAACTACAATGAAATACAGTTCCCGCCTCACCGGCAGAAGCCGGCTCGCCCAACACAGGGCTCCAGAGCGTAGGTGTCAGTTGCGCGCGCCGGTTCATATGCGAGAGGCCCACCTGCCAGTCCTGGTGCGTATAATGATCCTTCGCCCAGGGGTCTCTCCCCACTCCGGGGTCCGCTATCACCGACAGTGAAAGCCCTTGCGCCGTGCTGATAATAGGTGATAGCGTACTGGCACATCGCTCCCGGTAAATGACAGGCCGCTCCGGGATCCCCTGTCCATACGCATAGGCTGAGACAAAGTCCGGCTGCAGCCGGGACCCTTGAAAATAACCAGGAACGGTAGCCCACGCCAGGTCGCTGGGAGCCACGGTCGCCAGCGAAGGGCTCGCAAGAGAAAAATAGCCCGGCGTTCGTATTACCACTGTCTGGCTCACCCGCACATCCGTTGCATAAGCACTATCCAACCTCCATTCCGTGATCACAGTGGCCCGCGAACCCTCATACGTGAACCTAACCCCGCCTCGAAAAGCCTCCGCCTTCGAAGGATAAAAACTGACCGCCTCCCCCGCCGTATTCATGGCCACAGGCGAAGTTGCCTGTTTCCAGATATTGATCTGGTACTTATAGGCAGTATCCGGCCAGCCTGCGCCGGTGGAGGTATGGAAAGTCTCCTGCGGTACATCCGAAGGCTTGTCTTTCGAATATACCAGCGTATATTCCCCCGATGGCTTGCCGACATCCACCCATGCCCCCTTTACCTTCCCCTGTACAGTCGTGATCACCCACCCCTTAGCGGTATGCTTCCAGAAGATCCTCACCCGCTCATTGGACAGCTTCAACACACCAGTCTGACCGGAAACAATCCCCCCGGCACATAATAAAACAATCAACAAGATCTTACTCATAACAAAGGATTTCAAATATCGCAGCAGGAGTATCCAGGGAAGGATGCTCCAGAAAAAGCATGAGCGACTGTGTCATCACAGGCTCCGCAAAATCAATGACCCGAATGGTCTGGTAATTACCTGTCACAGCATACAAGACCTCGCCCTTCCCGTCCAGCAATCGGAAATCACGGACACAAAACGGCATGACAGTCTCCGGATGCGCCATCAGCACCGACTCCATGGGATGATCCGCATCCGTATCGAATTTGATCACGACCCGGCGGATCCGCCGGGGAGCCTCCCAGGTCAGCCGGATCGCCGGCGCAGGATCATTCGGGTCTGCCACCCATGCGTTAGGTCGCACCGTAGGCCTCGCAATACCATTGCAAATATTCTTTCCTTCAAATGCATCCAGCCCGGGACTGATCTTCATCGCCACATTCAATCCTTCCGGTCGCCTTTGCGGACACCAGAACTCGAATTCCTCCATGCCAATCCCCTCCGGCGGCGTCTGCCGCCCATAATTCGAGACAGCCTCGTTCACCAGGTTGAAAACGGACAATACTCCGCTGATCCGCTGCGCGCTAAATGCCACCTTCACCAGCGGATTCTTATATAGACAAACAAAGCCATAACACTCCTCTGAAAAGCTTACGCCAAAATCCAGCACCACTTCCTGCCGGCCAGGCCTCAACCGAAAACTTCGCTTAGCCAAACTGACATCCGGTGTAAAATTCCCCGCCTTGCCGCTGACCTTCAGCTCCACCTCAAGCACTGTATCTTCCAGCGCCTCAACATACAAAAGAAACGAGGGACACCCCCCCGCCCCCAACGGCAGCATCTGCGCAGTGGATAGCTCCAACACCCGCCATTCAAACGGCTTCAACTCCTCCAGCACCAGCTTCGAAGAAACAGTAACCGCAGCAGAACCTGTCAGATCCTCCTTATCACGCAGCACCATCCCGGGAATATATTGGCCGGATCGCATCAATTCCTTTTGTAATTCAGCCAAAAAAGCTCCCTGACCCAACTGCCGGGGTAAAACCCCATGCCGGTGACATAGGACTGCAGCCATGCCGGAAGCCTGTCCCAAATAGGCTCCCGTGCCCATTACCCTCGAAGAGCCAAAAGCCACATGAGATGCGCTGATCAACCTCCCCGAGAAAAATAGATTGCCGATATTCCGGCTATAAAGACACCGGTATGGGATAGCATATATCCCCTTACTGTGCCATTGGTTACAACCCGGCTTTTCGCTGAAGACCCCATCCGATGGATGCAGGTCGATGGACCAGCCGCCATAGGCGACGGCATCTTCAAATGGCCGCTGCGCCACGATGTCCTGCTGCCGGAGGATATAGTCACCCTCAAATCGACGGCTCTCCCGCTTACCCGGGATCATCCCCACCCATTCCAGCGTAAGGGTCTCCGCTTCAGGGAATTTTCCCGAGTTCTTGATATAGTTCCATACCCCATATACCACCTTCCATAATTCCCATTTGATCGTCTCGGTGTCATGCACGGTATCCAACCGACCGCCATACTCGATCCACCAGAGGCGGCACCCATAGTCTTCCGTATTGAAGCTGCGGAATCGGGGGATCTTCGTGATATCGTCCAGCGCAAAAGCCGGTGGCACATAACGGACAGGCCTGCCCGTATCCTTCGTATAAAAATAAAGCGAATGTCCAAGCAGCTCCCCATAGTCCGCCGCAGGCGCAAACAGCTCCCCGAACTCCTCCGTCGACTCCGCCCCCATGCGAAAAGCAGCGCCTGCAAGAAATCCCACCACTCCATCACCGGACGCATCCGTGAACAGCGGCGCCCTTAGCTCATAGGCCGTCTGGTTCTGGCTGCAATACGCTTTGACAGTCCCGATCGTCCCCTCATCGGTCTTGACCACTTCGTTGACCGCCGTATTCAGCAACAGCGTGACATTCGGTTCCGCCATCACCTTGTCCAGCAACACCATGTCGAAGACCACGGGATTGCCTTCCGGATTTCGATACGTATTCTCCACCAATATCTCGTCGACGACGCCGCCCTCCCGGGCCCAGCGGTTATTGTTGCCCATATGGGAAGTGGCGCCCAGGATCCACAGCCGCACCTCGCTCGAAGCATTGCCGCCCAGCACCGGCCGGTCCTGGACCAGGATGACATGGACGCCCTTCCGTGCCGCTGTCAGCGCACAACAGACGCCGGAGAGCCCCCCGCCTACTACTACCAGGTCGGCTTCAAGGATGACATGCGGGAACGAGCGCTCGGGTACACCGGATGATCTGATCATAATGCTGGCTATTTAAAATGATTTTGTAAGAATGACAAAGCCGCCAGGCTTTACCAACGAAACCTTTGTCTCACCGCCGGCATCGACCACCAGCTCCTGGCTTTCACCCGGCCGCAGCGTTCGCAACGGCAAGGACTGGCCATTATATTTCAACGTATAACCCCGCAATGTATAGGAAGGAAAATCCTTTCGTGCCGTTACCCGGATCGTCAGCTTGCCTGTGGATCCACCTGCCTGAACCCCCGATCCACCCGACCCTGACGGTCCACCCCCCACCACCACCTTCTCCACAACCGCCGGCGCAAACTCCTCCTGCCAGGCCGTATACATCCCCCGCACCTCACGCTGCGGCCCGACAAGCCCCCACGGCCGGTAACCATTGACATTCGATCCCGGAAAACGACTCCTGTAGTCCTGGAACGTCCATACACAGGCCCCGATGACATAATCACACTGCCGGAAAGCCGCCATGGCATTTTGCAGATGCGCCACCCGCTGGCCCTCATCCTTCACCTGGTCGGCCCGGATACCGAATTCACTCAGGAAGACGGCCTTGTCAGGATAGACCTCATGAATATGCTGTATGTTCTTAAGATAATTGCCATAAATATTCGCACTGATGAAATCCACGAACGCAGATGCCTCATCCTGCGCGGTCTTCACCGTCTCCCGCCACACCATCATACTGGCGAATGTGATCAGCCGCGTAGAGTCGATGCCGCGCGTAAATGCACCCATATCCTTCACCCAGCTTTTTCCCTCCGCCGTCTGTGATTGAAATTCATTGCCCATCGACCACGCGAAGATGCTGGGATGGTTCCAATCCCGCTCCACCATTTCCCTCATCTGCGATTGCCACTTGCGGCGCATCATCGTGTCCGACATCTGCTTAGGCGTCATCTGCCAGTTGCCGGCCTCTTCGATGATTAGTAAGCCGTTCCTGTCCGCCCAATCCAGCAGGTACTCGGGCACAGGATAATGATTGATCCGCGACATTTCCATACACCCTCCCTTCATCAATCCGAGGTCTTTATCCAACACTTCCGCCGGATCCATGGAGCCATAGTCAGGATGGTCCAACGGCCTGTTCGCACCGCCCATTTTGATAGGCTCGCCGTTCAACAATAGCTGGTTGCCCCGCGCCTCCAGCTTCCGTATCCCAAATGCAGTAGCCAACGTATCATCCCCCAGGAATACCTCCGCCTTATAAAGGTTCGGATGATCCTGGTCCCACAACGCCACATCCTTCGCCGGCAACACCGTCTCAAAATTCACCGTCCCATCCGAAGCAACAGGCACAGCCTTCAAATCCCGCAAAACTTTCCCCTCCCTATATATCCTTCCTCCAACCAATACCCTCGAAACCCCACTCACCACCGCTCTCACCCGTATCTTCGCCGTACTCTTTTTCAGATCCGGATCCGTGCTCACCTTGACACTCCTGATGAAAACCTCAGGCCGCGTAACGAGCGTCACAGGCCGCGTGATCCCCCCGTAATTGATCCAGGGATACTGTTGCCCCACATTGGACGCCTGATAAGCCACAGACGTCTTGGCGCCGGGTATAGTGGTCGTATCCCAGGAATTGTCCACCTCCACCGCCAACACGTTCTCCTGCTTCAGCTTGCCCGTCATCTCCACTTCAAATGGCGTATACCCCCCCTCGTGATCCCCCACCCGCTCGCCATTCAGCCACACCCTGGCCCTGTAAAACACCGCATCGAAATGCAGCCAGCTGCGCATGTGCGCCTCTCCTGCACCACGGGAAGAGAACTTTTTTAAATACCACGCCTTGCCCGTATAGAACTCATACCGTTTGTCCACGGAAAAGCAATGCGGCACCGTCACCTCATCGAACCTATCGGAGACTACCGACGGCCTGTACCAACCTTCATTCTCCCCCACCTGCACAGGGTCCAGCGCAAACGTCCAGTTCCCATTCAGTGGTAAAATACTTCTTCCCTGCCCAAAACCAACTTCACATAAACAAACTACCAACACACTTAATAATATCCGGATCTTTTTCATATACTTTATTTATTGCTCGCCGAAGGCGCAACACTTCTCAAAAAAGTCAATACCTGCTCCTGCCGCTCCGCATCGGAGAAAACAGGGCCTCCATGCCCTGCGCCAGGCAACGTGATCATCTCCGCCCGCACGCCCGACGTCAGCAGCACATGGTAGAACAACACGCCAAGGTAATAATGAATGATAGGATCCTTGTCCCCATGCAGGATCAGCACTGGCGGATCTCCCTTGTCCACATACGTGGCAGGGCTCGCCCATCTCGCCAGGTCCGGCCGCAGCAGGCACGAAGCGCCCAGCAGCTTGCTGACCGAAGACCCGGCAGAATCCACCTGGTACCCCGCATTGTCCCCATGGAATGCATAGAGATCACCGGGACCATAAAAATTGATCACCCCCTTGAAGCGAGGCTCCCGCCCCTTCAACGGATAGGGATAAAGGTCCTGCCTGCGATTATTGGCGCTCATGCCGATCAGTGATGCCAGATGCCCGCCCGCGGACGCGCCCCCCAGCACAAACCGGGAGGTATCCACCCCCAGTTCCCGGGCATGTTGGTATAAATAATGGATCGCAGCATTGCAGTCCTGCACGGGCGCCGGGAAAACGGAATCCTGGCTGAACCGGTAAGCAATGCTGGCGATCGCATAGCCATGCTTCGCGAGGTACGGTATCTCCATATTCTTCTTGCCGCCCAGCCGCCAACCGCCCCCATGGATCCAGATCATCACGGGCAGCGGCCCCTTCACATCGTTGGGCACATAAAGATCGAAGTTCTGCTTCGGATCCACGGAACCATAGCGGATGTTCTTCAGCAACGTCACAGCAGGGATGGCCACCGTATCATCCGCCTGCGCCGACGCACCGGCAGCATACATCAACATCAAAACGATCAAAAAATATCTCATACAATACAGCATTTATATCAAACCCCTATTTCAATCCCCTGTTTCAAACCCCTATTTCCAATCCGGATTTTGCTCCAGCGATGTGTTTGCATTTATTTCATCCTGCGGTATGGGAAAATACCGGTGCTTGGCCATCGGCGTACGCGTCGGGTAAACATCATTCACCGCCGCAGGGATCACCGTGAGGAATGTATTGGTCCGTGTGAGGTCGTACCACCGGTCCCCTTCCGCAAAAAATTCCCAGCTGCGTTCCCGGATAACACTGTCCACAAAGTCTCCCTGGGACAATCCCGCCGTAAGGTCCGGCAATCCCGCACGGTCCCTCACCACTTTGATATACCCATAAGCAGCTGTCGTCGCCCCATTCGCTCGCGCCTCCGCTTCTGCGGCAATGAGGTAGACGTCAGGCAGCCTGAAAATAGGGATATTGATCGCCCCGGCGCCGCCGATGGAATTGGGGTCCATGTACTTCTTCACCAATACACCCTTTTGCGTAATAGGCGTAATGTCTTTCTGTGCCACCGTCTGCCCCGATTTATTGATATAGTTGGTATCCAGCAGCTGCCGCCGCTTGTCCAAGGGATTGAAGCTATCGAAAAATGACTGGTAAGCGAATATAGAGCCAAAGCTGGAATTCCCGTAGGCGGGCCCGTCGCTGTTCCTCGGTCCGAAGAGGCTCATCAGCTGGCTGCTCTGTCCGGGCGTAGCGCTTTCACACTCATAAGCCCACATATTCTCCTGCCTGGCCACATCCTCTTTCGGGACACTGTATACATCCCGCACATCCGTCATCAGCGAATACTTATTGTTAATAAGCACCTGCTTCGCCTTATCCAGCGCCAGCGCCCAGTTCTCAGCATACAAAGCGGCCTTCGCATAGAGTGTCAATGCCACCTCCTTTGAAGGTCGCCCTTTCTGGATGCCAGTCGAATAGTTGGGCAGCGCAGGCACGGCCAGGTCCAGGTCCGCAAATATTTGCTTATATACATCCGCCCGGGGGCTTTTGCCTACAATAGCCTTGTCCTGGCTGCTACTGGCGCTGGTCTTCACCACGACATCCCCGAAATTTTTCGTCAGCATAAAATGATAGAACGCCCGGAGATAATAAGCTTCCGCAATGATCACCGCACGACGGGCGGTGTCCATGCTGGTGGAAGGCACCTTCTCAATCACCCAATTGGCTTTTTCGATCCCTGCATAACAGCTGGTCCAGATCTGCTGCGGCGACTCGAACAGGCGGCTAAAACTTTTCTGCGTCGTATAGTTGGGATCGTAGTTGAACAGCGTCAGCGTATTGCGGCCCACCACAGGCCGCGGATATGTCTGGTCCGCACTCCAATCCGACGCGGAAGGAGCCGCCGTGTTGAACAGGTCGGCTATTGGAGAATAAGCCGCTGTCAGCGCCGCTTCGGCGTCAGACGCGGTCTTATAGAAATTGGAAGTGAATATGGATGAATACGGCTGTTCCTTCAGCTTACTGCAGGCAAGGAACGACACGGTCATCACAGAGGCGATATATATCTTATGAAGCTGCATATTTCGTCATTTACCGTTTAATAAATTAAATTTCTTCTGAACTCCCGACACTTAGAAGGTCACCTGCACCCCAGCCAAAAACGTTCTGGCCACCGGATACACCAGGTTATCCACTCCCACCTGCGTATTGCTGCCGCCAAATGAGTTCACTTCCGGATCGAAGCCGGAATATTTGGTGATGGTCGCCAGGTTATTGCCGCTGACGTAGACCCGCAGCCGGCTGATGCCTTTGAAAGCCGGCAGCGTATAGCCCAGCGTGACATTCTTCAGCCGGACAAAGGAGCCGTTCTCGACAAACCGGTCCGAGACGGGCAGCCGCCCTCCCTGGAATCCGCTGGCATATTCATTGCTGGGGTTCGTGGGGCTCCACCGGTTCGCCAGCCCGGCCAACACATTGCGCTGCCCCAGCGCGTTCTCGAATGTATAGCGGCTGAGATTGTAGATCTGGTTGCCCTGCACACCGGAGATAAAAGCGCTGAGGTCAAAATTCTTATAAGATAGATTCGTGGAGGCTCCGAAAATATATTTCGGATTGGCGTTGCCGGTTATGCGCTGGTCGTCTCCCGTGATCTGCCCGTCTTTTTTTATGTCCGCCACCTTCACCCCGCCGGTGCGGCTGCCCGAGCCGGGAAGGATCGTCTCACCCGTCTGGTAGATGCCGTCGAATACATAGGTCTTAAAAACACCCAGCGGCTGCCCCACGCGAAGCACCACATACGGGTTCACCACATACTCCTGAAGACTACCGGTAAGGCCCACCAGTTTATTACGGTTAAATGAGATATTACCGCTGAGGTCCCACTTGACGGCGCCTTCCAGGATGCGCGTATTAAAGGCAAATTCAAATCCTTTGTTCTCTACGCTGGCGAAATTACCCGTGATAGACGCATAGCCGCTGGAAAGTGGCAGGTTCTTGATAAAGAGCAGATCGTTCGTCCGCTTACGGTAATAGTCCGCCACCAGCGTAAGCCGGTTATTGAAGAGGCCGATATCCAGGCCCACATCCGTCTGCGTAGACCGCTCCCATTTAAGATCCTTATTGGCGATGCCGGTAGGACTGATCCCCACCGTATACACATGGTTGAACTGGTAATTGCTGCCGGATGCCACCAGGGCCAGCGACTGGTAAGGATCGATGGCCGCGGCATTCCCCGTGACGCCATAGCTGGCCCGCAGCTTGAGGTCGCTGAACAATTGCTGCCCCTTCATCCACGATTCTTCGATGATCCTCCACGCAGCGGAGGCGGCAGGGAAAAATCCATACTTATTGTTCTCCCCGAATTTAGAAGCCCCATCCCGGCGGGCCGTCAGGTCCAGGAAATACCGGTTCCTGAACCCATAGTTGACACGGGCCAGGTAAGAGTCCAGCCTGTCCTTGCTCCGGCTGCTGCTCACCGTCCTGTTGACAGCCAGGCCCAGCGCCTCATTGGTGGTGGCGTCATTCGGGAACCCGCTGGCACTGATGGAATTCGCATTGTACAAGCCCTTCTGGGTAGCGCCCACCAGGGTCACCTTGATGGAATGGTCGCCAAAATTACGCAGGTACGTGAGGATGCTCTCATGCAGCAACCCGGTGGTATTGACATTCCCCTTGCTCGCGCTGCCGGAATTGGCATTGCGTTCCACCGCTCCCAAAATATAGATGGGGCTGTAATAATCATTCAGCGTGCCGGAGAGGTCCGCATTGAAAGAGGCCCTGTAAGTCAGGCCTTCGATGATCTTTGCTTCTACATACACATTGGCCAGGGTCCTGCGGATGGTATTCTGGTTGAGCACCGCCGCCAGGCCCAGCGGATTGGTCACTTCCCGGTAGCGGCCATTGAACTGGTCGGAAAAAGGATACAATGTGCCGTCCGCCTTATAAGGCTGAAGAGTTGGCGGCGCACCGAGAGCCGCACCCACGATGCTCTGCGTGACCACGGGTCCGTCGATGCTGTTGACGCCCGTGGGAATGTTATTGTTGATGGAATTGGATCCGAGTATGGTAGTGCCCACCCGGAAATGATCGCTGATGCGATGGTCCAGGCTCAACCGTAATGAATACCTTTTAAAGTTGGAATGAATGATGATCCCATCCTGGTTGAAGTAATTACCCGACAACGAGAATTGCGTCTTTTCCGAGCCGCCGCTGACAGATACCTGGTAATTCTGGATAAGCGCTTTGCGGAAGATGAGGTCCTGCCAGTTCACCCCCTTGCCCAGGCTGTCCGGGTTGGGATAAATGGCCGAATTGTACACGTCATTCTCCAGCTTGGCAAATTGCGCCGCATTGAGCATGGATATCCGCTTGGTCACCTCCTGGAATCCCTGGTAGGTTTCCATCTGGACGCGCGAAGGTCCGTTCTTGCCCCGCTTGGTGGTGATAATGATCACCCCGTTGGCGCCCCTGGCGCCGTAGATGGCCGTGGCCGACGCATCCTTAAGGATCTCCACCGACTCGATGTCGTTGGGGTTGATCGTGGACAATGGGCTGGGGTCCGTGACGCTGCCCCCATTCGAGATCTGGATCCCGTCGATGATATACAGCGGTTCCGACGATCCGTTGATGGAATTCGTCCCGCGGATACGGACGCTGATATTGCCGCCCGGCGCAGCATTGTTCTGGGTGATCTGGATCCCCGAAACCCGGGCCTGCAGGCCCTGCGCCACATTGGTGACGGGCGTCTGGGTGATCTCCGCGGCTTTGACGGAGGCGATGGATCCCGTGGTGGCAGCCTTGCGCTGAGTACCATAGCCCACCACGATGACGTCATCCAGCTTGCCGACCCTGCGCTTTAAAACAATGGAAAGGGAGGTCTGTCCTTTCAGCTCCACCGTCTCATCCTCGTAGCCCTGGGATGTAATGAGAAGGATGGCATCGGAGGTAACACCTTTTAATGTAAATTCACCGTTGACGTCAGTGGTGATGCCTTTTTTTGTACCTTTTACAGAGACGCTGGCATTGGCCACCGGATGATTTTCCGCATCGTAGACCCGCCCCGTGACGACTGTCTGTGCCAGCAATTGGCCAGGGCAAAAGGCGATGACGGCAAATGGAAGGAAAAGAAAGAGCCGGTGCAAGAAATGGTTGAACGAGTACGCGCTACTCATATGGCAGTTGTTTAATTTGATGCAATACGTTACTGAGTTCGATGGTGCAATTTTAAACAAGTTCTCCATTGAAAAAAGAGGACGAAGGCATTTCAGGCATCAGTATCTACCGGGAACGATTGCGGTATCGTTCCCGGTAGTTCAAACTATAATCTTATATTCGCGAAGCTTATGGGAATGATACGCTGTACGAAGTGCGGTCAGGTGCACGCCATCGCCAAATCCGGGATGGTCCGCGGAAAGCAACGGTATTACTGCAAGGACTGCCATATTTATTTCACCTTGCCCGATCCCGGAAACACGGGAGTCGCCGGCACAAAACGCCCCCGCCCCGGCCACATCGCCACCATTCTGGACATAGCTAAAGCCCTGAACATCTCCAAATCCACCGTATCCAGGGCCCTCCAGGGTCATACAGATATAAAGAAAGAGACGCGCGAGGCCGTAGTGAAGATGGCCGGCAAGCTGGACTACCAGCCAAACCTCCTGGCCAAGAGCCTGGTAAAAAGTAAAAGCAACACCATCGGTATCATCGTGCCGGAATTCGTCAACTACTTCTTTCCGGCTGTGATCATGGGCGCACAGGAGATAGCCAGCGAAGCCGGCTACAACGTCATCATCTGCCAATCACAGGAATCCGTCAAGACAGAAATAGCCAATACAAAAGTTTTACTGGCCAGCCGTGTAGAAGGTGTCATCATCTCCATGACCAGGGAGACCAGCGACTTCGACCATTTCAAGGCTTTCGGTCGCCACGGCGTTCCCATCGTATTCTTCAATCGCATCTGTGAAAAGATCCCGGCTTCCCGGGTGATGGTAAATGACTATGAAGGAGCTTACAACGCAGTGGAACATCTCATCGCCAATGGATATCGCAGGATCGCTCATATCAGTGGTCCTCCCAACCTGCGCCTGAGCCAGAACAGGATCAATGGCTACCTGGATGCGCTAAAGGCCCATAAATTGCCCAGCCATCGCAGCTGGATCATTCATCATGATCTCACCGCTGCCAACGCAAGCGACAGCGCAAAAAAATTACTCTCCCTCAGGTCGCGGCCCGACGCCATCTTCTGCGTCAATGATCCCGCGGCCATCCAGACCCTCCTGTACGCCAAAAGCATCGGCATCAAAGTCCCGGACCAGCTGGGCATCGTAGGCTTCAGTGACGACCCCATCTCTTCCATCATCGAGCCCCAGCTCACTACAGTCAAACAGCCCGTCAGCGAAATGGGCCAGATCGCCATGCGCATCCTCCTGGACCAGATCAAACTGGGTCCCGGTCCCCATAAACCCGTACATACAAAGCTGCTGACCAATCTCATCGTGCGGCAATCATCCGTTAGGGATCATCCCTAAAACCAAAAACTAAATCTCAAACCTAAAACCGCACGCCTATATTCAACGCAGCATAAGGCCCGCTCAACGCGCCATTATTTCCCACGGAAACCTTCCCCACCGTATTCGTCTGTTCCGACGACGTGGTCGTCTGCTCCAATTGAAGTTTACACCGCTGCGTCACCTGTATCATCCATCCCAGCTCCAGGCCAAACACAAACCTACCCATGACCCTGGGCGTCAGCACTATCTTCGGATTCGCAAGAAAACTAGACCGCTGGTAATTGATATCCAGGTGATTTGCATTATACGTAGCCTCGTAGGTACCCCCGTCCCCATCATCCAGTTGTTTCGAGTATTGCTCATAGGCCGTATATCCCAGCAGGCTGATCTCTTTCCGTGTGTTGTCAATAGTGCCCATTTTATTTTTCTCCGCCAGGTAGTATATATCCAGGGTAGGCCTTACAATCAATCCGCCCAGCGACACTCCATACCCATAGCCGCCTTTCAAATAATAGCCATGATCGCCGCCATCCTCGCGCAGCAGGCCGCCTCCCACATCGATATGGCTATGCATGCGGACTACGCCGAAGCTCAATCCCAGCATATAAGCAGGGCTGGTGAACTTTCCGCGCAGCGATCCATCAAAAGTTTGTTGATCCCTCGTACCCGAAGCAAAAGAAGTCACCGTATAAGGAAAATTCGCGGTAATATCACGTCCCGGTCCCTTGGGAAAGAATGTACCGGCATCCAGCGACAGCATCTCATATTTTTCTGCCGTCTGGGCATTCGCGACCCGGAAGATAAGAAGGGGAAACAACAGCAGGTAGAGCTTTTTCATAATAGGGGCATTCTCTACTAAATTCGAAACTTTCCCGCTCAAATCATAGCAATCCTGCTTAAAAAGAGATTAAATACGCATCAATATCTGGCGGCAAATTCCCAACACCCGTCCCCGGTTATGTTTTTGAATTCTTGTTCTAGCATATTCGAATTTTCCAAACATACACTTAAATCGGTAAATTACAAATATATGGATGCCCGTCCATCATACTGGCTCACCCGCTTTCTCATCCTTCGCCTGCTGGGCGCAGTATACGCCATTGCCTTTCTCGTTGCGATCAACCAGGTCATCCCCCTCATCGGACATAACGGTCTAACGCCCGCAAACCTATTCATAAAAAGGTACTCCGACATCATCGGCCCTACCGCCAGTTTCATCCGCCTCCCCTCCATCTTCTGGATCAACCACTCCGACGCAATGCTGCTGGCAACTGCCTGGATCGGCTTCGTCCTCTCCTGCGTCGTGCTGGCCGGTTTCGCCAACGCCCCGCTCATGACAGTTCTCTGGTTCCTGTATATGTCCTTCGTCAACATCGGCCAGGAATGGTACGGCTATGGTTGGGAGATCCAGCTTCTCGAGACCGGCTTCCTCGCGATCTTCCTCTGCCCGTTGATAGACATGCGCCCCTTCCCAAAACAAGCTCCCCCCATGCCCATCATCACCCTGTTCCGCTGGCTTATCTTTCGCATCATGCTGGGGGCAGGCCTGATCAAGATCCGCGGCGACGATGTATGGCGTAACTGGACCGCCCTCTATTATCATTTTGAGACCCAGCCCATCCCCGGTCCCCTGAGCCGGTGGTTCCATTTCCTTCCCCGCTGGATCTTACGATCCGGCGTGCTCTTCAATCACCTGGCCGAGCTGGTCGCACCCTGGTTCGTCTTCTGGCCCCGCCTCGCCCGTCACATTGCGGGATCCATCATCATTTGCTTACAGGTCTTCCTCATCTTCAGCGGCAACCTCTCCTTTCTCAATTGGCTGACCATCATTCCTGCCCTTGCTTGTTTCGACGACGCCTTCTGGGCAAAGCTCCTCCCCCGCCCCCTCGTACAACGTGCCCGGATCGCCAACGACCAGGCCGAACCCTCCCGCCCCATGCGCATCACCGCCTGGGTCGTCACTGTCGTCATCGCTTTCCTCAGCATCCAACCCGCGCTCAATATGCTCTCTCCCAACCAGATCATGATTACTTCCTACGATCCCCTCAACCTGGTCAACACCTATGGGGCCTTCGGCTCTGTGGGACGGGAGCGATACAACGTAATATTCGAAGGCACTAACGACAGCCTCGCCAACGATAAAACCATCTGGATACCATACCCCTACAAAGGCCTGCCCGTTGCCCTGGATCAACGCCCCCCTCAAATTGCACCCTACCAGCTCCGCCTCGACTGGCAAATGTGGTTCGCCGCCATGTCCACCCCCGATGAATACCCCTGGACGATCACCCTCGTCTCAAAGCTCCTTCACAACGACCCGGACGCCCTCAGCCTCTTCGCCGCCAATCCCTTCCCCGGTAAACCACCGCACTATATCAGGGCCGTCCTCTATCGTTATACCTTCGCCCCGACGAACGATCCCGCACACCTATACTGGCATCGGCGGCAAATAGGCGACACCTGGCTTCCTGCAATGGCAAAGGAAGATCCACGGCTCACCGGATCAACATCACCGTACCCTTCCGCTGTATCCATTGCCCCCTATAGTCGATCCCTCCCGTCATCCAAACATACGTTCCGGCTTCTACTATCCTCCCGTCGATAGTGCCGTCCCAGCCTGCCGCAGGGTCTGAAGTATAGAATATCCGCTGCCCCCACCGGGAGAAGATCGCGAAATATTTAAATTCCCTCATCCCCATCGGCACAGCCCTCAGCAGATCATTGTGACCATCCCCATTGGGGCTGAATGCCGCCGGTACAAATATGTCGGATGCACTGAAGGTCTTTATGATAATGCTGCCGGTAGCCGAACAACCTGCGTCCGTTACAGCCGTCACGCGATACGTCCTTGTCCCTCCCTGCAATATCGCTATCGGATCCTGGATCGCGGGGTTGCTCAATCCTTCCGCAGGGCTCCAGGTGAATGTTGTAAATCCGCTGTTATTGACATCCTGCGCAAACAAGGGCACGGGCTGCCCGGCCAGCACAGCAGTATCCGCTCCCACAAATAGCCCCGCCGGAGGCGTCACGGTCACTGTCACCGATGCCTTGTTCAACGACTGACACCCATTTCCATCCTTCACCGTCAGAGAATAGGTCATGCTTCCGGAAGGCGCATCTGCCACGGGATCAGGGACAGCTGGATCGCTGAGATAGGTAGCAGGCTTCCAGGAAAAAACGCTCCCTCCACCCCCTTTCAATGATGCCTGCTTCCCATAGCAAGTGATTACATCCGCACCGGCATCGGCCACCGGTGCGGGACGGACGATCACATTGACCGTCGACGTTTGCTGACAGACCCCATCGACGGCCGTCAGCGTATACAAGGTCGTGATAGAAGGAGATGCCGCCGGCTGCAGCGCTGTCGCTTTGCTCAACCCTGAGGATGGTTGCCAGGAAAAGCTGCTGCCGTTGGATCTCGCCTGTATGACGCCACTTTCCCCTTCGCAAATGGTAAGGACCGGACCGGCATCCACGGTGAGTGTATTATTCAGGACGACTGCCGAAGACTGATTGACAATACATCCATTGACATCTTTGACATAAGCCATATACCCGCCGGAAGAAAGATGATCGAACACCCCATTATTGGAATAATTGCTTCCATCGATGGAATATTGAAAGGGCGACGTCCCGCCGCTGCCCGCGATATCCAGGCTTCCATCATTGTTCCGGCACGAAGCAGGCATTGCGCTCACCTGTATCAGGGGAGGCGGCATATTATTTCCTACCGTCACGCCAGTGGAGATCGTCTGATCATTGACATCTTTCATCATAAGCGTATAATGGCCGGCCACCAGCCCGTTAAAGACATCGCCGGCCTGATAATTCACCCCATCCAGCGAATAAGTGTAAGGTGGCGTTCCCCCCGCACCAATAGCCGAGATCTCACCGTTGCGCTTACCACAGGTCGAATTTTGGGGTAGGCCCATCAGGTGCAGACAGCCATCGCCCACTGTTGCAGTAGCCGTGGCCGTAAAGTTTTTCGCATCTTTCACCGTGATGGTGTAACCACCCGGCGCCAACCCTGCAAAGACCGGGCTGCTTTGAAAATTGACCCCGTCGCGCGAATAGGTATAAGGAGCCGTCCCGCTGACGCCGGTGGCGGTAATGCTGCCGTCACTGTTGCCACAGGTTGGATTCGTGGGCACAGCTGTTACACGGGGACAATCACTCTCGACTGTCACCACCGCCCCTTGCATTTTTCCGTTGTAGTCCAGGACGACGGCAGTATAGTTGCCAGGGGCCAGATTAATAAAGACCGTACTGTTCTGGTAATGGAATCCGTCGATCGTATACATGTAGGGGGGAGTGCCATTGCTGGCCGAGACCGTTATCTTGCCGTTATTGTTACCACAGGTGGCATCCTGCGCCGCCCCCTGTATCGACAAAGGACACTCATCGATGATATACGAGCCCGCAAGAAGATCCGCACCCGTACCATCCTTTACACGTATAATATAACGGCCCGGCGTAAGACCCGTAAAGTCGCCCGTGGCCTGATAATGGACGCCGTCTAATGAATAGGTAATGGGAGGATTGATCGTAGAGGGATCCGCTTTGATATGCACCTCTCCATTCTGTCCACAGCTGGCATTCACATTGGTGAAACTATATCCCCCACAGGTCGGGAGGCTGCTGTACTGTACCCTGGCCGTACAGCCATAGTAGTCTTTTACATAAAAATAATACCAGCCCCCGGGCAGGCCGGAAAAAGTAGGGTTGGCAGTCCAGTTCACCTTATCCTGGCTGTAGGTATAAGGCGGCGTTCCCCCCGACGCCTGCAAGGTCACGCTCGCATCCTGTGCAGTACAACCGGATGGGTTCGAGCTCGCCGCCACACGCACCGTCGGCGGACTATAATAGTTATTTATTGTCACAGGCTTGCTGGTCGTCTGCCCCGTGGCGTCTCTCACCGTGACGGTATGTGTTGCCGCGCCACCCGTGAGAAAGATCTGGCTGTTTGACCAGTCTCCTCCATCGAGCGAATAGCTATAAGGCGGCGTTCCGCCCGTTCCTATAACGAGTATCGTTGAGTTATAGCTTCCACAAGTAGAAGCGCTGGCGCTCACCGTCACCTGGATAGACGATTGAGCAACTACGGGGTAACATAGGAATATCAGGACAATGCCTGCGATCAGGTTTTTCATGGATACCGAAAAATAGAAAAAATCTCCGGTTGTTCATATCCAAAATAAAAAGCATAAGTTTATTTCATATCTTCCATGATAACCCATAACTAATTTGCTCATGCGCGCGCTCACCCTCTCTGCCTTTATGCTCCCGATGCTGGCCGTCACCAGCCTGTATGGTCAAAAGACAGCCATTCTTTGCAAAGCCCTGATCGATGGCACAGGCGCCGTCATCGATGCACCGGCTATTATTATAGAAGGAGATCACATCGTCGCTGTCGAAAAAAAACAAGCGCTGCCTCCGGGTAGCTGGTGATGCCGATGTCGGATATTCCGATTTCGATGTTCGTAATGCCAAATTGATCCTCATTCCTTCACAACATCCTTCACCAATTCCAACGGCAACGTAATACCCGACTGCATCCACTTACCCACGATCCGCCCATCCACCATACGCCCCTCATACAACCCTCCGATGGTGGCTATCTCAAACCTCACCTCCGGATGCTTAAAAACAACCGAATTCACGACAATATCCTTCGCCTGCTGATCCGGACTATCCATCGTCGCCTTATAGACCGTATCCGTCTTCGTAACATGAAAAACCACCCGGAGATCGACATTCTGTACATGTAACGTCCCGCTCCACTGACCTTTCAACTCCTGGCCATATCCGATAACAGCGAAAACCATAAAACCAATAACTAATAATAACGTCTTCATATTTTATTATTTTAAGTAAACAATCTCAACAAATTAATCTCCCAGCTTATCATACAATTCCTCCAACCTTTCCCGCTGCCGCTTATAACACCCATGCTCGAACCCACTCAAATAATAGGTAAAGACAAAGAACAATCCCACCCAAACACCTACCCATGGCGACTTACCGCTCTCCCACATCCCAAAAACACAAAATACGCCTATCAAAATGATATTCCACCGCCCCATCCGGGACAGCTTCACCTGGTACCTCGCCACCGCCAGCGCATGCTCCAGCTCACCCCGGACGGTCCTGTCAAACCTCCTTCCCGCAACGATCCGCCGCACCCGCCTAAAAATACCCAACAAAGCCATGGCGATCATCCATCCCGCCATCAGGTACATAAAAAAAACACCCCGTACATTTAAATACCATACATAACTTCCCGCTCCCAGGTATGTAAAGATCAGTATCAGCTCACTGATATTAGTGATCCGCAACGCCTTCTTCTTCCTACCCAATACCTTCTCATGCAATTCCTTCTCATCCACCCGGAAGATCGGCTGCGCATCCTGCGCACCCCATATGCTTTGCACTTCTTCAAATTCCATAACAATCTTGTTTTTTTGATGTAGCGATCAGGCGCTTCTTGATCCGGTTGATCTTCACGCCCACATTCGACTCCGTGATCCCCAGGATCGCGGCCATTTCCTTATAGCTGAACCCTTCCAGCAGCAACAACGCGATGGACCGGTCGATCTCATCCATCCGATGGATCTCCGCATACAGCCACGCCACTCGCTCATCCGCCTGTCCAATCCCTTCCTGCAAAACGAATGCAGCCTTCCCGATATCCTCCATCGCCCGGTGCCGGCCCTCCTTCCTCACCCAGCTCAGCGCCGCATTGATCGCGATCCTGTAAACCCACGTTGACACGGCACTTTCACCCCTGAACGCAGGCACCGACTTCCACACTTGAATGACAATCTCCTGGAAAAGGTCATCCAGCTCCGGCCCGCTGACAGCATACGCCCTCACTATCTTGAAGAATAGCCCTTTATACTGGCTAAGCCAGCTTTCGAAAATATGTTGCTGCTCCGCTGCTGTCACGTGAATGATGTTTTTCCTATTAGTAACGGCAAAAGGCCGAATTCTTACAAAGCAATGATATCCATCTCGAAAATAGATTCATGCTCCATTTTCTGAATACAATAACCTCATTCTCAGGTCTCATGGCTAAATCTATCCAAAAGATATAGATTTAGCCCTATTTTTTCATTCTATAGGGCTAAATGTTACTTTTTTAAGTACTTTTAGCCAAAAAATGCCCCATGGAAGCAATAGCGGGTAGAATCAATGAGCAACAATTGTTGCAGCAATTGCTACGGGAAGATAGATCCGAATTCCTGGCCATGTATGGCAGAAGAAGAGTCGGCAAGACCTTTCTGATCCGAAATGTCTACCAGAAAGAAATGGTGTTCCAGATGACAGGTATTGCCGACGCCAGTTCGGACCAGCAACTATCCAATTTTTTCTCCGCTTTACAATTCGCAGACCCCAATAATTCCAATGAGACCAGGCCCGCCGATTGGTTCAAAGCGTTTGAAATGCTTCGGTCTTTCTTACAAAAAAGCACCGCGAGAAAAAAAGTCGTCTTTTTTGATGAACTCCCATGGATCGACACGCCACATTCAAATTTTCTCTCTGCCTTGGAGCATTTTTGGAATGCGTGGGCATCCGCCAGAACCGATATTATCCTGGTAGTATGCGGTTCAGCGGCATCTTGGATGCTAAGCAAGCTGATAAACAATAAAGGTGGCTTGCACAACCGCGTAACCAGACGGATCAGGCTCTTGCCGTTCACGCTCGGTGAAACAGAAGCCTATTTTAAAATAAAAAACATTGTCCTGGACCGTTACCAGATTATACAGCTTTATATGGCAATAGGTGGCATACCATTCTATCTGAATGAAATAATGCCCGGCAAAAGCGCCTTCCAGGAAATAGACCGACTTTGCTTTACAGATGGAGGACTACTCGTAAATGAATATCAAAATCTTTATCGATCTCTTTTTAAAAGTGCAGAAAGACATATGACCATCGTTGAAGCCCTATCCCAAAAGAACAAAGGAATGGTCCGGGCTGAGATCATCCAAACCAGCGGCTTAAGCAATGGAGGAAATACTACGAAAGCCCTGATGGAACTGGAAGAGAGTGGCTTTATCACACGGACACATCCATTTGAAAAGAAAGTTAAAGAAGCTATGTACCGCTTGACTGATCAATATTCCCTCTTCTATCTAAAATTCATGAAAGATAAAAGAGCCTTTGGAGAAGGATCATGGCTCAGTCGCATAGATAGCCCTGCTTGGAGAGCCTGGAGTGGATATGCTTTCGAAAATATTTGTTTTTTGCACATCGGCAATCTCAAAAAGGCCCTTGGCATTAGTGGCGTCTATACTGAAATATCGTCCTGGTCGAATGCTGCAAAAGGAGTGCAGATTGACCTACTCATCGATAGAAGGGATCAGGTAATCTGTTTATGCGAAATAAAATTTTCGAAAGATCCTTACAGCATCACAAAAGCTTACCGTGCTGAACTGGAAAAAAAGCTTTCTGCATTCAGGACTGTTACTGCAACACGCAAATCCGTTTTTCTGACCATGATTACGCCTTTTGGACTGGAGAATAACACCTATTCACTTGGATTTGTACAAAATTCCATTACCATGGAAGAACTTTTCGGTTAATACCTATTTTATCCTTCCCCTTCTCTTTCCGATATAAATTACCTATCTTCAGATAGCCCAAGCTACCAATAATTTCTCCGATTGCTTCGCTATTCCAAACCAAAACAACGCTGGATCTATGTCCATAAGGATAGCCATCAATCACAAGACCACCTACAGCTACGACCGCCTCGTCTCCCTGTCTCCCCATGTCTTCCGGCTCAGACCCGCCGTGCACTCCCGCACGCCTATCGAAGCCTACTCCTTCAAAGTATCCCCAAAGGATCATTTCATCAACTGGCAGCAGGACCCCTTCGGCAACTACCAGGCCAGGGTGGTCTTCCCCGAAAAGACAAAAGAGCTCAGCATAGAAGTAGAGGTCATCGCCGACATGGTCGTCATCAACCCCTTCGACTTTTTCGTCGAGGACTATGCGGAAAAATATCCTTTTACCTACAAGGATCACCTGGCCGCGGAGCTGATCCCTTACCTGGAGATAAATGATCACGGCCCAAAGCTCATGCAGTGGCTGCATCAGACAGGCTATATCAAAGATCGCTTCGACCCCGCAGGCACCGACCCCCTGCCACGTACCCCATCCCCAAAAACCAAAACCAAAGACAAAGTCCCCATCAACGACTTCCTCGTCTCCATCAATCAACGCCTGAATAAAGACATCGCCTACAATATACGTATGGAGCCCGGCGTGCAGTCCTGCGAAGAGACGTTGCACCGTGCCCTGGGCTCCTGCCGCGACTCCGCCTGGCTCCTGGTTCAGATCCTGCGCCACCTGGGCCTGGCGGCACGTTTTGTTTCCGGTTACCTGGTCCAACTGACCGCCGACGTTAAATCCCTTGACGGCCCTTCTGGTCCCGAAAAAGATTTCACAGACCTGCACGCCTGGGCCGAAGTATATATTCCCGGCGCCGGATGGATCGGCATGGACCCCACCTCCGGCCTGTTTGCCGGCGAAGGTCATATCCCGCTGGCCTGCACTCCCCACTATGTCAGCGCAGCTCCCGTAGTTGGCGCAACAGATATTTGCGAGACGGAATTCTCCTTTTCCAACACGGTCACCCGCATCCACGAAGACCCCCGTGTGACAAAGCCCTATTCGGATGAGCAATGGGCTACCATCAACGCCACAGGCTATAAGGTCGATGAAGACCTGAAAGCCACCGACTGCAGGCTGACCATGGGCGGCGAGCCGACCTTCGTCTCCATCGACGATATGGAATCCGCCCAATGGAACACCGAAGCCGACGGTGCTGAAAAAAGGCTGCTCTCACACGAGCTGATCTTCCGCTTGCGTGATAAGTTCGGCCCGAATGGCATGATCCACTACGGACAGGGCAAGTGGTACCCTGGCGAACCCCTGCCCCGCTGGCAATACGGTCTCTTCTGGAGAAAAGACCATTTCCCCGTGTGGAGGAACAGACGGTTGATCGCCCATGAAAAAACACCCAAGATTTACGGCGCCGGCGATGCTGGAAGATTCATCAAAGAGCTGGCCAGGTACCTGGCAGTGAGCGAAGACAATATCAGCCCCGCCTATGAAGACGCCTTTTATCTCTTATGGACCGAAGGCAAGATGCCCGCCAACATTGACCCTTTCAAGGTCGACCTGAAAGATTCCCTGGAACGCAGGACGCTTTACAGGCTCCTGGACGCAGGCATCGACGAACCTGTCGGTTATACCCTTCCGCTAAAATGGAATTATGCAGCAGGCAAATGGCAGAGCTGTAAATGGATCCTCAACAGGGAGCACCTGTTCCTGGTTCCCGGCAATTCCCCGATCGGGCTCCGCCTGCCCCTGGATTCCCTCCCCGTCGTCGCCAAAGACCACCAAGAGGAAAAAGTGGAACGCAGCCTCTTCGAAGAGCTGCCCACTCTGGGAAACTATCAGCACACTGTCAATAGCCGGTACGTCCAAACGCCCGCACGCATAGAACAACCTCAATCCCCTCAAACCATCCAACACGACGTTCCCGTCATCAAAACCACCCTCTGCACCGAAGTCCGCGAAGGCATCCTCTACATTTTCCTTCCTCCAATGGACTACCTGGAACATTACCTGGACGCCATCTCCTCCATCGAGGCGACAGCCGAAAAATTAAACATCCCCGTCCGCATAGAAGGCTACGAGCCGCCGCGGGATTATAGGATGGAACGACTGGTCGTTTCCCCCGACCCCGGCGTCATCGAAGTGAATATCCATCCCGCCAACAGCTGGCCCGCCCTGGTCAATATCATCGACACCCTCTACCAGCAGGCATTCCTGTCCAGGCTCGGCACGGAAAAATTCATGCTCGACGGGAGACACACCGGAACAGGCGGCGGCAACCACATCACCATCGGCGGCTCCACGCCATCTGACAGCCCGCTGCTCCGAAGGCCCCATCTGCTGAGAAGCCTCATCGCCTACTGGCAGCACCACCCCGGCCTCTCCTACCTGTTCTCCAGCGCTTTCATCGGCGCTACCAGCCAGGCGCCCCGCATGGATGAAGGCCTCAATGAGAAATTATATGAGATGGAAATTGCATTCAGCCAGGTTCCCGAAAAAGGCTTCATCCCTTTCTACCTCGTGGACCGCATCTTCCGGCACTTGCTGACTGACCTCACGGGCAATACGCACCGCTCCGAATTTTGTATCGATAAACTATATTCTCCCGACACGGCTTCCGGCAGGCTGGGCATCCTGGAATTTCGCGCCTTCGACATGCCGCCCCACAAACAAATGAGCCTGGTGCAGATGCTGCTGATCCGGGCGCTGATCGCGAAATTCTCAAAAAAACCATACAAACACAACCTCGTCCGCTGGGGCACTGAGCTGCATGATAAATTCATGCTCCCCCATTTTGTAAAGGAAGACATGCAGGAAGTAGTGAATGACCTCAACGAAGCCGGCTACCCTTTCCACATAAGCTGGTTCGACCCCTTCCTGGAATTTCGTTTTCCGCACTACGGCTCGGTAAAGCTACAGGGCATCGAAATGGAGATCCGCATGGGCATCGAACCCTGGAATGTATTGGGAGAGGAAATGTCCGGCTCCGGCACTGCCCGCTATGTGGATTCCTCGCTGGAAAAAGTACAGGTAAGACTGAAAGGCTTGAATGGCTCCCGTTACATCCTGCTGGTCAACGGCCGGAGAGTCCCCCTGGTGCCCACGGGCGTCAAAGAAGAATTTGTCTGCGGCGTTCGCTACCGCGCCTGGCAGCCTCCCTCGGCCCTTCATCCCACCATTGGTATCGACACCCCGATCACGTTCGACATTGTCGACACCTGGAACAGCCGGTCCATCGGCGGTTGCACCTACTATGTCTCCCACCCCGGCGGCCGGAGCTATGACGCCTTCCCTGTCAATAGTTATGAGGCGGAATCCCGGAGGGTCAACCGTTTTGGGGTCACCGCCCATACCCAGGACGTCCTGCGTCCCTCTCCCGGACTGTCAGCCGTAAGCCGGTACATCGCACAGGACAGACTGCCCTTTCTCTGCGACGCGCCGGAGGAAGAAGTAAATAAAGAGTATCCCTATACGTTGGACTTGAGACGTTTCCGTAAAAGCACCTAAGCCTTGACACCAGCATAGCAGAGCTCATGGATGAACCGGAGCTTTTCGATCACAGGAGCAGACAGGATGAAAGGATAGAAGTCGGCATGCCCCATGCTCCGGTTTAAGCTATTCACCGCAAAACAAAGCGGCAGCCATCTTTTGATCAGCCGGTTGAAATCCGTCTGGTCATACGGCTCACGCAAATGGCTGATCTTGATCCCCGCATCATCCTCTAATTCCACGGGATCGATCCGGATCCCAAATGACCAGGCCGTCTCCAGCGTATCCATCATGTGTAAATAGTGCGCCCAGGTTTCCGCCCAGTCCTCCCAGGGATGGGCCGTGGCGTACTGACTGATATATCGCTGGTTCCAGTCCGCCGGCGCCCCATTGGCATAGTAGGTTTCCAGCGCCACCGCATAATCCTTGCGCTCATCGCCAAAGAGCGCACGGTATTTTCCCAGGGCCGTCCCATCCTTTATCAGCACATCCCAATAGTAATGTCCTATCTCATGCCGGAAATGCCCCAGCAGCGTCCGGTACCGCTCCCCGAAGTCCTGCTTGTTACGCGCGCGTTCCGCCTCGTCCGCCTCTGCAATGTTAATGGTAATGATCCCGTTATCATGCCCCGTCATCACCTTGTCCCCATTCGGGGTATCCGCCATAAAATCGAATTGGATGGCTTCCTCCTTGTCATCCCTGGTAACATGGAACGGAAGGCGCAGGCGGAGCAGGGAATAGATCAACCGGTGCTTGGCCACTTCCATATTCTTCCAGCGCACTTTGTTCTGGTCGCTATCCAACGTAGGGATCACCCGGTTCATCGCACAGGCCACACAAAAAGAAGGCTCCGCAGCAGCAGGGACCAGCCAGTTGCAGACCCCATACTCCGCATTCTTGCAGTACCTTTCTTTGCCAGCCGTCAGCGTGATCATAGTCAGGCTCACTGGATCAAAACCCACGGGATGGGAGCATTTAAGACACTGGCTGTTCTCAAAATACAGCGGGTTCTGACAATTATCGCAGACATATACCTTCATGTCAATCTTTTTACGTCCACTGACACCGACAGCCCATGGTGGCCGCTGCTGATGATGATCCCCTTCATCGGTGCGATATCCGCATAGTCCCTTCCCCAGCCGATGGTAATATGCTGATCCCCCGGCAGTACATTATTGGTAGGGTCGTGGTCGACCCATCCGACATAGGGCACATATACGCTGAACCAGGCATGTGACGCATCCACGCCGATCAGTTTTTCCACCCCCGGCGGCGAAATCGTTTCTATATAGCCGCTCACATAGCGGGCAGGCAACCCCACACTCCGTACACAGGCGATCGCCAGGTGAGCGAAATCCTGGCATACGCCCTTGCGCTCCCGCATGACCACCGACAGGGGAGTGGAGATGGTGGTAAACCCCGGCGTAAAGCGGAAATCTTTATAGATCCGGTGCATCAGGTCCCCGGCCGCTTCCAGCACGGGCCTTTTGCCATCAAAAGACACGCGGGCATAGGCCGCTATCTCTTCCGTACACGCCGTCATCGGCGTCTCAAAAATAAACTGGCCGATCTCTTCCGCCTCCTGCCTGTCTTCCGGCACGGCAGTCATTTTTTCAATCTCGGAGCGAACTTCCACCTTCAACTGCCCATGCTCCTTTTCAATGGAGAAATAGAGGACTTTATTACCGAAGAAATCCTCGTATTCCCGGAGCGTATCTGGTTCCGGATGGATCTTGACAGTGACGTCCCTGCACACCTGCTTTCCGGTATTCCGCGGGGCCAGCCGCAGCACATTGTGACATAGGCTCACGGGCTCTAAATAGTTATAGATCGTCGTATGGTGAATACTATACCTCATCTGAAAGCGATCGTTTTAGAAGTCAATTCATGCTTAAAATAGGTCCTCGAGATCACGTCCGGTATAGCCGACAGCAATAGATACATTTTCGATAAGAATTCATCCAATCGCCTATATTCACTCCAATCGCCATCAGCCGAAACCAATTCCTCCTTATCCGCCAGTTTCAACAAAGTATCAGCCTCCAGGATCAGCCGTTCGTATTCCGGAAGCCGGTGACCATCCAGCCCCCTGGGCAAATTCCTGAGGTAAGCCTTCAGCCGGTCCATCTGGTAGGTCAAACTCCGGGGATTATTCGGATCAAACAACATAAGATCCAATACCAGTCCATTATTAATAGGCATCCGGTATTTATACCGGTAGTTCACCAGGCTTTCATGGCTCATCAGCACACTCTGCTGCAAATTATATTCCACCTGGTCAGTATGCCGGCCCACCAGCGTTACCCTTAGCATGGTGATAAGCAAAAGGCTCTGCTCGATCTTTCTCCCCAGGTCCAGCAATATCCACCCCTGTTCGCGGGAAATACTTTCCCTGTTGAGCCCGATAAAAGCCACGATGAAAGTAATGACATTATCCAGCGTGTGCAGCATCCGGATATGCCCCTGGTGAGATAAGGATATGTCCTGCCGGAATTCCTCCTCCATTACCCGCAGCACCCGCCAGGTATCCGTCGACCAATGTTCGCGGACCTCGTGGATACTCCGGTTGAATTGCATAAAATTATACTTAAGGCTTCCCACGCGCTGCTCATTGAGCAGGACCTCCCTCAGCTCCTCCCAGGGATGGGCCAGTTTCTCTTCGCTTCCCTCGCCCGCAAACCCCGGATAAGTATAGCTGTATTTTGTCAGCGCCACCAATAGGCTTCGTTCCGTTTGGCTATTGGCATCCGTCACCTGTTTATTGCCTTCCGCCACGAATTGCATCACCGTTCTCAGCAGCCGCGCATTACCCAGGACCCGCTCCGTATAGCGACCCACCCAGAACAGGTTCTCCGCGGCATTGCTGGGCAGCATGTCGTTATAGCCCGCGGCCGGTCTTTCGGCCGTCTCCTTTAATACGTTCACGACACGACTGGGTTCCGGGGACAATATCCAGGCATCCTTGCTGATCCCTCCCGACTGGTTGGAGATGATAAAATTGCCCGCACTCGATGCAGTCCTGCACAATCCCCCCGTCATGGCCACATATCCTTCTTTGTTGCTTACCAGGAAACTCCTGAACAACACATTCCTGGATACTATTTTGCCATCGATCAGCGACGGCGTGGAAGAAATATCCACCTTCTCCTGACCCACATATAAAGAAGGATTGGCCCGGATCCTTTGCTTCCATTCGCCCAGCTCCCTGGCCGATAATGAAGAACCATCCACGGACGAGCTGCCTGTAGGATTGCGAAAGATCTTTTTTATCACCAGTGTCGGAAGATGCGCCAGCACATAATCCAGCTCCTTCGGCTGGCCGCACCACCAGGAGGCGATGGTGGGAATGATCAGGTCCTCCGATAAAAAAAATCGGGCAATCGGCTGGAGAAAAGGCATCAGGCCCGGGTTTTCCAGGACACTGCTCCCGATGGGGTTGGCAATGCTTACATGTCCGCTACGGACCGCTTGCAACAGTCCCGGCACCCCCAGTTGAGAATCTTCTTTCAGCTCCAAAGGATCGCAATAAATATCGTCTACCCTCCGCAGGATCACATCCACCCTCTCCAATCCGCCCATCGTCTTCAACCAGACATGGCTGTCTTTTACGATCAGGTCATTGCCTTGCACCAATGTAAATCCTAAATAGGAAGACAGATAAGAATGTTCGAAATAAGTTTCATTGCTGGACCCCGGTGTCAGAATGACGATCCGCGGGTTCAGCCGCTGGTGAGGAGCTATCTCATTCAGCCCATCCCGCAATGCGGAAAAATAGGGCGATAGATGCCGCACTTTCAGCCCGTTGAACAGCTCGGGCATCACCCTCGTCATCGCCGTCCTGTTCTCCAGCGCATATCCCGAGCCCGAAGGCGCCTGCGTCCGGTCATTGACGACCCAGACCCGCCCGTCCTTGCTGCGGGCCAGGTCCGCCGAATACATGATCAGCTGATGCTTGCCCGGCTGGCGGATGCCCGAACATTGCCGCAGAAAACCCGCATGGTTATAAACAAGCTCCGCAGGGAGGATCCCACTTCGTATCAACCTCCTTTCCCCATAAATATCTTCCAGTACCAGGTTCAGCAATTCCGCCCGCTGTAATAACCCCGCCTCGATCCCCGGCCATTCGCTCTTGCTGATCAGGAAAGGGATGATGTCCAGTTTCCACGGCCTGTTCAACCCCGAAGGATCGCCATATATGTTATAAGTAACGCCATTCTCCTTCAGCAGCCGCTCCATATCCTCGTTCCGCCCCGCGATCTCCTCGTTACCCAATTGGGAATAAGACTGAAAAAATGTTTCCCAATGAGGACGCAATTTGCCATCCTTCCCTAATAATTCATCCAGCTGCAGTTCAGGTATCATGTTTTCTCCGCTTACATCAGTTAGCGCAAAAGATACAAAATAAAATTTGGTTGCTATCTTTCTTTGTTCTATGTTTGTAGAACAACATTTCAAAGTGTAGAATATGAATCTATCCAAAGCAGAAGAGCAGCTAATGGAGATCATCTGGCGGCTGGAGAAAGCATTTTTAAAAGACCTGATAGACGCCTTCCCGGCGCCTGCGCCGGCTGCTACCACGGTGGCTACTTTGTTGAAGCGTATGAGTGACAAAGGATTTGTCGGCCATAAGCTGTATGGAAATTCCCGTGAATATTATCCATTGGTTACCAAGTCGGATTATTTCGCCCGCCATGTCAAGGGAATGATCAAGAACAACTTTAATAATTCCGCCCTGCAATTTGCCTCCTTTTTTACCAAAGCGACGAATTTAACCGCTTCAGAGCTGGAAGAGCTGCGAAAAATTGTAGACGAAGAAATCAAAAACAAGAAAAAATGATCCTCTATCTGCTTAGATCAGGCGGCTGTTTGCTGGTGCTGCTGGTGGCACACCGGCTCCTGCTGGAAAAAGAGAAAATGTTTTATTTCAACCGCGCATATCTCCTGTTCAGCCTGGTTTTTTCCTTTATCGTTCCCCTTCTCCCGGTGATGGACCCTTTTCATTCGGTTAAACTGAATGACTTCCCGGCATTACCTGCCGCCATAAGCCAGTTGGTGGCTGCCCCTGCTGCAAAAGCAGGCGGCGCATGGCAGCCGGCACGATTCATTCCCCTCAACTCCATCCTGTTGCTCTGTTATAGCCTGGTAACGCTGGCTATCTTAACCCGGTTTATACGCAATCTATATCTCATCCAGCGGCGGGCCTCCGCGCACCCGCACATTCTCTTGGATGATGCACGGCTGATATTGACGCCGGAAAAATTGGTATGCCACACCTTCCATAAGACCATATTCATAAATGAAACAGAATATAGGGAAGGCCTGCTGGAACGGGAAGTGCTCATGCACGAGCTGGCCCATGTCAGACAGCGGCATACACTGGATGTGCTGCTGGTGGAATTGCTCCTGGTGTTTTTTTGGTTCAATCCATTGCTGAAGCTGTACAAACGGGCGATCCAGCTCAATCACGAATTCCTGGCGGATGCTGCCGTAATAGATGCATGTCAGAACCCCAGACAATACCAATATCTCCTGTTAAACAAGGTAAATCCAACCACCCCTTTTTCTTTAAGCAGTCCGCTGAATTATAAGATCACTAAAAAAAGATTGATCATGATTACGACAACACCCAACAGAAAAAACATCCTGGTTAAAAAACTGGCCATGTTCCCCTTACTCCTCGTCGCCCTTTTTCTTTTCAGCACAAGCATCAGGGCCCAGCAGGATCTCCCGGAAAATGATTTTACGATCTCCGGCACTGAGAACCTGGGAGCCCATCCCTACGTGCGGATCAATGGTAAGGAATACCCTTCCGGTATTCTGTCGAAAATAAGCCCATCCTGCATAAGAAGCACCTCCATATTTCTCAAGGGCCAGGCCGTTAAAACATACGGCCCAGCCGCAGCGGATGGGGCCGTGATCATCACCACCGGGGAGAAGGGCGTCACCAACATTACAGCCACCGAAAGAGAGAACCTGGCAAAAGAGCGTGTAGCCAGAACAGGGTTCTATCATCGTCTTACACTCAAAAAAGAAGATGGTGGTTACTTTGATAAGCTGTTTATCAATCTTCCGAATGGCAAAAATTCCATCAACGCTTCAGGTGAAAAGAACTGTAAAATGGGCATCCTGGTGGGCAATAAATTATACAACGAAGACCAGATCGGTGAAGTCGAAAAGCTGTTAGCCTCCTTCCATGGCGCCAGCGGTGTGGGAGGAAATAATATAAAACAGGTTCCCGGCCTCGACCTGTCCTCCTATGACGTTATCTTCTATTTTGATGTACCATAATAGCCCGGCACTAAGCGTTTGTTCCTACCCCCTCATAAGTTTACCAATAAACACCTGAAACCGAACGCAATAATCTCAGGTTTCCATCCCATTCCGCCGCATCTTTGATCTGTCAAAAGCAACCAGCCGTACCCTGATCCAATATCCGAAGATCCGAAAGCAAAACCCTACCTGACCCGTCGCCTTACCCCGGCCCGTTTGCCGTACCCACGAAAGCTGATCCGATTCTTTTGAGAAACCTCTGATTGATCCCGGAGGTTTTTTCATTTACACCCGGGAATTTTTATCCGGGTTAGGACTATGGCCGGTTTTTCCTGTCTTATTACTAACCCCGACCGTTATGACCCAAAACATCTTATTGGTGTATTGCCGGCGCACCATGCACTACAGCCCCAAAAAAGTAGCCGCTACAATAGGCATACCTGTTTCCGTCTACCGGGAAATAGAATCCGGTGAAGTCCTCCTTACATACGAACAGGCGCGAAAAATGGCAGTATTATACAAAACTGAAACGCATTATTTCTTCGAATCCGCGCAACAACTGGATCTTTTACTGAGCAGTAGGATCATTATCCAAACATTAAAGGCTGATAATGACAGGCTGCAGGCAGAGCTGCACAAAATGAATGAACGAAGCGACATCCATTAAGCCCCCAAACCATATTATTGTTAGTTTTAATAATATGTTCTATATTACATATCAGATTCCATCCCCTTTACCTATTGGCAGCCTCCCTTTTGAAGCCTTCGCAGGTTTTTTTTATTAATCAAAATTAACTAAAATGAAAAGATCCCTGACGGTAGCCGCACTGGCGCTTCTCTCCGCATGCAACAGCCACCCACCTGCCACGAACGCTGATTCCGCAAAAGTTACCCAGGATTCGGGCGCTATGGTGAAATCCATTCAATCTCCCTATGATATTACCTATTCCTCAAAATTTGTCATGGACGACCCCAAAAATGCCGAGTCCCTGCTAGCCATCTGGAAAGCCTATGACAACGGCGATCTCAACGTCACCAAAGACATGTTTGCCGACACCGTCGTAACTTACTGGGGGGATGGCTCTGTTATGCGGGCTTCCCGGGATAGCCTGCTTGCAAACGTGCAAACTTATAGAAATTCGTTCAAGGCTGCCGTCGATCGGGTGCACGCGGTATTAGCCGTCAAGAGCACGGATAAGAACGAGCATTGGGCCCTCATCTGGGGGACGGAGACAGACACTTACAAAAGTGGTAAGATCGATTCCACCGAACTGCAGGAGACATGGAGGTTCAACAAGGACGGTAAGGCTGACCTCGTGTATCAATACAAAAGACCAGCGGCCCCTCCCAAAAAATCAAAATAATACGCCAACCCCATCCAATAGAAAGTCCCTTCGGGGACTTTTTGCATTACCTACAATTAATACCTATCCATTCGGGGCCCTTTCCTTTTCCTCGCTGGCTCCCTCCAAATGCCTGCTGATCTTATAGGATTTTCCAAATCGGTACGTGAATGCTACGGAAACGACCCGGCTGTCCCTTTTCATCTTAAAATATTCTGTGGCATCGGGGAACGAGGTCAGCCCCTCCATCGCACCCGTATAGAAGATGTCGCGGTAGCTAACCTTTAAGGTTCCCTTCTTCTTTAGCACCGTCTTGCTCATTCCCGTGGAGACCTGCCCGGCCGGGTAAAGCAATTCCTGTATATCCTCGCGTGAACGGGTAGTATAGAAACCGGAAAGCTCGCCGGTATACCCTTTCCCGAAATCCAGCTGGTGGTTGACGTTCACATGCAGCTGGTCAATAGTAGACATGTAGTTGTTGCCGGAAAAGCCCCTCAGCTGCTTATGATTGTAGACGGCGGACAGTTCCACCGACCACCATCGCAGGGGGGACAAGCTGACACTGGCCGATAATCCCAGATTATAGGCCCTTCCGACATTCCCTTGTGTATAATACAGAATGGTCTTCGTCGTGTCCGATAAAAATATCTGTGAAAAATAGTTGGACAGACGGCTGTAGGACACCCCGGTAGTTAGCAGGCTCCCATACTGATGGGTAAGCTCGTAATTCCAGCTGTATTGCGGAAGCAGGTAAGGATTCCCCGTCTCGTAAGTGTATTTATTGATGATATATAAAAAGGGATTGAGACTTTGAAACGGCGGCCGGTCTATCCTTCTCGCCACCGTGAGCGTTAAGCTGTTCAGGGTATCCAGCTTATAGGAAAGGTAACCGCTTGGAAATAAGCTGCCGTAATTGCGCGATACGGTGGAATCCTTCTGCAGCCTGTTCCCAAGCTGATGCGCCTGGTAGGAGGTGTATTCATATCTTGATCCCGCCTGGTAGCTGAGCCGGTGATATTTCCCCTCGATCGTTCCATAAGCTGCGTGGATGTTCTCCTGGTAAACGAAATGATTGCTCCGCGTGTCATCCTTCACCCATTGCTGGTTCTCCAGGTTCTCGTAGGCGGAGGCATTGTCCGTATGGTTCGATGAGGATTTCAGTCCGGCCTGCAGGGTCACACCGGGATGGACCCTCACCGTAGCATCCAGCTTACCGGAAAAAATGTTGATCGTAGTGGGGACATTGCTCCTGAATACTTCATGATAGCCCCCCGGTGCAAGCAGCTGGTTATCGAAATCCTGCTTGCGTTCCACCGCGTAATGCAGATAGTCCAGGTCGACGCTGAGATCGGCGTTCTCCGACAGCCGCTGCCTCGCGTTGAGGTTGATCGCCCCGTTCCGGAAAAAATTCACCGGCCTGCTTTGGGTAAGGACGGATGAATCCACCTTTCCGTCCGTCTGCAGCCAGTCGGCATGGGCAGCATTGTTTCCCTTCCGGTGGATATGTACGCCGGTCAGGGCCATCCCGACCGTCGTCCCTTGCGATAGTCGGTATTCCACCCCCGTTTTCACCGTGTGGTTGTCTACCGTACCCGTAAAATAGGCAGATTGCTGCAGTATGGCCACAACAGACTTATCGTCGGCAAAATATCTTCGGTACGCATAGAGATCGGTCAGGTATTTGGTAACGCTGAAGCTATAATTGAAAAATATATTCAGCGGGCCTTTCCGGTAGTTCAGCACAAGGTTGTTATTGTTCTTGGGATACACCCCCTGGCCGTAGGACGTGGTGAAGCTGCCGTTTAAACCATCACTGTTGCTTTTCTTTGTCTTGATATTGATGACACCCGCGCTTCCCGCGGCATCGTACCTGGCCGTGGGATTCGGCATCAGCTCGATCCGCGCCACCTGTGACGCGCTCATGCTGCTCAGCAGATTGTTCAGGTCCTCCCCTGATAGATAAGTAGGTTTGTCGTCTATCATCACCAGCACGCCCTGCTTTCCGTTCAACGAGATCCCGCCATTCCTGTCGACCGTTACACCCGGCGACCGCTCCAGCACTTCCAATAGGGTCGCCCCGGTATTGGTCACCGAGGCCTCCACATTCACCACCGTTTTATCCCGCTTCCTTTCTACAGGCGGCAGATGGGCCGTTACAGTCATTTCCTGTAACGATGTGTTCAGCAGCACCAGTCTCACCGTATCACTGCCCGGCCCCGGCCACCGGTATTCATCCGTCGTCTTCGGCTGGTAGCCCGCACTGCTGATGAGGAACCTGTAAGTGCCCTTATTGAAAGGGGCGAACACCGCCCGCCCGTCTTCACCTGCCACCTGGCTGTTGACCACCGTCCCCTTTTGCAGCTGCCTGACGGTCGCCCCGCTCACCGGCTGCCGGCGCTCATTGACAATCACCAGCGAAAAACCGCTTCCGCCTCCGGTTTGGGAAAAGGCCCACACCGGCAACATTAAAAGCATCATCGGGATAAAATACGAGTCCTTCATGGTTGACGACAAAGATCCTCCAGAACGCCCAATAAGCGCAGCCATTGAACCTCCCCCTTCGCCGCCGGTCAAACAAATATCACCTGCGCGATTGACCATGGTCATCTGCTTTACCCCGCTTTCTGATTACCTTTTCATGAAATAGCTTTAGCATGAACATCTCATCAGCGCCTCATTCCAGTCAGCAGACTGAAAAGAAGAAAAGCCAGCTTGCCATCATGGATGGGAATGAAGCGGCAGCCTACATCGCTTATAAAACCAATGAAGTATGCGCCATCTATCCCATTACGCCTTCTTCCACCATGGGGGAATGGGCCGATGAATGGAATGCAAAAGGAATAAAAAATATATTCGGCCAGGTCCCAAAGGTGATTGAAATGCAAAGTGAAGCAGGAGCCGCCGGGGCGGTACATGGCGCTTTGCTGGGGGGAAGCCTGTCCACCACATTCACTGCCTCCCAGGGATTGTTATTGATGATCCCCAATATGTATAAGATTGCAGGGGAGCTCCTGCCTGCCGTATTCCATATTGCGGCAAGGACCCTGGCAACACATGCTTTGTCCATCTTTGGCGATCACAGCGACGTGATGGCGGTGCGCTCCACCGGCTTCAGTATGCTGTTTGGCAATTCATCGCAGGAAGTGATGGACATGGCCCTGATCGCTCAATCTGCGACGCTTTCCACCCGAATTCCGTTCCTGAATATCTTCGATGGTTTCCGCACCTCACATGAGCTGACTGAAGTCGATGTCATTCCCGATGACGTCATCCGCGCCATGATCGACATGAATAAGGTGAATGAGCACAGGGCAAGGGCCTTATCACCCGACAACCCCGCCATTCACGGTACTGCGCAGAATCCCGACGTCTTCTTTCAGAACAGGGAGGCTGCTAATAAATACCATGCGGCGGTCGCGGCGACGGTAAAAGAGAAATTGCAGCAGTTCTACGAATTGACCGGAAGAAAATACGGGCTTTTTGAATATGAAGGGCATAAAGAAGCGGATCGTCTTATCATCATTATGGGGTCCGGTGCAGGTGCGGTAAAAGAAACGGTGCGCTACCTGAACCAGCAAGGCAGCAAGGTCGGTGTCCTGATCGTACGATTATTCAGGCCTTTCTCCATCGCGGACTTCCTGGACGCCACACCGGCAACAGTCAGGCGTATTGCAGTGCTCGACCGCTGCAAAGAACCCAACAGCATTGGTGAGCCGCTTTTTATGGATGTTGTAAACGCTTTCAATGACAGTAAATTCGACTTCCGTCCTGTCATCACTGGCGGACGATATGGCTTGTCGTCAAAAGAATTCACGCCGGCAATGGTAACAGCGATCTTTGAAGAGCTGGATAACCCAAACCCGCGACGGCATTTTACGATTGGCATTGAAGACGACGTCAGCAGGCTGAGCCTCGCATACCAACGGTCCTTCTCATTGGATAAACAACATCTATTCCGCGGCCTGTTCTTCGGCCTCGGTGCAGATGGGACCGTAAGCGCAAATAAGAACTCCATCAAGATCATCGGAACCAAAACAGACAATTACATCCAGGGCTATTTTGTCTACGACTCGAAAAAATCCGGATCGCTCACCGTCTCGCACCTCCGTTTTGGAAAACAGCCGATCCAATCCACCTACCTGATCGATTCGGCCAATTTCATAGCCTGTCATCATTTTAATTATCTCACCAAATACGATATCCTGAAAGATGCGGAGCCGGGGGCGGTCTTTCTCTTGAATGCGCCATATCCGGAGCATGAACTGTGGGAAAAATTACCACGCCGGATCCAGCAGGAGATCGTGGAGAAACAACTCAAATTCTATGCGATCAATGCACATGCCGTTGCGAAAGAAGCCGGCATGGGCACCCGCATCAATACGATATTGCAGACCTGCTTTTTTGCCATCAGTAATATCCTTCCGCGCGACGAAGCTATCTCGAAGATCAAGGAAGCCATCTATGAGACCTATTGGAAGAAAGGAGAGGAAGTGGTGAAAAAAAATTATGAGGCGGTGGATAAGACCCTCATGAATTTATTTGAGGTGAATTATTCCCACTACGCTATTGGCGACACACCTTTGGACAATGCACTGCCTGCTTCGGCGCCTCAATTTGTTAGAGAGGTCCTGGGGAAGATCATTGCCGGCAATGGAGAAGAGCTTCCTGTCAGTGCCTTCCCGGGTGATGGGACCTTCCCCTCCGGCACGACGAAATGGGAAAAACGCAATATAGCAGATGCAGTACCGGTATGGGACACCAGTTTGTGCACACAATGCAATAAATGCGTACTGATCTGCCCGCACGCCGCCATCCGCGCCAAAGTGTATGATAAAAGCCTGTTGGATCAGGCGCCTTCCACTTTCAAATACATGGACCCCATCGGTAAAGAATGGGATAAAACAAAGGAAGCATATACCCTGCAGGTATCAACGGAAGATTGCACGGGCTGCAACCTCTGCATGGAATTCTGCCCCATCACCAGCAAGACCACCCCCGGGCATAAGGCCGTTAACCTGTATGACAAGTCGGACATACAGGCGGCCGAAAAGGAGAATTGGGAATTCTTTCTTCATATTCCTGAAGTAGGAAGAGAAAGGGTCAATCGGAATACCGTGAAAGGGTCGCAATTCTTTCAGCCGCTGTTCGAGTTCTCCGGCGCCTGCTCGGGTTGCGGAGAAACCCCCTATTTAAAACTGTTGACGCAACTATACGGCGAAAGAATGATCGTAGCCAATGCCACAGGCTGCTCCTCCATTTTTGGCGGAAATCTGCCCACCACGCCATGGTCAAAGAACAATGAAGGCAGAGGACCCGCCTGGGCCAACTCCCTGTTCGAGGACAATGCAGAATTTGGACTGGGCATCAAACTCGCCAACGATAAGAAAAAGGAATCCGCTATCTCCCTGCTCGATCAACTCCGGTTGGACGTAGGCGAAGACCTCGCCGATGCCATCATCCATGCACCGGAAACAACGGAAGCCGAAATAAAGGCCAAACAGGGCCTGATCAAAGAACTCAGGCATCGCCTCAGCGAAATGAATTCTTTGGCATCCAAGGACCTCTTCCACCTGGCCGATTTTCTATCTGAAAAAACCTTGTGGATCATCGGCGGCGACGGCTGGGCATACGACATTGGCTTCGGAGGACTGGACCATGTCCTCTCGACGGGAGAAAATGTGAACATCCTGGTAATGGACACGGAAGTATATTCCAACACCGGCGGACAAAAATCAAAATCCACCCCCATCGGAGCAAGCGCAAAATTCTCCGTCAACGGCAAGACAAGCGGCAAAAAAGACCTGGCGCTTCAGGCAATTGCACACGGAACAGCCTATGTAGCGCAGATCGCCATGGGCGCTAACGATACACATACCCTCCGGACCATCATTGAAGCCGAAGCCTTCCCGGGCCCATCCCTGATCATTGCCTATGCACATTGTATTGCGCACGGGATCGAAATGGATCATGGTACGGAAGACCAGGACCTTGCCGTAAAAACAGGCTACTGGCCTCTTTTCCATTACAATCCCCTGAAACCAAAAGGGCAAAGATTTGTCATCGATTCAAAAGAACCGTCCTTACCCCTCTCCGATTTCATGTACAGGGAAAATCGTTTCTCAGTCATCAGGGCAAAAGATCCCACGGCTGCAGCAACGTTCCTGACACAGGCAGAAGAGGCGGCAAAAGAAAAATGGGAAAGGCTGAAGATGCTGACGGCGTTGTGAGACGGCGCCAGCCCTTCCTGATCAATGATCCATGTGCGCCTCTGTCATATGAACATTAGGCAGCCCCATGGCCTTTTCTTCATCCACCTCGTAACAGAAGTTCCTGGCATACTTGGCCGAATGCTTGTCCAGGAACTGTTGCACTTCCGTGACGGAATCGGCTTCCCAAAGACACGTGCCCGTTTTGCCGTCCTTGGCAGGATAAACCCCTTGCAGTTTTAAATTAGCAGGCAGGTCCATAGTAACGTCTTTTGCAGCAGCCCAGAAACTTTCAGGGTCGCTGATGTCGTGATGAGCAATAATTAGCATGGCTTGAAATTTATGCAGTTAATAAATAAATTGCCCGATACACAGGGTGGGAGTAGAACAGAAGTACGCGGAAAAGATCTGACAAGGCTCCTGATAAGGCTTGAGAAGGAAAATGAGTGGAATAAGAAAGTTACGGCAAAACAAAATGGATTCCAAATCTTATATTTGGATCCCATGCGTAAAATTTCGGCTTTCATCCTCTTTTTTTTAATATTCATGCTGACAGCATGTATCCATTCCTCCTTCGCGCAGCAAAAAAAGATCAGGGTGCTCATCGTCACCGGAGGACATGGATATGAACACAAACCTTTTTACAATGTCTTTGATTCCATCCCCTCCATTACATACGATACCCTGGTCCAGCCCCAGGCCAATGCCCTTATCGCTTCCCCGGAAGTAAACAGGTATGACGTACTCGTGTTCTACGACATGGCCGATTCCATCTCCCCCGCACAGCAGCAGGCCTATATCAGCCTCCTGAAAAAAGGCGCATCTATGGTCTTCCTCCATCATTCGCTGGTGTCATACCAGCACTGGCCTGAATTCATAAAGATCGTAGGCGGCCAATACCACACGGCTCCCGTACTGGTGAATGGCGATACCCTGAGAGCTAACTACGAACATGGAGTGATTATTCCCGTAAAAGTGGAACAAAAAAACCATCCGGTGACCCGGGGCATCAGTGATTTTGAAATAGAGGATGAAGTGTACAGTGACGTCGAGATATTACCGCGTGTTCAACCCCTGCTCAGCACCTCGCTTCCCAAAAGTATGCGTTACCTCGCCTGGATCAACCATTATGAGCATTCCGATGTCATTTGCATCCAGTTGGGTCACGGCCCCTCCGCTTATTCCAATCCGAATTTCCGGAAACTGATCCGGCAGGCTATTGAGTGGGCAATTGATAATAAAAATTAGCTCAGTTCATTAATTTATCTTAACATATGTTAATTTCGCCATATGTTAATTTAAAACGATAAACTGTTTATGTATGAAAAAGCTAATCTTCTTCCTGGGTATTATCCCGGCAGTATTGTTTTCAGCTACCTGCAAGAACAAGGATAGATCATCCGGTAAAATTGAATCTGTCAGCGATTTGAAGGATGCTTCGCAGACCGTAGAAAAGAACATGAAGGCCTCATCCGACCGCTGGGCGGAAAGAAGAGCCAAAGGAGATACACTGGCTATACCCTACAAGGACTTAGAGGCTTATTTACCCGAGATAAATGGTTATTCCAAAGATGGAGGCCCCAAAGGCAGCCAGATGAGCGGGTATGGCATGGGTGCCTGGTCACAAGCCGAACAGGAATATATCAACGGGGACAAAAAGGTTTCAGTTAAAATATTTGACTATAATTCGGCGCAGCAGGCTTTCATGGGCATGACAGCTATGTTTGGTATGGGCTTCTCCTCGGAAGATGATTACAAAAAGCAGGCATCGGTAGATGTAGGCGTCAAAAATGTGGCCGCTTATGAGACCCTCTACAAAACAGAAAAAAAGGCTGAAATGGTGCTGGTGGCAGGAGACCGCTTTATCATCAATATTGAAACCAATGGCGAGGGCGATGAGAGTTTTCTAAGATCCGTGGCAAAAAGTATAAATCTCGGCGAATTGGCTTCTAAATAAGAATTCCCTTATATCTTCGGGTCTTAGTGTCTCAAACAACAACCATGAGCTCAACAACACCCGAACAAACAAAAAAGGTTAGAATTCTTGTAGTAGGCTGTGGTAATATGGGCGCATCCCATGCCACCGCCTATCACGAGCTCGACGGCTTCGACATCGTCGGTCTCGTCTCCACAGGTGACAGCAAGGCAACGCTCAACGCGACGCTGGGCGGCCACTACTCCTTATTCGATGATTATGCACAGGCATTGGCAGCCACCCGCCCTGATGCCGTCTGTATCTCCACTTACCCGGATACCCATGAAAGCTTTGCCCTGGCTGCTTTCGATCAAGGCTGCCACGTCTTTATAGAGAAACCGCTGGCCGACACCGTCGAAGGCGCCACGCGCGTCGCAGAGGCCGCCTCCCGGGCCGGCAGGAAACTGGTGGTAGGATATATCCTGCGCCATCATCCTTCCTGGCAACGCTTCATCGAAATGTCCCGCGAACTGGGCACTCCCCTGGTCATGCGCATGAACCTCAACCAGCAAAGCCAGGGAAGAATGTGGACCGTTCACCGCAATCTGATGAAAAGCCTCAGCCCCATCGTGGACTGCGGCGTCCACTACATCGACGTAATGTGCCAGATGACCCGCTCCCGGCCCCTGCAGGTCAGCGCCATCGGAGCCAGGCTCACCGAAGAGATCCCCGCCGGCAACTATAATTACGGCCAGCTCCAGATCCGATTTGAAAACGGATCGGTAGGCTGGTACGAAGCGGGATGGGGCCCCATGATCAGCGAAACGGCTTTTTTCGTCAAGGACGTCATCGGTCCCAAAGGTTCCCTGTCCATCGTAGCAAAACAGGCGGGCGCTTCCGGTAAATCCGATTCCATCGAAGCGCACACAAAGACAGAATCCCTCCGCTACCATCGGGCTGACCTGGATGAAAAAGACAATTTCCGGTCGCCCGATTCCTGGATCAACCTGGAAGACGAACCCGGTCACCAGGAATTATGCAATCGTGAACAACGCTTTTTTTTACGGGCCATCCAGGAAGATCTCGACCTGACCGACGCGACAGAAGACGCGATCGCCAGTCTGCGCATAGCCTTTGCCTGTGATACCTCCGTCCGCACCGGGCAGATCGTATTGCTGAAATAAAAAAGGGCTGCCATCACCAGGCAGCCCCCTTCAGATTATTTTATAGTTCTACAGCACCAGCAACTTCGCTGTCGCCACGGCGCTGGATGTAGTCACCTTCACGGTATAGATCCCACGCAACCCATGCAGGCCCACCGGGATGACGGCTGTGCTCGGCAGTCCGCTGAGCTGCCTGACGACCGTCCCGTTGCCATCGATGATCTGGATGCTATACGCACCGTCTGCATTGGTCACGATCAGGTTGGTCGTCCCGATCGCCGGGTTGGGAAGAATGAGCACTTTCAGCGGCGGTGCAAAATTCAGGCTCACCGTATTGGAAAGCGTGGAATGACCGATCGATTCGATCTCTTTCAGCCGGTAGTAGTTGGTACCTGGCAGGGGCAGGATATCCACAAAGCTATAGTCGGCAGTCGGGTCGGTGCTGTTCTTTGCCGGCACCAGGCCGATGGGCAGGAATAGCCTTCCGTCGAGGCTTTTTTGCACTTCGAACCATTTGGTTTTGTTCTCCGTGGTGGTGGTCCACTGCAACAGGGCCTTGTTCCCTTCTTTCACCGCGGTAAAGACCAGCGGTGGCTGCGCAGGCTGGGACCCCGGCGGTGTGAACGAATATTGGGTGAACACAGGGTAGTGGTCCGTCGTCGTGGTACCATAGTTGGCAACAAGGGTGGCGACATCGGAGCGTACCGTAGCCGAAGCGGGCAGATAATATCTGCTCATCGAATCGGTGAGGATCACATTATCGATCACGCTGGTGAAATTGACATCGGAATGTTGTCCGGCCGGACTCAACGGCTGGGTCGGGAAGGAATACAAGGCGGAATCCGTGATAGTGAATGCGCTCCAGGAAGTCACCGGCGGGTTGACCCCGGCAGTAATAGTCGTATTCAGGTCGTCATTGAAGTCGCCGAGGATCACCACATTGTCCGCCGGGTATTGTGCTTTCAGCAGCGAATCCAACGCATTGGCGCCATTCGCGCGACGGCCATAGGCCGTGAGCACGGGCGCCGTGTTCGCTTTTGCATGGACGTTGATGAATCGGACGGTCCTGGTATTCGTCCCGCCGCGATTGTCGCTCAGGGTCACGTTGGCCGTGAGCATGTACGGGAATCGGCCGCTCGCCCAATCATTAAAATACCGCGTGGAAGGATCCAGCGGATTGGTCACACCCAGCGTAAGCAGCGAATCCGTACGGATCATCGAGATCTTCGTCGTATTATATACAAAGGCCAGCTTCTGCACCGCGATCAGCGAGTCCGCACCGCCCGGAACAAAAGGATTGGAATAGGATCCGTATTGGCCCACCACCACGGCATAGCCCGGCATCGTGGCTACGATGGAATCCAGGGCCTGCTCGTCGCAAACTTCTTCCAGGGCGTACAGGTCGGCATGCAGGCTGGGCAGGACAATGCCCACATTCTTTTTCTGCAGGGCCTTGTCAGTGGGGCCGAGGGTCGGGTCCGGGGTGCCGAACCAGTTCAGGTTCCAGTCGATCACGCTGAGCGTAGAGGCGGGATCGATGCTGTTCCCTTTGACGCTAACGACGGCCGTCGAGTCGGAGATGGTGACGAGCACCGAGTCGATCGACTGGCTGTTGGCGGCCGAAGGCCGGAAGCGCACGAACACGGGTACCGGAGTATTATTGGCCGTTGCCGCGTTCAGCGACACGGAATCGCCGAAATGTACGCTGTCTGTCGAAATACTAAAGTTGCCGGAAGAGGTGACCGTGATATTTCCGATAAGATCATTGCCTGTAACCACCAGTCTCTGTACGGCGGAGGCGCCGGCCGCAACATACCCGAATTCCAGGTTATTCGTACTCAGCGTAAGGCTCGGAGGTGGCGGCGTCAGTGAATTGATCAGGCTGATGTCGTCCAGTGTCCAGCGGGATCCGTCCTGCGCTGTAGACGTATATACATAGGCGATATATACACTCGAATCCTTGAAGGCGGACAGGTTGATAGGGACGGTCTGCGTCCATACATCGGATGCCTGACTGGGGAATTTTCCATTCAGGTCTGTCCAGTGGGCAAGAGAAGGATCGCCGGATCCCGTATAATCCGTGGATATTTTCAGCGTCAGCGGGGCGCCGGCAAATGCATTGCGGCTCCAATAACGCAGCAAAGGATAGGTGGTTCCGCTGAGGTCGAACTTCGGCGTGATGAGCCAATCCTGGTTGGCATGGTCGACGCCACTGGCAAATCCGTTGATCTGCACGGCATGTCCGGATGGCGTGGTTCCTGCGGGAGCCGTACTGTCCCTGCCGAAAGGAGTGCAATCCCACACCTGGTCGCCTGTTACGCTAAAGGCGGTGAACCCGTTAGGCAACTGGCCGCTGCCGAGGCAGCTGTCAAAACTGGTGGTGAAAGGCAGCGGCTGGGCGATAGTGTTATTAAAAGTGCTGAAGGTCCAGGCGTCATTGTTCGTCAATCCTGCAAAACTGTTGCCGAAGACATCCACGAAGGCGCCTGCCGATATACGGATCGAATAGGTATTACCCCCCGACAACGGCAGATGGAAGGTGACGGAATCATTGCTGACCACGACGCGGGCATCGCTTACGGCGATGGGCGTGCCGTCTACGGCATTGGTCACCAGGGTGACGCTCCCGCTGGCTTTGAAAATGGGTTTGCTGAACACCAGCACCGGGACAATGCTGGACGGGATATTGCTTGCATGGTTGACAGGTACGAGGGTCTGTACCGCAGGCGGCGCAGTGGTAAAGGCGCTGTTCCGCGGGTTGGGCGTGCCTGCTACAAGATCCGTGGCGTTATTGTTGGCATCCTGTCCGTCTGGAGTGCGCCGGTCCGCAGTGGAATTGGTCAGTGCCGGCGCGGGGGCGCCTTCGAAGCCCGTGGCGGTCGGTCCATATCCCACCAGGTCGATGACGGTGGACCCGGAAGGATTGGCCCCCGTTTGGGCTGCTGTGGAATTACTCAGGAGGATCTTGCCTGCCGTAGCGCTCATCGCGATGCCGCCCGTGACGTCCGGCGTTGGCAGCGGTGTGCTGGGGGTAGCGCCTGCCGACTCCGCCACCAGGAAGTACCCATGGGGGGGAATGGTTCCCGCCAGGGAGGTCACCTGCCAGGAAGCACCGGTTGCAGCGGCATATTGAACGCTCCAGCCGTTGAGGTTCACGGTGGTATCGTCGTCATTGAAAAGCTCGATAAAATCGTTGGAGAAGGCCGAACCGGAGTTGCCGCCCCCACCATAGACCTGGTTGACGACGACTTTTGCCGCTGGTGCTGTCACAGCGCCGGATAGCAACACCGTTTGCGAATCTGCTCCGGCAGAATGCAGCGCCAGGAACCCATTCACGGTCCCCGCTGGTGCGCTTGCACTGAGCCTTACCAGGATGGGCGTGTCGGCCACCGTCCCACCGTGCTGGGGCAGCGTGAAGGAAGTGGAGTAAGCATTGCCATCTCCCGAAATTTCGTAACCCCCGGAAACGACGGCAGTGATGTCGGCAGTTAGATTGACGCCACCGATGTGTACCGCTTGCGCAGCGGACGGACTTCCGGATAGTGCATTGAAGGACAAGGAAGAAGGCGTCACTGTCAGCGTGGGCGAAGGTACATTGCCGGAGGTGGTAACGAGGACGCTGAGATCGTCGACGCGCCAGTTAGCAGTATTCTTCGACGCATTCCCTGCGCCATTATAGGCATAGAGGCGGAAAGTGATCGCCTGCCCCGGGGCGCCGCCGACGGACAACGCATTGCTGAGAAGGGCCCATGTACTATTGTTGACCAGCGTGGAAGAGGCGGCCGCCGTAGCAAAATTATCAAGGCTGGTGCGAACTTCATAAGCTTGAGGCCCCGTGCTGGTACTCCGGCTTCCGAAATTGATCTGGCTGACGGTGATGGCCACGCCCGCGACGGGTGTCAACGTCCATTCGAAATAAGTGGTAGTGTCCGGTCTGAAAGTCCCCACATTGGCCGCGGCGCCGGCATTATTGCCACCGGTAGCGCCGGTATACCCCGACGAAGCAGAGGTGGTGGTCAGCAGCGTGGTTGTGCCGTTGTTGTTACCCTGTACGACAGCCGAGACGGAAACCCCGGCAGGGACGCCGGACAGAGGAGTGGCGGAAGAAAAATCCCAGACGATCTGGGCATAGGACATGGCTGGCAATAAAAAGCCCAGGACTAATAGGTAAAGTTTTCTCATGGACAAAACAGTTAATATTTACAAGGAATGTGTTTAATTACATAAATCTATCGAATTCACCGGAAAACAAAAACATCTTTGCTTAAAAGTAAATCATACATCAAAATCCGCTGTTTTTCCCATCAGAATTTCTCCATCGAATTATCAACTTATTCGAACTTTACACTGTTATAACCACTAAAATCACGAATATGAGCACGATCAAAGTAAAGGACGGTACAGAAATTTTCTACAAGGATTGGGGAACAGGGCAACCCATTGTTTTTCATCATGGTTGGCCGCTATCAGGAGACGACTGGGATGGGCAAATGATGTTTTTCCTCAATCAGGGATTCCGGGTTATCGCCCATGATCGCAGAGGACATGGAAGATCTACCCAGACTGTCAACGGGAATGATATGGATACCTATGCGGCAGATGTGGCTGAGCTGGCCCAGGCCCTCGATCTGAAAGATGCAATACACGTTGGTCACTCCACCGGTGGCGGAGAAGTGATCCGGTATGTTGCAAAACACGGCAAAGGCCGGGTCGCCAAAGCAGTGTTGATCAGTGCGGTCCCTCCGATAATGGTTCAAAATAAGAACAACCCGGAAGGCATCCCTTTGTCTGTATTCGATGAGATCCGCGAGAACACGGCAACCAAACGGGCGCAATACTACCAGGATTTCACCATGCCCTTTTATGGATACAACCGCCCGGGGGCTAAAATATCCCAGGGTATCAGGGATAATTGGTGGCGCCAGGGTATGATGGGCGGAATAAAAGCGCAATACGATTGTATTAAAGTTTTTTCCGAAACAGATTTTACAGAGGACCTGAAAAGCGTGGATATACCGGTACTTATTCTACATGGAGAAGACGACCAGATCGTACCTTTCCCCATTTCCGGTGCAAAGTCCATAAAGCTCCTGAAAAAAGGAAAGCTTATTTCATACCCGGGTTTCCCACATGGAATGCCCGCGACTGAAGCCGCAACCATCAATGCAGACCTCTTAGCTTTTATCAAATCCTAGTAAATAAAAGACCTTCAATTCATCGGACAGGTGCATAACCTTGCACTCGTCTTTTTTTTACCCCTTCACCAACGTAATTGAACGATAACTTTATAAGTTCCTATCTTAGCACCCAGTAACAATTTTGAACATGAAGTACAAATTACTGGGACGGAGTGGCCTGAAAGTATCCGAATTATGCCTGGGGACGATGGGATTTGGCACCGAGGCAGGCTGGGGCGCCGATAAGGACACCAGCTTCGCGATCATGGACGCCTTTGCCGGCGCCGGCGGCAACTTTTTGGACACCGCCAATGTTTACAAGCTGGGCACCAGTGAAAAGATCATTGGCGAGTTCATCCACCCCCGCGACCGCGATTATTTTGTCATCGCTACGAAATATTCGCTGAAGGATAACACGACCAATCCGAATGCCAGCGGCAATAACCGGAAGAACATGATGCGCAGCGTCGAGCAAAGCCTCCGACGGCTGCAAACAGATTTCATCGACGTACTGTACCTCCACATCTGGGATGATCTTACCCCCATCGACGAAGTGTTGCGGGGGATCGATGACCTCATTCGCCAGGGCAAGGTCAATTATGCCGCCATCAGCGATACGCCGGCCTGGATCGTAAGCAAAGGGAATACCCTGGCCGAACTGATGGGCTGGAGCCAGTTCATCACGCTGCAAGTCGAATACAGCCTCCTGCAACGCACGCCGGAGCGGGATCTGATACCCATGGCTAAGCACTATAATATGACCGTCACGCCCTGGGCCCCTCTGGCCGGCGGCGCCCTGACAGGAAAATACCTCAGGGGCGAACAAGGCCGCATCAAGCCGGAAAGCAACCGCCGTGACGACAACAGCACACGTATAACACGGGAAGTAATGGCGATCGCTGACAAACTGGGGGTAGAGCCCAGTCATATTGCGCTGCAATGGACCCGCCAGCAAGGCTTCGAATGCATCCCCATCGTAGGCGCCACCGCTGTGAAACAATTGGAGCAAAATCTCAAAACGATCGACCTCCTCATTCCCGGTGACGACATCGAAAAGCTGAACGAGGTCAGTGCCATCGACCTGGGCTTTCCCGGCAAGTTCTTCAAAGAAGAAGGCGTACGCCAGAATAATTTTGGAGGATTTTATCACCAGATCATTCCCCGGAATCAGTAACTTTAGTAGACAAATCAACAAAATGCGACTACTACTGACGATACTTATTTCGGCGACCCTGGTTTCCGCAAAGGCGCAGTCGCATTTACCCATTACCCCCTACCCCTTGCATGACAGCGGCAAGCTGAATTACAAATGGCAATTAAAGCCCTATGCCAGCCTGTCCGCAGGATATGTTTTTCTCAATGGCGGCATCTCCTATTTGTCCGCCCCTGTAGGACTAATGCTGTTTCGCCCACTGAATAACAATGTCACCGCATTTGCGGGCCTTTCCGCCGCACCCACCGTTTTCAGTTTCAACCGGCTCTATACCTATCCCGCGCAAACCCCCTCCTACCCCGGGAACGGGTTTTCAAATCGCTACAACCTTGGCCTGAATGCCAGGGTGGAAGGCGGCCTGATCTACACAAACGATGCAAAGACCTTTTCCATATCGGGCAGCTTTGGAGTGGAAAGAGGCAGCTATCCCGTGTATCCGGTTTACAGGGCGAATACAAAAAAGCAATGATCCGGGACTTTCCCCTCTTTACCCTGATATTCCTTTATTCTTGCGCAGATCTACCAACCAATTATGAGAATTAAATTCTTTCTTATATCTTGGAAAGTGATCAGGTCAGTATAACCCGAAAACCATATATGATCCAATGATTAACCAATCTTCTCTCGCTGAAAAGAGCGTTCTATTCCGGCGCATCCATAAGTTTACAATATGTTTCCTGCTGCTCCCACCACTATTCTGTAATGCTCAATTTACGGAAGTATCCATATTAGATGACGGCCTGGCCAAGCTGCAAAAAGGTAATTATTCCGCTGCCATTGGGCAGTTCGCAAAAGTGCTTGAACAATACCCTGAAAATTATGCGGCCAACCTGGGAATGGGCATTTCCTTGCGGGAGACTGGGCGGCTGGATTCCGCACTTTTGTATCTTGACCATGCCGTCAGGATCCAGCCAACTGCAGAATCCTATTTAAACAGAGCAGTGCTGTTTTATGTCGAAAAGGAAAAAGCAAAGGGAGAGAGAGATGAGCAGACAGCCATGCGCATGCAGCCAGGTTCGGCGCGCATATATGAACTGCGGGGTTATTGCCTGTTGATAAAACAAGACTATGTGAAAGCCATCACGGTTCTTGATTCAGCCATTTCGAAGGACAAAACCACTTATAAAGCATACGTAAATAAAGCATCTGCCTTAAGCAACCTGAAAAAATACGAGGAAGCGATTGCCGTACTCGACCGTGTGATCGAGCTCAACCCTGACTATTTGAATGCCTGGTACGACAGGGCTTATACTTATATGCTATCAGGGAACATGGAACAAGCCTTCGTCGATTGCAATAAGCTCATTGCGCTGGATGGCAAGAACATAGACGCCCTTCTTCTAAGAGCCGATATAAAAGACCGGTCCGGCGATGACGCAGCGGCGATGGAGGATTGCATGCAGGCCATAGCCATCGATCCCAACAACGCCAAAGCATACAATCTACGGGCTTTGACCAGGTTTGACGCACATGAATACCAGGAGATCATTGCAGATTGTAATAAGGCTATTGCATTGAAACCTGATTATTATGACCCATATATTCAAAGAGGGGATGCGTATGATGATCTGGGAGACTTCGATAAGGCGATAGCGGATTATAAAAAAGCCATCTCGATCGATCCCACCAAACTCATAGCCTACCGGGAATGTGCGGCTTCCGTGGCACATAAGAATGATTATAAAGGCTCCCTCTATTATTTGAACAAGGGTTTACAGATCGAGCCGGACAATAAATATTTATTGGAGCATAAATATCAGATCCAGCGCTACACCGGTGAACCCATGGGTGCGATTTCCACATTGGATCAATGCATAAAGCATTATCCAGACTCTCCAATGGCTTATAATATGGAAAAAGCCTATATATATGACTCCCTCCACGACAACGCCAACGCATGCAAATTCGCTTTCGAGGCCTTGAAAGGCGGTCTGATAGACGGTCATGAATATATCACCGCCCATCCTTGCGCTGCCTACAAAAAGCAGCCATTGGTCCTGGCACAACCGTACATACTCCAGGCACAAAAGGAATATGCCATGGGAATGTTTAATGCCGAAATTGCATCCTTTACCAAGGCCTTGGCGCTACTGCCGGACTCCCCCACTCTCTACTACAATAGAGGCGCCGCCAAAAGAAAGCTCAATGATTTCTCAGGAGCCATTGGGGATTATAACAAGGCCATCAGCCTGCGACCGGGATTCTCCGACGCGATTGCAGCCCGTGCAGTGGCAAAAGCATATCTGAATGATATCGAAGGTGCAAAGAAGGATTATCAGCTGCTCTTCAAGATCAATCCCGGTTACGCCATCGCGTATAATAACTATGCATCGATGATAGCCGAAACGGACGTTCCAGGGGCAATCGACTACCTGACAAAAGCCGTACATTATAATAAGAAGTATACATCGGCATATTTAATGCGGGGGAAACTCTATCAAAAACTCGGAAAAAAAGAAGAAGCATGCGCCGACCTTAAACAGGCAGAATCCCTCGGCTCGGACGATGCCAAGATCGAACGGATGGTCTACTGTAAATAATGACCCAATAGTAGAGCCGCCACCATAATTGAGCTACGATGTACGTTTTAATGTGATCACTGCCACTTCCGGCCACATGCCGATCCGCCCCTTTAATCCCAGGAAGCCGAACCCCCGGTTAACATACAAAAAACGCCCGTTGTTCCGGTAAAGTCCGGCCCATTGCTTGTACACATATTTGATAGGGCTCCACTTAAAGCCGAACAGCTCGATGCCAAATTGCATGCCATGCGTATGCCCCGACAGCGTAAGGTGGACGTGCTGGTGATGATCCAGCGTTACAGCTTCCCAGTGGGAGGGATCATGCGACATAAGGATCTTAAAGGCATCATCAGGCACTTCCGTGGTGGCCTTCTTTAAGTCCCCGTATTTATGGAAGCCGCCCTTACCCCAATTCTCCACACCTAACAGGGTAATGGATTGTCCATCTTTGAAAAGGGTGATCGCCTCATCCAGCAACAGCCGAAAGCCGATCTCGGCGTGGACCTCCTTCAGCCGGTCCAGGTTGTCACGTTTGGCTTCGGGCGTCGCCCATTGAATATAATCGCCGTAATCATGATTCCCCAACACGGAAAATTTCCCCATCGGTGCGGTCAATCCGGCAAAAGCTGGTATCCATCTGTCCATTTCAGATGCAAGGTTATTCACCAGGTCCCCGGTGAACAAAATAATTTCACTTTGCTGGGCATTCACCAGGTCCAGCCCTTTTTGGACGCCGGCGGCGTTGGTAAAGCTGCCGGAGTGGACGTCCGTTATCTGTGTAATGGAAAACCCATCGAAAGCCTCGGGCAGATCAGGGAAATAGATCGTTTCACGCCGTACTCGATAAAAATGCCGCCCGCGCGTAATACCGAACAGCACAAGGAGGAACAGCACGGCGGCCATACCCAGCGTCAATTCGCTTACCCACCACGCCCGCGGCGGAAACCCGCGAAACAGCCGGATGATATCTTCCACCAACAAAAAAGGCAGCGAAAACAGACGGGGGATAAATGACAGCAGCATAAGCCCTAACAGCCAGGTAATCAATGTATGCTGGGTACGGGAGCCGCGCCGGACGTAAATGGCAGCGACTATGCCAATAATTAAGAATAAGTCGATGAGCCAATAAGCCCATAAAAATGCACTGGGATCTACCACGGCTCTTAGAGCCTGATAAAAGTAGACATCTGCGGCCAGCCAAAGCAGGATGATCAGGGGGAGTCTTTTTGCCATTATACAGGGTAGACGATCGACCCCGGGAAATATTTTAAAGATTTTTACCTTTTTTCCCGAAAGTTCAGCTGGTGTCTACCCAATAGCCTTCGGAAGGGCATTACCGCTACTCCAGCTTCTTTGCGTCAGCCGATAGGATGCTGTTGATACCCTCCGTCAGCTGTCGTTTTGCCTCGCTAAAGCATTCTTCCGCTTCCTTTTTCGGTGTGCCTTTGATTGCCTGCCTGATGGCCGTTTCGATAACAGGCAATGCCTCCCGGACCGGAGAACTTATGCTGGAATAGCTTTGACCCAGGACCTGCAGGATATGCTTGTAGTTCTCATAGGAGGACATCAGCTTGCGGGCGCCGCTCTGCGAATATTGCAAAGGCAGATTTTCCCGTATCGCCGTAAGTTGAATTTTGACTTCATGACTGGTCATTGGCCGTTTTGCCTAAAGGTAACTTTAATTGCCTCAGTAATCCGGCCCCTTCGCGAATTTGGAAGGAGTAATTACCTTCTCCTGAAAATAAGGAAAAGTATCACAATTAAAACCAGGGTGCCAATGCCGATGTACATATGATTAGAATTTTATGATGACGCGTTTTTCGCAATTCACTACCTAAGTAAATGATAAAAAAGCGTGCCACACATATAAATCGCTTAATATGGATGGAAAAGCCCGTAGAGGTGTTTATTCATAAATCTTTCAAGTGTTGATCGGGAATATTCTCTACACTAGTTCAAAATACCATTATTTTTGGCAGGATTAACTCATCCTATATGAACTCACCGTTTTTGAAAAAAGCGCTGCCTCATGTCATAGCTATTGTTGTTTTTTTCATCGTTGCCGTTGTGTTTTGCAAGCCTGCCCTGGAAGGGATGGTGGTCAACCAGCATGATACGCTGGGCTATAAAGGCGAGGCGCAGCAGTCGTTTGAGTACAGAGAAAAATACGGGCATTTCCCTTTATGGACAGAGAGCATGTTTGGCGGTATGCCGGCGTATACCATTGCGCTGGAGCAGCAAAGTCCGATATCATTAGGTTGGCTGTCTTACCCGCTGATGCTGGGGTTGCCGGCGCCCATCAGCTATTTCTTCCTGGCATGTGTATGTTTCTATATCCTTTCACAGGTATTGCGTATCAATCCCTGGGTCGGCGTATTGGCAGCCCTCGCCTATGCATATGCCACCTATGATCCCGTCATCATCGCCGTAGGGCATGTCACCAAGATGCTGGCCATTGCTTATGCTCCGGGGGTCATCGCCAGCCTGCTGCTCCTCTATCAGCGGCGATGGCTCTGGGGCGCGGCACTCTTCGTCTGCTTCTCTTATTTCCAGGTCAGCACCCAGCACTTGCAGGTGGTGTATTATACGTTGATCAGCGCAGGCTTCCTCACTATATATTATCTCATCGACAGCTGGAGGAAGAAAGAAGAAGTGAAGCCATTATTCATCGGAATGGCCATTGCGGCAGGCGCCTTCGGCATTGGTTTTGGCGCCTACGCCGTATCCAATTTGCCGACGAATGAATATGCCCGGGAAACGATGCGCGGCGGAAGGACAGAGTTGACGGGCAGTAATGCAGGTAAAACGATGAGCAAAGGCGGGCTCAGCCCTGAATATGCGTTTTTGTGGAGCTATGGTATAGGAGAGACATTCAATCTGCTGGTTCCGAATGCGCAGGGACCCGGGTTTCTCGGCAGGGCCGTAACGGGCAATTCGAAATTTGTCGACAAGATGACGGAAGTCGGGGTGCCGGAAGACCAGGCCCTCGCCATCGAAAATAAATATAGCTATTGGGGCAATCAACCCGGTACTGCAGGTCCGGCCTATATGGGTGCCGTCTGCTGGATGCTGTTCATTCTCGGGGTGGTATTTGTAAAAGGCTGGCAAAAATGGTGGCTGGTAAGCATCACCATCGTAGGTATCGTACTGGCCTGGGGCAAGAACTTTTCCGCCGTCAATGATCTCCTGCTTTACCATCTTCCATTCTACAATAAGTTCAGGGCCCCCACCATTGCCATGGTGCTGCCGCAATTCGGGATATCCTTATTGGGTGCACTGGGCCTGAATGCGCTTATCCGCAGCCAGGAGTCGGCCGGCATCCTCTGGAAGAAGTTCGAAAAGGCGATGATCATCACGGCAGGCCTGCTGGCGGTGACGGCAGGCTATTATTTCACGGCCGGCTATAAGAGCGACGCCGATGCCATGATCCAGCAAAGCTTTGTACAGATGGCATCCAGAGGGCAGCAGACACCACAGATGCACCAGCAGGCTAACGAGCTCGCCAGCTCGCTGATGAGCGGCATACGGGCAGACAGACAGTCGATATTCGGCAGCGACTTGCTGCGTACCTTTATACTCATAGCCCTGGCGGCGACGCTTATCGCCCGGTACCTGAAAGGCAAATACAAGCAGCAGGCGCTACTCTTGACCGGATTGCTGGTACTCAGTTCCTTCGATCTCCTGGCGGTAGGTAGTCGCTATCTCAATCAGGAAAGCTTTGTCGATCCGACGGAATATGAAAGCCAGATGGCGCCCACGACAGCCAACACACGTATAAAAGCCGATCCCGAAAAGAATTTCAGGGTGTTCGACCAGACGCCCGGTGATCCCTTCCAGGATTCCCATGCCTCTTACCATCACAATTCCGTCGGCGGGTATAGCCCCGCCAAATTAGGTCTTTACCAGGACCTCATCGAAAATCAGCTGACAAAAGGAAATATGCAAGTGTTCAATATGCTGAACACAAAATACTTCATCCAGCCCGGAGGCAACGGGCAGCCCGAGGCAAGGCTCAACCCCGGCGCCTTTGGTCCCTGCTGGCTCGTGAAAAGCATCCACTACGTGAAGGACGGTAACGAGGAAATGAAAGCCCTGGATAGCGTGAACGTCCGTGATACCGCCATTATCCAACAACAATATCAACCCCTGGTGAAATTCCAACCCGTAGAAGATTCCACGGCAAAGATCCAGTTGGTGGCAAACCTGAACGACAAGATCACCTACAAGTTCTCCGCAAAGACCAATCAATTCGCCGTCTTTAGCGAGATCTACTACGACAAGGGTTGGATTGCTTTTATAGATGGCAACAAGGCCGATGTTATCCGCGTAGACTATGTTCTCCGGGGTATGCCCATCCCGGCGGGAGATCACGCCATCGAGTTCCGCTTCGAGCCGAAGTCCTATTATTTAGGCAACAAGATCACCACCTGGTGCAGTATCCTGGGCTACCTGCTGCTGATCACGGCCATCGTAGTGACGATCAGAAAAAAAAGCTTCTAACGATGGCGAGGTCCATTCATCGTACGGGGCCGGATACAGCGTTATTGCGGGCTGATCGTGATGGTGGCCGCGGCACTGGCAAACGTGTCGATAGCCATGGGCTCCGGAAAATACAGGGCCCGGTATTCCAATGTGCCGCCATCAGGGAAATGGGCGAACTCCGCAAAACCATTTTGCGCATTGACAGGTACTGTCGTATCGCGACTTACGCCATCCATGTCCGTGTAGTAAGCGCGGGCGCCGACCAGTCCTCCAAGAGGGTCATAAGCACCCCATACCACCATGCCGGCATGATCATCCGTGATAGCAGAGGATGCCACCGGGATATTCAGCAAAGAGGCTTCATAGTCCGCTCCGTACGCTCTTGCGGTGATATAGGTGGTGACGGAATGATCACCTTTCGCATCATAGGTAAATACTTCGAAATTATAGGCTCCTTCAGCCAGGCCATCGATAATGGTATTGACAGTGTCTACGCCCGATGTCCGTTTCAGCAGAAGGTCTGACGAGTCGACATGCCCGTTCCAGAATATTCTTGCACCCACCACCGTTGGGTCAGCCTGGACGAGGAAATGCAACTGTATCCGGTTGCGGCCCGGAAAAGCCTGTAAAGAGTCCGGCTTGCCGGGGTAGATCTCTTCCCCGCCAGCGGTGTATTTTTTATAGTTGTTGGCCTTTATACAGGAAGTCCAGACACCCACCGTAATAAGCAGGATCAGTATAAGAACATTTTTCATGAGCTGTTTTTTAATAAGTGCCCCAGAAGGAGATTTCCGCAATGTTGGCGGCATTCATCGACCAGGTAGAGAATATTTTGATACGTATATAGCGGGCAGGTGGTACATCCAGTGAAACGTTCATCTGTTCCCCCGCCACAGCGGCATCGATATCTGCCTGGCTGTCTTGTGTTTCGGGCAGCCCTGAGGGTTTGATGATCTGATGTGAAAGCACCTTGAACCAGCTGTTGTCCCAGCTGCCGTCGGGATTGGGATGGGTGGAGCCCCATATCTCGAACACTCTGAGATTGTTCTGGGCATAGATCCAATCTGTCGACTGGCGTTGCCACAGCGCGCATCGGCTGAGCTTCACCGTCTTTCCCATGTCGAACGTGATCCATACAGGCCATCCCCCGGAGGGTACGGGCTGTGAGTGCCAGATGCTCCAATCGCCGATTGAATTGTCCCAGAGATTTGGCATGGGCAGGCCCCAGTCGTATTGTATATCGCCGGGCAGGTCCAATTCGCTGAATGTGCCTTTATCCACGAACTTTTCATAATAGGGCGACAGAAAGACGGTCAGCGTATCGCTGTGGTTACCATACTGGTCTTTTATGAAAACGCCGAACTTCCGGCGTGCCGTGTCAAAACCGTGAACGGCGAAACTATCCGTCCAGGCATTGGTATAATGGTTGTTCACCGCCGTATACTTACCTGTGCTGTCGTTGCTGCAGGTGACGATGACGATATGGGCGGTGTCGGGATTGGTGAACAGGATATTGATGCCTCCAAAATCCGCCTTTACGGTAAGGCTGCGGAATACCCGCATCACGGGCGGCAGCGTAGGGTTCACCGTAACCACCACAGGGTCTGACTTCACCTCGCCTCTTGTCACGGCATAGAGACTTACCTGGTGCGGCAGTGTATCCGGAAAGCCTAGTACTTGCAAGGAATTGTTATAGTAAGAGGCTTTCACCTGCTGTACATCACCGGGACTTCTGTCGAAAGTGGCCAGGACATACAGCAGCCCGTCACTGTTCGGCAACGAATAGGTCAGCTCCGCACCGCCAGGAAGGTTCTTCACCTGCACATTCGCAACAGGAGCAGGTTTGGGCCCTCCGGGCACCGTCGGATCGTGGGTTTCTTTTTTACAGGCACACAGGATCAGGAGCCATAAGAGCCCTCCTGTAAAAATGCCTTGGGTGTATTTGGATCGCATGGATTTGCTATTTTGAAAGGCTTACCAGCCCGGGTTTTGTAAAATGTTGGGATTGATGGTCACATCCTGTACCGCCAGGGGCCACAGGTATTGGCGAGGTTGGAAAATTTGGGTATACAATATCTTGCGGCGATAGTAGAAGTTGGGGTCCGCTTGGGTGACATCCCATCCTACCACTTGTTTATTCCACTCCGTGATCGCCGTCTTCCAGCGCAGCAGGTCCCAGAACCGTGACCCTTCGAAGGCAAGCTCGATCCCCCGCTCCTGACGGATGATATCACGCAGCCCACTCTGTGTCTGGAACTTGGAAGGATTGTTGGAATACTGTGTCCAGGCGTCCTGTACAGCTGGCAGCCCGGCCCTTGCCCTGATCAGATTGAGGTATTGATATATATCGCTGGATGGACCGTCCGCCTCGTTCAGCGCCTCTGCATACAGCAGGTAAAGGTCCGCCAGCCTCATCTCCGGCCACGGATAGTCGTCGGTAGTGACGCTCTGCCCATCCTGGATGACATAATTCCAATTCACCAGCTTCTTGGTGAAATAGCCCGTTATGGAATACCCGGACGTGTTCTTCTGCGATTGCGATTGTCCCATTTTTGCCTGGATCCCCCACATCTGGTTGGCCATGAAATATTGCGAGCCGTCGAAGGCCATGTCCGCATAGAAGCGTGGCTCCCGGTCGAAATTGATGGTGGCCGTTTGATAGCCCGACTGGAGGTAGTAATTTTCCGAGTCCACAGCAGTCCGCAGGGAATAACGGTCCGCATAGTTATAGGTAATGTCTTCGTTGATAGGCACCCCATGCATGGAATAGAACAGCTCCACCATTTTCATCGTGGGTGCCAGCTGCGCCTGCGGCACCTGGTTGGCTAGCCGGCTGGGATCCAGCCGGGGTATGCAAAGGGTCTGCATACTGGTAGCGCCGTTACCATCCCATGCAGAAGGACGGCTGTTTGGATTACCCCAGATGGTTTCTGAGTTCCATTTCTGGCATATGGCATTGCGAATGCTCATTTCCGTGTTCAGGACATCAGGCAGGGTGATCAGGCTGTTGCTGAACTTGTACAGCTTGACACCTGCCGTATTGCACGCCTGAATGGCGGCAAGGCAGGCATCGGCGGCGCGTTGCCATTTGGCAGGCTGTGAGGTGGGGTTGAAAAAGGGCTTTCCGTCCAGTGCTTTAAAGGAACCATAATCCGTGTTGCCATTGAACAACGGGCTCGCAGCTGTCACCAGCACACGGGCTTTTATCGAAAGGGCGATGGGACGTGTGATGCGTCCCAGCTCGCTGCTCTGATCCGCAATGGTCAACGGCAGGCGGCTGGCTGCCGTATCCAGCAGCCGGCATATATAGTTGACGGCAGAATCCACGGTGACCCGTTTGATCTTCATTTCGTCGATGCCCGCGGATATCGGCAGGTTCTTCTCCACGATGGGGATAGGGCCATACTGGCGCAGCAGGAGCCAGTGATAATAAGCCTTCAGAAAGGTGACTTCCGCTACCCACCGGGTTTTTTCATAGGGCTCCAGGTCCACAACATGATCTATGTTATCCAAAAAAATATTGCAGTCGCGCAGCGCATTGAACATATTGCCCCAGATGCTCATCAGGGGACCGTTGGAATTCTGCTGCCCCATGGCTATATGGATCGGGTCCTGGCTGGTATTCTGGAAATAAGGGCTTTGCCAGACCTCATCGCCTGCGCCAAACGCAGGATTATTGTTGTACGACCCATCGTTCGGCAGGTAGCTATAGCAGGTGAACAGATATTTTATGGCTTCCTGACGTAGGGTAAAGGCATTATTGATGGTGGCGACATCGTCGGGAACGATATTGATGTATTTTTTGCACCCCGGCAGCTGCGCTAGTCCGCAGGCAATAAATAAAGTTATGATGAGATTTTTCATGATCTTCTTTTTGTTGTTAGAATGACAGCAACAGCCCGGTGTTATACACCCGTTGGACGGGATAGCCCAATCCTTCACCCCCCATCTCCGGATCCCAGAGTTTGAACCTGCTGATGGCAAGCAGGTTGAGGCCATTGAAATACAGCCGGGCATTGCTGATCCTGTAACGGTGCAGGAAAGCCGAATTGAAATTATATGCCAGCTCCACCGACTTAAGCCGCACGAAGGCGCCGTCATGCATCCACCAGGTAGATGTCCATTGATTGTTGGTGATCACCTGGCTGCTGAGCCGGGGCCAGAAGGCATAGAGATTCTGACGCGCTTCCGACCAGTGGTCGTCCGCAATCACCTTCAGCAGCCCATTCTGCTGTCCCGTGGATGTATTGAGCGCGAATGGCTGGATATCATTGGCATTAATAAAGAAGGACGTCCTTGCATTGCCTTCCCAGAAAGTGCTGAGCTCGAAATTCTTCCATCCAAGCGTGAACCCAAAGCCATAGGTGATCTCCGGCGTAGTAGGGAGACCGATTGGCACCTGGTCGCCTGCTCCGTCTATTTGTCCATCCTTATTGACGTCGCGGTACTTAATATCACCGCCACGCACTTCGCCGAAATTTTGTACGGGCGAGTTGGCTACTTCCTTGTCGTCTACAAAAAGCCTTTCGGCTATCAGTCCCCATTGCTGCGACAGCGGATGACCTACGTGCGAGCGATACGCTTCAGGGTAATTGGGTTCTTCATTCACCAGCATTTTGCTCGTGGCATACGTAAAGGTGCCCCGCATAGCCACCCAGAATGCCTTGCTCAATGTCTTTTGTAAGTTCACCTGCGCTTCCATCCCTTTGCCTGAGGCTTCTCCTGTATTGGCCAGCGGCGTATTGCTCAATCCCATCGTATTGGGAATGGTAGACCGTTCCATGAGGATATTCTTCCTGCGCTCCGTATAAAAATTCACATCTACATTCAGGAGATGAAAGAGCTGGGCTTCAAAGCCGATGTTGGTCTTATAAGATTTCTCCCAGGTGACGTCGGCATTGGGATATCTGTTGACGGTAATACCCGGTTGTGAAAACCCGAAATTCGTTCCGAAATACTGGGTCTTACCGGCATCGTTCAGGTTGATGTCGGAAAGATAGAAAAAGCGCTGGTTGGCATCTCCTATCTGGTCATTGCCCACCAAACCATAGGTGGCACGAAGCTTAAGCCGGGAGAGTACTTTTGTCAGGGGTTCGAAGAAGGCTTCATTGGAGATATTATACGCTACCCCAAAACTGGGAAAGAACCCAAAGCGGTGGTTTTGGGCAAATCTTTCAGAACCGTTATAGCCAAAGTTGAACTCTGCGAGATAGCGGTTGTCATAGCCATAGGTAAACCTTCCCGAAACACCCTCGTTACGATGGGCCAGGGACCCTGCCAGGGACCCGCTGTTGCCTTCCTGGCGGCCATACAGGGTGCCGATCAGCATTCCGCTGACAGTTTGACGATTGCCCAGATCATGGTTGTAATTAGCCGCTATCTCCAGGTAATTGGTCGAGGTGACATTTTTGGCTCCTTCCGAATAGCCAAGGTATTCTGTCCCGTTGCTGTTCAGAGGCGCCAGCTGCCCCGTCTTGGTATTGGGCACCACGGAGTAGGCATAATAAAAAGGATGATACCCTCTCGATACGTCATAATGTGAATACCTGTTGGTATACGTCATAAGACGTGCCGTGAGACCTGGTATCAGAAATCGCAGGTCCTGCTTCAGCTCCAGCTGGGCGATGAGGGTGGAATTCTGGAACTGCCCGTATCCTGAGACCATGTCTGCATAGGGATTGTCATAGAGCGAGGTGCCCGAAAGAATGGCATTCCCAAACAGTGGATGGAGAAGGTTGGGTGCATAGGAGGCAGGATAGACAGCAGGGAACATGACGGGATTGGCCATAAGGGCATTGTGAAAGATATGGCCTCCGCCCCCGATGGGGCCGTTATAGTCGTCGAATTGCCCGGAAGTACGGATGATGGCCTGGGTCGTAGGTGTAAAGTCCAGGGTGACATTGGAACGTATCTCGTAATTACGAAGGCGGATATTGCTGTTGAAATTATTGCGCTTGTCCACTTTCAGTACCCCGTTGTCGATATTGTAGGTGCCAGAGACATAATAATGGGCATTCTTGCTGCCGCCCGTGATATTGAGGTCGAAACGCTGGTTATCCGTGTAGTCCTTGATCAGCTGCTTGATCCAGTTATTGGACGGATAAAGGTAGGGGTCGGCATGGGCGGCGGTGTTATCGATCTTCTCCTGTGAATAGGGTGTGGGAAGGGAGGGCGCGCGCGTAGTCACCGCCTCGTTGGCAAGGTTCATGTACGTGATATTGTCCGCGAACCTGAAGCTCCTGGTGTTGGAGGATAGCGAATTCTCTCCGCGAAACCCGAATTTCGTCTTTCCTGCCTCACCTGTTTTGGTGGTGACAAGGATTACGCCATTAGCGCCCCGGGCGCCATACAGCGAGGCGGCAGTGGCATCCTTGAGAATGGAGAACCCGGCGATATCGTCCGGCTGCAGCCTTGCCATGTCAGTGACGGAAGACTCCATTCCATCGATGAGAATAAGTGGATTGACATTGCCCGTGCCGAAGGTGGTAATCCCCCGGATAAAGAAGTTGGCGTTGTCGGCGCCCGGCTCCCCGCTGCGTTGAAAGGCGATGACGCCTGCTACAGTGCCTGCCAGCATGGTGGTCAGGTTGCTCGTCGGCCCCTTGAGCTCTTTGGGATTGACAGTGGTGATGGCGCTGACCATGCTGGATCTCTTTTGGGTGCCATACGCTACTACCGCCACTTCATCCATGGTATTATGTTCACTCTTCAAAGTGACATTGATGACATTGTCGCCCTTGATGTCGATCTCCTGTTTTTTAAATCCGACAAAGGAGAATACCAGCGTGCCGTTGGCAGGCACTTTTATCTGGTAATGCCCCTGCTGATCCGTCGCGGTGGCTTTGCCTCCGCTGGTTTTGAGAAAGACGGTGACGCCCTGCAGGCTGGCCGTGTCGGAACGCACCGTCCCATGGACAACGATATTGTTGTCCTGGGCAGCCGTTCGCAGCCAAAGCAGCGTGCATGCCAGGCATACTATTTTTATGCCCCGGCTGCGCGGGAAGAAGAAAAAAGACATATGCAGAAGTTTTGGTTTACGGTTTTACAATAGGGTCAGTTGGTCTTTTTCAGCTGTATGCTCCGGACATTCACGGGCTGCCAGCCATCCGGTTGCGGGGTCATGCGGACAGTATAGATCCCTGGTCCGGGTATTGTGATCCGCCCCATATTCATTTTTGTATAATCCTCATACCCTCCCGTGTCCGGGAGCCGGCATTTCAGCGTCTCATTACCTATCTCTATGGCAAACGCACTGGCGTCCGATGATGTCGACAGGGTACCCCAAATGATGTAGGTACCCCCCCGCGGCACTTTTATCTTCCAGGCTACGTTGCTGGCGGTGTCCGTCCAATAGCCAATATTATGGTTGTCCTCGCCGCCTTCCATCCTAGCATATCCGTTGGCGCCGTGATTGTCGATTACAGCTTGCTGTGGGAGGAGGTTATAGGAGTCGGAAGGGTCCGGTGAAACGACGTAGTCCGGCGTCATCACTTTTCCGTCGATGCGCAGTTTGATCACCGTGATCAGGCTGTCAGGGGATGCCTGCGAGACATCGAGCAGTAGCCCTTCATCGCCAGGTAGGGTGGTCACCTTGTCATGACGCTGCATCACCTCCGCGGAAATCACCTTGCCGGCAAACCCCGGGACCAAAAGACGGCCGTCCTTCGGCCAGTGGAGGACATGAAAATACAGCGTGGTCCCGGCATCGTCCACCCGCCGGGTGCAGCGTCCCCAGGGGAGCCAGGTAAATGGGCTTGCCGTCGTGCCATAGATGGATTCGCCATATTTTTCCATCCATCGGCCTACGCCCTGCAGTCGGGCAACGATCGCTTCGGGGAAGCGGCCTTCCGCATCAGGACCTACATTCAGCAGGTAATTGCCGCCTTTGCTGGCGATGTCGATGAGGTTCTTTACGATGTCGTAAGTGCTTTTCCAGTTATTGTCATTGACCTTATACCCCCATGTATCGTTGATGGTCATACAGGTTTCCCAATCCCTGCCGGGAACGCCCGTACCGGGTACGTACTGTTCAGGAGTGGTAATATCGCCGGGAATATTGCCTCCCAACCGGTCGTTGGTGACGATGCCGGGCTGCAAGGCGAGGGCTGCATTGAATTTGGCTGCCCGCTCTTGTGTCATGTCAGAGGGAACGTCCCACCAGAGTTCCGCCACATCCCCATAACGGGTCAATATTTCTTTCACCTGCGGAACGGCTACCTTATCGAGGTATTCATCCATGGTGCGTGTGGTTTGTGCGCTGTCCCAATGGCCATTGGCGGCCGCTCCGCCAGGATTATACCAGTCGTTGGCCTGGGAATAATAGAAGCCTATTTTCATATCGTGTTTACGACAGGCCAGGACCAGCGGCATCAGCAGGTCTTTGCGATAAGGGGTTGCATCCGCAATGTTCCAGCTGCTGGCTTTGGAGGGGAATAGGGCAAAGCCGTCGTGATGCTTGGCCGTAATGACAATGTATTTCATGCCTGCCTGTTTGGCCAGCAATACCCATTTTTCAGGATCGTAATGCTTGGGGTTGAATTGTCTGGCAAAGGCGGCATATTCCGCACGGGGAATATGGGCGTCCTGCATCAGCCACTCTCCCAGGCCATCATAAGCCTTACCGTGGTAGATGCCTGCGGGGACGGAATAGACGCCCCAATGTATGAACATGCCAAACCTCGCTTTGCGCCACCAGTCCATTTTGTTGGGGGCAGGGGGCTCTACGGCCGAAATGGTGCGCCGATCAGGAGGGTTAAGGGGTTGCGCTTCACAGGTGGAAAGTACGGAAAATAGAAGTCCTACCGCTGAAATACAACGGCTTAGAAAATTTATCATGGGTATTTTACAATTTGAAAATGAAATTAAAATTACCTTCAACAGGAAGTTGTCAACACACTTCTAAAACATTGTAAACAAAAATTAAAAGTTGCGGGGCTCATGTTCAGGCGGAAGATTTTTACATTGACGGTGGTCGCGGTTGTCAGCTTTATCATTCTCTGTGGGGTACAGTTCTTTCTGCTGTATAACACCTATAAGTTGAAGAATGCCCAGTACCATCTCACCTGCGCGGCCAGCATCGAAAAGGCATATGGCAACAGCATCAAGGATGACAAGGTCTATCCGGGCGGCGCTGCGATCCTGGACAGCTATATATTGGGACGCATGGATACCCTCGAAAAGATCTTAATAAGGGATACCGCCGCCTTCAGGACCGTGCGGCAGCAGCTGGGAGACAGCGTAGTCAGGGCGCTGCGTGAGAAGAACAATATGGACAGTGTGCTGGCTCCCGTCTTAAAAAGCAATCCCCACATCGGAAGCCTGCAGTATGGGCTATATCTTTCCATGTTGGAAATATGCTTTTCTCCTGCCAGGTATTATCCTTTGTATACGCGTGGTGAAAAGAACATTTTCATGGATGAGGCGGTACAGACTTCTGCGGGTGCGCTGATAGGTGGAACATTGAGAGAACCCGCGCCTACCAACTCGGTTGTCGAGATCACCGTTGCTTCGGGTAATGATCACAGCTACCGCCTGCGGTTCGCCTTGTTTGCAGATACGGGCGAGCGCCGATGGGCCATTATCCGGCTCATGATGCCTGCCTTCCTGCTGTCCGTGTTCTCCATCCTATCCGTCATGGTCATTTCGTACCTCGCCTTCCGCAATTGGGGGGTTCAGAAACAGCTGTCCGAAATGAAGTCGGATTTTATCAACAGCATCACCCACGAATTTCACACGCCGCTGGCGACCATTATTATTGCGAATAGAACGCTGCAGAATAAAAAGCTCACTACCCATGTGGATCATATCGACCCGCTGGCCAATGTCATCGAGCGGCAGAGCCACCGGCTAAAATCCATGATTCAGCATGTCCTGGACATAACGACCATGAACAAGATCATCCCGGACAGCAAGCTGGTGTCCGTTCATGGTATGCTGGAGGACATCATCCAGGACTACCGTGTGAAACAGGACCCCTCCCATTTTGATATCTCTCTGGGCAAACATGCTCAGTCGGATACGGTCATGGCCGACCCTTTCTGGTTCTCGACCATTGTGATCAATATTCTCGACAACGCGGTGAAATACAATGATAAGGAGGTAAAGGGCATAGAGATATCCACCAGTAATTTCCGGAAGCATCTCCTGGTCGAGATGCGCGATAATGGCTGCGGTATGGACGAAAGCACAAGAAAGTATATTTTCGAGAAGTTCTACCGGGCGCCTGACCAGGTGAAAAAAGAAAGCAAAGGGCTTGGGTTGGGCTTATATTATGTAAAGATGGCCGTGCAGGCACATCGGTGGAAAATAGAGGTAGACAGCCGTCCCGGCGTGGGCAGCGTTTTTTCATTGATCATCCCTTTGAATATATAATTGGAAGTATATGCAGTATAAGATCTTGCTGATGGAAGACGAACAGGATTTAGGCGGGCTGATCAGCCGGTACCTGGAAGCGCACAATTTTTCCGTTGTTTGGTGCCTGGATGCAAAATCGGCCCTCGTACAGCTCATAGTGGAAAAGGCAGTGTTCGACGTACTGCTGATAGATGTCAGCATGCCGGAGATCAACGGCTTCGAATTTACGGCGAAAATACTGGCCTTGGGTGTGCATACGCCTTTCCTGTTCGTCACCGCACGAAACGAGAAAGTCGACAGGCTGCATGGATTGAAACTTGGCGCGGACGACTATATCGTAAAGCCTTTCGACATCGACGAACTGGTGCTGCGCATACAAAATATTATCAGGAGGAACAGGACAGGCCAGCCGGCGCCTGCAGCCACCTCGCGCCTGGAGCTGGGTGATGTCCGGTTTTTTAAAGACACATTAACGCTCCTCGTAGGGAACAATGCCCCCATCGAGCTGACGTCCCGTGAAGCAAGCCTGCTGGAGATACTCCTGGGCAGCGAGAACAGGATCATAAAGAGGGAAGAGCTTCTATCTAAAGTATGGGGGGAATATGAGGCATTCGGCGGAAGAAGCGTAGACGTGTTCATTTCAAGGCTGCGAAAATACCTTTCTCCTTCCATGAATGTCAGCATTGACAATGTGTACGGGGTGGGATTTATTCTGAAGGTGCGGTAGTAAGCCTTCACCGTCCAGGATATAGACCCAATGAAACACTGCCGGTTTGTTTGAGCCCGGTACTTACTTTTTATTTCCCGGGTCATCGTTCGGGTTCACATAAGTTACGCCGGAAGGCCCATAGCCTGTAATCTCAACGATGATGGGTTCATCCTTTGTCATAGCAAAATGGTTTTGGTCCCGTACTTCAGAGTAAATGCTGCCAACAGGCAGTTTTTTTAATTTGCCTTCATCAAACTTATCGCCATAACCAAAGTACCAGGTTCCCGAAACGACAGTCCCTACCCTGTCATCAGGATGCAAATGTGCAGGGATTTTTGTGTGGGCTGCCACTTTAAGCAGGATGGTATACAAACCAGCTTTTGAAGGGTCGCCATGGATAACAACTACCCGGACAGCCCCCAGGTTGGATGAGCCCGGAGCCGACGGTCCGCTTGCTTTTGTATGTAAGATTTCCTGTGGTGTCATACGAAGCTGCCCGCTATCGTTCTGCTGTGCACTTGCAGTAGCACAATAAAGCATTAACATACATATTATTCCTGTTATAGTCTTACGTGTATACATAAACTGTATTTTATTGATGATGTTGAATGGTTTAAAAGTCATGAAAGCGCCCTCTCTGAAAGCACGGGATTCCTGCCCACATTTTATTTTTGACGATAGGCGGCCATGCTTTGCTTTATACGCCACCATAAGCCAAAGCAAATGCCATTTATTTAATCAGTTGTATATCAACAATTATCCCCATAATAAAAACCGCAGCCAACGCGGTATTTCGCGGTTTGGCGAAGAATACCGCGACATTAAGTGGTGTTTTGTGTTTATCTTTAAGTGGTAGCCTATTAAAAAAACACGCTTACAAAGCAGCAGTACACGGATCTTTTTCTATGCGTTTTATTTATGTAGCAAAATGGCCTGGTTTATGAAAATAAGGTTGGCAAAAACTGTTTTGAAACAAGTATTGCTGCTGAGCCTTCCAGCGCCAAAGGAACACCTGGACACCGCACCGGAGGGCCCCATAAAAACGATGGAGGAAAATGAAAGAGACCATATCCTCTCGGTACTTATCTTCGGCACACCTCAACTCCATCTATGGACAAAACGGCGATGAAAGCAAGAGCGACCCGCAGGCTCAAAACCTGTGCGATGATCTGTCTGGGTTTGCTGGCGCTGACCATTATCAACGACCTTCTCCGCGTGTATCAGACAAGACAGGAGCTGATTAGCCCATTGATACCCGACACGATCGTTCAACACATCAATCAGTCGTACCTGCAACAGGCCGTTATCAGCGCTATCATGCTCCTGATCGCCATCGGAATGTACCTCCTGAAACGTTATTGGTATGCCATTTTGCTCGTGGCGATCACGCTTGTGGGGAATCAATATCTTGGCTAGTCCTGCGTTGGATGTTTCGGGCGGAAAATATTGGGAACGATTTTCTCCTGATGGGAATATTCAGGCGCGGGAACCATGGCTTGTGTCAGCCAAAAACAACTGTATCTAATTGATCTTTAGCAAATTAAATAAATACAAAAACATTGGCACGTCGATTGAATTACACTCTTCGGTTTTTCATAGGATATTGGATTTAAAAACGGGCTGGATTTCTATCCGGGCCTTTTTTTTTGTCTTCCTATATTTATAGCAGCTATGATGACAAATTCACCGCATGCTGATTCTCCCATTCAATGTGTCACCAATTTTCAAGACCTTGTTTCCACGCCTTTTAGTGGAGCGACCAATGCGATTTGTTGGACGCGCGAACTGAGAGGCGATTTTGGTGAAATTGTAGAAAAGGTAGCGCTGAGCGGAAATATAACGTCCATTGAACCGGCGGACCTGGCCGCACTTCAACTGAGTGAGCAGGGGCAACTTGCCCGCGACATTCTTTTAAGTGACTGGAAGGCATTAGAAGCACATGGCGCATCACCCGTCCTCAATGTGATCACCCATTATGACCGGGATGATACCCACCCGTTTTTCCCCACCGATGTGTATTCTTTTCATGTAGACCGCGCTCCCATACCGATCGACACCTTTTTATGCACCTATTACGGCGATCCGAGTGAAATACTGCCCAATGCCCAGGCCCAAAAGAAAGTGCTTATTCCGACAGTGCGTGACGCCCTTAAAAAAGAATATAATGGACCCGAAGAAGGCTTTGAATCGTTCTTACGTGACCATTGCTTTGATCTGCATTACGCAGCTGCACCCCATGCACGTCCGATAAGTGCAGGCCTCGGTCACCTATGGAGGTTGGCGGTTGCCCATCCTGGAAGCAAAGTTCCTCCCTGTATTCACCGGGCCCCGAAGGAAAAATCCGGGCAGCGTAGGCTGCTGATGATTTGCTGAATTGCTTACATTATAAAGCAATTGACCGCTCCGATAATACAAACGCCGCCGGGAAAAGGCATACACCAGACACTAGAATTCCTTATTTGCCAAAAAAGTTATCTTTTGCCCAATCTTATTCATCAACAGTAATAAATCTCCATCGTGAAAACCCCAACAGGAGATAAAGTCGCTTTCGATATTGGCCTTAAGTAAGGCTTCTCTAAGGACGAGGCCGCTGTAACCAAGGAAAATGACGTATTCGGCCAGGTCTTTATTCTGATCATCGGGCTCGGCAAAATTTGCAAAAAAAGAATACAGGCCTTTTATGAGGTGTCTGTCTCCGTAAGTATCACAGTCGAAGGCCCAATCGACGGAGATCTCGGTAGGATCACAGTTGGCATTTATCCCTATTTCAACATTGGAACCTTTGCCATCTTCCATATTCAGAGTATCCAGCCCCAAATAGATGCCCTTCACGTCCCGCAAACGCCCCAAGGCCTTCTTTATCCACCGGGTTGCCGCGCTTATATCGGCATCCATGTATTTAACAGAAAATTGTTCCCAGTCCAGTGCAGGATAATTCCTCTTCGCTGCTTGAAGGATATTTTTGAAGGCTAGCTCAGGACTAGCTTGCAGGGTAATCTCATTCCGGATATCTTCAAAAGGAATTAATTCGAAGTCCATGAACAACAAAGTTTGAAGCGAATATATATTATTTTATGTGTTTGCCTAAGATCTAAAAAGCATTGCTATCATACGCAGGAATTCCGTCACAGGATCACCCATACTTTGCCGATCACATGATCTTCCGGCACAAAGCCCCAGTACCGGGAGTCCTGGGACCCATGGAGATTGTCACCAATCATCCAATAATAATTCATTTTGAAAGTATAGCTGGTTTCTTCGCGATCATTGATATAGATCTTGTGGTCCCGCGTGTCCAGTTTGTTGCCCTCGTAGGTGCGAATGATGCGTTCATAGATCGGATAGTTGAGTGGCGTCAATTGTATTGACACTCCCTTTTTGGGGATCCACAGCGGCCCGTAGCTGTCTCTCGTCCAGTGATGTATTGCATCATTTGGGAAAACTCCTTCGGTAGAGGAGTCTAAATCCGGGCTGATCTTTCGGGCTAAACCATCCTTTAGCATTTTCTCCCGGGCTTTCCAGGTCAGGAGCATATCGAATTCCGTCGCATTGCCGGCCGGGTGAACTTCTTCAGCGTTCGTGATGTCCAGGCCATACCGGGCCTTCATCTCCGCTTCGTCGAGGGGCTGCCCGTTGGTGACGACATGAAAATAGGTTTCCGACTCCGGCGTCCAGGCCTGCGCCCGTCCATTGATATAGACTACTTCATCCCGCATTTCGACTGTATCTCCAGCAGTGGCGATGCAGCGTTTTAAGTACACGTCCCGCTTATACACCGGGCGAATGGCCAGTGGAAATTCATCCGGGTTAGACAGGACGATTCGTCTGCCGGAATCGGCGTTTCCACGCCCCAGTTCCCGGATGACGTCATAATAGGGTCGCATGGATTGGTACTCGGACAAGTTGATGACGGTGTCCCCCTCGGGGAAATGGAACACGAGGATATCTCCTCGCTTGACCGGGAGATAGTTTAACTTGTTTACCAATACCATGCTCCCGCGTTGGATGGTTTTCTCCATGGCCATGGTGGGTACACTATAGGACCCGACCACAAAAGTCCTGACCAGGAACCAACACGCGACAATAATGACCCCGACACCGATCCATATCCAAACGGTCGGTAACCGCTTACGTGAAAATCCATGTTTCATAGAAGGTTCCCTATTTTTTCCCGATAAATTTATCTTACACCTTTTGCCGGGTCCCAGTTGTTCGCGAGTTTGCGGATGATGATGATCTGTCCCGTGTGATAGGCGATGTGCGTGTTGAGATGATCGATGCCGGAGGCCCATTTCTTCAGTTTGGCCTCGTCACAGGTTTCGATTGCTTTTTCCCAGTCTGCCATGACTTGATTCAGTTGCTGCACGGTAGAGGCCCAGGACGCCTCTGTAAAGGCGGTGAAGGTCTCATTGTTGTTACCGCTGAAGGCGGCAGATTTGTTGCCCTTGAAATGATCCAGCTGAGTGCGGCTCCAAAAGAGGATATGATAGGTCAGTTCGCCGACGGAGTGAACGGAGTCAGCGGGTTTCCACATGGCTTGTTTGGCGGTGAGGCCTTCGATGGCGATGGAAATGGGAGCATACCAGTCTTCTTTGTTCCAGGCGTTGCGGAATTGTTCGAGGAGGATAGCACGAAGGGTCGCTTCCTTTTCCGGCTTTTCTTGGGCGGCGGCAGTAGTGGTGAAGATCAGGTTACTGCTGACAGATAGGAGGGCGACAATAGCAATGGGGACAAGGTGTTTGCGCATGGGGCAGTTGTTTTCTCAAATATAGGAATTCCCAATCCTTTCGCATTTTATGCAACAATGTTGCAATTAAATAATCTACCCTTATCTTTGCCCAAAATCAATCGCATGACAGATATCAGGGATTTTGAAGTGATCATTATAGGCGGAAGTTACGCAGGGCTTTCAGCTGGAATGTCATTAGGGCATTCGTCAAACACCTCACTCCCATAATTTTATTACCCAGGATGGCGAAAAGCCAGCTGAAATTGCAAAGAAAGCAACAGCGGAAGTGTTGAGATATGATACGGTCACATTTTTGAAAGATACCGCCATCGGCGGCAAAAAAGTCGAAGACGGTTTTACAATCACTACCCTGTCAGGCAAAGAATTCCATGCGAAGAAATTAATTTTCGCCACCGGTATAAAGGATACCATGCCCGATATAAAAGGTTTTGCCGAATGTTGGGGGATTTCCGTAGTGCATTGTCCTTATTGCCACGGATACGAATTCAGGGGAAAAAACACCGCCATTCTTGCCAATGGTGCAAGGGGCGTTCATTTAGCATCGATGGTCAATAACCTTACGGACAAGCTGACATTACTTACCAATACCAGGGCGGATTTTACAGAGGACCAAACCATAAAATTAAAGCACCTCAATATTCCAATAATTGAAACAGCCGTTACAGAGATCGAACACAAAAATGGATCAGTTACTAGTGTAATTTTCTCTGATGGCATTTCAAGATCTTTTGATGTGCTTTATGCTGCTTTGCCCTTTACGCAGCATTCTGGCATACCCGCATCGCTGGGTTGTGAACGCACCGACGTTGGATATATCAAGGTGACTCCCTTGCAAGAGACCAGCCTCGATGGCGTATATGCCTGTGGCGATAATAGTAACATGATGCGCTCAGTAGCGCTTGCGGTCTCTTCAGGCAACGTGGCAGGAGCTGTGATAAATGGGAAACTGGTAGAAGAGAATTTCTGGATGTAATGCCGCCGACGCCCGCCGGTCATCAATCTTCTGGTATTCTTCCCGGATATTTCCGTACATTTTGTCCTATATATCAAAAGGAGCGCTAATGTATAAAAATTATCTGCTGGTGGCCTGGCGAAACCTGCGCCGCAACAAACTCTTCTCCTTTATCAGCATTCTCGGTCTTGGCCTGGGAATGACCTGTTGCTTCCTGATCCTGCTCTACGTCAGAAATGAACTAAGCTATGATCGCTTTCACAAGAATGCGGATCGCATCTATCGGACGACCTATCTTCCGAAATTTGCGGGTGTTACCAAACCCTTGCCGATACTTCCGCCGCCGGCAGCCCCCTTGTTCAAAGATTTTTTTCCGGAGATCGGGGAGTCCGCCCGGCTCTTCAGGAAGGCGGCCACGATTGCGTTAGGTAAGCAGAAATTCGCCGAACAGCAATTCTTTTTCGCCGATCCGGCCATCCTGAAAATTTTCACATTTGATTTCCTGGAAGGCAGTCCTGAACAGGCATTGGCCCAAACCTTTTCCGTCATCCTGTCAGCAAAGACCGCCCGCAAATATTTCGGAAATACATCTGCTCTGGGCAAGACCTTGCTGCTGGACGGCAGGGATCCCCTGCTGGTTTCCGGGGTAGTTGCGGACTTTCCGGATAATTCGAGTATCCATATAGACATGGTAACAAATTATGAAACCATGTTCGCTACCCTACCGGAAGAGGGCCGGAAGAATTTGCCGTCCAATTGGGTCATCAGCCACTCCATGACCTATGTCTTGCTGAAGCCCGGCGCCGATCCCGCAAGAGTGAATGCCCGGTTCCCGGCCTTCCTGTCGAAATATGTGCCGAAAGCCTATTCCGGCGGCATCGAATACAAGCTCCAGGCGCTCACGGCGATTCACCTGTATTCTGATTCCCAGGCAGAACCGGAGCCGGTGGGTAATATTCTGTACGTCTATATCTTTACGGGTATCGCAGTGATCACCTTGCTGATCGCGGGGATCAATTTCGTGAACCTTTCTACCGCGCGGTCGCTGCGACGAGCCAGGGAAGTAGGTATGCGTAAGGTGCTGGGTGCGGAGAGGTCGCAACTGATCGGGCAGTTCCTGGGAGAAGCCTTGCTGCTGAGCTTGTTGGCTTTCTGTTTGTCAGTGGCCCTGCTCATCCTTTCCCTGCCTGCTTTCAATGAGCTGGCGCAGAAGCAATTTACCCTTAGGGATATCTTTTCCGATGGTATTTACCTGTCCGCCTTCCTGGCAATTTTCTTTCTCACCGGTCTCCTGGCGGGGCTGTATCCCGCTTTTTTCCTGTCCGGATACCGGCCCACGGAAACATTGAAAGGGGATTTTTCCAGCGGTAAGAGCAGGGGTGGGATTTTACGCCATGGGCTGCTGGTATTCCAGTTCACCGCCTCCGTGGCGCTGATCGTCTCCACCCTGGTGGTTTTCCGCCAATTGGAATTTGTGAAGGATATGGATCTCGGTTTCAAAAAAGACTTTGTCCTCGTTGCTCCTTTCAAAGAACGGAACATCAATACCATCTTCGACGTGCCCAATGACACCCTCTATCAGCAGCTCGAGGCCTACCGGCAAGCCGTTTTGAAAAATCCCCGGGTACAGGACGTGGCTTTATCGGATGTAAATCCGGGGCAGAGCGCTCTTCGCAGGGAAGTCGTCCCGGAAGGGTTTACGGCCAGCGATAATATCTTCGCCATGGACATTAAGGTGGATTATAATTTTATCCCGGCCTACGACATGAAGGTGGTTGCCGGGCGCAATTTTTCCCTGTCCTATGGTTCCGATAAAGAGCATGGTTTCATCATTAATGAGACGGGGGTACAACGGTACCATTGGGGGAGCCCCGAACAGGCACTAGGAAAGCGTATTGCCATCCTGGGAAAGGGGGGCAAGGAAACTAAGTCAGGCACGATCATCGGCGTAGTGAAAGATTTTCATGCCGAATCACTCTTCGAGCCTTTGGACGTGGTTGTAATGGATATAGATTTCAGCCACATGAATATTTTTTCCATCAGGATCAGGCCGGACCAGGCCCAGCAGACCGTAGCCTTCCTGGAAAGGAACTGGAACCTCTTCTTTCCGCAAAAGGATTTTGCCTATACCTACCTGGACCAGGCCCTTGTAAGCCAATACGCGGATGACCACCGTACAGGTAAGATCATCGGCTGTTTTTCCGGCCTGGCGATCTTCATTTCCTGCCTGGGTCTATTCGGCCTGATTGCGTTGTCGGGGCAGCAACGGATCCGGGAGATCGGTATCCGCAAAGTTTTGGGAGCCACTGTTCCGGATATCATCGTTCTGGTTTCCAGGAAATACCTGGTGCTGGTGATGGTGGGCGTCCTGATTGCCTCTCCTGTGGCCTGGCTGATGATGCGTCAGTGGTTGATGCATTTCGCTTTCCGGATCGATATCAGCTGGTGGATATTTTTGCTGGCTGGAGTTGCGGCCCTCCTGATTGCGGCGGTTACGGTGAGCTATCAGGTGCTCGTGGTGGCGATGGCAAACCCCATAAAGAGCTTAAGGGAACAGTAAATGGCCACGCGTTCCGGGTTAAAGGGAGAAAGCCCGTTTAGTATCATCGGAACCGATCGCCCGCCGCCAATACTCCAACGGCGTCAGATAATCTCTCCAGGTTTTTCCGGTCTGATGCGGTCGGTCCATCATTCTATTCTCCAGGATATCCCAATCTATGTCGTCAAAATCCCCAAATCGCCCGCATTCATACTCAAGCTCAAATATCAGTTGATTCATAAAGGATAACATAGACTTACTGTTTGTCTTGGATACCGTGTAGCCGTCCGCCAATGCCAATTCAGCTGCGATAAAATCATTCGGGAATTGAAATCTCACTAAAAGCTGCTGCATCCTATGAATAAAAAGCTTCCACGTGCCCTGTATCGTTTTTCCCTTACAAAGCACTACCGTTAATGATGGTTCATGCACATACATAACCACCATCTTTCCCCGGAAGCTGGTAGCCAACAACCGTGCATACCAGCTATGCAAATGTTGCCCAGGATTAGGTTGGGTAATATAAAGCGAAGCTTCCAACCTGGAAGTATTAAGTAGCTTCTGAACAGAGTGTATAATGAGCATAAAAGGCGGCGGTTACATCTTCGGCAAAAGATCTTTGCCAGGAACAATCTTAAAACTTCGGCATTTGCTGATTTGCAAATATATTAGCTTTTCCTATCTTACGCTACTATGTCGGAATTACAATTAGCCCCAACAATAAGAACACCTCGCCCAGATGAAGTACCGCAGCACAAAGATATACTGGATAATATACAACGCAGGCAAATAGCTAACATCGTTGAAGGATTCACCTTGAGAGAGAATGCGTCCCATGAACAACCTTTTACATTCTATTGTGAAATCAACATCGACAATTCAAAGCTATGGCGTCTGTTCCAGGCATTTCTGCTTCAATTCCCGGACGAAGTTTACTTCATTTATAGCCATAAGGATACTGATAGCCCCATCTGTACTTCATATAAAGACAAATTTGAAATTCTAAATATACTATCTCCATATGAAACAGAATTGATGCAAGACGGCCTTCTAAAATTCGGCATAGCCTTTCACACGAACGATTACTTTGAAGAGATTTTTATTATGCCGGCAAAATATATACAATATTGGGGAGTTAATCCAGAGCCTTTTGGAAGAATAATGCAGGACTTTTCACTCAACCAAATCGATGATCTAAATTTTATTGACGAATTTCCATTAGTGACCGAGTCCCTACAATTACACAATGTCAATACAATCCCGACAGATGATCTCTTAAACCGCTTTGATGACATTTTCCGCCCAAAAACTTAAAATAATTTGAACAACTCCAATAATTCCTCATCCCTAAGTATTTGTTTTAGTGACAGATTGATAACAATTTCTTAGCTATGGCATCGGGGTATTTAATAACTTTAAGAACAATTGGCAAAATCACCCAAATATCAAATATTTAAGCCATCATCCAGGCTTTCTGGAATCGTGAGCCATTTTTGGACACTTGATGGAGAACCATCAACAGGCAAACCTCTTATACATAGAACCCTGGCTAATTTTTATCCCGAGCTGATCTTTCATTATGGTGGCGCATTCAGGGAAATAGTAAAAAACGATAGAATTGAAAATACGTTCGTCGGCGGATTACACGGGCAAACTGATTTAGTCAGACGATTTACTTATACTGAACCATGCGGAATTTTTGGGGTCATGCTCGAGCCCTACGCGATTCCAGTTCTATTTGATATCCCCTCTCCAGAAGTGAAAAATCAGCTGATAGATTTTCATGATCTGATAGGAAGACAGGGAAGTACGATCACTAGAATGATGATCAATGCAAAAAGCAATACCGAACGTGTGCAAATTGCTAATAACTTTTTGGAAAGCAAATTGAAAAAAGTCAAGCGACCGGAAATACCTTTTGCTGTTCAGAAAATATATGATTTTAAAGGAATGGTAAATGTAAAATGGCTTTCACAACAAGTCTGCTTATGCCAGCGCCAGTTTGAAAGAAAATTTAAGGAACAAGTAGGCTTTTCAGCCAAGTCATTCATGAATATTGTAAGGTTTAAATCGCTGATTTCTACCTATAATCAGGGCGAAAAAAATCTGACAGAATTAGCCTATGATTTTGGATACTACGACCAATCTCACTTTATTAAAGTTTTTAAGGCGTTTTCAGGATATACACCACATAGCTATTTTAACGGCGGTGCCAATGAGGTTTTTTATGCTCCATAATAAAAGTCGTTTTTTTACTATTTGCGGAGTTGGTATCACTATAGCTTTGTGATAAAATATAGAAAAATGGAGATACTAGAATTAGAAAAGGATATTAAGGTGTTTTATATAACGGCTCGATCCTTCCCAGAAGGAATAAAAGAGGCTACTGACAAATTGCACAGTTTATTTTCATTTTCGGAGAAGCGAAACATTTTTGGCCTTTCGCGCCCGGAAAATGGTCGGGAAATAGTTTATCGAGCTGCGGCTGAAGAGTTGGAAGTCGGCGAGGCAGAAAGACTTAACTGCGAGACACTAATAATTAAAAAAGGCATGTACTACAGTCTAACAATTCATGACTTCAGAAAGGATATTATGGCAATTGACAGAGCCTTTAAGGAGTTATTGAAACAGGCCAACCTCGATCCGGAAGGGTTTTGTGTCGAATGGTATGGTACAACTGACGAGTCTGTAAAATGTATGATAAGATTTCTGAAATAGTTCACGCAGGCCCCGGAAATCTTTAAGGAAAGTTCACGCGACCAGACGAAGATAATTATTTCCCTATAAAATTCATCCCGGCAGATGAATAGGGATCATAAAAATATTCCCTTTCCCATTAAAGATCCCATTCATTTCTTTCGACAATGCATCATAGTCCAGGGGAAGAGATTTAGGATCCCTCTTGTAGTAACCCTTTATCCGCGTGGACGTAAAGTACAGCATCTTCCCGTCAGGTGAAACCGTAGGATCATAGTTGCTGCTGCCGTCGTTTATCTGGGACCCAAATTTCTCCCCCGCACCCCAGGTATCGCCGTGTCGATAGCTGATATAAAGATCGTTCCCGCTGACAAAAATGATATAGCTTTCGTCGGGCGCAAGGTATGGATCGCTAACCTCTTCGTTGCCGTTCAGCATCAGCGGCTTCGGCTCGCCGTAATGATCCACCATCCATTTTGCAAAAAAGCTCTTTCCCTTGCCGCTTTTGTCCCTTCTTGGAGAATAGAAACACAGGTCTTTGCTCCGGCTGATCGTTGGCGCATAATTCCCGATACCGTCCATATTGAAGCTGTCTTTCAAGCAATGCGGCTCAGACCAGTTATTGCTATCGATCCGGTCGGCGTACCACAGATGGGTAGATCGCTTTAATTTATTTTCTCCTGTGGTATCCAGTGGACGGTTCGAAACAAAATAGATCTGCCTGCCATCGGGACTAAGGAAGGGATCCCAATCGCCCCAAATGCCCGAAAAGGCGGCTACATGCGGTTTTTCCCATTGCCCCCCCACTCTCTTCGAATAACAGATCTCCATCGAAATAGTGCCCTGCGCAAAATAGACAGTATTGCCATCGGGAGTAAATGTCGCCGCAACTTCCTCAAAGGGACTTGATACCACACCTGGTGCGAATACTATTGGCTTGTCGCTGGTGTCGACTATACTACGGGAATTACCCTGAGCTGACGCAACGACGATTGATCCTAAGAAGATACAAAATGCAAAATAGCTTTTTGAAAGGAAGGTCGGGCTAAGCATGGCGGTGGTATATTTATCATCCGAATATAAGTACGGATTTGGCTATTCCCAACGTAAGCCGGCATAAAAGACGTTATATTCAATGAGTCCCGGACTTTCTTCAACGGTTAGCTGGTCCAAACTCTTTAGGCCCTTCTTTTTGGTTCTGTCATTGATACGACTCCAAAATCACTACTAAATCCATATTGAATAACAATAAGCGCATAATTATTGTAATTTAATTTCTTCTTTAACACTAACAGGATCATTGATCTTTTGTCGAATAAATTTCTTTAGCTCGTCATACTCCGCGGCTTCCATTGATTTGGAAGGGAACAAGTACTCCGACCCCGATTCGCTATTCAACAAAATGCGGATAGGCGATATAGAAACCCTTCTGATATTACTCCATTTTTCGATAATTGTTTCATCGTCATTGACCACTTCAAAAGAATGTAATTTCAGGTTAAGGTATTGCTTTTCGTATTGGGCCACCTCTTTTAAGTATAAATTGACTCCATTTTTCCATTGAATATATTGCTTTGCCCTAATTGAAAACAAATAAAGACAATAAACAACAGCCACCGCTGTCGCACAGAAAAAAAATGCCCAAGCGACTTGATAAGAAAAATATAATAAGTAAAACACCCCTGAAAGGACAGTAAAAATGATTGCGGCAATCAGAAGTGCCTTGGTTGGTTTATAGGAAAAGATGCTACCCTTTCCGTCAGCGAAATAGATCTCTTTTATTGATTGCGCCCCATTTGTTAGTTTAATGGAAGAAACCGTATCTGAGCCGGTAAGTTCTATAGAGACAGCCATGTAATTGGGTTTTGCGCTCTAAGCTAATAAAACCTACTAAATTGTGCAACTAACCGCTCCGGCTTGCTTTTTGCCACAAACTCATTCCGGCAAAATTCACAGACTTTCAGGATCCCATGTTATTACTCATAATAAGGGGTTTAATCGATATTCCCTCCGGAAAACCATATCATATCGTATTATACTTTATCATAACATTTCATTTATCAAATGGATCGTATATTTAATAGCTAATCCTTAAGATAAAATGGCACAGCGTGAGACCTACACCTTACACCAAACGTTGAAACTATCCGAGATCTTGCTTGGTGCTTACTATATCGCGTCAAGAACAAAAATAATCAAGGTTGTCTTTTTCTTTGTCTTAATTATTGGCGTATTGCGGGAATCATTAGCGTTGGCCCTGGCTACACAAAGTTCAATCAAATGGTATATAGTGATATTTGACACTATAGCCGGCCCTCTATTCATTTTCCTCTTTTTTTTTGTTTTCATATCGTTAGGGGTCATTCTGCTTACCGTCATCCGTCCTGGCAATTACCGTGACTTGACGTATCGGTTCACGCATTGGGGAATGGAGAAGTCAGGCAAAAACATTGACTTCACCAGACCATGGAGCAAATTTCTCCGCCTTCGGGAGAGCAAACATTTTCTATTTCTCTATATATCAGAAAATGATGCTCACTTTTTTCACAAGAAAGCGTTTGTAAACGACCAGGAGATAGAAGATTTTAAACAGTTTGTTTCCCGTCAAATCGGCCAAGCTTGATGTTGATCTACTTCAATTCCCGGACTTGACTGAATTTTATCTTAGCGCTTCGACAATACCTCTAATTTTGTATGCTACTAAAACAATTTATCAAATGAACATATCAGAGATCCGAAAAGAAACGCCCGGTTGTGATTTCATAACTCATTTAAATAATGCCGGAGCTGCTTTGATGCCTAGGATAGTTGCCGATGCGATTCGAAATTATATAAGCGAAGAGGAAAAGTATGGAGGGTATGAAACGGCAGATAAAAAATCCGCCGAAATAGAGCAATTTTACGATTACGCTTCTTCTCTGCTGCATTGTAAATCCCATAACATAGCTTTTACAACCAATGCAACCGACAGCTACAACAAGGCTCTTTCTTCAATTCCTTTTAAACAGAATGATATCATACTAACGACAACAAATGATTACCCGTCTAATATTATTGCCTTCCTATCACTGCAGAAGCGATTTGGCGTAAGGGTCATTTTAATTAGAAATACGGACACAGGGGAAATAGACTTGGAAGACTTGGAGAGTAAACTAAAAAAACATTCGCCAAGACTTTTGTCTATAACGCATGTTCCCACCAGTTCGGGGCTTGTTCAACCCGTAGAAAGAATAGGCGACGTTGTAAAGAAGCACGATTGCATTTACCTGTTAGATGCTTGTCAGTCTTTAGGTCAAATGGATATAAATGCTGCAAGCACTGGAGCAGACTTTATCAGCGGAACCTTCCGAAAGTTCCTGCGCGGTCCCAGAGGCGCTGGTCTATTATATGTTTCAGATAAAGTACTTGACAAGGGACTGGAGCCTTTGTTTCCAGATTTACATGGAGCAGACTGGGTTGATACGAATCATTATAAAACCCGAATGGGTGCAAAGCGGTTTGAATACTGGGAAATGGCTTACGCTTTAATGATGGGCAGCAGTCAATCCCTGGCTTATTTGTTTTCCCTGGGTATTCACAATATTGAACAAAGAAATAAAATGCTTCTTCACAAATTGAGAACCGGGCTGGCTGACATTCCCTCTGTTAAATTACTGGATAGGGGACAACATCGATGTTCAATTGTTACTTTCCAACTGAAAGGTTTACCGGAGCACTCCGCAAAGCAGTATTTCAGGGACAAAGGAATTAATGTGTATACAACACCTAAATCGGCTGCGATAATTGATTTTGGAGAGAAGGGAATAGATTGGGCAGTAAGGGTTTCGCCCCATTATTACAACACTGAAAGTGAAATTGATACATTGCTCGAAGCTGTGAAGGCTGTGTAAGGTAAATAATCCTTTACATTCTTGTATTCTATCAGGCTTCCTGTCATACTTTCCGAAATTTCACCTTGCTGTCAATGTTTTGCGCTGTTTTTATTCCCTGTTTTGTGCCTTCTTCCATCGCATGACGAGTATGAATACCGCCATAAACCCTTGAAATCGCAATGGCACTGGCGAATTCATAAAAAGATTTGTAGGAATAGCTACCCATGTCCTCCGGACCTTTTCCCAAATCAATCATATTGCCTTTATAAGTGCTGTTTATGAAAGACACATGATCGCCGAAAATGGTGGTGAGAGCCTGAGCAAATGCGCCACTAAAAGTTGCATGGTTTGCCGGAAAATCGGGATAGGCCGGTGTGGAAATAAAAGGCTTCCACCAGGTAGCCGGGTCATTGGAGTGGCAAAAATTACGCGGAATTGGCTCTTATTCGTAATTTTCAACTGTCAGCCAGATAAACAACTACTAATCATGATTATAAAAGAAATAATTAAACAGTTATCAACTAACCTATCTTCTTATGATATAACCTTGTACCCGCCTGCGAGCGAACAGACCCTACTCAATTTTGAACAAAAATTAAATTGCCCGCTACCTGACGACATTAAAACCTTTTATCTTTTCTGCAACGGCTTTGAATCTGCTGAAGACCTCTTCAGAATTATACCTTTGGAAGAAATTACTGACCGACTAGCCGAATATGAGCCCAATTCTTTCACCTTTGCCGAATACTTGATCTATTGCGACACGTGGGAAATCGAGATAAACCCATCAAATCCCAATGAATACTGGATTTCAAATCAGGGAACAGCTTCTCGGCTATTGACTAAATCCTTAGCCGAGTTTCTAGATAGGTTCTTAGCAAAAGGAGTTTTTGGAGATGGGGGATTATACACCTGGCACGATGAAATCGATATCCGGAATAAGCCTCAATAAATGTATGATACAGTATCTTATCGTATCATACTGTATCATAACGTATCAATATCGTGCACCCATCGCGGGCAAAATGCCCGCCTACTTCCCAATACAGAAAATGAAAACGCCCGGTTTCAGGGGATTTGAGCGAACTTAGTCCCAAATTGGTAACAACAATTTCATTGTCCTCCAGTATACTTTTTCTTGGGGTTTCTGCTGGTATGAAAAATGGAGCTTATTGCAATACCCTTCTTTCGCTTGTGTTGATCCAAATTCACCTTGCCGGGTTTACCCTTTAAAGCTGTCATTACCTCCCGCAGCGTAGGGATCAGTTTGCCATCGTGCAGGACGATGAGCAATGAGTCTTTGGACCGCTTCAGGTCCAGCTCCACAATATCCACCCCCATTTGCACAGCACTCGGAAAAGCCGCGATGGAATTCTCCGGATGATTGCGCCAGTCGCCCCAGTGGGCGGGCTACCAACACTTATTGACGGATTGGCTTCGGCCAAATCTTGATAAGACCCAATTCATTACCATCAATTTCAATCGGACCTGCTACCGGCGATCCAGACCGGACCTGCGAGAAATAGTCCCGGTCAACAGTCGAAGTAGAACCATCGGGATATTCATAGGGCAGCCCGATTATTAGCATCCGACCCAATATCGCACTATCCACCAACATTCCTCGTGACCCGCATAAAGACAAATAAAACATGTAGATATTAGTTGGTACAATAAGTCATTCGAGGGTAGACTGCTCGAGAAATAATGATTGTAGTTGCAATGGATTGTCGGACACAGGACAGGGCAGGATGGATGACCGATTTATCAAAAATCATTTCGCACCTGCTCGCTGGTGAGTAAGAAAAGCTCGCCATTGATGAGGGCCTCGATCACAACCTCTTCGTGAAATCGTGCTGAGAGGGCTTCAAAAACATCTCTACGATAATCATTATTTTCTAAAACGATATAGCGTAGGTCTTTCAAGTCCTTGATGGGCAAAGGATAGTCGGAGAAATGCGGCTTTTTTCGTACTTTGATGCCCGCAATTTTGTCTGGCTCGTCACTACCCACCAATCGACCTTCTTTGACAGGTGGGACATAGCGCCATTCCCGCTCTAAATAGGTGATGATCTCTTTGTCTTGATACATGGTTTTCCATCCTTTCATGAACTGGAGCGCAGGGACAGTTATGTCATTGACTTCTTTTAAGAATTGCATATCTCGTTCCCCACTAGGTTCCGGCATATCTGGATCCACGATTTTTTTTGTATAATAGTCTACTCCGTCGGCGAACACCTTTTTCAAATAGGTATAATTCACCTGAAAATGCACCTGCGCTAGCGGCGAGCGTTCATGGACATAGGCCACGGGAGATATTCCATTGCTTATTGCCCAGTCCAGGCTGAGGCCAATCCCGAACTTGCCATAATGCATATAGAGCTCTACTTCCCTGATCGGGATGTTGCAAAAACTTACCATCGGAAAATAATACGTCATCTCACCGATCTGCTCCTCACAGTAGGAGGGCATGAAGCCCTTTTCGATAATACTGATTACATCGCTTATTTGCTTGGTATAATGAAAGACATGATCTACTTGTCGTTGAGCGAAGCTACTTTCGGGTGGATGGGGTTGGTCGGTCATGAGGTTTCGTTTATTATTAAAGGGTAAGGGCATGCTCCTTTTTTTGGAGATCCCGGTGTCAAGTTCGATTGGAAGATACATCATTCACCAGTCATCGTCGTGCCAGCCGGGATAAAACAAGCAGCACGACCGGATCTTTGCTGCCCAACGACCGAAAAAAGGGTGTTTTCACGGGGTGCGGATATAGCCAGCAATTTGTAGCTTACTCCTACAATAAGCCCCTCCCCCATGACCCGCTTACGGCTCTATTTACCTATCGCCCTGCTACTGGCATGCTCCGGCTGTGCGTACAAATCTATTGTCATTCATGCGCCAGCTAAGCGAAATATCTATCTTGGAGCCCCTTCCGCCACTCTGCCCAGGAGCGGTTCTATCTTAGATCACCCTTTGGACCTGGCTAGCTTTTACCAGCATCCCCGGTCGAGTGCTACAGTGGATTATCAAGGCATCCTATACAATCCTGCCGACGGCCGCTATCTCCAGTGGCAGTTTCTACGCAAAGACCTGGATTCGACGCTCGTGCGGGTCAAATTCCTAGAAAGCAATAAAACCCAGCTAACCGACTTTGTGATGAGTTTCAGTAATCATATATTCGGTCGTCCTGTGCTACGGCCCGTCGGCGAAGGGACCTATCTATTAACCCTTCCCATCGATACATTACAAAAATCTTTGGCCGCCGCACCGGCAACCGCCCCTATCCCGGACAGCGCCAGCCCAGCCAGTCTTTTAATTACCCGATCCCAAAATTATGTGCTGGCAGACACGTTGCTGCACCTCTGGACCGGGGAAGTCGATAACCTCCACGGCGGCAAATGCCAGTTTGTTATCCTAAACGATGTAGAAGATCCCAAGCCGATCAGCGAGGAAATGTTCATTTTCACGTCGTTTCTGACAGATATGAAAGAATGGGACGACAAATGCAAGGCAGCCCATGCCAAAGCATGTGCAGATCAAAAGCTTGTTCCACATTATCATGCTGTCACAAAATATCATCGCCTCTATACCTTTTTTTCCATCTTCTGCGATGGGAACTGTGTCCCTAAATATTAATCGCTATGGAAAGTCATTTTGCGCAACGGATCATCCAGCGCCGGCTGCTGGCCTACTCTCTTTTAGGTCTCGCCATCATTATTCTCATAGGCTCGCTCGTCATTTTCACTTGGGGCGCGCTGAAACAGCGAAATGAAACCTATTATAAATTGACCAAACCCATCGAGGACAGCCTGACTACACTGGTGCAAGGCTATCGTAGTGAGCTGGCTACTGTAACAGAGGGCTCTGGCACTAAGCTGGACTCGATCGTAGAGGTGCGTGGAGATACTTTGGTAAAGCGATTGGAGTACTTTTTTAATAAAGAGCACGAGCAGAACGATAAACAGCTGACCAAACTAGACCTCCTGGGCACCGTTGGACGTATCACGCTGCTGATTGTCGCCTTCTTCATTGCCCAGATCTTCATTAAACTATACCGGTATAATATCCTAATGGCAGACCATTACGCGGCCCGGGAAGACGCCATCAAACTGGGTGAAAAAATGCGACCCGCGGAGATCAGGGACTTTGAAAAACTGGTCAAGGCGCTCGATCAGCAGCACATCACCCTGGAAACACCCAAAGAGCCGGATTGGTCGCCCTTTACGAAACTGGGTGGTAAATAGCTGCTATTAGGTCTACCAAAAATTTATTTTACTTCCCGGTAGTACAACAGGCACTTGCCAACCGTCATTACGTAGCAGAAAATGAACCCGCTCAGTTTTAGGGCGTTTCAGCGAAATTAGTCCCAGATTAGTAACAAAATCATCGTATTCCGAGCCAAAGCTAATGGCTATTTCGAATTTAAATCAACTAACAACAAGTTACGGAAGGAGTTCGAACTTGCGAATAGTTAAGTTCCTCGGCTGATAACCCGGCTGCAGCGTTCCGATCACTTTGATATAGGTGCCGAAGCTCATATGCGCTTTGTCGGCTTCAACATACTGGTCGGCGGTGAGATAGGCCCTTGCCTGGATGGTATCTTCATCCTTATACAGATTTAGAATAACCTCACCGGCGCGACGGCCGTCGGGTCCTTGATCGCCCGCCAAATGTTCAACTGTGGCAAGAAAAGATTCTTCCTCTTCTTCAGGAGCGGCTTTTCGTAAGGCTTGCCCCACATCGTAGATGCGAGAAAAATAGTCCTTTGGGATCTTGACAGCTTTTTTATAATCTAGTGGAACTGCAAGAGTTGTGGCAAAAGCAAAATCGACATACAGATCATAATCATCGTGGGACTCGCGGAAACCATTGACTGCTTTGCACAGATTGGCTGATAACTCTGGCTTCGGAGATTGTCGGGTATTGTACTGACCCCCTAAATAGCTGGACTAAATTATTAAATCAATTTAGTCACTTAAATTTAGGGTATTATGGCAAAAG
>NZ_JAUOTO010000014.1 GCF_030546645.1 Flavitalea plasmicola
GGAGGGGGTGAAGGAGGCGGTGGTGGTGGACCGGGAAGATGAGCAGGGCAATAAATATTTACAGGGATATGTGGTGACGGAAGGAGGAATTGAAGTGAGATCGCTCCAGGAGCGGCTACGACGCGAGCTTCCGGAGTATATGGTGCCGGAAATGCTGGTGGGACTGGCGGAGCTGCCGCTGACGGACAACGGGAAGGTGGACCGGGCGGCATTAGGCAGGCTGGAGATCCATGGTCCGGAGAAAAAAGGACAACACACCCCGCCGGCAAATGAGACGGAACGCCGGCTGATACTAATATGGCAATTGCTGTTGCGAACAGAAGTCATCGGCGTGGAAGACAACTTCTTTCAGCTGGGCGGGCATTCGCTCAAGGCGATACAGCTGGTGTCGAAGATCTACAAAGAGTTCAATGTCAAAATAGGGATAAGCGTCGTTTTCCTGCATCCAACGATCAGGCAACTCGCGCATGCCATCCGGGAAAATGACGTATCCGCCTATCGACCGATCCCCCGCGTGGCGCAGGCGTCTTATTACGACCTGTCGGCGCCTCAAAAAACAATATGGATCGCCAGCCAGGTTGAAAGCCAGGCTATCTCCTATAATATCCCGGTGATGCTATCGATAAAAGGTGCATTGGATGTGGGGATATTGGAAAATGCATTCAGGGAAATAATAAAAAGGCATGAGATACTCAGGACCGTTTTCATTTTTATCAACGGCGAACCCAGGCAAAGAGTCCTTTCCGCCGATCAACTGGATCTTCAAATGGCTTGCCTGGATATAAGGGCGGCGTCCGACAAGGAAAGCCTCATCCGGGACAACCTGGAAAAAGCGCTGTTGCAACCTTTTCACCTGCAGGAAGGGCCGTTGCTCAAGGTCAATCTCATCCGCGTGGAAGAAGATGCTTTTGTACTGCTCTTCATTGTCCATCACCTGATCGCTGACGGATGGTCGTTGGAGATAATTATAGATGAGGTGTTGTCATTTTACCAGGCAGCTTATTTGGGATCCCCGCCCGCACTGCCCTTGTTGAATATCCAGTATAAGGATTTCGCAGCCTGGCAGCATCAGGGCTTCGGGAGCATCGATCAGGACAAATTTCTGGGTTTCTGGACAGACCAGTTCAGGGAAGGCATTCCCCGGGTGCATCTTCCTTCTGATGTCGTGCCCCCGGCAGTACGGTCAGCTGCAGCAGAAAGCATTGTATTTGATATTAACGAGAAAATAACTGCCCGGCTGAGCAAGCTTGGCATCCGGCAGGAGGCGACTTTATATATGGTATTGCTGGCTGCGCTGAACGTATTTTTTTCAGCTTATTCGGATGAGCCGGATGTGGTAATAGGCACTCCTTATGCGGGGAGAGAACACCCTGACCTGGAACACCAGGTGGGACCTTACTTAAACACACTGCCCCTGCGGACAAAGTTTGATACCGGGATGCCCTTTGCAGACCTTGTGCAGCGGGTGAAGGAAAACCTTCTCAAGGTATTCGCATACGGAACATTCCCTGTAGATGATGTCATCAGCCAATTGCCCGGAAGAGACAAGGGAGGGGCTACCTTGTTTGACGTCGGATTCACCTGGCAAAACCTGGAAGGCATCTATGGACAACGGGAGATCCGGCGTTTTGAGGCGTTTCAGCTGTCTTTTATGCCATTGCCGCAACAGCAGGTGAAAACAGCTATATGGATCCATGCCTGGCCGCAGAACGGAAGCATGACCTTTTCTTTCCTCTATTCACTGGACCAGTTCAGCAAAGGTAGGATGGAGCATATCACGGGCAAATTCAAACAATTGTTGGACCATCTGGCCGAAGCACCCGATGCGGCCATCAGCCGGCACCTGGAAATTGTAAAGGATGATAAAAAAGAACCAATGATGCAGCAAAAGAAATCGTCCGACAAGAACCTGGAAAAGTTCTTGTCGATGAATAACAAGGCCCCCGCCTCCGTCCGTCAGCACCATGTCACGGAATATCTGGCGGGAGACAGGCATGGCAGCTTACCGGTTGTCATGCAAAACATAGACGGAGTGATCCTGGGGGAATGGCTGGGATACAATAAGGAGAAGGTCCAATCCATGCTCCATCGCCATGGAGGCGTGCTTTTCAGAGGGTTTGACATGGGGTCCGTCCCTGCCTTCCGGCAGTTTTCAATGGACTTCAGCAACGACCAGATGAACTATGTGGATCAGTCTTCGCCGAGAACAGCTATTGCAGATGGACTGTACACTTCTACCGACCATCCGGCCGGCGAGACGATCAACATGCATAATGAACTGTCCTATTCCCATAAGTGGCCATTGCACATCCTGTTCTGTTGTATCGAAGCCCCTGATTCAGGAGGGGAAACGCCTGTCTGCGACAGCCGGAAACTATTGCATGCGCTGTCGGACGCCACCAGGAGAAAGTTTGCAGATAAAGGCATCCTGTACGTTCGCAATCTTGTCGATGGCCTTGGGTTATCCTGGCGCGACGTTTATCAAACGCAGGACAAGCAGATAGTCGAGGAATATTGCAGGGTCAATCATATTGATCTTGAGTGGAAGAGCGACCGGCATCTGCGGATCAGCTGGCGAAAACCGGCCATAGTAGCTCATCCGGGCACCAGCGAACCTGTCTGGTTCAATCACGGGTTCTTTTTTCATGCATCTAACCTCCTTCAATCTGTCCATGACGCCGTCGCGTCCAGGGAAGACCTTCCTTTCAATACTTTTTACGGAGACGGATCAGAGATTGAAAAGGAGGTCATTGCAGAGATCAGGGCCGCCTATGACAGGCATATGGAAATATTCACATGGGAAAAAGGTGACGTTCTGATACTGGATAATATGATCATGGCGCACGGAAGGCAGCCATTTAAAGGGACGAGGAAGATCATCGTTTCGATGTGCGACCCATGTAATGTATAAATAATTTTTGGACCCGAAGGAACACGAGCTATGACAGAGGACATGAATTACTATGAGCTATCCCCATCCCAGAAGCGACTTTGGTCACTTTTCAAGATGGGTAGTTCCATGAATAACCAGGTTCATGTGGTTTTCCCCGGATCTATTGACCTGGGTGCACTGGAGAAAGCATTTCGCGCGGTAGTGGAGAAGCACGACATTTTGAGAGCAGGCTTTGCATCAGTGTCGTATCTTTCATTCCCTCTTCAATTTGCCAGGACAGCGGCGCTGCCCATGCCGGCGTGGACATTCCTCGATATAACATCGGAACATGATTCCCGCGCCCGGATCCGTGCCTGCGCCCTCGAGCTGAGAAAGAAAAATTACAATTGGCAGGAAGACACCCTGTTCGACCTGTTCGTTATTCCGACGGATCAGCAAAACGTTCATTTGATCTTTCAGATGCCTGCCATTTGCGGCGACGCCACCACCTGTCTCCATGTCATGAGAGAGATGGCCTGTCATTACTACGATCAGGAACTGCCCGGTGAAGCGACATCGTTTTTTCAATATGCACAATGGCATAATGACCTGGTAAAGGCCGGCGAAGCGGAAGATATTGAATATTGGAGGAATAAATACGCATGGGATAAGTTCGATTACAGGCTGCCAATAGAAGTGGACGTTGCGCAGCAGCCCGTTTTGAAAAGGACTGGCATTGATCTGGACGACGCTTTGATCAAAGGGATCCATAATTTTGTAAACCAGCATAAAATATCCTGTGAGGCTTTTTTCCTGGGGTTATGGCAGCTTTTTGTGCTGCAGTATTTCGAGGAAAGTGAAGAGATCGGCGTGGGCATGGTGGTTGACGGAAGGTTTTACGAAGCTTTCCAGGAGATCTGCGGACCGTTGTCCAGAACTTTGCCATTCATAACCAGGGCAGATCGGGAAGGAGATGTGGCTGATCTCCTTCATAGAACGGAATTGCAGCTGCAGGAGCTCAAAGAACGGCAATTTGCCGCGGGCATTCCTGCGCTATCCGTGTTCCCCGTTTGTTTTGAATACCTGGAGGCCGGAACTATTACTCCCACTTCCACGCAGGGCTTTCAACTGCATGAAATATTCACCCGCAGCGACGACCACAGGCTGAAGCTCCTATGCCTTCACACTACCCATGGGATCCTGCTGGATCTCGAATACATGTCGGATAGCCTGCCGGAAAGCGCGGTATCAAGCATCCGGCAAAATTTTAAAAGCTATATCACCCGCTTGCTCGGGAGTGGCAAGCTTACCGTGCGGGAATTGATCCGCCCGTCCTCCGGGGAAGAGGCGATTATCCTGCACTCTTTTAACACCCCCGCTACGCCGCCACGGGCAGCAACCACTGTCGCCTCGTTGTTTGAAGAACAGGCGCGGCTAACCCCCGGTCTTATTGCCGTGGAGGACGATGACCGGAAGCTGACCTTTGCGGAGCTGGATCGCCAGGCCAATCAACTGGCTGATTATCTCATCAAAGAGCAGAACGTGATTCCGGGTGATATCGTTGCCGTACAGCTGCCCCGGACAGTGGAAATGATCGTCGGCCTCATCGGTGTGATAAAAGCAGGAGCCGCATTTTTGCCGATCGATCCTGCCTGGCCTGAAAAACGGTTGTCCTATATACTAAAGGACAGCCATCCCAGACTTGTACTTTCAAAAATACCTGTCCTTTCAGGAACAGTGCAGGATATAACTCCGCCCCTACGTAACGGCGGGGCCTCTTCGCCCTTGTATATCATCTATACTTCAGGGTCGACAGGAGATCCAAAGGGTGTCATTATCTCCAATGCTTCCTTCCTGAATTACATCACCTGGTTCCGGGATTCATTTCACATCGGTCCAAAGGACAGTACCTGTCTTTTTTCGTCCATTGCCTATGACCTATGCTACACGGCCCTATGGTCTTCCCTTTTGTCGGGGGCAAGGCTGGTGCTCCTGCAAGAATTCCGTTACCTGGAGCCGGAACTACTGATCAACAAGCTGATCGACCATAGCATTACCTATATCAAGCTGACGCCCTCTCATTTTCGTATGCTGACGGCCGATGCGGATCTTATCGTCAATGCGAAGAGATATTGCCTGCGCCTGGTCGTCATCGGCGGTGAAAACATCATCGTCGGTGACCTGGAAAAGTATTTCCGCCACCGGGAAGATGTGGTTTTTGTCAATCACTATGGGCCAACGGAGACGACGGTGGGAGCGATCTATTGTCCCGTGACCCGCGAACAATTTGCAGCTTATAAACACAGGCCCCTGATCGGGCGGCCTGTCACCGGGAATAAAGTTTACATCCTGGGCAGGGATCACAGGCTTTTGCCGGTGGGTGTAACAGGGGAGATCGGGATTGCCGGCGCCGGCGTCGGAATGGGCTATTTTAATAACGAAAAGCTCACCCGTGAAAAGTTTATTCCAAATCCGTATGAGGCCGGAGAGACCCTTTACCTCACTGGGGATATGGGGCGCTATATGCCCGATGGCAGCATTGAGTTTCTTGGAAGGAGGGATCATCAGGTGAAGGTCAGGGGATACAGGGTAGAGCTGCAGGAAATAGCCGGGGTTATTGCCTCCTTTCCAGAGGTACTGGAAGCCGAAGTGGTGGCGGCTGATAAGCAGGAGCAGGAGATCACGCTCGCTGCCTTTTTCACCAGCGCGGTCCCTGTAGATATCCGGCAGCTGAAAGCTCATGTGGAGCAGCTGCTTCCCGCGTATATGGTACCGCCGACTTTCGTCAACATAGAAAAGTTCCCGCTGACGCAAAATGGGAAGAAAGACCACTTACGGCTTTTGGATCTCCTGCAGGACAGGAAGGGCGATGAGGGCGGATATATCGCTCCCGGTAATTTCCTGGAAACCAGGATGGCTGCCATATGGGAAGAAGTGCTGGGCCTGAGCCGGGTGGGTGCTACGGATAATTTCTTTGCCATAGGGGGACATTCGTTGAAAGCTGTCCAGATCATATCAAGGGTATATAAAGAGCTGCACATCAGGATGCAGATGCGCGATATCTTCGAGCACCCTACCATAAAGGCATTGGCCGGGAGCCTTGCTGCACTTGGGACCGTGAACTTCGAGCCCATCGGGTGCATCCCTGAAAGCCAATATTATGAGGTGTCGAATGCTCAGAAAAGATTGTGGGTCGCCAGCCAGCTGGAGACGGAAGGCGCGATCTACAATTTGCCTTTTGCCTACCTGATGGAAGGCGAGCTGAATATAGCGTCCATGGAAAAAGCATTGGACGCGATGGCCGGAAGACATGAAATGCTCCGGACAACTTTCCACGAGGTGGAAGGCCGGCTGAAGCAGCGCATCCATCCTCATGCATCCTTTCCGCTGCGGCTGAGGCAGGTGGATCTGCGATCCGATGCAGGGAGAGCAGCGCGGGTCAATGGTCTTATAAAAGATATGGCCACAGAAAGGTTTGATCTTAGCAAGGGACCCCTGGTTAAGGCGCTGCTGGTGCATATGGAAGAGGACCTGTTTGCATTTGTCCTGGTAATGCACCATATCGTTTCCGATGCCTGGTCAATGGAGGTCTTCCTGAATGAATTCCAATCGTACTACCGGGCATATAGCAGCGGTACGCCTTCTTCGCCGGCTCCGCTGCGTATCCAATACAAGGACTATGCCGTCTGGCACAACCGCCTGGTTGCCGGGGATGGCATGGCGCAGCATCGAAAATTCTGGCATAACATGTTCCAGTCGAAGGCGCCTTCCCTGGGCTTCCCGACCGACCTGCCAAGACAAAGGGTAAAATCGTTCAAAGGAGGGATCGTGGAAAGTTCTTTTACGTCCGCACAGCTGAGCTGCCTGCGATCGATAAGTGAAAAATACGATGCCACGCTGTTCATTACCCTGCTTGCGTTGTTAAATGCGATTCTATACAGGTATACGGGGGTGCAGGACATTGTGATAGGAACGCCTGTTGCACAAAGAGACCATCCTGATCTCGAAGATCAGATAGGCCTGTACCTGAACAGTCTTGCCTTGCGTACCAGGTTCAGGGGAAAGGACTCGTTTTCGGACCTGCTGCTTAAAGTCAGGGCAGTGGCCCTGGATGCTTACTCGCACCAGGTATATCCTTATGACGTCCTTGTAAGCGAACTGGACCTGAAGGCTGACGCGGGTCGTTCGCCTTTATTCGATGTGGTTATGCTGCTGAATAAAGAAAAGCTGCATGAAGAGGATAACCCGGGTCCCGGAAAGATCAAAATAAGCAGGATGGATCCCGGGGACAGGGTGAGCACGGTGGATATGCGCATCGTTTTTACGGAATCCGGAGACCGGCTTTCCTGTGCCATTGAATATGACGCCGCCCTTTTTAATGAATCTTCCATTGCGAAGTTCCTGGAGGACTTCCTGGTCATTACAGACCAGGCGGCCGGCGACAATGATATCAGGATCTTCGACTTGCTGGTAGACAATGTCGCAACGGGGTCCGCAGGCGCCGAAATAAGAACTGTGTTCAATATTTAAAACAATAAATTAATTAAATCCTTATCAATGATTGTAGAACAGGATTATACAGGCTACACGGCTGCCGATCACAATACATGGTCGGTCTTGTTCCAGCGCCAGGGCAAAGCCGTCCTTACCCATGCTGCAGGAGAGTTTAAAAAAGGGTTTTCGTCTCTGAGCCTTGACCCTCATCGGATCCCCATGCTTGAAGATGTCAACCGCCTGCTGGCCACCGTATCCGGTTGGTCGCTGGTGCCCGTCACAGGGCTCGTTCCCAACGATGTCTTTTTCGGCCTGCTGATCCAAAAACGGTTTCCCATAACCGTTTCAATGAGAAGCCCCGGGGAGATCGATTTTGCAGAACTTCCTGATATTTTCCATGATGTGTACGGGCATGTGCCCATGCTGATGAATGAGCTGTTCTGTGAATTTATGTCCGATTACAGCCATATTGCCATCAACTACCTGGACGATCCGGGGATAATCGATTATTTCGGACGCTTCTATTGGTTCACACTGGAAATGGGACTGATCAGGGAAGATGACCTGCTTAAACCCTATGGCGCGGCCATCCTGACCTCGGCAGGGGAGATCAGGAACATTCAGTCGGCTGCTACTGCCAAACGTCCTTTCGACCTGCATACGGTGATAACCACCCGCTATGATAATCTCCACCTTCAAAAGGAGTATTTCTACATAGACTCGTTCGACCAGCTGTTTGACGGCCTGAAAGGCATGCAAGCCTTGTTGGATAAAGGCGTTTTATCACACCAATGAAGAACTAATATGGAGAATAAACAATTGATATTTTCAACAGGTGCCTATTACGGGCATGCGGAATTCTGGAAAGAGAGGATTGGCGCCCTTGATAATCCTTTTCGTCTTCAGATGCACGATCGTGCGCTGGCCAATGAAAAAGAATTCGCCCAGGTGGTTTTCAATATTCCCGAAACTTGCGGACGGATGATCGGTAAATATGCCGGAGGGCGCGCCCTCGAATCATTCCTCCTGCTGCTGAGCGGCTTCTATATCCTTTTTTCAAAGTACCAGGATGCGGCCGAAGTGGTTATCAATACGCCATTGATGGTAGACGGCAGTTCCGGCAAGATCTGGGAAAAGCAGGTGCCGCTGGTGCAAAGGATCGATATGGGACAATCCATAAGGGAGCTTATCTACGAGGTAAATGCGAATGTGGTGAAGTGTTATAAATACCAGAACTACCCCCTTGACCTGTTAACCGAAATGTCCGCGATGAACACGGGCAGCCAGCTGTCAAATATCCTTGTATACCAGGATCAGCTGCACCATGAGCCGCAGGCGGATGACCTCAAAGCATATGACCTGGCGATCTGCGTGAACAAGGATGAAATAAACGGCTTTCCGCAGATCAGGGTCACCTATAATATCCACAGCTGCGATGGTGCTGTTATAAACAGCTTGGGAGAACATTTTAATCAGGTGCTTCTTCATTTCGAAAATCCCGATGCGGTGATCGGCGGCATTGCAATATTGCCTGAGGAGGAGAAGACGCTGTTGATGGAAGGATGGAATGATACATTTGTCGATTTCCCCCTGGATAGGACTGTAGTGGACATTTTTATACACCAGGCTGGATCGACCCCGGACGGGATCGCCATTTATTATGAAGATAAAAAGATAAGCTACCGGGAGTTGGATGAGCAAAGCACTTTACTGGCGGGACATATACGGGGTAAATTTTCCCTTAAGACAGGAGATTTTGTCGGCGTCATGCTGGAGAAATCCGACCTTTCCGTCATTTGTCTGCTGGCTGTTCTTAAAGCAGGTGGTGTCTATGTCCCTATAGATCCGGGTTTTCCGGCGGAAAGGATCGATTTTATGACCAGGGATGCCGGTGTGAAGCTGGTATTGACGGATGCGGTGGCCATGCCCAGGCTTACGGGCTTCACCGGACATTTGTTTGTTCCTGAATTGGAATGGCCTCCGGTGGGTGAGGCCTCGTCAACGGCGCTTACATTGCCTGGCGCTGGCGATCCTGCGTACCTGATATATACATCCGGGTCTACCGGTACGCCAAAAGGGGTCCTGCTGGGTCACAGCGGTCTCGTGAATGTGGCGCTGGACCATGTCCGGGAGCTGAAAATAAATGAAAATGACAGGTACCTGCAGTTCATGTCCCTGTCCTTCGATGGCTCGCTGCTGGATATATTCACGACGCTGCTTTCCGGAGCTGCGCTGGTAATTCCTTCATCGGAGGTATTAAGCGACATCTGGCGTTTTCTTAGCTGCGTAGCGGATTATGGGGTTACCTTATTTACGATTACCCCCTCTTACCTTCATGCCCTCGATAAGGCAGCCATGCCTTCTGTACATACGATCATATCCGCGGGTGAAGCCGCAAAGCCGGATGACGCAATGTACTATGCCGCATTCAAGAACTTTTACAACGGATATGGACCGTCAGAAATAACAGTGAATGCAACTTTATATAAAGTGCTGCCGGGGATGGAATACCTCCAGGTGCCGGTGGGCAGGGCCAGGGCCAACAAGAAGATATACATACTTGACAGGAACCTGCAGCTGAGGCCGATGGGTTTCATTGGCGAGATATGCATCGGGGGAGTCGGTCTGGCAAAAGGATATTTGAATGATGAAGCATTGACTAAAGAGAAGTTCAGGACTGCGCCCTGGGATGACAACAGCAGGATCTACCTGTCCGGTGACCTGGGGAGGTTCCTGCCTGACGGCGATATCCAGTTCCTTGGAAGGAAGGACCACCAGGTTAAGATCAATGGATACAGGATCGATCCGGGTGAGATCGAGAATTACCTGCACAAGCACGACCTCGTCAGGGAGGCCAGGGTAGTTGTTAAGCAAGAGGTGGAAAGTACGGAAAAGTCCCTTATCGCCTTCTTTACCAGGAACGGACCCGTCTCGGCGACATTTCCCGGCAGCGACGGCGGCGAGTCCACGGAAAACGTGCTTAAAGAATATTTATCGTCCTTTTTTCCAAGATATATGACACCGGCCTTCATCAGGGAGGTCAGGGAATTTCCCCTCACGTCCAATGGTAAAATCGACAACAATGCGCTGTTGAGGTCATTCGCTGAGGAAGGATCCGGGCTGAGAGCCACTACACAGCCCACTACAGCCACTGAAAGATTATTGGTCACTTACTGGACTGAAATTTTCGGAAAGGCAGGCATCGGCGCCGAAAGCGATTTCTTTATGCTGGGCGGCGATTCCATAAAGGCCATACAGATAGCAGCTAAAATGTCGGCGGCGGGCTTTAAAATGGATGTCAAACACATTTTCGATAAGCCTGTTCTCTCAGAACTTGCACAGGTGATCATGCCCCTGACCCACGCAGTGGATCAATCTCCTGTTACAGGACGTGTGCTTATGCTGCCTAATCAGGAGGCGCTGCTGGCCGGCGGTAGGTTAAATCCACATCATTACAATCAATCGGTGATGATATTTTCTGCGGGGGGATTTGACGAGCAGGCGACGGCCACCGTATTCCGCAAATTACAGGAACATCATGATGCCTTGAGAATAGTGGTCCATCCCGGTGCAGCAGGGCCTGAATTATTTAATAACGGCCTTGATCAACCATTGTCGATGGAACGAGTTGACCTTGATGCTACGGACGATGCGTTATCCTCTATAAAAGAGCATGCTAACCGTATACATCAAAGCATCGACCTGGAGAAGGGGCCGCTGATGAAGCTGGTGTTGTTCAAATCAGGAAAGGGCGACCGCCTGCTGATCGTCATACACCATCTCGTAGTGGACGCCGTATCGTGGCGTATCCTGCTGGAAGACATCAATACCTTGTACGATCAATACCATAAGGGGGAAGCGCTGAGGCTACCCCTCAAGACAGACTCGTTCCAGACATGGGCAGCCAGGCTTCATGCATATGCTGCGTCGGATGCGTGCATTTCGGAGAGACCCTACTGGCAGCGTGTGACAGACCGGTTCATTGCCGACCTCCCGGCGGATTTCCAGGGGGCGACCGACCTGGAATCGGATGCTGCGCTTGAAACATTCAGCCTGACACGGGAGGAGACCGAGGTGCTGCTGACACGAACAGGTAATGTCCTTCGTGCATCCATGCATGAGGCCCTGTTGACCTGCACGGCCATCGGGATGCGAAAGTGCTTCGGCCTGAAAGAGATCCTTGTTGGAATTGAAGGCCATGGAAGAGAAGACCTGTTCGACGATGTCACGCACGGCAGGACCGTAGGCTGGTTCACGGTGGAATACCCTTTTTTGCTTGAGATAGGAGAGGAAATCCGGCCGGAAAAGTTGGTGCATTCGGTGAAACAGCAATGGGACAGCCTACCTAAGAAAGGGATAGGTTATGGACTGCTTAAACACTTTTCTCACGCGGAAAAAGGCAAGGACCTGGTCCTGAAGAATAAACCTCATCTCGGCTATAATTACCTCGGCCAGTTCGACACGGACATACAAAGCGGACATTTTCATGTTTTACCGGATCCCACCGGTGAAGAACGGAGCGGCGACCAGGAAAGGTTGAGCGGGATCGATGTAAAGGGATTGGTAGCTACAGGGCAGCTGCATGTCACCATCTCTTATAACAGGACGAGGTTTGGGAACAGGACCATTATAAGTTTGAGGGATTCGATCATGGGCCTGCTGCAGGAGGTGGTTCGATGCTGTTCCGCAGCTGATCCCGACCGGATAGATATCGGGAGATTCACGTACAAGGACATTACCATGGAAGACATCGATTCAATTCTTAGCTGATCGTACTATCGCATGCTGACAAAAGACAATATACAGGATATATGCGCATTGGCCCCCATGCAGGAGGCAATGTTTCTTCAATTCATGCTGGACCACCGGCAGGATGCCTACTTCGAGCAGGTGTCCTTCCGGCAGAGAGGCGACCTGAACATCACTTGTGTCGAAAATGCCTTTAATAAGCTCTTTCAACGCTATGACATCCTGCGGAGTGTCTTTAAGCAAAAAGACATCGACCGCCCTCTGCAGATAATATTAAAGGAGAGGAAGCCCGATTTTTTCTTTTTAGATATCCGCCGCGAAACCGATAAGCATGAATACCTGCGGGTCTATAGGGCCAAAGATAAGTTGAAAGGGTTCGACATTGGAAAGGATGTACTGATGCGCATGGCCGTCATACAGCTGGAAGAAAAGGAATTCGAGATCATCTGGAGCTGGCATCATATCCTGCTCGATGCCTGGTGCATCGGACTCCTGAAGGCGGAATTCGCCCAGATCTATTACAATGACCTTTTGGGAAAACAGGATGATCTTCCCGCCGTCACGCCGTATAAAGCCTATTTTGAATGGCTTGGCAAACAGGACAGGCTTTCTGCGGAACTGTATTGGACGCAATACCTGAAGGACCTTCACGCGAGCACGCATGTCCCCAATGGGAGGCACGTGAACGATGGAGCTTATAGCCCCGAAAGAGCGCAACTGTTGTTCGATGAAGCAATCTCCGGCGAGGTATACCGTCTCACTGCCGCCAGCAGGGTAACGATGAATAATTTTATGCATGCCGTATGGGGCGTACTACTGGGTAAATACAACAACACCGGTGATGTCGTATTCGGATCCGTCGTTTCAGGCCGCCCTCCCGAGATCTATAACATCGACTCCATGGTGGGATTGTTCATCAATACTGTTCCCGCCCGGATGAAATACGATGACACCACTACTTTTTACGATCTCATGCGCAGCTTCCAGGAAAATAGCTACGCCAGCAGCAAACATGCCTATTTCCCATTGTCCAGGATCCTCGGATGCAGCGCATGGAAGAATAATTTATTCGATCATATTTTCCTGTTCCAGCACTTTCCGGCACAGAAAGGGGCACGCAACGGACAAAGAGAGGGCGATGTGTTGAACCTGGAGCAAACGGATGCTTTTCAAAGTTTTTTTTATAATTTAAATGTCTTCGCCTTTGCAGAAGTCAAACTGTATGTAGAGATCAAGTTTAACAGGAATGTATATGAAGAAGCCTGGATCAGGAGGGTATTGAAGCATTTCCGTAAGATAGTCCTGGATGTTGTCCGCAATCCGGCCATTCCCGTCGGAGACATCCAATTGATGGATGAGGAAGAAAAGGCCGAACTCCTGAAAGTGTCGGTTTCTCCCGATGTATTCCCTGTGGACACTCATTTTTTCAGGAATAGTTTTGAATGGCAGGCCCATCACCATCCCGACAGCATCGCCCTCGTAGATGGAGAGCATGCATATACTTACCGGGAAGTCAATGAAAAGGCCAATGGACTAGCCCTTTATTTGAAAAAGCAATACAACGTCGTCCCTGGCAATGTCATAGCTGTCCTGGCGGAAAGGTCCGGGAGAACCATTATTGCTTTACTGGCCGTTGTCAAGCTGGGAGCAGCCTTCCTTCCCGTCGAGCCAGGCTATCCCGCGCATAGGAAAAGCACGATCCTCCATGCGGGAAAGGTTGATCTGCTGCTGGCGGATTTTCACCTGCTGCAGGACATACAGGATGAATATTCCGGAAGCATTTTTTCACTGGACATTCAATTGACGGAGATCGGGCCCACTCCTGTGAACCCGCCCGCGGTGAATGACGGAGCCGATATGGCCTATATGCTTTTTACTTCCGGCTCTACGGGTGTACCCAAGGGTATCGCCATCACCTACGCCAGTTTTATGAATTATATCTGCTGGGCAAATAAATATTATTTTTCCAATAGCAAGGGTCATCACTTCCCCTTTTATACACCCCTGTCCTTCGATCTTACGCTGACAAGCATTTTTACTACCCTGGCAAGGGGCGACCGGCTGTATATCTTTGGCGACGACGGCATAGATCGCACCTTGCGGAAGATATTCGAGTCCAAAGAGATCAATTGTATCAAAATGACGCCTTCCCATGCCGCTGTTCTTAAATATGTTGAGCTGCTGCATGGCAGCATGGCGACGATCATCATCGGCGGAGAAGCCCTGGACCACGACCATGTCAGCATATTGCGAAACATTGACAAGCATTCGCGCATCTTTAATGAATATGGCCCTACCGAAGCCACCATTGGCTGCTCTGTCAAAGAGATCGGCGGACCGCAAGACAGGATCTCCATCGGCAACCCGATCGCCAATGCCCGCACTTATATCCTTGACGACGAAATGGAGCTTGTTCCCGAGGGGCTGCCCGGGGAGATCCATATTGGGGGGATCCCGCTGGCTGCCTGTTATGCAGGAGACCATGCCCTTACGGAACGATTATTTGTAAAGGATCCTTATAACACCGGAGGACGGCTGTACAAAACGGGAGACCTGGCAAAATGGTATGGAGGTGAAATGGAATTTTTGGGCAGGAAGGATGACCAGGTGAAGATCAGGGGACATCGATGCGAACCGGGCGAAATAAAAGAGGTATTGCTGCAGCGGCATGATATCACGGATGCTCATATCGCCGCCGCCAACGATCAGGCGGGGAGTACGATCCTGCTGGCCTTCGTTATAGCCGGACCGGAGGCAGACACTGGTGAGATCCTGCAATATCTTTCAAGCCGGCTGCCGGATCATTTGATCCCTGCGCGCCTGGTCCGCGTTGCCGCATTTCCCCTGACGGCGAATGGCAAGGTAGATCATCGCGCGCTCATGGAGGCAAGTGACCTCATAAGCGATAAAAAGGAAAGGATCGCGCCGCGCAATGCCATGGAACAGCAGCTGAGCGCTCTTTGGTCCGAAATATTGGGAGTGGAAGATGCCGGCATAAGAGACAATTTTTTTGTCGCCGGCGGCCATTCACTCAACGCTGTACAGCTTGTCTCCAGGATCCAGAAAGAAATGGGCGTCAGTCTCAGTCTGAAGGATCTCTTCGACGGACCTACCATTGAACAGCTGGCCTTATTGGTCGACGGCAGCGATGCACATGTATATGAAGGGATCTCTCCCTGCCCGGAGGTCGAATATTACGAATTGTCCCATCCCCAGAAAAGATTGTGGATACAGCATCAGCTGGATAAGGAAAATTGCGGGTACAACAATCTGGAAAGCTTCCCGGTCAGCGGTCTGGATGAGGCTGCTTTCGAAAAAGCATTCCAGCGGCTGATCGAAAGACATGAGGTCCTGCGCACCACCTTCCACATGGCTGGCGGCGAGCCTGGTCAGAAAATACACTCCTATGCCCCAGATCTGGTGACGGTGAGGTATTTCGGATCGGAGGAGCGGCCCCTGGACGTGTTGTCGCTCAGACTGGTGGCGCAGCAGGAAGTCCAGACGCCTTTTGACCTTTCCACGGGCCCGCTGATCAGGGCGGCAGTCGTCAGGGTGGGAGAGAATGAGCATATCTGCCTGGTGACTGTTCACCACATCATTTCCGACGGGTGGTCCACTGAGATCCTGTTGAATGAGTTCAGGGTCCTGTACAAGGCATTCAGGGAAAATGAGGAAGACCCGTTGCCGTCACTGAGGGTACAATACAAGGATTTTGCCTATTGGCAGAACCGGAAGATCTCGGCAACGGACCGCACATACTGGAATAAGGCGCTGCATGGTCCCATCGGGCTTACCCGGCTTCCGTATGACTATGCCCGGCAGGAAGGACCCGATGCTGAGGGAGAGAGCTACTTTTTCCAGGTAGAAGGAGCATTGTATGAGCTGATCAAAAGAAAGTCCCTCTCCTTCAACACTACCCTCTCCAATATTATCCTGGCTGTCTATTTCGTCCTTATCAAACAGCTGAGCGACCAGGATATAGTCCATATAGGCATTGCACACGCCAACCGCGATCATCCTGATCTTGACGGGGTAGTCGGTTTTTTCGTGAATATATTGGTCATCAGGATCATGTTTGCAGATGAGTCCGGCTTTGACGATGTTTTACAACAGGTGAACGATACGCTGCCGCGGGCGTTTGCGCATGCACATTACCCCTTCGAGCTCCTGGTAGAGGAGAAAGCCAGAGGACGCCTCTTGCGAAAGACGCCCATCATAAATGTCAGTTATTCATTCCAGAATTTCAGGGACATTTATTTAGGGCCGGGACGGGCCATAAAGCCGGACGCCACGGGAGACCCACGCAGGGGGGAAGTCCCGGGACCCGATGAGGAAACCAATGACATCCGGCTACCGGCTGCCACCACGGACCTGCACCTGATAGCTTCCGACAGGAACGACAGGATCCTGTTCAGATTCGAATTCAACAACAAAGCCTTTTCTAAAAACACGGTGAAGGGGCTGGCAGAGAGATATGTTCAGATCTGCAGGACACTTTTTGAGCACGATACAAAACAGCCAATATGAATATCATCGAGGCATTTAGGCGCAGCGTGAGGAACTATCCGGACAAGACGGCCGTCAAAGATGGCCAGGGTGCGATCACCTATGAGGAACTGGAAAGCAGGAGCGACCAGCTTGCGCAGCTCATCGCAAGCAGGAATTATGGATCAGGATTCGCCGTTGGCATTTACTTGTCGAAATCCATCAACACCATCGTCGGAATGCTGGCCGTACTGAAAGCCGGAGGTGCTTACCTGCCCGTGAACATAGAATACCCTTTTGACCGAATAAAGTTTATGCTGAATGAGGCGGAGGTAAGGTTGGTCCTCACGGAAAAAATGTTCATCCATGAGGTAAGCAACCTGCAATGGCAATGCCCGTCGCTGGAAGCCTACCTATGTCTTGACAGCGAAGCGGCCGGTGATACCCCGGACGCCACGGGTCTTAAGGAGGATGGGTTCTGGGAGTCCCTTATTAATGAGGTTGACGGAAGAAGCGGGGGCTGGATAGATGCCTATACGGGAGCTTATATATCCGGGGCGGACGTCGAAGCATACGGGGAGCATGTCCTTCAGTTGCTCATGCCCTTTGTCGACGTTGAAAAAGAGGTGCTGGAGATCGGCTGCTGCACCAGCCTGTCGATGCACAAAGTTGCACCTTTCACAAAACATTACACCGGCGCGCATTCTTCAATAGCGATCATCAGGAGGAATAAAAGGCTCAATGCGGAGGCGAAGGCCGGCAATATTTCGTACACGCACTCCGAGACGGGATTGACCGACGGGTTGGAGGGGAAAAAATATGATATTGTCATTCTCAACGGCATTGCCTGCGGGTTTAGAAGCCCTGCCGCCTTTGTCCGGGAACTCCACAGGATAATGGGACTGCTGAACGACGGAGGCATCGTGTTCATCGGTGATCTGCCGGCGCTAAATGAAAACATTGACCGGCCGGAGACGCCGGCCGGGCTTCGCTTCGCGAAGGATTTCTTCAGAGACCTGATGGCAGAATTCCATAATTTAACGTATATAGATATTCGTGAAAGAAGCCCTTTGACGCCAGATGCTGCTGAAAGGTTCGATGTCATCCTGCACGTTGGCGGAAAGAGAGGAGACAGCGGGAAAGATGCAGGGTTCAGCAGGACGAAGCATCAGTTTGGCGCCGACATATTATCTCTTTTTCCATCGACCTGCCCGGATGCGGGCATTACGCCGGACTCTGTCGCCAATATTATTTTCACTTCCGGTTCGACCGGCAGACCCAAAGGTGTTCTCAACCTGCATAAAGGACTTGTCCGTGCGACGGCAGACCTGGGATATCTTGGTATTTGCTCAAGCGATGTATGGCTGCAGACCTGTAATATCGCTTTTGATGCTTCGGGATTCGAGATCTTTGGGGCATTATTGAATGGCTGCACGCTTTGCCTGATCTCGGCCGAGGACCTTTTCAATAACGAACGGTTCGGGAAATACCTGGCAAGGCATGGTGTATCCGTCGCAGCGATCGTAGCACCTTTGTTTCACGAGCATGCATCCGTCCGGCCCACCGTATTCGCATCTCTTAAAAAGCTGATGATCGGCGGCGATACCTTGTCTCCGGCCCTTGCCGACCAGGTCCGGATATCCTGTCCGGAGCTGGACATTTACAATGTCTATGGACCTACTGAGAATTCCATCATGACCACCTATTTCAAGATCCAGGCTGCACTTCCGGCGATACCTATAGGCAAGGCGGTGCCGGGTTGCCAGGTATATATCGTGGATGATAGCCGGAAGACCCTGCCTGCAGGGGTGGCCGGAGAGCTTTGCATTACAGGGGATGGCCTTGCCCTGGGATATTTACACGATCCTGTTCTCACTGCCACGAAATTCATTAACGGTGCTTTTCATAATGGGATGCGCATGTATCTCACCGGGGATCGCGCCCGGATGAACTTCGACGGAAATATTGAATTTTTGGGCAGAAAGGATCAACAGGTGAAGATCAGGGGCAACCGGGTGGAACTGCATGAGATAGAAGAACAGCTCAAGCAGATGCAAGAAGTGGAAAATGCGGTGGTTGTCTTGAAAGGGCAGCAGGAAGAAGACAAAAGGATCTGCGCATATCTCAAGCTTTCCGGGCCTGCCCGCCTGGAAGTGATCCGGCAGGAACTTTCGAAAAGGATCCCTTATTATATGATGCCTTCTCATTTCATTATCCTGGATGCCTTTCCATTGACCACGAACAATAAGATCGACCGTAATAATTTGCCGGACCCTGAATTCGTGACGATAGATCGAAAAACAGCCTACAAAGGGCCTGTCAATGAGATACAAAGAACGGTGGCCGGACTATGGGGCCAGGTTTTGGAAACGGGATTGATCGGCATGGATGACAACTTTTTTGATATTGGAGGCAACTCGCTGAAGTTGATAAAGTTGTTCAACAAGATGAACGAAGTATTTCCAGATGTCTTCCAGATCGCCACGTTATTCGATCATCCGACTGTCCAGGGACAGGTTGATATCATCATGCGCGAAGAAATGAAGATGGATACTTCTTCGGAGTATACGGTAATCGATTATTGAGGACTAATCTATTTAAACGTTATCATGGACATCGCAATCATAGGAATGGCCGGCCGCTTTCCCGAAGCAAATAACATAGAGGAGTTCCGCAGACATCTGCAGGAAGGGCGGGACAGTGTGCGTCCTCTTTCAAGGGTGAGACTGCAAAGGACATCCCTTTCCCCGCTGGCGGAATATGAGATACTGGGCTATCTGGAAGATATCGACCTGTTCGACCACGCCTTCTTCAATATCTCGCTTGGCGAGGCCATACATATGGACCCACACCAGCGTATTATACTGGAAGTTGTTTATCAGACGTTTGAAAATGCCGGTTACAGTCCGGATCATTATGCAGGCACCCATACGGCTACCTTTGCTGCCGACGTCAACCTGGAGTATGGCCGGCATGCAACTGCCGAGGTGCCTACCCTGACGACAGGTAACCTGAACGCCATTATTGCCGGCCGCATTGCAAGGACCTTTGATCTGCGCGGCAGCGCCGTGATGATAGATACCTCCTGCTCATCTTCACTGGTGGCGCTTCATTACGCATGCAATGCCATCCGCCTTGGGGAGGTGGAAAATGCCATTGTATGCGCGGCTAATATGAAGCTGTTCCCGGAAGTGCCCGCGCACAAACAGGACATTGGCATCAGCTCTCCGGATGGGAAAACCAGGGCGTTCTCTGCCGATGCTTCCGGCACGGGTACGGGTGAAGCCGTCTGCTGCGTCCTGTTGAAGTCTTATGAAAATGCCATCAGGGACGGGGACAATATACATGCCATAATTAAAGGCTCCGCCGTTAATCAGGATGCCGCTCTTTCGGCCAGCCTCACTTCGCCCAGCAGTGTTGCGCAAGCTGAGGTTATCCGCAAGGCATGGAAAATGTCCGGCATCGATCCTGCCACCATCACCTATATAGAGGCCCACGGCACTGCCACTAAGCTGGGAGATCCCATCGAGGTACAGGGGATATCCATGGCGTTTAAGGAATATGGCTGCACGGAAAGATCATGCGGGATAGGGTCTGTAAAAAGCAATGTCGGGCATACCGCCGCCGCCGCCGGGCTGATGGGACTGATCAAGACGGTATTATCTCTCAAGTCCGGACAGCTATTCCCGTCCCTTCATTTTGAGAGGCCCAACCCATTTATCGATTTTGAACATTCTCCCGTCTATGTGGTAGATAAATTATCCGAGTGGAGGCCTGCCTCCGGCATTCGCAGGGCAGGCGTTAGTTCCTTTGGCTTTTCCGGCACCAACTGTCATGTAATACTGGAAGAAGCTCCCATGCCAATACCTTGGGAAGGGCGTACCGCAGGGGGGAATAAAGATCATCTTATCGTTGTGTCGGGAAAAAGCCGTGCCTCCCTTCATTCGAACATCAGGGCCCTGCTGGACCATATAAGAAAGGAACGCTGCGACGTTGCCGATGTTTCATTCACTTTGCTGGTGGGAAGAAAGCACCATGCCCATCGTTTTGCAACGGTGGTGAACTCAATCGAAGAATTGATAGAAGATCTCGAAGCATTTGGATCAGCCGGTGCGCCGCCCGTGGCTGCCGACGATAAAACCAGTACCAGGCTTGTCTTTACTTTTTCGGGTGATCTGAATATTTCAGCAGAACAGGTGGAATTATGCTGCCGGCAGGCTCCTGCGTTCCGGCAGTATTTCGAGGCCTGCTCCCATGCGCTTGGAAAGAACGAGCCGTCGCCGCAGTTCAGGAAATTCGCTTTCCAGTATTCTTTTTTCAAGCTATTGGAAGCAAAAGGCATCCGGGGAAATACTTTCATTAAAGAAGGCATCGGAACGCTCAGCGTGGCAGCTATCTCACAGGCGGCCACATTGGAGCAATGTGTTGAGAGACTGGCGGAGTTTCCCGGTGCGGATGCGGCAGCGGCCGGCGACCGCGACCGGCGGCTGGTAGAAAAATTCGGCAATGATGCCGTTGTCTTCGCGGAGATCGGTCCGGCAGGAAATATCCTGAAGAGCATTCCATCCTCGGGGTATGATGTGAAAGTGAGCAAAGTCAATCTCAGGATGGGAGATAAGGATGTATTACTCACCTATATAAAAGGCCTTTACCTCGCCGGTTACGGGACTGATTTGCGTTGGGCGAAAGAATGGGTCAGTGGGAGGAGAATAGAATTGCCTGCCTATGAATTTGACAGGGTAAGATGCTGGATCAGGGAGGAGATTCCTTTTTTCGACGCTTATCTGCGCATGCCGGTATGGCGGCCCAACGAGGAGCCGCTGCAGAAAAAGGACACTGGAAAACTTATCGTCCTCACCAGCGGCGTTTCCGGAGAAGGCCTGGTTGAAGCGTTGGCGCAGCAGGCGAAGGATGCAGTCTTCTTCACGGTGCGTCCCGGTGTCCCGGAAGATCATCTGGCAGTGAAGGAAATTGCACTCGAAGGAAGGAATATTGTCCACCTGGTGGGATCCCTTTCCGCCCTGGCAGAGACGGTAACTCTTTTTGAGGACGTCCTCAGATCGGGAAATGTCCGCTACACGGCCGTCACATTTGATTGCATGAAAACCACGACCGGCAGGGGGCCGGGCGATCCTGCCATGGCCATGTGCCATGGCTTTATGGTAGGCGTAAAGGAAAAATTCCCCCTGGCAGAGGTGAACTGCATCGATATAGACCAGGCTTCGGTTGAACGTTTTGCCGGCGAACTGGTAAATGGGCTCGTTTCAACAGGCACGGCAGTGTCCTTCGTGTATAGAGAGGGAAAGCGTTTTGTCCAGGATATGACCGCACTTACATCCCGGGATGACGCCGCGGCGATCCGTATAAATACAGGCGAAAGCTATCTGGCGCTGGGAGCCGGAGAGCATGTCAACGCGTATGTGCGGGCGTATATACGGGCCAAAAAGATCGGGCTTATTCACCCGGACTCCGGTGACTCCGGATCTCATGGAGATCGTGTCAGCGGGATACTTGTTTTGGATCCCGCCAGGCAGGAAGCTCCCGGGCAGGTACTTAGCCTGCTGGCGCGTCTGAAAGGAACGATACGGCAACTGGTGATATTTAATCCTTACAACCCGCAAAAACACACCGGTGCAATGACAGTGGATGCACCGGCCGATGGCTTCTGGCAGGAGCTGGCCAATCAGCAGACCGGCGAAATGCCCAGGATCGCCTGTTTGCGGATCCCTCATCCGGATGAGGATGGAAAGGACATCCCGGACAGGATCGTCATGGACCTGATCGATTCGGCATTAGGCACGGGGCTGAGCAATGTAATTATTTCACCGCCGGTGAAGCAGCAGATCCCCGGTGCAATGGACATCCGGGAAGACACTGCTGCAGGCAGCAAGATGCAAAGCGGCCCCGTCACAAAGGAACAGATCCGGATCGCCCTCGAAAAAATATGGTATGATGTGCTCAAAAAGGAACGGATAGGACAGGATGAGGATTTCTTTGAAATCGGAGGACATTCTCTCAATGGGGCGCAGGTGATCAGCCGGGTCAGACTGGAATTCCAGGTCGAGCTGGAATTCGAAGATATGCTCGAATACGGTACCATCAGGTCGCTGGCGGAATGTATCCATGATAAGCTTCCACCTGCCGCCGGCGCACAGGCACAGGCAAATGAGATCGTCCCGGTGGCAAAGCAGGCTTACTATGAAGTTTCCGCTGCCCAACGGAGGTTTTGGGTTTTACAGCAGCTTGGAAAAGATCCCTCGGCATACAACATGTCGGCTTCCTATGAATTTAAAGGAGATCTCGACATTCCTTCTTTCAGGCGGGCCATTCTGTCGCTGGTCGAAAGGCACGAATCATTGCGTACGACCTTTAACGAGATCGATGGAGCGCTTGTCCAATGTGTGCTGGATGCGGGTGCATTTGGATTCGAGCTGAATGTCAATTCGGAGCTGAAAGATAACCCTGCCTATGCGCAGATCCTGCTGGACAGGATCCGGACCGCCGCCGCCGCTCCGTTCGACCTGGGGAAGGCGCCATTGATACGGGCTGCATTGTACCAGATTGCCGGGGATAAGTTTGTGTTCTTCTTCACTGTACACCATATCATTGGGGACGGTTGGTCATTAAAGGTGATGGTAAAGGACCTGCTTACCTTGTATCAAAGCTTTTCCGGCGGACTGCCGTCCCCGCTGCCGCCGCTGAGGGTTCAGTGTAAGGACATTGTTGCCTGGCAAAACCGGCAGTTCAGCGCTCAGGCATTCGAAGCGCATCGTCTGTATTGGACAGAACAATTTGCGGGAGGCGCCTTAGACCTGGAATTCCCCGTCGATCATCCGGGATATAAGAATGGCGCCGGTGCGGGAGCGCGCCTGCGTTTTAAACTGACCAGGGAGCATAGCCGTGCATTAAGGGAGCTGACCAAACAAAACCAGGCTACCCCTTTTATAACCTTGCTGGCCGCGATCAAGCTATTACTCTACTGTCGTACGCTGAAAGAGGACATCACTGTCGGAACCCCTGTGGCAGGAAGGAACCATCCGGATATGGAGGACCAGGTCGGCTTGTACCTGAATACATTGCCCATTCGCACCCGATTCAAGCCTTATGAAACCTGCGGATCTCTTCTGGGCAGTGTTAAAAAGAACGCACTGGATGCGTTGAAATACCAGGAATATCCTATAGACAGGATCATCACCGATCTGGACCTGCCCCTGTCATCCCGTGGGAACGGCCTTTTCGATGTGGGTTTTACTTTTAATAATTACGATGAACCGGGTGATCCGGGCGGCGCTGCATGGCAGCACATCTCCGTAGAGAACCTGTATCCGGAGATCACATCTGTAAAGGCAGCTATCTGGTTCCACGGTTTCGAAAATTCCGATGAAATAGGATTCAATATCGACTACGATGCACAATTGTTCAAAAAGACCACTATGGATCGGCTTATGCTGGACTTTCAATTCATTTTAAGATCACTGCCGGAGATCCTCCCGGTTGAAATAGGGAAGGTGGTGGATCTTATTTCGGAAAACGAATCGACAGCGCTCAAAAGCCAGCAGGAGGACATAAAAAGAAGGAATGCGCTGTCGTTAAAAAAAATATAAGATATGAATCAAAATAGCAGGATGCCAGCCCTGTCGGTCTTTCAGAAATGCTTATGGAGCACGTGCGGGACGCGGATCCCACTCATTTCCTGCGTTTCCGTGCATATCGCCGGGGAGTTGGATCGCTTACGATTGCAGGATGCGGTACAGAAGGTTGCGCAAAGGCATGAGATGCTGCGTACGGTGTATAAAGAAGATCCACAGGGAAACTTGGTACCTGAGATCATGGATACGCTGGTCTGCCATCACCGGTGGCTGGAGGTAGATGATCTCAGTGAAATCGATCAGGTCTTCACGGGGCAGACGGATGGAGCGCAATTCCGGCTTGCAAATTTTATAAAGGAAGGTATTTCATACCGGATCGACCTTTGCCGGCTTTCGGACCGGGAATTCTACTTTTTGCTCACAATGCCTTCTGTTTCCGTCGATGCTCATTCGTTGCAGCAGGCGGCCCGGGAGATCTGTATGGCCTACCTGGGTCAGGACCCGGCGGGCGAGGTCATCCAATATCGTCAATTTACAGATTGGCAGGCCGGCATCGCTCAATCTCCCGAGCCGGCAGCGGAAGACTATTGGAACAGGATCGATCCCGGGGAATTCAACTTTTCACTCGTCATGCAGGATCGCTTTGAGATTTCGGAGCGTTCTGCGCAAATGTACAGGTTCACCTTGCCAACGGAGCAAACAGCGCAGTTGGGGCTGCTTTCAAAAAAGCTGGGCGCATCGGTGAGGGACATCCTGTTCACGGGTTTCGCCATTTTGATACAACGGTATGCTGAACAGGAGCATATAGGAATAGGATTTGTGAATAACAGCCGGCATTATGATGAGCTGTTACGCACTATCGGACCCATGAGCAGGACTTTGCCTGTCCAGGCGCCGATGCGTCCTACGCAATCTTTCAGAGAGGTAGCTAATAAGATAAAAAGAACATTGCAGCATGCCATCGGGTGGGAAGACTATTACCCGCCGGCGCAGAGGTTGTTCGGAGCAGGATTTGAATATTTGCAACTGGATACCATGCGCTGGGCGGATGACTACACGGTGTTTGCCATTTCGGATCTGAGATCCGAAACGGATTATTTTCCCGTAAGGTTGATCTGCTATGATTACGGAGACGAGGTTCGGTTTATACTGGCATTTGACAACGGACTTTTTTCAGAAAATGCCATACAACTGATGTCCAGGCATTTTTTACGCCTGCTGCAGGAAATACTGATCCGGCCGGACGATGCGATAGCTGCCTATTCCACCCTGGATGATCATGAATTTCAACAGGTCACTGCCGGCTTTAACAGGACGGAGCAGGCTTTTCAAAACAGGACCAGCATCCTCTCCCTATTTGAAGAACAGGCTGCGCTGTATCCTGACCGCGAAGCTGTGGTATTCGAAGCCACCAGGATGACGTATAAGCAGTTGAATGAAAAGGCGAATCAATTGGCTAACTATCTGCGGGGGCACTATGCGATCGCACCCAACGATATTATCGCGGTGAAACTCCGGAGGTCCGAGCGGATGATCATAGCCATTCTTGCTATCCTGAAAGCAGGGGGGGCGTACCTGCCGCTTCATCCATTCTATCCGGCTGAACGGAACAGGCATATCATGGAAGAGGCGGGTATAAAAGCATTACTGACGGATTCGGAATATATGTTCGATACGGCTGGTGAGCTCAACGGCCATCTATTTATACTGGATATAATGCTGGACGGTCTCGAGGAGGGTACATCCGACCCGGGTCCTGTCAATAAAGCCTCCGATCTCGCCTATGTGATCTATACTTCAGGGTCTTCCGGACAGCCCAAAGGCGTTGAGATCACCCATTATTCACTTCTGAATTATGTCAACTGGTGCAAGGACCGTCATTCCATCTGCCCCTCCGACAAGACTGTTTTATTTTCTTCCATAGCGTTCGACCTTTGTTATACCAGCTTGTGGACTTCCCTGGCCTGTGGATGCTGCCTGGTCATTTTGCCCGAGACGGATTTCCTGGACCCGCAGGCATTGATCCGGCTGATCAGGGAGGAGGGGATCACCTATATCAAGCTGACGCCTTCGCATTTCAGTATGATCATGAATGACCTGGATTTTCACGAAAATGTACAGGCATACTGCTTTCGCCTGGTGGTGTTAGGCGGCGAGCGGATCAGAACCGAAGATGTAGGCAAATTCCTGGCACACCGTCCCGAAGTGGAATTTCTCAACCATTATGGACCTACCGAGACAACGATCGGGTGTATAACGCAGCCTGTTACAAGGTGGAATTTTGAAGCCTTCTGCAAAAGGCCGGTGATCGGCAGGCCTATCAGCAATACCTCCGTTTATATTTTAAATGAAGGTATGCGTCCAGTGTCTGTCGGTGAGACCGGAGAGATCTGTATTTCCGGCGACGGCCTGGCCCGCGGATACCTTAGAAATGAAAGATTGACAAAGGAGAAATTCATAGATCACCCGTTTGCCGCCGGTGCGAAGCTTTACAGGACGGGAGACAAGGGCAGGTGGACCCTGGACGGGAAGGTGGAATTTTTAGGCAGGAATGACGACCAGATCAAGATAAGAGGCTTCCGCATAGAGGTGGGGGAGATCGAAGCCGTGCTCCTGAAGCATGCGGGGATAAAGCAAGCTGCGGTCCTTGCCGTACAGAAAGAGCATGAGCTGCAGCTCGTGGCCTACGTGGTTCCTGAAGGGAGGATCGAACTTAGCGAGGTCAGGGAGTTCCTGGGCCGGTTCCTGCCTGATTACATGATCCCTGTGTATTATGTCAGGCTTCCCAATCTGCCCCTCACCGGCAACGGCAAAGTGAATAAAAAAGCACTGCCCCATCCGAAGGACGAAAGGGAGGATCAAAAGGTGAAGTATGTGGCTCCTTCCGATGAAGTGGAAACCCAGCTGGCCGGCATATGGAAAGAAGTGCTGAACAAAGAGGACATCGGGATATTGGATAATTTTTTCGAGATCGGGGGGCATTCGCTGCGGGCGGTGCAGATGGTGTCCAGGATCTATAAGGAGCTAAACGTAAAAATCGATCTGAAGAATATATTTGATACGCCAACCATTGCTTCACTGGCGGAATTGATCAGGCAGTCTGCGAAGGTGTCCTACCAGGACATCCTGCCAGTGGCAGAGCAGGAGCATTATGATCTTTCCCATTCGCAAAAGCGCTTATGGATATTGAACCAGATCAGCGGCAACAGCATTGCCTACAACAGGCTGGCCGGGTACACGCTGGATGGCAGCCTGCATGTCCGGGCATTCGATCAGGCATTTGATGCCTTAATACAGCGCCATGAGATTCTGCGAACGGTTTTTATTTCCGTTAAGGGGGAACCCAGGCAGAAGATACTTTCGGCATCCGACGCGGGCAATAGCGTGCAGCACTATGATCTCTCCATGGAAGAAGATCCGGAAGCGCAAACGACGAAGCTGGCCGGAGAGGAAGCCCATATGCCTTTCGACCTGGAAAGAGGACCGTTGATCCGCGTTAAATTGCTGAAGATATCACCTGAGAAAAGAGTCTGTCTGTTCAATATCCATCATATCATATGCGATGGATGGACGATCAGGCTGCTGATAAATGAGCTATTGGTCCTGTATGCGGCCTTCAGTAAAGGTGCGGATAATCCTTTGCCTTCCCTGAAGATCCAATACAAGGACTATGAGAATTGGCATAGGCAACAGCTGGATTCCGGGGATGGTCTGCTGCAGAAACAATACTGGCTGGATAAGTTCAGGAATATGCCTGCGGCCCTTGCATTGGAGACGGATCATCCCAGGCCTGCCGTCAAAACATTCAATGGCGACTTTGCAGAGATCTTCATCGATGAGCAATCTGTCAGTGCTTTAAACCAATTATCCCTTCATCATGGCGCCAGCCTGTTCATGAGTGTCCTTTCGGTCCTGTATGCGCTGCTTTACCGGTGCACCGGTCAAACGGATATCGTTATCGGAACTCCCATCGCGGGAAGAGAGCATGAAGGCCTGGAGGACCAGCTGGGATTTTTTGTCAACACCCTTCCGCTTAGAAGCGATTTCCATGAGAACGACAACTTTAAAGACCTGCTGTTGCATATTAAAAAGCTTACGCTGGAAGCTTACGACAACCAGGTATATCCTTATGACAAACTGGTGGACGACCTGTCACTCCATAAGGACAGGAGCAGGAATGCGCTGTTCGATGTCAATTTTGCCTGGGGCAACCAGGATTTCGCTGTTGCAGAAGAGCTGCCTGTCCCGCAGGGACTGGAGAATATTGCCGTCTCCAGCTACCGTATCCATCACGATTTCAGCAGGTTCGACCTGTCATTCCATTGCTCGGAGGTGAATGGCGGCCTGAATATAGGGCTGATATACAATACAGACCTTTTTACGGCCCGGCGTGCCCGGCAAATGCTGCTGCATTTCAAGGAGCTGACCGCATCTGTCATAAGCGATCCGGATCTGCCCATTAGATCCCAGCGTATCCTTCCGGATGCCGAAGTCTCCTTTATTTTACAGCAGGGCAACGCAGCGGCAAGTATCGCAGATGCCGGCCATACGGCGCCGGGGCTTTTCCAACGGCAAGCCGGGCTGCACCCCGGGGACATTGCGTTGGTTGTCGGAATGGAAGAGATAAGCTATGGCCGCCTGAACAGGAGGGCCAATCAACTGGCGGACCTTCTCGGATCACTGGGGGTAGAGAAAAATTCCGTCATCGCCATCCTGGTCAGGGACCCGGTGAACCTGCATATCTCTTTAATGGGGGCCATGAAAGCGAACTTCCCCTGGTGTATCCTCGATCCGGGCCATCCGGCTGGAAGGCTGGAAAAGATGATCAGGGCCGCTGAAGCAAGCATTCTTATATCGGACAAGGAGCAGGAGGACCTTGCCGCCGGCTTACAAGACAAATGCGACGGCATAGCTGCCCGCCTGTGTTATGGCCTCTCCGGCAACCTGCAGCAAACAGACCTCGATCGCTATTCCCCGGATGACCCTGCCGGCGGGCCCTCACCGCAAAGCATCGCTTATATAAAATGTTCCTCCATCTCCACGGTCGAAATTCGATGCATCCGGATAACGCATGCTGCTTTGGCGGGTTACCTGCAATATTGTAATAAAATATTTTTTGGCGACGGGGGAGGAGGGAATATGGCGTCATTTACCTCTCCTGCCGCAGATGGTGCTTTGACCTCGCTGCTTTGCCCATTGATTGCCGGGAAGAAAGTCTTCGACTATTCCGGTAAGGACCTGGGCCAGGCTTTTTTCGAGATGTTCCTGAATCCCGGGCTGGACATTGTCAAAATATCTCCCGACCAGATCGTGGACCTTGATAAAATGCCGTACGTTCCCACGGAGATCAGGAAGATCGTTGTTCAAGGCGAACAGCTGGCCGGACGTCAGATCGACATGCTCCGGGCATTCAACCCTCAAATGCAGATTTTCCAGGAGCATGGATTTGTCGCCCATTCAGTGTCATTTGCCCTTACGGAGATCTCCGGCGATAATCATATTTGCCGTGTGGCCGGGGACCAGGTATTGATATTGGATAAAAATGGTGAGCTATTGCCTTTCGGATGTGTGGGAGAGATATGTCTTCGTGCATCCGGCGGCGAAGGAGCTTTGCTAAGAACACGACTGCTGGGGAAATGGTCGCCTGCCGGACAGCTCCTGGTGACCGGAAACAAAGAAGGCTTTGTTTCCATTGACTTCCAGGAAATTTCAATGGAGGAGATCGCGGACCTGATAAGGTCTTTAACGAATGAGGCGGCGTGCACCGTGGCCATGGAGGGACAGGCCGGCGAAAGACGCCGTATGATCGTGTACTTGACGGGGGACCATCACCTGCCCGGTGTGCAACAAAGGCTCGGGGAATATTTGCCGGCCATGATGATCCCTGCCCATCTTATCGCCCTGCCTGCTGATTGGGAAAAGAGCGGCGGATCCATACTCCCGGAGACGTTTGCCGGCAATGTAGATTTCGAGCTTGCCAGAAGAGGAGCTTATATTCCTCCCCGCGACGGGGTGGAAAGCAAGCTGGTGGAGATCTGGGAGAAAGTCCTTGGGCATAAGAACATCGGCATCAGCGATAATTTCTTCGATCTGGGCGGACACTCACTGAAAGCAATACAGGTGGTTACCGGAATTTACAGTGAATTGAATTGTGTTGTCAACATCGGGGACATATTTTCAAATCCCTGTATCCAACAGCTGCGTGATCTGATGGCAACCTTACAGAAAAAGGAGTATCAACCGATACAGCCTGTGGACATACAGGAATATTATGACGCGTCCCATGCCCAGAAACGGTTGTGGGTCGTTGACCAGGTGGACGAGGCAGGCATTGCCTACAATTCCGTAAAGTCAAAGATCTTCAACGGTGAGCTGGACGAGGCCGCATTCCAACGGTCTTTTAAAGAGCTGGTATGGCGTCATGAGATCTTACGTACCACCTTTGCCGTAATAGACGGAGAGGTCAAACAAAAGGTGAATAGTGATGGGGCCAATCATTTTGAGATGGAATGCATCGATCTCCGACATGCCGTGGAAAAGGAACAAATGGCAAAAAGCCTGTCCGACGAAATAGTCCTCAAACGATTTGACCTGGAAAAAGGCCCCCTATTGCGTGCTGTGCTGATAAGGCTGGAAGAGAAGAAATATCTTTTCCTCCTTTCGATACATCATATTATTTCAGACGCGTGGTCCATGGATGTCCTGATAGGAGAAATATCCTCTCTTTATGATGCTTTTAGCGCCGGACGGGAGAGTCCGCTCGCGCCGCTGCGCATCCAATATAAAGACTTCACCCGCTGGCAGGACCAACAATTGAAGGGGCAGCAGGGCACGGAGCTAAAGGTGTTCTGGTCGGATCTTTTGGAGGGCGCGCCACTGTTGAACCTGCCGACGGATAACAGCCGTCCGCAGATAAAGACCTTTAACGGGGCATCCTGCTTATTCTTTATGGATAAGACGCTGAAAGATGCGCTTTCTAAAAAGGCCAGGCAGTACGATGCCAGCCTGTTCATGCTGCTCTTTGCCTCCCTGAGCGCTTTGTTCTATCAATACACAGGGGAGAATGATGTCGTCCTGGGTACACCGGTGGCCGGCAGAGATCACGAAGACCTGAAAGACCAGATCGGTTTGTATGCCAATACGCTGCCCGTACGTATCAGATTTTCCCACAAGGCCGGATTCAGGCAATTAATGGATAAGGTTAAGCAGACCCTTATAGAAATCTATGCTCATTCGATGTACCCTTTTGATAGAATGGTGGAAGACCTGCATCTTCCCCAGGTGCCAGGCAGGTCTCCCCTGTTTGAAGTGATGGTAGTGTTACAAAACAACAGGGCAGACCAGGCATCGTTGCCGGCCAATGTCAGTATGGAAGGATATAGCCTGAACATCGCCTCCACCAAGTTCGATCTCTCTTTTTATTTCATCGAGCTGGATGACGGCATCGGGTGCGAGATACGGTATAACAAGGACCTGTTCAACAAGGCACGCATAGACCAGATGTCGCAGGAATTAAGGTCCCTGCTGGAATATGTGCTGCATGATGACCTGCGGCCTGTGGATGAGATACCATTGAAAAGCGAGGCGTTGAGCGCATTTCTGCAGAGTGGCAGCAAAGTAGACAAAGAGACGGATGTCGAATTCTCGTTCTGAAAAGTTAAATCGATAAGGGATATGAGCAATGAATTTATTATAGAAAGATATTGGGTAAAGCAGCTGAAGGGTGTTATACCTTCCCTGGCTGTTTTTCAGCAGGCCCTTTCCGAACCCGGCAAAGCGGCATTTGACAGCACTGTGCTGGAACTGCCCACTCAGCTGTTGGAGGACATCGACAGGATCACGAACCATTCGGCATTCGGCCGGTATTGTATCATGCTCACTGCATTGGGGATATTGTTGTCCAGGTATTCAGGAGAGGAAGACATCCTTATTACCACTGCGGAATACAAGCCAGGCAACGGCTTTGACGCTGAGAATGTTTCTTTCCTGCGCAACAACGTCGACCCAACCCTTACTTTGAAGGAATTGCTTTTGAGCTATAAAGACAAGATCCGGGAAAACTTAAAGCACCAGTCGTATGACTACCGGGTGCTCCTGGACAAGCTGCAGGCCGGCGAAAAGGAAAGGCGTAATTTGTTTCAGATCGGATTTGTCGATGGGACGTGCCAGAATGCTTGTGAGGGGATCAGGCAATGCGATGCATATATGGTCTTTTCCGGAGAGGGAACAAAGTTCAGCCTCACGCTGCATTTCTCTTCCGGCCCCACGTCCCCGCTGGCGGCGCAGTTCCTTCGTCACTATCGCGGTGTGCTGACGAAGATCATGCGTGATCCCGGGATCAGGGCAGGCAGCCTGGAAATACTGGACCCTTCTGAAAAAGAGGAAATTCTGGGAAGGGCCGGACATGACATGCGGCCGCTGGCGTTCTGTTCACTTCCCTTTTTGTTCCGGAAGACGGTGTCCCATATTCCGGATGCCAGGGCCGTGGCCTGGGGTGACCATTCCATGACCTATCAGGAACTGGATCTGGCCACGGACCAGCTGGCCCGATATCTCATAGCATATGACAATATACACGCCGGAGACGTCGTAGCCCTTTGCATGCCCACATCGATAAACTTTATGGTCTGCATTATCGGTGTGCTGAAAACAGGGGCGGCAGTGTTGCTGATGGCGCCGGCAGAAAATGTACAACGAGATGTGCATATCATGGAGGACAGCAGGGCAAAGCTGCTCATAACGGAGGATCGTTTTTCGGAAATTTCCCGGTACGGTGCGGCCTGTGACGGGTCGATCGCCCTTCCCGCCATCGACCCCAAAGGAGCCGCCTTTATATTGTATACTTCCGGCTCGACCGGAAAGCCCAAAGGGGCCTGCCTTACCCATGACAGCCTGAACAATATGCTCTTCTGGTATGCATCCTATTTCGATTTCAGGAGCACGGATGTATTTCCCCAGAAGACTACCGTTACTTTCGGGGATTCCATCGTGGAGCTATTGCTGCCATTGACCTATGGATCATCGACCGTTTACCTGCGTCCCTGGGACGACGTGATCAGGGACGCAGGTGCGCTGGTAAAATGGCTGAAGGATATTAGAACCACGATCCTGCAATTCGTGCCATCGGTGTTCGAAAGTATTGCAGGTATGGCCGATATCGGCACGCTCAGTCATTTGAGAGCGCTGGTGCTCAGCGGAGAGGAAGTAAAAGGACAGTATAATTTCAAATTCGATGTCTTTAACCTCTATGGATGCTCCGAAGGCACGGCTTCCTCTACCATTTGCAGGCTGGAGAACAACGGCAAAACGTCCAGGTCCATCGGGAAGCCGATCTTCAATACAGAGGTGCTTATCATGGATAAGCATCTTCAGCTATTGCCTCTCCTGGTAGTGGGAGAAATATATATTGCCGGTAGAAGCCTGGCCAGCGGTTATTTGAACAATAAGCAACTGACCAGCGAGAAGTTTATTCCCCATCCTTACCGCCCGGGCGAATGGATGTATAGAACGGGGGACATGGGGAAATTGAAGGAGGGCTATGAGATCGAGTACTGCGGCCGCAGGGACAATCAGATAAAGATCAATGGCATACGGATAGAGGCTTCTGAGATCGAGACAGCGCTGAGTGGTCATCCGCGGATACGCTCGGCATTCGTCAGCCTTGCAGAGGGGAGTATCCTTGCCGCCTATATTGTTCTCAGGGAGCCCGTCGGCGACACGGAGATCAGGGCCTACCTGGGACAGCGGCTGCCCTCTTATTTTGTCCCCCAAATATTCGTACGCCTGCAGGAGATACCGATGACCACCAGCGGTAAGGTCGACCGGAAGCGCCTGCCGCCGGTGAAACGGGGTGCGCTGAGGAACAACACTGAATTTGTCCCGCCAGCCACCGCAATGGAGCAACAGCTTGCCGGCATCTGGAAGGAGGTCTTCCAAAGTGAGGAGAACATCGGTGTGGAGCATAATTTTATCGACCTTGGAGGCCATTCGCTCCTTGCCATCAAGCTTCTGTCAAGGATAGAAAAAGAGCTGGGCATCAATATATCGTTCAGGAACTTTTTTCAATCGCCCACTATAAGGGGACTTGCTGCCGTCATCAGGGATGCGGAAAGCTCCCGGTACGAAGAGATCCGGCCTGCCGCGCCTAAAGCCTGTTACGAATTGTCCCGTGCGCAGAAAAGACTTTGGATCCTGGACCAGGCTGCTCCGGGGTCAATTACTTACAATATGTCGCAGTCATATACGCTGAAAGGACATTTGGATGTAAATGCATTTGTCAAAGCGTATGAAGCCATTATGCGGCGACATGAGATCTTGCGAACGATCTTTGTAATGTCCGGAGGCGAGCCGGGACAGAAAGTCCTTCCTTATGAAGAGGAAACATTCAAGCTTCATTACCATGACCTGCGTATCAATAATGATGCGGCGGCGGTAGCTGCAGCGTTGATCGAAAAGGCGACTAAGCATGCATTTGACCTGTCCCGGGCGCCCCTGATCACCGGATCTCTGTACCGCTGCGGTGAAGATGAATATGCTTTTGTTTGTGTGCTCCATCATATCCTTTCCGACGGATGGTCCTTCAGGGTAATGGTCAGGGAGCTCCTTGCCTTATATGAAGCATTCAGGCGGGGCATGCCCGACCCGCTGGAAACGCTCTCCATACAATATAAAGACTATGCGGAATGGCATAACAGGCTGCTTGCACTGGATACGGCCGGTGCAAGCAAAGCTTATTGGTCCGGCAAGCTGAAAGGGGACATCCCTGTATTAAGCTGGCCCCGCGTCGAAAGGGTAGAAAAGAGACTTGCGGATGGAGGAGCGCTTCGCCGTTTTATCATGGATGCGGATCTGACGGCAAGACTGCTGGAGTATAACGCTGAAAGGCAAATAACCTTGTTTATCAGCCTCACCGCATTTTTGAAAGTATTATTATATAAGCTGACGAGGGAGAGTGACATCCTCTTGGGTACGCCGGTAGCCGGCCGCAATCACACTATGCTTGAAAATCAGATAGGGCTTTATATCAATAACCTCGTCTTACGTGACCAGCTAAAGGAAGAAATGAGCTTTGCCGGCTGTGTAGCCGCCGTGAAGCAAACCGTTCTGGAAGCTTTCGACCACCAGGAGTATCCCTATGACCAGATCGTGGAAGATCTGCAGGTAAGCGCTCCCCGTGGAAAGAACCCGTTCTATGATGTATTGATCGTCATGGCGCCGGACGAAGGGATGGACATCGTTCCTCCGGATTTCGGTGGCGGCCTGGGGGTGGAAGCGCTACGCGTGGAACGCACGATCAGCAAGCTGGATTTGACGTTCTTCTTTTCCCTCAGCGACCATCTGCACCTGGGGATAGAATACAAGTCGCATCTTTTTGATGAAGTGACGATCGATAAAATGGCCGAAGGGTTCGAGTCCCTGGTGCGCTATGCCATGGACCACCCGGATTGCACCGTGCAGGAGCTGAAAGCTTCCATGGCAGATGCCGGCGCCAGGATGGAGCATATGAGTTTCAGCGACATGATGACAAAAGTGGTCGAAGAAGATTTTTAAACACGCAGCTATTTAAAATCATTGCATATTATGAAAGAATTCGTTCATGCTGTTTTCGATACGGTGGCGTCACAAAAGCCAAAGAATATTGCCGTCAGGGAACAGGACCAGGACATCGATTATGCCGGCCTGCGTGTCTTTTCGGACACCATCGCCGACAACATAGCTGGGCTGCCGTTGCCGGAGGGGGATGTGATAGGGGTATACCTCAACGCCGGAATATCCTATATCAGCTCGATCATCGGCATAAGTAAAGCCGGATGCATATTTTCCCCGCTGGACACGGCTTATCCGAAGAACAGGCTTGCCTATATATTGAACGAGGTCCGGCCGCGACTGGTCATGACGGATCGCGGAAATATGTCTACGCTGCTGCCATTGCTGCAGGAGATAGGGGAAGATGTCCTGATCATGCTCATCGATAGCCGGGAGGCCTCCCTTGAGATCCTCACTGCAGGTGAGGAGGGGCTTATGGCATATAGCAGGCCACTTCAGGTGGGCAAGGCCTCCGTAAAGATATTGGATAAGGACCAGAGCAATTACTTGCTGTATACTTCGGGGTCCACCGGAACGCCTAAAGCGGTGGAAGGATGTCACAAAAGCCTTAGTCATTTTATACATTGGGAAATAGGAGAGTTCTCGCTGGATGAAAGCGTCCGGACCGCCCAACTGGCGCCCGTGATGTTCGATGTAAGCCTGCGGGATATTTTCGTTCCGTTGCTATGCGGGGGCATGGTATGTATACCGGCTGCCGGCGTTATCCAGAGCCCCTCCCTGCTGCTGGCATGGCTGGCTGAAGCAGGAGTGACGCTTTTGCATATTGTGCCCTCCGTTTTCAGACTGCTTACAAAAGAAGTGGAAAACAACAAGGAACAGGCCGGCCGGCTTCAGCTGAAGCATATTTTGTTGGCAGGGGAGCCTTTGTATGGCAGGGATGTCCTCAACTGGAAGCAGGCGACTATCAGGGAAGTCCAGCTGGTGAACGTTTACGGCCCCTCTGAGACTACCCTCGCGAAGGTCTTTCACAGGATCGATGACCTGCCCACAGACCCGGCCGCTATCATACCCCTGGGGAAGCCTATCTCCAATACGGCGATCATTATCATCCGGAACAATAAGGTTTGCGAAATAGGCGAGATAGGGGAAATATATATCAAAACGCCTTTCCGGTCCAAAGGATACTATAAGAACCCGGCACTTACGGATAAAAGTTTTATCCAGAGCCCGCTGCACAACGATTTTCAGGACATCGTATACAAGACCGGGGACCTGGGAAAGTATGACATAGACCGCACCGTGCTGTTCGTAGGCAGACAGGACGGGCAAGTGAAGATCCGGGGGAACAGGGTGGAGCTTGCCGAGGTGGAAAAAGCGCTGAGATCCTATTCCACGATAGAGCAGGCGATTGCCCTGCCGCTGACGAACTGGGAGAAAGAGACGGTGCTGGCCTGCTATTATACGGAAAAGGAGCCTACGGCCCTTCCCGAATTGAAAGCGTTCTTAGGTCTTCACCTTCCCCTGTATATGCACCCTTCCTTTTTTATTCCGTTGCCGGAGCTCCCGTTGGGCATCAACGGGAAGGTCGATAGAAAGGCGTTGCCTATGCCCGAAGAATTACTGTATGAACAGCAGGAATACCGGGCGCCCTCTACGGCTTTGGAAGAGGAGCTGGCAAAAATATGGGCCGAAGCGCTTCGGTTGTCAAAGGTCGGTGTAGATCATTCCTTTTTTACATTAGGTGGCCATAGTTTGAACGCCACGAAAGTGGTCTCCAGAATATATAAGGAGCTTAATATCGAAATATCGCTGAAGGATTTTTTTGATAATCCGACGATCGCAGGTCTGGCGCGGTTGATAAATGACTCGATAAAAAAGGAATACCTCCCGATGGTACCCGCAGCAGCCAGGGAGCATTATGATCTTACGCATGCGCAGCGGCGCATGTGGGTATTGGACCACCTGGATTCCGACCGGGCTGCCAACAACCTCACCGGCGGGTATATCCTGGAAGGTGAATTCGACAGGGCTGCTTTTGATAAGGCCATCCAGGCCATCATCCACAGGTATGAGAACCTACGGACAGTTTTTATCATGGTGGATGACGAACCAAAGCAAAAGATACTGCCGGGAGACTCCTTTCATTTCCAATGTGAATACATCGATATGCAGGAGATGCCGCCTGCTGCGCGGGAAGCGCTTTTAGATACGATGGCGAGGGAACAGGCCGGCGCGTCCTTTGATCTTTCCAGGGGGCCGCTGTTCCGGATGAAAGTGATCAACCTCGAAGTGAAGAAGGTCCTTTGCTTTTTTACCATCCACCATATTATTTCCGACGGCTGGTCCCGCCGGATCCTGATCAGGGACCTCGCGGCGCTGTACAACGCCTTTCGCAATGGCCTGGAAGATCCATTGCCGCCCCTGAAAATACAATACAAGGACTATTCCGAATGGCAGAATCATCAGCTGCATGATGAGGAGAACATTAAGCGACACCGGCAGTTCTGGCTTACCCGGTTTGAAGGCGATGTGCCTGTGCTGCACCTGCCGACGGATGTTGACAGGCCGGCTGTGAAGACCTATGCGGGAAGATCGAAGTCATATGTTGTAAGCAAGGAAGTGACAAAGGCTATTGCTGAGATAAGCGAACAGCATGATACCAGCGTATTCATTGTTCTGCTGGCCGCTTTGAAAGTATTGCTATACAAATATACAGGCGAACCGGACATTGTCATCGGCGTGCCGGTGGCCGGAAGAGGGCATGAGGATCTGGAAGACCAGATCGGCCTGTTCATCAACACCCTTGCCATCCGAAGCAAGCTTGCCGTGGAAGATGATTTTTTGAGCTTCTTAAGGACGGTGAGAGAAAATATGCTGGATGCCATTGAACACCAGGTATATCCCTTTGATACGCTTGTAGACGAACTAAAGCTTAGCCGGGACCTGAGCCGGTCGCCCTTATTTGACGTGATGGCCATACCATTAAGCATGGACGGGATTGCGCAGGCGGACAATATGGAGAATATTGCTATCGAAGGATACCAGATGGAGCAGAAAAACTGCCTGTTCGATCTCACTTTCAAGTTCAGTTATCCGGGAGCTAACGGGGAACATATTTTGATCGAGCTGGAATACAATACGGATCTATTTACGGATAACCGGGCGGAAAAGATAGCAGACCATTATATCTCATTGCTGTCTGTATTGAAGAAGCCCTTTTGTAAGATAGAGGACATCGACTATATGCGTCCGGCGGAGAAACAAAGGTTACTGGAAGGCGTCCGGGCTCCGGAAACCTTTTATCGCGGCACGCTGCCGGAGCTGTTCCGGCGTCATGCGGAAAAGACGCCGGAGGCTATTGCCCTGCGATATGAAGGAGAAGAGATGAGCTACGGAGAGCTGGAGGAACGCAGCAACCGGCTGGGTCATTACCTGCGGGGCCGGGGGATAGAAAAAGAGGAGCGGGTTGGCATCTGCATGGAGCGGGGTTTTGGGATGATCGTCGGACTATTGGGTATTCTCAAGGCGGGAGGGGCTTATGTTCCGGTGGATCCCTCCTATCCTGCAGAAAGGGTCCGGTATATACTGTCCGACTGCGGGGCGAGGTGGGTGTTGAGCCAGGGAGCGTTACGAGGCGTCATAGATACGGGCGAGACAGCGCCGGTGTGGCTTGACGAGGATAGGGAAATCACCGCCTGCCCGGCGGATGCATTTCCCGCGGTAGCAGGTGAGGAGAACCTGGCCTATGTCATCTATACCTCTGGATCTACGGGAAATCCTAAAGGTGTAATGATCGAGCACAGGTCGGTGGTCAACCTGATCTGTTACCAGGCGAACGATTACGCATTTACGGCCGGGGAGCGTGTATTGCAATTCTCCAATCTTTGCTTTGATGCTTCTGTGGAGCAAATATGGCTGGCGCTGGCGACGGGTGGTGTGTCCGTGCTGGTCTCCAAAGAGAAGCTGCTGGACCCACAGGCCTTTGAAGCTTTTATGAGGGAGGAAAAGATAACACATTTGGATACCACGCCCGGCTTCCTGGGCGCCGTCAATCCGGAGATTGCGTACGACAGCCTGAAGAGGGTGATTGTGGGTGGCGAGGTTTGTCCTGTGCCGCTGGCCCAAAAGTGGTGTGATAAGGTCCGCTTCTATAATGAGTATGGTCCCACCGAAACGACTGTCATCGCCATGAAATTCAGGTATGGCCCTGAGAACAGGAATAGAAAGACCGTACCCATCGGCAAGCCGTTGGGGAATGCCCATATTTATATTTTGGACAAGCAGGGCCGGCTGGTGCCGGAGGGGGTGGCGGGAGAATTATATATCGGAGGTCTATTGGTGGGCCGTGGTTATTTGAACCGGCCGGAACTAAATGCGAAATATTTTTTAAACGACCCGTTTGCGGCGGGTCGTATGTACCGTACGGGAGACCTGGTAAGAACATTGGAAGACGGCAACCTGGAATACCTGGGACGTGGCGACGACCAGGTGAAGGTCCGGGGCTACCGCATAGAGCCGGGCGAGATCGAAAGAGTGCTGGAAAGCTGCGCGGGGGTCCGGCAATGCGCCGTAGTGACCCGGGCAGAGGGTTCGGGCGGCGTAAATACACTGGTGGGTTATGTCACCGCTGATGAGACATTCGATGTGCAGGCGGCGCAGGCAGCCATGCGCCGGCAACTGCCGGACTTTATGGTTCCGGGTATATTGGTCCGGGTACCGGAGATGCCGCTGACGGCGAATGGAAAGGTAGACCGGAAAGCGCTTGCCTGCAGGGAGCTCCACAGGCAGGAAACGGTGTCCTATGAAACGGCCCGCAATGCAACGGAGGTTTTGCTGGTAAGAATATGGAAAGAGGTCCTGGGAAGAAACGAGATAGGCATCAGCGATAATTTCTTTGAATCAGGCGGAGACTCGATCAAGGCCATCCAGATCACGGCCAGGGCATACAAGGAGGGATATAAGATCAATATGCGGGATATTTTCCAGTTCCCTTTTATCAAGGACCTGGCAAAGGTCATGAAGAAGACCGTACATATACCTGATCAATCGCCGGTGGAAGGGACCATTCCTTTAACGCCCATCCAACAGGAATTTTTCAACACAGTAAGTGTCAGGCCGGACCACTATAATCAGGCAATCCTGTTATACCATCACAACGGACTGGAAGCAGATCCTTTGAAACAGGCGCTCTCCGCCATCCTCCGGCATCACGATATGCTGAGGGCCGTATTTTACAGGGATCAGCACGGGACGATGATCCAGGAAGTGGCGCCGGGGCAAGAGTTGCCGCACTTCGAAGAGTATGATTTGCGGGGTAAGGAAGGGGCCTTGCAGCTCATGCAGGAAAAGGCGGCCGGGATACAGGCAGGAATAGACCTGCGGACGGGGCCGCTAATGAAAACCGCTTTATTTAAACTGGATGACGGCGAGCGGCTGCTGATAGTGATACACCATCTTGTCATTGATGGCGTATCCTGGCGGATACTTTTGGAGGACCTTGAGCATCTGTACAGGCATTTCAGAGAGGGGAAAGGATCGCACCTGGCGCCCAAAAGCGATTCTTACAAAGTATGGTCGGAAAGGTTGCGCGCGTACGCCGACAGTACAGTGTTCCTTAAAGAGAAGGAGCACTGGAAATTATTCAATTCATATTCGCCGGTCGTATTACACACAAGCGCGGAGACAAACCTCGTAAAGGACGCGGGAAATTTCTCTTTTTCACTTTCCGCGAATGAAACCGAGCTGCTGCTCACCCGGGTCCATATCCCCTTTTCCACCGAGATCAACGATATTCTTCTGGCTGCCCTGGCCATGGCTATTAAAAAGAGAGCAGGGCTGGCTAAGATCGCAATCGACATGGAAGGACATGGAAGGGAGGAAGTGCTGGATAATATGGATGTCAGCAGGACCATCGGGTGGTTCACTACCGTCTATCCCGTACTATTGGAACTGACACCTGGAGATGATCCCGGCCTGCAGATAAAGACGGTGAAAGAAGCATTGAGAAGAACGCCTAATAAAGGAATTGGATATGGCATCCTTAAATACCTGACCTCGCCGGAGCATAAACAGGATGTGAAATTCCACCTGAAGCCACAGATCGGGTTCAATTACCTTGGCGAACTGGCTACCAGGAACCAGGAATCTTTTTTCCGGATGTCCAGAGAAAGTAAAGGATCCATAAAAGACGCGGGCGCCGAAAGAGCACACGAGCTGGAAGTGTCGGGCTTCATAAGAGACAACCAGCTGAGCATGGACATCGAATACAATGTACATCACTTTCGCGCGGAGGAGATCCAGGCGATAGGGCTGGCTTACAAGGACGCCTTGTCAACGGTCATTTCATTTTGCGTTGCGTTCGAGGAGCGGGAATTGACGCCCAGCGACCTTGTATTTAAAGGATTGTCCATGCAGGACCTTGATACTTTCTTCGACTAAATGTAGATTATGCTTTTAAAGAAAAACATACAGAATATTTTTAGGTTATCTCCCGCCCAGGAGGGTTTGTATTTCCATTACCTGGCGGGAGATAAGCCATCGGCGTATATCGAGCAGCTGTCCTACCGGATCCATGGTTTGCTGGACGTGGGTATTGCAAAGGCGAGCTGGGAGTATTTGTTTTCCCGGCATGAGGTGCTGCGGACGGTGTTCAACCATAAGAAGATGGATATTCCGTTGCAGGTGGTGCTGAAGGAAAGGGAGGTAGACCTTTGCTATCATGATATCAGCCATGAACCTGACGCGCATGTCAAAGAGGCGCTTATCCAGGACTTTAAGAAGGTTGACCGTTCCAGGCCATTCAATCTGAATGAGGATGTGCTGGTCC
>NZ_JAUOTO010000015.1 GCF_030546645.1 Flavitalea plasmicola
GCGGGCCCAGCAGCTCCCACACCGATACATCGAAGCAATAGGTCGTCTTCTGTAAGACAGCATCACCGGGTCCTAATGCAAAATATCGTTGTCCCCACTGCATCCGGTTGGAAACCCCTCTATGTTCCACCATCACGCCCTTCGGGCGGCCTGTCGAACCGGAGGTATACATCACATACGCCAGCTCCCCGCTGCCAACCTTCACGCCCACCGGACCATCCGCCATACCATCGCCCCACATAAGCCGCACATCTTCCTGTCTCAGCACGTACCGGGCTTCACTATCCGATACCATATAATTGATCCTTTCTTCAGGATAATCGGGATCTACCGGCACATACGCACCTCCCGCCTTCATGATCCCAAGGATCCCAACGATCATCTCAAATCCCCGCTCCACGCAGAGACACACCAGCTCCTCACGGCGCAGGCCTCTACCCAGCAGCGCATGCGCCACACGGTTGCTCCGCCTGTCCAGTTCCCCATAGCTCATCCCCTCACCTCCCGACCGTACCGCCACCGCAGCAGGATATCGAGCCGCCTGCTCCTCAAACAACTGCAGCACCGTATCGTCATTATCCCATCTCCTGGCACCGCTCTCATGGAGGGTCAGCAATTTCTCTTTCTCTTTCTCATCCATCACTGCATCGACGCTTAAAGTCCGCTGCTCATACATGGTGAAAGAGGTGAGGATCCTGATAAAATACCCGGCGGCACGCTGCAGCTCTTTCTCGCTGTACAGGTCGGTCGCGTAGGAAATACTGACACGTATATCATCGCCTGACTTGATAATCGTAAAGTCAAAAAAGGTGTTGGTATTTTCGTAAAAACTGTCCACGAGAGGCAGCTTTGACTTCGTATTGGCGTGGACGCCCCGGTAGATATGAAAGTCTACAAAATTAAAAAGGATGTCATACACAGGGTTTACGCCGGAGGCTTCTTCTCCAATGCTTTTAATGATTTCAAAGAAGGACAGCTTATCATAGGCTGTCAGCAACGCCAGCTTTTCACTGATGCTGTGGACAAGGCCCGCCGGCGCGGTCGCCCGGGAAAAATCCCAGCGGAAAGGGATGGCATTTAAGAAGCAGCCGACGATCTTGTCTCCGTCCTCTACGGCTGGCCGGCTGTTGGATACCAGGCCGATGACGACCTCTTCCGTATTAACGATCGATCTTATAAGATATAGGAACGCGGAAAAATATACGATCTTGACATTGACCTCCTGCCGCCCCGCAAAGCCGGCCACGGCATGGGCCAGGCCCTCGTCCAGGTCGATGGTAAACCTCCTGGTGACCTTGTCGCTCTCCAGCATCGCGGACTGCTTGTTAAAGGGCAGGCCCGTCCTTTTATACCCCTCCATCTCACTGGCCCAGAAGTTCCTCGTCTTTTCAGAAATCTTATGCCGCTGCTGATCGATGATAAAATCCTTATAAGACGCTTTCAGCAGGCCGGGTCTGAAGGCCGGATCTTCTTTTAGCCTGTAATATACATTGGTCAATTCTGTCATGAGGGAGGAGTTGCTCCACCCGTCGATGATGGCGTGATGGACAACCCATAATATGCAGTAGTCGTGCTCGTCCAGACGGGCGATGGCGAGCCGCCACAATCCTGGGTTGGCAAGATCGAAGGATGGCTGGTGATACCTGGCGACGAAGGCCAGCATAGCCTTCCGCTGCTCCTCCTCATCGCGCATGCGCATATCCGTGATATCCATGTCTATGACAAATGATCCGCCGGTATGCACGATCTGGACAGGCTCGGAGAAGTCGCCGGTGTTGAAGCTGGTTCGCAGCATAGGGTGTTTGTCCACCAAAAGGGCAAAGGCATTACGGAAAATATCCAGGTCAAAGGATTCGTCCTCTATCTGGTAAAGGAAGTAATCCTTGAATACGCCGGAAGCCGCGTGCAGCTGGCTGTGATACAGCATGCCTTTTTGAATATCGCTGACGGAGAACAGGTCTTCCCACCCGGACGGCAGCAGCCGGGAAAGCGTGGGATCGCCGGTTATCTCCTCGCGGAGCTTGTTGATTGACGGGGATCCCTGCAACAGATCTGCCCGGACAGGGACGGTAGCAACGACCGGTATCTCCAGGCAGCCGGCCAAGCCAGCAATGGTCTGGTGCTCGAAAATATCCTTTATCTCCAGGCTGGACCCAAAGGTCTTATTGATATCCACCACCAACCTGATGGCTTTGATGGAATCCCCGCCGATGGCAAAGAAGTTATCAAAGATGCCGATATCCCCATGTCCCAGCTTGTCCTGCCAGAGGGCAGCCAGCTGTTCTTCGATGGGATTACGGGGTCCAATGGTTGTCGCACCGGAAGATGTTTCCACCGATCCCAGCTCCGCCAGGTATTTCTTGTCCAACTTTCCGTTGGGTGTGAGGGGCAGCGCTTCTTCGAGCAGGATAAACCCCGAAGGCTGCATATATTGAGGCAGTGATGCCTGCAGGAATGCTTTCAGCCCGGGCAGGATATCGGGTGTGTCCGTCACGACATAGCCTGTCAGCTCCTTATCTCCTTCGGCCGTCTGTTTCACCAGGACCACGGCGTCCTTTACGGCATCGTAATCCCGGATACGCGTCTCTATTTCACCCAGTTCGATACGATAACCGTTGATCTTCAGCTGATCGTCCCGGCGGCCTTTGAATTCGATGGTATCCCCCGGCAGCCATCTTCCCTGATCCCCCGTCCTGTATAGCCGCTGGCCTTCTTTAAAAGGATGGGGAACGAATTTTTCAGCCGTCAGTCCCGGCAGGCCCAGGTAGCCTTTCGCCAGCCCTTTCCCCGAGAGGCAAATCTCCCCGATGGTCCCGCGGGGGAGGATATCCAGCTCCTCGCTGAGGATATATACATCGACGTTATCGATGGGTTTTCCGATTGGAATAGGCGCCGCAGCGGCAGCTGTCAGCCGGCAGGAAGTAGCCACCACCGTGTTCTCGGAAGGGCCATAGTTATTGACGATCTTATGTTCCGGGTGAAAGGTCCGCAATGTGTCTCCGCCGGTGAGTATCCACATCTCCTTATCCAGCGGCAGCTGTTGGCGTACCATCTGTTCATACACGGGCGTGGGAAGGAAGACATGCGTAATGGCCTCTTTCCGGAGGAATGCCGCAAATGCAACCATATCCAGCCTCAGCGGTTCTTCGATGGGGAATAAGGTGGCGCCGCTGAGCAGGTAAGGCCACAGCTCCCAGACGGAAGCATCAAAGCCGACACCGGCGTACAGGGTGGCCCTGCTGTCAGCATGGGTCTCAAAAGTCCTTATGTGCCAGCTGCACAGGTTGCGTAGCGATGCATGTTCCACCATCACGCCTTTCGGCTTTCCTGTAGACCCCGATGTATAAACGACATACGCCACCTGATCTTCGCAGGCAGGGACCCTATATTTTGAAGCCGGCTGCGGAAGCCCGTCCAGTTGAAGGTCCATGGCAAATATCTGCCCGTTGAAATACTCCAATACAGAGAACATCAGCTCGCTGGTAGTCAGGACGACCTTTATATTTCCATCCTTCAGCATATGATCGATCCGTTGTGACGGCAGGGAGGGGTCGATAGGCACATAAGCAGCTCCGGCTTTCAGCGCAGCCAGGATGGCGATGATCATCCAATCGCTGCGATCCAGCAGCACGGCTGACAGGTCATTGGGCTTTACCCCGGATACATCCCGCAGGTAAGCCGCCAGCCTGTCCGACACATCTTCCAGGGTAGCATAGCTGAGCCTCCGGCCGGCATAGACAATGGCCGTTGCATCCGGCGTTCTTTCCGCCTGAAGGGAGAACAACTCATGCACTGCCAGTGCGGGGAACGCCGGCTGTGTCTTTGCGGATACGTCCGCCAAGGCAACAACCTGCCCGCCACCTGTCACATCGGCGCCTGAAAGAACAGGCTTTTCATCGACGATACACCGGAGAATCCTTTGATAGTAAAGAACAAGGTCATCGATCTCGGCCGCTGTAAAAAGCCCGTCCAGGTAAGCGATTATAAGGAATATGTCCTCTTTATAACCATCGACGATAAAATTGAAGTTCGTGTTCACTATCTCATAGAAATACACGCCGGACCGGTTGATCTTCGTGTGCTCATGGATCTCTCCCATGATATGGAACTCGATATAGTTAAATATGATGTCATATATCGGGTTCTGCATAGTGACCTCTTCACCGATGGCTTTTAGTATGCCTGGCAGCGTGAGCTTATCATAGGATTTCAGTTGTTTGACCTTTTGGCTGATGGCGGCCACTGTCGCCGCAGGAGAGGAAGCTTTGTCGAATTTATGACGGAAGGGCACTGTATTCAGGAAGCATCCGAGTATCTTATCGCCATCTTCCACTTCCGGTCTGCCGCTGGCGACAAGCCCGATGGTAACATCGTTGGCATTGTTGGTATATTTCAACAGGTATAGGAATGCCGTCAGACAGACCTCCTTTATCGTCACCCCATGACGGACGGCATAGGCACGTATCATCCGCGACAGCTCCAGGCCAAACGGGGTATTGCGCCTTCCAAATTCTTTCTGGTCCCCGGCGGAAGGAAGGGATTTGTTAAAGGGAAAATCGGCCCGCTCATAATCCAGCAGCTCGTTTTGCCAATACCGGGTGATCTCCGGCACCTGCTGAAAGCGGAGCTGGTCGATGATAAAGTCCTTATAGCTGGCGCGCAGCCGGGTGACCTTGTAGGCGGCATCGGATTTGAGCCGGAAATATACATTGCTCAGCTCGGTGAGCAGGGAAGCGTTGCTCCACCCATCGATGATCGCGTGATGGTCAGTCCATAATATTCCCTGTTCATATCCGGATAATGCATAAACTTTCATTCTCCAAAGGCCTGGTGAAACGATATCGAAGGGGGTGTCCTTGTCTTCTTTCAGGTCTTGCCTGATCCGTTGCTGCTGCTCCTGGCGGGACAGCCTGCTGATATCTTCGAAAGGGATGTCCTTTCTCATAGCCGCCGTACGGTGGACTATCTGCACGGGTATCGCGAATTCATTCAGATGGAAGCTCGTGCGGAGTATCTCATGCTTGTCTATCAATTGATGGAAAGCCTGTACAAACAATGCATGGTCATAAGTGGGGTCTTCGACCTGGAAGAAGAACTGATCGCAGTAAATGGCCGACGTGGCATCCGACATATTGTGAAAGACCATGCCGAGCTCGATATCACTCATTGGATAGACATCCTCCCATCCCGCTGGCAGGCGCTGCGCCAGCGTGGGGTCTGAAAGCAGGCTGGTCTTCAATTGCTCTATGCTGGCTGTGATGCTGTCTTTACCTCCCGCTTGCGCCTGCGCATTCTCCCCGGCATAACGTATTTGGTCTGCCACGGCCGCTACCGTGGGATGGAGGAACAGCGTCCGCACGTCGACGGCATCCGTCGCTATTCTCTTATTAATGGCCATGGACAGCCGAATGGCCTTTATCGAGTCGCCGCCCAATTCAAAGAAGTTGGCATGGATCCCGACATCGTCCCTGGAGAGCACTTCCTTCCAGCATTCCACCAGCTCCTGCTCCAGGTTGTCCCTGGCTGCCTGGTATTCCGGTCCGGCATATGCCTGCAGCTGCATGTTCAGCAACAGCGCCTTTTTGTCGACCTTGCCACTGGGTGTCAGCGGGAACTCGTCCAGTACCACAAAATAGGCCGGGATCATGTAAGGAGGAAGGATCGCCATTATTTCTGCTCGTATCGGGCGGACATCGCTGGTCCCGCTGATAAATGCTATCAGGCTGTAATCGTCGTTCGCCTCTCTTTTGGCCACCACATGCGCCTCTCTGACACCGCTGGTCCGTAATAACGCAGTCTCTATCTCGCCCGTCTCTATACGGAAGCCCCGTACTTTCACCTGGTGGTCTTTTCTGCCGAGATATTGGATATCTCCATTCCAAAGCCGCATACCGACATCGCCGGAACAGTACAGGCGGTCTGCAGGATCGTATGGGTTTTGTATAAATCGGCCGGCGGTGAGTTCAGGCTTGTAAAGATAACCTTTGGCAACTCCTTTACCCCCCACTACTATTTCACCGGGCACCCCGGCAGGCAGCATCCTGTGCTCCTCGTCCATGATATAAATGCTGGTAGTGGGAATGGCCTGCCCGATATTGCTGATGCCTTCCGCGATCTCCTTTCCAGTGATCTTTTTATAGGTGGCGTGCACCGTGACTTCCGTGATGCCGTACATATTGACAAGCTCCACGTCAGGCCAGCGATAGTGAAAATCCTTTAGCTTGCCGGGGTTCAAAGCCTCACCACCGAATATCACATACCGCAACTGCAGCCTGCAATCCTTTCTCTCCCCGATGGCCTGCAGCAGATTGCCGAAAAGGGTCGGTATCTGGTTCAGCACGGTGACTCCTTCCCTTTCAAGAAGACGGAGAAAGAGGGAAGGGTTCTGGACAGTATCCTTGTCAGCAACCACGAGCCTGCCACCATACAGCAATGCGCCGAATATCTCCCAGATGGAAAAATCGAAGCACATGGAATGGAAAAGGGTCCAGGTGTCGGTGTCTTTGAACAGGAAAGGGAATTGATCGTTTACAAACAGGCGGGTCAAGTTGCCATGGTCTACCACTACGCCCTTGGGCATCCCCGTGGACCCTGACGTGTAGATGACATAGGCCGGGTCCGCCGGGCCGATAGTACGGGCCGGGTTATACGAAGGACAGGCGGCGATGTCGTCCCATTCCTGACGAAGGAAGATGGTACTGTCCCTGTCGAGTCCAAATGTTTCGATCATACCCTCATCCTCCGCGATACATGTCCTGATACCTGCATCCTGGATGATATACCGGATCCTTTCCGGAGGATATAAAGGGTCCAGCGGTACATAGATAGCGCCTGACTTCATTATTCCGAACATGGCGACCACCGACCATTCAGACCTGTCGACCAGCAAGCCTACGAAGTCACCCACGCCGATGGCATGTTTGTCATGAAGGTAGCTTGCCAGCTGGTTGGCCCACTGGTTCAGCCGGTGATAGCTCAGCTGCACCGTATTGCAGGTGAGGGCGATCTTATCCGGTGCAAGGGCCGCGTTGGTTTCAAACAGGTCGATGGGCGTCAATCCCGATGGGTAGGCCGCCTGTTCCTGCCGTAGAAGGGCTTGGAGTTCTTCCGGGTACAAAAAGTTGATCTCACTGATATCTATTTCCGGCCGGGCAACCGTCGCGGCAACGATCCGGTCTAAATGGCCTGCCAGCTGAACAATCCTGGCAGCTGCAAAAAGATCGGTGTTGTATTCTATGTTCAGCTGTAAGCCGCCCGCATGCCGTTGGAAAGTAAAGTTCAGATCGAACTTGCTGGTGTGGTCTTCCAGGGCAATGCCTTCTATCTCAAAACCGTCTATGGCAAATCCATCGGCCCCGTTGAAATCCGTGTTCTGCAATACCACGCAAATGTCAAACAAGGGGTTTCTGCCTGCATCTTTAACTGGGTCCAGGTCTTCGATCAATCTATCGAAAGGGTACGTCTGGTTGGCATAGGCCTTCAGACAGGTCTCCCGCACCGAACGCAGGAGGTCGGTGAACTTTGCATCCTTTGGAAAACGCGATCTCAGGACAATAGTATTGACATAACACCCGATCTGGTGCTCCAGCTCCGGCAGCGGCCGGCCGGCCACAGGAGTCCCGATGACAATATCTGATTGACCCGTATACTTATAGATCAGCACGTCGATTAGCGATACCAGCACCATGAACAGGCTGGCTTGCTGCTGCCTGCTGAGCAGGTCCAAAGCAGCGGTCGCCTCCTGGTCAAAAAAATGGCGGAAGGTCTGGCCATGATAGGTCTTGACAGCCGGCCTGGAGAAGTCTAACGGCAGATTGACTACGGGGGCATTCATCAGCTGTTCTTTCCAATATGTCCGGGAGGCGGCAAGGGTCCCTGCGGCCAGCTCCCGGTGTTGCCATACCGAGAAATCCTTGTATTGGATAGGCAAGGGCGGCAAAATATCCTTTCGCCTGCCTGCAGGCGCATGGTAGATACGCACCAGGTCATTGACAAAGACCTCGCAGGACCAGAAATCCGAAATGATATGGTGCATGCTGAAGAGGAAGATGAATTCCTTATCGGAAAGCTTTATCAATTGCGCTCTCACCAGCGGCCCCTTGTCGAGATGGAACATCCATGCGCCTTCTTCCCTGAGTCGGGTGGTCGCCAGCATTTCTGCATTGGACTCATGGCTGAGGTCCAGCAGGCTTAGCTTTCCGGTGGCGCCGCCATCGGAAGCGGATGCGCCGGCCGCTCCACCCTCAGGGTGGATCACCTGTCTCCACGTACCCTCTGCTTCGATAAAGGTTGTCCTCAGTGCCTGATGCCGCCGGACCACCAGGTCATAGCTTTCCGAAAATCCCGAGATATCCACTGCGCCTTTTATCCGGTATGCCCGGGTGATATTATACGCATTGGTCTCCTTTCCAATGTGCTGCAAGACCCAGATCCTTCGCTGGCTGTCCGACATTTCATAGCTGCTGCGAATAGGCGCAGGCTGGATGGTCAGCCCGCTCTCTTCCGCCGTGGGGTTGCATTGGGCATGTATATAGGCCGCCAGCTGCCCGGCCTGGCCGTATTCCAGTAAGGTTTCAAAATCCATGGACAGGCCAAACATTTCGTTGAGCCTCACCAGGACCCTGGACCCGTTGAGCGAATGGCCGCCAATCTCGAAGAAGTCGTCAGTGGCCGATATATTGGCGTGCCTGAGCACTTCTTTCCACACATCAATGACATACAGCAGTACCTGGTCCGGCGCCGTAACTGAATAAGCTTCCCGCGGGCCCATGCCGGCGGTCTCATCGCGCATGAGCGTCTCCGTTGATACACCGGAGCCCGTGCCCCCGCCGTCATCCACCAGGAAGTAGGGATTGGACGACTGGCGAAACAGTGCGTTGGCCACCACCATATTCGGGCCCTTGAAACCTGCGAGGTGCTGGAAAACTTCCGCCCCTTCCGCGGCAGTGATGGCCTTCAATATTCCCGCGCGCTTGTTGTAGCTTGTCTTGGAGGTGTCCCTGCCCATGCCCGTGCCGGCCCAAACGGGCCAGTTCACCGAAAGCATGCGCATACCTTTTTCGTGGAAGCAATCGTTTGCAAATGCATCCAGGTAAGCATTGGCAACCGTGTATTCCCAACTGTCTTTCTGGGGCACCCATGCATTGAGGGAAGAGGATAATATAAAAAAGTCAGGTTTCAGGATCCCAAAGAGCTTTTCCAGGTTTTTCACGCCTTCGATCTTAGGTCGTAATACAGCCATGCTCTCTTCTATCGTGCGATGCCCTGCGGCGGCATCCGCCGCTTTCGGTAAGTTCCCCGCCCCATGAATGATCCCCGTGATCCTGCCATATTCAGCGGCCATGGAGGTAGCTATCGCCCGCATGGCGGGTTCGTCGGCCACATCGGCAGAGCGGTATTCCACGGAAGAGCCCGCATTTTCCAGATATTGCAGGTCCCTGATCCGTTCTTTCAATCCCTCGTCCCTACTGTTAAGCAGGAGCTCCTCCCATTTTTCTTTTTCTCCGACGGCAGTCCTTCCGATGATGATAAAATGTCCGCGCGACTGCCGGGCGATGGTGCGGCAGAGCTGCATGCCCATACCCGTACCCCCTCCTGTTACCAGGTACACTGCGTCTGGCGGGAAATGATAGGCGGGCAGGCTGTCCGGTGGAACAGCCGTCAGTTGTTTCACATAACGCCGGCCGGAACGGTAGGCAAAGAACCGGAGATCGTCCTTGTCATTATATTGATACAGTATATATGCTGCAATATCATCGATAGTGTCGGTGTCCGTGTTGAAATCAACGGAGCCGATGACTGCTCCGGGATAGGCAGACAGCAGGCTTTTGAAAAATGCTTCGGATACGCTGTCGGGGATGGACAGCCGGTCTCCATCGGTCACCCGCTGCCCGTTGAAAGTAACATTTAAGAATTTTATGCGCCGTTGGAGCCTGCCCGCAAGCGCCTTTGCAAGGAACACCTGGCTAAAGCAGGAGGCATACACATCGTCCGTGGATGAATGAAGACGGATGACCCCTGTCAGCTCAATACCTTTCTGCCGAAGCATGTTCTCCAGGCAGGAGTAGTGCGCTTCCAATCTGTCATTGATGATATAGGCATCGTCATCCGGCATTTCAAAACCGACACCGTAAGACACCCGGATGCACCGGTTGCCTGCGGCCCGGAGCCTGTCAATAACTATATCCGCAACGCCATGGGTATCCGCCATGACAAGTATACATTCATCGGTGGGAGCGCTGGTCGGACCTGCGGGAGCATAAAGCGTCCATGCGGGCGTATATTGGTATTCCAGCCGGAAAGGCGCCGGCTCACCGATCCAGCAGCGCTTCCGGTCGAATTGATAACCGGGCAGCTCGATCCTGCATGCGTTCACCGGAAAATACTGGTTCCAGTCGATGTCGCTGCCGGCCATATAAGCTTCCGCTATATATCTATGAAACGCGCCGGCGGGGTCCTCATCCAGCGTTACCACCCGGTAGGGGCTGCTTTCCGTCCGGCATTCCCGCAATGCGGTGGAAATATCGCCCACAGGTCCCATCTCGAGAAAGTTCACCATCTGCCGGCCTGTCTCCATGTCGATGAGCTTTGCCACCCTGGACGCGATATCGCCTGGCGCCGCCGTATCGTCAAAGGCAAGGGCTTTTTGCAGCCCATCCTGCAGGGACGCATCCCCTTTGACCACCGCGATCACGCATTTTCCGATGCCGTTACCCACCAGGTAATTCGATCTGACACCGACAGATCCCAGCAGCCTGTGAAAGGCATACTGAAAGGCAAATGCATTAAAAGGGCCATTTCTCATCTCCGTCAGCGCCATGCATTCCCTGAACGCCTGGTCGAATAAGGGATGGCAGGCCCGGAAATGGTCCACCAGCGGAGCCTGGACTGTAATGCCGGAGTATACGAATATATTCCTGGTCACGCCGGCGGGCCGGCCGCGAAGGGCGGTAGTGGAAAGCCCATTCAACAGCCCATCCGTGGAGGACGCGACAACGGCATGCCTGTACGCGAAATGTTTTCTTCCTGTCGCCATCGTATAAGCGATATCCGTCATGGACAACCCGGGATGGGCAAGAAGATGGTCCCGCAACGCGAGTATATTGCGCTCGAGAGAGACCTGGCTGCCCCCGGACAGCACCACCGGGAGCTGTTCTTCGACTGCATGTAGCACAGTCTCCCGCACGGGAGCCTCCTCGAGGACGGCATGGCAATTCGTTCCCATCAACCCAAAAGAGCTGACGCCGGCGATCCTCTTCTTCCCTTCTGCAACTTCCCAATCCCGAAAGGCCGTGTTGACATATACAGCGCTATTGGAAAAGTCGATCAGGGGATTGGGCCTGTCGAAATGTAAGGAAGGGAACAACACTTTATACTTCAACGAAAGGATGGTCTTTATCAGACCGGCCAGACCTGCCACCGTGTCCGTATGACCGATATTCGTCTTGACAGCGGAAAGGGCGCAAAAGCCTTTTCTGGGAGTGTATGCACGAAAGGCAGTATTAAGCCCTTCTATCTCGATGGGGTCCCCGATCTTCGTGCCCGTCCCATGTGCTTCTATAAATCCTATATCTTCCGGGTCGATGCCTGCTTTTGACCAGGCCTTCCTGATCACTTCGGATTGTGCGACGGCATCCGGCGCGGTGAGGCTGGCGGAAAGAGCGCCATCGCTGTTCACGGCCGTGCCCCGGATCACCGCATGGATAATATCGTTGTCATCCAGGGCGGCCTGCAGGGGTTTGAGCAGGATACAGGCAACGGCTTCTCCCCCGGCAAGGCCATTGGCCTGCGCAGAAAAGCTCTTTGCTTTTCCATCAGGAGCCATGACGTCGAAATAATGCTGGTCATGTTCTTTTTCCGGAAGGAAGAGCGAGAGCCTCGCACCACATACCAGGGCATGCTTGCTATTGCCCAGGATCAAGTCATTACACGCTTCTTCCAGGGCCACCAGCGAAGAGGAACAGGTGGAATCGATGGCCAGTGCTTTACCACGCAGGTTGAAATACCGGGCGATCCTTCCCGCCGTCATCGCGTTCATGTTACCCGCCACCAGGGTGGCATCCCGCACTACGGCGAGCCGGTGATAATCCAGGTTGACATCCGCCATGAATAAGGAGGTGTCGCTGCCGTTAAAAAACGCGGGGCTGTACCCGGCATTCTCAAAAGCATGGTAAACCGTTTCCAGGAGCATCCTCTGTCTTGGGTCCATGTTCTGTGCCTCACCGGGAGATATATCAAAAAAAGAAAAGTCGAACTGGTCGATATCGTCGAGATAGCCGAATACCTGGTAGTCCTTATCCACAGCCAGACCGGTGTTCTTTATACGCCTGAGGTCGACTGGCCTTACGCTATCCATGGCAGACCTCAGGTTCTTGAAGAATTGCATCACCGAGTCCGCCTGGGGCAACCGTGCCGAAAATCCAATGACAGCTATAGATCTTTCCATAAATCCTGCAGAATAAATAGATTTAAAAAGGTATTTCCTTCATCTCCATTTCTTTACTGGAATAGCCGGGGCCTGATCGCCGGATCATCCTGCTTTGAGAGGCAATGGTGGCGTGACTAAAAAGAGAGGCTATGGTAAAACTGTCCGGGAACCGCTGGTTAAGGAGGTTCAGGAGCCTGACGCTTTTTAATGAGTCGCCGCCTGCTTTAAAGAAATTATCGTGAATGCCTATTTTCTCGAATAACAGGACATCTTTCCAGATGCCCGCAACAGCCTCTTCGATCTCATCACCGGGGCCTTCTTCTTCCCTGTCGATGGTGCCGGAAAGGGCAAGCGCACGCAGCGCATTAAAGTCTGTTTTCCCGGAGCTGGTGGTGGGAAGGTCTTCCACACGGACCAGTAAATGCGGGATCATATAGGCAGGCAGCTGAGCGCTCAGCCAGTCCTTCAGCTCCAGCTCATCTATCTGCCGGGATGCCGTATAATAAGCCAGAATATCCGAGGCCCCCTGGTTGTCCCTGACAAAGACGACCTCGTCCTTTATACCCGGGAATTTCCGGATGGCATGCCCGATCTCCTCCAGCTCTATCCGGTAGCCTCTCACCTTAACCTGAAAATCCTTTCTGCCCTGTAGCCGGATATTCCCATCGGCAGTCCAGCGGCCCAGGTCACCTGTCCTGTAAAGCTTTTTGCCGGGGGCCCAGGGATGGGGAAGGAATTTTTCTTCGTTCAGGTCAGGCCGCTGGTGGTACCCGATGGCCAGGCCGTCGCCGCCGATGTAGACCTCGCCGACCACGCCTGTGGGAAGAAGATGTTGGTGGTCATCCAATACATATACAGTGGTATTATCCAGTGGGGCGCCGATGGAATACAGGTGGTCTTCACAGGTAATTTGCCGGGAAGTGGACCACACGGTGGTTTCGGTAGGCCCATAAAAATTCCACAATTCCTTCGAATTTGCCAGCAGGAATTTGCCCAGGTTGACATTCAGCAGTTCGCCACCGGTGATACATTTTAACCTCCTGTCGCCTTGCCACCCGGCATTGCGCAGCATACTCCAGAATGTCGGCGTCGCCTGCATGAGGGTCGGTTGCATGCTTTCCATCCGCTGGATGACCTCGAATGGGTCCGACATCCCATTGATCAGTATGACCGAGGCGCCGGTGACCAGGGGGAGCATCAGCTCGGTGATGGAAATATCAAAGGAGAAGGTGGTGACCGCCATGATCCTGTCATGTGCGTCAGGATGCAGCCGGCGATCCATCGCCCACAGGTAATTGACGATCGAGCGATGGGATACCAGCACCCCTTTGGGCTGTCCCGTGGACCCGGAGGTATACATCAGGTAGGCCGCAGCAGCGGATGAGATGGAGGTTGCGGGGCCCATCACGGCATTTCCACTGCACCGGAGGTCCACAGGCGCGAGCGCAACCCCGGCAGGCGGCAGATAGCCCCCTGCCCCATGGGTCAGAACCAGCCGCGCCCCGCTGTCCCGGATGAGGAAGTCTATCCGCTGCGGCGGCAACTGCTTATCCACAGGAAGATAGGTAGCCCCGGCCTTTAATACGCCCAGCAGGGAGATCAATAACCATTCCGAGCGGTCGAGCAATAAGGCCACTACGGCCCCGTCAGTTACCCCATATTCCTTCCTGAGGACGCGGGCAAGATAATTGGCCCTGCTGTTCAATTCCCGGTAGGAGAAAGACTTGTCCCCGGTGATCACGGCAGTCCCGTCGGGCGTCTTTTCAGCCTGCTCCTCCACCAGTTGATGGATCAGCCGGTGGGAAGGGTATGCCTGCACCGTGTCATTGAATCGGTAGAGGAGGTCGTTCATTTCACTGGCAGGCAGCACCTCCGTGCTCTCAGGCAGGCCCGCCGGATCGAGGAATCCCCGCAACAGGGAGGTATAGTAGTGTTCGATCCTTTTCAGGTCCTCACGGTCATAAATATCCGGGGAAAAGATCATCGCCACCTTGTCTTCGCGCGGCCCTGCAATGATGGTAAAATCAAAGAAAGTATTGGTGTTCTCAAATCCTTTCACCAGGGGATCCATGACCTGCACACCGTCCGTTCGCAGTCCGTCCAGGGCAGACAGATCGACATAGTTGAAGATGATATCATAAACGGGATTGATGCCATGAACCTCGCTCCCGGAAAGCCGGGCGACCTCCGCAAATGACAGCTTGTCATACGCTTTGAGACGGATATAACGGTCATGCACAGCTTCCAGGATCGCTCCAAAGCTGGCGTGCGGCGGCAGCTGCACCCGGAAAGGCAGCGTATTCAGGAAACATCCAAGGACCTCATCCCCCTCTTCCGTCTCCATCCTCAGGTTACCCACCAGGCCAAAGACTATGTCCGAGGCGCCGGTGGTCAGCTTTAGCAAATAGCTGAAGGCGGCCAGGCAAACCACTTTTTTGCTCACCCGCGTTCTTACAGCTATGCTGTCCAGCAATCCATTATCCAGCGTAAAGGTATATACGTCGCTGTCCTTGGGGCCCTGATCATGGCTGGGCACGGTGCGATTGAAGGGCAGTTCGGTCCGTCTGTGGTCATGCAGCTCCTGCAGCCAGAAATCCCTTAGGACCGGGGAATGCCGGGCGCCGTATTGTTCGATGATATGATCCTTGAAAGTCGTCCGCAGGGGAGCAGGCACGAAACCGGGGTCCTTTTTCAACGCCTCATAGGTATTCACCAGCTCGGTAAGCAGGCTGGCGTTGCTCCAGCCGTCCAGGATGGCGTGGTGGAATACCCATAGTACAAAGTATTCATCGTTGCCAAGGGCGAATACCCTCATATACCAGAGGCCGGGAGAGGAAATATCGAATGGGACAGCTCTTTCCCTTCGGACCTGTTCTTTCAGACAGGTGGCCGCCTCCATACGGCTCATGCCGGATAGGTCTTCCAGCCGGACATCGATCTCCACCGCAGCAGGGACATATATGAGATGTAAGAATTCCGGGAAGTTCCTGATGTCGTAGCTCGTGCGAAGGATAGGATGACGCCGGATAAGCAGGGCGAACGCCTTTTTCAAAGTCATCTCATCGAAGGATGGATCTTTCACCTGGTAACAGAACTGGTCCTTATACATTCCCCCGGCGGCTCCTGTGAGGTTGTAATAGAGGATGCCTTTCTCGATGTCGCTTAAAGGATATGCGTCTTCCACCAATGGCGGCAAGTCATAACGTGGCAGGCCCGGGAGAGGTTCCGCCGCGGGCGCTTCGGGAAGGAGCAGGTTGCTCTGTGCCACCGAAGCCAGTTCCCGGATGCTGGGATGCCTGAACAGGTGGCTGACGCGCAGGCCCGCATGCAGCTGGCCGTTCACCCGCGCAACAAGCCGGATCGCCTTGAGGGAATCACCGCCGGAGAGAAAGAAATTTTCATCGATCCCGGTAGCGCCGATGCCCAGCACCTCTGTCCAGACGTCATAGATGGCCTGTTCGATCTCATCACCGGGTGCGGTCAACGACCGTGCCACGGCAGTGCCGTCGACGTCGAATAGCGGCAGCGCATTCCTGTCGACTTTGCCGCTGACGGTTAATGGGAAGCTTTCCATTCTCCTGTAAAAGGAAGGTATCATATAAGGGGGAAGCAGACCGGCCAGGTGCTGCCGGATAAGGACATCGTCGACGGGCTGATGAGACAGGTAATAGGCCACCAGGTGCCTGCTCCCTTCCTGACCCTGCATGCTTACTACTGCATCCCCGATGGAAGGGTGCTTCCTCAGGTTGTCCTCGATTTCTCCCAGCTCAATCCTGAATCCCCTGATCTTGACCTGGTGATCTTTCCTGCCTGTATACTCAATATTGCCGTCATCGAGCCACCTGCCGATGTCCCCCGTACGATAAAGCAATGTTCCTTCTTCGAACGGGTTGGGGACAAATTTTTCTGCGGTAATGTCAGGCCGGTGGAGATACCCTTTGGCCAGCCCTTTCCCGGCAATACATATTTCTCCGGGGACACCGATGGGCTGCAGCCGCAGGTTGTCGTCGAGCACATATAATTTAATGTTCCAGATGGGCTTTCCGATAGGCACCCGGTCATCGGAGGCGCTGGTCTCATAATAGCTGACATCCACCGCCGCCTCGGTAGGGCCGTATAAATTATGCAGAGGAATATCCAGCAGTTCGTAATGCCGCTTCACGGTGGAAATGCTCAGCGCTTCGCCGCTTGCAAAGACATATTTGAGGCTGGCAACCATGGGAATGGCTGCCGGCAGGTATTCCAGGAATTCGGTATACATGCCGGGAACAAAATGAAGGGCGGTGATCCCGTATTGCCGGATGTCACTTATCAAAAGCTCCGGCTCGTAAACATGCGCGCTATTACACAGCGCCATCCTGCAGCCCTTGCACAGGGGCATGAATATTTCCCAGACGGACACATCGAATATGTTGGGCGTCTTCTGGAGGATGACGTCGGACGGATCGAAACCATAATGGTTCCACATCCATTCGATCCTGTTTATCACTGGTTTATTCTCCATCATCACGCCCTTGGGCATGCCCGTCGAGCCGGAAGTATAAATGACATACAGGAGCCCTTCGCCGGATCCGTGTATCTCCGGCTTGCTGCTGCTATGATCATGTGCAATATTCCTCCATACATCCCTGAGATAAATAGTGGCAATTCCGGGAACCGCGCTGTCCGCGCTGACAAGCTTATCCGCAATGAGGACTTTCGCTCCGGCATCCTGCAGCATAAAGATCTTCCTGGACGCCGGGTAGGCAGGATCCACAGGGAGATAAGCCGCCCCGGATTTCAATATTCCCAGGATGCCGGCGATCATCCATTCCGTACGCTCCATTTCCAGGCCTATGATATCGCCCGGACTTACCCGGTGCTGCGTTATAAGGAAGTTAGCCACCTGGTTGGACCATTGGTCCAGCTGCCGGAAGGTCAGGCTGCGATCTTCATGAACAACGGAGATGGCATCCGGTCTGCATTCCGCCTGTCGTTCGAACATTTCCAGGATGCTGTTGCAGGGAGAGGCCTCCGCAAAAGTATCGTTAAAGTCCACCAATAGCCGATGCAGCTCTTCCTCTCCTATGCATTGCAGGCTTTCCAGCGGCGTCCCGCTGTCTTGCAAGGCGGACCTCAGCAAGGTGCAAAAACGGCTGGCAAGCAATTGCATGGTGCTTTGAACAAAAAGATCCGCATCGTAGGTGATGTTCAGTTCAATATGTTCATCCCTTTCATTGAATTGGAAGCAAACATCGAATTCGCTGTGGAGGCTTTCCGGTGTAAAAGGGCGGACCCGGATATCATGCAAGCTAACTTCCAGGTTCTGCCGGGATCTTGCATCATTCAATATGATCATCGCGTCGAACAGAGGACTTCTGCTGGGATCCCTGGCCAGGGCCAGGTCTTCCACCAGTCTGTCGAATGGGTATGCCTGGTTGGCATATGCCTCCAGCGCACATTGTCTCACCGCTTCCAGCAGTCCTGAAAAGCTCAGGTCGTCATTAAATTTCGTGCGCAGGGGCAATGTATTGATGAACAGCCCGATCTGCCCTTCCAGGTCAGGATGTTCCCTTCCGGCCACGGGCGTGCCGACGACTATATCTTTCTGGCCCGTATGTTTGTACAGCAGCGCATTCACTGCAGCGAGCAAGGTCATGAATAAGCTGACGCCATGATGCCGGCTGAATGCATAGGTATTCCCGGATAGTTCTTTATCCAGGATGACTTTTACCGAAGACCCCCTATATTTTTTTACGGCTCCCCGCTGCCTGTCTAAGGGAAGGTCCAGCCTGGGTATCTCTCCCCGGAACCTGTCTAACCAATACTGCTTCATGAGGCCGGTTTCCGGCTGCATCAATTGCAGGCCCTGCCAGTGCACATAATCTTTATATTGGACCTTCAAATCCGCGAGTCTTTCGCCCTGGCCGGAAGAATAGTAGTTGTACGATAATAACAGCTCTTTTATGAATACTTCCATGGACCACCCATCGGAAATGATATGATGCATGGTTATCACCAGCAAATGACGCAGGCTGCCGCGCTGTATGACACATACGCTTAAAAGCGGACCTTTTTCCAGGTGAAAGCAGGTCCGGGACGCGGACAGGACGGCCTCCCCGGCCAGAAGATCGCCGTCGGGCTGCGCTGAGATATCGCTGAACGCGATCCTGAATTTTTCCTCATCGTATTCGCCGATCACCTGGCACGGTCCCTCTTCACCTTTATCTGCGAATAAGGTCCTCAATGATTCATGTCGTTGTACAATATCCGCATACGCATTCTCCAGGGCAGGCCTGTTGAGCGTTCCGTCTATCTCATAAGCCTGGCTGATGTTATAAAGCGCTTTATTGTCGGATAGCTGATCGATGATCCAGATGCGGCGCTGGGCATTGGATATTTCATATTGCTCCCGTGCACTCACCCGCTGGATGGGGATATATGAGCTGCCGACCCGCATTTTCACAACACCGCCCAGCGCTTCGATAGTGGGGTACTCGAAGACGGTCTGTATTTCCAGTCTTACCCCCAGCCGTTTTCTGACCCGCGATGCCACCTGTGTCGCTTTCAGCGAATGACCTCCCAGCTCAAAAAAATTGTCGCTTACACCCACTTCCACCAAACCCAGTACCTCCTTCCAGATCTCCGCCAGCGCCGATTCCACTTCATCCGACGGCCCCCGGTGCCCATCTCCTTTCATGCCGGCCCCTGCCTCCTCCTTCGGCTCCGGGAGCTTTCGCCGGTCAATCTTCCCATTTTCCGTCAACGGCATCCGCTGAAGCTCCACCACTTCACGCGGGATCAGCTGCAAGGGCAGCCTGCCTTCCAGGGCCCTGCGCCAGTCGTACGCTTCCTTTCCATCAGCCTCCTCCCGTACCACATAACCTATCAGGTATTTATTCCCCTGCTCATCTTCCCTATCGACCACCACCGACTCCTTCACGCCCGCGATCCGCATCAGCTCATATTCTATCTCCCCCAGTTCCACCCGGTGGCCCCGTATCTTCACCTGGTGGTCACGGCGGCCATAATACTCTACGTTCCCATCCTCCCGCCACCGCCCAACATCCCCCGTCCGGTACATCCGCACTCCTTTCAGGTACGGGTCTTCTTTAAACACAGCCTTGCTTCTCTCCTCATCCCGCCAGTATCCACGGCCTACGCCTGCACCCGACACGCAGATCTCTCCCTTCACACCCACGGGGCACATACGCAGCTGATCGTCCATAATATAGATCCGCATGTTCCGGATTACCCTGCCCACGGGTATCCTGTCACCTTCCATCTCTCCTCCCACGCAGTAATGTGTAATGTCATCCGACGCTTCCGTCGGCCCATAGGCATTCACCATTCTTATTCCTCCATATCGGGCCTTCCACCGCTCCACCAGCTTCCCTTTCAGCTCCTCCCCCGTCACCAGCAGCCAGCGCAACATACCCAGTCCCTCCACTCCCAACCCTGTTTCCTCCAGCGTATCCAGCAGCACCGTCAAATAGCTCGGCACCACTTCCAGCACCGTTATCCCATCTTCCGCCACCTTCCTTATAAATCCTTCCACCGACAACAATATTCCGTTGTCGTAGACCACCACCTCGCCCCCTTTCATCAAGGAAGTCCACATCTGCCACACCGATATGTCAAAACTCTCCTTCGCGTTCTGCGCAATCCGGCTCCTCTCATCTATCCCTAACAACTCCACCTTCGCATACAAATGGTTCAGCATGCCGCCATGTTCGATCATTGCACCCTTCGGGAGACCCGTCGACCCCGACGTGTAAATGACATAGGCCAACCCTCCGGTATCCCATCTCCGCTCCACCGCCATCCCCGGCTGCGCCAGTATTTCCTCATCATCCAATGTCACCCGCCGCAGCCCGGCTCCCAAACCCTCTCTTCCCGCTGCCGCGCTCACCCATACTTTCGCCTGCGTATCCTCCAGTATATAATTTATCCGTTCATCCGGGTACGATGGGTCCACGGGCACATAGCCTCCTCCCGCCTTCCATATCCCAAGGATGGCAACCATCATCTCCCTTCCGCGCTGCATGCACACGGGCACCAGCTCATCCCTTCCCACCCCCAGCGCTACCAGTACCCGGCTCAGCCGGTTGCTCCGCTCTTCCAGATCCCCATACGTCATCTCTCCTTCGCTATCCTTTATACATATACGATCCCAATGCTGCAGCGCCTGCAACCTCAGCACATCTACCACCGTCTGTCCTTCCTCCATCCTCACTTCCGGCCCCTTCATCTGCTCCGACAGTAACAATGCTTCCGCATACGGCAATACCTCGAACTCCCTTAGCTGCGCCCCCCCGTGTTCCGCCATCCACTCCAGCAATCTGACATAATTACCCCCCAGCCGGCTCGCATAGTCCTCTCCCAGCCACTCGCCATATTCCAGCACCAGCTCACTCCCTTCCTTCTCCTGGCGCAACATCACGCCGCACACCGGCAGCTCCGACAGATCCTGCAACGCCCCATCACCGTACCCCGCCTCCAGCAGCACCGACAAATCATAGCCTCTGTCCTTACGCACCTTCTCCACCAACTCCCGGTAAGCGTATCCACTGTGACGCAATGCCTCCCCAACCAGGTCCTTATAAAATTTCAACAGTTCCCTCACCGTTAGCTCCCCTCGCAGCCGTCCCCGTACCAGGCACAGATTACCACCTGCACCCAGCTCCGGCGTCACCACGATCACTTCCTCGTTGCCGCTGTACACGCTCAGCAGGTACGCCCACGCGCTCAAACCATAGATCAACCGGCCCGCCTCAGCTCCCCCCGTTATCTCCCGGATCCTCGTCATCAAACCCTCCGGCAGCAAAATGCGCTTCAGGCGACGGGTAGATCCTTTACCCCTGCTCATACCCAGCTGCAGTGGCGTGACGGGTTCGGAAAACCGATGCAGCCAATAATTCTCAACTATAATATTTTTCGACATAAGATAAGATGCAATGGTTGTATAATTCCCCGGCGCCGACACTCAGGACACCAGATCAGCCTGCTTTTCGGAATAATATTGGCTGCATATCTTCTGTTCAGTCAGTTTTAATACATTGGAAATGTGCCAAAGCTCGTCTTCGCCCGGAGGCACTTCGATCACCAGCGGATCGAACCCGTTGATGACATACCTCACCATGGAATCCGACAACTCATCATAGCTTCCGACGTGATAGGGACAGTCCGATTTAAAGTTCTTGAAGGGCTGCAGGTTATACGTAGAGTCCGGCAGCTCGGCAAAATCGTTCAATTCCCTTTTCCATTTGCCGTCCGTGTTGGTCATGGAGTATTCCATCAGGTCCTTGTCCTCTTCCGTGCCGTAAAAAAGTTCATTGAGCCTTTCCGTGGCGTCCACCCTGCTTTCCCTGGCGATGATGCCGAAATGCAGGCCGAAATGTAGTTTTTCCGCAAGCTCGCTTTGCTGCAACCCTTCCACCGGCTTGGCCATGCCCATTTTATTGGCGCCCACGATCTTTGCAGCCTGGGAAGATTCTTCAGAAGCGCCCGCAACAAAGAACACAGGCTTGAGTTTTTCCGGCAGATTGCTGGATAGCTTGGCATTCTTCAATTTATAGAACTTGCCGTCAAAGGTCAGGGGCTTGACGTCATTCAGCAGCCCGTCGATGATCTGGATAAACTCCACCAGCCTTTTATACCTGTCATCGTGTGCCGTGGTATCCCCAAGGGCGGCCAGGTCAGTTTTGGAAGTGCCGGTGATAAAGTTTATATAGACCTTGCGCTGATATAAGGAGGCCAATGAAAGTATCTTTTTTGCCACCAGGAAGGGGTGCATATATGCAGGGTTGGCGGCGATGAATGGCGACAAGGTCTCCGAGTTATTCAACACCGCCTGCGCAAATACCCATGGTTCGATGTTGCCCCTGTTGCTTTCGAACAGCAGCAGCCCGGTGTAGCGGTACTCCTCTGAAAGCCTGATAAATTCTTTCAGGTCTCTAAAAGCATATTCCTGGATGCTTTCCTCCCGGTATAAAACCGAGAAGACGTCAACAGAGCGATCAGGCAGGTGTAATTTCATATTGGTTTGGTATTGTGGTTATATTGAAAAAGACATATCTCCGATGACATCCGGCAGGGCATGATCCTTGAACTCCCTGACAACATCCCTGACCAACGCCTTATCGCCGGCCTGTCCGTCGCGATGCAGGCAGATCTTTTCAAGTAAGGACCTCAGGTCCTCCCAGGCGTTACTGATCCAGGGCATATCGTAATAGGCTGAGCTGAACCTGATATTCAGGACCAGCCCATCCTGCTTCACGTAGAAATCAAAGTTTAATTTGAAATGGCTTACTTTATAGTTCAGGTTATAGGGTTCGGGTGAAAGGGTGGTGGCGCTAAGTTTGCCGAGATCGGTCAGGTCCTGCAGCTGAACGACTATATCGGAAAAGGCTGTCCCGTTCTTTCTATCAGGGAAAAGATCCTTCACCAGGTCCGCGTATGAATACAAATTGAACTCGAGCGCATCCAGGATACCTTCCTGTACCTGAGTGACCATGTCATAAAGGCTGGCATCAGGCCTTACTACCGTCCTCAATGGCGAAAAGCCGGTGTACAGCCCCACCTGGTCTTCCAACTCGATCTGGCTCCTGGCATCGTTGATCAATGCGATCACGATGTCATCACTGCCGGAATATATGTTCAGCAGCAGGTTAATTCCTGCCACCAGGACGGAGAAGGTAGTTGCATTCCAGTCTGCGGCCGTGCTCCGGATCATGTCGAACAAGGATTCGTCGACCTCCACAGAGAAAACATTTCCATCATTGGCGCTGAACATTCCTTTCTTCGTACGGGACGAAAGCTCTATCGCGGCCGGGGCGTCCTTGAACTTCAGGAGCCAGTGCTCCCTGCAGGTGTCATAATAGCTATTGCATTGCCTGTTCTTTTCCCAGGCGACATAATCTTTATATTGGTTCTCCGGGCGCCGTGCGGAGGGCTCCCGTCCCGCGGCTAACTCCGCATATGCCTGAAAGAGCTCTTTTACAATTATTTTCAGCGATACACCGTCGGCTATGATATGATGGATGTTAAAGACGAGAATATATCTGTCTGCGGCAACGCATACTAAAAGTACTTTCAGCAAGGGCGCCTTTTGCAGATCGATCTCCTCCGTGATCCACTCCTGTAAAGACCTTTCAAGATCCTTTCCGGGCAATCGTACATCGATGGAGGCCACTTCGAAAGCAACCTGGCCAGCGGCAAGCACTTTCTGCCTGGGCTGGTCCTCCTCCAGGAAAAAGGATGTCCGGAGAGTATCGTGTCTTTCGATCATCCCGCGGCATGCCTGTTCCAGGAAGTTGCGTTCAACAGGTTGTTTTATCATGAATGCGATGGGAATATTATAAGTCCTGTTATTCCCTTCGAACTGGCAGGACAGCCAGACTCTTTTCTGCGCTTCGGAAAGATCATAGGATGCCTGCTCTCCGGCAGGCATTATTTGCTGGTACAGTTCCTGCCGGGCCGACCGGATACGGCCGGCGATGCCTTCAATACCGGAGCTTTGAAATATATTCCTTATGCTCAATCTTACATTGAACTCCCTTCGAATACGGGCTATCAGCCTCAATGCTTTGATGCTATGGCCGCCCAGGTCGAAAAAGTCGTCCTCCATCGCCACCTCGCCGGAGGCGAGCACTTCCTTGCAGATCTCCAGCAGCTTCCTTTCCATCGGTGTCCGGCCGTGATCATCCCGGACCACGCGGACCATATACTTTTTCCAATCCGCAGCCAGGGCGGCTTTGTCCGGCTTGCCATTCGGCGTCAGTGGCAAGCGCTGGAAGAAAATGAAGTGAGCCGGCACCATGTACTCCGGCAAACGAAGTCTTATATAGCTACGCAGGTCCGATGCCGTCATCGCTCCCTCCCGCACCACATACGCCAGCAGCACCGGGATATCACTTTCGTCCTGCCCGGCTACGACCGCAACCTCCCGGACATCTTCATGACCCGATAGGGTTTTCTCTATCTCCTGTAACTCTATCCGGTAGCCCTTTATCTTGACCTGATGGTCATTTCTTCCCAGGTACTTCATCTTCCTGCCGGGCATCCACCTGCCGATGTCTCCGGTCCGGAAGAGACGCCCGCCCCCATGACTGTACCGGTCTTCTACAAACCTTTCCTGCCGCACGTCATGCAGGTAGCCGGGAGAAACCCCATCGCCGCCGATGTAGATTTCCCCTGCTGCCCCGAAAGGCAATAATCTTTGATTTCCATCCAGCACGTATAGCCGCGTATTGCGTATGGGCTCACCGATGGACGGCTCTTCATCATCGTCCGCAGACACCAGGGCAGCAGTGGAATACGTCGTGGTTTCCGTAGGGCCGTAGAGGTTGTATACCTTTTTCACCTGGCTGAAGGCGTATAATTGCCTGACCAGGCCGCTTCTTAAAGCTTCGCCCGCCAGGTTGATGACCGACACCGACAAAGGTATCGTTCCAGCCCTGGCCAGTTCCACAGCTACGGACGGAACTGTATTGATCAGAGTGATCTCCTGCTTACCAGGCAATGTATCGATCTCTGCGGCGTTGTTGGCAAGTATGCATGTACCGCCTCCCGCCAGGGGCAAAAATATCTCGAAAACGGAAAGGTCAAAACAAATAGAGGTGCCGGCCAGCACCCCGCTTATCTCTTCTGCTGAATAGACAGACAGCGCCCAGCTGAGGAGGTTGAACACATTGGAGTGGGTTATCTTCACCCCTTTGGGCCGGCCGGTCGTTCCGCTGGTGTAAATGATATAAGCGATGGCACTTCCGTCCGCTGTTGCGAATCCGTTGCCGCCAGGGGAGATCCCTGCCTGCTGCTGTCTGAAACTCCTGAGGACATCTTCATCGATGATCACTTTACACCCCGAATCCCCGACCATAAGATCGATCCGCTGTTGCGGATAAGCCGGGTCGATAGGGACATACCCCGCCCCCGTCTTCAGTACCGCAAGCATGGAGATCACCATCCATTCCGATCTTTCCAGCATAATCCCCGCAAGCGATCCTGGCCCTAAGTCATAAGATGTATGCAGCCACCAGGCTAATTGCCCTGACAGCTCATGCAAAGTCTTGTAGTCCAGGCGTTGATCATTATACACCAGCGCCACCGAATCCGGGGCAAGGCGGACCTGCTCCTCAAAAAGTGCTGTAATGCTTTTGTAGGCGGGCACATCCGTCTTCGCCGGGTTTACTTTCCGCACCAGCAGGTCCGTCTCTTCAGCATCCAGGTAATCGATCTCATCTATCACCGTATCCATGCCCGCCAGCGCGGCGTCCAGGAATTGGATCAAATGGTCCAGCAGCTGTCTGATATTATCCCGGCTGAAAATGTCAGGGTTATAAATGGCATTCAATAGCAATTGCCCGTCAGCCTGCTCTTCGAACTCGAAAGTAATGTCGAACTGGCTGGTCTTCCGCTGGAGGTCGTTCATGACGGTGACATCGAGGCCTTCAAAAGAATATCTTTTATTGGTTTCAAGCTCTACCTGGTTCTGAAGGACGACCAGTATATCAAACAAGGCGGACCTGCTGTTGTCGGTTGGGAGATCCAGCCTGTCTACCAGCCTGGCAAATGGGTAAGCTTTATGCGTATACGCACCCAGCAATAATTCTTTCACCTGTCTCAGCAGTCCCGAGAAAGGTTCATTTCCCCGGACGCGGGTCCTGATGGCCAGGGTATTGAGGTATAATCCGACCTGGTGTTCCAGCTCTTTTTCGTCCCTGGTAGCAACAGGCGTCCCCAGTACAATATCGTCCTGCCCCGTATACCGGTATAGCACTGCGTTGATACCCGCCAGCAATCCCATGAACAAAGTAGCACCTTCCTCCGAACACAGCGCTCTTAACCCGGAGACCAACGGGGAAGGGATCATTGTAATGATCGTGTCGCCCTTGTATGTTTTGACGGCGGGGCGGGTCTTATCAAAGGGCAGCTGCAGGACAGGCAGCTCGCCACCAAGCTGGTTGAGCCAATATTCTTCGTTCTGTTTCTCCCGGGTTGACTGCAAATGGGTGTTTTCCCAGGCGGCATAATCCTTGTACTGGATCCTCAGGGGAGTTAACGACGGCTCTCTGTTGCCGGCATAGTCGCTATAGACCTGGGACAGCTCTCTCAATATGTTCTCGACGGACCATCCATCACTGATGATATGGTGCATGGTGATCAGCAAAACGTATTTCCGTGGAGCCCTGGCGAGGACGCTAATCCTGAACAGCGGCCATACGCCAAGATCAAACGGACGTCCCTCTTCGGCCAATGCAAATTCCCGTATATCCTTATCCGCATCTGCTGTTCTGCTGAGGTCGGGGTACTGAACGTTGTATACGGGCGGCGAGGGTAGAATGTACTGTCTAATTTCACCTGCGGGCGCTTCGCGGAAGACGGTCCGGAGGCTTTCATGCCGGCTTATAAGGTATTGTATAGCGCGATGCAGCAGTGTAGTATCGGGGTCGCCTGTTATATCGATGCCGCCCTGTATGTTGTATGCACAGGAACTGTCCTCCGCCTGGCTGAGCACCCACAGGCGGAACTGGCTGTCTGTGAGCAAATAACTCCGGGAATGGCCGGCCAGGGGTATGATGTCACCGCCGCCAGTCCCTGAGGCGCTGATGGACAAGGCCAGGTCGGCCAGAATGGGATGGGTAAATATTTCCCGCAAGCCTGTCCTGTATCCCATGTCTGCCTGGATACGGGTCTGCAGCTGCATCGCCTTGAGGCTATTGCCCCCGATGGAAAAGAAGTCATCGTTCCTCCCGATCTGTTGCCTGTTCAACAACCCGGACCATAGAGCGGCAAGCCGTTCTTCCATCCTGGTAGCCGGTGCTTCATAAGCGGCAGCCATTTTGAGCTTTTCATTCGGCATGGCCGCCAATGCCCTTTTGTCCACTTTGCCGATGCCGATGCGCGGGAATTCCCTCACTTTGACATAGGCGGCAGGCAGCATGTGATCAGGCAGCCATTGGGACAGGAATCTGTTCAGCCTAAAGGGATCCACCGCTTCCCCGGTTTTTATGTAGGCCACCAGATAAGCATCGTCCGGGTCCTTCTTATCCAGTAGCACGACAGCCTCATGAATGTGTTCATGCTTCAGGAGGGAGGCCTCGATCTCACCCAGCTCGATCCTGACGCCATTTATCTTTACCTGCAAGTCCCTCCGGCCGATGTACAGGATGTTGCCGTTCTCAAAGCGCGCCATATCCCCGGTCCTGTAAAGAGTACCCTGTCCTGATTCCGGCACCGGGTTAGGGATGAACGATGCATTGGTCCTTGTCTCGTCTTTCAGATAGCCCAGGCCGACGCAGTCGCCTCCCAGGTATAATTCGCCCGGCTCTCCCGGCGCCACCGGCTGCAGCTCCTCGTCCAGCAGCAAGGCCTTTACATTATCGATGGGCCTGCCTATGGGTATGTTGTCCCCGATCTCCCCACTGATCTCAAAAAACACCGTACCCATGGAAGCTTCTGTAGCCCCGTACGTATTCGTTATCCCCACTTCCGGAAGCATCTCCCTGAACCTCCTGATAGCTTTGGGGTTCATAGCCTCTCCGCCGATGAGCAGCTGGCGTAAAGAACTTGCCTTCGTTTTCCCTTTCTCACCTGAGATCTCCAGGTAATCAACAAAAACGGAAAAAACAGAAGGAACAAAGTCAGTAAAGGTCACCTGCTCTTGCTCGATCAGGTCTATGAGGGCATGGAAATCCATATCTTCGGCAGGAGTAGGAATGACAGTCTTGCCGCCATTCAGCAAAGGCCAGAACATTTGCCAGACACAGGCATCATAATCATATTTACTGGCAAACAGAACGCTCTCCTCCTTATTCTGTCCATAACGTTTGTTCATGTAGAGCAGCCTGTTCAGGATCCCTCTTTGAATATTTACCGTGCATTTGGGCATCCCCGTCGTACCGGAGGTATACATTCCGTAAATGGGGGTATCCAGGGAGATACTATCCTTCGTATCAGGCAGGCCGGTATCCAGGAGATCAAAGGCGATCTCTATTTGTTCATGTCCTCCTCCCGGATGGACTTTTCGCCCCCCTTTGTTGAAGACCAGCAGGGCCGGCTCCAGCTCTTCCATCAACAGGTCAATTCTTTTCACGGGCCAGTCCAGGTCGATGGGTACAAAGGGCGCGCCTATCTTCAACAATGCCAGCATGCAGATGGGGATCTCCAACCCCTTGTCCATGAACATTGCGACAAAATCGCCCTGGCGGACACCCCGCTCCCGTAACAGTTTCGCCAGGTGATTAGCCTTGCCATTGGCATCCCGGTAAGTAACAGCCCTGCCACCGCATACGATGGCAGTCCTCTCCGGAGTGGCTGCGGCCTGCTTCTCCACAAGGGAAGCAATGTGCTCACCAGGCGGATAAGTTCTTGTCTCTCCCGAAGACAGTTGGATTATCCGGGCTTTTTCGTCAGCACTCAAACGGCTGAACCTGGCATTATAAATAGGTGCTATAGCCGTACCCGGCGCCTGGGTCACCAGGCCGAGGATCTGTTTGAATTCTTTAAGTAACAGCTTAACCGTGGTCTCCCTGAAACACGCCGTTCTGTAATCCATCCGCACATGAAAAACATCTCCTGCGCCCGTGATATAACAATTCAGGTCCACATTCATATCGATGCCAGTGTTCCCTGGAAAAAATCCGAATGCATCCGGAACATCCTTGTTTTCTAAAAAAAGTAATCCGTTGAAAAAAACTGCCGTAAAAGGAAATCCTCCGATCCTGCGCCCGAGGCCCAATTGTTCCGCAATAAGACCGGGGGAATAACGATGATGCCTCAAGCCCCGTTCAATAGCGGTTTTTATTTCGCTCAGCAGATCTTCGATCGTGACGATGTCGGCCAGCTTGTACCTGAGAAGGACGGTATTGACAAAAATACCGAGCATATTCCGCAAGGCCGGGTGGTCCCTACCTGCCACAGGCATGCCTAATATAACTTCTTTCCGCCGGGAGAATTTGCTCATCAATAAGACAAAAGCGCACTGCAGGACCGTATATACCGTAACCCCATGTTGCCGGGCAAGCCTATCCACTGCCGTCCATTGATCACGGTGGATGACATCGATAACAGAAGCGCCTTTCCTGTCGTTGATGTCCGTCCTGGGAAAATCATAAGGCAATTTAAATTCCGCGGCATCCCGCAATTGAGCCAGCCAATACTGATGGGTCGCCTCCATTTCCGGAGAAGCGCTCCGGAGGGCGTCAAAAGCAATATAATCCCTGTACTGGAAAGAGGATAACCTGCTTGGTATTTGCCTGTTGGCCACGGTGGCATCATACCTGGCCCTCAATTCCGAGGAGAGGAGCATGAGCGCATAGCCGTCGGCGATCAGGTGATGAGCTACCAGCAGCAGTTTACAGGTGCCATCATCCAGTCGGATAGCTGTCAGATGAAACAGTGGCAGCCGGGTAACGTCTATATACTTATTAGCCTCCTGTCGCACCGTCTGGAGATATCCCTTATGCTGTGAAACGTCTGCCGGCGAAGAAAGGTCTATCGACTTTATTCCGACGTGCAAATAATCTCCTACGAGCTGAACCACCCTATCCCCTTGCCGTGGAAAGGAGGTCCTTAATATTTCCTGTTCCCTGATAATTTCATTCAGCGTCTTTTCCAGTATCATCAGATCGGGTGGCGTATCCCATTCCAGCACAACAGGAAGGTTATAGCAGGTGCTCTCTCCTTTCAGCTGCTGATCATACCACATTGCTTTTTGCACGGTCGACAGATCATGAACGGCTTGTTGTACCGTGGCCCGGAATATAATTTGGCCGCTGCTGTTCCTCGCGTCGATGAATCCTGCCAGGCTGCGTATGGTAGGATAGGAGAAGAGTAAGGTATAGTCATCCATAATGTCCGGCAGGAGTCCCGCCAGTTGTACCATTTTAATGGAATCGAGCCCCGCCGAAAAGAGTGCGTCGTCCGGATGGACATCCCCGATGCCCGACACTTCCCGCACTGCATCCAGGATCCTTTTTTCCGTGGGCGATAATATATACCCGCGGCTATCGGGCAGCGCATCCCTAAACGGAGATCTATATACAATATTAAGCGCATTATTCGCAAAGAGGTCCTTATTCGCCGGCCGGCGCACCTTGCCGCTGGTGGTCTTTGCCAGCGTCCCTTTCCTGATGAGGACGATCTCTTCCGCGCCGATGCCGAACGCTTCGGACAGGGCAGATGCAATATCCCGGCAGATGTGGTCATAGGCAGCCGCGCTGTCATTATCCACCTCACATACGACCACAAGCTTTTCCTTTTGCTCCTTTTCAATGGTGAAGGCGGCGCAGCCCCGGGAAGGTATCAGATCGCTGCAGCCGGCAGCAACTTCTTCGATGTCGCCGGGATAATAGTTGACGCCATTGAGAATAATGAGGTCCTTGATCCTCCCGCATATGAATAATTCACCACCTTCGAACATCCCCAGGTCGCCGGTCCGAAAGTACCGCCGTTCATTTCCCTGGAAATCATGATCGAATGAGGCGTTTTCTTGCTTGTCCCCCCAATATCCCCGTGCAACGCTGTTACCGTTGATCCATATTTCACCCACTTCTTTTTCTTTCAGCGCTTTACCATCTCCATCAACGATCTGTACATCATAACCGTATGGTCTTCCACATGACACCAGTTCATAAAGAGGGGCCCCGGGCGCGACATATTCAATTGTCCTGGGTCCATCTCCATTAGGGGCGGCTGCGATCAACAGGGTCGCTTCAGCCATCCCATAGCAGGCCTGGAACGAGCCGGCCTTGAAGCCACAGGCGCCAAATGCAGCAGCAAATTCCCGGAGGGTTGCTGCACGCACGGGTTCAGCGCCGTTGTAGGCCGTTTTCCATGAACTCAGATCGAGGTCTTTCTTTTCGTCATCCGAAATTTTCTTCGCACACAGCTCATAAGCAAAATCAGGTCCACCGCTGGTAGTCCCTTTATATTTGTGTATGGCCTTCAGCCAACGCAGCGGCCGCTGTATAAAATCAGAAGGCGCCATCAGCACGCACTTTGCCCCCAGGTAGACCGTATGCAATATATTCCCGATGAGCCCCATATCATGGTGAAATGGAAGCCAGCTTACGATCACCGCCTTCTCATCCTGTCTGAATGCAGCTTTTATCAATTCCTGGTTGCAGATGACATTGTCATGCGTAACCATCACCCCTTTGGGCTTCCCGCTGGATCCGGAAGTGTATTGAAGAAAGGCAATATCGCTTTTCGTCCGTTGCCCATCGTCCGGTTCAGCCGTATCGTCGCCGATGAGGTCAGAGCACAGCACCCTGCATCCGGGGTTTTCCTTTTCCAATCGGTGCTGCCGGCCCCCGCTGGTGCTTGTAAGGATCAAAGTGGCTCCGCAATCGGCGGCAATGCGTCCGGGCGCCTCCGCCCACCGCCCCCGGCCTGTCAGAGGGCAAGGGACGGCAATGAGGTCCGCATAAAGACATGCAAAAAATGCTTTTATAAAATCCGTTCCCGGTGGATAAAGCAATATGACCCGCGCTCCCGGCGTACGATCTTTCCTCAAACGGGAGGCAATGGCTTTGGCATCTGCACATAGTTCGCGCCAGGTAAGGTTAATCTCTATATCTTCTCCATCCGCGAGGTAGGTGAATGCCACCTTTTCTGCCTTTGTTTCAGCACAATGCTCTAAACAATCTGTAATACGGTGGTTTGATCGTACATCCATAATATGGCCCGCCTCTAAATTGATCGGTTATATCTCTGCCAGGACTTCATGCACCGGCTGTTTCAAATAGAACAATTCTTTCTCTCCATATAGCCGTTCCGCGACGATGCCCTGCTGAATGCATTTTTTCACCAGCATGTTCGAAGCAATGATCGGGTTGGACTCGTCCGTGTACTGAATACTGCTGATGAACTTCAGCCATGGCTCCATACCCATGGCGTATACATACACCTCTTTCGGGTGATAGACGTCCACCAGCGCCATCCCCCTTTCGAAGTTGGATCCCGCCAGTCGCCTGGAGCTGTCTTTGTCCCTCGACAGCTCATCGGTCATTAGTGGGCCATACAACCACGTCAGCGGCGCACCGTCGCACTCCATCCCGATGAAGATAATATCGACATCCCCTATCTCCTTGTAAATGTGCTGGTACAACGCAGGTTCGATATTGCAGGAGTCCGCAACGAACAGCATGGAGAACTTATCCACTTTAACGTGGTGGCAGATCTTGGAATGTATGTTGAGATCGCAGTGTTCACCAAGGAAAGGGATGCCTGTAATAGTGCAATCCGAGAATTGAGTGCTCTCCATCTCGTCCAGCTCAAAAATATTTTGAAAACCCATGTTCTTGAACATCAGCTTTAAGGAAGGGTCCTGCAAGGCGCCCGAACCGCTGCGCGGGACAATCAGGTGCCTGATCTTATGACGCAATGGCAATAACGTCTCAAAAAGCACATGATCCTGGTGGTTGTGCGTTATGAGCACATAATCTATGACGTCGGGAAGGTCGATATCGGAAAACCTGGCTACTTCATGCTGGTACCCGTAATAGCTGATCAGCGGATCTACCAGGATGCTGACCTCTTTTGTTTCCACCAGGATGCATGCATGCCCGAAATAGCGCATCCGGATCTTATCACCTTCATATTTCTTATAGCCCGGCAGGCTTTCCGCCGTGAAAAAAGTCCTGAATAACGCATCCTCCTCCTCTTTTATCCCCATCATGTCCTTTATATAGGCATAGGTTTGAGGTGTCCGTTTCATCTTTGCCAGTTCATCGATGCCCGGGTGGTTGAAAGGGATATTTAAATGGAGAACATGTTTCTCATCCAGCCTCGGGGTGCTTAATACAAATGGTCTTTCGTCATTCTCCGTGATCCAAAGCGCAATGCTCTGACAGGACGGTTTATAAAACGGGCTTTTGTATAACAGGTGTTCAAAAAACCTGTAGGACGGATTATTATTAAGGTCATACACCAGTTCCACATAGCCTTTCAGCATGGCCGGGATCTTGTCGTATAATGGCTCCAGTGAAAACCCTTTCGGATGGTTCTTCAGCAGTTTTTCCAGCTGTTTGATCGCTTCGGAAAGTTCTACGAGGTCATTTTGCTCTTCGATGGTCCTGTCGCGCAGCTGCCTGATATCATCCACCCGTCCCCCGTCGTAGTCGACGAAGGGACCACCCAACATCTTCGGGTTCTTGACAGCTGCCGCATGTATATGGGGCGCCTGGATATAGGAGTTAAGTATCTTGAGATGCCGGCCAGTGATATTCATAGCAGCTGTTGCAGGCGAGATTAAATGGGACCATGCATACCATCTATTGAATAAAGGCTCGATGACAACATTGGGCTTAAGATATAACGGCTGTTCGTTCATTGGTAATTTTTTGATTGAGTGTATGGATAATGTCTTTTACTATTTCTTCACTGAAAGAAAAGATAAAGAAATGCTTTCCGGGGAACTCTCTTATTTTTAGCTCACCGGTCGTTTCCTGTTGCCACAGCCGGGCATCTTCATATTTCGTCTCTTCCTCAGACCCGAAGAAGACCGAAATGGGGACATCGAATGGCGCCGACTGGCTATATCTGTACATTTCAACTATTTTAAAGTCCGATCGAAGGATAGGCTCAAAGAATACCATTAGTTCATCGCATTGAAGTACTTCATCAGGCATCCCCCCCATTTCCTTTACTTTCGCGAGGAAATCTTCTTTCGTCAATTCATGGTATTTTTCTTCCCGCTTGCTCTCGAGGGTCGCCGGGCCGCCGCAGCCCGAAACAAACAGATGCAAAGGCCGGGGTAAATTCGCTTCGATTATTTTTTTCAGGGTCAGGAACGCAAGCAGGCCGCCCATGCTATGCCCATAGATAGCATATGGTTCCTGCAGCACTGGCTGGATCTGCCGCAAAATATCGTCCACCGCCTGCGATGCGTCCTGCAGCAGTTTCTCCTTGAATCGCGTTCCCCTTCCAGGCAGCTCGACGGATATCAGGTTTAATTTGTCCCTGGCATGTTTCTGATAGTCTGTATATGAATACTTGCTTCCTCCCGCAAACGGTAAACAGAATAAATTCATCGCCATTATTTATAATTGATTAGATCAGCCCGTTCCAGCCTGGGAACGTCATCATAAACGATCTTTCCAAAGTCGAACTTGATCAGTCTGTCCGCATAACTGTAATAGGCATCGTCGTGAGTGACGGCAACCACGGTCTTTCCCTGGTTCTTCAGCCAGGGGATGAGCTCCCTGTAAAAATAGGCCCGGAAACCGGGGTCCTGCTCGGCCGCCCATTCGTCCAGGATGATAACAGGCCTGTCTTCCATAAGCGCATAGATCATAGCCAGCCGCTTCTGCTGTCCCTTGGAAAGATTATTATCGAAAAAACCTCTCTCCTTGTTCATCTGCAGCACGGAAGTCAACCTGAACAATTCAATATGTTTTCTAAGGTAAGGGTCTTCGGTATCTACTTCAAAGTCATTGTAGTTCTCGGAGAATAAATGGTTATTCGTAAAAATGGCAGACAGCTGGTCACAGTAGAACGAATAGCCCCTCATCGAAACGACTTCGCCATTCATCATTATCCTGCCCGCTGCCGGCCTGTACAGCCCGGTGAGCAGATTGACAAAAGTGGTCTTCCCGCTGCCGTTGCCCCCCATTATAAAAACAATCTCTCCCTTCCCTATCTCCAGGTTCAACGGCCCCAGCGTAAAAGACTGCTCTTTATTCCTGCTGGTATAGGAATATCTTACATTGTTAAAAAAAATGCTTTCGAAATTCTGCCCTTTATCAGGCATATCCCTGTGCCCCGCATGCGGGCTCGTTGCATTAATATCCCTTTCCAGCGCATTGATCCGCTCGAAGGCGATCTTCATCCTGGTGTAAAAAGGAATGGCTCCGACAATTGTTGCCACGGGACCCATAATATAAAGGATGGCAAAAACAAAAGTGAGGCTGGATGCAGTATTTAAATGCAAGAACTTTGGAAATACGTATAAGACAATTCCCAGCACCATGTACCAGCTGTACCCCCCAACCAGCCCGTTCCTCATATAGCGCATCGCAGTCTTCCGGTCGTAACCCCTCGACTGCTTTAGGGTCCTTTTCAGGAAATTCTCGGTTAAATTATCATTTCGCACCGTGCTTAGCTTCACTTCTTTGAACCCCATGATCAGATCCCGCAGATGCCTGTAATAGGTGTTTTGCAGATCTCTCAGCTTATTCAGGTCCTTTTCGATCAGTCTATTCCTCAAAATATAAAAGCCCGTTAGTCCCACCACCAGGGAAAGGATCAGCAATGCGCTCAACGGCGACAGGACAAACATATATGCCAGCGCGCAAATAATAATAATGGAGGAGTTGACGAAGGTTATCAGGTTCTGAGGAATGCCCGCAAGCAGCTTAATATCCGTGAGCGTTGCATAAATTTTTTCGCTACCAAGCTTTTCAAATGATTCGTAATCGGCAAATCTCAGCTTATCGAGAATGGAGGTCTCCAGCTCATAAAGATTGTTATTGGTAAACCTGATGATATTGGCCTGATAGATATAACTCAACGTCACCGATGTCAATATAATAAGGAGGAACATCAGCCAGTCGAAACGGGGAAAGTAGGGAAGGGGCTGCTGTCTGATGGCATGACCGATAAATATCAGGACCAGACTGCTCACCAGACTGTTAATAGCGCCGAGTACGATAAAAACAATGATAGGCCTGGAGTGCCGGTAAAAATAATGCCGAATATTCATAGATAGGTCTGACGAAAAGGTTATAACGGTTATTTCTAAGTTCTCGCGGGGATAGGAAACAGGGAAATCGCGGTTAGGCGTGTATAGCGTAATTTATCGATTTAAATTTTAATTTAAAGAAAAATGAAACAAAAAAAATCTTAAAAAATTATTCCGCAGAAGCAAAGTACAAATTAGGAAATTTCACCATGCAATATCTGCCCGAAAAAATCGAAATATCGCTCCTTGGCCTTATCCCAGGAATGGTCCTCACCCAGGCAATGAACGACCATTTTTTGCCAGGCATCCTTTTTATGCTTATAGACATCCACCGCTTCGTTGACAGTGGCAAGCAAACTGTCATAGCTGAACTCGCCGATATAGAACCCGGTGCTGCCGCCCGCATTTTCCCCATAGGGTTTTACAGTATCGCGCAGACCGCCCACCGGGCGCACGATAGGAATGCACCCGAATGCCATGGCGTATAGCTGTACCAGTCCGCAAGGTTCAAAAAGCGATGGACAGAGGATGGCATCCGATGCTGCCAGCAGTTCTCTGGCAAGCAAGTCGCTATATTGGGGGATATAGCTGAACCTTCCGGGAAACCGTTGCTGTGCAAGGGCAAATCTTCTATGTACATTTCCTGTCAGACCACCCGCAGGATGGCCGCATACGATCAGCCCGATGCCGGAATTCAACAATGCCTCCAGCTTCTTCATTGCTACTGCTTCACTATCCCAGAAATTCATGAGCAACGTTATGCCTTTTTGCTCCGTAAGACGGCATAGCATCACCACCAGCGGGGCTTCCGTGCAGTGCAGCGCATATTTTCCTGTTATTTTCAACCTGGCCTTCCGCTTCATTTCAACGACCTCCCTGCATTTGTCCTCAAAAAACTCCGGCAGGTGAGGCTTCATTTTCCAAACCCTGTCATCGATGCCATTCGGCAAAGCATGTACTTTCTTCCTCTTTATCAGCTCCAGGAATACGAGCCCGGGATGAGGAACCCTGTGCTCCTCCAGTTCCCTTGCATAAGTCGCGCTCACGGTAGCAACATGATCCGCATGTTTCAATCCCAGGGAAAGCATCGTCGCCATGCCGTACCTGGAAAAGACAGGCATCAGTTGAGAAGTTAATTCCTCGTCCAGGTAATCGCATACGTCCGGGAATATCTCCCCCTGGTGCTCGTAGTTATGTATCATTAGAATGGTGGAAAAGCGTTTTCTTTCTTTCAAAGCGCTCAGCTTCCCGCCGAACGCAAAGCATCCGCAAACATGCCAGTCATGGAACAGCAGGTGGCCGGGATCCAGCTGAAGGTCCTCCAGCAGTTGAAGGGCCGCCTTGCCGAAATACAGGTAAGCGAAAAAAGAAGCATTCTGCTGATAGGGCATTTCCCCATCCTTTGGTCTGCCGCTGTCCTCCCCCGGCTCGAGATCACTAAAAACATTGCCGTCTGACATGTTAAGAAAATAATACTTCACCGCTCCGTCATCGTGGTAATAATAGACGAACTTGTATTCGATGCCCTGCATAAGGAGTGCGATCTCCCCTTCTGGCGCCTGACTGAGCCCATGCATCCTCCCTTCATAATAAAAAGAAATGACAATATTGGGTTCACGTTCCGAAAGATACCTTGGCAAAGCGCCCAGCACATCGCCTAAACCTCCTCGCTTGTAATAAGGCGCGACTTCTGAACCGAGATGTACTATCATAAGCTAGAATTCATATACTGATCTGATATTTTCGTCGGGTCCGGAATACAGGGCGCTCACACCATATTCATTTACACGGTACGCTCCTTCCGCAATAGCCTTCCGGCTGTCGTCGAAATTTATATAGAACTGCAGCCGCCGGTCCTGCAGCGCTCTTGTTACGACCAGAAGATGCCCCCCGCCTCCGGGTGTGTCCAATATGACGCTGCCATAAGTGAAAAGATCAAAGTATGCTTCCCGCAGCCGGTTCAACGCCCGTATACAATCCGTCATGGAATGGTCGGGACAATCAAACGCCATACATTGCCTGTTGAAAGGATCGGCCAGGCCTTCCATATATGTCTCCTCGCCATAATACATCACCGGTGTTCCCGGCAACGCGTAGATCAAAATAAATGCAAGCCGGTAATGCTCCTTTTGCCGGAGGAGAGAGAAGAACCGTGGCACGTCATGATTGCTGGCAAAACTCCAGGAAAACTGGTTGACGCGGAAAGCGTTCCTGCTGAGCATATCCATTATTCTCATCGCAAGCTGGTTGACGGAAAGCTTCCGCTGTTGGAAAAATGCGATGATAATATCCCAGTAAAGCGCAAAATTCGTAGTGCCGTCTATACACCCCGATGCTGTCATGTCCTTCGAATTCGCCTGCCAGGATTCCGCAATGACCAGCAGCCGAGGGTTGACCTCGCGGCTGGCGTGGACAAACTCATCCACGAATCCTGCTGGCAGTTCCGTGCCCGTATCCAATCTCCACCCGTCGATGCCGAATGCTTCCGGCCAATACCGGGCCACCTTCCTGAAGTATGCCCGAACCTCTTTATGCTCCAGGTTGAATTGGGGCAGATCTTCATATCCGTGCCAACCGCTGCACACAATGTCGCTGCCTGCCGGCAGGGAAGACGGCGGCCTGTAGAACCAGTCCTTATAAACCGGGTCCCCCTGCATATCCGGTAAGTTCTTACATGCATGGAATTCGGCAGAGCAGTGGTTCAGGGCGATGTCCAGGATAACTTTGATCCCCCAATCATGCGCTTTGCGGATCAATTCCCTGAGATCTTCATCGTCACCCAGCACGGGATCGATGGACATATAATCCGAACAGTCGTACCTGTGGTAGCTCCTGGCGGCGAACACAGGGTTCATGTATATGAAATCGAACCCCATGCCGGCGATGTATCCCATCTTCTCGACAATACCTCTTATGTCGCCCCCTAATACACCAGTCAGGTCTGCTGCCGGGCTCCGCATTATCGCCTTCCTTTTGTCGCCACCCGGGCCCCCTATGTGGAATCTGTCGGGCAGTACCTGGTATCCGGCTTTCAGGGGAGTGCAACTTTCTCCCGCCGTCCTTACCAGGGGAAAAATAAACAACTTCTCTTCCGGAATGGAATCTACGAATGTGTGATCACCGGATAAATATTTCACCTGCCCGCCTCCTGAGATCTTCATGGTATACTTCAGCTCTTCAGACAGAAATGGCAGCCTGACGAACCAATAAGCGTTATTCTTTTCCCGGAAGGCGAGGTGCAATGGATAAGCCGAGGACCCTGTTATCAGTTCAACCGACCCTATCCATGTCTGATGGGTAATAGCCCGGATCTCCCAAACCTCATCCCTGACATGGCTGATATAATTCACTTCATTCCTGAACTCCAGTGGGCAAAAGATCTGGCTCTCGACGACCACGGGCGCCCGTTTTTGAACATCATAGGGAGAGATTACCGATTGCTCGTTATTATAGGGGTTCTTATAATCGCCGTTAAAGAAAAAATGATAAAAGGATTTACCGCCCGGTAAAAACACATCGGTCCTGAAGAAATTTTCCATGCGGTCCATTCTTTTCCTGAAATATCGTCCCCTGGAAGGAAATATCCCGATGTCTACGTGCTCGATCGCCTCATTGAAAGGCTTGAAAAGGAACTCCTTCTTTACAAGTGCTCCGGTTCCGGCTGTGTTCTCAGGCATAAACATGAATCGATGGTATTTATAAAATGACTGAATATCCATTCAATGTCTTCCGGCTGGTAATAGATCGTTTTGTAATTGCAATAGATCCCTATGCCATTGCTGTATTCTGTGATATGCAGGTCAAGGTCAAAGTAACCGCTGCCGGTGTTTGCATAATGCCTTGGTCCAAGATCCTGCAAAAGCTCCAAATGGTTGTCCGGAGAGGATGGCATATTCAGGAATATCCGGCTGATGGCCGAAAATGAAATATCAAGATCATCGAGAATTTGTTCAAAAGGGTAGTACTGATATTTATAAGCGTGCAAAATATCCTTGCTCAATGCGCGGATACCGTCGCGCAGCGGCAGGGTCTCATCGACAGAATTCCTTATCAGGACGGTGTTGACCATGAACCCTATCAGCCCCGCAAGGCTTTCATGGTCCCTTAATACTACGTTAGCCGCCACGATCATATCATTACAGCCGGTGAGGCCCCGGGCCCACAGGTTCAGGAAAAACACCAGCACCGCGAACAAGCTGGTATTACAGTCCTTTGAAAGCTGTTTTAATTCCGCGTACATTAAAGGAGCGATCGTAAAATAATACGTAGAGCTTTCATGCATGACCACCTTGCCGATGACGCCGAAGAACCGGCTCTCCTCCTCACGGCTCATCGGCTTGAGACACTCCCCGATCTCATGGGAGAGGATCTCCCGGTAAGGCCGCCGCAACACAGGCGCCAGCTCCGGCCTGCGGCTGGTAAGCAGGTCCCTGGCCGGCAGCTTCTCTTTGCTGAACCTGTGCCAGTAGCGTAAAAAATCGTCCTTTAGCGCCGCCCTGACCAATTGTTTGTTCCAATGAACATAGTCCCTGAATTGCACCTTTACAGGAGGCAGGTCATTGGGCAACCCCTGCAAAAATATCCTGTAAAGGGTCATTAATTCACGCTCAATGACGTTCTTCGACCACTCGTCGCAAACGACATGGTGCATATTGAAAATGATATAATGGTCGCCTTCGTGCAGCTTTATAAGCTGTATATAGAAGAGAGGGCCTTCTGTAAAGTTGAAAAGATGCCTGTTGGCACTGCTTATATATTCCTGCAACTTTTCCTGTACATCTGTCTGTGCGGAAATATCAATGACCTGGAAGGGTATCGGAAATTCATCGAATGGCTTTACGATCTGCTTTCCTCCGTCGATGTCCACAAAGATAGAACGCAGGCTTTCGTGCCTCCTGACCAGCTCCATGCAGGCTTGCCGGATCGCGTACCCGTTCACATCCCCAATGCGCTTATTAATGACACAATTGAATGCACCCTGTTTTTTTTCATACCTATACATCAGCCATTGTCCTTTTTGGGCCTGTGACAGATCGTAATACGGCTGCTCCTTCATGGGGAGGATATCGGTGAAACCCTGACTATCCGAGGCCCCGTTGTCTATCCATTGTGCCAGTTGCCTTATCGTCGGATGTAAGAAAATGATGCTTATCTCTATTTTGACGCCGAGTTCCTTGCTTATCTTCGACACCAATTGTATTGCTATTAAAGAATGGCCTCCCAGTTGAAAAAAGTTATCATATATCCCTACCCGCCCGACTTGCAGCAGTTGCTGCCATATCTCTGCCAACGTCTTCTCCAGCGCTGTGCCAGGCGCCATATATCCATCCTTCAGCGGTCCCCACGCTTCAGGGTCCGGCAGGCCTTTGCGGTCCACCTTCCCGCTGGCCGTCAGCGGCAGCTCCGCCAGCCGCACCAGGATCCCGGGCACCATGTACTCCGGCAGCTCCCGCAGCATCACCGCACGCAACCTTTCCACCTCCAGCTCCCCTTCCACCACCACATATCCCACCAGCACCTTATCGCCCATCCCTCCTTCTTCGCCCGCCACCACCACACACTGCAGCACACCTTCACAGCTCCCCAGCACCCGCTCGATCTCTCCCAGCTCCACCCGGTAACCCCGGATCTTCACCTGCCCATCACGACGCCCCAGGTACGCCAGGTTCCCGTCCGGCAGCCACCGCGCCTGATCCCCCGTACGGTACATCCGTCCACCCGTAAACGGGTCCTTCACAAACTGCAACGCCGTCAGCTCCGGACGATCCCAGTAGCCGCGCGCCACCTGCGCACCGCCTACGCAAAGCTCTCCTGCCACACCATCCGGCAGCAGCTGTCCCCGCTCGTCCATAATGTACAAGCCTGTATTCCATACCGCCTGCCCTATCGGCACCACCGGCCAACTGCCAGAACCCACAGGCACCCTCCAGCAGCTGACATCGATCGTCGCCTCCGTCGGTCCATACAGGTTGTACAACGATTTGCCCGGCAGCCGCTCTGCCATCATCCCTATATGGCTGCTCCGCAACGCCTCCCCGCTGCACAATATCCCTTTCAGCCCCGCACACATGCCCGGCCCGACATCCTGCAGGAACACCTCCAGCATCGATGGCACAAAATGGATCCATGTTATTTTCTCCGCCGCAATCACCCACTGCAGGTAGGCCGTATCCCGATGACCGCCGGGACGCGCCATCACCAAGGTTGCTCCCGACACCAACGGACCCAGCAGCTCCCACACCGACACATCGAAGCAGAACGTCGTCTTCTGCAGCACCGCATCCCCCGGCCCCAGACCTAAATACCAGCCCGCCCAACGCAGCCGGTTCGACAGCCCCTCATGCTCTATCATCACACCCTTCGGACGGCCCGTAGAGCCCGACGTATACATCACATACGCCAGATCGCTCCCTCCCACTTCGACACCCGCGCCCTGGCACGATCGGCC
>NZ_JAUOTO010000016.1 GCF_030546645.1 Flavitalea plasmicola
TCCCCCAGCCACCGGCACACATCTCCCGTCCGGTACAAACGCGACCCCGGATCCGCACCGAACGGGTCCTCTATAAATCTCTCCGCCGTCAGCTCCGGCTGATTCCAATACCCCCGCGCCACCTGCTGCCCCCCTATGCACAACTCTCCTGCTACCCCCACCGGGCACAGCTGGCCATCCTCACCCAAGATATAGACCCGCGTATTGCTGATCGGCCGCCCGATCGGCGGCGTCTTGCCCCTGTCCTGCTCCACTACCCGGTAACTGGTAGCAACCACCGTATTCTCCGTGGGGCCATAGTTATTCACCAGGGTATACCCCAGTCCTGTGACGTCGATCCCCCCCAGCCGCTCTCCTCCCGTCAGAACATATTGTAAGCTCGTTACTTTCCCTAGTACCCCTATACAGTCAGCTACCATCGCCGTCGGTATAAAGCTATGCGTAATCTCCCATGCCGCATACAGCTCCGACAGCTCGCCCGCCGGTATCCGGCCCCCGTCTTTGACCAGGCAGATACAAGCCCCCGCCGACAGATAGGGCCATACCTCCCATCCAAACGCATCGAACCCCACTCCCGCCAATACCGTCGAACGGCTTGCCGCCGTTACTTCATATTCCCGCAAGTGCCAGCTCACCAGGTTCACCAATCCCCTTTGCTCGATCATCACTCCCTTCGGCCGCCCCGTCGATCCCGACGTATAGATCACATACGCCAACTGATCCACCCTCCGCTCCGCCTCCACCCGATCCACCGGCTCCGCCCCGATCTGTGACCAGTCGTCCAGCCCAATGATCTCCCACTCCCCCGGTTCCGCGGCGGGCAGCCGCTCACGGCACGACCCACCGCTAAGGACCATCTTCGCTCCCGTATCGGCCAGCATATACCCGATCCGCTCTGCAGGATAGGACGGGTCGATCGGTACATACGCACCCCCGGCTTTCAGTATCCCCAGCACCCCGATGATCAGCTCAGTGCTGCGCTCCAGGCACACCGGCACCAGCGACTCTGCCCTCACACCCCGGCGACGCAGGTAATGACCCAGCTGGTTCGATCGCTCATTGAGCTCCCGGTACGTCAGCCGCTCCTCACCGAACACCACCGCCTCCGCATCCGGCGTCCGCAATACCTGCTCTTCAAACAAGTCCATGATCGTCATGCCCCGCAGGTAATTCGTTTCCAGCCCTCCGGAAGCTTCCATCAACCGTCGATATTCCATCGGCGGAAGTACCTGAATACTTTTTAAAGGTTTATCATATCCATTCCGGAATTGTTCTAAAATGAAAAAAATGCGCTGCGCAAACAATTCCGCCTCCTCACGACTAACATATCGAAACTGAAAATGAATGCCTAGTTTTAAAGGTTGCGTTTCCGAAAACTCATCCCAGTGTACCCTCAACGGCCACAATTCAAATTCACTGGTCAGCACAGCTGTCTCCACCCTAATCGCCTCTCCAAAGTCCAATTCGAAATCAAACAGCCTGTGATTCACCGTTACATCGAACATCCGCCCCGAAGAGCTTCTATTAAAGTATTTACTTACACTTTCGAGATCGAAATCCGAGAATCGGTAATCCTGTCTTTGAGAGCGGGCTATTTTCTTAATAAAAGTGGAAACTGTAATATCGGCCTCATATCTTCCTACAAATGGTATATAGGCAGAGAACATACCGACAATATCGCGCTGGCGCCTGGAAGTCCTTTTATGAAGCATCAGCCCAAAGATGAATTCGGACTGCTCCAGGGTTCTCGAAAAATAAATAATTAAAGCGGCGATCGTGATCTGCTGCAGCGTCGTACTATAACAAGCCAAAATAGAATTCAGCATCTTCCTTTGTTCAATGCTCAGATCAATCTCATACTTCCCACTTCTATCTTTCAATTCCGTATATCGCTCTCTAAACACTTCGGGAGTTATCCCTTTGACCTTGTCTTCCCAATATTTTCCGGCGATCTCCTGGTTAATAGCCGTATCTGCCCCTGAAAGTCTTATTAATTCGCTCTCATATGACCCGACAACGAGCCCCGGCCCCGTATTGGTCAGAGCCGATTTATATTTGCTGGCAATAAACTGCATCCACACCGAAATCCCCTGTCCGTCGGTGATCAAATGGTGAGATTTGATAAAATACCAATGCTCATTCTCCGATATCTTTAATAAAACATGGGAAAATAATAGCCTATCGTTTTCTATTTTAAATGGAATATTGAACTGGGATTGCGCCCACTTCTCCGCGGACTGTCGAGGATTGTCCAGGTTACTGAAATCCATTTCCTGAATCTCGAAAACATCATATTGTTCGTCAAAATAGCAAACAGGTCCATGTTCATTAGAACGAAACTTCATCCTGAAGGCGTCGAACGATTCTGGCAAACAACGGACAATGTCTTTGAATATGCTTTTATCTAAAGCCCCTATCAGCTTCCAGCATCCGCCAATGTTGCAGTGAGGGCTTTCCTTATTTATCAGCTGGTCTATATAAACATCACGCTGCGCCGGATGCAACGGAAATATCCTCTCCTCCATGATCTATGTTTTAACTTTGGAAGAATAACCTGAACTAATCAGCGTTCAATATCTTTAGGAAATTAATTAAAGGCGTGACATTTCATGCTCATATAAAAGCTCCTTTTCGCCATACAAGCGTTCTGCGACGATTCCCCGCTTCGTGCAGGCCCCGACCAGCTCATTTGACTGTACTATAGGATTGGAAACATCCGTGTACTTTATACTGCTGATAAACTCCACCCACGGCTCCTGCCCCATGGCATAGACATACACTTCTTTCGGATGAAATATATTGACCAATGACATTCCCCTTGCACAGTCCGATCCGGACAATCTCCTGCTGTTATCCTGATCTCTCATTATCTTTTTCGTGAATAAAGGTCCATAAAGCCAGCTAAGCGGAGCCCCGTCGCATTCCATGCCGACGAAGATGACATCGATATTCCCTATTTGCCTTTGAATGTGTTTATACAAGGAAGGTTCAACGATCCGGGAGTCTGCCAGGAACATCAACTTGAATTCACCGATCTGGACCAGGTAACAGGATTTAGCCATAATATTCAAATCACTATGCTCACCGGTGAACGGAATCCCTGTTATCGTTGCATCACCAAACCAGATAGCCTCCATTTCTCCTATAGTGATAACATTCAAAAACCCGATATTCTCAAACATCAGTTTCAGATCGGGATCCTCCAATTTTCCACTGCACGTTCGGGGTATTATGATATTTTTAATCTTATGCCGCAGGGGTAATAGTGTTTCAAATAAGATATGATCCTGATGATTGTGAGTAATTAAGACATAATCAATGGTATCTGGCAGATCGACATCGGAAAAATGTTCAATATCAGAATCATATCCATAATAACTGATCAAAGGGTCAACTAATATGCTGATATCTTTTGTTTCAATTAATATACAGGCATGTCCAAAATAGCGCATCCGGATCTTGTCACCGGTGTACCTTTCATACGAAGGTGGCGGCGTTTCTGTAAAAAAAGTCTCAAACAGCGGCTCCTGGGCCTTTGACACTCCGAGCAACCCCCTGATATGATCAAGCGATTGAGGCGCCCTCTTCATTTTGGCCAGCTCGTCAATTGCAGGATCATCGAATGATATCCCCAAATGAAGAACATCCGGTTCATCCAGGCGAGGCGTGCTAAGGACAAACGGCCTGTGGTCGTTATTGGTTATCCAAAATGCCATACTTTGCGAATCCTTGTTATAATATTCGCTTTTATACAGCAGCGACTCAAAAAACCTGAAATTCGGACTATTGCTCCTATCATAATAAAGTTCGACATATCCTTTAAGGATTCCCGGCACTTTCTCGTATATCGCTTCCAATCCGAATCCCTTGGCTTCAGTTTGCAATAGAACATCCAATTCCCTTACAGCTCTGGCAAATTGTATCAATCCCTTTCTCGCTTCAATCGTCTGCTTCTGCAATTCCTTTACCTCCTCCACTCTTCCCCCACCGAGGTCCATAAAAGGCCCTCCCCTCATTTTCGGATTTCGCACAGCCTCCTCATGTATCTCCGGACTTGAAAGATAAGATTCAAATATCGTCAAATGTCTTCCGACAATATTCATTGCCAGAGTCGATGGAGCGATCAAATGACTCCATGCGTACCACCTGTTGACCAAAGGTTCAAAAACAACATTCGGTTTTAGATAAACTTTTTTATTATCCATGATAATAAGGTATATGTTTTGTGCTTAATTCATTTGAAATGATCCTCATTATATCCCGAGAGTAATGAAAAATAAAAAAATGCTTACCAGGTAGTTGCATAAACTTAACAGCGCATTTTGTCTCCTTTTTCCACAAGCGGATCTCTTCCGGTTCCAAGTCTTCCTGCGTACCCGTAATCACAGTTAAGGGGATGTCCAACGGATCGCTCTCCTTATAAACATAGTTCTCAATAATCCGAAAATCAGCCCGAAGGATTGGTTCAAAATAATTAACGAACTCTTCGTTTTCCAAAGCCTGATTCTCGAACTCATCTAAATTCATAACCTCTTCAATAAACTCCTTTCTGCCCAGTAAATGCCGTTTTTTCCCTCTTCTTGACACAGCAGAAGGTCCCGTCGTGCCTGTAAAAAAGAGATGCGCCGGCGAGACGTGACCACGCTCAATGATCTTCTTTGTTAATAAATAACCTAGCAAGGCACCCATGCTATGCCCATAAATTGCGTAAGCTTTCCGGTTAAACAGCGTTTCAAATTGCCTGTACAGATCACTTACCAACATATCTATATCCTGTGCAAACGGCTCGCCTATACGGGCTCCTCTGCCGGGATAATCAAATGTGACTACATTTAAAAAAGGCGGGGCATTTTCAATATAACGCCTGTAGGAATGCTTATTACCTCCGCCAAACGGCAGGCAAAACAAATCGATCTTTTGCATAAATTGACTCAATGGGTCAGAACATAAATTCCAGCTATCCGATCTTTCTGTACAAATATTGATTATAGACCAAAACTCCTGAAACTTCTCCCTCTTCAGATTTCATGAACTTCAGGTCAATAGGGGCCTGCTCAGTCAGGAAATCCAGCTGTGACATCGGATGGAGCACTTCACTGAATTTGTCCCATGATGCCAAAAGCATCGACCGGTCTATATTGGAAATATTCTTGATCGTTATATCCGGTCGTCCATTACATACGTAATAGCCTTCAAAAGCAGCCATTTCCTGGTCGGTAAGTATTACGCCTTTTTCTTCTCTGCTATAAAAATAACGGCGGAATCGGGGCGACTTTTCCCTAAGCATATGAGGAAGCAGACAAGTCAGTATATCCGCCCAGGTGTCCTTTCCATCATATCCGGGAGTTATATCGGACCCGACGTTCCGAACTGCACTTGCCCCTGTATAAAAAAGATAGGAGTCGATCATACCTCCGCAAAACACGAACGCGTCGTAATCCAATATCACGGCGTTAAGTTTTGCATCCAGGATTTTTGGTATCTTTTCGTTGTTAACAAACAAACATTGCGAACCCAGATAAAATGGACTGCAGTACTTTTTCGGAGAATAAATGTTCTCGGAAACCTTGTGCATTCCAAACGGCCCTTTCCCGCAGGGATCAAAAACAATTATATCAAAATCCCTATCAAAAGTATTAACCATCTTTAGAGCATCATTAAAGAAATTTCTTCTGCAGACAAAGTCATCTTCCAATACGACAGTAACGCCTTTGCGCTCTTTTATCGGCTCTAAGACTCTGGAATGTGCGATCCAGCATCCGACCACTCCTTTGTATCTGTCCTTGTTCTTTTCTTTCAGGTCCGGTCTTACATCATGCTTCAAATACTTATCGAACTCATGATCGCTCTTATCAAAACTAACACCTGGAAATCTCACCACCTTATAAGGAACTGCCCTGAGCAGCAACCTTATGAACAGATTCCTTTTCCAGTTCTTGGACATATTTATATACCTGATACTTGTAATATGCATACCCGACCCAATCACAAACTTATTTTGGACATATTTCCATTCAATGCTACTTTATTCATTCGGGTATCCCTCTGTACACAATCTCCTAATTGCATCACCTGACTGGTCGGGATCTCGACAGACACGCCAATTTGTAACGATTTAATTTGAACGACCAGCCGTTTGCTTCCATTCTTCCTTAAAAGGACACCCTCAGCTCCGGTAAAAGGACCGGATATTATTCTGATTGGCATTCCTTCACTATATGATTCGTTCGTTACTTCTACCTCCCCCAGTAATATTTTTTTCAGGGACTCGATCAGGGTATCTGAAACGGTAGCCGGCTTTCTATCGAAGCTGACATATCGTACAATCCCTTTTATTTCCAATACTGAAAATCTTTCGGACGGCAAGATTTGAATAAAAATGTAATTGGGGAACAATGGTACCTCGAGCTCTTTCTTTCGATCGCTCCAATTCCTTATCACTTTATGAAGGGGCAAATACGAGGAGTATCCCATAGACTCCAGTTTAGAATGGATTCTTCTTTCAGCTTTCGGAAAAGTATAAGCTATATACCATTTTTTCGCGCTGGTGTCTTCATTTTTCCGGACATCCAAATAGATTGAATTTGACATATGGACAAGGTTTGTTTTTAACGGTTTTAAGGTATACAATCCCACATCCGCAAATACGGAATAGATTTTTCAGACGCCCTGGGAGAAGGCCTGATAACAGTAAAAATTTTGATTTTGAGTTGAACCAGCCCGAAAAGGGCGATGTGTAGTAGGGGGTAAAAAGCTTCGCTAAACGAAAGTTACACAACTTCCGCGTATCGTCCCTCAAATGATCGCCTGGTGTTATTTAATACTGATCCCCGAATTTAGGGGGGTTATGAATGTTTGTTCATAGAAGATTTCTAGGGTTTAGGAAATTGCCTTAGGAGAGAAGCGAGTCTGGCTAAAAATAGCGTCTAGTATAATTTTTAAAAGTAGAAAACGAATATAATCAATGATTAATCTTATTCCAAATTTTTTCTTCCTATGACGTTGACATGTCAAATACATTAAATATTTTCATATCTTATTCATAAGTTCATTCGACGTTTTTGAACATGAACTCCAATTCCGGAAAAACCTCCGAAGCTCTTTCTTCCCTCATTTCATCGATCTTGTTTGTTCTTGACACAAACACCGGGATAAGATCCGACCGATCGACAGCAAATAAATAGGTGATACAATTCTTAAATTGTTGTATATACTGAGATATTAAAAGTTCAGAATGCTTCTTCTTCGGATCGGTACGCATGTATGAAGAGATCCATTCGATATGTTCTTCAAACTTTTCCTTTATCTTCATCTTGAACTCTAATGGAAGTATCTGGCAACTGTAACAATCCGGCGTTTGTAAAATATTCTCTACATAAAACAATTCGATCGCTACGAACGATAGCGAAACCAACTCTTTGTGAAAGTCGGGAACATGGAAAATATTAAAGGCGCTTACCGTCACACTAACTGAAAAACAGACATATGGACAGATCTTTCTCATTAATTCCCGGTTCGCCAATACGTCTTCCCACTTCTGCTCTTTTCTCAGGAACTCGCCTCTTTCACCGGAACCATCCAGACTTGCTGCCACAAAAACAATTTTGAATTTACTCCACATCTCGTATACATTGTGTTCCCTGTATTTATAAGTCGAAAAATTGGTGTTATACCTTAAAAGAACATGGAAGTGCCTTTTGTTTTCCAATATTCGCAGGATCTTATAATGTTCATCCATGATCAACGGCTCCCCTCCCGCGAAATAAATCTCATCGACGTGATCAACAAACCCTTCTAATTCAGCATAGAATTCTTCGAGACTATCAATCGCTCTTATTATTGCCTTATCTCCTACAGTTTCTCCAAGTTTTACAGCCTCCTCGAACCATCGGGAACTTGCTCCATGATAGCAGCTCCGGCATCTGAAATTGCAAACATTGGAGAATCTGATATCGATTTTAGTGGGAGGATTGACCTTTAGCCTTTCCCCGCCGGTGTCACCGGGAGAAATGCTCAAATAATGCCCCGTATAATATCGGTTCATATTCTGTTTGAGACTTCTGCCACCTGACGCCTCTATTGAATGACAATAAGCGCATCTTTCATCCTTGATATTCTTTAACATCTTATCCCTAAACTCATTCATTTCTTCTCCATACCAAACATCGGCTAGTCGATTGGTCTTTACATTCCCAAATGCTTTCGATGACACACAACATGCATTTATATCTCCATTTGTGGCGATATGCAATTGGACCCATGGCAATATGCAAAAAGCATCGTTACTGTTCAAGTTTTTAACATTCATGACTAACTGATTTTTAAACTATTTAGTAAATTTTTTTCGAACGATAGCTATGAATCTTTCAAACATATCGTACGAGTGCAATTTATTTTCAAATTCCACCCTCAGTGGCTTTTCCTTCCATGCCAGAAACTCACTATACAAGTCATCATGGCTGTCCAGAAATTTCAAATAACCAGCAAGTTCCTTAGCAGAGGAGAATGAATTTACATTAATATAGCAGTTATCTCCGGGTGCAAATTCATCAACATTTGGCGCACCTAAATACACAGGAACAGAGCCGGCGAGCAACGGCTGGTAAAACTTTTCCGTTACATAGTCCTTCGAAATGGCATTTTCAAAAGCGAGGGTAAACTTATACCTTGAAATGGCCGCAGTCTTGTAGTGCCCGGCTTCTTCAGTAGCGTATCCGGGATAGGGATCACCCCCTTCCCGTCCTCTATTGTTCATTATCTTACCATAAGAATCGACGTTAACATAGGACATGATCTCGCCTAAATAATCGTACCTCCCGCTCTTGTCCCAACTGCTGGAAAAGAATGCATTGATAAAGCCCGTTTTCGCTGCTGGCTCCATTTTCCATGGAAAGAGTCGATACTGAGCCAGATAAGAGACATGAATATCGGCATCCGTCTTATAAGTAACTTTAATATCGAACAAACTGCGTATCTCGTTCTGCTCGAATTCGGGATAATGCAATTCACACTCAAATGACCAATAAACCCATACCTGCCCTTCCTTTTTCAACGCCTTCAGCCTTTGCGGATCGACTTCCAATGAAGGTATATGGAACACAACTACATCCGCATCTTGTATACACTCTTGTTCATAAAAGAAATGAAAGTCCGGGATACCAATCACGTTGTAATCGGGAAAATCCTTATCCCAGAACTTATTATAAAACAACACCTTGATTTTTTTGCTCACGATCTTATTTTTGATTGATTCCCATATCCGCAAAGGCAAAGAAGTTTTTCAGGCACCCAAAGGGAAGGAAAACCTGGTAACCGAAAACTTTTGATTTTTGATGATTAATCGAAGAATAAACTCGAAGCCAGGGAGATATACAGCTTCGCTAAACGAAAGTTACACGACTTCCGCATGTCAATCCACAAATTGAGCCAGACGAATATAACCAACGATTATTCTTATTCCAAATTTTTTCATCCTGTGCACAAATAAAAAATTCCGTTGTTACTTCCGGTGCTGGGCAAAGAGCCAATCCAGCAGGCCTGGTGTCTTACTGACGTCATCCCAGATATTATGTCCTTCGTTTGGGAACTCGGTATATTGGGGGTTCCCGCCAGCGCTTTTGATGGCGCTGATCATATTCCTTGATCTGACGACAGGTACGTTCATGTCCTTCGCGCCATGAAAGGCCCATACCGCTACGCCCACGATCTTAGGCGCAAGTCCCGGGTCCCCGCCTCCGCTCACCGGTATCGCAGCGGCAAACATATCCGGGCGTTTGCAGATGAAATTCCATGCTCCAAACCCTCCCCTCGATAACCCAACCACGTATCGTCTTTTCTCATCTATACTGAACTGCTTATCCAATGCAATCAGCGCATCAAACACCAATGAATCTACTGTAGGATAATGGGGGACGCCACCCCAACCTCCGTCCGGCGGGCAATTGGGGATAAATACAAATGCGGGGTATTTTCTCCTGTTACCGTCCATAATAAGTAACTGGGCCGCTACGGCCCCCTCAATTTGTCTGATGGTATCCGTTGCCGGCTGACCGCCGTAAGGCAAGGATACGACTATAGGATATTTCCGGGTGGCATCGTAATCCAGTGGCCTCAGTACCCGGTAATGTAAAATGCCCTTGCTGTTTGCAAAGACGCCCGGCTCACACAGCTGTGACAACTCTTTTGTCTTTTGATAGTTCCAATTCGCCCAGTATACGGAAGAATAGCAGTCGGAAGAAAGCATTAAACCGAATATCAGGGTGAGCGCAGAAAGCAAAATTCCTACAGACCATACTGTATTTCCCATATGCCTTTGCTCCGGCATGTTCGTGATGAATGCTGCTGCTTTTTTACGCTCGCTTAAAAAATGCATCATAAAAAACACCGGGATCAGGCAACTGGCGAAAGAGAACAATTGCGAGACTTCTTGCAGCGTTTTTTGTTTTGCAACAGAGGGGTTGGTGCTGCCCCAAATAATAGCAGATAGGAAGATCAACCCGATGACAAGCATAACAGCTCCGGTCGCCTTAAGCCAGCGATTGCCCCTGGCCCGGAGAAGAATAAGACTTATTGCGTACAGAACAGATACGCCTAAAGTCAGCGATAACAAAGGCAGGCTATAATTGCCAAGCTTTTGAAATTTAAGCATCGTATAAAAAACTAACGCAGAACATAAGCTGCATGCAGTATAGAAAGCACCTGTAAAAAAGACAAGCCAGTACTTCTTGACATAATAATACCTTAGTAAAAGTATCGATCCGGCCAGAGCCACAGCATGCATTATCAAAGTCCATGCGCCAAATGAATCAAGTAGGAACAGTTGAGAACCGATCAGCTGGTTAATAATGCTTTGAAGCAGGACTGAAGCCGCGTACAGGCCAAGAAACAAAAACAGACAGGGATAAAGGTTTTTCTCCATTCTTTAAATTTAAGAAAGAAATGCGGGCAGTTAAGAAGAAATTGTCATTAAATAAAGCTTCGCTGAAAGAAAGTCACGCAACTTCCAGGAGATTCCCCAAACCATCAGAAGTCATTTCGGGAAAGAATAAAATAAGGGACGCATGACGACTATAACACCAGATTGAAGATACGTAAATCTTTTATTGTTCCTAATTTTCGATCTATTGTTATAATGCAATTTTAATTTGCTTTTTAAAATTCCAATTAATATTTTTATAGACATCTTTTCTTCAACACAAGCGATCAATTATTTTCTGAATCCCTATTTAACCTTGCTGGCAAAGAAAGCGGGACTTTCTCTCGGCGAAGCCTTGCTACCTATTTTCACCATTCAATACAACAGATCACCGTTTTTCACAACCGCTTCCTGAAGCGATTGCGCCCTTTTTACACTTAGACAAACCTATTCCATGCCCCAATTAATTCAAAAGGCCAGCCCGGAAAGCAGCCTAAAGGAAAAAGACCGTCCTAAATGGTACGTTGCTTACACCTTTCCCAAATCAGAAAAATCAGTTCAAAACAAACTCGAAAAGATCGGCATCCATTCTTATCTGCCACTACACCAGGTTGTTAGAGAATGGAGCGACAGAAAAAAGAAATTATTGGTTCCGCTATTTCCCAACTACATCTTCGTCTATGCATCGGAAAATGAACGACATGAGTCCTTTATCGTCAAGGAAATCCTTCGCTATGTGTCTTTCGATGGCAAGGCCGCCTTCGTCAGCAACACGGTCATCGATTCGTTGAAACATATTTTATCCAGGACCCACGACGTCCATGTTGAAGGCCTAACAAATGAAGGAATGCCGGTAAAGATCATCCATGGACCTTTCACCGGAGTAGAAGGGGTAATCCTGAAAACGAAAGGCAGGGAAAGGCTTATCGTCCAAATACGCGCGCTTCAAAGGTCAGTTGCGCTCAATATTTCCACCGCCGATGTCGAATCGGTATCCCTTTTTGATAATCAGTAGGATCCGTCAGGGTTTCATCATGGACCGGTTTTACCCGCCAATGTTAATTTTTGTTCAATAATAGTAACTATCTGCCTGGCATAGTTGAAAATAAAAAAATGATTTCCGGGAAATTGAATCATTTCCACATCCATGCCGGATTCTTTTTGCCACGCTTCGACATCTACTGCCGTCATATCCTCTTCACTACCGTACATCACGCAAATTGGAATATCCAGAGGAAAGCTTTCCTGGTATTCATAACCTTCGATAACTCTAAGGTCCGCTCTCAGGATGGGCTCAAAGAAGTTGAAAAAACTTTCATCTTCCAGAACTCCCTCAGGTGCGCCGCCTAGCGCCCTCAATTCAGTGATAAATTCAGGAATAGGCAAATCAGACTGCAATTTTATACTCTTATATTCGACCGAAGGCCCTTCGCAACCGGTAATAACCAATTTCAAGGGAAGGGGTAGCCGGCATCCCGATATTTTTTTTGCCATCAGGTAAGCTAAAAGGCCACCCATGCTATGCCCGTATAATATATAAGGTTCGCGAAGAAGATTTTCTATTTGCCCGAACAGGTCTTGTACTACGGCTTTAATGTCATTGAGCAAGGGCTCCATCAACCGATCCCCCCTACCCGGAAGCTCGAAAGGCAGCACATTCATTTGGGGCGATACTAAAGAATTGAAAACCGAATAAGAATATTTGCTTCCACCTGCATAGGGAAAGCAGATCAGGTTGATTTTACCGGCATCTTTGCTTAGCATTGGATATTATTTAAGTATTGCCAATGTAGTGTCCCAATATTTCATTTTTATTTCCGGAGACTTAAGTACGAGCCTGAGAACATTTACGAAAACATCGCAGATCTCAGCAATTTGATCGGGATGGATAACGGCACATTTGTACGTACAGTTAAATGAAATTCCATTTTCGTGTATGGCAACGTTGAAGTTAATACTGGTACTTACATGTCCGGCAACGTAATGAACCGGATCAAAATCCGCACTTGTCGCATCAGGATTGGAGATATCGTTAATGAGATTAAGCTGGGCCGTGACCAATTGATCCCATTCTATGTTTAATAGATTTACGACATCCTGGTAATAAATATGATCCAAGCTATTCGTTATAACATCCTGAGTGCTGCGCAATAGATCCTTATAAGTGTGATCTTCGTTAATTTTCACTCTCAAAAACAGCTCTCCGGTTAACCAACCGATTATTTTTGAATAATCTTCATTATTCCGGGTAGACATTGGCGAGTGAATACAGAAGTCAAACTGGCCGCTTATCCTGTTCAGAAATAAACAGTAGGCCACCAGGATGAGATTAAAAAAACTGGTATTTTGCTCAGATGCCAACGACTTCATTTCTTCTAAAACCTCTTTTGGCACCGTAAACACGTATCCTCTTCCCTTTGAATTTGCCGGAATTACAGAAACGTCAGACGCATTTAATTCCGCATGAAGCGCTTCACTATCCAAAAAAAAGGACGGTTTCAATCTCAGTTTTGGTGGAACATCTTTAAAAAGTGCTCTGAAATACAATTGACTTCGGGCTAATTTATCCCCTTTATAATGCTGATTATGATAATACGAGTAATCTTTCAGTTGCAATTTTATCGGCGTGAGCGGGTTGGCTAAACCTTCACAATAAGCATTATATAGACTAAACAACTCTTGTTCGATTATCACCGTTGACTGTGCGTCGCTGATGATGTGATCGATCACAAAAATAAATACATATCTGCTCGTGTTATACTTTATCAATTTACATTTGAAAGCTTGTTCGTTTTGAAAATCAAAACGGTGAGTCACCAATTCATTAACCATTGCTATAATTCGATCCATTTTATTTTCATGATCACAAACATCTTCCAGAGATAAGTTCGGGGAAAACTCTTGTTCAGAACATATTTTTTGCATCGTTTTTCCGTCTCGGCGTAAGAACAATGTTCTGAGGCTTTCATGTCTTGACACCAAACTATCTACTGCCATGGACATCGCTTTTTCATTGACATGGCCGAGCTCTTTTTTAATTATTAAATTCATGGGACTATATGAGCCCGCCAGATATTCCGAATATCTCCAATTTTGAGAGTACAGAGCTTCATACAAACTTTCATTACCGTATAAACTCTCCGGTTGTATTTCATGTGAATGATCTGGTGATTTTTTTTCCGCGTCTATGTGTTTTTGTATTAAGATTGACAATAAATCAATCGTTGTATTCAAGAATAGTTCTTTAACAGTGATTTCAACAGAGAACGCTTTTTGGATCCGGGCGATGACCGTTATGGCCAGCATGGAGTTGCCTCCTATTCTGAAAAAGTTATCCTTTATGCTTATTCCCTCTACTCCCAATACTTCCTCCCATATGAGGCGCACTGCTGCTTCCACAGCCGTTCGGGGGGCTATGTATTCTTCTGACGGACCGAAGTCGGGTTCGGGCAGGGCGTTTCGGTCCAGTTTGCCGTTCTTCGTTAAAGGGAACGTATCCATTGCTATCAACGCATCCGGGATCATATAATCCGGTAAGATCTTCGACAGCTGCTCTTCTATCCAGGTCGCCGTTGGCGTAGCCGTATCGACGGCTGACAGATAATAACCTACCAGGTACTTCATACGCCCCGACTGCACCTGCCGGTCCTTCACCAGCACACAACTTTGGGTGATGCCCTCCAGTCGCATCAGGGCCTGTTCGATCTCGCTCAACTCCACCCGGTGCCCCCGGATCTTCACCTGTTCATCGTTTCTTCCGATATACTCCAGGTTGCCATCCGGCAACCACCGCAC
>NZ_JAUOTO010000017.1 GCF_030546645.1 Flavitalea plasmicola
AAAAACAATCGATCTTTGTAAAGGAAGAATGAATTAAAAGTCTAAATCAACCTTGTCCTAAAAGCGATAAGGCTTCAGATCGCCATGATTTCACGCATCATAAACATGTGCATGCTCATCGATGCAAAATATTGAAAGTGAATATTTTGTACAATGGACAAGAGCGCACATTTGATGTTTCTCCTGCTACCACCAGCTTTGTGCTACAGGAAAAGGCAGCCCATGAATTTGGAATCAACCCAGTTGATGCTGCAAATCTGATACTTACTCTTGAAAATCAAAAAGTTGTGGAAAAGACAGACCATATTGGGTCCTTTGTCAAATTTCCTCATTGTACGATTACACTTTTGTTAGTTCCCAATCCCCAAATTAAAGGTTATGACGCCCGATATTGCAATTTTTAACCAACACATGTCGGGTGCTGGTTTTCAGGTGGGCTTGGATAAAGGTATGTGGGGTGTTCCGGATAATGATCCGGAACGCCCTACCTGGCCTTATATAATAATATGGATTAAAGCCGCTATCAAAGAAAACGCACCTGATAAATTTTTTTTCAGATTTACTCTGGATGGATATCCTTCAAATGCACCTTCAGCATGTCCATGGGATAATGATAAACAAGTAGTGCTAAATATATCTGAATGGCCAAAAGGAGGAATTGTTACAACAAGTATATTCAAAACTGGATGGCCGATAGCACTTTACGCGCCTTGTGACCGATTAGCGATTGCAGGACATGCAAATTGGGAAAAAGAATACCCCGATTTGTGGTGGCGGTCCACTGATAAAATTGAAAAGTATCTCCATTTCATCCATCGCAACCTGAACTCAGCTGACTATGCGCAAGGCTAAACTAAAAATAAAATACCCGTTATGGGAACAACTTATAGCAGAGTTACGAGGCCGTGGACACGGCAAAAGAGAAAGTGGGGCGCTATTATTGGCAAAAGGTCAGGAAAATGAGATCGTTCGTTTCATTTGCTACGATGATCTGGATCCTCATGCCTTTGACACAGGTATCGTTCGATTTGACACTAGCGGATTTATTCCACTATGGAAGATTTGTCAAGCAGAAGGATTGCAAGTAGTAGCGGATGTACATACGCATCCGTCCGGATGGACGGGCCAAAGCTCATCGGATACATACCACCCGATCATCCATCAAGCAGGACATATGGCCCTCATTGTACCTCATTTCGCGATGAAAAATCAAAAAACGCTCCGCGGAGTAGGTATTTATGAGTATTTGGGAGCTTACCAGTGGAAGACATGGACTCGATATTCAGGTATTTTTAAAATCATTCGTTATGCAAAAAGAAATCAATGAAAATAATATGAATCGGCTAGCCATCAGTATTATGGAGAAAAATCACTGTACATACGAAGAGGCACTGGGCATTCTCAACCGACAGAGACTTTATCTGGTATGTGGGCCTGATATAATTGCTTCAGTGGCACTCCAGGCAGCTCTGATGACTGCAATAAATGCAGGTAAACGAGCTTTTTTAGGTGGTGTATTCGTAGTATTGCCATTTGATACATCATGTTTGGTGCCTTGGCCTGGAAGCAAATCCTTACAGTGTATTGTGACAGAATTAGGGGGAAGAATTATTGGATTAAGCGGAGTAGATGGCTTTCAATTATATTTTGGAAAAGCTCCTGCAGCAAAAGATTATGCCTTGCAGGTCGTGTGTAACAATTGGCAGGCCGGCGTCTTGAGGCCTGGCCAGGCAAATGAATTGAGTTTGGGAGGTAACAGCCCATTAGGGGGAGTCGCGGCGGGGGCACTAGGAGTCGCAATCGCTTTTCATGTTGTGACCGGCATACATGCGCCTGCCTATGACTATGATAACGGCATTTCCCTGTGGAGACCGGACTTGCCGTGGTTAGATGAAAGGGCTGTAGGACCTGCGGTCACAATATTACCCCAGAGATATTGGCTATTGGGACTAGGCCATCTAGGGCAAGGATATTTATGGAATATTGGTTTGCTACCTTATGAAAACCCTGCCGAAGTTGATATTCTATTGCAGGATTGTGATAAGGTAGTAGCCGCAAATAAGAGTGCCGGTCTGCTAATAGAAGAAGGTCAAGAAGAAAATTACAAGACAAGAGTATGCGCCCAGTTTCTTTCCAACAGAGGATTTAGTACAATTATCACGGAGCGTGCATTTGATGAACATACAAAATGCCAAGTAGGGGAACCATCAGTGGCTCTGTGCGGGTTTGACACAGCAGCGGCTCGCTCAATATTGGAAAGGGCTAGCTTTGATTTTATAGTCGAGGCATCCTTGGGAGGATCACTTGCCCTGTTCGATAATATTGTATTGCATACTTTTCCCGGATCAAATAAAAGCCCTGAGAATCTTTGGGGAAATGCAGGGCCTGATAAAGTGATCAATGAAGAGGTGCTGAAGCAATTCTCCTATTTGAACGCCGGGCCATGCGGGGTAATTGCGGAGACATTAGCGGCAAAAGCTATATCGACCTCTTTTGTTGGTGCATTTGCTGGGGCATTGGCTGTAGCGGAATTGGTTAGAGGATTACACAACGGTAGACGATTTGATACAGCAGTAATATCTTTACGGTCGTTACCCTATCGAAAGGCGATTTTGCATAGAAATGAAAGTTCTATTATCGATTTGGCGAGGAACGGATTTAGTAGTGCATCATTATCCGTAGAAGATCATGAGGAGCTGATACGCTGTGTAGATTTCGCTGAATACCTGTAATCTGTCCTAACAAATCATAAGGGATGGATGTTGGACAAATGTACATACAATGACAAATAAAAGAATGCTCGCCAATGAAGAAAAAACGAACTGCAAAAATATGCGATGGGGTTTTAGAAAAATTCCGGGGAAATAAATCTTTTGATTGGGACGCGATGCATGATAAGGATTTCTACAGCTCAATTGATGACGATTATTTTGAGATCGAAAATGTCATTAACTTTCTATTGGGGCAAGGTGTTAATGAACTAGAGAAATATGAGTACGACGGAAAAACATATATTCGATTAACCCCCAAAGGAATTTATACAATAAGCGATCTCAGAAATGAAGGATATATTGCTAAATGGAAGGGGAAATGGCGTGAAAATTTCTGGAAGAGATTGGTTGCTATAATAACCGTCTGTACTTTTATCTTAGTTAGCTACCGATTTTATAAAGACTTTATTGACGGCAACCAACGCATGAAACAACCTACAAATGCAATTAAGACTGATACGAGCATACAGAGAAAAGATAGCACGAAATTTAGGAGAGGCAAAGACTCAATGTCGGCGAGCAAGGTGCCACTGTAAAAGTATTTACAGGGAGGGTTAGTAGGAAAATCCCTTCCCCAAAGGACTGTAGCAGCGGACGGCCAAACTCGTGATTGCTGAAATGCATCACAAAGCCTGTCCCGGGGGTTTATAGGATACTTTGATAATCAACGGTAGCGCTCGATCTGTGATGCTGGAAAAAATCAACGAGGTCCAGCGGATGTTGTAAAAGGATTTGTTCCTGCGCGGCGTGTCTGCAGCAGTGCCAACATAGATGTTCCGCTTCGCGACGCATGAACAATGATAGAATTGTACGCACACCCGGAGCATGCCAGTAGCTGCGTGACAGGTAAGTAGAGCTGAAAGGGGCCATGGAGAGAGGCTTAATGAACGCTTAAGCTTCGAATTGCCGGCTATATCCGCCCCCGTGAAAACACCTTTTTTGGGATCGTCGACGACAAAAATCCGGTCATACAACCTATTTTCTCCTGGCCAGTGGGACCATGACCCGTGAATGGTGTATCTTCAAACGTAAAATGATCCCATGAAGAATGAATAAAATTGCAGACCGGAATGTCGTAGCCAGGGCGAGTGTTTTTCAGCCTGCGTCTCAGCCCCCTATGTCTCCCCGAGAGCAGGAATTCATAGATATTAAGATGCTGGCCTTTGTTACCAGTATGTCGGAAAAGATGATATTTAATCTAATCAAGGATCCAGATTTTCCAAAACTGAAGATTGGGAGAAGATTGTTGTTTGACAAGGAGGCCGTGATGAATTATTTGGTTAGAAAGTATGGGAATTGGTAGACCTTTTGTGAACGGTTGGGGTGATCAATGTATTGCTACATGATTTTCTGTCCGTAACAAATAAAAATAGAAAATCGATTTATGTCGAACGAGTTGGTGTCGTATTCACGGGCTGGAGATGTTTTCCATTAGCGATGGGCTGCCGGGCGATGTTTACATCTCATATATCCGAGCCAGCTTAGTGCCATCCCCATCCATAGAAACTGGTGAACCCATGTTAGCCGAAGGTCCAACCAAACCATGCCTCTGACCATATGACCTTCACTACTGATTTCCATCCTGTTTTTTCTCGCTTATAGAAAAGCGTTTCTTTTTTGGGCGCTGCCATGTACAGCTTCTTATTATTTTTGCTGATTCAGGGCGAGTGCTTTTTGTTCCAACGCCGCCTTCTTTTCCGTAAAGGGAGCCATACAAATCATACTTGTATCGACTCTGATGGCGTTGACGGATTCTATTCCCCGGGCAAGTGGGATGCCACGGAAGGTAGCAACATCCCTTACCCATTTAGCATTGGTGTTCGGAATATCCCAAAGTTCATAATCTACCATGCCAAACTGTTTGAAGGAATTGCCGAGGATATGACCGGTTTGCATGGACCCCCCGACCGTTGGTATTTTATTATCCTCAATAATATTTTGCAATAGATGGTATTCCGTGTAACCGCTGGTAAATATTCCCCTTTCAAACTTTATTTGTTGGGATAGTTCCATGGCGCGGGCAATGGCTACCTGGTCACCTAAAAACAATAACTGGTTGCCTATATCTTCTTCTACATAATGGAAGTGAATACCGTCCTTTTGTTCATTCAATTCCCAGGAGAATTTGAACAACCGGTTTCTACCGGTTTGTGGACAATGACCAGCCAACCAGATGTCGGATAGCCCCCTATGCCTGTTGATCTCCATGAGATGCTTGCAGACATCCTGATAAATTCCGTAAGCGATTTGTGCGATCGTATCTGCATCGACGGGACCATTGTCCGTAAACACGAGACTGGAAAGCAGCTCACTCATAGTATCGGCGACGATGCTACCATTGACATAGCTGCCAGCGAAGCACATGCCATATGAATGATTAAAAAGAACTTGCCGACGGTTGGAAGCGAAGATTTTGACCCCGATGGTAAATATTTTGGTGGCGATATCTGTACTAACGTTGCCTTGTGGATCTGTCAGTCGGGAATCAGAGGCTAATGATATTTCACCATTTCGTCCCCATGCTAAGCAAAGTGTCATAAGAATTTCAATTTTCAATTACTTGGTTCATCAAAGTACAATATAGCACAAATGGGAATAATTTTTTGCAACCCTTTCCTGCGTTGAAAAGGGTCATAGTAAAGGTAAAATGGTGCAATTTCATCGAATCAACGGATGGATGGATTATTATGGGCTAAAGATGTATCTTAGGTGTCAGCCCCATTTTCAAGGGGCCTTAACCAATCAAAATGAAAGCACAATGGGCAAATCGCTATCTCCCAAGCCAAAGCGCTGGGGTATGATCCAGTATACGATCCTGGAAGACGGAAACCTGCACGGCATATGGACGCATTCAGATAAGGCAGGGGACGGCGCTCCTGGTGGTCGGCGGCTTTTTCTGGAAATTGCCCGCAAAGTCGATGACCGGCATGATACTTTGCAGTCCAGAGCCCAGTTGGTGGGTGCGTATAATTGCGCATGGGTCGACGAACCCACCGATCTGGGGGTGTTGCAACAGTTGACCATTGGCCAGCAGGGCACTGTGTATACCTTTGAGTGGCGTACGGCAACTGGGGTGTCATTTACAGGCGTGGGTATGCGGCTGGGGCCGACGACACTGGTTGTTACCTTTTGGCCCGGTGCCGATAGGCAACATACGCTTAGTGCGAGTTGATTGCTGGGTACAACTGACCGCTATTGGCATAGGCATCAAAAAAGAGTTATTTAGATCAACGTATTGATATGGAAAAGCAAGACGAAGATAAACGCTACCAACAACCACTCGATGATGAACCTGATGAGGGCGGTCTCAATGATTTTGATGAACTCCATCTGGCTCACCAAGCCCGAGGCCCGTACATTACAGGAGAGGAGTTGCACGAGCCTTTGGCGCTGAACTTTTTTACCGCAGAAAGACTGGAACAATGGCGGAAAGAGTTTAGCAGCCATTTTCAGGGGGAAGAACATAACATGCTGAAACGCATAGAGAAATCGATCAAATCTTATGCGCGGTCTGTTGTTGACCTGAATAAGCATTTGCTTAACCTTAAACTCAGCTTACTGGCGGCTGACGAGACATTAAAGGAAGCGATCAGAGAACCACAGCAGAAGTTATTGGCATTAGAGATCCATGGGGACAAACTTCAGGAAAAATTGATGGAACCTCCGGTATTTCCGGCCGATTTTCTGGCCAAGTATCAAATAAAGACGCAGGAGATTGTTGATAAAGCGCTGACTGACTGGGCAGATCACATAGCGCATATGGATGATCTTCGAGAGGAGCTGGGGGATATCTCCATCTTCCGGGGTATTTCCAATAGTAATTATTATTTGAAAAAGGCTGGGAAGCCGGACTTTTTAAGCATGTACGCAGACATAGAAGGCGCCGTAATCGAATTTTTTGAACCTGAACTGCTCAACTCTAATAGTTTGAGTTTTGATACAGCTGAAAAATTCTTAACGATGTATAAAAACCAGCGACGAGTAAGCTTAGAGGGTAGGTATAATCAGTTTCGTCCCCGTTTATTGAGCTCTTTCATTACGTCACCGTCTTTTAAGCCAAACCAGTTTGAGTTGTTGACGATTGCGAGTTCGGAACCGAAAGATTTACGTGTGGTAAAGATGGATAGTGAATTTAGCCTGTTCAGGGTTGAGTAAGGGCGAGTTGCTGACTACATTGAGGGATTTCATTTTGGCAAAATAGCAGCAAGCCCACCGGTATGCCTTTGGGCGATGAATAAAAGACAAAGGCATCATCTGTTATGTTAGTAACGGCTCTTATCTTTCCGTTTTGCGGAAAACCCTCTTTTAGATACAAATATAAATCCCATCGACTGGAACAAACATGCTAAAGCGGTTATCAGAAGAGTATTTGAGAGAGGTAATGTATCTGAAAAAGAAGAAATAATCTGCTTCAACGGTCTTGAGTAGGTAAAGGCTATTATGGGAAAGGAAGCCTTTATCCATTAATCAATGTCATATTGGAATATAGATTCATTATTGCTGACTTTGGCAATCGATCCGTTGAGCCAAGAAACCATATATTTCCGGAGAAAATTTTAACTAACATAGTGTTTTGTCAAACTAACATGGTTATGTTAGTTAAATAAAAAATGGTTTAATTTAATGATTATTAATAATTAAATTAAAATAAAAATAATAAAAATATTAGTAAAATTCAATGCTAACTCGTATCTTTGTAAAAAGAGCATGTTAGTGTCATGACCGTCAAACTCGAAATAGAGAACCTACAAAAATCAGTGCTTGAATATCTTGAACGGACATTGGGGGCGGCTGTTCAAATGAATTCGGCTGAGCAGAGCAAAAAGGCACGGCTGTTGCCGGTTTACCTGGACCGATCTTATCGTTTTTTTTATGGTACGATTCAGGGCCAAACCCTCACTTTTGCCTTTGCCACTGAGCCTGATGTCCTTACGCCGGGTAGATTGAAAAAGGATGCTGCAGCTGTTGCGAATGTATTGGGATATCCGGTCGTCTTTGTCCTGGAGCGCCTAGAGGCTCATCATCGAACCCGGCTGATCCAGCAAAAAATAGCATTCCTGGTTCCCGGTAAACAATTGCATATTCCCTTTCTTGTCATCAGTCTGACTGATCCAGAAGAAAAGTTCCGGTTGCCGAAATTGGAAAAACTTCGACCCGCAAGCCAGGTATTGTTGCTGTATCACCTGGGGAAGGAGCGTTTAGATAGCGATAATTATCAGACCATTGCCCAAAAAATAGGTTATTCCGCCATGACGGTAAGGCGGGCTGCTGAAGAACTCGAAGCCTATCAATTGGCCCGAAAGGAAGGCAAAGGGGAGAAGTTCATCCGCTTTGCTGCATCCGGACGAGAGCTTTGGGATAAGGCTTTGACCTACCTCGCCTCGCCTGTTAAGATATCATATGCGATCAATCAATTGCCGAAAGATGTGATGCTCAAAAAGGCGGGCATCACTGCCTTGAGCAATTATACTGAACTGGCGTTACCAGCGCAATCCAGCTATGCACTATACGAGGTACAGCGCAAGGCCTTTGAAAAGAAATTACAACCTTTTGAGATTGAATATTTCGGCGGTGGTAATATAGAAATAGAGATTTGGAACTACGATCCGGGCATTTTATCCCAAGGCGATTCCGTCGACCCGCTTTCGTTGTACCTTAGCATCTCTTCTTATAACCAGGACGAGCGTACGCTGCTGGCGAAGGAGGAACTCATAAATAAGTATACATGGTGATAGGACTAGCTATTTTCAGGGAGTATTTTAAAGGATTGGAAAGAGCCTATCTGCTCATCGGAGGGGCTGCTTGCGATCAGCAATTTGAGGAAAGAGGATTGTCGTTCCGAGCAACCAAAGACCTGGACATCATCCTGGTAGCCGAAGCCCTCAGCCGCGAATTCATTGAACGGTTCTGGCAGTTCATCCAAGAAGGAGGGTATGAGAATAAAGAGAAAAGCGATGGACAAAAGCAATACTACAGATTTAGCAAGCCAAAATCGGCTGCCTTTCCGTCGATGCTGGAACTGTTTTCGCGGAAGCCTGACATTATTACGGAAAAAGAGGGCATGACCTTAACGCCCATACCGGCGGACGATGATCTTTCAAGCCTTTCTGCTATTCTGATGGATGAGGCATATTATAATTTTACCATGCAGCAGACTATGGTACTGAACGGCTTGCCGGTGGCCTCGGATGCCGCACTCATCTGCCTTAAGGCAAAGGCTTATCTGGATCTATCAGATCGAAAAGCAAAGGGAGAGAACATTGACAGCAAGAGCGTCACTAAGCACCGTTCCGATGTCTTTCGATTGACCGCTATCATAACACCTGGGACCGAAGCGAAGTTGGAGGGGACAATGCGAGCCGATATGGAGCAGTTTATTGCCAGAGTCGAAGAAGAAAAACCCGTAACCAAGGATGTATTAAAATCGGCGGGCTTACCGGTCATCGAACTACCTGAGCTGATAGATATCCTTCGGAAAGTCTTTTTGCCGAGTTAAGATGGCGCTGATCCTGCCATGGACAATATCAATCACCAACCACGGGTAGTATGTCAATGACAGAGCGCTTGCCTAGCAGGGGTTTCAGGTCTTTTTGGAATACATACTCCATATGCTCGGTTAAATGCACATAACGCTGTTCAAAAAAATAAACGGTCACCGTAATTACAGGCAGCTTTGGCAAATCCTGCAAAAGTGGGTATAGGTACATAGCCCTGGTCCGCCCGCTATTGGTAAGCCCAAGATGTTGCCGGATCCTTGTGGCAAGATTCTTTTTGACACTGCCGACGTACAAACAAGAGCTCTTACCACAGCTGGCAGGAACATGGCTGATGTTGCGAAAATCCGGGTGCTTGACGCCATGGTGGATCCGCAAATTTGCTGATGCTTCCTTAGCATGGACAAACGCCTTAAAAATAGCCTCCCTGTCGGCACGCTGGATAGTGAAAAAATAAACTGCCGGATGAGCTTTCTTTTTCCTCACTTCTTCAAAGAAATCATGCGCGTGAGCACGGTTACGCTGCCCTTTGGCGCCGGCCAGGTGCCTGACCGCATCCCAATCGATGGTCCATTGAATAGGGGTTGGTAAGGACAGTTTTTTCAGGACCTTGAGTTGTTGGTAAAGGTCTCGGACATAATCGGCAAAGGGAAATGAGTCGTTGAGCATAATATATGATTAGGGCGCAAAAGCTATCATATTCTTGTTCGTTAATTACCTTATTGAATATACGTTTAGTTTCTCGTTGTTCCGAAGAGCACCGATGCGCTAAGTCTTTGATGCCGGGAAATGATGCTCAAATTCCTGAATGTCCGCGTCAGTAGGCCCACGCCAAATCACATTGTCCACATTGGCATCCCCTATGTTAAGGAGCTCATATCGCCAGGTAAACGCGACATCCGACGTCTTCTTCAATTCATGGATTTTTATTTTGTATACTTTGACGAGGGCAATTTCTCCGGCAGCGATCAATTTTGGATTGAATGCAAAGTTGTTGCCTAAATGCTCGGCCTGCACGCTGGGGTAAAAGACAAAATCCCCTGATTGTGGATCATCGTTATACAAGAACTGATGCGAAACAAGCGAGGAAAACGTGTGGCTGCCGGTCTTTGTAAATTCGCTGTGGTAGAAATCCAAATAGTGCTTGACTTCCGCTGCGGGAAGGAACTGCTTAAAATAGTTGATCACAACGGTCGTATTCTGCTGGACATAGCCATACATTGGATTTTCGGGAGGTAGACCGCTAAAAAGAAAGGAAAGCGCCCTCCAGGTCCGGTCCAATTGGACTTCCCAGTGCGAAAAATAATAGGTCGTGTCGAAAAGGTGGTCCTTATCCTGGAGGACTTCAAAAAAGCTGATCGACCAGACGTCACCGCAGTAAAATGCGGGATGTTTGGGAAGGTTACACCGCTGACGGGAAGCAATGGCTTCCGGTGGATGCTGATACGTGGAGGCCAGGTGTTCATAAGGGATGGCCCAGTCCCCGGTAACCCGAAACAGCCGTTGACCCTTTACCGGCATAGGACTCTTAGGATGAAAGGCGAACAGCGGTGTGTTGCCGTCGAAGGTCAGTTTGCCGTTTTCCGCGAGATATTTTTGCCACACAGCCGCCTTGTCAAGTGCATTGTCGATCACGTCCAGTGTTTGGATGCGTTGCTGTAATTCCGCCAGAGGAACGATTGCCATAATATTGATCAATAAAGGTATTAGGGGATTGAAAACGCCGGAAAAATAGGACAATTTGGGATACGCAGAAACCGTAAAAACACGGAATTTAATTTGGGTAGGGTCTCTCTATTTACTTGCCGCCGCTTACTCCCACAATCATCCTTTTCTGTTTCAATATTAATCCCTTTGTCTTATTAGACGGGCCATAACTTCTGTTTTATAAATGTCTCTTCCCTTCCTGCACTTATCCTTCCGGCTAGAGAGTGGAGGGGATGGATAAGGCCATTCCGCTCCACTTCTTCTTCAAAAATTGCATACGATTTCTTTTTCCGTGAGTAGTTGGAAGACAGCAAAGCTATTGCAAAGTATCGGAAAAATGTGTATCCTGTAGATAATGAAAGCCTTTCTATGCGTATATCGCCATCCGATCATTGCGCCGCGGGATTTGCGCAAAGCCCAGCGGGGCGCTGCCACTCACCCGGACCTACAAGTGTTTTTAGATCGTTATTTTCAGCCAGATTGCCGGTACGATTGGGGAGACGATCCCTCGTTTTTTCAAGCGACGCACCGACTCGGGGATCCGCGCCTGGCTTCCTGGGGCGTCTGCCGGTGGGAGGTGCGGCAACAGTTGCAGCCAGGTGATCTCGTCATCTTTATTTGCGGTTACGAAGGACCGGAGAAGCAAAGTTGGGAGTATTATTACATAGGACATGGTACCGTGCTTCATACGCTCCAACGCGAAGGAATCTTTCAAAACGATCAATTTGCTGCGTATCGGCCGTTCTTCAACATGATCTCAACATGGGAGAGGGGACAAGTGACCCAGGGCGAGGCATTCGGCGATACTCACGGGCATTTTATAGATCGGTGCCAGGCGGGGTATATCCTTTTTCAGCCGGATGCAACAGACTTTAACCTGACCGGCTCATTACCCATCGCTCGTTTTGATAAAGGTAATGCAGCTGAGCGATGGTACACAGGTGATCCATTGGTTGCCGGCTTGCAACATGCCCTGTTTTTGGATGGCACGATCGACCGCGGACTCAACACCGGAAATTGGCGGCGCCCGCATGTCCATATTCCCATTCATAAACACCTCGATAAAGTAGGACGCTTGGATGAACTGATCGATTTACGACCCAAACTGACCCGCCTATCGGCGGAAATCCGGACGCGAAAGGAACCCTCCCCCTAAGGTTGGAATAGCCGACTTTTACTAACGCTCTGGACGGTTTCAGGTTACACATCATTCGCGATCTTTCCAAATCGATCCAATGCCAGGTTAATTTACCAACCGAACCAGGAAAAGAAACCACGTTTTTTCTAACACTGTCGGATGTGGCATAATACGTTATGGAATACATCCTGGCGAAGCCATCGACCGCGAGCTTAAGAGGCGAAACTTAAGCCAGAGTTCTTCCTGCTATTTCTCTTCCCAAGCATCCTCAAACTCTTAACGCCATTATAAATGGAAGATGAAAACTGATTACGGACTTGGCACTGAAAATATAGCATTCTCTTGGTTAGAAGAAGGTGAATACCGATAGTTTAGATGTTTGTCAATTAAGAAAAGTGAAGTTTTTTTCGAATCTTTACAAATTCGAACAGCATTGAAAATCAGTTAGTAAGGAGGTGTTTTAAAATAGTTGTACCTCCTTTGTACCTCGGGTCATTTAACTTATTGACAAACAATACTTTTTACTTTTTGTATTGGGAAGTGACCGGCGGGGATTTTGCCCGCGGTTGGTGCACGATATTTTTGAGACCCCTGATTTTCAGGGGTTTTGTTTTGTCTTCTTCGGCTTTCCTTAGCCTTTACTAGCCAAAATCTTGTTACGAATCTGGGACTACGATGGATTTTGGGGTGATCTTCAGGTTGTGAGGGGGAGATTATAGCAGCGAAACGCTCGCAAAGTCAGCCAAACGCTCTTAAACTCTTCCTTTTTCAGGAGAAATTGTATCGACCCCATATAACCTGGACAGTTTTCTAAAGGTAGTTTAGTAGTTTTTCATTTTCAAAAGGGACCGGATT
>NZ_JAUOTO010000018.1 GCF_030546645.1 Flavitalea plasmicola
ACCGTACCTGTTACGATCACTGAACCTACGCCGATCACAGCCACTACAGCAATAACCAATGTGGCTTGTAATGGTGGGGCCACCGGATCTGTAGTGATCACACCTGCTGGTGGGGTAGGACCATACACCATCACGCCTGCCCAAACGGGTTTAACCGCAGGCAGCTATACCTTCACTGTTACGGATGCGAATGGTTGCTCTATCACGGTGCCCGTCACAATTACCGAACCCACGCCGATCACGGCCACCACTGCAGTAACCAATGTGGCTTGTAATGGCGGGGCTACGGGATCGGTCGTTATTACTCCTGCTGGCGGGGTAGGACCATACACCATCACACCCGCCCAGACTGGCTTAACCGCAGGCAGCTATACCTTCACTGTGACGGATGCGAACGGTTGTTCCATTACGGTACCCGTCACTATCACCGAACCCACGCCCATCACGGCTACTACAGCAGTGACCAATGTGGCTTGTAATGGCGGGGCTACAGGATCTGTGGTCATCACTCCAACTGGCGGCACTGCCCCTTATACGATCACCCCGGCCCAAACGGGTTTAACAGCCGGCAGCTACACCTTCACTGTTACGGATGCCAATGGTTGCTCCATTACGGTGCCTGTTACGATCTCCGAACCCACGCCGATCACCGCTACCACGGCAGTAACCAATGTGGCTTGTAATGGCGGCGCTACTGGATCTGTCGTTATTACTCCTGCTGGCGGGGTAGGACCATACACCATCACCCCCGCTCAAACTGGTTTAACAGCCGGCTCCTATACGTTTACTGTTACGGATGCCAACGGTTGTTCCATCACGGTACCCGTCACTATCACTGAACCTACGCCGATCACGGCCACCACAGCAGTGACCAATGTGGCTTGTAATGGTGGCGCTACGGGATCGGTGGTCATCACGCCGACAGGCGGCACTGCCCCTTATACGATCACTCCGGCACAGACGAACCTGGCTGCTGGCAGCTATACCTTCACCGTCACCGACGCCAACGGATGTTCTATCACGGTACCGGTTACTATTACTGAACCTACGCCCATCGCGGCTACCACGGCAGTAACCAATGTGGCTTGTAATGGCGGGGCTACAGGATCTGTGGTCATCACTCCAACTGGCGGCACTGCCCCTTATACGATCACCCCGGCCCAAACGGGTTTAACAGCCGGCAGCTACACCTTCACTGTTACGGATGCCAATGGTTGCTCCATTACGGTGCCGGTGACGATCTCCGAACCCACGCCGATCACGGCCACTACAGCAGTAACCAATGTGGCTTGTAATGGTGGGGCTACGGGATCGGTCGTTATTACGCCGACCGGTGGCACAGCACCTTATACGATCACTCCGGCACAAACCAACCTGGCTGCCGGCAACTATACCTTTACTGTTACGGATGCCAATGGCTGCTCGATCACCGTACCGGTTACGATCACCGAACCTACACCCATCACGGCTACGACAGCAGTAACCAACGTTGCTTGTAATGGTGGGGCTACAGGTTCTGTGGTGATCACCCCGACCGGCGGCACTGCTCCTTATACGATTACCCCGGCCCAAACCAATCTGGCTGCTGGCAGCTATACCTTCACTGTTACGGATGCCAATGGTTGCTCCATCATGGTACCCGTCACGATCACTGAACCTACCCCGATCACCGCCACCACGGCAGTGACCAATGTTGCTTGTAATGGCGGAGCTACAGGTTCTGTAGTGATCACCCCGACCGGCGGCACTGCTCCTTATACGATCACCCCGGCCCAGACGAACCTGGCTGCGGGCAGCTATACGTTTACTGTTACGGATGCCAACGGCTGCTCGATCACGGTACCGGTTACGATCACGGAACCCACGCCGATCACAGCCACCACAGCAGTAACCAATGTTGCTTGTAATGGTGGCGCTACGGGATCAGTCGTTATTTCTCCTGCTGGCGGGGTAGGACCATACACCATCACACCCGCGCAAACAGGTCTCACAGCCGGCTCCTACACCTTCACTGTTACGGATGCCAACGGCTGCTCCATCACCGTACCGGTTACGATTACCGAACCCACGCCGATCACGGCCACCACAGCAGTGACCAATGTGGCTTGTAATGGTGGTGCTACCGGATCAGTGGTGATCACTCCAACCGGCGGCACTGCCCCTTATACGATCACTCCGGCGCAAACAGGTTTAACAGCTGGCTCTTATACCTTTACCGTCACCGACGCTAATGGCTGCTCCATTACGGTACCGGTCACTATTACCGAACCCACCCCGATCACCGCTACCACAGTAGTAACCAATGTGGCCTGCAATGGTGGCGCTACCGGATCGGTGGTGATCACACCTGCAGGTGGGGTAGGACCATACACCATCACTCCTGCCCAAACGGGTCTCACCGCCGGCAGCTACACCTTCACTGTTACGGATGCCAACGGCTGTTCCATCACAGTGCCGGTTACGATCACCGAACCCACGCCCATCACGGCTACTACAGCAGTAACCAATGTTGCTTGTAATGGTGGGGCTACAGGATCAGTGGTGATCACTCCGACAGGCGGCACTGCTCCTTATACGATCACCCCGGCACAAATAGGTTTAACAGCTGGCTCCTATACCTTCACTGTTACGGACGCCAATGGCTGCTCGATCACCGTACCGGTTACGATCACCGAACCCACGCCGATCACGGCCACTACAGCAGTGACCAACGTTGCTTGTAATGGCGGGGCTTCGGGATCAGTTATCATTACCCCAACTGGCGGCACCGCACCCTATACGATCACTCCGGCACAGACGGGTTTAACCGCCGGCTCCTATACCTTCACTGTCACGGATGCCAATGGCTGCTCGATCACCGTACCGGTGACGATTACCGAACCTACGCCGATCACGGCTACGACTGCCATCACCAACGTTGCTTGTAATGGTGGGGCTACAGGTTCTGTAGTGATCACACCTGCTGGCGGGGTAGGACCATACACCATCACCCCCGCCCAGACTGGCTTAACCGCTGGCAGCTACACCTTCACTGTTACGGATGCTAATGGCTGCTCCATTACGGTACCGGTCACGATCACTGAACCCACCCCGATCACGGCCACTGCAGCAGTAACCAATGTTGCTTGTAATGGTGGGGCTACGGGGTCAGTGGTGATCACTCCGACAGGCGGCACTGCACCTTATACGATTACTCCGACACAAACGGGCTTAACCGCTGGTAGCTACACCTTCACTGTTACGGATGCGAACGGTTGTTCCATCATCGTGCCAGTTACGATTACCGAACCCACGCCGATCACGGCTACCACGGCAGTAACCAATGTGGCTTGTAATGGTGGTACTACGGGGTCTGTCGTCATTACCCCGACCGGCGGCACTGCTCCTTATACGATCACCCCGGCACAGACGAACCTGGCTGCCGGCAGCTACACCTTTACTGTTACGGATGCCAATGGCTGTTCCATCACGGTACCCGTCACTATCACTGAACCCACGCCGATCACCGCTACCACGGCAGTGACCAATGTTGCTTGTAATGGCGGAGCTACCGGATCGGTAGTAATCACCCCGACCGGCGGCACTGCACCTTATACGATCACTCCGGCACAAACTGGTCTCACCGCCGGCTCCTATACCTTCACTGTCACGGATGCGAACGGTTGTTCCATCACCGTACCGGTTACGATTACCGAACCTACGCCCATCACGGCCACCACAGCAGTGACGAATGTTGCTTGTAATGGTGGCGCTACGGGTTCTGTAGTGATCAATCCGACCGGCGGCACCGCACCTTATACGATTACCCCGGCCCAGACGAACCTGGCTGCCGGCAGCTATACCTTCACTGTTACGGATGCGAACGGTTGTTCTATCACGGTGCCGGTGACGATCACGGAACCTACGCCGATCACAGCCACTACAGCAGTAACCAATGTTGCTTGTAATGGTGGGGCTACAGGTTCTGTAGTGATCACCCCAACTGGCGGCACTGCACCTTATACGATCACTCCGGCCCAGACGAACCTGGCTGCCGGCAGCTATACCTTCACCATCACCGATGCCAATGGTTGCACGATCACGGTGCCTGTCACGATCACCGAACCTACGCCGATCACGGCCACTTCAGCAGTAACCAACGTTGCTTGTAATGGTGGGGCTACAGGATCGGTGGTAATCACCCCGACTGGCGGCACTGCTCCTTATACGATTACGCCTGCTCAAACAGGTCTCACAGCCGGCTCCTACACCTTCACTGTTACGGATGCCAACGGCTGCTCGATCACTGTACCTGTCACGATCACGGAACCCACACCCATCACGGCTACCACGGCAGTGACCAATGTGGCTTGTAATGGTGGGGCTACAGGTTCTGTAGTGATCACCCCGACTGGCGGCACTGCACCTTATACGATTACCCCGACCCAGACGAACCTGGCTGCTGGCAGCTATACCTTCACTGTGACGGATGCCAATGGCTGCTCTATCACCGTACCGGTTACGATCACTGAACCAACCCCGATCACGGCTACCACAGCAGTAACCAATGTTGCCTGTAATGGTGGGGCTACCGGGTCTGTAGTGATCACACCTGCAGGAGGGGTAGGACCATACACCATCACCCCCGCACAAACGGGTTTAACCGCTGGCAGCTATACCTTCACTGTTACGGATGCGAATGGTTGTTCCATTACGGTACCCGTCACAGTCACCGAACCTACGCCGATCACGGCCACCACAGCAGTAACCAATGTAGCTTGTAATGGTGGGGCTACAGGATCTGTAGTGATCACCCCGACCGGCGGCACTGCACCTTATACGATTACTCCGGCACAGACGAACCTGGCTGCTGGCAGCTATACCTTTACCGTCACCGACGCCAACGGCTGTTCCATCACTGTTCCTGTTACGATCACTGAACCTACGCCGATCACAGCCACCACAGTTGTAACCAATGTTGCTTGTAATGGTGGCGCTACGGGATCGGTAGTGATTACCCCAACTGGCGGTACTGCTCCTTATACGATTACCCCGGCACAGACCAACCTGGCTGCTGGCAGCTATACCTTTACGGTCACGGATGCCAATGGCTGCTCGATCACCGTACCGGTGACGATTACCGAACCCACTCCGATCACGGCTACGACTGCCATCACCAACGTTGCTTGTAATGGTGGGGCTACAGGGTCTGTAGTGATTACCCCTGCAGGCGGGGTAGGACCATACACCATCACCCCCGCCCAGACTGGCTTAACCGCTGGCAGCTACACCTTCACTGTAACGGATGCCAATGGCTGCTCGATCACGGTACCGGTTACTATTACTGAACCTACGCCCATCACGGCTACCACGGCAGTAACCAATGTTGCTTGTAATGGCGGGGCTACAGGTTCAGTCATCATTACCCCGACTGGCGGCACTGCTCCTTATACGATTACTCCGGCCCAGACGAACCTGGCTGCGGGCAGCTATACCTTCACTGTTACGGATGCCAATGGCTGTTCCATCACCGTGCCTGTTACGATCACCGAACCCACGCCCATCACAGCTACTACAGCAGTAACCAATGTAGCCTGTAATGGTGGGGCTACCGGATCAGTCGTCATTACCCCAACTGGCGGCACTGCACCTTATACGATTACGCCTGCGCAAACTGGTCTCACCGCCGGCAGCTATACCTTCACTGTCACCGATGCCAACGGCTGCTCGATCACCGTGCCGGTCACAATTACCGAACCCACCCCGATCACGGCTATCACAGCAGTAACGAATGTGGCTTGTAATGGTGGGGCTACAGGATCTGTCGTCATTACTCCAACTGGCGGTACTGCACCTTATACGATCACCCCGGCCCAGACGAACCTGGCTGCTGGCAGCTACACCTTCACTGTAACGGATGCGAACGGTTGTTCCATCACGGTACCGGTGACGATCACTGAACCCACGCCGATCACGGCCACCACCGCAGTAACCAATGTGGCTTGTAACGGTAGCGCTACCGGATCGGTAGTGATCACCCCAACTGGCGGTACTGCTCCTTATACGATCACTCCGGCCCAGACGAACCTGGCTGCCGGCAGCTACACCTTCACCGTCACCGATGCCAACGGCTGCTCCATCACAGTGCCGGTTACGATCACTGAACCTACGCCCATCACGGCTACTACAGCAGTAACCAACGTTGCTTGTAATGGTGGGGCTACCGGGTCAGTGGTGATCACTCCGACCGGCGGCACTGCCCCTTATACGATTACGCCTGCACAAACAGGTCTCACAGCCGGCAGTTATACCTTCACTGTGACGGATGCTAATGGTTGTTCTATCGCCGTACCGGTTACGATCACCGAACCCACGCCGATCACGGCTACCACCATAGTAACCAATGTTGCTTGTAATGGTGGGGCTACAGGGTCTGTAGTGATCACACCTGCTGGTGGGGTAGGACCATACACCATCACACCCGCTCAAACGGGTTTAACCGCCGGCAGCTATACCTTCACGATCACGGATGCCAATGGCTGTTCCATTACCGTACCGGTTACGATCACCGAACCCACCCCGATCACCGCTACCACGGCAGTAACCAATGTTGCTTGTAATGGCGGGGCTACCGGGTCTGTAGTGATCACACCTGCAGGTGGGGTAGGACCATACACCATCACTCCTGCCCAAACGGGTCTCACAGCCGGCAGCTACACCTTCACTGTTACGGATGCCAACGGCTGTTCCATCACAGTGCCGGTTACGATCACCGAACCCACGCCCATCACGGCTACTACAGCAGTAACCAATGTTGCTTGTAATGGTGGGGCTACAGGATCAGTGGTGATCACTCCAACCGGCGGCACTGCTCCTTATACGATCACCCCGGCGCAGACCAACCTGGCTGCCGGCAGTTATACCTTCACCGTCACCGACGCCAACGGCTGCTCCATCACCGTACCGGTTACTATTACGGAACCCACGCCCATCACGGCGACCACAGCAGTGACGAATGTCGCTTGTAATGGTGGCGCTACGGGATCGGTGGTTATAACACCTGCTGGTGGAGTAGGACCATACACCATCACGCCTGCCCAAACGGGCTTAACAGCTGGTCCCTATACCTTCACTGTCACCGATGCCAACGGCTGTTCCATCACCGTACCTGTTACGATCACCGAGCCCACGCCGATCACGGCTACCACGGCAGTAACCAATGTTGCTTGTAATGGCGGCGCTACCGGGTCTGTAGTAATCACGCCTGCAGGTGGGGTAGGACCATACACTATCACCCCCGCCCAAACGGGTCTCACCGCCGGCAGCTATACCTTTACCGTCACCGATGCGAACGGCTGTTCTATCACCGTACCGGTTACGATCACCGAACCTACGCCGATCACGGCGACCACAGCAGTAACGAATGTGGCTTGTAATGGCGGGGCTACGGGATCTGTCGTCATTACTCCGACTGGCGGCACAGCACCTTATACGATCACTCCGGCCCAGACGGGTTTAGCCGCCGGCAGCTATACCTTTACGGTCACCGATGCCAACGGCTGCTCCATTACCGTACCGGTGACGATCACTGAACCCACGCCGATCACGGCTACCACGGCAGTGACCAATGTGGCTTGTAATGGTGGGGCTACGGGGTCAGTGGTGATCACTCCGACAGGCGGCACTGCTCCTTATACGATCACTCCTGCACAAACAGGTTTAACAGCTGGCTCTTATACCTTCACCGTCACCGACGCCAACGGCTGCTCGATCACCGTACCGGTCACTATTACCGAACCCACGCCCATCACGGCGACCACAGCAGTGACGAATGTCGCTTGTAATGGTGGCGCTACGGGATCGGTGGTTATAACACCTGCTGGTGGAGTAGGACCATACACCATCACCCCTGCACAAACGGGTTTAACAGCCGGCTCCTATACGTTTACTGTAACGGATGCGAACGGCTGCTCTATCACGGTACCGGTTACGATTACTGAACCCACGCCAATCACGGCTACTACAGCGGTAACCAATGTTGCTTGTAATGGTGGGGCTACAGGTTCTGTAGTGATTACCCCAACCGGCGGCACCGCACCTTATACGATTACCCCGGCCCAGACGAACTTGGCTGCTGGCAGCTACACCTTCACCGTCACCGACGCCAATGGTTGCTCCATCACGGTGCCGGTTACGATCACCGAACCCACGCCGATCACGGCTACCACGGCAGTAACCAATGTTGCTTGTAATGGCGGCGCTACCGGGTCTGTAGTGATCACACCTGCTGGCGGGGTAGGACCATACACCATCACTCCTGCACAAACGGGTTTAACCGCCGGCAGCTATACCTTCACGATCACGGATGCCAATGGCTGTTCCATTACCGTACCGGTTACGATCACCGAACCCACTCCGATCACGGCCACTACAGCAGTAACCAATGTTGCTTGTAATGGCGGAGCTACTGGATCGGTAGTGATCACCCCGACCGGCGGCACAGCTCCTTATACGATCACTCCGGCACAAACCAACCTGGCTGCCGGCAGCTACACCTTCACTGTTACGGACGCCAATGGCTGCTCCATTACCGTACCGGTGACGATCACCGAACCCACGCCGATCACAGCCACTACAGCAGTAACCAATGTTGCTTGTAATGGTGGGGCTACTGGGTCTGTAGTGATCACCCCGACTGGCGGCACTGCTCCTTACACGATTACCCCGGCACAGACCAATCTGGCTGCTGGCAGCTATACCTTCACCGTCACCGACGCCAATGGCTGCTCGATCACCGTACCGGTTACGATCACCGAACCTACGCCGATCACGGCCACCACAGCAGTAACCAATGTGGCTTGTAATGGTGGGGCTACAGGATCGGTGGTGATCACACCTGCTGGCGGGGTAGGACCATACACCATCACCCCCGCACAAACGGGTTTAACAGCTGGCTCCTATACGTTTACTGTTACGGATGCGAACGGTTGTTCGATCACGGTACCGGTCACCATCACGGAACCCACGCCGATCACGGCCACCGCAGCAGTGACCAATGTGGCTTGTAATGGCGGGGCTACCGGGTCTGTAGTGATCACGCCTGCAGGTGGGGTAGGGCCATACACCATCACCCCTGCTCAAACTGGTTTAACCGCCGGCAGCTATACCTTCACTGTCACGGATGCCAACGGCTGTTCCATCACCGTACCTGTTACGATCACCGAACCCACGCCGATCACAGCCACTACAGCAGTAACCAATGTGGCTTGTAATGGTGGGGCTACGGGATCGGTGGTCATCACTCCGACAGGCGGCACCGCACCTTATACGATTACCCCGGCCCAGACGAACCTGGCTGCTGGCAGCTACACCTTTACCGTTACCGACGCCAATGGCTGCTCCATCACCGTACCGGTCACGATCACCGAACCCACTCCGATCACGGCTACCACAGCGGTAACCAATGTTGCTTGTAATGGTGGGGCTACGGGATCGGTAGTGATCACGCCTGCAGGTGGGGTAGGACCATACACCATCACCCCTGCGCAAACTGGTCTCACAGCCGGCAGCTACACCTTCACTGTTACGGATGCCAACGGCTGTTCCATCACCGTACCTGTTACGATCACTGAACCTACGCCGATCACGGCTACGACAGCCATCACCAACGTTGCTTGTAATGGTGGGGCCACCGGATCTGTAGTGATCACACCTGCAGGTGGGGTAGGACCATACACTATCACCCCTGCCCAAACGGGTTTAACCGCTGGCAGCTATACCTTCACTGTTACGGATGCCAACGGCTGTTCTATCACGGTACCGGTTACGATCACTGAACCCACGCCGATCACGGCTACCACAGCGGTAACCAATGTTGCTTGTAATGGTGGCGCTACGGGTTCTGTAGTGATCACGCCGACAGGCGGCACTGCTCCTTATACGATCACTCCTGCGCAGACCAACCTGGCTGCCGGCAGCTATACCTTCACCGTCACCGACGCCAACGGATGTTCTATCACGGTACCGGTTACGATCACTGAACCCACACCCATCACGGCGACCACAGCAGTGACGAATGTTGCTTGTAATGGTGGGGCTACGGGTTCTGTAGTGATCACGCCGACTGGCGGCACTGCTCCTTATACGATTACCCCGGCCCAGACGAACCTGGCTGCTGGCAGCTACACCTTCACCGTCACCGACGCCAATGGCTGTTCCATCACCGTACCGGTGACGATCACTGAACCTACGCCGATCACAGCCACTACAGTAGTGACCAACGTGGCTTGTAATGGTGGCGCTACGGGTTCTGTAGTGATCACTCCAACCGGCGGCACTGCACCTTATACGATCACTCCGGCCCAGACTGGCTTAACAGCCGGCAGCTATACCTTCACTGTGACGGATGCCAATGGCTGCTCCATCACCGTACCGGTGACGATCACTGAACCTACGCCGATCACGGCGACCACAGCAGCGACGAATGTGGCTTGTAATGGTGGGGCTACAGGTTCTGTAGTGATCACACCTGCTGGCGGGGTAGGACCATACACTATCACGCCTGCCCAAACGGGGTTAACAGCTGGCAGCTATACCTTTACTGTTACGGATGCGAACGGTTGTTCCATTACGGTACCTGTCACTATCACCGAACCCACACCCATCACGGCTACTACAGCAGTAACCAACGTTGCTTGTAATGGTGGGGCTACGGGATCTGTCGTCATTACTCCGACTGGCGGCACAGCACCTTATACGATCACTCCGGCCCAGACGAACCT
>NZ_JAUOTO010000019.1 GCF_030546645.1 Flavitalea plasmicola
AATGGCGGCGCTACAGGTTCTGTAGTGATCACGCCTGCAGGTGGGGTAGGACCATACACCATCACCCCCGCACAAACAGGTCTTACAGCCGGCAGCTACACCTTTACCGTCACCGACGCCAACGGCTGCTCGATCACGGTACCAGTCACCATCACTGAACCCACGCCGATCACGGCTACCACAGCAGTAACCAACGTTGCTTGTAATGGTGGGGCCACCGGGTCTGTAGTGATCACGCCTGCAGGTGGGGTAGGACCATACACCATCACTCCAGCACAAACGGGTTTAACAGCTGGCTCTTATGCCTTTACCGTTACGGATGCGAACGGTTGTTCTATCACCGTACCTGTTACGATCACCGAACCTACGCCGATCACAGCCACTACAGCAGTGACCAATGTTGCTTGTAATGGTGGCGCTACAGGGTCTGTAGTGATCACACCTGCTGGCGGGGTAGGACCATACACCATCACCCCTGCTCAAACGGGTCTCACAGCCGGCAGCTACACCTTCACTGTTACCGATGCCAACGGCTGTTCCATCACCGTACCTGTTACGATCACCGAACCTACGCCGATCACGGCTACCACAGCAGTAACCAATGTGGCTTGTAATGGTGGGGCTACCGGATCGGTAGTGATCACCCCGACCGGCGGCACTGCACCTTATACGATCACTCCGGCCCAGACCAACCTGGCTGCCGGCAGCTACACCTTTACCGTCACCGACGCCAATGGTTGTTCCATTACGGTACCGGTGACGATCACTGAACCTACGCCGATCACAGCCACTACAGCAGTAACCAATGTTGCTTGTAATGGTGGGGCTACAGGGTCTGTAGTGATCACACCTGCTGGTGGGGTAGGACCATACACCATCACACCAGCCCAGACAGGCTTAACCGCTGGCAGCTACACCTTTACTGTTACGGATGCCAATGGCTGCTCGATCACGGTACCGGTTACGATCACGGAGCCCACTCCCATCACGGCTACCACCGTAGTAACCAATGTTGCTTGTAATGGCGGGGCTACGGGATCAGTCGTTATTACTCCTGCAGGTGGGGTAGGACCATACACCATCACCCCCGCCCAGACTGGCTTAAGCGCTGGCAGCTATACCTTTACGGTCACGGACGCCAACGGTTGCTCGATCACGGTGCCGGTCACAATTACCGAACCCACCCCGATCACGGCCACTACAGCAGTAACCAATGTTGCTTGTAATGGTGGCGCTACAGGTTCTGTAGTGATCACTCCTGCTGGCGGGGTAGGACCATACACTATCACCCCCGCCCAAACGGGTTTAACCGCTGGCTCCTATACCTTTATTGTTACGGATGCCAATGGCTGTTCCATCACAGTGCCGGTCACTATTACTGAACCCACTCCGATCACAGCCACTACAGCAGTAACCAATGTTGCTTGTAATGGTGGGGCTACAGGATCAGTCATCATTACCCCGACCGGTGGCACAGCACCTTATACGATTACCCCGGCCCAGACGAACCTGGCTGCCGGCTCCTATACGTTTACCGTCACGGATGCTAGCGGCTGTTCTATCACGGTACCGGTGACGATCACCGAACCTACGCCGATCACCGCTACCACGGCAGTAACCAATGTTGCCTGCAATGGCGGGGCTACAGGTTCTGTAGTGATCACACCTGCTGGTGGGGTAGGACCATACACCATCACACCCGCACAAACAGGTCTTACAGCCGGCGCCTACACCTTCACTGTCACGGATGCCAACGGTTGCTCGATCTCTGTCCCCGTGACCATCACCCAACCTGCTACCTTGGCTGCCAGCATTACAGCTACTACCAACATAAACTGCTTCGGCGGAACAACTGGTTCAGCTACTGTCACCGCTACCGGCGGCACCGTTCCGTACACCTACAGTTGGAACACAATACCAGTACAAACTGGGGCTACCGCTACGAATCTTGCCGCCGGCACTTACACCGTGACCATCACCGATGCAGGTGGCTGTACGACTACCGCTACGGCTACGATCACTGAACCTGCCGCTGCTCTCTCTGCTGGCATCACGGCCACTACGAATGTAAACTGCTTCGGCGGCATAACTGGTTCAGCTACCGTCACCGCTACCGGCGGCACCGCTCCTTTTACTTATAGCTGGAATACCACACCTGTTCAAACAACCGGAACGGCTACCGGCCTTGCCGCCGGCACTTACACCGTGACCATCACCGATGCAGGTGGCTGTACGACTACCGCTTCGGCTACGATCACTGAACCTGCCGCTGCTCTCGCTGCTGGCATCACGGCCACTACGAATGTGAACTGCTTCGGCGGAGCAACTGGAAGTGCCACAGTAACTGCCACTGGCGGTACGGCTCCATACATTTACAGCTGGAATACCACACCTGTTCAATCAACTGCTACAGCTACTGGCCTGGCCGCTGGCATTTATACGGTGACCGTCACAGATGCAGGCGGCTGTACGACGACGGCTTCCGCTACGATCACCGAGCCAGCTGCTGCATTAGCTGCTTCTATAACTGCTCAAACCAATGTAAACTGCTTTGGCGGAGCAACCGGTTCTGCTACTGTGACAGCTGGCGGCGGCACCGCTCCGTATACTTATAACTGGAATACAATACCTGTGCAGTCCGGGGCTACGGCTACTGGCCTTTCTGCCGGTACTTATACAGTCACCGTCACCGATGCAGGCGGATGTACGACAACTGCTACTGCTACGATCACTCAGAAGGCAGCGATCACAGCTACCACTTCGATCACCAACGTACTTTGTAATGGTGGCGCTACAGGATCTGTAGTGATTACCCCAACAGGTGGCACCGCTCCTTATACGATTACTCCGGCACAAACCGGCCTAACCGCTGGCAGCTATACATTCACCGTCACCGACGCCAATGGTTGCTCGATCACCGTTCCGGTTACGATCACCGAACCCACGCCGATCACGGCCACTACAGCAGTAACCAACGTTGCTTGTAGTGGTGGGACCACCGGATCAGTAGTGATCACCCCGGCGGGTGGCAGAGCGCCTTATATAATTACTCCGGCACAAACTGGCTTAACCGCCGGCAGCTATACCTTCACAGTCACTGATGCAAACGGCTGCTCGATCACCGTACCGGTTACGATCACCGAACCCACTCCGATCACGGCTACCACAGTAGTAACCAATGTTGCCTGTAATGGTGGGGCTACAGGATCTGTAGTGGTTACTCCAGCAGGCGGCACAGGTCCTTATGCCATTACCCCCGCGCAGACAGGTTTAAGCGCCGGTACCTATACCTTCACCATCACTGACGCAAATGGCTGCTCGATCACTGTGCCAGTCACTATTACCCAGCCCGCACCGATCACAGCAACTACTACTGTCACCAACGTTCTTTGTAACGGGGATAATACAGGTTCAGTCGTTATTACCCCAACTGGCGGCACAGGACCTTATACCATTACTCCTGCGCAAACCGGTTTAACCGCCGGTAGCCATACCTTCACCGTCACCGACGCCAATGGCTGCTCGATTACGGTACCGGTCACTATTACCCAGCCCGCGCCGATCACAGCCGCTACTACAATTACGAATGTTCTTTGCAACGGGGACAATACAGGTTCAGTCGTTATTACTCCGGCAGGTGGCACAGGGCCTTATACGATCACCCCGGCCCAGACTAACCTGGCTGCCGGCAGCTATACCTTTACTGTTACGGACGCCAATGGCTGCTCGATCACTGTGCCTGTCACTATTGCCCAGCCTGCACCGATCACGGCAACTACTACCATCACTAATGTTCTTTGTAATGGGGATAATACAGGTTCAGTGGTGATTACCCCAGCCGGTGGCACAGGGCCATATACTATCACTCCAGCACAGACGGGCCTACCTGCCGGCAATTATACCTTTACTGTCACTGATGCTAACGGCTGCTCTATTGCCATACCCGTCACCATTACTCAACCCACGCCGATCACCGTCACAACAGCCATTACCAATATACCATGTAATAGTGGAGGGACTGGCTCTGTAGTGATCACGCCAAGTGGTGGCACAGGACCTTATACTATCACCCCGGCACAGAATAACCTGGCTGCTGGCAACTATACCTTTACCGTTACCGATGCGACCGGTTGTTTCATCACCGTACCGGTAACTATACTTGAAGCCACTGCCATTACCGTCACTACATCGGTAACCAACGTACTTTGTCATGGTGATAACACCGGATCGGTTGTGATTACTCCCTCTGGTGGAACTGGCCCTTACACGATCACGCCGGCGCAAACTAATCTGGCAGCTGGTAACTATACATTTATTGTCACCGACGCTAGCGGTTGCTCCGTAAGTGTGCCAGTGACTATCTTGGAATCTACCTTGATTACTGCTACTACGTCCGTGACTGATGTCCTTTGCAACGGTGGCAACACGGGCTCTGTTATCATTACACCAAGTGGCGGCACGGGGCCTTATACGATTACTCCGGCACAGACCAACCTGGCTGCCGGCTCCTACACGTTTACTGTCACCGATGCCAATGGCTGCTCGGTCACTGTGCCGGTCACTATTACTGAACCTGCTCCGATCACGGCTACGACAGCAGTAAGCAATGCTGCTTGCAATGGTGGAGCTACTGGATCCGTAGTTATCACTCCGGCAGGGGGTACAGCACCTTATACGATTACACCGGCACAAACTGGGTTAACCGCCGGCAGCTATACTTTCACTGTCACCGATGCCAACGGCTGCTCTATTAGCGTGCCGGTCACCATTAGCCAGCCTGCTCCGGTTACCGCAACCACGGCCATTACTAATGTTGCTTGCAATGGTGGCGCTACAGGATCCGTAGTGATTACTCCAGCAGGGGGTACAGCACCTTATGCGATTACCCCTGCACAGACCAACCTGGCTGCCGGCAGCTATACATTTACTGTAACCGACGCCAATGGTTGCTCGATCAGCGTACCGGTCACTATCGCGCAGCCTGCTCCGATTTCCGCTACAACTGCCATTACCAACGTTGCCTGTAAAGGCGGGGCTACGGGATCGGTAGTGATCACTCCAACTGGCGGCACTGCACCTTATACGATTACTCCTGCACAAACTGGGTTAACCGCCGGCAGCTATATTTTCACCGTTACCGATGCCAACGGCTGTTCCGTGACTGTGCCGGTCACTATTACTGAACCCGCTGCGATCACGGCCACCACAGCAGTGACGAATGTTGCTTGTAATGGTGGCGCCACGGGATCAGTCATCATCACCCCAACAGGTGGTACAGCGCCTTATACGATTACCCCGGCACAAACTGGCTTAACCGCAGGCAGCTATACCTTTACCGTCACCGATGCCAATGGTTGTTCCATCACAGTGCCGGCCACCATCACTCAACCGGCTGCGATCACAGCTACCACAGCCATTACAAATGTTGTGTGCAATGGTGGGACTACTGGATCAGTGGTTATCACTCCCGCAGGTGGTGCAGCACCTTATACGATTACTCCTGCGCAGACGAACTTGGCTGCCGGCAGCTATACCTTCACCGTTACCGATGCCAATGGTTGCTCCGCGACTGTGCCGGTAACCATTACTGAACCTGCTGCGATCACGGCTACCACAGCAGTGACCAATGTCGCTTGTAACGGCGGGGCTACGGGATCTGTAGTGATCACTCCATCAGGCGGCACAGCACCTTATACAATTACGCCGGCACAAACCAACCTGATTGCTGGCGCCTATTCTTTTACTATTACTGATGCGAACGGATGCTCGATCTCCGTGCCCGTAACGATCGCTCAAACTGCGGGGATTACAGCTGCTACTACTGTTACCAATGTTACTTGCAATGGTGGATCTACCGGGTCGGTGGTCATTACCCCGACAGGCGGCACAGCTCCATATACGATCACCCCGGCACAAACTGGCTTAACGGCCGGCTCCTATAACTTCACCGTCACTGACGCCAATGGCTGCTCTATCACCGTACCGGTGACCATCTCCGAGCCTGCTCCGATCACGGCCACTACAATAGTGACCAATGTGGCTTGTAATGGGGGCGCCACCGGATCAGTAGTGATCACCCCGGCAGGTGGCACAGCACCCTATGCTATTACCCCTGCACAGACGAACCTGGCTGCCGGCCCCTATACCTTCACCGTCACTGATGCCAACGGCTGTTCCATCACGGTACCGGTTACGATCACCGAACCCACGCCCATCACGGCTACCACGGCGGTAACTAATGTTGCTTGTAATGGCGGCGCTACCGGGTCAGTGGTGATCACGCCAACCGGCGGCACTGCTCCTTATACGATTACCCCGGCCCAGACGAACCTGGCTGCCGGTAGCTATACCTTTACGGTTACGGATGCCAATGGCTGCTCGATCACGGTACCGGTCACAATTACACAGCCTGCTCCGATCACGGCCACCACAGCAGTGACGAATGTTGCTTGTAACGGTGGCGCTACAGGTTCTGTATTGATCACCCCGACCGGCGGCACTGCACCTTATACGATTACCCCGGCCCAGACGAACCTGGCTGCCAGCTCCTATACGTTTACCGTCACCGACGCCAATGGTTGCTCGATCACCGTACCGGTTACGATCACGGAACCCACTCCGATCACCGCTACCACAGCAGTGACCAACGTTGCTTGTAATGGTGGCGCTACGGGATCGGTGGTTATTACGCCGACTGGCGGCACTGCACCTTATACGATCACCCCGGCGCAGACGAACCTGGCTGCCGGCTCCTATACGTTTACTGTTACGGACGCCAATGGCTGCTCGATCACCGTACCGGTGACCATCACTGAACCTACGCCGATCACGGCCACCACGGCAGTGACCAATGTTGCTTGTAATGGCGGCGCTACAGGTTCTGTCGTGATCACACCTGCTGGCGGGGTAGGACCATACACCATCACCCCCGCACAAACAGGTTTAACAGCTGGCTCTTATACCTTTACCGTCACCGACGCCAACGGTTGCTCGATCACGGTGCCGGTTACGATCACTGAACCTACGCCGATCACAGCCACTACAGCAGTAACCAATGTTGCTTGTAATGGCGGGGCAACGGGATCGGTAGTGATCACACCTGCTGGCGGGGTAGGGCCATACACCATCACCCCCGCCCAAACAGGTTTAACCGCAGGCAGCTACACCTTTACTGTTACCGATGCCAATGGTTGTTCTATCACCGTGCCGGTTACGATCACTGAACCCACGCCCATTACGGCCACCACAGTCATCACTAATGTGGCTTGTAATGGTGGGGCTACAGGTTCTGTAGTGATCACACCTGCTGGTGGGGTAGGACCATACACCATCACCCCCGCACAAACGGGTTTAACCGCCGGCAGCTATACCTTCACTGTTACCGATGCGAACGGTTGTTCCATTACGGTACCAGTGACCATCACCGAACCCACTCCGATCACCGCCACTACAGCAGTAACCAATGTTGCTTGTAATGGTGGCGCTACAGGTTCTGTAGTGATCACACCTGCAGGTGGGGTAGGACCATACATCATCACCCCCGCTCAAACTGGTTTAATAGCTGGCTCCTATACGTTTACTGTTACGGATGCCAACGGTTGTTCCATCACGGTACCGGTTACGATCACGGAACCTACGCCCATCACGGCCACCACAGTAGTAACCAATGTAGCCTGTAATGGTGGCGCTACGGGATCGGTGGTGATCACGCCTGCAGGTGGTGTAGGACCATACACCATCACCCCCGCCCAAACGGGTTTAAACGCCGGCAGCTATACCTTCACTGTTACCGATGCGAACGGTTGTTCCATTACGGTACCAGTGACCATCACCGAACCCACTCCGATCACCGCCACTACAGCAGTAACCAATGTTGCTTGTAATGGTGGCGCTACAGGTTCTGTAGTGATCACACCTGCAGGTGGCACAGCACCATATACGATCACTCCGGCCCAGACGAACCTGGCTGCTGGCAGCTATACCTTCACTGTGACGGATGCCAATGGTTGTTCTATCACGGTGCCCGTTACGATCATCGAACCCACGCCCATCACTGCCACCACAGCAGTAACCAATGTGGCTTGTAATGGTGGGGCTACGGGATCAGTCGTTATCACGCCTGCTGGCGGGGTAGGGCCATACACCATCACTCCTGCCCAAACGGGTTTAACCGCTGGCAGCTATACCTTCACTGTTACGGATGCGAATGGCTGTTCCATCACGGTGCCGGTCACTATTACCGAACCCACGCCAATTACAGCCACCACCATAGTAACCAATGTGGCTTGTAATGGTGGGGCCACTGGATCGGTGGTTATTTCCCCGACTGGCGGCACTGCACCTTATACGATTACCCCGGCGCAGACGAACTTGGCTGCCGGCTCCTATACCTTTACCGTCACTGATGCCAACGGTTGTTCCATCACGGTACCGGTTACGATCACTGAACCTACCCCGATCACGGCTACCACGGTAGTAACCAATGTTGCCTGCAATGGCGGGGCTACGGGATCGGTGGTGATCACGCCGACTGGCGGCACTGCACCATATACGATCACTCCTGCACAAACGGGTTTAACCGCCGGCTCCTATACCTTTACGGTTACGGATGCCAATGGTTGTTCCATCACGGTGCTGGTTACGATCACTGAACCTACGCCGATCACGGCCACTACAGCAGTAACCAATGTGGCTTGTAATGGTGGCGCTACAGGTTCTGTAGTGATCACCCCGATTGGCGGCACTGCACCTTATACGATCACTCCGGCCCAGACGAACCTGGCTGCTGGCAGCTATACCTTCACTGTGACAGATGCCAATGGTTGTTCGATCACCGTACCGGTTACTATTACCGAACCTACGCCCATCACGGCTACCACAACAGTAACCAATGTTGCTTGTAATGGTGGGGCTACAGGGTCTGTAGTGATCACACCTGCAGGTGGCACAGCACCATATACGATCACTCCGGCCCAGGTGAACCTTGCTGCTGGTAGCTATACCTTTACCGTCACCGATGCCAACGGCTGTTCTATCACCGTGCCGGTTACGATCACTGAACCCACTCCGATCACGGCCACCACAGCAGTAACCAATGTGGCTTGTAATGGTGGGGCTACAGGATCGGTCATCATTACCCCGACAGGCGGCACAGCACCTTATACGATTACCCCCGCACAAACGGGTTTAACAGCTGGCTCTTATACCTTTACCGTCACCGATGCCAATGGCTGTTCGATCACTGTTCCGGTTACGATCACCGAACCCACTCCGATCACCGCTACCACAGCAGTGACGAATGTTGCTTGTAATGGCGGGGCCACTGGGTCTGTAGTGATCACACCTGCAGGTGGGGTAGGACCATACACCATCACTCCTGCACAAACAGGTTTAACCGCCGGCAGCTATACCTTCACTGTGACGGATGCCAATGGTTGTTCTATCACCGTACCGGTTACTATTACCGAACCCACTCCGATCACGGCTACCACAGCAGTAACCAATGTTGCTTGTAATGGTGGGACTACAGGATCTGTCGTCATTACTCCAACTGGCGGCACTGCTCCTTATACGATTACCCCGGCCCAGACGAACCTGGCTGCCGGAAGCTATACCTTCACCGTCACCGATGCCAATGGCTGTTCGATCACTGTTCCGGTTACGATCACCGAACCCACTCCGATCACCGCTACCACAGCAGTGACGAATGTTGCTTGTAATGGCGGGGCCACTGGGTCTGTAGTGATCACGCCTGCAGGTGGGGTAGGACCATACACCATCACCCCTGCACAAACAGGTTTAACCGCCGGCAGCTATACCTTCACTGTGACGGATGCCAATGGTTGTTCTATCACCGTACCGGTTACTATTACCGAACCCACTCCGATCACGGCTACCACAGCAGTAACCAATGTTGCTTGTAATGGTGGGACTACAGGATCTGTCGTCATTACTCCAACTGGCGGCACTGCTCCTTATACGATTACCCCGGCCCAGACGAACCTGGCTGCCGGAAGCTATACCTTTACCGTCACCGATGCCAATGGCTGTTCGATCACTGTTCCGGTTACGATCACCGAACCCACTCCGATCACCGCTACCAC
>NZ_JAUOTO010000001.1:0-917500 GCF_030546645.1 Flavitalea plasmicola
GGAGGGGGTGAAGGAGGCGGTGGTGGTGGACCGGGAAGATGAGCAGGGCAATAAATATTTACAGGGATATGTGGTGATGGAAGAAAGGAATGGTGATGGGCGACGGGATTGGCGGGAACTGTTATCGGGCCGTCTGCCAGCGCAGATGATCCCGCGGGATGTGATGGAGATCGGGCGGATACCGCTGACGGAGAATGGGAAGATCGACAGGTGGCAGCTACCGGAGATAAAGAAAGGCGCCGGGCTGCCTGGAGGCGGGGAACATAGGGAGGCATCGAATGAAGTGGAGGAAGCGTTAGTGGAGATCTGGCGGGAGGTCCTGGGAGTAGATGTGTTTGGAGTGAGGGACAATTTTTTTGAATTGGGAGGGCACTCGCTGAAGGCGACGCAGGTGGCTTCGCGCATCAGGCGGCGGCTGGGGGTCACGCTGGAGATCCAGTCGATCTTCGAGTACCCTACCATTGAAACGCTGGGGTCCCTGATAGAAGACGCGTTGATGGTGATCAAATATAGCAATGAGAAAACCTCCGCCGGCGAATTAAAAGAAATAAGAATCTAGAAACTATTACCATGGAACTATTAGAAAAGATAAAGACTGTAAAAAGCCTCATCGGCAATACCCCCGTTGTGCAGCTTAGGAATGCACCCTGCCGCCTGTTTGCAAAACTGGAGTATATGAGCTTCTGGGGGAGCATTAAAGACAGGGCTGCTTATAATATCCTATACAATGCCATTGCGGAAGACCTGATCAATGAGGACACGGTGATAGTGGAATCTACCTCCGGCAATTTTGGCATTGCCCTGGGTGGAATATGTAAAATGTTATCCTTGAAATTTATTCCCGTGATCGACCCCAACATCGTATCAGAAAAGGAAAGCCTGCTGAGGCTACTGTCCCACGATGTAATAAAGGTTACGGAAAGGGACGCTACAGAGGGTTACCTGTTAACGAGGATTAAGGCTGTAGCAGCCTACAAAGCGGAAAATAAAAATGCTTATAATCCCAATCAATACGAGAACCGGCACAACTACCTGGCTTATTATTATACGCTGGCGGAAGAGATCGTAAATAGTTTTCCGAAACTGGATTACCTCTTCGTCAGCGTTAGTACGGGGGGGACGATAACGGGACTTTCATTGAAGCTAAAAGAGAAGTTCAAAGATATAAAGATCATTGCGGTGGATGTGCAGGGTTCCCTGATATTCAGTGATCAGGCCAAACCCAGGTCGATATCCGGCATTGGGGCGAGCATGCGGTCAGCGATCATTAACAAGGCGCTGATCGATGACGTGATCATATTATCCCAGCATGAAATCGTGAAGGGCTGCACGGACCTGCTGAACGGGCAGGGCATCTTCGTAGGGGCATCGGCCGGAGCGGCCTACTACGCTGCAAACTGTTATTTGCAGGAACGCGGTGAAAAGGATAAGACGGCTTTGTTTGTCTGCCCCGATAAGGGCACTGCCTACCTGGATAATATCTATAATAAGGAATGGGTTAAAAGCAATATCAATTAACGATTATGGAAAAAGCAGCGAGCAGCACGTTGGCGGACGTTCTTCAGAAGATCAGGAGGAAGGGGATTTCCATTGATTGCGATGGTGAGAGCCTGGTGATCAGGACCCCGGATAATGAAGCCATCGATGAAGATGTCCTTGCGGATCTCAGGAGCCATAAGACCGCTATCATTAATTTTTTAAAAGCTAACCGGCCCGTAAGCCCGGGTGCCGGCAATATAATTACCGCCAGGGAGGGAATGGATCAATTGCCGCTGTCATTCGCCCAGGAGCGGTTGTGGGCCATCGATCATTTATTCGGGAGCACGCAATATCACAACCCGGTGGTGCTCAGGTTCGAGGGCGGACTGGATGTTGCCGCGTTGAAATATACGTTCCGGGCACTTCTGCAAAGACATGAAGTGTTACGGACGGTGATAGGAACGGAAGATGACAAACCTCACCAGCAGATCCTGTCGCCGGATACATTACGTGACGAGCAGTATTTCAAGGAGCTTTCGGATCCGGCAGGCTTGCCGGAACCGGTGATCAAAGAATTTATTGCCGCCCCGTTCGATCTTTCGTCCGATGTGCCCTTGAGGGCTATGCTTATAAGAACGGCCGTCGATTCCTATTTACTGACCATTGTCATCCATCATATTGCTTCCGACGGATGGTCCATACCTTTATTGACAGCAGAATTTTTAGAGCTATACGGCAGCAGGTGCGAACAGCGGCCTTCGGGTTTAAAAGACCTTCCTGTGCAATATGCGGATTATGCCATCTGGCAGCGGAATGCGTTAAAGGGCCCATCTGCCGCCGGAGTACTTGAATACTGGCGAAAGAAACTGTCCGGCGCTCAGCGGCTGGATTTACCAACGGACTATCCGCGGCCTTCAACGTTAAGCACCAGCGGGAGCGAGATCCGTTTTGTTATTGATGCGGCAACAGCAGACGGCCTCATGAGGCTGGCACACAGGGAGAATGCCACCTTATACATGACCTTGCTGTCCGCGCTAAATGTGTTATTGCATAGGTACAGCGGCCAAAAAGATATTTCCATCGGAACGCCTGTTGCCGGCCGGACCCATCCTGACGTGGAAGGGTTGATAGGATTTTTTGTCAATACATTGGTCATTAGAACAGATCTGGACGATAACCCTTCATTTACCGTCTTGCTCCAAAGGGTAAAGGACGGCGTTCTGGAAGCTTTCAGCCACCAGGAAGCGCCTTTTGAAAAGGTTGTCGAGTCATTGAATATCGAAAAAACCCTTGATAGCAACCCTCTTTTTGATGTTCTGTTCAGCTTGCAGGATATGCCGCAGCTGCCGGATACCCTTCCCGGAGGTCTAAAGGCCACGCCGGTGGTGATCAAACAGTCAACGGCAAAGTTCGATATTATTTTCAATGTCTTCAGGACTAAGGAGGAGCTGCTGCTGAGCATTGAATATTGCACCGACCTTTTCAATGAAGATACCATCCGGAGGATGGGCGGTCATTTTTGTAATCTGCTCGGAAGCATCGTCGGACAGGATGATCAGCGGATCGGAGATATTTTTATTCTTTCGGAAGAAGAAACCAACAGGCTGTCGGAATTTGCCGGCGCCTCCGTTCCCGGGGGGGATGGCACGATCATAGACCTCATTGCTGCACAGTCTGCGCGGACGCCATCGGCCGAGGCGATGAGATTTGAGGATTTGTCACTGAGCTATGAGGAGCTGGAAGAACGGAGCAACCGATTGGGTCACTATCTGCGGGAACTAGGGGTGGGCCCTGAGCAGCTGGTAGGCATCTGCATAGAGCGATCGATGGAGATGGTGATAGGGATATTGGGGATCATGAAGGCTGGGGGTGCATATGTGCCGATAGACCCGGAATATCCTTTGGAGCGGATAGAATTTATGTTGGAAGATACAGGGGCGGCTGTAGTATTGAGCAGCCGGGAAAGCCGGGGTGCGCTGCCTAAAGGGTATGGCGGGCGCGTGGTGCTGGTGGGGGAAGTGGGGGAAGGATATGCGACGGAGCGTCCCCGGTCGGGACTGCGGCCGGAGCACCTGGCATATGTGATCTATACATCAGGGTCGACGGGCCGGCCGAAAGGAGTGATGGTGGAGCACCGCAACGTGGTGCAGTTGTTCGATGCGGCAAACCTATTGTATGATTTCAATAAAGAAGATGTATGGGCGCTGTTCCATTCTTTTTGTTTTGATTTTTCGGTTTGGGAGATGTATGGAGCGTTGTTGTATGGGGGTAGACTGGTGATCGTGGAGAAGGAGGTAACGCGGGATGCGGAGAGGTTCGGGGCACTACTGGCAAGAGAGGCGGTGACGGTGCTGAACCAGACGCCTTCGGCTTTTTATGCACTGCAGGAGCAGATGGCTTCCCACCCGCAGGCGCTGGCGGTAAGATATGTGATCTTTGGAGGCGAGGCGTTGGACCTGGGCAGGGTAACGCAGTGGAAAGGCTTGTATCCCGGGTGCAAGCTGATCAATATGTATGGCATTACGGAGACGACGGTGCACGTGACGTACCAGGAGATCGGGGAGGAGGAGATGAAAAGGGGCGGAAGTATCATCGGTCGTGCGATACCGACCTTGCGGGTATATCTGTTGGATGACAGCGGCCACCCGGCGCCTCTGGGTTTTGTGGGTGAGTTGTATATAGGCGGAGCGGGTGTGTCAAGAGGATACCTGAAGCGTCCGGAGCTGATGGCGGAGCGTTTTGTGGAGGACCGGTTCGGTGATGCAGGGGGGCGTCTCTACCGGAGCGGCGATCTTGGGAGGTGGTTGCCGGATGGAACTATCGAGTACCTGGGCCGGAAGGACGAGCAGGTAAAGATCCGTGGATTCCGCGTTGAGCTGGGGGAGGTCGAGCGGATGCTGGGTAGCTGCAAGGGGGTGTCGCAGTGTGCGGTGGTGTTGCGGGAGGAAGGCAATGGGAGCCATAAGACGCTGGCAGGCTATGTGGTGATGGAGGAAGACCTCGACAGGGAGGCGATCTCTGTTTATCTACGGAGGCGGTTGCCTGAGTATATGGTTCCCGGCATAGTGGTGCGATTGCCGGAGCTGCCGCTGACGGGCAGCGGGAAGGTGGATCGGAAGGCATTGAGCCGGCTGGAGGTTGGCCGTGTGGCGTCGTCTGAATATGCGGCGGCGGAAGGGGAGCTGGAGCTGTTGTTGTCGGGCGTATGGTCGGAAGTATTGGGCCGGAGCCCAATCGGACGGGAGGATAATTTTTTTGAACTGGGCGGAGACTCGATCATTACGATCCAGGTGGTGAGCCGTTGCCGGCGGCTGGGGTTGGAGCTTCATCCCCGTGACCTTTTCCTATATCAGACGATCCGGTCATTGGCTATGTATCTGCGGGAGCGGAAAGAGGTATACCGGGGGGAAGCAGGTTTGCTGGAAGGGGCCAGCGGTCTGCTGCCTATACAGGAAAGATTTTTCAGGAAGGGATATAAGGACCCGAATCATTATAACCAGGCGATATTGCTGGAGATCGTGAAGGGAGTGAAAGGAGAGTGGGTGGAGGAGAGCCTCCGGCTGCTGGCGATGCACCATGATGCGCTGCGATTCCGGTATGAGCAGCAGGCATCGGGGGGATGGGTGCAGCGATACGGGAAGGAAGCTGTATTCGGATGGAGAGAGGAGGATGTTCCAAAGGGTATGGGGTTACCGGAAGCGGGCGACTGGATCAGCGGGGCGTGTGATGCCTGCCAGCGGGGGCTCTCGCTGGAAGAGGGGCGGCTGTTACAGGGTTTGCTGCTAAGGACGGGTCCTGAGATGAGTCATGACCGGCTGCTGCTGGTGATCCATCACCTTGCCGTGGACGGCGTGTCGTGGCGGATATTGCTGGAGGACCTGGACCGGCTGCTGGAAGGGAGGAGCCGTGGTGAAGTGACGGACCTTGGGAGGAAGAGCAGTTCGTACCGTCAATGGTATAAGATGTTGGAGCAGTACGGTGAGGAGGTGGAAGCAGAGCGTAAATATTGGGAGGAGCAGGCCGCAGGCCCCCGGAGGATGAAGGTGGACAAGGAGGAGGAAGGATCGGTGCAGTCGGACGTACGGGTGGCGGTAATGCGATTGGATCGCAGGCAGACACGGCGGTTGCTGCAGGAGACGAACCAGGCGTATCATACAGAGATCAATGATATTTTATTGAGCGGTTTATGGGAGGCGTTGCAGGAATGGGGAGGAACCGGGGAGTGGCTCATCGGGCTGGAAGGACATGGTCGGGAGGATTGGCGCGGGGAAGTGGACCTGAGCCGGACGGTGGGATGGTTTACAACTTTGTATCCTGTGATACTCGGCGTGGAAGGGAGCGGACCGGGCGATGTCATCCGGTCCGTGAAGGAGCGATTGCGTCGTGTGCCGCACAAAGGATTGGGATATGGGGTGCTCAGGTACCTGCGGGACGGGAATAGGATGAATGCGGATGAATATGACGTGGTATTCAATTACCTGGGCCAGGTGGACAATGCGGTGAGCGGGAGTCGGTGGCTGCGGGGAGCCGGGGAGCATGTGGGTGCTGTGGAAAGAGCAGAAAACCCGTTTGAGGGGAAGTTTTCCATCACGGCGTCGGTGGTGGGGGAGGAACTGGTGGTATGGTGGAACTACAGCAGCCGGCAGTATGAGGAAGAGACGGTGAAGCAGTTGGCGGAGGGGTATATGGAAAAGTTACGGGTTTTGATCGACCATTGCGGACAGCAGCGGGAGACGGTGTATACGCCATCGGACTTTGGGTTGGGTCATGCGGTGGGGAACCACGAACTGAGCAGGTTCCTGGAAGGCCGGACATGGCGGGGAGAACTGCGGCGGGAGGTATTGAGGGAGCAATCGATCTATGGGTTAAGCGGTTTACAGGAAGGAATATTATTCCATGGGATCTACGACAAACATTCCAGCGCCTACGCGCTACAGTTCAGTTGTGCGCTGGGAGAGGTAGATGTGGATCTGTTCCGGCGGAGTTGGGAACTGCTGCTGGCGCGGCACAGCATTCTGCGGAGCGGCTTCCATTATGCGGAGCTGAGCGTTCCGGTGCAATGCGTGTACAGGGATGTGGAGCTGCCGTTCGAGGTGCTGGATTACAGAAAGCTAAGTGCAGCCGAGCAGGCGGCGGCTTTGGAATTGTTTATAAAGGAGGAATACGGACGCGGATTTGATTTTCACCGGCCGCCGCTGATGCGGGTGACGGTGATCCGCCTGGGGGGGAGCCGTCATCAGTTGGTGTGGTCGATCCATCATATCCTGGTAGATGGGTGGTCGATGCCTGTGTTGATGGGGGAACTACTGGATAATTATGAGCGTTTGTGGGAAGGCCGGGAGGTGAAAGGGGGAGCAGAAGACAATTATGGAGATTATATCCGATTTATACGAGGGCGGGACGAACGGGAGGAAAGGAAGTTCTGGCAAGGGTATTTAAAGGGGCTGGAGCAGGGTACGTTGCTGCCGTTTGCAGACGGGCGCGGGGAGCGGAATAAAGGGATAGGTGAGTATGGTTACCAGGAGCTGGTACTGGAGGAGGATCTGACGGACCGGATCAGGGAGTTCGGACAGCGTCACCATGTGACGGTGAACACGATCATGCAAGGCGTGTGGGCCTTCCTGTTAGGAAGGTACAGCGGCGACGAGGCTGTGGTGTATGGGGTGACAGTGTCGGGCCGTCCTGGAGAACTGGCGGGCTCCGAAAACCGTGTAGGGTTGTATATCAATACGATCCCGTTGTATGTGAGGCTGGAAGAAGAGATGACGGTGCTGGCATGGCTGCGCCGGCTGCAGGAAGAACATACTGCGGCACGGGAATACCAGTATACGCCGCTGGCTCGTATCCAGGGTTGGCAGGGGATAACGGGGGACCTGTTCGACAGCGTGCTGCTATTCGAGAACTACCCGATGGGAGAGGTGCTGGCCAGGAAGAACACGCTTGAGATCGAGGACCTGCGCTTAAAAGATCATTCCAACTACTTATTGACGCTGACCATCAGCAAGGATAAGCAATTTCGTATCGGATTCAACTATAACGGCAGCCTCCTGCCGGGAGCATACATCGGGTTGATAAAAGGACATTTTGACCACATCGTACACGCCTTTATCGATCACCCCGATATGCTGCTGGAAAAAATTTCGCTGATGACGGATGAAGAGAGGCTGCAAACGGAAGCTTTAACCAACCGATCCGTCTCCTCGCCTTGTCTGACAAAGACGATCCATGAGCTTTTCGACGAGCAGGCGGCAAGGACGCCCGCGGCGACGGCCATCGTCCATGAAACCTTTGCCATGTCCTATGAAAGGATGCATGCGAAGAGCCATTCTCTGGCCGGTTATCTAATGGACAGCTGCCAGGTGAGGAAAGGAGACATCATTGCGATTGCATTGGAATCGTCTCCGGCCTTACCCATCAGCATCATGGCTGTCCTGAAAGCCGGGGGGATCGTGCTCCCATTGGAGACCTCCTTGCCCGCCGGCCGTATATCCGCCCTGATTAGAGACAGTAAGGCAGGCCTATTGATCACGAACAATAAAGAATTTGCGACACTTACAGACAAGGTGGTCTTCTTCCGCCAGCAGGAGGAAGCTATAGATGAGCACAGGCAGAATGGTTCCTTGCCTGTATGCTCGCCGGCAGATGTGGCATACCTTATCTTCACGTCGGGGAGTACGGGAAAGCCGAAAGCTGTGAAATTGACGCATCTGAACCTGGTGAACCAGCTTCAATGGTTCAAGGAATATTTCAATATGGGGCCAAAGGATGTCTTTCCTCAAAAGACGGTGATCAATTTTGTGGATTCCATCTGCGAACTCCTATTCCCGGTCACGCTGGGTGCGTCTTCCATTTATTTAAGACCTTATAATGAAATAATAAATGACTCCCGGGCTTTGTCGGCCTGGCTCACCGGCATCGGAGCGACCATCCTTCAATTCGTCCCTTCGGTGTTTGAACATTTTGCAGAGACAACAGCTATTGATGCGCTTACGTCCTTGCGGTGTTTGATCCTGAGCGGTGAAGAGCTGAAACGCCATTATAAATACGATTTTGAGATCCATAATATCTACGGCTGCTCGGAATGCAGCGCTTCTTCAACTGTTTACCGGCTGGATCACCGTGACGATGGAAAGATACCCATCGGCAGGCCCATCGATCATACAAGCATCTATATCTACAACGAAAAAATGGAGCAGGTGCCTCCCTATATGAAAGGGGATATCTACATAGGGGGCCTGGGCGTATGTGCGGGTTACCTGAATGATGACGATCTTACACGACAAAAGCTGGTCCCCAGGAAAGACGGGAATGGAGAGCTGATCTACAAGACGGGGGACATCGGAAGCTGGCTTCCGGATGGAGCGGTATTATACTGGGGAAGGAAGGACCATATGGTGAAGATCAGGGGAGTCAGGGTCGAGCTCCAGGAGATCGAGGCATCTCTCACCCGTATCGAAGGCATCGATAAAGCCGTTGTGACCGGGCTTTACGGATCGGATACGCTTGCGTCCCAGGTGGAGATCCTTGCGGCGTTCACTGGCCCATCCTCCATTCCGTCAAAGGAGATATATGAAAAGTTGAAAACGACCTTACCTCCTTACATGATCCCCAACAGGCTGTTATATCTTGAGAAGATCCCCTTGAACAGTTCGGGGAAAGTGGATAAGAAAAAGATACTTGAGCTGGCTGCTGCTGCAGGCAATGACGCTGCCGGTATGGACCAGGGTCCTCAGAATCTCTTGCAGCAAAGGTTGGCGGAGATATGGAAAGCCATATTGAAGAAAAGCGAGATCGGCATTAACACCAATTTCTTTGAGGCGGGGGGGCATAGCCTTACGGCGACCAGGATGGTGCTGCGCCTGCAAAAAGACATGCAGGTGGAAGTGGAGCTGCAGGAGCTGTTTAACAACCCTACCATACGGGAATTGAGCGACCTGATAGAAAAGAAAGGAATGTCGGGGTTTGAGGGGATCCCCGTTGCGGAAAAACAGGAGGCTTATGCCTTATCACATGCCCAAAGGCGGCTGTGGATTATGGATCAACTGAGTGGGAATAATGCTGCTTATAACATGGCGGGCGGATACCGCCTGACAGGCCGTCTTGATAGCAAGGCTTTTGCGGCCGCTTATATGGAGCTGATAAGAAGACATGAGATACTCCGGACGAGCTTTTTGTACATGGACAATGGTCCCATGCAAAAGATACATCATCCCGACGACGCACTTTTTGCGCTGCGTTCCATCGATCTGCGGCAGGCCGAAGATGTCACATCGGCCGCGCGGACTGTTGCGGAGCAGGAGTTCAATTTCGTTTTCGATCTGCAGAAGGTACCCTTGATTAGGGCAACGCTGTTACATACCCGCGAGGATGAATATGTTTTTCTGTTTGTCACGCACCATATTATTTCGGACCGCTGGTCCCTCGATCTGCTGACACGCGAGATCGCAGCAATCTATGGCGCATTCGTTTCGGGCCGGCCTCACACGTTGCCGGAGCTGCGGATCCATTATAAGGATTTTAGCTTTTGGCAAAACGAAGAGCTCAGGAAGTCCAGGTATGATGATCACCGGGCATATTGGTTAGGTATGTTCCAGGGGCCCATACCCGAGTTGGACCTGCCGGTGGCGCGACAAAGGCCGGATAAAAAGAATTACAACGGTGACAGCGTAGGTTTCATTGTTGGAGGAGCGACGGGATACAGACTGGCCGAGGTCGGGAAACAACAGCAGGCGAGCCTTTTCATGACCTTGCTGGCTTCCGTCAATGCCTTTATCTATTGCTATACAGGGGAAAGAGATATTGTCATAGGTACGCCCGTTTCAGGCCGGACAGTAAAAGACCTGGAAGACCAGGTAGGGTTTTATGTCAATACCCTGGCCTTGCGGAATAAGTTCAATGGAGAGGACTCTTTTGAAAAATTATTGCAAACGGTGCGGCATACTACCCTGCTGGCTTACGAGCACCAGGATTATCCATACGATAAATTGGTAGAAGAGCTTAACTTAACCAGGAATCCCAGCCGGCAGGCCCTTTTTGATGTGCAGGTGACGTTGCAAAATGCAGGCTCCCTGTATGATATTCCGGAAATGCCGGGTGTCAGGCTCGATCGTTTCGGTGATCCTGCAAAGACCAGCAGATTTGACCTGGTGTTCAACTTCATTGAAACAATGGAAGGATTAAACCTTTCCATCGACTATGACTCGGACCTGTTCTTAAAGAAGGATGTGGAAAGGATGGGACTGCATTTGATCAGAATGCTGGAGATCATAGCGGGTGACAGCAACGTTGTTTTGAAAGATATAGAATATATACGCCCGGAAGAGAAGCTGTCTTTACTGGGATTGAACAAGGTCCGTCACTTTGGGCAGGGGGCTACGGTGCTGGACCTTTTCGCGGCCCAGGTGGCGCGTGATCCCGGTGCGGCGGCGGCGCGGTTTGAAGGCAAGGCGCTGAGCTATGGCGCTCTGGAGGAACAGAGCAACCGGCTGGGTCATTACCTGGTGGGTCGCGGTGTGCAGAAGGGCGAACTGGTGGGCTTGTGCGTGGAGCGGGGATTTGAGATGATCATCGGGATCCTGGGGATCATGAAGGCGGGAGGCGCGTATGTGCCGGTGGACCCATCGTACCCCGCGGAGCGTATCCGGTATATGTTGTCGGACAGTGGAGCACGGTATGTCCTGAGCCAGGGCATGCTTTGGTATGTACTGGATGGGATCAATTTTGCGGAGGTGATCTGGCTGAATGACACGGCGGACATGGAGGCATGTTCCGGTGCGCATGTACCCGTAGAGGTGAATGGAAGCGACCTGGCCTACGTGATCTATACGTCAGGCTCGACGGGCCATCCCAAGGGTGTGATGATAGAGCATGGGGGGCTGGTAAACCTGGTCCATAACCAGGTGGAGGATTTTCATCTGCGGCCCGGAACGAGGATGCTGCAGTTCGCATCGCCTTCCTTTGACGCTTCCTGTTCCGAGATCTTTACTGCTCTATCCAGCGGGAGCTGCCTGATCTTACCTGCAGCAGGGGACATCCTGTCCGCGGAGTCATTGAAGGCATGCATAGCGGAATATGGTATCGGGATAGCGACGCTTCCTCCTTCTTACCAGCAGGTGTTCAAAGAGGATACCCTCGCGCTTACCACTATTGTTTCCGCAGGCGAACCATTGAATGTCAAAATAGCAAACAATTTTCAGTCGAGGGGTATACATGTTATCAATGCCTACGGGCCAACTGAAAATACGGTGTGCATAAGTCTGTCGAAGACGCCTGTGTTACAGGACGGAACTGTGACGATCGGCAGGCCGTTGAACAATGTCAGCGTATATATTTTGGACCAGCGTGGTCAGCTGGCGCCGGAGGGAGTGGTTGGGGAATTGTGTGTGGGCGGGGTGCAGGTGGCGCGGGGATATTGGAATCGTCCGGACCTGACGGCGGCGCAGTTTGTGCCGGACCCATTTAGGGGTGGACGCATGTACCGGACGGGGGACCAGGCGCGATGGCTGGCAGGCGGGAACCTGGAATACCTGGGCCGTCGTGATGAGCAGGTGAAGATCCGTGGTCACCGGGTGGAGCTGGGAGAGATCGAGCGGGCGCTGGCGAACTGTGCGGGTGTGCTGCAGTGCGCGGTGGTGACGCGGGAGGACGAGGCGATGAACCATAAGGTGCTGGTGGGGTATGTGGTGTTGGAGGTGGAGCTGGAAGTGGAGGGGCTGCAGGAGATCCTGCGGCGCGAGCTGCCGGAGTACATGGTGCCGGGCATCCTGGTGCGGTTGGCGGAGCTGCCGTTGACAGGCAGCGGTAAGGTGGACCGGAAGGCGTTGAGCAGCCAGGATCTCGTGCGTTCGGAGAGAAAGGCATATGTGGGAGCGCAGGATGAACTGGAGGAGCTGCTGGTCGGCGTATGGGAGGAAATATTGGGAAGGAGCCCCATCGGACGCGAGGATAATTTTTTTGAACTGGGGGGAGATTCGATCATAACGATCCAGGTGGTGAGCCGTTGCCGGAGGGAGGGGATCGCGTTTCATCCGCAGGATATCTTCCGGTGGCAGACCATCGGAGCGTTGAGCGCCTACCTGCGTGAGCGGAAAGGAATGGAAGAAGGGGAGACGGGGCAGCTGGAGGGGATCAGTGGCTTGTTGCCGATCCAGGCGCGTTTTTTTAGGAAAGAGTATAAGTACCGGGGACATTATAACCAGGCGGTATTGCTGGACGTAGAAAAGGGGATAAGAGGAGAGTGGATAAGGGAGAGCCTGCTGGAGCTGGTGCTGCATCATGATGCGCTGCGATTCCGGTATGTGCAGGGTGCGTCGGGGGCATGGGAACAGCATTATGGCCGGGAAGCGGTGTTCGGATGGTGTGAGCAGGCTATTCCCGAAGGCATGGGGTCACGGGAGACGGGCGACTGGATCAGCGGGACGTGCGACGCCTATCAGCGGGAGTTGTCGCTGGAAGAGGGCCGGCTGTTGCAGGGCTTGCTGCTAAGAACGGGGCCGGGGATGAGCCATGACCGGCTGCTGCTGGTGATCCATCACCTGGCGGTGGATGGGGTGTCTTGGCGGATATTGTTGGAGGACCTGGACCGGCTGCTGGATGGGCGGAGCCGGGGAGAGAAAGTGGCGTTGGGGAAGAAGGGCAGTTCATACCGGCAATGGTATAATGTATTGGAAGAATATAAAGCTGAGGTGGAAATGGAGCGCGGATATTGGCAGGAGCAGGAGCGGGGCCGGCGTCAGCTGCAGGTGGACCAGGAGTGGGAGGGTTCGACGCTGGGGGATACGAAGGTGGTGACGCGCCATCTTGACCGGGAGCAGACGCGGCTGCTGCTCCAGGAGACGAACCAGGCATATCATACGGAGATCAATGATATATTGCTGAGCGGCTTGTGGGGTGCCTTGCGGACATGGGGAGGAGAGGAGGAGTGGCTGGTGGGGTTGGAAGGACATGGCCGTGAAGATTGGGGAGGTCAGGCGGACATCAGCCGGACGGTGGGATGGTTTACCAGCTTGTATCCTGTTCTGCTGGGCGTGGAGGGGAGTGGCGCGGGGGATGTGATACAGTCGGTGAAGGAGCGATTGCGGCGGGTGCCGCGCAAGGGGTTGGGATATGGCGTGCTGCGATATATGCTGGATGAGGGCAGGCAGGGGGTCGATGAATATGAGATCGTGTTCAACTACCTGGGTCAGCTGGACAATGCGGTGCGTGGCAGCCGGTGGTTTCGGGGAGCCTCGGAGTGGGCCGGGCGGCCACAGCGCGAGGAGGAGGGATATGAAGGAAAGCTCTCGATCACGGCATCAGTGGTAGGCGAAGAACTGGTGGTGTGGTGGAACTACAGCGGCCGCCAGTATGAGCAGCGGACGATCGAGGGATTGGCAGAGCTGTACATGGATCAGCTGCGGATGCTGATCGATCATTGTTGCCGCCGGAAGGGGGGCGTGCATACGCCGTCGGACTACGGGTTGGGTCATGCAGTGAGCCACCGGGAGCTCAGCCGGTTCCTGGAAGGAGAAGAGGAGGATATGGACGATATTTTAATTATATAGAGCCTGATCAGAAAGTTTAAACTATGAGATATTTAAATGAAGAAGATGTATTAAAGATCGGAATTGACTGGCCCTCGCTTTTTGAAGTTATAGAAAGCGCCACGGCTGTCATCAATGATCATGCGTTCAGCCAGCCCGTGAAACCGTATTTAAGATACAAGGACCCAAGGAACAGGATCATTGCCATGCCGGCCTATGTAGGAGGGGGATTCGATACGGCTGGAATAAAATGGATCGCCAGCTTTCCCGGAAACATTAAAAAAGGGATACCCAGGGCACATTCGGTGATGATATTAAATGAATCCGACACCGGCAAACCCTATTGTATATTCAACACCGGCTTGCTCAGCGGGATCAGGACGGCATCGGTCACCGGATCTGTGATAAACAAGTACCTGGCCGGCTCAGTACGGGGGAAGATCAATTTTGGCATGATCGGGTATGGTTTCATCGGCCGGCTGCATTTGTCCATGATCATGGAATGTTTTGAGCCCTTTATTGATAAGATCTACTTGTACGATCTAACAAAGATAAATGAGGAAGAAGTTCCTTCGGGATGGAAGGAGCGGGTAGTTCTCTGTCCGGGCTGGGAAGATGTATTCGATGCCGCAGATGTTTTCATTACTTGTACGGTATCTGAATCGCGGTACATCGATAGACCTCCGATCCGGCCTTCTTTACATTTGAATGTTTCTTTAAGGGATTATACTACGGCATTTATGCGAAAGGCAGACCTGATCATAGTGGATAACTGGGAAGAAGTTTGCAGGGAAAATACCGATATCGAGTGTATGCATAGGGAGGGGACTCTGGATGAAGGGCAAGTGCATACTATCATAGATGTATTTCAGGGCAATATACTGACAGGCGTGGAGGATAAAGTGGTTATGTTCAATCCTATGGGAATGGCGGTATACGATATGGCGATTGCAAGGCATTACTGGAATCTGGCAGACAAGAGCAACATAGGAGTTCAGTTGGCATAAGGAAATTCAGGTCGGGTTGCTTACTCGACCTTTAAATTCTTAGTAGGCTTCTCCCGGGAGGCTTTATAGGTTTGTGATATGATCGTGACCAGGCCTATGCCCAGCAATAGCACAAAGCATAACAAGGAGAAAGGAAACAAGAACCGGACGCGTGCCACAAAATTCTGCTGGAACAGGTAGCTCAGGGTGTATCCTATGGGCAGGCCGATGGCCCCGGCTATAACCAGCAGCTTAATAAATTTTGCAGACAGCAATGTAACCAGTTGTTTGTTGCTGGCGCCGATGACCTTGCGGATACTGATCTCTTTCCTTTTTACTTCCACGCTATAGATTACCAGGCCAAGCAACCCAAGTGTGGCAATGCTGATTGTCATAAAGGCCAGGTAACCCAGCAGGGAGAGAACAGCCCGTTGCGAATCCTTTCTTTCCAGGTCGTCGTCCAGCCAGGAGTAAGAAAAAGGACGGGATGCCGCAAATGTACTCCAGGTCTGGGAAATACGACGGACGACAGAGGTCTTATCACCCTTGTCAACGCTGATGAACAGGTAATTACTGGCGCCTTTTTTATTGCGGAAGGCCATTGGATCCACCGGCTTGCCTGCATTTTCGTAGGCGAAATCCTGCACGACGCCTATCACCTCCAATGCGGTGGAGTCATTAACCCAGAGTTTTTTTCCAAGGGCGTTCTCATAGTTTGCGTATCCCAGGCTCCTGGCGGCTTTGGTGTTTATGATGATATTCCGTTCTATTGCCGTGTCAACTCTTTCGCTGAAATTCCTTCCGGCGAGCAGCCTGATTTGCATGGCAGGTATGAACGTGGCGTCCGTAAAAAAATAATTGAGTGTCAATGAGCCTTTCTGAGCGTTGTCAATCCATCCAGGTCCCCGCATTCCGTTGTAATGCGGCCTGAAAGTCGTGGACAGGCTGGAAACGACCTGTACGCCTCCCGTACCGGAGATCGCATTGGAAGCGATCTTTTCATCCACGCCGTCGAGGGGTACCACCAATACATTATCCCGCTTGAATCCGGGATCTGCCGCCGCCATAAATGTGAATTGCCTGTAAAAGGAGAAGAGAAAAATAAAAATGATAAGGGATAAGCTGTATTGAAAAACGATCAGCACTTTTTGCAAACCTATTTTGCCGAAGACCTTTGCCGTGACAAGGTTTTTCAGGACCCTTAATGGATCAAAGGAAGACAGTATCCATGCTGGCGCAATACCTGCCAGGAAGCCTGTTAAAAGGGCGTAACCCAGGGTAAACAGGACGAAAGAAAGGCTGTACTTGAAGGCCGAAGGGATCATTTCATAATCATCGTTGAAGGGAGCCCAGTGTATAATGGCGATCAGCAGCATCCACGCGAATAACAAAGCCAGGAACGAATTCAGGCACGCTTCGATAATGTATTGCATGAATATCTGATAGCGTTTGGCGCCGGCTATTTTTCTAACTCCTACTTCCCGGGCCCTGGTAAGGGCTCTGGCTACACAAAGGTTTGTATAATTGAAACAGGCTGCCAGCAGGATAAGCAATGCGATCTCTATTTCTACCCATAATTTCGACCAGGAGGTACCTCCTCCGATGTCGTTGAACATAGCGCCTGTGGACGGTTTTATTTTTTCTATGGGCTGTGTGGCAAAAGACAATTTTCCTTGTTTGTCCTCTTTGTTGATCCTTTCGGCAACAGAGTTGAGCTGACCGTGGAGCGTGTTGGTTCCCGCGTCCTTTTTCATAAGCACATAGGTGTAGGCCGCCATACAATCTCCCCAATCCCCTGATTTGTCAGGCAACTGATTGTTTTGCACCAGCTGCGATATGGCCGAAGCGGGGGCATAGGCATCAAAATCGATATGGGACTTTCCCTGGTCTTTCGCCAATATTCCTGTAACGACAAAATTGCCCTTATTTTCCCAGCTGATGATCTTTCCCATGGGATCTTCCCTGCCGAAGAATTTTTCAGCCGCATTCGCCGTCAGGACGATGTCATTGGGCTTCATCAGTGCTGTTTCCGGATTGCCGGACGCCAGCTTGAACCCAAACACCGTGAAAAAGGAAGGTTCTGTGAAAGCTCCGTTCAGATCCAGTTCCTTCGTGCCGAAAGCGACTTTTCCATGGAGCTCAGGGTAAAGGTTGACGACGTCTTCAATTTCAGCAGTATCCTCCTTTAGCAACTGATACAGGGGGAGGGGGGTGCTTGCGACCGACCAGCGGGCGCCGTCATTTTTATGGTAAGTGCTGATGATGCGTGAGGTCCTGTCCGGGTAAGGGTGGAAATGATCATAGCTGAGCTCTGTCTCCAGGATCACCATTACCATCATTCCGACCGACATGCTTAATCCCAATCCGAAAATGTTGATGAATGAGACTAATTTGTTCTTCTTTAAAGTTCTACGGGCGATCTTTATATAGCTGCCGATCATAGGAAGGTTATTTGGCCAAAAGGTACAAAAAATGCATCATTTTTTGGGAAAGGCGGACTCCTCTTTCATTACTTTTTGCCTGAACGCGGAAAAATCGTGCAAATCATTATGGCCGCCTCCATCGATGGCGATGAATTCGTCTCCGGGTTTAAGAAGCGCCTTAAGGCGCGCGGCATTGCTATAGGCCACTACTCCGTCATTTGTGCCATGAAAGATGGTTATGGGCGCAGTGACCGCCGGGAGATACTCGTACGTGGGGAACCGGTAGTGCAGCATACTTCCCACCGGATACAGGAATAAATAGCGCCGGGCCATCGACGTCATGCTGTAATAGGGGCATTCCAGGATCAGCCGGCGGCAATCCCTTATGGATGCCAGCTGCGCGGCTATGCCTGTTCCCAGGCTTTTACCATATAGGATGATCTGGCTCGGAGGCCAGCGGCTGCGGGCCAACTTATATACGATAAGCGCGTGGGCATACAGGGCTTTCTCAGTGAGCTTTCCCGTGCTTTTGCCGAATCCGGGGTAATCGGGCATCCAGACCTCATAGCCCTTAGCCGTAAAGTCGGCGGCATAGGGGGCATAATGGGTTACGTTCTGCTGGTTGCCGTGGAAATACAGCACCACTCCTTTTGGGGTGTCGGCGCCTTCCGGCTTGAATTGAATGATGTTGAGGTTGGTCTCTTTATCATAGGCCAGGTTGACTTCCGAATAAGGCTGTGTGAAATGATAGTTCGTCTTCCTGTCCACCGGCTCGGGGTGAAAGAGGAGCTTGTCCTGGAGATAATAGGCGGCGATGCCGATGATGGAATACAGCAGGATCAGAACTTTTGCCCAGCGGAAGATCTTTTTCTTCGTCATTAGGGGGCAAGATAGCACATAAAACAGCTACAAGCTTCAAGCCACAAGTCGTTTGTTTACGCTCAGAAGGACTTATGCGGTCCAAGCTTGCAGCTTGTAGCTTGTCGCTTGTAGCCCTGAAAGAGTTGCGCAGCTACTCTTTCAGTATGTCCCTGATGAAATTGTGATACTCGGGGAAAGTGTTGAGGTTATTATGCCCGCCGCCATGGATACGGATGAGGGTGATCCTGGTGGGATTAAGCTGTTGGAGGCGCTCGCTATGTCGTATGGGGATGAGCCAGTCTCTGGTGCCGTGGAGGATATAGGTGTGGCACCGAACACGGGGGAGCCAGAGGTCGGTGCGCAGATGATACCTGAGCACATATCGCACGGGCAACAGGGGAATAAACCGTTCCACCACCTTCCTGAAATTGTAGTACGGGCTGTCCAGGATCAGGTAGCGGGGATCATTGTCCGCAGCGATCTTGGCGGCAAATCCGCTGCCTATGCTGCGGCCATAAAGCAGCAGGCAGTCGGCGGGGCATTGTTGCAGGAGGGTGTCGTAAACGAACTGAAGGTCGCCCAGGATGGCGGCCTCGCCCCGGCGGCCCGTGCTCTTGCCAAAGCCGCGGTAGTCCACCAGTACCACATCGTAGTTGAAGCGATAGAAGTCCCGGGCATATTTCGCCCAGCCTTTGATGCTTCTGCTGTTGCCGTGGAGGTAGAGGATCATTCCCGCCGGGCTGGGGCGGTGAAAATGCAGTCCGTTGATGCGTACGCCTTCGGAGACGTCGAAGAACAGTTCTTTAAAAGGGATGTCGTATTTATACACGAAATTGGCCGGCAGCTTTTCCGGCTTAAAGATAAGCTTGTCCTGGATGAAATAGGCGATGACAAGCAGGAGAGCGGCGCCGCCTATTACGTATAGTAGGTCGTGCAACATTTAAATAAGCTTCAAGCTGCAAGCTACAAGCTGCAAGCCGGATCTAATGAAGCCCCCTTGTAGCTAGAAGCTTGTAGCTTGCAGCTTTTTTTCGTGCTCGCAGCTATTCCGTCTCGATCCTCTTCAGGTTGAAATTCGGCACAGGCGATACCACCAGGGGGAATTTCTCGATCGTCACATTGGAGGGGTCCAGGCCGAATCCGCGTTCTTCCGAGAGGCTGATCTCTTTCAGCCAGAAATACAGCTTCATCACTACCCGTTCGAAAAAGGGTAGTTCATTGTCCTGGCTCAGGTACTTTTCCATGACGATGAACTGGAAATCGCCTACGACGTTGTTCCGTTCCAGCGATTCATAACGGCTGGTGATGTTCACTTCCTTGTTGTTCACCAGGTCTTCCACCACTTTGCGGAACATGAGGTTGATCTTAGGCTCTATGCGGAAACCCAGGCGGAACTCCACCCGTATGATGTCATTCGGAATGATATGGTCCACCGAATACTCTGCGGTATATGGATCGTCCAGGGTATCCACGTGGACGAACCAGTAGATGTCGCTGCGTTTGGGTTTCTTATTCAGGATGGAGTAAATGATCTTATGCTCTATTTCCTTGGGGTTGTTGGCGCTGGTCATGTACACGAGGTGTGTCGCGAATTTGGGAATGCTCCGGTCATTGCTCAGCTCCTGGATTTGGGGAATATAGTGTTCCATCCGTACAAACTCGACGTACCTGTTCTTGATCTTACGGGCCCTGAACCAGACATACATGACGGCGAAGAGGGCTCCGCCTACGATGAGCGTTACATAACCTCCGTGCTTGAACTTATCCAGGTTGGCAGCGAGAAAGCTCAGCTCGATGCTGAGGTATACCGCCAGGTAGAGATAGATGAATGGGCTGCTTGTTCGCCGGGAGACCAGGTAATTGGCAAAGAGGATGGAGGTGGCCAGCATACAAAGGGTGATGGCCAGGCCATAAGCGGCGTCCATATTCGAGGTAGTCCGGAAATATAAAGTGATGCCGCAGCACCCGATAAAAAGCATAAAGTTAATGGCGGGAATATAGGACTGCCCCCGTTCTTCCGTGGGATAGTTGATGCGCAGCTTTGGCCAGAGGTTCAGACGCATGCTCTCGCTGATCAGGGTGAAGGACCCCGTGATAAGCGCCTGGCTGGCGATGATGGCAGCAGCGGTGGCGATGATGATGCCCGGTACGACGAACCATCCCGGCATGGTGTTGTAAAAGGGGTTGCTCAGGTTGGTATCGAAGACTCTACCGTGGTAATTGGCCATCAGCCAGGCGCCCTGTCCCAGGTAGTTTAATATCAGACAGGTCTTTACATAGATCCAGGAGATCCGGATATTGCTTTTCCCGCAATGGCCCAGGTCGGAATACAGCGCTTCTGCCCCCGTGGTACAGAGGAAGACGGCGCCCAGGATCCAGAAGCCCTTGGGATAGGTGGTCAGCAATTCTATGGCGTAATAGGGGCTAAGGGCCTTGAAGATGCCCAGGTCATCCAGCAGGTGGCTGCAGCCCAGTACGGCCAGCATGCCGAACCAGATGGTCATGATCGGACCGAACAGCTTGCCGATGGACTCCGTACCAAATTGCTGCAGGAAAAAGAGGATCACCAGGATGCCGAGCACAATGCATACGATGGTCGTCTGTTCTATATACCGGAAAGTTTCCAGCTGCCGCAAACCTTCGATGGAGGCGGTGACGGAAATGGGCGGCGTGATCATCCCATCGGCCAGCAGGGCCGCACCCCCTATCATCGCCGGCAGCACAAGCCACCTTTTCTGACGGCGTACCAGCGCATACAGGGAGAAGATACCTCCTTCCCCATTGTTGTCCGCCTTAAGTGTCAGCCAGACATATTTTACAGTGGTCTGTAATGTAAGGGTCCAGATGATACACGAAAGAGCGCCCAGGATGAGCTTCTCTTCGATGATCCTTCCGTGGATAATAGCATTTAGAACGTAAAGGGGTGAAGTTCCGATGTCGCCGTAAATGATACCTAAAGCAATAACGAGGTTGGGAAAGCTGACTTTGTTAATCTGTTTGCTCACAACTGAGAGAGTCTGTTAATAAATATGGCCGGAATCTTCCGGCACAAGGGCAAAAGTACAGTGAAATAAACAAACCGTGCGTAGCATTTTTATCAGGCTCAGATTTTTATAAAATCTTAATATTTTTAATCCGGAATTAACCTTCCCGAAAGGCTTCGCTCAAGGTTTTAGTATGGTATAACATCTACCAAGCAAACTTTTGGCTATCTTACAAATGGTTTTAACATACCTTTTAAGAATAAGATCCGTATTATTTATCATGCGGAAACCATCAATTATGAACAGAATCCTGGCATCCTTAGTATTGCTTTCGACCCTGCTTGCCCCCCGCCTGACCTCGGCTCAACAGATCATCTATTCCGATCCCGAACGGGAGGACAACCGGCGCACGAACTTCGAGATCATTGGCAAGATCAATGGTAACTACCTGGTTTTCAAGAATAACAATTCAAATAATGCCATTTGCATCTACAACGGCGATATGAAGCTTGTCCAGAGGGTGCCCCTGGCCTTTATGCCGGATAAATATATCAATGTAGACTTTGTAGCCTACCCGGACTACTTTTACATGATCTACGAACACCAGCACAAGAGCATCGTACACTGCATGGCCGTCAAGATGGATGGAATGGCCAAGCCGATGGGGGAGCCCATGGAGCTGGATACTACCCAGATCGGCTTTGCGGCCAATAACAAGATCTACACGACCATTGCCAGCGAGAACAAGCAAAAGATCATGGTGTTCAAGATCAATAGCAAGAACAACAAGAATTTTCTTTTCACCACGCTGCTGTACGACGCCCAGCTGAATGTGCTGGACAAACACAGGATGTATCTGCCCATGGAAGAGCGTAACGAGCTGTTCACCGACTTCCTGCTGGACAATGAAGGCGAGCTGGTCTTCGGAAAATTCCTGCGCAGCGGCAGCAACGACTATATCTCCCGGGTAACGCTCGTCACCAAGGATGTCCAGGCGGACAGCTTTTCAGTGAAGGACATCGGTTCGGCCGACAGGATCCTGGATGAGATCAAGATGAAAGTGGACAATACCAATCGCAGATTTATCCTTACGGGCTTTTACTATAAGCAGAAGAGGGGCAATATCGAGGGGCTTTACACGGTGGTTTGGGACAAGGGGACCAATACCCGCCTGAAAGAGACGGTGGCCATCTTCAATGATGAGCTGCGGGCCCTGGCAAAAAGCTCGGATGCCAACCTGAAAATGGCCTTCAACGACTTTTTCATCAAGAACATCATCGTCAAAAGGGACGGCGGCTTTCTCCTGATCAGCGAATCGCTGTACACCACTTCCCGGGGCAATATGTTCAATCGCTGGGACTATATGTATAATCCGGCCTTTGGCCCCGGCTTTTACTCGCCTTATTATTACAGTCCTTACTATAATCCCTGGAACAGGAATTACGGCAACTATGCCACCCGTTTCCATGCGGAGAACATCATGATCATCGCTTTTGACAAGGATGGCAGCATTCAATGGAGCAATATCATTCCCAAGAGCCAGTTCGACGACGAGTCGGAGAACCTCATCTCCTATGAGATGATGAACACGGGCGGCGAGCTGCATTTCCTCTTCAACCAGTACGAGCGCCGGAATATGCTCTTAAATGACCAAAGTATTTCCCCGGAGGGCAAGATTACGCGTTATCCTACGTTAAAGAACCTGGATAAGGGATATGACTTCATGCCCCGGTATGGCAAACAAGTCAGCAGCTGGGAAACGATCATCCCCTGTCTTTACAGAAATTACCTGTGTTTCGCGAAAGTGAACTTTTAGCCCCTGGAAGGGGCTAGTCCGAAGGACAGACATAAGCGCTTTGTGAGAATTGGTCAATTTTTATTAGAAGACCAATTCGCACACTCTAAAAACGATAGCCGGTGATCGGAATATTCAGACAAAAGAACCCGGGCAATGCCCTGATATTATTGGTGTATGCCCTGGTGCTCAAATTCTCCCTCTTTATCCATCCGGTGGCGCCGGCCTTGCATCCCGAGGACAATTACCTGTACAGGGTTATTCTCCGGGGGTTGGATAAGGTATTCGGCCATACTCCCCTGGTATATTCGATCCTTTCTTTTCTCATCCTCTTCTCGCAGGCTACGTTGTTCAATCGCATATGCAACCACAATAAGCTATTGCCCAAGCCTAATTACCTCCCGGGCATGTCTTATATCATTATTACCTCCCTTTTGCCGGATTGGGGTCATTTTTCGGCTCCCCTGCTGATCAACTCGATCATGATCTGGATCTATTACAGGATGATCGATCTGTATAACAGTCAACGGCCCCTCTCCTCCATTTTTGGGATCGGCATCTGGACAGGCGTGGTATCGCTGTTATACATACCGGCCATGGCCTTTCTCCTGCTGGTGCTGTTCGGGCTGATCACGATGCGTCCTTTTCGTATCAGGGAATGGCTGGTGGGGCTGCTGGGGTTCACCTGTCCTTACTATTTCCTTTTCCTGGTGCTGTACCTCACCAGCCACTGGGAGTGGGATAAGGTGGTGCCCCATATCGTGCTTACCTTACCGGCCATGCCTACTTCCATCTGGACGACCCTGGGCATGTTCTGGCTGGTGCTCCCTTTCATCGCCGGCGGTTATTTCGCCCAGAATAACCTGAGCAAGATGCTGATCCAGATCCGGAAAAGCTGGAGCCTGCTGCTGCTGTACCTGGTGGTGGCTGTCGTCATTATCCTCATCAACCGGGCCGATTCTTACGAGAACTGGATCGTGATGGCTGTACCGTTTGCCGGCTTCCATGCAGCGGCCTATTACTACCCCCAACGCACGACGGGACCGCTGATACTGCATTGGTTGATAGTGGCTTATGTCATCGCTTTCAACTATTTTTTATAGCTACAAGCTTCAAGCTGCAAGCCACAAGTCGTTTGTTTAGACGTACAAGGCTTAAAAAGGGCCAGGCTTGCAGCTTGAGACTTGTAGCTTGAGGCTGTTTTCGTATCTTTGAGGGATCAAAAAATCATCCACTAATGAAGTTTGGCGTAGTCGTTTTCCCGGGTTCCAATTGCGATCGTGACATGCAGGATGCCCTGCAATATGACCTTGGGCAGGAAGTCATTATGCTGTGGCATAAGGACACCGATCTCAGCATGTTCAGCTCCGGGGACTGTATCGTGCTGCCCGGCGGATTCTCCTATGGCGATTACCTGCGCTGCGGGGCGATTGCCAGGTTCAGTCCCATCATGCAGAGCGTGATCCGCTTTGCGGGCGAAGGGGGAAAGGTGCTGGGTGTCTGCAACGGGTTCCAGATCCTCTGCGAGTCCCACCTGCTGCCGGGCGCCCTGCTGCGGAATGCCAACCAGCAATTCATCAGCAAGAATGTTTATCTCCGGGGCGAAGGCGACCAGGGTAAGCCGCTGATGGTCCCCATTGCTCATGGAGAGGGAAGGTACTATGCCGACGAAAAAACCCTGGACGAGCTGGAAGCGAATGGCCAGGTGATCTACCGGTATGCCGATGCCCACGGCGTGGTGAATGAAGCCGGAAACCCCAATGGCTCCCTGCGCAATATTGCTGGTATCCGTAATAAAGAAGGCAATGTGTTCGGAATGATGCCCCATCCTGAAAGAGCCTGCTCCGAGGCTTTGGGGAATACAGACGGCAAGTTGATCCTGCATGCGTTGTTCATTGATAAAAAGCAACCTTCCGTCCGCAAGCAGGCGAGGCTGGTCAATATTTAGCCTTTTTGTAACATTTTCAAACGGAACTTTGGGATATGATTAAAAATATAGCTTTATTCGGCCTGGCCCTTTTGATGGGTACGCTGGCAATGGCCCAATCCAGCAAGCAGGTGAACTGGGTATATTCTGCTAAGAAAATCGCCGATAAGACATATGAGGTCCATATGACTGCGACAGTGGGAGGGAATTATCACATTTACGCACAAAATGCGGGCGACGGACCGATATCCACGACTTTTAAGTTTGCGAAGAACCCGTTGGTTGTTCCGAATGGCAAAGTAAAAGAGGTGGGCAAGGTGGTGAAGAAATTTGAAAGCGCCTGGGGTCATGATGTACTGTATTATGAAAAGACGGTGGATTTCGTCGTGACGGTCAAGGTGAAAAGCAATGTGAAGACCAGCCTGGCAGGCACAGTGGAGTTCATGGTGTGTAATGACCATGAATGTTTGCCCCCGGCGGACGTGGATATAAAAGTTAATATTGGAGGATAGTCGGCTACACGACGAAAAAGATAATTAAAAAACGAGTTCTTTGAACTCGTTTCGTTTTTAAGGCTCTTTTTACCCCTATTTTGAAGATCATGCGATACAGATTTTTACTTTTTGTTCTTTTCAGTGTGGTGCTGCAGGTAGCCCGGGCGCAGGATACGAGCGCCATCGTGAAATGGGAGTTTTCGGCCGTGAAGGATGGAGGCGTCAGTACCCTTGTCCTGCATGGCAAGATAAAAGACGGCTGGCACCTGTATTCCACGACCATGAAGGATGACCTGCCTAATTCGAGGGTAACACTGGATAGCGCTGCCAGGGCGGCCATCGATAAAATTGAAGAGAAAGGGCAGCTGGATGTCAGAAAGGAGCCACTGTTTGAGAATGCGGAGACGCGGAGCTTTGAGAAGGATGTGCAGCTGCTGGTGCATCTCAAGCCGGGTGCATCGGACCTGAAAGGTATGGTGACCTACATGGCCATTTATAAAGATTCTGTGGTAGGGCCTGTAGAAGTGCCTTTCCGGTATGTCGCCACAGCTTCCGGGGAGCTGGTGGCCAAATCCACTGATCTCCAGGAATCAACGGCCGGCGCCAACGATCTGAAGAAAGGCTCTATCAAGCTGGATAATCCCGTGAATAAGTGTGGAGGGACGGAGGCCGATGATAGCAAGTCAAAAAGTCTGCTGGGAATATTTGTAATTGGTTTTTTAGGCGGACTGGTTGGTCTTATTATGCCTTGTACATTCCCGATGATACCTCTGACCGTATCGTTCTTCACTAAAAGATCGGCCAGCCGGAAGAAAGGTGTTGCCAATGCCTTCTTATATGGATTTTTTATATTTATTATTTATGTCCTGATCAGCGTGCCTTTTTATTTCCTGAAGGCGAACAATGCTAATATCTTAAACGATATTTCGACTAATATCTGGCTCAATATCATTTTTGCTGTTATATTCCTGGCCTTCGCTCTTTCTTTCTTTGGGCTTTTTGAGATCACCTTGCCCAGCAGTATCTCGAATTCAGTCGATTCGAAATCGAATATGAGCAGTCTGGGAGGTATTTTCTTTATGGCCCTGACACTGGCTATTGTTTCCTTCTCCTGTACGGGACCTATTCTCGGTACTTTACTGGTGGGGGCTTTGGGACAGCAGGGGGGGGCCGTGCAGCTGACTTTTGCCATGGCAGGTTTTGGCCTGGCGCTTGGGTTGCCTTTTGCTCTTTTTGCGCTTTTCCCCAACTGGCTGCAGTCATTGCCCCGCTCCGGAGGCTGGATGAATACAGTGAAGATCGTTTTTGGATTTGTCGAGCTGGCGCTGGCCCTGAAATATTTGTCCAACGCCGACCTGGTGTCTCACTGGGGACTCGTTAGAAGAGAGACTTTTTTCGGTATCTGGATCGTCATCGACTTTGCCCTGGTGCTGTATCTGCTGGGAGTTATCAAATTCAAGCATGATCCGCCGCCGGCGCAGCTGAGCAAGAGCAGGATAGGCATCGCGATCCTGTTCCTGGCGTTTGGCCTCTATCTGGTGCCGGGCCTTACCAATACCCGTTATGCCAATCTTTCGCTGGTGAGCGGCTTTCCTCCGCCATTGTCTTATAGTTTGTATAAACATAATCCATCCGATGGTAAGGGCGTGGAAGCATTAGTGATCAACGATTACGACAAAGCCCTTGAAATGGCCAAAGCGCAGCATAAACCTATATTGATCGATTTCACCGGCTGGGCCTGCGTGAATTGCCGGCGCATGGAAGAGAATGTATGGCCACAGACAGGCGTAAAAGACCTGATAAAGAATGATTATATTCTGGTATCCCTGTATGTTGACGATAAGAAGCAGCTGCCGGAAGATCAGCAATTTTTATTCACTACCAGTGACGGCAGCAAGAAAAAGATCGTCACCATCGGTGACAAATTTGCCACGTTGCAGTCCGAGAATTTCAGAAAGTCATCCCAGCCATTATATGTTGTCATCAGCCCTGATGAAAAATTATTAAATGTTCCTGTCGGGTACACGCCCAGCGTAAAAGAATATGCGGAATGGCTTCAGTGCGGACTGGATGCTTTTCATAAGAACTAGAAGATCTGTTTCAAAATAAAAGAGGCCCGTCATTCGACGGGCCTCTTCGTAATTAGGCGTCATTCTGTCCCAGCCTTCCGACAGGTACTAAGGGCAAGTGCTCATCTTCGTCAGATGGAGAGCCAGAATGACAATATCTTTTGCTGTGCTCTGCTACAAAAAAAGAGTCCCTGCTCTAACGAGCAGGAACTCAAATTATTTTTTTTAATTGATCTTTGCACACATTAAAGTTAGCGGTTCTTTCCGTTCCCCGTTGTCTTAAGTAGTTAAAGATTATTAAAAAATCGTCATCTCAAAATTATCCCGCACCGGAGGGAGATACTAACTTTTCCCGATGTTCCTCCTGATGCTGAATTCGTACATTTCCGAAATGACTACCATCTTTTTCATTCCAAATATACTTTTTAGTAAAATTGGATTTTATAATGCGATTTTTTTCTCAGTCATCATCTTGCGCAGGTTGATAAGACCATAACGCATGCGCCCAAGGGCGGTGTTGATGCTGCAGTTAGTGAGGGCGGCGATCTCCTTAAAGCTAAGGTCCGCATAGTGACGGAGGATAATAACCTCCCGTTGATCCTCGGGCAACAGATCCAGCATCTGCCTTACCCGGTCATGACTTTGGCGTTTCATCATCTTGGTGTCAGCACCTTCTTCCGTGAAGTGCAGCACCTCAAAGATATCACGGTCATCGCTGGTCTTGATGGCGGGCGTACGCTTTACCTTGCGGAAGTGATCCACGCAGAGGTTGTGCGCAATGCGCATTGCCCAGGGAAGGAACTTGCCTTCTTCTGTGTAGCGGCCACCACGAATTGTGTCGATGATCTTGATAAGAACGTCCTGGAAAATATCCTCGGCAAGATATTTGTCTTTAACCAGGAAAAGAATGGAAGTGTACAGCTTATCCTTATGCCTGACGATTAACGCCTCTAATGCATACAGGTCGCCATCACGAAATTGATGGATAAGCTCATGGTCGGTTTTTTTGCGTAGCAATGTCATAAACTTCTACGGGTTTTTGAAGGTGATAGGATATATATTTGGATTTTAAAGATGGTTCGGTTTTTCTATGTAGAAGTCTTCAATCTATAGGCGAGCGTTTTTTTAAAATTTAACTTAAACTATTTTTAAAGTAATTCACATTTTTTGTCCCGATGTGCACAAATTCTTATTGTGTGAATCGGGTTTAAAGATATACATTTTTTGGAAAAAACAACATTCCGGGAAATATTTTGTTAATTAATTCATTGTAACGCCCACAAAACAATAAGGTAAGTACCTATTTTGTCCTATAGGCCAGCGCGATTTCGGAAAATCGTTATTTTTTCCATCTTTTTTTTGGTTTTCGGTCGGATCGAAGCCTTCCCGGCGGAGGGACCGGCTGCAAACCCTTGCCTGCAGCGGGTGGCTCACCGTTGACAAATTTGGGGCCAGAGAAAATTTTTGGAGAAAGGATGGAATAAGTCGGACGGCGGAGAGTTGGACACTGGCTTTAAGGGATGGTGGTGATACGTCGCAAGGAGATCTTTGGCTCAAATTTTTAGTAACATTGATGTTTGTGCACAAAATTGTAGTAGGTTTGTTATTATAGTATATATGGGTATCACGGGTAAAGTACAACAACAGAAAAAAGAGAAATTGAGACATCAGCCTCCTCAGCCGTCGCAATCTGACGCAATATTTATAAAAGGGGCGAGGGTCCACAATCTTAAAAATATAGACGTTTCCATTCCCAGGGGTAAGCTGGTGGTAGTCACGGGTGTGTCCGGCTCGGGTAAATCTTCCCTCACCATCGACACTTTATTCGCGGAAGGGCAGCGTCGCTACGCGGAAAGCCTTAGCGCGTATGCCCGGCAGTTCATGGCCCGCATGAATAAGCCGGATGTGGACTATATTAAAGGACTATGCCCGGCCATCGCCATCGAACAAAAGGTGATCACCCGCACTCCCCGGTCCACGGTGGGCAGCATGACGGAAATATATGACTATCTCCGACTGCTCTTTGCCCGCGCAGGCAAGACCTATTCCCCTGTTTCCGGCGCCCTGGTGAAAAAAGATGACACGGCCGACGTGGTGGAAGCCATTGCTGCCTTGCCCCATAACGACAGGGTGCTGATCCTTACACCATTCCGGCAGAATAAGAATCGTAATTCCCGGGAAGAGCTGAATATCCTGCTGCAAAAAGGATTTTCCAGGATCTATCTTTCCTCCCTGCCTGTTCCCACCCTTTCGGATTCCACGGTGATCGCGGGCAGCGATCTGCCGCCTGGTGAGACCCTGCGGATCGAAGACCTGCTGGAACTGGATGAGAAGGCATTGAAGAACAGGCTTACTACCTTAAATACGGAGACCGTGCCCGCGGTGCCGGCCGCGCCGGTTGCCAAAGGCAAGGGGACGAAAGCCAAGCCTAAAAGCAAAGTGCCCGCCTCTGGAGGACCTGCTGCGCCGGGCATCTATGTGCTCATCGACCGGCTGGTGGTCAAAGATTTCGACGAGGACGACCGCCACCGGATTGCCGACTCCGTCGGAACGGCCTTTTACGAAGGAGAAGGCGAAATGCAGCTGGAGATCAATGGGCAGCGGAGAATGCTTTTTTCCAATCGCTTTGAAATGGATGGCATCCAGTTCGAAGAGCCTGTGCCTAATTTATTTTCCTTCAATAACCCGTTTGGCGCCTGCCCCACCTGTGAAGGATTCAGCCAGGTGCTGGGGATCGATGCCGACCTGGTCATCCCTGATCGACGGCTCAGCGTCTATGAAGGCGCCGTGGCGCCCTGGAAAGGGGAGAAACTTGTCTGGTGGAAGGACCAGTTTGTCAAAGCCGCCAAAAAATTCGATTTCCCCATTCATAAGCCTGTCATCGACCTGACCAAGGCGCAGTATAAGACATTGTGGGAAGGGAATGAGCATGTGCAAGGCATCAACGATTTCTTCGACGAAGTAGAGAAGAACTTATATAAGGTGCAGTACCGTGTACTGCTCTCCCGCTACCGCGGACGGACACTGTGTCCGGACTGCAACGGTTATCGCCTGCGCAAAGAGGCGCTGTACATAAAGGTCGGGGGCAAACATCTGGGTGAACTATGCGAGATGCCTGTGAAGGACCTGATCCAATGGTTCGATCAGCTGCAACTGGATATCCATGACCAGCAGATAGCCAAAAGAGTGCTGATCGAAATACGTCACAGACTGGATACCTTGCTGGACGTGGGTTTGGGCTATCTCACCCTGGACCGGCTGGCCAATTCCCTCAGCGGCGGCGAAAGCCAGCGCATACAGCTGACCCGCAGCCTGGGCAGCAACCTGACCAATTCCCTTTATATACTGGACGAGCCCTCCATCGGACTTCATTCCAGGGATACCCAGAAGCTCATACGCGTGCTGAAGGAGCTGCGCGACCTGGGTAATACGGTGGTAGTGGTGGAGCACGATGAGATGATGATGCGCGAAGCGGACTATATCATCGACATGGGGCCTCTGGCCAGTCACCTGGGCGGGGAAGTAGTGGCTTCCGGAAATTATGAGGAGCTGATCGCCGATGAAGACAGCCTGACCGGCAAATACCTGAAAGGGGAGCTGACCATCGCGCCTCCGGCAGATCTGCGGAAATGGAAAAGGTCCATCACCGTGGAAGGCGCCCGCCAGCATAATCTCCAGGACATCACCGTGGAATTCCCACTGGACACCCTGTGTGTCGTCAGCGGCGTCAGCGGCAGCGGCAAGACCACCCTGGTAAAGCAGATCCTGTATCCTGCCCTCCAGAAGATTAAGGGCGAGCCAGCCGACAAGGTAGGGCTGCACAAGGCGGTGAAGGGCGATATCGACTACCTGTCCCAGATAGAGCTGGTGGATCAGAACCCCATCGGCAAATCATCCCGGAGCAATCCTGTCACTTATATCAAGGCATATGACGAGATCCGCGACCTGTACGCCAGGCAACCCCTGAGTAAATTGCGGGGTTTCCAACCCAAACATTTTTCCTTCAACGTGGATGGCGGACGCTGCGACACCTGTAAAGGAGAAGGGGAGCAGATCGTAGAAATGCAGTTCCTGGCGGATGTGCACCTCACCTGCGAAGTATGCGGGGGCAAACGATTCAAGGAAGAAGTCCTGGAAGTCACTTATAAGGAAAAGAGTATCTACCAGGTGCTGGAGCTGAGCGTCGACGAGTCGCTGGAGTTTTTTAAAGATGAGAAGGATATCCTGCAGAAAATAAAACCCCTTAGCGATGTGGGGCTGGGCTATGTGAAATTAGGTCAGTCCTCCGATACCCTCTCCGGCGGGGAGGCGCAACGGGTGAAGCTGGCTTCCTTCCTCGGCAAGGGCCGGGCACAGGGGCATATCCTGTTCATTTTCGATGAGCCGACCACCGGCCTTCATTTTCATGACATCAAAAAATTACTGGCTTCTTTTAATGCGCTGATCGACCAGGGGCATTCCATCCTGGTGATCGAGCATAATACGGATGTGATCCGCAGCGCCGATTGGATCATCGACCTGGGACCTGAAGCCGGCGACGGCGGGGGGAGCCTTGTCTATGCAGGCGTGCCTGCGGGGTTGAAGAAAGTGAAGGAAAGCTATACGGGCAGATTCCTGTAAGGTACTCCAGGAAAAGCCTCGTCAATGCAATGGCCTTTTTTCATTAAAGATGATACGGTTGTAAAACGGATCGATCACCGTCATTTCCAGGGTGCCGGGGTCCCATTCCACGCGCTCCAGTCCGGGGCGGTTGTACGTATATTTTTTTTCCATCAGCTGTCGGTGATATGCTTCGAGCCCTTTGAAGCCCTCGATGGTGAAACGCCCTCCGGGCGAACATTCCCCATGATGTTCCGAAAGGTCGAATACGAGGTCCTGTATGGCCACGCGCATATAGAAGGGAGTATTGTCGGGCCGGTGTTCAAATACGACGGTGCATCCCAGCCAGTCAACATAGAATTGGATGGTCTTTGCATAGTCGAAGACGCGGAAGACGGGAATTGCCCATGCCATGGTGGTTGTATTTAGAGGATCAAAGGTCCGGGGTTATCGGTAGAAATAATTTTACAATCGTTAAATACGGCCTTTGGTATTGCGTGCCCTGATCCGGCTGAGGGACACCTGCGTGATGCCCAGGTACGAGGCAATATATTGCAGGGGAACGCGGCGGATGATCTCCGGCTTATTTTTCAGCAGGTCTTCATAGCGTTGCCGGGGACTGTCCTTGAGGAAGGTGAAAAAATGCCGCAGGAACTCCGACTGTCTTTCCACCACTTTATCCAGGATGAGATGGTATAAAGGCGCATCCTGCCGGATCTTTTCCAGGTCGGCGGCGCTCATCCAGTAGATCTGGCAGGCTTCCAGGGTTTCCGCGCTGAAGGGGGTGGGCGCTTTTTTCCGGATGCTTTCCGAAGCGTAGATCACGTCTCCCTCGAAGAAGAACTGGAAGCAAATGTCTTTGTCGCCATGGTTGAACCAGGCGCGTGCGGCGCCCTGTTTGATGAAGTATACCTTTTGGGGGATGTCGCCTTCGCGAAAAATAAGACAGCGGGCGGGGAGGTCGGCCCGTTGCCAGAGGTGCTTGTATTTTGCCCAGAGAGAGACCATGTGTTAATGGCCTTTAAGGTAACAAAAAAAAATCGGTCCGCCGGGCGTTCATTGGGGGAACGATACGCCCGGGGACCGAAAAGGGTAAATGCAAACTGATCCTTTCTTTACTTCAAATCCTTCCCCCTACAATTATATCCTGTCTTTTATTTATTTCCATCCGCCGCCGAGCGACTTATATAGTCCTACGACAGCATCCAACTGGTCTCTTTTCAGGCTGGCCAGCTCCAGCTCACTTTGCAGTACATTGCTTTGCGCAGTGATCACTTCCAGGTAGGTAGCCAGGCCGTTGCGGAAAAGCATGTTGGCATTGCTCGTTGCCTGCTGCAGCGTATTGACGCGGGAAGCGACGATGACCTGCTGCTCTTTCAGCTTCTCTATCCGTCCCAATGCATCGGATACTTCACCGACGGCGGTGAGCACCGACTGGCGGAACTGGATCACCGACTTTTCCCTGTCTATCTTTGCCAGCTCGTATTGGGTACGCAGCTCGCGGCGTTTGAACAGGGGTTGTGTAAGGCCTCCGCCTACAATGCCGAAAAGGCTGGCGGGGATGTTAAACCAGTTGCTGGCTTTGAAGCTGTTGAGGCCTCCCTGGGCCGTGATGGTTAGGGAGGGGTACATGCTGGCCTTGGTGATCCCTACATTCGCATTGGCGATGGTGAGGGCCAGCTCATTGCTCCTTACATCCGGACGGCGGTTGACCATGGCAGTGGGTACGCCCGCAGAGAGCTCATCCCGTACAGGGATCTGCGCCAGTGTCGTATTGCGCGCGATGCGTGCGGGGAGCTGACCGGCGATGATGCTGAGCGCGTTCTCCTGCAGGAGGATCTCCTGTTCCAGCTGGGGGACCAGGGCTGCTGCCACTTTCTCCTGTGCTTCTGCCTGCTGTACGGCAAGGGCTGTCACCTGCCCTGCATCGAATTGCAGGCGGATGATCTGCAGGGTGCTGTCGTTGAGCGACACGTTCCTGTGGGCGATGGCCAGCTGCTCGTCCAGCATCAGCAGGTTGTAATACCCCTGGGATACGCTGGCTACGATGTTGGTCTGTATGGCTTTGCGGGCTTCTTCCGTCTGGAGGTAGCCGGCGAGCGCCCTGGACTTCTGGCTACGGATCTTTCCCCAGATGTCGGCTTCCCAGGAGAGGCCCACATTGGCGGAATAGTCTTCGACATGTTTCGAGCCGATGAATGTGCTCAACGATTTACCGTTGAGACTATTGTCGGAAGGACGGCTGGTACTGGCTGTTACATTCAAGTTCACTTCCGGCAGGTAGCCCAGTTTGGATTGTCTCAATGTCAGTCTCGAAGATTCGATGTTCTTCAGGGCCAGCTGCATGTCGTAGTTCTTTGCGATGGCGCTGTCGATCAGCTGCTGTAAGGTGGCATCCGCAAAGAGGTCCTTCCAGGGCAATGCGGCGATGCCGGCGCTGTCCGCGGTAGCCGTACTGGTCGTACGGGCTGTCTGGCTAAAGTCGGCAGGCACTTCGGGCTGCGGCGTAGCCACGTCCTTCGATACCTTACAGGCACTGAAGGCCAGGGTGAGGATGAGGCCCAGGGCTACCAGCGGCGTGCCCATGCCTAAGGAAGGTATGGCTCCGCCGGAACCGCGTGGCGTCAGGGGAGACGGGGCAATGGGTGCGGCAGGTGCGGCAGGTGCAGTGGGTGCAGTAGGCTTGCGGCGGATCTTCTCCTGCAAATACTGGAAGATGACGAAGAGCACCGGCACGATGAACACGCCCAGGATCACACCTGTAAACATACCTCCGATGGCGCCTGTACCGATGCTACGGTTACCCAGGGCCGAAGCGCCTTTCGCAACCAGCAAGGGTCCCAACCCGGCAATGAAGGCAAAGGAGGTCATCAGGATAGGACGAAGGCGCAGCTTTGCGGCTTCCAGCGCGGAATCTATCAGCGACAATCCGTGACGGCGGCGCTGTACGGCGTATTCCACGATCAGGATACCATTCTTGGCCAGCAGGCCCACCAGCATGATGAGGCTCACCTGTACATATATATTATTATCTACGCCGAGGATCTTCAGGAAGGCAAATACCCCAAACACACCCACCGGGATCGAGAGAACGACGGCCAGTGGCAGGATATAGCTTTCGTATTGGGCGGCGAGCAGGAAGTAGACGAATATCAGGCTGAGGATGAAGATGAAGATCAGCTGACCGCCTGCCGACCGTTCCTCCCGGGTCATCCCCGTCCATTCTATACCATATCCCCTCGGCAGTGCCGTCTTTGCTGTCTCTTCGATGGCGCGGATGGCGTCGCCTGTGCTATAGCCGGGCTTGGGGATGCCGTTGATGGTAACGGCGTTGTATAAGTTGTTACGGGTGACGGTCTCGGGACCGTATACCCTTCTCAGGGTGATGAGCTGGTTAACGGGGACCAGTTGGCCTCCCTTGCTCTTGACATAGATACCGTCGAGCGAATTCTTGTTGGCGCGGTAGGGCACGTCAGCCTGGGCCATGACGCGATAGTATTTGCCAAAGCGGTTGAAGTCGCTGACAAAGCTACTACCGTAATACACCTGCATGGTCTTCATCAGATCGGTGACCGAGACGTCGAACTGTTTGGCCTTGTTATAGTCCACGTCCATCATGAACTGAGGGTTGCCGGAGGCAAAGGTCGTAAAGGCATAGGCGATCTCCGGACGCTGGAACAGCGCGCCGATGAATTCATTGGCGGTAGCGCCCAGCTTGTCCAACGAGCCATTGCGCTGATCCTGCAGCATGAACTCGAAACCGGCCACGTTACCAAAACCTTGTATGGTAGGGAAGGTGAAGAAGAAAGCATGCGCATCCTTCACCTGGGTGGCGATCTTGCCAGACAGGTAGTTGGAGATCTGCGTCGCATCCTTCATCGGGCCACGTTCGTCATAGGGTTTCATCCGGATGAAGCCGGCGCCATAAGGAGAGGCATTGGCATTGGAGATGAAGTTCAAGCCTTCCACGTTGTACCGCCTGTCGGAGAAGACTTCCTGTTTTACCAGGCTGTCGATCTCTTCCATGGCCTTGCGTGTTTTATCGAGAGAAGAACCAGGAGGGGTGTTGACTGCATAGAGTACGAATCCCTGGTCTTCCGTGGGAATAAATCCGGTGGGCGTTTGTTTCGCCATAAAGAAGGTGGCTCCGGCGATGATGATCAGTGCACCGATGGCGATCCATTTCCGACGGAAGAGGAAACGGAGGCTATTCAGGTACCGGTTGGTCATGCCCTGGAAACCTGCGTTGAATGCGTTGTAAAAACGGCCCAGGAAACCCTTTTTCTTTCCGTGTTCGCCTTCTGGGCTCTTCAGGAAGAGGGCGCAAAGCGCGGGGCTCAGCGTAAGGGCGTTGACGGCAGAGATAAGGATGGCGATGGCCAGGGTAAAGGCGAACTGGCGGTAGAACACGCCGGCCGGGCCTTGCATGAAGCCCACCGGAACGAACACCGCGGCCATCACCAGCGTAATGGATACGATGGCGCCGGAGATCTCGCTCATCGCGTTGACCGTGGCCTCGCGGGGGCCTTGCCCCGTCAGCTCCATCTTGGAGTGTACGGCTTCCACGACCACGATGGCGTCATCCACCACGATACCGATGGCCAGCACCAGCGCGAACAGCGTCAGCAGGTTGATGGTATAGCCGAAGAGCTGCAGGAAGAAGAAGGTACCGATGATCGCCACTGGTACGGCGATGGCCGGGATCAGGGTGCTCCGGAAGTCCTGTAAGAAGAGGAATACCACGATAAACACCAGGATAAAGGCTTCGATCAGGGTATGTTTCACCTGGTCGATGCTGCTGTCCAGGAAATCCTTGGAGTTGTACATGATGGTGGACTCAAGGCCCCTGGGCAGATCCTTGTCGAATTCTTTCAGCATCTTCTGTGCCTGGGTAAGGATCTCGTTGGCGTTGGAGCCGGCCGTCTGGAAGATGGCCAGACCGGAAGTAGGGTTGCCGTTGAGCTTGCTGTTGGAAGAGTAAGTATAGGAACCGAATTCTACGCGGGCGACGTCTTTCAACCGCACTACCGACCCATCCGCATTGGATTTGATGATGATGTTCTCATAGTCCTTATTCTGGTTGAGCTTACCCTTGTATTTGAGTACATATTCAAATACTTCCTGGCTGCTCTGCCCGAAGCGGCCGGGGGCTGCTTCCAGGCTCTGGTCCTTGATGGCATCCGTCACTTCCAGGGGGGAGAGGTTATTGGCTACCAGGCGGTCTGGCTTCAGCCATATACGCATGGAATAGTCCTTGGTGCCGAAAGGCTGTGCGTCACCTACGCCGGGGATACGCTGCAATTTTGGGATGAGGTTGATCCTCATGTAATTCTGCAAAAAAGTCTCATCATAAGTGCTGTCTTTGGAATAGAGGCCAATGAACATGATGATACTGTTCTGTTGTTTCTGGGTGGAGATCCCCGCCTGGATAACTTCCTGCGGGATCTGGCTGGTGGCCTTGGCCACACGGTTCTGCACGTTGACCGATGCGATGTCCGGGTTCGTACCCTGCTTGAAGTACACCGTGAGGCTCATACTGCCGTCATTGCTGGAGTTGGAGGTCATGTAGGTCATGTTCTCCACGCCGTTGATGGCTTCTTCCAGGGGAGTGGCTACCGAGCGCGCTACCACTTCCGCGTTAGCGCCCGGATAGGAGGCCGCCACCACCACGCTTGGAGGCGCGATGTCCGGGAAGAGGGTAATAGGCAGACTGAAAAGGGATAATCCGCCCAGTAAAAGTAAGATGATGGAAATAACCGTTGATAACACCGGCCTTTCGATAAATTTCTTAAGCATACAAATTCTCTTTGTTATAGTTAAAGGATGGCCCTACAGACCTCGACAAGTCCGTTTCAAGGGTGTAAAACTTCAATTCTGTGTACGGGTCCGGAAGTCTCTACGGTTCCAGCGGCATAGCGCGGCGCACGCTGTCTGCCGGCAACACCTGCGGCTGGATCACGGCGCCGTCTCTCAGGCGGTCCATACCGGCGAAGACGATCTTCTGTCCGGGCTGTACGCCTTTATTGACGAGATAGTACGAAGTGGTCTGCCCGGTGATGGTGATGGGTTGACTGACTACTTTATTGGAATCTCCCAGGACGAATACATAGACCTTATCCTGCAATTCATAGGTGGCTTGCTGGGGTACGGCCAGGGTATTACCTGTGGCTTTGGGGATTAGGATCTTGCCGGTGCTGCCGGTGCGCAGGAGCCCTTCTGCGTTGGGGAACACGGCGCGGAACTGGATGGTCCCGATGTTCTTGTCGAACTGGCCTTCCATCAACTCGATCCTGCCCTTAGCGGGATAGAGGGACTTATCGGCCAGCTGCAGCCCGACTGCCGGCATTCCTTTTATTTTTTCTGCGATGGTCTTACCCGTGGATTCGCCGGTGAACTGTAAGAAATCCTTTTCGCTCATGGAGAAGTAAGCATATACTTCTTTCACGTCGGAGAGGACGGTCAGTGCCTGCGTCTCACCTTTTCCTACGAGGCTGCCTGTTTTGAAAGGGATCCTGCCGATGAAACCGCTGACGGGCGCCTTCACCAAAGTGTAGCCGAGGTTGATGCCTGCGTTGTTGCCGGCGGCCTCTGCCTGTTTGACGGCGGCTTTGGCGGCTTCGTATTCGGCCTGTGCGGCTTTCAGCTGCACATCCGAGATCACTTTATTGTCTACCAGCGGCTGGAGCCTGCCTACTTCGATGGCTGCCTTTTCCATATTGGCTTTGGCTGCCAGGACATTGGCCTGTGCGTTGTTGACCTGCTCGCCATAGGGCCGGTCATTGATCTTAAACAGAGGCTGACCTGCGGATACGTAGGCGCCTTCTTCTACATAGATCTTGTCCAGGTAGCCGCTGACCTGGGGGCGGATCTCCACGTTGGTCTTCCCTTCCAGCGAAGCGGAAAACTCCGTAAAGGTAGTGGTTGAACTGTTATCCAGCTGCAGAACCGGCAGCGCAGGCGGCGGTGGAGGAGCCTGGTTGCCTTGTGCGGAAGAGCAGCCTGCAATGATGACAGCTGCGGCGACGACAAATGCGGGGAAGAAAATTAAACTTCTCATAACGTTATTAAATTGTTTAATGATGTTAACTTAGAATCATAAAAAAATTGACCGTCTCTAAATAATTTACCACTGTTAAATGGACAGGGTAAAAAAAAGCTCGAATTTTTTTCAAAATGAGCAAGCATTGCTGGTTCCGGCAGCAGGCCGATGGCCGGATCCTCCGGTTGGGTTTGATCTCTCACCGGCGTCAACAGACAAGAGATTGTTTTGTTTGCCGCCCGGGGTATTTTTTCACCGCCTGCGGCTGTGCTATTCTTAGTTTTTCAAGGTTCGGGTGATGCCTGTGATGGCATCTTTCAGGATCTGGCGATTTATCTCGTCCGATGCGCCTTTCCGGACGATGTTGATGGATACCAGGCCGTGAACGATAGACCAGTAGGTGTAGTATTTCGTACATACACGGTCGTCTTCCGCATCGCTGATACCCATCAGCTGCATGATCGGCTTTGTAGCGATGCCATAGGGGGTGGATTCCAGCGGGAGGAGGTCTTCCATTACGCAACAGTTGACCTGTACACCAAACATGAGCTGGTAATATTCTTTCTCTTCGAAGGCAAAGTTCCAGTAAGCGAGCCAGATGGCGTCCAGCTGTTCCTCCGGGGTTTCGTAGCTGTCCCGCGCTTCTTTCATCCGTTCGCCCAGCAGGAGGTAACCTTTTTTAGTCAGCTCCAGGAGAATGCCTTCTTTGTTGGCGTAGTACTCGTAGATCATGGGGGCCGTGTACTCGATCTTCTCAGCGATCTTGCGCATGCTCAGTGCCTGCCAGCCCTCTTCCTTCACGATCTCGTGGGCCGCGTTGATGATATTCACCTTTGTATTTTCTTTCAGCCTGTGTATGCGTTCCTTGCTCCCCATTTAGTGTGATGTTTTACTATCGTAAATAATTTAACACCGTTAGACAAAATTAAAACTAAATTACAATTCACCAAAAGAATTTTTTAGGATCTTGAGAGCACGATCTTTATAAGATTGATTATCAGCGTAATCTGTCGGCGCTTTTCACCAGCTTGTCGTCCTTCATGATACCCCGGACGGCGAGGATAAGGAAGATGGGGATGACGAATGACAGGACGGCTGTCAGGTCGTATTTCCCTTCTGTGAAGCTTTGGGTTTCTTTATTATAGAGAAAGATATTCAGGAGAGCGAGGACGGCGAGCCCGATGTTGATCCAGATCTGTCTCCTCCTGTTCTTATAGTTGAAGATGTTGATGAGGGCGCCGGCCGTGATGATGACGGTGATGAGGAGGATCAGCACACTGGTGGTAGCGGTGACGCTTGCGAATCTGTGGCCTGTGACGTCGACGGCCTTATTGCCGCTGTAAAAGGAAAATTTGAATGTCAGGGCAGCGCAGATGGCAGCCAGCAATATCCAGACCGATTGTATTCTTTGCAGCATAACAGCTTATTTAGCGTGATCTATCCTAACTCAGGGTACAGCGGGAATTGTTTCATAAAGCTGTTGACCTCGCCTTTCAGGCTTGCCAGGACGGCTTCATTGTCCGCATTCATCAGGGCCTTATCGATCATTTCCACTACGGTGGCCATATGGGATTCCTTCATACCGCGGCTGGTGATCGCGGGTACGCCTACACGGATGCCCGAAGTGACAAAGGCGCTCTTATCATCGAAAGGCACCATGTTCTTATTAACGGTGATCTCCGCCTTGCCCAGGGTGATCTCGCCTTTCTTGCCGCTGATGTTCTTGTTGCGCAGGTCGATCAGCAGGAGGTGGTTGTCGGTGCCGCCGCTGACGATGTCATATCCTTTTTCCACGAAGACTTTCGACATGGCCTGGGCGTTAGCGATGATCTGTTTGGCATAAGTGGTAAATCCGTCGGAGAGGATCTCGCCGAAGGCGACGGCCTTGGCAGCGATGACGTGTTCCAGCGGTCCGCCCTGTGTGCCGGGGAAGACTGCCATGTCGAGGAGGTTGCTCATGGGGCGGATATTGCCTTTTACATCCTTTAATCCGAATGGATTGTCGAAATCTTTTTTCATGAGGATGATGCCGCCGCGGGGACCTCTCAGTGTCTTATGAGTGGTGGAAGTAACGAAGTGGCAATGGTCGAAAGGACTGCTGAGCAGGCCTTTCGCGATGAGGCCGGCAGGGTGGGCCATGTCGCACATGACGAAAGCGCCCACTTCGTCGGCGATCTTCCGGATGCGCGCGTAATCCCAGTCACGGCTGTAAGCGGAAGCGCCGCAGATGATGACCTTGGGCTTTTCGGCGCGGGCTACTTTCTCCATTTGATCGTAATCAACGCGGCCATCTTCTTTCTTTACGCCATAGAATACGGGACGATATAATTTGCCGGAAAAATTCACGGGAGAGCCATGCGTGAGGTGACCGCCCATGCTGAGGTCCAGGCCCAGGATGGTGTCGCCGGGCTGCAGGATGGCCAGCAATAACGCGGCATTCGCCTGTGCGCCACTGTGTGGCTGTACATTGGCATATTCGCAATTAAAGATCTTTTTCAGTCTGTCGATCGCCTCCTGTTCCACCATGTCTACGATCTCGCAACCGCCATAGTACCTTCTGCCGGGATACCCCTCTGCATATTTATTGGTAAGCACTGTACCCATAGCCTGCATTACCTGCAGGGAGGTGAAGTTTTCCGAAGCGATCAATTCTATGCCATGACGTTGACGTTCCAGCTCTTTCTGAATGAGGTCGAAAATGAAGGTGTCTTTTTGCATGGCGCAAATTTATGCCAACTAACTGAAAATTCACTATTTTCACACGCGTTTACGAAGGAAATTCCGGCGGGCCGGTGTCGGTACGGCAATTGCTGAGGTTACCAAACGAACAGACAGAAGAAAACACAATTGATGAAAGCGATCATTCCAGTAGCCGGGGCGGGCACTAAATTACGACCGCATACTTATACACAACCTAAGGCGCTGATCCCTCTCGCAGGCAAGACCATCCTGTCCATTATCGTCGATCAGCTCCTGGAAGCGGGCATCAACGAATTCATCTTCATCGTAGGTTACCTGGGAGAGAAGATCCAGGACTATGTGAAGCAGAAATATCCCGATCTCAACGCGCATTTTGTACATCAGAACGAGCGCCATGGGATCGGACATGCTGTATTGCTCACCAGGAACATCGTTGGCGAAGACGAGGTTTTTATCGTACTGGGTGACACCATTTGTGAGTATGATGTAAAGGAGGTGCTGAATAAACCGGGCTCTTTGCTGGGTGTGAAGCGGGTGGACGACCCCCGCAATTTTGGGGTGGCCGAGCTGGAGGATGACGGCAGTATCGAGCGGGTGGTGGAGAAGCCGCAGATCCCCAAGTCCAATATGGCGCTGGTGGGCATTTATCGCATTCGGGAGTCGGCCAGCCTGTTCAACTGCCTGGAGAGCAATATACGCAACCAGCTTACGAGCTATGGGGAATACAATCTCACGGATGCCATCGAATGTATGATCCGCGGCGGTGTGCAGTTCCAGTCGTTTCGGGTGCAGAACTGGTTCGATTGCGGCAAAAAGGAGACGCTGCTGGAATCCAATGCCAAGCTGCTGAAGAAGTTCGGAGGGACCATTGCGCCCGACCACCAGTTTGAAAATACCATTATTATCCAGCCGGTCAGCATTGCTCCCGGCTGCGACATCCGCAACTCCATCGTAGGGCCCAATGTGGCCATCGGGGAGAAGACCCGCGTGAACTATTCCATTATTAAAGACTCCATCATCGGCAGCTTTGCCGACCTGTATGATATCGTGCTCACCCATTCCCTGATCGGCAGTGATACGGAGGTCAAAGGCGAGTCACGCAGCCTGAATATCGGGGATAATACGGAGATAGATCTGGGAGAGAGCTAACCCGGCACATAGCAAAAATAATCCTAATGTACCCGGAAATAGGTATAATCGACCGCGATTTGCTGAAATCCTGAAAATCATTTAAATTTAGGGAGGTCTGCCAAAAACTGATTCACTATGGGAAAACATAAAAAATGGCTGCTGTTGCTACTGCTCTTCCCGGTAGCTTTCTGCGTTAAGGCCAACACCGGTAATGGAAAGGTCGAAGGTGTGCTGCACGGCTATGTGACGGATGCCGTCACGAAGAAGCCATTGCCCGGGGTGATCGTCTCTGCGCTGGTGCCAGGCACCAATAGCTCCCGGGAAGTGACCACAGACGCGGATGGTTATTATCGTTTCGCCCAGTTGCCGGCGGCCCAGGTGACCGTACAGTTCGATAAAAAAGGGTATCAATCCTGCAAGCGCCCGAATATCACCGTAAAAGAAAAGACTTCCGTAAAATTAAGCGTTGAGTTCCTGCCCGAAGTGATGGGCTCCGACACAGATAATTCTGAATATCCGCTGCTACGCCTTATGCAGGCATCTTAGTAAGCCGCAAGCTGTTAGCTACAAGCTGCAAGCCAGACTTAAATATCCCCCTTGTAGCTTGAGGCTTGAAGCTTGCAGCTAAAAATGAAACAGGACTGTGAACAGTCCCGTTTTTTTCTACTACACATGAGGCTTAAGATCTATGTTGATGTTTAGCCTTCGTTTTATGAGCTACAAGCTACTAGCCACAAGCTGCAAGCTCGCATAATTAAGCCTCTTGTAGCTTGAGGCTTGTAGCTCGAAGCTTGCTACTGCCACTGCTTCCCCCCATCCCTGCAGGCCTCCATTGCTTTCTCCACTTCCCTCCGCACTCTGGGGATCTCGCTTTGTACCGCCTCCACTACCCTCCTCACCTCCTCTCTTATGCGGTAATCTTCTATTTTTCCGGAGACGTCTTCGTTGATCTCGTCCCTCAGGTAATCCATTTCTGATTTCAGCTCACGAAGCTCGTTCCATATATCCTCGTCGATGTTCATGTCCTTCAGCTCCTGTAGTGCGTTCTCGTCTATTTCCACGCTGTTGAGCTCCTCCAGCGCATCCGGCTCTTTCAGGAACTCCAGGCTTTTCCAGGCATCCACGTTCTTCAGCACATCGGCCTCTATCCTGGCATTCAGCCCTTTCAGGTCATCGAGGTTGAACCGGACGTCCATGTCGTCCAGGACTTCGGCGCCGGCCATCCATTCGTCCGGCTCTTCCGCATCGATCCGGAGGTCCAGCTCCCTGGCAACCCTGCCTTCTTCTGCCTTGCGGGCAGGCTTCGCCGCCTTTTTATCCTGCTTCGGATGCCTGGCCGGAATGGTGTCCAGGGCGGGGCGGGGCGTGGATGTATGACTGTTGTCACCGGACCAGGCCAGCGTGGAAAAAGCGACGCCGACAATGGCTATTACAAGTATGACGCGATAGGTGCGGGGAAGGTTAACAGACATGGTAATTTAATTTTTGGTGAGCCGTATCATGATTACGACAGTCTTCGTAATAAAAGTACGTAACCATTCGTAAAATGTTGCACCGGCGTCACGGTTTTTTTAACCATTCATCCTTATATCCCTGTGAGGGGCTGTCAGGGCGAGGTGCGCTTCCATGGCCTGTTCTCCTTTTGCCAGCATTTCCTGCATGACGGCCGGGTCGAAGCTGAGACCATCCGGCCCCCCTCCCAGGGGGAGGTCGGGGCGTATGATATGCAGTCTCACCGGGGGTTTGTTATAAAAGGGGTTATCTGTCATGCCTGTATCGAACCAGTCCTCAATCGTGGTAGCGGATACACCCTGGCGGCCCATTTTCTTTTTCACTGCCTCGATGTAGCGTAGTCCTTCATTGTACAGGTGGGGTAAAATGAGGCGATTGTCGGCCGCATCGGCGATAAAGATGTCCAGGGTCTCCTGCAGGATGGAGAAGAGGTCCTGGTATTCCTTATTTTCCTGGTTGGGTGCTTCAGGTGATTGCAGGAGCACATAGACGTCGGTGGCACCGCTGGCGATGGCCATTTCGATACCGGCATATTCGCGGTCGCCGGCATCGATATACTGTCTGATGGGCTCTTCCTGCGGCTGGATCCGGATGGGTGGCAGCAGTACAGGCTGACAGGTGGAAGCCAGCAGGGTCCGAAGGAACTGATCATAGTTCTCGAAGCACCGGTGTGCATAACGGGCAGCCACGGCGGGGTTATGCCGGGGGGAGAACACCGTCAGCGCATGCGTCTGCAGGCACATGGTGTTGAAATAAAGTTCCTTGTCCGTATGGCATAGCCTGTTGTACAGCCCGTGGGTATAATAATGGTCCAGCAGGCCCCACAGGGGACTGGCATCGAGGATGGATGTTTCCAGGATCCTTTCGGACAGGGAATATTTCCTGATGATGTCCTTATTATGCTTGGTTGTAAAGATCTCAACCAGCGGCTGCATGTCCTTCAGCGCGACAAAGGGAATGATCAGGGAGCCGGAACCTCCTCCTGAGAAGATATCGAAATCGAGATCGGGTCTGCATTCAAAGATCTTTTTTATAGCGCCCACTGCAAACGCTCCCCTGGAAATGCCTCCATTAATGACCAGTGCTTGTTTACTCATGTGAATCGTTTTAAAAACAATGCCTTCGGGATATTCCCGCTTACGATGTACATTGATTGCTGATAACTAAGGGCAGGTCAATTTAATGACTATGTTCCGGGGGAAAAATACCATTTTAGTGGTACTGGTCTGAAATAGGCATGGGGGTTGGATTTAAGCCTTGAACGCCCATTTCCACATCGTCTTCCAGGTGGGCTTTTTGCCATACATTAAGATCCCTGTGCGATAGATCTTGCCGGCCATCCAAACCGTGAAGATAAATCCGGCTACCAGCAAGGTCATGGAGAGGGCCAGCTGCCACCAGGGTACTGTGCCTGGTACGCCGAATGGTATACGCGCCATCATGACGATGGGCGAGCTGAAAGGGATAATGCTTGCCCAGACGGCGAGCTTGCCGCCGGGGTCCTGCACGGCAATGGTCATAATGAAAAAAGAGAATATGACGGGCATGGTGATGGGCAGCATCAGGGACTGTGCTTCCTGCACATCCTCATTGACGGCGCTGCCTACGGCGGCAAAGAGGGCGGAGTAAAAAAGGTAGCCGCCGATGAAATAGAAAAGAAAGCAGACGAGGATCAGCCCCCAGTTAGGCGCGCTGAGAAAGCCTGTGATCTGGGAGACTTTTTGTGCGGTCTGGCTCACGGGTGCGGCAGAAATATTGCCCATGGCATTGGCTTGTTGCAGCTGCTGGACCTCCCTCATGACGTCATGGGGTATCAGCAGCTGGGCTACGAGGGTGAGGCCGAAGAGGAAGATCACCCAGAGCAGGAATTGGGTGAGGCCGACGGCGCCGATGCCCATGATCTTTCCCATCATCAGTTGAAATGGCTTTACGGAGCTTACGATGACCTCGGCGATGCGATTGGTCTTTTCTTCCATGACGCCACGCATGACGGCTGCGCCATAAATAAAGGTCAGCATATAAATAAGTATGCCGCTGACATATCCGACAGCGGTAGAGGCGCCCTGGCTGGAGGCCTTTGCCACGGTGCCGCGATCTTCGAAGCTATGCATCTCGGCGATGTCGGCGTTTTTCCGGATGGAATCCAGTCTGCTCCGGCTGATGCTAGTCTTTTCATAGATCTGGTGATCCACGATGGCATTGCCGATCCTTTGTTCCAGATCGCTGGCGGCGGCCAGTCCCAATTGCTTTTTGTATTTCAGGCGATAGATGGTCTTCTGTCCTTCCGGCAGGAGGGGGATGATGAGTACTGCCGTGCATCCTTTGTCTGCATAATTCAGGGTATCGATGCCCGGGGAAAAGTCGAAGGCCAGGGCGCTATCTGTTTTGAGATAGTTCTTAAAATAGCCGTTTGCGTCTATTACGGCGATGCGGTACCGGCTCTTTCCCTGTGACGCGACGATGACGGATCCTGCAATAAAGAGGATGATCATGAGGGGCAGGAGGAAAGTGGAGAGGAGAAAGGTTTTATTGCGTACGCGGGTGAAGTATTCTCTTCTCGTGATCAGCCAGATCTTGTTATTATGGGTGTTCTTGCTCATAGCATTCGGTTAAGCCGTGACGGGTTGGAATTGGCGGGCGAGCGGCGTTCCTTCCACCAGCCGGATGAAAATATCGTTCAATGACGGAAGTATTTCCGTGAAGGCGTCGATATTCCGCCCTTCGTTGATGAAATGCGACAATACATCGTTGGATCTGTAACCTTCACGGATCTTTACGATGAGGTGGCCTTCTTTGCGGCCGACTATTTCGAAGGCGGTCGTCGTTGTGAGCGATGCTGCATCGGGGTCGTCGAGGCCGATGCTGAAAAGATTTTCCTTGAATTGCTGTTTGACGCCGGCTACGCTGCCGTCCAGGATCTTCCGGCCTTTGTTGACAAGGATGATGTGATCGCAGATCTCTTCCACTTGCTCCATGCGATGGGTGCTGAAGATAATGGTGCTGCCTTTGCGTGCCAGCGCGTAGATCTCGTCCTTTATGAGATTGGAGTTGACGGGATCCAGACCGCTGAAGGGCTCGTCCAGGATGATGAGCCGGGGTTCGTGCAATACGGTAGTGACGAACTGGAGCTTTTGTCCCATGCCTTTGCTGAGGTCCTCTACTTTTTTATTCCACCAGCTCTGCATTTCGAATTTGATGAACCACTCCCTGACTTTTTCGGTGGCTTCCTGTTTGCCAAGGCCTTTCAGCCGGGCCAGGTAAACGGCCTGCTCTCCGATCTTCATCTTTTTGTACAGGCCCCTTTCTTCCGGCATATAACCGATATGGACAATGTCCTTTGCGGGGTGGAAGGGTCTTCCTTCGAAGAGGATCTCTCCTTCATCGGGGTAAAAGATGCCGGTGATCATACGGATGAGGGTCGTCTTGCCGGCGCCGTTGGGCCCCAGCAGTCCGAAGATAGATCCCTTTTGCAGGCTGAAGCTGATGGCGTCCACTGCACGCTGCGAGGAGAAATATTTTTTCAGGTCTTTGACTTGCAGGATGTCCATGATGGTAAATTTATCGTTAGTCGCAAAATCTTCCCGGATTATTACAAAAAAATTAATTGGTGTCCCGGAAGTTGCGTGTACGGATGTTTTATTGGAATTTCGGGAAAATTTTATTTATGAGGGTTCGTCGGCAAAAGCTACCATTTTTTTCCGTAATCGCCGGTGCATTATTGATAATATCTTTCAGCAGCTGGGGTTTCCTGGTTCACCGGACAGTGGGGCAATTGGCCATTTACCAGCTGCCGGCGCCCATGAAAGTTTTTTTCTGGAAGAACAGGGATTCCATTGTCAGTCAGTCTGTTCGTCCGGATGTGCGGCGAAATACGGACAGAACGGAATTTCCCCGTCATTTCATCGACCTGGAGGCATATGGTGATTCGGCTGGCTGGAAGATGCCCCTTGACGAGCCGGCAGCTATTCAAAAATATTCGCTGGACACTTTACATAAATACGGCTATGTGCCATATGTGGTGATGGCTGTGCAAAAGCAGCTGACCGAAGCGTTCCGCAAGGGCGACCGGGACAGTATTCTTTTTTATGCCATCGATCTGAGCCACTACATCGGGGATGCCAATGTGCCCTTGCACACATCATGGAATTATGACGGGCAGCTAAGCGGTCAAAAAGGCATACATGCCTTATGGGAGAGCACCGTGCCGGATCAATTGATGGATGGCTATAGGTTGAGGGACGGGCACAAGGCGCAATATCTTTCCGATCCCGCTGCGGCGATCTGGGCGTCCGTGCGGCATGCGCATATGCAATTGCAGCAGCTGTTCGAGCAGGAGCGGGAGGCTTCAAAGGAGACGCCGGACACGGTGAAGTACCGGATGGTGCATCGCTATGGGAAGGATATGAAGGTTTATACGACGGCTTTTGCGAAGGTTTATGGAGCCAGACTGGGGACGATGGTCAACGATCAGCTGTTGCGTTCGGCGGATCAGATAGCGGATTTTTGGTATACGGCCTGGATGGATGCGGGCCGGCCTGACCTGGATGCGCTGTTGGCGGCGTCCTTTAGCAGGAAGGATAAGAAAAACTGCCGGATGGAGTCGAAGGCTTACCGTAAGAACAAACTGATTGAAAAGCAGCTGCTGCTGGCGCGGCGTTATGAGGGGTGGGAGTGAGCTTTAAGCTGCAAGCGACAAGCTTCAAGCTTCAAGCTAGGTCTATTTAGGCGTCAATGCTTATATATATCCGGCTTGTAGCTTGTAGCTATCAGCTTGAGGCTATATCCGGCTTGCAGCTATTATCGCTTGCGCCACGCGCTCACCATCCATCGCTGCGCTGACGATGCCGCCGGCATAACCGGCGCCTTCCCCACAGGGATAGAGGTTGCTTATCTGCGGGTGTTGGAGTGTGTTTGCGTCACGGGGGACCCTGACGGGAGAGGAGGTCCTGGATTCGGTGGCGACCAGGACGGCTTCGTTGGTAAAATAACCTTTCATTTTTTGTCCGAAGAGGGGGAAGGCTTTCCGGAGGCTGTCATATATAAAGGAGGGGAGCACCTGTCTCATGGATGCCGAATGGATACCCGGAACATAGGAGCAATCGGGGAGGCTCGCGGATAATTTTCCTGCCACAAAGTCGGCCATGCGTTGTGCCGGCGCTACGAATTTACCGCCTCCTTGCTGGAAGGCCTTACGTTCCACGCTTTGCTGAAAGTACATACCTGCCAGTGGGCCATGTTGCCGAAAGGGGGCGAGGTCTTTTTCTTCCACGCTGACGACAATACCGGAGTTGGCGTAGGGATTATTCCGTTTGGATGGGGACCACCCATTTACCACCAGTTCTTCTGCCGCTGTTGCGGCGGGCGCGATGATGCCTCCCGGGCACATGCAGAAGGAGAAGACGCCGCCATGATCCACCTGTTGAACGAGGTTGTAGCTGGCGGGCGGAAGGAAGGGGCTTTGGCTGTGGTATTGTATCCGGTCGATCAATTGTTGCGGGTGTTCGATGCGGACACCCAGGGCGAAAGGTTTGGCTTCGATGAGGATCTTCTTTTCATGAAGGAGTAAAAAGATATCCCGGGCCGAATGTCCTGTGGCGAGGATGAAGGCATCTGCGTCGAAGGAAGTGCCGTCGGAAGTAACAACGTGTTTTACACGATCTTTTTGTAGTACAAAATCTACAACTTTTTTTTCGAATAGGAATAGTCCTCCACAGTCGACAATTTGTTGTCGCATGGATTGGATGATCTGTGGAAGTTTATTGGTGCCAATATGGGGGTGTGCGTCGATCAGGATATTTTCTTCTGCGCCGAACTGGACAAGAAGGTTCAGGATGCGGTGAATGTCTCCACGTTTGTTGCTGCGGGTATATAATTTCCCATCGCTGTAGGTGCCAGCGCCGCCTTCGCCAAAACAATAGTTACTTTCAGGGTTGATAATTCCTTCTTTATTTAAAGATGCGAGGTCTCGTCTACGCGATCGGACATCTTTTCCTCTTTCCAGCAGGATGGGCTGGATACCTTTTTCGATGAGCCGGAATGCCGCGAATAATCCGGCGGGACCTGCGCCGATGATGACGACTTTTTTTTCTGCGTTGGATACATCGGGAAAGTGCAGGGGAATAAATGATCTCTTTTGGTAGGGCTCTTCGACAAATACATGGATCGTGAGGATAATATGAGGCTGCTTGCTTCGGGCGTCGATAGATCGTTTCACGAGATGGAAGCCGGAGATGGCCCCGATGGGACAACCGATGGCTTGCGCGGCATAATCCCGGATGGCTTCCTCGTTTGCGGCTTCCGAGGGAAGTAATTTTATCTGGAGGGTTTTTTGCATAGTGAGGCAGTGGCCTAAGTTGACAAAGGTAATGCAATTCACTCTGTCTGTTAGAGATACACAATACCCACTGGCCTCAGCGATAAAAAAGCCATCCCAACCGTTGGAAAAGTTTCGCAGCAAGTTTCGTAAATGCGGTGTAAAATGAGATGTTTATTTTTCAAAAAAAATTCCAGGATTGAAAAAGGCAATCAAATAATTTGTATCTTCAACTACTTCGTTCAAAATAAACTCTACGTATATGAAGAAAGGTTCGTCGCCATCGAAGCTCATTCTATCCTTCTTCATACAAAGTAAGTTTAATCAATTCCGGCAGGGTCTGCTGCTGTACGCTGAATCCCACTACTGTCGCCTGTTGCTTCTTAAACGAGGTATTGTGTCTTGATCCCTGTTGCAGGAGATGTGAATAAGTCTTATAAAGGGGGTGTTGTTAAGATTAAGAGGTTCTCAAAAATGTATGGATATTATCTTTAATCGGAAGTAATCATAGTTAGGCTGGACATGAGTTTTGTTGAAAATCAAACGTAAAGTTCCTGTTAAGTTCAAACTGTATTCGAACCAAAAAAAAGAAGTGAATAAAAAATTTTTTATTTCATGAAAAGTTTTGATATTCGCCGCCCTGCGCAACTTTTTAAAATCCGGTTCCAATAAAATTTTTTCAAATTACAATTCTTAAATCGGCATAAAAATTGGTTACTGTACAAATGGCAAAGTCGTTCGAAAAAGTATGGAGCAATTGCTTGGAGATTATCAAGGACATTGTAGAGTGGCAGCATTATAAAACATGGTTTGAGCCGATCAAGCCCGTGGAGTTGAAGAGCAACATTTTGGTGATCCAGGTGCCGAGTCAGTTTTTTTACGAATATTTAGAAGAACACTATGTAAATTTATTAGCAAAGACTTTACGGCGCATTTTAGGGAAGGACGCGATGTTGGAATATCGGATCATGGTAGACAGTGGAAATCATCAGAACAAACCCCTCACGATGGATGTGCCGGCACATGGCTACAAAACTTTTTCCAACAACGAAATGGATTTTCCTCTTATCATAAATAATCCCGTCAAGAATCCCTTCGTCATCCCCGGGCTGAAGAAGATGCAGATCGATGCACAGTTGAACCCTGTGTATACCTTTGATTCTTTCATCGAAGGAGATTGCAACCGGGTCGCCCGCCGGGCCGGCAAGACAGTGGCGGAAAAACCCGGGGCCAATTCTTTCAATCCCTTGGTTATATATGGTGGGGTTGGTTTGGGTAAGACGCACCTTGCACAGGCCATCGGCAACGAGGTGAAGCGTCTCCACCAGAATAAGGTGGTCCTTTATGTCAGCAGCGAGAAGTTCATCAATCAATTCATGGATCATAGCCGCAACAATGCGATCAATGATTTCATACATTTCTATCAGTTGGTGGATGTCCTTATTATAGATGATGTCCAGTTCTTCAACCGGGCAGAGAAATCGCAGGATGCCTTCTTTGCCATCTTCAATCATTTGCATCAGTCGGGCAAGCAGCTGATCCTTTCTTCGGACAAGCCGCCGAAGGACCTGGACGGCCTGCAGGAGAGACTGCTTAGCCGATTCCGCTGGGGCTTGAGCGCAGATCTGCAGGTGCCTGATTATGAGACGCGTATCGATATCCTGGAAAGGAAGATGAAGAATGACGGCCTGGACATGCCGAAAGAGGTAGTAAAGTACTTAGCATACAATATCAATAGTAATGTACGTGAGCTGGAGGGCGCACTTATATCACTTTTGGCACAATCTTCGCTCAATAAGAGGGAAATCGACCTTGAATTGGCCAAAAAAGTGCTCCGTAATTTCGTGAAAACTAGCAGTAAAGAGATCACTATCGAAACTATACAGCGTATGGTATGCGAATACTTCGATGTGTCGTACGATAAACTGCTGCAGAAGACCCGTAAGCGCGAGATCGTGCAGGCGAGACAGATCACTATGTACCTCGCGAAAGCTTTCACGAAGAACTCCCTCAAGACGATTGGCGAACATTTTGGCGGTCGCGATCACACCACGGTGATCCATTCCTGTCAGACCGTAAAGGATCTGATGGATACCGACAGCCTGTTCCGCGAGAATGTGATGGAGTTGCAGCAGAAGGTGCAGTTAGCTGCCATGTAACCTGTCACGGTTCCACCCCATCTGACCAGTTTTGCCGTAATAATTTATTGTTCTATACCAACATGAGCCCGTCTTGGATTTCCAGGCGGGTTTTTTGCTTTGGGACGTCTTTTGGGAGGGAGTTGTCCGGATATGGGAATGGGGGTGTCCGTCTTCGGGACGCTATGCGGATCGACCGCCGGCCAGATGGCCTGACCGGGCTGCCGGTATGGAGGTGGTTTTGGGCTGGGGCGGCCTGACCGGATGGATATGGGTGATTAACTGGCTTTGAGGGGTTTGTATACGGTGAGGAGCGAGGGGATTATAAAAAAGTGAGTGTCAATTTGGGTGCATAGCGAATTAATCTTTATTTTTGCCTCCCCTTCAAAGGAAGGTGGATAAAGTCCCGGAGAGGTGCCTGAGTGGCCGAAAGGGCCGGTTTGCTAAACCGTTATACGAGCTTAAACTTGTATCGAGGGTTCGAATCCCTCCCTCTCCGCCAGCCCGATATGAATAGTGCCCTCGTCAAAGACGAGGGCATTTTTTATTCCCGGACGCGGGGCGAGCGGACTTTCAGGAATTGTTTATGTCCGAATGAAGTTTGAATGTTTAGAGGGCAAGCTCGTCCAAGCGGGAGGGGATGAAAAATGGCGCACGCAGTGCGGCACTATTCATATCGGGCTGAAGCCCTCCACTTAAGGGATCACCGAGCGGAGCGAGGTAATCCCCCCTGTCTGCACAAATTCACAAAAGCAATCAATTCATTAGTTGAATGAGCTTACCACTGCCCCAAACCTGAATGTCAGCACCCTCCGGATTCTTAAGATTTTCGATATGCCGGATACAATTTTGTTTACTTCAAAAAACCATCCAGGTAACCTAAGATTGTTTTCGTCTGCATCATCAGGCTGACATGCCCCTGCGAAGGAACAATGGCCAATTGCGATTTTGGCATTGCTCCAAAATCAGCGCATACAGCTCCTCCCAATAGTTGATACGTTTTTATCAACTCCACTTTATCCAGGCCGTCATTGTCGCCCGAGATCAGTAATACAGGCGAAGTGATTTTAGCAATATTGGTTTCGCCCATGTTGAAGGGTACCCCGGCAAAAGCAATCATCTGTTCTAAGAACTTCGTCCATTTTGTTTTGTCAGGCGCTACTGCATCGTATGCCGCCTTCATAGGCGTATTCGTTAAAAATTCAGGCTTCAAATTTTTAAACGCATTCGTTACTTCGGGCATCCAACCACTACTTTTGTAAGTAGAAGAAATGATCACTAATTTTGTTACGCGTTTGGGGCTTTTAATGGCCAGCTGGTAAGCCACGGAGCCACCCATGCTATATCCTGCAACATCCGCACTGTCAATTTTTAAATGATCCATTACTCCTTCCACATCACTTGCCAGGGTAGCAAAGTCTAATTTTCTGTCTGATAACGGAGTATGCCCATGCCCCTGCAATTCAATGGCAATTACCTTCCTTGTTTTTGACAGCTCGGGTATTAATTTCCCCCAGTTCATCTCAATGGTGTAAAAAGCCCCATGCAGCAGAACGATGGGCCTTCCCTCACCATATACTTCGTAATAGACTTTAATGCCATTGACAGGTACGTAGCCGCTGCCGGAAGGGTTACTTTGTTGCCCCCTGGACTGAAATACGGCGAAAAAAAGCATGGCAATTATTAACACCGGCTTGGAAACATTAGATCCTTTCAATACTCTTTTCATAAAACGTTATTGAATTATTTTTTAATTTTATCTTCAATACGAAAATAGAGTGCATTTCAGGATTTTACGCGGTGCGAAAACGACAACTTGGGGGTGGATCGCGACAAAATATTGCCATTATATAGACATCGGCTCTTCCCGCTTTATTTTATCTTACCCGCCCGGACGTGCAGGCTGATGTCAACGCCGGGATAGATGTAGAGTGCCTGTGACGGATCAGTATAGATATTCATTCCCCATTTGGTACGGTCCAGTTTAAATACAGCTTCTGTCATTATGCTGTCACCGGTGACAGTGATCATAGCAGGGAAGGATTGCGAATGCGTCTCCCCGATCATGGTGAAATCGCCTGTCACCAGATAATTAGCGCCAGGGATGGCAATGGTGTCGCCACCCGTATAGGGTACAACGGCTGTAATATGAAATTTACTCTGGGGGTACACGACAAGGTTAAAGAAATTCGCGCTTTTAAGATCGTCCAATAATTTTTGCTTTGCAGGCTCTGGAAGATCGTCATCCGCTATTGATGAAATTGGAATGGTAAAGTCCCCACCTGAAACAGTCGTCCCCACGGCTGTCAGATTTCCGGTAAGGTCGAATGACCCCACATGGAAATGGTCCGTGGCCGACCCTTTCCACTGAATACTTGAAGTGGCACTGTTAACTTCGTAATTGTCGGGTTGGGAATGGTTCTTTTTGCAGGCTGACATGGATGCGACCAGCAGAGCGATGGACATTATTTTCTTCATTGTTGGTGTATTGATAGACCAAAATTACAGGCAGTATCCCTCCGGCAACTCCACCAAATGGTGGATTTTAATCGATCAATCCGTATGCCTTTGCTTTCACGATAGCCGCTGTCCGATTACCCACTTCCAACTTATGATAGATATTCAGGGTATGTGTCTTTACGGTGCTGGGAGAAATAAAAAGCCGGTCCGATATGGCCCGGTTAGGCCAACCTTTTGCTAACAAAGCCAGGACTTCAAGCTCCCTGGCCGAAATCGGATCTAACAGATAACGTGCGGGTAGCCTTTGGACGGTTTTATTCGTGCCGCTTCGGGCCCGGACATTTTCTAAGGCCTTGGCGATAAATACGGCAAGCGTTTTCAAAATCTCCAAAGATTGTGGCCCATAGGCATTCTTTCTCCCGGTTCTTACGGAAAGCAGGCCGACTATGTCATTATTGATCAGTAGGGGCACATACATCAACGAAGCCGGGTTGATCCCATGCATTGGCGTAATAGTATGGGGCAGGTACAAGGGATATTCCTTTTCATAGTCGTTGATCAGCAGTTCTGATCTATGAGAAAATACCCAGGACGAAAATCGTTCAGGGCTATGGGCGTAGATAGAAAAGTCGGGCAATTTCCGGTTATCTTCCCGCACACCGGAATATTCGATATGTTCTGTCAGGGGATTGTATATGCCTATTGCAAAAGAGTAAGCATCCATCAGCTTATTCACATGCTCGTAAACAGTATCGATCATTTGTTCAATCGTAAATTCGGAAAGTATCGATGCACCTATTTGGTTAAGTATCCTAAGGCTTACTACCAGGGTATGCTCATTCCGCTCGTTACGCGCCATGGATCAGATTTTGCTATAAGTTACGAATCTATCGCCTGACCTGCCGGGCCGATGGCTCAATAGATCCCGCCAACGGCTCAGTCTTTCATCTTGATCCTGCAAGCCTCTTATTCAGGTCAGGATTTGTCATCGCCGGGATCGAAGATATTTCTTCGCGCAGTTGTTGAAAGCCAGGCTTTTTGATCAGGAAATAAGCGGCTCCCTGCTCTATAATGTACTGTATCTCTGTTTTATTTGAAGTAGTGGAATAGATGATGACGGGAATATGCTGAAAGAAGGGAGATTTTTTTAATGCAGCGAGACATTCCCTGCCGTTCATAAGCGGCATATTCAGGTCTAAAAAGATCACGTCAGGAATGGGGGTAATCGCGGATCTTAAATGAGTAATCGCCTCTTGTCCATCAGAAGCGGTAAAACATCGGCACGATGGATCGTTCTTCACCAGCGCTTCGATCAGAAATTGCTGATCATCGGCGTCATCATCGACAATGAAATATGTTTTGGGATGTATCAAAGGTTAAATCCTTAAGCCAATTAGGCTAAGAGAGGTATGTAAGGTAACCTTTTAAGGCGACTTCGCCGATTTTTGTTTATCTTACGTATCGTCTGGAATAAACAAGGACGTTTTCACTTCTTCACTATCTGGTCTCTTCTACTGATAATTGTTTTTCCATTGGCCTGGTTTGACAGCACTTATTTCCTTACCCGAAGATCTGGATAGTTGTAGTACTAAGAATTTATTGTTATGACCAAATCAAATAAAGACAAGGTAAAGATCCTTTCCTCCAACCTCTTTCCGGTGGTGGGCATCGGCGCTTCAGCCGGCGGGTTGGAAGCCTTCAAAAAATTATTGAAGGCGATCCCGGAAGATTCAGGTATGGCCTACATCCTGGTGCAACATTTGGATCCCGCCCATGAAAGTATTTTAGCCGACCTGCTGCAGAGGGTTACTAAAATACCGGTGCAGGAAATAACGGACAATATACACGTAGTGCCGGACCATATATATATCATTCCATCCAATAAGTTATTGACTGCCACGGACGGGGTTCTCCAGCTTAGCGCCCGCCTTCCGAAAGGCCATAGGAACCTGCCCATCGATGTCTTCTTCACCTCGTTAGCCGAGGTTCACCAAAGCCACGCCATTGGCGTTGTGCTGTCAGGAACCGCAACAGACGGCACCCTGGGGCTTAAAGCAATTAAGGACCACGGGGGCATTACTTTCGCGCAGGAACAGCAATCCGCAGGCTATGACGGAATGCCCCAAAGCGCCATTGACGCAGGAGTAGTAGATTTCATATTGCCGCCTGAAAAGATCCCAGGCCAATTACTACTATTAAATGATAGTTTCAAGGCCAACCCCATTGGCACGGATGGAAATGCTGAACAAGCACAGGAAAATGGCTTTAAGCAAATTATTACCCTGCTGCGTATCAGGAGGGGCGTAGATTTCACCTATTACAAGCAAACTACGATCCGCAGGCGTATCAACCGGCGGATAGCCCTGAGCATGAAAGGAAGTATTGCCGAATACCTGGCTTTTTTGCAGGAGAATACAGCGGAGCAGGATATTTTATACCAGGACCTGCTTATTCCCGTCACGCAATTTTTTCGCGATCCTAAGATTTTCGAAAGTTTGAGCGAAACGGTATTTCCTGCACTTTTAAAGGACCGGAAGGAAAATGAACCGTTGCGCATTTGGATAGCCGGTTGTTCCACCGGCGAGGAGGCGTACTCAATGGTCATGTGCTTTCAGGAATACGTGACGGTTAACGCATCCAATTTGAAAATGCAGCTGTTTGCAACTGACATTTCCGAGACGGCTATCTCCAAGGCTAGGAGCGGGATCTATACGAGTAAAGAGATGAATGGCCTTTCCGCCGATCGCGTGCAACAATTCTTTACCAGGACGGATGGTAATTTCCGGCTTAATAAAACGATCAGGGATGCGTGTGTATTCGCCCGTCATAATTACCTTAAAGATCCGCCATTTGCAAAAATTGACCTCATCAGCTGCCGGAATTCATTGATCTACCTGGAGCCCTTCCTGCAAAAAAAAGCGCTGACGACCTTTCATTATTCGCTCAAAGAAAGTGGGTTTTTGGTCCTGGGAAAGTCGGAAACCTCCGGTCAGGCGGCGGAGCTATACAATGATTTTGATAAGACAAATAAATTTTATACGCGGAAAGCCGTCAAAGGGAATTTTTTACATGTGCTGGCTGATCGAAATAATGGGACTTTTAAAGCCGGCGACAGTATGGTTTTTAAGAGCGATGGCAACAAAAATGACTATCAGAAAAGCGGGGATGAGGTGTTATTGTCTAAGTATGTGCCGCCCGGCGTGATCGTCAACGAAGAAATGGAGATCGTTCAATTTCGTGGGGCGACAGGCATGTGGTTGGAACCCTCTCCGGGCAAACCCAGCTCACACCTGTTGAAAATGGCGCGCGAAGGTCTGGCCTTTGAATTACGTAATGCTCTGCATAAGGCAAAAAAGAGCAAAGAGGAAGTGGTAAAGGAAAATATTCCTTTACAGTTTGCAGGCAGGGAACACCTGGTGACCATCGAGGTCATCCCTTTGCCTGAGACGATTGAACCCTACTTCCTGGTGCTTTTCAGAGATACATCGGCGCCAGGCGACAGCACCGGGGAGCCAAAGACGGGGAATAAAGATCTGGGTACGCCGGATGCAAAGCTCGATAAAGCGATAACCCGAAATAAGCTGTTGCAAAGGGAACTGGCCCAGACGAGAGAGGACATGCGAAGTGTTACCGAGGATCAGGAAGCCGCCAATGAAGAATTGCAAAGCGCCAACGAGGAGCTTCTTTCAGGGAGTGAAGAGCTGCAAAGCCTGAATGAAGAATTGGAGACCTCAAAGGAAGAGGTCCAAACCAGTAACGAGGAACTGATCATCGTGAACCAGGAACTATTTGACCGTAATGAGCAGCTGAACCTTTCCCGCCTGTATGCGGAGTCCATCGTTACCACTATCAGCGAGCCGTTGATCATCCTGAATAAGGAATTGAAAGTAAGAAGCGCCAACAGGGCATTCTATGAAAAATTCCAGGTCAAAGAAGAAGACACTGAGGGGAAGCTCCTGTTTGAATTAGGTAAGAAGCAATGGAATAAGCCCGAATTGAAAAAAAAGCTGGAAAAGGTCCTTCCGCAAGGGGGCAGTATTGTTGATTATGAAGTGGCGGCCAATTTCCCTATACTTGGCGAGCGTATTATGTTGTTGAATGCCATCCAGATCGTAAGGGATCCCAGTGAGCAGCAGTCAATACTGATAGCCATTGAAGATGTCACCGATAGGTGGAAGAAAAATAAAGAGGACAAAGCGCTGGCTGCAGAAATGGAGAAAAAGGTGCTGGAGAGAACATTTTCGCTGCACGAGGCAAATAGTGAGCTCCAACATTCAAATGAGAACCTGGCCCAATTTGCATACATCGCGTCGCATGATCTGCAAGAGCCCCTCCGGAAGATCAGGACATTTTCAACCACGCTTCAGGATAAATATTTCACCGAATTGCCGGACCCGGTGAAAATACTGGTGACGAAGATCAACGCTTCTGCCGAACGTATGTCCAGCCTTATTAAAGAGCTGCTCAATTTCTCACAGCTGCTTAATAGCGATGCCGCTTTTGAACATACGGACCTTGATCAGATCTTAAGCCATGTGATAGCCGATTTCGATCTGCTCATTGCTGAAAAAGGAGTGGTTATCAAACGGCAACCCTTGCCTGTCATCGACGCGATCCCCTTGCAGATGAATCAGCTGTTTTACAATTTGCTCAGTAATGCTATTAAATTTTCCAGACAGGGAATAGCTCCGGTCATTACGATCACTTCGAAAATACTCAAGATCGGAGAGGCTGCGAAATATGCCAGCCTGAACCCGCAGTTCTCATACTGTGAAATAGCCATAAAAGACAATGGGATAGGGTTTAAACAAAAAATGGAGGAGCAGATATTCCTGGTTTTCCACAGGCTGCATAGTCAGGAGAAATATAAGGGGACGGGCATTGGACTGGCGTTGTGTAAAAAGATCATAGATAATCATCATGGTGAAATATCGGCTAAAGCAAAGGAAAATGAAGGGTCGATATTTAAAATTGTATTGCCTTTAAGCAGGTAGAATGTGTGAATTGTATAACGTTTGTGCAGAATGATGTAACACAAATGCGAAAGGGGATCTGTTAACTTTGGGTATCCCCACAATTATGCATCAATATCACACATCGGCCGACCCAGGTTGCATGCATGCAAAAAAGGCGAACCTGATGGACTATGTACTGCAGGTGCCATCCTATGGATGGTGCGACCTGGAAGGGCGTCTGGTCATCCCCACTTCCCGCCAGATATTAAAAGAGTGCTGGTTTCGACTGAACATTTTCAGGACTAAAAAGAACTGGCTGGGCTTCTTCAACTGGATCAAGGTGCTGCTGCTCATCCCCTGCCTCTTTATCTTTTTGCTGCAATATTTCAACTTTCACCTGCTGGGGATTGCTTTTATTTACAGCATGGTGGTCATGGGCACGCACGGGACTATCTGGTATCACCGGTATTGCACGCATGGCGCATATACGTTCAGGAACAAGTTCTGGCGGTTTATCACCCGAAACATGACCATCAATATGATCCCGGAGGAAATCTATGTCATTTCCCATCACGTTCATCATGCCAAGTCGGACCAACCCGGAGACCCTTATAATGCGGGTGCCGGATTTTTATATTGTTTTCTCGCAGATGTCAACCACCAGACCATTTCAGGATTTTTAACCGAAGACGAATATGCCCGTGTGGTACGGATGATGGGACATTCCGGTGTCAGGCCGAACACGTACCGGCAATATCAAAAATGGGGGTCTGTTGCCAGGCCAGGCTGGTCATTGGGTGGATGGATCCTTAACTGGGCCTTTTGGGGCGTGGCATTTTACCTGTTGGGAGGTGCGCCGCTGGTCTTCGCATTATTCGGGGCCGCCGGCTTCTGGGCCATAGGGGTTCGGACCTTCAATTATGAAGGGCATGGCAAGGGGAAAGACAAGCACAAGGAAGGCGTCGACTTTAATAAGGACGATCTTTCCATCAATCAGCTGTGGCCTGGGTATGTTGCCGGTGAGTGGCATAACAATCACCATCTCTTTCCATCAAGCGCCCGCAGCGGTTTCCTGAACTATCAGCTGGACCTGGCCTGGTATTATATCAAATTCCTGAAGATCATTGGAGCCGTCAGCAGCTATCACGACTCCAAAAAGCTATTTCTCTCTCAATACCTGCAACCTTATATGAAGAAGAAAAAGCCGTAGAAAATGCCTGCAATAACCTTCAACAATAGCAATAATTCGTTCTTTCAATCTGTCAGAAAGTCGGTGGATCTTTACTTCAAGACCAAAAAGCTGAAAAAGACGGGAAACTGGAAACTGTATTTAAAAGCGTGGATCTTAATTCCAGGCGGCCTTGGCATTTACTTTTATCTCTTGTCGGGGCATTACAGCCGGGTGATAGGAATAATAGTATCGGTCCTTTTAGGGCTGACGCTGGTATGTATAGCTTTTAATGTTATGCATGATGCCTGCCACAATAGCTACTCGGAAAGGAAATGGATAAACAGCATTATGGGACTGACCATGAATGCACTTGGCAGCAACGCTTTTCTATGGAAGATTAAACATAACATCATACACCATACTTATACCAACATTGATGGGATCGATGATGATATTGCCAATAGCCCTTTATTGAGGGAGTGTACTACCCAAAAATGGATACCGATCCATCGCTTCCAGTTTCTCTATATGTTTGTCCTTTATTCTATCAGCACCTTATCATGGATGCTCGGCACTGACTTTGTGAGATACTTTGCCAAAAAAGTCCATACTACGCCGATCAGCAAGATCAGCGTTAAGGAGCACGTTATATTTTGGGCCAGCAAGCTGTTATATGTTTTCTTCTATGTTCTGGTGCCCATTTATACGTTGGGTTGGCGGCCCTGGCTGACCGGCTTTTTAGTGGTTCATTTAACAATGGGTTTATCCTTATCAGTGGTGTTTCAGTTAGCCCATGTGGTAGAAAAGACTACTTTCAGGACGGTGGAAGGGCCACATAAAGTAATAGCTACCGAATGGGCGGTCCATGAAGTAAGCACTACTGCCGATTTTGCCCCGCAAAACAAGGTGATTTCCTGGCTGTTGGGGGGGCTGAATTTCCAGATAGAGCATCATCTCTTCCCCCAGATCAGCCATATACACTATTTCGCCTTAAGCGAAATAGTGCGAAGACAATGCGAACTTTTCGGCATTCCCTATAATTGTTACCCGTCTGCAAGACAAGCATTTTATTCGCATGTACGGCTGATGAAAAGATTGGGGAGCAAGTCATTTACAGGTCTTCCAACGTCGAGCGTCTCTTGTTCTTGAGCTCTTTAAAATGAGAAGGGGTCAGCCCAGTGGTTTTCTTAAACTGGGTGCAGAGATGCGCCACGCTGCTGTAGTGCATTTTGTACGCAATCTCGGTAAGCGACAGCTCATTATAGACAAGAAATTCCTTCACTCGCTCTATCTTATGAGATATATAGAATTTTTCGATCGTAATACCCTGTACCTCTGAAAAGAGGTTGGCAAGGTAGGTATAATCGTAGTGTAATTTTTGACTCAAATAAACGGATAAATTGATGGTCAGCGGCTCCTCGGAATAGTGTACTAATTCAACAATGAGGGTCTTAATTTTCTGGATCAATATGCTTTTCTTGTCATCCATCAATTCAAGTCCATATTTTAGCAATCCTTCCCTGACCTGTTCACGTTGGGCACGGGAGATATCTTTCTCAAGTTCCGCCTCTCCTAATTCAACTGAGGTATACTTCAACCCTAATTTTGCCAGTTCGTCCTTAACCACCATTTTGCAGCGGATGCACACCATATTTTTGATATAGAGTTTCAAGGAGAAAAGTGTTAAATAGCGGCAGTATTGACAAAATCGGAACGGATTACCCTTCTTTGAAAGTTAGCAATTTTTTGTCATATCGCAATTATTGCCCTATTGCCCCTGTCCCTATGGTGCGCAGAAATTGTTCCCAACTGAGGCTGTTCGGGTTTATTTGGCGGCTCCACAGCAGGTGGCGATCTTTTCTGAAATATCCATATTCGACCGCGTACCCGACCATTCCCAGGATCTCACGCACTAACATCTCATTTGAACCAAATTCCGGGAAATGATGAAGGAGGCCCTCCCGTGTGAATGCGGAACTGTATGCCGCTTTCTTTCCCGTGACCCGGGTGAAAGTATCGACCATCTCCTGAGGTGAGATCATCTCGCCGATTACCGGCAAGGACTCACCGGCATACTGACCTGGATTCGAAAAAATTTCCAGCACGGCAGGGCCTGTGGCCGTAAGAGGATCAACAAATGGCGCACGGAAGTCCTTTGGCAAATAGATCGGGAATACAAGTGTATCGCCTTCCATACGAGGCGGGTAGAATTCAATCAGGTTAGTGTAAAAGAAAGCCATGTAGATAAACGAGCTGGTGACGGGCAGCGTACGAATATATTCTTCTATTTTGGCTTTGTCTGTAAAATGGGGAGCAAACATTTTTCCTTCCGTAATTTTATCTACATTTTCCAGGCTGCTGAAGATAACATGCCGTACTCCCGCCTCAACCGCCGCATCCGCCAACTGTTTGCCCAACTCCATCTCGTGCGTTGCCGGTGGGACAATGGCTGGCGTCATCATGAAAACGCCCTCCGAGCCACGAAATGCTTCCACCCATTCTTTTTTATATCCCAGAGCAAGCGGTAATCTTACCAGTTCGGCCCCTTGTTCTGCGAGTTCAAGCGCCTCGGGCGAATCAATGCGGCGAGTGAGGCCGCGTACACGATAGCGGCCGCTCTGTAACAAAGTGCGTGCAGCGCTGCGCCCCTGTTTGCCCAAAACGCCAACGATCGTAATGAGTGGTTTGTCTTTTTGTGTCATTGCTTAAAATATAGTTGCAAAACTATTTATAGTTCAATAGTTTTACAATAGCTATCCATTTGGATAGCTTATCAATACATGTTATGGGAATAGAATGTAAAAGTGATTTTATAAAAGTCAACAATAAATTATATCCTTGCACGGTGAGCGTAGCAATGGATATGGTCGGCGGAAAGTGGAAGGCGGTTATTCTATACCATTTAAAGGATGCTCGTAAACGATATAGCGAACTTAGAAAGGAAATGCCTGGCGTCACTGAAAGGACATTGAGTTTGCAATTAAAACAATTGGAGGATGACGAGTTGATCTCAAGGCAAGTCTATGGAGAGAAGCCGCCCATTAAAGTTGTATACAGTTTAACGGAGCTTGGCAAGTCTTTCTCCCCTGTACTGGATGCAATTCTGGGGTGGGGTAATCAGATAGCGATTAAGAAAGGCGAATTTGTCGAAAGATCTTTATGACGCTGCGGGCAAGATTTAGTTCATAGATAAGACACGGCCTCCGAAAGCTCCTCGAAGTACGTCACTCCTTCCGAACGCAGCCGGCGACAGGCCGTCTCCATTTTTTCCCCGCCCAGCAACACAGGGAAGACTTTCGTCCGGAAAGGATGCGTATAAAAGATCTCGCCGATCTTATTGGTATCTGTCATGAATTGTGGCGTCACCACTACCAGAATGGCATCGGCTCCGAATGAATCGGCGATAGTCAGTGCCTTCAGATACCGCTCATACGTGGCATCGCCGATAATATCGATGGGATTGTTTTTCGACCAGTGTTTGGGCAGCACTTTGCTGAGACTGTCTATCTGCGCCTGGCTGAGTGGATATAGCTTGTCACTGATCATATCGCTGATGACGGTGCCCGCCCCGCCGGCATTGGTAATGACAAGTACCTTCTCAAAATGATAGGGGTACAGAAGCCCATTGATGTCGCGCATCATTGTCGCGCCTACGCTCTTCAGGAGGCCGGTGAACATTTCATAATTTCCAGCCAGGTTGCCCGTATGAGAGAAAGCAGCCTTCCTGGCCGCTTCCGTCCGTCCTGCCTTGAATATCCTCACCGGGACCTTGCTGCCGCGGATCGCGCGCAGCAGGTTCTTTCCATTTGACACTCCTTCGATATAGAGATTCACCGGGTGGGCGCCTTCATACGAATGAATAAGATCGGCGAAATCGACGTCCGCCATATTGCCGGCGGAAATAATATTCGCGAAGCCGATGTTTTTATAGACCGCCTTGTCCATCAATTCTGCCACGATGGCGCCCGACTGGGAAAAGAAATTGACATCGCCGGCCTTGGGCGTACCTGGCCCGAAAGTAAGGTTCTTTCCATTGGCATATATACCCAGACAGTTGGGACCGATGATATGGATGCCATATTTTGCCGCCAGCTCTTCCAGGAAATGCTCGTCGCGCCCCGCTTCACGGAAGCCGGCCGTAATAATGACGACATTCTTCACATTTTTTACGGCCAACCGCACGATGCTGTCCTTTAAAGCAGCCGGTGGGATACATAGGACGGCCGTATCGATCTGGGGAAGGTCCTCGACACGGGGAAATACCTGTTTGTCGAATAGCTTGTCCAGATGCGGGTTTACATAATAACAATCCGGATCCCCGGAATTGTTTTTTGCCAGCGCATATCCCACTTTTTCCGGATGGCTGCTGACACCGATAATGGCCGTGCGTTGCGGGCGGAATATCTCAGGGATAAACTTTAATGGCTTGGACTGCGTGATGCATGTGCCTGTCACCATCCGGGCGTCCACGACCACCGGTCCTTCCTCTGTCAGGATCACCGGGTTGCAATCCAACTCCCTGACCTCTATGCGCTGTAATTTCTGTACGAGCGCCACGATGGGCCCCGGATCATATTTTATGCCGCGGAATCCCCTGGCGAAATACTGTCCAACCCGGGTCTGCAGGATGCCATTCCGTATTTCCTGTTCGCCCGCCTCGCTATCGATGTAGCATATGTCCCTGAATAGCTCCACCGTTGTACCTCCCGCGCCGAATAGGATTACTTTCCCGAACACTGGGTCCTGAACGACACCGAAAAAAAGTTCGATACCTGTATATTGGCGCGTAACGATCCATTCATCCTTTGAATCCGGTGTAAAACCTTTCAGACACAGCCGGTGAAGGATATTTTTCCGTGCTTCTTCCAGTTCTTCCTGGTTGTTAAGGTGCAGCGCTACACCTCCCAGGTCCGACTTATGCACAATCCTCGGGGACATGATCTTTAAAGCCACGGGCCAGGATGTCGCCGTCAGCGCTCCTTCCAGCGGGAAGCAACTATATTCCGGTGTAGGAACGCCGGCCGCTGCCAGGCATTGATATACTTCCTTTTCCAGCACGTTGTACAATCAGATTTACTGGAAATTTCCGTTCTCATCGCACTTTACCCTTAAGCGTTTATCTCCGTTCTCCAGCAGAAGTTTATAGACCTTTTTCGTGTCTTTCCCTTCCGAATAGTTGACCAGGTATACGTCCTTGGTGATACCCCATTGCGGGAACCTGGTTGTGACAGCCTGACTGATGGCCTTCGGGATGGCGATATTTTTAAACTTTTCAATGGTGCGAAGAAGCTTCCCGTCCTTGTCATAAGCAGCCAGAATACTGCCGTCCGGGATGTAAAAGGAAATATAATATTCATCATAGTCATCTTCATAGTACTCGGAATTTTTGACGTCATAAGCCGCCGCTCTTATTTGAAGGAGCTTTACTGGCTGGGCAGCCTCTTTAGTGTTAACTGAACTAAGGTATTTATAATTTACCGCTGTTACCGTTACAGGGGGTAAAGGCTCCTGGGCAAAGGATTGGGACGTTATTCCCAAAGCCAGGGCAAATAGCAACCACTTTGATCTTGACGATTTCATAGTTTTTTGTTTAAAGATTATTGAATAATACGACGATCGAAGCTACAATGGACATGCCTGGTATAAAATGATGGGGGTCACTTGCTATGCTGAAGTTCATCAGGGGTTGACAGACCGGCAACTAATTGCGCTGAGAACAAATTTCAGAATGTTAAGAATTTGTAAAAAAACAGCCCTGACATTTTTTCTATTTTTTTCAAAATTATAAATTTGCGACCGTCCGAATTTTAACCAAAACACCGGGAAATTTTTACCGACATCAGTCGAAAATATCTGTATAGAAGAAGCTCAAGGGAACAATTTATATAATATATTTTCTTATGACTATGCTTGAAAATTTGACTCGCTCATTATCTGCCCTGCTGTTGGCTGTCGCGCTCTCGGCAGCATCGTCTGACAGCTGTCTTGCGCAAAGCCTTTCGCTCTACACCCCTTTTACAGAGATCGCTGTCCCGCCGGGAGAATCCATCGATTATCCCATCGACGTCATCAACAAGGGTGGCTCGACGCGGACGGCCGAGATCGCAATAGAGGGACTGCCCAAGGGTTGGACCTACCACATCAAATCCGGCGGGTGGACGATCAGCCGTGTTTCGGTCCTTCCGGGAGAGAAGAAGAATTTCTCTTTGCAGCTGCAGGTTCCGTTGAAGATCAACAAGGGATCGTATCATTTCGTGGTAGCTGCCAAAGGGATCAGCGCGCTGCCGCTGGCCGTCGTCGTGTCGCAACAGGGGGCTTTCAAGACGGAGTTCACCACGGACCAGGCCAATATGGCGGGTGCTGCCAACTCTACTTTCACCTTCAACGCCAAATTGCGGAATTTTACGGAAGGCAGCCAGGCTTATGCCCTGAATGCTTTAGCCCCTCCGGGTTGGAAGATAAGTTTCAAGGCGAACTACAAGCAGGTGTCCTCCGTCAACATAGATGCCGGGCATACCCAGGACATCAGCATCGAGGTAGATCCGCCGGACGAAGCAGGGGCAGGAATCTATAAGATCCCTGTCGTCGCAACCACCGGTGCAACGTCAGCAGATCTTGCCCTTGAAGTGAGCATCACAGGATCCTACGCCCTGCAGCTGTCGACGCCTTCGGGCCTGTTGAGTACGGGTACGACGGCAGGCGATCCAAAACGATTGGAGCTCGTGGTGAAGAACACGGGGTCCGCGGAGCTGAAAAATATCGACCTGCTCTCGACGGCTCCCGTTAACTGGGATGTCAGCTTCGATCCAAAGAGGATCGGGAACCTCCCTCCCGGCCAAACGGCGCAGGTCTCCGCCACTATCACACCTGATCAGAAAGCCATCGCAGGCGACTATATGGCCAATCTTACAGCAAAGACGGCGGAAACCAGTTCCATGGCCCCAATGAGGATCTCGGTGGAAACGTCTCTGTTGTGGAGCTGGTCCGGCATACTCCTGATTCTCGCTTCCCTGGGACTCGTTTACTATCTGTTCAGAAAATACGGGAGGAGGTAGGCGATGAACGAACCGATCATAACTATTTCCGGTCTCACCAAACGTTACGGGACCTTGGCCGTAGTGAACGGACTCGATCTGTCCATCCACAAAGGTGAAGTTTTTGGGCTGCTGGGACCCAACGGCGCCGGCAAGTCCACCACCATCCTGATGCTGCTGGGATTGACCGAACCCTCGGCCGGAAAAGTGAGCGTATGCGGTATCGATCCCACGCTTCATCCGATCGAGGTAAAGAAAAAAGTCGGTTATCTGCCGGACGATGTCGGCTTCTATGACGGCCGAAGCGGATTGGAGAACCTGCTCTATACGGCCCGGTTGAACCGTCTCCCGAAAGAGGAGGCCTATCGCCGGGCGCGGCAATTGTTAGACCAGGTGGGCCTGGGCAATGATGGCGACAAGAAGGCCGGCATTTATTCCCGGGGCATGCGCCAACGGCTGGGTCTCGCCGATGTCCTGATCAAAGATCCGGAGATCATCATCCTCGATGAGCCTACGCTGGGCATCGACCCCCGGGGCGTCAGGGAATTCCTCGATCTTATCGTGCACCTGAGCAGGAAGCAAGGGATTACTGTGCTGCTGTCTTCTCATCACCTGCACCAGGTGCAGCAGGTCTGCGACAGGGTAGGATTATTCGTGAGTGGCAAGCTGATTGCCGAAGGTGATATAGCTACCCTTTCGGCAAGGCTATTTGCCGGCGAGCCTCTTTTAATCGAGGTCAATGTAGCCTGCCCGGGGAGAGATGAAATGCCGGTAACGCATGAGAAAGAAGTCCTGTCACTACTGGAGGCGCTCAGGGAGGTGGAGGGAATCGGTTCCGTGCGCTTCACTGGCGGAACGATCCATATAGGCTGTAACCGGGACGCATCCGCCGCCATCGCCAGGACTGTGACCCGATCGGGTTTTGGGTTAACCCATCTGCAAAAGAAAACGTATGGCCTGGACGAAATTTATCACCGCTATTTCGAAGGAGGCGAATCATATGGAAAAACTGCTTAGTACTCCGGCGCCCGCCCAGGCGGCCAAATTACCCTTGCATCCTTTTTGGGTCATCGTGAGCAAGGAAATGTCGGATCATGTCCGCAGCTGGCGTTTTATCATCCTGCTGTCGCTGATCTTGCTTACCTGCGCTGGCTCGCTGTATACGGCGCTAAATAACATCGGAACGCCGTCGAAGACTGGCAGCCCGGTGAACGGTACATTTTTCTTCCTTCAGCTTTTCACCGCGACGGACGGGTCATTGCCTTCTTTTATCGTATTCATCAATTTCCTGGGACCCCTGCTGGGGATCGCCATGGGCTTCGACGCCGTCAACTCGGAATTCAACAGGGGTACGCTTAGCCGCATCATGGCGCAGCCCGTGCACCGCGATTACCTTCTCAACGGGAAATTCGTGGCTTCACTGCTGGTAGTTGGCATTCTGTTCTTCTCTCTGACCCTTCTGGTGACAGGCCTGGGCCTTGTCTTCATAGGGATCCCTCCTACGGCAAGCGAATTCCTGCGTATCCTTTCATTTTCGCTGCTAAGTATCCTGTATGTTGCCTTCTGGCTAAACTTGTCCATTCTATTTTCCATTCGCTTCCGTCAGCCTGCGACCTCCGCCCTGACCTCTATAGCGGCGTGGCTGTTCCTGACGATCTTTTACCCCATCCTTATCAGGCTTGTTGCGAAGCTGCTCGCCCCGGACGCCGGATCGTTCCCCGGGCCGGGAGATGAGCCCTACTCCTACCAGCATACATTGCTGAAGCTGCTACGGTTTGCACCCAGCCAGCTCTTCAGTGATGCAACCACGACCCTGCTGATGCCCTCGATCCGCAGCCTGGGGCCGCTGACAATGGAACAGGTGGCAGGCGCCATACCGAATCCGCTGCCATTGGGAGAGAGTGTGCTCATTGTCTGGCCACAGCTTACGGGATTGGTCGCTGCCACTGTATTATGCTTTGCCCTGTCCTATGTTTCCTTCATGCGAAAAGAGATCCGGTCGCGTTGAAGAAAATGGCTATCGGGCCGACGGATGAAAACGTCATGACTAACGCTATTTTCGCTCCAGCAATTTGAAGAACTGGTCCAGCTGAGGGAGGATGACGATACGGGTCCGGCGGTTGGCTGCCCGCCCTTCGGGTGTTTCGTTAGACGCGACGGTGACATATTCGCCACGACCGGCGGCCGTCATCCGCTCAGGTGGTATATTATATTGGTTCTGGAGTATCCGCACGACGGAGGTTGCGCGTTTGACACTCAAGTCCCAGTTGTCCAGCAATACGCCCTGAAAATAAGGTACGCTATCCGTATGCCCCTCTACCATAAATTCAATGTCCGGCTGGTTCTTCAGGACCAGCGCCACCTTGCCTAATACCTCCTTTGCCTTATCCCTGACAACATAGCTGCCCGTATTAAATAGCAGCTTGTCCGAGACATCGATGTAGATAACGCCTTTTTCAATTTTGATATTGATATCCTGGTCATCCAGGTTGCCGATGACACCTTTCAGGTTCATCACCAGGGCCAGGTTCAGCGAGTCCCGTCGCGCAAGGGCCGTTTGCAGGTCCTGGATATAGACGTCTTTGGCGCCGATGTTCTCCAGTGATTTTTTTATGCTCTCCGCCTGGGAGCTGCTGATCACCGACAGGTCTTGCAGTTGCTTTAACAACTGCGTGTTATTCTCTTTGATGAGGGGTAATTTGCTGTTCAGGTCATCAAAACTCTTTTGCAATGCTGATTTTTGCGCGCTAAGGTCCGCATTCGCATCCCTGCAGGCTTTGAGATCATTCTGCAGCTTCGCATTCAGGGAGTCGTACCTCGCCTGCGCCTGTTGCTGCATGGTATTGAATTTTTTGGTGCTGACGCAGGAAAGAAGCAGGACTGATATGAGAATTGAAAGATAAAAATGTAACGGTTTCATATAAAAAGGGATTTAATTCACTAATTTCTTCCGTGAATTATCAAAGGTGGGTACTACCGTTAGATTTTTTTATGACGCAGGTCACACAGGAGAATGATTATAGCTTGGTTTTGGGCCAGTTTTCCGAGAGCCTTTTCGCTTCCCCTGCCGTTATTGGCATCACCGTGCCGTGCCGGGGATGGAAGTCCATGCTGACGGCCTCGTCTATCACCGTAAAATGCCGCATGTCGGTGGTCCTGGTGAACTGATAGCGGCCGCTGGTGTACATATCATACATGAGGACATAGCCGCTGCCATCGTTCAGCTTGAAAGTGCCGGCGCCTTCCACCGGGGAGGTGGTTTGCTGTACATAATCCGTGCTTTGCATGACGTAGCCCCCTGTGAGGTGGTGAGATACCGCTATTTTGATGCCGGGCAGACGGTCTTCCGTTTTAAAGAAAAGATAGTAGGTTCCCTCTTTTTTTATAATATCCCCATCAATGCAGGCTGCATTGTCCGGGCTGAAAAAAAGCTGCCTGGGTGTTCCTTCCAGGCCAGTGAAATCCTTATTGGCGTACACATAATAGATCTTGTCCGGGGCGTTGCCATGCTTCATGGAAAAGTAGATCATGTACTTTCCGGCTGAATCATCGTAAATGGTCTGCGGCGCCCATACCCGTAACAGGCTATCCTGGCCCGGGTACTTTTTCTGAATATTTACAGCCGACGCGGTCCATTTGATAAGGTCAGCCGATCTCAGGAGCACCATGCCGCGGTTGGAGTCCCAGCCATTGGCCGAAACCATATCGGTGGCCACCATGTAAAATGTTTTACCATCAACCCCTCGCAGGATATGGGGGTCACGCACGCCTCCGGTTTCGCTTATGCCATCCAGGTTGATAACGGGCTGATTGCCGTTGAGGGCATGGTACCGGAATCCATCATTACTGATCGCAAACCGGATCTGTTCTTCTTTTTTGTCGTTGCCTGTGAAATATACAAACAGGTAGGCCCGGTAGTTGTTGGAGGAGGGTTTCTGCGCTTTGGCGGGTGCCATCGGAAGCAGCCCACAGCTGCAATACAGGAAAAATGATATGCGGCGAATATTCTTTCTGAAATTCATAATATGTAATGTACAATTTTTCCTTTTTCTGTTACTTTATGCTTTGTAATAAATTGTATCTTGATTCCATGAAATTCTCAAAAACAGGGCAATTTTATGGAACAACGAATGAGACGATCCACCTGGATGGAATTACTTTGACGGATACCGAATATTCACAGGCCAGGGTACCCTGGCATTTTCATGAAAACAATTATTTCACGTTCATCCTGGAAGGCGGCATGATTGAAGGGAATAAAAAGGAGATATATGAATGCTGTGCCGGGGATCTGTTATTTCACAACTGGCAGGACGCACATTATAACATCTCATCAGGCAGATTTACCCGCGGTTTTCATGTGGAGCTGGGGGCCGGGTGGTTTGAATCCTTTGACATCGTCAATGACGTGACCGAGGGCAGCATCGGCATTTCCAATCCACGTGTAAAAACCGTGATGTACAATGTCCTTAAGGAAATGAAGCTGACCGGTAATGCCGGTCAGTTGAGCATCGACGCCTTATTATTGGAGATCTTCAGCCTCCTGGGAAGGATGAAGGGTGCAGCGGATACGAAAAAGCCCAAATGGGTGGGCAGGATCAAAGAGATGCTGCATGAAACCAGGGAGAATTGGAAATTGACCGAGCTGGCAAGCTCATTGAATGTCCATCCCGTGCATTTATCCAGGGACTTTCCCAAATACTTTGATACGACGCTGGGGGATTATATAAGGGCCACTAAGGTTCAACGCGCGGTTGCACTGTTGCCAAACACCGGGCTTTCCCTCACCGATATCTCTTTGGAATGCGGCTTTGCCGACCAGAGCCATTTCATCCGGTCGTTCAGGTCTTATTATCATGTTACGCCATTGTTCTATAGGAAATTACTGTTAAAAAAGGGGGGACGTTAAAAACGTTCTATTTTCGGTAGATAACCTCCCCTAGTTTTGGATCAACGAGTAAGATAAAAACTATAACTATGGCCCCGCGCTTTTTGCTATTTTCTTTCCTGTCACTGTGGATATTTCAGCTTCCCGCCCAGGATATCGTAAAAGACCAGGGAATTACTTCCCCCCTCCATCAGGGTAATGTCGGCAGGATCGTTTTCACTTCACGGAAGATCGACTTGTCAGCGCTTACTCCCGCAGATTTTTTATACGCATACGAATTGACGAACAAGAGCAACCTGTTCATCACCGTATTCATGGCCCGCTCATTGACAAATTACATGCATGGACTTGCGCCGGAATTACCGCTGGACAGCCTCCATAAGAACAGCGGGTACCAATTTTCTTTGCTTATAGATGATCGACTTATCTATAAGAGCAATATCCTGGGGGCGCCTTTGCCAAAGATCAGGGACACGGAAACGACGATCAGTAAACCGCTGATCGATAATGAAAATGAAGGCGTATGGTGGAGTCAGTTCTACTGGGGGCGATTCCTGCAGAATGGCGGTGACAGCGCATTGACAGAAGGGCGCCATTCCCTTAAAATGGAGATCCGGCCTTATGTGCAAGCGCTGGTCGGGGACCTCATCGCTTCGGGCGAGCTGAGCCTGGAGGTGAAGAGAAAGCCGGTGATCGATGTCTCCCGGATCCAATTGAACCCCATTCAGCCTTATAATGGCTTTCCCGCCTCGACAGAGCAATTCGATAGTAATAAAATAAAAGAATTAAAAGGTAAAATAGAGGCGGGGGTATTTAAGAGGATCAACAGCGTCGTCGTGATCAGGAATGGCAAAATATTGGTAGAAGAATATTTTAATGGTGAAAACCGGGATTCCCTGCACGATCCGCGATCGGTGGGGAAGTCGTTTGCTTCGACCATGATCGGTATTGCCGAAAGTGAAGGCTATTTGAAAAGCGAGCACCAAACGCTAAAGGAATTCTACCCCATCCGCTCGTTCGCGAATTATTCGCCCGAAAAGGAGAATGTTCCTCTTAAAGACCTGCTCACCATGAGCTCGGCATTTGACGGGGACGATAACGATGGGGATTCGCCCGGAAACGAGGAGAATATGTATCCTACGGACGATTGGGTGAAGTTCACGCTGGATCTACCCGTCAGTTCGACGCGGCCCAGGGAGCAGTGGCATTACTTTACCGCCGGGGCAATGCTTTTGGGTGACGTTTTAAATAAGACCGTACCCGGAGGACTGGAAAAATATGCCGATCGAAAACTTTTTGGTCCCCTGGGCATCAAATACCAGTGGACGTATACGCCGCAGCATGTCCCGAATACAGCAGGCGGGATCCGGCTCAATGCACTGGGTTTTGCCAAATATGGGCAGTTATATAAGAACGGAGGGCAATGGAATGGCAGACAGATCGTACCGAAAGATTGGGTCAATAAAACGTTCACCAGGTACCGCCCGATACCCGGCAGGTCCGATGAGTTTTATGGGTATTTGTTCTGGAATAAGAAATACATGGTCAAGGGTCAGCGCTATGAGACATTCTATTGCACGGGTAACGGAGGCAATAAGATCTTTGTGTTCATGGATCAGCCCCTGGTGATCGTAATAACCGCCAGCGCCTATGGACAGCCGTATGCCCACCCCCAGGTGGATAGAATGATGACCGAATATATATTGCCGGCTGTTTTGAATGTGAAGGACTGAGCTGGAGTCCATGGCTCAATGGATCGCATCAGGTGCCCCGGTTCCCCGAACGGAAGATCATTCTCAATGCCTGGTCCCTGGTTAAATAGGCCACCAGCCAGCTGTACAAGGTTTTGATCTTGTTATTATAATTGACCAGGGATATGAGGTGGATGAACAGCCATCCCAGTAAGCCCAAAAAGCCGCTGAGATGGAGTTTGTGCTTGAACAGATCGGCCATGGCCTTATTGCGTCCGATGATGGCCATATCTCCCCGGTCGAAATATTTGAATGGCTTCATGGGTTTGCCTTTCGCCATAGACAGGAAATTTTTGGCCAGTGTTTTTCCCTGCTGAATGGCAGGCTGCGCCAGCTGCGGGTGCCCTTTCGGATAAGCCGGATCGGTGTCCTGTATGCTGATGTCGCCTATGGCCCAGACATTATCGAATCCCTTTACCTTGTTATATACATCGGTGATCATCCTGTTGCCGGCTCCGAGACAGGATGCGGGAATTCCTTCGAACGTATGCGCAGTGACGCCGGCCGCCCAGATCAGCGTAGCAGCCTCGATCGACGCGCCATCGGAAAATTTGATGATATTGTCTTCATAGCTGGTGACGCGTGTATTCAATTTGATGTCCACGCCCAGCTTTGTTAGTATCCGGAAGGTTTCCTGATGGGTTTTGTCACTCATAGGGGCCAGCAATACAGGGCTGCCGTCTGCTATATGAATGGCCCCTTCGGCGCCTTTAAGCTCCGGGTAATCTTTTGCCATGATGTATTTTCTCATTTCGGCCAGCATACCCACCACCTCTACCCCTGTAGGGCCGCCTCCCGCAACCACCATCGTTAAAAGCTTCCTGCGCTCGGCCGGGTCACCCGTAATCGCCGCCTTTTCCATGGTTTTCATCAGCTCATTCCGCATGTAAATTGCGTCATCGATCCCTTTCAGCGAAATGGCTTTTTCCCGGATGCGCTCGTTGCCGAAGAAGTTTGTTTTAGTGCCCGCCGCAAATACCAGCTGGTCGTAGGAAAGATCGCCGTCGCTTAATTGAATGGTGTTGTTTTCTGTATCTATCCGCAACAGCTCAGCCATCCGGAACTGGATGCCTTTCTTTCTAAACAGCTTACGGAAAGGATAACTGATGCTTGAAGGGTCGAGAAAACTGGTGCCAACCTGGTAAAGCAAGGGGGTGAAATAATTGTAGTTATTTTTATCCACCAGGGTGACCTGGTAGTCCCGGTTATTGAAAAGCTGCCGTACAAAGTTTAATCCTGCAAAGCCGCCGCCTATCACGATGATCTTTTTTCTATTATCAGATCCTTTTAAATTTTCCATGGTGATATTATTTTCCGGATGTTTACTCAAAAGGATAAAACATTGTCTTCCAGTCCGCCTGATGTGTTTTGGCCGAGACAATACCGCGCCGATGAAGTTAGCAAATCTTTATCATTGAATGTTTCATGCCGGGTGGTAGTTGCGCAGGGCATGACGTTTTAGGTGTATAGCTAAAATTTAGCTTTACAAATAGGCGGACCCGGGGAATGGTTTTTGCGACGATTTCCGGAATGATCAGCAACAGTTAAATAGTGAAATAGTGAAAAAAGAAGAACTGGAAGCCCTGCCTGCATCTATCCTGCGGACAATGCTTATTACTGAAATACAAAATTTTATTCACGCCCTGGGTCTAATGGCGCCGATGAAAAGCCTTGTGGAGAATAGAGATCATATTAAGTCTCTGATACAAATCCTGACCAGAAAGGAAGAGGAGGAATTTGACCAGATGATGGGAAGATATTTCCCCAATGCCTCATTAAATCGTCTACAGTGATTCTGGGATAAAGGTTTAGGTTTAATGGCTATGGAGCTGATTACGGCGGCCCGTCAGGATTGACGGGTTTTTTTTGTGTGATCCATTACAAGGTCAGCGCTTGTGCGGCCCTGTGAATAAAATTTTCTTTTCTGCACTGGCAAGATATTTGATGCGGTGTCAGAGCCCCCCGAGTATCATATCCCACCGTTACGATTGCATACTACCTACACATGTGACAGTGACCTCCTATAACTACCATCACCGTGGGCGCGGCGCTATACCAGCTTGCCGGAGATTCCTCATTTAAAAAAAATGGCTGTTTATGACAATTTGTACGTCAGCCCTCACAGGACCAAGGACCTTATTTTGTATTTTTTTATTGCTATTGTATTCCGCCGTCTTTTCACAGGACACGAGCAAACCCGCGAAGGATACGTCCGGCGTGGACAGTATAAGTAATAAGCTGAGGATAGATGGGACGGTCAGCCTGGCGGGCGGAGGCGCCGACCTGTCGGGGACGAGTGTCCAGATCAAGGGAACTACTATTGCGCGGCCAACCGATAGCGCGGGGCACTTCACTATTTTGGTATCCCCGCAGTCCACGCTGGTATTCAGTCATGTCGGATATAAAACGACGGAGGTCACCGTGGACAGCAAGCTGCCCATCAATATCACGCTCACAAGGGAGGAGAATATGCTCGAACAGGTGACCGTAAGCTATGGCAGGCAGGCCAAACGGGATATCACCGGTGCGATCTCCAAGGTGGATGCCGCCAGTGTGGCGGATATCCCCGCTACCGAATTCGGGCAGAAATTACAGGGAAAGGTCCCGGGCATCCAGATCCAGCAAAGCAGTGGTATTCCGGGAAATAATATTGTTTTTCGCATCCGCGGCGCTGCATCGCTGGGGTCGGGCAACCAGCCACTCATCGTCGTCGACGGCCAGCCATTGAACAGTGATGTCGCAGGGGGTACGGGGGACATCAACCTGATAGCGCCTGATCAGATTGAATCGTATAGTGTGCTGAAAGACGCCAATGCCACAGCCCTGTATGGCAGCCGTGCTTCCAATGGCGTCATCCTCATCACTACGAGGACGGCGAAGATCGGCAAATCTTCTGTCAGCGTGAATGCCTATCACGGGTGGCAGACCGTCCCCCAGCGGGGCCGGCCGGATATGATGAATGCCCGCGCGTTCGCCACCTTTATGAATGGGTTCTACCAGGACAAGATCACCTATGAGGGTTGGGTAAACCCCACTACGGGTACGGCCACCATTCCCTCGGACTATGCAAACCCTTCCGCCTACGGGAAGGGGACTGACTGGTACAACGCGTTGATCCATACAGCGCCAATAGACAATTATACCGTCAACTTTTCGCTTGGTACCCAAAAGGTATCCACCAGCACGACCATGAACTATTTCAACCAGGACGGCGTGCTGTATAACACAGGCACCAAAAGGTTTGCCTTTCGCACCAACACGGAATACCGCCCTGTCGAAAGACTGAAGATAGGGCTCAACCTGGCGCCTGCCTACCAGATCGATCATAATACCCGGGGCGGCCAGCTGGCGCTGAATGGTAACCGGCAGGTCGTCAGCGGCGCTGAAATGGGCTCACCGCTGATACCCGTATTCAGGGCGCCGGGCGCTTATACGCTGTCGACATCCTCCTTCGGAATGTATGCCATGCCGAACTATGTCATGCAGGCAAGGCTCATGGACAACGATCAGACCAACTTTTCGTTCCTGGGCAATGCATATGCCGACCTGGAGATCATCCGGGGCCTGCACGCCAAATCCTCCATCAACGGCGATATCCTGAACCAGGATTACAATGCCTACTATGGCACCATGTATGGACAGTTTGGGAATGTCCCTCCCCGTCCCAACGCTTCCTCGCAGGCACAAAACAGCGCGAACAATGTGTACTCCTGGACGAATGAGAACCTGCTGACCTATAATACGCGGCTGGGCGATCATTCACTGGACATATTGGCGGGATACACTACCCAGAAATCGTATACGACGCTGAAATCTATTACAGGAACGGGCTTCGCCACCGACCTGACCCCTTTTATCTCCGCCGCCACCAACACTTCGGGTTCCTCGAACAGCACTTCCTGGACCATTGCTTCTGCGTTGGCAAGGATTAATTATGACTATAAGAAACGGTACTATTTATCGGCCAGCATCCGCAATGACGGCAGCTCCCGTTTTGGCACGAATAAGAAATACGGCACTTTCCCTTCCGTGTCTGCAGGATGGGTGGCCAGCAGCGAGAAATTCTTCCCCCAATGGGGGGCGCTGAATTACCTGAAGATTAGGGCCAGCTACGGCAAAACGGGCAACTTCAACATTGGTAACTACACGCAGGCATCATTACTGAGCCCGGCCAACTATGGCAATACCACTTTGGGAGAGGGGAATACTGTCCTGGGCAATCCCGACCTGACATGGGAGACTTCGAAGCAGTTTGATATAGGGGCTGACCTGACGCTCCTGCATGGCAGGGTGAACATCAGCTACGATTATTACAACACCCGTAATGAAGGCATGCTGTCACAGCTGCCCCTGCCGTATACTTCCGGGTATGAATCGATCCAATACAACGAAGGGTCGTTCCATATCTGGGGACATGATATCCAGGTAAGCACGGACAATATCAAAGGGCCCTTCACCTGGAATACGGACTTCAATATATCCTTCAATGATAACAAAGTGGTGTCGCTGGTGAACAATACGCCCATCGGCGGAGTGGACACGTATGGCGACTACAATCGCACAGAGGTGGGCCGCCGCATCGGCGAGCTCTACGGGTATGTCTTCGACGGCGTGTACATGAACCAGTCGGAGTATGACAAGTATCCCAAGTATGCCACTTCGGTCGTCGGGTCGGCCCGCATGCGCGATGTCAACGGGGATGACACGGTGGATATCAAGGACCGCACTTTCCTTGGCAGGACGAATCCCAAATTCATCTATGGCATGACGAATACCTTTACCTGGAAGAATTTCGATCTGGGTATTCTGGTGGCCGGCCAGGTGGGGAATAAGATCATGAATACCAACCTCCAGAATATCCATAACCTGGATGGGGTATTCAATGTCACCAGCGATATGGCAAACCGCTGGCGGAGCGAGGCGGATCCCGGGAATGGGAAAGTGCCCGGCACGCGGTCCGGCTCCACGGAGCTGTATCGCCTGGTCAACAGCTCCTGGGTATTCTCCGGGGACTACCTGGCCGTGAAGAATATCTCGCTGGGATATACTTTCAATAAAAAGGTGCTGCGCTACGTCAAGGATATAAGGATCTACGGCAGCGTACAGAATGCTTTTATGTTCACCAAATACCCGGGCCAGAACCCGGAGGTCAACGATACAAAGGACAACCAGACGCAGGCGGGACTGGACAACGGCAGCTACCCGATACCGAGGCTGATCATGGTTGGCGCCAACCTGAATTTTTAGAAAAACGATTAATGGGATCTATTATGCAAATTACCATGCGATACAAAATCATTCCGGCGGGTGTTGTGCTGGCATTGGCCGTAACCTCCTGCAGTAAAAAATTCGTGACGCTCTACCCGGAAGGGCAGCTGAACGAAGCTGTTTTTTATAAGACGAACTCCGACTTTCAGCAAGCGCTGACGGGCGCTTATGTTCCCCTGCGTGATGCTGCGAATGTCGCCTTCTACCTGGAGGAAATGCGCGCCGACAATACTTTTTTCGATTATAACGCGAAGGACCGGGGCGGTACGGGCAACGAAAGTATCGCTGAATTCCTGGATGATGCCAGCAACGACAATACCACATCCCTGTGGCAGGCTAACTTCCAGGGCATACAGCGCACCGACATTATTCTCGATAAGCTGGCGCAAAGCTCGCCGGCCGACATGACTGACTCGTCGAAGAATGAGATCGTTGGCCAGGCAAAGGCGTTGCGAGCGCACTATTATTTCGAGCTGGTGCGTCTTTTCGGTTCCGTCCCCCTATACCTGCACCAGGTGACGGACGCGAAGAATGCGATCGTCAATAAAAGCCCGGTGGACAGCGTCTATGCCCAGATCATTGCCGACTTTACCGATGCGCTCAGCAAGCTGTCCCCGCCTGCATTCCCGCAACCGGGGACGATCAACAAGGGGATGGTGGCTACCGAGCTGGGGTTGGTGTACCTGACGTTGAAACAATATGACAAGGCGACGCCGTTGTTCCAATCGGTGACCCAGATGGGCTATTCGTTGCTGCCGAAATATGCGGACGTCTTCAGGGCGGCGAATGAGAACAGTGTGGAGTCCATCTTCGAGATTCAGTATTCGGCCGGGAATACCACCTCAAATGGCGCGCTCGCGGCCAATAACCAAAGCAGCGAGTTTGTGTACAACTTCATTCCTAATATGGCCAGCACGCAGTTGGTCCTGGGAGTAGACTATAACAATACGGCCGGCGGCTGGAATGTTCCTACGCAGAACCTTATTTTGACGTATGAGCCCGGGGATACCCGGCTCGATGCCAGCATTGGGGTGATCAAGGGACATTTGAATGAGCAGACCGATTTTGTGCCGGACAGCGTGGTAGGCATTTTGCACAATATCGATACTACGGGAAAAGGAATGGGCTTTACCACGTCTTCGACACACCGGTTCATCAGGAAACAATACAATGCTCCTTATACGGGCGTCACCCAGAAATACAACACGGGGGACGACTGGTATGTTTACCGGTATTCTGACTTACTGCTGATGCTGGCGGAATCCCTGAATGAGCAGGGGCAGCCAGCGGCCGCGCTGCCTTTTCTGAACCAGGTTCGTCAAAGGGCCGGCCTGGCGCCGGCGATGACCGCGGACCAGGGGACGCTGCGGGAAACCATCGCGCACGAACGCAGGGTGGAGCTGGCTTTCGAGAACCATCGCTGGTTCGACCTGGTACGCACCGGGAAGGCCGTAACTGTTATGTCGGCCTATGGGATACAGCAAAAACTGGCTTATCCCTTCCTGCTGCCGAACGCATACAATGTGACACAGGGCAAGCTGCTCTATGCGATACCTTCGCGGGACGTGCTGATCAATCCGGGGTTGGGGCAGTAAAGAATTAGCTGATCTACATGACTTCTACATCATTATATATATAATTCCTTTTTATTCAGGAATTCTTAGCAAACGTTTGCGTAAATAAACTGACGTCCATATGAAAACGATTTCAGTTATTTTCGACAAGTTTGGGGGAGAGTACTTTAAACTCCAAAACGATTGCTATGCTATTATACATGACTCCTCCACTGGGCCATAGCTCCCTTCGTAAGCTAACCTTTTTCCTTTTTTTACTTACAGTCTCCTTGTCCTCCACTGCACAGGTGAGAACAGTGACCGGTGTGGTAAAGGACGTAGCCGGCAGCCCCCTGTCGGGCGTTTCGATCGTCGTACAGAAGACCAGCACAGGGACCACCACGGACTCGGCCGGCCGTTATTCCATCAGGGCGGCCGTCGGCGCCACGCTCATCTTTTCTTCTGCCAATGGGGCCACAGCCAAGGTCACCGTTGGAGACAAAACAGAATATAATGTCACGCTGGAACCGAAGGTCAGCGCCCTGAACGATGTGGTCGTCGTCGGTTATGGACGTCAGAAAAAAGTAAACCTGGTGGGCGCCGTAGGTACGGTGAATGTGGACGAAAAGATGACGGGCCGCGCCATTCCCAACATCTCGGTCGGCCTCAGCGGAATGATACCCGGTCTGACAGCGACCCAATCCACCGGCATGGCAGGCAAGAACGGCGCCACTCTCCTGATCCGGGGCCTGGGCACTCCCAACAACAGCAACCCGCTGATCGTTGTGGACGGCATACCCGACGTGGATATCAACCGGGTGAACGTCAACGACATCGAGACCGTCTCCGTCCTGAAGGACGCTGCCTCCGCCTCCGTGTACGGATCGAGGGCCGCCAATGGGGTCATATTGATCACTACCCGCACAGGCAAAGGGATGAACAAGACGCTGTTCAGCTTCAATGGCAACGCCGCCCTGGAAAAACCGACCAAGGGCATCGACTTCCTGGCAAACTATCCGCTGGCCCTGACGCTCGAACAACGCCGTGCATCCGTGAGTACGCTGCCTGCCAACCAGGCGTTCAGGAATGGCACTATCGACCAATGGATGGCCCTGGGAATGATCGATCCGCTGCGCTATCCCAATACGGACTGGTGGAACATCATCATGCGGGATGGTAAGCTGCAGAACTACAATGTTTCCGCCACTGGCGGCAGCGAAAAAGCGAATTTCTTCGCTTCGGTGGGTGTGAGAAATGAGAATGGCCTGCAGATCAACAACGATTACAAGCAATATAATGCACGGTTTAATTTCGATTACAAGCTGAAGAGCAATATGAACACGGGTGTAAGGTTCAACGGCAACTGGTCCTACTTTACCTATGCACTGGAAGAAGGGTTCACTGATGGCGCTCCCACCAATACGGCCGGCCTGGACATGCAATATGCCATCGCCGGCATCACGCCCTACGATCCCGTCTCCGGAAAATTTGGCGGCGTCATGGCTTATGGCGATGATCCCCAGGCATACAATCCTTATATGCTATATATCAATGCCCCCAACAAGCAGAACAGGCAGGAGGTCAACGCCACCGCTTATTGGGACTGGACCCCTGTGAAAGGGCTTACGGCCGGGCTGGACTACAACCTGATCTATTACAACCAGTTCAATTCCAGCGCACCTATACCGGCCCAGGCATGGAACTTCCAGACGAACGCATACGGCAGCCGTGTATATTTTGGCCCCAATGCCCCCGTCAGCAATACCAACCTCAACGGCTATAAGACGTTGATGAATGCCCGGCTGAATTACCATACGAATTTCGGGGGCGATCACGATCTCTCGGCCCTGCTGGTCTACAGCGAGGAATACTGGAACGATCGCTCGCTGGGAGCCTCCCGGAATGACCGCTTTTCGTCCAGCATTACCGAGATCGACGGTGCGCTGCCCAATGTGTATTCCAACAGCGGCAGCTCCAGTGCGGAAGGGCTACGATCCTACATCAGCCGTGTCAACTACACCGCTTTTGGCAAATATATCCTGGAAGGGGATATGCGGGTGGACGGCTCCTCGAAGTTCGTTCCGGGCCAGCGCTATGGGGTCTTCGGTTCCGGCGCCATTGGCTGGCGTTTTACAGAAGAGCCTTTCCTGCGGCCTTTCCTGGACAAGTTCCTCAGCAGCGGTAAGCTCCGCGCCACTTACGGAACCCTGGGCAACAACAGCGGCGTAGGAAGATATGAGCAGCAGACGACACTGACGGCCAACAACTATATGATCAATGGGGTCGGAGTCATCGGCCTGGTCAATGCCAAGCTGATCAACCAAAATCTGTCCTGGGAGTCTACCACCGCACTGAACCTTGGAATGGAGCTGGGATTCTTCAACAGCAGGCTGACAGCTGAAGTGGACTACTACGACCGGTTGACAAAAGGCATCATACAGCCTGCACAGCTGTCCAACCTGCTGATCGGTGCGTTCAACCCTCCCAATACCAACATCGGCAATATGCGCAACCGGGGTGTGGAGCTGACGCTCGGATGGAGGGATCGTATCGGTCAGGTGACCTATGGGGTCAGCGTGAACGGAAGTTATAACAAGACACGACTGGAATCATGGAGTCAGCTGTTGACCCGGGGAGCCACGTATACCAACTCCAGCAACGTCACCAGCAACGTGTTCCTCAACATGCCTTACAACTATGTGTACACCTATGTCGACTATGGCATAGCCCAGACATGGGCCGATGTCTATAGCCATACGCCGCAGAACATCCAGCCCGGAGACCTTATCCGCGCAGATCTCAACGGGGACGGAAAGATCGATGAGAATGACCGGAAAGCGCTGCAGGCCTCCCGCGACAGGCCAACCACCAGCTTTACGCTGAACGCGTATGCATCCTGGAAAGGTATCGACGTAGCGATGTTATGGACGGGCACCGGAGGCCGGAAGGATTTCTGGATCAATGCTTTCAATAACCCTAATTTCGGCGCCACGCGTTATGCCGTCAACCAGCAGGATGTCACCAACCCCTGGTCCGTCGAGAACCGGGACGGCACCTGGCCCCGACTCGGCGGCAACACTAATAATTCGAGCACCACGGCCCCCACTTCTTTCTGGCTGTATGACATGACCTATCTCCGGCTGAAGAACGTGCAGGTGGGCTATACCTTCCCCAAGCCATTGTTCAGGAGCCTGGGTGTAAGCAATTTCCGCATTTCAGGCTCGGCGGAGAACCTGCTGACGATCACCTCTTATCCGGGTCTTGATCCGGAAAAGGCTGGTAATAACAATAATATCTATCCTCTCAATAAAGCCTATTCAGTAGCTGTTCAGCTAGGATTCTAAAACTTGCCATCTATATGAAATCGATACACCTCATTTTTCCAGCATGCATTCCAGCGCTGCTCCTGGCCATGATACTGACCGTATCCTGCAGGAAGGGGCTGCTGGACCAGACACCTACTACCAATCCTTCTCCCAGCACTTTCTGGAAGACGGAATCGGACGCTACTTCGGCTCTCTATGGTCTTTACGCGGCTGCAAGACCCTGTTTCGACCGGGACTATTATTTTGACGGCCAGTCCGAGTATTTCAGGTGCCGCGGCACCAGCGCTACGAACAACAATCTCAGGCTGGGAGATGCTTACCAGAGCAACAGCTCTGCCAACATGTTCGCGCCCAGCGGCTATGGACAGTACTTCGACAAGATGTATCAATATCTTTTCGGCGTCGTGGACCGCGCCAACTATGTCATCGACAATGTGACGAAGATGCAGGCTTCCGGCGGGCAGCTGGCTACTTCCAAAATACTCCAGACCATCCAGGGAGAGTCGCGGCTGCTGCGGGCGCTGGCTTATTTCAAGCTGATCTGCATGTGGGGTGATGTGCCCTATTATACCCTTTCGCCTGCCACCAATGCGGATGTGGCCACGCTGCCGCGTACGCCCATAGGGAAGGTGAAGGACTCCATCCTGGCGGATCTTACCTTTGCTTTTAACAATATGCCCACGAAGGCCACCGACCTGGGACGGTCCTCAAAGGTCGCGGCCCTGGCCCTTCGGGGAAAGGTACAGCTGTACTGGGGTTCCTGGAATAAATACGGCTGGCCCGAGCTGGATGGGTTTACGCCCAGCGCTTCCGAGGCAACTGCTGCCTTTACCGCTGCTGCCGCTGACTTCAAGTCCGTCGCCAATGACTATAGCCTTACCCTTTATATGAACGGCGATCCCGGCCAGATCGATTCGCTGGGCAAGGCAGACGTATTGCCCAACTATTTTACCCTGTTCACGCCAAAGGCCAATGCCAATAACCCGGAAATGCTGCTGGTATTTACCCATGGCGGTACAGGGACCAACCAGGGTGAGGAGCTGATGCGTGACTTCGCGGGACGCTCGCACGAAGGCTCCCAATGCTGGGTCTCTCCCCGTTATGAGCTTGCAGACCGGTATCAATCATTGACCACCGGTGATTTTGTCACACCCCTGATCCCGATGAACCCTACCGTCCCTGCCGCCGGCAATGTCGCAAGGACCACCCCCGGCTCCGCCGTAAATCCCAACAGCTACCGGGACCGTGACTATCGCATGAAGGCCACCATTCAATGGGACTATGAGGTGAGCATCGGCAGCGCATCGCAGGCATCCACGGGTTTTGTCCCTTTCATCTATAAGACATGGGCTGGCAACGTCACCATCAACGGCGTCAACTATCTCACCTATAATACGGACGGATGTAATTCGGGATATGTATTCCGCAAATTCGTACGCAACTATGCGGGACAGGGACGCAGCGATGGGGATTACGCCTGGCCGGTGATACGTCTGGCCGATGTTTACCTGATGTATGCCGAAGCCTCCAACGAGATCGCCGGGCCACAGGCGGATGCCATCGACCTGGTGAACAAAGTGCGCCACCGGGGCAACCTGCCCCCACTGGCAGCCACAAAGACAGATAATTACCAGGACTTTTTCAATGCGATCGAGCAGGAGCGGATCGTGGAGCTCGTAGGAGAAGGGCAACGTTCCTTCGACCTTCGCCGCTGGCGCGCGATCGAAAGAGTATGGGGACCTCCCGGCAGCCCGGGCCTATGGCGCATCGATACCTGGGGCGCCCAGCAATCACGCTACTTCCAGAATACGTCGGACCTGGAATACCACCAGGATTATATTTTCAAGATCCCCCAGTCGGAGCGTGACAAGAACTCGAACCTCACCCAGAATATACCCTGGAGATAAGTTATTACACTCAAAAATCTAACAACAATGAAATATATAGCGATAGCATTGATAGTCCTGCTGGCGGCATGCACCTGGGCCGCCTGTAGTAAGAGCGTCCCCGTGGATGAGGACGGCCTGCTGATCACGACCCGGAGGGATTGCTTTGTCAGCAGCTTCGAATTGCTGGGAACCGATTATGTCAGCGTCCGCTCCGGCGCCGCCACCATCGATACCACGGCCCAGACCGTAAAGGTCACGGTGCTGTTTGGCTCAGATCTTAAGCACCTCTATCCCCAATTCAGCCTTGCCCAGGATTGTAAGCTGAATCCCAAGATCACGGGCTTTGTGGACTTTTCCGATACGTTGAACCCTAAGAAATGGACCGTCATATCCGGCGACCGCCAGGTGAAAAAAGAATATAGCGTCATCCTCAGTGTTCAACACAGGTAAAGATTATTCATTCTAAAAGAAACAAAATGCAATACAGATCCAAATACATCGGTTATGCTGCCTTACTGCTGGGGGTGCTGTCGCTTTTCGCCGCCTCCTGTAAGAAAGATGGATATGCCCTTCCGAAGCCCTCGGACAAGCTGCAGAACGAAGCCATTAAAAGAACGCTGGGACCGAATATAGTGGGCCAGCCGATCGAATTTGCCTATGCTATGGCCATCCTGCCCAGTAAAGGCAAGTTGGTGTCCTGTACGGCGGAAGCCTCCATTGCGGGCGCTGCCGGCACCTATATGGACAATAGATCTTATTATACGGATGTCACGGGCACCGATGTCGGCGTCACCGTAGGATCACCTTCCGTCACCAGCGGCGCCACGACGACAGTGACCTACACGGCCGATACTTCTGCGGCTACGCTCCGGTACTTCTATGTGATCCCTGAAGAAGCCCGCGGCAAATCAGTGACCATTAAGTTTACAGCCAAAAGCAGCAATGGCGAGACGATCTCTACTACGATGGGGCCCTATACCATTACCCGGATGGATATGCGGCTGAACATGAAGCTCTCCAATAAGAACATGATGTATATTTCCATTGGGGACAGCACGGTCTATGATTCCGCGGGCGCTGCCGCCCATGCCGGCAACATCGACCTGGTCTACCTGTACCGCAACCTCACCACCAGCGCTTTCAACCATGCCCTGGTAGCTCCCGCAGCCGACACGACCTACCTGCCGGGCGTGCTCCTGCCCCCGGGCGTGAACAGGACAGCCAAATTGCTGAAGGTCTTTAACCTCCAGGATCATAATCTTGCACCCACCGAGCAATACGGTGGTACTTTTATAGACGATGTCGATTTCCAAAAGCTTGATCTGACAGGCGATCCGAATTACGCCATCAATCTCAAACAAGGCGCGGGCGTATGGGTGGAGACGGCCGACGGGAAATACCGGGCATATATCTATTTCAATGCGGTGGCTACTGCGGGAACTGCTACTGTCAGTATGAAACGGTATACTTTGACTAATGGGAAATAAACACTTTATTATCCTGCTCGTGGTGGCAGGATCGGTCGCCCGCTTTCCGGCCAAAACAATGGCGCAAACTTTTGTGCATCCGGGCATCGACCAGACGTCCCAGGACCTGGCCTATATGAGGAAAAAGGTACTTGCCGGGGACCAGCCCTGGAAGGCTTCATTCGACAGGCTGAAAGCTGCGGCAGACACGGACTTTATCGTGAAGGTGCATACGCATGTGCTCCGGGGGCCTTATGGCAGGCCGAACATCGGCGGCGATGATCTGTCGAGATCCGCCAACATGGCTTACAACTATGCGCTGGTGTGGTATGTCACCCGGGATAAGACCTATGCGGACAAGGCCATCGCCATCCTGAATGCCTGGTCTCCCGCGCTATGGGACCTGGATTACAACGACGCCAAGCTGCTGGCAGCCTGGACGGGCCATCTTCTTTGCAATGCGGCAGAGATCCTGCGGTACACCGGCGCCGGCTGGCAGCAGAAGGACATTGCTGCTTTCAGCCAGATGCTGATGACTGTCTACTACCCGTTGATGCGCCCCTATTTCCCCCAGGCCAATGGCAACTGGGATGGGGCCATTATCCATTCGCTGATCGCCATCGCCATATTCACCGACAGCCGGGCCTTGTTTAACAATGCCATCGACCATTTCAAACATGCACCCGTGAATGGCAGCATCTTCAAATATATCTATCCCAATGGACAATGCCAGGAAAGTCCAAGGGACCAGGGGCATGTTCAATTGGGCATCGGAGAGTTTGCCGGAGCTGCACAGGCGGCGTATACCCAGGGGACCGACCTGTTCTCCATTGCAGACAACCGTATAGCACTGGGTTTTGAATATACAGCCCGTTTTCTGCTGGGCGATACACCCTATTGTTACTGCAATATTTCGGAACGTGTAAAAGTGCTGCGGGATGATTATGAATATGTTTACCGCCACTATTCCGCGAAAGGCCTGAACCTGCCTTATACCAGGCGGGCGGCTGATTCGGTGCGGCCCAGGGCTTCACGCAGCGTGCTGACGGCGGTGCGCACGCCTGCGGGTGGACCGGTGTCCAAAGCCTCCACTTTGAAATTCAGCGGTATTTCCTATATCGCGGGTGCGGGGGCTATGCCGGCTCCGCGTCCGGAGGTCCCTGCGGACGCCTTATGGGTGGCGCCGGGTCAATCGATCCAGCGGGCCCTGGACTCGGCTGCCACGACGCACAGCAAATGGATCGTGGTAAAGGCGGGTCTCCATATTTTCCCCGCCCCGTTGAAGCTCCCATCTGGTGTTACCCTCATGGGTGAGGGCGCCGGCACTGTGCTCACCCTCGACACGGCATCGGGTGGCAGGGAAGCCATGATCAACGCGGATCCCGATATGCACGATGTAACCCTCCGGGACCTGGTGATCGAGGCCGGCAACAGGACCATCCCGGGTTATGATCCGAATAGCTCCCGTTCTATAAAGGGCGGGTACAACCGGGGCGGCATTCTCTTCCGAAGCGATGGCGAAAGGCGGATGGAACGCATCAACCTCATCGATCTCACGGTGAGGAATGCCACCTATTCCGGGGTGTCCATCAGTGGCGCAGCGAATGTCAACGTCGACCACTGCGACCTTTCAGAGAATGGCGCCAGCGTGCCGCCTGGTCCTAAGCTCAACCACAACCTCCTGCTGGCGCATTGCGACCATATACAGATTCGCGGCAGCAGGCTGGTGACTTCTCCCTTCGGCAGCGGGGTCTCCCTGGACCAATGCAGCGACGTATCCGTTGCCAATTGCGAGATCGCACGCAATGGCTATTACGGTATTCTTCTCGCGGAATGCAAGCACGTATCGGTGACAGGGAACCTCGTGGAAGCTAATGACCGCAGTGGCATCATGGCGGAATGCTTATTTAACGGGAACGCTTATCTTGTCGTCAGCGGCAATCGTATCCAGTATAACAATGGCTATGGAGTGGAAAGCTATGCCGCCGCCAACAGCACGGTGAAGAACAATATGTATGAGGGGAATGGTAATGAGCCAGGCCAGGAGAAGATCAGTGCGGACAAACGGCTGCTGATGGATAAGTGAGTGGATCACTACAATACTTGCGATATGAACCTAATGAAGATCTTTACAGCCAGCCTGTTCCTTTTGTTCAGCCATCTGCTGATGGCGCAAACCGATTTTATCGGCGACCCTCCCCATTTTCCCGGACATCCCCGCATTTTGCTGCTAAAGGGGGAAGAGGAGGTCATTAAAACGACCATCGGCGGGAATGTGATCTGGGGAAAGATGCACCAGGCCATCCTGGATGAGTCAGATCACATATCGGGACTACCACCCGTAGAGCGGATCAAGATCGGCCGGCGGCTGCTGGACAAATCGAGAGAAGCCCTCAGGCGGCTGTTCTTTCTTTCCTATGCCTGGCGCACCACCCGGGATCTGAAATATCTCCGGCGCGGGGAAAAAGAAATGCTGGCGATTGCAGCATTCAGTGACTGGAACCCGTCCCATTTCCTGGATGTGGCCGAAATGACGATGGCGTTGTCCATCGGGTATGATTGGTTGTATGACGACCTTTCGCCGGCATCCAGGTCGATAATAAAGCAGGCCATCATTGAAAAAGGGATCAGGCCATCCCTGGATCCCAGGAGCAATAGCAACTGGCTCAGGGCAGAGCATAACTGGAACCAGGTGTGTAATGCCGGTATGACCTATGGCGCACTGGCCATCTATGAAGATGATCCGGCATTGGCTAAGCAGGTGATCAACCGTGCCATCGAAAATGTCGTATATGCGATGAAGGCTATGGGGCCGGACGGCAACTATCCCGAAGGCTACGGATACTGGGGGTATGGCACCAGCTTCAATGTCATGCTGATCAGTGCGCTGGACAAAGCATTCGGAAAAGATTTCGGACTCAGCGAAATGCCGGGTTTCCTTAAAACCGCCGCTTTCCTGGAGAACATGACGGGGCCTGCGAACCAGCCTTTCAATTTTTCAGATTCCCATGCCAATGGCGGCATCGAGCCGGCCATGTTCTGGTTTGCCCAAAAGAATGCAGACCCTTCTCTGTTATGGGTGGAGCGCAGCCGCCTGCTGACCGAGGTTCCCCAAAAACATGTCAACGACCGTTTGCTGCCTGCCATGATGATCTGGGGAAAGGACATCAGGATCGGGAATATCCGGCCACCCAAAGCCACGCTATGGGTGGGCAGGGGTGCGAACCCCGTGGCGCTGATGCGTACGTCCTGGACGGATTCCGCCGCGATCTATGTTGGCATGAAAGGCGGCTCGGCCGGCATCAATCATGCCCATATGGACGTGGGGGCCTTTGTCATGGACGCCGGGGGCGTAAGATGGGCGATGGACCTCGGTGCGCAGGATTATGAGTCGCTGGAGTCCAAAGGCATGCAGATCTTCGGCAGGACCCAGGACGCCCAGCGCTGGACCATTTTCAGATATGTCAACCAGGCGCACAATACCCTGACCATTAATGACCAGCATCAGCGTGTAGCAGGCTTTGCGCCTATCACGGGAGCCTCTTCGTCGATTGATTTTATGAATGCCGTCACCGACTTGTCGGAAATATACAAAGGAGCTGTGGCAAAGGCACGGCGTGGCATCGCCATCGTCGACAGACAATGGGTGGTCGTACGGGATGAGATAGAGACGGGGGATACGGCAGCCATCGTCCGGTGGACGCTGGTCACCCCGGCGGCTGTAACGGTGACGGATAATAGAAATGCGGTGCTTACACAAAGCGGACAACGGCTGATGATGCGGGTAGACGCACCTGGTGAGGTCGTGCTGCGCACCTGGCCTACCGATCCGCCGCCCAATAGCTATGATGCGCCGAATCCCGGCACCATCCGGACGGGATTTGAGCTGCGACTGCCGGCAAGGACCAAAACGTCCATTACGGTGTCGCTGATCCCTGAGAAAGCGGCTACTGCAGCCAATAAGAACATCGGCCCCTTGTCATCCTGGAAACAGGATAATTTAATCAAATGAAGAAAGAAGGATCCCAGCAACATTCCATACACGATCTTGCAAAAAAGCTGCACCTGTCGCCGGCGACGATCTCTCGGGTGCTGAACAACCATCCGCACGTCCATACAGAAACAAGGCGCAAAGTAATGGCGATGGTGGAAAAATTAGGGTACAAGCGCAATGCCATGGCTTCGGGGCTCAGAAGTAATAAAACCAATACGGTGGGGTTGATCGTTCCGCGCATATCCATGTTCTTCCATGCCGAGATCATCACCACCATTCAAAATGGGCTGCATGGATACGGCTATAACCTCATCATTTGCCAGTCCAACGACTCCCTGGAAATGGAAAAGGAGCTTATCCGCACTTTGTATGCCTCCCGCGTAGATGCTGTCATCGTCGCCTGTACATTGTTTACCACCGATTTCGGCCATTTCGACCTTTTGACCGGGAACAATATCCCTGTCGTCTTTTACGATCGTGTGCCCGTACAGCCATATCCGGCCTGTATCATTAAAGGGGACGACGTCAACGGCGGCTACCTGGCGGGCATGCATCTGCTGGAGCTGGGATGCCGGAGGATCGCCTGTATTTCCGGGCCGCTGAACTGCAACCTGTACATCGATCGCCTCGCAGGCTTCCAAAAGGCCATGCAGCAGTACGACGTACCCTTGTCGGAGGGTCAGCTGTTCTACCATGAGCTGAGCGCTGAAAATGCGAGAAGGACAATGCATCGATTGTTTGCGGAAAAACCTTATCCGGATGGTATTTTTGCCGCCAATGATGTCAGCGCGCTGGAAGCGTTGCAGTTTGTAAAAGAGATGGGCGTACGGGTGCCTGATGAACTAAAGATCGTGGGTTATTCGAATGACCCCCGTTCTTCCATTATCTCACCTTCCATGACAACGATCGAGCAATTTCCGGCGGGCATCGGTAAGGTGATCGTGACCGAGCTGGTCAGGATGCTGAAAGCGGACAAAGCCAGGACAGCCGGGGCTGTTGCCGGCTTTCCCCAGATCATTACGCCTGTCGAATTGATCAAACGGAGGTCTACTTGTGGATAAATGGCCAGGTCATGGCATAAAAAAATCCCCGGTTGTTCACCAGGGACTGCTTAATCAAATACCATAACCATTAAACCTTATCCTATTAGTACCTGCAAATTAAGCCTCCTTCATGAATACCCGCTAGAACTAGTTCTAGCTGTATATTGGGCATTGTGCATAGAAAGCCTATTTTAGCCTTTGGATGAACGGAAATTTATTCCTTAAATTATTGAAAGGCAATATATTATACTATGTCCAACCTTCACCTGAACCTGCTAAGCCTCATTACATCCGTCCGGAATACAGGTACAAAAGGGATCAAAGAGGAGGAGGAGCTCAGAAGGATCCGCCTGGTCAACTCGCTGAGCATGGCTATCGTAAGCCTGATCCTGGTGATCGGCCTGCTTTTTTTTCTCCTGACAGGGAAATTATCTATTCTCCTCCCGGCAATCGCGGAGCTGCTGCTGGCCCTGAGTCCCCTTTTTTTGAACAGGAACGGTAAGTATGTGGCAGCCTGTCTCGTGACCTATCTCACCCAATGCGTCGCTTCTTTATATTTCGGAATGGTGCTGGGAAATGTAATTGAGCTACAGACGGTGGTGTTTTTTCTCCTCCTCCTTACTTTCCTGCTATTTGACAATTCAATTCTCCGAAAGGTGTGCTTTACGGTGGCGCTGGTCATACTTGTCACGCTGGAAGCCAATTATTTCCTGGTGTTTGTCAAACCCCTGCCTTTAAGCCAACCATATTCGGTGATCTTTAAGACCCTTTCTTTCTTTGGTCTTTTCTGCCTGATCATTATTGTCGGGTCTCCTTATGTAAAGAGCCACGACTCCAGCTACAAGCTGAAGAAATCACTGAAGAACGAAGAAAACCAGAACTATGCAAAAAGTGTGTTTATCAGGAATGTATCGCATGAGATCCAGGGGACTTTTCTCGGGATCATCAAAATGGCGCAATCCCTCAGGGCGGGCCTGGAAAGGAAAGAAGATATCGTGTCCCTTTCCGACGATCTGATCGATGGGTGCCATACTTACAAGCGCATGCTTACAAATCTGTTGGAGTATACGAAGATCGATGCCGGGGTGATGGATAGCGTTTACGCCAGCGCAATAGATCTCCGGACATTCCTGCAGAAGATAATCAATGTCAACAAATACTCCGCCATTGAAAAAGGTGTGGAGATCCATCTGTCCGTCGCCGACGAAATTCCCCTGGTATTAAGGAGTGACGAGATCCGGCTTACGCAGATCTTTAACAACTTACTGACCAACGCCATTAAATTTACACGCCCCGCCAGCAATATTTATGTCATCGTTGAAAAGGGGGAAGATTCCTGGCAACTATACGTAAGGGATGAGGGTCCGGGGATCCCTGAAGAAAAGCTAAAAAGTATCTTCGACCTCTTTGTAACGGACCGTGACCTGGAAGGCAACCGCGAAGGCGTGGGCCTGGGCCTGTTTATTACCAGGCATTTGGTGGAGGACCTGTTAAAAGGCACGATCAGCGTAAAAAGTCAGGAGAACAGGGGGGCTTGTTTCCAGGTGTCATTACCCCTGGAAACAATATAAGCGCCCGGACCCGGCATATCAGGACGGCAGCCTTGTCTCTTTCCAGATCGACTGCGGTCTTTTATACCTTTTTGTATATACCTGCCATACCCAGCATGCCTGAACGCATCTTTCAAGTCCGGTGAGATACCCGTTCAATGTATCGTGAAGCCCGGGATCATGAATGGCGCCTCTTATCTTATCCAGTAGCGTGAAGCATTCCTGCAGCAGATCGCGTACAATGGAGGATGCGGCCAGGAGGGCGGACCTCAGGGACATTTCCGGGTTGTTCAACAATATGATCATGACCAGGTTTGAATCGCAATTGTTGTCTATGACTTCCTTTTCAAATGAAAAGAGATCATTCATCAGACAGCCGATGAGGCTTACCACCCAATTGAGCCGGCTAAGATCATCGGCGATGCCCAGGTGATCCAGGACTTCCCAATCAAGGAATGCACCAGCGCTGTATTCTATCATCATGACCGTGTGGGGCATACCGGATACATGACAGCGCTGTTCGAAATATTCATCCGGGCTCAGGACGTATCCGATGCCGGAGGAATTACAATCCTTATGAGCCAGTTCGATATGATAGCAATAGAGCTGCAGGAATTTGTCAAACCAGCCCTTTGTGGACGTCGCATCCATGTCGTTCAGCATCTCGAAGTTGGCGATCTCGATGGGCTTTGCTTCCGCGGTCAGGGCCCTGGACTGCGAAAGGGCGGACATACGCTCCTTGATATTGCTGTACAGCGTCCTTTGCAGGAGGGGTAGATGGGGAAAGACTTCTCTTCCCATGATGTCGTTGAGATAGAAATCGATGACATTGTTCTTTACGATGGGGATGATGCGGGACAGGGGAGCGGACGGAAACAAATACATCGCGCAGGTGATGTAATGTTCGGCGCCGGGTAGCCATATGCCGTATGCATCACAAAAACATTTGATGTTTTTTGCTAATGCATCAGCGTCGGGATGCGGTGCGAATGGCTTGCAATATTCGTCCAGCTGAATGGTTCGGGGGGATAATAAATGCAGGAGCGAAAAGGGAGAACGGGCTGCTGTCAGACGGCGATATTCCGGGCGAATACGGTCCAGGAGAACGCATGCGGCTTCCTGAACGTTTTGTTCAAGTTTCATAATCAATGGTTTAATAGTTAATGTTGCCCCTAGAAATTAGTAAGAATAATTTTATCAAATAATAGACGATTGTCTATGTGGAAGGGTAAGAAGAAGCACTTATGCAGGACTAAAGCAAATGCGAATATTCTTGTAAGGCAAACGTATTTTGTAATTTTATCATAGCATCCAACCAATCACATGCAACCGAAGATCCTATTGGCAGATGACCATAGTATGATCCGGAGGGGACTGAGGGCCTCGTTCAAATTCGAACTGGGCTATACGGACGTGGCCGAGGTTGCCAGCTGCAATGAGCTTATGAAGGAGCTCAAGAGCAAGGAATATACACACCTTATATTGGATATCAATTTATCGGATGGCAGCAGCCTGGAAGTGCTGCCGAATGTCAGGCTGTTATATCCCGATCTCAGGATTGCGATGCTCAGCATGCAGCCCTCCGCCATCTACGCAAAAGTGCTGAAGCAATACGGGGATATGTACTTTATCAACAAGGCGGCGCTGGAAGAGGACACGACGCGGCTGCTGAAGCAGTTCCTGTCGAATGAGCCGCCGCCGGAGGACATAGACCGGAATGATGACTCCAATCCTTTTACACATTTCACGATGCGGGAGCTGGAGATCCTCCATTATTTACTGAAGGGTTTTAAGACCAGTGAGATCGCGGCCGAGCTGGGGCTGAGGAAGAATACGATCTCCACCGTCAAGAGCAGGATCTTCGAGAAGACGAAGACGAGGAATTTGCTGGAATTGACGGAGCTGGCGACCCTGCTGAACGTAAGGTTCCATTAGGACGGGTGCTCCGCCCTGATGACAGTACTGTGAAAAATTTTCAGCCCAGGCGCCATGCTGAAATGTCAAAATATCATTTTCTACGGCGTTGGCATTTCTCTTGATATGCTCTTTTTTAAAAAAAGGAGGATCATATGACTAACATCATCAAGAAAGAAAACCGCCAGCCGGCAACTTTTGGAAGCGTTGTAGATCAAATCTTCCACAATAATCTAAGCCGGTTCTTCGAAGACACGTCCTGGGGGTTCAACGGACTGCAGGCACGCAATCAGGTCCCTGTGAATATACGGGAGACGGATAAGACGTATGAAATGGAGATCATCGCTCCGGGACTGCGGAAAGAAGATTTTCAGCTGAATCTGGCGGGCGACCTGCTGACGGTGTCCTTTGACCACAAGGAAGAGAAGGAGGGAGAGAACAAGGAGACTGGCTGGTTGCGCAAAGAATATGGCAGGCGCAGCTTCAGCCGGAGCTTTACCGTTGACGATACCGTCGATGTGGAGCAGGCGGCTGCAAGGTACCAGGACGGGATCCTGTATGTGAGCCTGCCGAAAAAAGAGCATGCTCAGCAGCTGTCCCGGACCATTCAAATTCAGTAAATACTCATCTGGCAACAAAGATGTATGACGTTTGCAGGCGGGATAGTCCTATTCCGCCTGCCTTTGTTGAACCTGCCTCCATCGATGGGCGGCTCCGCAAACGTTGCCGGTGTCGTTGCCGGAAATAAATCCACACAACGCACATAAGCGCTGCTTCAATTCTCCTTAAATTGTATCACTGGCCAATGAAAGAGGAAATTGTTCATAGCGCCCTCGATAATCTGAAAAAGGCCGCACCTGTGCGTGCCGCGTGGAAAGCTACGAATAATAAGGAGATGGATGGGCGGCTGGAGATTCACATGATGAACAGGAAAGTGGTGTTGCAGACTATTGTAATAAAGGAAGTGGGTGATGATCAGTTGAGCCAGATCTATAAGCTCGCCTACAAGCATGCCGCTTTCATCGTCATCGCACGTAAGATCTCTCCGAAGGTAAAAGAGATATTAAGACAAATATACCAGCCCTATCTCGAAGAGAGTGGGGACATTTTTCTTTATCAAAAGAACGCCTGCCTGCTGATTGACCGGCAATCTGACGCACCGCACTCGTTACCGGCATCGATTCCGGAAATAAAGTCATCCCTACCATTAAGCCTTAAAGAGAAAGTTTAGTAAGATTGTGTTGCTTATGATATATGTGCGCACTCCGTCGGGGGTGATGCACCGGAAGCCAATTAAAACTACAGCATATGAAAATTCTTCATTCTTCACCTCAGGCATACCATTACCTTTTTTCTCTTTCCTAAAAAAATACCAGTAACAATAACCAAAACTCAATAATCAATGAGCAACGAAATATTGAACGGCAAGCGCTACCTGGTGAGAAATGTCACGATGGTACTGCTTTTTCTCATTGCTTCAATCCGGCTGTTGGCGCAGGATAAGCAGATCACGGGCAGGGTGGTTGCCAATGAAAATGACAGTTCGCTGGCTGGTGCATCTATAACCCTTAAGGGAACGAATAATAGCATTGCCACCAAGGCGGATGGCAGCTTTTCGTTAAATGCCCCGGCGAATGGGACACTGGTGATCACGGCTATTGGCTATACAAAACAGGAGATAGCCATCAACGGCCGCACCACGATCAACATCCGCCTGATAGTCGATCCAAAGCAACTGCAGCAGATCGTTGTGGTGGGGTATGGAACCCAGCGGCGAAGGGATGTCACCGGCGCTATTGCGAGCATATCCGCCGATCAGATAGCGAAAGTGCCTGTAACCACCCTGGACCAGGCCTTACAGGGCAGGGCCCCTGGTGTACAGATCACCAACAACGACGGGGCGCCGGGTGGCGGTGTCTCAGTACAGATCAGGGGTGTAGGTACTTTCGGATCCAATGACCCTCTGTATGTAGTGGATGGCTATCCCATCAGCGGGGGTATCAATACGATTAATCCCAGCGACATTGCCAGCATCGATGTGCAAAAGGATGCATCCGCAACCGCCATTTACGGCAACCGGGCATCCAATGGCGTTGTGATCATCACTACAAAACGCGGCAGAAAGAACATGACGCAGGTGTCCGTCGATGCCGAATCTGCGATCCAGTCCAGGCCAAAGACCTATAAGGTGCTGAATGCGCAGCAATTCGGAAAGCTGGCCTTCGATCATGCCGCGCTGGACGGATATACAGCTCTTCCCAACTGGGCAAACGCAGATACCCTGCATGAGGCGGACTGGCAGGATGCCGTCTACCGGACGGGGCTAAGACAGAAATATAATATTGCCATCCGTGGCGGAAGCGATAAGACGCAAACGGCATTCTCTGCCGGATATTTCGATCAAAAGGGAATTGTGCTTGGTTCGAGGTTCAAACGCTTTAACCTGAGCGCGAACCTGGATTATCAGCCCCAGACCTGGTTAAGATCCTCCACCAGTATCAAGTACAGCCGGGGCGATGCGAAGACTTCGTTTGGTACGGGAGGCCAAGGCGCTGCGGCCGGCATTGGTTATCTGACAAAATTGCCGCCCACGCTCGATGGCGGCAACCTGCTGACCAGCCAGATCAAGGATGGGAATGGCAACTATGGTTTTTTCAATCCGAATAATCAGGCGGTGCGGAACTGGGGCAATGGCCCGGTGTACAACATAGAGACCCAGGATCAGAAGAACCTGACCAATTATTTCCTGGGCACCAGCTCCCTGGAGCTCACTATTCTCCCGGGGCTGCGGGTGAAAACGAATTTTGGCGCCAATGTCAGCGATTATTCCGGCTACTATTTCACACCATCCGATGTGCGGGCATTGACCCAATATGGGACGGGCACGCAGTCGACGCTGAACTTTTACAGCCAGTCGGCGAACAATACTTTCGAGTGGCTGTGGGATAATACGGTTTCCTATACCCGCACATTTGGCGAACATAGCATTGACTTTGTGGGTGGCTATTCGTCACAGAACAATACTTTCCGCCAGATCGGCGGCCAGGGCAATAACCTGAACAGCGATCAGCTGCGGGATCTGGGGGATCTTCCTTCGTTGACGAATTACTATGGCAACCAGCGAACGATCACGCTGATCTCCCAGTTCGGCAGGTTGCAATACGGGTATAAGGACAGGTACCTTTTGCAGGGCGTCATCAGAAGGGACGGGTCGTCGAGGTTTGCCGAAGGGAAGCAGTATGGCGTATTCCCTTCTATTTCCGCGGGATGGCGGATCAAGGAGGAAAGCTTTATGCAGAGCGTCAGCTGGCTGAATGACCTGAAGCTCAGGGCCAGCTATGGAGAGCTTGGCAACCAACTGACCATACCTCCTTTCCAGTACCTGTCGCTCTATACGTCCGGTCCGGGCGCCGCCAATCAGGGCAACAACGGTTATCCCTTTAATAAGACCTACCAGCCAGGCCTCGTATTGGCCTTCTTACCCAATCCCAATCTGAAATGGGAGACGTCCAAGCAGACGGACATCGGTTTTGATGCATCATTACTGAACAACCGCGTGACCTTTACGGTAGATTACTACCGGAAAGAATCGAAGGACTTTCTGCTGGTGATCCCGGTTCCTCCACAAACGGGATTCACCTCCGGGAGCGCGAACGTGGGCAGCATTGTGAACCAGGGCGTCGAATTCAGTGCAACCTACGCTCATGCGGCAGGGGATTTCCATTATAACATCGGGTTCAACCTTACCACGGTGAGCAACAAGGTGCAGAGCCTTACCACAGGGCTGGATCATATCTATAATCTTTCGGACCTTGGCTTCTCCAACACCGGCTCCAATAACTGGCATACCTACAGCATTTCCCAGGTAGGCCGCTCTGTCGGCGAATTTTATGGATATAGGTCGGCCGGCATCTTCCAGTCCCAGAAAGAGATAGATGATCTGAATGCGGTGGCGGCAGCTAAGTATGGTCCGGGTATCTATTATCAGTCAACGACCGGTCCGTCCAAGAGCGCGACGGTCGGCGATCGTAAATACGTAGATATTAACCATGACGGCAGGATCACGTCGGACTCCGACCAGGTGGCGCTGGGCAGTCCTATCCCTAAGTTCTATGGAGGTGTGACGTTTGATGGATCGTATAAAAATTTCGATTTCAGCATTTTCTTCTACGGCACTTATGGCAACAAGATCTACAATTTCCAGCAAAGGACACTGGAAAGCTTTGGCTCCTCGACGGGATCGGTGGGCATAGAGAACATCGGCACGGAATATTACAATAATGCATGGACAGCCAGCAACCATTCCAACCGCTATGCCAAGATCGATGCAAATGAGTTCAACGCCAATACACGACCGTCTGACGTCTATGTGGAGAATGGGAGCTATTTGCGATTGCGTAACCTCACCATCGGGTATACGGTGCCCTTAAAGCTCACGGGCGCTTTCGCTCCGAGGATCAGGATCTATTTCACCGCGCAGAACCTGTTTACCATTACCAAGTACTCAGGGCTCGATCCTGAGATCGGTATTCCACAGGGAACGGATGTCAACAATTCCGCCAATACGAATGTGCGCAGCGTGACCTCCGCGGGGGTCGATGTGGGAACTTACCCATCCTCCAAGTTCTATACATTAGGGTTTAACGTGACGTTTTAATCAATACTACAAACACAAGCAATATGAGAAGCAAAAAATATTTATTATACGTCGCTCTTGGTTGTCTGCTGGTGCCGCTGGCCTGTTCCCGGAACTTTCTCAACCAGAAGGACACCTCGAATGCCAGCGAGGAAGCGTTATTCAAGACACCGCAGGACGGGATCAGCCTGGTGAATGCCATCTATGACGGCTTCCAGCACGATAACCAGAGCTTTGTCCTGAAGGCACTTTGGTACAACGCCAACTACTGCAGCCAGGACTTCTTCAACTGGGGAGCGGATGTCTCCTATAATACTTATCTCTTTCCAACGGACTTCGGATCAACCGCCCAGTTCTGGAACCTGTCGTACCAGGGTATATCCCGGGCAAATTCGGCCATACCTATCATCGCCAAAATGCACGATAATAAGGTGATCGGGGATTCGCTGGCCAACTTCCTTACGGGGCAGGCTTACTTCCTGAGAGGGGTGTTCTATTACTATCTTGCCTGTACGTTCGGCGGTGTCCCACTGGAATTGAATGTGGTGACGAATGGACTTCATCCCCGGGCAAGCCAGGATTCGGTGTTCCTGCAGGTGGTGGCTGATATGACTGCCGCTTCGGGCCTGCTGCCCTGGCCGGAAAACCTTCCTCCCTCGGACCTGGGAAGGGCTACCCGGGGCGCGGCTTTCGCTTATATGGGCGCCGCCCAGATGTGGCTGAAAAAATATTCTGATGCCGTGGCGACATTCAACCAGGTGATCCCGCATTACCAGTTGATGTCAAATTACATGGACATCCATGAATACAATCACCAGAACAACCAGGAGTCCATCTTCGAGCTGCAGTTCTCGCTCCCGGGCGGCGTTACCCCGGACTGGAGCTACAACAACAACGAAGTAACCTGGAACTCCTCCTTCATGTGGCCCTGGGAAACCTCGAACTTCGGCTATACATATGCCAATAAGAAGCTGTATACTTCCTTCGAGGCGGGCGACCTGCGCAAGGCTGCAACGATCATCGGTCCGGATGATACCATCGCCAGCCCGGGCATCGTAGCTATCGGGGGGATCAAAAACTATGCTCAGGTGAAAGCCGGTTTTGCAGGAACGCTATCCCTGCCTAAGTCCCACTTCACCGGCACGGACGGTAAGATCATCAACACCTGCGGTAAGACGGGCGACCTTTGGACTGGCGACCAGCCGGGCCAGCCCAGATCCGGATATTACGGTATGAAGTTCTGGCGCGACCCGAATGTCAGCGGTAACACGCCCAGCGCTGCCGATGGCAAGACGCATATCTTCGGGGACCAGAACGTGACGATGCTGCGGCTTAGCGAAGTGCTGCTGGACAAAGCCGAAGCGCAGTTCAAAAGCAATGATGCCGCCGGCGCCACAGCTACGCTGCAGACCGTAAGGGACCGCGCCTGGGGCGGCGCCGCTCCCCCCTCGCCTTTTGGTCCTGACTTCATGCAAATGATGCTGCAGGAATACAGGCATGAGCTGGCCGGCGATATGTCCCTTTGGTACGATCTGAGGAGAACGGGCCTTCATATCCAATACATTAAGGATAACTTTGGGATCGATATACCCAGTGGTCATGATCTGCTGCCGATCCCTCAGTCAGCCATTGCCACAAACCCGACATTGAAGCAGAACCCGAATTATTGATTTTCACAGTTTAGCTATAAAGTGAAGGCTTTGTATTTTTACAGAGCCTTCCTTTTTATCCAACGTATTTATGAAGCGACTCTCTCATTTGTATGTGCTGCTGCCCTTTATGCTGCTGGGCGCCTGTCATGGGAAACCTACTTTATTCGAAAGTATCCCTTCCTCCCATTCAGGGATCCATTTTAACAATGTCATCACGGAGACGGATTCCATCAACCCGATGGATGTGGTGAATATTTACAATGGAGGAGGCGTAGGCATCGGCGACTTCAACAATGACGGGCTGCAGGATATTTACTTCGGCGGCAACCAGGTGCCCGGGAAGCTCTACCTCAATAAGGGCAACTTCTCCTTCGAGGACATCACAGACAAGGCCGGCGTCGGCGGGATGGGACGGTGGGCCAGGGGGATCTCCGTCGTCGATATCAATAATGACGGGCTGATGGATATTTACATTTGCAACACGATCTATAAAGACCCGCAGAGAAGACGGAATATCCTGTATGTGAACCAGGGTATGGATAAGGAAGGTGTCCCGCACTTTAAGGATATGGCTGCGGCATACGGCCTGGATATGCATGGCCAGTCAACGATGGCCAGCTTTTTCGATTATGACAACGATGGGGATCTGGATATGTATCTTACGGTGAATGAGGCATCCAACGGGGAGAAGTTCAGCACCTTCCTTCGACGCAACGACCTGAACATTGCCGCCAGCGTGGGGAAGCTGTATCGCAATGACATGGACAGCAGCTTGCGGCATCCCGTCTTCCATGATGTGTCGGATGCCGCCGGCATAAAATACGAAGGTTTCGGGCATGCCGCCTCGGTATGCGATATCAACAATGACGGCTGGAAGGACATCTATGTCTCGGACGATTTTTTGTCCAACAATATCCTTTACATCAATAATCATGACGGCACGTTCACCAACAGGTTGAAGGACTATTTCAAGCATACTTCTTTCAATTCGATGGGCCAGGACGTGGTGGACATCAATAATGACGGGCTGCCGGATGTGATCGAGCTGGACATGAACCCGGAGGACAATTACCGTAAGAAGAAGATGCTGGCTTCGGATACCTATCTTACCTATCAGAATTTCGACAGCTATGGATATGAATACCAGTATGTGCGGAATACCTTGCAGATCAACCAGGGCCCCCGGGTAGGTGAAAATGATTCCATCGGCGCGCCCCTCTTCAGCGACATCGGGTTTATGAGCGGCATATCCCAGACCGACTGGAGCTGGAGCCCGATGGTGATCGACCTGGATAATGACGGATTACGCGACCTCATTGTCACCAACGGATTTCCCAGGGATGTGTCGGACCACGACTTCATGGCCTACCGGGAAGAGCACAAAGGGATGGCCTCGAAAAAGGAGCTGCTGGGGCAGATCCCGCAGGTAAAGCTGCATAACTATGCTTTTAAGAACAAGGGTGACCTCACTTTCAGCGATGAATCGGCGGGCTGGGGCTTGATGAAGCCGACCTTTTCCAATGGCATAGCTTATGCCGACCTGGACAATGACGGGGACCTCGACATGGTGATCAATAATATCAATGACGAGGCCCTGGTGTACAGAAATACCATGCGGGAGAAGGATACGGCGAAAACCCATTTCCTGCAGATCAGGTTCCGGGGCGGCAGGGAAAATGTCAATGGGCTGGGCGCCATTGCGGACATTTATTACGATCATGGGAAGCGGCAGACCTATGAGAACAATCCCTATCGGGGATATTTGTCCACGATGCAGGATGTGGCGCATTTCGGACTGGGCGGGGTGAAGACGGTGGACTCCGTCGTTGTGCGGTGGAGTGATGGCAGGCAGCAGACGATGAGGAATATCGGCGCCAACCAGGTGCTGACGGTGAGCCTGGCTGATGCCGTGGGGCCCTGTTTATTGCATCAGCCGGCTGTTGCTTCCGATGCCCTCCTTAGGGAGATCACGCGGGAAGCGGGCGTGACCTACCGGCACCATGATTATGATTTTATCGATTTCGATATTCAGCACCTGCTGCCGCATAAGCTATCTGAGTATTGTCCTGCGCTGGCAGTGGCGGACCTGGACGGCAACGGGCAGGATGACCTGGTCATCGGCGGGAATGGCGTGTATGCGACGCATGTGCTCCTGCAGCAGGCGGACGGCAGATTTGTCCAGCAGGACTCACTGCCGGGAACGATCTTCCATTCAAAGGTGGCGAAGGATGAGGGGATCCTCTTATTTGACGCCAATGGGGACGGCAAACAGGACATCTACATCGCCAGCGGAGGATATGAGCTGGCTCCCGGCGATGAAGGTTACCGGGACCGGCTGTATATCAATGACGGCAAAGGTCATTTCAACCAGGATACGCTGGCTTTGCCGCGGGATCATACCAGCAAGTTCTGCGTGCGGGCCATGGATTATAACCATGACGGGAAGTTGGACCTGTTCGTTTCGGGGCGGGTGGATCCCTGGAATTATCCGAGGCCGGTCAGCAGCTGTATCCTGAGGAACGATTCGGAGCATGGCAAGGCCAGGTTCACGGATGTGACGGAGGAAGTGGCGCCGGCGCTTAAGAACATCGGGATGGTCTGCGATGCTTTGTTCACCGACTTCGATGGGGATGGGCAGACGGACCTGATCGTAGTGGGCGAATGGATGCCTGTCACTTTTTTGAGGAATGTGGGCGGCAGGTTCAGTAATGTCACCGCCGCCACTGGCGCCGGCGGGCTCAGCGGCTGGTGGAATTCCATAGCAGCGGGTGATTTCAGGCATACGGGAAGAACGGATTATATCGTAGGGAATGTGGGGTTGAATACCTTGTACCAGGCCAGTGACGAATACCCCGTGTATATGACGGCAGGGGATCTTGACGGCAATGGCAGAACGGTGGGGGTGCCCTCCCTGTTCCTGCCCGACCGGAATGGGGTGAAAAAAGAGTTCCCTGCTGCCGGTCGCGACGATATGACCCGTCAGATCAACAGCCTGAAAAGGCGTTTTCCCAACTATAGGTCATTTGCGGAGGCTACCCTGGAGCAGGTGCTGACGCCGGAACAAAGGAAGCGGGCCCTCCGGTGGAAAGCCAATATGCTGCAGTCCTGCTATCTGCGGAATGACGGAGGCGGGAAGTTCACTGCAATACCCTTGCCGAATGAGGCGCAGGCATCCACGATCAATGGGATGGTGGTCGAGGACTTTGACGGAGATGGCAACCTGGATGTACTGATCAACGGTAATGATTTCGGGACCTCCATTGGCATCGGGCGGTATGATGCATTCAACGGACTCTTATTGAAGGGAGATGGCGCCGGCGGATTCAAGCCGCTGACCATGCTGCAAAGCGGCATTTGTATCCCGGGCAATGGCAGGGCGCTGGTGACATTAAGGGGAGCAAAGGGAGGCTGCCTGGTGGCGGCCAGCCAGAACAAGGGCGATCTGAGGTTGTTCGCGGAAAACGGACGGCGTAAAGCCGTCATTGCGCAGGCTGATGATGTGACTGCGATCATCAGCTTCCGGGACGGGCGACAGGAAAAGAAGGAATTGTATTATGGCAGCTCATTCCTATCCCAGTCCACCCGTGCCATCATGTCCAGTGACAATGTCAAAAGCATAGAGATCATCAACGCAAAGGGAGTACATCGGACGGTAACACCGTAACCCTGGCCTTACTGGATTCCCCGATGCGCAGCTCGACAGGCAACAGCTGCCGTTCGTAGTCGGCGACGGGCCGCTTGGATTCTATCGATTTGATCAGGAGCCTGGCCGACACCCTGCCCATCTGGATAGCGGGCTGCCGGATCACTGTCAGGGAAGGACAAAAAAGATCGGTGTTCTCCATGTTGCTGAAACCCGCCAGCGCAACTGTTCCCGGAATATTCAATTTCATATCACGGCAGCACCTCATGGCGGCGATGGTCAGTTTATCGGTGGAAGTAAAAATAGCATCCGGCTTATGGTCGCCGTCGAACAGCTCCTGCATGGCGGCTTCTACTTCATAGTAATCGGCGCCGTCATGCGGACAAAATTTGATCAGTGACTCGTCTGGCGCCATGTGGTGCTCCTCCAAAGCTTTCTTATAGCCTTCCAGCCGCATCGCGGTGATGTATTGCAGAGGGGAGTCTCCAATGAAGGCGATCCTGCGGCACTGGTTCTTTAGCAGGTGATGGGCGCCTTTGTATCCCCCCAGCTTATTATCGATAAGTACTTTATGACCAGGAAGATCTTCGACGATCCTGTCGAAGAAGACGATGGGAAGGCCGCGCTCTTGGAGGTTGGTGAAGTGGCAAAGGTCCGCGGTCTCGGGCGCGACGGAAATAAGGCAGCCGTCGATGGACCTGGAAGCCAGCATTCTTGTGATGCTCATTTCATTTTCGTAGCTGCCCAGGCTTTGTGTGATGATGATGTTGTATCCATTTTCCCTGGCAACCGATTCTATACCGTTGATGATCTGTGAGAAGAAGCTGCTGGCGATCTCATGTACGATGACCCCTATGGACCTGCTTCTTTTCGCTTTGAGACTTACCGCGATGGGGTTGGGGGTGTAGTTGATCTTATTTGCATAGTCCAGGACCAGCTGTTTTGTCGTCTCGCTGATGTCGTTGCAATTCCTCAGCGCCCTGCTTACTGTCGACGGTGAAAAGCCTAAGGACCTTGCGATGTCTTTTATGGTGGCTGCTTCGAATCTCATTTTTATGGATTGTGTAGTTGAAATTGATCTATCCACCTATTCTTAAGCTAATTTAACGTTGTTCCCGCTCAAATGGTGCAGTCTGTTTAATTTTGGCCATGATCGGCTAAAAATGTATCAGGATTGCGCCATCGGGTGCTTTAACATTGTACACCCATCAAATCGTTAGTTTATGAAGATCCTTTTATTGTTGTGTGGACTGGCTTGGATGTCTATCGGTAATGGTCAGATGCGGTCCATACCGGACAGTATCCTGGCGCAGATGCGCTATGCGGCGAAGGAAGGTTTGCTCGACAAATATTATCCCCGCAATATCGATACGTTGTATGGCGGCTATCTCAGCACTTTCAGCTACGATTTCAAACCCGTGGGGCCGCAGGATAAGATGATCGTGACGCAGGCGCGTCATGTCTGGTCGACGGCAAAGGCGGCGATATTTTATCATGACAGCAGCTATATCCCGCTGTCGCGTCATGGTTTCTATTTTTTGCGGGATAAGATGTGGGATAGTGTATTTGGTGGTTTTTATAATCTTGTAACGCGGCAAGGAGTGGCGAAAAGCAAAATAAAGGAGGCATATGGGAATGCTTTTGGGATCTATGCCTTGTCGGCGTATTACGCATGTTCCGGGGATACCGCGGCGCTGGGCCTGGCAAAGCGGGCCTTTCTCTGGCTGGAACGGCACAGCCATGACGCCGTGTATAAAGGATATTTTCAGCACCTGGAGCGGGATGGGACGCCGGTGGTCCGGACGGAGACAGTAGACAGCCGGGCAGAAACAGGCTATAAGGATCAGAACAGCTCGATCCATCTGCTGGAGGCTTTTACAGAGCTGTACCTGGTTTGGCCGGACCCGCTGGTGCGTCAGCGACTGCAGGAGATGCTGGTGCTGATACGGGACAGGATCGTCACTCAGAAGGGTTATTTGCAGCTATTCTTCAGCGTGGATTGGCGGCCAGTGAGCTACCGGGATTCTTCCGAACAGTCCATCCTGCGGCATAAGAACCTCGACCATGTTTCTTTCGGGCATGACGTGGAGACGGCTTATCTGATGCAGGAGGCTTCGGAGGTGCTGGGTCTGAAGCAGGACAAAGCGACATTGGCAGTGGGTAAAAAGATGGTGGATCATGCGCTGGCCAATGGCTGGGATATTGTGCTGGGAGGGTTTTATGACGAGGGTTATTATTTCAGGGACAAGCCGGGCTGTACGATCATCAACAAGAGCAAGAACTGGTGGGCGCAGGCGGAGGGTCTGAATACGCTGATGATATTTTCGGCCTTGTACCCGAATGACCGCATGCATTATGGGCATCGGTTCATTCAATTATGGGGATATGTACAGAAGTATATGATCGACCATGAGCATGGGGATTGGTATGAGGAGGGGCTTGACAATGAGCCCCAGCGGAGGACGGCGCTGAAGGCGCATATCTGGAAGGGGACGTACCATAATTTCAGGAGCCTGAGCAACTGTATCCGCCGGCTGGAGGCGGCGCGGGCGCAGCGGTAAGGATATCCGGGTGAGTTACCAGCGCCAGATCACTCCGCCCTCAGGCTCTTCGTGGGGTTGGCCAATGCCGACCTTATGGACTGGAAGCTCACCGTGACCAGGGCGATGACGATCGCTACACCGCCGGCGGCCGCAAACATCCACCAAGTGAGGGTGATCCTGTAGGTAAAATTCCGCAACCACCGGTCCATGCCATACCAGGCCAGGGGCGATGCGATCAGGACAGCCAGCAGGGCCAGGCGGATGAATTCACCAGACAGCAGCAGGGTGACATTGGCGACAGAGGCGCCCAGCACCTTGCGGATGCCGATCTCCTTGGTACGCCGCTCGGCGGAAAAGGCTGTCAGTCCGAAGAGCCCCAGGCAGGCTATCAGGATGGCAATGCTGGTGCAATAGATCACGATATGGGAAGTGCGCTCCTCTTTTTCATAATTCCTTTGAAAATCCTGGTCGAGGAAGGAATATTCGAAGGGTGCTCCGGGATTGACCCTGGTCCATGCTTGTTCGATGGCTGCCAGCGCCCGGGAATAATTGGTGGTTTGAAGACCGACGATCGTGTAGTTATATTTATTGGCAAAGAAATTATTGATCGAAAATCCCAGGGGCCTTATGGGGTTATGAAGACTTTCGAAATTGAAATCTCTTATGACGCCCGTGACCTCCATGTTGTAATATACCCCATGGAATTCATAGGTGACCCTTTTGCCGACGGCCGCAGCGGGATCGAGGCCCAATTGTCTCGCGGCAGTCTGGTTTAAGATGATATGATTGGAATCCGCCATGCTATTCCTTGCGAAGGGACGGCCCTCTATCAACTGTAAGCCCAGGGTCTCAAAGTAATCGTCTTCTATGCTTGCTATTGCGATGTCTACATTATTGGCCGCTGATCTGCCCTCGGCGTAAAACAGGGCATCATTAATATTCCTGATACCCGGATAGGTGGACCCGCTGGTGACGGAACCAACGCCTGCCGTCCGCAGTATTTCACTTTTGAGCGAGTTATAATTCTTCGCTACGTTCTTGCTCGTGATGGGCAGGATGAGCTGCTGGTCCTTTTTGAATCCCAGGCTTTGGTTTTTCAGATAATGCAGCTGGCTGCCGATGACGATGGCGCCGAGGATCAGCATTACGGAAATGGTGAACTGGAAAACCACCAATCCTTTGCGAAGCGCGGTGGCCGACCAGCTGTTGAGGATCTTTCCTTTCAGCACTTTTGCAGGCCTGAACGAGGATAGGTAAAAGGCGGGGTACAGGCCGGACAGCAGTCCGGTCAGCAATGAAAGGCCTGCGATCCATAGTATGAGATGCGGGTTGTTTGACAGGGTAAGCTGTTTTTGCGTGAGCTGATTGAACAGGGGTAGTAATAATTGGGTCAGGAGGAGGCCTATCGCAAGTGCGATCAGGCATAGCAGGAAGGACTCGCCAAGGAACTGATGTATAAGGGAGGCTCTTCCTGCGCCGATGACTTTCCTGACGCCAACTTCCCGGGCCCTTTTTTCCGAGCGGGCGGTGGAAAGGTTCATAAAATTGATGCAGGCAATGACCAGGATAAAGGCGGCTATCGATCCCAGGATATAGAGATAGCGGATATTGCCATTGGGTGCGATCTCATCGCCAATCGAAGAATGCAGATAGATGTCTGTCATATGCTGCATGAAGTGGCCCTTGGTCATGCCGGCTTTCTTAAGCTCCGGACCTTCATGCCTGTCCATGAATGCGGCCATCCTTTTTTCAAATGCATGGGCATCGGTGCCCGGTTTCAATTTGATATAGGTATGGAAGATATTATTGGTGGCCCAGCTGGTCTGCTTTTCCGTCCAGGCGCCGAGATCCGAGTTTCGCATGGAGAGGAAGAAATGCGCTGGAATATGTGAATGGTGATTCTCTTTAAAGACGGCCTGTACAGTGTAGATAAAATCGCCGAAGGGCAGGCTGAGCTTCAGTGGTTTGCCGATGGGATTCTCGTTCCCGAATAGCCTGGCGGCGATGGATTCCGAGAGCACGAGGCTATTGGGCCGGGCCAGGGCGGTCTCACCATTGCCATAGGTAAAATCATAGGTGAAGAGCTGGAAAAAGGTGCTGTCGACATAGTAGCCATTGGATTCGAAGAACTTTTTGGGGTCCCGGGGGCGCTCGTTTTGCAACAATACCTTATCCATGTCGGGGAACTTCAACAGGCGGGTGGCCTCCTGCACTTCGGGCATTTCAGCCTTTATGGTAAAGGCCACCGGGGCGGGCTCCGCCGACCAGTCATCTCCGGTGCCCGTGACATAGGCCAGCCGGTAGGTCCTGTCCGCATCCTTATGATGTTTGTCGTAGCTCAGCTCATCGAGGATGTAGAGCATGATCAGCAGACAGACGGCCAGGCCTGCTGCCAGGCCGAAGATGTTGATGGAGGAGAACAGCTTGTTGCGGGACAACTGCCTGAAAGCTATTTTCAAATAGTTCTTAAGCATGTTCAAATATGTTTATCTGTTGTAAGTTAAATGGGCGAAACTGCCGGGTGAATTGTTGCCTACCCAAAGGCCCAGGCCGCCGTGCGTGCTATTGCTGATCCTATTCACTTCAAGGGAAGGCTCCTTTGCATTATTGACATAGACCGAGACATGGTATCCCTTCAAAACGATCTTAACGTGGAACCATTCGTCGGGGTCGGGAGGGTCGTCCACTGCGTGTTCGTATTTGCCGGGAAACTGGTTGCGCAGCTTTTCCCAGTCATTGTCGGGCATGTTGATATATTGTACGGAATGGCTTCGACGCAGCGCTTCGTTGCTTTTGAAGTTGAAGGGCCTGAAATAAACGGCATCGTAAGTCGTGGCATTCTGTATGTGAAAGGCTACTCCGACAAAGCTTTGCTGCATTTGATGGCTCCCTTTGATATCCAGCTCGATGACGCCGTCACCCAGGTCCGCATCCTTCAGGATCATCAGGCCGGGACCTGGCGCCTCGTTAAGGCGGACGGAGTTTTTTTCCAGGACTGTCGATGCTGTACGATTGACGAGCGTCCAGTGGCTAAGGGCATGCAGATCGGTGGAGATATTCTGGGCGTTTGATCCCGGCCGGACGCTGATCAATACGACCAGCAGGAAATATGTTTTGATGACAAGTTTCATGTATTGGAAGGGTGCGAAAACAATGCCAGTCGACTTTGCACGTGGCTATCAATGTATTATCAGCGAGATTCCGGCAGGGGTGTTCGTTTTTGATACGAACAGGTTGTGTCATATCCGGACAGTCAGGGCCGGCGGAGCTGTCGAATCATATGATTTTCAGGGCGATATCGTTCGGGCATCCATTTGGTGGGCTTTGCTTCAAATATTCGTTATGCTCAAGAATCACCTGCTCGTAGCGTACAGGAACCTCACCCGGAATAAAGTTTTTTCGGCTATCAATATCCTGGGTCTTGCATTGGGACTTACCTGCAGTCTTTTTATCGCGCTTTGGGTGCATGATGAGCGCAGCGTGGATAATTTCAATGCACATGGCGACCGGCTATTTGTCGTTTACGAGCGGCAATTCACGGGCGGGGTCATCAAAACGCAGTATAATACGCCCGGCGTGCTGGCTGAAGGGATGAAAAGGGAGCTGCCGCAGGTGGAATACGCCAGCAGCCTTACGCACAATGAGGTGAATACATTTCAGGCAGGGGAGAAGATCCTGAAAGAGGAGGGCTGCTATGCGGACGTTGATTTTTTCACGCTGTTCACGTATCCATTGCTGGAGGGAGATAAAGCTACTGTGCTGTCGCAGCCGGTGAACATAGCCATTTCAAAGAAAATGGCCGTTGATCTTTTTGGCAGCCCGGCGGCGGCTATCGGCCGGCCGGTGGCGTTCAATAATGGGGAGGAGCTGAAGGTCACGGGGGTCTTCGCGGACGTGCCGGCCAATGCTTCGAACAGGTTTGACTACGTGATCAATTATGCGCATTTTTTAAAAGCGAATGGAAATGCGACCAAATGGACCAACACGGGTGTATTGACATATTGCAGGCTGAAGCCGGGCACTATTGCAGGAGCTTTTGAAAAGCAGGTGACGGGATTGCTGGAAAAGTATACGCATTATACCCAAGGTTACCGGGTGGAGCTGGGCATCCAGCGTTTTGACGAGATGTACCTTCACTCCCGGTTCAACGCCCTGGGGCAGCTGGAGGGAGGGCGGATCGAGTATGTCCGGCTGTTCACCGTCGTCGCTGTTTTTATCCTGCTGATCGCATGTATCAATTTTATGAATATCACCACGGCACGTTCGGCAAGGCGGGCCAAGGAGATCGGCGTGCGGAAAGTAGTAGGCGCACAGCGTATTTCGCTGGTACGGCAGTTTGTGGGAGAGGCCATGCTGCTGACGGCTATCGCCGGGGCGGTGGCGTTGTTGCTGGTGGCTATGCTGCTGCCTTTTTTCAATTCGCTGACGCAAAAGCAGATGGCGTATCCTTCCGGCGTGGCTTTCTGGGCGGGTATCGTTGGAGGCATGCTGGTCACAGGGGTCATTGCGGGCAGCTATCCGGCATTATATCTTTCGTCGTTCCGCCCTGTCAGCGTGCTGAAGGGGGGCATCTTAAAGATCAACTGGGGGAATGTCCTATTCAGAAAAGGGCTGGTGGTGTTCCAATTCGTCGTTTCCATCGTATTGATAGTGGGCACTATCGTCGTCTCCAGGCAGGTGGACTATATCCAAACAAAGGACCTGGGATATGCGCGCGAGAACCTGATCTATATTCCACAGGAAGGGAACCTGAATGGTAAATACAAAGTATTCAAGGAGGAAGCGCTGAAGATACCGGGCATTCAGCAGGTGTCCCATATCGGCAGTCCGCCGACGAATATCACCAGCGCCACCTGGGGCATCGATTGGGTAGGGAAGGACCCCAATTCCAAGCCGACGTTCGGCGATGAAGAAGTGGGCTATGATTTTGTAAAGACAATGGGGCTGACCCTGGTGCAGGGGCATGATTTCAGACCGTATATGTCGACGGACTCCACGGGATATATTTTAAACGAAGAGGCCGTCAATATCATGGGCTATAGGGACCCCGTCGGCAAGCCTTTCACCATGTGGGGCAGGACGTCACCGATCATTGGGGTGGTGAAGGACTTCAATTTCAATTCCCTGCATGTGCCGGTGCATGGTATTATCCTCTATCTCGGTGAGGATGCCTGGGGCGGGACGATGTTGATACGGACGGAGCCGGGCAAGACGCGGCCTGCCATGGATGGATTGGCGGCGCTATGGAAAAGGATGAATCCGAAATTTCCGTTCACTTACCAGTTCTCGGATGAGGAGTATGGTAAGCTTTATAAGAGCGAGCAGATGGCGGAGCGGCTTTCCCACTGTTTTGCTGCGCTGGCTATCATCATTTCCTGTCTCGGCCTTTTGGGGCTGGCCATATTTACGGCCGAGCAGCGTACCCGCGAGATCGGTGTGCGGAAAGTGCTCGGGGCCAGTGTAGGGAATGTATTCCGCCTTTTATCGGGTGAATTTTTGCGGCTGGTATTCCTCTCATTGCTGATCGCAACGCCGCTGGCCTGGCTGGCAATGCATAAATGGCTGCAGGATTATGCCTTTCATACCGAGCTGCGTTGGTGGATGTTTGGATTGGCGGGTGGTGCGGCGGTCGTTGTGGCCTTGCTTACGGTGGGGTGGCAGGCCATCAGGGCGGCATTGGCCAATCCTGTGAAAAGTCTCAGGGCGGAGTGAGGGGGCGCGGGTAGCCGGATGATCTCCGTATATTCGTGCCAATGGCAGATGCGCTCGTACAACTTAAAAAGCTGGTGGATGGGGTATATCCACTTTCCGGGGAAGACTGGGATGCCTTGTCTACAATATGGTCCCCCTTTTCCGCCCGTCGGAAAGAGATCATTACAATGGAAGGATCGGTGGAACGATATCTTTATTTTGTAATGGAAGGCGTACAGCGTGTTTATTATTTCGATGACCAGGACAGGGAGGCAACCATTGTCTTCTCCTATCCTCCTTCCTTTGGTGGAGTTTTGGATTCCTTGCTTTTGCAGCAGCCTTCCCGTTATTTTTTTGAGACGCTGACACCTTCGGTGTTCTTGAGGGCTGCATTTACAGACCTGGACAAGCTGATGCAGGCACGGCCGGGCATTGCTTTTATGGTGAGGAAAGGGGTCGTTCATGCATTGTCAGGACTGCTGGAAAGGCTGGCGGAGCTGCAATGCTATTCTGCCGAAGAGAAGTTCAACAAGGTGTTGCAAAGGAGTCCGCATATCTTTCAGCTCATCCCTCATAAGTACATCGCCAACTACCTGGGTATGGACGCGACCAATTTCAGCAAGCTGATCAATAAGCAAAAAAAATAGGGGGTCTTGGTTTTTACCAAGATCGGTCTTTGTGACGCAGGCTAGATTTGCCGTATAAAATAATCTCATGACACCTGTTGATAAGGATCACTTATTGGATACGCTGGAAGCGCATGTGGATCTGCATATCCGGATGGCCGTTGCTGTCTTTCAGAATATGCCGGAGGCCCTCTTGCTCCGGCCGGCCGCGGACGGGGGCTGGAGCGTTGCGCAATGCCTGGAGCATTTGAACCAGTATGGAAACTACTATCTACCCTTTATCCGGCAGCGGCTGCACAGGTCGCTGCACGACCAGGTGGAGGGGGGCAAGTTCAAAAGCAGCTTTATAGGAGCTTACTTCACCCGGCTCATGGACCCGGATAAAGGCAAAAAGAAAATGAAAGCGTTTTCGGGATATGTGCCTGCGGCGGAGCTGGATGCGCATGCTGTCGTAGCCGAATTCATCCGGCAACAGGAGCTTTTGCTGCTATGCTTGCAGTTGTCCCGTAAGGTCGACCTGAATAAGATCAGGATCCCGGTGTCTATTTTTAAATGGATCAGGCTGAAGCTCGGAGATGTGTTCCAGTTCCTCATCGCGCATAACGAGCGGCATCTGCGGCAGGCGAAAAGGAATTGCCCGGCGGACTGAGCAGGCTCTTCGGACAGGTGAGCGGCCGGGCTCACTAAGAAAGTCAGTAGCAGGATGATTTCCGGGAAAAGGTTGTATTTTCCAGAGCGATGGTTAAGAAGTGGCTTTTGTTGATGATAGTTTTTCAGTTGATGGCCGCGCCGGGACTGCTCGCGCAGAAAAAGAATGCCGGCTTTGAGCTGCATATCCGGCGGACTTCCAGTCCAATGGTCATCGATGGGGTGTTGAATGAGGCGGCCTGGCAGTCTGCTGACAAGGTGGGAGATTTTTTCATGGTCCTGCCGATGGATCTGGACTGTGCCCATGTTCGGACGGCGGTGCGGATGACCTACGACGAGCGCTACCTGTACCTGGCGGCGGAATGTTATAATGGCCTGCCCGGGCCGGATATGGTGGAGTCGCTGCGGAGAGATTTTGCCTTTCTGAAGAATGACAATTTCATATTTTTTATGGACACATTCGAGGACCAGACCAATGGTTTCTCTTTTGGCACGAATGCGGCAGGCGGGCAGTGGGACGGGATGATGTATGAAGGCGGCAAGGTCGATCTCAGCTGGGACAATAAATGGACCTCCGTGGTCAGGCGATTGGAGGACCGATGGGTGCTGGAAATGGCCATTCCTTTTAAGACCTTGCGTTACAAGAAAGACGTCACCCGTTGGGGGATCAATTTCAGCCGCAACGATCTAAAGACAACGGAGAAGTCTGCATGGGCCCCTGTGCCGCGCCAGTTTCCCACTGCCAGTTTAGCTTACACAGGTGCCTTGGTGTGGGATGCGCCGCCACCGCCGCCTGGTCCGAATATTTCCGTCATTCCCTATGTGTTGGGTGGAGGATCCAGGGATTATGCTGCGCATAGACCTGTGGCGTATCGCAAAGAGATCGGAGGCGATGTGAAGGTAGCGGTCACCTCTTCGCTCAACCTGGACCTGACGGTGAACCCTGATTTTTCGCAGGTGGATGTGGACAAACAGGTGACCGACCTCAGCCGCTTTGAGCTTTTCTATCCTGAAAAGAGGCAGTTCTTCCTGGAGAATGGCGATCACTTCACCAATTTTGGCTATTCGTCCATCAGGCCTTTTTTTTCCCGTCGCATCGGTCTGGGCGCACCCATCGAGTTCGGCGGACGGCTCAGCGGCAAGCTGGACCGGAACTGGCGCATCGGCGTCATGGACATGCAGACGGGCTCCGTAGATTCCATCGGGCAGCCCCAGCAGAATTTTTCGGTGGTGGCCCTGCAGCGGAAGATCTTTGCCCGCAGCAATATCGGCTTCCTTTTTATCAACAAGCAATCCCTGCATTATCAGCCGGGTAAGGACACGACGCACCCCACTTATTCATTGTACAATCGCAACATCGGGCTGGAATTCAACCTGGCCTCGGCCAATAACTTCTGGACAGGAAAAGCTTTGCTGATAAAATCTTTTAGCCCCGGCCGGAGAGGGGATGATTATGTACATGCCGGCAACCTGCAATACACTGACCGGCACTGGCTCATCGGGGCACAGTACGAATACACCGGCGGCAATTTCAATGCGGAAGTGGGGTATGTGCCCAGGCAGGGTTATTTCAAGTATAATCCAACGCTCTCCTACTTGTTCTTTCCCCGGGGCGGGGTGGTGCTCAGCCATGGCCCGCAGGTGGTGTCCAATTACTATTACAATACTTCTTTCCATCATACGGATGACGAGACAAGCGTGACCTGGCTGGCGACATTCCGGAATAAAAGCACGTTGGCCGGCGTCATGGTGCATGACTATGTGGAGCTGCTGGCGCCTTTTGATCCCACGAATACGGGCCGGGCCTTCCTGCAAAAGGGCAGCCGGCACAACTGGAACAGCGTCGGCTTCGACTATGTCAGCAAGCCCCAGGCGCTTTTTACGTATGATGCCTCTTTTCGTCGCGGCGGCTACTATGCGGATGGCACGAAGCTGACGTTCAGCGGGGACGTGGGGTATAGGATCCAGCCATATGTGAATATGACGCTGAGCTTTTCCTACAACAGGCTGTCGCTGCCACAGCCCTGGGGTGACCAGTATTTCTGGCTGGTGGGACCCCGGATCGATGTGACGATGACGAATACGCTGTTCTTCACCACATATATCCAGTATAATCAGCAAATCCACAATATGAACCTGAATACCCGGCTGCAGTGGCGGTACAAGCCGGCTTCCGACCTGTTCCTGGTGTATACCGATAACTATTTTACCACGCCGTTCTCGGTGAGGAGCCGGGCGCTGGTGGTGAAGTTCAATTATTGGTGGAATTTGTGAGGGTTTGACTAGGTGGTTCGGGTTTAAATGTCTACATTTGCCACCCGTTACCCGGGTCACCGGGTAGGACGGATCGGGAAGTAGCGCAGGCCGGTAGCGCACCTGGTTTGGGACCAGGGGGTCGCAGGTTCGAATCCTGTCTTCCCGACGAAACAAGATCAACACATGCCCCCGCGATAGCGGGGGTTTTGCGTTTGGCGCGGAGCGGACCGAGTTTGCTCGGGCAAGCGCAGCGACAATAAGCAAAAGGCCCGAAGGGCTGTGTTGATCTTGTTTCAGGCCTCCCCCTTTGAGGATCGCCGAGCGCGCGGTAGCGCCGAGGTAATCCTGTCTTCCCGACTTTAAAATCAGCGAGTTGTATTACAACTCGCTGATTTTATTTTTGGGCCAACATCACAATTTGGGTCAGGTTTGGGGCGGAAATGGGTCAGATGATTTTGTCCCTTTTTCCTGGTTGCTAATTTTAAAGTAACTTGACTTTCCTATGCTTTCTTTCTTTCAAAAAATTACTGACGTTCTTGATCAATACCAGATCCCGTATATGCTATCGGGCAGTATAGCATTGGGGATATACACCGTTCCGAGAATGACCAGGGATATCGACTTTGTCATTCACCTGGAAGCTAAAAACCTGGATTTATTTGTGGATAGTTTTAAGGAAGGATTCTACTGCGACAGGGATGGTATCAAGGACGCAATGATTGGTCCCGTTAAGATGTTCAATATTATTGACCATGAATCAGGATACAAGGCAGATTTCGTTGTCCTGGATACAAGATTTTCAATCTGCTGTCCAAATAGAAGATATTAAAAGCCTTGTTGTTGTCGATAACTTAGACTGGGAGTATATCTCAAAATGGGTTAAACAACTGAAATTACGTACCTTCGATCTGATAAACAGATGACAGATACTCCACAGCATATTAAAGAACTTCAATTGAAACTTTGGCTTTCCAAATCTCCCATGGAAAGGCTCAAACAGACTTTGGAGAGCAATGGTCAATTGCTTCAATTCTGGTCGTCTGCTCATATCGTTGATAGAAGCCGGAATGATGAGAAGTCAAACCCCAGCCCGGAAACAAAGAACTTTTTTTAGTGTCATTTTTGCAATCCTGTCTGACTTAAATCACAAGATTTGCTTGCTTGGTTTTGGGGAGGACGCAAGTTCGAATCCAGTTGTTCCAACCATTTTGCTTTTTCGTCACAACTTAAGGAGGTGAACTAAGTTATTCTCACGGATTTGAATAAAATTAATTGTCTGTTTTTCTGCATCATAATCATACGTTACGATAATATTGTCCAATTTATAATTGTCCACGAGAAAATTCTTGTTTAGGAAGTCTGAAAAACCTCCATTTGTGTTTGTCGGATTCCCTGCCTTTTTAACAACTTCATCTCGATTGTCTGTGAAATTCGTGGCAAATGGAAAACTGCCAATTAGCGTTAAAGATTTTGGATAAGCAATTAAGCGAGAAAAGATCGGATTCCCTTTTTCAAAAATAACATTGTCATCGTCGTCATATACAGCATCATTGTTCGTAAAACCTATTTCAAGTCCTGTTTCTTCAGAAATTATATAATCGCTTTCTAAAATATTGTATTCAGTTAGGTCTGCATTACCTCATCAATGTAAAGGGGTAGACTATATTTCAAATTCCTGAATTCTCTTTCCATGTTCAATTCGTTCTTTAAATTGGCCTTTTGTATAGTCAGTAATAATCTTCCTCCAAAAAACCTGGGCGGGCCTATTGCTTTCTTTTTGATAGATCTGCCATTGCCCTTTATGCATATTAAATACCTGTTCCGCTATTGATCTTCCAATTCCCTTTCTTCTATATTTTCTCATAATAAAGAACTCGGCCATTGAAAAATAATTTCTATCGCTTAACGTAATATATCTGACCAAAACAAAACCCAGATATCTTTCCCCCACCTTTATGAAATATGGGAATCGTTCATTTTCTTTTTCCCAATATTCCCGTAAACTAGCGTAAGGTTCAAATAGCCCATCTTCCTTAACATCTAGATCGACAAATTCAGAAAAATCATAAATATAAAACTGCATTAAATTTTCCATTACACTTATATTTTCTCGCGCGGCTTTTGTTAGTTTGACATTCATTGCTACTAATTATAATTATCTTGATAGAGGTCCTAGCGTTTCTCTGGCCAGTACAAACCTGGCTGATGCTGGGTCCAGGTCCGGCAAAGTCCAAGATCGGGCCCAAATACTGGAAGAATCGTCCTGCCAGGGCGACCAACTTTTGAAACCCGCTCTGGTGATGTGCCCCCAAAAAGTTAGACACTTATTAGTGAGACCACACCCATTCCTTTTGTTTTAAGGTCATTCATTTCGCCGGTTCGTCTTGCCGCTCCATAAACTGTATAGCCTTGGCTATGCAATATGTTGGCTGTTGATGTGTTCATTCCTGAACTTGTAAATTGTACAGGCAGGTCGACTTTTTAGGTTGATTGTTAAACCATTAAAAGCTGTTCGGACATATTTCGGACAGTTTTTTGTTTATATTATCTTTCGAGGAATACTCGCTAATGGTGTAACCTTCGCTGATATCCCTGTATAATCTGTGGAGGAATTGACCCATGGAAAAAACTCGGTTGGATTATCCAATATAATTCCAGATAAAATCTCTTACCTCGTAGACATTAATCCCAAAATTTTTCACGTCTTTTGGCCAAATTGCAATTGTTAGTTTGTTCGAAAAAATCCGGGTCGAGGCGTTGATAAAAGATTGACCGATTTGAGCAATTAATTTCTTTCGGCTTGCACAGCAACATCGCTTAGTTGTTCATCTGTCCGCGGTAATGAAAAAGATATACAATTTGCGACACTACCCAGAAAGGTTATCAATAAAATGCTTAAAGCTCTTGTCTATAAGAGTCAGGCATTCTTCCTTATTCTCTGTATTATAATGGTCATCGTTGCAATAATACACAAAGCCATGATCCTCCTTTCTTGCAGATATACAAAAAGAATTCCCTCCGTCATCGGTTCCAAAAGGTATTATACCAATTGGTAAATAAGATTCTAATATTATCAGGTCCCTATACGTTTCTTCCAAACTTACAAATCCTGCGTCTTTAATTGAAGAAAAACAGTTAATCCTGGTTTTGCCTCCGTCCTGCCAAATAAACTTGTCTTTTTCCGGAAGCCCTCCGTTGTATCTCAAATAGTGTTCTACAAACTCGAGAGGAAAAAAAACATCGAGTTCTTTCTCCGCTCTCTCAATATCAGAAGGAGTTAAAGGAATGCTTGCTTTTAAAAAAACCATATTTCTAACTTTTATATTATGGGCTATTTCGTATTGTTACACCGAACCTATATGAGGTTTTTGCACTGTCAAAGAACAAACATGCATCCTTTGCAGTAAGCCGCCATTAAAGTCACTCGACCTTCGCGAATTCCAAGAATTTCGCTTCACACCCTAGTTCTATATTATTAGAATCAATATTATCATCACAACCTGGTAAAAGAGTGCGAGTAAAAAAATACCTGTTTCATAGTAAGATCACGCGGGTTATTCGGAAGGCGAAATCAAATTTGAAATCTCTTGTAGTAGATCCGGCAAACGGAATTGAATGGTATCCCAAACAATCTGATTGTTAATACCGAAGTATTCTTGAATGACAAAATTTCGGAAGTCTTTGATGATGCGCCATTCGACTGTGGGATGTATCTTTTGAAATTATCTGGAATTCGCGACGCGGCTTCTCCAATGATCTCAAAATTCCGTTCAACTGCATCTTTTGTCTTTGAGTCTGCCTCATAAGACTCAAATGTCATTCCTGCTGTATACTCTAAAATTTTACGAATCGAAACCTTAATATCCAATAGAAGCAAGGTTAGGTTACGTTCAGACATGAATGAGGCTTTTCTCTATATAAGGTAAATATTGAGGCTTTATGCCTTTGCGGGAAACTACATCGACCTTTTGTTTAAAGGTATCCTCCAACTCATGGGCGAGTCGTATATACTCAAAACCGTCGATGCTTCCAATAGAATCGACGAGAATGTCAATGTCACTCTTTTCATTAAAATCCCCCCTTGCATAGGAGCCAAATACCCCTAACTCAGAAATAGGGTACCTTTTCTGCAGGTATCCCTTTTTCTCCTTTAAAATGGTCAATATTTGGCTTGTTGTATACATTGAAATCAAATTTACTAAAAGAAACCTGACTTTTTCAACTTTTATTTGATCATCAATCTGTTATGCGACAAAAGCTGCCCAAATTCCATTGAGAATTCTCTAAATGGACCAACCTGGCAATTTCCTTTACATCTTTCTTGAGTAGGTTACTGAGTAAACCACGTTCATTATTAACTCTTTGGCTTTTTACCATCATCCTTATTCGAATTTCATACGTGAGACTGTTCCTTGCATTTCTGTGAGTTATCCGGTGAGTTGAAATATGCTCGCTGTTTAAACAATTATTTTCCAATCTATTCTGTCGCAAGTTCGAATCTGCTCGGGATTCGAATCCTGTCATCTTTCCAAGGATTTTCTTATTTTGCTTGCTGGAATTTGAATTCCCATGAAGCTGGCAACCAAGACAATATTATCAGCCTTTGGGGTTATCATTGTAATTTTCCTTGGTTCTTGCACGGAAAAGAAAACAGATGACCCGATCGAAACGTATAAATTTTGGTCAGGAGAATCTCTGCCGGAAAATATCGAAATATTAAACGGAAAATATTGGCAATCTGCCCATTGGTCGAAAGAATACATTATGTATTTGAAATTAAAGGCCTCAGCTCAATGGAGATCGCAGTTTATACGGCAGAATAAATTAGTAGAAACCCAAAAAAGTCCGGTTCTCCCATCAGATGCTCCAGCCTGGTTTACTCCACGAAAAAATCTGCGAATCTTAGTGCCCGCAGAAAATGGACAAGGGTCAGCTTACTATGAGGATACAGTAACTGGCGAAATGTTCATTTATGAAATACAGCTTTAGCTGCCACCTATGTGAATCCAGGACCAGTATACAATCTTCAAAACGCTCTTTAGAGGAGAGAAGATATTTATGCCGTCCGCAGGGAAACTAATGGAAAGGCCGTGTATTTTCCTGCTTATGACTTGGAATGGGAGGAATACCAGCGGCATAAGGCTGCGGGGGGAACGCTGGAGGATGTTGCAAATAAAAAGCCTAGCCCTCTGACGGATAATAAGCTGGTCCACCATCTGGAAGGTAAGGATACCATCGGTATCTACCCTTTATTGCGGGCATTCACCCACTACCAGGTTGGCCCTGGAAAATACGGAAGTCACTGCCGAGGCTGTTAAAAATGCTTACTTCGGAATCTGTGAGAAGGCCACCACCGAAAAATGACCCTGTGCAAGTTGGTGGATATGCACATGATTTGATGAAATTCGTATTGAAAAGAGGAACGCTGAAAAATTACTTTAGTACTGCTATCTACCTGAGAAAGTTCTTAGCCAAAAAATCCCCCACCGGGGATACTAATTTGGAAGACTGAATTATGCCTTTATCGCCGGATTTGAGTTTTATATCCGCAATAATCCCCTGAAAGCCGGTGACCCCTGCACCAACAAGCGAGATATGCGAGATCAATTAACGTTTGACGTTCCATCTTGTCCGGCTCAACAACGGCCTATCGGTCTTTTTCATTATTATTGTTGTTCAGCAGAGCTGGCTCATTAATTTTTGTGGCTGTTGCCGACTGCCCCTGGCGGTCAATTCACAAACGGATAAACGCTTTCAATCGAAAAAATGATAGATATAATAACTTTAGAAAAAGCAAAAAAGCTAAGTAAGCCAAGACGTATCATGAAATACGTCTTAATTTATTGCTCTTCAGGGAAATTGAGCATAGCTGTGGATGAAAAGGAACTATTGCTAAAAGGGGGTGAAGTAATCACCATTACATCTGGTCAAATTCATTGTATAGAAAAAGCAGTTAAAGCTAAAGGGTATATACTTGAATTTACGCTGGACTTCTTTTGCAAAAACGACCATGACATTGAATTACTTTTTCACAATGGACTTTTCTGCCATTTTTCAATGAATGAGGTGATTGCAATAAATAGAAGCAACATTGAAAATCAACTAAACGGCATTGCAGAAGAATTAGCAAAACGGCCTTATCAATTTCTCATCTCTATTCATTCGAGAATTGAGCTTATTCTAGTTGAGATCAACAGGGCGAAAGTACAACGGGGAGATGAGATCTGGAAACCCGATGCGTTATTTTTGAAATTCCTGGATGCCGTAAGAAATAATTTTGAGCGGAATTATTCCCTTTCGCAATTTGCAAGATTACTAGGCACTACTGAAATAAAGTTGAACGAACTGGCAAAGCTTCATGCCGGCAAGACCGCCCAAAATGTTATTTATGGACTTATAACCTCAGAAGCAAAAAGGCTGCTTACTTATGGAGATCTGTCAGTAAAGGAGGTGGCCTACCAGCTTGGCTTTAAAGACCCTTTCTATTTCTCTAATTTTTTTAAGAAACACTCAAAACTTTCTCCCAAGTTATATAAAGAAAAGGCTGCCATGTAATATTACATGCTTTTCACAACATTCTCTATTCTCTGGCCTTTTCTTATTTATCATCTTTGTGCCTGATTAATTATTTACAATTCTAAAAAAATCGGGGACATGAAAACCATAGGTATTTCCACTTTCTTGCTACGAATAGCCCTGGCGTCGGGCTTTTTGTCAGCGGTGGCAAGCCGGCTAGGGTTATGGGGTAAAAAATCATCCGGCTGGCATAATTTCTTAGATTACACTGCAGAGGTGAATTCATTTATTCCCAAAGCTTTCATTCCGGCAATTGCTGTTATAAGCACTTTTCTGGAAATAAGTTTAGGCATTTTGCTACTCATTGGTTTCAAAATAAGGTATGCGGCTTATAGTGCTGCTCTTCTCACGCTGCTATTTGCATTTTCCATGACCTATTCATTTGGCATTAAAGAACCATTGGACTATTCCGTATTTGCATTCAGCGCCGGAGCATTTGTATTAGCAAGCATGCCCCATTATCAGTGGAGTGTTGATCAACTGTTAAGCAAATAAAGTCGCTATTACTTAAATATCGTATATTATTCGACTTCGGTGAAGTACAAAAACTAAACATATGAATACTGACATCAACAATTACATCGTCCGAAAGAGCCAGAAAGATTGGCAGCCGCTTATTGAAAATGGAGTTCACTATCCGGGTATCTCCGTAATCTCCCTAAGGTATGATGAGGCTAAGCAACGGTCAACTACAATACTATTGAAATTCGAGCCTGGAGCAGCATATCCATATCACAACCATCCCGGAGGAGAAGAAATATTTGTATTAAGCGGAGAAGTTGTGCTGGAGCATGCAACGCTATCCGAAGGGGACTATTTATATACGCCGGTGAACTTTAAACATTCGGTTACTACCAAAACTGGTTGCACTATGTTATTTGTTATTCCAGAGGAAGTTGAACTTTTGAAATGAAGCAAGAAAGACCTATACAACATTCGAATATTTCATCCGCAATCGTACACATACGTTCTTTTGGTAACTATTCCGCCGGTGGCGATAATTGTTTCTTCTCCGGAAACGATCCGGCCCGCGTTATCAAACGTATAGCTGAAACTTTCTAAGTAACCGACATCCTGCACCGATTTAAGCATATGTTTGCTGGAGGGGAAGATGACCCCATAGGTGGTAAGTGATTCGATGCGCGAGAATTCTGCGTCGGATGCGATTTTGTCCGTGTAATAAGAATACCGTGTTATATTCCCGTGGCCATGGTCGATCGAAGTCATATCTCCATTCGTATAACTATACTTGGCTGTGTCGATCAGATTTCCATGCTGGTCGTAGTAGAGCATATAGCTTATTCGTCCGCTGTCGCCATAAAAATATTCGCTATGGCTTCTGTAGGCGTGATTTATCTCTTCGAACTGCATCGTTACAGGCTGACCATTATCGTTGAGGGTAATCGTATCTACGCCTGGACCGTTGGTGACGTTCGGAGTAGCAACGATCTTATTTCCGTTGTAGTGGAAGACCCAACCGATACTAAGCGAATCCCTTTTTCCCGACAGTACGAACGATATCCTGCCATCCTGGTCGTATGATAGCTCTGTGAAAGAGGTCGAGTAGGCTCCCCTGTTCGTAACGGTGTCATAGTAACCGATGATCTTACAAGATGTGGAGGGATTTCGATGCTCTTTTTTACAGGACAGGATGGTAGCAACGGTCAGCACTATCAGTGCGAATGCGGGTAAGCTTCGTTCGGTTCTCATAGCATCGAAGGTAGCCCCGGCCGAAACTACTTTCGTTCGGAATTAGCCGCTGGCGGAAATGGAGATGCCGGTGCCGGGAATAAGTTAGCGATAGGTATCCAATAATCATTATAACAGAGGGTTTAAATGTCATATGAGAAAATTGTTGAAAATGGGTAGTGGGTTTTCATTCGTTTATTCGGATTGTAATAAGACTTATATCCTCACTTCGTCACAGCTTACCTTATGGCAAGTATTTACTGGTTGACTCAAAACAAAAAAGAAGTAACACAAATCCTGCTTTCAAAAACAGCAAACATTGACAGGATGACCACTTCTACAGTATTAAGAACCCTGCAGGCCAAAGAATATGTTACAAGGGCAGAACACCCTGGCAAATTATTGTCACTTAAGGATTTTAAACAGCATCAAAAAACTTCTTGAAAAATAGTCGCATGACAACGCTTGAAAAACAGATCATAGACACAAGATTTGGCAACCATTACAGCCGAGGACAAAAAAACAATTCCAATGCTCAAAGATTGCCACACCCTTTCAGCACAGCGGGTAGCCGAAGTTTTGGAAGATGGACTGAAGAAAAAAATGCAACCATAAAAGAATTCCGACGAGGTGTAGTTCCACTGCTTGGTTACTTTATTTCACATGAGGCACACCACCGCAGCTTCAGATAAGCCGCATCTGCGCCGCCATCCTGATCAGCGAAGCAGTATTCTTCGCGCCAAACTTGGCCAGCAGGCTTTTACGGTGCGTGTCCACCGTATTGGGGCTGATAAATAGCTTTTCAGCGATTTCATTATTTGTCATTCCCTCCGCAACCAGTTGCAGTACTTCCTTTTCCCGCCGGGTGAGCATTGGGATGGAGGTCTCTGTGTTTTTTTGAAGGGATTGTGCCGCCTCCCCGCTTAAATAGAGCTTCCCCTTCATAACTGTTTCGATGCCCTCCACCAACTCTTCCTGGGTGGCATTTTTCAGCATATAACCCGAAGCCCCGTTCTCCATCATTTTCTGTATGAAGCTTTGCTGGTTGAAAGTGCTGAGGCCGATGATGAACACGCCCGGATATTTGTCCCTGACCTCCTTGCACAGATCGATCCCGCTCTTATCCGGCAGGTTGATATCCATTAATATTACGTCCGGCTGCTGTTTGTGCAGAAAGGCCAGGCAGGAGGCTGCATTAGTGGCATGCCCCATCCATTCGATGCCATTCACGTGGGAGAGCAGGGATTTGATCCCCTCGATGACCATATAGTGGTCATCTACTATAAAAACGCTGGTCATATAGGTAGTTCGATGAGTACTGATACGCCTTTCCCCAGTTCCGATTGCACGTTTATCTCCCCATTCAGGAATTCTACCCGGTTGCGGATATTACTCCAACCGATCCCGCCGGAGTGATCCAGGTTCCGGGTGTCGAATCCTTTGCCGTCGTCCTCCACCGTCACTGTCAACCGCATGTTGGTCTTTATCACCTGTACAATGGCCATTTGCGCACCCGCATGTTTCATAATATTATTCAGCAACTCCTGAACGATACGATAGATGGTGATCGCCTTGGTCTGATCTGCCACCCCATCTTCAAGCCCCTGGGACAGGTAATTCACCTGGAGGGCGCCGGACTTCGTGACATCATGACAAAAGTCCCGGATGGCAGTATCCAGCCCGAATTTGACCAGGGCCTCCGGCATCATATTGTGCGCGACGCGCCGCATCTCCTGGATCGAACTGTCGAGCATGTCCATGCTGCGTTCGAAAGCCTGTACATTCTCAGGCGTCATAAACATGTTTCCTTGTATAGTCATGAATGAAAATTTTATTCCCGACAACATGCCGCCCAGACCATCATGCAGTTCCCGGGCCAGCCGGGTCCTTTCCTGCTCCTCGCCCTTCAGCACCGCCTCTGTGGCCGTCAGGCGCTTCTCCGTCTCCAATTCCGATATCCGTTGCCGCTGCAGCCGCTGCTTCTGCCGGTAGTTGCGGTACAACAGGAGTCCAAGGAGCAGCAAAACGGCAGCCCCGGCGGTGAGGATATAATTGAGCGTGCTCTTCTGCCTGATACTAAGCTCCTGCACCTTCTTTTCCACTTCCAACTGCCGGATCCTGTTCTCTTTTCGCTCCGTCTCATACTTTTTTTCCAGGTTGGCGGATTTTTCCGATAGCGCATCGCCGACCATCTTTTGCAGGATGCTATCGCTTTGCATGTCGTATTTAAACCCTGCCGCCATATTCCGCTCAGCATAGGAAATGCACGATACCAGTCTTAGCAGGTTAGATTGTTCTCTGATATTCCCGGTCTTCGCATTCAGTTCCGCCGCCTTTTGGGCATATTCTTTCGCTTTTGCATAGTTCTTTTCCTGGAGATAGCATACCGCGAGGCCTCTGTATACATGAGCTTCTCCATCCTGCGAACCTACTTTTTTTTGAAGTTCCAGGCAGTGTGGGGCAATTTTTTTCACCTGCTCGAAATTCCCTTCCTGTAAGTAAATGCCCCCGATATCCATCAGGGCATAGGCCTGGATACGGTTGTCCTGCAGATCAATGCCCAATTGCAGCGCTTCCTCCAGGTCGGCCCGGGCCTTTTCGTGCAGATTTTTTGCCTGGTGATTCACAGACATATTGATCAACGACTCGGCAAGGACGGGTTTGAATTTCAATTCCCGGGCCTCTTGTATCGCCTTTTCACCGAATACGATCGCCTTATCGTACTCCGTCTGCCGCTGGTACAATATCTGCAGGGCATTATTCATCTGCATCTCGATCCGTTTGTTACCCTTGGCTTCCATGATAGCCCTCCCTTGCAGGCAATACAGGATAGCATTCTCAAAATCCGACAGATCGCGATAGGCGATCCCCATATTGAACAACGCTATACCAATCTCCAGGGAATCCTTTGACTGCCGGGCCAGGGGGAGCGCCAGCCGGGAATAATACAGCATGGAGTCAAACATGCTCTCTACTATAAAGCTCCCGCCGTAACTGATCAGGCCTTGCACCTGCCCATGCGTAAAACCCAGCTTTTTACTCAGTTCTACTGCCCGATGGTAATAGCCTCTGGCAGACTTCGGATCATTATTCTTAATATTCTCTCCGATGGCCAGGTAGAGCTTTACCGCAGCCGTGTCTTCTTTGGCATGTTGTATCAATTTCAACATGCTGTCCCGGGCCGCCACCTGGCAGATGGCGCGGGGCATAAATACAACGAGCAGGGCGAAAAGGGTCAAGGTCTTGCGCATATGGATATTAAAGTATGGAAATGGTTCGGTATGCCAAATAAAAAGATTTAACTCCTTTTGTGCCATCCCCTTTTTCGGTGATTTTATTTTTTCAATATCCCTGTTTTTGGTGATTGCCTGCCATCGCGGGGTAAGATACTTTTATGGCCTAAAAACAACAACCATGAAGCAGATCTCCTTTCTTCTACTGATTTTAATGGCGGGTTTTCAATCCAAGGCCAAGGTCTGGCGGATCAACAACAATGCGGGCGTAGTGGCCGATTACACCAGTTTCTATGATGCCTGTACGTCCACTGCTGTGGCTGCAGGAGATACGCTGTATGTGGAGCCCAGCACGACAGATTACGCTACCAACAGCTTTACCTTAAGTAAGAGGCTTGTTGTCATAGGCCCAGGTTATTTCCTGGATCCGGCCAATACTACTACTCCCGGCAATGCCGGTCTGCAGGTGGCGAAGATCGACAGCCGCATTGCCTGGTTCAGGGTGGGCGCCGCCGCTGCCGGCAGCGGGTTCCTGGGCGTCACCCTCCAGGGCATCTATCTGACTTCCACCAACAACATCAGTTTCGAGCGGGACCTGTTCACGGGTGGACTTTATTATGAAACGGGCACAGAGGACAATATCAGCATCCGGAAATGCTTCTTCAATGGACAGAATATTTCGGCCGCCAACACCGTCACTGCCACGAACTTCGTCTGTGAGAACTCTATATTCTATAACAATGGCTACATCAGCCTTCCCAACCTCGCGGGTTCCGGCAATATCGTGCGGAATAACAGCAACATCAATGGCGCCAACGGATGGGTCCTGCACAACGCCTACTTCGTGAACAATATTATCGGCTGCTATTCGCAAAGCGATCTCACCAGTTGCACCATCAAGAATAATTTATTCCAGGTCGCTCAGACCCTGCCAGGAACGGCCACCGCCAACCTGGTCAGCCAGGATATGACCACCATCTACGTGGGCGGCGCCACGGGCAGCCTGGATTCCCGGGTGGTCCTGAAATCTGGTTCCCCGGCTATCGCCGCCGGCCTTACCGTCGGCACGGTGTCAAGCCCCGATTGCGGCGCCTATGGAGCGACCGATCCTTACAGGCTATCAGGCATCCCCAATATCCCTTCTATTTATAGCCTGACAGTACCCACTTCCATTCCTTCCGGAACCGCCACTGTGAACATCACCTTCAGCAGCAAAAACAACAACTAGTCTCCGAAGGCCAGTCAATCCTTTGCCGGCGCACCGCCCTAACCTACTACGATGAAAAAATATTTACAACTCCTTTTGGCGTTGGGGCTGGCTTTTGCCGCTCAAGCCCAGGACCCGGCTTACCCCCCGGCGCCTGCCGCACAAGTGAATATCACGTCAGCGGAATATTTTGTCGACAATGACCCCGGGCCGGGTTCCGCCACGGCAATATCCGTCAGCGCGGCCATAGATATCAACAATATCGGCGCTCTCATCAACGTCAACGGATTGAGCAATGGAGTGCACCGGCTGTTCCTGCGGACCAGGAATGCTTCAGGCTACTGGAGCATTACCAATGAGAAGGATTTCCTCTATAGTTCGGATCCCCCCTATGTTACGGCATCGCCTGCCCCGAAGAATATTACCAGGGCGGAGTATTTCATCGACACCGACCCAGGCCCTGGTGCGGGCGTCGCCATCCCCCTCACGGCTGGACTGGACCTGGCGGGTATCACCGTCTCCGTCAACACGGCCAACCTCTCCAACGGAACCCATCGGCTGTATATCCGCAGCGGGAACAACGAGGGCCGCTGGAGCCTTACCGCGGAAAAAGACTTTATCATAAACTTCGATCTCCCTTACCCCCCGGCCCCCGCCGCCGCGAAGAATATCATAGCCGCGGAATATTTCTTTGACACCGATCCGGGCGCCGGCGGCGGCTCGGCCATTGCGGTTACCGCGAGCGTGGACCTGGCCAATCTGTCTGCCACGGTCAGCACGGCGGGTCTCTCCGTTGGCACCCACCGTCTGTATTTCCGAACAAAGAACCTCGATGGTTCATGGAGCCTTACTGCGGAAAAAGATATGATCGTTAACCTGGACTACTCCTATCCCTCTGCCCCCGCCGCCGCGAAGAATATCATAGTCGCAGAATATTTCTTTGACAGCGATCCGGGCGCCGGCAACGGCTCGGCTATTGCGGTTGGCGGGAGCGTGGACCTGGCCAATCTGTCTGCCACGGTCAGCACGGCGGGTCTTTCCGTTGGCACCCACCGTCTCTATTTCCGCACAAAGAACCTCGATGGTTCATGGAGCCTCACTGCGGAAAAAGATATGATCGTTAACCTGGACTACTCCTATCCCCCGGCCCCCGCGGCCACGCAGAACATTGTTCGCGCCGAATACTTTATCGACACCGATCCGGGCGCCGGCAACGCCACGGCCATCGCTCTCACGCCCGGTGTCGACCTTGCCAGTACTTCCATCACCGTTGCCACCGGGAGCCTCTCCGACGGGAAGCATACGTTATACCTACGCACGAAAAACCAGGAAGGACGCTGGAGTCACACAGCAATCGACAGCTTCCATGTAGGCGTGGAGCTGCCTTCCTGGGCCCTCAGTCCCGCCGGCGGCCACGACTATGGTAGTGTACAGACAGGGCAGTCTTCCAGCTTCACTTTCACCATCAACAACACCGGGAGCATTCCCGTAGTGCTGAGTAACGTTCTCAGCACCGACCCGGCCTTTACAACCAGTTTTACCCCGGGCGCCTCTATTCCCGCCGGCGGCTCCATCCACCTGCCTGTGACCTTTACGCCCACGGCTGTCGCCTCGTACAGCAGCCGCATCAGGATCGTCTCCAATGCCGGGGGACCCGATACCGTAACCGTAGTCGTCACGGGCAAAGGTTTTCTGGCCGGCATCCCGCCCGCCCTGAACTATGTGGCCGCAGCGCCTTACGGCGGCATCCGCGGCGTCAACGCCGATGCAGGACAACCGGGATTGTATACCTATAAGATCGTATATAAGTCCGCCGACGGCCGGCCACCCCAGGCACAATATCCCCAACTGGGCATCGACAGGAATGGTGACGGCGATTTCACCGATGCCGGAGAAGGGCGCTATACTATGACAAAGCAGGACACCAGCACGGACTATGCAGCCGGCGTCGTCTTTACCTATTCGGTGAACTTATCGGATTACAGCAGTACGCTTGGTTACCAGTTCTTCGCAGTGGACGACCAGGGCAACGCGGCGGCTTCGGGCAATACCGCCTATAAGAGCGGCCCCATCATCACCTACCAGTTGCTGGACCTGAAAATATTCGCCAGCGACATCTCATTCAGCAAGGCCAACCCCCTGCCGGGCGAAGCGTTCACGCTGACAGCCAATATTAGCAACAGCAGCGCTTATTCTGTCACCAATGTCCCTGTGAAATTCTATAAGGATACCATCCTGCTGGACAGCGCGGTGATCCCCAGCGTGGGCGCTTATAGCAGCGGTACGGTGACGAAGGTCTTCTCCTTTCCTACGGACGGCTTTTATCCTATCAAGGTATGGATCGACAGCGCCCGCACGCTTACTGAATCCAACTATCTCAACAACTACGCCATCCGGCCTGTGAACGTGGGCAAAGTCGTACTGCCCGGAGGGATCAATATCACCACGACAGCCAGCCTCCAATCCTGTCCGCAAGCCCTGCTGATCAGCGGTACGGCGGCGTATTATGGTGCCAGCTCTCCCACAGCCGTAGCAGGTGGGGAAGTGACGATCACCATCGGCACCCGGACTTTCACGACGACGACAGATGCCAACGGCAACTATAGTTACCTGCTGAGTAACCCGGCCTGCGGCGCTGCGCTCGCCTATACGGTGTCGGTCACGGACTTTACTTTTACCAGCCTCCCCAAAGCAAATAGCATTAATATACCATGCCCTGCCGCGAATGCCTGTGCCGTAACGCCTCAACCCGGCGTATCCGTTGCATCCGCTTTCAGCAGCGCTCCCTGCAGCCTGATGAAGGGCGCCACCGGCAGCGTCAATGTCACGGTGACCTACCGTGCCCGCGATATCAATAATATGTGGTCCTTATGGGACAATATTCAGAAAGACACCGTGAAGATCTTCCAGAATGGCGTGCTCATCCAGACATACTGGAGCGCAGATGGCTCCACCAGCCCCGGCGACAGCAAGACCATACCGGTGAATATCAGCCTGGACACCACCGGTCCCAATATCATCACGGCAGAGCAGTCCTATGTCTATGACGAGTTCTTCCAGAACGAGGACAATTTCTATCATGGGGTCTTCACTACCATCACCGGTACCGGAACGACCACCATGCTGGCCGAGGCGAATAGCCCAGACCTTACCATCCAGGGATTTTCACAGACTGGGTTCACCTCCTTCAGTTTTGCCGATGCAAATATTAAATGCGGCGAGGCCGGGCCGCATACGGTGGAGATATGGGATTCCATCCCTGGCGGCGCAAAGAAGCTCATCAAGAGCTATTCGGTGGGAACATTGGCCGGCAGGACGCTGAAGAGTTTTAGCTTCAGCGATTCCACCATGACCATCGGCGACCATTATATCTCCATCGTCACGGATGCAGCCGGAGTAGTGTCGGAGCAGGATGAGACGAATAATGTATTCGAGACCAGGCTGGTGGTCCCCCCGGCGGATCTCACCGTCGGCACGATCAAACCATCCTCTGCTTCGGCAACCATTGGCTCGACAGTGACCTTCAGTGCGACCATTAGGAATTCAGGTAGCCGCACAGGGCCTTTCCAGGTCTCGTTCAGCGCCAACGGCGTGCAGATAGGGTCAACTATCAGCGTAGCCCGGGTCGGCGAAAAGGACAGCATCACGGTACTGTCGGCGCCTTATACCGTAACGACGGCTGAACGCGATTGCCCTGTCGTCATCGAGGTCACCGCAGATGCGACCAATATGGTACCTGAGTCATCCAAGGCCAACAATACCAGTCAGCTACCCTTCGGGTCCGACCTGGCGCCCTACATGCTGTCTTCCGAGGCAGGTTCCGCCGCGAACCCGGTAGTGGTGCGGGTCGGCGCCAATACCGTATTCAGTCCCCTGGTCCGCAACATCGGTTCCCGGGATATCCATGGAGTAACGGTGAGGTACACCCTGAGCGGGGTCCCGATCGGGACCGACAGTATCGGGCTGATCAGGGCCGGCGAACCCTTTGCCTCCCCGGGTTCTTTCAGCTACACTTTTACCACGGCCGGTAACTACACCGTCAAAGTGGAAGCCGACACCGCGAACAGTATTTGCGAGGCCAAAGAAGGAAATAATGCGGGCAATTTCTATATCCGCGTTGTGGAGACCAATCCCGACCTGGAGGTCTTATCCCAGTATATTTCACCCAGCAGCCTCAATCCCAATCCAGGTCAGGCCATCAGTATCGTGGGTACAGTGAAGAATGTAGGGTTGAAGGCCAGCCAGGCCAACGTGATGCGATTCATGGTGGACGATATCCAACTGGGTGCAGACGTGCCGCTGAATGCCTTACAGCCGGGACGCGATACGACGGTGGCTGCCACCGCACCCTATTCCTCTCTCATCACAGGCGTCAAAGTGATGAAGATCGTAGTAGACCCGGGCAATACGCTGGTGGAAGAAAGAGAAGACAATAACCTGGCCACCCGATCGCTGATCGTGGGCGATGCGCCGGACCTTGCCAGGAGCCATGCGGGGGCGATCAGCTTTAACCCTAATGGATTCAGGAAGGGCGACAGCGTGCTCATCTCCTATGCCATTACGAACAATGGCTCGCAACAGGGCTCGGCCTGGGTGCGCTTCCTTATCCTCGACGCAGGCAATGGGCTAACCGCCATGGACAGCGTGCCATTTACCCTGGCCGCAGGAGCCAGTACGGTGGTCAGCAGGAAAATGCTCTTCGGAGTGAACCAGGGTACAGTCATCGCTCAAATCGTGAACAGCAGTCCCATGGAATTCGACCTCTTCAACAACGACGATACCCTCTCTTTCAGCACGGTGGTGAAGTTGAAGGCGCCCATAACTGTCGGCGGCGACCTGGATATGAAAGCCGGCGCGGCAGATTTGTTACCGGGATGGATCGGCGGCAAACTGGTGCTGGGTGACTACGATCTCATCGTCAACGGCAATGTGATAAATTTCGACACGGCACATTTTGTCATCACCGATGGGGGCGGTCGCCTGCGTCTCATCAACGGCAATGCGCTCAATACCTTCCCCGTGGGAACATCCCTCACCAGCCCCAATTTCGTGAAGATCAACAACACGGGAACGCCGGATAATTTCTCCGTACGGGTCTTGCCTTATGTGCTCACGAAGGGCATCAGTGGAGATAGCTTACGTGTCGCTAATGTCAAACGCACCTGGCTCGTGGAAGAACAGACGCCCGGGGGCAGCAATGCCACCCTGGAATTATTCTGGAGCCATGCCGAACAACTGCCCGGCTTCGACAGCAGCCTTGCCAGACTGGCGCATTATTCCGGCTCCTGGCTGCTGGGAGACATCGCCCCTGCCATAGCTGACAGCAACGGGCAATTCAGCAAGTCCCAGGCAGGCTACACCACTTTCTCTCCCTTTACTGTCACTTCGGGTGACGGTAAGGCCTTGCCGCTGCAACTACTGAAATTTACTGTAACGAAGCAAGGCGGAGATGCTGCTATCAATTGGGAGACTTCGGAGGAGGTCAATGTCAGCCGGTTTATCGTACAGCATAGCTCGTCTGGGCAATCCTTCGAAGACATCGGCGAGGAGGCCGCTACTAACAGGCCGGGTGTGAATGACTACGGGTTCCTCCATGCATCCGTAGGGCCTGGCCTTCATTACTATCGCCTCAAACTGGTGGACCTCGACGGAAAGGCGACTTACTCGGAAATAAGGTTTATCCGGGTTGACGCAAACAGGCAGGTACAGGTGTTCCCTAATCCGACAGAGCAGTTTGTAACAGTAGCGGGATTGGAGCCGGGCACACGGGTTGACCTGCTCTCCCTTGACGGGAAGTTGCTGATGCAGTTGCCTGTGACGGGTCCCCGTATGACCATTGACCTTGGCAGGTTCGCCGCTGGAGTCTATCTCATCGGCATCGCGCAGCAGGATCAGATACAATATCAAAAGATCATCAAAAAATAAAGGATTGGTTTGCCTACTGAAAATCATGGAGAACGTCTTATTTAATTCACAATTAGTAAAAAAATCTTATGTCTCAGATCAACGTGGTGATTTCAGGGGTTAGTTCTTTCGTAGCCGAACCTACCAGCATTGACGAATGGGCGGATGCTTACAAGGTTCCCGACCGGCAAACAGAGGGCAGGTTCTTAGATGGTAAAATGGTAGAAAAGATCCTTGGCATCAAATCAAAAAGCTGGGCGCCGGATGTTTTCAGAGATCCCCAGGTGGTTGTAAAGACTACCAAAGAGGCACTGCAAAGAGCTAACGTGGATGCCCGTGACATAGATGCGGCAATTATTATCACCTGTTCGCCCTTCATGGTACAACTGGACCAGGATGCGTTTTTGTTGTACAAGGGCATCGGGCTCAGGGATAATATTGTGCCGATAGTACTCGGGGCAGGTTGTGCCGGATATGCCCGTGCCATGGCGCTGGCTGCTCAAATGATGGCAAAGAAAATATTGCTGATCTCCTATAGCCTGAGCAGCCTGTATACCCAAACAAGCGTGTATAAGAATAATGCTGTCCATCCACTGGGAAAATCCTTATGGATGTCCGCAGCGCTTTTCTCGGATGGGGTGTCCGCCGTTGTGCTGAATAAACAGGACAGGCCCACCGGCTATTCATTTTATTCACGGGATTCGGAAAATTTTGGGCACGAAGAAGGATTTGACGATCCGTTGATCCATTACACCGGCGGCGGTGCCTGGGATCCACCCGGTACGGCCAACTGTGAGGCGTTGTCCTGTTTTGCCATGGCCGGTTCGAAGATCAAAGAATATTATATCAAGGGAATGACGCTGAATCACCGGCAATTGATGGCCCTGCAACCTGATTATTTAACCACGGTAAAAAAAATATACACGCATCAGGCGAGCCCCCAACTGACCAATGCATTCCTGGATACTTTAATAAAAGACCATGGCATCGATCGGGGTAAACTGGGCATTAATGTAGTAAAGTACGGCAACCTGGTAAGCACCAGCACCATCAAGCTGCTGGACGATGATATAGCCTCCGGTGTGGTGGCGCCGGGTGATAAGGTCTGTATTTCGGTGGTCGGGGCAGGGCCTGAGCGCGGAGCTTTTATTGTGCCCGTAATAGGCTGATACCGCCAAGATCCTGAGCAAATGAGAAAAAATCGCTGCGGGTGATCGATGGAAGAACCGGTTATTAACCTAAGCTTCTCATATATTCACCCTTTCATATATAGGTCAGCTATTCCCCGTATTATTGTACGGATGAAGCTCTATGGCTCTGTATGCCTCCCATACTGATGAACTATTGCTAAAGTTGCTGCGTGACAATGATCAAGCCGCTTTTGATAGTCTCTATGGTTTCGGCATTTTTAACCGAATAATTTGATGCATGCTTATTATTTTATCGACAAGGTTGGTAGCGAAATTGACAATTTTCCTCCTGTTCGTGAGTGTATTTATTGGATCTAATGTCCGTGGGGAGCCGCAGTCGCCGGGCGACAAGGCGAATGTCAGGGAAGTCAGGGAAATGATAGAGCGGCTCCTTCCGGGTAAATCAGTTTTTTTTACATTGGAGCTCCTGACCGTTAAGAACGGGAAAGACAGCTTTCTGCTCGCAAGCAGGGGAGACCATATCCTGATCAGCGGGACGAGTGCATTGTCCCTGTCGAAGGGCTTTAACTATTACCTCAATCATTATTGTCATGCCACGGTCGGATGGTATGCGGCGGACCCAGTAATTGTACCTCAATTGCTGCCCAGGGTGGATACTCCGGTCGGGCAGGCCTGCCGTTTTGAAAACCGCTTTTTCCTGAACTACTGTACTTCCGGCTATACGACGCTGTGGTGGAAATGGTCGGATTGGGAGCGGGCGATCGATTGGATGGCGCTCAACGGGATTAATATGCCATTGGCTATCACGGGACAGGAATATATCTGGCAAAGGGTTTGGAAGCGGTTTGGCATGACGGATGAGCAGACGCGCCACTTTTTCACCGGTCCGGCACATTTGCCGTGGCAAAGAATGGGCAACCTGGACAGGTGGCTGGGGCCTCTGCCGCAAAGCTTTATAGACGATCAGTTTGCCCTGCAGCAGAAAATAGTAGCGCGGGAGCGGGGTTTCGGAATGAGGCCGATCCTGCCTGCATTTGCAGGTCATGTGCCCAAAGATCTGAAAAATAAGTATCCCGGCATGAAGATCACGGACCTGGGATCTTATGAGACAGGGCCTGAGAATGACGCGTTCTTTTTGGACCCTATGGACCCTTTGTTTGTAAAAATTCAGCAAGCATACCTGAGCGAGCAGCAAAAGCTATTGGGCACGGACCACTATTATGGCGCGGACCCATTCAATGAGATGGAGCCTCCCAACTGGGAGCCGGACTATCTTGCCAGTGTCTCGAGGACCATCTACAGTGGTATGAAGGCGATCGATCCCCAAGCGGTGTGGGTGCAAATGGGATGGACATTCTATAATGATCGCAGCCATTGGACGAACCCACGGCTGGAGGCGATGATACGGGCCGTACCGCCCAATAAGATGCTGCTGCTGGATTATTTCTGCGAGCAAACTGAGATATGGCGCATGACAGATGGCTTCTTTAATGCTCCTTATGTTTGGTGCTACCTGGGAAATTTCGGCGGGAATACGCAGCTTGCCGCGCCGCTCTTAAATGTAGCTAAAATATTACCTGCCGCGGAGCAGGATCCTAACAGGCGGCAAATGATCGGCATCGGCGCGACGCTCGAAGGCTTTGGCGTCAATGAGTTCATGTTTGAATGGCTATATGATTACGCCTGGAATACGGGCGCCAGGAATGCCGGCGAATGGATCAGGGGCTATGCGGATAGCCGCTGCGGTCATCCCGACCCTGTCATAGAAGCGGCCTGGACGAAACTGCTGCCGGTGGTCTATAATAAACAAGTCTCCGGGGTGGGGTTAGGCAACATTATCCAGTCCAGGCCGATGCTGAAAGGTCATGGATACTATTCCTCATTAAGCAATTACGATTACAGCGCCCTGGCAGGTATCCTTCCCTGTTTCCTGCTGGCGGATTCCCAGTCCAAATCCAACCCGGGTTATCTCCGGGACCTGGCGGTGCTGGAAAAGCAGGTATTGGTCAACCTGGCTGCTTCCTTCCGGGATTCCATAGCGAAGGCCTATTATGCAAAGGATGAAAAGGCGTTTGAGAAATTTGCCGGCCTCTTTTCATTGTTGTGCGATGATGTGGATGCATTGGAAGCTACGCAGCATGAGTTATTGCTTGGATCCTGGATCAAACAGGCGCGGGATTTCGGCGTAACAGAGGCTCAGAAGGATTATTATGAAAAGAACGCGAGGGTATTGATCACTACCTGGGGCGGGGAGGGGAATATGATCACCGATTATGCGGCGAAAGATTGGTCGGGACTGGTGAAATCTTTCTACAAGATGCGCTGGGAGCTGTTTTTTGAAGCCTTGCGCAAGACGATAAAGACCGGCAGCGAACCTGATTTGCAAGCGTTCGACAAGCAGCGGGCGGCATTTGACTGGCAATGGACCAATAAAAGGGGCGGAGACCAGCACTTTTCGGAGAAGCCTGTTGGCGATGTAATAACGATCTGTGAAAGCTTGTATAAGAAGTGGGCTTTGTTCCTTTAATAAAATAGTTGAATCACCCCGCTTGCTTCAGGAAGGCGATGACGGTGGGGATTTCTCTCACAATAATGTCATTTTTCTTTTGCCTTATGGGACTGCCGCCCATCGCTCCACAACATGTCGATGCCCGTGACATTTCCCTTATCATCTTTTGTAAAGGCTACGTGGACATTCTCATCAAGAATGAATTTGTCATTGGACACCGGATTCAACTTAAAGATCTGATTGCCCCGCTCGGCATTTCGGCAGTAAAAGCCCGATGGATCAGTATAGAAGACCAGTCCGCCCTGGTATGTCCCGATATAGGGGGTGAGGGAAGCCGGGTCCCGGTTTTCCTGCAAACTCCTGCCGAGCAGGTCGTCGAGTTGCCATTGCGCCTGTGCTTTTTCCTCACTGGTGGCCGCCGTTTGTGACCATTCTGTGATGATGGCCTTCTCTGCCGCTTCCAGCGCCTCCGCAGAACGGGCAGGAATATCCGGAATGACCCCGGTGCCTTCCCAGTCGGTATGCGTATAAGGGTTCAGGGAACGCGCTAAAGGAATATTGGCTACAAACCCCAGCACGACAGGCACAGGCCCGACAGGATGGGCGCCGCCGCCGGTGGTATCGCCGACGATGACGGCCCGGTGGACGGTCTGCATTCCGTAGGAAAAATCCTCCGCACCTGAAAAAGTGAGCCGGCTCGTGAGGATATAGACGGGCTGCTGCAGAAGTACGCTGTCGGCTTTGGAAGGATCCGTCCAGAATACCTTGGTGCCATTTTTTCGATCGATTATGTCGTTCATATGGGTCTTCACCGGAAAAAAGTAGCTTTCGATCTGGCTCACCATTGCCGGACTGCCGCCGCCGTTGTCCCTCAGATCGATAATTAGGGCTTTTGTATTGGCGACAAACCGAAAGGCTCCGGTGATGGTGGGACGGGCTTCATTCAGATAACCGACAAAACCGTTAAACTTGACATAGCCAATATTACCAGGTAAGATCTCCACTTTTGTGAATCCAAAATTCCGCGACCGCATATTGATCAGCTGAAGGGAATCGCCGACCCGCCGCCGTTCGGCCATGTGGGTGGTATCCGCCAGATGCCTGGCCATGTCAGGTGCATATAGCAGGCGAAAATGGCCGTCGTGATGGGCTTTTTGCAGGTCCTGCTGAAGGCGGTCAGCCAGGGCATTGGGATCTTTGATGCCGGCGTAGGCGCCTTTTTTATACTGCGCTTCGAGATAGGCGGCCCACTTCCTGGCTGTATCGGGAAAGATATAATGATTGTACAGCACCTGCCCGAGACTATCCAGCAGTCTACGGGTAATGGCCGGTGTGATCTGTAAAGATGCTTCTTCTTGCCTGACTTGCGCCTGGCAGTTGTTGAGGCTGGCGCATTGGCAACCAAATGCCAAACAGACGGCGATCAGCTTATTTTTCATATTGCGATTTGCGGTATGATGCCAGGAAGATTTGATTCCATAATTGTTCCTGACATTTCTACCCTTAATTTTTGATTAAAAAAAACTTGACGAATTAAAAGTTTATTATATATTTGTACTACACTTACACTCCAAATCACATACTCATCATTATCTCCAATTTCCCTTGTTGTGCATTAGCGCATTGGTTTATTTACTTTTAAAATATCCAAGGGAGAACCTGATTCATCCATTCATTCATTTTTGAAAACCATATTTTCTATCTCCATATCTGTGTGTCTCCTTATCTGTGTATCTCCTTTGAGTTCATCGTTTTAACCTAAGACCATATTTCCTTCACACTTCATTTCGTGTAGTGCCATATATCCCTATAGCAAGACCGGACCATTCCTCTTTTTTGCATGAGAAATTGTAATGATTTTTTTAGTCATTGAAGATCTTTATGGATATGTATGCTCAACATACTTTTAACCAGGGCTATTTGAACAATAGTTTAAATTTTCTCCTCTTTATTATTTTATTATGTAAATCACCTCCCCTGTAATAATACATTTTCCTATGTGCTTCATAGTAAACAATCCCCCATTCCAGATACCATATATCCGGTGGTCATTTAAATTCTAAACCAGAACATCATGCGACTTTTCACCCAATTTGGCCTCTCTTTTTCTTATACAAGAATATGGAAGCCTTATGCTTTAAATATTAGAAGCTTTGCATGTACTTTTTTATTTTTTATTTTACTTTTTTCCGGAGCAGTAGTCGCACAAACGTTTCCTTCTCCAAGTAGTTGCACATCGAAAGATTTGAGCCTGGTAGCCGCAACATTGCCTTCTACTCCTTGCGAAACCTGCACCCCGGGAACAACAATAACGAAACCATTGACGCTGGGCATCAACAACAAAACAGGTTCTACAAGAACATCTTTTGCATTCTGGGCAAATTTGACAATTATTAACGCAAATGGTTCAATTGCTTCGCAAACTGCCATATCTATGTGTTTCAGTACTATACCAAAGAACAGTACCACTTCTTATCTCTACGGAAATCTTACTTACCAATGTGGCCAATCACTGGAGCTTACCGATATATGGGAAGCATGGACAGATGCTTCTCCAGGTTCCACTTGCCCCGTGCTTCTGGCAAACACTTCTACCATTAATCCGAAATGCGGAACAAATCCTTTGCTTAATATTGTCGCCGGATTAGACGCCAACTTCGATGTTACCAATGCTACATGTACTAATTTGGGTTCAATTAAAGTGAAACCATTTGGTGGTAAGGCGCCTTACAAAGTGGCATTAGGAAATAATACGCCTGTTTCTGTCGCTGCAGGAGATTCAGTAACCTTTTCAAACCTTGCGGCAGGTACTTATAATATTTCACTTACTGATGCAAACAATTGCCCCACACCCGTTGTAAAAAGCAGGACAATTACCACAACGGGTTCATTGGCGGCACCAACAAGTGGTGGTGATCAAACGCAATGTCACCAGTCTCCTATTCAGACTTTAACGGCAACTGCAACTGCCACAGCCGGAACAATTACGTGGTATAATGCAGCATCCGGTGGTTCTGTAGTTGCATCGCCAACCCTGAGTTCGGTTGGAACAATCACTTATTACGCTCAAGCCTCCAATGGAACCTGTACAAGCCCAAGGACCGCCGTGACCTTAACGATCAATGCAGCACCGGCAGCGCCAACAACTGGCGGTGATCAAACGCAATGTCAGCAGTCACCTATTCAGACATTAACGGCAACTGCCACAGGTGGAACAATTACATGGTATAATGCAGCATCTGCGGGTTCTGTAGTTGCATCACCCACCCTAAGTTCGGTAGGAACAGTTACTTATTACGCTCAGTCATCTAATGGAACCTGTTCAAGCCTCACGAGAACGCCAGTGACCTTGACGATCAATGCAGCACCGGCAGCGCCAACAAGTGGCGGAGATCAAACACAATGTCAGCAATCACCAATTCAGACATTAACGGCAACTGCCACAGGTGGAACAATTACATGGTATAATGCAGCATCTGGTGGTTCTATAGTTGCATCGCCCACCCTAAGTTCGGTAGGAACAGTTACTTATTACGCTCAGTCATCCAACGGGAGTTGTTCAAGCCTTACAAGAACACCAGTGTCCCTAACGATCAATGCAGCACCGGCAGCGCCAACAAGTGGCGGAGATCAAACGCAATGTCAGCAATCACCGATTCAGACATTAACGGCAACTGCGACAGGCGGAACAATTACATGGTATAATGCAGCATCTGGCGGTTCTGTAGTGGCATCACCCACACTGAGTTCAACAGGAACAGTTACTTATTACGCCCAGTCATCCAACGGGACCTGTTCAAGCCTTACAAGAACACCCGTGAGCTTAACGATCAATGCGGCGCCTCCTACGCCGTCAGCAACGCTAACACAACCCACCTGTTTAGTGACAACAGGCACTATAACAGTGACTGCTCCAACTGGTATGGCTTCCTATACCGTTACAGGAACCAACCCCGTAGTAGCTGCCGTTACTCACGCCGGAGCGGAATTTGCAGGATTAACGCCTGGTGTGTATGATGTAACAGCAACCGATGCCAACGGATGTACTTCTGTTGCTTTAAGTGTAACCATCAATGCACAACCGGCAAAGCCATCATTTACTGTTTGCCTGGTTCAGCCTACCCTTTGTGCAAATAGTGGTAGTGTTACAATAAATGCCACTGGTGGAAGTGGTTTTACGTACAGTATTGATGGGACAGACTTTACCAACACAACCGGAGTTTTCAATAATCTTGGATCCGGATCAGTCACCAGTATCCAGGTTAAAAATTCTGATGGTTGTATTTCTGCGCCTGCTAATTGTGACGCTGTGTCCAATTGTTCTCCTCAACAAACTGTTTCCACTGTTTCTAAAGCTCAAACTGCCCAAATGCAGCCCATTCAGAATGCATCAGATCAAACGAGTGTAAACGCTTATCCCAATCCATTCACTAGTCACGTGAAGTTCGTGGTAAACGCTGCGCACGCTGGAAATGGGACATTGGAAGTATTTAATACGCTTGGGCAAAGGGTTAAAATTGTATACCAGGGCTTTGTGCCTGCAGGTGTCAACAATTTTGACCTGAATTTGCCAGGCCAGAAAAATGCCGGCCTTATATACAGATTTAGCCTGGGTGCTGAACATGTAACTGGTAAGTTGCTGCAACTTAAACGATGATAGGATTGCAGATATTAGGATCAAAATAGTCTTAATAAACAAAGGAAGCCGTCTCATAATTAAAATGGGACGGCTTTTTATTTCCCTCAATTTGACAATTCGATCAATAATTCTTTTGCCAGCGGGTAGATCAATTCCATGTACCGTCCTGGCGATATATTTGATAAAAGTATAATAGCACAATTACTCTTTCGGTTAAGCAGAATGGAAGCGCCATAACCTCCGGTCCCACCATTTAGTCCCTGCATTCGGATATTTGCAGGCATGATCTGGAGTTCATACCATCCCAAATTGCAGCTTTCCAAATGGTTTATTGGGAATGTTTCAGTTGCTTGCAGGGTAGCAGCCACGTCGTCTGGGTCGCACGCCATGATGGCAAATCTGGACAAATCCTCTGCCGTAGAAATAATGCCAAGGCAACCATTGAGGATACCCCCGTCCCAGTGTGAACAAAAGTTGCCTTTCTCATCGATCCCCCTCACCATTTCCGTTTGGACTTCACGGACATCGAACGTAGAGTGATGCATCTTCAAAGGAATGAATATCCGCTCAGCTACAACTTTTGGAAAAGGTTTTCCTTCAATCTTCGATATAATATAGCTCAATAAGCCCGCTCCCAGATTCGAATAAAGATGTTTCTCTCCAGGTTGGCTGTCCAGGCGCAGGTTTTGAGTAAGATAGGAAATTAGTTGGTCCTCCGTATAGTTCCTGAAAGGGTTTTCCTTATCGAAGTTTGATTGAATATCGAAATCATGCGGCATCCGTTGAAGACCGGAAGTATGCATGGCCAGATGTCGTAGGGTAAAGGACGGCGAATATAACAATGGAAAGGAGAGAAATTTCTGAGCAGGATCGTCCGGACCAACTTTTTTTTCAATTAGCAACTGCGCCAGAATATTGCCCGTGAATGCCTTGGTAACTGAGCCAATTTCAAACGCAGAGGAATGATTATCGGCTTTGCCAATATTTCCATTTTGCCGGATCAGTCCATGATAACTAACCTGCCTCTTCCTGACAAGGGCTATCGATACCTGGGTTTTATCAGGCAACTTATTTAAAGTATCTGCTATTTTATTTATTACCTTAGGGTAAGTCATCAAATTTCCTGCGTAGTTGTTAATACACAACTCAATATTAATAAGTAAATAGACTATGGAAAAAAACAAATTACTAAGAATGGACAACGTCGGCATCGTTGTAGAATCCATTGATGACGCCATCTCTTTTTTCACGGAGATAGGTCTGAAGCTGGAGGGGAGAACCATAATCGAGGGAGAATGGGCTGGTCGCATCACCGGGCTGGGCGCCCAGCGCGTAGAGATTGCTATGATGGTCACCCCTGATGGCCACAGCCGGCTCGAGATCTCACGATTTCTCACCCCGCCTGCTATCTCAGATCACCGGGCTGCTCCTGTGAACGCTCTTGGCTATCTGCGCGTCATGTTCGCTGTCACAGACATTGATGAACTGGTATCCAGGCTCGTCAGGCATGGCGCTAAGCTTGTTGGCGAAGTGGTGCAGTACGAGGACTCTTATCGGCTCTGCTACATTCGCGGAACCGAAGGGATTCTTATCGGGTTGGCAGAACAGCTCAATAATAAATGACCAGGGGATGGGTGCGACACTGAATTGCCGTAACTTCGCATCCACTATGAGATATGTCACATTTCTGTTAGTCTTCGTGCTCCCTGGTTTTTCGGGTTTTGCTCAACAGTTCCTCACCGGAAAGGTCCGTAACAGGGCCGGCCTGGACACCCTGGTCTCCGTGAATGTATATAACACGACGCAACGGAAACACAAACTTTCGGACGAGAAGGGCAATTTCAGGATTGCGGCACAGCCGGGAGATACCGTGATTTTCTCCTGCGTCGGCTACCAGACGGACACCATTCCCGTCACCGCCGCGATGCTGGGAACGGAGTTTTCCGTCTTGCTGGATTTGCGTTCTGTTTCATTACAAGCTGTGACGGTAGGCAGTCTGAGCAATTATCAGCTGGACAGCCTGGAACGCAGGCAGATCTATAGCTGGATCTACGAGCAGGAACCTCAGCCGGTGATTGAGCGCCGACGTCAAGGCGACGGCGTAGGCGTCGAATTGAATGTCATACCCCACGGCTCTTCGGAAGTCCGTCAACGCCTGCAGCTAAAAAAGCGCATTATACGGGAAGAGGAGCAGCACTATGTGGACTTCCGCTTTTCCGCTGACTATATATCCCGTCTCACGCATCTGCAGGGAGACTCGCTGAAACAATTCGCGGCGCGTTACCGTCCATCCTATGATTTTTGCCGGAAGGCTACCAACCTGGATATACTGGTGTATATTAACGACAGTTTCAAAAAATCAAAGAACAGCGATCAATAGATTGCTTGCTTGAAGAAAGATGGATCATTTTCCTCCCAATCCCCCGGGTGCCGCCAATATTCAATATAATCTTACAACTCTCTGATTCTCCATCAAATGAGCTGTCTGGCCATAACTCTGGCATCAGTTGCCCAAGGGTTCCTGGGTTACACTGATCAAAATCATTCCTGACAATGACAGGCGTCCGTATTAACGTCCCGGTAACATGGTAACGTTGCAGTGATCAGCATTCATTAACCAAAAGAAAGACAATATTATGCAACGCAGAATTCAACAAGGGACGTCCGTCCAACATTATCTGCCGGCTATGGCCCAGCTGACGGAATCAAAGATAGGCAGGGTAAATAAACGGACGGACATGAAAATGGAGGCAAAGACCGAAGTCGCTGAAAATTTGACCGAAAAGCTAAACCTCCTGGCAAAAAGCCGGATGTTCAGCAGGCTGCACCGGGTTAAGAAATACGATCCGCTATAGTAACTCGGGACGGCGGTTATCGTTATCCTGTCATATAGGTTCCTGTCTTTTTGGCTACAGTATGGAATCATTTATTTATTGCCCAAAAAGATGGATCTTGTACCTCTAAGACCGGATAAATATGATGATTTATAAACAGGTGATACCACATCACGCACTGGCGGACTATATTGATTGCTTTTGGTCAATAGAAAGCGCAGGTAGCGAGATGCAGGTTGAAAGGATTTTTCCGGATGGGAGCCCTGGCCTAGTATTGAATGTAGGCGAAAAATGTACCACCGACAACGGCCTGGTAGCCATGCAGCCCGGGGTGCCTTATTTGGTAGGTGCCATGACTTCTTATAAAGAAACCTATTTTAACGGAAAACATCACCTGATCGGGGTGTGCTTTAAACCAGGCGCCTTCTCTCAGTTTTATAACTATCTGCCCCTGGCGGAAATTACAGATCAGACGGTAGAACTGGAGAAAGAACTTGCGCCAGACACCAGCAAAATGCAGGAGCTGTCGTTTGCGGACTTAAACGCATTTTTTCTCAAGCGACTCAACACAACCAGGCAGGACCTTTCCACCATTGTCAAATGCATTAAAGAAACCAAGGGACAAATCACTGTCGGCGCACTGGCCAAAAAGAATCACACTACACGGCGGCAGCTGGAAAGAAGTTTTCATAAGCATATCGGCATCACCCCTAAAGAGTTCATTAACATCACGAGGTTTCAACATGCCTTCTCGGAGATCACACGCAATAAAAAGCACAAAGGCCTATTGGACATTGCCGTTGCATATGGGTACTACGATCACGCCCATTTAACAAATGACGTAAAACGGTACACCGGTCTGCCTCCGTCCGGATTATAATTTTGTCGCCTTTTTCCAAACCAGTTCATACCCCCAATATTACCTTTGCCATATGAGAAAGATAATACTGAATTTAGCCACGACATTAGATGGCTTTATCGAAGGGGCGAATGGTGAGTTGGACTGGTGCATACTAGAGGAGGATATGCATTTCGATAGCTTCCTGGAATCCATTGGCACCATTTTCTATGGGCGCGTGAGTTATGATCAATGGGGCAATTACCAGCCTGACGTATCTACATCGGATATGGAGAAGCAGATTTACGCAGCCATACAGTCCAAGGAAAAATTCGTTTTCTCCAGCCAATCAAGAGCAGATGATAAAGCCACCTTCATCAGCTCCGACGTAGTAGCCCTGGTAGAGAAGATCAGGAACCAGCCCGGAAAAGATATCTGGCTGTATGGAGGCGCTAAACTGATCAAAACGTTTATAGAAAATGGCCTGGTGGATGAATACATGATTTCCGTTCATCCAACTGCATTGGGCGCCGGCAAGCCCTTGTTTGATATAGCTGCCAAACTGGACCTGGAACTGACCGGAACAAAAGTATTCAAATCGGGCGTGGTGCAACTGATCTATGCTCCCAACAAGAGTATCGACCCCAATAGGCTCGTATGATCATTCTTAGGTTGTCATCTCACTTGGTTGGTGCTCTAAAAACGCCTTTTCCGCTGGTCAAATAGGAAAACAAGCTTGTTTGGATCCAGTGGGTCCAGCCGGGCTCACAATCCTTGTAACATTCCACGTCCGGCGTAAGACCTTCATGTGTGAACTTCAATTCTGTTACCCCTTCATTTTCATTGAGATCAAATATTAATTTGGTGTTGGCCCACTCCTTTTTATCTGCATACCAGGGCATATTGCAGTCTGTAACAATCCAAACAACCCTTTTGCCGGGGATTAACGCTGCTACGGTAAAGTCAAAGAAAGAATCCCCGCCCATCTTAACCGAAAACGTGTCATTTTCATTTTGGGCGCTTCCGGTAAAGGTTATTCCCCACCATTCCGGTACATTGCTGATCTTCCTGATGGCCTCGTTTGCGCTGATCTCGGCAGAAATACTGCTGGTAAAATCGTTCTTTTTCATTTTATTTGTTTTTTAATAAAGGTAGAACGATCGTATCCTTATGTATTGTACGAATCGGAACTCAACTCGTATAATGTTTGGCGGCAAGTTCGTTTAGGCTGTTTTGAAGGTCGGTAGGGGTGGCACCGGTGAACCTTTTAAATGACCTGAGAAAATGGGATTGGTCGTAATAGAGCTGGTAAATATGGTCTTTTAAATTTTGCAATTTGACACCCGTTGAATATACCTGGTAAAATTGCTTGAACCTCACTATTTCGGAAAGGTTTTTGGGTCCTGTACCCAAATGTTCCGAAAATTTTCTATTAAGCCATCGCGCACTATAGCCAGTGTCCTTTTCAAGCTGCGCCACGCTGATCATCCCTTTTGAATCAGCTATACGATTGATGCAATAATCGTATATAGCGTCCGGAGCGGATTTTTCCAACCGTTTGATGAGAAAATCCTGCAGGATCCGCAATTTCAGGTTTAAAGCGCTTGCCTCAGCAAGTTGCGACTGAAGTTCCTCTGCACTGTTGCCGATCAGGTCTTCCATCCCCACTATGCTATTCTTGACCTCGGCGTATGGTAAATGAAATAATCGATAGGCTCCGAGGGGATTAAACTCGATGATTATCGTGCCGGTCTGTGTATCTTCCTGCGGATCGAGCATTACGGGGGAGTCGATCAGTCCGGTGAAACTTAGCTTATTTTCAATTTGGATGAAGGGCTTCCCCCCGATGGTAGCCATGATCCCGTTGCGATAAGTAAGCGTTAATTTAAAATTTGCATTTGGGACGATCAGTTTTCTATCCAGGGCGGGCAGACGACCGCTGCTTTCGAACACATACATTTTCGCAATGTATGGGCCCAAAATCGGATGAGGTGTCACCGGGATGAATCGGAACGCTGTCATTTGCCTGCAAAGAATTAACGCTGCTTTAAAGATACGAATAGGGGATGAATTCACCCTACGATCCGCGCAAGATCTTCTCCATCTTCCTGCCCTTCGCCAATTCATCCACTAATTTATCCAGGTACCGGACCTGCTGCATCAAAGGATTTTCGATTTCTTCTACACGATGCCCGCAGATTACCCCGGTGATGAGGTTCGCATTCGGATGTAGCGTTGCGTGTTGGAAGAACGTTTCAAAAGTTACATTTTCTTTTATAAGTTGCTGCAGCTTCTTATTGTCAAAGCCCGTTAACCATTGTATGACCTGATGCAATTCTTCTTTTGTTCTGCCTTTCTTCTCGACTTTTGCGAGATACAAAGGGTAGACCGAGGCAAAGGTCATTTTTGCGATACGCTGATTCTGTGTGTTTGAATTGTCCATACCAGGTATTTTAGCGTTCGTTGGCTTCCTGGTAAAAATAATAGAAAATATTCATTTCCAGGCTCCGGGGTTAAGCAAACCAGCGACCGGCCGCCTTTTCGAGCTCACTGCCATCCGGGTCGCTGTCAGAAGCCCAGGCGATCATCCCATCGGGGCGTATCAGGACAGCGCTCAATCCTAATTGTTCCTTTGCCCTGCCCGAAACATACTTGATCCCATCGCTATGCGCAATCGCCCAAGCTTTAAGTGAAGCGTTCCTGTCAAAGTCAAGCAGCATCCCCCGGCCATCGTGCATCAGCTCGCCGATGCCGGCACCGTCTTCGAGTTCAAAGTTGGGAACGCTGTGGCCTGTCAGCGGGTGGCCGCCGCCGGGATCGTATTGTGTGAAAACGCCCCACACCCTTCCTGCAATATAGGTGGCGCCATCGCGGGTATGCATGAGGTCGCGGACAATTGCATTCAGCGCGCGGGCATGGGGGTCTGGTCTCATTATTGCCACCTGGGCGCGTGACCAATCCAGCACCTGTGCACCAATGGGGTGTCGTTCAGCATGATAACTGTCCAACAAGCCTTCCGGCGCTTTCTTTTGGATGGTTGCGGCGAGCTTCCAGCCCAGGTTCATGGCATCGCCCAATCCAAGGTTAAGCCCCTGGCCGCCCAACGGCGAATGAATGTGCGCGGCATCGCCGGCTAAAAGTACTCGTCCGTTGCGATAGGTGGTGGCCTGCCGCGCCCGGTCGGTCCAGGTGGTGGCGAAATGCAGGGCACTGATCGTCACGTCGGTGTTCGAGATGTGGCGTAGCACCTCCTGCACGTGTTCACGCGTGACGGGCTTACCTGAACTATGAAATGCCCCGCCATCAAAATCCTGGATCGCCAGGTAACCTGGTTGCGACTGCAGGTACATGCCTGTTGGCGTCAGATGGCGGCCCGGGCTGAGCTTCTCGGGGTTGGCGATGTCCACTTTAGCTGAGTAGCCGGTAAATTCCGGCTCCGTACCAGCGAATTCAAAACCCCCGGTCTTGCGAACAACACTTCGGCTTCCATCGCAACCGACGAGCCATTTTCCTTTAATAGATTGGTCACCGGACCGAACAGTTACTCCGTCCCCGGTTTGGTGAAAGTTAGTGACGGCAAACCCGCGCCTGATCTCTACACCCAGGGCTTCCGCACGGCGGGATAGCACTGTTTCGAGCTCCTCCATTTCAGCAATTAAACTGGTGGCGGGGGAGCCTGGCAGGCGATACCTCCACCGTGAAGTGTCAATATCGCCGTCATGGAATGGAATGCCGGCGAAGTGCCCTGCCTGACGGCGTGGTCCTTGTACAGCGTTAGCGTGGGGGTTCTTAAGATTTTTGGGCACCTCCAGCTCCTTTAGTAACCCACGACGGTAAAGCGCTTCAATGGTAGGCGCCGAGAGTCCCCGAATCCCGAAAGGGAGCTGCTTCAATGGCGAGTGCGGATGCCCCGCCTTTTCCAGGACCAGGACGGAGCATCCGGCCAGGGCCAGTTCACAGGCGAGGAATAGGCCTACGGGCCCTGCGCCGGAGATGATTACATCGTGAGTAGAATGAATTTGTGTAGCTTTCATAAAGTATGATTGATACACAAAATTCCGGAATGATCCTGCGTCAGGCTTGTACAAACGCGACAAAATCGTTGTTAACAGCCTGTTTCCCTTTCTTTGCTTTTCGCGCGAATGCCGCCGGCGTGGTACCGCTGTAGCGCTTGAATTCCCTGCTCAGGTGGGCTTGATCGGTATAACCCAGCTCATGCGCTAAGCCGGCAATGTTGGAATCCGGATGAAGCCATAACTGGTTTCGCACCTGCTCGAAGCGCATCAGACGGGACACGTCTTTAACAGTATGGCCGGAGGATTGCGAAAACCTCCTTTCCAATGTACGAACCGTCGCATGAGCCGCCGCCGCCACCTGGCTTACCGGCATGGCGCCGTTTGCTTCCCTCATGGCGACGCCTGCTTTGAACAGCATACTGTCAGTGGCAACCCGCGACCTTGCATCCAGGAAATACTGTTTTAACCGGGCCACCGCTTCCTCTATTTTGCCAGCATGGATCAAATCACCCAACATGGATTGGAGCTGGGCGATAGGATGCTCAAATATGCGCACGCTGTCTTTACCCGACGGCAGCCCGAGCAGATCGAACACGGTCCAGGGATAGCACCTGATACCCATGATCTCCAAACGGTTTTGCGTGTAAAAAAGAACAGGCTGATTGAGCAGTCCCACCATGAACGGTGATGGCAATGGCTGCAGGCTTCCATTGTGAGCAATGCTGCAGGGGCTTCCGAAATGAAAAATAATTTCAGCGTAACCATCCGGTAGTACCTCAAAACCCGTTGGTAGCGCTTCGAAGTCTCTTCTGTCGTACCAAAAACACCTGATGGTATCCCGCAGCGCTTCAGGAGCTTCAAATTCCTGGTGCTGCATTTTATTCTAATTTATATGTTCTGCCTTTAAGACAATTTTTCATAAAATCAAGCACCTTTTTATCGATGATCTTGTAGCCAGTGTTGGCAGCCTGTGTAAAATCTGAGCAGGCTGCTGTTGGCTGCTTATCCTCCATCTCCAGGAAACCGCGGTCGTAATAAACCTCTGCTTTCTTTTCACCCAACTCCAGGGCTTTGGTAAAATCCGCAATTCCGCCTTTATTATCACCTAGCCTGCCCCTGATGGTGCCGCGGAGGCTATACGCTTCTGCATTTTGGGGATCAAGTTCAATGAGCTTTTCCAGGTCTTTCAAAGCTGCCCGGCTATCGTTCTTCACATACGCCAGGATCAAGGCTCTTGATTCATAGGCATATTTATAGGACGCATCTGTCTCAATAGCTTTGGTATAATCTGTGAGCGCTCCGTCGTAATCTTCCGCATTCTTTTTAATAATGCCAAGGTTATGATAGGCGCGGGCGGAAGGTTTTAAGGTGATGGAAGCCGTGTAGTCTTCCGTTGCACCCTTGATATCTTTCAGCTGCAGGCGGGCGTTGCCTCGCAGGATGTACAGCTCGGGATCATCCTTTTTTATGATGATGGCACTGTCGAATGCCGATTTGGCTCCTGCATAGTCCGCTTGATCGTACCGCTGCTTGCCCACGGTCATCAATTCATGGGGAGTCTGTGCAAAGGAAGAGATGGAACACAACAATGTCAGGCAGGTAAATAGTAGTCTCATCGGTTGGGGTATATAAGTACAAATTAATGAAAAATAGTTCTGAATATCCTCATATGCGTCTTTTCGGGAGTGTTCCTGGCTTGATCGTAAAAAACCCTCCCCAGTTCACAATGCATTGAAAAAGAGACGAATAACTTTCATATTAATTTCTTAATGCTATCATCGGTTAAGTGTTAGTATTTAATTATTTCTTTTGAATTCCATTTCTATCCTTAATTTAATTTGAGATTTCATTGACAATGGAGCACGGAATTAACGAAAGTGAGTTATTATTAAAGATCGCCGCCGGCGACGAATCGGCCTTTAGAGACCTGTTTCACCGCTGGCGGGATAAGCTTTACTTTTTTGTACTCCGGATAACGCATTCCCCGGAAATGGCCGAAGATATACTCCAGGACGTATTTGTGAAGATCTGGACACACCGGGCTTCATTGAATACCATACAGCATTTCGATGCCTATCTCTACAAAATGTCCCAAAACCAGGCTATTTCGGGGATGAAGCGGGCAGCCAAGGAAGCCCTGATCCTGTCTGAGTTGACAAAAGCACCGGAGGCCGAAGCACTAGTGACGGATGACGCAGTGCTCCGCCGGGAATTAAGCAGAAAATTTCAAGCCATCCTGCACAAGTTGCCCACCCAGCAACGGCTGGTATATACATTGACGCACCTGCACGGGTTAAAGCATGAGGAGGTAGCCCAGCAATTGGAAATATCCGCATCCACAGTGAAGAACCACATGACCCGTGCGCTTTGTACTATCCGGCAGGAACTGCTTCAGCATTATCAAATGATCATTATTTATGTGTTTCTTACCCGGGTATGGTAATCTGCCAAAAAAAATTTCCCGCCATGTAGGAATATTTTCCCTCCCGTTGGTCTAATATATATGCCCGACCAAAATATTGCCACCCTGATCGACCGGCTGCTAAATGGCTCCATCACACCGGCAGAAAAGGAGTTTCTGGCCAAATGGATCGCTTACGACAGCGATGAAAAGGAGCTTCATTCGATGATGGAGCGGGCATGGAGTGACTTCAAGCCGGGGCAGAACCTCCCGGCTGAAAAAGCAGGTCAATTACTGGAATCTATTTTACATAGGGCAAAAGAAAATGATACTGCGCAGCCGAAGGCAATACATGGTGATCGTATTGGGTGGCGGCCGTCGATCAGGGCGTATCAATGGGCGGCGGCGGTCCTGCTCTTTGTTATCGTGACGGGTGTTGGTTTTTATTTCCTGCGGAAACAGCCTGGCGCAATACCTACAGCCATTGCCAGGCGTGATGTGCTTCCTCCTGCTGCCAGCAATGCAGTGCTGACACTGGCAAATGGCCAAACGATTGTCCTGGACAGTGCGGGTAAAGGCAATATTGCTATCCAGCGTACAACGGCCATCATTAAACAGGGTGACGGGGACATTGCCTATCGAACGACTGGAAAGACCGATGATATTGAATACAATACGCTGACAGTACCCAGGGGCAGCCGGATCGCCCATGTCACCCTTTCGGATGGCACCAGGGTCTGGCTGAATGCAGGCTCCTCCCTGCGGTATCCCGTGTCGTTTAACGGACAGGACAGGCAGGTGTCTGTCACCGGCGAATCCTATTTTGAGGTAGCGCAGGACAAAGCCCATCCATTCGTGGTAAGTAAAGGGAACTGTGCCATTAAAGTGCTGGGCACCCATTTTAATGTAAATGCCTATGACGAAGAGGAGAAAATAAAGGTCACCTTACTGGAAGGATCCGTAAAGGTCATTTCCGGGGCCGGCAATAATCTCCTCCTGCCAGGGCAGATGGCTGTAATGAATGCAGGACAGAAGATGGAGATATTGGAGAATGCAGACATCGAAAGGGTCATGGCCTGGAAGAACGGCTATTTTAATTTCGCAAACGCCGATATCCGGACAGTGTTGCGTGAGCTTTCAAGATGGTATGATCTGGAGCTTGTATTCGACGACGTGACAAACGAAAAATTTCATGTGGAGATCCGCCGTGATATCCCCTTGTCCAAGGTGCTCAGTATACTGGAAATGACAGACAAGGTTCATTTCAATATTTCAGGGAAAAAGGTGACGGTGACGCATTGACCATTAAATCTTATCGGGTCCGACGGGCCCGTATCCATTCAAGATCAGATAGGCACACGTGACAGAGCTTGTCGTAAGGCTCATAGGCCTGCTATGCCCATCCATCCGGGAACCCGAACACTATCAAACCAGCATTGCAATATGACACACCAACCGGCTCAATCATTACTTTCTGCTATGAAGCTAACCGTCATTTTTCTGGTGGCCTCCCTTCAGTTATCCGCCAGGGGGTTCGGCCAGGGCATTACAATTTATGAAAAGAAGGCGCCGATCAGCAAGGTCTTTGAAGACATCCGTAAACAGACAGGATACACTTTTGTCTATGCGGAATCGATCCTGGCCAATGCAAAAGCGGTCTCCATCAATGTGCATAATGCCACATTGGAAGAGGCCTTGACGGCATGCTTTCAGGATCAGCCATTGACCTGGTCCATTATGGAAAATGCCGTCGTGGTCAAAGAAAGATCTGTTCCGTCGGAGTTGAAAGCCATCGATACGGTGCCTGCCAGGCGCTATGCCGCGATCCGGGGCAAAGTCACGGACAGTCTTGGAAAGCCATTGCGGGACGTCTCTGTGACTGTAAAAGGTCTGCGGAAAGGTACATCCACTGATGCCGAAGGGAATTTCACGGTGCCTGTTAAAGACGAGCGGTCGGTGCTGATCTTCAGCATGATCGGCTATCGCACGAAGAATATTACCGTAGGCAATCTCAGGGAGCTGGCGGTGGTATTGACCGAAGCGAGCGCAGATCTCAACGATGTGGTAGTCACAGGCTATCAGAATCAATCCAGGAGGCTGAGTGGAAGCTCCACCGCAACGGTGGATATTAAAAGCGCTTCCATCCAGCCGGTGGCTTCATTCGATCAGATGTTGCAGGGACAGGCTTCAGGACTGAACATTAAGACAGGCAGCGGCCAGCCGGGAAGATCGTCCGATGTAGTGATAAGGGGTAAAGGGTCTATCAACGGTTCCACCGACCCCTTGTATATTGTCGACGGTATCCAGCTGCAGGCAAAAGATTTCCAATCCATGAATCCATTGGATTTTGAAAGCGTCACTGTGCTGAAAGACGGGGCTTCCGCCAGCCTGTATGGATCACGTGGCGCCAATGGCGTTATTGTCGTCACTACCAAAAAAGGCCGGGAAGGCCGAACGGCTGTTACCTACACCGGGCAGATGGGTTTTTCAAAGCTGCCGCCCAGCAAGCTAAAAACCATGAATGGCCCGCAGCATGTCGATTTTGAAATGAATATTGCAGGTAACCCATACAGCTGGACACCCGCTCAGGCAGACAGCCTCAGGAAAATAAATTTCGACTGGGAAACGGCCTTGTTCAGGTCCGCCCCCATGCAGGAACATCAGCTTTCATTCAGCGGCGGGAACAACAAGACAAAATATTTCAGCTCATTATCCTACCTGGATCAGGATGGGATCTTACTGAACACCAACCTGCGGAGGTATACGGGCCGGTTCAATATCGAACATACCATCAGTAATTTTAAGATCGGCACCAATATAGCAGGAGGGTGGAGCAAATCCAGGAATGTCAAGGAGGGCAACGAGAGCATGACACCCCTGAACACGATCCTTTGGGCCCTCCCTTATGAGGTCCCTTATACATCCTCGGGTCAATATACAACGAGCATCCAGGGCGTAGGCAACTGGACGAATCCTTTTGAAGAGGTCAACAGGAATATGGGACATACCTATTATACCAAGGCCTATGGCAACGGTTTTGTGGAATATAAATTTCCCATGGTCAGGGAGTTGACATGGCGCAGCAACATCGGAGGAGATTACACGCAAAGCGAATACTTCAATATCACCAATAATGGCACGCAGGACGCTCAGCATGACGGTCAGGCCACATCCCCGATGTGGGGGCAAGGCAATCTGAGCCAGGGATTTAGCAAGCAATTTCGTTCTACCATCACCAACTCCCTTTCCTATAAACATATTTTCGGCCCGGAGGGGCAGCACAACCTGAATGCATCGATCTATCATGAAACGATACGCACCCAGGCTTCCGGGTTCGGTTATCAGGGCTTTGGTTTACTAAATCCCTATCCCAACGCGGCGGGGCTGGTAGCAGGGACAACCACCAATGGCTATATTCCGGTGATCAATAATATTGTTTATACGCCGGACTATGGCATCGTTTCTTTTTTCGGCATTGTCGATTATGTGTACAAGCATAAAATGGTCCTGGGGGGGTCTGTAAGGCGGGACGGCTCCTCCCGCCTGTCCCCGGACAACCGCTGGGTGAACTATGGCGGCATTAGCGGCGCCTATATCCTGTCGGAGGAGAATTTTCTGCGCAATCATCCTGTCATCAGCCTGCTCAAAGCAAAAGCCAGCTATGGTACTGTAGGGAACCAGGAGGGGATTGGCGATTTTCCCTACCTGCAGCAATATGCTTCAGGCACCTTCGGCGGGGGCTCTTCCCTGGCTATATCGGCTTTTGGCAATAAGAACCTGAAATGGGAAACCCGGACCACCTTCAACACAGGTGTTGAGCTGGGCTTGTTCAAAAACCGTATTACCGCCAACCTGGAATTCTACAATTCCATTACGAATAATCTTTTTTTCAACCTGACGACTCCTGCCACCAGCGGTGGCCCGGGCCAGGTCCTGGGCAATGCCGGCAGTATGCGTAACCGCGGATGGGAGGCCAGCATAAGTCTTGCCGTGATACATAATAGTGACTTTGACTGGAACATCAGCGCCAATTACAGCCTCAACAGGAATGTTGTCCTGTCGCTTCCGCTGGGGCAACAATCCCAATTATATCACAAATACCAGATCTTACAGGTAGGCAAGCCATTCAATAGTTTTTACCTCGACCGGTTCCAGGGAGTCGACCCGCAAACAGGCAGCGCGATCTATCTGAAAGCAGATGGAAAAACGCTTACCCATACCTATGACCCCAACGATCGCGTCACGCTTGGCACCAGCGATGCGCCCTTCAACGGAGGGATCAACAACGGTCTTAGGTACAAATCCGTCAATCTGAGCTTTCTATGGGTGTATTCCTATGGCAACTCCGTATATAACTATGCCAGAACGCAAGTCGAGATACCGGGCTATTCCAGCGCCGGCTTTTCTACCAATGGCCTGAACGCCTGGACAAAGCCGGGACAGATCACCAATTTCCCCAGTATGAATGACCCTTTCAAACAGAATACCACCCGGTACCTGGAGGATGATAAGTTCTGGCGGCTGCGCAACGTCATGCTGACTTACAATTTGCCCCAGCAATATTGCAGGTGGCTGAAGATAAACTCATTCCAGCTCTTTGTCCAGGGACAGAACCTGGTGACGCTTTTTAAGTTCCAGGCCTTTGACCCGGAGATCTCCACCACCAATAGCAGCACCGCTAACTCCAATGCCGATATCACCGGCGCGCAATATCCTCCGCTGCGATCTTATTCCTTTGGCGCCACTATTAATTTCTAACCTGTTAAAGCTCATTCATCATGTTACAGTCTCACGCTATAAAGTTTTCGATGACAGCCATGGCCTGTGCCTTACTTCTTGGGTCCTGTATGAAAAACCTGGATACGAAGCCACAGACGATCCAGACCGATATCCATAATTTCAGTGATCTGACGGCCGTTGGGGCCGGCGCTTATGCCGGGTTGAAAAACGACCGGTATTACGGCAATTCCTCCATGGCATGGAGCAGCCTCCCGGATATCATGGGCGATGATTTTATCGAAGCTTACGAATCATTGGGCGACTGGGAAAATGAATCGAGATGGCAATATTCGGCCGACGACCCCCTCATCAGCGGGGCATTTTCACAAGCATATGTCGTTATCAGTGCAGCCAACAATGTGATCCAAAATTGCAAAGGATATGAGTCGGGAAGCACCCTTACCGGCGCCTTCCAGCTGGAAGCCCAGGCGAGGGCATTGAGGGCCCATTGCCATTTCGACCTGCTGCGTTATTACGCACAGTCCTATCAGCGTAATTCGGACAGTCTGGGCGTACCTTACGTCACCGTTTTCAGCCCTGATAACCCCCTGGCGGCCAAGCCTTCCCGGATCTCTGTCAAAAATTGCTATGACAGCATTTACAATGATCTTTACCGTGCGCTGGACATCTATCGTCAATATGGAGATGTCAACAACCCCGAACGTTTCTTTATCGATTCCACCTGTATACATGCCATGCTGGCAAGGATCGGTTTATACAACGGTCAGTATGCCCAGGCAGCGGCCGACGCATCCGTCGTCATCGGGAAACTGCCACTCGCGAATACGACCGACTACCCCCAGATCTGGCTGGACAATTCCCTTTCGGAGATCGTCTGGCAAATTCCCAGCGACCAGACGATGCGCCCGGGGAGATGCAACAACGGTCTTCATGCGGCTTACCGTGTCGCCAATAATTTTCGCGACCTGGTCTATTCCCCCGCAGGCGGTATCCGCAACGACACCAATGTTATCCGGCGCGATATCCTCGGGACGGGCAATGTAAACCGGACCTCCCTTTTTAAGTACGTGGGCACCCGGAATTTCAAAGTTTACCGTACGAGCGAAATGCTGCTGATCCGGGCAGAATGTAAGTTCCGCCAGTCTTCCGGCGCGGGTCTGGACGATTTGAATACATTGCGCGCCGCACGTGGTGTTGCGGCTGGTACGGAGACAGGGAACGATGTTTTCAATGCCATTTTTACGGAACGACGGCTGGAGCTTATCGGGGAAGGACACCGTTGGTTTGACCTCCGGCGTACGAGCAGGACCATTGACCGGGATGAATGTGGCAGCGCTGGTGGCTCTCTTTCGAATGTATGTTCACTGGGCCCGGATTCACGCAGCTGGATCTGGCCGATCCCTTTCAACGAAATCAAGCTCAATAACAACCTGGCACAGAACGGGGGTTATTAGCCTGGTAGCTCTACATATCCGTCCGTGCCGTTCACCCGGATCCGCTGCCCGTCTTTGATCAGCCTGGTGGCATTTTCCACTCCGACGACTGCTGGTAAACCATATTCACGTGCGATCACCGCCCCATGGGTCATCAGGCCGCCAACTTCGGTGACCAGGCCTTTTATGGATACAAACAAAGGCGTCCAGCTGGGGTCGGTGAAGGAGGTGACTAAGATATCTCCCTCTTCCAGGTCGGCATCTTCCATGTTTAAGATGACACGTGCCCGCCCCTCTATGACGCCGGAGGAAACGGCCAGACCTGGAATAGCTTTAGCCGGGAGATTTTCTTGTTTGTACTTGCCTCTAATGATCTCACCATCAGACGTGATAATACGTGGAGGAGTCAGTTTTTCAAATAATTTGAACGCATCTTTCCGTTCGCTGATGATTGAGTAATCCAGTTTATGGGTGCGTACGACTTCGTGAAATTCTTCAAAAGTAAGATAGTATATATCTTCTTTTTCAGGGATAAGGTTGGCCTGCACAAGTTGTTCGGCCTCTTTCATTAAACCCTGCTTATATACGAAGTAACGGCTGATTATACTGTATTTGGGATATTCACGATAGCCGGCGTAACTCCGGACCAGGTGGATCATTCGTTTTGTCTCTTTGATTTTCTGTTCGCCATCTGGAAATTCCTTCAGTCGATCTAATAACTCTTGTTCTTTATTTAGGGCTTCTTGCAAGCCTTGCTCAAATTTCCGCTTGCTGGCTTTAGGCTCAAAGTTTTTGATATTACTCAGGATCGTAGGGACAAGTATAGCCGGTTTTTCACTCCAACGGGTTCTTGTAATATCGATTTCCCCGGCACATCGCATTCCGTATTTGCCAAGAAAAGCATAGAAAGCGTCCCGGACTTGTTGTCCACCTTGAAACTTAACCAGGTTATCCAAAAAGTCATCATCTTTCACCTGCTGCAAATACTCAATTACTTCCGGAAAGGGGCGGATCACGTCAGCAACATCCAATAGCGCCAGACCCATTTCCGAAGTTATATTGTTTGGTGCGGACTGGGAAAGCGTGTCTGCAGCATTCTTCTCGCTCAGCCATTCGTTCATTTTTTCGTTGATCCAGGATGCGGCATTCATACCCGTCATAATCACCCCAAAACTCTGTGGGTCAGACATGACCTTCTTTAATTGCTGGAGATCTTCCAGGATGAGATCAAAGAGATCCGACCCTGATCTGGTTTGGATGCTTTGTTTCAACGCTTCTATCGAAATTTGACTGCGCCTGATCAGATCAGAAACGATGGTTGGATCGTAGTCATTCAGTGTTAGATAATTCGGAAGCGACACCCCTTTATTACTTTTGCCGGGACCTGGTTCCATTCTGTCATCGGGAAGCGATTTTACAAAATCTTCCCGCTCTATGATGGTCACGAGTGCGTCTTTTATCAGCGGATCGGATTTTCCCAGGGTGACATTTACCAACGTTTCCCTGCTTTCGGGTGAGGCCAGCATAGGTGTAATATCAACAAATAACCTCCCGCCGGCTGTACGCATAGCTGCACGGGTCGTTAAGAGGAAAAAAGACAATCCCAATGGTTTCATGGCATCGGTCATCATTTGTTGATGCCCGACAGATACGTAAACATGATTTTCCTGATCATTTGCTTCAGGGATCGGGAATAAAGTAGTGATTGGCCGGCTCTGGACAATATAAAATGTATCGTCAGCCAAACACCATTCAATGTCCTGGGGAAGGCCGAAATGTGCTTCGATCTTTCGGCCTATCTGCGCAAGCTGTAAGATCTGCTCATCCGTCAGTGCTTGCCTGTTCTGCTGCCCGGGCTCAATTTCCTGTTGTTGGGTACCGCCTTCTTTTAAGGCATAGATAGCCAGTTTCTTGGTGGAGATCTTCCTATCGGTGACCCTGCCGTTATACACTTTATAGTTGTCCGCATTCACCAGCCCGGACACCAAAGCCTCACCCAGTCCGAAGCTGGCATCAATGGATGACACCTTCCTGTTAGAGGTAATTGGATCGGCAGTAAACAGAATTCCAGCCGCCTGCGGGAAGACCATCTTCTGAACGACCACAGACAAATAGACTTTGCGGTGGTCGAAGCCGTTTTGAAGGCGGTAAATGACTGCCCTGTCGGTAAACAGCGAAGCCCAGCACTTGCTGATATGTTGCAGGATTGCCTCCTTTCCGATGATGTTCAGATACGTATCCTGCTGTCCCGCAAAGGAAGCCGTCGGCAGGTCTTCCGCCGTAGCGCTGGACCGCACGGCATAGGCGTCTTTTTCACCGAACTTTGTGAGAAGTCCCTCGATCTCGTCTGCTATATCCCGGGAGATGGGTGTTCTTTCGATGACCCTGCGGAGCTTTGCGCTGATTGCGCTGATCTTTTCCCTCTCGTCTGCCTTGAGAAACGTTAATTCATCCAGCAGACGGTCGAGCTCGCGATTATTTTCAGTGAGTTTTTTGTACGCTTCGGTAGTAATGCAAAAACCCTCCGGCACCCGTATCCCTGTTATATGGGAGAGTTCGCCCAGATGAGCGCCCTTGCCTCCTGCAGTCATCTTCATTGTCCTGTCGATCTCCTGAAAACTAAGTGCATAGGTGTCCATATTTTTCTCCTTTTAGCGATACAAAATAAACAGAATTCATATCCCTGTAAAGGATGGAAAATAAAATAAATATTCAAACCAATTTCAAATTTCGGTGTTGATAATGCAAAAGGAAGCGTTACTGTTACTCCGCCTTCAACCTTCTGGCGCAATGCGTGTCATATTATTCGCAGGTTTACTAATTTTGGGTTATGGAAAATTGCCTTGTTTGCATCACACTACTTATATGCGCATATTTTTATTCTTATGTTTAGCTTGCCTTATGTTGGAATGTGAGGCCCAAAAGAAGGCAGATAAGACAGACTTTCAGATTTTTGGCCACATTAGTGGAAGGGACACGGGATCAGTTGTCCTGTGGTATATGAATGGTGCAAAAGAATACCTGAGCGATACCACTTCGCTCGATCACGGCCAGTTTACTTTTTCCGGCAATGTCGGCAGCGCCTGCCAGGGTATGATCTGGACAAACCAGCAGAACCATGATTTTGACGATCAAAGCGTCATCCGGTGCATAATTGAGCCTGGCATAATGCATATCTACAAAATGGATGGTGTAAGGAAGACAACCTCCACCGGCTCGCATGCCCAGAACGAAAAGGAAAAGTGGGATAGCTTCATCTCTTCGCTCACGGAAGCAGATGCCCAACGAATGGCAACCTCCGCCTCCTTGCGAAAGCTTGAAAGACAGGCCGGTCAGTCTCTCTTTACAGATCGAATCGACTCCCTTCACCGGCAGTGTGATTCTATCAGGGCAATTCGCGCGAAACTTGATCTGGGTTACGTGGCGCAGCATCCCGAATCCTATTTGAGCGGTTATCTTTTGTGGTTCAATCGCAGGAGAATTCCGATAGATTCGGTGAAGCTGCTATATACAGCGTTTGCCGATAGCGTAAAAAACAGCTCGGTAGGCTATGAGGTATTAAAATACGTATATCCGTTGACAGATGATCAGGGATTCAGGAACAAAAACCCTTTGATGGGCGAAGGGTTTACCAAACGCCTTGCCAGTATCAGGTCCATACATGATCTCAGTCTCAGGGATATGTCCGGGAAATTGGTGGATCTTAACAAGTTCAAAGGTAAATATCTGCTGGTGCATGTTTGGACCAGCTGGTGTAAAGGCTGCGTTGCCGATATGCCGATGTGGAATAGTTTACTAAAGCAATATGATCCGAATATCATTCAATTCATTTCTGTCTCATTAGATAGAAATGTCGAAACCTGGAAGCAGGCTGTCGGAAAATACCATCCTAAAGGTCCTCAATTGATCGATTCAAGTGCATTCACAGGCTTGTTTGCCATATTCTGCAAGGTATTGTGGGTTGGAAAATACCTGATCGCGGATCCTGAAGGCCATATTTTAAACTATAATGCGGATGAGCCGGACGAACCGGCATGGCGAAGATTGCTGGACGGCTACATTAAAAAAGAGCCGCGCAAAGACCCGTTGATCAATGTGCTTATCGTAGACGGGTTCAGCAACCATGATTGGAAACAGACCAGTCTGATGGTGAAAAATATTCTTGAAAGAACAGGCCGTTTTCACGTCACGGTTTCCACCGCGCCGGGTACAGCCAACGATCCGGGCTGGACCACATGGAACCCGGAATTCGAAAAGTTTGCTGTCGTCATTCAAAATACCAACAACATCCAGGATTCGGCACTGCAATGGCCGGCAAGTATACAACAGCGTCTGGAAAAATACGTCAGCTCGGGGAGAGGATTATACGTGCTTCATTCTGCCAATAACGCCTTCCCCCGCTGGAAAGAATATAATAAAATGATCGGCCTGGGCTGGCGCCCAAAGGACACGGGATTTGCATTACAGGTCGATTCCAACGATCACATCGTCCGGATACCGCCCGGACAGGGAGAGGCTACCAATCACGGGGCCAGGTTCGATGCCGTCATTCGTATTTTGAACCGTCACCCCATTAATGAAGGTTACCCGGAAAAATGGAAAACGGCTTCAATGGAGCTGTACAGGTATGCACGCGGGCCGGCAGAGAATCTTACTATCCTGTCCGTAGCCGCCGACAGCGTCACCGGCAAGATATGGCCCGTCGAATGGGTAGTAAAATACGGGAAGGGGAATGTCTATGTCTCCAGCATGGTGCACTTGTGGAAGGGGGATATATATCCTGTCAGCTACAGATGCATTGGTTTTCAGACAACACTGATCCGTGCAACGGAATGGCTGGCAACGGGAAAAGTAACCTACCCGGTTCCCGCGGACTTTCCATCGGAAGAGGCCAGCCGCCTGCGTTCTGGATCCGATTATCCGGGAGACTCCTCACCGGATTGAGCACTCCCGGAGCGCCCCATCATACCAGGCGCCCTGGAGGCTGCCGGGAAAACATTCCCCATACTGGTTTTGCAGCGCACTATATCTCCTTTTCCGGGGATGATTCCAGCAATTTTGATGCCTACTTTAATAACCTGTACATCTGGTACGAAAATTGAACCGCGAGGGCAATAGGTTCACCCTTAAAACAAGGATGCATATGCCATTAAGAGAATACATGAAAAAAAAGCTTACTGAAAAGCAGATGAGGAGCCTTAACAGCCTGGCAAAAAATGTGCGCTCGTTCGGGAAAAGAGGCAATTTAAATGAATTGGCAAAAATATATAGAACAGATAAATGGGGGTTGCATTTCTACACACCTCATTATAATGATCATTTTAGCCCGTTCAGAAACAAAAAGATTGTTTTACTGGAAATAGGCGTGGGGGGGCACGAGGATCCAAAGGCCGGGGGAAATTCTCTGCGGATGTGGAAGAAGTATTTTCCCTATGGTAGCATAAATGCGGTAGATATTTTTGACAAATCCTCCCTGGAGGAAAAACGGATCAAAATTTTTAAAGGCAGCCAGGTTGACAAAGAATTCCTTCTGGACGTTATAAAACAAATCGGGAACCCTGACATAATAATTGACGACGGCAGTCATATCAACGAACATATGATCGAAACATTTAAGATCCTGTTCCCCTTATTGAAGGACGGCGGCATCTATGTTGTTGAAGACACGCAAACCTCCTATTGGCCGGATTTCGGAGGAGACAGCAAAAAGCTGGACAATCCCAACACCATTTTGAATTATTTAAAAAAGACAACTGACTGCCTGAATTACGAGGAGCTGCTCTTACCCGGATACGAACCTACTTATTTTGACAGGAAAATTATATCGATGCATTTTTACCATAACCTCGTCTTTGTATATAAGGGTGACAATAACGAAGGATCGAATAAGGATCAAACCCATAAAGTTGACAGATGATCAACTTCGATTAGCCTAAGTCATGCCAATGTACGTTTCTATAAGCAGGTTCCCCGCCTTGCAGTAAATAGTGAAGCAGTAAAATATAAGGTTCCTACCTACTGGTTTTACCTTGATAAAGAATTGATAATCTGGTCTCACCGGATTTTACGTGTATGCTCCTACCATTCCCCGTAAGATGTCACATAAATGGTTTAAAGATGGATTTGAATTCAGCAGATGAACAACAATGCTGCGTTTCTTTGTAGTACAAATTTCAAATTCAAAATCCACTCTAATGAAAACCATTCTACCCACACTCGTCCTGATATTCCTCTTCTTTCAGGCAAAAACACAGTTTACTTCTACTTCGAATGAGACACACGATTTCATCACGTATGATACGGTCTATAACCTCCAACTGGATCCATGGCATACCGTGGTATACCGGCTCACTATTTCGCGGCCGGCCAATATGTTCACTACGGGTCATCCCGATACCGCATCCCGTCCCGCATTCATTACCATGCCCGGCGTTGGGGAGATGGGGACGGACCCTTCCAAAACACGCGTTTATGGCCCTCATTTCTGGCTGAAGAATGGCTGGGACGGTTCGGTTGATCTGGGCAACGGGAAACACTATCCTATATTGATCACCCTTATTTGTGATCAGAAGCAGCCATATCCCAACTGGAACCTGGCCGTTCTGAACTACCTGTTGAAGACCTATCACATCAAACGAAACGGGGTTCACCTTGCCGGGCTTTCACAGGGCGCTTTTACCTGGTCGGGCATGATCACCTACGAGGCGACGCCGGGAGATGAGGCAGGAATGAAAAATGTCACGAGCCTGGCGCTTCTTTCGGGAGCGGCTACAGCCACCGGCAGTTTTAATTTGATGGGCCGTTGGGCGAAGAAATATAAAGGTAAATTATTCGCTACGGTAAACCCGGGAGATGCCCAGAGCATCAATCCTCCGGTGGCCGCGAAAGCAATGAATGATTCTGTAGCGGGATCGGCTTATTTCGCATGGAACAACCTGTCTTCCGGAACCAACGCGCATTGCTGCTGGAATTCGGTGTATGATCCTAATGCCAGGAACTGGCAGCCGTTCGCGCCTTTAGGTCAATATATAACCACGGGTCCATCGGCCAATTCAGCAGGAACCTATAAGACGGGCTCCCTTTTTCAATGGATGCTCAGGCAGGGTGATACTTCCATCGTTGGATCCGCCCCTGTATCTACCCCTACGCCCGCTCCTAACCAGGCGCCTGTTGCCAATGCCGGTGCAGGGCAGACCATTACGCTGCCCGTGAGCCAGGTAAACCTGTCTGGCAGCGCCACCGATGCAGACGGCACGATTGCCGCCTACGCCTGGACGAAGGTCAGCGGAGGCAGTGCAACGATCGTATCTCCCTCCACCGCAGCAACTGCCGTCTCCGGACTGGTTGCAGGAACGTATGTTTTCAGGCTGACGGCCACCGATAACCTGGGAAGCAAAGCTACCTCGGATGTTACGGTCATTGTGAATGCTGCCGTCGTAACCTCGCCCGTGGTCGACACGACCGTGACGTCGGCAGGTCTTCGCATCGTAAAAGTGCTCACCTGCGAATACCGGGCTGGTTATATCATGTCCGATGGAAAGCTCTATGGCGTATGTAACATGACGCCTACGGTAGTATCTTATCCCATCGCAACAGGAAGGAAGATCGTTGAGGGTGCCGCGGGATTCAACGTATTCAGGGTACTGGATGATCAGGGTTATGTATGGAGCAGCCGGATAGACTACACCACTAACATGGACCGCACCGATACGGATACCTCGGGCCTGCCTTTTGACGGCAATGTTTCTATCTATGCCTACGCCAGCACCACCCTTACCATCAGGAAAGACGGATCACTTTGGTACATGGGCGATGATACGTTCCATTTATTCCATACCACCGGAAGTGTGAAAATGCGGCCCATCCAGCTTTCCCCTGCCGGCATGATCTGCAGGAAAGTAGATGCAGGAAGCCAGCGCATCATCTTGCTGACCACCGCAGGCCAGGTCTACGAATGGACCAGAGCAGGATCCTTGACGCCTGTATTAAAAACAATACCCCGTCCTGCGATCGATATTTTCGGATCCCATGCTAACTATGGCGGTTGCATCGTTCCGGATGCAACAGGTTCTCAGACGATGGGATACCCCTATATCTGGGGAACAAACTATGGCAACTGGGGCGGCTCGGCTCCTTTCAGCCAACCTACCTGCGTCAGGTCATTGTGGAAAATGACGGCTCCCATCAAAGAGATCTCTTCCAACTGGAACACGATTCACTACATTGATAGCTTAAGCAGGCTGTTCGGCATGGGCTTCAACGCACAGGGTGAAGTAGGAAATGGCGAAGAGATTGTCAACAGGTACACCTATGCCACTTTCCCGGGCTATGGATGGGATTTTGGCGATGGAGAAAATGCTGTCACGGTGCCTGTAGAGATAGGAAAAGGCATCAAATGGAAAAAACTGTATTCAAACAATTTCTTCTGTTTTTACAAATATGCGCAGGATGAAAACGATTCTATCTACTCTTGGGGCAGGAATAAAGCCATGGTACTGGGCAATGGTTTTAAGAACTTGCAGGAACAATATTCTCCGAATGCCATGGATGTGCTGGTGCCTACCATGGTGCATCCGATGACGGTGAAAACGCAGACGTATAATTTCACGGCGCCTTCTATCAATGCGGGTCCGAAAGTATCGGTGGCAGCGACCACGGTCACTTTATCCGGTTCTGCGAAGGGACCCCAGCTTGTAAAGAGCACAGCTGTTGCTGCAAACGGCATCGATAAGGTTGGATTCGACATCGTATCCTACCAGTGGACCAAGGTCAGTGGGCCGGACGCGGTCATTGCCACGCCTAATGCAGCCACCACCGTCGTCAACGGCCTGACCCCGGGTACTTATGTATTCAATCTGTCGACCGTGGATGCCAACAAAGGAACGCAAAGCGCTAACGATACCGTTGTCATAACGGCTCCCCAGTATACGGTAAGCACCGCCACAGTAAAACAGATACCCGGGAAATTCGAAGCAGAAAATTACGATTCCAGCACTGCCGTGATGAAAGAGATCACTTCCGACCTCAGCGGTGTCCAGGATGTATCTTCCATCGACAGCGCGGACTGGATGGACTATAAAGTAAATGTAACTGTCGCCGGGACGTACAAGGTCAGTTTCCGCGTAGCCACGCTGAACCCCAATGCCACCTTTGTACTGAGAAGCGCTACCGGCCGTACCCTGGCAAGCATTAAACTGATCAAGCCAACAGGCGGTTACCAGTCCTGGGCCACGATCAGCACCCAAATAACTTTACCCGCCGGAGCCCAGACAATACGGCTGGTGTCTACCAGCGCAGTCGGGTGGAATATCAACTGGATGTCGTTTGACGCAAGCACTACCGTGGTTGCTTCCACTTCCACCGAAAATAATGGCAGCAGTCTTGGACTGTCCACCATCGAATCGACACCGGCGCCCGTCAGCCTGTCCACCGTGAGCATTTATCCGAACCCCGTAAGGGATCACTTCACGGTGGATATCAACAACGATTTCACTGGAATGATGAATATTCAGGTGGTAAACATTGCCGGTCAGGTCAGTCTGACTCAAGTACTGTCGAAGACAGGACAGAGAAGCCAGGTGAACATAGCTGCCGCGGCGCTTACCCCCGGGATCTATATGGTCAGGGCCCAAATGGGTAGCAAGGTTGAAGTGATAAAATTGCTGAAACTATAAAAGCTGTTTCAGACTGGTGCAACGCTCCCCGGGGGATTTTTCCCGGGGAGCGTTCCCCATTAGAGGAGGACCCTGCAGGCCATAACCCTGTTGATATATAATCTTTTTTTGTAATGAAAAATAAGTTAACTTAACAGTAGGATTATTTTTCAAACGTCTTGCCATGGATACTGTTCGTGATATACTACAGATCAAGGGGAATTTGGTATATACAGTATGTCCGGAAACCTCTGTGTATGAAGCACTTGAAACTTTGGAAAACAAGAACCTCGGCGCCCTCGTCGTGTTGGAAAAATGCGGGAAGCTGGATGGCATTTTCACCGAAAGGGACTATGCCCGTAAAGTGATCTTAAAAGGTCGCTCGTCCAAAGAAACGATGGTGCAGGACATTATGACCGAAAGCCCCACGTTTGTCACTCCAGACACCAAGATTGAAGAATGCATGCAGCTGATGACCAAAAAATTCATCCGCCATCTGCCTGTAATGGACAACGATGAATTGGTCGGTATTGTTTCCATTGGTGATATAGTCAAATATATCATTAATCAGAAGGATTTCATTATCGAGCACCTTGAACATTACATCGTCAGCTGAACATTTACACGCAGGGCTGGTGTCAGGAGTTGGATGATAATACGTTGATGCATTGCTCATCAATGAAACAGTTGTTGTATGCCTGGTAACAACACCGATAGTATCCCCTTATGGCCCCTGCTATTATACGCAGGCCTGGTAAGCATATTACTGGTGGTCATTCTCACCTTATCATATATCCTCGGACAGCATCATCGGGACAGGGCCACCGGTAAACCTTATGAAGGAGGGATAGAACAGACCGGATCTGCACGAATACGTTTTTCAGCACAATTTTATTTAGTGGCTATGTTGTTCGTAGTTTTTGACGTGGAAGCCGTATTTATCATGTTATGGGCCCTCGGATTCTACGAACTGGGCTGGCGGGGATATATAGGTGTAGCCGTGTTCATTGGGCAACTGACCGTTGTATTGGTGTACGAATGGGGCATCGGCGCTTTGAACATTGGCGCAAACGCTAAAAAGATATTGAAGGTCCATATGATGAAGCAACTCCAAAATAAATGAACAGATGAATTGGTGGTTAAACAAAACAAACGATCCCACCGGGCGCTTATCCGGCACGGGCAGCATGGAAGAAGCCGTTAGTAGAAGTATTATGCTTACCTCCGTGCAGCGCCTCGTGGCATGGGGCCGAAAGAACTCCATGTGGCCTTTCCATTTCGGGTTAAGCTGCTGTTTTGTGGAAATGGCTACCAGTATTACCAGCAAATATGATGTGGCCCGGTTTGGAGCTGAAGTGATCCGCGGCACCCCGCGCGAGGCAGATGTGATGGTCATCGCCGGAACCGTTTTTATAAAGATGGTACCCATTATCAAACGGCTGCATGAACAAATGATGGAACCCCGCTGGGTGATCTCCATGGGCAGCTGCGCCAACAGCGGCGGTATGTACGATATCTACAGCGTGGTGCAGGGCGTGGATAAATTCCTGCCTGTAGACGTATATGTACCCGGCTGTCCGCCGAGACCCGATGCATTCATGCAGGGACTGGTACTGCTGGGTGCGGCAGTGGGAAAAGAAGCACGTCCGCTGAGCTGGACCATCGGCGAACAGGGGGTCATTAAGCCACATCTTACTTCCATGAAGGTGGCCAAAAGAGAGGAGAGGAGGAATATGGTGAGCTTCCGCGGAGTGGATGAAGTCTAATCAAGTGGATCCAAAGATATGCAGGACGCCAGCAACATACTTGAGCATCTGCAACGTAACTTCGGCGAAACCGCCATCCGCCAGCAACGCACTGTTGATGATCTGCTCACTTTATGGGTGCCGGCAGAAGTGTGCCTGCAGGTGATCCGGCAGCTGAAGTCAGAGATCCGCCAGCCTTATTCACTCCTTTACGACCTGTGCGCGATTGACGAACGCGACAGGACCCACAAAAACGATATGCCCGCAGTTGATTTCACCGTGGTATATCATCTCTTTTCCTTCGGCAGGAATGCGTTCATCCGGCTGAAAGTGCCGTTGCTGGGAGAGTTCCCCTCCCTTCCATCGCTCACCGCTGTATTTAAGAATGCCAACTGGTATGAACGGGAGGTATATGACATGTTCGGCATCCGCTTCGAAGGGCACCCTCACCTCCAGCGTATCCTGATGCCGCTCACCTGGCGGGGGCACCCGCTCCGGAAGGAGCACCCCGCGAGAGCAACGGAAATGGGCCCTTTTGAATTATGGGATGAAAAACAGGACCGGGAACAGGAAGCACTGCGGTTCAAACCAGAGGAATGGGGCCTGCAACGGGAAGGAGAGGACTCGGACTTCATGTTCCTGAACATCGGTCCCCAGCATCCAGGCACACATGGAGTGCTGCGGATCATCCTGCAGCTGGACGGGGAAGACATTGTCGATGCCGTACCCGAGATCGGCTTTCATCACCGGGGCGCCGAAAAGATGGGCGAGCGGCAGAGCTGGCATACTTACATTCCCTATACGGACCGGGTGGATTATTTAGGCGGAGTGATGAATAACCTGGCCTACCTGCTGGCGGTGGAAAAGCTGGCGGGCATCGACGTGCCCGATAGGGTGAAAGTGATCAGAGTGATGTTGTGCGAACTATTCCGGATAGCCAGCCACCTGGTATGGTTGGGCACCTTCGCGCAGGACCTGGGCCAGCTGTCGCCCGTGTTTTACATGTTTACCGACCGGGAAAAGATCTTCGATATCATCGAATCCATTTGCGGCGGCAGGATGCACCCTAACTGGTTTCGCATTGGCGGCGTGGCGCAGGATCTTCCGCGCGGCTGGGATGGATTGGTACGGAGTTTTGTCGATTACTTTCCTGAAAAATTACGGGAATATAAGAATATGGTCCTGCGCAACAGCCTGTTCAAGGCGCGTACGAAGGGCATTGGCATCTACACCCTGGAGGAGGCCATTGAATGGGGTGTCACCGGGCCTGGCTTGCGGGCCTGCGGATTGGAATGGGACTTCCGGAAGAGACGTCCTTATTCCGGGTATGAGCGATTCGACTTTGACATCCCTATCGCACAGCACGGCGATTGTTTCGACCGTGCCGTAGTAAGGGTGGAAGAAATGTGGCAAAGCCTGCGGATCGTGGAGCAATGTCTCAACAATATGCCGGAAGGGAATTACAAGGCGGATCATCCCCTCACCACCCCGCCGATCAAGAAATACACTATGCAGGACATAGAAACGCTGATCACCCATTTTCTGAGCGTGAGCTGGGGGCCCGTGATCCCTGCCGGTGAAGCGATGAGCTGTATCGAAGCGACAAAGGGTGCAAATAGCTATTACCTGGTCAGCGATGGCAATACGGCAGCCTACCGGGTAAGGATACGGACGCCATCCTTTCCGCATATGCAGATGGTACCGTATATCAGTAGGGGATACACGGTTGCCGACCTGCTCTCCATATTGGGGAGCGTGGATTTTGTGCTGGCGGATATTGACAGATGATCATCTATAAGCAGGATAATATGCTGACCGAAGCCGAAATGCAAGCAATAGATCATGAGATCAGCCAATTGCCTCATAAAAAGGCCGGGGTCATCGAGGCATTGAAGATCATCCAGCGACACAGGCGATGGGTTAGCGATGAGAGCGTGGAAGCCATCGCCGCCTACCTGGAAATAAGTCCCGCCGAGGTGGACAGCGTCGCCACTTTCTACAACCTCATCTTCCGGAAACCTGTTGGCAGGCACGTGATCCTGTTGTGCGACAGCATTTCCTGTTATGTAATGGGCTATGATAAGCTGTACGGCGCGCTGCAGCAGCAAGTGGGTATCCGGTTCGGCGAAACAAGCCCGGATGGCCGCTTTACGCTCCTGCCCAACGCCTGCCTGGGCTGCTGTGATCATGCCCCGGCATTAATGATCGATGAGGACCTCTTCAGGGATGTAAAAGTGGAGATGCTGGATGTGCTGCTGTCAGGATATAAGTGAGTAAAATAAAAAAGAGTATGGAACGTCCGCTGACTGAATATATTCAACCTGGTCGTCCACCGCTGGACCTGAAAGGGTATGAAATGACGGGCGGGTATGCCGCCGTCCGCAAGGTGCTGCGGGGCATGTCGCCGGCAGAAGTACAACAGCAGGTACGGGACAGTAACCTGAAGGGGCGGGGAGGGGCAGGTTTCAACACGGGCATGAAATGGAGCTTTGTTCCCATGGGCCGCGATGCCCCCGGCCCGAAATATCTCATCGCCAATGCTGACGAAATGGAGCCGGGTACATTTAAGGACAGGCTATTGATGGAAGGCAATCCACATCAGCTCATCGAGGGCATGATCCTGTCGGCCTATGCTATCCAGGCTTCTGTCTCCTATATCTTCCTCCGCTGGGCTTACCGCCAGGCGGCGCAGCTGCTGCGCAAAAGCATGGAAGAGGCGTATGCTGCCGGGTATTTGGGCCGGAATATACTGGGCAGCGGTTATAACCTGGACATGCATCTGCACACGGGTGTGGGCAGGTATATGTGTGGAGAAGAGACCGCCCTGCTCAACGCATTGGAAGGCAAACGGGCCACGCCCCGGGCGAAACCACCTTTTCCGCAGGTGAGCGGATTGTTTGGTAAACCTACCATCGTAAACAATGTGGAGACGTTGTGCTGCATCCCGCATATTGTAAATAAGGGCGCCGCCTGGTTTAAAGGATTGAGCTATAGCGAAGACAGCGGGGGCACCAAGATCTATGGGGCAAGCGGTAAAGTGAAAAGGCCCGGCGCGTGGGAGCTGCCGATGGGAGTTACCCTGCGGCAGTTGCTGGAGGAACATGCAGGCGGAATGAAGGATGGCTTCACCCTGAAAGGCGTGCTGCCGGGCGGCGCTTCCACCGATTTTTTAACAATAGATCACCTGGATGTAAAAATGGATTATACATCCGTAGCAGCGGCAGGCAGCCGTTTGGGAACAGGCACGATGGTCGTGATGGATGACGCCACCTGCCCCGTGGGATTTGTCCATAACCTGCAGCATTTTTTTGCACAGGAAAGCTGTGGCTGGTGTACCCCCTGCCGTGAAGGGCTGCCCTGGGTGGAAAAGATACTCCTGTCCATAGAGCGGGGAGAGGGCAGGGAAGAAGACATGCAACTGCTGCATATGCATACCCGGTTGCTTGGACCCGGTAATACCTTTTGCGCGCTGGCGCCTGGAGCCATGGAGCCGCTGCAAAGCGCCTTAAAATATTTCGGAGAAGATTTTCAGCGGCATATAAAAAACAAAAAATGCCCCTATTGAACTAAATAATATACTGTATGCCTACGATCCACATCGATAAGATACCGTATGCCGTCAAAGCAGGCAGGAATCTGCTGGAGGCCTGTCTGGGCTTGGGTTTCGACCTGCCTTATTTCTGCTGGCATCCGGCCTTGGGAAGCGTGGGCGCCTGCCGGCAATGCGCCGTCAAGGTGTTCAAAGACGGACAGGATACCAGGGGAAAGCTGGTGATGAGCTGCATGGAAATCGTAAAAGAAGGAATGCTCGTCTCCATCGCCGATGAAGAGGCCGCCGCTTTCCGGAGCCAGATCATAGAATGGCTGATGACCAATCATCCCCACGATTGCCCGGTGTGCGATGAAGGCGGCAACTGCCACCTGCAGGACATGACGGTGATGACAGGACACAATTACCGTCGTTTCCAATATAAAAAACGGACGTTCCTGAATCAATACCTCGGACCATTGATCCACCATGAAATGAACCGGTGCATACAATGCTACCGGTGCGTGCGGTTCTACCGGGACTATGCCGGCGGCAACGACCTGAATGTGTTTTCCGCACATGATCACGTCTACTTCGGAAGAGAGAAGGAGGGCGTATTGCAAAGCCCGTTCAGCGGCAACCTGGCGGAGATTTGCCCAACGGGCGTGTTCACGGACAAAACGCTGAAAGAACACTACACCCGTAAATGGGACCTGACGACAGCGCCTTCCGTCTGTCAGCATTGCAGCCTGGGATGCAATACGACGGCAGGCGAACGGTATGGGACCATCCGGAATATCACCAACCGGTTCAACGGCGAGGTCAACGGTTATTTTTTATGCGACCGGGGACGGTATGGCTATGCCTTCGTCAACAGCGTGAACAGGGTCGTCCAGCCCCTCCTGCGCCACCGCGCGGTAGAATCCGTGGATGATGTCACGCTGATGGAGGCGCTTACCATGCGCATGGCCCATCAAAAATTAATAGGGATCGGTTCACCGAGGGCTTCCGTGGAGAGCAACTTTGCCTTGATGCAGCTGGTGGGAAAGGAAAATTTTTACCAGGGTGTGACCGAAGAGCTGGCCTACCTGGAAAAACGGATCGTAGACGTTCTCGGCTCCGGCGCCCTGCACTGTTCGTCTCTCGGAGAAATAGCGGGGTCGGATGCGGTGCTGGTGGTAGGGGAGGACGTCTGGAATACGGCCCCCGTCATGGCGCTCGCTATCCGCCAGGCAGTGATGAAAAAAGGTTTCCTGGCCAATACCACGGTGGCGCCTTCTCCCCTGGATGAGATCAGCGCCTGCACGCTGCATGCCGCACCGGATGATATAGCCAGACTGGGTTTTGCCATTGCCCATCTGCTCGATCCTTCTGTTCCGCCGGTGCCCACCGCCAGCGAAGAAATACAGCGTACTGCGACGTCGATAGCCGAAGCGTTGAGAACAGCCAGGCGCCCTGTCATCATCAGCGGCGCTTCCTGTTACAATGAAGCGTTGATCAGAGCGGCTTATGCCATCGCCACAGCGTTGGATCCCACTGAAAGAAAGGTGGGAATAGCCTATGTATTGCCAGAATGTAACAGTATGGGTCTGGCCATGATGCGCGCCCCATCCATTGACGCGGCTATAGAAAGGACTGCGTTCGAACACGATCTTACTGTCCTCGTCCTCGAGAATGACCTCTACCGGATCCTGCCGGCAAAAAAAGCGGATGATTTTTTCCGGCGGTTTAAAAATATCATCGTACTGGATTCATTGAACAACCTAACGACGGAAAAAGCGACGGTGCTGCTGCCGGCTGCTACTTTCGCCGACGGAGACGGGACGCTCGTTAACAACGAAGGACGCGCGCAGCGTTTTTACCAGGTGTTCATACCGGCCAACCAACATATCAAAGAGAGCTGGTGGTGGTTGTGGAAGTTACATACCGCGTTGACAGCGGCAAGCAACGGTCATGAATGCCATCCGGATGAGGTGCTGGCCAGACTGGAGACAGCCTTGCCCCAGTTTGCCGGCATTTCCCGCGCCGCCCCCCCTCCTGACTTTCGTATACACGGTGAGATGATCCCCCGTGAGCCGCATCGTTACAGTGGCCGTACGGCCATGCTGGCCAACCTTTCCGTGAGTGAGCCTAAGCCGCGGCAGGATAGCGATTCCCCGATGACCTTCACGATGGAAGGCTACCAGCGAATTCCACCTTCTCCTTTGATCCCTTTTTTTTGGGCGCCAGGCTGGAATTCTGTTCAATCCGTCAACAAATACCAACAGGAACCCGGTGGCGCTTTGAAAGGGGGCGATCCGGGCATCCGCCTGTTTGAGCAAAAAGCCGGGGCCGATAGGGTTCTTTTTACGGACCCTCCCGACGCCTTTGCCGTCAGGGACCAAAAATGGATGTTGCTGCCACAGCACCATGTTTTTGGTTCGGAGGAATTAAGCGGTACTGCCGGGGCTATCGGAGAGCTTACGCCGGCGCCTGTTGTTGCCCTGTCTCCCCGGGACGCCCGACAGCTGGGCGTTGTGGAAGGGACAATTATCAGGCTGCGAATGGACCAGGAAGAAGTTTCGCTTCCGGTGAAAATACAGGAAGGACTGTGCAACGGAGTAGCATTGGCTCCGGCCGGATGGCCGGGAATGGCGGCATCGAATTGGGGAACATGGGTTAATATAAGCGCATGACCATAATGCAACATATATGGATCGTCCTGGGCGTATTGTTCGTTCTGCTCAATGTCGCCGCGGGACTCATTTGGGTGGAACGCCGGCTTCTTGCGCTGTGGCAGGACAGACTGGGACCCAATCGTGCGGGACCGCTGGGCATTTTGATCGTGCTGGCAGATACGCTCAAACTGTTCTTCAAGGAGGATTGGATCCCGCCGTTTGCGGATAAATGGGTGTTCATCACTGCACCTGCCATCGTGGTAGGCAGCGTGCTGATGAGCTTTGTCATTATTCCCTTTGCGCCCAGTGTGGTGGTGGCGGATCTCAACGTTGGGCTGTTGTTCTTCCTGGCGATGTCCTCCCTGGGCGTATACAGCATCGTTCTGGGCGGCTGGGCGTCCAATAATAAATATGCGTTGCTGGGGGCGCTGCGCGGCGCCTCGCAAATGATCGCCTACGAGGTTTTTATGGGACTGTCCCTGATGGGGGTGGTCATGCTGACGGGATCTTTCAATATGGGGGCGATCGTCGCGGCACAAAAGGATAGGTGGTTCATCGTTACCCAGCCGCTGGGTTTTATCATCTTCTTTATTGCCGGGATCGCGGAAACACATCGCCTGCCGTTCGATATTCCCGAGGCGGAAAGTGAGCTGATCGCCGGCTATCATGCGGAATATTCCGGGATGAAGTTCGGGATGTTCTTCATCGGCGAATACCTTGGTATCACGCTTATTTCGGCTATGACGGTGACATTGTTCTTCGGCGGATGGCTGGGACCCGCATTCCTGCCGCCGCTGGTTTGGTTCATCGTAAAGACGGTCGCGTTCATTGGTTTGTTCATCTTACTGCGCGCTTCTCTCCCACGACCCCGCTATGATCAGCTGATGGAATATGGGTGGAAGGTTCTGCTGCCCCTGGTGTTGGCCAACCTGCTGATCACAGGGGCTATTGCCTTGTGGATAAGGAAGTGAATGGTAAAAAAAAGTAAATTATGTTAACCCATCTGCGCACCATGTGGCTGGTGTTCTTACACTTGTTTCACAAGAAAGCCACTATTCAGTACCCGGAAGAAAAGATCCGGCTGGCCCCTCGCTGGCGGGGACGTATCGTATTGACAAAAGACCCCGATGGCGGGGAGCGCTGTGTTGGCTGCTACCTCTGCGCCGCCGCCTGCCCGGTGGACTGCATTGCGCTGCAGGCCACGGAGGATGAGAAGGGGCGCAGGTATCCCGAATTTTTCCGCATCAATTTTTCGCGATGTATTTTTTGCGGGTATTGCGAGGAAGCCTGTCCTACCTATGCCATCCAGCTGATCCCGGATTTTGAGATGGGCGAATACGCCAGGGAGAACCTGGTATTCGAGAAGGAGGATCTTCTCATCGACAGCGAAGGGAAATATCCGGGATATAACTATTACAAAGTGGCGGGCCTGGATGCGGGCGTCAAGGCAAAAGGAGAAGGGGAAAAAGAAGATCCGCCGGTGGACATCCATAGCTTATTACCATGAAATGTCAGAACTTTTCTATATAGCAACCTTTGTAGCCGTAGCGGCCACCATGCTGGCGCTGACCCGCCTCCATCCGGTGCATGCCTTACTCTACCTGGTAGTGTCCTTTTTGGCGGTGGCGATGATCTTTTTATCCCTGGGAGCTCCCTTCGTAGCGGTCTTGGAGATCATCATCTATGCCGGCGCCATTATCGTGCTGTTCATTTTTGTGGTCATGATGCTGAACCTGGGTAAGGACACTGCGCTGCAGGAAAAAAGATGGCTGCAGCCCCGGGTATGGCTGATCCCATCCCTGTTGACGCTGCTGTTGCTGGTGGAAATGGTGCTGCTGCTGCTAAGGGGAAGTAAAGCCCCTATGCTGGTGTCGGTGGTAGCGCCCAGGAACGTATCGCTGTCTTTATACGGAGAATATATCATCGCCGTAGAACTGGCCGGATTCCTGCTCATGGCGGGAGTCGTAGGCGCCGCGCACATCGGAAAACACACAAAAAAGAACCTGCACCGTTACCTGCAGGAAGAGGAGGATATTAAACAAAAATGATGCATTCCTTCAACGCCCATACCGTCCTGGTAGTTGCTGCCCTGCTTTTTGTGCTGGGACTTACAGGTGTGCTGACCCGGAAGAACATCATATTTATGCTCATTTCCGTGGAAGTGATGCTGAATGCAGCGGGCCTGGCTTTTGTGGCCGCGGGGGCCCAATGGCATCAGCCGGACGGACAAGTGATGTTCCTGTTCATCCTGGCGATGGCCGCCGCTGAAATTTCAGTAGGACTGGCGCTGGTGCTGCAGATCTACCACCAGCATAAAACGATGGACGTGGAGGATCTGGAGGAGTTAAGAGATCGGCCTAATGAAAATTAATAATTACCTATGCTTGCATCCATTGCTGCACTGCCTTTTTTAGGTTTCCTGCTCCTGTCGCTGGCGGGCCGCCGCCTGCCCAGGATCGCCATTGCATGGATAGGCGCTGGCTCCGTGAGCCTGGCGGCCATCCTCACTGTCCTATATGGCATTCACTTCCTTCAGAGCTCCCCGGACTCCGGCGTTGACAGGTGGTTATTATGGCAATGGTTCACTGCGGGCAACCTGTCCGTCTCCGTCAGCCTGAGCGTGGATGCCCTGTCGCTGGTATTTATCTTCATCATCACTTTTGTGGGCGCGCTGATCCATATTTACTCGACTGGTTATATGCGGCAGGACCGCGACTACGCCCGGTTTTTTGCCTGTATGAATTTATTCGTGGGCGCCATGCTGGTATTGGTGATGGCGGATAACCTCGTACTCCTGTATTTAGGCTGGGAAGGGGTGGGCATGTGCAGTTACCTGCTTATCGGATTCTGGTATGAATCCCCTGCCAATTGCCAGGCCGCGAATAAAGCTTTCCTGGTAACAAGGATAGGTGACACGGCAATGCTCATTGGCTTATTCCTCGTCTTTTCAGCATTACATACCCTGAACATACCTGCTATTCTTGAACAGGCCCCGGGACATTTTACAAAGGGCGCCCCCAATATAACCCTCATTGCCCTTTTATTACTGGCCGGCGGCATGGGAAAATCCGCACAGCTGCCGTTGCAGACCTGGTTGCCTGACGCCATGGCCGGCCCTTCTCCCGTCAGCGCATTGATACATGCGGCGACGATGGTCACAGCCGGGGTCTATCTCATCGCGCGGATGCACACCCTGTTCCAGCTTGCGCCGGCGGCGATGATGATCACTGCCCTCGTCGGCGGGGTGACGCTGTTCATGGCAGGCTGCAGCGCGATGGTCCAGACAGACATCAAAAGAATACTGGCCTATTCCACCATCAGCCAGATCGGGTACATGTTCCTGGCATTGGGTCTGGGCGCCTGGAGCGCGGCGATCTTTCATTTTTTTACCCATGCTTTTTTCAAGGCGCTGTTGTTCCTCGCGGCAGGCGCCGTGATAGAGGCCCTGCACCATGAGCAGGATATTTTCAGGATGGGGGGACTCAAAGCCAGGATGCCTCTGGTCTTTTATACCTTCCTGGCGGGAGCTGCCGCACTCGCGGCCCTGCCTTTCGTCAGTGCAGGTTTTTACAGCAAGGATCCGATCCTTTGGTATGCGTGGAGCAGCCGCAACGGCAATGCCTTCTTATGGGGTCTGTCGCTGGCAGGAGCATTCATCACCGCATTTTATTGCACCCGGCTGATGCTGGTTGTCTTCGGCGGAGAGATGAAGACGCGTGTAAGGGAGCTTCCCGGGAAAGCGATGACGATTCCGTTGGCCACTCTTGCCGTCTTATCCGTTGTGGCCGGGTGCATCGAATGGCCGCACAACCTGCTACACCTGTCGCTGTTCTCCGATCTTATTCAAAAGGTCCTGCCGGCTCCTGTTTTGAAAGAACAGCTGCCGGCAGAAGGCATTTTCCAGCTGGCGGCTGTCGTAGTGACCTTATTGGGTATCTACACCGGCTATCTGCTTTATCACGGGGAAAAGAGTATCCTGGTCCGGTGGCAACGATCTCCGGGAAAAGTAATGACCCGGAACTTCTTACTCGGTGGGTGGGGATTCGACCAGCTGTATGATACACTGTTCGTACAACCTTTCCTCTTCATCACCCGGGTGAACAAGACGGATGTGGTCGACCGGGTATACGAGGGCCTGGCGCAGGTGAATGTAAAATTCAACCGCCTGCTGTCGACGACCCAGAATGGTTCGCTGCGCTGGTACATCGCCGGTGTGCTCATTGGCATCCTTTTCATTATCACCTTACAATTAGTCTTATGATGCTGCCAGGAATGATAATGACATTACTGATTGGAGGTCTCCTCAGCTGGATGGCTGCAAGGTGGAATGCCGTTCTTTCAAAATGGATCGCCCTGCTGGCAGTGGGGGCGGATCTTTCCCTGGCCGGGTATTGGTGGTTTCATTTCCGGGACGCGGCTTCCTCCGGCTCTTCCTGGTTCATCGATTTCCAGACAGGCTGGATACCGTCATTCGGCATCGGCTTTCATGTGGCGATGGACGGGCTTGGCCTGGTATTATTACTACTGACCTTCTTCCTGGGGATCCTGGCGGTGCTCTGCTCCTGGCAGGAGATCAAAGAGCGAACGGGGTTCTTTTACTTCAACCTGTTATGGACCCTGGCCGGCATCAGCGGCGTGTTCGTCGCAATGGACCTGTTCCTGTTCTACTTCTTCTGGGAGGTGATGCTCGTGCCCATGTTCTTTTTGATCTCCATCTGGGGTGACGCCAGGCGCCGTTATGCCGCGTATAAATTTTTCATTTTTACCCAGGCCGGGGGATTGCTGATGCTACTGGCAATTCTTGCGCTCTATTTCATACACGGCCGGCAAACCGGGACCTATACTTTTGATTATTTCAGCCTGCTGCATACTTCCCTTGCGTCTTCGGTCTCCCGATGGATCCTGTCTGGCTTTCTGATCGCCTTTGCCATAAAATTACCGGCGGTGCCTTTCCATAGCTGGCTGCCCGACGCCCACAGTGAAGCCCCGACGGCAGGTAGCTTGCTGCTGGCCGGTCTCTTACTAAAAACCGGCGCTTACGGCATCATCCGTTTCGTGTTGCCCTTGTTTCCCCGGGAGTCGGCAGCCATTGCCTGGTGGGCTATCCTGGCTGGAGTGATAGCGATCGTATACGGCGCCCTGCTCGCCTTTGCGCAGACTGACCTCAAGCGGCTGATAGCCTATACTTCGGTAAGTCACATGGGATTTGTGCTCCTGGGTATTTTCTCTTTTAGCGAAATAGCCATGCAGGGCGCCGTCATGCAGATACTTACGCATGGCATAAGCACCGGAGCTTTGTTCGTGATGGCCGGAATGCTGAAAGAAAGGCTCCATACCAGGGATATAGAGCAGATGGGAGGATTGTGGACGTCCATGCCCGTCATGGGCGGCGCGGCCCTGTTGTTTACCATGGCTTCCCTGGGTTTGCCCATGCTGGGGAATTTTATTGCAGAATTTTTGATCCTGCTGGGAACTTTTTCAGCTAGCGTACCCCTCGCTGTGATAGCCAGCTTTGGATTGGTTTTGTCAGCTTTGTATTCATTACGGATGGTGCGGAAGGTTTTCCTGGGACCTGCTGATTTGCCATTGAAGGATCTCAGTGTGCGAGAGCTGCTTATTCTGGCGGCGATGAGTATAGGTATCATAGCATTGGGGTTATACCCACAGCCCGTGATAGATATGGTAAGAACGACAGTCCGGCAACTGGTGACACGGTAATAATTAAAATCTGTCAGATGAGCGAAATTCAATTCGATGCGCTGCTGCCTTACACCCTGCTGGCCGCCAGTTCCATGGTGATCATACTGCTTATTGCGTTCCGCCTCAGCCATACCGTGATCCAGGTGGTGGGGTTTTTATTGTTATGCCTGGTGATTGCAGCCCTGCTGAAAGTCAGATCGAGCCTGCCCATTGCCATTTTACCCTTGTTCCAGATAGACGGATTTGCCCTGCTGTTTACCGGCCTGATCATTTTTTGCGTGTCGATCATCGGGCTGTTGTCCTATATTTATTTTGAAGAACGGGAAGAGAACCCGAAAGAATATTACATCCTGTTGTTCCTTGCCACATTAGGCGCCGCCATACTGACCATCAGCCGGCATTTTATTTCACTGTTCATCGGGGTGGAGTTATTGAGCGTTAGCCTGTATGCCCTTATCGGCTACCTGCGGACGCGGAATAATGCGGTGGAAGCCGGTATGAAATACCTTGTACTGGCCGCCCTTTCATCTGCCTTTCTCCTGTTTGGCATGGCATTGATCTATATGGATGCCGGAACGATGGAGTTCGCCGCCATTGCACAAAAAATAAGCGGCCATCCGGCGACCTCTCCCCTGGTCATCATGGGCGCAGGCATTATGATCGTAGCGATAGGATTTAAGCTGGCGCTCGTGCCCTTCCATCTCTGGGCCGCCGACGTATACCAGGGAGCGCCCACGCCAGTCACCTTGTTCATAGCCACCGTTTCGAAAATAGGCGTGTTTGCGGTGTTGGTGCGGTTTGCACTGGCCATCGATCTGCAGCATTATCCGCAGGCCAGCACCGTTTTTTCCATCCTTGCAATAGCATCCATGATAGTGGGTAATGTCCTGGCGCTGCGACAACAGAATATCAAACGGCTGCTGGCTTATTCTTCCATCGCCCATTTTGGATATTTGCTGGTGGCATTTCTGACGGGTGGCGGGGCCGGCGTGGAGGCGGCTTTTTTCTATCTGCTTGCTTACAGCATTACATTACTATCGGCCTTTGGAGTGGTTACTTTACTGTCCACGCGGCAGAGAGATGCGGAAGATCTGACGACCTACCGGGGATTATTCCGGAAGGACCCGCTGATGGCGGCGGTATTGACCGTCGCCCTGTTCTCTCTCGCCGGTATTCCGCTGACGGCGGGTTTCCCGGCTAAATTCTTTGTGTTGACGGCGGGGGTCCGGCTTCATTTATGGCCGCCTGTGATTACCCTGGTCCTCACCAGTGTGATCGGGTTGTATTATTATCTTCGCGTCATCAGTGTATTGTTCGAGGGATCTCCTCACTTGGAAATAAAGGAAAGAACGCTACACCCCTTTTTTTATACTGCTACCTATGCTACACTGGCAGCGCTCCTGTTGCTGCTCTGTCTGTTGGGGGTCTTTCCAGGCAGCATCGTTGAAGGGATACGGGCATATCTTCTTATTTGACTGTTTCCATAGCCGCCAGCTCAAATGTGATATTTACAGACCGATCACCCCGGGGCCGGGTACGGTGCCTGACATTGGCCGGAATAGTAAACAATTGCCCGGGAGCTAATTCCACCGTGCGGTCTTCCAGGTCGATACATACGATTCCTTCTATGACCAGGAACGTTTCATCACTGTTGGGGTGATGGTGCCAGTAAAACGGCTCCGTCATTACACTGAGCCTTACGACGTGGTCGTTTATCAGCGAAAGGGGAACGTTTTTGTAGGTGTTGATGTCCAGGATTTCCTGGTGCAGATCAACGACAGTAAGTGGCGGTGTCATAAATGGGTGTTATTTTTCAGTTGTAAACGCGCCTCCCATTTCTTCATATTCACCCCTTTTATAATTAACCAAAGACACATTGAAAATTCCGCTATAAAAGATAATGGGCCGAGCATAACAGGAAATAGTAAACCTTCCAATCTGGGAGAGAAGATCAGCAAAAAACTATTTGTCAGATAGCATAGGCCGGCAATGAATATCATAACGCCTAAGACCCGGGGTAAAAATTCAGATCTGAAGATCAGGTATCCATCTATCAGGCATTCAAAACCAAAAAATATGAGGCCGATCCCAAAGCCATATTCATGCGCTTTGACTGAAAGATAACTTAATGCCTGCAATTGCTGCGGGTGGAATGCCTTTAAATAATTGTCATTGTCCAACAGGAACAGCGGCATCACCAGATTCATCTTATTCGCTACCAATACAGCGGTTTGGATCAGGCCGAAAAGAAGTGAAAGCAAAGCGAGATCTTTGTTTACACGTTTTAAAAGCGTATAGTAAACTATTCCTACCACCAGGTCGAACACATGCATCACCAGATCGCCAAATATACCGACGCGCCAAAGTACGGGTGAAGCCGCAATATTGTTGCTGGTTGCCAGGGCATTGCCCGGTACAATAATTTTACTTCTGATGAATATTTCTCCCATAACGCCTGCCGCAATGATGACCAGATACGCCAGGCCGCCAATTCTGGCATATACTTGCGGAGAGGGTTCCAGTGGTTTATTCACTTTTTTTTGAACGCAATATAATACTTCTTAATTCACCGCTTTGAATTTGGCGTTCGTAATAAGTACATCGTGGCCTGCCGAATCATGGACTGTTCCGTCAAAGGTACCGATCAAGGTGTTCATAAAACGAGGCGTTAGCAGGATGGTATTGCTTCTGATATGGATATAGAAGGGCGTATTGGTATTAGTGGCGGTGCCGTCGATCGAATATATGTACTTTCCCGTCTTATATGAATATAAGTATAAGCCTGCCGGGTAAGCCACCGTATCTAAATTATTATTATAAATGTTCGACGCACCGAAGCCCATGGTCAAAACCGTGTCCGGGTCGCCGGACGCCATATGTCCGGTGAATTCAAAAGAGACGACATCCGGCATTTGCGGAATGCCGTAAACGTAGGCCTGGCATGGGCCACGGTAAACATGGCCTTGTGCAGTGAACTGCCAGGTATTGTCCGCCATTGAAAGGCCAGCGCTATCCTGCACATAGATATACAATTGACACGTGGACGAATCGAAGGTGAGGGGGTACATGACAGTCCCGGGGCTGATGAAGCTGCCTGTCGCTTTCAGGCGCACTGTATTCAGACCCGTATCAGCGAAAATTCCCGAAGCGGCAAATTGCACCCCGTTCTGCTTGTTAGTGGTGATCTGGTAAGACCCCGGACTGGTGACATAGACATTGATGTTAACATAATTTGTGTCTGTCCCTGCCGGAAAACCATTGTACCATATACCATGGACAGTGTTGGGAAGACATTCCCCATATTGATTCTGCAGAGACCCTTTAGCGGGATCCGGATGATGAGGTTCCTTTTTGCATCCGATGAAGACGATGAGCACTGAAAAAATAGACATACAGGCAGACAGCGTCCAACCAAGGCGGGCAGGCATACTTTTCATGGTAGGTTTAATTTGTAGTTTTAGTTATTGGATATCACTATAGCAATTCTTATGCCTGCTTGACGTAATTTTACATACTTAATAAGGCCACCGGCACATGGGCCCGCAGCTGAATGTTCTGAGCTTTGAAAAACATCCCTTTGACACAGTGAAAGCTTAACATTTGAATTTCATAACTTAGTGGTATGCACTCCCAGATCACCTCCAAATTCAAACCTTACGGCATTTTTTCGCTGATCTTCTGCGGTTTCCTTTTCTTATTGCTACTGCTGGTGATAGGCTTGTTGGGCCAACAAATTGCCCTATGGAATGCGAGGCCGGTAAGAAAAGGTATCACCCCCGCACAGGCGTTACTATTCATGGCGATTTTTGGTTTCCTTGCATGGGTGATCGTGTTTACCCTTTATAAATACGCTTTTCGTGTTGTCATCGATCCCGCCGCGAAAACGATCCTTTTTAAGCATCTTCTGACCCAAAGCAGCAAACGATATGATTTTGACGATTTTGACGGTTACCTGGATACCTTTGCCGTCTCAAAATCCGGGGACTATAAGGTTGTTTACCTTGTTAAGGACCAAAAGGCGGAGAAGATCATCACGGGGTTTTACTTTGCCAATATCGACGAGTTGAAGGCGGCATTGTCGCCTGTCAAATACCTGGGGTTCGAGGAGGATTTCCGTCGCCTCGCCCGACGGGCGCTCTCGGGCAAGCCGCTGATCGATTGAGAAAGCTTAATTCGAAAAGTTCTCCGTTGTTGGAAAAGCGTCAAAGACATCCGTCACTATTTTGGGTGTGGGAGATAGCAGCTTTCGCTGCCTCGTGTCGAGCCAGGCGCCGTCGAGGGTCAATATAGCGCAGGTTTTATTGTCGGAGGATACGAACTCGTGTTGGATCGTCCACCGGGAGGCATCCGCATTCCGCTTGGCCAGCTTTGCATGGATAGTTATCGTGTCGGATAAGCGGATCTCCTTTTTGAAAACACATTCCTCCCGAAATAAGATCGGTCCAAAATTTTGCTCCTGCATCAATTTCAGGGTAAGTCCTAAGCTTTCTATGATCTCTATTCGCTGCTGGGCGCCAAAGTCATAATAGACGCTGTGCCGCAGGTGAAAATTGGGGTCAATGTCGGCCCAGCGGATAGAAATGGTCTTGCTGAATGAGGTCATGTCCTTTTTTCATAAAAATATGGTTTCTTTTTGAGACAAGTTGCTCCTAAAGCTAAGGAGCCAATACAAGGCGGAACCCCACAAATGAAGGCATCATGCTCAGGATATTCTTGGAAATTTGTAAATTGTTCAACCAGTGAAATATTATTAATTTATTGTATGAGCAGACTTGTCCTCACCACATCACAAGCCCGGAAAATTATCCTTCACGCGGCAGGATTATCAAAACGAGCGCAGTTTGGAAAAGGTAGGGAAGCGGTGTACAAGCTGATCGATCACCTGGGTTTCGTTCAGGTCGATACAAACTATGTCGTCGAGCGGGCCCATCACCACGCCATCGCCTCGCGGGTGCCGGACTATAAATTGGAATGGCTCGACGAGCTTCAGGCAGACGGCAGGATCTTTGAATTCTGGACCTATGCCGCAGGATACATTCCCATGCATGACTTCCGCTTCTCATTGCCAGTGAAAGCAGGCTTTCTATCCAGGAGAAAACCCTTGACGCAGGCAGAGATCAATCTGATGGACAAAGTGGTAGACAGGATTGCACGGGAGGGACCTCTCATGGCGAGGGATTTTGAGAATGATCGCGTGGAAGCAAGCTCCGGATGGTGGGATTGGCGACCGTCGAAGATGGCGCTGGAGAGACTGCACCTGGACGGGAGGCTGATGACGATGAGAAGAAAAGACTTCCAGAAATTGTATGATCTCCCCAGGAATGTCATCCCGGCCGACATCGATGGGACCATGCCCACCGATGAGGAATTTGCACGGCATGTTATCCGGCGTTCGTTGGGATCCCTGGGCATCGCTTACGCAAAAGAGATGGTCTGGCGTGCCCGTTACGTAAAGGATAATTTAGTAAAAAAGGAGTTGGAAAAGCTCGTAGAGGAGGGCGAGATCTGCCAGGTTGCGATCGAAGGCCTTAAAACCGCTCCTCTTTACATGTTACCCGGTTATAAGAGCAAAAAGATCCAGCTGTCCGATGATGCATTTATTCTTTCCCCCTTCGACGTATTGAATGTCTTCCGGCACCGGTTAAGGGATTTTTTTGACTTCGATTACCAGGTGGAATGCTTTGTACCCCAGGCCAAGCGGAAATACGGATACTTTTCGTTGCCCGTACTGGTCGGCGATACTTTTTTTGCCAGGATGGATTCAAAGGCCGATCGAAAAAAAGACGAATTAGCCATTCACAATCTGCACTTCGAGCCAGTGAAGCTGACCAGACCAGTGATCCTCAAGATCAGTGACGCCATCAGGGCTTTTGCAAAATTCAATCAATGCGAAACGGTCACTATTAAGAGATCAAATGACAAGGCGGCGTTGAAAGTTCTCCGGGATGCATTATAAATATCTAAGTAATACCCCTTATTTTTCAGATATTTAAGCGCCTGTCTATTAGCATTTATGATAATATATTTATATTCTTATATAAATTTTTATCTATGAAAATAGCCCAGACCCAATATTTTGGCGACCGATGGCGAACCGGATCGATCCCTGGTGGGTTCGATTCTCAGAAGGCCCAGTTGGTTTTGGCTTTCGGAGATCCGGCCCTGGTGACAGATGCCAGCCTTTTCAGCCATATCAGAGGCTTATTCCCTGGTGCTGCTATAGTGTCTTCTTCGACGGCCGGCGAAATTCTCCAGGAGAACGTACACGATAATAGTCTTGTGGTCACTGCGATCCAATTCGAGAGAACGAGGATCCTGTGCAAGGTCAGCAACATCAGGCGGCACGGTTCCAGCTATACAATGGGTGTGGATCTCATGAAAGCACTGACGGGGGAGGCCGACGACCTGATTGCAGTTTTTATCATTTCGGATGGGACCCATATCAATGGTAGCGAGCTGGTATTGGGTTTTTCTGAAAATAATCCGAAGTGTGTTCCGGTGACCGGGGGATTGGCAGGAGATGGGGCCAGATTCAGCCGGACCTTTGCCGGGCTTGACGAGGTTCCGGAAGAAGGGAATGTCGTAGCCGTTGGATTTTATGGGGATAGCTTGAAGATCGGACATGGCTCCTTTGGAGGTTGGGATGAATTTGGTCCTGAAAGGACCATTACCCGATCTGACAAAAATATTTTATTCGAGATCGACGGTAAGAATGCTTTGGACCTCTACAAGGAATACCTGGGACCTTATAAGGAGGAGTTACCCGGCTCTGCTCTTCTATTTCCTCTTTCCATAAAGGAGCCGGACTCCGCCAGCCACCTGGTCCGGACCATTCTCAGCATCAATGAGCAGGAAAAATCCATGCTATTCGCCGGCAATATGCCCGAAGGCAGTAAGATAAGGCTGATGAAGGCCAATTTCGACCGGTTGATAAACGGATCGTTAATGGCGGCCAGAAATTCGTTCGATACCCTGGAAAATAGTTCTCCGGAACTGGCGCTGCTGGTCAGCTGTGTAGGCCGTAAGCTGATCCTGCAGGAAAGGACAGATGAAGAAGTGCAGGCGGTAAAACAGATATTCGGAGACCGTACTTTGCTGGCGGGGTTCTATTCGTATGGTGAGATCTCGCCATTCAATCCGAATACCCGTTGCGAGCTGCACAATCAGACAATGACTATTACTACGTTCTCCGAATCGTAAAACCGACCGTTCAAGCACTGATTATAGCATGATCTCCATACTCTATCATAAACTGCTGGACAAGCAGATAAAAAAATTTCTGACAGAAGAACAGCTGGCAGATGAATCCATCCTGCAGTTCCTGGAAGTCGTCAATAACGCATACGCCGGCTTTGAACGCGATAAGAAAATATCGGATCATGCGTTTTCCATCAGTGAGAAGGAATACCAGGAAGTAACCATGCATTTGCAGGAACAGCATGATATTCAGCTTCAATCCATTTTTAAATTAAAGAATGCAATCCGCTCCTTAGACCCGCAGTACGATATACATTTTTCTGAGTCGGGCACCGCAGATATGATCAGCGTCATTTCTTTCCTGGAAGAACAAATAAAAAAAACCAAAGCGCTCGAAGTCGAGCTGATCCAGGCCAAAGAGGTGGCAGAGCAGGCGGCAAGAGCCAAGGCAGACTTCCTATCCGTCATGAGCCATGAGATCAGGACCCCTCTGAATGCCATCATCGGCATTGCTCACCTGCTATCGGAAGACGAGAAGCTTTCTTCACAGGAAGAAAACCTGCAGGTGCTTGGGTTTGCCGCGGATAACCTTTTCAATCTCATCAATGACGTCCTGGATTTCGGCAAGATCGACGAAGGAAAGATCCTTTTCTCCGAGAAAAACATCGATATCCGGCGCCTGGTATCCCGCATAAAAGCGGCCAATGGTATACGGGCGGAGGATAGGGGCAATATCCTGAAACTAATAGTAGATGAGGACCTGCCGGTCTTCATAAAAGGAGATGATGTCCGGCTCGGGCAAGTGCTAAATAACCTGATCTCCAACGCTATTAAGTTTACGTCCAATGGGACCATCGTCATCGAGGTGTTGCTAAATCAGGTCCTTGAGGACCAGGTGGAGGTCTATTTCTCCGTCACGGATAGCGGCATCGGCATCGAGCCCGGCAAGCAGCAATTGATCTTTGAACGGTTTACCCAGGCTAACGCGGAGATCACCCGGGAATTCGGCGGCTCGGGCCTGGGCCTGGCGATCACCAAAAAGCTGCTGAATATGCAGCATAGCGAAATCCATGTTGAAAGCGAGCCAGGCAAAGGGTCGAAGTTCTATTTTCTACTGCGCTTTAAAAAAGCGGATGCGGATGCAGCGAAAATTACCATGCAGCCTGAGAAAGGAAAGGGTAATCTCAGCGGAATAAGGATCCTGCTGGTAGAAGACGTGGAATTTAATGTCTTCGTCGCTGAAAAAATGCTGAAGAACTGGGAAGCTGTCGTGGAAATAGCGGACAATGGATTGAAAGCGGTGGAAAAAGCCAGGAGTAACGAGTATGATATTATTTTAATGGACCTTCAAATGCCTGTGATGGACGGCTATACGGCTTCCAAATGCATCCGCGATTTCAACACCGCCATTCCCATCATTGCCCTCACGGCTTCTTCCTCTGTTGATATTCAGGAAAAGATTTATGGCTTTGGTATGACGGATTACTTGTCCAAGCCTTTCAATCCGGACGAACTGTTTGAAACGATCTGTAAATACACGATAAAATAAGCTATTCCATCTCCGTTCCATAAAAAAACCCCGCCGAAGCGGGGTACACTAATCATACCATTAACCATTAAACCTTATCCTATGTTTCATAAAAATAGATCATTCCTTCACATGGTCCAATATGCGCGTGGTCCTTTCCGGCGTTTTTACGCGATTGTCACCTGTTTTGCTACAGATATGCCTGTATTTTTAAGCGCTCTGTAATCAGAACGTTTCGTTCAAATTCAGGAAAAACCCTTTCCTGCCAAATTTGCCAAAAGCATAGTCCAGGGCCAGGTTCGTACGCGTAGATTTGTTGAACAGCACCCGCAGACCCGCGCCATAGCCCGGCTGGAATACCTGGAATATTTTGGTGCCGTGCTCATCGTTACCAGTTTGCAAATTGGCGAAGGCAACGCCGCTGAGGAACTTATTGGCAAGAATAGGAAAGCGGAGCTCCGCTTCGGTATCATTGAATTGCGTCCCTTTAAAATATTGAGACGTATAGCCTCTGCCGCTCCGGAAAGTCCCGTCTCTTCCCGTACCGGGTAATTCGAGATAGGGTATGGCGCCGGTGACAAGGTATGAGCCCCAGTTCCAGATTGCAAACACCGTTTCCGGGCTGGAGGTCGAGAGGCTGAAATACTTTCTGAAATCGGTGGTTATTTGAATCGAATTCTTAGTGCTTCCGATCCATTGCTGGTTGAGCCGGAGACCCGCATCGAAATAGATACCCCGATAGGCCCGGTTGGGGTTGTCGCGCGTGATATACTGCACATTAAAAAGAAACCCGTTTGCCCAGTAATGATCCTGCGGGAATCCGTGCCGGTGGTTATAAATGCTGGACGGTGTGGAATACCCGGTTGTATCCTTGTTGTCAATTTTTGTCCTGAACTCGAAAGACATTCCCGCCCCGACGAAAAGGTTTTTCGCCACATTCTTATAGACTTTTTCCCTGAAGTTGTAATAATAGGAGCGGATAGCATACCCTTTGTGTGTCGGATCCGCCAGCACGGAATCCAGGGCGCTTTTCCCCGTGTATTTGTTGCCGATGCCTAAGCCGAAATCAGGCGTTACTGTTTTGGCGGCCACGAGATTTCCCTGGAAGTTCCACTTGTTGCCGGGGGTGAAGACATTGTGCGTGAAGTAAAAATAGATGATCCCTTTCGTGGTGATGGAAGCTGACGTCGCCGCAGTGGAAAAGAGCGTATGGGGATCGTTTCCCAGTTTTCTGCCTGCTACCGCCTTGATGCCCAGCTGACCACCGATGGTGGGGTTAGCGGCTATATTGGGTACTACTGTGATGCCCGATCCTTTATGTAAAGTATCGGCCTTTCTTTGGGGATGAAAAATATTCCGGAGCAGGTCTCCAAAATCATATTGCTTATTGATATTATCTGCCGGCAGGGGTCTCGAGGCTCGTAAAGAATCCTCTCGGAGGGAGTCGGCAGAAGTGGTTGCCTGACCATATGCAAATCCCTGCACACCAACCAATAATAATAAAAATGACCATTTCAGCAAAGCGGGTTTTCTACACTGCATGATCAGGATATAGAAATTCAAGTGCCATGAACGAATGAGTACCTAAATCGGGGTAAATATCCGTTAACCAACAGTTTATGTAAATATCACGCGCGAGCGGGTTATTCTCCTGAGCAATAAATTACCCATTGTTCATCCTTCAAAAAACAACCCTCCCGTCATTTTTGGCCATTTCATACATAAGTAATAACTTCTATACGATTTTGGCCAGACAACTTTTACTTATGAAATACATCCCCTTCATCTTCCTGATCATCCTCATTGTTGCATTCATGCGCAAAGACACTGTATCCTATTCCAGGTCTCATGTGCCTGCTGCGCTGGCAGCTGAGGGCGCGCTGGGGTGCGCACCGCCGGCAGCCTTTCCGGTGGCGGATGTCAACGGCAGGTTCATTACACCCCTGCCTGGTCTTGGCAAGCATGTGTATATGATCTCCACGCGTACGGACAGCGCGCAGTTCTATTTCAACCAGGGGATCAATTTCTACTATAGCTACCATTTACGCGAAGCCCTGGCTTCCTTTAAAGAGGCCGCGCGATTCGATTCTTCCGCTGCCATGGTCTATTGGGGTCAGGCATTGTCGATGGGGCCTTATTTTAACCTCTATACCTATAAGATGAAGGCAGGCGTACCTGTCGCGCTGGCAGCTATGGACAGACATCGATCCAATGCAACCGCAAAAGAGCAGGCGCTGATGGATGCCATACAGAAAAGATATTCCAGCGATACGACCAATGCGGATCGCCCCCAGCTGGACAGGGCATATGCAAGCGCCTTGTCCGCCCTGGTTCAGGCATACCCGGAGGACAACGACATAAAGGCATTGTACATAGACGCCGTGATGCTGGAGCATAAATGGGATTTCTGGACGACGGACAGGAAGCCGAAACAATGGACGCCGGAGCTAATAGCATTATGTGAGTCGATCCTGAAGAATGATCCACATCATCCGGCTGCCCTGCATTATTATATCCATCTCACCGAAGCTTCCGCAAAACCTTCCCTTGCGCTGGCAGGTGCTGAAGCGCTGAGGACTGAAATGCCCGGAGTGGGCCACATGGTGCATATGGCTACGCATATGTATCAGCGAAACGGTCTGTTCCTGAAAGGAGTGACAGTCAATGAAGATGCGAATACGGTGTACAACACGGAAGATTCCCTGGTCCCCATGCTCGGCCTGGGGAGAAATAACGTGATACATATTTATGCCGTACAATCCTATTGTGCTATGAATGCGGGTATGTACCGCAAGGGGATCCCCCTTTATGAGCGCGCCCGGGAGAAGGTAGTGGCCAGCAAACCGGCGTTTGAACAGGACCCATATGCGCAGTGGGTCTACATGCTTCCGGTGCAGGCGTGGGTGAGATTGGGGAAGTGGGATGAGATATTACAGGCTGCCGCACCCGACCGGCACTGGAAATATGCACAGGTGCTGGACCATTTCGCAAGGGGTATAGCCAATGTACGACAGAAGAACCTCCGGGCGGCAAAGGCTGACCTGGATAGCCTGGAAGCCCACCTGCAGGACAGTCTGTTGGGCATTCGTATCATGCCTTTCAATAGACCGGTGGAATGCGGTCGCATCGCAGCCGGGATACTTCGGGGGGAAATATTATTTGCGGAAGGGCGGCAGCAGGACGCGGTAGCCGCCTTTAACACGGCTGCTGCCGGGGAGGATTCGCTGATCTATCGTGAACCCCAGCAATGGCTGCTCCCTGTAAGGGAATATTTAGGCGCAGATCTCCTGAAAATGAAAAAGGCCCGCGAAGCGGAAAACGTTTACAGGCAGGACCTGGACAGAAATCCCGGCAATGGGTGGTCGCTGCTGGGCCTTTACCAAAGTTTGGCGGCGCAGGGCAGGGCCGGTGAGGCTGCGCGCGTTAGGGAGCAGTATCGCAAAGCGTTCGAAGCAAGCGATGTGAGGCCCGCGGCCTCTGTATTTTAACAGGTAACTACGCTGCTGGGAAGTCCTTCATTTGCCTGGAAAATGTCTTTGAAAATTTTCCGCTGTTGGCAACGGCCCATTCAGCCATGGCATAGAGGACAGGTCTTAAGGCCTTCCCCGACCTGGATAGCTCATAAGTGACATAGGGAGGCACCACAGGTTTTGATCTTCTCACCACCAGGTGGTCGCTCTCCAGCTGCTTCAGGTGCTGTATCAGAACCTTTTCCGTGATAGTGGGGATCGACCGTTTCAGCTCGCTATAGCGTTTGGGCCCCGATAACAGATTGAACAGGATGATCGGCTTCCAATACCCGCCGATCTTTTCCATGACAAAGGTCACAGGACAGGTGACGAATGCAAGACTCTTGTTTTCCTGGATGGTTGATGCTTCTTTAATCGATGCCATGGTATACATACTTTAGGGTAAGTACTTGTACAAAAGTAAGTACTACTTTAGATTTGTGCAACAATCAAAACAAATAAAGTATGAAAGTAACAGTCACGGGATCTTTAGGAAACATCAGCAGGACGCTTACGGAAAAATTAGCAGCGGCCGGGCACGAGGTCAGGGTCATCAGCTCCCAGGCGGAAAGGAAAGGGGAGATCGAAGCGTTAGGGGCGATCCCCTGGATCGGATCGGTAGAGGACGGAGATTTTGTGAAGAAGGCGTTTGAAGGCAGCGATGCGGTGTACCTGATGGTGCCGCCGGCATTTGGCGCTCCTGACTATAAGCAATTTACGATCAATGTCGGACGGAATTATGCGGAGGCGGTGGAGAAGGCGGGAATTCGTTATGTGGTGAACTTAAGCAGCTCCGGTTCGCCCTTGGCCGGGGCGGCGCCGCTGACGGAATACCAGAACCTTGAGGTCTGGCTGGATGCATTGCCTGCTGTCAATGTACTGCATCTCAGGCCGGGAGGGTTTTACTCTAATTTTTATGGAAGCATAGGCATGATAAAGCACATGGGGATCATAGGAAATAATTTTGCCGGGGATATAAACATGGCGATGTCACATCCGGCTGATATTACCGACGCGGCTTTTGACGCTTTGCATACGCTGTCGTTCAAAGGCAGGAATGTGCGGTACATAGTCAGTGACGTCAGGAATGGGAAAGAAGCTGCTTCTTTATTGGGGACGGCCATCGGCAGGCCGGAGCTGCAATGGGTGGAGCTCTCAGACGGTCAGTTGCTGGAAGGGCTGATGCAAAATGGCTTTTCCAGGGACGTGGCCCAGCATTACATCGTGGATATGGGGATTGCCATCAGGGAAGGGATATTGGAGAAGCATTACCGGGAGAATACCTTCGAGGTGGTCGGCGGGCGGGATTTTGCCGGGTTTGCCCGGGAATTTGCGAAAGCGTATCAGTTCAGCCAATAGTGGTAATTTTTCAGGTCATCGATCAGAAGGCTCGTCCGGTGATCGACACCTGTCTTCAGGAGATGATAGGGGGTATTGAAGATCAAAGAATCGGGCATCATGTATCTTTCGGGCGTCCCCAGGATGGTGAATTTATCCCTTTGATATAATTTCTCCACTTCTCTTATCAGCGGTTCAATATGGTGAAAGGAGATATCCTGGAGACAAGGGTAGGAGACAAGTAAGGTGGCATTCCTTTCATGGACCCCGGCGGCGAATTTTTTAATACCGTCCGCCACCTCCGGGTTGATGTATCCGGTGGCATTCTTTTCCGTAAGGAAGAATCTCCTTTTAAGGTTCCAGTGAGTATAGACGTCGCCGTACCGGTTGAATGAGTTGACACTGTAAATATCGCTTTCCTCGACATGATAGTATTCGGAGGTCATTAGTTTCGAGAAAGCATATTTGGGCATATAGGGGATAAGATGCATAAGCTGGCGGGTGTCCAGCAGCTTTAGCTTCGAAGGATTTACTTCCACCACGGAACGGAACAGTTCTTCAGAGCCGGCATCATAGTCCCTGTTAAAATGGGCGTATTCGGGTATCAGGACTACCAGGTCACCTTTTTTTATGTATTGGATGGTGTTTTCCAGCATATATTTCAGACCAAGCGAGAAGTGAACGCCCGTGTTGATGGGGTGTAACTTTAAAGAGTCTTCTATCATTTCAGAATTGAGCCCGAACGACAGGTTGGAACCTCCTACGAAAATAATACGGGGGGAATCGACATGCTGCAGGAGGGAATCCTTTTTGATCTCGGCAAAAAGCAGGGACTTCGATGCGCGGGGCGTGCTTGGCAAAAGCAGGCATATCACCATCAGCAGGAGCAGCGGCACCAGAAAATATAGAAAATTACGAAGGAACTTTTTCATACGCCTGATAGTTAAAACTGGAAATAGATAAAGCTTGAATTAGAGCTGAATTTGGATAGGATGAGGATTGCCATCACCCAATACAGCAATTTCCGGATGACGGGACTGCGTACCATTCTCAACTTTCTTTCATCTCTTCGCAGCCACCAATCGCCCAGCACGATGGGGATAATATAGGTGAAGGTTGATTTTCCTTCCAGCATGGAGAGTTGATGCGGCTGGCTGATGATGCTTTGCCCTATGTGTTTCAAATAGTTCAAAGCCAGGCTCATCGTGTCTGCACGGAAAAAGATCCATGCCAGGGTGACAAAGGTAAAGGTGGCGCACATTTGCCATAGCTCCCTTATTCCGGGCAACCGCCTGTTCTGGGCCACGACATCGGTGACGTTCTTCCTGTTACGGTCCAATAGCAGCAGAGGCAGGAACCCCACGGCGTGGATAAATCCCCAGGCGATGAAATTCCAGCTGGCGCCGTGCCAGAAGCCGCTGACGATGAAAATGATAAATGTATTCCGGACTGCCTTTGCCTTGCCTTGTTTGGACCCTCCCAGCGGGATGTAAAGATAGTCCCTGAACCAGGAGGAAAGTGAGATATGCCATCTTCGCCAGAACTCCGCGATATCGCGGGAAAAGTAAGGGAACCTGAAGTTGCTTAACAGCTCAAACCCGAACAGCTTGGCCGTGCCGAGCGCGATGTCGGAATAGCCGCTGAAGTCGCCATAGATCTGAAAGGAGAAGGCCACGGCGCCAAGGATCAGGGACAGCCCATTATAATGCTGATAGCCGTTGAACATCTTATCCACTGTTTCTGCGAGGCTGTCCGCAATGACGACCTTCTTGAACATGCCCCACAGCATGAGGCGGCACCCATCCAGGGCCTGACTATAATTAAAGGCACGCGGTTTTTGCACTTGCGGCAGGAGATGATTGGCGCGTTCGATCGGACCTGCCACCAGCAGTGGGAAAAAGGATACGAAGACCGCGTAGTCGACGAAATTGGAAACTGGCTTTTGTTTTTGCCGGTAAATATCGAAGACGTAGGACATGCCATGAAAGGTATAGAAGGAGATCCCGATGGGCAAGGCAACGTTCAGCAGGACCGGGTTTGTATGGAGGCCAAGCAATTCGAATCCCTCCTGGAACTGATGGGCGAAGAAATTGTAGTATTTGAATACCCCGAGAATGCCCAGATTATTAATGATGCTCAGCCATAGGAAAAGCTTTGCCCTTTTCCTGTTGGGAGACGCCACCTGGAAGCCGTACAGAAAGTCCAGGAGCGTGCTGAGCGCCAATAAACCCATGAAGGGGATGCTCCACCACCCATAGAAAAAATAGCTGGCGATGAGGATCAGGATATTCTGCCACCGCAGGGATTGGGAAAAGACGAACCAATAAAGGGTAAAAACAACGGGCAGAAAAAGTAAGAATTCAAAGGAATTAAATAACAAGGGTCAATAGCTATTGTCCAGCCGAGCCGGGATTTTAAAAATTAGTTTGAAATCAATAGGCCAGCAAAAGGATATAGCCGGAAAATAGCAATTATGGGTCCAAAAATATAGTTTTTTGGCCGCGGAAGCCTTATTTTTTCGTCATTTCATCTTAAGGAACCCAAACAAGCCATGTTCTTCATCCCCGGGCCCTGCTGTAAAATAAAGCTTACCCGGGTCGGACAGAGGCGCTTCATTGTAGGGAAAATCGAGGGCCCAAAGTCCCGGGATGATCACGGGCTGCCCATTGCTTTGCAATGCCCCGGTGTAGAAGCCGGTGGAATCATATACATTGATCCAGCCGTCTCCGAAATTGCCGACAAGGATAGAATGGAAGGGCAGCCCGGAACCTGCAGGCGCCTGCGCCAGTCCCCAGGGAGAATTGAGCGCACCCCGGGAAGCAAACCGTTTTAACAGGGATCCGTCCGGATTGAAAATATCTATATATCCATTTCCAGTGCCAGGCTGGTCGTCTTCATTCTCCGGTCCTTTAAGCATGGCATAGGTGACATACAGCTTGCCGCCGATGTTCTGGATATTAAAAGGGCTAAAGCCGGCAGGGATGTCGGGGTCGACAAAGGGTTTTGTGGTGATGAAGGTGAAGGATCTGTCATACACATCGATCTTTTTCCCCCTGAAATCGGCGGCATACAGGAAATTGCCGGTACCGTCATTTGCCAGTGCAAGTCCCTTATAGACCGTATTGTCCGCCGACCTGTCTGCGACCGTAAAAGTGGAGTCGCCCCCTCCCCAGGCGGAGACAGTACCATCTTCATTGACAAAGATGAACTTAGCGGTTTTCTGATTGCATGGGATGACAAAGTCAGTAGTGGCGTTGAAGACAATGCCGGTGGGCGAGCCGCCGAAATGATCGCCATGGGAGGGGATTGCCACGGGCCCCAGCAGTGTTTTCCCCGTGGAGTCATAGACGGTAGTGGTTCCTGAATGGTTGGCGGCGATCCATACGATCCCGACGGGATTTACCGCGATGCCCCATGCATTCAGGAGCCTGGGGTCTGTCATCGCGGCCCCGGAACCGGCGACGTCCGCGACAAGGTTGGTCTGTTGATAGTTCCCCGGACCTGAAGATGGGTAGCCGGCATTATTGTTTTTGTGGCAGGCGGCGCCAGCTATGCATAGCGCGAGCAGGAAAACATTTGTTCTCATAAAATAATTTTAGATTTTTGTGTAGTGGATTACGGCGGGAGAAGAGCATGCGTTGCCTGTGCGGGAGGGCGCGCAGGGGGGTATTACATCAACCAGCGGATGCCTTACATGAAACACCCGTAATCAATGATCTTCTCATCCATTATTTTATTTCTTATCTTCCGGTATGGACATCCATCATTTGCCCCAGGATATATTTTCGGACAACCAGCTGATGGCGGATGACATTATTTTCCATCCTTACAAGGCCCCTGCGCATTCATTCAGGGGGAAATGCATCTTACACAGGAATGCCATCAGCCTGGTGTTATCCGGGACAAAAACGATGCATTTCGCAGATAAGACCGTCCGGATCAACAGCGATGAGATCCATTTTCTTTCCATGGGCAATTGCATGGTGACGATGGAACTGGCCCAAGGCGTAACCGTGGAAAGCATCCTGATCTTTTTCGATAACAAAGCCCTGGGGGATTTTCACCTGCGGTTTAAGGAAAGGATCGAAGGGCTTCGAAGAAAGGGTGAAATAGGCGTCGAACCTTTCCTGGCATTTAAAAAGGATGGCTTTATCAATAGTTACATTGCATCGCTACAGATTCTGCTGCAATCGGGCCTGCCAGTCTCCGGTGAAATGAAGCGCTTGAAATTTGAAGAGGTGATGTTGTACCTGCTGGAAAAATATCCTTCGGCGCTGCTGGCTTTTCCCCTGTCAAAGAACAGGGACCTGGAAGACCTGGAGATCAGGAAGGCGGTGGAAACGAACGTCATGACTGGTGTCAGCCTGGAAGAGCTGGCTTTTATTTGTAATCTCAGCCTGTCCACCTTTAAAAGGCGTTTTATCGCTATTTATGGAATGGCGCCGGGCAAATGGTTCCTGCAGCAGCGGATGGAAATAGCAAAGGAAATGATCGTCCGGGGGGGCGAGCGGCCGGCCGATATCTATCATAAGTTCGGATATGAGACGCATTCCAGCTTTTCGCAATCTTTCAAGCAATATTTTGGGGTAAGCCCCAGGGAATTGAAACATTGATCGGTTGGCAACAGTTTTTGGCTGATAAGCGCTATACGGGCCTGCCCATATCTTCTAATTTTGACTCATAAATAAAAAAAATTTATGAGTCTTACCACAGAGCAAAACAAGCAGGTTGTATTACGGTTCAATAAAGAATGCCTCGAACAGGGAAACCCGGATGCTTTCCGGGAGCTGTTGGCGCCCGATGTCATCAATCATGCCGCGCCGCCGGGAATGCCCAATGGGCCTGAAAGCTTTACCCATTTTTTGAATGGGGTTTTAAGGAAGGGTTTTCCGGACTTACGGGTGGAGATCCTGGAGCAGGTGGCGGAAGGGGATCTGGTATGCACCCGTAAAAAGATCACGGCCAGGCATACCGGTGAGATCTTCGGCATAGCGCCAAGCAACAAACAGGTGGTGATCAACGTGATAGATATCATCCGCGTCAAAGATGGCCGATATGCGGAACATTGGGGGCAAAGCAATTTTACGGATGTGCTTAAAGAGATCACTTCTTAACGACGCAGGCGTATCCAAAGAGGCATCGTTCCTTTATCATCGTAGCCACTTCTGGCGGCACATACTCTTCCCATCCTTCCGCACCCTCCTTGATCAGTTGCAGGACCTTGTCCGTATCCACCTGAAGGTTAGACTCCTTATAATGCCGGATGTCTTCGATCTTGTTGTTGGCGATCAGGTAGCGGTAAAGGTCCACCAGCAGGAGTGGAGGGTTAAACCGCAGGCAATTATAGATGATGCCGTTGCGTAAAGTGGGATATATGAACAGCTTGACCTTGCGGCTGAACAGGGTGGCAAAAGATTCCAGGATCCCGCCAGGCAGATCCCGGTAGTGATCCTCGGAAAAGATGTATTCGAGATTGGGATAGCCCAGGACCACGCCCATCTTCAGTTTGGTGATCTTCGACAGGTATGCCACCAGCTTATAATACTCGTGGAAGTCGGAGATCAGGACGGTCTGTCCCAGTGCGCATAGGATATCCACCCTGTCCAGGAAATCCTTTTCATCTATTTCGGCGGTGGGGTCGGCATCTCTTTCTTTCAGCGCCTGTAGGGTCAGCTCGGTGATCACTACGACATTGTCCTTGTCCACATCCGGCTCCTGGACAAATTGTTTGACGCCTGTGCTCAACATGTCCAGGTGTACATTGATGATGGGCCGGAAACGACCCCGCACGACCACGATATGTTTCTTATACAACACTTCGGAAGGCTGCATATTCTTCCCATCCGGGCCGAACAATGCAGCGTCTGAAAAGCCATATTTTACGAGGTGAAGGCTCATGAGCCTGTTGTCTATTTTGCTGAAATCGGGACCTTCGAAGCGGATCATGTCGATCTGGATGGCATCCCTGGAAAGGTTGTCCATCAGCGACAGCAATAAGATATTCGGATGTGTATGATAATAGAAGCAGGCGTAGATGAGGTTGACGCCGAGGGTGCCGACGGCAGACTGCTGCAGGACATTGTCGTTATCCAATAATTTGACATGGATCACCACGTCATTGAATGCTCCGCCCGGCTCCAGCTGGAAACGAATGCCCATCCAGCCATGCCCTTCATTTGTCTTGTGATAATTCAGGGCCGACATGGTATCGGAAAACGCGAAAAAGGTCGTTTGATCGCCCCGATTTTCCGCGAGACGCTCGATCAGCAGTCCATATTCCTTTTCCAGCATCGCTATCAAACGGGCCTCGCTGACATAACGCCGGCCTTTTTGTGCGCCATAAATAGCGTCGGAGAAGGTCATGTCATATGCCGACATAGTTTTAGCGATGGTGCCTGACGAGGCGCCCGCCTTGAAAAAATTGGCGGCAACATCCTGCCCGGCGCCAATCTCTGCGAATGAGCCGTAAATTTTGGGATCAAGATTGATGGCAAGCGCTTTTTGTTTGGTTCCTAAATCCTTATTGTGAATGACACTCATACAATTTGTCATTTATATATACTGCCACCATTACCAACGTAAATTATGCGCTGAAAAGTGCCTAAAGATAGGACTTTTTAATGGATCAGGAAGCTGGCAATATCCGGATAATGGGAGCGCCGCCCAGCATGATCCGGGCGTTCCTGGGAATAAGAGGGTCATATTTATCCGGCGTCAATAACAGGACCATGAGCGTTGGGAATGAATACAGCGCCAGCCAGCCTGTGAAGAAGACCCATGCGTCGCCGGGCCAGATGCCGGTGAGGTCGAGTATAGCGCAGGTGATATAAGGGCCAAGGAAAATAATGAAGAGAGGTGTGAAGAATTGATTTCTATTCAACAGCAGGAGGTATTTGGGGCGGGTGAGCAGGAAGCGCGTCTCCTCCTCGATCTCGGAAAGCTCTTTTTTATAGAAGGACCTGATCACCGTACAATAATATTGTTCAAAATTCCCGTCCGTCGAAAGGTTTTCCTCTATGAGGACACAGATATGATCCAGGAGGTTTTGCTGCAGGTCTTCGAGCAGGATGCCCTTCGACCGGAGGTCATCGAGGATGAAATCCATCTGTTGGTCGGTGATGCAGTACATTTATGCTGTTTTGGGTTGAATGTCCAGCAGCAGGGCCATGGTTTGCATAAAGGAGGCCATTTCCTTTACTTTCTCCTTTGCCGTGGCTTTACCCGCCGGGCTCAGGCTGTAATATTTTCGTACCCTTTTGCCAATGTACTCCGTTTCGGTGGTCACCAGGCCGTCCGCCTCCAGCGCATGGAGCGTGGGATACAGGGCCCCTTCCGTTATCTGGATCTTGTCTTTTGTGATCTCCTTTACTTTTTGGGTGATCTCATACCCATACATTTTTTTATTGCCGGCCAGCAGCTTTAAAATAATCGTCTTGAGGGTTCCCTTAATTAATTCGGAGGAATAGTTCATGGGCAAAACTTTTCGTTTACGAATATACATAAGAAAATGATGCTTTGGGGCTTTTTTAGTTCATTTGCGGCCAATATCGCAGGAGTTTACAATATGATATTGAAATTCATGTGTTATCACATAGTATATTTGGTCATGATAAAATTGCCGGAATACTCTTTGATTGTAGTGGTTCTTTTATCTTCTTGTTCCTTGCCTTCCCGCGGGGGCAAAAAGATTTATGTCGATTTTTTTGCAGAACCGCCGACGGATTGTGTAAAAGTACTTGAGTCAAGGGATGCAAGAGCGCTGGATGATTGCTGCGTATGGTTACATTTTAAAACTTGCCCGAAAGAAGCCGCCAGAATACTGTCACAGGTACATTATACGAGGATTAAAATGGATAAAAGGTCTATGGATTTGGAATATCCAGCGTTGTCGACGGCAGATGAGAGCATAATCTCTTCAGATCCGCCGAAATGGTGGGCAATCAAGCAATTGGGAGATTCCTGTATTAAATATGAATATCGCCATTCAGGAAAGGATTATATTCAGATAGTATACATGTCTGTTGATTCTAGTGAAGTATACTATCATGATATTGCCTGGTAAAAAATACTTATGATCATAGATTTCCTGGAGGAACAAAGGAAGAAATATTTAGATGCGGTGGAGCTGGCAGGCAACAGGCTTGCTGCCCAGGGTAAATTTGAAGGCTTTAAAGACGTGCTTGACCAGAAAAAGTTTCCTCCAGGTGAGCTTAACGATGCATTCCAGTTTTTCAGACATGATATACTGGTGCGGGATGCCGGCGGCAGCTACCTTGACCTCACCGTCAATGTCGATCCGGTTGTTTTCAACGAGCCAATGGTTTTCCGTGAGGCCGATTCCGACATCGTCTTACACTCTTTTGTCTGGAATGCCTGTGAGATCAGTGGCGTTGATGTTAAAAAGCACCTTGCTATCCTGAGGCATTGGCGTAATAAATGGCTGAAGGAGGAGATAGAGGGACTGAATGAGGGTTTTGTCAATGCCATTCACGGCGCAGATGTGGGTCCGGACGCAAATTCTTTTATTGTCGATTTTGGCAGCTGTATCGCATCCGGGGTAAAGGAGCTTTTTTCTGACCTTATCGGAAGTGACGCTAAGTTGATCCTTCGTGCTGGATATATCTGATCCTGGCTTATTCTCTCCGTGCAATATCCTTGGCAATCTTCCGGGCGTCCAGTCCGATCTCCCGGATCTGACCCGTGGGACTGATCCAATAGCCACAAAAATAAAGTCCATCTTCCCCGAAGAACTGCTGGCGGCCCAGGCTGAACTTCAACTCATCGAACCTTCGTTGAGGCGCCTGCAGAATGTTATTACAGTCACGGTCATATCCGATGGCTGCAATAATGGAGTGGAACATCTCCTGGCTGCCATCTTTGAAGTAGATGGTATTTCCTTCGATATGGTGTATATCCCCATGAATTTTGACGTGTCCTTCCCGAATATGCCGGATGGTCCCAATATCCAGGACAGGCGCTTTCCTGTCCCTACGGATCTGCTCTAGTGGGCCGTAAGGCATTTTATTAAGACCCAGCTTGCCGAGGTCGCCGATCAGTGAATTGATCAGCGGGGAGCTGATGGCATCTGCTATACGGGGGGGAAGATGGCTTAGCAGCAAGCTCAGCTCCAGCACGGGTATACCCAGCACATCCCGGGGGATGACATTCACCGGAGAACGGACGGCCATGGAAGGTGTGGCGCCTTGCTCATACAGGTCGATGGCGATCTCACAGGCGGAGTTGCCAAAGCCTACCACCAGCACCTGTTGTCCTTTGAACGCCGCGCCTGTTTTGAAGGCCTGACTGTGGAGGGCCTTGCCGGGAAAGGTTTCCAGGCCTGTAAAATTCAGCGGTTTCGGCTTTCCAAAGGCGCCTGTAGCCATTACCAGGTATTTCGAACGAAATGTGCCGTTGGTTGTCTCAGTGATCCAATAGCCATTCTCTTTTTTTATGGATAGTGCCTCTGTGTTAAAAACAGGATCGATGCCGAATTCCTGCTGGTAGGCTTCGAGGTATTCGATCACCTGCAACCTGTCGGGGTACTTGGGTGCTGTATCGCCAAATCTTTTATAAGGGAGATGAGAGCGCCTCTTGTTGGTGTGTAAATGCAGCCGGTCATAATGGTTACGCCAGGGTGCGGCTATCTGTGGCTGCTTTTCTATAATGGTATAGGTAATATGCTGCCGCTGCAAACAGGCGGCGGAAGCTAAACCGGAGATGCTGGCTCCAATAATGAGTGTACTGGTTTGCTGCACGATACGACCAATTTACAAAAATTGGGGTTTACTCGCTCTTTAAACTGTCCACCGGGTTTGCCGAAGCCGCCTTCATGGTCTGCCAGCTTACGGCTGCCAGGCAGATCAGCAGGCTCAGGAGCAGGGTGAGCAAAAAGGCGCCAGGCTTCATGCCGGCATGGTAGGTATATTTGGCCAGCCACTGGTGGGTATAGTACGCGCTAATAGCGGCGCCAGGAATAAAGGATAGCATGATCAGCTGGAAGAACTCCCGCGAGAGCTTGAACCAGAGGTTGCCGGCGCTTGCCCCCAGCACCTTGCGAATGCCCATTTCTTTTCGCCGCTGCTCAGCGGAGAATGATGCCAGCCCGAACAGGCCGAGACAGGAAATAAGAATGGCTAAGACGGTAAATCCCAGGGAAATGGTTCCCAGCACTTGCTCATCCCTATATTTTTTGCTGAAGCGTTCGTCGGTGAATGTGTATTCCAACGGATATGCAGGATTGTATTTCTTATAAAGGGTTTGCAATATGGACAAGCTTTTGGACAGGGGCATAGCTGGATTTAGTCTTAACCCGATGTTGCCCATCCAGTCTTTTACAAAGCCGATGATGGCGGGCTTCACGGGTTCATAAGGCGAACCCCATACAAAATCATGCACTACTCCTATGATCGTGCGTTTGGCGCCCTGCCATGTTATTTCCTTGCCCAGGGGCTGATGTAAACGCATCAGCCGCACGGCGGCTTCATTGAGCATGACGGCTGTGGAATCACCAGGCCTTGCCGGATCGAAGTCACGGCCCGCTGCTAATTTTAAGCCATAGGTATCCGTGAAATGCCAGGTGACGGCCATGCAATCGATGGGGATTTTATCTTCTCCAGGTAATTGATCGGGCCAGCGGACGTCCCAGGTGCTGGCCTGGTTGCTGGTGATGGCGCTTGAGGTCATTGCCGCATCGGAAATGGCCCCTGCTTGGATAGCTTCACGCCTGAATGTTTCGAATTGTGTGTCCAATTTTCCTTCGAGGGGCATTTCCACCAGGTTGTTCCGGTCATACCCAACAGGCCTGTCTTTTATATAATTAATTTGCCCGTTGATGAAGATGCTCGATAATATCAGGCCCGTCGCAAACGTAAACTGAGTGAGGACCAATAGCCGTCTTGGTCTTCCTGCTGCACCGGCGCCCGTCAGGTGCCCTTTCAATACCCGGATAGGATTGAATGACGAAAGGAAAAAGGCAGGATAGCTTCCTGCCATCAGGCCGCAGAATAGGGTGACGCCCAGGGCGGTGATCCAGGCTGAAAGGTTGTCGAAAGGAAGGGATATTGGCGTATTTGTGATTTGAGCAAATGCCGGCAGCAGCAGGGATAACAGCATCACAGAGAGCACGAAGGCCATGATGGACATCAGGATCGATTCGGTCATAAATTGTTGAACAAGGGAAGACCTCCGGGCGCCCATGGTTTTACGGACCCCTACTTCTTTCGCTCTTTTTTCACTGCGAGCAGTCGAGAGATTCATAATGTTGATGCAGGCGATGATAAGGATGCCGATCGCCAATACCAGGAAGAGCCTGACATATTCAATGCGTCCGCCCGTATTGACCCCGTTTTGAAATTCATTATACAGGTGCAGCCGGGTCAATGGATAGAGGAAGAGGCTGATGTCTTTGTTCGAAGGATCGTACTTCCCAAGGAAGTTTTTAACTTTTGCATTGACGCCGGCGACATCAGCACCTGGTTTTAACATTACATAGGTCGGATATAGGTAATTGCCCCAGCCCGCTTCCTTCATCCATGGACGCTGGAACAGGAATGTTCCCCACGGGATCATAGCCTTGAACGACAGGCTTGAATTGGCGGGGTTGTCCCTTATCACCGCATTTACGGTGAGAGGGAATTCGTTATTCAGCTTGATGGTTTGTCCGACGGGGTTTACTGCACCGAAAATGGAGGTGGCAGCGGATTGGGTAAGAACGATCGTCGACTCGCCCGATAAGGCGTTCTGTTTATTCCCATGGACGAAATCGAAGGTGAACATGTCCAGGATGGTAGAGTCGGCGGCGATGGTGCTTATCTTCAGCGACTTGTCTTTATAGTTTACCAGGCTGTTCTCGGGAAAACTGGTGCGTGCGGTGTAAGCTAATTCGGGGAGGTCCTTTTTCAATACGGCGGCCAGCGGGTCGGGCATGATCGGCTTGGTTTTGACCTCACCGCTGGAAGGGGTATTTTTAAACATCAGATACAGCCGATCGCTGTTCGTATTGAATTTGTCATAGCTCCATTCATGATGGACATATAACAGCAGCAGGAAGCTTACGGTCATGCCGATGGCAAGACCCGCGATATTGATGGCGCCGTACAGCTTGTTTTTTACAAGGTTACGCCAGGCAGTCCTGAGATAGGTTGCAAACATGGTGGTGGGTTGGTGCTGGTTTTGGAGAGCTAATTATGTACCAGAACAGAAATTGGTTGGACATCAATTGGTTATATTTTTATAGGCATTTGGGGTCGTTCGCTTTCGATACAAGGTGTGTTCTACTATTCAAACCACCTCACCAGCTTTGGCTTTTTATTTTGCGCGACCAGTATCTCTACGAGGATGACGAGCTGGCCCAGGTGAAAGAGGTCGCCGTCATTCAGCGTAGTGTGTAAGAGGTTTGCGGGCGTGGCATTGAGGTCCTTTGTTATCAGGCCGACCATTTCCGGAATATTAGGAATGGTGCCGGCCAGCCGGCCAGAACGCTGTTCCGGCGAAAGTAATTGTAGCTGACGACAAAGACGCGCAATGATTTCCTGATAGTTGGGCTGATCGCTCATGGGTTAAAATTGTTTTAAATAAGAGATCTTGGTGATCATCTGGCGATCGGTTGTTTTCACCGCCTGCGATGCAGTATTGTTATTAAAAACGATATATAAATAGGAAAGAGGCTTGAATTCCCAGGAGAAACGGGCATTCCAGCTTACGGAATGGGTAACGCTTGATTGCTGGAAAAGACCTGACAACTGCAGCCGGGGATTCAACGCAATACGACCTTCGACGGTGTAAAGCATTACGTCTGTTGTGGCGCCGTTGACACCCACTTTCTTTAATTTCCCTGCTTCAACATTCGGTGAGATAAAGAAATAAGGACTGGGTGCAAAACTTACGGCAGCCGTGAGCGAATGATAGCTGCCATCATAGTACTGGCCCAGGTTGCCCGTGAGGGTGGCGGATACCTTTTTCGATTGGTCGCTGCTGAGGGATATTTTATGCCGGATATAATTGTAGTCGCCTTTAGGGATGGTGACGCCCAATGGAACAAAGTCATTTTCCAGGTGCTGCCGGGTGAAGATAATATACCAGGAAACGATGCCTCCATTCTGCAGCTGGAACCACAAAGGGGTGAAATTGACGTACCTGTCGGTGAGCTGAAAGTTGGTGGCATTGTGATACATGGTGTAAGAGATGCCGGGATTGTAAGATCTGATAAATGCCGGAAGCCATTTGCCTCTTTCCTGTAATATGATCCCGGGATCGGTGACCAGCGTATTGCCGCGGGCTATAAAACCCATTTGGGGATCGTATCGTTGGGTTACCACCGACTGTGTCCACCAGGCGATCCATTTGTTCGAATTGTACAGCAGCTGTGAGGCGGCTGCATAGCCGTTGTGGTTTTTAAGATCGGACGTGGACGAGCCCATAATGCTCAAGGATAAGCTTTGGGAAAAGCGGAAGAACCCGTCGATCGTGCCTGTAAAGTTCCTGGCCCCGGGGATCTTACCCCTGCCGTCTTCGGCTTTGTATGAAAGCAGCGTGCCGATCCGGTGTTGCTTTCCGAGATTCCGGGAATACCTGCCGACGAAGAAATTGGCTGGAGTGGTGTTGCTATTGCCTTCCTGCCTGACAAAGAGCGCTCCTGCATTGCTTTTGTCAGATCGGTAGACAAGCCTGGCGCCGGCGTCGATATTCAAGGGATTGCCGTTGGGGTCCAGGCCGATGGCCCTGCTGAAGAAGGGTTGGATCCTGGTGGAATAATCGGCCTGGTTGTTGGACAGCGGGTCTACACCCACACTGAACAGACCCGTGTTTTCCAGGAAGAACTGTCGTCTTTCCGGGAAGAAGACGGAGAACCGGTTGATATTATTTACCTGGCGGTCCACGTCAGCCTGAGCGAAGTCAGTATTGAACGTAAGGTCCAACAGCGTGTTGGGATTGATGACCCATTTTACATCACCTCCGGGTTTGACCGTGTTCTTCCTGTACACGGACCTGGTATTTTCCCTGGTCTCATTATACGCGTAGAGCATATAGGGCTGCACCCGGATATTGGTGGATGGCCTGGGGGCTTTAAGATTGACCAGCTTGCCGGCATATGCCATGCGAAGGCCCCCATAGGCTCTCGGGAAAGCGGGCCAGTTCGAGAATTCATTGATCGTCCTTGCGATCCTCCCGAAGCTGATGCCCCATATCTGCGACGAATCTGTTCCTTTCTTATAACGCAGGGTTTTCCACGGTACGGCCGCTTCTGCGATCCAGGCGGTGTCCGTCCGTTGCGTCCGCACCAGCCAGAGGCCGTCCCAGTCTGCGTCATAGTAATTGTCGTCAAAGGAAAGGAGGTCTCTTTGTACCCCGTACGGATTGATGCCGAACATGACGGCATTCCGTTCGTCATTATATCCATCTATCGCAAAGGCGAAGAAATCGGCGTTGCCCGCCACATAATCCCTTTTAAAGTTCAATGCCCTGTATCTGGCCTTGCCGATCGTGTCATAGCAAATGGCGGCCACATACAAATAATCCTTGTTGTACAGCAGCTTGACGACAGTTCTGTTTTTTGCCGGGGCGCCCTGATGCGGGTCTGTTTGTATGAAATCACTGATAGGCGTCGCCAGCATCCATTCTGGCTCTTCCAGCCGTCCGTCGATCTTTAAACTGCCTGCTATGTTCGTTGCTTCCAGCTTCTTTTTGATGCTATCCGGAGGAAAGATGTCCTGGCATAGAGCGGAAAGCCCGGATAGCAGAAGCAGTATGATAGTTAACTTTTTCATGATTGAACTATTGTTTGTTTCGATCGCTGCTGAAAGAATCCCTGAACATTTTCCAGCCTTCAGGCGTCTTCTTCCACAATACGAGGTATTTACCATTATCGAATAGTTTGTTGTTGGCATCGAACGATTGCCAGAAACCAATTTCTGTGACGTATTCTTTTCCATCACCGAATACGTCGATGGTTATGAACTTACCATTTCTGAGACCTATCTGATGATAGGCCGTCCTGAAGAAATCAAGCGGCGCCCCATCACCGCACAAGGCCTGTTCATTAGGCGCCATGATCCAGCAATCTTTTGCATAGCGGCCGATGAAGATGGAGGAATCCCCTTTAGCGAATGCCTGGAAATAGATGTCATTGCTTTTTGCGATGGCGATCTTTGCCTCTTCCAGGCCGGACTGTTGAGCGGAGGTGCTGCCATATAGTGAGAAGAATATCATGGCGGCGACGAGATACTTTTTCTGTTTCATTTTTTTGTTTTTAAGACGACCTGGTTTTTTATTGCCAGGCCGTTGTTATAGGTGTGGATGAGAATCATGCGCTAGACGGTCAGACCTGTCTCTGCCCCGAAGGCATGGTCTATGACGATCTTCCAGGTGCCATCCGGCTGTTGTCGCATTACTTCGATGCCTTTGGCACTAATTTTTACATCAGCGCCGTCCGTAATATTCCATTCGGACCTGCCTACGGCTATATCGCCCGTCTGCAGACAATAAACGGTCTTGATCTCCATTTTCCCTTTGATGGATAGAATGGCTTTTACGGCCTCCTGGAATTTTTCTGTTCCCGACACTGTCATACCGGGTTCGGGCACGATGATGCCCGCGCTGTCATACATGCTCATGACGGTAGCTATGTCTCCGGTGTTGAATGCTGCTGCAAGCGTAGCATGCGCGTCTTCGGCTCTTTTTGGTAGGTTCATTTTATTTTATTTTTATGATGATGATAATGATACTAGTAGCTCAAAATGTTCCCTACGTTCTCGTAGGCTTTATTAAATGCGAGGGGCCCCAGGCTGAGACGCGCCACGCCCAATCGACGCAGGGTGTCAATGTCGGGGAGATCGGGCATTGCCATTACGTTCAGGGGAAAGGAGGTGCTGTTTACCACGGCAGTGATATCATTTTCAGCCGAGATACAGGGAAGGAAGATCCCGTCTGCGCCGGTGTCTTCGTAGACCTTTAGCCTCCGGAAAGTCTCCTGTAGCTTATTGTCGACGTTCAGGATAAATGTATCGCAGCGGATATTGATAAAAAGGTCGATGCCCTCTGCCGTCAGCTTGTTTTTGAGATAGGAGATCGTGTTTGCGAATTGTTTGGCATCTTTTAATCTGCGGGTATGCTCCGTGATGACGGAGTCCTCGATGTTGATGCCGGCGATGCCGAGATCGGTCAGCTGCCGGATATTTTGATAGATCTCCTCATTGGATGAGCCATAACCCATCTCTATGTCCACCGAGACAGGGACCTGGACGGCCGCCATTATGCGCCGGACGACGAAGAGATGGTCGGCAAAGGGCATTTCTTCCCCGTCCCCGTAGCCGAGGCTGCCTGCAACGGCGGCACTTGAGGTGCCGATGGCGGCAAATCCTTTTTCCTGGAAGATGCGGGCGCTTTTTGCGTCCCAGGCATTGGGCAGCACGAATAAGCCGGCTGCGGTATGCAAATCTTTGAATGATTGAAATTTTGATGACATGAGCTTTTATTTGTCACAAAACTATTGTGACAAAAGGCCCTGAAATTGTACAAAACGGAACAACTTAATTATGGGAGAGGGCTTGTGACACGGGGTAAGCACTTTACCTGGGGCTTTAACCTTTTTTTATTTTCCTCCACCAGGTCCAAAGCCTTAGCCAGGTCCGGATCATTGCTTTTCACCGCATCTTCCGGCGAATAGGCTACAGGGTAATCCGGCATGAGACCTCTTCCGCCGGGGGGCGAAGGAGCCATGGATATCACCCGCAACCAGGGGAAGTCTATTACGATATGGCTGTTGGGAAGTGTCAGCTGCTGCATGGAGAAGCCGTTGCACCCTTCCTCCGTGCCGGCTGTCTCCCTGCCGATGAATACGACGTCCTTACGCTGCGCTTTTAATGCAGTGGTAAACAAGGCAGCCGAGGAAAAGGTAGCTCCGTCTATGAGGACGTACAGCTTGCCTTTAAACCTGTCGCGGATGGCAACCGGGTTGGGACCGTAGGGCCGGCAAAATTCCGGGCGGACGTCCATGTGCCAGGTGTTGCCGATGTGCGCCCCCGGCACGCAGGTACTTTTGAAGCTCACCGTCTTTTCCGGATCGAAGTATGCGATCTGGCTGTTGGTGGATGGATCGGCTATGCGCGAGCTAAGGTCTCTTATCATCGCGAATGAAGTATCCGCAAGATATGATAAGAGCCTGGTGACAATGCGAATGTCGCCGCCGCCGTTGTGCCGCATGTCCAGGATGAGGTTGCCGGACCTTTTTTGGGCCACTTGTGCAAAGAGCTTCCCGTAAGTGACCGTATCCTCATATGCCAGCCCTTTGACCTCGAACAGGACGGTGCTGCTGTCCTTTGAAAAATATAGACCCAGCTCATCTTTGTTCCAGGCCTTGTCCCAGGAGGCGTATTTGTCCACAGGTGTGTTGGTGATGGTCACGGTGTCGGTGCTGTCCAGCACGATGGTTTTGACCAGCCCCTTATCGGAACGGGCTGCAACCCTATAGGGGGTGCTCCATTTATAATGCATGTTACAGACATCATCAAATCCGTCATATTCGGAGAGGTACAGCTCTTTGAAAGAAGCCACATGACCATCGCCGCAGTACAGGGAATAGCCGTTTCGGATCACATCGGCGACAGGCGTATCATTGATGCTGAGGATCTCATCGCCTGTGGCCAGCTTATTCGTTTTGCGCGTGGTCACCCAGGCCCTTTCACCGTGGACCAGCACCTCAAAGGGCAGATGAGACGTCTTTATGCCTGTAGGTGGGTGATGGTTTGCGGAGTGCCTCAGCTGCGTATGCCCACAGCCAAGGGTACAAAGGAAGGGATATATGCGGGAGATGAATTCACCCTCATACATCGGTTCGTCAATGGCCGCCAGGGCGGTATTATAGGCATCGTGTATACTGTCCGGCGAAGCATAGAGGCCATAGCCCGGATGCAGTTCTTTTACAGCCGACCAGAGGATGCCGAGGTCGGCTTTCATCTCTTTCACCGATAATTTTCCTTCGTCTTTATGCGCACGGTCGCAGCTGAGAAATAGGAAAATTATAACAATCAGGGGTACGGGCAGGTATTTACGCATGGAAAGGGTTTTCGTTCTTTGGTCGTGTTGGGCTGGTAATTCACGCGAACGCGCGGTTATACCTGTTCCGATACTGCATGGGAGAAAGGCCGGTGACTTTCTTGAAGATCACCCTGAATGCTTTCGGGTCGGAGTAACCCACTTTATCCATGGCTTCATTCACCCCCAGCCGGGAGGTTTCCAGGCTTTTTTTCACCGCCTCCATTTTTACCCGCTGAATATATTCCATCACCGAATTGCCCGTCGCCTTTTTAAAGCGGCGTTCCAGGTTCCTGCGGCCCAGCGCCAGCATGGAAGCCAGCTCGTCTACAGATATCTTGGAATGAATGTTCTTTTCGATGTACTCCTGGGCGGTCCTGATGACCTCGTCCTCGTGGTCTTTTTGCCCGCTGAAGATGATGAAAGGAGATTGGCTGCTGCGCTGGAAGTCGATCTGGAAACCTTTGGAGCAGGTGACGGCTATATCGGGGCCGGCGAACTTTTCCACCAGGTAGAGTACGAGGTTGAGCCAGGAATAAGCGCCACCGCTGGTGTAAAGGTTATGCTCATCCGTTATGATCTTGTCCTCCACGAGGTGGACGGAGGGGAACATCTTCCGGAACGCTTCGGCGAACTCCCAATGCGTGGTGCAACTCCTTCCGTCCAGCAGGCCCGTGCCTGCCAGCAAAAAGGCGCCGATACAGAGAGAGGCGACGGCGGCTCCCTTGTTATGTTGGCGGATGATCCAGGAAAGCAATGGCTGGTTGTCTTGCAGGATCTTTTCCTTGTCACCATGAACAGAGGGGATGATGATGAGGTCTGTGTGGTCGATGTCCTCAATGAGCGCTTCGGGCCGGACGGAGAACAATCCGTTCTTCATATAGGTCTCTGACCTGAGTCCCACCAGCTGGACGGCGAAAAGCGGCGAACGGCCAGCCTCTTCAAGGTAGCCGTTTACTCTTAACAGGATCTGTTGGGTACCTTCGATATTGGTCATGCTGCAATCGCCATCCGGCACTACGATAGAAACGTGTTTGGTAGTCGGTCTCATGCCCTAAAATTAGTGCTTTATTTAACTAATTTATTCTGCTTTGTAATATCTTCCAGTTCGGCGGCAACAAACCCCATTTCTTTCAATACGCCGGTAATAAAATCAGTCTTGCCGGCCACATATGCGTCGATATCGTCGGGATATTCTTTTGCCAGGTTTTTTTTGAGCTCGCCGTATGCTTTGGCTTTAGCGGGATGGCTGCGCAGGTAATTGCGAAAGGCAAGATGATTCTTCAGGCTGATGTTGTTGGCCGTACAAACATAGAGGTGATGTGCCGGCCAGGTACGGGATGATCCGTCGATGGGTGTGCGGGACGATTTCCGTTTAAAGGCTTCCCTGCCTGTAATGCCCATGTCGCCGGCATGCTCATAGCCCAGGTCCTGAAGCACTGCAATGACCGGCTTAAGCAGTGCACTATCTTCGATGATCAGGTCGATGTCTATGACAGGCTTGGCAGGGAGCCCTTCGACGGAGGTGCTGCCTACATGCTGTACGGCGGCGACATAGCTACCCAGGCGGGATTGATACACGGATTGCAGTTGGGCAAAGGCCAATGGCCAGCCGGATGAGTATTCCTCAATGACTATATGATGGTGCTGCAGCATATGTATTAATTCATCATCTAAATAAATGCCATAGATACAAATTGTTGAAAAACAATCATTTTTGATTTTAAGGCGCCACAAAAACTGACCGTTTTTGATACGGCCGGTGTACATTTGCGGATCGTCATGCTTTTCCGTTTTCCTCCCATACCGGTAGATTTAAATGACCCAACTTTCCTTGCCTGGGGTAATTCCGCCTACGCCAAGCACAAGGTGGAGACCCGGGCGGGTCAGCGCACCGTGTTCCTCACGGAACATACTGTGATCTTTGTTGTCAATGGGATCAAGCTCCTACATTTTCCTGACCAGACGATCACCGTGCGGCCGGATAGCGTCGTCCTGTTGAAAAAAGGTATTTATGTCATGGCCGAGTACATCGAGGAAGGGCTGAGCTTCGAGGCCCTGATGATATTCTTGCCGGTGAAGGCATTAAGGGAGTTTATGAGCGGACAGCCGCTGGAAAGACCCGCGGTTGCGCAGGATGCTTCCCATTTCATCATCCCCGTCAACCACCTGCTGCAGGAGTTCAGGCAACAATACCGCGGTTATTTTGAAAGGACCTTCCGTGGGCAGGAGCAGCTGCTGTCCCTGAAGCAGCAGGAATTGTTGTTGTTGCTGATGAGCTCCGATCACAGGCAGGAAGTGATCCGATTTATATATTCGGCAGTAAGCGCAGCGCCGGAAGACCTGGAGTTCATCGTGCGAAATTATCTCCTGCAGCCTGTTACACTGGAAGAAATGGCCAGCCTGTCCAATCGCAGTCTTGCAGCTTTCAAAAGAGATTTTCAACGGCATTATCGAAGCGCGCCCAGGCAATGGATCAACCGGCAAAGGCTGGAGCATGCACAGATGCTTTTAAACAATACGGACCGCCAGGTATCCGACGTTGCACTGGCATGCGGTTTTGAGAGCGTGTCGCATTTCATAAGGATCTTTAAGAAAGCGTTTGGCGCCACTCCCCAGGCGCTGCGAGCCAAAAAAGCAATTTATTGAGCTTTTTGCGTCATGCTCTCTTGTGACACTAAGCGTAGTTTCGCCGGAAATTCATCTCATGCAAATATTGATCATCGGTGGTGACGGCACCATCGGAAGAAAAGTTGCCGCGGCCCTTGGCGTCCGGCATGACATTATTATTGCGGGCAGGAACAGCGGGGATGTGCGGGTGGACATCAGCTCTGCGGCTTCCATCGAAACGATGTTCAAAAAGCTTGGCCGGCTGGATGCCTGTATTTGTACTGCAGGTACAGGTTATTACGGGGATTTTACCACGATGGGGGAAGCGCATGTGCTCCCCGGCGTCCAGGGCAAGCTCCTGGGACAGATGAACCTCGTCATGATCGGCAAGGACTATCTGCAGGAAGGGGGTAGCTTTACGCTGACCTCCGGTATTGCCGCAGAGATGCCCGCCCGCAACGGTACCTGCGTGGCCATGATCAATGGTGCGATCAACAGCTTTGTATTGGGCGCTGCGCAGGAGCTGAAACAGGATAGGCGCATCAATGCTGTCAGCCCGGGGCTCGTGGAAGATTCAAAGGAACGGTATGGCCATTTGTTCCCGGGTTATGACCTTGTCCCGATGAGCAAGGTGACCAACGCTTACCTGCTGAGCGTGGAGGGGGCGGTGAATGGGAAGATCATAAAGGTGTATTAAGATATGTTTGGGTCAGGCGTTCGCAGGTCTATGGCTGATGGAGGCTAAGGCCATTGCCATCAGGGTCGCTGAAGTGGATGAACCTGCCCCAGGGAGTATTCGCAATTTTGCCATCATCAATACCTTTCAGGGTGACCATGCCCATCTCTATTCCTTTCTTTTGCAGCTCCGCGACGTCTTTTTCGATGTCATCGGTCTGGATGATGATGCCTCTGAGGGTGCCGGGCGCCATGGCTACTTCTTTATATGGCCACCAGCTTATCAACGAAAGACAGGCAGCTTGTCCGGGGTAACCCATCTGCAGCCATGTCTGCCCGTTGCCCATGGGCTGCTCCACCACGACATCGAATCCAAGTTTCTGATAGAATTCTTTAGCTTTTTCCTGGCTGGAGACAGGAACCGGAATGATCTCAAGCGTTCTCATTGTTATTTATTTTGATGATGATTCAAAGCTACAGCGCTTCCCCGAACCAGCCGGGGGGTGATTGCGGTGAATAAGAGGGGGTGCATGCGACAAAGTGATTGTCTATCTTTGAGACATGCGACACATTTCAATCCTGGCTCCCCGGCATGCTACATTAAGCAGTGTGGATATACCCCACCAGATCTTCCTGCGGATAAATGATTTTTTCAGATATCGCGGGCAGCCTCCCTGTTTCGTGGTCGAGCTGGTAGGACTTACCAGAGAAGTCCCGGTCTATAAAGGAAATTACACCATTCATGTGGACAAGACCATCGATGAGATCAGCCACACCGACCTGATCATCATACCCATTCTTTGCGGCCCTGCGCAGGAGCTATTGTCGGGCAATGAAGACCTTGTGCCCTGGATACAGCAACAGTATAGGAATGGAGCGGAGGTGGCCAGCCTCTGCGTAGGAGCTTACCTGCTGGCGCCCACCGGTTTGCTGAATGGTAAAAAATGTTCCATCCATTGGCTTGCCGCACCCGAGTTCAGAAAGATGTACCCGGAGATCCAGGTGGTAGACGATAAGATCATCACGGATGAGCAGGGAGTGTATACGGGCGGCGGCGGGTTTTCATACATGAATCTTATTTTATATCTCATCGAGAAATATACGGACCGGGAAATATGCGTGCTGGCATCGAAGATGTTCCAGATAGAGATCGATAGGACGAGCCAGGCGCCCTTTGTGATCTTTATAGGCCAGAAGGAGCATGGCGACGAGCTGGTAAAAAAGGCGCAGGAATTTATTGAAAGTAATTACCAGGATAAGATCACGACGGAAGAATTGACCTCCCTGCTATTCACGGACAAAAGAAATTTTGAACGCCGTTTCAAAAAGGCTACCTCCAATACGGTGGGCGAGTATGTACAGCGGGTGAGGGTAGAGGCGGTGAAGAAAGGACTGGAGACGAGCGATAAGACCATCCTGGAATTGATGCATGAGGTAGGGTATTCGGATACCAAGGCTTTCAGGGCCGTGTTTAAAAAGATAACGGGACTGACACCGGTAGCTTACCGGGAGAAGTATGTCAGGCAAACGTCGGTCTGATCACTCTATTCTTTATCACCATGGCCGCAGGCGCAATCGCAGCTGGCCGGCTTTAATTTGTCAAGGTCTTTCAACTGAGCGTCCGCCGCCCGGATTTGCTTCGCATTTTTCGAGTCTTCCAGCTGTATGGCAATTTCCTGAAGGTCCAGCTGACGTAAGTAGGTATTTAATTCTTTTTTTGACAGCGTATGTATTTGCAGGTTGAATGTTTGCGTTTCACTGGTGATAAAGTCGGCTGCACCTAAAAGTGGCTGACCATCTTCTTCTCCCAGGGCTAAAACCAGAGCTTTTACACCTTGCGGCAAGGGGGTCATTCCATCGCTGGTATAAAACCCGGATCTATTGGTTCCATCTTCCAATGGCCCGCCTTCCTGGAGAATACGTGCAGAAGGTATGAGGAGGAATATATTCACGCGGTCCCGGAATGCAGCATCCCATTGTACGGTGAGCGTACTCATTTTTGCCACTGGCATATCTTCCAGCAGCCGATCGATATTGTACCAGCCGAAGCTTTGTATCCTGAACTGGTAATATTCCGACTGGTGTACTGGTATTGCCACCTTACCCGGCATGGTCCCGGTGTCGCCGCTTACATAGCCCCGAGGCAGTTGGCGTTCCAAGGTGACCAGGGGGCCGTTGTTTTTTATAAGAGAATCACGATGTCCCTCCAGGCTGATCCGCTTATGCCAGTAGAGAACGCAGCTGTCAGCGCAATGTTTCAGATGATCGTCCGGAACGGGCAGCCCCAGCCGGGCGCTTTCATTGTCGATGGAGCGGTAAAGATAATCCAGGTCGGTGTCCGTCAGGTTCGGAAATGTATTCATGGCGGCCTTGTTGTATTGATTATACAGGCAATTAGCGTAGGGATCTCCGGCCTTCAGCAGGGTGATATAATTTTTGGTGAAGGCGTAAAGCCAGCTTCGTTCGCGTCTTTTACCGATGTAGGCTAGGTCCGGGCCAAGGATGGTTTTGCCAATTGCATGACAGGAAGCGCAGTTGGTGGCGAAAAGGGACCTTCCGTAGGCAAGTCCGGCGGAATCAGGATTGGCGGATAGGGGTCGGGGGCTAGTCCAGTTGAGATTACCACTTGCATCCAGCGCGCCTTTGAACAGTTCCATATTGTCGGCGAGATAGGGTGTGGGAAGGCTGACGGACAGGGCTTTTTTGATGCGGACAGTTTGGCCTTCGGCAGCCTCGATATCGATCATGCCGCCGCTGCTGAGAGGTCTTCCATTGCTGGTGGTGACGAGGCCTGCCCGGATCATGTCGCTGAGCCGCAGCGCTTCTCGGATCACCAGCTTTATATGGCTGGCCCCACCTCCATCCAGTGCATGGGCGGGTATGCGGATGATACTCCCTTCCGGCATATGCAGGACGGTGTCTTTTGACACGTCGATCTCTATGGTAAAAGGTGGAAGAATGCCGGAGTTAAAAACTTTTGCTCGTGTTGAAGTGTCGGGGTGACTGCAATGGGACAGGGAAAAGAGGATGACTACGGATAGGAGGAGGTATGGCTTGCGCATATTGTCGTGAATATGGACGCAAAGTAATCAAGAAAACTTTATCCTATCCCACAATTTATTGGAGACCACCCGCTGGATGACCTGCTCACGATAGTTCCGGCTGATAGGGATACGGCATGACTGGATGAAGATCTCATTGCCTTCGATGGCCTCTATTTTGTCGATGGAGACGATATAGGATTTATGGACGCGTATGAAGGCACTGCTATCCAGGTTCTCTTCCAGGTGCTTCAGGTACAGCAAGGTGACATATTTCCCTTTTCGCGTATAGATGGTGATGTAGTTCTGCATCCCTTCCACATACAGGATATCGGCAAAATGGATCTTCTCGAATTTGCTGCCGCACTTGATAAAGAAATAATCTGCGGGCGGCTCCTCCCTGGCGGACCCGGGCCCCGGATGATTCGCCGCCTTTGTAAGAAGGTGGTGATAATCCCGGGCTTTATTAACCGACCGTAAAAATCGATCCAACGTGATAGGTTTTATCAGGTAATCCAGCACGTTCAGCTGAAACCCTTCCAGCGCGTAACTGGGAAAAGCGGTCGTGATGATGACCATCGGGGGCTTCTGCACTATTTTCAGGAACTCGATGCCGTTCATCTTCGGCGTCTGTATATCCAGGAACAACAGATCCACGTGCTGCTGATCCATTATTTTCATCAGCTCCACGGGGTTCTCGCAGGTGTCGATGAGATGCAGGAAGTCCACCTCCATTACATATTTGGCAATGCCTTCCCTGGCCAGCGGTTCGTCGTCGATAATGACACAGTTGATCATTGTATGCGCTTTAAGCGGTCCTCGTGACGGACATTGGCATCATCAGCTCGGCCAGCTGCAGCCTCAGTCTTATCTCGAACCGGGTGTTTGTATTTTGAATGTCCAGATGGTATTGTCCCGGATAGATCAGGTCCAGCCTTCGCCGCACATTCTTCAGGCCGATGCCCCCATAGTGCATCACGTCGGTAGTCGCCGTCTGCGCAGCGCTGTTGGATACGGAAAAATCCAGCTGGGTCCCATCCAGGTGCAGCCTGATCCTTATCCAATTGGGCGTATCCGGTTCCCTGGAAACATGTTTGAAGGCATTTTCCACAAAAGTCATTAGTATAAAGGGAGCGATGCCCAGGTCTTCATAGGAATGATCCACCTGGAGACTGACCTCCACATTGTCGTTCTGCCTGAGCTTTTCCAGCTCGATGGAATTTTCCAGGTAAGCGATCTCCTTGGTCAACAGGATCTGCCGGTCGTTGCACTCATACAGCTGATGCCGCAACAGTTCCGAGAACTTTGCCAGGGAAGCCGAGGCCATGTCCGGGTTCTTATGGATCAGGAAGAAGATGGAATTGATAGTGTTGAAAAGGAAGTGGGGGTTGAACTGGTGTTTCAGAAAGTTCAATTCTGTCTCCAGCTTTTCTTTCTCTAGTTGCTGCTGCCTTCGCTGGGTCTGCAGCCAGTTCTTTGCCAGCTTGATGCTCATGGCGAAGGTCATGCTGGCTGCAGTGGAAGACAGGGGACCTCCGGTGTACAGATAGTATAGGTTGAAGGAGTCCACGCCGTATAGCTCTTTGATGCTCTTGCCCGTGAGGATGGAGCTGAGGTAATATCCGGGAACGATGCAGGCGGCGGCGCCTAATATGGTCAGGACCAGGAAGGGGATGTATGCGGTAAACCGGCTTTTTTCCAGGTATTTTGGTATGAGATAATACAGGTTGAAATAAACGGCCAGGATCTGGAAGACGACATAAAAAAGATATTTGATGGCATAGGGCGGAGAAAAGATAGAAGCGGCTGCCTTTACAGGACTGCCGACAGTGGTAGCCCACCAAAGATAATGGTACACCAGCCAGAAGGGGATATGGTACAGCTTCCATCGGATGAACCAGTGCTGTCCGGGCTTATGGTAGAAAGGCGCGTTCATTGCCTATAAGGTACATCAAATTTTGCTTATCTGGCGGCCCTGCTATTTGAACGTACCCGGATAATTGACGAGCTGCATTTCGGGATATATGAATGGGATAATTGCATTTCGTCAATTAGGTGCGACAGGTGGTCATAGCCTTTTTGAGAATCATTATATGCCGATTATTTTGGAGGCATGAAGCTAATCCTTATTTACGGCCTCCTCTTTTGCCTTTTTCAAAAGGCCTATAGCCAGGAGGCTATGAAAGATACCAGCGTATTGAAAGAGGCGGTTATCCGGGGAAGGAAGCCCCTGGTCCAGCAGCGACCGGATGGCATCGTCGTGAATGTGGAGAACAGTATAATGACAAAAGGCAGTTCGGCCCTGGAGGTGCTGGAACGGTCTGCCGGCATCATCATCGACCGGAGGAACAACAATATTTTTTTGAACGGCAAGGACGGAGTAATGGTGATGTTCGACGGAAAGCTCATGCGCATGCCTCTATCGCAGGTAATAACGTTGTTGCAGGGGATGAGCGCAGATGACATTGAAAAAATAGAGCTGCTGACGACGCCGCCCTCAAAATACGATGCGGACGGCAGCGCCGGGCTGATCAACATCGTATTGAAGAAGAATAAGCGACGGGGCACCCATGGCAACCTGTCCGTTACGGGAGGATATGGGTGGAGAGAGAAGAGTACGGCCAGCCTTAACCTGGCTCACAATACACAGCGTTCGAACCTGTATGGAACCTATTCCTTTTCACACGACAGGACCTATACGAATGTGTATATCACAGGCACTAACGACTTTCCCGTTCTGGGAGGGATGCTGGACGTATTATTCCTGGATACGACCCGGACAACGCAGAACAATCACAATTTCACGGCGGGATGGGAGAGAAGGATAAGTCCGAAGACTTCCATCGGGGCGAGTTTGATCTACAGCATCAATGGTACGAAGCTGCATGCCATCAACAATGCGGGATATAATGTGCTGCCTGATTCGCTGCTGTCATTCCGTGGAACCGTCGATCTGCGCAATCACTGGCATAACCTCGTTTCATCAGTGTGGCTGGAACAAAAGATCCGGGAAGATGAGAAGATTACTTTCGACATGGATTATCTCCTTTATAGCAACGATAATCCATCCGAGGTGCAAAGCAGTTTCACGGACAAGCACGGTGACAGGGCAGGTACTAATGATGACAGCTTATTCTCTCCGGCGCAGCGGGGCCATGCCAATACCCTGATCAGGGTGGGCGTAGTGAAGGCTGATTATGAACGACAGCTGAACAGGAAGCTACGGCTCGAATCCGGTGCAAAAGGCACCTACACCCGTACCTCGAGTACTTCGGGATTGGAAAGCGTGGTCAACGGGGAGTGGACGCCTCGCAGCGAAACGGTCAATAATGTGGTGATGAGGGAGGGGATCGCTGCGGCCTATGCTTCTGTTGACGTCGGGCTGGATTCCGCGACACATGTGACCATGGGGGCCCGGTATGAATATTCGGACACCAGGCTGCCAGCCATCCACCGCAGCGGGGGCTTCTTGTTCCCCAGCTTGTTCTTTTCGCATAAGGTCGGCGCCAGGTCTGAAGTGCAGCTGTCTTACACCGGTCGGATAAGCAGGCCCACCTATAACGATCTGGCTTCTTTTGTGGGATATGTGGACCCGGTAGCCGTCTTTACGGGCAATCCCCTGCTGCGGCCGACGATCACGAAGAACGTGAAGCTGGGTTATAACATTGGCGACTATACGTTCTCGGTGCTGGCAGGCCATGACGATCACCCTATCCAGGAGACCCAGCTAACGGAAAGCCCGGACAAGGACCTGATGTATGTTTCGCCACAGAACTTCGTTTATCGAGATGAGCTGACCTTTCAGGCCAATCTACCCTGGAAAGTAAACGATTGGTGGAATATGAGCTATAGCCTGACGGGTGGGTGGCGGCGCTTCAAAGAGGATTTCACCGTCGTGCCGGTGAAGAAGACCTGGTTCGGCTGTTCGCTCAGTTTTACCCAAACCTTCAGACTCCCCAAAAGTTATTCGGCGGAACTTTCGGGCTGGTGGAATTCATCTACCTATTGGGGAATGATCAGGGCGGAAGGTTTCGGGGCTTTGAATGTCGGGGTAAAAAAGGACCTGAAGAACAACGGAGGTACACTGCAGGTGGCTGTGTCCGATGTTTTAAGGACCTTGCAGATCAGGATGCGTTTTGGCACGCTCACGCGGGAGGCTTTTGCCACCACCAGCTACGTACGGGTGAACACGGAATCCAGGATCTTTCCCATCATTAAGCTGACGTATTCCAGGTCCTTTGGAACAGGCCCGGGCGCGCAGCAAAGAGAGCGTAAGGGCTCCCGGGATGAGATCGACAGGATCAGGAAATAGTATATATTTGCGGCGTCATGAATATTTTTCCCACGCAGTATTCCACGCTGTCGGCTCCTGCACTGAAAGATCACCTCGAAAAGCAATACGGATTCAAGCATATGCGCTGTCGCCTGCTGGTCAGGAATGTCAGTGATACCTATCTTTTAGAAGGGAGCGATACCAAATACATATTCAAGATCTATCGTGACAACTACCGCAAGCTGGACGAGATCCGGGCAGAAGTGGAATTGCTGGAGGTCCTGAAAGCAGGCGGCGCCCGGGTGGCATATGCCATTGCGGACCTGCAGGGGCGGCACATTCAATCGTTCCAGGCGGCGGAAGGTGTCCGCAATGGCGTCTTGTTCTATTTCGCGCCGGGGAATGTAGTGATGGACCCCAGCGACCGGCAGCTGACCCTCATCGGCAGGGAAATGGCGGTGATGCACAATATCACAGCCGGTTTGCAGCTGAAGCATGACAGGATCACGTATGACTTCTATACCACGCTGCAACGTCCCCTGGCCGTCATACGCGAAAGATTCAGGGAGTTGCCGGACGAATATGAATTTCTGCAGCAGGTGGCGGAGAAAGTGAAAAAGAAATTAGCAACATTCCCGACGGGATCATTCAGCTATGGTTACTGCCATTATGATCTTCTGGTGCAGAATTATCATTTCGATGGTCAGGACGGCATTACTTTCTTTGATTTTGATTGGTGCGGGAAGGGGTGGCTGGCCAATGACCTGATGACCCTGTACATACATTTTTTCTTTCATACGCATTTTGGCAAGGTGACACAGGCAGAAGCCGACAGGGCCTTTGGCATTGCTGTCGCGGGGTACCGGCAGGTACGTCCTATCCTGGATGAAGAAATAGAAGCGCTGCCATTCCTGGGCGTGACGTTTCTGATCTTCGCCCTTGGTTTTTTTGAAGATAATTATGACGATTTCTCCATTACTTTCCTGACACCCCGGTACTTAAGGGACAGGACTGCCCTGATCAAAAAATTAGCGGAGCAGTATTGTAAGTTTTGAAACATATTGAGCAAATATTTCTACAGGTATTTACTTATAAGGCCTGAGCAAGGCGGTGGCATTCAATTTGAGTGTGTATAGAAGTACTAAACATTACTGTTATGCAATACTCTAATAATATGCTAACTAAATTTTTTGTAATAGGTGCTATCTCCATGGGTGCACTAACCGCCTGCTCCGACAATGCGGGAGATAAGACGAGTGACAAAACCCCGGCGACCACGGACTCTACGGCTACAACCAATGCCGGCGGCACCAGCAGCTATGATTCTGCGTCGAAGAAAGCCATTGCCAAGAAAAAGGGGAGGGCCACGGTAGCGATGTCGGAAAGCAATAAAAATGACAAAATGGTGGCCGATAAGGAAGGAGTGTATAATAAAGCCACGGTGATGCCTGAATTCCCCGGCGGACAGAACGCCTTGGCTACTTATGTCAATAATCATGTTGAATACCCTCAGCAAGCCATCGATGATAACACCGCTGGTACGGTGAGAGTGTCTTTTGTGGTGGATGAGCATGGTAAAGTCCAGCAGGCAAAAGTGATCAACGGCCAGAAGGTGGGCAATGGCCTGGATGAAGAAGCATTACGTGTAGTCAATAATATGCCAGCCTGGAAGCCAGGTAAGGTAAAAGGTCACAATGTAAAAACAAGATTGGAGCTTCCGATCAACTTCCAACTGGAAGCATAGATCGGCTTTGGTTATGTACAACGCAAGGGCCATGAGTATTCCTACCCATGGCCCTATTATTTTTATTGGCCCCGTCTCACGCCGACCGGAACAGGGCATTCAGATCAGCATAGGGCACGGTGTCCTGTGGAAAAGAGAAGGTTCCTTTCTGATAGATATCCTGTGCTGCCGTCAGAAAGGCGCCGTAGGCTACCCGGGAGAGGGAGGAACCCAGGCTCACCCGCCGGACGCCCAGGCTGGCCAGTTCTTCAAGGGTGAAACTACCCTTGGATAATCCCATCACTACATTTACGGGTTTGGGCGCCACGGCGTTGACCACAGCGATGATCTCTTCCCGGGTTGTCAGACCAGGGGCAAACAGCACGTCCGCGCCTGCTTCGGCAAAAGCCACCAGGCGCCGGATCGTATCGGGAAGATCGGCACGTCCATGAATGAGGTTCTCGGCCCTGGCCGTCAGCGTAAAAGGAAAAGGAAGACTGCGGGCGGCCGCTACGGCTGCTTTTACCCGGTCCACGGCTAGTTCCAGTGAATAGATAGGGTCATTCCGACGGCCGGTGGCATCTTCGATCGAACCGCCGACGGCGCCTGCTTCGGCTGCCAACAATATAGCGGATGCACAGGCGTCCGGGCTATCGCCATAGCCATTCTCCAGGTCAGCCGACAAAGGAAGGGAAGTAGCTGCCGCGATGGAACGGACGTTATCCAAAGCGTCTTTAAGATTGACAACACCCTCTCCGTCCGGCTTGCCGATACTGAATGCTAAGCCTGCGCTGGTGGTGGCCAGGGCCTTAAAGCCCAGGCTTGCCAATATTTTTGCGGAGCCGGCATCCCAGGGATTGGGTATGACGAAAATGTCGGAAGAGGCATGCAGTTTTTGCAGGGCGACCGCTCTGTCAGTCTGCAAAGAATTTGGATTCATATTATTCAGTTTTTAGACTTGTGGCCGGATTTGCCAATGCGGCCCGGAGAGCCTGAAAACTAATGGTACAAATGGTGATCAGTATTGCCAGCGCTCCGGCCCAGACAAACATCCACAAGTTAAGACTAATCCTGTAGGCATAATCATCCAGCCACCAATTCATCATCCACCATGCGAGGGGACTTGCCAGCAGGATGGCGACGAATACTAATTTCAGGAAGTCGGCCGAGATCAGCCGCACGATGCCGGTGACGGAGGCGCCCAGGACCTTCCTGATCCCAATTTCCTTTGCCCGTTGCCCGGTAGTAAACATTACCAGGCCCAGCAATCCCAGACAGGAAATAAAAATGGCCAGGAAGCTGAAGGCATGGGAGAGCTTGCTGATGACCTGCTCATTCCTGTATAAATTTTGGTATGCTTCGTCGGAAAAAGTATAGGTGAAGGGGAATCGGGGGTTCAGCTGCCTGCAAAGCGTTTCCAGGCCATGCAGGGCTCCTTTGTCTTACCAGCCTCTGTGCGTACCAGGACGTTTCCAAAGTCGTCGACCCCATGCCGGAGGATCAGTGGATGGATGGACTCATGGAGGCTCCTGAAATGAAAATCCTTCAGGACACCGATGATGGTCAGCTTCCGGCCGTTGACCTTTATCTTCCGGCCTACCGCCGCTGTATAACCGATCGCCCGCGCTGCCGTCTCATTGATCAGGCAGGCGTCTGACGAGTCGGAGGGAAATGCCCTGGAGAAATCACGGCCTTCTTTCACCTGCAATTTCATAGTGGGCACGAAGTCGTAGCCTACCTGCTGGTTCTCAAAAGAGACCATGGTCTTCGGGCCTCTCCCGTCCCAATCCACTTCATTTGTCTGGGAATTGAGAAAGGAGGGGTCATCGGAAATGGCAGAGACGTTTTGAATACCTGGCAGCCTTGATGCTTCCGCTTTGAACAGCCTGTACCTTGTGACAAGATCACCTTCGATGGGAATACTGACCAGGTTCTCCCTGTCATAACCCAGGTTCCTGTGCTGGATGAAGGCCACCTGCTTTGATACGACGATGGTGCCCGCTAAGTAGTTCCTCAGCATAGGTGCAGCGATTTGAGATCTGACAGCCAGCATTGTGCCAGAGTTATAAGGTGATATAACTCAGACGTTTAAACGTCGATTTCCCGACGGGATCGTACGTTTTCGCAACAGGCCCTGTCCGTTTTTTCGCGGGGCGGAAATGCTGCTGACATAGGGCTGACAGTACCCGGTCGTTCCTTTGTATCAACAACAAAACTTCCAATCATGACAAAGGAACAGATTATCGCTACTGAAAAGTCGATCTTGTCCGGAGAGACTATCACAGACAATACGATCATTACATCCGACGAGCTGCTGCAGCATTGGCAGGGCCATCGCCGTCTGACCCGTAAGCTCATCGAAGCTTTTCCGGCGGACAAGTTTGAAACTTATTCCATAGGCGGCATGCGCAGTTGCTCCGAGCTGGCGCTGGAACTATTGGACATGGCCGCTCCCGGCGTCCGGGGCATTTTGACAAATGAGTGGAAGAACTTTTCGGAAACGGAACACAACCTTCCCGGTGCCGCCAAACACAGCAAGGAAGAGATCCTTCGCCGCTGGGACAAAACGACGGCAGAGATCGATACACTGTGGCCGCAGATACCTGCTCGCCGGTTCAGGGAGACGACCAAGGTCTTCAATGCGTATGAGGGTACGGTTTACGCGCAGCTGCTGTACTTCATCGACAATGAGATCCACCACCGGGGCCAGATCTATGTGTATCTCCGCAGTCTGGGCATCGAACCGCCTGCTTTCTGGGACAGGGCGTAGGTCTTCCGGTAAGGAGGAGATGGATCAATCGGTCCTGAACACCTTGTTCAGGATCCGGTTGGTTTGCTTCAGGGTGCTGGTGAGCTCTTCTGCCTGAAGATGGACTGCCTCCGGCGGGGTCCCCGGCAGCTCTACGCGGTCTGCATGCTGAACCGGCGCTTTCGGCAGGACGACGGTCTGTTGAGCGCCTTCGGGACGGCTGCGCCACTCCAGGATACCATACAGAAAGAAGATGGCTACTTCTGTCAACAGTCCTGCTGTCAGGGCCAGGCTGCCGTATTCCTTGTGCTCCAGCTTGGCCCAGGCGCCGAAGATCACTACTGCCGCGGCGAATGAATACACCGTGTTCATTACTTTTTCGAGGTTCATCGTTTTTTTTTTACGGGTATAAAATGGGCAGGGGGGCTATGGTTTTATGATGTGTAGGAAAGGTTTTTTGCTATCGATGCGGATTTGCGATGCCCTGGGGATCAGAGGGCTCAGGCATTCAGGCGTAAAATAAAGCACCAGGATGACCAGCGTAGGGAATAGCGACCAGGCCATGGTGTCCCCCCATATGGCGATGAAAGTGTCGATGCGCGCATCCCTGGGGGCATCTTTCTGAAAGCGTACGGGCACCAATCCGCCAGAAGGAAAGCTCATATTACTGGGCCCGTTGAAGAAGAGGCTGTCCCTGCCTGCTTTGAAGCGGATCACAGGATGGGAGCTGGTGCCCAATGGCGTCAGCGTGTGGCCGGTGAAGCACATCCGGCCCATGGCTTTTTCACTCCGGACCAGCCAGCAGCCGTTGGAGGCTATGATCGGTGCGACGAATAGTCCGAGCAATAAAAGGAAAAACCGGTTCCGGGACAAAAGCATAAGATAAAGATACATAAGAATTAGATGTATCTGCAAATTTTTCGCCTCTTATTTTATCGTGATCAGCATAGAGCAGCCAGCGCAGCAGCCAGCACTCCGGCCACCAGTGTATTGAGAAAATTCACCATATCATTGCCGATGAAGCCTTTTCGCTCCAGGGTGGCGCCCAGGAGAGAGTCGGCCAGGTTGCCGGTGGTGCCGGATAAAATGATGATCCAGCCGCTGGTATGCCATCCATGACTGACCGCATAGAGCAGGGCAATGACGGCGGACCCCGCGATGCCGATGATGAGCCCTTCGATGCTGACGACACCGTCCAGGCCCCGCTGGTCGGGCTTCCAGGTAAGGATATTATAACACCTGCGGCCATAGATCATTCCCAGTTCGGAGCTGAGCGTATCCGCCGTTGCAGAGGCGAGGCTGCCTGCCATGGCAAGCTCCAGCGGGTGGCGACAGGCGGGGAAGAAGATGATGCCCAGGCCCGCCAGGGCCGCCACTCCTCCATTGGCGAGCACCTGTGACATCGTGCGTGTCATCTGTGCGGCAGCGCCTTTTACCTTTTTGCCCCAGCTGGTGGCTACGGTTCCCATGATGAAGAAGCTGGTCAGCATTACCAGTCCCGTATAACCACCTCCGGCATAGACCAGCCAGCCAGCAGCGGCGCCGGCGAGGGTTGCTGGCACGGTGAGTTTTTTACGCCCGATGCTGAAGGCAGCGCCTGCGAGTAGTATCAGCAGAACAATGATATTGTTTAGCCAGGGCATATTGAGCGGCTAAAGATAAAAAAATATACATTCGTACCTGTTAAACATGTCGCCAATGAGATCGCAGATCCATGAACTCCTTAAAAGGACAAATATGAACGTGAGTAAATCGCTTCCCGTCATCCTCTTGTTCCTATTGCCATTTGCACTCCATGCCCAGGACTCGCTGATGAAGCTGTGGTACCTGGAGCCTGCCGGAGATAAATGGGTAAATGCATTGCCTTTGGGCAATGGTCGCATCGGCGCAATGGTGTTTGGCAATCCTGCGGAAGAGCGTATCCAGCTCAACGAATCCACCGTCTGGACGGGCAGCCCCAATCGCAACGATAATCCCGATGCGTTGCAGGCATTGCCGGAGATCCGCCGGCTTATCTTCGACGGGAAGGAAAAAGAGGCCCAGGAGCTGGCAAGGGAAAAGATGCAAACACGGCGATCGAATGGCCAGATCTTTCAGCCAGTGGGTAATCTATTGCTCTCCTTCCCCGGACATGATGCTTATTCGGATTACCGCCGGGAGCTGGATCTCTCCACGGCCACTACGCTTACTACCTATAAAGTTGGAGGCACGACCTTCACCCGTAGGGCGTTCACTTCATTGAAGGATGGGGTCATGGTGATAAGGCTTAGCGCTGATAAGCCGGCTGCCCTGTCATTTACGGTGCACATGAACACTGCGCACCAGGCGACACAGCGTACGGCTGGCCGGAAAGAGCTTGATCTTGCGGGGATCACCGGCGGCCATGAAGGCGTGCCGGGAGGTGTGAAATTCTTCACGGCCGTGAAGGTCGTCAATGAGGGGGGCAGGGTGAAGGCGGGAGACAGTGTACTCACCGTCAGCAAAGCAAATAATGTCACCCTCTATCTCTCCATCGGCACCAGCTTCGTCAACTATCGTGACGTGAGCGCTAATGCGAAGAAGCTTTGCAGGAGAACATTGAACGTTGCGGTTAAAAGACCATATGGCCGGATGCTGGATGAGCATGTACAGGCGTATCAGCAATATTTCAACCGGGTGAGCCTGAAGCTGGGCGACGGCAGTGTTCAGCTGCCGACCGATGTGCGGCTGCGCAATTTCCGGACGGGTAATGATGCCGGGTTCGTGGCGTTGTACTTCCAGTACGGTCGCTATCTGCTCATCTCTTCCTCCCAGCCGGGGGGACAGCCTGCCAACCTGCAGGGGATCTGGAATGACAGGATGGATGCGCCCTGGGACTCAAAATATACCATCAATATCAATACGGAGATGAACTATTGGCCTGCGGAAAAGGATAACCTGCCGGAAATGCACGAGCCGCTGATCCGGATGGTGCAGGAGCTGTCCGTGACGGGACAGGAGACGGCGCGGGTGATGTACGGGGCAAGGGGTTGGATGGCCCATCATAATACGGACCTCTGGCGCATCACGGGCCCCGTTGATGATATATTCTGGGCCGTCTGGTCCATGGGAGGAGCCTGGCTTTCGTTGCACACCTGGGAGAAGTACCTGTACAACGGGGATACGGCCTACCTGCGCAGCGTTTACCCGGTGCTGAAAGGCGCCGCCCTGTTCTTCGTGGACCATCTGGTGGAGGAACCTTCCCATCACTGGCTGGTGAATAATCCGGGCACTTCCCCTGAGAATGCCCCATCGGTGCGGCCTGGGGTATCTTTTGCCGCCGGTGCTACGATGGATAACCAGATCGCATTCGATGTCCTGAGCGCGGCCGCCAGGGCAGCACGCGTCCTGCGTACGGACAGCCTCTTTACGGATACATTGCTGGCCGTCCGCCAGCGTCTCCCGCCCATGCACGTCGGGAAGTACGGCCAACTGCAGGAATGGCTGGAGGACCTTGACAACCCGGAAGATCATCACCGGCATATTTCCCATCTTTACGGCCTGTTTCCTTCCGCTCAGATTTCACCTTATCGCACACCCGAATTATTTGCGGCGGCCCATACCACTATTTTGGAAAGGGGCGATATATCCACCGGCTGGTCCATGGGATGGAAGGTCAATTGGTGGGCCCGTTTCGGCGACGGGGACCATGCCCTTCAGCTGATCAGGAACCAGCTTTCTCCCGTGGGCACCCATCGGGAAGGGGGCGGCACCTACCCGAACTTGTTCGATGCACATCCCCCTTTCCAGATAGACGGTAATTTCGGCTGCACTTCCGGCATTACGGAAATGCTCCTGCAAAGCCAGGATGGGGCTATGCAGCTGTTGCCAGCGCTTCCTGGCGCCTGGCCCTCCGGAAGTATTGCCGGGATCCGTGCCCGGGGAGGATTTGAAGTGGCATTTTTGGAATGGAAAAATGGCCTTCCTGCCAAGCTGGTGATACGTTCCACGCTGGGTGGCAATCTGCGGTTGCGGGTGACGGATAAGGTCGCTCCGGATTTTGACGAAAAGATACGTCCCGCCACCGGCGACAACCCGAATCGCTTTTACTACGTGGAGAATATCCCGGCTCCCGTCCTGTCCCCGGCGGCAAACCTGCAAACAGCGTCGCTGCCCCCTACTACAGTGTACGACAGGCCTACCGAGCCAGGCGAGATCTTTATGATCCTTTTCAGGCCGAAGCAGGAATAAGCTTACAGGAACATGCCGCCGGAAGCTTCGATGCGTTGGGCGGTGATCCATTTAGCGTCTTCGGTGCAAAGGAAGGCTACAACGCCGCCTATGTCGTCGGGACGTCCCACCCTTTTCAAGGCGGTGTTGGAAGCAAGCGCTGCATTCACCTGGGCATTGTCCCGTACCACGGCGCCTCCAAAGTCGGTCTCGATAGCGCCCGGCGCGACGATATTCACCCGTATACCTCTCGATCCCAGTTCTTTAGCCTGGTATTTGGTAAGGGTTTCCATGGCGCCCTTCATGGATGCATAGACGGCATATCCCGGTGTGCTGAAGCGGGCAAGTCCAGTGGAGATATTGATGATCCCGCCGCCATCCGGGATCAGGGGTAATGCTTTCTGGGTAAGAAAGAATACGCCTTTGAAATGGATGTTCAGCATCTCGTCAAACTGTTCTTCCGTGGTTTCGGCAAATGAGGCGTGTACCCCGGTGCCGGCATTATTGACGAGGAAATCGATCTTTTCTGCTCCGAATACGGTATTCAGGGTGCTCCTGACTTCCTTGAAGAAGCCATCGAAGGCCTTGAGATCGCTGGTATTCAGCTGGAGGGCGGCTGCTTTGCGACCCAGCTTTTGGATCTCGCTGACCACGGCCTGCGCCTCTTCTTTTTTGCTGTGATACGTCAGTAATACGTCGAGCCCCTTTTTAGCGATGTTGAGCGCCATGTCCTTTCCTAACCCCCGGCTACCACCGGTGACCAGGGCTATTTTGTTTGTCTGTGCCATATGTTGTTGGATTTTTTAAATGACAGGACAAAGATAGACAGGGTTGGGCGCTGAAAAATGGTTAAGACTTCAGATTCTCAGACCCTCACTGCAGCAATGTTCTTTCGGAATTGCATGGGGGTGATGCCGGACATGTGCCGGAAGAATTTGGTGAAATTAGAGGGGTCGTTCCAACCCAGCTTTCCCCCTATATCCGCTATGGACAGCGTGGTTTCGCTCAACATCCTGTGGGCCTCCGCCATGAAGCGTTCCTCCATGACATCGCAGGGCGATTTGCCTGTGGTGAGCTTTATTGTGTCGGTGAGGTGCCTGGGATGGATGAACAGCAGCCTGGCGAAATCACTGGCGGAATACCGGCGCCCGCAGCGGCCATGCAGGAGGTCATCCATATGCTGATCCACCAGCATAAAGAAGGCGGTCTTAATTTCTTCCTGTCGGGACATGGTACAAATATACGATATCACCGGACGACTGTATCCGGAAGGATCTCTGCCTTGAAGCCCAGCTCCTCCAGCAGGCGGATCAGGCGATATGATTCGACAGGCCCCATCATGGATTTCACCCGCAGGATCCTGTCGCAATCATCCAGGTCAAAGTTGGCCTTATAGCCCATAAAGACCTTATGGATCTGTTCGATCAGCATGTTTGCATGCATTCGCTCTTTTACATTGGTCTTAAATACTTCTACCATGCATGTAAAATTTTATTGCACGAGGCATTACAAACTTAGTGTTCCTTCCCCGTAACGATAGGGGGGAATTGTGACATATTAAGCGGCAGATCGGGACAATTATCAGCTTCAAGTGGCCAGCTACAAGCTGCAAGCCTGGATTTATCACAACATGCACTTGTGGCTTGAAGCTTGCAGCTTGTAGCTTCAGACGGGTTGACCCAGATATTTGGCTAAGTGCTTCCCAATGATCGCAGTCCAGCCTTCGGCAAAGTTCTCTTTTTTGAAATCCGCGATGTCGGGGAAGGTTTCCAACCCTTCATGGGTCAGCTTCAGCCTTGTCTTATCCCCTTCAGGGAACAGCTCGAAAGTGACGAAAGACTGGCCTTCATAGCCTTTGTACGCCCAGCTGTACTGCAGCTTTTTGTCCTTTACCACTTCTGTCACCTTACAGAAGTGCACATAGGTGCGGTCCTGGGGCCCGCCTTCGAACTGGAATTCAAACCCCACTTCAGGCCTGAACTCGGCAAGGTCGAAATACCACTGCTTCATTTCATCTTTGTTGGTAAGGGCCCTCCAGACCCGGTCTACCGACGCCTGGTAGACTCTTTCAATGACAAAAGGTTCCTGCTTCATTTCCCTGGAATTTTGCTGAATAAATGATTGTCAATATTTAGTAGTTAAATATGTAACAGAACGGTTACAAATTTATGCAAAACCTGACAGTAACGCCAATATTTTTTTGACTATATCTTTTGCAGCGCCTGTAACATCTGTCTTTTCTTCATCGTCTTAACAGTATTTTACAAAAAGGGAGCAGATATTTTATTGTATTTTGTTTTGCCCTGTTAATCCTGACGATCATGAAGCTACTCCCCGCCTATGTCCTTATCCTGCTATGTCCTGTTCTAAGGGCCCAGGATACCACCCTATCAAAATATATTCCGTCCCATGCTTACACGATTGTTCACAACGAATCGCTGGCCATACTGGATGGTTGGAATGGCATGCGCGCCCGGTTTGGGATCGAGCATGCCTGGAACAGGAACTGGTCCAGCTATATGCGGGGGTGGGCATTAAGTTCAGGAAAGCTGCCGGATATCCGTTGCGGAGTCCATATCGGCAGGGTATTTCATGCCCGAAGACGAAACCCTGATTTTTGACCTAAAACCCGTCTGTTCAGATGCAACATTCCTATTAGAGGTGCGTCTTATAGTAATCACTAAATGCATACCATGGGTTTTAAAGCTTCGATGATCACCATCCATCGTCCATCCATGCTACTGCCTGAAGAGGTGTTGTTGAAGCATCTGGACTTTTCCGATCTGGCATTCCGGGAGACAACGATCATGGACAGCTGCATCTATCCGGGGGACAGGTCGGTCAATATCGGGTACTATAATGACAACATCGTCATATGTGAAGATTATCTCCTGACCACCTCTCTGGAGGTCACGGACGACCCGGTGACCCTGGCTGAGTATGAGCAGGTGCTTTCCGCGCTTTTCCCAGGCTCCGAAGTATTGACGGTGGCCTGTCATAGCAGCGTTAATTATCATTTATATTCTCTTGTAAAAGACGGCAAACGAATTCGTTTTAAAAGGATCGTCGCATCCGGACCTGTCCTGGAGCATGGGGACAGGCTCAAAGAAGAAGAGACCATTTATGCGGCATCCAGGGTCATTGACGGCAAGCGTTTTTTTGAAAGCCGGCGGCAGAACGATCATCATGCGGTGACGGAAGATCAGCTGATGGAAGAATTTGCATTTGGGGTGGCCAAAAGACACCTGGGCGTTAAGATCTCTTCCGGGGAAGAAAGTAACCTGATGTTCAACACACCCTTTAAAAAATTCGCGAAAATGCCTCCCCAATCGGCTGTGCTGGCGGCTATGGACAGGCAGACGAGGCCCTGGTGGAAAATATGGTGAGCTCACGGAGTTGGCAGGTGAAAGAAATTTGAGTATCTTAAGCGCACAATGAACGTTTATTTCATCAGCGGCATGGGCGCAGACTGGAGGCTCTTCAAGAATATACTACTTCCCGAAGGGTTTCAAATGAATTTTGTGGAATGGATCAGGCCGGAGGATGACGAGCCGATCCCCGCATATGCGTCCAGGTTAGCCGCACAGATAGACACTTCCCATCCTTTCATACTGGCGGGCGTATCGCTGGGCGGGATCATGGCCGTGGAAATAGCCAAGCTTTTTCCGCCGGTGGCGACGATCATCATCGGCTCTATCCCCGTGGCCCGGGATCTTCCCCGGTATTATCATACGCTGGGCCACTCGCTCGGCCTGCTGAAAGTGCTGCCGGGATCCTTCTTCAAAAGAGCGGCCTCGGCTAAAAGATGGTTTACCCGGGAAACAAAGGCAGACAAACGGCTGATATGGCAGATGATCAGGGAGTCGGATGCGCGCTTCCTGGAATGGGCGATGAAGGCCGTATTGAAATGGGAGAATAAAGAGATGCCGCAGCCATTGTGGCACATTCATGGTACACGGGATATCGTATTCCCCATCCGTCTTACACATCCTACGCATCGGATCCGGCGAGGCGATCACCTGGTGATCATGACGCGGGCGGGGGAGGTGAATGCTATACTGCGGGAAATACTTAATACAGCTACAAGCGACAAGCCTCAAGCTGCAAGTAAGCTCCTAATAAGTCCTGGCTTGTAGCTTGCAGCTTGAAGCTTGCAGCTTGAAGCTTGCAGCTATCAGCTGATCCCCGCCATCGCCACACGATAAAACTCATACCCCTTTAATATTTTCTTTCTTTCCGGCAGGTATCGCTGCCGGTAGTCAGCGGCGCCGGTGTCTTTTATCAGCCGCATTCCAAAGCCGGCCAGGTAGGTGGGCAGCTCTTCCGGCCGGAAGCCGAAAGTCCATCGCTCTTCGATGGCAGCCAGGTCATTCAATAATCTTTCCGCGCCGAAAAAGGCGGCGGGGTCTTCCAGCACTTTCCGGTCGACATAGGTGAAGATGATGAAAGAGCCTTTGGGCAGTTGTGCCGCCAGCCCAAATACGGCATCGACGGCCTCTTTGCGCAGATAGTTGGTGACGCCTTCCCAGATGAGGGTCGTCGGGACGGAAAGGTCCACGTGCTGCTGCCGGAACAGGTCTTCCAGGCTTTGCCGGTCAAAATCAATGGATAGATAACGGGTATTTCCCGGAAGGGTAGGCGCATGATGTTCCAAGACCTGCAATTTACGACGGGCGGTGTCGGGATGGTCTATCTCAATGACGGGCAGGGCACGCAGGTAGTCCAGGCGCAGGCTGCGGGTGTCAAAGCCGGCGCCCAGGATGATGAGCTGCTGTATGCCCCGGCTGACGGTGGTTTCCAGCCATTCGTCGATGAGACAGGTACGGGCCAGGCCCGAGGCAAGAGCGCCGGGGATACGGCGCTGGATGCAACGATAAAGAAGATGTTCGGCGGGCGGGAAGACTGCCGCGCGGCAGGCGAGACGCAGACTGAAATCAAGAAAATGAATGGCGTAAGGGTCTGTGAAAAGGCGCCGGTTCTTTGGCCTTCTCGTCTCCATGGCACGGTAAAGGGCCATGTATTGAGCAGTCTTGCTGGGGGTATTGGCTTTCATGAGGTAAAGGTAGTGCGCGGCCTTATCCGGGGCAATGAACCTGGGTTAAGTTCTGCCGTGGTCAGCCCACACCGGAGATCCTGCGCCTGATCCTGCTGAGCGCCTGGGGCGTAATGGCGATATAGCTGGCAAGATATTTCAAAGGTACGTGCTGCAACAGGTGAGGATAGTCGTTCATGAGACTCCGGTACCTTTGTTCGGCGTCATCCTTCAGAAAAGACATCTGGCGCCTGTTCTTCCGGATATATAATTCCTCGGCCGCTTTGCGGCCGATGCGATCGCCCACGGTGGTGAGGGCATACATCTCCTGGAGGTCATCGTAGCAGATGCTGTACAGGACGACGTCGGTCAGAGCTTCCGCCTCGTATATCACGGGAGTTCGTGTGAGAAAGGAGTCGTAGGCCGTCGCAAAAGAATGCTCGAAGGCGATCTCGAAAGTGATGTCCTTCTCTTCTTCCCGGACGAAATAGCGGATGATGCCGCTGTCTATGAAGTTGACATAGTTCTCTATGACGCCGGCCGCGAGAATCGAATTTTTTCTGCGAAAGGTGCGGCGTTGCACGCGGGAAATAAAGAATTCCCAATCCTTTGCCGGCAATGGGCTGTAGTGCTCCAGATATTTCTTTAATTTTGTGAGGTCCATAATATGCTGATGGTGGCTTCGTTGAATGTAATATAATCCCTGTAAATGGCAAATCCTTATATATCCTTGCTGAAGACCGCCTGGCGCTATGCCCGCAGGGAAAGAAAAAAATACGTTGCGGTATATGCCATGTTCATCGGCGCCAACCTGATGTATGCGATGAATCCCATCCTGTTCGGCTGGTTTCTCGGTAAGCTGCAGCAGGATACGACGCATGTGATGCGTTACACTTTTATTTATGTCGGCTGCTACATTGGCCTGAAGCTCCTGCAATGGTGCTTCCACGGACCCGCCAGGGTCATGGAACGTACGCTGGCCTTTCATCTCGGCCGCAACTTCCTCCAGGAGAAATATCATCAGCTGCTGCATCTGCCCGTGAAATGGCACCAGGACCATCACAGCGGCGCCACGATCAATCGTATCCGGAAGGCCTGGGAGGCCCTGCGGGAATTCTTCGACAGAGGCTTTATGTATGTTTACGCCTTGGGTAAATTCGTATTTTCCGTCATCGCTATCCTGTATTTTTCGCCTTTGTATGGCAGCATTGCCGTGGGAATGGGGATCTTCACCATTTTTATTATCCGCACTTTCGACAAGCCTTTTATCAAGGCGCTGGACGAGGTGAATGAGCGGGAGCACGTCGTCAGCGCTACCCTTTTCGACAGTCTTTCGAATATCATCACGGTCATAACGCTCCGGTTGGAGAAAAGCATGGAGACAGGGCTGCTTAATAAAGTGAGGGGCATCCTGTCGCCTTTTCGCAGAAGCTCGGTCATCAATGAGTGGAAGTGGTTTACCGCGGAAATGCTCATCGTCTGTATTTATGGCTTGATCGCCTTTGGATATATCTATCAGCACTGGACGCCCGGCAAGATGTTCTTGGTAGGGGGGCTGGCTACGCTGCTGGCCTATGTAAACCAGTTCACCAGTGTTTTCCAGGACATCGCCTGGCAATATACGGACATCGTTCAGTTCCATACTTACGTGCAAACCGCCGCCGGCATCAGCGAAGCCTATGAGGAGCAGCACCGGCCTGACCAGCCGGGATCATTGCCGGAGAACTGGAAAACGATACAGATCGAAGGGCTGAATTTCTCCCATCAGCCATTATATGACGCCGGACAATATGCCCAAAGCCTCCATCACTTGCATCTGCGTATCCAACGTGGGCAGCGGATAGCGCTGATAGGAGAGAGCGGCAGCGGCAAATCCACCCTGTTGTCCTTGCTGAGAGGGCTCTATTCTCCCCAGCCGGGTTTGATATTGACGGTGGATGGGAAGCCGGCGGAGCTGGGAACCTTGAATGAATCAGTGACCTTATTCCCCCAGGAGCCGGAGATCTTTGAGAATACGTTGGCGTATAATGTAACATTGGGACTCCCCTTCACGGATGAGGAGATCATGCAGGTATGCGACAGCGCTTATTTTTCCGAGGTCATCCGGCAACTACCGCAGGGACTCGGCTCGGATATACGGGAGAAAGGCGTCAATCTTTCCGGGGGGCAAAAGCAGCGGCTGGCCCTTGCCAGGGGCATTCTTGCGGCGAGGGACAGCGACCTGGTGCTGCTGGATGAACCCACCAGCAGCGTGGACCCGCGTACGGAAGCGCTGATCTATGAAGGGCTGTTCAAGGCCTTTGCAGACAAAGCCATTATTTCTTCGATGCACCGGCTCCACCTGCTGGGCAGGTTTGACTATGTATACATTCTTCACCATGGCCGGATCGTGGACGAAGGGAGTTTTGAATACTTGCGCGATAATAGTACCGTCTTCAATGAATTATGGCGCCATCAGAAGGACAATGCTTCCTTCAATGCGTAGCCGCCAGTCGGAAGCTGTTGCGGGTGCAGACATACAGCATGGAGTGCTTGTAAGGCAGCTGGATCTTCTGAGAGGCGCGAAAACCCGCTTGCCTGAATAGCGTGTTGTCCCATTCGCTTTTTATATCGACGTCCGCTGTGATCCTGCCGACTTCGGGGAAAGAGAAAAAATATTCCAGGCAGGTCCTGATAACGAGGACCATATTTTGCTGGATGGCCAGCGGCGCCGGCAACACCCGGATGCCATAGTCGCCCGGACGCACATTGTAATACAGGCTGATGGCATCCTGCTGGGCTTTATAGACATCCACCTGGCAGACAGGAACATCGTTTATCAGGGCCATAAAAGGCTGAGCGAAGTCCGACGCTATCATGCTGGCATAGGATTCTTCCAGTTCCTCGGGAGGCTGTGTCCTGGCAAGCAGCGGCCCTCCATACTCCTGGCTCAACCATTTATACAGGATGGACACATCGGTAGACACACAGAAAGGACGCACGGAAACCCGAAGCTTTTTGTCGGGCGTCTCCTTAAAAGCAACGCCTCTTTCGATCCCTGAGGGCAAAAGAGAAGTGCAAAGCCCGGAAGAAAGTTCTTCCGGAAAGGCGGCTTTAACAGGAGTCGAGAACAATACTGTAGAATTGGTTGACATGATCTTGACAATTTGATGATTTAAGGATCATTCTATTGCTATACATGTTCCAACCAGAGCTTATTAACGAGAGACAGGTAGCAGGAGGGGTCAATGCCCCCTTCTTAAACAAATTTTCGGAAATCAAACTTGGTGAAAAAAACGCAGGGCAACGCATCTCACCCCTTAAAGATTGGGAATATATGCTCATTCCCTTACACTCATTTAAAGGTAACCCCTTATGAGCTTCAAGCTGCAAGCTACAAGCCTCAAGCCAGGACTTATTAAGACTATACTTGTAGCTTGCAGCGTGAAGCTCGTAGCTAAGTGTCACACGATTCCCGCCAATTCCAGGCTCTTCTTCTTCAGTTTGCGGATCTCCACGTCTTCGATGATGGGCTCCGGCGTCAGTACCAGGGACGTGTTGTTCTCTTTCCACCAACTGTTCAGTTCAAGCTCACGGAAATGGATCACTCCGATCAGGTATTTCCGGTCTGTCTCCGCATGCCATTCCTCGATCCATTCGAACTTTTCCCGGGGGATATACTTCCAGTCGTCGAAGCTCACGTATACGCGCACGAAAAAGTCATTGGTGAGCTCGTGCGGCTTGTGATGATACAATTTCTTGTATTCATATTTATATTGATAGCGTAAGGCGGACAGATCGCTCAGCACGGCCGAGGCGGTTGGAAAAGAGCCAGCGCCCTTGCCATAGAAGAATTGCTTGTCGGCAAATCCGCTTTCTATCACCACACCGTTGTATTCATTCTTTACGAAAGAAAGGTGATCTTCCTGTTTGACGAACTGGGGTAATACGAAGGCGGCTACTTTGCCCGTCTCGAGCTTTTTGGCCTGGGCCACCAGCTTGATGTCATAATGTTTTTCCCTTGCCACGGCGGCATCACCTGCCTGTACATGCTGGATGCCGTTGAACACGAGGTCCTTCGTCGCCACAATGATGCCGTAGGCATGGGTCAGCAGAAAGGTCCATTTATTGGCCGCATCATAGCCTTCCACGTCCAGCGATGGATCGCTCTCGGCAAAGCCCAGCTGCTGAGCCAGCAATAATGCTTCCTGGAAGCCCAGCTTGTCTTCGAACATTTTGGTGAGGATGAAATTCGTGCTGCCGTTGACAATCGCCTTGATGGAATGCAGGAGGTCATTGTCATAATATTCTTCCAGGTTCCGAATGACAGGGATGGAAGCGCAGGCCGCGGACTCATACAGGAAAGACTCTCCTGTCTCTTTTTGTAATTGTAAGAGCTCCGGCATGTGCTCCGCGATCATCTTCTTGCTGGCGCTGACGACGGACTTGCCGTTCTTCAATGCAGTGGAGACGATCTCAAAAGCGGGCCCTGATTCATTGATCACTTCAACGATGACATTGATGGAAGGATCGTTCAACAATTCATCACGATCTGTAGTGAAGAGCTCCGCAGGGGCTTCCCTTTTCTTCCCTGGATCTTTTATACATACTTTTTTGATAGAGGCTTTTAAAGAAGGCGTTTGCTGTAATACTTTGTAAAGACCTTCACCTACGACACCAAATCCGAATAACCCGATGGTTAGCTGCTTATGAGTTTCCATTTTTTTATTTCCTTGTTTTGAAGCGGACGGCTAATCCTGAAAGCGTCCGCAAAGTTCCGAAATTTACACCAAATCCGAGCGTTTTTCTGAGTGGCCTACATCAATACATCCCATTCATCCTCAATGCGTTGCCAGTCGTTGAATTTTTCGGGGCCGCCCCTGGCCTTCCAATCGGAGTCGATGGTGAGCTTAGAGCTGATGCCTCCTCTTGGGTTACAGACCATCACGAGGCGGAGCCTTTCCGGCTCATAGACGGCCAGGAGGTCGTCATAGATGATATTGATCAGCCGCTCGTAGGAGACGATGGTATTCCGCAGCTGGAAAACATAGTGCTTTAAAGATCGAAGCTCGATGACTTTTTTCCCGGGGTAAAAAGTGAGATAGATGACGGCAAAGTCCGGCTGTTCCTTAACTCCCAGGAAAGTAAATTCGGGGATCTTTATCTTGACCTCATAGGCTTGCCCGGAAGGGTTCGGGATGCCTTGCAGCAGGGTGCGGTCGATGTCTTTGAACGTTCGTAAGGTGGAGGTGGTTCCTTGCATATATATTTAAAGGTTGATTAATGCTCTCTTAGCTGCGGGACTTTCTTTCAGAAAGTCTTTGATCAGCTGCTCTATTTGTGTGTACTCCAGCAGGAACCCGTCATGGCCATACAGCGAAGAAATGACTGCATGATGGGCGCCTGGTATCAGCTCTGCCAGGGTCTTCTGTTCCTGGAGGGGAAAAAGAATGTCTGACTGTATACCGATCACCAGCGTCCTGGCTTTAATTCGCTCCAATGCAGCTGCCAGTCCTCCCCGGCCTCTTCCGGCGTCATGAGAATCCATGCTGAGGCTCAACGCATAATAGCTGAATGCGGAAAACCGCCTGGCCAGTTTGTCTCCCTGGTAGCGCTGATAAGATGCGGCTCCGGTCCGGATGCCGGGGCCAACCCCATGCAGACATCCCCAGCCTTCCGCCCTTTGTTCCTCCCGCCGCATCTGCAGCTGATCATACGCCTGATAGTCCCTGTAGGACAATAAGGCCATCGCCCTTGCGGCCTTCATGCCTTCTGCTCCCGCTGATCCTTTCCTTTCCCGCCAGCTGCCATCCGCCTCGATAGCCATGCGTTGAGCCGTATTGAAAGCGATCCCCCAGGGCGAATGCCGGCCATTGGTGGCAATGGCGATGATATGACTGAACAGCTCCGGCTCTTCAATAGCCCATTCCAGCAACTGCTGTCCGCCCATACTTCCCCCGATGCCAATAAAGATCCTGCGGATACCCAGCGACTTCCGCAGCGGCTGATAGGCCCGTATCATATCCCGGGTGGTGAACACAGGAAAGTCATGATAGTAGGGCCTGTTGTTCTGCGGATCCCTGTCAAGGGGGCCGAGACTGCCATAACAGCTCCCCGGCATGTTGACGCAAACAACGTAGTAATCGGCAGGATCGAACAGCCTGCCTGCGCCTACCAGTCCGGGCCACCATTCTCCGGGATCACTGTTCGCAGTCAGCGCATGAAAGACCCAAACGACATTGTCCCCGGCCTCGTTCAGGATGCCATGCGTCGTATATTCCAGGTGATAGGCCGGAACCTCCAGGCCGGACTCCAGCCGCAGGGGTTGATTGTACGTGAACTTCATATAAGCCACAGGCTGCAAGCAGCGTCTATTTAAGCATTAAAGATTTAAGTATGCCTGACTTGTAGCTTGAAGCTTGCAGCTTGCAGCCTGAAGCTACCGAAGGTCTCAACTTGTAGCTTGCAACTTGTGGCCTGCAGCTATCTGCTCAAACGCCTGTTCGAAGTCAGCCTTGATGTCTTCGATATGCTCGATGCCGACGCTCACACGCACCTGGTTCGGCTGCACACCAGCGGCTATCTGCTCCTGTTCGCTCAGCTGTTCGTGCGTGGTGCTGGCGGGATGTATGACCAGTGTTTTGGCGTCTCCGACATTGGCGAGGTGGCTGGCCAGCTTCACCGAGTCGATGAACTTGCTGGCGTTTTCCTTCGCCTTTGACCCGGTGCCCTTGATCCCGAAATTGAGAATGCCGCCAAAGCCATTCTTTAGGTATTTGGCCGCCAATGCATGGTAGGGGCTGCTTTTCAGACCGGGGTATTCCACGAAATCCACCTGCGGATGCCGCTCGAGCCACTGTGCCAGGGCCAGGGCGTTTTCCGTATGTCGCTGCACTCTTAATGAGAGGGTCTCCAGGCCTTGCAGGAGCAGGAAGGAGTTGAAAGGACTCTGGGAGGAGCCAAAATCACGCAACCCTTCTACTCTTGCCCGGATGGCAAAGGCGATGTTGGGCAGTCCCAGCGGATTGCCTTCCCCGAACACCTCCCAGAACTTCAGGCCGTGGTAGCCTTCGGAGGGTTCTGTGAACTGCGGAAACTTCCCGTTACCCCAGTTATAATTACCGGCGTCCACGATGACACCGCCGATGGAGGTACCATGGCCGCCAATCCATTTGGTAGCGGATTCCACCACTACGTTGGCTCCCCATTCGATGGGACGGAACAGGTAACCGCCTGTGCCGAAAGTGTTGTCTACGATCAGTGGCAGGTCATATTCTTTGGCCAGGGCAGCGAATTTTTCAAAGTCAGGTATATTCAGCCGGGGATTGCCGATGGTCTCCAGGTATAGGGCCTTTGTATTTTTATCGATATGCTTTACAAAGCTTTCCGGGTCGTCCCCGTCCGCAAAACGGGCGTCAATGCCCAGGCGTTTGAAAGCTACTTTGAACTGATTGTAGGTCCCGCCATAGAGATAAGTGGTGGTGACGAAATTGTCTCCTGCCTGCAGGATATTGTTCAGAGCCAGGAACTGGGCCGCCTGACCGGAACTGGTGGCCAATGCCGCCACCCCCCCTTCCAATGCCGCGATGCGCTGTTCAAATACATCGGTGGTGGGGTTCATGACGCGGGTGTAGAGATTGCCGAACACCCTGAGTCCGAATAGATTGGCTGCGTGCTCCGTACTGTCGAAGCCATAGGAGGTGGTCTGGTAAATAGGCACCGCCCTTGATTTGGTGGTGGGGTCGATTTGCTGACCGGCATGCAGCTGCAGGGTTTCAAAATGATGTTTGCTCATAATTTTTTTTTGACGATGTAAAAGATTAGCCGACGAATTTAACGGATGCCGTTACGCTGAAACCGCTGCCTTTACCACCGGCTGTTTTGCTCGTCCCTCCGGCTGAACGGCATGTCCTGCCGGTGTTCTTGTCAGTAGTTTATCCAGCGCCTGGCGAAGATCTTCCAGCAGGTCTTCCGTGTCTTCCAGTCCCGTGGACAGGCGGATCAGGCTGTCGGCAACACCAGCCGCCTTTCTCTTCTCGGAAGGTATGGTCTTATGCGTCATAGTGGCCGGGTGAGAGACCAGGCTCTTGATACCGCCCAGGCTTTCAGCCAGTTTGAAGAGACCTGTGGAGGTGACGAAGTCTTTGGCAGCTGCCTGCGTATCGTCTTTCAGGGTAAAGGAAACGATCCCTCCAAAGCCTTTCGATTGTCTTGCAGCGATGTCATGTCCCGGGTGCGTAGGGAGGCCCGGATAGAATACTTTTCCCACGGCCGGATGCTGCTCCAGGAAAGCCGCAATCGCACGGGCGCTGGCCCCATGCTGACGGATCCGCAGATGCAGGGTCTCGATACCCCTGATCAGCAGCCAGCTGTCAAAGGGACTCAGGATGGCGCCGCTGGCATTCTGCAGAAATTTGATCTTCTCGCCCAGCTCTTTGTCCTTTGTCACCACCAGGCCAGCGATAAGATCGCTATGACCACCCAGGTATTTGGTGCCGGAGTGGATCACAAGATCAGCTCCCAGCGAAATAGGCTTTTGAAGGGCGGGTGAAGCAAAAGTGTTATCCACGGCAAGTAAACATCGGTGGGCACGGGCAATCTTCGCAATAGCTTCGATGTCAGTGATCTTTAAGGTAGGATTGGTCGGCGTCTCGATCCAGATCAGCTTTGTATTTGGCGTGATGGCGTTGAATACGCGTTCCGGGTTGGTCGTGTCCACATAGGTCACGTTGATGCCGAACTTACGGTACACCTGCTCGAAAAGACGAAAGGCGCCGCCGTAAATATCGTCTACGGCAATGATCTCATCGCCTGACTGCAGCAGCTTGAGCACCGCATCGATGGCCGCCAGGCCGCTGCCGAAGGCCACGCCTGTATGCCCCCCTTCCAATTGTGCGATGAGGTTTTCCAATACGGTGCGGGTCGGATTGCCTGTCCGGGCATAGTCATAGCCCTTGTTCACGCCGGGTGCTTCCTGTACGAAGGTGGACGTCTGGTAAATCGGCACTGAAATGGCGCCGGTGTGAGGATCTACTGGAATACTGTGAATGAGTTGTGTTGTCGCTCCCATGATTAAACAATTTTTGATGTTGAATAATTTGTGTTCAGCGACACCACTTACCAAGAGAAATCATCAGAGAGACTTTCTCTTGCTCACCCCGGCCGGTGATGGGCAAAAAAAAACTCTTCTGATAGTCAGAAGAGCTTGAATATGGTGGTTAGATATTATAAGCTGGGTCTGACTTATCTGTCCCGATATTCCATCGGGATGGAGTTGGCACCTTACTTTCAGCTTATGCAGCTTCAGCAGGTTGTCAAGGCTTCATCGGGCCATTTCCCTCAGCCTTTCTTGATAAGAGATGTGTTAAGAACTGGTGCAAAGATAGGGGGGTAAATTTCATATTTCCAAATGTTTGAGATTTTTTTTCGTTGAACGATCCCTTACCTCGTTCAACTTTTCCACACTGAAATTGTACAATGTTTTGGTTTACAATGGAATGATAAAAGTTATAGACGGCGTGCCCGGCTGGTTAACGGGGCAATAACGCGTATTGGAACAGTTTTTGGCAACCATTTGTATAACGATGCAGTATATCTACCCATAAAACTTCACAAACATGAAAACGGTAACTAAATTGCTTGCCCCTGGCATAGCTGCTGCATTGTTTCTGTTCTTTGCCTGTAACAAGAACAATTCATCCGGATCCAATCCCAACATTCCCCAGGGTAAATCACAGGTGTCCATTTACATGATGGACGATCCCATTCCATTCACCAAAGTATTGATCGACATCCGGCAGGTAGCGGTGCTGGTAGATACGGCTACCAAACAGACCGACAGCGATCACGTGGGTCAATGGGACGACGGCTTTTGCGGATGGCACCGGGACAAAGAAAATAAATCCGTCATCTGGGATACGTTGGATATAACTCCCGGCGTGTATGATCTCCTGCAGCTGCGCAACGGTGTCGATACCTTGCTGGCTTCCGGCCTCATCCCTAGTGGTAAGATCCTGAAAGTGAAGATCACATTGGGTTCTGACAATACTATTTATACAGACAGTGTGACGCATTATCCGCTGGAGGTGTTCGGTCCGCATCCCTACTTTACGATCAATGTTCGCAGGGTGGACGTTTCATCCGTCAGCAGCAATGACTTTAAGCTATGGCTGGACTTCAATCTCGAGCGGTCAGTCTTCTTCTGGAACGGAGAATTTTTGCTGAAACCCTATATCGTCGTCTTTAATGACCAGACCAATGCGAAGATAAAGGGCCTGGCGTTGCCGGGAAGAAAAGTCATATTGGTGACGGCGTATAATGCCACCGATACTTTATATGCAGTGCCCAACTGGATGGACGGGAATTATCTGATCAGGAATGTGCCGGCAGGTACTTATTCCATCAATTTCAAGGGACGTGATGACTATAAGGATACGACCATCACGAATATCACAGTAGATCCGGGCAAGACGGTGAAAGTGCCGGACGTTACTTTACACAAATAAGCGAACTTTTCCATACCATTAGACATGCCTATTATCGTATTCCCCTGATCGGACCGCCGGTCAGGGGATTTTTTTGTCCCAATTACCCAATTACCCTGTTAAATCAATTCCGGGTTTTGGCGTAACTTTAACATAACCCCTGACCTACCGGTCATTAATCAACATAAACTAACGCACATGAGAAAATCAATCTACCTGATTGGGGTACTTGTATTCCATTTTAGTACCTTATCCGCACAATCCAGACAAATTTACGGCAAGATCATCGACGCGAAGGACCATAGCTCCCTGTCCGGCGTTACCGTCACGTTGAAGGGAGCGAGGGGCAATGCACTGTCCACGGCCGACGGCAGCTTTTCCATAAAGGCGGGCCCCAAGGCCACCAGCCTCAGGTTTTCTTACATTGGATATGAGGATCTGGAAGTTCCCATCGACGCGGGCTCCAGTCCCCTGGTGATCACAATGTCAGCTTCCCAGAAAGCGCTCAGCGAAGTAGTGGTCGTCGGCTATGGCAAGGCGTTGAAAAAGGACATTACAGGCGCCATTGCCCAGGTGAACGCGAAAGATATCGAGAATTTCCCGGCGCCGAGTTTTGAATCAGCCATCCAGGGTAAAGCAGCAGGAGTAGTAGTGACATCAGGCAGCGGCAAGCTGGGACAGGCCATCCAGGTGAATATCCGCGGTATCTCCTCCATCTCGGCCAGCAGCCAGCCGCTGTATGTGGTGGATGGTCTGCCGGTGACCACTGCCAGCATGTCGGATATGACCAATGATGACACCAATCCCCTGGCGGATATCAACCCCAACGATATCGAATCGGTGGAGGTCCTGAAAGACGCCTCTGCCGCCGCCATCTATGGCGCCCGTGCAGGCAATGGAGTTGTCCTCATCACCACCAGGAAAGGCAAGGCCGGTCAGAAGACCGTCATCGAGCTGAATACCAGCCACAGCACCAGCAATCCGGCCAGGAAATGGAAATTCCTGGATGCCAAACAATACATTCGCCTGATGCGCCAGGCCGCCGTCAGTGACGGAACGTATGATTTCACCAATAACATTTCCGGTTATGCCACCGTCGAGGACGGCATCAATGACTTCTGGGACAACGTATACAAGCCCGTGCTCGACCAGTATTCCCTGGGCACCAAGTGGCAGGACACGGCCGTCAACTCCAACTGGCAAAAACAGCTATACCACCATAATGCCCCTTCCAGCCAGGTGAATCTTTCCGCCACCGGTGGCAACGATAAGACGCGCTTTTTCATCTCGGGCTTTTATAACACACAGGACGCCATCGTTATCAACAACAGGTTCACACGTTATGGCGCCCGCTTCAACCTCGATCATACGGCTTCGGACAGGCTGCTCTTTGGGTTGAACCTTGCGGTAGACCGCTCCCAGCTGAACCGGGTAACCAACGACGACGCCTTTTCGACTCCCGGACAGCTGGTAGCCCAGATCCCCATCTCACCCCTGATCGACCCCGCCACCGGCCTGCCCAATGCACGGACCCTCTATCCCAGCGGGATCTACGATGCCCTCTATGACTTCGACCACCAGGTGACCTTCAGGACCATCGGCAACGCCTATGCGAATCTTAAAATACTGCCCACGCTGTCCTTCCAGTCCGAATTCGGCACGGATATCCTGAACCTTACAGAAAACGAATTCCAGGGCAAGGAATCCCAGGATGGTGCCGGCATTGGAAAGGGTTCGCTGGTGACATCCCAGAGCGTCACCTATAATACCAATAACTATTTCACCTTCACCCCCCACATCGGCGATGAACACAAGCTTACCGCTGTCCTGGGCATGAGCTATCTGCAGAATAATTTCGAGCACAGCTCAGCTTCAGGCGAGGGCTTCCCTTCTGATGCGGTGAAGAACCTGGATGGCGCTACCAATATCACCGGCGCCGCGACCAGCGACTATAAATACACCTTCCTCAGCTATTTCCTCAGAGCCAACTACAGCTTCAGGGACAGATACCTGTTCTCCGTCAGCGACAGGATCGACGGCTCGTCCCGGTTCTCTCCCGCACACCGGTACGGTAATTTTCCTGCTGTGTCTGCAGGATGGGTGCTGTCGGAGGAATCTTTTCTCCAGCATTCCAGCCCTTTCAGCTTCCTGAAGCTGAGGGCCAGCTATGGACTGACAGGCAACTCGGAGATCGGTGAGAACCAGTTCCAATCCCTCTATGCCGTCACCAACTATCCGCTGTTGCCGGGCTTCAGCCCGAGCCAGCTGGGCAGTGACAAGCTCCGTTGGGAAAAGAGCGCCCAGTTCGATGCCGGCCTGAACTTCGGTATCCTGAAGAACAGGATCATCGGCGAAGTGGATTATTATCACAAACATACCACCGACCTGCTGCTGAATACCAATATCCCCGCAACGACAGGATATGCTTCCAACGGAACAGCGACGATCTACCAGAACCTGGGAGTGATGGACAACAAGGGGATCGAAATTTCCCTCACCTCGCAGAACCTCACGGGTGCTTTCAAATGGACCACCACCTTCAACCTCGCCTATAACAAGAACAGGGTTGGCGATATCAAGGGACAGATCATCACAAGCGGGGTACAGCGGGCGGTGGAAGGCCAGCCCATCGGCACATTCTACCTGCAGAAATTCGCAGGCGTGGATCCTGCGACAGGCGATGCCCAGTATATTGACAGTACGGGTAAGAAGACGACGACCGATTATACCCAGGCGGCCCGCCTGGTGGCGGGAAAATACACGCCCGATTACACGGGCGGCCTGACCAATACCTTTTCATATGCAGGGGTCGATCTCAGTGTCTTTTTCTACTTCGTCACAGGGAATAAAATTTACAACGGGGGCGGCACCTATATGACCGCCGGCTTCTACAACGGGTGGGACAATCAAACAGTCGACCTGATGAACGCATGGCAAAAACCCGGCGACAAAACCAATGTTCCCCGCATAGGCTACTATTATGGCTCTGGCGCCGACGGCGCCTCCACCAGGTGGCTGTATAAAGGAGATTACCTGCGGATGAAGAACGTCACGCTGGGGTATACCCTTCCAGGCGGCGCCCTCAAATCCGCCGGTATTAAATCCGCCAGGATCTATATCAGCGGCACTAACCTACTGACCTTTACAAAATATCCCGGTGATCCGGAAGTCAATACCAACGTCGTAAGCAATATTGCCGGCGGACGGGATTTCTATACCATTCCCCAGGCAAGGACATTTACACTGGGATTGAATGTAAAGTTTTAAGTTATCTGTCGCTAATTTAAAAGATATCGAAATGAAAAAATTACTATATATACCGACCATCGTATTTGTTTTCCTGCTGGCCTCTTCCTGTAATAAAAAGCTGGAGGTCCTTCCTCAGAACAATGCCACGCCGGACCAGATCAAAACTTCCGCCGACGTACAGGCCCTGCTCTTCGGGGCCTACGAGCAACTGCAAAGCTACAGCGCCTTCGGCGAACAGTTCATGCTGATACCTGACCTCCTGGCCTCGAAGGACCAGGTGGATTGGGTGGGCACCTACGCCAGTTATAAACAGGTGAAGAATAAAAAGATCGTCGCTTCCAATTCCATCGCTTCGTCCATGTGGGGCAATGGCTACAAGGTCATCGGCATCTGCAATACCGTGCTGGATAAGCTGAGCGTTGTCGACAGTGCAGACAAGGCGACGGTGGAAGGCGAGGCGCTGTTCATGCGTGGTACCATTTATTTCGAGCTGCTCGGCATCTATGCCAGGCCGTTCTCGGACGGCAATGCCGCTACTAATCCGGGGCTACCCATCGTGTTGGTGCCTACTTACAAATATGACTCCACCAAGGGCAAGCCGGCCAGGGCCACCGTGGCAGCCACCTATACCCAGATCATCAGCGATCTGCAGGGGGCCATCGCCAAGCTGCCGTCCTCCAATGGCAGCTTCCGCGCAGACGTGTACAGCGCCAAGGCCATCCTGTCCAGGGTTTACCTGAGCATGCTGGACTATGCCAATGCGGCTACCCAGGCCAATGATGTCATTGTAAGCAAAAATTTTACACTGACGGATACCTATGACAAGGCGTTTAACAATAGCGTCAATTCAACGGAAGACATTTTTGCCATCCAGCAGACCTCCCAGAGCAATGTGGGCACCAGCAACCAGGGACTCAGCACCTTCTATGCGCCCAACCAGGGATTGCCTGTCGGCCAGACGGTAGGCCGCGGCGACGCGCAGATCGATGCCGGATACATCGTTTATTTCGAGGCGGGAGACCGCAGGGCCTCCTTTGTCACCGTCGGTAAAAGCATCGCCGGTGCGGACGGCACCTATCCCAATAAATGGCAGCAGTTCTATAAGGCGATGCCCGTCGTCCGGCTGGCGGAAATGTATCTCACCAGGGGCGAGGCTAACCTGCTTTCAGGCGGTTCGGTAGGCGGCGTAGACCCCCTGGACGATATCAATACCGTAAGGGCCCGGTCGGGCGCCAGTTTGCTGGCCACCGTCACCGGCCAGGATTTCGTGGACGAACGCTTCCGTGAACTGGGCTTCGAAGGCGACAGGTTCTGGACCCTGAAGAGGCTTAAACTAAACGTCGATGGGTTTGGATATGATGACAATAAGGTTATCATGCCGCTGCCGCAGAGCGAGCTGGATGTGAATGCCAATCTGAAACAGAATCAATAGTTATTCATAAGAGATCCTGGCCGCTTGCGGCCAGGATCTCCTTGAACTTATCTTGTGTGATCGGTTTTACATGATACCCCGATACGACACTGTATTGCGAAGCCTTTTTAAGGTCCTCGGAAGTAGAAGAGGAAGTGACGATGAAAATGGTCCGGCGATAGTCTTCCCTGAACGGGATCTTGATGAACTCATCCAGGAATTGCCATCCATCCATATACGGCATATTGATATCGAGCAGGATCAGCCCGGGCAGCATTTCCGTCGTCGCGTGTTTCTCCTTGAAATAGCTGATGGCTTCTTCGCCGTCATAGAACTGCAGCACGGATTCGACCATGCCTGACTGTTCGATCGTTCGTTTCATCACCAGCTGATATACCTCGTCGTCATCGATAATGCCTGCCACAGATAATTTATTGCTCATATTATATTTTTCTTCTCGAAATAAACGCGGAAGAGGGTTCCCTTGTCCACTGCACTTTCCACCTCTATCTTCCCATTGTTAGCCTCCAGCTGGTTCCTGGTGATGAACAAGCCTACTCCGTTGCTGGCATATCCTTTATGGAAGACCTTTTTATACTTGAACATATCCTGTCCGTACTTCTGCATGTCGATCCCGATGCCATTGTCCTGGATGGTCAGCAGGATATAGCCGTCATGGACCTTTGTCGAGATGTCGATGACGGGGGTTTTGCCCTGGCAGCGATATTTCAATGCATTGCTGAGGAGGTTGTAAAAGATACTGTCCAGGTAAGCTTTGGGAAACAGCACCTCATCGACCTCGAATTTTGTGGTGATGACCGCATCCGTGCTCATCAGCTCATTGTCCAGCATCTGCATGCTGGTCTGAAGGGCCTCTTTAAATGAGTAAGCGACGGATTGCTCTTCCTGGCGGAGCTGGATCTCCAGCAGCTCTTTCAGGTCATTCAAGGTATGGATGATCAATACGGACGTGTCTTTTACCTTCGACAGGAGGAAATCGCGGTCCTCCTCGTTCTTGTTCTTCTCCAGGTAGTCGGCCATATTGATAAGGCTGGAGGCGGGTCCCCGGAGATTATGGGCTACGATCCGATTGAATTCATTGATCCTGACGATATGGGCTTCCAGCTCCGCATTCTTTCGCTCCACTTCCAGTCGCAGCGCCTTTTTTGTCGAGATATCCGTCAGCTGGGAGATAAAAAAGGCGGGCTTTTCTTCCTGCCAGGTCAGGGAGACGGACAGAAGGACCCAAAGGATGGAGCCGTCCTTCCTGATATACCTTTTTTCCATCTGGTAGTGTTCCCGTTCTTTATTCAGCATCTGCGTCACAAATGCCATGTCGGCCACCAGGTCATCGGGGTGTGTGATATCCTGGAAGGAACCTTTCAGGAGCTCTTCCCGGGAATATCCCAGCATGTCGCAGATAGACTGGTTGACGTTGAGCCACCGGCCTTCGGGGCTTACCAGGGCTACTCCCACCGCGGAATAGTCAAAGACATTCTTAAAGAGCTGCTTGCTTTCTTCCAGCAGGAGATTCTTCACCTGCAGGTCCGATGCTGTTTTTTTACGCCGCTCGATCTCTGCTTCCAGGGACCGCGGGGATTTCAGACTGTAGGCATAGGGCAGGAGCCGGATGAGGGAAAAGACGGTCAGCCAGCTGATGACGGCCGTGATGGCCCTCACCAGCGCTGAAAGACGATAGACAGGCACCCAGAACAGGAGGGCATCCAGGAAATGGGTGGCGCCGCATGCCAGGATAGCGCCGGCAAATAGAAAATACAGCCGGGCATAGCGTTGATGACTTTGACGGCTGATGAAACGTATGATAATGACGGGAATAGCGAAATAAGCTGACCAGATAAGGAGATCGCTGATGATGTACAGCCATCCGTGGAAATCGGTCCATTTACCGCAATGCCAACGGGGGGGCCAGTCACTGCTGTCCAGTAGTTTCAAAAAGAAGTCGAGCACATCCTTCATCAGATTTAATATAACCTTAACCTGAACGTAAAGTAGTTAAAAAGTGGTTGGCAATAAAAAGATAACGCTTTATATATTAAATAATTGCTGTAAATCAGTTGTTCCTTCAAATAAGATACTGCGGGACAAAAGGACGTTGCCTAATAAATTTAGCAAACTAATGCTTCTTTCCGATTGTTGTACTTATCTTTAGTACTTATTTTTCACTCAATCGAAATATGGAATTGGTAGAAACAAACACAGAAACGGGTATTGCGCCCGGCGAGGAGACTATTGAGGTATTTGGGGCCAGGGTCCACAATCTGAAGAACATAGATATCCGTATTCCCAAGAATAAGCTGGTGGTTATCACGGGGATAAGCGGCAGTGGCAAATCTTCCCTTGCCTTCGACACCATCTATGCCGAAGGGCAGCGCCGCTATATGGAAAGCTTTGGGGCTTATGCCCGGCAATTCATCGGCGATATGGAGCGGCCGGATGTGGACAAGATCACCGGTCTGAGCCCTGTCATCTCCATCGAGCAGAAGACTACCAACAAGAACCCCCGGAGCACGGTGGGTACGGTGACGGAGATCTATGACTTTCTCCGCCTCCTTTACGCCCGGATTGGCGAAGCCTATTCCTACAATACGGGTAAGAAGATGGTGAAATTCAGCGAGGAAGAGATCGTCGACAATGTCTTTAAGAAATTCAGGAATAAGAAGATCTCCATTTTGGCTCCCCTGGTCAGGGGACGCAAGGGGCATTACCGGGAGCTGTTTGAAGACATCCGGAAAAGGGGCTATCTGAAAGTACGGGTGGATGGCGAGGTGAAGGACCTGGTTCCCAAGATGCAGGTGGACCGCTATAAGATCCATGACATCGAGGTGGTCATCGACAGGATGGCTGTGACGGAAGATATGAAGGTGCGCCTGAGCCAGAGTGTACAGAAAGCGCTCCAGATGGGCAAGGACCTGCTTTTCCTTCTGTTGAATGACGATAACAAGCTGTTTCAATACAGCAAGCAGCTGATGTGCGAGGATACGAGCATCAGCTATGAGGAGCCTTCTCCCAACAGCTTCTCCTTCAACTCTCCTTACGGGGCCTGTCCCACCTGCAAGGGGCTGGGCGCCGTTTACCAGATCAGCATGGACGCCATCATCCCGGATGCGGCCAAAAGCATCAACGAGGGTGGAATTGCACCCCTGGGAGGCGAACGGGAGGCGTACATGTTCCAGCAGGTGCAGCAGCTGGCGAAAAAGAACAAGTTCAGCCTGGACGTGGCCATTAAGGATATGCCAAAGAAGGCGCTCAACCTGGTGCTGTATGGCAATGAAGCGGGAGAGAGCAGAGAGGTGGATTTCAGCGAAACGGCCGGTGAAAGCCAGGTCTACACAACGGAATATGAAGGCCTGGTGAATGCGCTGAAACGTTGGTTTGCCGGCGGTACTTCCGACTCATTGCGGGAATGGGTGGAGAAATTCATGGAACTGAAGACCTGCGACACCTGTCATGGCGCCCGGCTCCGGAAAGAAAGCCTGTATTTCAGGGTGGGAGAGAAGAATATATCGGAGCTCAGCGCGATGAACCTCAACAAACTGGTGGATTGGTTCTCGGGGGTGGAGAAAAAGCTGAACAACAAGCAGAACATCATCGCCAAGGATATCCTGAAAGAGATCCGCGAGCGGCTGCAGTTCCTGGCGGACGTAGGGCTAACCTACCTGACCCTGGATCGCAGCAGCCGGACACTGAGCGGCGGAGAATCGCAGCGGATACGGCTGGCGACTCAAATAGGTTCGCAGCTGCAGGGCATCACGTATGTACTGGATGAGCCCAGCATCGGGCTCCATCAACGGGATAATCAACGCCTGATCCTGGCTTTGAAGAACCTGCGGGACATCGGCAACAGCGTGCTGGTGGTGGAGCATGATAAGGACATTATGATGGCGGCAGACTACCTGGTGGATATTGGTCCGAAGGCGGGTTTTCATGGAGGCCGGGTGGTGGCGCAGGGGCGTCCTTCGGCTCTGCTGAAGCTGGATACGCTGACGGCGGATTATTTGAATGGACATCAGAAGATTACGGTTCCTTCGGAGCGAAGAAAGGGAAATGGCAAGTTCCTGGAATTGAAGGGAGCCAAGGGGAACAACCTGAAAAATGTGGATGTAAAATTTCCCCTGGGCAAGCTTATCGTCGTAACGGGTGTCAGCGGCAGCGGCAAATCCACGCTCATCAATGAGACGCTGTATCCTATCCTGAGCAGGCATGCCTATGATTCGAAGATGACACCCCTGGAATACAAGAGCATCAAAGGACTGGAAAATATCGACAAGGTGATCGAGATCGATCAATCGCCCATCGGACGGACGCCGCGAAGCAACCCCGCTACCTATTGCGGATTCTTCACGGATATCCGCACGCTCTTCGCATCGGTGCCCGAAGCCAAGATCAGGGGATACAATGCGGGCCGTTTTTCCTTCAACGTAAAAAGCGGCCGCTGCGACGTCTGTGAAGGCGGCGGCATGCGTGTCATCGAAATGAACTTCCTTCCGGATGTGTACGTTCATTGCGAAAAATGTAATGGACGCCGCTATAACAGGGAAACCCTGGAGATCCGCTATAAAGGGAAATCCATCAGCGACGTGCTGGATATGACGGTGGACGAAGCCGTGGAATTCTTCCAGAACGTACCGTTTATCTACCGTAAGATCAAGGTGCTGCAGGAAGTAGGGCTGGGATATATCACGCTGGGACAGTCGGCCGTCACGCTTAGTGGCGGTGAAGCGCAGCGCGTCAAACTGGGGACGGAGCTGGCGAAGAAGGACACGGGCAAAACTTTTTATATCCTGGACGAGCCCACCACAGGGCTTCATTTCGAAGACATCCGGCACCTGCTCGATGTCCTGGACAAGCTGGTGAACAGGGGGAATAGCGTCCTGGTCATCGAGCATAATATGGACGTGGTAAAAGTAGCGGATCATATCATCGATCTGGGTCCTGAGGGCGGCGACGGCGGCGGGAGGATCCTGTTTGAAGGGCTGCCGGAGGATCTGGCAAAAAATAAAGAAAGTTTTACAGCGGCATTTTTAAAGGAAGAATTAAAGGCTTAATAATTTTATGGAAAGAATCATCATCGACATGGATGAGGTCATTGCTGACCCGATGGGTGAAATGATCGAATGGTATAAGAAGGAATACGGCGGGGACGTGGACTGGGATAAGATGCTGGTGGGATCCTGGCTGAAAGGTTTCCCGGAAGAGCACCAGTATCTCGTGATGGAAAGGCTGACGGCCCCCGGCTTTTTCAGGCATCTGCCGGTGATGGAAGACGCCGTGGAGGTGCTGCGGGAGCTTAATCAACGGTATGAAGTGTTTATCGTGTCGGCTGCGATGGAGTTCCCCAACTCACTGAAGGATAAATATGACTGGCTGCAGGAACATTTTCCTTTCTTCTCCTGGCGGCAGTTGACACTATGCGGGAGCAAGGACCTGATCTACGGGGATTATATGATCGACGATCATGTGAAGAACCTGAAGGGTTTCAAGGGGAAGCCGTATATTTTCACCACGGCGCATAACCTGGAGGTGACGGGGTACGACAGGATTAATAATTGGAAGGAGGCGGCAGGGATTTTTTTGAAGTAATCCTGGTTTGGTGAAGTGCTCTTGGTTTGATTAGGTGTTTGCAGTTTTTTTTGTGTTTTCGCCAGCCCTAACCGAGCGAAGCGAAGGTTACGAACGAGGAAGAGCGAGGAACGTAGCTCTGACGAAGTTCCGTTCCGTCGCTATACTTTCAATCTCCGATGAGGATTGTTACCATGATAGAAATCTGCTAAGACCCACTCTTGCCCTCTCCGCGGGCAGTCGATCAGCTATGGCCTGGAATCGCCTTACATTGGGATAGTCGATTCAGCCAGCACTGTCCAATAGCATTTCCGTTGAAAATTGATCAAATGCACAAGGGTACCCAATGTACAGCGATGGAAGGCACATAGCTGTCGGAAAGTGAAGAGAAGAAAAAAAACAAAAAAGCCGGCGTCAGCCGGCTTTCGAAGAATATCGCGATATCCCAATAAGCGGTAGCAGGGAGTGATCAATAAAATCTTTGTGCGTAAAGGGTACTAAGAATAGGGAACGGATCAGGTTTTACTTAACCTTCGGATATTAGGATTTTACCAATTTCCCTGCTTGCTTATTGGTTGTTCATTAATCAAATTTGAAAGAGCTTATTTCCACCCGAAAAAACGACTCCGGCACTATCTGACGACCAGATGCCCATTCTCAATCCGCTCATCATCCGTGAACACTTCGAACAGATAATTCCCTTCGCACAGCGTAGTCAATACGGTCGTTTCACGATTCCGGATGCTGGCCTGGTTCACCAGCCTGCCATCCATATCGAATAAATATAGTTGATAGACCCTTTTGTCTTCCCCATTGGCGGAGAAGAACAGCACCTGTTGCTTCGCATCAGGAAAGAGCCTGATCTTGTTTTTTTTGCTAATCAGAGATTTGTTAACCTGGATACTATGGACAGTATCGAAGGTTCCTTTCGACAGGGAATGCATTCCGGCAGGAAGAGGAGATGCATTGGCCGGCTGCAGGATGGTCAGTGAAAGACCGATGGCCGCAACGCCGGTAAGGAGACGACATGTTTTCTGAAGGGTAGAGGTTTTGCTCATAGATACCTATTGACCATTTGAATCAATAAAAAAAATAGGGTACGGATCAACAACAACTAAAAACGGATCAATAACAATATAAACCTAATGGTACGATCAACAACTTTAATGATGGAGCGCCTGCTCCCACGCTTCCGGCACACAAAATTTTAGAACCTCAACAACGGGCAGTGGGTGGAATTCCTCCAGCGTTGCTCGCTGCCACCATTGATGCGGAACCCGATCTTGAAACCAGCCGTAAAGTAGGCGTCGTTCTGTTTGGGGTTACCACGCTTGTCATTCATGTGATAACTTTGCGTGTTGTATCCATTAAGGCTCTTATTAGATATTTGTTTTGCAAGTGCGGCGTCGCTGGGCGATAAATATTTAGCGAACAAGGACGGGTCCACATACCGGGTGCTCACGTCGTCAATATAATCTGTAAATGTTTTACGGTGAATGATCTCAAAAGAGACATTGATATTTTCACTGAAGAAGTATTTGACACCTACACCGAGAGGGATATTTAGCTGGGTAAGGCTATAGTTCTTGCGGTCAGGATATTCAGGAAAACCCTCTCCTTCTGTATGCAGGGGCTTAAGGTTTACCCATACGTCTTCGCCATAGGCGTTTTTGAAGCTGCCCTGTGGGTTAAAGTGAAAAGCGCCAAGGCCGATGACACCATAAGGACGAAGCCTTGCCGTGACATCTTCCGGATCCTCTTCCAGGAACACCGTTGGATAGAATTCCGCCATGATAGTGCCTTCGAAGATCTTCGAACGGAAGTTCAGGTTACGACCCAGACGTGATACCTCATCACCGCCTTTTGCTGTAATAAGGCCGTCAGCGCCTTCAATCTTACCATAATTAAGGGAGAACCTGAATCCCAGCCACTGTGCAGGATAGGCAGTCAGATAAGCGCCAATCGCTATCTTGGTGGTATTCATATTATAGTCCTTTAAGAAGGTGCTGCCCTTTCCGGCGTGACCACCTAAGTCTCCTAAAAAGACCATAGGGCCAACAGTAATACCGGCTTCAGTCGTGTTTTTAAGCTCATCGTCTTGACAGTAAGAAGAAAAATGCAGGGATAGAGTCGCTACCAGCAAGAACAAACACTTCCGGAACAAGGAGTGTAAACTCTGTTTCATGAATATTAGATTTTAGTTTTCCGATGGTTTGGATTCCCCCTTCAAATGAATTGATGGTGGGTTCGCTTACAAGAAACGAAATAATTATTAATAATTGTGCATGAAAACACAAGTATTTTATTCACGCGACCCTAAACTGAGGAATTGCACCTACTCTTTCGTAAGTAAAAGCATTTCAATGTGTTCAATGCCATCTTCCAGGTAGATCTCTCCAGCTTTTTCGAAGCCGAAAGACTCGTAAAAACCCCGTAAATAGTTCTGCGCTCCGATGTGTATAACACCTTTTCCATGAAGGGCATACGCCAGTTTGATGCTCCTGTCAACCAGTACTCTTCCGATGCCCTGGCCACGTACGTCGGGTGAACTTACGATCCGTCCTATAGAAGTTTCCACATAGGAAATACCCGCGGGCACGATGCGTGCACAGGCCACCAATTTATTTTCCTGCCATCCCATTAAATGATGAGATACCTGGTCCTTGTTGTCCATGTCGAGGAAAATGCAGTTTTGCTCCACTACGAAGACTTCGCTTCTCAGGCGCAGGATGGCATAGAGCTCTTCCGGCTTCAGGTCGCCGAATTTCTTGTCTGTCCAATTTGTCATAGCAGGTGTGATGTTATCAATAACCATATTTGTCTTTCCAAAGCCCACGCAGGAATCTTCTCAGCTCTTCTTCGCGGGCGTTATTGCCCGGATCATAGAATTTCGTGCCTTGCAACGCTTCGGGAAGATATTCCTGTGGAGAGAAATTGTTGTCATAATTGTGGCTGTACTGGTAGCCTTTGCCATAGTCCAGGTTTTTCATCAGCCGGGTCGGTGCATTCCGGATATGCAGGGGTACGGGTAGATCGCCTTGGGTGCGCACGGCGGATTGAGCGGCGCCGATGGCGATCGTGGCGGAATTGCTCTTGGGTGATGATGCGAGGTAAGTGGCGCATTGAGATAGGATGAGGTTGGATTCGGGATAACCTATCTTGTTGACGGCTTCGAAGCAGGCATTGGCAAGAAGGAGGGCATTAGGGTTGGCATTGCCGATGTCCTCGCTTGCCAGGATCAGCAGCCGGCGGGCGATGAATTTTACGTCCTCTCCTCCTTCTATCATGCGGGCCAGCCAATAAACGGCTGCGTTGGGATCGCTGCCCCGGATACTTTTGATAAACGCAGAAATGATGTCATAATGCTGCTCGCCTTTTTTATCGTAGAGCGCTATCCGCTGCTGGGCGATCTCCATGACCAGATCATCTGTAATGACGGCGCCCTTTCCGGCTGCATCACAGACGACTTCCAGCAAATTCAGCAGCTTGCGGGCATCTCCTCCGGAGATCCTGATGAGGGCCGCCGTCTCTTTCAGCTGAACCTGCTGATCTTTCAGGATCACATCGTCTTTGATGGCGTGCTGCAGGAGCTTTACCAGGTCCTGTTCGTCCAGTGGTTTCAGCACATACACCTGGCACCGGCTGAGCAAGGCGCTGTTGACCTCGAACGAGGGATTTTCCGTGGTGGCTCCGATGAGGGTGACAATGCCTTTTTCCACGGCTCCCAGCAGGGCATCCTGCTGACCTTTATTAAAACGGTGGATCTCGTCTATGAAGAGGATGGCTTTTGCTTTTTCACGGGCTTCCGCGATGACCTCGCGTACTTCCTTTACCCCCGCAGAAATAGCGCTCAGGGTATAGAAGGGTATGTTCAGCGAATTGGCGATGATCCCGGCAATGGTGGTCTTGCCCGTTCCGGGCGGGCCCCAGAGGATCATCGATGGAGGTTTCCCATGCTCGATGGCAGTCCGTAAAACACTGCCCTTACCCGTCAAATGCTTTTGCCCTACCAGCTGGTCGAGCGTTTGTGGCCGGAGCCGCTCGGCCAACGGAGCTTGTGGAGACAACATAATAAAATTTAAACGTCAATAGTACAACAAGTTAGCCTTTTTCCTGTTTTATTTGCAATAATGAACGGCACTGGCAAATACCTTCTGTTGATCCTTTTACTCTTTCCGGTCGCCATCGCCTGTGGACAGAAAATCTCCGGGATGGAAAACTACGCTGTCAACAGGCCGGGCGTTGTCATGATACGGACAGAATATTCCGCCAATGTCTATGTCAACAGCATGAAGATGAACAATAAGGCTTTCAATGCCTTACTGGACTCTATACAGCGCCTGGACCAGGCCGGCGGTGTCTCCGCCGAACAGAAGCTGGACATCGTGCTCCGGGAGATGAACAACCATCCCACCCGATTTTTTCAGACGACCTTCGACTATATCAAACAGCCCGAGCAGATCACGGCCACGGGCACCGGCTTTTTCCTCACCGGCGACGGATATGTGGCTACCAACTGCCATCTGATCGACAGGGACAATGCCTTCATCCGGCGCCAGTTCATCCTGTCCGCCTTCCAGCAGATTACAGATGCCAGTATCGCCGCCCTGGAAAATTCCTGGGCCACTACTTTCAACGAGCAACAGCGAAGTCTTCTATACAATACCTATGCCTCGGTGTATTCCCGTCTCTTTTCCATGATCCTTTACGGCCTTAAAAAGGATATTTATGTGGTATACCGCAGCGACCGGGAAGACAAGGGGCCCGGAACGGAAAAGAAACTGGCCACCATCGTCAGGAAGGGACAGCCGATGCCTGGAAAGGACGTTGCGATCCTCAAGATCGAGGCCGGTGGGGAAATGCCTGTACTGGCCGTTGCCGACAACCGCCTGCCCAGAGTTGGCGAGCAGCTCTTTGTCTACGGCTATCCCGGTCCTGTCACGAATAATGACTTTCTGGCGGCCGAGTCAGCCATCGAACCCACGCTGACATCCGGTATCGTCAGCGCCATTAAGCATTCCGTAGGAGGGTGGCCGCTGATCCAGATGGATGCCAATATCAACCATGGCAGCAGCGGGGGACCTGTATGCAACGAAAAGGGGGAAGTGGTCGGTCTTACCACTTTCGGCAGCCTGGAGAACACAGGAGGGCTGGCAGCAGGGCTTAATTTCGCCGTTCCGGTGGCCATCCTGGGCGAGTACCTCGATACAGCGGGTATCACCCCACGGCTCAGCAGCGCTTCCCGGCTGTTCGGCCAGGCGGTTTCCTTCTATGACAAAGGACATTATAAGGCTGCGCTCCGGAAGTTCTTAGAGGTGAAGAAGATGAATGATGCGTATCCGGGATTGTATGTCTATATCAATAGTTGCCAGGAAAGCATTAAGAAAGGAATGGATCACTATTCCTCTCCGGTGGAGCGTGTGCAGATGATCTTTGCCGGACTGTTGCTGGCCACTGGCTTGCTGGCCTGGTGGGGTCTCCGCCGGCTCAGTCGAAAGCGTTCATGACGGGATCGATGTTTCATGGAATATTGTTGCTGTCCCTCGACAAATAGTACCATCTCAGCAACCGGAGGTTGATCAACACATTCACCGCCACGCTGAGCCCCAACACCAATGCCTGGATCCCACTCAGACGCAGCTGTTTTTCACTGATGTCCTTGAATTGCGCATTCTCCTGCAGCATGGGCACCACCTGGTGCGCACTTTTGATCAGGGCAATCCCGAAAACGATAAAGAGGGTGCTTATGAACAGTGATACAAAGCCAATAAAGCGAATGCCGGAGGGCGTTTGACTGCTCAGGGGCACGGCGGGGTTCCTGATGCTTCTATGCAGCCGGAGCGCCGCATAGCTGTGCAGGACGATGGCGCTGATGATAAAGCCTGACAACAGGAATAAGGGGTTGCCTGTCACGCCCAGCAAAAGGCATTGCAGACAACCCAGGCCCCAGAAGATCAGGTTGATCCAGGTGAGCACCGCCGATATCTTTAGTGCGCTACGCATGTGTTGTTCCTTTCAGTGCGATGGAAAGCTCTTCCAGCTGTTTGTCATCGATGGTGCTGGGGGCATCCAGCATCACATCCCGTCCGCTGTTGTTCTTCGGGAAGGCGATAAAGTCCCGGATGCTCTCGCTGCCGCCCAGGATGGCGCAGAGCCTGTCAAAGCCGAATGCGATCCCCCCGTGGGGCGGTGCGCCATATTCAAAGGCTCCCAGCAGGAAGCCGAACTTGTGCAGGGCTTCTTCGGGGCTCATCCCCAGGGCTGCAAACATCTTTTCCTGTAGCTCCCGCTGGTAGATCCGGATAGAGCCGCCACCGATCTCGTTGCCATTCAGCACCATGTCGTAGGCGTTGGCCTTGATATTGGAGTAGGGATGCTCCAGGTATTTCTCCGCATTTTCGATGAGGGGATTGTTGTCGATCATTACGCTGATGTCCGAAGGCTTCGGCGATGTGAAAGGGTGGTGACGGGCAACCCAGCGATTGTCTTCCTCGGCATATTCAAAGAGGGGAAAGTCCAGCACCCAGAGCAGCTTGAATTCATTTTCCTTACGTAGCCCCAGTCGCCGCCCCATTTCCAGCCGGAGCTCGCTGATGGCTTTGCGTGTGCGCTCTTCCCTGCCGGCCAGGATAAGGATCAGGTCGCCAGGTTTGGCGCCAGCCGCAGCCGCAATGGCTTTCAGCTTCTCCTCGTTATAAAATTTGTCGACGCTGCTTTTGAGGGTGCCATCTGTGTTGTATTTGACAAATACCAGCCCCTGCATACCGATCTGTGGCCTTTTGACCCATTCGGTGAGTTCGTCCGTTTGCTTGCGGGTGTATTCACTGCATCCCGGGACGGCAATGGCCAACACGGTCTCCGCATTGTCGAATACCCCGAACCCGGCGCCGTTGATCAGCTGGCCTGTGGGGGCTGCGTCCCCGTTGCTCAGAATAAAGGCGGATTTGAGGTTCAGCAGCTTCATGCCGAATCTTATGTCCGGCTTGTCATTGCCGTATTGCCACATGGCCTGTTCCCAGGTCATGCGCTCCACCTTTTCCGTATAGTCTATGTTCTTTACGGCCTTGAAAATATATTTGATCATGCCTTCGAACATGTTGAGGATATCCTCCTGTTCGACAAAGCTCATCTCACAGTCTATCTGCGTGAACTCGGGCTGCCTGTCGGCACGGAGGTCCTCATCCCGGAAGCATTTGACCACCTGGTAATACCGGTCATAACCGCTGACCATCAGCAGCTGCTTAAAAGTCTGCGGTGATTGGGGGAGGGCATAGAACTGGCCCTGGTTCATACGGGAGGGGACCACAAAGTCACGCGCTCCCTCCGGTGTGGACTTGATGAGAAAAGGCGTTTCGATGTCCATGAACTGTTGCTCATGCAGGTAATTCCTGGCAGCCCGGTTGACGGCATAGCGCAGCTCCAGGTTCTTTTTCACCGCATTGCGGCGAAGGTCAAGGTACCTGTATTTCATGCGCAGGTCATCCCCCCCATCCGTATCATCCTGGATGGTGAAGGGAGGGGTAACTGATTTGTTCAGTGTCTTGAAGGAGGTGACATTTATTTCAATGTCGCCTGTGGGTATATTGGGGTTCTTATTTGTCCGCTCAGTCACAGTGCCTTTCACCTGCAGCACGAATTCACGGCCCGGAGGATTCTCCGCCAGCTCTTTATTCAGCTCCTCTCCAAAAAGCAATTGGGTAATGCCATAACGGTCACGGAGGTCGACGAAAGTGATGCTCCCGAATTTACGTACTGTCTGCACCCAGCCGGCCAGGGTCACGGCTGCCCCGGCATGGTCCTTTCTTAATTCTCCGCAAGTATGAGTTCTATACATCCTGAAGTTTTTTCTTGAGGGGCAAAGGTAATTTAAAACCCTTCAGTTTTTATCCGAAAATGGGGTCCGGAACGGGGATTTGTTGTCCTGATCACAAATTTATTCACAATAGCCGCGGGAAGCCCGGCCCTACCGTTGCAAAAGCGGGAAAAAACTGTATTTTTCGGACCTATGCGCATGTTGACCGAGATAGCCCTGATCATAGGCCTGGTTATAGCTGTTTTTTTAATAGCCAGGTTGAGCCGGTATATTCTCAAAGAGGTCCGTGCGCTGAAGGTCATCCGGATCTATGACGACAGGCATTGGGATTTCGACCATATTCTCTCTCAATACAATCCTTATTATAAGAGCCTGGATGACACGGTGAGAGACAGGTTCCTGCGCCGGGTGCTCCATTTCATGGAGGATAAGGAGTTCGAATATATAGACCTGGAAAAAGAGGAACGCATGCCCTTGCTCATCAGCGCCGCGGCCGTACAGCTCACCTTCGGCCTGGAACATTACCTGCTGGATTATTTCAAGACCATTTATATTTTACGGGAGAATTACCGGTTTGGGCTGTATAATATGCCGTTCGAAGGTCACGTCAGCGAAGACGGCATCTATCTTTCCTGGGCTAACTTCATCCGGGAGTTCACTGATTATTCCGATGGTCAGAATGTCGGTCTTCATGAGATGGCCCATGCGCTGACCTATGTCAATTTCACGGTCGATGATGGCAAGGACGACACCTTCCATGATAAGTTCAAAGATTTCTCCGAAGTGGCCCGTCCCATCTTCGAACGCATGCAGGCGGGCGAGTCCACTATCCTGGATCCGTATGCCGCCACTAATTACCAGGAATTCTGGGCCGTCAGCATAGAAACCTTTTTCGAACGCGCCCATGCCTTTAAAAAGCAATTGCCCGAACTGTATACCTCCCTTTGCAGCCTCCTGAACCAGGACCCGCTGACCCCCCGTAAAATTATCGATGCAACATTCCTGGAGGAGATGGCCGGAACGCTCTCCGAAACCGCGCTTTCTTCCGAAGTGCTCCCCGCCCCGGAAGGCACCCAACTTTAAAACATTTTTAACTTGTTGATAATGAGGGAGATGTTAAAATTTAACGAAAACATCTTCACATAGCTTTTGATTTTTAAATATTATTTCTATCTTGTTCGCAATCCGTAATGATTCATTTCCTCTTGATTAACCTACCTGGGTTTTCCTCCTCAGAACGAACCGGAGGTTCATTTGATCTGAAAGCCATAGTACCGTATCCAACACCGATGTAAGGCCCGATCGTACCGATCGTTTCTTTTGAATCACAAAGAAAAATGGAACCTTATGGAAATCGTTGTCATTATTGCTCTGGTACTGGGAATATTGTTCCTAAACCGCCCGGTGACCTTGCTTTTTCAGCGCCTGTACACCAGGCATCAATTTAAACGCTTTACAGCGGCGGAGACCTTTTATCATTCTGTTGTATCCCGTCATTTTAAATACTACAACCGGCTGAGCCTGGAAGAACAGCAGAAATTTCTTTTTCGCACCTACGTATTCGAACACTCCAAGAACTTCCATTATATAGAGGTAGAGCGGAATGCCGAAATGCCGATCCTGGTGAGCGCTGCTGCAGTGCAGCTTACTTTCGGGCTGGAGAAGTTCAAGCTCAGCTATTTTGACGATATCTTCATCCTTAGGGACGATTACCATTACGGATTCTATTCCCGGCCCTTTATGGGGCACGTAGATCAGACAGGGATCTATCTCTCCTGGGATAATTTCATCAAGGGTATCTCAGGCGAAACACCCAATTGCAATGTCGGGCTGCATGAAATGGGGCATGCATTGGCGTATGTAAACTTCGTTACCCAGACGGAAGAAGACAAGCATTTCAAAGCCGAGTTCCATAATTTCTCCAAGGTAGCCCGGCCGATCTTCACGGCTATGCAAGGCGGCGCAAAGAATTTCCTGGGTGACTATGCGGCCACGAACTACCATGAGTTCTGGGCCGTGGCGATCGAGATGTTTTTTGAGAATGCGGTGCAATTCAGGCATGAGCTGCCCGATCTGTATGAGGCGATGATCCGGGTGCTGAATCAGGACCCGCTGAGCTTTATTACGAGCAACAGGACGATCATCCGCCGGATGGATCCCACGGCCGCCAATCGTAAGAAGGCCATGATACAATAGCAAGCCGCGAGCTTATAGCCTCGAGCCACGAGCTGAGGATTTTATTTAAGACCTGCTCGAAAAACATATTCTCGATGGCGTCATAGATGGCATTCAGCTGTACGTCGTGTTCACCCAGGCGGTCCCTGATCTCCTGCAAAACAGACCACAAGTCTGTTGGCCGAAGGCCTATCATTAGATGTTTGCGCCAAAGGGCTATTTTCAAGTTAAGCCCGACAGCGCAAACAAGGGACGGCGATGCTGTTCTGCTCTATGAGGTCACAATTTGTGACCGCATCCATTCTCCTTCGGCGAGCCGGAACATAAAATCTTCGGGAAAACGCAATCAATCACCTACTCAAAATTTTTGCAAATCTCTTGACATCCACGTTCGGCTGTATAGCTTTCCCCCGAACCATATGCTCCACCAGCTGATGGGCAAAGTACGGCGCCAGCGAGCAGCCCTTTGTACCCATACCATTGAGGATACCAACGGCGGGGTGTAAGGGATGAAAACCTACGAAAGGCCTTCGTTCGAGCGTAGCCGGACGCACGGAGGCGAAATGATCGATGACCTGGAGCGGGAGTTTGATCCAGTTTTTTAATGCGGCTTCGGTCCTTTCCCTGAAAGTGTTGGTAGGATTGGTGTCGGAGAATGACCATTCGTACGATGAGCCCACCCAATACAGTCCGTCCTTCCAGGGGGCGAGCGTGATGCCTTTCTTGAAGACCGCCGTTTGCTGATCGAGCTGGGGGATATCCAGGATCAGCGCCTCGCCCTTATTCGGCGCGAAAGGCAGGCGGGAAAAATAAGGGTTGCTGAAACTGGCGATACCGTCACAGAAAATGACCATCCGGGCGGTGATGTCCTTATATTGTATGCTGTCGGGGCGTATGGTCAATGCCTGCTGGTCGAAGTATTCTTCCCGCAAAGTTCTCTGGTCCAACATCCGTCGACGGGCGGTGGGCAGCAGTTTGGGAAGGTCAACGAGATAGCAGGGGGCGATGGTCCCAAAACCGAGTTCGTAATGAAAGCTGCTATCCCAGGCATGGTCATCGGCCGCCAACTGAATGTATTGCGGGTCGTCTTTGAGCCTGTCCAGGAAGGCCAGGCGCATCTGGGCCGTAGGGAAGAAGTCGATCAGGTCCACCCGACGCATACAATCCGGCGCCATCTCTCCATATGCCTTTTGGGCAAAATCCAGCAGCTCGTCGATCATCCATGTTTTTACGATCCGGCGACCGGTGACCGGGTTGATAAGACCCGCCGCCGCACGGGAGGCCGTATGGGGCCGCTCTTCATCGATCACGACGAAGGTGCGTCCCGCCTGCTCAAGGTACCAGCTGAGAAAAGTGCCGCAAATACCCTGTCCGACGATCAATACATCCTTCATCATGGTTTGGCCTCCTCGACATTGACCCTGATGCCTTCACTGTGGTAGCCGAACTCGGGAGCATACATACATTCGATGCTCGTCACGCCATTGCTGAAATTACCGGCTTGTCCAACAAACAGCGGATATTCAAAAACGAAAGTACCCCTGGGCAGATAGGAGAAGAAGAAATCCGTGCTGGCGTCACGCGTGCTCTCATAATATCCCAGCCCGCCCTGCCATTTATAGCCGCTGAGGACGTTGACAGGCTCCATACAGGCGGCGCGCATATCCTTCATGTGCACATATTCCATGCTCCTGTCCGACTGGATCTCGATCCGGACCTTTACTTTGTCGCCGGGATGCAGGACGCCGTTTTCAGGTACGGGCTCCAGCACGGGGCCGCGGTCCGTATTTTTTTCGATGAATAGCTTTTTCGTCAGCTTCAGCGGGGCTTTGGCATTGGTTGCGGACGTGATCTTGTCCAGGTTCTCGAAATACTGCCAGTAAACAGCGCCCCAGGCAGGTGAGCCGCCGGCAGGACTGGCAGGGCCGCCCGTACCAGTCGTTTTCATCGTCACGGTGATATTACCCATGGAAGGCTGTACAAACGGCCCGTCGAAAACTTTTTTGAAATAGCCAGTGCCGGCTTCCGCATCGGCCGCATCCGAAGACGCCGTCTTGCTGCCCAGCCGGATGTCGACCTTTCTTTCCGCGCTCAGCCAGTCACTATTGCCCATCAGCAGGGCATAGCAGGCGTCGGCTGTCGCCTTTGTCGTGGTCCAGTTGTGTGTTTGTTTCTGCCGCAGCAGCCAGGTCCTCAGAGCATTCTCCAGTCCGCTGGCGGGAGCAATCTCGTGGAAGGCTTCCGTCAGCAGGGATTGGGTCTCGATGGGCGCCTGGTACCAATAATAACCGCCTTCCATGCCTTTCCAATACATGCCTTTTTCTTCGTCGCGGATAGCCGTCTCTTTCAGCGAGGCCAGGATATTTTTTGCTGTATAGACGTCTCCTGTGCGAAAGAGGGCCAGGGCGATCATCCCCTGCATGTATTTGCTTGTCTGCAGCCATCCATCGCGGGCTTGCTTGCGGAAATAATTGACTGCGGGGAAGACGTCTCCCGGAATACCATAGTCGCTGAAGAAGCTGCGCATATAGAGATACTGAATGGGTGTCTCGCCGATCCAGACGGGACCGGCTTTTTTGCCAGCCGGAAGAGGTTTGTTCGTCTTTTGTTGTTTCAGGATGTCTTCGTAGTCCTTCTTTAGCTTGCTGTCCAGGTAAGGAAGAGCAGTCTGCACGATGGCTTTCACCTGCGCTGCCATGGAAGGGGGGACGGCATCCAAATGCTGCAGGTGGCCGATGCCTGTGAGGATGTATTGGGTGATATAGCGGTCGTCGGGTCCGCCCTTGAACCATACGAACCCGCCATTGTCGGATTGCATGTCTTTCAGCTTTGCCAGGGAGGATTCCAGCTCACGGCTCATACGCACCATGTCGAACAGCAGGGCGATATGCTGTTTTTGCTGCGACTCGGTCTTGCCCTGCAGCACCCAGGGTGTTTCCTGGAGCAGCACTGATTTCAGTTCCTGGTTCTTTTCCAGATTGCTGAGGAGGGCCGCCGTGTCTGTCGTTTTCCATTTGTCGAAGATCTGTCTGATGCGTGGCGAGCTGCCGGCGATCTTGCTGGCCAGGGCATTGGCATAAAATCGGTTAAAGGTCTGTTCGGCGCATTCATAAGGATACTCCATCAGGTAGGGGAGGGCCTGCACGGCATACCAGGCGGGATTGCTGGTGAACTCTACCGTCAGCGCGTGATGGTTGAGGGTCTCGCTGCTGCCGCTTTGTAAGAGCTTGTCAAAATGGAATGCTTTGACGCCGTCTGCGGGGAGATTCAGCGGAAGGCTTTCTGTGACGAGCATGCGGTTGCTGACCACGGGCAGTACGGCCTCTTCCCCATCGCTGTTTTCCTTGCTCCGGGCGATGATGCGGTAGGTGAGAGGGCGGTTATACTGGTAAGGGATGTCCAGGGGGAAGCTGGCGACAGCGCTTTGGCCCGCAGCCACGGTGAAATATTGATTGGCTTGCCTGTTGCTGAAGATGCCGTCGGCTGTCAATCCCGTGGTGGGGTCGATCAGCTGCAGCTCTATCTGTCCTGTCATTTCCGAGTCGGTGAGGTTGACGACCTTGACGCCCAGCTCCATGCGATCGCCTTCGCGGAGAAAGCGGGGGGCGTTGGGCTGGACCATCAGCTTCTTTTGGGTGACAACGGTCTTTTCCGAATAGCCGAAGGAAAGGTCCTTCGTATGGGCCAGCACCATCCATTTCCATTTGGTGAGGGCTTCGGGCATGGTGAAGGAGAAGGTGACGCTGCCGGAGTCGTCGGTCTTCAGCTCGGGGAAGAAGAAGGCTGTTTCATTGAAGTTCCTGCGGATCTGGACAGGGGTGGATACTGCCGCATCGGCAGGTAGTTCAGGGACGATCGTTGCCACACTGTCGGAGGTCGCCGTAGCGTCATCTTTATAGAGTGCCTGCAACCCGGGAACTCTTCCACTGACGTTTTTGCTCATTTTATCCGACCGGACATACATATCACTGCCTTTTACTTCCATATTTAACACCGCGCCGGGTTGTCCCGGCGCCATCGTACGAATACCCCGCAAACGGACCTGACCATACCTGTTTCCCCCATGAATGGCCATCAATTCGTCGTATTGCTTGAGAAAGGATGGGTATTCCCTCTCCTGCACGTACCGCGGCGTTGCATTGGCGGCGGCGAAGTTACTGGCCCCGTTCCAGGCCATGCCGGAACTAAATACAGGATATATAGCCGGAACAGACCATTCATGATATTTGAACTGGTCCAGCGAAGCGTCATACATGCCGGCCAGGGCTTCCGCTGCCACCTTATCCGCCTGCCGGCCCTTGATAGTGACCTTCCATTTTTCTTCGTTCCCCGGCAGGACCTTGTCCCTGTAAGTATCATAGTGTATGCTGAGCTCTTTATTGGTCCAGGGTACATGCACGGTGTAATTCCTGGTATAGATACGGTTGTCCTTTACAAAAACGTCGCCAATGCCGAACCCGCCCCGGTTGGCCTCTGTCACGGGGAAGGACGTGCGCTGCATTCCTTTGTCCAGCGTGAGGAAGCTAAGGGCGCCGACGGAGTCGGTGGTGGAAAGTCTCCTGATGACGAAGACATTTTCAGCGGAGGAGCCGATGTCCAACGTAGCCTTGCCTCCGGGCTCTACCGTTTCCTCATCCTGTAAAGACCAGGCGTATTGCGGAGTGGCAGGTTTGCCGGTGCCTGCTTCAAAAAGACCGACATAGCGGATCACCTTAACGGGCTGACCGTATTTGTCTTTAGCGCTGGCTTCGATGACATACCAGCCGGGGGACAGGCTTTTGCCGATGTTGAGTTTTTTGCCCGTGGAATCGCTGGTCTGCCATATTTGCGCACCTTTTTCCCAATAGGCCGCATTGGTCTCATTGCTGTACTCGTCATGGGGAAAATTGCGCAGATATTCCTCTTTAGACAATATGAACTGGTCGGGCTCATCCCAGTACCTCTTCCGAATAAGACGATCGGGCGCTTTCAGGGCATACATGGAAATGTTCACGAACGCAGGCTCGGGGACATCGTTCAGGTTGCGGGCGCCGACGACCAGGCTTTTGAGGCTGTCAGAGGGCATGGCGTTGTCTGAAGGCCCGTCGATGGTCAGCTGTAATGTCTTATAACCGGCCTTTACGACAGTGCTTCCACTGCGCGTTTCACCGTTGAGGTCTGTAACATCGGCGGCAATCGTATATTCGAAAACAGGGTCTGTCGCTTTGTTCACCGTCCGGTCGGGAGCTGCCCCAAAACTGATCGTGAACCTACCCTGGGCGTCGGTTCTGATAGTGCCATGTGCGATCTCCTGTTCATTGTTACGGCCGGGCAGGAACCGTCCCATCATGGGCCAGCAATCAAAACAGGGAATCCTTGCCTGTCGCCTGACAGTGTATTTGACCATTGCCCCGTCGATGACATTTCCCGCGAAGGCTTTGGCAGATCCTTTTACCCGGATGGTATCACCCACCCGGTAGGTACCTTTCAGCGTGTCATAGGAGACGAAGAAGAGAGGGCGTTTGTATTCTTCGACGGCGAACGATTCCTGGATGCCGGAGGAATCGTCTCTGATACTGAACTCGCCGTTTAGCAGGTGCTCCGGCAGGCGGAACTGACCATGGTAAGAGCCAAAGTCATTGGAAGTGACGGAAAGCGAGTCGACCTTGCTTCCATTCACATCATAGAGGATGACCTTTGTGGAGAATTGGGGCAATATTTTGGCTTTATGCGTATCAGCGTCGCGGGTCTGCACTATACCTTTGAAATACACAGTCTGTCCGGGCCGATAGATGGATCTGTCGGTGAAGAACCATGTACGCAGATTATCTTTCTCATATTTTGACTTGTCGCCTCCCGTTTCCTCACGCAGGCGAGACTGTTCATAAAATAGATTGTACGTTTCGTCGATGAAAAGATGGTCTGATCCTGCCGTGATCTCCAGGGCCACTTGCGTGTAGTTCCTATTGACCTCGCGTTTTTTCAGCTGGAAATGGCCATGTTCATCCGCACGATAGGTTTCTGCCCGGGCGAAGGCTTCGCGACCGGCTTTATTGTCATAATACCGGGTCCAGATCTGAACGGCGGCTCCTGGAAGAGGCTGGCCGCTCTCGCGGTCCAGGACAAAATAATCCCGGACATTATTGATATAAGCGATCTTGCTGACATGGAAATATGCCACGGACATGAGATTTTTGCCCAGGCTGAAAGTAGAATCGTCGCCAGCTATCAGGGCGTATGATCCTATCGGTAAAGCGTCGATGCTGATCTCGACCTGATGCTGCTGGTAATCATTCGTTCCCGGCAATGTCTGTACGAAGGTCTGTTGCAAGGGTAACTTTAATAATTTTTGCCAAAAATTATCCTCGTAGGTATTATTGCCCAGCTTCATGCGTTCGTCGTGGCTGATGCGTACGATCCTGCCATACAATCGTGAAAAATTACGCCAGCTCACCAGGCTGCGGAAAGGTCTGCCGGGAATATTGACATTTTCAATTTGCAGCTGCAGCGACTTAGCGAGGATCTGCCGCAACAGCTGCGTGCAATGCACCTTCCCTTCGCTGCTGTCCTTTTGGGTAACAACTTTATCACAAATGGATTTCGCCGCCAGATATTCGAAGCGACCGCTGGTGTCTTGGGGTGGATGGTAGCTACCGGCTTTATTTACATGTTCCAATGCCTGCAGATACCATGCTTCGCTGGCGGCGGGTTCATTGGGCCAGCGATCCGTAATACGGACGAGACCGGAGGTATACAGCTCTTCCTTATTCTCCATCACCGCATAATTGTGTACAAAATTCAGCCTTTCGATATCTACATCCAGCAGTGCATCAGGTCTTGCATCGGCGAGATGAAGGCCGATGAGACGCTGGAACAGGAGAAGCGCTTTATGGTGCAGGGATGAGGAGTCGGATGTTTTAAAAGGGCGACGGGTGAAGCCTGCCGCATCCGCGAAAACGGCCGGATCGTCTATCTCAAAAGCATAGGCCGGTTTGTTCACATCCCGTTCATCGGATTTGAAGTAATCCAGTGCGCGATGGGCCAGCAGATCGAATAGCGTGGGCCGTAAGACACGCACATTACCTTTTATAATTAGAGGGTCGTAGGCATCCAGGCGGGTAGATTGCAGCAATTTTTCTTCCTGCAGGGAAGCGAGGAACAACTGGCCTATCTTTTTATGGAAATCCTCTGCACCCCAGGTGGCGATGCTGTCTTTTATGAAATTCTCCGTTTTGGTGCGATGGTAGAGTTGGTAACGGTGTTGCTGAAAATAGTCCCAGTATAGGCTGGCCTGTAAACTCTGCAGGATAGAGCGCGCCGGCTGCTTTGTTCCGGTGATCTCTTTTTCCAGGCCGGTGACGGACCTGATGCCGGCATCTTCCTGATCGCCATTTTGCAATTGGATGCGATAGATCAAAGCTTTTAATAACTGAGGCTCATTTTTTTCCTGTTGTGCACGGGTGTAGATCTGGTTGACCTGGGCAAGGGCCGACTGCGGCAGTCCTTTTATGTTGATCAATGAATCCACGGTCTTCCAGCGGGCGGTATAATGATCCTGGGCGATGGAAAGAAAAGGCGACAGGCATAGGCAGGCGATTATCCGGATACGCAACTTGAAGGTCATAGGAGAAAACTTTTTTAAAGATACTTGATTTAATCTTGTTACCAACATACAGAAGATGCAGGAAATAAAGGGTTTACATAAGCCAAAGTGCTTTTAACGAAGTTCTAACGTATGGGGGTTAAACAGAACTTTCCCATTGCCTTCTTATATACAAGTACAATTAGTACGAAAAATTAAAAAGAAAGATCATGAACACTAAGTTTACAATACTCGTCGCTGCCGGTCTCTTATTTGCCGGTGTCAGCCAGGCTCAGAATGCCGTTGCAATGAATAAAGTAGATTTTAATAATCCCCGCCATGCCGTGATGGTACGTGACCACAGGGAAATATCCAAAGACCGCCACGAGATCCGGCAGCATCGCCATGAGATCCGGAAGGACAAGAGGGAGATCAAGCGCAATCGCCATCAGATCCACCACCATCATAAGGTAGTGAAGCATCATCACAGAAAGTTCTAGGCCATCGATAAAATGAAGAACGGCCCGCGAGAGCGGGCCGTTCTTACGTATGGGAAGTTTACTTGATCACTTTTGCCATGGTGGCTCCGATGTCGGCCGGGCTTTGCACCACGTGGATACCGCATTCGGCCATGATCTTCATCTTGGCTGCAGCCGTATCATCCGCACCGCCGATGATGGCGCCGGCATGTCCCATTCTTCTTCCGGGAGGTGCTGTCTGGCCGGCGATGAAGCCCACGACAGGCTTTTTGTTGTTGGCCTTGATCCACTGGGCGGCTTCTGCCTCCATGCTGCCCCCGATTTCTCCAATCATTACAATGCCTTCCGTGCCGGGGTCGTTCATCAGCAGTTCCACGGCTTCTTTGGTGGGTGTACCGATGATGGGGTCGCCGCCGATGCCTACGGCCGTGGAAATACCCAACCCCGCCTTAGCTACCTGGTCGGCTGCTTCGTAGGTCAGCGTACCGGATTTGGAGACAATGCCGATATTGCCTTTCTTGAAGACAAAGCCCGGCATGATACCTACTTTACATTCTCCGGCCGTGATCACACCCGGGCAGTTGGGGCCGATGAGGCGCGTTTTTTTACCCTGCAGGTAGTTCTTAGCCTTTACCATGTCCTGAACGGGAATGCCTTCGGTGATACAGACCACCAGCTCGATACCGGCCTCCGTAGCTTCCATGATCGCATCGGCGGCAAATGCCGGCGGCACGAAGATAATGGATACATTGGCCTGGGTCGCTTTGACGGCGTCTGACACCGTGTTGAAAACGGGACGGTCGATGTGAGTGCTGCCGCCTTTGCCGGGCGTTACACCGCCGACCACCTGGGTGCCATAATCCACCATTTGTGTAGCATGGAAAGTCCCTTCTGTTCCCGTAAAGCCCTGTACGATGATCCTGGAATTTTTATTAACTAAGATTGCCATGGAGAGTATATTGGTATTGGTGCGCAAATTTAAGGGAAAAATCCTTATTTCAAGGGATCGCTGTTTTTCAGCAGATCGTCCATATTCCTGTTGTTGTCGATCTTGCCTTTCATTTCCAGCATCCGCATATCCTTGGCATCCTGGAGGAACTCAGAAGCGAAAATAAAGTCATTCAGCCGCTGGTTTTTACTGAATATGATCTCCTTATTGCTGCCTTCCCATTCTTTCAGGCCCTGGTACATATAGATGATATGATCGCCTACTTCCATCACGCTGTTCATGTCATGCGTGTTCACCACAGTCGTGATGTTGTATTCTATTGTGATCTCCTTGATCAGCTTGTCTATGAGCAGGGAGGTCTGGGGGTCGAGGCCCGAGTTGGGTTCGTCACAGAAAAGGTATTTGGGGTTCAGCACGATGGCGCGTGCTATACCCACCCTTTTCTTCATACCTCCGGAGATCTCGGCGGGAAATTTTTTATTGGCGTCCTTCAGATTTACCCGGTCGAGGACCTCGTTGACGCGCTTCAGCTTTTCGGCATAGGTGCTTTTGGCGAACATATCCAGGGGGAACATGACATTCTGCTCCACCGTCATGCTGTCGAAAAGGGCTGACCCCTGGAAAAGCATGCCTATGCGCCGGCGGAGCTCTTTCCGGTGCTCTTGCGCCATTTCAGAAAAACCTTGGCCGTCGTACATGATCTCCCCGCTGTCCGGCTCGAAAAGGCCGACAAGGCATTTCATCAGTACGGTCTTGCCGCTGCCGCTGGTACCGATGATCAGGTTGCATTTTCCGGTCTGAAAGACGGCGCTGACATCGTTGATGACTATTTTGTCGCCGAAACCTTTCTTGATATTTTTTACTTCAATCATTTTTGAGCGTCAAGCTGCAAGCTACAAGCTGCAAGCCAGGTTTTGGAAAGGTTAGTTTAATTTATTTATAAACGCGATCAGCATTTTTTGAATTTCAGCTGTTCTTTCCAGCAATTTATCTGCCTCCTCCCCAAGAAACTCATAAAGAGTCGAGATCGCAATTAAGGCTGTCTCTGTTTCATATGCGCTACCCAGAGAATTCTCCAGGAATTGCTTATAATGAGCATTTGTACGCTTAGCGCTTCCTTCGGCGATATTCGCCGGAATTGAAAAAGCAGACCTTCTCAACTGCGAACCTATTTCATATTTTTCCTCAGTCGGTAGCTTTTTGGCAAGCCTGTGAACTTCTATAAAAAGCTCCATACTCTTCTGCCAAACGATCAATTTCTTAAAATCCTTCATAAATCCCTCCAATCATTCAACTCCTAACTAAACCCAGCTTGTAGCTTGAAGCTTGTAGCTTGCAGCTAGAGCAGCAGCGCCGCCAGCAGATAATCTGCGAAAAGCACCAGCACGCAGCTGACCACTACGGATTTGGTGCTGGCCCTTCCGATCTCCAGCGCACCCCCTTGCACATAATAGCCATAATAAGCAGGAATGCTGGAAATGATGAATGCGAAAGTGTATGCTTTTGCCAGCGCGAAAAAAACGTTGTATGGTTTGAAGAATTGGTGGAGGCCCTTATCGAAGGCTGCCCCTGACAGGATGCCTGTCGCCGTACCTGCCATGCGCCCACCCCAGATGCCCAGCACGGCGGAGATGACCACCAGCATAGGGATGACGACGATAGCCGCCAGTATCTTGGGAAGGATCAGGTAGGTCTTGGTATTGATGCCCATGATCTCCTGCGCATCGATCTGCTCGCTTACCCGCATATTGCCCAGCTCGCTGGCGATCTTGCTGCCGACGACGCCGGCCAGCACGATACAGACAAGCGTAGGGGAGAACTCCAGGATCACCGTATCCCGGACGATCTGTGCGATGGTGGATAAGGGAATAAAAGGGCTCACCAGCTGATAAGCAGTCTGAAGGGTCGATACCGCACCCATAAAGATGGAAATGATCACTACGATGCCCAGAGAGCCAATACCGATCTCCGAACATTGATGCATGAATTCTTTCCAGTACATCTTGCCGTTCTCGGGCTTGGAGAACATTCCTTTCAGCATCAGTAAGTATCGGCCGAATTCTGTAAAAAAACTCATGAATGAAAATATAAATTATTTATCGTTTAGTCCGCTTCCACCAAGGTGCTTTTTTCATCTCCTCCTCCGCCGTGACCGGACCCTTGCATTTGATCTGTGCGTCGACGACGGCCACCAGGGCCATATTATAGATGCTTCTCACCGAACTGCCTAGCTGCAATACGTGTACCGGCTTTTTCAATCCCAGCAGGATGGGACCGATGGCATCGGCGCCTCCGACCTCTTTCAGCAGATTGTAAGCTACGTTGCCTGCCGCCAGGTTCGGGAAGATGAGCGTGTTTACTTCCTGATCCACCAGCTCGCTGAAAGGATAGTTTTCCTTGATCAGCTCATTGTTCAGGGCTACGCTCGCCTGCATCTCGCCGTCCACGATCAGGGAAGGATTGCGTTCCTTCACGATCCTCCTTGCTTCCGCCACCAATCTGGCTTCGGGCGAGTCGCTCGTGCCGAAGTTGGAGTAGCTCAGCATGGCAATGCGGGGGGTGAGGTTGAAATTCTGCACCGCCTTGGCAGTCAGCAAGGTAATATCAGCCAGCTCTTCCGCCGTAGGATTGAAATTGACGGTCGTATCGGCCATGAACAAAGGACCTTTTTTCGTCAGCAGCAGGTACATGCCGGCGATCTTCTGTACACCCTCTTCCGTGCCGATGGCCTGGAGCGCGGGCCGGATCGTATCCGGGTAGTTCTTGGTAAGTCCCGAGATCATGGCATCGGCCTCTCCGGTCTCCACCATCATACATCCGAAATAGTTCCGGTCGCGCATGACCTTCATGGACTCATATTTATTGAATCCCCTGCGACCGCGTTTCTGGAAGAATATTTCGCTGAAACGTTTGCGCATTTCCTCATACTGATCGCTGTGAGGGTTGATGATGGGCATGCCCTCCAGGTCGATCTGGTTAGCCGCAGCCATGTGCCTGATCTTCTTCTCGTCGCCCAGCAGCATGGGATAGGCTACGCCTTCGTCGTTGAGGATCTGCGCTACTTTCAGGATCTTGAGGTTATCCGCCTCTGCGAACACCAGCCGCTTGGGCTCGTTCCGTGCTTTGCTGCCCAGCACACGCACCAGCTGGTTATCCAGGCCCAATCGCCTGTTCAGCTCGATCGCATAGGCTTCCCAGTTCTCAATGGAGGTCTGTGCAACGCCGCTTTCTATGGCCGCACGGGCCACGGCGGGCGCCACGGTGGACAGCAGCCGGGGGTCCAGCGGTTTCGGAATGATATACGTGGGACCGAATACGATGTTCTTCTCGTTATACGCCATGTTCACGATGTCCGGGACGGCCGTTTTGGCCAGGTCGGCCAGGGCACGAACGGCGGCCAGCTTCATGGCCTCGTTGATCTGGGTGGCGCGGACATCCAGGGCGCCCCGGAAGATGAAGGGGAAGCCCAGTACATTGTTCACCTGGTTGGGATAATCACTGCGGCCGGTGGCCATGATGAGATCGTCTCTCACCTCGGTGGCTGTCTCATAGCTTATTTCCGGGTCGGGATTGGCCAGGGCGAAGATGATCGGTCTTTTGGCCATCACTTTCACCATTTCTGCCGTCACCACATTGCCGATGCTCAGCCCTACGAGCACATCGGCATCTTTCAGCGCCTTTTCCAGGGTCCAATCGGCTGCCTTGACGGCGAATTTCTTTTTTTGCTCGTCCAGATCCGTGCGGTTCTCATGGATCACGCCATCCTTATCGAATAGGATAAAATTTTCATATTTGGCGCCCAGCGCTACATACAGCTTTGTGCAGGCCATGGCTGCCGCCCCCGCCCCGTTGACGACAAAGCGCACTTTGTCGATCTTCTTTTTCTGCAATTCCAGGGCATTCAGCAAAGCAGCGCTGCTGATGATGGCCGTGCCGTGCTGATCGTCATGCATCACCGGGATCTTCAGGGAGTCACGCAGCTCCTGCTCAATGAAGAAACATTCCGGAGCTTTTATATCCTCCAGGTTGATGCCCCCGAAGGTAGGTTCCAGGGCTTTCACGATCTGTACGAATTTCACCGGGTCTTTCTCGTTGATCTCGATATCGAAGACGTCGATGTCGGCGAAGATCTTGAACAATACCCCCTTACCCTCCATAACGGGTTTGGATGCCTCGGGGCCGATGTCCCCCAGCCCCAGCACGGCCGTGCCGTTGCTGATCACTGCCACCAGGTTGCCCTTGGCAGTGTATTTATAAACATCGTCGGGGTTCTTGTTGATCTCTTTACAGGGCTCTGCTACGCCAGGAGAATAGGCCAGGGACAGGTCCCGCTGGGTCTTTGCCTCTTTGGTAGGCACGACCTCGATCTTGCCCGGCCGTCCTTTGGAATGGTATTCAAGCGCCTGCTCTTTGCGGAGCTGTTGTTTTTGCATATTGGAAATTTATCCCGGGCCGGGTCAGACCGCCAGCCGAAAACCGGTGCAAAATACGAAAATGCCGCTAATCATAGGTTTAGCAATAATTTTGCGCATTCATGACTGATAACATACTGTCCGGCAAAATATGAAGATCCACATTATGGGCGCCTCCGGTTCCGGCGTCACCACCCTGGGTAAAAGCCTGTCTGCTCAGCTGCAAATCCCCTATTTTGACAGCGACTTCTATTTTTGGGTACAGACCGACCCTCCCTTTACGCTCAGGCGCGGCCCGGAGGAGAGGAACCTGATGGCCCTGGGGGATCTGCGCCGGCAGGACAGCTGGATATTCGGCGGCTCCGTGATCAACTGGGGGGATGACTGGCGGCGGCTATTTGATATCGTAATCTTTTTGTATTTGCCGCGGGATATAAGGATTTCCCGGCTGCAACAGCGGGAGTGGGAGCGATTTGGCGCGATCAACCAGGAATTCATCGACTGGGCTGCCGGATATGATGACGACACGGCCAGCGGAAGAACGCTCAGCGCTCAGCGCCAATGGCTGCAGCACCTGTCCTGCGAGATCATGGAGCTGAATGGAGACCTCACTGTCGAACAGCGTGTCGCAGCCGTCCTGGGCAGGATGGGGTAAAGATGGGTTAGCTTTTGAACTCCACCTGGCTTCCCAGCCAGGCCATCATTCCTACCCCGATGCCGATTGCGGACTCATCGATATTAAAAGTAGGCGTGTGCACGCCTGAAGTGATGCCTTTCTCCGCGTTCATTACTCCCAGCCTGTAGAAGCAGCCCGGGATCTTTCGGGTGTAATAGCCGAAATCCTCGGCGCCCAGCCGCACTTCCGTCTCCAGGACATTCTCTTTCCCGATGAACTGTCCGGCTGTGGCCCTCGCTACTTTATCCAGGGCTTCGTTGTTGTACACCATCGGGTAGCCGACGTCAATATGCAGATCGATCTCCGCTCCCATGCTATGCACCAGCTCGGTGGCTTGCCGCCTTATCAGCTCGTGGGCCCGGAAGCGCCACTCCTCGTCCATGGCCCGGAATGTGCCCATCAGCTTTACTTCGCTGGGGATCACATTCGTGGTGTGCCCTCCCTGTACGGAGGTAATGGACAATACGGACGGCGACAGTGGGTTGCGGTTCCTGCTGATCACCTGCTGCAGGGCCACCACAAGGTGCGAGGCTACCAGGATGGTATCTACAGTCAGGTGCGGCGCGGCGGCATGCCCGCCCTTCCCTTTGATGGTGATATAAATCTCATCGGCGCTGGCCATTACCATCCCGCCGCGGAAGCTCAGCTTGCCCGTCTCCAGCCCCGGATGGACGTGCAGACCGAAGATAGCCTGCGGCGCGGGGCCTTCGAGGACGCCTTCTTTGATCATCAGGCTGGCTCCTCCGGGGTTTTTCTCTTCGCCCGGCTGGAAGATGAGCTTGATGGTTCCCTCCCATTCGTCCTTCAATGCCTGCAGGATGCGCGAAGCACCCAGCAATATCGTGGTATGCACGTCGTGACCACAGGCATGCATTACCCCTTCATTACGGGATTTGTAGGGGATGTCATTTTCTTCGCGTATGGGCAAGGCATCCATATCCGCTCTTAAAGCAATGATACGTTTGTCCGGATTTTTTCCTTCGATGAGTCCTACGACTCCTGTTTCTGCCATCACCTGAAAGGGGATGCCCGCCTCTTTCAGCTTGCTTTGCACATAGCGCGAGGTTTCAAACTCCTTATAGCTAAGCTCCGGGTTGGCATGCAGATGGTGACGGATGGATATGAAGTCGGCGCTATGACGGCGGACCAGCTCCTGGATCTTGTCTTTCATTGTTGTTGTCCCTCCTCTTTCAGCTTCTCCGGTGTGACCTCAATGGTGTCCCTTATGACATACAGGCCGGAAGGGAACAGCGGGGACAACTGCTTTTCAAATTCTTCCGCCTCTGCCTGTGTCCGGAAATTACCTACTCTCAATTTGTAATTCGGGGGCTGGTAGATCACATAAGGTTTCAGGTCGGGGAATTGCTGGTAGATCTTTGTTTTTGCCGCAAACACCTTGTTACGGTCTGTAGAGCTGGCCACCTGGATCCGGTAGCCGGGCATGCTGCGCCGGCTGTCGCGGGTTGTCTCTTCATTGATCTCCATCTGCTTGCGGATCAACTGATCGATGCGGGCGTCCTTGTAGACGATCACACCCGCCGTATCGGTCTGGGTCTGCGCCTGCACTATGACCGCAGCACTTAAGAGAACTGAGAGGATACTTAGATTTCTATACATAACTTATTTTAATATTTCTCATCTCGTAGCTCACAGCTCGCCGCTCACAGCTCGTAGCTTGCAGCTTGTAGCTTGCAGCTTGCAGCTTGTAGCTTGCAGCTTGTAGCTTGCAGCTTGCAGCTTGCAGCTCGTACCTCGCCGCTCGCCGCTCACCGCTGTGTCACAATAGCCACGCTTGCACTGCAGCCCAGCCTGTCCGCCCCTGCCTCTATCAACTGCCGGGCGAATGCATAGGTCCTGATACCGCCGGATGCCTTGATCTTTATCCCGGGGGGCAGATGCTGACGCATTAGCCGGACGGCTTCCGGCGTGGCGCCCCTTTCGGCATAACCGGTGGAGGTCTTTACAAAATCAACGCCCGCCTGGCTATATAGTTCACAACAACGGATGATCTCTTCATCCGTAAGGATACCGCTCTCGATGATGACCTTTATGACCTTTCCGCGGGCATGGATCGTATCAGCGATGAGGCCGATCTCGTCAGCCAGGAAAGACCAGTCGCCATCCTTTACGGCTATGAGGTTGATCACCACGTCCAGCTCATCGGCGCCGTCCGTCAGGGCCTGATCCGTTTCTGCCAGCTTGGCCTTCGGTACGGAATAACCAAACGGGAAACCAATGACGGTGGCGACCTTTACCAGGGGGCTGCGCTCCACGCAATCTTCATCCTTTGGCGTGATAGAGCTTTCAAAGGCGATGGACAGCTCCCGACGCCCGATCGTCAATAGGGTAGGAGGTATGCACACTGCCGCAAACCCATATTGCACCGCCTCCTCACATATTTTTTTAACATCCATATGTGTGGTGGTGGGTTTTAAAACAGTGTGATCGATATAAGAAGAAATGTTAATCACCGAAAATTACCTTCTATTTTTACCGCTGATAAAATATTTGAATGCTAAAATTAGTCCATTTACCTAAATTCGGGACCATTTTCAGGGACTAAAACTAATAACAAACATGAGAAACTTACGACATCGTCCGCGAGGCAAAACCTCCTTTTTGCTTGTGGCGTTGCTTTCTTACTCTATCCTTTCTTTCGCTCAAACCACCTTTCCAGTCAACGGCGTCGCCGATCCAAGGGAAGGATGCTATGCATTTACCAATGCCACGCTGGTGAAGGATGGACAAACCACAATAGCCAATGCCACACTGCTCGTCAGGGATGGTGTCATCATTGGCGCCGGCACGGGTGTGACGCTGCCGAAAGATGCCGTTGTCATCGACTGCAGCGGCAAGTACCTCTATCCCTCGTTCATCGATATTTTCAGCGAGTACGGCATGCCAGCGCCTGAAAGACAGACGCGGCCGTTTGATTTCAGGGCTCCCGCGCAGCTAACCTCCAATACCAAGGGTGCGGTGAGCTGGAACCAGGCCATCCATCCCGAGACGGATGGCGCCCGTCTTTTTTCCGTAGATGATGCAAAAGCCAGGCCATTGCGTGAGCTCGGGTTCGGCACGGTGCAGACTTTGAACAGGGATGGCATCGCCCGGGGCACTGGCGTGGTAGTGACGCTTGCCAATGACCAGGAGAACCTGGTTATCGTCAGGCAAAGGTCTTCTGCGAATTACTCTCTCAATAAAGGCACGTCCACACAGAGCTATCCCAGCAGTCTCATGGGCAGCATCGCCCTGTTGCGACAGACCTGGCTGGATGCGCAATGGTATAAGAGCCAGCCGGTCCATGAAGGCACCAACATCAGCCTCCAGGCTTTCAATGAAGGATTATCTCTTCCCCAGCTATTCGAGGGTGGAGACAAGTGGACGGATATACAGGGCGACCGCATAGGGGACGAGTTCGGCATCCAGTTTATCATCAAAGGCGGCGGAAATGAATACCAGCGGATCAATGAAGTGGCGGCTACCAGGGCCAGTTATATCCTTCCGCTGAACTTCCCCCAGCCCATGGACGTGGAAGACCCCAATGACGCACGTTTTGTTTCGCTCGCCGATATGAAGCATTGGGAACTGGCGCCGGGCAATCCCGCTGCCTTTGAAAAGGCCGGCATACCTTTTTGCCTGACCACTTCCGACCTGAAAGATGTCAAGCAATTCACCGCCAACCTGCGCAAGGCTTTCGAATATGGCCTGAGCGAAAGAAAAGCGTTGGAAGCGCTGACGAAGACCCCTGCTAATTTATTGGGTATATATAATAAGGTGGGCAGCCTGGAGACTGGTAAGCTGGCTAATTTCCTCATCACCACCGGCCCCGTCTTTGCGGAAAAGACCTTGCTGGTGGAGAACTGGATCCAGGGGAAAAAGTATGAAATAAAAGAAGAGGGCTGGAAGAATGTGAGAGGGCAGTACAACCTGACCATTACAACAGCTGCAGGCGCTTCGTCCACTTATGTGCTGGATGTGAAGTCGGCTACGGCCGCCAGCGTCATAGCCAAAGATACCCTCACCGGCAAGTTCAGCTATGATGGCCGGCTGGTTTCCCTGAGCTTTGGCCCAGGCGGAGCCGCAGCGCCTGGTGGCGGACGCGGGGGCAGGCAGGCGGCTGATTCGGCTGCCGGACAGGGGGGGCCTGGAAGAGGTCGAGGCATGGCCGCAGCCCGTCCTGGTGGCGCCCTTACACATCTCAGCGGCGCCGTCTACGGCGATGGATGGAGTGGGAACGGTATGGATTCGACGGGCAATTGGCTCACCTGGACGGCAGTCTTTGTAAAGACCACCCCGCCGGAAGCAGATACTACCCGTAAAAAGCCCCTCCACGTTGGAAAGGTCACATTCCCCTTCGACGGCTACGGATGGGATTCGCTGCCCAGGCAACAGGATCTGCTGATCAAAAATGCGACGGTATGGACCAACGAGAAAGAAGGCAGGCTGGAAAATACGGATGTGCTGGTGAAAGCCGGCAAGATCGTGCAGATCGGCAAGAATCTCTCTCCTGGCGGCGCCACCGTCATTGACGGTACCGGAAAGCACCTGACACCGGGCATCATCGACGAACACTCTCATATCGCCGCCTTTTCCATCAATGAAGGCGCGCAGTCCGTCACTTCCGAAGTGCGTATCGCAGATAACCTTAACCCGGAAGACATCAATATCTACCGGCAGCTGAGCGGCGGCGTTACCTCTTCCCATATCCTGCATGGGTCCGCCAACACCATCGGCGGACAGACGCAGCTGATCAAGCTGCGCTGGGGACAGGACGATGAAGGCCTGAAGTTCAGGAACTGGGATCCTTTTATCAAGTTTGCGCTGGGCGAAAATGTAAAGCGGACCACCTCGCAGAATAACAACCGCTTCCCTGATACCCGTATGGGCGTGGAAGAAGTGCTGATGGATGCTTTCACGAGAGCACGCGATTACCAGCAGGCGAGGAAGGCCGTCCCGATGGCCACCCGCCGCGACCTGGAGCTGGACGCGTTGGTGGAGATTCTGGAGAAAAAACGGTTTATCACCTGTCACTCTTATGTACAGAGCGAGATCACGGCGCTGCTGCGGGTGGCGGACAAGTTCGGCTTTTCGGTGAATACTTTTACACATATCCTGGAAGGCTATAAAGTGGCAGACAAGATGAAGGCACAAGGATCCAGCGCCTCTACCTTCTCCGACTGGTGGGCGTATAAAGTGGAGGTAACGGATGCCATTGCCTACAATGCGGCGATCATGACGAAGGTGGGACTGAATGTATGTATCAACTCCGACGATGCGGAGCAGGCCCGCCGGCTGAACCAGGAGGCCGCCAAAAGCGTCAAGTATGGAGGGCTCACCGAAGACGAGGCGTTCAAAATGGTGACGCTCAATCCCGCCAAAGCCCTGCACGTTGCCGACAGGGTAGGAAGTCTGAAGGCCGGTAAGGATGCGGACCTGGTCCTTTGGACGGACAACCCGCTCAGCATCTATGCCAGGCCGGAAAAGACCATCGTGGACGGCGTCATCTATTTTGATCTCGATCATGATGCCGCGTTGCGTAAGGCCATAACAACCGAGCGTAACCGCCTCGTGCAAAAGATGCTGGCGGAGAAAAGAACGGGAGCGCCTGTGCGGCCGGCGGAACCCAGCTTCCATGTGGAGCTGACCTGTGATGACCACGAGCATCACGACGGTCTGCTGACCATCGATGGAGATAACGAAAATACCCAAAACTAACCTTCAGTAAAATGATCATACAAATGCATTATTTCCCCATCAGGCATGTCGTCCGCGGCTTTGCGGCGCTGACGCTGCTGATCTCACTCAACGCCCGGGCACAGGACGACGTATACCCCGCCCCTGCCTACAAGGGTAAATTATATATTACGGGAGGCACCATTCATATCGGTAATGGCCAGGTGATCGAAGGGGGCACCATCGCCGTGGACAACGGAAAGATCGTACAGGTGGGCCAAAATATCGCTGTCCCCGCGGGTTCCGGCTCCGATGTAAAGATCGTCGATGCAAAAGGCAGGCAGATCTACCCCGGTCTGATCCTTCCTGTCACCGATCTTGGATTGAAAGAGATCGCCAACGGCGTACGGGGATCGAATGATTACGAAGAGCTGGGCGATCTCAATCCCAATGTAAGGGCTATTGTTGCGTATAACACGGATTCGAAGATCATCAATACCTTAAAGGGCAATGGGATCCTGTTGGCCAGCGTCACGCCGCAGGGCGGCACCATCAGCGGCAGCTCTTCCGTCGTCCAGCTGGATGCGTGGAACTGGGAGGATGCTGCTTACAGGATGGATGGGGCGATCCATCTGCATATGCCTTCCTTCATCGTCCGTCCCCGTAGATTTGGCCGCCGGGCTGGTCCCGAGGCGCCCTCCGATCCTGCGAAGGAGGCCCTGGCCAAGGTAGAAGAGATGAAAGCATTCTTCCGTGAGGCCAAAGGTTATTTGCAGACATCTCCGCACAAGGAGACAAACCTGAAGTTCGAAGCTGTCAAAGGACTTTTTTCCAAACAGCAAAAGCTCTTTGTTCATGGAGACCAGGTGAAACAGATGCTGGTGGCCGTGGATTTCGCCAAAGAGTTTGGGTTCGAGGTGGTCATCGTGGGCGGCAGCGAGAGCTGGCTGATCGCGCCACTCTTAAAGGCAAACAATATTGCCGTCATCCTGGGTCAGCAGCATGCGCTTCCCACGACGGAAGACGATGATTTCGACCAACCCTACAAGACCCCCGCGCTATTGCAAAAAGCCGGCGTTCTTTTCGCACTGAATGACGACCATGATGAGGCGCGCTACCGCAACCTGATGTTCAATGCAGGTACTGCTGCTGCCTATGGGCTAACCAAAGAGCAGGCGCTGCAGGCTATTACCCTCAACGCCGCCAGGATATTGGGCATCGATGACCGCGCCGGCTCGCTGGAGGCAGGGAAGGATGCGAACATCGTCATCAGCAGCGGGGACCTGCTGGACATGCGTACCAGTATTGTGGAGCATGCCTATATACAAGGCCGGGAAGTTGGCCTGGATAACAAGCAGACACAGCTTTATCATCGCTATATGCATAAATATGGCCTGACGCCGACGCCGTAACGGCGCGGCAATCACTGTCAACTTATATTCACATCCGCCCCCGGTGCAATTACGCCTCGGGGGCTTTTTATTGTTGGCAGCCGGTAGGCCCGAACTGATTATAGGTAGCCTGCTGCGCAAACGTTGACCTTGTTGGGATCGATCGCATAAATGAAGAACCCGGTCCAAGGGGACCGGGTCTTCTGATGTTGACTGTGAAAAAAGAGAACTATTTATTCGGATTGAGCGCCTGCCGGATACGATCTGCAACGTCCTGCAGGTGATACCTGCTCAATTTATCGGTGGTGCGGGGGATGGCTGCGGTGATCTCAGCCTTCAGCTCCACCAGCTGCGCCCTGGCAATGGAAGGTACGTCGGTGTTCTTGATGCTTCCCGTAAACAGCGCTGCCAGGCCCCTGGGCAAACCTGCGGGTACGGGGGTGGGGGGTGGTGGATTGATCAGGTTGATCAGCGCCTCGATATAGGTCTTTTGCAGGGCGCGCCGGTAAATATCGATCGTCGCTCCCGTGGTGAGCTCGGACCATATACTTTTTTTCGCGTCCGTCAGCAGCTCTTCGGGGCCATACACATTGGCTGCACCATAACGGCCTGAGCAGATCGACATGCGGAACAACCTTCCGCCTGACAACAGGCTGTTCAAAACATTCGCCTGTACGGTGCCCACTGCTTCCGTGGCTGCAGGATTGCTGAACTTGTTCAGGATATCCTTATTCAGCAGCCAGGTCGGCGTAGTGAACAGCTGTTTGCCAAGAAAATCCACCGCCTCTTTTTGCGTGGCCTTTGGCGTAGGCTCATATACATCTCCTGGCTGCTCGACGCTCTTAAAGGTCTCGTAAATGCCGCCGACGTTCTTCACCACATGCCCCATATAACGGCTGTATTGACCCACCAGTTGCCCGTACATCTCTTCCAGGTTGTCATATTGATCGGCCTCCTCTTTTGTCCATTCGGGCAGGCCAGGCAGGATACGCTTGAGATTTTTGATCCCGTACTCACTGGCTTTCATGCTATTGTCTCCCAGGTCTTCCGTTTGCGCACGGGGGTCGAAGTTGAAGCCTTCTCCTCCGAACCATAGGCGGGGATTAGCTTTCAGGCTGTCGATCACCCATTTATTAAGTATCTTCTTATCCGCCTCTTCATCTTTGGTGCCGGCGATGCCCTTATAACCCCAGAGAATGGCCCACTTGTCGTAATCGCCGATACGGGGGTACAATCCGCGTGTGGTGATATGGTCCTCCGGCTGGGCCACATAGTTGAAACGGGCATAGTCCATGATGCTGGCCGTATGACCATTGGCTTCCACCCATGCCTTGTCGCGCATTTTTTCCACAGGCGTTCTGCTGCTGCTGCCCATGTTATGGCGAAGGCCCAGTGTATGTCCCACTTCGTGAGAGGATACGAAGCGGATGAGGTCTCCCATCAATGCGTCGTCGAATTTCATCTTTCTGGCCCGGGAGTCGGAGTTGGCCGCCTGTATCAGGTACCAGTCATGCACCAGCTTCATCACATTGTGGTACCAGCCGATGTGGCTTTCCAGGATCTCCCCGCTGCGAGGGTCCGCTACATTCGGTCCATAGGCGTTCTCGATGTCCGAAGCGAAATACCGGATGACGGAAAAGCGGGCGTCTTCCAGACTCATCGTGCTGTCGTGCTCAGGCCATTCCTTGCCGACAATAGCATTTTTGAATCCGGCTTTTTCAAAGGCCGCCTGCCAGTCGTTGACACCGGCAATGAGATAAGGGCGCCATTTTTTGGGAGTAGCGGGATCGATGTAATAAACGATCTGTTTTTTAGGTTCTACCAATTCACCCCGCTGGTATTTTTCGATGTCCTCGTCTTTGGGTTCCAGGCGCCAGTGATGGATGAAACGGGAGGTTTCCACCCGTTGCTGGTCGTCTCCATATATCGTGTATTCGCTGGCGAAAAAGCCCACCCGGGCATCGAAAAGACGTTTGCGCATAGGCGTTTTCGGCAGCAGGATAAACGAGTTGTTCAATTCCAGGGTGACGACTCCCGTCACTTCCGCCGCGGGCAGGGAGGTGGAAGGTTGAGGGCCTGCGGCAAACCCTGCCGGTCCCGGTGTGGAAGAGAATGTCTTCACCGTCCTGATCTCCGTATTGATGGGATAGGTATGTATGCTTTCGATATAGCTCCTGTCGGCCGCTAGTCCGCCAAGATTGTATCTTCTTTTAACCCCGGGGCTCAGGCTCACGGCCTGGTTGTCACCCTTGAAAAAATCCGTCACGTCGATGACGACGGTGGCGGATGAATCTTTTCCTTTACCATATGCTTTTACGTCGAAGGCCGCGGCGATGGGGTTCAGGTTGGAATTGCTCACCGCCTGGGCAATGGGCTGCGTAGAGTCGGCTGCCACGTTGACGATGGTCAGCACACGGAGGAATACGGTGTGAGAGGGGCCTTTCTCCCAGTGGATGGTTTGCAGGTTCACCTGCTCGCCGCCATAGTTGCCACTGGCAGCCGTCTTGCCATAGCGGGTGCTGACCAGGATGTCCCGTCCAAAGATGGTATCGGGTATTTCGAAATACCATTTATCCTCGATGTGATGGATCGTAAAGAGCCCGGTGCGGCTTACCGCTTTGTCGGTGATCACCTCTTTGTAAGGTTTGGGTTCCTGTTTTCCGGTGCCACCGTTGCGCATGCCGGCTGCAGCGGCCGGGTTGGTTCCGGGTGTGGTGGGTGGTGCGCCAGGTTTTTGCTGGGCGATGGCCATAGAGAAGGGGAGACCCAATGCCAGCGTGATCAATATTTTATTTCTCACAATCATGTTGGTTTTTTAATGCGGCCGTGAAATTAGTAAACGGGAAGGTTCGGCACGGAGAAATGGGACGAACGGGGGACGGTTGCTGTGCCGGGTATTGATGAAGTCTAAGAAAAAGGAGTGTATGGTGAATGGATTCTAATGATGGCGAGGGATGGTTGAAGGAAGTGAGAGAATAGAAGGGTTTAGTGATATAAAAAAAATCCCGGCGCTGAGGCCGGGAACAGGTAATATCTTAACTAATATTATATTACGAAGCCGCATCCTTCCCATGACAATTCTTAAACTTCTTTCCGCTTCCACAGGGACATGGATCATTACGCCCGATCTTCGGGCCCACCTTCACGGGTTCCTGTTTGACTGGTCCCGATGACGAAGGATCGTAATAATCCGGCCCGCCTTCCTGGGCAGCTACGCCCGCTGGCAATGGTCCCCCATTATTGGAGTTGGGGCTGCCAGCCAGCTCGTCCTTGCGGATCTTCAGCTTGCTCATATCTGTCTTCTGCTCCCGGCCCTCGCGGATACCATTGTCCGGAGAAGGGCGGTTGGAATGATAGATCCCGCTATGGCAAAGGAAGCTGACGATATCTTTGTTCACTTCGCTGTCCATACGACGGAATAGCTCGAACGCTTCCATCTTATAGATGACCAGCGGGTCCTTTTGCTCGAGGTAGGCGGTCTGCACGCTTTGTTTCAGGTCGTCCATTCCACGGAGATGTTCTTTCCAGGCCTCGTCGATGATGGACAGGGTGATCTGTCTTTCCACGGCATTCATCAGCTCGCGGCCTTCGCTTGCCAGGGTCTTCTCCAGGCTAACGTGTACATTCGTACGTTTTTTCCCATCGGTGAAAGGCACGACGACATTCTGTATATGATTGCCTTGCGTAGCGCGTATATTATTAAATACGGGTATCGCCTGTTTACGGAGCTCATCCAGCTTATGTTCATAATTCCGGGTAGCTTCCTGGTAGAGTCTTTCAGACAGCTGGGCTGCATCGCCTTTCAGGAATTCATCTTCCGTGATCTGGCTGTCGATGCCGAAATTGACGATGGTCGATAATTTGAAGCCTTCATAGTCATCCTGCTCCCGGAAGGAATTGATCAGGCCTTCCGCAACGATGTAAAAGGCATTGTCCAGGTCCAGCGCGAGCCTGTCGCCGAACAGGGCGTGGTTGCGTTTCTTATAGACCACGTTACGCTGCTTGTTCATGACATCATCATATTCCAGGAGGCGTTTACGGATACCGAAGTTATTCTCCTCCACCTTTTTCTGGGCCCTTTCGATGCTCTTGGTCACCATGCTGTGCTGGATGACCTCGCCTTCCTTGTAGCCCATGCGGTCCATCAGCGAGGCGATACGATCGCTGCCGAACATACGCATCAGGTCATCTTCCAGCGATACATAGAACTGGGAGGTACCGGGATCCCCCTGGCGGGCGGAACGTCCACGCAGCTGGCGGTCAACGCGCCGGCTCTCATGCCGCTCTGTACCGATGATGGCCAGGCCGCCGGCTTCTTTTACACCGGGTCCCAGCTTGATGTCCGTACCACGGCCGGCCATATTCGTAGCGATCGTCACCGCACCGGCCAGGCCGGCTTCGGCGACTACCTGCGCTTCCCGGCTATGCTGTTTGGCATTGAGGACATTATGCGGGATCTTCTTCACCTGGAGCATCTTGCTGAGCAATTCACTCACTTCCACCGAAGTGGTACCTACCAGGGATGGCCTGCCTTCCGCGCGCAGTTTCTCGATCTCGTCAATGACGGCCTTGTATTTTTCGCGTTTGGTCTTGAATACCAGGTCCTGGTGGTCTTTGCGGATGGCGGGCACATTCGTAGGAATGGTCACCACATCCAGCTTATAGATGTCCCATAGTTCAGAGGCTTCCGTTTCGGCCGTACCGGTCATACCGGCCAGCTTATGGTACATACGGAAATAGTTCTGTAAGGTGACGGTGGCATAGGTCTGCGTGGCAGCTTCGATCTTCACGTTCTCTTTCGCTTCAATGGCCTGGTGAAGGCCGTCGCTGTATCGTCTCCCATCCAGTATACGGCCCGTCTGCTCATCCACGATCTTCACCTGACCGTCCAGGACGACATATTCGACGTCCTTGTCAAATAAAGTATAGGCTTTCAGCAGCTGCTGAACGGTGTGGATACGATCCGCCTTTATGGCATAGTCGTTCAACAATGCTTCCTTTCGCTGCAGTTTCTCTTCAGTGGTCAGCTCGCCTTTCTCAATTTCGGCCAGCTTGACGCCAATATCCGGCAGCACGAAGAACTCCGGGTCTTCCCCTTCCCGGGTGATCATCTGGATCCCCTTGTCGGTGAGGTCGACGGAATTGTTCTTTTCGTCGATGTGGAAGTAGAGCTCGGCGTCCACTTTCGGCATTTCCTTCGACTGATCCGCCAGGTAATAGTTCTCGGATTTTTGTAATCTCACCCTGATGCCTGGTTCGCTCAGGAACTTGATCAGGGGCCCGGATTTGGGCAGACCGCGGTGAGCACGCATCAGGGCAAGGCCGCCATCCTTGGGATCGTCATTTCCTTCAGCGAGCTTCTTCTTTGCCTCGATGAGGAACTGGTTGGTCACCCGCTTTTGCACGTCGAAGAGCTTTTCTACCCGGCTTTTTAAAATATGGTATTGCTGGTCGTCTCCCCTGGGTACAGGACCAGAGATGATCAATGGCGTACGCGCATCGTCGATCAGGACGCTGTCTACTTCATCCACCATGGCAAAATGGTGCTTGCGTTGCACCATCTCTTCCGGAGAGTGGACCATATTATCGCGGAGATAGTCGAAACCGAATTCATTGTTGGTGCCGTAGGTGATGTCGGCGAGATAAGCTTTGCGGCGGGATTCGCTGTTGGGCTCATGTTTGTCGATACAATCCACTGTCAGCCCCAGCCATTCGAAAATAGGGCCATTCCATTCGGAGTCACGACGGGCGAGATAATCATTCACCGTGACGATGTGGACGCCTTCCCCCGCGAGTGCGTTGAGATAAGCAGGCAGGGTAGATACGAGGGTCTTACCTTCACCCGTGGCCATTTCGGCGATCTTACCCTGGTGCAGCACCGTACCGCCAATGAGCTGTACGTCATAATGCACCATGTTCCAGGTGGTGGGGCTGCCGGCCGCCAGCCAGGAGTTCTTAAAGATGACCTTATCGCCCTCGATTCGGACATGTTCCCGCCGGATGCTGAGGTCGCGGTCCAGATCGGTGGCAGTGGCTTCTATCTCCGGGTTGGTGGCGAAACGGCGGGCCGTTTCCTTCACCACTGCAAACGCTTCCGGCAACAGGGTCTCCAACACTTCTTCAATCTGCTCGTCACGGTCCTTCTTCAGCTGGTCCACCTCCTGGTATATGACGTCTTTTCCATTGATATCATTGAATGGAAGCGCTTCGGCCTTTCTGTTGAGCTCCGCGATCTCCCCGTCAATATTGCTGAGATGTTCACGGATACGGTCCTTGAATTCCGATGTTTTGGCGCGCAGCTGATCGTTGGACAGGGATTGGTAAGACGCAAAATGACGGTTGATCTCGCCTACCAGCGGCTGGATCGTCCGGATGTCCTTTTCCGACTTGTTCCCTCCGAATATTTTTGATAGTATACCTAACATAAATGCTTCGTATTGAATGATTTTTTAATTCTTTAAGCGGCTAAAGAGGTGTCCATGGCAAATATGGTGCTATCCTCCCCAGCAAGTCAAATTGACAGGGCATTAAAGGTACGGAAACAGGGGGGCAAAAGTACGAAAAAGCTGCCGGTTATCGCAGAAATACCGGAGGGCAACGCTCCGGGATCAAAAAGAGTGATCCGGGGATCAAAAAAAGCTATCCGGGACCGGAAGGAGTGGATTATTCCTCCCGAAATCATAACTTTTCCCGGATCAATGGAAGTAGGTAATTGATAATTAAATAAAAAATTTGCTAATGGTAAAAAAGTTAGTAATTTTATTCCTAAATATCTTAGTCTATGTCAGTAGCAGGTCAAAATCTGAAATACCTCCGTAAGTTACGGGGCTGGACGCAAGAAGAGTTCGCTGCCAAACTGGGCATCAAAAGATCGCTCCTGGGCGCTTATGAGGAAGAAAGGGCAGAACCCCGCATCGAAGTGCTGGAAGTGGTAGGGGATATGTTCAAGCTCACCCTGGACGAGCTGCTCAGGAGAGAGCTCAGTGACGCCAAAGGCAATTACCTTTCCAGGAGAAGGGCCCAGAAGATGGCGGCCTCCACCAACGAGATCCAGCTGGTGCCGGTGAAGGCCGCTGCCGGTTACCTGGCCGGTTATGCAGATCCCGAATTCTTGGACGAACTGAACACTTTCACACTGCCCATGCTGGCGCCGGGCAACTACCGCGCTTTCGAGATCGTGGGTGATTCGATGCTCCCGACCACAAGCGGCTCCGTCATCGTAGGGGAAAAAGTGGACGACATAGAAGAGGTGAAGACAAATCAGACCTATATCGTCGTTTCCCGGAATGAAGGCATCGTGTACAAAAGAGTTATGAAGAATAATAAGTCGAAGACCAAGCTCACCCTGGTCAGTGACAACACCGCCTATCAACCTTATAATGTCAACACCGATGATGTGCTGGAAGTATGGAAGGCACAAATGATCATCGCCAAGGCCAACACCCAGCAAAGATGGGATGTCAATCAACTGGCTAACCTGGTCAGCAATCTGCAGGACCAGGTCACCACATTGAAGAAGAAAATGAACTGAGGATCCGCTATTGGCGCTGTCTGGCCTTTATCCCGTCCAGGATCTGCCGCTGCTTGTCGATCTCGGCCTGCTGCTGACGCTGATCTATCTTGTTTTGATCAAGGTCGCTTTTCGCTCTCCTCAGCTTCTTTTCCAGGTCGCCTTCATCGTCCAGTAGCCGCCTTATCCTCCGCTGATTTTTGTTCTTGGTATCATCGTCGGCATTGATATTTGCCTGGAGGTCCGCCGCTTGTTTGACCTGTTGCTTCTTGTTGTCATCGAGGTCTGCCTCCAGCTTGCGGATCTTCTTATCCAGATCTGCCTGATCATTTATCAACCCGTCCTGTTTCTTTTGCGCTTTTTTCAACACGCTTTCCTGGTCATTGGCCTGCACATTTATGCTATATACATGAACAGCAGGGGCAAGACTATCCAAAAATGACCGGGCAGATGCAATCAGCGTGCTGTCACCCGACATACGGGTCAGGATATCCTGGTTCTTTTTGACAGGCAGTAAGGTAAGCACCGTAACGTCCCTTTCCTGGCGGCTTTTGGAGGCTGTCATAAAATACAGGTCCGACAAGGAACTGTCACGCTCATTCAACTGCACGGATCGAAATACCATGAACCCTTTCATACCTGAACTTCTGATACCTCTCTTTGCCATATGTTCCTTTAGCGCATCTTCCACATGCTCTTTCGAATAAGGCAGCTGGACCATGGCGACAGCCTGCCGGGTTTTCTGGTAATCGATCGTGCCTTCATAAGACTGGGCCACTGCTACCATGGCACTAAGAATACCCATGAAAAGTAAAATTATCTTGTTCATACAATTATTTTTTTTGAAAAAGATCTATTGCGTTCGGTTTAAATGAGGGTACGATCAACAGGGGAAAGAAATAGGGTACGGAATGAGGCACCGGGTAAGGATTTTTTTCATCTGTGGTCCTGATCAACAGCTGCTAATATCCCAGCTTGAGCTCCACCCGGCGGTTGCGTGCGCGGCCGGCAGCAGTCTTATTGTCTGCAACAGGATCCACCTGCCCATAGCCGGTGGCAACGATCCTGTCCGCTTCTATGCCCTTGGAAAGCAAATATTTTTTTACCGCGCCGGCCCGCTGTTCGCTAAGCAGCTGATTCTTTTCGGGCTTGCCGGTGTTGTCAGTATAGCCGTTGACAGAAAGCCGGAGGCTCCGGTCCGCCATCATCAGCTGCACCACGTCATCCAATCCTTTATTGGACTTCCTGAGCAGGACATGGCTGGCTGTTGCGAAATAGATATGACTGGCGGCATATTCCGCCCGCTTTTTCACTTCTTCTTTCACAACGGGACAGCCGTTGTTCGCACGGTCACCTGCGAGATCCGGACATTTATCCTCCTCATCATTGACACCGTCATTGTCTCTGTCAGGTATGGGGCAGCCCTGGTACTTCGCGACCCCGGCAACATCCGGACATTTATCGGCTTCGTCATTGATGCCATCTCCATCTGTATCGGGTATGGGGCAACCCTGGTATTTTGCAGTGCCGGCAACGCCGGGGCATTTGTCATCCTTATCGGGTATGCCATCGCCATCTGTGTCCGGACACCCGTTGAACTGGGTAAGCCCCGCCAGATCCGGGCAGGCATCCAGGCTGTCCACGACGCCATCTTTATCCCGGTCTTTTATTTCCACCACCGGTGGCGGAGGCAATGCTTCCGGCTTTTTCACACGGGGGGCGCTGATGGTCTGGGTAAATCCCAGCGAATAGAACATATTGTTGTCGAGAAGGGAGGATTTCAAGGTGGCCCGGTAATTGGCCTGCAGGAAAATATATCCCTCACCCATCATATTGATCTGGAGGCCGCCGCCCAGCGGCGCATAGGTCGCCCAGCCGCCACTGTAATTCCCTACACCGATGCCGGCAGAAAGGAAAGGCGATAATACATGGTCATCGTTGATGGGACGGATATGTAAAGAACCTTCGAATTCATTGATGTATTCGGAAGTTTTGTTTTCTTTTTTTGTATAGTCGGAAAATAATCCATTGTACCGGATGGAGAAGTCGAGCTTTTGGGTGATCCCTTTCCAATACATAACGGAGAAGCCTGGGTCTACTTTTGACGACCGCGGAACAGACGTAGAAAAATCGACGATATTGGCACTGAATCCTACGATCGAAGGCTTTTGGCCATAACAAAGTATGGACATGGATAACAAGAGGACAAAAAATATCCCTTTCATAAGCTGAGCTTATTTTTAATATGTTTGAAAAAATAAATGGTGCAGGCAGCGACAGTATAGTGCAGCTACAAAGTGTTCACGGGGTGGGTGGGAGAAATAACATGCATTCCTTACGTACACAAAGACTGGAAAAAAGCATCGAACGTTTCGCGGAAGCAGAAATTTTTTTGCCTTTTTGTCGTGCCTGGTTTTAAGGGCCTGATGTTCACATATTTGCAGGCTAAAAAAATGAGAGGATCCCCCAGCGTATGCTGCCCGCTCATCCTTCTAAGAGAAAATATCTATTAAAAATGTAGATATTTGCGAAATGGACCCCAAACGCAACGCTTCCCCTTTTTTTCAAGTCTTAGCAGAGAAGGCCGCGAAAGGTGACAGTCCTTCTTTCCGGGAGATCTACGATGCCATCGCCGGTAAAATGTATAGCTTGTGTTTGCGTTATGCGGGAAATGCAGAAGATGCCAATGATTGGTTCCAGGAAGGATTTGTAAAGCTCTATAGAAACCTTGCCGTTTTTCGAGGGGATGGATCATTTGAAGGATGGGCCAGAAAGATATTCGTAAGCATTTGTATCGATGGGATCAAGAGCCGGAATCTCCTGTTTCCGGTGCTTCGGGAAGGAGCCGACGCTGCTTCATCCGATCTGACTGGCTATGACCATCTCACCAACGAAGACCTGATGAGACTGATCCGCCGGCTTCCGGACGGCTACCGTACGGTGGTGAACCTCTATCTGGTGGAAGGGTACAGCCATAAGGAGATAGGCAGCATGCTGAATATTTCGGAAGAAGGCAGCAGATCGCAATTGTATAGGGCACGTGTTTTGTTACAAAAAATGCTCACAGAGAATCAATGACCGACCGTCCCGACATATGGAACCATTTAAAAGATCATGAAGTGCTTCCCCCGCAGGAAGTGTTCGATCGTTTGCAGGATGCACTGGAGAATGAAGAGGGGCATCCCTTGTCCGCACCTGGTCCGGAGGTAAGCCCGCTGATGGAAAGATTGCAGCAGCATGAGGTCCCGCCGCCGCCCTTTTTACGCCAGCATATTGAAGAAGGCTCAGGGATAAGACCTTCACGCTCCGGTGCGATACGATGGTATCTGTCCGCTGCCGCCTGCCTGCTGCTGATCGTTTCCGGATGGATCATTTATAGGAGTAACAGGGGCCCGTTGCGCACAGCGGCCAGGGAAAAAACACTGCCGCCGCCTGCTTCCTCCGCAGTTGCTCCTTTGCACACGGATACGCTCTCCGGAAAAACGGATACTTCCACCGGGACCGCCGCTATGACGGCCAACGTAGTGACGCCTGCCGGATCAGGAAAGAATGGACGCCTTACTTATAGCATCGGGGGGAGATCCGTTGCCGTGACTGACAATGATCTCTTTGCTACTTTTATCAGCTACACCTATCCGGACATCCCGGGTTATCTCACCCGTGATGCGGATAAACCTTTATCCATCTATGTCGACCAGTATACAAGTATCACCGTGTCGAAGAATATGCTGGAGATGATGAAGCAAACGTACCAGGTACTGCCTGATGGCCGGCCGGCCAGGAAGGCAAGGAAGGCGAAACGCAGGTTGGAGAGTTGGAAGGAGAAGGATCAGAAACGATTTGATAAAGGCGCAGGCGTCAATCCACTGGACCCGGTGGATCTGGGGGACTTTATTTTCAAATAACAGTGGACCTGAAATGAATAGCATGCACAGCATCTTTTTATTAGTAACCCTATTTGTTTTACCTGGTTTTCCCCGGGATCTGATCCAGGCCGGCGCGGCTGTCCCGGACCTGACGGTCTCCTATTCCATCGGGGTCACATCGAAGAAAGGCGGCGATATGGGCCTGGCCGAAACCTATAATGGAGGCGTCGAGACCCTATTTGCAGGGAACAAGGACGCGAGATTAAGGCTTGTCTCTCTGATGCGGGTGCAAAGTATATTTTTATCCACGGGCGATGATCAGGTAAGGAAATTTACCATTGTAAAAGAATCCGGTAAGGACAAATATGTAACGCACCTTACAGAGAAAGAATGGAAGCAATACAATAAGAAATACGATGGGGTCGCCTGTAAGCTCACTGAAGATACGGCGCATATCCTGCGTCACTTGTGCAAAAAGGCAATTATTACCCTGAAGGATGGGAAAGTAATAACGGCGTGGTATACGGAAGCCATCCAGTCGCCGGTGTTCTCCAGCCTGGAGCCGGCTTTTTCCGGGGTCCCGGGGCTGGTGCTGAAATATGAATACACTTCCAGGAAGAAGACGATCAGCTATACTGCCACCGCTATCAGCCGCAACCCCATTGCCCCGGACGTATTCACCATCCCGGCAGCCGGCGCTGCTACTCGCTCCGCAGACCCTTTAAAGGATTCGCAATAGCCGTACGGATAGCCTGGTAACTAATAGTGCTTAATGTGATCACGATCGCCACCAGACCTGCTGTGCCGAACATCCACCAGCTAAGCTTTATCTGGTAGGCGAAATTCTGCAGCCATTTGTGCAGGATCCACCAGGCGATGGGCGTGGCAAGGAGAAAGGAGATGATCACCAGCCGGAAGAATTCCTTCGATTGCAACTGAACGATGTTGGGTATGCCCGCTCCCAGCACTTTGCGGATGCTGATCTCTTTCCGCCTTTGCTCGGCATTGAAGGCCGCCAGACCGAACAGGCCCAGGCAGGAAATGAAAATAGCTACCAGTGTAAAGGAGTTAATGATGCGGGACAGGTTGAGCTCTGTCTCGTATTGTTTTTGCACCATATCATCATAGAATTCATAGTCGAAGGGATAGCCGGGGACCTCCTTATGCCATATGGCTTCCAGTTGGCCTAGCAACACCTTATAATTCCTGCTGTCCGTGCCTGCAATGACATGCGTAAGATCTTCCGCATGGGGCCGGTACATTAACATAAAAGGTCTAATTTCATCGTGCAGGGATTGAAAATTGAAATCCTTCACCACACCGGCGACTTTCAGCACCTGGCTGGAATCACTCGTAAACAGGCGGACCCCCACGGCGTTTTCCGGTGTCATGCCCAGCCGGCGGGCCAGTGTTTCGTTGATGATGACCTTGTCGGAATCGTGTAAATGGAAATTCCTCCCGCTGACCAGCGAGATCTGCATCGCGTCGATAAAATGTTCGTCTGTATTGATATTACTTTGATTGACGGAAGTAGACAGATCCCCGCCTGCCAGCCAAACGCCCCAATTGTGATAGGTGGGCTGCCCGGGATAGTTATCCGTTTTGCTGACGGCATGCACTTCCGGCAAGCTTCTTATATCATTCATAAAAGCGTCGATCCTGCGTTGGGCTTCCTGTGTGGGGAAATGGAATATCAGCTGCTGGTCCTTTCCAAAACCCAGATCCTTTCCCTTGATATAATTCAGCTGGCTATAAATAACAATGATCCCCGTGATCAGGGTAATGGATATGACGAACTGGAACACTACCAGTCCCCGCCGGATGGCCGCCGCAGAAATATGATTCGTGAAATTGCCTTTGATCACTTTCACGGCATTGAAGGCGGACAGGTAAAAAGCCGGATAGCTGCCTGCTACGACGCCGGTGACTAACACGATGCCGGCCAGTGTAAGCCATATCCGGATATCCTTTAGAAAAGCCAGGGAAATGTCTGTCCGGGTGATCTGGTTCAGGTACGGCAGGAACAGCGAAAGCAAAGGAAGGGCGATTAATACGCCTGCCAGCGACAAGGTAAAGGATTCGCTTAAAAATTGAAGTACCAGGCTCCCTCTTCCGGCGCCGATGACCTTTCTTACTCCCACTTCTTTAGCCCTTCGGGATGCGCGGGCCGTGGAAAGATTCATGAAATTGATACAGGCGATGAGCTGGATCAGCCCTGCTATCAGCAATAAGAGATGCAGAAAAGCGCTGTTCACTGTCTTACTGGCGTCCACCTGGTAGCCCGATTCGGTGTGAATGTCCCCGATGGGCTGCAGATGTATCTGCTTTTGCATACCTCTTCTTTTCAGATCGTCCGCGGCATAGTGGAGTAAAAAAGCGGGTAATTTTTTTTCCAGGACTCCGGCACTGGCGCCGGGTTGGAGCTTGACATAGGAATAGGTAAAGTTATTGCCTGTCCAGGTATTGTTCTCGCGGAATTCCTCATAGGCGCCATTTAAACACATGAATATTCCCGCGTTGATATGGGATTTGCCCAGGCTTTCGTCCACTACGGCTGTCACCGTAAAGGTCTTCTTTCCCCAATCGTCATTCATCTCCAGGGTCTTGCCCACCGGGTTTTCTTTGCCGAATAATTTTTCGGCCACGGGCTGTAGCAGGACGATGGAATAGGGATGGGTGAATGCCGCGGCCGGATTGCCGTTGACGAAATGATAGGTGAACACATCGAAAAAAGTGGAATCCACCATGTACGCGTCTTTTTCGTAGAAGGTCTTATCCTTATACGTCAGCAAATGCGTCTTTACCCCCATGGTAGGGATCACCCGGGTGAACTGCCGGACTTCCGCAAAGTCCCGTTTCATGGCGGGGGCGACGGGAGGGGAACAGGTGGCCATATGGTGCCTGTCGCCGGTCAGCAGGAGATCGGAGACAACCCGGTAAATATCTTTTGCATCTTTATGGTGTTTGTCATAACTGTACTGGTCCATGACGTACAGTACGATATACAGACAGCATAGGATCCCGATGGCCAGACCGAGGATATTGACCAGGCCAAAAGTTTTATTCTTCAATAAGTGACGGAGGGAGGTCCTGATGAAATTTTTGAACATGGCAGAGAGGATGGTTTACCGGATGTCCACCAGAAAAATGCCATAAATGCAAGTGGTTGATAATCATTTAAGATAAGCACGCCTGGCGTGTGGGTGTGGCCGTTTTTGATACACGCCGGTGTCCGTTTTGCAGATCAGTGCATCCAGTAGCCAGCGCGCTTTAACGAGCGGGCGATATCCCTGGTCACCTTGCCATTGATGATGGACTTACTGTCAGCATTGGCTTTTATCTCTATTGCGGCGTGCCAGACTGGAATATAGATGCTGCTGGTGCTCATGAGAAAACAGTCATAGGTGCTGTTGAATGTCCTGCCTTTGTAGTTTCCGCCGGGAGATACCACCCGGCTACCGATAACGCCCGGTGCAGCGTACCTGAGCACATCAACGCCCGAATGCCTGCCAAGGCCTACCATCAACAGGGCATCGACGTGCAGGCTGTCAATCATTCTTCTAAAATAATCGTAGTCGTTGTTGGCGATGTCCAGTACATCGGTGGCTTTTACGATCTCTGTCGCCGTCGTGAGCTGGCCGGCCAGCAGGTCCTCCGCCTGTACCCGCGTCTCGTAGCTGTCCGTATTCAGAAAGCAGCTTTTCAAACAGATGTTATACGTTAGGGAATCAAACAAGGTGAAATCACAGCCTTCATTCACATACACGACGAGCACTTTGGAATAGGGTTTCGTCGGCGTCTTCTTTTCGATGACGTTGATGGAAGAAGTGACGCAGCCGGCAAATAAGAACAGTAGGGCTCCAACAGACAGGGGTAGCGTTTTTTTCATGTATATTAAACAAAATACACTTTTTATTTAATTACAGTCCATACAACTCTTTCGCCATCCGGAAAGTGTTGCAGTGTGCCTGCACGATCACTTTTATATCCGCCGAATATCCGCCGCCCATGGCCACCACGCAGGGGATGTTTTTTTCCAGGAGGGCGGTGAACACGATCCTGTCCCTTTCCCGGCAACCGGCAGGCGAGACCTTTAGCTTTCCGAACTGGTCGGAATCCAGAATATCCACTCCCGACAGGAAGAACACCAGTTGGGGGCGGGCGCGTTCCAGCAGGACAGGCAGGCTGGTTTTTAGCAGCCCCAGGTAGGTGTCGTCGTCTGTGCCGTCTTCCAAGGGTATATCCCAATTGGAGATCTCTTTATGAAATGGATAGTTATGCCGGCCGTGCATGCTGAAGGTGAAGACACGGGGTTCGTTGGCAAAGAGGCTTGCCGTCCCATTCCCCTGGTGTACGTCCAGGTCGATGATGAGGATGCGTTCCACTATTTTCTGATGCAGGACGTAATTGGCCGCCACGGCAAAATCATTCAACAGGCAGAAACCTTCGCCTCTGTCCGCAAAAGCATGGTGGGTGCCCCCCGCTACGTTGAGGGAAACACCATTGTCTATGGCAAATTGACAGCAGTCAATGGTGCCTTGTGTGATCACGAGCTCCCTTAGCGTCAGGGCCTGGGATTGAGGAAAGCCGATATGCCTTTGTTCTTTCGCCGACAGGGTTTGATGCAGCAGCTTATCGAGATATGCTTTCGAATGGGTGAGCAAAACGATGTCTTCCCGACAGGGGACGGGTGCAAATACGTTGTCGGCGGTGATGACCCCTTCATAGAGCAGCTGCCCGGGGATCAATTCATATTTCAGCATGGGAAACCGATGACCTTCCGGGAGAGGATGGGCATAGATGGGGTCGTAAGCTATATGTAATTTCTTAGACATTATTGGAGCTGGACGATGCTGCCGCACTTTACTTGCGGCTTGTAGCTTGCGGCTGGCAGCTTCACCTGGCCCCTGCCCCTGGGGATGTGTATGCGTTCCTCCGGCGGAGGCGGCAGGATAGCAAATACTTGGGCGCCCGGTGAAGGATCGATCGCGGCAGTGCCGGTAAACCGGCTGAAGGCGGGTAGCACGGCGAAATCCTCGCCGAAGTAAAAGCAGGGAAAACGAAGGGATTGCTTGCCCATGCCGCTGATCCAGACGCCGGGATGTATATGACCGGAAAAACAATAGGAGCTGCAGCTATCATTCTCTGTGATGTCGTGGATGAAGCCGAAGGCGCCCATTTCCACATGGGCATTATGCACCGTGATGCCCGTCTGTGTATACCAATCCTCGTGGAGGATGTCGTGATTGCCTTTGATGAGGTGAACGGCCAGGAACGAAAGGTCTTCCCGCCAGCGCCGGAAAAGCATCAGCTCCAGGTTCTCCCGGCTGTGAAAAAGATCGCCCACGATCAGCAGCTGTCGCGGTTGAAAGTATTGGATCTGGGTCAATAGTCTATGCAGGTCTTCCTTGTAGACGGAAGCCGGCACGGCAATGCCCGACTTGCGAAAATGTCCGGTCTTTCCAAAATGAAGGTCGGATAAGATAAGCGCTTTTTCTTCTTCCCAGAAAATGCAACGCTCGGGCGATAGCCACAATTGCTGGTCTTTGATACGGTGTGAATATGGAGCTTGCATAGCGTATGCAAATGTAAATACTATTGTGCAATCAACCGCTGGAGACTGTCCGCCCAATAGACCAATATGTTCTTTTTTCCCTGATCCAATGCGGCATCGATGTGGATCCAGAGATAGCTGTTGAGGGGCATACCCCCTTCTTTTATCTCTTTCGCCGTGGCTTTGAGTTTTTTCACCTGCTTTTTCACCGGGTAGGAGGCGAACTCGGAAAAGTTCAGCTCCCGTTTGCCTTCCGTTACATGGCTGTTCAGCCACCAGGCCAGGGGCTGGACCCGGTTGTACCAGGGGTAGCGGGTATTGTTGCTATGACAGTCATAGCAGCTGGTCTTTAAAATGGACAGCACAGTATCCGGCACGGAATAATGCAGGGTAATATCATTGGCGGACAGCTTGTCCGAATGGTTTTCAGCTGGCCGGATGAATTGAATGATGACCAGGAGAACGAGTAAGACCAAAAGAATTTTTTTTATCATGGGGTTTTTTTTGCGTCCTAAAGTTAACGTAATTGTGCTTGCATTTTTTTTACCCTGTCTTCCAGCTTTTCCGAAGACATATCTTCCCGCATACTGTCTACTTTCAGCGGAAAACAGAAAGGTGTCAGCTTATCTGGCCATCGAAGGACAATTTGCCCTTTCTGGATCCTTTCCAGCATATTCCGCAGACGTACTTCCTCCATCTGCTGGTCCATCACCTCATTGTAAGCCTGCCGGATCAGTAAATTGTCCGGATCATATTCAGTAAAGACGTTGAAGAGCAGCGAGGCGGATGATTGCAGATGCCTTGGTTTTGCATACTCACCAGGATATCCCTGGAAGATAAGTCCCCCGATGACGGCAATGTCCCGGAACTTCCGTCGTGCCATCTCCGCGCTGTTGACGCTGCGTTGTATGTCGGCCGTCAGGTCCACCGGACTGAACAGCTCATATACATTGGTGTCGTCGACGGGAATGGGTTGATCGCTCAGCAGCTCGAAACCATAGTCGTTCATGGCAAAGGAAAAGCTAATGGGCGTCACCCGGCTGATGCGGTAAGCCAGCAATGCGGCCATGGCTTCGTGGACCAATCTGCCTTCGAAGGGATAGACGAAAAGATGGAAGCCATCCTTGGTCTCTATCTGCTCGATAAGCAATTCGTTCTCGCGGGGCATATAAGATAGTTCCGCCTGCAGCTGGAACAGCGGCAGCAAAACTTTCAACTCGATGTCCACCTCTTCCTGCTGGCTTGCAGCTTGCAGCTTGTGGCTTGTAGCTAAGAGCTCCGCGGCCTCGTCCAGCTTTTTGCGCAACATCATTCCCAGATTGGCTGACAAAGGCATCCGGCCGCCATTCCAGCTGGGAACGATGGCTTTTTTCGCATTCGACTTGCGCACCAGCGCAGTCATATCCTTGATCATGACGAATTCAAGGTTCCTTCCCGCCAGGGTGAAAACATCTCCCGGCGAGAGCCGGGAGATAAAATATTCCTCGATGACGCCGACATATCCGCCGGTGATAAAGCGCACTTTGAGCATGGCGTCGCTGACGATGGTGCCGATGTGCAGGCGGTGCCGCATGGCGATGCGACGGCTATTGATCTTATAGACGCCATCCTCCATGATCTCTACTTTTTTGAACTCATCGTATTGGTGCAGGGCCGCCCCTCCTGCCGTAATGAAGTGTAGGATCTCACCCCATTCGTCCTCCGTCATATCGGCGTAGCAGTAGGTAGACTTCAGTTCCGTAAAAAGCGTGGCAGGATGGAAGCCTTCGGAGATCGCCAGGGTGGAGAGATATTGTATCAGCACATCGTAGCACAGCATCATAGGCTCACGGCTTTCGATAAGACCTATCTTCATGGCCGACTTCAGTGCCGCCGCCTCCATCAGTTCCAGGGAATGCGTAGGCAGAAAGAAGATCTTGCTCACCTCTCCCGGCTGATGCCCGCTGCGGCCTGCCCGCTGGAGAAACCTTGCGACCCCTTTCGGGCTGCCCACCTGGATGACCATCTCCACAGGCCGGAAGTCCACGCCCAGGTCCAGGCTGGCCGTCGTGACCACGGCCTTTAGCTTGCCTTCGTGCAGGGCTTCTTCCACCCAGTTGCGCAGGGCCATATCCACTGAGCCATGGTGCAGGGCGATGGCGCCCGCCAGGTCAGGACTGACGTCCAACAGCGATTGATACCATCTTTCGCTCATACCGCGGGTATTGATGAAGATCAACGTGGTCCGGCTCCGTTCCAGGATGGGGAGCACTTTGAGGATGAGCTTCAAACCAAGGTGGCCTGCCCAGGGATATTTCTCGATCTCGTCCGGGAGAATGGATTCCACCTGGATGTTCTTATGGATATTCGCCCGAACAATAAAAAAATCCCCGCTCGTAGCTCGCAGCTCGTAACTCGTAGCTCTAAGAGGTGCGAGGAGCACATCTCTCGCCTGCTCCAGGTTGCCGATGGTAGCGCTGATGCCGATGATGGAGCACGCCCCTTCTTTCACGCCGACGATACGGGAGACGGCCAGCTCCACCTGTACGCCCCTTTTGCTGCCCAACAGCTCGTGCCATTCGTCGACGGCGATGATCCTCAGCTGTTTGAAAACCTCATGATAGCCTTTTTGCGCCAACAGGAGATGGAGGCTCTCCGGCGTAATGATCAGCACCTCCGGCATTTTGCGTTTTTGCTTTTGCCGCTCGCTTATTTCCGTATCGCCATTGCGGATCCCTACTTTCCACTGCATGCCTAATTGACCAATCACCTCTTCCATGGCACGGCCGATGTCCCTGGCAAGGGCACGGAGAGGAGAGATCCATAACAATTGAAGCCCGTTGTTGGCCTTGGTTTTAAAATCTCCGGGATGGCGGTTGATGAAGTCGATCAGCGCGCCCAGGAATACAGAGAAGGTCTTACCACAGCCTGTAGGCGCATTGACCAATCCCGACCTGCCTGCAATGACATGCGCCCAGGTCTCTTCCTGGAAGAGAAAAGGCCTGCGATCGTCCGATGACAGCCATTTTGAAATGGTTATATATCCCTGTGTTTCCTGTAATGTCATATTTTCATCTCCTCCGTTCATCCGCATGTAATAGCTTTTAATCCCACAGCATTAATGTTGTTTTAAGACCAGTATTAATTTTCGATTGAAAATAATCCCGGGGTTGGTATTTCAATCAATCATTGTATAATTTAATAAAAAAACGACTCCTATGCGCCTCTTATCCTTAATACTCATCCTGCTGAGCTTCAGCTCCTGCGTTTCCTATCAGTATCTCACGCTCAACTCCCCGGAAATGCCAAAGAACGGTAAAAAAGATTTCTCCTGGGAGAATGACACCATGCGCCTGACCTATAATTTTCATGGCGAAGGCGGCCCCGTCACCATGACTGTTTTCAACAAAACGGACAAACCCCTGTTTGTCAACTGGAAAAAGTCAGCACTGATCCGCGGTGGGGAGGCTTTCAGTTTGCTGGATCACAACGTGCAGATCTCCGGTGGCTATACGGGCTCCTCTGCGGGCGGCAGGGTATTCCAGTCTGCATCGGGGAGCATTAATGGTTCTTTCGAACTTCCTGAAGGCATCAACCTGGTCCCTCCCGGTACCTTTATTACAAAGAGCCTGAATGCAGTCGTCGAGCCTAACCCTGTGCATAGTGATAAGTTCACGGCCAAGCCGCAACCTCCGTCAAAAATGCTGACCTCGCCCGCCGGAAAAGCTTACACCTACAGAAGCTTTTCTTTCGACCAGGCCGCCAGCCCCTTCCAATTTTCGAGCTACCTGACCTTCGCGCTGGCCAACAACACACAGGAATTTTACGTCAGTCATTCCTTTTATGTCCAGGAGGTGATATTGTCCTCCGAGATACCCGAATCCTTTGGCTTATATAAGCCGGAAGGCGATCAGCTGTTCGTGAAGGTCAGCACACAATAGTTGCTATAACGTCTTCAGGCATCCGATGACAATCAATTTATAATTTTAAAAAAAACCTATGCGCTTCTTAACTTCAACCCTGATCCTGCCAGCCTTCCTGCTGGCCTTTAGTTCCTGTCGCACTTACCAGTATTTCACCCTCGACTCCCCCGAAGTTCCGAAAAATAGTAAAGGAGATCTCTCCTGGGAGAACGATACGCTCCGATTGGAGTATGGTTATGCCGGCGAGGGGGGACCTGTCTGGATGTCCATCCACAACAAGACGGACAAACCATTGTACATCAATTGGAAAAAATCCGCCTTTATTAAAGGAGCCTTTGCCAACAGTTTATTCAACCCCAATACCCAGTTCTCGGCTTCTTTCGTTGGTTCAAGAGGCTACATCAATTCTTCCGGTAGCCTGGCCGGCTCTTTTCAACTACCTGAGGGTGTGGATTTCATACCCCCGGGAATCGCCATCGCCAGGCGTCTGAGCCAGACCGTTCAGGCCTCTTCTGTTGATATCAGCAAGATCGACGGGAAACCCCGGTTGCAAAAGCAGAAACGCCAGAACGGAGCAACCCATGAACAAGCGGATTATGCTTTCGACAAGGCTGCTTCCCCTCTGCAATTCAAGCTTTATCTGACCTTTGTTCTGGGTAACAGCAGTGCCGAAGAATTTGCGATCAGTCATTCCTTTTACGCCCGGGGACTCACGTTGACTTCCGAAAAGCCCTGGGCTTTTAGTCCCTATATGTCATCGAGGGGGGACGAGTTTTTTGTAAAGTAGGTACTTCAACACAAATACGCCGGCAGTTGTCGCCTGTCATAAGGTCTTCAGGTATTCGATGACGGCCCTGCGTTCCCTATCGGTGAGCTTGTCACCGAAGGTATGGCCATAATTTCCATATCCGTGAAGCGTCGTGTTATAAACTGCCGTGCCCCTGGGTGCCGCTTCCCGGGTATATTTCCAGCCCACCTGCTCATAATCGTATTGAGGGTTGGAAAAGTCCCTTGACCAGTATGCGGGCCTGGTCTTGCTGTCCAGCAGCGCTTCCAGCGTCGGGACAGACCCATTGTGCAGGTAGGGCGCGGTAACCCAGATGCCATCCAGGGGAGGTGCGATATAGCCGTTGAAAGGTTCCAGCCTGGCCGGATGATCGCCCATGGCAAACCAGCTTTTGTTAAACCAGTCGATGAATTGCGGACTCTGGTAATTGCTCTTATAAAGAAAGGAATCCGTTTTTACCGTGGATTCCGGTATCAGCAGGTTGGGGTAGTCGCCGTCCTGTCCATAATGTCCATGACATTTGGAACAGTTTTCCACGAAGACGATGCCGCCCTGCTTTGCCAATGACTGATTGATGGGATGGGGATATTTGGGCGGCTCCAGTGAATAGATGTAGGCAAGCACGTCATTGAAATGGCTGTCTACTTCGCGGGCTTCCGAGCTGTCGCTCACAGTCAGCAGATTGGACGCCATGAGGAACCTTCCGAAATCTCCCCGGCCAAAGCCGTTGTAGAACATGGCGTGCTTCTTTTTCAGCAGCCACCAGGGCGGTGTATCCGTGGGAATGAGCCCTGCAGCTACCTCGATAACAGGGGTGTCGCTCCATTGTAAAGTTGCCGGATCCCGATGCGCTACCAGAAGGTCCGCAATTCTGTCCGCCGAGTTAACGCCTCTCACTTCCGTGTAGAGCTGACTACCCAGGACCTTCATGGATTGCAGGAAGGGAGCGGCTGCCGCATATTTTTTGGGATCGCCTTTTTTAAGAATGGCTTCCGCCATGGACGCATTCCTTGCATTCAGCTTTTGATGATCCGTAAAGTCGATCATGGTATTACCCATTCCGATATACAGCTTGTCTTCAAACACCTGTGCATGACATTGCAGGCAGTTGGGCGCTACCACTGTCTCTCCGTTGGCGGCCTTCACTGCCGTATATTCCTGGCTGATGAGGTGATTGGGGCTATCCCTTTTCAGGAGGTTGCTGAGGCTCTTTCCGAACCCCAGCAGGAAGTAATTATAAGGGATCCCGCTCTTGATGTAGTCTCCTGTTGTAAGGTATTGGTATCCTTTATCTTTTTGTCCCACCCGCTGCGGGCTGGCGGGAATGGCCACCGGCTCTTCTTTGCGATGCCCGCGAAAGACAGTGGAAAAGGCCAGACAGGTGCATCCTAACAGGGTCAACACGAACAACTTCTTCATAAAGTAAATTTACTCATTTCCCATGCAGTTCCAGCATCTTCTTCAGGTCTTCCAAAGTGTTAATTTCTTCCGGCTTTTTGTCCTTTCGCCAGCGATTGATACGGGGGAATCTTAATGCCACCCCGGACTTATGCCGGCCGGAGGCGGCGATGCCCTCAAAAGCTATTTCGAATACCAGTTCCGGACGGACGGTACGCACCGGGCCGAACTTTTCCAGGGAGTTGCGTTTTACGAATGCATCTACCTCTCCCAGCTCCTTGTCGGTGAGGCCGGAATAAGCTTTTGTGAAGGTGACCAGCTTGTCGCCGTCCTTTACGGCGAAAGTGTAGTCTGTATACAGATTGCTTCTGCGACCATGGCCTTTCTGGGCGTAGACCATGACGGCGTCGATGACCAGGGGATCGATCTTCCATTTCCACCAGTCTCCCCGCTTGCGGCCCACCTGGTAAGGCGAGCCTTTTTTCTTGAGCATGACCCCTTCGCTGCCTTTGTCTCTCGCCTGCAGTCTTTGAGCGGCCAGCTCCTCCCAGGTATCATAGGATATGATGGGCGAGAGGTGCAATAAGGGTTGGTTGATAGCGCTTACGATCTTTTCCAGTTGCGTTCTTCTTTCTATTAGCGGTCGTTCCCGCCAGTCGACCCCTTCGTATTCCAGCAGGTCATAGGCGATGAAGCCCACCGGCGCTTCGGTCAGCTGCTTTTTTGTCACATTCTTTCGGCCTATGCGGGTCTGCAAGGCGGCAAACGGCAATACCTTAAAACCGCCCCCGCTCTTTTGTTGATCTCCCTCGCTTGTAGCTTGTAGCTTGGAGCTTGGAGCTTCGCTCGCGGCTCGCAGCTCATCGCTCACAGCTTCAGATCCCTCGCTCGCGGCTCGTAGCTCATCGCTCGCGGCTCGCAGCTCCCCACTCACGGCTCGCAGCTCACGGCTCACAGCTATCCCAATGATCTCCCCGTCCAGCACCGTTCCTTCCGGCAAGCCATGAGAGAAGGCCTGGTATTCCGGTAGCCTATCCGTGATCAGTTCCTCCCCGCGGCTCCATACGAACAGCTGTCCGCCACGTTTGATCAGTTCGCCCCGTATGCCGTCCCATTTCCATTCGGCCTGCCATTCTTCGGGATTGCCCAGTGCGGCAGGCTCATCTTCCAGCGCATAGGCCAGGTAAAAGGGATAGGGGCGCGAAATATCGCTGCCGGTGCCTTCTTCGCTGAGCAGGCTGTCAAAGGAAATAGTGGAAGGGTCCCAGTTACCGCTGATCCGGTGTGCGATTACAGCAGCGGACGTTGCCGTCGTTTTCGCCAGTGCGTTGACGATCATCTTTTGGGAAACGCCGATCCGGAAGCCGCCCGTGATCAGCTTGTTGAAGACGAAGCGTTCGTCCCTGTTCATATGGGCCCAGCATTGGACGATAAAATCTTTTTTTATGATCTCTTCTTCTTTGCCGATCTCCGTCAGCCTTGCAAGGTAGTAGGCCAGGCTGCCGTCCCCTTTTGCGGCGCTGCGTTGCCCGATCTCGTTCATCCTGTCCTCTTCTGTTCGTTCTATAGTGGTGAGGGATTTCCACACCGGGTCCCCCTGGTCGGGCAACAGCAGGGCGATGGTCTCAGCCAGGTCGCCCACCGTGTGATAGCTTTCTTCATACAGCCAGGAGGGCAGACTAGTGATCTCCAGGCTCCAGACTGCCAGCTGAGTGGCGTTGACAGTTCGTTTGGGCCTCCGTCCGCTGAACAGGGCGACGACCCAGACTTTGTCTTTGTCGATGGATGCTTTGAAGTACTGGGTGAGGGCTTCCAGCTTATCGTTGGTTTTGGTGCTGGTGCCCAGCAATACGACCAGCTCGGCAAACAAGCCCATGCCGCTGCTGCTTTCAGTAGCTATATAGTTGTCGATACCCGTCATTCTTCCCTGCTGTTTACCGGCGGCTCATTCTGCACCTGTTTTTCCTGTCCGGTGCCATTATCTTTTCCGTTCAGCGCCCCTTCCTCCTCCGCCAGGGCCGGTGCTCCCTCTTCATCCTCCCCATATTCTGTTTTGACCTCTGCCGCCCAGATCCCCTTTTCGTTGAGGAATCGACTCAGTGCGGCCTGGAAGCCGTGGGTGACAAATACTTTTTCGGCCTTGGTGGCTTTTATCGCGGATAGGAGGCCTTTCCAATCCGCATGATCGCTGAGGGCGTAGCCTGCATCCGCATTTCTCCGCCGGACATTTCCACGCACCTGCATCCATCCGCTGCATACGCCCACTTCGAAAGGCTGGAATCTTTTGATCCAGGGGGACTCGTCAGCCCCGGATGGAGCGATGACAACGCTGCTTGAAAAGGTTTCTTTAGGCGCGTCCAGGTGCACGCGCTGGACAGGCGGCAGCACGATGCCAGCGTCGACCAGCGTCTGATGGACATTCCAGACGGCGCCATGCAGGAAGATCCTGTCGCTGACCTCGGACAGGCAGGGAAGGATCCTTTGGGCTTTACCCAGGCTGTAGGCTATCAGCACGGAGGTTTTGCCCGCGGCCTGGTTCTTCTTTACCCAGCTTTGAATGGAGGCAAAGATCTCCTTTTGGGGCTTCCAGTTATAGATGGGCAGGCCGAAAGTCGATTCGGTTATAAAGGTATGGCAGGCAACAGGCTCGAAGGCGCCGCTGATACCGTCATTTTCCGTTTTGTAGTCGCCGCTGACGACCCAGACCTCGCCCTGGTATTCGACGCGGACCTGCGAAGAGCCAATGATATGGCCTGCCGGGTGCAGGCTGACTTTGACGCCATTGATGGTGATGGTTTCGCCCCATTCCAGGGACTGGTAAGGGTATTCGCCCAGGCGGAGCCTCAGCAAAGGCAAAGTGAGGTGGTGACAGAGATAGTATTTGCTGCCTGCCCTGGCGTGGTCACTATGGGCATGAGTGATGATGGCTTTGTCTACGGGCCGCCATGGGTCAATGTAGAAGGCGCCCTGCGGGCAATAAAGGCCTCGGTCTGTGAATTCGATGAGCGGCATGGTGGTGATTATGCAAATAATACGCCTAATACACGCCCGTCACCGCCCCATCCACCTTCTTAATAAAATACAGCTTCTTATTCTCGAAATAATCCAGCGTCATATTCTGCCTGTTAAGGAATACAGGCTGTATATCAAAATCAGTAAAGATCTTGAACTTCTTCTCTCCCAGGCTGCCACTGAGGCTTTTCCCCGTATGCAGCAGCTGCCGGGAAAAACGATAGGTCGTCTCATATCCCCGGAACACCATGTCGGTGGGACGGGAATAGAATTTCAGCTTGTAGTATTGCTGAATGTTCCTCACCAGGGCATCAGTCTGATTGATATAGAAAGGCGTGGAATAAACGATCTCCTCCCCGTTGAATTCAGGGTGGGAAAAATCGATATTGTCCCAGGTAGGCATGCCGATCACCAGTGAAGTGTACGTTTTATTCACGGAGGCCAGTCCCTGGCAAAGCATCCTGGCAAAATTTTCATCGAGGCTGCCGGCTACACAAATAGTCTGGGTAGAGCTGTCAAGGTGGGGCGTCAGCGCAGTGACGTCGAAGACATCGTCCAACGTAACGTATTTGATCTTCAGGGGCACGGAATTCGTCGTCTTACCAATTTCGTCGAAATAGTTCTTCAGCCGATCTTCCTGGGTGCCCTTTTTCCGGAACAGGATAATGGGTTTAGTAGGATAGTTGCGTTGGATGAACCGGTAGATGCCTTCACAATGCGTCTTTAAAGTACTATTCAGGATGACGAACTCCGGGTTGTTCGTGATCCCTCCGTCATTGGGGAAATTCACATTGATGAAAGGGACATTCATTTGTGCCGCTGCCGCAGCCAGCTGTTGTAATTCCCCTGTTCCAACATGCCCGATGATCAGCTCTGTCCGTTGAAATTCCGGGCTTTGCAGCACCTGTGCAATGTTCTTCTGGCTGGACCGGGTGTCATAGATATGTACCTCCAGCTTTGCGTTTTCCTTGACAAGCGAGTCCAGTGCCAGCTGTGCTCCTTCATAGAATTCCAATCCCGGGTTGATGAACTTGGGGAAGTTCTTGTCATAGCGGTAGTTGTTCGATGCGTCAAAAGCAGAATCCAGGTACAAAGGAAGGAAGATGGCCACCTTATGGCGATTGATGCCGCTGTCGCTGCGATGCTGCAGCGTATCGCCGGTCCGGCGGGTCGAGTCGGTCACCTGCGCCCGGACAACGGAGGTAGTGGCCAGCAGAATGCATAAAAGATAATATCTGGAAGTAGCTTTCATCTGATGATTGTCGAACATTGAATCCCCTCCCGCTTATTCCCACTCGATCGTAGCTGGTGGTTTGCTGCTGATGTCATATACCACCCGGTTGATACCCTTCACATTGTTGATGATCTCGTTGGAGACATCCGCGAGGAAGGTGTAAGGCAGGTGCGCCCAGTCGGCCGTCATGCCATCCACGGAGGTGACGGCCCGTAAGGCCACGGTGAACTCATACGTCCGTTCGTCACCCATGACACCGACGCTCTTCACGGGTAATAAGATCGCTCCGGCCTGCCACACTGTACTATACAGATGATGATCTTTCAACGCCTTGGTGTATACATGATCGGCGTCCTGCAATAACCGGACCTTGTCTTCCGTGATCTCGCCCAGGATGCGGATAGCCAGGCCGGGACCGGGGAAAGGATGCCGCTGCAGCAGATCGTCGGGGATTCCCAGCTCGGCGCCGACGCGGCGGACCTCGTCCTTAAATAAAAAGCGGAGCGGCTCTACCAGTTCCAGGTGCATTTTTTCGGGCAGGCCTCCCACATTGTGATGGGATTTGATCGTCACGGAAGGGCCATGGACGGATACGCTTTCTATCACATCCGGATAGATCGTTCCCTGTCCCAGGAGACCGACGCCTTCCACTTTAGCGGCCTCTTCCTGGAATACGTCGATGAATAGCTTGCCGATGGTCTTACGTTTTGCTTCGGGGTCCGTCTTGCCTTTCAGCTCGTCGTAGAAGAGCTTTTTGGCATCGATGCCTTTTACATTGAGGCCTATCTGGTGGTAGGTGTCCAACACCTGCTGGAATTCATTCTTGCGTAAGACGCCGTTATCCACGAAGATACCGTATAGCCTGTCGCCGATGGCTTTGTGGATGAGGGTCGCCGCCACCGTCGAATCTACGCCCCCGCTGAGGGCCATGATCACTTTCCTGTCTCCGATCTGTTTGCTCAGCCTGTCGACAGTATCACTGACAAAATGGGCGGGTGTCCAGTCCTGGTGGCAGCCGCAGATCTCTACCAGGAAGTTCCTGAGGATCTTTTTCCCCTCGATGCTGTGATAGACTTCGGGGTGGAACTGCAGGCAGTACAGGGCCTGTTCGGTCCCGTTCTTACGGAAGGCGGCATAGGGAATATCTTCGGTATTGGCCAGGACTTCGAATCCCTGGGGGAGATCGAGAACGGTGTCGGCATGGCTCATCCACACCTGCGACAGCTCGATCACATCTTTCAGGATGACGTCTTCTTTTTGTTTGTGCAGGAGGGCCCGGCCATATTCCCTTTTATTGCTGTTGGCCACCCGACCCCCAAACTGTTTGGCCGTCAGCTGGGCGCCATAGCAGATGCCCAGCACCGGCAGCCGTTGATGAAGGGCCTCAATATCCACCAGCGGCGCATTGGCATCATTTACTGAAAAGGGGGAGCCGGAGAGGATAATACCTTTTAAAGATGGCTCAAAGTTGATGGGCTGGTGGAAGGGAATGATCTCGCAATACACATTTGCTTCACGTACTGCTCTGGCAATCAATTGAGTATATTGAGAGCCGAAGTCGAGAATCAGGATTTTTTCCGTCATGGTGACGCGAAGGTAAAAAAAATTGGCCAATCGGGGCGGGGTTGGCGCCGACAGGCCTATGTAACTTCTTTTCGGCGGACGGCGTCAAAATGGGGGGTGAAAGGTTTTAAAATGCCGTGGAAATGTTTAACTTTTGTAGCCCGCAATCAACCATTTAAACAAGTGAATAAAATACCTAATATGAACTACACTGCACACGCTGGTTTTGATAAGAGCGCTTCTTTCCTGAAATATATTTGGATACTCCTGGCATTTTCTGCGCTGGCCGGCCTGGGTTCCTGCCGCAATATTATGGGCAAACGGGTCAGGGGTAGTGGCAATATACATAAGGAAGAACGGCCGGTCAACAACTTTAAAGAGGTCGAGGTGGGCGGCGCGGCGAAGGTAATGGTGTCCCAGGGCGACAAGTCTGCGGTCCAGGTGGAAGCCGACGACAACCTTTTGCAATATATAGAGGTGTTCCAGGAAGGGGATAAGGTCTATGTCAGGGAAAAGAAAGGATTCCATCTGCAGCCTTCCGGCGACATCAATATTTATGTTACCTCTCCTGTCTACAGCCGGATCAGCGCTTCAGGGGCATGCGACATCATCGGGCAGAATAAGATCTCCAATCCCGAGGACCTGCACCTGGAGGTCACGGGCGCCGGCGATATCAAAATGGAAGTAGATGCTCCCAAATTGTCGGCCGAAGTATCGGGCAGCGGCAGTATCAAGCTGAAGGGGCAGACGAAGGATGTAGACCTGGAGCTCACCGGGGCCGGTCACGCCTATTGTTATGATCTCCTCGCTGAAAACACCAAGGTGGATATTTCCGGGGCAGGCTCTGCGGAGGTCTATGCCAGTGTAAAGCTCGATGCCCAGGTCAGCGGTGCAGGAAACGTCAGCTATAAGGGCAACGCCTCGGATGTTAACCAACACGTCAGTGGCGCCGGCAGCGTAAAAAAGGTGAATTAATTAACATTTACGGCATACCGGGTTATCCCGGGACAACGTTGAAGGCAGATGCGCATCATTATCATCTGCCTTTTTCTATTTGTCGCCATGGCTCACCGGGCGGGGGCGCAGCCACAGCCTTCCCCGGAAGATTTTGTGAACCAGGTTTTTCATATGATCGTGGACAGTTCTTTTTCGAAATATTACCTGGTAGAAAGAGCCGACTCCTGCCGGTTTGAAAAGTACGACTATGACGAATGGACAAAGTACTATCTGAAAGAGCCAGTGTCCCTGGCCGTAATGAACGAGCTGGCACAGAAGGTTTACCTTTCCCACATAAAATATGACTGGCGGCAAGACCAGTTGAAAAAAGCCGTTTGTATCACTGCAAGGAAGGGGGATTCGTTATTCACGATCAGCAACCCTGCGCTGACAGCCAGGAGTACTGGCAAGCGGAAAATACTGCGTCAATGGCAGGAGCTGCCGGCGGAGGAACGGACCCTGTTCAGCTTCTCCTTACCCCATTTTACGGATGATGGCCAGTATGCTGTCATCGACCTCAATTTTATTTGTGGTATAGCCTGCGGCACGGGATTCACCTTCCTCTTCCGTCATGCTTCCGGTGGCTGGAAGCTCATTGGCAAATATGCCAACTGGTCGGCCTGACCAGGTAGGGTCATAAATTTACATATCTCACCCTGATCCATATATTCCTGTTTCGCCCCTTGTCATCTGTACAGGAGATCTTCACCGGCCCTTCTTCGGGGACAAAGAATTGTTTGCTGCCCGCCTCGCCGGCTTTGTAGAATTTGTTGTTGATGTACCAGTAAACTTTCCCCACGTCATTGCTGACCCTGCATTTCAATTGTAGGGGTTCCGGGTCTTTCCGGTTGATCAGGTATTCGCTGCCGTTGGAAGGGCTGACCACCAGGGGTGCTCCGTCCCTGAATACCTTTTCGCAGTCGGGATTGTGCGGGGGGATGGACTGGTAAGCGATCCTTTTCTCTTCGAAATATTCCTTCATCTCCGGGGTGATGATCTTAAAGAACTTTTTCTTATATCCATTCTCCGGCAGACAGCTCCGGCAGTAGGATATTTTTTCATCGGGTGATAGGAAGATCTCCTGCATATTGTCGCATTTCTTGGAAGTGGAGATCAGCGGGACGAAGTAATCCGTCACCAGGCTGGTGCAATGATCGGTGGGGGGCAGGCCTGTTTCAGCGCATACGGTGCGGACCTCGCAATCTTTGGGCCGGGAGAACCAGGGCTGGTCGTCGTCGTAATCAATCGTGTTGAAGACCTGGAACAGCAGGGGAGTGGCCGTATTTGCGCCGCTCAATTCCGGGACACCGGCGCCTGAAAAATTCCCCGCCCAGATGCCCACGGTGAACCGCTTGTTATAGCCGATGCTCCAGGCGTCGCGGCGGCCATAAGAGGTGCCCGTCTTCCAGGCGATCTTGGGCAGATGCATCGTGGTTTCCCATGTCAGGGGGAAATCCGGCCGGTTCACCTTCGAGAGCGTTTCATTAATCATAAACGTCGCCTCCGGACTTAATATCGTCCTGCTTGCAGGTTGCACCTTGTAGCTTGCAGCTTCCTCCCGGCTTGCAGCTTGTAGCTTGTAGCTTGTAGCTTCCCGAAGATATGCCGGAGCTGTGTACCTTCCCTCATTCGCAAAGATGGAATACAGGCCCGTCATCTCTTCCAGCGTGGCGCCGCATCCGCCCAGGATCATGGAAAGGCCCAGCTTTTTCTGATCTTTTTTTATCTGCTGGAAATCACAGCTGGCCAGCTTGCGGACCAACTTGTCCTTGCCGAGGGCTTTCAGGCTTTTTACGGCGGGAATGTTGAGCGAATGTTCCAGCGCATATTCCATGGTGACGTAGCCGTTGAATTTCCTGTCATAGTTCTCCGGGGCATATCCTTCGTAGTTCACCGCCACGTCGGTGATCACCATTTTGGGGGTGAGCAGACCCTCGTCGATACAAAGTCCGTATAATAAAGGTTTCAGGGTGCTGCCCGGTTGCCGGACGGCTGCAGCCCCGTTCACCTGGCCGCCGTCCGTCGTATCCCTGAAATCGGCTGAACCCACGTAGCTGATCACCCGGTGGGTGCTGTTATCCAGTACGATCACCGCCGCATTATGGATGTTCTTCAGGTTGAGGGTCCGGGAATAGTCCTTCACCAGCTTTTCGATCTTCCGCTGGGTATTGAGCTCGATCGTGGTGTGGAAGACTTCCGCACCGCCCTTTTTTTTCAGTTTCCAGGCCAGGTGAGGAATGAAATGCGGTATGGTGCCCCGGCTGGCAGTCAATGGCTCATTCAGCGCATCGGCGATCTCTTTTTCCGTAAAGACCTTTTCCCGGGCCCAGCGTTTCAGCCACTTATTGCGCTCCTCCACGATCCTCCCATTGTTTTTTCCCATCACCAGCGAAGAAGGACGATTGGGAATAATGGAGAGGGCCGTGATCTCAGCCAGGGACAGGTGGTCGGGGTTCTTTTTAAAGTACAGGAAAGCGGCTGATTTCACCCCTTCGATGTTGCCGCCGTAAGGCACTTTGTTCAGGTACAGCTGCAGGATCTCGTCCTTGCTGTACTTCCATTCCAGCTGCAGGGCCCGGAACATTTCCCTGACCTTGTTCCAGTAGGTCCGCCGTTTGGGCTCCAGGCTACGCGCCACCTGCATGGTGATGGTGGAAGCGCCGGAGGTCCGCCGCATATGCAGGATATTCATAAAAAAGGCCCTGCTCATGGCCAGCAGGTTGATGCCCGGATGATAATAGAAGTACCTGTCCTCCTTTTCAACGATGGTCTTGCGCAGCAGCGGCGAGATTTCCTCCAATTCCGTCTTCATCCGCCATTGCTGGTCACGGGTGAGGAATGCATTGACCACTTCACCCTGGCTGTCCTCGATGATGGTGGAATATTCGATGCGGTCGGGGACAGGAAAGATCCGGTTTAACACCAGGAAAAGCAGGAAAGCGCCAACCAGCCCGATGCCCAGTCTCACCAGCATCCGCCGCACCGACCAATTCCTGATATGACGAAGTATTCTTTTCATTTTCGTACCTAAAGATCAATTCTTCCAACGGTCTTCCACATCCCAGTAATATATTTTTTCCGGCTTTAACAAATTCTTATCGTGGTGCCCCTTGCAGACATGCATCCCCGTAGTATATCTTCACAGCGGGATCTTTTTCCCAACGATTATGGCCTCCCCAACAATTCCTCCTTAGCTTCTCCGTTACATATTTTTCAGTGCTTGAACGCTCTTTTGGCGATTGGTATTTTATTGTATCTTGACAACGTTTTATTAAAAAATAGCTCCTATCCTCAATCAGACCTCCTTATGCGTATAAGTTCCGGCTTCATTACGACAGCCCTTTTAGCTACCGTATTTTCCACATTGATCACCATGACGGCATGTAATCGCAGCGCTGTCGCTCTGCAATATACAAATGCCAGGGATGAGGTTCCGCCATTGGGCAACCTGATCTTCCGATTTGACCAGGACCTGGTGAAGGACTCCCTCCTGGACCGTTGGGATTCCACCCAATACATCAGCTTTGAGCCGAAGATTGCCGGCCGCTTCCGCTGGGAGCATCCCGACGAGCTGGTGTTCTCCCCTGCCCAGCCCCTGACGCCGGCCACTACTTTCAAAGCTACCCTGAAGAACGATATCCTCCAGTACAGCAGCTATGGACGGATCAAAAAAGGAGAGGACCTGGTCTTTCATACGCCCGAGCTGAAGCTGGACAATACCAATACCACCTGGGTGCTCCAGGATGAGAACAGCAGCATGGCCGTTCCACAGGTGGACCTCCAGTTCAATTACCCTGTCAACCCCAATTCACTGAAGGAGAAATTACAGATCGCGGTGGGTGGCCAGCCAGTGAGCTATAACCTGCAAACACTTTCTGCCGACGACCGGATCACCGTGCGGCTGTTGAATCTGAAGATGGAAGACAAGAACCTGGAAGCGACCATTTCCATCGATAAGGGACTGGTGCCGGAGGGCGGCGCCAACGGATTGAAGGAAAAGCTGGAAAGCAAGTCCATCATTCCCTCTCCCTTTGTTCTGCAGATCAATGAAGTCACGACGGAGCATGACGGAGAGACAGGCACTATAAAAGTATTGACCAGCCAGCAGGTGGTCCCCGCTAACCTGGCGACGTTCGTCAAGCTGGACCCGGCCGTTAAATTCACGGTAGAGCCTGCCGAAGATGGATTTACTATCAAGAGCGACAATTTCGATCAGTCGAAAAGCTATGCGCTTACCCTGACAAAGGGACTGCGTGGCCGCATCGGAGGTGTGCTGCACGAGGAATATAATACCAACATCACATTTGGAGAGCTGGCGCCTGCCGTCAGCTTTGTCAATAGCAAAGGGGTTTACCTCTCCGGTAAGGGCGCCCAAAACATCGAAGTGAAGATCATCAATGTGCCGAAAGTAAAAGTGATCATCTCGAAGATCTATGAGAGCAACCTGCTGATGGCGTCGCGGTATGGCTACTATCCGAAGGAGTCGTCGCGGTCGGGTTCGTCTTCGGGTGATGAGGGCGAGGAAGGGGAAGGCGATTATACCAGCTATGACAACAGCAGCGCCGATGTCACGCTGGGTGATGTGATCTACGAGCAGGAGGTGGATACCCGTTCCCTGCCGAAGAGCGGTAATAACAGGTTGTTTAATTTGAGCATTGCCGATAAATTGCCGGAATTCAAAGGCATTTACCATGTCATGATCCGGAGCGTGAAAGATTATTGGGTCAGGGACAATCGATTTGTGTCCCTTTCAGACATTGGTCTCATCGCCCGGGAAGGCAATGAAAAGATGCTGGTGTTCGTCAACTCCATCAAGAGTGCGGCGGCGCTGGCCGGCGTCAACGTGCTGGCCTATGGGTCGAACAACCAGCTGTTGGGTTCGGGCGCCACCAATGCCGATGGCGTGGCGGAGATCGCCTATGCCCGCAAGGAGCCCGTGGGCTTCCGGCCCGCGATGATCATTGCCAAGACAGCGGATGACTTCAACTATCTTCCCTTTGGTACGACAAAGGTCAACACTTCCCGCTTTGAGGTAGGAGGACGGCATAGCAATAGTACAGGGCTGGACGCTTTTGTTTACCCGGAAAGGGATATCTATCGGCCGGGAGAAAAGCTCAACTTCTCCGTCATTATACGGGATAAACAATGGAAGTCTCCTGGCGAGCTGCCTGTCAAGCTGAAGTTCCTCCTGCCTAACGGAAAGGAATTAAAAACCTTCCGGAAGAGCCTTAACGAGCAAGGCTCCGTGGAAGGCAGCGTGGAGATCGCGCCCTCCGCCATCACCGGCAGCTACTCGCTGGAAGTATATACCTCCAATGACATATTGCTGGCAACACAGCCTTTCCGGATCGAGGAGTTCGTACCTGACAGGATCAAGGTGACGGCGAAGCTGGACAAGCCTTACCTGGCGACGGGCGATATCGCCAGGCTAAACATCCACGCAGTGAACTTCTTCGGTCCTCCTGCCGCGAACCGCAACTATGAATACGAGACGCAGGTGCGGCAGAAGACCTTCAATCCGAAGAATTACAAAAATTATGATTTCAGCCTGGCCGACAATAATGTGACGTTCAGCAAGGATAATAAGGAAGGCAAGACGGATGAGCAGGGCAATGCGGTGGAGAAATACGAAGTGCCCGACATGTATAAGAACGTAGGGCTGCTGCAGGCCACTTTCTACGCCACCGTCTTTGACGAGACAGGCCGGCCCGTCAGCCGCAGCACCAGCGTGGATATATTCACGCAGCCTGTTTACTTCGGGGTGTCGGACGACGGATATTCCTATTATGCGCTTAACCAGACCATACAATTTCCCCTCATCGCCCTGGATCGTAATGAAAAAGTGTCCGGCGGGACCCTGGCGCGGGTGCAGGTGATCAAGCATGAGTACAGGACAGTGCTTACGAAGAGCGGCAGCTATTTCCGGTATGAATCCCAGAAAGAAGATAAGCTGGTTGCTTCCACGATGGTGAATGTCGGTGGAGAGAGCACGAAATACTCCTTTATGCCCCGCAGTCCCGGCGACTATGAATTGCGGGTTTCCATACCTGGCGCCAATACGTATGTCAGCAGGAGCTTTTACAGCTATGGCTCCTGGGGTGGCGACAATACTTCATTCGAGGTAAATAATGAAGGGCATATCGATATCGACCTGGAAAAATCATCTTATTTCACGGGAGAGTCGGTGAAAGCGCATTTCAAGACACCATTCAGCGGACGCATGCTGGTGACCATGGAGACGGATAAGGTGCTGTCCTATCAATATGTCAATGTGGACAAGCGTGACGCTTCGCTGGACCTGCCACTCACAGCCGACGATATTCCCAATGTCTATATCACCGCCACTTTGATCAAGCCGCATGAGCTCTCGGATATTCCTTTGACGGTGGCCCACGGCTATCAATCGGTGAAAGTGGAAGAGAAAGACCGTAGGATACCGGTGGAGATCGTGGCCCAGAAATCCGTGCGTTCCCATACCCACCAGAAGGTGAAGGTCAAGGCGGTAGCCGGCAGTATGGTGACGCTGGCGGCCGTGGACAATGGGGTGCTGCAGATCTCCGATTTCGAAACCCCCGATCCCTATACGCATTTTTATGCCAAGCGCGCCCTGGAGGTCAATGGTTATGATCTCTATCCCTTGCTTTTCCCCGAAGTGCGGCCCAGCCTCAGTAGTACGGGTGGCGATGCCGGGAGCGATATGAAGAAGCGGGTGAACCCCATGCCCGCCAAGCGGATTAAGATCGTTTCGTATTGGAGTGGTATTGCAAAGGCTGACGGCAGCGGCGAGGCGGAATTTGAATTCGACATACCCCAGTTCTCAGGGGAAGTAAGGCTGATGGCTTTGGCGTATAAGGATGCAAAGTTTGGCGCCAGGGAATCGGCCATGACGGTGGCGGACCCCATCGTGCTGAGCTCCGCATTGCCCAGGTTCCTCAGTCCCGGCGATACAGTGACAATGCCGGTGACGATTACGAATACGACGAGTTCTGCTGCCAGCGCCGATGCACGCCTGAAGGTTAGTGGGGCGGTGCGGATAGCAGGGGAAGATCATCAGACCCTGTCTGTAGCGGCGAATAGCGAAGGGCGTGCGGTCTTCCAGATCATCGCCCCGCCCACGATCGGTGTGGGTAAGGTGTCCGTTGAAGTGGCCAGCATGGGCGAGCATTTTACGGATGAGACCGAGATAGGCGTCCGGCCTTCAGCGCCCCTGCAAAAGATCACGGACGCAGGAGCTGTCACAGGCGGTGCTTCCCAGACATTGAACTGGAATGCGGGTGATCTGATCCCTTCCAGCCTGGATTATCAGCTTATGGTGAGCAGGTCGCCAGTGATCGAGCTGTCAAAATATCTCGACTGGCTGGTGAGATATCCATATGGGTGTACTGAGCAGACAGTCTCGGCAGCTTTCCCACAATTGTATTATGGGGATCTGGCGGACCTGATGCGTTCAGGTGGCCCTGCCGCATTGAAAGCATCGGCCAATTCGAATATACAGGAGGCGATCCGCAAGATCAAGATGCGGCAGCTGTACAGCGGCGCGGTGACGTTATGGGACAACGAAGGCACGGAGAACTGGTGGGCGACCATCTATGCCGCGCATTTCCTGCTGGAAGCGCAGAAGGCCGGCTTCGATGTGGACAAGGGGCTGCTGGAGACCATGCTCGGCTATATCAACAGCCGGTTGAAAAACAAGGAGACGATTACTTACTATTACAACCGTGACCAGAATAAGAAGATAGCTCCTAAAGAAGTAGCCTATGGACTATATGTGCTGTCCATGGCAGGCAGGCCCAACATCAGCGTGATGAACTACTATAAAGCCAATCCGGCGCTGTTGAGCCTGGATTGTAAGTACCTGCTGTCGGCGGCCTATGCATTGTCGGGCGATAAGAAGAGCTTCCGGGAATTCCTGCCGACCCAGTTTGCAGGAGAAGAGTCGGTGGCACAGACGGGCGGCAGCTTCTACTCTGATATCCGGGACGAGTCGCTGGCGCTGAATGTCCTGGTGGATGCCGACCCGGACAATACGCAGATCCCGACGATGGTGAGACATATTGCAGGTAAATTAAAAACACGCTATTGGTTCAGCACACAGGAGCTGGCGTTCAGTTTCCTGTCCATGGGCAAGGTTGCCCGGCGCGAAGCGGGCTCCACGGCTACGGCGGATATCAAGGTAGACGGCAGGACCGTGGCTTCGATGAATGGCAGCCCGGTGAAGTTGGGGTCGGCTGCACTCAAGGGGGCGGGAACAGGCGCTCCGAAGGTGGATATTGTCACCAAAGGTTCGGGGAAAGTATATTATTTCTGGCAGCTGGAGGGCATCAGCTCTACGGGAGCTTATAAGGAAGAGGACAGCTACCTGAAGGTGCGCAAGCGGTTCTTCGACAGGAACGGCCGCCCCATTGCCGGGAATACCTTCCATCAGAATGACCTGGTGATCGTGCAGATCACATTGGAGAAGACCTATTCGACGGATATTGACAATGTGGTGATCACGGATATGCTGCCAGCGGGTTTTGAGATCGAGAATCCACGGACGAAGGATATTCCGGGGATGGACTGGATAAAAGATGCGGAGACGCCGACGGCGCTGGATGTGCGGGATGACAGGATCAATTTGTTCGTCAATCAGCATTATAATAAACAGGTATATTACTATGCGGTGCGGGCGGTGTCACCAGGTGTTTACAGGATGGGGCCCGTAGGCGCAGATGCGATGTACAACGGAGAATATCATTCGTACAACGGGGCGGGGACAGTGAAGGTGATACAGTAGGCGCCATAAAACAAGGGCCGGCCTACGGGTCGGCCCTTTTACGCTTTTAAGGCAAGCTGTCTCCTGGAAAACTTCTCGTTGCATGAACCTCATAGGTGAGGATACCTTCCATGACGGCCGGATCTCCTTCTATTATTTTTTTTGTTTGCTCGATGTCGGCATTGAATATCCCGATACCGGCTTTGTCACTATCATCTCTGATAGGAAAGACGACGGACAGAAGACCTTCGGCGCGTAGGGTGAAATTACGCCGGCCATGTTCCCAGATAATGGCGCCGGCATCCGGTCGGGAAAAGTTGGGACCCTTCGTCAGGATGACAACGGTGTAAGGTTTTGTCGTCGTCATCATTTGTTTCATGAATTCGTCGGTAATGGTATTCATACAGGTGTGTTGGTTACTTTAAAATACGTCTTTTCATGCAAAAAGGCGGATATCCGGTGTCCAATGTTTCATATACCCTAAAGCCGGTGTTGGATGAGACTTTGAACATAATGGAATAAAATTAAACTATTTTAAGAAGCTCATTTACTGCGGCAAAAGTGCAGTGGGCGAACAGATTTTTATTTTTTTTGCATTCGGTTTATTTCTAACTTTAGTGCCTGATAGCGCCTTTGGCCTTTCCCTCTCAAACAATAGTGAGCAGCGAACCCAAAGGCTTTTTTTATGAAACCAACTGTAGCCGTCCTCATCGATGGCGGATTCTTTCTAAAACGGTATTACGACCTTTACAAGGGATCGGAAACACATAATGCTGAAACGATAGCAAAAAATATTTGCAGAGCAGCAATGAAACATGTATCGGTAAAGCACGAGCTCTACAGGATATTTTATTATGATTGCTCTCCATTGGATAAACGAGTACATAATCCCATTTCTGGGAAGTGCATAGACTTTAAAAAAACAGAGGTCTACAAATTACGCCTTCAATTATTCGAAGAGCTTAAAAAAAAGAGAAAGGTCGCACTTCGACTGGGGCAAATTAGCGACTTCGGAAGCTGGCAGATCTATCCATCGAAAGTCAAGGCATTATTGAAAGGTGAAATCGCGTTAAAAGATATAAGAGAAATCGATGTTTTTTATGAAATGAGACAGAAAGGCATTGATATGAAGATTGGAGTTGATATTGCATCACTGGCATTAAAAAAGCAAGTCAATCAGATCGTCTTGGTTTCCGGCGACGAAGACTTTGTACCAGCTTCCAAATTGGCAAGAAGAGAAGGAATAGATTTTATTCTGGATCCACTCTGGAATCACGTAAATGCCAACCTCTTCGAACACATAGACGGCCTGAATTCCACCTCTCCCAAACCAACGAAAAAGTAACCCAATTCCCTCAAAAAAAAGTAGGAAAGCTGATCAAAAACTCCTTGATCTGTTCTTCGGTCGTTTCCGGATGGATCGACTCCATCTTGACAACTTGCTCCTCCGCATCGTAATAGGCAGAGTACAGATCGTTCGATACATGGAACTGATGCCGTTGCGTATCCTGCTGCATTCCATAATGCTGGCTCAACCGGTTGATCAGCTGGAAAGCTTCATCCTGCCCCGAGACGGGTATTTTTTTTAATTCCTTTACCATAAAAGATCCGTTATGCAAATCCCGGGCCCCGGAGATCTTCCCGCAGTCTGCTCTTATTATTTCTTATATTGGGCGTATGAAAAAACGCGCATCCTTCTTTATAGCCCTTTGTTTTTCTACCGCCCCTGTCCTGGCGCAGCTGAAAGACACCATCATCGACAATATCATAAAAGAAGAAAATGACAGCTCACAGCTGCAAAAGCTGGCCCATGAGCTATTTGATGTCATTGGCCCCCGATTGGTCGGGACACCCCAGATGGAGCAGGCCCGCGACTGGGCCATTGGCAAATACACCAGTTGGGACATACCGGCCCACAGTGAAAAATGGGGCGAGTGGAGAGGATGGGAGCGGGGCATCACGCACATCGATATGATCTACCCTCGCGTGAAGACGCTGGAAGGTACACAGCTGGCGTGGAGCCCCGGTACGGGGAAAAACACCGTGACAGCCGGGCTGATCATTCTTCCCGACCTGGCCGACTCCCTCGCCTTCCAGCAATGGCTGCCGAATGTAAAAGGGAAGTTTGTCATGGTCTCGATGATGCAACCCACCGGCCGTCCCGATTATAACTGGCAGGAATGGGCGACAGCGGCGTCGTTTGATAAGATGAAGAAAGAGCGGGCGGCACAAACGGATGCCTGGGCACAGCGGATCAAAAAGACAGGCTATACGGCCCGGACGCTCCCGGTCGCACTGGAGAATGCAGGAGCCGCAGGCATTGTTTCCTCCAACTGGTCGCAGGGCTTTGGCGTAGACAAGATCTTTGGCGCCTTTACTAAAAAGATCCCCACCGTTGATATTGCCCTGGAAGATTATGGGCTGCTGTACAGGCTTGCGGAGTCGGGCGATAAACCCAGGATCAGCCTGCATTCGGAATCGAAGGAGCGGGGAATTGTACCCACTTTTAATACGATCGCATCCATCAAAGGCAGTGAGAAGCCTGATGAATATGTTATCCTGTCCGCGCATTTCGATTCCTGGGACGGCGGCTCGGGCGCTACGGACAATGGCACCGGCACGCTTACCATGATGGAAGCCATGCGGATCCTGAAGAAAGTATATCCCCATCCCAAACGCACGATCATGGTAGGGCACTGGGGCAGCGAAGAACAAGGTTTAAATGGTTCCAGGGCTTTTGTGGAAGATCATCCTGAGATCGTACGACATATCCAGGTCGTTTTTAACCAGGACAATGGCACGGGTAGAGTGGCCTCTCTCGCCGGACAGGGATTCCTGCACGCGGCTGAATACCTCACCCGCTGGCTGGCCGCGCTGCCTTCAGGGATAAAGGATTCAATACAAACGCAATTCCCGGGCACTCCGGGTGGCGGCGGATCTGACTTTGCATCGTTTGTTGCCGTCGGTGCACCTGCCTTTTCCCTGAGCTCCAAAAGCTGGTCTTACTTTGCGTACACGTGGCATACGAACCGGGACACTTATGACAAGATCGTTTTTGATGACCTGCGTAACAATGCAATCCTGGCCGCGGCATTGGCATACATGGCCAGTGAAGATCCTGTAACAACATCACGTGAAAAAAGCGTCCTTCCGGTGAATGAAAGAACGGGTCAGCCGACGCAATGGCCTGCACAAGTGAAATCCATACGTAAAGGCGGCGTTGATTAGTGCAGTCCATCGTTGTAATGGACTGTGGCAAGGCATTCTACAGGCAATCACTTAGCAACACTTATAACTCTTTTGAAGAGGGATTTATAACGAAATTCAGTATCTAAAAAATTACCCAACAAATTTCAATATTATTACCAGATATAGAGACCATCTTTGTATTTTTACCCCAAATTCACGTGCATGAAGCTTTTTGTAGCAGGTTTACCTTCTGATTTCGACGATGTTGATCTAAAAGAAATGTTTGAATTGTATGGTGTCGTTCACTCCGCTAAAGTTGTCATTGACAGGGAGACCGGGAAAAGCAAAGGCTTCGGCTTCGTAGACATGGCTGACGATACGGAAGCCAAAGGGGCGATAGAGACCCTGGACGGCGCAGGCATCAGAGGCAAAAAGCTGGCCGTGAAAGAGGCGGATGAGCAAGGCAGAGGCGGCGGTGGCGGCGGCAACCGTGGCGGTGGTGGAGGATATGGCGGCGGCGGCGGACGCGGTGGTGGAGGATATGGTGGCGGCGGCAACCGTGGCGGCGGAGGTGGATACGGCGGCGGCGGCGGACGCGGCGGTGATCGTGGTGGAGACCGCGGCGGTGATCGCGGGGACCGCGGTGGCGGTGGTGGCGGAAGAAGATATTGATCCGGCAGGCTTAACATTTACTGGCATCCCAATTTTCAAAATAACCGGCCGTCCCACAGGACGGCCAAACCTTTCCGGGAAAGGGCGTTGTAATCTGACCATATCCGTATAAGTTGCACTATCTCAGTAACATATACATGAGTTTCCTCTTGATACTGTCCTATCCGACAAAAAGTGATCTTTTCCGGCCTGTCCGATGCTGAACAATGGTGTTTTATTTCATCTTTAAACGATAAACCATGGAACAGACGAACATTGCGCCAGCTACCGGTGCTAACCCGGGCTTCAATTGGAGAGACTTCCTCTCTTTTCGTACCATGATCACCTTACAGATTATCCAGATCGTTTATGTAGTGGTTGCTGTCCTCATCACGCTGGCCAGCCTTGCTGCTATGTTCAGCGGCAGCCGCAGCCGTGGTGGATTCGAAGAGTTTGGAGGAGGAGGCCTCAGCCCTTTTAGCCTGCTGGGAGGCGGCGGTTTCATCGGAGGATTGATCATGCTGATCGTCGGCAATGTCGCCTGGAGAATATGGTGCGAACTGATCATCATATTTTTCAGGATCAATAAAACCCTGAATAACATTGAAATAAACACCAGGATATAGCTTCCGGCCTGGAGGAGCACGCCGGTCAAAATATAAAAAGCATCCTGTTAAAGGATGCTTTTTGAATATCTGATATCCTGAAATAGGTCTATTTAGCCGCAGTAGCGCCTAAAGTGTTGACCTTCCGGGCCAGCTTGCTCTTTAGGTTGGCAGCCTTATTCTTGTGAATAACGCCTTTTTTAGCCAGTTTGTCGATCATGGCAGCTACTTCAGGCAGCTTGTCACCAGCTTCCTTCTGCACCTTGATCTCCCTCAGGTCACGGATCGCATTACGGGTGGTTTTGCCATAGTAGCGATTGCGATCCCTGCGCTTGGTGGCTTGCCTTACATCTTTTTTGGTTGCCTTATGATTTGCCATTACTCGACATTTTTAGGACGGCAAAGGTAGCCCCATGCTACGAATTTTCCAAATCCAGGCAGGTTTTATTCATAAAAAGTTCCGGAGAGGCACTTGGCGGGCTATCGGGCCGTTTAAGAGGCTTGGGAAGGGGCAGGGAGGGGCCGGAAAGCAAATAAAGAGAAAGGGAAGGTTAAAAACAAGAAAATGGAGGGGGGCGGGGACGGAAATGACTAATTTTGAACGATATTTGTAGGCCAAAAACGAACCGGCATTGTCCGCCTACCGGCGGAAGGTTCGTTGTCCAAACATATTTCTGGGCAAATAATGATTAAGCGCTTCTATGAAGGACTATTCGTTTATAACTAATTCACACCCCTCTTACATCGAGGGCTTATACCAGGATTTTGTAAAGAACCCGGAGGCAGTAGATCCTGAGTTTAGAAAATTTTTTGAAGGATTCGACTTTGCCATCACCCAGGGAAAAGCCGTAAATGGGGTCAATGGGTCTGCCAATGGCGTTCATACGGCTACGGCCGGCCCCCGACCCGCCGACGGCGTACTGACCACCTCCGACGGGATGGATTGGAAAAAAGAACTGGGGGCCTACCGGCTCATCCTGGGCTATCGCAATAAAGGCCATCTGCTGGCCAAAACAAATCCTATACGTCCCCGCAAGGATCGCGGCGCCAACCTGGACCTGGCCTTCTACGGTTTTACGGAAGAGGATATGGACAGGAACTGTTTTGCCGGCAATCTCATCGGCCTCGGCACCACTTCACTCCGGAAGATCCTGCAGCACCTGCAGAACTGTTATGCGGCGCACGTAGGGATCGAGTTCAAATACATCAGCGACCAGAAGAAGGTCGACTGGCTTACCAACGAGATGGAGAAAAAATTCCTGACCCCTCTTTCTCTCGACAAGAAGAAACGTATCCTGGAAAAGCTGAACGAAGGGGTCATGTTCGAAAAATTCCTCCATACGAAATACATCGGTCAGAAAAGATTTTCACTGGAAGGTGGAGAGACTACCATTGCGGCGCTGGATACCATCATCAACACAGCTTCTGACAACGGCGTGGAAGAAGTGGTCATCGGCATGGCGCATCGCGGCCGGCTGAACATACTGGCCAATATCATGGGCAAAACGTACGAGCAGATCTTCAGCGAGTTTGAAGGAACGGCCAAACTGGACCAAACCATGGGCAGCGGTGACGTGAAATACCATATGGGCTATGGCAGCGAGGTACAATCTGACAAGGGTAAGACGGTCCACCTGAAGCTGATGCCCAACCCCTCTCATCTGGAAGCCGTCGACCCCGTGGTCGTAGGTTTTGCCAGAGCCAAGGCTGACGTCATGTACGCCAGCGATTATGACAAGATACTTCCCATCCTCATTCATGGCGACGCATCCGTTGCCGGTCAGGGCATCGTATATGAGGTCCTGCAGATGAGCGAGCTGAAAGGATATAACACAGGCGGCACCATACATTTTGTCATCAACAACCAGATCGGCTTTACCACCGACTTCGATGACGCCCGCAGCTCCGACTATTGCACTTCCCTGGCAGCAGCCATCCACGCGCCCGTATTGCATGTGAATGGCGACGACGCAGAGGCCGTTATAAAATGCGCCGAGATTGCCACCCGCTACCGCCAGGAATTCAATACGGATATTTTCATCGACATGGTGTGCTATCGTCGCCATGGGCACAATGAAGGAGATGACCCGAAGTTCACTCAGCCGCATCTGTATGCGCTGATCGACCAACACCCCAATCCCCGGGAAGTATATACCCAGTTCCTTATTGAGAATGGAGAATCCGACGCCAAGGACCTGGCAAAGGAAATGGAAAAGAAATTCTGGGGCGACCTGCAGGAGCGGCTGGATGAGGTGAAGCAACATCCTCTGCCTTATCATTATCAGCAGCCCGAGCTTTGGTGGCGTAGTCTGCGCAAGGCAAATCCGGCGGATTTCGATCAATCGCCCGTCACCGCCATCAGCGAAGCGGATTTTAGAAAAGTATTCGACGCGATCATGCAATGGCCGGAAGATTTCAAGCCGCTGCGTAAAGTCGAAAAGATATTGCAGGACAAGGTAAAGGCGTTCTCGGAAGAAAGGAAGGTGGATTGGGCCACTGGAGAGCTCCTGGCCTATGGCAGCCTCCTGCTGGATGGAAAGGATGTGCGCATGAGCGGACAGGACGTACAGCGTGGCACTTTCTCCCATCGTCATGCCGTCCTGCTGGACGAGAATACGGACAAACCCTACAATCGCCTCAGCCGGCTGCCTGATGCCAAAGGACAGTTCCGCATCTACAATTCATTGCTCAGCGAATATGGCGTGCTGGGATTTGAATACGGTTACGCCCTGGCCAATCCGAATGCCCTGGTATTGTGGGAGGCCCAGTTCGGCGACTTCAGCAATGGCGCACAGACGATGATCGACCAGTTCATCTCTGCCGCAGAGCAGAAATGGCAGCGCATGAATGGCGTCACCCTGCTGCTGCCCCATGGATATGAAGGACAAGGACCCGAGCACAGCAGCGCCCGTATGGAGAGGTTCCTGCAGATGTGCGCCGAGCTCAATATGGTGGTAACGAACATCACTACGGCCGCCAACCTTTTCCATGCTTTCAGGAGACAGCTGGCATGGCCTTTCCGTAAACCCCTGATCAATTTCTCGCCAAAGGCGAACCTGCGTCACCCCGGCACCTGGTCGAAGATGGAGGAATTTACTTCCGGCGGCTTTAAGGAGGTCATGGACGACCCCTTCGTGGATGATGCCGGTCAGGTGAAGAAAGTGCTGTTCTGCAGCGGAAAAGTATATTTCGACCTGGCTGAGCGCCAGCAGAAGGAGAACCGTAAGGATGTAGCCATCGTCCGGCTGGAACAGCTGTATCCCTTACCCCTGCCCCAGCTGGAAGTCTTATACAAGAAATACAGCCAGGCTTCCACGTGGTTCTGGGTGCAGGAAGAGCCCCTGAATATGGGCGCCGCTTCCTTCCTGCAGATGAACCTGAAGACGATCAATTATGGGGTCATCAGCAGACAGCCCAGCGCTGCTACCGCCACCGGTTATTCGAAGGTGCATGCACAGGAGCAGGCAGAGATCATCGAGACGGCATTCAGCATATAGAAATAGATAAATTTTTTAAATAAATACGCTCCCCGCGGGGGAGAAGGAGGATTAAATGATCGATATTAAAGTTCCGGCAGTAGGTGAATCTATCAGCGAAGTTACCCTGGTGAAATGGTTGAAACAGGCAGGTGCATATGTTGACCGTGACGAAGTGATCGCAGAACTGGAGAGCGAAAAAGCAACTTTCGAGGTCAACGCTGAACAGGCAGGTGTACTAAACCCGATTGGCAAGGAAGGGGATACGTTGAAGATCGGCGATGTCGTGGCACAAATCGATGAGACGGCTGCAAAGCCATCCTCCAACGGAAGCACCGCCGGCGCTCAGGCCACCGCTGCTGCAACATCGGCTCCGGCAACCACCGCTGCCACCGCCGCCCCCACGGCAACGGCCACCCCCGCCGCGCAGGCGCCCGTTACATCCATTCCAAATGATATCAGGGCTACACCCGTAGCCGCAGCCATCATATCAGATAAGAAGATCGATGCCGGCTCCATCACCCCTTCAGGTGCTGGCGGCAAGATCCTCAAACACGACGTGCTGGAAGCCCTGGCCCATCCCGGCCGCACACCCGGCAAAGAGCTGTTCACCCGCGCCGACAGGCGCGAAAAGATGAGCAATCTCCGTAAGACGGTATCCCGCCGCCTCGTAGAAGCAAAAAACACCACGGCCATGCTCACCACCTTTAATGAAGTGGATATGAGCGCCGTGATGGCCCTTCGTACGAAATACAAAGACAAGTTCAAAGAAAAGCATGGCGTCAACCTGGGCTTTATGAGCTTCTTCACCAAAGCCACCTGCTATGCCCTCCAGGAATGGCCGGCGGTCAACGCCTACATCGATGGCGAAGAGCTGGTGTACCACGACTATTGCGATATTTCCATTGCCGTCAGCGCCCCTAAAGGACTCGTGGTCCCCGTGATCCGCAATGCCGAAAGCCTCAGCATGGCCGACATCGAAAAGAAGGTGGTCGAGCTCGCTACCAAGGCGCGGGACAACAAGCTCAGCATGGAGGAAATGCAGGGAGGAACTTTTACCATCACCAACGGGGGCGTATTCGGCAGCCTTATGTCGACGCCCATCATCAATATCCCACAGTCCGCCATTTTGGGAATGCATAAGATCGAAGAGCGTGCCGTGGTCGTAGGCGGGCAGATCGTCGTACGTCCGATGATGTACCTGGCAGTGAGCTATGACCATCGCATCATCGATGGTCGCGAATCCGTCAGCTTCCTGGTAAGGATCAAGGAGCTGCTGGAGAATCCGGACCAGCTCTTGTTTGGTAAAGATCCGGTGAAAGCTTTGTTGGAGCTGTAAGCCGACGAAGGAGGCTTCGTCCGCAAGGACAGATATTAGCGTACTGCCGGGGATTCGCTAATTTTCACAAAGCGAATACCCGGTATATAAATAGTGAAATTCGATAACCAGCTCCGCTACGCCACCACCATCCTCTCCTCCTACTGGGGAGGAACGCCGCTGCACACCTGGCTGAAAGATTTTTTCCGGCAGCATAAACAGATGGGCTCCAACGACCGCAAGACCGTCAGCAACATGGTCTATGCTTTCTATCGCCTGGGGCATGCCGTTAGAGGAATGCCCGTCGATCAGCGTATCCTTCTGGGACTATTCTTTGTCCATGATCAGCCCGGCGAATTGCTGGCATACTTCCGTCCGGAATGGAATGCACAAGCCAGCCGCCCATTGGAAGAAAAGATCGCCCTCGTGCACCACGCAGGCATCGACTTCTCTCCGGCTGAGATCTTTCCCTGGAAGGATGAGCTTTCGGAAGGAATTGACCACCATGCTTTCTGCCTTTCGTTCCTTCGCCAGCCCGATCTTTTTCTTCGCATCCGGCCCGGATACGAACAATTGGCGCTGAGCAGGACAAAAGAAGTGGCGCACGAGTTCATTCCGCCCTTTACACTACGCCTGCCCAACGGTACTAAAGTGGAAGCCCTTTTCACCCCCGACAAGGAAGTGGTGATCCAGGATTACAGCAGCCAGCGCATCGCCGGCTTCCTCCGCCCGACGGCATCACCCGTCATCTTCTGGGATGCATGTGCGGCCAGCGGAGGGAAGTCGATCCTCGCGTATGATACGATACCCGGAATAAGTATAACGGTGTCGGATATCCGTGAATCTATCCTGAAGAACCTGCAGCAGCGGTTCCGGCAGGCAGGCATCACCCAATTCTATTCTTTTGTCGCGGATCTCACACGGAAGGATACGGCCCTTTCTTCCGACACACTGCCATACAACCTCGTCCTGGCCGACGTACCCTGCACCGGCAGCGGCACCTGGAGCCGCACGCCTGAAGAGCTGTTTTTTTTCAATCCCGGGAAGATCCTGACGTATAGCGCCGCACAAAGGGCTATTGTCGGCAACATCTTACCACGGCTGGCGCCGGGCGCTGGTTTCGTATATACTACGTGCTCCGTGTTCAGGAAAGAGAATGAAGCGATCGCAGGATTGGTCAGGGAAAAGTTCGGACTGCGGCAGGAACAGGCGGGCGCTATAAAGGGATATGACGAGAAGGCTGATACGATGTTTGGGGCGCGCTTCAGCACCATGCGGGACAGCTAGCGGATCAGTTGTGGCGCAGCAGCGTGAAGGTCACCTCGAAACCGATCTTATACCCTCCCTGCGTGCTGTTGGGGACAGGCGGCTGATATTCCCAGAGGATGCTGTGCCTGTATACCAGGCCTATGTTCTTTGCATAGGTCTCCGACCAATAGGTCCTGGACGCAAATGCAGTGTCTATGACGATAGGCACGTTGGCGGAATCATCTTCCTGCAGGATCGTTACCGTGCTGTCGTAAGTGGTGCCTCCCGCAGTAAAGGGCGCATTAACATTCTGGTAGGTATAGACCCATTGGTTGAGGTTGACATTGCTCGGCGCCGTGAATTTAAAGATGTCCTGGTAAGGCGCATTCGGTAGATAGCTGTTGCCATTCCAGGTCCCTCCATTGGCCATCGGGTATGCCAACTTGATAAAACGAAGGTTGTTCTCGGTGAACCCGATCGAACTTGTGGAAGGTGTCACCACATTCGTTTCGGAAGGCGCCCAGCCCTCAGGGTCTGAAATAGGGGTGATATACCGGACCACCGTCCAGGAAGTATGGCCCAGGTTGTCGACAAATGAGCCCTCCACCGAATCCTTCACGAAATAATGTGTCAGGGTGTCCAGCTGCCCATAATAATAGAAATTCAGCGAATCCACCTGGTAAATGGCATATTTGCCTACCTCCAGAGGAAGGAAATAGTGGGTCAAACTATCGTCTGGGTGGTTATAAAGCGTTCTTTTGCAACTAATTATAGTAGTCAGGGTTAGAAGAGATATAGCACCGGCCAGGCGAATATTTTTCATCATACGCTATTAGTCCTTAGGGAAACGTTTTAGCGGGAAAATTATTATAGCTACAGGCTGCAAGCTACTAGCCACAAGTCACTTATTTAAACTCTTTAAGCTCCTGGCTTGCAGCTTGAAGCTTGTAGCTTGTAGCTCAAAGCTGCCCCCCGCTGCGCTGTATGATGCCTCCCCCAATGACCTCGTCACCCTCATAAAAGACGGCACTTTGTCCGGGGGCGATACCTTTCGCCTTATCGTAGAAGCGTATGTTCAGTTTGTCTCCTTCAGGGTAGAGATTGCTTAACGACCCCTTATCCTTATAGCGGATCTTTGTAATAGCCTCCATGCCCGGCGTTATGGAGTCGTATTTCATCAGGTTCAGCTTGCCCACGACCATTTCCTGTTCGTCAAGGTCGCCTTCATCTCCCAGGACGACCGTGTTGGTCTCCGGGCGGATGGCCGTCACATAGACTGGTTTCCCGAAGGTGATGTCCAGTCCTTTGCGCTGCCCCACTGTATAGAAAGGATAGCCTTTATGCTGTCCCAGGATCTTGCCATTCTTGTCCACGAAATTCCCGCCGGCCACCTGCTCTTCCAGGCCTTCTATCCGGCGCTTTAAAAATCCCCTGTAATCATTGTCGGGGACAAAGCAGATCTCATAGCTTTCGCTCTTGGCTGCCAGCTCCGGATAGCCATAGCTGAGGGCCATCTGCCGGATCTCCGTCTTGCGGTATGGCCCCAGTGGCAGGAGTGTTCTGCTCAGCAGGTCCTGCTGCAAGCCCCACAGCACATAACTTTGATCCTTTGTTTCATCCAACCCTTTGGCAATAGTATACCGGCCATTCTCATGACGGCGGATATTACCATAATGGCCCGTAGCGATGAACGCACAGTCCATGGCATCCGCCCGCTTGAGCAGCGCTCTCCATTTGATATGCGTGTTACAAAGCACGCAGGGATTGGGCGTTCTGCCGGCCATATATTCATCCACGAAATTGTTGATGACAAAGTCCCCGAACTCCTCACGGATATCCAGCACGAAATGCGGGAACCCATGCTGTACAGCCGCCATCCGCGCATCGTTGAAGCTGTCCAGGTTGCAGCAGCCCGTCTCCTTTTTTGAAGCCCCCGCACTGGCATAATCCCATGTCTTCATCGTGATGCCCACCACTTCATATCCTTCATCGTGCAGCATGAGAGCCGTAACGGTACTGTCAATACCGCCACTCATTGCTACCAGGACCTTTCCTTTACGGCTCATAACTTAATTTATTGGACGGCAAAGTTACGAAAACAGCGACAAGGGGCAAGCTGCAAGCTACAAGTAGTGCCTAATCAAACTCAACTTGCTCATAATTAATCGCTTGCAGCTTGTAGCTTGTAGCTTGCAGCTTGTAGCTCGAAGCTCACCGCTCACTGCTCGTAGCTCCTAACCACTTCGATCTCCCCATCCCTTACAATGAGATCCTTCCATTCAGGGGCATTTTGAATATGCACTACGTAGGCCAAAGATCGGAATTGGGAAACTTCCTTTACCCATCCGATGGAAAAGTCATAGTAGGTGCTTTTCACCAGCCTTCTTACTTCTCCGGGCAATTCCTTTTCACTATACTCCCGCATGGTGTAAAGCCAGTTCCCATTTCTGTCAAACACCAGCTTGTTGTGGATCGTTCTTTCCTCGAATTCGGCAAGATAGCCCCCGGGCAGCATGTACCAGCGCTCTTCCTTGTTCTCTCCGGCCAGTTTCATGAATTGCCGGGCAGCCTTCACGCCGCCTTTATCATTTCGCAGCGTATGCAGGTTGAGGAAAGTATTGCTGGTGGCCTGCGCATCAGCGGGCATGTATCCTATCAGGAGCAGACAGGAAAGAATGATGATACTTCGTGTCATAACTATAGGTTTTATGACCTGAAGCTAACGCGCTTCCACCTGTAGCGCCAGCCAAAACCAGCCATCGGAGGCAGATAATGGCCCACCGGTCTTTTTGAATGAGTAATCGGGAAATGTTCAGGACCGGGACGGTTGTAATTTTTTCAGGAGATTTTCTTTGCGGCTGCGGGAGACATTGATGGAAGATCCGTCGGACATGACAAGATAACCGCCTTCACCCTTGACATATTTGGACACTTCGTTGAGATTGACGAGACTGGAATGATGCACACGGAGGAATGAGTAGTCTTCCAGCAGCTCTTCGATCTCCTTAAGGGTACGGGATGCCACTACCTTCTGCTGATCTTTCAGCGAAAGGATCGTGTAATTGCTGTCCGAAGTGCAATACATGATACTTCCTACGGGCACCATTTGCAGCCCTTCCATGGTAGGGATCGCTATCTTGTTGAAAAGATGGGCGGGATTTTGCAGTTTCTGGAAGAGCATGTCTATCTGCAGGGGAAAGAGCAGACGATGTTCTACTTTCTGCACGGAACGCTGCAACTCTTCCCGGTCGATGGGCTTCAGCAGGTAATCCAGGGCGCTGAAGCGGATGGCCTTAATGGCATACTGGTCATAGCTGGTAGTAAAGATCAGCTGCAAGGGGATATCTTTTATTTTTTCCAGCAGCTCGAAACCATTCATACGTGGCATTTCAATGTCGAGGAACAGCAACTGTGGGCGTTGCTCCTTAATGGCCGTTAAAGCATCCGCCCCGGAATGATAGCTGCCGGTCACGCTCACCTGGGGGCAATAACGTTCCAGGAGGATAGCCAGCGCTTCGCAGCAATAAGGTTCGTCATCGACAATGATAGCTCTGATCATATGTACAATTTTTGTGAATAGTTTCAAGCCGGCTCTCCGGCAGCACTGTTGATCCTTATCCGCAGGACCACCCTGGTGCCCGCCGGTCTTCCTTCCGCATCGTAGAGGTCTTCGATATTGAAAAAATGGCCCGGTGCGCCTGAGCCTGTCAATAAGTGGAGACGTTCTGCCGTTATCTGCAAACCCATCGATTTATGTCTTTGCGCGGATTTGCTTTTTAGCAGGACCGCTTTTTGACGACCCACGCCATTGTCCTGTATAATACAGGTGAGCATATCGCCCTCCGCCCGGAGGGTCACTGTCAGCAGTCCCCTTTCCTGCTTGTGCATCAATCCATGCCAAACCGCGTTTTCCACAAATGGCTGTAGCAGCAGCGGCGGAATATAGATATCTCCCGCATCCAGTTCTTCTTCCACGACGATGTTGTAATCAAAGGCGTCTTTGAATCGCAGTCGTTCCATGTCGAGGTACAGCTGTAGCACCTCCAGCTCTTCCGCAAGGGAGATGACGGAATGCCTGGAGTGGTTCATGATCATTCGCATCAGCCGGGAGAACTTGGTGAGGTAGTCCGAGGCAGCCTCTGTTTCATGACCCAATATAAACCGGTTGATGGCATTCAGGCAATTGAAGATGAAATGGGGGTTCATTTGGCTGCGCAGGGCCTGGATCTCCAGCTCCTTTGCCCGCTGCTGCAAGGCTGCCTTGGCCTTCTCGCCTTCCAGCCGTTGGATCTCCAGCTCATTCTCCGCCCTTTTCCGGAGATGCGCCTCGTTCTTTCTTTTCAGCAGGACATAACGGGAGAAGATAAAGCCGATCAATAATAAGGCTATGATGCCGCCGATGAGCAATCTTTTGGTGGCAAGCGTTTCCCGCAGGCAGACCTCGTTCAGCTGCTTCTCCTTGTTCAGCAGGGCGATCTGCTGTTCGTACGCCCAGGACGCGAACTTCCCTTTCAGCTGCTCGCTATTGACACTGTCCTTCATGGCATTATAGCGCCTGTAAAACGCGTATGCGCTGTCGGCCCTTTTTGCTTTATCGTACAGCGAATAGAGCGTCAGGCAATTATCCCTGATATATTGCCGGGCCTTGAACTGCTCGGCAATGGCCAGGCTCTCCCTGGCATATTGGGCCGCCACCTTGTCCCTGCCCAGCCATTGGTTGGCGAGGGAGAGATCCTTGAGACAGCGCATCACCTGGTTGCGATCGTTCAGCTGCCGTTGGTAGACGAGGCTCTTTTCAAAATAAGGCAACGCTTCGCTGCTTCTGTCCTGGAGCAGATAATATTCCCCTTTGCTGACCAGGTAGGAGCGTAAGATGGCGGGCTTCAGGGCGGCGGAGTCAAAACGGTTGTAATAATGCAGCGCCGAGTCGAACAGTCCTTGCCGGCTGAGGAGCTCGGCATAGACGAGGACCTTCCAGGCATGGGACATGGACGGCTGACCTTGCCCGAACCCAAGGTGAAAATATTTTTTGGCGGCGTCATAGTCCTCTATCTGGATGAACAGCTCAGCCAGCTCATAATATTCGCTTGGCATCAGCTCGGGATGATGGCTTTCCCCGGCCATCTGCAGACAGCGGCGGTTGATCTCATAGGCCTTTTCATAGTCCCCGCTTTCCCGGTGAGCGCAGCCGATGAGGGACAGGGCCCTGATGACATTGGCGGTATCGCCGGCTTGCCGGGCATAGTCCTGCGCCAGCTTTATGTAATGGATCGCTTCTTCAAATCGGCTTTGGGCGTAAAGGTCGAATCCCAATGCATAATACGCATAGGTGATATTGTCTTTGTTGGCCGTGCGATCAAACCAATCCAGGGATTGCCGGGCGATCTGTTCGCCCTGGATAAAATCATTGGTGTAATATATCGTATAGATCGACTTGCAGGCTGTGGCTAATGCTATGCCATGGACATAATTGGCTTTCCGGGACTCCTCTAATGCCCTGTCCGCATACCACCCGGCTGAATCATCGAAATAGCCAGCATGCCGGAGAAATAGGTCCACCAGGCTGTCGATCGGGGGATTCCTGTCCACACGGCCCGATTGGGCATGGGTGACAGCCAGGCCGCAGAGCAATAATATGGTAAGCAAGGGCTTTTGCACCTTTAAATTTACGCATACAAGGGCTTATTAGGGTGCCGCCTGTCCCTGGAATTGAGCCGTTGGCGCTTTATGGACGCATTTCGCCATGCTGACTGAGTGGTTGGAGTGGGAAACTTTGGGAAAACTTTCTCCATTTCACCACTCTGAAAATTTGTAATTTGCCGTTTCACTATAAATCTACCATTATGATAAAGCTACAAGTAATCGGAAACCTGGGTAAGGATTGTGTCACCAATACAGTGAACGGGAAGAACGTGATCAATTTCAACGTGGCACATACCGAGAAGTTCCGTGACGCACAGGGCAATCAGAAGGACAAGACCATTTGGGTAGAATGCGCCTATTGGACCGACCGCACCGGTATTGCTCCCTATCTTAAAAAAGGAACACAAGTATACGCAGAAGGAACACCTGAAGTAAGGACCTATCCAAAGAATGATGGTACACAAGGTGTATCTCTGACCCTGCGTGTGCAGAACGTCCAGTTGCTGGGCAGCAGAGGTGCCGAAGGTGGTGGTGGCTACAGCGGCGGTTCCGAAGGAGGCTATGCTTCCCAGGGGGCGCCTGCTTCCCGCGTGTCCTCGCCCGGCGATATCACGGAGCCGATCGACGATCTTCCGTTCTAAAAACGGCCTAAAAGAAAGAACCCCGGTCTAGCGACCGGGGTTCTTCAATAGTAAGATCGCATCCGCGATCACGACACCATCGGCTCCTTTATTACTGATAGACACATAGTTATCCTTGCCGGCCACAAAAGTGTACCTTCCGCATTCCACCCATTCTCCCGAAGTCTGCCCTTCCACCTGCAGCTTTCCCGTGGCGATGCTTACCGCCGTAACCTTGCCACCGGCAGAGACGGTCACGGGAGTGACAGAGCTGGCATGCTGTACCTTGGGGACATAGATATATAAGGTATACTGCCCGGATACTTTGATCCGGGGTTCAAAACGCACCTGCCGGAATGCAGGGTCCTTATGCAGGTCCGCCAGCCTGGAAAACCCATAGCTGTCATGTTTCTCCCTCGTCCATTCGCCTTCCACCAGCACATGGGCCGAATCATCATTGTCGACAATGATCTGGGGCGTGCTGCCGTCGGCCAGTGGATTGCTCCCAAGGACAGACCGAATGCCGGCGGCGTCTACTTCCTGCACAGAGAGATGCCGGTCGATCGCCATCGCGGCCGCAATGGCGGAAGACTGCCCCAGTTCCATGAAGACAGGCTCCATCCGGATGGAGCCATAGGCAATATGACTGGCCGACAGGCATACGGGCACCAGCAGGTTGCGGCATTCTCCCGCCTTCGGCACCAGCGAGCGATAGGAAATAGGGTAAGGAGGGAATCCCCCGATCTGTACATCCCCTTCATTCTTTACCATACCGTCGACGACCAGCCGCTGGCAATTATGAGAATCCATCGTATAGGCGGCCAATCCCACGCCGTCCGTCACAACGGCCTTTCCTTCGCAATTGGCCTGCGTCATGACATAGGCGCCGGTCATCCGTCTTGCTTCTCGGACGTACATCTGCGGCGTCCAGTGGTCGTTGTCGGCATATTCGTCCCGGGGATAGCCCCATTGCAGCATCAGGGGCCGCAGGTGGGCCGGCATGCGATCGTCATGCCCGATGAAATACAGCAGCCCTTTTACATAGTCCGTATGCGCCTGCGCGATCTTTAGCCGCGTGGTGGGGTCTGCTTCGGGATAATCATAGTTCATGCCGATCATATCCGTGGAAAAAGGACCATTGTTATTGATATCCGTCTTGTGCCCTGGCAGCAGGTCGAACTTCAAAATACCCCAGAGGTCTTTGGCGGGCTTTTTCTCCAGCAGCCTTAGCAACAGCTCATAACGCGTGGAATCGTATCCTGCCGGCCTGGAGATGGGTATCCGGTTGGCGGGATCATCGGTGAGGCATATACGGTAGTTATAGCTCTGTACCTTTTTATCGCCGTCCCCTTGCTGCCCCAGCCTCTCGCTGCTGATGCCCCATAAGAGGCCGGAGGAAGGGTCTTTCGGTGTCTTATACGGATCGATGCCGTCAGGGAACTGGTGTTTGTCCCGCAGTTGAATGCCGTCATAGGTCTCGCCGTAGAGAGCATTGGCTTCGCGTCCCACCGTATAGGATACGCCGGCCTTGGCCATCAGGTCGCCTTCATAGCTGCAGTCGATGAACATCTTTGCCTTAATGGAGTGGGCCGGCTGTAGCTGAATGCGCTTGATCACCCCCTCCTGTTTGGCGGCAGCGACGATGTGATAGCCATACAGCACTTTCACATTCCCTTCCCGGATGTATTGTTTGAAAATATCCTCCGCCACATGCGGCTCGAAGATCCACTGCTCGAACTTTCCGTAATGGCGTCCCACCCTGCGGTAAAAATCAAGGGAGAGGCCGGCAATGGCATATTTATTACCGATGTCGGTGTAGCCCAGTCCTCCCGAGCTCAGTCCGCCCAGGTGGCGGCCGGGCTCTACGAGCAGGACGCTCTTATGCATCCGGGCGGCGGTGTACGCTGCGATGACGCCGGCTGAGGTACCGCCATAAACGCAGATGTCATAGTCTGTCTGTGCGAAAGCGTGGCCGGTGAGGCAGATGGAAAAAATGACTGCTGATAAGACTTTTTTCATGGCGATGAGATTAATAGCCCGGGTTCTGATCCTTTGCCGGATCGATGGCTTTATTATAATTATATTCCGTGGTTGGGATAGGCCATAACAAATGCTTGTCCGCCACCGTGATGCCTTTCACAGCCTGGATCACCTGCTTAACGATGCCCATTCTTTTCAGGTCCAGCCAGCGCTTGCCTTCCGAGCAATCTTCATAACCTCTTTCCTTTACCACCAGGTCGAGGAAGGCAGCGGGATCGCTGTAATCGCTCAGTAAGAGGTCGACGGAAGCGTCCGCTGTTAGGGGGTCCTTTCCATAGGCCCGCCGGTGCACCATATTCAGCTTTTCCATTCCATCCGCCGTAGGTCCGTTGTTCACCCGGCTCTCCGCCTCGGCATACAGGAGGAGCAGGTCCGCATAGCGGTACATCGGGTAATCGTTGCCCGCGCCTGTGACGGCCTGTTTGTCCGCGAACTTCCTGTTCAGCATGGTGGTAGCGCCCAGCCCGAAGGTCTGGCTGTACCAGTTGTACGTATAGCGAAGGTCGTGCTTATCCCAGTGCTGCAGCACGGCGTTTTTGACCGAGTCGCTGTAAAAAGTATAATAACCTCCCGGCGGATAATAGCCCGAGTTGGGATAAAAGGCATAGATAGGATATTGCCAGCCCTGGGTGGCAGCGCTGCGGGAGAATTTAATGTAAAAGATCTCTTCGGTCGAGCTGACGACGTCGGCGCCGTACAGCTTGTCGAAGTCGGACACCGCCGACACCTTCACCAGCGAGAACTTCCCCGAGGCGATCACCTCTCCCGCCTTGCTGTCCGCATCGTTGTATTGTCCCAGCCACATATAGACCTCGGCCAGCACCGTCTTGGCGGCCCATTTGGAAGGGGCGCCCACCAGCCTGCCTGCATCCGGCAGGTTGGTTTCGGCAAATTTCAGGTCTTCGAGGATGAAGGCATATACGTCGGCGGCAGCGCTCCGCCTCAGGTTGATGGAGTCCATATTGTTTTCCGTCCGCAATGGCACACCTGCCCAATTGCGCACCAGGTAGAAATAATCCAGGGCCCGCAAATACCTTGCCTCTGCCAGGTATTGGGCTTTTGCGGCATCGCTCACGGACTTTGCCAGGGGGATCTTCTGCACCATGATATTGGCATTGCGGATAGATAAATAGAAGAACCCCCAGATATTACCTACCCGGGTGATATTGGTATTGTCCAACCCCTGGTAATTGTTGAGGACAGCATGGCTGCCCCGACCATACATATAATCTGCGTAGCATTCCAGCTGCACCTGGTAGATGGCGCCCAGGGCGTTGCCGTCCCTTAAAGGTGAATAGATGGCGTTGAGCCCGGCTTCCACTTCGGCGGGCTTGTTATAGAAATTCTCTGCGGCAATGGATTGCGGCTCTTCTTCCAGGGTCTTCTTACAGGAGGAGAGCGCCGCCGCCATGATAATGATTGAAATTATATATCTCATACGTAAGCATTGAAAGTTAAGGATCAAAAGCCACACCGGATACCAAATGTCACGGACTTATAAGTGGGGTAAGTATAATAATCGATTCCCGGCATGATGGAGTTGCTGCCGCCATAGGTGTTGACGTCCGGATCATACCATGAATATTTTGTCACGGTGATCAGGTTTTGCCCGCTGGCATACAGCTGCAGGTTCCTGCACCAGTCAATACCCCACTTGCCGACAGGAAGGTTGTAGGCCAGCTGGATATTCCGGAAGCGCAGGTAAGAGCCATTCTCTACAAAACGGGAAGACATATTGCCGGATAGACTCCTGCTTACCTTCGGGTATTTTGCATTCGTGCTGGAAGGGGTCCAGTGATGGTAGAACTGGTCCTGTGTCAGGTTGAGCCCCATTCCCAGGTCCAGTGATGAGGCCATGTTCAGGTTGTATAAATCATTGCCCTGGCTACCCTGAATGAATACCGTCAGCTCGAAGCCCTTCCAGGATGCGATGGAATTGAAGCCGTAGATGAATTTGGGATTCGGATCGCCGATGTAGGTTTTGTCGTCAGCCGTTATCTTTCCGTCCTTGCTCCTGTCCTCGTACTGGATATCTCCCGTGGAGGTATACCCGGTCTCCTTGTAGCCGTAAAAGATGCCGTACGGCTGGCCTTCCCGGAGCAGGTTGACATAATCATTCAGGCTGCCTGTATAGATGACGTTTCCGAATATATCCTGTCGCTGGTAAAGTCTGACTACCTTATTCCGGTTGAACGAGATATTGGCAGCCACTGTCCATTTCACGGGGCCTTTGAGAATATCCGATTCCACGCCGATCTCCAGACCTTTGTTCTGGATCTCTCCCACGTTCTGGAAGGTGGTGGTATAGCCCATGGAAGAGGGCAACTGCACCCTGTTGAGAAGATTCTTTGTCTTTTTAAGGTAGACGTCCGCCGTCAGCCGCACCCGGTTGTCCAAAAATCCTGCATCGAAGCCCGCATCGAACTCATTGGTGGTCTCCCATTTCAGATTGCCCGGAAGGGTCTGGCTGGGAGCATAGGTAGTGCTCAGTGCGTCGCCGAAAATAGTATAGCCCGAAGTCAGCTGGTTCAGCGTCTGGTAAGGATTGACCGCCGTGCTGCCCGTGGCGCCATAACTGGCTCTTATCTTCAGATCGGACACGACATGGGAGCTTTTCAGGAAAGGCTCGCTGGACATATGCCAGGCAAGCGCTGCCGAGGGAAAATTGCTCCATTTGTTGCCCGCGGAGTAACGGGAAGATCCATCCCGGCGAAAGCTCACCGTCGCCAGGTATTTGTCGGCATAGCTGTAGTTGAGCCTTCCCAGGTAAGACAACAGGCCCCATTTCTGGTAGCTGCTGGAAGGAATACCCGGTGTGGTGGCCGATCCAAGGCTGCCCGTTTGTATCACATCACTGAGAAATCCCGTGCCTGATGCCGCCAGCGAAGTGTACAGGTAATCCTGGTAGGTGAAGCCGCCCGTCAAGGTGAAGCGGTGTTCACCAAGGGTCTTATTATAGGTGACGACATTCTCGTTCAGGAAACTGGTATTTTGTGTGGTGTTCACGGTAGCGCTGCCCGTGGAGTTGGTGGACGGCTCGATAGCGGTATAGAGATCACTTCGGTTGTCCTCGTTCTGCACGCCGCCGGAGATCCGGATGGAAAGGTCTTTTATGGGCTTGATGGTAAGCGCCGCATTGGAAAAGACCTTGTCCGACTTGATCTTGTCGGACACCTTATAAATGGTCACCAGCGGATTGACGATGACATTCGAGATGAAGGAGTAGGCGGTATTCAGCCTTCTGTATGACCCATCGGACAGGTAAGGCGTGAGGGTGGGAGGGGCCATCAGCATGCCTGAGATGAGGTCGCCGCCCCGGTTGCCACTACCGGAATTCTGGCGCCGGCTGTCGATGCGCGTGAGGTAGATGTTGTAAGACACGGAAAAGATCTTGCTGATGTCGTGGTTCAGCGAGCCCCTGAGGGTATAACGGTTATAATCGCTGTTGCGGATTATGCCATCCTGTCGTAAGACACCTGTTGACAGGGAAAATTTGGTCCGCTCATTACCCCCGCTGATATTCAGGTTGGTGGTCAGCATGGGTGCATGGTGCATCACCAGGTCCTGCCAGTCCGTGTTGGGACCTTTGGCAAATGAGTCGATCTGCTGCTGTGTGAAGTAAGGTGCGACATTGTCATTGGCGGCTTGTTCATTATAGAACTGGGCGTATTGCTGGCCATTCATCAACTTGATCTTTTTCATGGGCGACTGGATGCTGTAGCCTGTCTCCAGGTCCACCAGGGGCTTGCCTGATCTGCCGCTCTTTGTGGTAATGATGATGACCCCATTGGCGCCACGGGAGCCATAGATGGCGATGGAAGAGGCATCCTTAAGTATTTCGATGGACTCGATGTCCGCATTTTGCAGGAAGGTGGGGTTGCCGGAAAAAGGAAAGCCGTCGATGACATACAATGGTTCATTGCCGCCCAGGATGGAGTTGGCCCCCCTGATACGGACGCTGATGTTCCCGCCGGGAGCGCCATTGTTTTGCTGCACCAGCACGCCTGCCGCCCTTCCCTGGAGGGCGTTGACGATATTGTTAGTGGGATAGCTGGTGACTTCCGCTGGCTTCACCTGGGAGACGGAGCCGGTAAGGTCCCGCTTGCGCACCGTTCCGTAGCCGACGACGACTATCTCGTTCAATGCCCTGACATTGATGGACATTGACAGCCTGATCTCGTGACGCCCACGCAGGTTTATTTCTTCTGTCTTATAGCCCGTGTAGGAAATGATGAGCACGGCATCCTGGGCGATGCCTTTCAGGATGAAAGCGCCGTCCTGGTCCGTAGTAGTGCTTTGACCAGTAGCTTTAACGATGACGGTGGCGCCAAGAATAGGATTGCCTTTCTCATCCGTGATCTTTCCTGTCACGTCGGCAGGCGGCGGAAGATCGGAAACGCCGGGTCGGGGGGTGGCGCTCTCCCGGGGCTTTTCCTTGATGATGATCATCCTGTTCAAAATGGACCAGGTGTAGGATTGGTTAGAGAAGCATTCCGCCAGCGCCTGCTCCAGTGGAGCATTCCGGAGACGGACAGTGATAGGGTTCGCCTTTTTGAGAAAAGTTTCGGTGTAGATGAACTTATACCCCGTTTGTTTTTCGATGAGGGCGAATACTTTCTCCGGTGCGGCATTCTGTTGGGATAGCGACACCTTCTGGGCAACGCCCCTGGCACCTACCTGTAGGATCGTGCATACTAAAAAAGCCACCGTCAGTTTCATCTTTTTAGCAATTTGAAGTGGGTTGCCCCCTGCCCTTCGTCTTTGGCAAATAGCAATCAATACCATAACTTTGGATAGTTTGGGTTAATCAATTACTGCTCCGCTTTCCGGCGGAGAACAGTCTTGTCAAGATCATGTTTTGGATTAATCCGATATAGCCGGATCCTGATGGCGTCAGGGTCCGGTGTTTATTTTTATAGGTTGTTTCAGTATATGGTTACCTCCTTTTTTTAGCTTTCAGAACTTAAAGTTTTTCTATGGGGAGACAGTGATGGTCTTGTCACCCGTCCTGAAATGTACGCTGCCTGTCATGGACAGCGCCTTCAGCACTTCCGAGATGGGTACATTCCTGGGGATCCGGGCGTAAAAGCGCTCTTCTATTTCGCCGCCTTCGTAATCCACTTTTATATTGTACCAGCGCGACAGCTGCCGCATGATGGTCCGTATATCCGCCTTCCGGAAGAAGAACTGATCATTCTTCCAGGCCACCACTTCTTCCGTATTGACGTCGTTCAACACTTTCATGGTTCCATTGGTCATCTGCACCTGCTGTCCCGGGCTGATCAGGGTCTGATCATTGCCCCGGATCACTTTTACCGAACCTTCCAGCAGCGTGGTAGCCACCGACCTTTCATCCGTATACGCATTGACATTGAAGTGCGTTCCCAGCACCTGCACCGTCATGTCCTTATAATGCACAAGAAAGGGCCGGCCGGCATCGGGTGCGATCTCGAAATAAGCTTCCCCGGTGATATCGATGGCCCTTTCTTTTCTGCTGAAGTTGACGGGAAATCTTACGGACGAGGCTGCATTCAGCCAGATCCGCGACCCATCCGGCAATACCAGCTGGTATTGATTGCCCGCATTCGTGGAAAGGGTATTGTACGCCATTTCTCCCGGAGTGCCGGCAGCGTTCATGGCGTTGTAGGCCAGGGTTCCTTTCATGTTGATGACGGCCATATTGCCCTGCCGGCTGATGGTGCCGTTGGCGGAGCTGTCGAGTGCTATCTGCTGGCCATTGGCCAGGGTAAGCACAGCTGCCTTATTGCCGGGGGCTGCGTCATATTTTTCCGGCGTGCTGACCGCTATGGAAGGGGATTGCTTTCGCGGCCTTAGAAAGGGAACGCTTACCAGGGCTGCCAGGATCACGACGGCTGCGGCCCACCAGATCCGGAGGCGCATACGGCGGACAGGTGCTTTTGCTGTTCGCGGGGCCCCGGCTGTCACTATCCGGGAAAAGATCCGGTCCGCGCTTTCTTCGCTCAGTGGAGGCGTGTCGATCTGTTCCGGTACACCGGCGTTTTCGATCGCTTCGTCTATCAGCCGTTGTATGGCTGCTTCATGGGATCCTCTATGGACGATGTCCATAAGCTCCCGGCGCTCAGCCGCCGTAGCTTCCCCATTTTGGTGCCGAAGGAAAAGGTATGTAAGTCTTTGAAGGCTCGTGTCCATAATAAGGTAGACACACGGGAGCAAAAAAGGGGGTAGAAAAAATCAGGAATGCTGAAAAAAAATCAGCAAAAGGCTCCATTGCGGGATATGTCTGTGGCGCAACAGCTGTCCCCTGACGATGCGCAATGCCTCGGAGACATGTTTTTTTACGGTCTCGCGGGAGATATTCAGCTGTGTGGCGATCTCCTCGTGCTTCAGTCCTTCCAAACGGCTGAGCTCGAACACTTTTTTCTGCTGGGGCGTTAGCGTGGCGATCACTTTTTGCAGGGTGTCCTGCAGCTCTTTTAAAGACAGATTCTCAATGGGAGCATCGGGACGGTCCGCGGGGTGCGGCGTCAGCAGCTTTTCCAATAATAATTCTTCATTGGCCAACTTACGCAGGGCGTTGTAAATATGGTTGCGGGTGATGGTGGCCAGGTAAGCGCTGAAGCAATTTATTTCAGGAAGTTTTTCACGACCGACCCAAATTTTCATAAAAACCTCCTGCAAGACATCTTCCGCGTGGCTGGCCGACTGCAGCAGCCGCAGCGCTGAATGATACACCTTATGCCTGTAATGGGTAAATAATGCATGAAAGGCGGCTTCATCACCTTTGGCTGCAAGGGCCAGCAGCCCTTTCTCCTCGTGTGTGGGGATATTATTCACAAGCAATCTGAGTGGTTAATGCACTAAAGGTACAGATTTTCCTTCCCATTTTGACACCCATGCCTCTGCTTCCGCCCTGCTGACAGGCGTGTGCCGGTCATCCACATTGATGACATACAAATATCCTTTTCTTCCAGGCGTGGACAAAAAGGCACTGACGAGGTTGAGCTGCTCGCTCACCAGCGGATGGCCGTTGGTGGGATTCCATAGCTCCTTCGCGCACAGGCAGCCCATCGTCGGTGTCAGGGGATAAAAAGGTTTGTCCTTAAAATATTCCGGGTCGATGGTGGTGCCATGGGCGATGATCTCCGTCCGGCCGATGTGTCCGGCCGACCAGGCCTCCATCATAGGTGCATAGTTTCGCCAGTCGGAGGGGAGGAGTTCCTGGTATAACCGTGAAGAATCGATCGTCTCCTCCACCAGCGCAGTATCATCATCCAATTGAAAGTATCGACGCCACGTTCCTTCAAAAGGCATCAGCAGCTGCAGATTGGTGGTCGGACCGATGAAATTGACCCTCGACACGTCCGTACCCCGGATGCTGTATACTCCCTGCGGCGTGCTGCCATCCGTTATGAAATAAGGCAGGTCGGAGCCCGACCGGGCCAGCTGCTGGAATACCTGCAGCCGGCCCTGCGCATCACGAACGAATTTTCCGTTCTCATCCTGCACGACGGCCAGTCCGGGATAATCCCTGCTCCATCGCTGGAAAGAATAGATCGTCTTTTGTTTGCGCGCACGCTGGTAAGCAAAGAGGGACGAAAGGTCCGGTGTCTTTTTTTTCACCAGCTGCCCATGATAGCTCAGGTACGCCGCCAGCTCCTGCAGGACCGCCATCGAATCATAGCCCGGAAATTTTTCCACCATCCGGATCTTCAGGGCATTGCTGTTCTCCGTGCTGGTGTCGGCGCGATAGAGATAAACGGCGCACATGGAAAAGAGCTTTGGGTCCTCTTCCTGCTCCAGGACTTGCTGTATAGCCGGGATATAACGTTTTGGGGCAACGGCGTAAGTGGCCTCCAGCAAAGCCTTCTTTGTATCGTAGGATAAAGTGGAATAGCCATTGAATAAAGTGTCGAGTCCGTGCTCCACCTGCGGGGTGTAAATGAGGAATTGAGCGATGGCCCAGCAGGCGGACAAATATTTATCTTCTGTGTTGCTGTCCAGCGCCAGGCTCATGTTCCTGCCGGTGATGCGCTCCCGCAGGTCTTTCTCCAGCGATACACGATTCTGATAGAGTACCGACGCGGAATAGATGTCTTCCCTCCGGGTTTGTCCTTCAGCAACTTGTATAAATGTCAACAACATGGCCGCAGCCAGCGATCGCTTTATGACGTTCATACTGTAAATCTAAAAAAACCCTTAATTTGAGCTCTCTATTTTTTGGACCATACAAACTATTCATCATGAAATTGAAGATGCACGTATTATTGCCTTGCCTCTCTGTCCTTGTGATCCTCAGCTCCTGCGGAAGCCAGCCGGCCGCCGATGCAGCGAAAGATTCCGTCACCAAACCTGTCGATTCCCCTTCCGTCGCCGCCAACTGGAAGATCGGCGTTCAATTATGGACATTCCATTTTGTTCCTTTCGTGCAAGCCATCGCCAAGGCTGACAGCGCGGGGATCAAATACCTGGAAGCTTTTCCCGGCCAGGACCTGGGCGGCGGTATGAAAGGCAAGTTCGGTACGGACATGACGGCGGACGAAAAGAAGAAAGTGAAAGACCTTCTCCAGTCTAAAGGGATCAGCATTGTGGCAATGGGTGTCATTACGCCAAAGACGATCGACGAGTGGAAAAAATATTTCGATCTTGCCAAAGAGTTCGGTCTTAGCTATATCACGGCAGAGCCCCTGAAAGACCAATGGGGCGCCATCGACAGCCTGGCAGGCGCCTATGGCATCAAAGTAGCCATACACGACCATCCTAAGCCCAATCCATACTGGCATCCTGACTCTGTGCTCGCCGCAGTGCAGGGACATCCCAACATCGGCTCCTGCGCAGACGTAGGACATTGGGCACGTAATGGCCTGGATCCCGTGGAATGCCTGAAAAAGCTGGAAGGACATATTTTCGGGCTCCACCTTAAAGACATCGACTCCGTCGGTAACACGAAAGCAAATGACCTGGTAGTCGGCACGGGCAAGATCGATTTCCCTGCGATCTTCAGGGAGCTCAATCGTCAGAAGTTCAATACAGGTATGTTCTCCATCGAAAGAGAGAACAACTGGTACAACAATGTGCCCGATGTGATCGCCACGGAGAAGTACTTTAAAGAGCAGACGTCTAAACTTTAATCACCAGCTCCAGCCCCGTCAGGGGCTGGAGCTTCTCAAATACGACTCGCTATATGAATTCCCGCCGCCAATTCCTCAAAGAAAGCGCTTCCCTCCTCCTGTCCACAGGCGCCCTTCCTGCCTTCGCGGCTAATGACACCATCCGCGTAGGCGTCATCGGTATGGGCATCATGGGTTTCAACGATATCAGCACCGCGCTGAAAGTGCCCGGCGTGGAATGGGTGGCGGCTTGCGATCTCTACACCGGCCGGCTGCAAAGGGCCAAAGAGGTGCAGGGGAAGGACCTTTTCACCACCCGCCATTACCAGGAGATCCTGGACCGCAAGGACATCGACGCAGTCATCATCGCCACCAGCGACAACTGGCATGCACGTATCGCTACGGCAGCGCTGGAAAAGGGTAAATCGGTCTACTGTGAAAAGCCCATGGTACACCAGCTGAAGGAGGGCCTTCCGCTGATAGCCGCCTGGCAGCGCTCTAAGAAGACCATGCAGGTCGGCAGCCAGCGGGTCAGCAGCATCGCTTATGCCAGGGCGGCAGAACGCTACAGGGCCGGCGCCATCGGCCAGCTGACTTGCATCGAAGCCAGTTTCGACCGCCAAAGCGCGCTGGGAGCATGGGAATACACCATGCCTACGGATGCCTCTCCCGCTACGGTGGATTGGGACGGCTATATTGCCGGCACCCCTCACCAGCCTTACGATCCTAAGAAGTTTTTCTGGTGGCGTAATTACCGGGCATTCGGCACCGGCGTGGCAGGCGATCTTTTCGTACATCTCCTGTCGGGTATCCATGTGATCACGGGTTCGAAGGGGCCCGAGAAAATCATTTCCACGGGTCAGACGGCTTACTGGAAGGATGGCCGCGACGTGCCTGACGTGATGACCGCCATCATGCATTACCCCGATACGAAGGAACATCCTGCTTTCGAGCTGATGCTTCGGGTGAACTTCATCAGCGGCCAGGGCGAGACCAGCAGCGTTAAGTTCTTTGGCTCGGAAGGCGTGTTGGACATGGGCTACGATGGATTTACCATCCGGCACCATAAAATGCCGGCAGCCCCGGGCATAGGAGGATGGGATGCCCTGACCACCTATCCGCAAGCCATGCAGGACGAGCTGCGACGGCAGTATGATCAGCGCTGGACATCGGATCAGCAAAATACCGTCGACGCCGAACCCACAGTCTACAAATTACCCCAAGGTTTTGACGAGCACGTGGAGCATTTTAAAAATTTTTTCCAGGGCGTACGCACCGGCAGCCCTGTGGTGGAAGATCCCATTTTCGGGTTCCGTGCCGCGGCCCCCTGCCTGATGGCGAATGAAAGCTATTTTCAACGGAAGATCGTGCATTGGGATGCAGTGAATATGCAGCTGAAGGAGGCCTGAGGGCTGACGCTTTTTCCCGATCTTTGCGGACCTACAACCACTCTCATGCCACAACACCAAAAAAAGCAGGATCCATCTCTGACAGCAGGCGCCAACACAGCCTTTTTCTTTCCTTACGAGGACCTGCTGTCTTTTACGATAAACATCTTTACTAAGATCGGCTGCCCGGAAAAAGACGCGCGTACAGCCGCCGTCGCCTTGCTGAGCGCGGACCTCAGGGGCATCGATTCCCATGGCGTGGCCCGCCTCATCGGTTATGTGCGCTTATGGGAGGCAGGCAGAGCGAATCCTACACCCAATATCCGGATCATCCACGAAACGCCTTCTACGGCAGTGATAGATGGAGACGGCGGGTTGGGGCTCGTGGTGGCGCCCTTTGCCATGCAGGTGGCCATCGAAAAGGCGAAGAACGTGGGTACGGGCTGGGTCAGCGTGCAGCATTCCAATCATTTCGGCATCGCCGGCTATCATGCGCTGCAAGCCGTCCGTGAGGATATGATCGGTATTGCCATGACCAATGCCAGCGCCCTGGTAGCGCCTACTTTTTCCATCGAGCGCATGCTGGGCACCAATCCCATCTGCGTGGCCGTGCCCGCAGGGGAAGAGCCGCCATTTGTAGCCGACCTGGCCACCACTACGGCTGCCAACGGCAAACTGGAGATCCTCCAACGAAAAAATGAAGAGGCCCCCCTGGGCTGGATACAGGATAAGGATGGCAATCCCACAACGGATGCACATGCTTTGAAGACAGGCGGCGCCTTGCTGCCGCTGGGCGGCGACCGTGACCATGGCAGCCACAAAGGCTATGCGCTGGGCGCCGTGGTGGATATTTTTTCCGCCGTTCTCAGCGGCGCGAATTACGGTCCCTGGGTACCTCCTTTTCCCGCCTTTGTTCCCATGCCCACCGGCATGCCTGGCAAGGGTATCGGTCATTTTTTTGGCGCCATGCGCATCGATGCGTTCCGTCCTGCCGCCGAGTTCAAGGAACATATGGACAACTGGATCCGCCGGTTTCGCAGTGCTACACCGGCGCCCGGCCAGGAGAAAGTGCTCATCCCGGGAGATCCCGAGCGGGAAATGGAGGCCGAGCGGCTCACCATCGGCATACCGCTGCTCGCCCCCGTGGTAGCCGACCTGAAAGGTCTGGCGGAAAAGTTAGGAGTGGAATTTCCGGCTTACTGACCGGGTTTCATTTCCTGCTTTTTTTGTCTATTTTGGGCGTCTTATGTCTCCCTGGAAATTGCCTGGATCCTTATTTTGCACTGCTGCACTCCGAATACTTATTATCCAGGGCCTGCTACTTTTTCAGGCCCCCGTTTTCAGCCAGAAAGTGGTCAGTACGATCGCAGGCACGGGCGTTCCTGCTTTTTCCGGTGACGGAGGGCCTGCGCTAAACGCAGGGCTGGACTTCCCGCTGGGGATCTGCTTTGACCCTGCAGGCAATATGTACATTGCCGATTTCAGCAATCAGTGCGTACGCAAGGTGGATGCCGTCACGGGAGATATCAGTACGATCGCAGGCTCCGGCGGTAACAACGGTTTTTCCGGGGATGGAGGTCCTGCCGTTAGTGCACGGCTCAATCACCCCCTGCGGGTATGTGCTGATAAGAATAATCACCTGTTTGTCATCGACTATGAAAATCTCCGCGTCCGCAGGGTGGACCTTGCCACCGGGATCATTACCACCATTGCGGGCAATGGCACCGCGAACTATGTCAACGGTGGACTGGCTGTTAATGGCGGGCTTGTGCCATTCGGAATTGCAGTGGATCAGGCCGGACACCTGTATATCTCCCAGCCGGAGACCAATGCGGGAACGCCTACCCATTTGCTCATCAGCAGGCTGGACCTTTCCTCAGGGATCATAACTACCGTTGCCGGATCCGGCCAGCCCGGCGATATCACGGGCTATGGCGGCAGCCCCCCGGGACTGGCCTGCGATGCCGCAGGCGAACTTTACGCTGCAGGCGGTGTGTATGGAGGGGTCAGTAAGATCGATCCCGTGACCGGGCTCATCACCCATGTTCCTGTCAATATCCCCACGACACAGCCAATGGACGTGGTTGTAGATGGCCTGGGCCATCTCATCGTGTCGGACATGACGGGCGCCCAGGTGATCAGCGTGGATCTTCAGACCGGCGCCGGCACTGTCGTTGCAGGCGATGGTGTCACCGGTATGGGACCGGATTGCGTAACGCCCACGGCTTCCCGCATCAATTACCCCATGGGGCTTGCCCTCGACGGCCAGGGTAATATCTGTTTTAGCGAAATGCTGAATAACCGCGTCCGCAAAATATTGACGCCACCTGCCCTGCCCCCGATGACCGTTCTTGCTTCCGTTAATCCTGTCTGTGCCGGACAAGCTGTCACCTTTACGGCCCGGGTGACGAATGCCAGCGGCGGCACTTTCCGATGGAGCGTGAACGGGAGTCCCGTCAGCGGTAATTCGGACACCTACGTCACCAAAAGGTTGTCGGACGGGGACAAAGTAGCCTGTGAGCTTACCATCGCAGCAGCCGGGACCTGTGGCTTCACGAGCAATGCCGTGACCGTCCGGGTTTTATCGGCCAGTTCGCCTTCCATCAGCATATCCACACCGTCAACGATACTTTGCGGCGTGAATACGGCGGAGTTCACCGCCTTTGTCACCAACGCCGGAGATCACCCCACCTATCAATGGCTGCTGAATGGCAGTCCCGTGGGGAATAATTCAGATACTTATGACGCTGCGGGCCTGGCGGATAACGACGAGGTGGCTTGCCGGCTGACAGGGGATCCCACCTACATCTGCAGCACCGTTCCCCCGGTGACATCCGTTCCCATCCATATAGACATCGTTCCGGATGCCCCACCCACGATCCGGGTGACGGCTTCTGCCAATCCCATCTGCCCGGGCGATTCCGTGGTTTTCAAGGCAACAGCGCAGGACGTGGGCGCGGGCTTTTCGTATCAGTGGATGATCAACGGAGCCAGGACGGGTGTCAGCAGCGATACATATGGAAATGCACATTTAAAGGATGGCGATATTGTCAGCTGCGCGCTGGATCCCGGCAATACGCCCTGCAGGACAGGTCAGCCGGTGACCTCCGGTCCGCTGACCATTTCGGTGAGGAAGGTGCCTGAGATCGTGCTGCCCTTTGCCGATACGACGATACTGCCGGGGCGGCAGATCGTTCTTCAGGCCAGCATACAGGGGAATGCACAGTCCTGGCAATGGAGCCCCGCCGATGCCCTGATCAACCCCGCTGCGCTGACACCCCTGACAGTCGCGATGACTGCGACGACGGATTTCCACCTTACGGCATTTTCCATGGAAGGCTGCCCCGTCTATGGGGATATAGCGGTCAGGGTCTTTTACAAGCTGGTCCTTCCCAACAGTTTTACACCCAACGGGGACGGCAGGAACGACCTATTCCGGATCCCTCCTTTCGTCACCCTGGAGCTGGAAGAGTTCTCCGTCTACGACAGGTGGGGCAATAAAGTATTCAGTACGCGCCATGCCGGCACAGGCTGGGATGGAACCCGGAATGGCCAGGCCTGCGCAGCAGGCACTTACGTGTATGTCATAAAAGGCAAAACGATCCAGGGAGAGGTGCTGTCGAAGGGAACGGTCCTCCTGGTTCGATAATTTGAAATTTTCTAATCCATCAGCCCGTATCTTTGCCATCCCAAAAACAGAAATGATGAAATGCGTGAGCATTCCATCTGACCATTAAAAAAGACAAATAATTCCAGATGAAGGTCATGAAATTCGGAGGCACCTCCGTCGGCAAGCCCGAACGTATGCGCCAGGTAAGCCAGCTGATCACCAAAGATACCGAGCCTACGATCGTCGTGCTAAGCGCACTGAGCGGCACCACCAACTCGCTCGTGGAAATAGGCAACTCCATTGCCTCCGGGGACCGGGATGCCGCCCGTCAGCAGATAGAAAAGCTGGAAGCCCATTACCAGGCGTTCATCCGTGATCTGGTCAAGAGTGAAAAAGCCCTTGCCAAAGCGAAGGCCATCGTTGCCGAGCATTTCGAATTCCTTACCATCATCCTGCGGATCTCTTTCAGCGAAGCGTTGAACAAAGATATCCTGGCCCAGGGAGAGCTGCTGTCCACCAAGCTTTTCTCCGTCTTCCTGGAAGAGAACGGCATCGACCATGTGCTGCTGCCCGCCCTGGAATTCATGAGCATCGATAGCCATGACGAACCCCAGGTCAACAGCATCAAGACCCGGCTGGGACACCTCCTCCAGCAGCATCGGGACAAAACGCTGTTTATCACCCAGGGATACATCTGCCGCAACGCCCGCGGAGAGGTGGACAACCTGAAAAGAGGCGGCAGCGACTACAGCGCCTCTCTTATCGCCGCAGCGATCAATGCATCTGTCTGTGAGATATGGACGGACATCGACGGCATGCATAACAACGACCCCCGCGTCGTGAAGAAGACAGTGCCTATCGAGCAGCTGAGCTTTGAAGAAGCCGCCGAGCTGGCTTATTTCGGTGCGAAGATCCTTCACCCTGCGTCTATCTGGCCCGCCCAGTTCTATAAAGTGCCGGTAAAGCTGCTGAACACCATGCAGCCGGAAGCAAAAGGCACGCTGATCACGGAAGAGGCAGGTTCGGTAGGTGTGAAAGCCATCGCCGCCAAGGATGGCATCATCGCCATCAATATCCGCAGCAGCCGCATGCTCCTTGCTTATGGCTTCCTGCGCAAGATCTTCGAAGTATTCGAGAAATACCGCACCCCCATTGATATGATCACCACGTCGGAAGTAGCCGTATCCGTAACCATCGATACTGCGGCGGACCTGAAAGCCATCGTAAAGGAGCTGGAGCCTTTCGGCAACGTCGAGGTGGAAGACAATCACAGCATCGTTAGCATCGTCGGCAACGAGATCGCCCTGACGCAGGATGTCCTTGCGAAATTGTTCGAGGCGCTGATACCCGTGCCCGTTCGTATGGTGAGCTATGGCGGCAGCAGGCATAATGTATCGCTGCTGATCCCTTCGAGCCACAAGACGCAGACCTTACAGCTGCTGAACAAGGGGTTGTTCGGACTGGAATAAGACGTACATTCATGGAGCACTTTCCATGAAACAGACTTTATCCCTTATTGCGTTCATAATAGGGTCGATTTTTTCCACCTGGTCCCAAAGCCTGTCCGGAACCGTAATGGATGCGATCACGGGGAAACCGGTCTCCGGCGGCAGCGTTTACCTTAATACTTCTTCTATTGGCGCCGCTACGACGGAAAGCGGGACATTCCTGCTTAAAAGGATTCCGCACGGCAAGTGGGATCTCATCGTTTCGGCCATAGGTTATGACACCTATACACTGCGCATCAGCAGCGACAGCCTGCCATCGGAGCTGGAGATCCGCCTGCGGCAAAATGCCTCAGAACTCTCTTCCCTTACAGTGGAAGCCTATCTGAAGGACGGCTGGCGGCAGTGGGGCAAATTCTTCCTGAACAATTTCATCGGCACAACGGAAAATGCCTCTTCCTGCCAGATCCTCAACAAAGAGGCGCTTCGCTTCCATTATTCCATGAAGAACAGGAAACTGACGGTATCTGCCACAGCTCCTCTTATCATACATAACAAGGCGCTGGGCTACGATCTGCAATACCAGCTGGAAGCCTTTTCCTATGATATGAAGACAGATGTTGTATTGTACAAAGGCTACCCCTTGTTCAGGGAAATGTCAGATGGAGAGGAAAATAAGCGACGTCGATGGGAAGAAAGAAGGAAAAAAGCCTACCTCGGCTCAATGCATCATTTTGTGCAAAGCCTCTACGCAGGCAGCTTGGCGGAACAGGGATTCCTCGTCGAGCAGACGATACGCATTCCCAACGCAGAGAAAGAAAGGGTAAAGAAAGTGTTCGATCCCAAAGCGCCTGCTGGCACTTATCCTGACGATTCCCTTCATTATTATTGGAGGATATTGAAACAGTCCGATCAATTGCTGCAGGTGGTCCGGGCCGACACAGCTGAATTGGTCAAAGATATCCCGGGCGGTTCCAGGAGCTTATTCTTCCCCGGTGCGCTCTATGTCAAATATTTCAAGGACCTCTCCACCACGTATGACCACTGGCTGTCGGAGCTGAGGCTTACAACGCCATCACCTGTGGAGATCGATGGCAGTGGCAATTATTTCCCCGCGGAGAACGTGCTGGCATCGGGGTACTGGGCACAATCGGAAAAGATCTGCAATCTGCTGCCCCTGGATTATCCTATGCTCGCAGTCGACCCCGGGGCCAAAAGGCTTCCTTTGTAGATCAGCTTAGCGCTTCATCCATCCATTATCTCCCAGCCAGGTGATCAGCCTGTCGAACCAAAGGTCCTTTGTCGTATTGTTATGCAGGCCGAAACCATGGCCGCCATGGGGATAGATATGCATCTCCGCAGGTACGCCATTCTGCTGCAATGCCTCATAGAAATGGATGCTGTTGGCCACAAGCACTACCTGGTCGTCCCCGGCATGTATCAGGAACGCAGGAGGTGTGGCGGGGGTCACCTGTAATTCATTGGAATATTCCCTGATCTTTTCCGGAGAAGGCGCCTTGCCGATGAGGTTCTCCCGGGAACCACGATGCGCAATGCTGTCGGAGAAGCTGATGACGGGATACATCAGGATCATAAAGTTGGGGCGCAAGGAGATATTATCCGGATTGTCGATGTAGGCCTTGCTGAAATGGGTGCCCGCCGTGGAAGCCAGGTGGCCGCCTGCCGAGAAGCCGATAATGCCTACGCGTCCTGTGTCCACCCCCCATTTGCCGGCATTTTGCCGCACCAGCTGGATGGCCCGCTGTGCATCCTGCAGGGGCCCTATTTCTTTGTTGACCATCGTTTCGTCGCTGGGCAGCCGGTACTTCAGCACAAAGGCCGCAATACCCATCTCATTCAGCTTTTCCGCTATCTCTACACCTTCATGTCCCATGGCAAGATGGTGATATGCTCCCCCGGGCACCACGACGATACCCATGCCTGTGGCCTTTTCTTTTGACGGTAAATAGATCTTCAGGGTCGGTCGGCTCACCAGACTAAGGCTTAGCTTATTGGCGCCTTCGGCCTTTTCTAAGTCTTTAGTGGGCTTCGAATTGGGGATCGCTCCATCGTATAACGGGATCTCCTGTTGCTGGGCATTGGCCATGGTCATCAAATGTAGGGCGGCGAGGATGGATAGTAATTTCTTCATATGCTGGTCGTAGTTATAAAAATAGGAAAAGGGGCCGAAATGACCCCTTTTTCGGAAAATTTTAAGCGCCTTATAATAACAGCATGGCATCCCCGTAGCTGAAGAAGCGATACTTGTCCTTGATGGCCTTTTTGTAAGCTTCCATCGCCAGATCGTAGCCGGCAAAGGCACATACCATGATCAGGAGGCTCGTCTTGGGCAGGTGAAAATTGGTCACCAGCGCATCTGCAATATTGAACTGGTAAGGCGGATGGATAAAAGTATTGGTCCAGCCTTCGGAAGGCTTCAGCAGTTTTTCGGCCGTGAAGGAAGATTCTACTGCACGCATGGTCGTGGTGCCGATCGAGCATATCCGGTGATTGCCCAGGCGCGCCTTGTTCACGATCTTGCAGGCATCGTCCTCGATACGATAGTACTCGGCATCCATCTTGTGCTTGCTCAGGTCCTCCACCTCGATAGGACGGAAAGTTCCTAATCCCGTGTGAAGGGTGACTTCAGCGAACCGCACGCCTTTTATCTCCAGGCGTTTGATCAGCTCCTTGCTGAAATGCAAACCTGCGGTAGGCGCCGCGACGGCTCCTTCATGCTTTGCATACACCGTCTGGTAGCGCTCTTTATCCTCTTCGTCCGGCTTGCGCTTGATATACTTGGGTAAAGGAGTCTCGCCCAGGATCTCCAGCACCTGGCGGAACTCGTCGTCGCTGCCATCCCATAAGAACCGGATGGTCCTGCCGCGACTGGTGGTATTATCGATGACTTCCGCTACCAGCTCATCATTGTCGCCAAAATATAGTTTATTGCCAACCCGGATCTTACGGGCCGGGTCTACGATGACGTCCCAAAGGCGGTTGGGCTTGTTCAGCTCGCGAAGAAGGAATACTTCGATCTTGGCGCCTGTCTTTTCTTTGCGACCATACATTCTTGCGGGAAAAACCTTGGTGTTATTTACGACGAAAACGTCCTTGTCATCGAAATAGTCGAGAATGTCCCTGAAATGCTTGTTTTCGATCTGGCCGGTCTGGCGATGGACAACCATCATTCGGCTGTCTTCTCTTTTTTTCGCAGGGTGCTGGGCAATAAGGTTTAAAGGAAGATCAAACTTAAACTGTGAAAGCTTCATGTGGATGCTGTTGTTTTTTTATTCGCACATGATACCAGGTAGGTGGTAATGATATTACGGAGGGCTTCCGGCACAAACCAGGTCTTACGGCACCCGATTTGATATCATGTTACGGCATGATTTAAGCGTGCGAAGGTAATAAAAAAAACGGCCATACCCAAATAATAATTTTAAAGCTGCTAGCTGCAAGCCTCAAGCTACAAGTGAATGACCTGTAAGCATTTAAAGAAATCCTTAGCTTGCAGCTTGCAGCTTGTGGCTTGAAACTAAAATATTTTTCCTGATTTCCCGTCTTTTATGCAACTTCATGAACCATCGATTAACTCCCGATAATGAGATCGACCCCTACGCGAAAGATTTTTGTGGCGCTTGTTATTCTCCTACTTCCGGCAACCATACTGACAGCGCAGCGGCGGGCGGAAAAGAAATATCCCGCCCTGTTATGGGAGATCACGGGTAATGGCCTGAAAAGGCCCTCTTATCTCTTCGGGACCATGCATGTCAGCAGCAAGCTGGTCTTTCATCTCAGCGACTCCTTTTACCTGGATATCCGGAATGCCGAAGTGGTGGCGCTGGAACTGGACCCCCAGCTTTGGCAGGACCAGCTGTTCCGCTTCCAGCGGATGCAGAACAACCTCCGGTTCTATACGCAGGGGGCCCCCGGCGACTATATCAATGAAAGGTCCTTCCAGCTGGAAAAATATGACGACAAGCTGAAATCGGCCCTTAGCGACGAGCCGACCATCATCAACGGCTTGCTTTACCGCACCTTCCAGTCCCGGGCCGATTTCGAGGAAGATACCTACCTGGACCTCTATATTTACCAGACGGGCAAAAAGCTGGGTAAACAGGCCACAGGCGTCGAAGATTATTTCCAGACAGAGCAGCTTGTCATGGAGGCGGCACAGGATATGATGAAGGATAAGAGGAAGAAAGCGCCCGATACGGACGGCGCCTCTCCTTATGAGCTGGAGAAAAAGACACAGGAAGCCTACAGGAAAGGAGACCTGGATATGCTGGATTCTCTGGAAAAGCTCCTGCAGCCTTCGGAGTCCTATATGGAAAAATTCCTCTATCGCCGGAATGAGATCCAGGCGGCATCCATCGACAGCATTGTAAAGCATCATTCCCTTTTTGTAGGGGTAGGGGCCGCGCACCTGCCTGGCAAACGGGGCGTCATAGAGCTCCTTCGCAAGAAAGGCTATACGCTCCGGCCCGTCACCATGCCTGACCGTGACGCCACCCAGAAAGAGGACATCGATAAGATCAGAGTGCCTGTCAGCTTCTCCACCTTCACATCCGACGACGGGGATTTCTCCGTGCGGCTTCCCGGCAAACTCTACCGGCGGAGCGAAAGCCGCACCGCCGACAGCTGGCAATATGCCGATATGGGCAATGGCGCTTACTATATGATCGGGCGGGTGAAGACCCATGGGGCCTTCCTGGGGCAGAAGGAAGAGACCATCCTGCGAAAGGTGGATAGCCTGCTGTATGAGAATATCCCGGGTAAGATCCTGAAAAGAACGGCCATTACCCGCAGCGGTTTTAAAGGCTTTGATGTCACGGGCAGGACCCGGCGTGGCGATATCCAGCGATACAATATCGTGGTCACCCCCTACGAGGTCCTGATCTTTAAAATGAGCGGGAATAACAACTATGTGGAAGGCAAAGAGGCCGAACAGTTCTTCAGTTCCATCACCCTGCATCAGACCGGGCCGCCGGGATGGACGAACTATACCCCCCCGCAGGGAGGTTTCAAGGTCGTTCTTCCCCGGCCGCCAGCTGAATACAGGAATACCTCCAATCCCGACGGCATCACCCGCTGGGAATATGAATCCGTGGATTCAACCACCGGTGATGCATTCCTCATCTGGAAAAAAGCCGTGCAGAATTATCATTTCCTGGAGGAGGACACCGCCGACCTGGCCCTGATGGAAGAAAGCTTTCGCCTTTCCGACTGGATAGAAAGGCCCATCAGCCGTCACACGGGTGTATACCGGGGCTCCCCATGCCTGGAAGCGGCTTACCAGCTGAAGGACGGCTCTTATGTATGTACAAAGTTCCTGATCAAAGGTCCCCATTATTATTTGCTGGCCAGCCGAAGCCTTAGCAAGGAGAAGACCTTTCCTCTATTTTTTAATTCCTTTGAGTACAAACCCTTTAAATATGGCGTCTTCCGTAATTATGTGGACACCTTTATCAATATTAGCGTCAGGACGCCCGTGATCCCCGACATAGATGCAGGGATGAGAGGTATCCTCGAACGGGCTACCAGCGAAGAGTTCCTCAATACTGTCCCGGATTACAACAGCTATTGGCCCCGCAGCAAAACAGCTCTGTTCCAGGATGATTCCACAGGAGAAGCTATTTTCGTATCGATGGAGACCTTTCCTAAGTATTATTTCCCCAAGGATTCCGCCAGTTTCTGGAAAGACGAGACCAACGAGCGCCGCATACGCGAAGACCTTGTCATACGGAATAAACAACCTTTTCGATTGGGTGATCCTTCCACTGGCGCGCCAGGATACAAATACACCATCGTCGACACCAATACATCCCGGTGTATCACCACCTGGCTTTTTTTGAAGGACAACCGCCTTTTCCGGGTGGTCTCGCTGGGTGATACGCTGCAGGAAAGCTCTGCCTTCACCGATCAGTTTTACGCCAGCATCCGTCCCCTGGACAAGAAGCTGGGGCCGCCCGTGTTTGCCAATAAGCTGGATACTTTTTTCAGCGACTTTTATAGCAAGGATTCCCTGCGCAGCCGGCGGGCAAAGGACGCTATTCCCAACGTCTATTTCGGCGTTCGGGGCGGCCTGCCTGTATTGCTGAAAGCCATCCAAACCCTCCCTTACAATGGAAAGGATTATTTCGAGACCAAGGCCCGCCTGATCAATGAGCTGGGGTATATCGACGATTCCTCCTCGGTAAAGGCAGTAGTAGAAGGGCTCCGCGAGATCTATGAACGGGCAGGTGATACCAGCACCTTTCAGAATGCCGTGTTCAAAGCGCTGGCCCGCCACCGGACGCTTCCGGCCTACGAAATGCTGCGGGGATTGCTGGTACAGGACCCGCCCGTGTTTGACAACAGCTCCGACTATAATTCGCTTTTTCAGGACCTGCGGGATTCACTTCCCCTTGCCCGTACCCTGTTCCCCGACCTGCTGCAGCTGGCCAGCGTGGATGATTATAAGGTCGATATCCAGTCCCTGCTGGCAATGCTGGTGGACAGCGGCTATCTGCGCAGCACCGATTATGAATCCTATTTCGGACAGCTGTATTTCGATGCCAGGATACAATGGAAAAAGCAGGAGGGCCGTGATGAAAAAAGGCTGCAGAAAAAAGAGTACGAAGGCGATGAGCCCGTCAGGACGGATGGGGATGACGACACGGATGATCTCCTGGCGGATTATGCCGTGCTGCTGATGCCCTTCTATGACAGGAATGCCACGGTGCCGCATTTTTTCGACAAGCTGCTCCGGAGCCGGGACCCCTCCCTTCGACTGAGCACCACCGTGTTGATGTTGCGGAACAACCGGCCCGTGGCCGACACCATCATCCGCAACCTGGCTGCCAGCGACCAGCACCGAAGCCACCTGTTGAAAGAGCTGAACGCCATTCATAAAAGCGACCGTTTTCCGCGCGCCTTCCGAAACCAGGTGGATATCGCACGCAGCCTGCTGGTCAGCAGCAAGGGCGACAACGATTTTTTCGACGTTCAGTTAGTGGATAAGAAGCTGGTACAGTTCCGGCAGCGTAAAGGGTATATCTATTTTTTCCGGTATAAGATGGGTAAGGACGATGAATGGCAGATGGGCCTCAGCGGAATGCAGCCGCTGAACCTGAAGGAGGTCAGCACAGGAGATGACTTTGTACGCCTTACGGGCAGAAAGATCCGTGCCGACATTCCCGTGCGCGATCAGTTTGAGCGACAGCTGAAGCAGTTCCTGTTCTCCAAACGAAAAAGTGCCAATTCATTCTATCTCGACAACGATTATTATGGAGATCACGGCGATGAAGACTAGGCTGGCCTGGCTGATATTGGCATGCCTGCCTGCGCAAGGCTTCTCCCAGCAGCCCAACCTGCTGGCCAACAACAGCTTTGAGGATGTCAACACCTGCACGGAATATCACGCGCAGTGTGCTCCCGCAGCATGGTTTATCGTAACTACCACAAAAGTGAAATGGCCTCCGCCCAAAGACGGGGAGTCCGTCATGCCGATTGTTTACGACGACATGTATGCGCCGATGACCGGCCGGACTTTTCCTTATACCATGTTATTATGTCCCCTCAAGGCCGGTCGCGAATACGACCTGTCCTTTTGGCTTTACACCGGGGAATTTCCTTTTACGCACCTGGACGTTGTGCTGACGCATGCCGATCCGACCCGGGCTCCTTCGGTGATAGGGAAGATCATCCCCTCCTTCAGCCTGTCTAAGTCCGATGTCCTGGAAAAAGACAAGGACGGATGGATGAGGGTACGCAAAAGGTTCACCGTTGACGAGGAAAAGAGGTTCTTCCTCATCGGCAATGTGATGCCTTCCGGGGCGTATCCGCACAGCGTGGAAAAGAAGCTTAAGAGACCCGGCAGCGGATTGATCACTTTTTGTATAGACGATATCAATCTTTCCGCGGTCGATACGACCGAAATAATGTGCCCTTCCTTCGCTTATACGCATTCCATCGTTTATGAAGAGCACCACCGCCATACCCGGCATATCTTCCTGGACTCGCTTCCGGCCAACAGCATTCCCCTGCAGTCATCCCACGACACCCTGACTGGCGTACAGGCGCCGCCGCCGCTGTTTATCCCCCCGCCGGCAGATACGCTGCTGATCCCGGGTGTATATTTTGCCACTAATAGCAGCGAGATCAAAAGCATCTACGCCCGGCAGCTGGACAGCCTCATCGCGAAGATTGGTTTGAAGAAGCTTGTCAGCATGGAGATCGACGGCCATACGGACAATACGGCCTCCGACGAATTCAATGACGCACTGTCGCTGCGCAGGGCTGCCAGCATCAGGGATTTTATACTGACGCGGCTGCCTGATCTGAGAGATTTGATCGCCATCAACGGCTTTGGTTCCCGGCGCCCCGTAGCTACCAATGATACCCCTGCGGGTAAGGCGAAGAACAGGCGGGTGGAGATTGTTTTAAGCTACTAGCTACAAGCTGCAAGCTGCAAGCAAGACTTACCAAGTCTTCAAGCACCTAAAAAAACCAACTTGTAGCTTGAGGCTTGCAGCTTGCAGCTTGTAGCTTGCAGCTTGTAGCTTGAGGCTCCCAGCTTGAGGCTCCCAGCTCGCCGCTCACAGCTCACCGCTCGAAGCTATCCCGCGGGGCACCGCGGCTATCAGCTTCTCCGTATAGGCCGATCGTGGGTGATCGTATACTGCCGCTGCATCCCCGATCTCCTCTATCCTGCCTTTATTCATCACCAGGATACGATCACTGATATACCGGATCACCGACAGGTCGTGGGAAATGAAAACCACGGTGAATCCAAATTCTTTTTTCAGGTCATTCAGCAGATTGAGCACCTGTGCCTGCACGCTTACGTCCAGTGCGGATACGGACTCATCGCATACGATGAAAGAAGGTTGCAGGGCCAGCGCCCGGGCGATGACGATCCGCTGTCTTTGGCCGCCGGAGAACTCGTGAGGGTAGCGGTCGTAATGGGAGGCGGAAAGGCTGACCTTTTCCAGCAGCTGTATCGTTTGCTGTCGGCGTTGTGCGGCGGTGGCGGCGCGTCCATGTACTTTTAGCACTTCCGCAATGGCGGCCCCGATGGTGATGCGCGGGTTGAGGGAGGAATAAGGGTCCTGGAAAACGATCTGGATATGGCTGCGTAATTTTTTCAGCTCCTGGCTGGTGTAAGTTGCCATATCCCTTCCTTCGAATGCGATGGTACCGCCGGTCGGCTGGATCAGTCGCAGCAAAGCCCTGCCCAGTGTGGTCTTACCGCAGCCCGACTCACCCACCAGACCCAGGGTCTCTCCTTTATAGATGTCAAAGCTGACATTGTCCACCGCCTTTGTGTAGGCGAGGGCTTTGCCCAGGAAGCTTTTGCGGGAGGGATACCAGACCCGCAGATCGCGGACCCGGATCAGTACGTCGGCTGTGAGCTGCAAGCCGTGAGCTTCGGGCCGGGGGGATAGGTCCCGTCCTTCCATAAAGTCACTTACGACAGGCAGCCTTTCCCCTTTGACGTGCAGTGCCGGCCGGCAGAGCAGCAACCCTTTTGTATAGGGATGTTGCGGACGCCGGAACAGGTCCTCCACGTTGCCCTCTTCCACAACTTTTCCCTTATAGAGGACCAGCGCTCTGTCCGCGATCTCGGCCACGACGCCCAGGTCATGGGTGATGAAGATGACACCCATATGCTCCGTCCGCTGTAGGTCGCTGATCAATTCCAGGATGGTTTTCTGCACAGTGACATCCAGGGCCGTCGTAGGTTCGTCACAGATCAACAGCGAGGGGCGGTTGCTCATGGCCATGGCGATCATCACCCGCTGTTTCTGTCCGCCGCTGAGCTCGTGGGGATATCGGGAATAGATACCCGCAGGGTCCGGCAGCCTCACTTTTTCGAATAATTGTATGGCCTGGCGGCGCGCTGAATCCCCGGACACCTGCTGGTGGACCCGGATCGCTTCCGCCACCTGGTGCCCGCAGGAGAACACAGGGTTCAGAGAGGTCATAGGCTCCTGGAAGATCATGGCGATCTCGTTGCCACGGATGTTTTGCATGGAGCGATGGTCCTGCCGTAGCAGATCGATGACAACGCCCTCACGTGTGGTGAACAGGATCTGTCCCGACCTTATATGGGCCGGAGGCATGGGCAGTAATTGGAGAATGGAGAGAGACGTGATGGATTTCCCCGACCCCGACTCTCCGACCAATGCGACGATCTCCCCCTTTTCTACTTCCAGGTGAATAGCCTGCACCCCCGGCGATATACCGGCCTCTGTTCTAAAATCTATGGTGAGATCCCTGATCGATAATAAAGAAGGCATGCTGCGACGACGGAATTTTATTTACGCAGCCGTAAGATAGCTATTTTACCGTTTGGACAACCTGGATCGTATTTTGAACATCAGGTGTGGGCTCATAGATCAGGCATCTGACACAGCTTTGCGCAGGGCTGTCATGCAGGAGCCTGAATTGAAAAGTGTCTCCTTTTTGAAGTCCATATTTGCCAAAATCGCAGTAATTACTGACGGCAAATACATTGTGATAGGTGCTGTCACTTTGCGGATTCTTCCAGCTCTTAAGGTACTTTGCCGGGTCCATATCGCCGGCTATCAGCTGGATGGTGTACTGCGAACAGATGCTGCCTATGACCTTGCCTGTAAACAATCCCGATGAATGGTTCCTGGAAGGTTTGCATGCCGCAAAGAAGAGAATGCCAAACAGCGCCGGCAGATGAAATATGCTACGCATAGCTTTTCTTTCTTTGACAAGCAGGGCCATGGTATCGTTGCATGAAGCAGGGCGCCGGAGATTAAAACCGGAGGTGTCTTACCGTGACGCCATTGTTGATCAGCTGCTTCAGACTGTCGATGCCGATCCGGATGTGATTTTCCACAAATTGGGAGGTGATCTTCAGGTCGCTTTCCGCGGTCTTCACTCCTTCCGGCACCATGGGCTGATCGCTCACCAGCAACAAGGCCCCCGTGGGGATCTTGTTAAAAAATCCGACTGAAAAGATGGTGGCGGTCTCCATATCGATGGCATAGGCCCTGATCTTTTTCAGGTATTCTTTAAAAGCCTCGTCATGCTCCCATACGCGTCTGTTCGTCGTATATACCGTGCCTGTCCAATAATCTACGGCATATTCCCTGATCGTGGTGGAGATGGCTTTTTGCAGGGCGAAGGCCGGCAATGCGGGCACTTCAGGTGGAAAATAATCATTGGAGGTCCCTTCTCCCCGGATAGCGGCTATAGGGAGGATCAGGTCGCCCAGCTTATTCCTTTTCTTGAGGCCGCCGCATTTCCCCAGGAAAAGGACGGCTTTGGGCTCGATGGCCGTCAGCAGATCCATGATCGTGGCGGCGCCCGGGCTACCCATCCCGAAATTGATGATGGTGATCTCTCCAGCAGTGGCACATTGCATGGGCTTGTGGAGACCCACTACCTCGACATTATGCCAGTCGGCGAATAATTGCACATAATTCTCGAAATTGGTAAGTAGGATATACTTGCCGAAGTTTTCCAGCTGCTGGCCTGTATAACGGGGCAGCCAATTATGTACAATCTCATCTTTGGTTTTCATTGCGTAAATTTAGCAAATAGTTTCGTCAACACATGATCAAGATCTACTATCCTACGCATTCCTTCAAGATACGGGAGCCTGAGCGCGGCAAGGAAGAAATATGGGATGAGCTTCGGAAATTGTGGGTACGGCTTAACCCGGAGGAATGGGTCCGCCAGAATTTCATACAATATTTGCTGCAGGTGAAGAATTACCCGGCCAGCTATCTGGCGGCGGAAAGGAATATAAAGCTGGGTGAGCTGAATAAACGGTTCGACCTCATGGTGTTCGATCGCAGCGCCCGTCCCTGGATGCTGGTGGAATGCAAGGCCATGGACGAAAAGCTGAACAGCCGCGTGATGTGGCAGGTACTGCGTTACAATATGGCTGTCCCGGTGAAATACATTGTTATTACGAATGGGGAGGAATGCCATGCGTTTGTACGGGGAGAAGTGGATTTTGAGGAGATCGCGGTGTTGCCGGGGTATGATGAATGAGGGTAGGGGCTCCCTGGATTGATTAGGCGATGGCAGGTTTTTCTTTATTGCTATTCACGACAGCTATAACCGAGCGGAGCGAAGCGCTTGGTCGGCTGCCCGCGAATGGGCATGTGCGGATTTGTAAAGAGAGCGGCTTGCAATGCAGGGGTTTTGAGGTTGACCCTGCCGTGGAGCCGCCTTACCTTTCCTACGGTGGAGATTTATGAAAATGTTTGGTAATAGTTGTCGTTGAAAAAAGTACTCCGATCCATCGAAGATGGAAAGTACAGCGGCGGAACGGTTAGGGTCGCCGAAAATGCGGAGAAGCAAAAACTACTGATGAAAACTCACCCCAATAAACGCCAGCGCATCGGTGATCCCTGTCCGCCAGTAGGTCCAGGAATGCCCCCCATCGCGTACGCGGAATTCATGGGGCACATGCTTATCCATCAGCGCAATATGCAGCTCGCAGTTGGCCCTGGAAAGGCCGTCATCGTCACCGCAATCGATCCAGTAACGGACTGACCTCAATGCATCAGCGGATCTTTCCTCCACGATCTTCAGGGGAGAATTGGCATACCAGGCTTTGGTGAGCCTGTCCTTTCCTTTCACTCCCCGGCCGTACAGCTGTGCGAAAGTCCTGTTGTATTGCTCGTCCGCCATTCCACTCATCGTAACATCATCGAAGACCGCCGCGCTGAGGGGGGCCGCAGCAGCAAAAAGCTCCGGGTATTTCAGGGAATAGATCAGGCTGCCGTATCCGCCCATGGATAGGCCGGCAATGCCGCGGTAATGCTTTTCTGCCTTGATCCGGTAACTCTTTTCGATGGCAGGCATAAATTCTTTGATAAAGAAGTCCTCATACTTCTCCTTGCCGTCAAAGGAATTGATGTACCAGCTGGAGTCCCCGTTGGGCATGACGATGATCATGGGAGGGATGGTGCCTTCGGCAATGGCCTTGTCCGCATACCGGTCGATCTCCCCGAATTGCAGCCAGCCCGTATTGTCGTCCGTGTAGCCATGGAGGAGATAGACAACGGGGTAGCTCCTTTCCGAGGTTTCATAGTCCGGGGGCAGGTAGATCGTATAATTTACATTCTTCCCAAGAATGGCGCTGCTGATGATCTTCTGTTCGATCACCTTGCCTGCGCGCTGGCCAGAAGTGCACAGGGACAAGGAAAGAATGGTAAGGCAAAAGGTTAATTTTTGCAGAGAGGGCATAAAGGCAACTGTTTGGATTACAATTTAAGGAACTATGGCCATACGAACCATAGGTTCGTCGGTTCAATTGCGCGCAATGTATATTTTCGTTTGATAGTCGAAATGGACCACGCCATCCTTTTGCCAGGTGACGAAGATCTGCCGGAGTTGCTCCATCATTTTTTTATATATGTCATTTTCTTCAATTGGTATGTAGGAGGAGGAGAGCAGGCGGCCTTGTAATCTTTCCCAATCGAAGGTCTGCCTATTCCCGGTCACCTTCAGCTGAAAGGGCATCGGCTCGAAAAAAACCTCGATCTCCTTCAGGGTGATATTAGAATGGTTCACCTGGGCATAGTCCGTTCCAAATTCCCGCAGCAAGCCTTCATATGCTTTTTCGAATCCCGAATCCACCTGACGCTCATTCCACATAAGGGCGAGGGAGCCACCGGGTCTGGCTATCCGCCGAAACTCCTTCCTGGCGGCTACTGGTTCGAACCAATGAAAGGCCTGACTGGCAATGACGAGGTCTGCGCTGGATGCCGCCAACCCTGTATGCTCTGCTGTTCCGTTGATGCTGATGAATCCCGGATGGCTGCCCAGGAGCGCTGCTGCTTTTTCACGCATGGCATCGTTGGGTTCCACTGCATATACGGTATTGCCATTGTCCAGAAAGAGGGTGGTGGAAATACCGGTGCCGGAGCCGATGTCGGCGACTTTCCAGGTGGGGGAAAATCCGGTGGTTTCGGAAAGAAGGTCCAGCACCGCCGCAGGATAGCCGGGGCGGTATTTAACGTAGTTGTCTACGCGGTTACTGAAGCGATGGGTGTTGTCCATAAAATAAACTGCACAAAAAAGCCGTCCGCCAGCTGGCGGACGGCTTTTTCTTAAAATCTTTACGGAAAGATCCCCAATTCCGCATAGCTGGTGCCCACCTTATTAATAGCCACCACATAAGCCGCTGTCCGCATATCGGGGATATCCGGCATGCTCTTCCAGGCCGTCATGATCTCCCGCGTGGCGGCGATCATCGTCTCTTCAAGACCGCTGTACACCAGGTCCACCTCATCGGCGCCATGCAGGATAAATTCTTTTTCCGCAGGCGACACTTTCTTGCCCGTGAGGCCTTCTATCTGACCCAGGATATGGGTATTCATATTCTCGGTAAAGCGCTTTTCCATGCGGCCATAACGCACGTGGCTAAGGTTTTTCAGCCATTCGAAATAGCTGACGGTGACACCTCCCGCATTCAGGTACATGTCGGGTACCACGAGGGTGCCTTTCTTGATGAAGATCTCATCCGCCTCCGGTGTGAGGGGACCGTTGGCGGCTTCGCCGATGATCCTGGCTTTTACGTTCGGAGCGTTCTTCCCATTGATGACATTCTCCAATGCGGCGGGTATGAGGATATCGCATTCCAGCTCCAGCGCATCCCCGGAGTTAGGGATATTCGTGGCGCCGGGAAAGTTCAGGATGCTGCCTGTCTTCTTCCTATGTTGAAATACTTCTTCTTCGTTGAGGCCTGCCGGATTGGTGATGGCGCCTTCAAATTCGGCGAGCGCGATGACCTTGGCGCCGCCTTCGCGGAAGAACTTAGCTGCATGATAGCCCACATTACCCATTCCCTGGACGACAACGGTCTTTCCTTCGATGCCGGGTTTTAGCTTGAGGCGGCTCATCACATCCTCCATGTTGCAGACCTCGCGGATGCCATAGAACACGCCCAGGCCGGTGGCTTCCCGGCGTCCGCGTACCCCGCCTTGTGAGACAGGCTTGCCTGTGACGCAGCCAAGCGCGTCGATCTCGCCGGGGCGCATGCTCATATAGGTGTCCAGGATCCAGGCCATTTCACGCTCGCCCGTTCCGTAGTCCGGCGCGGGTACGTCCGTGCCCGGGCCGATGAAGTTCTTTTTGATCAGCTCGGACGTATAGCGACGGGTGATCTTTTCCAGCTCGTAGGGTGTATATTTCTTCGGGTCGATGGTGATCCCGCCTTTTGCGCCGCCAAAAGGTACATTCACGATGGCGCATTTGAAGGTCATGAGGGCCGCCAGGGCCATCACCTCATCCAGGTTGACCGAAAGGGCAAAACGGATCCCGCCTTTACAGGGTGTTTTGTGATGGGAATGCTGAACACGATAAGCTTTGATCACTTCTATCTTATCGCCGATCTTTACGGGGAAGAACATCCGGTATACGGCATTGCATTGTTTGATCTGTTCCAGGATGCCGGGATCCCAGGAGGTATGCTTTGCCGCCTTGTCAAAACTTTTTTCTACTGCTTCAAAGAATTTGTACTCGATTTGTGCCGCCATAACATATGGATTTATCGTTTTTATTTTTTATCCGTGCTTACTTCTTTTTCCAGCCGGGTGATCTTCCGGTCCAGCCGGACAACATAGCCGATCAGGCCCAGCAGGATCACCAACACCACGGCGACCACTACATAGATCTTTCCACTGGCCCGCAACTGGTCGGCCATTTCCACTCTTTGTGCTGCAGCGCTATCGACAACCTTTAGCTGGCCGGTGCTATCCTGCGCAAATACTACCGATCTGGCGACCCAAAAAGATAAAAGCAACAGGAGAGCGCAAACTTTTTTATACATCGCTTGAATATATTCTTTTCAAATAGAGTTTTCAATGAAGACGCTGTTCTGACAACATTTGCAGGCGGATACGTAAGGTAGTGATCCACACACCCAGCAAGGCCCATCCCGGCAAGGCTCCCGGCCAGAAAACCATACGTATATGGACATCTGCGTTGATGGCCGGATTTCCCGATCCCCCCGGGTGAAGGCTATCCACCAGACGGGGTATGATCCAGATCGTAGGGAACAGCATGGCAAAGGCGAATATGTTATATACGGCGCCGATCCTTGCCCGCTTGTCCACATCGGTCATGGAGTTCCGTAATACCAGGTATGCCAGGTAGATCAGCAAGGCAACGACGGCTCCCAGCTGCTTGGGATCATTGCTCCAGAAAGCATTCCAGGTAAAGCCGGCCCAGACAGAGCCGGTGGTCAACCCCAGGACGCCATACACAATACCGGTTTTGGCATACTCTAACGCGTAAATGTCGAATATATGATTGTTGGTGCGCAGGTATTTGATGGAATAGACCAGGGAAGTGATGAAAAGGATCATCATACAGAACCACATGGCTATATGAAAATAGTAGTTCCGGATCGTCTCGTTAAGGATGGGCTTGGCGGGCACCGGGCCTAAAAATCCGGCTACAAAAGTGTAGATAAGTAGTATAACGCATAATATTTTCCACCAATTCTGTCGAAGCATATCACATTCTTATTAGGGGTTGATCTGTGCAAACTCGTTGTTAATCAATGTAAATAGGCACAACCCCCGGTTTGGATCAGCAAAATTAGGGGAAAGCGCCAGCATATTCCGCAAACGGCTTTCCCAATCGTGAAAATTAAATGAAGCAGTGGTATTCTCCCGCCAGGGCAATAGAAAATCTAAATAACTACTGACTAAGCTTCAATCCTTCCAAAGAAAAGGGAAAAGAATAATGGCGAGCGCAACGATCATCAGGTCCAGTCCCGCGATCAGGGCCAGCATACTGCCCAGGCCGCCCTGCACGACATCTTCAAAAGCAATGGTCGACGCTTTATTCAACAACATCAGCTGTGGAATGATCAGCGGGAAGCCCAGGATAGCCATCAGGGCAGCGCTTTGCTGCGCGCGTGCAGCGATCGCCGCCAGAAAGGTGAAGACCAGGCTAAGGCTTACCCCTCCCAGGCCACTGAGCAACAGGAACGATATAGGATGAGCCAGGGGGTTACCCAGCATCAGCGTGAACAGAAAGAGACTGACCAGGCTCATCAACAGCATGAGTAGGGCATTGAACAACAATTTGGAAAGAATAAAATCCCTCGCGCCGGCTATTGAGTAAAAATACAGCAAACGACCGCGTCCCTCCTGCAGAAAACTTTTGGCCACCGCATTTACGCAGATGAACAGCTGGATCATCCAGAACAACCCTTTCCAGACGGCGCCTTCGGGTTCACCCATGGAAAGATATAATACAAATATGGTGGAAGCGACATATAAGAGCACACCGTAAAAAGTATACTGTTGACGGACCTCCAGCAGAAGATCCTTCTTAAAAAGCGACCATATATAGCGGGTGGATCCCCCCATCGGCAACAATTTTAACATTTTTATAAATTTTATCCCGCAGCATTTTTTCACCTCCTACATGCGACAATTTCAGCATTCCGGACCATAGTAGCAATTTCTGCAACGGGGTTCGTAAATATCCATTTCTCCCAGCATAATTTGCCCGCCGGTGGTTTTCTTACGGTAGGAATAGTTGGCAATGTTTCCACATTTTACACAAATGGCATGCAACTTGGTTATATATTCTGCTTTGGCAAGCAGGTAAGGCATTTGTCCGAAAGGTTTGGCGGAGTAGTCCATATCCAGTCCTGCAATGATGACACGGATACCGCGAAAGGCCAGCTGGTCGCAGACTTCAGGTAACTGGTCATCGAAGAACTGGGCTTCGTCGATGCCGATGACGTCGACCTCATTTGCCAGCAAGAGTATCGTTTGAGAATTGTCGATAGGTGTGGATTGAATGGCGGTTTCATCATGCGAAACGATGTTTTGCTCGTGGTAGCGGGTATCCATGGCAGGCTTGAAGATCTCAACTTTCAGATGGGCGATCTTCGCCCGCTTCAGTCTCCGTATCAACTCCTCGGTCTTTCCCGAGAACATGGATCCGCAAATTACCTCTATCCAGCCACGTCTCTCGCCTTTAATATGAGGTTCAATGAACATAAGCGCATAAAATTAGGTTCGGAATTTGTTATAACTTTATAGTGATTACCACGGTGGATCGCATTTACTAACCCGAAAAGGCTCCCCATTGTACCATGGAAAGACTACAACAACTTATTAACCAGTTACAAGAGCAGCATGATAGGAAGGTAGACCCCTCTCAAATGCTCCAGACCATCCGGCTCCTGGAAGCCGAGCTTGCCCTCTTGTCAACCCAGGCAGCTGTCAGCAAGGGATCGGCAAAAGTAGCGGTTATGATGCCATCCTCCATGAAAATATATTCCGGGCATGCTGCCATGCAGGAAGTAAGGACGGCAGCTGTTGGAGCAGGAGCAGCCGCCAGCGTGGCGGCCCCCCCTGTGGTCAATGTTCCGCCTCCGCCGGCTCCCGAGGTCCGGCTGGCCCCTGATCCGGGTAACCCGCCCCGCCCCGCCGCTAAAGACCCGGAAAAAGGCCCCTGGCCCTACGATCCGCTGGCCGAGATCCCTACCTTACTGGCCCAGCAGCAAAAGCAGCCCCGCGAGCTTAACGATGTAATTGGCAACAATGGCTCGTCGCTGAATGACAAGCTGAGAACAGACAGGCTGGAGCTCAAATCAGCCCTCAACGACACGCCCGTACGGGACCTGAAAAAGGCCATCGGCGTCAACGACCGCTTTGTATTCATCAGCCAGCTCTTCCGGGGGGACGAAGTGATGTACGAACGCAGTCTGAAGACCATCAACGGCTTCCGCATCCTGCCCGAGGCAGAATACTGGATGGAGCGGGAACTGAAAGTTAAGCTGGGATGGGATGAGACCCGGGAAACGGTGAAGCATTTCTATCAGCTGGTCAAAAGACGATTTTCCTGAATATAACGGACGATCCGGTCCGTCGCTCCTTTTTTACCATATACATAGTCCCGGGATGCCTCACAGGCCTGCCGGTATTCTTCTTCATTGTTTAGCAGCCGGTGGAATACAGACTCCGCTTCCAGCGCACTGTCGATGACAATACCACCGCCCAGTTCCGTCAGCTCCACCGCCTCGATGTATTTCTCGATCACAGGTCCGAAGACCACCGGACGGCCATAGACGGCAGCTTCCAGCACGTTGTGCACCCCATCGTCCCCGAATCCACCGCCGACATAAGCAACAGTGGCATATTGGTACAGCCGGGATAGCATCCCGATATTATCGATGATCAATACATTCGGCGCCGGCTGGCCCGGACGCAAACCTTTGAACCCCTGGCTCGCCGCTTCCCCCGTTCCCCGGCTTGCAGCTAATTCTGAATAGCGGATCTTGTTCCGGAACAGCTGCTCCACCTCTTTCAGCCGCCCCTCTTCGATCTCATGGGGTGCAATGACAAATCGGATATCCGGATGTGTATTGGCATAATGGTCCAGCTCCTCCTCGTCCTCCTCCCAGGTGCTGCCGGCGACGACCACGGTCGCATCGCCGCAGAAAGCTTCGATGGCCGGCAGCGATTCCCGGCTTTCGGCAATCTCGATCACCCTGTCGAAACGGGTATCCCCACTGACGCTGACGTTCCCGGTGAACCCAATGGTCGCCAGCAATTTCCGGGAGGCTTCCGTCTGCACGAAGAGATGGGTAAAGCATTCCAGCATATAGCGGTGCAGCCTGCCCCACCACTTGAAAAAGGGCTGATCCGCACGGAAGATGCCTGACACCAGTAGGGTAGGGATCTTCCTTTTCCTCAGCTCCACCAGGAAATAATACCAGTAATCATATTTTATCCAGATCACCAGGGTGGGCTTCACCAGGTCGATGAACCGGCGGGCATGCTGACGTGAATCCAGGGGCAGGTAAAATATATGATCGGCCCCCTTGTAGTCTTTACGCGCCTTATATCCCGAAGGAGAGAAAAAGCTGATGACGACCTTGCTCTCCGGCGACGTAGCCCGGAGGCGCTCCAGCACCGGTCTGCCCTGTTCGAATTCCCCCAGCGACGCACAATGCATCCATATAACTGGGTATTTTTCAGCGGCAAGCTGCGAGCTGTCAGCCCCAAGCTCGGCTGCCATCCTGTCAAAAAGGCCCTTTCTGCCTTCCAGCCAGCTCTTTGCCTTCTTGTTCCAGGGGGCTATCAGCCCAATACCCAGGCGGTAGGCCCATAAAAAAACATGATAGAAGATAATACTCACTCGTACGAAGATAACAATTTATAAATGTCCGGCTTGCAGCTTGTAGCTTGAAGCTTGCAGCTTGAATAAGTCACAATTTTGCAGTAGGTTTGTGCCCGGTTAAAACCTGGTAAAACAACAAGACATAGTATGAACATGCGGCCGATTCAAATGGTAGACCTGAAGCAGCAATACGTTAAGATAAAGAAGGAGGTGGATTCGGCCATTCAGGAGGTAATAGACAACGCCGCATTTATCCAGGGTAAGGCCGTCTCTGATTTTGCGACGGCCCTGTCTGCGTACACCGGCTCCAAACACGTCATTCCCTGCGCCAACGGCACCGATGCCCTCCAGATCGCCATGATGGCCCTGGACCTCCAGCCGGGTGACGAAGTGATCACCCCCTCTTTCACCTATGTCGCTACCACGGAAGTAGTCGCCCTGTTAAGGCTTAAACCAGTGTTCGTGGAGGTGGACCCGAAGACCTTCTGCATCGACCCGGCCGCCATTGAAAAAGCCATTACGCCCAGGACCAGGGCCATTGTCCCGGTGCACCTGTACGGACAAGCTGCTCCGATGGAGGAGATCATGGACATTGCCGCCCGACATAAACTGTATGTCATCGAAGACAATGCACAGGCCATCGGCAGTGACTATACCTTTTCGGATGGCAGGACCCAAAAAACAGGCTCCATCGGTACCATCGGCACCACCTCGTTCTTCCCTTCAAAAAATTTGGGCTGCTACGGCGATGGCGGAGCAATATTTACAGATGATGACACGTTAGCTAGCCGGTTGAAAATGATTGCAAACCACGGGCAAAGCCGGCGTTATTATCACGACCTTGTAGGCTGCAACAGCCGGCTCGACTCCATACAGGCGGCCGTGCTGAATGTCAAGCTGAAGAGCCTGGATGCATATATCGCCGCCAGGCGCAGCGCCGCAGATTTTTATGACGCCGCCTTTTCAGCGCACCCGAAGATCACGACGCCTTACCGGGCTTCTTACAGCCATCACGTTTTTCACCAGTATACGCTTGTCCTGGAAGGAGTTGACCGCAATGGGCTGAATGAATACCTGGCTGGAAAGAACATCCCGTCAATGATCTACTATCCCGTACCCGCCCATCGTCAAAAGATGTTTGCCGCCTTTGGCGGAGGCGATTGGTCCCTGCCCGTCACCGATTGGCTGACGGAAAGGGTCATCTCCCTGCCCATGCATACAGAGCTGGATAAAGAGCAGTTACAGTACATCACCGCTTCGGTGAAGGAGTACATCGATAAATAAAGCGACCTTAACCTAAACAAATTTTAAAAATTAGTCTTTTATGAAAATTGCTGTTGTAGGCACCGGCTATGTAGGACTGGTCACCGGAACCTGTTTCGCGGAAACAGGCAATGATGTCATCTGCGTTGATATCGACGCGGGTAAAGTAAAAAAACTATCCAATGGTCAGATCACCATTTATGAGCCTGGCCTGGAGAAGCTCTTCCTTCGCAACCTGAAAGAAGAACGGCTTAAGTTTACCACCAGCCTCGAAGACGGCATAAAAGACGCCCAGATCATCTTCCTGGCGCTGCCCACCCCTCCCGGTGAAGACGGCTCCGCCGACCTGAAATATATTTTGGGCGTTTCCGACAGCCTTGGCAAGATCCTGAAGGATTACAAGGTCGTCGTCGATAAGAGCACCGTTCCCGTCGGAACAGCCGAAAAGGTGCATGCCGCCATCTCAAAGAACTATAAAGGTGAATTCGATGTGGTATCCAATCCCGAGTTCCTTCGGGAAGGGGTAGCTGTAGACGATTTCATGAAGCCGGACAGGGTAGTCATCGGCACTTCTTCCGAACGTGCCCGTAAGGTCATGAACGACCTGTACAATCCTTTCGTCCGCCAGGGCAACCCCATTATTTTCATGGACGAGCGCTCCGCCGAGCTGACGAAATATGCGGCCAACTCATTCCTGGCCACCAAGATCACCTTTATGAACGAAGTGGCACTGCTGTGTGAAAAGCTGGGCGCTGACGTCGATATGGTAAGGCGCGGCATCGGCAGCGATGAGCGGATCGGCAAGCGTTTTCTTTTCCCCGGCATCGGCTATGGCGGCAGCTGCTTCCCCAAGGACGTACAGGCCCTCGTGAAGTCTTCCCAGGAAGTGAGCTACGATTTCCGTATCCTCAACGCCGTTATGGATGTCAATGAGAAGCAGAAGCTGCACCTGATGCCCAAAGTGAAGAAATACTTTTCGGGCAACCTGAAAGGCAAGCATTTCGCTCTTTGGGGGCTGGCCTTCAAGCCCAATACTGACGACATCCGCGAAGCGCCGGCTCTTTATATGATCGATGCCCTCGTTGCGGAAGGCGCGACCGTCACCGTATTTGATCCGGAGGCCATGAACAATGTCAAACAACTGATAGGAGATAAAGTGAAGTATGCGGAGAGCCAGTATGAAGCCCTTGAAGGCGCCGACGCGCTGATCATTGCCACCGAATGGAATGAATTCCGGACCCCCAACTTCCTGAAGATCGTCACCACACTGAAGAGCAAAGTGATCTTCGACGGCCGCAATCTTTTCGACATCGCAGCTATCAGGGAGCTGGGATTCTATTATGAAAGCGTAGGCCGCGCACCCTCTAACGCTACTGGAAAAAAATCCTAAAACAACCCAAACACAATGGCCAAAAAAAGAGTACTTATCACAGGGGCCGCCGGTTTTTTAGGCTCCCACTTATGCGATCGCTTCATAAAGGAAGGATACCATGTCATCGGGATGGACAATCTCATCACGGGGGACATGAAAAATATAGAGCACCTTTTCAAGCTGGAGGATTTCGAATTCTACCATCATGACGTCAGCAAATTCATCCACGTACCGGGTGAGCTGGCTTATATCCTCCACTTCGCCAGCCCCGCCAGCCCTATCGACTATCTGAAGATCCCCATCCAGACCCTGAAGGTCGGCAGCCTTGGCACCCACAACTGCCTGGGTCTGGCCAAGTCCAAAAAGGCGAGGATCCTTGTAGCCTCAACATCAGAGATCTATGGTGATCCGCTGGTGCACCCCCAACCGGAAGAATACTGGGGCAATGTCAACCCGGTAGGTCCCCGCGGTGTATACGACGAGGCCAAGCGTTTCCAGGAAGCCATCACCATGGCTTATCATAATTTCCATGGCGTGGAGACCCGCATTGTACGGATCTTCAATACCTATGGTCCGCGTATGAGGCTGAATGACGGTCGTGCATTGCCCGCCTTTATCGGGCAAGCCCTCCGTGGCGAAGACCTGACGGTCTTTGGGGATGGCAGCCAGACCCGTTCTTTCTGCTATGTGGATGACCTGGTGGAAGGTATCTATCGCCTCCTGCTCAGCGACTATCATCTCCCTGTCAATATCGGCAATCCTTCCGAGATCACCCTGAAGCAATTCGCGGAAGAGGTCATCGCACTCACGGGCACCAAACAAAAGATCACTTATAAACCGCTGCCTGTGGACGATCCGAAGCAGCGCCGGCCCGACATTACCAAAGCAAAAGAGATCCTTGGCTGGGAGCCGAAGGTGGAACGTAAGGTTGGATTGAAGATCACCTACGATTATTTTAAATCCCTGCCTCCCGAAGAATGGAATAAACAGCCGAAGGAATTTGCGAAAAAAGCCTGATCCAAAAAGCCAGATCCAAATGAAGAACGAAAGAATATATGACGAACTGACGGGCGGGAAAGCTAAGCTGGCCGTCATCGGCCTTGGTTATGTAGGCCTGCCCATAGCCCTGGAATTTGCAAAAAAGATCTCAGTCATCGGATTTGATATCAATAAAAAGCGCATCCAGATGATGCGTGAGGGGATCGACCCCTCCAAAGAAGTGGAGACCGGAGAATTTCAGGGCCGCAACATCGTCTTCACGGACGACCTGTCGGTGCTGAAGGAGGCCAGCTTTTTTATCGTGGCTGTGCCAACCCCCGTCGATAAATACAATGTTCCTGACCTGAAACCCTTGCTGGGCGCCTCAGAAACGGTGGGAAAGGTCCTGAAACCCGGGGATTATGTGGTCTATGAATCCACAACTTATCCCGGCTGCACCGAAGAGGACTGCCTGCCTGTGCTGGAAAAGACCTCCCGGCTGAAGATGGGTGAGGATTTTTACCTGGGTTATTCGCCTGAGCGGATCAACCCCGGAGACAAGAAGAATACCCTTCGTACCATCGTCAAGGTGGTGTCCGGCAATGACCAGGGCTCCCTGGAACAGATAGCGAAGACGTATGAGCTGGTGGTGGATGCCGGCGTTCACCGCGCCCCGTCCATCAAAGTGGCGGAAGCCAGCAAGATCGTGGAAAATACCCAGCGCGATCTGAATATAGCCCTGATGAATGAGCTGTCCCTGATCTTCGACAGGATGGGTATCAATACCTACGATGTCATTGCCGCTGCAGGCACCAAGTGGAACTTCCTGCGTTTTTTCCCGGGTCTGGTGGGCGGACATTGTATAGGCGTTGATCCCTACTATCTTACGCACAAGGCCGCTGCCCTGGGTTATGAATCCAAGGTCATTTCGTCCTCCCGCTATATCAATGATGATATGGCCAAATACGTGGCCCGCAAGATCATCAAGCATGTCCTGCGCATTTCCAATGAACCCAGGGTGCTGGTGAAGGGAGTGACTTTTAAGGAGAACGTGAGCGATATCCGCAATTCCAAGATCGTGGACACCGTAAAAGAGCTGCTTTCTTTCAATATTATCGTAGATGTGGAAGACCCTTATGCCATGGAAGATGAGGTCCATGAAGAATATGGCCTGAAACTTGTTCGGAAGGGGGCGGGTAACTATGACGCCGTGATCGTCACCGTACCCCATGCACCCTATGTGGGACTGGACGATGCTTATTTCACGTCCATCACCCGGGAAGGCGCGCTGGTTGCCGACCTGAGGGGGATTTATAAGAATAAGATAACAAATAGAAAATACTGGAGCTTATAATGGCCAACTTCACTAAAAAGATCATGATCACCGGCGGCGCCGGGTTTATTGGTTCCCATGTGGTAAGATTATTTGTAAAAAAATATCCCGGGTACCTCATCGTCAATCTGGATGCGCTTACCTATGCCGGCAACCTGGCTAACCTGCAGGATGTGGAGTCTTTGCCCAACTACAAGTTCGAAAAGGGGGATATTACGGACGAAGCACGCATGAAGGAGCTGTTCGATGCCTATACATTCGATGCCGTCATTCACCTGGCGGCCGAAAGCCACGTGGATCGCAGTATCCTGGACCCGCTGGCGTTCGTGAAGACCAATGTGCTGGGGACGGCCAACCTGCTGAATGTAGCATATACCAAGTGGAAAGGGGCATTGGATGATAAATTGTTTTATCATGTATCCACGGATGAAGTGTACGGTTCGCTGGGAAAGGAAGGCTTCTTTACGGAAGAGACGCCTTATGATCCACGGTCGCCGTATTCTGCCAGCAAAGCATCCTCGGACCATTTTGTGATGGCCTGGCACCATACCTATGGCCTGCCTGTAGTGCTGTCCAACTGCAGCAACAACTACGGATCCCATCATTTTCCCGAGAAGCTCATCCCCCTGATGATCAACAACATCCTGAACAGCCGACCCCTGCCCGTATACGGCAAGGGTGAGAATGTTCGTGACTGGCTGTATGTAGAAGACCATGCCCGCGCCATCGATACCATTTTTCACCAGGGAAAGAAAGGTGAAACATATAACATCGGTGGCTTCAACGAATGGAAGAACATCGACATCGTACACCTGCTGTGCGGTATCATGGATAGAAAGCTGAACAGGCCCGCCGGTGAGTCAGCCAAATTGATCACGTATGTGAAAGACCGGCCGGGACACGATCTCCGTTATGCCATCGATGCTACAAAGCTAAATAAAGAGCTGGGCTGGACCCCTTCTCTGCAATTCGAAGAAGGGCTGGAAAAGACGGTGGACTGGTATCTGCAAAACCAGGACTGGGTGAAAGCCGTCACATCCGGAGACTATCAGAAATACTACAACGAACAATACAACAAGAGATAAGATGCCGTTTGTAACCACCGAGATCCAGGGCGTATTGATTTTCGAACCTGCCGTGTACAAGGATGACAGAGGACATTTCTTTGAAACTTATAATGAGCAGACTTTTCATAAAGAAGGCATTACCAACCGGTTCGTGCAGGACAATCAATCTTTCTCGAAATTCGGCGTGATCCGCGGGCTGCACTACCAGCTGGACCCACATCCACAGACGAAGCTTGTCCGGGTGCTGCAGGGAAGGATCCTGGATGTTGCGGTGGATATCCGGCAGGGGTCGCCAACCTTTGGTAAATATGTAAGTGTCGAGCTGTCGGCGGACAATAAAAGGCAATTGCTGGTACCCCGGGGCTTTGCCCATGGTTTTTCTGTGCTGAGCGATACGGCCGAAGTGTCCTATAAATGTGATGGCCTGTACGACAAGGCCAGCGAAGGAGGCATCCGATTCGACGATCCGCAGCTGAACATCGACTGGCAGCTGCCGTTGGACAAAGCCATTGTATCTTCGAAAGACAAGGACCTGCCCCTTTTTGCGGAGTGCAGGAATAATTTTAAATTCTAAGGCGTCCCATGGCAAAAGAGAAAATACTCGTCACCGGAGCAGGTGGCCAGCTTGGCAGCGAACTGCAGGTGGCCGGCAAAGCATATCCCCAGTTTGAATTTGTATTTGTAGATAAGGATGAAATGCCGCTGGATCAGCCTGAAATGGTACGCTCAGTGGTGGAAGAGGTGCATCCCTCCTGGTGCATCAGCTGCGGGGCTTATACTGCCGTGGACAAGGCCGAAACAGAGACGGAGCTGGCATTTGTCATCAACGGGGATGCCGTGGGCGCCATGGCTGCCGCCTGTAAGACGGTCGGAGCAAAAATGATCCATATTTCCACGGATTATGTATTTGACGGGGAATCCGCCATCCCCCTGAAAGAGTCCGATCCTACCGGGCCCATCAACGTATATGGCGCCAGCAAGCTGAAAGGCGAACAGCTGGCATTGCAAAATAACCCGGATACGGTGGTCATCCGCACCGCCTGGGTCTACTCGGAGTTCGGACACAATTTCGTCAAGACCATGATCCGGCTGATGAAGGAAAAGCCTTCGCTCACCGTGATCGATGATCAGATAGGCTCTCCCACCTATGCCGCGGACCTGGCGGACACTATTTTGAAGATCGTCACCGCCCCCCGTTTTGTGCCGGGTATCTACCACTACAGCAACGAGGGACAGATCAGCTGGTATGAATTCGCCCTGGCCATTAAGGAGCTTATCGGCAGCCCCTGCCCGGTGAACCCCATCGCCACAGCACAGTATCCCACCCCTGCCAAAAGGCCTCATTATTCTTTACTGGACAAAAGTCTGATCAAGAAAACCTATGGTATTGAAGTGCCCGACTGGCGGAAGGGCCTGACCACCTGCATCCGGAAGCTCCAGGCTTCTATTTGATCGAAAGATAGGTATTAGGGGTCTTCACGGCAATACCACTTAGTGGGCATTTCGGGAGTCTAACGGATCGGTGTAAACCCGTACAAGCGGTCTAAAATCACCCTAAATGTGGAAAATTTCTTACTCGTAAAACTACGAGTAAGTGAGTAAATGTGGTATGTATAAATGGTTATTAACCATCTAAATAATGCCGTAAATATGTCCTATATGGGCGCATTCCTGTTATTACGATTTTCCGGGTTTGGACGTACACCGGATATTGTCTAGTTTTCGGGTTGAATTATTGATCCCTCTGATCCCTCATTCGTATGAACGGGTAAGATCTCCGGGATTCGTACCTTAATCCATACTTATGAAACTTTTTTACGCCGTACTCTTGTTGCTTTCCGGTATACAGGCCGTACAGGCTGAAGGCACCCGGGAAGTAATGCCCAACAGCACCAACGGAACAGGGCTCATTGTTTCCACTACCACCACGTTTCCCCTGGGTAATGTAGGCTCCTATTATGGCGCCCCCGTGGACCAGCGCATTTACATACGTATTAAGGATTTTACCAAAGAGACCTTGTATTATGGGTTCAACTGGGAAACACTGGCTCCTTCCGGAACCATCTCTACCTATAGTGATGTCTACATGAATATCTTTTACCAGGATGCGTCAGCGAATGGCGTGCTGATCGCTACGGTGCTGCTGCCGAGCTCGGGGAATGGTTTTATCAGCACCTGGATCTCGGCTTTCCTGGGACCCAAGATCGGTGGCATTCCCAGTACAGGGTACAATCCGCTGACATTTACCCCTACCCAGAATGGCGACTACTATGTCACATTTTACCGAAGCTCGGATGGCGGCGTAACGCATAATATCGCCGAGTCCATGCTGGCGAAATACTTCGACCTCACGGTGGCGCAAACCGTAGGCGGTGTAACAACCCGTTTTCCCGGTCGTGTCCATTGTAATGAATGGGCATTCTCCGTTTATAACCCCTCGAATCATGACTACCAGGATCCACTGGGTTCTTCCAACGCCCAGTTCTTTACCTATACGCCTGATTCCGTGGTTGCAAAAGTGTATTTTCCTACATCAGGCTTTCAGCCATTGTCGTATATCGTTGCCTTCAACAGCTTTGGCGTGATCAACAATGGCAACTGGCTGGTGGACCGCAAGTCCATCGTGCTGCCGAAGTTCGACAGTGCATACCTGAGAGGAGGGTACAACGTATTCCTGAATTCGCCCGATGCGACCATATGGATCACTTCTCCCTTGCCCATAGCGCCTCAGCTGGTGACGCCGACTATTTCCGGCTGTCCGCCGGGGCCTTATAATATCCGTTTCAATGCACCGCAGCCCGGGGACTATTATTTGCTCCTGGATCTGAATGGCGTGGCAGGGTACCAGGCTAATTCAGCCGACCGCTTTATAGAATTGATCAGCCAGTCGCCAGGTATTATCAACTATCCCTGGAATGGCTTGAATGGCCTGGGAGTGTCAGTGCCATCCAATACCTCGTTCCCGATTACCTTCTATTTCAGGAAAGGCCGTATCAATATCCCTTTCTATGATGTGGAGCTCAACCTCAACGGGTTCAGCGTGGACGGCGTGCAGCCGCAGAGCGCCATCAACACTACCTTGTACTGGGACGATTCCCAGCTGTACAGGGTAGACGCTAACACAATACCGGCCGTTCTTGCCAATAACTATAACCTGACCGATTCCGGATGGGACAATTCTGTCGTAGGACAAAAAGCCCCGGGCCATGCCTGGAGCGGCAGCGGCAATCCCAATATGAGAAGACCGGCACCCAATATCTCCGGTAATAACACAGACAACGACCAGACCAATGACTTCGGGAATGCCCGACTTATCAATACCTGGGCCTGGGGAGTCGAGCTGACCACTACCCAAACACTTAAGCTGGCCTGTATCAGTGTTTCCGGTACGGTCTGGGATGACGCCAACAATAGTGCAGCCGGTACTTTTACCAATATATTTACTACGGGCGAGGTGGGAGTCAATGCAGGAGGCAGCCTCTATGCCAGCCTGATCGACCCCGTCACCAACAAGGTGCTGTCTACGACGACTGTCGCCGCCAATGGCACCTACTCATTGCCGAATTGCCCGATCAATTCGACGGGTATGCAGGTGGTTATTTCCACTGTAGCCGGGATCGTTGGGAACAATGCTCCCATGGGCTCCATTCCTGCAACATGGATAAATACTTCTCCGCTGAACCAATCCTTTAATTCAGTGGAGTCCAATATCACGGGTATTGACTTTGGTATCGAGCAGTTGCCGAACTCGGTGGACCAGCATTATACCATTTCCACGCCCATCCTGAATAGCACGATGACCCTCAATGGTGCAGGCACCATCGCCAGCCCGGGTCCCCTGAAAGGCTCCGACCCCGAGGATGGTACGTTGGGCACTGGCAAAAAAGTCGTGATCACACAGGTACCGTCCAATGAACAGCTGTATTATAATGGCGTGCTGGTCACCAACAACACCACCATCCCCAATTATGACCCCACGAAACTGGCGATCAAATTCACATCCATCACCGTCACCAGCACCTCTTTCTACTATGCTTATGTGGATGCTGCCGGTAAGCAGGACCCTTCACCCGCCATCTATACCATCGATATGTCGACGGTACTGGCCACTACCCTGGGATCCTTCGCCGGTAAGCCCGGTGATGATGGCAATGTGCTCAGCTGGGTCAGCTTTAATGAGACCAATGGCGTTTACTTCATCATCCAGCGTTCTTCTGATGGCGCGAATTTCGTGAACATCGGGCGTGTCGACGGCGGCACGACGGGCGCCTCGGACAATCATACATTTGTAGACCAGCAACCGACACCCGGCGCAACCAATTACTACAGGCTGCAGGTGATGGATCTTTCCGGGGCTGCTTCGTACAGCAGTGTCGTGCTCATCAATACCGCGGACATCAGTTCCGTGGTGGAAGTGACGCCGAATCCTTTCCGGGATGTCCTCAACGTGAAGCTGAACCTGGCGACAGCCGGGAAAGTTTCTATCCGGCTGGTGGACAGCAAGGGCTCGCAGTTGCGGAGCGCAGCATTCTCCGGCGTCAGAGGACAAAATATCCTTCCGCTGACGGGATTGGCGTCCCTGCCGGTGTCAGTGTATTTCGTGCAGATCGTATTGCCGGATCAGACATTTATCAAAAAAGCTTTCAATCGGTAAATCAGTGATCAGTGGGAGTGAGGTGTCATTAACCTTAAATCCAGATCCTTATGAAAACCCCTTCAGTAATTTTTTTCCTGCTTTGGCAGGCAGGAGGTCTGTTTGCCCAGACCAGCCCTTCGGTGTCAAGTACCGTGCTGGCCAATGTCCTGAAAGGTACATACACGCCTTCCGCCTACCAGGCGGCCACGGTCATAACAGATCCGGATATTATTTCCGCCGGATTGCTCAACGAAATATCGCCGGACTCGCTGAAGGCGACTTTGTTCAAGCTGAGAAGCTTTCAGAACAGGAATATGTTCTCCGACACGACGTCTTCCACCAGGGGCATCGGAGCCGCCCGGCGCTGGGTCCTCAGCAAATTCAGGGAGTACAGCGCAGCACATGACAATCGTCTGCAGGCGGGTTACCTGCAGTTCAACTATGCTCCTGCCAACAGCTCTGTCGGATGTCCGGGCAGCATCAGCCTGATCACGAAACACAGTGATGTCATTGCCGTATTGCCGGGCAGCCAGACCACCAATAAGTCCCTGATCATTGTGGAAGGGCATATCGACAGCCGTAACGACAGTCTCTGCAGTATTTCGACGAATGCTTTCGGTATTGGCGACAATGCGACGGGCACGGCCCTTGTAATGGAGCTGGCCCGTGTAATGAGTAAGTATACTTTCAGGAATACCATTGTCTTCTCCGTCAATACGGGCGAAGAGCAGGGATTGATCGGCGCCAAAGCGCTGGCCAATTATCTCGCTGGACAGAATATTCTCATAAAAGCCGTCAATAACAATGACGTTTCGGGTGGCATTTTCTGCGGTCATACGGCTTCCGCTCCCGGATGTCCCGGCTATGGCGCCATCGACAGCACCGACATACGTGTGTTTTCTTTGGGTAGCTTCAACTCTCCTCACAAACAATGGGCGCGCTATGTCAAGCTGGAGTACAAAGAACAGCTGCGCAATCTTGTCACCGTACCGATGAATATCCAGATCCAGCAGAATGAGGACAGGACGGGCAGGGGAGGAGACCACCAGGCATTCAGCCCTTTGAATTATACCGCTGTCCGCTTTACTCAGGCCTATGAGGACGGGGATGGCAGCAATGGATCTACTTATAAGGACAGGCAGCATAATATCAGGGATAGCCTGGGCCTGGATAAGAACAATGACGGCATCGAAGACTCGCTGTATGTGGATGTAAATTACCTGGCCAGGAATGCCCTGATCAATGGTAATTCAATGGCCATGGTGGCATTGGGGCCAGACACCATCACCGTAAATGCTGCCATCATCACTGCCAACCGCTTCCGGGTACAATTCACGCCTGCGGGCGCCCCGGCCTATCGGGTGGCAGTCCGGTCTGCTACGAACGACTGGGATACTGTATACACCGTCACGGGCAAAAGTGTGGATACCATCCGGGTCCCTTATGGCACTAATACGACGTTTTACCTCAGCGCCGCCGCAGTGGACAATCATAACACGGAAAGCCAGTTCTCCACGGAATACATCCTTTCCACCCAGCTGGTGCCGCTGTACCTGCAGCCGGACAGCAATGCGCCAGCCCCTCCCTCTCCCGATTATTACGGGATCCAGCTGATGCCGAACAAGCCCAACCCCTTTGACGAATCAACGATGATCACCATACAATCCGGCACCGATCTTTTTGCAGACAGGACTTTTCTTGCCATCAATTCCATTGACGGCCGCCAGATCAGCAGGGTGAAAGTGCCGCTGAAAAAAGGGTTGAATGAGGTGTTGTTCAACCACGGTTTCCTCATGCCGCCAGGCGTATATATCTGTTCGCTGATGATTGACGGATTACCGATGCAGAGCACAAAGATGCTCTTCCGTCCTTTAAGATAGTGGGCTGAAAGGCGCCGAAGTCCGGCGCTCATTAGCTAAATAGTCCCTGGGAGACCGGGGGCTATTTTTTTTGCTGCCTCGTCATGAACGATCCGCCGCACGGGGACCATACAATAATTCAGTGTTCAGGTCCATGATCTTTTTTTCCATTTTGCTCATTTTCCGCATCAGCCTTCTGCTTTTTAGGGTGCCCAGCCAATAGCCAAAGACAAAAAGAATAACGCATATGATACCCACCTGGAGCATATCCATTTGCAGGTTCTGAAAGGAAAGAAGCGAATTGGGTTGCATAGGAAAATAATTAGCAAGGTGTTGAATGATGCATTGCTTTCCTGCAACAGGCGCGAAGTTTTTGGGGGAGTTGCCTGACAAGGGCTCGAACCTCGACATTCAGATCCAGAATCTGACGTACTACCATTATACTATCAGGCAATTGGACGGCAAATCTAAGGATTTTCCGGCAATGAGAAAAATCGTAATCTTGCCATGTAATGAAAAATCTTCTCTGTCTCATCCTGCTGGTGACCGGGCTGCGTGTCGCCGCCCAATCACCTCAATCCGAGGCTTTTACCCTTATTGACTCCCTCCTGCAGGCCGGGGACGCCCGGTTCGAAATAACTGAATTCGACTTTCCTCCTGACGTCCTCCGGATATTGCTGAGATTCAACAATGCCGTCGCCGCCAATAAAGACTGGTTCACTGAATACAGCAGCCATGCCGTTGCGGGTCAGCCCCTGCCTTATGACGAAAAATTCGGTATCACAAGGGGGGAATACGACAGGATAAAGAACATGGATAAGCTTCATCCCGCCTTGAAGATTGTCGACACGCAAAAGATCACTATCCTGCATCGGGATGGAAAGATCAGCTTCAAGGGAGAAGGCGAGGGGCGTGTTCTCAACTACCTGGAATTCGATGTCGGGCACCAGGCATTGACCTTTGCAGGGGACACCATCCCGTTTTCCCGGAATATGAACACGACCTTTGTCATCGCCTACGGATTATCCAACAGCTATACCTGGCGACTGGAAAAGACCGATGTGAACAAAACTTTACAAGCCAATCAGCTCACAGCCCGGGTGGTGGAGGTGGACCTGGGCATACGCCAGCCGGATAATAAGCTCCTGCTTCGCATTCTGTACCAGGATATGGAAAATGGGGTCAGCCATGCCAACCTGGATCTGGCAGGGTATATTCACTGAAGCTACACTGCAGTGGGCGCAGGAAGAATTTACGAAATTTTCTCGTGAAAAAAAGTCTCATTTTGGACTATTTTGACGCTCCCCGCCGTCTTATTTTCGTCGTTGCACAAGCTCACATTCCTGTGCAAACCTTACCATGAATGAAAAGGAAAAGAAAAGGTTCATCTCCATCCGTCTGACGGAAGCCGAGTTCCAGAAGGTTCAGCGGCTCATTGCATCCTCTGCCTGCCAAAGCCAGACCGAATACGTCAAAAAAATATTGACGAACAAGCCCGTCGTGATGAAGATCCGGGACCAGTCAAAGGATGACCTCCTGGAATGCCTCATCAATTTAAAGACCCGGCTCGATCTTATAGAAGACAAGGCCGCCGATAAAGCGTGTCCGCAGCTGCTGGAAGAAATAAGAGAGACCCGCACCATCATCCAAAAAATATATGTACAATGTTCGCATATGTAGACAGCTCCCACCGCCCGCGCCTCACCCTGGATTACAACGAGCACAAGCTCACCCAGGGCAAAGCCCTGTTCATCGCAGCTTTCAACTACTGGGAAGATGCGGACAAGCTGCAATGGAGCCAGAAACTGGAGCGCCTGCACGAACGCTCCCTGCGCAGCGAGCGCGTTCATAAGAACACGGCCCACATGACCCTGAATTTCCATCCCCAGGATAAGCTCTCGGACAGGGATATGAAGCTCATCGCCGCCCGGTACCTGAAAGACATCGGTTTTGCAGATCAGCCCGCCCTGGTCTACCGGCACCTGGACGCCGGCCATCCCCACCTCCACATCGTGGCCTCTAATATCCGCCATGACGGTACCCGCATCAGCAATGATCTCCGATCTCCTTACCACCTTAAGCAGGTCTGCCAGCAACTGGAAAAGATCCATCACCTGACTCCCGTCAGGGAATTGACGCCCGAAGCCCAGCACCTGCGTCAAGCGCCCCGGCAACACATACAACGACTTCAATACGGGCAGGGTGCGACCCGCACCGGCATCGAAAATGTGCTGCATCATGTATTGGATAGATACGCCTATACTTCGATCGGTCACCTCAACGCGATCCTAAGCCGCTACAACGTTATGGCAGACAGAGGTAGTGAGCAAAGCAAGCTGTATCAGCACCGGGGCCTGTACTACCGCATGCTGGACGACGAGGGAAAAAGGATCGGCGCGCCTATCAAAGCCAGCGCCTTCGACAGCCGGCCAGCCCTGGATTATCTCGAAAAGAAGTTTGAAATAAATCAGGTACAGCTCCAAAAGAAAGACCATCAACTACGTATTACTGCCAATCTCGAATGGCACTTGCTCAAACAAAAAGAAGGCGACCCCCTGGAAAAGCTTGTCAACAACCTGCAGAGAGAAGGTATCCTGGTGGTGAGGGATGTTCCCCGCAGCCGCCAGACCCAGTCACAGGATGGCCACGGTTTTTATTATATCGATTTTGAAAAAAGCACGATCTATCGGGACACCGACCTGGGGGAAAGGTACACCGCCCTCTCGATCTTCCAAAGGACGAAACTGGATAAAACCCTGGAAGAGCTGGTCCATAAACAGCAGCTGCACCTCACCCATCACAAGGAATCCAGCATCCTGCAGGACTCCGATCCCCTGAAAAAGCTCCATCTCTGGATAAAGCTCGTCCCACAGCACGACCAGCTGACGAGGACATTGCAGAAAGAGCAGGTGCTAAAGCATCACAAAAGGCACCATCATACCATCATGCATGATTTGTAGCTTTCAGAGTTCTATTCGATTCTCCGCACTTTCGGCGACCTTCTCTCCGCTTGGTCGGCGACCCTAACCGTTCCGTCGCTGTAATTTCTCTTTCTGTCAGCATCGACGCTCCATCAACCGATACATAATTCAACAGAAGCAAAAAAATCCACCATCGAAATTAAGGCTCCTGCACGGTAGGGTCGACCTCAAGGCCCCGGAATGGCAATCCACCACCTTTAATCCTTCAAACTCGCCCCAAAGGCTAATTCGCACCCCGCTTGTCCAATCCCCACTCGCCCCATCCGCGGCCATCCGATCAAGAGCTTCGTCGGAACGTCGTCCCTAGAACTTCGTCAGAGCTGCGTTCCTTGCTCTTCCTTGTTCGTGACGTTCGCTTCCCTCCGTCACTCCTCGCTCGTAACCTTCGCTTCGCTCGGTTAGGCCTGGAGGAGCCTTATCATTGGGCCAGCGCATTCAGCCACCACGGCACAATAGCAATTCCAGCTCACCAGAGAACAAATGCCCAATGGTACCCAATGTACAGCGACGGAAGGCACATAGCTGTCGGGAGTAGCGCAACGTACCCAATCTACAGCGACAGAAAGCCATAGCTGTCGGGAATAGCACAACATACTCAATCTCCAGCGACGGATACCCAATCTCCAGCGCGTAAGCTAATTTTTTTTCGGATATTTGAGAAAAGCCTGACGCGTATGAACCTATTATCCAATGAATCGGTGCTGGTAAAATCTAATGATGACAAGATCATTCTAACCAACCTGCGGATCCACATGACCAGCAGGAAATGGGGAAGGACCTATCGGATCACTATTTTCCTGGAAGACATCTCCACCATCGAGCATGCCAATATCAGCAACGTCTTTTATCTTGTACTCGCAGCCTTCTCTTTTATGCTGGGTATCCTCAGCATTGGCAACCCGGAAACCAAACCCAGCATTTACGGAGGATTTATCCTTGGTGGTATCTTCCTCAGCCTCTGGCTCAGCACCCGGGGACACCAGGTGACCTTCTGCTCCAAAGGCGGCCATTCCCTCCGGTTCATGGCGGACCAGATGGATGATGATCAGATAGAGGAATTTATCCATAAAGTCGAACAGGCCAGGTTGCAAAGGTTGAAGCAGCTGTAACCTTACCTCCGCTCGTCATACACGCCAAACTCCGCTATCGCCGGCGCAGTGTCGGAACTTTCAACAGAGATCCGGACTTTTCCGCCCCATTTGCGGTCAAACCGGTGGATCTTCACCCTGCCTTTGTTTTCCCCTTCGAATAAAAGCTTCCAGCCGCCATTCTGCCAATATTCCAGGCGATACCGGCTGATATTGGATCTTGCTTCGGTGATCACCACTGTATTGAAAGCCTTTTCCTTCTCAAAATTCACCTGGTACCAGGGCGCTTTTACCAGGGGGTTGGACTGCCAGGAAGTATTGAAATTATCATCCGTGCCAAAATCCATGATCCACATGTCATCGCTCCAGGAAGCCTCCGCCTGCTGCTTTTTCGCCAGGTTCGAAGAGATAATGGGCGCGTCCGACGGCGGGAGTGCGGCCACAGGCCCTTCGTTCTTCCATAGCCTGCCGATCTCCGCCAGCGCAGTCAGGGCATTATCGTCGATGAGGCCATCCCGGTTGGGCGCTACATTCAGGATGAAGTTGTCGTATATTTTATTATAAGGAATGATGTCTTCGTTTACGAGCATCTTCGGATCTTTCACAGGGGTGCTGGGAAAATCCGTTTTCCAGAACCACGCGGAATTCAGCGGTAGACAGGATAAGGCCGGCAGGCGGTTGCCTTCTTTGGCAATATGCTGGCCCGCTCCCTGCTCGTAGGATTTAATGTCAGTGTAGAACAATGCTTCCGGCGGGTATTTCGCGGAATTCAGGTCCATCAACAGGCAATTCGGCTGGAGGGTTTTCACCAGCGTATAGATCTCTTCAAAAGGAACGTCGTCGTAAGATATGCGGGACCAGGGTGCATCCCATCCGTCGATGATGAGAGCGCTGATCTCGCCGTAATTCGTCAGCAGCTCCGTCAGCTGCGCCTTGATCATTTCGATATGCTGCCGGGTGATGAAGCCCGGGCGAAGTTTGTGGTGGGTGTCGAGGATGGAATAGTAGAGCATCGTCTTCAGGCCCTGTGCGCGAAAGGCGTCGACATATTGACGAACCACGTCTTTTTTATAAGGGCTGTGCATTACGTTGTAATCCGTTGTCTTTGTATCCCAGATGCAGAAGCCGCTGTGGTGCTTGGTGGTGAGGCATCCGTAGGACATGTGGGCTGATTTGGCCGCACGGGCCCACTGGCTGCAATCCAGCTTCATGGGATTGAATGCAGCAGCGGGCAGGTCCGGGTCCGGCCAGTCCGCGTTGGCAAACGTAGGCATGTTGAAGTGGATGAACATGCCAAAACGCAGGTCGACAAATTGCTGCTGCAATGCATGCAGGCCCCCGAGGTTCGTGTAGGCCACCTGTGCATGGGAGATAGTTGAAAAGAAGATCAGCGTTAAGAAAGCAAAATTCCGATGGAACATAATGATGATTTAAATAAAAAACCCATTGCGACAAGGCAATGGGTCGTTAAAAAAAAGAACAGGCACTAAATTAAATTATTTATAAGAGAGTTCGAGAGAAGGGTTCTGCGCATATTCGTTCCACAGTTCATCCACCGTTTTGCCCGTCAGCTTTGCCCACAGCTCCGGTGTATAGGTCCCTTCCCGCATGGCTTTATCCATGTCGTCCACGATCTTATTGTATTTATGTTTCTCCACCCACAGCAGGAACCTCGCCGTCACACGATACGCATTCTGATAGCTCTGACCTGCCTTGTAATCAGGCAGCTTCCAGCCGCCGTTCTTGTTATTCACGCCATACACATATCGCACATAATCCGCGATCCCTTCCGTCAGCCAGCCGGGTTCATAGCTGCGGTACGCCTGCACCACGTGCATTACCTCATGTGTCACGACATCCACGTCCTGTGCATGGGCTTTCAGGTACGCCGGGCTGTAACGGGCCACGCCGCCGCCCGTCGCCGCGACGCCTTCATAGGCGGTGTCGATGAAGAAAACGATCCTTGTCAGCGAATTTTTATTAAACCGTTCCACTTCCTGTGGATAGACCGTAAAAAAAACGTTGATCATGTTCCGGCGTGTCAAAGAATCAAAGCCGGGGTCGTTGCTGGTAAAGATCAAGGTATACTTGCCCGACGTAAGCGAATCGCCTGTCAGCACATGGGGCTGATGATGACGTCGATGCTGGGCGCTGGCCCCGGTAGCTGTGCATACTAATAGGATAAATGCGAAGGTCCTGATGGAGAAGTTGCTCATTTTTATTTTATGGGTTTGTCTTTATCTGTCGAGAATGAGTAGGGATAGGCGCTGGACTCCGTTCCCCGCACTTTGTTGGGAACAGCGCTCATGGACAGGTCGATGCGGCCGCCCTTCTGTATGTCGAAGTGGGAGATCCAGTTCTTTCCATAGGGCTGCCCGTTCAGGGTTGCGCCTTGTATATACAGGTTCTTTTCGCTGCTGGCAGGTGCGCTGATGACAAAGGATTTCCCATTTTCCAGGTTGATGGTTGTCTTCTTGAAGAGAGGAGTGCCCAGGACATACTGGTCCGTGCCGGGACACACCGAATAAAAACCCAGGGCCGAGAAAACGTACCAGGCAGAGGTCTGGCCGTTGTCCTCATCGCCGCAATAACCATCGGGCGTGGGCTTGTACAGTTTGCGCATGGCCTCTCTCACCCAGTACTGGGTCTTCCATGGCTCGCCTGCATAGTTGTACAGGTAGATCATGTGCTGGATAGGCTGGTTGCCATGTGCGTATTGACCCATACCCGCGATCTGCATTTCCCTGATCTCATGGATCACGCCGCCATAATAGCTGTCGTCAAAAGTGGGCGGCATGATAAAGACGGAGTCCAGCATTTGTACGAAAGTTTTGCGTCCGCCCATCAGGTCCACTAATCCCTGGATGTCATGGAATACGCTCCAGCTGTAATGCCAGCTATTCCCTTCGGTGAATGCATCACCCCATTTAAAGGGATTGAACGGGGACTGGAAGCTGCCGTCCTGGTTCTTACCCCGCATCAGCTTGTGCTCCGGGTCGAAGAGATTTTTGTAGTTCTGGCAACGCTGTGCGTAGAGCTTCAGCTCTTCTGCAGGGCGGCCCAGTGCCTTACCCAGCTTGTAGATGGTGAAGTCATCATAGGCATACTCCAATGTCCGGGCCGCATTTTCGTTGATCTTCACGTCATAGGGCACATAGCCCAGCTTGTTGTAGTAAGCCACTCCATCGCGGCCTACGGCAGGGATGGGTCCTTCGTTATTGGCATCCTTCAGGAGTGCGTCATACAGTGTATGGATATCGTATCCTCTTAATCCCTTCAGGTAGGCATCGGCCACGATAGACGCGGAGTTGTTGCCCACCATGACGCTGCGGTAACCCGGGCTCGACCATTCAGGCAGCCAGCCGCCTTCTTTGTAATCATTGATCAACCCCTCCTGCATTTCCTTATTGACGGAAGGATATACCAGGTTCAGGAAAGGATAGAGCGCACGGAAAGTGTCCCAGAAGCCGGTGCCGGCAAATAAATATCCTGCTTCTACCTTGCCATTGTAGGGGCTGTAATGGACGATCCTGCCGGAAGCATCTTTTTCATAAAGCTTCAGGGGAAAGAAGAGCATCCGGTAAAGACAGGAATAAAAGGTTCGCACCTGGTCGATGGTTCCCCCTTCCACGAGGATGCGGCTGAGGGTCTTGTTCCAGATGTCCCGGCCTTTGGTGGCCACGGATTCCAGGGTACTATGATCTGTCTCTTTCAGGTTCTGCTCCGCCTGCTCGATGCTGATGAAGGAGGAAGCCACCCGGGCGTTGACGACGGATCCCCGTTGGAGAGCGCTGAATTGGACGATGGCGCCCACATGTTTATCATGCAATTCGAGCGAGTCCGCCAATTGCTTGCCAGACCAGGTGTGCTGCCCGAGGAATGGTCGGTCAAATACGATGACGAAATAGTTCTTAAAGTTCTTTGCCACACCTCCGCTGTTGCGGGTGGAATAGCCAATGATCTTATTTTCAGAAGGGATCACTTTGATATAGGACTCTTTGTCATAGGCGTCGACCACCACGAAGGCGCTGTCCGTCTTGGCAAAGGTGAAGCGGAAGCTGGCGGCCCGCTCCGTCGGGGCGATTTCGGTAGTTACATCATAATCCGCCAGGTATACGCTGTAATAGTAGGGCTTGACGACCTCGGCCTTATGGGAGAACCAGGACTGCCTGTCATTCTCGGTGAAACGCATTTCGCCTGTCACAGGCATGATGGAAAATTCGCCGTAGTCATTCATCCAGGGAGAAGGCTGATGGGTTTGCTTGAAACCCTTGATCTTCTCGGCCGTATAGGTATATTGCCAGCCGTCGCCCATATTGCCTGTCTGGGGCGTCCAGAAATTCATGCCCCAGGGCAGCGCGATGGATGGAAAGGTATTGCCATTGGAGAGGCCTCCCGTGGACTGGGTCCCCATCAGCGGATTGACATAATCCACCGGGTCCACCACCTTGTTGATCATTTGACTTTGCACCCTCCCTAAGAAGCCGGCGGGCAACAGTAGCAACAGTAAGACTTTTTTCATGCCTGGTTTTTTAAGTTTAGGGCGAAATAAAGATATTTACCGCAGTTCCGGTATGTTGTCAACAAACATTAAATGAATTGTTAACGGATCTTAAACGCCCTGTGAGATATTTTTTTTGTGAGCCAAATTTCGAATAACTTTCCCTTTCGGCTTTGCTAAAATTGCTAATGTTGAAGTTTACTACCACCGCACATAAGATCATCGCTATCGTCAGCCTGCTGGTACTTTCCTCCGTTCAATTCTTCCTGCTGTATAATACCTACGAGCTGAAGAATGACCATTACTACCTTTCTGAGATAGAGATCATCAAGACGGGTTACTATGCGTCCATCCGTAATGACAAGATCATGCCGGGAGGACAAAAAATAGTAGATCGGTTCGTTTATGGCAATATGCCTGAGCTGGAACGCCTGCACCGGGCTGACACGGCCGGGTTCAGGCAGCTGAAGCAGCGTGTCTGCGACAGTATTTTTGAGGCTTTGCGGAAAGCTAATAACATCGACAGCCTGCTGAACAGCATCATAAAGAAGAACGGACTCAACAGGCGCCTGGAATATGCCCTGCTCGTGTCGTCCATTGATATTGCATTCGAGAGTAACAGGTATGTTAATTTGTATAATAAGCAGGAGACCAATGATCATATCGATAAAGCCATCCAGACCCCCAGCGGCATCCTGATCGGCGGCACCCTGCAGGATATTTCCCCCCGTAACCAGGCCGGCTTCCTCAGCGTCAGCAGCCCCGCGGACCATACTTATGGCGCCAGCTTCGGCCTCCATGTGGACATCCTCAACCGTCGCCTGACCGTTCTCCGGCTGATGATGCCAACCTTTCTCCTTTCCCTGCTGTCCATCCTGTCCGTGGTATTGATCTTCTTCATCACTTTCCGTAACTGGCTCCGGCAGAAAAAGCTTTCCGAGATGAAGTCCGACTTCATCAACAGCATCACCCATGAGTTCCACACACCCCTGGCAGCGATCATCGTTGCCAACAAGACCATGCAGAATGAAAAGATCATCTCCAATAAGGAAAGTATCCTGCCATTGACAGAGGTGGTACAGCGGCAGTCGGAGAGATTACGCGTGCTGATCAGCCAGGTGCTGGAGATCACTACCATGAATAAGATCCCGTTGCAGAAAGAGGAACATTCCATCCATCATTTGCTGGAGGAGATACTGCTGGATTATAGGCTGAAGCTTTCGGGCACCAATGCCCATTTCAACCTGCACAAGCATGCAGCTCACGATAAGGTGCCTCTGGACAAATTCTGGTTCACCACCATCTTTCTCAATATCTTTGATAATGCCATTAAATACAACAACAGGGAAGAAAAAGAGATCACCGTCACGACGATGGAAGATCGAAAAGGCGTTACCATTACAGTAAAGGACAATGGCATCGGCATGACGCCGGAGATCCGCAAACATGTATTTGAAAAGTTTTACAGGAATATGAAGAACAATCATGGCCAGGTGAAAGGGTTGGGATTGGGATTGTTTTATGTGAAGCAGGCTGTCGACGCCCACGGATGGAAAATTGAGCTTGACAGCAAGGAAGAAGAAGGCAGTGAATTTATCATCAGTATTCCGTTTTAAATGATAGCAATGAAGACAAAAGTGCTTTTGGTAGAAGACGAGGCCGATCTGGGCAATGTGGTGAAGCAGTACCTGGAGATCTCGGACTTTGACGTGGACTGGCTGCAAAATGGCAAGCTGGCCTATGAGAAGATTCGGAAGGACCCACGGCATTATCACATCGTGCTCATCGATGTCTCCATGCCCGAAATGGATGGTTTCCAGCTGGCGGAAAAGATCGTCGGTCTTGGACATGAGATTGCTTTCCTCTTTTTGACGGCACGCAATGAAAAGGCCGACAGGCTGCACGGTCTGAAGATTGGCGCCGACGATTATATCACAAAACCTTTCGATGTGGATGAACTGGTGCTTCGGATCAGGAATATCATCCGGCGAATTCCCGCCGCCACGCCCGTCAACCGTGGCTCCATCGTCCGGGGCGATGTACAATTTTATAAAGATACCCTGAAGCTATACATCGGACGGCAGAAAGAGATCGTGCTTACGCCGAGAGAGTCTGAATTGCTGGATTATTTGTTCAGGAATGAGAACAGGGTGCTCCGGCGCGAGGAGATACTGACGCAGCTGTGGGGGGAGAATGATTATTTCCTGGGAAGGAGCCTGGATGTTTTCATCTCGCGGTTGAGGAAACATTTAAGCGCCTCGGAGTTTGTCAGCATCGATAATGTATACGGAGTGGGGTTCGTGTTCAATGTGCAGGAATAATTGGCTGATATTTTGCTGATATAATTCTATGAAGAAGCAGAGCGCCGGCATCCTTCTTTACAGGATGTTGGATAAAAAACTGGAAATATTCCTTGTTCACCCTGGAGGCCCCTTCTGGAAGAACAAGGACATTGGTGCATGGACGATCCCGAAAGGGGAGTTCGACGGCAATGAGACCGCCCTGGACGCAGCTGTCCGGGAATTCCAGGAAGAGACAGGTCACCTCCTCCCGGGCCCCTTCCATACGTTGGCGCCCATCCGTCAAAAAGGCGGCAAGCAGGTGTTTGCCTGGGCTACTCCCGGCGACCTGGATGCAGCTGCTATCAAAAGCAATACTTTTGAAATGGAATGGCCGCCCCGGAGCGGGCGCATGCAATCCTTTCCCGAGGTCAGCAAAGGCGCATGGTTTGACATAGCTACGGCCTCGCAGATCATCAATCCCGCACAGACGGCCTTGCTGGATGAATTAACATCCCTAACTTCCGGGGATGGAAAATAATGCAGCCTTGCAGGCGGAGTTCCGTGACGAATTGAGGCATATCCTGGACTATTGGCGGCAGTTCACCATTGACAATGCCCATGGAGGATTTTATGGCAGGCTGACCAATGACAACCACGTGGTGGAGGGCGCCGTGAAGGGGGCGGTGCTGAATGCCCGGATCCTGTGGAGCTTCTCCGCGGCCTACCTGTTGGAAGAGGACCCCGGCTATCTGCAGTTGGCGGAAAGGAGCCTGGCCTATATCAGGCAACACTTTGTTGACCAGCAGCTGGGGGGCGTGTACTGGTCCGTTACAGCCAGCGGCGAGCCCGCGGATACAAAGAAGCAGATCTATGCGATAGCCTTTGTCATTTATGCCTTGGCGGAATTTCACCAGGCTAAGGCTGATGATGATGTGCTGGAGCTGGCTAAAAAATTATACAGGGATATAGAGGACCACAGCTATGACAGGATCCGGGGAGGCTACATGGAGGCCTTCACCCGTGACTGGCAGCCTATTGCGGACCTGCGCCTCAGCGATAAGGATGCAAATGAAAAAAAGACGATGAATACCCACCTCCATATCCTGGAGGCGTACACCAATCTCTATCGTGTCTGGCCTGATGACCATCTTGCCCAAAAAATCCGCCACCTTATCGACGTTTTCACCGATCATATCATCGACCTCCGCACCCATCACCTTCACCTGTTCTTTGACGAGGATTGGGCATTGCGGTCTGATTTCATTTCCTATGGCCATGACATCGAAGCCTCCTGGTTGTTGCTGGAAGCGGCGGAAGCGCTGGGGGATCAGGCCCTTATCCGGGAAACGAAGGACCTGGCCGTAAAGATCGCCATTGCGTCGACGGGCGGATTGAACCCCGATGGCAGCCTGAGCTATGAGTTCTCCCGGGAAGACAACCGCCTGATCGCCGAAAGGCACTGGTGGGTCCAGGCCGAGGCGATCGTAGGCTTTCTCAACGCCTGGCAGCTGACGGGAGAAATGCATTTTCACCGGATTTTCCAGGCCGCCTGGACGTATACGAAAAAGTATATCATCGATGGGCAGAAGGGGGAATGGTTCTGGGGCCGCACGGCGGATGGCGCCATCATGGAAGGAGAGGACAAGGCCGGCTTCTGGAAATGTCCTTATCATAATAGCCGGGCCTGTATTGAGGTGATCAGGCGGCTTGAGCCTGCCTATACGTGACTGTAGACTGCTAAATGCTCCACTCGCATACTCCGCGGCCAGGCGGTCAGCTATGGCCTGGAAGTGCCTTATTTTGCGCCGGTCATCCAGCCACCACCGTCCAATAGAACACCCGCACAACAAAGAACCAATGCTCAATGGTAACGAAAAATACAGCACTGGAAGGCTCATAGCTGCCGCCAACAAAAAGTACAGCGCTGGAAGGCTATATAGCTGCCGGCAAAGAATAAAAGGCAAAAAATCTTTCAGCCCTGTAAGTAAAAGAATAATTTTACCTGTCTTATTAGGTGAGGCACTGCCAAATGAAAATTGACGCCAACCAGCTAACGCATTTACAAGAGCTTGTTACCGCCGGGGACCAGCGGGCTTTCGAAGACCTGTACAGGCTGTTCTTCACCCGCCTGTTCAATTTTTCCATGCTCTACCTTCATAAAAAAGAGGTGGCCGAAGAGATCGTGAATGACATCATGATGAAGGTCTGGGACAAGAAGGAGGAGCTCAGCGGCATCCACAACCTGGAAACCTACCTTTTCGTGGCCGTTCGGAATCATTCCCTGAATTATCTGGCCCAATATTCCCCTTACCATGTCTCCATAGAGCCCGACACCTCCCAGGGGCAGCTGATCGACCTTCATGACCCTAATAAAGAGCTGGAATTAAAAGAGCTCCATTTCCGGCTCAGGCAGGCTATTGATGAGTTGCCCGACCGGTGCCGCACCGTTTTCAGGCTCATCAGGGAGGAAGGGTTCCGTTACAAGCAGGTGGCGGAGATCCTCAACATCTCACCCCGTACTGTGGAAACCCAGCTCTTCCGTGCGATCAAAAAACTGGATAAGATCATCGAAAAATCTTTCCTCCGCCTGTAAGTAATTTTCCTTTTTTCCCTGTCTTTATTGTATACGACTCAGAATATGAACAAGGACCGCATACTGGAATTAATGACCCGCAAACTCTCCGGGGAAGCAACACCGGAAGAGCTGCGAGAGCTGCAGGATCTCTTATCCTCAGACGCCGGAGCCGGCGAAAGGGGAAAGATCCTCGACCAGTTCTGGTCCCGCCGCGATGATGAGACGCATCCCTCGGTGGAAGAGAATTTACGGAAGGTATTGGGAAGACTCCAGCTTCCGGCAACTGCCGTGAAAATGGAGCGGCCCGCACGGCAGATCAGCCAGTGGGTGAAAGTGGCCGCCGCTGTCGTCATTCTCCTGGCTATCGGGGCCATTGCCTATCTGCGCCGGCCCGTAAGGACGGAGGGAGCTGCGTTGGCCTTGATGATGGAAAAGCGTAACGCAAAAGGCACAAAGAGCATCATACAGCTCCCTGATGGCAGCAAGATCTGGCTGAATGCAGATAGCAAGTTGAAATATCCCGAAATATTCAAAGGAGCAACAAGGGAGATCTATCTCAACGGGGAGGCTTTTTTCGACGTTGCGAAAAATACGAACCGCCCCTTCATTATTCATCTGGCCAATGGCACCGTGCAGGTGCTGGGGACCTCCTTCAATGTCCGCGCTTATGACAACGAATCCGTAGTGGAGACTTCCGTAGCCACCGGCAGGATCGCGTTCATTCCTAAATACCGGACGTCCCGTAAAAAACAAGACACCGTATTCCTGGCGCCTGATCATAAGGTCAGCTATACGTTTACAAAGGAGGAGCTGAGCACCAGCATTACTTCCGGCAAGGAAGACAAGGCCTGGACAGAAGGCAAGCTGATCTTCCGAGGCCTGACCATGCAGCAGATCGCCATGGAATTGGAAAGGAATTTTGGAAAGAAAGTAGTATTCCTCGACGATGGACCAAAGGAGTTCATCTTCACCGGCTCCTTCGAGAACAATAGCCTGGACGAAATTATGTACTATCTCTCCAGGACGAAGAATTTCAACTATAAAATCACCAATAGCGAATTGCTGATCGCGGCTTCGGCCGGACAGCTACCATAACCAACAGAATTCATCACATCAACTAAAACGATTGCTATATGAATACAGCAACCCCAGCTTCACGGCGGCTGTTGATACGTTGTTCGTCGACCTTCCTTTTAGCCGCCTGGTTGTTACTGCTGAACGCCTACCCTCTGCGGGCGCAGACGGCCTTTTCCTCGCCCCTGAAGAACTGGTCCGCATCCCAGGTGAAAGACCGTAAGATCAGCATACAGGCAAAAAATGAAAAGCTGGCGATGATCCTGGAAAAGATTGAGAAGCAGTCCAGCTTCGTATTTGTATATGCCAATGATGAAGTAAACACAGTGCAGAAAGTTACTGTTTCTATAAAAGACAAAAACCTTAATGAAGCGCTTGCAGAACTGCTGACGCCGCTGAACATCAACTTCGAGATGGTCAACGACAAGATCATTCTCAAACCGACCAGGCCGGCTGCCCCTTTAGCAGGCGGCAGCAGCGGTGAAGAAGTGAAGAGAGAGGAACCCGCTGCTGCCGGACTTATCGCTGACATCACCATCGAAGGCAGGATCGTAGATGCCGCAGGCAAAGGATTGGAAGGGGCCAGCGTCCAGCTGGCCGGCACCAATATCGGCACCACTACCAATGCAGACGGTCATTTTACCTTGCGTATCCCTGAAGAAAGAGCCGGCAATGGCGTCCTCACGGTCTCTTCGGTAGGATTTTTACGGCAGTCAGTTTCACTGGCCGGCAAAAGGTCTTTGCTGGTCCGGCTGGAGTCCGAGAATAAGGAGATGAACGAGGTGGTGGTCGTTGGCTATGCCACGCAAAAGAAGATCTCCGTGACAGGCGCCGTGGATGCCATCAGCAAGAAAGCCATTGAAGACCGGCCCGTTACCAATGTGCTATTGGCGCTGCAGGGCACCAGCCCCAACCTGATCGTACAGCAATCGAATTTTGAGCCCGGCCAGCCTGTGAATTTGAATATACGGGGGTTGGGTACTACGGGAGACAATACCCCCCTCATCGTCATTGACGGCATAACGAGTGACGGCACCGGGCAGATCCAAAACCTCAATCCCAATGACATCGAGTCGGTGTCTATTCTAAAGGATGCCGGCAGCGCCGCCATCTATGGATCCCGGGCCGCCAATGGCGTCATACTGGTCACTACCAAAAAGGGAAGGCGCAATCAGCGTCCGGTTGTCAACTATACGGGCATCTACGGCATCCAGTCTCCCCGGATCACGTATCAGCCGGTGCATGCCTGGGAAAATGCTTATTATAAGAACGAATCCCTCGTGAACTCAGGTTTGCAGCCAGTCTTTACGCCTGAACAGATCCAGCAGTTCAAAACACAGGGCGATGGCGACTGGCGGCTGAGCAATATCCTGCATGATGCATCGCAGCAGACGCATAACATCAGCATCGCAGGAGGTGGAGAGTCCAATACTTATATGATCTCCGCGGGCTATCTGGATCAAAAGAGCAATTATATCGGTCCCAACTACGGGCTCCAACGATACAATTTCCGTATCAATCAATCCACCGAATGGGGAAACTTTAAGCTGAATACCATCCTGGCCTATGCCAAGACAAGAATAAAGGACCATTCCTCCATCTCCGGCAACCTGATCGTGGATGCGGGCAGGGTGCCATTGTATTATAATTTCCAGGACAGCGCCGGCAACTATCTTACCAACGCCGTTTCCGCGGAGCTGAACCCCAAAGGTATACTGGAAAAAGGAGGCTACAGGCAGATGGACAACAACGAGGTCTTCGGCAACTTCAATGGGGAATATACGATTGCGCATGACTTTAAGATCCGCGGCGTCTTCGGCGGAACGGTGACCAACAACAGTACTTTTGGCCGCACCCTGGAAGTCGACTTTGTGCCCGGCAGCTCCTATGGCAAAGACAGGCCCGTGTCCAATTACAGCTTTAAAGGGTTGTTCACCAATATCCAGTTGCTGGCCGAGTATGCGCATACATTTGCAGCCGTCCATGATGTACATGTCCTGGTAGGTGCAGCCAACGAAAGTTACAAGGGTGAGGAGACGCAGCTGATCTGGAAGCAGACGGATGCTCTGGGCCGGCCCACAGGCGACCCGAAGAATATCGATCTGGCCAACAGCTATAACTCCAATGGTACCAAGCCTAATCAATACCCTGCGACGACAGAGACCAGCCTGAACTCCGCATTTGGCCGTGCCGCATATAGTTTCAGCAATAAATATTTTGCCGAGTTCAACTTCCGCTTTGACGGCTCCTCCAAATTCGCGGCCGGCAACCGCTGGGGCTTCTTCCCTTCCGGCGCTGTGGCCTGGCGGCTGACGGAAGAAGGGTTTATGCAGGACGTGAAGAATAGGGTAGGCGACGTGAAAGTGCGCGCTTCCTACGGCATATTGGGCAACCAGAATATCGATGCCTACCGCTACCAGACCAACTTCTCCAATTACCAGGCGGCATATGGTTTCAATGATCTTACGGTCACAGGGGCCAGGTATGTATTGGGTAATCCTGCAGTGACCTGGGAAAAAGCTGCCACCTTCAACATCGGCGGCGACTTCACTTTGCTTAACAGGAAGCTGGACGTCAGCCTGGATTATTTTGACAAGACCACCCGTGATATATTGAACAAGCGACAGGATATCCCCAGCGCTTTTGGAGTGCCCCCTAACGAATTGCCCGACTACAATGTAGCGGAGGTGAGGAATCGCGGCTGGGAGATCAGGGCAACGTATACCTGGACGGGCAAACTGTTGACCCAGACCTTTACAGCCAATCTCTCGGACAACCTCAATGAGCTGCGCAAGCTGTCCGGCGGCGAGAGCCAGCAGATCCAGCAGATGGAGGAATACCAGATCATCCGGAAGGTAGGCCAGCCTATCACGGTGTACCAGGGTTACAGGACCAATGGCTTCTTCCAGACGCTGGACGACGTGAATAAATATCCCCGTTTCGCCGGATCCACCGTCACTCCGGGCGACCTGAAATTCGTGGACAGGAACAAGGATGGCGTGATCGATCAGAATGACAAGTTCATCCTTGGCAATCCTTTCCCGCGCTATACCTATGGCTTCACGTACACCGCCAGTATAAAAGGTTTCGATGTCATGCTCTTTATACAGGGGGTTGGCAAGCGGGATGAAATGATCCGGGGCGAACAGGTGGAACCTTTTCACGTAGGGTACAGCGGCACGATGTATACGCACCAGACGGATTTCTGGACGCCGACGCATCCCAATGCGAAAAGGCCCAAGCTGGCGGAGAACGGCAGCCCGTCCAATACCAATAACTATCGAACGGGATCCAATCTGTTCCTCTTCAATGCTGCATACGCCCGTCTGAAGAACCTGCAGATCGGCTATACGCTGCCCCAGGCGCTTACGAGGAAGGCGAAGATCCAGAAAGCAAGGATCTACTTCACCGGCCAGAACCTCGTCACCCTGAGTAAGCTGAACTTCCTGGACCCGGAGATCACCGAATTCAATAACAACACCGGGTTCGGCGTAGGCGCTAATAGCGGCAGAGCCTACCCCATGCCCATTTTCACCGGGTTTGGCATCGACATCACATTCCTTTAATTATCCAATCATCGCCATATGACAGTCAAAAAATTCATCATTCCTCTTGTTGTCCTGGTGTGGTCGTTCGCCGCCTGTAAGAAGCTGGACCTGGCGCCCAGCGACAGGTATACCGAGCTTACTTTCTGGCAGGTGGACGACAATGTCAACAACGCGCTGAACAATATATACAGCGGCATTTACAACAGCAACCGGTATTTCTACAACGAGGCGCTCAGCGATAACGCCTACACGCGGCTGGGGATTTCGGCAGGTAATGTGGATGCCATTTCCGCAGGCACTTTCACCATCGACCTGGACAGGTTTGCCAGTGACTGGATCTTCTATTATGCCGGCATCAAATCCTGTAATATTTTCCTGGCGAACGTCGATAAAAATACCACCCTCCCTGCCGCCACGCGGGAAAGGATGAAGGCGGAAACGCGGTTTGTCCGGGCCTGGCATCATTTCAACCTGGCAAAATGGTGGGGCGATGTCCCGTTGCTGAAAGAGGATATCACGCCCGATCAGGCAAAAGCGCTGACGCGCACACCGCATGCGGAAGTGATCAAATTCGTCACCGACGAGCTGGATGCTGCCGCCGCCGCATTGCCCACCCGCGACCAGTATGCAAACACCGATAGGGGAAGGATCACCAAAGGCGCCGCCCTGGCGCTGAAGGCGCGCGTGCTCTTGTACGAAGGCGGCCACATGGACGAGGTCGTAGCCATCTGCGAGCAGTTGATGAACAACCAGACACAAAATGGCACATATAGCCTCTTTAATAATTACGAAAGCCTGTTCAAATCCACGAAGTATAATCCGGAGGTCATCCTGGACCTGGAATATGTGCTGAATAGCCGGATGTGGGGCGAATACGTGGATTTTGCTCCCATCACCGTCGGTGCGCGGGGCAATAACCTGGCGCCTACGCAGGAGCTGGTGAACTCCTATATCATGATGAATGGCAAGGCCATCGCCGATGCAGGTTCGGGGTATGATGAGGCCCATCCGTATGACAACCGCGATCCCCGGCTGACGGCCACCGTCGTCTATCATAAGTTCACCTGGAAGAACCCCAACGGATCAACGCAAACCATTTATATCGAACCCGGGTCCGACCCCAGCCAGCCCGGGACGAACGAGTACAAGACTTCAGGTCAGGGCACGGCATCAGGATATTACTGGCGGAAATATTTCGACTCATTATCCGTCCCGACACTGCAATTCGGCAGCAATCTCATCCTGATCCGCTATGCAGAGGTGCTGCTGATGTATGCGGAAGCAAAGAACAGCCTCGGGCAGATGACGGCGGATGTATGGGATAAGACCATCGGAGCGTTGCGCCAGCGGGCAGGATTCACCGATCCGGCTGCGCTGGGTTTTCCCGGCGGCGCGGCTGACCTCACAGCCATCATCCGGAATGAGAGAAGGTCCGAATTCGCTTTTGAGGGGGGCATACGGACGGATGACATCCGCCGGTGGAAGATCGCCGAGAATGTCATGAATGGCTGGGCCCATGGCGCCAGATACGGGGACCCCGCTACCGACAATGGCTATATCCGTATGCAGCTGCGGACCTTCGATAAGAACAAACATTACCTGTGGCCCGTGCCGTCCTCGGAGATCGCGAGAGACCCGAAGCTCGGTCAGAATCCAAATTATCAATAACCACTACTAACAATACAAAATACACCATATGAATTATAAGCTGTTTCTCCCTCTTGTGTTGGCCTTGATGCTGGGGGCCTGCAAAAAAGACACCCGGAGCATCGATCTCAACGTGACGGCCGTAGCGACGCTGTATACGCCGGTGGACAATCAATATATCAAGCTGGACCCGAAGAACAATCCGTCACAGACCTTCCAGTGGGAGCAGGCCAGGGCGGAAGATGGCTCGCTGGTATTGTATGAAGTAGCTTTCGATCAGACAGGCGGCGATTTTTCCAAGCCCTTTTATACCGTGGTCTCCGATGGCAAAGGCATTCAGAATACACTGACCCTTGCCCACAGCGATCTCAACAGGATCGCCGCCCTGGGCGGCGCCGACTTTTACGATCGTAAGAAATTCATATGGACTGTATTCTCTTCAAAAGGAACCAATAGGGTGAAAGCGAAGGAATCCAGGACCATCGACCTGGAAAGGCCGGCCGGCTTCAACAATCCACCCACGGCGCTGTATATCACGGGCACAGCCACTGAGACGGGCGACGATATTACCAAGGCGCTCCAGATGAAACGTCTGCCCGACGGCGTATTCGAGATCTATACAAAGCTCAGCGCCGGCACCTACCAGTTTGTGGATGGACTCACCGGCACAGCCCGGAAATTCTACCTGGCAGATGACCATGGCATCGTTCCGGACGGAAGCAACACATTCACCGGCGCCTCGAAGATCGTACGTATCCGGATCAATTTCGATCAGATCAACAGCAGCATGATAGAGGTCAAGTCCATTCAGCTTTGGTATTGTGACGGCAATACTTTCTGGTTTACCCTGCCATACACTTCCAATGGCGTATGGCGGTATAATGGCTACAAGGTCGTCCTGGATGCCGTGCCCTGGGGCCGGGAAGAACGCTATAAATACAAGATGGTCATCAACGACGGTACGGGCGACAAGGACCAGTGGCTTAATTATTCGGCAGGCGACAGCCCCGGGCAGGATGGACAGTACCCGCATGCGCTGGCCTACAAGACGATCAACTTCGATGCCAACAACAGCAGCCAGTATGACTGGAGCTGGAAGTTCGACAAAACCTATCTTCCTGACAATACCATCACCGACTTCTGGATCTCGCTGCGTGCGACGGATCCTGCCTATACGGAAAACTATCAGAAAGAGTAAACCCCGCTAACACCACTTTTCATGAACCGATCACCATATACGAGTGTCCTTTTCCTTTCCCTGGCCATCAGCCTGTCCTCCTGTCTGAAGCAGCATGACGATATACCGCCTGTACTGCCTCCCGGCAGCGGCAATGCCACCTTCAACTGGCCCGCCATTGCAGACACGGCGGAAAAGTCACTGGATTATTTCTGGTCCGCCTCCGGGAAATACTATCTCAGCAGCAATACCGCCAATGACTGGGCGCAGTATTGGCCCAACGCCCATGCACTGGATGTGCTGGTCGACGCTTATCTGCGTAATCCTTCAACGACGCTGAAGTCGCAAATGAACGACCTGCTGTCGGGCGTAAGGGCAAAAAATGGCGGCACCTTTATCAATTATTATTACGATGACATGGAGTGGATGGCCCTGGCCACACTCCGTGCCTACTCCGCCACCAACGACGCGCGTTTCAAAGGGGTTTGCGACACTTTGTGGGACGAAATTAAGAAAGGATGGAGCACCAGCCTGGGCGGCGGCATCTGGTGGCGCAAGGACAATCCTTCGAAGAACACCCCATCCAATATGCCGGCAGCCATCCTCGCAGCACGACGCTTCAGGGCTTTTAATAACGCGGAAGACCTGCAATGGGCCCAGCAGATCTATGCATGGGAAAGGACGACTTTATATGACAACACCAGCGGACTCGTGTACGACAATATCGATAAGGACGGTAACAAAAATACGGATTGGAAGTTCACCTACAACCAGGGAACCTTTCTGGGCGCGGGCCTGGAATTGTATAAAAGCACAGGCAATTCCCAGTATTTAAGCGACGCTTTGCAGGCGGCGGATTTTACGCTGAACAGCGGATTTCTCACGAGTGGCGGCATTCTGAAAGACGAGGGCGGCGGTGACGGAGGCTTGTTTAAAGGGGTCTTTGTCCGTTATTTCACCCGGTTGATCCAGGATGCGACTTTCGATCCTTCCAAAAAGGCGAATTACGTGAATTTTCTCAGGGCCAATGGTGAAAGCCTGTGGAGCAAGGCAACCAATAAGGGCAATCTGCTTTTCGGCAGCGCCTGGGACAAAGCTCCCGGCGGCAGCACGGATCTTACCGTTCAGCTCAGTGGTATCATGCTGGTGGAGGCTTTGGCGGAGCTGAAGAAGAGCCAGCTGTTCTAAGTGCAGATTATTGGTTATTTTTAGATGTGGGTTCACATCGCTCGCATCAATAATCTATGTACCTGCTGGCTATTACAGAATTTATCGCTCACCTGCATCCCGCCCTGGTCCACCTGCCCATCGGCATCCTGCTGATGGGAGCGCTGTTGCAGGTATTGGCGCGTAATGAAAAATTCGCGTCACTTCGCCCCGCTATCCCCATCATCATGTTAACAGGGCTGATCACAGCGGTGTTGTCATGCATAACGGGCTTCCTGCTTTTTCGCAGCGGCGATTATGACGCTTCATTGGTATCCTGGCATATGTGGATCGCGATAGCACTGACCTTCGTGGCTTTTGCGCTTTGTGCCCGCAGCTTCTTCGGACAGTCCTTTGACCGGACAGGCATTCTGTTGACCATAGGACTTTTCCTGCTCATTCCAATCACCGGCTACCTTGGCGGTTCTCTGACGCACGGGAAGGGATATCTCACCAGCGCTGCTCGCCACATGCCGCCCGGAGATCATCGCCAGAAAGCTGGCAGCACACCGGAGAATGACCCGGCACTGCCCCCGGAACCCGTCGACCCTGCCGATAGCAAGACGATAGCAGCATTGAGCAATGCAGGAGCAAAGGTAATGCCGCTGGCGCAGGGCAGTAATTACCTGTCGGTGAATTTTTCCGGCCTTCCTGCTACCTCCCTCTTGCATCTCCTCTTATCACTGAAAGAACAACTGATCCGGTTGGACTTGTCCAATACCAGCATCGGCGACAGCGCGGCAGCTACCATTGCGCAATGTACCCGGCTTCGCTATCTCGTTCTAAGCAATACGGATGTCACGGACAAGTCTCTGCCCGCACTCACCCAACTTTCGGAACTAAGGGTATTGGATCTTGCTGGGACGCAGGTGACGGGCGAAGGACTGCTCCGTATGCAGCCGCCTAAGCATCTGCATGCAGTCTACCTCTATCACACCCGTGTGGACAGCAAATATTGGAACAAGTTGCAGGGCTTATTTAAGGGTGCCGTGCTGGACTCCGGCAAATCCATCTATTAACGGCTACCCCCGCATCCCTTCCAGCTTCTCCAATCTTCGTATTCGCTGATAGATCACAGGATGCGTACCATTCATCAGAATGAAATAAGCATTCACCTGCTCGCGGCCATACTGCGCCAGCTTTTTCAGGGCATCCCTGAGCCCTGCCCCATATCCCAGCCGGTGCGCATAGACGTCCTGCTTATACTCGCATTGCCGGGACAGCACTAGTCTCAGCCAGCGGAACAGCCGGTCCAGCAGGGAGAAAGTCAGCAGGAACAGGGCCATCGCGATGACGGGCATCAGGAGCATGGGTTTGAAAAGGAAAAGGATCACCAGCGTGATCAGTGTCAGTGCCAATAGCCGCCGTATGATGGGCCGCAGGATCGCAAAGACACGGCGGACCAGCGCGGGCAGATCACTTGCCGTCACAAACGCCCACGAGACCATGGTATCCTTGCTCATCAAATGACCCAGCTCATGGGCCAATACGCCCTTTAGCTCTTCGTCCGTCAGCCTGTCCAACAAAGCCTTTGATACGGCGATCACGTTGTTGTTGCAGGCAAAAGCTTCCTCACCCTCCACCTCCGCCATACGCAAACGGAATTTTTTGACGCAGCCCGCTCTTTGAAGCACCTCCGCAAAACAATCCCGCAGCCTTGCTTCTTCTTCCATCACCGGCTGACGCAGGCGTCCATGGAAATACAGGTGAACAGGCCCCAGAAAATATACAGATAAGAAACAAAAAAGCAGCCATCCAGCCATCGCTGCAGCGAATGTCTGCCAGGAAATATACACGCCGGAAATGGCCAGTGATAACAGGAAACAAAAGCCGGTCAGCGACACGTAAAGCGCTACCAGCGTGATCTGGAAGGTCTTGTTCATATAATAAGGTTTAAATTTTACTATGTTTGGAGCTGCAAATAAAGCAATTTTAACGGCCGCTGTCACGTTAAAATAAAACCCTAAACTATTCACGGATGATCACCCGCTTAACCCTTGCTGTATTATTGTTGAATGCATTTTATTTTAATGCATATTCAAATGACTATGAAGATGCCTGGAAGGCATTGCACCGCAATGACCGGCAGATGGCCAAAACCTTGCTCCAAAAGGCCATGCAAGACCCTCAGACGGCAGTGGACGCTTATATCACCTATACTTTTATCCGATCCTTTGAGGGGACGGATAAGGAAGTGGATGACCTCGGCGCGCGTCTGTACGACCAGCTGAAGGATCCCAACCCTTACCTGTTCGCTCTCTGGTTCAATCCTTCGGCGCTCGGCGGCTACGGTAAAAAAACGGGCCATCAGCTGCAGCTCCTGCAACGGCTGCTGACGGACAGCAAGGTCAACGGCTCCATCCGGGCGGCGGCGCATTATTTCAAGGCATTGCACAACCTGTATAGCAATGATATCGACGGCGCGCGGAAAGAGTGGACGAAGGTGGGTTCCGCCGGTCCCTTTTGGCAGCTCGCGGGCCCTTTTGACAATCTCGGGGGCAGCGGTTACTATAAGGACTATGGCCCCCTGCAGCATCCGGAGTCGGATGCCACATTTACTTCCGTGAATAACGCCGTGGTCAAATGGTTCAGTCCTCCTCTTATGAGCACTGAATCGTATGCCTTTCCTTACGCTCATTTTCAACGCAGCACGGCTGTCGTATATGCGCAGACCTTTGTCTATTCTCCGGATGACAGGAAGCTGTTCCTGCAGGCAGGGATGGGCGGCACGCTGAAAGTGTGGATCAACGACAGGCTTGCACTGGCCTGTGACAAAGAATTATTGACGGAGATGGACTATTTCCGGCAGGAGATCCGGCTTAAGAAGGGGTATAACAGGCTGCTGGTGCAATTGGGCTATGAAGATAATAGCTCCCCCAATTTTATCATCCGATTTACCGACAATAACTATTCCCCTGTCGGCGACCTGACCTATTCCGCCGCCAATCAGCCATACACGAAGGACCAGGACACGGGAGACCAGCCTACGCCCGTCAGGCATTTTGCAGAAGCCTTCTTCGAGCAGAAGATAAAGTCGGAGCCGGACAACCTCGTAAATTATATTTTGCTGACAGATGTCTACCTCCGCAGCAAGAAGACGACGGAGGCTCGTAAAGTAATAGAGGACGCCCTAAAGATCGATCCTGATAATTCGCTGGTGCGGGCTGAGCTGATGGAGGTCCTGATAAAAGAAAGCAACCGGACAAGACTGATGGAAGAGGCGGAAAGGATGAAAGAAAAAGATCCCGATTGCCTGCTGACCATGCGCATGAATATCCAACGGCTGACAAACGAGGAAAAATATGATGAAGCATTCAAGGAGCTGGATCGAAGTGTCCAGCTGTTTGGCGAAGATGAGGATAGCCGGACCATCAGGATCGGTCTGTACTCCAAACAGGGAAAACGGGACGAGCTGGTAAAGGCTATTGAAGAAGGATATGCGAAATATCCCAACAACACCGACCTCCTCGATTGGATGCACAGCCTGAAGGTCGACGGGTATAAAGATGCCAGGGGGGGATTGGAGATATACGAGAACTTCCTGAAGAATAATTATAGCTATAAGGTGATGAAGCAGCTGGCGGATGAATATAACAAGCAGGGCATGAGCGATAAAGCCCTCAAGCTCCTGGAGGCGGTGAAGGATATCGCACCCTATAATCCCGCGCTGTACACAGACGTCTCCAGTCTTTATTTCGATCTGAAGGAATATGCCAAAGCCGCGGATTATGGACGTAAGGCCCTTACCTTGGCGCCCTACGTAGGAACTTATTGGGAGAACCTTGCTTTGGAATTGCAGCAGCAGCACATCGATGCCGAAGCAATCCAGGCCTGCCAGAAGGCCCTCTACTATGATGCCACCAACTATTCAGCCCGGGAAAAATTGCGCGATCTGCAAAAGAAACCCTCTCTCTGGAAGGCCTTTCCCGAGACAGACCCGTACAAGGCTATCCGGGACGCAGCCGGCAAAACCTACGATCACAACTATTTTTATGTACTGGATGAGAAATTCGCCGTGATCCATCCCGAAGGCAATGCGGAAGAATATACCACCACGGTGGTAAAGATCCTCAACCAAAAAGGCATTGACAGCTGGAAGGAATATAGCATCGGATATAATTCCAATACGCAGGTCCTGAAAGTGGAAAAGGCCGAGGTAGTGAAGAAAAGCGGTTCCGTCGTTCCGGCGGAGCAGAATGATAACCAGATCGTCTTCACAGGGCTGGAAGCAGGCGATGCCATCGTCCTGAAATACAAGATCCAGCATTATGAGCAGGGACGGATCAGCCGGCATTTTTCGGACAAGTTCATTTTCAACGCTTTTGTGCCTGAGCTGCTGACCCGGTATTGCCTGCTGGTGTCCAACAAAGTGAAGTTCGATTACAAAATGGTCAATGGGGACGTACAGCCCGCCAAGACGCCTTATGAGGATTTTACGCTCTATACCTGGCAAATGAACAACCCCGAGGTTTTCAAGTCGGAAGATTACATGCCGCCGCTGCAGGATGTAGGTCCGACGCTGCATATATCCACCTTGAATTCCTGGTCGGAAATAGCCAACTGGTATAATGACCTTTCCAATTCCATGGCGGATGACGACTTTGAAGTGAGAGAGGTGTTTAAAACATTATTCCCCCAGGGAACAGCAGGTGTCAGCGACAAGGAAAAAGCCATGCGCATTTACAGGTATATCGCAGGCAACATCCACTATAGCTCCGTTTCTTTCCGGCAGGGCGCGTTTGTCCCGCAAAAAGCTTCCGTCACAATCAATACCCGGCTGGGAGATTGTAAAGACCTGTCCAGCCTCTTCGTCGCGCTGTCCAGGCTCGCCGGTGTGAGATCCTGCCTCGTGCTGGTCAACACCCGCGACAACGGTCAGAAAAGCATGGAGCTGCCTTCCGTAGAATTCAACCATTGCATTGTAAAGACATGGATCGATGGAAAACCCTGCTTCCTCGAATTGACGGACAACAATCTGCCTTTTGCCTGTGTGCCTTCCAATTTATTCCATGCGTCCTGCCTGGTGATCCCTTCCGATAAGAAACAGATCTCCGATGCAAAGCTGGAATGGATCGAAGCGCCTGACAGGCCGAAAGAGATCATAAGACGGAAGGTCAATGTCCGCATCGAGGAAAGCAACCTGCGGATCCACTATGACGTGACCAAGACAGGGAGCCTGGTGTCCGGGATGAGAGATGTATATGAATCTTTGTCTTTCGAGAAACAGAAGGAGGAAATGCAGCAGCGGATGAGCTCCGGATTTAAGAATGGCCTGCAGCTGGACTCCATTTCATTCGAAGGCCTGCATGAAGCGTCGGATTCCGTACACTACAAATATTCAGGTCTGGCGCAAAACGAGGTGATCGAGGTGGGCAAGATCCGTATGATCAAAGTCCCTTTCACCGACGTTACATCCATGGATAATTTCACCATTGCGGACAGGAAATTTCCCGTCGAGCTCGGGCGATATGAAAGTGCGGATGCGTATGAGGAGAAATTGACGATCCAGGCTCCCGCCGGTGCGAAGTTCGCGGATATACCGGAAAATGAGAGCTTTGGTTTCGGCAGCAGCCGGTACAGTATCCAGTACGTTCGTGTAAATCCGGCCACCCTGACGGTGATCCAGCGAAGTGCCTTGCAGCGCAATGACGTTGCCGCAGTCGATTATAAGGCTTTGAGGGATTTTCTCTCGAAGATCGTCAAGGCCCAGTCGAAATATATAACATTCAAATAAGCTATACCGTCAATCCCAGCCTCCTGGAAATATCGGAGTTGAATTTGCCGGCAGGATCATATTTCTTTTTGATAGCGAGCCATTCCGTATACTGGGGATACATGTCCTTGAACATTTTTTCGTCCAGCATGGCGTCCTTTCCAAGATAGAGCCTTCCGCCGGCCGCAAGGACCTTTGCATCCAGCTTCCGGGTGAATGCATGGAGCCCTTTCGTGACGGGAAAGTCGATGGCGAGCGTATATCCTTTAAAGGGGAAGGAGAGGATCCCCTGACCGTCGCCCATTCTTTTGAAGACATTTAAAAAAGGCGTACAGCCGCTGGCAGCGATCATTTCAAGGATCTCCACGAGATGCTGGCGTCCATTCTCTTCCGGTATCACAAACTGGTACTGTATAAACCCTTTTTTCCCATAGCCCTTGTTCCAGTTGTTGATGGCATCCAGCGGGAAGAAGAATTTCTCGTAATGCACGAATTGCTTGGGAGAGTTCTGCACAAAGGCGATGACCCTGTTCAGGATCCTCACGGTAAGGTTGTTGAGGGTAAAAGAAGGAAGGAAGACGGGCACGGACAATTTGCCTTTGGCGTGCAGCTTCAGCGGTTCGTTCTTCAACTTGTCGGGCAGCTCGCTCAATTTGGCCGAATTGCCGAAGGAGATCACCCCGCTGCCCAGCTTGCTGCCCTTGGCAAGGGCGTCGATCCAGGCAACAGAGTAGTTGTATTCATGATCCAGTTTGTTGAGGGTCTCCAGCATATGGTCCAGGTTGCGGATGGCGACGCTTTTTTGCCTGAAATACATGGTCTCTACTTTCCGGAGCTTCAGCCTGGCCGTAAGGATGACGCCCAGCAGTCCCAGGCCGCCGAAATTCGCCCAGAACAGGTCGGCATTTTCCGTGCGGGATGCTGTCAATACGGTGCCATCCGCGATAAGAATGGTAAAAGACAGGACGCAGTTGACAAAGGAGCCGTCGATATGATGGGCCTTACCGTGGATGTCATTGGCGATGGCGCCTCCCACCGTGACGAACTTCGTCCCCGGACAGATCATGGGAAGGAAGCCTTTAGGCCCCAGGGCGGAAATGATCTCTTCCAGGCTGACACCTGCCTGGCACTCCAATATCCCTTCCTGCTCATCCCATGCGAGGAAATTATTGAACTGCGTGCAGGCCACCACATAGTTCTCCTTGTTCAGGGCCTGATCGCCGTAGCTTCTTCCCAGCCCCCGGGCTATCAGGTCGTCATGCCGCAGGGCGCCCTGGAAATCTTCGGCCAGACGGGGGGAGATCACATACGATTCGGATACGGGATAATTGCCCCATCCTGACAACAGCTCTTTTTTGGGTGGCATGAAAAGGAGTTTAGTGCGCAAATTTACAACATTCCGGAGGATAGGTCAATGGCCACTAATTTAATTAATATCCGGAGGGAATCGGCCTTTATCAGTATATTCAAAAAAATGCTTGTCGTATGAATAAAGGTATATTCTTCCTCTTCGCCGCCCTTATCCAATATGGTCTGGTTTCCGCACAGGCGCCCCCGGAGCAATACCCCGTGGACTCCGCCTCCGTCGAGCATGCCGGGGTGCCTAAAGGAGAGATATTGAAATTTACGTTCGATCACTCGAAGATCTTCCCCGGCACCTGGCGGGAGTACTGGATCTATATTCCTGCGCAATACAAGCCCGACCAGCCAGCCTGCGTATATGTCAACCAGGACGGCATACAGTGGAAAGCCCCTGTAGTCTTCGATAACCTTATTAACAAAAAAGAAATGCCGGTGACGATCGGCGTGTTCGTCACACCGGGACGGGTACGCGCCTCCGATCCTGCCGCCTCGCTGGACAGGTTCGACCGCAGCTTTGAATACGATGGGCTGGGGGATGCATATGTTCGTTTTATCCTGGATGAGATCCTTCCGGAAGTTGAAACAAAACGATCGGCAGACGGCCGGCCCATCCACCTTTCGAAGAATGGTAATGACAGAGCCATTGGCGGCAGCAGCAGCGGGGCTATCGCCGCCTTCACGGCAGCCTGGGAAAGACCCGATGCTTTTTCCCGTGTGTTCAGTGCCATCGGGACCTATGTCAGTCTCAGGGGAGGCGATCGCTATCCCGGATTGATCCGTAAGTACGAGCCCAAGCCCCTTCGTATCTTTCTCCAGGATGGCTCCAACGATAACAACCACTATGGCGGCGACTGGTGGAAGGCCAACGAGATGATGGAACGGGCCCTGACCTTCGCGGGATACGAGGTAAAACATGTCTGGGGTGAGGGCGGGCACAGCGGTGCCCAGGGTATTTCGCTCTTTCCGGATGCCATGCGCTGGCTGTGGAAAGACTGGCCTGCACCCGTTGCAGCAGGCCAGTCAAAAAACCAGGTATTAAATGATATCCTGATCCCGGGCGAAGGCTGGGAGCTGGTGGGTCAGGGCTATAATTTTACGGAAGGGACGGCAACCAATGCGACAGGTGATGTATTCTTCCAGGACATCCCCAATGGAAAGACCTATAGGGTAGGGGCCGACGGCAAACCCATCCTGCTGGCCATCGACTCGAAAAAAGCCAGCGGCACCTGCTTCGGCCCCGATGGCAGACGATATACCTGCACCGGCAGCCATGAGATCCTTTCGTATAGCCCCGCCGGCGACGTTGCGCTGGTGGCGGATAGTATTGCCGGCAACGACCTGGTCATGGCGCACAATGGAAACCTCTACGTCACTTCTCCCAATGGATCGGAAAAGCCCGGCAAGATCATCCTGGTGACGCCTAAAGGAGAGAAAAGAGTGGTGGATGAAGGGATAAAATTTCCCAATGGCGCTGCATTCACCCCTGATCAGACACAGCTTTATGTCACCGAGTCGGCGTCCCATTGGGTGTGGGTCTATACCATCATGCCCGACGGCAGTCTCGCCAACAAGCAGCGTTTCGGCTGGCTGCACGTCCCCGACACGCAGGAGAATGCATGGCCCGACGGGCTCAAATGCGATACGGCAGGAAGAGTATACACCACTTCCCGTATGGGCGTACAGATCCTGGACCAGATAGGCCGCGTGAACGCGATTCTGCCCGTCCCTTCCGGGCAGGCTTCCAATGTATGTTTTGGCGGCAGCGCCTTCAACATCCTGTATGTCACATGCAGTGATAAAGTGTATCGCCGCAAATTAAAGACCCGGGGCGCCAACCCCTTCGAAGCGCCGTATAAGCCGGTGACGCCAAGGCTTTGAGTGGCTCATCAGTAGTCGTCGATGTCTTTAGGCTTGTATTTCTTGACTTTCTTCCTGGAAATGAGCAAAAAGACGGCTACGAATGCAGGTGTCCAGGTGACATACTCCATTTTGCCGTCGAAAATGATGTCGGCGATGATCAGCAGCAGAAACGTCGCGCCCAATGCGATGGTCATATAGAGGCTGCGGAAATAGAAATATTTTTTCTCTGCGGCAAATCCTTCCACGGCCAGCAAGGGCTTCTGACGAACGATGTAACGCACCAGTAGAAAATGGGTGGCGCTTACCGCTGCCAGGTTGAGGAAATAGAGATAGAGGGGCAGCAGAAACCCGGATTTTACATGTCCGGCAAGACCGGCGGCAGTAAATGGAAAGGTGACGATAAAGAAAAGAAAGAACAGGTTGCGTTTGATCAGCCCCTGGTTATATTTATGCAGCAGCCGGAACAGCTGCAGATGCAGAGACCAGAAGCGGCCAATGAAGAAAAAACTGATGACAAAAGCGGCAAAGCTAAACATCATAGGTTGGACGAGCTTTAAGGTGGTTTCGCCCGCCACATGCTCAACCTCAGGCCATTTGATGTCAATGATCAAAAGGGTAATTGCGATGGCGAACACGGCGTCGCTGAAGAGGATGACCCTTTCCAGCTCGAATTCTTTCTCAAGTACAGTAGGTTGGTGCTTGGACATGGTATAAGTTCTCAATTTGTAGACAACTATGCAAATTTTAGGGCAATTTTTTTCTGGCATATCTTTAGGGCCTATTAAAGTCATAAGATGTATAGAAAAGGCCTGACCACTACGGTAGTATTTCTTATTTCGCTTTTTTCACTTTTTGCCCAGGACCAGTACGAGCTGAACGCCGGCTGGAAATGCATCAACACCGGCAAGATCGCTGCCGGCGGCGAAAAGATCTCACAACCATCCTGGCCTCTAAATGACTGGCTTCCCGCCACCGTCCCCGGCACCGTCCTCACCACGTTGATCAACAACAAGCGCATGCCGGATCCCTTTTATGGGATGAACAATAATAAGATCCCTGATATCTATCACGTCGGCAGGGATTACTATACCTATTGGTTTGTAAAGGATTTTACAGAGGCCGCTCCGAAAGGCAATCACCAGGTGTGGCTGCATTTCCGGGGCGTGAACTACAGCTGTGACGCATTCCTCAATGGGCACAAGCTCAACAGCCGAACCCATCGTGGTATGTTCCTTCGTCAAACCTATAACATCACGCCTTTCATAAATAAGACAGGGGCCAACCGGCTGGCCGTCATCGTTTATCCCCCTGACGCCGTAGGCAATCCCAATGGCGGGCAGGGTGGGGATGGAGAGATCGCCCGCAATGTGTCCCATCAATATGTTGCCGGCTGGGACTGGATCCAGCCCATCCGCGATCGAAATACGGGTATCTGGGATAAGGTGACCATTGAAAGGACCGGACCGGTAAACATCCTCCATCCCCATATCATCACCCGCGTCCCCGGCACTCGCCTCCCGGAGGTAACCAGCCAGGCGCCTGCCACCCTTATCGTCAGCGCCGAACTGGAGAATGCCACGACAAGAGCCGTCAGCGGAATATTGAAATACACCCTGAAGGGCGCCAGCAACACTGTCGCCGTACCCGTCACCCTGCCTGCCAACACCAAAAGAGAAGTGAGACTGCCCGATCATATCCTCGCTAACCCCAGGCTTTGGTGGCCCAATGGATACGGCCCCCAGGCCCTTTATTCGATGGAAATGACATTCGTCGACAATGCGAAGGTTATATCCGATGCACAGCAGCTGGATTTCGGCGTCCGGGAGATCACCACTACCTGGAACACCACCACCCGCAGCCGGCAGGCCTGGGTAAATGGTCAGCCTGTCTTTATCAAAGGCGGCAACTGGATCATTTCCGATGAGCTGCTCCGCTTCAGCCCGGAACGCTACGATGCGGAGGTGAGGTTCCATAGGGATATGAACCTGAACCTCATTCGCGTATGGGGAGGCGCATTGACGGAACGCCCCGAATTTTACCAGGCCTGCGACAAATATGGTATCCTCGTATTCCAGGACTTCTGGAACTCTGGCGACTGCAATGGCCGCTGGACCGACCCCATGAAAAAGGAAGACCAGTGGACAAGGAGACAATACCCGGACGATCATAGCCTGTTCCTTGCTTCCGTGGCCGACCAGGTGAAAATGATCCGCAATCATCCCTCTCTTGCCTTTTGGTGCGGAGGCAATGAGATCACGCCGCCCGGCGATATTTTGCGGGCAATGAAAGATTCCGTCATGCCGGCATTGGACGGCACCCGCTACTTTTTCGACTATTCCAATTCCGATAGCATGTCCTATAATTTCCTGGGGGGTAATGGTGATGGTCCCTATGGTGTACAGCCTATCCGCACTTTTTGGGCCGACCGCACTTTCCCTTTCAATTCCGAAGTGGGTTCAGTGGGCATGGGAGATTATGAATCGCTGGAACGCTTTCTGCCGGAAGAGAACCGCGTGCCGCCGCAATATCCCGGCAGGCGCCAGGATTCCGTATGGGAATATCATAAATACATCGGGTATGACTCCACCATCTATGCGTATGGGCCCGTAAAAGACCTGAAAGATTTTGCTTTTAAGGCCCAACTGGTGAACTACGATCAGTACAGGGCGCTGATGGAAGGTTTCAGCAGCCATATGTGGGAATGGTACACCGGGTCGATCATCTGGAAAACGCAGAATCCCTGGACGGCCTTACGCGGCCAGATGTACGACTATTACCTGGACGTGAATGCCTGTCTCTACGGCTTGCACAGTGGTAGCGAGCCCCTGCACGTCATGTTGGACCCGGTGGAGAATATGGTGATGATCGTCAATAACACTTTCTCTTTTCATAGAGATATGATGTTGGAGGTGCGGGCCTATGATATGGCAGGAAAGGAAAGAACGCTGACACAGGTGTATGAAGAGATCGGGCCCTCCGCGGTGCGGAAATATTTGCCCATCGGGGAGGTGGTACATAAAATGCGAAAGGGAAAAGGGGCATTTCTTTCTCTGCGGCTGCTGGACGACCACAGGCAAGCCATCAGTGACAATTTTTATTGGCTGCCGGATTCCGCCGGCCAATATTCAGGTCTGCAGGAAATGGGAAAGGCTGAAGTTAGGATAGATGCCCATGCTGCCGGTCAGGGTAAGGTCTCTGTCACCTTACACAATCCGGCGGGCGGCCCTGTGGCGTTCTTCAATCGCCTGTCGTTGGTGGATCCGGTTACGAAGCAGCGGATCCTACCAGTGTTCTATAGTGATAATTACGTTTCCGTGACACCGGGGGAACGTAAGACGGTGACGATGGAGTATACACCTGTCACAGGGCAGGCGATGCCGGAGGTGACAGTGGAGGGGTGGAATGTGGATAAGAGGACTGTTCACGTTGGGGACTAACCTGGAATGATTTTCCCTATCTTTAATCCATGGCGACCGTCCCACTCGGTAGTTCCCAGGGCAAATGGATCATGACCGCCACGATCCTTGCCTCAGCAATGGCATTCATCGATGGCACTGCCCTCAATGTCGTATTGCCCGCCCTGCAAAAAAGCCTCAACGCAACGGGCGCCGACCTCTTCTGGCTGTTGAATGCTTACTTGCTCATGCTGGCTTCGCTGATCCTCATCGGCGGATCATTGGGCGATAAGCTGGGACGGAAAAAGATCTACATGATTGGCATCCTGGTTTTTATCTTCGGCTCCGCCGCCTGCGGGTTTGCACCGAACGTCAATATATTGATCACCTGCCGTGTCGTACAGGGTATCGGCGGCGCCCTGATGATCCCCGGCAGCTTATCGCTGATCTCCTCTTCCATTGATGAGCGCGAAAAAGGCAAGGCCATCGGGACCTGGTCGGCAGTTACAACCATCGTTACACTGGGAGGTCCCATCCTTGGAGGGGCGCTGGCGGATGCCGGTCTGTGGCGCTATATCTTTTTTATCAATGTCCCTATTGGGGTTGCAGCACTGATCATTTTATGGAAAAAAGTTGCGGAGAGCAAGGAGGCCGGCGCAGACTCCGCCCTGGATTATCCGGGTGTCATCATGACCGCGCTGGGACTGGCGCTGCTGACCTTCGGCTTTCTCCGTATGCCCGCTGTTGGGTTCAATAATTGGCAGGTGTACCTGACCCTGGCCTCCGGCCTGCTGTTATTGATCCTATTTATATTCACCGAGAAGAAGAGCCTGCATCCCATGATGCCTTTGCATTTATTTACCAACAGGACCTTTAGCGGGACTAACCTGCTGACCTTTTTCCTTTATGCGGGGCTCGGGTCCGGCATGTTATTCCTGTCCCTGGACCTCGTCCAGGCGCAAGGCTACAGTCAGCTGCAGTCGGGTCTTACATTTTTGCCATTTACTTTATTGATGATCGCCGTGGCAAGGCCTGCCGGCAGCTTTGCCGATAAGGCGGGGCCGAGATTATTTTTGATAGCAGGGCCCGCAATGGCGGGCGCAGGGCTGCTGATCCTTTCTTTGGTGGGACAGACAAAAGGCCCTTCCGCCTATTGGACTACTTTCTTTCCCGGCATCCTCGTATTGGGACTGGGTATGTCGTTTACCGTAGCGCCGCTGACCACCGCGGTGATGCGCTCGGTGAGCGACGAGTTCTCAGGTACGGCATCGGGTATCAACAATGCCATGACCAGGATCTCCAATGTTTTTGCCAATGCTATTTTCGGGGCGTTGGCCGTCCTGCTGTTCGCGGGGGCGCTGGCTGCGAAGCTCAAACACCTCCCGCTGAGCCTGGAGCAAAAAAACGCAGCCGTTGCACAAGCCGCCAACCTGGGGAATGCGAAGCCGCCTGAAAACATGAACGCATACGGCAAGGCCGAAGTCATCCGGTCGTACCACGAAAGCTTCATCACCACCTATGCCGTGATCATGCGCTTGTCGGCCGGGCTTGCTTTCCTGGGCGCCCTGATGGCCGTCCTGTTCGTAAGAAATCCGCCGCCGGCGAAAGCCGGCGACGGTCCGGGCCGATGAGGCTACTTGTTCATAGCCAGGGTTGCTGTACTAACGGTCTTTGCATCTTTGACGGGAGCGACCGTTTTGTGATGCGCCAGCGCAGATTTCAGATGTTGCAGGGGACAGTACCGGAAGTGGTGCATGCCGGCTCCCAGCGTCAGCAGCGATACGGCCGCAATGATGGTGACTTTCATTTCGTTGGTTTTATAAATGAAAAAACAGATGACGCTGCTAAAATAGGCGCTGGCTGCAAGGAAAAAACAGATTATTAAGTGAATTGGACAAATTGGAACCTGAAGAGGACAACTGTAGTTTAATGATCCGAAAGCCACGACAAAAAAGAGTTGGCCTTCACTTTACCTACTGTTATTTTCTCGGCAAATGGTAGAGTGAGATTGATGAGCAATTTTCTTCCAAGACCCTGTGATACGTCCCTGACAGCACTGCGATTGACAAGATATTGCCGGTTGGCCCTGAAAAAATTACCCGTTGTCATTTTCTCCAGCTCTTCCATCGTATGATTGATGAAATAATGTTGTCTGTCCAAAGTCATTAGCTGGGTCAGGTCATGCTGCAGATAAAAGAGGGCGACATCTTCGATCCTGACAGGCGTGATCTTTTCTTTGTGATAGACCAGCACCGACTTATGCTCGTTTTTTTTGCCCTGCTGGAAAAGTTCGCCAAAATTCGCATAGGACAGGCTGTCCCTTGTCAACCTCTCTTTTAGCTCTTTGTATTTAGCCAGTGAGGCGGCAATGCTTTTGGCCGTAAAAGGTTTTAAGATATAATCGATACCGGCGGCTTTGAAGGCGTTTAGCGCATATTCATCGTATGCAGTACAGAATATCACCGGGATGCTGTTCTTCGTTGCGTCAAAAACATTGAAGCTGAGGCCATCCCCCAGCTGAATATCGCTGAAGATGAGATCCGGGGCATTTTCCTCGCTGAAAAAAGCAACAGCTTCCCTGACGGAAGACAGGGTGGCAATGATCTCCGCCGAGGGGTCAGCCTTTTTGATGCAGGCTGCCAGGTCGCTGGCCGTATGTTGCTCATCTTCAATGATCACTACTTTCATATAAAAGGGCTCTTATACTTACTGAAAATATATTATCCTGGTCGTGGATAACAATGCTGTTGCCCGACAGGATCCTGAGACGCTCCTGGAGGTTAACCAACCCAACGCCCGTGCCTTGTGTGATCGTCTCTTTCTTCTGCAGATTATTGCTGACGGTGATCACTCCATCCTGCCAGGAAATGGTGATGACCAGGGGACGCACCAAAGTTAAAATATTGTGCTTAATGGCGTTCTCCGCCAATAGCTGGAGGGAGAATGCCGGCAGATAATGGGTTGCCCGGACTTCCCCGGGTACGCGGATGTCGAATTGCAATGCCTCGCCAAAACGGATCTTTTGCATTTCCAGGTAGTTGACACAGAGGTCCAGTTCGTCCCCCAGCCGGAGGGTGTTCATCGAATGCGAAGAAAGGGACGACCTTAAAAAATCCGACAATCTGACAAGATAGTCTTCTGCCTTTTCGGGGTTGGCCATCATCAGTGATTTTAAGGTGCTTAAGGAATTGAACAAAAAATGAGGCTGTATCTGCTGCTTCAGCTGCTGGTTCATTGCTTCCATATTTTTCAGCTTCAGCTCCTGGTTCTCCAGTTGCATCGCCGCGTTCTTTTCCCTGCTGGAAAGCAGATCCTGCAGAATGATGATCACGGTGTTGACGGCAAAGAACAGGATAATATGAAAATGGAAGTTGACCTGGTGTAATTGCGATTCCTCCGAATGCACGGGGACCAGGACAGTCACGACGAAAATGGCGATCACCCCGCTGACCAGGATGTTCAGCAGGTACCTTTTTACGACTGATCGGACGCCTGCATACCAGATGAAGATATTCACCGCCCATAAAAAGAGCACAAGGCTCATTGTCATCAGGATAGCGGGAACATACATGCCAAAGGAATAACGGTTCAATATAGCGATCGGTGTCATGGTCAGCGCTGCGATCACAGGGGTAGTATACAGCGCTACCTTGGCCTGTTTTTTTATGGAGAGGACGGGTGCCATGGAAGAAAATGCCTGTAATGTATCATTTTTTCCCGCATAAGGAAGCAATTCCACAATACAAGGTTCCGAAATGGACATAAACCCCTTTGAAAGGGACGTGGCACGGTTTTTAAATAAAGTACTTACGAATAAGATGGTGATTTCCTGATGAACAATTACAGGCTGCTTAAACGCAGACGTGTGAAAAGTAAAAGGAATAAGCATCTCAACGGGAGCTGTGTTCTGTAAAGAGTACCGCTCTTTTTTTGTTACCTTTAAGGGTGATCCTGCATGAATTTCCAGACCTCGGCTGGCTAAAGGGCCAGATCGCCCGCGGATTCGATGACCGCCAGGGCTGGGGCAACCGCCGCCTGGAAACAGCTGGCTTTCCCAGCGTCATCATTCACACCATCAGCCATGAATGCTATCGACCTGATATCAAGGGTCCCTTTTCCTTTTTCTTGAACCTACGGGGCGACAGCCGTTGCACGGTGGATGGCCAGACCAGCAGGATTGGCGAAGGAAGCTATTTCATCTCCAATCAGGCGCAGCCCTATACACTGCAGGTAGAGAAAGGGGCAGAAACCGAAACCTTTAATATTCACTTCGGGGAATACTTCGCAGAATCGGTCCTTCATTCCATGATCACACCCGCAGACAGGATCCTGGACCAGGGTACGGATAAACAGATGACGCCCGTTTCTTTCTTCAACCAGCTCCACCGCAGGGATGCCGTCTTCGACACGCTGATCCAGCAGATCATCCAGTCCAATACTCAGCATGGATTTAATAAACTGCTTTTTGAAGAACAGCTCACCGCCTTACTGGCCCACCACCTCCGGCAGCACCGCCATATCATGGAGGCAGTGCATAAATTGCCTGCCGTCAGGCTTTCCACCCGTCTTCAGGTCTACAAGCAGCTTGCCCGCGCCATAGATCTCATCCACGACAGCTTGGGAGAAGCGCTCACCCTGGAAGCGCTGGCCAGGGAAGCCTGCCTTTCCAAATACCATTTCTTACGTTTGTTCCGGGTGGCCTATGGCAGTTCCCCTCATCAATATATACAGCAGCTGCGGATGGAAAAGGGGCGGTTCGTCCTATCCCAGACTGATATTCCAATATCCGATGTGGCTGACTCACTGGGGTTTGTGAATAGCCAGTCCTTCAGCCGCCTGTTCGCCCAACGCCTGGGAATGTCTCCGACAACCTACCGGGCGCTTACAAAATAGCAATTTTGGTTAGGTGGGGTAGCCAGTGTTTGGTGCAACTTTGTGCCATATGAATAACAAGCTTCTCCCCGGCATCCTGCTCAGCCTTTGCTGCATCGTCACCAGTATCATTTTTTTATGGGGACTAAGGAAAGTGGCCGGAAAAAAAGTTTTTTGGAGGGCCCTGCTGCTGCTGGCCGGCTGGATCCTGTTATTGGCCCTCTTGTCGCTGCGTGGCTTCTTCGCTGACTTTTCCCGGCTTCCACCCCGCCTCCCCCTGGCCTTACTGCTCCCGCTGCCAGTGGTCCTGTGGGTAGTGTCAACCAAAAGGGGACAGGCGCTATTGAAGAATGTCCCTCCGCAATGGATCATTTACCTGCAAACTTTCCGGATAGCCGTGGAGATCGTATTATGGCTGGCTGTATTGCGCGGACTTCTGCCTGTCCAAATGAGCTTCGAAGGAAGGAATTTCGATATTCTCAGCGGACTGCTGGCCATTCCCGTGGGTTATTATTGTTTTGTAAAAAAGGCCTGGCCGTCATGGGTTGTCTTGCTGTATAATATAGGAGGACTGCTATTGCTGCTGAATGTTGTGGCCATTGCAGTCCTTTCCATGCCCACCCCAATCCGGGTATTCCACAACGAGCCTGCCAATACCCTGGTGGTACAATTCCCTTTTATTTTCCTGCCCGGGATCCTGGTCCCCCTGGCTTATACGTTGCATATTTTTTCGCTTAAGCAGTGGAAGATGCGCCCTTCCGCCAGATAAACCAGTAGATCAGGACCGCCACCAACACCAGGCTGCCGCAGGAGATCACCCCACTGATCCTGACGGCGGCGACTATAGCACCGGCTCCTCCATTAGCCATCGCCCCAAAAATGGCAACACCCATCGCCCCTGCCGCTTGCCGTGTGGTATTCAGGATGGCGGATGCCGTTCCACTCCTGGTCTTATCCACACTGGCAAGGATACCCGTAGTCATGGCAGGAACGGCCACCCCCATACCTAGTGGAATGATGATGAATGGAATGAAAAGCAGCCAATAGGCCGTATCCGGTCCGGCGATGAGCAACCCCGCATAGCCGGCCGCTGCCAGCATTGCGCCCAGCAACAGGGGAAGCCGGATACCATATTTTGTCATTAGCTTTCCACTGAGCAGGTTGGAAATGACAAACCCGCCTGTTAAGGGCAGAAAGGCAAGTCCCGCCCGCAAACTGGTGTAATGCAAGGCATTTTGTAAATACAGGCTCAGCACGAATACCGTTCCATAATAAGCATTATTCACAATGATCCCCAGTAGCAGCAGCACATTGAACACCGGCGCCCGGAAAAGGTCCAGCGGTAGTATGGGTGTTTTTGCGCGCCTTTCAACGTACAGGAACAGCAGGATCATCACCAGGCTGAAGAGAAAGCATCCAATGATCAGCGGGTGGCGGAACCCCAGGCCATGCCATTCAATGATCCCGGAGATGAAGGCCGTAAGGGCCAGCATCCACATCAGCTGACCTGGAATGTCCAGGCCCTTGCCGGAATGATGCTGACTTTCCTCCAGCTTCGTGCTGAGGAAGACCCCCGCCAGGCAAATGGGAATATTGACGATGAAGATCATTCTCCAGCTCGTGATATGCAGGAAAAGGCCGCCGAGGATAGGACCCGCGGCAATGGATATCCCACCGGCCATCGTCCACAGGGCGACGGCGCGTGCACGTTGATCCACCTGGTGAAAAAAAGCCTGGTTAAGAATGGATAATGAACTGGGGATCATGGTGGCGGCGCCAATGCCTTGCAAGGCCCGGAAGGCGATGAGACTATTGGCATTCCAGGCCAGGCCGCAACCGGCAGAGGCAAGCCCGAATATCAATAATCCTGATTGAAAAACACGTTTGGACCCCAGCCGGTCGCCGATCCCTCCCGCTGACAACATGAGGGCGGCGAAGGCGATGGTATACGCATCCGCTATCCATTGCAGCGCGCTGATGTCGGCGGAAAATGCTTTTGCGATGCTGGGCAGCGCTATGTTGACAATGGAGACGTCCAGTTGTGAGACAACAAATGCCAGGCTGGTAGTGCCTACGATAAAGCCGAACGAAAGGTTTTTCACGGATCTTTTTTGCAAAATTAAATACTGGAGCATCATTTATGCAAAAAACTACACGTAAGGTCTCTGCACCAGACCCTTCACCAAATTCCCAAGCCCCTCACTGATCCATCGCGTAACCTTTCCCGGCGCACCATCCCCGATGATCCGCCCATCCAGCCCCAGCACGGGCACCACATGCTTGGTCGTACTGGTGATAAAAGCCTCCTTTGCATTCCACGCCTCCTCCAGCGTGACCGGACGCTCGGCAGTCTTGAATTGCCGGCCCGCCACTTTCAGTACTTTTCCCCTGATCACACCTTTTAAGATCCCTTCAAAAGGAGTAACCACTTCATCCTCATTAGTCACGATAAAAAAATTGGAACGGGGACATTCCGAGATCAGTCCTCCCTGGTGATACAGCACATCGTCGGCATTCCTTTCGCGAATATAGGGTTGCAGCCAGATGGCCATCAGGTAATCGATGGTCTTCGTGTCGGGCATCTGCCGTTGATGCGGATAGCTGACAAGCCGGAGGCCCTTTTCAAAAAGGCCGGTAAGAGGGAATTGAAGCGGACTTTGCGTGATGACAAAATTGGGCTTTATCAGCGCATAGCCATCCGGGGAATAGCCCCCGGTCAGGGTCAGCTTGATCCCCGAGTGGGGGAGCTTGTTCTTTTCCATTAATAGCCGGATACATCCCAGCAGCTCCTCTTTCGTCCTCCCTGCATCCAGCCTCAGCTGACGGGCGGAATGGAGAAAACGTTCCAGATGTTCGTCGGGAAAAATGGGCGTATGATCGATGGTCTTGAGAAAGTCGAAGATGCCGTAGCCCCGCTGGATGGCGAGATCGCTGACTAAAAGGGATGCCTCCGATGCAGGTACGAGATCATGGTTGACAAATACGAAAAGGTCAGACATTATTTAAGGCGGTTGTATTTTTTCAGGCTGGGAATGACTTTGTCTATAGGAAGGGCCTCCACAGTCCCAAATTTATTCCCTTTTGTTGTCTTAGCCGCCAACAGGGAATTGATGATGGCTTCTTCCGTGGCTTCGATGGCCGCCATGAAGAGAGGAGAAGTGGCGTCGTTATTCAGCACTTCCACCATTTGCGCCGGTCCGGTGGGTTGATAAGCCACGCGTGTTGAATCATGCGTGGAAAAAGCGATGACATAGTCGCCGCTGCCATTGGAGGCGATGCCGCCTGTTTTGGCCAATCCCATAAAGGCCCTTTTAGCCAGCCTGGTAAGGTTGCGGCTGTCGAGAGGTGCATCGGTTGCTATCACCATCATACAGGATCCATCGACGGGATTGTTCAGCTTATCGTTCAGGTAGAATTTCCCCAGCTCCTTACCGACAGGTACGCCATCTATTTCCAGCACGCCCCCGAAGTTGGTTTGTACGATGGCGCCGACGGTGTATCCGCCAACCGGGACAGGCAGTTTTCTGCTGGCGGTGCCGATGCCTCCTTTGAACCCAAAACAGGTGGTGCCTGTTCCGGCGCCTACACATCCTTCGTCCACGGGACCTGTCTTCGCAGATTGGATGGCATTCCATACGTCCTCTTTATGTACATGAAAACCCCGGATATCATTCAGCTCTACGTCATTGGTTTCCCCCACTACGGCATTGACCGAATAAACTTCCTCGTTGCCTTTCTGGTGTAAAGTATATTCGACGACGGCCTGGATGGCGGTGGCAACGCTCAATGTATTGGTGAGGACGATCGGTGTTTCGATATTGCCCAGCTCCATGACCTGTGTACTGCCGGTCATTTTTCCAAAGCCGTTGCCGACAAAGATGCCGGCTGCCACTTTCTGCTGGAAGAGATTGCCGCCGGCGGGAAGAATGGCTGTAACACCCGTGTGGACGGAATCACCCTGGTTGATGGTTGTGTGACCGACCTTTACGCCAGGTACGTCCGTGATGGCGTCCCATTTGCCGGGTGGCAGTACGCCGATATGCAGGCCAAGGTCCCGGGCACGTTTGGTTTGAGCGAATGTAGATTGAGTCAGCAGTAATAGAACTACAATGAAGCGCATTAAGGGAAGGTAAGACGTTTTTAACATTTTGGGAAGAAGGAGTTGATTATAGGGCAAGTGGAGCAGGCGGCTACCTGTCCCAGCAATTCAAGGATCACAGGAAAATAATGTATTTGAGAAAGCAGTTCAACCCAATGGATGTCCGGTAGCTATACCTTACCCGCCAGGTACGCCGCCACTTCCGCCAGCCGGTTGGAAAACCCCCATTCATTGTCATACCAGGAAGCCACCGACAGGAGGTTGCCTTGTTTCGCCGTCAAAGGCAGATCCATAATGGAAGAATGTGGGTCGGCCACGATCCGGGAAGAAGCCCATTCACCTTCCAGCACATCCAGCACGCCTTTCAGGGGCCCGGCCGTCGCCGCCTTGCGGAAGGCATCATTCACTTCCTGGACAGTGCAATCTTTCTCCGTCACCAGGTTGAGTTCAGCAATGCTGCCGGTACGGGTGGGCACACGGTAAGCCTTGCCCGTTATCTTAAGGTCTTTCCAGATGAATTGCAGCGCCCTTGCGGCGCCCGAAGAAGAAGGGATGATATTCTCCGCCGCCGCCCAGGAATCCCGCCGGTCCTTCATGGGCTGATCCGTCAGGGACTGGGAATTAGTATAGGAATGGACCGTGGAAAAAAGTCCGTATTGTATGCCGAAATTTTCGAGGATCACTTTGATGGGCACGGCCAGGGCATTGGTCGTACAGCTCCCCATGCTGATGATGCGATGCGCGGCCGGATCGAAATTTTCGAGGTTGATCCCTTTGAGCAATACGGCATCACAATCCGACAGCGTCTTGCTGGGCGCGCTGACCAGCACATATTTCGCGCCCCGGTCCAGATGCGCCTGCGCCCCTGACCTTACTGTTGCCCTGCCCGTGCAATCCACCACGACGTCTACCCCCAGCTTGCTCCAGTCAGGGATCTCCTTCGCCGCATTGTAATAAGAGATCGTCCGGTCCCCGATCTGCAGACTGCCCTCCTTGCCGGACACGGGCTCATGCCAACGACCGTAATTGGTGTCCACCGCAAACAAGGCGGCTAATGTAGCTTCATCTTTAATATCCGAAATGGAAACAGGAATGAAAAGGTCCTTGTCCAGACCAATGCGTAGGAACTGACGGCCAATACGGCCAAATCCGTGTAAAGCGATCTTTGCCATAGCGTTTTTTTTAGAGAGGTTCATAAATGACGGTCAGGCAGGATTTATGGCAGCAAGCGGGACGGACTTTCAGAACAACAAAAGCGCCGTGAAATTGTTTAAAGGCTATTTTTGTCGCTATGAGGACTTTTTTAAGATGGATCGCCTTTTTTGTCATTGCACCCGGTGCGGCCAAGGCACAACAACGCATCCTGTTAGCCGAACAGGCGGGGCAGCGCATTGCCCTTGCAGACGTCGCCACCGGTAATATTATCTGGGAATGGAAACCCTCTCTGTCGAATGTCGACAGCGCCCATTGGAAATGGTTCTCCAATCCCAGTGATGTCAAGCCTGTCTATGAAGGAAAATATATCCTGGTCACGGCTTCCGGCGGAGGTGTCGCCCTTATCCGCATGGCAGATAATAAGACGCTGTTTTATGCATATGCCGGCGGCAACCCTCATTCCGCGGAGATCCTCCCGGACGGCAATATCGTCGTTGCGTCCAGCTCGGGCAACTATCTTACGATGTTTCAAACGGACACCCTGGCAACGCGGCCGGGCACATACAGCAGCAGGATCTACATTGATTTCGGGCACAATGTCGTCTGGGACCGTAAAAGACAATTGTTATGGAGCGCGGACAGACATCAGCTGAAGTCCTTTCACTATAATTTCGATTGTATGCATCCCGGCCTGGCGCCGGTGGATTCTATGCCCTTGCCCGGCCAGCAGTCCCATGATCTTTTTCCCACATTCGATGGAGATGCTCTATGGTTGACCAACACCACGCATGTATACAGACTGAATGTTTCCACCCGACAGCTACTGCCCGCAGCAACCCCTCAAAAAGATATAAAAAGCATTTCCTCAGGGCCCGCCGGCTATCCTACGATCCTGTCCATTCCGCAGGAGCAATGGTGGACGGATGAGGTCAGGGATACCAAAGACAACAGCATTTTCAGACAGGAAGGCCTGAAGATCTACAAGGCCCGCTGGCTGGTGACCAATAACTTTAGTTACCCGCCCGGTGACGACGTTAAAATTTGCCCGTCTCCACGATGATCGGCTATATTTGCATTTTAGCGACGCAATGAATGAGCTTGAAGAATTTATAAAGGATTATTGGGGTCTCTCGGGTGATGATCTTGCCAGGATCGGCAGTTATTTCAAGCAGACCGCGCTGAAAAAGAACGAGTTTTTTTTAAAGCCCGGTAAGATATGCAACACCCTGAGCATTCAGCGATCCGGCATCATACGCATCTACATCAGTGACAATGAGCAGGAGATCACGCAATGGATCTCCGTCAGGGGAGGATTTGTTTCCGACCTTTCCGGGCTGATCTTCGACCAGCCTTCCAGATATTATATACAGGCGCTGACGGATGCCGAATGCTATACCATCAGCCATGAGGATTATGTTCGCATCAGTCATGTCATCCCGCAATGGCACCAGCTGGAGAAACTGTTTATAGCCAGGTGCTTCCTTTTTATGGAAGAAAGGATCTTTTCATTGCTATCCATGAGTACGGAACAACGTTATGCATGGTTGTTCAACCACAACCCTGCATTGTTCAATGAAGTACCCCTTCAATACCTTGCCTCTATGATGGGAATGACGCCCGAGACGTTGAGCCGTATCCGGAAAAAGAACGCCCTCCGGTAAGTTCTTGATTTTTATCAAGCGGCAGATGGTGCTTGCGCTTTAATTTTGGCGCATGTTTATAGGACACTTCGGACTCGGTCTGGCAGGAAAAAAGATAGCTCCCAAAGTTTCACTGGGCACATGGTTGATGGCCGTACAATTGGTGGATATCATCTGGCCAACATTGTTGTTGCTGGGTGTTGAAAAGGCTACCCTGCATCCTGAGCTGGGAGGGTCGAGGACAATAGCGTTCACTTACTACCCTTTTACACATAGCCTCCTGGGTGCCATTGGCTGGTCGGTCGCTTTTGGCGTTGCTTACAGGATAATCACGAAAAGTTCCCAAAATGCCCCCCTGCTGAGCCTGGCTGTTTTTAGTCATTGGGTGCTGGACCTTATCGTGCACTTCCACGATCTCCCTTTGTATCCTGGCTCGACGACGTATGTTGGTTTTGGCTTATGGGCGAATTTGCCGGCCACTGCCATCATCGAGACAGCTCTTTTTGTCACGGGGATTGTCCTTTACTTTACTTCCACCACTGCAAAGAATAGGAAAGGCAGGCTGATTATCTGGCTTTTGATCATATTGCTTGTCGCAACGCATTTATATAGCTTTTGGGCCCCTCCGCCTGCAAGTATAAAGGCGCTGGCCTGGTCCGCGCAGGTGCAATGGCTCTTTGTGCTATTGGCGTATTGGGGAGATCGTAACAGGACCCCCAAATTTATTCCTCCTTCAGGGACCTCACCGGATTTACCCGCGCCGCCCGTAAGGTCAGCCATCCCGTCGTTGCCAGTGTAATAATGATCAGCACCGGCACAGGCGCCAGCAACAGGCTCCAGTTCAGGGAGGCCCGGAAGGCAAAGCCCTGCATCCATTGACGGATAGCTATCAGTGAAAGAGGAAGGGCAAAAAGAGACGCCAGCAGGATCAGGCGAACGAAATCCCACGTCAGCAGCGACATGATCTGGCCGACGGAAGCGCCTAAAACCTTGCGCACCCCGATCTCCCTGTTCCTGCGGGCGGCAGCAAAAGCTGTCAATCCCAACAAGCCGATGACGCCGATGAAAATAGACAGCCCGGAGAATAATCCCGATATCCTGGCGAAATTCCGGTCATCCCGGTATTGACGGCCGTAGAATTCATCCAGGAAGAAGCTGTCGAATGAAGATTCCGGGAAAAGTTTATCCCAGGCCTTCCTGATCTCATCCACCGTCCCCGTCATATCCTTTGTAGCCACTTTCACGGAAAAATATTGCGTGGGTATCCATCTATAGGCGGGATCCATAAACAGGATGAGGGGCGTGTAGGCCATTTGCAGCGACCGCTGGTGGTAATCGCGAACAACCCCGATGACCTTATCCGTCCGCCCGGGGTTCACCTCCAGCCATACCTGCTTTCCGACTGCGTCCTCTGGCGAGGCAAAGCCCAGCTGCCGGACGGCGGATTCATTCAGCACAAGGCCCAGACTATCGGCTGGCCGGCTGCGATCAAAAGGCCTTCCTGCCAACATTTCCAGGTGGTACTGGGGGATGAAGTCATGGTCAACTTTCAACATCTCATAGGTGCGCTCCTCGGATTTGTCGGCGCCAAAACGGCGGTTGGCCAGGAACATACCCACCTCCCTGCCCGGTACGGCGCCTGAAGCGGTGACCCCCGCGATGCCCGGCAATGCAAGCAGCGTGTGTTTCAGTGCCGCCGCCTTTTCATCATAGCCGGTGGTACGGACCGGAGCTTTCAAAACAAGTGTTTGCTGTATCTCCACGCCCGTGTCCTGCCCGCTCATATACATGATCTGCCGCTGAACAGCCAATGTCCCCGCAATAAGGGCCAGCGCGACGGCGAATTGGAAAGTGACCAATCCTTTTCTTATATAGGCGCCGCTTTTCGAGAAGGCAAAGCGTCCTTTGAGCACTGTAACAGGCTGGAATCGCGTAAGCACGAAAGACGGATAAATGCTGGATACCACGACAGCTGCCAGGAACACCAACCCGGTGATCTTCCAGAAGGAACCGTCCACTACCATTCCAAATCCATGATCAATGCCCAGCCAGGCGGGCAGCAGGGCGCCCGCCAATCCCGACAGCGCTATGCCCAGCACAAAAGCGATGCTGCCCAGCAACAGGGACTCCAGGATAAATTGAAACATCAGCTGGCCGGGTCGTGCACCGCTGACCTTGCGTATCCCGACCTCCTTCGCTCTTTCCAGCGCCTTGGCCGTGGAGAGATTGATATAATTGACACAGGCTATCAGCAGGATCACCAGCGACAGGATATCCAGGAATTGCACCGCGCGGCGATTACCTTTTGGCTCCACCTCGTATTGCTTGGCTGCATTGAGGTGAATATCTTCCATGGGCACAAGATGAATAGCCCACCGCAGATCTTTAAGCGCCGGGCCATTCTTATAACCTTCCGCCATTGCCGGGAATTGAGCTTCCAGCGAAGCAGCCCTGGCCCCTGGCACCAGCCTTAGGAAAGTATAGCTTTCATGCTGGTACCACGTTTTTTTCTGCCATTCAGGCGAAGAAGCCCAGGATATCAGCATGGCAAACTGCATGGTGGAATTGGGCGGGGCATCCTGGAAGACGCCCGTCACGCGGCAGGGAAGGACGGTGGAAATGGTGCTGATCTCCAGCATCTTTCCCAGTGGATCGCTGTTCCCAAAATATTTACGCGCAGCCGAGGCGGATATCACCACCGAATTGACGTCTTTCAATGCCGTAGCCTTGTCCCCTTTCAACCATCCATACTGAAAGAAAGAAAAGAAATTACTATCCGCAAAACAGACTTGCGCTTCCCTGAAACGGATCGTGCCATTCCGGACGACACGTTCGGAATTGTTCCAGTTGATCCTGGTGAAATCCGCTACCTCCGGGAAATGTTCTTTCAATGCAAGGGCATATCCATTAGTGCTCGTTGGCCAGTCGTCAGTGAGCTGGCTGCCCCTGTAAAAACGGCTTTCCACCCGGTAGACAGAGGCCCCGGCCGGCACCAGCATCCTGTCGAAGCTCTTTTCACGACGGACATAGGCGTTGATGCAGATGAAGGCGGCCAGGCCCAGCGCCAGCCCGAGGATATTGATCGTCGTACTGGTCCTGTTGCGCAGCAGGTTTCGAAAAGCTGTTTTAAGGTAATTTCTGAACATAATAAAAAGTATTATCCAATATACTCAATATATTTGAGCCCCTTGATAAACGACGTTCACGATGATTAAAAGACCTCTTGTTTTCCTAATTGCAGCTGCATTTTCTTTTCTTACCCAAGCCCAGGACCTGAAAATTTGGGACATCCGCCCCGCCACTACCTGGATGACAGAATCCTACCCGATGGGCAATGGCAGGTTTGGAGGCATGGTCTTCGGAGGCATCCCCAAAGAACATATACAGTTCAATGAGCTTAGTCTCTGGACGGGCGATGAGGTCAACACAGGCGCCTACCAGGCTTTTGGCGACCTCTACATAGACCTTTCCCAAAATGACAGCAGCACTTCCTACCGCAGAGAGCTGGACATCAGCCGTGCCGTCCAGCAGATCACATACACCAGCAACGGGACAAATTACAAACGGGAATATTTCTGCAGCTTCCCGGACCAGGTGATGGTGCTGCATTTTACGGCAGATAAAAAAGGCGCCTATTCCACGACCATTCACCTGAAGGATGCACATGGCGCCAGGACAACGGCAGAAGGGATGTCCCTCGATATCACCGGACATTTGCCAAACGGTCTGAAATACGACGCAAGGATACTACTGAAAAAAGAAGGAGGTACGGCAACAGCCCCCTCCGACAGTACCCTGCAGATCGACAACGCCGATGGCTTTACCATCCTCCTTTCTGCCGCCACCGACTACAGTAACAGGCGCTCCCAGGATTGGAAGGGCCAGGACCCCACGGGAAAGATCCGCCGGATATTGACCGCCGCTGCCGCGAGACCTTACGCCGAGCTGCTGTCACGGCATGTTTACGACTATCGTTCTCTGTTTGGAAGGGTCTCCTTGCAGCTGGGCAGTGCACAGGCGCCGGACCTTCCCACATTCAGGCGATTGCTAAACTACAGAGAGACGCCCGATCATAGCCTGGAAGCATTGCTCTTCCAGTACGGACGGTATTTGCTGATCAGTTCTTCGCGGAAAGGCGGGCTGCCCGCTAATTTGCAGGGGTTGTGGAATGAGAGCAACAACCCGCCCTGGCGCAGCGACTATCACTCCAACATCAATATCCAGATGAACTATTGGCTTGCCGAACCCACCAATCTTCCGGAATGTCACTTCCCTTACCTGGACTATATCAACAGCATGCGGGAAGTGAAGAAAGAAAGCACGAAGAAGGAATATCCCGGCGTTCGGGGATGGACGGTGAAGACAGAGAACAATATTTTCGGAGGCTCCAGCTTCCTTTGGAATACGCCCGGCAGCGCCTGGTATGTCCAGGCCATCTGGGAACACTACGCATTTACAAAAGATAAGGCCTGGCTGGGCAGCTTCGGCTATCCTATCCTGAAAGAGATCGTTGAATTCTGGGATGATCATCTCAGGCGCAGGCCGGATGGAACCTTGGTATCGCCCATGGGCTGGAGCCCTGAGCATGGGCCCACGGAAGACGGCGTGACCTACGACCAGGAGATCGTCTACGATCTTTTCACCAATTATATGGGGGCAGCCGATGTTTTACAGATCGACAAAACATATCGTGACCACGTGGCGGATATGCGGGAACATTTGCTGAAGCCGAAGATCGGGAAATGGGGCCAGCTGCAGGAATGGGAGACGGATCGCGATGATCCGAAGGACAACCACCGCCATGCTTCCCATCTTTTCGCCCTGTACCCCGGCAGGCAGATCAGCGTCACCAGGACGCCCGAACTGGCGACTGCGGCAAAAGTCAGCCTGCAGGCGAGAGGAGATGTTTCTACAGGCTGGTCCATGGCGTGGAAAATGAATTTCTGGGCGCGGCTGCAGGAAGGGAATCATGCCTGGTCGATCCTGAAGAACTTTATAACGCTGGTGGGCGGCTCCGGGGTGGATTATAACGAGGGCGGTGGGGTGTATGCCAACCTGCTCTGTGCCCATCCTCCCTTTCAGATCGATGGAAATTTCGGCTATACTGCAGGGGTAGCAGAGATGCTGGTCCAGAGCCAGGCGGACGAGATCCAGCTGCTTCCCGCATTGCCGGACGAATGGCGGGACGGCCACGTAAAAGGATTAAGGGCCCGCGGCGGATTTGAGATCACGGACATGCAATGGAGCAATGGAAAGATCGTCAGGCTGGCGATCAGGTCCTTGTCCGGAGGGAATTGCAGCCTTCGCGTACCGAATGCCATAACGGGGGCCCATGCATCCAAAGGCATAGCGACAGATCATGGATGGACCTACAGTCTGAATACGCAGCCGGGAGGTGTATATTCTTTTATAGGCAAATAACATCATGAAAAAGATATTACTCATCGTAGCCGTCATCCTGCTGCAGCATTCCACATTCGCACAGCACAAAACAGACAAGAAGCTGGAAGCGCAACTGCATAACCTTACGGATACCTTTCACGGTACAGTAGGCGTGTATGTCCTGAATGTAAGAACAGGGAAGGAAGCGACCATCAATGCCGACACGATCTTTCCTACAGCAAGTATCATAAAGGTTCCCATCCTGGTAGGCATCTTTAATAAAATAGCGGAAGGCACATTCAAATATCATGAGCCTCTGCTATATCGCGATTCGATGTCGAGGAAAGGCTCCGGGCTGATGCAATTCTTCAGGGATAGCACCAAGACCGATCTGGTGACAGCCGTCACATTAATGATCACACACAGCGACAATGCGGCCGCAGTCTGGTGCGAAAGGCTGGCAGGGGGAGGCTCCGCCATCAATGCGTGGCTGGATGCCAATGGTTTTCAATTCACCCGGCTCAACGCCCGTACACCGGGCCGGGAACAGAACCGGCAGCTCTTCGGATGGGGTCAGACCACGCCACGGGAGATGGCCCGCCTGGTGACCATGATCCGGAACGACGCAGCCGTCAGTCCCGCCGCCAGCCAAACGATGTACCGCATCATGACCCATGTCTTCTGGGACGAATATGCCCTTTTCAGCATCCCTCCCTATATACAAGCAGCCTCCAAACAGGGCATGGTAGATGATTCCCGTTCCGAGGTCGTGCTGGTCAATGCCCCACATGGCGATTATGTCTTCTATATCGCAACCAAGAACAATAAGGACCAGCGATGGGTGCCCGATAACGAGGCCTGGCAGCTGGCGCGCAAGGTCTCCGCAATGCTGTGGGCTTATTTCGAGCCGAAGTCGAAGTGGCAGCCGGCAGCGGGCGCGGAAAAACTGTGGTACTAGGCGATGGCGGCTGCCGGCAATGGCATAATTCCACTACACAGGTAAAATGTATCATTTTTGCCGCCATTCGTATAAGGTCTGGCAGGGATCCCTCGGGTAGCTTTGTACCATCAAACAAACCGATCAAACAATGGAAAAAGTAATTTTTATCACCGGCGCCTCACGTGGCTTCGGTAAGATATGGGCGGAAGCATTTTTACGGCGTGGCGACAAGGTAGCCGCCACAGCAAGAAACACAGACACACTGGCTGATCTTAAACGAACCTATGGCGATGCCTTGCTCCCTATGCAATTGGATGTCACCGACAGGGCAGCCAGCTTTGCCGCGATCAACCAGGCGAAGAAGCATTTTGGCCGGCTGGATGTTGTGATCAACAACGCGGGCTATGGTCTTTTCGGCGCCATCGAAGAGACCAGCGAGCAGGAAGCCAGGGCCCAGATGGAAGCCAACGTATTTGGCTTGTTGTGGGTGACCCAGGCGGCGCTGCCGATCATGCGGGCGCAAGGGGAGGGGCATATCATCCAGGTATCCAGCATATTGGGTGTGGCGACACTGCCTGTCCTCGGCCTTTACAACGCTTCGAAGTTTGCCGTGGAAGGATTGAGCGAAACGCTTGCGACAGAGGTCAAAGGTTTCGGGATCAAAGTCACCCTGGTGGAACCCAATGGATTCACCACGGACTGGGGCGGCCCTTCGGCAGTGCATACCACACCGATGAAAGAATATGAGCCGGTGAAGGCCGCTTTCCATGCCAGCGCATCTCCGGATTTCTTTGGCAACCCCGAAGCAACGACGGACGCCATCCTGAAACTGGTGGACAGTCCCAATCCTCCGCTGAGGCTTTTCCTGGGCAAAGTAGCTTTACCATGGGCCAAACAGGTCTACGCAGATCGCCTCACCACCTGGGAGGATTGGAGCGAAGTGGCGGATGCAGCCCATGGAAAGTAAAGAAATTGTCTTTAACTTGACAGGTCAAAGCAACAGATATGAAGCATTTTAAAAGCCTGAGCGAACTGAGCCGCGCGAATGGTTTTCCGCCGCCGGAAAACCCATTGATCAGCCTCTTTCGTTGTAATGGAACATGCAGCATCATCGAGACGGAGTTCACCAGCGACTTTTACATGATCGGGTTTAAGAAGATGAAGGCAGGCGTCTTTTTGTATGGGAAGACAAAATATGATCATGACAATGGATCGATGTTCTTCGTAAAACCGAGACAGGTAATGGCGATGAGGGATATAGAGCTCGAAGAGGATGGTTTCATCATCTTCATCCATGAAGACTACCTGAATGGTCACCCACTTCATTCCGAGATCAAAAAATACGGCTACTTTGAGTATGACGTCAATGAAGCGCTGCATCTCTCCCCAAAAGAAGAGCAGACCATCTGGGAACTGTATCATAAGATAGACGCCGAGCATGCCAACAACCAGGACGAATACAGCAGGGATATCACGCTCAGTCATATCGATGCCATCCTGAAATATTCCCAGCGTTTCTACAAACGGCAGTTTCTCAATCGCAGCACCGCCACGGGACGAATGGATGGGAAATTTCAGCAGGTGCTTTCCTCCTATCTTGCCAGCGGGGCATTACAGACCCAGGGCCTGCCCACCGTCAACTATATGGCATCGCAGCTGCACATCTCGCCAAAATACCTGAGCGACCAGCTGAAGACAGAGACAGGTAAGACAGCCCTCGAGCTCATCCATATTTCCCTGATCGCAGAGGCTAAAAATCTGCTCAAAGGAGAAGATCATTCGGTAGGGGAGATTGCATATTCGCTTGGTTTTGAGAACCTTCCATATTTTTCGAGGTTATTTAAAAAAGAGGTAGGCATAACGCCCAAAGCGTTCAAAAAGCAACAGTTGAATTAGGGATTGGGTAGAGAATTGCACAGTGTTCCTGCATGGCAAAGGCGGGGAGGCCTGGCAGGTAATTTGAATACTTAACGATGGAGTATCCTGATTTAATTCACTTAAAACGCAGCGTTATGAAAAATGCAAATAATAGCAGCACTGAACTGAAGATGAAAGGTAATTGGAATGAAGTAAAGGGTAAGGTTAAGCAGCATTGGGCTAACCTGACGGATGATGACCTGTTGTATGAAGAAGGTAAAGAGGACGAACTGTACGGTCGGATCCAGAAAAAGACCGGCAAGACGAAGGAAGAGATCAAGTCATGGATCGACAAGTTATAGTTTCACATTTATTTTTTGGCCAGGGGCGATGGTCACTTCTTTAAGAGAGATCACACGACCCTGGCCATTTTTTAATTTCGCCCTCCATTTGAAAGAATGGTTGCCCGTGTTGATAAGTGACGTCCTTCCGGAACCAAAGTGGGTCAACGTGATGGTAGTATTCAGAACGGGAAGATCGATCAGTTCAGCGGTGGCCGAATCAGACGACCTGTAACAGGAGCTCACCGTCCTTGTACGTGCATCCACCTCTACCCCCATCAGCCCCTGCACGACGGCCTCCACCATTCCATAAGAAACTTCCGGGTATTCTCTCCGCTGCATAGTAGGAGAGGCCAGTCGCAGGATAAGGGTCCGGGCTTCCTTTTCGTATCCGCTCCTGTAATATTGTAAGGGTAGATAAGAAAGGTTCTCTACGTTAAGGTCCATCGACAGGAGATGTTCGATGGTGCGCTTTTTACGCATGGCGTTCTGCAAAACGTCAAACCATAGCAGGAAGGTTTCGCCTTCGGCTTTGCCGAATTGATGATCATTGGTATAGTGTGTACGGTAAAGCAATGCTTTTTCATCCCACCAGTAGGATTCGATATGTATTTGATAAGCCCTGGCCTTCATTATACACCGGGCTGCTGCTGTAGAATGCCCATTTGCCGCCAGGATAGCCGCATAAGAGGTCAGGCCCCGGTAAAGGGCGCCCACCAGATCCACCCCCATTTTAAGATTGGGTATGCCTTCAGAATAGGAGGGAAGACCCCTGCAGCGATGAAAGGCATCTTCAATATGGAAAGGTACGGGTGCGTTGGGATATGCCGGCCGGAGGAGTAACGAATCGGGCTGCAAGGTCCATTTCTCAATATATTCATGTGCCGTCCTGTCATAAAAATTCCGGAAAGCAGGGGCATTCAGGTAAAGGCTGTCTCCTGTCCATAAATAGGTACGCCAGCAGGCGTCCATCACATCGAAGTTGGCGTTGAGGTTATACCAGAATTCCCGGTCGTTCCGATAGTCGGACGGCGATGGCCGGTTGGCTTTATCGATCTCCCAGAAAGAACACCAGTCTTTGGAAGCTGATATAGCACTGGCGAATAGGGTGAGCATGTTGCGGTTCTCCGGATGCATTCCCAGGATCTCGGCGCCGATGCATTGATGAGAAACATCCCGCATGCAAAAGGCATCCCTTGGCGGCAGGGCCGACTCATACCAGGGGCCTACAGGGTCGCCGGGGGGCGCTTTGTAGCGCAGCGCCATATCCTTCGCCCAGGAAAAAGCATTGGACAGTGCGGTGTCGGAGGAATGGAAAGACACCTGGGCATTGGAAGGCATGGTGAAACAGGCGTAAATAGCGAGCAATAGCAACCGGGGCATAGGCAGCATTTATAAAGTGATGGTTAAAGGGTTTTTGCCGTCCCACAGATATTCTTTGGAGGGACCACCTTCCGTAATGACAAGGATCCTTTCTTCCTGCCCGGCACGGGTCACGGTGATGGTCATGTCTCTGTTAAAAGCGCTTATATGTTCCAGCGACATGCGGTCCCATTTCTCGGGCAGCCGGGGTTGGATGGTGAAGGTGCTGAAGCCGGTTGGCTCAATCCCGAACAGACCTTCCGTCACCGTGCGGCAATACAACGCGCTCTCCGCGGACAGATGTCGTTGATCCCCTTCCGGCCATGCCTCCACGGCGTAGGGGACATGTTCGCCCAGCAAGCGCATAGCGGAATAATAGGAGAAGTACTGCAGGCTGGTATCCGTTGCACCTGCATAGAAAAGGCCGCGAAAAGCATACAGGGTGCTGCGATCCCAAAAAGTTTTCGATCCTGATTCGGTGAGGATGCCATCCTTCGACCATAGGTAGCTGGAAAGCAGGGCGCGTATCGTCTGATCTTTTCTTTCAAAAATGCCCATCACCAGGGGCAGACAGATCCAGGAACGCAGGGTAGTATTGCCCTCATAGTACCGGTAAGTTTCGAAGCCCTGGACGGTGGCGCCGAAATAGCGATTGATGGATGCTTTCAGTTGGATCGCCCGCCGGGTAAAAGTGTCAGGCTGTCCCAGGGCGTTCGCCAGCCTCGCGGCGGACATGAGCGCTCCATAAGCCAATACATTCGTCGACAGGTTGACTTTTCCGGTGGGAAACCGGCCTTCCAGCTCATCCGAGGTGCTGGCGATTACGCCTTCGGCGGTTTGTTGGCGACGAAGATATTCCAGGCACCAGGTGATCAGGGGCCACAATTTCTCCGCCTCGGCCCTATCGGAGTAGGCCAGCGCAAAGCGGGAAGCGCCATAGGCGATCATCGCCTGGTCTCCGCGATCGCCTGCCCCTTTCCAGGTACTCTCTCCTTCGGCGATGATGGAGCTGGGGATAGGCTTGTAGGCCGGGTTCATATAAGTGGCAAAGAGCCGGTAGCAATTCTTCGCGGATTCGTTGGCTTCGGCATTTCCCAGGAAAGGGAAGAATGGCCCCACATATTCCGCCTCGTCATTGGCCCAGATGGCAGCATAATAGCTTCCGCCGCCGGGGCTATGCATCAATCCCCCCTTCGTGTCGAAAATACTTTCGGCCGCCCGTATCTTGGCAAAGGCGAACATGCTGTTGATGGCGCTATCGGGCGTATGCAACACTAATTGATGCATCAGCCCATCCACGAATTGCCGGCGTCGCTCCCATTCATATCCCGCAGAAAAATAGGTGGGCTCATCCGATGCTTTTCTTCCCGATATCGCCACATAAAAGGAATAGGAGCTGCCCGGGAGAAGCCGTACCTCGCCCCCTTCATACACCTGGTAGCGCAGGATGTAGACTCCATAGACGCCTTTGCGTGCATCAGTGAAGATATAATTATCCTGCCGCGGAATGTGTAATAAGATGGCCTTTGTTCCTGTATTGGTCAGCAGGTATTTTTCCAGGCAGGCGGCCTTATCCACGGAGGGATAAATACATCGTTCCACACGTATGCCGGCGTCAGTAGCGCTTGTTGATCGCAGACAGCCATTGATGCTGAATGCAACGGGCCTTTCTTTCAATAGATGGCCGTCTGCCGTGATAGAGTCGATAATATTCGCATCGAAGCTATCCTGAAGGCTGCCTCTTGTATTGTTGGGAAGGGTGCGTAGCATCGGAAAGACCAGCCGTCGCCGCCAGACCAGCTCACCAGCGCTATCGACGCCGTAAGTGACAATAGCCGAGATCTGGCGGCCGCTCATCTCTATGCGGTCCATGTGCGGCGCCTGTGGTTCCACCTGCCAGGCAATACCTCCGTCCGGGGTCATACGCCAGCGCCGCTGCTGAGCAGTTGAATGCAGAAAGAGGGCAAGGCAGCAAATAAATAAACATTTTTTCATTCTATTCTGGTCTAGTCTATAAAAATAATAGTTTTTTATCACCTGGCCAATCCGGCCCTTGAAAAGATGAGAAATAACAGCAACATGAGGATAAGTAAAATGACCGCATATACATGCCGGTGTTTCCAGGGCTGTATATCTACGAGATTATTTACTTTCTGCCGGTAAGGGGTAGCCATGGGGTATAACCGGCCAATGGCCAGCATCAGCGCCGAGGTAAGGATGAAGAGGATAAAAAGCAGGTGCAGGAAATGGATCTGCGTGTCGACAAGTAACTGCAGGGAGGCGTAAGCGGTGATGAAAAAGATCAGCCCGGTCTTTGCCGCGATGGGCGGCACTTTTTTAGTTACAAAGCCGATGAACAGGATGGTGAAGACCGGCACATTGAAAAAACCATTGACCGTCTGTATATAGGTGTAGAACCCTTTTTTTGCAAATATGATAAAAGGTGCAATGCACATGGCCACCAGGCATACGGCTATTTCGAATCGTTTGGCCGTTCTGATAAGGGCGGCTTCGGGGGGCTGCTGTCCTTTTTTTTCCAGCCAGGGCTTGTAGATATTCAAAATGAAGAGGGTGCTGGAGCTGTTCAGGCCCGCATTGAAGGTAGTGAAGGCGGCTCCAAAAATGATGGCCGCGATATATCCTGAAATAAAAGGCGGTGACACCAGGCTGATCATTTTCGGGAATGCTTCCGTGGCATTGGGCAGGTGGCGGAATAAGTGGACGGCGATGAGACCCGGAACGTTCAACAGGAGGGGAGAGATCAGCTTCCCCAGCGCTGCCACGGCGATACCTTTCTGGCAGGAGACCAGGTCCTTTGACGCCAGCACTTGCTGCACAATGTATTGTTCGGTCCCCCAATAGTACAAATTCACCAGCAGCATGCCGGTGAACAAGGTGGAAAAAGGGATAGGATCGGCGGCCGTGCCGATGCTGTTCAGGTGGCTCGTGTCGGAAGACAATAGTATATGAAGGCCCTGTGCGGCATCTCCGTCGCCCAGGTATTTCAATCCCAGAAAGGGGAGCGCAAGGCCGCCGGCAAAGAGTCCCAGGCCAAGGAGGGTGTCGGAGACGGCAATGGCTTTCAGGCCGCCCAGGATGGAATACAGGCAGCCAATGGCGCCCATTACCCAGATGAGGATCCAGATCGTCGTCCAATAGCTGGTCCTGAAGCGTTCCGAAAAGTGGAACAGGCCATTGAAGGCAACGGCCCCGCTGTAGAGTACGGTGGGCAGCAGGTTGATAATATAGCTCACCAGGAAAATGACGGACACGATCTTTTTCGTGGTGCGGTCATAGCGGGCTTCCAGGTAGTCGGGCGTCGTGGAGATGCCCGTCCGGAGGTAGATGGGCATGATAAATTCAGACACCAGCAACATGGCGAAGACGGAAGTAACTCCCCAGGCCATTACAGTCATGTTGTTGGTATAGGTCAATTCATTCTCTCCGATGATGGTGGCCGTATTGATATTGGTGAACAACAATCCACCGCCCACGAAAAGAAAGCCCAGGCTCCTGTTGGCAAGGAACAGCCCGTTGAGGGTATCTGTCTTTTGCCGCCGGACCTTGCGCCAGGAGATGATGGCGACAATCCCCGTAAAGAAAAAAAAGCTTGCTATCGTCAGTACATTCATTAAATGCTACAGTGTATTCCTTCGCATGAGCTGTGTAGGAATGGTCTCTGACACCTTCTCCCGGTTGATCACCGCCTGTCCCGCTCTTTTTCCCATCAGGGAGAAATTGGTTGATATGGTCGTTATGCCGATGATCTCTTTGGCGGGCTCGTCGTTGCAGGAGAGGATACCAAGGTCCTTGCCCGGCTTCAGGCCTTTGGCTTTGCAATCTTTCATCATCTGCCACAAAGCAAAGTTATCCAGTGTAAAATATACCTTTCCTTTTTCGATGGTGCCGGCTTTATATTCCGGCACGATCCGCCCGGTGATCTTATGCTGCTTCAGGAATTTCTTAAAGACGGTGACGATCTCTTTGGGGTCCAGCGAGTCGGGGGAATGATAAAAGATGATCTCATTGAAATTCCGGATGACGGGCGCCAGCTCGTCCAATGCTTTCCGGGTACTTTGTTCGAATTCCTGGGTGATATGGTTGAATGCTCCCTCCAGTGGTTCAAAGCGGTCGAACATGAGGAACTTATTACGGGGGATCATCTCCAGCAGCTCCCTTGTCCTGGGGTGGGGAATGGGAGCCACCACATACATCCCGTATTTGCCTTTTATACTCAGCAGGATCGTTTCGAATATCTCAATATTCCCGTGATGAAAGTAGATGTTCAGATGGACATCCTTGCCCAGCTCCTGCCGGAAGTTGCGATAGAACTGCTCTTCGAAAGTATCCAGGTTATACATCAGGAGGGCCACTTTCAGCGATTGGTCCGTCTTGCCATTGGCCACGAAATACCCCAGCCTGTTCTTCGATTCGATGATGCCCCGGCCGATGAGATCCCGGAAACCCTTTACGATGGTCTCCCTGGAAAAATGGAGCTCCTTGATCATCGTGTTCACGGAGGGCAGCATGTCATCCTGTACGATGATCTTTTCATCGATGGCGTTGATGATGCCCTGTACCAGCCGGTCATGCTTGGAAAAAGACGGCACTTCGGCCAATTCACGGATCTTTTCAAAGACGTCGACCCTTTCGCGTTTGCTCATGCCTACAAATTAAACATATTTAAGACTCCCGGACAAACCCATTTGGCCTGTCCGGGAGCGTGCGCTAGTATTGGGGGTTCTGACTGAGATTTTTATTGAGGTCGATCTCCGTTTGCGGAATGGGCCATAGATAATTCTTAGCCGGATTGAAGACCCGGGGCGTGCCTACTTTTATAGCGGTGCCGGGCGTGAGCGTTATGGCGCCCGTAGTCTGGTTAACAGTGCCTTGCAAGCTGCCCATCACCTGGCCGTTCATCACCTGGTCTCCGATCTTCCAGCGCTGGATGTCATACCACCGGAGGCCTTCCAACGCCAGCTCCACTCTTCTTTCCCTGCGGATCAACGTCCGCAGGCTGGCCTGGTCATTGTATTTTGCCTGATCCACGGCAGGCATGTTGACGTCCGGGCGGCTCCTGACAAAATTAATGTCGTCATAGACCGAAGCGTCGATCTGGTTGTTTTCTATTTTGGCTTCGGCGTCCATCAATTTGATCTCGGCATAACGGATAAGGATCACATTGAGCCCGCAGTTGTTCAGGTCGGAGGGAAAATCACTGATCACCGGCGTTACCTTTCTTTCAGCATAACCCGAAGGACTGCAGTTATTATTGCCCCAATGGTCCACCGTCTGCGGCGAGGAGGAGATGGGGTCATAATACATACCGTACCCCAGCGACGTGCTGTAGCGGGCGCCGGGATAAAAGACGGTGGCCGTAAGCCTTGGATCCCTGTTCCGGTAAGGTTGGGCGGGATCATAGATGGAGGACGGATCATCGATGGTCTTGCCATCCGTGGATTCATAGGCATCCACCAGACTTTGGGTGGGTACTTCCGAGCAATAGCCTCCCAGGGAATTGATAGTTAGGTTCCGCGTCCATTGAAAAGGGTTGTCGTTCGCTTTAAACTGTACATCCAGGATCACTTCCTTGTTGTTGGCATAAGGCTGCCTGAAAAGGTCGACATAGCTGGGGTAAAGGTCATAGGTAAAAGGCGCTGTCATGAGTTTCTGGCAGTCCGTGATACAATCGGCATACTTCTCATTGAATAATTCGATCCTGGCTTTCAGGGCAATGGCCGCACCCTGTGTGATCCTGCCGACATCTCCGCCTGAATAGCTCACCGGGAGATCAGGGGCAATGGCGGCCAGCTCCGATAGGATGAAAGTTACCACATCTGCTTTGGAGGTTTGCTTTACCAGGTTGGCGCTGTCCGTCGAAAGATTGTGGAGCACGAGAGGGACAGCCCCGTACAGCTGGCTGATGGTGAAATATTCATAGGCCCGCAAAAACCTTGCTTCCGCAATGAACCTTGCCTTGAGCGCGCCATCCATCTTCGTCCTGCCTACGTTGTCGAGGAACCAGTTGCAGGTCTGTATGCAGGTGAAGTTCCATTTGGAATAACCAGTGCTGGTGGGAGTGGCGATGCCCGCGGATAAGGAAAGCCAGTTCTCCCAGGGGAATTGATCGAAAGCATTGTCGGTAGCGCAATCAGCAAAGGCTGAAAAATAACCGTTGTTGCCTTTACCCCAGGTGGCATAACAGCCGTTGAGGGCCGTCTGTGCATCATTGGCCGAATTCCATAGCACGTCATTGGTATAGGAATCGAGGGGATTCCTGCCCAGGAAATTCTTTTTACATCCGGTGGCTGCGGCCAGGGAGCCACAAACAGCAATTATTAAGAGAAACTTTTGCATAATTCAATTTTTGGGGGATTAAAAGATCACGTTAATGCCGATGGTATTGACCTTCACCTGCGGGTACGCGCCATACGCATTATTCCCGATGGTGGTTTCCGGATCTACCCATTTATAGAAGCTGGTGGACGTAAAGAGGTTCTGACCGCTGTAATATATTTTCAGGTTCTGGATACCCCATTTCACAAGGCTGCCGGCCGGCAGGGTATAGCTCACCGTGATATTCTTCATCCGCAGGTAAGACGCGTTCCTTACCCAGAAAGAGGAAACATTGTTCTGGGGGTTGTTCTGCGTGAAGGTGGTCCACAGGCGGGGAAATGAAGTAGGGTGCCCCGCCGTCCAGGCTCCCAGCAATGCGCTGGTGGGATTTCCGATGTTGGGCTGCTGCAGCGAACCCAGGGCAAAGCCCTGCACATAATTCTTCACGTCGAATGCTCCCTGGAAAAAGGCGCTGAGCGCAAAACCTTTCCAACCGCCCCCCAATGTCAGGCCATAGGTCATGCCCGGGAAGGGGCTGCCGATGTAGGTACGGTCCTTGCCATCGATGACGCCATCGGGCTTGCCGGCGGGACCGCTGAGATCTTTATACATGAGGTCGCCGGGAGCGATGGTGCCGCCGCTTTGCGTGGCATGATCCGTCACTTGCTGCTGGGTCTGGAAAATGCCTTCCACGACATAGCCGTAAAAAGCCTTGATGGGACGACCGGCCACATAGCCCGTGGACATAGAGCCTGTCCCTGCCAGATCGGTGATCCTGTTCTTATTGAAAGCAGCATTGGCCGCTACGTTATACGTGAATGCTCCTGCCTTGTCCGTATAGGCCGCGGCAAATTCCCAGCCCGAGTTCTTTACAGCGCCTGCATTCCGGAATGGCGTGGAAAAGCCATAGACAACGCTGGAAGGTAATTGGAGCAGGATGCCATCTGTATTTTTCACATAGTGGTCTGCTGTAAAATTCAGCCTGTTGCCCAGCAGGGCAAGGTCCAGGCCCACGTCGGTGAGCGTAGTACGCTCCCAGGTGATATTCGCGTTCGCGCCGCTGGTAGGTGCGATGCCGGGCGCCACTGTCTGGTTGAAAGAATAGTTCTGGCCGCTGCTGACGACGGACACGGACGGATAGGGGCTGCCGATGTTCTGATTGCCCAGCTTGCCCCAGGAGCCGCGCAGCTTCAGCGCTGTGATGCTGCCCATCAAAGGCTGAAAGAAAGCTTCCTTTGAGATATTCCACCCCGCAGAGAAGGAAGGATAAGTGCCCCATTTGTGTCCATCGCCAAAGCGGGAAGATCCGTCATAACGCAAATTCGCCTCCAGCAGGTATTTGTCTTCGAATGCATAGCGCACGCGACCGAATACAGAACGGAGGGCCACTGCGTTCGCCGTACCGGCCGTCTGCTGACCCAGCGTGGAGGCTGCATTCAGCTCCGAAAGGGAATTATTCAGAAATCCCTGCCGGTAAGCATAGAGGTAATTATATTTTGTCAGCTCCTGTGAAGCGCCGGCCAGTATATTGAAGCTATGCTGTTGTATGCGCTTGTCATATTCCAGCAGGGCCTGCAGGTTGGTATAATTGTTCGTGATATTCGTATTGGATAAAGAGCTCGGGCTGATGGTGGTCGCAATCACCGTCGGATCGGTGGGGCTATAGTAAGTATCCGCCGACTTGAATTCCTGCAGGGGGTTACCATTATACCTGTAGGAGAAAGAGGGGCGAAGATGCAGCCCTTTCAACAGTTCCCAATCAGCCCCCATATTGCCCAGGAAGGTATAGTTCTGCTGGTTGTTGTAGCCCGGAGAGTTCAGCCAGGCGATGGGGTTGCCGAAGGAAAGGTAATTGTATACGCCATTTTTATACTGATTGACCACCGTGCTGCTCATGGCCGAAGTAGTGCCGATGATGCCGCCGATGTCCCCGCCGCCCAGGCCATCCGGGGCCTGCTGGTTGGAATACAGAAATGATAGATTGGCATTTACGCTTAAGGACTTTGAAAGGGCGGAAGTGATGTTCAGCCGGCTGGAATATCTTTTAAAAGCCGATTTTTTAATGATCCCATCCTGGTTAAAATAGCCCAGAGACAAGGCATATTGCGTTTTCGGATCACCGCCTGTAACGCTGACGTAATGGTTCTGCTGGATACCGTTGCCTTTATACAGCAGACCCTGCCAGTCCGTATTGGGGTGGGTGTCGGGATCAGAGCCGTTCCTGAACAAGGTGATGTCATTGTCCGTCCAGTAGGGTGTTTGCCCTTCGTTGGCGCGGGCCTGGTTGTACAGGGTGGCCGCCTGCCAGGATGGGAGGAAGTCGGGGAGGGCAGTGGCTTTCTGTTTGCCGACATAGGCATCATAGCTGATCTGCATCCTGCCATTGCGGCCTCTTTTCGTGGTCACTAGCAGCACTCCATTGGCCGCGCGGGAGCCGTAGATAGCCGCGGATGCCGCGTCCTTCAGCACCGAAATGGATGCAACGTCATTGGGGTTGACATCCCTCAGATCGCCGATGATCCCGTCGATGACGACCATGGGAGCGCTGTTGTTCAGGGTGCCGATGCCACGGATATTGATCGCTCCCACATCTGCCCCTGGCTGTCCGCCCGTAGTGGTGATCGTCACGCCGGCCATGCTGCCCTGCAAAGCATTGGTGAGGTTGGTCACAGGCCGGTAGTCCAGATCCTTGGATGTGATGGAAGCGACGGAGCCGGTGAGGTTCACCTTACGCTGGGTGCCATAACCCACCACAACCATGTCTTCCAGCTGACGGGCGTTTTTGTCGGGGGTCAGCTGTATGCTCAAAGAAACGCCATTGGCCGCATTCAGCTCCCGTGTCTCATATCCGACAAAGGCGATGATCAAAGTGCCGGTGTTTTCCGGCAGGCTGAGGGAGAAATTGCCCGATGAGTCGGACGTGGTCCCTCTTTGTGTTCCTTTAATGCTGATGGATGCGCCGGCCAGCGGGAGACCTTTTTCATCCCTGATGTTGCCTGAGATGGTCCTGCTGCCCTGGGCACGGGCGCTGCCGGCAAATAAAAAAAGTATCCCGTACAACATGGTTACCAGGGATACCTTCATGGCTTTGACATGCATAATCGTTAAGTTTTGGTGTTTAAATTGTAAATCTGTTCTGTTCTAGTCTGTTCTAATTTGTAGTAAACTTATAAACTTTTCTTGTATGATCAAAAATTATTTTTGACGGCGCTTGCAGTACACTTGCGTAAAAATCGACAGGATGTCAAAGCTGATTTTATTGATTGGAATGATGCTCGGCTTCGCAGATCTTTTAGGAGCGCAGCATCCGCATCGCGTGGTAGTCACAGATTTCGGAGCGGCGCCAGGCAGCGGGAAAGATGCTGTTCCCGCCATCCGCCGGGCCCTGGCGGCATGCAGGAAAAAAGGACGTGCCATATTGGTCTTTCCCAAAGGCAGGTATGACCTATACCCTGACAGTGCCGAAAAGAAGGAATATTTTCTTTCCAATACTTCTTCGGAAACAGAGTGTCCTTCCAAATGGAAGACCATCGGGATGATGCTGGAAGGCATGAAGGACCTCACCGTCGAAGGCAATGGATCTATGCTGATCTGTCATGGTAAAATGATCACATTTGCGATGGATAATTGTGATCGTATCGTCCTGCGAGACCTGGAGCTTGATTTCCAGCGGCCGACGATGTCGGAGTTCACCATTGAAAATATTGCTCCCAATGCCATCGATGTGCGCGTCCATCCTGACAGTTGGTACAAACTGGACAGTGGACGCCTGACCTGGTATGGTGAGGGATGGGTGGCGCGGCAGGCGCATTGCATACGGATCGATCCATCGACTCAGGCAATGTTTTATGCCAACGAAGAATATGAACAATTGATGAGATCGCAGGTGATGGAGACAGGCCGTTTTCAGTTGTCCTTCCGTGGCGCCTTCGATACGTCGCGTTTTAGCCGGGGCAACATATTTACGGTGAGGGACCCCGTCAGGGATGAAGTGGGCGCCCTCATACTTTCCAGCAGGAATGTAAGGCTGCAGAACCTGGGCATGCATTATATGCATGGGTTGGGTATCCTGAGCCAGTATTCGGAGGATATTTTTATGGACAGCGTAATGATTGAACCCATGAAGGGGTCCGGGCGCCGCATAGCTTCTTTTGCCGACGGTATGCATTTTTCCGGCTGCAAAGGCACGATCAGGATAGCGCATTGCCGTTTCAACGGGCTGCACGACGATGCGATCAATGTGCACGGCACCCATCTGCAGATCGTGGAAAAGCGTCCGGGCAATCAATTGGTCCTTCGCTTCATGCACCCGCAGACCTATGGATTCGAGGCATTCCGGGAAAGGGATTCCATTGCTTTCGTTCATCCCTCGTCGCTGGGTTTATATGCGACGGGGAGGGTACAGCATGCTCTTCGGCTGTCGGACAGGGAGATCCTGCTTACGCTTGACAAGGCTGTCCCATCTTCCGTGCATGCAGGCGATGTGGTGGAGAATACTACCTGGACGCCCCGGGTGATCGTAAGGAATTGCCTGATCACCGGCTCGAATACCCGCGGAATATTGGTGACCACCCGCCGGAAAGTGGTCATAGAAGGAAATGCGTTCAGACGCCTTGGCATGCAGGCCATCCTCATCGCAGACGATGCGCTGAGCTGGTACGAGTCAGGGCCCGTAAGGGATGTGCTCATCCGGAACAATTCCTTCACATGGTGCGGGCACCTCATCCGGCCCGCTTATGCCATTGTCATGGCGCCGGAGGATCATCAGCTGACAGATACGCCAGTACACAGGAATATCCGGATAGAGAACAATCGCTTTTCCGGCTTCTCTGATGCGGTGATGGCCGCCCGGTCAGTAAAAGGGCTGTCCTTCATAAATAATATAGTGCGGTATACGGAGCCGGGTGATCCAGCTGCAAGATGCCTGCTCGTAGCATGCAGGCAAGTAACTATCCGGAATAATCAGTACCTTCAGAAACGATGACATATTAGGCCCATGTGCCCTGTTAAGCTTACCGCATTCGATGACACTTGTGGTAACAACATTCAATTAGTGCAGGTGTGATGATAAAACAAATGATACTGTTCATATCCGTCATAGTGCTTAACGCACCGTCACGGGCTCAACCCTCACAAGCACGGCAAAAAGCCCCCGTACCGCTCATCCTCGACACCGACATCGGCCCCGACTATGACGATGTCGGTGCGGTTGCCATCTTACATGCGCTGGCCGATAAAGGAGAATGCCGGCCGCTGGCCATCATGGCGAGCAATAGGAATGAGCTGGTAGGACCCACCATCGATATACTGAACATTTATTTCGGCCGCCCTCACCTGCCCGTTGGCGGACCCAAAGGCGCCGACGCACCGGACAAAGGCGCCATGCAAAAATGGCCGGAAATGCTGGTGAAGAAATACCCGCACCATGTAAATACCACTGATGAACTCCCCGATGCAGTGCAGCTCTATAGGAAAATACTGGCGGCGGCGCCCGACACCAGCGTCACCATCGTGACGGTGGGCTTTTTGACCAACCTGGCACACCTGCTGGAGTCTGAAGGAGACAGGTATTCCGGCCTTTCTGGGGCTGCGTTGATCAGGAAAAAGGTAAAGCGCCTCGTATCCATGGCAGGCAGGTTCCCCGAAGGAAGAGAATACAATGTGCTCATCGACTCTGCGGCTTCGGAGAAAGTATTCCTGCATTGGCCGACGCCCGTGATCTACAGCGGCTTTGAGATAGGCCGGGAGATCATCACAGGCAGGCAGCTGATAGCCGATGAAAAATTACAAAGCCCCGTGAAAGACGTGTTCGCGCGCTCGATGGCTTTTTCGGAACAGGATCGTCATGGCCGGATGAGCTGGGACGAGACGGCTGTGCTCGTAGCCATCAAAGGGGTGGAACCTTATTTCGGACTACATAAAGGACACATGCTGCTGAAAGGAGGGTATAATGAATGGAAGGACGATCCGCAGGGCGATCAGGCCTATCTTACGATGAAAATGCCGGCGGAAGAGCTGCGGGCGATCATCGAATCAATGATGATGCACGTTCCCCTTTACCTTCGACGGCATTCTTAAAGTAAATTACAATTATCTTTACGAGGAGAATATCTTGTTAATCAATCCTTAATGGCTATAATATAATTGTTTACAAATTCTGTAATTATTAAATACATTATATTCACCGCGCTTGTCCTCACCATGGCCAGTCAGCGGACGCATGCCCAGGTGGAAGTCAAAGGTACCGTTTATGACAAGTCCCGCCTTTTTGCCATGCAGGGAGTCAGCGTGCTGGGGACGGCAGGTCAGGGTACCATGACAGATTCGACGGGTCATTATATCATCAGGCTGGGCGCCAGCGACTCCATTTATTTCTCCTACCTGGGTAAATACACCGCCAGGTTCCCGGTGAAAGGCATCGTTGCAGGATATCCATTGAACATTAGTCTCGCCGTAAATATCGATAGCCTGCCCCTGGTAGTCGTACGCCCCAAACTCTACCGGTATGACTCCCTGGAGAACCGGGAGGAATATCGGAGGGTCTTCGAATATGAGCCCGACTATTTTGCCAGCGGCAGCGGAGGCGTGGGCCTCAACCTGGATATGCTGCTCAGCGGGAAGAAGAACAGGCAGATGCTGGCCCTGCAGCGCCGGCTGCTGGAAGAAGAGCGGGACAAATACGTCGATCACCGGTTCAATAAGACCCTCGTAAAAAAGATCACAGGATTGCAGAAGCCGGCACTCGACACATTTATGCGGATCTACCGGCCCAGCTACGAGTTTATTCAGAACTGCGAAAACGATTACGAATTCTATAAATACATTAAGGATTGTGGCTTGTATTTCTCCCGCATGTGGAGAAAAGAGCATGCCTAGCCGCTGCTCAGTGAGACACTGACTTCAACCCGACGATCGAACCAATAAGTGTTATCAGGAAGAAGATTCTCCAAAAATTAGCAGGGTCCTTGAATACGAAGATCCCCATCAAGGCTGTTCCGACAGCCCCAATCCCTGTCCAGACTGCATAAGCTGTCCCGATCGGCAGGCTCTGCGTTGCTTTAAGCAATAACACCATGCTTAATGTGGCTGCAATAAAAAAGCCGCCATACCACCAATAAGCTGCACTGCCCGTTGCCTCTTTAGCCTTTCCTAAACAGGAAGCAAAAACAATTTCAAGTAATCCTGCGACAACTAAAATGATCCAGTTCATCCCTTGGTTTTTTGATCAGGCAAAGGTCCGACATCCTATCCGATTCCCTGTTTGAAATTTTTTCTCCCATTTCTGGAAAGCTGGCACACCGTTATGAAAAATAAATCGTTGATAACCAATGGACTATATTTCGGTATGCCAATTGAATTTACCTATTCGGTTTTTCATAGGATATTGGATTTAAAGACGGGAGTGTATTTCTATACTGCTCCTTTTTTTTTAAAACATAAATTCCGGTGTCCTCGCCGTTGCTACGATCGCTGACTCTATTAAGACCCCTGTTGTATTCATCTTTTAAACTAAATGTATGAACATCGAAGGCACACCTCAAACCCACATTCCCGAAAACAGGGTATCCATCCACCAGCTCGTCAGTAAACTGATCACCAGCCTCCAGCCACTGGCAGTCAAACGCAATAACATTCTATTGAATGACATTCCCAGGGATCTCTCCGTCTATGCCGACCAGAACACCATTGCCTATGTTTTATCGGAATTGGTGAACAGCGCGGTCAACAGCACGGAGAACGAATGCATCCATATCGAAGCGGTATTCGACAATGAGCACCGGATGCTGCGCGTGAAGGATCTGCATACGCATATTTATCATACAATGGAGATCACGGGTGATTGCTAGTACAAAACTCCTGGACTCAACCATTGAAATAAATGTTACGGCAGCGGTAGCCCATATCGCTTCGCCCCATTACGGATGAACGCATCCGCATTATCACGCCCTTCCGCACATATCTGTTCGATAGGCTTACCGAATCTTTTGGTCAAGGGATGCCTGTTGTCCACCACCATCGTCCCTCCCCGGGTATTCACCGTGCGTGTATCCGGCCTCGCCGTGCAGGAACTATCGCCGAAAGCGCTGACCTTACTGGCATCCGCTACAAAATCCCCTCCGATGCCTCCATGGGATGTGTAAAAGTAACTTTCCTCGTAATGATCCACCCGGTGCTGCGTGGATGTATTGCCGAATGACCACCGGGACCCCACATCCGGATTCCTCCTGGCATGGAAGACGATCCTGACATTCTCTATCAGCGTACCGTCGAGACAGGGCTCCCGGTCCACCGAATCATACAGGCCGAGGAAATAAACGCGGACGATGGGGCTGAGCATACGCGCCAACAGCGTAGCGACAAGGCCGCCACGGCTATGCCCCACAATGACCACCCGTACCTGGTCCGCGCTCAGCGACTGATGGGCCAGCATGGCGGAATTCACTTGCACGGGTACACGAAGGGCGCCCTGCTGCGCGGGTAACAGCGAATATTCATCTCCGTAATATTGACGGTAGTATTGGCTTTGTACGCAGGAATTCACGTCAAACATCTCCAGCGCATGCGCCGGCTGCACCGTGCCGGCAAGCTGCCGGGGAAAAAGAGCCCGGAGCCGGCTGGTGACAAAATCCAGCGCCTTCTGCAGGATGGGCTCCGAATCCCGGCCCTGCACCACTTCCGAAGGTCCGTCGAGGAACAGCCTGTCGACGCCCATGGCGCCATACTGGAAATCATGGACAAAGCGGTATACATGACTGTTACTCCCATCAGGCTTGCGCCAGGAAGCTGAGCTCGTGCCGTCTATCCCCACGACAATATAAGGCGGAATGGTATTTGCCATGCGATAACAATATATTATTGAGTGATGTGAACCAGGCGGTCCGGGAAGAGGTGATATCCTAAAGTAGGATTTTTTTCAACACGAATGTCACGTGCATAATTTTTTTTGTCTGGCATTGTTTTTGTTTCTATTTTCATTCAGGCATTTGCACACATGAATCGGCAAGCTCGTCAAGACAATCTCTTTTGACCCTGGCTTCCAACTTTTCCTCCATCTTTAAATACAGGGTCATGCCATCCGGGTTTCTTTCACTTCCATTGCAGCTGGATCTCGTTCCGCAACGCGGTACGCTACAGCTTTGCCAGATCAGGCAATCCATCGCGCATCATATCCACCTCATTCTCACCACTTCACTGGGTGAATTAGCAAGCAACGAAGCATTCGGCTGCGGCCTCTGGGACGCGGACTTTGATAATCTTTCCAGCCGCAGTCGTCTGAAAGACGGACTGGTGAAGGCTTTGGAGGACGCCATCAAAAGTCACGAACCCAGGCTGGAGCAGGTGCGGGCGGACCTGCAGCTCCACCAGGAAGAGATTGCTGCCGCCGGCATGCACCGGCGCATCAAGAACAGGCTGGACATCACCGTTGCTGGGATCATGAAAGGAACCAACGAGCCGGTCGTTTATAAGGATCATTTCTTTATCAGTCCGCTTTCCTACAATTAACGACACCATCATATGACAGAGTCAAGGGCACACATCAGGGATAGGATGCTGAAGGCCGCATCGGCTGCATGGGGCTACACGGATAAGATCGCTGCATCCGATTTCGATCCGTTGCTGGCCTTACTGATGGATGTGTATGCCGCTGAGCTGGAAAGGATGTCCAATGAGATCGGGATGAGCCGCGAACGGGTATTGCAGAAAATGGTGCAGCTGATGGCGCCCGATGTGCTCACTGCGCCCGTTCCCGCACAGGCCATCCTTCACGCGGAAAGCCTGGAAGGCAGCCTGCTGCTGGAATCCAGGGAACAATTCTTCCTTTCCCCCAAGGCATCTTCGGATGAAGACAGCTGGTTCTCGCCCGCAGGAGATTATTTTATCACGGATGCAGCAGTGAAATACCTGGCTACTGGCGGCAGATTGGTAAACTATCCCAGTCCCGCAGTAAAAGAAACAGGCGCGCTCCTGTCCTCATCCCTGCCCTCCAATGTCCTCTGGCTGGGCCTTACAGGCAAATCCATCGGGGGCGCCCAATTTTATTTCGAGGTGGACAATGCCGCCTTCTACCATTATCTCCCGCAGGCGAAGTGGTGGTGCGGCGATCAACAGCTGGACGCAGCACCTGGATTCAACAGTCCTGCCACCGGTGAGAATGAGCTCTCCTCATGGCTGCAGGCGCCCCACCATATCAGCCGGACAACAACGAGCCTGGCTGAAGAATTTTACCGGAGCCGCTTCATTCACCTGGTGGATGCGCCGCAAGGCAGCGGCGTATTCCCCGAAAAGTCCATACCCTTCCGCGAACAGATCACCTGGATCAAAATAGTATTCCCGGAAAACATCAACGTGGCCATGCTGCCGGACCTGCATTGCCAGGTGAATTGTTTCCCCGTGATCAACCGCCGGCTGCATGAGCTGACCTATCGCCTCCGGGACTGGATCAATATCATTCCCCTGCCGTGCGGGCAGGGACAGCAGTTCTTCGATCTGCATAAGGTGATCGACCAGGACGGAACCCCCTTTCCCTCTGTCCTCCTGCGCAAGGGGGGCGCCGGACGTTTTGACGAACGGGATGCCAGGGCTGTCACGGAACACCTGCTGCAATTGCTGCGGGATGAGAGCGCAGCTTTCGCCATGTACAACCGGGAATTCATCGCAGGTGAGATCAAACAGGTCCAGCAGGCGATCCTCCGGCTCAGCCGGCAAATGGAAGAGAGCGCCGTAGCTGCCGACCCCGTCCCTTACCTGGAGATCATGGGCAGCGAGACTGCAGCTCACCGGCACGTGGTGGTGGAATACTGGACGACGGATGGAGCAACAGCCAACCTTATCAGGAACGGAACGCCATTGATGGCCTACAGGAACGGAGGATTGCGGCAGGGCGGCATTTATTTGATGACCCGGACTCAGGGAGGACGGGACCGCCTGCTGCCCCATGAAAGCATCCCCGCCTATAAGACCGCCGTCCTCTCGAAGGACAGGATTCTCAGTCCGGAGGACATCCGCCTGTTCTGTATCCGGGAGACTGGCGCCAAAGCCCGGTCGGTGGAAGTGAAGAAAGGCGTTATGATCGCACAGGGACGCCACGCAGGGTATGTCAAGACTATCGATGTATCTATCTCTCTGGAGGAGCATGAATACGACACGATGAAGGAGAATAAGACATTGGACCACTGGCAGCAGCTGCTGCAGCATCGCCTGTCCCAACGGTCCATGGCCTTCATGCCGTTCAGGGTTTTTTTTAATGCAACCAGCAACTGACGCCATGGAACACAAAAAAATACCCGCAGCGCTCTTGTCCCACGCCCGCCACCTGAAGGCGGAAGCCCTGCTGGCACATCTTATTGCAGCAGGCTACCCGAGAGAAGACCTCTCTGTCGCCACCGGGCAGTTCTTTCAAAGAGCCTACGCCAACGATCTCACCAATGCCAGCTTCCAGGACGACGACTGGCTGAATGGACTGGTCCGCATACAGCTGTCGCGGCCGGGGTTTTATGACATGCTGCCCGAAGGTCTTTTCTTTCAGCCCACAGGTGCGGAATACAACAATGCCATGGGAGTAACGGAAATGGCCGCCCTGCATCGGTGGAACAAGACGAAGGAAAAAGGGATCAGGAATTTTTTTCAGCCCTTCGAGCATGCGGGCTTTTACCAGCTCCTGCAATTGGAAGAAGAGGAAAGGGCGCTGTTGATGGGATTGGAGAAAGGTATGCTGCACCGCTATTTCCGTGCTTTCTGGAACCTGCCCCCGCAGCTGGAGGACGCCGCCGCCAGCAGCCTCATTATGCTGATACCCCACGCACATCGTATCGTGGGATGTCTCCCGCTCATGGAACAGTGCCTGCAGTTGCTCCTGGGGGAAAAGACGGAGATCAGACTGATGCCCCCTGAACCCACCCGCATCGACAGCAGGCTGGAAAGGGGATTGGGGGAACAATCGCTGGGCAATGATACGGTATGCGGTAACTCGTTCATGGAAGGCTATCCTGTTTACAGGTATCTCATCGGCCCTTTGCAGCAGGAGAAGATAAGCGCCTTCCTGCCAGGCGGGCGGCGCTACATCGTCATCGAGACTTTCAATAGATTTTTTGTGCCCGCGGAAGCAGGTACGGAGACACAAATAGAAATAGACAGAACCACGGCAGGAATGAGATTGGAGCCAGGCAATGAGCCGCTGCTTGGCTACTCTTCCCTGCTCACGGTGTAAAAATAAAATATATGGCACCAGAAAGATGGTTATACCCTGAAATGGGACGTTGGATGATACTACTGGGCGTAGGCACCATCGGCCTTTCCGCGCTCATGGGCATGCTCATCGGCAGGATACGGGGAGGCTTCAAGGCCTTCAGCAAACGCACGATCTTTTATACGCTGGCCTATGCCGCCTTTTTTGCGGCGGCCGGCTTTGGCATTGGATTGCCCTGGTTCTCTCAGTACCTGCACTACTTCATCTTTTTCCAGGTCCTTTATACAGGCGCGGGCATACTGCACCTGTACACCATGCGTCGCTGGCTGAAATGGACAGGCCCCGGCGCTTTCTGGCCTGAGTTGCTGCACCTGCTGGTGATCATGCTGCTGGGGGCGGTGGGAATGATCATGACCTACAGGGTCGTCAACAGGGAAGGCGCGGAGATCGCCATGTCCACCGCAGCGATATTTTTTATCCTGCCCTACTTTATCTACCAGACTTACCGGCGGGCCGTATCCATTCCTCCGAAGGTCTTCAAAGAATGGCGCTATCCCGTTCACAGCAAGGAGCCGGACCTGGACGAAAGACAGCTGCGTAACCTGCTTGTCATCAGCTTTGAATTCCAGAAGCAGGTGAGCGACCGCTATTTCACCAACTTTCGCGCCAAGGCCCCGGCGGACATGGAATTTGGCCAGCTGTTCTACTATTTTATCAACGACTATAATGAAAGACATGGCGATGCCACCATCCGCTATGCCGATCATCAGGGTGATCTGCATGGATGGATCTTTTACAGGAAGCCCAAGTGGTATCACCTGAACACCCGTTATATCGACACGGAAAAAACCATATTCATCAACCATATCCGGGAGAACGACGTCATCATTTGCAACCGGGTATCGTGAACATCACCTGATAAATCGCCTGATAAATCTTTATGATACAATCGCCACAAGAAACTTACCTGCCCGTCAACTGGGCCGACGGCATGAAGATCAACAAGGATCATTTCCGGAGTGACCAGCAGGCATATGGCTGGCAACAGGCCATGCATAGCAGCGCTCTGCTTAATGAATACAACTATGGACTCTTCCTGTCCCATCCGTCTTATGATGCAAAGAAACACATTGTCATGACGACGGACAATCAGCAGCAGGTGACGATAAGACTGCTGGCCTGCCATGCCATCACCCGCGGCGGCCACCTGATCCATATCCGGGAAGGTTCGCTGACGGAGCAGGATGGACTGATGTCTTCATTGCCCGGTCTGCAGGTGCCTTATGCGCAGCTGGCCGCCAGCGATGCCGAATATTATGTCATGCTGGCCGTCAATCCCTTCAACAGGGTGCCTGTCGGACAGCCCGATGTGGAAGAGACGCAGCTGCGCCCACCCTTCACGGTGCCGGCCTATAGCCTGCAGCTGGTGGATGTCCGGGATAAAAGGTCGGGAGGCCCCGGCGCTTTCCATCTGCCGTTGGGTAAGATCAGGATCAGCGAAGGGAAAGTGCTGCCGGATGAAGAATATATCCCCCCTTGCACCAATGCCGGCGCCCACGGCGCACTGGCTGAATTTCACGCGGGTCTCGAACAGTTCTTCGGCAGCATGGAATCCTATGTGCTGAGGATCCAGCAGAAGATCGTGCAGAAAAACCAACAGAACGACCTCTCCTCCATCATCGGGGAGCTCTGCAATGCCATGAGCGTATATCTCTGTGGTGAATATCAGCAGACCCTGCTGGAAAATAAGCTGCAGCCACCCATCCGCATGGTGACTGGCGCTGCAGGCCTGGCCAGGCTGATGAAGAACAGGCTGGACATCTATACGGGTCCGGCAAAGGACGAGCTGATGAATTATTTCGCCGAATGGTGCGGGATCACACAAGTGGAGTGGGAGACAGGCCTCACCGGCCTCTGCAATTTCCGCTATGATCACATGAATGCCCGGGAGGCGGTGAGCCAGACGGAACAATTTACCCGGCTGGCGCTGCGGCTTTTCCATGCCCTGGCTTCGCTGGAATACATCGGCAGGAAGAGAGAGGCAGGCATTTTCGTGAAAGAACATCTGGTGGTGCCGGCGGAAGAGCTGCCCGCCGCCCGTCGCAAAAGCTTCCTGGCAGAATAATCTAAATCATAATATATGGCACACATCGTCAACGCAAAAGAGAGAGACACCGCCTTCTGGAAATTCCTGGGCTTCTTCCTGCTCTCCACCCTGCTGGTGGTCAGCGCAATCTATTTCGACACCCGCATCCCTTCCAGGGACAATGCCATCATGCGGGAGCAGATCAGCAGCTATAAGACGCAAGCCCTTTCACAGGAGAAATTCGTCCGGAGCATGGACGATGCAAAGGCATTGATCGACTCCCTCAGCCGGCCCGGGAGCAACAATGTCTACCTCAACCAGCAGATAGCCGCGAAGATCCGCGAGCTGGCACAATTGCAATACAAGGACAGCAGCATGTACAGCCGGCTCAATAAGAACGTGCTGGACGTATTCTTGCGTTACCAGGAAGCCACCAATAAAGTGGTGAGCATCGGTGATCTTCCCCGGCAACTGGAAGAGTACAAGTCGAAATACGAGCAGGCGCAGCGTGACCTCGACAATACAAGGCGTGACCTGGATGTGCTGCGCCGCAGCAGCGTCAGCACACAGGGGGCTTCTTTCTGAATCAATGAAATGTCAACAGTATGAACAGGCATATTTTAAATTCGCGGGTGGATGACAGGGCCATCCTCACCATGATCATACCGGCAGTGTTGAGCCTGCTGATCATGGCCTGGCGATTCACCAACCACACTTCCTGCTCTCCCTTCACCATTACCGCCCGTGCCAATCGTTATTACACGGGGGAAGTGGTGCGTTTTGAAAGCAATATCGCCTCTTTCAATACCCTTCGGTGGAACTTCGGCGACAACCAGGGGAATGACACGAAGATCACTTCAGCAGTCCACTCCTATGACGAACCCGGCGAGTATACGGCTTCATTGACGGTGAATGACGAATGCACGGAATATGTACGGATCGTCATCATTCCCGCACCCCATGTGGAAAATCCCCGGATGGCAGCCACCTTCATCTGCCCCCAATCTGCCGAAGTGGGCAAGCCCGTTCAGTTCTCCGACACCACGGGTGGGGCGAGACAATGGGAATGGCGTTTTGGTGAGACAGCCACCGTGGACGCTACGGCGAAAGATCCGAAATACACCTATACCACGCCGGGCCTGAAGACAGTGACGGTAGTGATCAATAATGACGAGCGGCAGATGGGCATCGGCAAGATTTACGTCAACCCCGCGCCGGCGCCACGGCGGAAAGACCGGGCTAATGACAGGCCCATCATCGTCATGCAAAACCGCCCCGCTGCCGGCCCGGCACAGGCTCAGCAGGATTCGGTGAAGAAGGAAGAGCCGCCGGTGGTGAAAGCCCCTGAGATCAGCGACGCCGGGTTCGAGGTACTGCTGCGGGCGGTAGCCAACAAACAAAAGACCGCAGACCACTTTTCACCCTATTTCTGCGGCAACCTCAACGTGCAGGCCAATCTCAACGGCCAGATGATGCCTTTTACAGAGCTGTGCAACAAGTTCAGCTCGTTGAAAAGTGAAAAGAAAATAAAAAAACTGACCATCCAGCTGGTGAAGAATGAAAAGACCAATTGTATCATCGCCCTTTTTGTGAACCTGAAAGAGAAAGAAGGGCTCTTTAATAAAATTTTCTGATCATGCCTACAGCAACATTGGACATACAGCTGAACGCCGGAACGCAAAAAGCGCTGAAGATCGCCCAGTCGCTGGCCAGGGAACATATGCATGCCGCCTTTGGCGCACCTCATCTCCTGAAAGCCCTCCTGCACAAGGACCTGGAGACCGGGCAGCAACTGTGGCAGCACGACTATGACGTCTACTACATCGAAGAATGGGCGGACGTGAGAATGGAATCTTATCGTAAATCACCCGCACCGAAGGAAGCGCCCGCCGGAAACGATGATATTGCCGCCATCCTGGAAGAGGCGGACAATGTCCGGCTGCAGCTGAATGACGAGGAGGTAACACCCTTGCATGTGTTGATTGCGCTCAGTACGCCCGGCGTCGGCTTCAGCTTCGAGCAGCTGAAAACATTTCCCCTCCAAAGGGAGGCATTACTGCAAATAGATCAGGACAATAACACGCTTCGCCAGCTGAACATCCCATCCGCCGCCAACACCAGGATCCAGGCCCTCCTGAAATTCTGCCGTGATAAGACGCTGCAGGCCGCGCAGGACGGTATGGACCCCATTGCAGGCAGACAGCAGGAGATCCGCATGATGGCGGAGATCATCAGCCGCCGGAGCAAACCTAACGTGCTGATCATCGGTGAGCCGGGCGTAGGCAAGTCTGCCCTCGTGGACGGCTTCGCCCAGGCCATCCACAACGGACAAGTACCGGATTTCTTACGCAACGCGAAGATCTTCCAGCTGGACAACGGCGCACTGGTCGCCGGCGCCTCCTATAAAGGGGAGGTAGAGGAGAGACTAAAGTCAATCCTGCAGGAGATCCAAACTTTCGATAAAGCCATCCTGTTCATAGACGAGATCCATGCCCTGCTGGATAAACAAGGGGCCGCAGCCGGAGCCGCCAATCTTTTGAAACCTGAGCTTGCCCGGGGAGCGATCACGGTCATCGGCGCCACCACGCTGGAAGAGTACAGGCGACACATCGAAAAGGACGAGGCCTTCGCCCGGCGATTTGAAGTGCTCTCCGTTGCCGAACCCGATGCCGCCACCGCCTTCCGGATGATAAAGCAGGTACTGCCGCGCTATGAAGCCCACCACCGCATACAGGCCGAAGACGAGACAATAAAAGAATCCGTACGGCTGGCTAAGCGATATATCAAGGACAGGAAACTGCCAGATGCGGCCATCGACCTGGTAGACCGCAGCATGGCCAGCCTGCGGCTGGCCATCGACACGGGAGCGGACAAGATAAAAAAGCTGGAAGCCCTGATAGCAACAGAAGATGAGCAATGGCACCTCGAACAATTGAGACAAACGGTCGGCCCCATCATTTGGTCTGCCGCCGCGCCCGGAGATGACCCCCAGGATCTGACAGTCATCTACCAACGCCTGAAAGCGATCCTCCCACTGACCCGGACCAGCCTGCAGCAGCAGGACATCACTTCCATCGTGGCGGACAAGACGGGCATCCCCGTGGGTAAGCTGCAGTCGGCGGAAAGAGAGCGGCTGCTCGATATGCCTGGCCTCCTGAGACAAAGGGTCGTAGGACAGTCCCATGCCATCCACACCATCAGCGAAGCCATTCTGGAATCCCGGTCCGGATTGAGCAAGCCCGGCCAGCCCATCGGATCATTCTTTTTCCTGGGTCCCACCGGCACCGGCAAGACGGAGCTGGCCCGGGCGCTGGCAGAGCTGCTGTTCCAGGACGAACGATATATCATCCGCTTCGACATGTCGGAATTCAAAGAAGAACATGCCGCCGCATTGCTGTATGGCGCCCCTCCCGGATACGTAGGATATGAAGAAGGCGGCCTGCTGGTGAATAAGATCAGGCAGCAGCCTTACGCCGTTGTCCTTTTCGACGAGATCGAGAAAGCCCATGCCTCCGTGTTCGATATTTTCCTGCAGATCATGGACGAAGGCAGACTGCATGACAAGCTGGGACGACAAGGAGATTTTTCCAATGCCCTGATCATCTTCACGTCCAACATCGCCAGCAAATACGTGGCGGAAGCATTCGCGCAAGGGACTGCGCCTTCGCATGCCCACCTGCTCGATAAGATGGCAGCGCATTTCCGTCCCGAATTTCTGGGTCGCCTGACGGAGATCGTTCCTTTCAGCCCCATCGACACCGGCATGGTGGAAGATATCTTCCGGATACAGCTGAAAGGATTGCATCAGCTGCTGAAAGGACAGAACATCGAATTGGACATCACCCCCGCAGCCTTGAAACATCTCGCCGCGCTGGGATTCTCTCCGGACTACGGAGCAAGACCATTGGCCGGCATCATACGAGGCCAGCTGAGAAGACCCCTGTCCCGGATGATCGTCAGCGGAGCGCTTACACCCGGAAGTAAAATTACCCTTGGCCTGGGCGCTGGCAGCCGATTGATCTGGTGCGCGGACAAGTCCGAATAATAAAACCTTTTCTTAAAAACTTAAAACTCAGATTATGGCTATTGAACCTTATGGAATTGGCGGCACCGAAGTCAAAACAGACGCATTCGAAGCCTTTGCCGATATTCCGCAGAACCGCGTTCTCATCGCAGAGCAGCTGACGAAAGATCCGCCTGTCAAGCCGGACATTGTGCAGGGCCTCACCGATATCGCATCCGTCTTTGAGCACTTCGCCCCCAAAGTGGACATGGAGTTCGGTACGGAGGAAGGCACCATCCGCCGCGAAACCTTACAATTCCGGGGATTGGAAGATTTCGGTACCAGGGGCATCACCGTGCAAAGCCCCTACCTGAAAGAGCTGAATATGAAGCAGCAGCAGTATCACAAGATCATCCGGCAGCTGAAGACCAACAAGCTCCTGAAACAGGCCATTGCCCATGCAGAGACAAAAGAGCACCTCATCCAGGCATTACAGGCCCTGATCCGCGAGCTGGATACTGCCTCTTAATTATTTTAAACATTTAAATACCAGATCATGTCAGTTGAACAAATCAAAACAGCCGATCAGGCTGATACGAAATATAAGATCATCGATACGGCTGCAGCCGCTGAAGCGCTGGAGTCCCAGCTGAACGGCCTGGCGAAATTCGGCGGATTCGACCTGCTGGAGTCGGCCATCGACGCAGTCCAGAACCTCAATCCTTCCCGTAAGGCGCGCCGTAAAATTTTCCTGGAAGAGCCGGCTAAAAAAGAGGAGCGGGCAGAGCTGAAGAAGATCCTCCAATGGTGGACAGAGATCCTGCAGGACTCCGGCGACATCGTGGAAATGGTAGCCGCCTGTAACGAGAAGGCAGTTTCCGCGGAACAAACGCTTACTGCCAACCTGAAAGCAGCCGTGAAAGAAACGGAAGAGCTGGAAAGGTCCTACCGGTCCGTCGCACTCTTCTTCAAGAATACAGAAAGCCTGAAGATCAAAAACGTATCTGTCATTAATGCAGAGCCCGATCAGCTGAAAGACCTCGACAACACCCGCTTTATCGATGCCATCCGCGTAGAGCTGATCAACAACTACGACCGCCTCGACCTGCGCAACAACTACAGCCTGCTCATCCTCCCGGGCTACCTCGGATCCAATAAGGTGCTGGAAAAATGGGCGAAGATCGCTTATGAGAATAAGGTGATGCTGATCACGGACTTCGAACACCTCGACTCACCGGATGATGTCATGGAACTATTCGAGGCCGCTAACCTCACAGGAGGGGATCCGTGGAGATCCAATGTCATCATGACCTGCAACTGGCTGGTTGGCCGCGGTAAGCTGGATGACATCGACGAAGAGGATCATCTGTATGTGCCGCCCGCCGCCGCATTGGGAGGTCGTATCTATCAGACACTGATGTCCCAGGTGACGGCCGGAAAAAAATTCGGTGGACTGAATGAAGTAGATGGGGTTCGCTTCGACCTGAAAAAAAGCGAGATCGCTGGCCTGGAAAAACTAGGCCTCGTGCCGATGGTGAAGGAATACGGCAAAGTGATGGCCTTCTCTGCCAAGACGCTCTTCAATGGAGATAACCTCGGTTTGCAAACATATTCCGTCGTCCGCGTATTCGACTATGTCACCAAAGTAATGATGGACTTCCTCAACAGGCGCGCTTTCGAGAACTTCAATGCCAGCACCCGTAAGGAACTGATGGGGCAGATCGTACGATTCCTGGATGGAATAACGGGACCGGGTAAGCTAATAGAGAATTTCACGATCCGGCGTTTTGAACAGGACCCGCTGCAAAAAGACAGGATCCATCTGGACATTCACCTGAAACCGTACTTCCCCGCAAAGACTTTCCTGATAAAGCTCGAAGGACAAAAAGGGGAAGACGCGGAAAAAACAGAATGGGCTTCTGAATACGAACAGGAATAACACTATATAATAATATGTGCAGGAACGATAGTATATAATAAGAGGTGTACGTTTCTTCGTAATGTGGATAATTTGGCACCCTATTTGGCGTTGTTAAAAAATAATTTCAATAATATTGTATCACTACCTGAAATAATCTCAATACTACGATCCAACCTTTGAATGCCTTATCCGTCTTTATAGAATATACTCCCCATTTGTAGTTTTTTTTATTGCCCCCGACTCGTAGCAATTTTCCCCTTAGTATTCGACCATTACAGGCCGGACTACTGATTTCGTAGCTGCATGAGTGTGTAATATGCCCAAAAGGTGTACTGGACTCTCCATGTCTATTCATCAGTTTTTTTTATTTATTGGTCTTTATACCATTTTTTAATCTTTAAAAATTAAAATGTCATGTCATTCAAGGCAAAACTTAAAGTAGGCGGCAAAGAAGTCAACGTGCTGAACTTGAACTATGCGTTGAAACAGGAAACAGACGCCACGGGCCGTCCATCCTCCATTACAAGAGGCGGCAAGATCACTATGACGGTGGAATCCACGGGCGACACTACTTTTTTCGAGTGGATGTGCAACAACTTCGAAAGGAAGGATGGGACCGTCACATTCGTAAAGCGGGATTCCGACGCCACCATGAAGGAGCTTAATTTCAAGGAGGCTTACCTCGTAGACTATAAGGAGAACTTCGAAGCCTCGGGGGATAATCCCGTAACGGAGTCCTTTACGCTCAGTGCGAGAGAAATAGCCGTAGGCAGCGGCACACACACCAACGAATGGGTAAAAATGTAAAAAGTTAACCAGGTGGGTCGTCGACTGGCGGCCCACCTTAAATTATCTTGCATGTCATTCCTGGCTAAACTAACGATAGACGGAGAAGATTCCAATATCCTCTATTGTGGCTTTCGCTTCTCCCAGGTGACGGATACCACCGGAAGACCTTCTTCCGTCCCACAGGGAGGCACAGTCAACCTCACCATTGAAAGCACCGGAAAGGTAGACCTCTTCGACTGGATGATCAGTCCTACACAGAAGAAGAGCGGTACGATCACATTCTACCGCCGGGACACCATGAGCAAATTGAAGACACTGGAATTTTCGGACGCACATTGCGTGGATTACAACGAGGTCTATCAGCATGACGGTGAATTCCCCATGCAGATCGGATTGGTGTTGAGTGCAAAAGAATTGCGACTGAATGGATCGAATTTTAAAAACAACTGGCCGGAATAGTTCCCCCTGCCGGTGCTACACACCATAAACGATACTATTTTTTATGGCACAGCTAGTCAGCACGAATATCAGCATTGCCGGTGACCCTATCACGCAATTTTCATCTTTTCAGCTAACCCAGGGCATATTTTCACACCATGTCTTCAGGCTGGTGTGCCCCGCCGTCTCCATCGACGGCAGCACGGGCAATATATTCCATCAGTCGAAAAACCTGATGGGGGCCACCCTGACCGCACAGATCAATTCCGTGGGCATGGATGGACAGCTTCGTTTCAGCGGCGTCGTCACCCAGGTGGAGACCTCCCGCTTTTCCAGTTATACGGGAGACATCATCATCACGGGACACAGCCCCACCATCATCCTGGACAATGGCCCCCATTGCAAGAGCTGGGAAAAAAAGGCGGTGAAGAACATCGCACAGGATGTCCTGAAGCACTTCCCGCAGAATTTGCTGAACCCGAAGATCGCCCCGCTGTATCCCGAGACATTGGCCTATTATGTCCAGTACAAAGAGACAGCCTGGCAGTTCCTCTCCCGTCTCTGCGCCACCTACGGCGAATGGCTGTATTACGACGGCCGCTCGCTGGTGATCGGTCCTCCCGCGGGAGGCAATAACACTGCGCTCACTTTCGGCAGCACGCTCAGCCGTTTTACCATGGCCCTGCAGGTGCGGCCTGCCGCCCTTCAGATGATGGCCTATGACTATATGAACCACCAGGTATATACGAGTACACCCAGCGGTATCGAAGGACGGGCGGGTCTCAACGACCTGGGCAAGATTGCCCTCCAGGCCAGCCAGACCGTCTATGCCGCCCAGCCAAAAGTCTGGAACAATCATTTTTTAACGAATAAAAAACAGCTGGACGACGTCGTCAATATCCAGTCTGCCATGCAAAGCAGCAATCATGTGCGCTTCAACGGCGCCAGCGGTCATCCCGGCGTCAATGTCGGAGGCCAGGTGAGCATTCAGGGGAAGAACTTCTTCAGCCAGGGCGACGAGACCTATGGCGATTACACCGTGGTGTCCGTCAATCATTTTGCCGACGGACAAGGTAATTACAACAACGATTTCGTGGCAGTCCCCTCCAGCATAAAGGTTCCGCCCGTTGCAACCCCGATGGCGCCTCCCTGCGAGGCGCAGAGCGCCGTGGTCACCGACAACCACGATCCGAAAGGCCTGGGAAGGGTGCGGGTGAAATTCTATTGGATGAACGGATCGGAAAAAACACCATGGATAAGGGTCACCAGCCCGCATGGCGGCGGCGGCAAAGGCATGTTCTTCATACCCGAGGTGGGAGAGGAGATCATCGCCGGCTTCGAAGGCGACAGCGCCGTCAAGCCCTATGTGATAGGCACCGTGTACCATGGCGCCGCCAGCAACGCTTTCAGCAATGGCGGCAACGACGTAAAAGCGCTGCAGACCCGTAGTGGAAATAAGGTCATCATGAACGACGCCGCTGGCAGCGTGTTCGTGGAGGACAAGGACGGCAACAGCATGATGATGGACGGGGCCGGCAATATTACTTTCAAATCAAATAAGACCGTGACCATCAATGCCACGGATGAAATTATTTTCCAGACGAAGAAGATCACCATGCTGGCCGAGAACGAAGTGTACCTGGAATCAAAAAAACTGGATGGTCAGCTGTCCGAGACAGCCACGCTCTTCGGCAAGAACAATGTCACCGTCCAGTCCGAGACCATGATAAGCCTGGAATCCCAGAACAAAGTGGAAGCATCCGCCAATACGGAGGTGACCCTCAACGGGAACAGCAAGGTCACGCTGAACAGCACGATGGTGGAAGCCAACGGGAAGGACGTCACGAATATCCGTGGCGGCATGGTCAACCTCAATACATAGCTATGATACATCCGCACAATCCCATTATGCAGCGACTGAATGCCATGGCACGGCAATGGCAACAGGAAGTCCGTCCCCGGCATCGGCTGATCAGGTGGATGCTGCGCCCGGAGGACCACCGCATGTACGAAGGGTTTTGCCGGCTGGAAGCATCCCAACATGGCAGCCTGAACAATCTCTTTGTATTTTTTTATACGCCTTTCCGGGAGACGGAAAACTTCAGCCATGCTATAATGGCCAACTGGCTGCAGGAGTACGATGACAACACGGAGCAAAAGAAAATATTGGCTGCGGCAGGAGTCAGGGGTGAATGGGACACGACTATCTTCAGGACAGCCGTCGCAGCCGAAGATCACGCCGCCTGTGTCGCCCTGCTCCCACAAATGACCCGCTCCTACCGGGAATGGCTGGGCATGCCCGGCACGAACCTGGTACTCGCCCTCCTGCCCAAAGAAATGCCCTCGCCCCCTGCCTTCGCCGCCTGGCTGGAAACCTGGATGCGACAGGACCTGCCCGACGGCATTCAACTGTTGCTCTTCGATCATGCCCAGGGCAATTTCTGGGGCGCAATATTCGACAAACATCCCTCCCACAGCTGCACCATGCAGCACGACCTGCGTATGGAACAGGCTATCCGCGAGATCGCCACCGCCGGCGCCGCCACCGATCCGCAGGCCTCCTTCCGGCAATGCCTGTTCGGGATGGGCGAAGCCTCCGCGAAAAAAGACAGGCAAGGAACACAGGACTGGGGTGAAAAAGCCCTGGCACTTGGCAGGAGATCCGGCGACGCCCTCCTGCTGGCCACTGCCTGCATCTCCTATGCCGGGATGCTGTTCAATTTTAAGACGCATGAAAAAATAGATACCCTGCTGGAAGAAGGTTTGCAGGTTTGCATAAAAGGCATAGGAAAAGGGGAAGAAAGCATGAAGTCCCTGCTCCTTCAATACTACGCCTACAAAGGATCGCATTGTCAGATCCGCAAGCAAAGAAAGGAGGCGCTGGGCTGGTTTATGCGTATGGGCGAAGAGGCCGCGGCTTTCGGCTTTTTCACACAATCCATATCCGCCTGGTATAAGACATTCATCTTCGCCCGCTACAGGAATTTCGATACCGAAAAGGATAAAGCCGTGCTCGCCGCCATGCAGCTGACGGACAAGCTGGGCCCGGAAGAGATCCTTTCCTCGGAATATCCTTTCCTGGCAGCCGCATTCGTACAGGACAGACTGGACAAATGGGCCGGCTTGCGACAGCAGGTGGAAGAAAAAATGCAGCAGGCTTGCGGTCCCGGCTGGCGGGAAGAAGTGGAAGAGATGGAAAAGAACTACACGCGCCAGCGGGTGCGGGAAGTGGAACAACAGGCGCTGATGGAAGATTAATAAACAGCATTATGTACGTCGTCAACACACATTTAAAACCAGTGATCGGTATCGACATTCACTTTGTGAACCTGCCGTTCCCTTTTGTACCCATCCCGCATCCATACATCGGGCTGGTGATCGATCCCTTCGATTATATCCCCTTCATCGGAGCTACGGTAAAGGTGAATGGCGTACCCCGTGGCAATACGGACACCATGGGCATGATCATCACCTTCGTGCATATACCTTTTGGCGCAGGTTTTACCCTTTTCCCCATCATCGGGCATAACAGCCAGAATTTCTTCGGCAGCAAAAAAGTGATGGTGGATGGCGCTCCCATGAGCGGCGCAGGCTATATGCTGATGACCTGTAATGACATCGGCATTCCGCTGAGCTTCCGGCCCGGCCGCAAGTTCATACCGATCCCCTCCCTTTACCTGCCAACTTCTTACTGCATCCCGCTGCAATGGGGGGCGCCCGTCAATGTCGGCGGCCCGCTGGTGCCCAATTTCAGCCTGCTTGCGCTGCTGAAGGCTTTTGTATTCGGCTGTTTCCTGAAGGTGCTGGGGAAGATCGCGGCCGCTGCAATGAAAAAAATGTCCGGCAAGCTGTCGGCAAAACTGGGCGCCAGCGGGAAGCTCAAAAAGGCATTATGTAAGATGGGCTTCGAGCCCGTGGACCTGGTCACCGGTCGCGTGAACTATGAATATGCAGACTTTGAGCTGCCCGGGCCCATCCCTTTGCTGTGGCTGAGGAACTGGGACAGCGACTCCGCCATGGAAGGTTCGTTTGGGCATGGCATCCATTTCTGCTACGACCGCTATATCATATTGATGAAGGAGGAAGATGCGATGGCGCTCCTGCTGGAAGACGGAAGAGTGGCTGCCTTTCCCTGGCTGGAACCTGGTGAGGAATACTACCACCGGCAGGAAAAATTGCTGCTGCGACGGAAGCAGAACGGGCATTTTTTGTTGGAAGACTACAATGCTTCCCTCTATCTCCATTTTAATCATTTAGGTCCTTCCGACATCGTTCAACTGTCATTCATCGAAAATTACAGCGGACACCGCATCCAGCTGCATTACGATCGTCAACTGCTGACAGCCGTCACCGACAGCGCTGGCAGGAGACTGCTGCTCCACCGGGACCGCGAACACATCTTCCGTGTCGATCTGCACCACCAGGGGAAATTACAGACGCTCGTCACCTATGCATATAACGAAGCGGGCGATCTGGCCGCCGTGACGGATGCGCTGGGACAGGTCACCCGCATGGAGTACAACGACCACCTGATGGTGCGCAAGACAGACCGCAACGGGCAAAGCTTTTACTGGGAGTACGACGAGCAGCATCGCTGCGTACATACCTGGGGCGACGGCGGCATACAGGAGGGCTGGATAAGATACCACAGCGGCCGCACCGAGGTCACGGACAGCCTGGGTAATATCACCACCTACTGGTACGACGAGAACAATTGCTGTGTCCGGGAGACGGACCATTACGGCTCCAGCCGCTACACCGAATACACGGATGACCTGCAGGTCTTCCGTCAGACAGATGAAGTGGGGAATGTCACAGGATATGTGTACAACGAACACGGCTGGCTGAAAGAAAGGATCATGCCCGATCACACGAGCACCCAGCTCTTTTACAACGAGCACCACCAGGTAAAGCTGATCATACATCCCGATGGCAACAGTGACAGCTATGGATACGATGCGGAAAGGCGCCTCCGCTTTATCAACTATCCCAATGGCCAGACCACCGCCTATGAATACAATGACAAAGGTCAGGTGTCGGCCATGGTCTTTAATGGTAAAGAGAAAACAACCTTTCAATATGATGAGGATGAGAACCTCGCCCGCATGGAATGGACAGGAGGTATTGCGCTATGGCAATATGATCACATGGGCAATTGCACCCGGGCCATCGACGCCGAAGGTCAGATAAAGCATTATGAATATGATGCGCTTTGCCGCCTTCGCCGTATGTACCTGCCCGATGGCAATAACATCGGCCTGGAATATAATGCTTATACCGAAGTGACAGTAGTCACGGACAGGAATGGACGGCTGGAATATGACTATACTCCCCTGGGCAATCTCTGTAGAAGGAACCACAATGGCATCGAGCAGCAATATATTTATAACAGTGCGCAGCAGCTGAAAGCCGTCGTAAACGAGACGGGGCAGTATTATCGCCTGGAGTATAATGCGAGAGGCGAGATCATTGGGGAAACAGGGTTTGACGGACTTCGGAGAAGCTATCGGCGGGATGCCGCAGGCAAGGTAGCAAGAGTGGAAAGACCCGGCGGGCGTCATACAGCCTATGAATACGATGCCAATGGGAGGATCATCCGCACGGAATACCATGACGGCAGCTGGGAATTCTTCCGTTATGACAAGACCGGTAATATGACAGAGGCCTCGAATGAACACACTACTATTCAGTTCCGGCGCGACAAGCTGGGTTTGGTGGAGTCGGAATGGCAGGACGAGTACTATGTGCAGAGCAGGTACGACAAGCTGGGTAATCGCGTGAGCGTGAAAAGCAGCCTTGGCGCAGCTATTGACATCGATCGCGACAGATCCGCGCTCCCCGTAGGTTTGAAGGTGAGGACGCCCGAAGCGCAATGGAGCTGCCAGGTACAGTATAACAGCGGAGGGCAGGAGATCATGCGGCGGTTGCCGGGAGAACTGGTGAGCACCCGGTCCTATGACGCTGCCGGCCATATCGGGCACCACAAGGTCCTTAGAAACAAAGTTGCCGTCGATTGGAAAAAATATACCTGGGAAGCCGGCGACCGTCTCACCAGCATCGTCGATGGGTTGAGCCAGACCCGCACCAGCTTCAGGCAGGATGCATGGAACAATCTTGTTTTCGCCCAATATGCGGATAGCGCTATGGTACACCGTACCATGGATGAGACAGGCAATGTATATGGCACAAAAGATAAGAGCGACCGCCACTACAGCACCGGAGGCGCCCTGCTGGAGAGTCGCACCCATACCTACTCCTACGACGAGGAAGGGCACCTCACCCGTAAGACGGAAAAAACCACAGGAAAAAAATCGCAATACCAATGGCAGGCCAATGGTATGCTGGCAAGAGTGATCAGGCCTGACGGGAAAGCCGTCTGCTTTAAATATGATGCGTTGGGAAGAAGGATAGAGAAGACCTTTGACGGAAAAGTCACCCGTTATGTCTGGGATGGCAACACCATGCTGCATGAATGGACGTATGCCGAAAGCCGGCGCCCAAAGCCCATCGTCAACGGAGAAGGGCAGCTGGAGCACAGCGAACAGGAGCCCACCGAAAAGATAACTACCTGGGTATTCGATGCGGACGGGTTTAGCCCCGCCGCCAGGCTGGAAGATGGACACGCATGGAGCGTAGTCTGTGACTACCTGGGCACCCCCCAGGCGCTCTATGACGAGGAAGGCAAAAAATCCTGGGAAGGGGTATTGGATATTTATGGAAGAGTGCGATCTTTAGCTGGCCGGCGGGAAGATATGCCCTTCCGGTACCAGGGACAGTATGAAGATGTGGAGACAGGATTGTACTACAACCGGTTCCGCTATTACAGCCCCGAAGAAGGCACCTATATCAGCCAGGATCCCATTCGCCTGGAAGGTGGTACCAATACCTACAGCTACGTCAGCGATCCGAATTACTGGACGGACCTGCTGGGCCTGACACCTATATTCGACGATAAGCTGGCGGATATGGCAAAGACGGTACACAACCTGGTGGCGGATGATCCAAGGGCTTTCAGAAGTCAAACGATCGCTATTGGACAAGGTGAGCTGCCCAATAATGGAGGGACACAGCTTTTTGCCGCCGGCAGCGGGGCCCGCTTCAGAAAGGGACAGCGTGACAAGCTGATCGAAATGGGTGTGCCGGAACAAAATATATACTCCGGCAAGGCCGCCAGGGAGATGATCGAAAATGATCGAAAAGCCACCAGGCTGGCCAATCACGCGGAAAGGGTGATCATCCGCAATGCGCCCAAGGGCACTAAATTCCCTAAATGGGGCATCTCCTGGGCGGCGCATCAGAAAAATGAATCCTGCGCCAATTGCAAACCGCATGTGGAATGCGCATCATAAATTTGAATAGTCATTTATGCAGACAATAACTTTATCGGGATACAAAGAACAGGTCTTAAAAAGCCTGGATGGCCTGCCTTTTCAGAAACAACTGTTCTTTGCCGTCTGGATAACGGAAGAGCTGTACAGACAGTATGGAGCCGCACTGAACGAAAAGTTCCTGGAAGAGGAAGACCTGGATCTCAGCGAGGTCCTGGCTTTTTTGTGGTACGTGGTAGATAAGGGCCCGGCAAAGATCGACGAAGACCTGATGGAAGAATACGTGGAAGCGCTGGAGAACGATGACATTTATGAGGCGCTGGACCAGGATGAAAGAGACGGATCCGGGCAGGCCAACCTGATCAGCGGCTTCTACAACGCCTTGCTTTTTATAAGGGACAGGACGCATATTTTATTGGGCGGGTCCTCCAGCCTTCCTCTCAATATCATCGATGTAATATTGACAGAAGCGCTCGGCATGACAGACAGTGACGACATGTTAGGTCACCCGCTGTATCAGGCCGAATTCTCTGCTCAAACGCATATGCTGGAATATCTTCGTTCCGGCAAGCCCGCCACCAGCGATCAAAAGCACCTGTTCCGGGAAAAGCAATAGCTATTTCCAGGTTATTCTCCTGTAAAAAAAAGTGGAAATAAGACATTTCACTTAGCCTGCAAAGGGATAGATATGGACTGTTTTTTCGGAAGCACCTATCCTTATAATCCTTTGTGTACCAATGCCTGAAAAAATTACCTAAAAACCTTGATTTCTAAGTCTTTGAGCACCAGTTTATTGGTTTTCGACCCTAAATTTGACAGTACTTTATTCAATGAAAAACCGTTATCATTATGTCCGTAATCCGTAATTCCCGATACCCTAATTTGAAAACTATGAAACATGTAGATTTTCTGTATTTCAATCTCTACAACTATTTCTACAGGACCAGCCAATTGAGGCCCAGTTTTAATCCCCGTATGCAGACAATGTATTTATTTTCCCTAGGTTCAGGAGGTTGGATCTTATTGCTGGAGTCGCTTTATTTACATCTGGTCAAGCATGGCCGTTTTGCATCAAAAGGAGAATCCACTTTTTTTGCCGTTGCTATCTACATGCTGACGGCCGTCCTCTTCCACTACATTTTTATTTTCAAGGATCGCGATCAGAAGATCTTTGGTAAGTATGAGAGACAGTCGAATAAGCACCCGATGAGGCGCTGGCATTTTGCCATCTCCATCAGTGTTTTGTTCCTGCCTTATGTGGGACTGCTGGCCCTGGCTATTATTTTTCCAAGGCATTAGGATCTCTATACCGGGTAGTGCCCGGATGGAAATTGCTCCATGAATGCCAGAACTCCTGGTAAGACTGTACAGCCTGTAATTGCTGATCTTTCAGCGTTCCGGCTGTACATTTTCCGTTTAAGGTCCAGGTAGATCCCGTATTGCCGTCCTTTATGGTGGCACTTCCCGGCAATCTTTCGAATTGGAGCACCTGCCCTTTCAGATTCCTGTTCCATACATAGAAGGTGGTGGAGTCTGTGCCCGGCAATAATAAGACAGGTGTATCGCCCACCGTATCCTGTATCAGCTGATGCCTGATCAGGTCGTTCCAGTCATAAGCTTTTGTATGATCCTTCGTTGCTATGCCCACGACCCAGGATTTCATTTTCCATGATCCGGAATCCCTTTTTTCAAGGCTTCCCTTGATGGTCCCTTTATCATAGTCCGCCAGGTCCTCATATTGTTTCTTATAAACCGTATCCGGCTGAAGGATCTTTGTATCCGGATGTTGTGCGATCCAATCGCTGAGTGAAGACTGCGAAGAAGGGATCTCGGCGAGCCGCTGGCTTTTTAATGGTCCCGCTATCGACACGCCGGTGGCCTGCTGCCACCAGCTTTTTGTCGTCGCGTCCTCGAACATGGCGTTGAAATGGTCCATGCCCACCAGCCTGAATGTTTCGCTTCTGCCATTCACCAGTGGACTGAATACCCTGCCTGTTCTGCACACAGTGCAATAAGTGATCATGACCGGCGTGTTCCCCACGGTATCCCTCACCTGGTGATGATAGCCGATGACTTGCACCGGGTAAGCCTTGGACGCATCATTGATAGTGACGCCGATGACTAGCTTGTTCAAGGGAATAGTATTGGTAGCCGCGTCGGCAAACCGGATCGTCCCGGGCTGATAGAACATTTTGTCGGCCTCAAATCGGAAATTGAAGAAATAGAAAACCACGGCATAGAGCACCATTACCATCGTCAGCAGGATCCTGGACCAGGTCTTGCCTTTCACAAGGGATCGATACAAAGGGACAATGACCAGGAGCAGACCAAGCAATCGCAGGAACAATCTGTTCCTGTGGATAAAATAAGCGAGGTCGATCGTGTTCCTGTGCTGGCTGCCGGGGAAAGGCATGATAAAGTATACCCGTAGGATCTCGGTGGCGAACAGGATGATAATGCCGGTGAATAGTAGCAAGCGTTTCATACCTTAATTTACAGTTTTCTTTCAAAAAAGAACACCCCTTTCTTATTGGCGACAATTATATCCGGCAACCCATCCTTGTTCATATCCTGCACCAGCACCTGCAACCCCACGCCGGAATCATTGTCAATTTCATGTGGCACCCACTTCGGGATAGCACCCGGCCTGAACTCAAACCAATACAGAACAGACGGCTCCAATGCACCCGGGTCTTCTCCATTGTGCGCAAAATACCGTTTCCCCGTCACCAGGTCCGGATGTCCATCGTTGTTCACATCGGCCATAGCCATTCCGTGCGACTCGGAGAACTCCTTGTAAATGACATGATGGATCCAGCCGGTGTCCACCTTTTCATGCCACCAGATGCCGTAATTGTGTGCAGAGGCAGTGATGATCTCCTTTTTCCCATCCATATTTACATCGAGGGCATAGATCTGCGAACAATCTTCCCCCAGGTCGGCAGTGTGAAATGCCCAGTCGGAGGATGTTGGATCAGCAGGGCATTCCCACCAGCCTTTGGTGATGACTACATCACGCCGCCCATCGCCATTCATATCGATCAGGCCAAGTCCGTGCGTATACCTGTTGACGCCCGGAATATTCCCCCTGGCAATGACATATCTTTTCCAAAGCGAATCGCCTTTTTTCACCGGCGATTTCAGCCAGATCATTTCCTTCGCCACAGGATCATTGCATAGCAGGTCGGGACGGCCATCACCATCGACATCCACCAGGGCCGGGGACTCATTGCCGGCATTTTTCAGCAGGGGATGCATGGGCCAATAGCCTTCTCTACGGCCAGGGTTCTCATACCACACCGCTTCTTCCCCGGGCAGGCTGATACGTATGAGATCTATCCAGCCGTCCTGGTTTACATCCATGGTAAAATCCAAAAAAGAATTGCTGAACGCAGTAGCTGGCGCGTAATGTTTTCCTTCAGCTATGGCATGTCTCGTCCAATGGGGAGCTTCGAACCAATAGGCGCCGGCCAGGATGTCCGGCTTGCCGTCCTTGTTGACATCGCCGACAGCCACGCCTTCGGAAATAAACTCATTGGTCAATTGGTGCTTTTGGAAATGGACGGACTGTGCGGCAACAGTCAGGGACAAAAGAGCCAGCGGAAAGAAGGGCCAGGATTTTCCCATGGCAATAATTTTTTTATGTTGAGTGGAATATAGGTATTATATCGCAAAGCCATGAGCCCCCTCATAACCGCTCGTACCAGCCATTAATACATAAAATAATGCCAATCAACACCTTCAGTTCCCTTTGCATGGCAAAAGAATTGCAGTCACTTATTTATTCATTCACCTTTAAAAACGATTGTTATGCAAAATTCAGATCAACCCATCCGCCAGACAGACAAGAACAAAGGAGATCAATCTGCCGTGGAGCAACAGCAAAAGGAGCAAACAGGCAAAAAGCCTTCTCCTGAGAATATGTCCGGATCGCAGAATGCCCAGCAAGACAATGAGGCAGATCAGCAGGTGAGGGGAAAGAGCCAGCATATCACCAACAATGATGGTGCCCCGGTGAATGCTTCGCGTGATACGGAAGAGCCGCAGAATATGTGGGGTCCGGGAAAAGAAGGACAGCAGGGGCAGGGACAAGGCAAACAGGACATGGGCAAGACTGGCAGCAGCCAGCAGAAGGACCAATGGTCCCAAAAGGATAAAAACCAGGAACAGGATCAACAGAATAAAGGGGGCAAAGGATCCGGACAGGGTCAGAACAAGAACCCGGGTAAATAATCATTATTTAAATGTGCTATGCGTAAGAGTGACCAGGCCAACAGCTTGGTCACTTTTTTATGCCCTATTTTTTAGCTGACGTAGCAATGCAGTAGCTCTTTTATTGGAAAAAGTTGAGCACAACGATATTTTGGCGGTGTCAAACGGTTCGCAAATTTTAACCACACCGATCTAAATGCTTGTTGTATGAACGCAAAACTTCTGCTGCACATTCATGTACTGCTTTTTTTTAATTTTCTCGTTTTTACCATCCCCGCCTTCGCTCAAAACCGGACAGTCACCGGTACTGTTACTTCCAAAGTGAGCGGGCAGCCACTTCCGGGCGCCACCGTTTCGATTAAAGGGACAAGGGTAGCAACAACGACGGCGACTGATGGCAGTTTCAAGGTCAATGTCCCCGGGACGGGAAAGATCCTGACCATCTCCTATGTTGGCATGGCCAGCCAGGACATCAATATCCCGGCCTCCGGCACCCTGGATGTCTCACTGGAACAGACAGCCTCGTCGAAAATGGATGAGGTCGTGGTGGTAGGGTATGGTACGCAACGCAAGAGCGTCGTCACGGGCGCCATCTCCAGTGTAAGGGCGTCGGATCTTGAAAATCAACCGGTTGTCCGGGTGGAGCAGGCCTTACAAGGTCGCACATCCGGCCTGACCATATCTTCCGTTTCCGGCCAGCCGGGCGCTGCATCGACTGTGCGTCTGAGAGGATTTACCTCCTTTGGCAATGATAAGAATAACCCTTTATGGGTAGTCGATGGCGTGGTCATCGACAACGGGGGCATCGGTTATCTCAACGAAGACGATATCGAATCCATCGAAGTGCTGAAAGATGGCGCTTCGGCAGCCATCTATGGTACCCGCGCCGCCGCAGGGGTCATCCTCATCACCACCAAAAAAGGAAAGACCGGGGCTCTCCGGATCAACTACTCCGGTTTTTACGGTACCCAGACGCCCGGCAAAAAAGTCACCGTGGCGAATGCTATGCAATATGCCACATTAAGGAACCAATCGCTGCGGGCGGCAGGCAAACCCGCAGCCTTTGCCGATTCATCCATATTCGGCGCGGGCACAGACTGGCAGAAGCAGATCTTCAACTACAGCGCGCCCAAAATGAATCACGAACTCAGCATCAGCGGCGGCACGGACAAGTCCACCTTCTTCACTTCATTTGGATATAATGATATCAAAGGCGTGATCGCTACCCCCATTTCCAAATGGAGGCGGATGAACTTCCGGATCAACACCCAGTTCAAGCCGGCTTCCTGGCTTAGCTTTGGCGAGAACGTGGGCTACAGCTACGGCAAGAACAGCGGGGTAGGCGAGGTCAACCGCGAATTTGGCGGCATCGTGAACTCCGCCCTCAATCTCGATCCTATCACCCCAACCATTATTACCGATACCGCAAAGCAGAAAAACTTTTATCCCTGGAACAATGCTACCAACCTGGCCGCAGCCACCAGGGACCCCTCCGGCAGACTGTATGGCATTTCGCCTTATGTAGGACAGGAAATAAAGAACCCACTGGCCATCATCCACAACAGGCTGGGTAACTATGCATGGGACCACAACATCGTCGGTAATGCATTTGTCGATATCACCCCCGTGAAAGGACTTGTCATCCATTCTTCCCTGGGAACGAAGATAGCTTTCTATGGATCGGAGACGTTCAGCCCTTCTGTTTTCTATAACAATTCTACTTCCATCGGCCAGACCAACTTAAATCGCCAGGAGAACTGGATCATCAATTGGAATGTCGAGAATACGATCGCCTATAACAAGATCTTCGACAGGCACAATGTCACGTTGCTGGCAGGCTGGGGCGAGTATAAGGACGGGAATGCCCGGGGCGCCACCGTGCAATACAATAACATTTATGCCAATTACTTCGACCAGGCCTCGTTCCGTTTCACCACCCTGCCGCAGGACAGACAGAACAGCAGCGGGTCCGATGGGACAGATCACCGGATCAACTCCCTCTTCTCTCGTCTCCAGTATAACTATGATGAAAAGTACCTGCTGACCGCGCTTATCCGCCGGGATGGGTCCTCCCGTTTTGGGTCCGACAACAGGTTTGGCTACTTCCCCTCCGTGTCTGTAGGATGGGTACCCACCAGGGAGTCTTTCTTTCCATCCGGCAATGTGCTGAATAACCTGAAGATCCGCGCCAGCTATGGCGTCACCGGAAATGATGGCATCGGCGACTTCGCATATGTCACCACGGTAGACCCGGGCGGCCAGCGGAACTATTCATTTGGAACCACCGATGCCGTGTACCTGGGTTTCAGTCCCAGCGGACCCGCCCGCGCCGACCTGAAATGGGAAGAGACCCGTCAGACCGACATCGGCCTGGATGCCGTCCTGCTGAACAGCCTGACATTTACAATGGACGTTTATAAAAAGAAGACGGTGGGCATCCTGCAAAACCCCACCATACCCGCCTATGCAGGCTACGGCAGCTTTGCCCAGAACTTCGATGACATAGAGAATACGGGATTGGAAATGGAGCTGGGCTACAGAAAGAAGATCGGCGAGCTTAATTTTGGCGTCAATGGGAACATCTCCTTCTATAAGAACAAGGTGACGAAGATGATCCCCGGACAAAAGTTCATCGAGGACAACAGCGCCACCTTCCAGAATCTCGGCAATATCACCCGCACCGGTCTGGGGCTGCCTTATCAACAATTTTATGGTTACAAAGCCCTCGGCGTCTTCCAGACACAGGACGAGATCGATCACTATACAGGCCCCAATGGAAATAAGCTGCAGCCCAATGCCAAACCCGGAGATATGAAATGGGCCAATCTGAATGGCGACAACAGCATTGGCGTGGACGACCGTACTTATCTGGGCAATCCCAATCCAACGGTGAGCTATGGAATGACCATCAACCTGGGATATAAGAACTTCGACTTTGTCATATTCGGCAGCGGCTCCGGCGGCAATAAGATCTTCCAGGGTCTCCGGAGATTGGATATCGCCACAGCCAACTACACGAAAAAATATTTCAATGCCTGGACGGCCGCCAATACCAACACCAATGTAGCGAGGCTGGTGGATGGTGATCCAAATGGCAACTACGCCAAAATGTCCGGCTTCTACCTGGAAAGTGGAACTTTCTTCCGGCTGAGAACGATCCAGCTGGGTTACACCTTTCCCAAAGCGCTTGCCAACAGGTGGGGCATGAAGAACCTGCGCGCATATGTGTTGAGCGAAAACCTCTTCACCATCACGAAGTACAGCGGCTATAACCCCGAGATCGGCGTAAGCCCTGATTCGGGCGGCGGTGCACAATATGGCATAGATCGCGGTACCTATGTGCAGCCCCGGGCTTTCCTGGTAGGTGTAAATGTTGGATTCTAATAACTACTTAAACAAAAACTCATATGAAATCGAAGACTCTTGTATACATCGCAACGCTTATACTAAGCCTGCAGTGTATAAGTTCCTGTAAAAAAGAACTGGACGTCAATCCTCAAAACCGCATCCCCATCGGTGACTTTTATAAAACCCCGGCAGATGCATTCGCAGCCCTGGTCGCAGTGTATGACCGTTTTGCATTCCAGAGCGGCGGCCTCTACGACAAGGCGGCGATCATGGATGTAGCCGGCGACGACCAGCTGGCCGGCGGCGGCAACGCCACCGATATCAACGACCTGCAGGTAATGCAGCTGTATACCCTGACACCCACCACGGGCCCGCAGGCCTATTTATGGAGCAGGGGCTATTCAGGTATCTACCGTGCCAACGTGCTGCTGTCGAAGCTGGGCGACTGTCACCTGGATGCCGCAACGCTGGCCCGGTATACCGCAGAGGTGAAGACCATGCGCGCCGCATTTTATTTTGACCTGGTCACCTTTTTCAGGAATATCCCTTTGATCGAAGGCACCGTGTCCATCGACAGCCTGTATTCCATTGTGCAGACTACGCCCGATAAAATATATGCCTATGTGGAGAAAAACCTCACCGAGGCCATCCCGGATCTCCCTGCAACGGTCCCCGTAGCCACGGAGGGCGGTCGGCTCACCCAGGGCAGCGCCAAGGCCATCCTCGGCAAAGTATTGCTATACGAAAAGAAATGGCAGGCGGCCGCCGACCAGTTTGCGGATGTCAATGGCCCCAATCCCGGCGTGGACCCTTCTATCTATGGTTATAAATTGCTGGCCAGCTATGCCGACCTGTGGAACCCTTCTAAAAAGTTCAATGCAGAGTCAGTGGTGGAGTTCGTACATAGCAGCAAATCCAACGGCGGTTGGGCCGACGCCGGCGCCTCCGAAGGCAACCTGCTGTGTATCACCACCGGGCCAAGGTCCTATTCACAGCTGAAGGCGACCGCGCCCGATTATTTTTCCGGCTATAGCTTCCTTGTCTTCACCAAGGACTTCGCTCAGAATGTCATGCATGGCGACCCAAGATATGTCGCCACCGTCGCCGACCTGGACAGCCTGAAGTCCAACGGCCTTGCTAACTATTCGGCAGGATATAACAACACCGGTTACTTCCTCGGTAAATTCATCGGACGCGTTTCAGCCAAGGCAGCCAACACGCCCGAGCTGAACTTCAGCCAGGATGAGTATGAGATCCGGCTGGCGGATACGTACATGATGGAGGCCGAAGCCCTGATGAATGCGGGCGCCGACGTAAGCGCCGGCAGCAGGGCCTATAAGCTGCTGAATGCAGTCCGGGCAAGGGTAGGCTTGCCGGAAGTGGCTGTCACCCAGGACAACATCGAGAAAGAAAGAAGGCTTGAGCTGGCTGGTGAAGGGCAACGCTGGCTGGACCTGGTACGCTGGGGCAAGGCCGCCACCGTACTGGCCTCAAAAGGCTTTGTCGCGCACAAGCACGAAATATTCCCCATTCCTCAGGCCGAGCTCAATAATACGAAGCTTGTGCAAAACGATGAATGGAAATAGTTTTCATGAGGAACCTCAGGATCATTTTCGTCATCAGCATGCTTATGGCGCTGACAGTCTTTTTTTCACGGTGCTTCAATGGTAATTCATTGACAGGCATCGATCCCAGAGGCGATCAGTATGCAGGCGCCAATGCGTGCATGAGCTGTCACCAAAGTGAATGCAGCTCGTATACACATAGCAATCATTACAGGACATCATCGTCCGTCAATGGGCAGCGCCTGAAACAACTGATCGCCTCTTCGTCCAAGGAGCCCTTTTACTTCTCCGACTCCAGCCATGTCAGCGTGGAAGAAAATGATAACGCCTTTTTCCAATCCAGCTTTTCGGCTGACAGGAGAACAGCTTCCGAAAAGTTCGACATTGCTTTCGGGTCGGGTGAAAAAGCGCAGACCTACGGCTATTGGAAGGATGATCAGCTCTATCAGCTTCCCCTCACCTGGTACGCCAGTATGCATGCCTGGGCGAATAGCCCCGGGTTTTCCCCCCGTCACGCAAGATATGAAAGGACCATCGGGGTCCGTTGTTTCGAATGCCACGCTTCCTATGCCAACAGGGTGGTGCAGCAGACGGGAGCGCTGACCACCGTCGAGGCCCTGGATAAGGCCTCCATCGTCTACGGAATAGATTGCGAAAGATGTCACGGACCTGCCCTGCAGCATGTGAAGTACCAGCAGGAGAACCCCTCCGCAAAAACAGCAAAATACATCGTCCCCATAAGGTCCCTGACCCGGCAGCAGCAGCTGGATATCTGCGCCGTTTGTCATTCCGGGAATGACCGGGAACCACAATGGTCGCTTTTTGCTTTTGCGCCCGGCGACACCTTATCCCATTTCTATTTTCCCGATTTCGGGTCCGGCGCCGGCGAACCCGACGTACATGGCAAGCAGGTACAGCTGCTCCAGGCAAGCAGGTGCTTCATAAAGACAGCCATGACCTGCACGACCTGTCACTCCCCGCATATGCCGGAGGACAAGGACAACAGACCGACCGGCTTTGCAGCCAAATGCATGGACTGCCACCAGGGCTCCAGCCATGCAATAGACGTCCTGAAGGACAATGAACAAAAGAAAAGGGACTTCAACCTGGTCGGCGCAAACTGTATCGATTGCCATATGCCGTTACAAACTTCTAAAACCATATACTTTAATAATGGGATAGGGGTCAAAAACATTCCCTACCTGGTCAGAACACATAAAATCGGAATTTATAAATAGCAGTATATTCGTTGATTAGGCATGATGCAACACATGATAAAACAATGGTCGACCATATTGCTGGCGCTGCTTACTACTACACATGTTCCTGCTCAGAACGGCATCCTGATCCCGGAGATCATCAACTATTCTAAAAAAGTGTATGAATCCGGTAACCAGAACAGGGCCGTTGACCAGGATAGGAGAGGGCTGCTGTATTTCGCCAATGACGATGGCCTCCTGGTCTTCGATGGCAATTACTGGAAAACCTACCCCTTACCCAACGGCAGCATCGTCAGGTCCCTGAAAGTCGCGGATGACAGGATCTACATTGGAGGACAGCAGGAGATCGGGTATTTCTTTTTTGACAAAAAAGGAGGCTTGACCTACCAGTCCCTGAAACAGCTGATACCACCCGGCGAGACCGAGTTCAGCGATGTCTGGCATGTAGTACAGTGCAGGAAAGACATCTTCTTCCGGAGCAACAAAAGGATCTTCCGGTACCACGATGGCAGGATCACGGCTTTTAAAAGCATCAACTGGGGATTTCTGGGCGTAAGCAGGGGGGAGGTGATCGGCCAGCAATATGAGAAAGGCCTCGTCCTTTTCAAGGATGGACAATGGCAGCCCCTCGGCAATAAATTAGATTTTTCGAATGATAAGGTTTCAGTGAGGAGCGTCTCCGACTTTGGGACACAGGATATTTTATTAACGACCTTAAAAACCGGCGTATATATCATCCACGATAATGCCATTAATAAATTTGAAACGCCCTCCACCGCCATACTGGCGTCGGAGATCATAAATTTTGCGCAGGCCATCGATACTTCCCTCACCGTCATTGCTACCAGGTTAGGCGGGTATTATGTCATCGATACCAGGGCCGGGATCGTACAGCACCTCACCAAACAGGAAGGACTTCAATCCAATACGGTGAACACGGCTTTTGTGGACAAGGAAAAGAATATATGGCTGGGGCTGAACAATGGCATTGACCTGGTGATCTATAATAGCCCCATCAACCATATCACCCCTAATCATGAGAGCAAAAGCCCTGGCTATTCCGCCGCCATCTACGACAACCAGCTTTATATAGGCACGGGTGTAGGACTTTATAATGTACCCGTCGGGCCGGGCAACGATATGAGTGGTATGCAGAAAAGTCTCAGCCTGGTGAAGAATGGCAACGGGCTGATCTGGGGGCTTTCCGTGGTCAACAACCAGCTGCTGGTAGGACGAAATGATGGCGCATACGCTGTCAGGAACAACAGCTGCGTACCATTGGACACCTCCACAGGTTTCTGGTTCTTTCAACCCCTGGATGCCCGGGTTCCCTGCCCGCGTGTGATCGCCGGTACATACAATGGCGTCAACCTGTACCATTTTGCAGCCGGTGAGTTCCTGAACCCGAAAATCCATACCTCCTTCGAATCCGCTAAATACATTGTCGTCAGCGGAAGAGATATATGGGTTGCCCACCCTTACCAGGGCCTTTATAAGCTTTCCATCAACGATACAGGCGGACTGTCGAATCAGCCCTATAAAGATGTACATAACCTCCTGTCAGCCGGGCATAACCACCTTTTTAAGATCCGCGGCCAGATCGTATTGGCCACCAGGAAAGGGATATTCTCTTATGACAGCGCCATCGGCGATTTCAGGGAGTCGGAGTTTTTCAAAAAACTGTTCGGGGCCGCCCCCCCTTCCTATTTAAGGGAAGACACCCAGGGGAATATTTGGTTCGTGGAAGGGAAAAGCCCCGGCGTGGTGGACCTCTCATCGCCCGAAGATCCTGCTATCATTTATTTCTCTGAGCTCAACAACAGCATCCTGGGCAACGATGAGGAATTCATCTATCCGGTGAATAAGAACAATGTGCTGATCGCGGGGGAAATAGGGTTCTATCACATCGACTATGAGAAATATAAGAAGACGGATCACAGCATCAATGTCCTCCTGCGGACAGTAACCGCCTCCCATAAAAGGGACAGCACGCTGTTTGGCGGGTATCTGGCAGGGCAGTCTGCGGGTGACACGGGCGACCTGGTCAAATTTCAGCATGACATCAGGTATAAATGGAACTCGCTTCATTTTGAATTCTCTTCGCCCTGCTTCGGCGGCATAGTGGAGTACAAGTGCCGGCTGATGGGATATGAAAAGGAATGGTCATCCTGGTCCCGGAAAACAGAGCGGTCTTATACCAATCTGCCCGCAGGTAATTATATATTCCAGGTCAGGGCCAGGAACGACATTGGTCATCAGTCGTCGGTAAGCCAGTTCATATTCACGATCTCGCCGCCCTGGTACAATACCATTCTGGCGTATGGTATGTATGTGGTCCTGCTCACAGCCATTCTTTATTTCTTTTATAAACGCCAGCAGAAGAAATACCTCGTCCAGCATGCCAACCGGCTAAGGAAGCAAAGGGAAGCATTCGAGGAAGAGCAGCAACAGCTGCAGTACCGGCACCAGCTGGAAATGGAGAAGAACGAAAAAGAGATCATCCGGCTGAAAAATATCAAGCTGGAGGCAGAGGTAGAGCATAATAATGCACAGCTGGCCTCTAATACGATGAACCTGTTGCAAAAACGGGAATTACTGAATAAGATAAAGGATGAAATATTGATCATCCAGGAAGAGCATGAGCCGGAAAAAAGAACAAGGAACCTGCGCAGGATCATCAAGATCATTAACGAGCAGCTGGAGAGTATCGATGATTGGGAGCGGTTCTCACAGTATTTCGATAAATCCAATAACGATTTCTTAAAGATCCTGAAAGAGGATCACCCATTGCTTACGGCCGCCGACCTGAAGCTGTGCGCGTATCTGAGGCTCAATCTGTCTACAAAGGCCATCGCCGACCTGTTGAATCTTTCTGTCCGGGGCGTGGAGAGCAGCCGGTACAGGCTTAGAAAAAAGCTCTCCCTGGCCAATGATATCTCTTTATTTGATTTCCTCGCAGCAGTAGGAAATACAGATCAAAACAAGCTTTAAAAAAAACATCGTGAAAAAAAGTATACCGTTTCTCGCAGCGCTGTCAATTTGTTCAATGCTTACATTTGGGCAGGTCAACGGATTTTTGAAAGCAAAGGGAAAGACGATCGTTGACGGCAATGGAAAGACATTCATCCTGAGGGGAATGGGGTTGGGCGGCTGGATGCTGCAGGAAGGTTATATGCTCCGCATCGGCGCCATCGGGCAGCAGCACCGTATAAGACAAAAGATAGCGGAGCTGATAGGAAATGAGAAGACAGACAGGTTTTACGATGCCTGGCTGAAAAACCACACCACCAAAAGGGACATCGATTCATTGGCCGCCTGGGGCTTTAATTCCATCAGGCTGCCCATGCATTACGGGCTTTATACCCTTCCGGTGGAGGCGGAGCCGGTGCCCGGACAAAATACCTGGCTGCCCAAAGGGTTTGCAATCACCGACAGCCTGCTGGCCTGGTGCAAGGTCAATCATATGTACCTTATATTGGATCTGCATGCCACGCCGGGCGGGCAGGGTAATGACCTCAACATATCGGACAGGGACCCTTCCAGGCCCTCTCTGTGGGAAAGCGAGGCCAATCAGGGAAAGACAATTGCACTATGGAGAAAGCTGGCTGAAAGATATGCCGGCGATCCGGCCATCGGCGGGTACGACATCATTAATGAGCCCAATTGGGGGTTTGAAGACCCCCAGGACGTCAGGGGTACGAAAGAAAAGACGAATAAGCCTTTGCGGACGCTGATGATGCGGATCACTGCCGCCATCAGGGAAGTGGATACGACGCACATCATTATTGTTGAAGGCAATGGCTTCGGAAATAACTATAATGGCATCTTTCCATTGTGGGATGATAATATGGTGCTCAGCTTCCATAAATACGGCAACTTCAACACCCGGGCCAGCATTCGGAATTTCCTCGATTGGCAGGACAAATACAACGTGCCGCTGTGGCTGGGTGAGTCAGGCGAAAATTCGAATACATGGTTTACGCAGGCCATCCAGCTGGTGGAATCGAATAATATCGGGTGGTGCTGGTGGCCATTGAAAAAGATGGGCATTAGTAATCCCCTTGAAATAAAGGTGACGCCATCGTATCAGCTGTTGCTGGACTATTGGCTGAAGAATGGTCCCAAACCCTCTGTCCCTGCAGCAGAAGCCGCGCTTGATGAACTCCTGCAGAATATTAAGATGGAGAACAACATCTGTCATAAGGAGGTAGTCGACGCGATGTTCAGGCAGGTTGCTTCCGCGGAGGCGATCCCCTTTAAACCCCACTGGATAAAAAATGGGTCCGTAGTAGCGGCAGTCGACTATGATCTGGGTCGCAATGGGTCGGCTTATCTGGACAACGATACCGCTCGCTACCAATACGTTTCTCCGCCCATCCGTACGACAGGCAATCGCGGCGCGGCTTATCGCAATGACGGCGTGGACATTCAGAAAGACTCGCTGGGCTACAGTGTCTTTAGCATCGAAGAGGGGGAATGGCTGCAATACACGGTGAATGTCACGGATCCCGGTACCTACACGGTCGTTTTTTCCTTTTCCCCGTCAGGGGACAACGGCCGGCTATCCCTCCTGTCCGGGGGAAGGCCGTTGGCCGGGAATATCCCCGTCAGCGGCCAGTCTGTAGAAATAAAGCACATTTACTTAAAGGCAGGATTGAACAGGCTGAAGGTGATAGCCGTCAAAGGAGGGTTCGTTTTCAGGGAGATGCGGTTTGTCAGGAATTGAATATCTTGGCAGTATGAAATTACTGGTGACCTTGTTGCTGGCAGTAGCTTTCATCCCTGCCTGGTCGCAAAAGGAGCAGGATCCTTCCGTCAGCTGCATAACATACTGGATAAAGGGTGAGACGAAGATCTACTCCATCGTACATGAAAAGACCACGAACAGCAAGGATAACAAACATATTCTTTTTACCTATGAGGCGCATGTAACCGTGTTGGACTCTACGGCGGAGGATTTTACAATAAAATGGGTGTTTCATAATCCTGCTTTACCTGGGCGCGAGCTTCCGGCATTGTCTCAGCCATTGCCCGTCTTTGAGGGTATGCAAATGATCTTTCGGATATCATCGGTGGGAACTTTTATTGAGCTGCTCAACTGGGAAGAAGTGAGGGATAGCTATGTTCATCTCATGGAATTATCTCTTCCTGAAAAAATGGACAGCGCCATGACGGCCAGTGTGAACAATGCGAAAGCGCTTTTCAGCACAAGAGAAAGTGTTGAGGCCGCCTTGATCCGGGAGATCCAGCTATTTCATCGGCCGTATGGGTACAAGTTCACTACCTTGAAAGTGAGTGAAAATACGCAAATATCGAACCCATTTGGCGGGAACCCATTGCCGGCCGTACAAACGTACCAGGTGACAGAGTTAGATAGCCGGCAGGACCGCTATACATTAGTTGTTCAGCAGAAGATCGACAGCAATAGCCTGCAGTTGGTCATAGATGACTCCAGCGAGTACCAGTTCATCTCCTCCAGTGGTTGGATCCGGCGCTTGTATTACCTCCGAAGGGCGGGCAGCGCGGCCCTCCAACAATCCGACGCCTATACCATCACTCTAAAGGACTGAGCTATACACTTTTCCTGCTTTGATCACCAGAACAACAGATCGGATGTTCTTTATATCCCCGAGCGGATCTTTATCCAGGACCATTAAGTTGGCCTTTTTTCCCGGCGCGATGGTGCCACAGGTTTTTTCGATGCCCAGCGCTTCTGCCCCATGTAAGGTGGCAGCAATAATAGCATCTCCCGTAGTAAGCCCCGCATCATGTACCAGCAGCTCCATTTCGTTTTGCACAAAACCTTGTTGATCATCATCGGTCCCTGCACAGATCTTTACACCCGCCAGGTAGGCCATCTTCGTACACCTTTTAGTGAGGTCATAGTTAAATCCCATCGTTGTATCCTGCCCGGCCCACTGCCGGTAAGTCGCCATGGTGGCATCCAGCAGGACATTGTTCTTCTTCATCAGCTGAAATAGGGACGACAGATCTGGCAGGCTATCCTTCAGGAACTGGTCATCGAGCCGGGGTCTTTTCCAACTGGGCGGGATAGTGGCTCTGGTCTCCCTTATTAAAAGAAGAGCGTGAGAAATGGAGCTTACGCCGGCTTTGACGAGGTCAGACGGCCGGGCCTGATTCAACCAGGCATGTCCCCATACGAGCATGCCCTGTTCTTTCGCCGTCCCCACGATCCTGGCCACGAGCGCTGCCGGAAGATCTGCGTACAGCTTGATGCCGGTGGCGCCGGTTCCTTTTGCTTCAGCTACCGCCAATGGGAGGTTCGTCGTGTCCGTCACCGCGCGCATGTAAGGCATATAGCCGCTGACGCCGCCCATGACGCTGGAGATGGAACGGGGGTCTTTGAAGAAGGAAGGGCCCGCGAAAAGCGCTGAAAAATAAATATCTGGCGAAGTGATATCCCCGACCAGGGCGTCCCTGGACAGGCCTGCCAGTGTACGCGCATCGCCCGCCATGTCCCTGACGGAAGTGATGCCAGAACGGAGCATGCGGTCCAGCACAGAGAGTGTGGATACCCTGTCGTTCGTTGTGGAAGGTTCCGTAGCCAGATGCACATGCGTATCAATCAGGCCAGGAAGGAGGAACTTCCCCTTCAGCCTGAGAACGGGTATCGAGTCGGGCAGCGATTGTGCATCATCCGGGAAGACACGGACAATGATGCCGTCATTGATAACAACGGTCTGTCTGTATGCGGGCTGGATATGCTGCGCATCGATGAGTGTTACGCCGGAGAGGGCAAATTGTTTCGCGGTTGTTTGTGCAAGTGCCGGTTGTCGGGCCCATCCCACGAGGAGAATGGCCGCCAGTAAATGTTTTCTCATGTATCAGGGAGTTAATGCTGTTTTGTTAACGTTGCCTGCAACGCCCTCCACTGTGCCACATAATCCATGGCCTCCTGGAAGGTTGTGATCCAAAAAGAATCCCTGTTTTTCCGAAGATGATCCAGCAGTTCCTGGTGCGCTTTGGACGAGGTGGTGATATAGTCCCCTCCGATCCCATGGAACATGATAACCCCCATGCCGGACCGCTGCCGCACGCTATCCACGAACCCGATCAATTTGTCAGCCGTGTCAGTGTTATCGTCCACCCCCATGGAGGGAACCCTGAAAAAATCCAGGTGGGAAAAGTCGGTGATGACCGCGCCGGTATCTCCGCCGATGCGGGCATATTTCGCCAGGTTATATTGCCGCAGCGTATCGACATAATCTACGCCCCCCACAGTCGTTTCGGTACAAGGGTAAGCATAGGTCCTGACACTCTTCCCGTCCAGGGCAAACAACAAATTATTCATCACGTCTATCTCGCAGGCCATTCGGCCCGGAGTGTAGTTATCTGAGAAGACAGGGTTGTCCTTGGAGCTTAAACAAGGATGGAATAAACTATGATTGGCCAGCTCAAACCCTTTTTTGGCCAATGCGCGCCACCGGGGGATCGTGGCATAATCGATATCGCTCGTCAGAAAAAAAGTGGCCTTGAACCCGGCATTCCGAAGCTGTGGGACAGCGACATCCAGCTGTGATTGCAACGCATCATCATAGGTCAGTACGATCACCGCCTTTTTATGGTTCGGCCATTCAATCGTTTGCGATTTTACGGCACAGCATGCAAATAGTCCTAACAGGTTCAAAATTTTCTTCATGGCGTCAGGGCGGCCAGTAGGACCGCCGGAGCCAAAGATAATGTATCCGGTACAATGTGCGTTACAGGGGGCTCAGTCCCTGAAAAGCTTTTTTGCCAGGCTTTCGTCGTGGCCGTAAATGTCCTTCCTGAACTCTGCGAAAGACTGATCCCCTTTCCAACAGGTGAAATAGCAGATGAGCACCGTCGCGGGATCCTGTAGCTTGACTGTTTCCTCTTTGTTGGTAGCCAGTATGCTGTCTATTTTCTTATCATTCCACTGAGGCATTGGCTGCAGGAGGTAGTCTGCCAGCTTTCTTGCATCTGCAACCCGGATGCAACCATGACTGTACGCTCTCTCTGCCGTGGAAAACAATTCCTTATGAGGAGAGTCGTGCAGGTATATATCAAAACTGTTGGGAAAAAGAAATTTCATTTGCCCCAGCTCGTTCGTTGGACCGGGGAGCTGACGGACCACGGGCAGCCCATCCCGTTGACCGGTGATCTCCATTTGATGCTGTTCGAGGTAGTGCTTATTTTTTTCGATTTCCGGCAACAATTCTTTTTCCACAATGGAAGCCGGAACATTCCAATAGGGGTTAAAAGTTATCCTGTCCAGCATACCCGAAAAAAGAACAGTGGAATGCCCTTCTTTCCCGACAACGATGTTCATGTCGAAAACTTTCTGCTGTCCTTCCTGCAGATGCAGCACAAATTCCGGTATATTGATCAAAATGAGCCTTTCATTTCCTTCCCGCCTCACCGGCGGATGCGGTGGCATCCAGATCATCCGTTCCAGGTTCATTAAGATCTGCCTGATATAGGCGATGACAGGAACATGCAATGCACGAATGGTAGAAGGCCCAGGCCTTCCGTCCGGCCGTAGTCCATGGGTCGCCTGAAAGATCCTGAGCGCCTTTTCAAGCCGGTCGTCGAATATTTCCGTCGTGTCTCCCGGGTCCATGAGCTCGCCCGTAACCGCCAGGCGGTGTTTTAGTACAGAGATGAAATGACTTCGGGCCCCTTTTTTGAGACGTCGGGGGGCAGGGGGAAGGTCTTCCGGTTCGTGGGTTGATGCAAGGGCTGTGTATTTTTGCAGCTGGCTTTTCAGGGCATCATACCAGGGGTTCAACGTGCTGCCCATCTCCTGTTTTCCGGAGAGGATACTGGCGGCTATTTCCATGGGATCTCTTTTTCTGGCGGGTACAAACCGCAGCAGCGCTACGTTCATCTCCTGCTCGTCCGGATAGCGATTAGACAGGTAAATGATAAATCTCCATGTCATCTGTAATTCTGTTCGCAATATGGAAGGGTCTGTAGCTAAAGGTCTCAGCGTATCGATCCCTTTCAACGAATCCAATTGACCATCCAGCCATTTGCGATGAGTACTGCTGTCCTTGTTGTAAGCATAAAGTGTGGAAAAAGCCAGTGCCTGCTCGGTCAGCCCATCGCTGGCAAACCAGGCGAATTGAAAGTTCCTGTTATTATAAAAATTCCGGAAGGCCCGGGTAAGGGTATCATTCAATCTCTGCTGGTCAATGAATGTTTCCAGTTTGCCGCTGTCAAGGAAAAGATCGCTGTATGCATCCGCCGGCAGGATCGCCGTATTTCTGGGAATGACAATGCCTTTGCTGTTTGGCGCCGGCAATGGGCGGGCCCCTTCATCTTGCTTTTGCTCTTTTTCCCTGCAGCTGGAGACCAGGAGGATGACATACAACAGCTGTTTCGCAAGGAGTTGCCTACCTTTACACGACATGGCAAGTTATTTATGCCGTGCGTAAAAAAACCATGCCAACCCGATTAAGGGCAGGCAACCATAACAGGCTGGGGAACCAATCGGTATTCCGGGATCGGGATGCTTTCCGGCACGGCGCTGCCCGGGTATTGGAACAGGACAATGCACCGATGTGCCTCCGGATGATACGCCTGGACGATCGCAGAACCTGCGGGTTTGTGGGTAGTATCAAGTACAAGTACTTGTTGGCCGGGGGAGAACTTCATGCCATTAAAGTAAATCTTTTGGTGCAACTGCACAAGGGAACTTATGAACAGGTTGTGTATATCGCCGATCACTTTAATCTCCTGGTAATATAAAGCACCACCGCCATCATAATAAAAAACAAACCCAGCGTAAAACAAAGCCCGATCCTAAGCCCAAATGCATCGGCCAGATAGCCTATCGAAGGCGGCCCCACAAAAAAACCACTGTACCCAATGGTGCTTGCAATAGCGATCCCCGCTGCCGGCTCGATACCTTTTATATTGCCTGCAGTGGAATAGGTGACGGGAACAACATTGGACAATCCCAGGCCCACCAGGAAAAGCCCCGACAGTACCGCCGGCGCAGATACAAAAAGCAAGGCCACGGACAAGCCGGCAATCGCCGCACAACAGCTGCAAAATAATATAAGCTGTTTCCCTGCCTTCCTGATAAGATGATCCCCGAACAGCCGGCCAATGGTCATCGCCGTACCAAAAGATCCGATAGCAAGCGCACTGAAAGCCTTTGTTTTGCCTACTACCGTATGCATATAAATGGCCGACCAATCGACTACAGAGCCTTCCCCCGTCATTCCGCAAAAACCTATGATCGCGATCAGCCATATTAAAAAAGGGATCTTTTGCTTGCTGTCTTTCCCGCCTCTGTCCACGATGTTACCCGCCTGGTTCTTTAGAACGATGGGCGATACGATGGCCAGGACGATGATACTTGCCGCCGCCATATAAAGCAGGTGAGGCCGCAGCGGATAGTGATAGTTGGCGAACAAGGCGCCCGATCCCGCACCCAGCGCCATACCGATGCTCCAGGCAGCATGAAAGGAGGACATGATCGTTTTCTTATAGATCCTTTCGACGAACACAGCCTGTCCATTCATCGTTATATCCATGGCGCCTGAAAAAAAACCTGTCATAAAAAAGGCCGCACGACCGACCCAAAGATTCTGAGAATAGGGGATAAAGGGTACAATACAACAAAATAAGAGCCCCGACCAGATCGTAAGCTTTCCGCTGTTGTATCTCGTAGTGAGCCAGCCCGTGAGAGGCATGGCCACCAGCGCCCCGATGGCCGTTGTAAAAAGCATCGTCCCCAGCACACTGTTGGATACGCCAAAATAATCCTTGAGCTCCGGCAACCTGCCGGTGCAGTTGGCATACAAAAAGCCGTTTACGAAAAAGAAAATAACGATGGACATTCTATATTGAAAGTTCCTGTTCATGTAAAACTGATTGGATGACGATTGTCGGACAAAGATCACCCGGAGGCAGTTGCCCTTATTTCAGTCATTTTTCCAATAATTATACTAAATTGTCATTTGGAGGCCCAATGAAGGCAATCAAATAGATGAAAAAGGCAAAAATCGAGAAGATAAGACCGATGGAAGGCTCGTCCTTCTTTATGTCCCATAATAAGGCGCCCCTCTTATGCCACCTGGACTTCTGGCATTTTCATCCCGAGTTTGAAATAGTATATGTGCCCCACGGAAAAGGCAGACGATTCGTCGGTCACAAGATCAGCCGGTATGAGGATGGCGATCTGATACTGTTAGGACCCAACATACCCCATAATGCTTTTAATTTCGGTTTCGAGTCGACAGGATATGAGGAATATGTCATTCAGTTCAAGAGCAGCCAGATCGAAGAAATGGCGGATAGCTTTCCGGAGTTTTCCAGGATAGCCAAACTGCTGGCCGCCGCCCGGACAGGTATATCTGTCAATGGAGAAGCCAGACATCGCATCGGGGAACTGATAAAAAAAATGTTTGAGCTGCCTTCTTCTTTCCAGCGTCTTATACAATTATTCATCGTATTGAGGGAAATGTCGTTGCTGTCCGGTGATTACGAAGACCTGGAGGCAAGTAAGTTCCTTTCCATTAATTCCGTGCATGCCAAACGCATCGGACGCGTATATGAGCTCATACAGCAGGAATACCAGAATAATATCTCCACCCGGCAGATAGCGGGAGAACTGGCGATGACAGAAAGTTCGTTTTGTCGGTTTTTCAAGAGTGCCACAGGCAAAAGCTTTAAACAGGCATTGACGGAAGTGAGGATCCAGAAAGCCAGCGCCTTGCTGACGCATTCCGAGTTTTCCGTTGCCAGCATCGCCTCTCTATGTGGGTTTAATAATATCTCCTTGTTCAATAGATTTTTCAAAGAGACCACTCAAATGACGCCCAATGGGTATCGAAGATCGATCCGGGTGAAAATGGAGACGGTGAACAGTGCTAAATAAAACCCTGTGCGCTATTCCGTTCTCAGACTTTTCATCGGATTGGACCGTGCCGCCCTTATCGCCAGCACACCGACAGTGAGGAATGCGATCATCACGGCGACGGCGCCCGCCAGGGCAAACATCCACCATTGTATCTTTATCCTGTAGGCAAAACCCTGAAGCCATTTGTTGATCAACCACCATGTCATCGGTGTAGCGATCGCAAAAGCAATGACCACCAGCCGGATGAACGCTCTTGAAAGTGTCATGACAACACCCGCTACCGACGCACCCAATACTTTCCGGATACTGATCTCTTTTGCCCGCTTGACGATGACAAAGGCCGCCAGGCCGAAAAGACCAAGACAGGCAATGGATATTGCCAGAACACCGATGATGGCAATAATGGTCCCGGCATTTCTTTCCGAATCGTAGGTTCGTTTAAAATGTTCATCAAGGAATTGCGGCTCAAGGGTATTGTCTCCGGTGACGGCTTTCAATCTGGCAGTGACCTCTTTCACCGTGGACATAATTCCGCTGGTGGAAACTTTGATATATAATTGGCTTTTCCACACGGGAACATAATTGATGGAGCTGATCAGCAGCGGTTCGATGCCGCTGTGAAGCGAGCTGTAATTAAAGTCCTGTACAACGCCCACGACCCTGCCGGGAGGAAAGCTCGCCAGATTGATCTCCTTGCCTACCGGGTCTTTGTAACCGATCTTGTGGGCAAGGGTCTCATTGATCAGATATTCGTTGTTGGGGTTATCCCTTGTGAAGTCACGTCCGGCCAGGATCTTCATTCCGAAAAAACCGGCATAGTTAGCTGCCCCATTCTCAAAATTGACAGATATATTCTTTCGCTGTCCGTCCGGGGCCAGATATTCTATTCCAAACAACGACCCTTTGCCGCCCAGCTCCATGAAACCACTGCTGATATCGCTGACCCCCTTTATTTTTAACAGTTCCGATCTGAGAATGCCCAATTTTGAGACCCCCTGCACGTCCAGGGGCGCTTTCATCACCTGCTCGTAAGCATATCCAAGGTTCTTATTCCCCAAAAATTGCAGCTGTCGCAAAAAGATAGTCAGGCCAATGATAAAAAACAGGGCGATAGTGAATTGACCGGTGACCAGCACATTTCGGAGCGAAGTACGGGATCCTCCGAACAGCACTTTGCTCTTAAGCGCCTGGTTGATCTTTGAGCCGGAGACAAGCAAGGCGGGATACAGCCCGGCAAACAGGGTGGTGGTCAGCAGGATGGCCGTATAGATACCAGCGACAGGCCATCCGTAAAGATTACTCACTGGTATCTGTCGGCCAACGACATCATTCATGGAGGGAAGGAAGATCGCCGTCAGCAGGATGGAAAGCGCTACCGCACCCGCGACACCAATGAACGTCTCTGCCAGCACCTGGAAAAAGATGTGCGATCTGCCTGCGCCCATGATCTTCTTTACTGCGATCTCCTTCCCTCTGTAAGCTGCAATGGCAATGCTAAGGTTGATAAAATTACAGCAAGCGATCAGGAAAATGGCAAGCGCAATAATCATAAAGACCGTGATATATTTCCCGTCCACCCGATTGTAGTTGTAGTAATCATAGTTGATGTCCGAAGATGCCATATGGATCTTCTTCACGGGCTGCAACTGCAGATCAATGAACTTATTCTTGGAATGAAGCGTTGCAGTAAGCCTCGTCTGCAGCGTATTGATATCAGTACCTGGCCTCAGCCTCAAATAGGTGGGCCCTAAAAGGGCGCCCCAGCTCTGGCCCATGAATTTTTTTTCAAATTCGTCGGAAATGGGCAGCAGCCCTTCGACCTGCAAATGCGAGGAGGCCGGAAGCTCCTCTATAATATTACATACAGTGACATTCCTGACCGTCGAATCATCCGTGATCATCCGGAGCGTTTTATGCAGGGCGGACTGTGTGCCGAAGAGCCTGGTGGCCAGGTTTTGCGTAAGGACGATACTGTTCCTGTCGCGGACAAAGTCCTGCTTATCGCCTTCTGATATCGTGACCCCAAACATACCGGCAAAAGTGGTATCCGTACAACCAATATTATTTGTCTTTATCTTTTTCCCTTCATACGCAAGGGTTACTGACGGATATATATAAGGGGTGGCAGGGAAAACACGGGTATAGCGCTCAATCTCGTTGTGGTTGTCTTTACAGAAACGGGCGATCGGCGCACCCGTGGCCGCAGAGACTTGCGGAGCAGTGCCGTCATAATGAATGTACTCGTTTAGCCGGTATACTTGAGATACGTTGGGAATATGACTGTCGAAACTGCGTTCGTTTTGCACGAACAAGCCAATGAGGATACAGGCGGAAATGGCCAGGCCAAGACCGGCGATGTTGATGACCGTGTAATTCCTATTATAGACCAGGTTGCGCCAGGCAGCTTTGAAGTATTTCATAGGCATTCCCCTTCAGAAATTGTTCCGGTTTTATAATTTGTTCTAAATCAATTAGAATCAGCTGTTTGAGGAGCGAGACCGTCCGTTTTTGATACAACGGACGTCCGGTTGCTATCCCCGCATGGTTGACTCCCGCACGATCAGCTTCGTCGGCAGCGTCAGCTCCTGCACCTGGAAATGCTTCTTGTTGATATGATTCAGCAAAAATTCACAACTTTTCCTGCCGATCTCCAACGCCGGCTCCTCCACCGTCGTCAGTGAAGGAGAGATGATCTCGCACATGGGGTCGTTGGTAAAACCAATAATACCTATCTGCTTCCCGATCCTGATATTCTTCTTTTTTAAAGCCAGCATGGCCCCGATGGCCTTCCTGTCATTGACGGCGAAAATGGCATCGGGTCTGGTCCTGGATTGTAGTAATTGCAAGGCATCCTTTTCCCCGAAATCCCTGGAAAAGCCGGAATGGATGATCCATTCTTTTTTCACCGGAAGCCGGTGATCCTTCATGGCCGCCAGGAATCCTTCCATTCTCCTCTCTGTAAAAAGCAGGCCGGCAGGACCTGCGATATGGGCGATCTTCTTATATCCCTGCTGGATCAGATGCTCTACAGCCTGATAGGCCCCATGATAATCATCCTGCATGATCTTCGACGCCTTGATATCGTGCGCCACCCTGTCAAAGAAGACAATGGGTATACCATCCGCGATGATCTGCTCGAAATGATCGTTCTGCCGCGAGTCGGAAGAGACGCATACGAGCAGGCCGTCCATATTTCCCAGGGAAAGCTCGTTGAGGATATCCATTTCCCGCTCGGCCGAGTCATTGGTGATATACAGTACGATGTTATAGCCTTTCTTATAGGCGACTTCCTGGATACCAGTGATGACAGTGGAGAAATAGTAATTGGTAATGGTCGGCAATACGACGCCGATGTTATGACTACTGTTCTTTACGAGACCAGTGGCATTGAAGTTGGGTTTATAGTTCAGCTCCTGGGCCTTTTTCAGCACCAGCTGCCTCGTTTCCTGGTTGACATCATACGTGTCTCTCATGGCCCGGGAAACGGTGGCGACAGAGATGTTCAGCTCCCGGGCGATGTCTTTAATAGTAACGAAGTGACGCTTCATACGGTACCCCAAGATAACGAAAAAAGACTTCGAGAACGTTCTCGCTGATATATTCCCCGCGTTTCACGCCACGTAATGTTTTTCAGCCGAATTTAGTTGCGTTAACTGTTTATAAAAAATTAACTGATGAGCAATCGCAGGAACTTTTTAAAGTATACCGGGCTTGTCGCGGGTGGGCTTGCCGCCGGGCCGGCGAAAATATTTGCTTCCGGACACGATGGTGATTCCTCAGCGGCAGCCGTCATCCCCCCCCAACCTCCCGGATCACAGGTCTTCAATATGTGTGGATATGCGGCTCCGAAGATAGAGACGGTGCGTATAGGCTTCATCGGTCTGGGCAACAGGGGATCGGAAGCCGTCCCCCGGATCATCCATATCGAGGGCGTGGATGTCAGGGCCCTTTGCGATATAAAAGATGCCCAGGTCCAGCTGGCCAAGAACGAGCTGATAGGCACTTCGCATAACCCCGCCCTTTACTCCGGCAGTGAAGACGAATGGAGGAAGCTTTGCGAACGGGACGATATTGATGTTGTCTACATCGCCACCCCCTGGAAATGGCACACGACCATGGCCGTATACGCCATGCAGCATGGCAAGCATGTGGCGGTGGAAGTGCCGGCGGCAAAAACCCTGGAAGAGTGCTGGGAGCTGGTCAATACATCCGAAAAGACCAAACGTCATTGTATCTTCCTGGAGAACGAATGCTATGATTTTTTTGAATTGCTGACGCTGAATATGGCCCGCCAGGGGTTTTTCGGTGAGATCATCCATGGGGAAGGGGCCTATATCCACAGCATCGGGGAAAGCCTTTTCGATCCCGTCCGGCGGCCCGGTCTCTGGCGCCTGGATGAGAATGCGCACCGGAATGGCAACCTTTACCCCACACACGGCCTGGGCCCTGTATGCGTGATCATGAACATCAACAGGGGCGACAAAATGGAATACCTGACCTCGATGAGCAGCAATGACTTTTCCCTGCATCCCTATGCAGTGCAGCTGGCGGCCAAAGATCCCGCCTATAATAAATATACTGACAAGCATTTCCGGGGGAATATGAACACGACGACCATCCGTACGAACCTGGGCCGGACCATCATGTTGCAGCATGATACTTCTTCACCCCGTGTGAAATCATCCCGCTACCTGATCAGTGGTACCAAAGGTACTGCGCAGTGCGATGCCGATGCGCCGCGGATCGCCACCAGTCATGAAGGATGGGTATCTCAGGACGTGTTCAATCAACTGGAGAAACAATATACCCCTGCCATCGTTCAGAAAATGGGGGAGATGGCCAGGCTGGTAGGCGGACATGGCGGTATGGACTTCCTGACGGACTGGCGCTGGATCGACTGCATTCGGAACGGTCTGCCCATCGACCATGATGTCTATGACGCTGCACTCTGGAGCTCCATGGCTCCCCTCAGCGAATGGTCCGTCGCCCACCGCTCCAGTCCCATCGACATTCCGGACTTTACCCGGGGAGCCTGGCGGAAGAATGCCCCTGTCGACATCTCTATCGACCATCCTAATCTCACAAACGCTAAATAAAAACCTGAAATAATAAAAGTTCATCTGATGAAAGTACATGTGGAAAAGAATGCCAAGGGACTGGGCATTGCTGCAGGAAAAGCTGCCGCCGCGCTGATCGCGGACGCCATCGGGCAAAAAGGACAGGCCAATATCATCCTGGGCACGGGGGCCAGCCAGTTCGAGACGCTGCGCCAGCTGACAGCTTCAAAGGATATCGAATGGAATAAAGTGGTGATGTTCCACCTGGACGAATACATCGGCCTGCCCGTTACGCATCCGGCCAGCTTCCGGAAATATCTTAAGGAAAGATTCCTGGATAAAGTGCCGCTCCTGAAAGCTTATCACCTGATAAATGGGGACACGGATCCCGAAGAGGAGTGCCGGCGCCTGGGAGCGTTGATCAGCGCCCATCCGATTGATGTCGCGCTGGCAGGAGTGGGGGAAAACGGTCACCTCGCTTTTAATGATCCCCCCGCTGACTTTGAAACGACCCAACCCTATATTATTGCACACCTCGACGAAGCCTGCAGGATGCAACAGCTGGGCGAAGGCTGGTTCAAGTCCATCGATGAAGTGCCCCCCACCGCCATCAGCATGTCCGTACAGCAGCTGATGAAGTCGAAGCATATCATTTGTTCCGTACCGGACCAACGCAAAGCCAAGGCTTTAAAGGACAGCTTCGAGCAGCCGGTAAGCAATATTTACCCTGCCAGCATATTGAGAAGGCATCCCGACTGTCAGTTCTTCCTGGACGTTTTCTCGGTATCCATGCTTTCCAGGGATGCGTCCGCTTATGAGCACCTAATAGAAAAATAACACCGGTATGCGCGGCCCCCAGTCCATCTTATTTGCCTTTCTTCTTCTTCCCGCCATGACCTTTGCCGGGCCGGCTGACCCGTTGGGGCCGCACTTTGCATTGTTCCCTGCGCCTCAGAAGATCGAGATCGGGCAAGGCAATGGATTACGGTATACGGATCTGAAGGAGGTGTTCGTCGAAAGCGTGGACCAGGCACGGCTGCTGTCTGGCTATCCTGGACGCTTGCCCGTGCATTTTTCAGGAAATGAAGCCGCTGGCGCCCTCAGCCTGCACATAGACACCTCCCTGGATGTCCCATCCCCCGAAGGATACATCCTCCACCTGCGCGACAACCAGGTGTCCATCCGCGCAAAGGCGCAAGTAGGCCTGTTCTATGGCCTCCAAACCCTGGATCAACTATTGGAAGACGCCAGGGACCAGGATCTCGCGATACCCGCCTGCACGATCACCGACTACCCTTCGATAGCTGTAAGGGCTGTGCACCTGGACCTCAAACACCATCTCGATGCAGGCTTTTATTACTATCATATCATCGATGTCCTGTCGAGCCTTAAGATAAACACGATCATCCTCGAATTGGAGGACAAGCTCAGATACCGGAAAGCCCCCGTGGTAGGCGCTCCACAGGCCATCTCCATCGAAGAGTTTGCCGCACTGTGCAAATACGCCCATGACCGTTTTATTGAGATAAGCCCGTTGGTGCAGGGGCTGGGTCATGCTTCCTTTATTCTAAAACATGAACAGTATAAATCGTTAAGGGATGATCCAAAGTCCGACTGGGCATTCGATCCCTTGAACCCTGAAACCTATAGGCTGCAGTTCGCCCTGTACGAAGACGCGATGGCCGCAACGCCTTTTGGAAAATACCTGCACATCGGCGGCGATGAGGTAGGGACATTGGGCAGATCACCGCTGGCCAGGGCGTCGGGCATGACGGCCATCCAGCTCCAGATGTACTGGCTGAAGAAAGTGACGGACTTCGCCATACAGCATCACAGGACACCGATCTTCTGGGACGATATGGTCTTCAAGCTGTCAGGACTGTACAGGACCACGTATGATCCGGAGATGAAGGCCCCCGAAGTCGCCGCGCTCTGGAAGAAGAATGAACCGAAGCTCAACGCGAATATTGCTCTCTTCCCTGCCAACTGTATCTATATGCGGTGGAACTATGAGGCGCCGGACGTACCTGGCAACCGGCTGGCCATCGATTGGTACCGCGCTCACCAGCTGGATGTAATGCCCGCCACCTCCGCCCAGCAATCCTATGCCATGCTGCAGCGTAACCATTCCAACTTCCCCTTTATCAGGGATTTTTGCCTCATCGCCAAAGACCGCGGTCTGGATAAGATCCTATGTACCGTATGGGATGACAGCTCTCCCCATTTCGAGACCATCTGGCGCGGTCTCTATGATTTTGCCTGGTTCTCCTGGAATGGTGCCGACACCACCGAACAAAATGTGCATGCCGCCTTCCGCCACCGGTTTTTCTCCCCCGCGCTGGCCGGGGCCGGATATGAATGCAGGGACTCGCTGGAGACGGCCGTCACATTCTGGGAGACGGCATTCTTACAGGAGGGCGATCGCGAAAGCTATTATCCCACCTACAAACTGATGGGCTTGCCCGATCCTGCCAGCAAAGGACGGTGGAGCAGTCAGTACCTGAAAAAGCTGGAAGGCGCTGCGCAGACCATGCAGATCTATCAGCTCGTAAAGGACCGTATCCAACGTTGCATCGTCCTGGCAAGAAGGAACCGGTACGCCCTCGAAGTATTGGACCAGATCAATGAGCTGCAGGGGTATTCCACCCGCCTCCTGCTATTGCTGAAGGAATATGATGAAGGCAAAGTTGGTCTGCGGCAGATCAGGGAATGTGTCAACAGCTTCCCTGACATCCGCAAGCGGCTGGAACAAGTGTTTGCCAGGACCCGGATGATGGGTAATCCCGCAGGTTATATACGGGATGCCAACCTTCATCTGCACCTTGCCAATGGAACGAATAACACTGACTGGATGTATTTCTATGAGCTGCCTATGAACAGGAAGGTAGATCAATGGCTGCATCTCCAGGGAATAAATTGATGAAGGCTCTTATAGTTTATAAAACCAAAACTCCGCTTATGCAACGGATCAGCAACACATGGAAGGCCTTCGCGCCTGCGTGCCGGATCAGAATTTGTATCCTGCTCGTATCCCTGCCTTCCTTTCTCCTTGCGCAGACAAGAACGATTTCCGGCACGGTCCGGGATGAAAAAGGCCAGCCGATGGCCGGAGCTTCCGCAACAGTTAAAAAGACGGGGATAGGCACCAGCACGGATGCCGCGGGGAAATTCTCCCTGCAGGCGGCCACCGGCGCCGTCATCGTGCTTTCCGCCGTCAACTACGAGGATGTGGAGATCGTAGTGGGGCAGGATGCCAGCTATAACGTCGTATTCAAACAGAAAGCTTCCCAGCTGAACGATGTCGTCGTAGTTGGGTACGGCACGCAGAAAAAGGCGGATCTCACGGGCGCCATAGCGACCGTAGATAAACGCCTGCTGGAGAACAGGCCAGTGACCAATGCCGTGGCTGCCTTGCAAGGGGCGGCTCCTGGTCTGATCATCACCCGTTTCAGCGGACAACCGGGAAAGGAGGACTATGCCGCCAATGTCCGCGGGTATTCTTCTGTCAACGGGACAAACACCGCGCTCGTGCTGGTCGATGGCGTGGAAGGCGACCTGGCGCTGCTGAACCCCAATGACATCGAATCCATCTCTGTCCTGAAAGACGCCGCTGCCGTGTCCATCTATGGCGCGAAAGCCGCCGGGGGCGCTATCCTGGTGACAACCAAAAAGGGCACAGCCGACAGGCTGACCGTCACCTATTCCGGGTTGACCACTTTCAATCATAAATTTGGGATCCCCCAGCGCCTCCATTCCTGGCAGGACGCTGAAATGCAGAACGAAGCCTTTAAAAATGCAGGCTTTAACCCAGCTTATACCCAACAGGAACTGGATTGGATGAAGGATCCCAATATCAACTACATCGTCAATCCTTCCAATCCCAGCGTGTATAAATATTATTATGACCTGAACCAGATCAACCTCCTGATGAGAAAGACGGCCTTTAGCCAGACCCATAATGTTTCCTTGCGAGGCGGGTCCGACAAAACCCAGTACCTGTTCTCCGTCGGGTATTTCGACCAGGACGGCGTCTTCAAATTCGGACCGGATGGCACCAAACGTTACAACGCAAGGCTCAACCTGACGACAAAGCTGAGCAATATTTTCAGTCTGGATGCGAGGGTGGCCTATACGCAGACCCATACCATGTCCCCCAGCGGGGACACCTATGCAGACTATGGCCTGCTGTACGGTATCTACCAGCTGAGGACGATCTATCCCGTCTTTCTTCCGGGCTCCAACGAAACAAAATATGCCAGGGCGGGCAGCGCTCCCACGACCTACCAGATCCTGAAGGACGGCGGGTACAACGAGGATCTTCGCCACAATCTGGACGGAGTGTTTACGCTTAAGGCGGAGAATTTTGTAAAGGGCCTGTCCGTACGGCTGCTGTATAGCCCCCAGCTGACCTTTGCGGAGAACAATATGTTCGAGAAGACCATCCCGCTCTATGACATCGGTCCGGAACCCACCAAGTTCATCTTCAACCCGAATTCATTCACGAAGTTCCGGGGCGTGCTGGACAGAACGAATGTACAGGCCCTGGCCGACTATGACCTGGAGATAGCCGACAGGCACCATTTCCATCTGTTGGGAGGTTACCAGTACCAATATTTCCACGCAGATACCACCAGCGCTACTGCGAGCGCGCTGATCTCGAATGACGTCCCCTCCCTCAACCTGAGCGGCGACCCCACCGTGCCCCCGACGGTAGGAGATAATGTCCAGGCCAATGCCCTCGTCTCTTATTTCGGCCGGTTCAACTATAATTTCGACGGGAAATATTTTGTTGAGGCGACTTTGCGCAATGATGCCAGCTCCCAGCTGGCGCCCTCCAGGAGAAGCCAGTATTTTCCCTCCGTGTCGGCTGCCTGGCGGCTGGCCAAAGAAGGCTGGTTCAGGGACGCCGCTCCCTTTTTCGATGAACTAAAAATAAGGGGGTCCTGGGGCAAGCTGGGCAATTCCAACGTCCTTGGCAACTACGATTATATTTCCATGCTGAACAGGGGCCCCGTCTATCCCTTTAACAATACGAGGAACAATTCCCTTTACCAGGCCGTGCTGGCCTCGCCCGAAAAGACATGGGAAAGAATAGCCACCACGGATGGAGGGATCGATATAGGGTTGCTGCAGAGCAGGCTCACGGCCAGCTTTGACTATTATGTCCGCACCAATGAGAATATGCTGGTAGTGGTGAATGTCCCTTCCACGCTGGGGCTTATTCCCAGCGCAACCAATTCCGCCCGTCTCAGGACCAGGGGTTGGGAAGCCTCCATCGGCTGGAAAGACAGGACGCGCAAGCTGAACTACTGGATCAATTTCAATATCTCGGATAATAAGGATGTCGTTACCCGCTATGACGGACAGAATGTGATTGCCGAAGGCCTGAACACCGTGATACAGGGCATGCCCATCAATTCCATTTACGGGTATGAATCGCAGGGTTATTTCAAGACGGACGCCGACGTGGCGGCGCACGCTTTCCAGGACAGCCGGACGGGTGCGGGAGACCTGATCTATAAGGACCAGGATAAGAACGGCGTCGTCAATGGCGGACTAAACCGCCCCGACGATCATGGCGACCTGGTATACCTCGGCAATACCAGCCCGCGATTCACCTTTGGTCTGAACCTGGGCGCCGAATGGAATGGTTTCGATCTGTCCGCCCTGTTCCAGGGAGTGGGCAAAAGGAATATGCTGATCTATCCTTCCGCGGTGGTGCCATTTGTCGACGCATGGAGACAGCCCTGGGCCATCAACACGGACTACTGGACGCCTACGCACACGGACGCCCTGTTCCCCCGTCTTTACGTGGGTGGCACACAGAATGTGCTGACCAGCACCAAATGGGTGCAGAATGCCGCCTACATCCGCCTGAAGAACCTGCAGGTAGGCTATACACTGCCACAGCGATGGACCAGCAAAGCAAAGATCCAAAAGGCAAGGATCTTCTTCTCCGGACAGGATATATGGGAGCACAGCAAGATGTGGTATAAATACTTCGACGCGGAGAGCCCCAACAACGCGGCTTACAACTATCCTTTCTTCCGTAGCTATGCCGCCGGGCTGAATATCACTTTCTAACAGACACCCTAAAAATAATTTTATGAATACGCTTCATACAAGAACGTTCCTGCTCCTCCTCCCGGCACTCCTGTTCTTCGGCTGCTCCAAAAAGCTGGACCAGGTGCCGAAAACAGACTTGTCCGACGTCAATTTCTGGAATACCACCAACGATATGAAATTGGCATGTAACTACCTGTATTCCTTCTTACCCCCTATCAATAGCCATACCGACGACGACATGTCCGCGGATGCTTTTGGGCTCAGCGCGAATTCCGTCAGCGACGGCTCCTGGCTGCCGCCCGCGACGGCTGACAGCTGGACGGGCAATTACAATCTGATCAGAGCCTGTAACAATATCCTGGAGAAATCCGTGAAAGTAAAGGGCGACCAGGGTGAGATCAGTAAATATCTCGGAGAGACGCGGTTCTTCCGGGCCTGGGGATATTTCGACCTGGTAAAACGCTATGGTGACGTTCCCTTTGTGACGAAGACGCTGCAGCTGACCGACACTTTATTGTATACAGGCAGGACGAACAGGGAAATAGTGCTGGACTCCGTTTACGCAGACCTGGATTTTGCCGTGGCGCATCTTCCTGGCGCCAGTCAGCAGGCCAGTGAGGAATACGGCCGGATCACCAGCACAGCGGCCCTGGCCTTTAAATCAAGGGTAGCCCTTTTCGAAGGGACCCGGATGAAGTTCTTTGGTCAGGCTGGCTACCAGACCCACCTGCAGAAGGCCATCGACGCCAGCGATGCGATCATCGGGCAAGGCAACAACGGGCTGTTTACGTACGCAGCCAACCCGGACAGCAGCTACTATTACCTCTTCCAGTATACGGGAGAAGGACAGGCTAACCCGGAAAATATCCTCGTCCGGATCTATGGAGAGAACCAGGTCAACGATATCTCCGCCAACAATTACACCCGGGAAGTCCTCGATGAAGGACTGCTGATGCCCACCAGTAATTTCACGTCCTCCTACCTGTATAAGGATGGATTACCTTCGGATAAATCACCTTATTACCAGACCCAGACCAATACGTACACAGAGTTTGAAAACCGCGACCCCAGGATGGCCATGACGATCTTTAATAAATACTCCTGGTACGTATCCGGTCTCTATGTGCCTACCTTTGAATATTCCCAGACAGGTTACAGATCCTGTAAGTATTATATTGCAGCCGACTGGACCATCAATGTAAGCTATATCGACAACATCATTATTCGCTACGCGGAAGTCCTGCTCAATAACCTGGAAGCCCGTTTTGAGCTGAATGGCTCCGTCACGGATGACGAGCTGAATGCCACCCTCAACCTGATCCGGGCAAGAGCGAAGATGCCGGCGCTGACCAATAACTTCGTTTCGTCCAATGGCCTGGACATGCGTACGGAGATCAGGCGCGAGAGAAGGATCGAGCTGGCTTTCGAAGGGTTCCGGTATTGGGACCTGCTGCGTTGGAAGACGGCGGAGACGGAATTGCCGCAGGCCATCATCGGTGTAAAGTATTTCCCGGCCGAACAAGGGCAGCTGGATGATCCGCACCTGACCTCGGATGGATTTATCATCACACAGGATGCGAACAAACGTCATTTTAATCCGGAAAGAGATTATCTCTGGCCCATCCCCACCCAGGAGCTGGGTCTGAACCCTAAACTAACCCCCAACCCTAAATGGTAAGACAGATGATCGATGGACGGATGAAGCAATGGTTGTTGGTCCTGTTTTGTGGCCTGGTCATGAAGGTGAATGTTCATGGCCAGGCATCCCGTCCGGCCCTGCTCCAACCCTCCCGTCCGGCCCTGCTCCACCCCCCCCGTTCCGCCCTGCTCAAAATGGTGGAAGACGACCTGGTATTTGCAGCGGACCAATACAAGTCCCTGCTGCAACATCTCCCACCCGGCCTGATTCCCCGAACGTACGACAAACGATCAGATACCCTCGTCACCAGCGGCGCGGATTGGTGGTGCAGCGGCTTCTTTCCCGGTACGCTCTGGTACCTGTACGAATATGGGCATGACCCTGCCTTCAAACAGGAGGCGGAGAAAAGAATGCAGCTGATCGAAGGTCAGCAATTCAACACGGGAGACCATGATCTCGGGTTCAGGATATTCTGCAGCTATGGGAATGCTTACCGGATCACAGGCAACCCGGCGTATAAAAAAGTATTGATGGAAGCCGCCCGGTCACTATCCACCAGGTTCCGGCCTTCGATCCGGTCCATACAATCCTGGGATGCTTCTTCCCGGTACCATTGCCCCGTGATCATCGACAACCTGATGAACCTGGAACTATTGGAATGGCGTGACCCCTTCGACACGATGGCCATGCAGCATGCGTATACGGCCATGCGCAATCATTTCCGGAAAGACTACAGCACCTGGCATGTGGTGGATTATGACAGCGCGACGGGCCGGCCGATGCGAAAGATCACCCGGCAGGGGGCGTCTGATGCTTCCACCTGGAGCCGGGGAGAGGCGTGGGCATTGTATGCGTATACCATGCTTTTCCGCTACACAAAGGATCCGGCCTACCTGTCCCAGGCCGAACATATTGCCCATTTTATATGGAGCCGGTTGCCACCGGATGGCATCCCTTATTGGGATTTTGATGCGCCGGGTATTCCTCAGGCTTATAAGGACGCATCCGCGGCAGCCGTCATGGCTTCCGCCTTTCTTGAGCTGGCCGGTTATACTTCGGCAGCCAACAGTGACACCTGTATCCACGTGGCGGAAAAGATCCTTCAGACCCTTTCTTCCACCGCTTACAGAGCCGCTCCCGGAACAAACGGAGGTTTTTTGCTGATGCATAGTGTGGGTGCGCTTCCTTTTAATGCTGAAGTGGATCAGCCGCTGACATATGCGGATTATTATTTTCTCGAAGCGTTATTAAAGCTTCGCAGCAACCTCGCCGACTCGATGAAATATTTCGATGGCCAAAGTCTTTCGGTCATTGGCCGGATGCACGATGAGAACAACTATCATCGCCTGCCTTGGAAATTCAGGAACGTTGTAAGAGACCCCGTATGGGACGAAAGTCTTTCGTCTGCCGGCATATCCATTCGTTTCAGGACAAACGCAGTGACCTTACGCGTCAGATGGAGCCTGGCCGAAAAGGGAAGGTCCTGGAACCTGAATCCCGCCGGCGCAGACGGAATGGACCTGTACGCCCATACGGATAAAGGATGGCAGTATGTCAATACGGCGCTGGCGAAGGATACGGTAAACGAGTTTACGCTCCTGCGCAACGGCGAACCCTTATACCGGGAATACCTTTTAAACCTGCCGCTTTATAATTGTGTCACCGGCCTTTCCGTCGGGATCAACCAGGGGGCCGTCATCGGCCCGCCGGCGTCCAGGTATCTCCTGGATAAAAAGCCCGTCGTATATTACGGCAGCAGCATTGCCCAGGGTGCATCCGCCAGCCGCCCCGGTCTGGCCTATACCAATATACTTTCCCGCCAGCTGGACAGGAGTTTCATCAACCTGGGGTTCAGCGGCGAAGGCACTTTCGACGCGTCGGTAGGACAAGCTATGTCGGAGATCGATGCGACGCTGTATGTCATCGACTGTACGCCGAATTCGAAGAAGGAGATCATTTATGACCGTGCCGTGAACCTCGTCAGAATGTTGAAGCAGCAGCGGCCGGCGACACCTGTGCTGCTGGTGGAAGGATCTTATTACGACGATCTTACTTTTGAGAAAGATGGTAACGGGAATATCGATGCGAAAAGAAAAGAACTGAAGAAAGCCTATGATACACTCATCCGCGCAGGTGTAAAAGGGCTCTATTATAAGACGGGACAAGGCCTCACCGGCTACGATCACGAAGGTACGGTGGACGGCGTCCACCCTGATGACATCGGGATGCAGCGATTCGCTGGACAGCTATTACCCGTGATCCGGTCGATCCTGCAAAAGGAGCAACACGAAATTCCTGCTCCCCCGCAATACTATTCTCCGGATGATTTTTATTCCGTGAAAAAGATAGATGCGCACACGCACATCACCGAAGAGGCGGATACTGCCTTTGTCAGGCAGGCGGAGGCCGACAATTTCCGGTTCCTGAACATTAATGTGTACGCGTCATCAGGTACGCCATTGGAAGAACAGCAGGAATTTGCGCTCCGGGAGATAAAGGCATTTCCCGGAAGGATGGCCTATGCGACGGCATTTTCATTGGAACATTTCAATGACACGGGATGGCAGCGTGAGGTGATAGGGTATCTTGACAGCTCGTTCTCCAAAGGAGCCATCGCGGTGAAGGTGTGGAAGAACATAGGTATGGAATTACGTGATTCCAGCGGTCAGCTGGTCTTGATCGACGATCCCCGGTTTGATCCAATATTAAGCTTCCTGGCAAAGAAAGGGATACCATTGATCGGACATTTAGGGGAGCACAGGAATTCCTGGCTACCCCTGGATAAAATGACCGTCAAAGGCAACAGGGACTATGCGGCGGCCCATCCGCAGGAGTATATGTATCTCCATCCCGAACGACCTTCCTATGAGACCTATATCAGGGCCCGGGATCATATGCTGGAGAAGCACCCTGACCTTCGATTCGTGGGCGCCCACCTGGGAAGCCTCGAATGGAGTGTGGATGAGCTGGCACGCCGGCTGGATAAATATCCCAATATGGCCGTGGATATGGCGGAACGGATCTCGCACCTGCAATACCAGGCCCTGACCCAGTGGCAGAAAGTACATGACTTCTTTATCAAATACCAGGACAGGTTGATCTATGGAACGGATATGCGCAGTTCCGCGATGGATATAGCGAACGAACATATCACCGGGTACGAAGGTCTGAAACAACATGCACATGAGGTCTGGCTGCGGCATTGGAGATTCTTTACAACAGATGACAGTATGCGCGTGCCGAAAGTGCAGGGCGCGTTCAAAGGATTAAAGCTGCCCCGAAGGGTAGTGGATAAGATCTATTACGGGAATGCTGTAAGGTGGTACCCCGGTTTGGCAGGCAGGATCGATTAAATTTATTTATATGAATGGTACGAGGACGGGGAACTATCGCTGGTTTATTTGCTTTCTGCTTTTTGCCGCGACGACGATCAATTACATCGACCGCCAGATCTTCGGACTGCTGAAGCCGGAGCTGGAGAAGGTCTTTGGCTGGTCCGAAATGGATTACAGCAGGATCGTGATGGCTTTCACCATTTGCTATGCCTGCGGACTGCTGGTGTATGGGAGGATCATCGACAGGATAGGTACCCGGCTGGGCTATACCATCTCCGTCACGATCTGGAGCGCCGTAGCCATGCTGCATTCGGCTGTGAGGAGCACCTTTGGGTTCGGTGTGGTGCGGGCCTTGCTGGGCATCGGCGAATCAGGGAATTATCCGGCGGGTGTGAAGACCGTCGGGGAATGGTTCCCACCCAAAGAAAGAGCGCTGGCCATCGGGATCCTGGATTCCGGCTGTAACATCGGAGCTTGCGTGGGGCCGCTGCTGGTCCCCTGGATCCTGGCAACCTATGGCTGGCAGACTGCTTTTCTCGTGACGGGTGCGCTGGGCTTTATCTGGCTCATCTGCTGGCTTCGTTTCTATCAACTGCCGGCAAAACACAAACGCTTATCGGCCGCAGAATTGGAATATATACGCGGTGATGAAGAAGAGGTGGTGGCTCCAGTACGCCTTTCCTGGGCAAAGCTGCTACGGTATAAGCAGACATGGGCGTTTATCATTGGGAAGTTCTTCACCGATCCGATCTGGTTCTTCTTTCTTTTCTGGCTCCCTTCTTACTTCAGCACGCATTTTCACCTTGACCTTCGAAAACCGAGCCTGCCCCTCGTCATCGTCTATGGAGGGACGATGATCGGCAGTCTGGGGGGAGGGTATCTGTCGTCATGGCTTATTAAGAAAGGCTGGCCAGTCTATAAGGCACGGAAGGCGGCATTATTGGTGTCGGCGATCTGTGTGGTGCCCATCATCATCACGAGATATACGGTCGATATCCGCGTGGTTGTCGCTTTGATCAGCTTGTCAGCGGCAGCCAACCAGGCATGGAGCGCCAATATCTTCGCCATAGTTCCGGACATGTTCCCTAAGAATGCCATCAGCTCTGTGGTGGGATTGGGTGGCATGGCAGGCGCCATCGGCAGCGTGCTCTTCCCGCTGTTCATCGGATTTATATTGGATTTTTATAAGCATGCAGGCAATATAGTCGCCGGCTATAATATCATTTTCCTGGTTTGCGGCAGCTCCTTTCTCCTGGCCTGGATCCTTATACATTATGTCACACCAAAAATGGGAAAGATCCAATGAACACATCCACATGCCCATCGTCTCAACGATTGCTCTCCCTCGATTTTATGCGCGGACTGATCATGATCCTGCTGATGCTGGAAGCCTCAGATCTTTACGAGCGGCTGGCAGATGCTTCCCGGGGGACGCTGTTTGCCCCGCTTGTCGACCAGTTCTTTCATCACCCCTGGAATGGACTTCGATTCTGGGATCTCATCCAGCCCGGGTTCATGTTCATCGCAGGAACGGCGATGGCTTATTCACTGCATCATCAGGGGGAGAAAGGAGTATCCCGCCGGCAGATGGCTTCAAAAGTCCTGAAACGCTCCGGGCTGTTGTTTTTCTGGGGCGTCTGGATACGGTCGGTGCATGGGGGAGGCCTTAGCTTCGAGTTATGGAATGTGCTGGTGCAGCTGGCATTCACAACGCTGGTCGCCTTCCTTATTTTTCATTGGTCCATCCGGTGGCAGATCATTTTCAGTATTGCCTTATTAGCGCTGACAGAATTATTATACCGTGGTTTCCATCTGCCCGGCTTTGACCAGCCCTTCACAGACCAGCACAATTTTGGCAATTATGTCGATCTGCTCCTCATGCACAAGACCAGTAAAGGGGGATGGGTAGCCATCAATTGTATCCCGACGGCCTGCCATACCATCTGGGGCGCGCTGGGAGGCAAGCTGCTGCTCTCGCAAAGGACTGCCATGGAGAAATTCAAATGGATAGGCCTGGCAGGCCTGGCGGCGCTGCTGGCGGGATATGCACTCGGATGGACTTTCACCCCTATTATCAAGCGGATCGCCACCTCTTCCTTTGTCCTGGCATCCGGCGGATGGTGCTTGCTGGCGCTCGCCCTGTTCTATGGATGGATCGATCTGCGGGGCCACAAGAAGTTTGTATGGTTTTTCTCCGTGGTGGGAGTCAACTCCCTTTTTATTTATCTGTTCATGAATACCCTGGCCGGAGGGATCAATGAATATGTGGACAAGGTTACATCCGGGTACTTGCAGGCTATCCATGTGCCCGCGTTAACAATAGGGATTGTCGCTTCGCTCCTCACATTTATGGTTGAATGGTATCTCTGCTGGTTTCTCTTTAAGAGGAAGATCTTTATCAAGATATGAATATAACGACCCTGAAACAGGTATACCCTTCAGACCGGCTCATTTCTTATTGATTTTATTATTTAATAATACCTCCAATTTTTTCAGTTTCGTTTTCCAGAATCCATCGAAGTAGTCGATCCACTCCTGCAGCGCATTGAACCCGTCCTGTTTCAGCGTGCAGTACCTTTCGCGTCCAATGTCTTCAATCGAGATGAAGCCTGCATACTCCAGGATCTTTATATGCTTGGAGACAGCGGGCCGGCTCATGTCAAAATTTTCAGCCAGCGCGTTGATGGTCAGGCTGTCATTGGAAAGGAGCTTCAGGATCTGCCTCCTGCTGGGATCGGCGACCACCTGGAAGACGTCAAGCGTGGGTTGAGCCATGTTTTGCGGTGTTGATGTGTTCGGCGATCTTTTTCATATTTTTCAGCCAGCCCTCTTCCATGGCCTGGAAAATAGGAAGGTTTGTCAATACCTTAAAACCACTATGTTCCAGGGAGAGATCCGTACCTCCGTCTTTTTCAGTCAAGGTCCAGACGACGATGGAGTCCATTGTAAAGGTGCCGTCCCCGGGGCCCCCTTTCCAGGAATAGCTGAGCTTTTTGTTCGCAACAACTTCTAATACCTTGCAATAGACGATCCCGTCAAAGTCAAATTTTGGGATCGGGTTCGTCCTGAACTGAAAGTCAAACCCGACAATAGGCTGAAAGTCAGTAGGCATCAGCCATTGGGCCATCAGTTCAGGCGTTGTCAGGTATTCCCAGACGATGGCGGGGGGATGTGGGTAGAACAGCTGGTGTTGAATGCTTTTCGTCATAATAAGTAACTTTTAAGTTACCTAAAGGTAAGAGTAACTTTCAAGTTACGCAAATTTTTTTTGAACTTTTTTATTTCTTCACATAAGGGCTCAACCCTAAGCGCTGCGCGCTACTGTTACCAGGCTGTCCGACTTTTGTAGGCAGGTCCGGCAAGGCGGGATCGTTGGAGTTATTACATTTACCTGCCAGCTGGCAGTCGATCCAATACATGAGGTCCCGGTCCATTTTTATCAGGTCATAGATCCAGTCGGCCTTCTTTTTAAAGTTTGTCGGGTTTAAGGCCGCTTTGAGCCCGGCATTAATACGTTCCTGCGCAGCTTTTTCATTCAGATATTCGTCATAGTCTTTGAGCTTGTCAGCTTCGTCCAACCTTTTGGCCCAGTCGATAGCTTCTTTGGCCTGATCATATCGCTGCTTTGCGTCTTTGTATCTGGCATATGCATCACTCCAGCTGATGTTCTCTTTAGCCTGCAGAGGTTTTGAACCTTCATTTTCCTCAAAAAAAGGAGCGCCCGGCTGCGGGGCCTGTGTAGATATGGCTCCGAAGGAATGGGAGAGATCATCCAATGCCCCGCGGAGTATCCAACCCTTGTTGCTGAGGGATTCCGTGATCCCTTTATCCGTATTTGTATAGGTAAAGCGCTTAAATCGCCAAATGGGCACCGATGCATGTTCCTTGCTTGTTAGGACATCGGCGCCTGGATCATCGTCATATTCGATGGCTACTTTTTCTGCACTTCTTTCAAAGGAGATGATCCTGCCTTTATCGTCTTTCTTCACAGAAAAATTGCCGGGCCTATAGATCTCCAGGTCTGTCGTGGTATAGTTCCTGGGGAACACCCGGATAAAAAAGCCATTGCCGATGTAGGACCACAGCCCCTCCCTGATATCGAGACTACCCAGGCCTGTAGGCGGTACACCCGCCTTTACCGCCACTTTTTCGATGTCATCATAGCTCATCTGTGCGCTATTCATTTTGTTCCGCAGGGACTCGTAAGTTTCGACCATATCTTTCAACGGCGAGGGCACCAGCTTTTCAGCGGCATGATCTATTTTCACCTGCATTTGGACCAGGTCCCTTTCCGTTAGCAACGGTTTTACCCGTACCTGAAAGTCTGCCGGAAAATCGGTGAATTTATTGCCTGCTTCTATGCCCCAGATCAACAATTGCACATCCTGTTGGCTTATCTCGGGATGATCCGCTGACCTTTCCAATAGGGCGCTGATCAGGGATGCGCGATTGCCTTTCAACCGGGCGACCTGGTATCCGCTGCCCTTTGTCGCTTCATGGGTTCCGGCATGTAAGCAATACGAGCGTATAGTAGTCCGGTAATATCCTGGCCTGAGATGGAAGGATACCAGCGAGTCCGCCTGTGCCGGGTCGAAATCTGCGTTATTCAGTATCCTGAAGGCCGGTAAGGAATCTTTTATGGAAGTGGTGATGGCTGCGCCGGGTTTCCAGCTGGCATTGTCCACCCCCGGGGCGAGCTTATTGAGCTTTTCGAGGATCTTATTGGACTTGATCAACTGTGCGTGGGCGAGAGAGGCGGTCAATAGCAGCAAAAAAAGAACGAAAGGTCTAAGGCGATAGGTCATGTTGGTGCATTTAGGTCAGATGCCAACCCATGCAATTAAAGTGCCATTTTCTCCTATACGAGTGTGGAAGTCCGTTACATTTTTGTGATCAGCAGCCGGGTAGTACCGGTTGTAGATGGGACAGCGGTTAAACTGTTGGTGACAACCATGATCTGAACCACATCGCCGGCGCTCAGGGGATACAAAGTGCTGACACTGGCAGTGCTGGTAGTGGCGTATGAACCAGGGAAGGTGACCGAGCCAGTGCCGGAGGCACCAGTGAACACATCGGTCCCATTGACATTGATGGCCAGGAATCGCGCTCCTGTACCTGAAAGGTTCGCAGAAGCTGAAATATTATACAAGCCGCCGGCTGCCGCTGTAAAGGAGCCGGTCGACGTATTCATCTGGCTGCTTACATTGGTGGTGGCGGAATTGAAGATTACAACGCTTTCCGTGGTCCCCGAATAGCTCGCACTATTGGTTAAAGTGCCATGGAATTGAACCGCCGCACCTACCGTTGACCACTGCATGGAGCCACTGTCGACATTGTTGCTGGTGGCAAGGGTGAGCGCCTGTCCCACCGAACCGACTATGGCAGGTAATACATAGTTGCCATTGTTGGCCACCGATGGGGCTCTGAGACCTACATATTGGGTGCCGGTTCCGCTGGGCTCCTGGAGCCGGATATCCCTCGCATTATTATCGCTATTGGTCATGGCAATACGCGAATTCGAGACGATCAGGAAGGTGCCGGCGAAAGTCTGGTTGGCTGTCCAGGTGTTGGCGTTGGCAAGATTGATACCCAGCGGACTGGCGGGCGCGCCAGTCCCCGTAAGCGTAGCGTTCCTGGTAACAGTCGTTGCTCCGTAGGCCACCCATGCGCTCCCATTGTAGTAATAAAAGCCGGGGGTGCCATCCGTTTGGTATACCAGGAGCCCTGTAGCAGGACTTGCAATGGCGGTGCGCTGGGCGGTGGTCATCCGGGGCGGCAACAGACCCTGGCTGGTGCTGGTAAGATCCAGTATGGATGATGCGTCCGGAGCGGTGGTGCCAATGCCCACCTGCGCAAAAGCAGCACAGGAGAAAGCAAGGAACGCAAACGGGAAAAGCAACTTCTTCATTGCAAAAGATTTTGTGGTCTTTTAAATGCGAAGCATGTTGTATTGGGTAATCTTGTTGCGGAAGGTGCTGTACGGGCAATAGCGAGATGCTGGTTGATCTGCGCTATGCCGCTAAGGGATACAAATATCGAGTTTATTTTTGATCTGCCAAATTTCGATGATCCCACCAAATAGTAGCTTTCGTAAAAAGGAAAGCTAATGACTTCCACGCCGGTGATGGATGGAAGATCTGCGCTGTAAGAAAGAAAATAAAATGCAATCGGTTGCAATTTTGGGTATTTTCTATATATTTACCCAATACTAAACGATTGTATGGTTATGAAAGCATCACTATTTGCAATAATCGGACTGGTGATAATCGCCGGCTGCGGCCAGCCCGCCGAACAGACATCGACCCCTGCCAAAGACACCACAGCGCCCGTTAAGGAACAGAAACACTATCTGTCCCAGCCCCTGGTCAGCCATATTTACACCGCCGATCCTTCGGCCCATGTATTTAACGGACGTATTTATATCTACCCTTCTCACGATACGGCGACAGGGATTCCCGAAGATGACCTGGGGAGCCATTTCGATATGCGGGATTTTCACATCCTCTCTATGGATTCGGTAGGCGGCAAGGTCACCGATCATGGAGTGGCGCTGGATATCCGCCATATTCCCTGGGCCGGCCGGCAGTTATGGGCGCCGGATGCGGCGTTTGCGAACAATACCTATTTTCTTTACTTTCCCGTGAAGGATAAAAAGGATGTTTTTCACATCGGCGTAGCTACGAGTGATAAGCCCGAGGGGCCTTTCACAGCAGAAAAGACCCCCATCAAAGGAAGTTACAGCATCGACCCCTGTGTTTTCAGGGACGAGGACGGCAGCTATTATATGTATTTCGGCGGTATCTGGGGTGGACAGCTGCAGCGGTGGAATGATAATAAATATGACTCCACAAAAGGCAACCGAAAACCGCAGGAACTGGCAATACTGCCCAGGATGGCAAAGATCGGCGCGGATATGAAAAGCTTTTCCGGACCCGTACAGGAGGTAAAGATCCTGGATGAAAAAGGGCAGCCTTTTCACGAGAAGGACAATGACAAACGTTTTTTCGAGGCCTCATGGATGTTCAGGTACAACGGGAAATATTACTTCTCGTACTCCACAGGCGACACGCATAATATCTGTTACGCCATTGGCGATAGCCCGTATGGTCCGTTTACTTACAAAGGCATTATCTTAAATCCCGTGGAAGGCTGGACCAGCCATCACTCCATCATCGAAAAGGATGGCAAATGGTATCTCTTCTATCACGATGTTCAGCTTTCCGGGAAGACATATCTCCGGAATGTGAAGGTGACGGAGCTGCATTTCAACGCGGATGGGAGCATCCGGACGGTGACGGCCATGAAGGATTAGCGGTCAGAACTGCTTATTTTTGCGTTCAACCAATAATCAGCATAGGCAATGAACGGCCAATACAGGAAAGATATTCATCCCGGACTGGAAGTAGCGATCATCCTGAAGAAAGATCAAAGGAACGGTAAACTGACGTACGGTGTAGTAAAAGACATCCTGACGTCCGCCGCTTTTCATTCCCGGGGGATAAAGGTGCGCCTGGAAGACGGGCAGGTAGGCAGAGTGGCGGCAACCGATGTGGTCGACCCGGATGGTGAATGATTATTTATGAAAAATAATGATCTGAACAGGTTCATCGATGCGCAACAGCATGACTATGCGATAGCCCTCCAGGAAATAAAAAATGGCAGGAAGCGAAGTCATTGGATGTGGTATATCTTCCCACAGGTGCAGGGACTCGGCTTCAGTGAAATGTCAAGACGTTATGCCATCAACGATCTGGAGGAGGCGGTCGCCTACCTCGCTGACCCTGTATTGGGACAACGGCTGGTCGAGATCTCCGGAGCGTTACTTGACCTGCAGGGTGCGGACGCAGGAGCCATATTTGGAAACCCCGATGATATGAAACTCCGCTCTTCTATGACCTTATTCGCATCGGTCCCCGGCGCCAATCCTGTCTTCGATAAGGTTCTCCAAAAGTTCTTCAAAGGTGTAAAAGATATAAAAACCCTGCGATTGTTAGGCCTGTGAGCCCCTGAAAAAAGGATGCGTTATGTACCCGAAAGATGCTGCTGAAATGTTAAAACCATTTCAATAGTATTGTGCAAATGAAAATAATGATCTTACTTGGACGCATAAATGATCTCATCCGACGGCGAAAAAATACTATTTCAACAGGCAGCAGAAGGTAATGAGCAGGCATTTGGCGCCTTGTTCAATTTGTTTCTCCCCAGACTTTATCCTTTTATCATAAAGCTTACAAGATCTGAATCTGCCGTGCAGGAGATCATCCAGGAAACCTTCATCAAGGCGTGGTTAAACAGGGACAAGCTGGCCGAAATGGAAAACCCCGGCGGCTGGTTGTTCAGGGTCGCTTCCAATAAATGTTATGATCATCTGCGTGCGCGCGTATTAAATGATAAATTCTTTAAACCCATTACTACGGACCCCGAACAACAAAACGCTCCCCACGAATGGCTGGATGCAAAAGAGCTGATGCGCCTGGTGGGAGAGGCCGTGCATACCTTACCGGCGCAGCGTAAAAAGATCTACCTGATGAGCCGGGAACAGGGCAAAACCATCCCGGAAATTGCCGCGGCGCTCCAGATTTCTCCCCATACAGTTAAAAACGCGCTTGTCACATCATTGAAGCTCATACGCGAATACCTCGCCAGGCACGGCGTGATCTTTTTTATATTAAATTTTTTCCTCTTCTGATAAAAAATTGTTGATCCCGATAGTCCTAACCATCCGCTCAACCGTTTAGTGACAGCGCCCAGGCATAAAAGGGCAAAAAAAATGGATCAACAGCGCCTGAATTATTTATTGCAGCAGTACATGGCTGAAAGTGCAACCGCAGAGGAACTGGAGGAGCTTTCAACTATGGTAAGGTCTGATGCCCACAGCGACTTATTTAAGTCCCTGCTGGCGGAAATGATGCATAAAGAGGCTCCCGCTTTCCCGGCGGACAGAGAACGTTGGCAGCAAATGCAACAGGATATCATGCAGGCCGACAGACATAGTGTTCAGCCGCAGCATGCTGCCCCTGCCAGGGTTGTTAAATTATACCGATGGTCTGCCGCGGCAGCTGTCCTCTTCTTGATAGGATTAGGAGGATACTTTTGGGCGGATCAAAGGCACAGCCGTCTTTTGTCGGCTGCTGAAACGACCATTCGGGATAGTGTCATTTCAACCGCACGGGGCGAACAACGCGGGGTAATATTGCCTGACGGCAGCCAGGTATGGCTTAACTCGGCATCTTCCATCCGTTTTCCCGTCTCTTTTGCCAGTTCAGAACGGGCAGTGGAACTTTCCGGCGAAGGATTCTTTGATGTAAAAAACGCCGGCAGGCTGCCTTTCGTCATTCACTCCGGCGCCATCACGACCACGGTATTGGGAACAGCTTTTGATATCACGGCCTATCCGCAGCAGAAAACCATGATGGTTGCCGTTCAAAGCGGAAAAGTAAAAGTGGAGGCCGGCAGCAGGCTGCTGGCGGTGCTGGAAAAAGGTCGCCAGGTGAAGGTCATTTCGGACACCGTCTCCCTGCTACGGAACCTCGATACCTTATCCATCGCAGCCTGGAGGACAGGCAACCTGATCTATAAAGACGAATGCGTGGAAGACATCGCTGCCGATCTGCAAAGAGCCTTTAAGGACTCCATCTCGATAAAAAACTCCTCGTTGAAGCAAACAATGATCACCCTTTCATTCAATAAACGCGATGGGTTGCAGCATGCGCTCGAAATGATCTCCCGGACGACGGACAGCCGGCTCTCCAGGAAGAATGGAATTTTCACAATTGAATAATAATGCCCGACAAACTCCCTTATGAACCGAATCACACCAGCGCTGGCTTTTTTGCTATGCGCCTTATTGAGCACCCAAAGCACCCATGCCCAGGACCTAAACAAGGTCATCATTGACCTCGAATTGAAAGACGCTTCACTTGCTGAGGCCTTTACTAAGATAGAATCACTCACTTCATTCAGATTTACCTACAAGACGGAAGACATAGCCGGTGTAAAAGGCATCTCTTTCCGGCTGCGGCAGGTCTCCCTCAAAAAGGTGCTGACTGAGCTGCTGGGCCGCACGCCCTTGCATTACGAACAGTCTAAACTATATATCCTGATAAAAAAGATCCCCGGACATTCTTCGCGCGGTCTGACCCTGTATGGTTTTGTGACATCCGGTCAATCAGGAGAGACTTTGACAGGCGCCACTATCAGCATCTCCGGCGAAAAGACCTACTTTACCACTACCAATACCTATGGATTTTATTCATTGACGGCGCCTGCCGGCACATATCAGCTCAACTGCTCCTACATAGGCCTCGCGGAATATGATAAGAAGTTAGACCTTCAGGAGACATCCAGGAACAATATCGAGCTGGCTGGAAAAGAACACAATGATCTGCAGACCGTCATTGTGGCTACCGCCAGCAATAAAAGTAACATAAGAAGACCCATCACCGGCAGTCACCGCCTGGATATTGCCGAGATCAAAAAGATCGCCATGGCGGGCGGCGAGCCGGATGTGTTAAAGAGCCTGCAGTTCCTGCCGGGTATCCAGACTTCCAACGAAGGGACCACGAATGTATCCGTCAGAGGCGGCTCGTATGACCAGAACCTGGTTTTGCTGGACGAAGCGCCCGTGTACAATCCCACGCATACACTGGGTTTTTTTTCCGCCTTTAATACAGATGCGATAAAGGATGTTGCGATTTATAAAGGCGTTTTCCCTACCCAGTATGGCGGACGATTGTCTTCTGTGGTAGATGTGAGGATGAAGGAAGGCAACAGCAAGGAGCAGTCGGTTTCCGGCGGCGTCGGCTTATTGGCTAGCCGGTTGACCTGGGAGGGTCCGATAAAGAAAGATAAGTCTTCTTTTATGGTTTCCGGCAGGTACAGCAACATCGGCGCCTTATTGAACCTGTCTAAGAATTTTCATTTCTTGAATTTTCACACCACCAACAGTAGTGTGGCATTTTATGATCTGAATGCAAAGTTCAACCCCATCTTAGGAGATAAAGACCGCCTCTATTTATCCGGCTATACAGGTCATGATAATTTTTTTCTCGATCTTATTGACGGATCCCGCCGGATGAAATGGGGAAATACGACCATCAGCGCCCGGTGGAACCATGTTTCCAATCCTTCCTTTTTTGCCAATACGTCGCTGCTCTACAGTAATTACAGGTCTTCCAATATCAATCTGGCTGCAGGCGGAAGCTATGAGCTGCAAGGCCGTCTGCGGGAGATAACCTTAAAGACCGACATGGAATGGATGATGGATCCGAAAAACCTCATTAGGTTCGGAGGAGGTATCACGGGACAGGAGATCTCACCGGGCAATATCGTACCCATCGATACCAATGCTGTTGCAAAGGGCGTATCGCTGAAAGATCGCAGGTCTGCCCAGCTCTTCGCCTACATCAGTAATGAGCAAAGATTGGGCAAGTGGTTAAGCCTCTCTTATGGGGTCCGGGCGACGGGTTTTGCGACCCTGGGCGATGCGATGGTTTACAGATACAATGCCGATACTACCGCCGTGATCGACAGCGTTCATTACGGCAAAGGAAAAATTGTCAAAGCCTATTTTGGCGCCGAGCCAAGGATCACCGCCAGGCTCTTACTAACCAATACAACCTCTTTAAAGCTCTCGTACGGCCGGAATTATCAGTTTCAGCACCTGCTGACAAACGCTTCCGTGGGATTGCCAACGGACATATGGATACCTTCCGATGCTTATTTTAAACCGCAGTATTCCGATCAGGTTGCTGCCGGCGGTTATAAGACCTTCCGGGACGGCACGTATGAAGGAAGTGTCGAACTCTATTATAGAAAATCGCATAATATCATAGATTTCAGGGATAATGCCGAAATATTCCTGAATGAAAAGATCGAGACCCAGGTCCTGACGGGTCAGGCAAAGGGATATGGGCTTGAATTCCTGTTGAAAAAGAACAAGGGCGCCTCCAATGGATGGATCAGCTATACCTATTCGAGATCTTTGCGCCAGATCAATGGTGTCAATAAGAACGAATGGTACCCGGCCAACTACGATCATCGGCACAACCTTTCTCTCGTGTACAACCAATCGGTCAGTAAAAGATTAAGCTTCTCCGCCAACTGGGTATTCCGCACCGGCGGGCGTACCACTATCCCTGAGGGAAGCTATGTATTCAATGGCAACAGGTTCATGTACTACAGCTCGAGGAATGGATACACCATGCCGTCCTACCACAGGCTGGATCTCAGCGTGACTTTACAGGGCCGCCGCAATGACAAGAGGAAATGGCAGGGTGAATGGGTCCTCAGTGTTTATAATGTCTATAACAGGAAGAATGTCTTCGCTATTTATACCCGCCAGGATGAAATAGATTTTACAGATGTAAAAGCATCCATGGTCTATCTGGTAGGAGCGCTGCCCACTATAACCTACAATTTTAAATTTTAACCGGCCCAGCATGAATAAACAATGCTATTTTTTTCTTTGCGCCTTTTTTGTCTTCTTCGCAGGCTGCACCAGGGATTTTCCAATCACCAAGGGGAAAATATCACCGACCTACGTGATAGAAGGGAGGATAAGTAATTTACGCGGTGCTTATTATGTAAGGATAACAAAGGCGCAGGATCTGGCAAGCTCTTACGTCAGGGATACGATGGGACTGGACTATGCCGAGGGGGTAACAGGGGCCCGGGTAATTATTTCAGACGATAGGGGGACTGCAGATACGCTAAAGCCGGCCGATGCTTTGCCCAGCCGGCGTGAATACTTTTACAGGAACGATAAAATTGATTCCGAATGGATGCCTAATGAGCACTACGAGTTTACCACTGCGCGGGGATACTATGGAACGACGAAGATCACCGGCATTCCCGGCCACACCTATCACCTGCAGGTGTACATAGGGAACGGGCAATTCGAAGCGTCCGCCTATATGCCGCTGAATGCGCCTCCGGTCGACTCCGCAGCAATAGGAAAAGATATGGTTACCGATGCCTTCATGTCTAATGGCAACCCCGTCTTTACCTGGTTTAATGAGCCGCAGGACGAGGTGAACTATTATCTGCTGCAAGCCGCCAACATTAACGGCTACACTTATGACAGGACAGATCTGCTATATAATACCAATGCGGCCTTTCCCTATGAAATACTGGATGAAAAAACACTACCCCCTTATGTCAATGGCCTGGAAATACAGGCGATCATGGCTGATTACATGTATCGCAAGTCCCCGCGCTATTATCCTATTGCCTTTCAGGGAACTTCCGTGCAGGTGAGGCTGTTTTCTATTGACAGGAACACCCACGAATATTTCAAGACATTGGAAAAGCAGTTCCTGAACGATGGGAATGTTTATAAGCCCGCACCCGCATCGGCTGCGGGAAATATCAGTGGAGGTGCCCTTGGATTATTCTGGGCGCCAAATATTTCGTATAAGCTGGTCCTGCGCTAAACTGGCTCAATTGACATATATTTAGGCCAGAGAAAAGACCCGTTATGCCAACTGACAGCACGCACCTGAACATCAAGGCCACCCCCAAAAATACCTATGACGTGATCGTTGTCGGATCCGGCATCAGCGGGGGATGGGCCGCTAAAGAACTTTGCGAAAAAGGCCTGAAAGTATTATTGCTGGAGCGTGGGCGCCCCATGGAACACCCCAGCTATCCCACCGCCACCATGGATCCATGGGACTTTTCGCATCACCTGCGGCTTTCGCAGGAAGATGTCAAAAGCCATCCCATCCAAAGCCGGCATTACTCCTTTAAAGAAGACAATAAGCATTTTTATATCAGCGACCTGGAGAACCCTTACGAGGAAACAAAGCGATTCGACTGGATCAGGGGCGACACCGTCGGAGGACGATCCCTTCTCTGGGCCAGGGCCTGCTACAGATGGAGCGATCTCGATTTTGAAGCCAATGTAAAGGATGGTCACGGTGTCGACTGGCCCATACGCTACAAGGACCTGGCGCCCTGGTACGATCATGTCGAAAGCTTCATCGGCGTCAGCGGTAGCAATGATGGCATCCCCCATTTGCCTGATGGCAAGTTCCTGCCGCCCTTCGAGATGAACTGCGCAGAAAAGGATTTTAAACAAAGAATTGAAGAACATTACAAGGACAGAAAGGTGATCATTGGCCGAACGGCCAATCTGACCCGCCCTGTGAAAGGCCGGGGACAGTGTCAGGCCAGGAATCTTTGTCATCGTGGATGCCCCTATGGCGCCTATTTCAGCACCAATGCCAGCACACTGCCCGCGGCCCACGCCACCGGCAATCTCACCCTGCGACCCTATTCGCTGGTGAACCGGGTGCTGTACGACGAACAGCGGCAGCGGGCCACGGGCGTGGAGATCATCGACACCGAAACAAAACAGACAGAAGAGTTCCATGCCCGGCTGATTTTCTTAAATGCCGCCACCATGGCCACGGCTTTTATATTGCTCAATAGCACCAGCCGCCGTTTTCCAAACGGCCTGGGTAATGGCAGCGACCAGGTAGGCCGCAACCTGATGGATCACCACAAAGGACTCACCATCACCGCGGACGTACCGGGTTTTGAAAATAGTTATTACTATGGCCGCAGACCCAACGTAATTTATATTCCCCGGTGGCAGAATGTAACAGCACAAACGCATGGTTTTTTACGGGGCTATCATTTTGCCGGCGATGCTTACCGCAGCAATGCAGGAGAGAATATTGGCATCGGTGCCCCTTTAAAACAAGCTATGTCCGAACCCGGTCCCTGGCGCATGGGCCTTTATGCCTTTGGCGAGTGCCTGCCTTATCAGGACAACCGGGTGACGCTGCACGCCTCCAAAAAGGATGCCTTTGGCAGGCCGCAGCTGGTGATGGATTGCAGCTTTCGGGACAACGAAAAAGCCATGCATGCCAATATGGGGCCCAGCGCTACGGAAATGCTTACCGCCGCCGGTTATACGAATGTCCGGGTCGAAGGCAGCATCAGCTACCCCGGCAATGCCAATCACGAAATGGGTATTGCACGCATGGGCCGTGATCCCCGCACCAGCGTATTGAATGCCCATAACCAGATGCATGAAGTGCCCAACGTGTTTATTACGGACGGCAGCTGCATGACTTCCGGTGCCTGCCTTAATCCAAGCTTAACCTATATGGCCCTGACAGCCCGCGCCTGCGATTATGCCGTAGGGGAATTGAAGAAGGGAAATATATAAGATAGTCGCTAAATATAGCTTAGCCACCATTGCCCGTGCGCCTTTTTGTAATGGCTGAACCATTTGCATGGCCGGTATAATAGGGTTATCACCACGAGCCATACGACATACACCCCCGCCAGGCTTATGCCGAAATCAGGCGGCGCAAAAAGAAAGGGGCTTTGAGGCGTAATGATCTGATGGCCCGTGTAGCCCATGGCAAAGAAAATGCAGATCGTTATCGCCTGGATGAGGTACCAATGACATATGTAATAGAAAAAAGGAACACTGCCATACACCGTCAATATGGATGCAAACCTGTTTTTCACCTGCTCAGTGCGACTGAGGACCACCAGCGCCACACCCAATGTCATACACAGGTACAATAAGGAGCAGGGATACTTGGTAACGTTAAAAAAAGAGATGACCGTCAGGGCCGTAGTTTTTTGTACGGACCAGGGCGCAGGATCCCCATACATATTGAATCCCCGGAAAATAAAAAAGAAGGCCAGCAAGGCCATGCCCGAATACAATAATAATCTCCTTCGTCTGAGGGCATCCGATCCGGGCGCGTATATCGACCCGACAGCATATCCCATCAGCATTACCCCTGTCCAGGGCAGCAGGGGGTAGGGTACGTTGATAAAATGACTGCCACCGAGGGCAATGACCCCATCCCATCCGTTGCCGGAAACCAACAGCTGCCAGACAGCCGTCCTGGCTATCGCACCGGGTTGAATGATATCGAATAGATTATGACCGATAAAAATGATGACCCCGATGATTCCGATGACAGCCGGAGAGGCTTTCAGCCTGATCAGCAAACCCAGAAGGATCATGCTGCCGCCAATGGCCCATATCACCTGGAAGATGATAAGATGATAGAAAGGATTGAGCGTGATAGCAAAGGATATCACTAATACCTCGATAAGGAGGAGCCATACACCACGCTTCACCAAAAAGAGGGCCTGCTGGGATTTTGTACGTTTTGCACCGGAAAGACAGGCGGAAATGCCACTGAGGAATACGAAAGTGGGCGCGCAAAAATGGGTGATGAACCGGGTAAAGAACAAAAAAGGGGTGGTGACATCGAGATCGGTAGGGGAAGGGTGGCCTTTGTGCAGGGCATCCCTGACATGATCGATGGCCATGATCAGCATGACCAGCCCCCGCAATATATCGATGGAGGCAACGCGATGTTTAGGCATACTCAAATATATTTTAAAAAACAAGTAGGACCATCATCATCTTTTCCTGTCTTAGGTGTGAAGAGAGGCAACATCTTCCTGTAAGATGCTTTAAGTCCGTGAGAATATTTAATTAACATATTAAATAAACATTATATGAAAACTATGCGCGCGTTATGGATCATTTTGACAGTATTCTTAGGCGGGAGCTTTATCTTCCTATCCTGCAATAAGAATTCAAGTGGGACGGGTGGGGGGGTGAGTCACCTCCAGGTAATGTTGACGGATGCACCTGCGGACTACGATGCCGTCAACATCGATATTCAGAAAGTAGAGGTTAACGTTTCCTCCGATACGAGTGATGCGGGATGGAAAACAGTAAATGTTGTGCGTCCAGGCATTTATAACCTGCTCGACTTCAAAAATGGTATCGATACGATGCTGGCCGCAGTCGATCTGCCCGCGCCGGTGACTTTGTCCCAGATTCGGCTGGTCCTCGGGGATAATAATTCCGTTGTGATAGACGGCCAATCCTATCCCTTGAAGACGCCTTCTGCGCAGCAATCTGGCCTGAAGCTGAACATTCATTCCACCCTGACGGCAGGCATCGTCTACCACCTCTGGATAGATTTCGATGCCAGCCGGTCTATCGTTACAACAGGCTCCGGTAAATACATACTGAAGCCGGTCATCAGGACCTATGCGGATGCCGTCGGCGGCAGCGTTAAAGGAATGGTGCTGCCTGCAGCGGCTAAACCACAGGTGTGGGCAACGATGGGTACTGATACGCTCATGGCATTGCCGGATTCCACAACAGGCAATTATTTCTTTGGCGGTATGAATGCGGGCAGCTGGAACCTGCTGTTCCATGCCCAGGATTCGACTTACAAGGATACGGCCTTCGCAGTGACAGTGACCACAGGAGTAGTGACGAATGCCGGAACAGTGACCTTATCAGCAAAATAATGCAATCATAAAAATTGGATCATGTACAGATTAATCGTTTTTTTCCTGTGGGCCGCCAGTGTTCTTTGCGTACACCAAACCATGGGTCAGGTGCAGGTCCGCGTGAATGTCAACGTGGGCTCCCAGCCTCAGTGGGGACCAGTAGGATACGATCATGTGGACTATTATTATATGCCGGATATTGATGTCTATTATTCCGTGCCCAGGCACCGTTATATCTATCTGGAAGGAGGCCGCTGGGTTTTTGGCGTGGCCTTACCCGCACGCTACCAGTCCTATGATATTTACAGGGGATATAAGGTCGTGGTAAATGAACCGGAACCTTACAGGCATTGCGAGGTGTATAGAGAAAGATATGGAAGATACAGAGGGAACTATGGACAACAAGTTGTGATCCGTGATCACCATCATACGGAAGGCGAGGAAGATCCTTACGATCATCCTGGTCGAAACGGGAGAGGCCATGCATATGGCCACTACAAGCATGGCCGCGGGCACGATTAGCCGTGGTTTGACAAATTCATCTTCGTCCACCCGGCTAAACGGGAAAAACCCTCTTGAGGCGAGGGTTTTTTCTTGCCCCTCACCATCATCAACGAACTTGCTTCGAATAGGCCTCAAGCGTCTCTTTTTCCTTCTTACTCAGGCTTCCCATGCCTTTCTTGCTGATCTTGTCCAGGATCTTGTCTACCTCCTGCTGCCGGTCGGTCAGCTCAGCATTGTACTTGTGATCGATGGAATAGAAGTCCTTGTGTGTCTTGTAAAAGAGATTATCGACGAGCAACGCGCCAGGGCGGGTGATGATCAAATAAATAAAAACGACGGTAGGAACTAAAATGATGAGGATCTTGCCGTAATTGTAAATAATGACCGAGGGGTTCATGGCCAGCGCCAGCAGCATGCCCGCCAGGGCGCCGCCAAGATGAGCGTCATGACCTATATTGTTCTTTTGGGATCTTATGCCATAGATACTGAACAGTACATATAAAAGGGCAAAGACCCACCCCGGAATGGAAGGCAGCAGAAAAAGGCCGATGCCCATGTCCGGATAGATCGCAACAGAGGCGAACATCACGCCGCAGACCGCTCCCGTTGCACCAACAGAGCTATAATCTCCCTCATTTCGGTGGATCAGCAGGGAAAGCAGCTCTCCGCCCACCATACTGGCAAAATAAATGATGAGAAAATTAAGGCTGCCAAGCGTTGATTCCACCACCCCGCTGAAGACGTACAGCCCGAACATATTGAAGATAAGGTGTGTCCAGCTGACGTGCAGGAAGCCAGACGTGAACAGGCGCTTGTAATCCTTGTTGATAAGGATGCGGTCTACTTCAAATTTGTATTTATCAAAGAACAGGCTATTGGAAAAGCCCTTGTATGATATCAAGGCGGTGATGACAACGAGTATCAATACGATAAATCCTGCGTTCGACATTGGGACGTTATTCAAGAGTTAGAGGAAATATAAATATAAATTCTGAAATAATCATAAAGGCGCTGGTTGCATTTTAGTCGATTGGTTATTAATCTTTTATGAATTTTATTTCCGTCTAATAAAAACGCCTTAACTTAAGACGATTGACATAAACCATTTATAAACATGACCAATACAACCAATACGCCCTGGCCGAAGCTTATTTATGAAGCTTACGGGGACACCATAGCTACGGTCCACTTGTGGACGCAGATCATCGGGAAAATAAGATTGAAGAATATGCCATGGCTCAACCACTCCTGGCATGTAACCCTGTATGTTTCTGCACGGGGATTGACCACCGGAAGTATACCTTACGACGAAGGCGTTTTCCAGATCGATATGGATTTCATAGAACATGAAGTGATCATCTCGTCAAGCGACGGGAAAAAGGGAACGGTAAAGCTTTATCCGCGCACGGTGGCCGATTTTTATAGGGAATTGTTTTCCAAACTGGGTTCAATGGGCATTCAGGTCACTATTCATGATGCACCCAACGAAATTGATCCGGCCATTCCCTTTCAGCAGGACACGGTTCATCGAAGCTACGACGCCATGCAAATGCACCTGATCTGGCAGGCGCTGGTACATACGGAGATCGTATTTACAAGATTTCGTTCCGGGTTTCTCGGGAAAACAAGTCCGGTGCATCTTTTCTGGGGTTCATTTGATTTAGCGGTAACCCGGTTTTCAGGCCGGAAAGCGCCAAAATACCAGGGGGCAGTCCCGAATATACCTAAGGAGGTAATGGAGGAAGCCTATTCTCATGAAGTGAGCAGTTGCGGCTTTTGGGCAGGCAATGAAAAAAGTCGTTTGCCGGTGTTTTACTCCTACTGCTATCCCACTCCCCCGGATTTCGGCCAACAGCCGGTTGCTCCGGCAGAAGCTTTCTACAATAAGGAAATGGGAGAATTCATGTTGCCCTACGAAGTCGTTCAGCAATCCGAAGATCCCACAGAGACCCTGCTTCGGTTTCTAAGATCGACGTACACGGCGGCCGCTAAGATGGGCAATTGGAGCAGTAACCTGGAATGCGATCTTACTTATTTGGAAAAGTGATCTGCTCTCGGTAGAATATATGGACATATCTCTATAAATGAATCGATATGCTCACTTCCATCCCGATATTGGGGAGATTTGGCTACATCTTCGCTAAAATTACAACGGCAACCCGCTGGCATTAAATTTTAATGATTTATTAAGGTATTCTATTAACGGCAGATTTTCAATTTACAAATCATTTTAAACATGTGATTATGAAAGCAAACCTAAATGTATTGATAGCCACTGCCGGTATTGCCACGATTTTGTTGACGGGATGCGTATCCAGCAAGAAGTATAAATCATCTCAGGCGGCCCTTGCACAGATGAGAAATGACAGCGCACGGCTGGCCCAACAGGTGACTTCACTCAATGAGAATGTACAGAACCTGGAGCAAAAGAACACCACCCTGCAACGTACGCTCGACAGCACTACCGGCAACTATGCTACCCAGCAAAAGTCTCTTGACTACTATCAGGAGTATTTCAACAAGCAGCAAGGCACCCTCTCTCAGGTGAGCGATGCGCTTAAAGGAGCGCTGTCTCAGACGGGCGTTGCAAATGAAGATATTCAACAGGTGAACAATGCCATTTACGTAAACCTTGATGAAAATAAGATCTTCAAAAAGAATAGCACAGCCGTTACCACCAGCGGAAAGCAGGCGTTGAGCAGTCTCGCCCAGGTAATTAAAAGCCGGTCCGATGTCAATGTCGTCGTTAGCGATGGCGATTCTTCCGGCGGTCAAAGCAGCAACATGGGCAATCCTTCTTCCACTATGGGGAATGCAACCTCGGCAAACAACGTCACATCTGATAATATGTCAGATAATGCAGCCCCCAGGCACCATCGGGCTCACCATATGATGGCCCACCGGAAAACTGAAGCCAAGGGCGCTGCTGCGGCAGGCGGTCAAAACGCCGGAGCAACCGTCAAGACGGACAATAGCGGCAAAAGCGATGTCGCAGTAACACATAGAAAAACAAAAAGAAAATACGCCAGTTCAGAAGGATCGATGACGTTTTACAACAGTCCGACCCGGTATTCGAAGAACAGGGCATGGATGTTAAAGCAAGGGCGTGTGAATTCTGTCGCAAATGGCCTCCTGCAAAATGGTGTTCCAAAAGTGAATTTATTGATGCAGCAGCCGATTTCAAATGGTCTTACACCGGGTAATGGTATCAAAGTGATCATTACGCCCACCATGAGCGATTTCACCCCGCAAAATAGTTCCGCTGCGAAAGGTGGAGAATAATTAACCTTGACTATGATTTCGTGAACCTTCTGCCTGATGCAGAAGGTTTTTTTCACTCACCTTAAATAGTCTAAGATATGAAGTGGCTAGGTGACAGGGAAAGCTCCAACGTAGAGGACCGTCGCGGGATATCAGGCGGACATGTCGCGGCCGGCGGAGGGATCGTCGGTCTGATCATCTACCTGATCTACTCCTTCATGGGCGGAAGCGGCCCGGCTCCGCAAATGCCGCAGATGCCCGGCCAGGCGCAGTCGACGGAACAAACGCCGGAACAAAAAGCCGCGGATGACGAGCAGGCGAAATTCGTCAAGGTGGTGCTGGCGGACACAGAAGACGTCTGGGGCAAGTTATTTGCTGAGCAGGGAAAAACCTATGAGGATCCTACCCTGGTGCTGTTTCGGGACCAGGTGGAGTCTGCTTGCGGCTTGGCAAATTCAGCCGTCGGACCATTTTATTGCCCTGGCGACCACAAGTTGTATTTGGACCTCGCTTTCTGCCAGGAACTTCGGGACCGCTTTAAAGCGCCTGGGGATTTTGCTGTTGCATATGTCATCGCTCATGAAGTAGGCCACCATATTCAAAACCTCAACGGCACATCGGCAAAAATGGAGCGGCTGCGATCGCAGGTAGGCAAAACAGAATACAACAAATACTCCGTTAAGTTAGAGCTGCAGGCGGATTTTCTCGCGGGCGTATGGGCGTATCATGCGAATAAGATGAAAAATATTCTTGAGCCAGGCGATATCGAAGAGGCCTTAAAGGCTGCAAACGCCATCGGCGACGACAGGCTGCAGAAGCAGGCTACGGGGACGGTGGTGCCGGATGCATTTACGCATGGGACCTCGGCCCAGCGGGTGTATTGGTTTAAAAAAGGCTTTGAAACGGGAGATGTGAAACAGGGCGATACGTTCAATGATCCTTCACTAAATTAAAAAAGCCCCCCTCGCAAAGCAAGGAGGGCTTTATATTTGGCAGATCACGCGATGTCAAATCGGTCGAGGTTCATCACTTTTGCCCAGGCCGATACAAAGTCATGAACAAACTTTTCTTTAGCATCATCGCACGCATATACCTCAGCAAGTGCGCGGAGCTCGGCATTGGAGCCGAAGACGAGATCGGCGCGGGTAGCGGTCCATTTCAACGCCCCGGTAGTCCGGTCGCGTCCCTCGAAGAGGTCACCGGCTTCCGATGTCGCCGTCCACTTGGTACCCATATCCAGCAGGTGTACGAAAAAGTCGTTGGTAAGTGTCTCCGGCCGATGCGTGAACACCCCGTGCTGAGAATGGTCAAAATTGGTGTTGAGCATCCGCATTCCTCCCACCAGGACCGTGAGTTCAGGAGCGGTCAGCCTCAGTAGTTGTGCTTTGTCGATCAGGAACAGGTCTGCTCTTGCAGCATAGTGAGGCTGGGCATAGTTACGGAAGCCATCGGCAGCCGGCTCCAGCGCGCCAAACGATTCCACATCGGTCTGCTCCTGGGATGCGTCATTGCGACCGGGTGTAAAAGGCACGGCAACAGGGTAGCCGGCATTTTTTGCCGCCGCTTCGACGCCTGCGCACCCGCCCAATACGATCAGGTCGGCCAGCGAAACCGCTTTACCGCCTTCCTGGGCATCGTTAAATTCCTTTTGGATACGCTCGTACGTTGTCAACACTTTGGACAGTTGACCCGGATCGTTTACTTCCCAGTCTTTTTGGGGCGCCAGCCGGATACGGGCGCCGTTGGCGCCGCCGCGCCGGTCGGAGTCGCGATAGGTGGACGCCGAAGCCCACGCCGTGGTGATGAGTTGCGAAAGGGTCAGCCCGGCATTCAGCAGCTGGCCTTTCAAGGTTGCGATGTCCTGGTCGTTGATCAGGGGATGCGCCACGGCCGGAATGGGATCCTGCCAGATCAGCTCCTCGGCAGGTACCTCAGCTCCGAGGTAACGTACGCGAGGCCCCATGTCACGATGCGTCAGCTTGAACCATGCGCGGGCAAAAGCGTCGGCAAACTGGTCCGGGTTCTCCAGAAAGCGCCGGGAAATGGGCCCGTAAATAGGGTCAACCTTCAGGGAAAGGTCCGTCGTCAACATGGTTGGCGCATGGCGTTTCTCCGGGTCGTGTGCATCAGGCACCGTGCCGGCGCCGGCGCCGTCCTTGGGTATCCATTGGAAGGCGCCCGCAGGGCTTTTGCTCAGCTCCCATTCATAGCCGAATAAATTCTCGAAGAAATTATTGCTCCATTTTGTCGGTGTGGTGGTCCATATCCCTTCCAGGCCGCTGGTGATGGTGTGACCCGCATTACCGTCGCCATAGGAATTGCTCCAACCAAGGCCCTGCTCCGCCATGGAGGCAGCTGCCGGCTCCTTGCCCACGTGCTTCCCCGCATCGGCAGCGCCATGGGTTTTGCCAAAACTATGGCCCCCTGCTATCAACGCCACGGTTTCTTCGTCGTTCATGGCCATCCGTCCAAAGGTCTCGCGGATGTCGCGGGCCGCGGCCAATGGATCGGGTTTTCCATCAGGCCCCTCCGGGTTTACATAGATCAGTCCCATTTGCACCGCTCCAAGCGGGTTCTCCAGCTGGCGATCACCTTCATACCTTTTGTTCCCCAACCACTCCGTTTCCGACCCCCAGTAGGTATCTTCAGCCGCTTCCCATACATCCTGGCGTCCCCCGCCGAAACCGAATGTTTTAAATCCCATCGATTCGAGGGCGCAATTGCCAGCCAGCACAAGCAGGTCCGCCCATGAAAGCCTTTTGCCATATTTCTGTTTCACAGGCCAAAGCAGCCGGCGTGCCTTGTCCAGATTGGCATTATCGGGCCAGCTGTTCAGCGGTGCATATCGCTGCATCCCCCTGCCTGCACCGCCGCGTCCATCCGAGATCCGGTAAGTGCCCGCGGCGTGCCATGACAACCGGATCATCAGCGGGCCATAGTGGCCAAAGTCGGCAGGCCACCAGGCCTGCGAGGTGGTCAACACATTAATTATTTCTTTTTTAACTTCCTTCAGGTCCAGCTTCTTGAACTCTTCTGCATAATCAAAGCCTTTGTCCATCGGGTCCGATAAAGAAGAGTGTTGTCTCAGAATATGCAGATTTACCTGATTGGGCCACCAGTCGCGGTTTCTGGTCCCGCCACCAGCAACCTGTTTCAGATGCCCTCCGAGGAACGGGCACTTGCCCTCAGCACCTGGATGGTGCACTGTTGCATAATGAAGCGTGTTGTTTTCCATGATGGTGCAATTTTGATTTTTAGGTGTATCACCAAATATATCGAAGTTTTTGCCATTGATTTTATAGATAGTTTTGATGAAGCGATCGAGAAAATCGATAAAATGCCGTAAATTCATTACCACGCCTCCATTAAAAAACCTGTTATATGAAAAAAGAAATTCCACCTGAAACGATCTCCCGGCGAAAGTTTGTTGAAATGACAGCTGCGGCGGGTCTCGCTTACACCATTGTTCCAAGACATGTGCTCGGTAGAGGATATATTCCCCCCAGTGACAAGATCACATTGGCCTACATCGGCGTAGGCACGCAAGGGATCAGGGAGCTGCTGCCCTTGCTGGAGATGCCCGGGATCCGGGTGGTGGCAGTGTGCGACCCCAATAAGGAAGCCAGGGGCTACCGCGACTGGGGCATCAATTACCTCAAAGACGAAATTCGCAAGTCTATCAAAAAACCCGGCTGGGATCCCGGGGGCGACAATACCATTCCAGGCGGGAGGGACAATGGTAAGGATATCGTGGACACTTATTACGCCAATACTTATCCCGGGCAAAAAACCAGGGGCTGTGCCGCTTATGCCGATGTACGTGAATTGCTGGAGAAAGAAAAAGACCTGGATGCAGTAAAGATCATGACGCCCGATCACCTCCATGGTGTGCTTTGTATGGCCGCCATCAAAAGAGGCAAGCACGTGCTGGTGCACAAACCCATCTCCAACAGACTGATCGAGGGCAGGAAAGTGATCGAAATGGCGCGGGATCACCCGAAAGTGATCACACACCTTATACCATGGGATTCCAACGGATCGATGGAGACCGTGATGGCCTGGGTCAACGCGGGAGCCATCGGAACCTTGAAAGAAGTGCATAACTGGACCAACCGTCCCGTTTGGCCACAGTACCCTGAGCTGCCCGTTGACAAGCCTCCCGTTCCCGAAGGATTCAACTGGGATCTGTGGCTGGGCCCTGAAGCCGATCGCGCCTACCATCCAGGCTACACCCATATGGTGTTCCGGGGCTGGTACGACTTCGGCGGAGGATCCATGGCCGACATGGGGCACTACAGTCTCTGGACAGTTTTCAATGCCTTACAACTCACCTCCCCCTCCGTGGTGGAACCGCACAGGAGCCATTTTTGCGACTTCAACGGCGCCGTACCATTCCGGGTAAACAACGACTTCTCGTTCCCCATGGCCAGCACCGTGAAATTCAGCTATCCGGCCAACGGCAGCAGAGGACCTGTCGACCTTTATTGGTACGACGGTGGCATGCGTCCCTGTATTCCTGAAGAACTGGCGAAAGATAATAAAGAGCTGCCAGAAGAAGGAATGATGTTCGTAGGCGACAAAGGAAAGATCCTTGCCGGGTTCAATGTGCAGAACCCGCAGATCATCTCCGGTGAAAAAATGGAGACGCCCGCGCGCGCTAACAATGACAAGCGCAACCAGGTGCAGCTGACATCGGCAGCATTGCCGCTGTTTGTGGAGGCATGCAAATCCGGGAAGCAGTATCCCGGCAGCTTCGCCGAAGCCGAACATCTCACCGAGGCTGTCAATCTGTATGCGGCATCATTAAGGGCAAATAAAATGTTGAAATATGACACCGCGAGTCAGACCATCACGAATGCACCCGATGCCAATAAATATCTGAACCGTGAATACAGGCCGGGCTGGAATCCTGCTACCATCTGATATAACGATAAAAATAAACGATATGGGAACGATCAACCGTCGCCGGTTTCTTGGCAGGATAGCCACAGGGGCGGGCGCTGCCTTTGCCTTGTCTCACCTGCCCTCGCAATTGCTGGCGAACGCCCGGATGCTGGATATTCCCCTTGGGTTCCAGACATTTCCCATCAGGGATATGCTGGCGAAAGACTTTTCAGGCACCTTAAAAATGATGGCTGCGCAGGGCTACCAGCTCACCGAAATGTGTTCGCCGAAAGGATATGCTGACATCGGGTATGGACCGCTTGTAAGCATGAAGACGTCCGACATGCGTAAGATCATCAGCGATGCAGGGCTCAGCTGCCCCAGCTGCCATTTCGGGTTTCCTGAGTTTGGCAGCGCACTGGATCAAAGTATCGGGTTTGCACATGACCTGGGATTGAGCCAGATGATCTGTTCCACCTTCTGGCTGCCTAAAACCGCTACCCTAAATGACTATCTCGCTGCGGCAGATCAGCTGAATAGGGCGGCTGAAAAAATAAAAAAGGCCGGCATGCAGACAGGATTCCACAACCATGATTTTGAATTCCACGCGCTCGACGGCCAGCTGATCTATGATGCGTTGATGAAACGCCTGGACCCTGAGCTTGTAAAAATGCAATTTCAGACGGAAGTGATCAACCTCGGATATAAAGCATCCAGATATTTCAATAAATATCCCGGCAGGTTCATCTCCGCACATCTGTCCGACTGGACCGCAGACAAAAAGCAGGTACCCGTAGGGCAGGGCGTCATCGACTGGAAAGATTTTTTTGCAGCCGCAAGAACCGGGGGAGTAAAAAACTTCTTTGTGGAAATGGACCTGGACAAGTACAAGGACAGCGCCGCATATATCCATTCATTATAAACCAATCTAACCCATATATGCCGCTGGAATACACTCCTGCGCATGGGAGGCTCCATTGCCGTCGACCGAATAAAGAATTATGCTTTCTGGCCGGAGGCAAAGGCTACCTTGAATTTTCAATATAACTTGTGGCCGACGATCATTATGAAAAGACCCCTACTCTGCATAGCCGGCTGGCTGGCATGTCTGCCATTGACGGCACAAAAGCTGGCCTATTCATTGCACACCTCCGATACAATCCCGTATGCCGCCGTACAAAAAGGCTTCTTAAACCCGCCCGCCGAAGCAAGGCTGAGATGCTATTGGTGGTGGCTGAACAGCATGGCCACCAAAGCGTCCATCACCCGCGACCTGGAGCAAATGAAGGCAAAAGGCTATGGGGGCGCGTCCATTGTAGACGCCGGGAGCTCGAACTACGAGGTGGCACATAAAACCAAGGCGGGCCCTGTATTCATGAGCCCGGCCTGGATGGAACTATACAGGCATGCCGTGAAGGAAGCCCAGCGACTTGGCATAGAGCTGAGCGTCAACGTGCAAAGCGGCTGGAACCCTGGTGGTCCGACCATCACCCCGGAGCTGGCCTTAAAAGCGATCACTTATTCAGAGCTAACGGTACAAGGTGGCCGCAAAATACAGGTGACACTGCCGCAGCCGCCATTCAAGCTGCTGTACACGGACATCGTGGTGCAGGCGTTCAAACAGCCCGCCGGCATGCCATTGAAGGACAGCGCCATCAAAAATTGGGGTATTAAATCATTCAATCAGTCTTTTGGTTTCAGGGGAACTTACCCTTTGTATAAATTACGCGAAGAATATCCCGGTGCAGAAAGTAAAGAAGGTATTAGAAAAGACGGGATCATTGATCTCACAGCCCAATGTAAGGACGGCGTATTGACCTGGGAAGCGCCGGAAGGTACCTGGACAGTCATCCGGTATGGATGGACCTGCACAGGCGCCAGCACATCCACCAGCAGTGATGGATGGAGCGGACTATCGCTTGATCACCTGAACCCGCAGGCATTTAAAAAATTCAGCGACGATGTGATTATTCCCCTGATAAATAACGCTCGGGCCGCAGGTAACAGCGTTCATTTTTTGCAAACCGACAGCTGGGAAATGGGCAATGTAGGCTGGACAAATGACTTCCCTGCAGAATTTAAGAGATTCAGAGGTTATGACCTGCGGCCTTACCTGCCTGTCCTCACCGGGCGCATAGTAGAAACAGTCGACCAGAGTGACCGCTTCCTGCATGACTATAGGCAGACGGTGGGCGATTGTATCGCGACCTACCATTATCAGCTCTTCAGCGACCTGGCGCATGCCAATGGCATGGGCATTCATCCCGAATCGGGAGGACCGCATTCCGCCCCTGTCGACGCCCTGAAAGTAATGGCCATCAGTGACTTTCCGCAGGGTGAGTTCTGGGCCACTTCCAATACCCATAGAATAAAAGATGATGAAAGGCTGGCCGTAAAGCAAAGCGCCAGTGTCGCGCATACGAATGGTAAAAGATTTGTTGGCGCGGAAGGCCCTACCACCATCGGTCCGCAATGGGAGCGGGCTCCCAGAGAGCTGAAGGCCAACATCGACCGGGTATTCTGCTCGGGCGTGAACAGGATCGTGTGGCATACTTTCACTTCCTCACCCAAAGAATTCGGTCTCCCTGGGAACGAATATTTTGCCGGCACTCACCTGAATCCCAATGTCACCTGGTGGAAACAGGCGGGCGATTTTATCAGCTATCTCAACAGGTGCAGTTACCTTTTGTCACAGGGCCTGTTTGTGGCCGACGTCCTGTATTACTATGGCGATGATGTTCCTTCTTTTGTCTTTATAAAAGAAGATGTCAAAGACCTGGCATTTGGCCATGATTGGGATAAATGTTCGAAGCAAGCGCTGTTGAACAGGGTCTCCGTAAAAGACAGCCAGCTGCAGTTCCCCGATGGCATGCGCTACCGCCTGTTGGTGCTGCCGGACGAAAATGCCATTGACCTCGCTGTATTGCGCAAACTGGAAACACTGGTAAAGGATGGATTGACCATCGTGGCGCCACGCCCGGCGAAAGCTACCTCGCTGACAGGCTTTCCTGCCGCCGATAAGGAGATCAATGCCATCGCAGCGCGTATGTGGGGTAATATCGACGGCGTTACGATCACGGAGAATAAATATGGCAAAGGAAGCGTGATCTTCGGCAAAGACGTCAACACCGTGTTGAAAGAGCAGAATGCGCTGCCCGACTTCTCGTTCACCAGCACACGGGAAAACACGGCGCTGGATTATATTCATCGCACCGGGGAAGGAATGGATATTTATTTTGTGGCCAACCGCTTTGGCAAAAGAGCGATCAATGATTTCGAGTTCCGGTATGACCCTTCCCTTCCCGACCGGTACGAGCAGGTGGAATGCGCATTCAGGGTGAAAGGCATGACGCCGGAGCTATGGGACCCTATGACAGGGCAGATGGAGGAAATAGTCACCTGGCGGGAAGAAAATGGCCGCATATTTATTCCCCTCTACCTCGAGCCGGAAGGATCCCGGTTTATCGTGTTCCGGAAAAAGACCCCATCCCCCCATGTTATTAAACTGGTCAAAGATGGCAGATCACTCTTTCCCGGAAATGAATACAAGGACACAGACAGGCCCATGATCGAGATCTTTAAAACAGGTGCCAGCACTTCCTCCGTTACATCGGCGCCGGGAAATTATACCCTTACCTGGTCCGACGGGAAAACAAGCACGGTCACCTGCACCCAGCCCAATACGGTATTGCCCATGACGGGCACATGGCAGATCAGTTTTGACACCGCCTGGGGCGGCCCGGCACAGATCCAGACGGATACACTGCAGTCATGGACAGCTTTTAAAGACTCAGGTATCAAATTTTATTCCGGTACAGCGATCTATAGGAAGCGCTTCACCCTCAGCGGGGACTATGATAAGGAGAAGAAAGCAGTGCTGGACCTGGGAAATGTGCTGGAAATGGCGTCGGTCTCCGTCAATGGACATAAAATGGCCGTACGGTGGTGTGCACCGTTCCAGTTTGATATTACGCCATATGTTCATGCCGGCGACAATCAGTTGGAAGTGGAAGTAGTAAATCTCTGGCCCAATCGTCTCATCGGAGACGGCAGATTGCCGCAGGAGCAAAGACGCACGCAAACAAATATCAAAAAATTTGAACAGCCTGGTTCCGAAAAGTACCTGAGGGAATCCGGACTGCTGGGCCCGGTGACGCTGCGGTTTTATCCAAGGGAAAACATAAGTTATTGAGTATTATTATATTATATTGTAGGTGTAATTTTAGGAATGCCATTGTTTTTATTAGTTATAATTATAACTATAATAAACGTAATTTCGTGTAATAGTTATAAATATAATTATAATGATTTTCCCAGAGACAATTTCAAGAGCTACCTACATCGATCGAATAAAGCCTTTCGTCAGAAAAAGCCTGATTAAAGTATTGTCCGGGCAGCGTAGGGTAGGGAAAAGTTATTTGCTCTTCCAGATCATCAGCTTCATACAATCGCTCGATCCCCGCGCGAACATCATTTATATCAATAAGGAAGACTTTCAATTCGATATGATCAGGGATGCCGCCAGCCTTCATGAATATATTCTTTCCAAATCTAAAACTGACATTCACAATTATATCTTCATTGATGAAGTCCAGGATATCGCAGAATTTGAGAAGACCTTGCGTTCCCTTCTTCTTGACGAGAATAATGACCTCTATGTTACTGGAAGTAATGCCAACTTGCTTTCCGGAGAGTTAGCCACTTATTTAAGCGGTCGTTATATTGAATTTAAAGTGTATAGTTTGTCCTATTCTGAATTTCTTCATTTTCATAAATTGAATGATAATGCACCTGCCCTTGAATCCTATATCAAATTCGGAGGGTTGCCTTACCTGATCCACCTGGGACTTACCGACACTTCCTTGGAATACCTGTACAGCATCTATAATACAATAGTATATAGAGATGTTGTAACTCGATATAGTTTACGCAATAACCAGTTCCTTGAAAAACTAATAGAGTTCCTTGCCGATAATATTGGAAGCCTGTTTTCCGCCAAACGCATCAGCGATTTCCTGAAATCCCAGCATACAAACATGCCTCCTAACCAGATTCAGCAATATTGCGCTCATCTTGCTAATGCTTTTATTATTCATGAAGTAAACCGTTACGATCTTATTGGTCGGAAAATATTCGAGATCGGGAGCAAATTTTATTTTGAAAATACTGGCATACGGAATGTAATAATAGGATATAAGATCAAAGACAGAGGTAAACTTTTGGAGAATATAGTTTACAATCAATTGCTTTATTTGGGCTATGATGTCAAGGTGGGCTCATTCCATGCGCAGGAAATTGATTTCGTTTGCGAACGAGACAACGAACGCCTATACATCCAGGTAGCCTTGCGCCTGGACGGACAGGCAACGATTGAACGGGAATTCGGCAATTTGCTGGCTATATCAGATAACTATCCCAAAATTGTAATAAGTGAAGATCATTTTAGCGGAAATACCTACCAGGGGATCAGACATATGCAGATACGGGATTTTTTGTTGGTCAAGTCTCCTTTCGAAACAACATAGCTCTTAAACGCCCCCATTCGAAGTAATAAGCGATAAACGCAAACAGGAAAAACAACAAGTTGCCGATATAGATATTCCGGTGAAATACATAGGCGGATAGATAAACGAGGAGAATGGATAATAGGATATAAGTGAGATTCTTTTTGGTATGATAGGGGATAGGGTGGTTCTTTTGACCCAAAATGTAGGATAGGATCATCATGGTCGAATAGGCAAAGAAGGAAGCCCAGGCGGAGGCCATATAACTATATCGGGGAATAAATGCCACGTTTAATAGAATGGTGACGATAGCTCCTATCCCTGATATGTATAGACCGTAGCGAGTTTGATCCGACAGCTTATACCATACGGAAAGATTCATATAAATACCTAAACTGACATAGCCAAACAGCAGCGGGGGGACGACATCTAAACCTACCCAATAAGATTTGTTGATATAATACTTTAATATTTCAATATTGGCTATTATGCCTACAAACATCAAACACATAGTGATTACAAAATAATCCATGATCCTGGAGTAGGTTTGCCCCGCATTCTTGTTTTTGGCATGACTGAAAAAAAACGGCTCAGCGCCCATTCGAAAGGCCTGGTTGAAGATACTCAGGAAAATGGATAATCTTGCGCACGCAGAATACACCCCCACCTGCTGCTCGCTGACGTTCCCCGGCAACAGTTTTCCAAGAAGTATCTTGTCCAGATTTTCATTTATCAAATAAGACAGGTTCGCCACCAGCACCGGCGTGCTATAAATAAGCATGTCTTTGAAAATCGGTATATCCAGTTTTAATTGTAATTGCAGAAGCTGCGGCAGCAATGTCAGGAAGGTAATAAAAGTGGCTATTAAATTTGCTGCGAAGACATATCCAATCCAGCCATGCACATACCAGCTCCCGAGCCAGTGGCTTCCGAAGTAATGATGCTTTATCCAAAAAGGTATTCCCACAATTAAGATCACGTTTAGCAGCACCGTTATCCCAATATTGATAAACTTAATGGTGGCATACTTTAGCGCTTTGCCTTCAGCTCGTAACCTGGCAAAAGGGATGGCGCTCCACGCATCGAACGTAAGTATGGCGATAAAATACTTAATGTAAAGTTCAAACTGCTTTTGAGAAGTATCGTTCCCGATCTTGATCAATCCGGCCAGTGAATGGGCAAATGGAACTGTGCCTGTAAGAAAGATGATAGTGGCGCTGAACACCACCCAAAAGCCATTGCTATAAACCTGCTTTTTTTTATCCGGAAATTTGTTCAAAAACCTAAAAAAGGTTGTTTCCATTCCAAATGCCAGTATAGCCTGGAGAATGGACGCATAGCTGAACATGGTGCTGAAAATGCTATAGACTTTGGGCTGGTAGGCTCTGGTATACAGCGGCGTTAACAAAGAGCTCAATAAACGCTGAAAAATAGTACTAAACCCATATATAGCCGTTTGCTTTGCAAACCTTTTGGCGGTTGACATCGGGTATGAAGATAGCTAAAATTCTATGGGAACACCTGAATTTGAGTTGGTTTTGTGTGACATTTTTGTATATATTCGTTTCATCATGAAGCAGGATACTATTATGAAAGCATGCGCATTATTTATTTTTGTATTATTTGCTGTAGCTGGCTACCCGCAGAACACCATCAACAATTATAAATATGTCCTTGTGCCGGAGAGGTACAATTTCTCCCGGGACGATAACCAGTATGGACTAAATACTACAACCAAATTTTTGCTGGAACAAAAAGGATTTGTTGCATTTATGAGCAATGAGAAGTTGCCGCCGGAAGTGGCAGCCAACAGATGCGGCGCGCTTATGGCTGATGTAGTTCAGAAGAAAGGCTTGTTTGTTACAAACCTTACGCTGCTGTTAAGAGACTGCCAGGGTAATATCATCTTCAAAAGCAAAGAAGGCAAGAGCAGGGAAAAAGAATTCCCGGTAGCGTTTGATCTCGCTTTAAGAGATGCTTTCTCATCGCTGAATGAGGTGCCCTACAAATATGATAGTGCGGCGGTTGCCCAGCAGCAACAGGCAGCTGCAATACCTGTAGCTCCGTCTCCTGCGCCGGCCCCCGTGACGGCGGCGGTTGGCGAGATCACCGGGACCCTATATGCACAGGCCACACCCAATGGATATCAGTTGATCGACACCTCTCCGAAGAAAGTATTGGTGCTGCTTAAAACTTCCATGCAGGATTACTTTATTGCTGAGGCCGGAGCATCCAATGGCATCGTCTTTAAAAAGGATGGAAATTGGTTCTTCGAGTACTATAAAGATAGCAAGCTTGTTTCTCAGAAACTGGAGATCAAGTTCTGAACGCAGAGCTGGTTCTGCTCCGGCAGCCGGGAGCGTTATTTTATACCTTCACTTAATTTAGCATTTTGCCCGGCTAATATATGCCACACGCCCTCGTGTTTTGTGAGTACAATCGTTCTGCGGAATTCGAAGGTCTGGCCGGGATAGCGTGTGTCACCCGTAAGACCGGTACGAACATGGGAAATAGCCACATCGGGTGTCACAAACGTTATATCCTCGATAGACCGCGTATAATACTGTGAGGTTTTGAAATAACTGCCATGAACGGTCTCATAGTGATCTTGTATATCTTTCCTCCCAATATAATATGCCCCGAACCAATTCACCCATGTCGCGTTGGAGTCATAATTGTCGGCAAGGCCTTTGGCGTCGTGCCTGTTCCAGGCATTTTCATAATTCGTTATCAGCTGCTTTATGGCCTTGATCTCTTTCGCCGTGTCTTGCCGTTGCTGGGCAGAACCTTCCAGCGCCGCCGTCCCTAAGAAGAATGTTGCCAGGCATACTTTGATAAACCGCTGCATATGGTGGAATATGGGTGATATAATAGCGAAAGATACCGATACGACGGTTCGGAGTCATTCCTATTGAGCAGATGGCGGATAACATTGAGCGGTTGGGGAGAAAAAAACAAAACCCTCAACTGGCACTGGACAGAACGACAGAGGTTTCGATCTGGCGCAATGGGATCGACCAGTATTTTCTTAACAGTTCCTCTTTTTCCTGGAACGATACCAATCGAAACCCATGTTTTTGGTAGAATGCAATTGCCCAGGCTGCGTCGGCCCATGTTCCGATCAGAATAGGTTTTCGGGTCAATGTACTTAAATGCCGGAGTAATTTTCCGCCGATGCCTTTATTTCTTGCCGTGGTCCGCACATAGGCATGACGTATTAACGTAACATCGCCTTTATCCTGGATTCCCATTACGCCATTGATCACATCGTTTTCAACGTAGCACCAAAATACAACGCCATCGTCGATTTGATCCTGTAATTCTGTTGCAGACATGTATGGTTCATGCCACCTGTCTTCAGGAATAATGCCTTTATAAGCTGCAGCGGCGTCGTTGATGATCTCGTAAATCTGGTTAAAATCGTTTTTTGTGCTCGTGATGATCATGATAGAAATAAAATTAATGCTTTCTTCTCACCATTTTCGGCTTCCCGGGAATTTTAACTTCACCTGTTTCTACACCGCTTAACTGCTGCAAGTCAAGGTATTCAGAGAAAATTTCCGGGTGAAGATCATTCCTGGTTGGGATAATAAATAATCATGGCACGGTAATGGGCATTAACAGCTTAGTCCCTCACCAATATCCTGCCTGGGACAAACTTATATTCTTCATTTATAAAAATAGTACAATGAATACATCAAATTTTCAAACGACGACCTCGGATAACCAGCCCACCCGTAAGAACTCAAAAAAAGGCATTATCGTAGTATTGGCGATTGCATGTTTGGCTTCATGGGGTTATTTGCTGGTCAACAATAAGAAAACCGGGAATGTAATTGAACAAAGTCAGACACAAATTGCCAGGATCAGTGATGAAAAGGGCAATGTTCAGAAAAGCTTCGATGAGTCGTTGATCCGGCTGGATTCGATGGCAAGTATCTCCAACGGCCTGAAAAGCAAATTAACCGCAGAGAATAAGGAGATTGCCAGAAGAAAAGCAGAGATCCGCGTCATTCTTAATAAGAAAAATGCGACGAGCTCGGAATTAGCCAAAGCAAAAGAGTTAATTACCCAGTTGAATGATAAGATCGGCAGTATGGAACAGGAAGTTACACGTCTTACAAATGACAACCAGTCTTTAAGCCAGGACAAAATAGTCTTGACGCAGGAGAAAGGAAAATTGACCGACGATCTTTCGGCTACCATGGTGGTTAAAGAGGATCTGGAAAAGAAAGTAGATATCGCTTCTACCTTGAATGCCTCGAATATTATGATCACGCCGGTGAATGTAAAAAGCAACGGAAAAGAAAAAGTTACCTCCACAGCAAAGCGTGTGAATAAATTGGTTATTTCATTTGATGTGAATAATCGCATCGCACAAACTGGTACGGCGGATATTTATGTCTGTGTCGCAGGGCCCGATGGAAAAAATATAGCTACAAAGGATGCTGTTTCCAATACTTTTACTACCCGTGATGAAGGGGACAGAGCATATACGGCTAAACTTCCGGTGGAGCTGGAAACTGGCAAGAAGAAGAACGTAGAATTTTCATTCGCACCAGGCACTGATTTTCAGCAGGGAAAATATCTGATCCAGATCTATCAAAATGGGTTTAAGATAGGCGAGGGGGTGCGCGAGCTGAAAAAAGGTGGGTTGTTCAGTTAGTTAAATATAAATATACATAAGCGTGGGCCTGGTTACAATAACCAGGCCCGCGCTTTTAGGGAGATTCACTATTTAATGCCTTTTTCGTTGATGCTTTTTGACGGCGGCTCTGTGGGAGCCGTAATGACAAACCGGTAATTGCCTGCTTTTATCCCGTTGAGCCGGAACGTTCCATCGCTGTTAGTAATGATCGTCAGCGTACTGCCGCCGGGATTTTTTCCACCCTTTACTATAATGCCGCCGATGGGATTACCTGGACTGGCTACGAATGCACCGTTACGGAACATCGGATTGCTGCTGCTTTGCCCGCCGTCCCCATACAAAGGATTCCCCTTCTTTGTGCCGTTCTGCTGACTGGTGCTATCGCTTGGCGAAGAACCGGTTTGCTCAGGCGCAATAACAGTAAACAAATAATCACCATCCTCCGTAGCCGTAAATTCAAACGCTCCTTTGTCATTGGTAGTAGTGGCCATCATTCCACCGCCGGGATTTTTCCCTCCTTTTACGATGATGCCACCGATAGGATTGCCGGCGACGATGGCTCTTCCTTGCTGCAAGGCGGATCCCGTGGCATGCAGGCCTTGATTCACTTTTTCTCCAAATGTGGCTCCCTGCGTCTGTTTGCCCACGGTCCCTTTCACACGCCCGGCGCTCCTGCCTCCAAAACTCCAGCTTACACCTGCATTCATGCTGACAGCCGTAAAATGGCCTGCGTCTTTAGAGGCGCCATCCAACGACAGCTTACCTGAAGCCAGTTGCTGGGCTTCGTAGGTATTCTTTTCATTGAAGCCGCCTGCTGGGACGAGGTAGCTTTGCGTTGTTGTAATAGCCGGTCCGGCATTGATGGCGCCCGCCGCATAGATGCTCAGGTTGCCGGTCAAGCTGTAGCTGACCTTCAATTTGGGTATAGTGATGAAGCCTGTACTGTTCTGCGGTTGCGAAGCCGCTAGTACGACGGTTTGGTAGGTTCCGTTGACCATGACTTGGGTGCTTTGTGTAAATCCATCCCGGTGCAGACTAAAGTAACCGCCGCTGATGGAGGGCGAGATCGCTATTTTTCCGAACCTCAGATCAGCCTGGACGCCTGCAAATGCCGTAAAGCCATGGCTATTCGATGCCCCGTTTTGCCTATCCGTTATATCCAGGTTGCCGGACGGTAGTCTGTATTTAGATAGCAAAGGGGATTTGTCGGGGTTGATATTTTCGGCTGACAGATATTGTCCGCCGGCAATGACGCCCAGGGTGAAGCGGGGGCTGCCTATAGCCGGCTCATTCCTGCCTTTGCCGGACAGCGGTATAAAGATGTCTCCGCCAAGTTGGTAACCGTTGCCAATCAACGCATCCCGTTGTAAGGTACTGGAACTGTAGCTTCGTCCTCCTTCAAGAGAGACGCTGATCGATGGTTGAGCTTGGTCCTGTGCCAGTCCTATGATGGCTGACATGGACATAAGAAAAGTTGGTATGATTTTCTTCATTTTAGGGGGTGTTAGGAGCGTGAACATGATGATTCGTACAGTACCAGATCAGCGCAGGCGGGATTTTGTTACCTGGGTAAATGCTCTTTTCGGAGATTAATATTTATTTACAAATTGATAATCAATATGTTGTAGTTTATCAGTGTATGAAATTTTCGAATTATCTCGCTCAAGGCGAGACGAAATATAGGATCAGCGAACTAAAGGCCGCGACGCTCACTGAGCTATTATTCGCATTCCCCGCCAGATCATTCAATTGTAGGGTCTTCGTCGCAGTCGAGCTGCTCGTGTTATAAACAAAGGTGGTGCACACGTTGCGAAAGACGCCGTTCGGGTCGTAGGTGGTCAGACGCTGCCACGTGGGGAACGAGACGGTCTTGGCGCTGCCGGTGTTGATATAGAAGGCCGAAGTGTCCGTTTTGGCGTAATAGTTAGTGTCGATGGTTCCAAGATTAGCAAGGTCTGCAGCAGGGGCGACGATTGCCGACAGCAGCTGTCCGGGTGCGCTGGAAGCCAGCCTGTTCTTTTTCAAGGTCAATTGAAATACCTGGCCGGTTGAAGGCTCCGATAAAAATTGCTGTGCCCAGCCATTGCCGTAATAGTTGCATCCATTGGAGGTGATCTTCGCGCCATGAATAAAGAGGCCGGCGGAGGCATTGTAAGCGCCTGTACAATTGGTGAGGACCACAGACTGACTATGTGAATCGAAATAAAACCCAAAGCTGGCGTCAGTGGGATCAGGAGGTACGCCTGAAGAAAGGTTCTGTCCGTGGAGGGCTATGCAATTGGTCAGGCTTCGGCCATGGGTATAGCCGATAAAAGAGAGATCCGTGGTGTAAAAGCCGCCTCCGTCTATCTTGGTCACACAAAAGGTGTCGACAACACAGTTTTTGATGGTAACGCTGTCGCCGGCAAAGTAAAGGCCGATATAGCCGCTGTTCAAAATGGTCATGTTTTGAAAGGTACTGAAGCCGAACGGCCAGTCCCAGGCGGTATACGATTGGGTGCCGTTGCCACCCCTGCGCTGTCCCATGCCCGGTATCAATCCGCAATTGTTGACCTGTATGTTTTTTGCCAGGCAGTAGGTCGAAGAATTTCCCGTGACAAATGCACCGTTGTTTTGGAAATAGTCGAGGGTGTCGTTCACGAGGCTGGTATGGGGGGATTCATTCAATAAAAAACAGTTGCCCGCGCCATAGCGGTACAGGCAGTTAGTCATGGTGAACGCAGTGTCGAAGTTGCCAAGTACGGTGTACAGGTTGCTGCCTTCGAAATCCATGTTGTAGACATCGATATTGCTTTTATGATCGCACCAGCAAAGCCTGTCCAGCGTCGGCACTTGCAGGACATGCCCCGCTAAGCCGCCGGGCAGATAGACTTGCATGCTGTCTTTGGTGTAATCATTATACCAACGGCCGGGAACACTGGTCATTTGCAGGGTACGGGGATCGTTCTCGATAAAATAGCCATTACCGCGGCTGATATTGGTGAAGGGGAAAGGTAAGTTCACCGTGATCACGTGTCCGGATTGGCTGGTGATCCGGGCCGTGTCGATGACATAATATTCGTCGTGGGCAACCAGGTACGCGCCGGTCCAATTGGGAGATGATGGCAGGTTGACATCGGTAATGGTCGTCGATGAGATACTGTCATAGGTCCGGTAGCCCGCATCCGGCCATCGGCCCATCGGCTGGGGAATGCCGTCCATCACCAGCATATTCGTCTGTTGGGTCAGGTTCGGACAGTAGAACTTATAGATATTGGTGCCCGTGATCTGGGTTCCGCCCGTCAGGGTATAAAAGCCGCTGATCATGGCACGGGCAGTGCCTCCATAAGTGCTGTACACAATATGGCCCGTTGGAGTGCCTGAATAGTTAAGGTTAAGCGTCTCCGTAAACACATCTCCTGATTTGAGAAAAACTGAATCACCGGAGTGCAAAGTGTGCGTGTTGAGATAAACAATTGTCTTCCATGGATGCGAAGCGCTGGTTCCGGAATCGGAGTTGTTTCCGCCGGAGGAGGAGATGTAATAATTCGTCGCCTGTGCAAACAGCGGGCACAGGGCTAATAGCATAAGGATTTTTTTCATTGGATAAGTTTATTGGCATGGCCCGGATAGGGGGTCACTGCTGCTGTAACGTAGAAATCCTCCTGTTTATTGGATATTCCTTCATGTCAGGTCTTGAAAAACTCCCTTCCCCGGCGCGCCTGGATTTTCACACAACTTTTATTATATTTGAAGGTAGCGCCGGTCTCTCACTATCATTGCGCTCAATGCACTTATCCTTTTTATATGATCTTATTCATCCCATTCTTAGCAATAGCCCGCAGCAGATGCCTATGGGGCATAGTATGCCTGATGACCTTAGCCGTGCCGGCGACGGCGCAGAACGACGTCGGCCGGAAGGTGGACAAGATGATTAACAAAGCCATGACCGATGAAGGGATTCCGGGCGTGGCGGTGGCTATTATCCGTGATGGGAACGTACTGTTTAAAAAAACATACGGCATCAGATCCGTGAATAGTACGGCGACGGCGGATGAGCAGACCGTATTCAGCATCGGTTCGGTATCCAAGGCATTCACTGCGGTGGGTTTGATGCTCCTGGTGCAGGAGAACAAGCTTGCGTTGGATGATCCCATCAAGAAATACATGAAAGGATTGCCAGGCGATTGGCAAAGCATTACCATTCGCCAGTTCATGACCCATACCAGCGGCATTCCGGAATTGAAAGGCGATAAGGACAATGGATCTTTTGAAAACACGCTTTCCCAGGCGGGAAAGATGAAAATGGCCTTCCGCCCGGGGGCCCGGCAGCAGTATAACAATTTTAACTTCGCGGTGATGGGCAAACTGATAGAAACGATCACGGGTATGGACTACCTGTCCTTTATGCAAAAGCGGGTCTTTAAGCCGGCCGGTATGGTGAGCACAGGTGTAAGACCCGTTTCAAACGACGTGAGTACGGGACATTTGGAGAAAAACGGGAAATTGGCGCCTGTTGAAACACATTTCAATAAGGGCGACTACGGACTGCCTTCCGGCGGACTACAAACGACGCTCGCTGATTTTATACAGTTGAGCCAGGCTTTGTATAAACAGCAGTTGCTACGGAAGGATATTCTCGCAACCATGTGGACGCCCTATTCTGCTACCTTGTCCAATACGCCGGGCTGGCATTCCCGCATGGCCGGAAACGAGCTCATTATTCACAAGGGTGGGGGAGGCACCGGCATCGGCAGCGTATGCGATTACAAGATCGTGCCTTCCCGGAATCTGTATGTGATGGTCATGTTCAACAAAGCCAGGAATAAAATTTCTCCCTCCGATATTTCGGATGACATCATGCTGCAGTGTTTTAACATTCCCAGGGGACCAAAGGGGGAAAATGAGGGGGAGGGGAGAGAGAAATGACAAAGAAACGCACCCGGCGCCGTACCTTCATGGCCATGTCGTCCTGTCAAAGAATACTGCCCTTTTGTTTGCTGCTGGTCACGCTTAACCTGGCGGGCCAGGCGCCCGTTGTTAAAACCACCCGCGGCTATATTAAAGGTATAAGTGAAAATGGTATCGCCGTTTTCAAGAGCATCCCCTACGCGCAGCCCCCCACCGGCATTTTGCGGTACCACCCGCCAGTGCCCCATCAACCGTGGACCGATACGTTCTCTGCAGTCCAGTTTTCTGCAGTAGCCCTGCAACCCGCGGGTGCAACGGCCAATGGTTCCGATGACTGCCTTTACCTCAACCTGTACACACCCAAGATCGATCACGGACGGCGGGCGGTGGTCATATGGGTCCATGGCGGCAGTATGACGGGAGGTACTGGTAAGAGCATGGACGGCCATGCTTTCGCTGACCAGGATGACATTGTTACCATTACTATCAATTACCGTTTGGGCGCGCTGGGCTTTCTGTACCTGGGCGATCTGGGAAGGGAATACCGGCAGTCCGGTAATCTGGGTCTCCTGGACGTGATCGCTGCGCTGCAGTGGGTGCACGACAACGTTGAGGCTTTTGGCGGTGATCCTCATCGGGTGACTGTCATGGGAGAGTCGGCGGGGGCGAAGCTGCTGAGTGCCGTGATGGTTTCTCCCGCCTCAAAAGGCCTGTACCAGCAGGCCATCCTCGAAAGCGGCGCCGTGCAATGTATCCGGGACAGCGTAACCGCAGGTAAGGAACGGGCATTGCTGTTGAAGCAACTTGGATTGGATCCGAAGGATGCCCGTAAGCTCCTGACCATTGCTGCTGACACCCTTATCAAAGCGCAGGGAAAAGTATGTGCGGGCATCGGCGGCAATTCCTTTTTTGGACCCGTTTACGATGGGATCACTCTCCCGGAAGACGGATACCAGTATGCCCGGCACGGGAAGCTATCGGACATAAGGGCCATCATCGGCACCAACGAGCAGGAAGGAGCGGGGTTCATTGGGAGAAATGATGTGGGGAGCGATCCGAACGCCTCGATCTTTCAACCCTTGTTCCGCTCGAATGCGCCCATGGCGAATGCCTATTACCAGACATTGAGGCAAACGGATAGCCCGTATGCCGCAATAGTGAGAACGCTGACACAGTACATGTACCAAATGCACTCCTACCGGTTTGCCAAAGCGCTAAGCAGTGCCGGCACACCGGTCTATATGTACCGGTACCGCTATCAAAACAACCGGGAGTTCGGTGCCCGCCATGGCGACGAGCTGCATTATATCTGGGGAGCCGCCCGCATATTGGCTTCCAACGATGATGCGGTTAAAAAGCAGCTGGCGGGAAGTTTGCACGGCGCCTGGGCCGCCTTTATTAAGACCGGCGATCCGAATGGCGCCGGTATTCCGCAATGGCCTGCATACAAGGATACAGATAGGCAGGTGATGGTGTTCAGCGATGTGGATACAGTCACCCATTTACAGGAAGTGTACGATGACAAACGGTTTCCCTCGGCTGTATTTGTCATAAAATGACGGAACATCTCCCTTGCGACATTTCTTGGACGGGTCATAACCAGAATTGGTCTTTCCAGGTCTCACCCAGACCCTTGCTGTCATTGGGTAACCGCGAGGCAATAACGCCCAGGTCCTCCGGGGATAATATATCCTGCAAATGATTGAATAATGCACGTTCCTCAAAACGGATATGTTCTTCCATTCTGTCCGCCAGTTCACGAAGAAGGCTTTCATCCATTTTATTGCGCTCCAACGCGGCCACGAGGGTATAGATGGCCCGATGGTCCGCCTCTGCCTGTCGTCTCAAAACATCAGCGACAGGCAATTTGCTAAACAGCAATCGCTCTTCGTCCCTGAAATGCTTTTCGAGATCTTCCTTGTAAGAGAACAATACATAGCCGGTGATGCGTTCGGCGCTAACAGACTTACTTAACCCCTGCCGGATTTTCCACACCAGCAATAGGCCTGCATGATGGTCTTGGGAGAAGGAGACAATGGCCTTATGTCGTTTGATGGGGGCTTGCTTTTTCATTTCTTTAGTTGTTTTTCCAGGTCCAGCGCTTTGGGGAACAAAATGTTATTTTCGAGATGTACATGCACATGAAGATCGGCTTCGAATTCATCGAGCAGCTTGTATAATAACCCGTAAGTGGCGCAGGCGTCTTCCGGCAACAGATAATTCCGGGAAAGCGCCCTTATCTGCGCCAGGTTACTTCCCACCATTTCGTGCTCTTTTTCCATCAGACTGATGGGGTGCTGAACCGTGCCGAACCCTGCATCCTGCGAAGGCTGTGAACCATTTCTGGCAGCGACAAGCGCCTTTATATAAGGGAACAATACATTTTCTTCCTTGGCCAGGTGAGCCGTCAGCTCATCATTCATTTCCTGCACCAATCGGCGGATCACTATCAGCTCCGGATGATGATTGCCGTGGACCTGCATTACTTTTTCCGCATAGGCCATGATTTCCGGCAGATGTTGTTTTACATAACTGTGATGGGTATTTACAATATAATCGGCGAGAAAATCCAGCGGCCATTCATTATAAGGCAGGGGACGGGAGGAAGGTGATTTGCCAGCCTGTTTCAGCTCTTCCTCTATCCTAGCCACATCGAGCCCTTTTTCCGCGCAGGCTTCTTTTACGGTCTTTTTCCCGCCGCAACAAAAATCAAGGCCATATTTTTTAAACACGTCCGCTTTCCTGAGATCTTTCACCGCTATCTGACCGAGGGTCTCATCCAGCGAGGTCATATCGGGAATATTTTCCGTAGTCGGTTGCATGTGCTATTATTTTATCTTTTTTAAATCTTGTTTACATGCAAAGTAAAAGTGTTTAAATGGCATGCAATATGATTAGGATCATGTTGTAGACGGGGGGTGGATCAGCTTCGATGGCAGGAATCATACACATGCCTGTTGTTTTTTTGAGCGCTTTTCATAACTTTAGCCGTTGGCTAAGGCAGCATATACCCAATTGACTGATGAGCAGGCTTTGTTACAAAGGACGGCGGAAGGAAGCCGGGAAGCCTTTGAAAAACTGTACGCTCACTACTATGCCGGGCTTTACCGGTTCATCTCCTTTATTATTGACTCACACGAAGATACCGAAGAGATCATCCAGGACATCTTCTTGAAGATATGGCTGAAGAAAGAGACGCTCATCGGCATCCGTTCATTCGACGATTACCTTTTTCGCATGGCCAGGAACAGGGTCTTCGATATGACCCGGCAATCCAGGAGCCGGCTCAACTTATCCCGCCAGCTGGGCCAATCCATGCAGGCAGCCACCGATTCCACTTATAATGCCGTCATTTTCCGGGAATACCACGAAATAGCCCAGGAAGCCATCAATCTCCTTCCTCCCCGGAAAAAAGAGATCTTCCTGATGAATGCCCGCGACGAGATGACGGCCCAGGAGATAGCGGATCAACTGGGCGCTACCAGGGGCGCTATCAAGAAACAATTGTTCGAGGCCATCCATTTCATCAAAGGCCACCTGCGCGAGAAGGCCGGTTGGCCGTTTTTCTTATTTTTTTAAAAATATTCATCCAACCCCGGTATCCTTTTTCATCCTCGTCAGTCTTTATATATATCAGGCCAACGCATGAGCAATTCAACGATCATCACCATCATCGAAAGATACAGCGCGGGAACGCTGTCCCCGCAGGAAGAGGCTATTCTTACAGCGTGGCTGGAGTCCGTGCCGGCAGCCGACTTCCACGCTACATTGGACCAGTGCGCCATTGTGCCGGAAAGGATCCGGAACTACCCGGTGATGTCTGCCGCATTCGCACAAAAACTGGAAAGCCGGCTGGATGAGCTGAGCATGGAAGATGCGACGCCTGTACGTGTCCTCCCCTGGCGTAAATGGACCGCTGCGGCAGCTGCTGCTATTCTGATCGTCTCCGCAGGCTATTTCTTTTTGAGCCGGCCGGGCCGGAAGGCAGCTGTTGCACCCCCCGTCATTGTAAAGGCCAATGATGTGCCACCTGGCAGCGATGGGGCTATCCTCACGCTGGCTAATGGAGAGAAGATCGTCCTGGATAGTGCAGCCAACGGCAAACTGGCCATGGATGGCAATGCCGCCATTACCAAGACCGGTAATGGCCAGCTGGCGTATAATGCAGCCGCAAGCGGTAAGCTGCAACCTGCAAGTCAAATCACTTATAATACCCTCACTACCCCCCGGGGTAAAAAGGCCGTTCTCACGCTGGCGGATGGCACCCGTGTCTGGCTGAATGCCTTGTCCTCTATCAGGTTTCCCACTTCTTTCACCGGCAACGACAGGATGGTAGAGATCACCGGTGAAGCTTATTTCGAGGTGGCAAAGAGCGCCTCCATACCCTTTACCGTCAAAAAAAGCGGCAGCGATTTCGGTGTACAGGTGTTAGGCACCAGCTTCAATGTCAATGCCTATGACGATGAGGACGCTATCCGTACTACATTGCTGGATGGCAGCGTACGTGTTTACCGGGGTATGGCGGGCGGGTTGCTCAAGCCGGGTCAGCAGGCGCTGTGTAATAATCAGGGAAAGATCGACATCGTCAACGACATAAATATCGAAAATGTGATGGCCTGGAAGAACGGGATCTTTCATTTCGACAGAAGCGATATAGGGACGGTGATGCGGCAGATCGCCCGCTGGTATGACGTAGATGTCACGTATAAGGGAACGATCACCCAACATTTTGGAGGCACGATATCAAGGGAGGTGAATGTTTCCAGGGTATTCGATATGCTTGAAATGACAGGGGCCGTCAAATTTTCCATCGAAGGCCGCAAGGTCACCGTCGTGGCGCCTTAACCAACCTATCCGAACAGAACCGATTTAGAGCACCTTACGCCTTACTATGAATCGCTGGCGATCGTTGTGAAACTGCTATGTCAAAAAAAACCGGAAGTGCTACCAACACCCCCGGCGAATATTTGGGATAGCTCAATATAGATCAATCACGTTAAGACTGCTTATTGTTTAACCCAAACATTACAAATGTATGAGTTTTAAGGCTCTTTGCCAATACCCGCGGCCATCGCGGGCATGGCTCACCAAAACTGCACGCGTGGCAAAAATCTTTTCTATCATCATGCTGGCGGGCTGTCTGCAATTAAGCGCCAGCGGCTATTCGCAGAATGTGACCTTGTCGAGGAACAATGTATCGCTGGTCACTGTCTTCCAGGAGATGCAAAAGCAGACCGGGTTCAATTTCCTGTACACGTATGAGGACTTGGAGCGGGCAGGCAATATCAATGTCGACCTGCGTAATGTCCCTATCTGGGAGGCAGTGTCTGCCTGTCTGCATGGCAAACCGCTGACCTTTTCCATTGTAGACAGGACAGTGGTGATCAAGTACAATGCGCCCGTGATCGTGATGACCGAAGCGGACAAGGTGCCTCCGACGATCACGGTACGTGGGCATGTGGCTGATAGCACGGGCGCTCCGCTGTCGGGGGCCACGGTGATGATCAAAGGTTCCACCAAAGGCACCAAGACCAATGTAAAGGGTGATTTCGAGATGAAGGACATCCCTTCCACTGCCACGCTGGTGATCTCTTTCACGGGATATATAGACAAGGAGATTGTCCCCAGTGCCGATATGACGATGTATATCGTGCTGAAGCCCAGCCTGGACATCCTGGACGCCACAGTCATCCAGGCGTATGGCACTACTTCCAGGCGTTACAATGTCGGGTCCATCGCAACGGTGGATGCGGTTACGATCTCCAAGCAGCCGGTGACGAATGTGTTATTGGCGCTGCAAGGGCAGGCAGCTGGTCTGGCCATCAATGCCATGAACGGCGTGCCCGGCTCCAAGGTACTGGTGCAGGTTCGCGGTCAAAATACCCTCCTGAGCGACCCTTCCAACGCCGGCCTGTTCAAGCCGTATGACCAGCCGCTTTTTCTTGTCGACGGTGTGCCTTTTGCCCCTCAGAACGTCAGTATCACACAGCTGGCGACGTTGGCTAACCCTCAAAGTTTCAGCGGCGGTATCAACCAGAACGGAGGGCTTAGTCCCTTCAACGGTATCAATCCGGCCGATATAGAGTCCATCAGCATCCTGAAAGATGCGGATGCCACCTCCATCTATGGAACACAAGGCTCGAACGGTGTGATCCTGATCACGACCAAGAAAGGCAAACCGGGTAAGGCTGTCTTCAACCTGAATGTCAATAGCAGCTTTAACACCAATGCGCGGAAGATCAAATTCATGAATACGCAGCAGTACCTGCAGATGCGGAAAGACGCCTTTGCCGCCGATGGTCTAACGCCCAGCAGTGACCCGTATGACCAGGCGTACGCACCGGACCTTACGCTGTTTGATCAGAACAAGTATACCGACTGGCCAAAGTTGATCTTTGGAAAGACATCCACCAACACGGACGTACACGCGAGTCTTTCGGGCGGAAGTTACACGGATGTGTTCATGATATCCGCTGGCTATACCCGGTCCAACTTCAATTTCCCCGGCGACTTTTATGACCAGCGATTGTCTTTACATACCAATATGCGTCATACCTCTGCAGACAACCATCTGACAGTAGAGTTCGGTATGGATTATAGCTATACCAGGAATTATACCACCGGTTTTCCCGGTGCCCAACGGATCGTCTCCCCACCCAATACACCCGATCTGCTGGATTCGGCAGGCAACCTGGTATGGAACTATAAGGGTTATGATCTGACCCAACTGCAATTCTATTCGAATCTCCTAAAGCCCATGTGGGTGCAAGGCCATAACCTGAACAGCACGCTTCGCGTCGGCTATAAGATCTTTTCTTCCCTGAATTTTTCCCTCAATATGGGTTATAGCCGTTTTACGTCATATGATCACACCGAAAACCCTGCAAAGTCCCAGAGTCCCCTGTATGTATATACATCAGCCGAATTCAACAGCAGTACTTTTCAAACCATTAACGTGGAACCACAGCTGGACTACTCGAACAGGCTCGGCAGGGGCATGCTTTCCGTCCTGGCAGGCGCCACGTATAAGAAGAGCCTTTCTGAAAAAAATTCATTGACGGGATATAATTATGCCAATGACAACCTGATGGGGTCTATCAACGGCGCTGCATCCACCTATAACTGGCAGGATATGAGCCTGTATAAATACGCAGCCGCATTTGCGCGTATCAAGTATATCTATGACCAGAAGTATATTCTTAGCCTGGCAGGGAGAAGGGATGGCTCGAGCAATTTTGGTCCCGGTAACCAGTTTGGCAGTTTCGGATCAGTAGGTGCAGGTTGGATCTTTTCTGAAGAGATGCCATTCAAATCGCTGAAGCCCGTATGGAGCTTTGGCAAGCTGTCCGGCAGCTATGGGACCACCGGTTCGGACGGTATCGCGCCTTATAATTACCAGCCTTTGTGGACGGCGGGCTATTCCAGCACACCTCCCTTCCAGGGAGTCGTGCCCAATTTCCCACAGAACCTGTACAACCCGAACTACAGCTGGGCCCTGAAAAAGTCGCTGAATATCGCCATGGACCTGGGCTTCTTCCATGACAGGGTGCTGCTGAACGCCACCTGGTATCGTGAGCGGGAAGGCAATCAGCTGTCAGCCTATCCCCTGCCCGGGCATGTTGGATTCCCCTCCGTGATACAGAACGTAATGGCCGTCATCCAGAACACTGGTTGGGAATTCTCACTCAATTCTACCAATATCAAGACAAAGGATTTCACCTGGAACACGAATTTCAATATCACGTTCAACCGGAACAAGCTGGTGGATTTTCCCAACCTGCAATACTCTACCTACAAGAACCAGTATGTCATCGGGAAGCCCGTTTCTACTGTAATGGGCTACAAGTATAAAGGCATCAATCCCTCCACCGGCCTGTTTGAATACTATGATAAAGACGGGAAAGTCACCACCAACCCCGATTACCGGACGGTGGAGGAAGGCGGAGACAGGATGCCTATCGCCAACAGGGAGGTAAAATACATGGGCGGTTTTGGCAATACGCTAACGTATAAGAACCTCAGCCTGTATGTATTCTTCCAGTTCTCCAGCCAGATGGCGCCCAGCTGGCTGTCCACCCTCTACAGCTCCAACGCTATAGGTCTCAGCATGAACAACCAGCCCGTCGAAGCGCTGAATTACTGGAAGCATCCGGGTGATCAAACGCAGATCGGAAAGCTCACTACAAATTACAGCACTCTTACTTATCAGTCTTCGTCCAGCTTCTCCGGCTCTTCCGGGGCCTATGTCAACGATACCTATATGCGGCTCAAGACGGTGTCCTTGTCTTATGCTTTGCCGGAAGGCGTGCTGAAGAGATGGCATATGAAGGAGTGCCGTGCGTTTGTGAACGCGCAGAACCTGCTGACATTTACGAATTACAAGGTGACTGACCCTGAACAGTTCAACGAATTTGCCACCTTCCCTATTCAGCGTATCGTCGCTGCGGGATTGTCATTCAATTTTTAAACTGCTAATCGATCATCATGAGAAGAAGATCATTTCTATATACTATTGGCGCCGGCAGTCTGCTGCTGCTGGGCGTATCCTGCAAGAAGCTCATCGAAATACCACCCAATCCCCCTACCGCGATCACAGAAGCGCAACAATTTTCCGACAGCGCTACCACGATGGCCGCCGTCGCGGGGGTTTACACTTATGGCGCCTATGGCATGGGTTTTACCTTCAATGACGGTCAGCTGTCATGGTCAACCGGCGTTTCCGGCGACGAGCTGGTCTATGCCGGCAGCAGCAGCAATGCGGAGGTGAAGCAGTTCTATGACAACGGCCTGACACCCATCAATGGCGTTTTGAGCACCAGCTGGACTTCACCTTATACAGGAATATATCCTGTGAACGTGATCATGGAAAGGGTGGAAAATAGCCCTGCGCTCTCCGCCACCCTTAAAAGACGGGTGAAATCCGAAATGAAGGTTGTTCGTGCCCTTTATTACTTTAACCTGGTCAATCTCTTTGGTCCGGTGCCTATCGTAACGAGCTCCGACTACAGGGCCAATACGTTGCTGGGCCGTGGTTCTGTCGACTCGGTATATGGGCTGGTTTTCTCCGACCTGGAAGATGCCATGCAAGGCCTTGCCGTGGATTATCCATCGGATGGACACGCCCGTCCCAACCTCTATACGGCCGAGTTCCTGCTGGCCAAGGCGCGCTTGTATCGCGGGGAATGGCAGAAGGCCCTCGATGCGGCGAACGACATCATCGAATCGCATGTATATACACTGGAAACAGACCTGAACAATGTCTTTTTGCGCGGCAGCACGGAGGCTATCTGGCAGATACCGGCCGTTGGTCCGTATTCCACCACCGCGGAGGCTGCCCAATTCATTCCCTATGCCCCAGGGGTTGTGCCTAGCTATATTCTCTCCCCTTCGCTGTTGAATGCATTTGAACCCGACGATCAGCGGCTGGTGAATTGGGCCAACAAAATAACGGTCAATACCGGCGGTGTGGATAGAGACGTTTATCATCCTTACAAGTATAAGAATTACTATCCGGGTAGTACTACAGAGGACTTTATGGTCTTCCGGCTGGCGGACCTGTATCTCATCCGTGCCGAGGCCGCTGCGCACCTGGACAATACAAGTCAGGCAATTGACGACATCGATGAGGTACGGACAAGGGCCGGCCTCGCCGGGACCGCAGCCGTCACGAAGGACGAAGTGCTTGCAGCGGTGGCGAAAGAACGTTTCACCGAGCTGTTCACGGAATGGGGCAACCGCTGGTTCGACCTGAAGCGGACAGGCACAATCGATGCGGTGTTGGGCGCTGAAAAGCCAAACTGGAAACCGTTCTGTGCCCTGTATCCCGTGCCCAGGAGCCAGATCATCCTCGACCCTAATCTGAAGCAAAATCCAGGCTATAATTAAATATGTTTCTTTTATATGAGTAATTCCATTGTCAAAATCGAGCACCTCTCCCACAAATACAGCACTAGCTGGGCTATACGGGACATCAATATCGAGATATCGTCCAGCGGTATCGTAGGTCTGCTAGGCTCCAATGGCGCCGGCAAGTCGACGACCATGAACATCCTCTGCGGCGCCCTGAACCAGACGGAAGGTACCGTACTGATCAACGGCATCAATATCCGGGAGCAACCGGAGCTGGCCAAAAGAGAAATAGGCTTTCTCCCCCAGAACCCGCCCCTGTATATGGACCTCACCGTGGATGAATACCTGGTTTATTGTGCCGCCCTACGGAAAATGGAAAAGAGCACTGTCCGCCCTGCCATCGAGGATGCCAAGCAACGCTGCGGTATTGCTCATTTCAGCAATCGTCTGTTGCGCAATTTATCCGGCGGCTATCGTCAGCGGGTGGGTATTGCGCAGGCCATCATGCACCGGCCGAAACTGGTGGTACTGGATGAACCTACGAATGGTCTTGACCCTAACCAGATCATCGAAGTCCGTGCCCTTATAAAAGAGATCGCCGCCGACCGGGCGGTGATCTTCTCCTCTCACATTTTGTCGGAAGTGCAGCTGCTTTGCAAGGAGATCAAGATGATCGAGGGCGGCCGCATTGTATTTGCCGACACCATGGATGCCTTCAATAACTATGTGGAGCCGCACAGTGTGCTGATGCGGATGGAGAATCCCCCGTCCGAGACGGAGCTGTTGTCGATACCTGGAGCGACCAAAGTCGATTTTTTGACTGAAAGACAGATCAGGCTTTACTTCAGCGGAGACCCTTCTATTTCCGGCAGGATCATCGAGTCCAGCGTCCAGAAAGGCTGGGAGCTGCGGGAGATCAACCTGGACAAGAGCTCACTTGATGAAATATTTGCACAACTATCAAATCACTCTTCCAAATAAAAGCTTACATGAAAACGACCTTCAAGATCGCCAGGACGGAACTGGCCATGCTTTTTTATTCGCCTATAGCCTGGTTCCTGCTGGTGGCCTTCCTTTTTCAGGCAGGTCTGGCATATACCAATGCCATCGAAAACTTTCTAACCCAGCAGCAGATGGGCGGAGCGTATGTCAAATACATAAAATTCATCACCGCTAATGTTTATGGACCGCCGTATGGCATCTGGTCGTCACTGTCCAACAAGCTGTACCTGTATCTGCCTTTGCTTACCATGGGCCTGATGAGCCGTGAGATCAGCAGCGGCACCATCAAGCTGCTGTATTCGTCTCCCACCAAGATCAGGGAGATCATCTTCGGCAAATTCATTTGCATGATGATGTACAATCTCTTCCTGATAGGGATACTTGGCATCATCGTCATTTGCGGTGTCAACAATATACAAAATGCCGATGCGGGTATGCTGTTGACCGGGTTGCTGGGGATGTACCTGTTGCTCTGCACGTATGCGGCTATCGGACTCTTCATGTCCAGCCTCACCTCTTACCAGGTAGTGGCGGCGTTATGCACGCTGGTGGTGCTGGCTGCGCTGAGCTATGTCGGGCAGATATGGCAGGACATCGATTTTGTCCGGGACCTTACATATTTTCTCTCTATTTCCGGCCGGGCGGACACTATGCTGGCGGGGCTCATCACGACGAAAGACGTTTTTTATTTCGTGGCTATCATTACTATGTTCCTCAGCTTTTGTATCTATAAGCTACAATCGGACCGGGAGTCGAAGCCTACCCTGGTAAAGGTCGGCCGCTATGCTTTGATCGTCGTTTGTGTGCTGGCATTGGGTTATCTCACTTCCCGGCCCCGGTTTACGGGATACTATGACGCTACCACCACAAAGACGATGACGCTGACGGCCAGCGGCCAGGAGATCATGAGACAGACGGGCGACACTACGCTGGAAGTCACTTCTTATATCAACCTGCTGGATAATTTCTTCTGGTACGGGCGTCCTGATCAGCGTAATGCGGACATGTCCCGCTGGGAGCAATACCTGCGATTCAAGCCGGACATCAAGTTCAAGTATGTTTACTATTATGACAGTGTCGCGGATAAGAATTTCTATAAATTTAATCCGGGACAGTCTATAGACTCGCTGGCAGTGAAATATGCCAAGTCGATGAAGATCAATATGAGCCTGTTCAAGACGCCGGCCGAGATCAGGAAGATGGTGGACTTGTCGGGTGAGCAGGGCCGGTATGTCATGCAGCTGAAATATAAGGATAAGATGACATTTTTACGGCTGTTCAATGATCAGCTGGTATTCCCTACCGAGACGGAGACAGGCGCCGCCATCAAACGTTTGCAGCAGGCGAATTTGCCGAAGATAGCCTTTGTGACGGGAGAACTGGAGCGCAGCATCGACAAAGCCGGTGACAGGCATTATAAAGTGCTGACCAATGATATTACGTTCAGGTATTCGCTGATCAACCAGGGATTCGATGTGATGTCGCTGTCTTTGAAAGAGCAGGACATCCCTGCGGATATTACAGCGCTGGTGATCGCCGATCCCAAAGTGTCGTTCGATACAGTGGCTTTGTCAAAGATCAAGGCGTATATCGCGGCAGGCGGCAATCTGCTGGTAGCGGGCGAGCCGGGCAAGCAGGAGATACTGAATCCTGTCCTGAAGGAGCTGGGGGTACAGTTGAAAGAGGGAATGCTGGTGGAGCCAAACAAGGATTTCTCTCCGTCGCTGATCAAGCCCCTGCTGTCGTCGAAGGCGGCTGGCTTTACAAGGAAGCTGCAGGATGATAAGGACGACAGCCTGGTTACCACGATGTTTGGTGCAGCGGCGCTGACCTATGATACTCATAGCGGCTTTGCCGTGGATACATTACTGGCCACGGTGGCGGGCGGTGGTTGGAATAAGAAAATAAAACCCACCGAGGATATGATCCAGGCGGCGGAGGATGCCACGGGCGACCCAAGTTCAGGTGGAGCTACAGTGATGATTGCGTCCGCAGGCGGGCCTTCGGCAACAGCCATGCCGGAAAATGATGGAAAGCCAAAGGAAAACGGGGCCTGGAAAGGGTTGTCCTTCTCTCCGGAGCAAGGGGACGAAAAGGGATCGATGGTTGTCGCATTGGGGCTCTCCCGTACCGTTAACGGAAAGCAGCAGCGAATAGTGGTATCCGGTGATGCGGACTTTTTAAGTAACTCCGAGTTGGGCAGGAGTAATATACAAAACAGTAACTTTGACTTCAGCACAGGCGTCTTCAGCTGGTTTGCGAATGGCAAATTCCCCATCGACAGCTACCGGCCGCCTTCGAAAGACAGGCGCCTGACGTTGACGGATGGCAGTTTCTATTTCCTGAAAGTGATGTTAATGGGAGTTCTGCCCGGCATCCTGGTGATCATTGGCGCCGTCGTTTTGATCAGGAGAAAAAGAAAATAGTAAACATGCGATTTACAACGGATCAGCAAACATTGGATGACCTGCGTCTTTTTGGCAAGGGCGGTGAAGAATCCATTTATCAGCAGTTCAACCGTACGGCTACCCGTGGCGGCGCTGCGATACTGGAAGAATGGTTCCGTTACCCCTTGTCCGATGAGCGTCACATCAACGAGCGGAGTAGCATCATCAGGTATTTTTCCGGGACGGGGCAGGCTTTTCCGCTCAGACCGGAGCTTTTCGACCAGATAGAGCAGTACCTGGCCAACCAGGACGAGCGAAGCCGGCTGACAGGCAGAGAGCAAAGCCTGAAGGATAGGATGTCGGGCCTGATCGCAGAAGATAGCCAGTATAAGACCATCCACCAGGGCGTCGTGGCGCTTGTCGAGGTGGTGCATGTGCTTCGCGGCATCGATCTGGGAATACCAGCAGAAAAGGAGGGATTGGAGACGTTGCTGGCTGAACCGGTGTTTGTCGGGCTGTCTCAGCTGCCTTTTAAGGGTAAACTGCCCTATGAAAAGGTGGCGGCGCATGACACTCAGCTGCGCTTCCGCCACCGGGACAGCGTTCGCCGCCTGCTGCAGCGGATCTATGTTCTCGATGTCTATATTTCTGTGGCCGCCGTGGCACGGCAGCGAGGCTTTGCTTTTGCAGAGGCGCTGCCGAAAGGCAGGCTCTTCCTTGAGCTAAATGGCCTTTATCACCCCGGTGTGCCCAACGCCGTGTCGAATGACCTGACCATCACGCCGGAGAGCAATATCATCTTTCTAACGGGCGCCAATATGGCCGGTAAGTCTACATTCATGAAGTCATTAGGCATCGCCCTGTTCCTGGGGCACATGGGTATGCCCGTGCCGGCTTCGTCCATGGTCTTTTCCGTACGGGATGCTATCTATACTACCATCAATCTCTCCGATAACCTGAATGCCGGTGCCAGCCATTTCTATGCGGAGGTGCTCCGGGTTAAGAAAGTGGCCCGGGAGCTTAGTCTTGGAAAAAGCCTCTTCGTCATTTTCGACGAGCTGTTCCGGGGCACCAATGTAAAGGACGCGTATGAGGCCACGGTAGCGCTGACGTCGGCGTTCGCCGGTCACAAAGATTCCATCTTCGTGATCTCTACGCACATCATCGAGGCCGGCGACGTGCTGAAAGAGCGGCATGACAATATCTATTTCACCTACCTGCCTACCCGTATGCAGGGGACCAAGCCTGTCTATACCTATACGCTGGAAAAAGGCATCACCGCGGACAGGCATGGCATGATCATCATTAACAATGAAGGCATCCTGGAAAGGCTGAAGAGCGGAAAGCCGAAGATCACAAAAAACAGACTGGTATGAACACGTTCGCAGATAAACAGACCCTGGAAGATCTCAACCTCACGGGAAAATATAAACCGGGCTCTGTTTTTTCTCTTTTTAATAAAGTGCAGACGCGGGGCGGAGAAAAGCTGCTGGAAGAAATGTTCCGAACGCCTTTGCTAAATGCCGGCGAGATCAATCGGCGCAGCGGCCTGTTCCTGTATTTTTCAAAGACGCCGTATGTCTTCCCTTTCCAGGGTTCGGCATTCGCATTGGTGGAAGATTACCTTTGCTCCGGCGGGCAGGGAAGCTTTTTAAGCACGCTTGTATATCTAGCCCGCAAGCGGGTGTTGTTCGCGGTGACCAAAGATGAAGGGTTTGTCCAGCTTCGCGAAGGAATACAGGCGTCCATCACGTTTCTGCGTACGTGCAGAACCTTTGTCGATGGCTTCGATGTAAAGGACCCGGGCAATCCTTTTATTTCCGAGATATTGGACGCCAGGGCCATTTTACATGATACGAGACTGGCCGGGATCTTAGGAGGTGGAGATCTTAATTCGTTGGTAAAGCTGGCATCGGTGCATCACCTGCTGACCTATACCATGCAAAAAGAAATGGAGCAGCTGCTGAGCACCTTGCATCAGCTGGACCTGTTTATTGCCGTAGGTAAGGTGGCAGCGCAGCGGGGTTTCTCCTTTGCGCAGGCGATGCCGGAACAGGAATATATTTTCCATGCGACGAACCTCCGGCATCCCGCCCTGGAGAAGGCTGTCGGCAATGCCATCACCACGGACCGTTACCGCAATGTCGTCTTCCTTACGGGCGCGAATATGGCCGGCAAGTCCACTTTTATGAAATCCTTTGGCGTCGCGCTTTACCTGGGCCATATGGGTTTTCCCGTAGCAGCCAACGATATGGTGTTCTCGGTGAGAGAAGGGCTTTATTCCTCCATCAATGTGCCGGACGATCTGTCCATGGGCTACAGCCATTTTTATGCGGAAGTGCAAAGAGTAAAGCTCATCGCCGACGAGGTCGCCAGCTCGCGGTCGCTGGTGGTCATCTTCGATGAGCTGTTCAAAGGCACGAATGTAAAGGATGCGTATGAAGCTACGCTGTCCGTGACGGCTGCTTTTGCAGAGTACAGGAACTGCACCTTTATCATCTCCACGCATATCGTGGAAGTGGGAGAAGCCCTGCGGGATCAGGATAATCTGCAATTCACCTATTTGCCTACCATCATGGAAGGCAAGACGGCAAGATATCCATATCAGCTCAAAGAAGGCATCTCCGACGACCGGCATGGCATGATGATCATAGAACAGGAAGGCATTTTGGAAATGATCCGGCGTTAGCTTTATTCATTTACACCGGCAAGCGCGCTGGGGTCGATGGCCAGCGCCTTGTCCTGGTATAGTTTTGTTTTGTCGGCATTGCCGAAGGCCGTTTCAAGGTCTGCTTTCAATAGCAGCACGGTCACGTTCTTCGGGTCTTTTTGCAGGTATTTATCGATGATCTTTTGCGCCTCTTCGAATTTTTCGTTTCCGATCAGGTACCAAGCTTTTTCCAATTCCAGTTTTTCAGACGCTCCTTCTTTTGTGATGCGGGCGTTGACATCCTGCAGTGCCTGGTAGCTGTTGGATCTTGCCTCGGCCAACCTGTATAGCTCCAGCGAAATGGAGATGATATAGTTTTTCATCCCCCCTTTCAACATGGCGATCTGCTGTTGTTGTTGGAGATTGGCGCTGTCTCCCAGGATATTATAGCATAAGGCCAGCGCTATATGATTGGTGGCTTTAAACCCGGCTTGTTCTTTTTGGTTGATCTCGTTTATCAGTTGGTTGATCTTTGCCGGAGACTTGTCAAGGTGTGAATGCTGGATCACCTGTTCCTGGACGGGCGTCAGGCCAATGGCGTCCAACAGGATCTTTTCGCCCTGGCGGTTATGGAAAAAGAGGGAATAACATTTTGAGTGATAGACCTGCAGGTTCATATATACCTGGTTGGTATCCGTTTTTGCCGTAATCGTTGCTTCGGCCGCCTCTACATTCTTTAGCGCTTCATTATAATTTTTTTTCGCCAGGTAGTACTCCATTTTTTCCAGGTAGGTGTCGAAGTCGTCCTTTGCTACGATTACCAGGCCATGCTGATACTTCTTTTTAGAGGTGATATTTCCTTGCTCGTCCCAAAAGGTCCAATCTCCGTTCTTTTCGAATTGGGTGAATTGTCCTGTCATTTTTTGTTTGCCTGTCTCATACCATTCACGCCAGGTGCTGTCCTGGCTCCCGTCCGTGAAGAAGCCTTCCTGTTTTTTTTGACCGTTCTCATAATACCAGGTGTATTTCCCATGTAGTTTCCCTTCTGAGTAAGTACCCTTTTTTTCTATGTTGCCGTTCTCAAACCAGAATGTCTCTTCTCCGTCTTCGACGTTATGGGAGTAGCTGGTTTGTTTTTTTATCTTTCCGCTTTCAAAATACAATTTCCAGATCCCGGTCCTTTGTCCTTTATCGACAAAGCCTTCCACCTGCTTCAGATCCTTTGCATACCACCCGACGATTTCTCCGTCTGGGATGCCGTCCTTGTAGGTGACGACGGTTTGGGTATCCCCATTGGGAAAATAGACGTAGGCTTTCCCGGTAAAGGGGGCCCTGCCCGCCATTTCATAGGCGAGGCCGCGTTTGGTGATCAATTCATTCATCTTAATCTGTCCGGATGCCAGCAAAGGGAGGAGAAAAGAAAATAACAGCAAATATTTCATATAGACCTGATTGGTGCCGCCAAAATACAACAAAAGAACAAGTATTTCAACTGTTTAGGGACCCTTGTAGAAATGGTGTCAATGGATAGGGGGCACAAAAAAGTCGTCCCTTTTACTATTGGGACGACCTCTTAATCTTACACCTATAACAAAATACTCGTTTTCCCCGTCGTATATTTTATCAGATAATCTTCCACCAATTGCCGGTTATTCCCTGTTGCCCGCATCGCCTCCTCCACTGTCTGTCGGGATACGAGGAATTTCTTTTGTAAATAGGTTTTTTCAAAGCTGTCTGCCTCGGCTATCTTAGGACCGGGGCCGCCTTTTTTTAAATTATTAGCTGGCATATGCAATCGTTTTTATAAGTAATCAATCCAGGATCCAAAATTACAACACTTAAAAAGATTTATACAAGAAGTAAGTCAATCTCCGGAATAAAATCCCGGAATAGATCCGGCAAGGCAATGGTATTTCGCAACTACATAGTATCGAAGAGGATATGAAAAGTGACCCCGGCCAGCGCCGGGCTGTATTTTTGCCCGATGTGGATTTGTGTCAATATTGAAAATCAATACTTTATAAGGTGATTGCAAGCGACAGATCCTAAAAAGTGAATTAACCGGTAGCCGGAGCCAGTCGGATCCCTGCCATTTTAGTTGAAGGATTGCCTGAACTCCAAAGGAGAAAGTTTGGTTTTGATCTTGAACAGTTTGCTGAAAGACTGCGGATGCTCAAAGCCCAGCTCATACGCGATCTCACTGACTGACAAGTTGGTGGTAGATAACTTTTCTTTGGCTTTTTCGATGAGTTTGTTGTGAATATGTTGCTGTGTGCTTTGCCCCGTCAGTACGTTCAATATGCCACGTAGGTAACTAGGGGATACGTTTAAATTTTCGGAAATATACTGAACCGTAGGTAAGCCTTTTTCCAGTAATGCTTCGCTGCTAAAATAGTTATTCAACAGTTTTTCCAACTGGTCCAGGATTTGGTGGCTGGCTTTTTTGCGTGTGATGAACTGGCGATGGTAAAACCTTTCCGAATATTGGAGCAAAGTCTCAATTTGTGAAATGATAATGCTCTGGCTGAACTTGTCAATATTGGAATGGTATTCCTGCCGGATAAGCTGAACGATGCTGTTCAAGGTGGATTCTTCTTTTTCCGAAAGGAACAAGGCCTCATTGACGGAATAGTCAAAGTAATCGTATTGTCGGATGGTATTGGCTAAAGGCGTATTCCATAAAAAATCCGGATGGATGAGCAATATCCATCCGGATTGCCTTACAGGCAGGCTGTCGGTAACTTCCACCCTGAAAACTTGCCCCGGCGCCATAAAGAACAGGATGCCTTCATCAAAATCGTATTCCTGTTGTCCATACTTCATTTTGACGGCAGGATTCCTTTTTAACGAGATGGAATAAAAATCCAATACCCAACTGGTCACATTATACTCCGGGGAATGGTTGATGTCAGTATAGTTCACCACGCTTATCAGGGGGTGTTCAGGTTTGGGTAGCCCTCTTAGCTGATGAAATTCGCTGATGGTTTTTATCCTGTATGGTTGTTGGCCTGCCACCTTTCTAAGATAATGATTGTTTGTTATACATGGTCGCAAATTCTTTGGCGAAGTCTTTCAGCTTAATCCTTCCTAATGTTGGCGGATGGCGGTAATAATCTTCATATAATACACCCCCCCGCCTGCTTGCATTCATTTCTACAAAACCTTTGGCTACCTGCGGGTTCATCCCCGCTGCCAATAATCCCTCCAGGGATTGTTCATCAGGGATGACTACCCATTTCAGATCTGGTCTCCCTATGGCTTCGCCCAAGATATGGGCCACTTCATTGGGGGACACTTCATCGCTTGCAATGTAACGGATGGTCCTGCCCTCAAAAGGCTGCTGTATTGTTTCGGCAATAACTGCAGCAATATCCAATGGCGAGACCCAGGGTTCCCTGTCATCGCCGCCATAATTGGAAACGATGGCGCCTTGTGCTTTGATGGTGGGAATAAACGCAAACATGTTGTAGTAAAAGCCCACAGGACGCATAAACTTAATGCTAACATCGTCCGGCAGTTGCCGCAATATATTTTCTACATCGTGATGAAACGCAAGGATACCATTGCCTTTGTCGGTATGGCCGCCAATGCTGCTGAGATGGACAACGCGCTTAACTCCCGATTGTTGAATGGCTTGTTGGTAATTACGGCCAATCCGGCTGACGGTCGCCATGAGGTCAAAGTTGGGGTCAAAGAAGCTGCCATAACCTGCTGCTTCCATAATATAAACGGCATCTGCCCCTTTGAAGGCAGCAGCCAGGAAACCGGCGTCTTCCATAGTGCCGATGGCTGCCTTGGCTCCTAGTGTTTCAATCTCTTTTTGCCTTTCGGGTTTGCTGCTGACAACTGTCAAGGAGTGACCTTGCTGTACCAGGAGTTCGGTCAACGGCTTGCTGATATGCCCTAACGAGCCAGTAATAGTGAATTTCATTTTTCTGTTTTTTGCTACTGCAAACTTCCGCCACCGCCTTACCATAGTTGTAGCCGGATCGCCTTTTGTTGTAGCCAAAAAAATACCCCTCGCTCATGTTGCGAGGGGTCACATGTTTAAACAAAAATTATATACCTGGTTATCGTAATTTCTTCAATTGTATATTTTTAAAATCTATCGGTTGCCCTTCACTTTGCAACGCGATATAGCCAGATGTAAGCGGTTTACCCGGTTGAAAAACGGTGCTGTCATATCCCGTTACTACGCCTCCACCCATGGAAGGCTTGCTGTATTGCAGGACGGTGTCGCCGTTAATGATATGGGTTACCAGCGAATCACCCAGCACGATCAGTTCTGCATGAACCCAGACGTTTTTTTCGTAGGTTTTCGAGCTGGAGTTTAGACAATGTTCATCGAACTTTTTCCCATTATACACAATATCCGTTCCGGGTGAACACATATTGCCGGTTGGGCGGGGCTTGCCATCACCAAGCCCTCCCAATAACTGCATTTCAATGGAGATGGGCCAGTCCTGTTCTTTTCGGATAGAGTAGGGGTCTTGTGAGTGAAACATCATGCCGCTGTTCATATTCGTATAGGAAGGCGCGTCCGTTCGCCAATCGCCGACAAAGCGGTAATCAAATTTCAGGTGAAAATGAGAAAAGGGAGTTTTATAAAAGAGATGGCCAAACTGGTTGTTGAAATCGCCATATTGATCATATCTCACTTTAACCATACCATTTTCAACCCGAAAGGTATTGCCGAAATTGTCACCGGCCTCATGATGATGGATTTTAACTACCCAGTCATTGATGTCTTTTCCGTTGAATAGTTTTATCCATTCATTGGTTGTTGCAGTATTGCGGGAATGGGAGCAACCAAGCATCAAAAGAATAGGGAGACTTTTTAAATATTTGATCATATAAAGGTTGAGTTAAAGCCTGAAGATACGGAAACATTGCCTGCCTGAGCCGTAGGTTAATAGATATCCCTTATTTTTACTTTATGACTGGAAATGCAACTCAACGATACCCTGCATCTTACGCGCTTATAGATCAGGCCACCAGGAAATCAGGCTTTACAATGGCTTCAGATGTTAACGTGTGCTCTTTATTAAAAACACTGGCCGCTTCGAAACCTGGCGGTAAATTCCTGGAATTGGGCACCGGCACCGGTCTGTCAACTTCCTGGATCCTGGATGGGATGAATGCTTCAGCTACACTGATCTCTGTTGATAACGACCCTGCAGCGTTACAAATAGCGAAGCAGTACCTGGGCAATGACCACAGATTAAAATTAGCAGAGTCGGATGGCGCCCGCTGGATCGAACAAAATAAGGAGCTCAAATTCGATTTTATATTTGCTGATACCTGGCACGGCAAGTATCTGATGCTGGAAGAAGTGCTGAATATGCTTAATCCTGCAGCCCTATACATTGTAGATGACATGCTGCCCCAGGAAAACTGGCCCGACGGGCACCATGAAAAGGTTACAGCGCTGGTAAAAATACTCGAAGACAGAAACGATCTGCTAATCTCTAAACTCCACTGGTCTACAGGGGTTATTATTGCTGTGAAACACCCTGCTGATTGATTCTGCCATCCGTTTCGCATTGGCCGGGCAATCGGAATTGGCCGGGCCGCCGGTTAGCTGTGTAGATATGCCATGGGCATATTTATGAGAGAGACATCTTCGCGCGATGTCAACGGCTAAATAGTTCCTGTCAACGGCTCAATGGCCGGTTATTCCGCTATCCGTCAAACTAATAGGATGGGAAAATAAGAGTAAATTTAAAAATGTTCCACGGACCTGGTCTCAGATTTATATGCTTCCTTTTCTCCTTCTGCCTGAATATCGCTGTCCCCGGCAGATACCTGTGCAGGCGACAAGAGTTCCGGATTGAAAAAAATAATAAAATATGGCTATAAGACCCCTCGCCAAAACCTTTGGCTACATCTATCTCTGCTGCATTCCTGTTCTGACCTTTATTTTCGCATTTGCCCTGGGACACATCACGTACAAGCTCTATATTCCCATCTGGCTGCTGAATTTTTGTATCATGGTCTGGGCCGTTTGGGCGCTGGGGTCAAAGGCTTTCCGTGCAGTGGAAAAGGAAAGAAGATACCTGGCTTATGGCAGTTGCTTACTGATCCTGACCATTTGTCTGCTGTCGATATTGTTTGGAATGGGGGCGCCTCCCGGTACGATACAGGAATGGGTAGATACGGCCACCGAACAAAAGGCCCGGTTTGATATCCTGCTGGCAGACGGTATACTGGTCGCACTGGGACTTTCCCTTATCAAGCTCGTCCTGCAGGAGAAAGGAGAAAAACTATATACGCAATTGGGCTATACCGCCATTGTCATTGCTATTCCATTGTTCTTTATCAACACCTCTTTCTGGCATAGCTTTGCCCTGCAAGCATTTAAGATAAAGATCGCCAATGGCATTGGCAGCAAACCGCAGGAGTGGTATGCGCCTGCCGCGCAACAGATCTGGATCATCACCATCGGACAGGTGCTGCTCACGTATTTTTCTGTCGCCATGTTCGCCAGCTCTCTGCGGCAGACAAAGATCTTCAGACGTGTACCGGCAGGTATATACATCACGTTCAGCATCGTTGCCATTGTCTCTATTCTGCTCTTTCCTTTATATCCCGGCGCCAGCGCCTTTTCTGGATTCCCTTATTATCCGTTCATGATCCCTGCCGTGCCGATCATGTTGTGTTACTATGTGGGTGTCAACCTTCTTAGGAACAGCGCTGCCGGGTAATATATATCGCCCGGCTACCATCCGCTCATCGGGTCATGTGAATTGCTCATTCGTCAGTTTTGGCTGTACGTAAAAGCGCAATTTTACGTTGCCGCGCGTTTCCAGATACCGGCGGTTTTTTTCCAGAACCAACAATTTGACCTATTATGAAACTTTTTACGCTTGCCTTATCGCTAGTTCTGTTTGCGAGCACCTCTTCCTTTGCCCAGTGGCTTGACAATTCCAACAAATTCAACGACAGTCTGCATATGCCGGTGTGCATAGCCGCCGATAACCAGCAGCATACGATCGTCGTCAAAAGTGAGGATGGCGGATATTTCCTCGTCTGGGAGGATCAACGTACACGTGCGAACGGGACGGATATCTATGCCCAGAAATTCGACAAGGACGGCAAGCGGCTTTGGGCTGTCGACGGGGTGCCGGTAGCCTCGAGTGCGAACGACGAGATCTTTCATGACGCGCAGAATTTCGATTGGCGTAAATATAGTCTTGCCGCGCCGGACGGATCGGGAGGGCTATATGTCTGCTGGAACTACCTGGTGCTGTCAGGTAATCATAATGGTAACGGCGTGGCGGCGCAACATCTGCATGCCGATGGATCCCGTGTATTCGGGGATGCCGGAGCGATCCTGGCCCCACCCGCCAGTATACAGTATGGTAATCCCCAAATGGCGCCCGATGGCAGGGGAGGTTTTTTTATCGGCTATTTCGAATTTCAAGGCGGCCCGAACGATCTGCTCGTCTTTTGCTATAAGGACGAAGGAGGCACGCTGAAATCCTATGGCGGCGGGAAGATGAACGAATATGGTAAGGAGGAGGTGGTGAACACCGAATGCGGCAGCCAGTTTAAGGTGAGCTACGATTATCATGCCGCCGTACAGTCCTTCATGCTCTATCCCGATCAGCAGGGCGGCTGCAACGTCGTGATGGCCCTCACTACCGGGCCCAACGAGATGTACCTGGGATACAACCGGCTGGCCCGCGTGAAGAAGGACTGCCATACCACGGTGCGCAAACGGTTGGGTGGTACGGACCCCGCAACGACGACTATTTTCGAAAAGGATTATAAGAAGGACAGTGTCGTACAGATGTATAACTTTACAACCTACTCGTATACCGTCTCCTGTCATCCTGCCAACAATCCGAATACTACCATCGTCTACACCAATACAAAGATCGAGAACAATGGTTTGGGCTTCGTGCCCCTCAATAGCGATAATCCCAGATTTTTTGTCGACAGGCCGCAGGGCGTGATCCTGTCAACGGGCGGGAACATCAATGCCGAGCTGATATCCACGTCCGAAAGATGGCAGGACAGCAAAGGCGTCATCAGCAACTATCACTTGCATGGTTATTACCGGCTGAACGAGATCTATGACAGCATTCCCTATGAACTGTGCACCGATCTGGATCATCCTTACATGGCGTACCGGCCCATCCTTCCGGACAATGCGATTCCGACGGATACCCTGCTCGCCGGACCCGACACCCTGATCGGTCATACGCTGGACAGGCAGCCTGAAAACTATTGGCTGGCGGGATCAGGCAATAAGGTATGGACGACTGTCATGGGCCCGGATGCAGGCACCTACAGCGTATACCTTCAGGAACTGAAGCTGGTAAGCGCGGGCACGAAGAAATATACTTTTGTGATCAACACGGCTGATAAGCTGGGGGTTAAGATCGGCCAGGAGATCCCCACCGGAGGCTACACCTCGGCGGTAACTTATAATACGCCTGCCATCGCTACCGACGACAACAATGGGCACGCCCTGTTCTATGTCATGGAGGGATCGCGGTCGGCCAGAGTGAGCCCGATCGAAGAAGGTGGCATCCTCAGCTGGGGCTCGATGGGTAAGGCCATCAGCAGCGGTTACTGGGCCCGCCGCGAGCTGGGCAGCCAGGATCCCATGGCCGTGCTTAGCAATGATGGGAAAGGACTGATCGCCTGGGATGCGCTGCGATACGACGACGTCAATACTTCGAGGAATATCTTTATGGAGCGGATCTCGGATGTCTTTACGGCGGCCTATGAGCCTCCGCTGCAGACGCTATCGCTGCTCACCACCTCCGGTTCCTCAAGCATACCCGCCTACCTTACAGGCGGCACGAATGTCTGGACGACGATAGACGGACTGGTCTTTAACTTCGGCGGCAGTAATAACGTTACTACACCGATAGTGTCGCTGAAGGACAACTATCCGCTGGGTTTTGTAAAGGTAAGCACCTACGAGTGGGCCAGCGCGGTCCGCCTTACCAATGGCATACCCTATCTCAACCGCAACTTTACGATCACGGTGGATAACAACCCCAATGGTAGTGGCAATATCCCCATGCGATTCTATATTCCGCAGGCGATGTTCGATGCGCTGAAGACGGCTGATCCTGGTATCAGGAATCCGGGCGATCTTGGCATTATCGACCAACCAAGTGCCGGCGCCACTGCTCCATCGGCCTATACGCCGACAGGCAATGAAAAAATGCTTCCTCTCACGGGATGGGGCGCCATCGACGGTGGTTATTATATCGAGTTCATTGCAAAAGGTTTCAGCAATTTTTTTATCACTAAAGGCGTGGTGCCGCTGCCGCTGAAATGGCTGGACGTCCAGGGCAAGCTTACTGCGCTCAACGCAGCGACTATCGGCTGGACGGTGACGGAAGAAAAGAATGTGAGGGGGTATACGGTTCAGTACAGTGCGGATGGCGGCAGCTTTGCGGACGGATGTACGACGGGGTCTGGCAACAGCGGGTTAACGACCTCGTATAGTTGTATCGTGCCCCTGCCGGCCGCCGGCACCTATTCTTTCCGTGTCAAACAGGAGGATATCGATGGAAAATTCAGCTACAGCAAGATCGTCGTGCTGAGGTCGGCTGCGCCGGAAATCTTCTCGGTGAGCCCGAACCCGACCAGCTCGTCTGCGACGCTGAGGATCCCCGCCGGTTCGGTGGTGAAGAAGCTAACCTTGCTGAGCATCAGCGGAATGGTCGTATGGCAGACGACGGGTGCGCTGAATGGCGCGGTGACGATACCGATGGGACAGTTGCCGGCAGGAGTTTATCATCTGCAGATAATGGGGGACAGCGATGTACACGTACTGAAGATCATTAAAAAATAACGACAACGTGTCGTTATTCCTGTGATTTACTTGGAGAAGTTATCCGCTAATCACAGCGTCTGCTCTTCATATTCGGGGAGTATTGAACGGATCAGTTGTCGGATATTGCCGCCCTGTTGCTGTAGCACGCTTTCCATCAAAATATCAAGCTGCGCTTTGAAAATTTCGTAATCGACGAGGCATCGCTTTGCAAGCATGATCTTGGGGTGATAAGTAGGTATCAGTTGCTCCGACTCTTTAAATAATTCTTCATGCATTTTTTCCCCGGGCCGCAGATTGGTGAATTCAATGGCAATTTCTTTATCAGGGATGAACCCGGAGAGTTCTATCATCTTCTTAGCCAGGTCAAGTATCCGGATGGGATTTCCCATATCGAATACAAAAATCTCGCCGCCATTTCCCATCACGCAGGCTTCCAGTACCAGCCTGCTCGCTTCGGGAATGGTCATAAAATAACGGGTTATATCCGGATGCGTGATGGTTACCGGCCCACCCTTTAATATCTGCTTCTTAAACAAAGGCACGACCGAGCCATTGGATCCCAATACATTCCCGAACCGGGTGGTAATAAACTGGGTGGCATGCTGCTGCTCCGATAGCGACTGAATATACATTTCTGCTATTCGCTTGGTGGCGCCCATAATATTGGTAGGATTTACAGCCTTATCGGTGGAGATCATAACAAATTTCCGGACGTTGTACCTCACCGAAATATCTGCCAGGTTAAACGTTCCCATGACATTGGTGAGAACCGCTTCGGCAGGAAAATACTCCATTATAGGCACATGCTTGTATGCCGCCGCATGAAATAAATAATCCGGCTTGTACCGGGCGACTATTTCCTCCATCCTTTTCCTGTCCCTCACCGATGCCAGTTCGATACAGAGATCGACACGCTCATTACTGTTGTGTAATTCGAATTCAAGATCGTGCAAACCAGATTCCGACTGATCCAGCAAAATAATCCGCTGGATATAATACCGGCAAAGCTGCCGGCACAGTTCACTTCCAATAGAGCCTGCCGCTCCGGAAACGAGCACTACGCTGTTGCTGAAGCACAAATCGGTCTTTTCATTCTGAAAACTGATCTCTTCACGTTCAAGCAGCGATTCAATCGTAAGCTCCCGCAGCTGGTTTACCCGGAAACCACCATTTTTCCATAGCTCCAACGGCGGCAGGGTGGTTATTTTTACCGATCTGCTGCCGCAGATCTCTGACAGCATCAACTTTTTTTCCGGTCGCAGATCGGGTCTGGCAATAATCAGTTCCTGTACTTTTTTCTCCCCCAACAACTTATCCAATGCTCTGCTGTCACATGGAAAGATAACCACTCTATCCAGCGTTTTATAGATCATGTCTGCATCATCATCAAGGAACGCCACTACTTTCAGCGGGTTTGCGCTATCGATTTCTATAGCTTTTTTGGCGGCAATGGCCAAAGTATCGGCTCCGTATATGATCACATTCCGGTTTGCTTTTCCGGCTTCGCGCTCCCCGTTGCGGTAAACCTCTTTTACCAGCAGGCGGAAACCTATCAGATGCGTGCACATGACAGATAGATTTACAAAGAGGAACGCCGGTGATATCACTTTAAAGAAACGCATGTTGGCCCAGATTAGTAACAATACCACCCATGCCGTTAAATGAGATAAGGCAAAAACAATTACCCGAAGTATGTCCTTTATCTCAGAATAACGGATAATGCCGCAATAGGTCTTAAAATAGAACGCAAAGCCGCAGCTCATGGTCATATTTACCATCAAGGCTCCTTTGAATGAAAGCAGCAGGTGTATATTTAGCTGGAGGTGTTTTATGGTAAAAACCGACAGGACAAATGACAGGAAGATGAGCATTTGTTCAATGCTGAAAATAATCCACCTCGGGGCAATAGTACGCAGCAACTTCGTTCTCATATACTTCTATTATACAACCATTCCCTGCAGAGCATTTCGCTTTTCCGCAACCTGGCAACGGTTATATGCGACACACGCAACAAAGACCAGCCGATTATGGAAAAATATTTCCGGAGGGAAATATTGAGCATATATACCTTGTTAAACCGTATTTTCAAGGGCATTATCCTCTTGATATAGAAGGTTTCCGGGTCGGCCACCTTTTCCAGCATGCGGCTTTCGTTATCGAAAATAAGCGAGGCGATATCCGTAATGCCCGGTTTTATTTTTAAGATCTGCCGCTGGTGGACGGTATACAGGTCAACATATTTTCTTACTTCCGGCCGCGGCCCTACCATGCTCATATCCCCTTTGAGCACATTGAATAACTGGGGTAATTCATCCAGCTTATATCTTCTCAGGAAGACGCCCATAGAAGTAATCAGGGGGTCCTTGTTACTTACCGTAATCTGTCGATTTCCGGCCGGGTGTCTATACATTGTTCGGAATTTCAAAAGCAAAAAGTCCTTCCCGCCCTTCCCTACCCGCCACTGCCGGAATAGAAAACCGCCCTTTGAATCCACGCTTACCAGTAATGCCAGCAGTAGGAGAACCGGACTTAACAACATAATACCAGTCGCTGCGATCAGGAAGTCGAACAGACGTCGCATTGAATGATGTTGTAATATGCCTGCTTTGCCGCGTATACAATGTATTCGACCTCGGCATCGCTTAATTGAGGATAAATGGGCAGGGAGATCTCAGTAGCAAAGTTCGCGTAGGAAACGGGGAAATCGGAAACCCGGTAACCCTTGTTATGGAAAAGGGTTAGCATCGGCAAAGGAATAAAATGCACGTTGACAGAAACCCCCTTTTTATAGATGAAATCTATCATTGCATCACGTTGGAATTCGGTTATATTGCTGATCCGCAATGGGAAAATATGATAAGATGATTCTTTGTCCGCCGTTCTTAAGGTAGGCATCCTTGCCCAGGAGTCGGTCCCAAGCGCCTCCGTGTAAAGTTCCGCTATTTTTTTCCGCCGGGGCAGCAGGTCAGTTCCGTATTTTCTTAATTGCGCGACGCCAACAGCGGCACAAATATCAGGCATATTGATCTTCATGCCTTCGCTGACAATATCGTACCGCCATTGATCACCCTGTTTTTTTTCATACGCATCCTTTGTCTGCCCGTTAAGGCTGTTCAATTTCATCCACCTGTAGAGCTCACTGTTGTCATACGGGGGAGGAAGGGACAGGCCGATAACGCCACCTTCCGCCGTCGTGACGTTCTTAACCGCATGGAATGAATATACGGCAATGTCGGCTTGCAGGCCTGCAGGGCCGTCATGATACAGGGCACCCAGCGAATGGGCAGCATCGGCCAGGAGCAATGGCCTGCCTAACTGCTCCTGGCGGCTATTGGCGGGAACGAACAAAGCCCGGATGGTGGACTCATGCAGCATGTTGCGAATGGATACATAGTCACAGGGCAATCCTGCAAAATCCACCGGGATGATGACCTTGGTCCTGGTGGTGACAACTCTTCTCAGCATCAGGGGATCCATGACAAAGTCCTCATCTACATCCACCATTACCGGTGTCGCACCGGTACGCAATACTACCAGCGCGGTGGCGGCATAAGTATAAGCGGGAATGATCACTTCGTCACCCGGGCCTACGCCCCACCATTTTAATACAAGTTGCGCACCCGAGGTCCAGGAATTGACGCAGATACATTCGGGCATCCCCGTATAAGTTCTCATCAATGATTCCAACTCTTTTACCCTGGGACCGGAAGTGATCCACCCACTGCGAAGTGTTTCAGTCACCTCCTTCAATACAGCCTCATCGATGAAAGGTGGAGAAAAAGGTATGTTCATAATATTTTTTTCAGCCCCCCTATAAAACCCATGCCATAAGCCAGGTGAAGGATGGGATATACCAGAAGGATATGTACCATAACAGTGCCCGACCGCTTGGATCTCAATACAAAGAATATGTCAAGGAGCAGGTATACCAGCAGGAAGACTGCCCATCCCGGATAAGCAAATACTAAAGGAAGTGAGAATACGTAGAGTACAAAACAGGACGGGATAATATGGCGCCACCGAAATCCCCGCTTCACTTTCTTTAAAACCAGCGGTTTGAATAAACCATATTCATAGTATTGGCGGAATAATTTCTTGTAGCTGGTCCTGGGAAAATACAATGACCGGATAGCGGGGTCTTGATAAATTTTCAGCCCGGATTTACATGCACGGTAATGAAATTCGTCATCCTGGTTACGCAGCATGGCTTCGTCAAACAGCCCTATTTGGTTAAAAACATTCCTTTTCCAGGCTCCCAGGTATACCGTATCGCTATACCCTTCATACCCTTCAAAATGAAATCCGCTGTTCCCGATACCAAATACAGTGGCAGTGGCATATGAAACTGCTTTTTGAAAATCGGTGGATCCCCCCGCCCGGATCGGCCCGCCCACGATAGGGGCCGCCGATTTCCGGAAAGCTTCCAGCACCTTTTCGAAATAGTCGGGCGCATATTCGGAATGTGCATCCAGTCTTATGATCACCTCTCCGTTTGCCGCGGCAATGGCCTTGTTTAACGCAAAAGGGACATAACGGTTCGGATTATCCAATAAGCGGATACCTTCATATTGTTCCTGCCAATAACGCACTACCTGCCGGGTGTTATCCGTAGACCCCCCGTCGACAAGTATGATCTCCTTCGCCCGGGGAGCCGCCTTGATAAAGAAATCCAACACCTTCCCGATGTATTTTTCTTCGTTATAAACAGGACAAATAACTGAAATCATACGATTACTTTGATTGCGGCGATGCCTTTACGCTGTCCATTATTTGGATGAAGCAAGCTGGCCAATGCATTTTAACAAACCCTCCTCCCTGGAGGCAATAGTGTACTTATTCAATACAAACTGCCGGATATCGGAAGGCTCGTGCCTGCAATTTTCCGCCTCGCTGATCCCCCTTACAATGGCTTCGGGACTCGTATCGTCCAGCAAGATGCCGAACTCGCCCACTACCTCCGGCAAAGCCCCATAACGGGAAACCAGCGGTATGCACCCTGCCTGCATGGCCTCCACCACGCTCAGGCCAAATGCCTCGTGGAGGGAGGGCTGAATATATACCCGGCTTTCTGAAAACAAGGTGTTTAGCTCTTCTTCGCTCACAAATCCCCTCAGCTCGACGTTGGCGCCAAGGTATCTCTTCAATAGCTGATGGCTGTCATCTTTCCATTGCCCCACCTGTATAAACAGGTAAGAAGGGAGCAGGGCGCCTGCGGCCAGGAAAGGTTCAATCCCCTTGCGCTTAAGGTTTTCTTTAAGCACATTTCCAACATTCAACGCCATTTTTTTTTTGGGCGTATCCGGAAAATGCCGGTCAGGTATTCCATGATAAACCATACTTATTTTCTCAGGCGTAATGCGAGCCCTCTCAACTGCTTCCTTGCTGGCATAATTGGAATTGCATATAAGACGGCTTGCTCTATGCAACAGGAAGTTGGTGATTATTCTCTTCCAGCCGTTTCGCTGGTTGCCGTAACCTGCCAGGGGAACATTGGCGGTATCATAACCACCCGTGATCAAGACCGAATGGGTGTGCTGCAAAGATGCAAAACAGACAGGCAGCAGGCTATGCCAGGATGCAAACCATGCGAATACCAGATCATTCCGGGATACGGCTCTCCAAATTGCAAACGGGTTCAGCCTGTATCTCCTCCGAAGATACAGCTCCTCCACTTCGTAATGACGGGACAATATATCCATGTCAATGCGAACAAAGGAAGTCATGGCATTGTGTACAAATAGAATTCGTTTGACAGCCACATTTTAAAAGTAAAGGGTTATCCGACAAGTACTTTTTCAAACCGGGCAAAATAGTTGTCCGGGCTTATTTCCCTCAGATCAGGAAAAACAAATGTTCTTTTATCGGCGCTTTTTATGGCGTCGATCATCGCGTGCAGATCACCCTGGGGTATTAACAGCCCCGCCAGGGATAATTCGCGGAACAATTCCTGCACTCCGCCTCCATCATAGGCATAAACAGGCACCCTGCAGGCATTCGATTCTATCATAATCCTGGAGAAGGGCTCGGGAAGTATAGATAACTGCAGGATAAGATCACATTTGGCCATTTCCGCTGTTACATTATAACAGAACCCGTTCAAATGAATATGGGAAGCATTGGGCAGGGAACTGGCAAACGCCTGCAGTCGCCGGAAATAAGCTTCATTTCCCGTGGTATTCCCATAACTGACGAATTCATACTCAGGGCCTGATAGCGCTTTGGCCAGATAAAGGAAATCCCAGTGTCCCTTCCATTCCGTATAACGGGCGAACATACCGATCCGCATCGGCTTTGAGAGTGGCTTAGACGGTAAGCCGGTTGCCTTCATCGGGTTATAAATTTTTACGGCTTTGTAGCCCAAGCTGGATGATAGTCTTTCTTTGACAGCATCCGATACTACAATAATCGAGTCCATTTTACTGGCAATATGGTTGAGCCCCCTTCCATATAAGCCGAAGACCTTGCGGGTATCAATGATATCATGGAGGTGCATTATTCTTTTGCAGGAAACGCCGCTTCCGACGGCTGATAGCAGCCAATGCGACACCATTGAATTGGAAACAATGACCAATGGCTGGTATTTTTTAAACAGTCCCTTCAATACTATCCGGTTTTTCCTCAATGACAGCCAGGTACGAAAGATGTTGACCAGCGATACCCTGCCATTTACCGTAAAAGAAAAATATTTGCTGAACCCCGGGAATACCTCTACCTGCAATTGCTGCCGGCTGAAGTATTCACTGATATTTTTATCACCCGAAGTGACGAAGACCGGCCGCCATCCATGTTCTTTCAGGATTGGAAGAATGAAGGTGTAGTTGGTCTCGGCTCCTCCAACAAAATCGCCATCAGTAAGGATCAGCAGGGTTTTTGTGTTCATATTCATACAGGTATGCCCCCACAAAAAAGTAATACACCGCCCAATGGAAGGATACAAATAAACCTTTGAATCCATGCAGGAACATTCTGTTCCGAAAATATACTTTCAAAAAAACATACACCGGCTTTATATATTGCAGCCTGAAGCTCCATTTCTTCCGTTGTTTCAGCAATTCTTTCAGCTCATACCTGAAATAACGGTCGTTTCGCAACCACCACGTGTGGATGGTCTTGAAGTCATCATGAATAAGTGCGTTATTGAGATAAATGTGCCTGCCCGGTACTTCCAGCTGAGCGTGCACTTCCTTATCGGGGTACCTGCCATAATTCCTATGGAATAACCTCGCTTGGTAATCAGGATAATTGACCCCCTTGCCCGGCAATTCGCCCCAGATCATATTCTTTCTCGGCATAAAGGCCATCTGCACATCATCCGGCACATTACCCAAAAACGCATCGATCTCCTTCAACAATCCGGGCTCTGGCAATTCGTCCGAATCAATAATAAAGACCCAGGGATGAGATGCTTGCGGGATGATCCAGTTCTTCTGACTAGCGGAATTGATGTATTTGTGCTGGAATACCATGGCATTGTTTGAAAATGCGATCTCCGGTGTATTATCGGTGCTGAAAGAATCACATACGATCACTTCATCGGCCCAGGGTACGACAATTTTCAGCAAGCGGTCGAGGTAATCGGCCGCATTGTACGTCGGGATGATCACTGTAAGGCCAATTTGTCTTTTCTCCATATAGCTTTGTTTTTATCTCCCACCTCTTCAAGTCGCCTGGCGCATTCGAACCCTGCAAGCAGCAACCCGAATATCCAGAACAGGTCAAGCCGGTTCAGGACTGCTTCAAAGAGAAAAAGCGTAACCAGGTAAATGAGACAGCCTGCCGCCCAGTCCCGTTGCCTGTAATGATGGTGTCGGAAGAAGGATCGCATCGGCTTATACACCCAGGGGACCAGAATTAGCAGTCCCATCAGGCCCAGGTTGACAAGTATTTCCAAATAACCATTGTGTACGTAGATAACCCTGCCGCTGCCGGATCCCAAAAAAGGCGATTTCATGAACTGTTTCCAGCCGTATTCAATCAGGATGGTCCTGGTATTGTCGGGTGACTGTTCTCCCGATAATGCATTACCTGTATCCTGGAAGCGTTCGACAATGGTATGGCCGAAAAAGAATATTCCGGATGCAGTCAACAGAGAGAAAAGCAGCAGTAATTTCCATTGCGGCCTTTTTCCTTCCCGGAAAATGATGTACAGGAGCGATAGGATGAGGGATATATAAGCCAGTCGCTTTAATGAAATAAATACACTGGCGGCAATGACGGCAAACAGGATAACTTTGATTGCTTTCGGCCATTTTTTGGAGTATAAGAAAATAAGCGAAATAGGCGTAAACCCATTTACAGTATTGGAATAAGATATGCCATAAGTGCGGCTATAAACAACTGCATCGTCATCCGGATTCAAGGGAGTGTTGTCCGAAAGTATAATGACCCCATCGGCGAAGCCGGCATAAGCCATTACCGCTGTCGTAGCAATTACAACGCAGATAACTATAAAAATAGTAGACAGCCTTTCCAGATCCGCCACCGTTTTGATGAACAAATAGGCCAACGCACACATCATGTAGACAGAAAACAATGTAAACGACCATATCCAGGCGCTCTGCACCTGATTGCCAGGCTGAAATGTCATCAGCAAACCAACCCCCAGCGCCAATAGCTGCAACGGATAATGTCGGATAAGATACCTGGAAATCTCAGGAAGCATCAATAGCGCGGTAACGCAGAGAATAATTGTACTTGGTTCAAGATCGCCGAAATAAGGAAAGTCGATTTGCCTTGAAAACATCAGCAGCACGCCCATCCAGAATAATAATTTGACCCGCCCCCCCAAAACGATCAGGCAGGCGCCGAGCAGTACAAATAATGCCAGGAATAATTTCAGTGTGTTCACCGGATGGTCCAGGGGCTCTCCGCCTCCTGCAAGTTTAGATATCAGCGCAGAAATATATCCTCATATTTTTTCAACATAGTTTCCTCGGTAAATATATCATTCATAGTACCGTTACCAGGGTTGAGAATGGGCATTTGATCCGAAAGCAGGTTTTGCATTGCTGCTGAAAGGGCCGTGGTTGTCGGTTCACAGAGAAGAACATTACCATGCCCGGCGATCTCCGGCATTCCGCCAACGTTGGTGGCAATTACCTTACAACCTGCCGCCATCGCTTCCAGAAGGGCAATGCCGAATGGCTCCTGCCTTGAAGGGATTACCGCCAGTGCGGCATGTTGCAGTAAAGACGTCACTTCCAATTGAGATGCCCTGCCATAAAGCCGCAATCTGCTCCGTATGCCTGTCTCAATAGCCAGCCGTTCCAGTGTTGATTTTTCCGGTCCGGTTCCGGCAATTACAAGGAGATATTGCTGTTGTATGGTTTCGGGTAATCTTGCAAATGCCTGAACCAGCATGTCAAACCCTTTTGCATGAACCAGCCGCCCCAGGGCGATAATATAGCCACTTTTTATGAGCCTGCTTTTACTCCCGGAAAACCGGAGAAAATCAATTCCATTATATACTACCTGCCCATTGAATTCCTTTTGACCCGGTATTTTTCCAGCCATATTCAGTAAATAACCGGAGCAGGCCGTAACCGCGTATGCATGCCGCAAACGGCGGCTTAATACATTTAGTTTGATCCTTTCGGGCAACGGCAAATTGCCTTTCCTCAGGACGTCACCATTATTTTCTCCCGTCTTGAAGAAGCGGAGGATATCATGTCCATGCAGGCTGATCACCCATTTATTTTTTATGAGCCATTTCTGAAGCAGGCCTATATACCAGATCTGCTGGCCGGGGAAATGAACGTTTATCACATCGGGTCTGAATCCGCGGATAAAATGCCACAGTTGAAAAAACCTGACTGGGAAAAGGATAATACTATAACAGGCGAGCAATGCCTCCCTTAATGAGCCAATGGATCTCACCGGGTGAAAAAAACGGTAACGGAGGACTGGTACATTTTCGATAATTTCAAAATGCGGCAGCGTTGTGGGCGTCCTGTCGGTAAGCACCTGTACGATATATCCCCTTTTCTGCAGGCCTGTCGCCAACTGCGATACGATCGTCTGCACCCCCCCTAAAACAGGCGCATAGGATGCCGACCAAAAAAGAATACGTTTTTGCATAAAGTTTGAAACAATTGTACAAACACCCCGGTCATCCACATATAACCAACCCCTATCGCCGGTAAGAACGCAAATAGCCTGTTTGCCCATCCTTTTATGCGCTTCAGCCTGATAATTGAATTGTGTACCGGCGAGATGAGAAAGTAGATCATCCGCGCTAAATCCCTCGCCGACCGAAAAGATCTTGGGTATACGGAATACATATCAGGCCATTGGCGGCGGACCAGGTAATAGGCCCTACCATACATAAAGTGCTGGTACAGCAGGCCCGTCCAGGTGGGCCTATGGCAATGGTACACGCAGATGCCAGGGACATAGAGGATTTTCCAACCGGCTTTAATGGCCCGCCAGTTATAATCAACATCCTCTCCACGAAACAAAGCAGTATTATAATCGCCCACCTGCTCAATCAACTCTTTTTTATAGGATGCGTTAACACCAGGCACCGTTCTCACCTCCTTTATGCTGCCGTACCAGGGAAATGTCACGGCGCCTGCCACGGTAAAAAGCAATCCCCGCCCGGAAGCGTCTACTACTTCACCCCCTATCACACCGGCATTGGGAAATTTCTCATGTGCTTCCTTCATTCGTTTTACCCAGTCCGGAAATGGACGTGCATCGTCATCCGTTTGCAGTACAATGGCGCCAGAACAATGAGACAGGCCAATATTGCGGCTGGCGGCAAGATTTATATTCTTTGTCTTAATATGTTTTAATCCGGGAAACCTAGCTCTCCAATACTCCACCGCAGCGAAACAATCATTGGGGCCGCCTCCGTTCACTACTACGATCTCATCCGGTGGTAGTTCCTGCTCCTCGATCAATGATTGCAGCGTGCCATAGATCAAATTGCCCCGGTTATAAGTGCATATCAGAACTGTTAGATTCATTTTAAAACCCTCCTGTGCCGGGCAGTTGTTTTATACGCCGCAACTGCGCCAGGTATTTATCGGCTACCACATCCCAGCTGAATTGTAATGATCTTTCTCTTGCCGCATGGGACCAATTATTTTCACGACGCTTGCTTTTACAATCGTTGATGAATTCCATGATCTGCCTGGAATCCGCACAGCTCACCGTCAACCCGATATCCGGGGTAATAAATTCTTTAAAGGCGGGGCAATCAGAGGTCAGCACTGGCAGACCGCATGCTATCGCTTCCAGCGCCGCCATCCCCATCGCTTCTGCTTCGCTCATCAGGCAAAAGAGATCGTACCGGGGCAAAACTTCATGAAGATTATTGACCGCCTGTTTTAATGCCACCACTTTTTCAAGATGGAGTTGCCTGATAAGCGACTGCAATGCATCTTTATAATGTCCATCTCCGTATATGTCATATTTATAATGCCTTCTGTCCTCTTCGGATAGTGACCCCAGCAATTTGATGATGTGATGGATCCCTTTTTGCTCGTCCAATGCAGCCGCGGTGATGATCTTTATATGGTCCGCATCATTCGCCGCCTGGTTGTCGGCAGGAACAAACAACTCCGTGTCCACCCCATTGTGGATGACAGTTATTTTCCGGTCACCAAGGTAGGGCATTGCTTCCCGTTTTACCATTTCGGAGACCGCAACAAATTCCATGGATGGAAACCGTCGGATCTGCTGGCGGATAAAACGATACCTGCCGGGCACTCCTGAAGCGAGTGTATGGAGAATATAAAGGAATTTATGGTGCGCAGGCAGTCGATGTTCGCCGTGATATAAGAAGTTCAATATGACAACATCCGGCTTGTCCATTCTCAACCATATTTTATAGAACCAGCTTGCCAGTAAAGACTGTAGGTACCTGACGGAAGGGACAGTACGTATTTTTATGCCGGGATGCCAGCGGCCCCAATTCACCGGACTGCGGGGAGCAGACCAGGAATAAATGGTTACCCTGACGCCCCGCCGGGCAAGTTTGTTGGCCAATGAATACGTACCCCGTTCAATTCCCCTATGCAGCCGGAAGAGGTAAGGGCTGATGACAACTATCCTTATCATTCCCTGATTTTCCATTGCTGCTGCATCAATACGCCGCCTCTTCCCTGGGCATGACCGAAGCCGGACTTATATTGATCAAAATTGATGACTTCCAAAAAGAGCACATCTTTTATTCCATCACAGTATCCGCCATTGATATTCAGATAGATGTCTATCCTGTATTTTCCGGACAACAGCGGGAATTTTTCAATATTGCATTCGACGACCCCTTCGCCGGGAAGATCGCGCAGGCATTTATGCGTCATCCTATTATTAAGGGACGTAATAAATCCACGGTTTTGGTTGGAAATATCGATTTCTATTTCCATGTCATATATATAGTCAACCTGGTGCGATTTGTAATAAAGCAGGAATGAAATGTCCGATCCTGATATAACGGTATTCGTCGCTTTATTGGTTTTATTGTCTACCAGTATAATATCGGAGAAAGTTACTTCCCCCTTGCCTGTCCTATCGACCCTCATATTTAGCGGCCTGCGCATATTATCGGTCGATTCGAGATATTCTTTAACCAAAGTCGCCGAATCGCCGTCACGTATCAATTTCCCGTTTTGCATTAGGATAGAGCGTTTGCACAGTGTCTGTATGGCTCCCAGGTCATGACTGATAAATAAGGTTGTCCTTCCCTGTGAGCTGACATCCTCCATTGTTCGTAGGCATTTCTTCTGAAAGTCGGCGTCCCCCACCGCTAATACCTCATCAACCATGATAATTTCCTGTTCAAGGTAAGCCGCCACGGAGAAACCGAGCCGGACTTTCATTCCGGAAGAATAAAACTTAAGTAATGTATCGACATGCTTTTCCACCCCGCTGAAATGAATGATCTGGTCCAGTTTCCTGTCGATCTCCCGTTTGGTCATGCCAAGTATAGTGCCATTCATATATATATTGTCGCGCCCGGTAAGGTCGGGATGAAAGCCGGTACCGATTTCCAGCAAGGATGAGATCCGGCCCCTTACCCGCGCTTCTCCGAAAGTTGGTTCCGTGATCTTGCTTAATATCTTAAGGATGGTGCTTTTGCCTGCGCCGTTATGCCCGATGATGCCCATTGCTTCCCCTTGCCTGACTTCAAAGGAAATATTGTCCAGTGCCCACAATATGTTCTTATCGGAGAGGTTTTCGAAATGATTCATGCTCCTCAGTTTCCGGAAATTGTCCAGTGGCGACCTGACGGCTGCCGAAAAATATCCGAAAAGGGTATCTGGCCGCTTCTCAACGCATCCAAGCCGGTAAAGCTTGGAAAGGTTTTCTACTCTGATGGCCCAGTCGCTCATTTTTTTTGCTTTGTATGTTATGCCATATCGGCAAATCCTCTTTCCATTCTCCGGAAATAAGCGGCAGAGAGTATGAACAGAACGATCGATACCCCGCAGCCAGTCGTTATCCAGTTCCACGGCATGGGATGATGGAGGAATATCGCCCTGAAACCTTCTACAACTCCTACCATGGGATTCAATACATACCATTTTTGCCATGCAAGGGGAATGGTATGGGTACTATAGACCACCGGTGCGAGGTACATCAGCAGCTGTATGATAAATGGCATTGCATGCTTTACATCCCGGTATTGCACGGACATAGCCGAGAAAAGCAGCCCCAGCGCCACTGAAACAATAAATAATATTATTAGCAATATCGGGAGAAAAATAAGCTCCCATCCGGGCGCTGCTTTGAAATAGAACAGCAGCACCACCAGCACCAGCAGCCCAATCGAAAAGTCCAGCCATTTACCAAGGGCCGACGCAAGTGGTATAAACATACGCGGGAAATATACTTTTGTTATAAGCAGGCTATTCTGAACCAGACTGACCGAAGCGTCTGTAATGGTACTGGAAAAATAGGTCCACGGTAAAATGGCTAAAAAGCTAAACAGCAGGTACGGTGCGCCATCGGATGATAATTTGGCAAAGTTTCCAAATACTACTGTAAAGATAAGAGTGGTAGCCAGTGGCTGAATAATGGCCCAGCTCACTCCCATAACGCTCTGTGCGTAGCGGGCACGAATGCCCCGTATTGTTAGAAAGTACAGTAAGTCCCGGTAGTGTGATAGCTCTTCCCAATCGATCCACCTCCAGCCGGGCGAACGTTTTATAAGCATTTCTCTATTGATGGACCCATATCTTGTATGCATAGCTATTTGTTTTTAAAGTTATTTACGATTCTCATAACCATTTGCCCGCTCGTATTTGCGTTTTTTTTTATCACTTCCTTTTTCGTATAGCCGTTTTTATGTCCATAGCGGAAGCCATTGTATCCATAACTATCCCAATAGTCAAGCCCTGGCGCTTTTCTAATCCGAATACCGTTGTAAATAATGCGCAGGTTGGCCATATTGCCCGTCTCTTTCAGCCCGTTCATGAATTTAATAAAACCATGATGCGTATAATTTTGCCTGATGACATACAGCGCAACACTGGAATAGGGGGCCAGTATTTTAGGGTCTGTTACCATGCCCACACAGGGGGAGTCAATAATAATTGTGTCAAACTCGTTCTTCAGACAGGACATCAGCATTGGAAGTTTCCCGTTCAGGATTAGTTCGGCCGGATTTGCCAGGAGCGTGCCTGCCGGAACAATCCACAGGTTGTCCACTTTATCGTATGGCTGACATATTTCAGCGAAGGTTGACCGCCCCATAAAAAAGTCACTGATACCATGATCATAAGCAATCCCCAGATAAGCGCACACTGCCGGACGGTAAAGATCGAATTCCACCAAGGCTGTTTTCCTTCCGGACAAAGCAAAGCTGATAGCCAGATTGATAGATACAAAACTTTTCCCTTCTTTTGGCACGGAAGAAGTCAACAGCAATACCCTGCCTTTTTCTTCGGATTGCAGCATATAATTAATGCCGGCCCTCAGCTCCCGGAATTGTTCCGCTATCAGTGTGCGGGTATCCTGCCCTATCACGACCACTTCTCCCGGGGGGGCAGATTCATAGATAATTTCCCCGATTATCGGGATGTCAGTCCCGCTTTCTATTTCCGATCTGTACAGGATACGGCTGTTGCCGAACTCTTTTTTGTGTATCCACAATCCAGCCACGAAAGCAGACAGCAAAATCCCTAATGCATAGATCACTATTGGCTGGGGCGTTTTCAGCCCATAGTCTTCCGATGGTTCGATAATGCTATAGTTCGGGGCAATGGCCGCGGAGGCGATGGCCGTCTCCTCCCGTTTTTGCAGCAAAAAAGTATAGAGATCATTCTTAATAGTTTGATTGCGGGTAATATCCAGCAACGACTTCTCTTTCGCAGGAATATTCTTCAGCGACCGGTCAAAATTGCCGTTATCGGTCTGCAATGATTTCCTGGAAGCCTGCAGGCTCATCCGGAGATTTCCAACGCTTTCCAGTATGCTGTGCCTTAGTTGTTCTATGCGATCTTTCAGCACTTTTACATGAGGGTTATTTCCACCGGATAAACTTTGCAGCTTTTCCAGCTCAAATTCATCCTGGAATAGTTGGCCCAGCAAAGTCACCAGCACCTGGTCGGACAGGCCAAGTGTGGCAGGCACAGGGTCATTGGCTTTATTGCGACTGGACACATATTGCTCTATCTGCTGCAATACATTCAACTGAACGTCTATTTCGCTGATCCGGCGGTCATTCTCTTTTACCTGTCCCAGGAATATCTGTCCTTCCGCAGCAAGGTCTGTAATGCCTTCCTTTGATTTGTAATTCTGCAAGGAAGTCTCCACTCCACTCAGGTCCTGCGCAACAAGACGAAGACGGTCATCGATAAAGTTAAGCGCTATATCAAGCTGCTTCCTTTTATTAGTGACATTGATGCCACCATAAAGATCGAGAAGCGTGCGCATGATCAGCACCCCGCGCCCTGCAATTTCATCAATGATACTGAGATCGAGAATGGGAGATTGCTTGCTTACTGGAGTTACCTGGAGCCTCTTCTTCAGTCGGAGGGTAGCATCCGGTAATGGCAATACCTTCAGGAACAGAGGCTCTTTTGCCCACGCTATTTCCTTATTGATGTGCCACCGGCATTTTCCCAGTATGGAGGTCACCGGCGTGTCCGCCAGGTAACGGGCGCCGTTAAACTCAACTTCATTCTTTTCCGGAATAATTTTTACTGCCCCTTCCACTGGTTGTATTATAGTTTCGGAGGCATACAACTCAAGGGTGACAGGAGGCAGGGGATACAGGGGAATGGTGTTCAAGCCTTTTTTTCCGCTCCATTGCACGTTTAATTTCAATTTGGAAACAACAGCTTGCAGCAACCCTCTGGATTGAATGATCTCTGTTTGCTTCTCTACCTCGGATATCTGGAAGCGCTGATCGGGGTGCGCAGTAGAAGGGGCCGGGTTGTTGTCCTTTTCCTGTGAATCATCATTCACCACTATTTGAGCGTGCGCCTCGTAAAACGGCGTGGCAAAACGCAAGTAGAAAAATGCCCCTGCCACCCCCGCTGCAAGGATGATTAGTATCCGCGGCCAATAGGGCCAGATGCGGAAAAGCACCTGCGACAACCGTCGTTTGCTTTCATCATCTGCAGTATCCAGAATAGTATTGCTTGCTGTAATGGCCACGGGCTTATTTCCTGGTAATGTTCACAATAGTCAGCAATAAAGAAAGGCTGGCCGCGCTGATAGTGATATACTGTGGTATACGCTCACGCGCAATGAAGGTGGAAGAGGCCGGCTCTACATAAACCACGTCATTTGTTTTCAGGTAATAGTAAGGGGAGTTAACGATGTCTTTTGAAAGGAGGTTCAACCGGCCGAAACTCCTGACTCCCTTGACTTCACGTAATACAAGGACATTCTCCCGTCGACCCAATATAAGCAGGTCCCCCGCCAGCCCTAATGCTTCCAATACAGTCAGGCGTTCATTGGGAATAGTAAAGCTGCCAGGATGACTCACCTCTCCCATAACGGTAACCCTGTAGTTGAGGAAACGGACATTGACAACGGGGTTCTTTGTATAATCTTTCAGCTTCTCTGTCAAAACGCTCTCCAGCTGCAGGCGTGTGAGCCCTTCTGCCTTTACTTTATCAAGGAAGGGCAATTTAATAGTACCATCGGCTTCCACGAGGTACCCCAATGCCTGAACGGTTGCATTGGAAGTAATGGGGTTTACATTGCTGCCCTGGACAATGCCACTTCCTGAATTGAGCAGTACCAGATCTTCCAGGTTGGTGCCGCCGACGGTAATCCACAGCTGATCATTTTTTTGTATCAATGATTCGAACGCATAGATGCCGGTTGATATACTACCGGCCGAGGTGTCTTTCAGGTCGTACATATACACCATTTTCCGGGGGCCGGTGCAGGAAGCCATGCAAGCCAGGATCATTAACAAGATGACCAGTTCTCTGGGAATAATAGAATGCATGGGAGTATAGGTATTTTTATAACTTTTTTTCAAAGCTTCGCTTTCCTGAGTCACATGGAATATGTCCAGGCAAATAATTTATTTACACGTCCATGACCGTTTCTTTTTGCGTTATAAGCATTTTCCGAGGTGAGATGGGGATACAATCAATTATACTGATCAATACTTCGTCTTCATGGGTTGAGTAAACCACTGAGAATCAATAAGGAAGATACTGGGAAAGGAATAGTTTGACCTAGAAGATACTGAATTATCAGAGAGTCAATATTCTTCAAATTACAATAAAAAAGATATATTCGGAAATATTTTGCCCTAATTTTTTCTGCACATCGCTGTCTCCCCCCTGATCAAAAATTCACAAATATGGGCAAAGCGCTTTTCCTAAAAGTTTTAAGCCAACCCCCTATGAATTAATTTCAAGCTTATATCCTTTGCCTCGTACAACAACAATTTTGATGTTTGGATCAAGTTCCAATTTTTTTCTAAGTTTTGATATGAACATATCCAGACTGCGCCCCACAATAACACCCTCATCCTCCCATATCTCTTTTTGAAGCCGGCTTCTCTCTATAGTCTCGTTAGGAGACAATGCGAGAATCAGGAGCACGCGGGTTTCAGTTCCGGTCAAGTCTATCGCCTTTCCATTCATGATGAGCTTACGATTCTTCGCATCAAACAAAACGGCGCCCAAAGTAATCATATCCGTATCCTGAGCCTTCTCAGGTAAAGCTGCTTCCGGCTTAGCAGATCTAAAAAAAAGGAAGCCAACAAATGCTAAAAATGGCAGGCTGCCCAAAAGAATCCAGCTTTTGGCCGTATTTACGGTCAACTTTTTAAATTTAACGTTAATCATGTAACATCCTGTGGGCTGCTTTCTTCCTCCACAGGTTATAATATCATCTTTTTTATTTTTTGATATAGCGTATCCATAAACTACCCTGGCGTTGCCGCAGTTCAGCACGTTGACAACATAATCGCCTGCGAGAGGGTCCTGGGCCAGTAAACGCCGGCTAATATTGACCAGGGAGTCCGGTCGAAAAGTAAGATTATTCTCAAAACTGATCCGGTATTCATTTTCTGCAGTCTTATCCACCGGGAGCACCCTTGACACACTGTCGCCCGACTGTAAAAGTAGTTCATGTCCGATCCGGCGGAGTAAAACTTCCCTTCTGGAAATATCAAAATTGTCACCATCCTCCATTCTGAGAGCTACACAGATTATGGAGATAAACATGAGGAGTATCGATCCGAACAGGTATTTGCGTTTTCCGAAGAGGAAATTTCGGCTAAGATGCATAGTGTCAATATTTTATTTACAAAGGTTACATTTTTATTTACAATCCAAATCCCCCGCGTTGAAAGGTATCAAAGTAATTTCACGGGGTCAGGAATGCACTGCATTGACCGCTATTTGATCGTGCAATATTACCTATATAAAATAAGTAAATTATGAAATATGTGTATGTATGTGTTTTTTTCTTAATGTCCGTTTTTTTTCACACTTCCTGTGGACAAAACCAAACAAACGTACCACAAGATAATATCAAGTCCAAAAGAGCTAATTACTCCGAGTCTCAGCTTAAAGAGGCGGAAACCACCAAGGTGCCTATGGGTATGGTTCGGCATGTAAGGCAAGCCAGGAACGGAGACATTTTGATTGCTTCTTTCTTAAGCGTGTTTCGATACGATGGAACATCTTTCACCAATCTGACAGGTAAAATAATTTCGCCCCGCTTCTCCAGCTTCTGGGATGTCCTGGAAGATCGAAAAGGAAATCTTTGGTTCGCTTCCGTTGGTTCCGGAGTTTATAAATACGATGGGAAAACCTTTCAGCATTTCACAACCAGGGAGGGGCTTGCCAGCGACGTGGTGCAGTCCATTTATGAAGATAGAGCAGGTAATATCTGGTTCGGAGCAAGCCGTTACGATGGGAATTCGTTTCGAAATTTTACCATAAAAGATGGATTTCCCAGTAACAATATTCGTTTACTTCTTGAAGATAACACCGGCAAGCTTTGGTTTGGTGCACAAGGAGAAGAGATGTTCGTTTATGATGGGAAAACATTTACCGTTTTAAAAAACGAAGATGGCAAAGCGTTTACCAACGTTTGGTCGATAATCGAAGATAAAAAGGGAAACATTTGGTTCGGTGGCAATGGCTATGACCTTTCTGGCTATGGCCTTTGGCGCTATGACGGCAGCACCTTTACCAAGGTGTCGCAGAGGGGGGCGTATGCAATAATCGAAGATAAAAAAGGAAACATCTGGACTACCGGTGAGGTAAATCCTAATGCGAAGGTCTGGGCACTTTCACGTTATGATGCAAAGTCCTTGTACGATAGAATGCCCACTGTAACAGAAATCAGGTCGGGGGGAAGAATGGGTTTTTTGGGGATATTGGAAGCTAACGATGGAAGTATTTGGTATGGATCTGGAGATGGGGTGCATCGTTATGATGGAAAGACCTTTACAGACTTTAGAAGTAAGGCCGGTCAGTAATAAGGTGTATCGCTGATTTTAAGATCATTTGTCAATTATTATTAATCAATATCATTTCTGTAGTATGAATAACAACCTATATGCCACCTGCTTAATTTTAATTATTGCTCCTTTATTCTTCGGTTGTGGTGCACCTGTAACAGGGGAAAATAAAAATGCATCGGCAAGTTCCATATCCTTGCATATTGGGGACGAAAAATACTTTATAATAGATACGAAGGAAAGTGTAGTAGCATGGAAAGGTTCAAGTGTTCCTGGGAACCATGAAGGGTACGCCTATATATCTAAAGGAGAATTGATGATTGAAAACGGTCAATTGATGGGTGGCACCGTTGAAATAGAAATGAACAAAATTGAGGGCCATGACCACTCGAGAGATAATGGCCTTATTAATCACTTAAAAGGTCCTGATTTCTTTGATGTTAAAAAATTCCCGTTTTCTACAATTGCCATTTCCAGCGTTGCATCAATAAATGTGGAAGATAAAGAGATCACTGGGAACCTGACCATTAAAGGTATCACACACCCCGTTACCTTTCCGGTCAAAATGGAAATGAAAGACGGAATTGTCAAAGCCAGTGGTAAGCTGGTCATTGATCGAACACTATGGGATGTCCGATATAAATCAGGAAAGTTCTTTGATAATTTAAAGGATCAGGCTATTGCGGATTCCATTGAATTCAATATAAAGGTTGTAGCAAAAAAATAGACATCAAAAAGAAGTTATGAAATACGCACACGTATATGCATTGTTGCTGCTGTTTGTTTTTCACGCCTCCTGCGGACAAAACCAAACAAAAGTACCACAAGATAATTTCAGTAAAGAACACAATGGCCTCTCTGAGTCTCAGCTTAAAGAGGCGACCACCTCCAAAGTGCCTATCAGTATGGTTCGGAAGATAAAGCAAGATAGAAACGGAAACATTTTGATTGCTGCATCATGGGGTGGTGTTTTTCGATACGATGGAAAATCGTTTACTAATCTCACAAGTAGTAAAATAGGTTGGCACAGATTCTGGGATGTCCTGGAAGATCGAGGCGGAAACCTTTGGTTCGCTTCCACTGATTCCGGAGTTTATGGTTACAATGGGAAAACATTTCGACATTTTACAACCAGGGAGGGACTTGCTAATAATGCGGTTATGTGTATTTACGAAGATAAAGCCGGCATTATTTGGTTCGCCACTGGAGGAGGTGGAGCAAGCCGTTACGATGGGAAATCTTTTCAAAATTTTACAACTAAAGAAGGACTTTCCAGTAATGATCTTACTACTATCATGGAAGACAACACCGGGAAATTATGGTTTGGAACAAGGGGCGAGCCTTTTTTTTATGACGGAAAAACATTTACCGTTCTAAAAAACAAAGATGGTAAAGGGTTTAACAACGTTTGGTCAATAATCGAAGATAAAAAAGGAATCATTTGGTTCGGTGACGTTGATGGGCTTTGGCGCTATGACGGCAGAACCTTTACTAAGGTATCGCAGAGGGGGGCTTTTGCAATAATAGAAGATAAAAAAGGAAACATCTGGACTACAGGTGAAGTAAATCCGAAGGTCTGGGCACTTTCACGTTATGATGCAAAGTCCTTGTACAATAAAATGCCCATTGTAACCGAAATCATGTCAGGACCACCAGCTTTTTTGGGACTTTTGGAAGCTAACGATGGCAGTATTTGGTTTGGATCTGGAGGTGGGGTGCATCGTTATGATGGAAAGACCATCACGGACTTTAAAAGTGCAGGCGGTCAAAAATAATATGTATTGCTGATTTTAAATCTTCAAAAACGTTTAATATAATCTTATGTACAAAGTATTTTTTACGCCATTTTTTTTGTTTCTATTCTTTTGTATCCAAACAAGTTTTCTATTTGGACAAAATAATACAACCTATTCAAAAGAGGTGCAAGCAAAGATTAAAAAGTTTGAAAAGAATTTAGGTTTATGGGTGCAAATAGGCAATCAGCAATTTACACTTGCCGACAGAATGAAAACTAATCATGTAAACGGAGTAAGTATCGCATTGATAAAAGATTATAAAATCGAGTGGGCAAAAGGATATGGCTGGGCAGATAGTGCGGAGCAACGGCCAATAACAATTAATACATTATTTCAAGCGGGTTCAATTAGTAAATCATTAAATGGGGTTGGTATTTTAAAATTGGTACAGGAAGGCAAATTGAACCTTGATTCAGATATTAATATTTATTTGAAATCATGGAAGTTTCCTTATGATTCTCTGTCAAAAGGGAAAAAAATAACGATAGCAAATCTGTTAAGCCATACAGCAGGATTAACAGTACATGGATTTGACGGTTATGAAAAAGGAGATACCATACCTGCACTGACACAAATTTTAAATGGCGAAAAGCCGGCGAACAATAAAGCGATTCGGTCCATGTATGAGCCATCTCTTAGATATGAATATTCAGGTGGAGGAACAACCATATCGCAGCTAATATTGCAGGATGTAACAGGGCAACCATACGATGCATACATGTGGAACAATATATTAAACCCAATGGGAATGAGCAATAGTTTTTATACCCAACCGCCGCCCGCGGGTAAAGAAAATTTATTAGCAACAGGTTATTATAATGACGGGAAAGAGGTGAAGGGGAAGTATCATATTTATCCTGAACAAGCTGCTGCGGGCCTATGGACAACCCCTACGGACTTAGCTAAATATATTATAGAAACACAACTATCATTACAGGGAAGAAGCAATAAAGTACTTTCCCCGGAAACAACCAGGCTTAGATTGACCCCTTATATTGATAGCGCTGCAGCGTTAGGAGTGTTTATTATTAAGAAGGGAAATGAAAAATATTTCAACCATGATGGTTGGGATGAAGGCTTTGTCGGTGCATATTACGGCAGCATGGAAAATGGGAATGGAGTAGTGGTAATGGCAAATACCGATAATGGAAGTCTATTAAGCGAAATAGTCAATTCCCTTGCTTCTGTTTATCACTGGAAAGATTTTTATACGCCGAAAATTAAAAACGTTGTTACCGTAAATAATGAAATATTGAGATCATACGTGGGAAACTACAAACTACATAGAGATACACTTAAGGTTACCCTGGAAAAAGAAGGTCTGGTGATAAGGTTGAACAGTAAAACGAAATACAAAATTTATTTTACTTCTGATACTGAGTTTTTTATGTTGGAAATGGCTGGATCAGAACAAAGATTTACAAAAGACAAAAGCGATAGGATCATTGGCTTTGAGATTAATGATAATGGTTATAAAATGCAAGCCGTGAAAATGGAATAGTCAAGCCTCCGCCAAAACTTTATCCAAAACAACAGTTTTCTGCATCGACACTGGACTTACTTTTTTATAAGCAACCTTGCCGGATAGTAAAAAGTTAAATGAAAATGAAAAAAATAGCAAAATTATTTGTACTGTTCTCAATGCCTTTTTTTCTCTCTTCCTGTACGGGACAAAACCCAACAATCTCACCTGAAGAAATTGTCAAGCCCGAAACCAGGGACACAGTCGCTTCCCCCAGATTTAATGATCGCAATATTTACTCTAAGTATGAGTATACTGACTCTGTCGGTAAGCGCCTGATAATAGAAAACGGCTACCCAAGAGGTGGAACAAAATACACTGACCCTAATGGCGAAGTATATGTTTGGGCTGTTTTTTGGACCCGGATAATCAATGAAACAGATAATCCCCTTGAATTGAAGATTGACTTTCCTGTAGATTCATATGAGGTTCCGTCTTTACCTGGTAAATACTTTAAAATATTGGTTCCTCCCGACACAATGACACTTGAAAAATTCTACTTGTTTAATTATGGCCTGACAGATTTAGAATTTTTTTTAGATAGGAATATTCATAATCCGTCTTCGGTGAAAAGAACCATTGATCCAAAAAAATCGAGTGGTTTTTATGTTGTAATGCTCTGCTTGGTTGATGGAGCACATGGTACCATGCGAACGGGGCTTAGCCTAAAAGGGCAGGATCTTTTTTATAGAATAAAAATTGATGGGTCAAAAAGTAACAGTAAATCAAGCGATAAAGAAATTCAATGTGGAAGGATTAATTTAAATCTTAAGTAATTAAGAGAAATTATGAAATACGAACACGTATATCGTTTGTTCCTGATGCTTGTTTTTTGTACTTCCTGTGGAGGGCAGAACAAACCAGACACAGTCACTTCCCCGGGATCTAAAGGTCTTAATATTTACTCTAAATATGAGTATACTGACTCTGCCGGTAAGCGTCTAATCATACAAAACAGTTTTTCAAGAGGTATAATATACACTGAACCTAATGGGAAGAAAGCAAATAAAGTTTTATTTTGGACTCGAATAACCAATGAAACAGAAAGTCCATTGGAATTGAATATTGACTTTCCTGTAGAATATGAAGTTCCGTCTTTACCTGGTAGATACTTTAAAATATTGCTTCCTTCCGATACAATGACACTTGATAAAGAACCATTGCCAGACTATGGTATCACGGATTTAAAATCTTTTTTGGATAATAATATTCATAAGCCGGCAACCTTAAAAAGAACGATTGAGCCAAAAGGATCGGGTGGTTTTTATGTTGCAATTCTCTTTGATATCGGAGTAGTTGGTCCATTTCGAACAGGACTAAGTATAAAGGGGCAAAACCTTTTTTATAAAGTTATGCGATACGCCGGCAAACAAGGACGATCATTAATTGATGAAAAAGAAATTAATTGCGGAAGTATTAATTTAAAAAAATTGATATTACAGAAATAAACAGGGCGCGAAAGATAATGGCCTCTCCATAGTCGGGAACCACCTGTTCGCTATCCAACGGCAATGATCCTCGGTAAAGCCGGGGAACCTGGTCTATATTGGAAGTTTTGAATGAGAGAGAATAGAGCGGATGCCGGGTGATCATTTATGAAAAATATTCTATTTTACACCCAAATCACTTTTGGAGCCTGGTGGATAACGGTGAATTAAACAAGAAAGAAGCTCAACAGCGGCTCATTGAACAACTCAAACAGGGCGATGAGACCGCCATGAAGCATATTTTCAGGCTCTACTACCCGCGACTCCATTATTTCTCCAATCAAATCATCAGGGACCCCATCGACGCGGAGGACATCGTCCAGGAGGCTTTTCTTAATTTTTGGCTTAACATCAGGGAAAAAGACCTGTCGCCCGATAACATCCAGGCCTACCTCTACAGGATGGTGCGTAACCGCTGTCTGAATTACCTGGAGCGGAACCGCAGACTTGAGGAGCGCAGCGGTGATTTGATCGAACATTTTCGTGTCGAGGCGCAGCGTCAGATGGATGAGATAGCACTCAAAGAGGAGGTCTATCACCGCCTGAACAAGGAATTCGTCCATCTGACCCCTATACAGGTGCAGGTCATCAGGCTGCTATATATCGAAGGCTTGTCCATTGCTGAAACGGCCGAAAAGCTGGGTACCACGGCAACGAATGTCAGAACCCATAAATTCAGGGCCATTGAAAGGCTGACAAAAGGCATGAAGGACCAGTTTTTTTCCAGTTTCATCTTTTTTTTAATTTTTTTTGATTTGCTGTAATAAAACGGCATCCTCAACTGTACATACTTAAATGACGAACATTCCGCCACATATTTTCGACATGCTGAAAAAACGACTGGCCGGCTTGCCTGTGACCGAACAGGAACAGGCTCAGCTGAGGGAATGGCATCGGCAGGGGGAATTGAACAACGACCTATTCGGGGAAAAGGACCTGGAGCAGGCCGTGCTTACCTATCTTGCAGCGGTAACAGATAAGGAAAACAATGATAAGGCCCTCCGGCGATTTATGGCCAGCGCCAACTTCAAGGATCGGTCTGTTCCTGGATATAATTCGATGCCGACCATTCACCGCATTCATTTCCTGCGCAGGTGGGGAAGTGCTGCTGCTGCCATTTTGATCCTGGCCGTTGGCATTGTAACCATCGTTATAAGGTCTTCCGACAGGCAACCAAAGCCTTCCAACACGCCCAAGGTAAGCGTTGCCTCCCCTGACATTCTTCCGGGTACCAATAAGGCGCTGCTTACCTTATCGGATGGAACGACCTTAAACCTTGACAGTACCGCCAATGGCGCCATCGCTCAACAGGGTAACTCGTCGATAGTCAAGCTGCCCAATGGACGGATCGTCTACGATCTCAAAGGGACATCGCAGGGACAGGTAATGATGAATACCATGAGAACACCCCGCGGCGGACAGTACCAGTTAGTGCTTCCGGACGGAACAAGGGTCTGGCTAAATGCCGCCAGTTCGATCATCTATCCGGCTGTGTTCGTCGGCAATGACCGAAAGGTGAAGGTATCGGGTGAAGTATATATGGAAGTGGCAAAGGATAAAGCCAGACCCTTCCTGGTAGATGTTGACGGAAAGTCCGTGGTCCAGGTATTGGGAACGGGTTTCAATATCAATTCTTATCCGGATGAAGGAAATATAAAGACCACCCTGGTGGAAGGAAGTGTCAGGGTCTTACCCTCGCATACATTTCCGGGAATGGGTCGCGGCGTGGTCTTGAAGCCGGGTCAGCAGGCGGTTATCTCCGACAATGATCCGGCCACTACGAAAGTTCTATCCGCCAATATCGGGCAGGCCCTGGCCTGGAAGAACGGCATATTCGATTTTGATGACGCCGATCTTCAGACCGTCATGAAGCAGTTAGAGCGATGGTACGACATCGACGTTAAATTCGAACATGGGCTGCCCGGGTTTAAGACCGAAGGGCAGGTGGATCGTGGAGTAAAGTTATCAGGAATAGTTCGTTTTTTAAACAATTTTGGGGTCAACACACGGCTTGAAGGCAGAACTTTGATCATCAGTGAAAAGTAGAACAGGAATAATAAAACTCATAACCCACAGGTATTTCATTTATAACCAAAACAGATAAACTTCTTACCCGTAACAAAAAGCCAACGATGCTCGAAACATCATTGGCCGGAACGTTTCAGGTAACATTCAAAGACAAAGTCTGGCCAGACTGCTTATTCAATCACTTAAAACGGTAAACTAAGTTATGAAAATAACTGCTAATCCGCGATGGCCTTTCCGCGCGGGTACCCATGCCTGCACCAAACCCCTGCTTGTTATGAAGCTACCTGCTTTTTTTCTGGGAGTATTTCTTTTCAACGTGTCTGCCACGGGATTTTCCCAAAACGTTACTTTTTCAGGAAAAAATGTTTCCTTGAAAGAGGTCTTTTCAGCCGTTAAGCAACAAACAGGATACCTTTTCTGGTACAAGAAAACGGACCTGGCCCTGGGAAGACCCGTTACAATTGATGCGCACAATCTTCCGCTGGTTTCGTTCCTTGACGAATTATTTAAAACACAGCCGCTGAAATACGTCATCGAGAGTAAGACCATCAATATCTATCCTGCACTCGCCGGGCCTTCGGAGCGGCCTGAACGACCCGCAGCATCTGTATCGAATAGTCCACTTCCTTCCCCCGTCCGGGGCCGTGTGGTGGATGCTGACGGCAATCCGCTGGTGGGTGCGTCGGTGGTTATCAAAGGATCAAAAAAATCTACGGTAACTGGCCTTGATGGTGTATTTAGCCTAAATGTCAGTTCCGGCGATCTCTTAATGGTAACCTATGTTGGCTACCAGCCCACAGAGTATAAGATAACGAGCGCAATTCTCGCGTCTGCCGATCGGACATCTGGCTCCGGAATAGCTTTCACGATAAGCCTGGCACGTTCTCTATCAAAGCTGGATGAGATCGTGCTCGTTGGCTACGGAACTGAAAGCAGGCGCTTCGGTGTTGGAGCAGTGAGCACCGTTTCCTCTGCTGCGATAGAAAATCAACCCGTGAGTAATCCGCTCGCGGCGCTGGAAGGCCTGGTCCCAGGTTTGAACATTACCCCTACATCAGGAGCGCCCGGTGCTGCGATCAAGGTTCAGGTGAGAGGCCAGAATTCATTGTCACAGATTGGTTTTGGAGAAAAACCATACGACCAGCCATTGTTTATCATCGATGGGGTGCCTGCTGCGGCGCAAAACATCAATATTAATTCATTAAGCTCCTTTGGAAGCGGTGATATAACCACGAGTTTCGCCGGAATGAGTCCATTCAGTAGCCTGAATCCTGCCGATATTGAAAGTATCACCATATTAAAGGACATTTCTGCAACATCCATCTATGGGACGCAAGGGGCGAATGGAGTGATATTGATCACTACGAAGAAGGGAAGGGCCGGTAAAACGAGGGTGCAGGCGACTTTCAATACAGCGGTTAATTCACCTTCCAGGAAGTACAAATTGATGAACCTGGAACAGTATTTAGCTTACAGACGCGAAGCCTTGCAGAATGACGGAATAAACCTGTCTACCGCTTCACCCCTGGCCTATCCGGATCTGTTGCTTTTTGATCAAAACAAGCGTACGGATTGGGCAGATTATTACCTTTCGCACACAGCCAGAAATACGGATGCCCATGTAAGTTTGTCCGGGGGGTCTGATAGGATCACTTTCCTCCTTTCACCGGGATATACGAATTCAGGATATAATTTCAATGGCAACTTTTCTGACAAGCGCTTTACGCTTCATTCTAATCTGAATTATGCTTCGACAGACAATCGGCTTACGGTTCAGTTTGGATTCGATTACGCCTATGAACGAAATTACTCCGCGGCCTCGCCGTCCCTGATATCGGGCATTTTAACGCCTCCGAATTTTCCGGATCTGTACAACGCCGACGGCAATCCGGCCTGGAGATATAAAGGATATAATACCTCCCAATTTGTTCAGTATCCGGCAGCGTTGAAACAGCCAAGCCTGTTGAATGTATACAACATGAACAATTCACTCTCATTAGGGTATCGTATATTCACAGGCCTCCGGTGTAACGTAAATATGGGGTACAACAGGATACTTAGCAATGAAGATCAGCGGCTACCTGCGAGCACGATCAACCCAAGCAACAATCCCACTTCAAGAGCTTCTTTTACAAATAATACCTTCGAGACCATCAACATCGAGCCTCAGCTTAATTATCAGCGCAATTTTGGAAGAGGGACGTTCACAGCGCTGGTAGGTGGCACATATAAGAAGAATACGATATCCCGCGTTCAGCTGAATGGCTCCGATTATAGCGATGAAGCGCTGCTGGGCTCGATCGCATCGGCAGCTACCATCACCGCCACAGATTCGTATAACCCCTACAAATATGTCGGGGCCTTTGCCAGGCTGGGTTATACGCATGATATGAAATACATTGTCCAGGTTTCCGGGAGAAGGGACGGGTCCAGTAATTTTGGTCCTGGCAGGCAATTCGCGGCATTTGGTTCGGTTGGACTGGGGTGGATCTTCTCGGAAGAGAAGTTCTTCAGAGGCGCAAACAAACTGATCTCTTACGGAAAACTGACGGCAAGCTATGGAAGCGTAGGCACCGATGCTACGAATCCCTATCAATATCAGCAGTTGTTTGCGAATGACGGCTCCTTGCCGAACTTCCAGGGAATACGGCCTTTATTTGTTCAGAATCCTTATAATCCAAACTACGGATGGGATACAAAGAAGTCGATGAATGCCGGGCTTGATCTTGGATTCATTAACGATCGTATCCTGTTGAACGTAAATTACTACCGGGACAGGACCAGCGACCAGTTGATCAGCTATACGCTGCCGTCTCAGACCGGCTTTCCTTCTGTATTGTCGAACTTTGCCGCAACAGTACAGAATCAGGGGATAGAATTCAATGTAACTTCAAAGAATATGGCAGGGGGGAATTTCACCTGGAATACGAGCTTCAATATTTCAGCCAATCGGAATAAATTGATCTCATTCCCTGGCCTGGCACAATCTTCTTACGCCGCCATCTACACGCTAGGCGAATCCGTGAATATTGAAAAGGGCTATGGTCTTAAAGGCGTAAATCCGAAGACTGGTTCTTTTGAGTTTTATAAAAGTGACGGTTCAGCAACGACTGATCCTGTATATGGTATTCCGGCTCAGGGAGGCGATTTTCAAACAATTGCCAATACGGCCCCTAAGTTTATCGGGGGACTCGGAAATACTATCTCCTATAAACACGTTAGTCTCTATTTCCAGTTCCAGTTTCAGAAGAAACAACAGGCAAACTATTTGAAGAACCTGTACCTGAACACAAGACCTGGCGAGATGTACAATCAGCCGGTGGAGATCCTGGACCGCTGGAGAGAACCAGGCGATATGGCGACTGTCCAAAAACTGTCAACGCGCTTCAGTCTTCCCGGATATTATTTTACAACCTCATCCGGGGCATATAGTGATGGTTCATATATAAGGTTGAGAACAGTGGCGCTTTCTTATATGCTTCCTGCTGGACTATGTAAAAAGCTGGGAATAACAGACGGAAAGTTTTATGTAAATGGCCAGAACCTATTCTTGTTGACCAATTTTAAAGTGGGCGATCCTGAATTGACGGACATTTTTACCTTCCCTATTCAACGCACCATCAACTTTGGTCTTACGATAAATTTATAGATTATGAAACTGACTACGCTTCTCAATAGGCCACATTTTTATACCATCGTATTGTTGGGGTTAATATTGACTTCGTGCAGGAAATTGATAGAGATCCCGTCGAATCCTACCAACCAATTGTCGGTCGGACGTGTATTTGCAGATAGCAGCGATATCATCGCTGCAGTGGCGGGAGTATACAGCAATTTTGCGACAGCCGCATCTTATGCCCAATTTGCCAGCGGCTTGATCACCATAAATACTGCATTGGCCGGTGATGAGCTGGTGGTCGGACCGAATGCTTATGGCGCCGTCGATTTCTATAATAATATGGTGTTGCCGGATAATTCAAGCATCCGTAGCATGTGGTCAGATGCCTATAAGAACATTTTTCAGATGAATCTCTGTATTGAGCGTATTGCCGGTACGAGTGCAATCAGCGTTAAATTGAAACGCCAGCTCCTGGGGGAATTGAAAGTAGATCGGGCGCTTTACTACTACCATATGATCAATCTCTGGGGTGCCGTTCCAATTATTACCTCCACCGATTATAAGCGCACGCAAAGCACGCCTAGATCTCCTGTATCTGATGTTTTGAGTTTCATATTATCGGATTTGACGGATGCTCAACAGGACCTGACAGGTGATTATCCCTCGGAAGGCCGGAAGAGACCTAATCTGTATGTTGCGCAGGCATTACTGTCGAAAGTCTATTTATACCTGGGGAAATACCAGGAGGCGATAGACGCGGCCAGCAGTGTCATTGCCTCAACGCTTTACCAATTGGAAACTTTGGACGCCGTATTTTTAAGCGGTAGCAAAGAAGCTATTTGGCAATTGCCAGCCAATGGTACCTATCAGCAAACACCGGAAGCCGCAACTTTCGTTCCTTATCGTTCGGACTATCAGCCGGACTATATGATGAGCCCGCAGTTGCTCGATGCCTTCGAACCCGGTGATCCGCGGCTGACGAATTGGGCGGGAATCAACACCGTTCAAGGTGAGAACTATTATTATCCTTATAAGTACAAGAACACTTCATCCGATCAGACTCCTGCGGAGGACTATATGGTCCTGAGGTTAGCCGACATTTATCTGGTTCGTTCGGAGGCATTTGCGCAGTTGGAAAAATACCCGGAGGCGATGGCGGATTTGAATAAGATAAGAGACAGGGCGGCAGATCGGATTGATATCAACACGAATGTAAAAGCCGACGCTTTAACTGCAATATGGCATGAACGTCAGGTGGAATTGTTTTGTGAGTGGGGAAATCGTTGGATCGACTTAAAGCGGACGAAGACGATAGATGCCGTGTTAGGTGCCGCAAAACCGTCGTGGAAATCCTCAGCTGCACTATTCCCAATTCCTATTAATGAGATTCAGGCGAATCCATTCCTGGATCAGAATCCCTGATTAAAATTTTAAAAAATGTTGTCGATGAATTATAATAAGTTATCGGGTGTTTTCTTATTTACGGTTGTTTTAACTTCTTTGACCTTCGCGCAGGATCAAAAGTATTTGATTGCTGGAAAGATTGGCCATTTGAGTGCGCCTGCAAAAACATATTTGTTCTATGATGGAACTATAGACTCGGCGGTGATAAAGGATGGTTATTTTCAGTTCGCCGGAATAACCCATCAGCCTATGTCTGCTCACATAGTTGTTAACGAACAGGGGACAGGCCCCTCGTCGGTCCAGATTGGCTACATCCCGTTTAAGCTGATGTTTTACATCGAACAGGGGAAAATATCCATCACGAGTCCGGACACCATTTCTAATGCCACGGTCATCGGCGGGCCTTTGAATGCGGACTATACCAGGTTCAGGGCACTGTTAAAGCCGGTGGATGAGGAATTCAGGCGCTGCACCGACGATAGGCAGATGAATGCGATTGGAGCAAAGCAGAAGCAGCTCTACCTGCAGTTCATAAAGGATAATCCAGACTCTTACATGAGCCTTTTCATATTGAGGACTTATGCGGGATTCAGTTCCTTACTAATACCTACCGTAATTTCGGAGCAGCCTGGCTATGCAGAGATCGATTCATTGTATAGTTCGCTCGACAAGCGTATTGTGACAAGTAGGGTTGGTGTTGAGATCGGGGATGCGTTAGCCAGGAAAAAAGGCGTAGCGATAGGCGCTATGGCCCCGGATTTTTCGCAAACGGATACAGCTGGTAAATGGGTGTCACTGCGTGACTTCAAAGGGAAGTATCTGTTGATCGATTTCTGGGCGAGCTGGTGTTCTCCGTGCCGGTCTGAGAATCCTAACCTGGTTAAAGCCTACAATAAATACAAGTCAAAAGGTTTTGCCATACTGGGGGTATCGCTCAATTCTTCGAATGAAAGGGAGCAGTGGCTGAAGGCCATCCGCACGGATGGTTTGACATGGCCGCAGATTTCCGACCTGAAAGGCTGGAAGAATGAAGTAGCAAAGCTGTATTCGGTTAGGTATGCTCCTCAGAGCTTCCTCATCGATCCGGCCGGAAAAATTATCGCCGTAGATTTTATGGGTGACGCTTTGGAGAATAAGCTGCGTGAGATATTCCCTGATAATGCCGGGAAAAAAGCGTCCACTGCCGATTCATTGCTTAGGCGGGAGGAATTACGGGCGATCTATAATGAAAAGGATGCCGGAAAAAAAGAAAGGCTGTTCCAGGTTTGGGTGCAGCGTTTCCCACCGGAAGAATTCGATTCCAACGACAGGATACAGTATGATTATGCCCGCCATTCCGTCGCCATTGCTTATGCGCAGGCGAATAATATCGGCAAGGCATTAAAGTACGCGAATATGCTGGAGAGTCCTTTTTGGAAGGGCGACGGTTGGGCGCGGGTTGCGGAAGCATTCGTTAAGACGGGGCATTTCACCGAAGCCGCTGAGTTATACAGGAGGGCCAGGGCCAATGCTTATACCTATTTTACGACAACCAGCAGTGATCCCGCCGTCTTAATAGCCGCGTCAGGGTATCCAATATATTCTATGGCTTTAAGTAAGGTGTATATAAAGCAAAACAAGCTCGATGAAGCGCGGTCAATCCTTAAAGAGATGTATGAGGGATCGGAAACTGCAGAAGCAGACGTATGCGAGGTATACGCCTCAGTGCTGATGCGGCTTGGCCGGCGCAGGGAGGCTTTCCAGGTCCTGGATAAAGCAGCAAGGTTTGGCGTGGCAAGTGACTTGATGAAGTCCGATCTGAAAAAAATGTATACAAAGGTCAAGGGAAGCGCTGCTGGTTACGTAGATTATCTCGCTGACATCAGGAGAGCGATGATAGAGAGGATCAAGGCCGAAGTCTCTAAGACAATCATCGATACTCCCGCCGCAAACTTTACCTTACAGGATGTGGATGGACATACTGTATCATTATCCGATCTGAGAGGGAAAACAGTCGTGCTTGATTTCTGGGCCACCTGGTGCGGTCCTTGCAAAGCTTCTTTCCCTATCATGCAGACGGCTTTGCAGCGGTTTAAAGACGATCCGAATGTCAGGTTTTTATTTATTCATACCTGGGAGAAAGGTGCCGATGCTTCAAATGTTGCAAAAAAGTATATGATGGACAACCATTATCCATTTGAAGTATTGATGGATGTAAAGAATGCGGAAGGCGTCAACCGTGTTGCTGAAGACTACAAACTCGGAGGAATCCCCACCAAGTTGGTGATCGACGGAAGGGGGAACATCCGTTTTTGGGTGACGGGTTTTTCAGGAGGGCAGGATGCCGCCGTGGAGGAGATAGCTGCGATGATCGAGCTTTCGAGGAAGCCTGTTTGATGGAAGTTGCCCGACCTGGATTACCCCGTCACCCTTCGGGATGCCGGAAAACTCCGTAGATCACTCAATTGTTAAACAAATTTATATCGGTTTATTGATTCTCTTTTGCTTCCTGAATTGCAAAACAGAACCGATAATAAACAGGATGAAAAATAAAAGAAGTGTTTTCCCAATTAATGGATCTTTTGGTCCACTTGCCCAGGGATGTCCCACAGGAACACGGCTAAGAGTTTCATTAACGGTGGGAATCAACGACAGGAAAAAGCTGAAGGTAAGAGAAAAATTCTCGATAAAACGATAGCGGTTGCTCCCCTGCTTATTTGCATAAAGAAAATAAGCTGCCAAAATCAGAAGTACAACTAACAGAGCAAGAATATGTCCCGGATTGACACCTTTAACACTGGATAAGCCTAAGGCGGTTAACGAGGTGATCAACGTACAATAAAAATATATCTTGCCGGTCAACTTGCTCAGATCTATTTTACCGTTTTTTATTAATGATATAACTGCTGCAACAATGGCTGCAACACCTATAATGGTATGAAAAATACCTAAATGTGATAATCTCATCGCTTTAATTTTTAAAATTTGAATGTTTAATTAATAATGCAAAGATGCAAAACAAAAAAAATGATGAGTTTGCCATTCAGGCCAATTATTTGTCAATATAGCCCGGCAAAAAGGACCAGCTCGATCTCGCTGAATCTGTTGATGAAGCTAAATATTTTCATTGCCATGCATCACGCTAAGTAACTATTGGTTGGCCCAAATTGCCAAATAATTGACCTGATATAAAAAGTAGTTCTACTTTTTGTATTACAATTTTGCATTGTCGATTGTGACAATATAATTTTAAATAATACAAAAATGAAACGTACAGCAAAAGCACATTGGGCAGGTAGTGTAAAGGAAGGAAAAGGAGAGTTAACCACACAAAGCGAAATTTTGAGCAAAACAAATTACAGTTTTAGAACACGTTTCGTAGGAGATGAAAAAGGAACTAATCCGGAAGAATTGTTGGCCGCAGCACACGCCGGATGTTTTACAATGGCGGTCAGTTTTGCATTGACAGAAAAAGGATTAAACCCGGTTTCGTTGGATACAGAAGCAACTGTATCAATGGATAGTACGGGAATTACCGGAATTCACCTTTCCATATCCGGAAATGTACCCGGCATTAGTGCGGAGGTTTTTGAAGCTATTACCCAAGGGGCAGAACAGAACTGTTTAATTTCTAAAGTGTTGAATTTGCCCATCAGTTCCGAAGCTTATCTTGTTTCATAGCAATTGAGTTCAAGGTGGGTCCATATAGTAGGATAACAATGTCTCGTCAAGGTTTTTGCCTGGGTTTGGCTTAGCTTTGGACGAGCATTGTGTATTCAATCGCATCTCACGCAGATATCACATCGACTTAAATCAATAGGAATGAAACGATGATGTGGTATTGTCAAATATTGATTAAATGGTTACAGGCTATAAAAAATTTGATTTGTTTGGAAAAACATTTATTCAAAAAATGGATTTAAAACCACCTTTTGAATTTGCTTTTCCTGTAGCGGAACGGGCGTGCTTTTTATATATGTTGAATGGTGAGACGCAATTTCAATTCGACGATGAGCGTCTCCATATCCCTGCTAAACATGCATTATTACTGAACTGCCTGAACTCAGGAAAGCAGATCAACAATGCAAATAACAGCCATGGCGAAATTGTAATCGTTACTTTCCATCCGGACATTCTAAAGAAGATCTACGACAGAGAGCTTCCGTTGATATTTCAGAAAAACGACAAAATCACCAACCAGTCAAACCAAAAGATCAACAACGATTTCTTAATTCAAAAATATATTGAAGGACTCCTTTTTTATTTTGAAAACCCATCTTTGGTAAACGATGAAATTTTGATTTTAAAACTGAGGGAAATCATTCTTTTATTATCACAGACACAGGATGCTGAAACCATTCAAGTCATACTGTCCCAACTTTTTTCGCCAGCAACCTATACGTTCAAACAAATTATAGAAGCTAACCTGTTTTCCCAGGTTAACATCGATGAATTGGCACAAAAAACTAATTTAAGCGTTTCTTCGTTTAAAAGGGAATTTAAAAAATTGTATAACGACTCCCCTGCGAATTATATTAAAAACAAAGGGTTGGAGAGAGCTGCGGAACTGCTTTTAGTTTCCGATGAGCGTATCACAGACATAGCCTTTAATTGTGGGTTTAATGACCTGGCCAATTTTACCAGAAGTTTCAGTAATAAGTATAATACTTCGCCTTCAAATTACCGTTTAAAGCTAGGGAAGAAGAAAGAGGAAAGGTAGAAAGCATTCTGGCAAATTGATTTTAGGTAAATAAGGTAGTTCGCTGCAGCGTAAGATTTGAGTCGCCGGGTAGATAGCCGTCATGCATGAATTTACGTAGCGGCGGGTTTTGGGAATCCAGGTTGCCCGCTTTTCCGCTCCCCCGAGCAAGTTCGCCTGTACGAGACTGAAACCAAGGCGCTTAACGTTGCTGTAAAGCGTAATTTAAAGCGATTCCCAGTCGATTTCATGTTCCAGCTTTTACAGCAGCCCAATCTGGAAAGAAGTAAAAAGGTCGCCCTCTGGATAGCTATTGCTGAAAATCGGCTGGGCGAGGCATTCAAGCGGATCGCTGAGGATCCGGCAGCAAAGAGAAGCGGCATTTGGCCCTTTGGAAAAGCGAAAACTGCATACCCTACTTCGGATCTGGTCCTGAAGGCGGCATGGATGATCATGTCAGATAAGGCAGCGGATGACCTGGAACTCCCCGGAATCAATTTGAAGACTGCCGGCGATGATTTTCCGGAATGGATTCGCATGTGCTGGGTCCTACAGAGAACGGGCATTTTGAGGGTATGATGGACACGCTGCTGCAGAAAACGTTGAGTTGGCTGGAACAACTGGCCGAAGAAGTCCAGCAAGATAAAGCGAAAACACTGCACCTAAAATGCAAAGTGACCAGTTCCATCATGTCCCACTATCCGAACATCCTAGGACCTGATATGATTGAGGCGGCTGCCGCTTTCGAAGCGATCGGGGAGACGGCTACTTGCAGACGCTACTTTGACGCCATCCTGGCCGATTTTCAACCCATGATGCAGCTGCTACAGGAGCATCCGGACGAACAGGTCAACGAAGAAGATATCCTGTCCATGAGTGCGCTGTTGGCAGCTTATGAAGGCCTGAACCGGTTGAGCAACGCCGAAAACTATGGAGCAGAAAGAGCCTGGCTGGGGGCGTTTATCGTTAAAGGTGTTACGCGGGATCAGGAAAGGGAAATGAAGTAGGGAAGCGCCATACTGATTTACTACAGAAACCCATTTGGTTTTCTCTTTGGGTAGTCTGTTTCGTGTTGGTCAGAATGGATCGGAATCTCCAGAATGTCGGTGGCGGGTTAATGATGGAAGGCATTCCCGGGGGAATTGGCGGATCGCAATGTGCTTATGCCCATGATCCAACTGTTCATCCGTAGTCCAGCCATTGATACGCGGTCAGCAAAGCTGAGGGATACTTGTTGCCCGACCTGGATTACCTCCGGTCTTCGGCCTCCGGTGATCCGCCCGCTTTGCATTACCCAAAGGCCCCCCGACCGCTTCGCGGTCGAAGCTTTTTCATTTGTCCGCTCTTGAAAGCTGCGCTCTCACCGCTCCCAAACCAAAAAGCCCCTCGCTATCGCGAGAGGCCTTCGTTGACTGGAATGGACGAATGTCGAACCCCTTCCAGGAAGATCTCCGGAGATTTGCCCAAGCATTATGTTAGGAATTGTCCCCATTTTCTTTTTTTGAGATAAATACAGGGAGTTATATTTGAACTAATAAATTTAGTTCTATGGAAATAATTCGAAGTATTCAAAACCGTATATACGAGATAAGGGGCGAAAGAGTAATGTTAGACAGAGATTTGGCCGACTTATACGAGACAGAAACCAAGGCTTTGAACCTGGCTGTAAAGCGTAATACAAAGCGATTTCCCCCGGATTTCATGTTTCAGCTTACTAAAGAAGAATTTGATGGTTTGAGGTTTCAAATTGAAACCTCAGAAAAAGGGCGCCCTTTGAGGTTGCAGAATGAAACCTCAAAAGGTAGAGGTGGAACCAGGTACATGCCATACGCATTTACAGAACAAGGGGTGGCAATGCTAAGTGGAGTCCTGAACTCTGATAAGGCAATATCAATGAACATTGCTATTATGAGGGCTTTTGTCGAAATCAGGCGGATTGTATTCAAGCAAAGTGATTTAAAAGAGCAACTTCGGGAGATCAAAGAAAGATTGGGCGAACATGATGTGCAATTGAACCATATTTATGATGCGATGGAAAACCTACTGGATGAAAAGGCGGCTGAAAAAAAATGGGACGATCGGGAAAGAATAGGATTTAAAAAGTAACGGCTGGATAGCTCGTAGTCGCAATTTGATTAAATTAAATAATAAACCCCTTGACATTCAAGGGGTTTGCTGTGTGTTGCCCGACTGGATTATCCCCGTCACCCTTCGGGATGCCGGGATTGATCCACCCGCTTTGCATTACCCAAAGGCCCCGATTCGCTCCGCTCATCGGTTTTTGCATTCATCCGCTTAGCCAAGCTCGCTTGGCTCGCTCCTGAAATGCAAAAACCCCGCACGATGTGCGGGGCCTTCGTTGCCCGACCTGGATTCGAACCAAGACAAACAGAACCAAAATCTGTCGTACTACCATTATACTATCGGGCAATCCGACCTCTTACCATTCCGTAAAAGGGAGTGCAAATGTACATCCTGTAAAACCATGTTCCAAAAGATTTTGCAAGCTTTCAACCCCTCCTGCAACATATCCTCCGGACCAACGACCTTAAAGAACACCGGAACCTCCCCATAACGGTATTCCGGGCCATACATTGTTCGTATCCTGCCGTACCTACCCGACCCTTCCATCTGTACCTACCCAACCCTTCCACCCGTACCTACCCAACCCTGAAATCCAAAACCGTCCATTCAATTGTATCAAAACCGGTCAGTCCGTCACCTGATAAAACCATAAACAGCTAAAAACCAGTAATTTAAAAAATCAGCACACTATTCGCACCTAATGGAACCAACAATCTGATCGAACCAACAACCTTATCCAACCAAAGGCACCACACCAAACCAACCCGTCCGGCACCTGAGCCAACCCTCAACCCGGACAAAAACAACCAAAAAATCGAAAGATGATCAAAAACTATCTCAAGATCGCCTTCCGCAACCTCTGGCGCCACCGCGTCTTCTCCTTCATCAATATCCTGGGACTCACCGTCGGAATGACCGCCTTCTTCCTGATCTTCCTCTACGTTCAATTCGAACTGGGTTATGACGGCAGCCATACCAAAGGGGACAGGATCTACCGGGTAGTCTGCGACATCAAGACCCCCACGGAGACCATCAATGCCAGCGGTCCTTCCTGGGCCGTCGGCGCCCATGTACAAAAGGAATTCCCCGACCAGATAGAAGAAGCCGTCCGGATCAGTGGCACCAGCTTGCTGATAAGAAAAGAAGACATAAAATTCCAGGAGGACAACACACTATATGCCGATTCAGGCTTTTTCCGGGTATTTGATTTCCCCTTAATAAAAGGCAATCCGCAGACAGCTCTAAGGGATCAGCTCACCATCGTACTCACCGAAACCGCGGCTAAGAAATATTTCGGGAAGGAAGATCCGCTGGGAAAGACGGTACAGCTCACCAGCGATGGACACAATGCCACGGTCACGGGAGTCATGAAGGACATGCCCGAAAACTCCACGATCAAGGCGGACGTGCTGGTCTCCATGACCACGCGTACCCTGAAGTTCAATCCCAAATTGGATGATCAGTGGGGCAACTATGGCAATAATACTTATGTCATGCTCAAGCCGGGCATCAATGCGAAGACCCTGGAAGCCAGACTGCCCAAATTCCTGGACAAAATGAACGGAACAGAGATGAAGCAGATGCAGATGTTTCCCACCTTATTCCTGGAGCCCCTGAAGGCTGTCTATCTCTATTCCACCAGGGATGGCAGCAAGACCGGTAACATAAAGAATGTATATACCTTTATCATCATTGCGGTGTTCATCCTGCTCATCGCCTGTTTCAATTTCGTCAATCTCACCACGGCACGGTCGGCGGAAAGGGCGAAGGAAGTAGGGGTACGGAAGGTAGTAGGGGCGGCCAGGAGCCAGCTGGCCAGGCAGTTCATCGGAGAGAGCGTCATCCTTTGCCTGATAGCGTTCATATTGTCCGTGGCCCTCTCGGCGCTGCTGTTCCATCTCTTCAATCAGCTGTCAGGAAAGATCATCGGCCACAACATTTTCGAGCATGGCAGCTACCTGCTGATGCTGTTTGGCGTTGCCATCGCCATAGGAATACTCGCCGGTGCGTACCCGGCCCTGGTACTGTCCTCCTTCCAGCCCATCACGGTGCTGAAAGGCCGCTTCACCACGGGAACAAAAGGCATCCTGTTGCGAAAAGGGCTGGTCGTGGCGCAGTTTACGATCTCCATCTCGCTCATCATCGGCACCATCATCGTATACTCGCAGATGAAATACATGCGCACGGAAGACCTGGGATTCACAAAGGATCAGAAGCTGATCCTCGATACGCATGGCGACAAAGGCAGGGACCCGCTTAAGCAGGCGATTGCCGGATTGCCCGGGGTAAAGTCGGTGTCGATGGCAGGTTCCGTGCCCGGAGGAGGGAACCCCGGCGCTTATTCGCAGATAGAGAATGTGAAAGGAGATATGCAGATCGCCAACCTGGACCTGTATTTCGTGGATTTCGATTACATACCCCAGTTTAAAATGAAGATCCTGGCAGGGAGAGCCTTTTCCAGGGATTTCATGACGGATACCACCCAGGCGATGATCGTCAACGAGGCGGCTATGAAGATGTTCGGATACAGCAAACCCGGGCAGATCATAGGCAGGAAGTTCGACCAGTGGGGGAGGAAAGGCACCATCATCGGGGTGCTGAAAGACTTTCATTTCCGGAGCTTACAGGAAGTGATCAAGCCGCTCAGTATCAGGATAGAGCCTGATGGCTGTAGCCTGATCTCGGTAGAGCTCACCGGAGGCAGGGACATACCCGCTACCATCGCATCGATAGAATCGAAATGGAAGAGCCTGATTCCCAACAGACCTTTCAGCTATTATTTCCTCGATGAATTCTTTGACAAGCAGTACCGGAGTGAGGACAGGTTTGGAAGACTGTTCCTGAACTTCGCTATCCTGGCCATCTTTATCTCCTGCCTGGGATTGCTGGGGCTGGCATCCTACAGCACCATGCAGCGGACAAAGGAGATAGGCATAAGGAAGGTATTGGGCGCCAGCGTGGGCACGATCGTAAACCTTTTATCCAGGGAGTTCATGGCACTGGTAGTCATCTCATTTTTGGTGGCGGCGCCCCTCGCCTGGTATTTTATGGATAAATGGTTGTCGGGATTTGCCTATAGAACGAACATAGGCTGGTGGGTCTTTGCGACGGCGGGTTTCCTGGCAGTATGTATAGCCCTGTTCACCGTGAGTTTCCAGGCCGTGAAGGCTGCGGTCACTAATCCAGTGAAAAGCCTGAGAACGGAGTGATCAGGCTTTTCGGCCGACAGGCCAATTATTAGCCGTTTTGCGGGGAGGGCTAAATTTGAATAAAGACCGACCCCGCAAAATAAAAAGCCTGAGAACCGAGTGATCTGCCCTTCCTTAAACAAACTTAAATAACAATGCCAGTATCGCATAGATCAGTGTCGCGGCAAAGATCCCCTTGGCCGTCTGATCCCGGTGAGAATTGATATAATAGGTGAATAGCGCAATATTCAGCAGCAGACAAGGCACCGACACCGCCGTGATCTGGTCCCGGTGCGAGTGCAGGAAGGAAAAAAACTCCCGGATAGTCACGGACGAGAACTTCACATAATAATAGATGATAAGGCTGATGATTGGAGCCACCAGCCCAAGCAGGACGCCCAACCGGAGATTGTCTTTTTTGAAGATCACGATTTCCACGTTTTTTCGAGTTTGCCTTTTAGAACGTAATTAGTCATATCAAATTGCACGGGAACCACGCTTACATAATTGTGTTCCAGCGCCCAGACATCCGTATCCCGTCCTTTATCGAAATTGACGAATTTACCCGTCAGCCAATAGTATTTCTTGCCCGTAGGATCGTGGCGTTCCAGGAAGTCCTCCTCATATTTCGCATAGGCCTGGCGGCAAACCTTGATCCCCTTGATGAGCGAATCCGGTATGGCAGGGAAATTTACATTGAGTATCAGGTGTTTATCCAACGGGTGCGCCAGTATTTCTTCTACGATGATCCGCACATATTTGCGGGCGGCGGTGAAATCCGCCTCCACGCTGTAGTCCAGGAGGGAAAAACCCACCGAAGGAATGCTTTCAATGGCCGCCTCTACGGCCGCCGACATAGTGCCCGAATAGATGACATTGATGGAGTGATTGCTGCCATGGTTGATCCCGCTGAGACAAAGGTCCGGTTTGCGACGCAGCACTTTATCCACGGCCAGCTTGACGCAGTCCACCGGGGTTCCGGAACATTGCCAGGCTTCCACGCCTTCAAAAAGATGGTGCATAGGGTGGAGGCGCAGGGGATTGCCGATGGTAATGGCATGACCCATACCCGATTGTGGCTTATCGGGCGCCACCACGACTATTTTCCCCAGACCCCGCACGGCATCGACCAGGTTGCGGATACCGGGGGCGCTGATGCCGTCGTCATTGGTGATAAGAATGACGGGCAGTTTTTTGCGCCCGTTCGGGGAGGGCGTTCCATTGCTGGTCGCCTTGACAGTCTTCATGGCGGATTTTTTGGCAGGCTTGCCGTCGGCTTGTTCCCTGGCGCTCTTAAGGTCCACCATGCCGTTTTGCCCCGTGTCCCGGATGATGCCCGTTGCACCCGTCTTGCCGCTGCGCGCCGTCGTACCCAATTTCTCGTTTACGGAAGTCTTTGGCTTTCTGTCCGGCTGCTTCACCGCCTTGCTCTCGTTAGTATTTTTTTTCTTTGTCATAGGTTGAACTACAAAAATCCACATTATTTTCTACTTTTCCTCGAATACCCGATTTTCCCACCGTTTTCCCACCAAAACTGGAATTTTCAGCTGTTTGCAGTACCTTCGCAGCCGATTTTAAGCGGGTAAAACCCGTGTGCAAAAAAAACTCCTTGTATGGCAGGACAACTTAAAGAGGTACGTAACAGGATAAAATCCATCCAGAACTCCCAGCAGATCACCAAAGCGATGAAAATGGTCAGTGCGGCCAAGCTCCGCCGCGCCCAGGACGCCATTATCCAGATGCGCCCCTATGCTCAAAAGCTCCAGGAGCTGCTCAGCAACATCGTCAGCAGCAGTGAAGGGGATCTGGGTTCCAGCCTCGCCGTAGAACGTCCCGTGGAAAAGGTCCTGCTGATCGTCATCACCAGCGACCGCGGACTGGCAGGCGCCTACAATGCCAACCTGATCAAGCTGGCAAAAGCCACCATTCGTGAAAAATACCCCACCCAATCGGCGAAAGGTAATGTCACCATCTGGAGCATCGGCAAGAAAGGGTACGAACATTTCGCGAAAAATAACTTTAAGGTTTCAGACACCTATAAGGATATATTCCTCCATCTGAGCTTCGAAGGGGTGCAAGCAGCTGCCCAGGCAGCCGTCAAAGCCTTCGAAAACAGGGAGTTTGATGCCGTAGAGATCGTCTATAGCCAATTCAGGAACGCCGCCACCCAGACCTTCGTGGTGGAAAAATTCCTCCCCATCCCCAAAGTGGAAAAGAAGGCCGGCGCCGCCAATAACGACTTTATCTTCGAACCCGGCAAGGAAGAGCTCATCGCAGAGCTGATGCCCAAGATCCTGAACACACAGCTCTTCAAGGCCGTTCTCGATGCCAACGCATCCGAACATGGCGCCCGCATGACCGCCATGGACAAGGCCAGCGACAACGCCAACGAGCTGCTGAAAGCATTGCGCCTTTCTTACAACCGCGCTCGCCAGGCTGCTATCACCACCGAGCTGACCGAGATCGTCAGCGGTGCTGCCGCCCTTCAGGGGTAGCAGTATTTAGCTACAAGCTACAAGCTGATAGCTACAAGCTCTTAAATAGATTCGTTTAACCTAAAAAAGCTCAGGCTTGCAGCTTGAAGCTTGCAGCTTGCAGCTCAAAAGTTATGGAAATCGGAAACATCATCCCGCATATCGAAGCGCTGATCTTTGCCAGCGACAAGCCGCTTACCTCCATGGAGATCACCGAGCTGATCAACAATGCCTTTGGCTTTATGGAGGAAAAGCTGACGCTGGAGCAGATCCAGACTTCCATCGATGGCATCCGGGAAAAATATGCATCCGAATTCTATCCCTTCGAAGTGAGAGAAAGCGGCGGCGGCTGGCAGTTCCTAACCAAAAAGGACTTTCACAAGACGGTGGCCCAGCTCAACGGAGAGAAGTTCCTCAAGCGGCTGTCTTCGGCAGCCCTGGAAACCCTGGCCATTGTCGCCTACAAACAACCCATTACCAAAGGGGAGATAGAAGCCATCCGCGGCGTCAGCAGCGACTACTCCATCCAGAAGCTGCTGGAAAAAGAACTGATCATCATTTCGGGTCGCAATGAAGATATGCCGGGCAAACCCCTGGTCTATTCCACTTCCAAGACCTTTATGGATTATTTCGGGATCAATTCCGCGGCCGACCTGCCCAAGTTGAAAGAAGTTTTCGCAGAAACCCTGGTAGAACCTACCCTGATCAACCATACGCCCAAGGAGCTGTTGCCCATGGAAGAAGCCGCGTCCGAAGAACTTACGGAAGACGAGAAGGCGCAGCTGATCGTCACGGAGAATGGCGAGCTGCTGATACATGAAGAAATTATCGAAGAAGTCACGGTCACGGATGAGACCCCTGACCATGCTGAGCCTGACGAACCCTCCGACATCGAACCCTCCGACATCGAACCCGAAGACACTGAATCCGAGGACACTCAATCTGAAGACTCCGGATCCCAAGGCACGGAACCCGAAGACGGCTATGACGACAGCGACGACTCCGATACCCCGGAAGATCAGGACGAAGACCATCCCGACGACGATCCCAAGAAGAAATAAACACCCTCATCAGACCTGTACATGTCAGAACATTTATCACCGGAATACCTCGTTAGCCTCGGACAGCAATTCGGCACTCCCTTATACGTCTACCACGCAGAGAAGATCAAAGAGCAATACAACAAGCTGACCACCGCTTTCAGCCGCAGCAGGCCCAGGTTCTTTTACGCCTGCAAAGCCCTCACCAATATCAACATCCTCAAATATATCTGCAGCCTCGGCGCCAATGTCGACTGCAGTTCCATCAATGAAGTAAAACTGGCCATCCAGGCCGGCTTTTCCCCGGGTAACATCCTCTACACCTCCAATGGCATCGCCTTCGAAGAGATCATCGAAGCGCAAAGCCTGGGTGTGATCATCAACATAGACAGCCTGTCCAACCTGGAGAAATTCGGCCGGCATTATGGGCATAGCTATCCGGTGGGTATCCGCCTTCGCCCCAATATCATGGCAGGCGGAAATTTGAAGATCTCCACCGGTCATGACAAGAGCAAGTTCGGCATCCCTGTCGACCAGATCGATAAAGTCCTGAACATCGTACAACAATACAATCTTCACATCGCCGATCTCCATATCCACACGGGCAGCGAGATCAAGGACGTGGACGTATTTGTAAAAGGCATAGAGATACTGTTCGACATCATACCGAAGTTCAGCGAGCTGCAGTTCATCGATCTGGGCGGAGGCTTTAAAGTACCTTACAAAGACGGTGACGTAGAGACGGATATGCAGCTGCTGGCCGCCAAAGTGGAAGAAGCGTTCGCCAGCCATCCTAACCCCGGCGGCCGTCCCCTGGAAGTCTGGTTCGAGCCGGGCAAGTTCATGGTCAGCGAATGCGGCTATTTCATTACCAAAGTCAATGTAATGAAGGAGACGAACGCCGCCACCTTCGTCAGCGTGGACAGCGGCTTCAACCATCTCATCCGCCCCATGTTCTATGACGCCTACCACAGGATAGAGAACATCAGCAACCCCAACGGCACGCCTAAAAGATATTCGGTGGTCGGAAATATCTGCGAGACCGATACCTTCGCCTGGGACCGCACCATCAACGAAGTGCACGAAGGCGATTACCTCGTCTTCCATAACGCCGGCGCCTATGGGTTCGAAATGTCCTCCAACTTCAACTCCCGCTACAAGCCCGCTGAAGTGATGGTGAAAGAAGGGGAGGCCCATCTCATCCGTCGAAGGGATACTTTTGACGACCTCCTGCGCAACCAGATCATCCTTTAACGCTGGTGTCCCTTGTCAAAGTTTACCATCCAGTGAATACCGAATTTATCGGTGAACATGCCGAAATAGGCGCCCCAGAAAGTATCGCCCAACGGCATAGTTACCTGTCCGCCCGCTGAAAGCCCATTGAACAGCTTGTCGGCTTCCTCTTTGCTGTTGGGGTGAATGGCAATAGACACGTTATTCCCTACATTTACAGGACCCATGGCATCGGGCGTATCGCTGCCTAACAGGATCGTCTTCTCGCCAATGGGCAGGGAAACGTGCATGACCTTTTTCTTCTCGCTTGCTGCGCCCTGGTATTCGGCCGGAGAGTCGCCAAAACGCATCAATGTATGGAACTCGCCTCCGAATACGGACTTATAAAAATTGAAGGCTTCTTCACAGTTGTCCGCAAAAGTGAGATAAGTGCTTATTTCAGCCATGGCGTAGTTTTTAAAATGATAGAATGGTCCAAATCTACTACACCCATGCCTGAAGGACACGGGGTGTTCTCGACAACCTCAGGGGGCGATCGTGACTTTGTGCAATACATCGAAATTTCATTACATTTAAGCAATCAAATTGTATCCATATGCCAATCAGGATGGTAGACGACCCCCAGGACCCGGATCAGGATAGCGGTGATGACGGCGGAGGTAGTGGAGGGGGCGGCGGCTTCCCCGGCGGAGGGGGCGGTGGCGGTGGAATATTTGGGATCCTTTTTCTCTTACTGGGCCTGTTCCGGGGCCGCGGTCTTATCCTCCTGGTCATCATTCTGGGAGGGGGGTATTTCCTGCTAAGCCGTGGGGGCTGCAATGGCGGGAGCGGCGGCGGCATCCTGCACGATGTGGCGCAACAGCTGTCCACCGGCGGCTATCTCGATCCCCGGCAATTCGAAAGGGCCAATATCTACGAATCCCTCTCAGACGACTCGACAAAAAACCCGCTGCCGGAACATGCCGATCTACAGCAATTTGCGCCCGGAGTAGGGGACCAGGGACACCAGGGCAGCTGTGTGGCCTGGAGCAGCGCTTATGGCGCCCGCACCATCGCCGAGGCGGCCCGCACAGGGCAGGACCCCAACAGCCTCCGCTATAGTCCGGCATTTCTCTACAACCAGATAGGATTGGAAGGCTGCGAAGGCTCCTATATCATCCGGGCCATGGAGTATATGACGAACAATGGAGCCGTAGCATACGATCAGTTTCCCTACACCGATAAGGATTGCACCCGTCAGCCTGATGACCGCCTGCTGGAAGAGGCGCGGCAGCACCGCATGCGCGGCTTCAATCGCCTTACACCCGGTGACAGGAACAATGTGGTCGATCTGCGGGCCATCAAAGAGAACCTGAACCAGGGCGCGCCCGTCGTCATCGGCATGATGGTCGGCGGCACTTATATGCAGGATATGATGGGGAAGGACCTTTGGGAACCCACCGATGAAGACCTCAGCATGATGGGCTTTGGCGGTCATGCGCAGTGCGTGGTGGGTTACGACGACACAAAATATGGCGGCGCCTTCCATATCATGAACAGCTGGGGCCCCTCCTGGGGCAGGAACGGCTTTGCCTGGGTGCGTTATCGTGACTTCCGCCGGTTTGTACGCGAAGCCTATGGGCTGGAGCCGATGGACAAGGTGGGCGCCGCCGCAAACACCCCCTTTGCCTGCGAGATCGGTCTCGTACAGGTGACTTACCAGGGAAAGAAAACGGTCCCCGGAGATTATATACCCCTGCAGACGAGGGATGGCAATATCTTCGAGACCGTCGCGCCCGTAAAGAAAGGAACGCGCTTCAAGATGGAAGTGCACAATTCCACCGAATGTTATGTCTATGTTTTCGGGAAAGAGACAGACGGCACCAGCTATACCCTGTTTCCCTATCCCCGTAACGATAATCCTGCTAAAACAAAATATTCGCCCTTCTGTGGCATCACAGGGTACAGGCTTTTTCCAAAAGACAAGAGCATGATGCCCGATAGCATCGGCACCCGCGATGAGATGGCTGTTGTCGTGAGCCGGCGCCCCCTGGACTGGTATCAGTTGAATAAAAAGATCAGCGCCAACCCCAACCAGGACTATGGCGCCCGGGTAAACGCGGCCCTCGGCGGCAAAGTGCTCCGGGATATCAGGTTCCTGAGCTCTGCCAAGGGTAATATGCAGTTCTCCGTGAAAGGAGGAATAGATACAGCCGCGGTGGTTGCCACGGTGGTGGAGATCAGTAAACAATAATTATATGGAGCAGCAATCCTTTTTCCGGGTGGTGAACCATCCTGTAAAATTCAAGGCCTTCCTCCTTTCCCGGCTACCCAGCGCTTTTTTTGCAGGCCTCCGCATCCGGAATGCCGACCCTGACCGCTGCGCCGTCACCGTTCCCTATAAATGGTTCACGAAAAACCCTTTTCGTTCCACCTATTTCGCCTGCCTGAGCATGGCGGCGGAAATGAGCACCGGTGTGCTGGCAATGGCCCATATCCAGGGCAGAAAGCCATCCCTGTCCATGCTTGTCGTGGCAACGGAGGCCGCCTACTTCAAGAAAGCCGCAGGCCGCACGCTCTTTGTATGCAACGACGGATCGATGATACGAAAGGCGATCGAACAAGCGGTTGTCACCGGCGAAGCCGTCACCGTCCGGGCATGCTCCATAGGCTCTAACGAAGCCGGGGAAGTGATTGCCGAATTCTTTATCACCTGGTCATTTAAAACGAGAGGAACCTGAAGGAACACTTAGATTGATAAATAAAAACACCTACACTTCCGCGAGTAAACTCTTGAACGATTAGCACGACAATTCCGTAAAGCTCCTGAACCAGGCCGGATGAACCTCAGGACCTCCCTGGCCTCTCTGTCACATCCATCAATAAATGTGCACATTACATATAATTGATTATAGAGAATATTCATGGCCGTAGGACGCTTACTCGCCAGGGTTTTTTAGACTCCGCAACTGCCGGTGCCGGATAATCGCCAATTCGGTAACAGGCCGGCACTACCAACTCCAGAAGAAATGTGATAGTTTTATGCGTTGTAATCCCATAACCCATGTAAAACTTATACCCGTTCGTATGAAAAACCCCATGATATCCCCCAAGATGGCATCCTATGGTAGTTCGCTCAGAGGAGTGATCTTATGCTGCTGGATGCTTGCCGGTCTTACATTTCCCTATCACACGGCATTGGCTGCCGACCATCCCATGACAGTGAGCATTGGCTCACATCCCTCGAATAAAAAGGTTTGTATCGGGGGTACGGCCACATTCTCCGTGACAGCTACAGGATCCGGTACACTTATTTACCAGTGGCAGCTCAGCACCAATGGAGGGTCAACCTGGTCTACCCTGACCAATGGCAGCACGTACAGCGGCGTCGCTACCGCTACATTGACCGTTACAGGGGCCACCGCTTCCTTCAATAATTATTACTACCGCTGCGGGGTAACTGACAATACCGCTATCACAGTCAACTCCAACCCGGGCGTCCTGACAGTCGGCCCCCTCGGCCAGCTTTTGAATGCCAGCTCGTCAATTTGCTCCGCCGGATCAGGAGGTCTTACCTCAGCCGATATCAATGCAGGGTATACCTATCAATGGCAGGTGAGCGCTGACAACGGCGGCTCATGGAACAACATCGCAGACAACACTACTTACACGGGATCTGCCACAGCCGCCTTGAATATCGGAGGCGACCCTTCGCTGAACGGCTACCTGTATCGCACCATCGTCACCGATGGAACTTCAGGATGCTCCGTCACCAGCGTCGGCGTGGATACCTTACATATTGTAAATAATCCTTCCGTTTTACAGCCTACGCCCACTTCGGCATTCATCTGTCCCGGCGCCAACGCTACCATTGCGATTACAGATAGCACCGGCGTCAGCTATCAATGGCGGGCAAGCACCGATGGTGGCAGCACCTGGAGCAACATATCCGACAATAGCCTGTATACCGGGACTTCCACTTATTCCCTTAATATCAACGCTCCTTCGACGACTGCAAGCTACGATGTGGTAAGGTCTGTTACGGGATACTCGCTCACTTGTTCCACGCCTTCCTTAGCGGTGGCGCTGACTTTCAAAACGCTGCCGAACATAGTTACCTCTCCTGTCAATAGTACCGTCTGCGCGAATTCCAATGCCTCCTTCCGTGTATCGGCCACCGGGAGCACCCTCGCTTATCAGTGGCAGTCGGACAACGGCACCGGCGGCGCCACCTGGACTAATATTACACCCGGCGGAACATCAGTAACCCTTAGCCGCGCCTCCGTTACTACCTTAATGGAAGGCTATAAATACCGCGTGATCGTGACTGGCTGCGGATCACCCCTTACCTCCGGGGCTGCGATCCTGCATGTCAACAGCTCCGGCACCTGGCTGGGTACCACCGATACGGCCTGGGAACACAGCGGCAACTGGTGCGGAGGCGTACCGACCTCGGTTACGGATGTACTCGTGCCCGCTACGGCCCCCAGGATGCCATTGATCAGCGCTGGCACCGTGACAGCTTATGCACATAGCCTCACCATTCAGAAGTTTGCTACGCTCAGCATCAGCGGAGGTACTACTTCTATGACCGCTCCGTTCAACATAGCCGGAACAGTAATATATATGGCCAATGGCAACCAGAATATCCTGCCGGCGGATCATGGCTCGCTGCAGATCGATAACGCCGGTAACAAACTCATGCAGAGTAATGTTGCTATCACCGATACACTTACGCTGAAGGGCAGCGCCATGCTTGTCACAGGTAGCAATACCTTGTCAATGAAAGCAGGCAGCTATCCTATCAGGGGAGCCTCCTTCTCCGGATCGCAGACAAGTTGGGTCGTCACCGGGAATGGCGGCAGCGGTGCCGGTAACACCGGCACAGGAGGCCTTCAGATCGCACAGATAGCTTCTTCCAGCGGCGCCGTGCTCTTCCCCGTAGGACCGACCCCTGCCTCTTATAACCCGCTGCAATTGACCAATGGCGGAGCGACCAATGATTTCACGGTGGCCGCCAACGACCAGTATATTCCAGGCGCGCCTGCTGGGGCCGTCATCGATCGCACCTGGCTTGTTTCTGCCGCAAGTGCCGGCACCAGCAATATCTCCCTGGGTCTGCTCTGGAGATTGTCGGATGAACCCGGGACGTTCAACCGTGCCAATTCATCGATCGTACGTTCCAACGGGACGGCCATCGTGGAAGAGAGCACTTCTGGTGCAGCAGCCGGCGGCAATCCCTATACGTTCTCTAAAGGCAGCTTTTCCACCCTTACGCAGTTCTCCGTCGCTACCAGCACGATGGTGGTCCTGGCTAATCCGCTCATGTCATTTTCCGGACAATGGATAGACAATACATCCTCCGGGTTGCAATGGAGCGCTGACCCCAATGTGCAGGTACGCTCGTATATTATACAATGGTCGGCGGATGGCAACAGGTTTACAGACCTCGGTACAGTGGGCGGGGAGATCGGCAAGACCTCCTATAGCTTCCTCGACAGCCGCCCCGGTCAGCATAATTTCTACCGGCTGGAGCTCGTAGGTTCCAATGGCAATATCACTTTTAGCCGGGTGATAGAGCTGTCAGACGCCATATTGGTCAACCAGGCGGACCTGGCCCCCTCGATTACAGGACAAGGCATCACCAGCCTGCGCCTGACTTTGGGTAAAGGGTCCGATATCGCCTACATGGTGACGGATATCTCGGGTCATGTGATCCTGCGCAATGCAGTTCACCTGGTGAAAGGCTCACACTCTCTTCCCGTGGACATCAGCCGCATGCCCGGCGGTGTTTTCTTTGTACGTGTGACGGACGGAAAGGGCTTCAATAAAGTACTGACGCTGGTGAAGAAATAACCCAAAAGAGGGCGTTCCAACCAGAACGCCCTCTTACTATTATAAGGACAACAATTTCGCCGTATACACTTTATTATTGGTCCTGATGAGGCAATAGTGCACGCCTGAGGTTAGCCGGCTGGCATCCAATGACCATTGGTAAGGTATCCCCGCCTGCATAATCCCGTCAAAGAGGATCTTTTCCCGTATACCCACGCTATTATAAACTTCTACGGTGACTTGCGCATCCACAGGCGAGCGCAGATCTACATAAACCGTCGTGCTGGCAGGATTGGGGTAGAGCCTATAGGAAAAGCCGGTAGCCCCTGTATTGCCAGCGGTCCCCCCGAGGCTGGCGGCATGGCCAATGGTCGTGGAGTTGCCGGTAAGCGTTACAGGGGTGTTATTACAGGACAGCCTGTCCGATACGCTGGCAGAGACAGCCCCCGGTACGGTGGTATTCCGGAAGACGGTGGCAGCGGTCACGGTGCTGAAGCAGCCATTGTTGGGGTTGGTGACGGTGACTGTATAGTTGCCCGCGGCGGTCACAGCGGCCGTAGCGCCGGAGGCGGTGTGCCGGCTACAGCATTTACAGTGCTTTGAACAACCCCAGCTACCTTAACATTGTCAAAATAATAGAACTCACTGGTTGCCGTTGCCTTGGCCCTGATGATAAGCTGGAGCGTCGAGCCGCTGGGCGCCCCCCTGTCGGCCGTTAAACCACCTGCGCTTCTCACATCGACAGAGATGTTGATATTGGTTTTTCCCGCGATATTGATGATGCCCGAGATCAGATACAGCCGGAGACAGACTTCATATCATATTTGATTTAATGGTAAGGAGAAAAAAAGCCGCCTCAAACGGAGGCAGCTTTTTGATATATTATCTATTCATCCATAACTAACTAAGGTTTCCCTGTTGCAACCAGCAGCTTGCTGGTATATACCTTATTATGCGTCCGGATAATGCAATAATGAATGCCCGTAGCCAGTCGGCCGGCATCCAGGGTCCATTGATAATTGACCCCAGCTTCGACAACCCCGTCGAACAACACTTGCTCACGAACCCCCAGGCCGTTGTAAACGGCTACGGATACATGCCCTTTTTGCGGAGCATTCAGGTTGACATAAGCCGCACCGCTCACAGGGTTGGGATATACCTTATAGGTAAGGCCCGATACCCCTGCTGTATTTGCAGCTGCTCCATCCTGTAAAGAGGCAGCATGCCCGGTAGCTGTCTTGGGAGCTATCATGGAGCAGCCGGTGAAATCTGCTGCCACGTGGGTGGAAGCAACGGTATTACAGAAGTTGCTGGGATTGGTGACCGTGAGGAAATACGTACCGGAATCGGTTACACTGGTGATCTGCTCAGGATCGAAGAACCCATTGGGCCCTGTCCAGGTGTAGGAAACGCCCCCGGTGGAAGAACTGCCCGTAAGGGTCACACTTCCGACATCGCAAGTGAGCGATCCATCAGCGGAGATGTTTACACCGGTGGGATGCACCTGGTCAGCCACGACAGTGATCTGCCTGCTGAATGAACAGCCATTGGTAGGGTCTGTGGCGGTAAGCGTATAAACTCCTCCGGCCGTGACGTTGGTAACGCTGTCAGACGCAGTGAATCCATTAGGCCCTACCCATGCATAGGTGACACCGGCTGTAGTGGAGCTGCCGGTGAGCTTGACACGGGTGGTGTTGCAGGTCAGCTTGTCGGAGACACTGGTAGACACCGCGCCTGGGACATTCGTATTCTGGGTAACAGTGGGTGCAGTCACCGAAACAAAACATCCATTGCTGGGATTGGTCACGGTGAGGGTATAGTTACCTGGTACGGTGACAGTGGCCAAAGGATTCGTGCTGGTAAAGCCACTGGGCCCTGTCCACGCGTAAGTGACACCGGTAGTGCTGGAACTGCCCGTCAGGCGCACGCTGGTATTGGAGCAGGTCAGCAAGCCATTGGCAGGTACACTGCTGGTGGCAACGCCTTGGGGCGCTGTGATATCCTGCGTCACGACAGCCGATGAAGTGGAAGTACAGCCGTTGGTTGGGTCGGTAGCCGTTACCGAATAGGTACCAGGCGTGTTTACGACCGTAGTTTGGCCGGTGAACGTGAATCCACTTGGCCCCGCCCAATTATAGACTGCGCCGGAGACAGAAGAGTTGGCATTGAACGCAATGCTGGTTGTCGAGCAGGTGAGCACTGCAACAGTAGGATTGCTCGTCATCAGCAGGTTGTTCGGTGGCGTGATGTTCTGCGTGACATTGGCGGAGCTATTGGAAGCACAACCATTCGATGGGTCGGTGGCAGTAACCAGGTAGGTACCCGGGGTGGTCACGGTGACGGAGGGCGAGGATAGGGAGAGCCCATTGGGGCCGCTCCAGTGGAAGCCAACCCCTGATGTAGACGAGCTGGCCGTCAGGGTGATGCTGGTATTGGTACAGGTCAGCAAGGTAGCGCCCGTGCTGCTGCCTATAGACAGCCCGCCAGGGGCGGAGATATTCTGAGCGACGACAGTATTAGTGAGGGTCGTACAACCGTTGGCGGGATTGGTTACCGTAAGCGTGTACGTGCCGGCTACACTGGTAGTGGCGTTTGCACCGGAAGCGGTGAAGCCACCAGGCCCTGTCCATGCATAGGTGACACCGGTCGTAGAAGAGCTGCCCGTGAGTGCCACACTGGTCGTAGTACAGGTGAGGCTGCCCGATGCGCTGCTTGTGGCGCCGGGGGCGGTGGTATTTTGCACTACCAGGGCCGTGTCGGTGGATGTGCATCCCCCCGCAGTGACCGTCAGGGTATAGACACCTGCAGTGCTCACCGTTGGATTTTGCACCGTGGAAGTAAAGCTGTTGGGCCCCGTCCAGCTATAAGTGGCGCCTGTGGCGGAGGTACTGCCGGACAGCGTCACGGAGGTCTTTGTACAGGTGATCGTTCCGCCGGTGGCGACAGCATTCCCACCCGTTGGGGTCCCTGTCAGCTTCACATTATCGAAATAATACCTTTCGGTGGGATCTGAATTGCTGGTCTTGATGATCACCCGGACAGAATCTCCATTAAAGGCCCCTGAGGTCAGGGTCATGGAGGCTGTGCCCGATGTGCTGGTGCCGATGCCCGCCAGGTCCTCATATATCAGGCTGTCGGCCCTGTTGTTTATCCTGAGGTATACTCTTATAAAATCGGCAGTTTCAAAGAGGTCTCCGCTGGAAGCCGTTTCGCTGCGGAGGTCCACCGACAACGTCGTATTGGTCTTTCCCGCAAGACTGATGGGGCCGGAGATCCATGTCCCCACATGCTGACCGGTGAATGTTGTCTTGAATTCATTGTTCTGCACGGAATAGGTATAGGTGCCGGTGCCGTCAGACGATGAGGTCCAGGGTGTAGTACCCGCGTCGGAAGTGGTGCCGTTGGCTAATGTAAAATCTTCCAGCCAGAAGACGGAGGCCGCGGCCCCTGTCGTGACAGTTGCCGATGTGGAGGCTGTGCAGCCCGTGCTGGGATTGGTGACCGTAACTGTGTAAGTGCCTGAGGCGGTCACCGAGGGACTTTGTGACGTGCTGGTGAACCCATTGGGTCCCGTCCAGCTATAAGTGACGCCGGATACGGAAGAATTGGCGCTGATGATTGTACTGGAAGCACAGCCAAGGGCGCCTCCTGTCGCTGTTACGTCCGGAGCTGTATTGTTAGCCGTGACCGTTACACTGGCGCTGCCCGTTCCCGCAGAATTGGTGCCTGTCACCGTATAGGTCCCTGCCGTGCTGACGGATACGCTGCTCCCGTTGGCGGTATAGCCGTTGGGTCCTGTCCAGGCATAAGTGGTAGTGCCGGTAGCTGTTGTGCTGGCCGTGAGGGTCGTCGATGGATTGGTGCAGGTCAATACGCCGGAATTGGTCGCACCGGCGCTGACAGAGATGCCGGTGACCGTACAAGGCCCCGTCTCTTTAAAGACATCGTACTTTTCAATGTAGTAGTCGTTGTTCCCGGCACTGAAATTGTAGATCCGGATGACGATCTGGACCGTGCTGCCGGTCATCATCGGCGATGTGACGGTAGGAGTGCCGAAACTGCCAAACTGGGCGCTGATCAAAGTTTCAGGGCCGTTATCCAGCTTATAATACACTTTCACATACTCCGAAGAGGTAAAAGTGCCTTCTGAAGACACCTTGGCATCCACCTGGATATTGGTATAACCCGCTATGGAAAATACCTGGGAATACCAAACTCCTTCCCCACCCAGCGCCTGGGCTTTGATACGATGGGATTGCACGGAAAAAACGGCGGCGGCATTGGTTACGTTGGTCCTGTCCAGGTACCATCCTGTGGCACTGGGGTCGGATATATCTCCGTTCGCCGAGTTTTGGAAAGTCTGGGAGACGATCGGACAGGCCGGCGTAGCCTGCACGACATCACTATACAACAATAATAGTAGAAGAAGAGGTATAATAAGGACATTATACCTTTTTCGAAGTAACGATACGTTCATATGTATTGGTTTGGTTTACGGGTGTGTGCAGACAAAAAGCCTGGGCGGCCTGTAATGGCCGCATTTCTTACATAGAATAAGGGTAACTATGTACCATAACCGATGAGGCAAAATACCGATTTTTATATCTGCCAGACACGGCGGCAGCCACCCCTTAGCCAATTAGTTTTGATATGTAGAAATAGAGAATATATAATAGGGGTATATTCACTCCAGTCGCCTCATTATGTATAGGAAATTAGTAGTAAAGAAATGAACGATTTATAAATAAATCTTTACCTCCTTTCAAGGGGCTGCCCCGTACATGAAAAAGCCGCCTCTATGCTGAGGCGGCTTTTTATTATTGGATGTTCGTTGTCCTATGGTCGCCCTGCTGCGATCAGCAGCTTGCTCGTATACACCTTATGATTGGTCCGGACAATGCAATAATGGATGCCTGCGGGCAGACGGCTTGCATCCAGTACCCATTGGTAGGCCGTGCCTGCTTCAACGTTGCCGTCAAAGAGGATCTTTTCACGAACCCCTGCACCATTGTAGACCTCCACTGACACATGCCCTTTTTGCGGAGCATTCAGGTTGACATAAGCCGAACCGCTCGCAGGATTGGGATATACCTTACAGGTAAGACCCGAAATTACTGCTGCACTTCCGTCTGATACATCGAGGGTGGCTGCATGTCCGTTGATCGCCTTACGGTTTATAGCAGAGCACTCTGTGAAATCAGCCGTCACAGTGATGGTAGCCGTCGTGTTACAACCATTGACTGGATTGTTGACCGTGAGGAGATAAGTGCCGGAATCCACGACACTGGTGATCTGCTCGGGATCAAAGAACCCGTTGGGTCCTGACCAGGTATAGCCAACATTCGGCGTAGTGGAGCCACCGGTGAGGGTGACGCTTCCGACGGTGCAGCTGAGCGACCCGTCACTGGAGATGGTTACCCCTGTCGGGTGCACCTGATCGGCCTGGACGGTGATTGGCCTGCTGAATGAACAGCCATTGGTAGGGTCTGTGGCGGTAAGCGTATAAACCCCTCCGGCCGTGACGTTGGTAACGCTGTCAGACGCAGTGAATCCATTAGGCCCTATCCATGCATAGGTGACACCGGCTGTAGTAGAACTGCCGGAAAGCTTGACACGGGTGTGGTTGCAGGTCAGCTTGTCGGAGACACTGACAGACACAGCCTCCGGAACAGTCGTGTTCTGTGTGACAGTAGGAGCGGTCATGGACACCGAACAACCATTGCTGGAATTGGTGATGGTGACAGTATAGTTGCCGGCAACGCTGACGGGAGTTGCCTGCAGGGTGGAACTAAATCCATTGGGCCCGGTCCAGCTGAAGAGGGCTTTTGCTGTCTGGCTACTTGCAAACAGGACCACATTGGCATTGGAACAGGTCAATTGCGCATTGTCAGGGATACTCCTTATGGTGACGGCAGTAGGTCTCGCCGTATCCTGCGTCACAATAGTCGATGAAGTGGACGTACAGCCATTGGAGGAGTTGGTAGCTGTTACCTGGTAAGTTCCCGGGCTGGTTGCGTTGATCGAGGCGGCAGAAGACGTAGGACTGTTTGGTCCCGCCCAGTTGAAGCTGATGCCACTGGTTGTAGTAGAGCTGGCCGTCAGAATAATGCTGGGGTTGGTACAGGTCAGGAGTGTGGCCCCGGTGTTGCTGGCTATCGATACCGCGGGCGCGTTGATATCCTGCACTACAATGGTAGGATTCAATGTGGAACATCCGGTGGCCGTATAGGTAACCACTAGATAATAGGTGCCGGGTACACTGACGGCGGGAAATGCATCCGTTGAGGTGAAGCCATTGGGACCTGCCCAGCTGACTGTGATACCCGTTGCAGAACCAAAAGGCATGACGAGCGTGCTGCTGGGGTTCGAGCAGGTCAATGGCCCTGTATTGCCGGGCTCCATACTGGGCGGGGCTGCCGTATTCGAAGTGACCGTTACACTTGCACTGCCGGTTTTCCCGGAGTTGGTGCCCGTCACCGTGTACGTGCCAGCCGTGCTTACCGTCACACTGGCGCCAGTAGCCGTAAAGCCGTTAGGCCCCGTCCAACTGTAAGTAGTAGTGCCCGAGGCTGACGTGCTGGCCGTGATGGTCGTCGACGGATGGGTACAGGTCAACACCCCCGAATTAGTGGCCGTTGCAGTGACAGTGATTTTGGTCCAACGCCAGTGATCAATCGTTCCGGTCCCGGGAGCCTGCGCATGATTTCGGACAGGATGATGCTCCTGTCCCCCCGGCGAGGCGAGCAGCGGTTTCCCTATCAAAGAAGAAAGCAAAATAAAAGATATAATGACTGGATTATACCTTCCCTGAAGTAATGATAACTTCATATGTATTGGTTTGGTTTAGCAGCGAGGTTGGGGCAATGATAACTATGTGCCATAAACGATGAGGCAAAATTCAGATTTTTATATCAGGCGATAATGACCGTGGCGTGTTTTATACGCAACCTCTTTTGGTATGTAAGAATGGAGTATATGTAATCAGGGAATATTCATTGCTGTGTCGCAGGACACTATAGGATGATTGTAGTAAAGAAATGTATAGTTTATGAATAAACCTTTACCTACCGTCCTCAGGGTAAGTCATCCAATAAATATGAGCCGCCCCCGGAAGGAGACGGCTCATACATTCAGCGTGTTTATTTAGCGTGCTATGAGCAGCTTGCTCACATACACTTTATTATTCGTTCGTATCATACAATAGTGCATGCCTGTAGCGAGGCTGCCGGCATCCAGGGTCCATCGGTAAGGTGTGCCTGCTTCAACGTTGCCGTCAAAGAGGACCTTTTCACGAACCCCTACACCATTATAGACTTCCACCGACACATGTCCTTTTCCGGGTGCATTCAGCTCGACGATAGCCGTACTGTTTGCAGGGTTGGGATATACCTTATAGGTAAGACCCGGGATTACCGGTGTGCTTCCGTCTGCTGCACCCAGCGTGGTGGCATGTCCTGTGGCTACCTTCGGAGCTGCCATAGAGCATTCGGTGAAATCCGCCGTCACCGGTATAGAGGCGATGGTGGTACAACCATTGCCTCCATTTCTGACCGTTAGGAAATAAGTGCCGGAATCGGTTACACTCGTGATCTGTTCGGGATCGAAGAACCCATTGGGCCCTGTCCAGGTGTAGCTGACGCCCGCGGTGCTGGATCCGCCGGTCAGGTTTACACTTCCGACAGTACAGCTGAGCGATCCGTCACTGGTAATCGTTACGCCTTGAGGATGCACCTGGTCAGCCTGGACAGTGATCTGCCTGCTGAATGAGCAGCCATTGGAAGGATCAGTGGCCGTGAGGGTATAGAGTCCTCCTGCGGTGACCATGGTCTCCTTGGAAGAGGAGGTAAATCCGCTGGGGCCCGTCCAGGCAAAAGTGACACCTGTCGTATTGGAGCTGCCGGAGATCTTGACACTGGTGGTGTTACAGGTCAGCTTGTCGTTGACACTGGCCGAGACGGCTTCCGGCACATGGGTATTTTGTGTGACGGGAGCAGCCGTCGCAGAGGTGGAACAGCCGTTGTTGGGATTGGTGACAGTGACGGTATAGTTGCCTGGAATGGTCACAGTGGCCGAACTGCCGGAAGCTACAAACCCCGAAGGCCCTGTCCAGCTGTAGATGACGCCTGAGGAAGACGAGCTACCCGTGAGGACCACATTGGTATTGGAGCAGGTCAACAAGCCATTGGCAGGAACACTGCTGGTCGCGACGGCCGTGGGCCTCACCGTATCCTGTGTTACAATCGCCGATGACGTGGAGATACAGCCATTGACTGGGTCGGTTGCCGTTACCGTGTAGGTGCCAGGGGCAGTTACTACCGTAGACATACCGGTAGTCGAGAATCCGCCAGGTCCTGACCATGTATAGTTTGCTCCTGCGGCGGAAGAGCTGGCATTGAAACCAATGTTGCTGGTAGAGCAGGTCAATCGGGCATTGACGGGATTGCTCACCATGGCAAGGTTGGCCGGCGGCGTGATATTCTGAGCCACATTGGCGGAGTTATTGGAAGAGCAGCCATTCGAAGGGTCGGTCGCAGTAACCAGGTAGGTGCCCGGGTTGCCAACGGTGATAGAAGCCGAGGATGCGGTGAACCCGTTGGGGCCGCTCCAGCTAAAGCTGAGCCCTGTCGTGGAAGAACTGGCAGTGAGGCTAATGCTGGGAGTAGTACAGGTCAGCAGGTTGGCGCCCGTGCTGCTGGCTACCGACAAGTTGCCCGGCGCCGAAATGCTCTGCGCAACGACGGTGTTCGTGATGGCCGTACAGCCGTTGACAGGATTGGTTACAGTGAGCGTATACGTACCAGCTGCACTGGTAGTGGCAGTGATCGTGGAGGCTGTAAACCCATTCGGCCCGGTCCATGAATAGGTCACTCCTGGCGTGGAAGAATTACCTGTAATGGTGACACTGGTGACAGCACAGGTGAGCGGCCCGTTATTATAGGCTATCACCCCCGCCGGCGCCGTAAAGTTCTGACCGACAGTTGCAGTAGTGGTGTTCGTACAGCCATTTGAAGGGTCAGTCACTGTAAGGATATAAGCACCCTGTGAAGTAGCGACTGCAGTAGTGCCGGAAGCAGTAAAGCTATTGGGCCCGCTCCAGGTGTAAGATACTCCCCCGGTGGAAGAAACGCCCGTCAAAGTAACGCTGGGATTGGCGCAGGTCAGCGTGGCCGTAGAAGGAGCTATCGGCGCCAGGTTTGGCGGTGTGATATTTTGTGTCACTACCACCGCAGTCGAAGCCGTACAGCCATTGGCCGGGTTGGTGGCCGTCAATGTATAGGTTCCGGCATTGAATACATTGGTCTGGGATGAGGCAACATTAAAGTTGTTCGGCCCGGTCCATGTATAGGTCACTCCGGCAGTAGTAGAGCCGCCGGACAGGTTGACAACATTCGTGGCACAGGTTAACTTCGCACTGGCCGGGTTGGCGCTGGTAGTCGGCGTTGCCGGGGCCGTGGTACTGCCCAGGACATTTGCTGTATCCGTGGCCGTACAGCCATTGGCAGGATTGGTGACCGTCAGCGTATAGACACCCGCTGTGCTCACCGTGGGGTTCTGCGTGGTAGATGTAAAATTGCCGGGCCCCGTCCACGCATAGGTCACGCCAGTGGTGGAAGAAGCGCCCGTCAATGCAACGCTGCTGGAAGTACAGGTGAGGCTGCCGTTAGCGCTTGCTGTCACGCCCGTCGGAGCGGTGGTATTGGCCAGGACATTCGCCGTATCCGAACTGGTACATCCATTGACAGGATTAGTGACCGTCAGCGTATAGACACCCGCTGTGCTTACCGTGGGATTCTGCGTGGCAGATGTAAAGTTGCCAGGCCCCGCCCACGCATAGGTCACACCACTGGTGGAAGAAGCACCCGACAGCGCCACACTGCTCCTGGTACACGAGAGGGAAGAAGCCGCGCTTCCCGTAGCGCCGGGAGCCGTCGTGTTTGCCACTACAAGGGCCGTATCAGAGGCCGAACATCCATTTGCGGAGACGGTCAGGGTATAAATACCGCCTGCGGTGACAGTGGGGTTCTGGACCGTGGAACTGAAGCCGTTCGGCCCCGTCCATGCATAGGTGACCCCCGGCACAGAGGCATTGCCGCTCAGCGCTACAGATGTATTGGTACAGGTGATCGTCGCGCCCGAAGAAGCAGTGGCGCTGATATTACCTCCGGATATGGCAGACACCTGCACATTGTCGAAGTAATAGAACTCATCCGATCCCGTGGCCCTTGCCCGCACGATGATCTGCAGGTTGGTGCCACTGAGCGAACCCACCGATATGGTCGTGTTGGTCGTACTATGGTTGTTGACGGCTGCCAGCGTTTCGCTGAACAGGACCTCGCTGCCTCCATTGATCTTGTAGTAGAAGCGCAGATAGTCCATGGTAGACCCGCTGGTGTTCATAGCGGCATTGTTCGTGACCGAGCTTCTGATACCAGCCGATATACTGACATTGGTCTTGCCGGAGATATCGATGGTGCCGGAAGCCCACACGCTCTCGGTACCCGTGCCGGTCCCCGTATTGCTGACCCTGAACTCATTGTTCTGTACGGAGAACACACTGCCGGAAGGCGTGCTTTGCACCGACCAGGGCGTGGTGCCGGCATCGGAGATGGTGCCGTTGGCAAAAGTGAAGTTCTCCAGCCACAACGAGGTAATGCCGGAAGAAACCGTCACGGATTGCGATGCGGTACAGCCGTTGGCAGGATTGGTGACAGTGGCCGTATACGTACCCGCCGCGCTGACCACCGGGTTCTGCGCCGTGCTGGTGAAGCTATTGGGCCCGGACCAGCTATAAGTGGCGCCGGATACGGAAGAACTGGCGCTGAGCGTGATAGTAGACAGACAGGTCAGCGAACCGCCGATCGCCGTGATGTCAGGCGCTGTTTTATTTTCAGTCACCGTTACAGGCGCAGACACCGTACATCCTCCTGATAGAGTGGCGGTAACAGTATATACTCCTCCGGCGCTTACCACAGGGTTTTGAGCCGTGGAAGTAAAGCTGTTGGGCCCCGTCCAGGAATATCCGGTGACCGTGCCGCTGGCAGTGGCAGATAGCTGCGCCGTATTGGTACAGGTGACGATCCCGGTGACAGAGGCTATGACAGAGGCCGCGGCAGATGTGCCCGTTAGCTTCACGTTGTCAAAATAATATATTTCCGAGGCATCTGAGTTACTGGTCTTGATGATCACCCGCACCGAGTCCCCGTTGAAGGTCCCCGATGTCAGGGTCATGGATGCTGTTCCCGTCGTGCTGCTGCCAATGCCGGCCAGGTCCTGGTATATCAAACTGTCGGCCCTGTTGTTGATCCTGAGGTATACCTTTATATAATCCTCATTCTCCAGGCTCTTTCCACTGGCAACCTCGCTCCGGAGATCCACCGACATCTTGATATTGGTCTTCCCGGCAAGGCTGATCTTACCCGAGGTCCACGTCCCCACAAACTGATCGGGGAAAGAAGTCTTGAATTCATTGTTTTGTACAGAGTACGTATAGGAGCCGCTGGTGACGTTATGCGTCGCCGTCCAGGGCGTAGATCCCGCATCAGAGGTAGTACCATTAGCCAGCGTAAAATCCTCCAGCCAGAAAGTTGTGGCCGTCGCCGTTCCTGCTGTCACCGTTGCCGATGTGGAAGCCGTACAGCCCGTGGCAGGATTCCTTACCGTGACCGTATAAGTCCCGGCAGCCGTCACCGTGGGGTTCTGCGCCGTGGAAGTAAACCCATTAGGCCCTGTCCAACTGTAAGTGGCGCCGGACACCGAAGAGCTGGCGCTGATTGTGATACTGGACGCACAAGCCATATTGCCCCCCGTTGCCGCCAGGTCCGGAGCGCTGTTGTTGGCCGTGACCGTTACACTGGCGCTTCCCGTTCCGGCCGAATTGGTCCCCGTTACGGTATAGTTCCCGGCCGTGCTGACAGATACACTGCTGCCGGTGGCGGCATAACCATTGGGGCCCGTCCAGGCATAAGTGGTGGTGCCGGAGGCCGTCGTGCTGGCCGATAAGGTCGTGGACGGATTGTTGCAGGTCAGCACACCTGAATTGCTGGCGGATGCGCTGACAGAGATCCCGGACACCGTGCAAGGCCCCGTCTCTTTGAAGACATCGTATTTTTCAATGTAATAGTCGTTGTTGCCGGCGCTTACATTGTAGATCCGGATGACTATCTGCACCGTACTGCCCGTAAGCATCGGCGATGTGACGGTAGGAGTCCCGAAACTGCCAAAATATGCATTGATCAACGTCTCAGGCCCGTTATTCAGCTTGTAATACACCTTGACATACTCGGAGGACGTAAAGCTGCCCTCGGAGGAGATCTTGGCGTCCACCTGGACATTGGTATAGCCAGCTATGGAAAATACCTGGGAATACCACACCCCTTCTCCGCCCAGCGTCTGGGCTTTGATACGATGGGATTGCGCTGAAAAAACGACGGCATTGGTTACGTTGGTCCTATCCAGGTACCATCCTGTGGCACTGGGATCGGATAAATCTCCGTTCGCCGAATTTTGGAAAGTCTGGGTGACGATCGGACAGGCCGGCGTGGCCCGCACGACATCACTGAACAATAATAAAAGCAAGAGAAGCGAAGGTATAATAGGGATACTATACCTTTTTTGGGGTAACGATACTTTCATATCTGGTGATTAGGTTTTCAGGGTATCAGGATAAGGGCAACTATATACTATAGCCGATGAGGCAAAGTACTAACTTTTAGATGAGCGAAGAATGCGTTTCAGCAATTAAGAAGCACTGATCAGGTCACTGATCTTGATATATGGGAATAGGGAATGTATAACGCTGGAAAGGTCACTTCTATCATGCCGGCATTTACCGAAAACATTAGTAAAGAAATGAACGTTTTATAAATGCGCCGGCTAGGGGCTTCCAGCAGCTTTTTTATCTTCTTTTTCACTACATTTACGCCCGGCGCCTCCAACGGGCCTCCCATATTTAAATTCCTTACCTTCAACCATTCATGTTAAATCAAACATATGAAGATCGCTTTTCACGGAGCAGCGCGCGTCGTCACCGGATCCAAACATCTGATCACCTTAAAGAATGGGAAGAAATATCTGCTCGACTGCGGCATGTTCCAGGGAATGGGCGCCCAGACGGATGCACTCAACCGTAACTGGGGCTTCGTCCCCGGGGAAGTGGATACCCTCATCCTCTCCCATGCGCATATCGATCACAGCGGTCTTATACCTAAGCTGGTAAAGGACGGCTTTCAAGGCAGGATCTTCTGCACGCCCGCCACAAAGGAACTGACCGGCCTGTTGCTGGAAGATTCCGCCGGCATCCAGGAAGACGAAGTAAAATACACCAATAAGAAAAGAGCCCAGGAAGGACTGCCCTACCTGCAGCCGCTGTATACCGAGCAGGACGCCGTCCAATCCATGGATCACTTCATCTCCGTGGAATATGATACATGGCATGCCATCGATGAGGACGTGCAGGTATTGTACACCGATGCCGGTCATATCATCGGCAGCGCCGCCGTAAGCCTGCGGATAAAAGAAGATGGAAAGGAAATACACCTGACCTTCAGCGGTGACGTAGGCCGCTACCGGGACGTGATCCTGAAATCCCCGGCAGTATTTCCCCAGGCGGATTATATACTGATCGAGTCCACATATGGCAATAGCCTGCACGATCCCGCTGACACCACGCCGGACCTGCTGTTGAAATGGATCGAACACACCTGCTTGGAAAAAAAGGGTAAGCTCATCATCCCCGCATTCAGCGTGGGCCGCACGCAGGAGATCCTTTTTGCGCTGAATACCCTGGAAGAGGAGCGCCGTCTGCCGGCACTGGAATACTTCGTAGACAGCCCGCTGAGCATTTCAGCTACGGAGGTGGTGAAAAAATACCCGCATCTCTTCAATAAGACCATCCAGAAAGTGCTGGAGAATGACAATGACCCTTTTGCCTTCAAAGGTTTGAAATATATCAAGACAGTGGCGGAATCCAAGCTGCTGAACTATCGAAGCGAACCCTGCGTCATCATCTCCGCCAGCGGCATGGCCGACGCAGGACGGGTGAAGCACCATATCAGCAATAACATAGAGAACTCCCGTAACACCGTCTTGCTGGTGGGCTATTGCGAACCCCGTTCCCTGGGTGGCCGCCTGATGGCCGGCGCTAAAGAAGTGCATATTTTTGGAGCGCTCAAAGAAGTGAATGCCGAGATCGGCAGCATCCGCAGCATGAGTGCCCATGGAGACTTCGATGACCTCAGCCAGTTCCTCGCCTGCCAGGACCCGAAACAGGTGAAAAAGTTGTTCATCGTCCATGGCGAATACGATGTCCAGCAGGCTTTCAGGGACAGGTTGATCCGTAAAGGCTTCGCCGACATAGAGATTCCCGACCTGCATTATGAGACGGGACTACCATTGTCCTGATACAATGCAAAACAGCATTTTGGTCCCTACATTCCTGCTTTTCATGGATAATTATTGCCCGTTAGTCCATGAAAAGATAACTTGCGCCAAAAGTTGACCAATGACACGCCTGCTTTCCAGGTATAAATGGCACTTCCTTTTTTGGATTGCCTATTTTGTATTCTGGGTCTTTTTTTCTGCCTACCAGTATGGCAACACCTACGGGAAAGCCTTGCTGTATACCACGGCATGGTTCACCGGCCAGGCCAGCAGCGCCTATCTGACTGTCTATTGGCTGATGCCGCGTTACTTCAACAGACGGCGTTATCTGTTGTTCTCCCTTTTTTACCTGCTGATGCTGGCAGCTTCTGCCGGTCTCATTCTAAGCTGCATGCTGGCGATCCACCATTACCTGCACCAGCCGCTCCCGGTGCCTGTCAGGACCGAATTCTTCTACCTGCTGATGGGGAATTTCTATACCAGCTTTCTTACCGTGGCCGTAAAGGCCATCCGGGATAAGATCCGAAGTGACAGAAGGACGGCGCTCCTGGAAAAAGAAAAGACAGACAGTGAGCTGCGATTCCTTAAATCCCAGATGAACCCCCATTTCCTGTTCAACGCAATCAATAGCATCTACGTCCTCATAAAAAAAGACCCCGATTTCGCCGGCCACACGCTGGTGAAATTTGCCGATATGCTGCGTTATCAGCTGTACGAATGCAATTCAGACGTCATACCCATAGAAAAGGAGATAGGCTATCTCGATAACTATATCCAATTGGAAAAGCTCCGTAAGGGAGATTTGATCCAAACCGATTATAATGTCAGCGCTTCCACCGGTAAATTTTCCATTGCCCCCCTGCTGCTGATCCCCTTTGTTGAAAATGCCTTTAAATACGTATCTAATTGTCCGGATAAGAATAACTTTGTGACAGTGGACCTTAACTTCCAGGACAATATCTTTGAGCTCAGCGTCGAAAACTCCATAGACGAAGACGCAATGCTGCCGAAGGAAAAGACCTGGGGTGGTATAGGATTGGAGAACGTCAGACGAAGGCTGCAGCTGATCTATGATGGCCGCCACGCCCTGGACATCAGCACCACGGACGACGTCTTCTCTGTTCTGCTCACAATAAAGATAGAATGAAGATACGCTGCATAATAGTGGATGACGAGCCCCTGGCAAGGGAAGGCATGGAGCTGCTGGTGAAAGAGGCCGGATTCCTGGAATTACGCGCCACCTGTAGCAATGCCATCGAAGCCAACAGGGTGCTGGCAGAACAGGAAATAGACCTCATTTTTCTGGATATTCAGATGCCCAGGATCAGGGGCATTGATTTTCTGAAAAGCCTGGCTGTCCGCCCCCTGGTCATCATCACCACCGCCTTTCCCCATTATGCCCTGGAAGGATTTGAGCTGAATGTGCTGGATTATTTATTGAAACCCATCACCCTGGAAAGGTTCCTGAAGGCGGTCAACCGCGCCCGCGAAGCTATTCTTCCGGAGAATTACTTTTTTATCAAGACCAGCAATGGATATGAGAAGATCCTCCACGAGGAGATCCTCTTCATCGAAGCCAATCAGAACTACAGCTTTATCCATACGCCCCGGGGAAAATTTATAACATTGACGGCATTGGGTACGATCGAAGAGCAGCTGCCGCCTGCCAAATTTCTCCGCGTGCATAAATCATATGTGGTGTCTGTACAACAGATCCAGGGCCTCTCCGGCAACGAGATCACCATCGACAAACATAGGGTCCCGCTCAGCAAGAACTATAGGGAAGCCCTGATGCGGATCATCGACAGCAGGCTGATCAGGAAATGATAATCTTACGCAAACGTTTGCCCCCGTCCCGGTAAGAAATTTATAGCATCTTAGAGTCCTATGAGACTATTTCAACGCATAAGCATACTGGCATTATCCCTCATCACCATCGGCCGCCTCTCTGCCCAGCACATTATTCCCTATCCCTTAAAGGTGGAAACCAAACCTGGCAAATTCACCCTGAACCCATCGACCTCCATCCTGTACACCAGCACCTGCCGGCAGGAAGCCAGTTTCCTCCATGACCTCCTGGACCAGGACTATCACCTCCGGATCGCAACAGCGCCCATATCATCAAAAGCAAGATCAAACGCCATCTCCCTCAGCCTCGATGCGAGCCTCGCCGCCAGCCTGGGGAATGAAGGCTATGACCTGACAGTCGACGAAGGCAGGATCCAGGCCCGGGCCGCCACCTCCGCAGGTATCTTCTACGCCATCCAGACCCTAAGACAGCTGATCACCTCCGGCGCGACCATTCCCGCCTGCCACATCTCCGACAAACCCCGCTTCGCCTGGCGCTCCTTTATGCTGGACGAAGGCCGCTATTTTAAAGGAGAAGCAGTGGTAAAACAGCTGCTGGACGAAATGGCTTACCTGAAGATGAATATATTCCACTGGCATCTGACGGATGACCATGGATGGCGCATAGAAATAAAGAAATACCCGCTGCTCACTGCCATCGGGTCCAAACGGGATTCTTCCCAGATGGGCGTATGGCCTTCCGGTTGGGGCAGCAAGGTCTATGACGGCATTCCCCACCAGGGATACTACACCCAGCAACAGATAAAGGACATCCTCCGTTATGCCGCCGCAAGGCATATCACCGTGGTGCCGGAGATAGAAATGCCCGGCCATGCCAGCGCGGCCATTGCCGCTTATCCTTTTCTGGGTGCGGAAGGCAAACAAATAAAAGTACCCGTGAAATTCGGCGTACAGGATGACATATACAATGTGGCGGATACTAAGGTCCTGGCCTTCATCCACGACGTATTGGGAGAGGTCATGGCCCTTTTTCCCTCGCGTGTGATCCACATCGGCGGTGATGAAGTAAGATATGGGCAATGGAAGAACGCCCCGCAGGTGATGGACTATATCCGGCAGCAGGGGTTGGCATCTCCGGCCGACCTGCAGATCAGCTTTACCAACGGCATTTCGAATTTCCTGGAGGGGCATCACAGGAGAATGATGGGATGGAACGAGATCCTGGGTGGAAAGGTCCATGAGTTCAACGATCTCCGGGATACTGCCGCCAGCCAACAACTTTCCCGTCAGGCGATCATTCAATTCTGGAAAGGTGACGTCAGCCTCATCACAAAGGCCGCCGCTGCAGGTTATGACATCGTCAACTCCTGGTCAGACTATACCTACCTGGATTATGATGCCAAAGGCATCAGCCTGGAAAAAGCGTATGGTTTCGAACCCGTACCTGCCGATCTGCCGCAACGCGACACGGCCAGGATCCTGGGGCTGGGCTGCCAGATGTGGGGCGAATGGATACCCTCCGTGGAAAGGATGAATGAAAAAGTATATCCCCGGCTGGCTGCTTACGCCGAGGTAGGATGGACCAGCCGGCTCAATAAAGACCTTCAAAGGTTTACAGCGACAATACCCGCCCTGGAAGCCCGTTGGACAAGCAAAGGGTACATGCATTGAATTTGCATGTACCCCTCCTCATTTTATCATCTGATGCAACATGTGATTCATCATCTGATTCATCGGATGATCTCTTCCACCTCTTTCATCACGCCGGCAGCCAGGTTCCGGGCTGCATCCTCTGACTCGCCCTCCGAATAGACCCGGATGATGGGCTCGGTATTGGAACCCCGCAAATGCACCCAGCCCCTCTCAAATTCTATCTTCAGCCCATCCTCTGTATTGACCTCCTGCCCGTCATACCTTTCCTTCATCTTTTCCAGCAACAAAGGAATATTCATACCCGGTGTGAGAGCGATCTTGTTCTTCGACATATAGTAGTTGGGGAACTGGGCCCGGTAAGCAGACATGCGCACTTTTTTTTCAGCCAGTCCGCTGAGGAATAGCCCGATCCCGATCAGCGCGTCCCGGCCATAATGAAAGTCCGGCACGATAATGCCCCCGTTGCCTTCACCCCCGATGACCGCATTCACCGCCTTCATCTTCGTCACCACATTCACTTCCCCTACCGCAGAAGGGTAGTATTGCCCTCCATGAGCCGTCGTAATGTCCTTCAACGCACGCGTGGATGACATATTGGACACCGTGTTCCCTTTCCGGCGGCTCAATATATAGTCGGCCACCGCCACCAGCGTATATTCCTCTCCGAACAGCGTACCATCCTCACAAACAAAGCAAAGGCGGTCCACATCAGGGTCGACGGCAATGCCCAGGTCGGCGCCCTGGCGTTTGACTTCCGTGCTCAGACCCACCAGGTTTTCCGGCAATGGCTCCGGATCATGAGCGAATTCCCCGTTGACTTCCCCGTTGAGCACCGTTACTTCGGTTACACCCAATGCTTTTAACAACGCAGGCACGAAAAGGGAGCCGGTAGAGTTGATGCCATCCACCACCACCTTGAAACGCCGGCTGCCAATAGCCGCCGTATCCACCAGGGGATAGTCCAGGATAGCCTGGATATGTTTTTCCATCGTTCCCGTCGGCTGCCGGTAGGTTCCTGCTTTTTCCACAGTGGCAAACTGGAAAGCCGCTTTCTCGGCTTTATCCAACACAGCAGCCCCGTCTGCACCGCTGATGAATTCCCCGTCCGCATTCAGCAGCTTCAGGGCATTCCACTGCCGGGGGTTATGACTGGCAGTGATGATGATGCCGCCCCCCGCCTTTTCCCAGCGCACCGCCATCTCGACGGTAGGAGTGGTGGACAGTCCCAGATCCACCACGTCGAGACCCAGGCCCAGTAAGGTCTGAATGACCAGCGTGCTCACCATCTCCCCGCTGATGCGGCCGTCACGACCAATGACGACGACAGGACGGGCATTTTTTTCTTTCAGCCAGCTGCCATAGGCAGCTGCAAACTTTACAATATCCGGAGGGGTTAAATTATCCCCCGGCGTTCCACCAATTGTTCCACGGATACCGGAAATACTTTTTATCAATGTCATAGTGTAGACCTCCCAACTTTATGGCCAAATATAGAATAATACAGGATATATAAATAACAAGGTAGCATACAAATAAAAAAGGCAAGGCTGTTACCAATGGCCGGCTTGGCCTTCAACGTACCGTACAGCAGGGGGATCAGCGCACCTCCGGCGATACCCATGACCAGCAGTCCCGATCCTGTCTTGGTAAATTTTCCCAGCCCGTCGATGGCCAGTGGGAAGATCGCCGGCCACATCAGCGCATTGGCCAGTCCCAGCAGTGCAATAAAGCTGATCGATACATAGCCGGTCGACAGCTGTGCGCAGACAGTGAAGATGATCCCCGCGATGGCGGAAATTTTCAGCCCATTCTGTTGGGAAAGATATTTCGGGATAGCAAAAATGCCTATAATATACCCCGCCAGCATGGCCGCCAGGGTACAACTACCAAAATAACGGGTGGTATCCAGGCTCATACCCATCGACCGGCCATAGATGCCGATGGCATCCCCCGCCATTACCTCTACACCTACATACAGGAATAAACAAATGAACCCGAGCACCAGGTGCGGATACTGCAAGACGCTGGTCCGGCCCGAGTGCGTCTCTGAAGCGTTGCTTTCTCCACCCATCTCGATCTCCGGTAAAGAGCTGCGCTTTATCATCCAGGACAACAGGAACAGCGCCACTGCCATAATAATATAGGGGAGAATGATCTTCGATCCCATCTCGTTCAACAGTTGCTCTTTTTCGGCCACGCTCGCTGCCGCCTTGACCTTGTTTTCCAGCTCGGTTGCCCCTTCCAGCACGATGGCGCCGAGGATCAGGGGACTGAGCGCTCCTGCTACCTTATTACAAACGCCCATAATACTGATACGCCTTGCCGCACTCTCGATGGGTCCCAGGATACTGATATAAGGATTGGACGCCGTCTGCAGTAAGGTAAGCCCCGCCCCCTGCACAAACAGCCCAACCAGGAATAGGGGAAAGCTTCTCGATTGGGCCGCAGGTACAAAGATCAGCGATCCTATCGCCATCACCAGCAGACCCAGCGCCATGCCATTCTTGAACCCGGTTCTTTTCAGGATATAGGAAGAAGGCAGCCCCAGACAGAAATAGGACATGTAAAAGGCAAAGGTCACAAAGAACGCCTGTACGTCACTGCTCAGCTCGCAGGTGAGCTTCAGGAAGGGTATCAGTACGCTGTTGAGCCAGGTAATAAACCCAAAAATGAAGAAGAGGACGCCTATAATAAAGATGGCGCTCATGCCGCGGCGACTGACTGGCGCAGGGGTGGTCAGGGATTGATTCATATTGTAGAATTGCTTGAGCCACAAAATACCGAAAAGCTGCGCATCATCCCCGGACAAACGGTTGCGTTATTTTACGGATTTTGCCCATAATGACACGGAAACAGGCTATTTCGACACACTTATGAAATGGTGCTGGCAGGATTGTACGTAAATCCCTTTCTTTACAAAAAACCTTCATGAGACCGCCAATAACCTTCATCCTGCTTGTCCTGCTATTTGCATCCTGTGCGAAAACGAAATTCAGCGACAAGAATGGAACACTCTTGACCGCCTCCAGCTTGCCCCGGGCGGCGACTCCCGGCGGCGTTAATGTCAACGATGCCACTTCCGCCAAAATATGGGGCGTCAACGGGCATCCCGACAACCAATCGGCATATTGGGCCAATATAGATACCCAACTCGATCTGATACAGGAAATGGGAATGACCCAATACCGTGTGGACATGGGAACCATCCGCACAGGAGAATTGACAGGCGCGAATCTTACGAGGTTCAACGAACTGATGACCAAATGCCAGCAACGGGGGATCACCGTGCTACCTGTGGTGATCAACAATGAATGGTGGGCTTCCAATTATACACGCGATGATGCCTATTACGTAGGAGCTCTGTTAGGCAACGGGTTTGCCAGCAGGTATGGGGCAAATTTTCATACCTATGAGCTGGGCAACGAGGAAGAAGGATATTCTTTAAAGTATAATCTCATGCCCAATGGTTCGAAACAATACTTTGCAGGCGAGGTTGTAAGTGATTATGATCCCGCCCTTCTTGAAAAGACCATCTATTACCTGAACGGAATGATCGAAGGTATACGGGCGGTGGATCCGACGGCAAAAATGGTCATCAATGCCGGTGCGCATCACTATGGCTTCTTCCAGGCCCTGCAGAATAGCAATGTTCAATATAATATTGTCGGTTATCACTGGTATTTCGAGCCGCTGTCTGCGTTTCAAAATATATTGGATCACCTGGCCAACTTCCATAAGGATGTATGGTTCACTGAGTTCAATCGATGGTATGGCTCCTGGGGACAAGACGGACTAAACCAGCAGAGTGATTATGTGTATAGTTATCTCAACGAGCTGGAGACTCGTCCTTTTGTAAAAGGGATATTCGCCTACGAATTATTCAATCAGGACGAGGCAGATTCCACTCAAAATAGCTATGGCCTCATTTACTGGAATACACGCTATAATTACACAGCCTATACGAAAAAACCTGTAGTGGCCACACTGAAATACGAGATAGAAGAAAACAAATATGGCAACGAAGACTTCATCTATTCCATGTTCCTTTACTGCAACGATAGGGTGCCGGATCCCGGAGGGTTACAATATTGGACTAATCGCCTCACCGCCAGCCCCGACCGCCAGGCGATTCTCAACGAAGCCCTGCCACAGGAAGCCTATGGCAGGTGGGCGGAAGAACAATACAAATGGCTGCTGGATGCTCCTTCCATGAGCACTGACCTCTGGAATTACTGGCTGGGCAGGATGCAGAGTGGTACGACTAGAGAACAGATGATCTGTGAGTTCTGTGCCTCCGGTGATTTTTATACCAGTAGCGGTTCTACCACGGACGGGTATGTGGAAAGATTATTCAATAAATTACTGGGACGGCCCTCCGACCCCACCGGTAAGGCTTACTGGGTCAATGTAATGAATGGAGGCGCTACCCGGAGCCAGCTAGCCAATAAATTTATCCATGGTCAGGAATATTACAACAAATTCGTCGACGCCCAATTCCACAAATTGCTGCGCAGGACAGGCCCTGTAGAACAAAGCGCCATCGACTATTACACTTCCAAAATGACGGACGTGCTGAACAGCTGGAGCCAGGCTACTGTGATCAACTCCCTGCTCATGTCCGATGAATACTGGTACCGCGGCATTAATGAAGGGTATGTAAGAAGACACCCGGGGTATCCCCTGAACTGACCATTATAGCTTAAAGAATATCTTTCTCTTATACAGAAAGTAACACAACCCCCATTCCAGGCCGAAAATGCAGAGGGAAGAGACGATAGCCTGTACGAATACGGGCGTGCCCGCTATTTGCAGCAATCCCGTCGCGAGGCTGGTGACGTAGCCGTTGAACCATCTGTCGCCAACGATCTCGAAGAAAAGATAGATAAAGATGGAATTCATCCCCACTACCTGGAAGAACGTCAGCCGCTGCCGGTGCTGCCGCAGGTCGATCCACCAGTAGCACAAGGCCAGCAATAAAAGTGCATAGCCGCCGGAAGCCAGCGTAAACGAGCTGGTTGCTATCCGCTTGATGATCGGTGTGATATGCGCGAAGTCCAGGCCGTACCCAAGCGCCAGACAAGCCAATCCTCCAAGGACCATATATCGCACCTTGACCATACCCCGTTGATCGCTCAGCAACAGCTTGCCCGCCACAGCCCCCCAGATGGTATGCGCTGCCGTGGGTATACAGTTGATGGCCACCCATCCTCCGGGATTGATCTTATGCATGAGGATACTGTCTATGTAGTTGCCGAAATTATGCTGGTCGGTAAAAGGTTGATCAAAACCGGGGACCCGCACCCCGCGGTAAAGGATCTCCGTCAGCACCAACAGTCCGATGCTGAACAGGATCTGGGCGGTGATCGACCACCGAAAGATAAGAAAGGCCACCAGCAAGGTGAAGGACAGCTGTGTCAGCACATCCCACAGCTCGAAGGACAACCCCGCCGGCCGGACCGCATAATCCAACACGCCCCAGAAGAACAGCCAGCCGCTGCGCTTCAACGCCTTCCGGAATGACTGGCTCCAGCGCACGCCCTTTTTCCACTGCTTGTCCAGCGACAGGGCCAATGCCGTCCCCGCCATGAACATAAAACCCGGCTGCACGAGGTCCCATGCCCGCAATCCGTGCCACGGATGATGCTCCAGCTGGATGGTGAGAAAATACAGCGGCCCGCCCTGTGCATACTCATTCAGGTGGGTATACAGTCCCGTGCTTTCCAGCATGAGTAGTACCATAATGAGGCCCCGCATAAAATCCAGCGACAACAGTCTGCTGGCAGAAACACTGGTGGAGAGATCGTTTTGCATGAGTCTAAGATGCTGATTTTTTTTCACTTAACAAGTGCACCAGCCGGCACAAACGTTTGCGTAATCAAATGAAAAAGTTACTGCGTGTATTGCTCATTGCCGGGCCCATTTCTATTTCTTATATATTTGCAGTGCACCAAAAGACTGCACATGAGACCAACCTTCTTCCTTTTCATCATTTGTATGATCGCCGCCCGGCTGCAAGCCCAATTCCCCACGATAGAGGAAAAGACCAAAGGGCTTAAAGCCTATCCCGGCTTCTTCAATTTTTACTGGGATGCACATACTGGGAAAATATGGCTGGAAATAAGCCGTCTGGACTCCGAAGTCCTTTATCAGCCCTCTCTGCCAGCCGGACTGGGCTCCAATGATGTGGGCCTCGACAGAGGATTGCTGGGCGCCGGCAGCATCGTCAGATTCAGCCGCATAGGCAATAAAGTACTGATGATCCAGCCGAACTATGACTTCCGGGCAGTCTCGAAAGACCAGGCGGAAAGACGGGCCGTCGAGCAGTCCTTTGCCCAGTCCACGCTTTGGGGCTTCACGGTAGAGGCTGAAAGCAGGAACGCCGTCCTTGTCGACGCCACTGGTTTCCTGCTCAGCGATGTGATGCAGATAGGCAACCGGCTTCGTGGCTCCCACCAGGGCAGCTATTCCCTGGATGCTTCACGCAGCGCCCTCTATCTCCCCGCCACAAAGAATTTTCCGCTGAATACAGAGATCGAATCCACCCTCAGCTTTGTCAACAACGACGGACAGCCAGGAGAATTCGTTCGCGCGGTGACCCCGTCTCCGGGGGCCATTACCCTGCGTATTCATCATTCCTTCGTGCAACTGCCCGATAACAATTACCAACCCCGTGTTTTCGACCCTCGCGCAGGCTTTTTCACCATCTCGTATTTCGACTATAGCACGCCGGTGTATGAGCAGATAGAAAAACAATTCATCTGCCGCCACCGCCTGCAGAAGCAGGACCCGGGCGCCGCATTGAGCCTGCCCGTCAAGCCCATTGTATACTACCTTGACAATGGAACCCCGGAACCCATTCGCAGCGCCTTGCTGACAGGCGCCGGCTGGTGGACAAAGGCTTTCGAGGCGGCAGGTTTTAAGGACGCTTTCCAGGTAAAGATCCTTCCCGACTCCGCCGATCCCAGGGATATCCGGTACAATATGATCAACTGGGTACACCGCTCCACCCGCGGCTGGTCCTATGGCGCCTCAGTCGTGGACCCACGGACGGGAGAGATCATCAAAGGCAATGTGACGCTGGGCTCCCTGCGCGTCCGCCAGGATTATCTCATCGCCACGGCATTGCTGGCCCCCTTTGAAAAGGGCGTTACCGTAGACACGGCCACCCCCATGATGAGAATGGCGCTCCACCGCCTCCGGCATCTGGCAGCCCACGAAGTAGGTCATACCCTTGGCCTGCTGCACAATTACATCGCCAGCGCACAGGGCCGGGCCAGCGTGATGGATTATCCTCATCCGCTCGTCAGCCTGGACAGCAAAGGCAACATCGATCTGTCGGATGCCTACACCGATGAGATAGGGGACTGGGACAAAGTGAGCATCACCTGGGGCTACCAGGAGATCCCGCAGGGCGCGGATGTTTCCACCACCCTGGACAAGGTGATAATGGACGCAGCCGCCAGGGGGCTCACATTTATTTCGGATAGAGATGCCCGTGATCCGGGCGGACTGCACCCCAACGCCCATCTGTGGGACAACGGCAAAGATCCCGTCACTGGACTACGGGAGCTGATGAAAGTAAGGGCCAAGGCACTCTCCCGTTTTGGAGAGAACAATATCCGCCCCGGCACACCCATGGCTATGCTGGAAGACGTGCTGGTACCCGTCTACCTGATGCATCGGTATCAGCTGGAGGCCGTGACAAAGGAAGTGGGAGGATTGTATTATTCGTATGCGCTGAGGGGCGACGGCCAGGTGGTCACCCGTCCCCTGACAAAAGATATTCAAATGGGTGCGCTGTCGGCAGTGGCCGATTGCATGTCCCCGGAAGTACTGGCATTGCCGGATAATATCATCCGTCTTATTCCCCCGCGTCCGGCGGGATATCGCTATACGCCCGAGCTGTTCACCCATCGCACCGGCCTGGGCTTCGACCCATTGGGTGCGGCGGAGTCGGCTGCCGACCTGGGATTATCCTTCCTGTTCAATACGGACAGGCTCAACAGGATGGTGCAATACCAGGCGGAGAACAATGGATTGGGGGTGAAGGAAATGGTTGACCTGCTGGTCAGCCGTACCTGGAAGGCCCCTCGTCTGCAGGGACTCCCGGAGCTCATCCGCCAGCAGAACGGGCAGATGCTCTTAACGTACCTGCTATCCGCCTCCGTAGATGAAAAGACTTCCTTCGCGGCCAAGGCACAGCTCAAATATAGCCTCGACAGGTTGAAACCCTTATTGGAAGATCTCCGTACAAAAAGTAAAGACACACCCGAAGAAGGAAATATATCCCTGGCATTGGAAAGACTGAAAGACCCTTCTAAAGCCAAAACCACGGTGCATTCAGTTACCACACCTCCGGGAGCGCCCATCGGCTGCGAGGATGCCTTTTAATTTATTCGCCATATTCCTCGCCCCTTCCGAGACAAACGTGCCATCCGCGCCGCAGGCGATCAGTCGTATCCCTGTATCATGGTACTTTCTATAATCATCGGGATTTTGTAGCAGGATGCCGGCAGCCTTACCGGCCTTTCGGGCCGCGTTCACCGTCGCTTGCACTGCATCCTTAAAGAGAGGATGATCGAATTGGCCGAAGATGCCTAATTCCATTGAAAGATCGGAAGGCCCGATGAAAAGAACATCGATACCTGCCAATGCTGCAATTGCGTCCAGGTGCCCGAGCACTTCCGCCGTTTCTATCTGTACGATGCCCAGGATATTTTCCTTTGCATTTTTGTAATAGTCAGAAAAGTTTTGGCCAAACCCGCTGGCGCGGACCATTTTTGCTATTCCCCTGCTGCCATCCGGGGGATAATGCAGACCGCTTGCCACAGCCGCCGCCTCCATCGCGTTTCCGATCCGGGGGACCATAACGCCTTCCGCACCCATATCCAGCACGCGGTGTATCCTTTGGCGTTGGGAGCTTTCCACCCTTATCACGGCCGCGGCAGGGGTATGCTCCAGGGCCTGTAGCTGGTGAAGCACATCCTTTTCCACTCCGGCTCCGTGCTCAAGGTCTATCAGTACCCAATCGAACCCGGACATGCCAACGATCTCCGCCGTGACGGAACTACCGAGGTTCAGCCAGCATCCATGCAGCGTTTCCCCTTTTTGAAGGCGTTTTTTTAAATTTTTCATAGCAGGTATGCAATGGTATATTTTTTTTAAAGCCCATGAGACTTTAAAATGCGCATTTTGCTATGCTAAATTGTCAATTACTTGCCGCTGACACACCTGAACCCCAAATGCTCCAGCCCGCTGTCTTCCGTTGTCTTCATCCGCCGGGATACGCGATATCCCGTACAGTAGCTCTCATTGCATAAAAAAGACCCGCCCCGGATGACCCGCTTCTTTGCAAACGGCTCATCAGGATCATAGCTCTTTGCCGGTCCTTTTGGATTCGACGCTCCTTCCGATCCTTTGTAATAATTGTTATCATAGTAGTCCGCACACCATTCCCAGGCATTGCCCGCCATATCAAAGAGGCCATATCCGTTAGGGGAGAAGGAGCCGACAGGCGCTGTAAAATAGAAGTGGTCGGCCTCCGTATTCTTATCCGGGAAATGCCCTTCCCAGAAATTACCTTTCTGGTGTCCCGTATTCACCGCCTCATTCCCCCAGGGATATACATTGTCTTTTAATCCGCCTCTTGCGGCATATTCCCATTCCGCTTCCGTAGGCAGCCGCTTGCCCGCCCAGCGACAATAGGCGATGGCGTCCAGCCAGGACACCTGCACCACCGGGTAATGCTCCTTCCCTTTCAGATCGCTGCCGGCACCGTGCGGATGCCGCCAGCTGGCGCCCTGCTGCCAGGACCACCATTGGCTATAGTCATCCAATGGCACTGCATGCGATGGAGGAGCGAACACCAGCGACGCAGGAACCAACAGGCTTTCATCCGGCTTGGGCGTGCCCGGAGGCAGATCTTTTTTCAGCTCCTCCCAATCGGGCTTCCGTTCAGCGGTGGTGATATAACCCGTCGCCTTAACAAAGGCGGCGAACTGTGCATTCGTCACTTCCGTCTTGTCCATCCAAAAGCCATTCACCGTGACCTTGTGCTTCGGGTATTCATCGGGTTGCGCCTGTCCATTGTCGCCCCCCATCCGGTAAGTACCGCCTTCGATCCATACCATGCCGGGATGTTGGGGGTCGGTCTTGCCGGCAGCCACGGCCACTGCACCTGCTGCGCCCGGAGCAAACCTCGAAGGAAGATTCGACTCACACGACACCGCCTTTGCCTTCATCGCCACCACAGTATCTTTAGCCGCCGCCGGCTGCTTGACTTCCCCACAGGACATCATCACCATCCCCAATCCCCCCGCAAAAAACCATTTACTGCAAATCATACAAATATTTTTTTTCAACATAATCTTCCTCTTCATATCCAACCTCCGGCGCCTCACCCACCTCCGCTTGCAGCTTGTGGCTTGCAGCTTGCAGCTCTTCATATCCAACCTCCGGCACCTCACCCACCTCCGCTCGCAGCTTGTAGCTTGCAGCTTGAGGCTCTCCGCTCACAGCTCGCAGCTGTTCATCCCCCACTTCCGGCCCCCCGGCCGACAGCTCGCTGCCCGCCTTCCGGGACTTGAAAATCGGCCATAGGAACTGCGCATACCATTCCTCGCCCTGGTAATACGACAACCCAAAAGTTGCAGGATATCGCCGCGTGATGATCCCCGTACCAAAGATAACATCCCATATAAAGAACATATTCCCGAAATTTCCTTTATAGTGACCCACTCCGTCGTCATTGCTTGCCGCATGATGCGCATGATGCGTAGCCGGTGTGGAGATCAGCCGCTCTAATACCCAGGCGACGGGATGCAGCCATTTCCTGCTGTATAAAGGCTTGTCCCAGGGAATGCTGGAATGGGCGGCCATCGTGATCAGGGATTTTACGCCTGTCACCAGCAGGGCCGCATATCCCAGTCCAAGGTACACCAACGCCGCCGTAAGATAGATCTGGGAAAAAAAGATCGTGTATATGATATTCTGACGGCCGGCCATCGCCATTCCCATGTAAGGCGCCGAATGATGCGTCCGGTGGAACCGCCAGAGAAAAGGTACCTGGTGATGTAGCCGGTGATACCAGTATTGCGTGAGGTCATCCGCCACCGCCACGATGAGAAAACCCCAGAACAAAGGCACCCAGGCAAATACATTCTTCAATCCCGGCAGCAATACAGGCAGCAGCCATAACGTGAAATATACCACGGCCGGCCGGATAAACACCTTGGGCCCGATGAAACAAACGATATCCAGTATCCTTTCATTCCGGCTCCACTTTTTCTCATAGAGCCCCAGCAGGAACTCGGCAATGCCCACGATCACCGTCAGCACCGGTAGCCCCCAGGTACTGAGATTTTCGAAGATGGCTTTTACCACCGGGATAGAAGGCTTTACCGCAGGCCTTAACCAGGGCTTATCCCCCGTGATAGACAAGTAAGCCGCCAGTAGCAGCACCGGCAATGCATACAGCAGTAGGCTGATGGACGCGTCCCGAAGGATCTTACGACCTGTTTCTTTTTTCAACGACATAAAAATGGTTTTAGAAATGTTGAATGAGCTTTAATCCGACAAAAAAGATGAGAAAAGGGATCACTGCGACAACAATGCCGACCAGGATCTTTTTGGCCAGTATCACGGCATCATGGTAAGTCATCATAATTTTTTTTAAAAGGCCCCCTCTCCAAAATGAAAGAGAGGGCCATGGGTTAGAGAATTATCTCGTTTGATGGATCCTTCTGTGGAAAACATCATCCCAGTCGATGAAAGGGTAGATATTGTATTTCCGGGCATTTTCATCAAACAATGCCTTTAACGCTTCCAGCTTCTCCGGGTATTTTTTCGCCAGGTCGATGCGCTCGTTAAAGTCCTCGTTGAGATTATACAGCTCCCAGACGTCCTTGTCATATCCATGCTCGGAAGCGCCGGGGCCTCCAAAAGTTACCCCGCTGCGCAACAGGTCCAGTATATCGGGATGATGGAGCGTTTCAGCCTTCCAGCCATCTTTGTAGATGGAGCGCGCCCCGAAAATATAATAGTACTGCTCGGTATGTCGCGAAGGGGCCTTGGCGTCCGCAAACGAATAGACCAGCGAAGTACCCTGGATGCTGTCCTGCGCAATACCCCGTATGGCGGTGGGCGCCTTGATCCCGACGAACTCCAGGGTGGTAGGCAGCAGATCGATGACATGCCCGTATTGCGTGCGGATCTCGCCCTTGAAGGGTATCCCTTTGGGATAGAACGCGATCAATGGGTTGCGTGTGCCTCCTTCGGAATTGGCATCCTGTTTCCAATATTTGAACGGCGTGTTGGCGGCCTGCGCCCAGCCCAGGGGATAATTGGTCTGTTTGCCATCCGGCGTTCCGATCTCGCCGATCTTATCTAAATTGTCTTTTACGGCCTGCTCATCAGGCGGAGCCTTGGCGAAGATCTCCTTGCTGATCACACCATGGAAAGTGCCTTCCTTGCTTGCGCCATTGTCGCCGATGATGACGAAGATCAAAGTATTGTCCAACTGCCCCGACTCCTTTAAGAAGTTCACCAGTCTGCCAACCTCGAAATCCGTATAGGTGAGATAGCCCGCATAGACTTCCATAAATCGGGCATAGAGCTTTTTCTGGTTGGCAGACAAAGTATTCCAGGCGGGGATGTTCTGATTGCGTTCCGGCAATTGTGCCGCCGCCGGTATGATGCCTTTCTTCTTTTGATTTAAAAAGACCTTTTCCCGGAAAGCATCCCAGCCATCGTCAAACTGGCCTTTGTAGGCATCGCTCCAGGACTTTTCCACCTGGTGGGGCGCGTGTGTAGCGCCGGGCGAATAATAGAGGAAGAAGGGTTTGTTCGGCGCCGCTTTCTTCTGCCGCTGGATATAGCTGATGGCCTTGTCTGTGATCTGGGCGCTCAGATGCCTGCCATCGGGCGTCACATGCGCATTGTCTTCCACCAGGTCCGGCACATACTGATCTGTCTGTGATCCGAGGAAGCCGAAGAAATGTTCGAATCCCTTGCCGCTGGGCCACCGGTCGAAAGGCCCGGCATCCGTGGCATCCTCATCCGGCGTCAGCCCGTATTTCCCTACGGCAAATGTGTTGTAGCCATTGTCCCGGAGGATCTCCGCCACCGTGCCGTCACGGGAGGGTATCCGGCCGTCGTATCCGGGAAATCCTGCCGAAAGTACCGTATGGGAAAAACCTCCTTCATGCACCGAATGATGATTGCGGCCCGTGAGCAAGGCTGATCGGGTAGGGGCGCAGATACCCGCCGTATGAAAGTTCGTATATCGCAATCCGTTGCCGGCCAGGCTATCGAACGTAGGGGTGCGGATGACACCGCCGAAAGTGCTGCTGGCGCCAAACCCTACGTCGTCCAGTATGACCCACACGACATTGGGCGCTCCTGCGGGCGGCTTGACGGATGGTGCCCACCATTCTTTTGATTCAGCCAGCGTCTTGCTCACCACTCCCTGGTAAGGTTGCTGCTCCTGCGCCGCTGCATCTGAAAAAGCCAGGCTTCCGCCCGCCAGTATCATCCAACTAAAGATCCTCTTCTTATACATTTTTTAATTTTTGTTGAGAACGGTCAGGGCGCGCGCTTCAGACTGGGCCACCGCACCGTCCAGGTTAATGAATCCGTATGCATGATTGTACTGCTGTCCCGCGGAAAGCACCCATTGCAGAAATGAAGTGACATACCCCTCCCGGTCGCCCTTGCGGACCAGGACATTTACATTTTCCAGCGGTATCCGGGGATGATGGGTCCGCTCGATGAAGCCCAGCACTTCATCGAGCGATGCGTAAACGTTCTCGTCCGCATCGGTGCGCCCGTTCTCATTCAGGTCGATGGGTATGATGGCGATGCTATCCACGGGCTTCCTGGTAGCGAGGTCATACAGAAAGCCGAGGTTATTATACGAGATGCCGCTGGGATCTCTTTTCACGGCCTCCAGGAGGTCCCTGTCGTCTCCCGTGACGCCCCTGCCTTTTATGTCCTGCTGCCCGTTGCCGAAATGGTTGGCAAAAGCGATGCTGGCGCAGGCCGGCTGCTGCCGTTTGTAAACGGTGAAGGTATAGAGGGAGGGAATAGATTCCTGCCTGACGGAGAAATACACCTGCCGGAAAGCCGAGTCATTGAATCCCCTGGCCTGCAGGGCAGCCACGTCTGGCCGCCGGCTGCTCACCACCGGCAGCTGCGCATACCGGGTAACCGCGATGGCCGTCTGGTCCTCCTTCACGTCGGTGGACTGCAGGGTATGAGAGACGATCAGCACGTCCGCACTGTCCGCAGGCACCTTGCTGATCCGGAACTTCACTTCTGGATGCAGCTTCGTGTACTCATCCGCCCATTTTTGAAAGAGCGGATAGGCAAGCCGGGTGCCCGTTATCCGGACGGTCCGGGAAGGCTGCGCCAGCGAGGACGCCAGGAGACCCAGCCAGCCAAGGAAAAAGAATGATAGTTTTTTCATAACATTGTTTTTTTAAGGATGACTTATTTGATCAAAGCCTGTGTCTCGCTGCCATTGGGATGATGAATCCTTTTGTTATATACATCATACCAGGAGATCAGGGGGTAGAGATGGTTCTTCTCCGCCTGCTCGTCGAATTTCTTTTTCAGATCGGCTAATTTTTCCGGGAATTTCTTTGCCAGGTCGACCCGTTCGTTGAAATCTTCATTGAGATTATACAGCTCCCATACATCTTCATCGAAAGACTTGTCTGCGATGGTCTGCCCCGGCTTGAAATCGAAGTCTACATTGTCGGGATGATGCGCCGCCTCCGCCTTCCAGCCATTGTAGTAGATGCTGCGGGAGCCGAAGATATAATAGTGCTGTACCAGGTGACGGGAAGCGGCCCCTCCGTCATTGAAGGAATAGGCCAGCGAAGTCCCTTGCACGGAATCCTGCTTGATTCCCCTGATAAATTCAGGCTTAGCCAGGCCCACCAGCTCAAGCGTAGTTGGCAGCAGGTCGATGACATGCCCATATTGAGGACGGATACCGCCCTTGTCCCGGATACCCTTCGGATAAAAGGCGATGAGCGGATTGTGCGTGCCTCCTTCGGCATCCGCATCCTGCTTCCATTCGCGGAATGGCGTATTGGCGGCCTGCGCCCAACCCAGGGGGTAGTTGGTAAAGCCCTGAGCCGTGCCGATGGAATCGATGTCTGCCAGGTTCGACTGTAAATAATCCGCCTCCGTCTTCAGCCGCGCGGAATTTTTCTTTGGTTCGATAACGCCTTCCACGGTCCCTTCCTTGCTGGCCCCATTGTCTCCGATGATGACAAAGATCAGGGTGTTGTCCAGCTGCCCGGCTTCTTTCAGGAAGTTCACCAGCCTGCCGATCTGGTAGTCTGTATAGGTGAGGTATCCCGCATACACTTCCATAAATCGGGCGAATAGTTTGCGTTGGTCTGCCGTCAACGCGTTCCATGCCTGGATGCGCGCATTGCGGGCCGGCAGCTGTGCATACGCCGGTACGATTCCCAGCTTCTTCTGGTTCGCCAGCACTTTTTCCCGGAAAATATCCCAACCCTCGTCGAACTTCCCCTTGTATTGGTCGCTCCAGTATTTGTCCACCTGGTGAGGCGCGTGTGTCGCCCCTGGGGAATAATACAGGAAGAAAGGCTTTCCCGGCGCGATCTTCTCATGACGGGTGAGATAGCTGATGGCCTTATCCGTTATCTGCTCATTGAGATGCCGCCCGTCAGGCGTGACATGGGCATTGTCCTCCACCAGGTCCGGCTTGTACTGATCCGTTTGAGAGCCGAGGAAGCCAAAGAAATGATCGAAACCCTTCCCCGTAGGCCAGCGATCAAAGGGGCCTACATCCGTGGCGTCCTCGTCCGGCGTCAGGCCATATTTGCCCACGGCATAGGTGTTATAGCCGTTTTGCCGCAGTATTTCCGCAATCGTTCCGTCATTGGAAGGGATACGGCCATCATAACCCGGAAAGCCCGCCGATAGGGAGATATGTGAAAAGCCTCCTTCGTGGACAAAATGGCTGTTGCGGCCCGTGAGCAGCGCGGAGCGGGTAGGGGCGCAGATGGCGCAGGTGTGGAAGTTGGTATAACGCAGACCATTGTTCGCCAGGCTATCGAACGTAGGCGTCCGGATCACACCGCCGAAAGCGCTGCTCGCGCCGAATCCTACATCGTCCAGTATGATCCACACGACATTGGGCGCCCCCGCGGGAGGTTTGGCAGGCGATGCCCACCATTCTTTCGAGTCGGCCAATGTCTTGCCCACCACTCCCTGGTAGGCCGGCGCATCCTGCGCCCTTAATTCAACCACACATAAAGAGGCCGCAATAACTAGCAACACACCTAAAAAAAATTTTCTTTTCATATAAATCTATTTTATCACTTAATCAAACCCCTTGCAGCTTGCAGCTTGTAGCTTGCAGCTCGCAGCTCGCCGCTCACCGCTCGCCGCTCGCAACTCACTCCCACCCGGGGTTTTGTTTAAAATTGGGATTACGTCCCCCATACAGGTCGATCTCCGTCTGGGGAATGGGAAATAAAGTGTCTTTTAAGGTGGCGGCAGCCTTGGGATTGCCCACCATGCTATGAACATTCTGTAAATAATACTGCCCGGGACCCAGGTCCGTCCTTCTCACCAGGTCGAACCAACGCTGGCTCTCCTGGATGAATTCCTTCCTTCTTTCTGTAAAGACAGCATCCCTGAAATCGGATGCGCTCAGGCCGGCCGGCAGATCATAAGTATGATCAGTATAGCCTCCATTGGCCGTATAGGAGTTATAGGCCCTGGCGCGCACGATATTGATGGCGGCATAAGCATCCGCCGTAGGTGCGCCGTTGAGCTCATTCAATGCTTCTGCATACAGCAGCAATACTTCGGCATACCGGATCACAGGAAAATTCACCTTACTGTTGGCGCCTTGCGTGCCTTGCAACGCAGTGACGAAGCCTGAACTCTGATCGACGAACTTGAGGAAGTTGAAGAAAGGCCATTGCACCCATTTGCCGGTTGTCTGGTTGAACAGCGAATCATAAAAAGTGGCGCTTCTTCGCTGATCGGTGAGATCGAAGAGGTGCACCACGCTGCTGTCCGCGGGAATGTCGGCCGTATAGGCGGAATTGCTCCAGGTGAACGAGCTCAAAGTATTGGTGCTGGTAAAGCCGCCCGCCGTGCCGTTGAATTGCGCCGAGAAGACATGCTCTTTCCCATTCTTGGTACCCGGCTGAAAAGCGTCGGAAAATTTGACGAACAGATCATAGCCATAATTGCCCGAAGTGGCATCCGACAGGCCCGCCGTACCGGCTGTGATGACCTTCTTCAGCTCGGTGACCGCGTTGCTCCAGTCCCGCCGCGTTACGTACACTTTAGCCAGCAAGGCATGCGCCGCACCGCTGGTGGCCCTTCCTACATTCACCCCTGTATAGCCGGCAGGCAGCGCAGTGGCCGAATCCAGGTCGACGATGATCTGCTGGTAGACGGAATCCCGGGAAGTCCGGCTTACCAGCTCCCCGGCGTTGGCCACCGTACCCTGGTCGTGTAACACAAGCGGCACGGGCCCAAAAAGGCGGACAAGGTCGAAATACAGAAGCGCACGGATAAAACGGGCCTCCCTGACAAGGTTGGCGGCAGAATGGGAGGGATCCACAAACTGGGTGGCCGGTATGGCCGGGATCCTGTCGATGGCGATATTCGCCCGGTTGATGCCCCAGTACAGCTGTGCGTAGATCTTATGCACCCTGTCATTGGTGGCGACATACGTAGCCGTACCCAATGCACGCACGTCCGGGTTGGTATTGGAAGGGCTATACACCTGGTTATCGCTGGTATTGTCCACGATCAGGTTGAGATTACGGCCATAAACAGGAAAATCATTGTTGATGTCCGTGGTCAAAGTGCTGTATACGGCCGTCACTGCGGCAACAGCGTCGCTTTGTGTCTGATAAAAGTTTTCAGGGGTAAGACTTCCTTGCGGATGCTCGCTCAGTTTCTTGCAGGAGAACAACAAGACCCCCAGGGAAAAGAAGAGTATTTTTTGCATGTTCATATCTTTAATGATTAAAAGGTCACATTGAGACCCACCGTATAGGTCCTGTAATTCGGATAAACTCCATAATCAATGCCTGGCTGCAGGTTGTTCTGATCATAGAAATTGGCCTCGGGGTCGAGCCCTTTGTATTGGGTGATGGTCAGAAGGTTTTGCGCCGATACATAGACCCTCACTTGTTTGGCGCGTATCCGGGCAGCGACGTCCTTTGAAAGGTTATAGCCCAGGGTGATATTCTTCAGCCGTATATAGGTGCCGTCCTCGATGTAGATGTCGGCCACCTGGACCACGGGCGCATTGACCACTTTGGGAGATCTGCCCCGGGGATTGGCAACGGAGTCCCACCTGTCCAGCAGTGCCGTGGAGACATTCTGGGTAGTGGTGGTTTTTTCCAGCTGCTGCTGCAGCAGGTTGAACAGCTTATTGCCGAAAGACCCCTGGAAAAAGACCGAAAGATCAAAGTTCTTATACGTCAAGTTATTATTCAGGCTGGCCGTGAACTTGGGCTGGGCATTGCCCAGGGGGTGCTTGTCCGCCGTCGTCACCGCGCCATCACCCGTTATGTCCACATATTTCCTGTCACCCGTCACCTGCGAAACGCCCGAAAGCTTAGGCGCCGTCTTGGAACCATAGACATCGCTCGTGGTCAAAAGCCCTGCCGTGCTGTACCCCCAGAAAGTACCCACCGGCAATCCCACCTTCACGATCACGGGAGACACCTGACCGGTGGGAGCGACGGGGAAGAAAGCGTTGCTGGGCCCCAGGTTCAGGATCTTGTTGCGATTGGCGGCATAAATGAGCGAGGATTTCCAGGTGAAGTCCCGTGCCCGGATATTTTCCGTATTGATGGTGATCTCTACCCCTTTGTTTTCCAGGCTTCCGATGTTCTCCGAGGCGGATGCATAGCCGGAAGATAAGGGGATCAGCCCGGCCCCGCTGATAAATAAGCTGGTTGTTTTTTTATAGTATACGTCGGCAGTCAGCTGGATACGGCGGCCCAGCAGGCTGGCGTCGACCCCCGCATTGTATTGTGTCGTGGTCTCCCAGCTGAGATCAGGGTTGGATAGTTGAGTAGGCGCGAGTCCATTCGTGCCGGCCAGGGGACTGCCCAGGTAATAGCCATAGGAAGTGATGGTGGCCAGGGAGCTGTAAGACGGGAAATTCGCGTTGCCCACGCTGCCCGCCGTCAGCCGCAGCTTCAGGCTGTTGATGGTCCTGCCAGCTTTTTCAAAGAATCCTTCATCCGATACGTTCCATGAAAGCCCGATGGAAGGAAAGAACCCCCATTTCTTGTTCGCACCGGCGGGGGATGCGCCATCCGCCCTTCCGGCAAGGGTCAGATTGTATTTATGCTGGAAAGAATACGAGACCCTGCCGAGCCAGGAGTTCCTGGTTTGCTGGGCTTCACCCGACCCTGTCACTTTGTTGACGGACGCATTGTACAGATTGTTATAGGTGGTGGCATCCGAAGGGAAGGATTGTCCTGCCAGGAAGGTGTTCTCGGATTTTTGATATTGCGTGGTGTAGCCCGCCAGTACATCCAGGAAATGTTTTGACTGGAAAGCGTGGCTATAGGCGATGGTGTTCTCATTCAGCCAGCTGAGATAGTTTACGGTACCTACAGATCCCGACCCCGTGATCGTACCGCCGTTATTGCCCAGGTTGGTGTAGGAAGGGGCATAATAGTTCAGCTTGGTATTCAGCTGATCCACACCAAAAGTGGATTTTAACGTCAGGTCGCTGGTGAGCTTATACTCGCCGGAGATATTTGCCAGCACGTGGGAGAGCTTTGACTGGTTGGTGGTGGATACGATGTCCAGGATGGAATTGTCGCCGAATTGCTGCCCGCTGATGGTATTCAGGGTGGAATTGATGGCCGGCTGCGGGGAAGTATTATAGGTGCCATCCGCATTTTTCACCGTCTGCAGCGGATTGTTCATGTATAAAGAGGAGAAGGCGTTGCCAAAGCCGATGCCGTTGTAGGCGGCCCCCGTCAGCTTGTTCTCGATGGAATTGCTGCCGAAGATGCTGGTGGCGAGCTTAAAGTCCTTCGAGTAATTCTTCTCATAATTGAACCTTCCCGAATACCGGGTGAAATCGGAGGCCACCACGATGCCTTTTTGAGAGAAGTAGTTGCCCGAAAAGGAATACCTGGACTTTTCATCCCCTCCGTACACCGTCAGCTGGTGGTTTTGCTGCGTGCCGGTCCGGAGCGCGGCGTCTACCCAATTCCCGTTGACGCCGGCGGCGCCCAGGGAGTCGATGAATTTCTTGTTGGCGGCAAGCCCCGCCTGAATAGAAGGCGTTGCCTTATACAGGTCGTCAAATAGATGGGCCCACTGGCTGCCATTCAGGACCGATAAGGTCTTGCCGGCCCGCTGAAAACCATAGGTGCCGCTATAGGATATATTATTGCTGTTACGGGTGCCTCGCTTTGTGGTGATGATCACTACGCCATTGGCGCCCCGGGACCCGTAGATGGCCGTCGCGGACGCATCTTTCAATACATCGATGGTTTCTATGTCGGAAGGGTTGATAGTGGACAGGCCGTTGGAGGAGACGCCCGTTACGGATGGCACCGTTCCGGAGGTGGGGGTCAGGTTGGTAAGACTGTTGTCATTGTAATAAATAAAGCCGTCGATGACAAATAAAGGATCATTCCCAAAGCTTAATGAATTGCCGCCCCGGACCCTGATGGTGGCAGTGGCGCCGGGCTGGCCGGAGCTCTGGCTGACGACGACGCCGGCTACGGCTCCCTGCAGCAGGTTGTCAAAAGAGGAAGTAGGCCGGGCCAGGATGTCTTTCGGTACCGTGGCCACCGCACCCGTGATATCGCTGCGCCGCTGTGTGCCATAGCCCACGACCACCGCTTCGGTGAGCGAGGCGTTGCCGCCTTTCAATTGAATGACCAGCTCTCCATAGCTGTTGACAGGCACTTCCCGCCCCTGGTAGCCCACATAGCTGATGATATAGGTCAGGGGAACACGTTGGCCCGTAATGAATTTGAACTCACCGGTGTTGTCGGTCAATACCTCGTGCGTGGTGCCCTTGATATGGACGGTGGCGCCTGCAAGAGGCTCCTTTGTTTTTTCATCGATCACCCTTCCCCAGAGGGATACATTGGTGGTTTGCGCCTGCGCGCGGGAAAATAGGAGCAAAAAGATCCAGGAGGTATATTTTATATACCTTTGAAATAGATTCATGTTAATGATATTTTGTCGTTAATGTTAATCCGATGCAGATCAGTAAGTGATTGGCGTTACGGACTGATCTCATCCCCTCACCCGGTAAGCAGCAATGCCTGCCGGGCTTTTTTATGACCCTTCCACTCTCATAACTGGTATTTTAAGGTGAATAATGATGGCGCAATCCCTGGTGTACACAATGGACAAATAGGAAAGGAGAAGATCTGCTAACAACAACAACAGCATATCTTCAGGAGAATGCCGCTATATAAACTTTTAAGAATGATAGCCTTAGAAGAGAAATCAATATGAGCAGTTGTCGGTGCCATAAACAATGGGCATTGTTGGTACATATATGGTTCGGAACAAAGATAATAGAAAATCTATTAGTCTACAAAATTAGTAGGGAAATAAAATAAACCTTTGCCCGCCTGCCGAAGGTGGTCCTCAGGGAAACGTTACGACCGCATTGTTGAGGGGGAACATCCGCCTGTGAACGACGGACGTTGTCTGTGTTTTGGGCTGCCAGGGCTCACCGGTGTCAAGAAGTCCCGTGTCCTCTATCACACCCGACTGGGTAAAGCGCTCCAATACATAGGGTATGCCTTCCGAGGCCAGGGGCGAATTGCCATCCGTCAGCTGAAAGTGCAGGTGCGGCGCATCGGAGTTGCCTGAATTGCCAAGGAGACCAAGCGCCTGGCCCGCCTTCACCCGCTGCCCCGGCTTGACTTTAAAGCTCCCTGGCTGCAGGTGGGCATAGAGGGCATACCGTCCCTGTCCCAGATCGAGGATCAGGTAGTTGCCGACAATATTGTCGAGCGTGATCTTACGGCCGTCACGCTCGCTGCTGCCAGTATTATCGGGAAGACTGTCTTTAAGCGCCGATACACGTCCGTCCGCCACCGCAAGCACCTCCGCTCCATAACAATAGAAATTCTTATTGGACATGGCATCGCCGTGAAATAAACGTTTATCGGGGCCAAGACACATCCAGTCGATGGCAAATCGCTCGGCGATTCGTTCTTTCCCGTCCACGGGGTTGTATGCACGCCGGTGGTCTTCACTGGAAAGTGCGTTGAATGCGACCCATGACGCTCCGCGAAGGGGAGCGTGCAGGACAATGGAAGGAGTGCGGTCAACAGCAACAACGGGGCCATTAATAATGTTCTGGATGGATCCGCCGCTTCTGAGGGGAATGGAGAGCAGGAGCCGGTGACGGAGCTCCGCCGGCGATCGCATGCCGCTGTCCAATGTCAGATCCAGGAAGATCACCACACTGCGGCCACCGTTCACCGTACGCAGCCTGGCGGCGCTATCGGCAGGACCGATGGCCATCAACAGCTTGTCCAGCTCCTCATGGTGATAGCTGGCCAGGGGTCTGGTGCTGTCGCCGCCAAAGACGTCAAGGCCGAAAAATTCAATAGGGGCCGTACTGAAATTAGTGATACGGAGCTCGTATACGAGGCGGATACGGCCTTCGGCCAGCACGGGCTGTGGTGCGGGACCGGAGGTTATGTCGACGGGAAAGGCCGAATGCGATTGTGAAAGGCCGCGGAGGTTACATACCAGGATAAGCGCTCCAGCGATAAACAGGCCCCTGATCCGCTGCGGATCCGGCCAGGACAGGTTGTGCATAGGTGCTTCCATTTAATTATATGGGAATGTATGATTTTTTCCCCGGAATGACGTATACCCATCATCTACCCGTAGCAAAGTCATGAAGACTACTGACCATGATCATGCATAGGCTATCCACGCACGACTACTTTTACACCACCAAACAACAAACGATCATTTAAATCAAAATCATTTCAATCATGAACAGGATAACACCTTCCACCGCCAAAATGATGCTGACCGCGGCATTGCTTTCGGCTTTGCTTCTCCTGCGCGCCCTCGCTTCGAATGCGCAGACCAATTATTCCAGCAGCACCGTGGACCTGGTGATCAGCGGCACTTCCACGCTCCACAACTGGGACATGAAGTCCGTCAAAGCCAATTGTACGGCCTCTTTCAACCAGAACAGCGCAGGCCAGGTGACAGAACTTACGGCGCTAAGTTTCTCCACCCCCGCCACCGCCCTGAAAAGCGAGCATACCTCCATGGATAACAACGCTTACAAGGCCCTGAAAACCGATAAGAACCCCGCCATCACCTATACGATGACCTCGGCTACGGTGACCAACGGGAATGGAGGAACCATCATTGTACAAAGCAAAGGCAAGCTGACCATTGCCGGCGCCACCCGTGACGAAGAGATCGTCGCAACCGTGAAACCCAATGCCGATAATACGTTGACGGTATCGGGCAGCCGCACCATCAGTATGAAAGACTTCAGTATGCAGCCGCCCACTTTTATGATGGGCACCATCAAGACCGGCAACGACGTCACCCTTAAATTCAGCCTGATCCTGAAAAAAATATAAACAACCCTTCAAACAATTATTACAACATCTTTTTAAATCAAATTTTATGACACACAATCTCCCAAAACAAATTGCACGTTGGATACTCTTCGCACTTACCCTGCTACCCGTGGCCGCATTTGCCCAGCTTTTGCAGGGACAGGTTCCCAACATGCGCCCTTATGACAAGTCTGGCATCAATGTCTTCGAACCAGCAAAAGACAGCTCAGTTTTCACAGGTCCTACTTTACGTGTCGGCGCAGGCTTCACGCAGGAATTCCAGAACCTGAAACACGAGAATAATTCAGATAAAGTTCCAGGCAACGTCCTGTACAAGATCTCTCCGGGATTCAATACAGCGATGGCTAACCTGTATACGGACTTCCTCCTGGCTGACGGCATCCACCTGAATGTGACTTTGTATCTTTCTACCCGTCACCATAATGAGGCCTGGGTAAAAGGCGGATATATTCAATTCGACAAGCTGCCCTTTAAAGGCGAATTCTGGAGCGATGTGATGAAGAACACGACCATTAAGATCGGGCATTTCGAGATCAACTACGGCGACGCGCACTTCCGCAGGACTGACGGCGGACATGCACTGTACAATCCCTTCATTGAAAGCTATATCGTTGATGGCTATGGAACGGAGATTGGTGGCGAAGTGCTCTATCAACGCAACGGTCTGTTCGGAATGGTTGGATTGACCAATGGTATGATGAAAGGAAACGTGGACTCCGTCGCTGTGACTACGGCCAATGGCAATATCAAAAAGAACCCTGCCATCTATGGCAAGCTGGGGATCGACAAAAAACTGAATGACCTGGTCCGCGTGCGTTTGTCCGGCAGCTACTACCATATCAACAGCAGCCCTACGAATGACCTGTACAACGGGGACCGCGCTGGCTCCAACTACTTCATGGTGATGGAAAAACCCTATGTCACACCTCCCAGTGGAACAGGCGCCTATGCGGGCGACGGCTTCAGCGGAAGGCTGAACCCCGGTTTCGGATATAAAGTGGACGCCTTTATGGTGAATGGATTTGCCAAAGTCTCCCACTTTGAAGTATTCGGTACCCTGGAACATGCTCAGGGAAGGGGCAGCACTGAAACGACCAACCGCCAGTTCACCCAATATGCAGTAGATGGCCTGTACAGGTTTGGAAGGTCCGAAAATCTCTTCATCGGCGCCCGGTACAACAATGTCCTGGCTGAGCTGAAAGGGCTTCCCGTTCCAGTGACCATTGACCGGCTGTCTTACTCCGCCGGCTGGTTCCTCACCAGCAATATTCTCCTGAAAGGCGAATATGTCACACAGAAGTACAAAGATTTCCCGACATCGGATGTTCGCAACAGCGGGAAATTTGACGGATATGTAATAGCAGCAACCATCGGATTCTAAGTACCTCATCTGAAATCCACGAAAATGTACCTTCTCCGGTTTATAGTTATCATCAGCGTGTATGTCTCGACAGGGGCATACACGCTCTATTCTTCCAACCCGGTGAAGAGCAAATGGCTGGTAGATAGGACCAGTTCCATCAGCATCGCAGGCAGCACCAATGTCAACCGTTTTTGCTGCCAGGTGAATGAGTATACAGGTCCCGATACCATTACCCTGAACCCGGCCGGGGCGTCCTTCCTGGGGACGCTGTCGGTCAATATCGAAGACTTTAATTGCAACAACCGCATAATGACGGGAGAGTTCAAAAGAACCTTGAAATACCATGATTATCCCCGCCTTACCATCCGGTTTATCAGCCTGGAGAAAATGCCATCCTTTGGCGTCGCAGCGGAATCTGTGAAAGGATCTGTCGAAGTGGAGCTGGCAGGGATTTCCCGGAAGTTTGAGGTTATGTACTCTGCCTGCAGGAAGAATGAAGGAAATGTGGAGCTCGTTGGCTACAGGGTATTTGGTTTTTCAGATTTCGGGTTAGTGCCTCCCCATAAGATGGGCGGGCTTATCCGGGTCAATGACAAGCTGGACGTCCAGTTCCGGCTTCAACTACATCAAATTAATCAATAGATCATCATGTCAAAAGATCAATATATATCTGCTGAAGAAGCCCTCCGCCAGGTGCGGACCGGGGACAGGGTCTTTATCCATGGCAGCGCGGCTACTCCCGTACACCTGGTAAAAGCCCTGCAGGCAAGGCACCACGAGCTGCATCACGTCGAGCTGGTAAGTATCACTACCCTGGGCGACCTGGATTTCGACAATCCGCTCTACAGGGGAAGCTTTTTTTATAATTCCCTTTTTGTCTCTGCCTGCACGCGGTCAGTCGTCAATAGCCTGGACGGTGATTATGTACCCATTTTTCTCAGCCAGATACCGCAGCTGTTTACAAAGAATATCCTTCCCCTGGACGTGGCCCTCATCCAGGTGTCCCCGCCTGATGAACATGGCTACTGTTCCCTGGGAACCTCGGTAGATGTTGCCCGGGCAGCCGTAGATGTGGCTCGTCATGTCATCGCACAGGTGAACCCCCGCATGCCTCGTACCCACGGGGATGGCTTTCTCCATGTCCGGGATATCGATGCCCTCGTTTGGCACCAGGCTGAGCTGCCCGAGACGGATTATTCCGGCAAGTCCAATATCATCGTTGAGAAGATAGGGGAGAACATCGCCTCCCTGATCGAGGACGGCGCCACCTTGCAGCTGGGCATCGGCAATATACCGGACCAGGTGCTGCGGAACCTCACAGGGCATAAAGACCTGGGGCTGCATACCGAAATGCTGTCCGACGGCGTCATCCCCCTCATCGAACGCGGAGTGATCAACAATCGCCGGAAGAAGCTCAACCCCGGTTATTCCGTTACCAGCTTTATCAACGGCACCCGCCGCATCTTCGACTTTGTCGATGACAATCCCGAAATGCGGGTGATGGATATCGCCTATGTGAATGATACCAGCATCATCCGGCAAAATCCGAAAGCCACCGCCATCAACAGCGCGATCGAAATAGACCTGACTGGCCAGGTATGTGCCGATTCCATGGGTACTTATCAATATTCGGGCATTGGCGGCCAGATGGATTTTATCAGGGGAGCTTCCCTGTCGGAGAATGGGCTCCCGATCATAGCATTGCCCTCCGTGACCGCTTCCGGCATATCGCGCATCGTTCCCTTCCTGAAGGAAGGTGCCGGCGTAGTCACCACCCGGGGACATGTGCATTGGGTCGTCACGGAGTACGGGAAAGTCGATCTGTTCGGTAAGAACCTGAAGCAAAGAGCCCATGCGCTGATACAGATCGCGCACCCCGCGCATCGCGAATGGCTGGAAAAGGCTTTTTACCAACGTTATAAATCAACTACAATACACAATTAAAAATAATTATATGTTGCCAAAAACAATGAAAGCTGCCGTCGTTCGTGCATTCGGGCAGCCCCTGCAGATAGAGCAAAGACCCGTCCCCGAACCTAAGGCCCACCAGGTGCTGGTGAAAGTGATCGCCAGCGGCGTTTGTCACACCGACCTTCACGCCGCCAGCGGCGACTGGCCCGTCAAGCCTAAGCTGCCGCTGGTGCCCGGCCACGAAGCCATCGGCTATGTCGCGGCAGCCGGACCGGAAGTAACAAATGTAAAGGAAGGCGATATCGTAGGTGTGCCCTGGTTATACAGCGCCTGCGGATGCTGCGAATATTGCACGACGGGCTGGGAAACCTTATGCGAACAGCAGCAGAATGGTGGCTACAGCGTCGACGGAGGCTATGCCGAGTATGTCATCGCAGATGCCCGCTATGTCGGCCGCTTCCCTTCCGGTATCAACTTTATCGAGATGGCGCCCATCATCTGTGCCGGCGTCACCGTGTATAAAGGCCTGAAAGAGACGGAAACAAAACCCGGGCAATGGGTAGCCATATCCGGTATCGGCGGCCTGGGGCACCTGGCTGTCCAATATGCCAGGGCCATGGGGCTGCGGGTCGCAGCCATCGACATCGACGACGACAAGCTGCAACTGGCAAAAGACCTCGGCGCCAGCCTGACGGTGAACGCCCTCAAAGAGGATCCGGGCGCCTTCCTGAAGAAAGAGACAGGCGGCATGCACGGGGTGCTGGTTACGGCCGTTTCACCCATCGCATTCCGGCAGGGACTGTCCGCATTAAGACGCAAAGGGACACTGTCACTCAATGGTCTTCCCCCCGGGAGCTTCGACCTGCCTATTTTCGAGACTGTGCTCAACCGCCTGACGGTGAGGGGCTCTATTGTGGGCACCCGCCAGGACCTGCAGGAAGCCATCGACTTTGCCGTACAGGGAAAAGTTAAAGCTACGGTCCACACAGCCTCCCTGGAAGCCATCAATGGGGTCTTCGATGAAATGAGAGCCGGCGATATCCAGGGGCGCATCGTGATGAAGATCGCGGAACCCTGATAAGGCATGACGAAGATCATATCCGCATAAAACAATGGTCATATTCCCGTTCACGCTATGAAATTATTTTGCCATGGGAGCACATACTATGAAGTCAATAAATACCCGGCAGCTTCTGCTCAAAGAAGTGCAGGAGGAATTCAGCAGAAATTATCCCTACCTGAAAATAGATTTTACCAGGGGGAAGGGAGAGAAACGGGTTGCTTCCATAAATGGCGCTGGCAAAACAGATGGCGCCAGCCAGCCGGACGACCAGGGCGAGTCAATAAGATCTGCCGCACAAAAGCTGCTGTGGACCGATTTCGGCGTTTCGGACAATATGAAGGTCAGTGAGTTGGAAGTGCTGCTACAGTACGAGTTCGGCCTGCCTGCGCAAGTGCTGCGAAAGAGCGGCAACCTCTGGCTGGAAACTTCCATGACCGACCATTGGACCCTTCGCCAGCAAAACGATCGCGGTCAGGACATGGCATTGGGATTTGCATAATACCCCTCCCTAATATAAGAGATTATTGAGACGGCTGAGGTCCGTGATCCGGATCTTGCCGTCCTTGATCTCGATGAGTTTTTCAGATTTGAAATCGCTGAGTGTTCGAATAAGCGACTCCGTCGCCGTACCGACATACTGCGCGATGTCCTCCCTGCTTATATCCAGCGCCTGCCCTGGCTTCGCCCCGCCTTCCTCCTTATTGAACTTGGCATGGATATCCACCAGCGCCTTGGCCACCCGCTTGCGCAGCGATCCATAGGCAAGGCTGAGTAGCCGCTCCTCCTTCTCCTGCACATTCTGGGCGATCAGGCGGATGAACTTCGTAGCCACCGTAATATCGTTAAAGACACCATTGACGAACTCGTCCCGGGGGACCATCACCACTTCGGCATCTTCCAGGACAACAGCCGTATCCTCATAGTTTTTACCTTCCAGCAATGGAAGATAGCCTATGAAGTCGCCCGCAGCATAAAAATTAGTAATATATTCTTTGCCGTCATCGTTCACCCTGGAGGCTTTTATCTTTCCTTTCTTCAGGTAATAGAGCACTTTGGGCCGCTTGCCTTCCGAATACAAAGTGAGCTTTTTGGCCAGGTCCTCCGTCTCATAGGTATCCAGCTGCATATTCAGGAGGCCGGAGCTGTTCAGGTCCTTGATCAGCTCGCTCACGCCTTTCTCATCTGGCGCATATTTGGATTGAAGAACGTCATATTTCTTCAGGCGCACCTCTATGGCATTCAATAATTCGATGTCATCGAAAGGTTTGGTGATGTAATCGTCCGCGCCCATCTCCATGCCCTTCCTGAAATCGCCCCGCTCCGTCTTTGCCGTCAGGAAGATGAAGGGTATGTTTTCCGTTGCCGCATTCTTCCGCAGCAGATGCAATACGCCATAACCATCCAGCTCCGGCATCATAATGTCGCAGATGACCAGGTCGGGTTTTTCCCTGATCGCCGCTTCCACCCCCCGTTTGCCATTCTCCGCCGTAAAAGTCTCATATCCTGCCAGTGAAAGGATCTCGGCTATATTTTCACGAATGTCGTCATGGTCGTCGATCACGAGCAATCTGCGCATGGATGATTTATTTTAAATTTCAGGCAGTAAGTTACTAAAAGGTAAAAATTTCCGCAATAATATAAATTAAAAAGAAAACCCCCGGCTGACCAGGATCAGTATTTACACTGATAACCGTCATATTCCCGGAAAACGCTCGATTTTATCTTGCCGTCCATATGGAAACCACCACCACCGGCATAAAGATCACCTGCTACCACTGTGGAGACCCTTGCTTATCTACCCCCGTTACCCTGGGCGAAAAAGCCTTTTGCTGTGAGGGCTGCAAGACCGTATACCAGCTGTTGGATCATGGTGGTCTGTGCGAATATTACCGGCTGAATGACAAGCCAGGCGTCCCTCGCACGGATCCCGGCCATAAGGATAAATTCGCTTTCCTGGCCGATGAGAAAATAGCAGGACGCTTTGTTATTTTTCGCGATGACCGCGAAACCCATGCCCGGTTCTATCTTCCGCAGATCCATTGCAGCTCCTGCCTCTTCCTCCTGGAGAACCTGCATCGCCTGGATGCAGGAGTGATCTCCTCCCGTGTGGACTTTGCCGCCAGGGAGGTCGCCATTGTCTTCAACCACCATGAAATGAATATCCGGCAGCTGGCCGAGCTGCTATCCGCCACCGGGTATGAACCCTACATCAGCCTGCGCGACCTGGGACAGTCCCGGCCACCCGCTGCCAGGGGCAACGTATACAGACTGGGCATCGCCGGTTTCTGCTTTGCCAACATCATGCTGATGAGCTTTCCCGAATACCTGGGGCTGGAAGGGTCCGAACCCTTGCTCCGGAGCTGGTTTCGTATGCTGAACCTGGCACTGGCCATACCCGTGTTCTTTTACAGCGCCCAGCCTTTTTACCGCAGTGCCTGGAAAGGCTTACGGAATAAATTTCTCAATATCGATGCCCCGATAGCCCTCGCCATCATCGTCACTTTCATACGCAGTGCATATGAGGTGCTGTCCGGTACAGGCGCCGGCTATTTCGACTCCATGACTGGCATTGTTTTTTTTATGCTGGCAGGTCGTGCGCTCCAGGACAGGACCCAGCGACGATTGTCCTTCGAAAGGGACTATACTTCTTACTTTCCCATCGCCGTCAGCTTGCTCCAGGACGGTAAAGAGGTCCCCCGGACATTGCCGGAGATCCGCTGCGGCGATACGCTGGTCATCCACCATGGTGAGCTGATACCCGCCGATGGGATCATTACCCGGGGACAAGCGCTTATTGATTACAGTTTTGTCACGGGGGAATCGCTGCCTGTGGCAAAAGAGCTGGGCGAGCTGGTGTATGCCGGCGGTCGCCAGACCGGACCCGCCCTGGAAATATTAGTGGTGAAAGAAGTAGCCCAGAGCTATCTCACCCAGCTATGGAACAGGCATGAAGAAAAGAAGGAAGAACATTCCTATATTCATCTGCTCAGCCGCTGGTTCACCTATATAGTCCTGACCATCGCCACCGGCGCTGCCATCTACTGGTGGATCTTCGACCCCGCCCGGATCGCCGGCGCCGTTACTGCCGTGCTGATCGTAGCCTGCCCTTGCGCGTTGCTGCTGTCCAGCACCTTTACCAACGGTAATATCCTGCGGATCCTGGGCAACAATGGCCTTTACCTGCGTAATGCCCGCGTCATCGAAAATATTGCCGCCACCACCCATATCGTGTTCGATAAGACGGGCACCCTGACGACGCCAGGGGACGATGCCGTCACCTACGAAGGCAGCCCGCTTACTCCTGCGCAACTGGAGGCCATCGCCGTGCTGGCAGCCCAATCCACCCACCCGCTTAGCAAGGCGCTGACCCGGCACCTGGGTAGGGCAGAACGTCTTGCCATTGCCGGCTTCAGAGAGTCTCCGGGAAAAGGAGTAGAAGGCTGGATCGACGGACAAAAACTGTCCATCGGTAGCCGCCTGTTCGTGACGGGTCTGCCATCGGCAGGCACGGAAACCCGCGTGTACGTCGCCTGGAACAACCAGCTCATGGGACATTTCCGGTTCTCTAACCATTACAGGGATGGGATTCCCGCACTGGTGCAAACGCTTGGCCGTCGTTTCCGCCTCTCCCTTCTCTCCGGCGACAACGACAGGGAAAGGAGCCGGCTGCAGGCCTTCATGGGAAGGAACGCCCGCATTTTTTTCAACCGGACACCCGAAAAAAAGGCGGCCTACATATCTCAATTGCAGCAGCTGGGGGAAAAGGTCATGATGATCGGGGACGGCCTCAACGATGCCGGGGCCCTGCGACAAAGCGATACGGGTATCGCCCTGGCGGAAGACCACCATTCATTTACGCCTTCCAGCCATGCCATCCTGGAAGCTTCCCGGCTCCAACGTCTTCCCCAATTCATCCGGTTCTGCCGCATGGCCGGGAGGATCATTCTCGCCAGCTTCATCCTTTCCATTCTCTATAATGTCATCGGCCTTTCATTTGCCGTGCGGGGTCAGCTTTCGCCGCTGATCGCGGCCATCCTCATGCCTTCCAGCTCGCTGAGCATACTCATCCTCACTTACAGCTCCGTCAATTGGGCCGCAAAATACCTGGGATTCAACCTTTCCCCTCCAGCTGAGAAGGATCATGCGTCCCGCTAACAATCGTCATTAAGAAACTATGCGGTTAAAAATATTTTTGCTGATAACAACTTTACAAATCTGAAGTATGAGCGCCATTCTCCTGCTTTTAATAGTAAGCCTTTCGGTAGCCTCCCTGTTCCTGGGCGCCTTCATCTGGGGCGTAAAGCACCACCAGTTCGACGACGGGTATGCACCGCCCCGCCGCATATTATTCGATGACCAGCCTGTTGAAAATATTCCGGGTAACTCCGCCAACGAACATAAGATCCAATCGCGCTCAATCAATCAAAACAGATCACATGCAAATTGAAAAATTCTATTACGACAACAAGACGGTGAAATGGTTCGGCTATGCCACCATGTTCTGGAGTATCGTGGGCATGCTGGCCGGTCTCTGGGCCGCCATCGCCCTCTACTACCCCGCTTTGAACCTGGGTATTCCGGCCACCACATTCGGCCGGATGCGCCCCGTCCATACCAATGCCGTCATCTTCGCTTTTGTGGGCAATGGTATTTTTATGGGCGTCTATTATTCCCTGCAGCGTCTTTGTAAGACTAGGATGTTCAGCGACGTGCTGAGCAAAGTTCATTTCTGGGGCTGGCAGTTGATCATCGTCATCGGCGCCATCACCCTTTGGGCGGGAAAGACCACCGGTAAAGAATACGCGGAGCTGGAATGGCCCATCGATATCGCCATCGCCATCGTATGGATCATCTTTGGCATCAACATGTTCGGCACCATCATCCGGCGCCGGGAAAGCCATATCTACGTCGCTATCTGGTTCTACATCGCCACCTGGGTCACCGTAGCCATGCTGCACATCGTCAATTCCGTAGAGCTGCCCGTCAGCATGTGGAAGAGCTATAGCTGGTACGCCGGCGTTCAGGATGCGCTGGTGCAATGGTGGTATGGTCACAATGCCGTCGCCTTCTTCCTGACGACGCCTTATCTGGGGCTGATGTACTATTTTCTGCCCAAGGCCGCCAACAGACCCATCTATTCCTATCGTCTATCCATCATCCACTTCTGGGCGCTGATATTTATCTATATCTGGGCAGGCCCGCACCACCTGCTGTATACCGCACTTCCCGACTGGGCCCAATCGCTTGGAGTAGTCTTCTCCATAATGCTCATCGCACCCAGCTGGGGCGGCATGCTCAACGGCCTGTTCACCCTCCGGGGCGCCTGGGATAAAGTCAAGGAAGAGCCGGTGCTGAAGTTCCTGGTGGTTGCCATCACCTGTTATGGCATGGCCACCTTCGAAGGCCCCATGCTCAGCCTGAAGAACGTAAATGCGATCTCCCACTTCACGGACTGGACCATCGCCCACGTGCACATCGGTGCGCTGGGATGGAACGGTTTCCTCACCTTCGGTGTACTGTACTGGCTGATCCCCCGCATGTGGAACACAAGCCTGTATTCCAAAAAACTGGCAGGCACCCATTTCTGGATCGGCACCATTGGCATCGTCCTCTACGCCATCCCGCTTTATTGGGCCGGCTTTACGCAGAGCATGATGTGGAAATCCTTTACGGATGAAGGGCAGCTGAAATTCCAGTTCCTGGAGACCGTCACCCATATCATTCCCATGTATGTCACCCGTAGCATCGGTGGCGCGCTGTATATCATCGGCGCTCTGATCATGATATACAACCTTCGTAAGACCATTAAGAAAGGGAGCTTCATCGCAGACGAAGCCGCAGAAGCCGCACCCCTTCCCGAAAAGATCCCCACGCACGGACGTACCTACTGGCACCGTTGGATCGAGAGAAGACCCATGCAGATGCTGGTGTTCAGCCTCATCGCCGTAGCCATCGGTGGCATGATCGAGCTGATCCCCACCTTCCTGGTAAAATCGAATATCCCCACCATCACCAGCGTGAAGCCTTATACACCCCTGGAACTGCACGGTCGCGATATCTATATCCGGGAAGGCTGCTATCTCTGCCACTCCCAGATGGTGCGGCCTTTCAGGGATGAAGTGGCCCGCTACGGGGAATACTCAAAAGCAGGTGAGTTCGTATACGATCACCCTTTCCAGTGGGGTTCCAAGCGCACTGGCCCCGACCTGGCCCGGGAAGGCGGTAAGTATCCCGACAGCTGGCATTACAATCATATGATGGACCCTTCGTCCATGTCCCCGGGCTCTATTATGCCATCTTATGTCTGGCTGCTGGATAGGGAGCTGGATACCAGCAGGACGGAAAGCATGATCCGGGCCATGAGAAGACTGGGCGTTCCTTACCCGGATGGATACGCGGTGTCGCAGGCGAATAAGGACCTGGCCGCCCAGGAGGTAGCCATCGACACAGCCCTGAAAGCCGACAAGATCCACGCGGGCAGGAATAAAGAGATCGTGGCCCTCATCGCTTATCTGCAGCGCCTTGGTAAGGACATCAAGGCGGCGCCGAAAGAGCAAACGGCCATGAAAGATCCGGAAGGACGCGCTATCATGGGGAATTGATCATCATAAGAAACAAACGACAAAATATTCATAACATATGAAATTCATTCACTACCTGGAAAAGATCAGCGGCGTCAGCATCTATGGCCTGTCGTCATTGATCATATTCGGTCTCTTTTTTCTGGTGATGGTCATCTGGGCCATCCGCGCAGACAAAAATATGATCGAAGAGCTGCGACAGCTGCCCCTGGATAAATTAAAAGGCGGCGGAAAGATCATCCTTGTCCTGGCAGCCCTGGTATTACCGGGCGCGTCGACCCATGCGGCCGGCCCACCCGTGCCGTCTTCCGCCACCAGCCCTTTCGTTGTCGTGGCCATCATTATCATTATCATCCTGGCCCTCGCCATCGCCTTGCTGGCCAATGTATTGCTCGGCGCGGCGCAGATACCCGTCAGGTCTGCCGCATCGGATGCACCCGATACCGCTGGCAACGGCGTCAGCAAAGAGCCGGAAGAGCTGACCTATGCAGGCGGCCTGGCCCGGACAGCTTCGCCGAGAAGCTCCGTTCCAATGACAGTGGTGGGTATGATACTGGCGGTCTCCATGTTCGCGTCTTCTCCGGTCTCGGCAGAAGGCTCCGACGTATCAGCTGCCAATGTCGCCGTAGTCGGAACCACGGCTATCAATGGGGTATCTGATACCGCTTTTTATATGATCTCCGGCGTCATCCTCCTGGAAGTGCTGATCCTGTTCACGTTGCTGTACAATGTCCGGCTGGTTCTGTCCATCCATAAGAAAGGTCAGGCCACGGCGGGGGATGCTGCAAAGGCCGCCGCCAAACCCCGCATCTCCTGGTGGGAAAAGATCAATAGCTTCAAACCCCTTGAACAGGAAGTATCCCTCGACCTTGGACATGATTACGACGGCATTCGCGAGCTGGACAACCGCCTGCCGCCCTGGTGGCTTTATGGCTTCTATGGCTGTATCCTCTTCGCCTGTGTATACATGTGGCGGTACCATGTCGCACATAGCGCGCCGCTCAGCGGAGAAGAATATACCATCTCTGTTCAGAAGGCTGAGCTGCAAAAAGCCGCCTTCTTGAAAAATGCGGCCAATCTCGTGGATGAGAACACAGTAAAACAGCTCACCGCCGCCCCGGACCTGGCAGCCGGCCAGAAAGTTTTTGAGACCACCTGCTTTGCCTGTCACGGCAAGGCCGGGGAGGGGGGCGTAGGTCCCAACCTCACCGACGAATACTGGCTGCATGGCGGCAGCGTCCAGGAAGTATTCAAATCCATCAAATACGGCTGGCCCGATAAAGGCATGAAGAGCTGGAAAGATGATTTTTCGCCTGTGCAGATCGCACAGATCACCAGCTATGTCAGATCATTACAGGGCACTCACCCGGCTAACGCAAAAGCGCCGCAGGGTACCCTGGCTAAATAAAATAATAATGGAATCCTCGCCCTCCATCCCGAAACAAACCGTACCGGGCCTGACCGGACCCGACCAATCCTTCCGCGACCACCTGGCGACAGTAGATGCCAGAGGCCGGCGCAACTGGATCTTTGCCCAAAAACCGAAAGGGAAATGGTACACCCTCAGGAGCTACATCAGCTGGGGATTCTTCATCCTGTTCTTCACCCTGCCCTTCATCTATGTGGATGGGCGGCCCTTGTTCCTTTTCAATGTGCCGGCAGCACGTTTTATCCTGTTCGGGAAAGTTTTCTGGCCGCAGGACTTTTTCATCTTTGGCCTCACCATGGTGACCTTCGTCATTTTTGTCATCCTGTTCACCGCCGCCTTTGGCCGTCTTTTCTGCGGCTGGGTATGTCCCCAGACAATTTTTATGGAAATGCTGTTCCGTAAGGTGGAATACCTCATCGAAGGAGATGCTGCCCAGCAAAAGCTGCTGAAAAAGGCCCCCTGGACAGGGGGAAAGATATTTAAAAAGAGCGCCAAGCACCTGGCCTTCTTCCTGCTGGCCTTCATCATTGCCAATACTTTCCTATCCTATGTCATCGGGATCAGGGATTTATGGAAGATCATCACCGAGCCCGTGAGTCAACACGTAGTGGGATTACTGTCCCTGCTGGTTTTTTCCGCCGTCTTTTATGCAGTCTACGCCTTTTTCCGGGAACAGGCCTGCACGGTGGTATGCCCCTACGGACGCCTGCAAAGCGTGCTGCTGGACCGCAATTCCATGATCGTGGCTTACGACTACAAACGGGGTGAGCCAAGGGGAAAATACAAAAAGAATGCAGCCATTGAGTCCGGTGATTGCATCGACTGCTTTCAATGCGTTAAAGTATGTCCTACCGGCATCGATATCCGCAACGGCCTCCAGATGGAATGCGTAGGATGCACTGCCTGCATTGACGCCTGCAATCATATGATGGAAAAAACAGGGCGGCCGCTGAACCTCATTCGCTATACATCAGAGAATGGCATCAGCAACAAGGAACCACTGCGGTATACCCTTCGCATGAAGCTGTATACAGGCCTGCTGTGCGTGCTCGTGGTCATCCTCTCCGCCCTGCTGCTCAGCCGTAAGGATTTGGACGCCACCATCATGCGGGCGCCGGGGATGCTCTACCAGGAAAGAGGCACGGACAGCGTGTCAAACCTGTATAACATCAAGGTCGCCAACAAGACGACCCGGAACCTGCCCTTGCACCTGCGCCTGGAAGACAACTCCGGCCGGATAGAGATCATTGGCGGGCAGGCTATCCCGCTGAAGAAGGAAGATGAAGGCGCCGGCACTTTCTTTGTGGTGCTGCCCTTGTCCTCCATCAGCGAGAGAAAGACGCTGCTGCACATCGGCCTTTATGAAGGGAATAAAAAGATCGACGAGATACGTACCAATTTCCTGGGACCCGTAAGGGACCAGGGCCACGACAAAAATTAATAATATGCGAATCAGTTGGGGAAATAAGCTATTGCTCGTGTTTGCTGCTTTCGGAGGCATGATCTCCTTCATGGTCTACCGCTGTATGCAAACACCCGTGGACCTGGTAGCCAAAGAGTACTATAAAGACGAGCTGAGCTATCAGCAGGTGATCGATGCCAGGCAAAAGACATTGGCGCTTTCCACGGGAGTGACGCTGCGCCAGGCGGCAGAGGCCATCACCGTTACGTTGCCGCAGGAAATGAGGAATACAGGCGTGAAGGGAAGCATACAATTTTATTGCCCGGCCGATGCGGGCAGGGACCGCCGCTTTGCCTTGCAGACAGACTCCGCGGCCAGCCAGTACATCGCCGCCGGGATAATAAAGCCAGGCCGGTACACGGTACGGGTACAATGGGAAAGCAATGGCGTACGATATTTTGAAGAGAAACCTTTTGTGGTACTGTAACCATACAACACGAACATTATGTGGGTCCTGTTTGCAACGGCAATATCCCTGGGGTTGGTAAGCAGCCTGCATTGCGTAGGCATGTGCGGACCACTGGCCCTGGCGCTGCCCATCCGTCATTTGTCCCCTGCAGGTCGCACGGTAGCGTTGCTCACCTACCACGGCGGCAGGCTGATGATCTATGGAACTTTAGGGGCCATTACGGGTCTGGTGGGTAGGCATATTTATCTCGCCGGCTTTCAGCAGGCGTTTTCCATTATCATCGGGGCTTTGATGTTATTGTGGATAGCCGCCCGCCATTTATTTTCCATAGGCACGCCGCCCGCAATGGCGGGGAAATTATTCCGCCCTTTGGAGGCCTTCATTGGCCGGCTGTGGCAGTCGCCATCCAGACATAGTTTCTTCTTTCTTGGTATGGCCAACGGGCTGCTGCCCTGTGGCATGGTGTATCTCGCCGTGGCTGGCGCTTTCAGCTTTCCGCAGGTGTGGGAAAGTATTGCATTCATGTTTTTGTTTGGAGCAGGCACCCTGCCCGCGCTGTTGATCCTTAGCTTCTCCGGTCGCCTGATAGGCCCGGCGGCTCGGCTGTATATGAGAAAGGCCGTGCCTTACCTCGTCGCGACGATGGGCCTCCTGCTCATCCTGCGGGGCCTGGATCTCGGCATCCCATTCGTCAGTCCCGTCCTGGCCCATGGTCAGCACCCTGCCATTTCCTGTCATTAATCCACCGTACCTTCCGGCACCTCCACAGTGATCGTGGTGCCCTTATCCAGTATGCTCTCAAGTCCGAGCGTGCCGCCCAGCAGGTCCACATAACGCCTGACGATGTGCAGCCCCAGGCCCGTGCCTTCAATATTCTGGGCATTGGCGCCGCGGAAAAAGGTGCTGAAAAGATGCTGCTGGTCCTCCGGGGAGATCCCGATGCCCTCATCCCTCACCGACAGGAACATGTTCCGCCCGGGATGATGCTGCACGTTCAGCCAGATGCCTGCTCCCTCCGGCGAGAACTTCGATGCGTTGCTGAGCAGGTTGATGAGAATATTCCTGAGCAGGCGTTTGTCGCTGACAAAAGAATGATCCCCCGGGCAGTCGCAGTGGATATCCTGCCCTGGCTTTGCCAATGGCCTCATCTCTTCTACGATCTCATCCAGGAACTCTTTGACGGGGAACTTTGTCATTTCAGCCCGGATGATCCCTTCTTCCAGCTTGCCCAACGACAGGAAATCTTCCAGCAGGTCATTCAGGTGCTTGACGGAGTCCTTTATTTTTTTGATATGTTTGTCCCGTTTTTCCTGGTCCGCCGTCTGGGTATACCTGGACAGCAGGGCTGCCGAGGAAAGCACCGTGCTGAGCGGCGTCCGGAACTCATGCGAGGCCATCGAGACGAACCTTGATTTGATCTCATTCAGCTCTTTCTCCTTATTGAGCGCTTCGTTCAATTCCCCCTGCGAACGCTCCAGCTCCTGGAGCGCCTCCCGTAATATCAGGGTACGTTGCTCCACCTTGCTCTCCAGCTCCGCATTCAGCCGGCTGATGTCCTGGGTGATCTTTTCCAGCTCGGCCTTGCGGTCCAGCAGCTCCCGCTCCGCCTGCTTGCGCTGCGTGATATCCACCAGGAAGGCAATGACGAAGAACGTGTTCTTCTGACGGTAGTAACTGAGGCTCACTTCCACCGGGAATTCCCTGCCGTCCTTCTTGCGGGCGAAGAGATCCCGTCCATGGCCCATGGTCCTGTTGGAAGGATGTTGGTAGAACCCTTCGCGGTATTGGGTATGATGGGCATGAAATCGGCCGGGGATCAGTATCTCGATGGACTTGCCCAACAGTTCATCTTTTTCATATTCGAGCAGGTTGGAAGCCGCAGGGTTCAGCAGCACGATTTTACCTTTGTCATCCGTCAGGATGATCCCTTCCGTGGCATGTTCGAACAGCGCATTCACCTGCATCTGCTCGGATTCGATGCTGCGGTATAATTTTTTGACATACAGGACGAAGATCATGGTCATCAGGACGATCATGAGGGAGAAGGCATGCTGTATCAGCACCTGGTCGCGTTCCATATGCTCGTGCTCGTAAAAAGACGAGACAATGATGAGGCCGGCGCCGATGCCGCCGAACAGCTTGGTATAAGCATCGTTCTTCAGGAAAATGGTCAGCAAGACAGCTGTGATCAGTCCGCCATCAAAAATGCTGATGCCGGGATTCATGTATTGCAGCACCCCCGAGCTAACGGTTACGATGATGCAGAAAAGGAGGACATTGAACGACTTTTCTTTGAACATATGGGCATTAACTGATATGTGCTAAATTATCATTTATTCATTCACCAAAATTACTTTTAGGGTTTTTTCTTTGGCCGCATGTCCGAATACGTCGTATGCATGGACGATATCACTTAATGGGAAACGGTGAGTAATAAGCAGCGACGGGTTCAGCTTACCCGCCTTCACGGTCTTCAGCAGCATGGATGTGGTCACCGTATCCACCAGCCGGGTGGTGATGGTAATATTCCTGGCCCATAACGTTTCAAGATGGAGCTCAGCGCTCTTTCCGTGTACGCCGACATTGGCGATCCTGCCCCCGGGCGCAATGATGGATTCGCAAAGCTCGAAAGTGGCCGGCACCCCCACTGCCTCGATGGCCGTGTCAACGCCTTTTCCGGCTGTCAGCGTCATTATTTTTTCAACGACATTTTCGCGGCTGCTGTTAATCGTTTGCGTGGCTCCGAATTTGCGGGAGACCTCCAGGCGATTGTCATCCAGGTCCACCATGATGACCTCGCCGGGTGAATAGAATTGCGCCGTCAGCAGGGCTGCCAGTCCTACGGGACCTGCCCCGACGATGGCCACCGTATTTCCCGGGCTCACCTGGCCGTTGAGCACCCCGCATTCAAAGCCCGTCGGCAGGATATCGCTCAGCATCACCAGCGCCTCTTCGTCCATGCCTTCGGGGATCTTGTACAGGCTGTTGTCCGCATAGGGTATCCGGACATATTCGGCCTGCGTGCCATCGATCAGGTGGCCAAGGATCCAGCCGCCGCGCAGGCAATGGGAGTACATCCCCTTCCTGCAATACTCGCAGGCGCCGCAGGAAGTAATACAGGAGATAAGCACATGGTCGCCCACTTTAAAGTTGTTCACCTGTCCGCCGGCCTCTTCGATCACCCCCACTCCTTCATGACCCAGTATCCGGCCTTTTTCCACTTCCGGCACATCTCCTTTCAGGATGTGCAGGTCCGTACCGCAAATAGTGGTTCTCAGAATACGTACGATGACGTCGGCCGGATGCAAAATGCCCGGTTGGGGTTTTTCTTCCCAGGACATTTGCGCGGGACCCTGGTATACTAATGCTTTCATGATAGATAAATTGGTCTGTTAAAGCTACTTAAACACCCGCCGCCCAATCATGACCATTATCACCGTAACCATTGATCATCCTCATGGCCTGCCATTGCCATTTGTAATTACTTTATGGAAAAACTTACATATGGAAAAGATCTTACTGGCGCTTGACGCCCAAAATATAAGCACCGCTGCCATTGATTTTGCATGCTATCTGGCGAGATTGACCAATTCCCGGCTGACCGGCATCTTCCTGGAAGACGTGCTGTCCGATGAAAGGCCTGCTTTTCAGGGCTTTCAGACTATTGCCCAGATGCAGTCCGCTGCGACTGTCGCCCCGGAACTGGCCGCCAGCAATGAAGCCAGCACCGAGCAGAATATAAAGCTGTTCAAACAGTCCTGCGAGTGCCGTGGCATCTCGGCCCATGTTCACCGGGATAGGGGGATCCCTTTACAGGAGATCATCGAAGAGAGCCGGTTTGCCGACCTCCTGGTCGTGGATGCGGAGACCTCCTTCGCACGGAAGAAAGAGTCGATCCCTGCAAAGTTCGTAAGAGATGTGCTGGCAGAGGCCGAATGCCCTGTCATCATCGCTCCGTATAGTTTTCATGCCATCGATGAGATCGTCTTCGCTTACAATGGGTCCGCGTCCTCCGTATTTGCGATCAAACAGTTCGCTTATCTCTTTCCGGAATGGAAACAGAAAAAAGCCACGATCATCAATGTAAAGGAAAAAGACGAGCCTGCTATTGAATCGCAATACAAAATGAAGGAATGGCTACAGCATCACTTTGCCAATACAGAGCTGAAAGTGCTGACCGGCGACGCGACGGACGAGCTGTTCGGCTATCTCATCGATAAGAAGAATGCGATGGTTGTCATCGGCGCCTATGGACGCAGCATGCTTTCCCGTTTCTTCAAGCCGAGCCATGCCCACCTCATCGTAAAGACGGTCAACCTGCCCATTTTTATCACCCATCATTGATAATACTATGCAACCGTATATCAAAACATTCAGCGAGATCGGGATCAGCGATGTTCCCGAAGTAGGGGGAAAGAATGCTTCCCTGGGAGAAATGTATTGTCGCCTTTCCAGCCATGGTATCCGGGTCCCGGATGGATTTGCCGTCACTGCGTCGGCATTCTGGCATTTTGTAGAGGACAACAAGCTGGGTGGCGCCATAGATCAACTGCTGAAGGAGCTGGACAAAGACAGGTGGACCAACCTGCCGTCTGTCGGAAGCCGGATCCGGCAGCTGATGCTGGCAGCCGAAATGCCGGCTGATCTTTGTGAAGCGGTTAAACAGGCATATGCGCGCCTTTCCGGTCCGGCAGATTGCGCCGTTGCCGTTCGCAGCAGCGCCACGGCAGAAGACCTGCCGGAAGCCAGCTTTGCCGGTCAGCATGAATCCTATCTTAATGTCATAGGCGAAGCTGCGCTGGTGCAGGCGGTACATAAGTGCTTTGCCTCCCTGTTCACCGACCGTGCCATCAAATACAGGGAGGACAATGGTTTCGGACAACGTAAAGTGGCGCTATCCGTAGGCGTTCAGAAAATGGTACGCTCCGACAAAGCCTGTTCAGGCATTGGCTTTACCCTGGAGCCCGAATCCGGGTTCAGGGATATCGTTCATCTTTCCGGCGTATGGGGAATGGGAGAGAATATCGTGCAGGGTGCGGTGACGCCGGATGAATTCTTCGTCTTCAAGCCTACCCTCAGCCAGGGGAAAAAAGCGGTCATCCGCAGGAAGCTGGGCAAAAAGGAAAAGATGCTCGTATACAGGGATGGAGCAAACGCGGGCTCCGGGCCCGCCAACGCCGGGGGTGCCGTCAATGTGGATACGCCCATCCTGCTTCAGGATGAGTATGTACTTTCGGAGCTGGAGGTATGTAAGCTTGCCCGCTGGGCGGTGGAGATCGAAAAACACTATGGCCGGCCGATGGACATCGAATGGGCGAAGGATGGACTGACCGATGAGCTTTTTATCGTGCAGGCCCGGCCCGAGACAGTACAGGCGCATAAGGACCTTACAAAGATCCGGCAATATACCCTGACAGCAAAGGGCGCATGCCTGGTCAAAGGGCAGGCAGTAGGCGAGCGCATTGTCACCGGGACAGCCCGGTTGCTTGCTTCCCCTGAGGATAGCTCCCAGCTGGGTGACGGGGAGATCATCGTCACGGACGTTACCAGCCCCGATTGGGATCCCGTGCTGAAAAGAGCCGGCGCCATCGTAACCAATAAAGGAGGCAGGACAAGCCATGCTTCCATCGTCGCCCGTGAGCTGGGAGTGCCGGCGATCGTCGGTGCTGCGGGCGCCACTGACAAGATCAGGAACGGGGATACCATCACCGTCTCCTGTTGCGAGGGTAGGACCGGGTTCGTATATGAAGGGAAAGCTACATGGACAGAAGATGCCATCGACCTTAGCAAGATAAAGCTCCCTTTCACCACCCGGCCGATGCTTATCTTGGGCGACCCTGAAAAGGCTTTCGATCTTTCTTATTATCCCAGCGCAGGCGTGGGGCTCATGCGGATGGAGTTCATCATCTCCAGCTTCATAAAGGTCCATCCAATGGCGCTTGTTAAATTCAACGAGCTGAAGGATAGCAACGTTAAACAACGTATCTCCGACCTGACAAGACGCTATGCCGACAAGACAAAATTTTTCATCGATGAGCTGGCGGCAGGAATAGCCATTGTCGCAGCCGCATTCTATCCCAGGGAGGTCATCGTAAGGACCAGCGATTTCAAGACGAATGAATATGCCCACCTGCTGGGGGGAAGTGAATTCGAGCCCGTGGAGGAAAATCCAATGCTGGGTTTCCGGGGCGCCTCCCGGTATTACAGCGACCTCTATAAGGAGGGCTTCAGCCTGGAATGTGCGGCGATCCGGAAAGTGAGGGAAGCAATGGGATTGACGAATGTAAAGGTTATGATACCCTTCTGCCGTACGGTAGGAGAGGGCAAAAAGGTCATTAACCTCATGGAACAATATGGGCTCAGGAGACATAGCGATGGCCTCCAGATATACGTAATGGCGGAGATCCCCAGCAATGTCCTGATGGCGGAGGAATTTGCAGCCATCTTCGACGGCTTCTCCATTGGCTCCAACGACCTGACCCAGCTGACGCTGGGCATTGACAGGGATTCGACCCTGGTTGCAGGATTGTTTGACGAGCGGGATGAGGCGGCGCGCAAAATGATAGGCAATATGATTAAGGCAGCCCAGGCTGCCGGAGCAAAGATCGGGCTCTGCGGCCAGGCGCCCAGCGACTACCCCGAGTTCACGGAATTCCTGGTAAACCTTGGCATCGACAGCATCTCCTTCAACGAGGACGCACTATTAAAGGGAATTGCCAACATCAACCGGGCCGAAAAAAGATCAGGGATCTATATCCTATGAGGCGATGGCGGCTTTATATGATGATCCCGTTGTTCCTTTTTGGATGGAATGCCATGGGGCAATCGTATCTTCAGGCCGGGCTGGTGAACCAGTTTTATAAGTCCAGGCAGCAGGCGCTTTTCTGGTTTGCATTGGATACAGACGCCGCGCCATTGAGGCAGGAACTATTGTCGCTGTTGGATAGCGCAGCTTTTCATGGATTGGACAGCGACCGTTATCACCTCAAAGAGATGAGGACCTGGCCTGCCTCACCGGGTGGGAGTAATGTCTCCTGGCAGCGGCAAAAGGACGAATGGCTGACCGATGCCGCCATCGCTTATCTCAAGTCCCTGCGGGAAGGTACGGGCATCTATGAACAGGTGAGCTACGATGGGGTATCCTCGTCTTACAATGTGGAGGAGGACAATCTGCTGCTGGAAGGGTTGTCCCGGGTGCGCACGGCAGACCAGCTGAGAGCGCTGGCAGCGACATTGATTCCCGCTTCAGCGGCCTATGATACGTTGCGGGCAGGGCTGCTCCAGGCTTTGACCGCGGGCGACCGCCAAAAGATCAGGCAGCTGTCACCGGCGCTCAATCTCTACCGCTGGATCCATCACCATCCTTTCCCCCGGTGTATCGTCGTGAATATCGCTTCCGCCTCTCTCTCCTATTACGAACAGGACACCGTCAGGTTGCGGATGAAAGTAGTGGTAGGGAAACCTTCCACCCGCACGCCCCGGTTTGCTGCCTGGTGCGATCAGCTCATATTGTATCCCTATTGGAATGTACCCCATAAAATCGCCGTAAATGAATTCTTACCCGTGTTCAGGAAGTCGCCCTCCCTGGTGGATGTGATGAACATGCAGCTCCTGGATGGCAAGGGAAAGATCGTCGACCCGCTGAAGATCGACTGGTCCCGGCTCAATAAAGATAATTTCCCCTACGCGCTGCGCCAATCCACGGGATGCGACAATGCCCTGGGCGTATTGAAGTTCAATCTCACCAGCCCTTATGATGTGTATATGCATGACACCAATTTCAAGAATGCTTTCCAGTCAGCCTACAGGTATTACAGCCACGGTTGCATACGCGTGGAAAAGCCCTTCGAGCTGGCAAACGCAATAATGGGAGAGAAGCTCGACACGACGTTCCTTGCCGCAGGCCTGAAAGACCAGCAGCCTCGCCCGCTACGGCTGGAAAACCCCGTTCCCGTATTCGTGGTATACCTCAACGCCGACATCGATGCGGACGGCAAGCTGAGATCCTATAGAGATATATATCATTTACTGAAATGATGTAAGTCATCTCGTCCGCCCGTGCCACATACTAGCTTTATCTAAAAATAAACAGTCATGGAAGATCTGAAAAAAATAGAGAACCTGCTCGATCATGCCCGTGATTATATCAATATCAGGGTGGACGAAGCAAAGCTATCCGTAGCTGAAAAGACCTCTGGCGTCATTGCCATGGTGATAGCCACCACGGTGGTCAATATTATCTTTTTGCTGGCCCTGATCTTTGCAGGCGCAGCCGGCGCGGTGGCCATCGGCCAATGGCTGAACAACTATTGGCTGGGCTTGCTGATGGTAGCCGGGCTGTATTTACTGGCCGGGCTCATCGTTTGGGCGGCTAAAGAGCGGCTGATCCGGATCCCCGTGATGAACGCCATCATTCGTCAACTTTTTAAAAACGACAACGATGAGAAAGATTAAACATATCTCCCATTTGCAAAAGGAGAAGCAACGGCTTCGCCGGGAAGGCCGGGACATGGAGCGCACGATCCGCCGGGACTGGCAAACCCTTTACAAGGACCTGCAGCCGGCTACGCTCGCCAAAGAGGCCCTGTCCTCCTGCACGACATGGATCGGGAAAAAAATATTATCCAGGTAAAAAAAATACTTCTTTATGAAAAAGATCGCATTAACCTTCGAGGGTAATCATTTTCCGGAAGAGACACTTCAGCTGGTAAGGAAACTGAATGACATTTCACCGGTGTGGCTCACGGCAGTTTTTGTTCCCGAAGTGGATTATTCGGCGCTATGGTCCATGGACGGAGGATTGGCAGGCGCTGTCTTTGTTCCTGAAGTGCAGGACGAGGATGAGATCATTGCGACCAATGGCGCAAAGCTGGAGGAGTTTTGCCGGCGGCATGCTATCAAGGTTTCCATTCATAAGGAAAGACTGGATTTTGCTATACCGCTCATCCAAAAAGAAGCCCGCTTCTCCGACCTGATGGTGCTCAGCAGCCAGCATTTTTTTGACAACATCGACAACCGTCAGCCCAATACTTATATGAAGGAGGTCCTTCATAAGGCCGAATGCCCCGTCCTCCTGCTGCCGGAGACTTTTTACCTGCCTGAAAATATCATCCTTGCCTATGACGGCACTCCCAGCTCAGTGTACGCGATCAAGCAGTTTGCCTATCTGTTCCCCGAATTTTCCGGCAGACCGACCACACTTGTTTATCTCTGTGGAGCGCAGGAGACACAGTTGCCTGATCAGCATGAGATACAAGAGCTGGCATCCAGCCATTTCACCAATCTCCATATGACTAAGCTGGAGATAGATGCCCGGGAATTCTTTTCCGACTGGATCTCCCGATACGGTAAGGCCTGGCTGGTCGCCGGCGCTTATGGACGGTCCGAAATATCCCAGCTGTTTGGTAAAAGCTTCATATCCGGACTGATCAGAGATCATCGGGTGCCCGTATTCGTCGCCCATTAAAAATGCCATTATGCCTGTAATATTCACTCTTACTTTCAATCCGTGCATCGACGTGAACACGAAAGTCGATGCAATGGCGCCCGAAATAAAGCTCCGCTGTACGGAACCGCTTATTCAGCCGGGTGGAGGCGGCATCAATGTGGCAAGGGCCATCACCATGCTGGGAGGCCATGCCGTGGCTTTGTTCCCCTGTGGCGGGGAAACAGGTAGTCAGTTGAAAGATCTGCTCACCGGGGAGCGTGTATCCTTCATCTCCGAAGAGATCTCCGGCAGTACGCGCGAGAATCTCATCGTTACGGATACATCCACGGGCCTGCAATACCGTTTTACCATGCCGGGACCAGTGCTGAACGAGGCTGCATGCAAAGGATTATTGTCTGTCCTGGATCATCAGCCGCAGTTGGATTACCTCGTCATCAGCGGCAGCCTGTCAAAGGGGGTGCCGCTGGATATATTCGGGCAGCTGACGGCAATAGCCTATCGCAAAAAAGCCATGCTGGTAGTGGACATCGCCGGCGAGGCATTGAAAAAGGCTGTCGAATGCGGGGCGCATCTTATCAAAGTAAGCCGTCATGAGCTGGCATCCTTCGCCGGAGTAAAGGAACTCCCCTCTATGGAGGAGATCGAGACTGCGGCAAACAGGCTGCTGGCGCATGGGTCGCGGGCCGTGATCGTGTCAATGGGCGCTTCCGGAGCGGTGTGCGTTTCGGACGGGTATAGCGTCCGGATCGATGCGCCGCCCACCCAACCTGTGAGTACCGTGGGTGCTGGCGACAGCATGGTTGCCGGTATAGTATGGCAGCTGGCGCAAGGCAGGCCCCTTTCCCAGGCCCTGGAATATGGAGTTGCCTGCGGCACGGCCGCTACGATGCATCCGGGCACCTCCCTTTGCAAAAAGGAAGACGTGGAAGAGCTGTTGGCAAAAATGAAGAATATATCGTCGGGCCATATTCACCAGAAAAGTTATGCTGAATTATGAAACCGAGCATTATATTTTATAACACACGGGAGGATGAACTGCGAGGTTCCATCCGACCATTAAAAGACATTTTGTACGGATGAAAAAGATATTGGTTATAGAAGACGAAAATGATGTGAGGGACAATATAGCCGAGATCCTGCAATTGTCCGATTATGAGGTGCTGAAAGCCCCTGATGGCATGTCAGGTATCGACATGGCGATGAAGGATGCCCCCGATCTCATTATCTGCGATATCACCATGCCCGGGTTGGACGGCTACGAAGTCCTGCACGCATTGCACCGGCATACGCCAACGGCGAATATCCCTTTTGTTTTTCTCACTGCGTCGACGGAAAAAGCACAAATAAGAAAGGCAATGACGGCGGGAGCCGACGATTACCTCACAAAACCTTTTGAAGGCATCGAATTGCTGAGAGCCGTGGAGACCTGTCTGAGGAAACGTCAGCTCAGGCTGGCCGCCAACGCCGCCCGCATAACTTCCGCCGCTCCTTCGCCGGGAGCAGGCACGATCCTTCAGCTGCTGCGACTGGATCCCGAGCAACGGGACGTCCAGGCTTTTCGAAAAAGACAGATGGTCTACCAGGAAGGGCAGCGGCCCGGTTTTATCTACTACCTCCTCTCCGGAAAGATAAAGGTCTACCGAACCCATTCGGACGGGAAAGAATTCATTACTACCATTGCAGGTCCCGGAGATTTCCTTGGATATGCGGCCCTCTTACAGGACTGCAATTACCAGGATAATGCCCAGGTGCTGGAAGACGCAGGCATGCTGCTGATCTCAAGACAGGAATTCCTTGAGTCGATGGCCCATGACAGGAGCATTGCCCAGCACTTCATCGAGCTGCTGGCCAGGGATGTAAAAGCACAGGAACAGAACCTGATGAGCCTGGCCTACAACTCCCTGAGAAAAAGAGTCGCCAATGGACTCCTGCAGCTGACAGACAGGTTCCCGGAAAAAGAAGGAAAGGACACGTCCATCGGTATCTCGCGGGACAACCTTTCCCATTTCATCGGCTCGGCCACCGAGTCGCTGACCCGGACGCTCAGTGACTTCCGCAATGAAAAGCTCATCGATATCCGGGATGGGAAGATCTACCTGCTGAACAAGGAAAAACTGAGCAATCTTGCAAATTGATATCCCCCTTTGATATTCCCAGCCAATGGATAAAACACCAGGCAGACATAAAAAACACCATGCAGGCACAAAAAAAAACCCCGCCGTATGTACGACGGGGTAGCGACCCGTTGTCCTGCCTCATTTCACCGTAATATGTTTGGAAGACTGCTTTTTAGCTTCTTCGGTCTTTGGCAGGTAAACCTTCAGCAATCCATTTTCATAGGAGGCGTCGATCTTTTCCTTATTTACCCAGTCAGGTAGGGTAAAGCTCCGCGAAAAAGAAGTATAGTTGAATTCCTGGCGGCTGTAACGCTCGTCCTTTTCTTCTTTCTTTTCTTCCTTTTCGGCACTGATGGTAAGCATATTGCCTTCCACATCAATGTTGAAGTCATCCTTCTTCATGCCGGGAGCGGCAAGGCTCACCTCATAATGATCCTTGTTCTCCACGATATTGGCCGCGGGAATATTCACTGTGGCGAGTTTTCCCAGCAAAGATGATCCCCCGCTGACGTCGAACAGGGATTCCCAGGGCCTGAAAATGTCATTGAAGACAGAAGGGAGCGATTCACTTCTTTTGGCTAATGTTCTGAGCGACATATATCCTCCTTTTTTTTGGTTAATGAAATAATTTCCAGACAAAGTTATTCCGGCACAGGACCCGGACCTACGACCCTTGTCAGCGGCTTCCATGAAGCTGGTCACTGATAAAAGTTCTCCTTGCAGATGATGTTGATCATTGGCCCGGCATTCCGCCGGCCCTATCTTGCTTGAAAACAGGAACTATGAACCTACTATTACAAGACCAGCAACAGCTGATCGACACCGCTGCCCATCTCCCCGCTGTTTCGCTGATCATGCCTTTTCATCCCGTCATGTCTTCCAAAAAAGACCTGGAATATCAGCTGAAAAGAGGGGTGGAAAAGATTGAGTCCAGCCTGATGCAGCGGTATCCCGTGGACCAGGCGTTCCTGGTGCTGGAGAAATTACGCGAGGTGATCCGCACATTGAATTACTACACCCATAAAAAAAGCGTGGCCATCTTCGTCAGTCCGCTGGTGGAGAAAGTATATTACCTGGATATTGCAGTAGAGGAGAAGATAGTCGTGGACGATTCCTTCGAGATCAGGGACCTGATCTATTCAAAGAAGCAGGAGATCCGGTACCTCATCCTGCTGCTCAGCGCCAATGAATCAAGAATGTACCTGGGCAATTGCTCCTCATTTCTTTTGATCAAAAGCAACGTGCCGGCGAATGTGCATGCGTTTGAGAATGACGCCCCGGAAAAAGTGGGTAATTTTTCAGACCCGGTGGCTTACAGGGAATTGCTGCTGGACAAGTTCCTGTTTCACATGGACCAGGGGTTGTCATGGATCCTGAAAGCGTATCCATTACCCATATTTGTAATGGGTGCCGAAAAAGTACTGGGTCATTTCAGGCAGATCACCCGTCACGAAAAAAATATTGTCGGATTTGTTCGTGGTAATTTCCTGGATGCAACGGAAAGCGAGATCCGCGCCGCCATGGAGCCCTACCTGGCCGATTGGCAGAAGGTCAGGCAAACACACCTGCTGAACAAGATCAGGGCCGCCGCCGATGAAAAGAAGCTGAGCGCGGGTATAAGGGAGGTTTCGAAAGCGTCTGCCTGCAGGAACAGCCGGTTGCTGCTGGTAGAAAAAGGATATACTGAAATGGCACATGGGAATAACCCCTTCTATATAAAGGATGCAGTGGATGGTGTTATGGAAAAGGTGTTAGCTGGCGGAGGCGATGTGGAATTTGTGGAAGACGGTGCATTGAATGCGTACGACCACATAGCCCTGATCAGGTACTACTGAGCAGCAGGGTCAGATGACTGCAAAAGAAAAAGGGTGTCCGGAGTGAAGATCGGGACACCCTTTCTCATTGATGCCGGATCGACGAAGTCGATCCGGCACCGGATGATCAGATCCGGTTTCTTTTTTTGATCACCAGCAAGGGCACCTGCGTCCGGAAAGCGAGATTTTCCGCCTTGCTGGGGAAGAATATTTTTTGAAAGAGGGTCCGGTCCTGGTGAGTGAACAGCACGACCAGGGATGGTTTAAGCCCACGGATCTGCTGTTGCAGGTTCGTCACCGTCGACTTTGTCTCGTCCATGATGGGGAGATCCAGCTGCACTGGATAGCTGAATTCCTGTTTAAGCACCTTTTCAAATATCTTTTTATTAGGCTCCAGCTCATCCGGTCCGACCAGGTGCAAAATATGAAGCCCTGCCTTGAGGTCTTTTGCGAGCGCCGCCACCTTCTTCAGCTCTGCCTCATGATCGCAAAGATCACTGGCATATAGTATCCGGGTGATCGGTCGCGCCCGGTAGCCTTTCGGCACCACCACCACAGGAATGGACGAATTCGTCAGCATGTTGCCCGCATGCGTGCCCAGGAGCTTTTGTAATCCGCCGGCGCCGTGCGTTCCCATGCAGACATAATCGATGTCCTTGTGCTGCCGGCAATAATCCAGCAGCGTGGGTTCCGGGCTGAGGCCTTCGATGACGCGGCATTCATAGGCGCGGTGGCTGACACGCATGGAGGTGAAAACCTCCTCCACCAGTTCTCTCAGCTGGCGGCTCCGATCCTCTTTTAAGGATGTTGCAAATGTCTTGTATTGCTCGTCGCTCCACCGGGTAAGACGGGCGGCGTACAGCACATGGACGAACAGCAGCTTGGCGTCCTGCTGTTTAGACCATTGGATGGCAAATCGTATACCTGCCCTGGAAAAGCGTCCCAGATCGACAGGAACTAATATTTGTATCATAAAGGCGTGAGTTTACCCTAAAAGTATTCATGGTTCCGATGGCATTGTATGACAGGGATCATCGAAAGTCATGACAGCCCTCAGCTCCGCCGGACATCCGATGGAATAATTTTAAACTTCATCCGAAGATCATGGAAAAGCAGATCCTGACACCATCACCACCTGCGCCGGAACTGTCCGGCCTCAGCGCGGCAGATGCGGCAAGGCTGCAGGCACTGTATGGGAAGAATATTTTGCAGTTGAAGTCCCGCTATGGATTGATATCCATTTTACTTGGAACTTTCAAAGAGCCTATGTTCATACTGCTGTCTGGGGCATGCCTCCTGTATTTTATCCTGGGGGAAATAGGGCAGGGGCTGTTGATGCTGGTAGCACTGGCACTGGTGGCCGCGATTTCCGTTTACCAGGAATTGCGATCATCCCGCGCCCTGGCTGCGTTGCGCAAATACACCGCGCCCCTGGCCACGGTGGTCCGGGATGGCCAGGTCCGGTCGATCCCGGCGGAAGACCTGGTGCCTGGCGATGTCATCATCGTCGAAGAAGGCGAACGGTTGCCCGCCGACGCCCGTATCATTCGCGCCAATGACCTGAGCATGAATGAATCCCTGGTGACCGGAGAATCGATGCCCGTCGATAAAGATGGCTCGGAGGGTAATAACGCGTTGTATCAGGGCACCACCGTCAACACCGGCAAAGGCTATGCAAAAGTGACGGCCACCGGCATGGATACTGTCCTGGGGCGCCTGGGACGGAGCATAGAAGACATCCCCGTGCCTCCTACACAGCTGCAGGCATGGATCGTCCGTTTTGTGCGGGCCATGGCTATTTTTGGCCTGTCGGCTTTTATACTTGTCTGGCTGATCAGCTATTCGCACACGGGCAATATGACCCTCAGTCTCCTGACGGGCCTTACCCTCGCCATGTCGGCCATACCTGAAGAGATACCCGTTGCATTCTCGTCCTTCATGGCCCTGGGCGCTTACCGGATGGCGGCGCTTGGCATTGTCGTCCGCCATCCCCGCATCATCGAGAACCTGGGCGCGCTCAGCGTCATCTGCCTGGATAAGACTGGCACGCTGACGGAGAACAGGATGCAGGTGAGAAGCCTGGATGACGCCACCACCGGCAGGAGAGAGGATTGGAAGGAGGGAACACCCTGGTCCGGCTCCCGCGTCCTTTGGTTCGCCCGCCTCGCCTGCGAAGCGGAGCCTTTCGACGCCATGGAGAAGGCCATCGTTGAAGCCCTGTCCACCGTGAAAGAGGGCCCCGACTACCATTCGCTGCGCATGGTGCACGAATACCCGCTCGGCGGGCGCCCTCCCATGATGACGCACGTATATGAAAGCCCGGCAGGCAAAGTTGCAGCAGCCAAAGGGGCGCCGGAGAGAATCCTGCGCGTATGCAGGATGCCGGCAGCGCTTCGCGTCCAATGGCAGGACACGGTAGGTTCACTGGCCGCATCCGGGTACAGGGTGCTCGCCGTTTGTTCGGCTGAAAATATCACGGGTGACTATCCTTCGGAACAGGACGGATTTCAATGGCGGTTGGAAGGCCTGCTGGCGCTGTACGATCCCCCGAAAAGCAACCTGGAAAAAGTATTCGGCGAGTGGCAGACCGCAGGCATCACCGTGAAGATCCTCTCCGGAGATTATCCCGGCACTGTGATGAATATTGCCCGCCAGGCGGGAATGACTGGCGGCACGCTGCTAATTACAGGCGATGAGGTGATGGGGTTGTCCGCACAGGAATTGCAGGACCGGGTGCGTGAAACACATCTCTTTGCGCGCATGTTCCCGGACGCCAAGAAGAAGGTGGTGGATGCCCTGAAAGCCAACGGAGAGATCGTAGCGATGAGTGGTGATGGGGTCAACGATGGACCAGCCCTGCGTTCTGCCCATGTCGGCATAGCCATGGGGAAAAAAGGCACGGAGATAGCCCGGGAAGCTGCCGATCTCATTATCTCCGACGACAACCTGGAAATGATCTCTGAATCCATCCGGCATGGCCGGTCCATCCGCAACAACCTGGGGAAGGCGGTCCGCTACCTGGTCTCTATTCATATTCCCATCATTCTAACAGCCTCGCTGCCCTTGCTGCTGGGCTGGCCATATCCCATTCTCTTTTCCCCCATCCATATCATTTTTATAGAGCTTATCATGGGACCCACCTGCTCCATCTTTTATGAACGCGAGCCCATGGACAAGGACATCATGCAGCTATCGGGAAAACCCGCCGGGAAAAGCCTCCTGCAGGGCCGTGCGCTTCCCCTGACCCTGGCGCAAGGCATTGTTGGCGCCTGTGGCCTGCTGGCCTTATATTATTTTTTCATGCACCGGGGATATTCCCTGGAATATACCAGGACCATCGTATTCATTGCCCTCCTCATCGACAACGTCCTGCTGACATTTGCCGGAAGGTCATCCTATAATACGGCAGCTTTGACGATCCGTCGGTCCAATGCACTGACGCCCTTCATCCTCCTCTCTTCCGCTGCATTCATCTGTATTATCTATTTTATTCCCTTTGCCCGCCATTTGTTTGGTTTGTCTGATATTCGTCCGGTGCATGCCCTTGCCATGGCCGGGGTCAGCCTGATCAGCGCCGGCTGGTTCGGGCTTTATAAATTTCTAAGGGCACGCCTCCATCAATTACCTTAATAAAAATGAACTGGCATAGACTGACGATAGAAGAAGTTTTCCAATTGCTGGGAACAGGCCCCGGGGGATTAGGCGCAACGACGGCTGCCAACGAGCTGCAGAAATGCGGACCCAACGAATTGCAGGAAGGCCGGCGGAAAAGCATTCCCGGCATGCTGCTGTCGCAGTTCAGCGACCTGATGATCATTATACTCCTGGCAGCAGCCGTCATCTCGCGGATCATCGGCGATCTTACGGATACCATCGTCATCCTCGTCATCGTCATATTGAATGCGTTGATCGGCTTCCTGCAGGAATACCGGGCGGATAAAGCGATGCAGGCGCTGAAGAAAATGAGTGTCGTGCAGGCCAGCGTGCTCCGCGATGGAATAGTGTTGGAGCTGCCCGCTACCTTCCTGGTGCCAGGTGATATGGTGCAGCTGGAGGCGGGAGATGCCGTGCCGGCTGATCTTCGCATAGTGGAATCCTTTCATCTGAAGGTGGAGGAGGCGGCGCTGACCGGGGAGTCGTTTGCGGTGGATAAGCTCTCCCAGCCTATGCCGGTCGATAATATACCGATCTCGGACAGACGAAATATGGCGTTCAAGGGTACATTTGTCACGTCCGGCCGCGGCGCAGGCGTCGTCGTCGCCACAGGCATGCAGACGGAACTGGGCAGGATCGCCAGGATGTTGCAGGAAAAAGAAACGTTGACGCCTCTGCAGCAACGCATGACCGCCTTCGGAAAAAAACTTTCCGTCATTATTTTGTTCCTATGCGCTCTGTTCTTTGTCTCCGGGTGGCTGAGAGGGGAGGATACGGTGAAAATGCTGCTCACCAGCATTTCGTTAGCCGTGGCTGCCATTCCCGAAGCGCTTCCCGCCGTCATCACTATTTCTCTGGCGATGGCGGCAAAGAAGATGGTGCGTTTCCATTCCCTCATCCGGAAGCTGCCCGCGGTGGAGACATTAGGATCCGTCACCTATATCTGTACGGATAAGACAGGAACGCTTACGCGGAACAGGATGCAGGTGGAGGAAATATTCGCGGAAGGACATCTGTATGAACAGGATGCCTTGCTTCCTTTGAGAAATATTGGAGGCGGACTTTTACTAAAGGCCTTCATGCTCAACAACGATGCCGTGTCGGACGGCGGGAACAATTTTACGGGTGACAGCACCGAAGTGGCCCTGATGGAGATGGCCAGGGAGCTGGGCATACAGAAGCCCGACTGGCCACGGAAAGCCGAGATCGTTTTTGATGCGGACCGTAAGCTGATGACCACCTTCCACAGGCAGGATGGGAAAGTCCTGGCCATTACAAAAGGTGCGCCGGACATATTGCTGGAAAGGATCGTGGACCAGGACAAGGAGATGCTCCGTCAGCAGGTGGATGATATGGCGGCGCGGGGCCGGCGGGTACTGGGCTTTGCTTACCGCTACTGGGAGATGCTGCCCGTGGACCCGGATAGTGACAAATATGAATCGGGCCTGCATTTTCTGGGATTGGCCGGCATCACCGATCCGCCGCGGGAAGAAATTCTGGATGCAGTGGCGCAATGCCGCAGCGCGGGCATCGTTCCCGTGATCATCACCGGAGACCATCCGCTGACGGCTAAGTCCATTGCTGTAAGGACTGGCATTATAAGTAATGAGCAGGAAAGGGTCGTGACGGGTGAAGCGCTCGCAGCCATGTCGCCCGAAGCGTTTGCTGCGCAAGTAGAGTCGATCCGCGTATACGCGCGGGTGTCGCCGGATCAAAAGCTGCAGATCGTAAAAATGTTGCAGCAAAAAGGTCATTTCGTCGCGATGACCGGGGACGGCGTAAACGATGCACCCTCCCTGAAGCGGGCCGATATCGGCATTGCCATGGGGATCACGGGAACCGATGTCGCCAAAGAAGCGGCGGACATGATCCTGCTGGATGATAATTTCTCCACTATCGTGACAGCGATCCGGGAGGGTAGAAGGATCTATGACAACATCCTGAAATTTATCAAGTACCTGATGACTTCCAACACGGGAGAGCTGGCTACCCTGCTGCTGGGTCCCATCTTCGGCCTGCCCGTGGCGCTGCTGCCCATCCATATCCTATGGATCAACCTCGTCACCGACGGCTTGCCGGCCGTGTCATTGTCGTTTGAAAAGGCGGAAGGAGAGATCATGCGCCGGCCGCCCAGACCTCCGCAGGAAAGTGTTTTTGCCGGGGGGAAAGGCGTATATATGATCTGGGTCGGCCTGTTCATGGCCGCCGTGGCGCTAACCCTCCAGCATTGGGCCATCGCAAACGGCCTGCACTGGCAGACCATCGTATTCAATGTCGTCTGTCTCTGCCAGATGGGGCATGTCCTGGCTATCCGAAGCGAAAAACGGAGCCTGTTCGCCATCGGCATCTTCTCCAACAGACCGCTGATCGCGTCCGTGATCATCGCTTTCCTGCTGCAATTTGCCATCACTTACGTGCCTTTCCTGCAACCTGTCTTCAGGACACAGGCATTGAGCTTCGGCGAATTCATCCTGGTGGGTGTCGCCTCATCGCTGGTGTTCATCGCGGTGGAATTGGAAAAAGCCGCCTCGAGAACGAGGCGGCGTAAGGTCCTGTAAAGGGTTAGGCATCCTTTCTTTCCTTGTCGGCCGGTATGGCCAGCAAGGGCACTTTTGTATGATAGCTCATTTTTTTTGTATGACTGGGGTGGAAGAACCTTTCCCAGCATCCCCGTTTGTAGGTGATCATGACAAGCACATCGATCCCGTTATCCCGGATATGATCCTGCAAGGTTTTTTCGAGATTCTTTCCGGACAGCTGCGCCGTGCTCAACGCCTCCTCACCATATCGCTGGCCCAACAACTGCTGGTACCACGGAGCATTGCGGGCATGTTCCAGGAAAGAGACGGCTTCATCGTCCTCGTCCGTAAAAACGGCTACGTCCACATGAGCCATATAAAGCCCTGCCAATTCGAATACCTTGTTGAGCAAGGCCGGCGCCTTTTCAAAATTGCCGGTTGCCAGCAGGAATTTTTCCGGCTTCTTCCAGGTATATTCATGGGGTATGGCAAGCACAGGAACGTTAGACCTTTCTATGACGGCGGCAGTATTGCTTCCCCATAATTTTTCTTTCAGCCCACTGGCGCCCAGCGTCCCCATGATGACCATGTCGAAATTTCCGCTGGCTGTCGCTTCTTCGATCGCCTCCTTCAATGGAACGGCCGTGATCAAGGTCCTGACACGGACGTTATGCCGCTGCTCAATACTTTGCTTGAGGGCCGTGAGCTGACTCGCATTGTCCTTCAGCTGCTGGTCCCTGAAAGCCTTGTCGACGCCCGCATAATCCGTATGCAGCGTGCCTGGCAGCCCCGTGGTGTGCAACAAGGTGATCTCCGCCGGCAGCAGCTTGGCCGATTGCACCGCAAAATTGATCGCATTGCCGGCGCAGGAGGAAAAATCAGTAGGTACCAATATCTGTTTCATTTTAATGAGTTTTTATGTCGATCTTTTTCTTAAGCTTATCGCATCAGGCCCACCAGCGATCTGAGCCTGCCGAACTCCTGGCTGCCGGCTTTGTGCAACAGCAGGTATTCAATAATATGGGTAAAGGTCACAATGCCGGCGAATTTTCCCTCGTTCATCACCGGGAATACCCGCTCGTCGTCCCTTGCCAACTTCTCCAGCACCGCATCGACCTGCAGCTCGCCGTCCAGGCACTCCAGCTCTTCTCTGACGAGGGTCCTCATCGTATTATTGTATTTCATCTCCGCAATGGCTTTTACGATCTCCAGTCTGTTGACGGCGCCGGCCGGAAGGTCTTTATCCATCAGTATAAAATATTTGCTGTGGTTGGTGGACAATATGGCTGCCGCCTCATGTATGGACATGTCCGCCTGCAGGCTGGTGAAATCATACATCACCGCTTCGCTCAACGTTACGCCCTTTGCCAGGGAACGCAGCCGCAAATAATATTCTTCCGTGCTGGCCGAAGACAAAATGAAGAGTCCGATGATGGCCAGCGGAGCGCTGAATGATATGACGCCAAGTCCGATAAAGGCCACCGCTATGATCTTTCCGACAATAGTCGCAATGTAAGTGGCCCTGACATAGTTGTATCTGAAACCCAGCAACGCGCGAAGGATCCTGCCTCCATCCATGGGAAATGCCGGGATCAGGTTGAATCCGGCCAGCCCGATGTTGCCGATCCTGAGGATATATAAGAACCCTTTGCCGGGAACATCGCCCATCTCCTGCGGCATAGTCCAGAAGGATTGGTGGGGCGCCGTACCCCACCAGAGGAGTAAGGCAACGACCACATTCACCACCGGGCCCGCAATACTGATAGCCAGCTCCTGTGCGGGGTTGTCCGGAAATTTTTCAATGTCGGCAGTACCTCCGATGGGCAGCAGCACGATGTTCTTCGCCTTTATCCCAAACAAACGGGCCACGATCGCATGTGCCGCCTCATGCACGGTGACCGAGGCAATGGCCGCCAGTATGAACAGGATCGACCATGCCAGCTGCCTGATGTCATTGCCATAGCGAAAGCCCGCAATGATCAACCATCCCATCAGGAACAGGAAAGTCCAGTGGATAAAAATATGGATCCCCCGGATATCGATGATTTTAATAGACCCTTTCATGTTTTTTTATTAAGGTACCAAGTTTCAGCCGCTGATCCCATGACGGCTCTCATACCTTATTTTGACTATGCTCATATGTCCAGGCACGATATTGACATACCTTTCATTTAGCCAAACTATCATATTATGATCATCGTAGTAATGGGCCTTCCGGGCAGCGGCAAGAGCTACTTCGCATCCCGGCTTGCAACGCTCATCGGCGCGGATTATATCAACAGCGACCGGGTGAGGACAGGGCTATTCTCCGGAACCACTTATTCCCAAAGGGAAAAACTAATGGTCTATGAGGAGATGCTGACCCGGGCAGTCAGAGCCGCCCATGAGGATAAGCATGTGGTATTGGATGCGACATTTTATACCAACGAGATAAGAACGATGTTTTCCACAGCATTACAGGACCTGGACGAACTGTCATTCATCGAGGTCGTGGCGGACGAAGGGCTGATAAGGGAAAGGCTAAGAACGCAAAGGGAGGACAGTGATGCGAACTATGCGGTATACATGGAAATAAAGGAGGAGTGGGACCCCTTCACCGGTGATCACCTGGTGTTAAGGTCCACCGACGACAACATCGATAACATGCTGGATGAGGCGGTGAAGTATCTACAGGAGGGTATCAATGACACAACAACAGATCGATAAGCTGCTGTGCTGCATGGGCGCAGAAAGCGATGGCCGCCGCCCGGAGCTCATCGAGACGCACATCTCATGGGTGATATTATCCGATAAATACGTATACAAGATCAAGAAGCCGCTGACACTGCATTTCCTGGACTTTTCCACCCGGGACAAGCGCCGGTTCTACTGTGAAAGGGAACTGGTGCTGAACAGGAGGCTCACGGAGGACATGTATCTGGACGTTTTGCCTGTAATAGAGAAGGCAGGCCGCCTGCTCATCGGACATCAATCCGGAGAGACGGTGGATCATGCAGTATGTATGCGGCGGATGGAGGACGGCCGTCGGATGGACCTGCTGGTAAGATCCGGTGGTGTCACCGAGGCGGACATACATCGGCTCGCTGAAAAGATAGCCGGATTTCATAACAGGACTGACAGGATCTTTGAGAAGGACCTGCTGGATATTCCTGGAAAATTTGCAGACCTGGCTTCCGAAGAGAAACAGCTGCGGGAACACCCCGGCTGCTCTAATGCAGGGATCATCGGCCGCGCCATCGCTATTTCGAATGATTTTATGAACAGGCACCGGGACAGGGTGGCAGCCAGGTTCAGGGCGGGATTGGTCAGGGACTGTCATGGCGATCTCCATACAAGGAACATCTTCATGCTCCCGGCCCCGCAACCTTTTGATTGTATCGAATTCAACGACGATCTCCGGCAGATAGACGTTTTGAACGAGGTGGCTTTCCTCTGCATGGACCTGGATGCGCTGGGCAGAGAGGATCTGTCTGCGTCATTTCTCAAGGGTTACAATGCGCTGTTCCCTGCGATAACTACGGACGAGGACTACCAGCTCTTCATTTATTTTAAAAGCTACCGGGCCAATGTTCGCGCCAAGATCAACAGTCTCAGGGCGGGCAGCGCAGTCAACGAGGATGAAAAGACCGCCGCCCTGGCTGCATCTGATAAATACCTGGGATTGATGGACGCCTACCTCAATCAATTGTCGGAATGATCGACGTCAACTAAACACTTAACATATGAACAAGACCCTTATTCTCTCTGCCGCTGTTGCCGGTGTGGCCACAGCCCTGCTGCTGAGCTCCTGCCATAAAACAGACCTGCCGGCATTCGACCCCAGAAATGGGAAGTTGGATTTCAAACAATGCGTGATCACGAAGCTGGAAGGTATCGGTCAGATCGGCGAATTTTCGTTCGATGTCCACCGGACAATAACGTACAATAACAGGAGGGACCCCATTGCGGTGGAACCCGACTTTGTAGGAACGGGATCGCCCAGACTGAAATTCTATTATGACAACAATGGAAGGCTGATCTCCCTGGGAGGCGAATACCTCAATGGTGGCTTCGAAACCTGGCATAACTATAAGTATGACAAGGCGGGCAGGATCACGGGTGATTCCGTCTATATATTCGGGACGGTGGGCGACCCGGGATCAGCCTATCTCAAACGTTATTCCAGGCTGTTCTATGATGACCTGAACCGCGTGATCATGGAGGTCAGGGACCAGCACGAGGCATATCCTTACCAGGACACCACCCGCTACAGCTATGACGCCCGTGGCAATCTCTTCGGTAATGTCAAACCTTACGATGATAAAATTAACCCTTTATTGTCCAATAAGATCTGGCGGTTCCTGGCCAGGAACTACAGTGTCAACAATACAGGATCTCCCACAGCTTACAACGATCATGGCTTGCCGCTGCGCCTGGAAGGTAATGCGCTGGACAGCTGGTATTATGATATCTGGGGCGTCAGCGGGGATGTGGTCACGATTGACTATGATTGCAGATAAAAGCAAGGCAGGCGCTTCGCCTGCCTTGCTTTAGCCTTATCCTTCCCACACTTATCCTTCTCACATATGCGTGATGAACAAAGGCGCCTTTAACTGCCGCATCAGCTCATCGGCCAGGCTGGGATGCAGCCAGGTGGAGAGCTTGCTCCTTTCATAAGCCCCCGCGACGAGCAATATGTCCTGTCCCTCTTCCTTGCACAAGGCAACCAGTTGGGATTCGTCTCCTTGCACCACCTTGTAGTCGACGTTCTTATAATGCCTTTTCATCCATTCCTGTATCAGCTTGTTATCCGGCAGATGGAGGTTGAGCGTAGCGGATTTTACGGACAGCACCAGCACTTCCTTTCCGGACATTTCCGGGAAAAGATAGGTGAACATTTTGATAGCTTGCATGGACGAAGGGGACCCGTCATACAAAAAGAGGAGTTTGCGGATCATTCCCCTTTTGACGGGCGCCAGCCAGACGGGACAATGCGCCTCATGCAGCAGGCTCTTTACAAACCATCCCGGCATGCTCTCTTCCAGGTAGGAAAATGTCTCGCCAGGGTCGATGACCAGCAGGTCGGCAAAAACGCTTTCGTGCAGCAGCTCTTTCAGGGCGGACCTTTTGTCGCGGTGGATACTGTAATTAAGACCATTTTCCTGGCATGCCGACTCGAAAGTGTCGACGGATGCATGATAAGTTGCCTGGTCGTCCTTTGCCAGCTCTTCGAACATCTCTTTGCCACTGCCGGATTGTCCCACCAGCGCTTCGTAGACAACAAATCCCCGCGCGGTGAATTCCGGGAGGAATACCCCTACCAGGTGCGCCTGGTGCTGTTTGGCCAGCCTGATGGCCTCTTCCAGGGTGCTTTCGGAGAACCTGAGCCCGTCGAAAGCGGCTATTATTTTCTTCATATGTATAAGTATTGATTTTACCCAAATCAACGGCATTCCCGGATGAAATACAATGATCCTGGTCAAAGCAGTCCATGAAGAAAGTCAACCTGACGATTGTCAGGGAAGGGATTGACAGCGCTCAGGCAGAAGCCATATGTTTTGAGGTAGTATTGCCCTATATACCACGCTTATGGCCCTTCCTGCAAAATTCCGTCAATTCCTGGGTATGACAGGCGATCTGTCCCGGTTTACGGGGCGTTTTTTTGCTTACGGCATCAAGCCAAGATACGAGCTGGCCGAGTTCCTGCGTCAATGTTATATGATCGGCAACCGCAGCCTCCCGCTGGTAGGCCTTACCGGTTTTATCATGGGACTGGTGCTGACCATGCAGCTGCGTCCTTCCCTCGTGGATTATGGGGTGGAATCGCAATTGCCGGCCATGGTGGGCATTGCCATTGTACGGGAGATAGGCCCGGTGATCACCGCCCTGATCTTTGCAGGAAAGATTGGCAGCAGCATCGGCGCTGAGCTGGGGTCTATGAAGGTCACGGAGCAGATTGACGCAATGGAGGTAAGTGGCACGAATCCATTCAAATACCTGGTCGTTACCCGGGTAATGGCCGCCACCCTCATGCTGCCCGTACTGGTGGTGCTCAGCGACGGCATTTCATTGCTGGGGGCCTTTTTGGGTGTCAATATCCGCAGCGTCACCAGCTTCACGCTCTTTTTCAGGCAGGTCATCGATAACCTGGCTTTCGGAGACGTGTTCCCCGCTTTTATCAAAACCTTTCTGTTCGGCTTTGCCGTGGGGATCATCGGGTGCCATAAAGGCTATTATTCCAGCAAGGGCACGGAAGGGGTGGGCAGGGCGGCTAATTCGGCTGTCGTCCTTTCCTCGATCGTGATCTTTATCATAGACCTCATCGTCGTCCAGGTAACGGACCTCATCGGGATAAACTGACAGGAAATGGAAACTGCGACACAACATATAACGACCAAATCCGATCCGGCTGAGCAGACTCCCGTGATCTTTATCGAACATGTTTGTAAGCGGTTTGGCGACAACGTCGTTTTGAATGATTTCGGCATGACCGTGGAAAAAGGGGAGAACGTGGTCGTGCTGGGGCGCAGCGGCGTCGGTAAATCTGTGCTCATCAAATGTATCGTGGGGCTGTTGAAGGCGGACAGCGGGAACATCGTGGTCCTGGATAAAGACATCACCAGCCTGGATCACGACGAAATGGACAAGATGAGGGCCCGCGTCGGCTTCCTTTTCCAGAGCAATGCGCTTTACGACTCCATGACCGTCAGGAAAAACCTTGAATTCCCGCTGCGCAGACACTGGATCGAAAGTTCGCGGGACGAGATAGACGCGATGGTGCTGGAAGCTTTGGAAAATGTAGGACTGGCCCATACCATCGACATGATGCCCGAAGAGCTTTCCGGAGGCATGAAAAAACGCGTCGCCCTGGCGAGGACCCTGATCCTGAAGCCCGAGATCATCTTGTATGATGAACCTACCACAGGGCTCGACCCCGTGACGGGAAAGGAGATCAGCATGCTGATAGTCGAGCTGCAGGCCAAATACCGTACTTCCTCCATCATTATTTCACATGATATGCATTGTGTGAAGCTGACAGCCAGTAAGATCGTATTGCTGATGGACGGAAAGAACTATTGTTCCGGGACCTATGAAGCGCTTAGCCGGAGCACCGATCCGGCGGTAAAACAATTTTTTGAATAATAATCTTATCATGGAAGCGCAAACAAAAAATAATATCAAGCTGGGGTTCCTGGTGCTGGCGGGCTTACTGCTGCTGATATTGACGCTGTACGGCGTAGGCAAGAACCAGCATCTCTTCGGATCCAACTTTCGGCTGAAAGCAAGGTTCACCAATATCAGTGGACTGATGAAAGGCAACAATATCCGGTTCTCCGGCATACAGGTCGGCACAGTAAAGCAAATTGAAATATTAAACGACACCACGATCGAGGTCACCATGCTGATAGATGAAAAAGTAAAGCCCTTCATGCACCGCAATGCCATTGCCTCCATCGGCACCGAAGGGCTGATGGGCAATAAGATCATCAATATCATACCCTCGTCGTCGCCCGCCCCGGCAGTGGAGGAGGACGTCATGCTGGCTACCCAAAAAAATGTCAATACGGATGAAATGCTGCAGACGCTCAGCCGTACCAATAAAAATATTGCCGATGTCTCCGAAGATCTGAAGAACGCCGCCCATAGGATCACCAACAGCGCGGCGTTATGGTCCCTGTTGAATGACAGTGGTCTGTCTCTTAATGTCCGGACATCGCTGGCGCATATCAATCAGGCCGCCGCGAACACACAGACTTTCACCCGGGATATTCGGGAGATCATTGCCCAAACGAAAGAAGGAAGGGGGTCCATCGGTCAGCTGCTCAGGGACACGGGCTTCTACCGCGACCTGGACCGGGCCACCACGACCATCGACCAGGCGGGCCAGGGGGCGCGTGATCTTGTCAGCCATCTGGATGATCTGGTGCTGCAGCTGAAGGAGGACGTTGCCAACGGAAAAGGCACCGCCAATGCTTTGCTGCGGGATTCTCTCATCGTCATGAAGCTGAATGCCAGTCTCGACAATATCCAAAAAGGAACGGATGGCTTCAACCAGAACATGGAGGCGTTGAAACATAATTTTCTTTTCCGGGGTTATTTCAGGCGACTGGAAAAGCAAAAGAAGAAACAGACCGTTAATACCGTTACGAGATGAGATACAGGAACGCTTGCTTCATCCATCATCGCTGGAAGACTATCCTGCTTGTCGCTGCCATGCTGGGAACAGCTACGGTGCTGCAAGCCCAGGGTGAATGGCCGCGCAGCATTGTCGGTGCGGACGGGGGGATTCTCTATATCTATCAGCCGCAGGCAGATTCATTTTCCGGGAATATCCTGCGCTTCAAAGCGGCTTTTACTTACGTGGAAAAAGGAAAGGATTTGCCGGGTTATGGATCTTTCCAGGCCCTTACCATGGTGGATATCGACAAGGATCAGCGCCAGGTATTCGTGTTGGTGGCAAATGTCTTATCGCTGCGTATTTCCGGTCCTCCTGATTCGGCCAAAACGGAATACCTTAAAGAGACGATCGAGTGCGGGATCCCGGCGGCATCCATCGATATTCCGCTGGATGAGCTGGTGAGCGCATTGCCATTACAGGAAGATGAAGAAGGCAGGCGGTTTGCCCGGCAGTACAGGAATGACCCGCCCCGCATCATCGTCGCCACCCGCCCCTCGATCCTGGCGTTGATCGACGGCCTGCCCAAAATGAAGCGTCATCCCGTATGGGGGGTCAACATGATAATCAACACACCCAATATCATTATGGAATCCGAGGATGGGTGGTTCTATTTGTATGGGGCTCGTCATTGGTACATCGGCCCCGTCGGCACAGGACCATACAACTACACGGGCTATATCGCTCCCGACATGCAGCGGGTGCAGGAAGCTTTCCGGCTGGCGATGGAGTCCGCTTCTGAACATACGGACACAATCCGCGAAGGAGCAGGCATCGTGGAGGACATTATTGTAAGCGCTCCGCCTGCCGAGCTCATCCAGACGAGGGGCGAGCCGGTTTTCACACGCATTGCCGGCACCAGCCTGCGGTACGTGTCGAACACCAATAACGACATCTTCCTGGACAGTGCACTCCATAAGTACTATGTTCTCCTTTCAGGTCGCTGGTTCACCGCCGCGGGCTTCAACGGACCCTGGCAGTTCGTTCCGGCCGATGCCCTGCCTGCTGATTTTGCCAGGATCCCGGAAGGCTCTCCCAAGGACAACGTGCTGGCCAGCGTGGCAGGAACAGATGCCGCCAGGGAAGCTATCGTAGATGCATTGCTTCCCCAGACCGCAGTGATATCCCGTGCTGAAGCCGCAACGTCCGTCAGCTATGACGGGCCGCCGAAATTCGCCGCTATCGCCGGCACCCGGCTGCACTATGCCCTTAACACCGCTGCCGTTGTGCTAAAGGATCAGCATAACTATTACTGTGTGGACAAGGGCGTATGGTTCAGTGCCGGCAACCCGTCAGGACCCTGGACGCTTTGCACGGAAAGGCCAACACAGGTGGATCTCATTCCCCCCGATTGCCCAGTATATTTCTGTAAATACGCATACATCTTCGGCTCCGACCCGAACTATGTCTATGCCGGCTATACTGCCGGCTACCTCAATGCCTATATCAGCGGGCCGACCCTGGTCTATGGCACGGGATGGTCCTATCCGGCCTGGTCGAAAAATGCCTGCTTTCCCAGACCATGGACCTGGGGGTTTGGTATGTCATACAACCCCTGGATCGGATGGTGCCTGGGCGCCAGCCTGGACCCCGAATGGTTCGGCAGCGCCGTGGGAAATAATGGATGGAGTACGGGCTGGTGGGGCTCTGCTGCCTATCAGCCGCCCTATATCTGGCATCATTTCAGCGGCCATGGTCTGTACGAACAGGACATCCGGCGGGCGGAAAATATTACCTATGTCAATAACCTGTATCGCTACCGGCCTGACAGGATCAGCCGGCCGCCGGCCGCTCCTTTTTACACAGACACCATCGGAGATGTCTTTACGCATAGAGATGGCGGATGGTGGCGTCACGAAGAAGGTAAGTGGCAGCTGGCAACAGATCCTCACCAGATCAGCACGTTAAATACCATTGAAATGCATCGTAAAAGAAGCGGGATGCGGATCAGGAATTTCCTGAGACAAAGAGGGTAAAGAATAAAAATAGTATATGCAACAAGACAACGGAAGGAAAGAGAACGGCAAAGCTCCCAGGCGGAAATTCCGGGCAGGGTGGTGGTATGTGGCGGCTGCTTTAGTCGCCATGCTGCTGTATTTCCTGAAGGACTACCGCAGCAGTTCGCCCAGGCCCATCATCTGGAACGACTTCGAAAAGAATATCCTGGCCCGGCATGCCGCCGATAGCATCGACGTGATCAACGGAGAAGTGGCCGAAGTATATATTAAGAATGAATTGGCGGACGACCCCTTCTTCAGGCCCGTGATGAAGCCCCGGGGTGGCCAGCGCATCAATGCAGGGCCTCACTATTCGCTGGCCATCGGCTCTGTGGAATCTTTCGAAAGAAAGCTGGACGATGCCCAGAAAGGCCTGGCGCCTGAAAACAAAATAAAGCTGGGATATTCGAAGAGTACCCATCCATTTATCAATCTCATCAGCTGGCTGCTGCCGCTGGCCTTGCTTTTCTTTCTCTGGCGCCAGCTGACAAAGAGCTATGGTTCACCCGGCGGGGATAGCATGTCGCCATTCGGGTTCGGACGTTCCACTGCCACGCTTCAAAAAAAGGAAGATACCAGCAATGTCACCTTCAATGATGTGGCGGGCCTGGAAGAGGCGAAACAGGAGGTGAAGGAGATCGTCGATTTCCTGAAGGCGCCGGATATCTATACCAGCCTGGGAGCAAAGATACCCAGGGGAGTGATCATCGTCGGCCCCCCCGGAACAGGCAAGACCCTGCTGGCAAAAGCCGTGGCGGGGGAAGCGCGGGTGCCTTTCTTTTCTTTGTCCGGCTCCGAGTTCGTAGAAATGTTCGTAGGCGTGGGAGCGTCCCGGGTACGCGATCTTTTCCGCCGGGCAAAAGAGGAGGCGCCCTGTATCATTTTCATAGATGAGATCGATGCAGTAGGAAGGTCGCGGGGAAAAAATGCGTTCTTCTCAGGCGCAAATGACGAAAGAGAAAGCACCCTCAACCAGTTGCTGACAGAAATGGACGGCTTTGGCACCAACAGCGGCGTCATCGTGCTGGCGGCCACCAACAGGGCGGACATGCTGGATCCTGCGCTCCTGCGCCCCGGCAGGTTCGACCGGCATATCTACCTGGAATTGCCGGACATCACGGAAAGAGCAGCTATTTTTAAAGTGCATCTCAAACCGCTGAAGCTGGGAGGCGAGATGATCGAACCGTCATTCCTGGCTGCACAGACGCCTGGTTTCTCAGGGGCGGACATCGCCAACATCTGCAATGAAGCGGCTTTGTTTGCCGCCCGAAGGAAAAGCAGCATAGTCGAAAAACGGGATTTCCTGGATGCCATCGACCGGGTGGTCGCGGGCCTGGAGAAAAAGAATAAGATCATATCTCCCGAGGAAAAAAAACGGGTCGCCTATCATGAAGCCGGCCATGCCATCGTAAGCTGGCTGCTCCGGCGGGTAGATCCGCTGGTGAAGGTATCCATCATCCCCCGGGGTAAGTCACTCGGGGCCGCCTGGTACCTGCCGGAGGAGCGGCAGCTCAGGACTGCGGAAACATTCACGGAAAACATGTGCGCGGCGCTGGGCGGCCGGGCAGCAGAAGAGATCGTCTTCGGCGAGGTGTCATCGGGTGCGCTGGATGACCTGGAAAAAGTGACGAAAGAAGCCTACAGGATGGTGGCTTATTATGGATTTGACAGGAAGATCGGGCCCATCAGCTTTTATGACTCCGCCAGCAGTACGGAAAATGCGTTTCAAAAACCATATAGCGAGGATACAGGCAGGATGATCGACGAGGAGGTACGCAAAGTCACCGGCGACGCTTACCAGCGTACGACCAGTATCCTGCAGCAGCACCGCCCCGAATTGGATGCACTTGCAAAGCAATTGCTGGAAAAGGAAACGGTCTACAAAGAGGACCTCGAATTGTTGCTGGGGCGTCGCGTTCTGTAAAAGAAACGCTTGGCTATCTCCGCCGTAGCTATATAGCATACCACAATGGCGCTCAGGGAACCATAAAATTTCCACGGCAGGGTGGTGAAGCCCAGCAGGCCGGCCAGTGGTGTCAACGGTAACACCAGCGTAGTAACGACGACCAGGGTGGTGGAAAGCATGAGCCATTTTCCAGGCCGTTGGCGGAAAAATACGCCGGAGGTGCGTACCACCAGGACGATCAGCGAGGCGGAAGTCACCGATTCTATAAACCACCCCGTCCTGAACTCCGCAGTTCCTGCCTTCAGCCAATACAAGAGCACCCCGAAAGTAATATAGTCGAAGATGGAGCTGATGATGCCAAAGAGCAGCATGAATTTCCGGATAAATGCAATATCCATGCGGTGGGGCTGTTGTACCATGGAAACGTCTACCGTATCGCCGGCGATGGTCATTTCGGGAATATCCGTCAAGAGGTTGGTAAGTAGCACCTGCTTGGGAAGCAAAGGCAGGAAAGGTAGGAACAGGCTGGCGCCCGCCATGCTGAACATATTTCCGAAATTGGCGCTGGCCGCCATGAAAATATATTTCTGCGTATTGGCAAAAGTCTTTCTGCCTTCTTTCACTCCCTGTACGAGCACTTCCAGGTCGTTACCCAGCAGCACGATGTCAGCAGCTTCTCGGGCAACATCCGCTGCTCCATGTACGGAAATGCCCACATCCGCACTGTGGAGCGCAGGCGCGTCGTTGATGCCGTCGCCCATATAACCCACTACATTACCCGCTTTTTTAAGGGCAAGCAGGATCCTTTCCTTCTGGTTAGGCTCTACGGACGCGAAGATATTGACGCCCCCGGCTTGCCGGATCAGCGCTTCCGTGCTCATTTCCCTTATTTGGGGGCCTGTGAGGATCACGGGTTCCTCCAGCCCCACCTGCCGGCTTACCTGCCGCGCCACTAAAGCATTATCGCCTGTTATAACCTTAACCGAGATGCCCAGGGCGTGCAGTTCTGCTAATGTGGCCGAAATTCCTTCTTTCGGCGGATCTGTCAGCAGCAGCATGCCGGCAAAGACCATTTCCTTTTCATCATTTTTTTCCAGGGAACCTTCGTTGGCCCCGGGTCGTGAAAAGGCAATACCAAGCACCCGGTAGCCAGCTTCGCTGTGTAAGGTAAATTGATGCATAAGGGACGCTCTGACGGTCTCCACATTTACCAGATGTCCCCCCTCATCCTGCGCATGGCTGCAGACGTCCAGCACCTTGTCGAAAGCCCCTTTCGTTATCAGCATGCGCGTGTCGTTTTCCAGTACGAGAATGCTGAGGCGCTTACGGATAAAGTCATACGGCAGCTCGTCCAGTTTGACGACGCCGGCTATATCGGGGCTCGCATAACTTTTAATGGCAAGGTCGATGGGATTGGAAAAACCCGATTCGAAGAATGCATTCAGGTAAGCCAGGCGGAATACTCCCTGGTCTTCAACGCCTGCATAATTCAATGCTTTGTATACGACGATCTCTCCCTTTGTGATCGTCCCCGTCTTGTCGGTGCAGAGGATGTTCATGCTCCCGAAGTTCTCGATGGAGGAGAGCCTTTTTACGATGACGGCATGTTTCGCCATATCGGTGGCGCCTCTCGCCAGGTTGATGCTGATGATGGCAGGCAGCAGCTGCGGGGTCAGCCCCACGGCAATTGCCAGCGAAAAAAGAAAGGAGTCCAGCAATGGTTTGTGCAGGAAAATATTGAACGAGAAGATAATGACCACCAGCAATAAGGTGATTTCCATGAGCAGATAGCCAAATCGCCGGATGCCCTTTTCAAATTCCGTCTCTGGCTGCAGCCGCCTCAGATGCTGGGAAATGGCCCCGAATTCGGTGTCGGCGGCCGTATGCACTACCACCGCAGTTGCTGTTCCGCTGATGACATGGGTACCCATGAACAGGACATTGATCTTTTCCTGCAACCCCGCCGTGGAAGCCACCCGCCCGCATTTTTTTTCTGCCGGAAAGGTTTCTCCCGTTAGAGAAGCCTCATTGGCATAGAGATCTTTACTTTCCAGCAGCCGGCAATCGCCAGGCGCCGTCTGCCCGGCATTTAAATAAATGATATCCCCCGGAACAATCTCTTCCAGCGGGATGGAATGTTGAACGCCCTCCCGTAACACAAGGACTTTTACCTGGACCAGTTGCAGCAGCCGGCTCAATGACCGGGCTGCCCCTTTTTCCTGGTAATAGCCCAACACGGCCCCGGTGAAAATGATGGTGAGGATGATGAAAGCATCCGTCTTTTCTCCCAGGAAGAAAGACAGGATGGCCGCACCTATCAGGATCAGGGTGACGGGGCTTTTCAGCTGCCGGAGAAAAAGAAAGAAGCCACCGCTGCGGGTGGCTGCCTTTAAGGTATTGGGGCCCGTATCTTTCCTCCTGCGGACCACCTCTGCTGAACTGAGCCCCTCCCGGCCACAGCTTAGCCTCCCCAGAAGCTCCTCTTCCGTGCAGCTCCAGTAGTCGGCGATCTTCGGGCTTGCCACAATGATGAAGTTTAGGTATGAGCAATAAAGACGGGCATACCATGATCTCCGATCACCTGCCCGGCAAAGCTTTTCTTCGTCGCATAGGACAGGGATGACCTGCCGAAAGATCCGGTGATCAGCATGGATGACGGTTTCTCTCCTACCCAGCTGGCGAAATAATGGGCCGCATTGAAATGCAGCTTGGAGAATCCCATGCTGCTGAAGTGAAGCCGGGAGAAATGTTTGAGGTTGTCCAGGTCCGGGATATGTTCCGAAGCTTCGTTCTTTGCATAGACCATTTCGGTAGGCAGCTCGGTATATTGAGGAAAGAGGTAGCAGAACTGCTTGATTGCGAAGAGGCTATCCTTGCTGCCATCATAAGCGATGACAAGGCGCTGGATGGGCTCATATGATTCCGGAACGACGATGACCGGGCATTCCGTCGCATGCAGGGCTTCTTTCAGGAACAGGTTGGGCTGCCTGGCCTCCCAGTCTTCGCAGAAGAGCTCTCCGCTGAGGACCACCAGGTCCGAAAACCTGCTCTCCTTGGCGAATAAGGTCTTATCCCATCGTTCCGTATTCTCATGGATATGATGCTTGATGTGTTGTGCCACGCATTCCTGCGTAAACCGCTTTTTGTTCCTTTCCACTATTTCTTCTTCCTTTTCCCGTACATGAACATACGGTGCGCTGGTGGGAACATAACTGGCGGAAGCCAGGAGCGAATAGTCCAGCGGGCAGAAGAACAGTCCCGTCAGGCAGGCAGATTCCTGCTCTAAAAGGGTTTGGAGGAAAGTGAAGGCCCCTTTGGGAAAGCTTTCTCCCGTGCTTACGAATAGTATTCTTTTCATAATTATAATATTTGAATGGTGTCCGGTAAAAGTAGTATCGATACCGCTTTCCGGTCCTGACCTGATGCAGGCTCATAAATGACTTTGATCAGGAGGGGCCTGCCCCTGTCATGACCATTCTCATGAACGGGGAACACCGGGGTCATTCATCCCCACCGGTCCGCGAGGTAACTTAGCATAAAACAAACAACCTATGCGTACCATTGTAGCCCCTGTCAATTTTTCCCCTAATTCCAATAATGCAGCGCGCTATGCCGCGGACCTGGCATTGGCGGCCCAGGCAGACCTTCACCTGTATTATGTGCTCCAACTGCCCGTTAGCGTGGCTGAATTTCCGGTCAATGATTATGTATTCAACGAGATGCAGGAAGCCGGTGCCGTATCCCTGAAACAGCTGTGGGAAGAGCTGGTAAAAAGAACGGATGCCAAAGTGAATATCTTCACCCATATGGAAGTGGGTTCCGTGGAATATAAGATAGAGGAATTCTGCCTGGAGAAAAAGCCATTCGTCGTGGTGATGGGCGCCTCCGGCAGCTCGCTGGAAAGAGCGTTGACGGGGAGCAATCTGGCGGCGGCCATCCGGCATCTGCCGTATCCCCTCATCGTCGTCCCGGAGAACGCGACATTCAAAAAGATCAGTAAGATCGTGCTGGCCTGTGATCTCGGTGACATGGCGGCAGGGATTCCCGTCAAACCATCTTTTCTGCGGGAACTGAAGGATATTTTCAATTCCAGCTTTGAAGTGTTGAATATCAATTCGCGGGGACAGCAGGCGAATACCAATAGCATCATGGAGGTGGAAGCATGGAAGGAATGTGTCCGGGGCATCCTGCCGGAGGTCCATTTCGTGGAGACCGACAAGGTCGAGGAAGGGATCAGCAGCTACCTGGAAGAGCACCCGGCCGACATGCTGCTGGTGTTTCCAAAGAAGCATAATTTCTTCGAATTCCATCAAAGCCATGCCAAGAAGATAGCGCGTGCCAGCACCGTGCCCATCATGAGCATTCATGCCTGACAAATGGGACTTTTCATAAAATGGTAAATATTCGTACACTATGCCGGCCCGGGTCAACCCCGGGCCGGTTCTTTTATAGATGCGCCAAATTATATGGATGCGGCAAAGGCAGGTCTGCAAACGCCTGTAGCGTTGCCCCGGGCCCGTTCGCTTCTAAGCAGGTGAAGATCGAATGCCTTGCAAACGTGCCGGAGAAAAGGCCGGCCTGTTTCGGTCAGTTTTACTTCGTTTTCATGTAAGGAGACGAGGCCATCCCGCTCCAGCGCCCGCAGCTGCGGGATCGTCCATTCTTCCAGGAGGCTGGACCAGGCCGGAAGGAGCGTGGTCTGCCCCATACACGCAATATCCAGGATATGCCGGCGAAAGACCTTGTCTTCCTCCTGTAGGAAATATCCTTTCCGTATGGCTGGCACGCCTGCTGATATAGCCCGGTAATAATCAGTAAGCGATTTACTGTTCTGTCCGTAAGCATCCCCGGTATCACTGATGGCCGACAGTCCCAGCCCCAGCAGCAAGCTGCTTTTCTGAACCGTGTATCCCATGAAGTTGCGGTGTAGGTCACCCGCTTTCCAGGCATGATAAAGCTCGTCTGTGGGTAGGGAAAAGTGATCCATGCCGATGTCGGTGTAACCATGGCCCATGAAAATTGCACGCCCTTTGTTGTAAAGGCTCAGCTTCTCCGGCGCCGATGGCAGGAGCTTTTCGTCGATGAGCCGTTGATTACAACTTACCTGCGGCACATGCGCGTAGCTATAGAAGGCCACCCGGTCGGGGCGAAGGGTCAGCGATTGCGCGATCGTCCGGTGTAACCTGTCGGGGCTTTGTCCGGGCAAACCATAGATGAGGTCGAAATTCACGGAAGTGAAGCCTGCTTCACGGGCATCCCCTGTGGCTCTTTGTACGTTCTCAAAAGGCTGGATACGATGGATCAGTCGTTGCACTTCTTCGTTCGTATCCTGCACGCCATAGCTGATCCGCCGGAAGCCAAGCGCATATAGAACATCCAGGTGTTCGCGGCAGGTGTTGTTCGGGTGGCCTTCCAGGCTGAAGCTATGTTGTGCGTGAAGGACAGCTCCTTTCAAAATGCCTTCGATCAGCCGGGACAGGTTGCCGGGTGAGAAGAAGGTCGGCGTCCCTCCGCCGAGGTGGAGTTCCCTGATCACCGGCGGCCCGGCCATCAGCGACCGGTATATTTCCCATTCCGCCAGGACTGCTTGGATGTACGTTTCTTCCACCGAATGGTTGGTGGTGATCCGTTTCGTGCAGCCACAGTAGATACAAAGTGATTCGCAAAAAGGAAGGTGAACATACAGGCTGATCCCGTCGCTGGCATTTCCCGCGATGAATTGCCTGGAAAACCCCTCTTTCCAGGACGTTATATCGATGCCTTCCTTCCAGGACGGCACGGTGGGATAGCTGGTATACCGGGGCACAGGGATATTATACTTGTCGGACAGGGAGTTTTCAGCCTGCATATGGTATTTTTTGTAAAAATAGCAGCAGTTACCCTACAGGAACATGACGGGAGTCAGCCCCGGACCTGACCATGGTTATCGCGCTGTTGACGACGCCGGTGATATTTTCTCTTTTTACCCCGTCGATATCATGTAACATGGCAGCTTTTTTCTGCGGGTCTTTTTCCAGCCTTGCTCCCATTTTAAGCATCAGCCTGTCTTTCCAGGACAGTTCCCGGATGGTCAGCCTTCCGGACAGGAAAAAGATATTTTCCATAGGGATCAGATCTTCCGGAACATTGTCCCTGACGATCTGTTCCTGTTTTTGCCTTTCCGAGGACGAGGTGCCGCATACGACAAAGAGCATTAATTGCTTCGTCTGCAATTTTGCCAGATGACGATGGAGCCAGCCCTTTATCAGCATTTTCCCTATATAGACGGGTGTGCCCAGCACCAGATAGTCGAATCCCTCCAATGCCGCGGGATAAAGCTCATCGACGTCCATCACCGGTATTTGCAGCTGTTGCCCGATCCATTCCGCGTATTGCCGGGTGGAGCCATACCGGCTGCTGAATATCACCGCTCCTTTCTTGTTCAACGACATAATGAATATTTTGTACGAATCTAGCCGACGCATTGCCGGGACACTATGACCTGTGTCAGGCTGATGGCTGACTTTGATCTCCTGCTGCATACTCCTCCACTAACAGCATATACCCCGGCTTTTCTCATATCCCCGGATGATGAGGATCATTTATTTTCTGAAGGATAATGTCAACCTTTATAAAAATGTAAAAAGACTCATTATGAAAAAGAATATGGGCGATGTAGACAGGGCGCTCCGGATCGTCGCCGCCGGCTTGGCCGTTATCTTATATTCATTGGGCATCATCACTGGAACGATCGGCGCTGTCCTGCTGGTACTGGCAGGTATTTTCCTGATCACCAGCTTTGTCGGCTTTTGTCCCCTGTATAAGGTTTTTGGCATCAACACCTGCAAACTGAAAAAAGCATGATATTTTAATATGGGACACTTACAACTGCATGTCGCTATCAGGCACCACTATCAAAAATGCGGAGAATTGGGCAAGGCCCTGGCCAGTGGTCCTGCTGAAGAGCCTGTTCACAGCTTCCGCCTGGAAGTGAAGAAGCTTCGGGCCTTGCTTCGTCTGGCTGCTTCGGTCAGCCATTCATCCGTTAAGGCAAAGCTGCCCCGGGAGCTGAAGACATTTTATGCGATGACGGGCGTTATCCGCAACCTGCAGCTGCAGCGAAAGGCCCTGGAAAATGTTGCCGTGCAGGCGCATCTTGGCCTGCCGGCATCGTGCATTGCTTTATTGGACGATCGTATCAATACGGCCGCTGACATGATGCTCCTCTTCCTGAAGAATCCCCGTCCTTTTGGAAAGAAAAGCAAGCAGTGGAGCGCACCTTCTCCTGCTGCTGCCACCGATGAGGCGGGAAAGAAATTCCTGCAGCAAAAAGCGAAAACTTTCCTGTCACCCGCGGCAGCAGATCTTCAGGACGAACAGCGCATCCATGCTATACGCAAAGAGCTGAAAGATATACTTTATGTCTGGCCTTATTTGTCGGAAAAAATTTTTAGACAGGCTCAATCCAACGGGCTGCCATCACAGGAGGAGCTATCTTCCCGGGGCCGCTTGCTGGGTGATTTCCACGATATATGCATTATACTGACCCTTTTGAAAGATAGAAGCTTCCTCCTTTCCGCGTGCCCTCAATCCGCGAAATTCCTGGAGGTGGCCAGTGGTATCTGGCTCCATGACAAGCAGATCCTGCTGGAAAAGATCGAACAGGTTTTTGCAAACCCTCCGGAACCGGCTAACCTTCTGGAACCGGCCAACCTTCCTGGGCCGGTAAATCTCCCCGAACCTGTAACCTCTTCAGCTCCCATCAATCAAAACTTCGCGTCATATGAATTACATGTCGACTGAACAGACGCAGACGGACATAATTCCTGCTGTCATGCAGGCAATGGTACTTGAAAAGGCAGGCGGCAGACTGGCAGCTTCAACGCTTGCCGTCCCCAAGCCCGGCCCGACACAAGTCCTGGTAAAGGTAATGGCCTGCGGCATCTGCCGCACCGACCTGCACGTGATTGATGGCGAGCTGCCTCATCCCAAGCTTCCGCTGGTCCCGGGACATGAGATCGTTGGAACCGTGGTGCGCACGGGCAGGAACATCACTACGCTGAAGGCCGGCGACATGGTGGGCATACCCTGGCTGGGATATACATGCGGCGCCTGCCGGTATTGCCTCCGGCAACAGGAGAACCTTTGCGAAAATGCGCTTTTCACAGGTTATACGATTGACGGCGGATATGCCGAATACACCGTCGCCTATGAACAATATTGTTTTCAGATGGGAAGCCAGTATGCCTGCCCCGCCGGCGCGCCGCTGCTTTGCGCCGGCCTCATAGGCTACCGCTCCTACACAATGATCGGCCCACACGTAACGCGACTGGGTATTTATGGCTTTGGCGCTGCCGCCCATATTATCATACAGGTAGCCAGACACCAGCACATTGAAGTGTATGCCTTCACCCGGGACGGAGACCGCAGGGCACAGGAATTTGCACTGGCCCAGGGCGCAGTTTGGGCAGGAGGTGCTTCCGATGTTCCGCCTGCTTTGCTGGATGCCGCGATCATTTTCGCGCCGGCCGGCGAGTTGATCCCCCTGGCCCTGCGATCCATCGATAAAGGAGGCGTCGTCGTCTGCGGCGGCATCCATATGAGTAATATTCCCTCTTTCCCTTACCGCCTTCTTTGGGAGGAAAGGATCATCCGGTCCGTTGCGAATCTCTCCCGGAAAGATGGCCATGACTTTCTCGACCTCGCCCCCCGGATACCCATCCGGACCGAAATACAACATTTTCCCCTTCTCCAGGCCAATGAGGCCCTGGAGGCATTCAGGAAAGGGGACGTCAGCGGGGCCGCCGTGCTCGTGATGTAATTTGGTTTTTTCAGAGGAATTTTAGTAAGCATTAGTAGCAAGCGGGGCCGGATATCTATCCGGCCCCTTTCATATTGCTGTCCCGACGGTTGCCAGACCTGTCGGCACTGTCAGGCGGATGCAATCTTAAAAATTACAGGCTGCCGCTTGTACGACTTGACCTTGCGTCCGTTCTGTATGGCGGGGATCCACGTTCCGCTCTTGCGGATGACCCGGATGGCCTCCGCCCGAAGACCGCCTTCTTCCGGACCGCTGACTGCCTGTACGTCACTTACGTTCCCGTCTTTATCCACGATGAACTGTACCATCACTACTCCCTGGATCTCATTGGCCAGCGCATCGTCCGGATAGTGAAAATTCTTATTGAGGTATCGCAACCATGCCGCCGGTCCGCCGGGATATTCAGACTCGATCTCCACCTTGGTAAAGGTCTTGTCATAATCTTCGACAACCTTTGCCTTGGGCGCTTCCACCACGCCCTTTCCTGCATCCGAGACAGGGGGGGCAGTGATCCCCTCATCCTTGATCCCTTCCTGGTTGATCGTCCCGATGCGGGTGTCTTCCAGCTTTTCCTGGACAGGAGGTTTGTCCTCCTCTTTTACTTCATTGTCCTTTACGATCTTTGGAGGCGTAAATCGCGTGATCTCAATTTTTTGGAGGGGGACTTTCGGCGGCGGAGGCGGCGGTGGCAGGGGTTCGCTCTTCTTCTCTTCTACGACCTGCTCCAGCTGCACGTCCTTTACCATCATGACCTCTTTTTTCGTCCCGCCGTTGTTCTGAACGACGAAGAAGATGACGAAAAGGAGGCCCGTGACGCCCATCATTGCGCTAAGCGACGCCAACAGGCGTTTGTTATAATTCTTTCTCAGGTCATAGGCGCCATATTCCTTGTTCCTGCCATCAAATACGATGTCCAGGATACTGCTGTGTAGTACTTTATTGGCTTCCATGATAATTATATTTCTTGATGAATAATATCTCGTGATATCAAAGCTAATGACAAGACGGTGCCGTTATTATGACCGCTGACCCCGCACGTAATGATCTCAATCAATACAATGACTGAGTTCCATCATCGCCCGGCATGGGCCAGACGTTTAACTTGGCAGGTATGCCATTCACATTCAAACATCCATATACGCCCGCCCCCGGGTATTCCAGGCGGGTGGCCTATTTCTGCATGGAATATGCCATTCATCAGCCCTTGAAGATCTACGCCGGCGGACTGGGTTTCCTCGCAGGGTCTTACCTGCGCAGCGCCTTCGAACTAAAGCAAAACCTGGTAGGCATCGGGATCTTATGGAAATACGGTTATTATGACCAGGTGCGTAAGAGCGATCAGACCATGGACATCCTTTTTGAGGAAAAGGTGTACGGTTTCCTGCAGCCGACGGATATCAAATTTGCCATCAGGATCTTCCAGCACGACGTTTGGGTCACCGCCTGGTACCTTCCACCTGAAGTTTTCAATACTGCCCCCCTTTTCCTGCTGAGCACCAACCTGCCGGAGAATGACTATCTCGCAAATACCATTTCACACAAGCTATACGATTTCAATCCCGAGACAAGGATCGCGGCTGCTATCTTGCTGGGAGTAGGAGGGGCCAGGCTGCTGGAAGAGCTGCAATGGCAGCCCGAGGTCTACCACCTCAATGAATCCCATGGCCTGCCGCTGGCATTCTATTTATACAGCAAGCACAAGAACCTGGAAAAGGTGAAACAGCAGCTGGTATTCACCAATCATACCCCTGAAGAGGGAGGTAATCCAAAGAGCGATGTACGACTGCTGGAGAAAGCCAGTTTCTTCAGCGATATTCCCGTCACAGAGGTGAGGTCCATAACCCATATCGAAAATGGCGTCCTGGATCTTACAATGGCCGCTTTGCATATGTCGGGAGTGGCCAATGGCGTCTCCCGGCTTCATCAGCAGACCTTGCACAGGATGTGGAAGCAACATCCGGACATCTGTCCGATCCTGTCGATCACCAACGCGCAGAACTACACGTACTGGTCTGATAAGGAAATGTATAAGGCCTTGTCTGCCAATAATGATGAAGCATTGCAGAAAAGGAAGCTCGCTTGCAAGGAGCAGCTGTTTGAATTGGTGGCGGATCAGAATGGGGAGATCTTCAAAAAGGACGTGCTTACCCTCGTTTTTGCTAAGAGATATACGGGGTATAAAAGGGCCGACCTCCTGCTGCGTGACATGGACAGGTTCGACAGGCTGGTGAACAACAGGGAAAGACCGGTGCAGATCATCTGGGCGGGCAAACCCTATCCCATGGATTATACAGCGATCGGCGTATTTGATAAGATCGTCAACGCCTGTAAATCGTATGCCAACTGTTCGGTGATGGTGGGGTATGAGCTGAAGCTGTCTAAAATGTTGAAGCAGGGTGCTGATGTATGGTTAAACCTCCCGCGCATGGGGCATGAAGCCAGCGGGACCAGCGGCATGACGGCCGCCATGAATGGCGCCATCAACCTCTCCCTGCCGGATGGATGGTTCCCCGAATTTGCCAGGGACAAGCGCAATTGTTTTGTCATTCCGCCTTCGGATCCCTCGCTGCCGGAACATCAGCAGGACGATGCAGATGCGATCAGCCTGTACAACCTCCTGGAAAAAGAGGTCATCCCCATGTATTATGACTACCCGGCCAGCTGGCGGGAGATCATAAAGAATGGCATGCGGGATATCGTGCCAACTTTTGACAGCGGTCGGATGGCGGCCGAATATTATAAGAAATTATACAATAGGGAAGACATACGTGAATAAAGGCCCCGGGTGGTTAGGTGTTATTATTTAATTTCCAGTTCATTATTTTATAGTCTAATGCAACGGCATTATCTTTATGCTGGCAGAAAAGCGGGCTATGCCCGCATAATCCTTCCCCCTTAATTATTTGCCAGGAATGATCTTATCCGATCTTCGACTAAAGAACGACCCTGATCTTCCATTGTCGCTGTATGCCTGCGTTAAAAACAACATATACGCTATTGTCCGGGATCATCCTCTGCGCCGTCGTAGGGCTGGTGGTGATGGCGGCAAGCTACAACAGGGCCTTTACGGACACTTCCTCCGCCGTGCACCATACGCTGGTGGTTCTGGATGAAACCCAGCAGGCGCTTTCCGCCGTATTGGAGGTGGACGAGGGAAAGCCTCCGGACGAAATAGGCAAATATGTCCGGATATTGCAGCAATCCACGGTAGATAACAAGGTGCAGCAAGCACGCATAGATACACTGACAAGACTTATTGCCGCATTTTCCCATCGGCCTGCCCCCGAACGATCGGATAAGTCCGTAAGGAGTGCGTATACCAATTCGTTGCGGGCCATTTTCCTGGGCATGCAGCGGGAGGAGAACAGGCTCCTGGCCGTACGTGAACAGGCCAACGCAAAAAGCAGGGACATGCTGAAGTCCGCCATATTTGTCCTGCTGATAGTCATTTTTACCCTCCTCTGCGTCTCCCTTTTACTGATCCTCTATAATTTTCGCCGTCGGCAGCTGGCGGAAAAAGGCCTGCTTGAATCCGAGCAGCGGTTCAGCCTGCTGGTGCAGCACGTAAAGGACTATGCCATCTTTATGATCGACCCCGCCGGAAAGGTAATGACCTGGAACAGGGGTGCGGAACAAATAAAAGGATACAAGGCTTCGGAGGTTATTGGCCAGCCCATTTCCCTGTTTTATACGGACGAAGAGATCGACAGGCAGGAGCCGCAGGAAAATCTTAAAAAAGCTGCCGAACTGGGCAGCTTTGAAAGCGTTGGCCTGCGCAGGCGGAAAGACGGTTCTGTTTTTTATGCGGACGTGGTATTCACCTGCATGCGCAACGAAAAGGGCGAGATCACCGGGTATATAAAGATCACGAAGGATATCACCGAACAAATGAAAGCGGAGGAAGAAATGAAGCAGGCGCTGAGGAGGGAAAAAGACCTGAACGAGATGAAGTCCAGGTTCGTTACCCTGGCCTCCCATGAATTCAAGACGCCCCTGAGCGTCATTCTTTCCTCCACCTCGCTCATCGAAAAATACAGCGCGCCGGAAATGGAGGACAAACGCATGCGCCATGTTCATCGCATCAAGTCCAATGTGAAGAACCTGCGGCAGATCCTCAGCGATTTTTTGTCCCTGGAAAAGCTGGAGGAAGGAGTAATAAAGAACAATCCCACCCCCACGGACCTTCACCAACTGGCGGAAGAGGCCATCCTGGACATGGAGGAGTCCTGCAAACCCGGGCAAACCATCGCCCTGGAAGTCAACGGCGACCCCAGGATGGTCAACGTCGATGATCATTTGCTGCGAAACATTCTCAATAACCTCATTTCCAATGCTGTTAAATACTCCCCGGAATCAGCGCCCATCCGGTGTATCCTGCAATTCCAGCCCGAGACGGTGAACTTTATGGTCGTCGACACCGGCATCGGTATACCCGCTGAAGAACAGGAGCATCTCTTTGAACGATTTTTCCGGGCAGCCAACACTTCCGGTATTTCCGGGACAGGGCTGGGTCTTAGCATTGTCAGGAGATACCTGGACCTGATGGATGGGCGTATCGAGGTCAGCAGCGAGCCTGGTAAAGGCTCGATATTCACTATCATGCTGCCCGCGGTGGCCGAACCAGGGTATGCACTTACAAGCCAGAGGGACAGCCATCAGCGCCACTAGCATCTTTTTCCACATGAGCTTTATCAGTTCCCCGTCTAATCGGCGTCATATAAAGACACCGGGAAGGTTAATAATTTCGGTGTACTTAAAGCAACAACCATGTTGGGAAAATTAACCATGCCGGAAATAGAGCGGTTTCTTAGCAAAGAGGTCATAGGCCGCATTGGATGCAGCGATGGGCAAATGGTATATGTCGTGCCGATCAGCTATGCTTATGATGGAACGTATATTTATTGCCACACGCATGAGGGGTTGAAGGTGGATATTATGCGAAAAAACCCAAACGTCTGCTTTGAAGTGGACCAGCTGCATAATATGGCCAACTGGCAAAGCGTGGTGGCCCATGGCATTTTTGAGGAGTTGAAGGATGAGGCCCTTCGTACCGACGCGCTGCAGCGACTGCACGGACGGATCCTGCCCCTGGTCAGCAGCGAGACAACCCACTTATCCCGGGATTGGCCGTTTGATTCATCGGAGCTATACAAGATCACCGGGGTCACCTTCCGCATAAGGCTGGAAGAGAAGACGGGGCGCTTTGAAAGATCCCCCGTTATACCACAGGCTTTTTTCAGCATTTGAACATCACCCGCACAAAATCAATTGTTATGATTACTATCCTTCTGCGCAAGTGCGCCCTTCTCCTGCTGCTGCTGTCGGCAGGCTCCATCAATGGCTTCTCCATGATCGTAGAATCGGGGAATACCATCGTCATCGACCATTCGACGACCCAGGATATTTACCTGGCCGCAGGCACGGTGATCATCAACGCCCCTGTCCACGGCCAGCTGGTAGTTGCCGGCGGTAAGATCTACATCAACGACAGCGTCTACGATGACATCCTGCTGGCAGGAGGCACCGTAGTGATCAACGGTTATGTCGGCGGTAAGATCCGCTGTCTCGGCGGCACGCTGAAGATCGACCGGGATATACAGGGAGACCTGGTGGTAGCCGGGGGAGATATCAGTATCGAAAAAAATGCCGTAGTGTCGGGTAATATCCTGGCCAGCGGCGGCAACATGACCTTATATGGCAAGGTGGATGGGAATATCAAAGCTGCTGTCGGCAAGCTCTTATTGTATGGTACGGTAGGCACTGACCTGGACTGCCGGGGAGGATCTATTGAATTGTATGGAAAGGTGATGGGCCAGACGGTCCTGGCTGCTTCCAATAGTTTGCTCATCGGCAGCAGCGCAGCTTTCAACGGGCCTGTGAGGTATTGGGCGCCGTCAACGGCGGACTTTGGAACAACAGTGAAAAATGGGCAGGTTGTCAGGGACGAAAGCCTCGCCATCAAAGGTAATCACTGGTATTTCCTGGGCGCCGCCGGACTGCTCACCGTGCTTTGGTATCTTGCCACGGCATTGCTGGTCATTATCCTGCTCCAGTATTTTTTTACGAAGATATTTCATCGGGCGGGGGAAAAAATATACGACAGTTCGCTGCGATCCTTAGGCGCCGGATTCCTCTTTTTCTGTGGCGTACCCGTGTTGATCTTCTTCTCCTTCATCAGCCTGATAGCTATTCCCATTGGATTGATCCTGCTGTTCGGCTATATTTTTTCGCTGCTCATTTGCGGTAGCTTTACCGCAGTTGTAGCCGCGAATTGGTTCAGCACGGTGATGGGCAGCAACGCCAGGTTCTGGGAAGAGGTGTGGATCGCCTTTGGATTTTTTATCCTGCTCAGGCTGATCTTTTCCATTCCTTTCTTCGGCTGGATGCTTTTCCCTTTGCTGGTATGCATCGCCTTTGGAGCCGTCCTGAGAGGCATAAATTGGAAAAGGACCGCGGCAGGCAATAAAGTCGCTGAAGGCCAGACCGCCATCTTGCAGAAAGCATGAGCTAAGGATCGCGTGACCAAACTCATTACTCCCTGTGACCATTGTCCTTTCCGGGAGCGGAAGCACGATCTACCTTTAGTATTATTCACTTAAAACCTTTTACTTATGCGAACAGATGCAGAAATACAGAAAGACATTTTGAATCAACTGAAATGGGAGGCATTCCTCAACGCAGCAGAGATCGGCGTAGCGGTGAAGGACGGCGTAGTAACTCTTTCCGGCCAGGTAGATAGCTATTATAAAAAGATCGGGGCCGAATTGGCCGTCAGGAAGATCGCCGGCGTCAAGGCGGTAGCCGAAGAGATCCAGGTCGGCGTTTCTCCCGTCTACCTCAGGTCCGATGCGGAGATCGCCAAGGCTGTCACCGATGCGCTGAAATGGCATACGGCTGTCGAGGAAGACAAGATCAAGATCCTCGTGGAAAAAGGGGTCGTTACCCTTTCCGGCGAGGTCGACTGGAATTACCAGCGCCAGGCTGTCGTCGATGCTATCCGGAATATGGCCGGCATCACCCGGGTGAATAACTACGTCACTGTCAAGCCGGGTGTGACTTCCGCCGACATACAGCAGAAGATCTCGGACGCACTGGAGCGCCATGCCACCATCGATTCAGAAAAGATCCGGGTCGAATTGGTGGGCCATAAAGTGATCCTCCGGGGTACCGTGCGCTCACTGGCTGAAAAAGATGACGCAGAACTTGCCGCCTGGTCCGCTCCCGGCATCACTTCCGTGGAGAACAGGCTGACCATTGCGGTCAGGGAGTATTCTTTTTAGGCTCTTATTTATGCGCATAACAAGACCATCCGGAAGGAGGTCTTGTTATGCCCCTTCGGGGAATTTTCTAAAAACACACTTATGCTTACTCCTTACAAACAAAATTTTGTCATACCCTGCGGGAATAAACAACTTTCCTGCGAGCTGACCCTGCCGGAAAATGCCCATGCCATCATCATTTTTTCCCAGGCAGGCGGCATCAGCAGGAACAGCCCGCGCAGCAGGATGATGGCCGAATATTTACAGCAGCATAGCATCGGCACCCTGCTGCCCGATCTGCTGACGCCGGAAGAAGAACAGTCTTCAGGCAGGCAATATGACGTTGAACTGATGACCAGACGGCTGATCGCCGTAACACAGTGGGTCCTGGACAGGGACCTGTTGGATCATTACCGGCTGGGCTATTATGGCACCAGCACCGGCGCCGCTGCCGCCTTGCAGGCCGCTGCCCTGTTACCCGAAGACATTGGCGCGATCGTTTGCCGGGGCGGCCGGCCCGACCTTGCGAAAGGGGCACTTTCCAGGGTGCAGGCGCCTACGTTACTGATCGTTGGCAGCCTGGATCGGTATGTGGAGCAGATGAACAGGGAGGCATTGGATGAACTGTCCTGTGACAAGCAGCTGGAAGTGATCCAGGGCGCCACTTATTTATTCGAAGGCGAGAAGATAAAGGAGGTGGCCGCTTCCACCACCTCGTGGTTCGCAAGGCATTTACATTCTTTACAATTTGCACATCCTTAGATCATGGGTAAAGACAAAAAGAAGAAAGAGCCGGCCGAATTGCCGTTGCCGCCAAAGGAACCCCAGGTATCGCCGGATAAGGAACGGCCTTCTCCACAGAACCCGGACGAACTGCCGCCGGTGCAACCCGACGCGCCCCCGGAACCCCCACCCTCCGAGATCCCTTCATTAATGTATGATCCTTCCATCCATCATCTCGATGATCCTGTCTGACCGCGCCGCAAAATCTTTGTCATGGGTGACAGCCAGAATGGTGTTACCCTCCTGGGCCAGCTGCCGGAATATATTGAAGATGATCTGCGTATTGTTGGAATCCAGGTTGCCGGTGGGCTCGTCCGCCATGATGATGCCCGGGTTATTGATCAATGCCCGCGCAATGGCGACGCGCTGCTGCTGACCGCCTGATAGCTTCCCCGAAGGCTTCAGCGCAACATCCCGGATCCCCATTTCCTCCAGCCTTTGCATCGCATTGTGTTCGATCTGCTGCCGTGAAAGCTTACCCAGCTTCATCGCCGGGATCATAATGTTCTGCAGGACCGTGAATTCCGGCAGCAAATAATGGAATTGGAAAACGAACCCGATATGCTCGTTGCGAAAACCCGACAAATCATGCTCATTCAGACCTGTAACCTTGCTGCCATTGATCGACAGGTTGCCGGTGTAATCCGTATCCAAAGTGGAAAGGAGATAGAGCAGGGATGATTTTCCACAGCCTGACTTGCCGACGATGGTGATGAACTCACCTTTCTGTACCGAGAGCGAGATGTCTTTCAATACCTGGAAAGGTTCCGGCAGGCGAAAGAATTTATTGAGCTGCGTGGCTTCCAATATTGGTTCATTCATGATATCTCTTTTAGCTGCGGAGGATGGCCACCGGGTCCACGCGCGCCGCCTTCCGGGCAGGCAGCACGCCTGCTACGAAAGTCGTCAGCATCCCAAAGCCCGCTCCAAAAAAATAATATTTGATGTCGAATACCACCGGAAAGAATTTCATGAAGGTGAATTCCGTCTGGGGAAAAGGCACCCGGGACAACCCGTACGACAGCAGGAAACCCAATAACAACCCTGCTAACGCGCCCAGGATGCCGATCACCAGAGACTGGGATAAAAAGATCATTAGGATGTCCTTGCCGTCAAAACCTTGCGCCTTCAGTATCGCAATGTCCTTCATCTTGCTGGAGATCACCATATTCATGATGTTGTAAATACCAAAACCCGCCACCGTCAGTAAGGTGAGGCTTACCACCCAGGTAAGGGTGTCCCTGATCAGGTTACCCGCCTTGATGGAAGGATTGGAGCTTTCCCAATCTTCGGACTTATACCCATATTTTTTTCTGCAGACTACCGCCAGGTCCCTTGCCATGTTGATGTCTTTTAGCTTGACCCGGATGTCCGTAATATAGTCATGGTCTTTTGCCAGCAATTGCTGGACGCCGGAAAGACTTACATAAGCCTTGATGTTGTCCACGGTGCTGAGGCCGAATGAAAAGGTTCCCACTACCCTGAAGCGCATAGAGTTGCCGGCAGGAGTAGCCAGCGTAACCTGGTCGCCCCGGACGACATTCAGCTTGTCGGCAAGGCCTTGACCCAGAAGGATACCCTTGTCAGCCGTCAGCAGGTTTTCAGCGCGCCCCGTCATCATTCTTTCCCGCAGACTGAATAAGCGAGCTTCTTCAAGGATATTGACGCCATCGAGGACCCCGTTCAGTTGCACGGGCCCGTAGTTGAAAAATACCTGGGTGGACAAAAGAGGCGAGACGACCTCCACGTCGGATCGCGTTTTCAGGTCGGAAATGATTAGGCTGGCGTTCTTCAGGTTCAGCCTCACTTTTTCCGGCCGGGGATGATGCACGACCACCACTTTGTCGGGATCATTGCGAAGCCATATGCTGGTAACCGACGATGTATAGTCGGTCCTGATGTCATTATAAATGTGAACATCGGGGATCGCGGAAAGCATGGTATCCTGGATATAGTTATTGACTCCCTTCATGAAGCTGATCATGAAGATGAACATGGCGATGCCGAATATGACGCCCAGCATGGCGATGAAGCTTTGTCGCTTGCGGGCCAGCAGCTGCGTGCCGGAGATGAGGAGGTTGACAGGTAGAGTCATCTGCTGCCGGTTTCTTTCTTTAATAATACAGGAGTCCTGGCATCTATCCCGGCCAGGATCTCTACATAATCCAGGGTAAGGATGCCTGTTTTTACAGCGATCTTCTTCTCTTTCCCGTTGACGAGGACCCAGACACTGTCCTCGCCTGCCAGTGCTTCACGCTGTAATACGTTCGCATGTGGTTTGACGGCAATAATGATGTTGGCTTCCACCGAGCAATGGATGAAGGCAGGAGGCAGCTGTTGCACAAAAACGGCGTCCACGCGGAAGGTTTGATCCGATTCATTCATGATAGGATAAATATGCGTGACCGTTGCCTCGTATACCGTGTCACCGGACAGGTCTGTTTTCAACACCACCCGCTGGCCCTTCCTGACCTTGCCGATGTCTTCCTGGTCTACGGAAAGTCGGATGATGCGTCGGCCGCTGTCCCCGATCAACGCCACGACTTCGTTGGCACGCACGCCCTCTCCGGCCTCCCTGAAAGTCTGGTAAACAATGCCGGCCCGGTCGCTGCAGATGAAATGATCATCCAGCTCTTTTTTGGCGGCTTGCAGCTGGCTCTTTGCATTGCTGCTGCTGACTTGCATGTCATGCAGGGCGGAGGTATATTTTTCGGCGGCGCTTTTTTGCTGGTTGACCGAGAGCTGGTAGGCCGTATAGCTGTTGTCCAGGTTGTTCCGGGTGCCGATGCCTTGTTCCCAAAGGTTTTTCCACCGGTGGTAGGTAAGGGAGTCGTTCCTTAATTTGATCTCGGCGCTTTGAAGGGCCAGCTGCAGATCATGCAGCAATGGCGATCGGTCGGAAAGGTTCAGCTCGGTGTTCCGGTAGCCTGCCAGGGCGGCCTGGTATTTCGCCACCACCGGCTCATTCTGGACGACATACAGTACCTGCCCCTTGCCGACCCTGTCGCCGTCCTTCACCAGCTTCTTCAGGATAGTGCCGTTGTTGAATGCGAAAAGGTTGTATTCATTGTCCGAAACGATCTTGCCGGAAGCATAGACGGTCTCTACGATGTCTTTTTGCAGAATATGGACCTGCTGTACTTTTTTACAGGAAAAGGTAATGGAGCCGAATACCATCAGCATGTAAATCCGGGCCTTCATAATGCATGTGTTATAATGCCAAAAGTACCGGAAATCGATAATGGCGCTTATGACACAGGTTGCCCGGAAAAATGATTAAAGTCAGTCCACATGCCACTTCCAATCCCTTACTTCCGGCATATCTTCCCCATGCTGGTAGATGTACTGCCGGTGTGCGATCAGCTTGTCCTGCATTTCCTGCTTCACATAGACTCCCTTTGCTTCCGTTTGCGGCAGCCGGTCGATGACATCCATCACCAGGTGGAATCGGTCCAGGTCATTCAGCACCGTCATGTCGAATGGCGTGGTGATGGTGCCTTCCTCCTTGTAGCCGCGGACATGGATATTAGGGTGATTGGTGCGCCTGTATGCCAGCCGGTGGATCAGCCACGGATAACCGTGAAAAGCAAAGATCACCGGCTTGTCCTTTGTGAACAGCATGTCAAAGTCACGGTTGGAAAGCCCATGGGGATGTTCGGTGCCCGGTTGAAGCTTCATCAGGTCGACGATGTTGATCACCCTGATGGCCAGCTCAGGGAGTTTCTTCCTTAGGATCGACACGGCAGCCAACGTTTCCAGGGTAGGAACGTCCCCGGCACAGGCCATGACTACATCGGGCCCGCGATCCCTGTCGTTGCTGGCCCAATCCCAGATGCCGATGCCTTTCGTACAGTGCGTGACCGCCTGCTCCATCGTAAGCCATTGGGGGGCAGGGTGCTTGCCTGCCACGATCACATTTACATAATGGCGGCTGCGGAGGCAGTGATCCATCACCGACAACAGGCAGTTGGCGTCGGGCGGCAGATACACCCTCACAATTTCCGCTTTCTTATTGATGACATGGTCGATGAATCCCGGGTCCTGGTGGGTAAACCCATTGTGGTCCTGCCGCCATACATGAGAGGCCAGCAGGTAGTTGAGGGAAGCGATCTGCCGGCGCCAGGGAAGCTCCGATGTCACTTTCAGCCACTTGGCATGCTGGTTGAACATGGAATCCACGATATGGATGAACGCTTCATAACTATTGAAAAGGCCATGCCTGCCCGTCAGCAGGTAACCTTCCAGCCAGCCTTCGCATTGATGTTCGCTCAGCACTTCCATCACACGGCCATCGGTGCCCTGGTATTGATCGTTCTCCAATCGCTGCGCCTCCCATTGTCGTGTGGTGGCCTGGAATACGGCATCAAGCCGGTTGGACAACGTTTCATCGGGTCCGAAGATGCGGAAATTTCGCTGGTGCTGATTGAGCTTGATGATATCCCTGAGAAAGGCGCCCACGGTCATGGTATCGGAAGCTTCGACGGCGCCCGGCGCTTTTAAAACCACCCCATATTCCCTGAAGTCCGGCATGAGAAGGCTTTTTAAAAGCAGTCCACCATTGGCATGCGGGTTGGCGCCCATTCTTCTTTGGCCTTCCGGTGCCAGCAGGGCTAATTCTTCTCTCAGCCGTCCGCCCGCATCGAAGAGCTCCTCCGGTCGGTAGCTTTTCATCCATGCTTCCAGTTGCTGCAGGTGCCGGGGATTGCTGTGCGGGTCCGATAAAGGCACCTGGTGTGAACGGAAAGTTCCTTCCACGGGCAGCCCATCCACCTCCTTCGGGCCCGTCCAGCCTTTAGGTGTCTTTAAGATGATCATGGGCCATATGGGCCTGGCAGCCTCGCCGTCATTAAGTGCCCTGGAGCGAATGTCCTTTATATCCTGCATGACCTTATCCAGCACGACGGCCATTGCCTGGTGCATCTCCTCGGGATCATGGCCCTCCAGGAAATACGGTTTCCATCCATATCCTGAAAAAAGCTGTTCCAGTTCGTCCTGGCTGATCCTGGCCAGCAAAGTGGGATTGGCGATCTTATAGCCGTTTAGATGCAGGATGGGTAAGACCGTACCATCTGTCACCGGGTTAAGGAACTTGTTGGAATGCCAGGCCGTAGCCAGGGGGCCGGTCTCCGCCTCTCCATCTCCCACGATACAGGCCACGATCAGGTCCGGGTTGTCAAAGGCGGCGCCGAAAGCATGGCTGAGTGAATAGCCCAGCTCTCCGCCTTCATGGATAGATCCCGGGCATTCGGGAGAAACATGGCTGGGGATACCCCCCGGGAACGAGAACTGCCTGAATAGCTTGCACAGCCCCAGCTCGTCCTGGCTGATATGCGGGTAGACCTCGCTGTACGTTCCTTCGAGATACGTATTGGCGACCAGGGCCGGACCGCCGTGCCCGGGCCCGGAGATATAGATCATGTCCAGGTCATATTGCCGGATGATACGATTGAGATGCGCATAGATGAAATTCTGGCCCGGCGTGGTGCCCCAATGGCCCAGCAGTCTGTGCTTCACATGCTCCGCTCGCAACGGCTCATGTAAGAGCGGGTTGTCACGCAGGTAGATCTGCCCTACGGACAGATAGTTGGCCGCACGCCAATAAGCATCGATCTTCCGCAGCAATTCCGTAGAAACCTGGTTGTCCGGAACTTTTGTCTTATATATTTCCATAAAATGAGGTGTTTTTAGCGATCATTTTTTCTTCATCCGTGGGAATGACATACACCGTGGTCCGGCTTTGCCCGGAGGATATGATAAGGTCATTCTTTTTATTTTTCCCCTCGTCCAGGCCCAGGCCCAGATATTCCAATCCCTGGCAGATCCTGCTGCGGATGACAGCCAGGTTCTCTCCGATGCCGCCAGTGAATACCAGGGTATCGATCCCTCCCAGGACAGCGGAATAGGCGCCGATCTGTTTTTTCACCTGGTAGCAGAATAGCTCCACGGCCTCGGCAGCCCGCACATCTTCGTTCTCCTGCTGCAGCAGGTCCCGCATGTCGCCACTGGTCCCCGATACGCCTAAAAGGCCGCACTGATGATTGATCAGCGCGTTGAATTGAGCAGGATCCAGGTGATCCTTTTGTATCATATACCAGGCCACGCCCGGGTCCAGGTCGCCGGGGCGCGATCCCATCATAATGCCGCCTGCAGGTGTGAACCCCATGCTCGTATCCATGCATCTGCCTTTATATATTGCCGCCAGGCTGGCGCCACTGCCCAGGTGTGCAATGATCAAACGTCCTTCGGCTGCTTCTTTTCCCGCGAGATGCCCCAGCTCCCCGAGGATATAGGAATACGAAAGGCCGTGAAAACCATAGCGGCGTATGCCGGCTTCATCATATCGCCTGGGAATGGGCAGCAACCGGGCAATGCGGGGAATATCTGCGTGAAAAGCGGTGTCGAAGCAGGCCACCTGCGGCAATTGGGGATATTTTTCCCGGAACAGTTCCATCAGGATGATCTCCCCAGGCAAATGATCCGGATCATAGGTACTGATTCCCCGTAATGCTTTCAACAGCTGCTCCGTGACCAATGCTGGACGGACATGCTCCAGGCCATGCACCACCCGGTGGCCAATGGCTTTTATCCCGGCAAAAGCCTTTTTTTGTTCAAGCCAGTTTACCAGAAAACGGGCAGCTTCCTGAAGATCAGCCGCTTCTATCCGGCTTTGGACGGGCGGCCCGGCTTCCGTCTCTGCATAGCTCAACAATGGATCTGCAAGACCGATGCGCTCGATCTTCCCATGCAGAAGGCGCTGTAATGCATCGCCGGTCCCATACACGGAGAATTTAATACTGGAAGATCCGCCATTGATCGTCAAAATACCGGCCGGAGATGTCTGCATGTTTTTGTCTTTCGCCTTCTACCTGATCACAAAAAGAATGCCCCAGGCCGTTAATGATGTAATATTATCATTAAAGTCATCAATGGTGGACGCTAACGTCATTCGTGATACAGATTTTCCCTGTCTCCCGGATCGCCTTAAAACCACCCTCGATATTGATGAGATCGTGGAATCCTCTTGCTCTCAGGATCGAGCAGAAGATCATGGAGCGGTAGCCGCCGGCGCAATAGACATAATAGGTCCTGTCAGGATGCAGCCGGTGCATATTGTCATTGATATATTCCAGGGGTATATTGTCGGCATGGATGGCATGCTCCGCCAGGAATTCAAAGCTTCTCCTGACATCCAGCAGATGGATAGGCGCGATACTCATGATCACAGCCAGTTCCTTCGCGCTTATGCTATTGATCCTGTCCAGCCGTTTTCCCGCATCTTTCCATGCCTTGGCCCCTCCTTTGAGGTAGCCGATGCAATGATCCAGTCCTACTCTCGCCAGGCGTGTGATGGATTCCTCCTCGCTGCCCTCGTCAGTTACGAGCAGGATAGGCTGGTTGAGGTCGGGGATCAGGGTTGCGGACCAGGGAGCGAGATCTCCTCCCAGGCCGATATTGATGGAGTGGGGAATAAACCCTTCCGAAAAGACGGCAGCAGCCCTGGTGTCGAGAATGAGCGCTTCCGTTTCTCTGAATGCCGCTTCGAATGCGGCAGGATCCAGGCCTTGCTGTCCCCTGGACAGCACCTTTTCGAATGGCTCATACCCTTGCTTGTTCATCAGGACATTGCCAGGAAAATAGGCGGGAGGGGGCGTAAGCCCGCTGGTGACCTGCTGAATAAAATCTTCTTTCGACAGGTCGGCCTTCAAAGCATAATTATGCCTTTTCTGTCCGCGCAGCGTATCCGTTCTTTCTATGCCAAGGTTCTTGCCACAGGCGCTTCCTGCGCCATGACCCGGATAGATCACGATGTCATCTCTTAATGGCATTATCTTATTCCTCAACGAGTCGTATAAATAGCCGGCCAGCTTTTCGGGTGTCAGCTCCGCATCGATCTTTTGGGCCAGGTCAGGCCTCCCAACATCATTGATGAACAGGGTGTCGCCGGTGAATAAAGCCCGCTCATGGCCCTTCTCATCTTTCAGCAGGTAGCAGGTGCTTTCCATCGTGTGGCCCGGCGTATGCAGGATGCGGATGCTGCAATGCCCCAGGCTCAGCTCTTGTCCGTCACGGACAGCCATAAATGAAAAACTGGCCTGCGCATTAGGCCCATAGACAATGGCAGCCCCTGTCTTTCGGCTGAGATCAAGATGGCCGCTGACAAAGTCCGCATGAAAATGCGTTTCCAGAATGTATTTGATGGTTGCTCCCGATCTGGCCGCCCTTTGCAGATAAGGCGCTGTTTCTCTCAGTGGATCGATGACGGCAGCTTCGCCGTTGCTTTCAATGTAGTACGCCCCCTGGGCCAGGCATCCTGTATAGATCTGTTCGATTAACATGGCTGCAGTAATTTACTGCAAGCTAAAAAGAGGAGGCCAATAGAAGCATGACATGGGTCAGCAGGTCGCTTGATGAATGTCACCGCCGTCCTCAGACACCGGGGGTAAACTGTGCCAGTTCATAGATGCCCAGCTGCTTTTCAATTGCCATGACCTTGTCCACCATGACCTCGAAACCATCCTTGCCAAAACGCTTGTGCTCGTTGTTCTCGAACTCTTCCCCCAGAGAATCGTATTCGTGGCGGGTCACCAGCCTGCGGAAGGCCGGAAAGAGTACCGTATCTTCCCTGGCTTCATGGGGCCGGTACATGGTATTGAACCTGGTAAGGAGCAGGATCAGCTGCTGACGTTGATCATCGGTAGGCGCTTTCACTTTTCCAAGCTCCATCAGCTGCTGGGTGATCGCGCGTCCGGCGTTGTGCTGTTGCAGGAGCACATTTACCAGGTCGGTGAGCACGCCGGCTTTTCGGAACCTGGGAAAAAGGTAATCCTCTTCCTGCTTTTCATGATAGTCCTCGACGAATGTCTTGATGATTCCTGCGGCCCCGGACAGGGCGTCCAGCGGAGGAGTCTGTTTAGCTGCCAGTTGTTCCCGGCAATGATCATAGATCAGCAGGATCCTGTTGAGCAGTCCATGTTCCTGCATGAGATCTTCGGGAGGGGATACTTCTTTGTCTTCCTCCTTTTCTTTGCAGCCATGGAGCAGCAGGATGCCCGAGGCGCTTCCGAGAAGGCCGGCCTTCAGGCTTTGCCCGAGAAACCGGCGCCGGCTGTTGTCTGTATGCATAACGGATCAATTTGTGCAAAAAACATACCGCGGACTAATGCTGCACCTTCCAGACCGCTGTGCTGCCCGGCTTTCTTTCGTCCGTGGCTTTTACCAGCAGGGTATCGCCCGCCTGGAGCCGGCCGAAGATCTCTACCCCTTTGTCGGTGCTGATCCCCTGGCTGACATCCACCCATTCGATCATATTGTTCTTCACCCGGATGATAAATTTCTTTTCCTGGGTGGTGCTGACGGCTGAGGGAGGCACGAGGAGCGATAGCCCATCCCGTTGCAGGCCAAGCTGTGCATAAGCGAAGGCGCCCGCCTGAAGTTCCTGGTGGGCATTGTCGACCGTGTACTCCCACAGTTCTGTGCGCGTGTTGGGATCGATGGTTCCCGTCCTGCGGGCCGGAACAGCCGTGAAGCTCCGGATAGGATAGGCGTCCACACGGAAACGTATAGCCGGGATCTTGCTCACTGCCGCCGTGTAGGTCTCTGGAACGGCTATGCGCAGACGGAGGGTACGGTCATCCTGTATGGTCAGCAATGGCTGCGTAGTCCCCACCAATGCCCCTTCGTCAGCTTTGCGGGCGGTGATGACGCCGGAAAAGGGAGCGTTGATGTTGAGATAGCCCGAGATATCCCTGCTGGCCTGCGTCTGTTTGCGGGCGGCTTCATAGGCGCTGCTGTCGGTGAGCATCTGGTCCAATGCGCGCTCCAGGTCCACCGGCGCGACGATGCCGGGTGAGGAGGTCCGGGAGGCCCGGTAGAGCCGGAGGTAGTTATCCCGGCTCCCGGCCCATTTCGCTTTGACGGATTGCAGCGTCGCCTGGGATTCTTCCAGCCGGGAGTTTACTTCCGGCGCTTCTATCACCGCAAGGCTTTGTCCTTTCACTACACGGCTGCCGATGTCCACTTTCATCGCACGGACAAAACCCTGCACCCTGGCATAGAGGTCCGTTCGTTGGTAGGGCTCCAGCTCGGCGGGCAGCTCCACCGTCTTCCTGAGAGAGTCGGGCTTTAAAATAAATACCAGGACAGTATCTCCGGGTGTGGTGACGCCGGCCTGTCCGGTGGGTTGCTGCTCGCTGTTCCCGCAGGCAATAAGAAAGCACAAAGGCAATCCTTTAATGAATGGTCGCATATATCTAAATAGAAGGCGCTGGATGGTCATAGTTTTTACTGTTTATGTCATCAGGATCCAGGGATACATTATGATAAGGCTTGCCGCCCGCGATCCATCGGTAGACGGCAGGCAGGAAGAACAGGACGCTGCCGGTGGAGAACAACAGCCCTCCTATGACGGCAATGGCCAGCGGTGCGGTCTGGTCCCCTCCTTCGCTGATACCGATGGCCATGGGGATCATGCCGGCGATCATGGCAGCGCTGGTCATCAGGATCGGACGGAAACGGGCCTCTGCCGCATTCAGATGTGGCAGGGAATTCCCTTCTTTCCGTGCACGTTCAGCCTGGGTGATAAATAATACGGCATTGGCAATGGAGACGCCCGCCGCCATAATAGTTCCCATATAGGATTGGATATTGAGGGAATGCCCCGTCACATACAGCATGGCCAGCGCACCTGCGACAACGGCGGGCGTCACCGCCACCGTGACGACGGCCACCCGGAACGATTGAAAGTAAATGGCCATCGACAAAAAAATGGCGACGATAGCGATGAGCAGGCCGAACCGGAGGTTCTGCAATGTCTGGTCCAGCAGCTCAGGCTGGCCGCGCAGCAATATCTTCGCGCCGGCAGGGAGCTTGCCCATCGAGGAGATGGCGGCCCGCACTTTCGTGAAGGCGCTCCCCGCGTCTTCTTTATGTACGTTGGCCGTCACTGTTACATACCGCTGCTGGTTCAGCCTGTCGTATTCCCCCGGGATGGTCGTGCGCGTGAGACGGCTGACTTCACTAAGATAATGCGTATTGCCTGCCCCGGAAGAAACGGGGACCATTTCCAATGCGCCGGTGCTGTTCATGCTGTATTCGGGATATTGCACCTGTACCTGGTAGGCTGTGCCCGTCGTCTTGTCAAGCCAGTAGCTGGGCATGGTGAAGCGGCTGGAAGAAGTGGCGGCGACCGTGCTCCGCGCGATCTGGTCTCCGGAGATGCCGAGCGCAGCCGCCTTCACGCGGTCCATATCCACGCGGATGGCCGGATAGTCCAGGGGCGTTGCGATCTGTACGTCCCTCAGCGCCGGTGTCTGTTGCAGTTTTTGCACCAGCTGCCGGGCGATCTTTTGCCCCTCGCCCAGGTTGCGGTCCACCACGGCAATTTCCACGGGGTTGCTGCTGCCCAGGTTCAACACCTGTTCGACGATGTCTCCCGGCTCGAAAGACAGCCGCGCTGCCGGCATCTCTTTTGCCGCCGCGGATCGCAGCTGTTCCCGGAAAGCCTCGATAGGTAGGCTGCCCCGCCGAAGCTTGATCCTTGTCACTGATTCCTGGGGGCCGCTGGTCCATAGATGAATATAGTTGACAGGATAGCTGGAAGGCTGGGTGCCTATGAATGCCGAAGTGATCTCCACCTGGCCCTTTCCGGCGATGCGCTCGGCCAGGCCAAGCAACTGGCGGGTGGCGTCTTCCGTCCGCTCGAACCGCGTGCCCACGGGCAGGCGGAGACGGACCTGTGCCTGACCGCTGTCGCCGGGAGGGAAGAGCTCCGTACCCGTGGACGCAAACAGCAGGACCGCAAGCCCGACCGTAATGAGGACAAACAGGCTGGCGGCTATGACATGGCGCCCCTGGAACTTACTTCCCAGACGCACATAACGGTCTTTCAATCGACTGAAAAAAGTCTTATCACCTGCCGGACCTTGCTTATGCAGCGCTTCCCTCATCCACCAGTTGGCCATCACGGGTACAAAGCTCTGGGACAAAAGGAAGGAAGCGATCATGGCAAAGCCCACTGCCAGCGACAAAGGCAGGAACAATGCTTTAGGTACGCCGTTCATGAACAAGGCCGGCACGAAGACGGCCAGGATGCTGAGCAGGATCAGCAGCTTCGGCGCGGCTATCTCCCTGCACGCATCGGCGATGGCGCGGGCCCTGTGTTTGCCGCCTTCCTGGTGGCGGTGGATGTTTTCCACCGTGACGGTGGCTTCGTCCACCAGTATACCAACGGACAAAGCCAGCCCGCCCAGGGTCATGATATTGATGGTCTGTCCGGAAAGATAAAGGGCCGTGACGGCGGCCAGCAGGGCGAGCGGAATGGTGAGGATGACGATCAGGGCGCTGCGACCGTCCCGAAGGAATAGCAGCACCACCAGCCCCGTGAGCAGGGCGCCCAGCCCGCCCTCGATCAGCACGCTCTTCAGTGAATTGATAACATAGCCTGACTGGTCGAATGCATACGTCACTTTTATATCAGGGGGGATGGCCGCCTGCATGTCCGGTAAGGCCGCTTTCACATGCTGGACCACGTCCCAGGTGGAAGCATCGGCCCGCTTCGTGACGGGAATGTATACGGATCGCTTGCCGTTGATCAATGCATAGCTGGTCGTCACATCCGCCCCCAGGCTGACAGTCGCGATGTCCCTGACATAGACGGAAGGGCCGCCGCCCGTTCGCAATGGCATGCTCTGCAGGTCCTGCAGACCTTCGATCACACTGTTTTGAGGGGTGATATAAGTGGTGTCGCCGATGCGGACATTGCCCGCCGGGCTGATGGTATTGAACTTCGCAAGCGTCTGCACCACTTCGTCGGCAGAAAGGTTATAGCTGCGCAATTTGCCGGGATCTACTGTGATCAGCACCGTCTTTTGATTGCCGCCGAAGGGCGGTGGCGCCGACACGCCGGGAAGGGTAGCGAACATCGGCCTGACCCGGAAGAGCGCAAGGTCCGAGATCTCGCCCAGGCTCCGGCTTTCAGAGCTGAAGACCAGCTGACCGACAGGTACGCTGCCGGCATCAAAACGGGTCACAAAGGGCGGTACGGTTCCCGGCGGCATGAAGGCCCGGGCCCGGTTGACATACCCCACCACTTCCGCCATCGCCTGGCTCATATCCGTGCCTTCGTTGAATTCCAGCTTGATGAGGGCGGCGCCCTGGATGCTTTTCGACACGACATACTTCACACCCGTGATATACAGGAAGTGATACTCATAGTAGGAAGTGACAAATCCTTCCATTTGTTCCGGCGAAAGGCCGCCATAGGGTTGTGCAACATACACCGTAGGCAGCCCCAGGCGGGGAAAGATATCTATTTTGGAATTCCTGATGGAAAGATAAGAGAAGAACAGGATGGCAAGAACAGCAACGAGGACCGTGACGGGATGGCGCAGGGCCGATGATATTAATTTCATGGTTGGCTGACTTGATCGGTGAAAAGACTGAGGCGGCCCGCAACAACGGCCATGTCGAGCAAGGATCTCCATGCCTGGACATAAGCTCCGGCCTGGGCTATTTCCGCCTGCAGCAGCTGATACCTCGCCTGTTCCAGCCGGGTGTAATCGATCAGCCCGTTGTCATAGCTGAGCTGCAAACCCTGGTAGGCCAATTGCTGTGCACGGGTCACCGTGGGGATACGTTCCGCAATAAGCCGGCTCTGTTGATAGTTGCGATGGGCCGTTTCCATTTGTTTGCTGAGATCCAGCGACACCTGCGCCAGCTGTGCCTCATCGGCTGCCAGCAAGCTGCGGTATTGCTTTTTCTGCAGGCCTATCCGGGAGAACTGGAGGATGGGGAAGCTCACCTGGAAGCCCGCGCCATAGTTATCGTGGGTCAGCCTCCAGCCGTCGGACTTGTTGATCGTTCCATTCGACAGGATACCCGAGCCACGGCCGTAGGCATTGGCCCATATGTCCAGCTGCGGGCGCCAGGATCGCTGTATTTCTTTCAGTGAAGAAAAGCTGAGGTCTTTTTTAGCCTTGTACCAGCCATACTGCGGGTTGTCGGTGACGGAAAGGGTGGTGTCGGAGAACCGCGGCGTGCTGATGGCGAAAAGCGTGTCGGTGAGCGCAAGATCCTCCGTTGCGCCGGCGAAGGCCAGTAGCCTGGTAAGCTCGACCGCTTGAGCATCGAGGGTACGCTGGGCTCCCAAAAGGTCGATCTCGGACTGGGCCAGCGCGGCCTGGAACTGGATCGTGTCGATGCCCGGGCGGAGCCCTTCTTTGGCCAGGTCAAGGGATTGCCGCAGCTCGCCGCGGGTGCGGTCCGTGTTGGCCTGCAGGCTTGCCAGCAGCTTTTTAAGATAGACAAGGTCGAGATAGATATTCAGGACCGCATACTGTTGCCGGAAAACGGCATCATTATATTCGGCATTGGCAAGCTTGTATTGTGCTGCCGCTTTGTCGATGGCGGCGGCACGCTGGCCAAAGGTCAAAGGCGACCACTTCAGCAGGGCCGTCAACGCCGTACCCGGTACAAGGTCATACGTATTGGAGGCAACAGGTGGTCCCGAAATAGGCATGAACAATCCGGGATAGCTCATGCCCGTGACATTATTGAATGTGGCATAGCCCGCCTGGTAGCCGGCAGTGAGATCAGGAACCAGCGTATTCCGGGCCAGGCTGGTATTGTAGCCCGCGGCAGTAGCCCGTTCTTTGGAAGCCTGCAGCTGCGGCTGCTGCGTCTGCACCAGCGACAGCGCCTCCCGGATGGAAAGGGCCTTTGGCTGCGCATGGCAGGGCACGATCATACAGGCCACGCTCGTGGAGGATACCAGGGTCCGCCAATTGATTGAAAATAAACGCATGCAATGAATGGAATTGCAGGCAAATTAGAGAGGGTAGATAAGATAGGATGGTGAAAACGACCCTATTGATGGTGATTTTGAAAATGTTGCTTCCGGTATGCTTCGGGCGTCAGCTGCTCGTATTGCTTAAAGAATTTAATAAAGTAGGACGGGTCTTTAAAACTAAGCTTGTAGGCGATTTCACCCACGTGGCTGTCCGTATACAGCAAGAGCCGGCGCGCTTCTCCCATGATAAATTGGTCCACCACCTCGCTGGCGCTCTGGTGCGCCGCTTTGCGGCAGGCGGCATTCAGATTTTGGGGGGTAGTATCCAACTGCCTGGCCAGCACGCCCACCTTCCGCTGGATGGCCGGACGGGTTAGCAGAAGGTCGATCAGCCGGGCATACAGCCGCGTCTGCACGCCCGTGTGCAGGAAGCTATTACGCCCTTTTTCAAGCAGCATGGCGACCAGGCTTTTCAGTAGGCCGTCGATACTGTGATGTTCATACGCAGTGGGAGAGACGGATTGCGCCACCAGCAGGGGAAACAGGGCCGCCAGGTCATCGGCGTCATCCAGGTAAAGACAGTTGGCATGCCAGATAAGATGGAGCAGCTGTTTCAGCGGCTCGTCGCGGCTCTGCTGAAGAAAGGTGTTTTTGAGGATGATGACATATCCGTCGGGGTCATTGTCCAGTTGCCAGTTATGCACCTGGTCACGATTGATAAAAAAGAACACGGGAGGCTTGATGTCATAGCAGTGGCCGTCTATCCAATGCTGCCCGCTGCCCCTGGAAAGGTATACGATCTCGAAGTATTGCTTATGCTTATGAGGTGGTGTGACCAGCGTTCCTTTCCGGAAAGGTTCCACCTTAATATGCTTTTCAGGGCTAATCTTATTCTTGGTTGGAATCAGCTGTTTCAACGCAATTAAGGTAATCATTTAAACTGCAAATGCAAAGAGATCACGTCCGATACCAGGTCCGTTGTCTGCGTGTAATGCCCGTATCGAAGCTCCAGCGCGCTCAGGTGCGTGCCGAAGATACCTTTCGGAGGCGCCAGCCGGATGCCGGCCCCGAAGAAATTGCTGGAAAAGGCAGACAGCGCATAATTGCTGGTGTAATAGGTATCCGTGGCGGCATGCTGTGCATAGGGCGCGAAATAATTGGCCGCTGTTTGTGTGTAATATCGGTAGAAAGGCGACACGGAAAAGAAAGGGGTCAGCTTCACCGGCACTTCCAGGCTGGCCGTATGCGATCGCACACCCCAATTGTCCTGGTAGTAGCGGTAATAGCTCCGCAGGATCACCTTGTCGCCCAGGAAATAGTTCAGCCGCACACCGACAGGCAGCTTGAAGCGGTTCGAGGGCAGGTTTTCAACGGCGTCGTTGCCATCCGTGAAATATACTCGGTGGAAGGGCAGCCCCAGGTAACCATGCTGCTGAACAAGGTCCAGCAGGAAGCTGGCCTGCAGGCGGCTGTTGATCACCTGTGAAAAAGAGAAAGAGGCCGTATAGGTCTGGCGGGGACTGGAGCCGTAGTCAGGATGGTTTTCCTCATCACGGCCGCCGCCATAGGTGCGTGCCGGCTCGAACTCCGATGGATAGATGAGCTTCACCCTGTCGAAATAACCGCTGAGCTTCAGCCCAAACTCGCCGTTGTTCTTTGTTTTTTTGGTTGCACCCGCGCTGGCGCCAATGGATTGATAGTTGAATTCATTCGAGTAGTAGGCGCCGAGGCTGAAGGAGGTGCCCTTCTTTTCATTCTCCCGCGTCCAGTCCAATGAAGGATAGATGCGCGTGCCGTCGGTCCTTCGACTGGCGCCTGTCTTTGAAATATAGGCCTGTGATGCGGCCGTATGGATGTCGATGCCCACCCCGGCCGTCAACGTATTCTTTCTTTGATGGGCATCCCATCCCACCCATTTCAGCTCGAGACCATTGGCAAGGTCCGTGACCTTTTCGGAACCGATGCCCCCTTGTATAGCGGAATGGTCACCCCGCTGGGTGTAGTAGCTGGAGACCAGGTTCACTTCGTCCAGTTGCAGCTTTCTCGGCTTAAATGCAGCAGAGTCTTTTGTCACCTGGGAAAAAGCATGCAGCAACATAAAATACATGCCGACGACGGTCAGACAGATCTTTTTCATGGAAATGTATTACGCGATGATTTTTAATTACAGCCGCAGCCGCCTCCTGTTTTTCCGCCGTTGGCGCCGGCGGCGCCTTCCCGGTAGGACTGGAAATTAAGCTCATTCTTTTCCACTTTCCGGCTGGACAGGCTCATCTCTGAATCGTTGATCCGGCTTTTCTGGTATTCTTTCACCGACGTGCATGCCGACATTACCACGCAGGTCAACACCGCGAGGCCTCCTGAAAGAAAAATGCTTTTTTTCATTGCTGTTGTTTAGAAAAATGTATGTGGTCCGATGTATATACTACGTCGTCGTCATCTATCAATATCGCCTCGATGTCTCTCATCTGGTTGATCATATCGAGTCCCGCCCTGATGCCCATGATCATGACAGGGGTGGCCATGGCATCGGCGATCTCAGCGTTCGGGCACAGGATGGTCACGCTTTTGATGCCCGTGACAGGCAGGCCGGTCCTGGGATTGATCGTATGGGAATATCGTTTTCCATCGATGATGACATACTTTTCATAATTGCCCGAAGTTGCCAGCGCAAGCCCCGTGACATTCAAATAGGAAAAGATCTGTCCCGCCGAATTGGGGTTGACAATGCCAATGGTCCAGGGTTCTCCGCCAGGCTGATAGCCCCATGCTGTCAGGTCTCCGGAAGCATTTACGACGCCGCTGGCGACACCCATTTGCTGCATGACCGCCTTGGCCCTTTCAGCGGCATAACCTTTCCCGATGCCGCCAAAACCGATGCGCATTCCTTTTTCTTTCAGGAACACCGTGTGATTTTCCTTATCCAGGAGAATATGTTGGTAATTGATCAGCCGCACCATCCGCCTGGCAGTGGCTGCATCCGGCAGCGCCCGCATCGTGGTATCGAAATTCCACAATCCCTTGTCCACGGAGCCGTACGTAATATCGAAGGCGCCCTGGGTGACCTGGGAGATGCGGATAGATCGTTCGATAAGGGCGAAGGTTTCAGCGCTTACCCGCACCGGCGCCAGCCCGGCATGGGCATTGATAAGGCTGGTCTCGCTGCCCTCGTCATAGGTGGTAAGTAAAGTTTCGATGCGTTGGATCTCCCGGACACCGGCATCGATCCGGTGGTGGGCCCATTCTTCCTCTTCAGCTACGACGCTTAGCTCGAAATGGTTGCCCATGAGCTTCATCGCACGCTTAAAGATCTGTTGCTGCACAGGAGCTTTCGGGACCTTAATGTGTTTTGCCGGCGTCAATGATGGATCGTATCTCTGAAGTGAATGGATCGGGTTTTATCGAAGGGTTGCCTTCCCATTGATGGATCACTTTTCCTTCAGCATTCAGTAAAAGCGTTAAAGGAAATTTCCCCTGCGAATTATAATGGTCAGCCAGCTGATCGTTCTGCTGCTGCTGTTCTTTCGACAGCTGATTTTTTTTCATACGGGGAAAATCGGCGTTCACCAGCACCAGGGTGCTGTCCGCAAATGCCATAAAAGCCGGCGAGTCAAAGACTTCCTTGCGCAGCATGATACAGGGCCCGCACCAGTCGCTGCCCGAAAAGTTCAGCAGGATATAGCGGTGCTCCTTCCGGGCGATCTCTTTGGCTTCCTGTAAACTGTTATGCCATGGCGAAGGCGGGGTCAGGCTCAGGAACCCAAGCAGGAAAAGCGCTTTAAGCATTATTCAGAAACTTTGATGTTATAACGTCAATTACGGATGAAGGTTTGTTTAGGTTGTGTTAAAACCTTATTTTTTATGGAACCTGTATCCTAGAATGATCTTAAAGATATCATTGTCTGTGCTTTGCGTAAGGCCCAGGCCGTAGCCGACATTTAACTCCCAGTCCGGGGACCAGTCCAGGTCCACCGCCACGAAGATCTGATGCCCCTGGTTCTGATAAGAGGGGATATTATTCAGGGGGCCCAGCGCACCATAGTATTCAAAGCCGGCTGCAATGATCTTCGTGACATCGTAGGATGCTTTTAAATTAGGAGAGAATTCATAACCGGCATTCTTGTTTATCCCGTGAAAGGACTTGTCAAAAGTAGGGTTGAAGGAAAAATAAAACTTCCCCCATTGCTTGTCCACGATCGGCCTGATCTCCAGGCTCCAGTCATCCTCGCTGAACTCCCTTTTCTGGTAGCCGGCTTCCAGCGAAAGGCTAACTCCCACAGGCCATCCCCAGGACGCAGGCGCCATCACCCGCGGCCGGATATGGCTGCCGACATAGTTGGTGCGGTTGTTATTTCCGATGGTGTTAAAGATATAAAAGCCCGTTTCGAACCAGGAGTTCCATCCATGGGTGATCTCGATGGTCTCATGCAGTACATGGTTGGTGGGCAATACTTTGCTTTGGATAGTCTTCGATCCGTCAATGGTAAAGTTGCTGTGCAGCTCCACCATCGTACTGCCTTTATTGACCGTCGGCGACGCGTAGACCTGGATCTCGTAGTCATCCTGGCCTGATGTTATAAGTGGGAACACCAGTGTCATGAGTAGTAGATGAAGCAATATTCTCATGAATATGAAGTCTTTGGTTTATGCAAACTGCTGCAAGATGCATCCCAATTCTGGAGGATTCTTGAAGTTACGGATCCATCACCAAAAGTGGCAGATTGGTCACTTTTTTCACTGTTTAACTATCCATATCATTTTCCCCATCCCAGCTGAAAAGCTACGAAGGTACCTGTCGGTCCAAAGACGATCCGGACAACCAGGTACAGATCAGGCCCGCGAACAATGATCTGATCATACGACAGCTGTGGGATGGGAAAGAAATAGCTGTCTCTCCCAGGACAGACAGCTATTTTTACAATGACGCGGAATCCTATCCCGTGCAGTTCCTGAAGGATAAGGAGGGAAGGATCAACCGCGTACAGGTATTGGGGACGAATATTTTCGAGAAGCTGCCCGATCCACATAATACATCAGCACCACGCAAATAGCGAACGCCCCGATCGTCACCAATCCCAGGAGGTCATATCGCAACAGCCGGCCTGCCGCATCCTGACCGATCATCCAGCCCCCAACGACAGAAGCGATGCCGCCGCCCAGCTGCTGCACCGAAGAGTTGATGCTCATGAATGCTCCCCGGTCCTTCATATCCGGTACGCCCGATACCAATGCCTGGGTTGGGATCATCCGCGACATGACAGCCGTATACATCAGGGTATTGGCAATCAACACCAGCCAAAAAGGGGTTACGGAAAGATGCGTAATGATCAACACCATAAGGGTGGCAAGCATGGTGCCCATGATGAATACCCTGTATTTGCCCAGCTTATCGCTCCATTTGCCAATGAGCGGCCCCGTGACAAGACCTGCACAACCTGCCACAATGAAGACGACGGGCAGCATCTTCTCCGCCACGCCCACATTCCGTACAAGGAAAGCGCTGGAATAAGGCATCATCAGGAAGCCGCCGGTGGAAAGGAACACGGTCGATAAAAAAGCTACCATATATTCCTTCCTGGTAGCCGTCCGGGCCAGGTGTAATAAAGGCTGCTGCGCAGCTCTTTCCTTCAGATGTCCGGTCACAGGCCGCATCCACCTGACGATGCCGGCGCCCGTCACCAGGCAAAGCCCCACGATAATGAGAAAAGGCATATGCCATCCATATTGATTGGCGAAGAACAACCCGACAGGAATGCCCAGCGCCTGGCTCACCGCAAATGCCATCTGCACAAAGCCCATGACCCGGCCCCGCACTTCCAGCGGGAAAAGATCAGCGACGATCGCCATGTTGACGGAGAAGAGGACACCGCCGAATACGCCGGTAACCATACGGGCCACCAGCAGAAAGGAATAGTCCGGCGCAATGCCGCATAGCAAAGTGCCCACTATAAATCCCGCGTAAAAGAACAACAGCATTTTTTTCCGGTCAAATTTGTCGGCAAAGCCGGCGGCAAGGACACCGGAAATGCCGGCGCTGAAAGCATATACCGACACCACCCACCCGAATTGGGAAGGGCTGATTTGCAGGATACGGATCAACATGGCCCCCAATGGCGCCATTACCATAAAGTCGAGGATCACAGTGAACTGAAGTAAAGAGATCAGCACGATCATGAATATTTGATACCGGCTGAAGACAGCTGTTTTAGCAGAGGTCGTGTTCATTGGATGTATTTAATAAATGAATGTTCGTTTAATTAATAAGTCAAAAAATTTTTTATTGGTGCTTTATACAGCTGATGTCCGGCACAGGCTCGCCGGCGCCTGGTTTCAACGCCTTCAATACCAATGAAAGGGTCTGCATCAGCATCTCATCCGTCAGCTGGAATTTCTCCCCGGACAGGTTCATGCCCGCCTTGTGATACCGGACCAGGTTATAAAGGGGAGCGAAAGCTACAGACCAGTATACCTCGAAAGGCATGACAACCAGCTCCTTATTTTGTATGGCCTTCGTGACGAACCGGGACATCATTTCCGAAAAGCGCTTATCCCGCATACGAATGGATTTTTGCAGCAGCGGCGTAAAAGCAAAATTCTCCATAAAATGACCCTCGTTCGGATGCTTGATAACATACTCGGCCCTTCGCTTCCACTGTACAGCCAGGCCCGAGGCAAAATCCATTTCCGGATCAAAGCCATCCAGGATATAGGCGAAATATTTATCCAGCTCCCGTTTGTGCAGCTGCAGAAGCAGATCCTCCTTGTCCTTAAAATAAATATAGATCGTTGCGGGGGAGACTCCCGCAGCCTTTGCCAACTTCTGCATGCTCAGCCCTTCAAACCCTTCATTGACAACCATTTGCAACGCTTCCCTGTAAATGGCCTCTATTTTATTTTCATCCCTTGTTCTCATGAATGCAAATATAAGTGTTGACCCCATGACCCTTCCGGTTTAATACAAGGGCAAATATAAATGAACGTTCATTCATTTTAAAACAAAGTTTTCCACAACCCTGACATCCATTCATCATGTTCCTTTATCGTACCCTCCGTTTATGACTACCGTCACTCCCTATTCTATTAGGGCGGATGAGCGCCGTTAGTACCTTTATTCTTCATAAGAGATCACAACATACAATGCAACATCCCGTTATTTTCACATTCTGATTTACACCCTTAACAACCATGCGTATTACAATCAAATTATGGCTGGCAGCCAGTATGCTCGGCCTGGCATCCTGCAGCAACAGCGAAAAGGATGATGTCACTGACACGGTTAACCGCGCCGGTGCGATAGAGACAGCTGTCACCGTACAGCATGCCGACAGCACCCATGACGTGCTGCTCACCACCCACAAGGTATGGGTCAACTTCCATGAGTTCAGGACGGTGGTCCACCAGGACACCATCCCGGCTTTGGGCATCGGGGATGCCACCGCCGAGAACGAGGATGGCGACACCAAAAAGGTGAGTGTAAAAAAAGATTACGAGATCTACATAACGCTGAAATGAAAAAGACGAAGCACATAGAGCTTATATTGATCACTGCCGCATTGGCAAGCTGTCACCGTCCCAACAACGAGTGGCAGAATGGCAATAAAGTGTATGTCCGCGGTGACAGTACGGCGCCCTATTCCCGCGCCTATCACTCCCACACCAGCCCCGCGCTCTGGTACTATGCATTCAGGCCTTATGGCAACTGGTACAATGGGTACTATCAACGGGCAGGATATTATTCAGGCGCCATCAGCGAAGCCAGCAACATTGGCAGCAATGGGTACAAAGGCAGTGTCGTCAGAGGCGGTTTCGGCCGCGGATCATTTTCCGTATCCTCCTGACACGCATATTATTTCCAACAATCAACGCCCTTCAAACACAACATATGGAAAGGATCGTCATCAATCCCCGCAATAACTGGCAGTCGGCTGTAGAAAAATTAGGCTTTGGCTTTCACTCTACGAATGTCCCTTACTGGGACGAGAGCGCCTGCTACCAATTCAAAATGGACGAGGTCCTCTTTATCGAAAAGGCGTCGGCCGAGCTCTGGGATCTTTGCCTGGGCGCCGTACAGCACGTAATGGATAATAACCTCTATCATCACTTCGCCATTCCTTCTGACTTCATTCCTTATATAGAAAGGTCATGGACGGAAGACCATCCGGCCATTTACGGCAGGTTCGACTTTGCTTACAAAGAGGGGCAGCTGAAGCTCCTGGAATTTAACGCCGATACGCCGACCAGTCTTTACGAAGCCGGTATTGTACAATGGTTCTGGCTGCAGGATTTCGATAAGAGCAAAGATCAGTTCAACAGCATACACGAGAAGCTCATCGCATATTGGCAATACCTGAAGAATTATCTTTATCCTGCACCGCTTCATTTCACCTGTGTGAAGCAATCCCTGGAGGACCTGACCAATACCGAATACATGCGGGATTGCGCCATACAGGCAGGGTTGGATACGCGCCTGATCTTAGTGGATGACATCGGCTGGGACCAGGATGCCCAGGTATTCATGGACATGGAGCTGCGGCCCATGCAGAATATCTTCAAGTTGTATCCCTGGGAATGGATGGTCAACGATGAGTTCGGCGTCAACATCCTCAGGGACAGAAGCAGGGCCTACTGGATCGAGCCTGGCTGGAAAATGCTCCTTTCCAATAAGGCCATCCTGCCTGTTTTATGGCAACTCTATCCTGAGTGCCCTTACATCCTGCCGGCTTATTTTGAGGAAGGCCGTCTGAGCAATTATGCCAGGAAACCCATCCTTTCCCGGGAAGGGGCCAATATAGATCTGGTACGGGACAACCAGCCCGTGTATAGCACTGCCGGGGAGTATGGTAAGGAGGGCTATATCTACCAGGAGCTGTTCGACATTCCGTCTTTCAGCGGTAATTACCCGGTGCTGGGAAGCTGGATCATCGGTCAGGAGCCGGCCGGTATGGGGATCCGGGAGTCCAGGCAGCTGGTGACGGATAACCTTAGCCGCTTTATCCCGCACCTGATTGTTTGACCGTTTTCCTTTTGAGGCTGATCCTGCGCCGTCCCGGAAGGCGGGTGGGTATTTCGTCGCCCAATAATTTGCCCCAGGGCTTCAGTTCATCGATGCGATCGAAAATGATCTTCAGGATGCCGATGAATGGAATGGAAAGGAACATGCCCGAAATACCCCAGACGGCGCCGCCCAGCAATACCACGAGGATCGAGATCAGCGCATTGATCTTTACTTTCGACGAGACGATATAGGGGATGAGGAAATGATTGTCCGTAAACTGGATGACGATATAGGAAATGATGATGCCTACCTGTGTGCCGAACCCGTCTTTGGTGATGGTCGCGACCAATAAAGGCAGGAAGATGGCGAGAAGTCCCCCGATAAAAGGCAGCACATTCAGGAGCGCACCCAGCACGCCCAGCAGTACGGCATAGGGTACACCCAGCAGCACCAAAGCCAGCGTATTAAGAGAAGCCACGATCAGGCCTTCCAACAGCAGGCCCACCATATAGCTTTGGATCGCGCCCTTGACCTGGCGAAGTACCGTTGCCACCTCGTTGGCATTCTCTTCGGCGAATATTTCATAAATGAAATTGACGAGCAGTGTCTTGTAGTACAGCAGCAAAAAAGTATAGACGGGCAGGAGCGTGGCCGTGGTCAGGGTGCCGGCTACCGTTCCCAGTAGTTGGCCCACCAGGGGTTTGATGCTTGCCTCGGCTTCTCCCAGGTATTGGTTCTGCTTCGCCATCGGCACATTGAAGTCTTTTGTCAGGGTTGCCTGCAGTTTCGCCAGCAATTCCCCGAATTTTTTACGCAGCAGGGGCAGCTGATCCGTAAAATGCATCATCTGCGTGGCCAGGAAATACCATATGCCAGCGATCACCACGATGCCGGCTATCAACGCCAGGGTAATGGAAAGCACCTTGGGCACCTTCCAGGCCATCAGCCGGTCCACCAGGGGATTCAGCAGGATGGCCAGGAAAAGTGCAAATGAAAAAGGGATAAGAATGCCCCGTAGGTTGGCCAGGGCATATGAACATAGGATCAATCCAAGAAGGATGACGGTGGCACGCAGATAAAAGGGATACTTTTTAAAAACGGGCATAAGGGGAAATGATATACCCTTATATAGCGTTTAGCGTGCCGGTTTTTTTTCAGGGGCAAATACGCCATGCTAATGCCTGGTACTGGCAGGATGTATACACAAGCTGAGTATAATATTCCTCACCCTTGGAATTTTCTTTTTATTTTTAGTCCCTCATGCCTTCGTCTTCCGCTAAAAAACTTCGCCCGCTGCAGCTTGCTGCCATCATCTTCCTCACCGTTTCCGGCGGTCCGTATGGGCTGGAGTCGCTTTTTACCTATGTCGGCAATCAGGGGGCCCTGATGCTGCTTTTAGTGACGCCCCTGCTATGGGATGTGCCCACGATCCTCACCGTGCTGGAGTTGAACAGCCTCATGCCTGTCACCGGGGGGTATTATCAATGGGTAAAGCGTGCCCTGGGCATCCGCTGGGCATTTTATGAAGGATGGTGGACCTGGCTGTATACATTCATCGACCTGGCTATCTATCCCGTGCTGTTCATCGGGTATGCCGCCTTCTTTTTCCCTGCTATCGAAGCGTACAAGGTTCCCATCTGCCTGGTGATCATCTGGTCTTCGGCCTTGCTGAATATCCTGGGCATCGTACCAGTGGGGAAGACCTCTGTCTTTTTAGGTATCATGGTGCTGGTGCCATTCCTCGTCCTTTTTATTGTATTGCTTACCCGGCATACCGGCATTCCCGCCATACCCACCCCTTCCCTGCACGGGCTGGGTTTTTCTCCGGTGGCGATGGGGCTTTACACGGTGATGTGGAATTTCATCGGATGGGATAATGCCACCACCTATGCCGGGGAGGTGCGGCGCCCCGCCCGGTCTTATTTGTTATCCATTAGCCTGGCTTTTATCCTCATCGTAGGGGTCTATATGCTCTCGGCCCTGGCCGTACAGCGCAGCGGTATCAGCGCGGAAACGCTGGACAATGGTAAATGGCCCGTGCTCGGCACCCTCGCAGGAGGCCATTGGCTGGGCGCCCTGCTGGCGGCCGGAGGCATGGCCAGTACGCTGGGACTTTACTCCGCCGTCCTCCTTTCGGTATCGAGGGTTCCCCAGGTGATGGCGGCAGACAGCCTGTTACCCTCCTGGCTTTGCAGGCTCCATCCCCGTTTCCAGACCCCGTATCTATCCATTATCGCTTCCTCCATGGTCGTCAGCATACTGATCCTTTGGACCTTTGAAGACCTCGTAGTCATGGACATCGTGCTGTACGGCGCAGGCTTGTCGCTGGAATTCGTCACCCTCTTTGTATTGCGCATCAGGCAGCCGATGGCGCATCGTCCATTCAGGATCCCGTTGAATAACACCGGCCTGTTGCTGATGATCCTGCTCCCCGTTGGCGTATATGCCATCGCCCTTTCCGGCGCGCTGACCTCCTCCGGGACCATGGCCATGCCTGCGCTTATTTCCATAGGGATGCTGATCTCGGCAGAGCTTGGTTGGCAACTGGTCCTCTGGAGGACACCCGCCTTAAAACAACAGACATGAGAATGCTTTCTTTCCTATTATGGACGCTGCTCCCTGCGCTGACAGCCAATGCCCGGCCCCCCATCCGCGTGCTCGTACTATATGAGAATGGCGGTCATCATATTGAATTCTCCCGCGCTGCAAAGGTCTGGCTTGGCCAGCTGGCCACCGACAGCAATCTCGTCATCGATTATATTAATGATACCCAAACCATCAACGATAGTACCCTTGCCCGGTACGCCCTGTTTATTCAGCTGGACTTTCCACCCTATGCCTGGGCGCCCCAGGCCGTCACCGCCTTTCAACATTACATCGAACAGGGCAGCGGCGGCTGGATCGGCTTCCACCATGCCACGCTGCTGGGGGAATTCGACGGCTATCCCATCTGGCCATGGTTCTCCACCTTTATGGGGGGCATACGCTGGAAGAATTACATCGCTGATTTTGCAAGCGCCCATGTCAAAGTAGAAGATGCCGCTCATCCCTGCATGAAAGGTATACCCGCTTCATTTGTCATAGAAAAAGAGGAATGGTATACCTGGGATACGAGCCCCCGTCCGAACGTGCATGTGATCGCCAGCGTAGATGAATCGACCTATGCGCCCAACTCCACCATCAAAATGGGCGATCACCCTGTCATCTGGACGAATGAGCATTATGCCGCCCGGAATATTTATATATTCATGGGACATTCCCCGGAGCTTTTTAACAATAAGGCATATACGACGTTGTTCAGGAATGCAATATTTTGGGTAACAAGCCCGAGCACAGCGAGGGCGTCCGAAGGACAATAGGTTAGCGTCTAAATAAACCCGGTCCGCCAGGACCGGTAATAATCAGGCATTACATAGCCTTAACCACACCATAATGCTGAGGTAACATATAGTAATGATCTTTGCGGCGACAAAACGTTACAGCGCTGTAATCCTATTTAGAAAAAAACCGTTTCAACATGACAACACGTACTTTCCTTGTAACAGGCCTTCTTATCATGGGCCTTTCCGCAGCCGCTCAAGCCCAGAACTTTCACACCGCCTTTCATTCCATGCAACAGGTGAACGCCCTGCTGGACTCCCTGGAAACACCCCATTTGCGGGTGGTGATCCAACAACCCGACAAAAATGACATGCGATTCCGCATCGCCTTCTCCAATCCCAACAGCCGCCATGCAACCATCATCATCCGCAAAAAGGACGATATCTATTTCCACGAAAATGTGGCGGAACAGGAGTATGCCAGCATGTATGACTTCAATCAGCTGGAAGACGGAGACTACCAGGTAGTAGTGGTTGGAGGAAAGGAGAAAGTGTCCACCAACATCACTATCCATACGGAGACACAGGTGAACAGGCAAGCCGTTCTTCACTAGACCTGCACCTACCCAACCCCACACAAAAACAACGATTGCTTCGCAAACCATAGGTAGCTATATGCCTGAAGGAGCCTTATCTTTCCGATGGGAGAATTATGTATCAATGCCTGGCAATAGTCCTGGCTCAATGTTTACTGAAATTGATCGGAGAGAGGAAAGTACAGCGACGGAAGGCCATATAGCTACCGACAAAGCAGAAAAAACTCAAAGCACCTAACTAAACAACAAACCCCAAAAAACTAACGTTCCTTAGCCTTCTGCAGCTGTATCCACCTTTCACTCTTCCCCAACAGCTGCGACACCTCCTTATTACTATCGCTGAAGGAGAGTGCCGTCCGTGTGATGAGCGACTTGATCATATCCATGATATGCTTCACGTCGTACCCGTTCTGCAGCGCCTCCGCAATGGCAGCAGTCAATTCCGGTTGCTCATGCCAGCTCTTCTTGACGGACGTATAACAAAATTGCCTGTCATTTTCCGGAATATCGCCCAGTGTAACAGGGCCCTTACCAACATATCTCATGGAGATCCGGTTGACAAGATGCTGCAGTTCCCGGATATTCCCATGATAATCCCGTTCCTTTAAATAATCGATCACAGCCGGATCGATGGACGGCATCGTATCTTCAGGGAATCGTTTCCGAAGGAAGAAATGCACCAGCGCAGGTATATCCTCCCTTCGCTCGTGCAGGCTGGGCATATCGCACTTCCAGAGGGAGATGCGGTCGTAAAGGTCCTTCCTGAAATTCCCCCTTTCCGCCTCTTCTTCCAGGTTGCGGTTAGTGGCGCTCACCAGCCGGAAGTCTGTTTGCTTCCATACGTTGCTTCCCAGCTTTTTATACACGCCCTCCTGGATCACCCGCAACAGCTCGGCCTGCATGCGCAATGGCAGCTCGCCGATCTCATCCAGGAAAAGGCAGCCATTGTCAGCCAGGGCGAAGGCGCCTTCCCGGCTATGGTCGGCGCCTGTGTAGGAGCCTTTTTCATGACCGAAGAACTCACTGCCTGAAAGTTCTGCCCGAATGGTAGTGCAATCTAACAGCACCAGGTTGGTCTGGCTCCGCTGTTTGTCGACCGCATGGATCAGCCGGGCCAGGGACTCCTTTCCAGTGCCCCGCTCACCCATAATGAGAACTGCACAATCGGAATAGGCGGCAACCTCGATGGCATTCCGGATCAGTTTTTTCAGGATCCTGCTTTCCCCGATGATATGGTTGCGCACGACGGATGACCGCATCATGATCTCGATGGTGCGCCAGCGTATGAATTTATCGCCCAGGCATTCGAATTGGTCGTCACAGGAGGAATATTCGAAATAATATTCCGCACCAAAACTAAAGATCCGCATGACTTCCTGTCTGCCTAATGGCTCGGGCGAGGTATTGAGTACAATGACCCTGTTACCCCGCTGCTTCAATTGTATATTCAACAGCGAGATCAGGTTGTCAAACTGTTCATTGCCGGCTATAAAAATGATACCCAGCTCTATGGACGTCTTACTGTGCCAGTGCTGCAGATCGATCTGCTGTTTCTGAAAAGCTTCGGATACCTTTTGCACACATGACAATACAGGCGACAGGTGTACGCACCAAACATCCATATGGTCAGTTCTTTTGCTCAATGCAATGATTTAAGGTACCCTTTAAGAAGACGTCAGGTAAAATTGAGAGACCGGCACTAACAGAGCGATATACCTGCGATGATCCTATGCATTCTTCAGGTGTTAAAATGCATGAGGGAACAGGCTTTGGTGAATCCCAGACGAACGGGTAGGTATGGGAGATAGGAACAGATAATTTTGTAATGGGTCAGACAAATATGAAGAGCCTTTAATATAAAGATAGGTTCTTGGACCCCTTTTCCCTATACCCTCTTTGTGGTATTCTTTCCCTGGCCAGCCGCAGCCGCCTGGCACGAAAATAAATTCATCCTTTCACGCGATTTTTTTCGCGACCCCGAAAAAATATTCGGAAAACAACTGGAAAAAGGCCTCAAAATCCACTGGCACGTAGTTTGGCATATAGGGAATGCCGGCAATCTTATTTCATCATTAATCAATCCATTTTAATCATCTTAAAAAATTTCAGTTATGCACAACATAGGACGTACAGTTGGCGAAGCCAACCAGGAATTCGAAAGCCATGAATTTGAAGGACATGAATTCGAAGGCGAAAATGAATTTGAATTCGAAGGCGAATTCGAAGGTGAAGGCGAAAGCCATGAATTCGAGGATGAATTCCTGAACGAGCTGCACGGAGAGTCTGAATACCATGAGTTTGAAGGCGAATCCGAGATGCACGAGACCTCCCACGAGGCCCTGGAGATGGAACTGGCCACAGAACTGCTGGAAGTCAGCAACGAAGCCGAACTGGAACAGTTCCTGGGCGGCCTGATCAAAAAGGCGGCAGGCGCAGTAAAGAACTTTGCCAAATCTTCTGCGGGTAAGGCGATTGGAGGCTTCCTGAAATCAGCAGCGAAAAAAGCATTACCGATCGCAGGCTCAGCCCTGGGCAATATGATCGTACCGGGACTGGGAGGGGCTATTGGCGGCAAGCTGGGTAGCCTGGCTTCCGGCATGTTTGAGCTGGAATTGGAAGGTCTGAGCAATGAGGACAAGGAATTCGAACTGGCCAGGGCCTATACACGGTTCGCTACCAATGCCGTTCGCAAGGCTGCCAGCAATCCGAATTATAAATTCCAACCCCGCCGTGTTGCCCGGGCCGCTACCATTTCGGCCGCAAAACGTTTTGCTCCCGGTCTGTTGAAAAGGGTTCGTACTACCGGAAGGCGCTTCAGCCGTCCCGTAGCACCCCGCACCAGGCCCATAGGCGCAGGAGGCAGCAGTTATGGTTTTGGCGGCTACACCGCCGGTGGATATGACAATGGCTATGAACCCGATCAGTCAATGGCAGGCCCGGGAGCCGGTGCTGGTATCGAAGGTTCTGGCACATGGTACCAACAGGGGAATCAGATCATTCTTAACCTCTGAACAATATGAGGCGGAACCTATTTACCACCCGCTTCCTGGTCAACGAAGCGTTGTCCTTACTCAGCAGGCTGGAGACGGTGAAACCGTTCGCGCTGACCATGCCGATGGTGACTGCCGCATGTATTCCGGACGAAGCCCTCAAAGGCATCACCGATCTGATCGTGTCTGGCAATAAAGAGCTGAAAAAACGGGTCAGGGATTTTGTTGCCTGGGTCAGTCATCCCGACAGCCAGCACGTGTCAGCGGAAGAGGCGCAGAGAAGGTTTGCAGTGCTTAAGCTCCGGTTTAACGATCTGCTGGATGAGCTCGACATCTTTGCTGATGTCACTTCCCAGCGCGCCGAGCACGATACAGGGGTCTGGGTGGCGGGGCTGGATGTCCTCGCCGCCGATGCCCTGGACCTGAAGGGTAAATATTACAAGGCGCCGCCCGTCATCTGCTACCTGGAAAGAGGTCACGGAGCTGCGATACGCAGGGCCAGGACAAGGCTTCCCAGCGGAGGGGACAACCCGGTGGCCGTAGTACAGCTTCCCAGGGAAAGGATGGTAGGCAGCGGCATCGCTTCCTCACTTATACACGAGGTAGGCCACCAGGGAGTAGCATTGCTGGACCTGGTGCGCTCTATCCGTAATCAGATCCAGTATAGGAAGAAAAAAAGCAACTACCCGGCGGCCTGGGAGCTCTATCACCGGTGGATCTCCGAGATCCTGGCGGACTTCTGGGCCATGGCCCACCTCGGCATAGGGGCAACACTAGGTCTGATTAATGTAGTGAGCTTACCGCGTTATTTCATGTTCAGGATAAAATTGGATGACCCACATCCCTTTCCATGGATACGGGTCCGGCTGAGCCTCGCTTTTGGCAAAAAGATCTATCCGCACGAGCAATGGGAGAGATTGGAACGCTTGTGGCTGTCCATGTATCCCTTGCAGAAGGAAAGCCCGGCGACCCTCGCTATCATTGATGCCCTGAATAGGATAATGCCGGAATTCACCGATCTGGTCATCAATCACCGGTCTGCGACGCTCAAAGGGAAAAAGCTGTTGGATATCTTCCCTTATAAGACAAGACATCCGGCACGGCTACAGTTCCTGTATAATACCTGGCGCTTTTCTCCGGAAGAGATCAGCACAGCGCCTCCCAGTCTTGTCTTCGCAGCTATCGGACAGGCACATGCCGACACGAATATCTCAGCAGCCGCAGAGAGTAAATTGTTATCTGACTGGCTAACCCGATGGGCCTTCTTGAGTGTGGAGAACAGAACGAAGAAGGAGACCAGGCAGATCATCCATGAAATAAAAAATTTAATTAACGATTAAAAAAAAGTAATTATGAACAGCGAAATAACAAGGGTTAGAAATGCCAAAGGACAGCCGGCATCGCCTCAGACGTTTGAGCCATTAGTGCTGGCCTGGACGGAAAATGATTCTTTGGCGCGCCTGGATGTCGAGATCTATGACAAGGGCAAGACTCCGGGAAAAACCAAGCCTATCCGCCGGTTTTTCTTCCGGATCGACAGTGGTGAGATCATACCGTTGGTGTTCACCTCCAAAGACCTGGTTGTCCGAAACGCGCCTAAGAACGGCCCTTCATCGACTTTGTACCAATTCCCCATCAACTATGATGCTTTTACGGAAGGCGGCAATACCCTCACTTTTTATGAGGACATTACAGACAGGGACCAGCAGTTTACAATTCCCGGCTCCACGCCTCCCATCGGCGACGTGGTGTCACTGCCGCAGAACGATGGATCTTCCGTTGATGTAGTCCCTTTTGCCGTGATCAAACTGAAAGCACAGCCGGAAAAGAACGAAGTCAACGTCAAGCTGGAAAGACCCGGCATCGAAGAGACCACGGACAAAATACTGTGGAAGGCGATCAAGGCTCATTCATTGAAGTTTGAAGAGTATGAGCACTTCATCGATACGATCCTCGACCATAATGTGCCGGATGCAGGTGGCAGGCATTTCAACCGGAAAAGCGCTAAAAGGCGGTCGCCTTTCGTCAAAAGTGAAGAGTACAATCTCATCAAGTTCGCCACGGAGTTCCACATGCTGTCGAAGTTCGGGCTGAATGAAAAAGAATTGATAGGATACGTGGGCTCCAGCGGAAAGCTCCCTTATTATGACTTCGTCATCGATCGTATCCGGGATGACCTGAAGCTCGATAGCCTCAGCGAAGATTACGAAGATGAGTCAGGTGGTGACGTTGCCCGCAGGGAAGAGCAACGGCTGTACAATCCCTTCATGACAGAGCTCATCTGGAGTTACTGGATGGAGCAGGCAGGGCTGGCCCAGACCATGAACGTTATCAACCTCCGGTTCCAGAACATACGTACCGACGTGTTTTCCGACAGGCTGCAACGCTTCGATGCCGATCCGCTTCGTCCCCTGAGCTATATTCTTTGGGGCTATATCCAGGACGAGCAGCATCGTTTGTCGCTGCCCCGCCGTGTCAACGAGTATGACCATGAATATGGTCTCCTGCTCACGGGCCGCGCAGTGAATAAGTCGAACAACGTGGACACGCGCGTCAAATTCCTGGAAGCTTTTCACAATCTGCTGAATCTGTCTTTTGTGTACTTCAAGGAAAGTGATGATACGACCTATATCGCCGACGCCTTCCCCGTCCTCAATGCCTTAAGGGAGGTGCACCTGCTGCTGGCCGAAGGCAATCACAATGCTTACGGCAATCTCACCTGGACTGCCCGGCAGGAGATGATGATGCAGCAATATATCCTGGCAAGGCCGGAAATGCGTGAGTTCCTGGGAGGCAGGGTGATGGTGCCCTATCCGGAAACCTGGATGGATCGTGTGGACACGATGCGCCATATCCAGCAATGGGGTGAGACCAGCGTTCTTCACTACTATGAGCTGGCGATCCATGGCGAGCAGATCCTGCTGTCCATCCGCTATGGCAACTGGAGCGATGTTACCCTCGACAGGAATAACGCTGCCAACTGGGCCCAGGAGTTCCGTAATAATATTTACCGGTATACCCATGCGTATCGCGTAGTGACAGGCGTCGACCTGACCATGGACAAGGTTCAGTCCACCAGCACTTTTGCGATCCAGCCCGCTTATCTCATCCAGCAGCGTCTGATGCAGGAGAGAGGCAACGGAACCTTTGTGCAGAACCAGCGCATGATGGTCCGTGCAAAGGATAGGAGAGTGTAAAGGTCGGCCAATTACAACGACCACTAATTTATTTACCATTAAAAATTATGTCATGATACAACCCACTGCACGACCTGCTTCGAGAATGCCCGCCGCAGCCAATGGCCCGGCGGGCCGGCCGGCCGCTCCGGGAGCGGCCCGGAACCCGCTCTCCGCAGGCCCTGTAAGAGCTGCTGTTCCATCGAATGCGTTGCGGTCCTCTACCACCGGTAGGCCGCTGGCTTCTACAGGTCGTCCACCGTCCATAACAAGCCGCCCGCCATCCATAACAAACCGTCCCACATCCGTAACAGGACGCCCGCCATCCGTAACAGGACGCCCGCCATCCGTAACAAGCCGCCCACCATCCATAACAGGTCGCCAACCATCCTTAACAAGCCGTCCATCATCTATACCAGGACGCCAATCCATGCCAGGACGCCCACCATCCACTGCAAGCCGTCCGCTGTCTGCAACAGGCCGCCCGCTGTCTGCAACAGGCCGCCCGCCGGCTGCAACAGCATGGCACACGACAGCCCCCCGGCATTCTGTTAGCGCCGCAAGCCCTGCAGGCCGGTCTACCGCGACCACCGGCTGGCCCTCGCGTCGCCGGTCTGCAACCACAGGCACCACTACCGGCATTCGCCATGCTCCAGGTACGGTTACGCCAACCCATCGTCCTTCTGCGGGAACCGCGTCCCCGCTCCGCCATCCGGGTGCACACCATGTCACCAATATCCGGCGCACAGCGGCTCCTGCACAGCACGCCGGAGTCCATCGCCGTGGCATCGGAGCCCATCCTCGTGGCGCCGTTGTTCCCGCCCATCGCCCTGGCGCTCCTTCACATCGTACCACCCCCGCCGCCAGGACAACACATCGCACAGGCACTGCTCACAAGCCTATCACAGGCTGGCCTCACCATGGAAGAAAACAACAGCACGCCTATCCTGCAGGGACCACCACCATGATACGCCATGGCCGTCACATTCCCGGAAAGCCCGGTCACCGCGCCACGCGCTATACGACTGGCGCCCCCGGCACCCGTACCGTACGCTATACGGCCGGCGCCCCAGGTGGCCGCAGGGCACCATACACGCCCGGAATACCCGGTTCGTACGTGGAGTATATCCAGCAAGGCATGAGCCTGCCCGGCCAGCCGATACCAGGTCAGCCATTCACTGGTCAGCCATTCACTGGCCAGCCATTCACCGGTCAACCGATCCCAGGTCAGCCCATGCCCGCACAGTCCATGCCTGCCGGTCAGCCCATGCAAACGGGCGGCTATGGAGCATGCCCCACCGCCATGCCCGCGCCCGGGCCGTCGTCCGCAGGGCCCGAAAGCTCGTACCCCGGATCTGCTGGCGCCTACCCCGCACCAGGCGCCTACCCCGCACCAGGCGCCTACCCCGCACCAGGTCCCACACCCCCTTTATCCGCTGAGCCGTCTGCCACGGCGCCGGCACGCCCCTGCCATACCTGCGGCACCTCCGCACGTGGCTGTACAACGGTGTCCCGCTTTGCCTTCAACAGCGCCGAACTGAAGAACGCACATAAAGCACAGCTCCGGCAGCTGGCTGAACGCATCCTGAGGCAGAACAGCAATACCGTCATTGCCACCGGGCATGCCGACAGCAGCGGTACGGAAGACTACAACGAAGCCCTGGGCGAACGGCGTGCAGCAGCCGTGGTAAAAGAGCTGAAGAAACAGATGGCCCTGCTGAAACCCGGCTCTCAGAAACATCTTTTCTGGAAGATCGATTCAAAAGGAGAGACAAGTCCTGTCTCCCAGACGAATGCCGCGGCCAACAGACGTGTGACGATCTGCGTTAGAAAAGGCAGCTTTACCAGATAAGCTCATGATCAGCAGGGAAGATATAGTACGCGACCTGAAAGAGTTCATCTCATTCCCCAGCGTAAGCGCCGACAGCAGCCAGCAGCAGGCCATGTTCGATTGCGCCAGCTGGCTGGCAGGCCATCTGTACGAGATAGGTATGCAGCGGACAAAGGTCCTGCCGACCTCGGCACACCCGGTGGTATATGGAGAATATATGATCGACGCCGCATTACCTACGATCCTCTTCTATGGACACTATGACGTCACACCCGTCGATCCGTTGAATAAATGGGATACGCCACCCTTCCGGCCGGCTATCAAAGGCGACTATATTGTCGGCCGGGGGGCTTCGGATGACAAAGGCCAGCTGTTCACCCATATCAAGGCGGTAGCAAAGCTTCTACAGGAAGGACGCCTGCCGGTGAACGTCAAGTTCCTCATCGAAGGCGCCGAAGAGATCGGCAGCGTAGGACTGGAAGAATTTGTAGCGCAGCACAAAACGCTACTGCGATGTGACGCCGTTGTGGTGTCCGATACTAAGATGGTAGGGCCGGGACAACCGGCCATTACTTACTCCTTACGCGGCTCCGTCAAAGTAGAGGTAACGCTGCGGACCATGGCCAAAGACCTTCATTCAGGAACATTTGGCGGCTACGTTCCCAACGCGGCCATAAAAATGGCGGAGTTCATCGCAGGGCTGCACGATAAGGACAACGCTATAGCCATTCCGGGGTTCTACGAGGACGTACGGGACCCGTCGCCCGCAGAAAGAGCTTTTGTCGCCGCGAATGGCATCGGCAATGCTGCCCTCATGCAGGAGGCGGAAGCCTTCGCCCCCTGGGGAGAAAGCCGCTTTTCCATGTACGAGCGGATCTCCAGCCGCCCTTCGCTGGAAGTCACCGGGATAACGGCAGGCTACCAGGGAAAAGGATTTAAGGAAGTCATTCCCGCGGTCGCCTCCGTTAAGCTTAATTTCCGCCTGGTACCCGACCAGGAACCCGGGCGGATATCAAAATTATTGGAGCAGCATGTCAGGAATGAAGTCAAAGACGCGGACGTGAAGATCACCTATGGCGCTGTTGGTTATCCCGTCATCATCCCCCGGAATAATTTTTACGTCCGTGCGGCCGCACTTGCCTGCGAAAAGGTTTTCCGGCGAAAGCCCCGGTTCCTCCGCAACGGCGGATCCATTGGAGCCGTGGATTATCTCTACACCATCCTGGGTGTTCCTGTGGTATTGTTGGGATTTGCCCGGGCCGACGACAACATGCACGCACCCAATGAAAAATTCTATCTGCCCGATTTTTTCAAAGGCATCGACACCATCCGGCAATTCCTGCAATTGGTGGCTTCCGGAATGCCTAAAGCATAATAGTATGTCAACCCTCATCATCGACAGCCATTGCCATGCCGGCAAAGGCGACGGCCTCTCGGGACCTTGGGATACCAATGCTCCCCTGAAAGATTATCTGCAATGGTGTAACGACGCCGGCGTGCACAGGACCGTGTTATTTGCCGCGCTGCATGCGGACTACGCCCGGGCCAACTTTGAAGTGGCTAACATCGTGCGCAGCGATCCCGGCCGTTTCTACGGATATGCTTTCCTGGATGCCGAAAGGGATAAAGGCCGCATACATAGCATGGTACGCACCGCCGTCGAGGAATATCATTTCTGCGGGATAAAGGTCCATCGCCATGATGCGCCCATTTCCAGAGAGATCTGCGCGGCAGCCCGGCAGTTCAGGTTGCCCGTACTTTATGACGTGACAGGAGAGATAGCCACCGTCGAATTGCTCGCCACCGAATATCCCGATATCAATTTTATCATCCCCCACCTGGGCACCTTTTCCGATAATTGGAGCTGGCAGCTGAGTTTCATCGACCACCTGGTCCGGCATCCCAATATATATACCGATAGCTCCGGAGTAAAACGATTCGATCTGTTCAAAATGGCTTATGAAAGAGCCGGCGCCCATAAGATCCTCTTCGGTTCCGACGGCCCCTGGCTCCACCCCGGCGTCGAGCTGGCCAAGATCCTGTACCTGAAAGCATCCCCCGAAGAAGAAGCCCTCATGCTCTCCGGCAACTTCCTGCGCCTGACCAGGCAAGCCCGATCACACCAACGCCAACGCCAAAACCAATACCATCTACACAATCAACACCTCACCAAACCCCCACTCGCAACGGCACGACTGTAGGCAGCTATATGTCTGAAGGCGCCTTATCTTTCATACGGTAGGGACATATTATGCAGCTGAGCATCAGTCTCCGCAGACAATGTCCTAATGCTGATCGGAGATTGAAAGTACAGCGCCGGAAGACTATATAGCTGCCGGCAATGAAAAACCTAAAACCAGAAAAACCAGAAAAACCAAAAAACCCGCAAGCCCCCTACCTTTACCCCATGAAACAATTCATCGCCAACATCACCCTCCTGGTCAAAGACTACGACGAAGCCATCGCGTTTTACACCCGTAAGCTCAGCTTCGACCTCGTCGAAGATACCCGCCTCACCGAAACCAAACGGTGGGTGCTCGTCGCACCCAAAGGCTCGAAAGAAACCCGCCTGCTCCTGGCAAAAGCCGATGGCGAAGACCAACAGGCGGCAATAGGCCGTCAGACTGGTGGCCGCGTCGCCTTCTTCCTGTTTACCGACGATCTCCAAAGGGACTATCTCCAAATGCAAAACAACGGCGTTCGCTTTATCCGACTACCCGAGACGCAACCCTACGGCACGGTGGCCGTTTTCGAAGACCTGTACGGCAATCAATGGGACTTATTGCAGCCGGCAAATTAGTACCTTTACCCCGGCATGGAAGATCGGCAACACATACAGTTAGAAAAAGGCACCATGGACTACACCGTCTGGGAGTTCGACGATATCCGCATGGGTCATGGCGTCATGAAGTTCGAAGAATATATCAGCCGTCCCGCCAGCAGCACAAATGACGTGGTCCGCCTCCATTTTGGCCTGAAAGGCAATTACAGCTTTACCTATCGGCAACTGAATAAGACCTATGACCTCATTGGAGGCCACCACAACATCATGTACTCGAAAACGTTCGACATGGTAGTGGAGAACAGGACATTGGAACTGGAGACCTTTGGCGTTCAGTTCCCCGCGGCCATGTTCATCCGGTTCACCCAGAACGGGGACGATCAGCTTAAAAGATTCTCCGATGAGATCCTGAAAGGCAACAGCGCCATGCTGTCCGAAGAGTGGGGCGCCGTCGATACGAATATCCAGCAGGTCATACAGCAGATCATCCATTGTAATTACGCCGATCAGCTTAAAAAACTTTTCCTCCTTTCAAAAAGTATCGAGCTGCTGGTCCTGTCCGCAGAAGCATGCAAATCTGCCGCCGGCAAAAAAGAAACCTTTATTAAGAGCAAGACCGATAAGGAGAAATTGATCGCCGTACGTGACCTGATCAATGAAAGGCTGCATTGCCCGCCCAACCTTTCGGAAATAGCCAGGACAGTGGGACTGAATGAATATAAGCTCAAACGGGGCTTTAAAGAGACTTTCAACAGTACTGTATTCGGCTATCTCACGGAGCAACGCCTGCAGCTTGCCTGGCAATACCTGCGCGATACGGAAAAGACGGCGGCCGAGATCTCCTATGAGCTAGGCTACGCCACTCCTCAGCATTTCAACAATGCATTCAGGAAGAAGTTTGGCATCACCCCTTATTCCGTCCGCAACACACGCAGGTGATCCGCAAAATAGCGTAATTTATCTTTTCAGCATCCTGTCCCGGATTATCTCCTTGATCACCGCCTCCTGGAGATTCTGGCTGATGACCACCCTGGTCTTACCCAGGTTGATCTCATTGGCTTCAATGCTTTTTACTTTATTGATATTGATGATGGTGGATTTATGGATCTTCAGGAAGTGCTTCGCCGGCAACTGCCCGTCGATACCCTTGATCGTAAGATGGACGATCAGTTTCCTCGTTTCCGTATGCAACACCACATAGTTGAGCATGGCTTCCACAAAGATCAGCTCGTCATACAGCACTTTTTCGATCCTCCCGTCGCATTTTACAAAAAAATGATCGGCCGAGGCAGGGGCAGCGCAGTATTCACGGGCCTTATTGCAGGCTTTCAGGAATCTTTCAAAAGAGATGGGCTTGACAAGGTAATCCAGGACATCCAGCTCGTATCCTTCGATGGCATATTCGGTATAGGCCGTTGTGAGGATCGTGGGGGGCACCGCCGGTAAGGAACGTAAGAACTCGATGCCGCTCATCTTCGGCATATCGACGTCCATGAACATAAGGTCCACCCGCTGGCTGTTGAGCAGTGCATTTGCTTTTAAGGGATTTTCCGCCTTTCCCACCAATTGAAGGAAGTCAATGTCTTCGATGTATTCCTCCAGCAGTTTGCGGGCCCCCGGTTCGTCATCTACGATGATACACTGTAAGTTCATGATAATTGCAGGTTTAGAGTGACTTCATAAATATGTTCATTGTCTACGATATCCAGTGCATGTTTGTCGGGATAAAGCAAGGCCATCCTGCGCCTGGCATTGGCGATCCCGATGCCTTTATGCCCGATGCCGCCGCCTTTTCCCCCTTCCCGTGTATTCATACAGGTGAAGAGGAGGCCCTGCTCCCTTTTTTCAAATCGGATATGCACTTTGTTCTCTTTTTCGTCGCTGTCGCTGACATATTTGAAAGCATTTTCGATAAAGGCGATGAACAGCAGCGGAGCAATAAGGAACCCTGTCACATTCTCTCCGATGGACAGACAGACCTGCAGGCTGCTTTCCTTTCTTGCCTGTTGAATGGCAACATAGTTCTTTATATAGCCCATTTCCTTATCCACACTGATATAATGGGTGTTGCAATCATACAGCTGGTAACGCAGCATTTCGGAAAAGCTGAGCAGCATATTCCGGGCGGTAGGGTTTCGCTTATCAATATGCGCATAAATGGAATTGATGGAGTTGAAAAGAAAATGAGGGTTGAATTGCGCGTTTAAAAAGTCAAGCTCCGCCTTGATCTTTTCCTTCTCCATTTCGCCCATATGTTTACGCAGGCGCAGCTGGTCCAGCGCCAGCTTGAAAGAAAGGATGCCGATCACCCAGATCGAAATATTCAGCAGCGACGAATAAAAGATGTCCGTCACCGGAGGTTGTGCGCCACGCGCTGAAAAGAAGTGGTTGTTCATATAGATCACCAGCGGCACGCGCAGAATGGCCGTGACAACAATGCCCGATACAAGCAACATACCGAAGCCAACATATTTTTTCCGGTACAGGAAAGTCGGAATGGCATAACCAACATGGAAATAGTAGTTGGCCGCTATGAAGAGCAGGTAGCAAAATTGAATGGTCCATGTCTTTGACAGCGTAAAAGCCCTGTTCTGGAGCACCAATACCCAGAAGAGATACAAAGCCGCCCACCATAAAAAATCGATCCGCTTGCCCATTGGAATTAGTTACGGAGTCAAATTTAAACCCTTTCCGCACCCTTTTCTGGCGGTTTTACACCATTTATGAAAATTCCTTGATGAACGAATAGGCATAGATGATCATGCCAGGAGCATACTTCATGTAAATGATTGTGCAGCCATCGGGGATTCTTTTTCTTTTGTACCAGCATTTTAAAAAAAACGACATGAAACAAGACGACAGGATCCACAGCGACCATAATGACGACGGCATTGACCGCAAGGGATTTATCAAATGTATGGCCTGGGCAGGCACAGGTGTGTTATGGCTGATGAGCGGGGGCAGCCTGAAGGCATTGGGAATGAGCCAACTATTGGATAAGCATACAGGTCGCCTTAAGGAGGGCCTCATCCTCCCTCCCAGCGATTTCAGCTTTGTCCAGATCAGCGATAGCCATATTGGGTTCAACAAGCCCGCCAACCCCGATGTGACAGGCACCCTGCAGGCGGCCATCGGGAAGATCAATGCCATGCCCAACGCGCCCTCTTTTGTTTTGCACACCGGCGACCTTTCCCATCTTGCGCAGGCGGAAGAGTTCGATACCCTGGATCAAATGTTGAAAACAGTAAAGACAGACAGGATCTTTTATGTGCCCGGCGAGCATGACGTGCTGAATGACAATGGCAAACAGTTTCTCCAGCGATATGGTAAGGGCACGAAAGGCAATGGCTGGTATAGTTTTGACAAGAACGGCGTGCATTTCATCGGGCTGGTAAACGTGGTAGATACGGCGGAGGGAGGATTGGGCGTCCTGGGCGATGCGCAATTGGCATGGCTGGAGGACGATCTGAAAGGGCAGTCGAATAGCACACCCATCGTCGTATTTGCACACATTCCCCTTTGGGCAGTTTATCCCCAGTGGGGGTGGGGAACCCGGGACAGCGAACGGGCGTTGTCCTACCTCAGGCGGTTTGGCTCGGTATCCGTATTGAATGGGCATATTCACCAGACGATGTTAAAGGTGGAGGGCAATATCACTTTTCATACGGCAGCTTCCACCGCCTTCCCTCAACCCCAGCCAGGCATGGCTCCTTCCGCGGGACCGATGAAAGTCCCCGCCGAAAAGCTGCGGGGCCTCCTCGGCCTCACCAACGTACACTACGTGGAGCATGACCATACATTGGCCATCACGGACACGCCCCTGGCGGAAGCAGCGGGGACAGCGGTCAATTCCTAACTCAAAAGCCAGTTATTTTGAAAGCATTGCTATTACAGGTCCTGTGCCTGCTCACAATAATGAATGCAAGGGCCCAGCTCAAACCTGTAGAAGGCCAGTCAGCCATAGGATTTACGATCAGGAATTTTGGTATTCGTGTCAGCGGAATGCTGAAAGGCATAGAGGGAAATATCCATTTCGATCCCGCGCGATCAAATGAAGCCGTCTTCGACATAAATATAGACGCCGGAACCATCAACACGGATAATTCCCTGCGCGACGATCATTTGAAAGGAGAAAGCTACCTGGATATAAAGCATTACCCGAAAATACACTTTCAGTCCACACGGGTCACCTCTTCCAATAGGACGGGTACCTGGATACTCACGGGACGCCTGACCATCAGGGGGCATGAAAAAGAGATCTCCTTTCCCTTTTCGGCCGCTGCAACCAACGGTGGCTATCTTTTCAAGGGAACCTTCAGGATCCACCGGAAAGACTTTGAAGTAGGAGGGACCAGCACGATCTCGGATGAAATGCAAGTCGACCTGAATGTATTTGCAAATTAAAGAGCATGAAAAAAAACAACACTCACGTCCTCATTATCGGGATCACCCTCCTCCTGTTCCTTTGCAGTGCCGCGATCGATCCCCCCAAAAGTGAATACCGGAACCTCAAAGTGTTGCCCGCAAACATAACATCCAAAGCCATGTCGAAGATCATGGTGGATGAATTTTCAGATGCGCTGGGCGTATCCTGCGGCTTCTGTCATGCCGAAGAAGCAGGCTCGCACCGGCTGGACTATGCCAGTGATGCAAAGCCAGAAAAGGCGATGGCAAGGATCATGATGCGAATGACCTTGCGGATCAATAAGCAATATTTCAACGGGAAGCATCCGAAGCTGGAAGATCCGGCCCTCGTGATCACCTGCAACACCTGTCACAATGGGCAGCCTCATCCGGACAATGTATCATTGAAGTAGCAGGCTGCCAACTCCCAAAATTTTCCTAAAACCACCCGGCTGCCATAGCAACCTTATTGATACGGCATTATATTAGGGCATGATAAATGTCTACGACCTGCATTTCAAAAAGGAGATCGTTCCCTTATTCGATCATCTCCACAATGAATTTTCGAGAATGGCACTATTGGAAATAATGTCTGAAATGCCGGAGTCGACGGAAGAGATCTATGAAAGACAAGACATTTTAAAAGCCTTCCTGGCGAATAGGCGCCTCTTTGCACCCTTTGCCTATTCCAGGATCGAGTTCAACCAGGTGTATAGGTACATCGAAGACAAAAAGAACCAAGGCACACATCTCACCGGCAATTCGTTAAAGCTGCAGCTGCTATTGGCCCGGTCGCAAAGCAACAGGGAAAAAGGAAGCCTTCATCAGCTGTATTACTTTCTTTCTAAGATACGCCAATGCTACTTTGACCACCTGGACAGCGGCCCGTTTCCCCAACCCTTCCGGGACAGGATCGGGAACATCAGCCGCATGCTGACCCATCTGCAGGTAGAGAAATATTACACCATCGGAAGGCAAAGAGGATTCAGCATTTTGGACGTGGCCAGGGTGATGGAATTGCTGCAGGAAAAAATAAGCTCCGGGGAGATGGATGTTTTCTGGAAGGACTTCTTCCTCTTCGAGGCATATTATTCCATTGCAAAAGGGATCGACATGAACAATTTCGTATTCCCCGTATTCAACGATACAGGTTTATCCATCGACGGGTTTTACCATCCTTTATTAAAGCACCCGGTAAGGAATAGCCTGGAAGTGAAGGAGGCAGTAACCCTCATCACCGGCCCGAATATGTCCGGGAAATCCACGCTGCTGAAATCCGTGGGATTGTGTGTTTACCTGGCGCATCTTGGGCTGGCCGTTCCGGCGGAGAAATGCGTGCTTCCTTTTTTCAACGTCATCTCCGTTGCAATCAACCTGAATGATGATCTAAAGAATGGCTATAGCCATTTCATGCAGGAGATCCAAACCCTGAAGAAGGTAGTCCTGCAAGCACATGACAACCAGCGATGCTTTGCGATCTTCGATGAGCTGTTCAGGGGCACCAATATCGAAGATGCCCTGGCCATATCAACCACCACCATTCTGGGATTAAAGGCATTTACAGGTTCCTTCTTTTTCATTTCCACACATTTGCATCAATTGGAGCAGATAGCCGGGGCCGGAAAGATCAACACCTGCTGCATCGAATGCCGGCTCGATGAGGGAATGCCCGTATTTACCTATAAGCTACAGGCCGGCTGGTCGGACCTGAAGATCGGGCAGGTAATTTTCAGGCAGGAGGGGTTGAATGATTTGTTACACCGGTAGCCGTGACAGTTCCGTAATTCTCGCCAGGTGATGGTCGTCATGATCGGCTACGAAGAGGAAAAGGTCCATCGTACGCATAGGCGTTTTAAGCCGGGGGTGAAGGGCGGACTTAAATACCGAAGCTTCGTCGATGGCCTCCAGCAATGCGATCGTCTTCCCTCTTATTTGTCTGAAACCTTGCAGCAGCGCTTCTACAGGCACCTCGTTGTGGCCCGCGATAGTCGTCCTGGTATTGAAAAGATCGGTAGGGCTTAGCTCCGTCTTGCCTGTGAGGATATCATCCAGTCGTTGCTGCCACAAGGGTTCCAGGTCACTTAAATGTCCCAGGTTCTCTTTGATGCTCCAGGTATTGTCCACCTGGCGTGACAGTAAAGCCGCCGGGATAGACCTGAATTTTTCTTCCAGCCGGGCAGGAGTGCCCCTAAGCCGCTCCAATATGGAAGGGAAAATATTTTGTGTGGTGGCGAAATCGAAGCTGCGGTCAAACCATTTTACTTGTCCCATAGTATGAAAGTAAAGAAATTTATGCTTCCATCGCCTGGCGCAGGTCATCAATAATATCGTCGATCGGCTCTATGCCGATGCTCATCCGGATGAGCCCGTCACTGACGCCGGCTTTGATCCTGTCCGCTGCCGGCATCCCGGAATGGGACATGGACGCAGGATGTGAAACAAGCGTATCCACCGTACCTACCGATACCGCCCGGGTACATACCTGCAACCTGTCGATGAACGCCATGCCCGCCTGCATCCCGCCTTTCAACTCAAAGGACATCACTGCACCCGCCCGCCGCATTTGTTTTTGCGTGACGGCCTGGTCGGCATGATCCGGCAGCCCGTTGTAATGCACTTTCTCCACCGCCCTGTGACTGGCTAAAAATGTAGCCACCCGTTCCGCATTGTCGCAGTGTCTGTCCATCCTGAGCCCCAGCGTCTTTATTCCCTGGGTTAGCAGAAAGGCGTCGAAAGGATTGCTGTTGGCGCCAAGCAGCTTGTAAGTATCATAGACCACCGTATTCATAAAAGCGAGATTCTTTCCGACAAGCACACCGCCGATGGAAGTGCCATGACCATTCAGGAATTTTGTCGTCGAGTGAAATACAAAGTCCGCTCCATGGCGAAAAGGCTGCTGCAGATAAGGAGTAGCGAAAGTATTGTCCACGGTCACCTTGATCTGATGGCGGGCCGCGATCGAACAGACAGCTGACAGGTCGATGCAGCCCATGGTAGGATTGGCAGGCGACTCGATATGAATGACTTTCAACCCCGGCGTCTTTCTGATCAGATCTTCCAGCTGCCCTTCGTCTTTGAGGTCGGACAGCAGGGAATGAATACCAAATCTTTTCAGCAATCCATAAATGAACTCATGCGTGCCGCCATATAAAGAAGGGTGGGAGAGGATGGTATCCCCGGCCGACAGGTTGGACAGGAGCATGGTTGCCATCGCCGACTGCCCGCTGGCATGGAGCAATGCCTTTAGTTGTAGCGGCTTTCCCTCCTTATCCGTGATGCCGAATGCTTCCAGTCCCGCCACCAGCTCCTCCGCCGCCCTGACCGTGGGATTGGCAAACCGGGAATATACATAACCGGGTTCTTTCCCGGAAAACCGGTCCATCCCCTGCTGGGCGCTTTCAAACGTAAAAGTGGAAGAGGCAAAAATAGGCAGCAGATGTGCGTGTTCGGCATTTTCATGATGGCTGCCATGAATGGCCAGAGAGGTCATGCTGGGCAGAAGGTGATCTGAGCTGGTTTTCATGCGAATCGTTTTTTTCAGTAGGGTGCAAGGTAGCAATTACCAGGGGCTTTCATTCCCATTCTTCTGATAATCAAGACTGAAAAACCTCCCCGTAGGGCCATCGGCGCCAATAGTCGCATACTTGACGACGAAGGCAGCAGCAGCTTCCACCGACCCGCGACCCCGGTGGTGATTAAAGTCCGTAGCCGTATAGCCCGGGTCCACGGCATTTACTCTAAAGGCAGTTGCCCGCAATTCATGGGCCAGCGCCACCGTGTAAGCATTCAAGGCAGTTTTGGACGGACCATATGCCGCGCCTTTCACCTCATAATACATCCAGGAAGGATCGCTGTGCAGGGTCAGAGAGGCCAGGCCCGAAGTGACATTGACGATCACAGGAGAAGAGGACTTGCCCAGCAGGTGCATAAATGCCCTGGTAACTTCTATCGCGCCAAAAAAATTGGTATCAAACACTTCCCGGATAGCCGCCGTGTCGAATGTAGAAGGCGGTTGAGGAAAGCCGCCGGATATACCCGCATTGTTGATCAGCAGGTCGAGGGAGGCAGATTTCCCGGCAATGGTCTGTCGGGCCTTTTCGACGGATGCCGCATCGGATACGTCGATGACGACAGCCTCAACCTGGGACAGTCCCTCAGCGTGGAGCCGGGACACCGCCAGTTGTCCCTTTTCCCTATCCCGGCTGCCGAGATAAACGTAATAATCCTTCTTGAGTAATTGCCTGACTGTTTCAAAGCCGATACTTTTATTTGCGCCTGTGACGAGTGCGGTCTTCATGTGTTTTATTTCTTTGTTGATCACGCAAATTTACTGCCACTTGTTGTCTATGAACATATAATAATACCCTGTCCTCGTCGTTTAGGAAATCTGACCCCAAACCAGCAACCATTCCTATGCGGACCGCTATCAGGTTATTTTTCGGCATGCTCATGATCTTTTCCGTTCATGCCCATGCCCAGACAGACTCAACCCACCGAAAAAAGCACCTTACAGCCCGGCAAAAGCTGATCCCCAATACGATAAAGCTCGAATTGGTATACAAGGAAGCACTTGTTACCCAGTATAATTCCAACGGAGGCAGCAGGTCGTATAATGTATTTGTACCATTCGTCCGGGTCAATGACGCCAAGCCCGTGGAGATCGGCAAACACGCGGATTTTCTTCGCTCCTTTTACTCCAGGTGTAATGAGGCAGATCAGCAGATAGACCTGATGAATCAGCAAATGAGACGGGCCAGGCTTGATTTTTGGGGAGGCGTCGGCATCGGTTCGACCATTGCGTTCGCAGGCGTGTTTCGTGCCGGCAGTAACAATAATATGAGCTCTACCGAATTTTTTGCGCATTTTGTCGTGGGCGCACTGGTCATGGGCACGGGAGCCTTTTTCGCGCATTCCCATGCTAAGCGGGCGGATGAACATTTGCGGCTTTCCGTAGACACATATAATAGCCGATGTTATAAGCCACTGCCGTCAGACACTGCAAGACTGGCAAAGGGGGATGCCCCGGTCTTTCCAAGTCCGATGAAAATATACAGGGACACTACCCTGTACCGGGAGTTACGGAATGAACCTTCCCATTCCGGGCTGTTCGGGTTGAACGTTACACCTGTGGCTGTAAATGTAGCGTCGCTCAACCTGAACTTCAGTGGCGGACTCGGGTTCTTTTATACTTACGAAAGCAAATTCGGTATCAACGTCAATTACCAGCGGGCTTACCTGGATGATCTCACGGGGGACAACCGTGGCGATGGTCCCTCCGGAGATGCGGATAGTCATGGGAGCCCTGCGAATCGCACCAAATCCTCCCTGTTGGATATCCAAACGAAGTTTACCGCCGTATCCTGGGAAAAGGAGGGTTCTTATCGCCTGAAGATAGGAAATACGAAGATCGGCGCCATGCATGCCGAAGTGGTCGGGCGCGCGAAAGGCAAATACCTTAAAGCGATCACAGCCAGGCTGGGATACCAGGCTGATCACAGGCTGGTGGAGAGCTCCAGTGGCATCGCCTATAATAATGCAACACCTGTTTACAATTATAATTTCGAAGGGCAGGTGTACCCCCTGACTCCGGATAACCTGGTGACATCTTCTTCCATGATAAGATCGGGTATTATCACAGCCGGCATCGGGTGGAGCTCATTCTATGACCTTAAGATCGAACTGCTGGATGACACCTACAAAGGGAGGAGAGAGCAGAAAGGGCAGGATGACCTCTTCCTGGACGTCATGTATGCGCACTCAATGACGGTGGAGGATATGATCTATTACCATGCGCTGGAACCCCGGACAGGCGAATATGAGCATCTGCCGCAGCGCCTGGACGTATCACGTACGCCCGTCAAAAAAATTGGCGCCCGTGTGGGATACCAGACAATTGCAATGTACGCACCACATTTTGGGGTGAGAAGCCAGCTGGAGTTAGGCATACGCCCCGGACCACAAACCTTGGACAATAAGACAGGGTTTTATTTTCAGGCCACCTTCGGACTGATATTCGGAGGAAGGGTCAGTCATCAATAAATTCAACCTATTCAAACATGAGACGCCAACTCGTCATAAAGCTCATTACAGTCGTCGCATTGCAAAACCTGTTATGGTCTTGCACGAAGAAGGACGATCATTGCAATCCATCTGTTAAACCCGTTGTCACAACGAACTCGCCGGTGCTGGCAGGTGACTCATTGAAATTGTCCGTTTCCGGTGTGGGCAACGTGTATATGTACAACTGGTATGGTCCCAATGGCTTCTCTTCCCATGATTCCGCGCCGGCACTGCCCGGCGTATCATCCGCCAGCAACGGCAGGTATTTTGTGGACGTTATAACCAAAGAAGGATGTATCTATTCTGCTACCACTGATTCTGTGCAGGTGGGCGCGCCGGTGTTGCCGTGCTCCCTGACTAACAATACAGCTGATATTTCGGGAGTGACGAACATGAGCTTCTACTATATCACAGGCGGCCCGGGCGGCGGCTCATATTTCCTCACGGCCAACGGCTCCCAGGGAGATGTACAATTTGAGTTCCCCGGCACCGGAGTGCCGCCGGTGGGCGTTTATTCAGCGCAAAGCTTAGGAGGATTCTGGGGACCGGGCTATGTTCGGGTCAACTTCACTGCTGCCAGCAGTATTTGGTATGGGGATCCGGGCACTGTTTATGTGGCTGTCTCGAATAATAAGATAACAGTCAGCTCCTGCAATATTCATTTATCTTCACCCACCTGGGGTATTAATACAACCGGAAGCTTCCAGATAACCCAGCAATAAACCTCCATCCCGCCAGGAATATAAGCGGCCCGTCCGTCGTGGATTATAAGCAATAAAAAAAGCCTATAAACAATCGCTTATAGGCTTTAATAAGTTAAACTGGATTATTCCGGCGTCTGCAGGAATTCTTCGAATTCCGGATTTTTGGGGTCTTCACCATAATCATTTGGACCCGTAGTCCCTGGAGTGCAGGCCAGGATGAGGCTGTAGATAGGGATCAGAATGAACCAACCGCTTTTGTTGACATCGTGCATCCTACGGACACCAACAGCAATGTTTGGGATCAAAGTGGCCAATGCCCAAATTACTTGAAGATATGCATTTCCCATTGCACCGCCGATGAAGCCAAGGACAAAGGAAATAATAATGTTGAATAAAAAAAAGTACCAATATTCGGAGCGTCTGGCTCTGCCGTTGAAAACTGCATACTTTTTAAATGCTGCAATAAAATAATTCATTAGGGGCTTTTTTTAGTTAATAAAGGATTCTATTCGTGCGAGCCAAAATAATAAGGAAATTTCATACTTCAAAGCTATAACAGTAATAATATTTAACTGATTTTCAGCTTCTTGTCTGTATTTTTAACAAATGAGACCTATTTCCCTTGCCACAAAACCCCATTACCCTATCCTGGATGGCCTGCGCGGTGTGGCCGCAATGCTGGTGGTGGTCTTTCATATTTTTGAAGCCCACTCCACCAGCCACCTGGATCAGATCATCAACCATGGATATCTCGCCGTCGACTTCTTCTTTCTGCTCTCAGGGTTTGTCATCGGCTATGCATATGATGATCGCTGGGGCAGCCTGACAATGGGAGGTTTTTTTAAGCGCCGCCTGGTAAGGCTTCAACCCATGGTGGTAATGGGTATGGTGATTGGAGCCATTGCTTTCTATTTTCAGGATTCTACCATATGGCCCGCCATTCACACCGTGCCCGTTTGGAAAATGCTTTTGATCATGCTGATCGGGTTTACGCTGATCCCGGTGCCCATATCCATGGATATTAGAGGTTGGCAGGAGATGCATCCGCTGGATGGCCCCGGATGGTCGCTGTTCTTTGAATACATCGCTAATATCCTGTACGCTCTTTTTGTCCGGAGATTTTCCAGGACGGCTTTGTCGATCCTCGTGATCCTGGCAGGGGCGGCGCTCGTCCATTACACCGTGACAGGCAACAACGGGGATGTCATTGGCGGTTGGTCTATTGACGCATTGCAGCTGCGCATTGGCTTTACACGTATGATGTATCCCTTTTTCGCCGGATTGCTGCTCTCCCGCACCGCGAAGCTGACCCGGATCAGCCATGCTTTCTTATGGTGTAGCCTGTTGCTGGTGATCGTCCTGGCAATGCCCAGGATAGGAGGAGAGAAGCATGTATGGATGAATGGACTGTATGAATCGCTGGTCATCATACTGGTGTTTCCACTGATCGTTTACCTGGGCGCAAGTGGTGAAATGACTGGCAAGGCCGGCGCCCGTGTGTGTAAATTTTTCGGAGATATTTCATATCCCATTTATATCACACATTATCCACTCATCTATATCTACACCGGATGGGTCAGCGATCATAAAGGCGTTGGGTTCCGCCATGCATTCCCTTACGCCCTGGCTACATTTGTGTCTGCCGTGGTGATCGCTTACGTCAGCCTGAAGCGCTATGACGAGCCCGTGAGACGTTGGCTGCAGGTTCGGTGGCTGCCCCGGCAATTGGCAAGGAAGAGGCCCGTTGGTAAAAAAGTGATGGAATGACCGCTGGAGCACTACGCCGCTTGGATTGCACGCCGGTAAAGGTCCCGGACAGACTGAAATGACGCTATGAACAAAGTAATTTGACGTTTTAAACAAACCTTGTTACGATGCACCCCTCTAATTTTGATGTATTAAATTCAATTGGAATGAAAGGGAAAATTCAGGCCAACTATAATGGTCTACTGCAAAAGCCCATCGGATCGGGATTTGGTTATCGGTCGACGGCAAGCGATATTATAGAAGGCATCGATCTTACAGGAAAAATAGCGTTAGTTACGGGTGGTCATGCAGGAATAGGCTTGGAAACGGTTAAGACCTTTGTCAGGGCGGGAGCAAAGGTGGTCGTGCCGGCACGGGATATACATAAGGCCGAAAAGAATCTGGCAGGACTTGAAAACGTACTTATCAGGCAGATGGATCTGATGGACCCGGGATCGATCGATCTGCTGGCGGTTGATTTCCTGGCGACCGGAGAGCCGTTGCATTTATTGATCAATAACGCAGGTATAATGTGGGTTCCCTTGCGCCGCGATAAACGAGGCTACGAATCTCAGCTTGCCACTAATCACTTAGGGCATTTTCATCTTACGGCCAGGCTTTGGCCCGCCTTGAAAAAAGCCCAGGGCGCAAGGGTAGTGAACGTCTCTTCTTACGGCCACCAGATGGCGCCGTTCAATTTCGAGGACCCGAATTTCCTGCACCGGGACTATGAAACTTTGCAGGGATACGGCCAGTCCAAAACAGCCAATAATCTCTTTGCGGTGGAGCTGGACCGGCGCGGTGCAAACTTTGGAATACGCGCTTTTAGTCTGCATCCGGGTTCCGTCTATGGGACAGAACTGGGGCGTGACGCGCCAGCAGGCTTATTTCAGCAAATGGGCCTGCAGGATGCCAATGGGGACATTTATCCCGAAGTGGCTGCAAAATTGAAGAATGTGGCGCAGGGTGCCGCGACCACGATCTGGTGCGCCACCAGCCCGCAGCTAAAAGACATCGGAGGCGTTTATTGTGAAAACGCGGACATCGCTGAATTAGATGAAGGGAGCATTGAACACAAATATGATGATCCAATGACCTTGCACGGCGTAAGATCCTATTCACTGGACGAAAGAAATGCAAAAAAGCTATGGGCTTTGAGCGAGCATATGACAGGCGTTTTATTGCCAGGGTAATTTTATTTTATATTTGTGTCACGATCGAATGGAATTCAAGAGCCAATATATTACCCCTGATATTAAGCTGTCAAACTACGATGGTAAGTTATTTAAGACAGAAGTAATGTTCGAGCAACATATACTGGTCTGGTTTATCTCGGGGGAAACAAAAATTGTGCAAAATGATGCCACCTACACTTTTGGGACAGGCGACATCTTCCTGATCCCCAGAAATCAATTGGCAACCATTATCAATTATCCCAAGGACGGGCAGCCACATAAGACGGTCGCCATGCATCTTACGAAAGAGCGGCTGAAAAATTACTACACCAGGCATAAAGCCGTCGGAAAGCCATCGCCTGGTCAAAAGCTGCGTAAATTCTCTAAACATCCTTTGCTGGAAAGCTGCCTGGCCTCACTCATCCCTTATTTCGATCTGTCCGAAGGCCTGCCCGAAAATATCGCTGATATAAAAATTGAAGAGGCTATCAGCGTTCTAAGAGCCATTGATAAGGATATGGATAGTTTACTTGCCAATTTCGAAGAACCCGGCAAAATTGATCTTACGGATTTTATGGAACGAAATTTTAAGTTCAATATGACAATGGAGAAGTTCTGCTATCTGACAGGACGGAGCCTGTCTACTTTTAGAAGGGATTTTAAAAAGATATATAAGAAGAACCCGCAGGCATGGCTGATGGAGCGACGATTGGAATTGGCCCATTATGAACTTTCAGAAAAGCACGGCAAACCCTCGGAGATATATTATGAAGTAGGATTTGAGAATTTATCACATTTCTCCTATGCTTTTAAAAAATATTTTGGATATTCCCCAAGTGAGCTGGTCAACCGTTGACAACTAGAATCCATCAACTTCGATGACCGCATCGGCAAACGCTTTTGGCGCTTCCTGCGGTACGTTGTGACCGATGCCTGGTAGGATCCGGTGCGAATATTTCCCCGAAAATTTCCCGGCATACGATTTCCCGTCCGCAGCTGCGCCATCGAAATCACTGGCAATGGTAATGGTTGGCACGGTGATGACAGGCATTTCGCTCAGCTTTTTTTCCAGATCGTCGTATTGTGGATCGCCTTTCGCCAGGCTGAGGCGCCAGCGGTAATTATGGATCACGATGGCAACATGATCAGGGTTATTGAACGCGGCCGCGATGCGCTCGAAAGTCGCATCATCGAACTTCCATGTTGGCGAGGCGATGGTCCAGATAAGCTTGGCAAAATCGTGGCGGTTGGCATCGTAGCCGAGACGGCCGCGCTCAGTGGCAAAATAATACTGGTACCACCATCCTAATTCAGCCTTTGGCGGCAATGGCTTTGCATTGGCTTCCAGGTTGACGATGATATACCCGCTCACGGCAACAAGGGCTTTGCAGCGTTCGGGCCAGAGTGCTGCAAGGATATCAGCCGTCCTTGCGCCCCAATCAAATCCGGCAATGATGGCTTTTTCGATCTTCAAGGCATCCATCAAGGCGATGGTATCGAGGGCAAGCGCGGCTTGTTGACCGTTCCGGAAGGTTTCAGGTGAAAGGAACCGGGTCGTGCCATAGCCGCGCAGGTAGGGGATGATCACCCTATAGCCCTTTGACGCCAGCAAGGGGGCAACATCAGCATAGCTGTGGATATCGTAGGGCCAGCCATGGAGAAGGATGACCACTGGACCGTTGGCCGGGCCGGCTTCGGCATAGCCGATATTCAATACGCCGGCATCGATCTGCTTCAGAGGACCGAACGACGGATCAGCGGCGGATTTGATGGTTGATGCGTCCCCGGGTTTGCCCGTTCCTGCTTGTGCGGCTACGGTGTCCAGGATGCCTAATTGTGCGCCGGTGAGTGTAATTGCCGCTGTGGCCGCCGTGCCGAGAAAGTGGCGTCGACTTTGATTTTCAAGATACATTTTAATGAATTTTAGGTGCTTGCAATTTTAGACCAGGCCCCACCAGGGCCTGGCGGTAAGTGATCAAACGATGATATTGGTCTCGACATCGACGTTGCCGCGTATAGCCTTGGAATAAGGGCAGGTCTTGTGCCCTGCGTCCACGAGGGCCTGGGCGGTCTCGCGGTCCAAACCCGGCAGGCTGACGTTAAGCCGCGCCTGGATCGAAAAATCCACCCCCGTCAGCAAAAGGTCTACTTCTGCGTCAATGGCCATGTTCTCCGGTAGTTCAACCTTCATTTTACGGGCCGCGATACCCATTGCTCCTTCAAAACAGGCAGACCAGCCGGCGGCAAATAATTGTTCAGGGTTGGTGCCGATCCCATCGGTGCCGGGTGTGGACAGCTTAATATCCAAATGACCATCCGAGCTTCGGGAGACGCCGTGTTCACGTCCGCCAGTCGTATGGGTCTTGGCCGTGTATAATACTTTTGTCTTAGACGTTGCATGCGCATGCGTGTGTTCCATTGCTTTAGTTTTTAAGATGATTATTATTTATTTAGCCGAAGGTGAAGTCAAAAACGGCTACTCCAGGGTCCGAAAACTCTATCTCGAATTCCCGGTCAGTGATGGGCGCAGGTTGCCGGATGACCTGGTACATCCGCTGTCCGGTCACCGTGCCGTTGCCCTCGCCGTCAACGTCGACTCCATGAGCCGCGCCCGGGGCCTTTCCGTCGATGAGCACACGATACCTCAAAGTAGTCCCCTGCACGGCCGGCCCCATGATGAGGTTGACATCGCGGGCGTGAAAGCGGTAAACAAGCCGCCCGTTGCCTTCATTCAACACATTACCTTCTCTTCCCATGGTCCAGTTGCCTGCAAGGGCCCATTGGTTGAGCCGCAATCTCGCAGGGACGGTATACACCTGACGCCGGTCTTCTTTGGCGCCGCCGGGAGATGCAAAATCCACGGTACGCTCATAACCCAGAAAATTTTCTGCAGATCCCAGCGTGCTCAGATCGGCGGCGGCTTCGGCGCCGCTAGCATCCACCGGCACCGGCTCATTGCTGACGCCCTTGACCCCGGCCTCGGCCAGCAACTGCTGGATCACCTTTTCCGACTGTTCGTAGCTGCCTTCGCCGAACTGGTGATGCCGGATCTGACCCTTTGCATCGACAAAATAAAGGGCCGGCCAGTATTCGTTCCGGAAAGCGTTCCATACCGCATAGTTATTGTCCATGGCGATGGGGAAGCCGATCTTCATGTCTTTCGCAGCCCACCGGACGTTGTCGACCTCTTTCTCGAAGGAGAACTCCGGGGTATGCACACCGATCACCACCAGTCCCTGATCTTTGTATTTTTCGGCCCAGGCCCGGACATAGGGAAGGGTGCGCCGCCAGTTGATACAGGTGTAAGTCCAGAACTCGACCAGGACGACCTTGCCTCGAAGGTCCGCTGTCGTCAAAGGTTTTGAATTCAGCCATTGGGTGGCGCCGCTGAAAGAAGGCAGCTTGTCTTTACCGGGCATTGCCCAGGCGATGCCGGCGAGTAATGCAGCGAGGGTCATATAGGTAAGTTTTTTTAACATGGCTCACTGATCTTATTTACTTTTTTCTTTCGGCGGTGATCCCTTTTTTACGAAGGTCCGAGACCAGTTCACCAGCATAACCCCAGTCATCCAGGTCGTATTCCTGGATGACCACAAAAGTGAGCTGGGGGTCCTTGTTGAGTGTATCGCTGATGAGATCGGTCACCCCCTTGATCAGGGTGGCCTTTTGTTCGCGGGTAGTGCCTTCGCGGGTAATCTCAATTTTGACGTATGGCATGGTAAAAGACTTTAAAAGTGATAAATGTTTCTTGAGATGCCCTGCTTAAGCCGCCTTGGCGGTCACGAGGACATGTAAGGTGAAGTCATTGAAAATGAGGGTATCGCCGAGATCTTTGAAGAAGTTCCCGCTGCGAAACCGCATGCCGTATTTAGTGCGGTCGACGATCAGCTTGGCGGAAGCCTGCAGTGTATCGCCATCAATCCCGCCTACTTCCGCATCGAATTCGATGGGATGGCTAATGCCTTTGATGGTTAGGTTCCCGGCTACATGATAAATACCATCGGATTCCTGCGACACGCTGGTGATCTCCAGGGTTGCCGTGGGATATTGCTCGATGCCGAAGAAATCCTCCGAAGCCAGGTGCCCGGCGAACTGGGCGTTGGTATTGAGGTCGGTGATATCCAGGATCCTGATGGAGGTCGTGTCGATGGTGAACTTACCACCGGTGAGCTTGCCATCATTGAATGTAAGAAGACCATCAGCAATGTTGACAGTACCATTGTGTGCACCGGTTACTTTTTTGCCGACCCATTCGATAGAGCTCTTGGCAGAGTCGATCTTAAAACTTTTCGTTTCCATTTTTTATGTTTTTTATTTTTTTTGTTTGATTGACGATTGGCAGGTCACCTGTTCGCAAGCCAGTGCAAAAAGGTGCTGGCTTTTTCTTTTGATACCACCATTTTTTCAGCGACGGGAATAATAAGCTTCACCAGGAGCTTTCGGGCAAAGTAATGCTCCACCTCTTTTACTGCATTGAAGTTGATCAGGTACTGACGGTTTAACCTGAAGAATTTCAGTTCGGGTAAAGTGTTCTGGATATATTCCAGTGAGTAGTTTACTATATATTCCTGCAGGTCGAAACATACAATGATCGAATATTCATTCTTCACATAGAAAAAAGCGATTGTATCGGTAGAGACAGTGAGATACCGGTTGTTCCTGAAGACAAGAAAGCTTTTTTTGCCCACCCGCGAAGTAGGCTTTGTCAGCTGGTCATCCGGATAGCTCCAGCTGTTGACTTGTAAAAAAGATTGTGCTTCCATCTTATTTATTTTTTATGGGTGATAAATTCCGCGGAGAGGGAGAGGTCCTTCCATTTTTTAATTTCTTCGCCCAGGGATGCGATCTTTTCGCTTGCCCTGTCAAAGGCGTTGGCGCCCAGCCAGAGGTGTAGGGGAGGGTCGGGGCTTTCCGCAATCCTTATGAACACGGCCGCGGCTTTTTCGGGGTCGCCGTCCTGCTTGCCGTCCGACGCGGCATAGCGGAGATGAGTGCTGGTGACGGATTGGTAGTCTGCTATCTGGCTTTCCACGGATACAAGGGAATTTTTCGTGAGAAAGCCGGTGCGGAAGCCTGAAGGACCTATGACGGTCACTTTGATCCCAAGCTCCTGGACATCCAGGGCCAGCACTTCAGAGAAGGCTATGACGGCGGACTTGGTAGCGGAGTAAATAGACCAGCCCGGGGCGCCGGCAAATCCGGCCACCGAGGAGATATTGATGATATGCCCGGACCGTTGCTTCCGCAGGTAGGGGAGGACGTATTTCGTTACGTTGATAGTGGCCAGCACATTGATCTCGAAGATAGCCCGGACCTCTTCTTCTTCCATTTCTTCTACTGTGCCTTCCATCCCGTACCCTGCATTGTTGACGACGACGTCGACGGCGCCAAAGGCGGCAATGGTTTGTTCTATTGAGTTGCGGATAGAGTCGGGGCTGGTAAGATCCACGCCCAGCGGAAGAAACTGGTCCGGACGGGTCGTGCCGGCAGACTTTTGCAGCCCGGTGGCGGACCTTGACGTGGCGGCTACACGATAGCCGGCGGCAAGCAGCTGTTTGACGAGGGACAGTCCCAATCCCTGGGACGCCCCGGTGACATACCAGACTTTATTGTTGGACATCGGATATCATTTTATTGACGATAAGCCATTTTTCATTGAATTTATGGAAGGACAGCAGCTCGAAGTAGAAAAAGTCGTACATCTTCACCTGCACCTTCGCCACCGCAATAGAGTTGACGATCTCGATAGCGATGATATCTCCGCTGAAAGGCTTGCCGGAGTCCTTCGGACTTTGACGATTTTTGACGCCTTCCAGGTATTGGGCCAGCGTCTTATAGTAAGGCTGCCCTTTGACGTCTCCAAAGAGCAAGGTGCCTTCATAGTAAATGCTCCCCAGCAGGGCGACATCTCCTTCATAAATACCCTTAAAATAGGCGTTGTTCAGGACTCCTGCGATCGCTGCGGAGTCAATGCTGTAATTTTTCATGTTCTTATAATTTTTTGCCGGCGAGATCTGTGCCGCCGTCGTTAGGGTGAGAAAGATGGATAATAATATAATAATGGCTTTCATGTTCAGACTTTTTACTTATTCATTCTGATTGACAACACAAAGTAACGACGGGAACGGGGAAGGATCGCGTGACCTGCATCACATTTAATAACAGCCGGCACAACTGTGATGTAGATCACTCATTAGATCCTTACAAATCTAAGGAAGGAGAATAGGGGAAGCAATTGACAAATGATGGCACCTGGGGTATCCTTCATCGGGAATGCACGCTTGCGGGAGACTATCTGGACAAAGGCGGCAGGATACCCTCCAACCTGTTTCTCATGTATTCAAGACGGGCCGGTAGCTTCAGTTGTGAGCCCAGTTCTTCCACCGTTTCATCCACAGTAAGACCGGGCTTATCTGATGCCAGCTCAAACAAGGCGCCTCCGGGCTCCCTGAAATAGAACGAAGAAAAATAAGTAACGTCGGTCTTAGGAGTTATACTGAGTCCTTGTGAAAGAAGCCTTCCACGAAAAATGGTCAGGGCCTCATCACTATTCACACGAAAAGAAACATGGTGCACAGTGCCGCCGGCTACATATCCGATGGGACCATCAGGCATTTCAACCAGGTCAATAATATTCGCATCCATAGCCGCATCAGTAACAAAACGGCTTTTGTTGCCTTTCCGCTGCGCGAGGGTATAGCCAAAAATGCCGGTGAGGATTTGCGCTGTTTGTGCTGTGTCCTGCACCATCAGCGATATACTATGGAGACCCTTTACAGCCATCGCTTCAGGCACTTCTCCCCCATGCCATCCCTGCCTTGCATCTTCTCTGCCGGGTACGACCAGGTTAAATTTCAGACCATCAGGATCGCTGCAGTGCAGGACTTCCTCTCCGAATCCCTCGTTTTTGTCGCCGGTCCTGGGATTGAATTGTTGAAGTCTTTCCTTCCATGCCTCCAGGCTGCCGGGCGGCACGGAAAAGCTGATCTCCGTGGCCATGCCCGTACCTTCATATCCGGGGCCAATATTTTCCCAGGGGAGGATACTAAGGATGGTGCCCGGATCGCCTGTCTTATTTCCATAGTACAGATGATATGCCCCCGGGTCATCCATATTCACCGTTTTCTTTACTAACCTGAGACCGAGCAATTTTGTGTAGAATTCATAGTTCCGTTGTACAGATGTTGCAATGGCGGTAATATGATGCAAGCCAGCTATTCTATAGTTCATAAAGTTTTTTTAGGATAAATCGACGGATCATGGAGGTGAATGGCAAAAAAATAGCTGTCAGGGATCAACTGGCAAAACTGAATTGCTGTGAAATTTCCTTTCTGAAATCAGAGAAACTGATGCCCGAAGCTTTTTTGAAGTATTTGCTGAAATGAGAAATATCGTCGAAGCCCAGGTCATAGGCAATTTCTTTCATGCTTGTCCGTACATAAGCCGCTTTACGTTTTGCTTCGAGGATAATGCGTTGCCGGATGTGAAAGCTTGCCGGAAATCCTGAAGCCCGTTTTACTATTTCATTTAAATAGTTGGGAGTCACCGAAAGGTCCTGCGCATAATCGGATACCATTTTTCTATTGATAAAGTCTTTTTCAAGAAGGCTGAAGAATCTTGAAGCAAGCCCTGATTGATGCAGATGGGAGAGTGTTGGCTGGGGTTCCTCCTGTAGCCTGTTCAGATATACCAGGAATATTTTCAGCAGTCCCCTCAGGATTTCAACTTTACCGGGGTAGGCATTTGAAAATTCCCTGATCATTTTTTCAGCCACCTCCAGCATTTCCAGGCTGTTCTCCACTTTTACGATGGAAAAAGGCGAGAGCGGATGAGAAAAGGAGGCGTATTGCAAAGGCTCTGTATGAACGCCTGCCATTGCCAGGAATTCAGGCGAAAAAGAAAGTGAATATCCGTCCGTCTCCCCCTCCGGCTCAAATTTCATTACCTGGCCAGGCTTTATACAATAAATGCAATTGCTGCTAATGGTGTGCGTATGCATGTCAACGCTTAAAGTGCCGGCACCTTCCTTTATCCAGATGATCCTGAACAATTCCTTGATAGCAGTTGCATTATTTTCTCCATTTTTTAGAGCCTGGATCTCAAAAGCGCTTGTGGAATGGTATTGTTTCAGCATAATGGATGTTTTGCCGGTAACAGTTCGATTAATATGCCACATTGGAGAGGGATCGAAAAAAATAATATCGGACAGTACAACAGTATGCTAATAAATGAGTTGGAAGAATTAACAAAAAGTTCCTCATTTCCTGTTTTGCGGGAAGGCTCCGAAAATTTCGGAGTATGAAGGCGTTGGCTCCGAAATTATCGGAGCGCCGGACATATTTTAGGAAAAATCCTCTTTTTTAATGCCCAGTTTTGCCAGCCGTGATTCCAATGTGGTAGGTTTTTGATTTAAAAGCTCTGCGGCTCCTCCTTTTCCCCTGATGCGGCCCTTGGTTTTTTGCAGGATGGAAGAAAGGTATTCCACCTCGGCTTGTTTTTGGATGTTCCTAATATCATCCAGCGATCTGATGGAGGGACTGGTATTTTCATTTTTACCAGGACTTGCATACATAATAGTCCTGCCGGGCAAGGGGCGCTTTAACGCCAATTCCGACCGCCCGTCATTCATGATGACGGCTTGTTCTATGATATTTTCCAGCTCCCGAATATTACCAGGCCAGTCATAAGCCTCCATTTCCTGCATCATACGGGGGCTTATACCATGATAAGATTTATTAAACCTTGAAAAGCACCTGGAAGCAAAGAATTCGGATAATTGTGCAAGGTCCTCTATTCGGTCGCGCAGTGGCGGCAGCGTGATAGGAAATACATTCAATCTGTAATACAGATCAAGGCGAAACCTTCCTTCCGCCACTTCTTTTTCCAGGTTTCTGTTGGTGGCGGCGATGATTCGGACATTTACCTTGATTGGTTGCCGGCCGCCTATTCGCTCAATTTCCTTTTCCTGCAATACCCTCAGTAATTTAACCTGCATTTCCAGGGGCATTTCCCCAATCTCGTCCAGGAATATGGTTCCGCCTTCAGCCAGTTCAAATTTTCCTATCCGCTTGTCCAGCGCACCTGTAAAAGAGCCTTTTTCGTGGCCAAATAATTCGGACTCTATTAAAGTGGCAGGCAATGCACCGCAGTTCACCTTCACAAATGACTTGTCTTTACAAAAAGAGTTCTGATGGATGCAATCGGCAATTCTCTCTTTGCCTGTGCCGCTTTCTCCTAATATCAATACAGATGTATCCAGGGGAGCTACCTGGGCCACTGCATCCAGCACATTCAAGAGGGTAACGCTGTTGCCTATTATACGATCAAATACGGGAGCGCTGGCTGGTCCTTTTGAAGAAATGCCTCCCTCGCTTTCTGTTTTTTTACCCGGCACTTCGATACTTAAGGTTGATACGCTGTCCAGGGCGATCGTCAGCAGCTGCTGCAGCCGGAAAAGCAAAGAGAGGTGTTCCTGGTTGTACGCATCGCTGCGACGGCTGTAAAAAGAAAAAACAAATATCCCCCCGTTGGCCGGCAGCACGGGTATCATAAGGTTGGATGCCAGCTGAAAAGTGTCGGCAAGGAGCTTTTTCATTGGGTTGAGCCCGCAAATACTTTGAAAGTCGGGGCCATTGTACCAGGTTGCCTTGTTATTGGAAGGAGAAGCTGCCAGTATCTTATGAAGCTCATCGGCTTTCAACCCGGTGATGGTCAGCAATTCATCGGTTCTTATCAGTTGGTATTCATCGAACCCGATACGCAAATAGCTGGTCCCGTAGTACAGCAGGTCATCAGCCCTTTTTATGGCAGCAATATAATCGAAGGGGATATATGGTTGAATAGCCCTGGCAACACGCATGAATTTAGTCTCCCAATCAGTCTGCTCTTCTATGATGTCGGTAAGCTGGTGATGCAGGTAATTCTCGCGCCTGATCCTGGACTCTACCCCATATTCCTGCCTGTAACGGGCTATGTCAAGCGTTACAAGCAGGTCTTTTTCACGATAGGGTTTTACCAGAAAGCCATAGGGCTCCGTAGCTTTTGCGGCTTCAAGTATTTGCTGATTTGAATTTGCCGAAAGGTATACAAATCCAATATTGCTTTCTTTCAATTCCTTTGCAAGGGCAATACCATCCAGTTTTCCTCTGAGCTGGATGTCCAATAAAGCAAGCGATGGTTTTTCCTTTTTGAGTATTTCCCTTGCCTCATTTACTGAAGCCGCAATGCCACAAACAATATAACCTGCTTTTTCCAATGTCAGCTGGAGATCATGGGCTACGACAAACTCATCTTCTACGATTAATATCTCTTTATTCATAAACAATTCCTAGATTGTCATTGATAGTTCATTTTCTGGGGCAGGCTTCATCACGGTACTAAGTGGGAACGCTATTTGTACGCATAATCCATTGTCTGATACGATATTTATCGTCCCTCCCAGCTGTCCCGTCAGACCCCGGATAAGGTTCATGCCAAATGAATACTTCTTTCCGGCGCCGGGGCCGGTGGGCAATCCAATCCCATTATCGCTGATGCTAAGCAGGATCCCGCTCCCGGCTACTTTTTTCATAACTACATCGATTGTTCCCCTTTGCCTGCCGGGGAAGGCATATTTGATCACATTGGTAATGGCTTCGTTGAGGATCAAACCCACCGGCACTGCCTGTGAAACATCCAGGTTAATTTCCTCCAGGTCCAGGTTGCACTGGATGTAACGGCCCGAATCATAACTTTCTCTCAGAAAACCCGTCAGTTCGCGAATATAGGATGGCATATTGATAAGTGCTACATTATCTGCCTGGTATAATTTCTGGTGTATTAATGACATGGCCTGCATGCGGTGCTGGCTCTCTTTAATGGCCGTAAGGGCATCGCTTTCCAGGTAAGCAGATTGGGTATTCAGCAGGCTCATCACGATCTGCATGTTGTTTTTAACACGGTGATGCACTTCCTTCAATAGCCACTCTTTTTCAACCAGCAGCTTTTCCTTCTGGTGAACGAGATGCTGTAAGGAAGTATTTTTATCATTTATTTCGCGCTGCTGCAGCTGAAGTTTCCTGTTCCCGCGTTGATTTGTCCGGTAACCATTGAACAACAATCCTACAATCACAAGCAACAATGCTATCAGGCTGAAAGTCAGATTCCTGACGACCCTTGTCCGTCGCAGCTGCTCCTGCTGTAGTTTCGCCTGGTTGGTAAGCAACAGGATGTTGCTTTCTTTTGAGGCGATTGCCTGGTCTTTTTTGATACTTTCATATTGGATCAGGAGCTGATTGATCTGCTGGCTGGTGGTCAGACGGAGTGAAGAATCACTGGCTTCTTTATACTGCTTATAATGTACAATGGCGGACACATAATCCCTCAAAGCAGAATCCGCTTTGAACCACCATAGGGAGTTTTCCACCAGGCCGGAGATAATATGATATCTTCTGCAGATACTATCATTGACTGGCAGATATTTATACATTTCATGATACTGCCCTGAGGCCAGGTAAAAGGGAATGACTGCCCTGTGCAGATTCCTGAGCAAAGGGACATCAGGACTATCGCTCGCCAGCCGGAGCAATTCCCTTACATAAGGTTCAGCCTTTTTATAATTGCCGGTGAGCAGGTATGCCTGTGTATACGTGGAATTATAAATTGCCTTATCCCGTATAGGTTCCTTGTCATATAAAAATTTGGCATGCTGAAGGAAAGTAAGCAGCTCCTGTTGTTTCTCCAGCCGTAACAAGGTATTCATTACATTGGGAACGATCACACGCGCACCCAATGTGTCTTTATTCCCGACAGCAATGGAAAAGGCATGGGTAAAGCAATGATCTGCTTCCTGGTATTGGGTCAGACGGTAATAAATGAGGCCAAGCCGGTTATAAATAGTGCTTAATTCACGGCTGTCTGCTTTTACGCTTTCAGCAGTTTGCAACGCCAGCAGTCCATATTTCAATGCCTGGTGGAAATCGCCCTCATTGAATAGAATATAGCCGATCAGGTCATATACACCCTCCACTTTGGGGTAATGCACTGACTGGAAAATATCCAGCGATTTATGCAGATCTTTCAGTGCAATACTATCTTTTTCATTTATCTGGTAAAAATCGCCCAGATGCTTTAACATAGTGGCCTGTTTCAGCTTGTTCCCTGCCTGCTCGTACAGTCGCTCCGCCTGCTCGGCATATTTCACCTTGATGACAAACTCGCTGTCTGAAAACAAATTGTAATAAAGCTGCAGTTCAAAATAGGCATCTCCCAGCCTTTCCTTCCGGCCATATTTTGCAAAAAGGGGGATAGCCCTTTCTATATAGCTTTTCCCCTTCTCCTTTTGATGGCTTTCCCGGTACACCTGCGAATACACATAAAAGCAGCGGGCTTGCCATACTGGCAAATTCAGCCTGTTGGATATATTCATTGCTTCGGTGGTAAAGAACAAAGCACTGTCGAGATCATGCTTTTCCTCTCCGGGCTTCAGCACATAAACAAGCGCTGCTTCAAGCAATAGATCGATACGTGCTGTATCGGCGTTGCTTTTTTGCAGAAGAGTGCTCAATTCGTCAATGGAATGGATGGGTTCGTCCTGGGCTTTTAATGGTTGGACTGAGAACAATAATAGTACACAGGCAACTAAAAAAACTCTCACCATAACTTGTGTATAAGGCGGTTTTTTAAGCAAGGAATGGCAAACTTGTTAGCGATGCTGCTGCCTTCAGAGAGTAAGGTTCATTGCCCGAATGTAATAGCAGGTCGGTCGATGACAAAGATAGGGATTCATAATTATATGATCCGGGGGGCTTTGGGCATCCGGCGCAAGGCTGCCTATCCCGTGCATTGTCGCCAATTATTTGATTTTTACAAATAATGGATTGATTGCCACAAACAGCAGCCCTGTTTTGCCCGCTATCTTTGTGGTATAAAAACAATCCACGATGGAACAGAAAAATAAGATAGCTCTCGTCACTGGCGGTAGCCGCGGGCTGGGTAAAGACATGGCTTTGCGTCTCGCAGAAAAAGGAATAGATGTCATCCTCACCTACAATAACCAGGTGCAGGATGCAGAGGGCGTAGCAGGGCAGATCCGGCAAGGGGGGCAAAAAGCCGCCAGCCTCCGCCTCAATACGGGTGATTTAAAGAGTTTTGGCGCTTTTACCACACAGCTGCAGGATGTTTTGCACACAACCTTTCATGCTACCCATTTAGATTATCTTGTCAACAACGCGGGCATCGCCGGATATACGCCTATAGCTGATGTAAGCGAAGAGCAGTTTGACGAGCTGCTGAACGTCCATTTTAAAGGCGTTTACTTCCTGACGCAAAAAATGCTGCCGCTTATCAACGATGGCGGTGGCATCGTTAACATATCTTCCGGCCTCACTCGTGTCTCAGTGCCCGGTTCCTCGGCTTATGCCTCCATGAAGGGCGCAATAGAGGTTTTCACGCGCTACCTGGCCAGGGAATTGGGTGCACGGAGTATAAGGGCGAACACCATAGCTCCCGGAGCCATCATGACGGATTTTGGGGGAGGTCATCTTAGGAACGATGAACAGCTAAAAAAAGTGGTAAGTAATATGACGGCGCTGGGCAGACCGGGTGTGGCTGAAGATATCGGCAGTGTGGTCGCTTTCTTATGCACGGAAGAGGCGCGTTGGGTGAATGGACAGCGAATAGAGGTATCTGGCGGAATGCAATTGTAATTTTAGCGCTACCTTTGAATTTTACAAGCCCAATGCCTGATCATTCTTCCCTTAATGACTTTTACAAAAGAAGTGCCGCCCCGCTGCCCGAAGGCATCGAAAAGGAAATAGGGCATTTTAATGTTTTCGAGACTGAAAAGCTGTTCGACAAGGCCTCGGGTAGCCGGACAATGCCTTATAGCCGGAGGAAATATTATAAGATAAGCTGGATACGGGGCAAAAGCAGGGTAGAATATGCGGATAAGGTTATCGATGTTCAGCAGCAGGCTTTGCTATTTGCAACGCCCCAGATCCCTTATCACTGGCTGCCGGCAGATGGGAACCAGACAGGTATGTTCTGCATTTTTACCCCCGATTTCCTTTCGCCGGGAAGGTCCGGCGTCATCCTGGAGGACATGCCCATATTCCAGCCGGGTAGCTTACCCGTGTTCCAGCTCGCTCCGCAGGAGGTGACAGAGGTTGAATATATCTTCAGGAAAATGCACAAAGAGCTTGCGGCGGATTATAAATTCAAGTACGACCTGCTGCGCAATCTTGTATTGGAGCTGATCCATTATGGACAAAAGCTCCAGCCTATGTCAGCGCTCAGCACTGCCCAGAATGCTTCGCAGCGCATATCTTCTTTGTTCATCGAGCTGCTGGAGCGGCAGTTCCCCCTTGAGTCTGCTCATCAAAGACTAAGCTTACGCACGCCAAAGGAATATGCTGACCGGCTTGCAGTTCACGTCAATCATCTCAACAAAGTATTAAAAGAAGTGACTGGCAGCACTACCACGGAGATCATCAGCAAAAGAATGATACAGGAAGCCAAAATACTGCTCAGGCAAACAGATTGGAGCGTAGCAGACATTGCCTATACATTGGGATTTGATGATCTGGCAAATTTTTCCAATTATTTTAAAAAACAGACTTCCCTGGCCCCCTTGGCATTCCGGTCCTGATTGTGCAGCAAAATTCATATATTGACAGGTTTAAAGTCATGATCATATGCGTGTAAGAAAAATTGCAACGACTTTGTTCTTATTTTTCCATGCGGCGACTTTTGGACAACGAAGGCCGGGAGAGGTGGATTCCGCCTTGCTGCCCGGACAATATGCCCATTACATGCCCGAATATGCTTTAGACGCGCCGGTTAGCCCGCAGGCATGGGCCGGACAACCAGGCGGATTGCATGTCTCTTTTGTGCCCACGGACCGGGCCTGGTTCAGGACAGAGGCGCCGGAATTGAAAGAGGCCGATACATGGAAGACTACAGGCTGGAGAGGCGAAAGACTGAATGCCGAGGTGCTGGTGTGGTCACGGGACACCCTTGAACAGGTGCGGGTTATCACGGCTGACCTGAAGAGTGCAGATGGAAAGACCATCAGCCGTAAGCATATTACATTGAACCTTGTCCGTTACGTCTTATCCAACTACCCCTACGGGGCAAATGACGCCGTCTGCGGCCCCTCCCCCTACAAGAACGGGTATCTGATGCCTGACAGGTTCCAGCCGCTGGAACGTTTTCAGCTGCCCGGCCGGACCGTGCGGCCAGTGTGGTTGTCGGTGAATGTCCCCAGGGAAGTAGGCCCCGGCACCTACAAAGGCGTCTTTCGGGTGAGCACTACCAACGCCACTAAAGAATTGCAGGTAAGCATAGAAGTCCAGCCTGAAGTGTTGCCGCCGCCACGTGAATGGCGGTACAGGCTGGACCTGTGGCAGAACCCCTGGGTCATCGCCTGGCGCAACCACCTGCAGCCGTGGTCAGAGGAGCATAAAGCCCTATTGAAGAAGCATCTGCAATTGTATGCGGACGCGGGCGGCAAATACATCACCACCTACGCCGTGCATTCTCCCTGGGCCGACAATTCCTATATGATCGAAGGCGGCATGATCGACTGGATAAAAGGGAAGGAGGGCAAATGGCGGTATGACTTTACCATTTTCGATACATACGTATCCCTTGCCATGCAGGCGGGCGTCGACAAAGCCATTACCTTGTACACGCCTGTTTCCTGGGGAGACCGTTTCCGCTATATGGATGAATCCACCGGCAATGCTGTAAATGCCACCTGGGCTCCGGGTTCGGACATTTATACTGCACGCTGGAATGACTTCCTTACGGCGCTGAAGGCGCACCTGGAAAAAAAGGGCTGGTTGTCCAGAGCCTACATCGGCATCAACGAAAGTGAGATGAGCCAGACCCTGGCTGCCATAAAGGTGATCAAAGCACATTGGAAAGGGTGGCGGATCACCTATGCAGGTAACTGGCATAAAGAGCTGGATGGCCTGTTGGATGATTATTGCTTCCTGTACGGAAATGAGTCCGGTGCTGAAGAAGTAAAGGCCCGCGCCGCAAGGGGCGCCACCACTACCTATTACGTATGCTGCAATCCCGCCAGGCCAAACAATTTCGTTTTCTCGCCACCGGTGGAAGGCAGGTGGATCAGCTGGTATGCCGCGGCCGCCGGATACAATGGGTTCCTGCGTTGGGCTTATGAGGCATGGCCCGAAGACCCGGTGAGGGATGCACGCTTCGGCAGCTGGCCCGCGGGAGATTGTTTTTTAGTGTATCCGGGAGCAAACAGCTGCATCCGGTTTGAGAAGCTGAGGGAAGGGATAGCGGATTATGAGAAGATCCGGATACTGAAGGGCCTGGCGGCAGGTCGCTCCGGGGAAGCGGGACAATGGTGGAAAGCGTTGGAGGATCACCTGAAAGTTTTCACCCGGGAGCGCGATTTCAACGAAGAAAAGATCACCGCCGATGTCGATAAGGGAAAGGCGCTGATCGATGCATTGAGCAGGAAACTGGCGATCACCTTTCTTCCATCCAACTAAGGAAGGCATGCGCCTTCTCTTTGTTGATCAGCAACTTCTCAGGCGTATCTATGACCAGTTTCACATACAGCTTCCGCATGAAATAAGGCTCTACCTCTTTGATGGCCTTGAAATTCACCAGGTACTGCCTGTTGACCCGGAAGAACTGCCTGGGCAAAACGATACTGGCTATCTGGTCCAATGACTTACCCACACTATAGCTCTCCTTGTCGAAGCACACAATTACTGTATCGTCATATCTGATGTAAAAGAATGCAATATCCTCCACCTGCACCGTGCTGTATTTTTGGTTCCTGAAGACCAGGAAGCTCGTTTTGGCGGCAGGAGCATTGAGTTTCAGCAGGAGCTCATCCAGGTTCGGCACGGATTTCTGCTGAAAAAAGTTTTTTAGCTCATCCACCTTTGCGAGGGCTTCCCTGATGTCGTCTTTTGAAAACGGCTTCAAGACATAATCCACGCCATTGTTCTTAAATGCTTCCAGCGAATATTCGTCAAATGCTGTGCAGAAGACGACAGGGCTGGTGATCTTGACGGATTTGAAGATCTCAAAGCAAAGCCCGTCGGCAAGCTGGATATCCATAAAGATAAGGTCCGGCTGGCTACCCGTCGACAGGGCCTCTGCGGAGCCTGCCACACTTTGATATTTGCCGATGATCTTCGCCTCGGGCCTGAGGCCCAAAATGATATTCTCCAGCGATTTAGCCGTCTTTATCTCGTCTTCAATGATGATGATTTTCATAAATGAGGGGAAGTTTTACCTTAAAATCCTTGTCGTCGTTGACAATGGTCACTTGCTTGTCTAGTAAATGACCGTATCGATGCGCGATGTTTTTGAGCCCCACGCCGAGCGAATTGTTTTCGCCTTTCTTCAGGTGAATGGGGTTCTCAACAACTATCTCCTCCTTATCTTCATAGATCCGTATGCGCAGCGGATGTTCAAGTGAGACAATATTGTGTTTGATGCAGTTCTCCACCAGCAGCTGCAGGGTGAAAGGAGGGATCAGGGTTTGCAGGGTTCTCTCGCTTAGTACGCTCGAAAACGAAATGCCATCGTCAAAACGGGCTTTTTGTAAAAATAAATAAGCATGCAGGATCTCCATTTCTTCATGGACATGGATAAGGTCGTGTTTACGGCTTTCCAGTGTGTGCCGGTAAAAATTGGATAGCTTGAGGATGAAATCCACCGCCTCTTCGTCGCCCGATTCGACCATCGCCTTTAAAGTATTCAGGCTGTTGAACAGAAAGTGCGGATTGACCTGCTGTTTCAGCAGTTCGTACTGAGCGCCGAGATTGTCATGCCTGATCCTTTCCAGTTCCATATTCACATGTTGATTCTCATAGTTTTGCTGCAGCAGGTGAAGGAACATGTAAAATACCAGGTTGATCAGGATCCCCCGGACCTCCACCATCAGCATGGTCGACCCGAAATTGATATGAGATAGGATTAATTGCTGTATCCAGGCGAGCCCCAGCATCACCAGAAGCCCGAACGCCAGCGTACCTAAGAGATTGGAATAGGAGAGGGTCTGCTTCCGCGCTTTGGCAGGCTTTCGGGACAACATGAAGATGTTGAAATACCACATCACCAGGGCGAATGCAGCGGTAATCCCTGCATTTACTGCTGCCTCGGCGGCACTAAAATCATGTGCCGCTAATTGCGGCACAGAAGATAATAATCCCAGGAAGATGGAGCTGACCCAAATGGCGGTCCGGGAGATCCTGAAAGTTGTTGTTCTCATGAATGATAGAGCCGGGTGCTTATGATCAAATGACTAAATTAGGAAATTATCTTTAGCACATTTTGCATATTCATCTTTTTACATCTTTATAATTTGATCATGCCCCTTGCTTCGATGATGGCATCCGCAAAAGCCTGCGGCGCCTCCTGCGGCAGGTTGTGCCCGATGCCGCCGGAGATGGTATGGTGTACATAGGGACCTTTGAATTTTGCCGCATATGCCGAAGGGGCGGGATGAGGAGCGCCATTGGCATCACCTTCGAGTGTAACCGTGGGTACGGTGATAACAGGGCCAGCCGCCAGCTTTTTTTCAATCTCATCGTAAGAGCGTTCTCCGTCGGCAAGTCCCAGCCGCCACCGGTAATTGTGGATGACGATGGCCACGTGATCGGGGTTATCAAATGACTTCGCCGATTGCTCAAAAGTCACTTCATCGAAATGCCAATCAGGGGAAGCCGTCTGCCAGATAAGCTTATTGAACTCCCGGCGATTGGCGTCGTACCCTGCCTGACCGCGCTCGGTGGCAAAATAGAACTGATACCACCAGGATAATTCGGCCTTCGGCGCAAGTGGCGCTTTATTCGCCTGTTGACTTCCAATGAGGTAGCCGCTGACGGAAACCAGGGCCTTGCATCTGTCCGGCCACAGGGCGGCGATGATGTCCGCAGTGCGTGCCCCCCAGTCGAATCCGCCGATGATAGCCTGTTTGATCTTCAGGGCGTCCATAAGGGCGACGATATCCGCAGCCAGCGCGGATTGCTGACCGTTCCTGGGCGTCTCCGGCGACAGGAAAACGGTGGTCCCATAACCCCGTAGATAAGGGACAATGACCCTGTAACCCTTCCCCGCCAGTATGGCCGACACTTCAGTATAACTATGGATATCGTAAGGCCAGCCGTGGAGGAGGATGACTGGCTCGCCATTCACCGGGCCAACCTCGGCATATCCTACATTAAGGACACCGGCTTTGATCTGCTTTACATGGTCAAAGTCAGCCCGGACATCCTGGGCCTTCAACGCTGTTCCCGCAAACATCATAACAGAGGCGGTGAGAGCGGCAGCGCTTAAATAGTGGCGGACAATAAAATTTGTATTCCTTTCCATGGTTATTTCATTATGTTGTTTTAATAGCTCAATTGCTCCTCAAAATTAATCGCCCTCCGCCAGATGGAGCGTTTCGGAACCCTTGAGCCGGACAAAACAGTCCGTGAAGCAGACAATAGCCTATTCCCCTTAAAAGATGAACCTTCACAGGCCCCGATTCCCTGTTGGCAGTCGATCTTGTCTGTCTCGGCGGTTTGCTCCCTCTGGCCGGCTCCTGGCCCGAATACCTTTGAGGTACATCAAATCTTACACATATGACATCCGTTAGAAGGACCTCGTTAGGTATCATTTTTGCACTTGTTTTTTCTACCCTGTTTATGGTGGCTCGTTGCAACACCCGTGGAAAAGAGCCAAAGTTGAAGCACGATCAGCCAAAGGACTCCCCGAAAAGTTCCGCTGGAAAAGGATTTGCCGTGCTGGAGCTATTTACCTCGGAGGGATGTTCCAGCTGCCCCGCAGCAGACGATCTCCTGGCGCATGTGCAGGAAGAAGCCGGCGATAAACCCATTTATGTGCTTGCCTACCATGTGGACTATTGGAATCGCCTCGGCTGGATGGATAAATTCAGCAGTCCGGCTTTCTCCCAAAGACAGTATCAGTATCATAACTGGCTTGCCAGCCAGGTCTACACTCCTCAGTTAGTGGTCAACGGCCGCTCGGAACTCGTCGGCTCGGATGCCCCCGCGGTCAGACGCGTTGTGGAGGGATCACTGGGCAATGCTGCTGCCGCAGCGCTGGAGCTCCATGGCCAACAGCAGCCCGGCATGATCAACCTGCAATACCAGGTTGCCGGTGATAACCCCGGCCACCCCATCACTGGCCAGCTCGTCATCGCCGTCGTGCAAAAACACGCCATCAACAAGGTCGAGCGGGGCGAGAACGCCGGACGGACCCTGTCCCATACCCAGATCGTTCGCGATCTGCACACATTCGAACTTACCAAGAATAAAGGCGCAGTAAAGATCGATGTTCCCAGGGAGTTCAATTCCCAGGATTGGGAAGTAATTGGAATGATACAGGACCCCGGATCGGGAGTGATAAAAGCTGCCGCCCGGCTTTCCCTGAATGACACCACAACAGGCATAGTGCTAAAAAAAGCCGTCTCAAAAATGAGACGGCTTTTTCCTTATGAGTGGATGATCAGGCGACAACCGCAGGCTGATAGCTGGCCGGATAGAGCTTACGATACATGATATAAGTTACAGAGATGATCGAAAATGCGATGATCGCGTCGATGGTGGCCGAAAAACCCAGCACACTGATCTTGGAGAAGAAAGCAAAAATGATATCAAAGAAGATCCCGGCGATCACCCACTCCTTTAGCCGCAGTAGTCTGTTGGGCGTTAAAAGCACGGCCACACCCGAAAGCTTGGCGACACCGAGAATGTAGATGAAATGCGGCGGATACCCCAGTTGCCGGGTGATGCCCCACACGATAGGGTTCCCGGTGAGCTCAAAGAATCCGCTTGCCCCGAACCATAATGAAATGAGGCCTGTTCCTGTCCAGTAGATGGCTTTTGTTATTTTCCTGTTCATGATCTTGATCTTAAGTGATTTAATGAGACAAAGTTGCCTCATATCCCACCAGGACCAATCTGGAAAAGACGTGAAGCCGGCAAACTAGGCCGTGGGTTAGACAAGGATCAGTTGCTAATGGACATGATAGGAGTATCCCATTAGGAGCGTATAACTGCGCTGAAAGTTCCGTAAATTGGGATAGATAGCCGGAAATGCAAAAACAACGTCAACCAAATACCGAAACAAACAGCAGGGCAGTGGCTAACAATGTCCAGCGCATGATTCCGAAGCAAGGAAATGCAGAGACTCCCGCTGCTTTGGTTATGCAAGCCAAAGGGTTCAACCGGATCAATAATAAACTTCCGGCTGAGTTCAAAGACGACGATCCCGAAAAAAGAATCGATATAGCAGGAAACAAAGTATGGGACAGTGTTTTCAAAGACGACAAGATCGACAAAGCAGGGGGCGTAATAGCTGAGCATAAACATTCGGATGATAAAGTGGGGGGAGAGGCTACAACTGCACGGGAAAAGGATCTGCCTTTTATGGCATTCGGTCTGGTGGAGTTAACAGGTGATGTAAAGAAAGGCACCGGCATTGACCGGTGGTCATTGAAAGCAGTGTCCGCCGAAGCATCGGATGAACTGATATTCACGCCAGAGACACTTATTGAACATGCAGAGCAGGTGAAGGCGATAATCTTCACAGCACTAAGCGGAGGCAAGGCGGACAAAGATGCCAGTAAAGATACAACCCAATTCAAAGGAGTAGATGACTTTATCACGATGTTCAAACCCATGGCGGATTGGTGTGCGGACAATCCCGAACGCGTACGTGAGATCGTAGTTATGGTGTATCAACATTTGTTGAAGACGATGATAGCACGTAAGGGCCAGTTCACCAGGGAATTTTGCGAGACCATCAGCAGCGACACGGACGATCCTTTTTCAGGGAAACTATACGATGGTATGGTAAGCGGGCTAAAATTGAAGGGTTTAGGGGGAAAAAAAGTTGTTCCTACTCCAGTGACCCTTCCCCTGGAGGAAGTCGTCATGCACGAATTTGGGCATATAGGTGCTGGACTACTCACTACGGAGGAATCCGTCGAAGGCCAAAAAAAGAGCTTTAAACCTCAGCTACAGAGTGCGGTCATCCTGGCGCAACAGCTATCAAAGATCCTGTCGGAAGGCCTCCCCGATCGTGCATTAATGACCAACCTCCGGTTTGCCTGGGCAAGGAATGTGACGGATTGGTATAAGATCAAGGACGGGAAGGGGATCGTCGACGGCCCGAAAACAACAGATGCGCTTAAGATCATGCAAAATATTTTCATGTCCATTGAGGAATATATGAATATCATGGACATAGACAACCAAAAAGCGGACACGAAAGAAGGGATGCGGCTCAAACATGGGACAGAACATAATACAAGTATGCAGATCGGCGAGATCCTTTCGCCTGATCTGGAAAAGACGCTGGCAAATCAACCTAAGACCCAGGTAGCTAAGCCGTTGGAAATGGCGGACACTGTTTGGAGAGAGAAGTTGGAGTTAATACTGAAGGCATTCATACAAAAATACAGTCATTGAATATTTCGCCTATCCGCGAGCGGGGAAATATCCCCGTTTTTTTTTATATTTAACGGAATTACGAGAAGCCTGCCGTTAACCGTTTAAACCTATGCCTGTAAAAATACTGCTCCTTTTCCTGCTTGTTATTTTCCCGTTCATTATTTTTGGCCAGCGCCCCCCGCGCCGGAATGTCCCCCTGGCCGGTCCCTGTACGACGACCAATGCTGAAAAGATCTATGGAGGCCTTTCTGATGATTATGCAGCTAATATTATGATCACCAGCGATGGCGGGTACCTCATGTACGGTTATACGAATAGTTTCGGCAACGGAGGCTATGACGGATATGTAGTAAAGTTTGATAACCTCGGGGTTATCCAATGGTCCAGGACCTACGGTGGGCCCGGTGATGACGAATTCGGAACGGGAAAACAAACATCCGATGGCGGCTATATCCTGGGCGGTTATACCACTTCCTATGGAGATCCGGCCGGAGATGCCTGGCTCGTCAAAATAGACGCCGCCGGTAATATGTTATGGTCAAAGAAATATGGGGATGGCAACCCCAATGGCGATCGGTTATTCGACCTCATACAAACGGCCGACGGAGGCTATGCTTTCTGCGGTGATCATAAGTATACCCCGGGAGTTGTCGATGCCATGGTGGTTCGTACAGATGCTACAGGGAACCTGCTATGGGCAAAAGGATTCGAGTCCGGAGGCAGCGACGAATCCGTCGGCATTCTCGAAGACAAGGATTCGCTCGTGGTAACGGCATTTTACCAAAGCTTCACAGGCTACGACGGGGTCCTGATGAAGATCGAAGAGACCACCGGAACAATCTCCTGGCTGAAGAGCTGGGATTTTGACAACCGTACGAACCGGATGGGCAATATTTACTTACAACCTGATGGATACATCATCGGCGGCGTCAATTCAGATGGGTTTGGATTGAGCAATCCATATGAAAACGTAATGAAAACCGACTTTAATGGAAATATCATCTACGTCCAGGAGTTGAGAACGACCCCGAACACGATGAACGGTTACTTTCGCCCGACATCCGACGGCGGCTACATTATCGAAAATGATGAATTGATAACAGACCCCAATGCGGATATCTATTTTACAAAAGTGGCAAAAGATGGAACCATTGAATGGTCGAGAAGATATCCGCAGCCGGGACAACAAATAATGGGAGGGATCATGCCAACCCCCGATGGAGGTTATGCGGGATTGGCTACTACCAATCAGACCGGTAATGTTGATTTCTTACTGATCAAAACAGATGCGACAGGTCAAACCGGCGGTTGCACCAACGTTGCTGTTACAGGGGCCAACCGGAATCCAGTGGTGACAGACCTGTTGTATAGCTGGCCAGGTCAATATGACATCGTCTTCGATCCCAGTCTGACCATCAACCCCGTTGTAACGACCCCGGCGACAAAAGATTCTTTGCTTTGTCAAACGGTGAACGTATGTGTTGACCTTAAGCTCAACGGCTCAGACAGCATTTGCAATTTCAGTGATACGATATCCTATAAGGCCACCCGGGACCCAGGCTGCGTTTCACCAGTGCAATGGACGGTGGACAACACCTACGCCAATATTATTGCCCAGACAGATTCGACCATCCAACTGCAATTTAAGCAACCAGGCTCCGTGAAGTTATACGGAAAGATCATCAATCCTTGTGCGATAGTGGAAGATAGTATAATCGTCCAGATCTTCACTACGACCCCGATAGACCTGGGTAACCCCGCCAGCATCTGCCCGGGAGATAGCATCGTGCTGGACGCCGGCAGCGGTTTTCAATCTTACGCCTGGAGCACCGGCGACATTTCGCAGCAGATCGTGGTCAAAACCCAGGGGAACTATTGGGTCGCCGCCGTCAATCCCATCGGCCTGTGCTTATCGAGAGATACCATCGCCATCGGAGTGTATCCCAAGCCATCCGTTAATATCGGACCCGACACATCTATTTGCCGCGACAGCGTGTATATATTTAATGCAGGTAGCGGCTTCAGCAACTACCTCTGGCAGGATGGCTCTTCCGATTCCGTCCTTTACACCAGTCTGCCTGGCATCTATTGGGTGAGCGTCACCGACCAGAATGGTTGTTCCACTTCTGACTCCGCCCGCATCCTGCGTATCAACGAAAATCCAAAAGATTTCCTGGAGCCGGCTGCTGAAATATGCTCCCAGGGACAACTGCCCCTGCAGTTGAATGCCATCGGCATTTACCGCTCCTACCTATGGTCCGATAGCTCGGCCGGACCCGCTATTACAATAGCCGCACCCGGCCAATACTGGCTGCAGGTGACGAATGCAGCAGGCTGTACTGCAAAGGACACAATTTCGGTCATTGGCAAAGCATGTCCCATTGGCATTTTCTTCCCGGGGGCCTTTACCCCCAATAATGACGGAAATAACGATGTCTACAGGGCCATTGTCTATACTGTGCTTGATAAATTCTACATGGCCATTTACGACCGCTGGGGTGTAAGAGTATTCCAGACCTCGGATCCTAACAAAGGATGGGATGGGATGTTCAACGGCCATCCGCAGCCAGCCGGCACCTTTGTCTGGTATGCCCAATACCAATTGCATAGTCAGCATGGAAAGGAAATAGTGCAAAAGGGTACGCTTTTGCTGGTACGGTGAGCCGGGCGACCAGAAAAAACATTCCCTGCAAAAAAAATAACGGATCCCTGCTGGGACATCCCCCCCTTTTTTTACTCTACATAATAACCAACTCTTACCGCCATCATGAAAAAAACGCAATCCAGTCCCCACCAGTCGCTGGCAAGGGAACTGTACATCTGTATTTCCGTGGTCTTTTGCCTCACAGGCTGCTCAAAGAACGAGAAGGTTCCTGCACAGGCAAAACCGGCGCTAACAGCAACGACGACGTCCCCCCGCGCCGCGACCTGCTGCTGGGTCAGCACCACCAACGATGCTGACCATAAAGTGGATGTCTGGGACCCCGCCGATAATCCATGGACGACCTCCAATGTCAAGTGGTCCTGGATGCCTACCACGGCATTGGGCTATAACGCGTCTACCGAAATACCTTTGTGGAGCGACCCGACGGATGTAAAAGTGCGCAATAACACCGTATTCGGAGGCTCGCAGGTAATTATAGCCTCGTCCGGCCGCCTCGCTACCATCGCGTCCTATCCCGGCGGGGTACACCTATGGGCTTGCGGTTTTCCATCCGGCGTCCAGCTACATGGAGTAGAGCTCCTTCCCTCCGGCAATTGCATAGTGGCCAATGCCGACACAGGATCAAAAGGTTATATCCGGATATTTTCTTCATCTCAACCTCCTCCCAACCATACGGTGAGCAGCATCTATCCGTTACCCTCAGCGCATGCCGTCTTATGGGACGCAAGCCACAACTGTCTCTGGGCGCTGGGCAATACCCTGAGAAAATATACCGTAGGCCCTTCTCTGACAAACCCGACGCTCAGCCTGGTCGCCACCTATTCATTATTCACCCCATGGGGACATGACCTGTCCGCCTATACCAGCGATAGCAATCTAATGTGGGTGTCGACCAATGGCGGCACTTACATATTCAATAAATCCTCCGGATTATTCTCTCCCCTGCCGGGAGCCGCTTATAACACCTTTGTCAAAGGCCTGAGCGACCAGCCCGGCCAGGGCCAGATAGTGGAGACCATTATGGACAACGCCGGATGTACGCTCAATGGCTGGTGTACCAGGACCATCACTTTTTTTGATTTATCTACAGGTGCGCAGGTTGCCACCCGTAACGTAAGCTCGGCCGCTTTCTACAAAGCGAAGACCTGGGACCCCTATTATTATTGAGTAACTCGGCTGATTATCACCGGCCACCCGAAGGGCTTGGAAAACAAAGAAAATGTCACGATCTTAGAGAATAAGTAGTTAAGTCTCGAATATGAAAGCCGGAGAAAGCAGCCTTGACGCCGAAATAATTCGGAACCTGAAGAATGACGACGCAGGCGCCATGGGAATGTTATACAAATTACACTGGAAAGCATTGTACATTTCGGCCTACAATATTTTAAAGGATAAAGGAGCTTGCGAAGACATTATACAGGAGCTGTTCATACGGATCTGGAACAGCAGAAAAGACCTCAATATCACCTCTTCCTTACAAGCCTATCTTTCCGCGGCAACACGATACGAAGTATACCGAAAGCTCCGGGAGAACAAAAGATATGAACCTATTGTCGATGAAATGGTGGGCGCTCTGGCCGGTTATTCCGGGTACGGGGCTTTGGAATTCAAGGAGCTGCAATCTCAAATAAACACGGTGGTAGATACGCTGTCACCCAAATGCAGGAACGTTTATATCCTCAGCCGCAACGAACAGTTGTCCCATAAAGAAATCGCCGGGAAGCTGAAGATATCTACCAACACCGTTCGGAACCATCTGACGCACGCCCTGCATCATGTAAGGGAAGGCATTGATCAGGCGATCATCATTCTTTTGATCATACTGATCAAATAAGATCATCGGCTGGTTCATTCAGTGTTTGCAAATTTCCGGCGGACATATGGGACATCCCCTTCATTTTTTACTCCTGTATTAAAACGTGGCATCGTGAATAAAAGAGAATTTATACAGCTTTTGGATAAATACCTGGCAGGGACAGCTTCCCCGGAAGAAGAAGCGCTCCTGCTGCGTATTTACGAAAGCTACCAGGACCACCAGGAATGGGATAGCCACGAACTGGAAGCCATCCATTCACTGGAAGATAAATTGTTTGAGAAGATCGAGCTGGCTATCCGGCAGCCCGAAGGGTCCCCCGTACCCGAAATACGCGTCGCCCGACGGTTACGGCTGCTGCCATTAAGAAGGATCCTGACAGCGGCCTGCGTCATCCTGCTCGTTGGGATTGGCCTGATTTTTTTAATAAGACCTCGTCATACTGAGCCCGTCGTTGCTAAGGCGCCAGCGCCGAACAAAGATTTCAGCCCCGGCGGTAATAATGCCTACCTGATCTTGTCTGACGGGCAAAAACTGGCCTTGAACCAGGCAAAAATAGGTGTGCTTGCCCGGCAGGGCGGCCACGAGGTGATCAAAAAGGATGACGGACAGATCGTTTACAGCAGGAATGCCTCCGCCGTCCCCGCAGAAAGCTCAATTTCTCTTAACAAGATCGTCGTCCCTGTAGGAGGCCAGTATAAGGTCATGCTGCCTGATGGAACCAATGTATGGCTGAACGCCGCCTCTTCCCTGGAATACCCCATCGAGTTCACCGGTGACCAACGTCAGGTGAGACTGACGGGTGAAGCCTATTTTGAAGTCGCTAAAAATCGAGTATTACCGTTCGTGGTGAACGTAAATGGCAAAATGGATGTCAAAGTGCTGGGTACGCATTTCAATATCATGGCTTATGGTGATGAAGACAGGATCTCCACTACCTTGCTCGAAGGTTCCGTAAAAGTGGTGGACCGCGCCAACCCTGCCAATGAGAAAGTGCTGACTCCGGGGCAGCAGGCGGATTGGTCGGATCATGAAAAAATTAAAGTGATGGCGGCAGAAGGCGAAGAGGCAATAGCGTGGAAAGAAGGACAGTTCCTCTTCGTAAATGAAGACATACATAGCATTATGCGCAAGCTTGCCCGATGGTATGACATCGAGGTGGTCTATTCAAGATCCATGAAGAACAAAAGCTTTGATGGTTCCATCTCCCGGAATAGAAATATTTCCGAAGTCCTGAAATTGATGGAGCTGACCAAAAGCGTCCACTTTGTTTTTGACGAAAGAAAAATTGTCGTAATGCCTTAGAACCCACCTTTCCTGTATTATTCCCTTTCCTATTGATTCAAAAAAACCAGGAGCGCTGGCACGCCCCTGGAAAGGTCAGAGTTAATTAATGTTACACTTGGAATCTAACAATGTCATTAACCTAACAAATCAAAGTTATGATTTTTTTTAAGCTTTGTCGTGACAAAGAGAAGCGTCTTATTACCCAACAATTCCGGTTAAGTATGAAACTGACGTTTTTGCTATTAATGGTAAGCCTTTTACAGGTCCGGGCGGCTACTTACGCCCAGCAGATCAGCCTGCGCGAGAATAATGTCTCCCTGAGAAAGGTGTTGAATGACATTCATAAACAGACAGGGTATGATTTTATTTTTGACCATGACATTTTAAAAGATATCCAAAATGTCACCATACACGTAAAAAATGCTGCCATCGGCGACGTATTGAGCCTTTGTTTTAAGGACAAGCCCCTGAAGTTCCACATTGTGGAAAGATCCATTGTCATAGAATACGATCCGGTTACACCGGTGATCGTGCAGGATATTATCATCAAAGGAAGGGTCACCGATCTTAATGGCACGCCATTGCAGGGCGTAACCGTTAGTTTCAAGGGAGGGCAGGTCAATTCCGTCACCGATGGCAATGGAGAATATGCGATCTCGGTTCCCGGCAGGAGTGGCACCTTGATATTTAGTTATGTGGGATACGAGTCAAAAGAGGTTAAGATCAATGATCAATCCAATATTTCGATTCGCCTGGCAGTGAAAAACAATGCCCTTTCCGAGGTAGTGATCGTAAGCTACGGCGTACAGAGTCGGGCGAACGTCACCGGCGCCATCTCGCAGCTGAGTGCCAGCAAGGTGAAGGATCAGCCGGTAGGTCAGTTTGCGCAACAATTACAAGGCCAGTTCGCGGGCGTGCAGGCCAATATCAATACGGGTAAACCGGGTCAGGGCATGGAGATCCAGATCCGGGGCGCTGTTTCCATCAATGCAGGGAACTATCCATTGGTGGTGATAGACGGTCAGCCCTTATCTCCCATCGGCAACCAAAACCCCATCAACTATATCAACCCCAACGAAATTGAAAGCTTCACGATATTAAAGGACGCCTCTGCCTCCGCGCTGTATGGCTCCCGCGCCGCCAGTGGCGTCATACTCATCACTACCAAACAGGCCAGGGCCGGAAAGACCCAGATAAGTTATGATGGTTATTATGCGCAGGCATCCCTGGACCGAAGCCATGTTCCTCCCATGATGAATGCCCATCAGCTTGCCACCTTCATGAACCAGTTTTTTCAGGATAAGATTAAATATGAAGGATATATCAATCCTCAAACAGGCACTGCCACCGTGCCTGCCGAATACGCTAATCCGGATCAATATGGGAAAGGGACGGATTGGCTTGGACAGGTAACCCGTTCGGCGCCCACGCAAAGCCATAACATATCCATTTCCGACTATCGGGAGAGATCTTCCACCAGCATAGTAGCCGGTTATTTCAAGCAGCAGGGCATCGTGATCAATACAGGATATGAACGATATTCCATCCGGGCCAACACCGAGTTCCGACCGGTGGATGGTCTGAAGCTCGGATTTAACCTCGCCCCTTCCTATACCCTCGACAACAACAGCATTGGAAGCCCAACGGATGGCTCCCGGCAAATAGTCATGGGGGCATTGCTGTCATCTCCTATCACCAAGCCCTACAATTCCGATGGAACACCCGTTAACCAGGCTTCCGGCTTTTTCCTGCTGGCTTTGCCTAACTACAGGCTTATCGCGGAGAACCAGAACAACAAGGTGAGAACGGGCCGTATGCTGGGAAACAGCTATCTGCAGGTGGACCTCATAAAGGGACTGACCTTTAAAACAAGCTTTAACATCGACATGGCGCAGGCAGCCACCAATGCCTTCACCAACCAGATCGCGGCTGCTGGATTCAATGCTCCGCCTCCCCGTCCCGTCAGCGCTATCTCCGGATATTATAACACTGACAATTATATATCATGGGTAAATGAAAATGTCCTCACGTATAAAAAGACCATTGCCCGGGATCACCACCTGGAAGCCCTCGCCGGTTATTCGGCACAAAAGCTCTCCGAATATACCAACAGGTCGAATGGTGTTACTTATTCCGATGCCTCCATTCCGTATGTGAGCGCAGCCACTACCACTACAGGGACCAGCGCCCTGACACAGTGGGCGCTCCTTTCTTCCTTTGGCCGCCTTGATTATAATTACAAGGAGAAATACCTTTTCGAGACTTCGATACGCAGCGACGGCTCTTCAAAATTCGGATCCAACAAACAATATGGCGTATTTCCCACGGTATCCGCCGGCTGGGTAGCCAGCAAAGAGCCCTTTATCCAACGGATGCTACCTTCCATCAGTTTCCTGAAAATACGCGGGAGCTATGGATTGACGGGAAATAACAATTTCAACTCAGTAAATTATCCGGCAGCATCCCTCATCGGAAATACGACCTACGTGTTGAATGGAGCCCTGGTCAGCGGCAGAACGGTTTCCCAGCTGGGCAATGCCGACCTGACCTGGGAAAAGAACAAACAACTCGACATCGGGTTCGATATCGGGCTCTTTAACAATCGCATATCCCTGACCTATGATTATTACAACAAGATCACTGATGGCTTATTATATGGTATCAATCTCCCGGCCTCCTCTGGCTTTGGCTCCGTTAACAGCAATATAGGAACCTTCAAGTTCTGGGGACATGAGTTCACCCTGAGCACGGCAAATATGACAGGCGCTTTTAAATGGAACACCAGCTTTAACATCACTTTCAACCGCAACCTGATCCAGAAGCTGGGCACGCAGAATTTGCCTATCCTCCCGCTGAATGCGTATTCCTGGCCGAATATACAAAAGGTGGGTCAGCCGGTAGGGGCATTCTATGGCTACGTGAACGAAGGCGTTTATATGACGACGGCTGACTTCAATGCAAGCCCGAAGGATGTCACTTCCACTGTAGGAAGCGTGAAAATGAAAGATCTTACCAAGGACGGTAAGATTACATCGGACGACCGGACAATCATCGGCAACCCCAATCCAAAATTCATCTATGGAATGACCAACAGCTTTGCCTGTAAACGCTGGGACATGAATATCGTTATTGCCGGCTCATACGGCGGCCAGATTGCCGATCCACTGCTGGGAGGGGATGGCAACAACCTGGACGGAGCGTTTAACATATATGCCAGCAACCTTCATCATTGGAGGTCTGAAAGCGATCCCGGCGACGGAAAAACACCCAGAACCCTGGCCGGCACCACCGCATTGTATCGCACATTCAATACGCACAGTGTTCACCCCGGATCCTATCTCACCTGTAAGAACATTACAATAGGATATAACGTCCCCCTTCACAGTAATAGATACATCAGCAAATTGAGGGCGTATGTAAGCGCACAACAAGCCTTTGTGATCACTAAGTACCAGGGATTAAGCCCCGAAACGAACAACCAGGGGACTTCCGGTATTACTGGCCTGGTGGTGGGGGTCGATGCAGTCCAATACCCGATCCCCAGAACGATTTCCTTTGGCCTGAACATGGGGTTATTTTAATTTTTTATTGCTAAAAAAAAGTAAGATGAAACATAGATATTTATTCAGCATATTGTTAGTTTCATTGTGCGCGACTTCCTGCCAGAAGAGCTTTTTACAGCTCAACCCGCCGACACAATTGAATACAGGTACCTTTTATAAGACTGCCGATGATTTTCAACAAGCGCTGATAGGCGTATATCCCTGTCTCCGCAATTGGGCGCTGCCCACCAGCTGGCTGATGGGGGAAAGCCGCTCCGATAATACCCGGTATGATTTTAATATGCAGAACCGTGCCGTTGCTATCTTAGAGCGGGAAAACGTCGATGACTGGGTGGATGACGCCAACAACAGCACCACCAAGACCAAATATGTGGCCGATTATGCCGGTATAGAAAGGGCCAATATGATCCTGGACAAGATAGTAGCTGCGAACATAGATAGCCTTACCAGGAACAACGTTACAGGCGAAGCCGAAGTACTGAGAGCCTTTTTTTATTTCGACCTGGTCCAGTTCTATGGCGGCGTGCCATTGAACTTACATACGGTGGCCAGCCCTTCGCAGGCATTTCTGACACGCGCCTCCGTTGCGGATGTATATGCCGCCATCATAGCCGACTTGAAAGACGCCATTACCAGGCTGCCCACAAAGGTCACCTTCCCGCAGAGCGGAAGGGTCACCATCGGCACCGCTGAGATGCTGCTAGCCAATGTCTGCATGGTCCAGAAGAACTATTCCCAGGCGCAGATAGCGCTGGAGGCCGTGACCAAACTGGGTTACTCCCTGAATGCCAGTTATGCGAATGCCTTTTCTACTACGAACAAAAATAGCGCAGAGTCCATCTTCGAGGTGCAATATCAGCAGGGCACCGCCAATGGGCAATACAGCTATTTCATTTATGACTTTATCCCTCCCATGGCCAGCACTACGGTTGTCACGGGGACTAACACGAATACGCTGAGCGCTTCCGGCGGCCAGAACGTGCCCACGCTGGACCTCATCAACGCTTATGAGCCGGGGGATGCCCGCCTGGACGCCACCGTGGGCATGATCGAAGGGCATACGGATGCAAACGGTAATTTTGTTGCAGAAAGCCTTAAAAGCATCGTCGGGTATACGGCGCCGCCGGGAAAAGTGGGCAGAAGATTTGCGAAGAAATACCTGCATCCCAGCGCTACGCCGGGCCAAACGGATGATAACTGGCCCATCTACCGTTATTCGGATGCGCTGCTCATGCTGGCCGAAAGCCTTAACGAACAAGGCAAGCCCGCTGATGCGCTGCCTTATCTGAACCAGGTCAGGTCACGTGCGGGGCTGCCAGCGTCCGTCGAGACGGACCAGACTGCATTGCGGGCCGTTATAGCCCACGAGCGCCGTATCGAATTAGCCCTGGAGAATAAAAGATGGACAGACCTGTTGAGAACAGGCCAGACCATCCCGGTAATGACCGCATTTGCAGCCCTCATCAAACAAGATCCCAGGGTGCCTTCGAATGCCTACAGCAAGATCGATGAGGATCATTTATTGTTTCCCATCCCCGCCTCGGAGATCCAGCTTAACCCTTTGATCAAACAGAATCATGGTTACTGATATGGCTACCAGAAGAAACTTCATCAAAAAGTCGTTCCTGTCAGGCCTCCTGATTTACAAGGGCGCCGGATTTTGGGAGACATCGCCGGACGACCCCTTTACCTATTCGTCTAAATACCTCAGACTGACCCTGGATCGCGCCTATCCCCAACTGCTGGAATTTGACGTCGACAGCCTGGGAGGATCACAGTTTTACGGTAGCCCATTGCTGCCAGTACCAGACAAATCAGGGGCAAATGCCTTTACGAACAAGGTTGGGCGCAACAGGATTTCCTGGTTCCTGAAAGGGTTTCAAAACAAGCCGGCATGGGAAATGAAATGCGATGAAAAAACCATAACTATCCGTACGCAATATACGGAGGGGGCGCCCGCAATGGACCCCTTCGTCATTGCCATAGCACAGAAGCTCAACCATGCCACCGTGCTGGGCCTGCTGACCCCTGAAAAAAAGATTGGCTTTCCCTGTCTTTTCCACCTGCCCGGTAGAGGCACCTTCCGCATGCATTGTGATCGATCCGAAGTAACGTTGGGATATGATGCCTATCGCTTCAAAGCTAAAGGCGACAAAGGCACTCCCTTTGTAAAAGCCGAATTTCAGGCCGCTGATGCGAAGACCCCTTCGATCACCTACACGCTCGAAGCAGTAGCTGTCTTTCCCGACCTGAAAGATATCCGGGGAGATGCAAGGTTGGACGGCCTGCGTCGGAATTTCATTAATATCTTTCAATTAAATCCGAGGGAGAAAGTATTGGCCAATAACAGCGCCAGTGATCCTTGCGCATTCACCCTGTTCCTGTATGCGGAAATGGCCCGCCGTACGCCCAAACTGACCAGTGACTTCTCTGCACTGGATCTCATCAGGTCTTCGCTGGATGTTTATCTGGGAGGATATAAAGGGTATGGCCAGGTGGGATATTATTACAACAACCAATATGGATGGTTAAGTAAATTCGATTCCACCGACAGCGCCCCTTCTTTGATCATATCGGCCTGTTATTATATACTCGATACAAAGGACAAGACCTGGGCCCGTAAAAACTATGCAGGCATTAAGAGTTGGGCAGCCAAAATGATCCAGACGGATACCAACGGCGATGGGATCATAGAATATGGCCATTCGGGTAACACAGGGAGCTGGGATCAAAAGCCTTTTCAAAGGCCCGCGAACTGGTGGGATGCCATTGGTTTTGGTCACGATGACGCGTATTCAAATGCCCTCGCTTACCGGGCCGCCGGATTATTGGCCGAAGTCGCAGCCTTGCTGGGTGAAACGAGCGATCAAAATGAGCTTACAGCCTTTGCAGAAAAACTAAAAGCCGGTTATTTCAACCATTTCTATAATGCCGACACCGGTGTATTGGCCGGTTGGCGCAGCGCGGATGGGCAGTTGCATGACTATTATTTCACGTTTGTAAATGGGGTCGCCGTCTGTTACGGCTTGTTAACGCCTGAACAGGGCAGACAGGTTATGCAAAGGATCGTACAAAAAATGAAGGAAGTCGGATTCTCCAATTTTAAAATGGGCCTTCCGGGGAACTTAATACCTGTTCCACCTGCCGACTATGTGGCGCATGAAAAACACTGGGGACATGGCGATAAACCCGACGGATCCGACGCTTTTCAGATCTATGAGAATGGAGGTGCCACTGGTTGTTATGCCTATTTCACCATCAAAGCACTTTATGAGCTTGGTTTACGTAAGGAGGCAGACGACATCTTCCTTCCAATGATGGAAGCGTATAAAGAAAATGGATTTGACGGCCACTGCGATGGCAGCAACTATACCAAAGACTGGAAGACCTGGGATGGCCAGTGCTGGGGATACGAAGGATTCCTGGTAGACAGTTATTTGCCCATGCTGGCCGTATACGACTGGCAACGATAATTCAGAAAAATGAAACATTTACACGTATATCTGTCAATTGTTTTTAATCTTTTTTTAGCTACGTCCACTCATTCCCAACAGACCGGATACAAAGGTGGGATCATACCCGCTCCTCAGCACATAAAAGTCACCGGTGGCGACTTTGTCCTTAACAGAAAAACGATCCTGTATTCGGACAGCGCCGGTTGTATGGCCGTAAAATTGTTTCGTTCCTACCTCTCGGAGAATTGCCACCTCGACAATAAGCTGGTCAAAGCTCTGCATGGATCCTATGGAAAGGATACGACCGTTGTAACTATCATAACAAAAAGTGATCCTCTTGTCGTCAGCGAGGGCTATCACCTGAAAATATCCCCCCGAAGGATAACCCTGACAGGCAATGGGGCCGGCGTCTTTTATGGCGTGCAAACCCTGCTGCAGCTTTTATCGCAACAGGATAAAGGCGCTTGTTCAATACCCTGTTTGGACATCGACGATTTCCCAAGGTTTGCCTACAGGGGATTAATGCTGGACGTTGCCCGTCATTTTTTCACCGTTGACCAGGTCAGGCAGGTGCTGGACCTCATGGCACGTTACAAACTGAATACCTTTCACTGGCATTTGACAGATGACCAGGGCTGGCGCCTGGAGATTAAAAAATATCCTAAGCTCACCTCGGTAGGAGCGTATAATGTCAATACGGTGCTGGACGGTGACAGGGATTTGCCGGACAGTATCAGCACAGGAGGCTATTACACGCAGGGCCAGGTACGGGAAGTGATCCGGTATGCGACGGAACGGGGTATCACTATTATTCCTGAAATAGAGGTCCCGGCACATTCCGCGGCTGCTTTGCGGGCATATCCCGAATTTAAATGTGTGTTGCCGGCCGGCTCCTCCAACATCACCGCGAATAATATCATCTACAGCCCTTCTGAACAGACCTTTCAGTTCCTGGAAGACGTATTGACAGAAGTGGCGGCGCTTTTCCCCGGTAAATATATTCACATCGGCGGAGACGAAGCCAACAAAAAGCCATGGGAAGAGTCGCTCTTTTGCCAGCGATTGATGAAGGACCAGAACCTGAAAGACGTGCACGAGCTCCAGAGTTATTTTATACGGCGGATAGAAAAGATCCTCCTTACGAAAGGGCGTAGCCTTGTCGGCTGGGACGAAATTGCAGAAGGTGGACTGGCGCAGACGGCCACCGTAATGTGCCGGTTTGGCTCAAAGGAAGAAAGCAGGATCGTCAAACTCAATCACAAGGTGATCATGACCCCGGGAATTGAAGGATTGTACTTCGACTATCCGCAGAGTAATTCAGGGCTGGAACCATTTTACCATGGACCCTATGTTTCCTCCCTGGAAAAAACTTATAGCATTGATCCGGCGCCCGAATCACTCACAGCTGATGAAAAGCAACTCGTGATGGGCGTTCAGGGTAGCCTTTGGACAGAGCATGTGCCTACCATGAACAAATTGTATTACATGATCATTCCAAGGATCTTTGGGTTAGCCGAAGTTGCCTGGACATTGCCGGAAAATAAAAATAAAACAACCTTTCTGGCCGTCAGCGTTCCGAAACATCTTGCCTGGCTGGAAAATAAAGGATATAATTTCCGGGTGCCTACGGCTTTTAATGAGACCGATACAGTAATGATAGGCCATAAATTCATACTGGAGAACAAATGTCTCCTGCCGAAGGCAAAAACCTATTATACGCTGAATGGGCGTATGCCTACGGAAAATGACAGGGAATTTAATAAGCCCCTGGTTATTTTGATCCCCAGGGACGAACGACGGGAATTACAAACGGTGGTCATTAGCCAGACAGGCAAGCGAAGCGTACCAACCCGAACGGTAATGTATAATTATGACCCATTTCCAGCTGTCGACAGTCCGGGCTTGAACAGCGGTCTTCGTTATTACACCTTTTCTTCCGATCCGCTAGACACAAGCTTGTCGCATCTTGTCACATCGGAGGGCGTTTTGGCGGATTTTCGTCTGGATTCCCTGAGAAGGGACCTGAAGAATTCCACGATCGTTTGTCACGGTTATGTTAATACACCGGTGGATGATGTGTACTGCTTTTTCCTGCCAGGCCGGGATGATAATAAATTCTTTATCGACGGTCGATGCGTCATCGCCGATCTCAGCCATTTTTCGCGTATGGTGAGCATCGGCTCTGTCCCTTTAAAAAAGGGGCTTCATAGGTTCAGATTGGATTATGCTTCCGATGGAAGTGCCGTTATTCCTCTTTATTACCAGACCTCAGATGGTGAAAGGCATAGGTTCACGCCCGGTCAGCTTTTTCATTAGGTTACCGTTCATTGTATTTGTCCTGATTAAATGCAGGATTTTGTATTTTCATGGTAGGTAATCACTTGCTCATAAGAAAATATATTTTATGCAAAGAAAGAGCTCATTTTTGTTCATGGGGTTGCTATTGTTTAGCTATCTCGCGGTAAACGCAAAATGCGGGATGGGACAAGACCGTATTGGCAAAGACAGTTTGCCTCCTGTCGAAACAAAACCGGGATTTGCCAACTACAAGCCCGCCTTTGCAGGGCAAACCAGGGTTGCAGGCGCCAAAACAAACACTCCTTACAAAGTGGAGAAGATTGCCAGTAAGCTGGGCGATCCGTTCGCCATTGCGGCTATGCCCGATGGCAGGCTAATGGTGACCCTCAAATCTGGCACAATGGAGATTCATGATAAGGACGGCCGGCTGGCCAAAAAGATCACTGGGTTGCCGGAGGTAGTGTACGCTGGCCAGGGTGGACTACTGGATGTAGCTTTTGATCCGGATTTCACCAGCAATAAGATCATCTATTGGAGTTATTCGGAAAGATATCAGTCGGGAAGTTTGACTGCCGTTGCCAAAGGGAAGTTGAATGAGCAGGCAGGTAAGGTGGACGATATTACGGTGATCTTCCGGGCAACACCTGCGACAAAGAGTAATTTACAATTCGGATCCCGGCTGGTCTTTGACAACAATGGCGATCTTTTCGTCAGCATAGGTGAAAAATTCTCCCCTGATGTCCGCGTGCAGGCGCAGGACTTGAATTCCTATCTGGGGAAGATCATAAGGATAACGACAGCAGGTAAGGCGGCCGCGGGCAATCCCTTTGCCAGCCGGTCGAACGCGAAACCCGAAATAATTTCTTGCGGCCACCGCAATCCGGAAGGATTGGACATTAACCCGGCGACCGGTGAATTGTGGGAAGCCGAATTCGGGCCGCATGGGGGTGACGAAATAAATCTTATCCGCCCCGGTAAGAACTATGGCTGGCCGGTGATCACGTATGGCCTTGAATACTCCAACGACAAGGTGGGCGAAGGCATTCAGCAAAAGGCAGGAATGGAACAGCCGGTCTATTATTGGGATCCCGTCGTATCTCCAAGCGGCATCTGTTTTTATAAAGGAACCGCCATTCCCGAATGGAAGAATAATTTGTTTGTTGCTTGCCTCAGCGGGCAGCATGTGGATCGCCTTATGATCAGGAACAACAGGATAGTAGGAGAAGAGAGGCTGCTCACAGACAAAAAGCAGCGATTTCGTGACGTAGCTTATTCGAATAATGTACTCTACGCAATTACCGATGACGGTGACATATACAAGGTCGAACCTGGTGCCAAACGGTAGAACTTCAAACCCGGGAATATTGTTTGCTGTTGCTGTTATTGGTGAAGAACGGACCTGTCACTTCCGGCCGGCCTGATGCCCCAACTGCTGTAGTCTTCGGATATGCGAACGCAATGCTGCAAGAAAGGATGGTTTCGAATTATAATAGACATTGAATTCCCTGGCCGTTTTCTCTACAATAGGCGCAATTTTCCGGTAATGCACGTGACAGATATTTGGAAAGAGATGATGCTCGATCTGAAAATTCAATCCTCCTATATACCAATTCAGGAAGAGATTATTTCTTGCGAAATCCGCCGTTGTCCGAAGCTCATGGACAGCCCAGTCGGCATGAATGATGCCATTTTCATCTGCCTTGAACTGTTGGGCTCCTTCCACCACGTGTGCCATTTGAAAAATAGTGCTGAGTATGCATCCGGCGGTCCAGTGCATGATGAAAAACCCGAGAAGGACCTGCCACCAGGCATATTCAGTATATATAATAGGTAGCCCGATGAAAGCGAACAGATAGATGATCTTTGCCAGCACCATCTTGGAATATTCTCTTGCAGGGCTTACATGATATTTGCCGGTGATCCCTTCCTTGTTGTAATCGGCGAGCTGCGTGAAATCATTAATTAATTTCGCGATGGTCATAAGCCCGTAAAAGAAGAAGGCATGAATATACTGGTAACGATGGATCTTTTTCAGGGGCGCATATTGAGAAAGCCGGATAGGGCCTTTCCCCGCTATGTCTTCATCGTATCCGTCAATATTGGTGTATGCATGATGCATCATGTTATGTTGCACTTTCCAGGTAAATACGTCGCTTCCCAGCAGGTACATGGTTCCGCCCATAATTTTATTCACCCACTCTTTGGTGGAGTAAGAACCATGTACGGCGTCATGCATGACACACATGCCTATTCCGGCCATCCCTATTCCCATGGTGATCACCCATAAAATGGCGGCCCATATACTCATGGGTATTGTCAGCAACAGTACAAACGGAACGATATATAGTGACAACATAGCGATCGTTTGTGTCACCAGTGTAACATTCCCCTTGGTGGAGATGCCTTTTTCCTTAAAGTAATTGTTTACATTGTTTCGAACTGCGGCAGCGAATTTTTTCTGCCATGCTTCGTCACTGGTGAATTTTATCGTTTTCATACAATTGGCTTGCTGTGATGAACGAAGGGATCCAATTTTTGTCGAAAATAGCTTCTCTGCCATATCCTCTTTTTGATGGCGGTCAGTGCCGGACTTGATTTTGATCATGGTACATGGGGTGACGAAGACAAACAGGGGTTATTCTAATCCGTCAAATCTTTCAAAAACACGGCGCTTAAATGCTTTATTGAACTTTACCATAATCTTTACATGCGAACCGATATTCCGTATAACGTCGGGACCTTTAAAAGGAAAGACCTTTGTGTGGTTCTATTCTTTCACAAAGAAAATCAACAACGATGGAATTCAAGAAAATTTTATTCGTAGTAACCTCCCACGACAAGATGGGCGACACTGGTAAAAAGACAGGCATTTGGATCGAAGAATTTGCGGCGCCCTATTATTACTTCCTCGATGCAGGCAAGCAGATCACCATTGCTTCCCCGAAGGGCGGGCAGGCCCCGATCGATCCAAAGAGCAATGAGCCGGAGAACCAGACACCAGCGACCGTTCGCTACTACAATGATCCGGAGACAATCAAACGCCTGGCCAATACTGTCGCCATCAAGGCGGTTAACGAGAAGGACTATGACACCGTATTTTATCCCGGCGGTCATGGACCGATGTGGGATTTGCCAGACGATGAGGGCTCGATCCGGCTGCTTGAAAGTTTTAACCGTGCGGGAAAAGTGATGACGTTGATGTGCCATTCGCCGGTGGCATTGAAAAATGTAAAGGGCGTAGATGGAGACTGGCTGATCCGGGGCAAACGCGTGACGGCTTTCACCAATGGAGAAGAGTCGGAGGCGGAGCTGACCTGGATCGTGCCCTTCCTGCTGGAGGACATGCTGCGCGGCAGGGGCGCCAACTATCTGAAGGGGGAGAACTGGCTGCCATTTGTCGTGCGTGACGGCAAGCTGGTCACCGGGCAGAACCCTGCCTCATCTGTGCTGGCGGCCCAGACAGTAATGGACCTTTTCGAGCGGATGAAATAGGGCAGATGCTGTGGAACGCATAAAGAAGACAATATGACAACGAAAGCTATAATGGAGGACGTGCGATCGGCGCAATTTGCAACGGAGATATTTCAGGGATTGACGGCAACACCCAAATACCTGCCGGCCAAATATTTTTATGACACGGCGGGCGATGAGATATTCCAGGAGATCATGAACTGTGAAGAATATTATCTATCTGCCTGCGAACTGGAGATCTTCCGGAAGCAAACGGCCGGGCTTGCAGCCGCGATTATGCAGCCCGGCAGCCCGTTTGACCTGATAGAGCTCGGGGCAGGCGACTGCAAAAAGTCGGCTTATCTGTTGCGATACCTGGTTCGCACCGGAGGCAGCTTTACCTATATCCCGATAGATATTTCGTCAAACATCATCAACTACATACAGACACAGCTTCCTTTGAAAATAGCAGGATTAAACGTAAGGGGACTCAATGGAGAATATTTGCCCATGATCTCAGAGGCGGCAAAGGTTTCCGGCAAAAGAAAAGTAGTGTTGTTCCTGGGATCGAACCTGGGAAACCTGGCTCCTGCAGAGGCTCGCGCATTTTGTCGAAAGCTCCGCTGCCACTTGAGGCCCGGAGACCTGGTCCTCATCGGCCTGGACTTAAAAAAATGCCCCGATATCATACTCGCTGCGTATAATGATAAGACAGGGATTACGAAAAGATTTAACCTCAATCTTCTGAAGCGGATCAACCGCGAGCTGAATGGGGATTTCGACATCGGGCAATTTCATCATTTCCCGGTGTATGATCCGCCCTCGGGCGCTTGCAAAAGTTACCTCATTAGCCTTGCAGACCAGCAAGTTACTCTGTGGTGTAACGGAGATGTGCAACACATCCGGTTTGTGCGCAATGAGGAAATTTTCATGGAGATCTCCCAGAAGTACACGATTGACCAGGTAGATCGTCTGGCCGGCGAGTCGTCTTTCAGGACAGTGCAGCGATTTTATGATGACCGCGGATGGTTCGTCGACGCACTTTGGAGCGCCGTTTAGTTATCAATATATTTGATGCTATGAAAGTAATTTCTATAAACGTATCACTGCCGAAGGAAGTCGACTGGCATGGCCGGAAAATAACTACCTCGATCTTTAAAACACCCGTCGAAGGCAGACGGCATGTCGGAAAATTAAACATTGGGGGAGACGGCCAGGCTGACCTGCAAGCGCATGGCGGTGAGCATCGAGCGATATTTGTCTATCAAAAGGATTCATACGACTATTGGAAAAAGGAGCTGGGGCTTGAAAATCTGCACTACGGGCAGTTTGGTGAGAATTTGACGGTTGAGGGTTTGCCTGACAGCGAGGTTTGTATTGGAGATCGGTTTCAGATTGGAACGGTGATCCTTGAAGTCACTCAACCACGCGTCACCTGTTATAAGGTAGCCCTTAGCACGGGTGTTCCGGAAATGCCGGCGCTGCTCGTCAGCCACAAACGCCCGGGTTTTTACTGCCGGGTGATCTGCGAAGGTGACATGGAAGCCGGCGATGAGATCAAAAAGCTTTTCAATGGCAAGGGCGGAATGACCATAGCCGAGGTTGATGGATTGTTATACAGCAACGCTCATCCCCGCGATCGTCTCCGGCAAGTACTGGACATTGAAGCATTGAGCGCAGGCTGGCGAAGCTCCTTCCAGGCATTGTACCAGGCTGCTGTCTCGGGATCGGCATCGGGAAATGCCGGTCTGGCGCCGTCCGCCATGCTTGCCGCCTGGCAAGGCTTCGTGCCCTTCATTGTCACCAGGATCGTTGTCGAAAGTGAAGGAGTGCATTCGTTTGAATTATCTCCCATGGATGGTCGCCGCCTGCCGGAATTCGTCGCAGGTCAGCACATCGTCGTTAAAATTCCGGGCCTTGGCGGCGCGCCGCTGATCCGGATGTACTCTATTTGCGGACCGGTGAACGAAACATACTATCGCATAGGCGTAAAAGCAGAACTCAATGGCGTGGGCAGCGACTATCTGTTCCACCATCTCGGGGTGGGAGATCGCCTGGAGATATCCGCGCCCAGAGGCGATTTCACACTTGCACAAAACGCTCGTCCCCTGATCCTGCTGGGAGCAGGCATCGGCATCACGCCCTTGCTCGCCATGCTGTATGCGGCAGCCGCTGACGGGGATCAAAGAGAAGTCTGGTGGATCTATACGACGCAGGACAAAGGACACTATCCTTTCCGGGATGAAGTAGGACGAATTTCCGGTAATATCGTTAAATATCACGGGCACACATCCTTTACACGGCCACAGGCGGGAGATATCCTCGGGTTGGATTTTGAAGCAAGCGACCGGCTGACGCCGGAGAAACTAAAACAGCTCGATCTGCCTGGTGATGGCGATTACTATTTATGCGGTCCCCCCACCTTCATGATGGAAATCAGCGCCGCCTTAAAATCGCTCGGGCTACCAGCGTCTGCGATTAAACAGGAAGCTTTTGGCAACCTTAATCTGTCCATTGACGGAAAGAAGCCGCCGCATGTCCCCGAAGGTAGCCCTGGGGAAGGTCCGGTGGTCGCTTTCGCCAAAAGCGGCATCAGCTTCAAATGGCATCCGCGGTTCACCTCCCTGCTGGAAGCTGCAGAGGCTTGTGATGTCCCGGTGAGCTGGTCCTGCCGGGTAGGTGTATGTCATAGATGCGAAACGACCCTTTTTTCCGGTGAAGTAAACTATATCTCCGCTCCCCTCGACCAGCCAACGGCCGGCAATGTGCTCATCTGCTGTTCGGTCCCCCGCGCTGATGTTCAGCTGGACCTTTGACTTTTATGACGGTCAATCATCATTTTCAATTGGCTCCCATAGTTCGATTTTATTACCTTCCGGATCGATGATCCAGCCAAATCGACCGTAGTCATATTCCTGCATGTCGCCGGCAATGGTTACGCCATTTTCCCGGAGCTCCGCAAGCAAGGCCCGCAGATCGGCGACCCTGAAATTGATCATATAGGACTGTTCGCCCGGGTTAAAATAGTCGGAGTCTTCTTTAAAGATAGCAACAGACGTACTGCCCGTGGGCTTATCATCGGCCCATTTGAACTGTATATAGCCATGCTGAAATTGGAGTCCCAGATGCTGGCCGTACCATTCCATCAGCTGCTGGGGGTTGCGTGCTTTGAAAAAGACACCGCCAACGCCGGTAATTTTTTGCATAAATGTATATTTGTCAGTTAGTAAGATATATTATTGTTGTCAAAGTAACAAAGGAGATAACCCCCATGCTCAATTGCGCGAGACGAGTGTTTGATATTCCCCTACACTTCCGGTCGCACCCGTACGAGGCTTCCGCCGCTTTAGAATTAACGCCGTGATCAGCGATATCACGATCCCCACGGGCAATACCTCCATATAGGTAAAAAGCACCACCATGATGGGATTCTTATACATCCTGCTCATACTGTTGATGGAATCCATCCTTTTTTGCAACGCCTCGGGCGACAGGCCGCTATGCTGCGCTTTCTGGATCAGGGCAGCCGAATACTTGTCCATATAATCGGGCATAAAGCAATAGAACTCGATCAGCCAGGCCCCCACATATAAGGTCGACCCGATCAGCGAAATACCCAGCCCGACCAGGAATGCCTTGCCAAAGCTGACCATGCCCTGATTATACTTATCCCGAAAATTTCTGGTCCCGACAAAAATAAATGAGAAGGCAATGATCATCGCGCTGTACCCGACTACCTCGTTATCTATATGCCCGTGAAAGGCTTTGGAGAGAAAGCCGATGGAGGCGACAAAGGCCGCAAGGATGACTCCCGAGACCAGCCCAAAAATGAGGATGTTCTTTTTCATACGTTCAATGATTTAGTCCCCCTAAATTGGGCTATTTCAATAACATAGCTTTCATACTTTCGGGTGATTTTGCCCTTTTCGCTCATTTTCATGCTTTGGAATGACGTCGATGCCCGTCAGGGGACGCCGCAATCACCGTATCAGCCTCAGCCTCTTCGACTTTTCTATCGCCTGCGTTCGCCGCCTTACATCCAGCTTTTCAAATATCCGGGAACAATGCGTTTTGACTGTATTGAGCGACACAAAAAGCCGATCGGCAATTTCCTGGTTGCTCAGCCCTTCCGCCATCAGCTGCAGTACCTCCTGTTCCCGGCCGCTCAACCCTAACCGGGCCATCTCCTTTTCATCGATCTCCTGCTGCGGCGCTTCAGGTGCAGGTTGCACGATCACCACCGTCTGCACCTTTGGCCTGGCCAGCTTCACCGCCAGCCAGATACCCAGCCCCGTAAAAACAAGGGCCAACGCGCCACTGTACACCTCGATGGCATGGTCAAAAATGATAAATCGCCATTCCAGCCATTTCATCAGGATCAGGAGCACCGCGAGGGCAAACCCATATATAATGATATTCCGGCTCATTTCTCATTAAAAATACTAAGGAAAATCCTAAGAACACCGGTATTCGAGAATAAGAACGCCGTTGTCGGCCGCGCGCGAGTGTTTGAGCTCGAATTTCTTTAATTCCAGATTGTCATCGAAAAGCCTCAACCCGCCGCCAATCGAGAGGGGAAATACCATCAACCGCAATTCATCGATGAGGTCGTGGTGAAGCAGGGCCTTGACGAGGGTGGCGCTCCCATAGACAAGGATATCACCACCATCGGACTTCTTCAGCGCCGCGACGTCTCCCGCCACGTCGCGAAGGATATGGCTGTTATTCCATTCCGTCTTTTGCAGGCTTCGGGATACGACATATTTCGGCATCCGGTTAATGGGGTCGGCAAACCCGCCCCCGGTCTGGTTAGGCCAGTAGGCAGCAAACTTTTCGTACGTGATTTTTCCCAACAGCAAGGTGTCCACGCTGGCAAGCTCATCAACCTTGTATTTGCCGGTTTCCGGAGAGCTGTATTTAAACTGCCATCCCCCATGAGGATGAGAGGTTTCATTGCCGCCGGGCGCTTCGATAACACCATCGAGAGTGATGAATTCGGTAACGATAATTTTTCGCATGATCTTTTTTTTGTAAAGCTAGCGAACGTAGTTTGATCAGACGGGGGGCGAAAATGACATTCAAAAGGGGCAATTGCGTCTTACACTATGCTCCGATTTTGGCTTTCAACTGACGCAAAGCGCCTTTCACATGACTTCTGACTGACTGCTTGCTTAAATTCAGGCGTTGCGCTATCTCCGCATAGGTCATATTTGATCCGCGGCTCATTTCGAAAACCCTTCGCATTTTTGGAGGTAGCAGGGTAATTTGTTTTTCAATAATCACCGCAAGCTGGAGTTCACGCACACGGTGATCAGTAATTGCCTCGGAATTAGCAGTCTCCTCAATTGACAAAATATATTTTTGCTGCACAGCTTTGTGGGCCAGCAGATTTAATACACGATTCTTTGCGCAGGTGTAGAGATAACCTGAGAAGTTCGAACAGAGGGGAACCGTTTGTCTTTGCTCCCAAAGGCGTAGGAATATATCTTGAACAAGGTCCTTTGCTTCGTCCTTGTCCTTTAAACGTTGAAAGGAGTGGATATGGAGAAGCCCGAAATATCGGTCATATAGCGCCTTGAAGGCATGCTCATCACTTTCTTTAACCAGGCGAACCAATTCCTGGTCTTGCACACAATCATATACAGGCATGTGTTGGCTGTTAAAAGGTTGACGTTCTAATCAACGGATTATTTTGAAATAGGGGCTTTGAAGGTAGCAATCCCAAAAGCGCTGGCCGTCCTGCGCCGTCCTGCTTTCGCCCGGAATGTTATATATTTAAATTTGAATATGTGAAATTCTGCTTCCATTTTTACCCCCCTGCCGCATAGGTTTCCTGTTATTGCAGTATTGTTATTCATTTTTTAATTTTAAACAATTATGGCCATACGTCGTTGTTCGGGTTTGTTCCTGGCTATTTTCCTGCTCTTACACTTCAATTGTCTTAACGCGCAATCAGACACTGTCCGGGGACAGCGGACGCCAAGGATTGTAAACATTGTCAACTTTATCCGGCTTATAGAGCCGCGCGATCCTGCAGTGACGAAAGACGTGCTTTACGAGACAGTGGCGTCCCAGGTCGCATTGATGAAAAAATACCATCTGGGGGGCACATTTTTGTTGCAGTATGATGCGCTCATTGACCCCCGCTATCAACGGCTGCTCAAGAGCCTTCCCCGGGACCAATTTGAAATAGGCGCCTGGTGGGAGCTTCCCCAACCACTTATTGAAAGATCAGGCATTAAATGGAGGGGAAAATATGCCTGGGACTGGCATTCCGATATAGGCTTTTCGGTCGGGTACACGCCGGAGCAGCGGGAGAGGATCATCGATACCTATTTCGCAGACTTTAAAAAAATATTCGGCTACTACCCAAGGTCCGTGGCGTCATGGGTGATCGATGCCTATTCCCTGGACTACATGTATGACAAATATCGTATCGTAGCATCCGCCAATTGTAAGGACCAGGTAGGTACAGATGGGTTTACACTCTGGGGTGGCTACTGGAACCAGGCATACTATCCTAGTCGCATCAATGCATATATGCCCGCTCAGCACGCCGAAAAGCAGCTCCCGGTACCCGTTTTCAGAATGTTGGGCAGCGATCCCATCAGACAATATGCCGATGGCAGCTCGGTCACCACCCTGGAGCCCGTATACGGGCACGCCGGCGGAAATGAACAATGGATCAATTGGTTCTTTCAAACCTTTTCCAACGATCCGGCATTGGGCTTTAATTATACACAAGCCGGTCAGGAGAACTCATTTACCTGGGAAGCTATGCGGAAAGGGTTGGAACTCCAAATGCCCATCATAGCACGCCTCAAAAAGGAAGGTAAGATCCGGGTGGAAACACTGGAGCAGTCTGGCAGATGGTTTCGCAAAAGCTATAGGCTGACGCCGGCCACGACATTTGCTGTCACCAAAGACCTGGGTGAGAGCGATCAAAAGACCCTTTGGTACGACAGCCGTTTTTACCGCACCAATCTTCTATGGAAGCATGGCCGCCTGCGCATCGTCGATATTCACCTGTTCAATGAGGCAGTTCCGGATAAATACCTCCACGCGGTAACAACGGTAAACCAGAGCTTTTTTTATACACTGCCAGTAGTAGATGGCTTTCAATGGGGAGCACGAGGGAATCCGGAAGGCTTTCGCCTGATGGCGCTAAAAGATGGAAAGGAGGAAGACATCAGTGGTGGGGACCCCATATTCACCCATGCCGGCAGTAAGACGGCGCATGTTCTATGGCCATCCGTCAATGGTAGGTTCGAGATCGATCTCGATGAAGATAAACTGTCCATTACTGCCAAAGATAGCCCGGCGCTGGACTGGTTTTTGGATCTCAATGTTGCAGCCAACGCCCATACCCCGCTGGAAAAGGTGGATAGCACAGAAGCCACTTACATATTTGACGGGCACACTTATCGCCTGAACGTGGCGCAGGGCTCCATCGGAAGTGGTTCCCCGGGCAGTTTGTACAGGATCCGGCCCCGCAATGGTCGCATTGTATTAAGACTGGCAGATCAATCCCTGCAGGAACGCAGATGAAGGGTTGTGCATCTCCGCAGAGATCATTGGGAAAATATGCTACCTTGCCTTGCTATTCCCGGTATTAAACACTGTTAAGGCAATTGGAGACTAATGGATCCTACAAACCAATATACTGATGCTAATCTTTGGCTACGCGTGAAAAATGGCGATCAGGGGGCGTTTAGCGAAATATTTGAACGATACAATGCCCTTTTGTACAGCCATGTCATCAATAAGCTGGACGATGAAGATGAAGCACGTGATATAGTCCAGGATATCTTTGTTGCCTTGTGGGAAAAAAGAGGTACGATCCACGAGGTCAATATAGCAGGATATCTTTTTACCGCAGCCCGGAATAAGGTGCTTAACAGTATCCGGCATAAGAAGATCATCAGCAAATTCGAAAAAGATTTCAAAGATTTTGCAGGAGATCATGCTGCCAATAACGTGGAGAATTCCATCTATAAAAGAGAGCTGGAAGCAATGATAGAAATGGAGATTGCGGCCTTGCCCGAAAGGATGCGGGAAGTTTTTGAATTGAGCCGTAAAGGATGCCTGCCTCACCAGGAAATTGCCGATCAGCTGGGCATCTCCAAACATACCGTGAACGACCACATAAAGGCTTCCTTAAAGATCTTACGGCTGAAGGTAAAGATGGCTATTGTATTTATCTTATTATCAGGTATTTAATTATTTTTTGTTTTTATCTCCCTATCCCGTCTTCCCCAGGTGTTATTATAATAATAACAATATCATTTATGCGGGAAGAGCAGCTGCGACCCCTTATTGAAAAGTACCTCGACGGAGAATGCTCTCCGGAAGAAACAGCGTTGCTGGAGTCCTGGTATGCCCAGTTCCATGGAGAGTCCCGCAAGACGCTGTCTGATGATCAATTGAGGGAAGCCGGAGCGATCATGCGCAGCAGAATATTTGTCAATCCTGAAAAACATGTCAGGTATTGGGGCGCATTCCGCATCGCAGCTGCCTGTATAATAGGGGCTATCCTGGCAACGGGATCCATTTACTTATCCAACAAACATGAACGCGCAAAGCAGGTGGCAGCCGAGATTGCACCGGGTAGCAATAGGGCGATATTGGTGCTTGACAACGGCGAAAAGCTTGCCCTGGACAGCGCTGCGGATGGCCGGATCGCCACACAAGCCAGCAGCGACGTAATAAAGCTCAGGAACGGTCAGATCATTTACCATGCAAATGATCCGGCCAAAAAGGAACCAGGTGCACCCGCTTATAATTCATTGGTCGTCCCCAAAGGAGGGCAATATAAAATAGTGCTGCCGGATGCATCTGTTGTGTGGATCAACTCGGCTTCCGTCCTGAAATATCCTGCATCTTTTGCCGGGCAGAAAACACGGGAAGTATACCTGATGGGTGAAGCCTATTTTGAGATCTCGCCTGACAAAATTCACCCATTTATCGTGAAAAGCGATAAGCAGGAAGCGAGGGTATTGGGGACACATTTCGATATAAATGCTTATCCTGACAATCCAACCATAAGAACGACGCTTCTCGAAGGCGGACTGGAGGTTAAAAGTTTGGTGCATGGAGACAGCTGCAGACTTAAACCAGGCAAACAGGCCGTTTTAAGCAATGTGATCAGCATACAGGATGTAGATGTCGAGAACGTTACTGACTGGAAAGATGGTTACTTCATTTTTCACGAGGAGGCGCTGGATGATATCTTGTTAAGACTTTCCAGGTGGTACAACGTGGAGATCGTTTGTAAAGACGGTGTGAAGAAAGTGAAGCTGGAGGGCATCATTGCGAGAAACACGCTTCTTTCGGAAGTTTTGACAATGTTATCCCGTACCGGGAAGGTGCATTTCGAGATACGGGACAGGATCGTGTATGCAAGTGAATAAGTGCGGTAAAATTTTACGATTGCTATATGAGAATAAGAAATAAGGGTCCGGCCTTGTGACGCAACAAACACCCATAAAAAACCGACAGCGCTAGAACACTGCCGGTTATAGATCGGGTTGATTTAACATGATCTTGCTGTCACAAATTAATGAACCCAAACATTACAAATGTAATGAAATTACTCAACTTCGTTACCAAAACACTGCTTTGCTTTATCGGGCTGCTGCATATACACGCGGTAAGCTTCTCTCAGAATATCAGTCTGCATAAAAAAAATGTTCACTTATTCGATGCTTTTAAATCGATAGGGAAACAAAGTGGATATAATATTGTCTATGATGCATCTCTTTTCAGCCCTGAAGATAAGGTCGATGTCGATCTGGCCAATGTATCAATAACAGACGCTATAGATGCTTGTTTGCGGGGTAAGGCTTTAACTTATCATATCAACGGAAGATCTGTCGTCATAGAAGCAAAGTCTTCAGGTAGGCTGGAGCCGTCCCCCCGGGCAGCGCCGGCACCGAGGAGGTCGGTGGTAAGCGGGAAAGTTTCCAACGACCAGGGGCAGCCGTTGGTAGGTGTGAGTGTGATCATAAAGGGCACTGCGGCGGGAACGAACACGGATTCGTCGGGCGAGTACCAGATCTCCGTACCGGATGGAGCTAGAACGCTTGTGTTCTCCTATGTCGGATACGATCCACAGGAAATAACGATTGGGAACCAGAAGATCATCAATGTCGCCCTGGCACAGAAAAAGTCTGAAGCGAATGATGTCGTGGTGGTAGGGTATGGAACCCAGAAAAAAATAACCACTGTAGGCGCGCAAACCACCGTAGACGTCGAACAGCTGAAGCAGCCGGTTGCCAACCTCACCGGTCTTCTTGCGGGCCATGCGGCCGGGATTATAGGCGTACAGAGAAGCGGAGAGCCGGGATATGACAACGCAGAGATCTATATTCGCGGCATTTCTACTTTTACAAGCAGCTCTCCCTTGATCCTGGTCGATGGGGTGGAGAGGGATTTCAGGAATGTGGATCCGGAAGATATAGCCACCTTCAGTATCCTCAAAGACGCATCCGCGACGGCGGTATACGGAGTGAGAGGCGCCAATGGCGTAATACTGATCACTACAAAGAAAGGTAGGGTGGGCAAGACGGCTATCAATGCGCAATACGACCAGGGGGTAACGGCTTTTACCAAATTGCCTCAGTTTGCCGATGGACCGACGTATCTCAAAATTTCCAACGAAGCGTATAAAAATAGCTTTCCTTCGGACGCTTTACCAAGGTACACCGACGGTCGCATCGACTCTACCCGCAAACATATAGACCCCGATCTGAACCCGGATGTCAACTGGTTCGACGTCATTCTACGCAAATATGGACATAACAGGAGGGCAAGGGTCAACGTCAACGGTGGATCCGACAAAGCACAATACTATTTGTCGGTGGGATACTATGATGAAACAGGCATGTTCAAAACGGATAATCTGGCTCAATACAATTCTTCGATCAAATTCTCCAGGTACAATTTCACTTCAAATCTTACACTCAACGTAACAAAGACCACCAAAGTCGAATTTGGGGCATCCGGCTGGATAAGCAATGGCAACTATCCGGGTAATGGCACGGGCTCTATCTTCAATAACGCTTATGTAATGTCTCCGGTTACGATCCCCGCAAAATATTCCAATGGCTTGTTTTCCCAGCCGCGGACGGGGGATATGGCTAATCCCTACAATAGCCTGACGCAATCAGGGTACGCGACGGAATTCAACAGCCAGCTTTGGAGTAACCTGCGGGCGACGCAAAGCCTGGATTTCCTGGTGAAAGGTCTTTCCATCACAGGTATGTTTTCCTTTGACAACTCCAACAGGCATCAGATCTCCCGGTCCAAATCGGTGGATGCCTACTATGCCACCGGCAGGGATACGGCAGGCGTCCTGCAAACGATACAGACGGCCATTGGTAACGAGTTCTTGGGTTACAATCGCAGCAATGGAGGTAGCAGGCGGTTTTACCTTGAGTCTGCCGTCAATTACAAAGAGACTTTTGGGAAGCATAGCGTCACGGGAATGGTGCTGTATAACCAGTCGGATTATGTGGACGCATTTGCGGGCGATTTCATCAGCTCTATTCCATATCGGTATATGGGACTCGCCGGCAGGGCTACCTATGCTTATGATAATAAATACCTGGTTGAAGGCAATTTCGGCTACAACGGCTCCGAGACTTTCGCGCCTGGCAACAGGTTCGGCTTTTTCCCGTCTTTTGGCGCCGGCTGGATCGCTTCCCAGGAGTCGTTTTTCGATCCCATCAGGAATATCGTATCGTTTTTGAAATTGAGATTTACCTATGGCGAAGTAGGGAATAGCAATATTGGAGGCAGAAGGTTCGCCTATGTCTCCACCGTCGCACAGGGTATTTCGGGGTACAACTATGGACAGAATAATATCTCCAACGACATCGGCGGCTTGAATTTTGGCGATTATGCGGTCAATGTTTCCTGGGAAAGAGCGAAGAAATACAACCTGGGCATCGATATAAAGACGAGCAATAACGCCATTTCGCTGACCGTAGACCTGTTCAGGGAGCTGAGAAGAGGCATCTTCCTAAAAAGAGGAGATATTCCATACTTCGCCGGCATCGGCAGCAACCCCTATGGCAACATCGGAGCAGTGAACAATAAAGGCATCGACGCTACGATGGACATCAACAAGCGGCTGAGCAAGGACTGGAACCTGATTTTCAAGGGGAATTTTACCTACAATCACCCGGTAGTGATAGATGATGCAAATGCGCCGTGGCCTTATCCCTGGCAGCAACGGATAGGGAGGAAGCTGGGCACGCGTTTCGGATATATAGCGTTGGGCCTGTTCAAATCCGACCAGGAGGTAGCCAATAGCCCTTATCAGACGGGAATTACAAAGGCCGGCGATATCAAATATAAAGACCTCACCGGGGATGGAAAGATCGATGCCAACGACCAGGGCCCGACGGGCTATGGAAGCCTTCCTGAGATAGTATACGGGTTCGGCCCCACCGTCAGCTATAAGAACTGGTCGCTGGCCGCTTGGTTCAAAGGTATTTCCCATGTTGATATTGGATTAGCCGGCAATGGTTTTCAACCATTCATTTACGGTGGTGAACGGGGCAACCTCTTTGCCAACATTACGGATCACTGGACCCCGGATAATCCCAATCCCCATCCTTTCTATCCAAGGTTGACGTATGGCAATGACAATATGAACTATCAGCCCAGCACATGGTGGACAAAGAGCGGCGCCTTTTTGAGAATGCAAACGCTGGAGCTGAACTATGACATGCACGACAAGCATTGGCTGCGACGGGCGGGTATCTCTCATATGAACATATACTTTATCGCCTACAACCTTATGACGGTGAGCGGGTTCAAATTATGGGACGTGGAGTTGGGAGACGGTAATGGCGCTCAGTATCCTCTTTTGAAGACGTATAACCTCGGCGCCAAGCTGAGTTTTTAAGAAAACCGATTCATTAAAAGTAAAAGCATAGTTTGTGAATAATAAAGCCAGGGTAACCGCGAACATTGCACTGTGTTGTGTGCTCTTTTTCGCTTCATGCAGGAAATACCTCGATCAGGTCCCCAATGACCGCATCAATATGGACGAGGTATTTAAAAAGCAATCGCTGTCCGAACAATTTCTTGCGAACATATACAGCAATATTATCGACGAAGGCGATCCGATCCATAACCATCCCTACATAGGGACGGCTGATGACATCGACTTTACATGGTCGGGCGGAGGAACTTTGAATTATGCCGTGAATGTGGGAAACATGGGAAGGGCCAACCTTGTTTTTGATTTTTGGCAGGGTTTGTATGGCGGCATCCGTTCGGCAAGTTATTTCATGCAGCATGTAGATGAGAATGATGAGATCCGGCGGTTGCATGGCCAGGATATGATCGATCGATACAAGGCGGAAGCAAGATTTTTAAGAGCTTATTTCTATTTCTCCCTGATGCGCCAGTATGGGCCTGTGATATTGATGGGCGATAAGGTGATCGCGCCGGATGCGCCTGCCGCGCAGTTCCAGCTGGCAAGAAGCCCTTGGGACAGCTGCGTCGACTATGTGGTAAAAGAGTTGGACGAGGTATCCGCCCAGCTGCCCATCGTCGCTGTAAGAGACGGAAATACAAGCGATGCGGATTATGGCCGGGCTACCAAAGGCATGGCATTGGCAGTGAAGGCAAGACTCCTGCTGTATGCTGCGAGCCCGCAGTACAACGGGAATACGGATGCCTTGTTGGCGAACTTCAAGACCGGCGCTGGCACGCCCCTGATCTCTCCGGATTATGATCCTGAAAAATGGCGCAAAGCCGCCGACGCGGCAAAGGCGGTCATTGATATGGGCATCTATTCGCTGTACAAGGACCCTTCTGGCGACCCGATCAAATCTTTACAAGGCATTTTTTCCCAAGGGTGGAACGCTGAGCAGATCTTTGTTAGAAAAGGGAATGGCCTGATCACATGGGATGTTCATTGCGAGCCCCGGCAGGCCGGTGGTTGGAGTGGTGTGGGCCCTACGCAGGAGATGGTGGATTCCTATTTTATGTCTGACGGCAAATTACCGACGGAGTCCTCATTATATGCTGAAACGGGATTTACAGACGTTGGTGGGCAGCAGATCTATAACATGTATTTAAACCGCGAGCCCAGGTTTTACAGGGATGTAACGTATAACAATAGTACCTGGCAGGGTGGGACCATGTCCAGGCCGGCGCCCGTCACTTTTTATGCCAATGGGCCCAATGGCAGGAACGGTCATCCGACAGATTGGACGAAGACCGGCTATTTATGCAGGAAAAATGTGGCGCCGCAGACCAATGTTGGATCCGGAGGCAACGGTCAGCAGCAGCAAAGACCACTGGCACTGTTCCGCCTCGCCGAAATTTACCTGGATTACGCTGAAGCCTTGAATGAGATCGATCCGGGGAATAGCGATATTTTGAAATATCTCAACATGATCCGCGAACGGGCCGGCATCCCGCTTTACGGCGCAGGCGTCAACCCGCTTCCAATTCCTGCGAGCCAGACAGAGATGCGGAAAAGAATATGGGCGGAAAGAAAGGTGGAACTTGCCTACGAAGGGCATCGATTCTTTGATATTCGCAGATGGAAGATCGCACCGCAGGTGATGGGCGTTCTGCACGGAATGGATATTACGAAGAACGACAACTCTTTCTATACAAGAGTACCAACCATCACGCCGCATCTTTTCCTGCCATCGTATTATTGGTGGCCTATCTCTCAATATGAATTGGACAGAGACCGGGTCCTCATTGAAAACCCCGGCTACTGATCGATATTGCCTTGCCCATAAATTATTAAAAATCGAATCGAATGAGACATATTATACTGACAGTGCTGGTCATTTCGTCTGCGATGGCCGGCTGTAAGGAAGAGGTCAATCTGCCTCCTCAGCCATTGTCGAAATATATCCAATTATATATGCCGCAGGCTGTCAACGGTCCTGTGACCTACAATTTAAACACGGGCGATACAATCCCGCCAGTGATCATTTACGGCGCCGACTACGGCGGAGCCGACTATCCGGATCAGGATATTCCCGTCACTTTTACCGTGGACGCTTCACTTGTCGATACGTTCAATATCTCGCACAATACGAATTATACCCTGCTTCCGTCCAAAAGCTACAAGATGAGTGAATTGAACGGAGTGATCAAAAAAGGCCAGCTGGCGACCGAACCGCTGAAGATCAGTATAACGTTGAAAGGTGATAGCGCACCGGATATTTCCAAGGCATATATTCTTCCCGTAACGATTACAAAATCTGCGGTACAGGTGAATGAGAACCTGAGAACGGCCTATTTTATTATTAATATCATTCCAACTTATTTTGACCGCAGCAGCTGGCAGATCATTGACTTTTCTTCCCAGGAGAGCGTGGGGGAAGGAGCAAACAACGGGAGGGCCATTTTTGCCCTCGACGGCAATATCAATACCTATTGGCACAGCCAATGGAAAGATGCGGCGCCCGGGCCGCCGCATTATTTTACCATCGACATGGGTGAAACAAGATCTATTCTTGGAGGAGCCTTTGTTGATCGACAGAATGCAAGCAATGGCAGACCGCAGGATATTCAGATATTCTTAAGCGACAACAATATTGATTGGAGTTTGGCTTATTCCGGTACTTTACTGAATACAGCAGATCTGCAAAAAGTGTTTTTTAGCACGGCAATGAATGGCCGGTATGTTAAACTGCAGATAAACACCGCTTATTCATCTGATCTTACGCATTTGGCCGAATTCTATTTATTCTAGAGAAAAAGGGATTGGCAGTTGTCAATCCTCTTTTTTCAAAAAAATACATAGAAACATTTCGATGTATTGATATTATCCATACCTTTGTCCTGTAATGATGGATAATAAGAAAATAGAGAAGATCTCCAGGGCATTAAGCGATGCCAGCCGGATAACTATTTTACAGCAGTTCAAAAAAAGAGACGACTGCCTGTATTGTGCGGAAGTGCATGATATTCTTGATCTTACACAGCCTTCCGTCTCACATCATTTAAAGCAGTTGGTAGAGGCCGAACTGCTGTTGGCCGAAAAAGAAGGACGTAATCTTAAATATGTCCTCAACGAACAGGTCCTCAACGAATACATTTCCTCTTTAAATGACCTTAAAAAGTAAATGACGAGGGGCCCGTGGCCCTGTTATCGGATTTAAAACATCGAAATATTTAAATATTTTAATCTGTGAAAAGATCTATTTACATCATGGCGCTCGGCGCCTTCGGCATCATCACCACCGAATTTGGGGTTATTGGCATCCTGCCGGATCTGGCAAAGGAATTCCATATTTCTATCGACACTGCCGGCTGGCTGCTCAGTGCATTTGCCTTGACCGTGGCCCTGGCCGGGCCCTTTACCAATATGCTCACTGCCAAACTGAACCGCAAATTTGTTATGTGCCTGGTGCTGGGCATCTTCGTTCTTTCCAATTTATTGTCCGCCGTAGCGCCCAACTTTACAGTACTAATGATAGCCCGTATCCTGCCAGCATTTCTACACCCCGTGTTTTGGGCGGTAGCCATGACCGCAGCGGCTAAACAGGCCGGACCGAAAGACGCGCCCAAGGCCATCGCCATCGTAATGGGAGGCCTAAGCGTCGCCACCGTCCTGGGCGTGCCCCTGACAACCTATATGGCCGATCTGTTCAACTGGAGAGCGTCATTCATCGTATCCGCCGCCATCAACCTGCTGGCCTTTGGAGCGCTCTACCTCTTTGCTCCATCGATGCCCGTTAATGAAAGCCAGGCAAGCCCGGCAAGCCAGCTAAAAATATTACGCAGCACACATTTATGGGTCAAACTGCTGGCCTCCACCATTATATTGGCAGGTATGTTCGCCACCTACGGCTACCTGGCCGAATATCTTGACAAGATCTCTCATATGAATGGAGCGCAGATAAGCATCATGCTGCTGGTCTTCGGCGGTACAGGTATCTTAGGCAACTGGCTTACAGGCATCGCGCTGAGTAAGAACATAACCCTTACTGTACGCCTGGCGCTGATCCTTTTAGTGGTGATGCATATCCTGGCTTACCAGTTCGGTGGGTATTTCATCCCGATGGTAATCATACTCTCTATCTGGGGCTTTATCCACACCGGCGGGTTCCTGGTTGCTAACCTTCATCTTACCCATGATATCAGGGAACCTGCACTTGACTTTGTCAACAGCCTGCTCCCGTCTTTTTTTAACGCGGGTATTACCATTGGCACCTTGCTGGGCGGTTTTGTCATCGCCCGGTACGGCATCCATGAGGTCATCTGGATGACAGTACCTTTACTTCTACTGTCGCTTGGGTTGACTTTTATCACTGCTCCCGTAAAAAGGACGGCCGGCAAGAAAGCCATGGTGCAACTGCGACAAACGAAAGTAGGCGAAATGGCCACGATTGGCGAATAGGGGCCATCACCCTTTGATCAAGAGCACAGCGGCGGGGTTCAGGAAATAGGCAGGGTTTTTGAATACCCCCGGATATGCCGTCCGGAAAACTCATTCTTCTCATAGCGTTGTTGACGTCATTATGCTACTGGCCCTCCCAGGTTTTGGGCCAGGTAATTACCTCCACGCCTGCACCTGCTGCGACAGGCGCCTTCCAGCTCAAGATCACTACGACCCCTGCTTCCTGCGCTTCCGGCAATGGAATGATCACGGTCAACCCTTCGGGCGGCCTGTCACCCTACAGCTACTCCTTTGACGGCGATTCCTGGCAACGTAGTGGCTACCATTCTGCCAGCGGGGGGACCCATACCGTCGATGTGCGGGACGCCACCGGCGCTATCGTCAGCGCTACTGTCAATGTCCTGAACAACGGGAATCCGCCCACAGCGACCATCACCAACATCAAAAAGCCTTCCGGCTGTACTTCCAAAGACGCGAGCCTTACCGTACTGGCCTCGGGCGGAACGCCTCCCTATTCCTATAGTTTGGCAGGAGAAGGTTGGCAGAAATCCCCCACATTCAGTAACCTTACTTCCGGATATTACGGTCTCTATGTGGTCGATGCCAAAGGCTGCACATATAGTACCGCTTATACATTTTATGGTTGTGTTTCCGTGACCTCCAGCGGTACCAACGCCACCTGCAGCAATAACAATGGGACCATCACGGTAGAAGCCCGTGATGCGCATCCACCCTATACTTATTCTCTCAACGGAATAAATTACCAGGGCAGCGGTAAGTTTACGGGACTATCCGCAGGGATTCATACGATACATATAAAGGATGGCAGAGGGCAAGTATCCCTGTTCTCTTATACGCTGGGATATGCCTGTAGCCTCGGCCTCAGCGGCACCGGGACAGACATGACCTGCGGCGGCTCACCCGATGGCACCATCACGGCCAAAGCCGTTGGCGGAGCGCCGCCCTACTCCTACACAATCGACGGCATTCATTTTCAGCCGAGCAACGTATTTGGGGGGCTTCTTTCGGGTTTGTATACTGTAATGGTGAAGGATGGTTCAAACAACAGGCACCAGGTCAACGTGACCGTGGGGGGGAATTGTCCGGGCCCTGCTGTGACCGTCACCGTGCAGAGCCCCGACTGCCATCATTCTTCCGGCACTATTACTGTACACGCTGTTCGCGGCACGGCTCCGTATGTGTATTCGCTGGATGGCGTCAAATTCCAAGCTTCCGCCGTTTTCCCATCCTTGCCCGTAGGTAATTATAAAGTCACCGTCAAAGATGCCAATGGCCTCACTGCCACTACTGCCGTGGCCCTCGTCAATCCATCGGCTCCTGCTGTTTCCGTCACAACGCATAACGCCGACTGCAGCGGTCAGGGGGCTACTGTGACCATCCGGGCATCAGGAGGCGCCTCGCCACTGCAATACAGCCTGGACGGGGCGAACTACCAGGCTGGAAATGTTTTTAGCAACGTACCCATAGGGAAGTTTACGGCGTATGTAAAAGATGCGAAGGGCTGCGTCGGCGACCAGGCCGGGGAGATAATACAACAATGCATTAAAGCGACCCTTGCATCCACCGGTGCCGGCTGCGGAAAGAGCGATGGTTCCATTAATGTCTCGGCGTCCGGCGGCACCGGGCGTTATACATATTCCCGGGACGGCGTGAATTTTCAATCTTCTCCTGTCTTCTCCTCATTACCCGTGGGCAGCTATACAGTGACGATCAAAGATGCGGGCGGGCTCACCGCTACTGTTACGGACAGCGTACCCCTGAACAATGATCTGACGGTACATGCCGGCCCTGAAATAGATCTATGCGAGGGGAATGCTGCAGTCATTAAAGCCACTTCCAACGGTACTGCTTTCATATGGCAGCCCGCCACCGGCCTGAATGATCCTGCCCTTCTTCAGCCGACGGCTTCCCCGCGGACTTCTACCACCTATTCGCTGACCGCTCGCAATGGCCCCTGTCAACAGACTGTATCCGTCAATGTGGTCGTCCACCCTACGCCCATCTTATCTGCCGGCCAGGACACCTCCATTCTGACAGGGCAGTCTCTTACCCTGCATGCAGAGGACATAAATAACAGCGGTTTCAATAGCTGGCAGTGGAGCCCCCCGGATGGTCTCGACAATCCCACTTCAAAGGATCCTGTAGCCAATCCGGAAAAAAGCACTACCTACACGGTGACGGCGGCTACGGATGGAGGATGTACAGCCACTGCCAGTGTCTCCATAAAGGTTTTTAGCACGTCGAATATATTCGTCCCCAATGCCTTTACGCCCAATGGAGACGGACACAACGACGTTCTGAAGGCCATACCCATAGGGATAAGGGACTTCGGATATTTTGCCGTCTGGAACCGCTGGGGGCAGCGTGTCTTTTATACAACGGACCCCGCTATCGGGTGGGATGGCTCCATCAGCGGGAGGCTAGGGGAGGCGGGCACCTTTGTTTGGAAGGCCAGCGGCGTGGATTATAAAGGAGATCGGGTCCAGCAGGAAGGAACAGTGCTTTTGATCCGGTAAAAATAGGGAGAAAACGCCTGGTGCCAGGTGAGCAGAAACTTTCTGCACGTGTTCCGAAATCACCGAAAAATAGCCTACATTAGGCATTATGAAATCATTGCTTGCTTTTCTCGTATGCGTCACGGCGGCCGGCCTGGCGCAAGCCCAGCCCTCAAGGTTTAGCCGCGAAATTTATGTCGAAAAAGGCGATACGCTGTCCTATCGCATGTTGTTTCCCGATGCCAACAGGCAAAGAAGATACCCATTGGTGGTCTTTTTGCACGGGTCGGGCGAACGGGGCAATGACAACGACGCACAATTAAAGTGGGGAGTGATGAACTTTGCGACCGACCAGAATATGCTGGCGCATCCGGCGATCGTCATCGCGCCGCAGTGCCCCGAGCGCCAAACCTGGAGCAGCGTGACGCCCGACAAGAACAGGGAAGGAATGACGTTGAACGCCGAGCCGAGTAAGCCTATGCGCTTGCTCATCGGGCTTATCCGCCAGTTGGAGACGAAGATGCCAGTGGATACCAATCGGATATACATCACCGGATTATCTATGGGAGGTTACGGGACCTACGATGGGCTCGAGCGATATCCTGATCTGTTTGCCGCCGCAGTACCGGTGTGCGGTGCCGGCGACACTTCACGGGCGGCATCGATCGCCCATGTCCCGATGTGGATCTACACGGGGGCGGAAGACCCCGCGGTCAACGCATCGTACAGCCTGGCCATGTTTGAAGCATTGACGCACGCCGGCGCACATCCGGGTTTCACCCAATACCCAGAGGTCGGGCATTTTTCATGGCTGGGGGCGTACAGCGATCCGTTGATGATAGAGTGGCTGTTCAGACAGCATAAGTAAAGCCTTAGGTGTTATGATAAAGTTATCAATTCTGTCGGTAGGAATTATTATCTCTGTCTTGTTGCCGTCATCAAAAACAGACGATAATACGATTGCAGAAGGAGAGCAGCCTCAAATTGCAGCGGACAATAGGGGCATCGTACGAGTCGTATTTGGCCGGAAAGACACGATTTTCTGTGTTACTTCCAGCGATCAGGGGAGCACTTTTTCAAAACCCGTTATGGTCGCGAAAATACCTGAAATGCATCTGGGTATGTCCCGCGGACCTCAAATTGCTAGCTCTGCCAGCTATTCAATCATCACCGCGATGGATAAATCAGGCGATATACATTGTTTTCAGCTTAACCACTCATCGAAGGAATGGAAAAACATGGGAACAATTAATGACTTGAAAGGATCAACTCCGGAAGGGTTAATGAGCACAGCGGCGGATAAAAAGGATAATTTCTACGCTGTTTGGCTGGATACACGCACCGGCAATAAAAATCAGATTTATTTCTCCTCGGCTTCAGGTGGTGCGGATCATTGGTCAAAAAACACTTTGGTCTATCAGTCGCCGGATGGACATGTCTGCGAATGCTGCAAACCGAGTATTGCCGCTGAAGGATCAGGTGTAGCCATCATGTTCAGGAACTGGCTAAATGGCTCAAGGGACCTTTACCTGCTGCGGTCATTGGATAAGGGTAGATCATTTAAAGCCGCTGAAAAGCTGGGAATGGGTACCTGGAAATTGAACGGCTGCCCGATGGACGGCGGAGGCGTCTACATTGCTCCGTCTATGGATGTTTACACCGTCTGGCAGCGTGAGGGTAATACTTACTATTGCAAACCAGGCCAGATGGAGACACAATTGGGTAAGGGTAGAGCATGTAGTATTGCGGGAACAGCCGACAATGTAGTATTTACTATGCAGAGCAGAGACACGCTAAAGGCGATAAAACTTCGAACCAAAAGTGAAACAACGATTGGAACAGGCAATGCGCTAAGATCTATTGTATTGCCCGATAATAAGATATTGTGTGTTTGGGAACAGGACAATAAGATTAAATTTAGAAGAGCCTAACGCCTTTCTTACTTTTTCATGAATGCTGCTTCAAAAGCCAGTTTACTTTATACATTTTATGAAAGTCGTCATAGCTTGAAAGTTCCTTGTCATCCTTAAAGGTCGCATCCAGCGCATCATGAAAGGGATGGTTAGCTGGAAAGGCCTTTTTCAGATTTGACCTGGTAAGATCCTGTAAAACGTCGGATGAACTCGTTGTAAAAAAGTATTTAGGCGCATATTTTTCGGCTTCCTTTGGAGAATGGCCGGGATGCTGATATTTATATATAACGATTGACTCCTTGGCATTCAGTACCGTGTAATTTTTATCATTCGCCGCTTTAGCTGATGTGATTTTTCCCTTTTGCGCCACTGCTATGGTAGACAGGCTGATAAGGAAAACTGCGAGGGAGAGGAACTTTTTCATGGTTTAAAATTTAACGGTTGGCAATTACTATAAAACTATGATAAGGAGAGGCAATTCATGATGATGGCCGTCAAAGACAGACCTGATCTTACTCATGCCTGTATAGGCTGTTTACTCAAATAGCATTGTGTCAATTGAGACAGCCGTTGTATCAAAAACGAACACTTTCGTACTTTGCACCCATCTTATTGTATTGTTGTTCAATTGAATATATGATCGGCATTTTTGTTGAAGCATTTTCGCCATGCTGATGAATCACTTTAAAACAGCCTGGCAAAATTTACGGGGCCATAAAACCTATGTCGCCATTAATACCGTTGGCTTGGCCATAGGCATTGCCGCCTGCCTCCTTGTTTTCTTATTGGTCAAATACGAAACGGGTTTTGATGACTTCCATGCAAACAAAGAACGCATATACAGGGTGGTAGCGGCGACAACAACGCCGGCTGGTATAAATTATTCAAAAGCAAGCGCCTTTCCCGTCGCACAAGCTTTGCGAATAGACTACCCGCAGCTCGAACACGTCGCCCGGATCTATGTCCGCGACGATAAGGAGGTGGCTTTACCAGGTGATGACGCCAGGGCAACGCAAAAGAAATTCAAGGAAAAGGTATTTTATGCCGAGGCTGAATTTTTCGACATCTTTAATTTCCCCTTCCTTGCCGGCGACGCAAGGACGGCTTTATCAGAACCCAATACGGCGGTGCTAACACAAGAAACAGCAGAGAAATATTTTGGCGACTGGCGGGCGGCCATCGGCCGTTTCATTAAATGTGAAGCCATCGGCGTTTGTAAGGTGACAGGCGTCTTAAAAAATGTTCCTGCCAATACTAATTTTCCGCTCAAGGTGGTCATTTCTTTTGAGACCGCCAGGCAGGAGGATCTTCCAACGGATTGGGTGGGGCAGGACGGATCTTTAAACACCTTCCTGGTGCTTCCCGAAAATATCGCGGCAACTCAGTTCGATAAGGAGCTCAGGGCGTTTGTAAAAAAACATACGCCTGCCGAATATGCGAACCACGGCTATATATTACAGCCGTTGGCCGATATGCATTATGACAGTCGATTCGGAACGTATAGTGGCGCCACATTCAGCAAGAAACTGATCACCGCCTTAAGTTTGGTCGGCATTTTTCTTTTGGTGATTGCCTGCATAAACTTTATAAATCTCGCTACCGCGCAGGCTGTACAGCGGTCAAAGGAAGTGGGTGTCCGGAAAGTTTTGGGCAGTAGCAAGGGTCAGTTGATCATTCAATTCTTAGACGAGACATTTCTTATTACCCTTTTTTCCGTCGTGCTGGCCATCTTGTTTGCATCCAGGGCATTGCCGTTGCTCAATAGTCTCTTGCAGACGTCAGTGGAGATAGATCCCGGTATTTCATTGGCTGCATTCTTGTTCAGTCTGGTTATTGTTGTGACATTTTTATCGGGCTTTTATCCTGCCCTGGTTTTATCAGGATTGAACCCCGCCATTGTTCTGAAAAGTAAATTAACGAGCCGCACTGCGGGTGGGATCTCCATCAGAAGGGTCTTGGTCGTTTTTCAATTTGCCATCGCACAGGCTTTGATCCTGGGGACGCTGGTTGTGGTGAGCCAAATGAATTTTTTCGAAAATGCGTCGATGGGTTTCGATAAGGAGGCCATCGTTACGGTGCCGCTTGCGGGCGACACTTCACACCTTTCTCGGGCCAACGTGTTAAAAAGGCAGCTGCTCCAGCAGCCCGGGATAAAAGATGTAAGCCTGAGCACTTTTACCCCAATTGACAAAGCCAGTTGGGATGGGGATTTTACCTTTGACAATGCCGCAAAAAAAGCTGACTTCAACGCCGAATTCAAATGGGCAGACGCCGATTACTTTAAAACGTATGATATCCAATTCATCACGGGCGCGCCGTATAAGCAGGCCGATTCCGTCACGGGATTTGTGGTAAATGAAATGATGGTGAAAAAATTGGGCTTATCAAACCCCGAAGAGATCATCGGCAGGAAACTGACTTTTTGGGACGGAGCGATCAGCGCGCCGGTGGTGGGCGTGGTAAAGGATTTCAACAGCAGAACGCTTGAGGTGGGAATGAAGCCGGTAGTGCTTGGTTCTTACAGACCGTTATACCGGTTGATCAATATAAAGATCCAGCCGCAGCAGGTGAAGCAGACTTTGGCAGCCATAGAAAGGATATGGACCAATACCTACCCTGGTTATACCTATGAATACCAGTTTCTCGACCAAAAGATCGCCGGTCTGTACAGGCAGGAGAGGCGGCTGTCGCAATTGTATCAAATATTTGCCGGCATCGCGATTTTTATTTCCTGTCTTGGCTTGTATGGCTTTGTTTCGTTTATGGCCGTACAGCGTACCCGGGAAGTCGGCATTCGGAAGGTCTTGGGAGCATCCGGGATCAATATTGTCTACCTGCTCTCGCGTGAATTTACAGTGCTTATCGGCCTGGCTTTCCTGATCGCAAGTCCACTCACCTATTATTTCATGCATCAATGGTTGCAAAAGTTTGCTTACCGGATAGACATCGGAATGGGAATATTCCTATCCACCCTGCTTATTGCTCAAGTCATTGCGTGGCTTACTGTCGGCTATCAGGCGATAAAGGCGGCGGTTGCAAACCCCGTAAAGAGTTTGCGGACGGAAGGATGACACCTGATAAAAGATTGAATCAAAGTGCATCTGTTTGGGCCGAAAAGGAGTTTTATTTACCTTGTAGCTAAACAACATTCCATGTCATATATTGCCTTGCCTGAAGGATTCCCGGGTATCCGCAGCCTGTTTATGTACAGTCCGGCTACCGCCAAACCCTTGAACGACCTGGTGCAAACACTTTTGCACGATCCCGCTACTTCTACCCTTACTCCGGGTGAACGCGAGCTTATCGCCGCTTATACATCCAGCCTCAACGAATGTAAATACTGCGCCAACGCGCATGGGGCTATCGCTAAGTACCAATTGAATGGCGATGGAGAATTGGTAAAGGGCGTGGTAAAGGACCCCGCTACTGCCGACATTAGCCCTAAGCTCAAGACACTGATGAACATCGCCGCCAAGGTGCAGCAAAGCGGCAGGAACGTTATGCCGGAGGATATTGATGCAGCCAGAAAGGAAGGCGCTACAGACAAAGAGATACATGACGCTGTGCTGATCGCCGCCACTTTCTGTCTCTTCAACCGCTATGTGGATGGTTTGGGCACCTGGGCGCCGGACGATCCGGCCATCTACGACGCCATCGGCAAACAAAGAGCCAGTGAAGGCTATCTCACAAAACCATTCAAGATCGCACAACAGTAATATCCATCTCCCATGCCATACATTCCATTAAATGAAAATCTGCCGGGGATCACCGGCCTGCTCGACTATCGTCTCGATACCGCGTTACCCATCCGCCAACTCACCCACATCCTGCTTCGTGGAGAATCCACGCTCACGGAGGGTGAACGCGAGCTTATCGCCACCGTTGTCAGCCATGGCAACGAATGCAGGTTTTGTACTGCCGCCCATACCGCCGCTGCCAATGCCTTCCTGCCCGATCCCTCGGTGGCAGAACAGGTGAAAACGGATATAACTACTGCTGATGTAAGCGAAAAAATGAAAGCGCTCCTGACCATCGCCAAAGCAGTAGGTAAAAGTGGGCGCCTCGTAACGCCGGAAATGGTCGAAGCCGCCCGGGAACAAGGTGCTACTGACCGGGAACTGCACGATACGGTTCTCACGGCGGCGCTCTTCAGCCTCTATAATCGTTATGTAGACGGTCTCGCCAGCGTCACCCCCGATGAGCCGGCATTCTACGATCGGCTGGGGGCCATCCTGCGGCAAAAAGGCTACCTGCCTTCAGAGGACAGATATGCCGGACTTGTTCAAAATAGAAGCTTGTAAATCATCTTCATCAGGCCGCCTCAAAAGTAATTGAGGCGGCCTTTTTTGTTGTCGTGTTTTCTATTTAACTTCCAATATTAACTGCCCATAATGGACAAATCCAATGGTTACGAAGGCATTGCTTCACGCTTCCTCAAAGGTCGGGGCATAGCGGTCAATGGCATCGGCAAATCAACCGTTCGTAAATGGGCACTGACATTACGGCCTGGTTCGGTCATTCTTGACATCGGATGTGGGACTGGAATTCCCGTTTCGAAGGTATTAGTGGAAGCTGGCATGAAAGTCTATGGGATTGATGCTTCTCAGACTTTGGCTAACGCCTTTCATGAGAACTTCCCGGATTTGCCCATTGCTTGTGAGGCCGCGGAAGAGTCTGCTTTCTTTGGCCGGCAATTTGACGGAATAATTTCAGTGGGACTGATGTTCCTTCTATCCGAGGAAGCGCAAATGGTGGTGATCAGCAAAGCGTCAGCAGCGCTGAAACCCGGCGGAAAATTTGTCTTTACTGCTACCTGCATCGCACATACCTGGAACGATATCATGACAGACCAACCATCCATATCTCTTGGCGCAGAAAAATACCGGGCGTTGACAGCTGCGTCGGGCCTGTCTATAATCGATGAATTTGAAGACGAGGGCGGCAATTATTATTTCGACTCCATTAAAATTTAGCAATCACTGCATAACAGAAAAGCTACCTCGTAAGGGATTCCGGGTTGCGTAACTGCCTGCTGGCCCCTAATCCGCGCAACATTCCTTTGACCCATTTCCTATCCCCGCCACGCAAGAAAAACTCTCAGGGCATGCAGGGAAATAGGGGGGAGGGAAGGGGCCAATCCCATCCGATCCGTCCGGACACGGGTTATCACGGAAGAGACTTTTCATCTCGTTGCGGGTCAATCTTATTCCCGGGATTTGCAGGCCTGGAATGCTTTTAACGGGCATATCCTCGATAGTTACTCCGATCGAAGGGCGGTTACGGGATGGAGCAAAGCCGCCCGGATCGCCTGCTGCCCGATGGCTGCCATCGCCAGCAGTGCCGTGCAAAGGCCGACAGCCGCGAAGATCACCCAGCTTATTCCAATTCGGTCGGCATAGTCTGCCAGCCATCGGTGCATAAGCAACCATGCCACTGGCGTCGCGATCAAAAAGGCAAGGGCCACCAGTTGAATAAAGCCTTTCGCCACCAACAGCACGACGCTTGCTTCTGTAGCGCCAAGTACTTTACGGATGCCTATCTCCTTTGTCCGGTTGGCGGCCGCCAGCGAAGCAAGCCCCAGCAGTCCAAGGCAGGCCAGAAAGATCGAGATTCCGCCCGCCCATGCAACGATGCGGCTCCAGTTGCTTTCCGATCGATAGAAGCCGTTGATATCGTCATCCAGGAAACTGTATCGAAGCGGCACATCCGGAACCAGCGCATGCCAGGTTTTCTCGATCCCAGCGAGGGCGCGGGAAGGATTGCCTGGGCGAAGGCGGACATAGAAATTGACGTACCCTTTATCCGCAGAGCTGATAAAGGCCTGATTGCGCACAGACTCGCCGAGAGGCCGGTAGTGAAAGTTCTGTACCACACCCCTGATGACGCCAATTCCGCCCTGAAACGGAACGATCTGCTTGCCAATCGCATTATGCAGGTTCCACCCCAGCGAACGCATCGTTGTCTCGTTGATCAGCATGCCTTTGATACTGTCGCCAACCAGTTCCGGGTCAAGGTTATTGCCGGCCAGCAGCCGTATGCCCATGACACGGAGGTAACCAGTATCGATAATGTTAACATCGGCCGCAAAGCCCTTATCCCGATAAGAAAGCAAATTTTTGCCCGCACCCATACCCGCGGCTGCGCTGGTTACTCCCACAATTTCCGGTTGATTTTGCATGGATTGTCTGAACAAAGGGAACAATTTGCCAGGATCAGTCTGGGCCGCATCGATCGCCAGCACATTTTCTTTGTCAAATCCCGGACTTTTGTTGATCATATAAGAAGACTGCTGCATGATCACGATCGTACAAACGATCAGCACTATGGAAAGCACAAACTGGAATGTTACCATCGATTTGGTGAAAAGATTCGATCCCCCCATGCGGATGTTCGCTTTGAATACCGCCGCTGCTTTAAATCGGGAAAGGATGAGGGCCGGATAACTTCCCGCCAGCATCCCGGCGATCAGTGCGACAACGAAGATCAGCAAAAGTTCGATTGGATAGGCCCTGAACGAAAAATGCAGATCGCGACCGGACAATTGATTGAACCAGGGCAGGGCCAGGTAGGCCAACCATAGTCCAAGCACCGCGGAGACGAGCGATAGGACCACCGATTCTGTCAGGAATTGCCCAATGATCTGACGCTTCTTTGCTCCGACTACTTTTCTCAGTCCGACCTCCTTGCTGCGGGCTGCTGACCGGCCGACTGCCAACGTGGTAAAATTGATGCAGGCTATCAGTAGAACGCCGGCAGCGATGGCCAGCAGTATCCAAAGAGTAGCGGGATCGATCTTTTCGTAGTCGGTAAAAGCGTATCCATGGAACCAGCTATCGGTGTGAATGGAAAGCAACGGCTGAAAATGGATCGCCACCGGATACTCCTTCTTCTTCCAGGTCTTGGCAAGATCCCCGAAATTTTCCATTGGGGAGTAATTTCGCATAAAGCGATCCAGCATCTCGCGATGATCGGCAAGGTGGCTACCTGGCCGGAGAAGCACATAGGTCTGGTCGACCGTCGGATGCCAGTTCCTTCCGATATCAAAGGCATGTTCTCCCTTTGTCCGATAGAATTCGATATTCGCCAGCACATCAAAGCGGATCGTCGAATTAGGCGGAGGGTCGTAAGCGACGCCGCTGATGGTAAAGGGATACCAGTTTGGACCCAATTTAATGTTGATCACCTCTCCTGTTACGTTGTCGTTGCCGCCGAACAATTCTCTTGCGCGGCTCTCGGTGAGAACGATGTCGTTCAGTCCTTGCAGGGCATGCGCTTTTGCCCCATATTTCAACGGAAAATCGAAGATGTAGAACAGGCTGGCTTCCGCAAAACCGACTTCTGCCCGTAATACCTGGTTCCCGGCACGCACCAGGTTGTCACCCCAGGGCAATTGCAGCTGGGCGGTTTGCTCGACATCCGGAAGACTCCTTTTCATCGCCGCGCCGAGTGGTTCACCGGCAAGATTGGCATAGTCGGTGTAGACAGTGTTGGGGTCGTCCGACGCCAGCGAGGGGTCCCATTTCGCATAGAGCCTGTATATTCGGTTGGCGTTTTTATTAAAACGGTCAAAACTCCGCTCGTTGGTCACAAAAAGGATCAGGAGACTGAAACATGCAATGCCAACGGCGAGGCCAGCGACATTGATAGCGACAAAGATCTTTTGCTTTTTCAGATTACGAATTGCGAGCGTAAAATAGCTTTTGAACATAATCCGCGGTTTTGAGTACTTACTCGTGGTGAATATCATGGAACCAGGAAGTTGGCCACCAATTCAATGCCAATTAAACAATTGATTGGATATCACCAACTTTCTTGAATGCTACTCATGCATTATGTTCGATTATGATACTCCGCCATACGGATTCGTTCACATGGGTGGATCACCTTTTAGTAGACGACCGACTTTATCCTTACCTTGGTAAGGGCGCAGGTGCATCCTTAAACTTGTTGTACTTACCCGATAGTCGCCCGATAACATAGGTTAAGGGAAAGATCACCTTCCGAACAAAACCAGGTATTTCGAGCATCGCATATTCACTTCTATAGCGGGTTAACAGATAAGCGCCGTCAAATTGTTCAGGTTGCCCCTTGCCCGAGCGATTTTGAGCTTCATAGATCGCCGATAAAAAAAACTGGAGGTTATTGGCAGGTTTTGCCCATCCCTCTACTTGTGCCACGTCGGTACCACTGTTCCAAAAACGGTGTGGCGTACCTCTGGTAAACATCACGCTTTCGCCTTCCCGCGCCAATTGTTCTGGCCCTCCCAATACCTGGTAACTTATCTGCCCCTTTTTTACGGTAATACTTTCGTCCTGTTTATAATGAACATGCATCGGCGGACCGCTTTTTGGCTGTACCCAACCATGAAGGATCAGCCTGTCCCCATCTGGCTCGCGCACTAATTCTTTGAAAACTATCTTTTCACCAATACCGTTTTCAATCGTTTTAGGAAATTGATTCATTGATTTAAATTTAGAGTTTTTGGGGATTTATTTTGAGGGTTCCGCCTTGCTTATCACAACGATGGTGGACGCAGCGTCATATGGTGTAAGTTTTAAGGTAAATTTGCCTATACGATAAAGATATGCTAAATTAGGACATTGTCCTAATTTGTTTTAAAAATTTATGTCAACTAAAGAAAAGCTTGTTTCCAGGGCATTGGAATTGTTTAATGAAAACGGCATAGAATACGTGGGAATGCGCGAGCTGGCGGCGGATCTAAAGATGCGTGTCGGGAATGTCACCTACTATTTTGCAACCAAAGATGACCTGGTGATTGAAATAATAAATCGCCTCCGTGATCTGAACAGCAAAACCATCGAGGCTGATTGCAGCAGTATTACGAGTTTTTTATCGATGTACAGGCAACTATTTAATAACCAGTATCAATACCGATGTTTGTTATTGAGTTTTGTGCACCTGGTTTCGAGGCACCCATCATTTGCAGGCAATTACGCGGCCACCGACGCAAGGAGAAGAGAGGCACTGCGGAGCCATATAACATCCATGATAAAAAATAACTGCCTGTCAACCTCACTTATCGCTGATCATGTCGAGTTGGTCGTTTCGCATATCACCCTTATTTCAAGGTTTTGGATATCCGAGGCACGCATCAGCTATGCGAATTGGACGCTTGAGCAAACCATCGCTCACTACCTTAATTTATTGGGAGAGGTGCTGTTTCCCTACGCCACAGTTGAAGGGAAGAAGCAGGTTGATGATTTTAGAAAAGGGAAATAAGAACCAATCTCGTTAAAACGTTCTTTTTATCTAATTTTATAAAAAAAACGTGTACGATACCTTCCAGGAATACCTTGATCGAAAAATTCAATTGAACAATGACGAAAAAGAATTGATTCGCTCCGTTTCAATTCTGAAAAAATTAAGAAAAAAGCAATACTTACTTCAAGAGGGTGATGTATGGAAATATCATGCCTTCATTACCAGGGGATGCATGCGTACGTACGCGGTGGATGATAAAGGAGTCGAACATATTATATATTTCGGAATAGAGAATTGGTGGATCGGCGACAGAGAAAGCTTGCTGAGCCAGACGCCATCCCGGTTGAACATAGATGCGATCGAAGACAGTGAAGTGATATTGTTTACCGACCCAAACTTTGAAATGATTTGTTCTAAGGTCCCGGCTTTCAGGGACATGGTACATACGATTATTTCGAAGAGCCTCAATGTTAACCAAAACCGAGTTTTGTCCAGCATTAGCAAAACCGCGGAGGAAAAATACCTGGAATTCATCCAAAAGTATGCTGACTTTGCTGTGCGTATCCCTCAGGCCATGATTGCTTCGTACCTGGGCATTAAGCCTGAAACCCTTAGCCGCATCAGAAATGCCATAGCAAGAAGGTAATTCGCTTGATATAGATCAATTTATTTATTGTCTTACCTCATTCAGCAGGCGGTATGGTTGTATCAACTTTGTGTTATCAAAAACAATAAAAGAATTACAATCATGTCAAAGACAATTTTTATTACAGGCACCAGTACTGGTTTTGGAAAGCTCACCACCATTTCATTAGCTAACGCCGGTCATACGGTAATTGCCGGGATGCGCAATGTAAATGGAAAGAATGCTGCTGCCGCGCAGGAACTATCGATCTTACCCAATGTAGAGGTAGTGGAAATAGACGTAACCAGCGACGAATCCGTGAACGCTGCATTCAACAAAGTACTGGCGAAATATGGCAGCGTTGATGTACTTATCAATAATGCCGCAGTTTCTGGCTTTGGTTTACTGGAGGGCTATACGCTGGAACAGATTCGCAAAATGTTTGAAGTGAATTTTTACGGCGTGTTGCGCACTTATGAAGCCGTGCTGCCTTCTATGCGAGCGGCTAAGAATGGCTTGATCATCAATATCACCACCGGCGCCAGCGGGCACACTTTGCCCTTTATGATCCCTTACATGGCTTCCAAATTTGCGGTGGAAAGTATTACCGAAGGCATACAGGAAGAACTGGCTGATTATGGCATTGAAAATGTGAGTATCCAGCCCGGAGTGTATCCAACAGAAATGACCAATGGATCTAAAGCTGGACTGAATGCAGACAAAGAAGGTATCGTAGCCGAATACGGCGAAGCGGCTACACAAAAATTCAATGCCTTGGGAGCTGCATTATTTGGCAAAATGGCGCAATTCAATATGGATCCGCAAACCATCGCAGATGGTGTCCTGGAATTGATAAATATGAAAAAAGGCAGTCGTCCGCTGCGTTTTCCACTGGATGCCATAGCCCAGGGAACAGACAAAGAATTTATAAAGGCCCGGGCTGATATCAAAACTAAATGGTTAGCTGCATATAATGGCTAAGTGGTAAATCCAACAACCTTCAATCTATAAATGTAAAAAAATAATATATGAAGACAGCGAAAGAGCTATTGATGGCTTACCTTCAAAACATTAATAACGCTGATGAAGCAATAGCCTTATTCTCAGATGATGCCGCGATTGAGCTACCTTATCTCAGCAGCCTGGGCTTGCCTTGGCGGTGGAGCGGCAAGGATACGCTTTACAAATTTTTGCAAAACCTGCCCAAAACTTTTCCGGGATTTCAATTTCAAAACATCCGGATACATATCGATACACCTGAACAGGCTTTTGGTGAATACGAAGTTGAGTGTACCGTTGCAACTACTGGCAGGCCTTATCACCAACATTACATGGGAAGACTCGTGGCGAAGGAAGGGAAAATAGTGCTGCTTCGTGAAGCGCTTGATTTAGCGCAGGTCGCTAAAAGCTCATTTCCCAATGGCGTTGCCGACCTGTCAGGAAAATAGAATAGAATGATTGAGATATGAAACAAATGCCCCGATCTCCTTATCGGGGCTTTTTGTACCGCGTAGGGGGAATCGAATTGAGCCCCCGGCATCGGTTGAAATATTGGTGTTGATAGTCAGCTTATTATGTTTCTATTTTTCATATGCCAACCTATGGTCCAAGCTCGGGGGATTTGTGACGTTTATTATGCCAATCAATGAAATAACTATACTGAAACCGCCCATACCCTAATTCGTCTTTTTTCCCATTCAAATAGACGATTAGGTAGTCTTGCCCACTTTCAAAGTGCCAATCCCCTTTTGCTATTGTGGAATCATTTAAATTTATTATATGGAAGGAGTCCTCGTCTAAAATAGCCCGGCAAGAATCACAGTTCGGATAATGGGTCAAAAGGTAAGTGCCTACATATTTTAAAGCAACACATCTATTGTTCTGTTTGCCAACATCTTGTATGAACCACAAGAATAACAAACAGGTTATACAACTCCATAGGAAAAGGATTCGATTTCGAGTGGACCTTGCTTTAAGGGCAGAAATGCCGAAGACAATTCCTGAAAAGAGTAGAAGCCCGAAAACTAGATAGCGAATTAATTCTCCTAAGCCAGCCATGAGGTGTTATTTGCATTGAAGATAAGAAATGCTGGGCGCTATCCGATAGGTTAAAATATTTCGATTTGGGGTCGGCGTGGGGGCCTCTCCCTACCTCACCAATATTCCGAAATATTCATAGCGTTTTGTAACACGGTATGTTTTGACTTGTCCAAATAATGGTAACAATTGAGTTGCCATTAAATCATTATAAAAAATGGACAAATTAAAAAACAAAGTCACCGTAATAACAGGTGGCAGCAGCGGTATTGGTTTGGCGACAGCCAAAGAGTTTATCGCAAACGGTGCAAAAGTTGTAATTTTTGGAAGGGGTAAACAAAGCCTTGACAAAGCTATAACCGAACTTGGTTCTAATAGTTTTGCAGTTCAAGGAGACGTTTGCAAACAAACAGATTTAGACAGGCTGTTTTCGGAAGTAGCATCTAAATTTGGTAATATTGACGTTTTATTTGTGAATGCAGCACAAGCAAAACTTGCCCCTATTGCAGACACAACAGAAGCATTTTTTGACGAAATGATCAGTGTGAATTTTAAAGGTGCATATTTTACACTTCAAAAAGCTATTCCTTATTTAAACAAAAACGCTTCTGTAATCGTCACAACGTCTTGGCTGAATAGTATTGGATTTGGGGGAAGCAGTTTACTAAGTGCAAGTAAAGCTGCATTGCGTTCTGTGGTTAGAGTTGCTTCTGCTGAATTGGTTGACATGGGTATAAGAGTAAATGCAGTTAGCCCAGGGGCAATAGGAACGCCACTTTGGGGGAAAATAGGTTTACCCGAAGACGTTTTAAAATCAGCAGGAGAAGCTATCACAAACCAAATTCCGGTTAAACGTTGGGGACAGCCAGAAGAAATTGCCAAGACAGTTTTGTTCCTTGCTTCTGACGATTCATCGTATATTGTTGGTAACGAATTAACAGTGGATGGTGGTTTAAGACAAATATAATTTACCAAATAACTAACTGCATACAATAAAGTGTGCAGTTAGTCTCATCAAAAAATAAATGGACAATCCTTTCCAGATTAACTATACAGACCAAATAGATTCGGATTTGGTAAAATTGTCAATCGGCGGCGACAGAAAAGCGTTGCAAAACCTAATCATAAGACACCAACTATTCATTTATAACCTTGCTCTAAAAATGACTAAGAGTGTTGAAGATGCGGAAGACTTGACACAAGAAGTATTTATAAAATCGATTACTGCACTGACAAAATTTGAAGGAAAAAGCAAGTTCAGGACTTGGCTTTATAGAATCACAGTAAATCATTTTCTAAATGCCAAAAAAAGTAAAGCCGAGTTGAGAACAATTGATTTTGAAAATTATTTTAATACCATTGACAATATACCAATAAATCAGCTTTCAACAACTGAACAAGAGGAACTAACAGATACTATTGAAGAGATAAGGATAAGCTGTACAGCAGGAATGTTACTCTGCCTGGACAGAGAACAAAGGATGATTTATATACTTGGCGAGATGTTTGACATAAACCATAATTTAGGTTCAGAAATTTTAGGAATTACGCCAGGTAACTTTCGTATTCGTCTTATGAGAGCACGACAAGATCTTTATAATTGGATGAATGAAAGATGTGGATTAGTGAACAAATCTAACCCTTGCAGGTGTGCTAAGAAAACTAGAGCATATATAGAAGAAGGGATTGTTGACCCCCAAAATTTGAAATTTAATACTCGACACAAGAAAAAGATATATGAACTATCCCAGGAAAATGCAGTTCCGATTACCAATACTATTGAAGACTTGAATAAAAATATATTTCAACAACATCCACTACAAGAACCCTTGACTTCAACAAAAATAGTTGACGAAATTTTCAGCAACGACCTGATAAAACTAATTCTAACTTCATAAACGGCGGACAAAAAGGGCATGCCCTGTACGAGATTTTGTGCAAGATTCCTTGAGCCAGAGGATTTTTATGGAAAGGAACGGGCTTCTGTCGCCTTCGCTGATAATGGGGTTTTGTAGCAAGGTTGTTATTGTTCATAAGGCACGCGAATGATAATGCGGGCTAGGGTAGTTCGTTTTTTTATCAATTATCCATGAATGAATATTTGAGCATTATGATATTGAGAAGGTTGTCCGGAGCTTGGTCGGGATATTTTGGCGGCGGTTGAAACGCATTGATAAAAGATTGAAACAAATTGCACAAATAGGGAGACATTACCCTCGGGATGTGATAGCGCCAGATACTGAAGGCGGAATGATTGGTTTTTTATAGATTTATGCTTTGAATAAAGCATAATTATCTACAATTTGTCAAAGGACCAGGTACAGGAAGAGCAAGCGCTCGTGCGACGCATGGGCGAGGGAGATCACCACGCTTTTAATGAAGTGTTCTCCTTATTGTATCAGCGTATCACCTATATGGTCGTCAGGCTGGTGGGTGATGAGGATGACGCAAAAGACATATTGGCAGAGGTCTTTGTAAAACTATGGAACAAACGGACAGATTTCCCCTCCCTTTCGGCCATGAAGTCTTTCTTATATATATCAGCCCGCAACAGATGCCTGGATCATCTGAAAACAAAGAAAAGACGGGAAGCCTCGAAAAATAGTTATGCATATTGGATGGATCATCCCGAGGAGGTCTCTTCCCTCGTAGTGAATGCCGAGCTGGTGGCGCAACTGGAGCGAGAGATACAGGCCTTGCCGGCCAAATGCCGCGAGATCGTTCAATTGGCTTATTACGAGGGGCTTTCGTCCGGGCAGATTGCCCAACGGCTCGGTATCTCGATCCAAACCGTCTGGAACCAAAAAACGACTGCTATGAATAAGCTGCGGGCTGCCTTTCTTCGTAATGGCATGGCAGGCGTCTGGCTCGCCGGTTATCTTAGCCTGCTGGAATTCCTGAAAAAATGACCTTTTCCTGCCTGATCCTATAAATTCTCATTTTTTTCATAGTAGTATACAAAGACCTTGTCGTTCTATAAGCAAATGCAGGAACCATTCGAAAATATACAAGAGAAGGAACGGGCCGCCGCGCTCATTGCCAAATACCTACGGGAATCGCTTTCCGATGTAGAAGAGAAAGAGCTGGAAGAATGGATCGGTGCGGCCGAATGGCATCGCGCCTATTTTCAGCAGTGCATCGACCCAGCCAATCTGCATCAGCTGATGGTGGATTATCATCGGGCTGCGGATATGGAAGAGGGATTGAGGGCGGCTATCCAGCTTAAGATGGGACGAGTGGTGCCATGGAAGACCTGGTTCAGCGCAGCCGCTGCCATCATTATTATATTGAGCACAGGCGTCTATTTCTGGTATAGAGGATCATCTCATCACCCCGGGATAGCAACAAGGCAAGCTCAGTCTATCCCGCCGGGCCGACAGGGCGCCATCCTGACGCTGGCCAATGGACGGCAATTGACACTCGACAGCCTTCCCAATGGCGTTGTCGCGGAACAAAACGGTTCACGTGCTGCGGTGGTCGATGGGCAGCTGGCTTATCAATCAGTGGCGCCGGCTGCGGCTACCGCAACCTATAATACGATCACCACACCCAGGGGAAGGCAATACCAGCTGACGCTGCCTGATGGAACGAAGGTGTGGCTGAATGCAGCCAGCCGCATCACTTTCCCCACCGCATTTGGCGGCGCCTGGAGAAAGGTAGAGATTTCCGGGGAGGCTTATTTTGAAGTGGCCAGGGATGCGGGCAGACCATTTAAAGTATCGGCCGGGGGCGCTGACATCGAAGTGCTTGGGACAACCTTCAATATCAATGCATACGAGGATGAACGTGCTATTAAAGCCACCCTGCTGGAGGGTAGCGTCAAGGTGTCCGGAGCAAGATCGGAAGTGCTGCTGAAGCCGGGACAACAGGCAGTGGTAAATGATCAGCTGCAGGTGAATGACAATATAAATATAGAGCAGGTGCTCGCGTGGAAAAATGGCCTGTTCTATTTCAACAGCACCGACATCGCCACGGTGATGCAGCAGCTTTCCAGATGGTATGACATCGAAGTGCGCTATGAAGGGAAAGTGCCGGACATCAAGGTGTCGGGTAAGATGGACAAAGGACTAAACCTTAACGAAATATTGGAATTCCTAACTAAAATGGAGGTTAAATACAGGCTGTTGGGGAGGACAGTTGTTATAACTAACAATTAGATCTTATTGCTCAAAACAAAGCCGAAAGTGTTACGACCACTTCCGGCAGGCGCTTGGGTAATATACAAAACAAGTCTTAAGACAACTGCTTATTCATCACCCAAACTTTGCAAAAATATGCAAAAAACTGCTATTTGTAGACGGTCAGCCTATGGAGGCAACCGCTATGTCACCAAAACACTGTTAGTCATGAAGCTAACAATTATATTTCTAACCGTCGCCCTGCTGAATGTACATGCTAAAGGCTTATCGCAGACCGTAACATTTTCCGGTAAAAACGTAGGTATCAAATCTGTGTTTGCAGCCATCGAGAAACAGACGGGTTATTTCTTTGTCTATAACGATCCATTGGTGAAGGATCTCAGGACCGTCACCGTCCAGGCGGATAAGCTACCCCTGAAAGCATTCCTGGACCTGCTGTTCAAAGACCTGCAGCTGGACTATACCATCCGGAGCAGGACCATTCTCCTGTTCCATAAGACCCCCACCGTAATCCCACCTCCAACAGCCGGAGCCATCGACGCAGATATCGCAACGCCACCCGTCAACGTCATGGGAGTGGTCCGCGGAGAAGAGGGGCAGCCGCTGGAAGGCGCTACTATTTATAACAAGCGGTCAAAGAAGTCCACCGTCACGGGTTCTGAAGGGCACTTCTCCATGGACGCCAATATAGGCGACGTCCTCCTCATCACCTATGTCAATTACTACTCGCAGGAAGTGGCGGTGAGAAACCCAGCCGCATCTGACCGTACGGTCTTTATCAATATTACATTGAAGCCCGCCGTGAGTAACCTGAACCAGACAGTGGTCAATGGAATATACAGGCGTCCCACGGAAAATTACACCGGCGCCGCGCAAACCTACACGATAGAGCAGCTGCGGACCGTAAATAATACCAATGTTCTCTCAGCCCTGCGGTCACTGGACGCCTCCTTTCAGATGCCGTCGGATATCAGGTTCGGCTCCGATCCCAACCATTTACCCCAGATACAGGTCCGCGGCTCCAACAGTATCGCCAATGCCGACCTCACCAGCCAATATGGATACATCAGCAATCCCCCGTTGTTCATCCTGGATGGCTTCGAAGTACCCTTGCAGGCCATCTATGACCTGGATATGAATAGGATCAGCAAACTGACGATCCTGAAAGACGCTGCCGCCACCGCGATCTACGGTTCAAAGGCAGCCAATGGCGTTCTTGTCATCGAGACCGTCCAACCCAAAAAGGGAAGGTTAAGGTTCAGTTATAATAATAATCTGTCCGTAAATACGCCCGACCTCACCAGCTACCACCTGCTGAATGCTGAACAGAAGCTGCAACTGGAAAAAGCAGCAGGGATTTATAATACGACGCCCCAATTGGGCATCACCGCCCAGGAAACCCTGGACCAGATATACAATCATCGACTGGCGGAGGTGAAAAGGGGCGTAAATACCTACTGGCTATCCAAACCGCTGGCAACGGAATTTAGCCAGAAGCACAGCGTCTACCTGGATGGCGGAGACGATTACATGAGGTATGGCGTGGACGTATCCTATGCGAAGAACAGCGGTGTCATGAAGGGTTCCAAAAGGGACAATCTTTCGGGAGGCGTCCACTTGATATACCACAAGAACAAATTGCAGTTCACCAATTATTTGTCCGTCATCTATAATAGATCCGTTAGCAGCCCCTACGGCGGTTTTTCCCGGTATGCTTCACTGAATCCCTACCTGCGCCCCGTAGACAGCGTCACCGGAAAGGTTCCCAAGATCCTGGAAAATGCATACGACGGGATCGTATGGCCTACGGTGACGTATAATCCCATGTACGACGCTACCCTGAAGACACGGAATGACAACAGCTATACAAGAGTGGCAGACAATCTCCAGGCGGATTGGAATATCCTGGAAAGCCTGAAGCTAAGCACCCGCTTCAGCATGTATAACCAGAAAATTTCCGGCAACGTATTCCTGCCTGCAGACGCCACAGCCTTTGTCAATACACCGGATAGCCTTTTCTCTACCCGGGGCTATTTCCAGCAGACGACGGGGCAGATGTCCAGCTACCAGGCGGACGTCTTTCTCAATTATGGACAAACTTTTGGGCGCCATACTGTTTTTGGTACGGCAGGCTCCCATATTCAACAGGATAAGACTTACACCAATACCATTACTGTGCAGGGATTCCCCAATTCCAGCATGGATGATATACTTTTTGGCCTTCAGTATCCCATCAACGAAAAGCCTACAGGCGCCGAAAGCATTTCCAGGCTCATCAGCTATTATGCCAACCTAAGCTATGCCTATGATTACCGCTACCTGGTGGATCTGTCTTTCAGGACAGACGGCTCTTCCGTTTATGGCAACAATGAGCACTATGCGCCCTTCTGGTCAGCAGGTCTCGGATGGAATATCCACAAAGAAAAATTCGTTAACATTCCCAGGATGATCAATAGGCTGAAGCTCCGTGCTTCCTATGGCTCCACAGGCTCGCAGAATTTTCCGTCCTTCGCCGCCTCGCAAACCTATGCGTATCTGACCGGCTACCGGTATCTCAACAGCATTGGGGCGACAATGATCAGCCTGGGCAACAACGATCTGAAGTGGCAGCAGACCAACAAGGCAAATGCAGGCGCCGATATCGAACTGCTCAACGGTCACATCCAGGCCACTTTCAATTACTATGTAGAAAAGACAAACAACCTCTTTACCACCGTAAATACGACACCTTCTTCCGGTTTTTCCAGTTACTATGCCAACCTGGGAAAGGTGCAGAATAAAGGATATGAATTTTATCTCACCACCTTCATGCTGAAGAATGAAAAGAAGAATGTATACTGGAGCTTTTATGCGAATCTGTTGCATAATGAAAATAAGCTGCTGAAGATCTCCGACGCCCTGAAAGCGCAGAATGATAAGGCTGTTGATCAGCAGACAAAGTCTGATAATCCCATTACCGCCCCTGTCCTGCAGTACAAGGAAGGACAGAGCGTGAGCACTATCTATGCCGTACGTTCACTGGGCATAGATCCCAGCACAGGCAACGAGATATTCCTGACCAGGGATGGAAAGCAGACATACCTGTGGAACCCCCTGGACGAAGTGCCGGTAGGCGATAACCAGCCTAAGGTCACGGGCAACATCGGCACTAACTTCATGTACAAAGGCGCCAGTATCAATGTCTCCATGCGCACCGAGCTGGGCGGACAGATGTACAATGGCACCCTGGCGGATAGAGTAGAAAATGCCGATCCACATAACAATGTGGATGTGAGGGTGTTGACGGATCGTTGGCAGAAGCCGGGAGATATAGCCAGATATAAAGGAGTCGCGACCCTGGATGGACAAACACGTACGGATATTACCCGGGCAACTTCCCGCTTCATTCAGAAGAACAATACCTTGTATTGCGATGCCATCACATTGGGCTACCTGTTTCCCAACCGCCTGACAAGCCGCCTGAAAATAAGCCGTCTCCAATGCTACGTCTACATCAACAATCCTTTTGTCGTGTCGTCCATCAGGCAGGAAAGAGGATTGGATTATCCTTTTGCACGTAATTATTCCTTTTCCCTGCAATTGGGTTTTTAGCATTTAACACTTAAAAAATGAATGGAATGAAAAATAAAATAATTGGAGCGCTGCTGGTGACCCTCATTTTTGCCTCCGGCTGTAAGAAATGGCTGGATGTGAAACCCAAATCCATTGTGGAGGAAAACCAGCTTTTCACTACAGAAAAAGGCTTCGAGGATGCCATGTACGGAGTTTACACTACCATGGCGAATGCGTCGCTATATGGAGATCAGCTGACGATGAGCTTTCTTGATGTGCTTGCTCAGCAATATGATTGTTCCACCAGGCCGACGCATATTTTTTACCAGGCTTCACTCTATAATTATGCGGATGCAACGGTAAAGACCAGGATCGCCGGCGTATGGGATTCCATGTACAATGCGATCATCAATGTCAATAATGTTTTGCTCAAGATAGATGGAAAAAAGGGCCTCTTTCAGTCCGGAAATTATGAGCTGGTGAAAGGAGAAGCCCTCGGGCTGCGTGCTTTCATGCATTTTGACCTGCTGCGGATGTTTGGCGGCGCTTATGCCACCCATCCCTCACAAGCGGCCATCCCTTATGTTACCACTGTGTCCGGCGGGGTTACCCCTTTGTCGACGGTGAGCCAGATCCTGGATAGTGTGATCGCCGACCTGACGATCGCTTCCGGCCTGCTCAGCGGCTATAAGAACATAGACGCCAACTTTGCTTTTGAAACCCCCAATTCCCAAAATGACTGGCTCAATCGACGGCAGAGCCATTTTAATTATTGGGCCGCGGAAGCCACGCTGGCCAGAGTTTATCTTTATAAAGGGGACAAGCAGCAGGCGTTGCTGCACGCTACGAACCTGATCAATTCCAATATGTTCACGTTCGAGACTGCCACACGGGTGACCACCTATCTGGATAAGACATTTATTCCTGAGCAGGTATTTGCTCTTAGCAAGTTCAATCTCAGACCGCAGGTGCAAACATATTTCCACACACCGGCGGGTACCATCAGCTCTAATGGCGATCTGGACAGTCGGCTTACGAACGATTATGGCAGTGGTGGAGTGATAGACCAGATCTATGAGATCGCCTCGGGCGGCGTAACGGATATCCGGTATGCCAATCTGTGGCAGCTCAGCGGCAATACTTATTTCTGTTCGAAGTACTGGCAGGATGCCCCACGGCAGGAGTTTGTCAACCTGGTGCCATTGCTCAGACTGCCGGAAATGTATTACATCGCGGCCGAGTGCTCCGATCCTGCTACAGCTACGGACTATTTGAATGTGGTGCGGAAGCAGCGGGGTGTGAATGACCTCCCTGCCGGCCTCGATGCAGCGGCTATACAGAATGAGATATTGAAGGAATACCAGCGGGAATTTTATGCGGAAGGACAAATGTTCTATTACTACAAAAGATTGAACATCTCCCAGATAAGGTTCACGACCATTCCCGGTTCCGACAAGGTGTACATATTTCCTTTGCCGGACGCCGAATTGCAATACAGGAGAAATTGATCATTTCAACAATAATTTATTTTATGCCACCGATCATACGTTTGATGTTCATAATCCTGGCGCCGGCCTGCTTGCTGGGCGCCTGTAAAAAGGAGAATATCCCTGAGGGCTCCGATGCTAAGTCCGGCGTGTATTTCATATACGCGACCACTGGACTCGGTTTCGGTAACCTCGACAGTCTTAATTATACCTTCGTGGAGAAGAACAGCTCCGTCCAAATGGATACTGTCTGGCTGGCGGTGCGTATTTCGGGAGGGACCGTCGATCATGACCGCATCATTAAGCTGTCAGCGGTAAGCGCTGGCACCACCGCTGTAGAAGGCGTTCATTACAAATTACTGGATTACACCATGCCCAAAAATTCTTTTGGGACAAATCTTGGTGTCGTACTGTTGCGCGATCCTTCCTTGCAGGACACGTCCGTGGTGTTGAAGCTCGAGCTGCAGCCCACCGATGATTTTCCCGTGCTGATGAAAGATACTATTATGGGCGACGGGAAATTCTATAGCAGGAATAGCTATAAGATCAATTTCACCGACAGGCTGATCAAACCCAGCAACTGGGATTCTTATCTCATCACCTTTTTCGGCGCTTACAGCAACGTTAAATTCAGGTTCATGGCCGAGACCCTGGGCGTTTCATCCTTCCCCGATACAGGGCCTAATGCGCTGAAATATCCCCAGCTCCAGTACTATCAGAATGTGGTGAGGAATGCACTGGTGGAATATAATGCCGCACATGGTCCTCTCATCGACGAGAATGGTAATTCCGTTGTATTTCCTTAAACCTCCAAAGCTAATTCTTATGCGACAGCTATTAAATAACATCATCCGGAGCCTGGCGGTAATGTGGATACTGACAGGTTGTTATAAGGATAAGGGCAATTATGCCTACCATACTATCAATGACATCAATGCCATCACCTCAGCCGATACATTCAGGGTGACCAGGCTGGATACGTTGACGATCACGCCTGTGATCAAAGGATTGGATACCGCACGGGTGCGTTATGAGTGGCGGGTGATGCCTGTGGAAGATCCCGCCGACCCGCTGAGCATCGGTAAGATCGTCGTGCTGTCTACCCAGCATACCCTGCATGAACAGATCACCTTGAAAGCGAGCGCCAATTATTACAGGCTTGACCTCGTCATGATCGACACCGTCACCGGTGTAAGTTATTTCAGGCAATTGGCGCTGCAGGTAACCACCGCATTCCAGACAGGCTGGATGCTGCTGGAGCAGGTGGGCGGTAACACCGACATCAGCTTTATTACGCCTGAAAATAAGGTTTTCCATAATGTGTACTCCGCCGCCAACCCGGATAAACCTCTTCCGGCTTCTTCCTGGAAGCTCATCAGCATCAATACCTACGGTCTTTTGGGGATCCTGAACCAGGTGTATTTCGATACGGAAGGATATACCCTGGACAATACCACTCTACAGGTGACAGCACCCTATTCGAAGCTGTTCTTTGGACCTCCGGCCACCGTGCAGCCCCAGAATGTGTCGAAGCCCAGCATCTTTTCCTATGGTCCTTTTACGTTCAGTGCCGGGAAGATCTACGGAATGAATAGCATCTACACTTCGACCCTGTTCGGTGCAGCCTATACCCAGCCCGATGATCAGGGATATACCGCAGCTCCCTATGTGGCGGGAGGACTCTCGTATGGCGCCATCTTCTTCGATCAGGCTCATCACCGCTTCATGTATGATGGCGGTGGCACTTCCACCGCGCTGAAGGTATTCCCTCCCAACAACACCATGGCCTATGACCTGAACAAGGTGGATAAGAAGATGCTGACGATGAAAGCCGGTATGGGATGGGACCTCTGGCCGGACAACTGGTATGCCGTCTTTAAGAATGAAGGCGATGACAGCTGTTTCCTTTATACCGTCAATGCCAACGGTAATCTCACCACTACGCCGGTGGCTGCCGGAATGCAGGCCATCCTGAACAGCCCGGATGTACAAAGAAGCCCGGATTACCTGTTCTCAAGCACCGTGAAGCAGATGTATTATGCGGCTGACAATAAATTATATGTCTATGATATGGCTGCCAATCAATCGAGGGTGGTCTATCAATTCCCGGCAGGGGAGATGATCACCGCCTTGCAAATGCAGAATAATACGATCACGGCGGCTACCTACGATGGCAGCGCCAGCGGAGGGACGGTGTATGATCTGCCTATATCTTCTACAGGGGATATCTCTGGTAATTCCTATACACGAAAGAATACGGGTTTTGAAAAAATTATCACTTTAACGTTCAAGGTCGGTTAACTATTAAATATTTTATATGCAACAGATGTTTTTTCGCCGGATATTGGCGATAGGGGTCTCTTTGTCTCTTTTTGGGGCGGCACAGGGGCAGCAGAAATTTATCATCAGGGGAGAGATAGGGAAGAACAACGATGGGAAGCTGGTGAGGATACATAGTTATAAGGGGCAGCTGGATGATTCCGCTGTCGTTAAGAATGGTAAATTCCAATTCGGGGGAAAGATCAGTCACCCGTATGAAACCTATATCAGCATTCCCCCGGCCGGTAAACAGCCTCTAACCGTTGGGAGCGTTGTCCCGATGCCGGATATGCAGGATTTTTATCTGTCGGCCGGTGTGACGACCATCAAGGGGGCAAACCTTGCTACGGCCAGCATCGATAATCCCGTGCAGAAAGATTTTATGGAATTAAAAACAGAGAAAAAGCCGTTGGAAGATAAGATCAACGCTCTCGGAGGGCGCATTTATTTCAGCAAGGACAAGGATTCGATCAGGATGTTCAAGGCGGAGAGGAAGGCATTGACCGCCCGGATGGCCCAGGTCGAACTAACGTTTGTACGACGGCATCCCGACTCCTATGTGGCATTTGATGTGGTAGAGAGCCAATATTTCGTGATTGAAGATCCGGTTACTTTCGAGGCTATGTACAATGCGCTGGATCCTAAGTTCAGGAGCTCTGAGACAGGTGTGAAAATGTCGGATGCGCTTGCGGCCGCGAAGCTGGTGGTGATCGGACAGCCGGCGGCACAGTTTACACAGCATGATGCCAACGATCAGCCCGTGTCCTTGTCTTCTTTCCGGGGGAAATACGTGCTGGTGGATTTCTGGGCCAGTTGGTGCGGACCATGCCGGATGGAATATCCTTACCTGCATAAAGCGTATGATAAGTATAAGGATAAGAACTTCGAGATACTGGGGGTGTCTTTGGACAGTAAAAAAGATATTTGGATAAAGGCCATTAAGGACAACAATTTTCAATGGCCGTTGGTATGCGATCTTAAAGGATTCAAGAATGAGGCGGCGCTGGCATACGGAGTACATGCCATTCCTCAAAATTTCCTGGTCGATCCGCAAGGGATCATCATCGCAAAGAACATGCGGGGCGATGACCTGCTCGACAAACTGGAGGAAGTGCTCCAGCCTGTAGCAGGAGAGATACACGGCGGCACAGCTACAGTGAATGTGAATGTTGGCCAGGTGAAAGCGAATACGGTGTACCTGGCTTACCAGATAGGAGAGGAGCATTATGTTGATTCCGCCAGGCTGAAGGATGGTAAATGTACATTGCATGTCAATGTTCCTTCTCCTATACCCGCTATGCTATGGCTGGATAACAGGGGATTTGGCTATGCCAGTGGTAACCGGCCTGATCTTCTGATCCTTTGCCTGGAGCCGGGAACTATTCATGTAGAGACCAGCGATTCCGTTAAGAAGGCGACGATAACAGGTGGGCCGCTGAATGCGGAGCTGAATGTGTACAGGAAATTTATTTCAGATCCTGTGGGGCGGCTGGAAGACCTGAATGCGCAGATGATGTTGGCGTCTCCTGAAAAAAGGAAGGATTCGGTGTTCTGCAATGGCATCTGGGACCAGATGCGTGTAGAGGTTGGGCAACTGAAAGAGCTGCAAACGGATTTCATCAGGCAAAATCCTGATAATTATGGGAGCCTGGAGGCATTGATGGGTGTAGCAGGGACCAATATCAACCCGGATATCATCGGCCCTTTGTATAAAGGGTTGTCGGAGAGGCTTCGGAACTCCGTAGCCGGAAAAGAGATGGAGGAAAAGCTGGAGACGGCCCGCAAGACAAGTATAGGTGCCATGGCGCCTGATTTCACACAGAATAATACGAATGACAAGCCTGTGAAGCTGTCCGATTTCCGGGGAAAGTATGTATTGCTGGATTTTTGGGCCAGCTGGTGCGGGCCTTGCCGGGCAGAGAACCCTAACTACGTAAAAGCGTACCATAAGTACAAGGATAAGAACTTTACATTATTGGGTGTATCCCTGGACAGGAAAGAAGAGAAGAATGCCTGGCTGGCTGCGATCAGGAAGGATGGATTGGAGTGGCCGCAGGTGTCGGATTTGAAGTATTGGTATAATGATGTGGCCAAATTATATGATGTCCGGTCTGTTCCTCAGAATTACCTCATCGGTCCGAATGGGAAGATCATAGCCAAAAATTTAAGAGGGGAGGAGTTGTTAAGAAAACTGGAGGAGATCATCAGACCCTGAAGCAGACCCTAAAGGTATCTCATCCTCTAGTCATATAGCGCCTTGTACTCTCCGTATATCGTTGCGGCACCGCCTGATGGTGTGGCGGCGGTACCATAGAATTTGCCTGATACGACAATCCCTATGACGTATTTGCTGGACCCATAGGAAGTGTCGACAACGATAGTCATTGCCTTGCCTGTCGTGGTTGGATCAGCGCGGAAGAAGGTGTCGGTTGCATGTGTGTAATAGAATGCCGTGCCCGGAGTGGTAGTTGAAAAGGTGCCAAGGGGACGGGGGTGATTGTAACCTTGGATGATCGCCCCCTGCGACAGGGGAACGATGATATGAAAGAAGGTGTCGCTGGTGGGGCCTGAAGCACCGGCGAATTCGACTGTGGGCGTATAGGTGATATAGTTCAGGACACCGTGGAAGGGTTTGCTGTCTGCGGTAAAGCGGTACTGACCTTCTGGGAGAGAAGAGTCTACGATGCTGATGGAAAATTGGCAATAGGTGTTGCTCCAAACGATGGGGTAGGACGGTTTGCCCGTACCCCGGAAGACACCGAAAGGATGCATGCGGACCTTGTTGATGCCGGTCGTGGTGAATTTACCGGAGTCGGCAAAGAAAACACCATTGATAATATCCGTTTTGATATTATAGGTCCCGATCGATTTGACGTCGAGGGTGAGCTCGACATAGTTGGAGTCGGGCTCGGCCGGTGCGTCCTTGTAAAAGTTACCATGAACGGTATAGGGAAGGCAGTAGCCTTTAGCGTCCTGGAGGGAGCCCGTAGCGATGCCTATATTGGGGTCTGTCTTTTTGCAAGCTATTGCTGCTATTGTGACTATCAGTAGAAGAAGGAAAAGCTTTCTCATGCTCTGGTTTGATATGGTTAATTGCCGAGTTTAAATCTGGAATGGGTGATGTTGACGATCTTTTGATCTGAAACCCTGAGTGCGGTCCCGTTGAAGGTGCCCGTTATCACGCCGCCTACGTCGCCATTGAAGTGAATATTGATAAGGGCTCCGGGCGTTTGGTAGTCCGCGTAATAAATGGGATTGTAGCCATTGGGGGCGCTGAAGAAACCCCAGGTCTGCGCGGGCGAAATGTTGGTAGGGTAGTCGACAGTATCGGGACGCCCATTGCTTTCAAAAGGGAAAAAGGCATCCATTTGCAAAACGGTATCCTGCGCACCGGAGGCCAGATAGCCTTGGAATTCGAAGCTAAAACCAGTGTATTCAGGCAGTTGGTAGACAGGGGCGACACAGGCGCCGTGATAGGTTTGGCCTTCGACAGTAAACTCCCATGTATTAGCCGCCATCGATCTGCCGAGACTATCGTGAATGAGAATATCCAGCTGACAAACGGATGTGTCGAACACGAGGGGATAACTGATCTCGGCGGGGGCAATGAATGTGCCGAAGGCTTTGAGGCGGACCACTTTCTGGCCTGTGTCCGGGAAGGTACCGGTGGCCCTGAATTGCACGCCATTGCGGTGATAGGTATTAATGTCATAAATGCCCGGGCTGATGACATAGACATCGACGTCTATATAATTGGAGTCAGTCTCCGCGGGAATGCCATTATAAAAGGTGCCGTGCACGATGGTGGGAAGGCATTCGCCGTCCTTGCCTTTGATAAGATAGCCTTTGGCGGCGACGTTTGGCAAAGGTGTTTTTTTACAGCCCATAAAGATCAGCAGGATCGGGGAAATGATCATAAGAGCATACAGGATAAGGCTACGCCTGGTGGGCATGCTTTTCATAGCAGGTTGATTATACAATTAATAATAAAGAATAATATTGCTGGAAAAACTGACTTTAAGAGGATTTGAAGACTTCAGCAGAAGCAGGATTTTACTTACACAAATTTTATGCCTGTTTTAAAGTTTATTCTACATAAGTAATTATAACACGCGATGTTTGATTTGAAAGGAAGAATTCAGGAGAAGGCTCTATTTAATTGGTTCACCGGCTGGCTGTCGGAGTTTTCTTATATATTTCACCCATAGTAGGAAAATCCGGGAGTTGTTTTTACTCCTTCAATATTAGATTTTTCCAAAGCGATTTTCATGGCGGAAGAGATAAAAATCCCACCGCTGCTTTCGTGGCACCAAATTTTCATTCCTGAATGATCTACTATATGTAATGTATCTGGAGTAATTCTGTTTTCAATGTAAATGCGATGATATCCTTCAAAATATTTGTCTAAAACACGGTCATAAATCGAGACGCCATGAGAAGCCAATGGAACATCGGGGTGCTGCTGAAAGAAGGAAAGCAACGGCTGTTTAACAATTATATATAGCCCACATGCTATTATGGGCGTCCACTCTCCGTCTCTTGTCACTATGTAGTTGCTATCGTCGCATTTGTAAAGAAGTGCAGCGTAAAATGTATTGGCTAGATGCCAGATGGGACAGTGGTTCATATTGTAGGAAAGGTACAAAGAGTGAGGCCACCTTTGGATGAGGTGGCCTCTTAAAATTTGTGCCGTAAGGCGAGTGTACCGCGTAGGGGAATCGAATTCCAACCCGCGATCTTTCAAAATTCTCCTTCATGGTTATCAATATTTTACAAGAGCTTTTTAATTGAAAGCGGTTATTTTTAGTCCCTTTTTTGGTCCCCGTTCTGATCCCTACTTTCCGTTTTGCAATTCACTCATCATTTCTATTATCGGGATAGCGGTAATCTCCTTCGTCACCGGAAATCTTTCCTTTCCAGGATATACGATAAATCGTTTCGTGGCTTCGATGTCGTCACAGCCCAAGTGGAATCCTTTTGAAACAGACGGAGCTTGCGAGCGTTTAATCTCAATGGCGTATCTTTCTTTGCTGTTCTTCTCGATCACCAAATCCACTTCCGCTCCTGCCGACGTTCGATAGAACCATGGGGTAATTCCAGTAGGGAGGACCGACAAAAGGTTTTCCAGAACAAACCCTTCCCAACTTGCTCCTACCACTGGATGACCTAAGAGGTCGTCGATAGTGGTCAAATTCAGAAGGGCATGCGTGATACCACTATCACGAATATAGATTTTAGGTGCTTTTACTAGTCGTTTGCCAACATTCCCCGACCAAGGACGAAGTGTGCGGATAAGCAAGAGGTCTTCCAGTAATTCAACATAACGTTTTGCAGTCGTAGCGGCAACATCCAGGTTATTACCTAATTGAGCAATATTGAGCTGCCCTCCCTGGCTATGGGCAAGCATAGTCCAAAGATTTCGCAGTGTGACAGCCGGTATCCGGGGACCAAGTTGCGGAACATCCCTTTCCAGATAAGTATTGATGAAATTTAATCGCCAACGAAGGCTGGCCTCGTCACTTTTGGCTAGAAAACTATCGGGGAAGCCTCCGCGTAACCATAAATGATCGAGATCGGTTGATTTTTTTTGATTTATCTCTGCTACAGTAAACCCCGATAACTCCTTATATGCAATACGCCCAGCCAACGATTCTGAAGACTGCTTCAGGAGATCCAGTGACGCGGAACCAAGTATAAGAAACTGACCAGTCCTTAGACCTTCTCTCCGCCTCCGATCGATAACACCGCGAAGAATTTGAAATAGCTCGGGCACACGCTGAATTTCATCAAGAATAATCAGTTTGCCCTTGTGCAGTTCGAAATAGTCTTCAGGTTCCCTAAGTTTAGCAGCTTCTGAGGGAGTTTCGAGGTCAAGATAGATCGGCTCAGGGTTTATAGATGCGGCGATGGCTTCAGCCAAGGTGGTCTTCCCGACCTGTCGAGGCCCAAGTACTCCTACAGCAGGGAATTCTTCCAGCAATTCTGCGATTTCCGTCTGAGCTTGTCTTTTAATCATTCTTGCAATTATAGCACAAAATGATCGATTTGCAAGGATAAAAGTAATATAAATAACCCCAAAAAGTAAACAAAATGTCTATATTTTGGTGTAAATCAGACGTTTATGATTGGTTTGTCATCAGTTCAGTGGGTCGTGCAAAAGAATCTTACTAACAGTAACGACTTTTCCGCTCTTGAGAAGGCCTGCCGGGAATTGAAGATTTCGTTTGTTGGAATTGACGTGATTCCTTTCTCCAATGAACTTCCTGACTTTGATTGGAAGCCGAAAAACATTTTTTATGGCTCGACGACTTTCAATAACCTGGCATACTCAAACAAGGAGTTAAGCGCAGGCGTTTTCTTTAACCCGACTACTTTTTCGATTGAACGTTATATAAAAGAATGGGGACAATACATGCTAAACTATGGAGCGATAGTAACAACGTTCGAAGAACTGGCGCAAACTGAGTATGATCCAGAAAGAATGCTTTTTATTCGACCGGATGACGACGGAAAGTCATTTGCAGGCGAAGTGCTAAGATTTGACGAATACCACGAATGGTTTGAAAGACTAAAGATGATTGAAAACGCAGGCATTTCTGGAAAAACAAGAATTATCGTAGGCGAACCATTCCATATCGGAAGAGAATGGCGGCTCTGGTGCGTCGACAAAAAGGTTATCGCCGCCACGCTGTATCGAAATAAATTCAAATTGGAAAAACTTAGAGGCTGTCCAAACGAGGTAATTTCATTTGCGGAAGCGCGCTGTCTTCAGTTTGCTCCGCATGACGTGTTTGTAATGGACGTTTGCGAAACGGGCGGAGACCTTTATATTGTGGAATGCAACTGCATGAATGCAGCGGGCTTTTATCATGCTGACATCGAGGCGATCGTCTCTAATATTACAAATTATTTGTTGGACCAGACAGATTAACCCTTTTCGTAGAGTTCCAATTTTCTACCTTGCCGGTAGAATTCCGCCAGTTGTTCCGGAATGGCCGATCTAATGACGAGCAATTTCAAATCCATAGCTTAAAGATACTGCGGAAAGATATTCTAATTCGTACGGGAATCCTTTCGATCGGGAACAATAAAAAACCGCTTGTAAATATTTAATTACAAGCGCTTAGATTCGGTGTGTACCGCGTAGGGGAGAAATATCTAACCAGATTTTGCTTGATTTACAGACATTTAATGAATTGTCTGGGTAAAAGCTTGTCCGGACAAGAAGGGAAGGGGCTGTTTTTAGAATGCAATCATCCTTGTAATTATAACATTGAATGAGTGATTTGCAAGGAAGGAGGGTTGTTAAGAGTAAAAAATAGCCTATTGATGGTATTAAATATCGGATAATTTTACCTATTTATTGGATAAAAAATGCTGATAAAGCCTTTTTTTCGTAACCTTCGGAAAGAGCTGACAAAAATGCCCAAAGGGTTTTTGTTGGATTCCGGGTTGCGCAACAGCCTGTTGAATAACTTTCAATTGATCCCTGAAGGATTGGACAAAGGAGAGCTTTGGGAAACTGCCCTCTTCAGGGCATTGTCGGATAAATACGGATGGGATAATATATATTATTGGCGTACAGCTGATGGAAATGAGGTGGATTTTATATTGCCAGAAATTGGGGTCCCTTTTGCTGTTGAAGCCAAATATGATGAAGCTGCTATCAAACCCTCTAAATACAAGAAGTTCACGGAAACCTATCCGGAAATTCCATTGCATTTCGCATGGCTTTATCCTTTCAGCGAAGATTTTTTTAGAAAACCGGCCTTCCAACAATGATTCCTTTATTTGAAAGGCTATTGTGCCGGGAATTGGTTCGGATTGGCTTGCCAGTATAGGGGAGGCCCTATGCAGGGTGATAAGTGTGGACGACGACTCCGCCGGGAAAAGGCTCCACAGCTACCAGCTTCAGATCGAAAGCCTTTGGAAGATGTTGACGATCGGCAGGCCGGCGCCTAGCAGTACCGGATGGATCACCAGGTAGCAATCATCGAAAAAAGGTATATGTTTTCAGTTTGCCGTATAACGTGGATACGAGTATATTTATCTCCTGAAAAAATGGTTTATTTTATCTGTCGGTTAACGGGAAGTTCCAAGTATGGTACCCTCAAAATGAGTTTAAGAAGACTTTCAAATTTTAAAAAAGATGGCGCGCCAGCAACTAGAAATTTGTATTCTTTATTGGTCGAAAAATGGCAGAGAGGTAAGATTTATTGACATTGTAAAAGATAATGACAGCATAGATATGGACGAATATGCGCCAGAAGCTTTTTGGTCGGCAATGGGAGGTTTTGAAGTCACACTTAACAGATACAAAACTATTTTTCACAGTTCAGACTTCCACTATTTAGTTAAGGTGACAAACTTTCTGATTCATTCTCTATACTGGATAAAAGGAAGAACCTCTGATTGGTTTGATAAAGACGAAGCTTTTCCGAATGACGTTATAGTAAAATCAACCGGCAACAATCTAATCCGCCTACATTCAATAGACGATAAAGAAATTAGTTTTTCTTACACGTCATCAAAAGACATACTTATTTCAGAGCGAGGTGAAAGATTTTTTGAGCAAGTTATATTGGATAAACAAGAATGGTTTAAACAAACTGATATTGCTTTAAAGGAGTATTTTGACACGTTGATTAATATTATAAATAGAAATGAAAGTACTGAAATCAACAAACTGATGTTAGAGTATTATGATGTTTGGGAAGCAATCTCTAACATTGAATAAAAAAGATTAGGAATCAACCTGAATCAAATAAAAAGCCCTGCAAAGAATTTGCAGGGCTTTGACGGTAGTAAGTATCGCGTAGGGGAATCGAATCGGCCCTCCCCATTTTCGAAAATATTATTCATTGGTTCTTAATTCTTTTCCAACCAGGATATGAGTTGGTAACCTTCATTGTCTACAATGATGCCGCAATTTGAAAGGATGACTACCGCGAACTTTTTTTGCGGATCGATTGCCAGGAAGGTGGCGAACCCCCCTGTACCGCCGTTATGAAAAAGGATATCATTGCCTTCCCAGCGCTGATAGAACCAGCCTAGGCCGATACGGTTACCACCATTTTCGAAGGTGATCGACTTGGTGAGTGCCATGGCTTTTTTTATCGACGCCGGTGGATTCGCCTGATCCATTTCAGCGGCGGCGTATTTGAGCATATCCCGTGCCGTGCTGCGAATGGCCCCGGCGCCGGCAAAGGGGGGCGTTAGGTTCCAAGGGCCATTATATTCCCCCTGCTGATCATAGCCGGTGGCGAAATGGGCAGAATCCTTTTTCCGGAGATTTACACGGGTGTCCTTCATCCCCAATGGTCGGGTTAGGTTGACGAAGAGTAATTGCTCATAGGTTTTCTTGTATTCTTTTTGAAGGATAGTGCCGAGAAGGCCAACTGCGAAATTGGAATACTCCAGTTTGCTGCCGGGCTTGCGAATTAGGATAAGATCATGCAAAGAGCTATAGAGGTCGTGGAGCGTATAAGTTGCATAGGGGTCTTTCTCATTTTTTATCGTCGAATGGAAATTTGCTGGCATCCGGGGAAAACTGCTGGTGTGGTTGGCGAGGGTGAGAATGGTCACCGGTTGACCCTCAAATTCGAGTCGTGGGATCGAATCGGGCAGGTATTTATTTATGGGATCATCTAGTTTTATCTTTCCCTCGCCAATGGCGAGAGCGAGGATGGTGGCGGTGAAGGTTTTTGTGACGGAACCGATCTCGAAAATGGTGCTGGGATCAGGGACGATGTTGTTCCCTTTTGTGGTTTCGCCGTACCCGTAAAACGAGGCCTTGCCGTTTTTGAGGATGCCAATGCTGAGGCCTACCGGCAGTCGCCGCTGGAAATAATGGAGGGCTGCCGAATCTACTTTTTTATCCAGCGCGGTAATCTTCGGATTATTGCTGGGAATGCCGTCCGACTTTTTCGTTGTGTCTTCGGGAGATCCGAACGCAAAGACTTCAGGTTCGCTGTTTTCTTTGTATCCGAGTTGGCCGTGGGCTACGGCAATCATTGCAAACGACGATATGAGGATCAATAACGCCTTTTTCATGGAAGTCAGTTTATTGAATTTACATAATTTTACCATCATGAATGGACGCTGACTTTTTTTCTATGCCTGTGTGCCGGTCTCATCGGTGAACGCCTGCCCATTCACTTAGTCAGGATAATGCTATCCTTAGGGGGGCGCTAAGAAGATTAATGCAATCTGAAAATGATTGGCAAGTAGTGCAAACGATTTGTATTTACGTCAATTTTCCGATCCAGTTTATGGCTGATCAATCTTCCATCGATCAAGTTATTGGGTATTTACGACGTGCATCTTGACGCGACGATGGTGTTGCCGCCGGATGCCCCATTTCCAGACACCAGTAGCTCGCAAATCTTCTTCAATACAAGCTGAGCGAGCCCCTGCTTCTAAAAGAATTTTAAAAATTGAAAGATAGTCTTACCTTAATGCGGGGCTATCTTTCAATTTAGGATTTATTGAAAAACGATGAGCATAAGAAAAACCATCTTATTAGCAGGTGTAATATTTTTTTCGGTCATAGAAAGTTATGCCCAACGGGCTTTGGCGCGTGCACCGTTTGAGTTTGCCGGAATGATCAGCGGACGTGATACAGGAATTGTCGTGCTCGAATATAGCGATGTTTCAGCTAAGTGGATTCAGGATACCGCACATTTGGTAAATGGGAAATTCGGTTTTAAAGGCGAGCTTCAGGGGCCGACACAGGCTTATTTTGTCGGAAATGTGAGGTCGATGAGCATGGATGATCCCAACCGGAAATTGCTATTTCTGGAACCCTGTAAGATGACAGCCGAGGTGTCCGAAGGTGATTTCCGGCATGCCCGGATAGCTGGATCCCGGACACAGCAAGAGTTTGAAGAATTTAACAACGAAATAGAACCCGTAAGCGAAGCTATCGCCGCTATAAAGAGAAGATGGCCAAAGACTGGCAACATGGATACTCGCTCTAAGCAAGTGAAAGGGCAGGATGCAGCGACATTTGATTCTCTTATAAAGGAAGAGAACCAGATCAAATACAGATTCATTGCCAGTCATACCAATTCATTTGTCAGCCCTTATTTAATGTCATTTTATCGAAATGACGGTGTTTTAGAGGATTCCGCGAAGAAGTTGTATAATAGCTTTTCTACGGATGTGAAAAATAGTTATTTTGGACTTGTTGTCCGTGAAAAGATGCAGGCTCACGAATCTACCCGGGCCAGGTATCCTGCGCCGGCCTTTGTCAGGAGGGATAGCCGGGGTAGCCTCATTCGTTTGTCCTCCTTTAAGGGCAAAAGCTATGTGCTGCTGGATTTTTGGGCGAGTTGGTGCCATCCATGCAGGGCTATGAGCCCCCATTTGAGGGAGCTGTATTCTACCTATCATTCTAAAGGTCTTGAAATCATCAGCCTATCCGTGGACACTGATCCGGAGAAATGGAAAAGGGCCATTGCAGAGGATAGCACCTGGGGCTGGGCGCAAATTGGAAAATATTTGAATGAGGGCGCCAAAAGAGATGAAGTTGAACACAATTATGCTGTTATTTCATGGCCAACGCTCATCCTCATCGACAAGCAGGGAAATATTGTAGGTAGATATACGGGAGGTGAGGATCTTACGATGGAAGATCTAGATAATAAATTACGGGAAGTATTCAGGTGATCCGATGCGACGACCTGAATGCTGTACGGTTTCCCGATGAAACCATTCTCGCCATCTGGCAGGTGGAAATGTAGAGACCCGTCGGGTAATTCGAACACTCTAAGTTATCATAATAGAAAAAGCCGAAAACGCTCGTTTTTGACCCTTGTACCGCGTAGGGGAATCGAATTTTGCCGGTCGCTTGGCCGGAAATTTCGGTTTGGTATTCAATATTTTTGCTTTCATTGCCTTTTGATTTGATCGGTAATTTATTTGAAATTTTTGGTCGCTGTTTTGACCACTGAAAATTTACTATTTGTGCGTTTACAGGGTTGATATCTGTTCAAAGGGGTCCGGGGGAAGTGGCATATATTTTGAAGTTTTTTTGTATGAAAATACAAACTTGGCTGGTCTTTACTATCCTGATTGGAATAGTGAGCGGCTGCAAATCAGGTATTATGCAAAAAGAAGATACGGCCGGGAACAAGGCGTTTGTGTTAGAAATGATCGGTCAAAAGAAGCAACTGACGGACTATCCGGAGAGGGCAAGTGATTCGATGGTAGTGTACGAACCTTCCTCCCTACCGTTCGGCGGTATTTATCGGGGAATGAAGGCATTTGAGCAGTTCTATCCCAAAGTGAGAGAGTTTTATGATTTCAAACACTTCGATCTTTTGAATGTTTATGCTGACGAAGACAAGGTGTTTGCGATCAGCAAGGCGGCGATCGCCAACAGCGATGGAAACATTCTTCTCAATGAGCAATTCACTTTTAGAGAAGGAAAGATTGTGGAGGTGCGGCTATACATCTATGATTACGAAGGCCAGCCTATCCATAAACTGATCGAACAGGCAGGTCAAGCCAGCCGTAAAAGAAGCTGACTGAGCCAGTCAATAAATACCTAAATACCTGCTGGATTTAATGGTCAACACTTCGCCTCCCGAACTTACCTTACGAATGCGGTCTCCCTCCGACAGTAATATATTTCCTTCCTTACCTATCACCATGTCGTAGATATAATGGAATTAAGCTATACCTCTGTTGTCCGGCGAAGTCATTTAATTTTACCAATAAAAAAAAGCCCCGGTTTTAAATCGGAGCTTCGATGCTAAACTTGTACCGCGTAGGGGAATCGAATTGAACTAGTCGCTTGGCTGGAAATTTCGGTATTGATATTCAATGTTTCAGATTTCATAATTTTCTAGCCTGATCAGTGTTTTATTCGATTTTTGGTCACTGTTTTGACGACTGTTTCGAAGCCATCCAATTTACTGCAATTCGGATTAAAGGACTGGTTTGCAGAGGGCTTGTAAAGAGCTTTTTAATTCATTGATAACTAGACAATTCCATGGCAATAAAAAAATATGTTGACACGTGACACGTTTCACGTTACATTTGTACTATGATTGCAAGCTTTCAGCACAAGGGTTTGAAGCTGTTCTACGACAAAGGCAATGCATCGAAGCTTCAAGCAGCGCATGTGGCGAAAATCCGGCTGATCCTGACCCGTCTTGATGCGGCCAAGAACATTGCCGATATGAATGTGCCTGGTTATGGCTTGCACCAGTTGACAGGGAATTTGGCGGGTTGTTGGGCTGTGAAAGTGAGCGGGAATTACCGGATCATTTTCCGGTTTATTGGAGAGGACGCCCATGATGCTGATTATTTGGATTATCATTAAAAGGAGGATAAATTATGGCTATGTATGATCCTGCCCATCCGGGCGAACTGATTCGCGAGACCATCGAAGGCTTGCGCGAGGAAATAGGTAAAAGCCTGACTATTGAGGAAGTGGCCAAGGGACTAAAGACTACTCGCAAAACCCTTTCGGCAATTATCAACGGCAAGCAGGGCATTACGCCCGAAATGGCCCTGAAACTGGCGAAAGCGTTTAACACCTCGCCGGAGTTCTGGATGCACGCACAGGAAAACTATGACCTTGCACAAGCTCGAAAAAATACTAGCGTCAAAGATGTACGCGTTTTTTGGAAACACAGAGCAGCGGTATAAGTAAGGGCCGCTGTCTGAATTAGAGCCTTTAGTGAACGAATCCCAGTTAAGGAAAGCTATTAGAACGATTTGTTGTAATTTTCTCTATGCCATTACCTGAGTTCAGCCAGGCGCGTTACCTGAGCACGATGATATCGCCGATGACAAACGTGACCGAAACGGCCGATCCGTCTGTCAATATCTGGCCAGCGGTCCACATGCTGGTGAACACGAATTTGATTCCCTCACTTGTGGTAGAGAAACAACTAATCGAAGCAGTATACCGAAACAAAACCGGCACCTACGATCATGTGCTACTTCCAACCAGCCAGTCAAAAATATTCCTATGCATCATTGTGAATAATAATCAAAAAGAAATCGAGGGCTTTTACGTCTTGGATTTGTCAAAAGAGTATAGCCTGGCGGGAGCAAGAATGGGTCGAGTAGAGAAATTTGCGGGAGACGGAGCAACTGCTGACCTACAACTATTATTTGCATCTGGGTATAGCCAGGAAGAGATTGATAGTGCCCTCGAAAACGCCATTGCCTATTCTCAACTGGAAACTGCCGAATACCTGCTTTCATTAGGAGCTGACTTCGCCAGCAATGGATACAACGGAGTATATTATGCCGCCTACAATAATGAACTCGAGGGACTTAAATTTGCCATTTCCAAAGGAGTCGACGTCAATGTTGAGGACGGTATGCCATTAAACGTCGCAGTGGAAACCGCGTGTAATACCAAGAGCAAGGAGATGATCGAGTGGCTCCTCCAACATGGTGCAGATATCCGGTTATTAACTCCTGGCACGATCGAGCGGGCAATGTCCTGGGGAAACGATGAGTTGAAGGCGATTCTCGGCGTTCGGCAACTGGAGTCAAAGCGTTCTCCCTGGTGGAAATTTTGGCAATAACGTTCTGTGTGTCAAAAATCAAAAAGCCGAAATCACAAGATTCTGGCTTTGTTTTAAAATTTCGTACCGCGTAGGGGAATTGAATTGTGCTCCCCGCTTCGCTGAAATTTTTGGTGTTGATATTCAATTTTTTATGTTTCGCGTTTTGTGATTATTTTGGTTTTTTAGTCACTATTTTGGTCACTATTCTGGTGACTGTTTGTGACATTTCCAGCCCAGAGGTGAAGAGAAAGCACATGGTTTTGATGGTGTTGGACGATAACTGGTTACAGACTAAGCCTACTACTTCTGAAATAAATTCTCATATTATTTCGCAGCTTTTGTCTTGGGAATATTTCGTGTCCGTCTTGTTGGCCGTTTTCAGCAAAATAGTTGGCACTCTTAAACTCAACGTAGCCATAAATTACCTGAGATTTAGCACTGTCCGGAATTTCTGACAAAACAATTTTTGTGCCTGTACATGGAACTTGAAGACGGAATACCAAACTATCTTTTTCATTATAAGCAAACTCCGGAAAGTCATCAGAACTCAACATATGATAAAGTGTAGCGTTGTTTTTGATAATGTCTATTCCAAACCCAATACCACCAAATAAACCAAAAGCGCCGTCAATTGTTAAAGTGTCGTTTTTCCAAAGGTAAAAAGATTTGAAAATTTGCTTTTTTGAAGAATCTGTTGAACGAAAGATCAAGCTGTCATTTTCAAAAGATTCAACTAACATCGAATTCGCATAAACTTCCATCTTGTTTTTAAACGCATCAAATTCTTTCGAATCTTCGATGTGCTTTTCAACTTCTGGTTTAATTTTTGGATCAATTGTCAGGCCTTTTATGATGTTAGAATTTTTAGATTGGCTACAGTCGGAAAGAATAATGCAAAGAGTAAGTATTGCGATTGGGATTCTCATCATATTTATTTTAGGCTGCCTGAGTAGCATTACTATACCCTGGATGTATGACGGAAGTTTCGGACAAAAAAAAGTGGACATATCGATCAATTTTCGATTTGCCCACTTTCGTACCGCGTAGGGGAATCGAACCCCTCATTCCTCCGTGAAAGGGAGGCGTCTTAACCGATTGACCAACGCGGCGTCTATCTCAGTAGCCTTCTTCGGATATTTCCGTAAAAGGAGTGCAAAGATATAGCGCAGACGAAAATCTGCCAAATTTTTTACAACCTTAATCTTCAATCTTTTCCAACGCTCGTCCCCACTCGATTTCCACCCGCCCAATCCCCTCCGGCGCCTGTACAAACCCCCATTTCCGGATTTCCCCCATCCTATTATCTCCAACCGTAATTCCTCCCCGCCAACCTCCTGTACCTAAGAAATTTAGACGTTGTTTAAAATTGATACCCAAAATTTTACAACCCGTAACCCCCCAAAATAGTAACTTCGCTTCCTTAATTTTAAAATTCAAATTGTAAGCTATGAGCACAGTTAAAGTTGCTATTAATGGTTTCGGCCGGATCGGGCGCTTGGCCTACCGCCAGATTCACGGACTGGAGGGAATTGACGTAGTGGCGATCAATGATTTGACAAGTCCCAAGGTTTTAGCTCACCTCTTGAAATACGACAGCGCTCAAGGCCGCTTTGAAGAAGACGTAAAAGCGACTGAAAACTCTATTATAGTAAATGGCAAGGAAGTAAAGATCTACGCGCAGAAGAGCCCCGCTGAAATTCCCTGGAAACAGCATGACGTCGACGTCGTCCTGGAATGCACCGGCTTCTTCACCGATAAGGACAAAGCCGCCCTTCACCTGACCGCAGGCGCCAAAAGGGTAGTGATCTCCGCTCCCGCCACCGGCGACCTGAAAACCATCGTTTTCAACGTCAACCATGATACACTGGACGGCAGCGAGACCATCATCAGCTGCGCTTCCTGTACCACCAACTGCCTGGCTCCCATGGCCAAGGTGCTGGACGACAAGTTCGGCATCATCAGCGGCCTGATGACGACCATCCATGCGTATACCAACGACCAGAATACACAGGACGCTCCCCATCCGAAAGGTGACTTGCGCCGCGCAAGGGCCGCAGCCGTCAACATCGTGCCCAACAGCACCGGCGCCGCCAAAGCCATCGGCCTGGTACTGCCCAAGCTGAAAGGCAAGCTGGACGGTGGCGCACAACGCGTACCCACCCTCACAGGTTCCCTCACTGAGCTGGTGACGGTCCTCGGCAAGAAAACCTCCATCGAGGAAGTCAATGCCGCCATGAAAGCCGCCGCCAACGAAAGCTTCGGCTACACAGAAGACGAGATCGTCAGCAGCGATATCATCGGTATCAAATACGGTTCCCTGTACGATGCTACGCAGACCCGCGTCATCACCAATGGAGACACACAGCTGGTGAAGACGGTCAGCTGGTATGACAATGAAATGAGCTACGTCAGCCAGCTCGTTCGCAGCCTGCACTACTTCGCAAAATTGATCTCTAAATAAGATTTAAATGATCGGCCGGGCAATGCCCGGCCTTTTTTTACCTAACGAGACATCTATGAGCCAGTTCAGCCAGCACAATTTCGCCAATGAAAAAGCCCTGATACGGGTGGATTTCAACGTCCCGCTCAACGATAAATTCGAGATTACCGACGACACCCGCATGCGCGCAGCCATCCCCACCATCAAAAAGATCCTGGGCGACGGCGGCAGTGTCATCCTGATGAGCCACCTGGGCCGCCCCAAGGACGGACCCACGGACAAATACTCCCTGAAGCACCTGGTGCCCCATCTGCAAAAATTGCTGAACGAGGGCTCAAAAGCCAACACTCCCGTCCTTTTTGCCAATGACTGCATCGGTGAACAGGCCTATACCACGGCAGGCATGCTGCGGTCGGGGGAAGTATTACTCCTGGAGAATCTCCGTTTTTATAAGGAAGAAGAGAAAGGGGACAAGGCATTTGCGCAAAAGCTGGCCAAGCTGGGTGACATATATGTCAATGACGCTTTTGGAACAGCCCATCGGGCCCATGCCTCCACCGCCGTCATTGCCGACTTTTTCCCAAAAGACAAGAAGATGTTCGGCCTGCTGATGGAAAGCGAGGTCAACAGCGCGGAAAAAGTGATGCACAAGTCGGAGAAACCTTTTGTAGCCATCATCGGCGGCGCCAAAGTTTCCGATAAGATCCTCATCATAGAAAACCTCCTGGAGCGCGCCACCGATATCATCATCGGCGGTGGAATGGCCTACACGTTCATGAAGGCCCAGGGCGGAAAGATCGGCAATTCATTATGCGAGGACGACAGGCTGGAGACGGCAAGAGAGCTTATAAAAAAGGCCGATGCTAAGAATGTCTGCATTCACCTGCCTTCCGACTCTACCATTGCCGATAAATTCGACGCCAATGCCAATGACTCCACGGCGCCCAGCAATAATATCCCCGACGGATGGATGGGACTCGACATCGGTGAGAATGCCTGTGAGCAATTTACCAATGTCATCCACAATTCAAAGACCATACTTTGGAATGGCCCCATGGGTGTATTCGAAATGAAAAAGTTTCAGCATGGTACAAAGACCATTGCCAAGGCGGTTGCCGAGGCCACGCAAGAAGGAGCTTTCTCATTGGTAGGAGGGGGGGACTCAGTGGCGGCTGTCAACCAGTTTGGCTACGCCGATAAGGTGAGCTACGTGTCCACCGGCGGTGGCGCCCTGCTGGAATATTTCGAAGGAAAAGAGCTGCCGGGTATTGCCGCTATCAAGAACGCAAAATAAACTCCTTTCAGATAACATTGGACGGCCGGCTGATTCCACAGCCGGCCGTTTTATTTCACCGCACTTTGATCACGATCTTGCCGAACTGCTGCGCTTCATCCATGTGACGAAAAGCGCCTTCTCCGTCGGTAAACGCAAATACCTTGTCGACCACCGGGTGGATGCCATGGCGTCCCACGAATGCCACCATGGACCGAAAGTCCTGAGGGGTGCCCATTGTCGATCCCAGGACGTTCAGCTGTTTCCAGAAGATACGCCTTGCTGTCAGGCCGGAAGGATTGCCACGGGTAGCTCCATACAATACCACTCTCCCTCCCGGCGTGGCCAGATTCAGCAGCTCATCCATACCGTCTCCTGCCGCACCGTCGATGATGACGTCGAATGATCCCGCAAGGCCCTGCAGCTGCTGTCCCCAATCGGCATCCCGGTAGTTGGCTCCTCCCGAAGCTCCTAACGCCACCGCTCTATCGATTTTATCTTGGCTTCCGGAACTTACGAACACCTGCGCGCCCAGCGCCACCGCATATTGCAGGGCAAAAAGCGCTACGCCGCCGCCAATGCCCGTGATGAGGATTTTTTCGCCCGGCTGCAGCTGCGCACGCGTCACTACAGCCCGGTAAGCCGTGACGCCGGCCAATGGCAGAGCCGCCGCCTCCTCGAAGGAAAGATGCGGCGGCTTATCCACTAAATTGATAACAGGTACTTTGACATATTCCGCGAAAGTCCCGTCGTCCGGCAGACCCAGTATTCGGAAGTCCTTGGGATGCTGGTGAGTGGGACTGTCGCCCCAGTTCAATGCGGGATTGATGATCACTTCCTTCCCGATCCAGGCAGTTCCCGCGGAACCAGCACTTGCTACCACGCCCGCCCCGTCCGAGCCGGGCACTATGGGATATTTCAAGCCGGCATACTGGCCCTTCTGGATCCAGACATCCCGGTGATTGAGGGCCGCCGCATGCACCCGCACGATCGCTTCGTCCGCACCTGCATGCAGGTCTGGTCTCTCCTGTACAGTTAATGGTTCGTTCTTGCCGTTTAAAACCAATACCCTCATAGACTGAAATCTTAATATTTGAAAACTTTCTTCCCTGCCATCACCTCCTGCGTCTTTTCATCGAAGGTCACCTTCTCTCCCGTGCGATAAGCCGCATTGGCCATGATGACGGCGATGGAATGGTGATATCCCGCTTCGATGGGAGCATTCGGTTGCTTGCGGCTGCGGACACATTCCATCCAGTTGCGCATATGGGCTGTTGTCAGGGGATCGTTCCCGGTGCTGGCGTCTGTGGAAACTTTTGCTGCCAGCTCTTTCAGGGACATTTCCGGTAACAAATTGGGCTGCATGTTCATCGCTCTGGCGTGGTTCTCTTTCAAGCCGCCTTCCGGTGTTATCTTATTGGTGTCGAGGTTCAACATGCCGCCATTGGAATAATAGATCTCTTTTACATCGCCTGCCGCATTGGTCTGCCGGGAAGTGAACATCACCTGGAAGCCGGTGGAGGGATCGTTTAACGGACCGTAATCAAAGACTGCCGTAAACGTATCGGCGTTTTTCCTTCCGTCCTTCCAGAGGTAGATACCGCCGTTGGCGGAAACACTGCGTGGATGAGCAAGACCGGAGAACCAATGTACCGTGTCGATCTGGTGGCTCATCCATTGACCCGGAATACCCGAGCTATAAGGCCAGAAAAGACGGAACTCCAGGTGCTTGCGCGCATCGAAAGGCTCGTACGGACGATTGATAAGAAAACGCTTCCAATCCGTATCCTCTTCCTTCAGTAAAGGTACAAGGCTGGGACGACGCCAGCGGCCAGGCTGGTTGACATTCCAGGTAAGCTCTACCATTACGATGGAGCCAAATTTGCCCTCTTTGATAAAATCGGCGGCCGCCTGGTAATTGGCCCCGCTACGCCGCTGAGAGCCGATCTGCACTATTTTACCGGATTCCTTCACGGCCTTCAGCACCGCGCGGTTGTCCTCCATGGTCTCAGCCAGGGGTTTCTCTGTATAGGTATCCCTTCCAGCCTTCACGGCCTCCACCGTATGATACGCATGCTGGAAATCGGCCGTGCTGATGATCACCGCATCGACCTCTTTAATATTGTATAGCTCGTCATTGTTGACGCATGCTTGAACAGGATGCCCCATTTTCTGAGTGAGGAAGTCCTTGCCATCCTCTCTTCTCTTTTTCCAGATATCCGATACCGCGATGATGTCGAAGTTCTGCTCCTTATTGGAGGTGAGGAAAGCAGGGATATGGTCATTTCGATGGCGATCTGAGAATCCTACCACGCCTACCCTTACCCGGTCGTTGGCGCCCAGGATCCGGCGATAGCTGGCGGCGCTGAGGCCCATAGTACCCATATAGCCGGCCACGCCTGCCATGGAAGTCTTACGAATAAAATCTCTGCGGGTTGTTTTCATTGCTGATGTGAATTTTTTATGATGGAACAAGCGAATCGCTGACAGAAGATTATTTACTGCCGGCTACGAAAGTGCTCGGGTAAATTTACTAATTTAGAACATCTTACCATCTAAAAATTGCCTGTTTATGCTTGCTCTCGCTGTCTTTCTACGCAATCGTTATCGGTACCTGCAAACGGGTATACTGCTGATAGTTATGCCTGCGGGTTTCCTCCTGGCCCAGTCATCGAGGTCCCGCGCGGTGGATGTCCAGGTCAAGGCAGATCCGGCTAACCGCAAAGTAGTTATCACAGCGGGTGGAAAACCATTCACCGAATTCATCTATCCCGACACGATGGAGAAGCCCGTGCTTTACCCTATTTATGCACCTGACGGCCAGCTGATCACTCGGGGATTCCCCTTACTGCCCCGCCCAGGCGAGCCCGTGGACCATCCGCATCACATCGGACTTTGGTTCGATTATGAGAATGTCAATGGCCTGGATTTTTGGAACAACTCCTTCGCCATCCCCGCGGAAAAAAAGCACAGCTATGGTTGGATCAGGATGGATAGTATTATAATGGCCTCCAATATCAAAGCCAAAGGAGGCGATAAGGGTATCGTACAATATGACGCCAATTGGACGGATCAGCAGAAGAATGTGCTACTCCAGGAAAATACCATTTTTATCTTCACGGCCACCAAAGACGAAAGGATCATCGACAGGAGCACTACCCTGACGGCGGCGCAGGACGTCAGCTTTCCGGATGCCAAGGATGGTATGCTGGGCCTGAGGGTGACCCGCGAGCTGCAGATACCTTCCAAAGTTCCGGGTGAATTTGTCGATGACAAGGGCAATATTACAAAGGTAGCCGCCGGCAACGCACCCGATATCAATGGTACCTATCTCACCAGCGAAGGCAAAATGGGGGACAGCGCCTGGGGAACAAGAGGGGCCTGGTGTATGTTATATGGTAAGAAGCAGCAGGATACCCTCAGCATATTGATCATCGATCATCCGGCTAATCCCGGGTATCCCACGTACTGGCATGCACGGGGTTATGGCCTCTTTGCGGCTAACCCGCTGGGGCAAAAGATCTTCAGCAAGGACAAGGAAGCGATGAACTATCGCCTGGAAAAGGGTAAATCGGTAGTTTTCCGCTATCGCATAGTCGTTTCTGCAGGGAATAGGAGGCTGTCTACCGACAGGATCAGGCAGCTTACCGACGCTTTTACCCGTCCGGAGTAAGCGCCGGCCCCGTCTGCCGGAAATAAGTAGACAGACCCTGCAAAAGCGTTAATTTTGATGCCAGAACGAACCAAAGGTTCGTTGGCCGAAGGCCAATTATTAAATGATTGAAGCAATTGGACTAAATTTTTCAGTTGTCCAATTGCGCACAATAAACACCTAAAATCTAAAAAACAATGAGTACGAAGAATCTGACCTTGATCGGTATAGTGGTCTTAATTTTATTACTGGGTGGTTGTGGCTGCAACAGCTACAACGGACTCATAAGGGGCGACCAGTCGGTGCAGACAGCCCTGAGTAATATCGAGACCAATTATCAGCGCCGTACAGACCTGTACAACAGCGTTATAAAAGTCATCGAAGGGTCAGCAAATTTTGAGAAATCTACTTTGAAAGAAGTAATAGCCGCCCGGGCAGCCGCCACTTCCGTTAGGCTGGACGTCAATGATTCGACATCCCTGGCCAAGTACCAGCAGGCGCAGGCGCAGTTGCAGGGCTCCTTCAGCAGGCTGATGGCAGTTGCCGAAGCCTATCCTGACCTGAAGACTACAAAGCAATTCGAGAACTTTCAGACCAATATTGAAGGCACCGAAAACCGCATCAATGTAGCCCGGAGGGATTATAACTCGACGGTCAATGAGTACAACCTGAAGGTAAAGACCTTCCCCAACAACATTTTTGCCGGCATGTTCGGGTTCCATGTGAAGCCGTACTATAGGGCAAATCCAGGTAGCGAGAATGCCCCGGATATCGAGTTCAATATTAAATAATGGCAACGACCGGCGGCGAAAGCCGCCGGTCGCTTAAAAACACTTGCTTTGAAAATTCCTTTTTTCCGACGGAAGGACTTCTTTTCAGATGCCGAAAAACGGCAGATCGTCACAGCCATTGCTGAGGCGGAAAAGTGCACCAGCGGCGAGATCCGTGTATACGTCGAAAGCCGTTGCCGCTATGTGGACCCGCTCGATAGGGCCGCGGAGATCTTCACTGGCCTGAAGATGGAGGAGACCGCAGCCCGCAATGCTGTATTGCTATATGTGGCCCTGAAGGACAGGCAGCTGGCTATTCTCGGGGACAAAGGCATCCATGAAAAAGTGGGGTCGGCATTCTGGAATAAAGAAGTGCAGCTGATCCTGTCCCAATTTAATAAGTCCAACTACGCAGAAGGTATAGCCCGCGTGGTAGGGGAGGTGGGAGAGGCCCTGCGCACCCATTTCCCTTATGATAAGGATACGGACACCAATGAATTGCCTGACGACATCGTATTTGGAAAGTAAGCAACAACTCATGAAGAAATTCCTATCGATAATATTTTCTCTTTCTTTTTTGCTGGCAGGTCTCTTTTCGCAGGGACAAAACATACCGGCAAAGCCCAATCCGCCCCGGCTGGTGAATGACCTGGCGCACGTCATGACAAACGACCAGGAGATGGCGCTGGAGAGCAAGCTGGTGGCCTATGATGACAGCACCTCCATACAGATCGTCATAGTCACGATGCCATCCATCGGGGACGATCCCATTGAGGATGTCGCTTTGAAGATCCTCCGGGATTGGGGCGTCGGCAATAAGAAAACAAATAATGGCGTAGTGATCCTCGCCGCCATCAAAGAAAGGAAAGTGTATATAGCCACAGGCTATGGAATGGAAGGGTCCGTGCCCGATCTCACAGCCAAAGAGATCGTGGAGAATGAGATCATCCCGAACTTCAAAGGAGGCGATGCAGATAACTATTACCGGGGATTCAACAGCGCCACTGATGCCATCATCAAGGCTGCAAAGGGAGAATACAAGGCGCCGGCGGGATATGATAATGGGGCCAGAAAAGGTCGTGGCAAAGGCGTCGGTGGGAATATCATCGGGTTCCTGGTGATTATTTTCATCGTGATCTTTTTCCTCATCGGCCGCGGTGGCGGTGGAGGTGGCGGCGGCCTTTTCCGGGGATCCGGTATGCTGCCCTTTATCCTCGGCTCCATGATCGGCAGTGCCGGCAGAAGAGACGGCTGGTCGGGCGGCGGAGGCTGGGGTGGCGGCGGAGGCGGCGGAGGCGGCTTCGGTGGATTTGGCGGCGGCAGTGGCGGTGGCGGTGGCGCCGGGGGCAGCTGGTAAGCTACGAGCCGTGAGCCATGAGCCACGAGCAGAGACCTAATAATACTAAATAGACCTTTACTCGCAGCTCACAGCTCGAAGCTCACAGCTATTTAAAATCCCTTCTGTATTTTCGACTTAATATAATCCGCCTGTTCCTGCAGGCCCGCTGCTGCCTTCTTGGCGGCGATCCCGCTCAGGGCATTATTGATAAACCCATCCGTTTGATTGCGATAAGCCTGTGGAATGGCTTCCCGGAACTTCACGATCAGATCTACCCCTCTTTTCACCTGTGTCGTATTCTTTACTTTGGAGATCAGGTCGGAATAGGGCGCGATGAACATGAATTTCTCCTGGTTCACCGGCATTTTTTCAAAATTATCCGAGATGCCGTCAAAGCTGCTCTCGTCACCGGATTTGATCAGTATGGCTGAAGTAGCCGCTACCAGCGCGCCTTTGGCAGGAGCTTTCATGAACTTCTTTGCCAGGTCCAGGGCGGCGGCGCTGTCGACCATGGAAAGAGCTGCCAGTGCATTGCCCGCCACCGTGTACGAAGAATCCAGCGCGGCCTTCGCAAACAGGGACTTGTACGCCGGATTGTCATAGGTTCCCAATATTTCGATGGCAGTGCCTTTCACCCTTCTGTCCTTATCATTGGCAGCCACATCGGCGATAAGCGGCTCAAAATTCTTCTTCACTGCATCGCTCTTCATGTCCAGTCTTTGCAAAGCAAAGTTGCGCAGCTTGTAAAAACGATCCTTTAAAGCCGTCTTCAGCAGGTCCTGCGCTTTCGGATCTTCCTGGTTCTTGGCCGCAAAAGCGATGGCCTCGCGGCGATCCACATACAGGCCGGCATATTTATATTGATGGATGAAGTTATCCAGCGTCTTATTGTCCTTCTTTTCACAAAGCAGGATCTTGTCACCGTCGACATTCACCAGGTCAGGCCTGTTGCTGTAAGTAAAGGTGAAAGTATCGGTCTTGTTTTCGATCCAGACTTTATGACGTGCTTTCGTGGCGCCATTATAGACATCGATGGCGATGGGCAGACGGAATACTTTATCGCCTTCCTGGGTCTGGTTGATGATGACCTTTACCGTTTTGGCATTGTCGTCGTAAACATAGTCGATCGAGAGCTTCGGATGTCCGCTGCCATAATACCATTGATTCCAGTACCAGTTCAGGTCCTGGCCCGTGATCTCTTCGAAAGCAAGGCGCAGGTTCTGGGCCTCCGCCGATTTGAATTTGTTGGTGGTAAGATACAGGTTCAGCGACTTGAAGAAAGCGCTGTCGCCTACATAATTGCGGAGCATATTCAGAATGCGGCCGCCTTTAGGGTAGCTCACCTGGTCGAATACATCCTCTTTGTCCGAGTAATGGAAACGTACGAGGTCTTTGGCCGCATTTTCCGGTTGGGACAGATAGCTTTGAATACCCTGATAGTTTATCGCATCGCCGGCATCCTTGCCGTATTTGTGTTCGTTCCACAACGTTTCGCTATAGTCCGCAAAAGATTCGTTCAGGGTGATATTGCTCCAGCTCTCCGTAGTGACGTAGTCGCCGAACCATTGGTGGAAAAGCTCGTGGGCGATGACATCTTCCCAGCCGTTGCCGTCGGACAATTCCCGGGCATCCTGGTTGGCGCCTTCACCGTGCAGTGTGCAGGTGGTATTTTCCATGGCGCCGCTGACATAATCCCGGCCGACGATCTGCGAATATTTTTGCCAGGGATAATCCACTCCCGTGATCCGTGAATAGAAGGCAATCATTTCAGGTGTGTTGCCAAAGATCCCGCGGGCGAAAGGAGCATATTCTTTTTCTACATAGTAGCTGACCTCTTTGCCTTTGTAGGAATCCTTTATAATGGAATATTCTCCCACGCCCATAAAGAACAGGTAGGGCGCATGCGGGAGGTCCATTTTCCAATGGTCCGTGCGGGTGCCGTCCCCGTTGACCTTCTGATCCACCAGCTTCCCGTTGGATAAAGTGACATATTTTGCCGGCACCGTCATGGTGATCTCTTCGGTGGTTTTCTGGTTGGGTTTGTCAATCGTGGGGAACCAGGTGGAGTTGGCCTCCGTTTCCCCCTGCGTCCAGATCTGGGTAGGCTTACCCTTTTCTTCGCCCTTGGGATTGATGAAATAAAGACCCTTGGCGTCCGTGATGGCGGCGCTGCCATGCGTCTTCACCTCATTGGGCTTGGAAGTGTAGTCAACGAAGACCGTGTACTTTTCCGTGTATTTATAGGTCTTGCCCAGGTGAATATGGAGGACCATGCCATCATATTCATATTTGAGGGGTTCCGTCTTGCCATCCTTAACAATGGCTACTTTATGTATATCCATACCCTTGGCATCCAGGGCCAGGGAATCCGTGGGATAGAAATGAGGTTTCAGCGTAACCCATGCCTTACCATACATATAGGACTTATCATAATCGAATTTTACGTCCAGGCGGGTATCCACCAGGTCATTGAGCTTCGTGGCGGTGGACCTGTATACCTTCTTCCATGAATCGTCTTTTTCCTCTGCGCCTTGCTGCGCCGATAATAAAGTAGCCGATAAGAGGCCCATCAATACCAAAAGGGGTCGTTTACGTATTTGCATATTTGTTTCTGAATTTAAAGGGGATAAAGATAATAGATTTATGATGGGGATGGTTTCCCTTCATCCCATTTCCAGGGAATCTGCCTTTTCACACATCTCTATGAATATCAGATATTCACCAATCGTAGATTACGACAAATCAGTAAAAAAATGTAGGTTTGCCAGTAATGGCCCATTTATGCTGAGAAATGCCCTGTTAACCTTCTTGATCCTGGTCATGGGCAAGTGCTATGCCCAGGAAAACTATTTTGTATTGATCCAGGCAGACAACAGCCAGCCTTTTTACGTCAAGCTCGGTGACAGATCTTTCAGCTCTACCATAAAAGGACGCCTTACGCTATCCCAGCTCAAAGGCGGCGCCTATAAGATCACCATTGGATTTCCAAAACAGCAGTTTCCCGAGCAGCAGTATACATTTAATATAGAGAAGGACCTCGAGTTCCAACTGAAGGACCAGGGAGAAAAAGGGTGGGGGCTATTCAATCCTCAAACAATGGAATTAAGAATGGCGGATAAAAAGGAAGCTCCCCCAGCCGGAGTGCACAGCGAAGGGATAAAGAAAGACGATGCTTTCTCCCGGCTGATGGCAGGGGTAGTCGGTGACACTGCCGTGATGTATAATACGTATGCGCTGGAGAAGATCCTGAATGATACTGCTTCCTCGGTCGCTGTTAAAGCCGATTCTCCTGTTGCTGCCCGGGCAGCTTCATCCCCAAAGTCTTCTGCGGTGGATTCGGCTTCCGCTACGCTTGTTCCCCCTGTTACCTCTCCTGGGAATGTCTCACCCCCTCCCACAGTTCGTCCCGGCGGCACTATTGTCAAACTTAGCGAAAGAAAGACGCCCAAAGGCTTGCGAATTGCCTTTGCCGACAGACCCAGTGGCAGAAAAGCCGATACCATCATTGTCATCATCCCCCTGGATAGCCCTGTCAGCGCAATGGCGGTCAGCAAGCCCGATTCCATCCCTGTCTCTCCGGCATTGGCCAGGAAAGCCGCCC
>NZ_JAUOTO010000001.1:922500-925000 GCF_030546645.1 Flavitalea plasmicola
TGGAGGACCGAACTCATTAGCGTTGAAAAGCTATGGGATGACCTGTGGATAGGGGTGAAAGGCCAATCAAACTGAGAGATAGCTCGTTCTCCCCGAAATGTTTTTAGGAACAGCGTCGCATATAGAAGTTTATTAGAGGTAGAGCTACTGATTGGGCTAGGGGGCTTCACCGCCTACCAAACCCTGACAAACTCCGAATGCTAATAAATATCTGCGGCAGTGAGGCTGCGGGTGCTAAGATCCGTGGCCGAGAGGGAAATAACCCAGATTAGCAACTAAGGTCCCTAATACGTAGTTAAGTTGATCAAACGAAGTTTGAACCCTATAACAGCCAGGATGTTGGCTTGGAAGCAGCCATTCATTTAAAGAGTGCGTAACAGCTCACTGGTCGAGGGTTCAGGCACGGAAAATAATCGGGCATCAAACTACGAACCGAAGTTCTAAGATTGCCACTAGGTGGTATATCGGTAGGGGAGCATTCTGATCCGCTGCGAAGGTGTACGGCGACGTATGCTGGAGCGTTCAGAAAAGAAAATGTAGGTATAAGTAACGATAAATAAAGTGAAAAACTTTATCGCCGTAAGTCTAAGGGTTCCTGATCAACGTTAATCGGATCAGGGTTAGTCGGGTCCTTAGGAAAACCCGAAAGGGGCATCTGATGGAAAACTGGTTAATATTCCAGTACTCGCTTTAGTTTCGATGGGGTGACGCAGAAGTGAACATCACACGATGGAAACGGAATTCCACGTTTAAGTACGTAGCTATATCTTTTACAGGCAAATCCGTAATTGATGGCGAAATACGAAAGTATATGAGGCCTTCGGGCCGATTGAGTGATCTAATAGCTGCCGAGAAAAACCTCTAAGGTTAGGCTAAAGCGACCCGTACCGCAAACCGACACAGGTAGACGAGAAGAATATTCTAAGGCGCTCGGGTGAGCCGTGGAGAAGGAACTAGGCAAATTGTGGCTGTAACTTCGGGATAAAGCCAGCCTACTTCGGTAGGCCTCAGTAAAATGATTCAACCAACTGTTTAACAAAAACACAGGGCCCTGCAAAATCGAAAGATGACGTATAGAGCCTGATACCTGCCCGGTGCTGGAAGGTTAAGGAAGGATGTTCGGCGCAAGCCAAAGCTTCTGACTGAAGCCCCAGTAAACGGCGGCCGTAACTATAACGGTCCTAAGGTAGCGAAATTCCTTGTCGGGTAAGTTCCGACCTGCACGAATGGTCTAATGAGTTGAATACTGTCTCCTCCACGAGCCCGGTGAAATTGTAGTATCGGTGAAGATGCCGGTTACCCGTCACGGGACGGAAAGACCCCGTGAACCTTCACTACAACTTTGCATTGATTTTGATTTACGGATGTGTAGAATAGTTGGGACTCTACGAAGCAGCGGCGCTAGCCGTTGTGGAGAGGTCGTTGAAATACCAACCTTCTTTGAATTAGAGTCTAACCCCTTGCGGGGAACAGTGCATGGTGGGTAGTTTGACTGGGGTGGTCGCCTCCTAAAGTGTAACGGAGGCTTGCAAAGGTACCCTCAGTACGGTTGGTAATCGTACGAAGAGCGCATTAGTATAAGGGTGCTTGACTGTGAGGCATACAGGCCGAGCAGGAGCGAAAGCTGGCTAAAGTGATCCGGCGGTTCTGCATGGAAGGGCCGTCGCTCAAAGGATAAAAGGTACTCCGGGGATAACAGGCTGATCTCCCCCAAGAGCTCATATCGACGGGGAGGTTTGGCACCTCGATGTCGGTTCGTCACATCCTGGGGCTGGAGAAGGTCCCAAGGGTTCGGCTGTTCGCCGATTAAAGTGGCACGTGAACTGGGTTCAGAACGTCGCAAGACAGTTCGGTCCCTATCTGTGATGGGCGTTAGAAAATTGAGTGGACATGACCTTAGTACGAGAGGACCGGGTCGTACGTACCGCTGGTGTATCTGTTGTGCCGCCAGGTGCAGCGCAGAGTAGCTATGTACGGACAGGATAAACGCTGAAAGCATCTAAGCGTGAAACCTTCCACAAGATGAGTTTTCTTTTAAGGGTCGTCAGAGACTATGACGTTGATAGGCTACAGGTATAAAACTGGTAACAGTAAAGCCGAGTAGTACTAATTGCCCGTATGCTTTAATTTTTTTTATCACTTACGTATTACGACTTCCCAATATGACATTATTAAGGTCAATATGACCCAAGATCTTATGGTGGTTTTGCCGAGGGTGTTCACCTCTTCCCATACCGAACAGAGAAGTTAAGCCCCTCATGGCCGATGGTACTGCACCACAATGCGGGAGAGTAGGTAGCTGCCATATTTATTGAAGCCCTGTAGCTTGTGCTACAGGGCTTTTTTTTGCCCCTCCCTGAACAGCCTGTTCTTAAACGGCCCAAGCCCAACGGTCCGGTTCCTCCAAAACTCCAACTATCCGGCTCCCCCAAAGCTCCAACGGTCCGGTTCCCCAAGCCCCAACGTTCCTGAATCCTCAAAGCCCCAACGTTCCGGCTCC
>NZ_JAUOTO010000001.1:930000-1345006 GCF_030546645.1 Flavitalea plasmicola
TAGCAACTAAGGTCCCTAATACGTAGTTAAGTTGATCAAACGAAGTTTGAACCCTATAACAGCCAGGATGTTGGCTTGGAAGCAGCCATTCATTTAAAGAGTGCGTAACAGCTCACTGGTCGAGGGTTCAGGCACGGAAAATAATCGGGCATCAAACTACGAACCGAAGTTCTAAGATTGCCACTAGGTGGTATATCGGTAGGGGAGCATTCTGATCCGCTGCGAAGGTGTACGGCGACGTATGCTGGAGCGTTCAGAAAAGAAAATGTAGGTATAAGTAACGATAAATAAAGTGAAAAACTTTATCGCCGTAAGTCTAAGGGTTCCTGATCAACGTTAATCGGATCAGGGTTAGTCGGGTCCTTAGGAAAACCCGAAAGGGGCATCTGATGGAAAACTGGTTAATATTCCAGTACTCGCTTTAGTTTCGATGGGGTGACGCAGAAGTGAACATCACACGATGGAAACGGAATTCCACGTTTAAGTACGTAGCTATATCTTTTACAGGCAAATCCGTAATTGATGGCGAAATACGAAAGTATATGAGGCCTTCGGGCCGATTGAGTGATCTAATAGCTGCCGAGAAAAACCTCTAAGGTTAGGCTAAAGCGACCCGTACCGCAAACCGACACAGGTAGACGAGAAGAATATTCTAAGGCGCTCGGGTGAGCCGTGGAGAAGGAACTAGGCAAATTGTGGCTGTAACTTCGGGATAAAGCCAGCCTACTTCGGTAGGCCTCAGTAAAATGATTCAACCAACTGTTTAACAAAAACACAGGGCCCTGCAAAATCGAAAGATGACGTATAGAGCCTGATACCTGCCCGGTGCTGGAAGGTTAAGGAAGGATGTTCGGCGCAAGCCAAAGCTTCTGACTGAAGCCCCAGTAAACGGCGGCCGTAACTATAACGGTCCTAAGGTAGCGAAATTCCTTGTCGGGTAAGTTCCGACCTGCACGAATGGTCTAATGAGTTGAATACTGTCTCCTCCACGAGCCCGGTGAAATTGTAGTATCGGTGAAGATGCCGGTTACCCGTCACGGGACGGAAAGACCCCGTGAACCTTCACTACAACTTTGCATTGATTTTGATTTACGGATGTGTAGAATAGTTGGGACTCTACGAAGCAGCGGCGCTAGCCGTTGTGGAGAGGTCGTTGAAATACCAACCTTCTTTGAATTAGAGTCTAACCCCTTGCGGGGAACAGTGCATGGTGGGTAGTTTGACTGGGGTGGTCGCCTCCTAAAGTGTAACGGAGGCTTGCAAAGGTACCCTCAGTACGGTTGGTAATCGTACGAAGAGCGCATTAGTATAAGGGTGCTTGACTGTGAGGCATACAGGCCGAGCAGGAGCGAAAGCTGGCTAAAGTGATCCGGCGGTTCTGCATGGAAGGGCCGTCGCTCAAAGGATAAAAGGTACTCCGGGGATAACAGGCTGATCTCCCCCAAGAGCTCATATCGACGGGGAGGTTTGGCACCTCGATGTCGGTTCGTCACATCCTGGGGCTGGAGAAGGTCCCAAGGGTTCGGCTGTTCGCCGATTAAAGTGGCACGTGAACTGGGTTCAGAACGTCGCAAGACAGTTCGGTCCCTATCTGTGATGGGCGTTAGAAAATTGAGTGGACATGACCTTAGTACGAGAGGACCGGGTCGTACGTACCGCTGGTGTATCTGTTGTGCCGCCAGGTGCAGCGCAGAGTAGCTATGTACGGACAGGATAAACGCTGAAAGCATCTAAGCGTGAAACCTTCCACAAGATGAGTTTTCTTTTAAGGGTCGTCAGAGACTATGACGTTGATAGGCTACAGGTATAAAACTGGTAACAGTAAAGCCGAGTAGTACTAATTGCCCGTATGCTTTAATTTTTTTTATCACTTACGTATTACGACTTCCCAATATGACATTATTAAGGTCAATATGACCCAAGATCTTATGGTGGTTTTGCCGAGGGTGTTCACCTCTTCCCATACCGAACAGAGAAGTTAAGCCCCTCATGGCCGATGGTACTGCACCACAATGCGGGAGAGTAGGTAGCTGCCATATTTATTGAAGCCCTGTAGCTTGTGCTACAGGGCTTTTTTTTGCCCCTCCCTGAACAGCCTGTTCTTAAAATGTTTTAATGTTCTATTTCAGGCCCCATGCCTTAACTTAGTCCCCCAATCTTGTAGCATGTTTAGAAGGCAATTCTTACAACAGGCAGGTGTATTTGCCGGCGGATTAATATTGAATAGCAGCCCTATAAAAGGCTTTGCGGAAGGCTCAGGCCCCATCTCCGTAGGAGTCATCGGGTGTGGCGACAGGGGTAAGGGGATCATGAGCATCCTGCTGCAAATGCCTGAGCTGTTTACCATCAAAGCTGTTTGCGACGTATTGGATTTTCGTCTGGCCGAAGCCAGGAAAATGGGCGCTTTCACCGAATTCACCGAGTATCGCCGGCTGCTGGATAATAAAAACATCTCAGCCGTGGTCATAGCTGTACCGCTCAACCTTCACTATGCCGTGGCCATCGATGCACTGGCAGCAGGCAAGCATGTCTACCTCGAAAAAACAATGACATATGATATCCCGCAGGCGCTGGATCTGGTGGCCAAAGCCAGGATGCATTCCGGGCAAGTGCTACAGGTGGGACATCAATACCGTTATTCTCCTTTATACTTCAGGGTAAAGGAGATGATCGAAAAAAATTACCTGGGAAAGGTGACGCAGATCGATTGCCGCTGGGACAGGAATGGCAGCTGGCGAAGGCCGGTGCCTGATCCATCCCTGGAAAGAAAGATCAACTGGAGAATGTACAAAGAATATTCCGGGGGCCTTGCAGCCGAGCTATTATCCCACCAGATCGACTTTATCAACTGGGCCTTTAATACGCATCCTGATGAAGTCATGGCCACGGGAGGCATTGATTTCTATAAGGACGGACGCGAGACCTACGACAATGTGCAGGCTGTTCTCCGGTATCAGCAGACAGGCATGGTCGGCAACTTCGGTGCCACCTGCGCCAATGCCCATGAAGGATATGTTTTTAAGATCAAAGGCACAAAAGGCATGGTGTCCCTGCTGGTGAACGAAGGAGTATTTTATCCCGAACCGGAGACAAAGAAAGCGCTTACGACGGTGGACGGCGTCACAGGCGCCACCAAAATAGAATGGAACAAGGATGGCGGTATTCCCATCGTAAATGAGAAACTGAAGGACGGGACCTGGTATGCCTTCCAGGATTTTTTTCAATCCATCAGCAAGAACAGGCTGCCGGCATCCAATGTATTTACCGGCGTCACTACTGCTTGCTGTGTACATTTGGCCAACCAGGCTTTATACGGTCATGCCGTTGTAAAATGGTCGCCTGATTATAATTTTTTATAAAACAACCTTGCATATGAGATACGAAGTATCCACGAACTCAATTGAAAAGACAAACTATGTCGCGCGTAATATCTTTTTCGCCCTTATCGTCATCTGCTGTACCGTCGATGCCTATGCGCAAACTGAATGGACCAATCTGTTCGATGGAAAAACCCTGAATGGCTGGAAAAGACTGGCGGGTTCCGCGGACTACAAAGTAGAGAACGGCGCTATTGTGGGCACCACCGTCTTCAACTCTGGCAATACTTTTCTTGTTACGGAAAAAGAATTTGGGGACTTTATCCTGGAAATGGATATTCGGCTGGATGATACCACCGCCAATTCGGGTGTGCAGATGAGAAGTCATTATGATCCGGCAGGCAAAGGAGGAAAGGGGTTGGTATATGGCTGCCAGCTGGAGATCGACCCTTCTTCGCGTCGCTGGTCGGGGGGCATCTATGATGAGGGCAGAAGAGACTGGCTGTATCCCGGGTCACTGCATCCGCAGGCTCAATCCGCTTTCAAGGTTGGTACGTACAATCACATCCGTATAGAATGCATCGGCCATACAATGAAGACGTGGATCAATGGCGTGCCCGTTGCTTACCTGGTGGACAGCATGGACAGCAAAGGATTCATCGGTCTCCAGGTGCATGCAGTGGGAAAGGAGGAGCTCGCGGGAGAGAAGGTATATTTCAAGAACATACGCATACAGACCACGGGTCTCAAGGCTGTTGCCTTTCCAAAAGGGATCTATGTTGTAAATAATACGCCCAATACGCTGACTGACTATGAGAAAAACAGTGGTTGGAAACTATTGTTCGACGGCCACAGTTCCAAAGGCTGGAAGGGAGCTTATAAAAAGACCTTTCCCGACAAAGGTTGGGTCATCGGGGATGGCGTGATCAAGGTGATCCCTTCGGAAGGAAAAGAATCGGCTAATGGAGGCGACATCGTAACCATCGACCAATACAAGGCATTCGATCTCTCTTTCGATTTCAAGTTGACGCCGGGCGCCAACAGCGGTGTGAAATATTTTGTCACGTTGTCGGAGAATAATCCGGGATCCGCCATTGGACTGGAATACCAGGTGCTGGATGACTCTCTCCACCCGGATGCCAAGCTGGGCCGTGACGGCGATCGTACCATGTCATCCTTGTATGACCTGATCAAGGCCAACAAGCAGAAACGTTTTATTCATCCGGTAGGACAATGGAATACGGGCAGAATCATTGTATATCCCAATAATCATGTAGAGCATTATCTGAATGGCGTCAAGGTACTTGAGTATGAAAGGGGTTCACAGGCATTCAGAGATTTGGTGGCCATTAGTAAATACAAGGTATGGAAGAACTTCGGAGAAGCGCCTCAAGGGTATATCCTGCTGCAGGACCATGGCAATGAGGTCAGCTACCGGAACATAAAGATCAGGACATTATAGACTTAGACTATCCGACTTTCGGTTCCCAGCCCTTTTCATAGCTGCGGCGCCAGAGCGCTGCAGCCGCCGCATCGTTGAGGATATGTCCATTGGACGGATCGCAATGCAATACGCCGGAAGTCCGTTGGGCTATGTTGGCTAGGTGGCAAAGCAGCACGCTCTTGGAAGCCTCATTGACGGGCGAGTTCAGCGAAGCCTCGCCTCTGACGGATTTAATGAAATTGTCGAAATGATAAAGGTCGAGATTACCGCTGGCGCTGACAGGATTGGTGGGGTCAGCGACAACGTCTGATTTGACTTCCTTTACCAGCTTGTTCTTTTCATCGAAGATCTTGTAGTCGCCGCCGCCCAGGTTCATCAGGGCTCCTTTCTCTCCGTAGATGACAAAGCCTCTGCCGGCGCCTTCCACCCCGAAATTATTACAGCTGCGGTCCTCCCAGGTAATGGCTTTGCCATCTGCAAACTCGAATGTGGCCACCTGGGTGTCTGGCGTCTCCCAATCATCTTTGTATGCATAGCGGCCGCCGGATGAAGTGACTTTTGTCGGGAAGTCAACGCCGAGGAACCAGCGGCAGCAGTCTATTTCATGCGTACCGTTGTTACAAGCTTCACCTGTGCCCCAATGCCAGAACCAGTGCCAGTTGTAATGTACCAGGTTGTCCTGGTAATCCCTGCGCGGGGCAGGCCCCTGCCAGAGCTCGAAATCCAAAGTTGCCGGCACGGGAACTTTTCTGCCGAAGCCGATGGATTTCCTGTTATTGGCATACCAGGATTTGGCAAAATAGGGTTTACCGATAACGCCATTCTTCACTTGTTGGGCTGCTTCGATCAGGGTAGGCATGGAGCGGCGCTGATTGCCCATCTGGATGTGCCGGCCGAACTGCGTTACAGCTTGCGACAGCAATTCGCCTTCATAAGGATTTTGTCCGCATGGTTTTTCGACATAGACATGCTTACCATGGGCCGCGCCCATCAGGGCTGCAGGGGCATGCCAGTGATCTGGCGTCGCAATGATAAGTGCGTCGAGATCTTTTTGTTCAACAAGCTTGCGGATATCCTTAATGATAGTAGGTTTGCGGGCTGCAGCCTTCAGGGCTTCCAGGCCGTTCTGCAGGGCTTTTTCCTCTACGTCACAGATGTATCCGACCTCGACTCCCGGCAGTTGGGAGTATGATTTTGCCAGGTAGGCCCCCCGGCTATTGACACCCATTACACCCACGATCACCTTATTGCTTGGTGCCAATTTGCCACGGATAGGAAAATTAATAATTGTCATCCCGGCAGTGGCCAGGGAAAGATCTTTTAAGAATGCTCTGCGACGCATAAGGCAAACAATTTTTTGTTTGACCTAAGATAAAGATTTAAAGGTTTAGCATTGACGATTCTCCGAAAAGTAGTAAGGGCCAAATGCAAAAAATCCTTTCCGACCGGAAAGGATTTTGACAAAGAGATATATTGATTATGTAAATTAATAATCCCTGTTGTAGCCGCCACCGCCGCCGCGGTCGTAACCACCTTTTTTGTAACCTCCGCCGCCACCGCCGCCGCCGAAGCTTCTCTTTTTGAAGCCACCGCCGCCACCGCCTTGTTGCTTAGGCTGTGATTCGTTAACGATGATCTTGCGACCCATCACTTCACTGTCATACAGGTTAGTGATAGCCTGTTGTGCTTCGCCGTCGTCTTCCATTTCAACGAATCCGAAGCCTTTGCTGCGTCCGGAAACTTTGTCCTTAACGATTTTGGCAGAAGCAACAGTGCCGTGTTGTTCAAAAAGGTTCCTGAGATCCTCATCGGTCATTTGCCAAGAGAGGTTGCCTACATAAATGTTCATTGTACAAAAAATTAAAAAATGAAAAAAACTCACTCTACACTGATTGAAAGTATACGATGAACTGAGGGATCTGACTGAAAAGAAAGTTACGACAGCGCACAATACGGCCAACAAACAATAGAGCTGTTGTAAAGATAGGGATTTTTATTACTTATTTAAATTTTAGCAAAAATTGCCAGGATTTAGGCTTGGTCAGGATTTTAGCCCATTTAGTCCATGTGAAAAAACGATTTTGTACAAACGAATTTCGATTTTTTTTAATGAATTTCGAGTATTTTCCATTTATCAATAAAAAAGCCCGTGATTTATTCACGGGCTTTCAAAGTAATTAGCCAAATATTCTAAATAATTAGGAAAATTTACTCTGCAGCTACTTCGAACTCAACTTCAGCCTCATTGCTGTTGCCAAAATCGACTTTTGCCTTATAGGTTCCCAGCTCCTTTACTTCGTCCAGGATATGGATCCTGCGGCGATCGATCTCATAACCTTTCTGATCGCGGATGGCACGGGCCAGCTGCACCGAGGTTACGCTACCGAAGATCTTGCCGCTGGTGCCAGTCTTGGCGCCGATCTTAAGGGGAGAAGCTTTCAGGACTTCGATCACCTTATTGACCTCGGCCATCATCTTCGCCTCTTTCTTCTTCAACTGTTTGATCCTTTCATCCAGCTGTTTGAGGTTGGATGGGTTGGCTTCAATAGCCAGTTTGCGGGGAATCAGATAGTTACGTGCATAACCATTTTTTACGCTGACCTTTTCATGTGCCGCGCCCAGGTTATCGACGTCTTGAATTAAAATGACTTCCATTTTTGATTTTTTGTTCACCGTTTTCCCAATCCGCCGGCTGGCGGACTGTCCCCCCTTTCCTGCCGGAAAGAGGTTAGGGTGAGGTTACTTTAAAAGGTCTGTTACATAAGGCAACAAAGCCATCTGACGGGCTTTTTTAACCGCATCGGACACTTTACGCTGGTATTTCAGGGAATTCCCGGTGATACGGCGGGGCAATAGCTTACCCTGCTCGTTCAGGAACTTCTTGAGGAACTCGGCGTCCTTATAGTCGATGTACTTAATGCCATACTTCTTGAAGCGGCAAAATTTCTTGGCGCGCTTCTCGGGTTTGATGGCCGTGAGATATTTGATCTCGTTTGCTTTTGCCATGGTTTAAGCCCCCACTTTTTCATTGCCGGTAGGTACACCACTTCTTCTTTTGGCATTGTACTCGACGGCGTATTTATCGAGTTTTGTAGCCATGAAACGTAACACGGTTTCATCGCGGAGAATCTGGATCTTCAGCTTCTCATTGAAGTCGGATAGCGCATTGTATTCCAGAACCCAGTACAAGCCTGTGGTTTTCTTCTGGATTGGATACGCCAGTGATTTCAGACCCCAGGGATTTTCGTGCACCACTTCGCCTCCGTTGTCTTTAATGAAGGCAGTGTATTTCTTCTGGGCGGCTTTATAGTCCTCCTCAGATAGCACAGGGGTAAAAATCACCATCAATTCATAATTGTTCATGATCCCTGTTTTTTGTTTAAAAAATGAAAAATAATCAAATGGGCTGCAAAGGTAGGGTATTTACGGGAAAAGAACGAAGAAAAGCTACAAGCTACAAGCGCCAGGCTAAAAGTCTGCTAAACCATCGCTTGTAGCTCATGGCTTGAAGCTTGCAGCTGATCAAGACAGTGTGTCAGGCCAACCTGAATGGCATTGGGTTTGTTGAGTGGGCTTTTGCCATTGAACTATCTTTAAAAAAACTTAGCTATGCAAAAAGGAAGTATCCGGGTCCAGACAGAGAATATCTTTCCTATCATCAAAAAGTTCCTGTACAGCGAACATGATATTTTTATACGTGAACTGGTCAGCAATGCCGTGGATGCCACCCAGAAGTTGAAGACATTGTCCTCACTGGGTGAGGCAAAAGGTGAGTTGGGAGATCTGCGTATTGATATTCAATTAGATATAGATAATAAAACTATTACCATTTCTGATAAGGGCATTGGAATGACTGCGGAAGAGGTGGATAAATACCTCAACCAGGTGGCATTCAGCGGCGCGGAAGAGTTCCTGAATAAGTACAAGGGACAGAATGAGGCAAATATCATTGGTCATTTCGGGCTGGGATTCTATTCCTCCTTTATGGTAAGCGAGCGGGTGGAGGTGATCACCAGGAGTTTCAGGGAGGACGCAAAAGCCGTAAGGTGGGAATGTGATGGCAGTCCCGAATTTACGCTCGAAGATGCTGAAAAGGCGGAAAGAGGCACGGATATCATCCTGCATATCAATGAGGAAAGCAAAGAATTCCTGGATGCAGACAGGGTCAGATCCATATTGCAGAAATTCTGCCGTTTTTTGCCGGTTCCTATCAATTTTGAAGGAAAGCAGATCAATAATATCAATCCTGCCTGGACAAAAAAGCCCAGTGAGCTGACTACCCAGGATTACCAGGATTTTTATAAGGAATTGTATCCATTCAGCGAGGCTCCGCTGTTCTGGATCCACCTGAACGTGGACTATCCGTTCAATCTCACCGGGATCCTGTATTTCCCTAAGATCAAACAGAGCTACGAGATCCAGAAGGATAAGATACAACTATATAGCAATCAGGTCTTTGTAACAGACGAAGTAAAAGACATCGTTCCTGAGTTCCTCATGCTATTGCACGGGGTCATCGACAGCCCGGACATACCGCTGAACGTCAGCCGCAGCTATCTTCAGGGAGATCCCAATGTGAAAAAGATCAACAATCACATCACTAAGAAGGTAGCGGATAAATTGGAAGAGATCTTCAACAAAGAAAGAACAGCGTTCGAAGAGAAATGGGAGAGCCTGGGTCTTTTTGTGAAATATGGCATGATGACGGACGACAAATTCCTCGAGAAAGCCGTGCGTTTTCACATCATGGAAGATGTAAGCGGCGGTAAGTTCTATACGCTGGATGAATACAAGATGGCGACGGAAACGCTTCAAAAGAATAAAGACGGCAAGCTGGTGATCCTGTATACCACCAATCCGGTGCAGCAGGATAGCTATACCCGTCAGGCGCAGGCTAAAGGGTATATTGTCGTTAAGCTGGAGACCATTGTGGATGCGGCTTTCATCAATCAGATGGAATCTAAATGGCAGGATGTTCATTTTGTAAGGGTCGACGCTGATATTGCAGACAACCTGATCGATAAGGCTGAAGGCGGAGGCTCGGTCCTCAACACTGAAGAGGAGGAAGGTTTAAAGGAATTGTTCAAACGCCAGGTTCCGGAACTGCATGTGACGGTGGAAGTGAAGGGCCTGAGCCCTGAGGCGCCGCCGATTATTGCCACAAGGCCTGAATTTTCCCGCAGAATGAAGGATATGGCTGCTGTCAGCGGACCGATGGGCAGCTTTTATGCCAATATGCCGGACGAGGTGATCCTTACCGTGAATGGTAATCATAAGATCTACCAGACAGTGTTGAAGGAAGAAGACAAGGATAAGAAAGAGAAACTGGTGCACAATCTTGCCGACCTGGCCTTATTATCTCAGGGATTGCTGAAAGGCGGTAACCTGACGAGTTTTATTGACAGGAGCGTGGAATTGATGTCCGGGGAGCAGAAAAGTAAAATAATCCTGGAAGCTTAGAAGGATGATCATTCATTGCTGCTGAGATCGAAGTCAATGACTTTCAACTGGAGCGCCCGGCGACCGTTCCATTCATTTTCTTCCAGCGTAAATACCAGGTCCACGGGCAGCCGTGTGCTCAGCAAATGGAATTTATCGGCCAGATGGTACCCGATACCGGTTAGCATCTGGCCGTTCTGATAAATGGAAAACCGGATATGCTGGTCTTTGACGATCCTGGAATTTCCCTGATCGATGACCTTCCGGGCAATGAACACCGGTTGTGTATTTCCCGGGCCGAACGGTTCCATCTCATCCAGCGCCTGAAAGAAGGCGGGCCCGATGATGTCAAACGTAAGCGTAGCATCGATGACGAGCTCGGGAACCAATGAGTGTGGCTTGATCGTAGCAGCTACAATTTCTTCGAATTTATGACTGAAGGCCTCCACCTGATCGGGTAAAAGGGTGAGTCCTGCAGCAGCGGGATGTCCTCCATAGCCGACCAGGTGCTCCCGGCATGCGTGAATGGCTTCGTACAGGTTGAAACCGCTGAAGCTTCTTGCGCTGCCCGACACAACATCTCCATTGCGTGTGAGCACAACCGTGGGTCTGGAATACTTTTCGGTGAGGCGGGATGCGACAATTCCGATCACTCCTTTATGCCAATGTTCCTGGTACAGGACGATGGACTTCCTGCCGGCCTGTTCTGTATCTTTTTCCAGCAGGGCCAGGGCCTCCCCGGTGATACTCAGGTCGGCTGTCTTTCGCTCTGTATTCACCGTGTGTAAAATAGCTGCATAAGCCAGGGCTTCGTCGTCATAGGGAGTTGTAAATAGCTGCACGACCTTACGGGCATCATCCATTCGTCCCGCCGCATTTATACGGGGGGCGATCATGAAGACAAGGGTATTCATCTTCAAGGGTCTCACGGGCTCCCCCATGCGGATCATGGCCTTTAATCCTTTGTTTGGGTCCTCATTGATCTTTTTGAGACCATAATAAGCCAGGATCCTGTTCTCTCCGTCCATTGGTACGATGTCTGCAGCGATGGCCGTTGCCACCAGATCCAGGTATTGATAGGCGGCGTCGACGGGAAGACCCATCCGCGTGGCCAGCGCCGTGATCAGCTTGTATCCAACGCCACATCCGCAGAGGTCCTTATAGGGGTAAGGGCAGTCAGCCTGTTTGGGGTCTAATATGGCGATTGCCGGTGGTAATTGGTCATCCGGCAGGTGGTGGTCACAGACGATGAAGTCGATGCCCAGCTCTTTTGCATAGCCGATGAGCGCTGCAGAACGGATACCACAGTCGAGGGCGATGATCAGCGTGAACCCGTTTTCTTTTGCGAAATCAATACCCTGAACGGATATGCCATATCCTTCCTTATATCGATGGGGTATATAGTAGTCGATCAGCTCTTCTTTGCAGGACCTGCGGAGGAATTGGACCATACAGGCTACTGCGGTGGTGCCATCAGCATCGTAGTCGCCATAGATCAGTACTTTCTCCTGCTTTTCGAAAGCTGCCATGATCCGCCCGACGGCAGTCTCCATATCCTTCATCAACCATGGACTATGCAGGTCTTCAAGCCGGGGAATAAAATAGCCCTTGGCCTGACCGAAGTTCTCGACGCCTCTGTTTACGAGGATCTCACTGAGGATGGGGTGGATGCCCAGCTCGGCCTGCAATGCCGCCACTTTGGCGGGATCCGCCTGTAATATGTTCCAGCGTTTTTGCATAGTTGCTTTTCTCCGGTCAATATTTCCGGTCCGTTGTATATCTTACCAGCTCTTCCAGACCTTTACGTACGTCATTATCTTCGAATTCATGGAGTATGGCAAGAGCCTCATCCCGGTAGGCATTCATTTTCTGGGTGGCGTATTCGATACCGCCCGCCGATACCACCTTTTTTATAACATGCCGGACTTTTTCATTGTCCTTATTGTGGTTTTTGATGATGTAGATCAATTCCCTTCGTGTGGCCTTGTCAATGTTATTCAGGGTATAGATCAATGGGAGGGTGAGCTTTTTCTCTTTTATATCGTTTCCTGTAGGCTTACCGACCGCTTCGCTGCCATAGTCGAAAAGGTCGTCCTTGATCTGAAAGGCAATCCCTACTTTTTCTCCAAACCGGCGCATTTTCTCGGCCAGGACTTCATCCTGGGAAGAGGCGAAAGCTCCGGCCGCGCAGGAGGAGGCCAGCAAGGACGCGGTCTTGTTGCGTATGATCTCGAAATAAACGGCTTCGCTCAGGTTGAGGGACCTGGATTTTTCCATCTGGAGCAATTCCCCCTCGCTCATTTTGCGAACTGCGTCTGATAGAAGCTGTAATATTCGGAAATCGCTATGATCCAGGGATAAGAGCAATCCTTTAGATAACAGGTAGTCGCCAACCAGTACGGAGACCTTAGTTTTCCACAATGCATATGTGGAGAAAAAACCTCTTCTCTCCAATGATTCATCCACCACATCGTCATGTACGAGGGTCGCCGTGTGCAGTAATTCCACCAGGGAGGCTGCCCGGTAGGCCGACTCGTTGATGGGGCCGCAAAGCTTGGCGGAAAGGAGTACGAACATGGGTCTCAGTTGTTTACCTTTCCTATTGACAATGAATCTCATGATCCTGTCCAGCAAGGGAACCTGACTTTTGACAGCCTCTTTGAATTTCCTTTCAAAAACGACTAACTCTTCGCGTAATATGACTTGTGCTAATTGCATGTTGGGAGATGAACAGGGAGCAAACTTAACATTTTAAAATATTTTCCTTTTTTAAAGCATCAATATTTAAATTCGGACTGTCTAACGGTCTGTTCAATACTACTTTAATTTTATATGTATTGTTAAAAAAATTTGGTTTTTGCTGACCAATATCTATTTTTGCACCATATTCTTCTCAGGTTTAATTCATTCATTCACATAAACTTCAGTTATGGCAAGTAAAAAATTGACTCTTTTAATTGGGGTACTCTGCCTGTTCTTGTCGTATGCCGATGCCCAGGTGGGGGCAAGCTATGATATACGGGACTCCTCATTGATTCCTACCCGACGACTAGCACAGCACAATGAATTCCTGAATAACGCATATCCCTTTCCGGCCAAACCTAGGAATGAATGGGAAATTGGCATTAAAGGAGGTTACACATATGGATTTACGGATATCCGCAACTGGGGTCCTACCGGTGGTTTTGGCATCCATGTTCGCAAAGCACTGGGTTATGTCTTCTCTCTTCGTGGTGAGTTTGACTGGATCAGGCTCAGGGGCTTGAACTATCTGCCCACCCAGGCTTATGGGAAGAACCCGGTACTGGCAAGCTATTACGGATCGGACGGCGGTGCCCCCATCTTTTACAACTATCGGTCAACAGTTCACGAACTTTCACTACAGGGAGTTTTCACGCTCAACAATATCAATTTCCACCGGGCGAAGACTGGCTGGAATGTTTATTTCTTCGGTGGTATCGGCGCCTCTACCTACAGCACTTTCATGAAGACGGTGGATGCGAATGGCGCGGCTTATAACTACCAGGCTGTATTCACCCAATTTGGAGGTCAATTCCCTTATAGCAAGCGCAAGGATATCCGAAAGGCGATAAAGAATGTATTGACGGGCGATTGGAGCACCATGGCTGAGAGGGCCAGTGGCGCCACTCTTGGCGGAGCGCCCATCGCAGTGGTTGGCGTTGCCGGTATGGGTGTTCAGTTCAAGCTAAACAACCGCTTTAACATCGCCCTGGAAGACAAATATACCTTCACTACGACCGACCTGCTGGATGGCCAGCAATGGCAGAATAACTATAGCCCCGGCGCTTTTCAGGCCATCGCCCAGACTAGGTCAGCTGACAGCTATAATTTTCTTTCTCTCGGCATAAACTATAATATCGGCAAGCATGCTGTAGAGCCGCTCTGGTGGCTGAATCCCCTGGATTATGCTTACAACGAGATCAATGCTCCCCGTCACATGAAGCTCCCGAAACCTGTACTGGATGATGCTGATGGCGATGGCGTTACTGACCAGTTCGACCTGGAGCCGAACACGCCCAAGGGCAGCCCTGTTGATTCGCATGGTGTAAGCCGCGATACAGACGGCGATGGTGTACCTGACTTCAAGGATAAGGAATTGATCACCCCAACGCAATGCCAGCCTGTGGACGCCGATGGCGTAGGTAAATGCCCTGATCCGCAATGCTGCAAAGACCTGAGGGATTCACTGGCCTCCGGTGCATATGGCGGTGGCCATGGCAAATGCAACATCGGTGATCTGCCTAGCATTACTTTCAAGGGTCGTTCTGTGACGCTGAACAATGATGCCAAAGCGCTCCTGGCCAGCACTGCAGAGAAACTGCGTAACAACCCCAATTGTAAAGTGGCTGTCATCGGTTATGGCGAATCCAGCAAGGCCGCTCAGCAGCTGAGCTGGGATCGTGTAAATGCCATTATCAACTATCTGGTTGAAAAAGAAGGCATTAGCTCCGATCGATTCATCTTCCGCTACGGCCAGACGGGTGGTGATGAGAACACGGTAGATCTGCGGGATGGCACAAACGAAGAAGGTCCGAACACGGTACCTGCTCCGCACCCGAACCTCCGCAGGAAATAAAGTAAAGTATTAACTATAATTTTAGAGCCTCCCGGTAAACCCGGGAGGCTTTTTTGTTTAAAATTGCGTAAATTGCAGACCTTTATGCGCTTATTTACCGTATTATTTATAGGAATACTTACGCTGAACTCGTGCTCGCACTTCTCTAAAGTGTTGAAAAGCAATGACTACGATTATAAGCTCCGCATGGCCGACAAGTACTATGCAGAAAAGGACTACAATCATGCCCAGCAGCTGTTCGAAGAGCTTTTCAGGGTTTTCAAAGGAAGCGAGCATTTTGAAGATATCTACTATAAATTCGCTTATTGCGCCTATTACTTACGGGATTTTGCCAATGCGGAGAATCTTTTCAAGGGATTCGTAGAGGTATTTCCGAATAGCACAAAAGCGGAAGAAATGGACTATATGCGGGCCTATACCTTTTACAGGCAGTCCCCGAAGGTAGAGCTGGATCAGACCAATACGACCAAGACCATTGGTTTTATGCAGGCTTTTATCAATACACATCCTGGCTCTCCCAAGATAAAAGAGGCTACGGAGATCATCGATAAATGCCGTTCCAAGCTGGAGATGAAGGATTACAGAAGCGCTCAGCTCTATTACGACCTGGGGTATTGGAAAGCGGCCGGGGTAGCCCTCAACAGCCTGATGAACAGCTATCCTGACTCCGAGAAGAGCGATGAATATAAGTTCCTGATCATCAAATCCTACTATCAATACGCCCAGGCAAGTGTCGAAGAGAAGAAAGAAGATCGGTTTGGGCAGGTGGTCACACAATGTAATGAGTTCATTGACCGTTTCCCGGAAAGCAAACTGTCAAAGAACGTACAGGAATACCTGAATTTATCTCAAAACAATATTAAAGCAGTAAAAAATGAGCAGGCTAAGAAGGCAAGTTAATGCCAATACCACGAATGTCGTGGAAACCAAGAATCTCACCGATATCAAGGCTAAGACTGGCAATTTGTACGAGTCTATTGCCATTATCGCCAAGCGTGCCAACCAGATCAATATCTCCCTGAAGGAGGAATTGCATAATAAGCTGGAGGAGTTTGCCAGCCACACGGACAGCCTGGAAGAGATTCACGAGAATAAGGAACAAATAGAGATCTCCAAGGCATACGAGCGGATGCCAAACCCGGCGCTGCTGGCTACCCAGGAGTTCATGGATGAGAAGATCTATTACAGGAAGAATGACGATGACCTCTTTAAATAAAGTCTTAAATTAAGTTGAAATGGGCGCCTAAAGGCGCCCTTTTGGTATGATGCAAGGCAAAAAAATACTATTGGGAGTGACAGGCAGCATTGCGGCCTATAAGTCGTTGCTGCTGGTGAGGCTCCTGGTTAAGGAAGGCGCCGAGGTAAAAGTCATCATAACCCCTTCCGCTAAGGATTTTGTAACGCCTCTGTCGCTGGCCACGCTTTCCAAACATCCTGTTCTTTCTGACTTGTTTGAGGAAAACACCTGGGCGAATCATGTGGAGCTGGGCCGTTGGGCCGACCTAATGCTGATAGCGCCGCTCAGCTGTAACACCCTGGCGAAAATGGCGCAGGGGATATGTGATAACTTATTGATGGCCACTTACTTATCCGCTACTTGTCCGGTGGTGACGGCTCCTGCAATGGATGAGGACATGTGGAAGCATCCTTCCACGCAGGCGAACCTTGCACGTATACAGGAATATGGCAATCGCGTGATCCAGGTGGAAAGGGGAGAATTGGCCAGTGGGCTATATGGAGATGGCAGGATGGCAGAACCCGGGACCATTCTGGATTATATAAAGACGGTTATCGGACAAAAACAGGACCTGGTGGGAAAAAGGGCATTGGTGACGGCCGGTCCCACGTATGAGGCTATAGACCCTGTAAGATTTATCGGGAACCACTCATCCGGAAAAATGGGGATCGCTATCGCCTGGGAGCTGGCCCGCAGGGGAGCGCAGGTAGATCTTGTGTTGGGTCCTTCTTCATTAACGGCAGATTATCAGGGCGTGTCAGTGCACAAAGTGACTTCGGCAGAAGAAATGTACAATACTTCCCTGGGTATCTTCCCTGCCGTCAATATCGCTGTTATGTCAGCTGCCGTAGCCGATTTCAGGCCCGTGACTCCTGCGGGTGAAAAGATCAAAAAGAAGGAGGACAAGCTGATCCTGGAGCTGACCAGGACGAAGGATATCCTGCTGGCCCTTGGCCAGCAAAAAAAACAGCAGGTGCTGGTGGGATTTGCCCTGGAGACGACGGGAGAAAGAGCGTATGCCCTGGATAAGCTGAAAACAAAAAATGCCGACCTCATCGTTCTCAACTCTCTGAATGATGCGGGTGCGGGCTTTGGATACGATACAAATAAGGTTACCATTTTTGACAGGCAAGGCGGCGAAACGGCTTATGAAAGAAAACCGAAGCAACAAGTAGCTGCCGACATCGTTGATAGAATTGTAAACATAATGTATGCGTAAAAAATATCTTTTACTCGTTCTGGCCCTGGGAGCCATGCTGCCGGGCCTGCGCGCACAGGAACTGAATGCGAAGGTCACCGTCCTGGCAAACCGGGTAAGTTCTTCTGTCGACCATAAGATCTTTCAAACGCTGCAGGGCGCGTTGTTCAATTTTCTCAACAACCGCAAGTGGTCGAATGAAACATTTCAGACCAATGAGAAGATCCCCTGCAATTTCTTGTTGAATATCAGCTCTGCGGGGGATAACAATACATTTCAGGCGAGCCTGACGATACAGGCGGGCAGACCGGTGTACAACAGTTCTTATCAGAGCCCCCTGATCAATTATAACGATGAGTCTTTTAGTTTCCGGTATGTGGAATATCAGCCCCTGGATTTCAATGAGAACAGGGTGCAAGGTTCCGAGCCGTATGCTGCAAATCTGACGGCGGAATTCGCTTATTATGTCTATATAATTTTAGGATTGAACTTCGATTCATATGCTTTAAGGGGTGGCGATCCTTATTTTCAAAAGGCTTTGAATATTGTTAATAATGCGCCGGATAGCCGTGATATCAGTGGATGGAAGGCTTTCGACGGCATCCGTAACAGGTATTGGCTGATCGAAAATATGACCAACAGCAAGTATACGCTGGTTCACGATGCTTATTACAGCTATTACCGGGGCGGTCTCGATCAGATGTATGATAAAGAGGCGGAGGGTCGGGCGGCTATTTTGAACACTTTGAACATGCTGAACACCATCAATGCAGAAACGCCCAATACGATGGCGCTGCAATTTTTTTTCCAGGGTAAATCCGGAGAGATATCCAAGATATTCCAAAAATCTTCCCCTGACGAGAAGTCGCGGGCCCTGGACCTTCTTACCAAGCTCGATATTCCGAATATCAATAAATATAAACAGGATCTGCAATGAGGATAGTCGCGGGCCTACTGTGCATGCTCCTGGTCGCCGCTTGCTCGGAAAAGGATAAGATCCCTTCCGGTGTCATAGGAAAGGAAGAGATGGAAAAGATCCTTTGGGACATGATGCTGGCGGATCAGTATTCGGCTAATTACCTGGTTAAAGATTCTGCCAGGGTAAATGTGAAGATGGAAACACTGAAGCTATATGAGGAGGTTTTCCGCTTGCACAAGGTCTCCAGGGATGAGTTCCGCAAGAGTTTTCAATTTTACCAGGAGCGTCCGGATATCACGCGGACAATGTTTGACAGTCTGCTGGCTAAGGGCAACCGGGCGAGAATAGAAAATTATACCCGGCCGCCGGCGACACCACCCGTTGTTCCGTCTGCAGGCAAGGCTGGGGATACTATACGGGCAAGAACGATAGGACCTCCTGTGCTCAGGCCCCGGACAACGCCGCCGGCAAAGGTTTCCGGAACAAGCTCCGCCCCTCCGGGACAATTCCCTGTAAGCTTTCCACATCGGCCGGGAACGATCCCGCCCGGTAAGCCGGGCTTCCTTCCTGCCAGGCCATTGAAAGCGGGAGAAGCGCCGTTTAAACAAGTGAAAAAGGATTCTGTCACGAAGGGACGGCAATAGGAGACTAATTTGTATTTTTAAAGCCTAAATCTTGCCGGATGAAGAAAATCGTTACAGGCGCCGATGAAGCCATTCGGGATATAAAAGACGGGGACACCGTCATGCTGGGCGGATTCGGACTTTGCGGCATACCTGAAAATTGTATTGCGGCCTTGACCAGGAAAGGCGTAAAAGATCTCACTTGTATCTCTAATAATGCCGGGGTCGACGATTTTGGTCTGGGACTTCTGCTAAAGACCCGGCAGATCAAGAAGATGATCAGCTCCTACGTAGGTGAGAATGAAGAATTCGAAAGACAATTACTAAGCGGTGAATTGGAGGTCGACCTTGTCCCCCAGGGAACATTGGCTACCCGTATCCAGATGGCGGGCATGGGTATTCCGGCCTTTTTCACCCCGGCCGGCTATGGTACGGAAATAGCCCAGGGTAAGGAAGTAAGAGAATTTTCCGGGAAGCCCTACCTGATGGAATTGGCGTTACCTGCCCAGTTCGCTATTGTAAAAGCCTGGAAAGGGGATCATCTGGGCAATCTGCTCTTCCGCAAAACCACCCGTAATTTTTCTACCTCCATGGCAAAGGCGGGCCAGATCACCATTGCAGAGGTGGAACAGCTGGTCGAGCCTGGCGCCATTCCTCCGGACGAAGTGCATGTGCCGGGCATTTATGTGCATAGGATCTTTCAAGGCAGTGATTATCAAAAACGTATTGAAAAGAGGACGATTCGGCTTAACGCGTAAACATATTCTCATGGCTTTGGATAAATACGGTATTGCCAGGCGCATTGCGCAGGAATTGAGGGATGGAATGTATATCAACCTGGGTATCGGGATACCTACTCTGGTGGCGAATTATATTCCTTCGGATATTTCTGTCATGCTGCAGTCTGAGAATGGCATGTTGGGCATAGGGCCTTATCCCACTGACGATGAGGTAGATGCTGACCTGATCAATGCCGGCAAAGAGACTGTAACGGTCCTGCCTGGAGGAGCCTTCTTTGACAGTGCCGAGAGCTTTGGGATGATCAGGGCCGGCAAAGTGGATCTCACCGTGCTGGGGGCTATGGAAGTCTCTGATGCGGGAGATATCGCCAACTGGAAGATACCTGGGAAAATGGTAAAGGGAATGGGGGGCGCCATGGACTTGGTCGCTAGCGCCCGCAATATCATCGTGGCCATGCAGCATACAAACCCTAAAGGAGAATCAAAGTTATTGTCTGCATGTACATTGCCGCTCACAGGCGTAAAGTGTGTTAAAAAGGTCGTCACTGACCTTGCGGTGCTGGATATATCTCCCGGAGGCTTCCGGCTGCTGGAGCGGGCCCCTGGCGTGTCTGTGGAGGAAATAAAGGCGAAGACAAGGGGAAGGTTGATCATCGAAGGCGAGATCCCCGTGATGAAGCTATAGATATTGTCTATTCTGCCGGAATGGAGTCCCGTCCCGGAAGTACCGCGAGGGTATACAGGGAATACCGGATCAGCGCTGCAATGGATAGAAATATCTTATCTTCTGCATTCGAGCCGCAACAGGGATTGATCAAGTCCAACAACAAAATAATGAGCAGGTGAAACAGCGTGCCGCCGGCGATCCAGAATAAGGATGACCGGAATATATCGAGTCCTTTGGAACGAACCAGAGGGGGCAGGCTAAGGAGGATCATTCCGATGACCATGGCATTTTGGATTACCTGCAGGTACAAACCATTGTTTTCCCATCCTTTTATAGTGAGCCAGGTGAGCAGGGAGGAGAGAAAGGCCACCAGGATGATTGTCAGGTTGTCACGAAGCGATTTTACCAGGATGGGCCTGAAAAGAAGGGCCAGGAGCGTCAGTTCGATGGGATAGCATACATTGGTTATAATGCTTTGATTATCTTCGTTTAGCATGTGAAAATGCACTGGCAGGTCCCGGATGAAGTCCACCAGGCAAATAATGAGCATCAGGTGGAGGGGATCTTTGCCAAAGCTTTTTTGGAAAAGCAGGAGCCCAGCCGGCAACAGCGGAAGAAAGGTGATGGCCATAAAAAGATAGTCAGCAAAGCTATTCCCGGGTTTGAGCATAATGCTAGTTTGTGCAAATACCGTCTTTTCAGGAATCTAAGGCTGGGATAAGTCGGGAAGGGCTAGTCGATCAGGTTATTCTTTACGGCAAAAAATACCAGTCCTGCTGTATTTTTTGCGCCGAAGCGCTCCATCAGCCGATCTTTGATAGCCTCTACGGTCCTCGGGCTTACATCGATCTTTTGCGCTATTTCCTGTGCTGTGAATTCCATACAGATATACCGTACAACCTCGCGTTCGCGCTCATTGAGGGTAATCTCCGTATTGAGGCTGGGTATAACCTTGGTCCGTGTATGGGATTTCTTCAGCAGGATCCGGTTGACAAAATTATTCAGATAATAACCTTTTGTGGCCACTTCGATGATGGCGCGCTTGATCTCGGAAGGATCAGCGCTTTTCAGCAGGTAGCCATTGGCGCCTATCTCCATCATGTGGCTGACAAAGCGTTCATCTTCATACATGGTGAGCGCGATGATATGAATGGAGGGATATTGTTTGGCAATGATCTTGGTGGTTTCTATTCCATCTTTAAGAGGCATCCGGAGGTCCATTAATACGACATCGGGTTCCGAAGCGGCCAGGCCATCCAGCAGTTCTTGTCCGTTTTCCGCCTCCTGGACAAATTTGATGGCGTTGTATGGGCGTAAAGATAAAATGACACCCTTTCGGAATATCTTGTGGTCATCGGCTATTGCAACTTTAATAACTCCCATAGGTTATGCTGGATTTCGGTCTTCTCCTTAAAGATAACACATAAATTCTATTCCTGCTCACCAAGCTTATCTTCCTCTTCTTTAATCAGTTCTATAGTAACTTTATAATACGTCTGGGACATATCCTTTTCGAAAAAGATCTTACCATGCAAGACCTTCAGACGGCTTTGTATATTCTTCAGGCCCAGGCCCACATTGCTTTTGTTCAGCTTGTTAAAATCGTTCTGGGTAATGCCTCTTCCGTCATGATGGAGGCGGATAAAGAACTTTTCTCCACTGGTGTTCTGCGTGAGGTGTATGAAGCTGGCGTTGCTATGCTTGAGAATGTTGTTGACTAGTTCCTGGATCACCCGGAAAATGATCAGCTCGTTCTCTGCCTGCAGCCTTTCACGGTAGTCGTGGAAGCGCGAACTGGCATTCATGCTGCCCGAACCGCTGATCTTCTGAAACAGGTCGTTTACGGCGGATTCCAACCCGAAATTCTTAAGGGTAGGGGGCATCAGGCTATGGGATATATTACGTATCAGCTGGATGGTGTCGTCAATGATCTGTTTGGCATTATAGATACTTTGTAGCTGGGTGGTCTTGTCCAGGTTGACCAGGTTCTCATTGAGGTAGAGTCTTGCTGTGGCAAGCAGGGGGCCCGCATCATCGTGCAGATCGGCGGCAATGCGCTGGCGTTCCTCTTCCTGCAGGCGGATAGAGGCATTCAGCAGGAGCTTTTGCTGGTCCTGCTCCATACGTTGCAGGCGCAATTGATAGCGTATCACCTTCCGCTGGTGGAAGATAATAAAAACTATCAGCCCGATGGTGAGCGCAAGCATGCCGATGGTGCCAAAATAGAGCACCAGAGAAACATTGCTGCCGGGAGTTGCTTGTAAGAGTATCATTTACTTAGTACATCGTCGCCGGCGTACAGACGGTTATTTTAGGGTTAAGGTTTCTCATTGGCAAGGGGTTTACAAAAAGTCCGGATTATAGGTGTTGATCGAATTTTTGTGATTGTCACTCTTCTTCATAGCAAAAGAGATGCAGAAAAGGGTATTTTTCAGAATTTCAAATACATTATTAATGATCCAATAGCTTTTATGCTCCTGGCTGGTAAAACCGGCAGCATACAGGAACAAAAACAGAGTGGACGAAAAGTAAAGAAAGGTGGCGACAACTATCCAGAATTTCTTCGTATTGAAGACATACATGATCTCGGGACTCGTGATCTGACTATATAGAAAGACGATGCTATATATGATCATGAGGATGGCCTCCATGGAAGCGGAAAGGGAGTCGAAAGCCTGCGTGTTCCTGTTGTAAAAAGTGAAGGAAACGATGCCATAAAAGATCAGCGTTCCGACGATCGGGATAAATCGGGTACTCTTATTCTTGAACGAGGCATAAAAAAAGTAAGCAAAAAAAGTGTATTCAGCAATGGTATAACAAGCCCAGAAGTAGAACAGATTCTTTGCGTCCGTTCTTGCGATAGCCACCCCGACGAGCTCGGCTATGACGGAATATACGCAATACAGAAATATTACCCATAGCCCTTCACTTTTGTTCCTTTTGAGGAAACAGAGGAAAAAGACCACGGATAATATTTCAAATATAAATGTTACCTTTTCAAGCAATGCCTTTATTTTTTATCAAATATAACAGGCATTGTTCTATAATCCAAGCTATTATCTAATTAAAAGGGCCACCATGAAGGCATAATAGTAGTAGTGGTGGGACCGGGAAGAGCCCGGTCAGCAACCAAAGCGTCCTGAACGGAGAGGTTGCCGGAAGGGTCAACAACTGTTTTTTTCTTGATATCGTTGCCTTCAGCGTCAACTGCGATGTAAACCAACGTTTTCTGACGATTTTCATTCAGGGCGCTGTAGAAACGCAGGCCGACGGCGCCAGGTTGGGCCAGGAGCTGATCGATGATGTCACGGCCGATCAGGTAGGATTTTACATCAGTAGGGTTAGACTCGGCGTAAGCATTGACAAAGTCAGCGGCCTGCTGCGGAGTGATCTCTTCACCGACAGATGCCACTGTCCTGGTAAGTAACTCTTTTTGCTGCATAAAGTAAGTTTTTAGAGGTTTGAAAATGTTAGTTTGTGCAACTAAATAACCCCTAAAAAAAAAGATGGACAACGGCCAAAATTTATGTTAAAATGCTTTAAATTGCCTGTAATTCAAGTCAGTACTGGGTTTGCGGGGATTTTACGAGGGACTTTACTAGGTCAAAATAGAGTAGTTTCACGCGGGGAAAATAGTATTTTTACTATCGTAAAATCAGCGAAACGGGATCGTGGAAATACGAGAAATCCAGGATATTCACAATGAGAGAAATAATGTGGATAAGTGTGAAGAACACAGGATAATGGGAATATGTGAAATTTTATTCCTGTTTTATCGTTTTATTGGTCGGCCCTCCGGCCAATTCCAGGTAAAAAGCAGTACTTTTCTAAGGAGGAGTGAGGCGAGTCTTTAAGAAAAAGAGAGAAGTTGACTGATATTGGATTTTAAATGGCTTTCAGGGATATTGAAATCTTTTACTTGGACGGTATTGGACGTTGGATGGTTTTGCGATATTGATCCTTAATCAATCAACTTCTACAACAAAAATAACATATAAGGTTCTGGCGTACAATAGCAGAACTGCCCATTTTAATATATTCGGAAATTACTTTTCAGTTCGTAGAAACGCGATGGATCCAATTCGGATTTTCCTTGTCCTATGATGTCGGAGAATGTTTATAGAAATCTGATTATCAACGAAAAATTTTGACCTATACCTATTAACTCTACAAACCTGCCGGTATGACTGCTGAACTAGTAATCAAAGTATCGATCGCGGACGATCATAAGATTTTCCGTGACGGTATTAAAATGGCTTTGAAGAATAAGGAGTATCTAAGAATTCTATGGGAGGCTGAAGATGGTAAGGACCTGGTGCATAAGATGCAGATAAAGCGACCGGACGTACTATTAATGGATATCCGGATGCCAGAGGTCGATGGGATCAATGCTATTGGGCTTTTACGGAAAGAATATGAGGATGTCAAGATCATTGTGCTGACCATGTATGACGACCAGGAGATGATCTCCAAGATGATGGAAATGGGGGCTAATGCCTACCTGACCAAGACCACAGATCCGGATGAGATCTACCAGGCTATCCTCACCTGTATGAACGATGATTTCTATTTCAATGACCTGGTCAATAAAGCCGTGCTCTCCAAATTGCAGACCAAACGGCAGGTGAGGCAATTTTATCCCAGCCCCATCAAATTCTCCGAAAAGGAGATCCGGATACTCAAATTACTGGCGGAAGACAAGACTACCGAAGAGATCTCCAAAGAAGTATTCCTCAGTACCCGCACTATCGAAACGATCCGCCAGAACATGAAGACGAAGATTGGCGCCAAGACGATTGCCGGTCTGATCATGTATGCGATGAGAAATAAGCTTATAGATTGAACTGCTAATATTCCAGGGTGACCACTCCGCTTTTGATCGCATAGATCGCCAGGCCGACACGGCTTTTTACATTCAGCTTGATAAACAGGGCATCCCGGTAGTTGTCTATCGTTCTCGGGCTGATCTTCATCATAATGGCAATTTCCTTATAAGTCATGTCCGTACTTGCCAGCTTCAGGAAGGTAAGCTCGTTCTCGCTTAACGATAATCTATCAGCCTGGTTGTTATTCGATTTATCTTTCTTGAACAAATTCACCAGCTTGCCCGCGGAGTTATATGAATAGAAGTAGCCGGAAGCCATTACGGACTGAATGGCCATGTTCAATTCGCCCGGATGGATATCCTTTTTCAGAAATCCCCTGGCGCCGGCCTGCAGTAACCGCAATAATGTTATTTCGGAATCATACATGGTAAGGACTAATACGTAGATGCCGGGGTAATTCATCCTCAGGTGCCTTGCCGTTTCATAGCCATCCATCTCGGGCATATTGAGGTCGAGGATGACCAGGTCTGGCAGGTCATCGGGCTGGATCTTTTCCAGTAATTCCTTTCCATGTGCAGCGAGCAGGATGACCTTGCAGTTGTCGAACCTGTCAATGACGGTGGCCAGGGCGTCACGGAGAAGGACGTGGTCGTCGACCATTGCAATCTTAACAGGTTTTTTAAGAGGCGTCATATTTTTTCATTTGGCGTCGTCCGCCTAACATTTAATAGGGGACGACAAGGGTTATCACGGTCCCGGTATTGAGGACGCTTTCCACTTCGAAGCTGGCATCTATCATTTTTGCCCTTTTCCTCATATTGCTCAGTCCCGAGGTGTTTGTGTTGTTTTCTTTTGATGCTGTATTGAAGCCCCGCCCATTATCACGGATGGCCATGGTCAGGCTGTTATTTTCATAGGTAAGGGAGATGCGCAGGCTGCTGGCACCTGAGTGCCGGATAACATTATTGATGGCCTCCTGCAATATGCGCAGGATGAATATTTCTTTCTGCTCGTCCAGGAACTGATAGTCCCCTTTCAGTTCATAGATCACTTCCGGTGCGGCGAGCTTTTGCAGCTGTATGATCAACTGCTCCATGGCTGTGGTAAGCCCTCCGTTGCGGATGATCTCCGAGCTGAGGCTTCGCGACAGATCGCGCAATTCATCCAGCGCCCTGGTTAACAGGTCCACTGCATCGTAGATCCGCAGGGCTGCGGGCGTTCCTTCCTTTATTTCCAGCGTATTCAGCTGGAGCTTGGCGAGAGAAATGAATTGTCCAATGTTGTCGTGGATCTCACGGGAGATGTATTGAAAAGTATCTTCCTGGATCTCCAGTTGTGTTTTTAACAACTCTTTGTCATAATTGGCTTTGATGCCGACGAGCTTTGTGTTAAACAGATTTTGTTTTTTTTGATACAGCAGCAGGATCACGGCGATAAACCCGATCAGGATAATGATCAGTAATGTGCAAATAATAACAATGGATATTACAACTTCCTTATCCTGCATGTGTAACTCCGGATGAATAACAAATAGGTGATGCTAAGTGCAAAATTATTAATGGAATATAAGCTTTTCGCAACCCCGGTGAACCCATGGGCGATCAGGTATGACCTGGTCATGTAAAGAGGTATTATGGTAGCCAGGTAAAAGAATATCCCGGTGACCAGCCAGAAGGAAGGTTCTCTTAGCAGGTTGACCGGTTCGTTCCATGCAAGCAGTTCCCGGAAGTAGGTCAGGCAGGGGATGATGATGATGACACTTTCCAGGACTACGGCAATATCATTGGAATATCCAAGACCGTTCTGCAAGGAATATTGTACAAAAAATATCGCAAAAAGACAGACAAGTATGAGCACCATCTTTTTTACCATAGGGGATCGGATGACCTGGTAAAGGAAATATGAAAATATAATAAGCTCGAAGGGGGTGAAAAGATTATAAAGGGTAACGCGCGCATCAGCCTGATCTGCAAAAGGACGGAAATCCAATAACTGGTTTATAAAACGATTGACCAGGATCTCTATGCCAATGGACACCAGCAGGTAGAAAGGCATTATCTTCAGGTAAGGCGGATTGAAGCGCTTATAGCAATATAAGATCGCTACTGTCAAAGCTAACAGGCTTGCAATCCAGTTAACTATATTAGAAATAAAATATATATCTACGGGCATTCCTTAAAACGGGAAGGTACAACAGCCTTTCAATCCAATCAGGGTGAAAACACCCTATGCCTGTAAGAAAAATACCCTGTTAACGCCGCTTTTATACCTAAATTTTGAAAATCCTTGCAGATAAATTTGGAAAGGGAATCTTTTTATTGAACAAAGACCTTTTCTATGAACCTGGAGCAAGCGCAGCAACTGAGAAACAAACTTCTTTACCTGGAAGGTCTAATTGCCTGGAATACCCGGGAATATATCTGGAAAGTCGTCATTGGCCCGGAGGATAGGGGTAAGATCGACCAAATCCGGGACCTGGTGGACCTTTCCGTCCCATTTAACCCAACAGCGATCCTCCAGCGTTTCCGGAGGGATGAGCTTTCCGTGTATTTTTTTCTCAAAATCAAGGGGAATCTTATTTGCCGGGAATACCGCGAGTTCCTTTCAGCCAACGATCTGCCTGTCGCCGACAGCGGCTATGTCCTTGTGCCTTTTCCTTTGAACGAATAAAAAATGCCTGCTTTGTTGCATCTTTCCAAATACCATGATGCAGAAAGCAGGCAAAAACTTACAGGCAGGTAGAGCCGGGTAATGACGGCTTAACAAGGATATGGATCAGTGGGTTATTCACAGGGTATCCAGATTGGCCGGCCACCGGCAATTATGGAGTACTGACCAGAGCTTTCAAGAGAAGTTGATTGACATTGGATTTTGCGGTGGATTTCATAGAATATTGAAAATAATTCTGGACGGTTTCTAGGACATTGGACGATCTGAGGTTGCTAATCCTCGTCAATCAACTTATGAATCAAAAATAAATGTGAATAACTATGTGGACAAGAGCACATTTGCTCAATTTTATTTATTCGGTTTTTACATCCTGGATTCGTAGATGTCCGAAACTTGCCCTGGGATAAATTCTCTTTCATATTTAGTAAAAAAACCACTTATCTTCGTAAAGGGGCGTGCCTTACGTATATTCCGTAATATCTTTATTTCGTAAATTTCCTATAGTAAGTGTTGCAATTTTTGTTTCAATTTGCAGGGAGATTATACATGGAGTGTAGGCTCCTATTTGTAAAATACAGAATCGTATGAAAAAACCGGAGTTTGACCAACCCATCAAGGTAGCTATTGCTGATGATCATGCCCTATTCAGAGCCGGTGTAAAAACAGCACTGGCGGTGAAGAAAGATGTGGAACTAATAGCCGAAGCCGACAACGGCATGCAATTACTTAACTTACTCAAACACATAGAGCCTGACGTAATTTTACTTGATATACAAATGCCGATCATGGATGGCATTCAAACACTCCCCGAGATCCGCAAAGAGCATCCCCATGTGAAAGTCATCATACTTTCCATGCACAATGACCACTCTATGATCTCCAAGCTGATGGAGATCGGCGCCAACAGTTACCTTACTAAAAATTCCGATTCCGAGACTATCTATCAGGCCATTAAGACTTGCTATGAACAGGAGTTTTTCTTCAATGAGTTGACTAACAAAGCATTACTAACCGGTCTGCGGACTAAGCGCCCTGAAGTAGGGGCGCCGCAGGATGTCAATTTAACCGAAAAGGAACTGACGGTACTCAAGCTGATGTGCGAGGAGAAGACAACCAAGGAAATTGCGGATATCGTAGATATCAGTCCCCGTACAGTTGAGGCTATACGTGACAAGCTTAAGACGAAGACGGGCGCCAAATCAATGGCGGGTCTCGTCATGTACGCAGTGAAAAACGGAATTATCGAGCAACAGTAGGTGAGTAGTTTTATCATTTTCAATGGGTCCTTCTTTCCCTCCGGAACTCCTCTCCTGACAGCTGACAACCAGGGCTTCCGCTATGGAGATGGTCTTTTTGAGACGATCCGGGTGAAAGAGGGACGCATCCTTCTTTCTGATCATCACTTCCAACGGCTGTTTAATGGCAGCCATCTTCTCGGCCTCAAAGGTTTAACACCTGACCAATTATCGGCAGCTATCCTGGATCTTTGCGAAAGGAATGGGCATGCCATTTCTGCCAGGGTAAGGCTAACGGTATTCCGGGGAGACGCGGGACAGGAACATGGTGCCGCCAACTATATCATTCAATCCTGGCACCTGGAACGCCCGTCGGAATTAAATGAAAAGGGATTGATACTGGGTGTTTTCCCCACGGGCCGGAAATCCTGTGATGCCTTTGCGAATATAAAGTCGAATAACTATCTCCTTTATTCCATGGCGGGGCAGTATGCCGTTCGGCATGGATGGGACGACTGCCTTGTGCTGAATAGCCTGGGGCGGGTGGCCGACAGCAGCATTGCCAATCTCTTTTATGTACAGGGAGGGACAATTTATACGCCCTCTCTTTCAGAGGGTTGTGTGGCGGGTGTTATGCGGCGATGGCTGATCGAATCGCTGCCCGCAGCCGGATTCCGGGTAGAGGAAAGACCGGTGGCGCCGGAAGACCTGATCCTGGCTGAAGAAGTGTTTGTTTCCAATGCCATCCGTGGGGTCCGCTGGGTAAGGAGCTTCGGGGGAGTGACGTATGGCAATGGAACGGTCCGGGATATAAAAAGGATTGAGCATGAAGGCATTGGTTAATATCTTCTGGTTTCGCCGGGATCTCCGGCTGCATGACAATGCGGGCCTTTATCATGCGTTAAAAGCAGATCTCCCTGTTTTGCCCCTGTTCATTTTCGATCGTCATATTCTGGACAAGCTGGAGAACAAGGCAGATGCCAGAGTACAGTTTATCCGTGACACGGTGGTGGAAATGCAGGAAGCGCTGGCGGGGAGAGGAGCGGGGTTGGAAGTGCATTATGGTTTTCCTGAAGAGATCTTCCAGGAGATACTTTCCAGGTATAACGTGAATAGGGTGTTTGCCAACCATGACTACGAGCCTTATGCCAGGGAGAGGGATGACGTTGTTGCAAAGCTGCTGGATAAGGCGGGGGTGTCTTTCCACACTTATAAGGATCAAGTGATCTTCGAAAAGGAGGAGGTCATAAAGGACGATGGGACGCCTTATACGGTTTTCACGCCCTACAGCAGACGTTGGAAGACGATATTAACCGATTTTTATCTTCGGTCATATCCGGTGAAAAAGTATACCGGCAATTACTATCAGCAGAAGAGAAGAGATATCCCGTCGCTTGCATCCATGGGCTTTTCGGCTTCAGCTATCCCTATTCCGCCGGGGACGCCGAAAAAAAGTACATTGGAAAAATATAAGGAACAGCGGGACTTCCCCGGCATTGAAGGCGGCACCAGCCGGATGGGTATTCATTTGCGATTTGGGACCTGCAGCATAAGGGAATTGGTCCGGAAAGCGGCCGCCCTGAGCGATGTCTACCTGAACGAGCTGATCTGGCGGGATTTTTATCAAATGATCCTCTGGCACTTCCCGGCTGTGGGAAAGGGAAAGGCATTTAAAGCGGCTTATGACCATATTAAATGGCGCAATAATGAAGAGGAGTTCGGTCAATGGTGCCAGGGACGGACAGGCTACCCTATCGTAGACGCCGGCATGCGGGAATTGAATGCCACGGGATTTATGCATAACAGGGTCCGCATGGTCGTGGCTTCCTTTCTAACCAAACATCTGCTCATCGACTGGAGATGGGGGGAAGCTTATTTTGCGGAAAAATTACTTGATTACGATCTGGCTGCCAATAACGGGGGGTGGCAATGGGCTGCCGGCAGCGGCTGTGATGCGGCCCCCTATTTCCGGGTGTTTAATCCCTATCTGCAGGCAGAGAAGTTCGACCCTGACCTGAAATATATACGCAAATGGGTGCCGGAGTGGGAAGGGGTGGGATACCCTCCGCCCATCGTCCAACATGAGGCGGCGCGAAAAAGGGCCCTGGAGGCATATAAAAAAGCTTTGAGCGGCGAGCTTTGAGCTTCGAGCCGGGGATGTTCAGGATATGACGGATAAGGACATGGGGGACTGGGTGCTATTGATCTCCGAATAGGTCTTCAGTAAGGTCCTTACAGCTGTCACGCCATCTTCTCCCAGGCCCAGTGAATAGTTATTCACATAGAGGTCAATATGCTGCCGCATGACATGCTCGTCCATTTCCTGCGAGTGCTGTCTTACATAATCGGGTAACGAAGGGTAATGCTGAAAAGCGTATTCGAGGCTTCTCCGGATGAGCTCATTTACTTTTTGTGCAATGCCGGGGGCCAGGTCCTTTTTTGCCAGGATCCCTCCCAACGGGATGGGGGCGCCAGTGGCACCTTCCCAAAACTCTCCCAGGTCGGCCAGTTTCACCAACCCTTTTTGTTGATAGGTAAAGCGATTCTCATGGATAATGACCCCGCAATCGACCTCTCCCGAAAGGACTGCGTCCTCAATGGCGGAAAAGATCATGAATTGCTTTTTCCGGGCGTTGGGGTATGCCAGAGAAAAAAGCAGGTGGGCGGTGGTTTGCTGTCCCGGGATAGCAATGGTGCATTCGGACAGCCGGGTCGGGGAAATCGAGGATTTCGCGATCAACAGGGGACCGACACCTTTTCCCAGGGCCCCGCCGGCATCCAGGAGCTGATAGCTGTCCAAAACCAGGGGCAGAACGCCATAGCTTATCTTCGATAGGTCCAGCCGGCCAGCCATAGCCCATTGATTGAGGGTCTGCACGTCTTCCAGGTGAACCTCGAATTCGAAACCTTCCGTATCGATCTTTCTGTTCACCAGCGCATCAAAAATAAATGTGTCGTTCGGGCAGGGGCTGAATCCCAGAGTAAGTCGCATCGGTTATATTTTTTTAATAGTCTCCATAAGCTGCTGGTTCAGATGGGCGATGGCGGACCTGATATCCCACCTGCTTTTGTCCCGCTGACCAATGTCATTGGACACAGACCGGAGCTGCAGAAAAGGAATACCTTCTTGCAGGCAGGTGAAATGAAGGGCTCCTCCTTCCATGCTTTCAACAACGGGAGACATATTTTGTTGATACCAGTCTATGCGGTCTTTGTCGGTGCTGATCTCATTGATGGTAATGCCTCTCACCTGATCCAGGCCAGTGAGGTTCAGGAGGTTGTTGTGAGGATTGATCAGGAGGCCGTTGTGAAAAGGGGGGACATCCCGATCCACCAGATGGAGGTCGAAGACGGTCTTAAAATCCTGTCCTTCCTTTACACCCAGGTCTCCGAGGACCTCTTCTTTCACCGCCAGGACGGCGCCGATCCGGCCAGGCGTGAAACAACCCGCAATTCCCGCCTGGATCACAATGTCAGGTTTGCGTCTGCCAATCTGACGCATAAGCGCGTAAACAGTAGAGAGGGAGCCGATGCCGGTGATAAGCACGTCCGTTGTATGGCCTCCCGGGGCGGAGCCGTTGGTCAGCAGATCGATAGTGGGCTGAATTTCAAAGCTTGTGGCGGCTGCCAGAACAATGTGCATGCTGCAAATATCTGTATTCATTGACAATGTTGCCCTATATATTAACTTTGCGGACTTCGAAGTGTGTTTGAACGATATTTTTTCAGTTAAATCAGTGTATGGTGTATTTGACCCGTGTAGAACATTTTAATGCCGCGCACCGGCTATTTAATCCCGGCTGGAGCAGGGAGCAGAACGAGACCGTATTTGGTAAATGTGCCAATGAGAACTGGCATGGACATAATTACGAGCTGTATGTAACTATTAAAGGTGAGCCGGACCCTGATACGGGATTTTTATTCGATGTCAAGAAGCTGAGTGAGCTTATCAGGGATCATGTCATCGAGAAAGTTGATCATAGGAACCTGAACATGGATGTCGATTTTCTGAAGGGGCAAATGTGCTCTACAGAGAATTTAGCCATCGGGATTTGGCAGCAGCTGCAGCCTCATTTACCTTCGACTGTGCAGTTACACTGTATCAAGTTATATGAGACCCCGAGGATCTATGTGGAATACTTTGGGTAGCGGTGAGCTGCAAGCCACAAGCTACAAGTCAGGAATGAATAGGTGTAAATTGTTAAACTTAAAAAAACTAGCTTGTAGCTTGCAGCTTGGAGCTAGTAGCTAAAAAGCTATGGAAAAAGTTGCGGTATTCCGGAAGGAGCATTTCAATGCGGCACATCGCATTTTCAATCCTGCCTGGAATGATGAGAAGAACTTCGAGGTATTTGGTAAGTGCAGCTATCCTCATTACCATGGACATAATTACGAGCTGATCGTGAAAGTGGTGGGTGAGCCGGATCCGGAAACGGGATATGTAATGGATATGAAGAAATTATCCGTGATCGTAAAGGAAGAGGTTTTGGAGCGGTTTGACCATAAGAACCTTAATCTGGATACGGAGCAATTCAAAACCCTGAACCCTACGGCTGAGAATATTGTAAAGGTGATTTATGGCCTGTTGCGCAAAAGGATCGACCCCAGGCTCGATCTGCTGGTAAGGCTGCATGAAACGGAAAGGAATTTTGTGGAATATCCGGCGTAGTGATGATAGTAGTAATTATTTAAATCAAAAGACATGGCTTATAAGAAAGTTGAGCATTATGACGAAAAGATCACTTCAGGACTGACCGGTAATTACAAAAATGCATTGGCGTTGCTGGGGGAGGACCCAGACAGGGAAGGGTTGTTGAAGACGCCGGAAAGAGTAGCAAAAGCTATGCAGTTCCTCACGCAGGGATACGACATGGATGCCCGGGCGATCCTGGACTCCGCCAAATTCCATGAGGATGTCAGTGAAATGATCCTGGTGAAGGATATTGAGATATACAGCTTATGCGAGCACCATATGCTGCCTTTTTTTGGGAAAGCGCATGTGGCGTACATACCGAACGGTTGGATCACGGGGTTGAGCAAGATCGCACGGGTGGTAGATGTTTATTCCCGCCGGTTGCAGGTGCAGGAAAGATTGACCACGCAGATCCTGCATGCGATCAAGGAATCGTTAAACCCTTTGGGCGTGGCAGTGGTCATCGAGGCTTCTCATCTTTGCATGATGATGAGAGGGGTTCAAAAACAGAACTCCGTCACCACCACCTCTGCCTTTTGGGGAGAATTTGAAAAGAATGAGACGCGCAGTGAGTTTGTCAAACTGATATCCTCTAAGCTGCATTAATCGTCTGCATAACAATTTTTTGTCGAAATATTTACTTTTTTGAATCGGGCCTTTGTGGCATATTTGTTCTATAAACCCTATTGTGTATGAAGCATGCGTTTATTTTTCCCGGGCAGGGATCTCAATTTCCGGGTATGGGGAAAGGCCTTTATGAGAATAGCGCTTTTGCAAAGAAATTATTTGAACAGGCGAATGAAATTGCAGGGTTTCGCATCTCGGACGTCATGTTTTCCGGCAGTGAGGAGGAATTGAAGCAAACACAAGTTACCCAGCCGGCTATCTTTCTCCATTCTGTCATCGCTTTCAAAGGAATTGAAAATAATAAGCCGGATATGGTGGCGGGTCACTCTTTGGGTGAATTTTCCGCCCTGGTGGCCAATGGCGTATTGAGCTTCGAGGATGGCCTGAAACTGGTGTCCGTCCGGGCGGAGGCCATGCAGCATGCCTGTGTAAAGGTGCCGTCCACCATGGCTGCCGTACTGGGACTGGCGGACGAGAAGGTCGAAGCCATCTGCGCGGAAGTACAGCAGGAAACGGGGGAGATCGTAGTACCTGCCAATTATAATTGCCCGGGCCAGTTGGTGATCAGCGGTTCTGTCAGGGGCGTAGAGGTAGCGTGCGAGCGCCTGAAGGCTGCGGGCGCCAAGCGGGCTTTGTTATTACCCGTCGGGGGGGCATTTCATTCTCCTTTGATGGCCTCAGCCAAAGAAGAGCTTAAGCAAGCCATCGATAAAACGACATTTTACAATCCTACCTGTCCCATCTACCAAAATGTGGCGGCCAAGGCGGTGGTCGCCAAGGATGAGATCAAGAAGAACCTGATCGATCAATTGACAGGGGCGGTGCGCTGGACGCAAAGCGTGCAGGCTATGATCACGGATGGAGCATCCCAGTTCACCGAGATAGGACCCGGCAAGGTTCTCCAGGGATTGGTACAGAAAATCGATAAGGCAATGCAGGTCAGCGGTGTGAACTAGGCGCGGAAATCCGGATTGTCCACTGCGCAATTGACCCAGCCTGCGTCGAACGCAGCATTGTATTTTTTATAGAAGTTGATGGCGGGCTGGTTCCAATCCAATACCTGCCATACCATACCCTGGAAATTTTTTTCCTTGACTTCTTCCAACAGCCGGTCGAACAACAATTTCCCCAGTCCTTTCCCTCGCATTTTTTCTGTGACGATGAGGTCTTCCAGGTACATACGTTGCCCCTTCCAGGTGCTGTAACGAACATAATATAAGGCAAAGCCTTCCACTATGCCATCGACCTCGGCGACAAATGCCCACCAGACGGGATGAGGTCCAAACCCACTTTCAGTAAAATGTTCCAGCGTCACGATGACCTCGTCGGGTGCCTTTTCGTATTCGGCCAGTTCCCGGATGAGTTCCAGGAGCCGGGGGCAGTCTTCTTTTATGGCGCGGCGGATGTTCATACCTTTTAAAAACCCCATTTAACAAGGGTGGCGCCCCAGGTGAAGCCTCCGCCGAAAGCGGCCAGGACAATATTGTCTCCTTTATTCAGCTTGTTTTCCCAATCCCATAGGCAAAGGGGAATGGTGCCTGCTGTCGTATTCCCATAACGCTGAATATTCACCATTACTTTTTCTCCGGGAAGTCCCATGCGATGGGCGGTGGCGTCAATGATCCGTTTGTTGGCCTGGTGGGGCACCAGCCATGCGATGTCATCAGCCGTAAGGTGATTGCGTTCCATCAGCTCGGCGCTGACGTCGGCCATTCCTTTCACGGCGAATTTGAAGACGGCCTGCCCTTCCTGGTAAATGTAATGCTCTTTTGCGGCGACTGTCTCATAAGAGGAAGGGCGTAATGAACCGCCTGCCTTCATATGGAGATGGGTCCGTCCGCTGCCATCGCTTTTCAGGACGCTGTCGAGTACGCCATACCCCTCGTAATTAGGTTCCAGTAGCACGCCTCCGGCGCCGTCACCGAAAATGATACAGGTGGTGCGATCGCTGTAATCGACGATGGCGCTCATTTTATCGGCGCCTATTACCACTACTTTTTTAAAACGCCCGCTTTCTATATACATGGCGCCGCTGGTGAGCGCGAACAAAAAACCGGAGCAGGCTGCGCTCATATCAAATCCCCAGGCATTCTTAGCGCCTACTTTATCGGCCAGGATATTGGCGGTGGCAGGAAACAGCATATCTGCGGTCACGGTGGCGACAATGATACAATCGATCTCTTCAGGGCTGATCCCCCGCTTTTTACAGATCTCCTGCACAACGGGGACGCAAAGGTCCGAAGTGGCTTTCCCCTCACCCTTCAGTATCCTTCTTTCTTCTATACCTGTGCGGGTACGGATCCATTCATCATTAGTATCCACTATCTTTTCGAGGTCGGCATTTGTGAGACGGTCTTCGGGTACATATCCTCCGATCGCTGTAATGGCGGCGGTCAATTTTTGGCTCATTATGATTTCCAATCAGGTTAATTAAAAATTTTCACAAAGGTGGGGAAAAATATTCATAGTTTCGGGCCTCCGGAAACCATAAACAATATACCGACAACGAAGAACCTGCAAGTATGATCGCTTTTCTACGAGGAGATTTTGTGCTTAAGACCCCTGCTCTGGTCCATGTGGAGGCAGGAGGAGTGGGATACGAACTGCAAATCAGCCTTAATACGTATTCAAGCATACAGGACCTGGACAAGGGCGTCCTGCTGACATATCTTCACATCAGGGAGGATGCTCATATATTATATGGCTTTTTTGACAGGGCCGAGAAGGAGCTGTTTATCCTGCTCATCAGCGTCTCGGGGGTAGGCGCCTCCACGGCAAGGATGATGCTGTCTTCCATGAGGCCCGAGGAGATCACCCGTGCTATTCTACAGGGCAATGCCCGGCAACTGGAAAGCATCAAAGGTATCGGGAAAAAATCGGCTGAAAGGATCATCCTCGAGCTGCGTGACAAGATTGGCAAAAGCAAAGTGGAAACAAATATTTCATCATTGATAGACAATAGCTTGGAACAGGATGCGTTAAATGCACTGATCGCGCTTGGCATAGCACGACCTGCCGCAGAAAATGCCATTCGCAAGGTGATGAATGAAGGATCTCAAACCTATAAGGTTGAGGACATTATTAAGAAAGCCTTAAAAACATTGTAGCCTATCGTTCATTATCTCTACTTAACTAATTCTTGGGGGAATTTTGACGCGATATTTCTTTCAACAGAAGTTAACGGTGATAGTAACCGCCGCCCTGATAGGGTTGTGTGTTACCGTGTCCGCCCAACAGCGTCCGGACAGCGCACAGCAAAAAACAGATTCCACCCGGCGTCCCGTTGATACTTCCATCCATCCCGCTACCGACAGCCTGCATTATCCCCTGCATGACCGCAGGGGCGATCCTTTTTCCAACCGGAGCCGGAATCCTTTTGACCTTAAAGATCCGGCCAATATCAGGGATTCCATCGAGTACGACCCCGTTACGAAACACTACTATATAGTTGAAAAGATTGGAAACCAATATTATAGGAAGCCGACTTACCTGACTTTCGATGAATTGATGCTTCTGCGGTCCCGACAGTCGGAGAACGATTATTTCCGCAAAAGGGCCGATGCCCTGTCGGCGCTGAACAAAAAGCTCCTGCGGCCCAAGCTGTCCGTGGGGGATAATCTCTTCAACCGGATCTTCGGAAATGGGAAGATCGATATCCGTCCCCAGGGCAATGTGGATATCATGGCGGGGTACCAGGGCCAGAATATCCAGAACCCAACCCTTCCCGAGCGCGCCCGGAAGACGGGAGGTTTTGATTTCAATATGAATGCCAACCTGAATGTCATTGGCAACATAGGGGATAAGCTGAAGCTGCCTATCAGCTACAACACGCTGGCGAATTTTGACTTTGAGAATCAATTAAAACTGGATTATACGGGTGGACCCGACGAGATCATCAAGAAGATCGAGGCGGGAAATGTCTCTTTTACCACACCCAGCACGCTGATGAGCGGCGCTCAATCCCTGTTCGGTATCAAGACCAAGCTGCAATTCGGTAAATTATCGGTCACTGCCGTCCTGGCCAACCAGCGTTCCCAGAAGCAGACAGTCTCTTCGCAGGGTGGGGCTGCGGTGACCTCCTACCAGTTCAAGGCGGACGATTATGAGGAAAACCGGCACTTTCTGCTGGCTCAATATTTCCGGACCAATTTCAATACGGCTATGTCCAAGTTGCCTATTGTTACTTCCCAGGTGAACATCCTCCGGATGGAGGTATGGGTAACCAACCGAAACGGGATCGATACAGGTTCCCGGAATATCGTGGGTCTCATGGATTTAGGTGAAAGTGCCCCCTATAACACCAACATACATCCATTGACAGGACTTCCATATCCCTTCAACGGAGCCAACTCGGAGTATGGCAGTCTCGTCAGCGACCCTTCCAGCCGTATTCCTTCCCAGGCAGCCAATAAGCTTAACTCTTTGGGACTCAGTCAGGTGCAGGATTTTGAAATGGTCTATGCCCGGAAGCTCAGCGCCAGCGATTACTATTTCAACCCGCAAGTGGGCTTTATCTCGGTCAACCAGACGCTCCAGGCGAACGATGTCCTGGCTGTGGCTTATCAATATAGTTACAATGGGCGCATTTACCAGGTGGGGGAATTTTCTTCGGATGTTCCTCCGGATACAGCCGCAGGGACAGGCTCGGGGTCCCAAAAGGTCCTGTACCTGAAATTGCTGAAGGCTACTTCGCAACGGACCAATCTTCCCTTGTGGAAGCTGATGATGAAGAACGTGTATTCCCTGAAGACTGCCAGCGGCAACTATTTGTCGAATATCCAACAAGCGGGGTTCCAATTTAATATATTATACGACGAACCCAGCAAGGGTACCAAGCGCTATATACCCGAGGGGCCGAAGGCGAATATCCCGCTGCTGACCATTCTCAACCTGGACCGCCTTAATACACGTAATGATCCTCAGCCCGATGGGATCTTCGATTACCTGGAGGGGTATACCGTGCTTTCCACCCAGGGAAGGATCATTTTTCCTTTGCTGGAGCCCTTTGGAAATGACCTGGAAGCCCTGGCTTTTAACGGAGCGCCCCAGGCCCTGAAGGACAAATATATATTCCATCAGCTGTACGATACTATTAAGGCGGTGGCGCAAACCTTCGCCAATGTGGACCGGTACGTGCTCCAGGGCGTGGCCAAGGGGCAAGCCAGCTCCAATCTTCAGCTGGGAGCGTACAATGTACCTCCTGGGTCTGTGGTCGTGACGGCAGGCGGGCTTACCCTGAAGGAGAATGTGGACTACGTGGTTGATTATAACCTGGGTACCGTGCAGGTGATCAACCAGGCCATTCTTAATTCGGGTGTGCCTGTAAATGTCTCCTTTGAAAATAATGCCAGCTTCGGGCTGCAGCAACGGAGCTTTATGGGGGTCCGCTTCGACTACCTGGCGAAAAATACGGCTACAGAGGCGCTGAATTTTGGCGCCACCATTGAAAGATTGAGCGAGCGGCCTTTCTTCAGTAAGACGAATTACGGGGAGGACCCCATCCGGAACACGATGTATGGCGCCGATGTCAACTACAGGGGGCAGCTGCCGCAGCTGACACGGGCATTGGACAAGCTGCCTTTCTACTCGACGAAGGAAATGAGTACGGTCAATGCATATGGAGAAATGGCCATTTTGAAGCCAGGGCATCCTCCGCAGATCGGTAAGGGGTCCAGCGGCGCCGTCTATGTGGATGATTTTGAAGGATCCACCAGCGCCATCGACCTGCGATATCCGCTGACGAGCTGGTCGCTGGCTTCTACTCCCCGCGGGCTGAACGGTCAGTACCCTCCCTTGTTCCCGGAATCCAACCTGAAGGACTCACTCGATTATGGATACAATCGCGCTAAGCTGGCCTGGTATAATATCGAGCCTACTTTACAGGATAAGAGCAATGCCAATAACCCTGTCAAATATGAGAACGCAGTGCTTGATCCCCGGATCGCCCCCATCAACGTGCAGCAGCTGTTCCCGGAACAAACCGTGCAGTCGGGGCAGGCGCAGCTGATCACTTTTGACCTTGCTTATTACCCTACGGAACGGGGGCCTTATAACTATGATGCCCGGCCGGGCAGTGTGCTTCCCAGCGGCAAGCTGCTGAACCCGCAAAAGCGTTGGGGTGGCATCATGCGGGCCATCGATCAAACGGATTTCGAAACGAATAATATAGAGGTGCTCCAGTTCTGGATGCAGGATCCCTTCCTGAAGGATAATACCAACAGCAAAGGCGGACAGCTGTATTTCGATCTGGGGAGTGTATCTGAAGATATTCTTAGGGACGGCAAAAAGGAATTCGAGAATGGTCTGAATACGCCTAATATCAATGCGGCCATCGACAACAGCTCCGTCTGGGGACGCGTGCCTGCCAATCCTATCCAGGTGACGACGGCCTTCAGCAATGACGCGGCAGACCGCCCTTTCCAGGATGTGGGACTGGATGGTATGAGCGACGATGATGAAAAAACGAAGTTCCAGAATTACCTGAATACGCTGGCTGCCACGTATGGCGCCGGCTCGGCCGCCTACCTAAGCGCCATCGCGGACCCTTCGAATGACAACTTTACCAACTACCGGGATGCGGCGTATGATAAAGCGCAGACGGGTATCCTCGGCCGGTATAAGAATGTCAACAATCCGCAGGGTAACTCACCCATCGCCACTTCCGGCCAGACGACCCTGACGGCTTATACCATGTATCCTGACCAGGAGGACCTCAACAAGGATAATACCATGAATGAGCTCGAGGAGTATTATGAATACCGGGTCCAGGTGAGTCCGGACAGCCTGCACAACAATGTCGGGAAGAACTTTATAACGGATGTGCGTACATTCACTCCTGCAGGTGGTGCGCCGCAGACCTGGTACCAGTTTCGCATACCCATTTCCGAATACTATCAGAAAGTGGGGAATATCCCTGACTTCAAGTCGATCCAGTTCATCAGAATGTACCTGACGGGTTTCGAGGACACGGCGGTCGTATGCCGGTTTGCCAAGCTGGAGCTGGTGAGGAATTCGTGGAGAAGCTTCAATTATGTCATCGATACCACGGGAAATTATACGCTGCTTCCCACCAGTAATACCGTCTTCAATGTGACGGCCGTGAACATCGAGCAGAACAGCTCCCGGACGCCTATCGCATATGTCTCTCCTCCCGGCGTAAGACGTCAGCAGGAACTGAGCAACAATAATGTCAACTTACTGCTGAACGAGCAGGCGATGAGCTTACAGATCTGCGATCTGAAGCAATACGACGTAAGAGGTGTCTACAAGACGACGGCGCTGGACCTGCGGAGATATGGCACGATGGACATGTTTGTCCATGCCGAAGCCGCCGGCACTGGCTACGTGCTGAGTGATTATGATCTTTCGGCTGTCGTTCGCATCGGCAGTGACTTTGTCAGCAACTACTATGAGATAAAGATCCCTTTGAAGAAGACGCTGGCAGGGGCCACGCTGGATACGGATGTATGGCCCGAGGTAAATGATCTCAACCTTTCGCTGCAGCGCCTGATACAACTTAAGATCAACCGCAACAGTCATGGGACCAGTAATCTTTATTACAAAGAGACGGATGCAAACGGAAAATCCTACGCTATCCTGGGTAATCCCAACCTGGGCGCGGTGCAGGCAATATTTTTGGGTGTACAGAATGTCAACAATGTCAGCCCTGTTTGTACGGAAGTCTGGTTCAATGAGCTGCGGCTTACCGACATCAGCCAGAAGGGCGGATGGGCGGCAGTAGGCAAGGTGGATATAAAACTGGCGGACCTGGGTACGATGAACGTTTCGGGAAGCATCCGAACGGCGGGGTTCGGCGCTATCGATCAAAGCACCAACGAGCGGTCGCTGGATAACAATTCACAGTTCGATGCGGCCACCAACCTGGAGCTGGGTAAGCTACTGCCCAAGAAAGCGGCTATGTCCGTTCCTTTGTATGCAGGCATCACGAAGACGACGAGCACACCTCAATACGATCCATTCGACCTGGACATCAAGCTGAAGGATAAGGTCAATGGAACCCCGGCGGCGCAAAAGGACTCCGTGAAGGAGCAGGCGGTGGATCAAACCACTGTCACGACGGTGAATCTCACCAATGTCCATAAGAACAACACGTCTGGCAAGCCACAGAAGATCTGGAGTGTGGAGAACTTCAATGTCAGCTATTCCTACAACCGGAGCGAACACCATAGTCCCCTGGCCGTAGAAGACGAGCTGATCACGAACAAGGCTACGCTTGCATACAATTATACGCATACCGCCAAATACTGGCAGCCCTTCAGGAAGATAAAGGCGCGAACGCCCTGGCTGGCCCTGATCCGCGATTTCAACCTGAACCCGGTGCCTTCCGTCCTCGGCTTTCAGGCCAATGTTGTCCGGCAGTTCGGTGCTTATCGCAGCCGTAATATCGGCGGACCGAAGGATATTCTCCCGGAGACCTACAACAAGTTCTTCACCTTTGACAGGTTGTATACATTGCGGTGGGACCTGACGCGGTCACTGTCGGTGGACTTCACGGCTACCAACAGGGCATGGGTAGACGAGGACAGCGGCAGGCTGGATAAGGCGGCCCGTAAGCGCATGTGGAGCAATTTCTGGAAGGGTGGCAGGACTATATTGTATATGCAAAGCGCGAATGCGACCTATACGCTGCCTTTGTCCAAGATCCCCGCGCTGGACTGGACCACCGTCCGTGCGGGCTATTCCTCCACTTATACGTGGACGGGCGCTTCACAGTTGGCCACCTACCTGGGCAACAGCATACAGAACACACAACAAAGGACCCTGCTGGCTGACCTGGATTTTACGCGTCTGTACAGTAAATGGAAGCTGTTGGGCCGGTTGGACCAGGCCGGGGCGGCGCAACCAAAACCTCCTGCCGCCGGCAAGGATACGGGACGCAATAAACAACCTACATTCCAGCGGCCGGTGCCGGAATTGAAAGGCGTCGCCAGGGGATTAGCGAAGGTGCTGACCTCTTTGAAGCATATCACGTTTAATTATTCAGACAATTCTTCTTCGGCCATTTATGGATTCCTGGACAGCACAAAAGTGCTGGGGATGAATTTGCGGGACAATCAACCGGGATGGGGGTATGTGTTTGGGGCGCGCCCGGATACCAATTTCATCAACAAGCTGGGACGAAAACGGCTGTTAACCCAGGATACTACCTTTAATAATCAGAATATCATCACCTATTCCCAGAGAATAACGGCGACGGCTACCCTGGAACCGGTGCGTGACCTGCATGTTTCCATTACTTTCGACAAGACGTTTGGAAAGAACTATTCCGAACTTTACAAGGATACGTCATTCGGGTCCGGTTACTCCAGGCTTAATCCCTATATGGCGGGCACCTTCAGTATCAGCTTTATCTCTTTCAACACATTGTTCGAAAAATACAAACCGAATGAGCTTTCTTCGACTTTCCAGAAATTCGAGAACTACCGGAGCGTTATTTCCCAGCGGCTGGGGAGCATCAATAAATACACGGGCGGCCTTGTTGGCTCCGACGGATATGCGCTGGGATACGGGAAATATGCACAGGATGTGCTGATCCCCGCGTTTATTGCGGCTTACACCGGTAAAAGCCCTTCGACCATCGCCCTGCTGAATGAGAGCGGGGGAAGCAATGTCACTTCCAATCCTTTCTCCGGCTATCTTCCCAAGCCGAACTGGAGTATCAGCTATACGGGACTTAGCAGGATCCCCGGGCTTAATAAAATATTTACCAGCTTTAATATCACCAATACGTATACCAGCACGCTCAGCATGAACAGCTTCAACTCGCAGCTGAATTACCAGGACCCATTGGGCTACGGTCAGCCCGGATTCATCGACTCCATCAGCGGTAATTTCGTGCCGTACTACCAGGTGCCCAATATTACCATCTCCGAGCAATTCGCACCGCTCCTGGATGTGGATATGCAATTTGTCAACCAGCTGCAGGCAAAGGTTGGCTACAGCAAATCCCGCCAGCTCAGTTTGAGCCTGATAGATTTTCAGCTGAGCGAAACGCATTCGACGGAGATTACCATCGGGGCGGGTATTCGCAGGCGGGGTGTGCCATTGCCTTTTAAGATGAAGATGCCGGGGGCGAAAGCGGCTTCCAATAAGCTTCAGAATGACCTGACGCTGCGCCTGGATTTCAGCATCCGGGATAATGCGACCTCCAGCAGCTACCTGGACCAGAATGCTTCCTTGCCTACGGGAGGACAACGGGTGGTGACGATATCTCCGTCGATTGATTATGTGTTGAATAACAGGATCAATCTGAAGCTTTATTTCGACGAGCGGAGGACGACACCGAAGATATCGACCACACCGCCTATTACGACGATCAAGGGAGGATTGCAGTTGCGGATTTCACTCGCCCCTTAAGATGTAGGTTTTAGGTTTGAGTAGGCGAAAAAGCGGAGAAGAATAACCTATCAACACTTAATCAAACCATGAGCTTTCCCTCACGCATTCCCACTCCGATTGTAATAAAAGCTATTTGCCTGCGCGAGGCAGGTCATGTTGACCTCATTGATACAAACGTGGGCAGGGAGATTGGCACAATAAAAAATAGTATCCGCCACGTCTTCCGCACGCAACGGGGTATATCCTTCATAGATCTTCTGGGCCTGATCCATATCCCCTTTGAATCGGACCTTTGAAAATTCCGTATCAGCTGCGCCGGGGTGTATGACCGTAACTTTTATCCTGTGCTGAAGCAGATCGATCCGTATGGATTTGGAAATGGCGTCTACTGCATATTTACTGGCGCAATAGACATTCCCTTTTTCATAGACTTCTTTGCCGGCGATGGAACCGAGATTGATGATGTGGCCGTTTTGCCGGGCGATCATCAAGGGAACAACGGCTTTGGATACATAAAGGAGCCCTTTTACATTCGTATCCAGCATGGTCTCCCAATCGTCCAGGTTGGCTTCGTTGAAATGATCCCTGCCGAGGGCCAGTCCGGCATTATTGACGAGGATATCGATGTCCTTCCATTCTGCGGGAAGACTGGCGATGGCTGCAAATACGGCATCTTTATCCTGGACGTCGAATACAAGGGGGAGGACATCTGTCTTCAGATCCTGTTTCAGCGCTTCCAGTCTTTCTTTTCTTCTGCCCGTGATGATGAGCCGATGGCCGGCTGCGGCGAATTGGCGGGCGGTGGCCTCTCCGAAGCCTGAAGTGGCGCCCGTGATTAAAACGATTTTATGCATAATATTGATCATTCAAAAATTCTTCCAGGAAAAGATTTGCCTTTGCGGCGTCTTCCATCATTCCCATATGACCTGTGTTCTCCAGTATTTGAATATACGACATAGAAGGCATGTGGCTTTGCTGCAGGCTGGTGATCAGCGGTACTGCACTATCCTCTTCTCCCATGATGAATAAAACAGCTCCCGGGAATTGCTGCAGCACATGCGTCCGGTCAGGCCGGTGGATCATCGCTTCATAGTAGCGGATAAGGGCATCGGGGTTGAAGCCGGCATACCGATCGATCAGGGAAGTGACCCATTCGGGATGCTTGTTACGTGTGGTCCCGGAAAAAAGATGGGGAGTGGACTGCCTGATAAAGGCGGCGGCGCCATTTTTACGGATGAAGTCCATACCCTTTCGGCGGGCTGCTTTTTTTTCTTCACTGTCGGGATAAGCCGTGGAATGAAAGAGGCCGAAAGCTTTGAGCATGCCGGGGTACAGCTCGGCAAAGGCGAGCGTGACATAGCCTCCCATGCTGTGACCTATCATGATGGCATCTTCGATCTGCTCTGCTTCGAGCACGGCCCTTACTGCGCGGGCCAATGATTCCATGCTGGTGTCACCGGGAAGAGGGGAAGATAGGCCACTGCCGGGCAGATCAGGGACAATGAGCCGGTGGGTATTTTTTAAGTAGGCTACCTGGTTATCCCAGATGGAGCCATCCTCTGCAAATCCATGGATAAGGATCACCGGTGAAGTGGCCTGGCCTTCTGGCGTAAAGGTTTTATAGCTTAAGTTGATGGTCTGATATAAGATCGTCTTATCCACGTCCTTTCTTTTTTTTGATGATCTGCACTGGCAACCAGATGGTGAGCAGGAGGGTAGCGAGGATCGCCAGCCGGGAGATCATGTCGCCATAATTAACATAGAAAGTAAGCGCTTGTTCAGGTTTGACGGATCTTTTGATAACTGCTGCCTGATCCCAGGGACGATCTTCAATGATGGTGCCGGAAGGGTCAATGATACAGGAGACGCCGGTGTTGGCGCTTCTTACTATCCAGCGACGGGTTTCAATGGCCCTGAGCCGGGCATAGGCTTCATGCTGGTGATAGCCGGGGGTATTGCCCCACCAGCCATCATTGGTGATGACGGCAATCAGGTTTGCACCATTGCGGACATAGTTGGACATGAATTCTCCGTAAATGCTCTCGTAGCATACGGCGGGAGCGATGATGTAACTATGATTGGAGGAAGACAAAGGAGTACGGTCGGCCTGTCCTGTATAGCCGGCAGTGGTGCCGCCGAACTTTTCAAACCAGGCATCCAGAAAGTGGAGAAAGGCCGGAAGGGTTTCGACGCCTGGGACCAGCTTGGATTTGTGATAAAATTGAAGGGGACCGGAACTGTCCAGGATCACCGCCGCGTTGTAGCTGTCGACATAGAGATCGGTGTTGGGGATGCGACGGGCAGTATTGTTCTGGCGGCCATTGTAGGTTCGATAGCTTTCCACGCCAGTGAGCAGGTTGATCCGGGGATGACGCCGGAGGAAATCCCAAAGCGGATGGAGGAAATAATTGGCTTTCATGTTTGCCTCGCTGATGCCGTTCTCCATGAACAGGGCTGTCTCGGGCCATACTACCAGTTCGGTGCGATCGTCGATGGCTGAGTCGCTGAGCCGGATCAATTTATGGATCTGCGCTTCAAAGCTGCCGGTGTAGATCTTCTCGTACGGATCGATATTGGGCTGGACGATGACGACATTGGGAGATGCCTTGCCTAAGGTAGTCGTGATCTGAGAATCAATGGGGGTAATGAAAAATAGCGACGACAGGAGAAGGGGTGCCAGAATAGCTGCGATCAGCCGGAGGATGGGAGCTTTGGGCAGGGGCTTTAGAGGGGCTTGGGCCAGGAGACGGAAGACAAGGATGTTTACCACCAATATCCAAAGACCTCCACCACTGGTGCCTGTAAAGCTATACCACTGCACCCATCCGGGATGGCCTGCAAAGACATTTCCCAGGGTAAGCCAGGGCCAGCTGAGCCCCCAATCCTGCAAATGAATGTATTCAAAGGTCAGCCAAAGCGCAACCAGGGCAGGATATCCCACTTTGGGGCCTAACCGCGCTTTTAGGAAATGGAAACCTATCCAGGGCAGGCACATAAGGAGGCTGTTGGCAAGGACGGCGCCTATGGCGCCCGGGACGGAAGCATTCCAGATCCACCAGGTGGTGGCGGTATTCCAGATGAACATGGTAAGATAGACCCATCCGAAGAATTTTCTCCGGCGGAGGCCTTGCTGCTCCAACCATAATAAGGGAACGAAGGCAATGAAGATCAGGAAGGTGAGGGGTGAAGGCGGCCAGGCGGCAAAGAGCAATACTCCGGAAAGCAAAGACAGTAAAAAAGGATGAAATTTTTTCAAGCCATAAATCTTTGAGTAAAAATAAGCTTAATAGCCGTCCGTTGGGGGCGGATAGCTTAAATTCTATATGAAATCACGGGAGCGCTGAGATCAATTATATTGGGTGCGGACGAAGAGATGGCTGGTGTCCAATTGCAGGGGATTGTCATTAGGGAGCTTTTTCATATATGCTGGTTGGTGCTTTTCTATAACGATGCGGAAAAGGCGCAGATTGCATAAAAAAAGGCCCCGCCGGAATGTGCGGGACCTTTCGTCTGAGTAAGGTATACTAGCGGCTGTAATTAGGCGCTTCTTTTGTTATATAAATATCATGGGCATGGCTTTCTTTCATGCCTGCAGTGGTGATCTTGATGAACTGGGACTGTTGTTGGAGGGCTTTTATGTCCTTGGCGCCGCAATAGCCCATCCCTGCCCGGAGGCCGCCTACATATTGCTGGACTACTTCCGTCAGACCACCTTTGAAAGCCACCCGGCCTTCGATGCCTTCCGGCACCAGTTTTTTGATATCATCTTCCACGTCCTGGAAATACCGGTCGCTGCTGCCCTGGGTCATTGCCCCGATGGAGCCCATGCCCCTGTATTGCTTGAATTTCCTGCCTTCATAGATGATGGTTTCTCCGGGGCTTTCTTCGACACCTGCGAAGACGCTGCCCATCATCACCACGTTTGCTCCGGCTGCCAGGGCTTTTACCATGTCGCCTGTATAACGGATACCCCCATCTGCGATGAGGGGGATATTCCTGCCTTTGAGCTGGGAAGCGGCCTCCATGATGGCTGTGATCTGGGGAACGCCGGCTCCGGCGACGATGCGGGTGGTGCAAATGGAGCCTGGTCCTATCCCTACTTTTACGGCATCGGCCCCCGCATCTGCCAATGCTTTTGCCCCTGCTGCCGTACCAATGTTGCCGGCTATAACCTGCAGGTTCTTAAAGGATTTTTTCAGTGTCCTGAGGGCATTGATGACGCCAATATGGTGCCCGTGGGCGCTGTCGAGGGTCACCACGTCGACCCCGATCTGTTGTAAAGCGCCGGCCCTTTCCAGAAGGTCTTTGGTGATGCCCAGTGCCGCGCCTACGAGCAGGCGGCCGTAAGCATCTTTTACGCCATTGGGGGCGCTGGACAACTGCAAGATATCACGATAGGTGATCAGGCCTATGAGCTTTCCCTGTTTACTGACAACAGGCAATTTTTCGATCTTATATTTCTGGAGGATCTTTTCGGCTTTTTTCAGGTCGGTGCCTTCAGGGGCTGTTATCAGGCCTTCTTTTGTCATTACCTCGCTGATCTTGCGGCGCTTATTGTCTTCAAAACGGAGGTCGCGATTGGTAAGAATGCCGACCAGCACTCTATTATTGTCGACGATGGGGATACCGCCGATCTTATTTTCCTTCATCAGCCGCAAGGCGTCTGCGATGGTAGCATCTTCGTGGAGCGTGATGGGGTCGAGGATCAGGCCGCTTTCGCTGCGCTTGACCTTTCGCACCTGCTCCACCTGTTTTTCGATGGACATATTCTTGTGCAGGATCCCGATGCCACCTTCTCTTGCAAGGGCTATGGCGAGGGTCGCTTCCGTCACGGTGTCCATTGCTGCCGACAACATGGGTGTATTCAGGGTGATGTCCTTGGTGAGCTTGCTACGGATGTCTACTTCACGGGGTAAGACCTGCGAAAAAGCCGGTAATAGCAGCACATCATCGAATGTTAATCCTTCGCCGAAAAATTTTGAGGGTGATTTTGACTTGCTGGTGGGGGGATTTATTCTTGCCATGTGCAAAGGTAGGGCAGCGGATAAATACGGCCCAAATTTTTATGAACAGGGTGGGGGAAAGCAGCGGCAAAGGCCTAGCAATGATCAAGTTAGGGCAGGCTTTATTCGCAAAGCCTGTACATTTTTCCGGGAAGGGAGCTGATATGCCCCAGCAATTCCAGGTTCAGCAGGGTGATGGCCAGCAGGCCGGCGGACTGCCTGCCCTGGGCGTGAATATCACTGATGGAAAGGGCTTTTTTTTCACGGAACAGCTGCAGTAACGACCATTCTTCGTCCGAGAGCCCCGAACCTTCTTTGGCGGTGGGGAACAAGGATGCTTGCCCGACACCTGGTGTCGGGGACGGCTTTTGCCAATTCATCTCCTCCATTAGCTGCGCTGCGCCGGTGAGCAGGCGTGCCTTTCCTTCGCGGATCAGGACGTTGCAGCCGGAGCTTCTTTCATCAGTGATCCTGCCGGGGATGGCGAAGACCTTGCGATGGTACGCGAGCGCATTTTCAACCGTGAGCATGCTGCCGCCGCGGGGACGGGTCTCTGTCACGATGACAGCATCGCTGATGCCGGCGACGATTCGATTGCGGATGGGGAAGTTGTAAGCATCGGGGCGGGTGGCCGTGCCGAACTTGGTGAGCAGACCTCCCGTCTTCAGCATTTCCCTGGCCAGACTGGCGTGTTCCCTTGGGTAGATCTGGTCCAGTCCGTGCCCAAGGACCCCTACGGTGGGGAGATGATATTTAAGCGCCGCCTGGTGCGATATGGCGTCAATGCCATAGGCCAGCCCGCTGATGATCAGTGTGCCGGGTAGTGATGTCATGTCTTTGACGAGCTTTTCTGTTGCCTGTTTACCATAGTCTGAAGGGCTGCGGGTGCCGATGATGGAAATGATCCTGGATGCATTGAGATCCGTATGGCCTTTGAAGAATAAAAGGATGGGCGCATCCGGGCAACGCAGCAGGCGTTGCGGATAGTGCTGGTCTGTAAGGAAAAAAGAACGGATCGAATATCTATCTAAAAAAGCCTGCTCTTTTTCAACGGCGGAGAAGGCTTTAAAATGAGCGATGTCGTAGGCCCTTTTCGATTTCTTACCGAGAACATCCGCCAATGCCGCCTCTGGAGCATGGAAAACTGAGCGGGCTTCGCCAAAACGGTGCAGCAATCTCCGCGCATATACGGGACCGATCCCCGGGATACTACCCAACGCCAATTGGTATAAGGCATCTTCTTTCATGGACAGGCTATTGATGGATGAGGGTGTATAGGTCTTGCAAAGGTAGTGATAAAGGGGGGTGTGCTAAAAAAAATAGCAATCCGGGGATGGCGGATTGCCTCGGCTACCTGCTGATGACCTTCAGCTCGGTGCGACGGTTTTGGGCACGGCCTTCGGGGGTGGCGTTGTTCGCTACCGGCTGTGTCTCACCCCAGCCTTTGAATGAAAGTCTGGCGGCATTGATGCCTTTGGACGTGAGATAGGTGGTAACGGCCTTTGCCCTGTTCTCGGAGAGGGTTATATTTTCGGATGTTTTTCCGGAATTATCGGTGTGTCCATTGATCTGGATCTTCAGGGTAGGGTTGTCTTTCAGGAGCTGGACGAGCTTATCCAACTCCACCTGTGACTCAGGCTTCAGCTCATATTTACTGGGATCGAAGAATATATTCTTCAGAACGATTGCTGCGTTGGCTTCGATGGGTTGTAGGGGGATATCGATATTGTAAGCAGTGTCTTCTTTATGCTGACTGAGGGGGAAGTTCTCGGAGAAGAAAAGATATCCTTTCCTGTTGACGTTGAATGCATAGTCCTTGCCTTTCGGCAGCGTGATCAGGTAGTTGCCCGTCTCGTCCGTCTGCAGCTGGCTGACAACGGTCCTCGTGGAGAGGTCCGTTAGCTCGACTCCCGAAGGCAGTCCTTTCAGTGTGGTCTTATCAAAAACTTTTCCTTTTACCCAAAGCGTCTGGGCCGGCCGGATATCATTGCGCAGCTCGAAAGTATACAAGTCAAGGCCTCCGCGGCTATCGGCCCGGTCGCTGGCATAATAAGCTGTTTTACCATCTGCGGCTATTACCAGGCTGCCTTCGTTTTCGATGGTATTGATGGGATATCCGAGATTTTCCGGTTTTTGCCACACGCCGCCAGGGCCTTTCCTGGATACAAAGAGATCATCTCCTCCATAACCGGGATGTCCGCTGGATGTAAAATACAGGCTTTGGTTGTCCGCGTGTATGAACGGGGTTCCTTCGTCCCCCACCGTATTAATGACGGGTCCTAAGTTTTCGGGGGAGCTCCACTGTCCGTTGCGCAGACGGTGGCTGACATATATATCGCTGCCTCCGAAGCCGTCGGCGCGCCTGCTTGCAAAATAGAGGTCCCGTTTATCGGGGGAGAGGGAGGGAGCTGATTCCCAGAACTCGGTGTTGATGCTATCGCCAAGATTTTCCGGCGCGCTCCATCCCCTGTCTGTCAGGTAGGAAATGTAAAGATCGCAGCTTCCCCGGCCTTCGGGAAAATTGCACCCTGTGAAGATCAGCCACTGGCCATCCTGGGATATATTCTGTGCGCCTTCGTTCTGATTGGTATTGATATTGCCTTCCAGGCTTTTTGACTTGTGAAATATGCCATTTTCCCTGTCGGACTCATAAAAGTCCTCATTGAAATTGTTTACCCGGCGGGTGTAGATGAATTTACTGGCATCGATGGTTAGCGTGGGGTAATATTCGGAGACGGCTGAATTGATGCTATCGCCTAAGTTCAGAGGTTCGAACTTGTATCCGGCATTATCGTGTGTATGTGCATAGTCGAGGGCAAACCGGTAACATTTTTGCCGGAATTCCCCTGCTTTACGGCTCTGCTCATTCAGATTGGTGACAGTGAGGAACCGGCTCACGGCTTCCAGGGCTTTTTCGAATTCCCCTTTGCCTGCCAGGTTGATGGAATAGGGGAGGTTATAGTCCAGGAAATAATTACTGTCGATGGCCCTGGCTTTTTCGTAATTGTCGATGGCTCCCTGGTAATTCTTCAGCTCGCCATACATACCGGCCATGGAGAGGTAAGCGTCTGCAAAACCATTGTCGGCTTTGACGGCCAGCTGCAAGGTCTCGATACCTCCCTTGAAATCATCCGCCCGGGCCTGCTCCAATGCTTTTGAATACAGCTGACTGGCCTTTTTGCTTACTTTTTCAGGTCTGTATTGTGCCCATACCGCAGGGGCAGCAGAAATAAGTAATATGAGGAGAAGTAAGCGGCGGTTGATCATATTGGAAAGTTACAAATCAAAATGCTAAACGTAAGTTATAAAGATTTATTGAGCTGCAAGCCTCAAGCGCCAAGCTGCAAGCCAGGAAACTTTAAATCTTGGCTTGTAGCTCACAGCTTGCAGCTTGGCGCTATTAAGGGACATGTATATATTTATGCAATTGCAGGGAAAATTCCCATTGGGGATGGCTCTTGACATATTCGATGATCAGGGGGGTGACAATGGAAGATTTGCTCCATTCGGGCTGGAGGAATAGCTTACATGTGGGGGATACCCGGGCCGCCCATTGTTCAGCCCATTCGAAGTCCGTCTTGTTATAGATGACCACTTTCAATTCATTTGCCAGCGGCAGGATCTCCGGCAGGGGGGCTTTGAACTTTTTAGGAGAGAGGCAGATCCAGTCCCACTCCCCGCTGAGGGGATATGCGCCGGAGGTCTCGATGTTGGTAGAGAACCCCGCATGGTGGAACTCGTCGGTGAGAGCGGTGCAATCATGCATCAGGGGTTCTCCGCCCGTGATCACTGCCAGGCGCCCGGGATGACTTGCCGCTGCGGCCACGATCCCGGCGATGGTTTGTTGGGGGTGCGCCGAGGCGTCCCAGCTTTCTTTTACGTCACACCATACGCAGCCGACATCGCATCCGCCGAGGCGGACAAAATAGGCTGCCTTTCCCTGGTGGTAGCCTTCCCCCTGTATCGTGTAAAAGGCCTCCATTACGGGCAGACTTTGCGCCTGCCGATGGGGGGTGATATTTGATATTTCGGGTTGCATCGTGGATTAAATAAGATTTTCTCCATTCCTCGCTTCGCAGGCCAGGAAGGTGTTTTTCATCAGGGCTGCAATGGTCATTGGGCCTACGCCTCCCGGCACCGGGGTAATGTAGCTGCAACGGGGCGCCACTTCGTCGAATTTTACATCTCCTTTCAGGGCGAAGCCGCTTTTTTTGGAGTTGTCCGGAACGCGGGTAATGCCCACGTCAATGACGACGGCACCGTCCTTTACCATATCGGCCTTCACGAATTCCGGTTTGCCCAGGGCAGCTACGATGATGTCGGCCTGCCGGCAAATTTCGGGGAGATTGGGGGTATGAGAATGACAAATGGTGACGGTACAGTTGCCCGTGGGGGTGTTGCTGCTGAGCAGGATGCTCATGGGCCTTCCCACGATATTGCTCCTGCCGACTACGACAGCATGCTTGCCTTTCGTATTGATCTTATAATGTTCCAGCATAAGCAGGACGCCATGGGGGGTGGCCGAGATGAACGTGGGCAGGTTCTGGACCATTTTTCCTACGTTGATGGGGTGGAAGCCGTCCACATCCTTGGAAGGGTGGATGGTATTGATCACCTTTTCGTCCGAAATATGTTTGGGCAGGGGCAGCTGAACGAGTATACCGTCAACGTCCGGGTCGTTGTTCAGGTCTTCTATGACGTTGAGCAGCTTGTTCTCGCTGATGTCATCTTCCAGCCGGACCAGGGTGGATTTGAAGCCTGTTTCGGCACAGGCTTTAACCTTGGCCCCTACGTAGGTTTCGCTGGCGCCGTTGTTGCCGACCAGCACGGCTGCCAGGTGCGGTATTTTTTTACCTTCTACGATCAGTTGCCCTACTTTTAGCCTCAGCTCCTCCTTGATTGTCTTTGAAACGAGTTGTCCATCTAATAATTCCATGGCGCAAAGGTACTATTCGGGGTTTAAATGCGCGCAATTGGACTTTTTGAGGTATTCGGGCGGCATGGCAGCCACTGCAGTGTAACTGCAGTGAGGCCAACCAGGAACGAAGGCATAAATTTTATTTTTCTCGTAAGAAATATATGTTACGATTTGTGCAACAACGAGCTAGAAAATTTTATGTTTTACAATTCATTAACAGATTTTAACTTTTTTTTTGACGGATTTTGAAATTCCATACTTTTAGTAACAGTATAACTAAAACATACTGTCCACATGAGAAAACATCTAACACTGTTAGCGGTGCTGGTACTATCTTCCGTATTGGCATTTGCTCAAACCAAGCTAATTACAGGTCGGGTAACCGATCAACAAGGCCAACCGGTCCCATTTTCCACCATCAGAGTTAAGGGTACGAAGAAAGGCGTCAGCGCGGATGCTGACGGCAACTATTCCATTCGTGCAAGCATCGGTGAAACGCTGATCGTTTCCGGCGCAGGCATAGAACTCAAAGAAGCTACTGTTGGCGCCGGTTCAGTAGATATTACTGTTGCCCGCAAAAATGCAAGCCTCACCGAAGTGGTGGTGGTCGGTTACGGCGTGCAAAAAAAATCGGATGTAATAGGCAATATCGCCAGCGTAAAAGGCGCTGCGATTGCCGACAACCCGGTGCAGAGCTTTGATGCGGCACTGGGCGGTAAGGCGGCAGGGGTGCAGATCACGTCTGCCAACGGCGTAGTAAATAATCCCCCGGTGTTCCGTATCCGTGGAACGAACTCGATCTCTCTCAGCTCTTATCCCCTGATCGTCATCGACGGTGTTCCGACATTCACCGGTGATGTGAGCATGTCGGATGCTGCAGCAAATCCCCTGGCCAGTATCAACCCGGCCGATATCGAAAGCCTGGACGTGCTGAAGGATGCGGCTGCTACGGCGATCTATGGCAGCCGTGCCGCCAATGGCGTGGTGATCATCACTACCAAACGGGGCAAAAGAGGGAAAACCAAAGTGACCTATAGCGGATGGGTAGGCCAGACCAAGGCTACCCGCTTGTGGAAAACGCTGAACGCGGATCAGTATATGATGATCAAGAATGAAGGGGTTGCCAATAAACCCGGCGCCACGGCAAAATTCCTGCCCACCAATGGTCCTGACGGCAAGGAGATTAATACGGATTGGAAGGACCTCGTCTATCGTACAGGGATCTCTCACAGCCATGCTTTGACTGTTTCCGGCGGCAATGAAGCAACTACTTACTTTATCTCCGCAGGCTATACCAAGCAGAATGGCATCGTTGTAAAGAACTCTTTTGAAAGAAAGAACTTCCGTTTCAGCATCGACCATAAAGTTTCGAACGTATTTTCATTAGGGGCCCAGGCCGGCTATAGCAACGAGATCAACCTGGCCGCCACTTCGACAGGGTCTTTGCCCGGACAGGCCTATTCCACCGGCGGTCTGGGCCGTATTGCCCTGATCCTTCCTCCCAATATCGCTGCCCGTAATAATGACGGCACTTACAATACGAATGGCGCAGCCATCGGACCGATGAACAATGTAAATCCGGGGATCAGCTATTACAATCCATTGGTGTTGATCGAGAATAACCATACCAGCACGGAAAACAACCATATCCAGGCGAATGCGTATCTGCAGCTGAAACCCATACCGGACGTCACTTTAAAGACGGTATATGGGGTGGATTACCTGCTGTCTGACAACGATTTTTTCAGTACGCCGCTGAATGGTGACGGCTACCCCGGTGGTGAAGCCATCAACTCCAATCTTACTTACAAGCGTTGGATCTGGACCTCCACCGGCCAATACGACCACATCTTCGCCGACAAGCATACGGTAGGGTTATTGGTGGGTACGGAACAACAGTATACGACTCAATTAGGCTATGGCATTGACCGGACCAATGTGACCGATCCCTTCTTTACGAATGGACAAGGTGGATTTGCCGACAACGTGCCTGCCACCGTATCAGGCAACACCAATGGCCTTCGCACGGAAAACTACCTGGTGTCGGGCTTTGGCCGCCTGAACTATGATTTTGACAAGCGGTATTTTGTCAGCGGCAGCTTCCGCCGGGATGGCTACTCTGCTTTTGCACCCGGTCACAAATACGGCAATTTCTGGAGTGCTTCGGTTGCCTATGACATTGCCAAGGAAAGTTTCTTTACCAACAGCGGGATAGGTAAGGTCATCAATACCCTGCGGCTGCGTGGCAGCTATGGTACCACCGGAAATATTTCCGGCATCGGTGATTTCGACTCTTATTCCTTTTATGGCACAGGACTTTACAATAGTAATCCCGCGCTGAACTTTACTAATTCAGGGAACAGCAATCTTACCTGGGAAACCAGTAAGAAAACGGACATTGGCCTCCAGTTCAGCCTGCTGAATGATGTCATCTCCGGTGATGTGGCCTGGTATAGGAACAATATCGACGGGTTGATCATAAAAGTTACGCAGGCCGGTTCCACCGGTATCCCGGGTCTCCAGATCCCTACCAACATCGGTACGATGTATAACAAGGGATTTGAAGTGACCTTGAATGCAAGGCCGGTGACCAGCAAGAATTTCCGCTGGACCACCTCTTTGAATGTCACTTATAACAAGAACATGGTGACGTCATTGGCGCCGGGTCTTAACAATATACTTTATACTACCAGTGGTCTGGAGCAGACGAGTATTACGATGCCAGGTTATTCGATAGGAACGCTGTACCTGTATCCTACCCAGGGCGTGGATCCTGCGACGGGTCACAGGATATTCCTGAATGGAGCCGGAGAGCAGATAGAGTATGGGCATGAGACCGCCAGCTGGACTTATGTCAAGTCCGGAGCCGCTGCGTCGAAGATTAACCCTGCCAAGGACAAACGACCCCTGTTCAATGTGATACCCAAATACTATGGTGGTTTTGAGAATACTTTCCGCTATGGTAGCTTTGACCTGGGTATCCTGGCCACCTATGAGTTCGGGTTTTATGTGTACAACGGTACGCAGGCCAGCATCCGGGACAACCGCTTCTGGAACAGCTCGGTAGATGTGCTCCGCCGCTGGACACATGCCGGTCAGATAACGGATATTCCCAAGATCGTGTATGGCGACAATATCTCTAATGGCAGCGCCAACCCCATTTCCGAGAATGCACAGAAGGGTGATTTCATAAAACTGCGGAATGTCAGCCTTGGTTATGCCTTGCCTGCTAAAATGCTGGGGCGCATAGGTATCAACAACGCCAGGGTATATGTCAGTGGTCAGAACCTGTTGGTGATCACCAAGTATAAAGGACCCGATCCCGAAACATCCACGAATGGCAACGATACGCAAGGTCAGGGTGTAGACAGGAACTCTGTCGCCAATGGCCGGGTATTTACGGTGGGATTGAATGTAGGATTCTAATGCCTGTGGTTAACCATGTTTAATTTTAAAAAGCACACAATGAAAAAATACATATATCAACTTGTAATTTTATCCGGTCTGGCTTTGGCGGCAGGTTCCTGCAGTAAAGCCAAGCTAAATCCCTCATCGTCCACCGGCTTGTCGGACGCTAGTGTATTTCAGACAAAAGGGCGTATTGCCAATCAGGTAAATGGTCTGTATGCGGCCGTCAGGTCCGGGCAATTCATGGGTGGAAGGGTGCCGATCTATAATGACATCCGGGGAGAGAATTTCATCAATGAAACGGGTAACGGGGTCACCGGGCTGTTGATCTGGAACTTTACCGTGGGTGGCGGAGACACGTATATCAACAATACCTGGAATGCCGCCTACCTCTGTATCAACCAGTGCAATCTTTTCCTGGATGGAATGGAGGCCACAGGCAATAAGGTAGTAGGTGATGACCTGGCGAAGAAATATAATGCGGAAGCCAAATTCGTCAGGGCCCTTGCTTATTATAATCTCCTTCAACTGTATGCTACGCCCTATACCAAGGACAATGGCGCGTCTCCGGGCCTCCCCCTGCGACTGAAGGGTATTAAGGGCTCCGGCTTTAGCAACCTGGCCAGAAGCACTGTGGCGGAAGTATATAACCAGATCATCTCTGACCTGAATGACGCTGAATCCGGGTTGCCTGCCGATTATGGTGACGATGCGACAAATGTTGTGCATGCGCATGTCAACACGGCGATCGCCTTGAAGACAAGGGTTTATCTCAGCATGGGTAATTATGACAATGTGATCACGGAAGCCAGTAAGATCGTACCCGCTGCCGCCCCGTTCAAGGCGCCTTCCGGTGTAGCCAATGCCCTTGTAAGCGACCTCGGCACGGTGTTCACTTCCTATATGACGGCCGAGTCCATCTTCTCCCTGCCATACACGGGAGCCGCGGAAGCGCCTGCAGGCCAGAGTCAACTGGGAAGCTATTATCTTCCCCCGAAGGATTATTCTTCTCAGGGCTCGGGCGAGTATTCGCTGAATGCTGCTACAGGGGTCATCACGGACGCCAACTGGAAAGCTACGGACGTGCGCAGAAATTATATTTTCACTGACACCAAGGGAAAGAAATGGTGGACCAAATTCTCGTCCCCTTCACCTTATCTTGATTGGGTACCCATCCTTCGTTATTCGGAAGTAATGTTGAGTCTGGCTGAAGCCCGTACCAGGAAAGCGAATGCGGTAGATGCGCAGGCCGTAGCATTGTTGAATGCGGTACGTCAACGCAGCGACGCAACCACGACTTTTGCGCCAGCTTCTGCTACAGAGTTGATCAATGACATATTGCAGGAAAGAAATATCGAATTCCTGGGAGAAGGGCTACGGAGTATAGATATCATCCGTCTTCAACAGACCTTCCCGGCAAAAGGCGCCGCGGTGGCAGTTGCGCCTACCAGCCAAAACTATATGTTCCCTGCTCCTAGCAGCGAAACAGCAGTCAATACACTGTGGTAACACGGGTAGAGGTTTAAAACTGAGAGAGGCCGCTCCTTCCAGGGCGGCTTCTCTATTATAAGATGAAATGTGGTATCTTGTGGTGCACAATAACATCAATTATGTCCGAGAATCAGCAGCCCAATAGCCAGCTTAATATAGAGATCAGCGAGGAAATGGCAGAAGGTCAATATGCCAATCTTGCCATCATTACGCATTCTCATGCCGAGTTTGTCATCGACTTTGTAAATGTGATGCCGGGTACACCCAAAAGCAAGGTGAAGAGCCGTATCATACTTACTCCGCAACATGCCAAGCGTTTTATGAAGGCGCTCACGGAGAACCTGGCCCGTTTTGAAACAGCCAACGGGAAGATACAGGACCTGGAGGAGGTGCAGCTGCCTTTGAATTTCGGAGGACCGACGGCGCAGGCGTAGGGGAGCCTGTGACGCAACTATAACATTCCGCTGTCTGCAAAACTAAAATACCCCTGCTCACTCACGATGATGTGATCCAGCAATTTGATGTCGAGGTATCTGGCGCCCTCCTTTATTTTATGGGTGAGCTCTTCATCGGCTTTGCTGGGACGGAGATTCCCTGATGGATGGTTGTGACCCAGGATAATGTTGACGGCATTTTCTTCCAACGCTTTCTTCAGGATGATGCGGGGATCGGCCACCGTGCCGGTGAGGCCACCCTGGCTCAGGGGCTCCCACTTCAGGACCTTACATGCGTTGTTGAGATAGATGGCTACAAATACTTCGTGTTTGAAGTGTTGCAGCTCGCCCTGCAGGTAGGCAGCTGCTTCCCGGCCATGTTTCAGAATGATCTTTTCATTCAGGAGGCTGGCGTCCCTCCTTCTTCCCAGTTCCATAGCAGCGGAGATAATAGCGGCCTTAGCCCGTCCCATCCCTTTGACCTGCCTGATCTGAGTCGCGGACAGCTGGCCAAGGGTAATGAGGTTGTTGTCGCCTAATTTGAGCACCTCTCTTGCTGTGTCGATGGCGTTGCGGTCCGGAGTGCCCGTCCCAATGAGGACGGCCAGCAGCTCGGTATTACTAAGGGCCCTGGGACCTTTACTTAGTAATTTTTCGCGGGGCTGCTCGTCTTTTGCCCAGTTTTTTATGCGGTATTTCCTGGTCTTTTCAGCTTGCATAAATCAATTTAATGTATTATTTTGTACTTTATAAAGAAGAGTTAAAATAAGGATCCGACTCTTTCGTTATTAGCACAGACAGACAGTTTCATAGTATCCGTAATCTTTTGAAAACTTAATCTAAAATCCAATGAAACGCACAACTTTCAACGCAATCGGCGGCTGGCAACCATTTCTCTTCTGTATCGGCATGTATGTTGTCGCCCTTTTCTTCTCCATCTTTGTTTGTTCCTCTATTTTTTATGTGCTGAACTCAAAATCGACCAGAGACACTGAAAAAACAGCAGTTGTCACACCTGCTGCTAAGACGCAATTGGCTTCTGTAAATCATTAAATCGAATACACCTTTTTGAAAGAGGCTGCCTTCAAGGTCCCGTGCCCTGGAGGTTACCTCTTTTTTTGTATTTCCCCCTGCCGTAATATATTTTTTTAAAGTGTCTTGGACCTAACCTCTTTTCGGTTATATCTTCGCCCCACATTTACCTACTTATGCAGCATCTAGCCAAGATTTTTTCCGGCACGGGGTCACAATACCTGGCTGAGAAAATTGCTCAGCAATTCGGTACCCCTACAGGGAAGGTTAATATTCAACGTTTTAGCGATGGGGAAATACAAACGACCTTTAATGAGAGCATCCGGGGAGACATGGTTTTCCTCGTACAAAGCACGTTTGCTCCTGCGGAGAACCTGCTGGAGCTGTTGCTTATGATCGATGCGGCCCGCCGGGCATCCGCCTATAAGGTGGTGGCTGTAATACCTTATTATGGGTATGCACGCCAGGATCGGAAGGACAAACCCCGCGTGGCGATAGGTAGTAAATTGATTGCCAATATGTTAGTGGCGGCTGGTGCGGACCGGGTCATTACAATGGACTTACATGCCCCCCAGATCCAGGGATATTTTGACATTCCGGTGGATCACCTGGACAGCTCGGCCATTTTTATCCCTTACATTGAGCAACTTAAGGTTGAAAACCTTACCTTTGCGGCCCCTGACGTGGGTAGCGCCAATCGTATCCGGGAGATCGCCAGTTATTTCAATGCGGAAATGGTGATCTGTGACAAGCATAGAAAACGTGCGAATGAGATAGCCAGTATGGTGGTGATCGGAGATGTAACGAATAAGGACATTGTGCTGATAGATGACATCTGTGATACGGGAGGAACGCTGGCAAAATCCGCCGGTCTCTTAAAGGAGAAGGGCGCCAGGAGCGTGAGAGCGTTGTGTACGCACCCGGTATTGAGCGGCAAGGCGTTTGAGAACATCGAGAACAGTGTGCTGGAAGAGCTGGTGGTATGTGATACTATACCGCTGAAGCATCCCAGCCCGAAGATCAAGGTGTTGAGCGTAGCAGAGCTGTTTGCAGTGGCAATACGCAATGCGCATGAGAACAGGAGCATTACGGGGCTGTTCATTCACTCGCAGCTGAGGAATAAGTAGGGTAATTATTAAATAAACATAAACAATGAGAACGATTACAATCGAAGGACAACTCAGGACCGAAATGGGCAAACAAGCCACCCGCCAACTTCGCTCTGAGGAAAAAGTGCCCGGTGTAATTTACGGGGGTGCAAAGGAGGTGAACTTCTCAGCTCTTGCGACATCTTTTAAATCACTGGTCTACACACCTGATTTCCAGTTAGCCGAGATCAAGGTGGATGGTGCGTCTTACAGGTGCATTTTGAAGGACCTGCAATTTGACAAGGTAACGGATCAGCTGATCCATGCTGACTTCCTGGAGCTGGTGGAAGACAAAAAAGTGGTAGCCACCATCCCTATTAAATTCACCGGCGCTGCAAAAGGCGTGAAAGATGGCGGTAAGCTGATCACCAAGATGAAGGCTTTAAAAGTGAAGACCCTTCCCAAATTTCTGAAAGAGAATATTGAAGTGGATCTGACCGAGCTGGAATTGAACGGCAATGTGCGGGTGGAGGATGTAAAAGCGGAAAACTATGAGATCCTGAACTCTCCGCGTATTCCTATCGCTTCTATCGTGCTGACGCGTCAATTGAAACAGGAAGAAGCTGCTGCTGCTCCGGCTGCCGGCGCTGCTCCTGCAGCTGGCGCTCCTGCTGCGGCTAAGCCAGCGGCGGGCGGTAAGAAATAAAGTAATTTATTAGTTGGAACCCGGTTATAATTTTAACCGGGTTTTTGTTATTTTTAATCCCCCTTGTCTGACCTTCGTTTATGGCAAAGTTTCTCATCGTGGGATTGGGTAATATTGGGTCCGAATATACGGGTACCCGGCACAATATTGGTTTTGATGTAGCAGATGAACTGGTAAAGAAGCATGGGGGCGTTTTCGGACTGGATCGCTTAGCCGAAGTCGCAGAGATCAGGTGGAAAGGGAAGATATTGGTTTGTATTAAGCCCACTACCTTTATGAATCTAAGCGGCAAGGCGGTGAAATACTGGATGGACAAGGAAAAGATCAGCCTGGAAAATGTACTTGTCGTCCTTGATGAACTGGCCCTGCCTCTGTCAAAGTTCAGGCTTCGTCCCGGGGGAAGCGCAGCTGGGCACAATGGGCTGCGGAGCATCGAGGAGGTGCTAGGAACCAATGGTTACCCCAGATTACGATTTGGCATAGGTAATAATTTCCCTAAGGGAAAACAGGTCGATTATGTATTGGGAAAGTGGAAAGAAAATGAATTACCACTGGTAAGGTTGAAAGTAGAGAAGTCTGTGGAATTGATCGAAAGCTTTGCCACCAGCGGAATAGAAAGGACTATGAACCAATACAATAATTTGGATTTTACGCTATGATTTATAAAGGGGAATCTTTATTTTCGCATAAATATTGTATTCATCCCTAAGAGTAGATATTTTAATATTCAATATTCCTGTGTTGTGCCCAGGGTCTTTTCAGGCCAAATGAAAACTGGTTTAAAGAATTTTCTATTTAAAAACCCTGATTGAATATGAAAATATTCTGTGTTGGCCGTAACTATGTTGCTCATGCCAAGGAATTGAATAATGAGATCCCGGATGAGCCTATCATTTTTATGAAGCCTAAGAGCGCATTGCTGCAAGCACATACGCCATTTTATTACCCGGAGTTTACCAATGAGTTGCACTATGAATGCGAGTTGGTGCTGCGCATATCCAAGAACGGTAAATATATCCAGGACCGCTTTGCCAGCAAATACTATGATGCGGTGACGGTAGGCATTGATTTCACCGCCAGGGACATCCAGAATGAGCTAAAGGAGAAAGGGCTTCCATGGGAAAAAGCGAAGGCCTGGGACAATTCTGCAGCCATCGGCAAATGGATACCTCTTCAGAACGTAAAGAACAAGAAGGATCTTAACTTCTGCCTTTACAAGAACAAGGAGCTGGTGCAGCAAGGCAATTCAAGCCTGATGATCAATAGCTTTGATAAGGTCGTTGCTTATATTTCCAATTATTTCTCCGTCAACATCGGCGATCTTGTATTCACGGGCACACCGGCGGGTGTAGGTGAATGTGTGGTAGGAGATGAGCTGGAGGCATTTATTGAAGACGATAGCTTACTGACCATAGAAATAAAATAATTCAATCGTCGTTAGATCAATGCCATTCTGTATTTCGCAGGATGGCATTTTTTTTATAAAACCTACATGATAACTGTTGAAATATTGTTGCGCGCCTATCGCCTTATGTGCATCGCCCGCGAGATGGCCGCCACCTATGAAAATAACCGCTCTATCTGCAAATATGTCCACTCCACTTCAAGGGGGCATGAGGCCATTCAGCTGGCTGCCGCCTTTCATCTTCAACCCTATGATTGGGTGAGCCCTTACTATCGGGACGAGAGCATCCTGCTGGGACTGGGGTTCGAGCCTTACGAGCTCATGCTGCAATTGCTGGCAAAGGGAAATGATCCGTTCACGGGCGGACGCGAATATTATGGTCATCCCAATCATCGGGAAAAAGATAAACCAGGGATCATTCATCAGAGCAGCGCTACGGGTATGCAGGTTATTCCTACAACGGGGATAGCGCAGGGGCTTCGTTACCTGGAGCGTATTGACTCCCCTTTATTCAAAAAGGGGGCGGAGGGCGAGGCGCCCGTGGTTATTTGCAGCCTGGGAGATGCCAGTGTGACGGAGGGAGAGGTCAGCGAGGCTTTCCAGTTTGCCGTATTAAAGGAGCTGCCGATCATCTACCTGGTGCAGGACAACGATTGGGGCATCAGTGTCCGCAGCGAAGAGTCCCGGGCGATGGACGCTTATGAATATGCTGCCGGTTTTAAAGGAATGGGGCGCATACGTATCGATGGCAGCGACTTCCAGGAGAGCTTTGAGGCAATGGACCGGGTGATCCGGGATGTTCGGCAGGGCAGGCGCCCCTATCTGGTGCAGGCGAAAGTACCCTTGCTGGGCCATCATACCAGCGGCGTACGCAAAGAGTTTTACCGGAGTGCGGAAGACCTGGAAGAGCATGCCAGGCAGGATCCCTTTTACAAACTCAGGGCACGCATGCTGGGTTTAGGAATGGAAGAAACTCAGCTATCCGACATGGAAAAAGCTGCCGCCGACTTTGTTGCCAGGCAATTCCAGTCCGCAGTGGCCGCCCCCGATCCGGACCCGGCCACGGTGGAAAACTTTGTTTTTGTTCCTTCGCCTGTGACGGAAGAGAAGGGGCAGCGCAGCCCGGCTGATGGAGAAAAGGTGATTATGGTGGACGCTGCCTTATTTGCCATCCGCGAGATCATGGAGGATCATCCGGAGGCATTGCTATATGGACAGGATGTGGGCAGGCGCCTGGGGGGAGTCTTCAGGGAAGCAGCGACCCTGGCCGAGCAATTCGGGGATCACCGGGTTTTCAATACGGCCATCCAGGAAGCTTATATCATCGGGTCCACGGTGGGAATGAGCGCAGTGGGTGCCAAGCCTATCGTGGAAGTACAATTTGCCGACTATATTTACCCGGGATTCAATCAGCTGGTGACTGAGATCTCCAAGTCCTGTTATCTGAGCGCAGGAAAATTCCCCATACAAACGCTGATCCGTGTGCCTGTAGGCGCCTATGGAGGAGGCGGGCCTTACCACAGCGGCAGCATTGAATCCACACTTTTATCCATCAAGGGTATCAAGGTTGTCTATCCCTCCAATGCGGCCGATATGAAAGGATTGATGAAGGCTGCTTTTATGGACCCCAACCCCGTGGTGATGCTGGAGCACAAGGGCCTGTACTGGAGCAAGGTGCCGGGTACGGAGGACGCGAAATGCGTCGAGCCTTCCAGGGACTATATCCTTCCATTGGGAAAGGCGGGCATCGTGCTGAACGCGGATGAAAGCGCTACCCGCAAGGGAGAGACCTGCTGTGTCATTACGTATGGCATGGGAGTGTACTGGGCAAAGGCCGCCGCCAAATATTTTCCCGGCTGCGTGGAGATACTGGACCTGCGTACCCTTTATCCCCTGGACGAAGAGCAGATATTTGCCACCGTACGCCGGCACGGCAAATGCCTGGTACTGACGGAAGAACAACAAAACAATTCTTTTGCCGAAGCATTGGCCTGGAGGATCTCCGGTAATTGCTACGCTTACCTGGACGCCCCGGTGGAAGTAAAAGGCGCTCTCAACCTGCCTGCTGTACCCATGAACATGGCGCTGGAGAATGCCATGCTCCCCAATGCTTTCAAAGTCAGTGAAATAATCGAAAAGTTACTGGATTATTAGGCGTTGCTTTTCGCCCGCCTGCGACGCTGTAGATCAGCAGGAACGGAGAGGTGGAAATTTATTTTTAAAGTCTACAAAATTAGTGGACTATTTATTTGGAGTTCCGGAGGGGTGGTGCTATCTTTATTTGGTGAAAATGAGGATAGAGAAAATTTCCTGATACCCTGGTTAGCAGGCTTGATTAGACGAGACGGCAGGTGGTTGCTTAGTCCTGTACGGTCAGCGGTTGCCAGGGCATCAGGAACTGAGTGGTCAAGCTGTTGGAGAATTTTTCGCTTATTATAAAATCAAGTATATGCAACGGTTAGCAATTCTTTCATTTGTCGGGGTGCTGCTCCTGCTTTTCGCCTTTACGGCGCGGGAAACAAAAAAGCCGGCTCCCGTGTGTAAGGTTGCCGGCCAATCGATTGCATTCACCATGCCTGCCGGACATTGTGCCGGGGCATCGGGCGCTCCGCAGCGATAACAATTCGCCGTTCTAGTATTTTGTCAGTTCGGGTTGTACCTCGTCAATATAGGAGAGGATGCCCCCTTTAAGATTATAAAGGTTAGTGAATCCGAATTTTTCTTCCAGCTCACGAATGGCTTTTGCGCTTCTGCCGCCCATTTTGCAATGAATGACAACATGCTGCTGTGTATCGATCCTGCCTGCGTTGTCGGCTACCGTAGCCAGGGGGATCAGCTCGCCTCCGATGTTGACGATATCGAATTCATGGGGTTCCCGCACGTCGATAAGCTGGAATTTTTCTCCTCTCACCTGCCAGTCGTATAGTTCCTTCGCCGTGATCTCTTTCAGGGGTTTTTCTTCGACGGCTCGCATGCCGCAGAACTGCTCATAATCGATGAGAGCTGTGATCGTCGGATTTTTTCCGTTGATGGGATTGTCTTCCCTTCTTTTGATATTAAAGGTCCTGCTTTCAAAATTCAGGGCATCGAAGATATAGAAGCGACCGGAAAGGGTTTCACCCACGCCTGTAATGACCTTGATTACTTCCAGTGCCTGGAGGCTGCCGATGATGCCTGGCAATACGCCCAGGACGCCGCCTTCCGCACAGCTGGGGACCAGTCCGGGAGGAGGGGGGGTGGGATAGAGGTCACGGTAGTTGGGCCCGGTGTTGCCGCTGGCATCCGTATAATTGAACACGGACACCTGTCCTTCGAACTGGAAGATCGACGCGTAAATGTTGGGCTTGCCCAGCAGCACCGCTGCGTCATTGACCAGGTAACGGGTGGGGAAATTATCCGTCCCGTCCGCAATGACATCATAGTCTTTTACGATGTCCAGCGCGTTCTGGGAGTTGATATGGGTGTTGTAAATATTCAACTTTATATGGGGGTTCAGGGCCGCCAGTCTTCTCCTTGCAGCTTCTACCTTGGGTTTGCCGATCTCATCGATGCCGAAGAGCACCTGCCTTTGCAGGTTGCTGTCGTCCACCACGTCGAAGTCGACGATGCCGAGCGTGCCCACGCCGGCAGCCGCCAGGTATAACAACACAGGGCTGCCCAGCCCGCCGGAGCCGATGACCAGGACCTTTGCTTTCTTCAGCTTCTCCTGGGCTTCCATTCCGAATCCGGGGATGATGATATGCCTGTTGTAGCGCGCCAGCTCTTCTTTTGTGAAAAGCTGGTCCGGGGCGCCGCCGGCGATGGCGGGAACGATGCTGATGACAGTGTCTTCTTTAACTGCGGTATGCTCCTGCTGGAGGTCGCGAATATCGTTGTTGCCGACGAAAATGTTGACATAAGAACGGATGCTTCCGCCTTCGTCCAGGAGATGCTTTTTCAGGTCCGGAAAGTTCTGGGTCAGCTCGTTGACCGTGTCCTGTATCGTGCCAGCCCTGACTTCCAGCCGGGCCGTGTTATTGGTGAATTTCCTCAGGGGAGTGGGAATGATCACTGTTGCCATTTTATTTATATTTTATTATGTGAATTGATAATCGATGATCTTTTCTTCTTCAAATTGCTGGTCATCATTCAGCAGCCAGGAACGCAGGGTGATGATCTCGTTGTTTAGTACGGAAATGATCAGGTAGGAGAAAAAGGGCTGCGCGGCCACCCGGTCATGCTCTGAAGGAATGGCCGGATGATTGGGATGGGAGTGGTATACTCCCAGCAAGGTCCAATCGTGATCCAGCGCATGCTGCTCAGCCGTCATGTAATCCTGCGGAGAGATAGCAAAGCGTCTGCGTTTGTCCCCTTCCTTTGAGTTGTCCACTACCAATACGTCGAGGATAAGGCGTGTGCCGTCTGTTTCTTCCCGGCCGAACATGAAGCCGCAACATTCATCGGGGAATGTGCTGACTGCATCTTCTATCATTAATTGCCGGACACGGGGTTCGATGATGATCATGTTATAGAATTTTTTTTATGACTTCACTGTATTTATCCGCGTTATCGGGTAGCACGGTGACAACCGTCCCTTCTTCAAGGCCTTCGGCGATGCGGATCGCACCGGCCAGGTTGGCTGCCGAGGACGGGCTCAGCAGGAGCCCTTCATGTTTGTAGGCCGCCCTGATCAGCTCATGGGCTTCTTCGGTGCTGACCTCGTAGTTGGCATCGGCTACTGTAGGGTCATAGATTCCCGGGACGACGGCTGTTTCCATGTGCTTCCAGCCTTCCAATCCGTGCAAAGCGAAATCAGGCTGCAAAGAGATCAGGCGGATGGATGGCTTCAACTCCCGCAGACGACGGCCTGTGCCGATAAACGTGCCGGTGGTGCCCAGCCCTGCTACAAAGTGTGTGATGCCGGGGAGCTCTCCATAGATCTCAAGCGCAGTGGAATGATAATGTGCTTTCCAGTTATATTGATTCTTGTATTGATCGGCATAGTAGTAGCCGGCGGGAGCGGATGCGGCAAGCTCTTTTGCTACCTGCTGGGCGCCGTCCGTGCCTTCAAAGCGGGAGGTGAGGATCAACCTTACGCCCAGCGATTCCAGGATATCCTTTCGCTCCTTAGATGCATTTTCCGGCAGGCATAGCGCAACAGGAATGCCCAGTTCACTGGCAATATGCGCATAGGCTATACCGGTATTACCGCTGGTGGCGTCCAGCAAGGTTCTTTCCCTGGTGAGGGCGCCGCTTTCAATGGCTTTTCGGATGATGTTGTATGCGGCACGGGCTTTCACGCTGCCTGACAGCTGCATCCATTCTTTTTTTGCATAGATCCGCACATTGTTTTTATTGAACAGGCGGGTAATAGGCTGCAGAGGGGTATTCCCGATCTTTTTCTCCAGCCCCCGGACGGAGGTGAGCAGGTTGCTGTCGATGGTGAGGTCCGTTGTTGTTGACATAATCATCATAAATAAAAAAAGCTCCACTGGTGGTGGAGCTTTTATATGTTGTTTATAACAGTTTTTACTAAGCTTATGAGAGGTCATCCTCCACCCAAATAACCGATATTTGCTTACAACAGCAACAACAACAAGTTATATTTGCAAACGTTTGATTCATGTGGGAGAATGATGACCTAAAAGTAGGGAAATTTACTTTCCCCACCAAAAAAGTAGAGTAAACATATATAAACTATTGATAATCATGGAGAATCCTGCCATCAAAGGAAAAAAGCTAGCAGCCGGGAAAGCAATTGAATACATTCGCGCGGGCATGACCCTGGGTCTGGGGACGGGATCCACCGCCTATTGGGCCATCCAGGGCATCGGGGATATGGTGAAAGAGGGCTTGTCTATAAAGGCCGTGGCTACCTCTTTGCAATCCGAGGCATTAGCCAGGGAGCTCAATATTCCCATTATCCCTTTTTCGGCCGTGGATCATCTGGATATTACCATTGACGGAGCGGATGAGGTGGATAAGGAGCTCAACCTGATCAAGGGTGGGGGCGGGGCGCTGCTAAGGGAGAAGATCGTAGCCGCCGTGACAAAATTTTATATCATCATTGTGGACGAAAGCAAGCTGGTGGATAAACTGGGTAAGTTCCCTCTGCCTGTGGAGGTAGCGCCTTTCGCCTGGGAGCTGACGGAGCGTAAGCTGGCGGCACTGGGGTGCACGCCCAAAATGAGGATGGCCGGAGACCAGCCTTACCTGACGGATAATAATCACTATATACTGGATTGTTCTTTTGGAACGATCCATGACCCGGCGCTCTTACACCGGCAGGTGAGCGACATTACGGGGGTGATGGAGGACGGTTTTTTTATTGGGATGGCCGATGTGATCATTTCCGGGGCTCCAGGGGGAGAGGTCAAGGTGATTTCGAAAAATGGAAAGGTTTAATGTATTGATAATTAGTAAATTGTGTTAAAATGGGGGGGCTTGGAAGGACAAGGGAAAAGTTGTAATTTTGGGAAAATTAGTTGAGTTATGGCAAAACCACGTGTAAGCCCAAAGCCTAATACTCCCCAGATCAGCATCCGGACTGGCAGTTAATTATAGATAGCCCTTACTATTATAAATATAGCCATGGCTACCAGCAGGAGGGAGATCTTCAAGGTTGTTCTGTATTGAGCGAACCTTTTTCTATTCGACTTTATCATTCTCTCGATCTTGTCCTGGATCCTTTCTATTTCGTTGTATAGTACATTTTTCAACCCTTCCTGTTCCGATAAACCGTCAAACACCTCTTTGTAGAAGATCTCTTTTGGAGGGCTGCCTTTGTAGAAGACATCTTTAGGATATATCAATTGGAATAAAAGCGTGAATGCGTATATAGATAAGATTGCAATGAAGATGGAAAAGCAGATGAGCCAGCCATTCCCATGGATAATTTTTGATTTCTCGGAAAAGGCATAGCCCAGTATGCCAGACAGCGCTGCTATATAGGAGAGGAGGATGGACATGCCTCTTTTGGTGATTATCTGGGATTCCTCAATGACCTCGTTCAGCTGTTCTTTGGCCTGCTCGATAACGAACTTGTAGGCGTCGACTGAGACCTTCTCCCAGTCTGTGACATCGGATTCCCATAGCAGTGTTTGCCCCATAAATAAGGTTAAGAGCGCTGAAATTACTAAAAAAATTGAGGAGTACGGGAGAACTTTGCCTCGGTGATCCTGCGTATATTAGCGCCATGAATTCCCGAAGCCGGATCGTTCAAGGCTGTCTTTCGCTGATGCTCCTTTTCGGGAGGCTGGCGGTTATCGGGCAGGGGGGCGGAACAGAGATCGTTGTAAGGCAGCCGGGCATTTTGCCGGGGCTGCGGATCGAGCGGGCTATGATCTACACGCCGCAATCATCGTGGCTGTACAATCATCATCCTTCCATCACAAAATTCAGGAAAAAATATATTGCCGTCTGGTCCGACGGGATGAAGGACGAGGACGCTCCCGGTCAGCGGGTGGTGTATGCCGTATCGGATGATTTCTTTCATTGGAGTGTTGCCCGGGTGCTGGCAAGCCCTTCCCTTTATCGTGGGGATACGGCGAATGTGCTTACTGCGGCAGGTTTCCACCTGTTTGGCGATTCTTTAGTGGCTTATTACGGCGAATACTCACCTCATCGGCAGCATACGCATCTATGGGCAAAAGTAAGCGGTGACGGACTGCATTGGAGCGCTCCGCGGGATATGGGCGTACCCGTGAATCCCAATCATGGCCCTCAGCGGGCAGGGGGCGGAAGGCTGATCATCAGCGGTAACTTTACTTTTCCATATACGGATGACCCGCGTGGGCTTTCGGGCTGGAAGATGAGCAGCTTCTACCCTGATTCTTTATACGAGGAAGATAATCCGGCGACCTTTTATGCACCTGCTGCAAAGATGGGGTTGCCGCCTTTGTGTGAGGGTTCATTCTTTATGACAGGAGGGAATGCCCGGCAGGGCGACAGCGTCTTGCATATGTTGCTGCGTGTGACGGGAAAGGGCTGGAAGGGGCGTTTATGGGTGACCGAAAGCCGGGACAATGGCGGGCTTTGGTCTTTCCCGAAAGAGACTGCGTTCACGGATAATGACAGCAAATTCCATTTTGGGCAACTGCCGGACGGCCGCTGGTATTATGTGGGGATCCCGGACTCTGTGCATCACTATGCCCGTACCCCATTGGTGCTGGCCGTTTCGGAAGACGGGCATACTTTCGATGAGTGCAGGCTCATCGCCGACGAGCCTTATACCCTGAAGGCGGAGGGGTTGTGGAAGGGGGGACAATACGGATATCCCCATTCCATGATCGATGGAGGGTATATGTATGTCATCATTTCACGTCAGAAAGAGTCTATCGAAGTACTTAGGTTTTCGCTTGCCCAGCTGAATAAAATAAAAAAAGACAAGCTATGAAGGTTATTGGGATCGTTTTAATGGCATTGCTTTTGAGGCAGGAAATGTCAGCCCAGGAGAAGCATGTATTCTCTTTTGACAATAGTGCGTTCCTGCTGGATGGGAAGCCTTTCCGGATCATCAGCGGAGAAATGCACCCTGCCCGTATCCCAAGGGAGTACTGGAGACACCGGATCCGTATGGCCAGGGCCATGGGTTGCAATACCATTGCGGTATACCTGTTCTGGAACTATCATGAGTCTGCGCCGGGTGTGTGGGATTTTAAGACTGGCAATCATGACATAGCGGCTTTTATCCGCATCTGCCGGGAGGAGAAGATGTGGGTGCTGCTGCGGCCTGGACCATATGTATGTGCAGAGTGGGATTGGGGCGGGCTTCCTTTCTACCTGTTGAAGATCCCCGACATAAAGATCCGCTGCATGGACCCCCGGTATATGAATGCGGTGAAGCGGTATATTGCGCGCGTGGCTGTAGAGATGCTCCCGCTGCAGTGTGATCATGGAGGCCCCATTTTAATGACACAGATAGAAAATGAATATGGCAGCTATGGCAATGACCGGACATACCTGGAGAACCTGAGGCAACTGTGGAGGGCTGCGGGGATCACGGTACCTTTCTATACGGCGGATGGACCGACGGATTTCATGCTGGAGGCCGGCTCCTTACCGGGCTGTGCTATTGGTCTTGACAGCGGCGGCAGCGATGAGGATTTTGGGCAGGCACAAAAAAAGGACCCTCATGTGCCGGCCTTCAGCAGCGAGACTTATCCGGGTTGGCTGACACATTGGAAAGAGAAATGGCAGCGTCCGGACACGGCGGGTATCCTAAGGGAAGTGCGCTACCTGCTATCGCGTCAACGTTCGTTCAATTTATACGTAGTTCATGGCGGGACCAATTTCGGATACACTGCCGGCGCGAATGCATTTACGCCTGTTCAGTTCCAGCCGGATGTTACCAGCTATGATTATGATGCGCCTATTGACGAGCAGGGAAACGCCACTCCCAAATACTATGCATTACGGAAGTTGATCGGAGAATATTCCAGAGCTGCGTTGCCGGAGGTGCCGGCGGCAGTCCCATCAATGGAGGTGGCTCCTTTTACGTTGGCGCCTTTTACGTCGGTATGGGATCATTTGCCTGCGGCGATCCATTCGCCACAACCCCGACCCATGGAGGATTATGATCAGCATGGCGGTCTTATTCTCTATAGGACAAAGCTCGTAGGGCATAAAAGCGGGACGCTGACCATTACGGAGCCGCATGACTATGCGCTGGTGTTCCTGGATGGTAAGCTCATCGATACGGTATTCAGGGATGGCGGTAACTGGTCGGTGAAATTGCCGAAAACGGACGTAAAGGACCCTGTACTGGAGATCCTCGTGGAGGGGATGGGGCATATCAATTTTGCACAGTATATGATCGACAGGAAAGGGATAACAGACCGTGTGTCGCTGAATGGCATGACGTTGATGAACTGGGAGATCTTCCCGCTGCCATTGAATGAGGGGACGGTGGAAAAGCTGCGGGCTGCGGGGGACGAGCTTCGGGAAGGGAAGAAAGAAGGGGTCTTTTTTAAGGGAAATTTTGAGTTGACGGCAACAGCTGATACCTATTTCGATATGAGCGGGTATAAGAAGGGGATGGTGTGGGTAAACGGCCATAACCTGGGCAGATACTGGTATGTAGGACCTCAGCAGCGACTGTACTGTCCTGCTTCCTGGCTGAAGAAAGGACAAAATATCATGATCGTGCTGGACCTGCATCAACAGGAAGCTGCAAGTGTAAAAGGAAGAAGAACATTAGATAATGAGTAAACAAATCGCTGCGCTGAAAGAGGCGCTTGCCCCCACGCGCGATCGCCTGATCGCTCATCCCGTATACCAGCGCATACAAAGCCCGGAAGCGCTTCGGCTGTTCATGCAGCACCATGTGTTTGCCGTATGGGACTTCATGTCTTTGCTGAAAGCGCTGCAAGGGGCGTTGACGGGGGTATCTGTTCCCTGGGTACCGGTGGGCAGTGCGAATACCCGGTATCTCATTAATGAGATCGTTGTGGGAGAGGAGTCCGATGTGGATGAGGAGGGAAGATGTACCAGTCATTTCGAACTTTACCTGCGGGCCATGCGGGAGGCGGGCGCTGCCACCGATGGGATAGAACGGATGGTGCGGGAGGTGCATGGCGGTATGCCCATCGGGGACGCCATCCAGGGCGTGAAAGAGGATGCAATAAAGGAGTTCCTGGAATTTACTTTTGACACGATCACAAACGGAGAGGTGCATAGCATAGCGGCTGTTTTCACGTTTGGCCGGGAGGATCTCATTCCTGACATGTTCCTTCGGATCATTGCCGACCTTTCTAATGAAATGCCGGGGGCACTGCATATTTTCAAATATTACCTGGAGCGTCATATCGAGGTGGATGGGGATCATCATAGTAACCTTGCCATGGCCATGGTGAAGGAGCTATGCGGTGAGGATGAAGATAAGTGGGCTTCGGCTACACGATATGCTATCTCTGCCATCAAGGCGCGTATCCGCCTATGGGACGCGGTGGCAGCAGCTATCGATAAAACGCTGGCAAAGGATGGTCTGAGGATTGCGTAAACAGACAATATGGATTCAATCACACACATAGCATTAGGCGCCGTTATCGGAGATGCAATGTTCGGACGAAGGCTGGGGAAGAAGGCCATGGTGCTGGGTGCAGTGGCTCAGAGCCTGCCGGATGTCGACTTCCTGGCCAGCTTCTGGCTGGATACGGCCCATGACGTGACGGCGCACAGGGGTATTACTCATTCTCTTTTATTTGTGGCGGCAGTAGGCCTGTTGCTGGCCTTTGTGGGGCGGCGGCTATGGCGAGGGGCAGGGATGTCCTTGTCCAGGTGGCTGCTGTTTGCTTTCCTGGAGCTTTTTATCCATATTTTCCTGGATGCTTTCAACGCATATGGGACGGGGTGGTTCGAGCCTTTCAGTCATTACCGGGTGTCGTTCAACGTGTTGTTCGTGGCAGATCCGTTCTTTTCCATATGGCTTGGTATTTCTTTCCTGGCCCTGCTGATCCTCAGGAGCGGGAGCCGTCGGCGTGGTTTCTGGATAAGATTTGGATTGATTTTAAGCTGCTGCTATCTATATTATTGTCTGCTGGATAAATACCGCATAGACAAGTGGGCAAAGGAGGCTTTGCAGCGGCAGCAGATCCACTATACACGATATTTCACAACACCAACGCCCTTGAATAACTGGCTATGGTATATCGTGGCCGAGGATTCGGCGGGCTATCATACTGGTTATTTATCTTTATTAGGGCGGAGCAGGCAGGTGTCATTCAATTATTTTCCCCGTAATGACTCTCTTTTAGGTGTTTTGCGGGCACGGGAGGACGTCCGGGCGCTCATGCGGTTTTGCCAGGGGTATTATACGGCCGAACAATGGGGGGACACGCTGGTGTTCAATGATCTGAGGTTTGGACAAATAAGGGGATGGGAGAACGGACAGGCGCGATTCGTGTTTCATTATTACTTACAGCGGCCGGGCGATAATGCCGTGATCCTGCAAAGGGGGCGTTTTGCGGGATGGAATAAAGAGACCTTTCGGACTTTTATCAGGAAAATAAAGGGGGATTAGTCAGCTCTGAGCTGCGAGCTACAAGCTGCAAGCCAGGAAAGATCAAGGAACGGACGAAGTGCCTTTTTCCTGGCGAAAATAAAATGTGAACAGGAAGAAGAGGAACCGTATGATCTGAAAAGCCGACCATTGCAGGAACTGCCTGTAGACCGAGTGATTGAAGTTCTCCTCGGTGATCCGGATGCAATGTTCCCTGATGATCTCATCCAGCTCCTGTTCCACTTTTGTCGCAAACGCGGCATTGCGGACGTCCATGTTCAATTCCACACTGGCATAGGCGCTGATCTTATTTACATTATAGGAACCATTGGTCATCCACTGTCCGTCATAGACGGCCATCTTGCCGTGGAGGACGGTGTCCTGGTACTCGTATACTTCGATATGGTTGCGAAAGAGCCAACGGTACATGTATTGTTCTGCGAGCCGGGAGATTTTCACGTCGGAGATACCGCCAACGATTATCCTGATCTTTACACCACGGCGGGAGGCCAGGGCCATGTGCCGGCGGAAGAAGGTGCCGGGCAGGAAATAGCTGGACAAGATGGTAACACGGGAATGGGCATTCCGGAGCATTTCCAGGTAGCTTTTCGAGATCTGGCTTTTTCCCTGCACCCAATCGTTGCGCCGCACTCTCACCTGGCATTCTTCCGCGGGGGTGGTGCCGGGCAGCCATGGAAAATTTTCTTTACGGCCTTCATCCTTTTTCCAGTACGCTTTAGTCCACATGTCACGGCAGATGATATGGAGCTTCAAGGCAGCCTCTCCTTCGACGAAGAGCGCCCGGTCCAGCCAGGCTTTCTGGCCTCCGATGTCGTTGTACCTGTCACTGATGTTGACCCCGCCTGCCAGTCCGCGGGCTCCGTCTGCGACCGCTACTTTATGGTGCATGCGCCGCCCCAGGTAGAAATTCCGGCTTTTGAGCAGAGGCCAGAACCAGCGGAAACGGATGCCGGCCTCTTTCCACTCTTTGATGAATTGTTTGGGGAGGTCCTGGGAGGCATACCCGTCCAGTAAAATAAAGACCTGTACGTTACGGCGGGCGGCGCGTATCAGGGCATCGCTTACCATGCGTCCTGTCTCATCGCCCTCGTAAATATAGGTTTGCAGATGGATCAGGGATTGCGCCTGATCGATCATCTGAACTAGGGTCGTGAAATAGTCCTTTCCGCCATGGACCAGCCTGACCCTATTGTGTTGCGTATAGCCTGCCAGTAACTTAGGAGTTCTTTTCTTAGACATGGATGCTTTCGATCAGCCTGGCAAAGATCGGCTATTTTCCCACTGTACGTCCTTTCAGGGTGCGTGATTTGCGCTCGACCTTGTCCAGGATACTTTTGCGGACCAGCAGGGTGACGGAGGCTACGTCCTGGCAGGTACCGCAGCGGGCCCTGAACTTATTGGAATCGTAGGTCACCGCGGTGGTGCCGTTCCGCCATTCTGTCCCATATAATGAATATTCATTAAATGTATAGCCGCTGCCCGGCCCAAAAGGAAGGTTGTTATTACCTTTTTCAAAGCTGATCATCAGCTTGTCGCCTTCAGCGCTCTCACAAACGCCGGGGGTAAAGGCGGGGACGATGACCTGGTTGATATATTTCCCGTTCTCCAGCTTAACGATGCCGGATGTCACCTGTATTTTCTGGTCTCCTAGGTTGCGGTCCAGGATAAGCTTCTGGTCAACATAGAATTGCACCTGCTTCAGGTCGATGTTCTCTTTTTCCAGTTTTTGCCTCAGGTCTTTTGTAAAAGGTACAAGGTTGGCCCTGGATACCTTCGAGCTGCTGCAGCCCGTCATGGTCATACTTAAACAAAACATGCAACCGAGCGTAACCATTACACCATAGATTCGTCTCATAATATAGTTGTTATGGGGGATTAGACTATTTTTCAGGGAGATGGTTTAGTTGCCGGAAGATTTTTTTTAAGCTGATATGCAACAAATATAGGATCCGGGCGCCTTTATCCGGCAGGAAAATAGATATTAAAAAAGGGGCATATGATAAAGAATTTCTTCAAGATCGCAGTGCGCAATCTCCGGAAGCACAAGGGGTATAGTTTTCTGAACATTTTCGGACTGGCAATGGGCATGACTTGCAGCCTGCTGATCCTGCTGTGGATCAGGGACGAACAAAGCGTGGACGGCTTTCATGCGATGGGCGACAGGATCTATCGGGTGTATGAGCGGCAGTATTATGACGGGAAGGTCGAGGCGGGCTATTACACGCCGGGAGTCCTGGCTGCGGAGATGAAGAAGGTGCTGCCGGAGGTGGAAATGGCTTCGGGGTTTACCTGGGAGGACAATAGTACTTTCCAGGTGGGGGATAAGATCCTGAAAGAAAAAGGCAGCGCTGCCGGAGGAGATTATTTTCAGATGTTCAGCTATCCTTTGTTGCAGGGCAGCCCGGCCTCGGCCCTGGCCGGCCCGTCCAGCATTGCCATTTCCCGGAAGATGGCTGTCGACTTTTTCGGCAGCCCCCGGGAGGCCATCGGCAAGCCCATCCGTTACCAGAACAACAAGAATTTCACAGTGGCGGCAGTATTTGAGGACCTGCCGGAGAATGTTTCGACTAAATTTGACTACCTCCTGAACTGGGATGCTTTCCTGGAGGATAACAGCTGGGCAAAAGAGTGGGGGAACAACGGACCTTCGACCTTCTTGCTCTTGCGCAAGGACGCCAATCCCGCCCTGGTGACGAAAAAGATCGCCCGGTTCCTGGATAATTACAATAAAGAGCAGGGCAAAGGGTTCCACATCGAGCTGGGCATGCAGCGTGCTGCGGATGTTTATTTGCATGCCAGCTTCAAGGATGGTGCGATAGCAGGCGGCCGCATCGAATACGTCAGACTATTCAGCATCGTAGCCATTTTTATCCTGCTGATCGCCTGTATCAATTTTATGAACCTAACGACGGCGCGTTCGGTGAACAGGGCCAAGGAGATCGGCATCCGTAAAGTAGTTGGCGCGGTACGTCCGGCCCTGATCCGGCAGTTCATCAGCGAGGCCGTGCTTTTATCTTTTTTTTCGATGATCTTTGCGCTGGCGATGGTGATCCTGCTGTTGCCGGCCTTTAACCAATTGACCGGCAAGCATATCCATTTTCCTTATGGCTCCACTTCCTTCTGGTTGTGGATGGCGGCGCTGACGCTGATGACGGGCGCCATTGCGGGTTCTTACCCTGCCTTGGTCCTTTCTTCCTTCCAACCTATCAGGGTATTGAAAGGATCCCTGAAATTTACCGCGGGAGCTGCCTTATTCAGAAAAGGTCTGGTGGTCTTTCAGTTTGTCTTATCCATCGTGCTGATCATCGGAACGATCGTGGTAGCGGGCCAGATCAACTATGTCCGGACGATCAACCTGGGATTTGACCGGGAAGACCTTTTATATATACCGTTGGAAGGAGATCTAACGGCCAAGTATAAACTTTTCAAGGAGCAGGCCGCTCGACTGCCGGGTGTCAGTGACGTCACACGGATCAGCCAGGTCCCTACCAGTATCGAGAACTCCACGTTTGGCGTGGATTGGGATGGCAAGGACCCGAACACCAAGCCCATGTTCACGCAGGTGTCCGTAGGTTATGACCTGGCCAGGACGCTGCACCTTCAGCTTGCAGCCGGCAGGGACTTCTCAAAGGATTTTCCCACGGACTCTGTGGGATACATCCTCAACGAAGCAGCCTTGAAGAAAGTCGGATATAAGGACCCCATCGGGCGGCGGCTGACCTTTTGGGATAAGAAGGGGCAGATCGTGGGTGTGCTCAGGGATTTTCATTTTAATTCGCTGCATTCCCCCATTTTGCCCCTGATCATCCGGCTGAGAGAGGAGGAGGGGTGGGGCGAAGCGATGGTCCGGACAAAGGCGGGCCAGGCTAAACAGGCCCTGGCGGGGCTTGAGCGGCTATGTAAACAACTGAACCCTAAATTCCCCTTCAGCTACCGTTTTGCAGACGAGGAATACCAGAAATTGTATAAGAGCGAATCGATCGTCCAGCGTCTTTCGAATTGTTTTGCGAGCCTGGCGATCTGTATCTCCTGCCTGGGTTTGCTGGGGCTGGCCATGTTCACGGCTGAGCAGCGGACGAAGGAATTCGGCATCCGGAAAGTGCTGGGCGCCAAGGTCGGTACTTTATTCGGGCTTTTGTCGCGGGAGTTCCTGCTGCTGGTGCTGGTCGCCTTTCTCCTGGCGTCTCCCCTGGCCTGGTGGGCTATGCACACCTGGCTGCAGAACTTTGCATATCACATTGCCGTGCAATGGTGGGTATTCTTACTGGCGGGCGGGGCGGCCCTGCTGATAGCGCTGCTGACGGTGAGCTTCCAGGCGATGAAGGTGGCGGTGGCTAACCCTGTGAAGAGCCTTAGGGCCGAATGATTGCTGCCCGCATTGCTGGCGCTTCTAATATTGGCCGCTATCGCGTCCTCCGGGCCGAATGGCCTGCGGGGGGGAGGGCTGTGCATGTTGGTCATTGTGACGAATATACTGCAGGACGGCCCGTATTTCCCCGAAGCTGTAGTCCGTACCCAGTTTGGCTTTAAGAGCATTCAGGGTGGTGTTGCCCAACTCCTTGAAAGTACTATGGATGGTTTCTATTTTGTTTTCGGGGACCAGCTCCTTTATGTCGATCTCTCCGGTGGGGATGAAGGAAGCCAGGTGCCCTTCTACGGTAGTGGTTGCCATGTTACGCCGGGCGGCGATCTCTGCAATGGAGATGCCGGCCTTATAGAGATGAAGGCTGATGCGATGGGTCTCGCCCTTGGGCGTTTTGCTTTTCGCTGTAGCAGTGGGCGGTTCCGGGGCGGTGTCCTCTACGGAAGGAGTTTCCCGGCTTTTTCTGGCGTCCTGCAGGCCAGTGAGGAGCTGGGTCGTATCGACACCTTTTTGCAGACCTTCCACCATTTGCAGGGCATCTTCCAACTGCTGTTTTTTGCGGAAGAGGATGGACTTCAATTCTTTTAATTCCGTGAGATACTTCTTGATCTTCTTCTGAATTTTTACTTCTTCCATGTGCCGCTGCAAAGGTTGCAGCTGCTCTTCTTCCAGGGAGCGTATGAAGTAGGTTGCTGCTGCATATATGCGCTGGTGCAACTGTGCGTAGCCGTCGTTTTGTGCGGAGGAGAGCAGGTGGTCCAGCTGCCGGGAGAATTTGATAGCTGTCTCGTGCTGATGCACGGCTTTCTCCAGCCAGGATACCGACAGGCTAATGGCCTTTATTTTGTTCGGCACTTGCCGGTGATCATACCCTGCGTGGTGATCGCGCAAGGCCTCGGTGATACGGGACCATTCGAAGGTTTTTTGCAACGAGCCATGAATATAGGCGTGCTGTTCCTGCTGCAGATGGGCCCTGGCCTCGTGGTCCGACATCCTGCTGTCCGTGTAGTCAATGACCCTGGGGTCCGTGCTGATGGAAGAAGGGAGGATGCGGGACTGCAGCACCAATCCGTCGATGGACCGGAGCCGGCTGAGCGCAACGTATACCTGTCCCGGTGCAAAGGACGCGCCTGCATCTATAACGGCTTTGTCGAACGTGAGCCCCTGACTTTTGTGGATGGTGATGGCCCACGCAAGCCGGATAGGGTATTGAGAGAAGGTGCCTAATTCTTCTTCTTCTATCTTGTCCTTTTCCCTGTCATATTGATAGCGGATGTTTCTCCAGATCTCCTTTTCCAGGACCAGGTCCTCCGGCTCATTGGGAAATTGGATGGTGATCTTTTCTCCTATCTTTTTGATGACGCCGATCTTGCCATTGAAATAGCGCCGGGTCTCCCCTTTGTCATTTTTGATCAGCATGATCTGGGCGCCTTCCTTGAGCTGCAAGGTTTTTTCGGCCGGGAAGGCCTTGTCGTTGAACTCGCCGGTAACGGTGGCTTCGAATGCGTGCAGCTTGCCTTGCAGCCGGCCCAGCTCGGCCTGGTTAATGTGCTCGGCGCGGGCATTATGGGAAGTAAGAGTGATGTAGTTGCTGTTTTTCGGTGGGGTAAAGTCGGGTTCATAGTGATCGTGCAGCTTTTCAAGGTCATAGGGCGTTGCGCGATTGTTACGGATGTTGTTGAGGATGTCGATGAAAGCCGTCTCCTGCTGACGATAGATCTTTTTTAATTCGAGGTAGACGGGCGGCTGTTCCCGGATGACCTTTGCGTCAAAGAAGAAGGGGCTGTTGTAATATTCCTTCAGCAGGCGCCATTCTTCCTGGGATACGACGGGAGGCAATTGGAACAGGTCTCCGATATAGAGGACCTGTACGCCTCCGAAAGGGACCAGGGATTGCTGGCGGAAATGGCGGAGGATGGTGTCTACGGCATCCAGCATGTCTGCCCGGACCATACTGATCTCATCGATGATCAGTAGCTCCAGCTCCTGCAGCAGCTCACGCTTATTGGCAGTCAGACGGATGTTGGAAAAGAGGCTGTTGGGGTCAGAGACATTAGACCGGTCGAGATTCCATCCATATTGAGGTGTGGGAATGAAGGGCCCGAAAGGCAGCTGGAAGAATGAGTGCATGGTGGTGCCGCCTGCATTGATGGCTGCTACGCCGGTGGGCGCCACGACGGCCAGCTTTTTGAAAGCATTATCCCTGATGAATTGCAGGAAGGTCGTTTTGCCTGTGCCGGCCTTGCCGGTGAGGAATACAGACCTGCCGGTCTGGTTGACAAACCGGGCCGCCAGCTGAAAATCGGGATTGTTATGATCGGGCTGCATAAGGGGATGCAAGTTAAAAAAAAGCCGGATGGTATTTTTTTAAAGTATTGCACAGCGGGTGTGGGCAAGGTGGGGCTATTTTTCGAAGACGATGCTTTCGGGGTTGGCGCCCAGCTCCGTGAGGACCTGACCAATATCAGCCACCATTTTGTCGGGTCCGCAGATATAGAAAGGTTTGCTGAAGTCTTTTATTTCGCGCAGGAGAAATTCCTTATTGATGGGGCCTTTCGCGTAGGCGGGATTATCTTCCCGTGTCACGATGTAATGGGCATTGGGTCCCAGGATGGTGTCGAATTCCTCTTTGAGGATGATGTCCATGCTGGTCTTATTGGAGAAATAGAGCTGATTGTCTTTTATATTGCCTTCTTTGTGCAATTGCCGGAGAATGGCAATAAAGGGGGTGATGCCTGCTCCCCCGGCGATGAAGCAGCCCTGGCCTTTATAGGAAATGGCCCCCCAAACGTCACGGAGGATCAGCTCGTCTCCTGCCTTTAGTTTGCTCAGCTCATTAGTGACGCCTTCGTGGTCGTGGTAGGATTTGATGGTGAATTCCAGGAAAGGCCATTCGTTGAGGCTGGTGAAAGTGAACGGGCGTCGCTCGTCCTTCCATTTGTCTTTGTTGATGGAGACCTCCGTTGCCTGGCCCGGCTCAAACTTATAGTCATCGGGCTTTTCGATCTGGTAAGACCTTACGTCATGTGTCACATCCCGGATGGACAGTATTTTAACGATTTTTTCCATGATACAATTTACGAAGATTGGTGTGGAACTTTCACCGGGAGGGGAAGTGGCGGCGGAAAAACTTACATTTGAAGCATGAAAAATGCAAATGTGCGCATTATTAAGACAGAAGTTCTTTCCGACAATTGGTACACGTTGCGCAAGGTGACGTATCAAATGGAGAAGAAGGACGGCTCCTGGCAGACGCAGAGCAGGGAAGCATATGACAGGGGCAATGGGGCGGCGATCCTGCTGTATCATGTAAAGGAAAGAAAGGTGATCCTCACACGTCAGTTTCGTCTGCCGACCTTTGTAAATGGAAATGCTTCAGGGATGTTGATCGAAGCTTGTGCAGGGTTGTTGGACAAGGACAACCCCGAGGATGCCATCCGGCGCGAAACGGAAGAGGAGACGGGATATAAAGTAGCTCATGTGCGTAAAGTCTTTGAAGCTTATATGTCGCCGGGCTCCGTGACGGAAATATTGTATTTTTTTGTGGCGGAGTATGAGCGCAGCATGAAGGTGCATGAAGGAGGTGGTGTCGATGAAGGGGAAGACATTGAGGTGCTGGAGCTGGATGCAGACAAGGCGATCGGGATGATGGAGAGCGGGGAGATCCGGGACGGTAAGACGATCCTGCTCCTGCAGTATGCGAAGCTGCAGGGATTAATATAGGAAACGACCCCGGCAAGCGCTTTTTATTCCGAACGAAGGCTGTCCACGGGATTGACCACGGCGGCCTTCAGGGATTGCATCAATGTGGTGGCCAGTGCGACAAGGAGCACGTTCCGCCTCAGTTGACGAAATGCAAGTTTAGCGTGGGTGCTGAGCATGGTCCGTATTATTTTTGAGCTTCGAATAAAGTCCAGGGATAGGCTTTCAGCGTGGCGAGGTATTTCGCCTGCCAGCCGTATTCGGGATGCAGTTTGTAAAATGGTGCGGCCACGAAGTCCTGCCCGCAGGGGTGTCCCATATGTGCCCATATTTTGAGGTCTTTTGCCAGATCGGCCGTCGTCAACTTGCTTTGTACGGTACCTCCGGGATAGAAGGGGGCCCAATCCCATTCCATGCAGCCTGATCTATCTTCATCGACGTGTCCGCAGACCACACATTTGTTATTGGCTTTCGTACGATGGATGGCGTCGTAATGGTCCGATTCAATCAACTTGCCCTGGTCTAAGTCAATTTTACCTTTGAGGTCGGTGACCAGTTGCTCCATTCTCCTTTTGCGGGCATTGGGTGAGGTAGTTGTATCGGATATCGAAAAGGTGGTCTCTTCCGCGATCAGCTTCGGGTCGCTGGCAAAATTGGATCCGATGATCGCCGTGTCCTTTGACCGCCATACTTTGTGGTCTTTCAAGCCTAATTCCAGCTTGGCCACTTCATTTGTCTTTATATCGCCGATGAGCCAGTCGTTGGCATAGCCGCCATTGTTCCCTGTAACGAAGAGCCTGATGACATCGTCGATGCTATTCGAATATTGGGCTGATTTTCTTGCCCTGACGAATTCCGGAATTTGGGTGGAGTCGAAGCCTTTGAACTGGGTAATGGTCGTTTCGGTGATCAATATCCCATTGCCGGTGATGACAAAGTCGTCGCCGCTGTGGATGAAGCCCGGCATACAATCCATCAGCATCCGGCTTCCTTTTTCCGGGACGATGTCGGCAATTACATTCCAGTGCTGGCCTACGAGGTAGGAGGTCCAGTTGTTATGGCCGATCACTATTTTACCGTCCTTTGTATAGCTGCCTGTGGCGATGAATGCGCTGCAATTGCCCGGGGTTTTGTTGTCACCGCTGCCGGGCTTTTGCTTATCCATCAGTTGGGGAATGTAATAATATGCCAGCTCTTCCATCGCATTGAGCGCGGTGATGTCGAGACTGTCGTAATCCTTATGCCGCGCTTTCAGCCCTGCCACGATGCCGTTGATCTCGTCTTTATATTCACGATCGACCTTATCCCATAGGAAATTGGCGGCGCATTGCCGGTAAAACTGCCAATCCTTTTTTGTCTCGTGCTCCAGAAAGTAAGCCATAGACCGGATATTGGTGTCGATCTCCGGAGCGAGCAGGTATCCGTGCTGATAGCCGATGGAAGCAGGCGTACCTTCCAGGTGGACATAGATCCACCCGTTATTGTCGTGCCTGGATGCTTCGGAGAGGAGATCTTCCTTCTTAGCCGTCTGGCAGGCGAAGGCAAACAGGGAGATGAATAGCAGGCATTTTGGCGTGTAGTAGTGCATGTTTAAAGTTAATGAAAATGTCTCTGTATATATGTACTTTAGGGCCCTGAAAAATAAAGCATTTCATGAAGCGATTTTTTTTGCTGTCCGTGTTGGTCAGCGGGATGGGTTATGCCCAGGAGCCTCCCAAACCTTACGGTGTATTGCCTTCGAAGGCCCAGCTCAACTGGAATGAGACGGAAATGTACTGCATCGTTCATTTCGGCGTAGATACGTATACGGATAAGGAATGGGGGTTCGGAGACGAGGACCCCGCGTTGGTGAACCCGGCGCATTTTGATGCCTTGCAGATCGTCGGCGCCGCCAGGGCGGGGGGATTCAAGGGAGTGGTGATCGTTGCCAAGCATCACGATGGCCTTTGTCTCTGGCCGACAAAGACGACGGAGCACAATATCAGCAAAAGTCCCTGGAAGGAGGGGAAGGGGGATATGATAAAGGAATACCAGCTGGCCTGCAACAAGCTGGGTATGCGGCTGGGGCTGTATTGCTCACCCTGGGACCGGAACAATCCGCAGTATGGTTCGTCTGCTTATGTACAGACTTACCGGGCGCAGCTGAAGGAGCTATGCACGCAGTATGGTCCGCTGTTCATGTCCTGGCATGATGGGGCTAATGGAGGCGATGGTTACTATGGGGGCGCCAGGGAAATAAGAAAAATTGACCGCACGGTCTATTATGGATGGGATACGACCTGGGGCATTGTGCGGACGCTGCAGCCCATGGCGGCGATCTTTGGAGACGTAGGTCCTGATGTGCGATGGGTGGGCAATGAAGAGGGGCATGCCGGCCTTACCTGCTGGGCCACCTATACACCACTGGCTCCTGACACGGGCAACAAGCCTTCCAATGGTTATAGTAAATACTGGGAGGCTACGGAGGGTACAAGAAATGGCGAATATTGGATGCCCGCGGAGTGCGATGTGCCTTTGCGTCCGGGTTGGTTCTATCATGCTTCGCAGGACGATCAGGTGAAAACGCCCTATCAATTGCTGGATCTCTATTACCAGAGCGTGGGTAGGGGAGGCAGCCTCGATCTGGGTATTTCGCCGGACAGGGAAGGCAGGCTGCATCCGCAAGATGTGACCTCGCTGGAGGCGTTTGGTTCGTTGCTGCAACAGATCTTTGCCGTCAACCTGGCGAAGGGGGCAAGATTCACTGCCAGTAATACCAGGGGCAATAATCCGAAAAAATACGGTCCTGGGTTTTTGACAGACAATGACCGTTATAGCTACTGGGCTTCCGATGACGCCGTCATTACGCCGCAGCTGGTGGTAGATCTGGGTAAGCCGAAGACCTTCAATGTCATCCGGCTGCGGGAGAATATCAAGCTGGGCCAGCGTATCAGCTCTTTTACGATAGAGGTATTGAAGGGTGGAACCTGGCGGCAGATAGGAGCTGGCACCAGTATTGGCGCCAATCGTTTGATCCGCCTGCAGCAGAACGTGACGGCCAGCCAGGTACGGCTGCGGATCACGGGTTCCGGTGCTTGTATTGCGTTGAGCGACTTTGGCTTGTATAAGGAGCCCCCGCACTTGGTGCAGCCTTCCATCGGCAGGGACAAGACAGGCATCGTAAGCATTCGTACGGCAGCGCCCGTGGCCAGCATTCACTATACGCTGGATGGCAGGGAGCCGGGGCTTGCATCGCCTGTCTATACGGGACCTTTCCCATTCGTGGATGGAGGTGTGGTCAAGGCGCGCAGCTTTGAAGAGGGCCAAAAGGCCAGTGAGGTTGTCACACGGGAACTGGGGCTGTCAAAGTCGGGATGGCGGGTGATGGGGGAGGTTGCCACCGGTGACGGCCAGGGAAGGCGGGAGAGCGCTATCGATGAAGACGAAGGGGCGGTGTGGAGTACCCTGTCAAAGGATACTGCGGCCGGGGTGAAATTTCCGCAGGACATCAGCATAGATATGGGCAAGGTGCAGAGCATCAGGGCTTTTACTTATTTACCCCGGCAGGATAAACAGACGGAAGGCATTGCCGACCGTTATATTTTTTATACAAGCGAGGATGGTGCGAGCTGGCAAAAGGCAGCTGAAGGAGAATTTGCCAATATCAGGTCCAACCCGCTGGAGCAGGTAGTGCGGCCGGATCACCCGGTGTCCGCCCGCTATTTCAAATTCTCCATCCTGCACGTCGTTGCGGGCAACGGGGTGACGGTGGCGGAAGTGGGTGTACGCATACATTAGGGTGGGGGGAACCATTTATTATTACAAAATGCCTACAGTCGAAGATATTCTCTCTCAACTTCGGGAACACGGCACGCCGGCAGGCAGGAGCGGGATGCAACGCTTTGGCATCGACATTACCCATGCCTTAGGTGTGTCCATTCCTGTGTTGCGGGGAATAGCGAAAAAAATGAAAAAGGACCATGCGCTTGCGCTGACGTTGTGGGCCACCGGGATCCATGAGGCCCGGATACTGGCGTCCATGATCGACGATCCTGCGCAGGTGACGGCGGGGCAGATCAATTCCTGGGTAAAGGATTTCAATTCATGGGACCTTTGCGACCAGGTCTGCGGGAATCTTTTTGACAGAACGCCGTTTGCGGTGACGAAGGCGAAAGAGTTCAGTAAGCATAAACAGGAATTTATCAAGCGGGCGGGGTTTGTGCTGATGGCGGAGTACGCTGTACATGATAAAATAGCGGAAGATAAGGTGTTCCTTTCTTTTCTGCCCCTGATCGAGAAAGAAGCTGATGACGGGCGCAACTTTGTAAAGAAAGCGGTGAACTGGGCCTTGCGCCAGATCGGAAAAAGGAATCCGCGTTTATGCGATGAAGCGATTCGCACGGCAGATCGCATATTGAAGCAGGATAATAAGGCTGCCCGCTGGATAGCGCAAAATGCATTGCAGGAGCTGAAGGCCCGGAAGTGGAAGTAACGTTATTTTACCGGACGTTCTTTGTCGTCCAGCAGGATGATGAATTCTTTCTCTTTGTCCATCAGATAGTTCAGAATAAATTTTGCAGGCATGTCGCCGGATGCATTGTCAAAATGGGAGATGACTGCGCCTTCCGGCTCATAGAAGGGATCGCCGGCTTTCAGGATGATGGCCGAATCGCCTTTGACCTGGAAAAGTATTGAGCCTGAAACAATGTAACCTACGACGGGACAAGGGTGTTTGTGCAGCGGGCCTTTCTGTCCGGGCGCCAGGTTGATCTCGCGTATATCTACTTTGGACACCGGCCGGCTATTAAATTCTGCCAGCTTCAGCTGCTTTCTGACGATCGGGCCTTGTGCATGGCCATGAGTTGATTGGATCAGCAGAAGCACGGCTAAAAATGGAATGAGGTGTTGGCGAATCATCACATGTAAGTTTTGGGTAAAAGTACTGATCTTCAAACTAATTTGGGAGCTTGTAAATGACGGCATTGATATTCATGCCGGCGCCTACGGAGGCAAAGAGGACGATATCACCGGGACATAAAGTATGGCCGGGCAAGCGGCCTTTTCTCACCATATCGAACAAGGTGGGGATGGTGGCTACGGAACTATTGCCCAGCTCCCGGATGTTCATGGGTAAAATGTCATCGGGTATCTGCTGTTTGCCATATAGCTGGTAGAAAGCTTTTATAATAGCGACATCCATTTTTTCGTTGGCCTGGTGGAGGAAGATCTTTCTTATCTCGTTTATTTCAATCCCATTTTTGTCCAGGCAGGCTTTCATGGCGGCGGGAACGGTCCTAAGGGCAAATTCATAGACTTTACGTCCCTGCATTTTGAGATATTGCCTATTGGAAGCAGAGGGTCTATAGGAGGGCCCCATGGAGATATATTGGCTTTCTCCGTACGTATGGGATTGACTGACAGCGCCAAGGATGCCGTTGGTGGCGGCAGGGGCCGTTTGGGCTTCGAGGACCACCGCGCCGGCGCCATCGCTGTAGATCATGCTGTCGCGGTCATAGGGGTCGATGACGCGGCTGAGGGTCTCCGTGCCAATGACAAGACATTTCCTGGCCAGTCCCACCCGGATATAGGCGTCCGCCTGGATCAATCCCTGGAGCCAGCCGGGACATCCGAACAGCAGATCATAGGCTACGCAGTCGGGGTTCCTGATACGCAGGGCGCCTTTCACCCGCGATGCGAGGCTGGGGACTGCCTCGGACTGGCATGCATGCTGGTGGGTGTCGCCAAAGTTATGGGCGACAATCATCTGGTCGATGGTTTCGGGATCAACAGCCGCATCCCGGATGGCTGCGATGGCCGCCTGAGTGGCCATATCGGACGCGTTCAGATCATCCGTTGCATACCGCCTTGCGGCAATGCCTGTGATCTGCTGAAATTTTTCTATGATCTCGGCAGTGTGGACCTTGATACGCTCCTTTTGTTCATTGTAAAATTCAGTGGTGGCAAAATCCTGGTTTGACCTGATCCCGGCCGGAATAAAGCTACCTGTTCCAGATATAAAGGCTCGCATGAGAGATGCTACTTTGGAAAGATCCTAAAGATACCGAAAGCCTCGCTTTGAAGTTTTACATGATTTACAGGTCAGAAGCTCCACATGGCATATTTTTTCTCCTGCAGCTGTTTGAAGCGGGAGGGCGTCAGGCTGGTGACTTTTTTGAATTGATTGGAGAGGTGGGCTACGCTGCTATAGTGCATCTTGTAGGCGATGGCGGTAAGTGTAAGCCCGTCCTCGATGAGCAGCTCTTTTACTCTTTCGATCTTGCGGACAATATAGAATTTTTCAATGGTGGTACCCAGTTTTTCCGAGAAAAGATTGGACATGTAAGTATAATCGTGGCCGAGCAGGGAACTCAGGTGTACGCTTAGGTTGTACACCAGGGGCTCGTCGGAGCAGCGGACGACATCGCGGATGGTATTGATTATTTTTTGGACGAGGATGCTTTTTTTGTCATCCAGCAGCTCAAGGCCTGTCTTACGCAGGGCCGATCGGACCAGCTGTTGCTGTGCGACCGAAAGCGTCTCCTCAATATCAGCTACACCCAGGTCCACATATCTCAGGTGAAAGCCAAGTCTAACCAGCTCAGACTCCACCACCCTCTGGCAGCAGGGGCAGACCATATTTTTTATATAGAGTTCCAATCAGTGCATTTTATGGGAACGATCAACCCATTTTGTTGGTAAAAGCTGTAACCGCCTGATGGTAATTTACTGAAATTTTCCGAAAATAACTTCAATTTGAGGGCAGGGGATCTTTAATGAAGGTACTGCAGGAAATAGACCGTATATGTGTACCTTAGTCGGCGACATTTTGTCCATCAAATCGAGCATTGAATAATGGCTAATTCTAAAAAAGAAGATGTTAGCCTGCCGTTTTTGCCGGGTCTTTTCCCTGTGGTGGGGGTAGGAGCATCCGCGGGCGGGCTGGATGCCTTCAGGAGAATGCTAAGGGCTATCCCTGAGCACCCGGCGATGGCTTTTATCCTGGTACAGCACCTGGAGCCGACACATGAAAGCCTGTTGCCCGACATTCTCCAAAGAGTAACTTCCACACCGATACTGGAGATCACGGACAATGTGCTGATGGAGCCCGGTCGTATTTATATCATTCCATCCAACAAATTGTTGACGGTCAGCGAAGGCAGGCTGCAGTTAAGCCCGCGGTTATCTGACAATGCCAGGAACAGGCCTATAGATCTCTTTTTTACTTCCCTGGCAGAGGTATACCAGGGGCAGGCCATCGGCATCGTGTTGTCGGGCACGGGGACGGATGGCACGCTTGGATTGAAGGCGATCAAGGAGCATGGCGGCTTCACTTTTGCGCAACAGCCATTATCCACTGCTTCACCGGGGATGCCTCAGAGCGCGATCGATGCCGAGGTGGTGGATTTTGTGCTTGCACCTGAAGAGATCCCTTTGCAGCTGGTACGGCTGGCGGAAACCTCTAGGAATGGCCTTGCAGAAGGCATCCAGGAGGTGCCGCACACCAGGGAGAATGCCTTTCGCGAGCTGTTGTATATTTTGCGTGCCAGAAAAGGGACGGATTTTGCTTACTATAAGCAAACTACGGTCCGCAGACGGATCATCCGGAGGATGGGCCTGAATAAGATACAGGATGTGGAGGCTTACCTTGCCTTTTTCAAAGAGAATACGTCGGAGCAGGAACTTTTATACCAGGACCTGCTGATCCCGGTGACGAGCTTTTTCCGGGATCCGAAGGTCTATAGCTTCTTGTGTGAATCGATTTTTCCGCAATTGTTGAAAGAGAAGGATATGGCCAATCCTTTGCGGATCTGGATTGCAGGTTGTTCAACGGGAGAGGAACCCTATTCCATGGCGATCTGCCTGTGTGAGTATTTGGGCGCCCGGACGGCAGACGTCAAGATACAGATTTTTGCTACGGACATTTCCGAGCGGTCTATAGCAAAAGCCAGGAGCGGGCTATATTCCCGCCGGGACGTCGAAGGGCTCTCTCCAGCCAGGCTACAGCAATATTTTACCAAGGTGAACGGAAGTTTTCAGATCAACAAATCCATCCGGGACATGTGCGTGTTCGCGTGTCACAATTTTTTGAAGGATCCGCCATTTGCCAGAATGGATCTCATCAGCTGCCGGAATGTGCTGATCTATATGGATCCTATTTTGCAGAAGAGGGCGTTGAAGACGTTTCATTACGCTTTGAAAGCGAACGGGTATCTTCTGCTGGGAAATTCTGAGACCATAGCTCCTACCGCCGATCTGTTCACAGTGATAGGGAAGCACGAGAAATTATATATTCGCAAGGCGGTGGCGGGGCGAACGATGCCTTTGACTGCCGAACGCGCCACAAATGCGCCTGGTAATATGGCCAATATGATAAGAAAAGAACCGTCCCGTGACGATTTTCAGAAAAGCGCCGATGAGGCGATACTTACGAAGTACGCCCCTCCGGGTGTCGTTGTGAATGAGCACTTTGATATCGTTCAGTTCCGGGGGTCTACGGGCACCTGGCTGGAGCCGTCTCCGGGCAAACCCAGCCATAATGTCCTGAAAATGGCAAGGGAGGGGCTCGCTTTTGAGCTGAGGAATGCCCTGCACAAAGCAAAAACTAATAATAAGGCAGAGGTTAAGGGGCATATACCTTTCCTGTTCATGGGGAAAAAGCAATCGGTGACGATAGAGATAGCTCCCCTGTCAAATACAGTGGAACCTTATTACCTGATCCTTTTCCGGGAGGAGATGGTTTTACAGGGCAGCAGCGGCCATCCGCAGACAGGGGTGGAAGCAGACCCTGCGATGCAGCAGCACAGTGTGGAGGGGCTGCGTATCGAACAGCTGGAAAGGGAGCTGGCCCAGCTTCGGGAAGATATGAGGAGCATAACGGAAGACCAGGAGGCGGTGAATGAGGAATTGCAAAGCGCTAATGAAGAGCTGCTGTCCGGAAGCGAGGAGCTCCAAAGCCTGAACGAAGAGCTGGAAACTTCGAAAGAGGAGATACAGAGCACTAACGAAGAGCTCACGACCCTGAACCAGGAGCTGGTGGACAGGAACGAACAGTTGATCTTAGCCCGTCAGTATGCAGAGTCCATTGTGGCTACTATTCGCGAGCCGTTGGTCGTACTGGATAAGCAGATGAGGGTAAAGACGGCGAACCGGGCCTACTATGATAAATTCAACACTTCGGAAGAGGATACAGAGGGGAAATCTTTTTTTTCGCTGGGTAAGGGACAATGGGACCTGCCAGGTCTGCATGCAATGCTGGACGGGATACTCACGGTCAAGGGAAGGATCACGGACTTCGAGGTCAGACATCGCTTCGACGGAGCCGGAGATAGCATCCTGTATCTGAATGCCAGCCGTATCTTTCAGAATGATACGGCCGAGCCGATGATCTTACTGGCGCTGGAGGATGTTACACAGGTCAGGCGGAGGGAGGACGAATTGGAAAGAAAAGTAAAGGAACGTACGAGCTCCCTTATGGATGCCAATATCTCCCTTACGCATTCCAATAACAGCCTTGAGCAATATGCGACCATTGCTTCCCATGACCTGCAGGAACCATTGAGGAAAATAAGGACTTTTGCGGCTATTTTGAATAAGCAGCATAGCCGGGAGGTAGGGGATGAAGCCAGGCTGTTGCTGCAAAAGATTAACGCGTCGGCCGAACGGATGTCGGCGCTGATCCAGGACGTGCTCAATTTTGCAAAGGTCCTGGATTCGAGCATATTTGAAAACGTCGACCTGAACCTGGTCCTTGAAAATGTTATTAATGATTTTGACTTGCTGATCGAACAGAAAGAGGCGTTGGTTCATCACGATCCCCTGCCCGTCATCCAGGCGGTGCCCCTTCAGATGAATCAGTTGTTCTATAACCTCCTGAGCAATGCACTTAAATTCGCGAAAGCGGAAGTACCGCCGCTGATCAATATTTCTTCAAGGATTCTGACGGAAGAAGAGACCGGGAAGCATGCCGGGTTAAAAGGAAAGAAACCTTACCTTGAGATCGTTTTCCGGGATAATGGCATTGGATTTGAGCCACATTTCAGGAAGCAGATATTTGAGATATTTCAGCGATTGAATGCAATTTCACATTTTGAAGGAACTGGTATTGGTCTGGCCTTGTGTCAGCGGATTGTGTCCAATCATCGCGGTGAGATCACCGCGGAATCCAGACCGGGAGAAGGTGCAAGCTTCCAGATCATCCTGCCTATGGAACAATGAATGCACTTTTCATTGTACGAAAAGAATAAGCTATGATCATTATGCTGGTGGATGACGATGAGGATGACAGGAAATTATTCCTGGAAGCCACAAAGGAGGTGGATGATACGATCTCCTGTATTACCACCGGCAATGCCCCGGAAGCCTTGCTATATTTAAGGAATACCGACAATCCATTGCCGGATTATATCTTTCTGGACCTCCGGATGCCAGGCCTGAGCGGAAAGGATTGCCTTGTTGAGTTAAAGAAGGACGCACGGCTTATGCCTATTCCTGTTATCGTCTATACGACCTCCCGGGATGTAAAGGAATCAATAGAATTAAAAAGATTGGGCGCTACGCATTTTATGACCAAGCCGGTCTTCCCGGATGACGTGTATTATATGGTATCTTTTGTGCTGGGGGAGAAATGGGAGTAATCAGTCAGAGAATGAGCGGCCAGGAATGACCGCTCGTGATGGTCTTCGAAAAATTAAACCGACTTTCCCGGCTTGACGGGATTGCTAATCAGCGCTAACACTAAAACAGTTAAAGGCAAAATTAGAAGGGAAGAAATCTACAATTGTTATATGTTTCCAGGCAAATCTTACATAATTCACATATTTCGACGGCATGAGTGACCGGCTGCCGCGCAGAGATCACGGAATTCAGTAAATTGTTGAGGAATGGTTATTTAAGTCGTCAGTAACACCGGGAGTAGGTCATTTGGCGATGTGCTCATCCATAGTGCGCTGCAGGATGGCGGCGAATGCCTGATCGTTTGGCGATAGAAGAAAGGTGCTGTGATCACCCGGTACTTCATGAATAGTGATCTCCTTGCTAACAAAAGGTCTCCATCCCATATATTCCAGGTCATCGAGGAAATAGAGGCGGATCTTTACCCTGAAGAGATCGATGCTGCCATCATAGAGGCGCATGCGATAATTTTCATACGCTTTGACATACTGGTCATCTATCCTTTCTTCAGGCGTACTCGGGCCGCGGGAGGAGCGAAAAAGGTCGAGGAAGGCCCTGATCTTGCGGGTAAAGAAATCACGCTGGTATGCGATGGTTGGCTTTGGGTATTTGCGCAGATTCTTCAGCACAAACCTGAATTTGGGAAACTGCCGGAAGACCTTTCGTAGTAAGGCGGCTGCCCATCCCCGTTCGTTTTTCATGTTATTGGTATAGGTATCGATGATTGCAAGCATGCCGATCTGTTTGCCCCTGGCCACCAATTGCTGCGCCATCTCAAATGCCACCACCCCTCCATAGGAGTATCCCGCGAGGTAATAAGGGCCGTCGGGGTTTACCCGGAGGATCGCCTCTACATATTCCATGGCAATGGCTTCAATGGTGCCATGGGGCTCATCGATGCCATTGAGGCCTTTTGGCTGAAAGCCATAGACTGGCTGATCAGGATGCATGTACCGCGCAATATTATTAAACCCAATGACATTCATGCCATATCCCTGCAGGATGTAGAGAGGAGGTCTCTCCACTCCAGGTCGTATAAGCACCAGCGGTTCCCATGATATGGAAGGCTTATCGGCATCCAGCAAGGCAGAGAGTTTTTCTACGGTGGGGGCCCGGAAGAGCGTGGACAGCGGTAGTCTTTTACCGGTGTTTTTTTCCAGGAAGGTCATGATCTGCAGGCCGGAAACCGAGCTGCCGCCCAGATCGAAATAATCGTCGTGGAGGCCTATCTGGTCCTGGGAAAGATAGGTGGACCAGGCATGGGCCACTAATTTTTCGGTCGCCGTCCGGGGAGGGGCATAAGTCGTATCCCTGGCCACCTCGGGCGAAGGGTCCGGTAAGGCATTTCTGTCGATCTTGCCATTGGACGTCAGGGGAAATTTGTCCAGGATGATCACATACTGCGGTATCATATGCTCCGGCAACAGCTCTTTCAGCATTTGTCGAAGGTCACGCGACAGCGATGAAGCGATCATCGGGATTTCGGATGCAGGCTGTTGCAAAATGACGTAAGCGATCAACTGATCGTCTTTGCCTTTTATCACGGCCTCTTTGACAGCCGGATAGGAGACCAGCGCGGCTTCAATTTCTCCCGGCTCTATCCGAAACCCTCTTATTTTGATCTGGGCATCGACCCTTCCGTGGAGCAGGATCTGCCCATTGGGAAGCCAGGTACCCAGGTCGCCCGTGCGATACATTTTAGAGCTGTTGTCTTTTGAAAAGGGATTGATGACAAATCTTTCGGTATTTAGTTCGGGCCGGCGGAGGTATCCTCGCGCCACTCCTTCACCTGCTATATAAATCTCTCCGGCCATTCCTTCGGCCACCGGAAGGAGGTTTTCATCAAGGATATAGATCTGTGTATTGGCAATGGGCCATCCAATGGAGATGACCTTGTCCGAAGGCTTTATTTCTTTGATGGCCGACCAAATAGTGGTTTCGGTGGGGCCATACAGGTTCCATACCTTTTGTCCCAGGGTAGTCAGTCTTTCGGCCAGGGGTTTTGTCATGGCCTCGCCGCCGCACAATATCTTCAGCGGAAGCGGTGTATCCCAGCCTGCGTCCAGCATCAATTTCCAGGTGGAAGGGGTGGCCTGCATGATACTGATTTTTTCAGCCCGGATCATATCCAGCAGGAGCCGGGCGTCTTTTGCCGTCGTCCTGTCCGCCAGGACCAGCGCTGCGCCGGCAACCAGGGGCAGGTAAAGCTCGAGGCCCGAGATATCAAAGCAGACGGTGGTGACGGCGAGGAGGCGGTCGCCGGGCCTGATCCCCAGTAGCTGCTGCATGCTGACCAGGAAATTAAGCAGGCTATGATGCTCTATCTGAACACCCTTGGGGCGGCCCGTAGAGCCGGAGGTATAAAGAGTATAGGCCAGGCTATGGCCTTCAATGACAGTATTAGGATCTTCATCGGAATAGTCCTGCAGCTTGTTCCTGCAGTCCTCCATATATAGCTCTTTTGTGCTGCTATGGAAGCGGTTAGCGTATTTGCGGGAAGTAAACACGAGACTGGCGGAGGAATCTTCCAGCATGAATCTTATGAAGCTTTCAGGGTATTCAGGATCGATGGGCAGATAGGATGCGCCAGTGCGCATGATGGCCAGCATGGCTATCAGCATATCGGGCGACCGGTCCATGATCAGCGCTACGATGTCCTCCGGCTGGAGGTTCCGGGCAAGCAATAATCCGGCTAATTGATTGGCCTGGCCGATCAGCTGTCGATAGGTAAAGGCCTGGCCATTGAATTCGAGGGCGGTTTTATTGGGATATTGCCGGGCTGTGCGGCTGATGAGTCCCTGACAGGAATACGGCCACGTATTGGAGGATATGGCGATGTCGTTTGTTAAAGTCATTAGACTAGATAAGGCAGGTATGTAAAAGGGTAGATCAGTTCAGCCTTCTATTAAAATTAGGAAAAATCGTAATAGAAATAGGGAGAAATGAAGCCTTTTTTTGGGTATATTTAGAACCATCCTTTCACCTGATCCAGAACGAAGACTATGAAATTGACTATACCAGGATCTATATTCTATCGCAGGCTGACCATATTCTTTCTTCTCATTGGCGCCTGTCGGCTGGTGAAGGCACAAAGCCCGGCTGCAGCAGAGAAACAGTATCTGTATGTGGCAACACCCGGTATTCGTGATTACCTGGGATACGGCGGGCATGGCGTTCTTGTTTTTGACATGCGCGATCACCATCGCTTTATAAAAAGGATCAGGACCGGGGGGCTTCATCCGGACGGCAAGCCTTCCAATGTGAAGGGGATCGCTGTGAGCATCCCCCTCAACAGCATCTATATAAGCACGCTCGAAGGGCTTCAGCGCATTGATCTGACGACTGATGAGATCTTATGGGAGAGAAAATTCGAAGGGGGCTGCGATCGGATGGCTATCTCACCGGATGGACTTACCATGTACCTGCCATCCCTGGAGAATACTTTCTGGAATGTGGTGGATTGCCGGACGGGCGACGTCCTTAAAAAGATCACTGTGTATAAAAGGGCGCACAATACCATTTACGGACGGATGGGGAACGTGTACCTGGATGATATTGGCAGTCGCTGGCTATACATTGCGGACGCAAATAAACATGTATTGACTGGAAAGGTGGGGCCTTTTGAAAACAATGTCCGGCCCTTCACCATCAATGGCAAAGAAACCCTGGTCTATGCCACGGTGGATAGTCTGCTGGGTTTTGAGGTCGGTGATCTGAAAAGTGGTACAAAGGTCGCCCATGTGGTGGTGGAGGGATGGGAGCCGGGGCCGGTGAGGAGACACGGCAATCCCAGCCATGGCATCGGTCTTACGCCGGATGAAAAGGAATTATGGGTCTGCGATGGGCATAATATGCGATTGCACGTATTTAGTGCCATACCGCCTTATCAGCAGCTGACCACGATCCCTCTACAGGATATGCCCGGATGGATCACCTTTAGTATAGATGGCAGGTATGCATACCCATCCAGCGGCGAGGTAATAGATGTAAAAACGCGTAAAATCCTTTTGACGTTGAAGGATGAGTTCAACAATAATGTGGCCAGCGAAAAAATGGTGGAAGTCCGGTTCAATAAAAATAAGGCGGTGCGTGCGGGGAACCAGTTTGGCGTTGGAGATGTACGTTAGCCCGATTGCCTTCATCAAGTCCAACTGTAACCATATCCATCAGAGATCTTAATAACTTTCCACACAGACGCGTCTTCGTTGGCCAAATAGAAATGATAGCCGGGTGCGATTCTGTTGACGGTGAAATGCTGATCCTGGTGCGGAGTCTTATCCATTTTGATAGTACCCCTCTTCAAGCCATTCACAATGTCAATAATTTTCCTGTTGAGGTGACTATCGGGTATGTAAGGATACTGGGCTGCCCTCGCCTTGGCATTAAAATCGGTCCCCGGTTGAAAGGCCGGCATCGATGGATTTCCGCCGGGCGGCATGATCGGTCCAAAGAATCTCTTCGGTGCAGTATCTACAGGTCTTACAGCAGGAGACGACTCCACCGGGAATTCCTGAACAGGGCCGAATATCCCTTCGTCGTCGACCTCTTTTCCTCCTACTTCCTTCTCCCTGTCCTCAGTTTTCGCCTTTTTGGGCGTGTCGGCTTCCTCGTCCGACCGGTCCCGCTTTTTTTTGGCAGGTAAGTCCTTCTTGAAATAGAGCTCGCTTTTATTTACTTTTTTTTCATTCTTGCCCTTCCTCTTCACATAGTAATAATCCGGGTCCGACTTGGACTGCCTCTTAATCTTATACTTATGCCTGTTCAGCATATACACGGTCGTCCCTTTTTCCACCCCTCGAGGGATCATCATCTGTATGACGGGAGCAGCCCGCCGTTGCATGAGCGCCCGTGATCCTGTATTTTCCGCATTGGAAATGCTACGGCCTGGGCTTGTAAAGCGTTCCAAGGATTTTTCGCGCATATGACGAGGATAAGGTAACTAAAAATGTAATAGATTCAATGTTTTTCCGATGCTCTCTAAATTTACAATTTTATATTTGTAATTCAAACAGATGAATATGCAGCAACAAAAGCCCTCGAATGATCCTTTACATGGATTGACCCTGGAAAAGATCATCAACCACCTGGTGGAAAGCTATGGCTGGGAGGCATTGGGCATGCAGATCCGGATCAGGTGTTTTACGGATAATCCATCGGTGCAATCCAGCTTGAAATTCCTGCGCAAGACGCCCTGGGCCAGGACAAAGGTGGAGGATTTTTATAAATATTCGCTCCGGAAGAATAAACTGAAGTAGGGGCTATTTCTTTTTCGCGCCTCTTGTCTTAGGCTTGCCATATTTCTTTTGCATGCGGTCGGCATGGCGCACGACGACATTGACCTTTTTATTCTTTTCCAGCTTTTCATGGAATGCTCCGCCTGCAAATTCAGGTTTGGGGATATTTAAGGGGATGGCCTTGGTATACTGCTTTGGCTTTTCGTCTTCGGTCAGGATGTCGGAGATCTCCAGTGCATCCGGCAAGGGAATGACAGGAATTTTAAAGTTCATCAGGTGCTCTATCCCGGCGCGGATCTCTTTATCTCTTTCCGTAATAAGGCTGATGGCGATTCCTTTCCGATCGGCTCTTCCCGTCCTTCCGATCCGATGAATATAGTCTTCGGGAACATCAGGCATATCGAAGTTAATGACATGGGACACCTCGGTTACGTCGAGGCCTCTTGCTATAATGTCGGTGGCGATCACCGTATTAAATTCTCCGGTCTTGAATTTATTGACCGTATTAAACCGGTGATTCTGATCTTTATTGGAGTGGATAACGCCTGTTTTGCCGGGAAATTTTCCAGACAGTTGTTCATAGAGCTGATCCGCCAATTGTTTCGTCGAGACGAAGACCAGGACCTTGTTCATGGCAGGATCCTTGTTAAGGAGGAGTTCCAGGAGGTTGATCTTGGTGTTGAAGTTGGGGACTTCATATGCTTTTTGATCGATATTTTCCACCGGGGTGCCGGTGGGCGCCGCTTCGATCCGCTGCGGGTTGTTGAAATAATCATCCATCAGCCTGTCCACTTCATCTGTAATGGTGGCAGAGAACAGCAGGTTTTGCCTTTTGGCTGGCAGCAGATCCAGGATATTGCGTAATTGGGTACGGAATCCCAGATTAAGCATTTCGTCCACTTCGTCGATCACCAGCTTTTTTACCGTATTCAGTCGTAAAGAGCCGCTGAGGACCAGATCGTATAATCTGCCAGGGGTAGCCACCAGTATATCAAGTCCCTTTTCTACTTCCGTTCTTTGTGTATTGGTATTCACTCCTCCATAGATCCCCACCGTCTGAAGGGTCATATAGGAGGTCAGCGCCTTTATTGTTGTTACGACCTGTAAGACCAGTTCGCGGGTGGGGACAATGATCAGGAACTGCGGGGTCCTGCTCTTTGAAAAAGTCAATTGCCGGAGGCAGGGCAGTAAATAGGCGATCGTCTTGCCCGTCCCTGTTTGGGCTATGCCGCATACATCCCGTCCGGACATGATCACGGAGAAGGTCTTTTGCTGAATAGAGGTAGGGTACTGATAACCCTGCTCTTCTAATGCTTTCAGTAAAGGTTTGGTCAGATTAAGATCGCTAAAGGTCATTACCATTGATATTGAGAGACAAAGGTAGGGTATACTTTAGTCAAAAAACTCGCCAAAGTGCCAGAGGATCCCCGATGGGTCGTGCATAAAACATTCTCTGCCCCAATCATATTCCCGGATGGGGGTTAGTTTTACGCCTTTGTATTTAGCTGTCAGATCCAAAGCCAATAGTTCTTTCCAGTAACGGCCTACATCTTCCACTTCCAAAAAGATCATTGAATTATCTATCCAATCCCGGACGTAAGCATCCTGTAAGTAGAATCCTATACCCTCTGTGGTGAATAAGGACATATTATGGCCCAAAATACTTTCCTGGAAGCCCAGGTCCCTGTAAAAGCTGCGGGACAGTTCGAAATCTTTGGCTCCGATGAATGGTCGGATCGATCTGGCTTTATGTTCCATTGGTTGCTATTTCGAAGTTATTTGATTTTTTTCGATTTAACCAGGTAAATATCGGTATATTAGTACAGGGCAAATAAACCTTTACCCATGGGAAGCGCTTCATTAATTGTCCTTTTTTTCGCGGGGGTTGCCTTTGCAGCCGGGGGAATTGCTGTTGCCCGGTTTTTCGTAAAAGGGACAAAAAATCTGCAGAAAGGCCAGGCCTATGAGTGTGGCATCCCAACCACGGGCACTCCCTGGAACCAGTTCAATATCGGATATTATCTGTATGCGCTCATCTTCCTCATTTTCGATGTGGAGCTTGTCTTTATGTATCCCTGGGCGGTGGCGGTGAAAAAAGTAGGAATGGCGGCGCTGGGAGAGATCGTGATATTCCTGTTCATCCTGTTTATGGGATTCTTGTATGCGCATAAAAAGGGAGCGTTGAAATGGATGTAGTTCCTCAAAATATGGCGGATAAACCTTTTCCCGGAGAAGTGCACCCGACGGCGGGGGGAGGCATCCTCGTAACCAAATTGGATGAAGTGATCAACTGGGCGCGATCGAATTCGCTCTGGCCGCTTGTATTTGGCACCTCTTGCTGTGCAATTGAAATGATGTCTACGGCTGCGGCGAAATACGACTGGTCGCGCTTTGGATTTGAAGTGGCGAGAGCTACACCCAGGCAGGCGGACGTGATCATCATCGCCGGGACGATTGTAAACAAAATGGCGCCTGTTCTGAAAAGACTCTACGACCAGATGGCCGATCCGAAATATGTGATAGCCATGGGCGCCTGTGCCACGAGCGGAGGGCCATTCTTCTACAACACTTATTCCGTAGTAAAGGGCGCGGATCATGTGATACCGGTAGACGTCTATGTCGCGGGATGTCCGCCCCGTCCGGAAGCTTTGCTGCATGCATTGATCGCTTTACAGAAAAAAATAAGGGAAGGCGTTTCATGAACAAGGAAGAACTAAAAGTCAGATTGGAAGCGCTGCTGCTTCCCCCAACCTTCGAAGAAGGCGCGGAATGGACGACGGCAGTCGTCGACCCGGCCGGGTGGGAAGGGTTCGCACGACATCTCCGGTCGGACGCGGGGTTGGAATTTGACTTTTTGTTTTGTGTGACGGCGGTTGATTGGCGGACACATTTCACGATGGTCTACCATCTGACATCGACTCTCCATCGTCATACGATGGTGGTGAAGGTGAAGCTCGACCACGATCATCCATCGCTTCCGACGGTATCCGACATCTGGCGTACTGCTGAATTTCATGAACGGGAGGCATTCGACCTTTTCGGTGTGGTGTTCACGGGCCATCCCGACCTCCGGAGGTTGTTCATGACGGATGAATGGAATGGATGGCCGTTGCGGAAGGACTACGAGGACCCGGTCAATATGATTAAACTATAAAATGATCCAGGAAGTAGGCACGACCGAGCAAGGGGAACTGGTGATCAACCTGGGCCCGCAACATCCATCTACACATGGCGTGCTGCATCTTGTCATTACGCTCAGCGGAGAGACGATCAAAAAGGTCGAACCTCACCTCGGGTATATTCATCGCAGTATCGAGAAGATGTGTGAAAGCCTGTCTTACCGGCAATTTATTTATGTCACCAGCCGTATGGATTACCTTTCTTCACATATCAACAATCACGGCTGTGCCTTGTGTGTGGAAAAAGGAATGCAGATCGAAGTGCCTCCCCGGGCTAAAGTGATCCGCGTTCTGATGGATGAATTGACCCGGCTGGCTTCCCATCAGCTATGGTGGGGGGCAATGGCCATGGATGTAGGCGCCCTCACACCTTTTTTTCATGCTTTCCGGGAGCGGGAGGCCATCAACGATATCATGGAGGAGACCTGCGGGGCCAGGTTGACCATGAATTATATGGTACCCGGCGGGGTAATGGCCGATCTGCACCCTGATTTTCAGAAAAAAGTGAAGGAATTCATCCGCTTTTTCCGTACCAAGATAGACGAGTATGATGAGCTGGTGACGGGAAATGTTATCTTTAAGAGCAGAATGGAGGGCATCGGCTACCTGTCTGCAGAGAGTGCTGTCTCCTACGGCTGCACGGGGCCTACCGCCAGGGGCAGTGGCGTGAGCTGTGATATACGGAAATTATATCCCTATGAAGTGTATGGGCAGTTGCAATTTGAAGAGGTGACTGCGACGGGGGGAGATTGTTTCGCCCGTTATATGGTCCGCATGCAGGAAATGCGCCAGTCGCTGTCCATAATAGAACAGCTGATCGATAATATCCCCGAAGGGGAATTCCAGGCAAAGACGAAAGCAGTGCTGAAATTGCCCAAGGGAGAATTTTATTCAAGGGTGGAGACGGCAAGGGGTGAATTCGGCGTATACATCATCAGCGAAGGTGGAACGACGCCTTACCGGATCAAATTCCGAAGTCCCGGGTTTTCCAATCTCTCCGCACTGGACCACATGGCGAGGGGATATAAGATAGGGGACCTGGTAGCGATCATGGGGACGTTGGATCTGGTGATACCGGACATAGACAGATAGTTTTGAGCTGCAAGCTGCAAGCCTCAAGCTGCAAGCCTCAAGCTGCAAGGAGAGAGAATATTAACGATATGCTTAGCATAGAAAATATAACCCATTCCATTGATGCCTGGCTAAACAGCATGTTCCATCCGACAGTTGTCCTGCTGGTGGAGTCCCTGATCGTGGGGATTTGTGCGATCAGCCTGTTTGCGGTGCTGGGCCTGGTCCTGGTGCTGATGGAGAGAAAGGTCTCTGCCTATATGCAGATCCGGCTCGGACCCAACCGGGTTGGACCGGGCGGAACCCTGCAAACGGTGGCGGATACGCTGAAGCTGGCGATGAAGGAAGGACTGACTCCCGACGGGGCGGACAAGTTCCTGTTCAACCTGGCGCCCTTCGTGGTCATTATCGTAGCGATGTTGATACTGGCCCCGGTGGCCTTTGCCAAGGGAACGCAGATCTGGGACCTCAATATCGGGGTGTTATATATTTCCGCCGTTTCCTCTCTTTCCGTGATCGGCATACTCATGGCCGGCTGGGCCAGCAATAATAAATATTCGCTGTTGGGCGCCATGCGCAGCGGCGCCCAGATCGTCAGCTATGAATTGTCCGCGGGGATCTCGGTGATCTCTATCGTGGTGCTGACAGGAAGCCTGCGTATCCAGGATATCATCGCGTCCCAGCAGGATGGCTGGTGGCTGTTCAAAGGTCATATCCCTGCCCTTCTATCGTTTGTGATTTTCATCATCGCTGTCACGGCGGAGACTAACCGTGCGCCTTTCGACCTGGCCGAGGCGGAATCGGAGCTCACCGCCGGGTTTCATACGGAATATTCCGGGATGAAATTCGCGCTGTTCTTCCTGGCCGAGTATGTGAACATCTTTATCGTGTGCGCGATAGCCGCCACTTTGTACCTGGGGGGCTGGATGCCCCTGCACATTGGTCATTGGACGGGGTTCAACCAGGTGATGGATTATATCCCATCCTCCCTATGGTTTATGGGCAAGACCTTTTTCCTGATCTTCGTGATCATGTGGTTTCGCTGGACTTTTCCCCGGCTGCGGATCGACCAGCTGCTGAACCTGGAGTGGAAGTATCTGTTGCCGATCAGCATGGTCAACCTGCTGTTGATGACTTTGATCGCCATCGAAGGATGGCATTTTTAATAAAATGTTCTTAAAGAAATATATATCGGATGTGTTTGGCGCGGTGCGTTCCCTATTAAAAGGGATGCGGCTGACAGGCTACTATTTCACCCATCGCAAGGAGATCATTACGCAGCAGTACCCGGATAACAAGGAGGAAATGAAGCTGCCGGAGCGGTTTCGCGGGGAAGTGGTCATGCTGCATGACGAGAAGAATGAGCATGCCTGCACGGGCTGTACGGCTTGTGAGCTGGCCTGCCCCAACGGGACCATCAAGATCATCACTAAATTCGATATGACGCCGGAAGGGAAAAAGAAAAAGGCGCTCGATACTTTTATTTACCACCTGGAGCTTTGCACGATGTGTAACCTATGTATCGAGGCTTGTCCCACCGACGCCATCAAGATGGCGCAGAATTTTGAGCATAGTGTGTATGACCGCAGCGAGCTGACTAAAAAATTAAATAAACCGGGTTCTAAAATCAGAGAGGGCGTTGAATAATGAGTGCGTCTGCTGTCGTTTTTTATATACTTTCCTTTTTTATCCTGGCAGCAGGCCTGTTGGCCGTGGCCTCCAGGAAAATATTCCGTTCGGCTATCTGGCTGTTGTTCTCCCTTACGGGCATTGCCGGATTGTATTTCTGGCTGCAGATGGAATTTATTGCGGCCGTCCAGATCGTGGTCTACGTCGGCGGAATCGTCGTGCTGATCATCTTTTCCATCTTTCTCACACAACAATCGGGGAAGGACTTGCCGGCGCCGGTGCGTAGCAGGGCTATATTCTCCGTCCTGGCAGCCGGCGCGGGTTTTATGCTGACCTGGCTTATGATACGGCGATATGGTTTTCACCCTGTCGGGCAAGGGACCATCGATGCAAGTGTGGGGAATATCGGGGCGCAAATGCTCAGCACTTCTGAGCATGGCTACGTATTGCCATTCGAGGTGATCAGCATCCTGTTGCTGGCAGCCATGATCGGCTGCATCGTCATTGCAATTAAAACAAAACCGGAAGACAAATGAACCAGGTGCCATTGAGCCATATCCTGTTTGTAAGCACTGCGCTCTTCTTCATCGGCATGTACGGCCTGTTTACGAGACGAAATATGATCACGATGCTGATGTCAGTGGAATTGATCCTGAACAGCGTGAATATCAACTTTATCGCTTTTAATAAATACCTGTACCCGGAGAAACTGGAAGGTGTTTTTTTTTCCTTGTTTATCATCGCCATTGCCGCTGCTGAAGCGGCGGTGGCTATTGCGATCATTATCAATCTATACAGGAACCTTCGGTCCATCGATGTGGAGGATGCCAATGAAATGAAATTCTGAATGTTGCGAATATGCCAAACGATGCTTATATAGCCTTGATCCCTTTGTTGCCGCTGGCCGCCTTTGTTGTTCTGGGGCTGTTCGGTAGGAAGTCTCTCCTGCGCCTTTCCGGCATAATCGGAACAGGCGCGGTGCTGATCTCCACCGGCTTGTCGCTGTGGACGGCTTACCGGTACTTCGCTGCATGCCTGTCAGATGGGGCCTGCCGGCTCATCACTCCGCTGAAGGTGACCTGGCTGACTTTTTCCCCGGGGCTTTCTATCGACCTGAGCGTTATCCTCGACCCTATTTCGGTGATGATGATCGTGGTGGTCAGCTTCGTTTCGCTGATGGTGCATGTATTTAGCCTGGGGTATATGAAAGGGGAGACGAGATTCGGCACTTACTATGCTTTTCTCGGTCTCTTCACTTTTTCCATGCTGGGGCTGGTGCTGTCAGGGAATATCTTCGAGATCTATATTTTCTGGGAACTGGTGGGTTGCTCATCCTTCCTGCTGATTGGGTATTATTTCGACCGGCCATCGGCTGTCGCCGCGGCTAAAAAGGCCTTTATCGTCACCCGTTTTGCCGACCTGGGTTTTCTTGTCGGGATATTGATCCTGTCTTTCCACGCGGAGACGCTGGATTTTCATACGTTGATCCAGCGGCTCACCGGTCCTTCCCCGCAGCTGGCAAGTATTACCAGGGCGTCTTTCCTGGGCATTTCCCTGCTGTCCTGGGGGCTGGTGCTTGTATTTATCGGAGGGGCGGGCAAGTCGGCGCTCTTCCCCCTGCATATCTGGCTGCCGGATGCGATGGAAGGACCTACGCCTGTTTCAGCCCTGATCCATGCCGCAACGATGGTAGTGGCCGGCGTATATCTTGTGGCGCGGCTGTACCCGGTGTATATGTTCGCTGATCCCGCAGTGTTACGGGTCGTCCTTTATGTGGGAGCCTTCTCTGCGTTGTTTGCGGCCATCGTCGCCTGCGTGCAGACGGACATCAAGCGGGTGCTTGCTTATTCGACGATGTCGCAGATAGGGTATATGATGTTTGCATTGGGTACTTTTCAGGCTGCCGGAGAAGAGAACACATTGGGATATACGGCTTCCATGTTCCATCTTTTTACCCATGCTTTTTTCAAAGCCTTGCTTTTCCTCTGCGCGGGTGTGATCATCCATAGGGTCCATAGCAATGAAATGAAGGATATGGGAGGATTGAGGAAGCTTCTCCCGCTGACGCATGGCTGCTTTTTGATCGCCTGCCTGGCGATTGCCGGCATTCCGCCTTTCTCGGGGTTCTTTAGTAAGGAAGAGATCCTGCTGGCGGCCTTTCATGCCAATAAATTCGTGTTTGCCGTCGGATTGTTTACTTCGGGGCTGACGGCTTTTTACATGTTCAGGCTTTACTTTTCCGTTTTTTGGCGCCGGCAGTCACAAGATGTTGGCAGTCATCATGGGGAAGCGCCTCTTACGATGAAGATCCCGCTGGTGATACTTGCTGCGGGTGCGATATTCGCCGGATTCGTCCCATTCTCCCGATGGGTGACCTATGATGGCGCGCCGGGGAAAGGCCAGGGAATTGGTGGTTTTGCGATCGCCCCGGTAATGCTTGCATTACTGGGTATGCTGCTGGCCGGCTTTTTCTACCAGAAAGAGAGCGCCCGGCCTGCAAAGGCGGCAGCCGCGCTTGGCGGTCTGTATAAATTTGCTTACCATAAATTTTATATCGACGAAGTATATTCCTTTATTACGAAAAAAATTATTTTCAATTTCATCGGCAGGCCTGCGGCGTGGATCGACAGGAATATCGTGGACGGGTTTATGAATCTCCTTGCAGGGGTGACTGCAAGGATCTCTGCCCGGATAAAGGGATTTCAATCGGGGAGGGTACAGGACTATGCCTTGTACTTTTTTGCCGGAGTAGCGGCATTAGCGGTTTTATTTATTTATATATACACATGAACTTATCATTGCTGGTCCTGGCGCCATTGATCACGGCGGTAGCCGTACTGTTTTGCAGGGGTCTCAACCGGGTGCGTTGGGTATCCCTTGCCGGAGCTTCGGTGCAATTGGTGCTGTCCTTCGGGTTATTGGCCTTATACTGGAAAGAACGCGCTGCCGGCAACGATGCTGCTATGCTGTTCGAGTATCGGCATGCCTGGTACCTGCCGTTGAATATCTGGTATCACATCGGCGTGGATGGGATCTCCGTTGCTATGATCCTGCTGACGGCCATAGTCATGGAGGCGGCGATATTAGTATCCTGGAGCATTAAAACGATGAGCAAGGAATTTTTTACTTTACTGCTCTTTCTAAGTGCAGGCGCTTATGGCTTTTTTCTTTCGCTCGACCTTTTTACGCTTTTCTTTTTCCTGGAGGTTTCGGTGATCCCGAAATTTTTGCTGATAGGCGTGTGGGGCAGCGGCAAAAAGGAGTATAGCGCCATGAAGCTGGCGTTGATGCTGACGAGTGGATCGGCACTGGTGTTCATCGGGTTGCTGGGGTTGTACTATCACACAGGTGGCGCAGGCGGGCCGCATACTTTTGATTGGGTAACCATCTCGCAAATGCAGTTTCCGGCGGAAGTGCAACGGGTCTTCTTTCCCTTCTTATTTGCCGGCTTCGGCATTTTTACGGCTTTGTTCCCCTTTCATACCTGGGTGCCTGACGGTCACTCGTCCGCGCCGACGGCCGCGTCGATGTTCCTGGCGGGTATTTCGATGAAGCTGGGAGGTTACGGTTGTCTGCGGGTGGCGGTGTTCCTTATGCCAGACGCTGCGCGGGAATATTCACCCCTCATCATCCTGCTGGCGACGATAGCAATCGTGTATGGCGCCTTTGCGACCATGATGCAGAAAGACCTGAAATATATCAACGCGTATTCGTCCATCAGCCATTGCGGCTTTATCCTGCTGGGGATTGGCATGCTGACGAGGACGGCAATCGCAGGCGCTGTTATGCAGATGATCTCTCACGGGCTGATGACGGCGCTTTTCTTTGCCGCCATTGGGATGATCTATGACCGGACGCATACGAGGCTGGTCGGTCGGTTGGGCGGCCTGCTGAAAATAATGCCCTTCATTTCCACCATATTCGTGATCGCAGGTCTATGTTCACTGGGATTGCCCGGCCTCAGCGGTTTTGTGGCCGAGATCACTGTTTTCATGGGATCCTGGCAGCATGCCGGCGAAATGTATCGCCTGGCGACGATATTGGCCTGCGCTTCCATAGTGATCACGGCGGTGTATATCCTTCGGGCGACAGGGCAAGTGATCATGGGGCCCGTGAGAGAACCGCAATATAACGGACTTGCCGACGCGACATGGAATGAGAAACTGGCGGGCATCTTGTTGGGTGCGGGCATTATTGCCATCGGCGTTGCGCCTTTCTGGCTGAACGACCTGCTGGCATCCGGCGTTGGATCGATCATGGATCATGCCGAAAAAACATCCATCATTAAATGAACTAATCTATGTGGGCTGGCTTTATTTTCTCGTTGCGGCAGGAATTGATCGTCACCGGCATCATCTTCCTTCTGTTATTCATAAAAGTAGGGGCGACGGAGTATAAGACCGCCGTCATTCTCAACCTCGTTAACGGGCTGCTGTTGGCGAATTTTATCCTGGGGTTCATTGGCTGTCAGGACTCCATTTTGTTCAGTGGCATGTTCCATACAAATAAGCTGCTGGTCCTGGAAAAGAATATACTCAACCTGGGAACGCTTATCATCTCGCTTCAGGCATATGACTGGCTGAAGGGCCACCGGCAGGTGCTGGAATTCTATCTGTTATTGCTGGCTACCCTGGTAGGGTTTTTCTTCATGATCTCGGCGGGCAACCTGCTGATGTTCTATCTTGGACTTGAGCTATCCACCATCCCCCTGGCTGCCCTCTCCAGCTTCGATCTGGAAAAAAGGCAATCTTCGGAAGCCGCAATGAAATTTATTATGTCCTCTGCCTTTTCCTCCGCCCTGCTTTTATTTGGCATTTCCCTGCTTTATGGCGCCACAGGGACCCTGGACTTTGATACCATCGGCCAACGCCTCGATGGCAGCGCCTTCCAGCTCTTTGCCTTTATTCTTCTCTTATCAGGCTTTGCTTTTAAGATCTCCGTCGTCCCCTTCCATTTATGGACGGCCGATGTCTATGAAGGTTCTCCCGTTACGGTCTCCGCCTACTTATCCGTCATCTCCAAGGGCGCGGTGTTCTTCGTATTTATCCAGGTGCTGTATACCGTCTTTAAGCCATTGGCCGCCAACTGGTACAGGATATTGGTCCTTTTATCGATACTGACCATGGTGACAGGCAACCTGTTCGCCCTGCGCCAAGACAAGCTCAAGCGGCTGCTGGCCTTTTCTTCCATTGCACAGTCAGGGTTTATACTTGCCGGCATCACCGGCAGTTCCCGGACAGGAGATGCGTCCGTGATCTATTTTATCCTTGTCTATATTTTTTCCAACCTGGGCGCTTTTGGCGTCGTATCGCTCATCAGCGCGCAGACGGGGAAGGAAGGCATCGACGACTACAAAGGACTATACGCCACCAACCCTTTGCTATCCTGGGTAATGGCGATCTCATTGTTCTCCCTGGCGGGCATTCCCCCTACGGCGGGTTTTTTTGGTAAATTCTTTTTGTTGATGGCAGGGGTGGGGAAAGGCAATTATGTGTTTATCGGCATTGCCGCGCTGAATATGGTCATTTCACTGTATTACTATTTGCGGGTGATAAAAGCTATCTTCATGGAAAGCCAGCCGGAGCCGATCGGAAAACTAACAATCCCTTTTTTGCCCAATCTAGCCTTCCTGATTTGTGTGGCGGGGATCATCATGACAGGACTGATGGGATGGGTCTACGACTACATTTATTCATTGAGCATAGGATTATAGGATATGGCTATCAATCAAAATCATTTATTCGAGGAGCTGAACGGGGTCAAATGCGCCATCGTGGAGAAGAATGTTCCCCCGGAGAGGGTGGATTTCCTGCGGCGCATCCTGGAGTACAACAGGTATACGGTGATCGTGGTAGTGAGCCCTCCCCCCAAGGGAGCTGTGGCGGCAGCTGTGCCAGGAGAGGTGGCTGCTCCGGTGGAGGGGGCTGCTCCGGCGGCTGCGTCCCCGCCAGCGACTTTTACTGTCGGTGTGACGGACGTGATGTTCAACCCGGTGAATGCCATCTTCGGAAGATTGTTGAAGACGCCGGAAGGGCATACTGTGACGCTGGCCTACTGGCAGCAGAAGGAAAAGGAGGCGGATGATGAGAAGCCATATTTCGAGGGGAGGTAAGCGCCGGTCGGTCGGCGAAAAATATTAAAAAAATGAAAAGACTGACTGCTCTGATAATTTTGTTATTCCGTGCGGGTTTGGCTTTTTCCCAGCAGGAGGCAAGCGTGAGGGAGTATATGAAAATGTTCACCACATATCCCTACTCGGATCCCAATCCGGTGGCATTGCTTTCTCCAGTTTACCCTTATTTTAGATTTGACGGGTTTACGAATAAGCCTGTTCAGAAGCAATGGAAGGTGGTGGAGCTGCGTAATGATCTAATTACGGTGTTGATATTGCCGGAAGTAGGCGGAAAGATCTGGGCGGCCATCGAAAATAAGACTGGCAGGTCATTTATCTATTATAATGGTGCAGTGAAATTCAGGGATGTGGCAATGCGCGGTCCCTGGACGAGCGGGGGGCTGGAGGCGAATTATGGCATCATCGGACACGCGCCCAGCTGCGCGGCGCCGGTGGATTATGCCACGTATAAGAACAATGATGGCAGCGTCAGCTGCGTCATAGGTACGCTGGATCTGCTGACGCGCAGCGAGTGGAGAATTGAAATAAACCTGCCTAAGGATAAGGCATTTTTTACCACCCGGTCATTTTGGTACAACCATACTCCTTTGTCGCAGCCTTACTACCATTGGATGAACCTTGGCATGAAGTCAAAAGGGGGGCTTGAATTCATTTTTCCCGGAACGCATTACATCGGTCATGAGGGCGAATATGCGGACTGGCCCATAAACAAAGACAATGGTAAAAAAATTAATTTTTATGAGCAGAATGATTTCGGCGGCTATAAGTCCTATCACGTGTTGGGGAAGCTTACGCACTTTTTCGGGGCCTACTATCATGACGAGGATGATGGGATGGTGAGATATGGTACTTATGATGACAAGGCGGGGAAAAAAATATGGATATGGGGATTGTCGCAGCAGGGAATGATCTGGGAGAAAATGCTTACGGATACAAATGGGCAATATGTGGAAATGCAGTCCGGGCGGCTGTTTAACCAGAATGCGCCTGGAAGCAGTTTTACACCGTTCAAGCATATCGGCTTTGCCCCTTTTGCGACAGATACCTGGACGGAGTATTGGTATCCTGTATCCGGCATTAAAGGGATGGTAGAAGCGAATGCTTATGGGGCTTTGAATATAAAAAATGAAAATGGCTGGCTGAAGGTCTATCTTTCTGCAGCGCAAAAGATTGACGATTCCCTGCAGGTGAGCGTGGGGGACAAGCTGGTTTATAGCAGCAAGGTCCGGTTAGAGCCGTTGCAGACATTTGGAGATTCCGTCAGGTTTGAGGGCGGTGTTTTCCGTGCGACGTTGGGTGGTAACAGGATGGTCTATGACGCAGATCCTTCGGCGGGGGTATTACGCCGTCCCTTGGAGACACCTAAGGATTTTAATTGGAACGATGCGTACGGGGAATATATACGGGGAAGGGAACTGATGGATCAGAAGTTGTATGCGGAGGCAGGACAGCATTTGCAGAAAGCGCTGGAAAAGGATGGGAATTTCTTGCCCGCTTTGGTGGAAATGGCGGTGCTCCGGTACAGGAAAATGCAATACGAGGATGCATTGGCGACAATAAGGCGGGCGTTGCAGGTAGATGGAGTTTCCGGGGAAGCTAATTATTATTATGGGGTGATCAACGATCAGCTGAACCATACAGCTGATGCAAAAGACGGGTACAGCATCGCCGCACTGACGCAGGAATACAGGAGCGCGGCATATACGGGCCTGGCCAAATTGACCGGGAAGGAAAAACTGTACGAACAATCGATCCGGTATGCTCAAAAAGCAACCGATTTTAACCGTTTTAATATGGATGCGTTGATGCTGGAAGCGGTGGCTTACAGGTATCTGGGGGATACTTTAAATGCATCGGAGCGCTTGCGTATTATCCTTGGGTGCGATCCACTGAATCATTTTGCGAGGTTTGAAGGGTACCTGGGAGGGCGAACGGAAGCCGGCAAAGCGCAGTTCAGGTCTTTAATTAGAAGTGAGCTTCCCCACGAAACTTACACGGAACTGGCCGTATGGTACTATAATGCGGGCTATATACGGGAGGCGGAAGAATTATTTGCTATGGACACAGGCTCGACTGAAGCTGCGTACTGGTTGGGCTTTTTACGGGGGCAGAAGGTGGATTGCTCCCGGATCGATCCTGCGCTTGCATTCCCTTTCCGGAGCGAGACGGGGGCTGTATTGGAAGCCCTCCTGAAAAGCCAGGACGACTGGTGGTTGAAATATCAATTGGCGTTGATTTACAAAGACAGGAACAGGGTGGATGAATGCAGGCATCTGTTGATGGCTTGTGGGAGCTCGCCGGACTACGCTCCTTTCTATGCTGTACGGGCTGCGATCTTTAAACAGGATAGTGCCCAGTGCCTCCAGGATCTTCAGCGTGCGTTGTCATTGGACAAGGAACAATGGAGGTATCATAAATTGCTGGCTGAATATCATATGGACCACGGCCAGCCTGCGGAGGCGTTGGCAATTACCAGGGCATTCTATAGGGGGCACCGGGATCAATATATAATGGGTATGGTATATGCCAAAACCCTTTTACTGAATAAAAGGTACAGGGATGCGGATGGGGTACTTTCAAAGTTGGAGATCATTCCTTTCGAGGGCGCAACGGAAGGCCGGACATTATACCGTGAAACCAAACTGATGCAGGCGGTAGAGGCGCTTGGCAGTAATGATCATAAAAAAGCGGCGGAGTACATAAAAGCGGCGAGGTTGTGGCCTGAAAATTTGGGTGTGGGGAAGCCATATGACGATGAGATTGACAGTCGCCTGGAAGACTGGATGGAATATATTTCCGGCGGAAGGAAGTCCGGGGAACTATTGCGCAGGATCCTCGTCTTCGTGCCGCGGGTGGATAATACCGTCAGAAATTTTATCCCTTCGAATGCATTGGTAACTGCCTGGGCGATGGAGAGGATACAAGGCAGGGATAAAGCGATCGCCTGGCTGGACGAACAGATTGCTGCATATCCTGCTTTTGGAAAAGTGCTGCAATGGTGTAAAGATAGATTTGTGGGCAGGCATGAGGTCCAACTTGCCGGCGGGGAAAAAGATGCGAATGTAGAGGTGCTGGAAGCTTTGACTGAGAAACCTGCTTAAATTTGGATATGCTGAAGCGTGTAAAACCCTCCGGTAAGGAGGATGACTCTTTCTTCGACCTCGTCCATGATCTTGTACGACAGATACCTAAGGGCAGAGTATCGACCTATGGCGCTATTGCTGCAGCCTTGGGCACAAGGCTGTCTGCCCGGATGGTGGGGTGGGCTATGTTGTCAGGCGCCAATGCCCCGGATCCGGTGCCTACTTACCGGGTGGTGAACAGGCAGGGGCTGTTGTCCGGCCGGCATCATTATAACCCTCCGGAGAAAATGCAGCAGATGCTGGAAAAGGAAGGAGTAGTGGTAAAGGACAACCAAGTGGTGGATTTTAAACAATTGTTTTGGGATCCGTTAAAGGAATTGTAATGAAAAAAATAGCAAAGGACAAGCCGGTGTCTAAAAAGGCAAGGTTGGTTGCTGTAAAACCATCCGGGGAAAAAGAAGCAGCCGGATCCATGATCGATCTCATTCATGATCTCGTAAGGCAGATACCAAAAGGAAGGGTTACTTCATATGGGGCGATCTCCAAGGCACTGAACCTTCCGAATCCCAGGATGGTGGGAAGGGCCATGGGGCTCCCGGTCAAAGGAGGGAAAACGATACCCTATCAACGGGTGGTTAACAGTACCGGACATTTATCTGGCGGGCATCAAAGTTTCCGCCGGCAGCTGCTGATAAAGGAGGGTGTCGAGGTGGTTGGAGACAAGGTTGTCGGGTTTAGAGATCTATTCTGGGATCCGGTGCGGGAGCTGTGAAGGGGACGTCGCGGCTACACTGGAATATTCGGTCATTGACATGGTATCAAATGGATCTGCCGGGAATTTGAACGTTATCCTGGTGCCCTGGTCGGTCTCAAAACGGACATGACCTTTCAGGTCCCTGGCCAATCCCATTATCAGCTTGATCCCCAGTGATTCGGTATTGGTATGGACAGGATCATGGCTGAGGCCGATGCCATTGTCTGCCACCATCAATTGTACCAGGGGCCCCGTTTGTGAAAGTTCGATCGTGATGGTTCCGTGCATGTCGAAAGGGAAAGCGTATTTAAAGGCGTTGGTCACCGTTTCGTTGATGATAAGACCGATCGGGACGGCCTGCGCGACATCCAGTGTCAACGGTTGTATATGCGTCCGGATTCGAACATTGGCGGGAGGTCCGAAGCTATCGGATAAATATTGTATCAGGTCAGAGAGATAGTGGGAGATCTCAATGGTTTTGATGTCATCGGATTGATATAGTCTTTGATGGATCATTGACATGGCATAGATGCGATGCTGGCTGTTCTCGATGGCTTTTAGTGCGTCGTTCTTCAGATAGGCCGCCTGGGACCTCAAAAGGCTGATGACGGTGTGGAGATTGTTCTTGACCCGGTGGTGCACTTCTTTCAGAAGCCATTCCTTTTCCGTCACCAGGTGTTCAAGCAATTCGTTCTTATGGAGTATGATCCGGTTGTTCTTTTGCTTCAGCCTGTTTTGCCGGAACAGCAGACCTGCAATGACCAGCGTCAGCAGGATCCCGCATAAGGTAAAATCTTTCACGAGGTTGGCCTGCTTTACATGGGCTTTCTCAAGCATCGCTTCTTTATTGAGCAGGGCGATCTGGTCTTCTTTTTTCTTCGTATCGAACTCGACCTGTAATTCTTTGATTGCGCGATCTTTAGCCTGCGTATATATGGTTCCATACAACGCGTCGTACTGCAGCATATGGTCTACGGCGGACTTATAGTCACGTCGTGATGTGTCGTAGGAAAACCAAAGTTTATGAAGCCTGGCCAGATTTCTGGGATTTCCGTAAGCTTTTGCCACGACCTCATCCTTTTCTAAATAGGGCAGCATACGGATGTATTGTCCTGAAGCCAAAAGATAATCCAGGATGTCTACATAGAAATCGCTGAGGTTGTTTTTGGGAAATTGATCTTCATTCTTTATGCCGGCCAGTTGACGATAGTAAGGTTCGGCGCGCTGGAATTGTTTCGATAAAGTGTATACTTTTAGAGCGTCGCTGACAAACTGGTAGTAGGTGATGACGGATCCTTTATCCGGTGGGCCGTATCTTTCCTGAATATGCTGGAGGAGGTCCCTGGCAGGAAGGGGCTGCTGCAGGTTGAAATAGATACTGGCTATATTATGCGTCAGCAGGTAGATGGTTTGCTTGTCGTCGAACCTTTCTGCTATTCGAAGGGCCTCCGTAAAATATTTGATGGCATTGACTGAATCGCGGTGAAGCTCATAAATGATGGCGATGTGATTGTTGATCGTGCACAATTGCATCGAGGAGTCCCCAACTGTTTCGGCCGTTTTCAAAGCTTTCAATCCCCATTTCAAGGCTTCCGGAAAATTACCATTGAATATATAGAGTGAGGCAAACAGGTCATATACCCCCTGCAGCTGGGTGTAATGGATGGAATTATAAAGCGACAGCGACTGGTTGAGCGCCTGCTCTGTCCCCTCAACAGACGAATCTGTCTCAGCCAGCATCTTATATGCGTAGGCTTCCTCCATGATGTAGCCTCCATCTTTGAAAGCTGCGATAGCCTGCTTGAATGCACGCATTCTGTCGGGGACCTCCAGTGAGTTGTTGATGTCAAAATAGCCGGCCAGGGCAGAATAGGCTTTTCCCCGCAGAAAATGGTTATTCCCTTTATCCAATATCCGGATAGCCTCTTCCAGCAGCTGCCTTCCTTTTGCCCGGTCTTTATATTCATTTGCCAGATAAGATTGTTCCAGGATAATATATCCGTCGTCTTCCGGGGACTTTACAACGGCATTCAGCGCCCTGGCCTGGCGGATAAACCCGTCAGCGCTGTCCAGGTCAGCCTTGCGCTCACCGGGCTTGAACATTTCGAATTCTGCCAGCCGTAATAACAGGCGGATATGGGCAGTGTCCTCACCCGCCGTTCTCAGTGCATGCAACATCGAGTCGGCGTCGCGCCGGCTCAGGTCCTGGGCGGTGGCTGAAAAGACGATCAGGTTAAATAAGAAGATGTAAAAAAAAAGTTTGTTCCTCATTGACTCGGATTGATAGATGGCAGGGTGCTGATTAATGAGATAGTTTCCTTAGCAGTAGTGGATTGAAGGATCGATGGGAGGTATAACAAAGATAGGCGGAAATGAAGGCATCAAAAGCGATTTCACCGTTTTCACATTTCGTCCATAGCATTATGTCATTAGGAGGGTGACTTTAGTTTAGGGGCATGGCAGCCTGCCCGTCTACCTTTTGTTGATCTACGGTCTTTTTAAGATGAATAAGAGCGCGAACTGCCACCTTGTTCAGTTGCCTCAATTCCTTTATCATTTGGGATTGCTGTTCCACCAGTGAATCCATCCGTACTGCCTCGGCTTGCATGTCCATTTGCTTTTGTGCCAGCGCCTGGTAACTGGTGAAGGCAACACTGGCTGCGTGTGAAGCTTCCTCGTTCCGGTCGAGGGACACCCGTAGGCTGTGTGAAAACTGGAAGGAATGCCAAACCAGGAGAACGATCATGATGGTTCCCAGGCCGGCAATGAAAAGGGTAGCAGTCAATAACCTAAGTGATGTTCTGGAACGCTTTCGGGATAATATGCTGGAATTGATGGTTTCCAGCTGTTCACTCATCTTTCCTGCCCATTCTTCGGCATGCAGAAGCGTATTCTTAGAATTTTGCGTATTACGATTTATCTCTTCGAGGTGGTTGTATAATTTTTGGAACATGGTTGCGTTTAGCGAACATATGAAAAAATCATACCATGGGACAGAGGGCGTAGCAGGGGCATATAATTCTTTTTTATTATTAATATTTTTCGTAATTTAATAATTCTTCAGGTGCTTTTCTCTTAGACCTCAATTCCCCGGCTTGTCGCTGGAATCCGCCCCACTAATCTATTTCAAACCTCAAAAATGCACTCTTATGAGCACAATCCATCAAAACAGGTTGGCAAACAGGCGTGATTTCCTGGGAAAGCTGGCCGGCACTGCTGCGCTTATTGGGATAAGTAATCTACCGCTAGCGGCAGCCCCTGGGGTTCTTAACGAAAACGACTCTCCGGGTATGGGTTTATCGGACCCGGATGAGTGGTTCAAGAACAACATCAAGGGGAAGCATAGGATCGTCTTCGATGCTACGGAGCCGAAAGAGATGTTGACCTTTGCATGGCCGAAAGTATATCTGCTGACGAATAAAGGCACCGGGACGGACGAAAAGGACTGCAGCGTCGTCGTTGTATTACGTCACGACACCGTACCCTACGCCCTTGGAGATAGCTTATGGTCAAAGTACAAACTGGGGGAGATGTTCAAGATCAATGATCCGCGCACTTCTGCGCCCGCCACCCGAAACCCCTTTTGGGAGACAAAGCCGGACGATTTCAAAGTGCCGGGTCTAGGTGCTGTACAGATCGGTATTCGGGATCTGCAAGCCAGCGGGGTATTATTTTGTGTCTGTGACGTAGCCCTCACGGTCTATAGCGCTGTTGCCGGAACGAAATTCAACCAGGATGGCGCTGCTGTCAAGAGTGAATGGGTTGCCGGCATACTTCCGTCCATTCAACCTATGCCTTCGGGCGTCTGGGCAGTAGGTAGGGCGCAGGAGCATGGCTGTACGTACTGCTTTGCTGGCTGATGAAAAACAGTACAATGGCTGCCGCAGTCTCCATTATGCTGGCAACATTGGTAGGCGGGGAGCTGGTGGTCAGGAGAAATGATGCCCAAATCAGGAAAATGCAGGAGACGACACCGGTGAACGTTCCTGCAAATGCCGATGCTCCTAAGCTCTGGCGGGGGCCGGATAGTGCTATGATGCCGGCAGGACCCAGTGGTGAATTGATTCGCTATGGGATGGCCCTCATCACCCGGACGTCGTGGTATTTCGGACCTGTCGGCAGCATCAGCCGGAAACAGAACGGGATGAATTGCCAGAACTGCCATTTGAAAGCCGGCAGGGAACCTTGGGCCAATAATTTTGGGGGTGTTGCGTCCTCTTATCCCAAATTCAAGGAGCGGCGTGGCGCCGTGGAAAGCATCTCGCAACGCATCTCGGATTGTTTTCAACGCAGCCTTAACGGGGAAGCTCCCGACAGCGGGTCGAAAGAAGTACGTGCCATGATCGCCTACATACAATGGTTGGGAGCAGGTGTACCCAAAGGGCAAAAGCCGGCAGGCAGCGGCATTGCCGCCCTTCCCTACCTGGAACGTGCCGCCGAGCCGGCCAGGGGCAAACTAATATACGCCGTGAAATGTCAGCGCTGTCATGGTCCGGAAGGGCAGGGCCTGAAGGATAAGGACGGGAGAAACTATATTTATCCGCCACTCTGGGGTAACCATAGCTACAATACAGGTGCAAGTTTTTTTCGGCTGTCCCGCCTTGCAGGATTTATACGCAATACCATGCCGTGGGGGGTGGATTACCGGAGGACGGAACTACAGGATGATGAGGCCTGGGACCTGTCGGCTTTCATCAATTCGCAGCCCAGGCCTGTCGGGCATTTCAGGCAGGATTGGCCGGACATTTCCCTGAAACCGGTGGATCATCCCTTTGGTCCCTTCGCAGATGGCTTTCCTTCCCGGCAACATAAATTTGGCCCCTTCCTCCCGATGGTGCAGGCACGGACTGCCCGTTTGCAGCATCATTGAGGGATAGGGTTTAACCATAAAAATTGCTTTATATGCAAAAGTATCGTTTAATGCTGTTTTTGTTGCTGGGCTCACTTTCACTGGCGGCCCAGCGTTCCGATTACAAGGTGGTCTTTGACCTCACCAGCCGGGATACCGTCGATCAGAAAAACCTGGTCCGATGGCTGACGGAGATCAGTAACGCCAATCCCAATGCGAAATTGGAAGTGGTCATGTATTCCAAAGGGCTGGAATTGGTGGTGAAGGATAAGTCCTATGTGGCCGAAGAGATCGGACGGCTAAGCGCCAATAAAAATATTGCCTTTAAGGTTTGCGCAATTGCCATGACAAACAATAAGATCAGCCAGGACCAACTCCTTACAGGCGTCGAGATCGTCCCGGACGGGATCTACGAGATCATAAGCCGACAAAAAGAGGGGTGGGGGTATATTAAGGCGGCGAGGTGATGTCGCATTCATCAACCCCCGGGGAGCCTGGTTTCGAGGATTAGAAATAAATTCCTGACGCCAGGTCTTCCAGCAAAGCGGCCTGTCCCGGCTGCCAGTCCAACGTCTTCTGGCTTTTTGCGCCAGACGCCGGGCAGTCAAGGGAAGCAAAATGTGTAAACCATTTGAAATGAGCTTCCGCATCTTTGCCGGCCTTACCCACTACAGGTAAATGCAACCCCTGGCCAATAGCACCTGCAATATCCCGGAACGCGATGCCTTCCTCAGCAACGGCATTGTACACCTTTTGCGAAGGCCTCCGCTCTGCGATCAGGCGATACATTACCGCTGCGTCCAGCCGGTGAACAGCCGGCCAACGGTTGCTCCCCTCTCCGATATATGCAGATTCACCATTCTGCTTCGCCATGTTGATGATCATCGGCACAAACCCGTGGTCACCCTCGCCGTGTACAGTCGGCGGCAGCCGCACTATATATACTTTGGCGCCATTGGCGGCTGCGGCTGTTGCTGCTTCTTCCGAAGCGGCACGGGGGATAACGTCAGAACCTGCAGGAACATCATCTTCTGTAACAACACGCCCGTAGTTCAGCAGGCCAATGCCGGAGGTGATGATCAGCGGGCGGTCTGAACCTGCCAAAGCCGTCCCCAGCGCTTCAATCACCCGGCGGTCAGCTTCGCAGTTTACTTTAAATTGAGAAAAATCATGGTTGAAAGCCGTATGGATGACAGCTTCGCATTGGGCTGCGCCTTGCTGAAGACTTGCCAGGTCGTCAAGGTCCCCACGATGCGCCTGGCCACCAGCCTTCATTATCCGTTCGGCAGAACTGTCCGAGCGGGCCAGCCCGAGCACCTGGTGACCAGCCCCAATTAATTCATTGACAACGGCGGAGCCTACGAACCCCGAGGCACCTGTAACAAATACACGCATAGACGATTGATTTTGTATCAAACAAAATTGGGTGGAAATCTCCCCGGAAAAAAGGTCATTTGACCATATTTTCGGTCAACGCCGCAATTGTGCCTGCCGGATGCGCGTCAGCGTTTTTATGGAAATGCCGAGATAGGAGGCGATCATGTGCAGCGGCAGCCGGGCCAGCAAACCAGGGAAAGATTGGACAAACTCGTGGTATTTCTCTTCCGGTGTCGCGCTCAGCGCGGTCAATAAACGCCGCCGGCCGCTGTAAATATTACGCGAGATGAGTTGTTCGGCTAAAGATTTTAGCTCCGGGATGTCCGCCAGCAAGCCGTCAAAATCCGCTTTCGACCAAAGCAGGACCTCACTGTTCTCTATTGCTGCAATGTTATAACTGGAAGGCTGCTGGTGGTCGTAGCTCTCTGCATCCAAAGTCCAGCTGTGTTCGGGCGAAAACTGCAGGATATGCTCGTTGCCGTCAGCTGTTTTACCAAAAGTCCGCAGCAGCCCATTCATCACGAAAGTCTTGTGACGGCATATGTCGCCCTCGCGCAGCAAAAATTCATTGCGGCGCACGGCTTTCGGTACCGCCAGCGCCCAGATACGATCCAAGTCTCCGCCGTTGAGATTGATATAAGCACGAAGATATATTTCAAATTCATGCATCATGGTAATTCAAAGATAAATAATGAATGGCTTATTCTGATCACTCCGTTCTCAAGCTCTTGGCCGGACTTGCTATTGCCGCTCTTATCGACTGATAACTTACTGTCAGTAATGCTATCGTTACGGATAAAAAGCCTGTCAGTGCAAACACCCACCATTCAATACCAACCCGGTAAGTATAACTTTCCAGCCATTTATGCATGCCCCACCATGCCAATGGTGCTGCTATTATAAAGGAAATAATAACCAGTTTTATAAAGTCTTTTGACAATAATGTAGTAATACTGGTGACAGATGCACCTAATATTTTTCGTACACCAATTTCTTTAATCCTGTTTTCCGCCATATAGGTGGCGAGGCCAAATAAGCCAAGACAGGAAATAAAGATGGTGAGGCCGGCAAATAGGCTGGCGAATATGCCCTGGCGATCTTCGTCCTCAAATTTCCTGGCATATTCTTCATCCACAAACCTTGCATCAAACGGATATTCAGGGTTGTATTTTTTGAAAATAGCTTCTGCCTTTTTCAGATTGCCTGCAGTAGAATTATCCCCATTTAATTTTATCTGCACGACGTTGAAACTCATGAAGCGACTCTTCGCGCCGCAGATCAAGATCGGCCTTGTGGGTTCATATGGACTTGTGAGGATAAAATCTTTGATGACTCCTACAATATGCCAGTCAATGCCAAGATCACTTACTTTCTTTCCAATCGGGTCCTTGAACTTCATTACTTTCAGCGACGATTCATTTATGATCAGCCCTGTTGAATCGGTGGGGAATTCCTTCAGGTCGAAATCACGACCTTGTGTGAATTGTAATCCTGCAGTAGCACCCAGCCCTTCGTCAGATAAATACCGATCGAATGTTGTTTTATCATTCGGATCCTTTCCTTCCCAATCCTGCCCCCATCCGTCGCTCCATCTTTGAGTGAGGGGGGAATTTGTCCTGGTAACTGATCTCGCAACGCCGGATGCCAACAATTCGTTCTTTATCAATGCGTAGTTCCTGGAGATATCACCCGTCATGAAATGGTAAACGAGATTGTCTTTGTTATACCCTGCTGATCGGTGACGGGCAAAGTCTATCTGCTGTTTTACGATAATAGTGCAGATGATAAGCACGGTGGCAAATGTGAACTGCAGGACAACCAGGACTTTTCTGGGCGTTACCAATGCATTTGCTTTTTTAAAAGTGCCCTTTAGTACTTTCACAGGCTGGAAAGATGAAAGAAAGAATGCGGGATAACTGCCGGCTAACAAGCCCGTCAACAGGATGAACCCGGTGAATGCCATCCATGTATAGATATTGCCAAAGTCTATGAATAAGTTTTTCTCAGTAAGCTGGTTGAAGCCGGGCAGGCTTATCTGAACAATAAGGAGGGCCAAAATACCCGCCAGAAGGGCGAGACAAACGGATTCCCCGATGAACTGGGTGATAAGGGAGCTTTTCTGAGCACCCGCAACTTTTCGTATTCCCACTTCCTTCGCCCTTTTTTCACTTCGTGCGGTACTCAGGTTCATAAAATTGATGCATGCGATCAATAATATAAACCCTGCGATGATGGCCAGGAGGCTTACGAATGTGCTACGGCCTCCGCCGTCTTCTACACCATTGGTGAAGCTTGAATATAAGCGCCAGCGGTTGAGCGGGTAAAGAAAGAGCTCCCATTTCATTTTTTTTGCTTCATCAGCGTATTTCTGTTTTAATCCTTTTATTTTAGGAGCTATGGCAGCGTAGCTTGCATTTGGTTTCAGCAATACATAGGTAGGGGTGCTGTTGTCGTTCCACCCCAGATCCTGTCCCTCCCCGTATTTTACATTTGACCAGGGCAACAGGTACTCAAAATTGAATCTTGTATTGTTAGGCAGATCTTTTAGCACACCCGTGACGGTAAAATTCTCTTTATTCTCAATCTTTATGATTTTTCCCATCGCCTCTTCATCGCCGAATAAACTCTTAGCAGTTTTTTCGGTAAGTACCACCGAATGCATATCGTTCAGCGCCGTGGAAGGGTTGCCTTTCAGCATCGGGAAGCTGAACATTTGCAGAAAACCAGTATCAACCATACATCCCGACCTCATCATTTTCTTATCACCCACTGAAAAGAGAAAAGTACTATTCCAATTTACTCTTACTGCACGCTCTACTTCAGACAAATCTTTTTCCAGTGTGCGGGCCAGTGGTGCGGATACAGTATTCCAGCACGAGACCTGGCCATCTTTTGGAACGCGATTCCATACCTGGTAGATCCTGTCCTTGTTCTTATGGAACTCGTCGAAGCTGCGTTCGTTCTGGATCCAGAGAAAAATAAGCATCGCAGCGGCCATGCCGATGGCCAGTCCTGTAATATTGATAGCTGAATAGGTTTTGCCTCTCATAAGGGTGCGCCAGGCGATGGTGAAATAGTTCTTAAGCATGGACATTTCCTTTAAAATATGTTGAATGTAAAGTGTTTTCTTTATCCATATCGTGGGGGACGATACTTTGAACCAAGAAGGTGCCATTCCTGTATTGGTTTAATATTCAATTAATTGTAGTGTGGTCGGGGTGCCAACTGTTCGTTATTGATACACGAGGTGTTTGTTTTTGTCGCCTTTTGGCGAAATTGCTGGTGGCAAGGCAGTAAATAGTATATTGTTAAGCGGATCCCGTTGGGAAAACCTAAACCCAAAGATCAGGAACATGAAAGGCATATACATATGTTTATTATTCCCAATTGTATGGGCTGCTTGCGATTTCAGAAGCAAATATCATAAGGCTGCTGATGAAATGGCGGCCAAATTGCCCGAATCCACCAATATGAATGTCGGTAAGCAAAATTATAGCCTTTACATTCCAAAAGGTTGGACAACTGAACATCGAAGTGCCTATGGGATCGACTATTATTATTTATTGGCGCCCAAAACTGAGGAAGACCGTAATACAAGCATCAACGTGATTACTGAATTCATGCAAAACCTAAGTTTGGAAGTCTTCAAAACAAAAGCAATTGAATCTGTGAAAAGGGGCATCCCAAGTGCGTCAAATTTTGAAGAGGGGGGATTGACCGCAAATGGTTTACAGGGCGCCTGGTACAGTTATACAATGGAACCACAAGGAATAAAGGCCGCGTTGGTTAGTTATATTTTCCCAAAGGATGGCATTGCTTATACAATCACTGCGGGAACGGAAGTCAAAGATCCATCACGGTACAGGAGTCTCTTCGATTCAATAGCCAGGTCTTTAAAATTTACCGAGTTGGTGCCAGTTAAAAAATAAAATGCGTTTTCATGCCAATATATATTCGATTATTACTACTGTTAGGCAGTATAACAATTCACGCCCGGGCGCAAAATGCGGGATCTATTTTGCTGAACATCGGAGATCCCGCCCCGCCGCTGCGGTTGCGTGGCTGGGTTAAAGGCGAGCCTTTTGAAAAATTCGAAAGAGGGAGAGTGTATGTCTTGGAGTTTTGGGCCACCTGGTGCAGGGCTTGTAATGCGGCAATGCCCCATCTATCCGAATTAGCCAGGGAATACGAGGATAAGGTAAGCGTTTTAGTTATTGATGTCTATGAAGAGAAGTCTTCCCTGGAGAAAATAAAGACTTTTGTAGACAGCATGGGGCATCGGATGGATCTACAGGTGGCGGCGGAAGATAGCAATTTTATGGCAACTGGGTGGCTCGGGGCTTCCGGTGAGCAGGATGATCATATTCCCAGGTCTTTTGTAGTTAATGCAGACGGAAGGCTTGCCTGGATGGGATATCCTACACAGCTTGATGAAGTATTACCCAAGATCCTGAATAATACATGGGATATGAAGGAGGCGCTGGCAAAAAGAAATGAGAACAGGAGGCTGGCGGCGCTGGATGATTCATTAAGTTTTGAATTGATGGTATACAGAGGGAATTCTTCTAAGCCAGGTGATCGCGGAAAGCCGGAATCGGCTCTTTTGCTGATCGATGAAATCATAAAGAAGGAACCGAAGTTGAAATATGCCCCCAAGATTTCTTCTCATACATTTGCTGCGTTGCTCAAAACAAACCCACATAAGGCTTATGAGTATGGTAAGATGGCGATAGTGACACCGACTTATGAGGAACCGAACTTTCATCTTATTTATGGTGCTATCGAGTTTGATTCAGGCAGATCAGATCTTCCGGCAAAAATTTACCAGTTAGGCGCTGAAGCCTATCAGGCGGAAATTGATCATAGGCCCTATCCGGATATGGCTGACATTGCAGCGCTTTATCACAAAATGGCGGCGTTTTATTGGCGGGCAAACGATAGGCCCAAAGCCATTGATGCCGAACAAAAAGCAATAGACACATTGAAAAGCGGGTCGGGTTTTTCCAAAAAGGACCTGGCAGTATTTGAATCCCAGCTTTTGAAATACAAGAATTGTGACTAAAAAGTTGTTCCACTAAAACTAGTTTCTCCTCGGTCAGGGAATTCCTGTGACGTAGTCAAAGCTGGTGGTTTCCGAATAATTTGTTCATATCCGCTCGCTTTGAAATAAATGTTACCATTGCCCAATTCGATCTGCCATTTCCAGTAGGTACCCCCATTGGGGTAGGTTAATTCCTCCAGACGATAAATGTCCCGTATTTCAAAATCAAAAGTGTAGGGTGGTTCATGATTGATCTCCAGGTTCAGATCGGCTACGTGCTTGAATATGAGCGTAGCCGGAGCGATCCAGAAGGAAAAATGGTTGTCAGGTGGGATTGGAGTGATCCATTGGAAAATATAGTCCAGGTCGAATAGTAACTGATTAGACAATGCAGACGCATCGCTTAGGAAAGTCATTCCGTATACCGGTGCATCATGCCAGCCCATTATAGGGAAGTCCGATTCTGTCCATATTTTTTTCTCTAAATGGTAGGGCTGGGACATAATCGAATATAATTAGATTTACTGTTCGGCTTTAGTGTCGGTTTCTATTTTTAAACTCCAGGCGTTTCCTAAATAATAGGTGTTGATCCCCATATATTTGATTTTTCCTGTAGCATTTTTTATGATCCATTTTGTTACAGATAGATAAAACTTTTCGAAATCTTCGACATTATAAAGGAGGGTATCCGATAAAAAAAATTTACTCCAATATATACGCCCATTCACTACGTGATTAGGAATGGTCTTAGAAAATTCGATCAATGGTGCATTACGGGTGTTACTGAGGTAATAATACTGTCGATCGACAGTATTTATTAGTTCAAATGCAGGTGTCCAAGGAAATGCCTTATTCCAAATGAAGATCTGGGAGCTGAAGGGATGGCTTGTTTCTGTAAATGATTCAATAATTAACTTTTCCGCAGTGGGAGCGGAGGGTTGGAAGAAAACGCAATCGAAATTTTGTTTCAGGAAACCTTCAAATACGAGGTTATCGTCGTCAGTAGTACATATTTGGATCTGTCTGCCCATAAGTCAAAGATTTGATGCATGAACTTTGCTTCGACAATCTCTGAAATCAATATTTTCAATTGAATGTTCAGTAAGTAAAAAGGACAGAATCGGTTGATACAATAGTTGTGATGGAACACTTATAACGAGATAGTTGTCTGCCACGTTGGTATTAACGCCGCACCCCAGGTCGTCTAGTGTAGATATAATTCGATACTTAGATTCCTGTTTCCATATGACAATTTGAACGACGCTGAATCCTGATTCTTCTATTAATTCATCAAAGTGAAACTCTCCGTCGTCAACTTCTACCTTCACAATATCTCCATAGGCAATATTGGGAGCGAAAGCAGGGACTTGGACCAATTTATAGTATTCACCGACCCTTTCGGCTTTCACTTTTTCTGTGAAAATATCTGTGTCATCAGGATCGTGCTTATACGTTAATACTAACTCTATTTTGTCGGGATAATTCATTTGGGGCAAATGTCTTATAAAAATAAGGCTGTATTGAACTCCAACAGCATTAGGCAGGGTGCCGACAAGATTTATTTGACGAAATTGAAATAAAAAGCCCCATAATAAATTGAAGATCAAAATATTATGGGGTTTGTAGCGCGATCGGGATTTGAACCCGAGACCTCAGGGTTATGAATCCTGTGCTCTAACCAACTGAGCTATCGCGCCTGATTCGTCTGGTAGTCTTTGAGGAGGCTTCCAAACGGGTTGCAAATGTATAGAAAAGCCGGGAAAAATTCGAGGAAAATCTGGGAGAAAAGGGAGAAGGGTGGAAGTGCGTGTCACGAGCCGAAGGCAGGGGCGGAGATTGCCAGGCATGGAGCGGAAGAGAACGGCCAGGCACGGACGGGGTAAAAGCAGAAACCGGGGCAAAAGGCAGGACAAAAAAAGGCCCTCTGTGGAAACAGAAGGCCGTCTAACGATTGCTTGCCATATGAAAAGAGATAATGATCTTGTTGTGTGCCCCGCAAAGCTACTGGGTAAATCTTCCGGAACAAAGAGCTTAACATTATCAAATAGTTAAAATAAATATCTAAGCTGCTAAATCCTTTTTCTATCCTCGCTTTTTGCTTCTAACTGCTTGTTCAATCGAATCTGTATGCAATTTAGGGAGAATTTCAGGAACACGCAAATTAGTTTGCCAATTTTTTCAAAAAAAATGGAAAAAAGTTGGTTAGCATACACATGTAGTTATTTAGTATATGTTTTTTTGCCTTAAAAAGGGGTAAAAAGCCCTTTTTTGAGCGAAAATTCAAAAATGAACTATATATGTTATTTATTTTAATATAAATTAATTAAATCTTTCCGGGATATTCCTCCAGCGCCTTTTGCAAACAGTCCATTGCCTTATGTAAGGCAGCGGTATTGAGAACATACGCCAAACGTATCTCTTTTTTCCCCAATCCAGGCGTGCCGTAAAAGCCGCCGGCGGGAGCCAGCATCACCGTTTGGTTCTCGTATGAAAAGGATTCTAATATCCATTGGCAGAATTTATCCGTGTCATCCACGGGTAGGCTGGCCATGGCATAGAACGCGCCTCCGGGATTAGGACAATAAACGCCTGGGATGGCATTCAGGCGGCTGACGAGGACGTCCCTTCTCTTCAAATATTCTGCCCTGGTAGCGTCAAAATAATCGGCAGGAAGGTCACAGGCGGCTTCGCCGAGGATCTGGGCGAAGGACGGGGGGCTAAGCCGGGCCTGGGCGAACTTCAGCACAGTGTCCAGGATGTCCTGGTTACGGGTGATGAGGGCGCCGATCCTTCCTCCACAGGCGCTGTATCGTTTGGAGATGGTATCGATCATGATAACACGGTCTTCCACGCCTTGCAGGTTCAGGGAATGGATATGCTGGCCGGTGTAGCAAAAATCGCGGTAGGCTTCATCGGCGAAAAGGTACAGGTCGTGCTTTAGGATCAGCTGCCGGAGCGTTTCCATCTCCTCAGAGCTGTATAAATAACCAGTAGGGTTATTCGGATTGCAGATCATGATGCCCCGGGTGCGCGGGCCGATGAGCTTTTCGAATTCCGCCACGGGAGGCAGGGCGAATCCAGACCCTATATAAGAGGTAAGGGGTTTGACCAGGATGTCCGCGGCTACGGCGAAGCCATTGTAATTGGCGTAAAACGGCTCGGGTATGATGACCTCGTCACCTGCGTCCAGGCAGCTCATGAAGGCAAAAAGGATGGCTTCCGAGCCTCCGGTGGTGACGATGATCTGCTGGTAATCAATGTCCATCCCCGAACGCTTGTAATAGGCGGAGAGCTTTCTCCTGTAGCTTTCGTTGCCCGCGCTGTGGCTATATTCCAGCACTTTAAAGTCGAAATGCCTTACTGCGTCCAGCGCCATTTGGGGCGTTTCGATATCCGGCTGCCCGATGTTGAGATGGTATACTTTTACGCCTCTTTTTTTGGCAGCCTCGGCATAGGGCACGAGTTTCCGGATCGGCGAAGCCGGCATTTGCTGTCCGCGGTGACTGATTGTTAACATCCGGCAAAAATACAAAGAGGCCCCAAGCTTTTGCCTGGGGCCTCTTTAATTTATTTAATTGTGCAGGAGTGACTATCTTCCGCCGACCTTACTGGTGGTCTTGCTGGCGTCGGCTGCCAGGACTTCACCGGTGATCTTCAGCTGCAGCGGCAGATCGATACCTGCTACTTTCACAGTGATGCTTTTATTAAAAGGGCCCACTGCGGCGGCATTGAACCCCGCAGTGATCTTGTTGTCTTTCCCTTTAGGAATGGCTCCTTCGGGCTTAACCGGCGTTGTGCAGCCGCAGGAAGGCGTGGCTGATTCGATGATCACGGGCGCGTCGCTGATGTTGGTAAATGCAAAATCATGCGTAACGGGAACACCCTGCTTGATCTTACCGAAGTCGTAAGACAATTCTTTGAACTTGACGACGTCTTCTGCCTTTTTCTGGGCTGCCTGCTGAGCAAACATGGTCGTCGAGAGCACTATGGCACTTGCAAAAAGGAACAATTTTTTCATTGTTATCAGTTTATTTGTTTTAATAATTGTATTGACGGATTTTCTGGTGCGGAGGTCGTCGGAGTCTTATAAACTTCCCCGGAGATCGTGATGGTCTTTGTCATGCTCGTATTGTATACGACGGTCACCGTCTTGGTAAAGGGCCCTTCGGCATAAGCGTTGTAACCTACCTTGATTTTGGCCGTACCGCCGCCTTCGATGGCGTCCCTGCTCCATTCAGGGGTGGTGCACCCGCAGGAGGCCTGGACATTGTCCAGCTTGACGGGCGTATTACCCAGGTTGGTGATCTCAAAGACGTATACGGCGGGCCGTCCCTGGGGGATCTTCCCGAAATTATGGCTATTCTCCTTCAGCTCCAGCATGTTGGCGGGCCTTGGCAAGGCCTCCCCCTTAACGGCAGTCACCTGCGCATAGCTGGAAAGAATGGTGAAAAATAGGCCGGCGACAATTGCTATTTTTTTCATAGTTTGCCCGATATAAAAACGTCTATAAAATTAAGTTTTTAACGCCAGCTTTGCCAATAAATTATAGGATCATCCTATTTTTTTAATAATCAAGTGGATACCCTGGCGCATGGTGTGTTAGAGAATGTTAATTTTGCCTTTTGGCCCTTCAAATTTACTCTAATGGAGAACCTTTCTACTAACGAACTCATTGACCAGGAAAAACTATCTTTCGATAAATTCCGGGAGGAAGTATTGAAGGATTACCGGGTGGCCTGTGAAAGCCGTGAAGCCAGCCTGCTGGGGAGAAAAGAGGTGCTGACCGGCAAGGCTAAATTCGGCATATTCGGGGACGGAAAGGAAGTTCCACAGGTGGCCATGGCGAAATTCTTCAGACCGGGGGACTTTTATGCCGGCTATTACCGGGACCAGACCTTTGCTTTTGCCACGGGCGCGGCCACCATTGAAGAATTTTTCTCCCAGCTGTACGCCGATCCTGATGTACACAATGATCCTCATAGTGCCGGCCGGCAAATGAACTCCCATTTCGCCACACCATTTGTTGGTCCGGACGGTGAAACGCTGGACCTGATCAATCGTAAGAACCTGACGGCTGGGCTGGCTCCTACGGCTGCCCAGATGCCGAGAGCCCTGGGACTAGCCTATGCTTCCAAGGTTTTTCGGGAAGTAGAGCAGCTCAAGTCTTTTACGGATCTGTCCAGCAATGGTAACGAAGTTTGCTTCTGCACGATCGGAGATGCTTCCACCAGCGAGGGGCATTTTTTTGAGACCGTGAATGCTGCGGGGGTCCTGCAGGTGCCCCTGGCCATATTTGTCTGGGACGACGGCTATGGCATTTCGGTGCCCCGGAAATACCAGACCACCAAAGGTTCCATTTCAGAAGCCCTGAAAGGATTCCAGAAGGAGGAGGGCACCAATGGCGTAGAGATATTCCGGGTAAAAGCCTGGGATTATGCTGGTATGTGCGAGGCCTTCGAAGCAGGTATCCGTGCCATACGGCTCACCCACACCCCCGTGATCTTCCATGTGGAAGAAGTGACTCAGCCGCAGGGGCATTCTACTTCGGGCAGCCATGAGCGATATAAATCCCCGGAGCGCCTGGAATGGGAGCGGGAATGGGACGGGATCAAAAAAATGAAGGAATGGATCATCGATAACGAGCTGGCCGGCGAAGAGGAGCTGGACGATATCGAAACTGCCTGCAAGGAGCTGATCCGGCATCACCGGAATGCTGCCTGGGAAAAATACCAGGAGCCGCTGAAACGCCAGGTATCGCGTTCTGTGGAGCTCATCCGCAACCTGGTGGACTATTTCCCCTATCGTGGCGAGATGCTGGAAAAGACCGCCGCAGACCTGGCGGCCAATCGGGAGCCGGGCCGCAAAGAAGTGCTCAGGGCCCTGCATCAGGCATTGGACCTTGCGGGCGATGACCCGGTGGGAAACTCCCTTAAGGAGTATTACCTGGACCTGAAAAAAGAAAATGCGGCATTGTATAACACGCACCTTTATCATGAAGGCGCCCGGAATATTTTACATATAGCTGAAGTGCCGGCGGAATATGAGGACGATGCGCCCCTGATCAACGGGTATGAGATCCTCAATCATTATTTCGACGAGCTATTCTCCCATAATCCGAAAGTACTGGCTTTTGGAGAAGACCTGGGTAAGATCGGGGATGTCAACCAGGGATTTGCTGGCTTACAGGCCAGGCATGGCGCCAGCAGGATCTTCGACACCGGGATACGCGAACTGACCATCATGGGCCAGGGTATCGGATTGGCTTTCCGTGGCCTGCGCCCCATCGCCGAAATTCAATACCTGGATTATCTTTTATACGGTCTTCAGCCATTGAGCGATGACCTGGCTTCCCTGCAATACCGGACCGCGGGTCAGCAAACAGCGCCCCTGATCGTGCGCACCAGGGGCCATCGCCTGGAAGGCATCTGGCACAGCGGATCTCCCATGGGGATGGCCATCCATGCGTTGAGGGGCATGCATATCTGCGTTCCCCGTAATATGACGCAGGCCGCCGGTATGTACAATACCTTGCTGGAAGGCGCAGACCCCGCCCTCGTGATCGAGTGCCTGAACGGCTACCGGCTGAAAGAGAAGCTTCCTTCCAACCTCCTGGCGTTTCGGGTACCGCTGGGGGTTCCCGAGGTCGTCAGGGAAGGCGAGGACATCACGCTCGTGTCCTACGGCGCCACGCTGCGCATCGTCCAGGAAGCTGCCGCCACACTGCAGGAGCTGGGCATCAGCTGCGAGGTGGTCGACGTGCAAACTTTGCTGCCTTTCGATATTCATCATAAGATCCTGGACTCCCTGAAGAAGACCAGTCGCATCGTTATCATAGACGAGGATGTACCGGGCGGCGCCGCAGGTTATATCTTTAATAAGGTAATGGAGGAACAGGGGGGCTACCGGTGGCTGGACACGGCTCCGAGGACGATCACGGCCCAGGCGCACCGGCCGGCCTATGCCAGCGACGGCGACTATTTCAGCAAACCGAATGCAGAGCAGATCATCGATGTCGTCAAGGAAATGATGGCGGAATAAGCTAATAGCTACAAGCTACTAGCTGCAAGCTGCAAGTGATAAGATTTAATAAGACTTGCTTGTAGCTTGAAGCTTGCCGCTCACAGCTATTCGAGGAACCTCGACTTCCACTCAGGCGAAGGCAGCCAGCAGCTGTCGTTCTTGCCGAACCAACGGTAGCGCCGTCGCGCTATCCAATTATAGACAGCATCTCTTAGTGGCCGGGGAATGATCCGGAAGAAAGACAAAAGGGGCCATGCGCCATCCAGTTTCCGGCAAACGCGCAGCGCGCCCGCAGAACGGGTGTATACCTTATTGTTTTCCACCAGCACGAAAGAATCCAGCTGATCTGCCGGCAATCCGGAATGTCTCAGCAGGGATTGTCCTACTTCGCTTTGCAGGGACGCAAAGCGGAAAATGCCCCTCCGGTCTCTTTTTAAAATGAATTGAACGCTGCTGCTACAAAGATGGCAGACACCGTCGAATAAAATGATAGGAGAGGCGCCTGGCGTATGGGTTATTTTAGATTGTAAAAGACTTTCTGGACGTCCTCATCCTGTTCCAGCTTGTCTACCAGCTTCAGCACGTCCTGTGCCTGGTCGTCCGGCAGCTCGACGGTAGTGCCGGGGATCCATTCGATCTCGGCGCTGATGGGAGTGATGCCTTTTTCTTCAAGGGCCTTCTGCATGCTGCCGAATTCACTGAAAGGAGCGCGGAGCACCAGCACCGGCACGTCATTTTCGCCCACGCCTTCGCCCATTTCCTCCAGGCCGTGGTCGATCAGCTCCAGTTCCAGGTCGTCTGCGTTCAGGCCTTCGGGCTTTAGTTTAAAAACACCCATTTTCTTGAACTGGAAGCTTACACTACCGCTGTTGCCCAGGGTGCCGCCGCCTTTGTTGAAATGAGATTTTACGTTGGCCACTGTCCGGACATGGTTGTCGGTAGCGGTTTCCACCAGTATGGCGACGCCATGGGGACCGTAGCCTTCATAGAGGATCTCTTCATAGTTCTCCATCTCTTTACCCTGCGCCCGTTTGATAGCGGCCTCCACCCTGTCTTTGGGCATGTTGACGCTCTTGGCGTTCTGAAAGCAACGACGGAGGGCGGGGTTGGTGGCGGGATCGGGGCCCCCGGCCTTTACGGCTATGGCTATTTCTTTACCGATGCGGGTGAATTGCTTGGCCATCCGGTCCCAGCGGGCGAACATGGCATGCTTACGTACTTCGAATATGCGACCCATAAGAACTATTTATGCTTGATTGGGGTGCAAATTTATGACAATGTCCGGAAAATGGGCCTTTTAAAAATATAGCCCATTTTCCGGAAAAATCTAATATCTGTCCTTCGGAGAACGAACCTTTGGTTCGTTATTGAAAAGAGGGCAGCCCGGAAGAAAAAATGGGCTGCCCTCACATAAATTAAGCTTTTATCAGGCTTTCAGCTTGCTATTGTTCTTGCTGTAGCTAAAATATACCACCAGCCCTATGATCATCCAGAAAAAGGCGGTCAGCAGGGTGGTGGAATCCAGGGAAACGATCATGGCAGTACAGACCAGCATCCCTAATATGGGTACCAATGGCACCAGGGGAGTCTTAAAAGGACGGGCCCGGCCCGGGTCATTTTTCCGCAGGATCATTACACCCACACAAACCAGCACAAAAGCAAAGAGGGTCCCGATGCTTGTCAGATCCCCGGCAACACTACCCGGGACGAATGCCGCAAACAGGCCTACAAATACGAACAGGATGAGATTAGACTTGTACGGTGTGCGGAACTTCGGGTGAAGCGCACAGAATACCTTCGGCAGCAGGCCATCAGTAGCCATGGTATAAAATACACGGCTTTGGCCCAGGAGCATTACCAGGATGACCGAGGAAAAACCTGCCAGGATACCGATGGTTACCAGGGAGGCCAACCAGCCATAGCCATGCATGTAGGTATCGATGGCATAAGCCACAGACGCTTCCTTACCTGCTTTTACGAAATCCGTATAAGGCGCTACGCCGGTAAGCACGTAGGAAAAGAGGATATACAGGACGGTGCAGATGACCAGCGACCCCAGGATGCCGATGGGCATGTCCTTACTGGGGTTCTTGGCTTCCTGGGCTGCCGTGGAGACCGCATCAAAACCGATGAAAGCAAAAAATACGATAGCCGCCCCGGTCAATACGCCTCCCCAGCCATGTCGGAAGAAGCCCGTATAACTATAGAAGGTGCCATCCCGGAGCTGCGCGGGCGGGGCATCTGCGGGTATCAGGTAGGGATGGTGATTGGAGGGGTTGATGAACTGCCAGCCTACAGCGATGAATACCAGAACAATAGCTACTTTAACGAACACGATGATCGCGTTGACGGTGGCAGATTCCTGGGTACCTTTTATCAATAGAAGGGACAGGAGCAAAAGGATGAGAAGAGCGGGCGCATTGATGATCCCATGATGCATGACACCGCTGGCGTCCAGGGCCCGTTCGAAAGGCGAATGAGACCACTCAAAAGGGATGGCTCCTCCTACCAGCTTGTTCAGGAACTCGCTCCAGGCAATGGAAACAGTGGCAGCTCCCAGGGCATATTCGAGGATCAGGGCCCAGCCTATGATCCAGGCTATCAGCTCTCCCATCGTAGCATAAGCATAAGTATAGGCGCTGCCTGCAATGGGGATCATGGAAGCAAACTCTGCATAGCAAAGTCCGGCAAAAGCGCAACCGATGGCGGCGACGATGAAGGAAATGGTGACGGCAGAGCCCGCATGTTCGCCCGCCGCCGCCGCGGTCCTTACAAACAGACCGGCGCCGATAATGGCGCCGATTCCCAGGGCGATCAGGCTTCCCGCCCCCAAGGTTCGTTTAAGTCCCTTTTCGGAGTCTCCCGCCTGGGACATGAGGACATCTAAAGACTTCTTTCGAAATAAACTCATATTAAAGCTGTTTTGATCAGTTAAGCGGACCTGCGGCCCGCATGGGGTGAACAATAAGGTGAATCATGTATGTGTGACAATTCAGGGTCGTAAAATAAACAAATATTTAATAATGAGGCTCCAATTCTTACCAGCGGGTCGTTTTTATGGATTAAAGTTTTGCCAAGTCAGGATTTTTCGATTTTTTGCACCTTAAAGAAAGGCCAACTATGCGGAAGATCAGTCTTACGAGCTGGATTATGATTGCGATGGTGCTGGGGGTGGTCGTGGGACTCTGGGTACATTACACCGGATCTGCACAAACGATCGATAGTTTTTCCGGAGGTATTTCGGTTTTAACTGATATATTCCTTCGCCTGATCAAAATGATCATTGCGCCGCTTGTATTTAGCACCTTGGTGGTGGGGATCGCTAAGCTGGGGGATGTGAAGTCGGTGGGACGCATCGGGGGAAAGACATTGCTGTGGTTCATGGGCGCATCGCTGATGTCCCTGTTGCTGGGTATGGTGATCATGAATAGCCTGGAATTAGGGAATGAGCTGGCGCTGCCTTTGCCGGCCGCCAATGCCGCAACGGGTATTGAGCAAACCTCCCTTTCCTTCAAAACTTTTATCACGCATGTTTTCCCCCGCAGCATCTTCGAGGCGATGGCGGGTAATGAGATATTGCAAATCGTTGTATTTGCCGTGTTCTTTGGGATCGCCACGGCAAGCATTGGCGAACAGGGCAAGATCGTCATCAAAGGACTGGATGCCGTGGCGCATGTGATCCTCCGGGTGACGGGATATGTCATGTACTTTGCACCCGTCGCTGCCATGGCGGCCATCGCTTCTGTCCTGGCGGTGAAGGGACCGGAACTGCTGGTGACCTATGGGAAATTTATCATCAGCTTCTACCTGAGCATTCTCGGGCTTTGGCTGATCCTCCTGCTGATAGCTTCCATCTTCGTTGGAAAGCGGGTGATCTACCTGGCCATTGCCGTAAAAGATATGATCCTGCTGGCTTTCAGCACGGCCAGCTCGGAGGCTGCTTTTCCCCGGCTGATCCAGGAACTGGAGGCATTCGGGTGTCCTCCAAAGATCGTCAGCTTTGTCCTGCCCCTGGGATATTCCTTCAATCTGGACGGGAGCATGCTGTATATGACGTTTGCTTCTCTTTTCATTGCACAGGCCTATGGCATTCCTTTGACCATCGGGCAGGAGATCTCGATGCTGCTGGTGCTAATGCTCACCAGTAAGGGGATCGCGGGTGTTCCGAGGGCGTCCCTGGTGGTGATCGCGGGAACCTTGTCATTATATAATATTCCGCAGCAGGGATTGTTGTTACTTTTGGGGATCGACCAGATCTTGGACATGGCGCGGAGCGCAACAAATGTTTTGGGAAACAGCATTGCAGCAGTGGTGGTGAGCAAGTGGGAAGGTGAACTGGGAGAAACCGCTGTGAATACCTATAAATAGCACCTTTAAATGGCACCTTTTTTATGATCGAACTTTTGGTTTTTACCTGGAAAGATCTCCTTAATCCTGACTTTTATATCAATAATGGCGGCTTATGGGTTCTGTTATTCATCGTCTTCGCTGAGACCGGTCTGATGGTCGGCTTTTTTCTCCCGGGCGACAGTCTTCTTTTCGTGGCAGGTATTTACAGCGGCAAGCTGATCGCCAGTCTTTTGCCGGGAGGGACGGGGAGTGATTTTCTCGACCTGGCGATCCTGCTGATATTGGTGTCGGCGGCGGGCATCATTGGGAATGCACTCGGGTATTGGTTTGGCCGGAAAAGCGGTCCTTTCCTTTTCCACCGGAAGGACAGCTTTTTTTTCAAGCAACGGTATTTATTCCAGGCAAAGGAGTTCTATGACAAGCATGGAGGACAGGCGATCGTCTTCGCCCGCTTTCTACCGATCGTCCGGACCTTTGCGCCCATCATCGCCGGCATCGTATCGATGGACAGGAGAAAGTTCATGCTTTATAATATCATCGGTTGTATCGCCTGGGTTTTTGCCATGCTTTTCGCGGGACACTATCTTCAAAAGTTTGTCATGACCAGGTATGGATTTGACCTGACGAAACACCTGGAGGTCATCGTCATCGGCATCGTGGTGATCACCACCTTTCCTGTTCTGTACAAGCTGTTCTTCGGGAACAAAAAATCGGCTGCAGGGAAATAAATATCCTTTTAAAAACGTATTGCTTACATGGAACAAAAAAAACTTCCTCTTTTTAACCTGGCTGTCATCGTCGGGGCATTGGGCTATTTTGTAGATATCTATGATCTCCTGCTTTTCAGTATTATCCGGGTACCCTCTTTAAGGTCTTTGGGGCTGAATGCGGACAGTATCGCAAAAGACGGTCTGCGGATCATCAATATCCAGATGCTGGGACTTCTCGTAGGAGGCATTATCTGGGGTGTATTGGGAGACAAAAAAGGCCGGCTGAAAGTATTATACGCATCCATTATTCTCTACTCCCTGGGAAATATTGCCAATGGTTTTGTGCAGAATGTGACGCAATATGAGATCGTTCGTTTTATTACGGGACTTGGGCTGGCGGGCGAGCTCGGTGCGGGTATTACTTTGGTGAGCGAGCTGATGCCAAAGGAGCGGCGCGGTCTGGCTACTTCCCTAGTAGCGGGGATCGGGCTCAGCGGAGCGGTATTTGCCTATTTTATACGGGTATGGTTGGTTGGACCCAACGGCGAGGGTTGGCGCACCTGTTATTTCATCGGGGGTGGGCTGGGCTTCCTCCTGCTATTCCTTCGGGTGGGGGTGCTGGAATCCGGGATGTTCAAGAGCATCGAAACGAGCGAAAAGGTACGAAAGGGGGATTTCCTGATGCTGTTCACCAATGGCAAGCGGCTGAAAAAATATCTCACGGCCATCCTGATAGCCCTGCCGAACTGGTTTGTCATTGGTATCCTGATCTCTTTCTCCGATAAGTTTGCCGCCAAACTGAATATCAAGGGCGCGGTGGACCCCGGAAAAGCGGTGATGGTGGCCTATGCAGCTATTTCCATTGGAGACGTTCTCATCGGTTTTGTGAGCCAGTGGCTGAGAAGCCGTAAGAAGTCATTGTATATCTTTAATATTATTACAGTGCTGTCCATTTTCTGGTTCTTCAGTCTCGACGGACAGTCATCCACGACGATGTATGTGGTTTGCGCCTGCCTGGGTTTTGGCACAGGTTTCTGGGCGATGTTCGTCACCATGGCTGCCGAGCAATTCGGTACAAATATCCGGGCTACCGTGGCGACCACAGCGCCTAATATGGCCAGGGGGTCGCTGAACCTGGTGTCCCTGCTGTTCGTCAGCCTGCAAGGAAACTTTGACTACCTGAAAAGCGCCTGGATCACGGGCATCATCGTATTCACCATCTCTTTCATTTCTTTGATCCTTACGGAAGAAACTTTTGGAAAAGACCTGGACTATATCGAGCCGGCATAAATTTGTGAAATGAAGTTTCTCATCATTCGCTTTAGCTCCATCGGGGATATCGTGCTCACCACACCCGTGGTGAGGTGTCTGAAGCGTCAGGTAGTCACAGCTGAAGTGCATTTTCTGACGAAGGCTGCTTTCCGGCCTGTGCTGGAGGCCAATCCTTATATCGACAAGCTTCATTTACTGGGGGATGACTGGGAGGGGATGATGAAGGACCTGCGGGCGGAGGATTTCGATTATATCATCGACCTCCATCATAATGTCCGGACGCTGAAAGTGAAGAAAGCGCTGGGCAAAAAAGCTTTCTCCTTCAACAAGCTGAACATAGAGAAATGGCTGTACACGAATTTTAAATGGAACCGGATGCCGGACGAACATATCGTGGACCGGTATCTGGATACGCTACGTTCCTTTGGAGTGCGCAATGACGGGGCGGGACTGGACTATTTTATACCGAAGGCCGATGAGCTGAAGCCGGAAGATATTCCCACTGCCCACCAGGCGGGGTATATTGGGGTGGTCATCGGCGCGGCATTGGCAACCAAGCAGCTGCCACTGCATAAACTAAAAGAAGTTTGTGCCGCTATGGCGCATCCGTTGATCCTGCTGGGCGGCCCTGAGGACGCGGCGCTGGGAGATCAGCTGGCGGCCATGGACCCTATCCGGATCTACAATGCCTGTGGGAAGTTCAACCTGAATGAATCGGCGGGACTGGTGCGGCTGGCAAAGTCGGTGGTGACACACGATACGGGCCTTATGCATATTGCGGCTGCCTTCGGGCGTCCCATTGTTTCTGTCTGGGGCAATACAGTACCTGAGTTTGGTATGTCTCCTTATTACGGGACCAAGGGCCAGCCCCATGAGGTGATGGAGGTCAGGCCGCTGTCCTGTCGTCCCTGTTCAAAGATCGGGTATAAGAAGTGTCCGAAGGGACACTTCAAATGCATGGAGCAGCAGTCTGCCGATAAGATCGCAAAGGCCGCGATGAAGCTGCGCCACTAAAAAACCCCCGGCGATCAGGTGATGCCAGGGGTTGGTATTATATCTTCAGCCTGAAGGTTACAGTGTCTTCAGTACATCATTCATGCTGCGAACTGCCTCGGCGCTCTTATTAAAGAGGGCCTGCTCTTCTGCGTTCAGGCCGAAATCGAGGATCTTTTCCCATCCATTGCGCCCTATGACGACGGGAACGCCCAGACAGATGTCCTTTTGCCCGTATTCCCCATTGAGAGAAACACAGCAGGTGAATAATTTCTTTTCATCCCGCAGGATGCTTTCCACCAGCGCTGCTCCTGCCGCTCCGGGCGCATACCATGCAGAGGTTCCGATGAGCTTGGTGAGGGTGGCGCCGCCTACCATGGTATCGGCGACGATCTGCTTCTGCTGCTCTTCGGAAAGGAATTTGGTCACTGGAGCGCTGTTCCAGGTAGCCAGGCGGATGAGGGGGATCATCGTAGTGTCTCCGTGACCGCCGACGACCACCGCATTCAGGTCTGCAGGGCTACATCCCAGATGTTGACTCAGCTGATATTTGAAACGGGCGCTATCGAGGGTGCCGCCCATACCGATGATACGTTGTTTTGGAAGACCTGTGGCGGTGAGAGCCAGGTAGGTCATCGTATCCATGGGGTTGCTGATGATGATAATGATCGCGTCGGGCGAATGTTTGAGGATGTTTTCCGCCACGCCTTTTACGATGCCGGCGTTGGTGCCGATCAGCTCTTCACGGGTCATTCCGGGCTTGCGGGGCAGGCCTGAGGTGATGACCACCACGTCGCTGCCGGCAGTTTTGGAATAATCATTGGTGCTGCCGGTGATGCGGGTGTCGAAACCCAGCAGAGCGGCGGTTTGCATCATATCCTGGGCCTTTCCTTCGGCTAATCCTTCCTTGATGTCCAACAGCACCAGTTCCTGGGCTAATGCTGCACGGGCGATATTATCAGCGCAGGTTGCGCCTACGGCACCTGCACCTACAACCGTAACTTTCATCATTCTATATTTTATAAGTGACAAAATTATTTGCGGAGCAAAGGTAGGGGTATTGAGCTAGTCAATGACTAATCTTCACTTGCTTTTTGCTGAAAGGCTTTCACGATGGTGTCGACTTTCTGCGTGCCTTCGAAAGTGGTGATCAGGTTGCCCTTTTTGTCGTAAAGCGCCAGGTAGGGCAGGTTGCGTATTTTATAGAAGGGAGCTAAGAAGAATTTTTCGTCCCGGCCTATTTTGATGTTGGGGTGCTCGAAGAGACGGTAATGGGTATTGAACTCTTTCATCTCCGAAAAGGGCTGATAGGTGGCCATAATGATCTCTATGTCCTTAAAATCGGCAAAGTCGGCCAGGATGGATTCCGTCTGGTGTTTGCAATGGTCGCAATCCGGGCTGAAGAACATGACCAGTGTCCGGTGATGTTTTTTCAGGTCGTCTTTTGTCAGATAGGTGGTGCTGTCCAATTTCAGCAGGTGAAAGGGGGGGACAGTGGGATATTTGAGATAGGGTGCCTGGTCCTGGGCGACGGTGGCCGTGGTCTGGGCAGGCTGTTGCGGTTGCTGGGCAAAAAGGAAATGAGAACCGGCGAATGCGAGTACGATCAGGAATGCTTTTTTCATCTTGCTATTTTCTGTTTAATTGAATGCACCCAGGGTGCGGTCCAGCCAATTTCGAACTTTAGATCGAAGTGTAAAATTAAAAGTTTAACGAAAACCGGAACTTTTTATTTGTTTATTACGAAAAACTCGTAGCTTTACGAAAACTTCGTAATTATATGGAAAAACTTACCATGCAGGAAGAAGAGGCTATGCAGGCCGTATGGAAGGTGGGAGAGGGAAATGTAAAGGCATTTCTGGAAAATATGGAGGCGCCGAAGCCCCCTTATACGACCCTGGCTTCCACGATCAAGAACCTTGAAAAGAAGGGTTTTCTGACGAGCCGTCTTATCGGGAATGCGTACCTGTACAAGGCGGCTATCACCGAAGACGAGTATAAGAAGAAATTCATGAATGGGTTTGTAAAGGATTATTTCGCCGACAGCTATAAAGAACTGGTGAACTTTTTTGTAGAGGAAAAGAAGCTGAGTGCGCGGGAGCTGAAGGAGATCATTGACCTGATAGAGCGGTCGGGCACCGGGGCAGGCCAGCATCCGGGGGGCAAAGGGGAATAGGAGCGGGATTATCTTTTTATACAGTTAACTGATACATATGCCTTCGATTGTTTTATACCTGCTGAAATGTTCGATCTCACTGGCCATTATCTGGTGTCTCTACCAGCTGCTGCTGCGCAGGCTGACCTTTTATACGATGAACAGATGGTATCTGCTGGGGTATGCGATCCTGTCCTTTTTACTTCCGCTGATCCATATTGTACTGCCTGCTGAGGAGGCGATCTCGGGTAAGGTCAGGGTGATCAGCTATATCCCTGCTATTACGGCGGTGCAGACCGCGACGGCGGCACCCGTCTTCACTGGTTGGAATTTACTGCTGTATTTGGTGGCGCTGGGATCATTGGTACTGACCGGTCGGCTGCTCATGAGATGGATGTCGCTCCGCAGCATTCGGAAAGAGGCTACCCTGGTACGGGACGCGGCGGTAGCGGTTTACCAGGTGGATAAGCCCATCATTCCCTTTTCTTTCGGGAATGCGATTTATGTAAATGCGCGACTGCATACGGAAAAAGAGTGGGATGAGATCATCCTGCATGAGTATGTGCATGTCCGGCAAAAGCATACGGTGGACATCATACTGGCGGAATTGTTGTGCATTGCATGCTGGTTCAATCCTTTCAGCTGGCTTATCCGTCATGCCATCCGGCAGAACCTGGAGTTCATTGCGGATCAGCAGGTCCTGGCCAGCGGCCTGGACAGGAAAAGCTATCAGTACCATTTGCTGAAAGTCATCGGCGCACCCTGCTATCGCCTGGCCAATAATTTTAATTTTTCTTCTCTTAAAAAACGCATTATTATGATGAACAGATCTAAAAGCACCCATCTTCATCTGCTGAAGTTCCTTTTTATAGTGCCCATGCTGGGCGTATTGCTCCTGGCATTCCGGGACAAAGTAGCTATGCATGTGCATCGGCAGGCTACTGTTAGTAAGCTGGATACGACCCCGGTGAAAAATTATCTGAGCAAGATTACCCTCCAGCAGAAAGACACCAAGCCTATGATCGTCATTGACGAGGTGGAGGCGGAAGAAGGTTTGTCGAAAGTGAACCAGGCTGATATTGCTTCCGTCAATGTCCTGAAAGCTGCTGGGGCGTTTGGGCCAAGGGGAAAGAATGGCGTTGTGCTGGTGTATACAAAGAACTATGTGAAGAAAGGTGAGGTCCGGCTGAAAGACGGCAAGCGGGTGCCTGTCCAGATGGAAGCTGGCGCAGACGGCGGTCGTGCAAAGACCAGGGATACTTTGCAGCTCGTCACGGTGGAAAGCAGATCCGTGGACAGTATATTCGCACAATGCCTGATCTTTGTCGATGGAGTGGAGACTTCCTATGAAGAGATGAGGAAGCTGGACCAGAACAGCATCGCATCGATCGAGGTGCTGAAGGGGGAGTCGGGAAGGGCATTACATGGGGAAAAGGGGCGAAATGGGGTGGTGAACATCAAGACCAAATCCGAAGGCTACAAGGGGGCAGTTTCTATGGTCATCGTTGGAATGAAAGATACGATGATCTTTACTGCGGATAGTGTCCATTACAAGTTTCCTGCCGCCGGAAAACCTGAGGATCATCGTCATTGAGATCGACGTATCTTTATATCAGGAACCCCCGTAAGGGGGTTTTTCTGTCGGCGCCGGGGGGAATCGTTCCTTTCGGTCTTGGCCGGGTGTTGTTTTTGCCGTAGATTTGCCCCCCGCCTCGTGGAAACCGGGGAGGTAAAATATTACTGGATATATGGCAAATACAGCAGACATCAGTCGTGGTATGATCATCAAATTGGACGGCAGTCTATACACCGTCGTTGAGTTCGGCGAGAACAAGACAGCCCGGGCCGCAGCAAAAGTTTGGGCCAAGCTGAAGGGGGTGGATAATTCCCGCTCTATCGAGAAGACCTGGAACAGCGGCGATACCATATACCCGGTGCGCGTGGAAAGAAAGGCCTTTCAATACCTGTATAAGGATGACACGGGCTATAACTTCATGGATAATGAAACGTTCGAGCAGATTGCCCTGCAAGAACATCTGATCGATGCTCCCCAATTCTTAAAAGAAGCACAGGAAGTTTCCGTATTGATCAATACCGAGACGGAACAACCCATGAGCGTTGAATTACCTGATAAGATCGTTGTTTTAGTGACCTATTCCGAGCCGGGCATGAAAGGGGATACGGCTACCCGTACGTTGAAACCTGCGACTATTGAGACGGGCGCCACGGTGAATGTACCGTTGTTTGTGAATGAAGGCGAGCTCATCCGTGTCAACACCAAGACGGGTGAGTATGTGGAAAGGGTGAAATAGTACTGATTGTCAGACCGTTGAATTTTTAAATTTCACCGGTGTTTTTGGGTATTTTTAGCTTTAATCCCTAATTTGCCGCCCAAACACTGTAAATTCATCCATATGGATTTTAAACAGATTCAGGAACTGATCAAGATGATCAATAAGTCAAATATTGGAGAAGTTAGCATAGAGGAGAAAGGATTTAAATTGACGATCAAGCAAAAAGAAGAACCCGTTCAGCAACTGATCGCTGCCCCCATGCAGGCGCAGCCCATGGCAGCCATGGCTGCTGGTTCGGCCCCAGTCGCTCAGCAGCCTGCGGCAGTCTCTGCATCTGAAAAACCTGCCAAAGCCGCTGAAGCGCCCGCCGGTAATACCGTCACTATAAAGAGCCCGATGATCGGAACTTTCTACCGCAGTCCATCCCCGGACAAGCCTTCGTTTGTGAACGTGGGTGACGAGATCGAGCCGGGAAAAGTAGTTTGCATCATAGAGGCCATGAAGCTTTTCAATGAGATAGAAAGCGAAGTAAAAGGCAGGATCGTAAAAGTGCTTGCAGAGGATGCCTCGCCAGTGGAATATGACCAACCTTTGTTCCTGGTAGAACCTGCTTAGTTACCACAAAATAGTCAGAATGTTTAAAAAGATACTGATTGCCAACAGAGGAGAGATCGCCCTCCGGGTCATCCGTACCTGTCGTGAGATGGGTATCAAGACCGTTGCGGTCTACTCTACTGCAGATAAAGACAGCCTGCATGTCAGGTTTGCCGATGAAGCGGTATGTATAGGCAAGCCGGCCAGCTTTGATTCTTACCTGAATATCCCTCATATTATGGCTGCCGCCGAGATCACCAATGCCGATGCGATCCATCCGGGATATGGATTCCTGGCTGAGAATGCGCGTTTTGCGGAGATCTGTGGCGAGCACGGCATTAAGTTTATCGGTCCCACTCCTGCCATGATCAATTCCATGGGGGATAAGATCACGGCCAAGGAGACCATGATCGCGGCCGGCGTGCCGGTGGTTCCCGGTGGCGAAGGGCTGCTGGAAAGCCTGGACCAGGCGAAAGGGCTGGCCAGGGAAGTAGGGTATCCCATCATCCTCAAGGCTACGGCCGGCGGTGGTGGCAAGGGGATGCGCGTCGTTTGGGCGGAGGAAGAGATGGAGCGGGCTTATAATACCGCCAAGGCCGAAGCGGGCGCCTCATTCAAGAATGACGGCATTTACATGGAGAAATTCGTGGAAGAGCCGCGTCATATCGAGATCCAGGTCGCAGGTGACCAATATGGGAAGGTCTGCCATCTCAGCGAAAGGGACTGTTCTATCCAACGGCGTCATCAGAAGCTGGTGGAGGAATCTCCTTCGCCTTTTATGACCCCGGAATTGCGCAAGCGCATGGGGGATGCAGCTATCAAGGCGGCTTCAGCCATCAATTATGAGAGCGTGGGCACCATCGAGTTCCTCGTGGACAAACATCGCAACTTCTATTTCATGGAGATGAACACGCGTATCCAGGTGGAACATTGCGTGACGGAAGAGGTGGTGAATTTCGACCTGATCAAAGAACAGATCAAAATAGCGGCGGGCGAACCCATCAGCGGCCTCAATTACGAGCCGCAGGGACACGCCATCGAATGCCGTATCAATGCTGAAGACCCGTATAATGATTTCAGGCCTTCCCCGGGCCGGATCACTGTACTTCACCAGCCCGGCGGACATGGGATCCGGGTGGATTCGCATGCTTATGCGGGGTATACCATTCCTCCTTATTACGACAGCATGATCGCCAAGATCATTGCGGTAGCCCGTACCCGGGAGGAAGCGATCAATACCATGCATCGCGCCCTGAGCGAATATGTGATCGAGGGTATCAAGACCACGATCCCTTTCCATCTGCAGCTGATGAAGGACGAACGTTTCCGCAGCGGCGACTTCAATACTAAATTCCTGGAAGGTTTTAAAATGCAGTAGCTATGAGCGAGAAGCCGCGAGCTGCGAGTCAGGGACTAATAAGACCTGCTCATAGCTCGAAGCTGGTAGCTCGCAGCTTATTTAAGAGTTTGGAGTTTGTCGGAGGCATTGTAGTACCCGGCCAGTTTGCTGATGACGGATTCTACCAGTGCGTCAGGGCAGGAAGCTCCGCTGCTGATGAGGATACGTGCGGGCTTTTGCTCAGGCAGCCAATCTTTCGTTGTTATTTCCTGCTTATTATGAAAGTTGTAGTGTAAGATCTCGGTAGGGGACAGGATCTTTTCTTCCGAGCTGATGAAGTAGGTCGGCAGTTTCTCTTCACATAGCTCCACCAGGTGTGAAGTATTGGAGGAATTATATCCGCCCACGACGATGGCGAGGTCGGCAGGGGTATCCAACAGGCCAATGACGGCGGACTGGTTGTCCAGGGTGGCATAACAAAGGGTGTCGCGGGTGTCGGCGAAACGTTCCCCGATGGTGCTTTCGTCCAGCCCGTGGGTGTCCATCATCGTCGCCTTCAGATAATCCGCAATGGCCTGCGTATCGCTGGCCAGCATGGTGGTCTGATTGACCACGCCAATGCGGCGGAGGTCTTTCTCCACGGCAAACCCTTCGCTGTATTGTCCTTTGAAAGCGTGATAGAACTCACTGGCTGGCCTTGACCCCCTGATATATTCCGCCAGTACTTTTGTTTCCTCCATGTCTTTCACCACCACGGTAGGCGTGTCTGCCGCAGCGTGGGAAAAGGTGGCTCTTGTCTCTTCATGTCCCGGTTTGCCATGGACGATGATCGTATAGTCTTTTTTCGCAATCTGAGAAGACCTGTTCCAGACTTTTTCCACGAAAGGGCAGGTAGTGTTGTATTGTTCCGTATGAATGCCGATGGAATGCAGCTTGTTTTCGATCTCCAGGGTAGTGCCGAAGGCGGGGATAATTACAATATCATCTGCATTCAGCTCCTCGAATGGAATGAGCTGTTTTCCGTAGGTGTCCTGCAGGAAGCGTACCCCACGGGATTGAAGGTCTGCATTTACCTGTGGGTTGTGGATCATTTCGCTGAGCAGGAAGATGCGACGGCCGGGGTTCTCTTCAATGGTCCGGAAAGATATTTCGATGGCGTTCTCTACCCCGTAGCAAAAGCCGAAATGGCGGGCCAGGTAAATATGCAAGTTGCCCAGCTCCAGCAGGGTGGGTGCAAAATCCTTCTTCATTTTATCCTGCTGTTTACGCCGCTGTTTTATGGCGCTGATCAGCGGGCTACGGTAGATGATGGGAACGTTGAAGGTTTTCATTACTTGTGATTGTCAAAGGTACAAACTTGTGTGTTGCGAAAGAGAATATATATTAACTTCCCGCCCGAAGCAAAAGATCGAAGCAACATGACTGTCCCTTTTCAACGTGCCGGATGGACCTACGGTTCCAATATTTATGAAGTTAATCTGCGACAATATACTCCCGAGGGGTCTTTTAATGCTTTTGCCCGCGAGCTGCCCCGGCTCAAAGACATGGGGATCGACATTCTTTGGTTTATGCCTGTTACTCCCATTAGCCTGGAAAAGCGCAAGGGAACCCTGGGCAGTTATTATGCCTGCAGCGACTATGTGTCTGTGAATCCGGAGTACGGCGTTTTGGACGATTTTAAAAGTCTGGTAAAGGCCGCTCATGAACTGGGCATGCGGGTCATCATCGACTGGGTGGCCAATCATACTGGCTGGGACCACAGGTGGACCAGGGAGCACCCCGAGTATTACCGTAAGAACCAGGACGGTCAGTTCTATGAAGCGCATGGCTGGGACGATGTGATCGACCTGAACTATGACAATAAGGATCTGTGGCGGGAGATGATCGAGGCAATGTCATTCTGGCTGCGGGAATGCGATCTCGACGGGTTTCGCTGCGATATGGCGATGCTGGTGCCGCTGGAATTCTGGAAAGCGGCCAGGACGGAGCTGGACAAGGTAAAGAAAGACCTGTTCTGGTTGGCAGAATGCGAGGAGATCGCTTACCATGAGGTCTTCGACGCCACCTATACCTGGAAGTTCCTTCATAAGATGGAGTCCGTATGGAGAAAGGAGTCGGGCCTGGACGGGCTGGATGAGGTACTGATGTATTACACCTCTATGTTCCCGCCCGGTGCAATACGCGTTTACTTTACTTCCAACCACGATGAGAATTCCCACAGCGGCAGTGAATACGAAAGAATGGGGAATGCTGCCAGGCCTTTTGCCGTATTGTGCGCTACCTGGGACGGCATGCCCATGATCTACAGCGGCCAGGAACTGCCAAACCACAAGCGGCTGCAATTTTTTGAAAAAGATCCCATTGCCTGGACGGGTCAGTGTGAGCTGCATGCTTTTTACAAGACGCTGCTGGAATGCAGGCGGCGGAACCCGGCCTTAAGAGGGGGCGATCCTGCCGTCATTACCCGTCGCATATCCACCGGCGAGAGCTGGCGTTGCTTTGGCTTCGTGCGCACCCTGGGCGATCATGAAGTGGTGGTGGCATTGAATATTTCGGGGGAATCGCTGACCATACCTACCGTCGATTGGCAGGTGACGGGCGTTTTCAGAGAGATATTTACGGGCACCGTGGTCGACATAGCCGGAACAGCGCAGGTAATGGTGGAACCATGGGGGTATGTCGTATTTGAAAAGCACTGATCTATAAAAGAAAAAGGGCTGACCTCCGGGTCAACCCTTCTTATGGGGAAGATCTTTTTATTTATTCTCCGCTGTTGAGTCGTAAAGGATAGGTATACACGCCTTCATAGCCTGCAAAAACGCCTTCCAGCTTAACCGTGCCGGATGCTTTCTGCAGTATGGCCTGGAGCTCTTCCACATTCTTTACTTCCTGTCCATTGGCTTTCAGGATGATGAATCCTTCCTGGATCCTGGATTTATCCATCAGTCCGTTTTCGGTGATGGATTTTACTACAACACCGCCTTTCACGTCCAGGGTAGCAGCATCTTTTTTGGAGAGGGTTTCCAGTGCGGCGCCCAACTTGTCCAACACAGAGGTCTTGACGACCGAAGTAGTGCCTGAGTTGTTGCGCAATACTACGGGAACCGTATACTCCTTGCCATCTCTCTTATAGGTGAGCTGGACCTTTTCGCCTGGGCTATAGGTGGCGATGAGTCCTACCATTTCCGCACCGGTGGCGATCTGGTTGCCATTCAGCTTCGTGATGAGGTCGCCTTTTTTTAAGCCTGCATGGAAGGCTGCACCATCGGGAGTAACGTCCATTACATAAACGCCTTCACCGTCCTTGATACCCTGTTCCTTTTTCTGGTCTTCGCTCATGTTGTCCCTTGGGTATTGGATGCCCAGGAATGCCCGCTGGGGGGTACCGAACTTCATGATGTCGCTGACGATCTTTTTCACGATGTTGACAGGGATCGTGAAGGAATAGCCCGCATAGGAACCCGTGGGGGAGGCGATGGCCGAGTTGATGCCGATCAGCTGTCCCTGGGTATTGATGAGGGGGCCTCCGCTGTTGCCTGGATTGACGGCAGCATCTGTCTGGATAAAGGATTCAACGGGGGTTTGGCTCTGACGTTTGTTGATGTCGAGGGTACGGCCCTTGGCACTGACGATACCGGCAGTGACCGTCGTTTCCAGCGTGAGCGGGTAACCTACTGCCAGCACCCATTGCCCCACCTTTACCTCGTCGGAATTTCCGTAGAGCAGGAAGGGTAAGCCCTGGGCATCTACCTTTACGACAGCGAGATCGCTGCTGGGGTCAGCGCCAATTACTTTTGCCTTGAATGATTTTCTGTTGCTGAGGGTCACCGTCACTTCGTCGGCTCCATCCACAACGTGGTTGTTGGTGACGATATAGCCATCGTTGCTGATGATGACGCCTGAGCCTGAAGCCATTTCCGGCATGGAGCGCATGCCATTGCCATTTCCGAAGAAGTCATCGGGATCGATGCCAAACAGGTCGGAAAAGGGGTTGCGCTTCGGGAGATTATTGCTCACTGTACGGACTGTCTTTGTCTTGATGTGCACCGTAGCCGGGATGGCGGCGCTGGCTGCATCGGAAAAGTCTCCGGGTCCCGAGCCTTTATCGCCATCGAAGAATTTCGCATAATTGGCCGGAACTTTCCCCGAGTCCTGGGAATAATAATAGGTTGTCTTACCACCTGCGACATGATTATAGCCCCACATGGTAGCAACGGCGGTCGAAGCACTGATCAGAATTACAGCTACTACTTGTTTTGCTTTCATAATTATTTATAAATTTTTTTCGTTTGAGACATTCATTTCCTCGATCGTATAGTATGACAGCAAAATAACGCCAAGGTTTTAATTATGGTCTTACCAACGGTCCGGTTTAACAAAAAATTTACTAAGGTCTTCGTAGATCGCTAGGGCCGGGCCATTGTTATAAGCTCAGTTTCAGCGAAGAACGAAAAGTCCTCCTATAAATTTACAAAAGAAATGCCGGGTATGAAAGGATTTCTTACCCGCGAAAAAATAGCAGTCGGGCTGCCATGTGTGCAGCTTGTCCGGAAAGAAAGGCAGGTCTTAAACAAGCTGTGAGCAGCGAGCTTTGAGCTGTGAGCCGGTCTTTTATAGGTCTTTGCTCGTAGCTCGTAGCTCATAGCTCATGGCTCGCAGCTGGTAACTCATGGCTCGCAGCTGGTAACTCATGGCTCGCAGCTGGTAACTCAGAGTCCAGTGAGGAACTGCATGGTGTCCACCCCGTCAGCGTAGTCGGCGAGACCCGGTCGCTGTGCCATGCCAAAATGGGTTTGCCCCTGGGCTACCACGCATTGGATATCCGGGTTGCCCAGGAGGCGGGGGGTGGGATCTTCACCAGGCGCGTAATATTCATAGTTCAATACGCTGATGGCACTGAAGGGGGAGGGGGCTTCCACCAGCAGAATAGACTCATTTGTCATGTAATATTTCTTATTCAGGAGAAGGATGGCGAGCTGATAGTCGTAATTATTCTTGTATTTGGCAAGGTCGGCGAGGTAGTTATACCTGCGAAACGCTTCCAGCAGGGATAGAAAATCATATTTTTCCGGTACGTACAGCTTGGTGACGTTGCGGCATCCCAGCCCGAAATACTGGTAGACGTCATCGGCCAGTCCGTCCAGGTCTTCGTAGGTTTCCAACCCGGTGAGCACCGCCACGGAGGTACGATTGCGGCGGATGATATGGGGGTATTTGGCGAAATAATAGTCAAAATAGCGGGCTGAATTATTGCTGCCGGTGGCAATATAGGCGTAGCAGCCGTTGAGGCGCTCGGCAAAGCTGACCAGGGAAGGGATCTCAGGATCGTATGTCTCCAGTTGCTGGAGCAGATGCCTGAAAAGGACGTTGTCGCGGGAAGAAGGCTTGATCAGCTGCCGGTGACCCGTCATAAAAATGCTGAGAAAGTCATGAAATCCTACCAGGGGGATGTTGCCGGCCATGGTTAGTCCGATGGTCTTGGGGGTAGGATTTTCCGTGGGAAGGTCATATTTGCGGGCCCATGCCGTCAGCTTGTCCTTTTGGAGAAATTCGTTTGCTATCTGCTTGATGGCCAGCTGAATGAATTCCGGGGTAAACCAGCCATTTTCGGCGTGGGCACGCTGCTGGGCGGCTAGCCATGCGGGATCTTCGGATATGCAATAATTCCCTAGCTTTGTCAATACATCGATCCGTTGTTCCAAGTTCATAGATACACTATATTTGTGTCTTCGAAACAGCAAAATTAACCTTAATCATCCCCTAATTTTCAAAATATGGCTATTAAAATAACAGAAGAATGTATCAATTGCGGGGCCTGCGAGCCGGAATGTCCGAATAATGCCATCTACGAAGGTGGTGTGGAATGGGCGATCACGGATGGCACCAGTGTAAAAGGAGCATTTACCCTGCTGGATGGCAATGTCATAGATGCCAACCTGCGGAATGCTCCTATAAGTGTGGATACATATTATATCGTTCCTAATAAATGCACCGAGTGTCAGGGTTTTCATGAAGAACCGCAGTGTGCGGCTGTCTGCCCGGTGGATTGCTGTGTGCCGGACGAGATGTACCAGGAGACGGTGGAGCAGCTGCTGGCGAAGAAAGAGAAGCTGCACCTGTAAAAAGTCCCCGTGTGGATAAATACATGAGGTATAATTTGGATTTGAATGTCCAAGATTAGTACCTTAAGGGTAGTTTAAAAGAGAGTCTTACGAATGTAGCCTGGCTACATGAAAATAGGCGGGTGATATTTCCCGTCATCAAGGGGTGAGAGGGATTAACTTTCACCCTATTTTTTTGCGCGCTCGCCGGACTGCTGAGCTGGCTGAGCACTAAACCCCATCGTTTTTTCGTTTATTTGCTGAAAATTTATCTCCATTCATGAAGCCTACAATAGCTTTTGTCACCGGCGGATATTCCGGGGAGTCTGTCATATCCTATAAAAGCGCTATCACCATTGAGAATAATATTGACAAAGATCGATATACTGTCTACAAAATAGACGTCACAAAAGAGGGCTGGTTTTATGTGAAAAAAGATGGTTCCAGGCTATCCGTGGACAAAAATGATTTTTCCCTGCTCCTGGATGGTAAGAAAATACACTTTGATGCGGTGCTGATCGGTATTCATGGGACTCCTGGGGAGGATGGGAAGCTGCAAGGGTATTTCGATCTGCTGAACCTTCCTTATACCAGCTGTGATGCGGCTACTTCGGCCATTACTTTTAACAAACGATTTACAGTGGGGGTGGCTGCTTTCAGCGGGATCAACGTGGCAAGGTCTGTGCATCTGGTAAAGGGGCGGTTTGACAATCCTGAAGAGATAGCACGGCATTTGCAGTTCCCTGTATTTGTCAAGCCGGCCAATGGAGGATCCAGCATCGGTATGTCCAAGGTCAATTCTGCTTCCGAGGAGTTGGGGGCGGCCATTGAAAAGGCCTTTAAGGAGGACAGCCAGGTATTGATAGAAGAATTTATCACCGGTCGCGAATTCACGGTGGGGGTGTTCCGCAGCAAGGGGGAGATCATCATCCTGCCGATCACCGAAGTGAAGAGCAAGAAGGAGTTTTTTGACTTTGAGGCCAAATATACTGCGGGGCTGAACGAGGAGACGACGCCGGCCCAGGTGGAGGAGGCCGTTGCGGAAAAGGTCCGGGCTGCGGCTAAGAAGATCTACCAGATATTTAACTGCCGCGGGGTCATCCGGATAGATTTCATTTATAATGAGGCGAAGGGTGAGCCATTTATGCTGGAGGTCAATACGGTGCCCGGGCAAAGCGAGGCGAGCATCGTCCCTCAGCAATTGAAGGTTTTCGGGTGGACGTTGAAGGAATTTTATTCCTCTCTTATCGAAGAGGCGCTGGCGAGTAAACAGGAATAGCGGCGCCAGGCAAAAATGTATTACTTTAAATAAACTATAAGGCGTGTTCAAATTTCTCACCTCCAGGCCTCTTTGGGTAAATATAGTAGCGGGTATCGTCCTATTATTATTATTGTTGTTGTTGTTCCTCGGATCGCTCGCCTTGCTGACCCAGCATGGCAAAACGATGAAGATCCCTTCTGTCACGGGACTGTCCTTTGCGGATGCGAAGAAAAGCCTCGAATCATCAGGGTTTAGCGTGCAGGTCCAGGATTCCGTCTATTCTGACACGATGCCGCCGCTGCGGGTGGTGAGACAATTTCCGGAAGCCGATAACCTGGTGAAGGTGAACCGTACTGTGTATCTAACGATCAATCGGAGCGAGGCTCCCTTTATCCAGATGCCGAACCTGGTGAGCATGAGCTTTCGCAATGCGGATATGATCCTGCGTCAATACGGCCTGCGATTGGAGGACACAGTCTTCAAGCCAAGCTTTGCAAAGAATTCTGTCCTTGAACAAATATATCAGGGTGAACCCATCAAGCCGGGTCAGCAGATCCACCAGGGAAGCTCTATCACCCTGGTATTGGGCAGTGGCATCGGAGGCATTGGTTTTGTTGTCCCTGACCTGTTCGGTCTGACATACCAGCAAGCAAAAAACCGGTTGGATTCCATGAGCCTTACTTTCGGAGCTGTCGTCCCGGACAATGATGTTCGGGATTCCGCGGAGGCCTTTATTTATAAGCAGGAACCTCAGCAGATTGGCGAGGGCGGCCGTGCAAACCGGATCTACCCCGGACAGGTGATCAATATCTGGCTGGGCACTCAAAGACCAGTGAGGAAGGTTGATTCTACGGCGACGGGGAATTATTGAGCCTGGGCCGTAAGCTACAAGCTACATGCTGCAAGCAGGAATGAGCAATGCTATTACATTATTCAATATATTCGCGGTCTTAAAACAGATGCAGGTATGCAAGCTATCACTGTAGAGGAATTAAAAGCCAGATTAGATGCCGGAGAAACCCTCCATTTGCTGGATGTCCGCGAGCCGTCGGAAAGAGCAGAATTCAACATCGGTGGGGTATTGTTGCCCCTGGGCAAGATCCAGACCATGCAGACGGATGATATCGACGACTGGAAGGACGAAGAAGTGATCGTTTACTGTCGCAGCGGTAACCGCAGCGGGCAGGCCAGCCTCATACTTGAAACAGCCGGCTTCTCCAATGTGAAGAATCTCACAGGCGGCATGCTGGCCTGGCAGGACCGGATCCTCAAATAGGCGGACTGTCGTACGGGGTGACTACTTCAGATATTTCCCATACCATGCCAGGTATCTTTCCAGCCTGTCCTTCTGATAGGAGGGCAAGGTGATGCCATGAAACTGTCCCGGGTAGATGATAAGTTCTGTCGTGACGCCGAGTGTACGCAAGGCCTGGTACATCTGTTCGCTTCCTGCCGAGGGCACGTTAAAATCCTTTTCACCACTGAGAAACAGCGTTGGCGTCCTGATCCTATCGGCCTTCAATAAAGGATAGGATATCTTCAGGTACTTGTCGATGCTTTTCCAGGGCGCCCCGATCTCATTATTATATTGGTTGACGTATCGATCCACTCCATAGAGGGAAAGGGTAAAACCTGTGCCTGCGCCACTGGTGGCGGCTTTAAACCGGGTGTCGGCTGCGATGAGATAATCGGTGAGGATACCGCCGTAGCTCCATCCGCCTACTCCCAGCTTGTCGGGATCGGCGATTCCCTGTTTTACCAGGTAGTCCACCGCACCATGCAAGTCTATCACTTCTTTGTTTCCCCAATCCGCGGAGATGATCTTGCAAAAGTCCAGGCCACGGCCATTGCTGCCTCTGTAATTGACGGCTGCGACGGCATAGCCGCCCGCGGCCAACACCTGCCGGGTGAGGTCAAAGCCATAGTCGTCCTGGCTCACCGGGCCGCCATGGATGAATAGGATCAGGGGAAGCTTTTGTCCCGGAGTGGCTGTTGCCGGACGGAAAAGGAGGCCGGATACCTGCGTCCCGTCGTTGCTCCTGGAATTGAATCCTTCCACGGTCGCCAGGGAAAGGGGCGTCAGGAATTCATCCATATGATGGGTGAGGCGACGGGGTTTCCCATTTTCCACCACAAAGAGCTCGGCAGGTAATTGCGGCTCGCTCAGGGTGGTAAGCCAGCTGTCATCGGAGATGGCGTCCGCGGGGCCGTAGCTGCGGGGACCATCTGCCAGCTTTGTCATTTTTCCATCGACGGGAGAAAAAGCGGCAAGATATTGCTGGCGGTCGTCGGTCACCTGGGCGATGATATTTTTGCCGTCCTTTGACCACCGGGGGTTCCTTACGGGGCGATCCAGGTTCCTGGTAAGTAATTTGGGTTCGCCGCCATCTTTGGAGATAAGGGCCAGGACGGGTTGGTCATACATGATATAATCCGCATCCGACGTGGAGCGGGTGTAAGCGATATATTGTCCGTCAGGGCTCCATCGGGGGGAATTATCGGCGCCTTTCCAGTTGGTGAGCTGGCGGGGTATGCTGCCCGGCCGGGCGGCAATGGTGTAAAGGTCCGTGTTCTCGTTCTTATCAGGGTCTTCCGTGCGATTGCTGACGAAGGCAATGGTGGCGCCGTCAGGGCTCCAGACGGCTGCGCCTTCATCATGGACGCCCCGGGTGAGGGTGTCTGTTTTTTTTGTGTCGATGGTGAAAAGATAGAGGTGGGTATAGAGCTTTTTGAACTGGTAGCCTTCCACATCCTCTTTGTATTTATAGCGATCTATTACATAAGGTTTGGTGGTCTTTACTTTACCCGTGTCTTCCGGCTCCTGGTCGGTGAGGGTAAGGAGGAGCTGCTGTCCATCGGGGCTCCAGGCGTAGTCGTTCACGCCGCCTTTGATCTCTGTCAGGCGCCGGCCTTCTCCACCCCGGCGATCCATCAGCCATACCTGGCTGCCTTTCGACTCATGGCGGGAAGAAAGGAAAGAAAGGTATTTGCCATCAGGGCTCCAGCGTGGCCTGGATTCCCCCTCGGGGCTATTGGTCATCCGGAGGTCCTGGCTGCCGTCCGTGCTTATCATCCATATTGCTGAAGTGCGTTTGTCTTTGATGGAGTCGATCGTTGTCAATGTGTAGGCTACCCATTTGCCGTCGGGTGATAATTGCTGATCGCTGACAGCCGGAAGACGATAAAGGTCTGCCGGTCTTAAAGGTCGTTTGGACGGCGAGGGGACGACGGTGTCGCCAGCTGGTCCGGAATATGCAGGCAGGCTATGGCCCATCGCGGCCAGGCCGAAGACTACGGTGAAGAGGATCCTCATATGCAGTGATTGTCTAAAAATATTATCGGATGATGTCCAGACAATTTACAATTTAATATTCACTGCAAACATAAAATTCGTCCCCGCCATGGGGAAATAGAAGTTTTCCGTAGTGACGCTGCCGCCGAAATAGGAGCTGTAGGTATAGCCATTGGGCTCATACTGCTTATTGAATACATTGTTTAGCTGGAAGATAAGTTCTATGGCTTTGAAAGGACGGGGCTTCAGCGTATACATCATGCGCAGGTCCTGCACATAGTAGCTGCGTAGGCTCCTGCCTTCTTTCTGCGAATTGTCCAGATATTGCCTGCTGACGTATTTGGCGGGCAGGCTGATGCTGTAACGGGGAAAAGGGAAAAATTCCAGCGAAGCGGCGCCTATGATGGCAGGAGAAAAAGCGATATCCGGATGTTTGTAGAAATAGCTCTTTTGACCTCCATTGTCATAGTCGTCCACATATTCCGTGTAGTTGTTGATCTTATTACGGCTGAGGGTCAGGTTGGCTGTCGCCGCCATAAAATTGCTTATACGGGCACTGCCTTGTAATTCCAGGCCCAGGCGATAGCTATCCCCGATGTTGGTGCGGGTGTAAGCGCCCACGTCGTTGATCTGTCCCGTGAGGACCAGTTGATCTTTGTAAACCATGTAATAGGCGGTAGCCCCATAGGAATAGCGGCTGGATTTTTTCTCATATCCCAGCTCGAAGTCATTGAGCGTTTCGGGACGTGGCTGCTGGCCCTGGCCGGCTTCGAAATCATCCCTGTTTGGTTCATGGCTTGCGCGGGACCAGGAAAGATAGGTCTGCCATTCATGACCTGCCCAGGTGAGGCCGGCTTTAGGGTTGAAAAAGTCGTAATGCTTGTTGATGAATAGGGTAGGATTGTTCTTGAAACCTTCCAGGTCATAGCTTACACGACGGTATTGCATGTCGGCGAAGAAGGAGAGATGTTCTGTCAATTGTTGCTGCCATTTGCCATAGATATTAAAATCTGTTTTGTGCGCGGGAAGGTTGTAGTATTGAAAATCCTTGCCGATGCCCCCGTTTTGCGCCCAGATGACATTGCCATAATGTTTGCCGTCATATTTATCCCATCCGCCTCCCAGCGCCAGCTGCCGGGGCCCGTCCTTATATTGGACGGAGAAAATACCACCGTAGAAATAATTGTCCAGCCATTGCTGCCGTACCAGGTCGGTGTTGTGAATGGTATCCAGGCCTATAACGGGATCGGTCAGGCCATAATCGCCGTAGGAAGCCTGCTGCTGATACTCTTCATAGTAGCCCCGGCCCCTGGTGAGAAAGCCGGCCACATTGAACGAGAGCTTTTCATCGAGCTGGTGGTTAAAGAAGAGCTGGTAATGATCCTGCTGGTAGTTATCCGTCTGGTTGTTGTAGGTGAAATAATTGTAGGTGCGCCTGTTGGAGTTGTAAAGGTTGAGGGAATCGGCCTGTGTGTAATACAGGTATCCCAGGTTGTTGTTATAATGCTGGTCCAATGCTGCTTTGTCCCCGAAAAGTTTTGATTCAGGGATTCCATTCCAGGCCTGATAAGTCTTTTCCTTGCCGGAGATGATGTTCAGCCGGAGCGAGGAGTTATGGTCCAGCCAGGCGGCGGAAAGATAAAATGAATGTAGATCGCTGGTGGCCCTGTCTATATAGCCACTGCTGCTGAGCCTGGAAAGACGTGCATCGAGGGTGAAATGTCCGTCGATGAGCCCGGAGCCGGCTTTCACGGTGTTTTTCCAGGTATTGAATGATCCATAGCTGTTGTTGGATTCGGCATAAGGCTTTTCATTGAACTCGTTCGTGGAAAAGTTGATGGTAGCGCCAAAGGCGCCGGCCCCGTTGGAAGAGGTGCCAACGCCTCTTTGGATCTGGATGCTGTTGACGGAGGATGCGAAGTCGGGCAGGTCGACAAAAAAGATGGCCTGCGATTCAGCATCATTATAGGGGATGCCGTTGAGGGTCATGTTAATGCGGGTGGCGTCGGTCCCACGGATGCGGATGCCGGTGTAGCCTACGCCGTTGCCTGCGTCCGAGTTGACGGTGACGGAAGGGGTTTGATTGAGCAGGAAGGGTAGGTCCTGTCCCAGGTTAGTGGCCTCTATCTGCTTTTGGGTGACGTTGGTCTTCGTAAAGGGGGCCCTTTCCCCCGCCCGGAGCGCACGGACCTCCACGGGCTGCATGAAGAGATTGATCCTGGAGAGGAATATTTTGAGTGGAGCGCCGCCTGGAACAGTGAGTGCTGTCTCATAGGGGAGGTAGCCCACGTTGGTCACTTTCAGGGTATAGGTTCCCGGACGGGTGAGGCGGAAGTCAAATTGGCCTTCTCCCGTTGTGATTGCATTGGAAAATGTCCCCAGTTCAATGCTGGCTCCGGCCAGGGGAGCGCCACTGAGGGTATCGACCACCTGCCCGGTGACATGGAAGGGAGTGGTAGCGTTCTGGGCGTGGCTGACCAGGAAGGAGGCACAAAACAGGATGAAAAGCGTTGAATAGATTTTTCTCATTCGTAACATATTGATAATAAGTTCTTAAAAGAGGGGAATGCACGAAGGAGAAAAGTGAGTTGTATGGTTACCTTCCCTGCGCAGGCATTACCCTGACCAGGTTCTACGGGTATCTTCTCAGCCACTCCGCCACCAGCGGAACAGCACCCCGAGGAATCTGAAAACGGATACAAAGATACTGGTAAATTTCGAGGATGGGTTTGTAACTTTTAGAAGGCCCCGGTCGTCCCAGGGAAGAGAATGCAACATTTATTACAGGGGGCCGTCTTTAAAAAAAATTGCTAATTATGAAGAATACGCTACTACTGGCAGCTCTTACGATGATGAGCCTGCTTGCTTTTTCACAGAACGATGTCATCAGCGATAAGAATGCGGAAAAAAGGAATGTTATGGGATTTCATGCCATTCGCATCTCGGCCGGGATCGACCTTTATTTCAGCCAGGGTGATGAGGCGGTGGCTGTCAGTGCTGCGAGCACATCGGACAGGGACAAGATCGTGACGGAAGTGGTGAATGGGGTGCTGAAGATATATATGGACGACCACAATTGGGGTGTCCGTGGCGACCGGAAATTAAAGGCATATGTATCCTGTAAAGTGCTGGACGCGCTGGAGGCTTCAGGCGGCAGCGACATTTTTATCAGGGATGCCGTCAAGGGTGATAAGCTGAACATGACGATCTCGGGCGGGAGTGATCTGAGAGGGAAGTTCATTGTAGGGCACCTGGCTATTACGCAAAGCGGCGGATCAGACAGCTATATCAGCGGAAGCGCAGCTCAGTTGTCGTTGATCGCCAGTGGCGGCAGCGATTTTCACGGGTATGACCTGCTTGCGGAAGAAGGAGATATCCAGGCCAGCGGCGGCAGCGACGTGCAGCTCACGGCCAATAAGGGATTGAGTGTCCAGGCCAGCGGCGGGAGCGATGTAAATTATAAGGGCGCAGCTGTTATCCGGGCAAAGCAATCCAGCGGCAGCAGCAGCATCAGTCACAAAGGGTAATTAACCATCATGCTTTAAAACCAATCTATCATGCAAAAGATGCTCCTTTTGCTGGCGGCGTACTTTACCATGTCGTCAGCCATTGCACAGAAAACCATCATCAAGGACCCGAATGCAACATTGCGGAAGGTGGGTGATTTTCATGCCATCCATGTATCTACGGGTATTCGTCTTTTCCTGACGCAGGGTACCGAGAAAGCTGTTGCGGTGAGCGCAGCCAATGAAGAATACCGGGACCGGATCGTGACGGAGGTAAAGAATGGGGTATTGCATATCTATTATGATACGCAAAAGTGGAAATGGCTAGACCTTCATGGAAAGGAGCTGCAGGTATATGTATCCTGCACTGCTTTGGATGGATTGGAGGCAAACTCAGGCGCCAAGGTGGAAGTGGATGGCACCCTGAAATCAGGTACATTTACAATGTCATTCACCAGCGGGGCGAAGTTCCAGGGGAAAGTAGAAGCTACTAACCTGAAGATCGAGCAGAACAGCGGCGCCCAGAGCTCTATTGCCGGGACCGCCGCTCACCTGAAAGTTTCTGCTACCAGCGGCAGTCATCTGCATGGGTTCGACCTGGTGGCAGGAGAATGTGATGTCAATGCCAACAGCGGCGGCAGCATCGATATATCCGTGGAAAAGGAAATGGAAGTATCCGCGCATAGCGGAGGAAGGATCCGTTACCAGGGTGCGGGCCTGATCAGGGAGGTGCATACCAGCAGCGGCGGATCCGTGAAGAGGGCTTAAATATCTGATATGAAGCGTTTAATTATCATAGCCATGTTGGGGCTGGGTTTGGTCCCGGCGATGGCCCAGCAGCCGACGGTGATCAATGATCCCAATGTGGAATTGCGACCTGTGAATGAATTTCATGGGGTGAGTGTTTCCGACGGTATCGATGTCTACCTCAGCCAGGGGAGCCAGGAGACGGTGGCTGCCAGTGCCGATGAGATCAGGTGGCGGGACCGTATACGGACGGAGGTCAAGGATGGGATATTGAAGATCTGGCTGGATCGGAAAGGTTTTACGTGGAGCATCGGGGGAAAGAAAATGAGGGTCTATATTGGCTTTACTTCGCTGGATAAGCTGAGCGCATCTGGCGCCAGCAATATGTATGTGGATGGGGTGATCGCAGCCAGCAGCCTGAATATTGACCTGTCGGGCGCCAGTGATTTCAAGGGGGCCATTAATGTAGGGGCGCTAAAGCTCGATCTCAGCGGCGCCTCGGATGCGCATATCACTGGTACGGTAATGGGCGCTACCAATGTAAGCTCCAGCGGCGCCAGCGATCTGAAAGGGTTTGACCTGGTGACGGAGACCTGCAATGCGCATGCTTCAGGAGCTTCCGATATCCGCATCACGGTCAATAAGGAATTGAATGTACATGCTTCCGGCGCCAGCGGCATTTACTATAAGGGGCCGGCGGTGATCAGGGAAATGCATTCCAGCGGAGCCAGCAGTGTGTCGAAGAAGAGCTGAGATCGCTATGGTTTGAGCTTCAATGAATTTGCACAATAAGAGGATATTTATTTGGTAGGGAAAGTAAATGGTAGTACTTTTGCTGCCCACATCGCGAAGTAGCGTATTGAGTGAGCGGGCGATTGTAAAGTAGATTAAAAGTATTAAAGATATATCGCGAAGTAGAGCAGCGGTAGCTCGTCGGGCTCATAACCCGAAGGTCGGTGGTTCGATCCCACCCTTCGCAACACAGGGACCTCGGCAGAGGTCTTTTTTGTTTGTAGAGGGTTTGGCCGAGGCCCCCATCGTTGGCCCCGCCAGGTGCCTTTGGCACCGGTACGAAGCAGCCATCTGGCTATCGCGCCGCCATCAGCCGCGAAAGGAACTCGCCCCGTAAGGCACTTGCTGTCAAAGGAACCAGCCCAAACAAATATATTTGTAAGGAAATGAAAGTCGGATTTGTAAGCATATTTGGTAAGCCGAATGCCGGAAAAAGCACCCTTCTCAACGCATTGATGGGGGAAAAGCTGGCTATTGTCTCACCGAAGGTGCAGACCACCCGCCACCGGATCAAGGGTATCCTGACGGAAAAGGACTTCCAGATCATATTTTCCGACACTCCGGGTATCATCGAACCCCGGTATAAGCTGCACGAGAAAATGATGCAGGTGGTGAAGAGCTCCCTGGAGGATGCGGATCTTGCCCTTCTCCTGGTGGATGTTAAAGATGACTGGGAGGAGAACCACCTGCTTTTCGAGTCCCTCAAGCTGGGCTCGCCGGCCATTGTCGTGCTGAATAAGGCGGATGAGGTCACTGCGGCAAAAATGCAGGAAGGTGTGGCATTCTTTTCGCCTAAGAGCTATTGCAAGCAGGTGGTGACAGTGTCGGCCCTGAAAAAGCAGCATCTTGCTTCACTGATGGAAGCTATTCTGCAACGATTGCCGGAGGGACAGCCTTTTTTCGAGGGAGATGATCTGACGGACCTGCCAGTGAAATTCTTTGTGGGAGAGATGATCCGGGAAAAAATATTTTACTGTTACGGAGATGAGATACCTTACCAGACCACTGTGCTGGTGCAGGAATTCAAGGAAAAAACTACGCTCACCAAGATTCGGGCGGATATTATTGTACAAAGAGAGTCTCAGAAAGGGATTATTTTAGGGGAAGGAGGAAAAATGATCCGGAAGGTGGGTACGGAAGCGCGGAAGGATATTGAAGCTTTCCTGGACCGGCAGGTTTTTTTGGAGCTGTTCGTAAAGGTGCGACCGAAATGGAGGGATAGCGATATTTTTCTGAAAGAGTATGGGTATTAAGTCCCGGGCGGAATAAAAGATCAAATATGAGTGGATTTACAGTGGCCATAGTTGGCCGGCCTAATGTTGGAAAAAGCACATTCTTCAACCGGCTGCTGGAGCAGCGGAAGGCGATCGTGGACGATGTAAGCGGCGTAACGCGCGACAGGCAATATGGCGTGGCGGATTGGGCCGGTAAGAACTTTAATCTCATCGATACGGGCGGCTTTGTGCCCGATAGCGAGGATGTCTTCGAAAGGGAGATCCGCAAGCAGGTGCTGATAGCCCTGGAAGAAGCCAATGCGCTTATCTTTATGGTGGATGCGGCTACAGGGATCACTAATCTGGACGAGGCAATGGCGGACGTGCTTCGCCGGAGCACCAAGCCTGTGTACCTTGCTGTGAACAAAGTAGATAATAGCGACCGCCTGCTGGAAGCGGCGGAATTTTATAGTTTGGGCTTCGACAATATCTTTTTTCTTTCTTCCATGACGGGCAGCGGCACGGGTGAATTGCTGGATGAGATCGTAGCCCTGATCAAGGATGAGGCAGATACAGACCCAACAGACCTGCCGAAATTTGCCATCATCGGGCAACCGAACGTGGGCAAATCGTCTTTATTGAATGCGTTGGTCGGGCAGGAACGGACCATCGTCAGCGATATCGCCGGCACTACCCGGGATACCATTCATACGCGTTACAACCTGTTCCAAAAAGATTTTGTCCTCATCGATACGGCTGGCATACGGCGCAAGACCAAGGTGCATGAAGACCTGGAGTTCTATTCCGTGATTCGGGCCATCAAAGCCATGGATGAGGCGGATGTATGTATGCTGCTGCTGGATGCATCCAAGGGCATCACTGCGCAGGACCTGAATATTTTTAGCCTGGCTGTGAAGAAAGGAAAGGGCATCGTCGTCCTGGTGAATAAGTGGGACCTGGTGCAAAAGGAAACCAACACCGCTAAGGACTATGAAAAGGAATTAAAAGAACGGCTGGCGCCTTTCACGGACCTGCCGGTCATATTCATTTCCGTCACCGAGAAAATGCGCATATTCAAGGCTATTGAAGCTGCCCTGGAGGTTTATGAAAACCGGCAGCGTAAAGTGCCTACGGCGGAGCTGAACGATGTCATGCTGAAAGCGGTGGAAGCCTATCACGCACCCGTAGTCAGGGGACATCCGCTGAAGATAAAATACATCACGCAGCTGCCCACGAAGGTGCCGTCCTTTGCCTTCTTCTGTAATTTCCCGGATGATGTGAAGCAGCCTTATAAGAATTATCTTGAAAACAAACTGAGGGAGAATTTCAATTTCAAAGGGGTACCCCTCCGATTGTTCTTCCGGAAGAAATAAGAGATCACCTGTTAGAGCCTGAATTTCTGAACGATGGCTTCTGTCTCTTTTTTGTATGCTCTCAACGCCGCCTTTTCCTGGCGGATGAAGCCATTGTCCTGTAATGAGCCGACCACCACATTCATTTCTTCCAGGGAGCTATAGACCATTTGACGGAAAGGGTTGGTATAGTCCTTGGCCCGGGAATTGTAAATGCCCCTGGTCATCCATTCTTTTGTCTCCACGCTCTTTTGCAGGACATCTTTCAGGGCTGTCTTGCCGGCCCGACGGAGATTGATGCCATGCACCTGTTTGAGAGCTGCCAGCGCATGATACAATTTATCCTTGCTGTAATTCCCGCCCTGGGCAATGTAGAACTGATGCACCTGCCGCCATTCCTTTATTTTGCCGTTCCTGATCTGCTGGATCAATTTCTGCAATTCGGACGCACGGATGAGCTGGCCTCCGGCATTCACCCATTGGGCGAGGGGAAAGCTGGCGGGAAGGCTTTCCTGCAAGGCTTCATAGCTGCCAATACTGTTGGCGCGGATATAGGCGGTCAATTGGCTGGCTGCGTACCAGGTGATGAGCTCTTTAAAGAGGTGGTAGGCCTGATGGACCTTTACGATACGGACTTTCCTGTCGCCATTTTCAAAGCCGTCCGCCAATATTTCCATTGGATCTACTTCGCCGGCGGGCCCCTCCAGCAGCTGACGGCCCAGGGACAGCAGCTCCTCGTCGGTATATTTTTTTGGTTTGGCTGCCAGGCGGGTGTATGCTTTTGCTGTGAAGCGCTGCAGGAGCGTAAGGGCATCCACGATCTCATTCACCGTATCAGGCGCCATGAAATCGAACTCCAGGAGCTGGGTCTTATCGATGCGCCGGTCCCTGTCCGGATATTTCCAGGAATTACGGGCCAGTGCGTACATATTATGAAGGAACCAATAAGCGGGCATTACCACCAGCTCGTCCTTGCTGGCGTCATTGCTGATGAGAGAAAAAGGCAGCGGAATGTCCAGCTCTGCGGGATAGTCGCCTTTTGCCAGGATTGAAAATGAGGCAAAGCGGGAATTGTGCTTCAGGCTGACACAAAGTCCAGGCCAGAAGCCGCGCCCTGCGATGATCTCCCCGTCGGGGCTCCGGGAGTTGTGGTTGGATCCGATGGTGGCGCCGGCTGCCATATTGCTTTGCCCCATCACCAGTGCCGCACATAAAAAGGAGTTGTTATGGTGCTGCTCGTGAGCCGGAAAGATCAGCGAGTTCAGCACTTCGCAGCAGGAGATCGTGGCATTATTCCCCAGGTAGGAATTGATGAGGCGGGCGCCGTATTTCAGCTGGGAATGGGAGGCCATGACAAAGCGCACGGCTTTTACGCCATAGAATATCCGGCAACCATAACCTACGATGCCATTCACCAGCTCACAGCCTTCCCCGATCTGGGATTTGGCTTTGGCAGAGGAATTGATGGTGACGTTCTTTATTTTGTTGGCGCCTTTCAAATAGGCGTCGCTGCCGATCCATACGTCCTTGATGATCTTACAATTCTTGATGACCGTGCGATCCCCGATTTGACCATAGTACCCCCTCCGGTGATCAAAGATCCTTTCGGTGAACTCTTTGAACCTGTCCTGCAGCGGCTGGTCGTCGCGAAAGCGGCTCCATAGCCAGGCGTCGCCGGGCAGCATGCCATTGAAGGGGATAATGCTGCGTCCGCCATTTTCATTACATACTTCCATCCAGATACGGACGGATTCGGACTCGCCTTCCTTGAGGATGCCATTGCCGAATTTAGCATAGTCGGTGGTGGCCAGCTCATTGGTATTGACGATCATGACATCGTTGCCGACGATGTAATGGGAAAGATAGTTGGTATTGTCGACACAGATGTTGTCGCCCAGGTCACAGCTGATGATAGTGCTGTTGTAGAGGCCGACAGGCCTGCGCAGGTTGTGGAATTCCAGGTAATAAGGGTCCAGCCTGCCGATGCGCACCAGTCCAAAGAACTTACAGTTCTGCACCAGCTCGGGGGTAAAGGCATCGGATACCAGTATGTCATTCCAGTTGGAAGAGGTATTGCGATTACGTACCAGCACTTCTATCTCGTAAGCCGTCAGCTGCCTGTAACGGGCATCTTTGCCTTTTTGCAGGAAGCGCAGGTAATACTCGTCCTTACCTTCGGGAAGGTAACGGCTATCGATAAAATCATACCCCAGGGAATCGATAGGGCTCTTTTTGATCTCATTCATTTTTCCGGATATTATTCCACAGTTACACTTTTGGCCAGGTTCCTGGGCTTGTCAACGTCATATCCTTTGGCAACGCCGATGTAGTATGCCAGCAGCTGCAAAGGGATAACGCTGAGCAGGGGGGCCACCAGCTCGTCGGCTTCGGGTACGATCATCGTGTCGTCGGACATTTTACTGATGACGTCATCGCCCTTGCTGATGACTGCGATGACCTTTCCTTTCCGGGCTTTGATCTCCTGGATATTGCTGACGATCTTCTCGTAATAGGAGTCACGGGTCGCAACGAAGACTACGGGCAGATGTTCGTCCACCAGTGCGATGGGGCCATGCTTCATTTCCGCCGCGGGATAGCCTTCTGCGTGAATGTAAGATATCTCTTTCAGCTTGAGGGCTCCTTCCAGGGCGATGGGGAAATTGTACCCGCGACCCAGGTAGAGGGCGTCTTTTGCATCCTTGTATTTGTCCGCGAGCCGTTTAATGGAGTCGCTCAGCTTAAGCACTTCTTTTACTTTTTCGGGAATGGCGTGCAATTCCTCCAGAAGGTGAATATAGCGGCTCTGATCGATGGTGCCTTTTTCCTTCGCTATCTTAAGCGCGATCATGGTCAGTACGGTCAGCTGCGCCGTAAAGGCCTTGGTGCTGGCTACGCCTATCTCGGGGCCTGCATGGGTATAAGCGCCTGCATGGGAGATACGGGCGATGGAAGAGCCTACCACGTTGACGACACCCATAATGAAGGCGCCATTCTCTTTTGCTTTTTCAATGGCGACGATGGTATCGGCCGTTTCGCCGCTTTGTGAGATGGCGATGATGACATCTCCCGGGTGGATGACCGGGTTGCGGTAACGAAATTCCGAAGCGTATTCCACTTCCACGGGAATGCGGCATAGCTCTTCAAAGACATATTCGGCCAGTAAGGCTGCGTGCCAGCTGGTGCCGCAGGCGATCATGATGATGCGGTTGGCCTTTGTCAGCTTGTCTATGTTGTTCTGAATGCCGGCCATGGTGATCGTGCCCTTCGTCACGTCCAGGCGGCCACGCAGGCAGTCGAAGATGGTGTCGGGCTGTTCGAAGATCTCTTTGATCATGAAGTGGTCGTAGCCCCCCTTTTCAATAGCGGCCAGCTCCAGGTCCAGCTTTTGGATATAGGGGGTCAGCTTTTCGTTGCCCAGGTTCTTGAGGATCAGCTCATCCGCCTTGAGGATGGCCAGCTCATAATCGTTGACGTACACCACTTCTTTTGTGTATTCAATGATAGGCGAAGCATCTGAAGCAAGGAAATGTTCTCCTTTACCGATGCCGATGACCAGAGGACTGCCTTTCCGGGCGGCGATGACGGTGTCGGGCTGATCTCTATCCAGCAATACGATGACATAGGCCCCTACCACTCTTTTGAGCGCAATGCGAACGGCCTCTTCCGTGCCGCAGTTGTTGTTCTTCTGTATATCTTCTATAAAGTTGAGCAGCACTTCCGTGTCGGTGTCGCTTTTGAAAGTATATCCTTTTCTGGTCAGCTCGGCTTTCAGTTGGGTGTAGTTCTCGATGATGCCGTTGTGGATCATTGCCAGCCGGCCGCTGGCAGAGCTGTGGGGATGGGCATTACGGTCGCTGGGTTCGCCATGGGTCGCCCAACGGGTATGACCGATGCCGGCATGTGCGTGTACGTCTTTGCCCACCAGGCTGTCTTCCAGTTCGGCCACTTTCCCTTTTTTCTTAAAAACCTGGAGGTTTTTATTAAGCAGGGCAACGCCTGAGCTGTCATATCCGCGATATTCCAGTCTCTTGAGTCCTTTCAGTATAATGGGATAGGCTTCCCTCGGGCCTATGTAAGCAACGATTCCGCACATAGTTTTGATTTGTACGATCAATAAACGGGCAAACATAGGAAATATTATTAGAAAAATGAGCCCCGCACTATTGTGCGGGGCTCAGCCTGATTATTTCCAGTAGCCGTCTATCCAGATCCAGCCGTCGCCGGTGTGCTTCCAGTGCGCCTTTATCCAGACCTTATTTTTGGTGGAATAAGCGCGGGAAGAAGACGATAGGTTGGTGCCGGGCTTATACGTCAGCGAGTCGGGATTGACAGGCCGGCTGTCATCGATATTTTCCTGGGGCGCTGGCGTCCCCTGGTTCCGGCTGCGGGATGGGTTGTTGTTGCTGTTGTCCTCGCGGTAAGGATCCGAGGGCGTATTTTGATCCTGCGCGGGATCATCGTCATAGTAGTCATCGTTACGCTGCTGAACGATGACGGGTGGCTGCGCATATACGGGTGGGTAGGCATAATAGGGCGAATAATAGGGGTAGCCATACCCGTAGGGGTAACCGAAGCCGCCATAGTAGCCGCCGAATCCCAGGCCCAGACCGAAACCGAGGCTCAGGCCGCCCCAACCACGATAGCCGCCCCAGCCGCCATAGTAACGTCCGCTGCCATAATAGCCACCGCCATAGCCTCGATAGCCGCCAGAGTAGTGGGCTCCTCCGTAGCCTCCTCCATAGGATCGATAGCCGCCGCCATAGCCGCCGTGTGGAAGATGGCCTCCACCACTGTAACCTACGCCGCGGTGCTGGGCGGATGCGGACATTGCCGCCAGGATGAATATGAAGAGGGGGATGAATAGTTTTTTAGGGCTCATAAAACTGCATTTAGTCCCTATTAGACCAGGCCTGGCCGGACGGGTTTAATAGACCATTGGTCATTAACAAATTGAATTTTTTAATAATTTATTAGCCTATTTCAGCCAGGTCTCGAACAGGCGAAAGATCCTTTTGTATTCATCCGTCCAACTGCTGGGTTCTAAGAATCCATGGTCTTCCACAGGGTAGACTGCCAGCTCCCAATTATCCTTATGCAGCTCGATCAGTCGCTGTGTCAGCCGTACAATGTCCTGAAAATGCACATTTTCGTCCACCATGCCGTGGCACATCAGGAGATGGCCCTTCAGCCCGTCCGCAAAATAGAGGGGGGAGCTCCGATGGTAGGCCAGGCTGTCGGAAAAGGGTTCGTTCAGGATGTTAGCGGTATAGCCATGATTATAGTGGGCCCAGTCCGTTACGGACCGGAGTCCGGCGCCGGCTGTGAACACGTCCGGCTCCGTAAACAAAGCCATCAGGGTGATAAAGCCGCCATAAGAGCCGCCATAAATGCCGATGCGTTTAGGGTCGACGCCTTCACGCTCTACCAGGTATCTGACGCCATCCACCTGGTCGCTGAGATCTTTGCCGCCCATATGCCGGTAAATTCCTGTGCGCCAATCCCTGCCATAACCGGCGCTGCCCCTGTAATCGATGTCCAGGACGGTGTAGCCGTTGTCGGCGAGGAGGTTGTTGAACATATACTCCCGGAAATAGCTGCTCCACCATTTGTGGGCATTTTGAAGATAGCCGGCGCCATGGACGAAAATGACGGCGGGTCGGAGGGCTGGGAGCTGTGAGCTTTGAGCTGTGAGCTGCGAGCTGCGAGCTCCGGGCGAAGAGCTGTAAGCTGCGAGATGAGGGGAGTCGGGATGTGGGCGGTAGATCCTTGCATAGACGGTGGCGCCATCGCTGGCCTGGAAGGTGATGAGGTCGGGGTCGCGCCAGGGATAGGCCCTGAATGTGTCGCTCATGGCCAGATTCGTCACCTGGTGCGGCTGGCTGCCGGGCATATTGTCCTGGAGGTAGAGTTCCCAGGGTTTGTTGGTATAGGAATACAGGATGGCCAGCTGTTTTTCATCGGGTGACAGGGTGACCAGGTTGGCGCCCGTCAGGGTGGTGATGCGTTGCGCTTTCCCGCCTGTGACAGGCAGTTGGTAGAACTGTTGCTCACCGGGCCGGACCTCATTGGTCGAGATATAGAAGCGCTTTTTATCCTGGGATAAGGCTGCCTGCAGTATTTCGAAGCGGCCGCCGGTCAGGCGGGTCTTTGCGCCTGTGCTTACGTCAGCCTTATAAATATGGGAGTAGCCGGTGGCTTCACTCTGGAACCAGCAGGTGTTCTCATCTATCCATCCGAGATTCGGGCGACCGATGCCGGGGCCGCCGATCCAGGCTTCGTCCCTTTGCCTGTCGAGCGGGCTAAGTTTGCCGGTGGCTGCGTCCAGGATCATCAGCCAGCGATCCTTGTTGTCCTGGGAACGGATGTCCACGACCGCGTGCATACCCTGTTCGGACCACCAGGGGCCGTTGATGGTGACGGGGCGGGATGCGGGGGAAGCTGCAAGCTGCAAGCTACCAGCTACAAGTGAAGGAGCAGGGAAAGATGCGAGCTTCGAGCTGCGAGCTCTGAGTTCGTGAGATGAGGAGGTGTCGGGATAGTCTTTTACATAATCGGGTTGATCGGCGATGCCGGGGAGCTGGTCTGTCGCGATGGTGAGGACGGTGTCTTTTTCCGCATCGAATACGTAGAAGGTGGATAGAGATGGTGCAACTCCTACCTTGGTTCTGCCGGGGATGTCCCGGGTAAAACCTGTTTCCGTGACATAACTGGGTACGATGGTCGTTTTGGCATCGGTGGGTCTTTTGGTCAGACGGTAGGTGATAAACCTGCCGGTGGGGCTGATGACGAGGTTTGTCAGTTCCTTGTCGTCGATGTAGATATTCTTAAGGGGCTTGGGTTCACGGGCCTTATTGATGGCGTCTGCGATATCTTTTTTTCTCTTGCGGCTCTTCAGTATGTCGAATTGCTGCAGCTGGTCGTTCTGCAGCCATTTTTCCTGCCGGGAAAGGTTGTCTTTTTTCTCGTCGGGCGGAGCAGGAGTGTGTTGAAAATTGGTCAGCTGCTCCGTGGCGCCGGAGGCGATGTCCCACGAATACAGATTGCCACCGCGCGTATAGACGACACGGCTGTCATGGAAGGAAAAGAGCGGACTGCTTTCTTTGTCGGCTGTGCGGGTGATCCTTTTTTCTTGATGGGTCTTTAGCTCCGTATAAAAGATATCTCCTTCCCTGGCATAGGTGCACGCAGAGCGTGCAACATTATAGCTAAGGCTTTCCTTAGGGACTGCGGACTGCTGCAGGGCATAGGAAGCTTTTTGGGGATGAAGGTTCTCTTTTGTGATGTAATAAAGGGAGTCATCCAGCTGCCTGTCCGGGTTCCATTTGAAAAAAAGGTATTTCCCGTCGCCACTCCAATAGGGATCGGAAGGACTGGTACCGATCCATTTCGGGTCCTGCATGATCTTTTCGACGGTGAGCTTCTCGTTGGGAGTCTGGCCGTGGCTTGCATTGGACAAAGACAATAACAGGAAGCCGAGGAAGCAGGCGGACACTTCCTTTTTGAGGGTGGAGGTTGGCATACCTTGGCGTATAGATGTTTATAATAAAATTAAAAAAGCGACTGAGAAATAAATGACAAGACCGGTGACGTCCACAAGCGTAGCAACGAAGGGAGCGGAAGATGTCGCGGGGTCAGCTCCAAACCTTTTCAGGACGATGGGCAGCATGCTGCCGGCAATCGTACCCCAGAGGACCACTCCTACCAGGGACAAGCCGATGGTACTGGCTATCAGCAAAGAGTTATTGCCATAAGTATGGAATATCTGGTTCCACAGCATCACGCGGGTAAAGCCGATGACGCCCAGGACGGTGCCCAGCAGCAGGCCGGAAATGACCTCTCTCTGTATGACCCGCCACCATTCGGCGATGGTGATCTCACCCAGGGCCATGGCCTGGATGATGAGAGTAGAAGCCTGGGAGCCGCTGTTGCCTCCGCTGGAGATGATCAGGGGAATAAAGAGGGCCAGGACAGTGGCCTTTGCTATTTCATCCTCGAAGTAGCCCATGGCTGTGGCGGTCAGCATTTCGCTGAGGAAAAGAACTACCAGCCAAACAATCCGTTTTTTAAACAGCTTCAGGAGGGGGATCTCCAGGTAGGGTTCGTCCAGCGCTTCGGTACCCCCTATTTTTTGGATATCTTCCGTAAATTCTTCCTGTGCCACCCATAGTACGTCATCGATAGTGACGATACCCAGCAATATATTGTTGTTATCCAGGACGGGCAGCGCCACACGGTTGTTCATTTTAAAAGCTTCGCTTGCTTTTTCCTGGTCGTCGTCCACGTAGAGTGCTATATACCGATTGTCTATTACGTCCTCGATCTTTTTTTCCGGATTGGCCAGGATGATCTCCCGGATACGAATGTCATCGATGAAGACGCCCTTATCGTCCACTACATAGATCACGTCGATGGTTTCGCTGTCCTTTCCTACCTCACGGATATGCTCGATGACCTCTTTTATGGTCCAGTCTTTTTCCACGGCTATATAGTCGGGGGTCATCAGCCTGCCCACGCTGCTTTCGGGATAGCCCAGCAGGGAGAGGGTGATCTTTCTTTCCTCCGGGTCCAGTGTCTTGATGAGCTCCTTCACTACCTCGCTGGGCAATTCCTCCAGGAAGGCAGTACGGTCATCCGCGGAAAGGTCATTCAGCAGCTCGGCCGTCTTGAAGGCGGGTAATTCCTGTATGATCCTTTTCTGGGTGGAGAAGTCCAGGATCTTGAAGGTACTGGCTGCCCGATGGGTGCTCATATTGCCGATGATCTGCACTTCATAATCGGGGAATTCATAGATCAGTTCGGCGACGTCACTGATATTCTGATTGTTTAGAAATTCCCTGATCAGCAATACGTCTTCCGACTGGATGATTTCCAGGAATTGCTCCTGCGGCGTAGCATTTTCTTGCTCTAAGGACATGGGTTCAAACCTACGTTCAAAAACCGAAATGGACAAACAACTGTTGGTTGGCCATGAAAAATGTTCAGGGATGGGGGGCGGCTAGCTTCATCTTCACCATTGGTAATGCCATTATGACCGAAGATGGAGGCACACCCAAAAAGTCAAATGAACAAAAAGCGGTAACTTGTCGCGCCTAAAACAGTCATTTACGGATGATATTACCGTCGCTTGTTATAGCGCCCACTGGCGAGAAGGGCAGAGGGGTATTTACCACTGAGGACATCGGGAAAGGGACTATTGTTGAGGTGTCCCCTGTCATTGTCATGAGCCGGGAAGATCGCATGCTGCTGGACCAGACCTTATTGCATGATTATATATTTGAATGGGGCGTCGATCCAAAAGGGTGCTGCATGGCTTTGGGCTATATACCCATCTACAATCATTCATATCGCAGTAATTGCGAATATGAAATGGACTACGGATCGGCGTTGATATCCGTCAGGGCGGTACGTTTTATACAAGCCGGGGAGGAGCTGTCCATCAACTACAACGGGGATTGGAACAATGAAACCCCCGTTTGGTTTGACGTACGGCCGTAGGCGGCGGGCGGGCTGCCTCTGCCGGATCAACGCTTTCTTTTCCGGCTGAGGACCGGAGAATAGCGAAGACCGACGTTAATACCCACGCTGCTCATCCTGACCCTTCCGAAGCCCAGATCGCTCAGGGGGAGCTTCATATACGGAGCCACCATGATGGAGAAGTCATTGCTAATGCCTGTCTCCACGCCCAGGGACAGGTTGGCGGAGGATAAGATACCTTGTTTGTTGGTATACTGAAACTCCCTGCACACCTCTCTTCCAAAGAAATCAAAATAGTACTTGTTACGTTCGCTACCGAACAGGTAAGTAGAAACGCCGCCGCTGGCGAAGAAGACGGTGTTGCCTGTTACGCTGAAATCGTAACGGAGATTGAGAGGGATCTCCAGCATATTCATTTTGCCTTTTATAAAATCTACATCTTTAAGACCGACGGACCTGTAATAGTCAGGGGGTGCTTTGAAGTCTGTCGCCCTGGCGGTATAGTTCTTTCTGGAAAAAAGGAGGCCTGTTCCCAGGTGCCATCTGTCCAGGACCTGATAGTCAACGGTGACGCCGATGCTGCTACCGGGCTTATCGCCTGCGAGGGCATTGACGGAGGCGAAATCGGGCGCCACCTGCAGGCCGAAGGTAATTGGCCGGCTGATCCGGAGAGAGGGGCCGTTTTTCTTACCCGGGTTGGTGGGCGTCTGGGCGGTGTATGCTCTCAGCGCGGAATCACTGATGGTAGGGCGGCTATGCGGGAACTGCGGACGCCGGATAAATGATCGGGAAAGGCCGGCAGGCGCTGACAGGCCGGATATATTATTGGATGCTGTGTTGCCGCTGGGCGTTGTGTTTCCGTCGGTCGTAGTTTTCGATATGTCTTTATTTGATTTGTCCATATTGTTTGACTGCCTGCCGTTGGCGCCGGGGTGGTCATGCGGATGGCGGCTACGGAAGCCGGTGGTGGCTGCAAGGTGGTTGCCGGCGGTGATAGGAGATGCAACGGAAAGGCTGCCGGCGGAAGGGTCTTTGGAGAGACCTTTGGCTGCGCTTTCGGATTTTCCAGCGGCTCTGCCGGAAGTCCCCGGAGATATCCCGGAATGGCCGGATGGTGTCCGGGTGGACCCGGAGGAGGGGGCAAATGCATTGGATACACCGCCGGAAGCACCGGGTGTACTGACGGGGGTATTGGGTGCTCTGACGGAACCATTGGATGCGCTGCCCGGGGTATTAGCTATTTTGGCGGCGCCGGCCGGGACGTTACGGGATGCCCCGGACACGTCCGTAGGTGCGGGTTCCGCCGAAGCAAGGCTGGAATCGATGTTCTGACTTTGATCCTGGTGGTAAGGTGTGGAAGTAGATTTATCTCTATAATCAGGGTTTTGAGTGGATGAATCGGAGGCCAGGGTCCCGGGCTGTTGCTGCGGGGCCTTGACGACTGTCAGGGGCGGACTGCCTGAGTTTTCGGCCTTCCGTCCTTTGGCTTGCTTTACGAAATAGTAGGAGACCCCCACGATCAGAAGGATCACCGGGGCATATTGAAAGGGGAGACGCCGGAAGCCGCGCAAACCGCGGGAGATATCCGGGCCGGCCCTGCCCAATTCCTTGTCCAGGCGGACTTCCAGTCTTTCCCATGCCTGGGGACCCGTAAGGTCTCCAGGGTCATGCTGACTGGCAGCTTCCCGGCTAAGGCGGTCCAATTCATTATCGGATAGGTTCAACATATGCTTTATGATCGGTTTTTTTTGTTAGGATCTTTCTTAGGTTCTCCCTTGCTTTGGAGAGATTGGATTTGGAGGACCCGACGGAAATACCCAGCTGGCTGGCAATTTCTTCATGGGTCAGTCCTTCTATGACAAATAAGTTAAAAACGGTGCGGTAGGCTGGGGATAGCAGCCGGATGGCTTCGATGATCTCCTTGTACGACAATACGTCGAGGCCCGTTTCCTGTTTGTCTGCTATGTTCTCTGTGTCTTCGGACAGCATTTGTCCATTGATGTAGGATGCGTTCTTCCGATAGTGGTCGATGCAGGTGTTGACAAGGATGCGCTTAAACCAGCCTTTAAGGGAGGCTGTGACATCGGTGTGTCGTGCTTCCTCGAATTGGCCGATGTTCCTGAACAGCTTGATAAAGCCTTCGTTCATGATCTCTTCTACTTGTTCAAGGTTGTTTTGGTAGCGATAGCATATTTTCATAGCATAGTCCTTGAGCATACTGTATAGCTCTTTCTGGCTAGCCCGGTCGTTGGCCCTGCAGCCTTCTATCAAAGCGAGTATTTGCGTGTTTGCCGCGATCAAATTATGTGTAGCGTTAAATGGTGAGCGCCGATATTGTTAAAACGCGCAAACTACTTTTAGCCATTAAGAAATTACGATAATGATATGTTAATGGTTGCTTGCCGGGTAGAATTTCCTGGCTACAAGCTGCAAGCCCCAAGCTTCAAGTTGAGGATAAATAGACGCTTGTAGCTTGCAGCCATCGGCTTGAGGCTGATTACAAGCCCGTGCTTGTCACGGATAGGTCGGCTTTGACAAAGAGCTGTGCCTGGAGGGACTTATCTCCGGCCAGGAGGCCGATCATCTTTAACTCCTTGATATTCCCTCTTGTATAGAGGTTTGGAGCCAGGGTTCTGTTCAGCTGGGCGTCAAGGAGGGGCATATTTGCCTTTAGCATGGCTGCCAGATCATAAAAGGAACTGCCCTGGATATTCTTGCGGATCTTCTTTTTGAAAAAGGTGCGGGCGATGACGATCATCATATCCCCGTCGAGGGTGTACTTAAGATCGGGAATGGTTAGCGCCTGTTTTAAAGGGTCCAGCACGGGCGTGCCCCAAAGACGGACCTGGCCTCTGCGGCTGCCTCCAAAGTCGACTGTCAGCTCCACCTGGTGATGACCTATGCCCTTGACATTGAGGTCTTTGATGGTGATGGTCTGGCCTTTTACCAGGAAGGACCTGCCTTTCAGGGTGTCATTCAGCAATTTACTGATGAATCCATAGTCGTAATTGGTGCCCAGGTATAACGAAATGCCGTTATCCCTTACATTGCTGGTGAGGGGCGGAAGGGGTGGGATCACGGAAGATACGTCCGATTCTGACGTCAGCTGCGGCCGGCAGGTCAGGCCGATATTGATGCGAAACGTGTCCTGGATGTAGTTCAGTGGCCCTACCCGCAAGGCCAGGGGATTGGTGACCAGGTAGCCATAGGGACCCAGGGGCATGCGTTGCCAGGCCCTGATGGCTGAATGATGGAGATAGCCGGTGAAATCCAGGCCGGCGAGGGTTTGGTCGAGGATCGAACAAAAGCTGGTGATCGAGCTGCGGATGCTATCCACGATCATCTGGGTCATATCCATGGAAAAGACGGACATCACGCATTTATCCTGTGTTTTCAACTGATCCAGCCGGGTGATGGTCCTGACCTTATAATTTGGCAGCAAGGTGAGCTGGGAACTGAGGTTGATGTCTACTTTCCGCATGGTTTCGGTGCCGAACCCGCAGTTGCCGGAGATCCAGGGGGAGACGGGCTTACCCATGGCGCAGAGGCACCGCCCGCCCGCTACCTGGTAGCTTCCGCCCATTTGAAGGAAGATCTTATTATTGGTGCAGCTGAGATTGAAGCCGGTGCGAACGAAGCGGTATTTATACCGCAATTCGCAGGAGGTTTGCAGATAGGACGGCCATCCTTCGGAAGTGAATTCCTTTGGTACGATGGTGTCCGCTATCTGGATCAGGGGGCGTCCGGCGACCTTCAGGGGCAGGTCGATCTCGGAAGCCGGCAGGGGAGGAAGGCTATCCGGCACCAGGGCTGAAATGGCGGACCTGGCGCTGATTTTTTTTGATGAGGAACACGAGCAGATGCAGGCAGCCAAAAGCAACAGCCAGATCAGTGATCTTTTGCGGAGGTTGTCAACCATTCTTTTTTAGTATTATCGATGACGTCCAATAATCCATCTGTGAACTTATCCTCCGGCAGCTGCCAGAACATGATGCCCCCCAGGTGCTGGTCCATGGCATACCGGGTCTTGAGCCGGACGGACAAAGTGTCGTCGTAGGTAACAAAGAGTTTTTGCCGGGCATTGTACATATAAGGCGCTTGCGCCACCGGGTCCCAATGAAAGACGAACCCACTGTCTTTGGAGAGGACGGTGGCCTGGTCGCGATAGGACACGCCGCGTTTGAAGCGGCAGGGACGATAGAGCCCATTGTTGATGCTGTCGACACCTTCGAAGATACGGGCATAGAAGGCAACGCCGATGGCGAGCTTAGCCGCGGGAACGCCGATGGATTCCAGGTAGCGTACCGCATTGTCTGTCGACTCCCTCTGTTGAGCAGTGGAGTACAGTGGCGTATGGTGTCCTGAGATGGTGTCATAGCCGCTGACCAGGTCATAGGTCATGAGGTTGATATAATTCACCCGGGGGGTAACTTTTTTCCAGTCGATGGAGGTAGTGAGATACTTGGTAAATCCGCCGGCGGCAAAGCTGATCTCATTGGTCTTGTCCAGCTTTTTACGCAGTCGTTTGATCAGGAGGGTGAAGTGATCCTTGTCTTCCGGGGAGTATGGATACCCGGGGACGTTGGTGAGCGCCGGGTATTCCCAATCCAGGTCGATGCCATCGGTGTGGAAATAATCTGTCAGCTCCTTTACCGAGCGCACGAATTCGTTGCGACCTTTGCGGGTAGCGAATACCAGGGGGCATGTTTTGCAGCCGCCCCATCCGCCCAGGGAAAGGATCACTTTCAGCCGGGGGGTCCTGCGCTTCAATTCAACCATGTGCAGGATGGTAGCGGTGTCCCTGGCGTTGCTGACGGAAAGGCGATTGCCTTGCAGGTGGCAGAAGCTAAAAAGGATATGGGTGAGCTTTTCGGTAGCAAAGCTGTCCAGGGCGGTGCTTCTGCCGGCGTAATAGCCGATGACGGCGGGCTGTGGGGAAGTGTCGAGCGATGAACTGTGCGCTTCGAGAGAGGAAGGGGCCTGGGAATGGACTGTACTGGTGAACAAGGTAGTCAGGGCGGATAGCATTGTGAAAATGAAATGTCTGCGAAAATGATTGGTCATAAATAATTGCTTGGTTGAAAATGATGGGCAAGCATCGCCGGAGAGCCGGTTGTCTGATCCTGTGCCGAAAATAAGCCGGTTGTAATGGACAGCCAAAAGGAAAATGGTTAATGGTCCGGGACAGGTGGCAACGGGGCGGAGCAATCATGCGTACCGTAGTATATGAGTAAAGCAAACAAGATCTGGCTCCCGGGGCTCGTGCTGCTGTGTTTGGTGTGCGGGCTCCTGTCTTGCCGGAAAGAAAACCTGAACGGCATCCATTCGGCGGCTGATTCCACGGCCGTTTTTTCCGCTACGGTAGATGGGGCGGACTGGTCTACTGATTCCGTCTCAGCCTTTTTGGTGGGGGACGATCGCGGCAAGGCCAGGATCATGACCATCACGGGTTATACGTCTGAACGCGTGATCTCCATCAGCCTGAGGGATACTTCCACAGGCCCCAACGACAGTTCGATGTCCGTGCAGCAATATCCGTTGGAAAGGTGGGGGAATGCGTCAGCATTTGCCTATGGCAATAACAGGATCAATTTTGGCCCGAATGTCACCTGGCAGGAGCAGGGGGAGGCCATCAGCGGCGAAGCCAATGTAACAGCCTGTGATGGGGAGAATAAAAGGATCTCGGGGTCCTTCAGCTTTACCGCCAGGGTGCTGGTGATCGGCACTGCCGGATCGGGCCTATCCACGGATTCGGTGCATGTGACGAATGGCGTATTTAAAAATATACCTTATAGCTATTTAAAGCACCCTTAGCGCCTGGGGAGGTAGCCGGATGATTCGAGGTCTTCGGTTCCTTTTGCCAGCTGGGTGCGGCCATCGAGGAGCATATACAGCTTATCTGAAATCTCAAGAATATCCTGGTAGAGATGGTCTGTTATGAGGATGCCCTTATTTTGTCGTTCTACCGTCAATAAGGCCTTTACTTTTTCGATCTGCAGAGGGCTGAGGTGGGAAAAGGGTTCGTCTAGCAGTACAAATTGCGACGGACTGCGGGTGATGACATAAATATTTATCAACCTCCTTTCTCCCCCGGAAAGGTCTCTTATCCGGGATGCGCAGGATGGCCGGAATTCGGGGAATATGTCTCCCAATTCGCGGAGCTCCAGGTTGAAATCGTTGAAGACCCTTTTCAATGTCAGTGATCCTGGGATGAAATTGAACTGGGGCAGGTATCTTACCAGGTCCGGCCTGGTATAGGGCTGGAGAACGGCTGTATCATCAAATCTTACGGACCGGCTGCTGCAGGCCAGGTCGCCATAGATGGCCCGCATCAGGCATGTTTTGCCCTGACCATTACGGCCCAGCAAGCCTGTGATCCTGCCTGTCCGGCATTGAATATAAATATCAGATAGGATGGGACGAAGGCCGAATTCCAGCTGGATGCTGTCTGCTGTCAATGTGTGGGTCATGGTCGTATCCAGTATGTCAGGATGAGGAAAATAATGTAAAGGCAGCCATCGAAGCCAAGCGTGAGTCCCCATAGGACCGGGTCGCGGATGCCCAGGTTCCTGTAGTAATAAAATTCCTTTTGTCGGTACTCCCGAATGAAATAGAAGGTCAGGAACAGGGTGGCTATTTTGAGCCATAAAAGAACCTTGAGGATAGGAGGGCCGTATTCCCAATATAAAAATGCACAGGTCAGCGTTATGAGGAAGCTGAAGACAAAAAAGTTTTTGTAAAATGTTACCAGAAGTCGTATGACAGCCTTGAATTTCACTATTGCAATATATTTTATTCACCGGTGAATAGAGATATAGGTTATTTTTATGACAGTTAAATAATAGCCAATGTCGTCACGCGATACGAACCAGGAATTTTCCCGGGGTGGTTGGAATAGAAGGGATTTTGTCTCCAATGCGCTGACTGTGCTGGCCGGAGCTTCGTTGTTGAAGCCCTTGGGAGCCCGTGCGGAAAGGGATGTACGTGATGGAGCCGGACAATTGGCGGGGAAAGGTCCGAAAGAAATGACCATCCGCCAGGCCATCGACCGGATAGTGGCAGACATTCCCGGAGCGCCATTCTCCTCCACGGTGGATACGGTGAAGTCGGGGGATCCTACGCAGCTGTTGAAAGGGATCGTCACTACTATGTTTGCCACGGATGCAGTGATCGAAAAGACGATCCGCCAGGGCGCCAATTTCATCATCGCCCATGAGCCCACTTTTTACAATCACCAGGATGAGACAGCATGGCTGGAAGGAGATAAGGTCTATGCTTTTAAAAAGGAACTGCTGGAAAAACAAAATATCGTGGTATGGAGATTTCATGATTACTGGCATACTTTCCGGCCTGATGGCATTTTAATGGGTATGCTGGTGGCAATGGGGTGGGATAAATATTATAATGCGGGTGAACCGGAGATCATCACGGTCCCTGCCGTTTCATTAAAGGACATCGTGCGCTCCGCGAAGAAAGCGTTGGGGATCGATAAAATGAAGGTCATCGGGGACCTGTCGGGAATGTGTCAGCGCATCGTGCTGTCACCCGGGGCTGCGGGGGGGCGGCGGCAGATTGAGATGTTGCGCAAGTATGAGCCCGACCTGCTCATCTGCGGGGAGCTGAATGAATGGGAGACGAGTGAATATGTCAGGGATGCGCGGTACCAGGGACGGCAGGTGTCATTGGTGGTATTGGGACACGCCGTCAGTGAGGAGCCGGGGATGCAGGCGTTGGTGCCCTGGCTGGAGGCAAGGCTGCCGGGGGTGCCGGTGAAGCATTTTGCTTCGGGAGATCCGTTTACATGGGTGTAAGTATATAATGAAAAAGGCCCGGCTGAAAGCCGGGCCTTTGTATTATTTGGCGAATTCCGCTCGTATGACATTCAGGGCGCCTCCGGCCTTGAACCATTCGATCTGCGGCTGATTGTACGTGTGATTCAGCGTGACTTCGTCCTTGCTGCCGTCCTTATGGTTGAGCACCATCGTAAGGGGCTTGCCTGGCGTGAAGCTGGTCAGCCCTTTGATATCGATGGTGTCGTCTTCCTGTACCTTGTCGTAGTCTTCCTTATTGGCGAAGGTGAGGGCGAGCATTCCCTGTTTTTTCAGGTTGGTCTCGTGGATACGGGCGAAGCTCCTGACCACGATGGCGCGGACGCCCAGGTGACGGGGTTCCATAGCCGCATGTTCCCGGGAAGAGCCTTCTCCGTAATTCTCGTCCCCTATGACGACGGAGCCCATGGCGGCTGCTTTGTAGGCCCGGGCGGTTGCAGGAACAGGACCATATTCCCCGGTGAGCGCATTTTTAACGGAATCCGTCTTTTCATTGAAGAAGTTGACGGCGCCGATGAGCATATTATTAGAGATATTGTCCAGGTGGCCGCGGAACTTCAACCAGGGTCCTGCCATGGAAATGTGGTCGGTGGTACATTTGCCTTTTGCTTTAATCAGGAGCTTCAGCCCTTTCAGGTCCGTGCCTTCCCAGGCGGCGAAGGGGGCCAATAGCTGAAGGCGCTGAGAGTCCTCCTTTACTACGACCTGTACGCTCTTGCCGTCACTGGCAGGGGCCTGGTAGCCGGCATTTTCCACGGAAAATCCATTGGGGGGCAGCTCTACGCCCGTGGGCTCATCCAGCATCACTTCTTCGCCCTTCTCATTCTTCAGCTTGTCTTTCAGGGGATTGAAGGTCAGGCTACCGGCAATGGCAAAGGCGGTGACGATCTCTGGCGAGGCGACAAAAGCATGGGTGCTGGCCAGTCCGTCATTGCGCTTCGCAAAGTTCCGGTTGAAGGAAGTGATGATGGAGTTCTTGCGATTGGGATCATCGATGTGGCGGGCCCATTGTCCGATGCAGGGGCCGCAGGCATTGGCGAGCACAACGCCCCCGATCTTATCGAAGGTCCGGAGGAACCCATCCTTCTCGATGGTGTACCGGACTTGTTCGGAACCTGGGGTTATAGTGAATTCTGCTTTGGTTTTCAAGTTCTTATCAATAGCCTGCTGGGCGAGGGAGGCGCTGCGGCTGATGTCCTCGTAAGAAGAGTTGGTGCAGGACCCGATGAGGGCGACCTCCAGCCGCTCGGGCCAGTTGTTGGCTTTGACGGCCGCTGCAAACTCGCTGATGGGCGTGGCAAGGTCGGGTGTAAAGGGACCGTTGACATAGGGCTCCAATTCGTTGAGGTTGAGCTCGATGACCTGGTCGTAATATTTTTCGGGATTGCTGTATACTTCCTTGTCGGGGCGGAGGTAGTCCCTGATACCGTCTGCCAGGGCAGCTACTTCTGTCCGTCCGGTGGCTTTCAGATAGTCGGCCATTTTGGAATCGTAAGCAAACAGGGAGCAGGTGGCACCGATCTCGGCGCCCATGTTACAAATGGTGCCTTTACCGGTGGCGCTCAGGCTGTCGGCGCCTTCTCCAAAATATTCCACGATGGCGCCTGTGCCTCCTTTTACCGTGAGCTTACCGGCCACCCAGAGGATGATGTCTTTTGCGCTTGTCCAGCCGCTCATTTTCCCGGTGAGCTTAACGCCGATGAGCTTGGGCATTTTCAGCTCCCAGGGAAGGCCGGCCATTACGTCCACTGCGTCGGCGCCGCCAACGCCGATGGCCACCATGCCCAGACCCCCTGCATTCGGCGTATGGGAGTCGGTGCCGATCATCATGCCGCCGGGGAATGCATAATTTTCCAGGACAACCTGGTGAATGATGCCGGCACCGGGCTTCCAGAAACCGATACCATACTTATTGGAAATGGAAGCGAGGAAATCGTATACTTCTTTATTTACGTCCTTTGCCGTGGCCAGGTCGCTGACAGCGCCTGTCTTAGCTTGTATAAGGTGGTCGCAATGTACGGTGGAGGGGACGGCTACCTTGTCACGGCCGCAGGTCATGAATTGCAAAAGGGCCATCTGTGCGGTGGCGTCCTGCATAGCTACGCGATCGGGTGCAAAATCTACATAGTCTTTACCTCTTTCATAGGCGCGGGTGGGGGTTTCGAACAGATGTGCGTACAAAATTTTCTCAGCGAGGGTGAGGGGAGAGCCTACCAGCTTACGGGCAGCGTCTACCTTTGCCGGCATGTTCCCGTATAACTTTTTGATTAGATCCAGGTCGAAAACCATGATAAATTGTTTTTATATGTTAAGCCTTAAGTGCTTAGTTACTAACGTAATGCTTGCCGCGGTTAGTCGGGCGCCAGCGCTGTGCGCTGGCAGGGCGCTGGCAGGGGCTGCAATTTACCTAAAAAATAGGTTATTGTGTCAATTACATGCTAGGGGGTTTGTCGTTTTTTTTTAATTTAGTGGTATGAACAGACTGAAGCATTTCATCGAATGGCAGGTATTCGGCGTGTGCTCTGCCATCGGGGAAAGAATGGGTATCGCCACTTCCCGGATCCGGACATGGTTTATCTATATTTCATTTCTGACCATGGGTTCACCGCTGATCATTTATTTTATCCTGGCATTCTGGATGAACATCAAGCGATATATTTTTTCTGCGCGCAGAAATCCCGTGAAATATCTTTAACGGCGGCCTCATTGCCTGCCGTTTTTTCGTATCTTACTGTGGTGCCCATATCCCAGTCCGTTGTTAAATGACGATTCACTACTGAGAGCCTGGCCTGATCAGTGGCTAATTATTGTACAGATAAAACAACTGCCTTTGTTCCAGTTTGATTTTTCGTATACGGATTATGAGCTGTTGCAGAATGATCTGGCTCAACGGCTGAATGTACGGGTGATAAACCATAAGCTGGTGTTTCCGGAGGCTATTGCAACCGGCAGCCTGACCTTTGTCCGTCTGCCGAACGGGATTAATGTCAATGTCATCAATTGCAGGTTTAACCAGGACTGGTTCCTCCTTCGCAGGAAGATAAAAGAGGAATACTATACCCTCCGTTTCCACGAGCTGACCATTCCAGATACTCTGGAGATACGCATCGGGAAGGAGCGGCTGAAGGAATCCAACACCACGCGGTCTATCGCCTATCTTACCAATACGCTTTCCGAATGGGCCTACCTGGGAGCCCAGGGGACTGTTTATAAAGGGATCGATGTCCTCTTCGATGCAAAATGGCTGGCGGATTACCTGGGAGTGAGCAATATCGATGATGTCCTCACCACGTATTTGTCCTTGCAGCTGGAAAACGTGCATACGGAACCGCTGGATAGCGAGTACCGGCGGCTTATACAGGAGATCATGGAGGTGGAGGATGATAATCCCATGCGGCTGGCCATTATTCAGAACAGGGTTATGTTCCTGATCGAGCGATTTTTCACGCGGGTGTATGAAAGACGTAAGAATTCTCATTTCGATATTCCTTTGTCCAAGACGGATATCGACCGGATGATGCAGGTGGAGTCCGCATTGACCAGGGATATTTTTGAGCCGGCGCCTACCATTAGCCAGCTGGCGAAAATGGTATCCATCAGTGAATCGAAGCTAAAGAAGGATTTTAAGCTCATATATGGACTTCCGGTATATGAATATTTTCAAAAGATAAGAATGCAGGCCGCCAAAGACAAGCTGTTGTCGGGCGATCACTCTGTAAAGGAGGTGGCCATGGAGCTGGGATACTCCAATCTCAGTAATTTTACGATCGCTTTTAAGAAAGAGTTCGGGCTCCTGCCCAGCAAGCTGTTGAGTGCTTATTGATCACAAGCGGCTGATTTCAAGATTCCTGCAATCCCCTGCAGGAGTATTTTAATCTCAGAAAACATTTCCAGCTATTTTTATCACCTTTTCGGGTGTTGAATGGTAGGATTCGGGAGTACCTTTGCATAGAGTTTGTACACAACGCTGCGCAATTGCTTATTTGAAAGCAAGTTTGAATGTCCCGTTTTTAATTCCTCGTTTCCAGAAAGACCAGCCTCTATTCAGTACCCTTTTGAAAGTCGTTTTAAAACTCCGAAACAACTTTGCGGATCTTTACCAATTGTTCCAGAAGACCCTGAAGAAGATCCAATCTGAGCATATTCGCTCCGTCGCTTTTGGCAATGGAAGGATTGGGGTGTGTCTCTATGAACAGGCCCTCGGCACCGGTGGCGATCGCAGCTTTTGCAATTGTGGCGATCAGTTGGGGATTGCCGCCGGTGATACCGCTTGTCTGGTTGGGTTGTTGGAGCGCATGGGTGCAATCCATCACTACGGGAGCCTTGTGCTCCTGCATCCAGGGTATGTTGCGGTAGTCCACTACCAGGTCCTGGTAACCAAAGGTGGTGCCTCTTTCAGTGAGGATGATCTTTTCATTTCCCGCCCGGCGTATCTTTTCCACGGCGAACTTCATGGCTGGTCCACTAAGGAACTGGCCTTTTTTTACGTTGACCACTTTTCCTGTTTCGGCGGCTGCCAGGAGCAGGTCGGTCTGCCGGCAGAGGAAGGCGGGTATTTGCAATATGTCGATATATTCAGCTGCCACCGCGGCTTCCTCATGGGCATGTATGTCGGAGGTTGTAGGGACCTTATAGGTTGCCCCTGCCTTCCGGATAAGGGACATGCCATTGTCGTCCCCGATACCCGTGAAGGAGCCGGCGCTGGTACGGTTAGCTTTCCGGTAGGAGGCTTTGAAGATATAAGGTATACCCAGGTTGCGGCAGATGGTGGAAACCTTGTCGGCTACCTCCATCACCAGCTCTTCGCTTTCCACTACACAGGGGCCGGCGATGAGGAAGAAGTTTTTCTTGTCGTACGATTGATGCTGAAATAGTTGATGTAAGAATTGCATGGGGGCAAAATTAGGGCAATTGGCCGGTATAGATATTTTCTTTAGACGGAGGGTTTTGCTGGCTGAAATGTATTGTGTATATTGTACACATTAAGTACGTAACCATTAAACCATTGCTATATGAAAAGATCACTACGCTTCGGCCGGACCGGCCTATTCCTTATCAGCTTTTTTCTTATTGTATGCAGACCGCTGAATGCCCAGAACCCATGGAACGGCAAGGTCGTGCTGGAAGGATTCTGGTGGGATTATACCAACAACAATTATCCCAACGGGTGGAGCAATTACCTGACGGAACTGGGGCCGCGTCTCCGGTCGACCGGGGTCGACGCCGTCTGGGTGCCGCCTTGCATCAAGAATGCCGGTACTAACAGTGTGGGTTATGCTCCTTTTGATCAATATGACCTGGGAGATAAATACCAGAAAGGGAGTTTGAAGACCCGCATGGGCACCAAGGACGAGCTCCTGCGGATGGTAGCGGTGATGCATGCAAACGGTGTCGACGTGATACAGGACGCCGTATTGAATCATATGAGCGATGCGGGCTCGGTGACGGGCGCGGGCGGTCAGGATGGGAACAGCTATTCCCTCATGACGAACAGCGGGTACAAGAATTTCCGCTATGTGTGCTATGCAAGGCCTGCGGGCGACGAGACTTCCACGGATTATCTTGGCCGGACCGGTCGATGGCCCAAGAACTGGGAGAATTTCTATCCCAATGCATCCAACAATCATTACAACACCAATGACTGGGATGCTATTATGTTCGGCCCGGACATCAGCTATGAGTCCACGGCATATGGGACGAGCTCCAATGCCACGTATAATCCTGCGCAATCTTCGGACTATATGCGTGCGGGCGCGCGTAACTGGCTTATCTGGTTCAAGAAGCAGACGGGATCGGATGGCTTCCGGCTGGATGCGGCAAAGAATTATCCCTATTGGGCGGCGCAGGACTTTTTATGGAATGTGAAATATAATGCCAGCTGGGCAAATGGCGGGGCGAATATGTTTGCGGTGGGTGAGGTAGTGGGCAGCACGGCGGATGAGGACACCTGGATCAATAATGTGAAAACCAGCAATGGCGGTACGGAGGACCTGGTAGGGACATTCGATTTCGGATTCCGGAGTGAATTGAAGAATATGATCAGCGCCGGCGGGTCGTATGATCTGGGCAGTCTTCCCGGTAAGCAGCAGAGCAACCGGTACCGCACGGTGCCATTTGTAAATAACCACGATACTTACCGGCCCATCAAGGATGCAAATGGGTACATAACGGGATGGGACAGTGGTAATGAGCTGGGAGGAGGCCATATCGATCCTAACGATGGACGGATAGCCGTGGCTTATGCGGCGGCTTTTGCTGTAGATGGCTCGCCACAGGTGTTCTTCGAGGATCTGTTCGACCTGGAGAATACGGGCAAGCGGTATACGCATTTACCTACCAGTGCTACCGATCTGCCGGTGCGGGACGCCATTGCGAATATCATCTGGTGCCACCAGAAACTGAACTTTAAAAAGGGTGCGTATAAGGTACGCTGGCAGGCGCAGGACCTGCTGATCATCGAGCGGGGGTATAATGCGGGCCCGGAGAACAGCTATGCCATCATTGGAATAAATGACAACTGGAATACCTGGCAGCATGCCACCATACAAACGGATTTTGGGGCGAATGTCCAGCTGCATGACTATTCGGGCGCCAACAGCAGTGATATCTGGACGGATGGCACCGGGAAGGCTACCATCTATGTGCCGCCCTGCGACGGCAGCAATACCCGCCGGGGCTATTGCATTTGGGGGCCAGCTGGTATTACGGGCAGCTTTTCTCCTTCCCAGCGGAGCACTACGCAGGAATGGGAGATGGCCGATGACCTGGGAGACGCACATGACAGCAGTCTGAAGCAGGGCGGAGCACTGCCGGCCAGCTCTACCGCCTGGCGGGTCGCAGGCGAGGTCTTTGACCAGGGCGGGAAGACGATCACGGTCAATCTTTATCCTGCCAACACGAGTCCCAACCTGACAGTGAGCATTTACAACCACGCCGGCACTTCGGTGGCCACTACCAATGGGACGGGCAACCTAACCCTCTCCTATACGCCTGCGTCAGATGGCTTTTATACGGTGAAGGTGAAGAACACCAACAGCACCAATCCCGGACAAACGGCATATGTGAAAGTGACCTATACGGCGCCCATGACGGTGAGCACGTCCGCTTATCCTGCCGTTGCGGAACGGACGGCGGCTGAACGGACACCGTCGGACCTTGGCGGCGCTCCTCGACTACAATTGACGCTGTCTGTCTATCCGGATCCATCACCGGGCACATCGCAGGTGGTATTCGAGCTGCCGGTTGCTTCCAGGATCGAGCTGAGCATCCTGGATCTGGCCGGACGACGCATCAGGAAACTGGCGGATGGAGCGATGCCGGCTGGGCGGCAGGTAGTAACTTTCAATGGCGCGGCGTTGCCTGCGGGCGTATATATTATTCATCTTAATACGTCTGCAGGAACGGAGACGAAGAAGATCGTGATCGCCAGGAAGTAGTTCGGACAGTACAGGGGCGCGTTTGTCAAAAAAAGCCGTCCGTCTGCTTGCCGCTTGCAGGCCGAAGTGTAGATTTGCGCCCTAAATCACTGTAATGACGAAAGAAAAAGTCCTGGTCATCGGCGCCAGCGGTCAAATAGGGGTGGAGCTTACCCTGGCCTTGCGTAAGATATATGGCAATGCTAACGTAGTAGCTTCCGACCTCCGGGAGGAGAACGAGCTGCTGAAAGGCAGCGGGCCCTATGTATCCCTGGATGTTATGAACAAGGAAATGCTGCATGTGCAGGTGATCCGGCAGAATATTACGCAGATTTACCTGCTGGCGGCCATTCTTTCCGCCACAGGGGAGAAGAATCCCAACCTGGCCTGGCACCTGAATATGCAGGGTTTGCTGAATGTGCTGGACATTGCCCGTGAGGAAAAATTGCATAAGGTGTATTGGCCCAGCAGCATTGCCGTATTCGGGCCTACTTCGCCAAAGAAGAACTGCCCCCAGCGTACCATTATCGAACCCAGCACTGTGTATGGTATCAGCAAGTATGCCGGGGAATTCTGGTGTAATTACTTTTTCGGACGGTATGGCGTCGATGTACGGAGCATCCGCTATCCCGGTCTGATCAGCTATAAATCTGCGCCGGGCGGCGGCACTACGGACTATGCCGTGGAGATCTTCCACGATGCGCTGGAGGATGGGAAATACAGCTGCTTTCTGCAGGAGGATACCTACCTGCCCATGATGTATATGCCGGATGCCATCCGTGCCACGATCGAGCTGATGGAAGCGCCATCAGACCGGCTGACTGTGCGCACTTCCTATAATGTGGCGGGTATGAGCTTTTCTCCAAAGGAGATCGCTGCGGAGATCACGCAGCATATTCCCGGGTTTACCATCGACTATAAGCCGGATTACCGGCAGAACATTGCCAACAGCTGGCCGGAGAGCATCGATGACAGCGTGGCCGGGGCCGATTGGGGTTGGAAGCCGGAATATGATCTGGCGCGGATGACGAAGGACATGCTGACCAATTTACGGTAGATATGCCTGTTGTCACGGGAATGTTAAAAATAGGCGCTATAACCTACTAAAGAGGTAGACTTTTTGCCCCGAACCGTAATTTATATTAAATTGCTGTCTACTCAATTTCAGCATTATTATGGTACGTGTTTACCTGGGCCTCATCCTCCTTTTATTTTCATGCTCAACGGAAAAAACTTTTGCAGGCCGTCCCGGACTTCCCAACGGTCAATGGCGTGCCGTATTGCAGCGTAAGGATGGACATTCCATTGTGTTTAATTTCGAATCAAAAGACAGCGCAGGGAAGAAGGTGCTCTACATCCGCAATGCGGCCGAACGTTTGCTGGTGGACAACATTGGCTACCAGGGCGATTCCGTGCTGATCCGCTTGCCCTTCTTCGAGTCGCAATTGCGGGCGGTGGTCACGCCCGAGGGCAATCTGAGGGGCGTATGGCTAAAACGGGGTGCCGACAATTACCAGGTGATGCCTTTTGAGGCTGCGTATAACAATGCACAGCGATTTGCTGCTGGAAGCGGCGTTCCAAAGGGGGTGGCCGGGCGGTGGCGCGCGGTGTTCCGCAGCGCTCGCAACGAAGATAGTTCGCTGCGGGTGGGAGAGTTTCAGCAGGAAGGGGACCGGGTGACCGGTACATTCCTGGACCCTACGGGTGATTTCCGCTACCTGGAAGGCGTGATGGATGGTGATTCCCTACGGCTGTCCTGTTTTGACGGCGGGCATGCTTTCTATTTCACGGCCCGGCTGGAGGAAGATGGGAAACTATCCGGGGGGCAGTATTTTTCCGGTGCGGCAGGTTATGAGACCTGGACGGCCGTGAAGGATGCATCGGCAGCGCTGCCGGATGAATTTACGCTGACGAAATGGAATAAGGACGCAGGGCCATTGGCTTTTACCTTTAAAGATATCGGGGGGCGTATGGTATCGTTGTCTGAAAAGCGATTTTCGGGCAAGGTAGTGCTGATACAAATAATGGGTTCCTGGTGTCCTAATTGCATGGATGAGACCAGGTTCCTCAGCGCCTTCTATAACGAGTATCATCCAAAAGGCGTAGAGATCATTGGGCTCGCGTATGAACGTACCACGGATTTTGCCCGCAGCCAGGCCAGTCTCCGGAGCTTCCAGCAACGTTTTCAGGTGAAATATCCCATGCTGATCACCGGCGTGGCGGTGGGCGATCCCAGGCGGGCAGAAAAGACTTTGCCGCAGCTGCAGGAGATCGTCGGTTTTCCAACTACCATCTTTTTGGACAAGACGGGAAAGATATCCAGGATCCATACGGGGTTCAGCGGCCCTGGGACGGGGAACCATTATGAGGAACAGCAGCAGGAGATCCGCCAGACGGTGGATGAATTGCTGAAGAACTAGGCGTGTTTGCCTCTGCCGCCCTCGGTGCCCCCCATCATCATAATATCCCTGTCGAAAAGATAGAGGCCGCTCTTATCGTCTCCTATCAGCTAATGAACATATGGATAAATAATGAGGTTTCTATAATGAGACTTCTGTAAATTGCAGCCATGCAACAATATCTCGATCTATTGCAGCATATTTTGGATACGGGCGCCGCCAAGGCGGACAGGACGGGCACCGGGACGCTGAGCTGCTTTGGCTATCAGATGCGTTTCCAACTGTCAAAGGGTTTCCCGCTCGTGACGACGAAAAAATTACATCTGAAAAGCATTATTTATGAGTTGCTATGGTTCTTGCGGGGGGATACCAATACAGCCTACCTGAAAGAGCATGGCGTCAGCATCTGGGACGAATGGGCGGACGCCAATGGCGACCTGGGGCCTGTATATGGCAAACAATGGCGTAGCTGGGAAGGTGCGGATGGGCAGGTGGTGGATCAGATCAGCCAGCTGATCCAGCAGATCAGGAAAACACCGGATAGCCGCCGGCTTATCGTGAGCGCCTGGAATGTCGCCGACCTGCCCAGGATGGCGCTGATGCCTTGTCACACTATCTTTCAATTCTATGTGGCGGATGGCAAGCTTAGCTGTCAACTGTACCAGCGCAGCGCGGACTCCTTTCTCGGGGTGCCGTTCAATATTGCATCTTATGCCTTACTGACCCTCATGGTGGCGCAGGTATGCGACCTGGAGCCAGGCGAATTCATACATACTTTCGGAGATGTGCATCTTTATAACAATCACATGGAACAGGCAAAGCTGCAATTGAGCAGGAAGCCTTATCCCTCGCCGGTGATGAAGCTCAACCCGGCTGTAAAGGACATCTTCGGGTTCCGCTTTGAGGATTTTACCCTGGAAAATTACCAGAGCCATCCTGCGATCAAAGCGCCAGTGGCGGTGTAAACACCTTCTTATGATCATAAGCTTAATCGTTGCAGCCAGCACTAATAACGTTATTGGAAAAGATAATAAGCTGCTCTGGCATTTACCGAATGACATGAAGTACTTCCGGAATACCACCTGGGGCATGCCTGTGATCATGGGCAGGAAAACGTATGATGCGCTGGCGGGCGAACCCTTACCGGGCCGATTCAATTTTGTTATCACCCGTAATAGGGAATGGGACCCGCACAATGAGAAAGTGAAAGTAGTGGACAACCTGGCGGCCGCAGTAACGGCCGCCGGCGATACGGATGCAAAGGAGGTGTTTGTCATCGGCGGTGGTGAAATATATCATCAGTCCATGTCTATTGCGGATAAGATCTATATGACCCGGGTGCATACTGAAGTGGAGGGAGATACGTATTTTCCCGTCATCGATGAAGGGAAATGGCGACTGACGAACAACCTGGATTTTCCTGTCGACGAAAAGCACGCATATGCCTACAGCTTCCAGGTATGGGAGCGGAAAAAAACTATTTGATGTATTCCCGCCTGCAGCTTGTCCGGAAATATATCCGGTATTATCTCACAGCCAGTAACGGCAAAGGCCATGGCATTCATTCCCCTTTTGTATACGACTTTATCAGGAACGTATTGAATGACGATCGCGTTTATGATGCTTATGTCCCGATCGGCACGCTGCGGGCAGGATTATTAAAAGATAAGACCTTGCTGGAGGTGGAAGATATGGGAGCGGGGTCTGCGGTAGGCGGAGGGCGGCAGCGCAGCGTGGGTGACATCGCCCGGAATGCGGCAAAGCCTGAGAAGTTAGGGAGATTGTTGTACAGGATCGCGAGATATTATAAATGCACTGCGGTGGTGGAACTGGGGACTTCCCTGGGGTTGTCTACGGCCTATCTGGCTTTTGGGGCCTCAGGCTGCAAGCTACAAGCTACAAGCAATGAGCTGCAAGCTGCGAGCGAGGAAAAGAATGTCGACAAGCGCCCATGGGTATGGACGATTGAGGGGGCCGGCGCCGTGGCCGCGGTGGCTGCAAAAAATTTCCACGAGCTGGGATTGGAAAATATAACATTGATCGTGGGGAATTTCGATGAAAAGCTGGGAGGCGTTCTGAAGCAAGCGGACAATATCGATCTCGCTTTCGTGGATGGCAATCACCGTCTGGAGCCTACATTACGGTATTTTCATTTATTGATGAGCCGGTGCGCTCCTTCGTCGATCCTCATCTTTGACGATATTCACTGGAGTGCGGAAATGGAAGAGGCGTGGGCAAGGATCCAGGACGATCCGAGAGTGTATATGACCATTGATCTTTTTTTCATAGGGTTGGTTGTCCTGCGGAACGAGTTCAAGGTAAAGCAACATTTTGTCATACGGGTTTGACGGTCGGGTAATTTTGTGTAATTTGATAGAAATTCCATTAACCCATCTCTATGATCGTTGGCGTACTGAAGGAACCGGCATTCGAATCAAGAGTTTCGCTACTGGCAGAAAGTGTGACAGCGCTGGTAAAGAAGAAGATCGAGGTTTGGATAGAAGCGGGCGCCGGGGTAAAGGCCTATTGCGGGGACGACGATTACATCAAGGCGGGGGCTGTCCTCCGGAGCCGGGAGGAATTGCTCGCTGGAGCGGATATACTGCTCAGTATACATTACAACGATATTCCCGCCACGTTCGGGCATAAGATCCTCATCGGCGTTTATCAGCCATTATTCAATCACGCACACCTGCCTGTATGGGCCAAACAGCATATCACCAGCTTCAGCCTGGACATGTTGCCGCGTACCACCCGTGCACAAAGCATGGATGTGCTGAGCTCACAGGCCAATATCGCGGGATACAAGGCCATCCTCCTGGCTGCCGAAAAGTCTCCCCGTTATTTTCCCATGTTGATGACGGCCGCAGGCAGCATCGCTCCTGCGAAAGTCCTGATATTAGGGGCGGGCGTGGCAGGCTTGCAGGCCATCGCCACGGCAAGGCGGCTGGGGGCTGTCGTGGAAGTATTCGATACACGTCCGGCCGTAAAAGAGGAAGTAATGAGCCTGGGCGGGAAATTCATCGAAGTACCAGGCGCGGCGGATGCTTCGAAAGCAGGGGGCTATGCGGTGGAGCAGTCTGCTGATTTTCAATTACGGCAACAGGAAAAGATCGCCGAAAGCATTGCCAGGGCTGACGTCGTCATCACTACCGCGCAGATTCCGGGCAAACGGGCGCCTGTGCTGGTAACTTCTTCCATGATCGGAGCAATGCGAAAAGGATCTGTCATCATTGATCTGGCTGCTGCCACCGGTGGTAATACGGATGTGACGAAGAACAATGAGACGGTGGTTTATCATGGTGTGACCATCGTCGGAGATTCCTCCCTGCCATCCTCCATGCCATATGACGCCAGCAAACTATATGGGAAGAACGTCCTGAATTTTTTGCAATTGATCACTGGCAAAGAAGGTCAGCTGAACCTGGATTTTTCTGATGACCTGGTGAAAGGATGTTGTATTACATATAATGGGGAGGTGGTGCATGAGAAGCTGCGGGCGGTGAGCGACAAGCCGTGAGCGACGAGTTGCAAGCTACAAGTTATAAGCTGCAAGTAAGGAATAATTAAATGCTGATGTATGGAAAATATATTGAGCTGGATAAGCGCGCATCATGAGATGATCTATATCGTGATCCTTATGATCTTTCTCGGTATCGAGGTCATCGGCCGCGTGCCGGCCGTGCTGCATACGCCATTGATGAGCGGGGCCAATGCGATCCATGGCGTGGTGATCATCGGGGCCATCATCGTCATGGGCAAGGCGGAGAGTGATAATTATGTAGCCCTTGGGCTGGGATTCCTGGCTGTAGTGCTGGGAACCCTGAATGTGGTGGGCGGCTTTGTGGTGACGGACAGGATGTTGGAAATGTTTAAGAAGAAGCGTTAAAATCATTACTATGGGTATTAGCCTGCTCACCGTCTGTTACCTTGTAGCTTCCGTAACGTTCATTCTCGGACTGAAGATGCTGTCCGACCCGGCAACGGCACGGAGAGGCAATCTGATTGCTGCGGGTGGGATGATCCTGGCTATTGTGGGCACCATCTTCCTTTACGAGGCCAATGGGGAGCGATTGCATAATTACGGTTGGATCTTTGGCGGTATTTTTATTGGCGGCATTGCGGGAGCTTTAGCCGCGCGTAAGGTACAGATGACGGCAATGCCGGAGATGGTGAGTCTTTTCAATGGGACCGGGGGCGCTTGTGCGGCATTGATATCGATCGCGGAGTTTAGGAGGCTGAGGCGGTGGCCAGATATTGATATAGAAGCATTGAAATCTTATCTTCCAAAGCTGGGGGAGTTCGTGCAAGATCAATTTAAGATTCAACTTGGACCGTCCGGCGGAGAGCTGCTGATCATTTTATTGGGCCTGATCATCGGGTCTGTTTCTTTTGCAGGCAGTATCATTGCCTGGGGCAAGCTGAACGGCCGGATAAAAGATGTGACGTTCAGGGGACAACATATTTTCAACTTACTGTTGCTCTCGGTAGTCCTGTTACTGGCAGGGTATATACTTTTTTCAATGGACAGAGGTGGTGGTAACATTGATATTTCAGATCTGACGGTATCTATGAACAAGCCGGTGCCGGCGCATGTCCATGTCCTGTTCTACATTGTTTTATTACTTTCGGTCTTATACGGCGTGTGCTTCGTCCTCCCTATCGGCGGAGCCGATATGCCTGTCGTCATTTCTTTATTGAATTCGTTCACTGGCGTGGCGGCTGCATGCGGGGGCTTCCTGTACAATAATAAAGCAATGCTCACGGGCGGTATCCTGGTCGGCGCGGCAGGGACACTATTGACGATCCTCATGTGCAAGGCCATGAACCGCAGCCTGAAGAATGTGCTGATCAGGTCTTTTGGAAGCATGGCAGCAGCAGCCGGCAGTGAGGCTAAAGAGCAGGGAGCATACAAGGAGATCTCGCTCAGTGATGCCGCTGTGATCCTCAGCTATGCCCATAAGGTGATGATCGTGCCTGGCTATGGTCTGGCGGTGGCGCAGGCGCAGCACGCCTGTCATGAGCTGGAAAAGCTGCTGACGGAGAAAGGGGTGGAAGTAAAATATGCTATTCATCCCGTGGCGGGACGTATGCCGGGACATATGAATGTATTGCTGGCGGAGGCGGATGTGAGCTATGACAACCTGCTGGAAATGGAGCAGGCCAATGAGCAGTTTCCCACGACGGATGTGGTCATTGTCCTGGGGGCAAACGATGTGGTCAATCCTGCCGCCAAGAGCGACCCAGCCTCCCCCATCTACGGAATGCCCATCCTCGAAGTGGAGCTGGCCAGGACCTGCATCGTCAACAAACGTAGTATGAAGCCGGGCTATGCCGGCATAGACAACGAGCTTTTCTTCCGCCCTAAAACCTCGATGTTGTTTGGCGATGCGAAAAAAGTGCTGCAGGACCTGCTCTCGGAAATCAAAAGTATTTGAATTAGTTTTACTTTCATGCTGCATAGGAAATTCACGGCTCCTTTTTGGTTTATGCTGGTCCTTGGGACCGTCGCTACCTGCCTGTCGATCTATGGATTACGTATGATCAGCGTTTATGCGCCCAGTTATGCGATGAGCGCGCTGAGCAAGATAGCCCTCTTCTTTTTGCCTGCCATTATTTTCATCGAGGCCATCATGTATTGGATGGTAAGAAAAAGAAATGTGTACAGGAGAGCGACATGGACCCATGTGATCTTATTCGCCATCGCTTATTTCACGCCATTTATAAAGGAGTTTTTGTTTATGTCCTATGCTGTATATGCCGGGGTCCGGGATGTGCGATCTTTTATGAGATCTGTCACCCTGGGACAGATCTGCCTTTTTTGGGGGCTGACGGTTATGGCGCACATCTATTTTGCCCGGACGCTTATCAGGATCTTTTCCAAACAGCCGGCCAGTGAGGATGAGGCTGCTCAGCCTGAGAATATGCTGGATGATGTGCTGGGTTAATAGAGGCAATGTTTGATAAAATTATCAACTACCTTTGCGGATCGAAAAAGTTATAAGGAAGTGCCTGATCTACCAAAGTTATTAATGGATTCTTTACAGGGGGCCGCGGGTTTTGACGCGGCGGCATTCGAAGCCGTCCATGCATCGGGTGCGCAGGTGACGTCTGTGCGGCTGAACCCTGCAAAATGGCCGGGAGACGGAGAGACGCATGAGTGGAGCAGCGATGTGGGGATGGAAAAAATTCCCTGGTCGACCTGGGGGTATTACCTGAGCAAGCGGCCATCCTTTACTTTCGATCCATTGTTTCATGCCGGCGCTTATTATGTGCAGGAAGCTTCCAGCATGTTCCTTGAACAGGTGCTGCGGCAATCGGCGGACCTCTCGCGCCCGTTGCGGGTATTGGACCTCTGTGCCGCCCCTGGTGGAAAATCCACATTGATACGAAGCCTGCTGCCGGAAGATAGTCTGCTGGTGAGCAACGAGGTGATCCGTAGCCGGGCAGGGATACTGCAGGAAAATATGATCAAATGGGGCGCCGCGGGGGTGGTGGTCACGAACAATGATCCCCGTGACCTGGGGCGGCTGGAAAATTATTTCGATGTCATTGTGGTGGATGCGCCTTGCAGCGGCAGCGGTCTTTTCCGCCGCGAACCGGAGGCTATCGATGAGTGGAGCCTGGATAATGTGCAGCTGTGTCATCAGCGCCAGCAAAGGATCCTGGCCGACATATGGCCCGCCTTGCGCAGCGACGGCCTGCTGATCTATTCCACCTGCTCGTATTCAAAGGAGGAGGATGAGGAGATACTGGATTGGATGATGGAAGAGCTGCAAGCTACCAGCTGCAGGCTGCAAGTGGGGGCCGACTGGAATATTGTTGAGACACAGGGCGATAAGGGCGGGTATGGTTATCGCTTTTACCCGGACAAGGTGAAAGGGGAAGGATTTTTTATAGCCGCCGTACGAAAGAATGAAGGCAATACGTTCAGTTACCCCAGGAGCAAAAAACAGGGATTCGAAAAATTACCCAGGAAAGAGGCGGACGCATTGGGGCCTTGGATAACAGAGCGCTCGCCGCTGTTATTATTCCGGCATGAGGAAATGGTACGGGCCTTACCGGCCTCCATGGCGGAGGACCTGAATTACCTGCAATCTTATTGCTACCTGAAAAAGGCAGGTGTATTATTGGGGCAGCCGTCTGTGAAGGATTTCATACCGGACCATGAACTGGCCCTGAGTGATTTGATCCATGAGCAGTTGCCTGCTATCGAGCTATCCAGAGAGGAGGCTATCAACTATCTGCGCAAAGAGGAGCTGCAAGCTGCAAGTGGCAGGCTGCAAGCCGTAAGAGAAGAAAGAAGGGGTTGGTCACTGGTACGCTATCAGGGACAGAACCTGGGCTGGGTAAAGGTCTTGCCCAATCGCGTGAATAATTATTATCCGAAGGAATGGAGGATCCTCAAGAGACCCTGAAAAGTGTATATTTGCCTTTACCACGAACCCTATTTTAAAAAAATACGCTATGCGATCAAAGGTTGTTGTAGTTTCTCTGATTAGCCTGCTTTTTATGAAGACGGTCCATGCCCAATCTGATGAACTCAATGTGCAAGGTCAGACGGGCAATCTCTACTTACAACATGCTGTGGTAGCGAAGGAAACCTGGTACAGCATCGGCAGGCTATATAATCTTCCCCCCGCAACGCTTGCGACCTATAATAAGCTTGCGATGACACAGCCGCTGTCGATCGGGCAGCAATTGCAGATCCCTCTCACTGCCGTCAATTTTTCCCAAAATGGGCTGAAGGCGGCAGGGGAGTCGTTGGTGCCCTTATATTATATCATCCAGGAAAAAGAATGGATGTACCGGATAAGTGTAAACCACAATAAAGTGCCCATTACCAGCCTGGAGAAATGGAATAATATCAACAAGGACCAGGTGCGCCCCGGTATGCATATTATTGTAGGCTATCTGAAAGTGAAGACGGCGCTATCGGCCCTGGCTACAAAAGCAGGAGGTGCGCCGGTGGCGGCAGGGACAGGGACGCTGGCAAAGCCGGCGGATAAGACGGAAAAGCCGGCGGAAAGTGCGGCGAAACAAGCGGAGAAAACGACAGATAAAACAACCGATAAGACCGTTCAGAGAGTGGACAAGCCGGCTGAGAAGATGGCGGAAAAGGCGGCAGACAAAATGGACAAAGCGGCTGAGAAGACTGCAGATAAAATGGACAAGACCGCGGACAAGCAGGTGGAAAAGACAGAGAAGCCGGGCGGTACAACTATTGCACCACCAGCCACAACGAATGTTGCACCTGCCATTACCAAGCCTGCTGCTACCACTACACCACCTGTATCCTCCAGCGGTAAGTCCTTCAACGGAGGATTTTTCAAATCGGACTTTTCCGACGGAGGTAAGTCCGCGGAAGGAGCTGCGGGGACCTTCAAAAGTTCCAGCGGCTGGCAGGACGGAAAATATTACGCTTTAATGAATAATGTACCTGTAGGCGCCATCGTACGGGTAACCGTTAGTTCATCCGGCAAGATCGTGTATGCCAAAGTGCTGGGACAATTGCCGGATATGAAGGAGAGCGTAGGGCTCACCATTCGCATCAGCAACGCGGCTGCCAGCGAGTTGGGAGAGGGGGATGGGAAATTCAACGTAACGGTGAGATATTGAGGTCTTTGCAGGTGATGTTGCAATTCACGGGAGAATTGTACTATCTTAGGGATGAAATTACCAATTCAAAACTAACTGCTGTCTGCTCGTGCACACTTATCCTTCATATGATGAAAAAGCCCTGCTATCTCAGGTAGCGCAGGGCGACGAAGCAGCGTTCCGTATAATATTCCACTCCTACCACCATAAGCTGGGTGCTTATATCCTGAAACTTACGGAGTCCTTTCCCTTAACAGAAGAGATAGTGCAGGATGTTTTCCTTGCCATCTGGCAGAACCGTGCAGGACTGGGTGCCATCAACCGGTTTGAATCCTATCTTTTCGTCATTGCACGCAACCGGGCTTTTAATTGTCTTAAACAAATAGCCCGGGAAAGGATGCGCAAGCAGGAGTGGGCCAACAACAGACGGGACGAACCGGAGGAACATGGCCCGCATATCGCCGTTGGCTACGATGGGCTGATCGAAAAGGCAGTGGACAGGCTTCCTCCTCAACAAAAAAAAGTATATCTTCTACATAATCAGCAAGGTATGGAATATGCGTCCATTGCGGTCCAAATGGGCCTATCGGCGACCACTGTAAAAAAGCATATGAGCCTTGCCCTTCGAAGCATCCGGGAATATGTCCATTCCCATATGGACCCGGTGAGCATTCTTTTCGTGATTGTATTACGTTTTTTCCTTCTCTGATAAAAAAAAATGCTGCGGGTATTACTCTCTCCGGGGGATCGTGTTGTCATTGAACAGGGAGACTACACATATGTCAGAACAAAGACTGCGCTTTCTATTCCATCGCTATTTCGATAAGACCGCTTCCGCGGAGGAACGTGCCGAACTGATGGCCTTGTTGGGAGATCCGCGGCATGATGAAGAGACCGGTGCTTTATTGGAGGAGGCCTGGCAGCGAATGGAAAACGGGGAGATTGTTTTCAGCGGGGCGCAGAGTGAAGCGATGCTTCGCCATGTGTTGGATGCAAGGCCTGCGACCGGTGAGGCGGCTGTGATATATAATAAGGATGCCAGGCGGCCTGTCATCACCTTGCGGAGAGTCATGGCGGCAGCGGTTGTGCTGCTGGTAGCCGGCATCGGCACTTATTTTCAGTTCTTTCGACATGCTGGCATACGGCAGTCTGCCGCACCGGTGGCTATAAGCAATAAGGAAGAGATCGATGTGCCGGCTCCCTGCGGGAACAATGCTGTACTTACCCTGGCGGATGGATCAACGGTAGTATTGGACAGTGCCAGGAACGGAACCCTTACGCAACAGGGGGATGCGCAGGTGTCAAAAGCCAATGCGGGTAGGTTGGAATATAATGTCCTGAGCCGGCAGCCGGCTGCAATTGTTTACAATACTGTTTCTACGCGGAAGGGTGGGCAATACCAGATAGTATTGCCGGATGGCAGTAAGGCATGGCTGAATACGATGTCGTCGCTGAGGTTTCCTACGGCGTTCGCTGGCACTGAGCGCGTGGTGGAACTGACGGGCGAAGCCTATTTTGAAGTGGAGAAGCAGCATAACATGCCTTTCCGGGTGCATGTCAACGTTCCGGGGGATAAAGGCATGGATGTGCGCGTGCTGGGAACGCATTTCAATGTAATGGCATATGATAATGAAGCGGAAATAAAAACGACTTTACTGGAAGGGGCTGTGAAAGTAGTCGAGGGGGATAAAAGCTCCATACTGGCGCCTGGTCAACAGGTGAAACTGGATAAGCATGGGGGATTCAAGCTGGACGAAAATGCGGATGTCGACCTGGCCATGGCCTGGAAAAATGGTTTTACTTCTTTTAAAAGCGCGGATATAAAGAGCGTTTTGCGGCAAGTGGAAAGATGGTATGATATTGACGTGATGTATGAGGGGGATATCCCTGAACGAAAATTCAGCGGCGGCATATCCAGGGACGCCAATCTTTCGGATGTAATAAGATTACTGGAAGTCAGTAAAATTCATTTTAAGATAAAAGGAAGAAAATTGACCGTTACACCGTAACAGGAAATAGCACATAGTGTAATATGGTTTCCCAAAAGAAAGCCGGAAGTGTTCGCACCACTCCCGGCCGGGTGTTTGGGCAAACTTTTAAATACAATCATCGGGACTGTACAATTGTTTAACCTAAACTAAAGCGAAGTTATGTTTTTGAAAGCTCTTTTCAAACTCCTGCCGACCAGGCGGGAGAGCCCGTTTTACGGACATTTAACCAAAACGCTGTTGATAATGAGACTAACAGCCATCTTTCTACTAGCGGCCTGTCTCCAGGCAAATGCAAGAAGCTATGGGCAGGCTATCACCCTTAGCGAGACGAATACCTCCCTCGAAAAGGTGTTTAAGCAGATCAAAAAACAGAGCGGTTATGAATTCTGGTATGAGGACAAGCTCATGCAAAAAGCGAAGCTGGTGAGCATCCATGTGGAGAATGCCCCCTTGGAACAGGTGCTGGGTATGTTGTTCAAAGACCAGGCTTTGAGCTATGAGATCATCGGCAAAACGGTGGCCATCCGGGAGAAGGAGGTCGTCGTACGTGATCGGCCGCTGCCGCCGCCCCCGCTGGATATACACGGGCGGGTGCTTAATGAGAAAGGGGAGCCTGTGGCCGGCGCTACCATTACGGTGAAGGGAACGAAAAAAGCAGTGGTCTCCAATGACAATGGAGAGTTTACCATCCAGGCGGATAAGGGACAGGTGCTGGTGATCTCCTCTATTGGTTATGGTGCGCGGGAGGTGCCGGTCAGAGATAATAATGACCGTCTCTCCATCAGTCTTATCATTGCCAACCAGGTGATCAATGAGGTGGTGGTCACTGCCCTCGGGATCAAAAAGGAAAGGAAGGCGGTTGGATATTCCGTCACGGAAGTGAAAGGCGAAGAGCTGACGAAGGCCAGGGAGGTAAATGTCATGAATGCCCTGGAAGGAAAGGTCGCCGGTCTCAACGTGAATACGGTCGCAGGCGGCCCGGGCGCTTCCAGCAACGTGATCATCAGGGGGGTATCCAGTCTTTCGCAGACCAATCAGCCCTTATATGTCGTCAATGGCGTACCGATGGATAGCAAGCCCAATGGTAATATGGGCACGCAGTATGACAATGCTCCGGACCTGGGTGATGCCATCGGCAATCTCAACCCGGACGATATCGAGAGCGTGTCTGTTTTAAAAGGCGCTGCGGCTACTGCATTATATGGTTATCGCGGCAAGGCAGGTGTCATTCTCATCACGACCAAGAGCGCGAAGAACAATAACATCGAGTTCAATTCCAATTATGTAGCAGAACGGATTATGAACCCCACAGACTGGCAATATGTATATGGACAGGGATCCAATACGCATAAGCCCGACAGTGGAAAAGTGGCCTTTGACAACGGTCAATACAGCTATGGGGCCAAGCTGGATGGCCAGCCCGTGGCGCAATTCGACGGGGTTGCCCGTCCCTATGTTGCGCAAAAGGATAATCTTGGCAGGTTCTATCGTACAGGGGGAACCTTCACCAATACGGTGGCTTTCAACAGGTTGTTCGAAGGAGGTGCCATCCGTTTTTCCGCCAGCGATCTGACGAATAAGTCCATAGTACCCAACTCCGGATTGAACCGTCAATCTTTCAACCTGGCCGTCAATTTCAGTCCTTATAAGAATCTGACAGTGGATGCAAGGGCGAATTATATCCTGGAGCAGGCGAAAAACCGGCCCTTCCTGTCCGACGGTCCGGGAAACTCCAACTTCAATGTCATGTTCCTGCCTACCAGCGTGGATGTAAATACGCTGAAAAAGGCGACCAATCCTGACGGCTCTGAATTCGGATATTCCAACAATGCCTATGCCACCAATCCCTGGTTTGCAGCTGAAAAGTTCATCAACAATACGGATCGCGACCGTCTGATCACTTCGGTGAATGCTCGCTATACTTTTGACAACGGGCTTTTCCTGCAGGGGCGGGTAGGCCGGGATGCCTATACGGATACCTATACGGGAGTCGTGCCTAACGGAACTGCCTACCGTGTGAATGGCTCGATCACAACGCAGAGCACTACGTTCACGGATATGAATGTGGACGGGCTGGCCGGGATCACGCTCAAAACGGGGGATCTCTCCATCACTCCAACGCTTGGCGGCAGCTATAGAAGGACCCGGTCGTCGATGACCACTAACAACGGATCTACTTTTGCGGTGCCCTACGTGTATAACATCGGCAATGCGATTGACAAGTCTGTCGGGCTTACCCCTTATGACCTGGAGGTTCAATCCCTTTATGGCAACCTGGAACTGGCTTACAGAGGGCTGCTTTACCTGAATGGCTCGACGCGGAACGATTGGTTCTCTTCGCTGGCCACACCTGGCAAATCCAATAGCCTGAACATCCTTTATCCTTCCGTCAGCGGCTCGTTTGTGTTCTCACAGGTGTGGCATCCGGGCTGGCTGAACTTTGGAAAGCTGAGGGCGGGCTATGCGGTGGTTGGTCAGGCAACGGACCCTTACCAGACATTGCTGAGCTATTCGTTGTATAGCCCGACGTTGAATGGCCGTCCTTTGGGGTCCATATCGAACACCAGCGTTCCGAACAGCAGTCTGATCGGTTCGAAAGCATCGGAGGTAGAAGTGGGGACTGAAATGAAGCTCTTCAACAATATGGTGTCTGTCGATATCAGTGCGTATATCAAAAAATCCAGCAATGAGATCGTATCGGCTCCGGCCTCTATTTCATCGGGCTACCTGGGTGCAGTGCTGAATATCGGGCAATTGCAGAACAAAGGCATCGAAGCCCTGGTTTCCATCACGCCTGTCAAAGGCCAAAATTTTAGCTGGACCAGTTCGGTGAATGGCTCGATCAACGCCAATAAGGTGGTGGCCCTGGCCGGGGGGCAGTCGTCCCTGTCTGTAGGGACCTCCCGTACGGGAAATGGCTTTACCCAAAATATTGTCGGGCTTGCCGCGGGCCAGATCGTGGCATTCGATTATAAATACGATGCTGCGGGGAAGATCGTGGTCGATGGTAGTGGCATACCGGTGTCAGGCGATCTGAAGCCTTATGGCTCAGGTTATGCCAAATGGGTGGCCGGCTGGAACAATGAGTTTACTTTCGGGAGGGTAAACCTGTCTTTCCTCATCGATGGCAAATTCGGCGGGAAGATATTTTCTGCCACGGACTACTATGGCTACCTGTTCGGCCTGCACAAGGCTACACTCGTGAACAGGGAGGGGAAATTTGGCAACGACCTGAATGCGCAGACTTACTACGCAGGGCTCGCCAACAATATATCAAAACTGTTCGTACAGGATGCCAGCTTTATCAAGTTCAGGCAACTGGTGATCGGGTATTCTTTCCCTGGTAAATTATTCGGCAATGTGGTGAAAGGCGCGACGCTGAGCCTGGTGGCGCGCAACCTGTTCACGCTGATGAAGAAGACGGATAATATCGATCCTGAAGCGAATTATGCCGCGGCCGCTCAGGGTCTTGAACTGGGTGGTGTGCCTCCCAGCAGGACGTTCGGCGCCAACCTGAGCTTTAAATTGTAAAACTATTATTAATGACAATCTTCCTACAGATGAAAAAAATATTTACCGGCGCCGGCCTGAGCCTGTTGATCCTGACGCTTATGCCAGGCTGCACTAAAAATTTCGACTCCATCAATACCAATCCGGTGGCATACAGCAAAACCAATTTTCAACCGAATTATATCCTGACCACCGTCCAGCAGGCGTATACGGGCAGCACGGATTTCAGTTATGAGACATGGCGGGGCAATCTCATCTATTGCAGCACGATGATGCAGGGGTTCTCCTCCGTGGTTGGCTATTGGGTGGGAGATAAGTATATTCTCAATCCCAACTATACGGCTGCTTACTGGGGCTTTGGCGCGACGCAGGGGCCCCCTTTGGGTAATGGCGGTGATGGGGCCTATCCCGAGCAGGTGAAGCCAGTGGTCGATCTTATCCAATTCACCAGAGATGACCCGAAATATAAGAACCTCTACCAGATTGCACGGATCATGCGCGCCCTGGTAATGGAGCGTATCACCGATCTATATGGCGACTGTCCTTATTCCCAGGCGGGGATGGGTTATTATGATAAGGCCTTTTTTCCAAAGTATGATAAGCAGCAGGATATTTATACGGATCTGTTGAAAGAACTGGAGGATGCTACAGCCAAATTGGATCCGGCCGCCGATGCGCCTACAGGGGATGTATTTTACAACGGCAATATCCCTCAATGGCAGCGCTTTGGGAATACCCTGATGCTGCGGGTGGCCATGCGGCTGGTAAAAGTGGATGCAGCTACGGCGCAATCCTATGCCCAGAAAGCGGTGGGACATACAATGACGGGGAATGGGGACAATGCTTTTGTAAAGGCGGATGCTACAGGTGGCAGGACGACGATCAACCGGAACAGCCAGATACTAACGGGAGACGGAGGGCCAGAGAACGTCTATACCAAATGGTCCAAGACTTTCATCGATATGCTTAAGGCCGTGGACGACCCCCGGCTGGCCAAGATTGCTATTACGCATCCAACCTGGGACGCCAAGCACAACCCCACCGGTGGAAATGCCGATCCTGCCGTTCAAAAAGGAATGCCCAATGGAAAGGACCTGAGCGGTATTCCTGCCCAGGATATCTCCAAAGATCCTACTTACACTACGATCGAGGATTATTCCTCTCCCAGCCAATACCTGACCAAACGGGATGGGCTTACGTTCATATTGACCTATGCCGAGTCGGAGTTGCTGCTGGCTGAAGCCGCAGAAAGGTGGGGCATCGGCGGATCTGCCGCCCAGCATTATCATGACGGCGTGAAAGCGGCCATTACCTATCTCGGTCAGTATGATGCGGATGCGGCCATCGGCGACGGGGATGCAGAGACCTTTGTGACGGCCCATCCGTACAATGCAGCCAATGGATTGGAGATGATCAATACGCAATACTGGATCCATACCAATACGATGCTGGATTTTTACGAATCCTGGTCGAACTGGAGGCGTAGCGGGTTCCCTGTGCTCGTTCCTGTCGTGTATCCGAACAATAATACGAATGGGACTATTCCGCGTCGTTTCCCATATCCGGTGGACGAGGCGAATACCAACCCGGTGAATTACAAGCCGGCGCATGATGCGGTGCCCGGGGGCGACAACCTGACGGGAAGGGTATGGTGGGATAAATAATATTTCAGGATAGAGGGTAGCATAGCTGCCCTCTATTTATATCCTCTCAGAAAATCTTCTACAGGCATTTTCTTTTTCCCCTCCAACTGGATCTCTTTTACATGGATATAGCCATCGGCGGCGGCAAAACGGAGGTAGGTCTTTTTGTCGGTGTCGGATTCGCCAGGCGTGTGGGTCGGAATGGTGATCTCTTTTTCTGCACGATAGATCTTCAGTAATTTACCGTCCAGCTGCGTGAAGGCAGTAGGGAAGGGGGATAGTCCCCGGATGAGGTTGTATATTCCATCCACCGGCCTGTTCCAATCAATACGGCACGTGTCAGTAAAGATCTTGGGCGCATGTTGCAGCGTGCCGTCGGAAGGTTGCGGCTTTTCTTCTAGCGTTCCGGCGACGAGACCTTCGATGGTCTTTACCACCAACCGGGCGCCTATTTCTTTCATTCTGTCATGTACTTCACCGGCTGTTTCCTGTTCCCCGATGGGGAAGCTTTCCTGCAGGAGAATATTGCCGGTGTCGATGTCGTGCTGTAATTTAAAAGTGGTAACACCCGTTTGTTTTTCCCCATTGATCACCGCCCAGTTGATAGGCGCGGCGCCGCGGTACTGGGGCAGGAGGGATCCGTGCAGGTTGACAGTACCCATGGGAGGCATATTCCATACCAGCTCGGGCAGCATACGGAAGGCTACGACGATCTGCAGGTCTGCGTGAAGGGATTGCAGTTCTTCCAGGAACTGCGGGTTCTTCAATTTTTCCGGCTGGAGGATATTTAACCCTTTTTCCAGGGCATATTTTTTTACGGCGCTGACGCTGAGCTGCATGCCTCGTCCGGCGGGTTTGTCCGGCGCCGTAATGACGGCCACGATGGGATATCCTGCCTGCAGGATAGCGTCCAGGGATGCGACAGCAAATTCGGGTGTTCCCATAAATACAATGCGTGGCCTCTGCATATGCGTTTTTTTAATTTAAAATCCTACCTTGCGGGTGTCCGCATTTCAGCGGAAGCGTAAAATTAACGGAAATATGCAGCAAGTTAAAGCGGGTGATACTGTAAAGGTGCACTATCATGGTCGTCTCACGAATGGAGAGACCTTCGACTCTTCTGAAGGCCGCGCACCCCTGGAGTTTGAAGTAGGTAGTGGAATGGTGATCAGGGGATTTGACGATGGAGTGATGGGAATGACGATCGGTCAGAAAAAGACTATCGAGATACCTGTAGATGACGCTTATGGCCCTAAAGACCCGGAAGCAATTATAGAGTTCCCCATTGCCAACTTTCCTCCCGGAATGACGCCAGCGGTGGGTATGCAGCTTGCCATGTCGGATCAGTCAGGCAGGCAGATACCTGTAACGATTGTGGACGTTAAGCCGGATATTGTCGTCCTGGACGCCAATCATCAACTGGCAGGTCAGGATCTGATATTCGACCTGGAACTGGTGGAGATCGTCGGTGGCGCCGGCAACCGGATCATTATGCCGTAACACGGGCGTTATATTTTCTTTCAAATGCCATGGCCAGTATCAGAATGGCGATGAGGGAGAGGGCTGTATTCAGTACGGAGCCCTCCAGCCCGAATTCTCCTCCGGTGATCAGCCAATCGCCTTTCATCTCTGTCTGTAACAGGGTAGGCATGCTGAGGCCACTGACATGTGAGCCCAATAAAGGCCCCTGAAAAAAGTTCCAGCCAAGGTGCAGGAAAATGGAGAACCACAGGTTGCGGGTATAGATATAGTTTATTCCCAGTAATACACCGGCCAGGAATAGATTGGCGAATGCCAGGGCATTGATGCCGGGGCCGCCGAAATGAAAGATGGCAAAGCAAAGCGCCGAGAGTAGCAGGGCTATCCATTTGTTATTAAAGGATTCCAGCAAGTTATTCAGTATATAACCCCGGAATACCAACTCTTCGCTGAATGCGATGAGCACTACCATGCCTAAGGAAATGAAAAGGGTATTGGCGTCGGGAGTGATGTCCACCCATCGCAGGTGGCCGGTAACCATCAATAAGAGGGAAAGGAGACCCAGCAGCGCTGGTCCCACGAAGAAGCCAATCACGGACTCCTGTCCATACCCATCCGGCTTTAGTCCCAGACTGGCCAGGCTGCTGCGGTCGATGAATATGCGAAACACCCACACGGTGACGAGCGAGACGACAAATTCCAGCAGGACCATCATCCAAAGGTTCGTCCCCTGCAAGAGCCCGGAGAGGAATTGCAGGGGATTGGACTTCAACTGATCCATATTGCCCGCGACTAAACCTATCAGGGCAGAAAAAAAGATGAGCAGGGTGACGACAATATAGGCCAGCCCGAAAAGGATCACCCTCAGCCAGCCTTGTTTTATCCTCGGATTTTTTATAGTTTGATCGGTCATAGTCATTACATTCGTTTTGTAATTTACAAACATGTTTGAACACCACCTATTCACTGTAGCGGAAAGATTTATCCGCTATGCACAGATCGATACGCAAAGCGACCCCCAATCCAAGAGCCATCCTTCGACAGAAAAACAGAAAGACCTGGGCAGGTTGCTGGTGCAGGAGCTCCAGGCGATGGGCCTTATGGACGCCTTCCTGGATGAGTACGGCTATGTATATGCTACCATCCCCGCCAATACTACCAAACAGGTGCCTGTAATCTGTTTTTGCGCGCATATGGACACCGCTCCGGATTGCAGCGGGAAAGGCGTCAAGCCGCTGCGGCACAAAGGGTATGACGGTGGCGACATCATACTGCCGGATGACCCGTCTGTAGTCATTTCCCCCCGGGATCATCCCTACCTGCTGGAAAAAAAGGGCGAGGATCTCATTACGGCATCGGGCACCACTTTATTGGGCGCAGACGATAAGGCGGGAGTAGCTGTCATCATGGATATGGCGCAATACCTGCTGCAGCACCCGGAGTTTAAGCATGGTAAGATCCGGCTGTTGTTCACTCCGGACGAAGAGATCGGGCGGGGCGTTGATAAAGTGGACCTGCAGCGGCTGGGCGCCGACTTTGGCTATACGCTGGATGCGGGGGAAAGAGGGACATTCGAGGATGAGACCTTCTCGGCCGACGGGGTCAAGATCACTTTTTATGGTGTGAGCGCCCATCCTGGCTATGCGCGGGGGAAAATGATCAATGCGCTGAAGCTGGCCGCTCATTTCTTGGATTCCCTGCCAAAGGACGAATGGTCGCCGGAGACAACGGAGGGACGTTATGGTTTTGTTCACCCGGTGAGGATGGAAGGGCTGGCGGAAAAGGCCGTGGTGGAGTTTATTGTCCGTGATTTTGTTACGGCGAAGTTGGGTGCTTATGAAGAGCATTTACGCGGGCTTGTGGAAGACGCTGTGCGGGCTTTTCCGGGTGCGCGCGCGGATTTTGAGATATACGAGCAGTATAGGAATATGAAGGAGGTGCTGGATCTGCACCCGCAGGTGTCGGAATATGCGATGGAGGCCATCGGCCGGGCAGGAATTGATGCACGGCAGAGCAGCGCAAGGGGCGGTACGGATGGGTCAAGGCTTTCGTTCATGGGGTTGCCCTGTCCGAATATCTTTACGGGAGAGATGGCTTTTCATGGGAAGCAGGAATATGTGAGTGTGCAGGACATGGAGAAGGCGGTGCAGGCGATTGTGCATTTGGCTGGGATTTGGGAAGAGAGGAGTTAGGTGTTTGTTGTTTGTTTAGGTGCTTTAAGATTTTGCTTCTACCCATCGCCGGCAGTTATAACCGAGCGAAGCGAAGGTTACGAAGGAGTTGGAGCGTGTCGAAGCAGCTCCGACGAAGTTCCTTCCGTCGCTGTACATTCGGTACCACTGAACATTTGTTGGTTATTGAGCGGCGTAGGCAACTGGCCGAGCCGCCAGGGCGACTTGCATTACAGCGGCGGAAGGGTTAGGGCCGCCGAAAGCAGAAGAGAAAAACCTAAACAAACCTAAAACTTTCTAGCGCCTCCGCGAAACGATATCCCGCACGATCATTTCCGCATGAATACGCGAATTCTCGATGAACCACACATGCGTATTCATACCACCGCAAACCACTCCCGCAAGATAAACCCCCTTGACATTCGTTTCCATGGTAGCAGGATCATAAAAAGGCAACAGGTTCTCATCTTCGGAGAGGCGGATCCCGGCCTGGCGGAGAAATTCAAAATTCGGCTGATAGCCGGTTAAGGCGATGACATAGTCATTGGGAACGGTCTCGACGCCATCGGGGGTAAGGATGTCTACTTCATCCGCGCGTATCGCCTGGAGCGTGGAATGAGTGTAGGCTTTGATGCTCCCTTCCTTTATCCGGTTCTCGATATCGGGCTTGACCCAATACTTGACCCGGCGACCGATGCCTTCCCCGCGGATGACCATGGTCACTTCCGCACCTTTGCGCCAGGTCTCCAGGGCCGCATCCACGGCGGAATTGCTGGCGCCTACCACGATGACTTTCTGCATGGCATAGAAATGGGGATCCTTATAGTAGTGGACTACCTTGGGGAGGTCTTCGCCGGGTATATTCAGAAGGACCGGCAGGTCATAGAAGCCGGTGGCGATGATGATATGGCTGGCGGAATAGGCCCGGCGGGAGCTGGTGATCTCGAATTTCCTGTTGATGGGGCGGATGGACAATACCTTTTCCTGGAGGTGAAGGTTCAGCCGATGGGATACGGCCACACGGCGATAGTATTCCAGGGCTTCGGCACGGACGGGCTTGACGTTGTTGCTTACGAAGGGGATACCTCCTATCTCTATGCGCTCCGACGTGGAAAAAAAGGTCATATTGGCCGGGTAATTGTACAGGGAGTTGACCAGGCAGCCTTTTTCCAGGATGAGATAGGACAGGCCGGCGCGTTGGGCCTCCAGGCCGCAGGCGATGCCGATGGGACCTCCACCGACGATGATGATGTCATAGTTTGTGCTCATGGTTGTTTTCCGCGGCGTAAAGGTAAGACTTTGCCGGAGAGGATGATTTATGTACATTCACTGCCAAAAACCTCCCGTATGGACGCCCTTTACCACTATTGGTGGATCATTATTGTCATAGCATTTGTCTTCAGCGGCCTGGTCACCGTCAACCAGGGCTATATTAATGTACTTACCATGTTCGGTAAATACCAGCGGATATTGAAGCCGGGATTGAATTTTAAGATACCGTTCCTGGAACAGATCTATAAACGCATCTCTATTCAAAACCGGAGCGTGGAACTGGAGTTCCAGGCCGTTACGGCGGATCAGGCAAATGTCTACTTCAAGAGCATGCTGCTATATGCGGTGCAGAATGCGGATGAGGAGACCATCAAAAGAGTAGCGTTCAAATTCATCAGTGACCGGGATCTTATGCAGGCGCTTACCCGTACCATCGAAGGCAGTATCCGGTCTTTTGTGGCGACCAAACGGCAGGCGGAGATCCTGGGATTGCGCAAGGAGATCGTCGAGTTCGTCAAGGACCAGATCGACCATTCGCTGGAAGAGTGGGGCTATCACCTGCTGGACCTTCAGATCAATGATATCACATTCGACCAGGCCATCATCGACAGTATGAGCAAAGTGGTGGCCAGTAATAACCTGAAGGCGGCTGCCGAGAATGAGGGACAGGCCTTGCTCATCACCAAGACCAAAGCCGCGGAGGCGGAAGGGAATGCGATCAAGATATCGGCTGAAGCGGAAAAAGAAGCCGCCCGTCTGCGCGGACAGGGAGTGGCATTGTTCCGCCAGGAAGTGGCGCATGGTATGAGCGAGGCAGCCGAGGAGATGAAACGGGCTAATCTGGATACCAATGTGATCCTTTTCAGTATGTGGACGGAGGCTATCAAGAATTTTGCAGAGGTGGGAAAGGGCAATATCATTTTCCTGGATGGCAGCAGTGAAGGTATGCAGAATACCATGCGGCAGATACAGGCGCTCATGGTGAAGCAGGGCACTTAGGGCTGCAAGCGGCAAGCTACAAGCTGCAAGCTAGGTGTGAGCTAAAAGCTGTTAGCTGGGGCCTTACTCGTCGCTTGTCGCTTGCAGCTTGTAGCTATAATTGGCCTAACTTTAGCATTTTGTTAAAAAATAGGACAGAGCTAGTAGCGTTATAGGGGTGAAATCTCATATTTTTACCAAAATCATATAGTTGATGAACATATTTTTTCTACAGGTTTTGATAGATTCCGCAAAGATCAAGGACAGTCTGGCCAGGGCCGCGGCAATGTTAACTCCTCAGAAAGAGAATTTATGGGATACGCTCAGCAAAGGGGGCATATTGATGATTCCGCTTGCCCTGCTGCTGGTAATTGCCATTTTCGTCTTTATCGAACGGTACATTGCCATCAAAAAGGCGTCCAGGGTGGACGATAACTTCATGAGCATTATCCGGGACCATATTATCACTGGCAACCTGACGGCGGCCAGGAGCCTGGCGAAAAATACACCGACGGCGGTGGCAAGGCTCATCGACAAAGGTCTGCAGCGGGTGGGCAAGGAAATAGCAGCCATCGAGCGCAGCATGGAGAACGTGGCCAAACTGGAGCTCTATAAGATGGAAAAGAATGTATCCATCCTTTCGGTGGTGGGATATATTGCCCCTTTATTCGGCTTCCTCGGAACGATCTTCGGGATGTTCCAGCTGTTCTATAGCATCGCGTCCACGGGGGAGTATAGCATTTCCAATATTGCCGGAGGTATCTACGTAAAGATGATCTCCTCGGCCTCCGGACTGATCATCGGTATCATAGCCTATATCGGCTATCGCTATCTGAACTCACAGATCGATAAGACCACCCACAAGATGGAGGCTGCGGCTAACGAGTTCATCGATGTTTTACAGGAACCGACAAGATAAGTAAATGAATTTAAGAAGAAGATATAAGGAAGATGCGGAAGTGCACACGGGGCCATTGAATGATATTTTGTTCATCCTGCTGCTGTTCTTTCTCATTGTGTCTACGCTGGCGAATCCCAACGTGGTGAAGCTCTCCCAGCCTAAATCCAAGAGCGATACGAAGGCGAAACAAACGGTGGTAGTCTCCATCGATGCGAATAAGCAATTTTATGTAGGCACCACCAAGGTTACCATCGATGAACTAAAGCTGAAGCTACAGCCTTTCCTGGCGAAGGAAACGGAGCAGCCGTCCATCGTGATCAACGCGGATAAGACGGTGCCTATTGAAGATATCGTAGCCGTCATGCGGGTGGCACGTGACCTGGGGGCGCGCACTGTGCTGGCGGTGGATAAGAATGGAGTGAAATGAGTCCAATCGAAGAAAAAATATGGAGGTCCATACAAAAAAGGGACGGTCAGGCATTTGAACATTACTACAAGGAACATTACAGAACTTTTCTCCTCGCAGCTTGCAACTATCTCAAAGATCCCGGCCTGGCGCAGGAAGTCGTCAACGATGTGTTCCTCAGGCTTTGGGAGGATGCGGGCAGCATCACCATCCAGTCTTCCCTGAAAGCCTATATCTACCGTGCCGTCGTTAACAGGAGCCTCAATGAGCTGGATAAGCACAAAAGAGAACGTGCGCATCAGGCTGAATTGAGGCACAGGCCGGAAGAGACTTTTGAGTTAAAGGAAATGGAAGAAAATGAGCTGAAGATCAGGCTTTACAAGGCGATCGATCAGTTACCGGAACAATGTCTTAGGGTCTTCAGGATGAGCCGGTTTGAAGAATTAAAGCAGCAGGAGATCGCCGACAGGCTGGGCATTTCCATCAAAACCGTCAAAAATCATATCACCCATGCATTGAAACAGCTCAACCGCGTCCTGAGCGACTGGAACTCCCTACCGGTGTGGCTGCTGATGATAAAATATTTTTTTTGGCATTTTAACTAGGTCCCTTTGCACTTTTTTTTGTCTTATAACTGAAACTATGGATCCGCAGTCTACAAATAATGATATTCCCTGGGAGCTGATCGTCTCGGCCTTGCAGGGGGACCTGTCTCCGGAGGAGGACCTCCGGTTCCGGGAATGGCTGGCTTCTTCCCGGAGCAACCAGGAAAAATACGATCAGCTGCTGCGGCTCTGGAAGGATGGAATGGCTGATTATGCCGTTTACCGGGAAGCAGACGAAGGCAAGGCCTGGGAAGACCTGCAAGGAAAAATGGGGGAGAAGGGAAGAACGGAGGATCAGGATAGATTGGGAGAAGAGAGAAAGAATGGGAACGGGGTAATACCGATCAAACGGTGGATGGCTGCGGCGGCTGCGGCGGTACTTTTATTGGTATCCGGGGCCGGCTGGTGGTATATGTCCGGAAGGAGTCGCGCCATTCAATATGAGACGGCCAATGAACAGAAGAAGATATCCTTGCCGGATGGTTCGACAGTGGTCCTGCAGCCGCAAACCCATATACAGCTTGCCCGAAACTACAACACCAGCGCCAGGACAGTGATATTGATCAGCGGGAAGGCGCATTTTGACGTATCCCACCAGGCAAAGCGGCCTTTTATGGTAGACATGGATGCCGCCAGCGTCAAGGACATAGGGACAAGCTTTATCGTGGAAAAAACGATGGACAGCATTAAGGTCACGGTATCCGAGGGTAAGATCGCCTTTATTAAGAAAGATCATGGGGAATCCCGGGAAATAGCGGCAGGCGGCGCCATCTGTCTGTACACCGGCGCCTATCGCAGCGGAGAAATAAGGGCTACGTATCCGTCCGGCAGCAACACGGATTCCCTCCGATTTGACAACGCGCCTTTGTCGGAGGTGATCGCTGCGCTGCAAAAAATATCCGGCAAAAATATCCGGCTGAGCGATACGCTGATCGGGCATAAAAGGCTGACTGTCCATTTGGCCGGGGAATCCTTTGACGATGCCTTAAAGATCATTTGCGCTTCACTAAACCTTGCATACACCGGTGGGAACGGGGAGTATATTTTAAAGAACAGGGACACCACTACCCATAATTAGGGAATATACTCATATATAATAACTTCTCTCTTATTTGCGTTTACGTAGCTTTGCCCATGTAAACTACCCGTTTGGAATGAACCGGATAACTGCATATCCCTATAGATGGCCGCGCCTGGTTCCGGTGATCCTTTTCATCCTTTCTTTTTTTATCCTTACACCATCCGCCGCACAGGAAAAAAGCCTGGCGGAAATCCTTGTTACAGTCGATGTAAGAGACAGGCCATTCCAGGAAGCATTAACGATCATTGAAGCCAGGATTCCTTTTAAATTCGCCTATAGCACGGAATTGGCTTCCCGGCAGAAAAATATATCGGTAAAAGCCGATGGCCTGCCCTTACCCGATCTTTTAACGACCATATTCAGGGGGACTTCGCTGACCTACCATGTCATTGGCCACCAGATCGTCGTGCAGGAAATGGTCTCGCCGTCCAGGGTCACTCTTAGCGGCTATATAAAGGACTCCCGGACAGGGGAATTACTGATTGGCGCCAGCATCTATGTCCCTGCGACCGGAACAGGTATTTTGTCCAACAATTATGGATTTTACTCCATCACCGTTCCCGCCGCCGACACGATGGAACTGGAGATCTCCTATGTAGGCTATAAAAGCCTGCTCAGCCGGGTAAATGCAAATGAAAGCCAGACGCTTTCTTTTGGGCTGGAAGTCAAATATGACCAGGAGGACAGCAATAAATTGATCATCGTCAATGATAGGAGAGAGGATAATGTAAAGAAGAACCAGACAGCGCTGGTCGACATGTCGGGCGATATGATCATTGCCGCCCCTTCCGTGAATGGCAGCGGGGACCTGATCGGCTCCCTGGAGATGCTGCCGGGCGTCCAGACGGGGATAGATGGAACACCGGGCTACTTTGTCAGAGGCGGAAATGCGGGACAGAACCTGATCCTGCTGGACGACGCCACTTTGTATAATCCCAGCCACATATTCGGGCTGGTAAGCGTTTTTAACCCGCCGGCTATCAAGCATGCCAGCCTGATGAAAGGAGGCTTTCCCGCGTCGTTCGGCGATCACATCAGCTCGGTGCTTGATGTTGCCATGAAGGACGGAAGCAATCTCCAGTCCGGCGGGAGCGTTCAAATGGGAAGCATTTCATCCGGCGTTTCCCTTTATGGTCCCCTTCAACCCGGTAAATCGTCCTTTCTTATCTCAGGGCGCAGAAGCACAACCGACCTATTGCTCCAGCCATTCCTTCATAAGAATTATTTCAGCAATTATTATTTCTATGATGTGAATGCCAAGCTGAACTTTCAGCTCTCGCCGAAGGATCGTCTTTTCCTGAGTTTTTACAATGGCAGGGACAACAACAACTATTCCAGGGATTCCTCGGATGTCGCGGGGATCGAATATTCCATGCATTTCGGTAATACGGCCTTCACGTTGCGATGGAACCATCAGTATTCAGGAAAACTATTTTCCAATACTTCCCTGGAATACAACCGGTATCATCAGTGGCTATCCGCCACACAGGAAGGCTATTTCGCACAGTTGTATTCCGGTATCAGGGATATTCATGGAAAAACAAACCTCACCTGGTATCTCTCCGCTGCCCACAAGATCAACATGGGCGCCGACTATTTGTATCAGACGCTGTATCCTGCATCGTTGTCAGGAAAAATTGCGTCCCCGGATTCTTCCGGCGCGATCGTTCCTTCGGGGATACCTCCGAAATCGGCCACCCGGCTGGCCGTCTATGGCAGCGACGATATAAAGATAGGTAGTCGGGTACAGGCATACATCGGGTTGAGGGCTCCTTACTATTTTAAGCCGGGCGTGCAATACTTTACACTTGAACCCCGGCTGTCCCTGCTGTATATGATCGATCGGTCCACCAGCGTGAAGGTCGCTTATGCCAGCATGCACCAGTATATTCACCTGGTGCAAAGCTACAATGCCGCGTTCCCGGCGGAAATATGGATCGGCAGCAGCAATGTTGTCCGGCCGCAGGCATCCCAGGATATCTCGGCGGGACTGTATAAGAATTTTTCGGAGAATATTTTTCAGACCAGCGTGGAGTTCTATTACCGGCGCATGAAAGATCAATTGTTGTTTGGAGCAGGAGGGGACAGCGCCGCCATTGACAATACGATCGAGAAGCAATTGATATTCGGAAAAGCATGGAGCTATGGCGCCGAGCTTTTTATCCGGAAGAACAAGGGCAGATGGACAGGATGGCTGGCTTATTCGTTTGCTTATGCTTATCAACAGTTTGATTCGCTGAACGAGAGCCAGACATTTCCTTTTGCATACGACAGAAGGCATATGCTGAATATTTCCACAGCCTACGCCTTGAACAGGCACTGGAAGATCGCCGCCAATTTTCTGATCGCCAGCGGTCGGGCATTTTCATTGAGCCCCGATTCGACCTATATCCCCGCACTGGGCGGCAATCCCCTGTTCACCAATCCCGGCAGGGGGCTGGGGAGAGGGCGGGGAAGAGGCCAGGGGCAGGGTCAGGGCCAGGGACAGGGCCAGGGGCAGGAAAAGGGCTCATGGGACATCGTGGCCAATAATTACCGGCTGAGCCCTTACAACCGGCTGGACCTGAGCATACACTATATAAAAAGCAGGAATACGGGCCGCAGGATCCTGGAGACGGAATGGATCTTTTCCGTATATAACATTTACGCTCGCCAAAATAATTCGTTCGTTTACAGGACCATCGATCCCTCCACCGGGCGGGTAGTGGCAAAAGAGTTGCCATTTATTCCTGTCATACCGAGTATTACGTATAGTCTTAAATTTTAATTTGAATATTTAAAAAAACTGCCCACCTATAGGACCAAGGGGCGTTTTTTCTGTCTTCTATGTGAAGCCCGGGAACTTATGACGTATAATGTGCGTCTCCCGAAAAAAATCAATACTCATGAAAAAATCAATCGCAAGACGATCTTCATTGTTTTTAGTAGCCCTGGCGGCAGGGGTCTTTATTTTCCTCTCCTGTAATAAAAGCAGCAGCGGCACCGGTCACCTGGAAGTAAGACTGACGGACGACCCTTCGGCATATGATGCGGTCTACATCGATGTCCAGAAAGTAGAAGTCAATGTCTCCTCGGACGCGGAAGCGAGCTCAGGATGGCAGACAGTACCTTTGCTCAAGCCCGGGATCTACAACCTGCTGGATTTCAGAAATGGCATTGACACGGTGCTGGCTGCGGCGGATCTTCCCGCGGGTAAGCTGTCCCAGATGCGCCTGGTCCTTGGCGACAATAACTCCGTAGTGATAAATGGCCAATCTTATCACCTCTCCACTCCTTCCTCACAACAATCCGGATTAAAGTTCAATATTCATACGACACTGACAAGCGGCATCGTGTATCGTCTCTGGATAGACTTTGACGCCGGTCGCTCCATTGTGTCATCGGGCAACGGCGGATACTCGTTGAAGCCTGTGATCAGAACCTATACAGAAGCCATTGGGGGAAGTATCAAGGGATATGTTCTTCCTGCGGGGATCAAACCACAGGTTTGGGCCGTACAGGGCACTGATTCCCTGTTGGCATTACCGGATTCGGCCACCGGTTATTATTTCATCGGGGGCGTGAATGCCGGCGCCTGGAGCTTATCGTTCCACGCGCAGGATCTCACTTATACGGACACTGCTTTCGCAGTGACGGTGAATACAGGTGTAGTGACTGATGCCGGAATGGTGACCCTGCAAAAGAAGTAGGTCCGTTTTTAGATCCGACTGGTCCGGGCGCGAATGTTTTCATTCGGCGCCCGGACCTATCCTGTGAAAAGTAAATGATGTGCTGAAAGATCTAATTAAATCCGTGGCTATGAAATACATTTCTACCCTCTTCCTGCTTGCGATGAGCTCGCTCATTTCGCCGGCTTTTGCCCAATTGAACAATGGCGGTCTCAACGCCGGTTTCGGCGTTGACGCTGATACGCGTGCCAACTACATGAAATATGGTATGACGACGGGAGCCGTCATCAGTGATGACTGGTTTTCCCCCTCCCTTTCCGGTAATAACGTGATCGATACGTCGAACGCGGCTTATTATCTGTCGTTACTGCAGGGAGGCGCCAATATGGGCTTTTCCAAAAGGATGTCCGCGCTCCTTTATGCGAGGGTGAGCGGGAGGCTGTGGCTGGATGCTGTATATGGCAGGGATTACGTCGCAACCAACCCTTTGACGGATTCGACTGCCTTTACTATTGCCAGCAAGAATGGGGACAACCCCGGCGTTTGGGCGGGAGGGAGCACCAATTTTCCGGACAAGAACGATCTCGTGGATGCTTTTGCCCATATGCGCAGGAACGGCACCAGCGTTTATGATTCACTATGGCTTTTCACCGGCGTGTCCACCGTCGGCGTTTCCGGATCGAGATATTTTGATATAGAGCTGTACAAAAAGAATTTCAGCTACAACGGGACCACCGGCGCTTTTTCCAGCGCGGGAACTGAAGCCGGCCATACGCAATGGCTATTCGATGCCAGCGGGAATATTACGCAAACGGGGGACCTGATCCTTGCCGTCAACTATTCTCCCGGAGCGCCACCCGTGGTGGATGTACGCATTTGGGTAAGCAGCACGACCTTTACGACGGTTGTTCCCGCCTACTTTAATTTTGGGGCGAGCTTCGACGGCGCCAGTGCGTCTCCTGCCTATGGGTATGCTTCTATCTTATCCAAGACGGGCGCCACGAACTTTGGTTCCGGCATTGCAAATTATTCGGCCACGGCCGCACAGGACACGACCTATGCCACGCCCTGGGGGACGGAGCTCTCGACCAAGAACTGGGGGACGCAATACCAAACCTTACAGCTGATTGAAATGGGCTTAAACCTGACCAGGATCGGGGTGGATCCGGCATTGTATACCGCATCCGGATTAAGCCCCTGTCAACCCTTATTTTCCGATATTTTTTTCAAATCCCGGTCATCCAATTCCTTTACATCCAATATGCAGGATTTCATCGTACCCCTGGTGTTCGTACAGAACCCTGTGATGGATTATTCTTTAAAACCTGACACCTTGCGGTGCAATCACACGGCGGGCAGCATTCAGATCACCAATAACAGCACGGCCGGGTATTATACCTGGCAGACGGCCAATGGAGCTATTTCCGGCGCGAACACGGACAGCTCGCAGATCAATGTCACCAAGCCAGGCACCTATATCGTATCGGCTTCTCCTGCATTGGGATGTCCTGCCACCCGGAAAGACACCGTGGTCATACCGATCGATACTTTTCCACCAGTGGCTTCTATTGCTGTTGCGCCCGGTAGCAGCTTGTCTTACCTGCAATTCTATGGGGGAAATACCAGCGCCAGCAACTATTCCACTCCTTTTGGCGGCAGCAATGGATTGCTGTGGAATTGGAGCGGTCCGCAGAGCTTCGCATCTACCATCCAGAATCCCCGCACGGTGGATACCGCCGGCGTTTGGGGCACTTACCAGCTGATCGTGACGGAAAAGAGAAACGGATGTAAGGATACTGCCATTAAAACCATCTCTATGTACGATTTTATTGTTCTGTCCACAGATGATCTGAAAGTTAAGGGCGTCTACAGCGATCATTCGATCGTCGTGACCTGGGAGGACCATAGCCAGGACGGGGCCGGCGCTTACGAGATAGAAAGGTATACGGGGAATGATGGATATAAGGCGATCGGCACTGTATTGAATGGTGGCGGAAATGCGGGACAATTTTCATTCACGGACAATGATCCTTTGCAAGGCAATAACAGGTACAGGATCAAGGCTACCGGCAAAAATGGACAGATCTACTATTCAGGTGTGGTGACTGTGGCCGCAGGAAGGTCCGGATTGCAAAGCATTTACCTGGCAGGCAGCGCACCCGGCAAGGGTGTGATGACGTTGATCGTTAATGCGGATGCGGACTCCCGGGCCGAGATCCTCCTGTATAATCTTTCGGGTCAGCGTCTGTGGGATAAACCTGTTCAGTTTGGCAAGGGAATGAATACTTTCGGCCTATCTACGGCAGGGGCCCAGGTGGGAAGCGTACAGGTAATTTTCATACTTGTCGAAGGCCGCGTGGCTTATTCGCAGAAGATAATGTTTTGATCCCGGCAGTAAATAGCTACAAGCTGCAAGCGGTAAGCTTCAAGTCATGCTTAAATAACGCTGATAGCTTGCAGCTTGGGGCTTGCAGCTAAAATTCGATATGCGCCCGTGCGGAAAATACATGCACGGGACCTCTGTCCTGGTTGTAAGCGGGATGATCGACGAACTGATAATCCAGGGTAGCATAGAGATTGTAGAACAGCTTGCATTGATAGAACACTTCCGCAATATTCTCCCGGCTGTAATGGGGCAGCTGGCCATCGCCGATCATGAAGCCGTATCCTCCAATGGCGAGAAAGGCACGATGCTCTTCGGAAATTCCATTGGACAACAGGGCGATGCCGATATTGTCTGCCGATCTTTTCCAGCTTTTACCGTAGATACGGATACCTCCGCTGATGGTGTTGTCGATCTCCGCGAATGCCCAGGAGGCATTCTTTCCATCATTCCAGCCCAGCCGGAAGAAGGCGTTGATGTTATTGCCCAGCTCCTGCTCGGCGTTGACGCCCAAGCCATATTTCTTTCCATCATATGCTTTGCCGTAGATGACATCGAGGGTGGTGTCGGAGCCGTTCTCTTTGGCGGAGATGGCATTCTTATACCGGGGACTTTTATTGACGTTGTAGAAGGCCAGCAGCCGGAGAACGCCTTTGCGCTGATGCAGTGCATACCTTTTCTCCCATTCCAGGTTTTCGCTGCTGGTATGCGTATAATGCCAGTCCAGTTCGGGGCCATTGGCGTATTTAGGTTCCAATGCCGTACCCAGCCGCAGCGTCCAGCCTGGCTTGACGTATTCGGCCACAAAACCGCAGGTATAGCCGCGGGTATTGGCGGCATAGTCGTAGGCGCCATTGTTCATTAAAGCCCAGTTCATGAAGTCGGAACGGGGGTCGTGGCTGACATTGCTGTTGTCGAAGAAGTCGCCCAGTGAAAATTTGCCGGCTGTGAGGGTGATCCTGGACGTGGATACCCGTTCCTTCACCTGGTTGGCCTCATCGGAGATATCCTCATAATGATCTTTATCCAGGGTGATGTGCTGGCGAAGGAAGACACGCGCCACATATACGGTCGGCTCCGGATTGCCTATGCGGAACGTCTCGCCATTGGGGAAGCCTGCAATACCGAGGGTGCTGCCGAAGCCTTTGCCGCCGGCCATCTCGGGGTTGAAATAGATGGCCGCTCCCTGCCAGAGGCGTCGTCCCAGATAGGCGGTGGTGGTGACGGAATAGGCGCGTTCATGCGCAGGCGTCAGGCTGTTCTGCCCGCTGTAGGGGGCGTGGAAGGTAGGGTGTCCCTGCAGGATGCCGGTAAACTGGAGGTGATAGGTCCAGCCGGAATCCTCCAACAGGGGATCTCCGTTCTGCGCCGACGTTTGCAGGATCAGCAGGGAAAATGTTACGATCAGCAGGAATGATGAATAAAGTCTTTTGAGCATGGCCGGTTGAATAAACACGGCGCAAAACTAAAGGGGATGGAGTAAGCGATAAAATAATTTAATGCTACCGTGTTGCTTTTACCATCCTGTTCTTACCCTGCATGTCTTTTCTGACCGTGACCGTCTGGTAGCCGGCCCCTTTGAAGATGCTTTCCACGAGACCGGCCAGATCTTCATGGATCTCTGCATATATGGCCCCTTGCATGGAGAGCCTTTCCTGTCCCAGCCGGGCTATTGCCTGGTAGAAGACGACGGGGTTTTCGTCTTTGACGAAAAGCGCCAGGTGCGGCTCGTGGTTGACCACATGGGGGGACATCGTAGATTTGTCTTTCAGGGGAATATAGGGCGGGTTGCTGACGATGAGATCGAGGGGGGGCAGCTGTTCCCGCTGACTGCTGTCCAGGATATCCAGCAACAGGAAGTCGACTTCGGCTCCCAGGGTAGTGGCATTGCGGCGGGCGACTGCCAGGGCTTCGGGACTGATATCACAGGCATGTACAAGAGCGTCGGGGAGTCGTTTTTTCAGGGAGATGGCGATGCATCCGCTGCCCGTGCCTATGTCCAGGATCACGGGGGAGGTCGGGACCGGCGTCGCGGCGGTCGTTGTTGTTACCCATTCCACCAACTCTTCCGTCTCGGGCCGGGGGATCAGGACATGTTCGTCCACATAAAATTTCATCCCGCAGAACCAGCTTTCCTGCAGTACATATTGCACGGGCTGGAGCTTTGAAAGGCCGAAGATATACTGGTGAAAGATATCCGTCTGAACGGGGCTCAGCAGCACGTCCTTGTTCAGGAGACGGTCTATTTTTCTTTTGCCTGTAATATTCTCCAAAACGAGGTCGCCGATCTGGGCGGCTTCCCTTTCACCATAGAGGGGTGTTAATCGGGAGAGTAATTCCCTTTGGGCCTGTGTGATATCCATACCTAAAAATAAGTAAATTTGCGGCTTGAATCCCCCTGAATTATACGTACATCGTTGTTTGGAGCTGGCCCGGCTGGGAGCCGGCCATGTTGCCCCCAATCCCATGGTAGGGGCTGTGCTGGTATTTGAGGACAGGATCATAGGAGAAGGCTATCACATGAAGTATGGCCAGGCGCATGCGGAGGTCAACTGTATTGCGGCTGTAAAAGACGAGGACAAGGGACTCATCCCGCAATCCACCATCTATGTATCGCTGGAGCCCTGCGCTCATTTTGGTAAGACGCCCCCATGTGCCGACCTGATCATCCGGCAGCGGATACCAAGGGTAGTGGTGGGTTGCCGTGACCCTTTTCCCCTGGTGGATGGGAAAGGCATCGAGAAAATGAGGGCGGCGGGTATTTCCGTCGAGGTCGGGGTATTGGAGAAGGAATGCAAAGGTTTGAACAGGCGCTTTTTCACTTTTAATACGCAGCACCGTCCTTACATCGTGCTGAAATGGGCGCAGAGCATGGACGGAAAAATGGGGGCCGGGAGCGGGAAACGGGTCCTTATCTCCAATGAATATACGAACCGGCTGGTGCACAAATGGCGGTCTGAAGAGGCGGCCATCCTGGTGGGAACGAATACGGCTTTGCTGGATGATCCGGCATTGACGGTGAGATTATGGAAAGGGCCGGATCCTGTCCGGCTGGTGATCGATAAAGACCTGAGCCTGCCTGTATCCCTCCGGCTTTTTGACGGAAAGGTGAGGACGGTGGTATTTAACCTGCAAAAGCATGAGGAACAGGGGAACCTGCAATATTATCAACTGGCGGAGGATAGCAGCCTGGTACATCAACTGGTGGTGGCCTTGCACCAGCTGAAGATACAGAGCGTGCTGGTAGAAGGTGGGGCTGCCTTGCTTCAATCTTTCATTGATGAGGGATATTGGGACGAGGCGCGCATCATAACCAACGAGACCTTACAGATCCCAGGCGGGCTGGCTTCGCCGGTATTACCAGGGGGAAGCCTGGTTTTCCAGGAAAAGCTCTTTTCGGACGTAATCAGCCATTACCAAAAGACATGACGGAACAAGATTTTTACTATACGATCGAGAAGGAAGCGACGGCAGAGTTCAAAGACAGGGGCAGCAAGTTCATCGGCTATGCGTTCCCGGTAAACAGCGTGGAAAGCTTTAAGGAAAAGCTGAATGAAGTGAAGAAGCTGCATCCAAAGGCCACGCATCATTGCTTTGCTTACCGTCTGGGGTTGGATGGCAATACTTATCGTGTCAGCGATGACGGCGAACCATCCGGATCGGCAGGGAGGCCCATATTGGGCCAGATCGACAGCAAGGAGCTGGTGAATGTACTGGTGGTAGTGGTCCGTTATTTCGGCGGAACGTTGCTGGGTGTGCCGGGCCTCATCAATGCATATAAGTCGGCGGCCGCCCTGGCATTGCAGACGACTCCCCTGGTGCAGCGACAGGTGGAGCAGGAGCTGATCGTGCAATTCGACTACACGCAGCTGAATGAGATCATGCGGGTCGTAAAGCAATACAACGGACGCGTCATCAGCCAGGAAATGCAGCTATTCTGCAGTATGAAGCTGGCTGTTCCCAGGAATCGTTGTACTGAAATCAACTACATATTAAAGGAATTGCGCAATGTGGAAGTGTCGCTGGTAAAGGCCGCGGGATGACGGGTCTGGGATTAGGATAAAGTTTAATGAAAGCTTTGGTAAAGGACTTTTCTTGTGGAAAATGTATGCAGCCATGGCTTTTTTTCGTTTATTACGGTGACTATTATCCGAAATCTAAAGAAAACCCTTATGCGCAAATTACTCCTACTCCTGACCTTTCCCATTATTTTACTGACTGTATTTATCGCCTGCAATAAATACAAGGACTCGCTGCCACCTCCCTCCTCCGGCAATGAATTGCCGGAAGAGAAAACCGTCACCGCCAGCCTGCAAGGTAAAGTGGTGGATGAAAACGGCCAGGCAGTGGCCGATGCCACTGTCACCAGCGGTGATGCCAGCACTTCTACGGATGATCATGGTATTTTTAATTTCACCAACATCAAATTATCCAGCCGCTTCGGCTACGTCAAGGTAGTCAAGACCGGTTATTTTGCCGGATCGCGGAGCATCCTGGCAACCCCGGGCAGTGAGAACTTTGTCTCTATCAAGCTGCTGCCCAGGACCTCCAAAGGCAGCTTTTCCGCGTCGGGCGGCGGTGTTGTCACCGTGCAGGCGGGTACTACGGTGACCTTTGAAGGGGCTTCGGTTGTGATTGCCGCTACGAATGCCGCCTACGGTGGTACCGTCCATGTATATGCGTCGTACCTGGACCAGACGACCGCGGATGTTGCGGTCCGTATGCCGGGTGATCTGCGTGGCATCGGCAGTGATGGTAAAGAAACATTGCTGCAGTCCTTCGGGATGATGGTGGTGGAGCTTGAAGGCGACGGAGGCGAGAAGCTGCAGATCGCCGGCGGTAAGAAAGCTACATTATCGATGAAGATACCAGATGCGGAAAAGGCCAGCGCTCCTGCCACCATTCCTTTGTGGTATTTCAATGACACCACGGGAAGATGGATCGAGCAGGGCGTGGCTACCCGTAAAGGTGACCTGTATGTGGGAGAGACGACACACTTCAGCTGGTGGAATTGTGATGCGCCTGTAGGGACGGTGACCTTCCATGTACGGCTGAAAGATGCGCACGGCACTCCCCTGTCATATACTTATCTGCGGTTCACTTCCCCTACGCTGGGCACACGGGGCGGTTTTACAGATGCCGATGGTTATGCGTCGGGGCTGATACCCAAAGGTGAGGTATTAAAGATGGAGGCGATGAATAGTTGCGGTTCTGCTTATTTCGGGGTGAACATCGGACCTGCATTGGGCGACCAGGAACTGGGTACGTTGACGGTGACGGATGACAGGGCGACCCTCGCCCTGACGGGTACGGTGGTCAATTGTAACGGCGGCGCCGTAGACAGCGGTTATGTAGAAGCCAGGGTGGATGGGTTGTCCTACCGGATAAAAGTAGTAAAAGGAGCTTTTTCCCTGGCGATACCCCGGTGCGGTGATGTGCCTGCGAACGCGGCGTTGGTAGTGGGGGATTATAAGACGCAACAGCAAAGCAATTCTATTTCCGTACCCGTGACTTCGGGCAGCGTCGATGCAGGAAAGCTGAGCGCCTGTGGCAGCGAAATCAACCAGTATTTCAATATCACTTTCAAAGGGCAGACCTACAATATAACGGTGCCCCCGGACTTAATTTGCTATTCCGAGCAACCTGCCGATACCAGCAGGTGGTACCTCTTTTCGGTGGATCAAGACTATAACAACTATGGCTTAACCTATATCTGGTGGATCCAAGGGAAAGAGTTCAAAGGCGTCGGGACCTATCGGACATCCGGCTATATGACGATCAACGACGTCTATTACATACACCCGCAAGCCGATGACACTAGTCCGAAGTGTACCATCAAAACATTTGGAGCTGTGAATGAATTTATTACGGGGTCCATCAGCGGACAATATAAGGATTCGACGGATACCTGGTTCCCGCTGACCTGCGATTTCAAGGTGAAGAGGAGGCGCTAGGTATCACAGGATATAAATAGCAATTTAGGTGTATATATAAAAGGGGAATGCCGTCGAAATAACCAGTTTTCGCCATTCCCCTATACTTTTGGGCAGGGTTTGATCGTTGTAAACTCCTATATCAAATCAATATCCCTTGAGAAGCTACCGCCTACCCCTGATCTTTGCTGTATTGTCCTCATTTACAATTTTTTATGCCTGTAATAAGTATAAGGACACCCCTCTTCCCTCCAATGAATTGCCTGAAGAAAAGACCGTGACTGCCAGCGTGCAGGGCAGAGTGCTGGATGAGAATGGCCTCCCGGTGCAGGGCGCTGCGGTTACCAGCGGTACGGCCAGCACGACGACGGACGTGAATGGCGTGTTCAGTTTTACTGATATTTCGTTGTCTTCCCGGTTTGGCTTTGTAAAGGTCGTCAAGCAGGGATATTTTATAGGATCCCGCAGCATACTGACCAGTGCGGGAAGCTCCAATTATGTTTCTATCACGTTGATACCACGTACTTCCAAAGGAAGTTTTTCCGCGTCCGGCGGCGGGAGTGTTGTGGTGGAGACCGGAGATACCGTGGCTTTTGACGGGTCCTCCTTTGTGAATGCCGCCACCAACGCTGCCTATTCCGGGACGGTACATGTATATGCGGCTTACCTGGATCCTTTGTCGCTGAACGCAGCCGGGCAAATGCCCGGCGACCTGCGGGGTATTGGCGCCGATGGGAAGGAGACGATGTTACGATCTTTTGGGATGATGGTGGTCGAACTGGAAGGAGACGGCGGCGAGAAATTGCAGCTGGCGTCGGGAAAGCTGGCGAACATCACGATGAAGATCCCGGATGCATTGAAGGCGACCGCAGCAGCAACTATTCCCTTATGGTATTTCAACGACACCACCGGCAGATGGATCCAGCAAGGTTCGGGTGTCCGTAAGGGTGACTCCTATTGCGGTCAGACGGCGCATTTCACCTGGTGGAACTATGATGCGCCAATGGGCGCTGTCAATCTCAAATTGCAGCTGAAGGATCAGCATGGCGTTCCCCTGACCTATACGCGCGTGGATATGACTTCTCCGACTCTAGGCACAAAATCAGGCTATACGGATGTCACTGGCTATATCTCCGGACTTATTCCAAAGGGAGAGACCCTGCAGCTGAAGGTGATGAGCTCCTGCGGAACTTTATTGGCAGGAGCCAATGTCGGCCCCACGCTGGCCGACCAGGATCTGGGAACGCTGACGGTGAATAGTGAGATCGCATCCCTTACACTTTCAGGTACGGTGGTGAATTGCAATGGTGGCATCGTCGACAGCGGATATGTCAATGTAGTAGTGGAAGGGTTGAACTACCGGAGCGCCGTATCGAAAGGTGCTTTTACCGTGAATGTGACCAGGTGCGCTACTGCGACTACATCAGTCTCGCTATTGGCGGGTGATTATAAGACGCTGGAGCAGGGGAGCAGTATTTCATTGTCTGCCGACACGGGGAAAAATGATGCGGGGCAACTGACAGCCTGCGGCACTGCTATCGAACAGTACGTCAGCGTTACGGTGGATGGCAAGACTTATACGGTCAACTACCCGGTGGATAGCATCGGCTATTGGGTGCAAAATAACACGAGCAATTTCCAGTCACTGCCTGTAACCGGCAGTGCGGGATATTCGTTGGGATGGCAGACGCAAGCGCTCTCGGGAACGGGAACTTTTCCGGCCAACTATTTTTATCTGAATACCACTGTCCGTGGATTTTACCAAAGCGGAGCCATTCAGTGCACGATCTCCCAGTTTGGCAACATTAATGAATATATCGTGGGCGGCTTCAGCGGAAATCTGAAGGATTCCGTGAGCCAGGTGATTTACCCAATGACGGGGAATTTCAAGGTAAGGAGGGATGAGTAGGCCGGCTATGCATCAAATCTGCTGCTGACCACCAGGTCCTTGCTTCCGGCGGTATATGTATAAAATCCTTCGCCGGATTTAACACCGAGGTATCCTGCCGTCACCATATTGGTCAGGAGGGGACATGGGGCATATTTCGGGTTGCCGAAGCCGTCATGCAGCACTTTCAGTATGGAATGGCAGACATCCAGCCCGATGAAGTCGGCCAGTTGCAAGGGCCCCATCGGATGGGCCATCCCTAATTTCATTACCGTGTCGATCTCCTGCACGCCAGCGACGCCCTCGTAGAGGCTGAAGATAGCTTCATTGATCATGGGCATCAGGATACGGTTGGCTATAAAACCGGGATAATCATTCACCACGCAGGGGATCTTTCCCAATTGTCCGGCGATGTCCACCATTTGGCGGGTGACGGCTTTGTCCGTTGCATAGCCGTTGATGATCTCTATGAGCTTCATGACGGGAACGGGGTTCATAAAGTGCAGGCCGATGACGGATGCGGGTCGCCGGGTTACGGAAGCGATCTTTGTAATGGAAATGGAGGACGTATTGGAAGCGAGCAGGCATCCTTCGGGACAAAGCTGGTCCAGCTGCCGGAAAATGGAAAGCTTCACTTCCAGGTTCTCGGTGGCTGCCTCTACGACCAATTGAACGTCTTTTACACCCGTTTCCAACCCCGTATGGGTAGTAATAGCCTGAAGGGTAGCGCTTTTACCTTCTTCGGTCAGGAGATTCTTAGCCACTTGCCTGTCCAGGTTGCGCGAAATGGTCTGCAGGGCTTTGTCGAGCTGGGGGCTACTGGTGTCTATAAGATTGACAATGAATCCATTCTGAGCAAAAACGTGCGCGATGCCATTACCCATGGTGCCGGCGCCGACGACTGCTATTCTTTTTATCATATGGTTAGTTAGCTTGACTGAAGGCCAGACAACTGGAAAAAGGGGATCAATTGTTATTTCTGAAATCACCCCGTTTCCAGGCCTGGATGAAATCGGCCCAGGCGACAGGGTTGAAGATATTTTGTGGCGGCGCCTGCCCCTGGTAATAATACCGGGTAGCCTGTTGCGATAAATAGCGGCTGGCGGCTTCGCCTGCGCTGGCCGGGAGGGTACGGGCCAATATTCGCCGTTTGGCTGCATCGGTGTTCTGGCGGGCGATCTCGATATTGTCGTCCGGGACAGGCGTATTGACGAAATCCCGTTCAAACTGCTCCCTGGTGGGCCTTGGCTTGATGATGGTGGCCGGCAGGTACTGGGCGTCATTGACCATGAACTGGATGATACTGTATTGATTACCATGGAAGGTATCCGGAATGTTCAGGAGGACGGGCTTATAGCCTATGCTGGTGAACTCGATCTGATCTCCTTTGAGCACTACGATGGAGAATACCCCCTGATCGTTGGAATAAGTGCCCTGGTTGCGCCCTTTTACGACAATACTTACGGCGGGAATGCCTTTCAGGCTATCACCCGTCACGACGATGCCGTAGAACTGGACCACGGAATCCTTGAGTTTATCGAACTGGGCATGCACTGCAAAAGGTGCGGAAAGGAATAAGAAGTATAGTAAAAATTTTTTCATTCAGCGATCTTTTGACTTCAGTACATGCTTTTGGCTTCAGTACATGCCCTTGTGACACAAGGATTTCAAAATTAAACTTTAAACCTTAAATCGTAAACAAAGTAAGGCCGTCATTGGTTAATTTTGTCTCAAATTAGAGTTTTTAACAAAATCTTGCGCATGACCCAGGAAAAAGTTTTAGCGGCTTTAAGCAACGTACAAGAACCTGATCTTGGGAAAGACATTGTTACGTTGAACATGGTGAAAGACGTGGAGATCGACGGGAATTATGTTTCATTTACAGTAGTGCTGACTACGCCTGCCTGTCCCATGAAGGATCATATTAAAAATGCATGTATCAATGCAGTACGGCTGCTGGTGAATAAAGAAGCTACGGTGAACGTAAAGTTCACCGCCAATACGAGCACGAACCGGAAGGATATACAATCTCAGTCCCCGTTGCCCAAAGTGAAGAATGTGATCGCCGTTGTCAGCGGCAAAGGCGGGGTTGGAAAAAGCACAGTGGCTGCCAATTTTGCATTGGCCCTGGCCAGGGGAGGCGCTTCTGTGGGCCTGATGGATGCGGACATCTATGGTCCCAGCGTACCGATCATGTTCGGTGTGAGAGGAGAGCGGCCTATGATGACGGGTGGCAACGACGGCGGCAAGGGGATGATCGTGCCGCTGGAAAAATACGGCATCAGGCTGATGAGCATCGGGCTGTTGGTGGATGAAAAGAATGCTGTAGTATGGCGGGGGCCGATGGCCAGCAGCGCCATACGTCAGTTCATCACCGATGTGGCCTGGGAAGAGTTGGATTACCTGGTGATCGATATGCCGCCGGGCACGGGGGATATTCATCTGACGCTGCTGCAGACCGCGCCGGTGACGGGTGTGATCGTTGTTACGACGCCCCAGGATGTGGCGTTGGCCGATGCCAAAAAGGGGATTGCCATGTTTGGTCAGGCGCAATTGAAGATCCCTATCATCGGGCTGGTGGAGAACATGAGCTATTTCACGCCGGCGGAATTACCGGAGAACAAATATTATATTTTCGGCAAGGATGGTGGAAAAAGGCTGGCAGAAGAATATGATATTCCTTTTTTGGGACAGATCCCGCTTGTACAGAGCATACGCGAAGGTGGCGACTCGGGTGTACCTATCATGATGAGCGACGATGCGGTGACCAAAAAGGCGTTTTTCGACTTTGCCGGCAATGCGGCCCGCAGCATCGCCATGCTGAATGCCAACATGCGGTCTGAGCGTGTGGCGGAGGTGGTGGCGTAATTTTCTGCCGAATGTAGTAATTTGCCGCCATGTACATCCCACGGCGATACGAAGAAAAAGACAAGGAAAAGATCCATTCATTTATACAGGAAAACGCCTTCGGGCTCCTCATTAGTGTAAAGGAAGGCACCCCTGCCGGCACACATATTCCTCTCTTATTAGAAAAAGACGCTGAAGGTCGGGATATCCTCATGGGACATATCTCCAGGGGCAATGAACAGAAGTATGCCCTGCAGGATGGGGCGAAGGTGCTGGTGGTCTTTACAGGGCCGCATGCCTACATTTCTCCCCGATGGTATACGCAGATGACTGTTCCTACCTGGAATTATATTGCCGTGCATGTGTACGGGACGGTGAAGATCGTGGAAGGGGATGAATTGCATGCGGCACTTCGCAGGCTGGTGGATCATTTTGAACATCCGATGCCTCAGCCGGTGAAAGTAGAGGAGATCCCGGAAAAGCCATATAATGAAAATTTCCGGGGTATTATAGGTTTTAAGATATACATTGACGAAATGCAGGCTGCCTATAAGCTCAGCCAGAACAGGGATGAGGAAAGCTATCACCATGTGGTCCGGGAACTGGAAAAGGGGGATGATGTCGCCAGGGGTGTGGCGGAAGAAATGAAGAAAAAAACTAATTTTGAGTAATGACACGCCAGGAACTTATTCAGCAAATCAGGAAAAAGAGATCTTATTTATGTGTTGGCCTGGATACGGATCGTACAAAAATCCCGTCTCATTTACTTTCTTTGCCTGACCCCGTCTTTGAGTTCAACAGACAGATCATCGATGCTACAAAGGACCATTGCGTGGCGTATAAGATCAATACGGCCTTTTACGAAGCCGATGGGGTGAAAGGCTGGGCGGCGATGGAGCGGACGGTGAATTATATCTCCCAGGATCATTTTAAGATCGCAGATGCCAAGCGGGGGGACATCGGGAATACCTCTTCCCAGTATGCGAAGGCATTTTTTGAAACCCTTTCTTTCGACGCGATTACGGTGGCGCCTTATATGGGATCGGACAGCATACGGCCTTTCCTGGAATACAAGGACAAATGGACCATCCTGCTGGGGTTGACTTCCAATGCGGGGGCGGCGGATTTTGAGCTGCAGCCGGCGGGAGAAGGATTGTTATATGAGAAAGTTTTGCGGACGGCTAGTGGATGGGGGAACCCGGAGAACCTGATGTTTGTGGTGGGTGCTACGCAGCCGGAATGGTTTGAAAATATTCGCCTGCTGACGCCGGATCATTTTTATCTCGTGCCGGGTGTAGGAACGCAGGGAGGCTCTCTGCGGGAGATCTCTGTGAAAGCAATGAACAAGGAGGTGGGATTGCTGGTGAATGTAGGACGGGATATTATTTTTGCGGCGAAGGGAGCCGACTTTGCGGCGGCGGCGGGGACTAAGGCGCGGGAGTATGCGGAGGAGATGGGCAGGTATTTGTAACCTTTTATTAAAAGGTAGTTAAAAGGAGATACAAAATTGCACTAATTGCCGGTTGCGATATACCTTTCGCAAAACCCTACTTATGACACGTTTTCTCAAGACCCTTTTCTTCTTTCTTTTGACCCTGGCTCTATTTTCATCCTGTAAAAAGACGAATGCGCCGACAGACGGGCAGCTGGTGGCCGCCCGGATAAGAGCGCTATTGGGTGATCCGGCAGGCAAACAAGTGTATATCTATAGTGTCAGCACGGGTCAGATGCTGGGTGCAGGCCCCATTGCGGAGCTCGGAGGGGATGGGCAGCTAATCTTGCAGGCAGGCTCTGGTGAAACACGTGTATTCAACCTGGAAACCTTGATATCCTATACTTTCGATAGTAACGGAAATTTAACCCTGTATTTCTAAAGTTTTTTCATTGAATTCTTTCTCAGACTTTGAGATCACCAGCGTCGCCACCCCATTCCCAATGATATTCGTGATAGCGCGTGCCTCGCTCATGAATTTGTCGACGGCCAGCAGAACGGCCAGGCCCTCCACGGGAATTTTTTGAATAGCGGTGAGGGTGGAGGCGAGTACGGTAAAACCGCTGCCGGTGACGCCTGCCGCCCCTTTTGAGGTGACCATGAGTATGCCGAGAATGGTAAGCATTTCTCCTGTCGTCAGCTGTACATTATATAATTGGGCCAGGAAAATGGCTGCCATGGAAAGGTAGATGGAAGTTCCGTCCAGGTTGAAGGAATAGCCGGTGGGAACGACGAGCCCTACTACGGACCTGCTGCAACCCATTTTTTCCAGCTTGTTCATCAGGGAAGGGAGGGCGGCCTCGGAGGAAGAGGTGCCGAGTACGATGAGGATCTCTTCCTTAATATTTTTCAGATAGGTGAAGATGCTGAGCTTGAAATAACGAAGGATCAGTCCCAGCACCACCACGATGAAGATGGCCATGGTGCCGTACATGGTCAGCATCAGCTTGCCGAGGGGCACCAGCGTCCTGATGCCGTATTTCCCGATGGTGGAGGCCATGCCTCCGAACGCACCCAGAGGGGCCAGCAGCATGACGATCTTTAAAAGCCAAAAGATCCATTGGGTAACAGGTTCCATATACGCCAGGATCTTCTCCCGCCTGCGGCTGAGACTTACGATAATGCCCACGATGATGGCCAGCACGAGGACCTGTAGCGTGAGGTTTGATAGAAAGAACTCTTTCCAATTAATATGCGCTGCGCCTTTGGTGTACTTTGATGCATCCTGGATGGGCAGGCCGCTCTTATCTATTTTGCCCGGCTGGATGAACAGCGCCAGCAGGATGCCGATGGCCAGGGAGATCGTGGTAATAACCTCAAAATATAAAAGGGATTTGATCCCGATGCGTCCTACTTTCTTCAGGTTGCTCATGCCGCTGATGCCGGGAACAATGGTGAAAAAGATGACAAAGGGTATGAAGACCTTGATAATGGCGATGAACCAGTCGCCCATCCATTTGGTCCCGATGGCCGTGGCGGGATAAAAATATCCCAACAGCACGGCGCCCACCAGGGCAACGGCTACCAGCAGGGTAAGATGAGCGGTGAAATTAAGCCGTGGAGGTTTCGGCAGGGTGGGTGTATTCATGCGACTTGCTGAAAATTGGCTAATATATGATAAAACCTGTGGACGTCCTCAAAGGAGTTATACAGGGGCGCCGGGGCTACCCTGATGACACCCGGTTCGCGATAATCTACGATGATGCCGGCTGCGATCATTTTATCATGAATGGCCTTGCCATGCTCCTTAAAATAAAGGGAGAGCTGGGCGCCTCTTTTTGCCGGATCGATGGGGGTGATGATGTCAAAGCTGATATTGGTTAGTTGTTGTAGCAAAAAGGACAGGTAAGCGGTTAGCTCCAGGCTTTTGGCTCTTAGCCGATCCATCCCCGCCTCATCGAAAAGCCGGAGGGAGGCTTTGAGGGCCACCATGTTGAAGACCTGTGAGGTGCTCATATTCCATCCGGAGGCATTGGGTTTGGGAACAAACCCTTTCTCCATTTTAAAACGGGTGGCTTCATCGTTTCCCCACCAGCCGCCCAGCCGGACGTAGTCCCTGTTATGGGCGTACCGTTCATGCACATAGGCGCCGCCGACGGCTCCCGGTCCCCCATTCAGGTATTTGTAGGAGCACCATACGGCGAAGTCGACGTCCCAGTCATGCAATTGCAGGGGAACATTGCCGACGACGTGTGCGAGGTCGAATCCTGCGATGGCTCCCACTTTGTGTGCGGCCGCCGTAATGCCACCGATATCGAACAGCTGGCCCGTGTAATAGTTGATGCCGCCGAATAACACGATGGCCAGGGTATCACGGTGCTGATGAATGGCGGCGAGGATATCTTCTTCCCTGATGAGCTTTTCGCCTTCGCGGGGACTGATCTCTATAATAGTCTTATCCGGATCAAGACCATGCCATTTTGCCTGTGTTTCCAGCGCATATTGATCGGAGGGGAAGGCGCCGGCTTCCATGATGATCTTATACCGTGCGGCATTGGGCCTGTAAAAAGAAAGGAGAAGCAGGTGCAGGTTGACGGTGAGGGCATTCATAACGGTGAGCTCCATTTCCCGTGCACCGGTCAGCTTTGACAGCGTGCCTTTAAAAGGTTCCTGGTAAGTCAGCCAGGGATTTTTTGCCTGTAGATAGCCTCCTACGCCCAGGTCCTGCCAGTCTTTCAGTTCCTGCTGAACAGCAGGAGCTACGTCCCTGGGCTGCAATCCCAGTGAGTTGCCGCAGAAATAGATGGCGTCTTCCTCAGCTGTCGGCAGCGAGCGGTCAGTTACAAGTGGTGAGCTTTGAGTTTCGAGCGGAGGGTTTCCGGCTACCATCGGTTTGCGGGGAAAATAAAACCGGGAGCGAAAGCTTTGCAGCTCATCCTCCCGGTCTTTTCGTTGTGCAAATTCCAACGTGGTATCGAATGGTTCCTGCATGTTATGACTTTCATGCAAGATAATGTAAAAGCTAATGTCTGTAGCCTTCGGTTCTGGTCAGCCGCTCAGGTGGTTTTCTCGTCGTCGTCCTTGTCCTCGTCTTTGTCTCCCTTGTCTTTGTCTTTTTTGTCTTTGTCCTTGCTGCCGGGTGCAGCGCCCGTGTAGCTGACCCTCACCGTGCCAAAGCTGCTCTTGATCTTGATCCTGGCCTTGCCATCGCCGGCCTGTCCACTGTAATCCTTGTCGAAATGAGGGCCGGAATCTTCGTTGTCCCTTTTTTCCTTTATGTTGAACTCGCTGTCATTGTGGAAGCTGCCGAAGCTGGTATGGACATCGAACTGGGCGGAAAGGCTTTTGGTGACTACCATCCTCACGGTGGAATAGGATTCGGATACGGCCAGGTCCTGGATATTGTCGGCCACGATGAATTGAACGTTGTGGGAGAATTCGCTGTTGATCCTCACATTGCCATTGACCTTGCCGATCCGGGATTCCTTACAGAACTTGAAGACCAGCTTCCCATTGGCGACTTCGGCGATATAGGCTTTTCCGAACTCGACGTCCACGACATCCACATTATCCAGCCGCCCTGTGTTCAGGCTTCCGAACTTGCTGGTGAGGGAGACCAGGCCTTTGAAATCGCCCATTTCCGTCTTACCGAAGCTGTTCTCAACGACCAGCCTGTTGGCTGCCGGCATGTGGACAATGTAATCGATGTAAAAGGATCTGTCATCGTCTTCCTTGCCATGGTGTTTGCCGTCATTATTGTGGATCTCGCCCACCTTTGTCTTGAAGGAGATGATATGACCACTCTGTACTTCTTTCACATCCAGCTCATCCATGATGTCCTTTGCCTTTTCTTCCGAAGAGGCGCGAACGCCGATCTCGATGTCGACGGTGATCTGATTTTGATCCCAGGTCGCGACCCGCACGTTGCCAAATTGGTTTTCGATCTCCAGTTTATCATCGGGGCCTACATTGTAGGACCTGTTGATCGTCTTCTTCTTCCTTACATCGTCGTCGCCATTTGCGGCCCTGGTTATTACAGGCTGAGATAAGACAAGAAAAAGGGATATAGAACTAAGCAGTTTTATATGCTTTTTCATACGCTGTTTTTTTAGAATGATTGATCTGTTTAATGATGTCTAGCTGATGATTCAGGAGCCCCATCTGCAGCTGAAGGTTCTGTAGCATCGCTTCTAATAGTTGTTCTTTATTCGGATTTTTAGGTAGCTGTTGTTGTAAGCCGTGATAGACGCTATCAAGCTTGTTGACATCAGAAGCAAATTGCCTGTAGAGCAGGGGCTCGTCCTTTTCGATGACCTTCAGCTCTTTGTGCTTCAGCTCCACCAGCCGGGCATAATGGACCATCTCTTCCTTTACGATGGACTCCTGTGTAGCCGGGGCGGCGTTCTTATCGCCACCTTTGTCATCCTTCGACTCCGTCGTCTTAGCTAGCTGTTCTTTTTCCTGCATGCTCTGCGGGGTATCCACGGACGGGTTAGTCCCGCTGGCGGAAGGCTGCTTACCGGCCGGGGGGGCCTGGACGACTTCCGGCGTTTGGCTGCCAGGAGTACGGTGACTGCTGAGGTACCAGATGCCGGCGGCTATGACCAACAGGACTGCTGCCGCAACGCTGAGGGAGGTCCTGGTAAGCCGGACGACGATGGACTTCTTTTCTTTGGGAGGATCCATCTCCAGCCGGATCTTATCCCAGAGCTTTTTCCCCGGCTCTTCGGAGTCGAATTCCTCGCGGTGATCGCTGACGAATTGTTCTAACCGGTGACTCATGATAATTCTCCTTGTTTTATATACAGTAATAACTTTTGTTTGGCTCTCATATACTGGGTCCTGACAGTGGCATGGGTCACCCCCAGGATCTCGGCTATCTCTTCCTGGTCGTAGCCTTCAAACAGGTAGAGTGTAAGCACCGTACGGTAGCCGTTGGGCAGTAGCCGGACTGCCTTTTTTATGTCTTCCACTTTCATCTGGACCTCTTTTTCATCCAGCGAATCTTCTTCGGGCAGGTGGCCGACATTGGTCTTTTCGATGTCGATCAGGTCCATTTTTCTCTTTCGCAGCTGGTTGATGGATTTGTTGATGACGATCCTTTTCAGCCAGGCCCCGAAAGTGGATTTATGATGAAAGTCTTCCAAAGATCTGAATGCATCCACGAACGCTTCCTGCAGGACGTCTTCAGCGTCCCCGGTGTGATTGACGATACGCAGGCTGGTGTTGTACATGGCTTTGCTGTATTTATTGTACAGTTCAGCGAAACCCCGGGAATCCCCGCGTTTGCACCTTTCCACCAGCTCATCATGTATTATTGGTTCTGTCAGTTCCAATCCAGCAGCTTTAGCGTTCATGATACTATAAGTACACGGCCTCAGGCCTCATGTTGCATAATTATGAAATATTTCGGGAAAAAATTCCGGAGGAATGAGTTTAGTCGTTCATAATCAGGCTTTTTCTTACTTTAGTAGCTTAAACCGCACATCCATGGCCGCAAAAACAGACGTCTTTCAAAGTCCGGATTATTACCTGCTGGATGATCTATTGACGGAAGAGCAAAAGCTGATCCGTGAGTCGGTGAGGGCTTATGTCAGGAAATCCATCTCTCCCATTATCGAAGATTATGCGCAAAAGGCGGAATTCCCGCAGCAAATCGTCCGTGAGCTGGGGGATTTGGGGTGTTTTGGGCCCACGATCCCTGTGGATTATGGTGGCGGCGGGCTGGATTATATCAGCTATGGGCTGATGATGCAGGAACTGGAGAGGGGAGACAGCGGGGTACGTTCCACGGCCTCGGTCCAGGGGTCGCTGGTCATGTTCCCGATCTATGAATATGGCAGCGAGGAGCAGCGTAGGAAATTCTTACCCAGGCTGGCCAGCGGGGAATGGCTGGGCTGTTTTGGCCTGACGGAGCCGGATCATGGCAGCGACCCCGGCGGTATGCTGAGTAATTTCAAAGATGCGGGAGACCATGTGATCCTCAACGGCAGTAAAATGTGGATCAGCAACGCGCCGTTTTCGCAGGTGGCGGTGGTATGGGCAAAGGATGAGCAAGGAGAAGTGAGGGGATTGATCGTAGAGCGGGGTATGGAGGGCTTCAGCACGCCCACGACACATGGTAAATGGAGCCTGCGGGCTTCGGCAACGGGTGAGCTGGTATTTGACCATGTGAAGGTGCCAAAATCGAATATCCTTCCGAATATAAAGGGGTTGAAAGGGCCGTTGAGCTGTCTGACGAAGGCCCGTTTTGGCATCGCCTGGGGAGTCGTTGGGGCTGCCATGGATTGTTACGACGCGGCATTACGGTATAGTAAGGAGCGGGTGCAATTCGACCGTCCCATCGGCGGATTCCAGCTGCAGCAGAAAAAACTGGCGGAGATGATCACGGAGATCACGAAGGCCCAACTGTTGAACTGGCGCCTGGGTTCGCTGATGAATGAGAAGCGGGCTACCCCCGCCCAGGTGTCCATGGCTAAGCGAAATGGATGCGAGATAGCGGCGCAGATCACCAGGGATGCCCGCCAGATGCTGGGTGGCATGGGTATCACGGGGGAATATCCCATTATGCGCCATATGATGAATATCGAAAGTGTTATCACCTACGAAGGCACGCATGACGTACATTTGCTGATCACCGGAATGGATGTCACCGGTCTGAATGCTTTTAAATAATGAAAATTTTTTTGATAGGATTTATGGGTTCCGGTAAGACGCACTGGGGTAAGCTCCTTTCAGCCAAGCTGCAGCTGCCTTTCCGTGACCTGGACACCCTCATCGTAGAGAAGGAGCAAAAGTCTATTGCGGATGTCTTCTCTGAAAAGGGGGAGGAATATTTCCGTTACCAGGAAAAACAGACGCTGGAGGAGCTGATCAACGAAGAGGAGAGCTTCGTCCTCTCCTGCGGTGGAGGGACGCCTTGCTTTTTCAACAATATCGAGCTCATGAAAAAAAGCGGGAAGGTGTTGTGGCTGAATACTTCGATAGATGTGCTGAAACAGCGTCTCATGAAGGAGCGGATGAGCCGTCCGCTCATACGGGACGTCAGCGAGGAGGAGCTGAGGAGATATATTATCCGTAAGCTGACGGAGCGAAAAATGTATTACGAGCAGGCGGATGCGATGGTGAATGAGGAGTCAATAACTTTGGAAGAGCTAATCAGATCATTATTACAAAATGAATAAGAGTTTTCTTTCCGTCGCTGCCCTGCTGGGTGCATTGTCCGTAGTTCTGGGAGCTTTTGCCGCGCACAAGCTGAAACAGATAGCGGCGGTCGAAACGGTAGCTGTTTTTGAAACAGGCGTTCGTTATCAATTTTACCATGTTTTTGCCCTGCTGATAGTGGCCTTGCTGTCGGAAAAGTTTTCCAATCGGTGGATGATCTGGGCGGGTAATTGTTTTATTACGGGGATCATCCTGTTCTCCGGCTCGTTGTACCTGCTGACGGCCCTCAAGATCGCGGAGAGTACCCATGGGCAGCTGGCGGGTGTCATCACGCCGGTGGGGGGATTGTTCTTTATTGCCGGGTGGATCTTTTTATGGCTGGGGGTGTCGCAGAAGAACAAGTAAAAATAGCATGCTAATCATAAAGTCAGGCCGAAGGTGGTCCGGGTACCCTGGTGATTGGCTATCTCAAACTCCCCGTCGATGGAGGTCATCCGTTTCTTCATATTGTGCAGCCCGTTGCCGAATTTGCGCAGCTTCTCCATATTGATACCGACGCCATCGTCCTGGATCTGGATGATGAGCTTGTCGCTCACGGTGACATTGATCTTTACTACAGAACTCTGTGAATGTTTCAGTACATTGTTCAGGGCCTCTTTTACGGAAAGGAACATATTCCTTCTTTTTTCTCCATTGATCTCCCGGTGGGGAATGGAAGCGGGCATGCTGAAATAACAGTCGATGCTGGTATTTTCGAAGAACTCCACGGCATAGGAGCGGATATAGGCCACCAGGTTCTCCACAGAGTCATTGGAGCTGGTCATGGTCCAGATGATGGTGTTCATTTTATTCAGCAGCTCGTTGGCGGAATGGGAGATCTTTTCTATTTCAGGTAAGACCTGGTCTTTCATCTTGCTTTTAACGATCTCGCTCATGAGGCGGATGGCTGTCACGCCGGAGCCCAGCTCATCGTGCATGTCGGCGGAGATACGGTTCCGTTCGTCCTGTTTGGCGGCAAGGACGGCAACTTGTTTTTCCAATTCTTTTCTTTCGGTCTCGAGCTTCAGCTTTTCTTCCTTTTGGATGCTCAGGATGATCTCCATCTTATTCTTATAGGTGAGGGCGAAAAGGAAGAACAGCAGCTCGATGGTGATGCCTACTTCGTAATAGAAAAGGGCCAGGTTCAGCACGGAAACGCTTTTCACCAGGTGAAAGTTGGTCGCGATGATGACCTGGGAGAGGATGGATAGGGCGAAAAGGCTGATATTTCCCATTACGATGTAGTTCATCAGCTGGTTGCGATAGCTGAGCCCCTTGACGATGAAAACAAGGGAAACGGTCATCAGAACGTACTTGGTGTAGTCCTCGATGGAATTCGCCACGGTGAAATCGGGGATGAGGAACCAGGTGACGATGTACAGGATCATCAGCAGGCCGATGGCGGCGGCGCCCCAGAACAGGTAGCGGTCCAGGCTTTTGTAATTCTTCCGGGTCTCCAGGAACATCCGGTGAAAAACGATATAGGAAATATGGCCCAGGCAAAAGATGATATTGTCGAGAAAGCCTTCGAAAAAGAAATTAAAGGAGGTGGTGGCATTGTGCAGGATAGACTTCAGGAACAGCAGGGTGCTGATGAAGAAGCAATAGCCCGCGTAGTAGAGGAATTCCGGTTTGGCCGTCTGCAGGTATTCACTCACCCCATAAAAGATCATCATCAGCATGATACCTGCGAAGAGGTTGGTCATGATGTCGATGCTGGTCTTGTTCTTATGATTGTAAAGAATGCCATGGGTGATGAGGTCCTCCCTGGTAAGGCTGGGGTTGATGGAATTGGTCGGACTTCGGATAAAGGTCAGCAGGGCGTAGTAGACGGCGGTATCATGGGGGGCGAGAGTGATCTTCCGATAGCCCAGGCTGTCCGGATCATCGGGGAAAATATCCGGCAAAGCTGTCACGGTGACTGTATGGGGAGCCTGACGAAAAAGCCGGATAGAATCGTAATAGAAGCCGGGACAAAAGAAGGAGCTTTGCTCCCGGGCGCTGCTGTTGGTGAGGGTGAATCTCAGCACGGCCTTGTAGTTCACCCGCTCGGGGGTAATAAAGTGCTCGTATTTTTTTGTTCCTTTGATAGGATAGTCAAGGTTGGGCAGCTGCTGCGGGGAAATCGTCTTCAAATGGGAAAAACAGAGCCAGGTGCTGGCGGAAATATCGTCGGATACGCCGTTCGTGGCCAGGTCGACAGGCTTTTCCAAAGCCGGTGTTGGTGAGAGACCAGGCTGGGCCAGCGTATGCTGCAGGCAGGTGAACAGCAGGATCAGCAAAATGATTGGTGTGACCCTTATATATGTGGATAAGTTAGAATAGGAACGCCCTGACATATATCCCGTAGGCAGTTTTTTTAAAGGTAAAGTAAATAAATATAATGTCTCACGTATCTTTACATTCATGGCAAACCGACTGAAGTCTAAGAAGAGCCAGGCGCCTGCTTCAGATAAGCTGAAACCTGAAAAGGACCCGCAGGTTACAGTCAAACAGATCGTAAAGGACGAACGTACCCATAAGATCACGGGGGCTGTCTTTCTGTTGCTCGCTGTCTTTCTTTTTATAGCGTTCACCTCCTATTTGTTCACCTGGAAAGAGGACCAGGATAAGGTGTTCCATGGAGCATCCATCCTTTTGCCTTCCTCAGAAGTAAAGGTAGCTAATCTGCTGGGCAATCTCGGCGCACTGATAGCCCACCAGTTTTTCTTCAAGGGTTTCGGGCTGGCTTCTTACCTGTTTTGTTCCTTCTTCTTTATCGTGGGGGTCAACCTGCTGTTTACCCGGAAGGTCTTTTCCATCGGACGGAACCTTCGCTATGTGCTGGCAGGCTTGCTGTTCTTTTCCGTTGCGCTGGCATTCGTCACCCGGGGCAATGGTTTCCCTTGGGGCGGCGCCGTGGGGGATATGATCAGTGACTGGCTGGTGAAGTTCCTGGGGTGGCTGGGGACGGCGGCATTGTTGCTGGTGGCGGGATTGGCCTACTTTATATGGCGATTCAACCCTGTCTTTAAGGTGCCCGCTCTGCCTGTCCGCGAGCGGAAGCCTGCCATTGCAGGAGTGGGTGAAGAAGAAATGGAGGAGCAGGAAGAAAAGAGCGTGCCGGTGAAGGGTGGGGCGCGGCTATTCGTGGACGAGGGCTTCAGCAGCATGAAAGGCAATATACTGAAAGAGGACGGCGGCGTAGTAGTGATTGCGCCGGAAGAGGAGGCGGAAGAAGTGGAAGGTCCCGAGCTGACACTGGTGGAAAAGGAAGAAGACGATGAACCTCCTTTTGAAATAACGCCTTCACGGAAAGAAGAACCGGAGGTGCTGTCAACCATTCCTCCCCTGACCATCCCTCCCGTGGTGACACCGCCGGCAGCGAAAAATAAATTTGCCGACGCCGAACTGGAGCTGGAGATCAAGGGCCAGCCGGATGGGGATGAAAAGCCTGAAGCGCCGGTGGAAGGAGAGGAGACTGCCGGGGAAGGCGCCAGCGGGCTGCCGCTGCCGGATTATGAGCCAACGCTGGATTTGCGGGACTATAAGTATCCTTCCCTGGATCTGCTGGAGGCGCACGGGAGTGAAAAGATCGTACAGGATGCCTCGGAGCTGGAAGCCAATAAGAACCAGATCATCAACACGCTGAAGAACTACGATATCGCAATTTCCAAGATCAGCGCCACGGTGGGGCCCACGGTGACCTTGTATGAGATCGTGCCGGCAGCGGGCGTGCGGATCTCCCGGATCAAGAACCTGGAGGATGACATTGCCCTTAGCCTTGCGGCGCTGGGCATACGTATCATCGCGCCGATACCCGGGAAAGGCACCATCGGTATCGAGGTGCCCAATGTTAAGAAAACGGTGGTCAGCATGCGGACGCTGCTGTCGTCCGATAAATTCCAGCATAGCAATTTTCATCTTCCTATCGCCATCGGCAAAAAGATCGACAACGAGAATTTTATCGTGGACCTGGCGGCTATGCCGCACCTGCTGATGGCCGGCGCGACCGGTCAGGGTAAATCTGTCGGTCTGAATGCTATCCTGGTGTCCTTATTGTATAAGAAGCATCCCTCTCAATTGAAGCTGGTGCTGGTGGATCCCAAAAAAGTGGAGCTGAGCATTTACCGGACGATAGAAAAGCATTTTCTTGCCAAGCTGCCGGGTGAAGAAGAGGCGATCATCACCGATACGAAGAAAGTGATCCATACGCTGAATGCCTTGTGTATCGAAATGGACAACAGGTATGACCTGCTGAAGGAGGCGAATGCCCGCAATATCAAGGAATACAATGACAAGTTCATCAAGCGCAGGCTGAATCCCCAAAAGGGGCATCAGTACCTGCCTTTCATCGTGCTGGTGGTGGATGAGTTTGCCGATCTGATCATGACGGCGGGCAAGGAGGTGGAAATGCCGATCGCCCGGTTGGCGCAGCTGGCCCGTGCGGTGGGGATCCATCTTATCATTGCCACGCAGCGCCCTTCGGTGAACATTATCACGGGCACCATAAAGGCGAACTTCCCCGCCCGCATCGGTTTCAAAGTGTCTTCCAAGATCGACAGCCGGACCATCCTGGATGCAGGCGGTGCAGATCAGCTGATCGGGAAGGGGGATATGCTTATCTCTTATAATGGAGAGATCACCCGGCTGCAGTGTGCATTTGTGGATACGCCGGAGGTGGAGCAGATCACCGAGTTCATCGGAAAGCAGCGGGGCTATCCCGAGGCATACAAATTGCCGGAGTATATAGATGAGAAAGATCCGGAGGCAAGGGAGCTTGAGCTGGGCGACAGGGACCCGTTGTTTGGGGAAGCTGCGCGGCTCATCGTACAAAACCAGCTGGGGTCTACGTCCCTGATCCAGCGAAGGATGAAGCTGGGTTACAACCGGGCAGGCCGGCTGATGGATCAGCTGGAAGCTGCGGGGGTAGTAGGGCCGGGAATGGGCAGCAAGCCGCGGGATGTCCTAATCAAAAGTGAAATGGAGCTGGATCAGTACCTGAATCCGTGATTTTCGAATATATTTGCGGCCGTTGAACCAACATTGGGTCTTTTAACACAGGAGGGCTTTAAACCTATGGAGCCTGACTAAATCAAAAAAACATGCGTTCGAATACTAAGAAGTTCATTGTATCAATATTACTCTCAGGCGTTTTTCTAATGGGGAAGGCCCAGAATAACTCCCTGGGAAAGAATGACCCTGAGGCCAAGAAAGTGCTGGATGGGTTGAGCGCAAAGCTGAAATCCTATAAGGCGGTGCAGTCCAACTTCACCCTGAAGGTGGAGGATGCCAAGGGTAAGCTGCAGGGCACCAAGAGCGGGATCGTATATGTGAAAGGCAGCCGGTACCACATCAGCATTACGGGCCAGGAGGTCTTCAGCGATGGAAAGGATGTGTGGACATACGATAAATCTTCCAATGAGGTGACGATCACCAAGAGCGATCCTTCCGTAGCGACCATCAGTCCGGAAAAGTTCTTCACTAATTTTTATGATAAGGATTTCCTCTACAAGCTGAATGGAGAGGCTAAAGTAGGCGGACGGGTTGTGCAGGAGATTGAGCTGACGCCCGTAGACAAGACCAAATCTTTTTACAAAGCGCTGCTGTACATTGACAAGGCGCAGCACTCGCTGGTAAGCGTCAAATGGTTTGACAAAGGTGGAAATCACTATACGCTGGATACCAGTAAGTTGAATGGGAATGCACCGCTTACGGACGCCCAGCTGGCTTTCAACAAGGCTAAGTACCCCGGGGTGGAGGAAGTGGACCTGAGGAACTAGCTGTGAGCCGGGAGAAGCTTTGAGCCGGCCTAATAAAACGCTCGCAGCTCGTGGCTGGAAGCTCGCAGCTGTTCTAGGCGCCCCACCGGAAGGTGGATATATCCAGTCCCGCCAGGTCGAGGACCCTGTCTACGACAGTGGCGGCCACCTCTTCGATGGTGGTTGGTTTGCTGTAGAAGGAGGGAGTAGCGGGACAGATGACACCACCTGCCAGGGTCAGGGTCTCCATGTTCCGGATATGGATCAGGTTATAAGGGGTATCTCTCACCACACAGATCAATTTTCTTCTTTCTTTAAGGATGACGTCGGCAGCCCTGGTAATAAGGTCCGAGGATACGCCTGTGGCGATGCGGCCCAGGGTGCCCATGGAGCAGGGGACGATGATCATAGTATTGTATTTTCCTGAGCCGGAGGCGAAGGGGGCCGAAAAGTCACGCTGGGAAAAAAAGGGAATGGCATAGCCGGTGTAATCTTCGTTGTCCAGCTCTGTCTTCCACACTTCTTTTGCATTCTCCGTCATTACGACTGCCAGGGATTGCCATTGATCTTTCAATGCGAGAAGCTTATTCAGCAGCAGCCGGGCATAGATAGAGCCGCTTGCGCCTGTCACAGCAACGACAATTTTGTGCATGTTAATTCGTTAGATTTAGAGTGATCCGGACCTGGATAATTTAAAACAAAAGTACTATGAACAGATTGAAAGGTAGCTTTTTATTAAGCGCGGTTGGATTGGTGCTGGTATGCGGGCTATCGGCATGGAAGAGCTTCAGGCTACAAGCTGATAGCTGCAAGCACCTCCCAATAGACTCGCTTGTGGCTTGTGGCTTGCCGCCTGCAGCTAACAACAGCTCGGAGCTGAATTGGATGAGCATCGAAGAGGCTGCAGGCAAGCTGAAACAGGAGCAGCGGCCTGTCCTGATCGATTTGTATACCACCTGGTGCGGCTGGTGCAAACAGATGGATAAAAAGACCTATTCCAATAAGCAGGTGGCGCAATACCTGAAGGAAAAGTTCTATCCTGTAAAGGTAGATGCGGAGACGCATGCCGCCATCCAATGGAACGGAAGGACCTACCAGTTCAATGCCAATTACCGGGCTAATGAATTTGCCCTCTATCTTGCCCATGGGCAGCTGGAGTTTCCCACCACCATTATTATCCCTCCCGGCGGAGAGCCCCAGGCGATACCAGGCTATATGGAGCCTAAAGAGCTTGAATTGCTGGTGAAGTACTTTGGCGAGGGGAAATATAGCAAGATGTCGTTCGATGAATTTCAGAAGAGTTTTAAAGCAACATGGTAGGGGATGAGCGATAAGGGATAGGACAATGGGCATAAGGGGTGCCATTTGATTTTTTAGACGGACATTTACTATAACGTTTTAGCTCCTGAAGGCGTGAGGAATACCTATAAAGGATCAAATGTCAAAAAAACGCTTGACGGAAATCAACTTAATGGTGTTTGGGTAAAAAAAAATTGCGTGTGGCAACCCCTATTTTGGCGCTAACGTCTTATATTTGTTTTTTCATAGGATAAGGTTTAATGGTTAATGGTATTTGATTAGTGCAGCCCCGCTTCGGCGGGGCTTTTTTTATGCTCTTTTTGCTAAGGGTTAACCCTGAAAAAAAGCCCCGGTAACTTGTATACCAGGGCTAGTTATATTGATGAGAGGAGGTAATTGGAAATATTTATGCCTCGGCCATGTCAGGGATTGCCTGTACCTTATAATCTCCGGCGTCCAGCTTCTTTTTGGTTTCGCGGAAGGCTTTGAGTGTGAGCTCTATATCTTCATCGGTGTGGACGGCGGTGGGCACCAGTCTGTAGATGATGTGCCCTTTAGGGATAACGGGATATACTACAATAGAACAGAAGATGTTATAGTGTTCCCGGAGGTCCATCACCATGGCGGTGGCTTCGGGAACATCGCCTTTCATATATACGGGGGTGACGGGCGAGTCGGTCTTACCGATGTCAAAGCCACTGTCTTTCAAACCTTTTTGCAGTTTGTTCACTACGCTCCACAGCTTTTTGCGCAATTCCGGCTGGGTCCTCAGCAGCTCCAGCCTTTTGAGGTTGCCGATGGTGATGGGCATGGGAAGGCTTTTGGCGAAGATCTGGCTGCGGGTGTTATAGCGGATGTAGTCGATGATAGCTCTGTCGCCCGCCATGAAGGCGCCGATGGAGGCCATTGATTTGGCGAAGGTCGAGAAATACAGGTCGATGTCATCCTGGACGCCTTGTTCCTCGCCAGCGCCGGCGCCTGTTTTTCCGAGGGTGCCGAAGCCATGCGCATCGTCTACGAGGAGGCGGAATTCATAGCTCTTTTTCAGGGCGGCGATCTCTTTGAGTTTACCCTGGTCGCCGGCCATGCCAAATACGCCTTCCGTGATGACGAGGATACCCCCGGCATTTTGTTTTTCTATAAGGGCCGTGGCGCGCTGCAGCTGTTTTTCACAGTCTTCGACGTCATTGTGTTTGAATACGTAGCGATGGCCGGGATGGAGGCGGAGACCGTCAATGATACAGGCATGGCTTTCGGCATCGTATACGATGACATCATGACGGCCGCAGATGGCGTCGATGGCGCTCATAATGCCTTGGTAACCATAATTAAATAGGGTGGCATCTTCTTTTCCCTCAAACGCAGCCAGCTCTCTTTCCAGCTGCTCGTGGTAGTTGCTGTTACCGCTCATCATACGGGCTCCCATGGGGGCGGCCATGCCAAACTGTGCGGCGGCCTGAGCATCGACCTTGCGGATCTCGGGGTGGTTGGCGAGGCCCAGGTAATTATTCAGGCTCCATACGATCTTTTCTTTTCCGCGGAAATTCATCCGGCTACCGATCTCTCCCTCCAGTTTGGGAAATGCGAAATATCCATGCGCTCTTTCTCTGTGCTGGCCGATGGGGCCATTGTGCTTCACTAACTTATCGAAGATATCTGCCATATTATGGATTTATTAAGTTTCGATGGTTTGCGGCAAATTTAACGCATTTGGGGAAATAGGCAACGGGGAGGGGGTATTGGTCTGCCTATATCGCTGCTCATTAACCAGCTTTTAATCCTAGAATGCTTTAATTCCAATATTTTTGCGCCCTCCATCAAAACTTATTTCATGCAAAGAAGGATACGATTGTCGGCAGCATGCTGTTTTTTCATGCTTTTCTCTTTTGGCCAGACGGGACCTGCGCGGCCCAAGCTGGTGGTGGGTATTGTAGTGGACCAGATGCGCTGGGACTACTTATACCGATACTATGACCGGTATGGTAAGGACGGCTTTCGTCGCCTGCTGGGAGAGGGATTCTCGTGTGAGAATACGCTGATCAACTATCTTCCTTCTTTCACGGCCGTAGGGCATACCTGTGTGTTCACGGGCAGCGTACCTGCACTGGACGGCATTTCAGGCAATGAATGGATCGAGCAGCTATCGGGGAAACTGGTGTATTGTACGGACGACAGCACGGTGCGCACGGTGGGCGCCAACAATGCTTCGGGAAAGATGTCGCCTCGTAACCTGTTGGTATCCACAGTGACGGATGAATTGCGGCTGGCCAGTAATTTCCAGTCAAAAGTAGTGGGTGTGTCGCTGAAGGACCGGGCCGCTATTCTGCCGGCGGGGCATGCGGCCAATGCCGCTTTCTGGATGGATGATTCGACGGGGAACTTTGTTTCCAGCACTTATTATATGCAGGAGCTGCCGGGTTGGGTGGATGCCTTTAACAGGAGCCGGCCCATTGAAAAGCTGATACAGAATGGCTGGACGACCCTGTATCCCATCGGGACCTACAAGAACAGCGACAGCGACGACCAGCCTTATGAGGGACGGTATCCCGGCGAGACGAGCACTACTTTTCCCCATCACATAGACGAAGCGTATAAAAAGAGCCATGGCACTTTCCGGCCAACCCCTTTCGGAAATACGCTGACCCTGGATTTTGCCCGCCAGGCAGTGGAAGGCTACCAGCTGGGCAGCGGACCCGCGACGGATTTTCTCACTGTCAATTGTGCCTCAACGGATTATGTAGGTCATATGTTCGGCCCAAACTCCATCGAGGTGGAGGATACCTATCTGCGACTGGACCAGGACCTGGGGAAGTTCTTTTCTTACCTGGATACGCGCCTGGGCAAGGGGCAGTATACCGTTTTCCTCACGGCGGACCATGGCGCTGCCCACGCGATCAATTTTATGCAGAAGCATGAGATACCAGCTGATTTCTGGAATGCCCGGCCCCTGGTGGATACTTTGAACAAGCTGCTGGCCGCGAAATTTGGAGTGGATAAGCTGATCCGCAGCGGCCTGAACTACCAGCTGAATTTCGACCTGGGGAAGATGGAGGCGCAGCATCTTGATTTTGACGCTATCAAGCGGTTGACAGTGGAATATGCTAAGCGCCAGCCAGGCATTTCCTATGCCGTGGATGTGGACAAGATCGGGGAAGCGCCCGTGCCGGAGCCATTGAAGTCAATGATTATCAATGGGTATAACTTTAGAAGGAGTGGGGCCGTGCAGATCGTGCTGGCCGCGGGCTGGTTTGACGCTTATGGGAAGACGGGGACCACGCATGGGACCTGGAACCCTTATGATACGCATATTCCATTGGTATTCATGGGTTGGGGCGTGAAGCAAGGTCATACCAATGCGCCGGTGTATATGACGGATATTGCACCGACCGTGGCGGCGCTGCTGCATATCCAGATGCCCAATGGGGCGGTGGGGAGGCCCATACGGGAGATTACGGAGAGTGGGGGACGATGAGATCGGAAGTCCCGATTTTTTTTCGGACCTTTGCATTTGGATTCAGAGGGAGGCGATTGCCTTTTTCCGGAAATCGAAAGCTGGCAGAGAACCCTCTGGACTGTAATTTGTTCTATTTTAAATAGACCTAATTTAAGCACTATGATCACAGTATCACCCCAGGCAAAGGAATATATCGTGAACCTTATGGCCGAGCAGCAAGCCGCCCCTGAGACTTTTGTACGTGTAGGCGTAAAAAGCGGCGGATGTTCCGGGCTGGAATACAAGCTGGATTTCGACACGGCCGAGAAAGACGGCGACCAGATATTCGAGGACAAAGGAGTAAAGGTCGTGGTGGATATGAAGAGCCTGCTTTACCTGTATGGCACCGAGCTGGATTATTCCGGCGGGTTGAATGGTAAAGGCTTGTTTTTCAATAATCCCAACGCCTCCAGGACCTGCAGCTGCGGAGAAAGCTTTGCGGTGTAGGGAAAATCGATTGCTCTATGCGGAAATTCAGTATTTCAGCCGGGAAAAACGCCTCTATTAAAGTACTTTTACAGCGGAATACTAATAACAACAGCGGAATATGCCAAACGACAATGAAATAATTGACAATATAGCGAATAAGGAATACGAGTTCGGCTTTGTCACGGATATTGAAATGGATATCCTGCCGGCCGGGCTTAACGAGAGCACGATCCGCTACATTTCAGAAAAAAAGAAGGAGCCTGAGTGGTTGCTGAACTGGCGACTGAAGGGGTACCAGTCTTTTCAAAAACAAAAGTTGCCTGAATGGCAGAATTTCGAGCTTCCGGCCATTGACTTTCAGAAAATATCTTATTACGCGGCGCCCCGGAACAAAAAGAAGTACAATAGCCTTGACGAAGTAGATCCGGAACTGCTGGCGACGTTTGCGAAGCTGGGTATTCCTCTTTCCGAGCAGAAGGCATTGACCGGAGTTGCCGTTGATGCCGTATTCGACAGTATTTCCATTGCAACGACCTATAAGGACAAGCTGAAAGAGCTGGGCATCATCTTTTGCTCTTTCGGAGAGGCGGTACAGGAGCATCCGGAGCTGGTGCAGAAGTATGTAGGTTCCGTGGTACCTCATTCCGACAATATTTTTGCTGCGCTGAATTCGGCTGTATTTTCGGATGGGTCATTTGTTTATATCCCCAAGGGGGTCCGTTGTCCGATGGAGCTGTCCACGTATTTCCGGATCAACACCGAGAACACGGGGCAATTCGAACGGACGCTGATCATCGCGGATGAAGGCAGCTATGTCAGTTACCTGGAAGGCTGTACGGCGCCTATGCGGGATGAGAACCAGCTGCATGCGGCTGTCGTGGAGCTGATAGCGCTGGAGAACGCAGAGATAAAATATTCCACCGTGCAGAACTGGTATCCCGGAGATAAGGATGGCAAGGGCGGTATCTATAATTTTGTTACGAAGCGGGGGATCTGTAAGGGCGCAAATGCAAAGATCTCCTGGACGCAGGTGGAGACGGGCTCTGCCATTACCTGGAAATATCCCAGCGTGATCCTGCAGGGCGACAATTCCACAGGTGAATTCTATTCCGTTGCAGTTACCCGTAACCGTCAGATCGCGGATACGGGCACCAAGATGCATCACATCGGACGTAACACCCGCAGCCGGATCATTTCCAAAGGGATCTCCGCCGGAGAGGGTAACAACAGTTACCGCGGACTGGTGCAGATAGGACCCAAGGCGGACCTGGCGAGGAATTTCACGCAATGCGACTCCCTGCTGATCGGCGATCGTTGTGGAGCGCATACTTTCCCCTACATCGAATCGAAGAACAATACGGCTACCGTGGAGCACGAAGCGACGACGTCCAAGATCGGGGAGGACCAGATCTTCTATCTCAATCAGCGGGGCATTGATTCCGAGAAGGCGGTGGCGTTGATCATCAACGGCTATGCCAAGGAAGTGCTGAACCAGCTGCCGATGGAATTCGCGGTAGAGGCGCAGAAGCTGCTGTCCATTACTTTAGAGGGCAGCGTGGGGTAGAGCTGCAAGCCACAAGCTACAAGCTGTGAGCTTAAGGGACTTGAATAAACTGACTTGCAGCTTGAAGCTCGTAGCTTGAGGCTGTTTTAAATGTACAATAAATAAGAACATGCTGACGATCAAAAATTTACATGCTGAGGTTGAGGAGAAGCAGATCCTGAAGGGTATTAACCTGACGGTGAATGCGGGAGAGGTCCATGCCATCATGGGGCCTAATGGTTCGGGGAAAAGCTCATTGGCTTCAGTGCTTGCTGGCCGGGAGAATTATCGCGTTACGCAGGGAGAGGTGATCTTTAAAGGAGAGAATCTGCTCGACATGAGCCCTGAGGTCCGGGCAAGAGAAGGAGTATTCCTGGCTTTTCAATATCCCATCGAGATACCCGGGGTCAGCAATATAAATTTCTTAAAGACGGCCTTGTCAGAGATAAGGGCACATAAGAACCTGCCGCCGCTGGACGCCAAGGAATTCCTCCGGATGTCCAGGGAAAAGCAGAAGCTGGTGGAGTTCGATGCACAGCTGGTGAACCGTAGCCTGAACGAAGGTTTTTCCGGTGGTGAGAAAAAGAGGAACGAGATCTTTCAGCTGGCCATGCTGGAGCCGGCCCTCTCCATTCTTGACGAGACGGATTCCGGATTGGACATCGATGCATTGCGCATCGTTTCCAAAGGAGTGAATAAGCTGCGCAGCGAGAACAACGCTTTTATCATCATCACGCACTATCAGCGTTTGCTGGAATATATCGTTCCCGACTTCGTGCACGTGCTATACGACGGCAGGATCGTCAAATCGGGTACCAAAGAGCTGGCCCTGGAGCTGGAAGAAAAAGGATATGACTGGCTGAAGGAAGAGTCCCGGGAAAAAGCAACTACTATTTAATCAATTAGCAGCATGACACAAGAACAGACCATACCCTTGTTCGAGGAGGTAGTGAACGGCTGGAATAAACTTTCGCTTTCCGGCGGTGTGAAGAAGGAGAGCAGTGACCTGCGGCGTGCGCGGCAGTCTGCTTTCGATAAATTCCGCGAACTGGGTTTTCCTTCCATCCGTAACGAGGAGTGGAAGTATACCAACCTGGCCCGATTCCTGAAGGATGAATTCACCATCGAGGGATGGGAAGTGCCGGGGAAGACTGTGGTCCCGGATGCGGCTCTGGTGAAGAAGGCCGGCATCACCTTGCTGGACTGCTACCAGATAGTCCTGGTGAATGGTTCCTGGGATGGCACGATAGGAGGAGGAACATTGCCGAAAGGTATTCAGCTGCTGAAAGTCGCCGAAGCCCGGCAGGACCCTGCATTGTCGGTGTATTTCGAGAAACAGGCGGCATGGGGTGATCAGCATTTTGCCAACCTGAATGCGGCCCTTTTTACAGACGGTCTTTTTATCAGAGTGGATGCAGGTGTGACGGTGGAGAAGCCTATCCATGTCATTCATGTCTATACGTCGGAAAGTAACCTGCTGGTACAGCCCCGTAATGTTTGGGTGGTCAATCGCAATGCGGAGCTTTCCGTCGTCGAGTCTGTTGTTTCCGGAGGAACGGCGAAGATCTGGGTGAATGGTCTGACGGAGATCCTGGTCCACCAGGATGCGCGGCTGCATCACACCATGATACAAACGGCAGGCGCAGGCGTTCGGCTTGTCCAGCAAACGACGGTGCACCAGCACCGGCAGAGCCTGTACAATAATTTTACAATCACACTGCCCGGCGCGGACCTGGTCAGGAACGATCTGCAGGCCCGGCTGGAAGAAGAGCATACCGAAAGCCATTTATATGGTCTTTACCTGGCGGCAGGCCATCAGCTGGTGGACAACCATACGCTGGTGGATCATCAAAAGCCAAACTGCCTCAGTAACGAACTGTATAAGGGCGTGCTGCTGGAACAGTCCACAGGTGTTTTCAATGGAAAGGTATATGTGCATAAGGATGCGCAAAAGACCAATGCGTTCCAGCAGAACAATAACCTGGTGATCAGCAAGAAGGCGACCATCGACTCCAAGCCGCAGCTGGAAATCTTCGCGGATGACGTGAAATGCAGCCACGGATCTACGGTAGGGCAGTTCAGCGAGGAAGCCCTGTTTTACCTTCGCGCCCGTGGCATAGGGGAAGAGTCTGCAAAGAGTCTTCTGATCAATGCATTCGCCTTTGATGTGACGGAGAAGATCCGCATCCCCGAGGTGGAGGCGCATGTTAACGAGCTAATCAGTCTACATATTCCTGTCAATCATGCATGACACTGTAACGATAAAGGATAATAGCGTGCTGGATGTAGAGAAGGTGCGGAAAGACTTTCCTATCCTGGATACCCTGGTATTCGGGCATCCGCTGGTGTACCTGGACAATGCGGCCACCACGCAGAAGCCCGAGGCTGTGCTGAAAGCCATGGAGGAATATTATCACACGATCAACAGCAATGTGCACCGGGGCGTGCATCATCTTAGCCAACAGGCTACAGATGCTTATGAGCTGGCCCGGAAGAAGATAGCTGAATACATCGGCGCAAAGCATGCGCATGAGATCATATTTACCAGGGGCACGACGGAATCCATCAACCTGGTGGCGTACACTTTCGGTAAGAAATTTTTGAGACCAGGAGACAGCATCCTCACCTCCGGATTGGAGCATCATTCAAATATCGTTCCCTGGCAGCTGGCCTGTGAGGACCGGGGAGCTACATTGAAGGTAATACCCATCGATGAAAATGGAGAGTTGATACTGGATGGACTGGAAAAGCTATTGGAAGGGGTGAAGCTGGTGTCAGTGAACTATGTGTCGAATGCCCTGGGAACGATCAATCCAGTGCGGGAGATCATTGCAGCGGCACACCGGCAGGGTACCCCTGTATTGCTGGACGCGGCGCAGGCCGTGCAGCATATGGAAGTGGATGTACAGGAGCTGGATGTGGATTTTCTTGCATTTTCCAGTCATAAGATATACGGCCCTACGGGCTTTGGCGTGCTGTATGGCAAAGAGCAGTGGCTGAATGAGCTGCCTCCTTACCAGGGCGGCGGCGAGATGATCAAAACCGTAAGCTTTGAAAAGACTACGTATAACGACCTTCCTTATAAGTTCGAGGCCGGCACGCCTGATATGGCCGGCGCCATCGGTCTGGGCGCTGCGCTGGATTATATCCAGAAACTGGGGTTGTCCACTATCCGGCAGACGGAGCATAACCTGATGGCCTATGCGCTGGAAGCGCTGCAGGAGATAAAGGGACTGCGTATGATCGGGAGATCCGCTCATCGTGCGGGCGTGCTGTCTTTCCTGGTGGGGGATATCCATCCTTTCGACCTCGGAGAGATCCTGGATAAGCAGGGGATCGCCGTGCGTACGGGCCATCACTGTGCGCAGCCTATCATGGACCAGTATTGTATACCGGGCACTGTGCGGGCTTCGCTGGCTTTTTATAATACGCCGGCAGAGATAGACAAGCTGGTCGCGGGAATACGCAAGGCGGCGACCTTGTTGGGTTGAGCTGCAAGCTTCAAGCCACAAGCTACAAGGGGCTTATTGAAACTGCTTGCAGCTTGTAGCTTGCAGCTAAAAGCTTTAAAAATGACTATCAAGGAGAAACAGGACGAGATCATTGCGGACTTCGAATTTTTCAGCAACTGGGATGATAAATACGAGTACATCATTCAAATGGGGAAAGAGCTGCCGCCGATGGATCCGCAATATAAGGTCGATGAAAACCTGATCCGGGGGTGTCAGTCCAGGGTATGGATGCATCCGGATTATAAGGACGGCGTGATCACGTTCACGGCAGACAGTGATGCGATTATTACGAAAGGGCTGGTCAGCCTGGTGATTGACGTACTGGCCGGACATACTCCCAAAGAGATCGTGGATGCGGAACTCTATTTCATTAATGCCATTGGCCTCAGCAGTCATCTTTCTCCCACCCGGTCCAACGGGCTGCTGTCCATGGTGAAGCAGATCAAATTGTACGCACTGGCCTACCAGGCGAAAGAATTGCAATCATGAGCGAAACGACCATCACATTACGCGACCAGATAGAAGGCGTCCTACGCACCGTGTACGACCCTGAGATACCTGTGAACATATTCGATCTTGGATTGGTGTACGAAATAAAGATCGGCGACAGGGGAGAGGTGAAGATCACGATGACCCTGACGGCGCCGGCCTGTCCTGCCGCGGGGGAGATCATACACGATGTGCAGCAGAAAGTGGAAGGAGTGGAAGGGGTCGTCGACTGCCATGTACAGCTGACCTTTGATCCACCCTGGACAAAGGATATGATGAGCGAAGAGGCTAAGCTCGAACTGGGATTCCTCTAGTTGAACTCCTGCTGCTGTCTACGACCCCTCTATGGGGTCTTGTTATTTCTACTCATTGGTACTGTATCTATTGCGCAAAACAAATTGCCTGAAAACGCGGGCTCCCGGGCCATGTCCAGGGGACGGGGAAGCAGCCTTCCGATGGGCAGCCGGTGGGGCCGGAAAAGGTCCCGGATTTCGAGGATTATGGGCTGGGGTGCTCCCTCCTGGTTGGGAGTGAGGTTTACCAGCTGATTAGCGAAAAATATTCACCAGATTAGCCAATATGAGTATTTTTAGGTTAAAATAACTTATTAAACAGATAACATTATTAGTGATTTCTCCGGATGAATGCGTTTTCTTTGAACCTCCGAAAGCTTTGAGGAGGAAATTATTAACTAACGTTGCTTAACTATCCGGAAATGTCGAAAAACAAGATCTTAGTTCCATTCATCCTGGTGACATCCCTGTTCTTTTTGTGGGCCTTTTTGCACAATCTGAACCCGATTCTGATACCCCATTTGAAAAAAGCCTGCCAACTGAATGATAAACAGTCTTCTCTGGTGGATTTTCCCATTTACCTGGCCTATTGTCTGACCGCCATTCCGGCGGGCCTTTTCATGCATAAATATGGATATAAAAAAGGTATCATATTTGGGCTGATCATGTTTGCCTTTGGGGCTATATTGTTCACTTTCGCCGCTTCGGAGCGCAATTTCCTCTTTTTCCTTTTTGCGCTGTTCGTCCAGGGCAGCGGCGCTGCATTCCTGGAGACGGTGGCCAATCCCTATATGGCCAACCTGGGTGATCCGGCCCATTCAGAGCAGCGGTTGAATTTTGCCCAATCCTTCAACGGGCTGGGGGCCATGGTCGCGCCATTGGTTGGATCCCATTTCATTTTATCCGGTATCGAGCACACAAAGCCGGAGTTGGATGCGATGGCGGCAAATGGAACTTTGCAGGCCTATTTGCAGTCCGAAGCAAATACCGTGAGGCCGTCTTATTTTGTTATTGCGGGGGTGGTATTGTTGGTGACGTTGTTGTTTGTGTTCACCAAGATACCGGAGATCAAGGAGCCGGAACCTGGATCGTATGACCCCAAGCTCTCGATCGATGATGATGGCAAGGCAGCAGCAAGCGCTCATGGACATGCTCCGGGGACTGAATTTTCTTTTAGGGTATTCCGGATCAGCCATCTTAAATGGGCCATATTCGGCATCTTTTTTTATGTGGGATCGCAGGTAGGGGTGGGAAGCTTCTTTATTAAATACTCGCGGTATGTGGCCGATATTCCGGAAAAGACAGCCGGAACGTTATTCTTTGGAGCTATGGCGGGCTTTATGGCGGGCCGGTTCCTGGGAACTTTTTTCATGAGATATATAAAGCCCGCGAAGCTGCTGTCGCTGTATGCGACCATTAACATCCTGCTGTTGACGGTGGGCATTCTTGCCAAGGGACATGTGGCAGTGTATGCGGTGATGGCGACGCCTTTCTTTATGTCCATTATGTTCCCCACCATATTCGCTCTGGGGATCAAGGACCTGGGAGAAGAGACGAAGATGGCATCTTCCTTCCTTATAATGGCCATCATCGGTGGCGCTGTTGCGCCGCTGGCCATGGGGGCCATTTCGGATGCGACGGGCTCCATCCAGATAGCCTATATCGTGCCGCTGATCTGTTTTGCTTATATATTGTTCTTCGGTCTCAAAGGATATAAGATAAAACCTGTCAAGTCATGAGATATTGTCTTGCATTAGACCTTAATAATGATCCGATGCTGATAGCGGAATATGAGCAATGGCACCGGGATGTCTGGCCGGAGATCAGATCGAGCATCCGGGATGCGGGGATCACGGATATGGAGATCTACCGGCTGGAGGACCGCCTGTTCATGATCATGGAGACGTCGGCGGATTTCAGTGGTGAACGGAAGGCGGCGATGGATGCGGCCAATCCCGTGGTACAGAAATGGGAGGAGCTCATGTGGAAGTATCAATCTCCCATACCGGGCGGGCAGCCAGGGGAGAAGTGGCGATTGATGAAGAGGATATTTTCATTGAATCAATCAATATAATTCAGCATGTTCAGCTTGAAAGAAAAAAATGCCGTCATCACCGGGGCGGGCAGCGGGATCGGCAAGGCGGTGGCTCTGCTCCTGGCGAAGCAGGGGGCAAGGGTGTTTGCGGTGGACCTTAATGAAGAACAGTCGTTGGCGACGGTGAAAGAGATCGAGGCGGCAGGCGGTAAAGCTTCGGCGCATGCCGTGGATGTATCCCATCAGGCAGCAGTGCAGCAGGTGTTTGCGGTGGTGCCGAAGGTGGATATCGTGGTAAACAGCGCCGGGGTGAGTCATGTAGGTACGGTGGAGACCACGCAGGAGACGGATTTCGACCGGCTGTACAATGTCAATGTGAAAGGTGTTTACAACAGTCTTTTTGCCGCCATTCCATTGATGAAGAAAAGCGGCGGCGGTGTCATCGTCAACATGTCCTCTATTGCGGCGCTGGTAGGCATCCCGGACAGGTTTGCCTATTCCATGACCAAAGGTGCTGTGATGGCCATGACCTTGTCGGTGGCAAAGGATTATATCCAACATGGCATTCGCTGCAACTGTATCTCGCCGGCGCGGGTGCATACACCTTTTGTCGACGGGTTCCTGAAGAAGAACTATCCGGGAAAGGAGCAGGAGATGTTCGATAAATTATCGAAGACCCAGCCCATCGGCCGTATGGCGAAGCCAGAGGAGATCGCGGGATTGATCCTGTATCTCTGTAGCGACGAGGCAAGCTTTATTACTGGTTGCGACTATCCCATCGACGGCGGATTTGTTAAACTAAATAATTAAATACACTATATGAAGCTGATACGACATGGCGAATTGAATAAGGAGAAGACAGGTATTGTTCTATTCGATAAGTACTATGATACTTCTTCTTTTGGTGAAGATTATAACGAACAGTTCTTTGAGTCGGGTGGTCTGGCCAGACTGAAGGCGTACGTGGAGCAGAACAAGGGCTCGCTGGCTGAATTGCCCGCAGGCGTCCGGCTGGGTTCGCCGATCGCGCGTCCTTCGAAGATCGTCTGCATCGGACTGAATTACGCGGACCATGCGCGGGAGACAGGCGCCACTCCTCCTCCGGAGCCTGTGATCTTTATGAAGTCGACCTCGGCCCTCGTGGGACCTTATGACGATATTGTCATTCCGAAGAATTCCGTGAAAACGGATTGGGAAGTGGAACTGGCAGTGGTCATTGGAAAGAAGGCAAGCTATGTCTCAGAGGCTGACGCATTGAACTATGTGGCGGGCTATTGCCTCCACAATGATGTTTCCGAGCGGGAGTTCCAGATCGAGCGGAGCGGCACCTGGGATAAGGGCAAGGGCTGTGATACTTTTGCGCCGCTGGGGCCTGTGCTGGTGACTTCCGATGAGGCCGGCGACATCGACAATATGCGCTTATGGCTTACGGTAAATGGGAAGAAGATGCAGGATGGTACGACAGCTAATTTTATATTCCGGATACCTTTCCTTGTATCCTATGTCAGCCAGTTCATGACCCTGCTGCCGGGTGATGTCATCTCCACAGGCACGCCCGCGGGTGTGGGCATGGGATTCAATCCGCAGACATATCTGAAGCCGGGCGATGTGGTTGAGTTGGGGATCGATGGATTAGGCACTTCGAGGCAAAAAGTAAAAGCATATGGCGCCGCTGAATCTTAAGATTGATGCACACCAGCATTTCTGGAAGTTCGATGCTTTCAGCCATTCCTGGATTAATGATGAGATGAAGGTCATACGGAGGGATTTTATGCCGGACGACCTGGAGCCTGTCCTGCAAGCTGCCGGCATCGATGGTTGCGTGCTGGTACAGGTGGACCAGACGGAGGACGAGAATGACTTTCAGCTGGAGAATGCGCGTAAGCATGACTTTATCAAGGGAGTGGTGGGATGGACAGACCTGCAGTCTCCCGATGTAGCGGAGAAACTGGCCTATTACAAGCGTTATCCCAAGATGAAGGGCTTCCGGCATATCCTGCAGGGAGAGAAGGACCGGGCGCTGATGCTGAAGCCTGCGTTCCAGCGGGGCATCGGTGCGCTCCGTGAATTTGGATACACGTATGACATCCTCATTTATCCCGATCAGCTGGGTTATGCCCGGGATTTTACGGCGGCCTTTCCGGACCAGCCTTTTGTGATCGACCATGTCGCCAAGCCTTATATCAAAGAAAAGAAACTGACAGCTGAGTGGCAGGCGGCTATCAGGGCCGTTGCCGCGCAGCAAAATGTCTATTGCAAGATCTCGGGCATGGTGACGGAAGCAGATTTTAATCATTGGAGACCCGAGGATATAATGCATCCCTATATTGACACGGTGGTGGAGGCATTCGGCACCGGGCGCATCATGTTTGGTTCAGACTGGCCTGTTTGCCTGGTGGCGGCAAGCTATGAGCAATGGTATGGTCTGGTGAAAGAATATTTCTCCCGTTTTTCAGCTGCGGAACAATCAGCTTTTTTTGGCGGCAACGCAATCCAATTTTATAATCTTTAAAGACGATCAGTATGGATCTACAGTTGAAAGATAAAGTGATCATCGTATCCGGCGGCGCTAAGGGCATTGGAGAGGGTATTTCCAAGGTGCTGGCTGGAGAAGGGGCCATTCCTTTTATCATCGGCCGGAACGAGCAGGACAATAAGGCGACGGTAGCGGAGATTGCGGCGGCAGGCGGCAAAGCTTACCAGTTCGCTGCGGAGCTGACGGAGCCATCTGCATGTGAAGTGGCAGTCAAGACGGTGCTGGATAAAATGGGAAGGATCGACGGACTGGTGAACAACGCGGGTGTCAATGATGGTGTGGGGCTGGCTTCCGGCAACTATGAGGCATTTATCGCCTCGCTGCATAAGAATGTGGTGCATTATTACTTATTAGCGCATCATGCACTGCCTGCGTTGCGGCAGTCCAAAGGGCCTATCGTGAACATCAGCTCCAAGACGGCGGAGACGGGACAGGGGAATACGTCGGGTTATGCCGCCGCCAATGGAGGACGTAACGCCCTCACCCGGGAATGGGCGGTGGAGCTGCTGCAGGACGGCATTCGTGTGAATGCTATCATTGTGGCGGAGTGCTGGACGCCATTGTACGAGAAATGGATCAGGACGCTGGAAAACCCTGAGGAAAAATTGAAGTCCATCGTGGCGAAGATACCATTGGAGAACAGGATGACGACGGCGGAAGAGATCGCGAATATGACGGCTTTCCTCTTGTCGCCGAAGTCCAGTCATACGACGGGCCAGCTGATCCATGTGGATGGAGGCTACGTTCACTTGGATAGAGCACTTGTGCGGCAGTGAGCTGCAAGCTGTGAGCTGCAAGCTACAAGCTGCAAGTAGGTTCTATTAAGTCCTTGGCTTGTAGCTTGAGACTTGTAGCTGAAAATAGTGTTGTCAAGAATAAATAAAGAAATGAAAGTACTAGTTTGTATAAGGCCGGGCGAGTTTGAATATCAAGAAATGGATGCGCCGCTGGCGAAGCCGGGACAATCCATTATCAGGATCCGGCGGATCGGCATTTGCGGGACGGACCTGCATGCATTTGAGGGAACACAGCCTTACTTCGAGTATCCCCGCATTTTAGGTCATGAGCTGGCGGGTGACCTGGTGGACATGGACCAGGCGGATGGATTTGTGATCGGCGATGCCGTGACGATCATACCCTACTTCAACTGCGGACATTGTATCGCCTGCCGGAATGGGAAGCCCAACTGTTGCGTGGCTATCAAGGTTTGCGGGGTGCATGTGGATGGCGGCATGGTAGAATACCTCTCTGTCCCTTCGTCCTCTCTGGTACACAACCAGGGATTAGGATATGACCAGCTGGCGTTGGTAGAACCACTGGCTATCGGCGCGCATGCCGTGAGAAGGGCTGCCGTGCAGCCGGATGAGTTTGTGCTGGTGGTGGGGGCAGGCCCCATCGGCCTGGGAGTGATGGAGTCGGCGCGCATCGCAGGGGGGCAGGTGATCGCTATGGATATCAACGAGGGACGGCTGGATTTCTGCCGTGACAGGCTGCACCTGTTGCATACGGTGAATGCCGGTGGGGAGGATGTCATGGAAAGACTGCGTCACATTACCCGGGGAGATATGCCGACGGTGGTGATCGATGCCACCGGCAGCCTGAAAGCGATCAACAACGCATTTCAATATATGGCCCATGGGGCGCGGTATGTCCTGGTGGGTTTGCAGAAAGGAGATATCCAGTTCAGCCACCCGGAATTCCACAAAAGAGAGGCGACCCTGATGAGCAGCCGGAATGCTACCCGGGAGGATTTTGGCCGGGTGATGGATTCGATGAAGCAGGGGTTGATCGACCCTACTACCTATATTACGCATCGCGTGGGTTTTTCAGCAGTGAAGAAGGAATTTGCGGGATGGCTTGATCCGGCTAAGGGCGTGATCAAGGCGATGGTTGAGCTGTGAGCTACGAGCTGCAAGCTGTGAACTACGGGCTGTGAGCGATGAGCTTCGAGCTATGAGAGAAGGTTTATTTAAATGTCAATAGGTTATGGTTTTGTCTTTTGGAGAATTATTGCTGCGGATCTGTCCCGATGGGGATGGTGAATGGCTGGAGGAGAATGCCCTGTCCTGCTATGTAGGCGGGGCGGAGGCCAATGTGGCTACGGCGCTGGCGCTGTGGAATATCCCTTCGGCTTATTTCACCGTGCTGCCGGACAATATGATGTCCCATCAATTGACAGACTATCTTGGCCGGCGGGGGATCGACACTTCCCGGGTGATCTACCAGGGCTCCCGGCTGGGGCTGTATTTTTTGCCCAAGGGTAAGGACCTGAAGAATGCCGGTGTCATCTATGACCGGGACCATTCCTCTTTTTCAGACCTTCGTCCCGGGACCATCGACTGGGATAAGGTTTTTCAGGGAGTGAGGTGGCTGCATTTCAGCGCCATCTCTCCTGCGTTGAATGCCAGGGTGGCGGCTGTATGTGAGGAAGGGTTGGCGGCGGCCGTTGCGAAAAAGATCGCTGTTTCCGTCGACCTTAACTACCGGGCCAAGCTCTGGCAATATGGCGCGGCGCCTGTGGACATCATGCCCCGACTGGTGCAATATTGCGACCTGGTGATGGGGAATTTATGGGCTGCGGAAAAAATGCTGGGCGTTCCTGTGGACGCATCCCTGTCGGAGAACAGTACGAAAGAAGAATACCTGGCGCATGCGGAGAAGACGAGCCAGGAGATACTGCGTACGTTTCCCCGGGCGAAAATGGTGGCCAATACCTTCCGGTTCGACAAGGAAGGTGCGGGTATCCGGTATTATACGACTTTGTATACAGGCAGGAAGCTGTATCACTCGAAGGAATATCTTGCCGACAGGATCGTCGACAAGGTAGGCAGCGGGGATTGCTTCATGGCCGGATTGATTTACGGGCAATACAGCGGGAAGGATTACCAGGAGACGCTGGCGTTTGCCACGGCGGCTGCATTCCAAAAACTTTTCATCTCCAACGACGCGACCAATCAACGGGTGGAGGAAATAGAGCAAAGTATTTCAGCATATGAGCGATAAAAAAATAATTCTTCAGAGCATTTTGAATCAGGGAATGCTTCCCCTGTTCTACTGGGACAGCCCTGCCGTAAGCGTGGAAGTGACCCGGACCTTATACAAGGCGGGGGTGCGTGCATTGGAATATACGAACAGGGGGAAGGCCGCATTGGAAAACTTCCGGACGATGAAAAAGACCTTTGCAGTGGAAGCGCCGGACCTGTACCTGGGGATCGGCACCATAAAAACACCGGAAGAAGCAACTGCTTTCATAGAGGCAGGCGCGGATTTTATCATTGCGCCTATCGTCAATCCGGCGGTGGCTGCCGTTGCGGAGAAGGCGGAAATGCTGTGGATCCCGGGTTGTATGACTCCTACGGAGATCTTCCAGGCACAGCAGCTGAAGGCGCCGGTGATCAAGATATTCCCCGCGAATATCCTGGGACATGAATTCATCAGCTCTATAAGGGAGTTGTTCCAGGGGCAATTGTTTATTCCTACGGGCGGAGTGGAGCTGAACAAGGATAATATCCGGGCCTGGTTCAAGGCTGGAGTGTGTGCGGTGGGTATGGGCAGCAAGCTGATCAGCAAGGATATCCTTAAGAACGAGCAATACGAGATCTTATATAAGAACACGGTGACTGCCCTGCAGCTGGTGCGGGATGTCATCAATGAAAATGACTAGTTATGCATCTGTCTAAAACCAATGTAGAAGCCATCAAGTCGCCGGGGATCGTTAAGCCTGATAAAAAGATATTCGACTTGCCAGAGAAAGTCCTGCAATTCGGTACGGGTGTCCTGCTGAGAGGGCTGCCGGATTATTTCATCGACAAAGCCAACCGCCAGGGTGTGTTCAATGGACGGGTGGTGGTGGTCAAGTCTACGGACGGTGGCGATGCTGCCGCTTTCGATCGCCAGGATGGACTTTATACTTTATGTATCCGGGGTATCGAGGATGGGAGGCAGATCAGAGAGAATGTCATCTCCAGCGCCATCAGCCGGGTGCTGTCGGCAAAGGAACAGTGGGCGGAGATCCTGCAATGTGCGCACAACCCGGAAATGCGGGTGATCATTTCGAATACGACCGAGGTGGGGATCCGCCTGGTGGAGGAGGATATTCACCAACAGCCCCCGGCTTCGTTTCCCGGCAAGCTGCTGGCTTTTTTACTGGAGCGGTATAAGGCCTGTAAAGGTAGTGAAGAGGGGGGGATGGTGATCGTGCCTACAGAGCTGATAGTGGATAATGGTAAGAAGCTGGCAGCCATCGTGCATCAGCTGGCGCAATTCAACAGGCTGGATGCGGCTTTTACGTCATGGCTTTCGAAGTCCTGCCGTTGGTGCAGCAGCCTGGTAGACCGGATCGTGCCGGGCAAGCCGGATGCGGTCACGTTGCAACAATTGCAAGAGGAACTGGGTTATACAGATGAGCTCTTGTCCATTTCGGAAGTTTACCGGCTTTGGGCTATCGAGGGTGATGAATGGGTGCGGTCTGTTCTGTCCTTTGCCGAGGCTGATGCAGGCGTTATTATCCGGCCGGATATCGAGATCTACCGGGAGCTGAAGCTGCGCCTGCTGAACGGCACCCATACCCTCAGCTGCGGGCTGGGTTTCCTTGCGGGGTTTGCAACGGTGAAAGAAGCAATGGGCGATGCCGGTTTCTCAGCCTTTGTATCGGACCTGATGTTGAAGGAGATCGCTCCTGCCATTCCATATACCATTCCGGCGGAACAGTCCAGGGAATTTGGGCTCCAGGTGCTGGACCGGTTCCGCAACCCGCATTTGCAGCATCAATGGATCAGCATCACCATGCAGTATACGTCGAAGATGAAGATGCGCAATATTCCGGTGCTGCTGCAACATTACAAACAGCATGATGCTCCTCCGCCCTTGTTCGCCCTGGGTTTTGCCGCTTATCTGCTATTTATGCGGGGCGGGGACTATAAGGTGAACGACGACAAGGCAGCGCTGTTTGCCGGGCTATGGAAAGAGCACGCACCTGCTGAGCTGGTCGTCAAGGTGCTGAGCGATGTTTCGCTCTGGGACACCGACCTGTCCAGGCTGCCCGGACTGGCCGAGGCCATTCGCGGGAACCTGGATATATTGATCAAAGAAGGGGCGCGGACGGCACTGGCCCAATTAGGAAAAATAAAAAGTGACTTATGAATACGCAACAAATTGTCCTGAAAGTCCATCCTGCCGACAATGTGCTGGTGGCCTTGACAAATCTTCTTAAAGACGAGAAAGTCGTTTTTGAGGGAGTGGAATATACGATGGAAGAAACGGTAAAAGCCAAGCATAAATTCGCCACCACCGATCTGGCCGTGGGGGATTCGATCATCATGTACGGGGTATTAGTGGGCAAGGCGCAGCAACCCATCAAAAAGGGAGGGCTTATCAGCACTTCCAATGTCAGGCATGCCGCGAACGACTTCACCGTGGGCGAGCGGCATACGCAGTGGATAATCCCGGATACCCGTGCATTTGCGGAGCGGACGTTCAAGGGGTATCACCGGGCGGACGGCAGTGTGGGCACTGCGAATTATTGGGTGGTGATCCCCATGGTGTTCTGTGAGAACAGGAACCTGGACGTGCTGCAGCAGGCTTTGGTCAACGACCTGGGCTATGGCAGGAACAGAAGCTACCAGGTGCAATCACAGCAATTGATCGAATTATATAAGACGGGCAGAAGTGTGGAAGAGATCCTGCAGACCGACCTGCATGCTGATTATGAGAAGCACCCTTCTCAGCGCCTGTTCCCGAATGTAGACGGTATAAAATTCCTCACGCATGACGGCGGATGCGGCGGTACGCGGCAGGATGCACAGGCGTTATGCGGGCTGCTGGCGGGGTACATCACTCACCCTAACGTGGCAGGAGCTACCGTCCTCAGTCTAGGTTGCCAGAATGCGCAGGTCAGCATGCTGGAGGAAGAGATAAAGAAACGCAGTCCCCAATTTTCCAAACCGCTATATATTTTAGAGCAGCAAAAGATCGGGAAGGAATCCGCCTTGTTGTCGGAAGCCATCAAACAAACTTTTGCGGGAGTGATACTGGCCAATCAGCAGGAGAGGAAGCCGGCCCCGCTGAGCAAGATCTGCATCGGGCTGGAATGCGGCGGGTCGGATGGTTTCTCCGGTATTTCCGCCAATCCGGCAATTGGCTATACATCGGATCTGCTGGTGGCGATGGGCGGGAGCGTCATCCTCTCGGAGTTTCCCGAGCTATGTGGTGTGGAGCAGAACCTGAGCGACCGGTGTGTGGATGTGCCGACGGCGGAAAGGTTCTCCCATCTTATGCGGACCTATAATGAAAGGGCCAAAGCAGTAGGCTCTGGTTTTGATATGAACCCTTCCCCGGGCAATATCCGTGACGGATTGATCACGGATGCGATCAAGTCAGCCGGTGCTGCCAAGAAAGGAGGAACCTCTCCCGTGACGGCCGTGCTGGATTATCCCGAGAAAGTGACAAAACCGGGGTTGAACCTCCTGTGCACGCCGGGAAACGACGTGGAGTCCACCACGGCGGAAGTGGCTTCAGGCGCAAACATAGTGCTGTTCACCACCGGTCTGGGCACGCCTACGGGCAATCCCATCGCGCCTGTGGTAAAGATCGCAACCAATACACCCCTGTTCGAGCGGATGCGCGATATCATCGATATCAATACGGGTACGATCATCGAGGGCAAGGAGACGATCGAGCAGGCAGGCGCGCGGATATTGGAGTATGTCATCGGTGTTGCCAGCGGTGAGATCGAGGTGGCGGCGGTCCATCATGTCCAGGATGATTTTATTCCCTGGAAGAGAGGCGTGTCGCTGTGATCAAAAGCCATATGCGCTGATCTCTCCTATAACCATATAAGATTGGGGTCCTGAAACGCCTACGAACTTAAAATACCTGGCCTGCGGCTGGGACGTCATCATATAGGTCTGTTCTCCGTTGAGCATCCTGTTGAAGCTGTAAATACCCTGGTCAGCCCAGGTTACGTTGTCTGTACTGGTAAGGAATTGTATCTGGTCGGGCCCGCGGTCATCTCCTCCGTTCTCGAAGGTGGTCCGCCAAACACCGAATTTTGTGATCGTCCTTTTGACCCCCATATCGATGGTCGCAAAATGAGGATAACTCGAACATCCTGCACAGGTGTGCCAGCGGGTGGCATCCGTACCGTCAATAAAATTAGTGACAGCGTTGTCTCCGGCAGAATGCTGGGTGGAATAGTCAATGATGCTCCAGTCCTTTTTATCCAAAGAAATTTCTCCCAGTTCGGATGAGGCAGTGTAAAATTCATCGATGCTCAGGGAATCCGGCTCAAAGACAGTCCGGTACTGCAAGGAAGTTCCCGGTTTGGCATCCGTCAATACAGAGGACGATTCCGTCACCGGGAAGCGAATTGTCCTGGCCATTCCGGTGAGATCGGTGTATGCCAGTTCCGTGAATGTGGCGCCATTGGATATGTCCGCATTACCCCATTTAATGGTGAGCTTATCGTTCTTGTCAAGTAATACTGAATTCACCGGCCTGGTTAGTAATTGCGATTGATACCTGTCGCCATAAGCGCCCGATAGCAGTTCCACCGGAATGGAAGGCACTCCGTTTTTATCATAGGTCTTGATCTCGAAAGAGTAATCTTTTTCGGGCAAATTGTCGATGATGACGCTGATCGTATCGGCGTCATCCTTGATATTCACTTCGACGGAATCCGTATAATTGTCCCAAAAGATCCTGGCTTTTACCACATTGGGATCCGAACCTCTTAGCCATGTGATCTTTACCCTGTTGTGTCCGGCGTATGCTTTCGGAGATTTCGCTTTACCGGTGTAGGGTATCCCCCCCACCACGATATATTGCTTGTAGGTACTATCCATCTTTTTACATGCGGAGAAAAGCATGACGAGCAGTAGGACTGGAAGGAAATATATTGATCTCATAAAATTTAGTGTTTTATCTGACCCCAAAAAGTTAATTCTGAAATGACGATTTGCCCGGCGCTGCTGTAAGATTCCAGGGCGTTCAGCCGGATATAACGGACGGCGGGAACGACATTTTCAAATTCAAAGTCTTCCCCGTTGACACAGGCATAGTTATAGTCATCCTGATTGGTCTGCCCCATTGGCAACCCGGAAGGTTTAAAGGAATGGAACGTCCCCATCAAAGTCCAGCTGGCGTCAAAGCTGCCATCCGGGTTGGGATTATTCGAGCCCCATATCTCAAAAGTTTTCAGGGCGGAGGCGATGTAAAAGTGATCGGTGTTGACCTGGAATTCCTTAAACCTGCTCAGCACCACCTGTTGCCCGAGGTCCAGGGTAAACCATTGCGGGATAACAGAGTTGTTGGCGGAGGCCCATATCCCGTTCCAAAAGGTCCCTCCATTAAAGACATTTGCCAGTCCATATTGCGGCTCCGCAGGTTTGTAGACATCCGTTGGCAGCTGCAGGATGGAAAATTTATTTTTAGGGATCAGTTCTTCATATAAGGGAGTAAGCGTTCGGACCATAGTATCTGATTTGTTGTTCCAGCGATCCCACAGCACCACAGCGAACTTTTTTTGTACGGAATCCAGGCCTCTGGTGGAAAAGGATCCTTCCAGGGCGCCGGTGTAGAACGTGTTCAATGTCGTCCAGGCGCCGGCGCCGGTGCTGTCCATCAATAGCTCGATGGCCAGGTTGGCCTGGGATGGATTTTTAAAACCGATCCTTACTCCCCCGAATGCGGCGGTGAGGGTCAGGTCCTTATATACTGTCCTCACGGGTGGCGACAGGGGAACAATGCTGACGGTGACAGGTTCGGATGCTTTTTCATTTTTACCGACACTGTAGATCCTCACCTGGTGGCTCAATGTATCGCCATAGCCCACGAGGGCAAGGGTATCATTATAGTAGGAACATTTCGCTTCCCGGTATACCCCGGGCCGAATTTCATATACGGCCTTGGCATAGAAAAAGTTGGGGTCTTTGGGGATTTTGTAATTGATCATAGCTCCTCCGGGCGTGGCGGCAATCTTTATATTGCTGACCTGTGCCGGCGCGGGGGAATTGGGATCGATGTGATCAAGTCTGTCTTCTTTTTTGCATCCTGCACCCAGGACGAAGGTCAGATATAACAGGAGGAAATATATTTTATTTGCAGTGGTATTTTTCATTTCGATTTTCATTTACAATTACCAGCCAATATTTTGTACGAGATTACTGTTAACGGTGATATTGTAGTCTTTGATCGGCCAGAAATAATCTTTTACCCCGAAGGTTTGGTTGAAAATTTTCTTAGGTACATAGTAAGCGGCAGCGCTCGTCTGATTGACGTCCCAGCCCATTACCGTAGCGTTCAATTCCTTTGCCGCCTCTTTCCAACGGCGCAGATCCCAGAACCGCTGTGCTTCAAAAGCCAGTTCGATCAGTCTTTCCTGGTGAATGATCTCGCGCATGCCGTTCTGGGTGGCGAACTTTCCGGGGTTATTGGAGAATTGCGTCCAGGAGTCTTTTACAGATGGCAGCCCGGCTCTTTTCCGGATGAGGTCCAGGTAGGTATGCACCTCGTCCGTAGGGCCTGCCGATTCGTTCAACGCCTCTGCATAGAGGAGGTACAGGTCTGCAAGACGCAACGTCGGCCAGGGATAGGCTGAGACGGAATAACCTGTTTGTGTGATCACGTTCTGATAGTGCACTAATTTCTTGACATAGTAGCCTGTTACCGTGGCATAACCGGGCTTACCTACGCCCTGGGGCTCTTTGAATTTCGCCGCCAGGGCGAAAAGGGACTGGTCCTGGCTGTCATCATAATTCCCTTGTCCATACCATATGCCTGTATCGAATCCCATGTCGGCATAAAACCGGGGTTCCCGGTCGAAATTCAATCCTGCGGTCGTGGCGCCATTGCGTATATATATTTTGTAATCATCCGCTGCCTTCCGTAAAGCATACCTGGCGCCGTAATTCCACGTCTTATCTTCCGATATAGGCACGCCATTGCTGGAGTAATACATTTCCGCAATTTTCAAAGTCGGAGAATACAATCCTTTTGTCACGGTCTCATCCAGGTAACGTGCATCCAGGAAGGGCGTAAGCAGCTCCTGCAAATGGGTGGTATTCATCATGGTATTGCCCCAGATGATCTCGCTGTTCCATTTTTCAGTAACAGCATTCCGGATATTCAGTTGCGTCATGATGGTATCCGAAAGATTGAATTGCTGGAAGGCAGGCTGATAATAATAGAGCTTCATACCCAGGCTACTGGCCATGTCGATGGCGCGTTTGCAGGCAGCTGCCGCGGAATCCCATTTGGCTTTTGACACTGTTTGATTGAAGAGCTGCGTACCGTCGTGGTTTTTCAAGGTCTGTTGATCGGTGTTCCCATTAAATAAGGGGCTGGCGGCCGTCACCAGTATTTTGGCCTTAAAAGTAAGCGCGATCAGCTGCGTTATGCGTCCCATTTCCTTGGTGGGGTTGTCGATGGTCAACGGGAGCCCGGGGATAGCCTCGTCCAACAGGCTCGTGATGTAATTAAAGCAGGAATCCACCGGTGCACGAAAGACTTTCACCTGGTTGACATCCGCATTTACGGGTAAGTTTTCCTTGATCAGAGGAATGGGGCCATACTTCCTCAACAAGTAGAAATGTTGATAGGCCTTGAGGAATTTCACTTCAGCGATCCAGCGGTTCCTTTCCGTCGGCTTAAGATCAGGTACCTTACCGACGTTCTCCAGGAAAATATTACAATCCCTCAATGCCCTGTAAATGTAGTCCATGTTCTCTGCGTAGGGATTGACCACATTCTGTAGTCCTTTGGCAATGTTCTTATAGATGCCGCCGTTGTCATCGTTCTCCCAGAGCTCATCGCCTCCCAGCATTGCCGGGTCCTGCTCGGGGTCTCCGTCCCTTTGTATATAGGAATAGCAGGTGAACAGGTATTTCTCCGCCTGGCTGCGCATGGTAAAAGCGTTGTCGATGGTGGCCACATTGTCAGGCACCACATCCAGGTATTTCCTGCAGGAGGTGAGACCTGAGAGCAGGATCAATAGTATTATTAAAGTGAGCTTATATGCTTGCATGTTCTTTTATTAATGGTCATTAATTGAAACTAACATTCAGGCCTATGTTGAATACACGTTGTACCGGATATCCCAGGCCATTGCTTCCCATTTCCACATCCCACAATTTGAATTTGCTAAAATTCAACAGGTTGCTGGCATTGACATACAACCTGAGGTTAGAGGTATGCAGCCTGGCCAGGGTCTTTCTGGGGAGGGTATATCCCAGCTCCACCTGTTTCAACCTCAAAAAGGACCCATCGCGCATGAACCAGGTACTGGTCTGGGCGTCATTGGCATTGACCTGCGGACTTAAGCGTGGCCAGAGGGCATAAACATTCCGGTGATCTTCGGACCAGTAGCTGTCGGCATATGCTTTTAAAACCTGGTTTTGTAATTTTCCTCCGATGTTCTCTCCGGGATAAACGTAGGAAGCAAAAGGAGAGGTGGCATTCACGTCTATCCAAAACGACTCGTTAGCGAGGCCCTGAAAGAAAGCCGACACGTCAAATCCCTTATAACCTGCGGAAAAGCCAAAGCCAAATACGATCTCGGGGGTGGTGGGGTTACCGATGGGGACCATATCCGCTTCCGTGATCTGACCATCCCTGTTGACATCCGTATATTTGATATCACCGCCACCATAGACGCCAAAGTTTTGCCTGGGAGAATTTGCCGCTTCTTCATCATCGACAAACAAACGTTCGGCGATGTAGCCATAGTTCTGATTGAGCGAATTGCCGATGCGGCTGCGATATCTTTCCTTATACTGGGGCTCTTCGTAAACCTTGAATTTGCTGCTGGCATACGTAAAATTTCCCCTGGCGGAGAGCCAAAGCCCACCGCTGAAATTTTGGGTAAAGTCGATGGAAATATCCGTTCCCTTGCTGCTGGCTTCTCCCACATTGGCCTTGATAGGCGCCGAAAATCCGCTGGTCATTGGCACCGAGGCCCTGTCCATCAGAATATGGGTACGGTCCTGGGTATAAAATTCCGCGATGATATTGATCTTGTTGAACATTCCCAGCTCCAGCGCCAGGTTCTTTTGTTTGGACGTTTCCCAGGTGATGGCAGGATTGGAATACCGGGTGATGGAAACGCCGTTCAATCCCTGGCCCCCTGAAAAATCACGGCCAAAATAGGCAGCTCTGGAGCCCTCGTTCATGTTGACATTGGAAAGATAAAAGAAGCGGTCTTCCGGGCTGCCGATGGCATCGTTGCCGACCAGACCGTAGGTAGCCCTCAATCTAAGATTGGATATGTAGTTGGGAAGATCTTTGAAGAACTTCTCATTGGAGATGGTCCAGGCCAGGCCGGCAGATGGAAAAAATCCCCAACGCTTGTCTTTATAAAAACGTTCGGATCCGTTGTAGCCAAAGTTAAATTCCGCAAAAAACCGATTGTCATACGCGTAGGTCGTCCGGCCGGACAGGCCCAGGTTCCTGAAAGGCAGGGACAGCTGGAGGCTGCCGGCATTCGCAGTGAGGTTATCCCTCATGATGTAGACGAGCAATCCGCTTAATTGATGCTTCTTGCCAAACGTATTTTTGTAGTTCACCATCGATTCCATGTAGAAAGTGGAAGACACGTTCTTGGGGCCCTCCTGGTATCCCAGGTATTCTGTTCCGCCATCGGGATTTATATTAGTGATGGAATAGTTCGTTTTTGTTGGATCATAACCGGCTAACTTATACCAGAAAGGGTTGTAAAACCTGCTGACATCAAAATTGGCAGAACGGTTGGTGTTGACCATGGTACGAAAAGACAATCCTTTCGTCAGGAAGGAAAGGTCCTGCTTGATCTCCACCTGGGCCAGCATCAGAGAACTGGAATAATCTCTATAACCTTTGGTCATTTCGGCGTAAGGATTGATATACTGGCCGGCATCGTAATTGCCGAACATAATGTGCTTGACAAATTGATGCTCTTCATCAATTGGATAGTAGGCCGGAAATAATACAGGATTGGAGCGCATGACCTTTGTGTACATGGCCGCTCCGCCGTCGATGGGACCGGTGTAAGCGTCGAAATTACCGCTGAGGCGAACGATCATTTCCGTCGTTTTGGTAACATCGATGGTCACATTGCTTCTCAGCGTATAACTTTTCAGGCTGATATTATTATTGAAATTATTCCGTTTGTCTACCTTCATGATCCCGTTGTCCTTGTTGTAGGACCCGGATACAAAATACTTTGCGATCCCGCCGCCGCCGCTGATATTCAGGTTCAGGCGTTGATTCTGCGTATTGTCCCTGAACATGATCTTTTTCCAGTCATTGGCAGGATATATATTGGGGTTGGCGCCGGCCTTCGTGTTGGCGATCTTGTCGTCGGAATAAAAAACATCACCACCGCCTACTACCTCGCCCAGGGGCGTCCGGGTCAATACGGCCTCATTGGACATTTTCATATAGGTGACAGGATCTGCCAGCTCTACATTCTTCGTGGGGGCTGAAATGGAATTCTCAATTCTGAGTGAGAGATTGGCCCTTCCTACCTTCCCCTGTTTGGTGGTGACCAGGATCACGCCATTTGCGCCCCTTGCGCCGTATAAGGCGGTGGCAGTTGCATCCTTCATGATGGAAAAGCTGGAAATATCGTCCGGCTGCAAACGTGCAAGGTCTTTCGCCGTCAGCTCAATGCCGTCGATGAGTATCAACGGCGAGGTCTTATAGCCGAAAGTAGTAACGCCCCTCACGAAGAAATCGGCATTATCCTGTCCCGGTTCACCGCTGCGTTGATAGGAAATGATACCCGCAGCCCTTCCGGCCAGGGCAGTGGTGAGGTTGCTGGACGGAACTTTCAGGTCGGATGTTTTTATGCTGGTGACAGAACCCACCATGTCTGTCTTTTTCTGCACCCCGAAGGCCACCAGGACGACTTCATCCATTCCTTTGGCATCCCGCAGCATCAGGATATTAAATACAGTCCTTCCCTTAACAGGCGCTTCCTGCGTTGCGTAGCCGACAAAGGAAAAGACAAGGACCGCATTATCATCAGGCACATCGATGACAAACTTTCCATTCTGATCGCTTTTTGTTCCTGTAGTGGAACCCTTTATCACAACGCTTACACCGCTGAGGATCCCGGTGGAATCCCTTATGGTTCCGGTGACCGTTATCTTCAGGGACTCCGGGTCGGCCTCCCTGACAGGACTGGGGACGGGCTTGTTCTTCACTATGATGGTCTGCTTTTCGATGACATAGGTCACCGGTTGTCCCTCGAAGCATTTCTGCAGGGCGACCTCCAGCGATACATTGCGCATCTCCAGGCTGACAGGCCTGGCTTCTTTCAATAAAATAGGGTTGTACAGGATGTTGTAACCGGACTGTTTCTTAATTTCTTTCAGCACATTTTCGAGGGTTGTCTCCTTTACCGAAAGGCTGATCTTTTGCCCGTATCCTGTCGCTCTCACCTGCAGAAGGATGGCAGTCATAAAAATAATGGTTAGCCTCATTATCCGTGTGATTTTAAGCAGTAGGGGTCTGTCTATGCCGAAACTACATTCCGAGTAGGTTGTCTGCATTAAGGTTTTTAATAAAGACGGTTGATCAATACGAAAAGGGGGGATGTCCTGAAATAATTATATAGAATAATTATTGCGGCGTCAGGACACAATGATCTTCCGGCCTTTGATCGTAAAGGAAACAGTTTCGGTCAGTTGAAGCATTTTCAGGACCTCATTTAAGCTTTCATATTTCGATATGGTGCCGGAGAAAACTTTCCCTTTCATATTGCCATCATAATCGACCTCGACATCGTACCATCGTGCGATCTTACGCATGACAACCCGGATATCTTCATGCTCGAATTGAAATTTTCCATTCTTCCATGCCAGGGCGGCTTCGATGTTCCCCTCCGAGATCTTAATTTCCTCGCCGGATAATTCGGATTGCTGACCTGGCAGGAGCGTCCTGGGGGAAATAAGCTGGCCGGGGGAATTGCCGGCGATGGCGCTTACCCTGACTGCGCCATTCAGTAAGGTAGTTTTGACAGCGGCTTCTTCAACATAGGCGTTTATATTGAACATCGTTCCTAATACCTCGATCCTTTGGTGGTTGCTTATCACGATGAAAGGCTGCCGTGGAATGCCGGCGATCTCGAAATACCCTTCCCCTGTCAATTCCACCAATCGCTCGCTGGAATTGAATTGAGTAGGATACTTAAGAGAGGAAGCTGCGTTCAGCCAAACCTTCGAACCATCGGGAAGCACCACCTGGTATTGCCCGCCTTTGGGAATGGTGACTGTGTTGAATTCGGGGAGGGCACTTTTGCCTTGCTGGGGTTTCGTATCCTTATCGTATACCAGGACGCCGCCGGCCAGCTTTTTGACGACCGTATTGGACTGTGTGGCGATGTCGCCGGGGGAGGTCTCATCCAGGTCGATCTTGCGTCCATCATTCAAGGTTAGGATCGCCTTGTTACTTCCCGCTATGATGGGTTGCGTCACCGGCTTTGCTACCACTGCCGGGGAAGGTGCGGGTTTACGGACCAGCAGCCAGGTAGCCACCGAGAGCGATAAAAGTACGGCTGCTGCCGCATAGCGCGCTCTTCTGTTCCAGGTGCGTGCCGGAATGGTTTTTTGCGCGGGAGCAGCCGCACGAAGGATCTGCTCCAGCCTGAGGTCAAGCTTATTTTTCAGGCGTTCATTTGCCTGATCGTCAGCATTATCCGGCAGGGGTCTTTTGAGCTCATGTTTTATTAATGCCTGGAGCAGTCCTTCATTGGATCCATCGGCCAGTACCTCCACTATTCTTTCCGCCTCTTCTTCCGAGCACTGATTTTTTACCAGCTTTTCAAACAATTCAGACAGTTCCTGATGGTTCATCAATAAATACTTTAACTAAAGACGTACGTCCGATCAATATGGGGGGATAAGGCGCTATATGAAAAAAAAGCAAGAAAAGCTATCTTTTCAATGTTTGCCGACATAAAGGCTGTCACCAGCTGCCGCGCCTTACAAAGATATTCTTTCACCGTATGCGTAGATATGCCAAGCCGGGCTGCGGTCTCCTTGTAGCTGCAGCCTTCGATCTTACACAGCTGATAGACATGACGTTGCTGAGGGGAAAGGCCGGCCAGCGCCTGCTCCAGCAACTGCTTGCTCTCCTTGAAAAAGATCTGTTCCTCGATATGGGAGTAATGTTCGGTGATGGTGGATTTGAAATGAGCCATCATTCTTCTGTCACTTTTCAGCTTCCTGTAAAAATCACAAACAAGATTAGAGCCGGCCCGGTATAAATAGGAGGCGAAATCGGACTCATAGGTGATCGTTTCCCGTTGCTGCCATATCCTGGAAAACAAGACCTGGACCATTTCTTCTACCGCCTGCTCATCCTTTACCATTTTGAACATATTTATGTACATCTTCATGCTGTACTTATTGTAAAGGCTGGTAAAGGCGGCCACATTGCCAGTCTTCAGCAAGGCGACAAGTTCCGCATCTGATCTTTTATCGGAGGGGTTCATTCGTTAGCAGTTGTAGTTGGCTGAAAGTTTGGTCCTTAGGTGAAAGAAGTGATAGGAGTATACAAAGTAGGGTATGCGCTGAACATGGCAAGTAGTTTTTGGTGTATGTCAATCGTTGGTCGGATGAAGATATTCCGTTATTTGTTTAGCGGAATTGTCTTTTTTGACATTTCGCTTATACTATATGACATTTTTTGGGGATATATTAATAGATGCTGGCGGTTGAAGTACCTGTGATATTTACGTTATTAAATGTAACAGACCCGGAACTCGTGGTCTGGGCGTAGCCGCCGGTGAACTGGTAAAGGTGTGAACCCGGCGCTCCGCAGGTGATGGTCACGGTAGCGGGACCTGTGGTAACCTGACCGGCGTATTGGTAACTGGTAGGGCTATAAGTGAAATTGATCGCACCGCCTACCTTCAGCGTGCCGTAAAAGGCGGTGCCATTGGCGGTGTAGACGGATACGAGGGTCTGCCTGGCCACGTGGCGTACAGGATGAGCGGACATTGTCAGGCAGGCGATCGCAATGGCAAGCGAATAGTGGATGAAACTTTTCATGGTAAGTGTTTGAATAAAGTTAGCCTTATTCCTTACTGAAAAGAATAGAGGTAAACACCTAGCTGTCAGGCTGTCTTCCGGTAGTTCAGGATCGCCCAGCCATTCAGCACCAGACCGATGAGCGCCATCGCTCCCAGATCATACAGGATATCGCTTAATCCGCTGCCTTTGAGCACCACCATGCGCATGATGCGGATGAAATGACTGGGCGGGAAGGTCTGGACGATGGCACGGGCCCAGCCGGGCATGCTGTCAACAGCGGTGAAGGCGCCGCTCATCATGTTGAAGATGTTGATGAAAAAGAACGAGAGCGACATGGCCTGCATCTGTGTAGTGGAATAGGTGGCCAGTAGCAGGCCCAGTCCCAGCATGGCAAAAAGGTAGTCGACCAGTGAAATGTATAAGACCCAGAAGCTGCCGACGGGGACGATGCCATAGAATAGCCAGCCGACGAGGAGGCCAAGGGTGAAGAGGATGATGCCCAGGACCAGGAAGGGTACCAGCTTCCCTATGATGAAAATATGTTTCTTAAGCGGCGTAACGTTTATCTGCTCGATGGTGCCGCTTTCCTTTTCCTGTACGATATTGAAGGCCGTCTGCATGGCCGCCAGAGTGGTGACCAGGGTGACGAGGATGGCGGGCACGATGTAGAGATGGAAGTCCATATAGGGGTTGTACCAATTGGAGGCCGCGACGGTGATCTGGGGCGCATCGCTGGTTGTGGCGGTCCCTGTGGTATGCCAGTCCACACGCAGCTGGTCGTTGAAGTCTGTGATGATACTGCTCAGATAGGCTCCGCCCAGGTTGGCTTTTGTTCCTTCGATGGCATTGATGGCCACATAGAGCTTCTGGCTGTTCTCGCGGACGAGGTCCTTTTCGAAGTGGGCCGGGATCTGGAGGGCGAGGTCGGCTTTCTCCTGTTCCACCATGGAGAGGGCTGCCGTGTAAGAGCCGGTGTAGCCTGTGAGCTTGAAATAGCCGGAGGAGGTGATCTTGCCGATGAGGCGCTGCGAGGCGGTGGAGTGGTCATTGTCCACCACGGCGATGCTGATATTCTTTACGGAATAGTCGGCGGCCAGGGGTAACAGGATCAACTGGATCACCGGCGCGATGATCAGCAGCCTGACGATGCCTTTATTGCGCATGATCTGTCGAAATTCTTTTTCCAGCAGGAAGAATAAAGTTCGCATTATAATCTGATTTTAAATCTTCTGAGACTAATAGTAAACAGGAACAGGCACATGCCAGTAAGGATGAGGGTTTCTTTCCAGACGGCGGTGATGCCCAATCCTTTCAACATTACCTTCTTCACGATGATGAAATACCACCTGGAGGGCACCAGGTTGGACAGGACCTGCAGGGGCAGGGGCATGTTCTCTATCGGGAAGAGGAAGCCTGTCAACAGCATGGTGGGCAGCATCATGCCCATCATGGAGCCCATCATGGCGGCTTGTTGTGTTTTCGCGTTGATGGACAGCAGCAGGCCAATGGACAGCGACGTAAGGATGAAGAGGATGCTGTCGAACGTCAGCAGCAGGATACTGCCTTTTACATGCAGGTCCAGGAAGACAGCGCTTAGCATCAATATGATGAACAGATTGACCACCGAGATGAGCAGGTTGGGCGTCAGCTTGGAAATGATGATATAGATGGGTTTGAAGGGCGAGACCAGCAGGATCTCCATAGTGCCCAGCTCTTTTTCCTTTACAATGGCTACGGAGGTCATCATGGTGCAGACGAGCATCAGAACCAGGGCCATGACGCCCGGGACAAAGTTGGGGGCGCCTCTCAGTTCGGGGTTATAAAGGAACTGCATTTCGGGGAGGATCTGCAGGGGTCTGCCGGCAGTGAGGGCCGTCTGGGTGTTGAAGTCGCCCACGAGGCGGGTGATATAGTTGGTGATGGTGGTGGCCAGGTTGGGGTCGGAGGCGTCAGCGATCACCTGGATCGTTGCTTTTCCTGTGTGCACCAGGTCATTGGCAAAATCAGCGGGAAAGATGATGGCCATACGGATATCCCCTTTTTTAAAAGCCGCCTCCAGTTGGGTGGCGCTTTGCACAGTGCGTTGGATATCGAAGTAATTACTGGAAGCTATTTTGCTGATGAGTTGTTCCGTGACGGCGTCTTTGGAATAGTCGGTGATGGCGATCCTGGAGTTCTTTATCTCGTTGGAGAGGGCGAAGCCGAACAGGACGATCTGCGCGATGGGCAGACCGAAGAGCATCAGCAGGGTCTTCCTGTCGCGGAAGACGTGCAGGAATTCTTTTCGTATGAATGTGATGAGTTGGCGCATATTAATCGGCTTTTCTTTTGGCGTTCCGGGCCAGTTCATAAAAGACGTCTTCCATATTGTCGAGACCAAATTGTTGTTTGAGGCGGGTGGGGCTGTCGAGGGCGGCGATGACGCCGTCCACCATGATGGATACGCGATTGCAGTATTCGGCCTCGTCCATGTAATGGGTGGTGACGAAAATGGTGACGCCGCGGTCGGCTGCGTGGTAGATGAGGTCCCAGAATTGCCGGCGGGTGACCGGGTCGACGCCGCCGGTGGGCTCATCGAGGAAGACGATGTCGGGGTTGTGGACGATGGAGACGGAGAAGGCCAGCTTCTGCTTCCAGCCAAGGGGGAGGTCGCTCACCAGTGTCTTCGCTTCCTTCTCCAGCTGCAGCTCCTCCAGGAGCTCCGCTGTTTTGGTCCTGATGGCAGCGGTGTTCATGCCGTAGATACCCCCATAGAACCGGATGTTTTCCGAGACGGTGAGGTTGTCATAGAGCGAAAATTTCTGGCTCATATAGCCGATGCGCCGTTTGATCTTTTCCGTCTGGGTGTAGACGTCAAAGCCCGCAATGGTGGCCTTGCCGGAGCTGGGTTTCAGCAGGCCGCAGAGCATGCGCATGGCCGTGGTCTTTCCGGCGCCGTTAGCGCCCAGGAAACCGAAGATCTCGCCTTTGGCGACCTGGAACGTCAGTTCGCTGGCGGCCACGAAATGGCCAAAGCGTTTGGTGAGCTTGTCGGTGGTGATAACGGGCGGCGTGGCGGAGGATGGCATGGTCTGGTTATTTTAATAAGTGAATGAAACAGTCTTCGATGGTGGGCTGGATCTTTTCGATGGTGGCATCGGCATGACCTTTTGTATGCAGGTATTCCAGGAGGGGCTGGGAGCCTGCATTTTTGAAAGTCACATGCAATGCATCGCCAAAGGCAAAGCAGGTGCTTGTACCCTGATAGTTCCTGACGTCCTGCAACAGCCGATGGGTCCCCGCCGCGCGAACCGCGTAAAGCTCTCCCGGGAAAGAGCTTACGATCGCTGCCGGCTTATCGATGGAGAGAATATCTCCTTTCTGGACCAGGGCGATGCGATCGCATAGGTTTGCTTCGTCCATATACGGCGTGGAGACCAGGATGGTGATGCCTTCCTGTTTCAGCTTTTTCAGCATGGCCCAGAACTCTTTCCGGGAAACCACGTCGACACCCGTGGTCGGCTCGTCTAAAAAGAGGACAGAGGGCTTATGTATCAGCGCACAGGATAATGCCAGCTTTTGTTTCATGCCTCCCGATAGTTTCCCTGCCCTTCTGTCCTTGAAAGGTTCAATCTGTTGGTAGATATCTTTTATAAGATCGTAGTTCTCTTTGATAGTGGTGTCAAAGACGGTGGCGAAGAAATTCAGGTTCTCCTCGACCGTGAGGTCCTGGTAGAGGCTGAACCGGCCGGGCATGTAACCGACCCGGTTGCGGATGTGCCGGTAGTCTTTGATGACATCGTACCCGTCCACGCTGGCCTGGCCTGCATCGGGCAGCAGCAGGGTGGTCAGGATCCGGAACAGGGAGGTTTTGCCTGCGCCGTCGGGGCCGATGAGGCCGAAGAGCTCACCCTTTTCCACTGAAAAGGAAATGTCGTTGAGGGCCTGCACGGCGCCTTTGTTATAGGTTTTCTTAATATTGCTGAGGGTGATCATTCCTTAAAATTTTACTTCACCGTACATACCTATTCTGAGATAGCCGTCATTCTTCACTCTTATCTTGACTGCGTATACAAGATTGGCTCTTTCGTCCTTGGTCTGGATGGTCTTGGGGGTAAACTCCGATTTGTCGGAGATCCAGTAGATCTGACCGGGGTATTCCTTGTAATTTTTTGCTCCCTGGTCCGTGTATACTTTCACGGGCTGACCCAGGCGGACAGAGGTCAGCTGGGCGCCTGTAGCGTAGGCACGAAGGGTTAGGGTATCCAGGTTGGCGATCTTATAGAGCGCTTTGCCTGTGGTGGCCATTTCACCTTCCAGGGCATATTTGGTAAGCACGGTGCCTGTAATAGGATTGATCACCTGTCCTTTATTGATCTGGTCCTGGATGGTGGCGACGTTTTTTTCGAGGGGGTCTTTTTCGCTGAAGACGGTCCTGTTCTGGGTGGCGATATTGGAGTTGAAAAGTACGATCTGCTGACGGGATGCGTCTATTTGTTTTTGCAGCTGGTCTATCATGGAATTGATGTCATCCAGCTGTTTTTGCGTAGCTGCATCGGCCTTCAGGAGGTTTTCGGTACGGGCTTTTTCCCTTTGCTGCTGGGCCAGCTGCGATTGCTGGACGGCCAGCTGACGTTTGACGTATTCCAGCTGCGGGCGAGGGTCCGTGGTCTTTTGCCGGAGGGCCTGTATACTTGCTTCGACCTGCTGTTTTTGCAGGATGACATTATTGATATCTATCGATCCGGCGAGGGCGCCTTTACGCAGGGTGTCTCCTTCTTTGATAGGGAAGGAAAGGAGCTTCCCGGTCTGCTCGGCCGACACGATCACTTCGTCGGATTCGAATACGCCCGAGGCGTCTGTTTCGGGCCGGTTGTCATGGCAGGATGCCGCCATGAGGGTGAAAAGGAGGATCGGGAGGGATAACTTTCTCATTGAAACTTTATTTTAAGGATTTGAATGATGTATTAATTGCCAGCGGTAGTCTTGTGATTATACTGAGACAACAGGAGCTGCACTTCATGCAGGTTGCGATCCTGCCTTGCCTGGGCTTCCGCATTGATGTCGAGCAAATAGTCATTGGCTGTGATGACACCGTTCTGCAGCTGGACAGCGGAGGTCTGCTTGATGGAGTCGCGGAGACTGACGATCTCATCATCGGACTGGATCAGCTGCTGATACCTTACCATATCCGCATTCTGCTGCCGGAGGGTCATCGATGTATTGAAAAGGAAGGTATTGCGCTGGGCCTGTACCATCTCCTGGTTGTTCTTGTTGATCAGCTTGTCCTTATGATAAGTGTACAGTCCTCCGAAGTTCCAGGTCAGGCGAAGGCCAGTCAGATAATAGCCGGAAAGCTGGGAGGAAAGGAAGTTGACAGGATTAGGTTTACCCAGGCCGCCCTGAAAGAAGGCGTTGAGCTGGGGATAATTGTTGATACGGGTGAGGCGTTGCTGCTCGATGTATTGGCGAGTCTGCAGGTCGAATGCTTTCAGCTCGGGCCTGTTGATGCTGTCGGTCGTGGCGGCAGGAGGCGCGGGCGTGATGAATGGGGTGTTTTCATCTATAGCGGAATTGAGGAAGAGGCCGAGCATATCGGTGTATGCTTTGCGGGTGGCCTTCAGGTCGATGGTGCGCTGACCGTTGACCAGGAGCTCGGCTTTCAGCTTATTGAGGCTGCTTTTGAAATCCGTCCCATTGTCGATGGCCGCCTGGATCTTGGCAATGCCTGTCTTTATATCGGCTGCGGAGAGGGCATTCTGGCGGAGCTGGCCGTCGACGAGCAATATCCCGAAGAACAGCTGGTTAACCCTGTCCTTTAATTTATAGAGCTCTGTATTGAGATTTTCTTCCTGGACCTGGGCGTCGGTGGCGCTGATGGTCCTTTTCTGCTTATTGATGCCGAAGTCGGTGAGGGTCTGGGAGACTTCGCCGTAGAGCTTATATTGATCTTTGGATACGGCAGGTATGCTGAAGTTAAGGCCCGGCGGCAGGGAGATCTTCGTCACATCCGACTGATAAGTGGCGGTGCCGCTGACGGCAAACTGGGGATAGATGCCCTTGCGGATATTATCCAGGGTATATTCCTTTGTTTTTTCGATGAGGGCCCGCTGGCGGGTGAGGGGGTAGTTGGCCTCTGCCAGCTGATAACATTGTTCCAGGGTGAGGCCCTGCGGCGGTTGGGCAAGGCTTTTCCCCCGGGGAAGGAAGAGAAGGCATAGGCCCGTGAGTTTCAAAACCTTAATCATCTTTTTAATTGTTTTGTTTTAATCATTTGATTAATATGTACGCAGAAAAATACGCTCTTTCAGGAGGACGGTTGAGCCGAAAGAATATTTTAGGTCAGCGCATATTTTATTTTTTAGAATGCATAATAGCGTTGATCCATATGGGCACGAGATTTTTCCTTTCTTCCATAAAGGCGCGGAACTGTTGGTCATTGACGCCTGTGACCCGTTGCAGGATGGGGCGTCCGATGAAGGGGAATACGGTGAGTCCTATCAGATTGGCCATGAAATGGAAAGGGTCGATGGGGGTGATCTCTCCCTGGCGGCCGGCTTCCTGTAACTGGCGGAACATATGGGCCCGTATGGGGGCTACTTCTTCCTGGATCTGTTGGGCGACCTTGGACGTATTGCCTCTTATCTCATTGATGATGAATATGGGGAGGTCGGGATTATTATTAAGGAAGTCGATATAGGCAGTGACGATGCGCTGGATCTTTTCCTGGACGGAAGTAGCGTCGTCGAGGAGTTGAAAAGAAATGCCCCTGATGAACTGGCGGAAGTTTTCGGTCATGACAATGTCGAAAAGTTTCTCCTTGCTGCGGAAATAGTAATTGAGGAGGGCCAGGTTGATGCCGGCCTCTTTTGCGATGTCCCGGGTACGGGTGGCGGCAAAGCCATTCTGGGTGAAGAGCTTTTTTGCTGCCTGCATGATCTTTTCTTCCGTGGAGAGGTCCGCTGCGGCCGAGGGTGCTTTTCCGGTGGCGCGGCGTTTTTGGGGCGTCGGGCGTTTACGGGGAGCCGGCCGTTTTTTGGGCACTGAAGGACGTGATCCGCGGGATGGTCTGTTTGCTTTTGCCACTGGTTCGATGTTTGTTCCGGCAGCAAAGTTAGCGACGTTTTTGATTTAAACAAGTTTTTTAATCAAATGATTAAATTTAATGAATACTAGCTCCGGCGGCCTTCCGACCGCCGGAACCTGGTGTCCTAAAGTCGGAGGGCGTCACGCCCGGCGTTTACCGGGAGCTCTGCCGGGTATCCTGCGGCCATCAGGCACTGCCATAATTCAGCAGGCTATTGATCCTTTTATACAAGTCGGCGAACTCGAAGGGTTTAGTCATGTATTCATTCATGCCGGACTGGAGGCATTGCAGCTGTTCGCCTTTCATCGCAGTGGCTGTCATGGCGATGATGGGGATATGCATATGAAGGTCTTTCCTTATATATTGGGTGGTGGCATAGCCGTCCATTTCCGGCATTTGGAGGTCCATGATGATGAGGTCGAAGTCCTGGTCATCCCGCAGGAAATCGATGGCCTGGACGCCATTGTTTGCCAGCCGTACGGTGCCTCCGGCCTTGGTCAGCACATAATCGATCAATCGCTGGTTGATCTCATTGTCTTCCGCCACCAGAAAGCGGCGGCCCGCCAACAGGTTGCTGTAATCGTTCAGGGGGACTGCGACAGGCTGGTCGGAGACGGGTTTGTCAGTATATCCGTAGGGCAGGTGAAAATGGAATGTCGAGCCCTGCCCGGGTGTGCTGGCGGCGGTAATCTCTCCTCCCTGCAAATGCAGCAGCTGTTTACAGATGGTGAGTCCCAGTCCCGTCCCGCCATAACGATGGTCTTTGCCTTCACCTGCCTGGGAAAAGCTGTCGAAGATATGGGGCAGGCTTGCGGTGGAGATACCGATGCCTGTGTCTGTAATGTCAAAAGCCAGGACCAGGTCCTGGTCCGATCTTTTTACCACTGCTGCCCGGATCTGTATTTGTCCCTGTTCCGTGAATTTTATAGCATTGCCCAGGAGATTGATCAGCACCTGGTTGAGGCGATAGGGATCGCCGATCAGCCGGCCTGGTATTTCAGCGTCTATGTCGATGTGCAGGTGCAATCCTTTTTTCTTCAGGCGATGTTCAAAAATGGAAGCCGTGCTATGGAGGATATCCCGCAGGCTGAACTCAATTTTTTCGATGTTGAGCTTGCCTGCCTGTATCTTGGAAAAGTCCAGTATGTCATTAATGATGACCAGCAGGTTGCCGGCGGAACTTTTGATGGTCCCTGCCAGTTCATGCTGCTTGGGGGAGAGAGGGGTATCCAGCAGCAGTTCGGTCATGCCTTTGATGCCATTCATGGGGGTGCGGATCTCATGGCTCATGTTGGCCAGGAACTGCTCCTGCATTTGTTTGGCTTGCCGGGCTTCACTGATGGCTCTCTCCAGGTGTTCCTGGATCTGCTTGCGGCGGGTGATGTCTTTATTCAGCAGGAAGAGGACGATGGCGACAAAGACAAAGGCGCCAGCCCGCCCGATGAGCAGGCCGTAGGCGGTCCTTCTATTGACCTGCCCGCTCATGCTGATGCGGGCGTCCAGCAGTTTTTTTTCGGTTTGCATCATGGAGAACAGGAGGGCATGGAGGGTGGTGTCGAGGGAGGCTGTTCGGGGTTGTTGGAGGTATTGCCGGAGCTGGGACATCTGAGGACGCTGGTCATTGGTCCTGGCGGCAAGCTGTTGGAGGGAGTCCATATACGGCCGGTATGCTGAATAGGTTTGGCCGGATCCCGCTACCGAAAAGGTTAGCTCACGGATCATCCCTATTATTTCATGGGTTTGATTGATTCGGGTGTTCGTCTTCTCCAGTTTGCCCTCGCTTACACAGATCAGCCAGCTCGCCATGATGAGAGAGAAGATGGAAAATAACAGCAGCCAGGTGATCTTTCGATGTATGACGATCATTTTCAGTAAAGTAGGGGGTCTGGGATAATGAACGCAAAAAAGATGATTTGATTATGTGCGGGCGGGATTATTTATATATAATAGTCTTATTTTCATTGTTTAGGAATTTCCTCGCAAAGAATTCCGCCGCAGCCTCATACACTTCAACCGCATTGTCGAAATTCATCCAGTGATGGGTGTCATCCACGATCATCAGGCTTTCATAAGGCACGCCTTTGCTTTCCAGCCGCCGGATGAGGTCCACGCTTTGACTGAAACGAACATTCCTGTCATCATCTCCCTGGATGATCAGCACGGGTGACTTCCAGGTATGAATGGACGAGACAGGAGAAGATTGCCATGCGACCTTTACTGCCTGGTCAAAGTCGGGTGCTTTTTCAAAGTTATCTTTTACTCCTGCAAATGCCGAAGTTTGGGCGAGCCAGTTATGTACGCCATGGAAGTCGACGCCGGCGGAGAACAATTTTGAATCGCGTGCCAACGCCAGGGCGGTGAGGTAGCCTCCATAAGATCCGCCGTAAATTCCTATTTTACCCGTGTCGACAAAGCCTTGCCGTCGGAGCCAGCCACCAGCGGCTTTTATATCCTTATACTCCGCAGCGCCTGCAGGGCCGCCTTGTTTAGGTTTGTGAAATTCGTAGCCATATCCAATGCCGAGTCGATAGTTGACGGCCAGGACCACGAATCCAAGGCTGGCCAGGTATTGATTGGAGGCGTAGGCATTGGAATAATAGTCTGAATAGTGCCAACCCAGCAGCATTTGTCTTTGGGGACCGCCATGCACGTATACGATGGCGGGCTTTTTTGCGGCGCCGCCCGGCGGCAGGAACAGGGTGGCATGAACGGTGATGCCATCAGCTGCCGTGAAGGTGACCGAAGTAGGAGTCACCATCCGGGTGGATGGAAAGTCCGCTGGGATCTTGTCGGCGCCGAGCAGGCGTATGTTCTTATCGTGGTTGTTCTTTAAAGGCAGAACAGCGGGTAGGGGAGGGCGTTGAGCCGTTGCACTTATGAAAGCCAGGGCTTCGCCGTCTCCTGTAAATACGGGCGCCCATTCCAGGCCCTGGCCCGGGGTCATCACCTGCATATTGGGGCTGTCGACGCTGACCATGGCTGCATGTCTTCTCTCCAGGTCGTCGCGGTCCGGACCGGTGTTGGCGCTGAAGAGCAGGTGCTTTCCATCGGCGCTGAGCCTGATATGCTCACACATGTAATTGCCGGGTGTGAGCAGTACCTCTTTGCCTCCCTCCGCGTTAATGGAATAGAGATGCGGCCATCCATCCTGGTAGGATAGAAATACGATCCTGTTATTGTCCGCCCAATGCAGATTGGCTCCTCCATCGGTCGATGGGAAAGAGCCGCGTAAGGTTGCCGGGGATCTCCACAATTGCCTGGCTGTGCCGGTGGCGGTATCTGCCACGTAAATGCTCCATGGGTCGGGGCGGTTGACGAGCATGGAGTCCGGAGCGCCGCCGGCGCCGGGTCTTCTTACAAAAACGATCCTGCTGCCGTCGGCGGACCATTGAGGGGAGGCGTCCCTGCCGAAGGAAGGAGCTATCCATTTCAGGGTAGGAACACCTTTGGTAAATATGCCAATGACGGCATGATCGGTCCTGTTGGCTACGAATAGCAGGCGTCTGCCATCGGGGGACCATTGCAATGCGCCGACCTTTCCCCGGGTGGTGAACAAGACCTTGGGAGGTGTGGCGCCATCCACCGGCGAAGACCATGCCTGCCCGTTCCTGATAAACGCTATTTCCTTGCTGTCGGGCGAAATGACGGGGTCATCACCTTCGGAGAGATATTTCACTTGTCCGCCAGCGATAGGTACGGTGGCCACCTGCACTTTAAAAGGCTGGGTTTCAAAAGCGGGATTGACGGGCTGGTCATCATCCCAGTTAGCGCCGTGGTCGCCTCCCCGTACGAACATGACCCATGCGCCGTCATCGGAAATGGAAATGCTGGTGATCTCCTGTCCGTCATCTTTTGAAAAATCGGTAAGCTTTTGCGGGATGAATGCCGGGGCGTTTGCCACATAAATATTGCGCCTGCCTTCTTCATTCATTGTCCAGGCGATAGCAGCACCGTGTGGGGATGCTGCCAGGCCCGAGGTAAAAGGATATTTTTTGAATGGACGGAAGGATCCGGACTGGGCGATCAATTGCAACGGCAAAAAAAAGAGGACCAGAAATTTTCTCATGCAGTGAATTATCAATTTGGGATACTTTTCGCGCCAAACATTGTTTTTGCGCGAATTTAACTTGTTCAAATTACTGTTTTTTTGGGGAAATGGTTTGGTTGAAATACCTTCATCCGATGCATTTCGGGACGTCTTTCCGGTGGGTTTCGATCACCATACTTATCCTATCGTCTCTGGCCCTGCGGGCGCAGACCCGTGTGGCCACCCATTATATTCGGGGGAGCGTCCGGGATAGCATTTCAGGGACCATACTGGAAGAGGCCACCGTCTCGTGCTGGCCGCTCAGGGGCGAACATCCCATTCAGACGATGCGCAGCAACAGGAATGGCGGTTTTATCCTGCGGGTTTCCCAGCCTGGTCATTACCGTGTGATCGCCACTTACCTGGGATATATCCCGGATACCCTGTCCGTTGCCGTGAAAGACACTGACACATCGGCCATCGTTGTCAGCCTGCAGATGCAGCGCTCTTCTAAGCCACTGATGGAGGTTATCGTCAAAGCGAATATCCCACCTGTCATCGTCAAGTCGGATACCATCGGTTTCAATGCGGGTGCCTTTCCCACCCGGCCTTATGCCAGTGTCGAAGACCTGCTGCGTAAATTGCCGGGTATTGCGGTAGATAAGGATGGTAATGTCACTATGCAGGGCAAAAAGATCGACAAGATACTTGTCGACGGGAAGGAGTTCTTTCTCGGGGATATCAAGACGGCAACGCAAAACCTGCCTGCCGAGATCGTCGCGCAAATAGAGGCCTTTGATACCCAGACCGAGCAGGGTAAGCTCACCGGCATCCGTGACAACACGGGCGGTAAAACGCTTAATATTAAATTGAAAAAGGACAGGAAGACAGGCTACTTCGGTAAATTATACGCCGGCGGGGGAAATGGAGACAGCTATGCTGCCGGGGGGACGGCTGCCAGTCTGGGCACCTCCCGTAATTTCTTTTTCAATGGGGAAACGAATAATATCAACAACCAGTTTAACGGCACCGAGAATAACATCGGCCCTACTTCCAGCGGCATCATGACCATTTCGAACGCCAATTTCAATTACAGGGACAAGCTTGGGAAAAAAATAACGGCGATCATCAACGGTGGCTTTTATCACAGCAACAGTACACAGGTGTCGTCGTCGGGCCGCCAGACATTTCTGGGGGACTCTTCGTTGCTGGAGGATCGTTTCAGCAAGTCGTCCAATTCCAATAGATCGGGCCGCATCGACGCAAGGATCGAATTCCCGATCGACAGTTTGCGCACGCTTAACCTGCAATCGAACTGGAGTCCCCAATCCGGCGCCAACAATGCTGCCGACACGGTGGGGATCAACACACAAAAGGGCCAGGGAGATCTTTCCAGGATCTGGCGTAGCAGCCTTGGGCAGACCGTCAATATCAACAGCAACAACGGATATAGCTATTCCAATAACCTGGATTACCGTCAACTTTTCAAAAGAAAAGGCCGTACTTTTTACATCGGGCTGAGCCAATCCCGCCAGCGACAGGATCAGGATGCGGGCCTTTATTCCCTTGTCAATGGTTTTGACAGTCTTGGAAATCTTACGCAGCATACTTTAAGGGACCAGCGCTCCAGCCAGACATCCGACGGCGAAAATTATACAGCCAGGCTGTCCTATACGGAGCCGATCAGTGCCCGGCGTATACTGGATTTTGGATACCACATTTTTACAAACACCAGCCACTCCGACAAGCAAAGCCTTGACTACGACAGTGCCACCGGCAAATATGATATTCCCGATACGCTTACTTCCAACAGGTTCTTCAATCGCAGCACTACGCAGGATTTTCATGCCGGCTTTAATTCCGATGGTACCAAATTCCGCTACCAGCTTGGCCTGGCGGTTCAGCTGACCGACCTGGATAACCAGAATTATTCATTGCATGCTCATCTCCGCCAGCATTTTACCAATTGGTTCCCCCGGGCGAACCTCATCTGGACATTGACCCAGAGCCGATCGCTGCGATTCGGGTATACGGGTAGCAGCAGCGCTCCTTCCATCGAGCAGCTGCAGCCTTTGCCCGACCTGACCAATCCATTCCTGGTGCGCATAGGCAATCCCGACCTTCAGCAGTCCTTCCAGCATAGCATGGACATGGAGTTCAACAGCTTCAACATAAAAAGCCTTCAGAACTGGCAGGTAAATCTTCAGGGCAGCTTTGTTCAGCGCGCTATCACGGAAGCGACTACACTGCTTGCCGGCGGTGTCCAGCAACTGCAGTATGTCAATATCGATGGCAATTACAACCTGTCTTCCAACCTGACGTATGGATTTCCCTTCTGGACCCGTAAGGGGAATGGGAGCATCAATTTACATGGGCAATACAACCACCAGAACGGCTTTCTCAACGGGCAGCGGAACAACACCGACGGCAGCGCTGCCGGAACTGCGCTGAAACTAAATTACCATCCCTCGGAGAAGGTGTTCCTGGACGTCAATGCGGCATTGGACTTTAGCGCCAACGCTTACTCGCTCAATCCTGCCCAGAATACCCAGACCTGGATGCAGAACTATACGGTGAACTTCTCTTATGAGCTGCCCTGGGCCCTCACCGTTTCTTCGTTCTATAACTGGCAGCAGACAGGTGCCCAGGGTGCGCTGCCGGCACGGGCCACCAGCTATTGGAACGGCGCTTTTTATAAAAGTGTCTTCCGCAACCACAGCGGCCAGATCCGTCTTTCCGTCTTTAATATCCTGAACGGATCGGGCAATACCTTTCAATCCGCCGGTCCCAATTATATAGAGACGCACCGCAACAATCTTCCCGGTCGTCTCTGGCTTTTAAGCCTTGTCTGGCATTTCCGTAAATTTCCGGGCGGCGATGCACTTCCGGGTTCCTGACAGGCATGATGGTACAGGATGAATGATACGGTAGAGAGGTTTAAATTGGACCTTTATCCATCTACTTATCTGTTATGCACCTGATCATAGCTAAACGATGCCTGCCTTGTATTATCATTATATGTATGTCGGTAACACCGGCGCGATCCCAGGAGCGTACGGTGCATTGGGCGAGGATAAGCGAGGGTTTTCAAATGCCGCCTGATTCTGTTCAAACCAGCATTTACTGGTACTGGATCTCGGGCAATATCTCTAAAGAGGGTGTGGTAAAAGACCTGGAGGCCATGAAGAAGGCCGGTATCGGCCGGGCCTTCATCGGGAATGTGGGCCTTGAAGAAATGCCGGATGGAAAGGTCCGCCTGCTTTCCCCGGAGTGGTGGGAGATCCTGCATACGGCGTTGAAGACGGCTTCACAATTACATATCGACATAGGGATGTTCAACAGTCCGGGATGGAGTGGCACGGGGGGACCCTGGGTTACGCCCGGGCATGCCATGCGCCGGCTGGTTGCTTCAGAGACGTACGTGAAGGGGGCTCAGCTTGTGCGGCTTGCATTGCCGATGCCGGCAGACAGTTGCGAGGATGTCCGGGTGATCGCTTATCCACGGCCACGGGAGTATAACAGTAATATATTTTCACTTCATCCTTCGCTTAGCGCCGAGCCTTCGGTGGATGGCTTGTCATTCCTGTTGGATGGCAGGGAGGACACGGAGTTCCGGCTGCCTGACGGTAATGAGCTTGCTGTCACGCTCCATACAGAAACCTCTTTTACGGCGCGCAGTCTTATTATCACGCCGGGCTTACGGCGCATGAAATTAGAAGGAGAGATACAAGTGGAAGAGAATGGCGTATTCAGAAAACTGTCTGATCTTAATATGGACAGGAGCAATGACGCGCTGAATACGGGCTTTGATCCTTATGGGCCGCTGGCAGTATCTTTTCCTGCTGCGGCGGGCCGTAGTTTCCGGATCATCTTCCGTCATTGGTCGAAGGATTGCGGCATACGTGAGCTGAAATTATCGGCAGACCCTGTGGTCGCCAATTATATCGAGAAGACATTGGCCAAGATGTACCCAACGCCTCTGCCTTATTGGAAAGAGTATCAGTGGCCGGTGCAGCCGGAGGTGACGGACCCTGGGCTGGTCATCGATGGGGGAAAAGTAATGGATATTTCATCATCCATGGATGTGAAAGGCTATTTGAGCTGGAATGCACCGCCCGGCGACTGGGTGGTTCTGCGTACGGGCATGACGCCAACGCGGGTGGTGAACAGTCCTGCGCAGCCGGAGGGCAGGGGGTTGCAGGGTGATAAGATGAGCAAGCAGCACGTCGCTGAAAATTTCGATGCTTTTCTGGGAGAGATACTCAGGCGTATCCCTGCAGCAGACCGGACATGTTTTAAAGTAGTGGTAGAAGACAGCTATGAAGTGGGGGGACAGAACTGGACAGACGGGATGATCGCGTCCTTCAAAGCCCGGTATGGGTATGATCCTCTTCCTTATATTCCTGCGATGCTGGGGAAGGTGGTGGGCAGCGAGGATCAGAGCGATCGCTTTCTGTGGGACCTGCGCCGGTTCATTGCGGATAAGGTGGCCTATGATTATGTGGGCGGATTGAGGGAAGTCAGCCACCGGCATGGATTGACGACATGGCTGGAGAATTACGGCCATTGGGGGTTCCCGGGCGAGTTCCTGCAATACGGCGGTCAGTCGGACGAGGTATCGGGCGAGTTCTGGAGCGAGGGCGAGCTGGGCAATATCGAGAACAGGGCCGCTTCTTCCAGCGCACATATTTATGGAAAGAACAAGGTGTCGGCCGAGTCATTCACTTCCGGCGGACGGCCTTATGTACGTTATCCTGCCATGCTGAAGCCCAGGGGAGACCGGTTCTTTACGGAAGGGATCAATAATACATTGCTGCACGTATTCATTTCGCAGCAGGATCAGCGGGTACCAGGAACCAATGCGTGGTTCGGTACGGAATTCAACCGGCACAATACCTGGTTCAGCCAGCTGGATGTCTTTATCTCCTACCTGAGGCGTTGTAACTTTATGTTACGGCAGGGACGGTATGTTGCTGACGTGGCTTATTTCATCGGCGAGGATGCGCCTAAGATGACCGGTGTGCGGGACCCGGAACTACCCGGAGGGTATTCCTACGATTATATAAATGCAGAGGTGATAGAACAACGGCTCTCTGTAAAGGATGGACGATGGACGCTGCCTGACGGTCTGTCCTATCGTATCCTGGTGCTGCCAAAGCTGGCAACTATGCGACCGGCCTTATTACAGCGAATATATGATCTCGTTAGTCAGGGCGGGGTATTGCTGGGACCCGCGCCGGAGCGTTCGCCCAGCCTGGAAGATTATGGCAATGCGGACCGCGCCGTGCGAAAGCTGGCGGGTTTATTGTGGGGTGACGGCGCCGCCAGAACCCATGCGGTAGGCAAAGGGCTGGTGATGAATGGTTTCACCATGGAGGAGGCTTTGGCCCTCTTGAAGCTGCCGCCGGACGTGGGGACAAAGCCTGCGGATAGCCTGCTGTTCCTGCATCGGACTACTTCATCGGGAGAAGATATTTATTTTGTCAGTAACCAGTCTGCGAAGCAGGTGTCGGCGGCGCCGGTTTTCAGGGTGCAGGGGAAGGTCCCCATGCTGTTTGATCCTTTGTTGGGCTCGGTGCGCGATCTCCCGGTGTATACGCAGGAGGGCGAGGTGACGAAGGTGCCGCTGGAACTGGAAAAGTACCAGAGTTTTTTTGTTGTTTTTCGCAAGGGCAGCGCCGGTAACCATGGCAAGGCTAATTTTCCGGCGCCTTTGAAGGCAACGGAGGTGCGGGGACCCTGGACGGTGTATTTTGATACGGCTTCACGCGGGCCCGCCGCACCAGTGGTATTCCCGCAACTGACGGACTGGGCTGTGGATCCACGGGATTCCATACGGTATTATTCCGGCAGGGCTATATACAGGAATAGCTTTTCATTGCCGACGTTGCTGCCGGGACGGACGCTGTACCTGGATCTGGGCATGGTGGTGGCGATGGCGAAGGTGAAGGTCAACGGCGTGTATGTTGGAGGCGCCTGGACGCCACCTTATAAGGTGGATATTACCCGCGCAGCGAAGGCGGGAACCAATACGCTGGAGATCGAAGTAGTGAATACCTGGGTGAACAGGATCATCGGAGACAGCCGGTCGCCTGTAAACGAGCGGAGGACATGGTCGAATGTGAATCCTTACACGCCGGAGAGCACCTGCTTTTCAGCGGGTTTGCTGGGACCGGTGAAAGTATTGATCATGGCGCAGTAGCGTGAGAACGCTGTTGCCGCAGGTACTCCAGGCCTCTTTCAAGAACAGGGTCTTTGTGGTCGATGAAATCCTTAACGGTGGGTCGTACGAAGATATCAGGCGCTACGCCATATCCGACGAATTCCTTTCCATCAGGGTAAGTGTCTTTTTTTGTGCAGATGCGGGCGCCCCCGCCACCGGGCAGGTCGAACAAAAAGGGCTGGCCGGTACTGCCGAAGGAGCGATCCCCTATGCGGACCATATGTTTCTGGTTGGCGGCGCTGATCAGGAAGTCTTCGGCGGCGGAGGCCGTATTATGGCCAATCAAAAGGACCGTGGGCACCACCAGTCTTTTTGCGCCAAGGTGTATAGTGTCGGGCGCGTAGTCGAATGTATAGAACATGGCATCGTGATTGTATAGCCAGGAGCGTCTGGCCCAGTCGTTGCCTATGGTGTCTTTAAGGTTTACAAACTTACCCCAGGCTTTAAAGGCGGGCATGTGCTGCCGGGTGAAGTAGCGGGAATGCTGCATGATCGAGTCCTGCGTGAGATATTGCAGGATGGCTGTCCCGGTGCCTGTGCTGCCTCCGCCATTGGCGCGGAGATCGATGATCAGGGCCCTGGCTTGGTAGAGCCCGGGCAACTTTTCCAGGAAAAGGGTGTCGATCTTTTCATCACCGAAGGAGTTGAGCGCCAGGTAGGCGATGTCTTTATCATACCATTTTAGCTCCAGCAGGGGAGTGTTGACAAGGGCGGGATAATAGCTCGTATCCTTCGATCGTTCGTGCGTCAGCTGGAGGGGAAGGATGGAGCCGTCGGGCCGCCGGATCTTCACCTTATAGGAGGCGCCGATAGGCCCGCTGAGCAAACCGCTGATGGCGTTGTCTTCCAGGACGTAGGCCGTGGAGCTGGAAATATAGGGCCTGACGCTGTCAGCGATGTATCTGTCTGTGGGCAGACCATTGACTTCAATGATCTCGCTGCCAATGGGGATCTCTTTTATTTTTGTTTTAAGCGTATGGGTGACGATGGCTTTGCCATCGATATTCTCCGTACCGAGCCAATATTCACCGAACATTTTCGTGAGAATGGAATTGTTGATGCCTGGCGGCATCCAGACATTGGTGTGTCCATCATGCAGCGTCGCACAGAACTTTTGCAGCAGGCGGTAATAGGTATAATCATCCGGGGTTTTTTGTACCTGGCCGATCAGCGCAATATACAGGCTATCCCATTTTTGCCGGTCGATCCTATCCAGGTAAACGAAATTATAATTCACTTCCTGCCAGAACCTGGAAAGGCCATAGACTTTTTCCGAAGGGGAAAGGGTAGCAGGCATCTGGGCAAAAAGGGATTGGCTGCTGATGATGAGGATAAGTAGGCTTAATTTTTGCATGGTAGGACCAATATAATAAAAATTGTTGAACGTGATAATCCGTATTTTCATAGTACCATTAAAATTATCATATGAACAAGAAACCTTCCCTCCTTCACGACGTCCTACCTGTCGTCATCTTGTTTTTTTCAGCGATAGCAGTTTTTAGCGGTTGTAAGAAAGGCGGTCCCGGTGGTGACGCCAGGCCGGCGAAAGGTTCGCTTCAGAATAGTAAAGGCGATTGTCTGCCCGGTACTGTCCATGGCGCCTGGTACAGTGGCGTACAGCCCGGCACTGATACCAACTATGTGGAGATCGGCGTCAATGTGTCCAGGACGGGCTATTACCGGATCGTCTCAGATGCCCAGAACGGTGTGACATTTGCAGACTCGGGCGTTTTCACGGCGATAGGGCAGCAGACGGTACGGCTTAAGGCAAGTGGGGTTTTCACGAATCCTTCTCTCACCGGGTTTACGATTACTTTCGATCATAGCGTCTGCGGATTTTCCATCAGGGTGGATACTTTGCCGCTGGCTGATAATTCCTGGCGATTCACGGCGCAGGGCCATGTATATAGTGGAACCTGTAGTTACCATCCATGGTACATTCCGAATCACACCGGCACGCTGTGGGATTTCTCGGGCCAGGTACCTTCCGGCGATACGCTTCTGTTCATGGAGTTGAGCCTGCCGCCGGACACTTACCTGGTGACGCCCGGCGCCTTCCCGACCAATGTAAACAGCAGCTTTAATTTCTATATGCCAGGGGGACCTAATGTGCCGTACCATATTATTTTTTCTGCGGCTTCGGACAAGCCTGACAAAGTAGTCACCATTGTTATTACAGGTTATACATTCAAAACGCACGATGGCTTCATACAGTACCTGGGCACGTTTAGCGGAACTGCCAATGATTCGACGGGGGCACCCGTGACGATCACGAATGGTGTTTTTCGTGTGGGAGGCAGCTAAATATTTTATGAGGTTACGTTTTTTTGGCACACATTTGTAGCAGGAATATACTCTATTACGAAATGTTGGCCAGCCATTCCTTCACCGCTTATGACGAAGTAGCCGTACTTTTTGCCGTCTCTACGGGCGACCAAAAGGCCTTTGCAGCGCTTTTTTCCAGGTATAAGGACCGGGTGTACACCATCGCTTTAACTTATACTGAAAACAGTACGATCGCGGAAGAAATAGTGCAGGATGTATTCATGCGTGTTTGGAAGAATCGTCCCAAACTGAAGGAAATAAATAATTTTTCATCCTGGATCCACGTAATCACCCGCAACCGGGCTTTAACTGAATTGCAGAAGATAGCCCGGGAAGGCGAAAGAAAGGAAGAGTTGATCTCGTATTTGCCTACAGAGGTCAGCGACGCGGAAGATAAAGTGCAGGTAAATCACATGGAAGAGCTGCTGGAGAAAGCATTGACCCGGCTCAGCCCCCAGCAAAGAAAGGTGTTTGTCCTTACGCGATTGCAGGGACACACCAGGATGGAAGTTGCGGAAATGCTCAATCTTGCGCCTGCCACCGTCAGCGTACATCTTGCCATTGCCCTTAGGTCCATCCGGGCATTTTTGACTAATCAGCTGGAATTGACAGCTTTGCTATTCTTTTTCCTATTCTTTTAAAATATTTTCCGGACTGCCTAATAATCCCGGCCTCTTCCGGAGGTCTATTCAGGTATGGATGAGCAACGGTTGGAAATCTTATTCCAAAAATATCTCAACAAAACAGCGACTGATGCCGAAAAGCGGGAATTCTTTGAATTCGTCCGTCAACCGGGGTCAGGCGAGATCTTACGAACCTTAAGCGAAAAATATCCGGTGGCGGAAGATCCGGTGGTCCAATTGCCTGATGAAGCATCTCATCAGATCTTGACGGCTGTGCTGGCTTCGGACAAGCCGGACACCGTAAAAATTCCCGCTCAACATGCTATCAGGCGGCGCTGGATGTCCTACGCTGCCGCAGTTTTATTATTGGTAATAGCGGGCGCTTCCTATGTCTTCTTTCGCCGGGATACTACGGAAAAAGTGGTGGTTGCCGGCAACCAGGTCATCAAGGATGCGCTGCCCGGTCACAACGGAGCCGTTCTCACTTTGTCTAATGGCAGGTCTGTTGTGCTGGATACGGCGAAGAACGGTAAGCTGATGGACGGCTTTACAAAATCAGGAGATAAGATCACGGTGGAAGACGGCAAGGTTGAATACGCCACGCTGGTTACGCCTATGGGTAGGCAGCAACAGGTGACGCTTTCCGATGGAACAAAGGTCTGGCTCAATGCCGGTTCGTCCATGCGGTTCCCCACCCGCTTTTCAGAAAACCAGCGTAAGGTGGAGATCACCGGCGAGGTCTATTTCGAGGTGGCGCAGAATGCAACAAGACCTTTTATGGTCAGCGCCGGAAAGGAGGTGATAAAAGTGTTGGGAACGCATTTTAATGTGAATGCTTATGCGGATGAACAAATGGTCAAAACCACGTTACTGGAAGGCAGCGTAAAGATCAATGACAAAGCGATCCTGCAGCCGGGCGAACAGTACGGCGGCGGCATTATTTCAAAAGTAGATGCTGACGCCTCGGTGGCCTGGGTATATGGATATTTCCAGTTTGAGCATGCAGATATAAGAACTGTCATGCGGCAGCTTTCCAGGTGGTATGATGTAGAGGTCCGGTATGAAGGGAGAATAACATCGGAGCTCTTTGGTGGTGAACTGCAAAGGAACCTGAAGTTATCAGAAGTGCTGGAGCTGCTGTCGGGAACAGGAATTCATTATACGTTGAATGGTAAAATGCTAACTATCAGACCCTAAATAAAAAACCGGATTCCGACTGCGAATCGGACCCCGGTACCTATTTGAATTAAAATCAGGAAAGTCCGCTAAGACTATTGTTTAACCCAAACACTGCAAATGTATGCATTTAACGATTGTGTTTCGAACGCAAAGGCAAATTTTAATGTCTATGAAGTTCACCGCCATTCTACTGCTTGTATTCGGGCTGGGAGCAACTGCGAAAGTAAACTCACAGACCATTACGTACTCCGCCAGAAATATCCCTTTTGAAAAGATTATGTCCGTCATTAAGAAACAAAGCGGATATGTTTTTTTCTACACCTATTCGTCCCTGCAAGTGGCGAAACCTATTACCATCCATGTTAAAAATGCAAGCTTGGAGGAAGTGCTGGACATCTGTTTCCATGATCAGCCATTAACCTATCGCATCCGGGGGAAAACAATTGTTGTAGAGCTAAGAGGAGTGGAAAAACGCGATAACCCTCTGCCGGATATAAGGACATTGCATACAAATATTGACGTGTCTGGAAAAATAACAGACGGAGCTACGGGTAGCCCGCTTGCGGGAGCTACTGTAAAGGTGAAAGGTTCCCACCAGTCGACTACGACGGATGAAAATGGAAATTTCGCCATGCAGGTTCCTGATTCAGCCACTACATTGGTGATCTCCTACGTGGGGTATGAAACGAGAGAGGCTCCGATATCCGGGGCTGGGCCATTAAAGCTGACCTTAAAACAGAAAGAAGCTAAGGCGGAAGAGGTGATCGTGATCGGGTACGGCACCCAAAAGAGAGGAAACCTTACAGGATCCGTATCTTCTGTCAAATCGGAAGACATTACGGGCGCCCCTGTCGCAAGCACTGCCAACACGCTGGCAGGACGCCTTCCCGGCCTGATCTCCTTACAGTCAGGGGGTCAGCCGGGTAGCGATCAGGCAGGATTAAGCATCAGGGGGTTTGGCCAGGCCCTGTGGATTGTCGACGGCGTGGAGTCTGACTTTAACAACATCGACCCCAACCAGATCGAATCGGTGAGTATTTTAAAAGATGGTTCTGCATCCATTTATGGATCACGCGCCGGAAATGGCGTAATCCTGGTAACGACTAAGCGCGGCAAAGATCAGAAGCCTGTCGTTGCGCTTAACTCCTCCTACACATTGCAGGGAATTACGTCTATGACCAAGCCCGCCAGTTCAGGCCAGTATGCTGAAATGCAAAATGAAAAGTTTATAAACCAGGGGCTGACCGCCCCCTATACGGCTGATCAGGTCAAAAAGTATTACGATGGTACGGATCCCCAGTATCCCAACACAAACTGGTTCAAAGAAACGATCAGGGATTGGAGTCCCCAACAACAGCATAATTTCTCGGTAAGGGGAGGCAACGATAGGATCAAATATTACGGATTCATCGGCTACCTTGACCAGGAGTCCGTGTGGAAATCAAATGGAGGTAAATATGCACGGTATAATCTTCAGTCGAACATCGATGCAAAGATCACGGACAACCTTTCCGTCCAGTTGAATATATCCTCCGTGATCGAAACCCGGAAATTTCCCTGGCGTACCCAATCCGCCGGCGCGAATTCTTTATGGCAGGATCTGTGGAATTCCTTGCCGATCTACCCGGCCACACTGCCGGACCCTACGAAACATTCCTACGCCAACGGGCAAGGGGTGGGAAGCATCAAGCTGATCTCCGATTACAATATTGCAGGGTATGATAAGAACAATAATAACAACGCGAAAGCTACCTTTATCGCGAATTACAGGATCCACTCCATCCGGGGCCTCAGCGCCAAAGCCTTTATTAATTACGAGCAAAATTACCGGGACGATAAGAACTTCACGAAGCCGTATGATTTTTACACCTATGACGCTTCCAGTCAAAAGTACGCGCTGTCAGGCGCGTTAGGCACACAGGCGAGGGATATTATGCAAAATAATGAATACAGGAATATTACTGGTCAGCTTTCCCTGAACTATGACCGGACTTTTGGGGGCGATCATCATCTCACCGCCCTGGCCCTGTATGAAGTGATCGATTACAGTACCAATTATATTCTGGCAGGAAGGGATAATTTTCTCACTCCCTCCGTGGAGCAATTGTTTGCAGGCGCAGTTCAAACAAGCCAGGCCACGGGCTACGCTACTGAAATGGGCCGGGCAAGCTATGTTGGCCGGATAAATTATTCCTATAAAGATAAATACCTGCTTGAAACCACGCTAAGGGCCGATGCTTCGGCGAAATTCCCATCCCATAAAAGATGGGGTTATTTTCCAGGCGTTTCTCTTGGGTGGAGAATAAACCAGGAAAGTTTTATGAAGAGCGTTGCCGCCGTGGATGAACTGAAGATCAGGGCAAGCTATGGCAGCTCCGGATTGGACAGCGTAGGTAATTTCCAATATTTATCAGGTTATCAGTTTAATGGCCAATGGCTGATCGGTGCGAATACACAGGTGGGTTTAGCGTCTGCGGGTCTTGCCAATCCCAACCTGACATGGGAGACCATAAAGATCTACAACCTGGGAACTGATTTCTCCTTATGGAGAAGAAAGCTATTTGGCGGAGTTGATGTGTTTTACAGAGAACTCTCCGGCATTCCCGCCACGCGCATCCTTAGTTTGCCCAGTACCTTCGGAGCAAGTTTGCCACAGGAGAACCTGAATAGTCAAAATAATCGTGGATTTGAATTAACGCTTGGCACGAGCGGGGCCATCCAGGACCTGAAGTATGAGATCAGCGCTAACATATCATGGTCAAGAGCGAAGTGGGATCATTACGAGGAGCAAAAGTATACGGATCCCGACCAGATCCGGATCTCGCAATTATCCGGGAAATGGGTTGATGTGCAATATGGTTACAGATCCGCCGGCTTATTCACCAGCCAGGATGAGATCTCAAAGCTGAAATTCACCTTTCCCGCGGGGAACGGCACCCTGCGTCCAGGTGATATCAAATATGTTGATGTCAACAACGATGGGCTGCTGGATTGGAAAGACCAGGTTGCTATTGGGAAAGGGACTATTCCCCATTGGATGGTGGGTACAACTATGAATCTGAAATACCACCAGTTTGACTTTTCCGCATTATTCCAGGGAGCATTTGGCTATTACAATTATATCCAGCTCGATCACGGCAATATAAATTATACGGAGACGCAGTATGACCTCCGGTGGTCGGAAAAAAACAATTCCGCCACTGCCTTTTTCCCGAGATTAGGGGGATCCGCCACCAATGGGTTTATTTCGGATCATTTTTATAAAAAGGCGGGATACGTGAGGCTTAAAGCACTGTCCATCGGCTACAATTTACCCAAGGACATCATTCAGAAGTGCAACCTGCAGGGATTGCGCATCTATTTCGCAGGCACAAATCTGTTGACATTTAATAAACTAAAAGACTTCCAGGTTGACCCGGAATCTCCATCGGGTAATGCTGCCTATTATTATCCACAGCTAAGAACGATTACCCTGGGCGTCAATGTCTCATTTTAAGTGCTTTAAAAAAATAATCATGAAAAAATATAAATTAATATCATCATTATTGCTCTTTTCCCTGCTTGTGTCCTGCAACAGGCAGGTGTTAGACAAGCAGCCCCTTGACATCATTTCAGATGACAACGTCTGGGGTGATAAGTCGCTGGTGAACGCCTACCTGACACATATATATTATGAAATGTCATTTCTGGCGAATGAATCCACCGGGAATGGATGGAATGGAGATGGTTTTTATGCAGTGTTTGAGAACAACGAAATTGCTGACGAATGTTTCCCTCAATGGAGAGATTGGAATCCGAGCACAGCGTTCCGATATAAATACGGGAACCTCACCATCAGCGGCGGTTTATTGGAGTACTGGGGATATAATACCATTCGTTCGATCAATCAATTCATCGAGCGTGTACCCGGTTCACCTTTTTCAGCCAGTGAGATCAAGGCAAAGATTGCTGAAGCGCGCTTTTTAAGGGCCTTCTGTTATTTTGCTATGGTGAAGAGATATGGCGGGGTACCTATAATTACAAAAGTGCAAAGCCTGTCTGACCCCCAGTCCGAACTTTATCCTCCCAGGGATAAGGAAGCTGCCGTATATGATTTTATACTTTCCGAGACGGATGCCGCCGCCAACGATCTTCCTGAAGTGGTCACCGGCGATGACCTGGGGCGGCCCTCGAAATATGCGGCTTTGGCCTTAAAAAGCCGGGCAGCCCTATATGCAGGAAGTATTGCCGCATTCGGCGCCGTTGAATTAGATGGAGTAGTGGGTATACCCTCTGACAAAGCCAATACCTACTATCAGGCCAGTTATGACGCATCGAATGCAATCATCACCAGCGGAAAGTATAAGCTATATAATATTGATGCAGATAAGGCGATGAATTTCAGGAATATATTCCTGGTAAAAAATAATAGCGAAGCCATTTTTGTCAAGCGTCACGACAACGTGAATAATTTCACCGGCGGAAATGGCTGGAGCATCGACTTTTTTAACTGCCCCCGCCCGCAGGCATGGACGCGTGGCCTTTACGATCAGGCATACCTGGAATTGGCCGAATCATTCGAACATGTGGACGGTACTCCCGGAACATTGGACAGAACTGCCATCCAACAGGGATTGTGGACAACCGAAGACCTATGGGCCAACAAGGACCCCCGTTTTTTTGGTACCTTCTATACGCAAAACACGATGTGGAAAGGAAATAAACTTGATTTTCATAGGGGTATCCGTTTACCCGATGGTACCATCCAGACGGACGGGTCCGCCAATGGCATATTGGCCAATGGGGATCAGGATTATGAGGGGACGGGAATTGGCATCATAAAATACCTGGATGAAAGCCATGATAACATGGCCGGGGCAAACAGCGGATGGCCGACATCATCCCAGGACTGGCAGATCTTCCGATATGCCGAGACTTTGTTGAACTATGCGGAGGCCGCTTTTGAGCTGGGTAAAACTACCGATGCATTAGGTGCTGTCAACCAGATCAGGGATCGTGCGGGGATCGCCCCCCTGGCAGCAGTCACCCGGGATAATATCCGCCACGAACGCAGGATTGAGCTTGCTTTTGAAGGACATCGTTACTGGGATCTGAGAAGATGGAGGACTGCCGTTGCTGATCTGTCAAAACCATTGTCCGGCATCCGGTACATTCTGGATGTTCAGACCGGCAAATACCAGTTGAAGGTGGTTGATAATGTAGATGGTTCATCCAATGTACCACAATTCCGGCAGGAGAATTATTACTTTCCAATCACCATTCAGAGAACCAGCAATAATCCTAAATTGGTCGAGAACCCGGGTTATCACTAATCATCTATTATTATGAAAAAGGAACGCATATGCTCATTCGGCATAATTTTTATTACCCTGACGCTTGCGCTTAATGTTCGGGGACAGCAAGTGAAACGTACTGATAAATATGATGTGGCGGCGTTTTATTGGCCGGCTTATCACCCGGATCCCAGATTTAAGGACATAGGCGTATTTCCTGATGGAAAAGGGGAGTGGGAGGCGATTTATAAAGCTAAGCCAAAATTTGCGGGGCACGAGGTGCCTAAAGTGCCGCTCTGGGGGTATGAAGACGAGACGGACCCGGCAGTCATGGGGAAAAAGATAGAAACCGCTGTTTCACATGGCGTAAACATCATGATCTTCGACTGGTATTGGTATGATGACAAGCCCTTTCTGGAGGACGCTTTGAATAAGGGTTTTCTAAAGGCCAGGAACTGCAGGGACATGCGATTCTCCCTGATGTGGGCAAACCACGATCACAACTCCTACCTGGACCCGGCTAATCCGGATAAAAGCAAGATCTACTGGTATGGGGGAGTTACCCGGAGCATTTTCGAAGGAATGGTGGATCATATCATCAGGGATTATTTTAAACAGCCCAATTATTACAGGATCAATGGAGAGCCCGTGTTCAGCATTTACGAACTGTCTACTTTCATAAAGGGCATCGGGGGCTCCGAAAAAGCAAAGGAAGCATTGGATTACTTCCGTAAGAAGACTAAGGAGGCTGGTTTCCCGGGACTGCACTTGCAGGCCATCCTTTGGGGAAATATCCCTTCCACGCTGAAAGATGTGCCCGGGGATCATATCGAAACACAGAACTCCACGTTGGCATATTTCGGGTTTAAAAGCATGACGAATTACCAGTGGTGCCATTTCGTTGAACCCAGCGGGGACTATATGCCCTGGGGAGAGAAGGCGATGAAAAAATGGGCGGAGTGGGATACGAGCTTCAAAATTCCCTATTGCCCCCATGTTTCCATAGGGTGGGATTGTAATCCCAGATTCCCTGTAGAGCGGAAAGAGCTGGTTGTGAATAACAACCCTGAATATTTTAAATCATTTCTGCAGAAAGCCAGGGAGTATGTGGATCGACATCCCAACCAACCGAGGCTTATTACAATCAATGCCTGGAACGAATGGGCTGAGGGCAGCTACCTGGAGCCGGATGTTGCACATGGAATGACCTACCTGGAGGCGGTGAAGGAGGTTTTTAAATAATGCCCTTCAATAATGCTGAAGGGCATTATTCCTATTCCAATACTATTTTGTCCCACCGGACGGAGCGTTCGCCCTGGGCGAGGAGAAAGTAAAGGCCTCTGCCGAGGCCGGGCGGGAGGTAAACATTTTTCGTCATATAAGTTCCGGTTACGGGGATCTGGTTACGGTAAACGGCCTTGCCCGACAGGCTCAGGAGCGTAAGATTGAGCGTATGTTCGCTGCAGCCTTCAATGGCCACGGTGAAAGCCGCGTGTGCGGGATTGGGATAGGCGGCCATCTTCCATCGGTTCCCGAAAGGAGATGGATGGGAAACCTGGACTGGCTCGGGAATACGGGTAATGCCGGAGTCGATCAGGGCCAAAGGCACCCGGAGACCGCGGGGGCGATAGTAGTCGGGGTTGTACCCGTTGTTGATGCAGGCGGGTTCGCAATTGCTATATCCATTGATGTCATAGGTTATGAGGAGCTCGTTCTTCGAGTTGATATATTCCGGGTGGATAGCCGGTGCGTAAAAAAAAGGCGAATGGCCCAGCACGTTATCAGGGATCGTATAGAGCACTTTGCGGTTGGTGAAAGGCCCGGTGATGCTGTCGCTGGTGGCGACATAGATGCGGGTGCCGGCATCACAGGATACGCTGAATTCAGTACTCAGAAGCACATATTTGTTCCGGACCTTGGCGCAATACACTCCATTGGAGGCACCGGTGGTGATAGGAGCGATATGTGAAACTGCGGTGTCCCAGGCCGTGCCGTTCCAAAATGACCAGTGAGCGCGGGGATTGCTCCTGGGAAAGCGGGCAACAACGATGTCGCTGGTAATAAATGCGCCTTTCAATCCCCAGGTATAGATATAATTCCCCGGTTCGTCGGTGTCAAATCCAACGCCGAATGTCATATTCGGCATACTCTGGAGCGAGTCGAATCCGGCGACCGCAAGACCCGGCATCACCATCTTCCCGAGGAAATCATTGCCACCGCTGGTAAAACCAAGGCCACCGCTGGAATTCATGATATTGCTGCAATATACATAGACAGTGTCTCCCTGCTGGTAACCGCCCGTCGGCCAGAGGAGATAGTTATCATTGCTATTGTTCTTAAAAAGGCTGGGTATGCCGGGACCACTGCCGATGCGGGTGGAGGTGGATGTCCATGTCCAGTTGTTCAGCGGCTGGACCAGGCCGGCATTCCTAACCTGGAAGAGACAGCCAGTTGTACCGGCAAGCGTATCGTAGTTGTTGATATAGCTGTCGTTCATCGCCCAAAAATCCCGTCCGTCGGAGAGGGGGATGGATAAGGCGCCGTCGCTGGCGATCCATCCGCTATCCCTGTCGAAAAAGCCTGTTACCAGGGAATCCTTATAGATGCCGGCATTGCCGGTGATCGGCACGTTCGGCCGGTACATCATATCCGGCACCGGGGAGACATAGGTCATTGCATCCTGGGTTCCCGTGAAGAGCATGCGAAATTGATAGAGGGAATCCGTCGACAGGGAGAGGGTTGGTTTTATGCACCATTCATATTCCTTTCTTGCGCCTGCGTGCAGCGTATCGGTAAACTGCCAGGTGCTGACGAGGACCCTGCCACCCGCGAAAGTTCCGGCGCCGTCGTCCCGGATGAGGGAAGTGGTGGGCTGCCCATCCGTAACATAGGGACTGGAGCCTGCCATGACAAAATCGTTACCGGCGCTGTTGGAGACAGTGATCCATGCGCCCGCGCTGCCTCGCTGGTATTGAAGACTTGCGGTGCCTTTTTCGTCGTTGACCAGGGAATTGTAAACCTCGACCCGGAGGCGTAGCGGCACTCCCGAAATGAAGGGGAGGGTAGAAGGAAAGTCTTGCGGAGCATGCCAGGCTGCCTTCGTTTCAGTGCCGTTGTCCTTCCTCCAGCGCCAGTGTGCCTGGCTGAAATTGGCAAAAAGCTGCGTGCCCGAGAGGAGCAACAGTGTGCACAGCAGGAAGAGGTCTTTTGAGTTCATTGCAATGTAGTTTTGTTTATGATGAGTATGATGAGACTGACTAAGCCGCAGAGATAGATAGGCCAGTTCGGGTATTGAACGGCAGTCGTCAACAGGCGATTGGGATGAATCGTAACGAGGTCCGAGCCATCGATCCGCCCGGAAGCGCTGACCAATCCCGAGATCCCGTTGTTGCTGTTGATGGCGATGTCTTTCCGTGTTTCCACGGCGCGGAGTCTCGCATTCGAGAAATGCAGGCGAACGAGATAATTATCCCGGAACCATCCGTCATTGCTTAAGTTGAAAAGCCATTGCGCGCCCCGTGAGACGGTGGCTGCAGCGGCATCGGGCAATGTGGATTCATTGCAGATCAATATACCGGCATTGCCATAAGGCGTCTTCAGCGGCACGTCGCTTATACCCGGCGCGACTGAATAACCGTCTGCGGAAACGAACGGGATCAGCCAGCTGTGCCAGGGCTGCTCGATGAGCAGGAGAGGCGTTTTTTTGTCATAACGGCCTGCCAGTTGGCCGCCGGGAAGAATACAGTAAGCGGAGTTGCCCACCACGGCGGTCCTTACCGCGGTGTTCATGCCCAGTATATGCGTGATGTTTGCGGGGTCAGAATGGCGCAGCAGCTCGCGGACGAGGTCGTCATCGGGAGACCAGGTCCAGGGTATGGCAGATTCCGGCCACAGGATCATCGCCGGTCTCGCGGCTATAGCTGTGCGCTCTGCCTCCAGGAGCTGACTGACGAGCTGGCGTCCGTTGCTTTGATCCCATTGCGTCTCAGGGGGGATATTTTCGTTGAGGATGGAGACGGAAAAGCTTCCTTGCGGTTCTGTCCTTTCAAAAGACCACAGCAGCAGCCAGCCGGCGGTCATATAAGAGGCAAACAGGATTATGGGCAGGAAGATCTTTTTCCAGTGACGAAGAGCGATTGCCCGGGCAACGAGAAAGTTGACGCAGGCGACTATCCAGGAAACTCCATATACGCCGGTGACGGACACTGGCTGAATGGCATAGAGGTTGTCCGCGAGGCCATTGCCCAGGTGAAAAAGAAACCAGGGCATGCCCCTGGCCGCCCACTGCAGCAGCGCTTCGGCCAATACCCAGACACTTGCGGCAAAAAATGCATCGGACATCGTGCTGACAGCGCCCGATGCTGTCCGGGTGCAGACCCATAACAGGGAGGCAAGACCGAAGGCGAAGATGAGCACGCAAACGCCGAAGACGGCAATGCCGTAAACGAGAGGGCCGCCGGTGAAGCTATGGGCGCCAGGGATCATCCAGCTAAATGCGCCAACGCTGAAAGTGAAGGCAGCCAGGAAGAACAGGGCATAAGAACGGCGGACGGTACGATGGGCGGCGACGACCACCGGGACCAATGCCACCCAGGAAAGAATGAACACCGTGTGTAGAACGGCGAAGTACAGGCACAGGCCGGAAAGAATAGCTCCGAAAAAGGCAAAATATCGGTTCATACGCAGGCAATCGGAACTAAAGTAAATGCTAAAAATCGATTTAGCTAATATTTTGAATACTTTTTTATCATGACTAATTTATTGGATGGTAAAATAGTATTAGTTCTTGGGGGCTGGATTTCTTAGGGTAAAGGCCAGTGTGAGCAGGCCGGTCAGGATCCAGCCGGCTGCAAGAATTTGGGCCTGGCTTAGATTCCAGCTGCCCAGGGAGATGCGGGGAGTGACGCGGATAAATTCAATGAGAAAACGTTCGGAGCCGTTGAGGATGGCAAAAAATGCAAAGAGAAGGCCGGGTTTTTTTAAGGTCCGGCGCAGGGACCAGAGTACCAGGAAAAGAAGAAAACAGATAGCTGCCTCATAAATGGATGTGGGATAGACGGGGGCGCTGGTATGAGAGTAGCGGTAAGCCCATGCCCAGTCCGGAAGCCAGCTAAACCAACCGGGGCGTGGTCTTTCATTGACAATGCCCCAATCCCCGTCGGCGGCAACATGACATCCGACCCTGCCGATGGCATAAGCCAGCATCATTCCCGGGCTGCCGATGTCTAATGCTATCAGGGGCTGGATACCACAGCGCTTGTTGATGTATAAATAGGTCAGGGTGCCGGCGATCAATGCCCCGTAGTAGTTCAGCCCATTAAATCGAAAAAGGTAATAGAGGGTCGGCTTTTCAAATTTTGCGAAGACGATGGCGCCGGCGAAGCCCAGGATCCCGCACCAAAGCAAAAGCGTATCCATCAGTTGAGGGGGACACCTGATCAACCCTTCCACCTCCTTTCTCCGGTATTCGGATCGAAAGACGAAATAAGCGCCGGTGAAAGCAAGCAGCAGGAAAAGACCGAAGCTGGATATCATGATACTATTTTGACATTGCCTATTTCAATACGGATAAAAAAATATGTAAAAAATTTCGGAAAACTGTTTTTCTTTCTACTTTCATACAGGCAAAAATGTTGAATGGCGCCCATTTCCTCACTCTAATTGCTTGTATATGAGATTAAAACGGCTAATCCCTCTCGTAGGACGACCTAGCTCTACGTGTTTTTACTTAAGCAAATTTTTTAGGTCACATGCCGGTAGTATGGTCAGAACAACCACCTCCATTTCTACCTTCTCCCACTTTTTTTTCGAAAAAATACGGGCTAAAGCCTGTACAATTTTACCATATCCTTTGAAAAGAATCTCATTTCATACGCTATTGTTTCTTGTACTGGCGTCAATGGTCCTTTCCTGCAAAAAATCAGGTTTTCTCGACCAGACAGTGACCACCAGCCTGGATGAGATGACGACTTTCTCGGATAGTTCCAATGCCATGCAGTTCCTGAATGGCATATATACAAACATCGGACTGGCCCAGGATCCGCGCCGGTTCGCTAACGGCGGCTATGCGGCGGGGCTGGAAGCAGGATGCGACGAGGCCGAAGGGCCTAACTCGTCCAGCACCAACGGTTTTATCCAGTTTGCCACCGGATCGGTGAACCCGACCGTGGTTCCCAACGATATATGGGCTACCGGGTATTCGAATATCCGGGCGGTCAACCAGTTCCTGAAACACCTGCCCGTCATTCCCTGGAACAGCGCGCTCAAACAACAGGCGGCTGCGGAAGCCCGGTTCCTGCGGGCCTGGTACTATGCCATGCTGATGCAACATTACGGTGGCGTCCCGCTGATCGGCGATACCATCTTTGCCAGCGCCGACCATATCAATATCAGCCGTAGCGCTTACAGGTCCTGTATCAATTATGTTCTTTCCGAATGCGACGCAGCAGCGGCCGTTCTGCCGGTAGCCTGGTCCGGCGCACAGTATGGCCGGATAAGCAAGGCCGCCTGCCTGGCGCTGAAGTCGCGGCTGCTGCTTTATGCGGCGAGCCCGTTGTTCAACAACGGCGGATTGGCCCAGGGAAGCCCGGGACTGGATTCTGTGGTCGCCTATCCCGACGCGGACCCCAACCGCTGGCAGCTGGCGGCTGATGCAGCAAAGGCTGTCATTTTATTGAACGCCTATTCGCTGTTCGTCGACTCTACCTCCAAACCGGGCGAGCTGGGGTACGGCTTCCAGGAGTTGTTCACCAGGCGGTACAACAATGAGTATATTCTCAATCACATGATGGGAGAGAATAAATACCTGGAGAGCCTTTGGGATGTCCCTTCGCGCGGTGGTTCGGGCGGCTCCTTCCCTTACCAGGAGATAGTGGACGCCTTTCCGATGAGCAACGGCCTGGACATCACTGATCCTGCTTCCGGCTATGATCCCAATCATCCTTATCAGGACCGTGACCCCCGTCTGAACTATTCCATCATTCACGACTCAACGCTGCGGGTGACCTTTGGGACCAATCAGCCTTCGCCCGTGCAGCTTTATATCAATACCAGCGTCAGCCCGCCGGTGGCCGCCAGTGGTGACGCCGTCTATAAAGGGACCCCTACGGGCCTGTATATCTACAAGATGATGGATCCGTCAGTCATCAACAACAGCCTTAGCACCGCCTCGAGGGTGCTGCCACTGATCCGCTATGCGGAGATCCTCCTGAACTTTGCCGAGGCCACCAATGAAGCTACGGGCCCATCGGTCGAAGTCTACCAGGCGGTGGAGGCCATACGCCAGCGGGCCGGGTTGAGGCCCTTCGCACTGCCTTCCGGATTGGATCAGGCACAGATGCGCGCCGTCATTCAGAAGGAGAGGAGGCTCGAGCTGGCCTTTGAGGGCCATCGCTTCTTCGACGTTCGTCGCTGGATGATCGCCGGGCAGACCGACAATCTGATGATGCATGGTATGGAGGTCGACCGCGGCCCCGGCATCACCTATAAAACCTTCAACGTCCGTAAGCACAATTTTACCAAAGCAATGTACCTGTGGCCCATACCCCTGTCGGAGATCGCCAAATCCCCCGGGCTGCTGCAGAACCCATTGTACTAACTACTATGTCTATATGAATAAATTACTCATCATCCTAACGATCTGCGCTGCAGGCTTGTTTGCCTGTAAGCCCGAACATTTGATCCTCCCCGGAGAGCCCGTGAAGCAACTCTCCGGAAACTGGCAGATCATCAAAGCCACCCGCAATGGGACAGACCTCACGGCAAGATTTGATTTTTCACATTTCCGGATCCATTTTGCAGACAGCAGCTATACCATCGACAGCCTGGTGCCTTTCATCGTCAGCAAGAATGGCAAATGGGCCTTTGACAATCCTGCCTATCCGTTCAGCATCAGCTTCCAGCCGGCCGACAGTACTGCAAAGCGTTCGCCGCTGCTCTATCCCGTCACTAACGGACAGCGCAATGTGATCATCACCTTTAGCCCCGGCTGCAGTCAAAATACCTATCAGTATACCCTCCAAAAAGCGAATTAATGGAAAGCAAAAATATAAAACAGGGAAGAGGCAGGATGTTCCGCAGGATTGCGGGCGTAGCCTGGAAGGTCGCCGGTGCATTGCTGCTGCTGGTAATTGCCGGATGCAGCATGACGATCGACAGTGTTACTCAGCCTTCCGCCATCAACGCCGGCGATGTACTGCCGGTGACGTTGAACGTGACGATCACGACAAATACGGCGCAAACCCAGAACTTTATGGTGGCGGTCCTGGTACCCAAAGTATGGAAAGCAGCGCAAAATGCCACCATCACTTTTACCAGCGATATCACTTCAGGCGATCAGGGGATGACTGTGATCCCTGCCGGAACGGCTGCGCCCAACGGCGGCGGCCTGGATTGGCCTACTTACCTGGCGGGTAAGATTGGAAATGGGGGCAACCTGCTTCCCGACTATGAATGGGTGGCTTTCTATTCGAACACGAGCTATTCGGTAGCGGGTAACGCCACCATCCATGCAACGGTGAGCATCAAGATCAAAACGAGCCCGGATAATCTTTTATTCAAACTCGGGTATTGTGTGGCCAACAGCGTCGACGGTCTAAGCTCTTCCGACCGCTATGGTTCCAAATTCACCAACTGCTTCCAGTCCATCGGCACAGGCGACCTGATCGATTTTTGTAATCCCCAGCTGGCAAATATAGATCCTCGCACTTCGCTGGATAACGACATCATATCGCTCACTTTTGACGGGGGCGTTCAGTCCACCCCACTTGACAACGCTTCGCAGGTTTATCTCTGTATATCCGGCATCACCGATGGTGGAGACAGCCTGAGCGTCTGCACACAGACCGATCAGACGAAGATGACCGCGCTGGGATTGAACAAATGGAGTAAGGACATATGGCCGAGAAAGCTGTTCAGTCTGACAGACAATCAGCATCTCACCGGGCTGCGGTATTGGTTCACCGATGCCTCGGGCGGTAACAAGGTGGGCTATGCCGGAACCCAGGATCCCTTTATCTACACTTTCAAATGCCAATAATGAATCGAATAATTGCCATACTACTCTGTACAGCCATTTCCCGGATAAGCCTGGCCCAGGCATCCATCAAAGTGACGGTGCTGGATGATTTCGGGATTCCCTTACAGGGAGTCCAGGTACATATAAAAGGACAAACAACGGGTCCCGTTTCGGGCAGGGACGGCGGTTTCGAGATTGCCGGCGGCGCCGGGACCGTCCTGGTCTTCGAGCACAGCGGCTTTTATACGACGGAGGTCAGGGTCGGGTCCGTCACCCCTCTGTTTGTGCGGATGCCGGTGCGCTATCTCCGGCAAACAACCGCGCCCGATCCTGTCGCCAGGCCTTCCGGCGACACGATCTACATTCCCTACGGTGCCGTTGATCCCATGAATGTGTTGTACGGAAAGATCAACCGGCAGTCTTTTTTGGGTTCTATCTCGACGATAGGCGCCGGCGAGCTCGGCAGTACCCCGGCCTCATCCTATACCTATGCTTTACCAGGACGATTGGCGGGACTGAATGTCCTGCAGACCAGTGGTTTCTATACGCCGCTGACCAATGGCCTCACCAGCCGGGATATCTTTGTAGGGAATATTCCTAACAACACCAGCGGTACGGGCCCTACGGACAACACCGAATTCAATATCCAGCTGAGGGGTCACAGCGGCAGCGCCGGGCAATCTCCCATCGCCCTCATCGATGGTGTGCAGCGTGAATTTTATTCGCTCGATCCGGAAAGTATCGAGTCTGTCAGCATACTGAAAGACCCGCTTTCGACGATACTCTTAGGTCAGAACAGTTCCCGCGGAGCGCTGGTCGTTACGACAAAACAACCCATAGCCGGGCCGCCACGTGTCGCGTTCACGGCGGAGACGGGCATCCAGTCAGCGATAAAATTACCTTCGCCTTTGCCGGCTTACCAATACGCTTATTTGCTGAACGAGGCCCTGCTGAATGACGGCAAATCTCCTGCCTATACCGCCGCCGACTTCGTGGCTTACCGTGACCACAGCGACCCCACCGGTCACCCTGATGTCAACTGGTACAAGACCATATTACGCGATAACGCCCGGCTAAACCGGTATAGTCTCAACGTCACAGGAGGCGGAAACACGGCCCGGTATGTCATCAACCTGAACTATATGGATCAGCAGGGGCTTTTCGTAAGTTCGAACGCCAATTCTTACAACACCAACGCAGAACTGAAAAGGTATGTGGTCAATTCGAAGATCGATGTCGATGTCAACAAAGAATTCAACGTCAGTCTGCAGATCTTCGGGCGTCTCCAGGATGGCACACAGCCCGGCGCCACGACCTCGGCGATACTACAGAACCTCCTGACCACGCCGAACAATGCCTACCCGGTTTACAATCCGGATAAGTCTTACGGCGGAACGACTAACTATACCCAGAATCTTCTGGCGCAAACCATCAGTTCCGGATACCTGACCGATCACGTCCATGACCTGATGGCCAATCTGGACCTGAACTACAAGTTCGACAAATGGGTGAAAGGCTGGTGGGGCAAAGCAAAAGGAAATGTGTCCGTGCAGGAGGCCACGAACCAGGATCGAAGCAAGCAGGTTCCCGTCTTTTCACAGTCCATTTCTTCATCGGGAGACACCAGCTATCACCGTTATGGGGTCACTGTAAACCAGAACAACGGCTTTACGAACACTTCCTGGGCCAGGTATCGTTTTGTTCAGTTGTCGACGGGCTATGACCGTCAGTTCGGATCTCATGCAGTGAGCGCGATGGTGATGTTCGATCAAAAAAGCGTATTGCTCAACTACGATATCCCTTCGGCATTGACGAACTATGGCGCCAAGGCCTCTTATAATTACGACGAAAAATATTTTGCGGAAGGCGGCCTCGCCTACAGCGGCTACGACAGGTACGCACCTGGTTCCCGGTTTGGCCTGTTCTATGCCGGAGGGATTGGATGGAATATGGCCAGGGAGAACTGGCTCAAATCCCAGTCCAACTGGCTGGACCAATTGAAGCTGAGGGTTACTTACGGAAGGACGGGCAATGCAAATGTAGACAACTATGGCTATTTCATCTGGCGCCAGCATTTCAGCGGAGTGGCAGGTTTTTATCCCATCGGCAGCAATTATCCCAATGGCGGCGGCCTTTCAGAGCAGGGTACTCCGGGAAACCAGGTACTGGCAAATGTCAATGCCACCTGGGAACGCGCCGACAAACTGGACGCTGGCGTCGACGTCGCGGTCCTTCATCATCGCCTGCAATTCACAGCTGATTATTATCACGAGCGGTATTTCGACGTGATGCAGGCCCGGGGTAGAAGCATTGCGCTCATTGGTTCCGGATACCCTGCAGAAAACATCGGTATCAATCTCTATGAGGGCGAGGAACTGACACTGACCTGGCAGGACCACGCAGGCGACCTGAACTATTTTGTTACAGCCAACGGCTCCTTGCAGAAGTCCAAAGTAATATTCATGGACGAGCAGTACCAGAAATACGCGTGGAATGTACATACGGGACATCCTGTTGGACAGCGTTACGGACTCATTGCCGACGGGCTGTTCCAGTCAGGGGCGGACGCAGCTGCCGCGCCGACCTTCGCGGGATATACACCTCATGCAGGCGATATTAAGTACAAAGACCTCAACCATGATGGTATCATCGATCAGTTTGATGTGGCCCCCATCGGGAAGGAAAGACCGATGATCTATTATGGACTGACAGCGGGAGTCAGCTATAAAGGGATCGAGCTGAGCGTGTTGTTCCAGGGGGCCGCCAACCGCGACGAATATGCGGCGAACGGTTATACCGACGCCGGCTTCCAGGGACAGAACAACGGCTATTCCCAGTCCTATATGCAGGCGACGGGGAGATGGATACCCGAGAACGCCAACACGGCCGTCTATCCGAGACTAACGGCCGGGGGGAATGGCTACAACTATGCACCCTTGTTCCAATCGAATTCCTTCTTCCTCCGCAACGGCAATTATATCCGGATAAAGAATGTGGACCTGGGCTACAATCTTCCCTATACGTGGATGAGGAGACTGAAACTAAGAGGTATCCGGGTTTTCGCCAATGCGCAAAACCTGTTCACGCATGCGGCTTACAAAGGCATTGATCCCGAGGTCAATTTTCCCAGCTATCCGATGCAAAAAGTCATTAACACCGGAGTCACCGTCAAACTCTAAACAACATGAAACATCTTATTTATATAGCTATCGCCACCACCCTGCTGTGCGGACTTTTCTCCTCCTGCCAGAAGTCATATGAGAGCGTCCCCCTGGGGCAGCAGGTGACGCTGGACCTGGCCTTTGATCCACGGGATTCGCTGGGCAAGCAAGCGATGGCTTATCTGCTCACCACCTATCAGCAGGCGCTTTTTAGCGGGCACAACCGGATAGGCGGCAACTATCTCGACGCAGCTTCCGATGATGCTATTTCCTCTGCCTCCGGCATTCCTGCAGTGCAGGCCCTGTCGACAGGAGCATATTCCGCCGCTCAGACCAATGGCGACGATATGTGGGCGCGGAATTACACGGCCATCCGGAATGCCACGGTCTTTATCGTCTATATCAACCGGGTCCCGATGCTGGAGAAGCTGCCCAACGGCTTTCCCGCCAGGTCGGCCTATCGCAGTGAAGCCCGTTGGCTCCGCGCCTGGCTTTACTGGCAGCTGGTGAAACGTTATGGCGGCGTTCCGTTGCTGGGAGACGCCATCCGCCAGATCACCGACGACGTGCAGCTGCCGAGAAACAGCTTTGGGGACTGTGTAAATTATATCGTGTCTGAATGCGACGATATTAAAGATAGCCTCCGGACTGCTGCGATGGTCAACTCGACTACCTATGGCCGTATCACCCAGGGCGCTGCCATGGCTTTGAAGGCGGAAGTGCTGCTCTATGCGGCGAGCCCCCTTTTCAATGGGGGCAATATCGATCCGGCCAATCCGTTGACGGGATACACCAGCTATGACGCCAATCGCTGGAAGCTGGCTGCCGATGCAGCAAAGGCGGTGATCGACCTCAATGCCTACCAGCTGATGCCCAAATTCAACGATGTGTTCACCACCCAGGCATCCCCGGTGGGGAGCAATACCGAAATCATCTGCTGGTTCCAGAGCGGCAGTAACACCAGCGTGGAGAATTCAAATGCTCCTGTAGGCTTCAGCTCGGTCGGTGGCAACGGTGCTACCAGCCCCACGCAGAACCTGGTAGATGCTTTCCCCACCGATTCGGGTGTCGCTATCACGGACCCTAATGCGCACTATAATTCGAATCAGCCTTATGACCACCGTGATCCGCGCCTCGACCTGACGGTGTTTCACAACGGATCGCTCTGGCTGAACAGGGCTGTCCAGACTTATGACGGAGGCGCCGATAAACCTGGTGGCACCGTACAGCAGACGAAGACGTCCTACTATATGCGCAAATTCATGGGCAGCTTCGAGAGCGTATCCGCCAATCCGCCGTCTTACTCGGCAACCTATCATGACTGGGTCTATTTCCGTCTCGCCGGGATGCTATTGAACTATGCGGAAGCCACCAATGAGTTTGCGGGGCCTACGGCCGACGTATACAACGTGCTGTACGCGCTGCGCAAGCGGGCGGGTATATTGACGGCCGCTGACAATACTTATGGCGTTCCGCAGGGGATGAACCAGGATGACATGCGGAATTTTATCCGGAACGAGCGGCGTTTGGAAATGGCATTCGAGGAACAGCGTTATTGGGATATCCGGCGCTGGAAGATAGCCGGACAAGTGTACAACAGCGCTCCCCTCCGGGGAATTGATCTGCAACAGTCCAGCAGCGGTCAGCTCTTTTACAATCCTGCACCGGTCCTGACCACTGTCTTCAAAGATCCGCAGATGTACTTATATCCCATACCGTACAGTGAGATGATCAAGAACGGCCAGATGAAACAAAACCCTCAATGGTAAATCTTAACAATCTAATTTTTTATTCAAATGAATAAGCTCATATTCTTTTCACTGGTGGCCCTGTTGCCCGCCCTGGCCTTTGCCCAGAACCGGGTCGTTACCGGTACGGTCAAGGACGCCAACGGTCCCCTGGCCGGGGCTACTGTTGTCGAAAAGCTGCAGCCCCAAAATACAGTTGCCGCAGATGATCATGGCCGGTTTCGCATCGTGCTCCATGGCAATTCCAAGGTCATCGTGGTCACCTATCTTAACTTCCAGCGCCAGGAAGTCATTGTACAAAAGGAAAGGGATGTACAGGTGGTGATGCAGCGTTCTTCGCAGGGACTGGAAGAGTCCATTGTAGTAGGCTTCGGCCGCAAGAAACGGATAACGAATACGGGCGCCGTGACTACCATCAACGCTGATGAGATCCGTGACGTTCCTACGTCAAGTATTCAGAATACGTTGGCCGGCAAGCTGCCCGGTTTCTTTACGCAACAACGCTCGGGCCAGCCGGGTCACGACGCTTCCGACTATTTTATCAGGGGTGTCAGCTCGCTGAATCCCGACGGCAACCGGCCCCTGATCGTCGTCGACGATATAGAGTACACTTACGAACAATTGGCCCAGATCAACGTAAACGAGATCGAAAGCATTTCTATCCTGAAGGACGCCAGCAACACCGCGATCTATGGCATCAAGGGCGCGAATGGCGTACTTATCGTTACTACCCGCAGGGGCGCTGCCGGTAAGCCGAAGTTCAACGTACGGCTCGAGGGTGGGGGGCAGGCGCCGGTGCGGACACCCAAATTCCTGGACGCCTATCATACGGCCGTACTGGTGAATGAAGCCTATGCCAATGACGGCATCGCACCTCAGTTCAGCCAGGCCGATCTGGATGCGTTTAAAAGCGGCAACGACCCCTATGGCCATCCCAATGTCAACTGGTATAAGGAGATCAACCGGCCCTATTCCCTGCAGGCCAACGCCAACCTGGACATCTCCGGCGGCACCTCCCATGTAAAGTATTTCATTTCCGGCGGCGCCTTCACGCAGAACGGCAGCGTCAGGAATTTCTCCACCAATTCCGACGGTGTCAACAGCAATTATTTTTACAAACGCTACAATGTCCGGTCCAATCTTGACATACAGGCAACAAAGAACCTTAGCCTGCGACTCGACGCGACGGTCCGGCTGGGTGACATCAATCAGCCCTATGCAATGAATGTGATCAGCAATATTTACGATTTTTCCAAGGTCCACCCTTATTCAGCGCCCTTTATCAACCCCAACGGCACCTATGCCTTTGCCTACGATACAAGGGATCAGCTGCCGACCATCAATGCCCAGCTGGCGACACAAGGGTACAACCGCAATCGACGTACCGACTACAACGTTTTGCTGGGTTTCACCGAAAAGCTGGACGATATCACGCGCGGGCTGTCGCTCATCGGGCGGGTGGCCTATGCCAGCGTCGAGCAGAATACCCTGACCTTGTTCAGACCCTATCCGCCCACCTATCACTATGACCCCAGAGACCAGAGCTACCACCTGAACACCGGTGTAAGTTCCGGAGGTTATACCTATAACACTTACCGGACGCTGGGCAATACGGATCTGGACAACCAGCGGACCAACGTACAGATCTATCTCAACTATGAGCGGATGTTCGGGACGGATCATCACGTTACTTCGTTGCTCCTCTGGAACCAGGAAAGCTATCGCGTGGACGTGGATAATACAGGCATTTTTCCGGTCACCGGCCAGGTCCCGCAGAAATTTCGTGGGTATTCTCTCAAACTGGGCTATGACTATAAACAGAAATACCTCATCGATTTCAACGGCGCCATCAATGGTTCCGACCGTTTTAAGGCCAGCAGAAGGAATGGATTTTTCCCGGCCATCGGCGCCGGCTGGAATATTTCAAAGGAAAACTTCTTCAGTAAGTCATTGCCCTTTGTCAATCTGATGAAACTCCGGGCGACCTATGGCGTCGTCGGTTCCGACGTGGCGCGGGGCAATCAGTATTTATACAACCAGGTCTATGGACAGGGGTCGTCCTATAGCTTCGGGCAGACCAACCAGGGCGGCGGCACCATTTACGAGGGAGCGCTGGGCAACAAGAACGTTACCTGGGAGAAGTCGAAGAAGTTCGACGCGGGCCTGGACCTCAATTTGTTCAATGACAAGTTCACGCTGTCCGCGGACTATTTCCACGAATATCGCTGGGACCAGCTGGTGACGCCCGGCAATATCCCGTTGATCCTGGGTGTGGGCGTTTCCCCGACGAATGTCGGCATCACGGTGAATAGGGGCTGGGAAGGAACCTTTACCTACCAGGACAAGATCGGACAAATACAGTATAGCGTGGGTCTGGTATGGTCGTTTGCAAAGAACAAGATCCTCTACATGGCCGAGGCATCGCCGAGGTACCCCTGGCTGGCTGCCACGGGCCATTCGATCGATCAGCCTTTTGGCTACATATTCCAGGGTTTTTACAGCGCCGCGGACGTAGCCGATCCCAAAGTGGCCAAGCCGGTGGGTGCTGTTGCGATACAGCCCGGCGACCTGAAATATAGAGACATCAACGGGGACGGCTTTATCGACCAGAATGATCTTACTACCATTGGTAAGCCTAATCTTCCCAATACCACCATCGGCTTGCCGATCAAGGTCGGTTACAAGGGATTTGATGCAAGCGTGCTTTTCCAGGGCGCCTTTGGCTATAGCCTGGGGCTGGTGGGATCAGGGATTGAACCCTTCAAAGGCCAGTTCCAACATATACATGAGCTGAGGTGGACCCCGGCGACTGCCAACAGCGCTGAGTTCCCCCGGTTGACCAGCAACCCGACGACCATCAATAGCCCGGGCGCTTACTATTCTGATTTCTGGCTGATTAATGCGCATTATATCCGGCTGAAAACGGTGGAGCTAAGCTATATCCTGCCTCATAAGTGGCTGCCCCTGAAGATCAACAACGGACGAATTTATCTGAGCGCTTACAACCTGCTTACCTGGAGCAATGTCGGTAAAAAATACCAGGCCGATCCTGAAGCTGCCAGCAATACGGCAGGCGATGCCTATCTCGCACAGCGCGTGATCAATTTTGGGCTGCAGGTAGGTTTATAGAAACCGGTTTTTTATGATGAACAAAAAGAGAATATTTTACGCGATGTCGATCTGTCCTCTATTGTTAGCTGGTTTGTCCGGCGCCGCCCAGCAGGCCCGGACGCCGGCAGACTATGTAAACCCCTTCATCGGAGCCAGCACCAGTATTGCCAAGGCCGGGGCCAATCACGGGCTGGGGAAGACCTTCCCGGGCGCGACCACGCCTTTCGGGATGACGCAGCTTAGCCCCAATACGATCACCGGCGGTGACAACGGATCGGGCTACAGCTATGAGCACCATTCGATCGAAGGCTTTGCCTTTACGCAGATGAGCGGCATCGGTTGGTATGGAGACCTGGGCAATTTCCTGGTGATGCCGGCCACGGGTCCGCTGAAGACCTCGGCAGGACGGCGGGACCATGAAGAGGAAGGCTACCGGTCCTCGTTTCAGAAAAGATCCGAATCCGCCAGCCCTGGCTATTATAAGGTGACCTTATCCAGGTATGACATTAAGGCCGAGATGACGGCGGCCCCTCACAGCGGTATCATGCGATTCACGTATCCATCCAGCGACCACAGCAGGATCCAGATCGACCTGGCCCGCCGGGTGGGCGGAACCTCCACCGCACAGTATGTCACGATGGTGGATGATCATACCATCATGGGCTGGATGAAATGCACGCCCGACGGCGGCGGCTGGGGAAATGGAGAAGGACACGCCGACTATACCGTCTATTTCTATGCGCAGTTCAGCAAGCCACTGGACAAGTACGGTGTCTGGAGCGCAGAGATCCCCGGTGATTGGCCCCGGAAAAGAGAGGACATCGAAAGCGTCCGTTACCAGCAGCGGGTGGCGGCAGCCCCTGTAGCCATGCAGCCTTCCGAACTTCACGGCAGACACCTGGGTTTTTTCACGGAGTTTGCGACCAGGGCCGGTGAACAGGTGCTCATGAAAGCGGGCATTTCCTTTACGGACATGGCCCATGCAAAAATGAACCTGGAGCAGGAGATCAGCGGATGGGATTTTGACGGCGTGGAGGCGAAGGCGAAAGAGCTGTGGAACCAGGCGCTTGGAAAGATAAAGATCGAAGGAGGGACCGAGGACGAAAAGACCGTTTTTTACAGCGCCCTCTATCATACGATGATCGATCCCAGGATCCTCTCCGACGTCGATGGAAGCTATCCCGGCGGAGACGGTAAAACACATAAGGGAAACAGCAGCCGCAGGACGATCTTCAGCGGCTGGGACGTATTCCGGAGCCAGATGCCTTTGCAGACCATCATTAACCCTGGAATGGTGAACGACCTTTTGTCCTCGCTGACCGATCTTGCCGGGGAATCCGGTAAACGCTATTTCGAGCGCTGGGAGCTGATGAATGCCTATACGGGTTGTATGATCGGCAATCCGGCAGTGGCTGTGCTTGCCGATGCCTATGCCAAGGGCATCAGGGGCTATGACATGAAAAAGGCCTATGAATATGCGCTGAACACCTGCGAGCGATTCGGCAATGGCGACAAAGGCTGGACCTATATTTGCGAGCCCGAGGATCACCGCCGCAACTCCTACGGCAATTCTCCCTTTTCGATCTCCAATACGCTGGAAAATGCCTATTCAGAATGGTGCTTGTCCAGACTGGCGGCGATGCTGGGGAAAAAGGACGACGAATCGAAGTATGCACGGCGGGCGCTGAGCTACCAGAATATATTCGATACTTCCAGGGGTTGGTTCCGTCCGCGGAAGGAAGATGGATCCTGGGAAGACTGGCCGATGGAAGGGCGGCTGCGACAGTTCTACGGGACGGTGGAAAGCAATCCCTACCAGCAGGGCTGGTTCGTACCCCATGATATACCGGGTATGGTCAGGCTGATGGGTGGAAGGGACAGCGTCATCGCCGATCTGCTGCGTTTCTTTCACGGCACGCCGGACAATATGTTGTGGAATGACTATTACAATCACGCCAACGAACCTGTGCACCATGTTCCCTTTTTATTCAACCGGCTGGGTGCGCCCTGGCTGACACAGGAATGGAGCCGCAAGATCTGTGCGCGCGCTTACCACAATGGCGTGGAAGGACTGGTGGGGAACGAGGATGTCGGCCAGATGTCGGCCTGGTATGTACTGGCGGCTTCGGGCATTCATCCTGTATGCCCGGGCGATACCCGCTATGAGATCACCAGCCCCGTGTTTTCAAGGATAGAATTGCAGCTGGACCCTCGTTATGCAAAGGGAGGGACATTTGCCATCGTGGCGAAGAACAATGCACCTTCCAATATTTATATCCAGCGAGCCTGGCTGAATGGCCGGGAGTATAACAGATGCTGGCTTGACCACGCAGACATAGCCGCCGGCGGCATATTGGAGCTGGAAATGGGACCCAAACCCAATGTGAAATGGGGCGTCGAAGCAACCGATGATCTCGTGAGATACGCCAATACGCTGCAGGGCACCGATTCGGACTTTGGCCTAAGCAATGGCAATACCTATCCGACAACTGCACTGCCCTTTGCGATGAATGCCTGGTCTGCGCAAACGGGTAAGAATGGAGAGGGGTGGAAATATCAGTATAGTGCCAATAAGATACGGGGATTTGGGCAGGCCCACCAGTGCAGCCCGTGGGTCGGTGATTATGCCGTTTTTACCCTGATGCCGGAGACCGGCAAGCTGGTGGTGGGTGAGGACCAGCGGGCGGCGTCATTTCACCATGAACAGGAGACCGGTAGGCCCGACTACTATAGTGTCAGCTTTGACAATGGCGTCAGGACGGAAATTACGCCCGTGGAAAGAGGGGCCCATATGAGATTCAGCTTCCCCGATACCGGCGCCGGCTACCTGGTCCTGGATGGCTATATCCGGCTCAGCGGTGTAAGGATACTCCCCTGGCAGCACAGGATCACGGGCTGGGTAAATAACGCCCGATGGGCGCCCGCGAATTTCAGAAATTATTTTGTGCTGGATTTTGACCAGCCCTTTGTCAGCTGGGGCACTTGGGAGAATGTCGGGAATACGACCCTGAAAGACAGCGTGGAAAAGGAAGGCAAGGGGGCCGGAGCGTGGCTGCAGTTCGCGAAAGGGGCGGTGGTGCAGGTGAAGATCGCCTCTTCTTATATCAGTCCTGAACAGGCGCAGGTGACGCTGGACCGCGAACTGGGCGAATACGGGAATTTCGATGAGACGAGACGGGCGGCAATGAAAACCTGGAATGATCTTTTTCATCGCGTGCTGGTGGAAGGCGGTACGGAAGCGCAGAAGGCGACCTTTTATTCCTGCCTGTTCCGGGCGAACCTGTTCTCACATCAGTTCTTCGAATATGATAAAAGTGGAAAACCATATTATTATTCCCCCTATGACGGAGCGATACACGAAGGATATATGTATACCGACAACGGTTTTTGGGATACATTCCGGAGCCAGTTCCCCCTGAATACTATCCTGCATCCCGGGATGGAAGGCCGGTATATGCAAGCCTTGCTGGCGGCGCAGCAGCAGTGCGGATGGCTGCCTGCCTGGTCATTCCCATCGGAGACGGGCGGGATGCTGGGAAACCACGCGATATCGCTGCTGACAGATGCCTGGGTAAAAGGCATTCGCAGCTTCAGTCCTGACTCGGCATTGAAGGCCTATTATCACGAAGCCACTAATAAAGGGCCCTGGGGCGGCGCCAATGGCAGGCAGGGCTGGAAGGACTACTTTCAGATGGGTTATGTATCTTATCCTGCATCGCAGGGTTCCACCGCGCAGACACTGGAATATGCCTATGACGACTTCTGCGGCTACCAACTGGCAACGGTGACGGGCAAACCTTTTTATGCATCCGCCTTTTCCCGGCAGATGTATAATTATAAGAATGTGTTTGATAGCACCAGGGGCTTCATGCGGGGCCGGACAACTGACGGGAGCTGGGTTGACAATTTCGATCCGCTGGAATGGGGCGGACCTTATACGGAAGGCAATGCCTGGCACTATACCTGGTCTGTCTTTCACGATGTGCAGGGTTTGATCGACCTGATGGGCGGCGAAAAGAAATTCACGGACAAAATAGACTCGGTTTTTACCCTCCCCAACACAGTGAGATACGGCACTTACGGAACGATGATCCATGAGATGAAGGAGATGCAGGTGGCGGGCATGGGCCAGTATGCGCACGGGAACCAGCCAATACAGCATATGATCTACCTGTATAACTATGCGCGGCAGCCGTGGAAGGCGCAGACCCGGGTGCGGGAAGTGATGGACAAGCTTTATAACGCTACTGAAAAAGGATTTCCCGGTGATGAAGACCAGGGGGGTATGTCCTCATGGTATGTTTTGAGTGCGCTGGGTATTTATTCGGTGTGTCCCGGAACGGATCAATACGTGCTGGGAAGTCCTTTGTTCCCGAAAGTGACGCTCACGCTGGAGAACGGAAAGAAATTCGTCATCGAGGCGAAGGGCAACGATACCAGGAACGTCTATATTCACTCCGCAACGTTGAACGGGAAAAAATATACTCATAACTGGATCTCTCATTCCGCCATTGTCGAAGGCGGCGTGCTGCATTTCGAGATGAGCGATAAACCCACCTATGAGCGCGGTATTTTGGACGCCGATAAACCTTTCTCTTTGACAACAAAATAATGACGATACATTTGGAGAATAGTTATGAAAAAAATCATTTTACTGTGGATGGGGCTGGGCCTGGTTGCGAATATTTGCTATGCCGACGGCTTACAGCTGGGCAGCGGGTTGCAGGATAATATGGTGGTCCAGCAGAACAGGCCACTCACTGTTTGGGGTCGGGCCGGGGCCGGCGTTACGGTGCAGATCCGGCCTGATTGGATGCCAGATGGCGTGACGGTGAGGGCTGACGGGTCCGGCAGCTTTGCAGGGATCGTTGAAGTGCCGGCCATCCGGGCCGGAGACTACCGGCCACATAATATCGAGGTCACCAGCGGAGCTTCACAGGAAGTGCTCCATAATATCCTGATCGGCGAGGTCTGGCTTTGCAGCGGACAATCGAATATGCAGTTCAGCATGAAGGAAGTGACGGATTCCACCAGGGAGGTGTCCGCTGCCGCACACCCGCATCTCCGGCTGTTGAATGTGGGGCTTAATTTCAGCGCAAGCCCCATCGATTCCTTTGCGGGGAAATGGGTGGAATGCAACCCTGCGACGGCCAGGGATTTTTCCGCCGTGGGTTATTATTTCGGAAAGGAATTGCTGGAGACACTGAACGTGCCAGTAGGGGTCATCTTCTCCGGCATCGGCGCCAGCGCTGCGCAGGCCTATGTGCCGCAGCCCAAATTGATGGCGGACACACAGCTCAACCATATATATCTGCAGCCCTATCTCAACAGCCCAAGGTCGAAAGAGGCCATCAACGGGGGCTTCAGCTTTGAAAAGGTCACCCGGCCCTTCCTTTTGTACAATGCCATCATCTACCCGTTGAGGCATATTTCCCTTCGGGGGATCTGCTGGTACCAGGGAGAGGCTAACAGGAAGGAAAGGAAAAGCTATACCCGGCTGACCCAGACCTTGATACAGAGCTGGCGGGACCTGTTCGGAGATTATGACCTGCCTTTTTATTATGTGCAGGTCGCGCCTTTCTTCCTGGACAAGGAAGATCCCGTACTGGCGGACTATGCCTTTTTCAGGGAGGCGCAGGAAAAAGTGTCGGCGCTGAACAATACGGCCATGATCACGACCATCGACGTGGGGGAAGCGAAAAATCTGCATCCCCACAACAAGAAGCCTATTGGCATCCGGCTGGCCAGGACAGCGCTTAACAGGACCTATGGCCGGCTGGATACGGTCTGGCGAGGCCCGCAGTACCAGCATATGGAGGTGGAAGGGGAAAAGATCAGGCTATTCTTCGAACCCGGTACGACCAGCGGCGGTCTGGCCGCCGACGATGGCGGAAATCCTACTCACTTTATGATAGCAGGCGCGGACCAGCAGTTCTATCCGGCGGAGGCCAGGATCGAAGGCGACCAGATCCTGGCCTGGTCCGAAAAGGTCAGGCGGCCCGTGGCGGTCAGATATGCCTTTACGAACTATCCAGTTACGACCCTACATAACGGTGCAGGCTGGCCGGTGATCCCCTTCCGGACGGACAACTGGACCGAGCCTGCACCGAAAACTAATTAAGATGAAGAGACTGGCAACTGCGATCCTTTGTTTTACCTTGCTCCGGACCTCGGCGCAGAAAGCGTTTTTCATTGACGGCTATCACGGCGGTATCTACGGGCACCTTCCTTCCTGGCAGACGCGGTTCATGGTGGACAAGCTGGCTGAGCATCCTGACTGGAAGATCAACCTGGAGCTGGAGCCTGAATCGTGGGACAGCGTCGCCCTTTCGGACCCTGCTGCTTATGCTGCTTTCCGCGGGCTGCTGGCCGACCAGTCCTCCCAGGGACGCATAGAATATGTGAACCCTGCCTACGGCCAAAGCTATATGTACAATATATCCGGGGAAAGCATTATCCGCCAGTTCCATTACGGGATACAAAAGCTTCGTCAGCACTTCCCCGGGATGATCTTTTCCACTTATTCTTCGGAGGAGCCCTGTTTCACCAGCGCCTTGCCGCAGCTGTTGAAGTCGTATGGGTTCAAATATGCTTCGTTAAAGAACCCGAACACCTGCTGGGGTGGCTATACCCGGGCCTTTGGGGGAGAGTTGATCGATTGGGTCGGACCCGATGGGTCATCGATCCTCGCTGTACCCAGATATGGCATCGAGGCGCTGAAGCCCCGGAGTATCTGGGAGACCATTGCATCGGGTAATGATTCAGGTTATATTATGAGCGCATTGCATGCGGGTATCCTGCACCCCGCCGGCATGTGTTTGCAGGATGCGGGTTGGGACTTTGGTCCCTGGCTGAAAGGCGGTGGCTATCGGCCGACGGTGTATGAGACGTGGAGAGGGTACATCGAAAACAGAACGAACGCCAGGGCGGACCGGCGCTGGAATTTCTCGCAGGAGGATGTGCAGGTAGGATTGATGTGGGGGGCGCAAGTCTTGCAGCGAATTGCCAGGGAGGTCAGATCGTCGGAAAACGAAGTGATCATGACGGAAAAGATAGCCGCGCTGGCCGGGGCCTGGAAGGATGTCGCCTGGCCGGAAGACCCGTTCGCTGCCGCGTGGAGGACTTTATTGCTATCGCAGCATCACGATTGCTGGATCGTTCCCTACAATGGCAAGCCGGGTGATACCTGGGCGGATAAGGTTGTCCGGTGGACGGACTATACCAACGCTGTTTGCGACAGCATCGCGAAGCGCGATCTGCAAATATTGTCGGGTGGAGCAGGAGACTACGTAAGGGTATATAATACAACGGCAACCCCCAGAAATGAATATGTACGTTATGGAGACAGGCGGTTTTTGGCAAACGTTCCGCCGATGGGATATGCAAGTTACAGGCTGAATACAATAAAAACCCTCAGGTCCGGCGCGTCGCTGCGGCGGCTGGGCAATGGCGACTATAGCATCGAGACTGATCTTTACAGGATAAGGATCGATCCGGCAAGAGGTGGACTCATCACCAGCTGGGTCGCAAAGCAATTGGGCAACAAAGAGTTCGTCGAAGGGGGGAAAGGATTGAACGAGCTAAGGGGTAATTTTTACAACGACGGCGGAATGCGGTCGAGCGCCGAGGCGGCGGCGGAGGTTCGCATCCTGGAAGAAAGGCCCGAAGAAATAAGTGTCGATATCCGGGGCCTGATCGCCGGCCATCCCTTCAGCCAGGTGCTGACGGTCCGGCAAGGACAACGCCGGGTCGACCTGCATTTGAAGATCGACTGGAAAGGCAATACGGCCATCGGAGAATATTTCGAGGTTCCGAAAAACGAAGAAGTCAGAAAAGCCTATTACGACGACCGCTACAAGCTGCTGGCTTTGTTCCCGCTGAACCTCTCTTCGCAAAAAGTATTTAAGAACGCGCCTTTTGATGTCTGCGAAAGCAGGCTCGGCAATACATTTTACAATCGATGGGACAGCATCAAGAACAACGTACTATTGAACTGGGTTGACGTAACCGACGGGGCAGGCGAATACGGGATGGCCCTGCTTTGCGACCATACGACGAGCTATGCCCATGGCCAGGACTTCCCGCTGGGGCTGACCATACAATATTCCGGCAACGGCATCTTTTACAGGGACTACCAGATCAGCGGCGCTTCAGAGCTGAACTATGCCTTGATACCGCACGCGGGCAAGTGGGACCGGGCGGGCATCTGGACGGAAGGAACAAAATGGAATGAACCGCTGCTGGTGACTCCGGCCCGGACTGGCGGAGACCGATCTTTGCTGCAGACCGTGGAAGGAGTGGAGTTTTCCTCCCTAACTACGTCTGGCAAAGATCTCACCGTACGGGTGTTCAATGCGGAGTCGAAAAGCCCTATACTGCCTGTTTACCTTGGATTTGAAGCGAAGCGCGCGATAGAAGTGGAGCTTGACGGCCATCGTATCAGGGAGCTGCAGATCCATATAGACAAGAAAGGACGCCGCTGGATAGCGATCACCGTCCCAAGATTCGGCATCAGAACGATAAAATTCGAACATGTATAGAAAATTGCTTTTTGTTGTGGCGTTGTTCGCCGGAGAGCATTCAGCCTTTGCGCAGACCATGGTGTCATCAGACGCCTTAATGCCGATGAAGCCTTTCGAGACCGGCGAAAGGGTTGCTTTCGTGGGCAACAGCATCACGGAGGCGGGTTATTATGAGTCCTACGTATGGCTCTATTATATGCTTCATTACCCGGGCCGGCGCATCACGGTCTACAACTGCGGCATCGGCGGCGACCGGGCAAAGAATATGCTCTATCGCCTGGACGACGATGTTCTTGCGAAGAAGCCGACGACCATCTGTCTGACCTTCGGCATGAACGACTCCGGATATTATGAGTTCTTGTCTTCCAACGCCGACTCAACTGCGAAGGAGAGGGTCAGGGAAAGCCGGCTGTTCTTTGATACGATCGAACAAAAGCTGAAGGCTTACACACCAGCAAAAAAGGTACTGATCACCTCTTCCCTTTACGATGAGACGGTGAAGAACCCAAAGAACTATTTCCCAAAAAAGAGCCTGGCGATGGATGAGATCAGCGCTTTCCAGCAAAGTGCTGCCAGGGCCAACCACTGGGGAATGGTGGATTTCTTTCATCCGATGACCGCAATTACCCTGCGCGAACAGAAAAGGGATTCGACATTTACGCTCACCGGCCCCGACCGGATCCATCCCGGTAATGCGGGGCATTTCGTAATGGCCTATCTTTTCTTAAAAGCACAGGGACTGGCGGGTAAGCCGGTGGCGGAAATAGTGATCGATGCTGCGGGAAAGAAGATAGGGAAGGCGGTGAATTGTCAGCTGTCCGGCCTGACCGTTGTGCCCGGAGAGGTGAAGGTGGACTACCTGGCCGGATCTCTGCCTTTTCCCCAGGATAGCATCCCCAGACTTCGGGATAATCCGCAGCGACAGACAGGAGCGCTGGATGTCGTACCCTTCAACGAAGAGATGAACCGGGAGATGCTGACTGTCGGGGGACTGGCTGCCGGCGAATATACATTGACGATCGACCAGGTGCAGGTGGGGAAATGGACGGGAGATCAACTTTCGGGAGGGATCAACCTGGCCCTGGTGAAAAACACCCCGGAATATGAGCAGGCGATGGCGGTGCTGTGGCTGAATGAGGAAAGGATGGAACTGGAATCCAAATTAAGGGCTTATTATTGGCTGCAGTTTAACTTTTTCCGGGACAACGGCCTGTATTTTTCCGACAATGGGGCTGCTATGGATTCCCTCAATGTGACTGCTGAGAAAAACTGGTTTGTAGCCTCGAAGAAGGATAATTATCGTGCTGCGCGTTATGCTGCGGTGCGACGGAGCTGGCAAAAGGAAATGGATGTACTGGTGAACGAGATCTACCTGGTCAACCAGCCGCGCAAGCATACGATCCGGATCAAAAAAGTCAGTTAGAAGAAAACCCTTTCACCAACATTACCGTGTTTGGCACGAAAGTCTTTAGGGGTAAGGCCTTTCTCCCGTTTGAACGTGCGATTGAAATTGGAGATATTCGTGAAGCCGCACGAGACGGCAATATTCGTGATGGGATCCTTGGTGTCGATGAGGAGCCGGGAGGCATGACCGAGGCGTATGTCGTTCAGGAAGTCAACGAAATTTACGCCCGTCTTTGCCTTGAAGAAGCGGCTGAAAGCCGTCTCGGCCATATTGACGAGGTCCGCTGCCTCCGCCAGGCGGATGGGTCGGCTGAAATGGGCATTCATAAATTCAATGAGCTTTTCCATGCGTAGGCTGTCCATATAGATGTAATCCGCGTTGTAGATCTTTTCGCCGGATAGGCAGCGAGAGCCCGTGGACAGCGACAGCTCGTTGAGAATGGACATGAGTTCGATGACGGAGTCGAAACCGGTCTTGTGCTCCAGTTCTTTAAGCCGTGGAGCGAGATGCCGGATGGTTTCTTTCGAAAAAAGGATCCCTTTAAGCGACTGCTCGAAGAGGTTTCTCACGGAACTAAGCTGTGTTCTTTTGAGAAAGACCTCATGAAAAAGGTCGCGATGGAATTGGATGGTTATTTCAAAGATCTCTGTCTTGCATTTATGGGTAAACCAGGCATGGGGGATATTTGGGCCGATGAGCACCAGCTCCAGGTCCTCGATCTCTTCCACGCTGTCTCCCACGATCCGTTTGACACCCTTGGCATTTTCGATGAAATTCAGTTCATATTCTTCATGGTAATGCACAGGAAAGTCAAACTCTGTTTTATACCTGGCAAACAGAGAGAAACAATCTGACTTCGTTAATGGCGGCGCCTCTTTGAGGATCGATCTTGACATAACAACCTAAAATTAACATAATAATGAATACTTTTTTTGGTTTCCTACTAGGGCTTTTTGGTTTTTTGCCAGCTCAAACCAGGCCATGGAGCGCCAATTGGATTGCCGCGCCGAATGACCCCGGAAATGAGTATGGGGTCTATTATTTCCGGAAAAATATCGACCTGGCCGCCAGGCCTGCCAGTTTTATCATTCATGTATCGGCTGACAACCGGTATAAATTGTATATCAACGGCACGTTGGTGTCCCTGGGGCCGGCGCGGGGAGATACCTATTACTGGAACTATGAAACAGTGGACCTCGCACCCTACCTTGTCGCAGGAAAGAACATCGTGGCGGCGCTGGTATATAACGAAGCTGAAAGCCGTCCGGAGGCACAGATCACGGTGAGGACCGCGTTCATCGTACAAGGGAACTCTTCCCGTGAGGAGATCCTGAACACCAATGACACCTGGAAATGCATCCGGGATAAGGGATATCAGCCTATTACGGGTTTTTTTGCTGCCAGTACAGGGGAATTGGTGGATATGAACCAATCCGTTAAAGGCTGGACGGCTGTTGATCTTGATGACAGCAGCTGGCCTTTTGCGGCTAATTTATTCCAGGGCCGTGCCAAGGGTTCAGGTGACGGATTTGGCTGGATGTTGGTGCCTTCGTCGCTGCCCCAGATGGAACTGACGTATCAGCGAATACCTGTGGTGCGTAAAGCGATGGGAATATCGCTTCCTTCCGCATTTCCGGCATCGAAAACACCCGTTACTATCCCTGCCAACGCTACCGTCTCTTTCCTCCTGGATCAAACCTACCTGACCAGCGCGTATATAAACTTACATTTCAGCAAAGGCAAGGATGCCGGTGTTTCAATGCGATATGCTGAATCGCTCTTTGACGATGTAAAGAAGTACGGCGACCGTAAAGGCAACCGGAATGATGTGGAAGGCAAAGACTTCAACGGGCGAAAGGACAGCCTGATCTCCGACGGGAGCGCGGGCCAATCTTTTACGACCCTTTACTGGAGAAGCTTTCGTTATATCCTTGTAACGGTGCATACCCAAAATGAGCCGCTGGTGCTGGATGACCTGTATGGCATTTTCACAGGCTATCCTTTTAAATTTAACGCGGCGTTCAACACCGACAATAGGGAGATCAGGAAGATCCTGGAAATAGGGTGGAGGACTGCCCGGCTATGCGCCATGGAAACCTATTTCGATTGTCCTTATTATGAGCAATTGCAGTACATCGGTGATACGCGCATCCAGGCAATGGTCAGCTACTACAACAGCGGGGACGACCGGTTGGCGCGCAATGCCATTGACCTGATGGACCATTCACGCATTCCGGAGGGAGCTACGCAAAGCAGGTGGCCTACCCATAGCACGCAGATCATATCCACCTTTTCTTTATGGTACATCGGTGTGCTGCACGATTACTGGATGTATAGGGCTGACAGTAATTTTATCAGGGAAAAGCTGGCCGGGCAGCGCGCTGTATTGGACTTCTTCACTAAATACCAGGGGGCGGACGGTTCGTTGATAGGCACTCCCTATTGGACTTTTATCGACTGGGTGGGTGGCAAAGGATGGGATTTCGCGCAGCCTCCAAAAGGCAGCGATGGCAGTTCTGCCATTCTTGATCTGCAGCTGCTGATGGCCTACCAGTGGGCAGCCGAACTGGAATCCAATATGGGCATGGCCGGATATACTGCCCTGTACCGGGAAAAAGCGGCGCAGCTGAAACAAACCATCCAGGCCAAATACTGGAATACGGCCAGGAAATTGTATGCGGACACGAAGGAAAGAGACGTCTATTCGCAGCATGCCAATGCGCTGGCGATATTGGCGGGATTAGTGAGCAAGGCGGACATGCCCGGGGTATGCAGAGGGCTTTTGACAGATAGCACCCTGACCCAATGCACCATCTACTTTAAGTACTACCTGCACCAGGCGCTGGTGGCGGGCGGCTTTGGAGACGATTACCTCAAATGGCTCGATGTCTGGAGGGATAATATCAAAATGGGATTAACCACCTGGGCTGAAATATCCGATCTGCCAAACAGCCGTAGCGACTGCCACGCCTGGGGCGCCAGTCCCAATATTGAATTCTTCCGGATAGTGCTGGGCATCGACAGCGATGCGCCAGGTTTCCGTAAAATAAAAATTGAGCCGCATTTGGGAGAGTTGGCCAATGTAAGCGGCGAGATACCCCATCCGAATGGAAAGGTTGCCGTTGCATATGGCCTGGATAAAGGAAAATGGACGATAAAGATAGATTTGCCTGAAAAGACGACTGGTGTCTTTTTATGGAAGGGGAAGAGATACCAGCTGAGGGCAGGGGAGAACCGGTGGGTAATGTAATATATTGATTATTAATCGTATAAATATATGCGGGTTTTCTCTATACTAAGAGTATTATTGCAAATTTGTAGTAAATTTACTACAGTTTGCCATCCAGCTTATGAGGAGAAAATTCTTGTTACTATTCTGTTTTATCGGAATAGGTGTCGAATGGGCGCAGGCTCAGAACAGCGGGAGCGATCTCTCTTCTGCGGATAGGAACAATTATGATGTCAAACAATACAACAGCGAGAATGGTCTGCCTCAAAACAGCGCCACCGGCCTGTTGTTGGACAAAAATAATTTCCTATGGATAACCACGCAGAATGGCCTGGTGAGATTTGACGGCCGTCGCTTCAGAATATACGATAAGTCCAATACGCCTGCTATAAGATCCAACCGGTTCTCCGTCATCGCCGAATCGGCGCAAAGGGAAGTACTGCTGGGTTCATCCTTCGATCCGTCTGAAATTTATAAAGTGGGGCAGGATTATAACGTGGTTGTCGATACCGCAAGAACACGTATCCCCCATAAGTTTCTCCATATTAATTCAAAGGGCATTTTTGATTGCACGCCTCTGTTCAACTATTATGCAAGGTCCAGGAACGGTATTGACACCGTATTCCTGAATGTTTTATGTGCATCTGAGACATTCGCGGTCCTGAACGACCATGAAATAGTTGTTCGTGACAGATTGAACGAATGGTATTACCTCAACAATGTATCCGCCGAAGTGAACAAATTACCAGTGAGTTTTAAGGATGGCAACGTTCATTTCTTCTTCCTCAACGGAATATTTTGTGTTTTCTCGGATAAAGGGGAACGGCGCTTTTTTAAACATGGCAGGGAGACCACCTTACAGGTGGACAGGACATTATCCACCCTGCTAAAGAATGTTTTTTCCATGCCCGGGCTCGATCTTAGGATCGGCCCCGGCGGGGACCAGGTGATAATAAGGCAACAGAATGATATTTATGAATTAAGCCTCCACAATGACGTCGTGAGAGCAGAACTTATTTTTCAGGACCTGAAGGTCCTGGACAAACTGATCCCTACCTCTTTCCTGTTCGACAGGAAAAACAGGCGGCTTTTTATTGCCACCGTCACTACGGGATTTATTGTGGTTACCAGAAAATTATTCACGACAGTAACCTTTAACTCCTCCGATCGTCTCGATAATGCTTTTAAGGCCTTCCTTTTGCTTCCCGGAAAGAAGATCCTTACGCAGAACGGGATCCTGGATAAAAGCAATGGGAACAACCATCTTTTATTTAAAGGGGATCTGCGGCCCGACGGTAATTGTTTTTATAAGGCGAGCGATAGATCGATCTGGTTAAGCAGGGGAAAGCGATTGCATATTTATGACAGTAGTTTTTCCCGGGAGTTATCCGTGGATAGCCTTCCCCTGGACTCCTATATTGGCTGCATTATTGAAGATGGCAGGCATACTGTCTGGGTTAGCACGCTTACTTCCCTGTTAAAAATAGAAGGTGGCAAGCTGCAATATGTTTTTAAGCGATATCCTCCGTTTGTCACTCATAATATTGAATCGATTGCGGAAGTATCACCAGGGACATTATGGATCACCTCCCGGGATGGCATTTACGCTTATGATATTGGTAAGGATAGCATCTGGGAAAAGCCTGTTCTTCCCCATATATATGCCCGGAATATTTACAGGGCCAGGGACAGTAGCATCTGGGTATCCACCTACGGGAATGGATATTATAAGTATCTAAAGGGCCAGTTCATTGCGCTGCCTATGGATCCGCAGAATTACCTGTCTACCGCCCATACTTTCCTGGAGGACGACAGTGGTTTTTTCTGGATCAATACTAACCATGGATTGTTCAGGGCCAGGAAAAAGGATCTGGATGACTTTACGATCGGCAGGAATAACAGCTTGTTTTATTACTATTTCGATAAATCATACGGGTTTAATACCAACGAGTTCAACGGAGGATGTAATCCTGCGTCACAGGTGGACGATGAAGGGAATTTTTACTTTCCCTCCCTCGACGGGATCGTTTATTTTAATCCCCGCATGGTGCATCCGGATATGCCAGACAGTGAGATCTTTGTGGATGATTTCTTCGTCGATTCGCTGAAACTCGATCACAGGAAGCACCTTAGCTTAAAGCCTGATTTCCAGCGGATCGTTATAGATATCACTACTCCATTCTATGGGCTGGAAGAGAACCTGAAACTTGAATATAAGCTTGAATCCAAGGGAGGAAAATGGTTCCCAGTCAACAGGGATGGCAGGATCACGATCAACAGGCTGCCTTATGGGAAGTATGAGCTTTCGGTGAGAAAGAATTATGGTACCATGGGAGATCAGTTCACTAATATGGCTATAATTTTCGAAGTGCTGCCCCATTGGTATAATACCTGGATCTTCTATTCGTTGCTGGCGCTGGCGGCCTGCAGTCTGCTGTTCCTTTTGTATAAACTAAGGACCAGGATACTTCTGCAACAGAATAGGCGGCTGCAGATGAAAGTAGACGAAAGAACTTCCGAACTGGAGCAAAGTACGCTGATAAAAGAAAGGCTGCTTTCTGTTATCATGCATGACATGCGGTCCCCCATGTTTTCACAGGCCCTTATGATCGACCATTTGCAAAGGAATTATCACAAGTTCAGCGGTCAGGAGTTAAGCGAACTGTTTTTTTTGTTGAAGGATTCCAGCAACAGGATCTGCCAGTTCAGCACTGATTTTCTCATCTGGTACGATAGTCAGAAGCAGGGGTTTTCGATCAGGAAAGAAAATATTATGTTGCTTGATTTTATAAAAGAGACTACTGTACTTTACAGGGACATCGCCCTTAGAAAGGGGTTAGACTTCAAATGCGATATTCCGCCCGGACTGGTGTTGATTTCAGACAAGAATATACTTGCTATCGTTGTCCGGAACCTGGTTGATAATGCCATTAAATACACCGGATCCGGAAGCATTTGCATCAGCGCCAGTCAAAAGGATGGACATATGCATATACAAGTGAAAGATACGGGGCAGGGGATGACTGCTTCAAGAATATCGGAGATAAAATCTTTCGGTGAAAAAGAAATAAACGGGACGGCCACTACATTTGGATACCGGTTTATTATGGAACTTGTACGAAAATTAAATGGAGAAGTGGAGATAGATTCAGCACCTGCAGGCGGCACGACGGTGGTAGTGAGCCTCAAAGTTTAGAAATTTCCAATTGATACATCCTGGCCAGTTCATCCAGCTCACGAAGCGTCTTTATTTTCAGCTTTTCGAATATTCTAGTCTTATATGTTCCGACTGTGGAGGAATGGATATTCAGTATCTTTTTAATTTCCAGGAGCGAATAACCGTGCAGTAAGTATTTGACAGTCTGGATCTCTCTGTCCGAGAGCCTTTCAAAAGGGTTGTCCGCACCTTTTTTCGAGAGCATATCCTCGCTGAGGTCTTTTCTGACTTTCTTGCTGATGTAAATATCTCCCTTTAATACACAAGTGATGGCTCTTCTTATCTCTTCGGCCCTGGATTCCTTATTCAGATATCCAAGGACGCCCAATTTGATAAATCTTTTCGCATATAATTCTTCCGAATTCATGCTGTAAATAAGGATCCTTGAATGCTCTCTGTAGGCAAGCAGGTTAGTAACCAGGGTGATAGAATCCGTATCGGGCATATTGATATCCAGAACGATCAGTTCATAATCGTTTTTTTTAACACAAGAAATTACTTCGTCTCCATTGGAGGCCTCATCAATAACCGTCGATGGAAGAAGGTCTTGAATGATTAGTTTTATGCCGGATCTGACGATCGTATGATCGTCAGCTATTAACACCCTGTTTGTTCCCATATCTATATTTTGACGCTTTTCAGGCGGATACGGTATTTAAAATTACTTATTTTTTCAATATCTTATAATTTAATGATTTTCAACTATTTAAGATTATGTGGGTAGGTGCACTTGTAGAAAGAACACGACAAAAAATAATGAAATTCCGTTGTTGCTTTACATCATGAAAAGCGGTAGTCGATGGCTGTGTCGTTAATTTGCTACAATAGTTGATTTAAAATATTTCTAGCTTACTTCTGAATGAAAAGCCAACCTGATCCGTACCCTATTAAGCTTGTATCAGTTTTTTTTACGCTATAAATTCTTTTTATGACTGAGAAAAGGGTGCCGGAGCAAGCCATTCCATGCGCGAAAATATCGCTGCACAACCTTGTCTCCGAGTTGGTGCAAAGCTTCTTGCCATTGACGGTAAAGCGTCATAATCTTGTTCTGAACGAAGTTCCCCGCGATCTGTTCGTCGGCGCAGACGAGAACATGCTGGCGTATGTGCTCTGGAATCTGATGAATGGAGCCATTCACAGTACGCAAAACGAGTGTATTCACATAGAAGCCATCGCTATGGGTGACCGTATGATGATCCGGATCAAGGATGTGGGCACTTATTTTCATCATGCTATTTCCAGGGAGTACAGGCAGGTGCAGCATGTGGCCGAAAAGCTGGGCGGCAGGATCAGTATCGAAAATGGTAAGGATTATGGAACAAATGCAGCTTTCTGCATCTCCAGCAATCTGCTGGCTGCCTGAGGACTTGTAATCGACTAATTGTAAACTATTAGGCAAAATGGATGTTCGCTCCGGCGAACGAGTCAGCCCTCGTTGAAACCAAACAGAAAAGCCCTCCTGACTTTGTCAGGGGGGCTTTAGTTTTGTATCTTGTCCTTACAATATGGTAAGAAATTTCCTGCGAATCGCCTTCCGCAACCTGTCCCACCGCCGGGGTTACAGTCTGCTGAACATCCTGGGGCTAACGGCAGGTATCACATGCTGCCTCCTTATCTTTGAATATGTGGCTTTTGAAAGGAGCTATGATACCTTTCATGAAAAGGTCGACAGGATCTTCCGCGTACAGGATGTGGAGTATGAGAACGGAAAGCTGGTGGTCCCATGTGCTGCGGCGATGCCTGCCGTAGCGCCCACTATGAAACGCGACTTCCCGGAAGTGGAGAATGCCTGCCGGATCTACAAGACTGATTTTTTACTGACCAATGACGTCCGAAATATAAAGCTGCGGGAGCCGGCGGTTTATTTTGCGGATGCTGCCATACTGGACATGTTCCACCTGCCTCTTCAGGAAGGGGATCCGGGGACGGCGCTTACGGGGCTGGGAAAGATCATTCTCTCGGAGGGGGAGGCGCGGAAATATTTCGGGAAGGAAGACCCTTTGGGAAAAGTATTAAACAGCCATTATGGCGGCCGCATCCGGCCGCTGGAAGTGACAGGGGTCTTCCGGGACTTTCCGGCCAATTCCCATCTGAAGCTCAGCGTGATCATATCATATCCAACGCTTAGCCAGTATAGGGGTACCTATGGCAAGACGGACGATCCTGTGGAGACCAGCTGGAGCTGGCCGTATTTCTATACCTATGTGCTGCTACGGAAGGGGACAGACCCACAGCGTCTCGCGGCCAAACTCCCGGCTTTTATCGACAAATACTACAATGACCTACCGGAGAACAAAAGCCATAACGATCGGTTCTCCCTGAGTTTAATGCCCCTGCGGGATATCCACCTGTATTCCCACTATGCACAGGAAGCAGAGCAGAATGGTGACGGGCAATCCGTGTCTTATTTATTGCTCATCGCCTTTTTTATCATCGGGATCGCCTGGATCAATTTCGTCAATCTTGCTACCGCGCGCTCGCTGGAGCGGGCCCGGGAAGTAGGGGTGCGCAAGGTCCTGGGGGCCATGCGGCGTGAGCTGATCCGGCAGTTCCTGCTGGAAAGCCTGTTGCTGAACCTGATGGCCCTGGCGACGGCTTTGGTCGTCACGCTGGCATTGAACCCTTTCTTCGGCCGATTTATAGGGCGGCCCCTGGACCTCCTGTTTTCACTGCCTGCAGTTTACTGGGGAAGTTTTGCTGCGCTGTTCCTCACAGGCACCTTCCTGTCTGGCATCTACCCGGCGCTCGTGCTGTCCCGTTACCTGCCGGTGAATGTGCTGAAAGGTTCGTTCAGGAATGCAGCCGGGGGAAAATGGTTGCGGAAAAGCCTGATCGTGGGCCAGTTTGCGGCTTCCATCATCCTTATCGCAGGGACGATGATTGTTTACAAGCAAGTGAACTATATGCGCAGCCAGAAGCTTGGAGCCGATATAGATCAGACCCTCGTGGTGAAAGGCGCCAGTGCAGGATTGACGGACTCGGCGTACCAGGACTTCTTCCAGTCATTCAAGGGTGAGGTCTTGCAGGTGAAGGGCGTAAGGAGCATCACCGCTTCTTCCAATGTAATGGGCCAGGAGATACTGTGGTCTACAGACTGGAACAGGATGAGCGGCGCCGACCGGCATGTGTTCACGCTTTTCATGGTAGGGGTAGATGACGATTTTATCAGGTCCTACGGTCTTAAGCTCGTGGCCGGACGAAATTTCTCCCGGTCTTTTGTCAGCGACCGCAGGTCCGTGGTCCTGAATGAATCAGCCGCACGCGAATTGGGTTTTCCTTCACCGCAAGCGGCCATCGGGCAATTAGTGGAAGGAGGCCAGGTCGACATGGACTCCCTGTATATCATCGGGGTGATCGCGGACTACCATAGCGAAAGCCTGCAGAAAGCGATCCAGCCCCTGGTGCTGTTGCCATATCGTGACCGGCGCGGCTATTATTCCATCAAAGTGCAGGCAGCAGAACCGGCTGCCACCATCAAAGCCATTAAAAACATCTGGGACCGGCATTTTCCGGATGATCCTTATACCTATTTCTTTCTGGATGAATTCTTCAGCCGCCAGTATACCGAGAACCAGCATTTCGGAGCCGTGTTCGCACTATTCGCCTTATTGGCTATAGCGATCGCCTGTTTTGGGCTGCTAGGGCTTTCGGCTTATAATGTTTTACAGCGGACCAAGGAGATAGGCATCCGCAAGGCGCTGGGTGCATCGGCTCACAGCCTGCTGTTCCTTTTAACGAAAGATTTCCTCATCCTGGTAGTGATCGCAATGGTCATCTCCATCCCGGTGACCTGGATGGCGATGGAAAGGTGGTTGCAGGGGTTTGCATACCGCATCGGCATCGGTTGGTGGGTGTTTGGTCTGTCGGGCTTGCTCGCGGTGGTCATTGCCTTTGTCACGGTGGGGGGCCAGTCGTTGAAGGCGGCGATGAAGAATCCGGTGGATAGTTTGCGTACCGAATGAGGGCCTTCTCCCAGGAAAAGGCGACGCCATTAGCCGGCGGCGGCCGTCAGCGTATTCCTTCCATGCACCCGCCTGTACAACAGCTCGACAATGATGGGAAAGATCAGCAGCGTCAATATAGTCGAGCTGACCAAACCTCCGATTACAACCCTGGCCAGCGGTTTCTGCGTTTCACTGCCGATGCCCGTGGAGACGGCAGCGGGCAGCAGCCCTATCGCCGCCATCAAAGCCGTCATAACAACGGGTCGTATCCTTGACTCGACACCCTGGAAGATGGCTTGTGACAACGAGATCTTATGATGGAGATTTTGCTTAAAGACCGAAATGAGTATCACGCCGTTTTGAATACAGATGCCAAATAAGGCGATAAAACCTATACCGGCCGAGATGCTGAATTCGGTGTTGGTGACATGCAGCGCAAGAATGCCGCCTATCAGCGCAAAAGGCACATTTATCAACACTAACCCCGCATCCAGGGCATTGCCAAAACTGATGAAGAGGAGGATGAAGATGAGTATCAGCACCACCGGCACCACTTGCGCCAGCTTCGCCTGCGCCCTCACCTGGTTTTCGAATTCACCGGCCCAATCGATGCTGAATCCCTTGCCCAGTCTTATCCTGCTGTTTACTTTATCCTGTGCTTCGGCGATCGTGCTGCCCATATCCCTGTTCCGGATGGTGAATTTCACGGCAATAAAGCGGGTATTCTTATCTCTGTACACAAAGGCCGGCCCGGTGATGGTCTTGATCTCGGCAATTTCCTTCAGCGGGATCTTCGAGCCATGCAGGGTAGGGAGGCGAAGGTTGCCGATGGCTTCTTCGTTGTTCCGGTACGGTTCAGGATAGCGGATGCGTATGCTGAATTTCCTTTCCTGTTGGTAAAAGGTCGATGCGCTTTTACCTCCGATGGCCATTTCAATAACGGAATTGGCGTCAGCGGTGGTAATGCCGTACTTACCCATTTTTTGCTCATCCAGCACGATGCTTAATTCGGGCTGTCCCAGGTTGCGCATGACGCCAAGGTCTTCTATGCCTTTTACAGTTTGGAGGATGCCGTAGATGCTATCGGCCAGCTTGTCCAGCTTTTCCAGGTCATTGCCGAAGATCTTAACGGCCAGGTCGGCATTTATCCCTGCCACCGCCTCGTGGACATTATCGATGATGGGCTGGGAATAATTATAGACGACACCCGGGTACTGCCGGAGCTGTTTATCCATTTCATCCACCAGCTCCTCCGTGCTTATTTTTCTCTTCCACTCTTTCTTGGATTTGAGATTCACCTGGCATTGGACATAATAAAAGCCGGACGGGTCCGTGCCGTCATTGCTGCGACCTGTCTGGGATAATACGCCGTTGACCTCGTCGAAGCTGTTCAATATCTTCCTGAACTGGCTTACGAAACCTACCGTTTCAGTGAGCGAGCTGCTCATGGGAAGTTTTGCTTCGACCCACAAAGCGCCTTCGTTTAGCTCGGGCAGGAACTCGCTGCCTAAGTATTTAAAGGAGAACAAAGCCAGCCCCATGATTGAAAAAGCCAGCAGCAAGGCTGTCTTTTTATGGGACATGGTGGTTCTCAACCCATTTATGACGATGCGGTTAAAGAAATTGACAATGGGGTTATTTCTCTCCCTGGCATCCTTCCTCAGCAGGATGCTTGTCAGGACAGGCACCAGCGTAAGCGTAAACAGCAGGGCTCCCAGGAGAGCGAAGCTGAGCGTCCAGGCCAGTGGAGAGAACATTTTTCCTTCAACTTTTTCAAAGGCGAAGATCGGGATCAGGCAGGTGATGATAATGACCTTTGCGAAAAAGATGGCTTTGGCCAGGCTAAAACCCGTTTTGCGGATAATGCTCAATTTTGCCATCTTATTATATCTCTCCATTCCTACCTCATGCGCTTTATGGGCCAGCACCACAAAGAGGCCTTCCACCATTACGACGGCGCCATCTATGATAATACCAAAGTCGATCGCGCCCATCGAGAGCAGGTTAGCAGTCATGCCCTTTAGCTTTAAACAGATAAAGGCAAAGAGCAGGGATAAGGGGATGATGATGGAGACGATCACCGTCGTGCGCCAGTCGAACATAAAGATGAACACGATCAGGGTCACCAGCAAGATGCCTTCGATGAGGTTGTGGCTGATGGTCTCTGTGCAAAAATCCATCAGGTTGTCGCGGTCATAGAAGGTCACCATCCTGATGTCGGCGGGTAATATCTTTTCGTTCAGCTCTTCGACCTTTGCTTTTACCCGTTTCAATACTTCTCTTGGGTTCTCACCCTTCCTCATCACGACGATGCCTTCCACTACATCGTCATTCTCGTCGAGCCCGGCTTGTCCTACGCGGGGAACGTGACTGGGAGTCACTGTAGCGAGGTTTTTTACCAGGATCGGCGTGCCGTTGATATTGTCTACGATGATATTCTCGATGTCCTTGATGTTATCCAGCAGACCGATGCCTCTTACCACATAAGCCTGGCCGTTCTTTTCGATGACATCGCCTCCTACATTGATATTGCTCTTGGACACGGCTGTATATACTTCCAGGGGGGTGATATCGTATTTAGCCAGCATGATAGGGTCGACTGTAATTTCATAAGTACGGTCGGCGCCTCCGAATGCCACCAGGTCGGCTACTCCGGGAATGCTGCGAAGCTGTCGGTCGATGACCCATGTCTGTTCGGTGAGCAGATCCACGGAACTCTTGTTCTTCCCCTGTACTGTATAACGGAAGATCTCGCCGGTGGGCCCATATGGAGGCTGGACTTCGGGCTCTACGTTTTCGGGCAGACTGATATTCTGGAGGAGATTGTTCACCTGCTGCCTTGCGAAGAAATCTTCCACGTCATCGTCGAAAATTATCTTGGTGACAGACAGGCCGAACATGGAGATGGACCGGAGCGTGGATTTTTTTTGCACGGAATTCATGGCGACCTCGATGGGGACGGTGACGAACCGTTCCACTTCCTCCGCACTGCGGCCATTCCATTGCGTTACGATAATGATCTGCGTATTGGTGACGTCGGGGAATGCTTCCAACGGGGTTTTGACATAGCTCCAGATACCCCCGACAATGACCAGCAGCGTCATGAAAAATATAAAGAACCTGTTCTTCAGCGAAAATGTGACTATCCCGGAAATAAACTTGTTCATAAGCTGGGCTTAAATAAGGATGAATGGATTAATTGTTCATGGCGTCGAAGATCAATAACTGGTATTTGGCGACGATCTTTTCGCCTTCCACTAACCCGCTCTTGATATAAGTAGTGTTACCCATCGTCTCGTATACTTCTATCTCACGGGTTTCAATATTGCATTTATCCTTGTATACCATTACAAAGTTCCTGTTCTTGTTGAAAATGATGGCCTCCGACGGGATGGCGGGTAGATGATTTTTTCTGTCGTTATAGAGTATATTTATCTGCGCGAACATTTCCGGCTTTAGAAGATTTTCCTTATTGGATATCTTGATCCGGACCTTCATTACCCGGCTTTGAGGATCGAGGATCGAAAAGATCCTGTCGACCTTGCCTGTGAATGTCTTATCCTTATAGGCGATGACATTTATTTCCGCGTCGTAGCCAACCTTGATCTTTGCAATATCCGTTTCGAACACGTCGGCCATGACCCACACTTCATCCAGGTTTGCAATTATAAAAAAGGGCTGGGTAGCGTCCGCTCTGTAATGCATCTGATCTGTTACGTTTTTTTCCACGACGTAACCCGACACCGGGGCGGTGATCGTTTGTGTGGCGTTGTCCCTGGAGCCGTAGATGGCGTTGGTCTGTTCCATCCGCTTTAAGTCGGCTTTTGCCTTTTCGAGATCTGTTTCGGCCGTCACCAGCTCTTTTTCCGTCGCTAAATTGGACTTGAACATTTCCCTGGCCGAGGCGACGTTTTTTTCGGCGATGCGTACGGTGGACTGGGCGCTGGTGAGCTGGCTTTGATAGTCGGCTATTTCGCTGCTCCTGATAACGGCCAGTGTCTGGCCCTTTTTGACATAGTCACCCAATTGCACTTTCATTTCTTGCACAACACCTCCAACCACGGGAAAGACCTTTACCCATTTATCTTCATTGGCTTCTATCTTTCCGGACAGCGTAATGGCATTATTTACGGCCATTAACCTTACTGAGTCGATCACTACTTTTTTCGCCAACGTATCCGTAAGGCAGAATGTCGTTTTACCTCCTGCGTCAGCCGCTTTTTCTTTACACGAGCAGGTTGAGAGAAGGGCGCATATAATGATAAGAATATTCAATTTACTTCCGGTCATATTTGTCCTTTTAAGGAGGTCGTGTATCTTCGATATCATGGTCGTTTTTTGGGAGTATTAGTTAGGGAAGATGGTTTTTCCAATGGAAAATTGAAGGGCCTCGATGGCCTGCATCCTTTCGTTTTCAATTTGATTGAACTGGAGGATATTGTTCTTATAGGATTCGTAAAAGTCAGTGAATTCGATGAGGCTGATATTCTTCTTCTGGAAATTGTCTGTAATGCCCTCCAACAGCCGCTCGTACTGGTTCTTAAACCTGGTGTCGACGTATCGCAGCATGTTATCGCTGGTGAGCGCCTTTGCATAGGCGCGTCGCACGTCATTTTCGACGATGCCCATTTGTTGCTTATAAAGGGTCTGACTTTGGTCGATGGAGATCCTGGCGGCCTTTATATTACCCTGGTTACGATGGAAGAATGGAAGGTCCATCGCTACCTGCAGGAAGGTGGCGTTATCTACAAAGCTTCCTCTTTTGTCGAATTGAGCCCCTAATGTGATATCCGGCGTGGCCAGAGCCCTTTGCAGGGCATAGTTTTGTTTACTGTACAGCAGGCTGTTAGTGGCAAGCTGCAGGTCATGCCTGTTGGCATAGGCGGTGTCGATCAGCGCAGGGAGGTCGAGTTTCTTCAGGGCGGCGGATAGGGTATCGGTCCCGTCCGCAAATACGGGGATAAAGGTAGCCGCATTGTTTTGTAACAACAGTCTTAGTTCGGCTTGCAGATCGTTTAGTTGGTTCAGCAGGATGGCCTGCTCGCCTTTTAGCGAGTATAACAGGGATTTGATACGGAGGGCGTCTTTTAGCGTTACGAGTCCTTTTCCCTGGAGGTCTTCGTAGGCCGTATGCAGTTTCTCCAGGGTGTTCAATTGACTTTGATAGGCATTTACGGAGTTCAGCGTATAATGAATGTTGAAGAAATTGCTTCTGAGAGAGAATCTCAGTGTCCGCAACAAGTCAAAAAACCGGTCTTCGCTAAGCCGGGTATTGGTGACTGCCAGGTTGATCTCTTTATTGCGTTTGCCGGCCAGGCGGACCAGCTGCTGGACCTGGATGATGTATTCTCCTGTCCGATTGCTGACATCGAACGGTTTTTTCTCCTGGGGGTTGTAGATATTGCCCGTAAGGGATAGGTTGGGATTGTTGTATAGTGATGCCTGGATAACACTCGCCTTTGCAATGTCTATGTTATACTTCTCCGCCAGCAGCACCAGGTTCTTGTCCAGAAATTGTTGTTCGGCTTCCTGTAAGGTGATACGTATCGTGTCCTGTGAATGCGCCTGAACACTGATAAATAGCACGATCATTGCCGAAAAGCCATTTAGCTTAATGGATCTTCGTTTCATCTCGACTCGAGTGATTATAGGTTGATAGTTGGGAGTTATTGGAGCAGCTAAGAAATGTCGCGAACTTCCGGCGGGGGCGTCAGTGTTTCGATGGAGATGAGCTTTATTTCATCGGATCTGTATTCTGCAAAATGGGTTGTATTGCATTGCAGGGTATTTTCTACCCGGACGATTGAAACAGGTTGGAATAAAAGATAATTAGGCACTTTGGCGATGTGGAAAGCCTGGCCTGTATCGTCGTCTTCATCGTCAGCGGTGGTGTCGTAACCAAGTACAACCCCGACATATTCCACCACGCTATTTATATCATCCAACTTCCTGCCCAAGGCATCGAATGCATCCACCTCCGGCAGTTGCGGCAGGAACATAGAGGTATTCATGTGTGACAGTAAGACCAGGAAAGCCAGGACTTTTTTCATATCCAGGCCAAATATACAGTAATATACCGGAAAACCCGGGCGGGCTGATTATGTGTTATTGGCTGACTATCAGCCATTTTGTTTTACCAGAGGAATAACTTTCCTGCCGATCAGTTCTATCGAAGACATTAATTGCTGGTGACTAAGACCCGCATTATCCATCTGAAAGGTAAACCTGTCCACTCCGCCTAAAGCTTCACTATGCCGAAGTAATTTTTCAGCCACTTGATCAGGTCCACCCACGACCAATACACCTTTGGGGGCGATCAGCCTGTTGAACTGTGATTGGGTCACCGGCGGCCAGCCGCGTTCCTTTCCCAATCTGGTCCAAAGCGCTGAATACCCCGGATAATAATCCGCAATGGCTTCCTCATTGGTGGCCGCGACATAACCTGGCGAATGTATGCCCACCTTCAACTGCTCCGGCGTAAAGCCCGCCCTGCGCCCCGCTTCACGGTACAGGTCAACCAAGGGGCGAAAACGTTCCGTTTCGCCGCCGATGATCGCCACCATCAACGGCAGGCCCAGCGTTCCCGCGCGTACGAATGATTCCGGTGTGCCACCTACCCCCAACCAAATGGGCAACTTTTCCTGAAAAGGCCTTGGGTACACGGGTTGATCATTCAAGGCAGGTCTGAACTTACCAGACCAGGAAACAAACTCTTTGTCCCGCAGCATGAGCAATAATTCCAGTTTTTCTTTGAATAAGGCGTCATAATCTTTCAGGTCAAACCCGAACAATGGGTAGGCCTCTATGGCTGATCCCCGACCTACGACAATTTCTGCGCGGCCCCTGGAGATCAGGTCGAGTGTGGCAAAATGCTGGAATACCCGTACGGGGTCAGACGTGCTAAGCACCGTCACGGCGCTGGAAAGGCGGATGCTTTTTGTCCGGGCAGCCGCAGCAGCGAGAATGACGGCCGGCGCAGAATCCAGAAACTCCTTCTTATGGTGCTCGCCGATGCCGAAAGTATCCAGTCCGGCCTGGTCTGCTGATGTGATCCTGTCAAGCAACTGTTCCATCGCATCTACACTGCTTAGGGCTTTGCTGCCATACATGGCCGAAGCGAAACTATCAATTCCTATTTCCATTATCTATCTATTTAATATCAAGCATAATATGTTTACTATCCATTCAAAGTTAACGATAGGGCGCCGGTTTGAACGATGATAAATGGTAGTTAGATCCGCCCATATTTCCCTGCATAAAAATCCCGGTAGGCAGCTGCAATTTCTGCCTGGGAGCTCATTACAAATGGCCCTTCGGCTATCACAGGTTCTGCATATTCTTCGCCGCCAAATAATAGGATATCAATAGTTGTCAGGGAGGTGTTTTTTATTTCAATTTCTCCGGCAACTTTATCAAACGCTATAAATTCACCTGCTTGAAACACCGTATTGTTCAGCATCACATTTTGTGTGGGTAAAAATGCGGCAACCTCTGTTTTATTTTCCATTTCCAACGAAAACTGCTGGCCTGCATTTAATTGAATATGATACAAAAATTGCTTGGAATAATCCGGAATTTTCGAACTCAATTCTTCATAGTTACCAACTATTACTTTTAACCAGCCACTTTCATTTGGCAATGTTTTTTTGGGGACTTCATTGGCCTGAACAGCCATATGGGCAGGCTTTTCGGCTTTGTTTTTTGCAGGTAGATTTATCCAAAATTGAAAGCCCTGAATAAATTTGCTCTCTGTTTGGGAGTCGTAATTTAAATTTTCATCATGGATTATTCCATTTCCGGCTTTCATCCACTGTACACCTCCTGAATATATTTTGCCCTTATTACCCGCACTGTCGGAATGTTCTACTTCACCCTGGAGGATATAGGTTAACGTTGCAATGCCCCGGTGTGGATGTGCCCCTATACCGTTTTTGGTTATTATTTCTTTAATGGCGGGGGCAACATAATCGAGAAATACAAACGGACCAACTTTATTGGCATACCGATTAGGTAACATTCGTTGGATGGACAGAGGGCCTACCTCGGCTCTATTGCCTTTTGTCGAAAAACTTGTTTGTTTTTTCATTTTCCTAACTGTTTTGACTTAGCCATTCCCGAAGGGTTACAAATTTATTGGTGGCAATCTCTTTTGCTAATTCAATCTGTGACGCTGAACCCGGCCCCATGTAAGTGTATTTTTCAAAATACCCGAACATTTCAGCTAATTCCTTTGCTCCTTCAAAAAAGGTTGAGAACATTTCGGCTGGCACTTGTGAAAAACTGTGCTCTTTGCCATTTTGTTTATATGCTTCAATAATATCATTAAAACTATTCAACTCTGTTGCCATTGAAAGGTAATTCCCATTTCCAGCTTTTTCAGGTTGCGAAAATGCCCCCGCAACTACTTTGCCTAGATCATCAATGTCTGACATGTGAATCGCCTTTTTTGTTGGGTCAATCGGCAGCGTCCAGCCCGTGGTGCCATCTTGTTTTGGCTGTGGCCCAAGCATTCCAATAAGATTTTGATAATAAAAAGGGGGTTGAACGAATGTTGTATATTTAAAGCCTGCACTTTTTACCAGTTCATCCACTTTAGATTTGCCAGTGAAATGAGGTACTTCAAATGCTGCATTACTAATGAATTCAACATCTGGAAGCGTTGACCAGATAAAATGTTGCATTCCCGTTGCTTTTGCCGCTTCAATGGCGTTTTTACCCTGGGCAATTTCGTCTGCACCTTCCCAAAAGTTGGTTACCACAAATACGCCATAAGCGTTTTTAAAAGCATCTTTTAATGATTGCAAATCGTTTAAATCCGCAAAAACGGCTTCATGCGCCTTGCCTGAATATTTTGCGGGATTACGGGTTATTGCCCTTACGTTAAAAGAGCCTTCATTTACAAGGGCATTTACAATACCCTTTCCTTGTGAGCCTGTTGCTCCAACTACTACTATTAATTTCTTTTTCATTTTATTTCCTGTTTGATTTACTACGTAAAATTGCATCGAAAGCCAGCCTCACAACGATGATAAATGACGAAAAAGAACGTAGACAAATATCTATGGAAGGGAAAAATGGAAAGATTAATTAATAAAAGGACGGCTTATTTTTTTAATGCCTGTTTTCGCACACGGCTTAACGTGTCTTTTGTAATACCCAGGTAGGAGGCAATGATATGTTGAGGAAAACGTTGAACAAATTGAGGGTGGTTGTCGGCAAACTCCTGATAGCGTTTTTCCGCCGTGTTACTAATGGCGGAATTCAATCTCCGCTGGGAAGCGATAAAGCTTCTTTCGTCCATTAATCTTGTCATTTGTCCAAATGAAGGTATTTTTGCCATCAGATCCAGCATATCTGCCGTTGTGGCAATGAGCAGGTCTGTATCTTCCCAGGCATCAATATTGTATTTCGATGGAGTAAGCATAACGGCACTTTCACGGTCGCTTGCCCACCAATTTTCAATGAAAAGTTGTACAATATGCTCTACACCTTTGTCGTCAATGCTGTATTGTCGCATAGCGCCTTTTACAATAAAACCAACGTATTTACACACATTACCTTCCTGTAAAAAGTATTGTTTTTTCCTTAGTTTTTTAGGTTGGAAAGCCGCTATGATCAGAGCTTCCTCATCATTTGTAAGTGTTGAATTAGTACGTTTGGTGATATAGTCTAAAAGGTTTTTGTGCATCACGGAGATGGTTAGTTTTACCAGGGTAAAGATATAATAAAACGTACCAAATAAAAAGGCAGTGTAAATCAAATGTTTACAAGTGAAAAGCAAGGCCTGGCATTGTCCGGCGGGCGGCTTTTTTCAGAATCTGGAAATTAGCGCTACTTTTGTACCAGGTTTTCCATGAAAAAGGCCTTCGCCATCATATTAGCCGTCGTTTACCTGTCTACCTCCATGGGGGCAACGGTGCATATGCACTATTGCATGGGCAAGCTTTTCTCCTGGGGACTGGTAAACCAGGAGAGCCAGAATTGCGGTCTTTGCGGCATGCCTAAAAGCAATAAGGGCGGCCATTGCATGACGATGAAAGATGGCTGCTGCAAGGACAAGCAGACCCAGATTAAGCTCGATAAGGATCAAAAAAACTCAGAACCTGCCTACGAGGTTTTCAGCCTTCCTTATGAAACAATAACTACCAGTCTTCCTGTCCTGGCCGATATTTATGCGGTCTCCCATATCGTCGGCCATCCTACCGCCAATGCCCCGCCCAACCCGGGCAAAGTGCCTGTATTTCTCCGCAACTGCAGCTTTCGTATTTGATTGATTCCTCCCCATTCATTGCCTGACGTTCCGTTGGGCTGTAAGTGCTTGTTCTATCTAAGCAAGAAGCCATAATCAATTTCTCATTCATCATTAAATCAACAATCATGAAGAAGCTACTCATTCTCATTCTCCTGCTGACAGGTACGCTGGTCAGCTTTGCACAAAAAGCTAAGGACACGATGCCAAAGGGCAAAATGGACACAGCAAAGACGGTGTACACCTGTCCCATGCATCTGGATGTCACCAGTAACAGACCCGGCAAATGTTCTAAATGCGGTATGACGCTCGTTGCCAAAAAGGTCGACAAAAAAGCCAGATCGAATAAGCCGTATTACACTTGCACCATGCACCCGGAAGTCATCAGCGATAAGCCGGGTAAATGCCCGAAGTGTGGTATGGTCCTGGTCAAGAAAGAGCCGGTGAATCACGACAAAATGAAAATGTAGCCCCATGGTTCAGCAACTCATCGGATTATCCCTCCGCAACAGGTACGTGGTGCTGGTAGCAGCACTGGGCCTGTTCGCCTGGGGCGTCTTTGCCGTCAGGCAAAACCCCATCGATGCCATACCCGACCTGTCGGAAAATCAGGTCATCGTATTCACAGAATGGATGGGGCGGAGCCCGCAGATCATGGAGGACCAGGTGACTTTTCCATTGGTGTCCAATCTGCAAGGCATTCCCAAAGTGAAGAATATCCGGGGCGCCTCCATGTTCGGGATGAGCTTTGTCTATATCATTTTTGATGACAACACCGACGTATACTGGGCGCGTACCCGGGTATTGGAAAGATTGAGCTATGCCCAGCGTCTATTGCCGCAAAACGTTACACCTACGATTGGCCCCGATGGCACGGGGGTCGGACACGTGCTGTGGTATACCCTGGATGCCCCGGGAATAGACCTGGGAGAGCAACGGGCCCTGCAGGACTGGTACATCAAATTCGGGCTGCAGACGGTGCCCGGGGTCGCTGAAATAGCTTCTTTTGGCGGCTTTGAAAAGCAGTATCAGCTGGTGGTTGACCCCATCAGGCTGCAATTCTACAATATCTCCCTGATGGATGTGATGAATAAGGTCAAAGCCAATAACAATGACGTAGGAGGTAGAAAATTCGAGATGAGCGATATGGCCTATATCATCAGGGGCCTTGGCTATATTAAAAATAAAGAGGACCTGGAAGGTATCGCCCTTGCTAATTACAAAGGGATCCCTGTCCGGGTAAAGGATATTGGTACGGTCCAGATGGGCGGTGATCTCCGGTTGGGCATCTTCGATCGGAATGGAGAAGGCGAAGTCGTCGGCGGCATCGTCGTCATGCGATATGGGGAAAATGCAGACAAGGTGATCACGTCGGTAAAAGAAAAAATGAAAGAAGTGGAAAAGGGCCTGCCGGAAGGCGTCCATTTCAGGATCGTCTATGATCGTAGCAGCCTGATCGAAGCGGCCATTGCCAATATCAAAGGCAAACTGGGAGAAGAAATGCTCGCCGTATCGCTCATTGTCATTCTCTTCCTGTTCCATTGGCGCAGCGCCCTGAGCATCATCATCCAGATACCTATTACCATTACGATCAGCTTCATCCTGCTAAATGCTTTTGGTTTATCATCCAATATCATGTCTTTGACCGGGATTGCCCTGGCCATTGGCGTGATCGTGGACAACGGCATTATCATGGCGGAAAACTCTTACAGGAACCTGGCGGAGTGGCAGGCAAAGCACTCACCGAATAAATAACAGCTGTATGGCATTTAGAAATCGCCCACTTAAAAGCAAAGACTACTACCGCATCCCGTTCGCGGAGCGCCTGGCCATCATTGAAAGGTCTTGTAAGCAGGTGTCCCGGGGCGTCTTTTTCTCTACCATTATCATCATCACCTCCTTTCTGCCGGTGTTCCTGCTGACAGGACAGGAAGGACGGCTGTTCCATCCGCTGGCCTATACAAAGACCTTTATCATGCTGGTGGACGCCTTTCTGGTAGTGACCCTGGCGCCTGTGCTGATCTCCTTCTTTATGACCGGACGTTTCCGGGGCGAGCGGGCCAATCCGGTTAACCGCCTTTTGGAGAGAATATATGAGCCATTGATCAGGCTGTGCATCAGATGGAGAAGAACGACTATCGGCATCAATATCATTGCCCTGGTCATCAGCATCCCGCTGATCCTAAGTCTGGGAAGAGAATTTATGCCTCCCCTGGACGAAGGCTCGATCCTTTTTATGCCGGTGACGTTGCCCGATGTTTCGAATTCCGAGGTGAAAAGAATTCTGCAGGTGCAGGACAAGATCATCAAATCCGTCCCTGAGGTGATGAATGTCCTGGGTAAGGCCGGCCGGGCGAACTCCGCCACGGATAACTCACCTATCAGCATGGTGGAAACGATCATCCTGCTAAAACCCAAAGCCCAATGGCGGTCCGGGATTGCCAAAGAGGACATCATCAACGAGCTGAACAATAAGTTGCAGATCCCTGGGGTCACCAACGGCTGGACACAGCCCATCATCAACCGGATCAATATGCTGTCCACCGGCATCCGCACGGACGTTGGCGTAAAGGTATATGGGCAGAACCTGGACACGATCTATGCCTTTGCGCAGAAAGTAAAGACGGAATTGCAGGGCGTCGCAGGTGTGAAGGATCTGTATGTGGAACCTATTACGGGGGGGAAATACATCGACATAACGATCAAACGGAATGAGATCGCCCGGTACGGCCTCAGCATCGATGATGTGAACGCCGTCATTGAGATCGCCCTGGGAGGCATGAAATTGACGACTACCGTTGAAGGGCGCCGGCGTTTTTCCGTCAACGCCCGGTATGCGCAGGATTTTAGGGATAATATTGAATCGTTAAAACGACTGTCCGTACAGACCATGCAGTTCGGGCCCATTCCTTTAAGCGCCGTCGCTGATGTGCAGTTGACGGAAGGGCCCCCCATGATCAATTCGGAAAATGCCTTGCTGCGGGGCACCGTCCTGTTCAACGTACGCGACCGGGACCTGGCCGGCACGGTGCAGGAGTCACAGGACAGGCTGAATAAAATGCTGACCCGGCTGCCCAAAGGGTATTTCCTGGAATGGAGCGGTCAGTACGAGAACCTCATCCGGGGCGAGAAGACTTTAAAGCTGATATTACCGGTTGTGCTGGTGGTGATCTTTATCTTTATGTATTTCGCCTTCCATTCCGCCCGGGAAGCCCTGCTGAGCCTGATCACCATACCTTTCGCCCTGATTGGAGGGGCTTATATGGTCTATTTCTGGGGGGTGAACCTCTCGGTGGCGGTAGCTGTCGGGTTCATCGCGCTTTTTGGACTGGCCGTGGAGACAGGTATTGTCATGGTGATCTACCTCAACGATGCCATGCAGCAGCTGGTAGAGGCAAAGGGCAATTCCAGGGAGAGCATAACGCCTTCCGATCTCCGCGAATACGTAGTGGCCGGGGCCGCAAAACGCCTGCGGCCCAAACTAATGACAGTGTGCGTTGCCCTGTTCGGGCTTATCCCCATTCTATGGAGCTCGGGGGTCGGTAGCGACGTGATGAAGCCCATCGTCCTGCCTATGATCGGTGGCGTATTCACCTCTTCCATCCATATTTTGCTGGTCACGCCCATCATTTTCTTAATGAGCAAGGAATACGAATTAAGAAAGCACGGAAAGATCGACGTGCTGGAAGTAAAACATTAATGCTATGCAAAGACTATTTATCATATTGATCATTTCCATCTTATCCACGCGCGGGCTGGCACAGCCCTTGATGAAACTGGATGACATCATGTCGGCTATCCAGACCAGCCATCCCTTGGTGAAGATGTATGACGCGGATATCCGATCTATGGACGAAACGGCCAAAGGCGCCAGAAGCTGGGAGCCTCCCGAACTCAGCACAGGTGTCTGGATGGCGCCCTACAACCCTTCCTTATGGAGGAAAAATGCCGATGGCACCCCGGGTATGGGCCAGTACATGATCTCCGTACAGCAGATGCTTCCCAATAAGAAAGAACAGGAGGCGAATGCCCAATATATGCAAGCCATGTCGGCTGCCAGCAAGGAAAGCAAACAGGCCAACCTGAACGAGCTATATGCCCTCGCGAAGAAAAGCTATTACGACTGGCTGATCGTTGAAAAAAAGATACGGGTGCTGGATGAAGACAGCGTGCTGCTGGATTTTATGATACGAAGCGCAGAGATCCGGTATAAGAACAACCTGGGCAAGCTCAATGCCTACTATAAAGCAAAGGCTGCTTTGACGGGGATCGAGAATCAACGAATCATGCTGCAAAACGAGGTTCGACAGCAGCAAATCATCCTGAATACATTAATGAACAGGAACAAAGACGTACCATTTGCTATCGATACTGTCTATGCGATCAAAGAGTATCCGCCAGCCGATAGTAGCTATTTTCTCCAGGCACGCAGCGACCTGAAGGCTATCGATAAAAACATCCAGCTTGCTCACCTTCAGCAAAACCTGGAACGTACTAAACTGAAACCCCAATTCGGCCTCCGGTATGACCATATGTTCGGCTTCGGAGGATTACCCATGCAATACAGCCTGATGGCAATGGTAAAGCTGCCGATAGCATCCTGGTCGTCTAAAAGCTATAAAGCGAATATCGAAAGCCTGGGATGGAAAGCCGAATCTCTCAAAGAGCAGAAACTAATGGTGCTGAACGAGGCCGCCGGGCAGGCGTCGGGCATCCTGGCAGGCATAGAAAATAAAAAGAAGCAGGTGACCTTATACCAGCAAAAGCTCATCCCCACGCTGCAGAAGAACTACCAGATAATGCAGCTGAGCTATGAGCAGAATACAGGTGAGCTGTACGAATTGCTGGATGCCTGGGAAACACTGAACATGACGCAACTGGAATACCTGGACCAATTGCGGGAATTATTGAACATGCAGGTAGAAATGGGCAAAGTGCTGGAACAAAATTAATTATAGTATGAACAAGTTGTATATAGGGCTAATTGCCCTTGTTTTCGCCGCTGCCTTGCTGATCCCGGGCTGCAAGGGCCATCCGGCAAAGCCGCCTGTGGCAGCGGTCAGGGACGCGATCTATACCTGCCCCATGCATCCCCAGGTCATCGCCCATCAGCCGGGCAAATGCCCTATCTGCGGAATGGACCTGGTGAAAAAAGAATTCACAACGGCCGAAACAGGCAATGAAACGGCAGACCTCGGCACTTTGCTAAAACCCACCAATACATTTGTTTTTTCCAGCGTGCCGGTGACTACGATCCGGACAGGCAAGCAGGCGATTGACAGGGATGTTTTAGGCAGAGTGGACTATGACACCCGGCGGATCCATACTATTTCCGCGCGGGTTTCCGGGAGGATCGAAAAACTATATGTAAAATATCGTTTCCAGCATGTACACCAGGGCGCGAAGATCATGGATATCTATAGCCCGGAGCTGGTGACTGCGCAGCAGGATCTTTTGTTCCTTCTCCGCCGCGATCCGGACAATCCTTCGCTGCTAAATGCAGCCAGGGAGAAATTGCTGTTGCTGGGGATGACCAGGCAGCAGGTGGAGCAGGTAACGCGGACGGGAAAAGCTTCCTATACGGTGTCGCTGTACAGTGATTATAGTGGGCATATCCATGGCGCCGGGGCTATGAATGAAGTGGCCGTCAATACCGGGCAACCAATGGATGTTGCGAAGGGCACGGAGGAATTGCCTGTAAAGGAAGGTATGTATGTCACGAAAGGACAAACCATTTTCCAACTATTCAATACGGATAATAGCTGGGTCCTACTTAATATTTTCCCGGATGATGTGCCATTGATAAAGCCAGGCATGCCTGTCACGATCTTTCCGGAGACCACGAGGGATTCCTTTGATGCCCGGATCGATTTTGTAGAACCGGTTTTCAGGGACAATAGTAAGACGCTCACAGCGCGGGTCTATTTTGACAATTCGACCCGTCAAATACCTATTGGCAGCCAGGTAAAGGCGATTGTCCACCACAGCAGTCCACAGATGAAGTGGCTTCCCCGCACATCGGTGCTGAACCTCGGGCTAAGCCACGTCGTGTTAAAGAAGATACAAGGCGGATTCTCCGTGCAGGCCGTCCAAACAGGCATGCTGGCCGATGGTCTTATCCAGGTGATGGGTGGCCTGGATGGGCAGGACAGCGTGGCTACCGACGCGCAATTCTTAATGGACAGCGAAAGCTTTATAAAAGTAAAACAACAGTAATGAACAGGTTACAGCTTTTCATCGTAATGGGGATGCTTGTTCTGCTCTTTGCCTGCAGGCAAAAAAAAGAGCAGGCAACAACATCAGACCCGGATATATATTACACCTGCAGCATGGACCCACAGGTAGTGGAATCCAAGCCTGGTAAATGTCCCATCTGTCATATGGAACTGACCGCCGTGCATAAAAGCCAGCAGCAAAATAGTGACCAGCTGAAACTGAGCCCCGGACAAATGCACCTGGGCAATATCACCACGGATACGATTCGTCCGGGTTATACGGGAAGCCAGCTGGTGCTGACAGCCACCCTGAATACTGACCAGTCCAAAACAAACGCCGTCAGCGCCCGCATCGGTGGTAGGATCGATCATCTCTATTTCAAAAATATCGGCGACTACATTCCCAAAGGAGCTAAACTATTCGACCTGTACAGCGAGGAATTGAACAACGCCAAACAGGAATACCTGCTAGTCTTACAAAAACAAAAGGCCCTGGGCAATTCCATCGTAGATTACCATCCACTGATCGAGGCAGCCAGGAACAAATTACTATTATGGGGCATGAGCGACGCCCAGGTGACTGAACTGGTGAAAAATGGTACGGCCGGCATGACAACGACTTTTTACAGTCCGGCGGGGGGAACAATCGTTGAGCAGGCAGTAAAAGAAGGCGATTATGTCACCGAAGGCGGCACTGTTGTGCGTATGGCCGACCTGTCCACTTTATGGGCCGAAGCCCAGGTGTACACATCACAATTGGCGCAGTTCGACCGAAAGGCTGCGGCGATCGTACATTTCCCCGACCTGCCGGAAAAACCACCTGTTCAAGGCGCTATTGACTTTGTAAATCCGGAGGTTGACCCTGACAACCGGATCAATTTGATCCGGATCACCCTTTCCAATAAAGATCGCCTGCTAAAACCAGGAATGTCCGCCTATGTGACGATCAGGGATCCTCAACGAAAAATACTGTCCCTGCCCATCGACGCCGTGCTCCGCAACGGGAAAATGGCGGTGGTATGGGTTGAGACGGCGCAAAATACCTTCAAAAGCAGGATGGTTGATACGGGCCAGGAAGGCGATGGTCTTATCGAGATCCGGTCTGGCTTGCAGCCGGGAGACATCGTGGTGATAACCGGTGCCTATTTGCTGCAAAGCGAGTATATTTTCCGGAAAGGGTCTTCTCCCATGGGAGGGATGGATATGAGTAATATGAAAATGTAGGCATCCGCCGACCTGGACGGGTATACGGATCCCGCTGCCGGATTTCGGAAATCGTACATCTGGCATGCCGTCGCAACTTGCGGAGAAAATAATAATTAGCCATTAACGTTAAGCAGTACATGTATAAAAAATAAAAACCAATAATCCATGAAAAGAACGACATCCTTATTTATACTTATTTTTTTTACGTGTTTTCATCTAATGGCGCAGAAAGCGCTGATCGATTGGAGCGAAGTGGATAAGCGATCGGTATGGGGTCCTTACCTGTCCAACATAACAAAAGGTCATGGAAATGAGATCATCACCCTCCAGGTCAAAGGATCAGGGCTGCTGGGTGGAAAGCAAACTCCCACCTTTACACGCTATGACCGTCATTGGAACCCTGTACTGGAAAAAGATCCGTTTAACGGAAGCTCAAAAATGGGTATCTACAACCTGGTGCAATTCAATGACGACCTGTTCCTCCTTGCCAAAGCCTGGGGATCGAACGCCGAGGCCTATACTTTACAGGCTTTTCCGATAGACCCCGTCACTCTGGAAGCCGGTGCCGCCCGGGACCTGGTGAGCTTTGATAGCCGTCACAAAAAGATCGCCGCCTCCATTACCACCGGCATGTCGAACGACAAATCCCTGGTGCTCCTGTTTGCCACCGAACCCTACGACCTGAACGAAGACAGAAAATATTACATGGGGGTATGGGATAACAAATTTAACAAACAATGGGAGCGGATGACCTACCTGCCCTATTCCGCAAAATTCATCATCCTCAAAGGTCAACGGGTATCCGCCCAGGGAGACGTATACCTGGCCTGCAGGCAATATGAGAAAGAGGTGATCAATAATCCATTGCAAGGGACCATCGACAATATGTCTCCGTATAAATACAAGCTGTTTGTTTATTCAAAGAACGACAGCTTGCCGCGGGAATATACGGTCGATCTGAAGGGGAAGTTCGTACATGATGCCGTTCTGCATTTTGACGACAATGGCAATCTGATCATCGCCGGATTGTACAAGAACAATTTTGCGGGCAGGGTCAGCGGCAGTTTTACAGCCATGCTCGACAAAACCGCTCAACAGATAACCATCAGGAAAATGGAAGCTCTTCCCGCCGGAAACCTGCTCGCACAGGTGGCAGCTGATGGTTGCGGCAGCGCTGACGCGAACGACCCCGGCTTGGACCCTGCATTCAAATTGGTGGGCGATAACAAACGGGATGACGGCACCATCGACCTTCTGGCCGAGTACAATACAGTATCGCATCACTCGAGCGTAAGCCTGGCCACGAGTTCCATGATGGACCAAACGACGTACAAAGCATACGACGTGGTGGTGGTCAGCTTTAAGCCGGATGGAAGGATCCTCTATAGTCATTTGCCTAAAAAACAGGAAGAGAGCCCATTCTGGACCCATATTTCGATCAGGTACATGAATCATGGGAACGACCTCATCTTGTTCTACAATGACAACAAGAAGAATGTAGCCGGCCAACTATCACAAAACCCACAAGCCGCCGACAGCCTCGGCAATTCGGTCTTTGTTATGGCCACGATCAGCACCAACGGAGAGGTGCGGCGGCAGGCGCCCTTCAGCAATGATGATCCGGAAATGATGGCCGATCTCATCCACTGCCATCCAATGGGGGCCGACGCCATGAGCTTGTATGTTTATAAAACGCGAAAATTTGCCCGGTCACAATACCAGCTCGGCCTGCTGACGCTGCAGTAGGGCAAAACTGGCCACTCTGGAAGAGATTGGCTCCGCCGACCTCTTTCGGGTGCTCTTACGCATTTGTGCGGGGGTGAGATTTGCAACTAGCTGAAATACAATATCTTATATTACCTTTGTCATACGACTCGAATGTATTGTATTTTAGCGGCCTGAAATTCAATTTAAAACAAAAACAAAAGTCAGTATAGAGAAATAACCATGAGCATTCAGGATATCGCATACCGGCCTGCCGGCGAACTCAGAGCCATGCAGGAGGAAAAGCTGCAGGCATTGCTGAGTTTTCTAAACCAATATTCCCCTTTTTATCGCCGTGTTTTCAAGAACATAGACATCCAAATGGTCCGGAAACTGGAGGACCTGGCTGCCATTCCTGTTACGACCAAGGAGGATCTGCAAAAATTCAACTGGGATTTTCTCTGTGTGGACAAAAACAGGATCGCAGAGTATACGTCTACTTCCGGTACGCTGGGCGACCCGGTCACCATTGCCCTGACCGAAAACGATCTGGACCGGCTGGCATATAATGAATTTATGTCCTTTTCCACGGCCGGCGGGTCTCCCGAAGATATCTATCAGCTGATGCTGACCCTGGACAGACAGTTCATGGCCGGCATCGCCTATTATTCAGGAGCACGTAAAATGGGCGCAGGTGTCATCCGCCTTGGCCCCGGTGCCCCCTCTCTGCAGTGGGAGACTATTCAGCGCCTGCAGCCTACAACCATCGTAGCCGTTCCCTCTTTTATCTGCAAGCTGATCGACTATGCCCAGGAAAAAGGCATTGATTTCAACCAATCGAGCGTTAAAAAGGCGATCTGCATCGGAGAAGGCATCCGCAATCCTGATTTTTCCTTTAATGTACTGGGTAAAAAGATCAAAGAATCCTGGAATATCCACTTATTCTCTACTTATGCTTCTACAGAAATGCAGACCGCTTTCACCGAATGCCGGGAAGGAAAAGGCGGCCATCTCCGGCCTGAATTATTAATTGTCGAATTATTGGACGACCTGGACCAACCCGTTCCTCCGGGTACTCCGGGAGAAGTGACCATTACCACGCTCGCAGTAGAAGGAATGCCGCTGTTGCGCTACAAAACCGGGGATATATGCACTTTTGATGACCGTCCCTGCGCCTGTGGAAGGCACAGCCTGCGCCTGTCTCCCTTATTGGGGCGCAAAAAGCAGATGATCAAATTCAAGGGTACGACCCTTTATCCTTCCGTGCTGTTCGATCTGCTCAACGGCATGAGTGAGATCCGGGACTATATAGTGGAAGTTTCTACCAATAAATTGGGACTGGATGAAGTCTTATTATATTTGCTTCCTGTTGCCCTGACGGAAGATACCGATCATAAGGTCAGGGCCTGGCTGCAGGCAAGATTGAGGGTCACGCCATTCATTAAATACGTGGGCCACGAAGAGCTGCAGCGAATGCAGGTATCAGAAACAAACAGGAAACCGATTAAATTTATCGATAAAAGGGGTGATGCCCTGTAGGCTCTAATCACTTTGCCCATGGTTGCAATTGGACAAAACGCGCTTTCCCTGGAAGACTTCTCGGATGTCTTACTCAACAAAGGCTTCGTTAATCTGCGAAAAGAGGACCTGGAAAAGGTCGACGCCAACTTTCGTTTTCTGAAGGAATTCTCTTCCGACAAGCTGATCTATGGTTTGAACACGGGCTTTGGCCCAATGGCCCAGTATAAGGTCAGTGAAGAAAATCTTATCCGGCTTCAATACAATCTCATCCGCAGCCATAGTTCCGGCAGCGGTCAGCTGTTACCCGTACATTTGATCAAAGCCACTATGATCGCCAGGCTGAACAGTCTCATGCGGGCTTACTCTGGCGTACATACAGATACCGTGGAAATGCTGAGAGATATGATCAATAAGGACGTATATCCCTGCATCTATCAGCATGGCGGAGTGGGGGCCAGCGGGGACCTGGTACAGCTGGCGCACCTTGGATTGGCAATGATCGGTGAAGGAGAGGTTGTTTACGAGGGCGCCATCCATCCCGCTATGGATATTTTTAACAGGCTACAGATCAAGCCTCTCTCCATTTCTGGCAGGGAAGGACTGGCTATTCTGAACGGAACCTCCGCTATGACCGGCATCGGCATGGTGAACATCATGCAGGCATGGCAGCTGTTGGAGTGGTCCGTCCTTTTGTCCTCCATGGTCAATGAGGTAGTAGAGGCTTATGACGACCATTATTCGTATGAATTGAATATTGTAAAACTTCACCGGGGCCAGAATGTCATTGCCCGCCTGATGCGGGATATCCTGAAAGAGAGCGGGATGGTCCGGCGGCGGTCGGATCATTTATACGATCCCGGAAATATTGAACAGGAAGTATTCGAAGATAAGGTGCAGGAATATTATTCCCTGCGCTGTGTAACCCAGGTGCTGGGTCCGATATATGATACGATCCGCCAGGCCGAAAAAACCGTTACTGATGAGCTGAACTCAGTCAATGATAATCCTGTCATCGACCACATCAACCATAATATTTTTCATGGCGGCAACTTCCACGGCGATTATGTCTCCCTGGAGATGGACAAGCTGAAGATCGCCATCACAAAATTGTCGATGCTGGCCGAAAGACAGCTCAATTATTTGTTGAACGACAAATTGAACCAAAAATTTCCCCCATTCCTGAACCTGGGGGTGCTGGGATTTAATTTTGGCATGCAGGGAATGCAATTCACCGCCACCTCCACCGTCGCGGAGAATCAAACCCTGTCTTTCCCCATGTATGTCCATAGTATTCCCAATAACAACGACAACCAGGACATCGTCAGTATGGGCAGCAACAGCGCCCTGATGACGGAAAGGGTCATCGACAATTCGTTTACCGTACTGAGCATCCAGCTGATGAGTGTGCTACAGGCAGTCGATTACCTGAAATGTACCGATAAACTTTCTTCTGTCACCCTGGGGGTATACCGCCGGATAAGGGCTATTTTCCCTTCCTTTGTAGAAGATGCACCGAAGTATGCCGATCTAAGGACCGTAAGGGATTATTTACGAAATTGCGAAACAATCATTCCTATTCGGGAAAAGAGTGAGTACCATGACTAAATATGCACTGGTTACAGGCGGTTCGAGGGGAATTGGAAGGGCTGTTTGTCAGAAAATGGCGGCCATGGGCTACCATGTGCTGGTCAATTTTAAAGCCAATGAAGCCGAAGCCCTGAAGACCGTCGCCTTGATAAAACAGGGGAATGGCAGGGCTGAGCTGCTGCCTTTTGACATTTCCGATAAACAGCAGATACAACAGGTGCTGGGCGGATGGATCGACGCCAATCCGGATAAACAGATAGATGTTCTGGTCAACAATGCCGGTGTCCGGGAAGACGCACTGATGGTGTGGATGCAGGACGAACAATGGGACAAGGTCATCCGCACCAACCTGGACAGTTTTTTTCATGTTACCCGGCTCGTGCTAAACGGAATGATAGGACAGAAATATGGCCGCATCATCAACATCGTTTCTCTTTCAGGGCTGAAAGGCCTGCCGGGACAGACCAATTATTCGGCGGCTAAAGCAGGCCTTATTGGCGCCACCAAAGCGCTTGCCCTGGAAGTGGCGCGGCAGAATATCACCGTCAACGCAGTGGCGCCCGGGTTCATAAAAACAGATATGCTGGAAGGCATAGAAGAAAAAGAAGTGCAGAAACTGGTGCCAGCCAGACGTTGGGGAACACCGGAAGAAGTGGCCCACACGGTTGGTTTCCTGGCTTCACCCGAAGCAGCCTATATAACGGCGCAGGTTCTGTCGGTCAATGGAGGCTTGTATTAAAACCGGGCCTGTATTAAATGATCGATCCATGGTCGAAAATATTTTTAATTTAATACCGCATCGTCCGCCGTTCGTCATGATCGGCAAGCTGCTGTTTGCCGATGGACTATCCACCCGAACCAGCTACCGGGTAAGCCCGGATAACCTTTTTGTGGCAAATGGAATATGGAATGAGGCCGGACTCCTGGAAAATATAGCCCAGACAGTGGCCGCCGGCGCAGGGTACATAGCAAAAGAAAGGAACGAAGCCGTCCAGGTGGGATTTATCGGAGCCGTCAAAAATTTTATGGTCATGGCGCTGCCCCGCGTAGGGGACGAACTGATCACCGAAACCACCATCACCGGTGCGGTGTTCAATATGGTCCTGGTAACAGGTGATATCCGGCATAACAATACATTGATCGCCAGTTGTGAAATGAATATCTTTATCGGACCGCAATCTTAACTCAATGACTGACGTATTTGTCGTTTCAGATAATATTCTTTCTCCGCTTGGATGGACAACCGCTGAAAACTTTACCCGGTTGAAGGAAGCCGTCCCGGGTATCCGGTTGCACGGTGAGGCCACATTTTCCACCGGGCCGTTTTACGCAGCATTGTTCAATCAAGAGCTGGATCAGTATCTGAGCCGGCTACTGCCCGATGCGGGAGATCTGACAAGGTTTGAACAGCTCCTCGTTGCGTCCATCCGGCAGGCCCTGGCAGGAAGCGGGGTCGCGGCGTCCGATCCGGAAACTATCCTGATCATCTCTTCTACAAAGGGCAACATCCCTTTGCTTGAAGCCCCGGAGCCAATTCCGGACCTAAAAAACAGGATATCGCTATTTAGTTCGGCCCAACGGGTAGCCAGCTACCTCCATTTCGCCCACCGGCCTTTGGTCGTTTCCAATGCCTGTATCTCAGGGCTGCTGGGCATTATCACCGGCAGCCGCCTAATCCAATCGGGACGATACAAAAATGCCGTCGTCGCGGGGGCCGATCTGATCTCAAAATTTGTCTTGTCCGGGTTCCAGTCCTTTCAGGCAGTTAGCCCTGAGCCCTGCCGCCCTTTCGACAAAGACAGGACAGGCATCACGCTCGGCGAAGCCTCCGCCACCATGATCCTCACCTGCAAAAAGGATCATCTTTCCCATCCCATAATAAAAGTACTGGGCGGCCGGACAGGTAATGACGCTAACCATATTTCCGGACCTTCCCGATCGGGCAATGAATTGAGCTATATCATCCAAAAAGTCCTGCGGGACGCCTCGGTCAGCGCACAGGACATTGACTTTATCTCAGCGCATGGTACAGCTACACTGTACAACGATGAAATGGAAGCCAAAGCTATTTCCCTGGCGGGTATGGATGCTGTTCCCGTCAACAGCCTGAAAGGATATTACGGCCACACCCTGGGAGCAGCCGGCCTGGTTGAATCGATCATCACCATCGCATCGATGAAAGAAGACCTGGTTCTTCCGACCATGGGCTTCAGGGAACATGGCGTGACAAAACCTATCCATGTCAACCGGTCTTTGCTGCACACACCGTTGGAATACTGCCTTAAAACCGCCTCCGGTTTCGGTGGTTGCAACGCAGCCGTATTATATAGCAAAACCCAACAAAGACCTTGAGTGCCTTAAATCATATTATTTCCTCCTGCACCGTCGGCCATAATACCGTCTGTAAGGATGGCGCCCGCCTGTTTACACCTAGCCCGGGGCATCCCGACGAGATCTCCTCCCAATCTCTCAACGACTTTCTAATGTCGATTTACCGGTCTTTACAGCTGGACTATCCTAAGTTCTATAAGATGGATCAACTGAGCAAACTAGGCTGGCTCGCTTCAGAGTTAGTGCTAAGGGATTTCAGACTCCCCGAAGAATGGCAGCCCGAAGACATCGGTATCGTACTTACTAATGCCAATTCAAGCCTGGATACCGACATAAAATATCTCGATACGGTGAAGGATATTCCCAGCCCAGCCGTGTTCGTATATACATTGCCAAATATTATGATCGGAGAGATCAGTATACGGAATAAATTTAAAGGAGAGAACGCTTTTTTTATCTTCGACCGGTTTGATGCAGCCTTCCTGGAACAATATGTTGGCCAGTTGCTGGATACAGGGTTGCTAAAAGCTTGTATTTGCGGCTGGGTCGATGTGCTCGGAGAAGAGTATCGGGCTGCCGTATTCCTGGTGACACACGATCACCCCGGTGACACGGCTTCTCCCACTTTATTTACAAAAGAGAACCTGGACAAAATTTTTATGGAGGAAAATGGCAATGTCAGCAAATAACAAATCGGTCTATATCGCCAATAAGCCTATCTACATCGCCGGCCTGGGGCTTATCTCCGCCATCGGCAACGATGTAGCCAAAAACCTTCATGCGCTGGAGAATGGGCAAGCCGGCATGCAGGCCCTGCAACACCTCGATACAGTGCATCGTTCGGCCTTCCCGGTGGCAGAGGTAAAAGCCAGTAACGAAGAGCTCGCCACATTGACAGGTCTCACCGACGACGATGGAAGGCCACCGGTGAATATCAGCCGTACCGCCTTGCTGAGCCTTGTCGCTGCAAAAGAAGCATTGGAGTCTTCGGGTTTGCAAATCCGGGGCGGGACCTCACGGAGCCAGCGACGCCAACTCCGTCTTGGCCTGGTATCAGCCAATACGGTGGGGGGTATGGACAAAACTGAACATTTCTTCCGGCATTTTTTAAATGACCCCCAAAAGGGCCGGCTTAGCGAGGTGATACATCACGAGTGCGGAAGCATTACCGAATGGGTAGCCGATCAGCTGGGCATCCATGAATATATCACGACCATCAATACGGCCTGCTCCTCTTCGGCCAATGCCCTGGCTTTTGCGGCCAGGCTGATCCGGCACGGGTACCTGGATGCGGTAGTCGCCGGTGGTACAGATTCGCTGACCAAGTTTACCCTCAACGGATTCAATACCCTGATGATCCTCGACAGGGAATATTGTACCCCCTTTGATGAAGACCGTAAAGGACTCAACCTTGGAGAAGGAGCGGGCTATGTAGTGCTGGTGTCCGAACAGATAGCAGCCACCCTGCAGTCGACGCCCTTTTGCAGGCTGTCCGGATACTGTAACAGAAATGATGCCTACCACCAGACAGCCTCCTCCCCCGATGGAAGAGGTTCTTACCTGGCCATGTTGGGCGCCCTTGAAAGCAGTGGGTTACAGCCCTCCGATATCGACTATATCAACTTGCACGGCACCGGCACGACAAACAACGATCTGGCCGAGGGTCTGGCCATCCAACGATTGTTTGACCCGAAATATCCTCCCCTCAGCTCTACAAAATCTTTCACCGGCCATACGCTCGGCGCCAGCGGCGGAATAGAAGCTGTTTTTTCGGCCCTCTCCGTTCAAAAAGATATCATCTATCCAAATCTTCGTTTTCAAACCCCCATGAAAGAGCTGTCCTTTACTCCCGAAACAAGCCTGGTAAAAGACAAGCCGGTAAAGCACGTCTTATCGAATTCATTTGGGTTTGGCGGCAATTGTTCTTCATTAATCTTTTCAAAACCTTAAGATGAAGATATATATCCGCAGTATAGGTAATATTTCACCTGATCCGACAATGCCGCCCACCGGCAACCGGTTGACGGCCGCCGAACCCGATTATACCGCCTTCATCGACCCGAAGTCCATTCGCAGGATGAGCCGGATCGTCAAAATGGGTGTAGCCGCCGCTTATCAATGCCTCCGGGCCGCCAACCTGTCGCAACCCGATGCCATCGTTACAGGAACAGCTTATGGTTGCCTGGAAGATACCGGCATTTTTCTGAGCCAGCTGATCCGGCAGCAGGAGGATATGCTTTCTCCCACCTCCTTCATCCAGTCGACACATAATACCGTAGGCGCGCAGATCGCCCTGATGCTTCAATGCACCGGCTATAATAACACTTTTGTTCATCGTGGCTTCTCTTTTGAAAGCGCCCTGCTCGACGGTATGATGTTACTGCGGGAAGGTGCCGCACAAAGCGTACTGGTGGGGGGCTTGGATGAGATAACAGCGGACAGTCACACCATCCTGGAAAGGTTTGGTTTATACAAACACGGTGCCATCGCTGGCGAAGGCGCGACATTCTTTCTTTTAACCAGCGAACCTTCCGGGAAAGACTACGCAGTACTCGATGATCTCGCCACGTTTTACAAACCTGCGACAACGACCGATATGGCAGCGAACATCCGCAGTTTTTTGTCCGGCCACTCGCTGAAAATGGAAGACATAGACCTTGTCCTTGCCGGCGCCGCATTCAAACATCTCTGCGGCGAGTATCCCACGGCATCCGCCTTTGCATTGGCGATGGCAGCCGGAATGACCGGCCCCAAAAGAATACTCATTCACAACAGCTACCTGGATATCCACCACTCCCTGATGCTCGTTACAAAATGCTAAAAGATAGTTTCTATACCATACTCGAAATGACCAGCGAAGCGTCTTCGCTGAAGGCCAGCCTTCAACTGCACGAAGACCATCAAATCTACCAGGGACATTTTCCCGGTCAGCCTGTAGTTCCCGGCGTTTGTCTGATGGAGATGGTAAAGGAATTAACCGCGCTCGCGATGAAAAAAACGCTGGAGCTCCAAAAAGCGGATAACATAAAATTCCTGCAGCCGATCGATCCGCATGACACGCCGATCCTGCAGGCAGAAATAAGCTATCGCTTCCCCGATGTCGGTGTCATCAGGGTCTCGGGCATATTTTTGAAAGATACTACCCCTTGTTTCAAATTCAGCGGGATATTCCGGTCAGTAGAATAAAACTATGCTGACGACCTTTATAGGTATTATAGATCAGGTAGTTTTGAATGAGATCATTTTTTTCCTGTGATAATCGGTGATAGGTAAGCCATAGCGCAAAAGAGGTAGCCGTGGGATATTCCCCGCAGTAACGCTTGAAATGGAGTAGGGGCGCCTTGCTGTTTATCATCTCCTCACAGGCTTCATAATAATGGCGCAGCCGCGCATCTCCGTTCTCCCCGGTGATCAGCACAGTGATGTCCTCCCCCAAAGGCAGGTGGGTGCTTAGGAAATTTTTCAGCCGTCCACTGACCACCTCAACATCACTACTATGCAGCGTCGCCACCGCCCTCACACCCACGATTGCATCTTGTGGATGCCCCGACACCAGGAATGCGGCCGCTCCTTCCCCTGCAATCGTTCCGGGGGGATACCATCCTTCCATGTCATCCAGCGCGAAGTTCGAAGCCGATAGCTCATCCACGCCGGTGAGCAAATAATAAGCGGCCTCATCTTCTGCTGACAGCAACATCGCATCCTGCAGCGCCATTTCAAACGCCAGCCCCCGGTGCACGTGCGTCATATTATAGCCCCTGTTCCTGTCCATCTGGCTTAGCTGGGAAGCTATGACATTGGACGTGCTTTGTGAAAAACTTCCCGGCGTGAGCATCTCTTCGCCATATTCGTTGATCTGCTCCAGGAATTTGTAACTGTCTTCCGTGCCGCCATTCCCCGTCCCGACTATAAACCCGGAGACTGGCCGGGGCGCCAACCGGAGGACAGGTACGCTGGCGCCAGTGCCCATCCGTACCGCTTTCCCCATTCTCCGTAAAAGATTCCGGGGAATTCCTTCATAGGAAGGCTCCCTCACCACCAGCTTATTCCCTACGGGTGGATGAACCCGGGTGGCATCAAAAGAATGAAAAGTATCTTGCGGAGAGATGCAAACGGCCTGATGGATATACAACATACTCAGGATTTAGAGAAGATTAAAGACACGCAATTCCCTCCAAATCCAAAGGAATTGGACATAACATGACGAAGGGGACACCGGCGGTAGCTTGTCACTGGATGAAGGTCCAGACCGGGAATGCCTTGGCTAAAATGCAGGCTTGGATATATTTCCTGGTGCGCCAGGCTCAACAGGCTGTATACCGCTTCCACGGCAGCCGCCGCACCAAGCGTATGACCAGTATTCGATTTTGTGGAGATAAAGGGCGGAGGCTCGCCGAAGACCCGGATCATTGCCTTGCTTTCCGACTCATCGTTATTTTCAGTCGCTGTACCATGCGCATTGATGAAATCTACCTCACTGGCGTTTAAACCCGCAGCGTTCAAAGCTCCCTGCATGGCCAGATGGGGCCCTTCACCATCGGCCGACAGCGAGGTCGGATGGAAGGCGTCACTTGAATTGAAATAGCCTTTTACTTCGGCATATACTTTTTTATGGGTAGGGATCTCTTCTTCTCCTTCCAGGACCAGGAACGCAGCTCCTTCTCCTAAATTTAGTCCCTGCCGGTGCCTGTCGAAAGGCCTGCAGATCTCCGGGGATAGTATATGCAGGGCCTTGAAGCCGCTGATGGTAAACTTCGACAGGCTATCGGCTCCTCCTACGATGGCCCGTTTCGCCAACCCGCTCCGGATAAGCCTTGTTCCGTACCCGATGGCATTGGCGGCAGAAGAGCATGCGGTATTAATAGTATCGACGATCCCTTCCATCCGGTGAGACTCCTGCAGGAACATGAATACGGAAGAACAGTCGTAGGAGGAAAGAAATGGCGAATCCGTATACCGTTGCGAGACGTCCCTGTATAATTCATCCGCCTGGGACATCCCTCCGACGGTGGTTCCCCCGATAAGGGCTGTTCTGTCACTGTTGAGTTCTTCGGCCGTAAGCCCGGCATCCTGCACTGCCTCGCGAAATGCATGAAGAGCGAGTAATGTCGTCCGGGTGACAGCAGGATCATGCACCTGTAATTTTTTCCGTAAAAGCTCATTGTCCAGGGATACTGCTGCAAGAGGAACATGAATAGATCCCGCAACGGGATCAGCAGTCGTCGTTATTCCGCAGACGCCATTTTTAAGCGCGGAATGGTTTTCTGTCACCGTATTGCCGATAGCGCTAATGACTCCCATACCGGTAATAAAAACCCTTTTCACTCGCCAAAAATTTACTTTGTTCTGTGCTGTTCGATATAATCGGCCATGGTTTCGATGTCCACCAAAACCTTGCGGCCTTCCTTGGGGTCTTTAATAGTAATTCCATATGACCGGTTGAGCAATACGATCAACTCAAGGGAATCTATAGAATCCAGACCCAGTCCCTCTCCGAAAAATGGCTCGTCATCGGCAATGTCCGCAGGGGTCAGCGATGTCAGGTTCAGGAACTGGATGACTTGTTCTTTTAGTTGTTGTTTTAATTCGGTCTTGTCCATTATTTGAAGTTCAGGTCAGATTAAGTTTTTTCTTTTAAGAATCGCGACAATTGTCAATTGTATAACGACGGTAATAACGAATAAAGGTAACACATTTATCAAAATGTCTTTCAGTTTTCCCCCTTCGAGAAAGAGCCCATAATAGGATTGCAGGGCCCAATGAAGGGGAGAGAGCTGCATGGCCGTCTGGAAAGTGCCTGGCATAATAAATGATGGGATCATCAATCCACCTATGATGGAAAGGATGACAACCGACACGGCGCCGAAGCCATTTGCCTGTTCCTGTGTCCGGGCGACAGTCCCTACCAGGATAGCATAACTTACTGCACACCAGCCACAGAGCAGGGTCACCAGGACCAGGCCCGCTCCATCACGGGGAAGGCTCAAAGCGGGTAGACCTATATAAGGGAATAACCATACCCCCATTGCAAAGAGAATAAAGGCCTGTAGAAAAGTAACCCCGAGGTAGGTAATTTGCTTGGACAATAAAGCAATCATATAATTTGTCGGCAAGGTCTTCAGCCGGATGAAACTTCCATTTAATTTCTCCCGGACTACGCCGCTTCCCAGCGACATGACCACGAAGAACATCGCGAAGATCGTCCATGCCGGTACATTATGTTGTGTGGCGTTCAGCGGGATGACAGGCCCCCCCCTGGTAACAGGGACCTCCTGGAGGTTCATTCGGCTGCTGAGCATCTGCGAAGCCAGCGAATCAGGCAAGGGCTTCTCATTGATACTGAAGTATATGGTCCTTATTATTTGCCTGCTTTCCACCATTTGTATGGCGCCGTTCAATGCGCCGGCTATGGATAGCTTTAAGGAGGACTCTATGCCCGGGTTGTACAGCAGTTCCGGTGCATGTCCCTCGTTCGTGACCGGCTTACCCGAATCACCTTCCAGTCCGAAAGAATGCAAAGCCTTACCCGCCTTTTCTTTTGCGGCGGCGGCTACCTGCCTGGAAAAGTCAGCGGGAATAACTACGGTCAGTAGTCCGTCTTTTTTCCGCATTTGGCGCAGGATGTCCTCCCGGCTGTTGTTTGCGCCGATATATTCCAGCCGGAATAGCCCTATCTGATCGATGGCCCGGATCAACTCCTGGCTGAACCGGCCTGTATCCTTATTATTCACAAAAAGAAGGAGCTTATTTTTGGAAAAAGGTTGAAATGCGTTGTTCTGAATGCTGGTGACGATCAGCACGAGCAGAATAGGCATGCCAAACATCAGCGCAAGGCCGATCCTGTCTCTCAGTAGGATGCGCAGATCTTTTTTTATCGTGGCCAACAATTTCATTTCGTCGGGTGGGGGAAACCAGTTCCGGTCAAGTTTAAAAATAATGCCTCCAGGTCCTGCTGCCCATATTTGGCCAATAATACCCCGGTGTCGTCACAGGCGATGATCTTTCCTTTGTCCATCAACGCTATCCGCTGGCATAATTCTTCCGCTTCATCCAGCTGGTGCGATGTGTAGACAAGCGTAGTCCCCTTGCTGTTCAATTCGATAAGATAACGGATAAGATCATGCCTGGTGTTTACGTCCACACCTACAGTTGGCTCATCGAGGAACAAAATGCGTGGCTGATGGATCACTCCGATGGCCAGGTTTACCTTTCGTTTCATACCCCCGGAAAATTGGCCGACTGCCTTATTCCTCACTTCCCAAAGGTTCATTACCTCCAATAATTCCTTTGCCCTTCGCCGGGTCTCCCGGGAAGAAAGACCGGACCACGCTCCAAAAAATTCGAGGTTTTCAACGGGCGTCAGCTCCTCGTAAAAGGAATAGTCCTGCGGAACAAGTCCGAACAGGCTGTTCAGGGATTTGTTCTTCCTTTTTACCCGGTGGCCAAATAATTCAATACTTCCCCGTTCATAGGACAGGATCCCCGTCATCAGGTGCATGAGACTGGTCTTGCCTGCACCATTGGGGCCGAACAGGCCAAAGCGTATTCCGTCCGCTATTTCAAGCCCCAGACCGGCAAACAACGCGGGTTGGGATGGATAAGAGAAGCCAAGATTGGTGATCGAGACCGCCGGCTGACCCATTTAATGCCATTTGATTTTAGACAATGCTGTAAACGCCTTTTTTTCCATTTCCGAAATTTCCAGTAAATAGTCCCCCATCGCATCGAAATCATGTTGGCTGCCCAGCCTGCCTTTATAGATCCCAGCGGCCTGTATAGCCGCATCCCGCCAACAATCACCCGCCCGGGTGAATTGCCCCGAAATAGCCAGCAACTCTTCGATACGGTGAAAATCATAGGCCTCTTGTAAGAATGCAGCATAAATATAGCGGAAGCCTCCGCCGCCCGTACCGATCTCTTCCTGCATCCGGACCAGCTGCGCGAGATACAGGCCGGCCTTGGTGAGCCCCAGTCTGTCCCGCCATTTTTTGATCTTCCGGCCAGTAAAAGCGATGCCCTTTACGCCTGCTATCGGACCAGGAATATGCAGCATATTGAATACATTTTTCCTGATGCCAGACCGGATGGCCTGCTTTATTTTCTCGTCATCGATGGTCTGGCCCTGCAAACTGGGATAATACAGCTGCCCGCGGGGTGCAAGGGCGCCTTTGGCAAATCTCACCCTTTCCAGCTCGTATTCAGACAAAGACGCCACCGTCTCCATAATAGGATCACTTACCAGGTAATGATCTTTTTCCTTCTTATAGACGATCAGGTTGTGGGCATTGAAATGGAAACGGTACTCCCGGGGAAAATAAGGGAGATAATATACGCCGACCTGACAACCCACCGCCAGATCTTCGGAAAGGCACTGATCCAGGAACAGTCGGGCCGCCTCCTTTGAGCTGAATTTTTTCCGGGTTACCGGGATACCTAAAGACTGGCAGGTTTGCTTGAAAATAATACCCGGAAATGACCGGAAGGCAATAGCAGGGCCACCGTTGATCTTTAGAAATGGGACGTAAACGAAGAACAGGCCAGCCCCAATGCCAAAGGCCAGTGGTTCTGTCATTTTATCGATCCCTGCATTCCTCAGCAAACTGTTTGTAACCCCGCTTTCACAATGTGCTGCCTGAATATGTTTGAAGGGGCTATGCATGTACATTCATACTTTTTAGCTCCTCTACGGTGCTGTTGAAAACTTCCGCGTACTTCTGGAGGACCTTATCGGATAACCTGCTGAAAACCCCCGGTTTTAAATGACCCCGGACCCGCCACTTCCAAAATCCGGTATAATCAGCAAGGATAGCGATATCCATAACATTTTTTTCCATCAGGTAAAGCAGGGGGCTCACTTCTCCTTTCGCCATTCTTTCCTGCGCTTCCTTTACCCGCTTCTCCACGTTCTCCCAGGTGACGTCCAACGCTCCGATCTTGACATCCCAACCCCGGCTTGGCTGTGTGGTATATTTTCCCGCCTCATCCGTTGCATAACAGATCTCGGTGGTTATTTTACCGAGTGAGCTTAGGTCTTGTGGAACGTCTTCCTTTTTCATAATAGATTTTGTTAAACCACCGTTAGCATCGCATACATATAAGAGAAACGAGCGCTTTCCGGGACCAATATCAGCATCTTCTCTCCTTTTTTCAGCCGGCCGCTATGAAACAATTCATGTACCATAAAATATGCCGAAGCTGCACCCACATTGCCCAGGCGGGTCAGATTGACAAACCACCGTTCATACGGCACATGACTTCCCAATACTGCCATAACTTCAAAAATCTTGCTCTTAAAGAATTCGCTGGACATATGGGGCAGGAAATAGGTGATGTCATCCACGCCGAACCCTCTGCGGTCTGCAATCTCTTTTATTTTCCTTCCTCCCAGCGGGACGATGTTATTGCTCAATACCGAAATATCCTGCTTAATGCTCAACAGCGATTTGTGCATGATCTCTTCCGGAGTGAAATCCAGGTAACTTTTCAGCGTACCATCGGGCTGCTTTTCACAGGCCATATACATACAGGTTTCCATCTCGTTGGCATAGGAAACGCCTTCGATCCAGTCGACACGCAAGCTAAGCCCACCCGCATTCGGAGTATTGCTCACGGTAAAGGCAGAGGCGCCATCGGACAGCATCCAGCGAAGGAATTCTTTGTCAAAGCTGATGAACGGATTCTCATTCAGCGCTTTTAGCTTTTGGGCCTCTTCTTCAAAGACATTGGCTACCAGTGAGGCTGAAAACCGCTCGGATCCGGTGGCTACCGCCTTTCTTACATCACCGGCCTTTACGGCCAGGTAGGCGTATTTTAAGGCATGCATCCCCGCACAACATACTCCGGAAGGAGACACGACCTCAATAGGGCCCACTTCTGGCAGCCAGCCGTGAACCATCACCCCATGCGAGGGCATCATCTGGTCGGGGGAGGATGTTCCACAGGATAGAAGCTCTATCTCCCTTAATTTTTCCGGATCGTTATTGTACAGGTCCCGCACGGCCATTGCGGTCATCTGGGCATTCGTATGGGTAGGCTTTCCTCCCTTCGTCAGGGCATAATAGCGGGTCTGTATGCCATTGTTGCGTAAAACGATCTTTTTCGATTTCGATGGCTTATCATTTATATACCCAAGGTATTCTTCCATGTCGTCGTTAGCGACCGGCTCGTTCGGAAGAAAAAGGGATGTGTTCGTTATGTAGACCTCTTGTACGGACATAATAGTTATAGCTTATTAATTCAAACGCAAAAGGGATTCTTTTTTTGCCTTTATATGTTTTGACAGGAATAGTTTGAAAAATACCCGATCGATCACATAAACGATGGGTGCAAACAGGAACAATGCAAGTAATAGATAATATTTGAATGCAACAAGCCACACCTGCCTTTTTTTCCGGGAACAAATCCACTTCGCCCAGAGTTGGAACATAACGGCTGCTTTTGATTCCATAAACATCAGGTGGTATTTCAACGCGACTCCTTTTTGTGCAAGGAGAGCCGCCTGCATCCCGTCCCATTGGGCGGATTCCATGTGCCGGACTACGGTGGCTCCCAGCGCCTTGGCGTTGGCAATATCCGGATCGGACACCCCTGGCCTGGGAAATATGCCCAGCCAGCGATCTTTCTTTCCACCCAGCATCCAGTGAAAAATAGTGAAAATGCTCACCAGGTTCAAATGCCGGTCTATCATCGCGATCGTGCCTACATGGTGCGCGCCCGTCTCGCTTAATAATTTTTTTACCTTCCCAAAGGCATTCACCCACATATTCCTGGCGCCAGTGACGGTGATCACCGGCGTATGCTTCAGAATAGCTCTTATCTCCGGGTGGTGCATGAGCGAGTTGAACGGTATGCTCGGTGAAAGGAACCAGGCCTGATAGGCTAAAATAATAAGATCATACCGGGTTTCTTTCAAAGTGAACGGAGCCAGTTCCGCCGTCTTACCCAGGACGCAGTCAGGCATTACTTCGAAAAACCCTTTGGAGGTCCAGGGAAAAGGATAGTCATTTTGCAGCCGGATCTGCAATCTTTCCACCGTATAGCCGGTCTCTTCAAAAGGAAGACAAAGATTACCAACAATATCCCGCAACTGACCAGACTGTGAATAATAAATGGCTAGCACTTTTTTCCCCATGTGTAGGTAAAGTTAAAATTCAAAATCGGCCGCATGTAATACGGCGGAGGTTTTACTATAGTCCCTGACTACCCGTTGCACTACCCCCGGTAATTCCTTATAATGTTGCCGGACATATTCACTGTCTTCTTTCAGTTGATCATGATATTTGGTGATCTTAGGAGCATGTTCCTGAATGATCAGTCGCAGAAATCGGTATTCTGTATTTTGGCTATCGAGATGGATAACGGTCTCCAGGTCGATCCGACCTTTTTTAAATTGATCCAGCTTATCTTTAGCCTTATGGAGAAGACCAGCCTTTTTCATCAATAAAGCACCCCTGAACGCTTCTTTTCCGGGCGACCGCAGCCCCTCCAGGTCAGATAACTCCCTGTCAGCCTCGGCTAATCCTCCGTTTTTTAATACCTTATAATAAGTGGCCCGATCAAAATCTTGATGGGTGATGACGGTCAAGGGGAAGGAATTCCCAATTCTTACTATTATCGTTAGAAAAAGGAATAGAAATAACCTTATTTTCATAATCCAGTGCACTAAATACAAAGATAAACTACTTTTGCGATTCAAATATATTAGATAATTACCTGAAAAACATCAAGTTGGAAGTCTATATCAAACAATTTGCCGAATCATGGGCGATCATTTTGGGAGGGTCCAGCGGGTTTGGCCTTGCCGCAGCCAGAAAACTGGCGGCGCATGGCATGAATATCGCTTTGCTCTACAGGGAAATGGCATCGGCAGAAAAGGCTGTGAAACAGGAATTGGATCACTTGGAAAGAGAATTTGATACCACCATTCTTCCCTTTAATCTGAATGCCCTGAATGAGGAAGGACAGCAGGCGTTTATCCAGGAATTCCACCGGATGGTTGGTACGCGCAAGTGTGTTCGTCTGCTCCTGCATTCTATAGCCAGAGGCAATCTCAGGTCACTGGAGGAGCTTTCCGCCCAGGACATCCACGATACGACGCATGCCATGGGTACCAGTATGCTGGGTTGGGCAAAATTGCTGTTAAAGGAAGACCTCTTCCAGCCTGATGCCAGGATCATCGGCCTCACCAGTGAAGGGGCCCATAAGTACTGGGAAGGGTATGCGGCTGTTTCGGTTGCCAAAGCTTCCCTGGAGAGCCTGTCTTCCTATATGGCCGTTGATCTGGCCCCTTATGGTATCAGAACCAATATAATACAGGCAGGCGTTACCAACACACCTTCCCTGAAAAAAATACCGGGAAGCGAGGAGCTGCTTAACCATACGGTAAAGCGCAATCCATTTGGTCGAACGACCAGTCCGGCAGACGTCGCCAATGTCATTTACCTTCTGTGCACGGATGAGGCATCCTGGGTAAACGGCGCCCTTATCCATGTTGACGGTGGAGAGCATTGCCGATAAATCGCCTGGCTCCCAATGAATCTTCCCAATGAATATTGACATGTACCAGCATATTTTAGATAAATTACCCTATAAATCTTCCTTTCGCTTTGTCGATGCGATTCTTTCATTAGACGAAACAGGAGTAACAGGAGAATATACCCTGCGCAAGGATGCCTTTTTTTATGAAGATCATTTCGTTGGGAATCCAGTGACACCAGGAGTTATCGTTACGGAAATAATGGCCCAGATCGGGGTAGTGGCTTTAGGTATTTATTATATACTAAATTCGCCGGAATATGCCGAAGTGAGAGGGGGAAATCTCTTTCCTCTCCTGACCTCGACAGAAGTATCTTTTTACAAAATGGTATTTCCGGGGCAGAAGCTGACGGTAATTTCGAAGCAGCAGTATTTTCGTTTTGGCAAGCTGAAATGTTATATTGAAGCGCTCGATGAACATAAGGAATTGGTTGCCAGAGGTATGTTTGCAGGAGTAATTAAAAAAACCGACAAAAAGGACAATTAATAATGAGTCGCCGTGTTGTTATTACAGGTATGGGCGTGGTCTCCCCGAATGGAGTAGGCATCCCGGATTTTCTACACGCTATGCAACATGGCATTTCGGGTTTAAGATTTGTACCCCGCTATGAAGAGTTGAATTTCAACTGCCATGTGGCAGGTATGCCGGATTTCAACTGGGAGCAGCTGCGGGATTATCTTCCGGAGGTCACGTTTTACGGCCTGAAGGGCAGCACGATAGGATATGCCATCAAAGCTGCCGCAGATGCCTGGCTGGATGCGGGTTATTCCCTCGGAGGAGAAGAAACGCACTGGGATACCGGCTGTGTCTTCGGAAATAGCGTGGCGGATACGGAGGCGATGAAAAGAGTCATTTCCTTTGTGGATTCCAAACAGGCCCGTAAATTGGGCTCCCGGGTGATCGAGCAGTCGATGAACAGCGGAGCTACGGCTTATGTTTCAGGGCTTTTAGGGCTGGGTGGCCGGATAATCACCAATTCTGCTGCCTGTGCGACGGGGTCCCAGGCCGTTCTGCTTGGATATGAATATATCAAGCATGGCTTGGAAAAAAGAATGGTTGTCGGAAGCAATGAATATATCGATCCTTATATATTTGGAGCTTTTGATTCGATGCGCATCCTTTCCAGGAAATTCAATCGAACCCCCGAACAGTCCTCCCGGCCGATGAGCGCTTCGGCCAATGGTTTTGTCCCGGGTTCAGGAGCGGCGGCCCTCGTGTTGGAAGACCTGGAGTCAGCGCTCTCTCGAAAGGCAACCATTTATGCGGAGATCCTGGGCGGGGTCACCAACTCGGGAGGGCAAAGAGGCGGCGGTTCCATGACAGCGCCCAATCCGCAAGGCATTGTCAGGTGTATTCGCGGGGCAATGGACGATGCAGGGGTGCAAGGATCAGACGTCGACCTGATCGCGGGCCATCTGACGGCTACGGTGGCCGATAAACTGGAGATTGGCTGCTGGGCCACCGCCCTGGATAGGAAAAAGGGGGCGTTTCCCCTCGTCAACTCGCTAAAGTCAATGATCGGCCATTGTCTCAGTGCGGCAGGTTCCATTGAGATCGTGGCGGCTGTTTTGCAGATATGGCATCAATTTGTCCACCCGAACATCAATCTGGAGGACCCTCATCCGGAGATCGTCGATATGATCGGAGCGGAATCCATGCCTGTAAAACGTATCGATAAGGAGATAAATATTGTAGCTAAAGCAAACTTTGGCTTTGGAGATGTGAATAGCTGTTTAATTTTTGCAAAACACAAATAAAAATGGATAGACAAGAAATTTTGGCTGAACTGAAAAAAGTATTAACTCCTTACACGGCTAACAAAGAAGCGCTCAATTCTCTGAATGAACAAACAGACCTTATAAAAGATCTAAAGATCAATTCGGCCAATCTGGTGGATATTTTTATCGACGCGGAATCAAAATACGACATCGAGATCGATATGGATTCTGCGGAAAAGATCCACGACGTCGGCAGTTGCATCGACGTTATTCTTGAAAAGATGAAACAACGCAATTGATAAGCAATGTAGATGATATAAGTATCGGGAACGATATAGTTGCAATGGACGCCATTGATGCGGGCCGTACAATGCTGCCCGTATTTTATTCGAGGATCCTTTCACCGGACGAGCTCGAGCTGTATTCCAAAAAAGACTTTCCTGCCCTTCCTTTTGAACAGTTTGTCTGGTTATTGTGGTCGATCAAAGAATCAGTGTATAAATGTGTAAAAAGGCAGAACGCCCATCTTAACTTTTCTCCCCAAAAGATAATTGTAAAACAACTGAAACAATCAGCGGACCCATCGGCCTCTTATCACAGCTTTGTCCGTTTCAATTCTACGCTCATTTACGCCCGGTCCCGCGTGTCGGATAAATGCATATACACCCTGGCCACGAATGATCCGGCGAGGTTCGACAATATTTGCTGGGATGTCCAACAGATCGAACAGACCGATCATATACATCAATCGAAAAGCGTAAGATCGTTTGTCATAGAGCGTCTTCAGCATTACTTTCCCGGGGACAACCTCCTGATCGAAAAGGCCGAGGCGGGATACCCCATTCTGGTAAGAAATTCCACAGTAACCAATCTGCCTATTTCCTTTTCTCATCATCATAACCTCATTTTCTATTCTTTTCTCCTTATAAACGCTTAATTCATTTCCTCTTAAATTTATGCATGTAATCGTATTGTTAGTACTACCATATGATTAAATTCAAACTACTTAATCCAAAAACATTTAAACAAAATAATTCCACTAACGGATATGCCTTTTTCGCGTGCAATCTTAATAAGCGTGGGTATAAAGGTTATCTGACTGTTCATTGCGGGAAAGGCCAATTACCTGGTGACCGGAATTAATTAATCCTAAAGTTTAGTTGCGATTATTTCATCAGGCGAATTTTCTTTTACGCCGGCGTTGTTGATCAGTACATTCAATTGTTTATGGCTTTGCAAAAATTTATCTGCAAACTCCTTGACATCGTTAAGATCGCTCTAATCAAGTTTCGAGATTTCCAGCGTGCCCTTTCCGTTAAGCGCTTAAAGTTTCTTTAATCCGAAGGCAAGCAATGCAATAACCATGCGGGATGTTAAAAGAATCCATTATCTTTAAAATCAATCTTTAACTGTCCTTCTAAAATCGGTGGCATTAATAATTGGCTTGCTTTAAAAAAGCGGGCAATTGATGAGGCTCCCTGTATTGAACGCCATACCAGTCCGATTGGACTATTTAATAGTCCAATCGGAATATTTTTTTCAATCGAAAACCACCGATCTTCGTCTTGCATCTAAAAATACAAGTATGGAAAACCCAAAAAAGAGTCCTATAACCATAGGGGCAAAGGGAGGCAAAATCTTCTCTGTTGTCGGGGATACTTACCGTATCCTGGTCGGTGGCGCTGAAACCAATGGCGCATTTGCGGCAATAGATATGCTGATACCGCCCAACGGCGGTCCAGGTCCTCATGAACATGCACAAATCGAGGAATCATTTTACGTTATCGAGGGCGAAATTGAAGTCAAATCAGAGTTTGGCGAATACATTGCCACGAAAGGTTCATTTGTGAATATCCCAAAAGGCGGTGTTGTTCATGGTTTTAAAAATAAAACCGATAAAATAGCCCATCTCCTTTGTGTTGTTGTCCCGTCAGGCCTGGATACTTTTTTTGAAGAAATTGGCAAGCCGGTTGGTTATGGGGAGTTTCTTCCCCCTCCGCCGATGGATCCTGAATCGGCAAAACAATTGATGGCTATAGCTGAAAAACACGGACAAAAAGTGTTTCCCCCGGACTACCTCGATAAAGTTTAAACTATCATGAAATTACTGATGATCGGTGCCACCGGGAGATTTGCCGGATTGGTTTTGCCGCAATTAAAAAAACAAGGCCATCATATCACCGCATTGGTACAGGACGGCAACAAAGGAAAACAAGCCATCGCCAGCGGCGCAGACCAGTTTGCTATAGGCGATCTCTATGATCCTGTTACGCTTAAAAGTGCAGCCGCAGGGATAGATGGCGTATTCCACATCATCCCTGCATTTAACCGGGAGGTCGAAGCAGGTTTGAACATGGTTAAGGCGGCGGAGGGAACTGGCGTTAAAAAATTTGTATTCTCTAGTGTCTATCACACTTCTTTGTCGTTAGCCAACCATGCTGAGAAGCGGCCGACAGAAGAGGCGCTTTATCACTCCGGCATGGATTATACCATTTTGCAGCCTGCCATGTATATGCAAATGTTGCAGCAGAGCTGGCAGGCAGCCAAACAAAGCGGCGAAATTGTTATGCCCTATTCAAAAGATTCGAAAATGGCATATGTGGATTACAGGGATGTCGCCGAAGCCGTGGCTTTAGCTATGACCGACAGGCGTTTGTCCTACGGGACGTTTGAGCTGGCATCACCAGGCATGTTTAGCCGGGTTGATTTGGCGGAGTTGATGAGTAAAAAGTTGGGCAAAAGGATCATAGCGAAAGATCTGCCCGTAGATGAATGGGCTAAACAAGTAAATATTCCACCTGGAGAACTGCGTGAAGGGCTCATTTCGATGAATAAAGAATATGACAAATACGGGTTCTCCGGCGGAAACGCCTTGGTACTCGAGACTATACTTGGCCACCCGGCGCGTACCGTGCCACAGTTTATTGAAGAATTGAAGTAAATTGATGAGCTATTATAATGGAAAATATATCATTGACGCCGTACAACAGGTACGGGTTACAGCTTAAGAACCACTTAGTGATGGCGCCGATGACAAGAAGCAGGGCCATCGACGACATACCGAACGCCCGGATGTCTATTACTGCAGATTTTGACGGTACTAAGAAAACATAATGGCGGTTACTTTTGAATTTGTTATTGAAAAAGGGTTCCATTTTGCCGAAGTATTTGGCAAAAGGTTTGGAATGCCTGTTGCCGAAAACCGGGTTTATTTACCCAAATCGTTGGGTGATGGCTATATACAGGAAATGCAATTGAGGGAGGGCCTGAGCCTGTGCATGCATCGATACATACTTAAACAGGAGTTTTCGTTAAAACGCCTGGAATTAGCCGGACCGTCCAAAATGTTGACGCTTAAGTTCGACTGCAGAAAGGTTGCGTTGGAAAGCGGGCAGCAGGAAACCCATCTGTTTGCCCCCGGGTGCGAAGCCGAATTGGGCACGGGCAATTTTTTCACCGAGATATTCTTTCCCGCAAAGCAAGAGATTTACTTTTTGGTCATCAACGTGGCCCGTGAGCTTTTGGTGGAATTGCTTCATTTGTCCGGTGAAGAGGCTGCATTGCGCAACCAGCTTTTAACCAACCCATCGTTTGTCGCCAATGTATCAATGTCAGTTGAAATGGAAAGCGCACTGAAAGATCTCAGTAACACAACCTTAGGTGCGCCATTTTATTTATTGCGTTGCCAGGCGAAAGCGCTTGAATTAATTTATCTATTGTTCGCTAAGATAACAGAAAGAGTCAATGACACGGAGGTTGCTGTCAACAGGGCCGACGCAGACAAGTTATACGAGGTCAGATCAATGATCCTTAAGGATTTGTCGGTAGCACCGCGGTTGAATGATTTGTCAAAGAAAGTCAACATGAGCCCGACGAAAATGAAAACGCTTTTCCGACAGATATTCGGAGATTCTATTTACAATTATTTTCAGCATGCGAGGATGAATGAAGCCGCCAGGCTGCTCAGGGACCATTCCGTAACAGAAACGGGTTATCGACTCGGCTTTACCAATATGAGCCACTTTTCCCGTTTGTTTGAGAAGTATTTTAAGACGAAACCCAAGAAATTCAAGGGGGGTAATTTATAAAAGAAATTTTTAAAAGGACGGTCATGGCCTTATCAAAAGAAGTTTTAGACAGCATAGCATTCTCAAAACAAAATGGATTCGACAAATTAAACCTTGCGCCCCCGGAGGAAACGAGGAAAGCGATGGCGAAGGCCGCGCAGGACCCCGGCCCCACTGCTGTGGCAGATGTGATCACTCACTGCGGAAATTATGAAATGGTTTTGGGGCGATTATCTGAGTGATCCTGCTTTGTTCGAAGAAGCATCGATGCTCCGGGCTGCCGATTTTACGGGCTTACCTCCAGCCATGATTTTCACCTGCAACTACGATCCGTAGAGAGATGAGGGAAAAGCCTATGCAGATAAATTGCAGAAGGCCGGCGTCACCACGATCTTTCAGAATTATGAAAATATACATGGATTTTTCGGGATCGGTTCGATGGGAGAGAAGGCGATGCAGGAAGCGTGCGCCTTTTTAAAAGATAAATTGAACAGTTAACTAATTTATGAACGTTGTGACGGATATATTTTCACCTCGTTTTTGAGCATAAACCAGGCTGCGCCTGTTTGGGCTATTGCGCTGTAATGGCATACTAAAGACGCAGATAGTAGTTGACTGGTTCATTTAAACAAAAGTTTATAAACCCAAGAACAAAATCCGGGCAGTCCGAATATTTGTGTTGATTATCGGGTTTTCATTATTTTTACCCACCGGTTAAAGCTTAGTACAATTTGCCCCCTGATTCGATCCATAATGAAAGGAATTTGCTTCTGCAGATCGCGGAGGGCAGTGAAATAGCTTTTCGAGAGTTATTCGAGCACTACCAGCGGCGACTGTTCACCTATGTATATAAGGTCACGCGTTCAAGAGATCTGGCCGACGATGCCGTGCAGGATATCTTCCTGAAGATCTGGTCCATGAGGCAAAAGCTGCCGGAAATAGAGAACATTGAGGCCTATCTTCGTCGAATGGCACACAACCAGGCGCTTAAAGGTTTTCAGGCGGTGGCAAGGGAAGGGTTGGTGGAAGACGAGTTGGCACGTCGGCGATCGGCCCATGGAAGTGCGGATGACGGCCTGCTCTCCAAGGAAATACAGCTTTATATCAATCGCCTTATCGATCAGCTTACACCGTCCCAGCGCAGGGTATTCCTGTTAAGCCGGGAAGAAGGCCTCAGGCAGCAGGAAATCGCCGACCGCCTGGGATTGAACCTCGTCACTGTCAAACGACACATGGTGGATGCGCTGAAAGCCATCCGGGACGGCCTTGCTCAAAACTATGGCACACAGGCTGTTGTGCTTTATATAATCTTTCGGTTAAGCGATTATTAAAAATATATCATTTTTTTCTTCGCCTTCTCCTTCATTAAGGGATCATACCGAGGTAGCCTTTCCTGATTTCAAATTTACACGCATGTAGCTATGTCAGAACGATTCACCTATTTAATGGCCCGTTGGCTCGACGGCAGCAGTTCCAAAGAGGAGCAGAGGGAGCTTTGGGGATTATCGCTGGAAGCGGCCAACCAGGAGCTGCTGAAGGCTGAGCTGGAGCGCACCTGGAGCGGTGTGACTGATGAGCAAAGCATGTCTGCCGGGAAGATCGAGGCGTTATTTGAAAAGGTCGGCAGTGACGCTGCCGAAAGGATGGATGCCGAGCCTCCCGCGGAAGCACTCATCGGGCGGAAGTGGCTATTTGGGCGATGGATCTTAGGAAGCACGGCTGCGGCGGCGGTCGTCATGCTTGTTATCGGGACACTGATATGGCGGACGAGATCATCTGTTGAGCAGCCTGTACCGTCGGTAGTCCAAAATATGACGCATGAGATCCTGCCCGGAGGGAATAAGGCGGTGCTAACGCTATCGGATGGCAAGAAGATCGTTCTTGACAGCGCCGCAGACGGCACGCTGACAAAACAGGGCAGCGTCCATATCATCAAGCTGGGGGACGGGCGTCTGGCATACGAGGGTAAGGATAATGTCAACGCTCTTAATACATTAAGCACGCCCTATGGCGGCATGTATCGCCTGAGATTGCCGGATGGCACAGAGGTATGGCTTAACGCCGCCTCCTCTATTACCTATCCTACAGCCTTTGCCGGGCCCAAAAGGGAAGTGCATGTTAAAGGAGAAGCCTATTTCGAAGTGGCGAAAGATGCATCGAAACCCTTTTTCGTCGAGGTTGACGGCCATTCAACTATTGAGGTGATGGGAACAGACTTCAATGTGAACGCCTATGAAAATGAAGATGTGATCAGCACCACCTTATTACAAGGCGTGGTGAAGGTCACTGCCGGCGGCACGGGCGACAAGGGCCACCAGGTCACTCTTAAACCAGGACAGCAAACGCTGATAGACACTGACGCGCGGAGAATCAGATCGGTGAACTATGTAGACACCGAAAGGATCGTAGCATGGAAGAACGGGGCTTTCAATTTCGAAGGGATACCGCTGGAGAGGGCTATGCGGCAACTGGCAAGATGGTATGATCTGCAGATCACCTATGAACAACCTGTCCGGGCAATTCAGTTCGGCGGCACGCTGAAAAGGAACCTGCCGCTTTCCGACGTATTGCATTTTCTGGAGGGGGCCGGCCTTCATTACAAACTGGAGGAGAACCACAGGTTAGTGATTTTAAAGTAAAATAAAAGCCGAAGATGCGGGAACATCTCCGGCAGGAATTTGATCAACGAATAAGAACATTTTTTGAATCGAAGACAGCTGCTTATTAATTAACCAAACTTAGGTGAAGTTATGGAATTTTCTGCTCTAAACCAGCCGAATGGGATCGGTATGTCCCCCAACGAACAATCCGGGCCCCGGCTACTAACCAAAACACTGTTAGCTATGAAACTAACAATCGTTCTTCTGACTGCGGTCATTTTCAGCGCACATGCGTCCGGTGTAGCCCAGTCGGTTACGCTGACCGCACAAAAAATGCCACTGCAAAATGTGTTCAAAGTCATTGAAAAACAAACTGGCTATAGCATTTTTTACAATGATGAATATATCAGGAACGCCGGCCTGGTGACGGTTAACGTGCATGAAATGCCCTTAAGGGATTTCCTGGGGCTCATTCTGAAACAGGACAACCTGTCATACGAGATCTCCAGAGACAATATCCTCATCAAAAGAGCAACACCGATGCCTGCCTTATCCGATCCTGCAAAACCCGTCAAAGTTTCGGGCACCGTAACAGGGGACAATAATCAGCCGCTGTCCGGCGCTACAGTCCAGGTAAAAGGGCAGGTGGCCAGCACCGTTACCGACGCCAAAGGAAATTTTCAGATCACGGTGGATCAGGGCGCGACGATCGTGATAAGCTATGTCGGATATCAACCGAAGGAAATAAAGATCAACAACAGTCAGACTATAAACATAACCCTGGATGCTACGGAGCAAATGCTCGGGAATGCGGATGTGGTTACAACAGGTTACCAGGTGTTATCAAAAGAACGCAGCGCCGGGGCCTTTTCCAAACCGGATATGCTTACGATTGCCACCCGGTCCAGCAGCCCTAATATTTTGCAAAGGCTGGACGGGCTGGTACCCGGCCTGGTGATCAACAATGCGCCAAATGGTCAACCGCTGCTGATCCGGGGGCTGACCTCCGTCAACTCCACCAAATCTCCTTTGATCATAGTAGATGGAGTTGAGTTACCCGGCAACAACACCAGTCCTGATGCTTTGACCAATGTGCTGAACAGCGCCAACCCGATAGCAAATATCAATCCGCAGGATATTGCGGACATCACTGTGCTCAAGGACGCTTCTGCTGCCTCGATCTGGGGCGCAAAGGCGGCAAACGGTGTGATCGTCATCACCACGAAAAAAGGCAGGGCCGGGGAGAACCTAAAAGTCGAATATGACGGGTACTATATTTTTCAGGGCCGCCCGGACCGGGGCTATATTCCCAAATTAAACAGCCAGCAATATATAACTGCCGCCAGGGAAATATTTCCGGAATATGCTCCTTTCAATACATGGGGCTCCGTGCAATCCGTTGCCCCGGTGCCTCCACATCTGCAGGTCCAATATGACCGGTACCGGGGGCTGATCACGCAGGCACAGGCCGATAAATCGCTGGATAGCCTTGCGGGCATCTCCAACAGCGGGGATGTATCCGATATTTTTTACCGCAGGGCTGCTACGACGAATCACACCGTATCGATCTCGGGAGGGACCCGGGCCTATACCTACTACGGGTCACTGAGCTACACCGGGATACAGAACAATGTACCCGGACAAAAGAACAATAGCTATAAGATCAATCTCAGGCAGGATGTCAATGTGAACACAAGGGTGCAGATCTCCTTCATAACGGACCTCACGAATACGGCTACGAGCGGGAATGCCATCGGCATCGATAGCGGTATCGCCGTCCCCGATGTGGCGCTGGTACCCTATCAGCGTTTCCGGAACGCCAATGGCAATCCATTGGCCGTGAACTTTATGGGTAAATACAGCGATTCTCTCCGGCAGGATTACCAGGCGAGAAGCCGGATCAATCTTGATTATGTACCGGTGAACGAGATCAATGCCGGCTATTTCAAAGGAAATGTGTTATCAGGCAGGATTGTGGGAGGTGCCAAAGTAACGCTGTTGAAGAGCCTCCGCTTTGAAGGCACCTATGGCTATTCCACCATGTCCTCCAACACAAGGACGGTACTGAGCCAGGGAAGCTATGGCGTAAGGAACGAGCTGCTGAATTTCACGCAGGCGCCTACCGTAGGCAGCGTCCCGCAGTACTGGCTGCCTGCCACGGGCGGCAGGCTGACGGAAAATAACGCCACGCAAAAGAACTGGACCGTCAGAGATCAATTAATTTTCGACCAAAGCTGGAACGAACATCAATTGACCGTACTGGCAGGCCAGGAAGCCACCAGCATTACTCCCGTGACGACACAGGTGATCTATCGGGGCTGGGACGACCAGCTCCAGCTTTCCCGTCCGGTGAACTACGATACACTGGCCAAAGGCATAGACGGGACAGTCACCGGTCAGCCAGGTATATTGCCCAATAATCTAAGCGGCGGTGAAGGGATCATAACGAGGACAACATCCTATTATTCCAGCCTTAGCTATGCCTATCTAAGCAAATATGTGCTGAATGGCAGCTGGAGAATAGACAAGAGTAATTTGTTCGGATTCGATCAGTCTGCGCAAAACCGCCCTGTGTGGAGCGTCGGAGGTAAATGGATGCTGGCCCGTGAAAAATTTATGACATCGCTGACCTGGCTGGACAGGCTGGATCTGCGGTTGACCTATGGTATCACCGGAAACGCGCCGACGCCGGGTACCGCAGCCTCTTTCGACATCCTGCTTGCCCAATCGAATGTGAACTATGTCAATCAAACGGGATATGTCATCTCTACACCAGCCAATAGTAAGCTCACCTGGGAGGGGACTTCGGTTTATAACACCGGGCTTGATTTTTCGCTCATGGGCGGCCGTTTAGCCGGGTCCATCGACGGATATTTGAAAAAGACGCATGATCTCATTGGACCGCTGAAAACAGCGCCCCTGACGGGTTATGCCACAGTCACGGGAAATTTCGGCGACCTCGAGAACAAAGGCATCGAGCTTCTTTTAAATTCGCTGAACGTCGTGTCAAAGAATTTCTTCTGGCGGACCACCCTGATCTTTGGTTACAACAGGAATAAGATCACAGAGCTGGCAGCCAGCACACCGATCACCACCGGAGTAGGTATGATCGCAACGAACGGCTCGGCACCCTTTTTTGTCGGCCGGCCGGCGTATACCGTGTTTGCCTATAACTATGCCGGGCTAAATTCGGTCGGAGATCCACAGATCAGGCAGGCCGACGGAAAAGTTACGGCTGCCGCTACGGCCTCTACTGCCCAGGATGTATTGTATATGGGAAGCTCTCAGCCGTCGTGGACCGGCGGGCTGTTCAATACCCTTCTTTACAAAAGATTCCAGCTGAGCATCAATATTACCTATAATATGGGGCATGTCCTGTTCCGCGATGCCAATACGTTCTGGAGCGGACCTATGTATGACAACTCCATGAGCAGCGAATTTGCGGACCGATGGAAAGCTGCCGGAGATGAAGCAAAGACCAATATTCCCAGGTATGCAGGTTCCAACGACATTGCCAACAATCGTAACACGGACTATTACAGCCACGCAAATTCCAACGTATTCAATGCATCTTATGCAAAGATCCGGGAGATCACCCTATCGTATAACCTTGGGCCGGACATCGTCCGCCGTCTTCGGGCCGAAGGCATCAATTTCCGGGTCCAGGTGTCCAACCTGATGCTCTGGAAGGCCAATCACCTGGGGATCGATCCCGAATTTCAAAGTGTGACGGGTGCACGATCCATGCGCACCGGTCAGGGGGCAATCACCATCGGGGCTCATATTACGCTTTAATCAAACAACAATTACAGTTATGAAAGTTCTACATAAATACCTGTTGGTTCCCGCACTGTCCGTATTGGTCCTGTCACAAGTGTCCTGTAAAAAGGATTTTTTGGAGATTCAGCCGAAAGGATATACGATAGCAAAGACCACCTCCGACTATGAGCAGCTGCTGAATGCGACTTACCTGTCGACTACTTTCACGGCATCCGGATACCTGGCCGATGATATGGCTGCACAGCAGGATTATTTCGATGGCGCACTTCTTCGTGCGCAACGGCTCTTTAGGTTCTCAGATTCCGTTTACCTGCCGGATGAATTACCGACGGAACTAGCCGATCCCCTGTCCTATATTCAGCGGTTATATATTTTCAACAAGGTGATCAACGAGGTCATGCAATCCCAAAACGGCACCGATCAGCAAAAACTAGCCTTGCAGGCGGAAGCAAAAGTCGGCAGGGCTGTCTGCCTGTTGTCATTTTTGAATGATTTTTCCAAACCCTATAATGCTGCTACCGCCGAAAAGGACCTGGGCGTTCCTATCATAACAAAGGCTGATGTAACTCAAACCCAATTTGTCCGGGCGACCATCAAGGAAGGATATGACTTTATGATCAAGGATCTGACGGACGCCTTGCCGTATCTGGGGCAGGTCGTCAATCGCCGCAAATTCTCGAAGGCGGCAGCGGAATTCTATTTGGGCCGCATTTATCTATACATGGCGGATTTCGCTAATGCGCGGACACACATAGACGGCGCGTTCGCTGCGATCGCAGGTTCTACCATTCCATTGGCCCTGTATGATTATAATGACGTGCTGGACCCCAACTCAGCTGACAGCTGGTATCCGTATGCGCTTTTCAGGTTCGCCAACATCCCCCTCTCCGCCAACAACTCCCAGATCATCTATAACATTACAGCCAGCACTTTCTTCTTCAACTCTGTCAATACTTTTGTAACCAGTCCGCAAACGGCGGCCCTCTATGACCCGTCGGACAAACGCCTGGACCTTTTTTCCAACACGGAATTGTTCGGGACATTTGTTTTCCCCAAAGGCATGCGCCGGTACGCTGCCGATTTCAACCTGGATATTGGTCCATCTCTGCCGGATCTGTACCTCATGCGTGCCGAGCTAAAGGCCCGGGCAGGTGATCTGGCCGGCGCCACAACGGACGTCGGGTATCTCAGAAGTAACAGAATGCCGGCCAATGTAGCCACCGTGCCAACGAATATCGCGTCCGATCAGCCATCCCTCGTGAAATTTATCCTGGAAGAGCGCATCAGGGAATTTGCAAGCAGCGGTCTGCGCTGGTTCGATGAGCGCAGACTATCCGTAGACCCCCTGTATAGCAATACGGTCAGGTATACCCATGAGATATATGACGCAGACGGCAACGTGGTAGCGTCCTATACACTCAGGCCGGAGAGATTTGCCTTAAAGTTCGGGCAACGTATGCTCAATGAGAACAAAGGCCTCATAGAAAATCCATAAGATCAGCACTTAACACACGCTTAATATGATGAAAATGAAAAAAATAATCCTGCTGCTGCTGATCTCCAGTCCTGTTTTCGCACAGCAATCGAAAACCATGCAAGAGAAATTCCTGGCTTTTACAATGATCGGGAACGTGGAAGACCAGGAAAAGCAATATGATGAAATGGTGAAAGCAAGTCCCATCGACGCTGCCAAACCATCCATGTACGAGGAATATCGCGCCCAGCTGGCCACCGGATGGCTTACCAAAGGCAATTTTGAGCGTTACTGGTACTATAAGAACACCCATCCGAAATTCAATCCGCTTCAGTTCCTCTATCTCAGCTATGCCCTGGACCATCTTCTCGATGAAGACAAAAACATGTCGGAGTTGGAAAAAGTATCAAAAGGGATACTGGATGATCTTCAAAACGGGGTATTGAGCGATGGCATGGGCAGGACACAACCTATAATGGAGGTCAATGCGGCGGCCAACGCCAAACTGGGACATACGGAAGCTGCGCTGGAAATGATAGCGAAATCCTCGCAGGTCAAGGATAATATGCGCGACATGCGTTACTTCAAGGATCAAAAAGCCAGCTACCTCAACCGTTACGGAATAGTGATGCTTGCCGCCGGCAAGTACGAGGCAGCGTTCGACACCCTGAGTAAGGCTTTCAAAGACGCCGAGTCGAATCCCGCGATGGTCAGGACCTTCAGGCTGGCGTATAAAAAATGGAAGGGGACGGAAAAAGGTTTCGAACAATGCCTCAAATCCCTACAGGAAGAAGCATACCGCGAATGTTATGCAGAAGTAGAAAAAATGTATATCGCGGCTCCCACAACGACGCTGGAAGGGACATTTCCAAAGCGCAAACCGGAAGACGAACCAATGACGCTTTTCCGCGCCAAACAGCCAGTAAAAGAGATCTCGATGGTCGACCTGAATGGCAGGACCGTGAATCTTGACGATTATAAGGGCAAGGTGCTGGCGTTGGATTTCTGGTCAACGGGATGTACTCCCTGTGTTGCCGCATTCGCCGGATTTGACCGTGCCGTTGCTGACTATAAAAAAGATATATTTCAATTGTTTGTCGTCGATCTCTTTGAGGACGAAGAGACTGTGAGATCTTTTGTATCAAAAAAGGGGATCAGGCTCGACGTTCTGCGGGATGAGGAAAATAAGGCTTATGACGTTCAGGGAACGCCAATGAAAATTATTTTTGATCCGTTGGGCAATATCAGGTTCTACAGCTCCGGGTATGCCGGTTCAACAGACAGGGAATATTACAAATTGAAATCTATGGTGGAGATCACCAAAGCAAGGTATAAAGGATAATGATGTATGAAAGTAATAATCTATCTGGCATTCATGAGCCTTACAGCTGCCGCGGGGCGCGCGCAGGACAACCAGCCCGTCTCCTGGAAGTTCTCCAGTGAGGCGACGGCGCCGCTGACCTACAAGATAAATTTCGTGGCGTCTATCAAAGAGCCCTTTCATATTTATCCCCAATCATTCAGCGGTGGCATAGGGATGCCTACTACTATTTCGATCGAAGAAAATGCCAACGTTGAATTGATAGGAGAGATCGGGGAAAAGGGTGTCGAGCCATCCAACGGAGAAACACCGGCTTTTTATGCAAAGGGCGTTGCGTTCTCGCAGACGATCCGTCTGAGATCGGATGAAAAGACAACACTCGGTTTCCGGATCAGGTTCATGGCCTGCAACGACCAAATGTGCCTGCCTCCGTCATCCAGGCAGTATACATTGGTCTTAAACGATAAAAATGCCGGCTCCGCCGGGGCAGAAGACGAAAAGGCCGGGACTGTACCAGGAAAGAGGGATACCGTATTGAAATATGAAGATTTTGAAATGCCCGATCCGGAAGGGAAAAAAATTTCCACGGCAACCATCACAGCCGGCAATAGGTATACGTTTATCGATTTCTGGGCCAGCTGGTGCGGGCCTTGCAGGGCCCAGGGAAGAGCACTTATGCCGCTGTATAAAAAGTACCGTGATCAGGGCTTTGGCGTCATCGGCATTTCGCTGGATACCGATGCTGCACCATGGAGAAAGGCAATCGCGGCCGATGGTTACACTTGGTGCAACCTCAGCGATCTGAAAGGCTTTGATTCTCCTATCATAAAAAAATTTGGCATCAACGCTATCCCCAGGAACATCGTGGTCAATGACAAGGGGGTGATTGTGGCAATGGACCTCCACGGGAAGGAATTGGAAACAAAATTGGCGGAACTATTTAAATTTAAATAAATAAGGATGAAAAAATTAATCATAGCAGGCTTATCGATGATACAGCTGACTGCGTTTGGTCAGACGAGCAATAAGTTTGTCGTCACCGGCAGGTATGGCAACTTTCATACACCCGCAAAGGCATACCTCGAGTACCAAATGAATGGCAGATCAATTCTGGATTCTGCCGTATTGGTCGGAGGGCGTTTTAAATTCACGGGAAAAGCGTCGTCCACTCCGGTGCCGGCCGAACTGATCTTCGATACGACAGGCGTCGACCGGACGAAGAGCCTGGAACAAAGAACCGTCTATCTCGAACCGGGCATCATCACCTTCAGGATGACCGGCGCCACCGTTCTGGATGCGCAGATCACCGGCACCCCTACCAACAATGACTACACAGACTACAACAATGTCGTAAATGCCGCATACGAAGACTTCTCCGGCGAAGATAAAATGATCCTGAATGGAAAAATGCCGCCAGAGTCCACACCCGGTTATGAGGCCAAGATGGAGAAGTTCCGCAAAAGATACAGCGATGCGACGCTGCATGCAAACATCAAGTTCGTAAAATCCCATCCCGCATCAGCGTTGAGCTTGCAATTGTTCCGAGAAATAGCTTATGAGCAGCCTTATGATCTGGTAATGCCTATATTTCAAGGGTTATCCCCGAAAATCAAAGACAGCAAGGAAGGGAAAAATATGGCTGAGAAGCTCGAAAAATTGAGAGTGACGGCCCTCGGGCAGCCTGCACCTGACTTCAGGATCCCGGATACTGCGGGTAAAATAGTTAACCTTTCCTCTTTCCGGGGCAAGTATGTACTGCTTGACTTTTGGGCTTCCTGGTGCGGTCCCTGCCGGGCGGAGAACCCCCATCTTGTCAAAACATATAACAAATACAAAGATCAGAATTTCACCATTGTCGGTGTATCACTCGACAAAGCCAACAGCAGAGCGCTCTGGCTGGGGGCCATTAAAAGTGACGGACTTCCCTGGCTGCAGCTTTCCGATCTAAAGTTCTGGGATGGTATAGCTGTAAAAACTTATGGTGTCCAGGCAATTCCCCAGAACTTCCTGATCGATCCGAATGGGATCATTATCGGCAGGACTTTAATGGGTAAAGCCTTAGATGCCAGGTTAAGCGAGATTTTCGATGCCGCGGGTAAAGTCAATTAAGACGGCCATAATCTGCGTGGCGAAGCATTGCGCTCCAAATTAGCCGAATTATTGAAATAAGAGGTGTTAATATGAAACCTTTTTTCTTTATCCGTTATGCCGGCCGATATCAGAAGGTCAGCTTTGCCGATATTCTCTATATCGAAGCCTGTAAGAACTATTGCCGGATCGTCATGCATAACAGAGTCTATATGATTCTTATTGCACTGAAAAAACTGGAAGCGCTTCTGCCTGCAAAGGAGTTTTGCAGGGTGCATCGTTCTTACGTTATATCTATGGATAATTTGATGGCCTTTGATCACGAACGAGCAGAATTACCTGGCCATACAATTCCGATAGGCGAACAGTTCCGGCAGGCCCTGCCTGGACGCGTACTGATACTGCAACGGGAAATGACATGCTCCGAAGCCCACGAAGCAAGTTTTTTGGAGGCGGAAACTTTTTAATACTTTTCGGCAACCCATCGATGGAAGGTATATCCGTTCCTATATAAAATGGCGATTCCCTACAGGCGAAAAAGCGTAAATAAGCGGGAAAAATAAGGCATATAGAAGTAAAGGGCTCTGTACCCAAACCCTTTATTCCGCTGCCAAACTAAAACGCCTTCCGGACTTCGTCCGGAAGGCATTTGTGCGCGGGATGAGATTCGAATTTCTCCCGGCAGAAGAACGATGTTCATTCTCATTGAATATTACTTAGTTATAGTTTTCGTTTCTTTTTAATACGGTCACTAAATTAGTCACTCTTTTAGTCACTGAAATTGTGCATTATAGTTGCAACAGGCTCTCAATTCCCAAATGATTATGATATTTTGGGTTTGTAAACCTAAATTATTATGGTTTCCATGGGATAAGTCCTAATCATCTTACAATTCCTTGAGTTCAGTGATGATAACAAAGATTGCCAATATGCATACTTATAAGCCGTTCAGCTTCTTTTTAAGAATTTCATATTGCTCACGATGCTTATCTGGATTTTTATCTCTCAAATTTTGAAGGTTCTGCAATTTCCAGTTAATTGCCGGGAAACGCTGAAAATCATAGATACTCCAATCTGGTGCAATGTTTTTGACGCTTAATAAAAACTCCTTATCGCTATCGGTCAAATTCTCGCGAATAGTTGCTACAAGTTTTTCCCGAATGCTTTCGTATTCCTCGTAACTAAATGTTTCGTCTGTCATGCCTGAAAACTGATTAGCAAGCGCCGAGCGCTGATCCTGAAAATTCGGGATAATCAATTCGTTGATCGGCCTGTCACTACAAAGCAGGAATAGTAAAAAACCTTCTTTTATCTCCTGTGTGAAACCTTCCATACCCAACAAATATTTTACATCGAACAAATCGCGCGGGTGCTGGCGATCAAGTGCTGCGATTATTTTTCCACCAAATAGTTGTCCGACCGGAACAACAGGGATTGCACAAAAGGCTTCAAATGTAGTTTGTGCTCTCTCGCATAACGGCACTTCTTTCGGTTCTGCTATAGTGCCTCGATTAACCAGGTTAACTTCAACTTTTACATCAACCTTGTTGGCTGAAATCAGCAATTTTCCGGCGTTCAGGCGCGGCGTAAATCGAACGCCTGGAATGACTTTGGCAATATTTGCCTTTATTCTTTCCAGCGCTTCAGCAATATGGTTTAGGGAAGTTTCTCTATCCTCAATCGGAAGATAAGTAAGGTCAATATCTACAGACAAACGCGGCATATCACGAATAAAAAGATTGATCGCTGTACCACCGTGTAGGGCGAAGCATTTTTCTTTAGCAACTTCCGGCAATACGCTCAATAATAACGATACTTGTTGCCTATATATCTTTTCCATTTTCTTCTAATTCTTTTGGAACTGTTATTCCGTATTTATCTATAAACACACCGTTTTTAACAACGCTACGCTTACCTTTCCCTAAATCTATACTTTTAGAATCAAGATGTTTGAACCAATTATGATCGGCTTTCTCCGCCATATAAAGGAACAATCGTTTTACTTTCACCGACTGGCAGTTCTCTAGCAATGTTTGAACGTCCTTTGGGACGAGATTATTCAACCCCTCCATAAGTTCAAAACATTCCATGAGTTCTTGTTCTTGAGGAGCAAGATGCAGACATTCCATTATAGCACGAGCAGCTCCTGAAACCTTAATTGAGAAATTTCTTAATTCAACTTTCGTCAACCCTAAGTCCGGCGGCAGAAAAGATGTTTCATGATAATCGGCTTTCACACCCCAATCATGATTTTTAAACCATGTCGGAAGTTTTTCGCCTCTGCTGCCGAATAGAACAACCCGGACAGCCGATAATTCCAAGTAATGAGCTTTCCCCAAAAGAGAAAGGGCCGTCCGGCCTCCCGGATGTATTGTGAGGCCGTTTTGCTCTTGGAGGGCGTATATAGCCCCTTCATAACCCACCTTATCATTGCTTCGGATGTACGCTCCCGTACCAACAGATTTCAACCAGTTGCTTTTTTTATATCGTTGTTGCAAGTCGTGGCTGTATCCCTGCTCTTTCATCCAGGATGATAGAAGCACTATCCCCGGGGGGTGGGAATTTAGGAGATGGTTTAGTTTGCTTCCTGTATCCGTACTCATAGTACGAATATACAGTTATTTTTAAACAAGGTCAAGGAACGGTTTATGTTTGTGCATATAATAGTACTTTTAGTACTACTATGTAATTAAATTTAAACTGAATTTCCCTGAAAATAGGTAGATATTGCTGAAATGACCGCAAAACCACCAGGAACAAGCAGCTTGCAAGCATTGCTTTAGTGTGGTGACCGCTCACTAGATTGCGGTATTTGTAAACTGGATTCCGCCACCGGCAAAATACCGCAGTAAGTTATCTCAGGCTTTGTAAATTAGGGATGATTCCAGGAAGGATATTAATTACGACTAATATTCAACCACAAGACTCAATGAGAACTAGCAGGAAAAATTTTATAACGGTCAACAAGAGCCAGAAAACATTCTTATATAATGAAGCCGCAAACCCCTTCATTACAACGACAAAAAATCAATTGATGAACCTGGTAAACACGCAATTTTTGATGACAAAGCTCAGAACAACGCTTTTTATCGCGTTAATGCTTAAGGGCCTATTTTGTTGTGCCCAAAATGGTGAAAAATCGTCTGGCAATCCGAGTGATGAAAGATTGATTGGAGGTCAAATTGATCGTATGGTTTCTGACTGGAATACCAGGGAATTCAAAAATATGGATCTATACGCAACCAGCGATGTTGAATGGGTAAACATTGTAGGTATGTGGTGGAAAGGAAGAGACACTGTGAAAAAAGCGCACCAAGTCACTTTTGATCATTTCTTCAAAGGCGTGCCGTTCACAAAAACAGGTTTGAAGATACGGTTTTTGACGGATGATGTCGCCATTGCTCATTTGAATTGTCATGTTGGCTCCCTTTTTCCACCTGACGGTATCGATCGTGTGACTAACAGAACGCCCGAAACCGATAATATATTAATTCTGATTTACGTGAGAAAGAATGGAACCTGGCTACTTTCTGCCGGACAGAATACTGTAGTAGACCCAAAAGCCGCTAAAAGCAATCTAATATCCGAAAAGGTTAATTGACAAATAGGCAACTTTTTAAGCGATAGATTACAATCAGATGCCTAGGATCAAGAAACGCTACAAGGTTAATCTCAACGTCGCGTGAATTTCAAGCAGTTTATGAAAGCAAGCTTTCACCGCTACCAAACTAAAATGCCCCCCGGACTTCGACCGGAAGGCATTTGTGCGCGGGATGAGATTCGAATTGCTCTCGGTACTTGAATGATTGCCTTATTCATTGATATTTAGGTTATTGCGATTTTAGCTTATACTTGATTTGGTCAGCTTTTTAGTCACTGTTTCGGTCACTGTTTTGCACTTGAAAGGTAGATTTTTTCTTCTTGCGGTAGAAAAATAGTCTTCCAATTCCGGAGTAATTATGATATTATTGGTTTATAAACCGAAAATATTATAATTTTATTGGAGTTAAAACCGAAAATATGATAGCTCGAATATTGCAAACTACTCTGCAAAAGAGGCTTTTTAAGGGTAAGGCTATTCTACTTTTTGGGCCGCGCCAATGTGGGAAATCTACCCTCATTGAAACAATGTTGGGAAGTACGGATCATTATTATATGAACGGGGATGAAGCTGATGTGAGGGAAACACTTTCTAATACAACATCCACGAAGTTAAAAGCCATTATTGGAAATAAAAAGGTAGTATTTATTGATGAGGCTCAACGTATTCCAAATGTAGGCTTGACACTGAAACTTTTCACGGACCAATTAAAGGACGTTCAGGTGATTGCGACAGGTTCTTCGGCTTTCGAATTGTCTAGCCAGGTCAATGAACCATTAACGGGGCGCAAATATGAATACATGCTTTTCCCGTTGAGTTTCGGTGAGATGGTTCAGCATCACGGCTTGCTGACTGAAAAAAGATTGATAGAGCATCGTCTGTTATATGGCTATTATCCTGAGATCGTCACAAAACAGGGAGAAGAAAAAGAGCTGCTAAAGCTCTTGGCGGAAAGCTATTTGTATAAAGACTTGCTGATATTGGAACAAATTAAGAGACCGGCTTTGCTTGAAAAACTGCTAAAAGCCCTAGCGCTACAAGTCGGCAGTGAAGTAAGTTATCATGAATTAGCGCAAACAGTTGGGACGGACGATAAAACAGTTGATCGTTATATTGATCTGCTGGAAAAGGCCTTTGTTGTGTTTCGCTTGCCAGCTTTGAACCGGAATGTCCGCAATGAAATAAAAAAAGGAAAGAAAGTTTATTTCTATGATTGTGGCATTCGCAATGCCATCATTAATAATTTCAAGCCGTTGTCGACCAGGACTGATGTAGGAGGTCTGTGGGAGAATTTTGTCATTGCCGAACGGATGAAATCTTTACGTTATCAAGGCAAAGATGCCAAACAGTATTTTTGGCGCACAACACAGCAACAGGAAATTGATTTGATTGAAGAATGCGAGGATGACATGACTGCCTATGAAATAAAATGGAATCCCAAAAAACGTGTCCGGTTTTCGAAAACCTTTACTGAGAATTATCCTACTGCGAAGACAACTACTATCTCGCCCGGTAATCTCGAAGAATTTCTAATGAATAATGAATCGGGGCAGGAGTAAACGGGCAATAAAAAAAGCCTTGCAATTGGTTGATTTTTTTCTCATCCGTCATGTGACACCAATCCAATCATGCACAACAGCAGGAACAAAACATTAAGCATCATAATTCTTTGAAGAGTTATAATTCAAGCTATTTTCTCACTTGCCGGCGCTTTTCCACCTTTGTTCTATAGCAAAAACACAAATATGGAAAACGGAAAGAAAAAACCAAGCATCGTATTCTGTCATGGGATTTGGGCGGACGGCTCTTGTTGGAGCAAATTAATCCCTACACTTCAGGAAGAAGGTTACGAGGTCATTGCATGTCAATATACACTCCAGACCGTTGCTGAAGACGTGGACATTGTAGAAGGCTCGCTGGGTAGGGTCAGCAGCCCCGCGATCCTCGTAGGGCACTCTTATGGGGGGAGCGTGATCACGGCAGCAGGCGCAGACGACCGCGTCGCAGGTCTGGTTTATATTGCTGCCCTGTGGCCGGACTCAGACGAGACATCCCAGAGTCAGCAGGACAAATATCCCAGGACGAATATCTGGGCGAATGTGGAGATTGCAGACGGACGGGCCTGGATGAAACACTCCGGTACCGAATTTTTTTGCGGCGATCTTTCGGCCGAAGAGCAGAGGCTTGTTTGGGCGACTCATTTTGCACCCAATGTGAATCTGTTCAACACGACGGCGCATGGAACGGCCTGGAAGACAAAACCAAGCTGGTATATCGTAGCCACCAATGACAAAACAGTTCACCCGCAATTGCAACGCGATGGAGCGAAGAAAATGGGCGCCAATACGTTTGAAGTTGCTTCCAGCCATGTCCCCATGTTGTCGAAACCTGAGTTTGTATTGGATGTGATCCGCAAAGCCACCGCAGCGGTGGAAAGTTCTCAAAAGTAGTAAGAAGACCCTCTTCCACGGGAAGGGGGTTATTTATAAAGCAACTACGAAATCTCATATAATTTGCGAAATGCTGACTAAAAAGCGATCGGTGCCAGACTTGTGCTAATATTCAGTATTTTGCGTTAGGCGCCGCCAGACACAGCATGAAAAAAAAGATACTCATTGTCGAGGATGGGATCGTAGAAGCGAATAATCTCCGTATTATCATGGAGAGCGCAGGATATGTGGTGTCCGGATTGGTGGACTCCTATGAGCGAGCCATTGCAAACCTTGATAAAGAAAGGCCCGACCTTGTTCTACTCGATATTTTTCTGGCCGGACCGAAAACAGGAATAGATCTTGCGCGGGTGTTGAAGGAAAGAAATATCGCTTTTATCTATTTGTCGGCCAACTCGAATAAAGACACGCTGGAATTGGCCAAGGTTACGGGACCGTATGGTTTTCTCGTGAAGCCTTTCCGAAAGAAAGATATTCTTATCGCTCTTGAGATCGCTAATTATCTCCATGAGCAAAAACAAACGATACGCGACCGGGAGACTTTCCTGGCCACTTTCGAAAAGCCGTCCACATTCCCTGGGATTATCGGAAACTCGCCCGAACTGCTGAAAATATTCCACCTCGTTAAGGTCGTTGCCCCCACAGATACCTCCGTATTGATCCTGGGAGAAAGCGGTACGGGAAAAGAAGGGATCGCCGAAAATATTCATGCTGCATCATCCAGGAAGTCGAAGCCTCTTATAAAGGTCAATTGCGCCGCCCTGCCGGCAAGTCTTATCGAAAGCGAATTATTCGGGCATGAAAAAGCTGCGTTTACGGGTGCATATGACCAACGGATCGGGAAATTCGAACAGGCCAACAAGGGCACCGTTTTCCTGGACGAAATAGGCGACATGCCGATCGATCTCCAGGTCAAGCTACTTCGGGTGTTGCAGGAAAAGGAAATTGACCGCATCGGCGGAAAAGGTAGTATCAAAGTGGATATCCGCATTATTGCCGCGACAAATCGTGACTTGGAAAAAGAGGTCATGGAGGGCCGGTTCCGAATGGATCTCTACTACAGGCTCAATGTTTTCCCGATCCTCATGCCGCCGCTAAGAGATAGAAAGACGGATATTCCGGCACTTGCCGGATATTTCATAGAGCGATTTTGCAAACATAATAATCTGGGTGTTAAAACAGTTTCCAGGGAGGCCATGGATAGTCTTTTATCCTATCCCTGGCCCGGCAATATCAGAGAATTGCAATATCTGATGGAAAGAACCGTGTTATTGACGCCTGGCGATACCATTCACGAATTCACCTTGCCCAATACCGCTGCCGTTGCCGTTGCGGCGAAGGCTACGACGACACCTGGCGTAAAGACCATCAGGGAAATGGAGATCGACCATATCAAAGCGGTATTGGACCTTTGTAAAGGTAAGATCTATGGCCCCGGGGGGGCAGCGGAGATGCTGAAAATACCTTATAGCACGTTAATCTCCCGGATCAAGAAATTGGGTATAAAAATCGAAAAAAGCTATCGCTAGTCATGAATCATTTCCTACACTCGCCGCTGCCTGACGATCCCGCTGCCAAGGTGAAACTTTCAAGGGCTGTAAAGGAATTCCTGGAACTTATGAATCAACGGGGGACATTTACAGAAAGCCAGTCCGTCGAGGAGGTTCGTAAGGCTTTTACTGCGGCTCAGGACCCGCTTGCAGTAGATCTTTCCGGCGTCGCCGAGACACAAAGATCGATTAGCATGGATGGCCTGGACATCGTATTGAATATTGTAAAACCTGCAGGCACCTCCGGATCTCTGCCTGTTTTCCTGTTCATTTACGGAGGCGGCTGGGTCATGGGGGACTACCCGACACATAAAAGGATGGTACGCGACCTCGTCCTGCTTACCGGCTTTGCCGGCGTGATCATCAGCTATACTCCTTCCCCCGAAGCAAAATATCCGCAGGCGCTGCATGAAATTCATACTGCCGCCAAATGGCTATTGGAACATGGAGAAGAGATCCAGGTGAATGTCGATAAGATGGGTATAGTAGGCAACGATGTAGGCGCAACGATGTCGGCAGCTCTTTCGCTTATGGCGAAGGCAGACGGCGGACCGGAATTCAAGGTGCAGATACTTATGGGGCCGGCGATGAATGCGACAAGGATGAAATGGATGTGGGACCAGTATACGATGGATGAGGCGCAGCGGAAGGAAATCTATGCTTCTCCTTTGCTGGCGACCCCTCAACAGCTCAAGGGGCTTCCACCTACGTTGATCCAGGTAGCGGAGAATGACATTTTCCGGGACGAAGGGGAGGCCTTTGGCCGGGCGCTCGACGACGCGGGTGTGGAAACGACAACGGTTGTCTACAATGGCGTGATCCACGACTTCGCCGTTTTCAACGGCCTGTCGGAGCTTCCACAAACAAAAAGCTGTTTGTTGCAGGCCGCCGCAGAATTGAAAAGATATCTAGGATAAAGAAGTGGCTGCCTCGACGAAAACAGGTGCAGGCGCGAATTCGACTCTGACCGAGACCCCTTCGGCGCTACTATGGATGGCGAAGCTGCCGGCTAATTTTTGGCCAATGCTTTTCATGAGCGTCAATCCAAGGGATGGTTCACGGCTTGCCGAAGCGGCAGGCATCCCAATCCCATCATCCGCAATTTGAACCAATAACAACCCATTCGGTAGTTTTCGCATGGTGACTTCGACATGGCCGGTCCTTAGCGCGCTGCCATCGGTGTTGTCGGGAAAAGCATGTTTGATCGCGTTGGTGATAGCTTCGTTCAGAAGCAGCCCTATCGGCAAACCGACCGATATGTCTAGTTCAATCGGCTCGACGGAGTGGGTTATCAGGATCCGCCGCTCACGCGCCCCCAGCGAACCGTCGAGAAAAGCGCATAATTCAGCGGTATAGGGCGCCATTTCAAGGGTCGTGACATTCGTGGACCAGTAAAGTTTTTGATGCAAGAGCGAGATGGTTTGTATCCGGTTCTGACTGTCCAGCAAGGCACTGCGGGCCGCAGGATCATTGAGGTATGCTGTTTGCGATTCCAAAAGGCTCATTACGGTGTGCAGGTTATTCTTTACACGATGGTGCACCTCCTGCAGCAACAGGCTTTTTTCCGTTAGCAATTCGTTCTTTTCCTCAAGAAGCCTTTCCAGCGCCAGGTTCTTATCATTTATCTCGGTTTGCTGTTCAAGGAGCCGTTGGACATTCCGGCGTTTGGACCGGTAGGCGTAATATATCCAGGAAGTTACTGCCAGCAGTACGATAATGCCACCCAATTCGATGTCCCGTACAAGAGATGCCTTATCAAATAGGGCGCGTTGACGTTCGCCTTCGCTTTTAAGCAGCTGGATGGATTGTTCCCTTTCTTTGGTCTGATACTGTACCTGTAAGGTCTGCAATTGCCGAACCTTCTGAGCATTCAGCAGGGAGTCCTTGATCACGGTATAAAGCAGATAATGATCGATGGCGGATCGCAGGTTGCCGGTGGCGGAATCCGTTTTATACAACAGCAGCTGGAGCTCGCCTCCATCGGTAAAGCCTTTGTAGGGCAGGGTAGTAAGCAAGGCCCGTTCCAAGAAAGGCCTGGCCCGCTGGTACTGACCCCAATGCACGTAAAACCGGCCCGTGTAGACATGCACCAGCCAGGGATCCACCCCAAACCTGCCATAGATGGTCGAGTCTCTTTCACGCATTCCCGCCGTGTCAAGGTCGGCCAGCCGTTGGAACCAGGGCGCTGCTTTCGGGTAATCGCCAAGCGCGTCATAGATAAGGCCATAATTATAGGCAATAGCGCCCTTCTGCGCCAAAGAAACCGGCGGATCCGCGGCATTGAATTGCTGTAAGTAGACCAACGCCTTTCCCGGGTTGCCTTCCCTGATGAGGCCTTCGACGACAAAGCAGGTATAATAGTGCCGGTCGGGGTCTTGAAAGCGCACTCCTTCCTCGACCAGCAGTCGGCCATAATTCAATTCTTCGGCATAAATACCCGTCAATTGATAAATAACGGCCATCGCCACGTGGATCCTCTTTTTTAAATCACCATTCCGTCCCACGCCCTGGAGCGCCTGGAACATATAGTCCAGTCCCCTGGCGGGATTGCCTCCTTCCGCGTAGACAAGGCCGACCCGAAAATTAGTGTAGGCGGAGGGGGTAATGCCCAATTTTTCGGATTCCCGGAGAAATAGCAGGAACTCTTTTTCGGCTGAATCGTGCTGAGCAACATACCGATGCCTGTTTGCAAGACTTCGGAGTGCATAAAGGGCGTTGATCTGATCCCCGGCCTCTGTGTAGGCGCGGATCGCCTCGCGGCACGCAAAAAAATGATACCGTGTGGCATTGTTGCTATAAGGCATAATTGAATCCATCTGGAGCCAGTAATGCCCTACGCCTTTTTTGTCTCCAAGGCTATCACAGCTGTTGATGATAGCCAGTATAGCATTCCTGCCCTTTTCCACGTCGCCATGTTGAAAAAAATACTTGGCCTGCTCCATCAGATATTCATGCCGCCATCGGGTGCTTCCCAGGGCATCGGTAAGGCGCTTCGCCCTGGCGAGATAAGGCGACACTTTTTCAACAGCGCTGATCTCGACGGGCCTGCCAGACAGGATCCCGTCCGCGATGGTCAGCAGCAGACGGACACGTTCAACGCCTTCGGTCATCGGCAATAACGCCTCGGCAGACGGGATCTGTCCCTTCAATACAAAAAGCAGGCATCGCCGGGCGAGCGCTTCATGGATGCCAGCAGTGTCGCGCATCGCACTGCTGAGGGCAAAGGCCTCCTGGACATACCCCAGGCTGGTGTCCAGGTTCCTGCTCCGGCCCTGCTCCAAATAGATCTGCGCCACTGCCAGCAACTGCCGGGCTTTTGAGATGCTGCCAGGAAGCGCCTCTGTCCGGCGAATGATCTCCTCCATCGGCACAGAATCAGGGAAGGAGGGGAGGTTAATGGATGGGTCGGTAAACTGACCACGGGCAGACAAAACGCCTGTCGTCAGGAGCAGACCGATGAATATTGAGTTTAGCGACTGCATGCTCTCTTTGATGGCCTATAAAGTTACGATTATCGTTTTTCAATTACAGGATTTCGCAAATGAGCGGCATTCAACGGCGATCTCCAGTTTGCATAATGCTCAAGTAGTTGACTGTAAACTTCTTACCTGTTGGCACAAAATTAGGATTATCAAATGTCATTAATCACAGCTATATGTTGAATCTGGAATGGTTTAGAACATTCAAGGCAATCTACGAGACCGGCAACCTGTCCAACGCGGCCAATAAGCTATTCATGTCCCAGCCCGGCGCCAGCCTTCACCTGAGCTCGCTGGAAGAGTATATCGGCCATCGATTGTTTGAACGGGGTACAAGAAAAATGATAGCCACAGAGCAGGCAAGCGTCCTGTATAATTATATCGTCGATTCCATGAACACGCTCGTCGAGGCCGAGAATGCGTTTTGCCGGAATTCCATCGAGGTCAGGCCTACCCTTGTCCTTGGATTGGGCATCGAGACTTTCGAGCATAGCATAACCGAACACATTGCACAGCTGCCTTTCAATCTTACCGTAAGATTTGGCGAGGAGCGCGAGCTATTGCACGACCTGGACGCCGGAACGGTCGACCTGGTGCTGACATCCCAGGTGGCGCCACAGCCCAATCTCGAGTACACTTCATTCGCGAAACAGCGGATCATCCTGGTCTGCGGTGGTCTTACCGATACGGAGGAATTGGATCAGCTGATAGCCGCCGACCAGCGGGCAGCCATCCGCGGATGGCTGAAAAGGCAAAACTGGTATACAACAGCCGCGGACACAGGGTATCTAAAAAATTTCTGGCTGACAAATTTCAATTGCCTCCCCGACATCCGCCCCAACTACATCCTACCCTACTTCGGCGCGATCCTTCGTTGTATCGACAACGGTAAAGGTTTTGCCATCATGCCGGATATCTTTTGCCGGACGGAATTGCAGCTCGGAACAGTCCGCCTGGTGTGGGGAGGTGATCCCTATGTCGAAAATATCCTTCATTTCGGCAAGCGCAAAAAGACCCGGCGTGAAGCCGAGATCCGGAAACTGCAGGAGATACTCACAAAAGGCTGGCACCGCCGGGGATCCGATTGCCTTACCGAATACAATCTATTCAATGGCTAATCTGCTGGTGATACCCAGCTTTTTCATTTTCGAGTTCAGCGTCGAAGCCGGAATGTCCAACAGCTCTGCCGCACCACCTTTCCCTGCTATTTTACCGCGGCATCTACGAATGATCTCAAGGATGTGCTGCTTCTCAACTTCGACAAGCGTTGTTGCAGCCGGCGCCTTTCGATCGGGCAGGTATACCTTGTTTAAAACTCCGCCACCTGACAGAAGCGCACTGCGCTCGATCATATTCTCCAACTCACGCACGTTGCCGGGCCAGTCATACATGGTAAGCTGCCGCATCGTATTTGCCGAAATGCCGGTGATATTACGTGAATGGGCCTTGTTATAGCGGGCCAGGAAATAATGCGCCAGCTGTGGGATATCTTCCCACCGTTCGCGAAGAGGCGGCAATAGGATAGGAAAGACATTTAGCCTGTGAAATAAATCCGATCGAAACCGCCCGGCGCCTACTTCCGATAAAAGATCACGGTTAGTGGCAGCAATGATCCGCACATCCACCTTGATGGTAATCTTTCCACCCAGTCTTTCGAATTCACGTTCCTGGATCACCCGTAACAGCTTTACCTGCAGCTCAAGGGGAAGCTCGCCGATCTCATCCAAAAAGATGATGCCCTTATCGGCAAGCTCGAATTTGCCAGCTCTTCGCTCCAACGCCCCCGTAAAAGCGCCCCGCTCATACCCGAAAAGCTCCGACTCGATGAGATGGGAAGGAAGGGCAGCGCAGTTGACCTTGACCATCGTCTTCCCTCTTCGCGCCGAGGTTTCATGAATGCCCCTGGCGATCAGCTCTTTCCCCGTACCCGTTTCCCCGCCGATCAGTACTGTGGCATTGGATGGAGCTACCAGTGACATCAGCTCGTACACTTTTTGCATGGGTTTGCTTGAGCCAATGATATTGCAAATGGGATCTTTCATTCTGATCAATCCCAGACAAACGGCATGCCTGAATATATCCGATTAATAATAAGGTAAATAGCCAATCCCGGGCCGGGACTTTAGATGAAATTTCATCTACTCCTTCGTGAATTGAATTAAATTTCGAAGGTCGTCTTGCGGCGCCGGGATGCCATGAACCGGCGGCATCAGTACTTATGGGTAGCCGCTTCTTCGATCACTTTAAGGACTTCCATCGGATGCGACAGCATCATGACATGAGCGGAAGCGATCTCGAGAGTCTTGGCATTCATCCTTTTGGCCATAAAACGCTCCAGGTCGGGATGGATCGTCTTATCGTTCTTCGCTACTATGAACCAACTAGGCTTGGTCTTCCATGCGGGCTCGCCGCCTTTATCGTCAAACACAGTGTGCGCAGCCGGTACCTGCGTTGCATATAACAATGCCTGCTTTTGAGGGCTCTGATCGTCCGCAAACACCTTTTTTACCCCTTCTTCTGACATGAAAACAGATCCGCCCGATGGTACCAGGTACTTGGACAGTTCGGTCTGGGGCGCATTTGCCGATACGGTCAGCACTGACTCCCCTTTTTCAGGACCATAGGCGGCCAGGTAGACCAGGCCAACCACTTTAGGATCATTGCCCGCCTGCGTAATCACCATGCCTCCCCAGGAATGACCGACAAGTATTACCTTACCTTTGACCAGATCGATGGCCTTTTGTGTCTCGGCTACATCATCCGCCAGACCGGTTACCCCGTTTTGAACAGACATTACATGATAGCCTTTTGCCTGAAGTTGTTCTATCTGATGGGAAAAGCATGAGCCGTCGGCCCATATGCCATGTACAAAAATGATCGTTGGCTTTTCTCCATCGCCCGATTGTCCCGAAGCTTCGATGGCAAACATAGAACTTAAAAGCAAGAGTGTGTGTACTGTTTTCATGATTTTTTATTTTATAATGGGGGTTGTTAAAAACACTTCGCGTTCGTTGAGCAGGGGAATGATCCCGCCGGCTGCAATTACAAATACAGCATCGTATTTATCTGTCGTCACTTCTTCAATTCTGCCGCTGCTCTTAAACTTTCCCGGCCCATCACCTTTTAGAAAAGCTTGATTGACCGAATCTTCCGGCTCAACCATTTCTATAGGAGGCTCGCCGCCTTTGACGCTATAGACATCGATCTCATATCCCTCTTTTTTAAAAACTTCGAAGGGGTGGGCCACCTCAGGCAGCAGATTTCCAGTGCGACGGTTTTTAGGCCCGATTACACTGGTGCTGGAGACAACGAATAAGATCTTTTTCATAATTTGACAAATTGATTAGTGATGTATTAAAATTAGAACCCTCAACGATCATTCGGAAATCACTCTATTAATAGATGGCATTAGAATACTGATAGGTATCTATCGGCGATATTGCGGTTGTGCTTGGCGACGTTCCGGTTGTAACTCGTCCCCGAACACCAGCATGGGGCAATACTGCCCGATCAGGAAAAAAAGGACGACAATAAAAGGCATGGTATATAAAACTAACTGTGCAGACGAGCTTGAAAAGTATTTTCAATTAAAAATTTCGGCCTACAAAGTAATAGGTTTCCACCAACGTACTTGGTCGTCGCGTGGTTCATTCTCGTTCATTTTGAGTCCCGATCTATTCGCCATTTGTCCGCCAAAACAGGCGGGAAAAACCTGGCAAAAAAGCGAGCAAAGAACTAATAAAAAAAGCCTTGCAATCTATTGATTACAAGGCCTTGTGCGCGGGATGAGATTAGCTGCGCTGATCTCAGAAGGGCTCTGTACCCAAAGGCCCCCGCGCCTTCGG
>NZ_JAUOTO010000002.1 GCF_030546645.1 Flavitalea plasmicola
ATCGGCAGTGCAGTGAAGACCAGCTATAACGGCGCTGATCTCAGCTGTGCTACTTCCACAGATGGTAAGATCACGGTAACCGCATCGGGCGGAACCGGCACGTTACAATACTCGGATAACAATGGCTCGACCTTCCAGGCCGGCAATATATTCAGCGGACTGGGAGCGGGCTCTTACCAGATCGTGGTGAAAGATGCCAATGGTTGTATCAGCTCAGCAACTTCAGTGACCATCACGGCACCGGCGGCAGTAACCATCGGCAGTGCAGTGAAGACCAGCTATAACGGCGCTGATCTCAGCTGTGCTACTTCCACAGATGGTAAGATCACGGTGACTGCAAGCGGCGGAACCGGCACGCTACAATACTCGGATAACAATGGTTCGACTTTCCAGGCAGGCAATGTGTTCAGCGGACTGGGAGCGGGCACTTACCCGATCGTGGTGAAAGATGCCAATGGTTGCACCAGCTCAGCAACTTCGGTGACCATTACGGCGCCTGCTGCTGTGACGATCGGCAGCGCGGTGAAGGATTCTTACAACGGCGCCGATCTCAGCTGTGCTACTTCCACAGATGGTAAGATCACGGTGACTGCATCGGGCGGAACCGGCACGTTACAATACTCGGATGACAATGGTTCGACCTTCCAGGCCGGCAATGTGTTCAGCGGATTGGGAGCGGGCACTTATAAAATAGTAGTGAAAGATGCCAATGGTTGCACCAGCTCAGCCACTTCAGTGACCATCACGGCCCCGACGGCGGTGACGATCGGCAGTGCGGTGAAGACCAGCTATCACGGAGCCGATCTCAGCTGCGCCACATCAACAGACGGCAAGATCACCGTAACCGCATCGGGAGGAACCGGCACGCTGCAATACTCGGATGACAATGGTGCAACGTACCAGGCAGGCAATGTGTTCAGCAGTCTTGCCGCGGGAACCTATAAGATCGTAGTGAAGGATGTCAATGGATGCACCAGCACAGCGACGTCAGTGACCATCACGGCTCCGGCTGCATTAACTGCCATCTGTTCCAATAATAACAATGCGCTCTACTATGGCTATTCCGGCGATCAAACGTCAACGGTCACGGTGACACCTTCCGGTGGCGTAGGCCCATATAAAGTTACCATAACAATGAACCGACCCATGTTATGCAATCAGGTCAATGATGCCGGCGACGAATCCTGGATAGCCAGCGGAGGGACAACCGTTAACAACTCATGTCCTGTTAATCCCGGGCTGGCTACACTGATCCCTGCATCCACGGGTACCATCAGTTCGGGCTCGTATTCGACAACTGTTACGCTCATGGGAGATGCAGTTTTCACCTCGACCATCACCGATGCAAATGGATGTGTTACTACCTGCACCACCACGATCCAGGCTGAGGATGTTCGTTGCTTTGCAGGAACCAGCGGCGTTGCAAAAGTAACGTTGTGTCATAAGACGGGAAGCGCCAAGAATCCATGTGTGTCCATCTGTGTAGATCCGTCCGCCGTCCAGGAACACTTAGATCATGGAGATTTCTATGGCAAGTGTACTGCCAACTGCTTACCTCCTGCTTCGAGAACGATCACTGACCCAGGAACGGTGGGTGGGCAATCATCTTCGATAGGCAGCGTAACATCCGGCCGGCAGGTGATGACAGCCGATGTGATGCCTAATCCGACAGCGACCCATTTTACACTTCGCGTACAAAGCAGCAGCATGGAAGCTGTGGTAGTGAGAGTATTTGACATGGCGGGTCGCCAGGTCGAGCTCTTAAGAGGTGCAGCCGGTGGTTCATTCGAGTTCGGCAGCCGGCTGAAGCCAGGAATTTATATTGTTGAAGTTCACCAGGGAGATTATGCCAGGGTATTAAGGGTCGTAAAGATCTGAGAGGCCCACTCCCCATTTCGATAGTCTCTTCGGGTAAAACCAAAGGCTCGCAAACCTCAGTGTTTGCGGGCCTTGCCTATTGATCAGATCACACAATCTAAATCGTGTTGTTATGAGAAAGATCTTAAGATACGGGTTGGTGCTCCTTACACTCCCCTTTTTCCTACATTCTGCTCAAGGTCAGCCTGACCGTTTTGCCTATGCTGTCACAGCCCTTAACAAAGGGGGCAGCGAGTGGGTCGCCTTACGTAAACTGGATACCCAGACAGGGGAGTTCGGCGGCACATTGTTAAAAATGACTGACAGCAGTGTGGCGGCCATTGCTTACGACAGGAAGGCTCACCGGCTCTACTATGCTCCTATGAATACAGATCAGCTGCGCTGCATCGATCTCGCCACGATGAAGGTATATACTATCATGGAGCAATCCTTCAGCAAAGCAGGCAACTATAAATTTCAGCCTTCCAATCCTATCACACGGATGGTGATCGCTCCTGATGATTATGGATATACCATTACTAATGATGGGAATCACCTGATCCGATTTTCGACCCATGCCACCCCCACCCTCACTGACCTCGGAGAATTGCTGGACGATCCGCTGAATAAAGAAATGACCATACATAATCCCTGCGCCAACTCCGGCGGTGACATGGTTGCCGATGACGCCGGGCACCTGTATCTTATCAGCGCCAGCAACCGTGTATATAAGGTGGATATCGCCACCAGGATGACCACCTTTGTGGCAAGTATTTCCGGATTGCCGCAGCAATTTACCTCCAATGGCGCCGCTGTAGATGAGAATGGCAAATTGTTGATCAGCGGTTCGGGCTATGCGGATGCGTACTTTATCGTTGATCCTGCAACGTGGAATGCGTTGCCCTCTCCGCCAAATAGTAAGATCTATGGGAGCGCTGACCTTGCCAACAGCAATGTATTTCATACAAAAAACCCGACACCTCCTATTTTGATCTTAAATAAGTCATTGGACAGGCCCAGTAAGATCAAGGTCTTTCCGGACCCTGTCCTGTATGATGAAGTCAGCATTCAATTCAACGAGCTGCCGCCTGGCAATTACACCATCCAGCTGACCAATGTGTTGGGTAGAAAGGTAATACAACAAAAGGCCATCATCACCGAACCTGCACAGACCGAGATCATGTACATCCCGGGATATACGGCTCAGGGGCTTTACTATATTCGCGTCCTGAATGAAAACAATATCTTAGTGGGCACGCAAAAACTGGCGGTAACAAGAAGATGGTGACTTAATCTGCTATTGGGGGAAAGCAGATCTGTCCAGTCCGGGGATGATCCGGAGGGCATTCTTGTAATATACTTTTTTCAGCACTTCATCCGGCAGGGCCAGTCCGTACATCCGCCAAAAGGCATGGTACTTCTTATGGTAAGGAAAATATTCGTCGGCCGTCTCCAATACCCGGAAATAGGTGGCGTATTCCGAGGGTACCCAGGAATCCTTTCCGAAAAGGATCCTGTCCTGGTATTTAATAAAGAATTCCCTTGCCTGCCTGGGTTGTCTCCCCAGCTCTGCGATGATGGCGGCTATTTCGACATTTACATTCGGGCATTCATCCAACAATTTTCCCAATGAAGCGAGGTCACCCGCCAGCCAGCCGAAATGGGCGGCAATAAATATGGTATTCCGATGGGCCCTGAATACATGGTGTTGCTCTTCGATGATGGTCTTCCAGGAAGCAGGATCGGTATTTCCCCGTTTACGGTCGGGGTGGGTCTTCAGTTCCAGCCAGCGCTCGTTGTATTTGTCCATCGGATCCCAAAATGAGGCCGGGTCGGCGGAATGGATCAGTACCGGTATGTGAAGCGCCCCGCATTTTTCCCAAATCGGGTCCAGCCGGGGATCGTCCACAGGGATCCTTCTTCCCTGATCGTCTTTGAACTCCATGCCCAGGTCTTTATAGATCTTTAATCCTTTCGCTCCATTATGAACGTCTGCTTCCAGTTCCGCCAGGGCGTGTTCGATCCAACCTTTTTGCCCAAAATGTGCAAAGGAAATATTAGAGAACTGTATAAAGCGGCTGGGATAATGTGCCCGGATATTGGATTGCGCTTTCCTGAAATAAGTCGAATCCTGGACGTCAAAAAGGCCGTTGGTGTCTTTGTATCCCCTTCCGCTTAGGTTATTCATGACGGCCATATTGAGCTTATCCATTTCGCGGATCAACTCTGTCAGATCCTGTGACGGCATGCTCCACTGATGGTTATGGATGTCGACAAACGGGTACTTAGCACGTATAAGGACATGCGCAGGAACGACCAGCGTGGATCTCGGGTCATATTCTTCGAAATCCATTTTTTGTGCGGTAGACAGGATTGGCGCAAAACAGGTGAGAAAGAAAAATAAGTTCTTCTTTATGACATGTAGCATGGATTACTTTATTTGGCGGTAAATGTAACAAAAAACCCCTGGTATAACCCAGGGGTTTCATGACCGCAATGTCATTTGCCGATCATTGACCAACAGGACCGTTCTTCCAGTATTTTACGTTTTTCCAACGGGTCTCAGACCTGGAGCCTGAGATATTATACACGCCGCACTTGAAATAATGTGTTGCCTTGCCGCGATCCGCAAAGGTCCCTTTCAGTACGCTGTTCAGGTAGACATAGATCTTGCCATTGTCAGCATCATGCTGTACGTTCACGTGGATCCATTTATTATAGGCGCTCGTCATTAGTGTCTCGTTATCGTACCGTTTGATGGTGCCGCCGCTTGCCGAATGAATTGTAAGCAGGAGGGACGTCGCATTGGTTACACCGCCGAATACCTGCATAATGTCCGTTCCGTCAGAGCCTGAAACAACGTATACATCGCCTTCAAACTGATGCCTTCCGGTGGTATAGTCATTTTGCATACGTAATTCCGAACGGGGCCCGGTGGTGCAGCCTTCGAATTGACAGGCATCTCCCTGGAGGATCCAAAAATGATGCTCCCCTCCGGAAACGCTGTAGCGGCTGGATTGAGGCAGGTTCCATGGTGTTTGTATCGCATAGGTATAGGATGTTTGTGTCCATCCGCTGGTGGGGGCCGCAGCGGCGGCGCTTATTTGGGCGAAGCTGCTTTCTGAAGAAATCGGTTCGCTTCCCTGCAGTTGCGTTGCGTTCTTCCTGCAACTACCCACCAGAAGTGCGGGGAGCAAAAAAGCACATAAAATCCCCTGGGGGAGGAAAGGTCTCCCGCTGACATTTGATCGTAAGATTTTCATTTGACAAGTTTTAATGATTAATAGTGAATATCACCATCAAAACTTAGAAATTCCCGGAGTAGTAATAAGCCGGACTTTGGCATTCTATTCAATTAAATTACCCGATCAGCGAAGTGAGCAGTACATATCTATTTCTCCTGATAACTGCGTAGGCTTTCCGATGATCTGCCAATCAGCGTCCTTCCTTTCCACATACGCCAGCTTACCTTCAAAATGTCCTTTCACTCTCCTGGTCTTCCAGGGATTTCCCGCCTGCTGATCGTCAGTTACGGAGGTGATCACCAGCGACAATGGTTGCAGACCAAGCTTCGGCGCCAAATAGGCGGCTCTCGAGGTGCTGACAGGGGGCATCGGAACTTTAATATAGGGTCCAAAAAGTACCTCCTGTTGTTTTGTATCCATTCCATCCGCGCACTCCGAAGGATCTTTGCATGAGTATACCTGGTAGGTGCCGGCCTTAAGTTCCTTCATCAAACATGTTATGGCTAGCTGCAGGTCTTCTTTTTCGCTCATGACGCTCAGTGTCAGGTATTCCTGCCCCACATAGTTAAGGGACAGCACGGCGTCTTTGCCCATTGTGTAGTTTTTTCCGTCAACTGCAAGGGTTACCTTGTCCGGATTTTCGGCGCTTGCGCCAGATGTTGATTGGGAGCGTCCTTGTCCGCAATGGATACCTAGTATTGCCAAAACGCAAAAGAAAGCGATTGCACGATTTTTTTTCATTTTGTAAATATATCATGAATTGCGTATTTTTCTATTCCATGAACACACAATCCATACAGCTGGAGGTTTCTCCGTCCATTGGCAAGGTTTCAGCGGAGTACATCGTCCCTGAAGCAAGTAAATGCATCATGACGCTGGCCCACGGAGCTGGCGCAGGCATGCATCATTCATTTATGACGGCGCTGGCTGCCTCACTTTCGGATGTTGGCATTGCGACGCTGCGTTTCAATTTCCCCTTCACGGAGCACAAAAAAGGGAGACCCGATACGCCTGCGGTGGCGCATCAGACAATAGCTGCCGCGATCTCGGAGGCGCATCAAACGTTTCCTTCCCTGCCGGTCTTCGCCGCGGGTAAATCCTTTGGGGGGCGGATGACCTCGCAGTATATCGCGGCCAATCCCCCGCCGGAGGTCAAGGGTTTGGTTTTCTATGGATTTCCGTTGCACCCTGCCGGCAAGCCGTCTATCGACCGGGCTGCGCATTTAAAAGACGTAAAGGTGAGAATGCTTTTTTTACAGGGTACAAAAGATGATCTGGCGTCCTGGGACCTGATAGCATCGGTGTGTTCGTCGTTACCGAAAGCAAAATTGGTGAAGATAGAGGGAGCCAACCACATGTTCAAGGCCGGCAAAGTGGATACGATGGCCTTGCTGGTTAATGCGACCAATAATTGGATAGATAAAAAATGATAATCCAAATATCTTTAGATTTTCTGTTTCCCCTCCCCCATTGTTTCCCGACTTATTAGCAGGCAGTATGCAATCCCCGGCAGGCTGCACGGATGAGCAACGCACATCCGGCTTACGGAGTACTTTAACCATTAAAACTTGTTCTTATGGCCTTGACCCAGTTCTGCGATGTATTCGCGTCCTTTCACGAAAAAGGGTTCAATAACATTGTGACGGCCTTACAGCGTCAGCGGCCCTCCCTGTTTAATTACGGGACACAGGGGTATGTAAGCAATCCTTCCCTGTTGTGTTATAAGATCTTCCCGCAAAAAGTCGACCCCGAGGTCCTCACCCACCCCGATCCTGTGGTGAAGCTGCAGCAGCCCATCGCCATTCCCGGTTATGACGGTCCCTACGGACTCCAGTATTGCTTTCAGCTGGCCGAGCTGAGCATTGACTTTGCGCCCAATAACATCCACCACCTGCCCCCGGAATTAAACGGCCTGTTTGTGGATCAGTGTTTTTCCATCAAGGCCAGGGTTTGCGGCCAGATCAATTGCCCGGGATCAGATATCCTGACGAAGGTCACCCCTGATCTACCGGCCTATGCACCTTCGTTGCCCGGGTCGAAGACCGGCAGAGGGGATCAATACCCCGGCCAAAATCCCAACAACGATCCCGCCTACCATCCCGCCTCCGATCAGCCGAAGGCGTTGGTTCCCCTCATCCCCCTGCCCCTGAACAGGGAGAGCGACAATTGCTTTTGCGTGGATCTCTATGCCGTCTGCCGTCTGACGCGGGAAGGCAGCAGCGCAGATCCCGTGGTGGCCCTTTACCTCTCCGGCCTGGAGCTCGTGGATATCAAGCCGGACGGGCTGGAAAACAGCCTGGAATGTTTCCTGAAAACAACCCTGACCCTGGGTGTTTTCCCGAAAGTAAAGATCGCCATGAATGCCCTCGTGTTGCGGTTGAAGCATTTCCTGACCATCGAGCCTACGCCCATCAGCGTTAATGTGCCCCATAATCCCTCGATTGACAACGATCAGCTGAAGGTGTTTGTCACGCTTATACCATAATACTCACCCATTTTCCCATCTTAAAATTACTTCGTATGTCACATGTACAGGTAGCTGTCAACGAACGGGCCTTCAACAAGCTCGTCTACGGCGCTGCAAATGCGCTCTCGCACGTAGCTCCCCTCCATTTCAATGGAAGCCTCGGCCCCTTTTCGCTGGACCTGCTGGTTGGTTTCAAGCTGATCCCCGGCAATATTGTGGATCTTACTTCCGCCGGCACCGTAGTGATCAATAAACTGGAGATCGTCTACGATCCCCTGGTCATAACCTTCGGCATCGATATAGGCCCTGTGGTCATTCCTCCGTATTGTGCCGACATTTTGGGATGGGAGGTCTGTACGCCCGAGATCCCCATCATCCCTACGACTGTCCACATTCCTGTCCCCATCGACCTCAGCGGACTGGTGGTCAGCTCCTACAGCGGGGAGTTTTCTCTCAGTACCTCCCTGCAAACCCTGGCCGCCAGGGCCGGTATGGGAAATCACCGTGCCCACGCCACGACGGACACAACCAATGAGATACAGACCCATATCCTCTCTGTCCTTCAGAGCGCTACCTTCATTAGTTTATTACCTACTTCCACGCTCACCAGCATTGCCTCTCAATTAGCCGCCCTGGTGAAGAGCAATCTCGCGGATAAACAGCAGTTCTATTTGCACGAGATCCGGCAAAACATCAATCTCATCGATATCGGCGAGACGGTGAAGAACATCCTGAACGGCATCCTGGACAAGGTCCTGGACGCTATTTTCGGCTGGGTGCCTTCCAGTCTGCGGGACATTGCCAAAGCGCTCCTTGAACCCGTGATCGACGCCATTGGATTTGTGCTGGATCTTCCCAGTAACCTTACGTGGTGGCTGGAAGGGTTGCTGGGCACGAACCTGGGACTCTTAAATACGGTATTGGGCTTTGTAGAACAATTGCTGGGCGCCATCGTTCCCGTCTATCAATTCGAGAATCCCTATCCCGTCATCGAAGACAGCAGCGGTCTGATCCCTGTGCTGATCGGTGTCGAAAAGCTCTCCGCTGTCATCAACGACGATGAATTCGTCTTATCGACCAATATTAGTAATTCATAAAACATCAGTTATGCCCGCTTTATTAAATACCAGCCTGTTTATCCACCGGGAGGTCCGGACGAATGGATTTAACAACCTGATCTGCATTGCCCACCCTGTCGCAGCCCCCGGCATGTATCATGGCGACGTGTATCTGCAAAAAACTTTCCTGGGCCGATTTCACCTCCATTGCGAGGCTAATTCCGCCAACCGGCAGGTGAACATCGACCTCTCGCATTTCGATCCTTTGTTCCATCACCGTCATGCACATATGCGCCAGGGCATACCCGGGTATTCTTTGGCGCCAGGTGGTCCCCTGGTACTGCATGCCACAGAACACCACAATGGTCTCTATGTCGTGCTGGAAAAAGTTAAGGAAGAAAGAAACGCGAAGTCAGCAGGCGCGGCAGAGCGTACGCCAGTCCCAGTCTTCGATAGCCGAAAACTAATGAACAGGGACTACGTTATGCTGAGACCGGTGGCCACTGGTGATTTCCTGTTGCGCAGTGAGGCAGGTCAGCATCAGGTCCGGGTACATGTAAACACGGCAGATGAAGGGAAGTATTATCATCCTTCCAAACTCGACCCTGTGTGGTTGAGGCTATCCGCCGATGGGTTTAATGAGAGTTCGGTTTCCATTCAGCCTTTCCAGCTCATCCTGATAGCCATTGAAGTGAGTGATGCCCGGCTGGAGTTTACGGAAGTGCTGACATCCAGCCAGTAAACTGGAACAAAAACTGTCTTCTTGTCTTATATTTCGTTCTCACAGGCTATTTTGTCAAAACCCGAAAATCACCGAAATTAATGTAGCATTGACAATCAATGAGATGCGAAGAGGTGTTCCACCGAGACCCCGTCGTTAAAATCAGGTCGGTATTTTGCATTCATTCTGCAGGTTTATTTGAATTCTTAAACAAAAAGAGGAGAATAAAAATGTCAGAAACATGGAACAAAAGAGAACGGGAAAGAAACAAGCAGCAAAAGAAGAAAGAAAAGCTTGAAAGAAGACAGGAGAAGAGATTAGCCAATAAGGGCAAGCATGATCTGGAAAGCATGCTGGCTTATGTTGATGAAAATGGAAATCTCACTTCCAAGCCGGTGGATCCCAAAAAACGGGCATCTATCAATGCGGAGGACATCGACATCAGTATTGGCGGGCAGAGGGATTTGCATCCCGCCGATGCGGGTCAGGTCGGTGTTGTTACCCTTTTTAAGACCGATAAGGGCTATGGTTTTATCAAGAACCTGGAAACGCAGGAGAGCTATTTCTTCCACGTCAATTCACTGGCAGAGCCTGTGAAAGAAAATAATAAGGTTAGCTTTGAGGTCGAAAAAGGGCCCAAAGGTCTGAGCGCCATCAATGTGAGGATCGTCAGGGGTTAAAAAACAATTCTACTATTACTAAAAGGAAATCTATGAAGATCGAAAAAGCCATTCTTGCCGGAGGCTGCTTTTGGGGTGTCGAAGAACTTATACGTAGTGTTCCTGGTGTTATCTCGACCGTTGTCGGCTACACCGGGGGAGATGTACCCAACGCTACATACAGGAATCATGGTACGCATGCGGAGGGTATCGAGATCAGCTTTGATGCGGACAAACTTTCCTATCGTAAGCTGCTGGAGTTCTTCTTCCAGATACATGATCCGACCACCCGGAACAGGCAGGGCAATGATATCGGGACCTCGTATCGTTCAGCGATCTTTTACCTGAACGAAGAGCAGAAAGAAGTGGCCCTTGCGTTGATTGCCGAAATGACGGCATCTCGCGTCTGGCCGGGTCCGATCGTGACCGAGATAGTACCCGCAAAGGAGTTCTGGGTTGCAGAAGAAGAGCATCAGAACTATTTGCAGAAACATCCGTACGGCTATACGTGTCATTATGTACGGCCGGATTGGAAGCTAAGCGCAGAATCAAAAGTTTAACAGATACGGGTAACAGGAGAATCAGCCGGCCGGATTTTTCCGGCTGGCTATAATATTTTCCGGCTGGCTATAACAATGCGATGCATTCGACGGATACCAGGATGCCTGCAGGGAACGGCATGACCTGGGGGGTACTGCGAGCCGGCGCATTTGCACATGGAATTGATGGCAGAGAGGTAATATTTGACTGGGGCCAGATTTTAGCCCTTATCTTTGCAATTAAGGTAAAAATAGCCCACTGAATATGAAATATGAAGATCTGCTAAAAACACAATCGGCAGAAATAATCGAGCGATTACTGACAGACGTGCTGAGTAAGGATGCGGTAGAAGTGCACTTTAATTTTGAGGATGATGACCAGTGGTCGTTTGTTACTATGCATATATATGAGGAAGACAAAGAGTTTTCACTCAGGCTGCACCAGGATGGCCTGTATGACCTGCTTTTCGGCTACTATGATGAAGACGATGAATTTTTCGAGATCGTTCAGCCCCTCACCGAGGAAGAAAAAAAGATGATCCCGGAACGTCTCAAAAAAGTAATGGCAAAAGTGCTGGCAGATGAAAAGGGCATGCGGTTGCCTAAGGATTTCCTTTCCAGGTAGCGCCTGTCAGGCTGAGCTAGGCAAGAATTTGACCCGAGTATTTGCTTAACTTTAGAAGAAAAATGGTTCTTCCCATCGGTGACGATAACCGGGACAGGAAAACGACCCCTGTCGTAAATTACCTTCTTATAGCGTTAAACATTTTCGCTTTCATCTATTGGCAAAAATGGGGGCATGCCGAGGGTGTTACCTTTTCGTATGCTGCCGTCCCCGGCGAAATATTAACAGGACACGATATTGTCACCGATGCAAAGACCCTGGTAGACCCATACACCGGCCAACGGTTTGCGCTGCCGGGTTTGGGGATAACTCCTATCCCCGTTTTTCTTACTTTATTTACTTCCATGTTCATGCATGGAGGACTGTCGCACCTGGCCGGCAACATGTTGTTCCTGTTCCTTTTTGGCGACAATGTGGAGGATGCGATGGGACATGTAAAATACCTTATATTTTATCTCCTGTGCGGCGTGCTGGCCGGGTTAAGCCACGTTTTCAGCACGTTGTTCCTGGGGCAAAACCTGCTGATCCCCAGTTTGGGTGCATCCGGCGCTATTTCGGCTGTGATGGCTGCCTATATGAGATTATTCCCCGGCAAGAAGGTGTATTTATGGATCTTCCTGTTTATCGTTTCGGTACCCGCATTTGTCGCTGTTGGGCTATGGTTTGCGTTACAGGTTATAAATGGATTAGGCATGCTGGGCGGTGAAGAGGTCGGAGAAGTGGCTTATGCCGCCCACATAGGCGGCTTTATCTTTGGTTTGTTGTTGACTGGCCGGTTTGCCAAAGGCTATCTTTCCCGAAGGAAAGGTTCCAGAGGAAGGTGAGGGTTTAAGACGGGTCACAGACCTCTTTTGACTGGCATGCGCAGAACAAACTCCGCCCCCCCGCTGTTCCCCGGGTTGTAAGTCACCATGCATCCGATGGCTTTTGCCAGGTCCCTGATAATGTGCAGGCCCAGGCCAGTCCTCGCTCCGCTGGGGACGGATTCGTCGTATAGGGCTTTCAACTGTTCGTCGCTGGCGCCGGGGCCATTGTCCGAAATGGAGAGGAATACGTCACTCTGCTCCCGCCAGGCTTTCCAGGTGATTTGTCCACCTGTCTTCTGCCGGAGCGCCTTCGTGGCATTGGCCGTTAGATTGTACATGATGGTCTGGAGGTAGTGTTCGTCGGTCCGGAGATCCAGGTTATCGGCAGCAGAAAAACTAAGAACAATCTGATCCGTGTCCGGAAAGTTTTTCCGCAGGTAAGCAAAGAGGTTTTCCACCGGGACGACGGAAAGAGAAGGTTTAAAATGTTCCATCTGTCCCTTGCTCCACAGCAGCATAGCTTCCATCGTCTCCAGTAACAGGCTGGCAGAATCGGTGATCTTTTTTTCCCGGAGGGTAATCTGCTCTTCGCTCAGGAGTCCGGGCCGTCTCTTTTGCAACTGGAGGAAGTTGATGAGGTTGGCAATGGGGCTGCGCAAGTCATGACTGAGAATGCCGAAGAATTTTGCCTTCACTTTATTGGCTTCGTCCAGTTCATTGTTCAGCACGAGTAAAGTAGTATTGTTCCTTTTACGGATCAGACTTTGCCTGTACAGTAGTCCCCCGATGACGGCCAATAAGATCAGCCCGATGGTGAGAAATAATTCTTCTCTGTGCTGGTTGGTGATAGTCGCCTTATTCAACGCGATCTCGGTATTCTTCTTATCCAGTTCCAGCTTACTCATGGCCGCGGCAATCTTGTTCTTATTTTCCTGGGAGTAAACGGAGTCTTTGATCTCCTGGTAACTTTTATAATTTAAGTAAGCGTCCTTATAATTCCCTGATAGCGCATAAGCTTCCGCCAAAGAGGCCTGAAATTCAGATTGGGCAGTCTTAATACTTTTTGTCCCGCTCTTTTGTACGGCTTCTTCCAGGTAGGCGGTAGCCTGTTGCAGTAGTTTCTCCCGGCCATCGGGCGCCTGTTTTGCAAGTTGCAAATAGTAATAGCCGAGGATACCCATAGTATTGATGGCATCTTCACTCGAAGGTCCCGTTACATCCCATATTTTTTTGGCTTCGAGACCATATTTAATGGCATTGGGATAGTCCTGCCGGCCGGAATAATATTCTGCTATGGAGTTCAATATCGTTGCTTCCTTGAGCTTGTTCCCGCTGACCCTGGTGAGGGCCAGGGCTTTGCGATAGTAATAGATGGCCGAGTCGTCCTTATGCAGGTGCAGGTAAATATCTCCTATGATGCCCAGTGGCCCGGGAAGGTGGTCCTGGTTATCGCTCAGCGTGTCCAGCCTATAGCTCAGCGTATAGGCGGCAACGGATTGCCTGGCATAGTCCAGCCCTTTTGCGTAGTCTTCCTGGTATCTATACACCAGGCCCAGGTTCTCTGCGCCGAGGCCAATAAGAAAATTATCTTTGCGCGCCTTGCCTATTTCCAGGGTATTCATAAAGTACCGGGCAGCCGCGACAAAATCGCTTTTGGCCTTGGCAATGGTTCCCAGGTTATTATTGGAGGCGGCGATGTTGAAGCTATCGTTGATCTTTATAAAAAGGTCCAGCGCTTTGCGATGTCTGTTCAGGGCCGAATCAAGCTGTCCCCTGGTAGTGAAAATATTGGCATAATTTATATTGAAAACGGCGATACCCCTGGTCCAATTCATCCGGCTTGCTAATGCCATACCCATATCTGCGTATTTCAAGGCCGAGTCGGTATTTACGTCCTGGTAATAGATGCAGACCTTATTACAGATCCGGGCCCTCATCGAATCATTCGGGGCTTTGGACAGGACGGATACTTCCGAATCGACTAGTGCCTGCCCTTCTTTTTGAGCCTGAGCGAAAAGGCTATATAGCAAGAGGATAAGGAAAATTGTGTATCGCATCATTAGAGGTCAGGGCTTTAAGAAATTGAGTGAATCTTTATAATTCCTTCCCACGGGTAAAGGGACGTTTGCGACCAGGACCTCACCCGCGCTGACCTTTTCAATAAAGTGCTTATGTACCGCAAAGCTCCGGTGGATGCGGATGAAATTGCAGAACACCTCTTCTTTCAGGAGATTGCCCAGGGTGGACAGCACCGCATATTTCCGGCTGGTCGTCACGATGCTGGTATAATTGTTCAATGCCTCGAAGTAGATGATCTCATGGAGCTGCAGCTTTACCTGCTTCGTCCCGTCCTTTATGAAGATGGTATCGGCGCCCAATGTATGGTTCAGCAATTCCGCCTTCTGACGGATGGTAAAATAGTCTTGCAGCCTGGCCATGGTTTTTGCAAACCGTTTGGATGAAAAGGGTTTTACCAGGAAGTCCAGCGCGGCCATTTCAAAGCTTTCCAATGCATAATCGGGGTAGGAAGTGATAAAGATACAGGCGGGGATATGCAGCAATCGCTCTCTTAATTCCAACCCGCTCATCCCGGGCATGTCGATATCCAGGAAGAGTGCATCGGGCGCCTTTTGTTGGGCAGCGGCCAGGCCCGCCGCAGCGGATCCATATCTGCCTGTCACTTCTAAATAGGGATAGTCTTCCAGGAAAGAGATGATCGTATGCAGGTCCACCTCATCGTCATCTACTACCATGCAGGAAATTTTATCGGTCATTTGGTGCAGAATTGGGGTTGATGGGTTCCCTACAAATATAAATAATAATAATGCAAAAATGGTCGTTCACCAATTTAAATGGTCGTTGACCCATTCGCCCTTTTCCCGGGCATTCTTTGGAGTAGGTTTGTTCAAGCAATAAAAAATAAAGCTGCAAATGAAAACACCCCTACTATTACTGCAATGGCCTCTCGTATTAATATTACTGCTTTCGACAGGCTGCAAGAAGAACGACCCACCTGTAACGCCGAAGCCTACCATCACTGCTATAACACCCGTTTCGGGGAGTGCCGGCGCCACCGTTACGATAACGGGTACTGATTTTGGCGCCACCGCAGCGGACAATACGGTGAAATTCAATGGCACTGTTGCCAATATTACCAGTGCTACGGCCAGTTCCCTGGTAGTGGCCGCTCCCGCAGCCGGCACCACCGGGCCGGTGACCGTCACTACGAAAGGCGGTACCGCCAGTGGCCCCGTTTTCACTTATGTGGTCATACCGCCGCCACCCACCATCACTTCCATCTCTCCTGTATCGGGGAGCGCCGGGACGACGGTGACCATCAATGGCACCCATTTTAAAACCACCGCAATGGACAACACGGTGAAATTCAATGGCACTGCCGCAACGGTGCAGACGGCCACGGCGACGGCGCTTACCGTGCTGGCGCCTGCCTCCGGGACCACCGGAGCGGTAACGGTGACTACCAGTGACGGAACCGCGACGGGACCCGTCTTTACCTATGTGCCCGTGCCGGATGTTTATGTGGTAGGAACCTCCATTTACGGGCATTCTTACTGGAAGAATGGTGTACGAACCGATCTGCCTTCCGAATGCGTTGCCGTGAGGGGCATTTTTGTCGCCGGTACCGATGTGTATGTTGCCGGAGCAGATAATAACAATGCCCCTAAATACTGGAAGAATGGCGTTGGAGTGAGCCTGCCGATGACCACGGGCAATAATGGTGGGATCGCCAGCTCCATCTTTGTTTCGGGTACGGATGTGTACGTGGCTGGCTGGGACATGAACAATGGCTCCTACGCCGTCCCCAAATGCTGGAAAAATGGGGTGGCGTTGCCCATGACCTTTAGTGTGCTGGGCGCTGCGCATTCCGTGTGGGTCGATGGCAGCGACGTCTATGTCGCGGGCTCCGAGGGACCGGCAACCGGCAATTCTATCGCCACCGTTTGGAAGAACGGGAGCCCCACTACGCTGACGGATGGAACCACCGTGGCGGAAGCCACCGGGGTAACTGTTGCGGGTGGGGCAGTCTATGTCTCAGGATATATACAAGGGGCTGTCCAGCGCGTCTATTGGAAGAATAACATTGCCGTACCGTTGGCTACTCCCGGGTCGTATGACTGTTCTCAATGGGGTATTTACGTTTCGACTGCCGGAGACGTGTACGTATCCGGCGTATACCGGAACCTGGCCAAATACTGGAAGAATGGGGTAATGGTTGATCTGACCACGACCACACCCGGCAACGGCATCTACGAATCTGCCATGGCCATCACGGGCAGCGGGTCGGATGTGTATATAGCTGGTAATGCTATTTCCCTGGGAGCAGGCTATTGGAAGAACGGGGTGTTTACGTCACTGCCCGGGGCCGACCAGGTAAACGGCATTTTTGTTAAATAAAATTCATCGCACAATCATTCATTATGAACAAGACTTTATACCTGCCGGGAGCCGTGCTGGCTTTCTGCATGATCCAATCGGCAACTGCACAAAATGTGGGTATCGGCACCACCGCGCCTGTTGATAAGTTGACGGTGCGGACCAATTCCGCCAACTACGGCGTCTCGCATACGGACGGCAACATCGTCGTCGGAACCTATGTCGGCGGCGGCTATGGCTGGCTGGGGACCAAAAGCCCGCATCCGCTGGCCTTTTATACCGGTGGCGGCGGGGCCCAGATGACCATCGAGACCAACGGCAATGTGGGCATAGGTGCTCCAGGTGCGGTCAATCATTTGCAGATTGGCAGCACCCCATCTTTCAGTGGCAACGACCTGGCCATCGGCAACGGCGTCCAGGGCATGTCATTCTTCCAGACGGCGGGGGCCTCCACCTGGTATTCCAATGTCAATTTTGCCCTGATGCCCAATGGCAGCGCCGGCAATGTCGGCATCGGCACACAGACCCCTGTCAACAACCTGCAGATCGGCAGCGTAGGCGCTACGGGTATCGGCGGCAACCATATCGCCTTTGGCAATGGCGTCCAGGCTTCCGGCATCACGCAGACCGCCTCGGCCGCACAATGGTATTCCACCACGGATATCGTGCTGATGCCAAGGAGCAATGGCCATGGCCGGGTGGGGATCAATACGGCAAGTCCATTCTTTCCATTCGAGGTGGATGATTACGTTGACGCCCCCAGCGGAGGATTCGCTTACTTTACCAATGATGGGCAGGGTATTCATAAAATTTCTTCCCCGTCGCATATCTCGATATATGCCAAAAATGACGTGCTTGCAGATGGATTCGAAGCCATCTCCGATGCCAGAGTAAAGGACATCCTGGGTCTCAGTGATGCGGCCAAAGATCTGGAGACGCTCAGCAGGATCCGGGTGACCAACTATACGTTGAAAGACAAAGTAAATCACGGGAACAAGCCCTTTAAAAAAGTCATCGCCCAGCAGGTGGAAACCGTGTACCCACAAGTAGTCTCCACTCATATGGATTTTATTCCCAACGTTTACCAGGCGGCCAGCAAGATCACAAAGACGGACAAGGGCTACCTTCTGGATTTCGACAGTGCCCATCATATCAGCAGAGAAGCGACAAAATTAAAAGTTCTGGCATCCGACGACCATACGATGAACAATTATGCGATCCTGGCTCTTCCATCGGATAAGGAAGTGCTAATCGATGCCACCCAATTGAATGGCGACAAGGTCTTCGTGTATGGCGAGCAGGTAGATGATTTCCGGACGGTGGATTACGAGGGACTCACCACCCTGAATATTTCCGCCACCCAGGAATTGGGGAAGATAGTGAAGCGGCAGCAAGCGGCCATTCGGGCACAGCAGAAGAAAATAGTTGCCCTCAACGTGAAACTGGAAGCGCTGATGGAGGCATTGAAAGGCCATAAACCCTTAAACTAAGGATCATGCAGCTATTCATACAGCGCAGCAGGCTGGCATTGATCCTGCTGATATTCCCCGCCGCCATGGCACAGGCCCAGCTCACTGTCCAAAACGGCGCCGTAATAACTACAAATGGGAATGTCATCATTACGCTGCAGGACATCGATCTTATCATCGACGGCACCATCAGCCAGCAAGCGGGCGATGGGTCCTGGTACTTTACGGGCTCGGGCGATAATAGCATTTCCGGCAGCAGCAGTCCCTTTTTCGATAAGCTGCAAATAGCCAAAACGGGTTCGGCGAAGATCATCCTGTTGCAAAATATTACTATTGCGGGCAGCATCGCGTTCAATTCCGGGTTGATCGATCTGAACAACAACCATATGCTTCTCCAGCCCGGGGCGATGCTCAACGGCGAAAACGAGGTCAGCCGGATCACCGGCAACAATGGCGGGTATATAGAAGCTACCGCTGTCCTGAACGCTCCTATCAACGCCAATCCCGGGAACCTGGGAGCCTGGATCACCTCCGGTGAGAACCTGGGAAGCACGGTGATCCGGCGCGGGCATAGTTCGCAGACCAACGCAGGCGGGGCAGGGAGTTCCATCCTTCGTTATTATGATATCCTGCCTGCCAACAATACCGCATTGAATGCCACTTTGCGTATCAATTACCTGGACGCCGAACTGAATGGCCTGGATGAAAGCGCCCTGATGCTATGGAAAAGTACCGATCACCTTCATTGGACCAATGTGGGTTATACGGCCAGGAATGCCACGGCCAATTATGCGGAGGACTCGGCCATCGCCGACTTTTCGAGATGGACCTTATCCACCGTGAGCAATCCTTTGCCGATCGTAATCGCATCTTTTACCGTGGAATGTCTTGACGGATCTGCTCGTATAAACTGGAAAACGGCGCAGGAGCAGAACAGCAGCCGGTGGGACGTGGACAAAAGCTCAGACGGCATCCAATGGCAGACCATCGCCAGTCTTGCCGCCGCCGGCAACAGCCGCCTGGAAAGAAACTACTCTTATACGGATGCCAGCCCCATTGGCGGCACAACATTCTACCGGATAGCGGAGTTTGATATCGATGGTTCGGCAACCTATAGCACCATCGCTTCGGCCAACTGCGGGATTACTGACAACGACGCCAGTATGTACCCCAACCCCGTTAGGGACGTCCTTTGGGTTACGTTGCATACACCCGGGGCATCGTCCATGAAGATAGAAATATACGATGCGGGAGGAGCAAGGCGGCATATGCAAACAACCGCGTTGAACGAAGGTAATAACAGGGTTAGCATCGACATGCGGGCATTGCCTCCCGGGCTATATTTTGTACATCTTCAATGGGAAAATGGGCAGAGGACTAAAATCATGAAGATCGAAAAGGATTAGTTGTACTGCTGTAAAGTAAAAGTAGTGCCTATGCCCAGCCGCGACTGAATGGATATCTTATAGCGGATGGCTTTGGCAAGGTCTCTTACCAGGTGCAATCCAAATCCATTTTTCGCATTGGCCGTGATGCTATTGTCATTGAGGGCCAGGGCCTGTTCGTCGCTGATCCCGGGCCCATTATCCGTAATGGAAATGAGGGTATTTTTCCCGTCCCGCACAGCCTTCCATTCGATCATTGCGTTGGGTGTATCCTTTAGGGCCTTAATGGCATTAGCCGTGAGGTTCTGCATGATGATCCGCAGGTAGTTCTCATCCGCCGGGACCTCCATGCCGGGGTCGCAGCTGAAACGGATAGCAACCTGCGGGATTTGCGCGAAAAATTTTTGCAGGTAGTCAAAGAGATCGGAGATCAGCACATTCTTTATCTGGCACCTGAAGTTTTCCATTTGCTCCTTGCTCCATATTAGCATGAACTCCATCGTCTCCAGGAGGTTCTCCGCGGACTGGCTTATTTCCTGCCGGTGGAGGGAACCCTGTTCCTCGCTCAGCAAGTCGGGATCGTTCTTTTGCAGGTGCAGGAAATGAATAAGGTTGGCCACGGGGCTTCGCAGGTCATGACTAAGAATGGCGAAGAACTTCGCCTTTACTTTATTGGCCTCATCCAGCTGACTGTTCAGGACCATGAGTGTGGTATTGGTCTTTTTCCGGCTGCGGCTCTGCCAGTACAATAATGCCCCGATGACCCCAAGCAGGAGCAGTCCCGCGATCAGTCCGATCTGCGTTCTGCGCTGGTCGGCCAATTTTAATTGGTTAAGAGCGATCTCATTATCCTTTACCGCGATGTTATGTCTGCCTTCCAGTCCCGCGATCTCGTTTTTCTTGTCCTGGGAGAACAAGGAATCGTTGATGCTGGAATAGGTCTTATAATTTTCCAGCGCCGCCCGGTAATTGCCTCTTGTTTCTTCCAGGTTGGCCAGAGAAAGGCTCATCTTCCCCAGGTATTCGGGGTTGGAGGTTTGCCTGCTCAATGCTATTCCCCGTAAAAGCCACTTTTCCGCCTCTTTCAAATTGGCAGCTTTACCGGCCGGCGCGCTTTTCATGGCAAGATCATAATAGGTTTGTCCCAGATTGGCAATATTTCCTATCGAGCCTATGTAATAACCACCGATTGCATCATAGATGGCCTGCGCTCTCAGCATAATCGTTATTTGCCTTTGATGATCGGGATATTCCAGGTTGGCCAGATTCGCCAGCACGCCCGCCGTCTGCGGCTGATTGCCCATGTCCTCATAGACTTTCAGCGCCCTTTGAAAATATACTTTTGCGGCAGCGGAATCCTTTGTTTCCATTTTAATGACGCCAAGCTGGTCCAATGCCTTGCCGGTGTTGTCAGGGGATTTGGCCAATTCGCCGTGCTTCAGGGTCATTTCCGCATATTCAGTTGCTTTGGCATAATTACGCTGGGCGAGATAGGTAGCCGTAATATTGGTACCTACGAGGGAGATCTTATCGCTGCTCTTCATTTCCTCGGCTATTGTCAGGGCCTTGAAATAATATGCTATGGCCTGGGAATAGTCGGACTCCCTGTTATAGCTTCTGCCAATATTATTCAGGTTGTTGATCTGGTTGATCTTCGAATCCATTTCCTTGTTCAGCGCATAGCTTTGCCCGAAATGGACCCTTGCCAGGGCATTATTGCCCGTGTCCCCAATCATCAACCCCAGGTTATTATGGATATTGGCAATCCCTTTTTTCCATTGGATCTTCTCCGCCAGCTGCAGGGCATTTTCGGCATAAATGAACCCTTTGTTGGGATTGAAGAGCATGTAATTTTGGGCAATGAGGGCCAGGAACCTGACCTTATTGGAATCATCTTTCATTGCTGGCAGCTCTCCCACAAGGGAATCGACCAACGGCTGGCCTTTTTTCTGAGCAGATAAGTTACTGCCCAAAAATACCAGGCAGAAAAAAAGCGCGTATTTCATGTTATATCAGGTTAGCAGTTGATCTAAGGAATCTTTATAGGTCCGGCCGATGGGCAGCGACAAATTATTCACCATTACCTCTTTCGGCGTTATTTTGTGGATGAAATGTTTCTGCACGGCATAGCTGCGATGGATGCGGATGAATGACTTAAACGATTTTTCTTTCAGCAGGTGGCTCAGCGGGGTCAGCACGCAATATTTCTTTTGCGGCGTAACGATCCCCGTGTAATCTTTCAGGGCTTCCAGGTAAATGACGTCATGAAGCTGGAGCTTGATATGGTCGTGGCCATCCTTAATGAAAATAGTATCATCCCCCAGCGTATAATCCAATAATCCGGCTTTGTGGCGTATCTCCAAAAAGTCCTTCAACCTACCCATGCATTTTTCAAAACGATCGGACCTTACCGGCTTGACTAAAAAATCGAAGGCAGCGGCCTCGAAGCTTTCCAGGGCATATTCCGGATAAGAAGTAATAAATATACAGGCAGGAATCTGCTCCAGTTGCTTACGCAAATCCAGCCCGTTGATGCCGGGCATGTCGATATCCAGAAAGAGAACGTCCGGAGGATCCTTTCGAGCGAATTCCAGGGCCCTGGCGGAGGACTCGAATACGCCGGCAATATGGAGAAACAAGGCCCTCCGTGCGTGCGAAACGACGGTGAGCCGGTCTAATTCCCTGTCATCCACTATTATACAAGCGTATTTCTTACCCAGGCCATCCATTATTTCTCATTGAAATCCTGTCAATATACTGTTTTTGGGGGGCTTATCCTGTATTAAAATTTGTTTGCCTGCCCGGCGATCCTATCTCCTTCGTCTATTAAAATGGTTGTTCAGCGATTGCACTCCGCCACCGGCAATAAATGAGTTTAGGTTTGCAGAGAATTAAACATGTAATTATGAGAAAGAAAATAACCTTCACCGTAATCAGCATCCTGCTGGCGGCGATCAGTTTCAGCGGCTGCAAAAAGGATAATAAAACAGGGGACCAAAGTACTTCCGTTAAGAATACAGTCTGGACAGGTGAAATTAATTATGCAGGCAAGGCAGTGGAGCCGATAAGCATAGCGTTCGGCGATGGAACATTAACATGGTATGAATTGTCAGGCGAATACAACGGCACCTGGAAGATTGAAAATGGACTGCTCACGATAAGCATTGAAGGCGCAGTCTCCTTTAAGGCCAATATTTCCAGCGACAACAGTCTAACCAATATCAAAAGTTCCGACATGAGCGGCCGGATGCTGAATAACGCAACCCGGAATGGCAGTGACGATGCCGTATTGGATAACACCACCTGGACAGCTCCCAATGTAGTTTTTGCATTCAAGCCCGGCTCAAAAATCGATATGACCCTCGGAGGCGGCGCCGGAGTTACTTATGCTGATCTGAGCTATGTACGAAAAGGGAAATCCATCCGGTTTAACGCGCTGCCTACCTATAAATGGTTTCTTGTGACGAACAGCAGCACGAGCATGAACGGAGCCAATACTTTCGCCCCCGATCCGGTGGTCTATCCCTTCGTTGCCACCAAGCAATAATTTTCATCTGTCAAACCCAAATCATACCATCATTAAAGAACTACCGTTATGAAAAAGCTTCTGATCGTCATGACAGCCGTAGCTATTGGTTTTGCCGCCTGTAAAAAAAGTTCAGCTCCCACAAGTGACAGCGACAGGAAAATCACCCTCGCAGCAGACAACAACACTCCACCCACGGGCGCTAACATTACCTTTACGGTCATAGCAAGTAATAATGGACCAGCGGCCTCCACAGGCATTGTGGTAAGTATTATGCTGCCATCAGGCTATACTTTTGTATCGGCCGGGGCAACTACCGGCAGTTATGGAGCAGGGGCCTGGAGTGGCTTTGGTCTTGCCGACGGGGCGAGCGCCACCCTGACGATAACAGCTACGGTGAATGCCACCGGCAATTATGCCAGTACCGCCACCATAGCCGGCAAGGAAAACGACCCTGTGGCAGGCAACAACAGCGCAACGGTGACGATAACGCCCACAACGCCAAAAGGCCTGATGGTATCCACTCTGGCAGGCAGTGACAGAGGCGCTGTGGACGGCACGGGTACGGCTGCAAAATTCAGTACTCCAAGAGGCCTGGCGATGGATGCAGCAGGCAATATATATGTTGCAGACGCCAGTAACAATCGTATTCGGAAAATTACTCCCGCGGGGGTGGTAAGCACGCTGGCGGGAAGCACAGACGGTTACGCGGAAGGCACAGGTGCGGCTGCCAAATTCGGCTATCCGACGAATAGCGTAGCCGTGGATGCCTCGGGCAATGTTTACGTAGCGGACGGGGGCAACAATCGCGTCCGGAAAATTAGCCCTGCAGGAGTAGTGAGTACGCTGGCGGGAGATGGCGGTGTTTCCATATTCTATCAGCCATTGGGCGTGACAGTCGACGCCGCAGGCAATGTGTACGTCGCGGACTCCTATAATAATCGTATTTGCAAGATCACCCCTGGAGGGACCGTGAGCACATTGGCGGGAAGCGCAACGGGTGGCGCCGGCTCCGCGGGCTATACCGATGGAACGGGTACGGCTGCAAGATTCTGGACCCCCAATGGCGTAGTTATAGATGCTTCGGGGAATGTATATGTGACGGACGCCAGCAACTATGTCATCAGGAAAATTAGCCCTGCAGGAGTAGTGAGCACGCTGGCGGGAAGCGTGGAAGGGTTTGCCGATGGTACCGGGTCAGCCGCCAGGTTTGAACATCTGGCCGGGCCTGCCATAGATGCAGCGGGGAATATATATGTCGGTGACATAGGCAATAATCGCGTCCGCAAGATCACTCCGGCGGGAGTGGTAAGCACGGTGGCAGGAGGTGCGCCATTGGGATATGCCGACGGGCCGGTGGCAACCGCCCAGTTCTCGAATCCCTTTGCAGTGACCGTCGATGCAACAGGCAACCTATATGTTTCAGATGTAGATAACAATCGTATACGCAGGATAGGGTATTAGTTCATATTCCCCGGATCCGCCTGTATCGGAAGAATTCCTGGACAGACGCTATATGGCAAGTGCGAGGCCTAACCTTTAATGACGAATAAGAAATGAAAAGGGATACCCTGAAAGTATCCTTTTTTTATTTCATCGTTTCTTGCCGGAATAGGTTCTATTTGAAAAAGATTGTCTACTGAAATGTGTACCTTGCGCCCAGTTATTAACTGCTTAACTTGCCATTACAGCCGCATAACATAGAGAAGCATGCCCGGTTGCCCAATGAAGCGCTCTTGATGCGGCTCACCTCGGAAGGTGACAGGCTGGCTTATGGAAGGCTCTATAGTTTTTATTATCCTCAGCTGTATAACTCGCTAGCGTACATAAGTAAATCACCTGAGGAAGCTCAGGAAGTAATACAGGACGTTTTTCTAAAAATCTGGACAACGAAAGAATCGCTGATCATGGTCCGGTCTTTTGAGGATTATGTATTCATGCTTTCCAAAAATTTATTGATCGATCGGCTGCGTAGAAAAAAAAAGGGCCTGGAAATAATCCAATCCATATTGGATCAGTCTACTATAAGCCAAGGGCCCTCTCCGGAACAACACCTTGTATTTAAGCAGTACTACGCTACGGCATTAGCCGCCCTCGATCAATTATCGGATCAAAAAAAACAGATCTTTTTATTGAGAACACAGGAAGGCATGAAGCTTGCCCAGATCGCGGAACAAATGGGCATTTCCCGGCCAACGGTCAAAAAACATCTGTACAGCGCTACCGATTTTATAAAAGAATATCTTAGAAAACATGGTGAGGGCATCATCATCTTTCTTTTTCTCTGTTTTCTTTAAAAAAGTCATTTTTTAAGGCATCCATTTCATAACCCTAATCGTCATTCCCCTATGGCAGATAGTTTAAGCGACGAAGATATCATTCAATTGTTGGAAAGATATGGAGAAGGGACCCTTTCTCCAGACGAAGAAGCCATCTTTTTTCAGTGGTATCAGCAGGTGGGTTGGGAAGAATTCAGCCGGTTGTGGGCTCAATGTAAGACATTCCCGGAAGGAGGGATCATGCAGTCTCCAGAAATGTCCATCCTTCTAAGGGAGCAACTGGAAAGAGCTATCAACACCTTCGAGAACGGCGATGATCAATCTCTCTATCTTTTAAAAAAGCCCTGGATCCGGATGGCGGGGGTGGCTGCTGCGGTGATGGTGATCCTGGCTGCGGGAGGGTACTGGTGGTTACACCGGCAGAGCCCGGCACCGGCCATCGCAGTCAGGAAGTTGATTGACATCGCGGCTCCAATGACCAGCCGGGCTACCATTATCCTCGCGGGCGGGCAAAAAGTTTTTCTGGACAGCGTTGGCAACGGAACAGTGGCTGTACAAGGGAATGTTACCGTGATAAAGAAAGCCGATGGCCGGGTCGTGTATAATGGGTCAGCCCCGCAGGCGCCCGGCTCCCCTATCGGCAATAATACACTATCAAATCCCCGCGGCAGCAAGCCCGTTTCGCTGACCTTAAGCGACGGCACCAATGTGTGGCTTAATAGTGAAAGTTCACTGACCTATCCGGCAGCCTTTACTGGCAAAGCGCGTGAAGTAACGATCACCGGTGAAGCCTATTTTGAAGTGACAAAGAACGCAGCCATGCCATTTACAGTAACAAAGGGCGATATAACCATCATCGTTCTTGGCACAGATCTTAATATAAATGCGTACGCGGATGAAACAAATCTGAAAGTGACTTTGCTGGAAGGATCGGTGAAAGTGACGCGTGGAGAGGCATCGGATCTACTCAGGCCGGGTCAGCAGGCGCAGATCGGCCAGGGCATAAAAGTGATATCCGATGTGGATATGGACGAAGTGATGGCATGGAAAAACGGCAAATTCATTTTTGGAGAAAAAGCCAATATAGAGACCATTATGAACCAAATTGCCAGGTGGTATGATATGGATGTCGAGTACCAGAAAAAGGTGAATGTCCATTTTGGGGGTAGTATTTCCCGCCAGGTGAGTGCCTCAAAATTGCTGGAAAAATTGGAAATGACAGGAGACGTACATTTTAAGATAGAAGGAAAAAAAGTAATTGTTATGCCATAAAAAAACCGGAAGTGTTGGAACCACCTCCGGCGAGTATTCGGGTAACTGTTTAATCAATCATTCGAGGACTGCTTATTTTTTCACCCAAACTAAACAAAGTTATGCATTTCTGGGCTCTTTGTAAAAAACCCCCATTTCGGGGGGCCATCACCAAAACGCTGTTAATAATGAAGTTTGCAGCCATTTTTCTCATTTCGGCCTCTATGGCGGCAAGCGCCAACGGGTTCTCCCAACAGATCACCCTTGCGGGAAAAAACGTGCCATTGACACGGGTATTTAAAGAAATACAGAAGCAAAGCGGCTTCGATCTTATTTATACCTATGAGCTCGTCGAGCCCCTGGGTAATATTTCTGTCCATTTGCGCCATGCCTCCTTAAAAGAAGCGTTGGATGAATGTTTGAAAGACAAGCCACTCACCTACCGTATCGAGGACAAGACGGTGATCATCCAGCGGAAGGCGCAAGCGACCACGCTTCTCAAAGAGGAGGCTCCTTCCCCGGTGGAATTGAAAGGAAAAGTCACAGACGAGCAGGGCCGGCCTGTTCCCGGGGCGTCGGTGAAACTGAAAGCGTCAAACCTGGGGACTGCTACGAATACAGATGGCGAGTTTACGCTCAGCGTGCCGGACGAGCCGGGTATACTTATTTTTTCATCTATCGGGTATAAGACAAAAGAGGTTGGTATAGGAAGTAACAGGTTTATAAACGTATCCTTAGCTGCCGAGCCAGGAGGCTTAAACGAGGTGGTGGTCGTGGGGTATGGCACTCAAAAGAAAGCCACGTTAACGGGATCTGTGGCTGAAGTTAAAGGGGACGAAATTGTTAAAAGCCAGGCAATCAACGTAGCAGGATCACTTGCCGGACAATTGCCCGGCGTTATTATCAATTCGCCGTCAGGTGAGCCGGGAAGGAATGATCCCTCCATTTATATCAGGGGCATGAGCACCACCGGGAATAATTCCGTGCTGGTGGTTATAGACGGCGTTGAAAGAGGCGGCTTAGGACAGCTTAACCCGAATGACATAGAATCAATATCCGTATTAAAAGATGCATCCGCCGCCATATATGGGGCGCAGGCTGCCAACGGAGTGATATTGGTAACTACGAAAAAGGGCAGCCTGGGCTCCGCCCCCAAAGTCGATTTCTCGTATAACGAAGGATTAAGCCAACCGACGAGAAACCCTGTCATGGCCAATTCATATACTTTTGCACAGGTGTCCAATGAAATTAATGCGCAGCAGGGGCTGGCTCCGGCGTATTCGGCCACCGATCTGGAAAAATACAAAGCCGGGAATGACCCTGATCATCCCAATACAGACTGGTATAAATTTATTGTCAAGAACTGGACTCCGCAACATAGGGCCAATTTATCCGTATCAGGCGGTAATAATGGTACGACTTATTTCCTGTCGTTTGGCCAGGTTTACCAGGCCGGGCAGTATAAGTCCGGCACTGAAAATATAAAACAATATAATCTCAGGGCAAATATCGGGGTCCAGGTGTCAAAATACCTGAAGGTGGGAGTGAATCTGGCAGGCAGGGTGGATAATAACCATTTCCCTTATAATAGCGCCAACCAACTGAACAGTCATATCTTTCTTTACCAGCCTAACTGGCAGCCATACTGGCCGGGCACCAAAAATCCTCAACCGCTTAGAGGAAGCGAAAATATCGTCAACTGGGTAAGTGATAATGCGGGATACCGGACCCAAAAGGTAAATACGTTTCAAAGCACGGGATATATAAATTGGCAATTACCCTGGGTAAAAGGATTATCCGTAGAAGGCAGCGGCAGTTATGATCCCAATAGCACCTATGTTAAAACGTTTCGGGAACCGGATTTTGTCTACTACAAAGATCCTGGCACCGGCGTCTTAACGCGAGGACGTTCAGGAATGGGTACGGACCAGGCGACATTGAATGATAACATATCATTGGGCTCCTTGCTTTATCTGACCGCCAAGATGCATTATGAGCGAAAATTCGGACTGCATTATATAAAAGCATTATTAGGTTATGAACAAACCTCCACCTACAGCAACTTTGATGAGGCCTATAGAAGTAATTTTCCCTCTACGGTGTTACCGCAGATATTTGCCGGCAGCAGCGACCCCAACCAACAGTCCAACAATGGCTCCGCCTCGCAGACTGCCAGGCAAAACGAGTTTGGAAGGGTCAATTATGATTATGCCGGGAAATATTTAGCTGAATTTACCATGCGTCGCGATGGATCTCCCAATTTTCCCGCCAATAAACGATGGGGATATTTCCCAAGTGCGTCCGCCGGCTGGCGGTTATCGCAAGAGCGGTTTATGAAAAAATACACTTTCATCAATGAGCTGAAGATCCGTGCCTCCTACGGCGTGATGGGGAACGACCTGGTGGCCCCGTTTCAATATTTAACCAATTATGGATATGGAAATAACTACGTAATAGGCGGCAGTAACGTCATCGGCCTGGTACAAACGGGCGTTCCCAATCCCAATATTACCTGGGAGACGGCCAAAACAGGGAATGTTGGATTAGACGCGACCTTGTGGAACGGCCTTTTAGGTATTACATTTGATTATTTCCAAACCAGGAGATCTGATATTTTAACAACGGCGGCTTCAGTTGTCCCCGGTTATACCGGGTTAACACTTCCGGATGAAAACATTGGCATTGTCGACAACAAAGGATTTGAACTGGTGCTCAGCCATACCAACAACCGGCACAAGTTTCAATACAGTATTTCCGGGAATCTTGCTTTTGCCAGAAACAGGGTTATTTATGGCAATGCACAACCCGGATTAGAGCCTTATCAGCTCGCTAAAGGCCATCCAATCGGAGCAGGTTTGTACTATGAGGCCATGGGGATCTTCAAAGACCAGGCTGACATCGATTCCTACGCGCACATGCCAGGTACCGTACCGGGCGATATTAAATACAGAGATATCAATCATGACGCAAGCATTGACTCACGCGATCAAATCCTGAAAGATCAAACAAATATTCCGCAGATGACCTTTGGATTGAATTCCAACTTCAGATACAAGGGGTTTGAGCTATCCATACTCCTGCAGGGCCAGGCAAACGTCAAACAATATTTTGGAGGTTATTTCCCTGTGATGAGCTACTCATTGGGGAACTTTTTAAATTGGAGAGCTGATAACCGTTGGTCGCCTGCAAATACCAATGCGACAATGCCCAGGGCGAGTTATGAAAACTTTAATAACAATACCAATAACTCCACCCAATGGCTGATTGACGCAGGTTTCTTAAGAGTTAAGAATGTATCCTTCAGTTATAACTTACCGCAAAATATAGCCAATCACGCAGGCATGAAAAATTTGCGGTTCTCTGTCAACGCGAATAATCTATTCCTGATCTACGACCACATGAAAGCCCTGGGATTTGATCCGGAAACTACAGATTACTGGTATTATCCGCCACAACGTGTGATTAGTTTTGGAATTAATGCAACCTTTTAAAAGCAAAGACATGAAAAAGATCCTTTATATAGCAATTATTTTATTTATAGCAACGTCCTGTAATAAACTTGAATTGACCCCCTTGAATACAATATCTGATGCCAATACGTGGAGTAATCAGAATCTTATTCAGCTGTATGTTAATGCTCAGTATACGGCGCTGCTGCATGGATACCAGAATGAACTGCTGCCCGCGGCAGACGACGAAGCCTTCAATATCCATCAATACGGGAATTTGTATATGGTACAAACCGGTCAATTGACACAAGACAATGTAACCAATTTTTCAACAAAGATCAATTACTGGAGCTTTGCTTACGGCTATATCTACAGTATCAATGTTTTCTTTTCAAGGATAGACGCTGCCCCGGTGGATGCTGCTTTTAAAGCAGGCGCGATAGCAGAAATGAGATTTCTCAGAGCCTATATCTATGCCAATCTGATCTGGCGCTATGGCAGCGTACCCATTATTACCAAGGTTTTTGACCTGCATGACAATTTCCAGGTCACTCCGTCTTCCTACGACGATTGCGTAAAGTTCATCGATTCGGAATTGGATTCCGCAGCAGCCCAGCTGCCGCCTGACCAGCCGGCAAGCCAGGAAGGGAGAGCTTCTGCAAATGCCTGCCTGGCGCTGAAAGCCCGTGTGCTTCTATATGATGCCAGCCTGCTGAATAATCCCAATCATGATATCACTAAATGGCAGGCGGCTGCGGATGCATCGGCAGCGTTGCTAAACCTGGGATATTCATTAAATCCCGATTATCAGGGCACGTTCCTGGCAGAGAATAACGAGATTATTTTCGCAAGGCATTTTACCCAGGCAAACTCGAGCAATTTCTCACTGGAGGAAGGTCGTAACGGTTCTAATGGTTGGACCTCCCAAAACCCTTCTCAAAATCAGGTTAATGCTTATGAAATGGCCGCCACCGGCATGCTGCCCTATCTTGAGCAGCCCGATGGCAGCCTTGTGCTGAACCCAGGGTCAGGGTATGACCCAAACCATCCTTATGACGGCCGCGACCCCAGGCTGGACGCCTCCCTATTGCACGATGGGTCAGTTTGGCAAGGACGGGTAACGGAAACTTTTGACGGGGGATTGGACTCTCCCGGCAGCAGCATACAACCGTGGAATGCTTCGTTAACTTCTTATGCTTATAAAAAAGGCGTTGTCGAAGCTATCCCGCCTTCCGGGTCAACGGTAAAGCCAACCAACCCCTGGATATTTTTCCGCTATGCAGAGGTGCTGCTGAACTATGCTGAAGCGGAGTTTGAATTAGGTAATGAACCGGTGGCCCGTCAATATATCAATATGGTTCGTGCGCGTCCCAGTGTAAATATGCCCCCGGTGACTGAGGCCGGCGATGCATTACGGGCGAGGATCCAAAATGAACGCCGGGTTGAACTGGCGTTTGAAGAACTTCGTTTCTTTGATGTACGTCGCTGGAAGACAGCAGCTGTTACTGAAAATATTCCGATACTCCGCATGCACATAACCAAGCAGGCTGACGGAAGCAAGGTTTACCAGATACAAACGCTGGAGGCGAGGTCGTTCTTACCGCAACATTACCTGATGCCCATACCGCGTTCCGAAGTTGATAAAAGCCAGGGCTCTCTTACGCAGAACCCGGGGTATTGATGGCTGTCTTTTGTTTTCTTTTTAGCTACGGACAACGATCAGTTGTCCGTAGCTTTGAAATTATTGAGCATATGAATGTATCTATCCATCTGACAAAGCGAATTTTTCTTAGCAGTATTCTTCTGTCGCTGTTCTTTTACAGCCCGCCCGTCCGGGCGCAAGAAGTACCATACGGGACGATCGACCGGAAAGCGGTAGTTACCCGTCACAACCTGGTGCTGAAAGCGCCTTCATTCGCAGGTCCTACGCAAGTGGGGAATGGAGATTTTGCCTATGGCTTTGATATCACCGGAATGCAGACGTTTAACGATCAGTTTACAACGATGTCGCACTGGGGATGGCATAGCACTCAACCACCACAAGGACTTACTGCGGATTCGTTTAAACAAACGCTGGTCGAGACGCATGGCAGGATGGTTGGCTATGACCTACCCAATCCAAAGCAAGCTGCATTAACGCAATGGCTTGCCAGTAATCCGCACCGGTGTAACCTCGGAAGAATAGGGCTGCTGTTGAAAAAGGAGGATGGCAGCCTTGCGAAAATGAGTGATCTGCAGGACCCGGTGCAATACCTGGACCTTTGGACAGGTGTTGCGGAAAGTAATTTCACCATTGAGGGACAAAAGGTAAAAGTCATCACCGTATGTGATCCGGATAGGGATATTTTAGGTTTCAGGATCGAGTCTGATCTAATTCAAAAGGGAAGGATAGGGATCTCTGTAGCCTTTCCCTATCCAAGCTTACAATACTTTAGCAATGGTTCGGATTATACCAGCGCTTCGCTGCACCAAACGAACCTGAGGGTGATGAATGCCCATTCGGTGATATTTGACAGGCAACTCGACAGTACTATTTACCATGTGGCCTGCGCGTGGTCGGGACGGGGCAAGATCAACAAGCAAAAAGCCCACCGTTATGATCTTTATCCGGCATCTGATGGGGGATCCGTTGAGTATGTTTTTGCATTTTCCCCTTCGGGGATCGATGATCGCTTGCCCTCCTTTGCAGCAATCAGGGCCGGAAGCGGCATGCACTGGGCATCATTCTGGAAAAGCGGGGCAGCGCTGGATCTTTCCAAAAGCAGGGATCCCCGCTGGTTTGAGCTGGAAAGAAGGATCGTCCTGTCGCAATATGTGATGGCCATTAATGCGGCCGGCAATTATCCGCCACAGGAAACAGGGCTGGTAAACAATAGCTGGTACGGCAGGTTCCACTACGAGATGTACTGGTGGCATGCGGCACATTATGCCTTATGGGACAGATGGCCCCTTCTTCGAAACAGCCTGCATGTGTATGCGGATAATTTAAAGTTATCGGAGAAACGGGCCAGGCTTCAGGGATATGCGGGTGCAAGATGGGCGAAATGCACGGGCCCGGATGGCAGGGAATGGCCAGACTTTACCCACGCCTTCCTGATCTGGCAGCAACCCCACCCTATTTTTTTTGCCGAACTGGATTACCGAGCCCACCCGACTTTACAAACGTTGGAGAAATGGGATCAGATCGTTGAGCAAACGGCAAATTTTTTAGCTTCTTATGCTTTCCTGGATAGCAGCCGGGATGAATATATCCTGGGACCGCCCGTAAAAACGGTTCCGGAGAACAATGATCCTGTGACTACGCAGAATCCTGCATTTGAGCTGGCTTATTGGAGATTTGGTTTGCAGACAGCCCAACAATGGCGCAAAAGGCTGAAACTGGCGCCTAACCCCAAGTGGGATGATGTATTGAAAAGACTGGCTCCCTTGCCGGTGAAGGAAGGTTTGTATGAGCAATGGGAGCATATTGACAGCATGTGGACAAAATACAACTATGAGCATCCGGCGATGGCAGGAATCTGGGGGATGCTGCCGGGCTACGGCGCCGACCGTGGCATCATGGAAAGAACCTATCAAAAAGTTCAGTCCGCCTGGAGATATGACACTGGCTGGGGATGGGATTTCCCCCTGGTGGCAATGTGTGCGGCCAGGCTAAGACATCCGGAGCAGGCGGTGGACATGCTTTTACACGTATCCCCCAAATTTGTATTTGACCAGCATGGCCTCGTTGGCGGCGGCAATCCGTATCCTTATATCCCGTCGAACGGCGGCTTGTTATATGCCGTGGCGATGATGACTGCGGGCTGGGATGGCGATGATAACGTACCTCAGCCGGGCTGGCCAAATGACGGCTCCTGGGTAATCAAATGGGAGGGCTTTAAAAAAGCGCCCTGATAAATGGCAGCGAACGGCTAACCCAGGACGGACATGGTGAGATTGATGATGTCTTCAAAAGCAGCTTTGTCAATGGCTGATTTACCCGTGACGCGAAGGCCTGCGATGGTATTGAAAAGGAAGCGAGCGAGTGCCCTGGGGTTTTGCTTACTGGAAATTTCACGGTTGCTTTGCCCTCTTTTGATGACTTCATAAAAGGCGTTCTCCAATTGCACGTCATTCTCACAAATGATGGCGTTGGTGTCCTTGTCATGGGATGCGGTCTCGACTGCCGAGTTGATGAGGAAACAACCTTTGTGTTGCTTGTCGCGGATCATTTCAAAGATGATCAGGTCCAACAGTTGCCGGATGGCGACTTTTGCAGGAACGGATGCACTGAGGATCTGATCTCTTATAGCGGCCTGTGTCTGTCTGTAGCTTTCCAATGCCTTTAGATACAACTGGTGTTTGTCGCCGAAAGTATCGTACAGGCTGGAGCGGCTGATACCCAGGGTATCCACGAGGTCCTGCATTGAAGTGCCGTTGTATCCTTTTTGCCAGAATAATTCGATGGCTTTTGCCAACACTTCGGACTCATCAAAATCTTTTGTTCTTGCCATATAAAAAACAGCTTTGCCTACCGTAGGGCAAGCAAAGCTAATTATTTTGGTGGATATTGCCGCTTAGTGGACACCGCCACTGACAGTCACCATTTCGCCCGTCAGCCATCTGGAGTCGTCCGACGCGAGGAATACGGCGACCGATGAGATGTCTTCCGGCTGTCCTATACGGCCGAGCGGCGACTGGGAGGCCAGTTGCTTTTCAAAATCGCTGCCGATGAAACCGGCGGTATGTGTGCCTTCGGTCTCTACTATGCCGGGATTAAGCGAGTTGACCCTGATCTTTTTGGGTCCCAGTTCTTTGGCCAGGACGCCACTGATCGCGTCGACTGCGGCCTTAGTGGCCGAATAGACCGAACTGCCGGCGGGGGTCAGGCGAGTGGCAGCCGAGCCGATGTTGATGACGCTGCCGCCATTGGCGCCAAAGTTCTTCACCGCCTCCTGTGTCGTCAGCAGCAGGCCGAGGACGTTGGTATTGAACTGGCGGTGGAACTCTTCTTCCGTGATCTCTTCCAGCGTGGAGAACTTGTAGATACCGGCGTTATTTACCAGGATATCGAGGCTGCCGAAGGCCTTTTTGGTTTCGGCGAAGAGGCGTGTGATATCTGCTGCCCTGGACACGTCGCCTTGTATGGCAATTGCCTTGCCGCCCTTGCTTTTAATCTCAGCAACCACCTTATCGGCCCCTTCTTTCGAGGATGAGTAATTGACCACCACTGATGCGCCCTCGGCTGCGAGGCCTTTGGCAGTTTGTGCACCTATTCCTTTTGACGCGCCTGTTACTACAGCGACCTTGTTTGCTAATTTGTTCATGTTTGTAATTTTATTAATTTTGGACTAATCGTTCCACAAAGATAGTGTTTTTCCGGAACGCTCGTTCCATTATTATTGATTTTACCTTTCCGTGACAAATGTGCTGGTTGGGAAATATTTCAGGGCTCAGGCTGGAATTTGAGTGTACGTGATGCTTGGCAGGCTAATAGGAATGTCAGTCAAGACAACAATATTTTGCTATTCATAGATCGTGTTTATTATTTTTTCATTTTCGATGATGATCATACCATGCCTGTCGCTGGTGATCCCTTGGGTCAGGCGATAGGTATAGCGGGGCAGGGTGCCTTCCATTACGGTGGGCATGTATGCAAACTGAACGGGATGGTCTCCGTCGCGCAGCGCCTCCCCCACTTCTATAATATGGGTGCTGATAATAAAGAAGCAGTTCCGGTGTCTCTCGAAAGCGGTCGTGACATGCAGCGTGGCATCATATGCGTCTTTCACATTGGTTCCCTTGAACAGCTCATCGAATATGACCACCAGGTTCCTGCCCTGGCTGACCTGTTCCGCCACCGTCTTCACCCGCAGCACTTCGGCATAAAAATGACTGTATCCCCTGTTAAGGTCATCAGCCACATTGATGGAAGAGTAAAGCCCGTCCCGTACAGAGAATACCATATCGCGGGCGGCGACCGGGAAGCCCATATGCGCCAGGTAGATAGCAATGCCAAAGGATTTCATATAAGTCGACTTGCCGGCCATATTCGCCCCTGTGAGGAATAAGACGTTACTGTCTTTCGCGGTGGAAATAGGATTGGCCACCGCATTGTCGATGGCCGGATGCCACAGCGCCGATGCCTGAATAGTGCATTGGTCTGCCGGCAGCGCTTTTGCATAGGAGAGCTCATGCTTCCTGGCCACATTGCTGACTGCAATGTGGACATCCAACTGATAAAGACAATGCAGCAGTCCCCCTACTTCTTCCCGCATCGTATGGCGCAGCAGGACATCGTACTTCGATGTCTTCATAAGGGAAAGCTCCTGCACTCCTCTTTCCTGGTGTAGCCACGCCAGTCTCCTATCCGAAAGAATGGACCTTGCTTCCTCTACGAGCGGTGTATTCACCCTGGCCACCAGGTCCTTCAGCTTATTCAAGGCGTCGATGGTAGCGATCAGGCCGGCCTGCAGCTGCGCATATCGTTCGTCTCTCAGGAAAGTTCCCATCATCTTCAAACGCAGCATATTCGCAGCAGAAGTGATGGCATTGCCGGTCATTTCGGAGCTAATGTAATTCTCCACGACCATGAAGGGCCCGGGCTGAAACGGGAAATGCAGCGCCAGCTCCTGGAAGTAGCGGAATGACTGGCTCCGCCCGTTGATGGCCGCAGCATCGGTCATTGGGTGACGGAACATCTCCTCCAGCAGCCGCTGTCCGCCCCTGGTCTTTACCTTGTTAAAGAGGCTGTAAATGGAGTGGGGTTTGAATTTACCCAAGAGGTTCAGGTCATCCAGCGTTTGCTTATCGGCAGTAAAGCCGTCCTGCTGCTGCTGCTTTTTTATTCCCGCCCCCAGCAGGTGCAAAATCCCTTCATTCTCAATGATCACCATACCATGGCGGTCATCGGTAATCCCATTCTCCAGCCTGTAGGTATATTCGGGACGCGTCCCGGCCATTCGGGTAGGCAGATACAGGAAGCGTATATTGGAACAGGCTTTTTTCAATACCTCTCCGGACTCTATAATATGGGTAGAGATGACGAACAGGCTGCTCTTTTTTCCCGCGAAGGCTTTTGTAATGGCTATCGTCGCCTCATAAGCGTCTTTCACGTTAGTACCCCTGAACAGCTCGTCAAAGACTATAAAGATGTTCTTTCCCTGCTTCAGCTCGTTCGCCATCTTTTTGACCCGCAATACCTCCGCATAAAAATGACTCGCTCCGATGCCAAGATCATCCGGGAGATTGATCGTGGTGTAGATGCCGTCCAGCACGGAGAACTCCATCTGCTTTGCCGGGACAGGAAACCCCATGTGGGCAAGGAACATCGCTATGCTCAGCGACTTCATGAAGGTGGACTTGCCCGCCATATTCGCCCCTGTCAGGAAAATGACATTGCTCTCAGGAGCAATAGTGATATCATTGGGGACTGCATCCGGTACTTGTGGATGATATACCCCCTCCACCTTTACAATATGTTCGTGACGCGGCAGCGCTTTTGGGAAGGCAAAGCACCTATCTTTACCTACCCTGGCGATGGATATGTACACATCGAGGTAATAGATGTGCCGCAGCAGTTTTTCAATGGCGTCACGGTGAAGGAAGCGAAGCAGGACATCGAGCTCCGCGATGGCTGCATGGGACAGCCGGCCTTTGCTTTCGAGCGCCGGCATCAGGGCACTGTCGGATATGATGGCGCGGATGGCTTCCTGTTCAGTGCCGTACACGCTATTCCTGTGCTTATCCAGGGAGTTCAGAAAGGACCGAGCGCTTGCCAGTAATTGCACCAGCGCATGAACGCCTTTGTAAATAATGGCGGTGTCGGTGTCGGCGGCAATGGCCCTGCCGATCTTTTTGGCAACGGAAAGGTGCCGGGCGGTGAGCTTCGTACGTTCATCCGTATTGGCCAGGTAGGGGTCTATAGCATCGAAGAGCCCGCTGTCGAAAGGGAAAGGAATGTCACTTTCTGCAAATAGCCGGATGATGCCGCTGCGTTTATTGATGGCTTTATCATCTGAGAGCGGGTAACGGAACAGCTCTTCCAGCACCGCTGCTCCGCCCCTGGTATAGCAGCGGTTAAAAATATGGTAGATGGAATCCGCACCGTGCCTGCCGAAGATATTGAGATCCTCCAGCGTCTGCCTGTCTGTCGTAAACAACATCTTTTTCTCTTATTTTCTTTTTCGCCTTATCAGCAATACGGTACCAAAGACCAGTAGGATACCGGGTACTACCCATACATAGAACGTGCGAAGCATGCCGGCTTCTTTCAAGGTCACCTTTATCCGCTTATCGAGCGCAGGATCCCTGGTGGCAAGGATGGGAAATTCACCGCCGGTCAGCCAACTGAAGATGCCGGTGCTGAACATAAAGTTGGCAGTGCCGTCTCTGCCCATTTCTTTGGTGCTGAGGAAGTCGGCGTCGCTGGTAACAATGATGTGCTGCTCTTTGTTGTTGATCTTCCGGCTGAGGCTGACGGCAGTGGTGATGGGCCCCATTTTGTCTCCGTCTGCGGGTGAAAAGATCATCACACCCAGGTCTTTATTGCGGCCGGTGGCGGCACGGATCCGGACTTCTGCCTGGGTACTGGCTGTCGGATCTACACGGGCCGCGACCATCAACTCAGGATCATACGGTTTGATCCTGTTCCAGACAATACCGGGTTTTGTTCTCAGCAATGACTGCACGGTAAAGGCTCCGCTGTCTGTCCAGGTGAGACCTGCGGCGCCTGACATTGACACAGGCACGCTGTCCTCCACAAATCCGGCCAGCGGTCGGAACATATGGACGACAGACGAATCGAGATCCTGCATCAGCAGGGTCGGCGGTTCGTATTGGGTTTCGCCTATCAGCAGGCCATCCGTCATCTGTATGCCCAGCTCCTTAAGCAGGGGATTTATCAGCGCCTGCCTCCCAGGCTCTCCACATATCAGCAGGTTCCCTCCCCGGCTGATATACTGCATCAGCCGGGTCCTGGCGGCAGCGGTCAGCTCCTGCCTGGGATCGGCCAGCACCAATGCGGAGAGGTCTTCCGGGATCTCCTCTGTTTCAAGCACCACGGTTTGCACATCAAAACCCTGGTTGACCAACGAATGACGAGCGGGGGTATGATTGGTGAGCAATTTGTAATCACGTTCGTTCAATTTATCTATGTCCCGTTCGAGATCACCGGTGATAAAGCCTACTTTTGGCATGTGGGCTTTTTGTAACCGTTTCAGCACAACGGCCACTTCCGTTTCACTGGGCCATACCTGGGAATCGTCGAAGACACGAAGCCATGCTTTTTCCCCTCTCCATTTCACCTGCATCACGTAACGGTTCGATTCCGGTCTGAGATCTATCATCTTTTGGATCTGCTTCGGTGAAAGATAGTCTTCGAGCTCCATATCGTACTTTTTGGCATTTTGGTCGGCGATCTCTTTCAGATCTTTACCGGGATAGATCTGGAAAATCGCGGGAAAGTCCAGGGCGCTGTCGTAATAGCTGACCGTTTTCAGCCCGATATTGTCTTTGAAACGCAGATAATTGTCCCAGCGTCCCTGGTTTTGCTTGTAAGAGTCGGGATTGCCGAGAAAATAATGCGGTTCCACGAGGTTGGCGTAGGCTGTCACTTCCATCGGATCATCACCCAGGTCTTTTATGATCTGCTGCACGCGGGGTGTGATGGTATTTGCTTTTGTGTTGGTAGCGTCGTAATAACCGATAAAGCCAGGAACGGAGGTGATGTATCCCACCAGGAATGCAATGGCCAGCACGCCTGCATATCGCAGGGCTTTCACCGTCCACGGTTTGGATTCCATACCGCCTTTCAGCCGGAGCGTGCTGAAGCTTAAGAAGATAAAGACGATCATGATAAAATACACCACATCTTTTGTGGTGACGAGCCCCCCCAGCATTTTCTGTGTGCGGCCGCTGATCGACAGGAAGTAAGTGAGCTCACGTACAAATGCTATTCGTTGCCAGAGGTCACCGATGTAGCTGAGCACGCCTATCATGATGAACGAGGCAATGGCGGCTACTACCTGGTAGGTGGTGAGTGTCGACATGAACAGGCCAATGGCAGAATAGGCGCATAGCAGCAGGTAGAAGCCCAGCATGCCCGTCATGAGCATACCTGTTTCAGGGTGCTTGATATGGATGATGCCGGATATGACATATACGCCGACGATAGCCGCCAATAAAAGGCAGTATACCATCATGGCAAGGTATTTACCCAGTATGATCTCCCGCATCTTCACGGGTGAGGAATACAGCAGCTTAATGGTACCGCTGCCGGTCTCACGGCTGATAAGACTCATGGTGAGCAGCGGGATATACAGGTAAAGGGTCTGTATCACGGTGGGGAACAGCCCGGTAAAGCCACCGAATATCCCGCTGGTAAGCGTATTCAAAAGGTTGATCTCCATGCCGCCCAGCTCCTGTGTGCGTGCAATGCCTTTTATAGCGCCCATATACTTCAGGCCGCACTGAATAAAGAAGACGATCATTAAGAACCAGGCAATGGGGGAGTAGAACAGCGTTCGCAGCTCCGTCCTGGCCACTCTGAAAATTATTTTCATGAAAATTTATTTATCGGGAATGGTTGATTTAATGGGAGGATAGCTGTTTGAAAATTTCATCCACCGCGGTCTTGTCCAGACTGATCTCACGCAGGCGCCAGCCATGAAGGATACTGGCAGCTACTACCCGCTCAGCAATATCCTGGTCGCCGCTGAAGTGCAGGCGCACCTGCCGTTCCGTAAGGAAGTCTACTTTGGTGATCCCCTGGATTTGCTGCAGCTCTTCTGCCGCAGGCGGATTTTCCAGGTGCAGCAGCAGGCTGTGCGGTTCCACATAATTATTAAAAGCATCCATCGTATCGGAGAATACGATACGTCCGCTCTCGATCATTTTGATCTCTTTACAAAGAAGCTGTACTTCTGAAAGGATGTGCGAGGAAAAGACCACTACCCTGTCCTGCGCGATCTCTTTGATCAATGCCCTCACTTCGATGATCTGGTTAGGATCCAGGCCATTGGTAGGCTCATCCAGCACCACCACCCGGGGTTTATGCACAATAGCCTGCGCAATCCCCACCCGCTGCCGGTATCCCCCGGATAAATTGCGTATCAGGCGTGTACTGTAATGATCTACCCCGCAGCGTTCTTTGGCTTCCCTGATGGCGGACCTCATTTTATCTTTGCGCATCAGCCTCAATCCGGCACAATACTGAAGGTATTCATCCACAGTGAGGTCCATGTACAACGGTGGATTTTGAGGAAGGAACCCGATCTGTTTTTTAGCCTCCTCCGGGTGTTCCCGCATGCTGATGCCATTGATGTACACCTTTCCTTCCGTCTGGTTCAGCGCCCCGCACAGAATGTTCATAGTGGTGGACTTGCCTGCGCCATTGGAGCCCAGCAACCCCACGATACCCGCAGCATCGATCTGCATGTCGATGTCACGTATGGCCCAGGTACTGGTATACCGATGCGACAAGCCTTCTATCCTGACAATAGGTTCTTGCATTTTTATACTTTATGTGATTAAATCAATTTCTTTCCCTGTAGGACACACTGGTGATCCTGCCGAAACCGGTCCATGAGTTTTTCTTCTGTAATGGTTTGTTTACCGGTGGCACCACATATTGTTCGAGCGTGCCGTTGCTGCCCTCAGCGCCTGCCGGATTTAGTGTACCAACCGTCAGCAGGTTGCCGAACTGCGTATATTTATCATAGAAATTCGGGTTGAAGAATTTCTGGAACGCGATATAGGTAATCTCCTCATTGCCTTTATCCAGCATCAGGAAGCTCTGTTGCAGGAACGGATCGTATTCATACAGCTTGCCGCCGACACTGTAGAAGAGGTAACCCAGCTCGGGACTCGAGGCAAAACGAGTGGCCTTATCTATATCTGTCGCGACCATCGGCTCGAAATAGTCGGCAAAGGACCAGCCCGGGTAAAAGCGCAGCAGGTAATAATTGGCCGCACCGGGGTCTTTCATTACCGCAAAGCCCAGGCCGGTAGACTGCTGATCTTCCATATATACCATGTCTTTCCCTTCGGGAAATCCAACGCCTGGTGGCATATCGACGACGCTGACGCTGCCGAATGAACCGGTGGTAAATGTGCGCTTATCCATGTTGTATGCAACAAACATATCGTCATAGCACGTCACCTGTGGGAATGCTTTGAATGGTTTCGGCTCGCCGGCATAGATATTCACCGGCACATAAGGAAATACGATGCCTTCGTATACCCGCCTGTATATATTGTTGCCTTCCGTCATGAACGTGGTAGGCATAAAGGCATACTGCAGGCTGCCGGTGAGGCTTGATGGGTTGAAGCCACCCGGCAAGCTGCCCACCATTTCATACCGGAAGTCGTCAAGTGCATCGTATCCGAAAGTCTCCGGGTCGATCCTGAAGGTGCCGTTATCCGTAACGAGATAGATCCGGTAGGTCTGCGGCGTGATACGGAAAGCCTCTGTTTCCATACAGAACACCTGTCTCGGCTTACCCTGTAGCGGAGGCTCTGAGCCCAATTGTGAGAGCACGTCAGTGATCTGTTCAAATCTATCCTCCGTCCGAAAGTAGCTGAGCATATCGAGTCTTGTTTTTCCATTTACCTCGTTCATTACCAGGTAACCTTCAAAAACCTTCGTAATGACCAGCAGTTGGGTCCTGATGTGCGCCCGTATGCCCGTCTCCATATCTGTGGCTTTAAATTGCAGGGTATATTTACCGGGAGGCACCACCAGCTTCACCCGGAGGTTCTTTTCCGTGGAAAGGACAGAATCCTTCGCGCTCAAGTCAAGCGACCATTCGTAGGTATACTGTTTCCCGGTGCCGGCGGGATCCTGCGTGCCTTTCAGCTCAGGAGCTATGGCAAGCGTTTCACCCAATAATAAGGTATACCCATGGGCGGTATCGATGTTGGTAAAGCTTATTTCGTTGATGGCGTGGTAATTATAATTGCCCAAGTCTTTGTAACAGGATACAAAGGCGCAACAGAAGGTCATCAGCATGAAAAAGGTTGATATTTTGCGCATACAGATCGACATTTGAATGTTAGAAGTAAAGATCATTGATACCCGGCGCCCATCGTCATCGGCGCTCCATCTTCATCATATATGATATTTCCCTGTGCTGCCTGGTCGCTGAGATAGCGCGAAGTGGAGGAAGCATAGTAAGTGGCTGCCGCCCGGCGCTGGTTATCCGGGTATACCGACCAGAAGTCGAGCGGCATCCCCAGCAGGTCGTGTATAAATCTTACTTTCTTCAGGCTGAATGTACCGAAGAAGGCGGCATAGGAATCATTCCAGTATGGTCCTTCATCGAGGATATCGGACATAGTGATGGAAAAGGTCAGCACATCTGCGGAATCCCGGGCAACGTTATTGACTACCCTGTACTGCAGCTGTGTATTGAAGAACTCATTGGGTTGCAGGCGCAGGATCAGCTTTTTCACCCCGCTAGCCAGATCCACGGCCCGCTTGAGGTGCAGGCGCAGTGTGTCTTCCACCTTGCCGGCATGGATCACCGCCTCCGGCAGGTCATAATGGGTCCCGGCTACAGCGGTGGATGTCGGGTCGACCACGATATTACAGCGACGGTCGGTTGCGGCCGGCGGCCCTGTGACCCCCAACGGCACCAGCAGGATGGTGTCCTGCACACTGGCATCCCGGTAAGCAAAAGAAAAGTTGGTGCTGTCGACGTAGTAATTGGTGGTTATGGTGTATTTGAAATACACGTTGTCATCTATATTATAGGTGATCAGCGGATCCCTTTTGCAAGATGCGGCTGTCAGGATAATACTGATGTATAGTAATCTTTTCATGATGAGCTATTTTTGTATTAGCGGGGGGTGGTTTCAGACAAAGGCAGCGGCACCACGTATACGGGGACCCTGGACGCATTTGTCATGGCGTCAGGTATGGAAGGCGTATTGGTTCGCTTATAGTAAAAGAATAACTGACCCTCTCCGTAGAACTCCTTCCTGTATTCTTTCAAAAGCTCGGCAGGCATGGAGGCATTTGCAGCAAGACCCGGCAACCCCCTGTGGGTACGCACGGAATCGATATAGTTACGTGCTTTCACAGGATCCGTTTCTGTTTCGGCAAGAATGTAATAGAGTTCCGATTTTCGGATCATCGGCTGCAGGAATGCCCACGGCTGCGACAATGATACGTCTTCATATTTGAAAAAAGTACGGAAGGACCTGGTGGTCTGACGCCAGGTGGTGGGGTACCGCCAATCGTTCTCATTGTTCTCAAACGTAGTGCGAAGATTGGCCGCGTCGGGGGCCAGCAAGCGGGTGTCTGTCAGGGCGGGACTGAAGAAAGTCGCATAATTTTTATACAGGTTCCTGTTATATAGAGCAAACAGCAGCTCAGTAGAAAAGATCCGGTCCGGCGTGGAAGAATTGATGATAGAGGTATAAGGAAGCCAGGGGAACCACTGCTCGCCCTGGGTCAGCACAGCCAGGGCGGCATCATGCGCTTCCGTCGTCTTGTTGCCCCATAGATATACACGCGCCTTCAGCGCTTTTACGGCAAAATAGTTCATCCGCTGATTCCGGTGGCCTGTATAGAAATCGGGGTCATTTATAATCCCCGATCTTATGATGGCATCATCTGCCAGCAGACTTTCCGCGGCAGTCAGGTCCTGCACCACCCTTTCCACCCCTTCTGCCGATGTAAGGATGGGTTGCGCCGTTCCATCGGCAACGGTGTAGTATGGCACCGCTTGTTGGTTTTCACCCAGGCTGTACACGGGACCAAACAAACGCATCATATCGAAGTGCAGAAGCGCTCTGACTGCAAGCGCCTCGCCTTTCATCAATTTACCCTGATCTTCCGAAACCACGCGATCTTTTATAGATCCTTCGATCTTTTCAAGAAAAAGATTGGCGGACATTATTGTCTGGTAGGCGCTCTTCCAGATGGTGTTGAATACGTCTTGCGCCTGCTTGGCATTATAGTTGTTCTGTTGATATTGTTCATAAAAATTGACACCGTCCACCAGGGCCCTGTAACGCTGGGCCATCAGCTCTATATAGGTTTGGGTGAGCGCGGCCCCGTAAAGGTCGTTGCTGGCCAGGCCGATATAGAGGCCGTTCAGCGCCTGCTGCGCGGCTGACTTGTTAGAAAAGACCTGTACTTCCGTATAGGCGCCCGTTGGCTGCACCTGCAGGTATTTCTTACAGCCTGCACTAAGAAAGATACCGGCGAGCATTATATTGATGATCTGTTTTCGGTTCATTGTCCCCTGTTTTAATTAGAATGAAACATTGATGCTGAGACTGGCTGTCCGGGCGTATGGATAATCTATTCCCCGTTCTGTTTTTATCTTTTCAAGACGGAATATATCATTCATATACATGGTAATGGAAAGCGACTGCAGTTTGAGCTGTTGCAGCCATTTTGCATCGGTGCGCCAGCTCAGGCTGAACGATTCACCGATGAGGTGATTATCTTCCTGTATGAAGCGCGAGGTAAGGTTGGCGGCAGTACTTTTAATATCGGTGAACTGCGCGATATCGCCCGGCTTTTTCCAGCGATCGTACAGCGCTCGTTTGTCGAGGTTCTCGGGAGCGTATCCGACATTTTCAACTTTATTATACAATGCATTATTGAACACGTATCCGCCAATGCGATAACGCAGCGTGCTGTTCAACGAGAGGTTCTTGTAAGTAAAAGTAGTACTGATGCCGCCTTCTATCTTTGGCCGCGAATTGCCGACTTTTACAATGTCGTCGGTGGAATAGTCGAAAGAGATCGTGCCGTCTTTTTTCCCGAGCAGTTCCTTGCCGGTGGCGGGATCTACGCCGTGTGAAACTACCGCCCAGATATCGTCCGGGCTGTACCCATCTGTAAAGCGCAGCAGCCCCTGGCTTTTCGTTTGGTCTTCATTCAATTTAGCCAGTTTATCGGCAAGGCCACCATACAGGCTTTTGTAACGGCTTCCCATAATGCCTATGGACCATACAATGCCTTTGGATGGTATGTTTACCGGCTGTACCCGTATGTTCATGTTCCAGCCCTTAGTGCTGAGGTAGCCTGCATTTATTACATAATTACTGCCTGTTCCGACGGAAGAAGGTAATGTACCTTCGGCGCCAATGGTCAACGGATCCGTTTTCTTGTCGAAGTATTCTATATAGCCGCTGACCCTGTTGTTCCAGAAGCCGAGGTCGATGCCATAGCTCACCTGTAGCGTGCGTTGCCAGTCCACCGTCGGATTGCCCAGCGAGTATACGGTGATGCCCTGGCCGAAGGCGTTGTTGTTGCCGGTCTGGTAGCGATAGGTAGAGATAGAGCTGAACTGGCCAAGGTTCTCATTGCCTGTATAACCTGCATTGACACGTAGTTTAAGCAGGCTGAAGAACTGCATTTTTTTCAGGAATGCTTCCTGGTGCAGATTCCAGCCAAGGCCGCCGGAAAGGAATGGCTTAAATACGTGATCGGTACCAAATACGCTGGCCCCATCCAGGCGGTATACCGCATCGAACAGGAAGCGCCGGTCCCACGCATAGTTGAAGCTCGCGAGAAGGCCCGCGCTCCGGGCTTTGGCATTGCTGGCGGTGGGTGTGCCGAAGGGGGTATAGCTGTAGGCATAGATGGGATTGCCGTCGGAACCATAGGGAAAGCCCACGGCGGAAAATCCTCTCGATTCGCCTGTAACTTCCGACAGGTCGCCCCGGACAGTGGCGCTGAGTTGGTGTTTGCCGATTATTTCACCATAGCTAAGCATCGCATACCCGCGATAAGCATAATTTTCGTCATTTATTTGTGTATAGCTTCCTTTTTGCTGCAGATCTGCATTGTCGAACAACGTATTTTCCGGGGGCACGAACCCTACGTTCTTTGAATAAGCTTTCGAGAGCTGGATCCCGGCCTGGAGGCGGACCCTGGCAGAGAGCGTATAAACAGCATCGAGGTTGTCGAAGAAGGAAAATGATTTAGTCTCGTTGATGCCGGAAAATGACACGTTATACAACGGATTGATAATGGTCGGATCAAATTCCCCGTCAAGATATTTGCCGACCGTACCGTCCGGCAATGTTTTCCGGTAATATGGGATCGCCTCTGCAAATTTGGCAAAAGAGCCATAGGGCGACTCGTCAGCTTTGACGCCTGATAAAGACAGGGTATTGTACAGGTTCAGCCGGTCTTTGCGGTAAGAGACGCCGATATTGCCACCCCACGTCCCTCTGCCGGAACCTTTCATAACACCAATTTGTCTACCCATGGACAAGGAAGCGTTGAACATAAGATCGCTGTTACCACCTGCAAACTGGAGGGAATGTCTGTGCGAAAGGCCGGTGCGCAAGGGTTCGTTGAGCCAGTAAGTATTTACACCGCGTTTTATCTCCGCCAGGCGATGATTATATTTTTCCTCGTTACGCCATTGCGCGGGTCCTGTGGTGTCGTAAAAAAAGCCATGTAGCCGCTCGTACTCCAGCTTTTCCGCTGCATTCATCAGGTTGTAGCTATGAAGATCAGGTATTTCAAACGTAAGGTCGGCGGTGTAGGACATTTGCAGCTTGCCGGGAACTGCGCGCTTGGTTTCCACTACCACCACTCCATTGGCAGCCTTGGCGCCATAGAGCGCGGTGGAAGCGGCATCTTTCAGGATGGTGATGCTGGCCACGCGGTTCATATCCAGATCATGAATGATCTGTAAGGTGGTTTCGAATCCATCCAGGATAAAAAGGGGCTGGTTCGGGTCCTGGCTGAACTGTCCATTCAGCGTATTGGTATTAATGGTGGTTTGTCCCCTGATCTCAAATGTAGGCATCGTATTGGGATTCGAGCCCTGGAGGTTGTTTTCCACTTTGATAAAGGCGGGGTCGAGACTGCGGAGACTTTCCAGCACATTCCGGTTACCCACTGTTTTCAATTGTGCACCTGTGTATACCGTGGCCGCACCGGTGAAGCTAGCTTTGTCTCGTTTGATGATGCCGGTATTGATGACCACCTCCTCTATGCGCTCATCATCCGCGTCCAGCACGATATCCAGCAGATCGATCTTATTGGAAAGAATGCGTACCTCAGCCGTTTTGTACCCGATGTAGCTGACGACCAGTATTTGTCCTGGCTTCGCCTCGATCGTAAACCGGCCGGCGGGGTCAGTGGATGCGCCCTGCTTTGTTCCTTTCACCAACACGCTGGCCCCTACGAGCGGCCGGCCATCGCGTCCCCGTATAAGGCCCAGAATGGGGGGCCGTTGGGGGTTAGGGTCCGGGGGCTGTGCAGCAGGCGCGTTATGAGAAATATGGATCCCGGCAGGTGTTGCGCCCGCCTTCTTACTGACGATGATGGTTTTGTTCCTGATAGTATATTTGAGAGGAAGTTCGCTGAAAAGCTTATCAAGAAACTTATCGATATCCATATTACGGGCGTCGATAGAAACTGGTCCGACCTCATTGAGAATGTCCGAACTGCAGAAGAACACATAGCCTGTCTGTTTTTTAGCCACCGAAAAAACTGAGTCGATACGGCAGTTCTTTACAGAAATAGTAACAGTTTGGGAGATGCCTACGGCACATATGTGAAGGAGGCCGATGGTCACGAAAAGGCGGCCCCAACAAGAGAGAAAATTCATACTTGCAGTTGTTTTGGTAATTAAATAGCAGTCGAGGTAGCTATAGAGAAGGTTTAATGTGTTACGATCAAAGTGTGCCCTTCGATATTGCATTGGATACCGACCTCCCGAAGCGTTTCGATGACCTGAGATAATGTCAGGTCTCTTCCTACCTCACCGAAGAATTTTGCTTTCGGCGGGTCTCCGATATATCTTATTTTAATATCGTACCACCGTTCGAGCTGTTTCATGACCTCCTCCAACGATTCGTCCTGGAAATTAAAGAGCCCGTTCTTCCAGGCCATTATTTTCTGTATATCGGCGTTCCTTATCAGCTGAATTTCGCCATCCTGTTTTACCCGTGTTTGCTCTCCGGGTTTTAGGGGCTGCACATGGTCGGACGTATATAAGCGTACGGCCCCCGTCAATAAAGTAGTATTGATAGTCGCGTCGCCAGGATACGCTTTAACGTTGAAGCTTGTTCCCAGCACTTCGATCTCTGTCTTATCATTCACTTTTACTTTAAACGGTTTTGCCGGATCCCCGGCAATTTCGAAGTATACTTCGCCGGTGATAGTTACGGGACGCTCTTTACCGATGAATGCTGTAGGGTAAGTAATAGATGAAGCTGCGTTAAGCCAGGCTCTGGAGCCATCAGGCAGCCGGATACTGAATTGACGCCCATTTGGGGTAGTCATTGTATTGAAGGTCATTGCACTGGCATTGCTTGCATTGTAGGCAAGGCTGCCATCTTTCAACAAGACCTTCGTGCCCTTCTGTTCGGCCACCGTGCCATTGTCCATGCTGTCCAATTTCACCTGGGTTCCATCGGCGAGGGTAAGGATTGCCCCCTCATGGCCAGGGGCTATGTCTGTACTAACAGCCACGTCCTGGTGCTGCCTCTTACCGGAGGTCCAGAAGTAGGCGCCGATGGCAAATAAAATGATGACGGCTGCTGCATAGCGAACCCATGCCATTCTGAGAAAATGGATGCGATGTGCAGGCTTGGGGGCAGCAAAAACTGCGGTGTGTATATTTTGCCAGACCTTATCCGCTCTTTGCCCTTCGGCAATGGATGAAGCCCGCATTTGAGCCAATTCCATATGAAGGCGTTCGCCAATAAGCGACTCAAAACGCGGGTCTTCAGCGGCTTTTAGAAAAGAAAGCAGCTCTTCTTTAGACAGACGCCGGTGGTGAAATCCCTCTAACAGCCGTATGAATTGGTCTTCGGTCATATATATAAAGACGAATGATAAAGAATAGAGGGGGACAACAACTTAAAAAAAAGTAGAAAAAGTAGAAAATCGTCTGTCTGGCCGGTTTGGGACAGAAAAAATGCCCTGATCGATCGTATGGCCCGACCTATATGTTCTTTCACCGTGGACTTTTCGACTTTCATTTCCGTTGCGATCTCGTCATAGGTTAGTCCGTTTTCGCGGCTTAGCTTATATGCCATTCGTTGCTTTTCAGGCAAATTGCTGATGGCCTGATGGTAGATATTTGCATATTCCTTATTTGTCAGGATGGATTCCGGTGAGATGTCTGATTGATCGAACACCTCTTGTAAGTATTGTTGATATCGCCTGGAAAGTCTGCTCTTCCGGAAGCGATCCTGATATTCATTGCGGGCGGTGACAAAGAACCAGCTCATAGGATCTTCCATTTCATTAAATACCTGGCGTTTCTCCCAGGCCTTGACGAACACGGCCTGTACGATGTCTTCTGCATCGATGTTCCTATTGGTGTACTTGAACATAATAAGATACAACTGATCAAAATACCGCCGGAAGAATTCGGAGAACGCATCCTGGTCACCATCGGCAATACGTCGAAGCAGTTCGGTTTCATTATATGGTTGACCTGTAGACAATCAAGTATTTGTTGAATTGTTTTTGAAACTTGTAAAAGTCAAAAGAAGGAAAGGTTGGTGGTATTATGAAAAAGCCAGACGAGCGGCCGGCAGGGTGAAGGTAAAGAAAAAATAACTATATTTATTTTAAAATACGATCACCTATAAGGGTCAATGCGCGCGCACCAGATCAGGCCGGCCTCTTGTTTTTCGATGGTGGGACTACAGCTGAAACTTAGTCCCATACAACCCAATCCAAGGGCTGATAGTTCCGGTCAATTGACAAACATGCCCTCCGACAATTTAACAAGGCGATTCTTTATATATCCGAAGACTCCATTCAAAATGCCGAAAATGTCCAGGCGGAGATCCTTTGACAATCTGATATCAAGAATGTTTTCTCCAAGCTCCCTGCAATATACCAATGGACGTTTCCTGCGTCGATGTCGCGGGGAGCCGCCAGCCATTTTTATCTTTCCTGGAAAAGGGCGAACAAAAATAAAAAGGCATCCGGGCCGGAAAAATGATATTATTCAGGGCAATCGCTGATTCATATCATGCGTAAGGTTTTCCATTTCAACTAGCTTCCCTATTAAAATTATCAATATGAAAGCCCATCTTTCCAAACAAGAGCAAGAAGTATTTGGCGCAGTAAAATATCAGCCCGAGGTTTCCATCATTCTGCCGTTTGAGCCAGCCATTTCATTACAGACTGAGCTGCATCATCAACTGAAAATTGCAGTGGGGAAGGTCGAATCGCAATTATCAGCAAACTATCCTAAAGACAAGGCCATGCTTGTGATCGGCAAGCTTAGGGACCTTGTCCAAAACATTAAATTCGATGCCAGCAAAAAAGGGTTGGCTATATTTGTTTCGCCCCTCATAGAAAAGCTATTTTACTTCGATTTTCCTGTAAACGAAAAGATCGTTATCGGCGAAACATTTGCGATCCGGGACCTCATCTATTGCAAAAAGCAACTGATCCAATATCTGGTGCTTCAGCTGAGTGGCGAATCCTCAAAAATGTACCTGGACGATGGCACTAAGTTTGTTCTTCTTAAGTCCGACATCCCCCAGAATATTCATGCATTCGAAAGAGACATGCCGGAGAAAGTCGGGAAATTCTCCGATCCGGAAGACCATAAAGAAATTCTGATAGATAATTTCCTGCACCATTGCGATCAGGGGCTTACCCTGATCTTGAAATCATATCCACTGCCCGTGTTTGTAACTGGAACCGACAGGGTGCTGGGGCATTTTAAAAAGATAACCCGGAATCCAAAAAGCCTGGTCGAATTCATACCCGGGAGTTACCTGGCGGCTTCCGAAGCTGAGCTCCGGGAGGTGATTCAACCTTACCTAAAACACCGGCGGGAAATCAGGGAGAAGGCTTTACTGCTGCAAATAGAGGAAGCGCTCAGCGAGAAAAAGCTGGAATCCGGCATCAGGCAGGTGTGGCAAGCAGCCACTCATAAGAATTGCCGTTTGCTGCTGGTCGAAAAGGATTTCATGTATCCTGCTCGCCAGGGATCTCAACCCGATAGCATTTACAAGGAAGATGTCGGCTCGAATAGCCCATTTTACATAAAGGACGCTGTAGATGGTGTAATAGAGAAAGTGTTGGAGGCCGGGGGAGATGTTGAATTTGTCAGCAATGGAGCACTGAAGGATTATGAACGTATAGCCTTGATAAGGTTTTATTAGTCATTTTTTGAATGACTGGCTAACCGTAGGTAAGGTCGGTGCTTTGTCCTACTTCGATAATATAGCCGTCCGGATCACGGATGTAGCAGCGGATCTCGCCATACTTGGGTATCGGCTCCGTAATGAACTCGGCCCCTCTACTTTTCCATAATTCGTAGCATGCCTGAATATCCGCAACACGGATATTCATAAAACTGTTGATATTATCAGGTTGGGGAACGCTGAGTGTCACCGTCGGCTTGTCGGGAGTCGGCCCGCCTCCAACGTTCACAATGAGCCAGGTATTCGCGATCTGGAGATACGCAGGGGCGCCGCTGTTGTCGCCTTTGCTCAGCATACGGGCGCCGAAAACCTTTTCGTAGAACCGAGCCGATCTGTCGATGTCGGCAACGGTAAGGAAGTGTGCGACGGTGAACCCCTCCCGGGGAGGCATCTCATAGCTCTTCTGCTCCACCTGGACGGGATTTATTGATGATCCCAATTCCGATGCACGGTGTTCATCTGTTGATGCTGGTTCATTTGTATTCATACCTGCTGCCGATTAGTTGGTTAGATTGAGGAACAAAAAGAAGCGAGAATTGTTCGATGTATATAACCGCCCGACCTCCCCGAGTCCTTACGGGCGAACGCGGATGATCGTCTTACCCTTAATCCGCCTGGTCGGATTGAAGGTAGCAACGGCGTCGTCGAGGGTAGCCATGGCGCCGATGTGGGTCCGCAGGCGTCCTTCGCGCACCCGCTGGACGACCTCATTCAATTGCATGCGATCGGGCACGACAACGAAATCGACCGTTATGCCGTTAGCGGGCCGCGCTTCGGTCGGGCCGGCGATGGACACCAGCGTTCCTCCGGCGCGAATCAGGCCAGCAGAACGCTGCACAATGTCTCCGCCAAAGACATCCAAAACCAGATCGACTCCGCCCACGTCTTCCAGGGCATCGTGGTCGAGGTCGACGAACTCCTGCGCCCCGAAATCGAGCGCCGTCTGACGGGCGTCCGCGCGCCCAGTGCCGATGACGTATGCGCCAGCATCACGTGCAAGCTGTGTTGCCATCGAACCGACTACGCCGCCGGCACCGTGCACCAGGACGCTCTGCCCTGTACGAAGGCGGCCGTGCTCGAACAGCCCCTGCCAGGCGGTGAGTCCCGGCATCACCAGGGCCGCGCCAACCGTGAAGTCAACGTCGCCGGGCAGCGGCGCGAGGTTGCGTGCCTCTACCACTACATACTCTGCCAGCGTGCCGTCGCGGGTCCAGTCCGTGAGCCCGAATACCCGTTGTCCCACCGACAGACCCGTTGTGCCATAGCCAAGGGCGGTGACCACTCCGGCCACTTCGTGGCCAGGGATCGACGGCGTCCTGTCACGGCCGAGGCGATCGGTCCAGGTCGAGGGCCACGTCAGTTCATCCCCGGTGAATCCCGACGCATGAACCTGAACAATGACATCGCCGATCGCTGCGCCCTGGGGCTCTGGCCGCTCCGCTAATTTCATCCCGGCTGTTCCCGCAGCCTGATCTGTTACAATGATCGCCTTCATAGCACACCTCCCTTTTTATTTGATATTAGGATAAAATTAGATCTTAATTCGGTTACTATGATGGGCCAATTTCAAAATATACAGGGGGCCAGGCGCCTCCATTAGAATTTTCGGGTTCCCAATTCAGGTGCGTTTTTTCAAATGTTTGCAGACTAATTCGGCTATCTTTTACGTTTCAGAAAAGTATTCCTGCTGATCCAATATAGACTGTAAAAACCTTTTGTTGATATGACCGATCGCCGTGGCCAGGTATTCAAGGCCATTCTCACCGCTTTCCTTTTTCCGATCTCGTGCTGTTTTGGAGCCATCCGTTACGTCAATATAAATAACCCCACACCAGGAGCAGGAACATCCTGGGCGACCGCCTTCAATAATTTACAGTCGGCGTTGGCCGTGGCCGGTACTTTTGATCAGATATGGATCGCCCAGGGCACCTATAAGCCCGCCAGCCCTGCCGGCCGTTCGGCAACTTTCAGCATTCCGGGCGGTACTACGATATATGGCGGATTCAACGGAACAGAGACGGCCAACACACAGGCCAGCCCGACGCTGTATCCTACTATTCTCAGCGGCGATATCGGCATACCCGGCAATGCATCGGATAATTGCTATCACGTCGTTACATACAATGCCAATCTTTGGATCGGCAGCTTCCATGGGGTCACGATCCGGGATGGACAGGCAGATGCCGGCTCCAGTTCCCTTGCTCAGCCGGATAATACGGGTGGAGGGGTCGTCTTTCTTTCTGCCAATCCGGGGGATGCATCCGGTACAGATTTCTATAATTGTACATTTACGAACAACTATGCTTTTTATGGCGGCGCAATTGGCTCCTATGGGATTTCCGCCCTTCAGGTCAATTACGGTGCAATAAACTGCCTTTTTCACGACAACCAGGCCGTATATGGCGGCGCGGTGTACAATACGATCGTTGCGACAGACTATCTTTATGTTTTCGAAAACGACATCTTCTACAATAACACCACTTCATCGGGAGGCGCCAGCGTGTTTGGGAACGCTGTCACCAACGGCACATCTACGGAGTATCTACAAATGGAGAATTGCCTTTTTTATAATGAAGCCGCCCCCATATTTACCAACGATTTCAACAATTCCGCATTTAGCAGTATTCAATTTGATTACAATATTGTCTGGACGTCAGGGCCCCCTTATACCTCGGGATATTCGGGCGGCAATAAACCTCTCGCAATGTACAATTCTGATATTGATGGGACGTTTCCGCCCGGGAGTAACATCGATGCTGACCCGTTGTTTGTAAATGTCGCCGGATACGACTTTCACGTGTCTCCTTGTAGCCCTGTGATCGACCAAGGGTCAACTTTTGCGCAAACTACGACCGATGCTGGTGGAAATGCAAGAATGCAGGGACCTGCTGTAGACATAGGGCCATATGAAACGTTGAAAGGAACGGCAGCTGTCGCTCCAGGCGTCAATACCCCGATCGGTATTTGTCTCAATAGCACTCCGTCCGATCTGAGCGGCGATGTCACCGGCAGCAGCCTGCTCTGGTACACCTCCGCCACCGGTGGAACAGGCTCATCCATTGCCCCGACGCCTGTTACGACGGCTACAGGTACTACCCAATATTATGTTACTCAAACGCCTGCCGGCAGCTGTGAGAGCCCCCGCCAGGAAATAGACGTCACCGTCAACCCTCTGCCGGCTAACCCCACCTATACGGCCCCTCCTTCCTATTGTGTCAATTCCCAGGCGAATGCGCTTTCCGCCAATGGCACCAGTTTGCTCTGGTATACTACGGCTACCGGCGGCTCCGGCAGCCCGACCGCCCCAACACCCAGCACCACCTCCGCCGGAACAAACACTTATTATGTAACCCAGACGGTTAGCGGCTGCGAAAGTCCGCGTATGCCCATCCCGGTTACAGTCACGCCGCCGCCTGCCGCGCCTACGGCCGCGCCTCAATTCTATTGCGAGAACACTACGGCCACCCCGTTGACCGCTAACGGCACCGGCTTACTTTGGTACACCGCAGCTGCGGGCGGCACCGGCGCCTCCACCGCCCCAACCCCCAACACTACCAACCCCGGAACCACCACCTGGTATGTCTCGCAAACCATCGGCTGCGAAAGCGCCCGTACACCTGTAACAGCCACCGTCAATGCCAGTCCAGAAGTTTCAATCGATCCCGTCAATGATTCTGTGTGCGCCGGCGGTACCGTCAAACTCCAGGCGAATGGCGCCGAAAGTTACCAATGGAGCCCCGTCGCGGGTCTTTCCGATCCCTCCATAAGCGACCCCGTTGCAGTAATGAAATCGGATATCCTTTACACCGTCACCGGCACTACCGATCACTGTTCCACCTCAGCGCAAGTGGCTTTGACCGTTGGCACCGACTGTCTCGGCTATTATTTTCCCAACGCCTTTAGCCCCAACGGCGACGGTGCCAACGATCTCTTCCGTGTCAAGACCGGCGACGTGCCCAGGTCTTTCAATATGATCGTGTTCAACCGCTACGGAGGGAAGGTATTCGAAACCTCAGACATCCGCGCCGGCTGGAACGGAACCAGCGGAAGCAACCAGGCACCGGCAGGAGGCTATGTCTATACGGTGGTGCTCACGACGTCGACCGGAAATGTCATCAAGCGGCAGGGTACATTGATCCTGGTTCGTTAGCAAAAATAAAAGCAGACATTTCAAAGACCTTCGCTGTCCCGGATGAAAAGGAAAAAGAGGAGATTCGGGAATTGCATGTGGATTATATTCCCCAATTGCTTCAAATTCCATCTCGTTAACACCCAAACATATTAGGAATAATATTTGCCTTGATACCATTGGCTTTTAATAGGATATTGGATTTTAGCAACGGCCTGGATGTCTATCCGGGCTATTTTGTATAGCATGTAGCCGTCTTGGAAAACAGCTTTCTTTCCACCTTGAGCAAATCTCTCGTATCGCAAGCCGTTAATCTTAGGAAAAGCTTTGACCTGGAACAAAATTTGCGTTATATCTATGTTGCCCATCTTCCAGTTTGGCAATCTATTTTATCGCCTCCACCTATTATCCAATCCTGTACGATAGCCCCTCTTTTTTTCTGTCTTCGTTGATTTTACCCATACGAGCATGGCTTTATTATTATTTATATCATTATTCACATTTTAACCCGATTTAAATGAAAAAGATCTTTAGGAAGATTGCAATGGGTGCATTAATTCTGGCGCCGTTGATGTTTGCACCTCACATCAGCAAGGCCAATATCATTTCTGACCTTGTCCATTGGCTCAAGGGAGACAAGGATGACAAGGGAGACAAGGGTGACAAGAGAGAAAGGAAAGAAAAAGACAGAGACAGCTCCGGCAACAGCGTTCCTGTAAATGGTGGCGTAGTTTTCCTGGTAGTAGCCGGGTTGGGACTGGGCACCAAGATGCTGTACGACTACAACAAGAAAGGCAAAACCGAACCTACTTCGATATAGAAGGTAGCGCTATTGCCTCCACAGCACTCGCTCGCGCAAGATAACGATGCACTTGCCGGATCACGACGGAGCCTTCGCCGACCGCGGCAGCAACGCGTTTTGAAGATCCTGCTCTCACATCTCCAACAGCGAAGACACCGGGTTGTGAAGTTTCAAAAGGGGACATTGGATCGGTGACGATGTAGCCATTCGGATCCAACCGGATATAGCCCTTCAACCAGTCTGTATTGGGGACCGCCCCGATCATGACAAATATATTTCGAACGGGTTTGGTCCAGGAGCGCCCGTCAGCGCTTCGCCATCCCACCTTCTCAAGAGATTCATGCCCCGTAAGCGCTGTTAATTCCGTATCGAAATAAATTTGAACTTTCGGTGAGGCCTGCAGGCGTTCAATGAGATACGTGGACATTGTGCTGGAGAGGTCTTTTTGCTTGACCAACAGATGGACTTGAGCGGTGGTCTTGCTCAGCGCGGGCTTTATATTAACTATTCAACAGATCTAAAATCCCCTCATCCCTGATGATCATCATCCCTTGCCGGTCCTCCGTAATCCCCTCCTTCATTTTGTAAGTATACAGGGGATGGAGCCCATCCATCACCGTGGGCATGTAGCCAAAACGGATATTTGACCTCCCTTTCAGCGCCTCCCCCACTTCAATAATATGCGTAGAAACGATAAAAAGGCAATTCCTGTATTCCGAGAACCCTTCGGTCACCGCCAGCGTCCCGTCAAATGCGTCTTTCACGTTGGTCCCCTTAAACAGCTCGTCGAACATCAGCAATAGCCTCCTGCCTTTCGCTGCCGCTTCGGCGGCCCTCTTCACCCTCACCACTTCCGCATAAAAATGACTATAGCCCATCCCGATATTATCCGCGACGTTGATCGACGAATAGAGCCCCTCTCTCACCGAGAACTCCATCCTGCCGGCAGCAACCGGAAAACCCATATGCGCCAGGTACAAGCTTACGCCGATGGCCTTCATCAGGGTGGATTTACCCGCCATATTGGCCCCGGTGAGAAAGAGGACATTCTGATCCCGCCCCAATTCTATACTATTGCCCACCGCATTGCTGACGCAAGGGTGGAAAACATCGGTGACCGAGAAAATATTTGCTTTTTCCGGCAAGGCTTTGGCATAACAAAATCCCCTCCTTCCGGCAACTTCGCTTACTGCTATATTGACGTCCGTCTCGTAAACGAACGACAGGATGGATTCCATTTGCGGGTAAAGCTTTCCCTTCAGGACCGTATCAAAAAAAGCGATAGTCCGGGAGGTCAGGTCCTTATAGATATTCGTGTTGCGTATCTTTTCTATCGCCTTTTCCGAGAGGATCTTCTTTATCTCAGTTGACCTCATCCCAAATGAACAACCCTGGAAATCGTTCTTTTGCACAAAATCGAAGCACTTGTTCAGGAGCAGTATGGTGGCCTGCAGCCCCTGTATATTCCTTTTGAACTGCTCATCTCCCACAAGGGAAGAGAGCATCCTTTTAACCACGGTATTTGCATAAACCAACACCGGGTATTTCCCCGTCCTGGTATCGAGGTACTCGCGCATCAGGATTACCTGCTGTACATCGAACGGGAATTTCAGATCTGCCCGCTGAAAATGCTGGAAGACCGCGCTCCGATCGTTGATCGCGTCCGCGTCTGCCAGCGGGCGCCTGAACATATCATCGAGCAACCGCTCCCCTCCCCTTGTCCTGGTATTGCCGAACAGACCGTATACCGAACCGTTGCGGAACTTACCCAGCAGATTCAGTTCTTCCAGCGTCTGCTTGTCCATAGTAAACGAGGTACTCATAGTCTTATTTGGTAAAAATAGTTTCAAGTTTTTTATCCAGGTCTTCGCCTCTGAGACTCAATGCGATGATCCTGCCGGTGGGATCTATAAGAAAGTTCTCGGGGATGCTCTGGATCCCGTATAGCTGCGCCGCTTCGTTGTCCCCGCCCTTCAGATCGCTGACCTGTGTCCAGGACAAGCTGTCTTTCCTGATCGCCGTCAGCCACGCGTTCTTCCGGGACAAGTCATCCAGTGATACGCTGAGTATCTCCAGCCCCCTGGAATGATATTTTTTATACGCTTTCACCAGGTGGGGATTTTCGACTCTGCAGGGCATACACCAGCTGGCCCAAAAATCCAGCAGTACATATTTCCCTTTGAAGCCGGAGAGGCTGACCGGTGCTCCGCTGGTATCCGGCTGCGTAAATAGCCTGGCCGCTGCGCCTACGGACGTGGCCTGGAGCATTTCAATTTCTTTAGCCGTCTTTTTTCCCTGTCCGCTGGTCTGCAGGCCGGGGGATACCGTTTTGTACAACGCATCCACCCTTGCCGCATCTGCTTTGAGGAACACCAGGTTGGAAACCGCCAAAAGGCTGAAATAGGAAGAAGGATGCTGTCCGATATAGGTGGTCAACGCTCCCCTCAGCTCTTCCCGTGCATCCTTCATTTTCTGCTGCAGCGATGCCTGAACGCCGGGATCATTTTGCTGCTCCGCGGGAATAGCGGCGATCTGTGTCTGCAAGGCCGCCGATTTCTTTGTATTGCTCTGGATAAATGCGGTGTACCTGGCGCTCTCGTCATTGATAGCCGACCCGCTGATAACAGCTTTTTTTGCCGAGTCCGCCGATGAGAGCGTCATTACTTCGTTGTCCACGTAAAATTGGGTGAAGTCTGCGGTTTGTTGGTTCAGCCGGGATAGCCCTACGCCGCCCTGGTCGAGTATGAGCGTGGCAGATACGGGCTCGTCGACCGTCCCCTTGAACCCGAACTCCCCGTTGGTAAGCGCTGCCGAGTCGACCAGCGATCCAATAACGAGATAGACTTTGGCCGGCGCATTCCACTTGCCCAGCTTACCCTTTATTTCAAATCCCTTGCCCTGGGCCTGGAGGCAAAATGGAAGACCCATTAAGATCGAAAAGCAAATTTTTTTCATGAGACTTTATTTCCGTTTTTCAAAATTTCGAGTATCCCTTCATTTTTTATAATGATCATCCCGTGTCTGTCGTCGGTGACGCCTTTTTCCAGCTTGTAGGTATAGACGGGAACATTCCCCTGCATCCGTGTCGGAAGATAGTGAAAGGCGAAGCCGGCCGTTCGTTCCAGGTCCTTTGCCGCCTCTACAATATGAGAAGAGATGATGAACAGGCTATTCTTCCTGCGGGAGAACCCGGAAGCGACAGCCACTGTGGCTTCATGAGCGTCTTTTACGTTGGTGCCACGGAACAGCTCGTCAAACAAGATAAAAAAGGACTGGCCGGTGCTTAGTTCGGACGCTATTTTTTTCACCCGTAAGACTTCAACATAGAAATGGCTCGCCCCAATGCCCAGATTGTCTGGCAGATTTATCGTGGTGTAAATTCCATCCATTACCGAAAACTGCATCGACTTCGCAGGAACAGGGAACCCCATATGCGCCAGGTACAGCGCCGTACTGACCGACCGGAGAAACGTCGATTTTCCGGCCATATTCGCACCGCTGAGAAAAATGACATTGCGGGAACCGTTCATGGTAATGCTATTGGCAACCGGCGCCTTTATGCCGGGGTGGTAAACGCCGTCCAGATGAAGTTCTCCCCGGCCTTTTTCCAGCGTCGTGGGAAAAATAAAATTCATATCCCGGGCGATACGTGCTACTGAAATGTACACGTCGAGGAAGTACATATACTCCAACAGCTGTTGTATCTTATCCTGCTCGGCTAACCTGAACAGGCTGTCATAGGCGGTCAGGGCGCTGAAGCTCAGGCGATGCCCCGGCCGCTCCACAAAGACAGGTGCAAAAGCAGGGTCATCCAGCAGCCCGCACAGGTCGGCCCTTTCCCGGGAAAGGGCTGGAATGCCCCTCACCTCAGGAAGGTCCACAAAGGCCCTCGTTTTCTGAAAAATATCCAGTATGGCGCCTACGCCGCTTTGCATTTCTTTCTCTCCCATGAATGCAGGACCGCTCTCATTTTTGGCTTCCTGTCGCCTGTCGGTGAGATATTTCTCCGCGGCGTCCATCAGGGCAGCATCGTAGGGAAACCGGATATTGGACCTTGCAAAGCTCTCGATGATGCTGATCCGCCTGCTGATGGCATCCCTGTCGGACAGGGGTTTGCGGAACATTTCTTCCAATACTGCCGCGCCGCCCCGGCTGTTGACCCGGTGGAATAGCTCATAGATGCTGCCAGTGCCTTTGCTTCCAAAGATCCCCAGGTCGCTTATTGTTTGTTCGTCGGTTCTTAGTAGCATAGGTAAACGCTATTTTCTCTTTCTCCTTATCAGTATTATTGTCCCCGCCAGCAGGATCAGCGCCGGCACGATCCATATATAAACAATTCTTAGAGCAGCAGCCCCTTTTGGACCGATGTACAGTAAATTGTCTTCCGCGGACGGTCGCGGCGTATAGATAGGGAATTGGTTATCGCTGAGCCAACTGTAACAGGAAATAAGAAAGTACATACTTTGAGCTACCCGCATATTGCACATAAAGTCGACGTCGCCGAATACTAAAATGCGCTGTTCTTTATTGCTGATCTTTCTCGTAAGTTGCAGGCCCGTTGCAAAGCTCCCTCTCACGTCACCCTCCTCTGTGGCAAAGACGGGCGCCGCCGAATCCAATACCAGCTTGCCTTCTTTAAGCCACGATACGTTGTCGGAAGTCAACATTAAAGGGCTTATCCTGAACAGGCTGTCTTTGAATGACACTGCCGTCACGCCGGGCGTGCTTATCTTTAAGGTGTCGTCCGTATCATGGCTCAAAAGCAGGCGCTTAAATTTCGTCAGCGTTTTGTCTTCTGAAAGGTATGCAGCCGCAGGCGTAAGATAAGGCTGCACCTTTTCGGGTGTTTCATTGAATGACGGCTGTATGATCTGGCCCGGCATCAGCTGAATATTCAGCTCGCGCAGGAGGGGATTGAGCACTTGTTGCTTGCCTGGTTCACCATTGATCAGCATATTCCCACCACCCGCGATGTATTTTTTGAGTTTGACGATCTCCAAAGGCGTCAGGTCCACTTTCGGGTCTGCCAGCACCACCGTAGTTATATTGGACGGGATATCCTGGGTGGACAAATTGATGGTGTCTGAAACGAATCCTATGTTAATCAGCGCGACCCGTTCTGCTTTCGCCAGCGAATGCCTTTGGAATTCTCTTTCCCCCGTCTTGTAAATATTCCGTTCTAATCCACCCGTTACAAATGCTACCCTGGGTAGACTGGCCTGCAATAATCTCTTAAATGCGGCATTCAGGTTCACTTCACTCGGCCAGAAATCGGGGTCGTCGAAAGTACGCACAAACTCCGTTCTCCCCTTATACTTTAGCCTCATCACCAATCGGTAGCCCTCGGGGTCCAGGTCGATCTCTTTATGCATTTCTTCGGGCGATTTGAACAGAGATATATCCTGATCGGCGCCCGTGGCCATTTCCGAAGCAATTTCCTTTAAAGTCTTACCAGGGAAATTCTTATAGACCATACTGTCAGTGGTCCCCGCATAATAGTAATTGAAGACGGGATCATAATCGTAGTAGTATTCGTATTTGAATACTATATCGGGCTTAAAACGGAGGTATTGATCCCAAAGCTGCGATAAATAGAGATTGCGCGCTTCAGGCACTCCCCTGACAGCCGTGCCCATATCCAAAAGATTGGTGTACAACGTCACTTCAAGCGGGCCATCTTCCAGCTGTCGAAGTATATTCTGGGTACGCGGATGGATCGTGTTCACATTGCACGCAGTAGTGTCCCAGTACCCGGTGAGACGGGGGCGCGAGCTCACATAGCCGATCAATAGACCCGACACGGCGACCAGGGCATACCTCCCCGCCTTTATCCACCAGGGTCTTGTCTCCCTGTCCCCCTGCAGCCTCAGGATGGTAAAGGCCAAGAACATGCACATGATGATCAGAAAGTAAAAGACGTCTTTTGTCGTGATCAGACCGCCCACCATCTTCGCCGTGCGTCCCTGGAGCGACAGAAAATACGTCAGGTCCCTGACAAAATCATACTTTTGCCACAGGCTCCCTATATGTGAGAGTATGAATATAATGGTGAAGGTGCTGATGGCCGAAACGATCTGATAAGTCGTGAGGCTCGACATAAAGAGCCCGATCGCAGAATAGGCGCAAACCATCAGGTAAAACCCGAGCATGGCGGACAACAATAGTCCACCGTCTATCGATTTGACAGTGACCGCTGTGGTGGCGATGAACAGGCCCAGTACGGCTGCCAGCACCAGGTTATACACCAGCACCGCCAGAAATTTCCCAAAGACGACCTGTTTCAATTTTACCGGCGACGAATAGAGCAGCTTGATCGATCCATTATTGATCTCCCTGCTGATGAGTCCCATGGTCAGCAATGGGATGAACAGGTAAACATTCTGAAGAACATTGGCAAGCAGACCGTCCTGGCCCAAAAAGAAAGCCATTGTAAGGGACGTATCTCCAAAATTCTTCCACTTTGGATTATTCCTTAACAGAATATCCTGCCAGACCGCATAGGGTCCAAGAGCTGCCGAATAGTATATGGCACATTGTATAAGAAAGATCAGCGTCAGAAACCACGCTACCGGCGAATAGAACATGTTCCGCAATTCGTTCTTTGCTATTTTGAAAGTCATTATCAGTATTTTTATTTGGTCGTTTGTTGGGATATTAGTTTGAAAATGTCATCGAGCTCTCCTTTGTCGATGCTGATCTCCTGCAGGCGCCAGTTACCGGCAACACTGGCCGCTATTAGTTTCTCTGTGATCTCACTGCCGCCATCAAAATAGATGCGTAATTTTTTGTCCGTTATAAACTCCATGCCGGCGACACCCCGTACGCTGAATAGTTCCTCTTTCGAAGGCGGGTTTTCCATCCTGACGACCACCGATCTTGACTGGATATAACTATTGAATGAATCCATACTGTCGGAGAATACTACCCTGCCGGCCTCTATCATGATGATCTCTTTACAAAGCAGGTTGACTTCGGAAAGCACGTGTGACGACAACAGCACCGTATGTTCTTCGGCAATTTCCTTTATTAATTTCCTTGCTTCGATCAGCTGGTTGGGATCAAGCCCGTTGGTAGGCTCATCCATTACGATCAGCCTGGGACGATGGATGATGGCCTGGGCGATCCCCACCCGTTGACGGTAGCCGCCCGAAAGATTTTTGATGAGCCTCGAGCTCACCTGGGTGATGCCGCAGCGTTCTTTTACGTCACTCAGCGTCGGCCTAATTTTGTCTTTTGCCACCATCCGCAATTCCGCACAGTAGATAAGATATTCATCGACGGTGAGGTCGGTGTAGAGGGGTAAGGTCTGTGGCAGATAACCGATCTTTTTCTTGGCCTCTTCGGGATGTTTTCTCAGGTCTATGCCATCAATAAAGACATTTCCTTCGGTGGGGTTCAGTGTGCCGCAAATAATGTTCATGGTCGTCGACTTGCCTGCTCCGTTGGATCCTAAAAGTCCGATGATGCCGGTGCCTTCGATTTGGATCCCAATGTCATGTATAGCCCATGAACTGGTATATCTATGAGAAAGATGCTCCGTTGTTAGTATCATATTTTCTATATAAAATGTTTTAGTAGTTGTTGATCATCAGAACCGACAGCGCCTTGTCGCCGGACCCTCCCGGAACGCCCAGCAGCGCCAGCGTCGTGTTCCTGTTGCGCCAGATCTTTGTGGGATTAAACGGGTCTGATTCAGCATTGTTGATCCCGTCCGCCGTATAGGTCGCGAGTAAAGTTTCCGTGGCGGCGTCCCTGAACTCAAAACTGTAGCTGGCGATATCGTGCGTTGCAGGATAACTGGTGAACGCCGTGATCCCTTTGTAAGACAGAGTGGCCACTTCGCTGCCATTAGCCTTTCCAAGCAGGTTGATGCTGACGGGAGCGCTGTTGGGAGAAAGGTTGACAAACCGGATGGCTGCCACGCTGTCGGATACGGGATGAGGCGGCAGCTGGTCCGCGACAAACAAGGTGTCAGGCGCGTCGACCGTACCCGTCAGGAAAAGGCTGTTGATCGATCCCGCCGGCAGCGTAAGGGTCAGGTTGAACAACGGCTTAGCCTGCTGCAGCGTATCGGGGTACTGATACAGCGCCAGCTTCTGTATGCCGGAGTATGACGACAGCTGATTATTGTCGCCGTAATCGGCGGTACTAAAACTATTATATGCAATCTTATCGGCGCCCGAAAACCACGTGATGGCTCCTGTCCCCGAAAAATCGGTGACCAGCGGCGCGCTCCCCACCACTGCGTTGATGATCGTAAGGGAGGACGGCGACGCAGGCATTGGCTGTTTGGAGCAGGACGCGACACTTAGCGACAGCAAAGCGTACAGAAAGAGATCTTTAATTCGCATAATCAATAGCCGGTATTTTGAGTGAGATAATGGTCGTTGAGGATCTCCTGGGTAGGCAGTGGATAAAGCAGCTGATAGTCTCCCTTCCACGGCTGTTTTACGGCGATGGAAGAAAAGACGGCAGATGTCTGCCGGGTTCTTTTCAGATTGAACCAGCGATGGCCCCATTCACAAAAGAATTCCGTTTGCCATTCCTTTGCAATGGCGGTTGTAAGGTCGGACGCCGACAGATTGGCCGGCAGGCTGTTCAACCCGGCCCGGTGACGCAGGCTGTTCAGGTCGGCGATCGCCGCATTCGCCCCTCCCGGTCCGCCATTTGCCGCCGCCTCTGCCCGAATAAGGTATAGCTCTGCCAGTCTCAGTACCATATAGTATTCGGAAGCAGCTCCGCCCACCGAATAGTTATAGGTGCCCGTTTTATACTTATAAGGAAAATAATAGGTCGCAGCGGGAATACCGGGATCAGCCATATAATCTGTGCTGTCTATCCAGTTGGTTCTTCTCCTGTCACCGGGCTCAAATGCATTCAGCAGCTGACTGGTCAGCGAGGCAATAGGGGGCCTCCCGGTATGGAGAGGGTTTGGCAGCCAGAACGAACCCTCCGGCGTTGCGTTACCCAGATTGGGGATGGACGTATTTTGCTGTAGCTGCCAGATCGCTTCACTGCTGGTGGTCAGGAATACATTGTTAAGGTCCGGTTCCAGGTGATAGAGATCGACGTGGTCAATTACCGAGCCGGCCTGAGCCGATGCGTCGCTGTAGTCGCCGGTGTAGAGATAAACCCTTGCCAACAAGGCAGTAGCCGCCCATTTATTGGGTCTTACCCGTCCCCCTACACTGATATAATTGTCTGGCAAAGCGGCCTGAGCGTCTTTCAGGTCCTTTATGATCTGCGCATATACGTCGACTTGTTTGGCCCTGGCCAGGTTGGCCGTCTTATTAAAATCCGTGGTCAGCACCAACGGGATATCACCGTAAAAGTTGGTGAGATAGAAATGGCAGAAGGCTCGTATGCATTTAGCCTCACCCGTAAGCTGCCGTCTCGTACTGTCGGTCAGATCCGGAGAAGTGGAGGCAGCTATCCCCTCAAGGACTGCATTTGCGCCGTAGATGCCGATGGAATAGGCACTTGCCCATAAGGTCGGGATATAACTCTGGTCTGCCAGCTTCGCCGTTAGATTGTTTGCCGATAGCTGAAACAGCGCATTATTCGCTGTAGTCGTCTGCAGCTCATCGGCGGAGAGCCCCGCAAGGATCGTGGTTAATCCGTCACTGAATACATTGGTGGCGTAATTGCTGTTAGCTATGCCATACGTTCCGTTGATGAGCTGGGTATACACCCCAGCCATGGCCGATGAGGCGGTAGCGTCTGTGTCAAAGACTTTCGTGATGGTAATGCTGCTGGCCGGATCCGGGATCTGTATCATTTTTGAACAGGAAGACAGACACAGGGCCAAAAAAAGGACAATCGTTGATTTATTTTTTCGCATCGTTAATCCCGTTAAAAGTTAATAGATATATTTCCCGTGATGGTCCTGACGGGCGGCATGACCCCAAACCCGGAGGCGAGCGGGTCAGGGCCCCTGAATCCTGTTATGACGAAGACGTTTTGACCCTGTATCGAGAACGAGCATCCTTTTACTCCCATCTTCTTTATCACCGGCTGCGGCAGATCGTAGCCCAGCGAAACCGTGCCGAGCCGCAGATAGGAGGCATCGGCAATAACACCGTCGGAAGCCGCGAAATTATAGTCGGAACTTCCGGGAGCAGTCGTGAACCGGGCGTAGGCTGCGTGGTCTCCCGGCTTTTGCCAGTGATCGTTATAGACTACGGTCGAAATATTGGCGGGGGATCCCGCGCCCGAGCCCAATAGGGCGTTGTACGTTTTTTGCCGGGCATAAGTGAAAAACAGGCTAAGCCGAACACATTTATAATTCAATTGGGTGCCGAACCCTCCCGTATACCGGGGGGCATAATCTATGACGGCATTCCGGTCGTCATCTGCCGTCCCGGCTATGACAGAGCCATTGAAAGTTATCTTCCCGTCATGATTGAAGTCCTGGTAGGTGTACCGACCGGTGAGCGGGTCTACGCCCGTATAATGAAAGGCAAAGCTGACAGCAGTAGGCGCTCCCACCTTGTACAGCGTTGCATAGGGCGAGCTGGCCAGGTTTGGAAACGCCAGTAACCTGTTCCGGTTTATGGAAATATTGAAATCGACCGACCAGCTGAGCGTTTTCGTTTGAATAAGGACGGCGCGGATGAGACTCTCCCAACCGGAATTTTGAACCAGCGCAGGGAAGTTGGCTGTGACGCTGGGGAAACCGGTGAGGATCGGGGTGGTATAGGGCACCAGCTGATTGCCCGTGCGTTCGCGATAATAGGTGACCGTCAGGTTGATCCGGTTGCCATCAAAAAGGCCCAGCTCCAAAGATCCTTCCAGTTTCTTGTTGACCTGCCACTGAAACAGGGGATTGACAGCATGGATGCTGACCAGGGGAGAAGCACCGTCGTAGGCAGGGAGGCCGGACATGGAGGAGCTCGAGGAGCTCCACTGTGAGATGTATTGATAATCGTCCACGCCGTCGCTGCCCGTAACACCGTAGCTGCCGCGGAGCTTTAAATAATTTGTCCAGGAGGGCAGTATCTTTTTCAGCCATTTTTCTTCGGAGGCTATCCAGGCGAAGGCCGCAGAGCCAAAGTTCCCAAATTGTCTGCCCGGTCCAAATCGGGAGGAGCCGTCCCTTCTGGCGTTGAGCTCCAGGATATACCTGTCGTACAAATTATAATTTATGATGCCGAATACGCCGAGGATCTTTTTGAAACCGTCGGCATCATAGTCTGCAACGTTGGGGGCGGCAAGGATCGAACCCAGCAAAAGGTCGCTGGTGTATCCATAGCCCAACTGCCTTTTTACGTGGGTTGTAGTAGACTGAAACGTTCCGCCTGTCAGTAAGCTCAGCTTTCCGGGTCCTATAAGCGCAGTGTAGTCCAGCTGCGGTTCGATGAGCCAGTTTGAATTGTTCGTTGCACCGAAATAAGCCTGACCCGTAGGTTTTAACAACGGATTTTGTGCGGTGATCGGCGTAAGTGAACTTGCGCTTGTATGTGCATCGTTATACCCCAGCCTCGTCGAGAATACCAGGTTGTCGAGTATTCTGTATTTCAACACGAGATCCGTATTCAGGTTGATCGTTGACGAAGGGGTACGTTGCTGAAGGGCGCCAAAAGGAAAATTGATCAGCGGGAAAATGGGGTTCATTCCCTGGTTCCATCCATCCCAGTTCAGCGCTCCCGTCTTTGAAAATATCGGCGGCGCATTGGGCGGCAATGCGCTGGCGTTCGGGCCTGACGGAATGCCGATCACATTGATATCATTGTAGGCAAGATTAGAGGAAAACAACAGGTCCAGCTTCCTGTCGGCGCTATGGTAACCGATGGACGAGTTCAAAGTCGCTCTTTGCGTAGCGCCGGACTTTACCGTAATATCCGACACACGAAAATACCCGCCTCTGAGGCTGAACGTCGTTGGACCGCTGCCGCCGGATAGCGATGCCGATACCTGGGTGAACTTGCCTGTGCCGCCAAAAGCGGCCCTCTGCCAGTCGGTGTAGCGCGTGGTATCCCATACAAGCAGGTCAGGGGCCGTCAATGCCGAGGGGGTGATGGCGTCATTGCTGAATGCTTCCCGGCGCATCCGGAGATATTGGGGCGTATTCAGCATTTGCCAATAGCGGGTGATGGTATTTATCCCCTGCTCTACTCCAAGATTGAATTGCGTCCGCCCGGGTTGCCCTTTCTTTGTGGTGATCAGAATTACGCCCTTTGCCCCCCGTGAACCATATATGGCCGTGGCCCCTGCGTCTTTCAGCACTTCAATGCTTTCAATGTCCTTCGGATTGATGCTGAATAAAGGGCTTTGTCCATTTGTAAAACCCGGAACACCCTGGTTAAAACCGAGGGCGCCAAGGGCATAACCGCTGCCGCCCGAGACTTCGAGGACGGTGAGCGGAACTCCGTCTACCACATATAAAGGTTCGCCCGTAGAAGAAGGGTTCAGGTCGCTCCTCCCTCTCAATTCCACTTTTACAGGACTGCTGGCATACCCCGAGATCGGTGTGATCACCAGCCCTGGCACCCTGCCCTGCAGCGCGAGTAAGGGGTTGGAGACCGGTTGTTTTTCTATCTCCTCCGAAGTCACCCTTGCGATATCTCCCGTCGCCAGGCGCCTGCTCGTCCTGCCATAGGCCGTTTTAATCACCTCATCCATCTTGTCGACAGCGTCCTTCAGCACCACTTCAAGATAACCCGAACCGGGAACGGCCATCTGCTGGGTCCTATACCCGATCATGCTGATGGCAAGCGAGTCCTCCCGCCTGATCTTTCCCACTACGAACTCCCCTTTGGAATTGGTCAGGGCTCCGCTGTTTTTATGAATGATCATGACACTCGCCCCTTCCAGCGGTTGCCCAAGCTTGTTCCTGACCTGTCCCGATATCTTCACGAATGGGGATGATAAGAACATCGCACCCGGAGATTCGACTGGCCTCTTTATGGACAGTGTTATCAGCTTACCTACCAGCGTATACGTGAGCGGCTGGTCTTTGAACAGCAGCTCCAGGGCCTTTTCAAGAGGCATTTCCTTAACATCGATCGTTATTTTATTGGCCATGTTCAACAGGTCGGGATTATAAAAGAACGTGTAGCCCGTCTGCTTTTTTATCCGTGCAAACGCCGACTTTAATGAAGCATTGGTTGCCTTTAAGCTCACATTTTGCGAAAATCCGATGGTTGACCTGGTCAAAAATAACACGCCCATCAGGGAGGTGATCGTCAGCTTTCTCATTAGCCGGCGTCTTGCTGAAAATTTTTTGCAGAAGCTGGTTAGTACCATTTCTAGTTTTGGTTTTTGAATTGGCAATAGTTACCCGTCGTTCGGAACGTCAATAGCACAAGACACAGTAATAGGAGATACTAAGGCAGAACGGTTAGTTTTTTCCCTTGCAAATGGAAATGGACGTCATTTTTTTCCAAAACGCTCAGTACTTGTGAGATCATGGTATTCATAGGTATTTCACCTTCAAAATGCTTGTTTAACGGAGCTCCCGGCTCGTAGATCACCTCCAGGTCGTACCAGCGGGACAACTGCCGCATGACTGTCGGAAGATCGGCATCGCTGAAGTAGAATTCGTCGTTCTTCCAGGCCATTACGAGATCCATGTCTGTATTGTCGGTGACCCTGAAGTGCTCATCCTTCCCCCATCGGGCTTGTTGTCCCGGGGACAGCAATTGCTCGCTGCTCCCCTTTTTCAACCTGACGGACCCAGACAGGAGCGTCGTCTTTAAGAAATCTTCGTCGCTGTACGCGTTGATATTGAAATTTGTACCAAGCACCTCGATCATCATGCCATTGGCATTCACGACGAACGGCTTATTGGCATTCGCCGCCACTTCGAAATAGGCCTCTCCGGTGATCGATACGACTCTCTGCGCACCCAGAAATGTAGCGGGGTAGCTAACGGAAGAAGCCGCATTCAGCCACACCCTCGTACCGTCCGAAAGCGTCAGCTGATACTTGCGTCCCACAGGAGTTGTCATTGTATTAAGGGATGCTGCGGTTGATCCGTCATCCTTATGATAAGTCAGCCTTCCGCTGTTCAGCTCTATTCTTGCCCCATTCTGTTTAGCAATGACCCCATCACCCGTGCTGTCCAAGATCACCTGCCTGCCATTGTCGAGGGTAAGGATGGCGCCGTTCTTCCCGGGCATAAGGTCATTGACGATCCCCGCCCGCGTCGTTGTCCCGTCCGTTTTCCGGCTAACCAGGAAGAACAGGCCCCCCGTGACGATGGCGGCCAGGACGCAGGCAGCAGCAGCGATCCGGATCCACCTTACTTTCCGCCTGCCGATCCTTTCATAATCTATCTCCAGGCTCCTTCCTTTACGCATCATTTCCCCGAACAGGCTGTCCCAGTCCACATTCTCCGATGAATAGCGGGAACGCTTCTTCACTTCCCACAATTGCTTGATCTCTTCGGTAACCACATCATTTTCAGACAGTTCTCCCATCAATTGCCAAAACTCCTTCAGCTCGTCCGGCGAACAGATATTGTTGATGTACCGGTCGAAAAGGTATTGTAGCCGTATGGGATTACTTGACATGTCAGAAGGCTTATACTATAAAGACGATCGTGGTATTGCGCAACAGCTATCCGGCGTAAAAAAAGATTATTTCTGCAGCGTATACAGCAGGAAAGCAGTGACAGGTACATTGTTCCTGCTTAGGAACCCCCGTATGGATCTCAGGGCTTCCTTGGTATGATTGCTTACGGTATGTATGGAGAGATTGAGCTCTCTTGCAATTTCGTCATGGGTCATCCCCTTTTCCCGGCTCATGGTGTAGACCAGGCGCCGCTGAGGGGATAGTTGGCGTACGGCCTCCTGTATGATATGCTGGTAATCCTTCTCCAGCAGCTGCATTTCCAGGGAGCGGTCCACCTCGCCAGCCATTTCCCTGGCGATTATATGCTGTAACTTTTGGTTCCTGGCGGCATAACGGAGGAAATCGATCGCTTTGTTATAGGCTACCTTTTTGATAAAGGGTTCAATATGCTCAATATCGGCAATCCACTCCCGCCCAAGCCATAGTTTCAGAAAGATGTCCATGACAAGCTCTTCTGCCACCTGCCTGGATTTGACAATACCAATAAGATAGTCGAAAAGATTATTTTTGTAGAGGTCAAATAAGCTACGAAAAGCATTTTCGTCTCCCGCTGTAATCTTACGCAGTAGTTCGGGCGTAATATGTTCTTTTGCAGTTGCCATTAATCAAATCCCTGTGATGAAGATATTATTTTTTTTAAAAAAGAAAAAAATATCATCCCAGGCCTGGAATCAGTTGATTGTAGCGTGACATCAAACAGGAATAAAAAACCGTAAATTATGACACCTGAAAACGCTCTTCATAACGACCTTAGAATTGTGAAAGAATTGGTTTACGACAAATGTGGTTTCCGCCTGACAAATCTACAACTGAATGCAGAAAGTGTAGCATACGGCGCCTGTTCGTTTAAACTTGATGGACAGACCATTGAACATAGAGTTTCTAAAATCACACCGGCAAAAACAGGACAATTTGTGACTATCTGGCGACGAAACATGGAGGGAATAACAGCACCTTTTGACATTTTTGACGACATTGATCTTGTAGTAATAACATCAAGAACTGGCGACAACATTGGGCAATTTGTTTTTCCAACATCAGTTTTGGCCGAGAAAGGAATTATCTCTCAAAACGGAAAAGATGGAAAAAGAGGAATTCGGGTTTATCCACCGTGGGACACTGTAACCAATAGACAAGCAGAAAAAACTAAAAGTTGGCAGGCTGAATACTTTTTGACCATTAAAAGCGACCACTCTACCGATCTTGACTTGACAAGAAAATTATTTACTAAAAGAAAGTAAATGACGAAAAAACAACGAAGCGGCAAAATCGGTAGGGCAATAATGGAATGACGTGCAAAAAAGCAACTTCGGGCTTCGGAAAAATAACTTCTAAAGTGACTCGGATCGGATTGTATTATACTGACTTTCAACTAGTTGCATAGTTTGTCGATCGTTCTGACCGCAAAGAACTAAGGATTTCTTACCTGTTTTTATTCGGATAAATTTGATCTTATAAAGTTACAGAATTCGGTGTCTCCAGGATACATGTCTTGCTTCCTAATTCCGGATTAAAAAATTAAATTTGTAAAAACATCCATCGTGGGAGCACAGTCGTTAGATAAAGATTTTTTGCAGTATTGGATGCGCTTGTCAGTCGTGAAAAAGGAATCTCTTTCTCCAGGTGGTTAAACACTATGTTGAGCAGAAAACGCTAGAGCACTAATACGCATTTCGAACTTTAAATATTTCTAGCAAAACTTAAATTAATGACAATTTATGTTCCTGGAGCCATGTTCGCAGCGGGCATTGCCATCTATCTTTTCAATGAGTACAATCGCGTCAAAGAGGAAAAACAGAGAGAAAGGCGGGAAAGTCTCGATGACGTGCGGCAGCAATACCTCCATCAACTCATCGCGGCGAAGAGAAAGGAACACGGAGCTGTAGAAGATATGCCAACTACCGAACCGCATGAAGATGCTTCTGGAAGCGATGATTCAAATAGCCTTTAGGTCTTTAGCTCGAAAAGAGCAATACTTTCCCAAATAATCAGCACGATGCCATCGAAAGCCTAATCTATAAGAAGTTTTGCGTGTAGAAGCCCTTCTCCGGCTAGCCTACTGTGAACTACCATTCTAATTTGGTAGTGTCGAAGAGAAATTTCCTTCCGGCCAACAGCTTTAAATGATCGATCGCCGGAGCTCCGCCTATCGGAAATCATGTAATGTCTATCAATCATATATATACGTTTATTTTTTCCATATAGTCATTGCTTTTGAAGTGCGCTATTTTAAAATACAATTACAACAATATAGCATAACCGAACTTCGTTAAATTGACTGGCAAATGACTATAACCCCCTAAAATCAGATTCATGAAAAAAACATTAAAAGTTATCCTATTTGTTTTTCTAGGTCTTGTTGCCCTTGGTGTAATCTCCAGGCTGACTGGCGCCAAGGCCGCAGGCAAAGAGGCCGTAGCCCAAACTTCAAACAATGATTCCGCCGAAGCGGAACTAAAGAAAACCTATACCTATTCGGCCGAACAACTGATGGCCGAATACATGGGCAATGAAATAAGGGCGGACGAAACTTTTAAAGGGAAAGAATTCTGGGTCACCGGAACCATCAAGGACATCGGTAAAGACATTTTGGACAAATCCTATATTACGCTTAATTCGGCCGACCCTATCCGCAGCGTTCAATGCTATGTAAACGACAAGCAGGCATTGTCAGCTCTGGAGAAGGGAGCGAAGGTGACGGTGAAGGGTACCTGCAAAGGTCTGATGGTAAACGTGCTGATGAAAGACTGCAAAATAGTGCCCAACTAAACCGGCACCGAAACTGCGGCTGTTCCAAAAATAGTACAAACGAGTTCAGCATGCCCTTCAAAACGGGGCATGCTTTTCTCATAAATACCATTTTGAAGGTATTTAAATTTAAGCAATTGAAAGGTTTAACATTTTTCAAGAATCCTCATTTGGATGGTCTGAAAACAAGTAGCTTCTAATCGACAGTGGATGCTTGAAACATAATATAGACCCGTTTGCCGGCTATAAGTGATCGACTCCGGGATAAGATCGGCGAAAAGTAGCTATTTCAAAGTTGCCTTCAAAATAATATCTGTTTTGTTTTCTTTATTGGAGATACCGTCCAATACGATGTCGCCCTCACTTTGTTTAAAGCCTACATTTACATTGGTGCCGAGATATTTTACAGAAGTGATTTTTTTTGATACAGAGGGCAGAATAATTCTCCCATTTGTGGGGACTCTTAGAACATGAACATAGATCTCATTATCGGTGAAAGTCGTTCCTCCCCAATTTGCATCCCAAACTCCTCCTCTTGTGTTATAAATACTTTCTCCATATTTGGAAAGAAAATCTCCCATCTCTTTCAATCGCTGCACTTGCGCAGGTTCAATTTCGCCATCGGCTTTCGGACCTACATTCAACAACAAATTTCCATCCTGGCATACGACAGCGACTAACAACCGGATGCAACTGTCCAACGTCATCATATTGTCTTTCGCGGAAGGAGTCCACCCCCAGGCGGCATTGCTTAGATTGGTGCATAATTCCCAGGGCCTGTTTTCCCTTCCCCTCAATCTTACCTCCTGTGTATTGAAATCACCCATCCAGCCGCTACGGGGATTGATCACGACCTTTGGTTGTAATTCTCTAACCATTGTATTAAGCTTAATAGGTTCCCAGCTGAACTTTCCCCTATAAGGCTTGTCCATACCACGTGTGTACCAACCTTTACCTCCATCCCACATCAAACCTGCAAAGCCCAGCCAGGAGTCTTCGCCTCCATCGTACCATAAAATATCGATCTTACCATAGTTGCTTAATAACTCACGAACCTGTGTGTAAGTTTGCTTTTTCATCTCGAGCGCATTGGAATAATACAGGTCGGGGAAAAAGAAACCAGGGTACCGCCAATCAAGTGGAGAATAATAAATGCCTACTTTCATCCCCGCATTATGCGCCGCATCAACATATTCTTTTATCAGATCTTTTTTTGCAGGCGTGTTCATTGAATTGTAGTTACCAAAGCTGGTGTTGAATAAACTAAAGCCATCATGATGCCTTGATGTGACTACCATATACTTGCAACCGGCCTGCTTTGCAACGTCTACCCAATTTTTTCCGGAGAACTTTGAAACAGTGAAGGAGTCTTTTAGTTTTCCATATTCAGATGTGTCCATTCGTCTCTCAAACATAGCCCATTCACCTTGTCCCAAAACGGAGTATAATCCAAAATGAATGAACAATCCGAATTTGGCTCCCTTCCACCATTGTATGTCTTTTTGTGAAAGCAACAGTGAGGAATCTACAACTACCTGCCCAAAAGAATTATGTGCGACGATAATAAGCGAAAGGATTAAAAAGTATTTTCTCATTGAATTTGTATTGGCATATAATAAATGACAAATATAATTTTTTTGAATTATAAAGTTATCAACATTAAATGTTTTAATACATCTGGTAAATCATTTTTGTAGTGTGTCAGTTTGAACTTTGATGCGCGAGCGAATAAGCACAAGGTTTTGTATTTTTGTATCATAGCAAAGAAAAGTGGAAGCTACAATATGAAAGGAACCGCTGAAGCTGTTATTTGTTATATAGCACCAAACATAGGTTCTAATTTTTCCAGCTTTAAATAAAACTTCAAATGAAATTTTCAGCCATCTTATGCCTTCTCATCATATTCGTGTGTGGATACGCTTGCAACAACGCGCAGACGAACCTTTTAAGTGAGCAAAAGTTACTTAAGGATAGCGCTAATAACATAAGGGAAAGGGTAGCTGGCTGTAATTACAAAGGCCTTTACGACAGCGCAGAGGCGCAACTTGGAGCCGTTCATGCTCGATTGATAGCTATCCAATCTTCAATTGACAGCCTCGCAAACGTGAAATAATAGTTGCAGAATATCATACTGAGACACGACCCCTCAGCTTTGCTGAGGGGTCGTTGTGAACCGGGCGGGATTAGCTCCGCCGATCCCGATAACCCTTCGAGGGCCTTACCCAAGGCCGACCATCCCGCCATCGCGGGATGCGGCTTTTCCGTTTTTCGCTTTAGCAAACAAGTTTGCCCCGCTCCCAAAACGAAAAAGGCCGGCCAGACTTCGTCTGGTCGGCCTTGTGACCCGGATTGGACGGATTTCAAACCGGGTTAAGGAAGATTTGGAGCTTTTATCGGCTTTTAGTTGGCTTTCATCATTTTGAAAGTCTTTTAATGGTGGGGCTGGTCAGGAGGGATTTCATTTGCTGAATTGCGGCTTGGTTAAGTTTTTGCAGCCTTTCAGTTTGTGTAAGCCCTTGATGCAGCAAAAGGGCATTGATACTTTCCATGTTAGACAATACGACCAATTGTTCCAGCGTGGCCTCGTCCCGGATATTACCTGGCTTACCCGGATTATGTTCCCTCCATTGTTTGGCTGTACTTCCAAACAATGCCACATTCAGCATGTCAGCTTCGGTGGCATATATCGTAGCAATTTGGTCTTTTGTAACAGCAGGGGGAATCAACGCTTCCTTAATAGCATCCGTGTGGATGCGATAATTAATCTTGGATAAGGTGCGCTGAAAATCCCACTCCAGTCTCTTACTGCTGCTTTCCTCGTCCTTCAGGCGTTGGAATTCTTTAATCATATACAGCTTGAACTCGGCGCTTAACCAGGATCCAAATTCAAAGGCGATATCTTTATGGGCGTACGTGCCACTATTAAAACGGCCGGCTCTGGCAATCAGCCCAATACCATTGGTCTTTTCCACCCATTTCTTGACAGACAGAGTAAACCTGTTGAGGCCTGCTTCGAGCATAATTCCCCCGAATTCGAGGGAATTAAAATTAGCGTTATTGATTTTCTTCCAAATCCCTAAAAATTCGACGGTATTTTTATTCCGAAGCCATCTCTCAATCAACGCCAATCCGTCTTCGAAATTCTTGACCATATCAGTCAATGAAATATAGTCTGCTTGATTGACGTGGATTATGGTAATGGTGGTACCTTTTACTTCAATTGTTTGCTTTTTATCAGGCATAGAATAATGTATTATTGGCATTGGCATGCATATCAGCAAATGCCGATTATTAACAATAAAAACCAGTAATGGAGAATGGGTGGAAACGCAGGAGTTGTGCAAATGTAGAAAAAATAGTACCTCAAATTTTAAAAAACGTTGCTGACGGCAGCAATCACCCCGTCAGGATTCAAACCTTAAAATTATTAATAATGAATTGCTTATATTAATCGGAAGTAAGGCGCTGACGAATTCAAACACAAAGAACCCGCTGCCAGAGCGGGTTCTAAAAATTGAATGTTGGTTAATGACCCGGAATGGATTGCCTCCGGCGATCCGTACTCCTGCGAGGGCCTTACCCGAAGCCTCCCGGTCCGCTATCGCGGCCCGCGGCTTTTTTGCTTGTCCGCGCCTGCGAGCGAGCTCGCGCGCTCCCAAACAAAAAAAGCCGGCCAGACTTCGTCTGGTCGGCCTTGTGACCCGGATTGGATTCAAACCAATGACCTGCTGCTTAGAAGGCAGCTGCTCTATTCAGCTGAGCTACCGGGTCGAAATTTCCGCCGTAAGGTTAATTGCCAACGGCCGAAACGGCTGCAAAGCTAAAAAAAAAGCCGCAAGCGGCCAAACTGTTTTACCAGTCCGGACGCGTACGGCTGACGCCACATTTCTCTGTACCCCTTTATTTATTTTTCGATTGATGGTTGTTGGAACAGGTGATATCGATCTGCAGCACCTCCCCTCCTCCGGGGCCTTTCCCAAAACCCCAATTGGAAACATATAATTTCTCGTCGGGCCCGAAGGTCATGGCAGTCGGCAAGTTCAATCCGGTGACGATGGCTTTTCTGCCTCCGCGGGGGTCAAGCCGGATGATATCGCCTGTGCCGGGCGTGGGGAAGGGATTGCCTGTCGTATTTTCCAACACGTACAGCGCGCCGGCCTTATCGATGGCGATACCCAGGATCGTGGAGAACCCGGTGTCCACGATATGAATGTCACCGGCCATGGAGATCTTGTAAATTTTGGACTTCCCTGTTATAGGGAATACGTCCAGGTTGCCGACATAAAAGAAGCCGTTGTGAAATACCATTGCCGTAGGAACGACGTGTCCCTGGCTGGCGGAGATGTCGACCACCCGGCGGACATCGCCTGATCTAGAGATCCTGTCCAGCTCTCCGTGGTTGGGTTCAATTGCAAAGAGATCCCCTCCTACTGTCACCATACTATACCAGGTGCCGTCCGGCTCGAAATCTTCCTCTTCGGGCGCTTTCACGGGATGGCTCATCTGGAAAGCGCTGAGATCGGCAAACGTCTTCCAGGACCGGTCGGGGTTGATCTTTATGACACCGTTGGGTATAGAGGGAACCCCGTGTGAACAACCGGCGCCTGCCAGCAGCGCATAAAGCGTGTTGTTGAAAAAAGACACATCCGCCACCCCTAAGATATCGCCTAACGCGTTTATGCTGGAAGGCAGGCTGTCCACATAAGTGGTACGGACTCCGTCCCAATTGACCCTGGATATGCGGGCTCCGGTGGGGCTGCCCCTATAAGGACCGACGGGGGGTATGACCTGCGCACAGCCCATGCTGCTGTCCATACCTCCAATGCCGGCCTCGGCGACATACAGATATCCGTCGGGACCGAACTTGAGGCCTCTTGGATTATTGAACCCGGTGGAGAATACCGAGGCTGTACCGACAACATCCTCCGGCTTACAATCGCAAAATGATGGTAAATTTTTTCTGCAGGAAGATAACATAAGTGTGAGGGCGAAGAAGATGCTCACTCTGGAGTATAACGATGTTTCCATAAACAATTTTTTAGTTTTGCTTAATGATAGGAGTTGATAACAAATTATACTTTGCAAAGATGGCGTGGGAGAGATAAGCCAATCATGATCGGGCGGCTAAGCTATCTAAAATAAAGAGGAACCTATTGTATAAATGCGCCATTTTTTATCCGGCATAGAGAAAATGATCAAAGACAGTGATGGACCGGAAATATTCCCCTGGCGTCTTTCCCGTAAATTTTTTGAATTCGTGGAAGAAATGAGCCTGATCGGCGTATTCCAGCTTTTGAGCAATATCTTTCCAGGCAGATATGGGCTGATGGATGATCAGCTCCAATACATTTTTGATGCGGGCAATGCATGAAAAGCTCTTGGGTGATAGTCCTACCTGACCGATGAAATGACGCTCCAGATTCCTTTTACTCATGTTCACCTCCCTGGCCAATTGATTCACCGTGAGATTTCCGCCCTGGCTGAGCATAAGCCGGCTTGCATATTCGATGCGGTCGGCATACTGCACCGGATGCTGTGGAAGTTTTTCCAGCAGCAAGGCTTCAATGGCTGCGATCCTTTTTTCCGTCGTATCGCTGCAGAAAACGTTGCGAACGGCCACTTCATCCTGCTGGCTGCAGAGCAGCTCGAAATCAATGCTCCTGTCGGCAAAGAGCTGCATAGGAATTCCAAAGAGCCGGTACATTCCCGTGGCCTTAAATAAGACGGTGATCAGATCGAGATCCTCTTTGAAATGGACGGCGACCGGCTTTTGCAGCTGCCCCAGCACAAAGCTCCTGATCGTCGAAGCATCGGGAACCAGGGAAGACTGTATGCTGCCACCAAAGATAAAACCAAGGCCCTGGATATTGCCAGGAACAAGCTGCTGCTGCCAGTGAGCGCACCGGCTGCCTTTCATATGTAAATAACAATTCACATAAGGCTCCAAGGCAATGCAAGGGGTATAAGCGCGAAATTCGTATCTCATTGCTACTCCATTTACCGTCTACCTTGTATACCAGCGAGGTTTATATACCTAAATTTAAATATATTTATTGATGCACCATTATTTATTCTGTTAGGCCGCCGTCCGATCAACGAATATTTTCCGTAACTTAATAGGAAATTCGCTTGCCATGACTAGCTTCGACACCTCTCACGTCAAGAACATAGTCCTGTTAGGCCATGCCGGCTCCGGCAAGTCTACCCTCGCCGAATGCATGCTCTTTGAAGCAGGACTTCTCACCCGCCGCGGCACCATCGAAGAAAAGAACACTGTCAGTGACTTTTACGAGCTGGAACAGCAACGCGGCAACTCCATTTTCTCCAAACTCCTCCATACCCAATGGCGGGGCTACAAGATCAACATCCTCGACACGCCCGGCTATGACGATTTCGTGGGGGAGGTGGTATCGGCCCTGCGTGTGGCGGACACCGGGGTCTTGTTGCTCAACGCCGTTTTCGGAGTGGAAGTAGGCGCCGACCTCATCTGGGAATATACGGAGCGGTTCAAAACCCCCATCCTGCTGGCTGTCAATAAGCTGGACCAGGACAAGGCGGATTTCGACGCCACGGTCAACCAGGCCCGGGACCATTTCGGTCCCAATGTCGTCGTCGTGCAATACCCTTTGAACCAGGGGCTGGGGTTCGACTCCATCATCGATGTCCTCCGGATGACCCAATACAAATTCCCCGGAGAGGGGGGCAAGCCGGAAAAGCTGCCGATACCCGATGAAGAGCGGGAAAAAGCAGACCGTCTTCACAAGGAATTGATCGAGGCCATCGCGGGCAACGACGAGACCCTCATGGAAAAATACTTCGACAAAGGAGAGCTGGATGAGGATGAAATGCGGGAAGGGCTGAAAAAAGCCATGATCAACCATGACCTGTTCCCTCTTTTCTGTCTCTCCGCCAAAAGGAATATGGGCAGCGGCCGTATCATGGGCTTTATCGACAATGTATGTCCCTGCCCTGCTGAAATGCCGCCACAGCAAACACTGGGCGGAGACCTCCTGCCCTGTGATCCCGAAGGACCTCCCTGCATCTTTATCTATAAGACCATGTCGGAAGCGCACATCGGGGATATGAGCTTTTTCAAGGTCTTTTCCGGCACGGTGAAATCCGGGATGGAGCTGGTGAACGAATCCAATGGCGTCACCGAAAAGCTCAACCAGCTCTTTGTCGTGGAAGGCAGCAAACGGACGGCCGTCAACCAGCTGACTGCCGGGGACATCGGCGCCACCATCAAGCTGAAACATACCCATGTCAATAATACTCTCCATGCCCGGGGGAAGAACTACGAGCTTGCCCCCATCGCTTTCCCTCCTCCCCTGTTGAGCATTGCCATCGAGCCGGCACAAAAAGGAGACGAAGAGAAGCTTTCCATGGCCCTTCACCAGGTGCGGGAAGAGGATCCCACGGTCATCGTGGAAGTCTCCCAGGAGCTCAGGCAGACCCTTTTGCATTGCCAGGGAGAGCTGCATCTTTCCGTCATCAAGTGGAAGCTGGAACATATCTCCAAAAACCTGCACGTAAATTTCGGCAAGCCCCGCATCCCTTACCGGGAGACCATCCGGAAGATGGTGCAGTCCAGCTATCGTCACAAGAAACAATCCGGCGGCGCGGGGCAGTTCGGGGAAGTATACATGCAGGTGGAGCCCTGGTATGAAGGCATGCCTGATCCCAAAGGGCTCTCCGTACGCGGGAGAGAGGAATATATCCTGGACTGGGGGGGCAAGCTGGTATTCCTCAACTGCATCGTGGGAGGAGCCATCGACACCAGATTCCTCCCCTCCATCCTGAAAGGCGTCATGGAAAAAATGCATGAAGGCCCCCTGACAGGATCCTATGTCCGGGATGTGCGGGTGATCGTCTACGATGGGAAGATGCATCCCGTGGACTCCAATGACATCTCCTTTAAAATTGCGGGGCTCATGGCCTTTAAGCAGGCATTCCAACAAGCCGACCCGCAGATCCTGGAGCCTATCTATACCGTGACGGTGCTGTGTCCCGATGACCAGACGGGAGGCATCATCAGCGACCTGCAGAGCCGCCGCGCCCTCATTGAAGGCATGGATGCCGAAGGGCATTTCACCAAGATCATCGGGCGGGTGCCCCTGGCAGAGATGCACGACTTCTCCTCTTCGCTCCGGAGCCTTACACAGGGCAGGGCCAGGTATAGAATGGAATTCCTGGAATACGCTGCCATGCCTCCCGACATGCAGCGGAGGCTGATCGACGAATACAGTAAGGTCACTGCGCATCACCATCAGGAAGCGTAGATGGGTCACCGGTCTGCCGCCAGGCCCCGGTGGGACTTTATTGGAAGCGATTGCGTAGATTTACGGTTAATATGAAAGTCCTGTTCTTTGCCTTGGTACTACTATCTGCCGTTTGTACGTATGGGCAGACCGGCTACCCTGTCCCTCCCAACAGCGATACCAGGTTGTTCTATATCCAGCACAGCGATAACTATAACACGTACGTGTATGACGCCAGAATGAAAGACACCACTATCCTGACGGATGACCCCCTGGATATTTACAGGATCGTCTATACGGAAGGCGGGAAAAAGAAACCTTTATCCGGCATCCAAAGAAAAATGGCCTATGGAATGGAGGTGAAATACCTGGCCCGGAATTCATATGAGATGAACCTGGCGGCTTCCAAAAGACTAAAATTCTATCTTATTCTGGATAGCCATGCCAGGCCTGTGGTTTACATCCAGGTAAATAACAGGAAAATGTATCTCGACAAAATGTTCATCAAAATTAAAGACGGGTCGTTGGGTTTAAGTGTAAAGGCTGAATATGTCCTGTTCACCGGCAAGGACTTTTCCACCGGGGAGCCCGTGACGGAGAAAGTCATTCCGAAAGGCTGATGACCAGGACATGCGCCATCAGGAGGACATGCGTGGTCGGGAGGACATGCGCCATCAGGAGGATTAGGAAGATTATCCTATCTTAGGCCCCTAAACATCCATGCATGGACGTAAAAATAGAAGAAAGCTGGAAAGAGGTGCTTAAGCAGGAGTTTACCAAACCCTATTTCCTGCAGGCCACCACCCATCTTAAGTCGGAAAGAATGGCCGGCAGGACGATCTACCCGCCGGGGAGTCTAATCTTCAATGCGTTTAATACTACTCCATTCGATGAGCTGAAGGTTGTCATACTGGGGCAGGACCCCTATCATGGACCCGGACAGGCCCATGGGCTCAGCTTCTCCGTTCAGAAAGGCATTCCACCGCCCCCTTCTCTTGTCAATATTTTTAAGGAATTGAGGAACGACCTGGGGATACCTATCCCCAATCACGGCAACCTGACCCACTGGGCGGAACAGGGCGTCATGCTGTTGAATGCGTCCCTCACCGTCCGGGCCAATGAACCAATGAGCCATGCGGGCATCGGCTGGGCCGAATTCACCAATGCCGTCATCCAAAAGATCTCCGACATGAAAGACCACTGCGTATTCATGTTATGGGGAAAATTCGCGCAGGAAAAGCAAAGCCTGGTGGATGAGACGAAGCACCTGGTGCTGAAAGCCGCGCACCCCTCCCCTTTCTCTGCGGATAAGGGGTTCTTTGGCTGCAAACATTTTTCCAAGGCCAATGCCTGGCTGGAGGACAAAGGTATCACCCCCATCGACTGGAAGCTGGAAAACATATGACTGATAAAGACCAACAGAAAAAAAACTTCGAAGGCGGCCGTATCCAACAGTCGGGCCCTGGTGACTTCATCTGGAGCCTGTGGGCCGTCTGGGTCATCATTATCTTCGTCGTCACGATGCTGCTGTTCCTGATCCCCTTCCTGCTCTTCTGCTATTTCAGAAAGGACCCGCAAAAGACACGAAGCTTCATCCGTATGTCACGGGTATGGATGAATGTTTTTCTGCCGCTGGCCGGCTGCCCGTTGCGGGTGAAAGGAAGAGAAAATTTCCGGAAAGGCGAGACCTATATTGTCGTTTGCAACCACAATGCCCTGGTAGACGTCCCGGTCTCTACTCCCTTTATTCCCGGCGGCAATAAGACGATCGCGAAAATAGAAATGGCGAAGGTTCCCATTTTTGGCCTCATGTACAGGACCGGCAGCGTGCTGGTGGACCGTAAAGATGAGAACAGCCGAAGGGACAGCTTTGCCAGAATGAAAGAAGTGCTGGAGATGGGCCTCCACATGTGTCTCTACCCCGAAGGGACCCGTAATAAGACGGATCAGCCCCTGAAAGAATTCCACAATGGCGCCTTCCGGCTGGCCCTGCACACGGGCAAGGCTATCATCCCCGCCCTTATCTTCAACAGCCGGAAGATCATGCCGGCAGGCAAGACCTTTTATTTCCGCCCCCACCGGCTGGCGATGCATTTTCTACCCCCTGTGGTCCCCGCGCCGGGGGAGACGGTGGAGAGCCTCAAACAGCGGGTGTTCGAGATCATGAAGGATTATTATTTGCAGCATGCTTACTGAGCGTAGAAGTATTTCGTCCGATTGATCTTCAGGTCCTGCAGGATACCTGACTTGGGACTGATGGTAAAGCTGAAGAAATGGTTGTAGCCCACGGGGGTCACGTTGATCGACATCTGCCAGCAGTGCATATCCCGGGAAATGGATGCGGTGAGCGTCTGCATCTTTGCATATTTGACGTCATAGTAGCCCGTGAGCCCTATCTTCCATTTTTCCGTGAGGTTGAAATCCCCGCTCCAGTTGATGGAAGAAGATATCGTCTTATCATAGCCGCTGTAGTCGGCCCGTCTTGTCGTGGAATAGTTAAGCGAAAAAGACAGATTGAGGGACCAGGGAATATTGAAATCCGCGAATTGACCGGGGTTTTGACGGATATAGTTCAGCTGGGCCTGCTGCTCTTCCATGGTCATGGGTATCTGGTCCTTCTCGAGGGCCTGCTTGTCCTTTTCCAGCTTATCATCCTTGGGCTTGCTTTTAAAGCTGGTGGAGATAGCCAGGTTGCCACCCGTGATGCGGCCTATGGACTGTCCTCTTGTCCAGGCATAATATTTCGTGGGCCGGCCGGCGGAGTCTGCGTATGGATTCAGCGTAGCGCCGCCAGTGATATTGATCTTCTGCAGGAGGGTGCTACGGAAATAAAAAGTAATGGGGGACAGCTTCATGGAATCGGCCAGGTAGTTGTAGCTGCCGTTGAAGCCGAATCCGTCGATGATGGTGATCTTTTTGATACCGGCGTCTGAGGTATCCTTCTTCGAGCGGGTCTTTATTTCGATGTGGTTGTCCAGTCCAAAGGATATACCGCCGAAAACGCCTTCTCCGAAAGGACTATACGTGGCGCCTTTGTAAAAAGTTTCGCGCGTCATGCCTGTTTCATGCGTGGAACTGTCCGTCCAGGGAGTCTTCAGGTCGTAATAGCCGCTGCGGGCAAGGTCCGGTGTATAGCTGAAGCTGACCGTGGGCCGGATGACATGACGGATACCCATCAGGGAACTTTTCTTGCCGAAATTCTGGAAGGTACCGAAGATGGCGGTGCTCAGGCTAAGGCTGAAGGAAACATTCTCCATGGAATAGATACCTTTCTGGATCGTCACCGTGTCCACTTTATTCTTAGCCGAATCATATACCTGGATCAGTCTCCGGGAAAAGATCTTATTGGCAAAGCTCATACCGGGCGTGACCTGGATGGGGCCTTTCAGCGGCAGGGCCAGGCTGATGGGCACGCTGTTCTGGGCGCCCCACTGGAAGGTGTCGATGATCTTCTTAAAATTAGCGGCCGAATCATAGAAGGTTACGCCACCCGAGATATTCGTGGTCAGGCCGACGCCCAGCTTTTCATACCATTTGGGCGTGCCGACAAAGTCCTTCTTCTGTAAAGGATAGATCGTAGGCGCGGTGAACGCCAGGTTAGGCAAGCTGACCTGGATCTGCTTGCTTTGGTTGTTCTGGCTGTGGGTAGCGCCCACCGTCAGGTTGTACTTCCCGTCCCAGGTCTTGGAATAGGTGATGGAAGACCCCAGCTGGTTGTTATAATTGGCGGTGGGATTATTCGGAAGATAAGAATTGTACTTCGTGGACATCACGTTGACATTCGCGGAAAAGTTGGTGCCTGGTCTTGCCTTGGCGTCCACTGTATGACCCCAGTTAAGGCTCCATGTCCTGCTGTTGGTATATTCATCTTTGCCTGAGCTGGTCAATAAACGCGTGTTCTGCAGGGCGAAATTCAACTGGCCGCTGTACCGGTACCGCTTTCGATAGGTGGGCGTGACGTAGATATTCCACCCTCCGTAGGAATAAAGGTTGGTCCTCAGTGTAACGTCGAAATAATCGTTGATCACCTTGTAATAGCCCAGTCCTTCCAGACCAATCCCCGCCTGGTCGCTGGTGGTGAACTGGGGAGGGAGCAATCCGGAATGACGGCCGGTGGAGATCGGGAAGAAGCCAAACGGGATATAGATCGGGATGGGCACGCCTTCGAACTCCGGATGGATGGGTCCCGTAATGGCAAACTTCTTATTGATCAGCTTCATCTTGTTGGTGCGGAAGGCAAAGTGGGGCGTGTCGAGGTTACATGTGGTGAAAATGCCCCGGTAAGCGTAATATTCTTCGGGGCTGATCTTCTTCATTTTTTCCGCATGCACGAACATATCGGATCCGGCCGTGGTATAGGTGTGCTGGGTAAGCCCTTTCTGGCTCTTGATATTGTATAGTATGGTATCGGACGTCATTGTATTCTCCGCCTGCACCATTTTGGGCATGCCGATGACAGTGCCTGCCGTGTCTTTGGTGGGTGTGGCGGTCACCAGGTTACGCTGCTGATCATACTCGATCTTGTAAGCTGTGAGGTCCGCATCCTTATATTTGGCATTCGCTTTATTATATAATGTGATATTCTTAGTGGGGATATCCATGACGACGGAGTCGGATGCCTTATAGTCGATGGCCGCCTCCATGGTGTCCTTGCTGATCTTATAATCCGGCGTATCCACCACCTGACGGCGCAGCGAATCGGGGATGGTGTCGCTGCCCAGCCTGAGCAGGTTGGCCCCTGCGGTATCACCTGCCTTTAAGAGCGAGTCGAGCCGCGATGAGTCCAAACGGGAGGGAACAGTATCCTTATCCTTCCGGAACGGGGCACGGGGCTGCAGAAAGCCGGGTTTGATGGTGTCCACGCAAGGTGTGAATATTTTGTAAAAACGTGTAGTGGACGAATAATTTGCAGGACTATTGAACGTTACTGAAAAGAATATAGCAGTAAAAATCAATGTCAGTGGATATTTTGAGCTAATTTTGCGTCCGTTCATATTCATACAACCGGGGGTTCGTCCTGTTGGCGGACGCACAAAAATAGCTATTACAGCCATAAGAATATGTGAAGATTCCGGAGAAAAATGCGAACAACTGGATTTTCACATAAAATTTAATCCAATTGTTCGGAATATTTGATGTCGGGCCTTCGGCCATCGAACCTTTGGTCCGATCTGTAAATTAACAATGACTATGATGAAAAAGGTGACCAGTTTATTCGTTCTAGCGGGAATTATATGCTCTATCAGTGCATTCGATACTCGTCCTGGACAGAAGCCGGTGCTGCGTACTATCATCATCGATCCAGGTCATGGCGGCTTTGACCCGGGCACGGAAGGACTTTTTTCCAAGGAAAAGAACGTAGCCCTGGCCATCTCGCTTAAACTCGGCAAGGCCATCGAAGAAGAATTTCCCGATATAAAGCTGGTATATACCCGCACCACGGATATCATGCCGGGCAATATGCCTACCAAGAACCAGGGTTTACACTACAGGGCCGAGCTGGCCAACAAATCCAGAGGCGATCTCTTTATCTGTATCCATGCCAACAATGACGGCCATACCCCGGGCACATACGCTGTCAGGGATGTCGTGGGGCATAAGATGGTGGGCAAGGGGAAAAGGCGCAGAAGGGTACCCATCTACCAGACCCGATATGTGAAGAACACCAGGATCGGTACGGGCACGTATATCTGGAAAGCGGACCGGAACGTATTCAAAGGGGCCGCCATCAGCCAGCGGGAAGGCGGTGATGTCGAGGGCGGAATGGGAGACAGCACGGAAGCGGCTTTTGACATGAATACCCCCGAGGCGAAGATCAAGGCCCAACTCTACGAGAAAAAATATTTTGCCAACAGCGCTCTGTTCGCCACCCTGGTGGAAGATGAATTCGTGAAGGCCGGCCGCAAGAGTGACGGGGTCATGCAGCGGGACGAAGGTATCCAGGTGCTGCAGGCGACGGGCATGCCCAGTGTACTGATCGAGACCGGCTTCCTCAGCAATAAGGAAGAGGAGATCTACCTCAACAGCGACGAAGGGCAGGAAGAGATCGTGCGAGACATTATCCGTGCGCTGAAGAAATACAAAGACACCCTGGAAGGACATGCCGCCACCGGAGATGGCAGCGGGGCGATGGTCACGCAGGCCAGGACCGCCGCACTGGCGGCAGAGCTCCGGAAAAAACCAACGGTCAAGCCCCGGGCTATCATGACGACGGCCCGCCGGTGAGCGAGCAAGACGGAACGTTGGTGAGCTAAAATGACGGACCGTGGGTGAGCAAGAATGACGGACCGTTGGCGAGCTGAAATGACGGACCGTTGGCGAGCTGAAATGACGGACCGTTGGCGAGCAAGAATGACGGCTCGCATATGAGCGAGGCGCCCTGCCCCTAATCTTAACTTTCTCTATAAGGCAGGAGACGGCAATTTCACTACATTTACCTTGTAATAATGTCTTTTCAATGGTGAAGGTGAACCTAGCCTACGGATGGCCACATTCGGCAGCGACGCTGACCATACGTCCGTTCTTTGTGAATCGGGCATATTGGTGTAGGTTTGCGTGCACCGGAGACTAAACATAACTTATACTGATCAAATTTTACAGATGAAAATTTCCAACGAATTTAAGATCGGAGTAATGGCCGTGGTGGCTGTTGCAGGGCTCATAATAGGATTTAACTGGCTGAAGGGCAGCAGTCTTTTCCAACATTCGAAAAAGATCTATGCCATATTCGACAATGTAGAAGGTATGGAAGTCTCCAACCAGGTGCTGATCAATGGGCTGTCCATCGGCTCCGTGGCCGCTATCAACGAGGCGGATAAGGACCTGGCGCGAGGGATCATTGTGACCATCAGCCTGAAAAAGGACGTTCATATCCCCAAAAACTCCGTTGGCGTCATCAATTCGGGACTCATCAGCTCTGCATCCATCGTCATCAGTAAAGGGGATGCTCCCGAATTCCTGGCCGATGGGGATACGTTGCTCACCAAGCAGAAGTCCAATCTCCTCTCACAGGTGCAGGCCAGTGTAAATCCCGTGATCCTGAAGCTGGGGGGTACGCTGCAATCCCTGGATTCGCTGATACAGGCCGTTGGCGCCATGTTCGATCCCCGGCTAAAGAACAATTTCAGCGCCATCGCCGCCAACCTGGCGGCGTCTACGGCCCAGATTCAGATCCTGTTGAATGCCCAAACGGGCGCCCTGGCCCAGTCGCTGCGGAATGTCAACACTTTCACCGCCAACCTGGCGAAGAACAATGACCATATCACTCATACGCTGGAGAATGTGGAGAAGACCACGTCCAACCTGGCAACGGCCAAGATACCGGAAACCGTGGAGAGCCTTCAGTCCACTGTCAATGAGCTGAAAGGAGTGATCGGGAAGATGAACAGCAATAATGGATCTCTGGGCCTTCTGCTCAACGATAAAAAGCTCTACCAAAACCTGGAAAGCACTTCCCGCAGCCTCAACATCCTGCTGGACGACGTTCGGGTACACCCGAAAAGGTATGTCAATATCTCCGTATTCGGCCGTAAGGACAAGAGCGGCCCCCTGATGGCCCCGGTGGACTCGGTGAAACCCGCTAATAAATAAAAATTAAGATGAGCACGAGGGCGTTTATCCATGCCTTGCTGGTCCTTTTTGGTCTTTTCGCCGGGGGGAAAGCCTTTTCGCAGCAGCCACAAATGAACGGCATTCCATTCCGGAAGCCAGGCAGCGACTCGATGAAGGTGGTACAGATCCTGCATGCGCAGACCTATAAAATGACGACGGTGGATTCTGCCACACAGCTGACCACCCTGGTGGGGGATGTGCGCATCAAAGAAGAAAAGACGCTGATCAAATGCGACAGCATGATCATGAACCCCAGCGCCAACTATATCGAATCCTTCGGTCACGTCCATATCAATGACGAGGATTCAACGGACATCTATTCCGACTATATGAAATACGAGGTCGATAAAAAGATCGTCCATTTTCAGAAAAACGTAAAGATGACGGATGGCAAGGGCGTCCTTACCACCGAAGAGCTCCAGTATGACCTCAATGAGAAGGTAGGCACTTACGAGCATGGCGGTAAGATCGTCAATAATGGCTCCGTGCTCACCAGTGAGAGCGGGATCTATTACGAAGAGACGAAGGATGTGATCTTCAAGAGGAATGTCGTGCTGCGGGACCCGCAATACGATCTGTCGTCCGACTCGCTCCTGTACAACACCAACACGCAGGTCTCCACTTTTATCACGGAGACCTTTATCCTGTTCAAGGACAGCACGCACCGGACGGTGCGGACCAGGTCGGGTTTCTATGACCTGCGGAATAAAAAAGCGGAATTCGGTCTGCGGCCCACCATTACCGACGGCTCGCAGAAGCTGACGGGGGACAGTGTCGTCGTCAATGACAGCACGGGCATCAGCACGGCCGTGGGCAATGCCGTTTACCGGGATACGGCGCAAGGTGTCGCCATCATTGCCGGCAACATGATCAACAACCAGAAGAAGCATACTTTCCTGGCGACGATCAAGCCCCTGATGATCATCCGGCAGGATAAGGATTCGCTTTATCTTACGGCCGACACGTTGTATTCGGCCAGGCTGATCGACAGGCCCGTGATCCAAAAGAATGTCGATGTCCTGGACAGTTTACACCGGCAATATGTCGACTCATTATATAAGTCTTCTGCGGATAGCCTCCACCGGAGGGCCATTGACGGCGTGAATGCGCGGGACACGCTGCTGGTCTCCAGCCCCGACAGCACCCATCCGATGGTGGTGAAAGTGAGGGGGGACAGCCTGATGCGGAAGGATAGCGTGGTTAAAATCAGGGTGGACAGCCTGGTGAAGAACGATAGCCTGGTGAGGACAGACAGTTTGGTGAGGACGGATAGTCTGGCGAGGACGGATAGTCTGGTGAAAGCTTCACTCCGGGACACTACGATGAAGGACAGGCGCCCGGTGCTGGCCGCCCGCCCGGGACTCAAGCCCCCTCCTTCCGTGCGCCCCGGAATGAGACTTCCTGCCGGGCAGAAACCGCCGCCCGGACTGGTTGTACCCCCGGGCGACAGTGCAAGAGCCGGCGCTCCGGTGCAGGCGGCCCGCCCGCCCGCGCGGGACCTGGACCATGAAAAATTTACGGACACATCCAATGCGCCCATCACTGACAGCAGCCTGCGCTATATACTGGCCTATCATCATGTGCGTATCTTCTCGGACTCGCTGCAAGCCGTAGCCGACAGTCTTTACTATTCGGGCCAGGATTCCATCTTCCGGCTCTTCTATAATCCCATTGCCTGGGGCAATGGCAACTACCAGATCACGGGTGATACGATGTATGTCTATACGAAGAATAAAAAGGCCAATCGCCTTTATGTGTTTGAAAACGCGCTGGCCATCAATAAAGTCGGCAAAGCTTTCTTCAACCAGATCAAGGGCACTACCATCAACACCTACTTCAAGGAGGGGCAGGTGGATTATATGCGGGCGAAAGGCAACGCTGAAAGCATCTATTATGTCCAGGACGACTACAAGGCCTATACAGGTGTAAACAAGGCGCATGCCGACATCATCGATATGATCTTCGGGCAGAAAACGGACTCCGGCAGGGAGCTGCGGAAGGTGGTCATGCGCAATGATGTGGAAGGCAGCATGATCCCTTTCCGAAAAGTCAACTTCGACGAAATGCGCCTGCGCGGCTTCAAATGGATGGAAGCGCGGCGGCCCAAGTCCAAGGAAGAATTGTTTGAATAGCCTGCCCACGCAAAAAGATGCCACAGGCATCTTGGCCGAAGGCCCGTCATAAGAGATATGCGTGCACCGGGTTATATTGCTTGCGAACCCGGTGCACGCATTTTAAGAAAGTTCTAACAGAGTGCCATCAATACTTTTGTGCCTTTCACCGTTCAAAGGTGATAAAATCTATTATGAGAGCATTCACCCTTTGCCTGGTACTCATGGCAGGTGCCGGCCTGTACAATCATTTGTCAGCACAGGATTATAAGGTGGCGATCGGTGTCCGATTCAGCTCATCGGCTCCCACATTGAATAATGCTGTCAGCGTGAAATACTTTATGAATGAGACCAGCGCCGTGGAAGGTTTGATCTCCTTCGGCAACAGCCGCTTTGGCCTGGGCGGTTTATATGAAAAGCATCAGCTCATCGGCGGCACGCCGGCCTTTACCTGGTTCTATGGCGCCGGCGGCTACATCGGCTTTGAAGACCGGACTACTTTCCTGGGACCTACGGGCGTCGTGGGGTTGGATTATAAGTTTCAAAATGCCCCCCTCAACCTGTCCCTGGACTGGAAGCCGGAGCTGGACATCATTCCCAGCATCAATTTTGTGCCGGACGCCTTTGCGCTGACCGCCCGATTTACCTTCTAGCTGCATCTGACCTGGCGGGCGAATAAACCCGCATAAAAACGCATTTCCTTTCCATTTTCGCGGCCAACACGTAGTTCTACGGATTAAAATCCTGTTAGAATTACGTGTTTTTTCTGTTATTTTTTTGTTTCTGCATCTTTTTGCGGCTTTTTGCATTAATTTCATCCAGCTTTAACCAGAACTATCATGCAAAAACCGGCAACACTGGGTTCTTTGGCGGGTACAATAACTGCCTGCTTCCGGGTTTTCTATCCAAGCCTTTTAATCTCATTCCTTCTCACAGGCTTTTCCAACCAGGTTTTTTCACAACAGACCGATGATGGCAGGGGGTTGCGCATTGCCTTTCTGACGGACATCCATGTATCGCCCGGCGCCGTCAGCGAGCCGAACCTGGAAAACATCGTTTCGGAGATCAATGAAGGGGATTATGACTTTGCCGTGGTGACCGGCGATGTGACCAACAGCGGATTGGATACGGAGCTGGTCACTGTCCATCGCATCCTGGGCGGGCTGAAGATCCCCCTCCATATCGTCCCGGGCAACCATGAGACGAATTGGTCGGAAAGCGCCTGTCAGACCTTTTCCCGCCTGTGGGGTAGCGACCGGTGCTTCTTTTCAGCCGGCAAGTACCTGTTCATCGGCAGCAATACCGGTCCTTTCATGAAGATGGGCGACGGCCATGTAAAGGAGGAAGATGTCCGCTGGCTGCGGCAGACACTGGCCAGGGAGGCCGGCGCCGGAAAGACGGTGGTCTCTCTCTCCCACTATCCCCTGGGCGATGGACTGGACAACTGGTGGGAGGTGACGGATATTCTTAAGCAATACAATACCCGGCTGGTGCTTTGCGGGCATGGCCACCGGCTGTCCCTCCATAATTTCGACGGATTGCCCGGGGTGATGGGACGTTCGGCCCTGATCACCGGCTCCAATGTCCCCGGCTACAATATCCTGGTGCTACGGCATGACAGCGCCTATGTTTATGAAAAAAGATGGCATGAACAGGCAGGCGAACCCTTTGTGGCCTTTTCACTGGCGGACCCGTCCCCTGTGGTCCATAACCGGGTGTCCTTCCCCAGGCCGGATACTTCCATCAATGCCGCCTATCCGCGGGCTGTCATTCCTTTCCGGATGCATGACAGCGCTTCCATCTTTACCGGCGTGCTGCCTGTGGACCGGCATACGATCGTGTATGGCAATTCCCGGGGGCAGGTGCAGGCGCTCGATCCCATTACGAAAAGACTCCTCTGGCGAAACCAGTATGGCGGCTCCATCTATTGTACGCCCGTCTATGGGCAGGGTATCGTGGCTTTCAGCACCGTGGATGGTATTATCCATGGCGTGGAGGTAAGGACCGGCAAGAAAAAATGGAACCTATCCACGGGTGAGCCGGGTATCAGCGAAGGGCTGGTGAAGGACGAAGCGCTCTACATCGGCACGGGACGTCATTTCTTTAAGATCGGCATTAAGGACGGCAGGTTGATCTGGAAGAACGATTCGCCTGACAACCAGCTGCAGGCAAAACCCATTTTATCGCCTGCGGGGGATGCCGTCCTCTTCGGCGCGTGGGACCGTCATCTCTATTGTCTCGACGCGGGCACGGGTCAGCTGAAATGGAAATGGGATAACGGCAAGGCCAACCCGCTTTATTCGCCGGGTAATACGGTGCCTGCCATCGCAGGAGGGAAAGTGTACCTCGTAGCCCCCGACCGCTGTATGACGGCCATCGACCTGGCCAGCGGCAGGACCATCTGGAGGGACAATACCCGGCATGTCCGGGAGTCCATGGGGATCTCCGCCGACGGCCGACAGGTGTACGCCAAGCTGATGAACGACACGATCATCGCCGTCTCTACCAGGACAGACACTTTCCACCTGGAGTGGGAGACCAATGCCGGATTCGGCTATGAGCACAACCCCTGCCCTATCCTGGAATGTAACGGCGTGGTGTATGCGGGAACGAAGAATGGGATACTCGTCGCCCTGGATGCCTTAACGGGAAAAGTGCTACGCGAGCATAAGGCGGGGAATTCCTCCGTCAATAAGATCGTGGCCGATGGGGAGGGCAATATCTGGGTGAGCCTGATAGAAGGGAGCATCATGCAATACAAGGGCCTGGAACCAAAGTAAGCAAACTGTTTATCATTATACAAACTCAACTTCAACCGGGAAAAACTAAAATTTACACGTTATGAGAAATTACAAAGCACTGTCATTGTTCGGACTGCTTTGCTGGTGTACCAGCTATGCGTTCGGGCAGCAGATCAAGGGTGAGGTCTATGACAAGAACAGCCACACCCCCCTCGCCGGGGCGAGCATTAAGCTCCCAGGCGCCAAAGGCGTCGCCTCGGATGCCGAAGGCAAATTTACATTCGATGCCAATGGCGCTAAATCTTTTGTCGTCTCCTCTGTGGGATACAAGCCCAGGACTGTGGCCATCACCGATGCTGTCTTTTACCAGGTGGACCTGGAAGGCTCCAACCAGGCGCTGGACCAGGTGGTGGTGGTGGGATACGGCACGCAGAAGAAGGCGGACCTCACAGGTGCAGTCGCTACCGTCGATGTAACGAGGACTTTTGGCAGCAAGCCGATCAACGATCCTACCAAAGCCTTGCAGGGTGTCGTGCCCGGCCTTACGATCCAGTATGGCAATGGCGGCCTGACGGCGGGTGCGGATATCAAGATACGCGGGATCGGATCTATCAATGGTTCCAGCCGGCCCCTCATCCTGGTGGACAATGTACAGACCGACGATCTCTCCGTCATCAACCCGCAGGACATCGAAAGCATCTCCGTTCTGAAGGATGCGGCATCCGCTTCCATTTATGGCGCCCGGGCCGCCTTTGGGGTGGTGCTGATCAAGACCAAGACAGGCCGGAAGAATCAGAAGTCCGTCATATCCTATAATAATAACTTCTCCGCAAATACGCCTACTGTATTACCGGATTTCGCCGATCCGGAATTCGAGCTACAGGCTTTGAACGATGCCGGGGTGCGCAGCAACGTCGCTTCTCCGGAGACTTTCGGCATGAACATGCTCAAGCTAAAGGCCGGCATCATCAACTGGAAGCAGCAATACAAAGGCAAGAATGGGAAGGAAATGGTGAAAGGAGAGGACTGGAACATCGATCCCACCGATGGCCGTACTTATTTTTACAAAGTATGGGATCCTAAAAAAGAGATGCTGAATAAGTATACGTTGTCCCATCAGCACAACCTGAGCATATCAGGCGGCAGCGAAAAGATCTCCTATTACCTGTCCGGCGGATACAGCTATGACGGTGGCATTTTCAAGATGAACCCGGATGACGTAAAAAAATACAATATCACTGCATCCGTCAACGCCAATGTCACGTCCTGGCTGGATGTCAACGTCAAAACGCTCTTCCGCAATTATCAATACGACTATCCCTACCAATACCAGGACTACTGGTACTATTTCTGGCGCTGGGGCGCTTACTTTCCCTACGGCACTTACCAGGGCAAGTATTTTCGTGTGAACTCCGCTTACATGGATGCAGCCAGCAAGGCTAACCTGACCAGTAACTATTCCCGCATCGACCTTGGCGCCACGGTCAAGATCCTGAAGAACCTCAATTTCCGTGCAGACTATACTATCGGCAGGGACAACCTGCTCCGGCATGAATCCGGCGGTCCCGTGCAGGCCTGGGATTTCTGGACGGCGGGTGCACTGAACCTGACCAATATCGCCACTGCCGGCCAGGATTTTACCCAGTATACTTCGGGAAGGATGCTGGTCAACACCTTCAACGGTTATTTCACCTGGCAGCCCAACATTATAGAAGACCATCATTTTAAGCTCATCGGAGGCGTCAACGCGGAAAGAGACGAGAACATCAACTTTTACGCCGCCCGCCAGGGTCTTTTAGATCCCACCCAGCCCGAGCTTGGCCTGACGCCCGGAACACAGACCAGCGGCCCTACCTCATCCGGCGTACCAACGGGGTGGAGCACGAAGGGACATGGCAAGAAAGCTTTTGCCGGCTATTTCGGCAGGATCAATTACGACTATAAGGATAAATACCTGCTGGAAGTGAATGGCCGATATGACGGTTCCAATTACTTTCCTCCGGCCGATCGCTGGGCTTTCTTCGGCTCGGCCTCTGCCGGCTATCGCATCAGCGAGGAGTCCTTTATGCAGCGCCTGAAACCAACACTGTCCGACCTGAAGGTCCGCGCCTCTTACGGCGAGCTGGGTAACCAGGATGTTACTGCTGATGGCAGCAGCCCCTATCTTCCCATCATGAACGGCATTCCCACTGCCTGGGTAAGCAATGCCGGCACCATCGCGCAAAGTGTGAGCCAGCCGGGAGCGATCGCTCAATCCCTCAAATGGGAAAGAGTAGGAACGCTGGACTTCGGGATGGATGCAAGGATACTGGATAACCATATTGGCTTCAGCTTCGACTGGTATCAACGGGATACCAAGGGCATGATCCAGGCCACCAGTGTGCCGGCCACTTTCGGGACGGGTGGTCCCAGCATCAATGCGGGCAACTTCCGTTCCCGCGGCTATGAGCTGAGCATCGATGCCAATTACACCATCGGCAAGGATCTGCAGGTATATGGAACCATCGGCTTTTCCGATGCCAAGACCGTATTCACGAAATGGAGCAACCCCAATCTTTCCCTTGCCACGGATCAAAATTATAAGGGAAAGACCTATGGAGAGATCTGGGGCTTCGAAACGGAGCGTTATTTCACCGCGGACGACTTCAACCCGGACGGCACTTATAAAGCCGGCGTGGCTAAGCAGACGGGGCTGGTATCGAGCGGTAATTTCAAATACGGTCCCGGCGATATTAAATACAAGGACCTCACCGGACCCAATGGCCATCCGGACGACAGCATCAGCTATGGCAACCTCACCCTTAACAACCATGGGGACCTGAAGAAGATAGGCAATAACCAGCCCCGTTATCTGTACAACCTTCGCCTGGGCGGCAGCTGGAAGGGCTTCGACCTGGATATCTTTATCCAGGGCGTAGGTAAACGCGACTGGTGGGGTACGGGACAGACCGTTCTTCCCCTGTGGCAGAGCATCGATATCCTGTATGCCAATCAAATGAACTTCTGGACGCCGGATCATCCCAATGCCAAATATCCAAGGCCTTACCCGGGCAATACAACGGGAGTCATTGCCGGCTTATACAGAGGAGGAAATAACTTCTATCCTCAGACGAAATACCTGTTGAATATGGCTTATTGCCGGCTGAAGAACGTGACGGTGGGGTATGCAGTGAGCAATAGGGTACTGACAAGGGCTGGCATCACAAAACTCCGCTTTTATCTCAGCGGCCAGAACCTGGCTACCATCTCCCATGTCGGCGTCCCCATCGATCCGGAGATCACGGACGGCTCGGTATCCGGCGGTATAAGCTTTACAGGCAGGACCTATCCTTTCGACAGAAGCTATTCGGCGGGGCTGCAACTAACCTTTTAAAACAGCAATTCTTAATCAGCATAATTTCTGAATATGAAATCAATAATAAGATATCTGCCGATGGCCTTCTTTGTGATGACCATGGGTACGGCCTGTAAAAAGTACATCGATGTCACCAATCCAGACACGCTGGTGGACCCTACTTTCTGGAAGACGGAGAACAGCGTACGCACCTATGCCTGGGAATTTTATAATTCATTCCCCGGCTTTGGCAACAATTCGAACACTAACGGTGACTTTTATTTTCCCACATTGTCGGATGATCAGGCCTCTCCGAGCCTGGCGCAATTTCCGTCGAACCCTCCTGTCACCAATGCAGACTGGACGGTGAACACCACCTACCTTGTGGGAAGCACGTGGACCTATGCTTTCGTATCCTTCGGATATGTCCGCAAGGCGAATATCATGCTGGAGCGGGTGGACCTGGTGCCGATGGCTGATGAAGCCAAAAATCACTGGAAAGGAGTAGCCTGTTTTTTCCGGGCCCTGCAGTATTTCAAAATGGTGCAGGAATTTGGCGGCGTTCCCTGGTACGGTCATTCCACGACGATCAGTGACTCGGGGCAGATCTACAAGCCCCGCGATCCCCGCCAGCTGGTGATGGACAGCGTGCTTGCGGATCTCAATTATGCCGTAGCCAACCTGCGCCAGGCAGACCAGCCGAACACCATCAACAAAGACGTTGCGTTGGCGCTGAAGGCGCGTGTTTGCCTGTACGAAGGCACTTACCGGAAATATCATACGGAGCTTGGCCTGCCGGATGCGGACAAATATCTGACCGAAGCGAAGAATGCCGCCCAGACGCTTATCAGCAGTCCTTCCTATGCGCTTGACAAAAGCTACCAGACGGCATATAACAGTGAAAACCTGTCGGGGGACAAAGAGATCATCCTTTATAAACGATATGAGGCCACCTTCCTTCAGCATTCACTCATCTCTTATCTATATAGCAGCACGGCTATGAACGGCCCTACCAAGTCCGCCGTGGAATCTTATCTGTGCAAGGATGGCCTGCCCATCGGCCTTTCGCCGCTGTACAAGGGCGATGCCACCGTGAGTGACGTAATGGCCAACCGGGACAGCCGGCTGGGTATTACCATCGACAGCAGTTATTACTATTACATCGGGCATGTAAAGAACAGCCTTTCGTCCAGCACAGGGTACCGGCCCATCAAGTATCTGCCGGACACCAGCAGACTGAAATCCATCCCCACGTCGATCAATACCTCCACTACGGACGCTCCCCTGTTCTGGCTGGCCGAAGTGTACCTGAACTACGCGGAAGCAGCAGCCGAGCTGGGCACCATTACCCAGGCAGACCTGGACAATACCATTAACAAACTGCGGGACAGGGCTAATGTAGCGCATCTCACCCTGGACCCGGGATTTACCGACCCCAGGAAAGACGCCGATGTCAGCTCGCTTATATGGGAGATCCGCAGGGAAAGACGCGCAGAGCTGATGATGGATGGATTCCGGTTCCAGGACCTGATGCGATGGAAAAAAGGCTACTACATGGACTATACGGCCAACCCGGATGCCTATTTAGGCGCCAAGGTACCGTCCAATGGCACTGTGAAGCTGAATCCAAATGGTTATATCACCCCCTATAAGCTTCCTGTGACCAGGACATTCGCTGACAGGAATTACCTGTCGCCGATACCTACGTCCCAGCTTGCGCTTTATCCGAAGGATATTGCAGATCACATGCAAAATCCCGGATGGTAATGAATGTCGTGAAACCTTTAATAACTGTCCCTGGGACAACGAACCTGCGGTTCGTTTTGAAAAAAAACATTATTTTAGGGTGAGAATCAGACTAACTATGCTAAAACAGGAAAGGCAGGCTTACATTTTGCACCAGGTAAATCTTCATAACCAGGTGCTATCCGCCAACCTCAGCCTCGACCTCAACGTATCGGAAGACACCGTCCGGCGCGATCTGCAGGAATTGGCCGACAACGGCAAGATCATCAAAGTCCACGGCGGCGCCCTGTCCTTGTCTTTCAATGATTTTCATTACCCCTCCACGAACGTGTATGCCCATCCGCAGAAAAAGCTGATCGCACGTAAGGCTATTCCTTTGATCGATAAGGATATGTTCGTGATGACGACGGGCGGCACTACCCTGATCGAGCTGGCCAAAGCACTCCCCCAATCCCTGAAGGCCACGTTTATTTCGGGCTCTATTCCTGTCGTTATGGAATATACGCACCATCCGAATATAGAAGTAATACTCATAGGGGACAAGGTTTCGAAAAACTCGAAAATAACCGTTGGGGGTGAGGCTATCGCCAAGATCAAGCAGATAAAAGCCGATCTCTGCTTCCTGGGGGTCAATGCCATCGACGCCGAGCATGGTATTACGGACAATGACTGGGATGTGGTACAGATCAAGAAGGCTATGATCGAATCTTCGAAAAAGGTGGTGTGCCTTTCCATTGCCGAAAAGATCAATTCCTGCCAGCCCTTTCATGTTTGCCCGATCGAAGACATTGATATACTGATCACGGAATTACGCCCGGACGATCCCATGCTGGAGCCTTACCGGAAAAAAGGTATTCAGATTTTGTGACATATACACATGAGAGAACAACCACCATCGAAACTGCCTCACTGATCGTGAGGTAGTTTCATTTTAAGCCGTAATTTTTAGCCGAAAAAGAGATAGCAGAGGGAGATCGATACGATGATGCTTACCAGGTCCGCCAGCAGCATCGCCCCGATGGAATAGCGAGTGTCCTTCACCGATACCGCCCCGAAGTAGACGGCGATGATATAGAACGTGGCGTCGGAAGAGCCCTGCAGTATGCCGGAAAGACGAGCCGCAAAGCTGTTGGGATCAGCTGCCATTGTGCTTACCATCATGCCCCGGGCCCCAGCCGCGCTGAGCGGTTTGATCAATGCCGTAGGCAGCCCATCGACAAAGCGGGTGTCCACTCCTATTTTGGTGAAAATATAGCGAAGACCGTCGATCACGGCGCCGAAGGCCCCGCTGTTGCGGAGAAGGCTGATGGCGACCAGCATGCCCACCAGGTAGGGTATGATCCGAACGGCCGTTTCGAAACCTCCTTTCGCCCCTTCTACAAAGGCGTCGAAGATGTTGATCTTCTTGTACACCGCCCCGCCGATGATCAGCAGGAAGATCAGCAGGATCAGCCCGTTGCCCAGCGCCCGGGAGAAGGATTGGACGCCGTCCGAGTCCAGCGTCCTCAGGTAGACGACGATGGTCCCGATGAGCAGGGAAAGTCCTCCCAGCCAGACCAGGATGGCCGGCTGAAAGATATTGATCCGTTGTTTGAACGAGACGATCAGCAGGGAAGCCAGCGTGGCGGCGAAAGTGGCGATGACGATGGGAATGAATACGTCAGTGGGATTAGCGGCCTTCATGGAAGCCCGCAGGGCGATGATGCTCACGGGTACCAGCTGCAGCCCCGACTGATGCAGGCAAAGGAACATGATCTGGGAATTGGAGGCCCGGTCCTTGTCGGGATTGATCTCCTGGAGGCTGGTCATGGCTTTGAGCGCAAAAGGCGTAGCGGCATTATCGAGTCCCAGGAAATTCGCGGAAAAGTTCATCAGCATATGTCCCATGGCGGGATGTCCCGGGGGCAACTCGGGGAAAAGCTTTGAAAAGAAAGGACCGATGATGCGGGAAAGCAATTGGATCCCTCCGGCCCGCTCGGCTATGCTCATCAGGCCCATAAAGAAGCCCATGATCCCGATGAGTCCCAGGGACAGATTGACGGCGGATTTGCAGGTCTCGATCACGCCATCGGCTTCCTGGAGCCTGTAGGAGGCGGGATTGGACGCCGGAACGGGAGACGGGGTGGCCGTTGAAGCGGGGGGCGTTGAGGGGGTGACCGTTGAAGGGGCGGCCGTTGGAGGAAGCGGCTGGGCGACCCGGATGGTGTCTTTTGCCTTACCGATCACCATGGCAGCGAAAATGTCTTTGTCCGCGGGTGAAGTAACGTATTTTATGCCCGCCACGAGCACGGAAATAATGATGAAGGCGGCCCATATCCTGCTTAATGCCATGCGATAAAAATAGCATTAATTGCCTATAAATTAGCTACCTTCGCGGCCGAAAAATATACGGAAAACCGGTGATCGTAAAAAATAACCTGTTTTCCGGAAGGATATTATGTCTGTCCCATTGGGACGCGGGCCTCTGGTCCGTTTCAAAAAAAAAGAATATAATGGGTTTACAAGCAGGGATCGTAGGATTACCCAACGTAGGGAAATCGACTTTATTCAATGCCGTCAGCAACAGCGCCAAAGCGCAGGCCAGCAATTACCGGTTCTGCACGATCGAGCCCAATACGGGGCTGGTGGATGTACCCGACGAACGGCTGCACAAGCTATCGGACCTGGTGAAGCCCCACCGCATCGTCCCCACCCAGCTGGGGATCGTAGACATCGCCGGCCTGGTGAGAGGCGCCAGCAAGGGGGAAGGATTGGGCAATAAGTTCCTGGCCAATATCCGGGAAGTGGATGCCATCGTACACGTGATCCGCTGTTTCGAGGACGAGAATATCCTCCGGGACGAAGGGGCCATCAACCCCGTCGGCGACAAGGAGATCATCGACACGGAGCTGCAGCTGAAGGACCTGGAAAGTGTGGAAAAGAAATTCAGCCGCACGGAGAAGTTGCTGAAGACGGCCGACCCCAAAGTAAAGGCGGAATATGAGGTCTTAAAACGTTGTAAGGAGCACCTGGAAAAAGGCAGGAGCATCCGGGAGCTGGACCTGGCGAAAGAGGACCGTCCGGCCATTGCGGACCTTTTCCTGCTGACGGAAAAACCGGTGCTGTATGTAGCCAATGTGGACGAGGCGTCGATGCACACGGGCAATAAATACTCCGAAGCGCTGCAAGCTGCCGTTGCCGGGGAAAACGCCCAGGTCATCATCATGAACAACTCCATCGAAGCGCAGATCGCGGAAATGGAAGACCCCGCGGACAGGGAACTCTTCATGGAAGAGTACAAAATGAAGGAGCCTGCCCTGAATAAGCTGATCCGCAGCGCCTATAAGCTGCTGAACCTGGCTACGTATTTTACGGCGGGCGTGCAGGAAGTAAGGGCCTGGACGATCCATGAAGGTTGGAAGGCGCCGCAGGCTGCCAGCGTGATCCATACGGATTTTGAGAAAGGGTTTATCAAGGCGGAAGTGATCGCTTATAATGATTTCATCCAGTACGGGTCGGAAGCTGCGGCAAGGGACAATGGGAAGCTAAGGATAGAAGGGAAGGAATATGTGGTGAAGGATGGGGACGTGATGCATTTTAGATTCAACGTATAGATGCAAGAAAAGCCCGGCTCACGCCGGGCTTTTCTTGTGGGGCCGAAAAAGGGTTGGCGTTGCCAACCCTTTTTCGGCCTTTTTTTTGGCGGATTATTTGATCATTTCGTCGAAGGTCAACGACAAATAGTATACGGCCCCTACTTTAGGATTGCCAAAGGAAGTCTGGTAATAGTGATTGGTGATATTGGATCCGCCCAGCTTGATGATCGTCTTCACTGCTGGCAGCTTGTAGCTCACCTGTGCGTCCACGGTGCCGAAGGCAGCTACGTTGCCAGTAGCAAAGCTGGAGTTCCATAAGAAAGCGTCCTGCCAGCGATAGGTGACGTTGAACCCTATATTCTTATATACGTTCCTGTTGGACAGGCCCAGGTTATACCGGTATTTCGGGGAGTTGAAGCTATTGGCCAGTCCCTCGTCCTTCGTGATGTCGTTGTAGGAGAAATTCCCGGATACGGCCCAGTTGTCCATCAGGTAATCCAGTCCCAGCGCCGCGCCCTGCGTAGTCACCTTGTTGGGGTTGTTGACATAGGTAGCGAAGATATTGGGATTGGCCAGGCCCGCACTGCCGGGCTGGATCAGGACGAGGTAGGAAAGGAAGTCCTTGTAACGATCGTAATAATAATACGCGTCTATCAGCAGCCTGTTCGCTATGAGGCCCTTGTACCCTATCTCGTAGGCGTCCACGGTCTCCGGCTTGAACTTTCCGAAAGTATATTGCTGCAGGTCCGCCGGATTTCCGGTCGTCTGGTATTTAGCGAGGCTCTCCTGGGTATAGCCTTTGTTGGTATTCAGATGATATTTATCATTGATGATCGCGGGCAGTCCACCGATCAGGCGGGTGTTGGCCCGGATGGGCAGGTCGATCCACTGGTCCTGGTTGGTGGGATTGCGATAGCCCGTCTGGTAAGACAGGCGGATATTGTGCTGCGGAGCCACTGTGAACACAGCCGCAATACGGGGGGTGGCCCTGCCGTCGAAATTCTCGTTCTTGTCATACCGGATGGAGCCGATGAGGTGGATACGGTCGTTCACCAGTTTCTTTCCCACCTGCAGGAAGCCGCCGATCTCGTCGGTGCCGATGCGGCCGGCGCTGTCGGCGAAGATCGTGCCGTTGGACCCGAGGGAGTAGTGACGGAAGCTGCCTCCGACCTGCAGTTCCAGCACCTTTATATGATCGGTGAAATCATACATGCCTTCGTATTGATAGAGGTTGGTCTTGTCATTGAACTTGGCGCCATTGCGGCCTGCGCCAAACCCGATGTAGTTGCTGGTGATGGTGTTCTTTGTCGTGTTGAATGGCGCGCTGCCGGGCTGCAGCCTGTCCCTGTCCGCATAGGCGCGGGCGGACGCATGCGCCTGGGCGTCAGATGCTCCGCCGGCTCTCGCCGTGTTGTATACAAAGGCATATTCCGCGAACCAGCCCCCGATGACGTTGCCTGCGTTGTCATACTTTGCACTGGGGTTATACGCCTCATTTAGCAGCGTGCCCAATGCCGTGGCGTTATAGGCTTCTCCGGAACGTTCCTGGGTAGTATAGACCCTTACATAGAATCTTTTCCCCCGCACTTCCAGCTTATACTGGCCTATGTTGAAGTTCCGCAGGGAATAGCGGTCAGAACCGGTGTACACGGTGGTGCCCGAGCCATAGTTACCCTGGAGGATGGCCTCTGTGTTATCGGTCAGGCGGTAGTGAATAGCCGCCGTCCCTTTAAAATTCTTGGTCCTGTAATCCACCAGGTCGGCCTCTTTGTAGCCCGTGCGGCTGACGGTGACGCCATTCAGCGCTCCGCCTGTAGGGCCAAAAGTGGTATTGATCTCATCGCCGTATACGTTGACGCCGTCATAGCCTGGGTCGGCCGTGTGGTTGAAACCGGGCTTGGTCTTCAGCATCAGCCGGTTGAAATTAGTGGAATCATTCGCCTGCCAGTCATCGGCCTGCAGCCAGCTGACGCTGAGCTTGAAAGCAAACTTTCCAAAGGCTTTGGCATAACGGGCGGACAGGTCCGGAATAAAACCCAGGCTGGACTGCTGCTTTTTCCCCACATGGTTGACGCCGCCCTGCAGCTTGACGCTGAGCCCCTGGTATTCGAAGGGGCTTTTGCTCGTCACCAGCAGGGTACCATTCATACCGCCGGCGCCGTAAAGTGCGGAACTGGCGCCGGGCAGCAGCTCCACGGTGGCCACATCCAGGTCGGAAGGGCCTACGATATTGGCGACGGAAAAATTCAGACCGGGGGCCTGGTTGTCCATCCCGTCAATGAACTGGTTGAAACGGGTGTTGCCATTGGCATTGAACCCTCGTGTCGTCACTCCGCGGAAGGTGAGGCTTTGTACGCTGGTCTCCACCCCTTTCAGGGAGGGCAGCGCATCATAGAATGTAGGAGCCGCTATCTGACGGATAGCCGTGGCATTTAGTTTCTCGATGGAAACAGGAGAGGCAAGTATGCTTTCCTGTACGCGGCTGGCGGAGACTACTACTTCCGTCCCCAGGATGGAGCCGGGTGTAAGGTCTACATTGATCTCGGAAGTGCCTGTGACTGTCACCTCTTTTGATTCAAACCCCACGGAAGTAAATACCAGCACAAACGGCGGCTGCCGGGTAGTCGTCAGTTTAAAATTCCCCTTGTCATCGGTGGTGGTGCCGGCACCTGATCCTTTGAGGGAGACAGATACCGCGGGGATCCTTTCTTTGGTTTGCGAATTTTGAATGTGGCCGGTGATGGTGACAGAGGTCTGGGCAAAAGTAATAAAACAGGAAAAGACGGCTACCAGTAAAGTGCCGGCTTTGGTCAAATATTTTCCCATAGCGCAAGTTTTCGTGATAAGATTTGAAACGTATGACTAAAATACTGATTGTAATGTAGGAATGAAAATTTAATTTTGGGCCCTAATTACGATAAATGAAGCAACTGCAGTTCCCTCATCAGACGAATTTCTATCGCGGCAAAGTAAGAGATGTCTATACCATTGCCGACAATTGGCTGGTAATGATCGCATCGGACCGTATCTCCGCATTCGACGTCATCCTTCCCCGCCCCATCCCTTATAAAGGACAGGTATTAAATCAAATCGCTGCATATATGCTAAAGGCTACCAGCGATATTTGTCCCAACTGGCTGGTGGATACCCCGGCTCCCAACGTTGCCATCGGCCGTAAATGCGACCCTTTTCGGGTAGAGATGGTCGTAAGGGGCAACCTGACGGGGCATGCCTGGAGGACCTACCATTCCGGCAAAAGGGAGCTTTGCGGCGTGGCCCTGCCCGAGGGCATGAAAGAAAATGACTATTTCCCCTCCCCTATCATTACGCCTTCCACCAAGGCAGAGGTGGGGCATGACGAGGACATTTCCCGCAGCGAGATCATTAGCCGGGGACTGGTGAACGAGGCGGATTACAGCCAGCTGGAGAAATATACGCTGGCCCTGTTCCAACGGGGAAAAGAGATCGCCGCCAAACAAGGGTTGATCCTCGTGGATACGAAATATGAATTTGGAAAGATAGGCGACACTGTCTACCTGATGGATGAGATCCATACGCCTGACAGCTCCCGTTATTTTTATGCGGAGGGCTTCGAAGAGCGTCAGCAGAAGGGCGAACGGCAGCAGCAGCTGAGCAAGGAGTTCGTCCGGGAATGGCTGATCGCAAATAATTTCATGGGCAAGGAAGGACAAACTGTCCCGGAAATGAGCGACGAATGGGTGAAAACCATTAGTGGCAGGTATATTGAACTGTATGAAAAAGTGATTGGCCAGCCCTTCAAGCCGCAGGCGCTGAGTGATGAGGAGACATACCAGCGTGCGTTGCTTTCTTTAAGCAATCTCAGCTGAAGGCGCCTTGATTCATGCGATCCCGGAAGCTGACTCTTCCCCTTTCGGCAATGTGAAAGAAAAAATGCTGCCCTTGCCGGGCTCGCTCTGGACGTGCATGCGGCCTCCATTCTTGGAAAGGAATTCCTTACACAGCATCAGGCCCAGGCCCGTGCCGGCTTCGCCATCCGTCCCTTTGGTGGTGTAATAGATGTCTTCCACCATCAGCTTCTGAATGACCTCTTCCGAGATGCCCATACCTGTATCCTGAACATACACTTCGATGTGGCTGCGCATTTCCCGGGCCTCGATGGAAATGGTGCCCTTGTCGGGCGTAAACTTGATGGCATTGGACAACAGGTTGCGCAGGACCAGGTTGATCATATCCTTGTCGGCATAGACAAAAACCGGCCGCTCCAGCTTGCTGCGGATATAAATATTTTTTGCCTCCGCCTGCAGACGGAGCAATTGCAATACTTCATGTGTGATCTTGGAAATGTCCAGCATCTGTGGCTTTACCGCCTCTGCGTACATCTGGCTTTTTGCCCATTGCAGTAAGTTCTCCATCAATCCCGTCGTATAGCTCAGCTCGTTGACCATATCGGGCACCAGCATCTTGATCTCATCCCCGGGCAGGTCATACCGCTGGATATTCCGGAAAAGATTACGGAGGGCATAGAGGGGGTTCTTCAGGTCATGGGCAATGATGGAAAACAGCTTGTTCTTGAGGGTATTCAGCTCCGTCAGCTGCTGGGTCTGCTCCTGCAACAGGGCGGCTTTCTCCGCGATGTCCGCCTTGTGCCGCAGGATCTTGAGGTTGCTGCGGCGCAGCTGGAAATTCTTCTCATGGCTCTCCTGCTGGAACCTGCTGTTCTCGTTCTTGATCAGCAGCAGACCGGAGAAAATGAATAAAAGCGCCAGCAGGTGGTTGAAGATAAAGAAGTAATAATGCGTTTCTTCCAGGCGATAGATATAGGTATTCCAGAACGTGTTCTCTGAAAAATAGCAGGCCATGGATAAGGTGAAGCAAAAGATGATATTGTATAGCTTCCGGAGGAAGAAGACCGATAAGACGCCGTAAAGGACAAAAAAGAACTCGATGCCCAGGTCGATATGGACGGCATACACCACGCAGGTCATCACGGGGTACAGCGTGAAAAAACAGGTACGGCCCAGCTCATGTTGCTGATGATGGGTGAGGGTCATCACCAGCAGGCTGATGAGCGTAGGACTACAGGCGATGAGCCAGGCGTAGGCCGGCATATTCTCCTTGTTCAGCAGGATGACGATGGGAATGATGACACCTGATAGCAGCCCGACAAAATTCATGAGGTTGAAGATCCCCAGCTTCCTTTTTTCATAGCTCCCAAGAGAGGGCTTGTATCCAATGTTTTTAACATAGGACTGAAAAACGGTGATCTTCTTTACAGCCGTGTGCATGGTATCAGAGCCTTAAGGGTTTTGCGCTAATCAGATAAGTGATTAAACGTACAAATTACAGTTTTATTTAGATTGACCACTACGAAAAAATAAAGCATGCGCATTTAAATGCCGAAGCCCCTTAATATTATCATACGAAATAATATATCCGCGGAAATAGGACAAAAATTCCTCTCGTATAGAAATTTCACGAATGTGTTGTCAAGATTGGAGGGGTTCTTCCCCCGACGAAGGCGGGGCCAGGGACGGACGCAAGCGGGCTTTTGACTTATTGAAGAAATGCGCGCCTTTATCGATGCCTTTCCGCCGCACCTTTTGCTCAGCCTCGGGAAGGTGGATGGTCTCCTGGCAGGACGGGCTGCAGCAGCCGTCGTAGCGGGCGGCGCAATCGGCACATTGAATAAATAAAAGGTGACAGCCCTCATTCCGGCAGTTGGTATGGGTGTCGGCGGGCTGGCCGCACTGGTGGCAGCGGGCAATGATCTCATCGCTGATGCGTTCTCCCAGGCGGCCGTCGAAGACAAAATTCTTGCCCCTGAACTTGTTTTCCAGCCCCTTTTCCTTTACGGTGTTGGCATAATGAATGATGCCACCTTCCAGGTGGAAGACATTGTTGAAGCCTTTATGGAGCAGGTAAGCGCTGGCTTTTTCACAGCGGATGCCTCCCGTACAGTACATGATGATGTTCTTTTCCTTATGCTCCTCCAGCATGCCGGCGGACATGGGGAGCTGGTCCCTGAAGGTATCGGAAGGCACTTCCAGCGCTTTGTCGAAATGACCGACCTCGTATTCATAATGGTTCCGCATGTCGATGACGATGGTGTCCGGGTCGTCCGTCAGCCGGTTGAACTGCTCCGCATCCACATATCTACCTTTCTTTCCCATATCGAAAGATGGATCGTCGATCCCGTCGGCCACGATCTTTTCCCGTACTTTTATCTTCAGCACCCAGAACGACCTGCCATCGTCATCCACCGCAATGTTGAGGCGAAGGTCTTCCAGTCCGGCGAGGCCGCGCAGGTAGGCGGCCAGGCTGTCGAAATTGGACCGGGGCACGCTGATCTGGGCGTTGATCCCTTCGGCGGCGACGTAGATCCGGCCAAAGACTTTTTTATCCTCCAGGGCTATATACAGCTCGTCGCGGAACTTCGGGGGGTCAGCAACGGGAAAATAACGGTAAAAAGAGAGGGTAATGCGGGGTTCGGTCTCCTGGTATAATCGTGCTTTCAGCTCCTTTTGGGAAACTCTGTTGTGTAAAGCGGCGGCCATGCCGCGAAGATACGAAATTTCGAATTTACCGTCTCCTGGCCCGGAAGGCTGATCCCAGGAGTCCACCCAGCCCCAGCCGCACGCCCGTCTGCCCATAATGACCATTGAGAAAGGACGCCACCACATCCACCCGGAAAAGCTTGAGGATATTCTCCAGCCCGCCGAAGACTTCCGTATAGTTGTTATCCTGGTTGACATAAAAGGCATTGGAGCCTGCCACGAGATACCAGTTCAGCCGGCGGAAAAGGGGGATCTTATTGGTCAGCAAGCCATTGAAATGATGCTCGATATGCCCTGTGGCATAAAATGCGGCCGTCGTGCTGTTGCCATAATATGGGGCCAGCTGAAAGCCGTTGAGATATTGATTGGCAATGATGGTCTGGTTGCCATTGAAATGCTGGTAATCCTGGATAAAAACACTGCGGTCATTGATGAATCCGCCGATCCCCAGGTTATACCGTAGCAGACCTTTTAGCCTGAAATTCACATCATCCCACACGGAGAACTGCCATTTGTCAAAATTGACGTCGCTGCCCAGCAGACCGCTCCAGCCCTTTTGATAAGCGAGGGAGAAGGTGGGGTATTTGCTTCCAATCGCAACCCTGCGGCCGGGGAATTCGATGAAGCGCTGCCCGGGCTGGTATTCGACCTCCACCCCGGACAGGACGGCCTGGTGTCTTGGGAACTGGCTGCTGAGCTTTTCAAAGGGGTAGTTGGGCGTAAATTCCCTGTCCTTGTATTTAATGAGCGAATAGCCCGTGGTATTATTGATGGGCAGCCGGTCCTCATAGGCGGCGTTCGCTTTTATCACCAGCCCGTTGTCCATGTGTACGGTGTAGTCCAGCCGGCCAAACCACTGCTCATAGATCTTCATGTAATTGCGCCTGAATAAGAGGGTATACAGGCTGTTGACGTATTCGTAAATAGGTCGATGGGGGTTGAACTGTTCGACACGCCGGCCCCCGGAGAGGCTCCAGGTCTGGCCCAGCGAGGAGAGGTCGTCTCCTTCTCCTATGACGGACCGCCGGCGCAGTGAAAGGGCGGCCCAGGCATTCAGGCGCGTGTTGTGGAAACCATACCGGATATGAGGGTCCAAAGCCAGCACACTTGCGCCTTTATTGAAAGATCTGGACAAGGAACCATCGATGTTGGCATTGATCCCCTCCACCGTATTGTATCCCATGTTCGGCAGTAATGGCTGCATTTCATATCGGAAAGGAAAGGGTTGGCGGAAATTGCTGCGATTGAAGCCTTTGGTGAGGATCTGGTTGAGCTTTACGGGCCCCTGCCGGGTCAGCATGGAATCGCGGTTCCTTTTCGACCCCGCGGAGTCCAGGCCGCTCCTGTAGATGCTGTCCCGGATCGTATAGTTGGTGGCCTCCTCCGGCTCCAGGGGCACAGGGCGGATGGAATCCCAGTAAGCCCGGGTCTTCTTATTGGCCGCCGTATCGTACTTCATCAGGACGTTGTTGAACCATCTTTTGCGCCAGCGGGGGGCGACGTCATAGTTATTGTATACGTTGAGAAAATTACCTACGGCGTCGAAGCCCATGATATTGAAAGTAAAATACACCACCTGGTCCTTCACCTGCCAGACGTTGTCCCCGATGGGCGCATGGATCTGGCGGATGGACAGGGTATCCAGCATTTCCAGCTGTGATTCCTTCACCAGCAGCAGATCAAGGCCATGGATCCTCCACTCTCCTTCTATGATGTCGATGGTGCCGGAGAACAGGGGTTCATATTTCCGGCGGGGGATCACCTGGATCTTATTGACCTCTTTGCCGTCTTCGAAAAAAGAGCCGAGGTACTTATAGCGGTAGTAATGAAGGGCGGATTCGGCGATGGGTGAGATGAAGCCCCGGGGGTTCAGCTGCCGGGGCAGCACATAGACATTGTTATTATAGAAGCTGATGAACGTAGGGACGCTGAAGCCATAGCCGTTGGAGCCGCTCTCCCTACCGGAAAGCACTTCCAGCTTGATCTTTTCAGGTCTCCGCTTGTAGGACAGCTTTGTCAGGGATTCAGAGAGATAGATGATCCCCTTGCCGGCCGAGTCGACGCCCATCTCCTGCTTGTCCTTTTCCTCTATTTTCTGGCCAAATACTCTTTTTGGGACCTTCCGGCTTTTGACCAGGGTCTTGATATAGGCTTCGCAGGTGAAGGAGTCCAGTGGCGCTTCATAATCCTTCCGTTTTTTGATGGCGTGCCGGATGATCTCGTAGGCCGGGTCTTCTCCGCCGGGGCGGACGACAACATCCGCCATGCTGAGCTGCTGAAGGGAGAGGCTGAAGTCAACCTTTTGGCTTTCCTGCCCTACGGTGATCTTCTTTTCCTGGCGGGTATACCCTACGTACTGGCATACCAGCGTATAGGCGCCGGGGGAAAGGTCCAGGAAATATTTGCCCTCATTATTGGCCGTGACGCCGCGGGTGCTGCCTTTAACCAGGATGGACGCATAAGCCAGGAAATTGCCTTTATCGTCCGTCACGGATCCGGAGATCCGGACTGCGCGGGCATCGGGAAGCACAGTACAATAACACAGTAGTAGCAGGATCAGGGACTTTTGCATGGGCGGGTTCAGCGTTATCGGGCGAATATAAGCAACCCCTTGCGAACGTATGCCGAAATTGTCTTTACGGCATATTTTATACAAATATGGTTACTACTTATTAAGATAATTTCATATTTTACGACAAATCCAAACACGTTGTACCCCCGAATCCCTACCCTTATTTACATACTGCTGCTGGTGTGCCCCTTCCTTTCAATGGCGCAGCCTTTCGACATTCATAGCCTGCTGGTGAAATTGCAGGCTGCACAGCAAGATACCGACAGGGTGAATCTCAGCTACGCAGTTTCCCGGTACTATTGGAATAAAGATCCTGACAGCGCCCTGTTGATGGGATCGCAGGCGCTGGCGACTGCTGAAAAGGCGCATTATGAGAAAGGGATGGCCCTTGCCTACCTCACCGAAGGCGTCGCGCTCGGCACGAAAGGACAATACCCCGAAGCCCTGCAGTGCCACCTGCAGGCGCTGAGGATCAGCGAAAAGCTGCATATGGAAGGGCTTACAGGGAATAATTATTCGAATATCGGTATTGTATATGCGGCCATGAAAGATTACCCCAGGGCGCTGCAATATTTCCGGATGGCCTTGCAGATAGCCGAACATGACAAAGCCGACACGACCCGGACAGGGGTAGCTGTTATGCTCATCAATATGGGCGACGTCTTCAAAAACGACCATAAGTTCGACTCGGCCCTGGATTATAATGAACGTGCCCGCCGGCTCGTCGAGCAGGCGCATGATTCGATGAACCTTTCGGTGGTCCTGCTCAATATGGGGGATGATTACCTCAACCTGCATCAGACCGGCAAGGCTTTGAGCTGCCTGACGCAGGCACTGCAAATTTCGGAGAAGCTGGGAGACGAGGAAGGGATCGCCTGGGTATATAATTCCCTTGCACAGGTGTATTACCAATCCGGGGGATACGAAGCCAGCATCCGGAGTGCGGCCATGAGCCTGGAGAAAGCGCAGGACCTGCATCTGCCCGAAATCATTAAAGAATCCTGTCACAGTCTGTATGCCGGGTATAAGGCGCTTAAAAGATCCGATCTGGCCCTTTATTACCGGAATCGCGAGATCGCCGTGAACGACAGCCTTTACACACTGGAAAAAGAAAAGCAGGTGAAAAGCCTGCAATCGGGCTATGAGCTGGAGAAAAAACAGCACCAGATCGACCTGTTGAACAAGGACAGGATCATCCGGGAAAATGAGCTGGCCCGGGACAGCGTAAAGCGTTTCCTGTACCTTACCCTCGCCGTCGTCCTGGGGCTCGGCTGTTTTTTCCTGTACAGAAGCAATTTCCAGAAGCAGCGGCTCAACCGGATGCTGAAAAGCCGCAATGAAGAGATCCGGAAGAAGAACATGCAGCTGGAAGAGATCAACCATGTCAAGAATAAATTGCTGTCCATCATCGGCCATGACCTGAGAAGCCCTATCGCCACCCTGCAGGGCTTCGTCGATCTGCTGCAGCAGTCGGCACTTTCGCAGGAGCAGATCCTCCATTTCAGCGGGAAGATGAGTGAAAGCCTGGTGGGCACCTCACAGCTGTTGAACAACCTGCTGCACTGGGCCAAAAGCCAGATGGAGGGCATGCAGGTGAATGCCCGTGACATCGATGTGCGCACCCTCATCGGGCAAAATAAACGCCTGGCGCAAGGCCGGGCCGAGAAAAAGCAGGTGGTGCTGCTGTCGGAAGAAGCGACGTCCCCAGTGATGGCATTTGCGGATGAGGTCATGGTGGACCTGGTCATCCGCAACCTGGTGGAGAATGCAATCAAATTTTGCGGGCCGGCGGATACGATCAGTCTATCCACCCTTGCCGGCGAAGCGAACGTTGCGGTGACAATAAAGGACACCGGGCAGGGAATAGCGGCAGCGGACCACGATAAGATATTTAACCAATCCGTCTCCTATACTACCGCGGGCACTGCCCGGGAAAAAGGCAGCGGCCTGGGGCTATTCCTCTGCAAGGAGCTGGTGGAGAAGAACGGAGGCAGGATCTGGTTCGAGAGTGAGCCTGGCAAAGGCACCTCCTTCACATTCACCCTGCCCGCCGCAGATCCGCGCTAAGCGGAACGCCTGCGATGGATATAGCTTCCCGTGAGGGCGGCCCCTCCGCCTACCAGCGCCCCTACCAGGGCAGTAATAAGGATCAGCAGGACCGTAGAGCCACCCAGGGGGAGGAGTACGGCGATCTTCTTCGAAAGAATGCTGTTGTTTGGCGCGTCCATCGCCCAGGAAAGCAGCGTCCACAACAGGAAAAGGCCCAGGAAGCCGGCGAGGAAGGAGATGCCAGGCCGTTGAGGTATCAGGGCGCTGACAAGAAAGGCGGCCAGCGCAAAGCCCCACCAGGGCAGGTAAAGTCCGCAGACAAAGCTCAGCAATGCGATCAGGAGTGTCGTTATAATGAATTTCATTGGTTACCGGGTTTTAAGTGCAAGGTCCATTTGATCCTTTTATCTCTAATCTCGCTCATATCCATCACCCAAAGGGGGTAGTATTTACCGGAAGCCCAGCTGTCGATGAACGTGTCGTAATAGGGGCTGCCGGGGTTGCCACTCTGACCACCCGGATATACTCCATAGGCTTCCGTTTTGTTGGTCAGCTGTACGATCATGCGCCAGCTGGGGCCGTGGAATTGTTTGGCGGCATTGATGCAATGGGTGCCACCGCCGATGTTCAGGTGCGTACGGCTCAGCGCCGGCAAGCGTAGCAGGTGGCGGGCCCAGGTGTCCTTGAATTTACTCCAGGTGGCTTTGTTATGCTGACCGACCGCCACCAGATCGGGAACGGACTTCAGAAAGGCGGCGGTGACCACCTGCTGAAGGGTTTCTTTTTCGGCCGTATTGATATTATCGATAAAGGGGTAGGTGGAATCTTTCAGCAAAGCTTCCAGCAGGGCACTTTCGAAAGGGCGCATCAGGGGCAGCGTATATTTTGCAAACTCGTCGTCATAGATCTCTTTCTGCAGATGATCCCACCAGCATTTGAAGATCACGGGCCCTTGTTCATCGGGGTCGTTGCGGAGCTTCCACAGCTTGAACTGGTTGAGATAGCCTTTCCCTGTCTCGTCCAATTGCGATTCCTGTATATTGCGCAGGAGGAGGGGTTTGGCCATTTCCGCGAATACGTCATAGTTCTCCGTCTGCAGCTTCATCATATCGGCTGGGGTGATGGAGCTCATCTGGTTCAGCATGCGATTGATCAGCAGGCCCCGGTAGGGAGGGAAATCGCTGCCAAGAAAGTAAGGATAGCTTGTATCCACGGGCACCTGGTTCGCACTGCTGACGAACCCCCTGTCAGGGTCGATCATGTTGGGGTTCCTGTCGGCGGGGATCGTATCCTTCCACATATAGGAGCTGTCCTCCCCGGGCATCACATATAGACCCTGTCCTTTCCATTTCCCGGGGAATTCACCCTGCTGCCAGATGGCGACCTGGCCGTTCTTGGCGGCAAAGACGAAATTCTGTCCGGGGCATTTGAAATGAGCCAGCGCATTTTTGTAGTCGTCGTAGTTGGCGGCGCCCTGCAGCCGTCCGAAGGTGGCCAGCTCGTTGGAAGGGATGTCGGCCTGCCAGTGTACTGCGTAGCTGCCGGTCGGGGCCGTGTTGGCAAAACCATTGAACGTCGGGTCGTACATCACGGGGCCGAAGACCGTGCTGACCACCGTATCGTAGAAATCCGGCATTCCTTTGATCCTGATGGTATCGACCCGGCTCTCCACGGTTCGCCAGGCGCTGTCGAACCAGTATTCCCTTCTTTTATCATCCTTGAACTTAATGCGGTAATAGTCACGGACATCCCTACCTGCATTGGTGACGCCCCACGCGCAGCTGTCATTGAAGCCAATGACGATGTAGGGCGCGCCCGGGAATGACACGCCATAGACATTGTAGTTAGGCGTCCTTATCTGCATCTGGTACCAGATGGCTGGCAGATTCGTGCTCAAATGCGGATCGTTGCAAAGGATGGGGCTCCCGCTGAGGGTCTTCTTTCCACTCACGGCCCAGTTGTTGCTGCCATTGCTTTTCTCCGGCTTCATTTCCATGGCGGTGACAGTGTCCTTGTTATTGAAATAAAGCGAGTCGGCCGTTGCAGGCGGCCTGGGCAGCTTCAGGGGAGGCAGGAAATGTGTGCCTTTGGGAATAATGGGATCGGCGCTGTCTATGACGGCGGGATAGAGCTTAGCGAGGTCTTCCTTACTGAAAATGCTTTTGGCATTGGTCATTTCGAAATCGTTGTCCCTGCTTGCCAGGTCGAAGGCCATGTATTTGACGAAGAGGGCGATCTTCAGGTTGCTCCAGGGTTCCGGCCGGTAGTTCAGCAGCTTGTATTCCAGGGGCAGCTCGCCCGCCTTCATATTACTGATGTAGTCGTTGACGCCGGCCGTATAGGCATCGCAATCTTTTTTGGTGGTGCTGTCCTTCTCCATTTCTTCCACGGCTTTTTTGGCGGCCTCCACCATCCCCAGCCTGCGCATGCTGCGGTCGTATTTCAGGATATTGTCGTTCTCTCCGGACCCTAATACTTCACTCAGCCTTCCTGCGGCAGCAAAGGTCTGAAACTCCATTTGCCAGAGCCGGAACTTTGCGTGCAGGTAACCTTGTATGTAACAGGCGTCGGACTCGCTGTTGGCATATACGTGGGGAACCAGGTATTGGTCGAAGTAGACGCTGGCCCTGTCTTTTAGCCCGGGCAGCGCCAGGTCGCCCGTAAAGCTTTTGTCCACGTCCTCTGCATTCTGCCAGAAACCATGCTGTGGACTGAGGAATTTGCCCAGGGGTGGCAGCTTGCCCCACTGGTTGTCGAGAAAGAAGATAAGGGCTGTGGTTAACAGCAAAGAAAGTAGGAAAGGGATTATACGCATAACCTAAAAGTAGTATTTTTTTGAATTAGGTATGTGTATACGCCGGAAAAGTGTTACCACCTAGTGGTAATACCACAAAATGGTATTGTACATGTGGGTGTGATTATGAAAATTTGCATTCACAAACGCGCCGTACCAGTACTAACGCAAGCCCCTCATACCCTACTCTAAATTCAGTTCAGGTGGTTCAGGTAGATAATAGGCCGGACTCAGTGGTGAGCCGGCTTATTTTTTTTATGTCTTCGTAGCATTTTGCAGTACGGCGATCAGCTGATCCACTTCCGCAACGGTATTGAATGCATGCAGCACGATGCGTAGCCGCTCGCCCCCCCTGGGGACGCTGGGATAAAGGATCGGCCGGACGTCCAGCCCTTCGTCCTGCAATGCCGTCGCCATAGATCTTGCGGCTTCGTTGCCCGGAGTGATGATCCCCTGAATGGGTGTGGAGCTGTTTAATTTTTCAAAAGGAAGGGTAGCTCCCTGCAGGCGGCTGATGATGGTCTGGAGATGCAAGCGTTCCTGCTGCATATCCGGAAAGAGGCTATAGGCTTCTTGGATCGCCAGGATGGCGGATGGCGGCAAAGCGGTGGTATAGATAAAGGGGCGCGAGAAATTAATGAGATAGTCCCGTAACCGATGGCTCCCTAATATGACGGCCCCGTGGCAGCCCACTGCCTTGCCGAAAGTATGCACACGGGCGAAGCAGGCTTTTTGCAGGTGCAGGTGTTGGACCAGTCCTTCGCCTTTTTGCCCGATGATGCCTGTAGCGTGGGCTTCGTCCACGATGAGGTGCGCGTCATGACGCTGGCAAAGGTCGGCCATTTCGGCCAGGGGCGCCAGGTGTCCGTCCATGGAAAAGACGGATTCGGTCACGACGAACAGGGTGCCGCCCTGCCGGGCCGCCTGCAGGCGTTGTTCCAGGTCCTGGAGGTCGTTGTGACCGAAAGAGAAGGCACGGGCAAAGGACAGGCGAATGCCATCCCGGATGGAGGCATGGCTCAGCTGGTCGTAGAGGATGGTGTCCCCTCTTTGCGGCAGACAGCTCAGCAGACCCAGGTTAGCGTCATAACCGGAGTTGAAGATGAGTCCCGCTTCTGCGGCGTGAAAGGTAGCCAGCTCTCTTTCCGTCTCTTCGATGAGCGGATAGTTGCCGGCCAGCAGGCGGGAGCCGCCGCTGCCGTGAGGGGCGCCGGGTTGGCTGTTGGCGCCGGCTGGGTTTGGCTGGGCGGCCAATGCTTTTTCGATCAGCCTGTTGGTGGCGATGCCCAGGTAATCGTTGGAGCAGAGGTCAGTTGCGCCATCTGGCAGTCGCAGGCGGCGGAAAGCGTGCTGGTCTTTTCTTTCCTGCAGCTTCTTATCGAGGAAGTCTTCGTTCAAAGGTTTCCAATTTCCGGCAAACCTACATAATTTCGCCACATGCAATCGCTCTCTCAACAGAAGAATATCCTGGGACTACAGTTGCCCACGGACCCCCGCTGGGTAGATCTGGCCAGTTTGTCATTGGAAGACATCCTCACGGATCATGCCTGGTGTGAGCAGAAGGCCGCCACCAGCTGCATCTCCCTGATCCAGCGTTATTCCGCCAAAGAGAAGCTGGTGCAGGAGCTGTCGCCCCTCGTAACGGAAGAATGGGGACATTTCCGGCTGGTGCTGGCTGAATTGAGCAAAAGAGGCCTGAAGCTGGGCCGCCAGCGAAAGGACCAATATGTGAACAAGCTGATGGAATTCGAGCTTAGGGGTGGCAGTGAAGAGCAACGGTTCCTGGACAGGCTGCTGATCTTCGCTCTCATCGAGGCCCGCAGCTGCGAGCGTTTCAAGCGGCTGAGCGAAGGGCTGGATGACGAGTACCTGCGGCAGTTCTACCGGCGCTTTATGGAAAGTGAGGCCGGTCATTACCATCTTTTCATCGAGCTGGCGGAGACATACGTAGATAAGGAAGCGGTGCGCCGGCGATGGAAGGAATGGCTGGACTATGAGGCAGGGGTAATGGAGTCGCAGGAGATACGGGGGGACAGGATCCACTAATAATACTAATGCACCGATAGTTTTTCTACGTACACTGCGGTAAACTCTTCCATTTTCTTTCTCCTGTATTGCATGACCCAACGGGGATGCGGCAGCGGGATGATCTCCCCGAAAAACCCGTGCTTGTCATTGATCCGCCGGAACTGCTTGTAATTCTCTCCTTCTCCCAGGCAAAAGCAATTGTCCGTGGTGGTGGGGATCGTCTCCAGCTGCTGGCGGATGCATTGTACGATGAAAGGTTCGGAGGATCTTAACAATTCCTTATCGTCATAATAGTTGAGGTTCTTCCCATTCCAGGTGAAGGCCAGCGGGAAGAGCGCGGTGATGAAATAATCCCCATAGAATTGCTTTACCCCTCCGTATTTATCGATCATTGCATAGATGAACTGAGAAGACAGCTCGGGCAGCTTTTTCAGGTTGCTGGGAATGCCGCATTTCTCTTCCAGCCGGATGGGATCCGTAAAAGGGACGCCTGTGACGCCTGCTCCGAAGCGGCCGGGATTGATGCCGAAGATAAATTTCCGGGGACGGGTGTCGGAATAGAACTTTTCATAGAAGGTTTTTGCCAGGCGCCATGCCTGGGGATCAAGAAAGGGATTCATGATCTCTATGCCGGACGGCATGGAGAAGGATGGATCGAGCTTTTTATAGAAGTCCAGGATAGCTTTTGCCTGCGTGGTTGTTTTTGACATGTGATATGCTAAGGTCGCACGTAAATCCCTATGAATTTGTTAATGTGCGCCGGCGAACCAGGCCAGCTCTTCAGACAGATCGAGAAAAGGGTAGCGCCGGGCGAGGTCTTCCGTCTTTTGCAGATGGTCCCAGAGGAATCGTTTATGCGCCTGCGTGGCGGGTTGGAAAGCCTTATGCCGGCGGGCCGTGACGATCTTTTTCACTTCCGCCATAATGCCCTGGGATTCGGCGCCGATGTAATGACGGGTAAATTCTTCCAGGACGAATTGGGTAGCGGCATAATTCGGATGGACCATGTCGATGTCATAGAACCGGTAGTCGCGGAGCACGTCGATCACCAGCTCGTAAGCGGGAAAGTAATACAGCCGGCCGAACTTATTCACCAGGTGATGGACGGACTCGATAAGCCGGGCCTTGCTCCTGTTGTTCTCCACTACCCCATCCCGGATATGGCGCACGGGGCTAACAGTGAAGATTATCCGCAATGCCGGGTTGAACTGGAAGAGCCTGTAGAGGCAGGTATCCAGGGCTACGATGATCTCTTCGATGGTCATTAAATGCTTTCGGAATATCTGACCCGGGGCGCGGTGGCAATTGGCGACGGGGGCTCCGCCTGCATCGGCCGGGTTATAGCGCCCCGGCAGGAACTGTGCCGGGGCTTCCGGCAGCAGCCTGTATGAAAATGCGCTGCCCAGGGTGATGATAAGCCATTTGGTCTCTTTCAGGAAGGCATGCGCCCGGGCAAGGGAATCATTGATACCTTGCAGGGCCTCGTCTTTGTCCATACGCGAGAACTGGCTGTGATGCTGCCAGCTTTGCCACAGCTCGTTGAAATAGACGAGGTCTTTTTCTTCGAAGGGGCGTCCATCCATATACGATGTAATGGAGGAAGCCACGCTGGCGGGATCGAATAGAATACCATTAGGGTTTTGCAGCGTATCGAATTTCCAGTCGCTGAGGGCGTTGCCGATGTGCTCGGTAAAGCAGCTGCCTGTCAGCATGATCTTATCGGGGTAGCCGATGGGCTGCGGCAGCGGGTCGATCTGTATGGGAAGCTGAAGGTCCATTATACGAAAATTTCTGAAGCCAGTTGTAAGGATGCGGTCAGTGCGGTGTGATCTATGCCGGTGGTGAGACCCTTGTGTTCGAAGTAGGGGATCATGAGGGCGCTGTCCATATTGCCTACCAGGTGGTCGCCCGCCATGGGGCAGCCGCCGATGCCTTTTAAGGCGCCGTCGAAGCGACGGCAGCCGGCCTGCAGGGCGGCATCGATCTTGGCTTTCCAGTGGGTGGCGGTGGAGTGCAGATGCACGCCAATGGTATGGTCCGGCAGCTGTCGCACCAGGTAGTCCGTCACGGAAAACACCTGTTCGGGCGTGGCCAGTCCTACCGTGTCTGCAAGGGAAATGATACGGATACCCAGGCGGGTGAGCGTGTCCACCCATTGGAAAACGATCTCCTCCGACCAGGGGTCGCCGTAAGGATTGCCGAAGCCCATGGATATATATACGACCAGCTCTTTTTGTCTTTTCACGCAGAGGTCCTGGATCTCCTCGACTGTGGCGATGGAGCCTTCCACTGTTTTGTTGGCATTGCGGAGCTGGAAGGTCTCCGACACGGAGAAAGGGAAACCCAGGCAGGTGATCTCGTCGAAGGCGGCGGCCTCTTCCGCGCCCCGGAAATTGGCGACGATGGCCAGTAGCTTCGTGGAATTGCCATGCAGCTGCAGTCCGGCCAGCACCTGCGCAGTGTCGGCCATCTGCGGGATGGCCCTGGCTGACACAAAGCTCCCGAAGTCGAGGGTATCAAAGCCTGCTTTCAACAGGGAATTGATGTATTCGATCTTTTTTTCCGTGGGGATGATGTGGGGCCAGCCTTGCATGGCGTCCCGGGGGCATTCGACGAGGGTGACCTTTCCGTTGTGACGTGTCATTAGGCAAATTTAGCTAAATTACCCTTCTAAACTGATAGCAGATGCCTGAGGATATGCCTCCCTCCCATCCCAACAACAGCCTGGGTGACAAGTTCAGCGACCTGATAGGGCTGGAAGAGCTGCAGGATTTCCGCCTCTCGCATATCTTCTCGGAAGTGTTCAAAAAACATACGGCAGAAGAAATGGAAGAGCAGCTGATCACGGGGACGATCCGGCATACGCCGTCCCTGGCAGAGCTGGACGTGAAATGGGCAAGGCCCTGGCTTTTTGCAAGACTGCTCGCAGGCAGTTCTATATTGGCCGCCGTCCTTTACCTGGCATTCGAGCAGTTTGAAAATATCAACCTGATCCCGGGGATGATCTTCGTAGGCTCTTTTGCCGTGCCCGTCTCCACGCTGATCTTCTTCCTGGAGATGAATGTCCCCCGCAATATTTCGATCTTCAAAGTGACGCAACTATTATTCGTAGGTGGTATTGCCTCGTTGATACTGGCCCTCGTGTTCTTCAGCAACTTCGAGCTGTTCACCAGTTTCCTGGGCGCCTCGGCTGCCGGCATCATCGAAGAGACGGCCAAGCTGTTGATCGTGGCCTGGCTGGTGGGACGGCAGCTGCGTTATAAATGGATACTGAACGGGCTTCTCCTGGGCGCTGCCGTGGGTACCGGCTTTGCCGCTTTCGAGAGCGCAGGGTATGCATTCCGTTTTATATTGGGAGGAGGTGTCGCCGTGGGCGGAGAGATCATTATGCTCCGGGGTCTGCTGGCGCCTTTTATGCATATCGTGTGGACGGCGAATGCGGCGGCGGCGCTGTGGATGGTAAAGGGCGAAAGGCCTTTTAGCTGGGAGATGTTACAGGCGCCTGCCTTTCTGCGTGTTTTTCTGGCGATGGTCATCCTGCATATGATCTGGAATGCGCCTTTCGGATTGGTGGCGTTGCCTGTGGTGCAGGACCTGAAGTTCGTGCTGCTGGGCATATTGGGATGGATCATCTGTTTCCGGCTGGTGCAGGCGGGATTGCGGCAGCTGAATAAGGCGAGGCAGGAGCTGCAGTTGCCGGCGATACAGGAGGGGTTGTGACGTTGTAGATAAGGGAAGGAGTCTGGCAAACCAACTGCCTAAGTATCAGTATTTTGAATGATTTCCTAACCACGATTATATAATCTAAATTTGTTGAAAAGGAATATAGCGATGGAACCATCCAGCATAAAACAGAAACTTCACCACTATATAGATGTGGCAGACGAGAAAAAACTACAGGCCATATATACCATCCTGGAAGATGAGATAGAAGGCGAGTATTTTTATACCCAGGATGAGATAAGGATGTTCTATGAGCGTAGGCAGAAACACCTGAATGGCGAAGGCAAGACCTATACAGTAGAAGAAACCTTAAATCTGGTCCGCCAGAATAGAAAATCAAATGGTCTATAAGGTAATAGTTAGAGACTTGGCTAAAGAAGATACTCAGGCTGCATACGATCACTATGAAGATGAAAGACAGGGTTTAGGGGAGGAATTTTTGGAAGAGCTACTAAAGAAGTTTGATGATCTCACCAGTAAACCTCATAACTATGGGTATATAGATGATCAAGCTATCATTCTCAATGTGAAAATAGACAGATTCCCTTATGTGATCGTTTTTGAGATAATCGAAGATAACGTGGTTGTTTACTCGGTGCATGGCACCTCTCGCCATCCCAAAAGAAGACTGAGGAAAATATAACACCCAGAACAGAGACCACCAGCTATTCACAGGGCCCACTTTAATTATAAACCACACCCTCATTATACTGATACCAGATCTTCGCCAGCTTTCCGCCGTCAAAATACAATCTCACTGTATATAACCCACGAACTTCGGAAGACACCACCGTTGCAATGGAGAACCCCCATTCGCCATAGGTCGTCATATCCGGATCGAAGGTTTTATCCAATGGCTTATCCGGCAGAATGATCCGATACCCGCCATATCCGGGCAACTGATAGATGGCCAGCAATTTTGCATAAATTCCGCTGACAGGATCGCCGACATGAATGGTCGCTGCATCCGGTGCGCCGGAAGGCCATTGGGTGATGTCGTCGGGAAGGGGGAACTCGAAAAGGACCGCCGCGGGCGAGCTGCCGATGCGGATGCCCCATTTACTCCCGCTGGTAATGGTCTCCACGGACGGGAGGTTTTTGCTTTTTATGCATGAGAATAGTAATAGCGCTGGAAAGGCCAGTAAGAAGATACGCTTCAAATAATGTTCCGTTAAGAGTCTTTCCTAACCCAACCGGTGCTTCAGCGCTTCATATAAGATGATCCCCGCGGCAACGGATACGTTGAGTGAATCGAAATCACCTGCCATCGGGATGGAGAAATGTTCATCAGCCGCCTTGCGTATATAGGATTGTACGCCCTTGTCCTCACTGCCCATCACGATGCAACAGGGTTCGGTGAATGACAATTCGAACACCTTTTTCTTTGCATTCATTTCACTGGTGAATACTTTGATCCCATTGAGGTGCAGGCTATCCACGGCTTTGAGCAGGCTGTTGACACGACAGATGTTGATACGTTCCAGGGCGCCCGCAGAGGATTTCATCGCCTCTTCGTTGAGGGCGCCGACGCCTTTGTCGGGGATGATCAGCGCCTGGGCGCCGCAGCAGAGGGCGGAGCGGGCGATGGCGCCGATGTTACGGACATCCGTAACGCCGTCCAGCATGACGAATAAAGGGGTCTGCCCCATGGACACCACATGATCGATCACTTCCTGCAGATCGAGGTATTGGACCAACCCGGCAAAGGCCAGGACTCCCTGGTGATTGGCCCGGGTGAGGGAATTCAGCTTTTCGGGCGGCACCATCTGGATGGGAATAGCGTGCGCTTTCGCCAGCTGGCGGATCTCGCCGATGGACTCGCCACTGGTGTTGCGGCCAAAAAGGATCTTATCGACGGCCCTCCCTGCGCGGATGGCCTCAATGAGAGGCTGCCGGCCGATGATGAGGGATGATTGCTTCATGCAGCATTATTTTTACTTTCAGGATGGCCGCCACGGACATGGAGTCCGTGATGATGCCTTGTTCCACCATGCGATAGGCTTCCGCAAAAGGCAATTTACGGACGACCAATTGTTCCGTCTCTTCAGGCTCCGGCTCGCGTTGCTCCAATTGCCGGGCAAGGTACAGAATCGCTTTTTCGTCGCTGACGGAATTGGAGAGATGCATTTCCATGATGGGCGTCCATTCTTTGGCCACCAGCCCCGTCTCTTCCAGCAGCTCCCTCTGGGCGGATGCCACCGGAGGGACCGCGGGGTCGCCTCCCCCTTCGGGAATCTCCCAGCTGTATTGGTCCAGGGGGAAGCGGTACTGGCCTACCAGCCAGGTGTTGAGGTCTTCGTCCAGGGGCAGGACACCGATGGCGATGTTCTTAAAATGGACCTTACCGTAGATGCCTTTTCCCCCTCCCGGGTTGATGACATCGTATTCCGTCAGTCCGATCCATTGATTGTCGTAGACGGGACGTTCGGAAAGAATGGTCCATGGATTGTGCGATTCGTTCATATTTAAATGAAAAACCTCCCTTACGGGAGGTCTTTTTATTTAAGACCGAAAGCTTTTTTTACTTTCGGAACATAGTCCAGTTTTTCCCAGGTGAACAGCTCCACCTTTTTCTTCAGCTCCTTGCCGTCGGGAGAGGTGAAGGTCTTTTCCACCGTCTCGGATTTACGGCCCATATGACCATAAGCCGCAGTTTCGCTGTAGATGGGGTTGCGCAGCTTCAGGCGGGTTTCGATGAAGTAAGGCCGCATATCGAACAGCTCCATTACTTTCCTGGCGATCTGGCCGTCTGTCAGCTGGACCTTGGCAGTGCCGTAGGTATTTACGTTGATGCTGGTAGGCTGTGCTACGCCGATGGCATAGGACACCTGTACCAGGATCTCGTCGGCTACGCCGGCGGCTACCAGGTTCTTGGCAATGTGACGGGTGGCATATGCAGCTGAACGGTCGACCTTGGAAGGATCTTTTCCGCTGAAAGCACCGCCGCCATGTGCGCCCTTGCCACCGTAGGTATCCACGATGATCTTACGGCCAGTGAGACCGGTGTCCCCGTGGGGACCGCCGATGACGAATTTGCCGGTGGGGTTGATATGATATTTGATCTGGTCGTTGAAAAGCTTTGCGTATTTCTTATATTTTGCCTTTACGCGGGGGATCAGGATCTCGATGATGTCCTTTTTGATCTTCGCCTGCATTTTGGATTCCGTGTCGAAATCATCGTGCTGTGTGGAAACCACGATGGCGTCGATGCGTACGGGCTTGTTGTTGTCGTCATATTCCAGGGTCACCTGGCTTTTCGCGTCCGGGCGAAGATATTTGATAGCCTTGTTCTCCCTTCTCAGGACAGCCAGCTCCAGGAGGATCTTATGAGCCAGGTCCAGCGCCAGGGGCATATAGTCCTCTGTCTCGTTGCTGGCATAGCCAAACATCATTCCCTGGTCGCCTGCTCCCTGCTCTTCCTTCTTCTTCCTGTCAACACCCTGGTTGATATCGGAAGATTGCTCGTGAATAGCGGAGAAGATGCCGCAGGAGTTGGCTTCGAACATGTATTCGCTCTTGGTGTAGCCGATCTTACGGATCACACCGCGGGCAATTTCCTGTACATCCAGGTAGGCCTTAGACTTTACTTCACCGGCAAGTACCACCTGGCCTGTGGTTACCAGGGTCTCGCAGGCTACTTTTGACTGGGGGTCAAAAGCCAGGAAATTATCAATCAGCGCATCGGATATCTGGTCGGCCACTTTATCGGGATGGCCTTCAGAAACGCTCTCGGAAGTAAATAAATAAGGCATGGTGCGTTTAAAAGATTTAAAATAGTATTAATGGGTTTCTCTTACGAGCGCAAAGATAATAATTGCGTTCTAAGCAGAATCGTTAATTTCTGCCTATTTATTATATGGCCGGCTAAGTTATTTGCTTAGGTCCGTATAGAGCTGCAAATAATCGCTCAGATCGGATTCGGCGTTGAAGGACAGGACCTTCTTACCCCTGATCTTACCAAACTCCTCGACGAGCTTCTTATCAACCTTCTCAGCTCCGAAGGTTATAGCGTCGGCATAGGTGGCGCCTCCCCGGAAAAGACCGGTGTTGTTGCCTTCCTTATAAGGCTCCAGGTCCTTTTCCTTGATGTTGGCGTGTATATTGGCGATTTTGAGGAAATCATTGCCCAATTTCTCCTTGAAAGTGTTCTGCCCGATGGTGAAAACGCATTTGCTATGGGCAAAAACGGGCTCTTTCTTATAAACTGTCTTAAGATACAAAGGGATCAGGCCCGTCATCCAGCCGCTGCAATGAATGACGTCAGGGGGCCATCCGAACTTTTTCACGGTCTCCAGGGCGCCTTTGCAATAGAAGACGGTGCGCAGACCGTTGTCGTCGAACCACTTCTCCTCCTCGTCGTGAAAGATGAACTTCCGCTTGAAAAGGTCCTCATTATCCAGGAAATACACCTGCAACCGGGCATTGGGCAGGCTGGCCACCTTGATCTGTAAAGGAAAATCGTCATTATCCACCGCTACATTGATCCCGGACAAGCGTACTACCTCATGAAGACGGTGCCTGCGCTCGTTGACCACCCCAAAGCGCGGCATAATGCAACGCACTTCAAACCCACTTTCATTTGATTTAATTGCCAGCTTGTTCACGATCTCTGCAAATTCTGTCAGCTCTAAATAAGGCGACATTTCGTTGGCAATAAATAAAATTCGCTTTTTTTGTAGCATTATTTGAATTGATTAATGAGACGAACCTTAACCAATTGATCACATAAGGCGACCAATTTGGTTTGCAAAATTAAGCATTTTTATTGTAAAATCGTTGCTGTGGCCCATCCCCGCGGCATTAAAAGCTGACAAATGATCTTATTAAAGAAAGTGGAGGATCTCTCCCGATGGCTTGGAAAACAACGGCTGGCGGGTGAATCCATTGGTTTCGTACCTACGATGGGCGCCTTGCATGAAGGACATATATCACTTATTGATATATCTAAAAAAACCGCCGGGTTCACGGTTTGCAGCATTTTTGTAAATCCAACCCAGTTCAATGATCCTAAGGACTTTCAAAAATATCCTATCACGATTGAGAAGGATATTCAGATGCTGGAAAAAGCGGGTACGGATGTCCTTTTCCTCCCTGAAGTGAATGAGATCTATCCCCAGGGGATAAGCGGATTGGAAAAATATGACCTCGGAAGGCTGGAATCACTACTGGAGGGCGCTTTTCGTCCGGGGCATTTCCAGGGGGTTTGCCAGGTGATGCGGCGGCTCCTGGAAGCCGTAAGGGCGGACCACCTGTTCATGGGGCAGAAAGATTACCAGCAATGTATGGTGGTTCGGAGGCTGCTGGAGATCATCGGGCTCCCTACCCTGTTACATCCCTGCCCCATTGTACGGGAGGCGGATGGTCTGGCTATGAGCAGTCGTAATTTGCGATTGTCTGACGAGCAGCGGAAAAAGTCCGTTGCGATCTACCAGGCGCTGGCCCGGATGAAGGAAGGCTGGGGAGAAGGGATCTGGGACGAAGGCGTGGCGGACATCAGCGGGAAAATCGAGGAGCTTACCTGGGAAGCGTTGTCTTTTCTGGAGGCCCATGATCTCAGGGTGGACTATGTGGCCATTGCCGATCCTGTCACGCTGGAGCCATTGGCCCCCGGCCAACGCGACGCCATCGCGCTGGTGGCAGCATTCATGGGTGAGGTCCGGCTGATCGACAATATGTCTTTGTCGTAATGTCCGGAATACGGATTTTTCAAAAATTTAATCCGTCGGCCGGAAAAATCTAATATCTGACCTTCGGACAACGAACCTCCGGCTCGTTTTGTGAACTTTACATACGGCGGAAGTGTTATCTTGCCAAATTATGAACATAGAAATCCTCAAATCAAAAGTACACCGGGCCGTCATTACGGAGGCGAACCTGAACTACGTCGGCAGTCTTACACTGGATGAAGACCTGATGGACGCCGCCAACATGATCGAGAACGAGAAAGTGCAGATCGTCAATGTCAACAACGGCAGTCGCATCGAAACCTATCTCATCAAGGGCAAAAGAGGCTCGGGCACCTGCTGTCTCAATGGACCGGCTGCAAGGCAGGGTGCGGTGGGCGACATTGTCATCGTCATCTCTTATGCACATATGGACTTCGAAGAAGCCAAGCGTTTCACTCCGCGGATAGTATTTCCAAAAGAAGGAAATAAGCTGTAATTTGGCATTGTATGAAGAAGAAACTCCTGGCGATACTTCAATATCTTTTCTTCGCTGCGTTGGCAGCGTTTTTTGTGTGGCTGAGCCTGAAGGATATGAATGCTGAGAATTGGGCAAAATTGAAGGATGCGCTCCATCGGGCAAACTACTGGTTGCTGGTGCCTGTTCTTCTTCTCCTGCTGGCGAGCCATTACCTGCGGGCCCTTCGCTGGCGGCAGCTGATGGAGCCATTGGGCTATAAGCCATCCAGGATCAATGTTTTTTTGGGGGTCATGATCGGCTATTTTGTCAACCTGGGCGCCCCGCGCGTGGGAGAAGTGGTGAAATGCACTGTCCTGGCCCGTTATGAAAAGATACCGGCCGACAAGCTGGTGGGAACGATCGTAGCGGAGCGTGCTTTCGATGTCATCTGTCTGCTGGCGGTGTTCAGCCTGACACTTGTCTTCCAGTTCGACGTCATCCATTCCCTCACCGCCGATAAGTTCAACGTCCTTTTCCACAATGCAAGCGGACAGGTGTCCTATATCAAGATCCTGGCCCTGGTGGCCGGCCTGCTGATCCTGTTTTTTATCACGCGCTTTTTCCTGCGCCGGTTTGCCCATGTCAACCTCGTGCAGAAGGTCAAGGCAATTGCGGTCAATATCTGGCATGGCCTCACCAGCGTAAAGGACCTGAAGAATAAGCCATTGTTCTTCGTATATACGGTGGGGATCTGGACCCTCTACCTGCTCAGCACCTGGTTTGGATTTTTCGCCATCAGCGAGACCAGGCATCTGACCCTCGTGGACGCCCTGAGCGTGCTGGCCATGGGCAGTGTGGGGATGATCGTATCTCCGGGCGGTATCGGAGCCTATGCATTATTGGTGGAAAAGACCGTCGCCTTCTATGGTGTGGCGGGCAATCCATACGGGGAAGCACTGGGCTGGCTCCTTTGGTTCGGGCAATTGCTGAGCTTTATCCTGTTCGGCGTAGCCAGCTTTATCCTCCTGCCCAGAGTAAACAGAAGAAAAAATGAAGCAACCACAAATTATTCAACAGAAAATATTTGACCTGCCGGGGCTGCTCCACCAGTTGCGACGCTGGAGGCTTCTTGGCAAGACCATCTCTTTCACCAACGGATGCTTTGACATCCTCCACAAGGGACATATCGCGTCTTTGTCCGATGCGGCCAGGGAAGCCGACTTCCTCGTAGTAGGCGTCAATTCGGATGCCTCGACCCGGCGGCTGAAGGGCGATGGCCGTCCTGTGAATGACCAGGATGCCAGGGCGACCCTGCTGGCTTCGTTGCTGATGGTGGATGCCGTGATCATTTTTGACGAGGACACGCCATTTGAGCTCATCAGCGCTGTGCAGCCGGATGTGCTGGTGAAGGGGGGTGATTACACGGTTGACCAGATAGTAGGTGCGAAGGAAGTGATCGCTGCCGGCGGGCGTGTAGTGATCAATCCGATCGTAGAAGGTTTTTCTACGACGGGGATTATTGGGAAGATTTGCAAATTATAGATATTGTTTCTTTATGTGCTTGATGACTGCAGCTAGGCGCCTTTAGTTGCAGGGTTACTATAATGCATTTCCCGACAGCTATGTGCCTTCCGTCGCTGTACATTGGGTACTTCAATGCAATTCCCGACAGCTATGTGCCTTCCGTCGCTGTAAATTCGGCACCACTGGACTTTTATTCATCCATCAACAGGAAGTGCTATTGGGCTGTGGTGCCTGAATGCCCTAACCCGAATTTAAGGCTCCTACAGGCCATAGCTGGTCGGATGCCCGTGGATGGGGCGAGGGGGGATTTGATAAATGAGGCGAGTTTGAAGGGATTAAGGCTGGGGCTTGCAATTCAGGGGTGTGAGGTCGACCCTGCCGTGGAGTCCGCCTTACCTTTCCTACGGTTGAGATTTGTGAAAATGTTTGATAAAAGTTATCGTTGAAAAAAAAACTTCCATTGATCGGAGATGGAAAGTACAGCGGCGGAACGGTTAGGGCCGCCGAAAGTGCGGAGGAGAAACAAACCTCAGGCGCTGTAAGTTTTCATTTTGCAATTCCCGACAGCTATGTGCCTTCCGTCGCTGTAAATTCGGCACCACTGGACTTTTATTCATCCATCAACAGGAAGTGCTATTGGGCTGTGGTGCCTGAATGCCCTAACCCGAATTTAAGGCTCCTACAGGCCATAGCTGGTCGGATGCCCGTGGATGGGGCGAGGGGGGATTTGACAAATGAGGCGAGTTTGAAGGGATTAAGGCTGGGGCTTGCAATTCAGGGGTGTGAGGTCGACCCTGCCGTGGAGTCCGCCTTACCTTTCCTACGGTAGGGATATATGTTGGAGCCCGGCTATAGCCATCGTTGATTGTAGTAATGTTTTTTATCGGAGATTGAAAGTACAGCGGCGGAACGGTTAGGGTCGCCGGCAAAGCGGAAGAGAGGTCGCCGAAAGTGCGGAGAAGGGGTCGCCGACCAAACGGGAAAGAAACGAATATAGTGGCGGTCTAGCCGTGATACATGCGTTCCACTTCCATGACGATGTTTTCGATGGTCTGGTCATCGCCTTTCGGGTCATAGGGCTGCTTGAGGTTGCTGCCGAAGAAGAAGGCCACTGTCTGGTAGAACCTGGCCGTAAACCCACCCTTATATTCCTTGATAAGATTGTAGCAGTTGTTGCCGGTCTGCCGGTTGATCAGCTTCATCAGCACCTTTCCCTGGTATACAGAGAGTTTTTCCAGGGGATCTGAAAATTCCTTTTTCAATTCCTTCTCCCGGGATTCCAGGTAGGCTTTCCTGTCCCCGGGCTTGTCCAGCAGCGCCAGCCTGGCGTTCATCTCGTTGATGATCATTCCTGCCCGGCGTGCATAGGGATAGGTGACATAGACGGCATTGCGCAACCGCGTCCATTCTTCCCATTTTTTCCGGGAAGCCGCCGTCATCCTGGCCGTCACCCATGTCATTTCCTGGGTACGGGCGGCGATGAGCTCCCCATTATATATTTTGGCAGGCACCATGATAGTGTCGTAAGGGCCCAGCTCCGGGCGGGGAATATTGCTTGTATCCGCTTGTGCAGACGCGCCTAGCGCCGCCATCAGGAGTACGAGGACAGTCAGAGATGGCAGATATTTCCGGTTGCGATGGGCCATGAGCGTCTTAAAATTAGTAAAAAGAGGTCATAGTTGATACCCTTTAAGAGCCTATTGTAACCCTGTGGAAATGTTAAATTATTGCGCGCGCAGGGCACGGGCCTGGCGCCTTCTCCATACCATGCTCATAATGAAGCCAATGATCATAATAATGGTCCCGATCCACAGAATATTGATCTGCGGGAATTCATAAACTTTTAATGCTACGAAGGGGACCATGGCGGCGGATTCCTTTATTCCCAGGTCTATTTTCCGGCCTGCGGACAGCCCGTTGAAGCGGAGGGCCAGGTTCTGGGCAAAGACCGTGTCATGGATATATTGCGCCTGGTTGTCTTTGACGTAATAAACAGGTGTGGCCGTATAGTGCATACTATCCTTACTGATGATAGTGAGCTTGGCCATCAGGGCCGTATCGCCTTTGCCAAAATGATATTTTTCAGGGTTTACCACGATGGAGTCGAGGATGATGATGCCCTTGGAATAAAATACGGTGTCGTGCAGGGCGACCGGATTGCTCTTGAACCGGACGGTGTCGTCGCGGCGTTGTTCCGGATTGTCGGCAGCGGTGATATAGCTGAAGATGTCCCTGTCAAAGTAGTGATACTTGTCCGGGTTGGCCGAGATCTGCTGCTGTCCCTTGTTGGACTTTAGCCAATGCGGATAGAGATCGAAATTCTTGGTGCCGTCCTTTTTCTCAAAGCGGATGTGGAAGTATTGCGCCTTGCTGCGGGGCTCTATCGAGTCGCCGTCGATGAAGGTAGTCCAGTATTTCCCCATGTCGGTGCGCACGCCTTTCAGCAAGGTGATGTTCTCCGTTGGGTCCTGCTTGGCCTCGGGATCGAAGGTAAGCATGATGCCCGTCGTATTATGAGAGAGCACCTCCTTCTTCGCCGAGGAGAACAGGATACCCACCAGCATAAGCCCGAAGCCGACATGCGCAATGGAAGCGCCGGCGGCCTTCAGCTTGCCGCGCATGCCACTGTAGATATACGCTGCGTTGGCCACGACGGAATAGATGGCGGCAAACATGGCCAGGTGAATGGCTACCATGAAGCCGGCGCCATACTTATCGTAGTTGATGCCTCCAAAAACGCTGACGAGGATGGATATGGTAAGCGCTACAATGGTAGGGACTGCTATCTTTTTGATGAGATGGTCCTTTGCGGTCACTTTGTATTTCAGGTACTGTGTCACCGCCGTAAAAAGGCCCAGCAGGACGGCGATGAAGATCTCCACGCGGTTGTACGCGAAAGTGGGATCGTCGCCGGTGGTCAGCTTTTCTTTTCTGAAAAGGTTCATCACAGGCAGGGAGGTGGACACGATAATAAAGAGAGCCGACAGGAAGAGCACGAGTGAGCCGATGAACATCCAGAATTCCCGGGAGCTCGTCTGCTCCTCTTTTGCGATGAAAGGAATTTTTTTATAACGGGCGATGAAGAGCCCATAGGCCGGAATGAAGAATACGGCTACAAAAAGGCCCAGCTGCACGTTCATGCCCGAGTCCACAAAAGCGTGCACAGAGGTGTCTCCCAGCACGCCGCTGCGGGTGAGGAAGGTGGAATAAAGGATAAAGATAAACTGGGTGATCAGGAAAAAGTAGGTGGCGCGGAGGGAGTGCCCCGTAGCATTGTATACTACCTGCGTATGCAGGCCTGCCACCATCACGAGCCAGGGCACCAGGGAGGCGTTCTCCACAGGATCCCATGCCCAATAGCCGGCGAAGCTGAGGGATTCATAGGCCCAGGCGGCGCCCATCATGATGCCGGTGCCCAGCACGGCCGCGGAGAACAGGGTCCAGGGCAGTGCGGTCTTTGTCCAGTCGCCGTATTGTTTTTTCCAAAGCCCGGCAATGGCATAGGCGAAGGGGACTATCGTCGAGGCAAAGCCGAGAAATAAGATGGGCGGATGGATCACCATCCAATAATTCTGCAGCAGGGCGGCCAGTCCCTGGCCATCTTTCATCTGCGGGAAGCTGAGATAATCCGCACGGCTGAAGATGGGTGCGCCGGTCATCTTTTCCCTCAAAAGGATGAAAGGGTTGATACCGATGTTATGGCCAAATACATAGATCCCCAGGATCATGGTGGCCACGCAAAAGAGGGCAAAGGACATTACTGTCATCACCGGGGCTTCCCACTTGCCGGCTTTTTTTATCAGGATGGCGCCCAGCACACAAAGCCAGATGGTCCACAAGAGGAAACTACCCTCTTGTGCTTCCCATATACAGGCCAGCAGGTAATTGAGAGGGAGGCTTCTGCTGGAGTGCTCCCAGGCGAAGTTGTATTCAAAAAGACGGTTGGATACGATGTAGATGATGGTGAACAGTACGGCGAACACGGCCAGGACGTCTATTCCGAAAGCGATCCTTCCCATTTTCCGCCAGCTTTGCGCTTCATCGGGCGTCTTTGCGTTGGTGGCTTTGAAATAGGAGATCAGTGCGATAAGACTGGCGGCCAGTGAAAGAACAGCGAAGAAGTGCCCGATCTTCCCGGGCAAAAGATGTTCACCAATATATTCCATGATCGGACATTAATTTTGAGTCAGTTCTTTCTTAGCCGCATTCGGATCATCCTTGTATTTGGAGGGACATTTCAGGAGGATGCCGTCCTTGCGGGAAATTTCAAATACGTCCCCGTTCATCCTCCCTTTCAGGGTGATCCTTTCAGCCTTTTCCAGGTCATAGGGCTTCTCGAAGTGATAGACCACTTTTGCCGTATTGCCCAAAGTATCGCTGATGTGAAAACTGACGAAGTTGGGGTTCTTCACCGGATCGTACTCTATTGGCAGCTTGTTGTCCAGGTGAGCGATGATCGTGACGGTCTTGCCGGGCTTTTGCCGGGCGGAAGCGATGGTCTCATACGTGGACAGGTTGCCCATAAAGCTGATGAGGATGGCTACGGCTGCGGCGATCGCTACCAGTATAACGATTTGTACTTTCTTCATATCTGGTTGTAAAATTACGTCAGGAATCGATAATAATATAAAGAGATTGGGATGAACTGCAGGTCATATCTTTTTAAATACGACGATGCCATTGTGTCCCCCGAACCCAAAAGTATTGCTCATGGCTACTTTTACGGGATGATCGATGGCTTCTCCCAATAAAATGTTAAGACTGCGCGGAATGGCCGGATCCACCTCTTTTGTATTGATGGTAGGAGGAATTACGCCGTCCCTTATGCTGAGGATACTGGCAATGGCCTCGATGGCGCCCGCGGCGCCCAGCAGGTGGCCTGTCATGGATTTGGTGGCGCTGATGATCAGTCCTTTTGGCGCCTGTCCGAACAGGCGCGTGATGGCGTTGATCTCGCTGAGATCGCCCACGGGAGTGGAAGTCGCATGTGCGTTGAGATAGTCCACCTGTTCTTTGTTCACTTCCGCATCTTTCAGGGCGTCTTCCATGGCCCGCCGGGCCCCTGCCCCTTCCGGGTGGGTGGAAGTCATGTGATAGGCGTCGGCGGTCATGGCCGCGCCGCCCAGTTCGGCGTAAATGTGCGCTCCCCTTGCCCGGGCATGCTCATATTCTTCCAGGACCAGGGCCCCTGCCCCTTCGCCCATAACAAAGCCGTCGCGGCTAGCATCAAAAGGACGGGAGGCGCCGGTGGGATCATCATTGCGGGTGGAGAGGGCTTTCATGGCATTGAAGCCACCGATGGAAGCCTCTGTCACAGGCGCTTCGGAGCCGCCCGAGATAATGACCTTAGCTTTGCCCAGCCGGATATAGTTGAGTGCGTCCATAAAGGCCGTATTGGAAGTGCTGCAGGCAGACACGGTGGTATAGTTGATGCCCATCAGTCCGTATTTGATGGAGATCATGCCGGAAGCCATATTGGCAATGAGCTTGGGTACGAAAAAGGGGCTGAAACGGGGTTGGAGCTCGCCTGTGGGAGTAGTCGGGCCCGTGGCGTATTCCCTCACCTGTTCTTCGAAGGTCGCCATACCGCCCTGACCGCTGCCCCAGATGACGCCGGTGTCGAAGGGGTCCATTTTACTGAAGTCCAGGCCGGAATCTTTGATGGCCTGGCTGGCTGAAGCCAGCGCATATTGGGTGAACAAGTCTGTACGTTTGATCTCGTTACGGTCCAGCGCGCCCGTGGGGTCGAAGTTCTTCACCTCGCAGGCAAAATGGGTCCTGAAAGCAGCTGAATTGAAATGGGTGATCGGACCCGCGCCGCTGGCGCCTGCCTTCAATTGCTCCCAGAAAGAGGCAGGATCGTTCCCCAGCGGGGTGATAGCGCCCATACCTGTAACAACTACTCGTTTCATGATCTATTGATTTAAAGATTTTAATTCGATGTCCTTCAATAGCTGGCCGACCGTCCTGTCAAATATTTCCCTCCCTAATACGCGTGACAGCAACAATGATGACAGCAAGGCTGACATTACCAGGAGCGCCCTGTCGGCGGCCGCGCCTTCGAACCGCATGCAACCTTCCTTTCGACCTTTTTCCAGGCATTCCGTCATCCACTCGAGTATGGTCCGGCACATGGTCTCCACCTTCTTTTGCAGGGGCTCAGGTAGGGTGAGATAATCGGGGGTCAGGGAGCCGTTCAGGCAGATCCATCCTTTCCGGCCGGATGCATAAAAGAACTCTACCACATTTCTCAGCTGCTGGTCGGCCGGCAAGGTAAAGCATTCTGCCCGGCTATGGGCAATCTTTTCCAATTCCCTGTCTACCACGCTGATGCCAAGGTCTGTCTTGGAGGGAAAATGGTAGTGGATGGCTGCATTGCGAATGTGCAGGACAGCGGAGATATCCCCATAGCTGAAGGCGTTGTAGCCCCTGGTGCGGATGAGGTCTTCCGCCAGGCCGATGATATTTTCGCGGGTGCTCATTTGCGGGTGCAAGATACTTACTAATTAGTAAGGAAGCAAGGGGTTTTGTAAAGAAGATAAGTTTTAGTGGTTGCTCCGCTTACGGACGCTGAAGCGTCCTGGACGGGGCCTATGATGGAGACCTTCGCTTTTGCTCGGTTACGGCCGGCCATTCGGCGTTTAAACATTCTTTTTCTGCACATATTTTGAGTATATCTAATACTGTACTAACTTGCGCTGCGTTTCTGTAAACAGACTCTACGACCATGACAGATCTATCGCATTTTGATGCAAACGGAGCCAGCAATCCCAAGAACAACATTTTTGGGCTCCCCACTTCTGAAGAGGATGCCCGATTAGTGATCTTACCCGTTCCCTGGGAGGTGACCGTCAGCTATGGCGCGGGCACGGCCAGGGCGGCGGAGCATGTTTTCCAGGCCAGCATGCAGGTGGACCTTTTGGATATTGAGACAGGGGATGCCTGGAAGAAAGGGTTCTTCATGCGGCAGCCGGACAGGAAAGTATTGATGAAGAGCGATTATTTGCGTAAGGAAGCCGAGCTTTATATCGACTACACTTCAAAAGGGGAGATCCTGGAGAAGAACAGCTTTATGTGCAAATCCCTGAAAGAGATCAACGAGGGCAGCGCCAATATGGTCAAGTGGGTGTATGAGCAGACCCGCACCTTGCTGGAGAATGGCAAGCTGGTGGCTTTACTGGGAGGCGATCACAGCACGCCCCTGGGATATTTCAAGGCGATTGCAGAAAAATACGGCGATTTCGGTATCCTGCAGGTGGATGCGCACTGCGACCTTCGCAAGTCGTATGAGAATTTCGTGTACAGCCACGCCAGCATCATGTATAACGCATTGCAGGAGATCCCGCAACTGAAGCGGCTGGTGCAGGTGGGCGTAAGGGACTTTTGCCAGGAGGAGTGGGATTATATCCGCAACAGCGATTACCAGGTCATCACCTATTTCGACAAGGACATCAAGGAGCGTACGTTCGAGGGGCAAAGCTGGAAACAGATCGCCGACGAGATCGTATCGCATCTTCCCGATAAAGTATATATCAGCTTCGACATCGACGGACTGGACCCTAAATTATGTCCGCACACCGGCACGCCAGTGCAGGGAGGATTTGAAACGGAGCAGATCTTCTATCTTATCAAAAAGATCGTCCAGAGCGGTCGCAAATTCATCGGCTTCGACCTGGATGAGATCGGCGTCGGCGAAACGGATTGGGATGCCAATGTGGGCGCACGCATTTTATGGAAACTTTGTAACTTGCTGGTAGCAAGCAATCCCTAACATGCATTACCAGTATGTGGTCATTTTAAAACGAGAAAGCGAGCGTACCACCGACGTGCTGAGCTTTTTGCTTTGTCTTTTATCCTCCATTTTATTCCTGTATTCCGCGGCTGTCCCCGTATTGAATTCCGGCAATGCCGGCGGGCAGAGCTATTTCCTGGGAGGGATCGCCGTGGTCCTGCTGGCCGGCGTGATCTTCAACCTGGCGAACAGAAAGGCGGGGCGTGCGCGCATCCGTTATCGTTACCTGCTGCTGCTGGCGACGCTGGGGTGGCTGGCCATGCCCGTGCTGCCCTGGCTGGCGGGATTGTTCGTGGTGCTGGCTTTTTTGGAATATCAGACCAAACGGCCCCTGGAGATCGGGTTTGATAGCGACCGGGTAGTGATCAATTCATTGATACGCCGGCAGTATGACTGGTCGGATTTCACTAATATCGTTCTACGGGACGGCTTGCTTACCATGGACTTTTCAAACAACCGGCTCCTGCAAAAAGAGGTGGTGGATGAGGAGGGGGACGATGACGACGTGGAGGAAAAAGAATTTAACGACTACTGTCAGGCCCGACTGCAGGATGCGGCGCGGCTATAAGTTCTCCGGATTTCCTTATGGAAAGTCCCGCTTGCCGCATCCTATGATAAATACTGCCGCATGGATTCGATATCACTCCCTGTCGTCCATCCAACGCATGAGAAATTAAGACATTCCGGGAGGTGGCTGCATGCCGCCGCCGGCCTACTTATCCTGACCCACGCCCTTAGTCATTTCCACCGCCAGGAGTCTCCTCCGCTCTATTTCTGGTGCCAACTGCTGATCTCCCTGGACATTTTCATACTCGTGATGGCCGGCCAGGACCTGCTGCTCCAGCCGAGGGTGAATCTTTTTTTCCGGCTGGTGGAGATCATTTTCTTCCTGGGCATCGGCCTGATCATGCTGCTGGCAGGCAACTGGCTGACAGCCATCGTCCATCTTTCGTTGAGCGTTGCCTATAGCTACCTGTTCTACTGTGAAAGGGGCCTGCGCAGACAGGCGCTGCTGTCCCTGCACCATATCGGCATCACCGTCCCCGGAATGCCGGAAAGCCGCTTCTTCCTGTGGACGCATATCAATGATATAGAAGCCTGTTACGACTCGATCCGCATCAGCACTGCCGACCGCCAGGAACTGGACTTTCCCCTGCAGAAAAATCTAACATTCGCTGAACTGGAACAAATTCACGAATTTTGCAGGCATTACTTAGGAAAATGCTGAAAAAATCGCCTTACATTCTTTATTCCGACGGGAAGGGGAACATATTTGAAGACACGAGCTTATACGCCACGGGCCGCAGTGGATGGGATGCCCTGCCCGTCCCGGAGGAGGATTGGATAGAATTGCCGGAGGGCGGCTCGCTTTATGAGCTGCCCGGCAGGAAAGGCATCGGCATCGATGTGGAGACGGGAGCGATGCGTCTTTGCGAAAAGGGATGGGCGGTGGCCGCCTTTATTCCTCCGGCGCATACGGGACTCTATCTGGCAGCTTATGAGACGGAAAAGGACGCTCCTACCCTGCCCTTGTTCTGCTATACGGCGGCTGCCTGGCAGGATGGCGTATTTTACGTCCCCGCTGTCCGGATCGAGCAGGACATCCGGCAGGACTGTGCGGGTTATGACTGGGATGTGATCAACAGCGGCGTGGAGCATATCCTCAAAGCCTATCCACAGAACAGGCTTATCAACCACCTGGCCAATAACTGTGCGCTGACCTATCATTGCCCGGCTGCCCGGAACTATTTCATGGGACGGTGGGAATGCCCCGTGCCCAGCTCACCTGCCTGCAATGCCAACTGTATCGGCTGTATCTCCTTCCAGCCCCAGGAAGAATCCATCGTATCCACGCAGGACAGGCTGACCTTTAAGCCTACGGCGGAGGAGATCGTGGAATTCACGGTCCCTCACCTCCAGACGGCCCCCTATCCCATTGTCAGCTTTGGGCAGGGTTGCGAAGGCGAACCGCTGCTGATGTGGGAGACCATCCGGGCTTCCATCCTTGAAATGCGGAAGCATACTGACCGGGGCAGCATCAATATCAATACGAATGGCAGCAAGCCGGCCGCAGTGCGCGCCTTGTGTGAGGCGGGGCTGGACTCCATCCGCGTAAGCACGAATTCCGCCCGGGCTTCCATTTATGAGGCCTACTATCGTCCCAATAACTATCGTTTTGAAGACATCGTGGAAAGCCTGAAGGTGGTCCGCAGCTTTGGCGGCTGGGCTTCCATCAACTATTTCGCTTTCCCGGGCATGACGGACAGTGTGGAGGAGTACGAGGCGCTCCGCAAGCTCATCCGTGAAACGGACCTCACCATGATCCAATGGCGGAATTTCAACATCGATCCCGACTGGTATATGGGCCGTATCGGCGTCTCGGAGACCGGTGAGTTCCTGGGGATCAAACAGCTGATGGAACTGATCAGGGAAGAATTCCCCCAGGTGAAATTCGGATATTTCAATCCTCCCATGGAGCGGATCAAGGGTCGATTTGAGGCTGATTTCGCCCATTAAACAGCGCGGAGATATATTACACCACCGGGATCAGCCAGAATCCCTATATTGTCCCGGTATGCAAAAGATCATCATCATCGGCGCCACTTCCGGTATCGGAAGGGAACTCGCGCGGATCTATGCGGGCGAAGGAAACCTGGTAGGTGTCTCGGGCCGCCGGCAGGACCTGTTGTATTCCCTGCAGCTGGAGTTTCCCAATCATATCGTGACGGAATGTTTTGACGTTACGACCCCGCAGAGCATCACGCATGTGCAATCCCTGATCCGGAAGCTGGGCGGACTGGACCTACTGATCTACAATGCCGGCTATGGCGATGTCAGCGATGCGCTGGATTGGGAGATCGACAGGCAGACCGTCGAGATCAATGTCAACGGCTTTATCAGCATCGTCCATTATACCTTTCAATATTTCGTGGCCCATGGGGGGGGACAGCTGGCTACCACTTCTTCCATTGCCAGTATCCGGGGTAATAGCCAGGCGCCGGCGTATAGTGCCAGCAAGGCCTTCCAGAGCGTTTATTTCGAGGGGCTCTATATGAAGGCGAAAAAAGCGGGCTGGCCCATTTATGTTTCCGACATACAGCCAGGGTTCGTGGATACGAAAATGGCCAAGGGGGAAGGGAAGTTCTGGGTGGCCTCGCCGGAGAAAGCCGCCCACCAGATCGCGGAGGCGCTGCGCAAGAAAAAGTGGAGGGCCTACATTACGCGTCGCTAGTGGTTGGTGGCCAAGCTGGCTAAATGGATGCCGGATTTTGTATATCATAGGATTGGATGAGTTTTTTGGCATTTTGATTGTAATAGTGGTACCATAAAAGCGCACTATATGAATAAAAAGCAACTTATCGCCTTAGCAACTGTCACGACCCTTGTAGCCGGCGCAGCCACCATCTATCTCCTGACCAAAAGAAAGCGTGCAAAAAGGCTGGCCGTCATATCGAATGCCGGATACGAAATGGCTTATGATGTGCATTATCCCATCAGATATAAGAAAAGATCATAGGTGAGCCGGCGAGGGGAGCACCATCAATGACAATTCCCCCGGCATTAGTTATTTTTTCTGATATAACCCCATCAGGTCTGCCCGTGCCAGTATATGCCCTTGCATGGCATCCAGCATATCTTTTTTGGAGGAGCCCGGGGGAAGGTTTAGTTCGTCATCGAGCGCATAGACATGAAAAAAATACCGATGCTTGCCCTTGGGGGGGCAAGGACCTCCATAGCCATTATTTCCAAAACTGTTGCGACCGTAAACGCCGGGAACATCATTCTCTTGAATGGCTTCATCCGGCCGTATATTCCACACCAGCCAATGATCGAATACGCCATGGCCCGTGTCAGGATCTTCCATGATGATCGCCAGGGACCCGGTTTGCCGGGGGAACCCTTTTATTTCAAAAGAAGGATTCACATTTTCCCCATCGCAGGTGTATTTCGATGGAATGTCCTCTCCATTCCTGAATGCGGGACTCAGGATCCGCAAGTCTGTGTCGGTGATGGTAGCCATAAGAATGCATTTTATCCCATAGCCTAAAAAAATATGCCCGGTGGCCTATGACCCTGCCGGAATAGCCGCCGGGGAAACTTCAGGACAATGGGGAGCTTTTGTCCCATCCCGCCCAGGAAGGTCAGAATATTAACATTTTATGTAAGATTGCTGCGGCAATTAGCCTGTAATTTGATACGTTATTAAGTTATTAGGGAATAGTGTATTTTCGTATGCAGAACCACAGCAATATGGCCGATAATTTCGAATCACAGAAGAATATCAAAGCTTCGGGATATACCCTGGGGATCTGCATCCTACTGGTGATCCTTTTTTTTGCCATCAGCTGGACCCTGCCGGTGCAAGTTCCTCCTACCGTTGAGGAAGGGATCGAGGTTAACCTGGGCAACAGCGATCAGGGACTGGGAACGGATCAGCCCTATCTTCCGGGCAAGCCGTCCGCGGACGACCATGAAAAATATACGCCACCCAAACAGGCGGTGGTAGAAAAGGAACCAGCCAAGGATGTGGAGACGAATGATAACGATAAAGAAGAGGCCCCTGTGGTCAAAAAGGCGGTGGTGACCAAACCCAATGCAACAAAGATCCCCGATAAGGAAGTGGTAAAGACGCCGGCCAGGCCTGTTAAGCAGCCGGAGACTATGCCTACGCCACCGAAGCCAAAGCCTAAAGCGCAGATGCATGGCATCAATGGCACGGGTACGGGTGGCAACGACGCCGACGATTATAAGCCGGGCAGTAACCAGGGTATTGCGGGCGGTCACGGCGACCAGGGCGCTCCGGGCGGCAATCCCAATTCCAATAATTACACGGGCGGGGGAAGGGGCAATTCAGGCGTTGCGATTTCGAGGGGGCTTAATGGACGCCATATCACCGGATTGCCATCCTTTACCGATGACTTTAATGAAAATGCAAAAGTGGCTGTCGATATTCATGTAGACGGGAACGGTAATGTAACGGACGCTTCCTATCAGCCCCGTGGCTCCACGACCTCAGATGCTTCCATGAAGGCCATCGCCATCCGTAAAGCCAGGCAGGTGAAATTTAATGGCGGCGCGGATGAATCCGTGGGTACGCTTGTCTTCAACTTTAAGGTGCATAATTAAGCTCCCCGTATCTTTGCGTCCTATTATGGACTACCAGCAAACATTAGCCTATCTTTTTACCCGGCTACCGCTGTTCAGCCGGGTCGGCGCGGCGGCCTACCGGAGCGATCTTACCAATACCATCGCACTGAGCGAGTTCCTTGGCAGGCCGGAGCGGCGCTTCCCTTCCATACATGTGGCAGGCACCAACGGGAAAGGGTCCACCAGTCATATGCTGGCCGCGATCTTCCAATCGGCGGGCTATAAGACGGGCCTCTATACTTCACCTCATCTGAAAGATTTCAGGGAAAGGATAAAAGTGAACGGACAGATGATCCGAGAAGCGTTTGTCGTAGACTTTGTACAGCGTATCCGTCCGCTGTCCGAGACCATGGATCCTTCTTTCTTTGAAATGACGGTGGCCATGGCCTTTGAATATTTTGCCGTGGAGCAAGTGGATATCGCCATCGTGGAAGTAGGGCTGGGCGGCAGGCTGGACAGCACCAATATCATTATTCCGGAACTGTCCGTCATCACGAATATCGGGTATGATCATATGAACATGCTGGGAGAGACCTTGCCGCTGATAGCCTTTGAGAAGGCTGGCATTATCAAGCAGGGCATTCCTGTTGTCGTGGGCGAGCATCACCCCGAGACGGCTCCCGTGTTCGAAAAAAAGGCTGCCGAAGCACAGGCGGCGCTTACGTTTGCGGATCAGCAACGATCCGTCTATGACTGGAATTATCAACGGCATCACCTGGTGGCGGAGGTTGCCGCCAGCCCCCTTGCGGATGACAAGGAATTTTACCAGCTGGACCTGCCCGGCATCTACCAGACAAAGAACCTGCTGACAGTGCTGGAAGCCGTGCACGTATTACGCCTGCGGGGCTGGAAACTGGAGCAGGCGGCCGTCCTTCAGGGATTGCAGCATGTGAAGAAGCTAACGGGACTCCATGGACGCTGGGAGCTGATACACGAACATCCTGACGTCGTACTGGATGTTGCGCACAATGAGGATGGCATGCGGCAGCTGGTGCAGCAGATAGAGGTCACCGATCATGAAGCGCTGTACATCGTCCTGGGCATGGTGGGCGACAAGGACATCCAGCGGGCGCTGGCCCTGCTTCCCCGTGCCGCACGTTATTATTTCACCCGCGCGGATATCCCAAGGGCCCTGCCGGAAGAGAAGCTGGCGGAACAGGCCCGGCGATATGGACTGGAAGGCAATACTTACCCTACTGTCGCCGAGGCCCTGAAAGCAGCCCGGTCCCAAGCAAAGGCCCGGGACCTGGTCGTCGTCTGTGGCAGTGTCTTTGTCGTGGGAGAGGTGTGAGCTCCCTTTTTGAAGCCGGCTATTCTGTCCTCAAATTTTTTACGGGATTGGCCCTTGCCGCCCTGAAGGCCTGCACGCCAATGGTCAGCGCAGCTATACCCAGCGCCGCCACGGCCGTGGCGCCAAATACCCACCATCCTATATCGATGCGATAGGCGAACTGCTGCAGCCATTTGTTCATGAAATACCAGGCCAGGAGCGATGCTATTACGGAAGCCAGCAACACCAGCCGGAGAAAGCCACCCGTCAGCAGCTGTACGATCTCCAGGATGGAAGCGCCCAGCACTTTCCGGATACCGATCTCCTTTATCCTGTTGACGGCCGTCAGCGCGGCCAGTCCAAACAGGCCCAGGCAAGCCAGGAAGATAGAAATACCCCCTGCCCAGCCGATGATGTCCCGCCAACGCGCCTCCGCCTTGTACCAGCGGTCCAGGTCTTCGTCCAGGAAGCTATAGCGGAACGGCAGATCGGGTACGGCGGACTTCCAGGCGGCCGCCATGGCGGCGATGGCAGCCGTAGGGTCACCGGCCTGTATGCGAACGAAGATCCTTTCCGGCCGGAGGTCGGCCGGCATAAAGAAGAGCTGCGCACGTACATGGCGATCCAGTTTCTCGAAGTTGAAATCCTTCACTACCCCGATGATCGTCTTATATTGATTGCCTTTGAAGGTCCTGAACTGCTTGCCTACGGCTTCGGCGGGCGTGAGCCCTAATTCATTTCCTGCAAGGGTTTCGTTCACGATGACGGCCCCGGCAGTGTCCATTCCCCTGCTGGCGCTGAAATTACGCCCGGCGAGCATGCGTATGCCCAAGACCTTTATGAACGCCGTATCCACGGGATATTCGATGGCGCCCCCACTCTTCCCATTGAAGTCATATCCTCCCCCCATCTGTCCCTGCCCCTCGCCCAGCCCTATCTGCGAAGCGCCGATGCCCAGGATCTCTTTATTTTTTTGGAGGGCCTGGGTAAAAAGCGGGTAGATCTTTTTTCCATCGGCATCGGCCGAGTTGACGACAATGGTATTCTCTTTTATGAGCCCGAGGTCCTTGCCGCGCATATAATTCACCTGCCGCAGGATGATGAAGGTGGCGATGATCAGCCCTATGGACAACACGAACTGAAAGGTCACCAGGCTTCGAGTGAAAAAATTCTCACCGCCCAGCCTGATCTTATTTTTTAAGACCTCCACCGCGTTGAACCCTGACAACACCAGCGCCGGATAGCTTCCAGCCATCAGTCCTACCAGTAATATCAGCCCGGCCAGCATCCATCCCAGCTGCGGCCATCGCCCGAAGGAGAGCGACAGCTCCTTCCCCGAGAGATGGTTGAAAAATGGCAACAGCGCATAGGCCAGCAACAGCCCCAGTAAGGCCGACACGATCGTGAGCAATACCGACTCGGTGAGAAACTGGAGGATCAGCTGACCCTTTCCGCCACCGATGACCTTCCTTACGCCCACTTCCCGGGCCCTTCCTGCCGACCTTGCGATCGCCAGGGTAGTGAAATTGATGGAGGCGATCAGTACGATGCCACCGGCAATGGCCAGCAGTATCCAGATATTCTTCGGGTCAGTGGTCGTGCCCGGGGGACCGGCATCGATGCGGGAATTGGTATGTAATTCTTTTATGGATTGCAGGCCGAAGCTGGTTTTTGCATCCTTTTCGTCCGGATAGTATTTATGACGGAATTTCAATAGTCTTTGCGGGTCGGCGGGCAATTTGCTGCCTTCTCTCAATAACACATAGGTCTCGTCGCCGAAGGTGGCATGCCAGTCATTGGCGGCATTCTTTCTCTCGCCTGTCATCAGGAGCTCATAGCTGCCCAGGGCATCGAAATGCAGGGAAGAGTTGGCGGGAATGTTCTCCATGATGCCTGTGACGGTATAAGGTATGTATGTGCTGTCCTTTTTTATCTCCAGTGTTCGTCCTGTAATATCGAGGCTGCCGAAAAGCTGGAGGGCACGATCCTTCGTCAGGACGAGGGAATGCGGTTCTTTCAGGACGGTGGCGGGATTGCCTTTTACCAGCGGGAATGAGAAAAGGTCGAAGAGTTGCGGGTCGGCGTATCCCACCGGTATGCGGGTGAGCTGTCCGTCGACACGGATCACCTGATCGTCCGGCATACTGATGCGTACGAAGTTCTCCACGTCGGGGAATTCTTTTTTTATAGCGGGTCCCAGGGGGACGTAGAGGCCTGCCATGCCTTGCTCGATGTCGTCGCGCATGAACACCTCGTTGACCCTGTACAGCCTGTCGGCATGGGCGTGCCAGCTGTCATAACTGAGTTCGCTGACCGCGTACAGTATGAAGAGTGTGCAGCAGGCAAGCCCCAGGGAGAGACCGACGATATTGATCGACGTGAGGAGCTTTTGTTTGGAGAGGTGGCGGATGGCCAGCCGGATGTAATGTTTGAGCATGCATGGTAGGTTTTGTTTTTTTAAGAGCTAAATGAATGCCGGATTTGTATGGGTTTGACGGTCAGGCATTAATGTACGAACACTATCGTAGAAGTGTGCGGTTGTGATACATTTTGTGTACGGTTAAACTAAATAAAGAAAATTGAGAAAGTGAATCTGAAAGAATAGATCAATACTTCAACTCCCCCAGTCTCGCCAGTCCGTAAAAGATGGCTGTGACGTGCATGCTCTGGATGATCTTATTCTCACGCAGCAGCTGTTTGAGCTCATCGATGGTGAAAAGATAGATCTCGATCTCTTCATTTTGATCCAGGTGCTGCGCCTGCACCTTTCGTCCTCCGGTGGCCAGGTAGATATGCATCCAGTTGTTGTTGGTGGAGGGATTGGAAGAGGTCTTTCCCAGGTATTCGTATTTTTCGAAGCTATAGCCTGTCTCTTCCAAAAGCTCGCGCCGGATGGCGGCTTCCAGGTCCGGGTCGGTGTCGTCTACGCAGCCGCCGGGGATCTCGTAATTGGTTTCGGCCAGGGCATGGCGGTATTGTCTTTCCATAACGACCTTCCCATCTTCCGTCAGGGCCAGGGCGGTGACCCAGGTAGGGAATTCGTATACGTAATAAGGAGTGACGATCTGTCCGTCCTGCCGCTGGGCAGTTTCTTTTCGGATGGTGAACCAGGTGTCTTTGTACAGGTATTCGGAGGAAAGTGTTTTCCAGCTAAGGTCTTGCATAATTTTTACCACTCGTTTCGTTCGCGTAAGGAGGTGATATGGGCCACGTGATGTTTGCCATGCCAGGCATAGTTGCCTAAAAGGTACCAGAGGGTCATCTCCTTATTGTGCTCAGGATGCATTACTTTCCGTTGCCAATCCTGGAGGGTGAGATCGCTGATTGCGGAATGCCAACGGGTATGCAGGGCATATAGCAAGGTGATGGAAATATTCACGGGTATGTTCTCCACGTCGGCCATATCGGCCCAAAGTTTTTCTTCGTATGGCTTGATGGTGGGATTGTCTTCAGTGAGGCCCAGCTTGTGCCGGATATAGCCATTCATATGGCTGTCGGCCACGTGGTGCACTACCTGCTGTATGGTCCATCCACCTTCTCGGTAGGGGGTCTGCAGCTGCGACTCATCCAGGTTGAGGATCGCATTCTCCAGCAATTGCGGCAGGAATTTGATATCATTCAGCCAATCTTCCTTCAATTTTTCCGAGAATGGCTGCGGCTCATACTTGCCGATGGGGTAACGAAGGTCGGTGGTTAACTGGCTCATGGTGGATGGTTTAATTGTGGTTTGCTAATTTTGTTCCCGGAGCGCATGTCCCGTGAGGTTGATGAAAACATCTTCCAGGTTGGCTTTTTTGACTTCTTTCGGTCGCTCGAACCCGGTGGCGACCAGCTTGTCGATCAATTTGTCCGGGGAGTCCAGGGCGATGATCTTTCCTGCATCCACGATGGCTACCCTGTCGCACAGGACCTCTGCTTCTTCCATGTAGTGGGTGGTGATGATGATGGTGGCGCCTTTGTCCCTGATGTTCCTGATCAACTCCCACAGATTGCGTCTGGCCTGTGGGTCGAGGCCTGTGGTGGGTTCGTCCAGGAAGATGATCCTGGGTTGGTTGATCAGCGTGGTAGCGATGGAGAACCGTTGTTTCTGGCCGCCGCTGAGGTCTTTGTACTTTGCTTTGGCTTTGTCACGGAGATTGACGGCGTCCAGCAGGTCAGCCGGACGGACCCTGCGATTGTAGAGGCCGCCGAACAGCTCCAGCAGCTCCGACAGGTTGAGCCCCGGATAATAGCCGGAGGTCTGCAGCTGTACGCCGATGATCTTTTTTATTTCTCCCGGATCCTTGTCCAGGTGGAATCCGTCGACGATGACGGTGCCGGAGGTCTTATCCCGGAGGGTTTCGATGATCTCCAGCGTAGTGGATTTTCCGGCGCCATTAGGTCCCAGCAGGCCAAAGACCTCTCCTTCCCGCACGTCGAAGCTGATGCCTTTTACGGCTTCGAAATCACCATATTTTTTCCAGAGGTCTTTGACGGAAATGATCGTTCCCTTCATGATGTGAAAATACGAAAAATATGTATGCGCTGCCTGAGATCATCAACGCACGAATATCTGCGTAAAATAGATCACCCCGTCGCGCCGCGTCGCCAGCCCGATGCCGGTGAGCTTGAAGTCACCTTCGATATTCTTGCGATGCCCGGGGCTATGCAGCCATCCATTTACCACTTCGCGGGCGCTCATAGGGCCTGAGGCGACGTTCTCCGCGCCGATGCGGACAGGTCCCAGGCGATTGCCGATGCGTTCGATACGCTGCCGCAATCCGTCATGTCCGAAGCGGGTCTTCCCCGAGAGCATGTTGCGGCTATGTTCAAGCGCAACGGAGGAGATGAAGGAGTTGGCCTGAAGGGATTTGAGTCCGATGGAGCGGCGGTGGTCGTTGACGTAGCGCAGGATGTCGGAAGACATGGAGGCGGCAGATGTCTGGATATGCGATGGATGGTGTGATGACAGGGCGGTGTTGGCAGGTGGGGAGTAGGCAGGCGCGGTGTTGGCAAACGCAGGGTTGGCAAGGGAAAGCAGGGGCAGCATCAGGGTCATGCCGCAAAAACGGCAAAGCAGGACGGATAGCTTCATTTTTTTAGGAATTATGGTGCCTTAGAGTAGTCAAATATAGCGCCAATGTTGGTTAAATGGAAGGTAATAAATGACAACCAAATCGGTGGCACGGCTGTTGTTGAGGCATAATAAACTTGAATTTTATGGCAAAGGTTTGGTTTATAACGGGCAGTTCCAGGGGACTGGGGCGGAGTCTTACGGAAGCGGTGCTGGCAGCAGGGGATAAAGTGGCGGCGACGGCCCGGAAGCCGCAGCAGCTGGACGATCTGGCGGCGAAGTACAAGGATCAGCTGTTGGCGGTGGAGCTGGATGTGACGGACCGCGCAGCGGTGTATAAGTCAGTGGCGGACACCGTGAAACATTTTGGCCGGATCGACGTGCTGGTGAACAATGCCGGCTTTGGCGTTATCGGGGCGGCGGAAGCCTATACGGATGAGCAGTTCCGCAGTCAGCTGGACACCAATTTATATGCACCCATCGAAGTGACGCGGGCCGTGCTGCCCTATATGCGCCGGCAGCGTTCGGGGTTCATCATGCAGATCAGCTCTGTCGGCGGCCGGGTCGGTAATGCGGGACTGACGATGTACCAGGCGGCCAAGTTTGGCCTTGGCGGATTCAGCGAAGCGCTGGCGAAAGAGGTGGCGCCATTGGGCATACGGGTGACCTGCGTTGAGCCAGGAGGATTCAGGACCGATTGGGCCGGGGCGTCCATGAGCTATGCGCCGGCAGTGGAAGGCTATGAGGAGACGGTGGGGAAGAGAATCGCTCTTTTCCAGGGCGGCACCTATATTCCGGTGGGAGATCCGGACAAGGCGGCAAAGGTGATGGTAGCGTTGGCGGACGAAGCGCAGCCCCCTGTGCACCTGGTGCTGGGGAGCGAGGCCATCGCCATTTTGGAAAAGGCCAATGCCATACGGGATGAGGAGCTGGCAAAGTGGACGCCGGTGAGCTTGTCCACGGATGCGGACGATGCCGATGCGGAAAAATTCCTGTCGACGGGCTTTGGGAAAAGCTATAGATAAATGCCGGGCGGGGGTGGGCGTCGGGCGCGGGCTATTGGTTGAGATAGGTATCCAGCTCGTCCATCATGTTCTTACTGCCGATGAAGAGAGAGGACCGCTGATGCAGCTCGGTGGGCTGTATATCCAGTATCCGCTGCTTCCCGTTGGTGGCGCGCCCGCCGGCCACTTCCACGATGAAGGCGAAGGGATTGCATTCGTACAACAGCCGCAGCTTGCCTTTGGGCTTGTCGATGGTAGTGGGGTACATGAAGATGCCGCCCTTGATCAGGTTGCGATGCACATCGGCCACCATGCTGCCGATGTAACGCTGTGTATAAGGTCCGCCATTGTCCCTGTTCTTTTTCTGACAGGCGTCGATGTAAGCTTTCACCCTATCCTCGTATTGGAAGAAATTACCGTGGTTGACGGAGTAGACCTTACCGGATTCAGGACATTTGATATCCGGATGGCTGAGGGTGAACTCCCCGATGGAAGGGTCCAGCGTAAATCCATTGACGCCCCGGCGGGTGGCATAGACCATCATGGTGGAGGAGCCGTAGACGATGTAGCCGGCGGCCACCTGCTTGCGGCCGGGCTGGAGGAAGTCTTCTTTCGTGCAGGGCTTGCCTCTTTCACTGACCCGGCGGTAAACGGAGAAGATCGTGCCGATGGAAACATTGACGTCGATGTTACCGCTGCCGTCGAGCGGGTCGAAAAGGCAGACGTATTTGGAATTATTACTGATCTCATCGTCGAATACGACAAATTCATCCATCTCCTCGCTGCCAATGCCTGCGCAGCTGATGCCATGCCTCAATACACCCATGAATTGATTGTTGGCGAAGATGTCCAGCTTTTTTACGTCCTCTCCCTGGACATTGATCGTGCCGGCGTCACCCAGGATGTCCACCAACCCCGCCTTATTGACCTCTACATTGACCCTTTTGGCGGCGAGCCCCATGTCACGGAGGAGGTTGCTCAGTTCGCCCGTGGCGTTGGGGAACATACGTAGCTGCTGGATGGTGAATTCGTCGAGCGTGAGTACTTTCCTGTTCACATTCATAGCGCGTTTTTTTTAGCTACAAGCTGCAAGCTGCAAGCTTTGAGCGGCGAGCTGTGAGCTTTGAGCTGCGAGCTGTGAGCTTTGGGCTTTGAGTTGCAAGCCGGGCGAAGATATATAAAAAAAATCAGAGCTAAGCTTTGAGCGTTGAACTGCGAGCCGGGCTATTATGTATTACAGACACATAAAAAAAGCCTGGCTTGCGGCTTGCGGCTTGCAGCTTGCCGCTATCTTTGCACCCATGATGAATTACGAAGTAATCATGAACACCACTAAAAAGACAAATAATTCCGTGAATAAAGTTTTCAAATTCGGTGGCGCCAGCGCAGCCAGCATCGAAAGGATCCAAAAGTTGCCCGGTATCCTGCGTTCCTACAGCGAGGACAATATACTGGTGGTCATATCTGCGATGGGAAAGACCACCAATGCGCTGGAAAAAGTAGTGGAAGCCTTTTATGGCGGACATCGTGAAGAAGCGTTACAACTCTTTCAGCAGGTGAAGGACAGTCATCTTACGACGGCCAAATACCTGCTGGTGAGCAACTACCTGGCCGCCGAGGCGCAGCTGAAGGATTTTTTTACGGAGGTGGAGTGGCTGCTGCATGACAAGCCGGTGCGGGATTACGACTATTATTATGACCAGGTGGTCTGTGTGGGCGAACTGCTGTCCACCTCCATCATCAGCGCCTACCTGGCGGAATCTGGCATCGACAACCAATGGGTCGATGTACGGGATATCTTTCGCACCGACGATAATTTCCGGGATGCGGCCATCGACTGGGCTTTTACGCAATCAAGGGTGCAGACGGAAGTGCTGCCCCTGTTCAATGAGACCCGGCTGGTGATCACGCAGGGATTCATCGGGTCGACGTCGGAGAACGAGAGCACTACCCTGGGAAGGGAAGGCAGCGACTATACGGCGGCCGTCTTTGCCAATATGCTGGATGCCGAAAGCCAGACCATCTGGAAGGATGTGGAGGGGGTAATGAACGCGGACCCCAAGGAATTCCCCGATGCGCAGCTCATCGGCGAGCTGGGATATGACGAGGTGATCGAGATGGCTTATTACGGCGCCCAGGTGATCCACCCAAAGACCATCAAGCCTTTGCAGAATAAAGGCATCCCGCTGTATGTAAAATGTTTTCTCAACCCCGCGCTGCCGGGCACCGTCATCAATAGCCATACGGCGAAAGGCCTCCCCCCCATCATTGTCCTCAAACAGGGGCAGGTGCTGGTACACCTGCATTCGAAGGATTTTTCATTCGTGGGAGAGAAAGGGACGGCGGCGCTTTACCAATTGTTCGAGGAGCTGCGTATCAAGCCCAACCTGATGCAAAGCGGCGCGGTCAGCCTGCAGGTCTGCCTGGACGACCGTGCCGACAAGATCGAGAAGCTGGCGTTGACGGCGGCAGATCTCTTCGATGTACAACTGGAGAAAGGGCTGACGCTGCTGACGATCCGGCATTACAATGCGGAGGTGCTGGAGAGACTGACAGCGGGAAAAACGGCGGTGTTGCGGCAACAGACGCCGGAAACGGTGCAGGTGCTGATGCGCTGATGCAGCTTAATCGCGGGAGACCGGCGGCGGGGCTAATCCGCCCCGATCATGATGGTTTGTTTGAGGCGGATCGCCACATTCTTCCCCGAGCGGCTGGCCGGGGACCATTGCGGCATGGCGAGGAAGGCATCCTCTATCTTTTCATTTATATTTTCGTTGCCACCACGGATCACTTTTGCGTAGACGGGCTTGCCTTCGGAATCGATGACATATTCCACCATGACGAATGTCTTTGTCTGGCCTTCATCGAGGTCTTTGAGACCATCCTTGCTCAGCCTGTTGAGAAAATCCTGGAAAGCGCCGTTGCCTCCGGGATACAAGGGCAGCTTGTCCACCACCTTGGCCAGATCGTCCTCTTTAACGGGGCTGATCCTTTGCGGACGGGGGGCGCGCGTTGACTGCGCCTTTTTCTGGGATTCCACGGGCCTCGCGTTCGCGATCTTTACTTCCGCCTCGGGCGCTACTTCTTCCGTCACATATTCGCCCTTGCCGTTGACCATGACAAACGGCACTTCCCGGTATTTTTCAAAATAGTAGAAAGCGCTGCGCATGCTTTTGGCGAAGGGGGTATATTCCGCAAAGGTCTGCAGGTATTTATTGAGATAGTCGACGCTGCGGGCATTGTTGAAATTCACGGGGAAGATATGCACAGGAATAAAGTCCTCTCCCATGTCCTTCGCATGAGCCGCCAGGATGTAGAGCTCCTCTATCTGGGCGTCAGTGATCGGGATGCAGCCCGTGGTGACACAGCTGCCGTGGATGTAGATGTCCCCGCCCGGCTGACTGGAATCGCTGAGGATCCTGTCGGAAGCGTTGGGGTAATTGAGGCCCAGGGACAAGTGATATTCGCTACGCGGCTTGAACTCGTTGATATAGTAAAAACCTTCCGGCACCTGGTAGTCGCCTGCCATCCGCTTGGGACCGAGGGTTCCCGCCAGCGCGCATACTTTGTAAGATTTGAACAGCTTGTATTTTTCATCCCGGGTATTCTTTACCCAAACTTCCAGCTGGCTGTCATATTTGAATGACCGGATGTATACGTACCTGGCCGGCCAGGAAAGGTTCTTTTCCCTGAATTGCTTCATCAACGTGTCTTCCTTGCGATTGAGCAGCTCGCTGATCTTGGGGATGGAACGTTGATAATCGATGAAATGGATGGTAGATACCGAGGTCTGGGCGGATACGCGGTCCTGGACAGAAAAAAGAAATATTCCCATCAACGACGCGATGCAATGGCTGACTATTCTGGTCTTTTTCAACATGATAGAAATAGGGTACCATAAATAAACAAAAAACCTGCCATATATACTAATATGCACAGGTCTTTATAACTAAAAATTGGCTTTTATATAGAGGTTTCCCTAAAGGTTGCCCCTGGCGGACTGCTCGCGCTCTATCGCCTCGAAAAGGGCCTTAAAATTACCTTTCCCAAAGCTTTGAGCCCCTTTTCGTTGAATGATCTCGAAAAAGAGTGTGGGGCGGTCCTCCACAGGCTTGGTAAAAATCTGTAATAAGTAGCCTTCGTCGTCCCTGTCCACGAGGATGCCCAATTCTTTCAGGGGCTGGACGTCTTCGTCGATGGTCCCTACCCGGCTAAGCAGGTCGTCATAATAAGAGGATGGCACCTGGAGGAATTCCACTCCCCTATCCCTCAGTTGGGTGACGGTGTCCACGATGTTCGGGGTGGCAAGGGCCACATGCTGCACGCCTTCCCCTCTGTAGAAATCCAGGTATTCTTCTATCTGTGATTTTTTCTTGCCTTCGGCCGGCTCGTTGATGGGGAATTTCACATAGCCATTGCCGTTGCTCATTACTTTACTCATCAGGGCCGAATATTCCGTGGAAATATCGTTGTCGTCGAAAGACAGGATGTTGCGGAAGCCCATCACCTCCTCGTAAAATTTTACCCAGCGGTCCATCTGGTGCCAGCCCACATTGCCTACGCAATGATCTACATATTGCAGGCCTGTGGAAGGGGGATTATAAGCTGTCTTCCACTCTGAAAAGCCGGGCATGAAAGGCCCACTGTAATTATTCCTTTCCACGAAAAGATGAATGGTATCCCCATAGGTATGGATACCGCTGAGGACGACTTCCCCCCATTTATCGGTCAGAATAGTAGGTTCCATGGCGCTTTTGCCCCCCCGGGCCGTGGTCTCGTTCCATGCGCTGGCGGCATTGTCCACGCGAAGGGCCAATATATTGACGCCGTCGCCATGGACCTGCACATGCTGTGCGATGGGATGATTGGGATGAAGGGCCGTGGTGAAGACGAAGGTCAGCTTGTTTTGCCGGACGACGTAGCTCACTTTGTCCTTACTGCCTGTTTCGGGGCCGGAATAGGCCAGGGATTGGAAACCGAAGGCTGACTTATAAAAATGGGCCGCCTGTTTGGCGTTGCCCACATAAAATTCCACATAATCCGTGCCCTGCAGCGGCAGGAAATCGGCGCCGGAGTCCGGCTTGCGCGTGGTGGCTGCTGGTGAAGTTGACATACACTTAATTTTTTGAAAGGCAATTAATAAAGCTGCAAGCGACAAGCCTCAAGCTGCGAGCTTAGATTTTTTAGGGGTTGGGGGGATTTTGAGCTGCAAGCGACAAGCTGCAAGCTTCAAGTGAGGCTTAAATAAGTCAGGCTTGTAGCTAATAGCTTGAAGCTTGGGGCTGCTTCAGGCGTCCATGGCCAGCGCTTCCATCAGGAGGAAGTAATGCAAACGCTTGTCGTCGAAAATTTTATGGATATAGTCGGGCCGCATATGATTTAAGTTGCTAAGATAGTTTTTATTTTGGTAAAAGCTATATCTTCGGCTCAAATAACCAGCATGTTACGAGTAGGAATTTTAGGAGGCGGTCAGCTAGGAAGGATGCTATTGCAGGCAGCGGCGAATTATCCGGTGGAAACCTATGTCTTGGAAAATGACGAAGCATGTCCTGCGGCACTGCTGTGCCGTCATTTTGTAAAAGGTGATATCCGGAATTTCGATGACGTATATAATTTCGGAAAAGGGCTGGATGCATTGACCATTGAAATAGAATCCGTCAATGAAGATGCCCTGGAGAAGCTGGAAGCGGAAGGCGTGAAAGTCTATCCCAGGACGGCGGCATTGCGTACGATCAAGAATAAGATCACCCAAAAACAATTCTATTCCGGCAACGGCATTCCCACTGCCGAATACCTGGTGACGGAGAACCTGAATGACCTGCGGAGCAAAGACCATTTCCTTCCGGCCGTGCATAAGATCGGCCAGGGGGGCTATGACGGTCGTGGCGTGCAGCTGATGCACAAAAAAGAAGACCTTGAAAAAGGGTTTGATGCCCCGGGCGTATTGGAAAAGATGGTGAATGTGGACAAGGAGATCGCCATGCTGGTGGCCATCGGCGGAAAAGGCGAGACGGTGGTCTACCCTCCCGTGGATATGGTATTCGACAACCGGCTGAACCTGCTGGATTACCAGATCAGCCCGGCTGACCTGCAGCAACAGACATTATGGAAGATAGAGGCCATCGCCATGCGGGTGGTGAAAGAATTGAAAAGCCCCGGCATTTTCGCCGTAGAGCTCTTCGTCAACAGGGGCGGGGATGTCTTTGTCAACGAGACGGCGCCCCGGGTGCATAACAGCGGGCATCATACCATTGAAGGCAACTACAGCTCCCAGTTCGATATGTTGTGGCGCATCATCCTGGGCTATCCCCTGGGCAATACGGATGCCATCCTGCCTGCGGCTATTGTCAATTTATTAGGCGAAGAAGGGCATAGCGGCGAAGCGCACTATGAAGGACTGGACGAAGTGCTGCAAATGGATAATGCGTTCGTGCATATCTACGGCAAGCGGGAGACCAGGCCTGGCAGGAAGATGGGGCATGTCACCATTCTCAGTAAGGAAAAGCACGACCTGGTGTACAAGGCGCATAAGATCAAGAACACATTGAAAGTCGTTTCTAAATAGTCAGCATGTATAAGATAATGGTTGGTATCATCATGGGCAGTGACAGTGATCTTCCCGTCATGCAGGCGGCGGCCGACGTGCTGAAGGAATTCGACATCCCTTTCGAGCTCACGGTGGTGTCCGCGCACCGCACTCCCCAGCGGATGGTGGATTATGCCAGTAAGGCCGAGGGGCGGGGATTGAAGGTCATCATTGCGGGTGCGGGCGGCGCCGCTCATTTGCCGGGCATGGTGGCGTCCATTACTTCCCTGCCTGTGATCGGCGTACCTATCAAGTCATCCAACTCTATCGACGGATGGGATTCCGTGCTGTCCATCTTACAGATGCCGGGTGGTATTCCGGTGGCGACGGTAGCGCTGAACGGCGCAAAGAATGCAGGGATCCTGGCGGCTTCTATCCTGGGCGCCTTCGATCCGCTGATAGGCGTTAAGGTGGCGGCTTTTAAAAGCAAGATGGAGAAGGACGTTCTCAGGAAAGTCGATCTGCTGAAAAGGGCTGGTTGGGCGAATGGGTTCGACTAAAGCATCGCCACGCTGCTGATCCCTTCAAAGTAATAATGCGAAGCGATAAACCGCTTTACGTGCCCCCTGCTCTCGGCAGGGAGATATTTTTCCAGGGTCCAGAAATCACGGCTGCCGGATCTGTGGATGGCGCGATAAACAGGAGCGGGTCCTCCGTTGTAAGCGGCCAGGACGAGGTACCAGTCGCCGAACTCACTGTACAGGTCTTTTAAATATTTTGCCGCGGCAACTGTGCTTTTATAATAATGCGTGCGTTCATCGTGCAGGGAATCTATCTTTAATCCCAGCTGCATAGCGGTGGCAGGCATGAACTGCCAGGGGCCTTTTGCACCGACGCGGGAGACTGCCGTAGTTTTCAGATCGGATTCTATCACTGCCAGGTATTTCATTTCCTTTGGCAGGCCATAGCGGCTGAATACCGAATCGATCAGCCTGAAGGGGCGGGCGCTCCTTTGTTTTACGGCGGCAAGGGCCTCCCAATTCTCCTGGATATAATGATTGACGAACTGACGAACGTGGATGTTCAGGACGATGCCTGTCTTTTCCGCGTCGTTGTCCTTATTAGCAATGACGGGCTTATTATCGATGGTGCTGCCGGAAAGAACGGCGATCGATAAAAAGAGCATACACCTGTAGAATTTTGCGCGTGTCAACATGTTAATAGTTTTCAGGTACGATGTAATCCGCCGGGTAATTCCAATCGGGGTGCCAGATTATAAATACATGAAAACTATAAGCTTACAGGGTATGGGAAGGTTCGATCCTTTCCCAATTATGGACAAAATGCTCCCTGGTGGAGAGATTCTCCACCACCAGGGTACAGGATGAAAAGGGCAGCTGTCTGACCACCGCCTCTATATCGGCGACGATATCGTCAGGATCATCCGTATCGAGTATGATGGAAAAGCTCATGTTAGGATTTTCTTCCGTTGGCCCGTCCTGCACCATCCTGGATGGGTTGAAACATTGCCATAAATAATCGCTCCTTCTTTTCGACATTATTTCGATCGCAGCATCGACCTTCTCACGCAAAAAGCTGATATAGCCAAAAAATACCCTGTTGTTGCTCATTTTTTAATGTGGATACTGATTATCAATTTCTAAGTATCTTCCCCGGCGAGATGCATTCCGGTAAGACCCATAGCTGCATGGTTTATGGAAGGTAAGATCGGGAAAGTTTTTTGTGTGCCAGAGGGCCACAAGCTATCATAATAAATGAATAACGCCAAAAAATAGTCTTTGCAAATTTTGTTTTAAATTGTATCCTCAATAAATCACCATGAGAATGATCCAAATTGCTTGTCCTTCTGCAACAAGAGTATTGATACTTTCCGCTATGGGTTTTTTTGCCGGTGTTACGGCTGTACGTGCCCAGGCCGATTCGCTGGACGATCATAAGCTGACAGAAATATACAGCCCGGTACCGCCCGTGGTGACGCCCGGCGCACAGGCGGGGGACGCGCCTTCCGATGCGGTCGTCCTTTTTGATGGTAAGAACCTGGACAAATGGGTGATGGTGAGCGATGGCAGCGCCGCGAAGTGGATCGTCGACAACGGCGTGATGACCGTGAATAAAAAAGTGGGCAATATCCAGACTAAAGAATCTTTTTCCAACTACCAGCTGCACATTGAATACAGGATCCCGGCCAACATCACCGGATCTGACCAGGCCAGGGGCAACAGCGGTATTTTCCTCGCCAGCACGGGCAAGGGCGATGACGGCTATGAGCTGCAGGTATTGGACAATTACAACAACAAGACCTATGTCAACGGGCAGGTAGGCAGCATTTACAAGCAAGCCGTTCCGCTGGCCAATGCCTGCCGCAAGCCGGGCGAATGGCAGACCTATGACATCATCTGGACGGCGCCTGTATTCCATACGGACGGCTCGTTGGCGTCTCCCGCGAAGGTAACGGTGCTGCACAATGGCGTGCTGGTGGAAAATGATTTTGAGCTGAAAGGTCAGACGCGCTATCGCGGCAAACCATATTACAAGGCGCATGGCCCCTCTCCTATCAAATTGCAGGCGCATGGCGATCCCAGCGAGCCCATCAGCTACCGCAATATCTGGATCAGGCCATTGTAATACTTCATTTACAGAATGGGTTCAATGTAATGCCTCTATGGCTCCCGCCAGGTAGACCAGGGGCGCATTCCAGTTGATGGCTATTTCATTGGAAGCATATGCCTTGTCATCATCCAGGTAAGCCAATTCAGCCTCGGAGGAAGGATACGTCTGTCTGTCCTGCCGTCCGGGGTTGGGGCCGCCTGCCAACAAGCCGGGTATGGGGGGTGTGATGCCGTCCGCAACGGAGGGGCGGTGGTGCGGATGAAGGGGTGAACGGCTGCCCATCCCTGTTATAAAGCAATAGCCGGTGGCGTTGCGGCCCAGCAGGTAGTCCAGGTTGGCCGTGGCGTAATCGACGTACTTCCTTTCCTTTGTCAGGAGCCATGCATTGATGAGCAGGATGCCCTGGTTGGCGGCTACCGCGCTGCTGCCCCAGACAAAGTCACGGGTGGAGGTACCCATCACCGTGTGGAATGCATTGTTTTGGGCAAGGGCGACGTAATGGTCCGCCATCCGGAGAACACGTTGTCTCAGGCGGGCGATGGTATCCTGCGGAAGGGAGGCCGCATGGCGGAGAAGGCTATATTCACCCAGCATATGGACGTTGCTCCAGGTGGGCAGGGTGGCCGGGTCGTTGATCCTTTCGTACAAGACTTTCCTGTATCTCTCCTCCCCTGTCGTGACCGTCAGTTCGGCGGCTGCCCAGCACCATTCATCTCTCATGTCCTTGTCGCCATACGCGCCCGTGGTGACGGCCGGAGCATATAATTTATTCATCGCGGGCTGGTCGTAGATCCGGGAAGGATTGGCCAGCGCCCATTGCCAGGCTTTTTCCGCGGCATGAAGACAGCTGTCTGCCAGACCGGGCAGCTGGCGGTCATATTTCCGGAAGACGCGGGCTGCCTGTGCCGTGACGGCGGCGAGGTCCAGCGTGGCGGCCGTCCCTTTTTGCACCACATAGCGGGGCGTCTTTGTAACACCCGGCATGACCATGCTGTCGAATGCCGCGTTGGTACATTTATGATATACGCCTCCGTCATTGGGGTCCTGCATGGTCAGCATCCACCGGAGGTTGTACAGGCATTCGTTGAGCAGGTCGGGCACCCCATGCACCGGTGGTATATTGGTATGGAGCGTATCGAAGAGTGCGGAAAAATCCTCGTAGGCGGACAAGAGCGTGCCCATGGTGATGCCGGAATTGACGATGTATTTATTATAGTCGCCCGCATCATACCAGCCTCCGGGTGACGAGATAACGGTACCCGCAGGCCGAAGATCCGAAGCCGCGGAAGGATGTATGAGCACCAGGGTATCCGGGTGGCCGGGAGGGCGGCTCCATACGCCGGCGTATGCCTTGTCCAGTGGCATGGCGGAGCGTTGGTAGTAAAAGCCTTTCAATGCTGCGCGGACAACCGGGGCTGCCATGTGGCGGCCGATGCGGAAAGTATATGAGCTTCCCAGGCCCGGGACAAGGATCCTGAAGGCGCCTTCTTTTGTGAAGGAGGAAAAATCAGCTGTCCGGCACCGTAAGGACGAATTGGCGCTGGCAGTTTCGGGCCCAAGGGGACCTGAATAGACGGTGTCGCCGGGGTGGAAGTCGGCGTTGTCGGGGTGGAAGTTGGCGTTGTGGCCCGGGTGTACGGCGTTGTCGCCGGAGTGGAAGTTGACGGTGTCGTCAGGCCGGGCCGCGACGATGTAGAATACGGCTGCCTGCGGCTGCCCGGTGATGATGGCCAGTTTTGGAGCGTGGGGATAAAAACCCAGCTGGTTTAACAAAATGGGGGTCCCATCGGGAGTGCGGGTGAGCTGTTCTTCCGCATTCGTGCAGATGGCACACAAGCACAAGGCGATGATCAGGGAAGTCCATTTCGCAGGCATAGTAAATTGTTTTACAGGCTGCAAGCTACATATAAAAATTTTTGCCCCCCTGGCTGCCGACGATTAATGAAAAAAAATCCGTATATTGTAATATCCACTAATTTAAAACGATTGTTCATCCCAAAACTTGATGTATGAAAAAGGTAGCTGATATTCTTTCGCACAAAGGCAGCAGGATCACTTCTGTCAGTCCCGAGACCACTGTCCTGGATGCATTGCGGATCATGGCCGATCAGAATATTGGCTCGGTGTTAGTCCTGGAGGGCCGGCAGTACAAGGGGATCATGACGGAGCGTGACTATTCCAGGAAAGTGATCCTCAAAGGCAAGTCCTCCACGGACACCAGGGTGTCGGAGATCATGACCAACGATCTTCCGCATGTAAAGCCGCAAGATACGATTGAGTTCTGCATGCAGCTGTTGTCGGACAAAAATATCCGGTACCTGCCGGTGTTCGACAATGACGAACTTTGTGGCATCATCTCGATCAATGATGTGGTAAAAGAGACGATCCTCACGCAGGAGGAGACCATTTCCCATCTCAAGGATTATCTGCATTCCGGGATATAGATCACGGGCTGTACAAGCGCAATGCTGCGCTTATAGTCTTTCCGGAAAGTAATTTTTCAGCACTTCCATTAACCGGTCGATCCTGAGCGGTTTGTGCTCGAAGCCGTCTATTTCCGGGATTGTCCCGGCGCGCAGCTGATCGTCGGGGTTGAGGGAGGTCGTCAGCATGATCATGACGATGCTGGCTTTTTGTGCTGGCGGCAGCTGGCGATACTTTTCCAGGAACTCCCAACCATCCATGGCCGGCATATTGATATCCAGGAAAATCAGTTCGGGGTGCGGGCAATGGGGGGCCTGTTCGTATTTGCCCTGGTGCATAAGGAAGTCCAGGGCTTCCTGTCCGCTCTGGACGGTCTGTACGGTGTGCGCGCAGTCTGCCTGCTCCAGGGTGATGCGGTTCAGGAAATTGGTAGGTTCGTCATCGTCGATGAGGAGGATACAGTTCAGCTTGTGTTGCATGATGGCAGGCAATTAGTTATTTAAAGTTAGGGCAAAGCTTGCTGACCGACAAGATTCACGAACCATTAACCAAAGAATGGGCCGGAAAATGCGTAAATTTGTGCTGTTAAAGTCGTCAACGCATGGCCGAAATGCTTCAAAAGGATGAGATCGTAGTCAGGGATATCATTGACACTGCCAGAACCCTTTTCAAAAAGACCGGGTTTAAGAAGACGACCATGGGCGATATCGCCCGGAGTCTGGGCAAGGCCAAGAGTTCCCTGTATTACTATTATCCCAGCAAGGAAGACATTTTCGAAGCCGTCCTCCATGCAGAAATGGACGAATTACTGGATCAGATCCATGAATCCATCGGGCAGGCTGCCACGTCGAAGGAAAAGCTGATCAACTATTGCCGGTGCCGCCTCCATAAGCTAAGCCAGCTATGCAATCTCAGCGATGCGCTGAAGAGCGAGATCGCGGACCTTCATTGTGTCATGACGGACCTGAAGAGCAGGTTTGACACGACGCATGTGGCATTGGTGAAAGGCATTCTGGAGGAAGGGGTCCGCAACGGGGAATTCAAGAAGCTCAATAACGACAACATCGAATTAGTGGCTTACCTGATGGTGAGCAGTTTCCGGGGACTGGCCATGCCGCTGATGCTTACAGGCGCGCAATGTCCCCGCATGGACCTGCAGATCGACTCCATCGTGGATATCATGGTCGAGGGGATAGGACGATAGCGCAACGGTCCACCCAACGGCGGAATCCGCCCATCTTCCCATAAAGATAATTGAACAGTACGATGCCGGTGCATCCGCAGGTGATGCCGGCCAATACGTCCAGCACATAGTGGTGGCTGGAATAGACGGCGGCAAACCAGATCCCTGCCATGATGGAGCCGAAAAGGAGGTTGATCCATCCCTGTTTTGTACGAATACCGTAATACAGCACGATCAGGGGATAGCTGGCGTGCAGGGAAGGCATCGCAGCAAATACATTGGAGCTTTTGGCGTACAGGCCGGCAAAGACCGAAACATGCAGGAGGCTGTCGAAGCGGCCCAGTCCCGCCGTATTGCCCGGAGTATGCGGATTGAACTGGAATCCGTATTGCTGCACATACCATGGCGGCGCGGCGGGATAAGCGTAATAAATGACGAAGCCCAGCAGGTTTACCAATAAGAAAGTGAGGGAGAATTTTAAAAAGGCTGTTTTGTCCTTATAGAAAAGATAGCCTGCAAAGGCCAGTGGGACAGGAATCCAGCAGAGATAGAAAATGCCGGTGAGCAGATCGAGCAAACTGTTGGTATGGGCGGCCCAATATTCGTTGGGCGTCTGCCCGTGGATGCCAAAGAGATTTTTTTCCGCAAGGTACAGGCTTTCAATATGCACGACATTGTACCTGTAGTTGGGGAAGGCCTTCATGGAGTCAAAGATGATCCAGAACACGATGAAGACAGAAAAGCCCAGGATAAAACGGCGGGTGGGGCCAGAAAGATAAAATAAGGTATTGAACAGCAGCACGAGGAAGACCTGATCGGACTTATAGCCAATCAGCCAGGCTGCCAGCAGCAGGTAAGCGACCGAGATGGCGGTGACTTTCAGGACCATTTTATAAGTGAGAGGCGTCCTCGCAGGGGCGACGCTGGTTGAATCCATTTCCACTAGATTTTTATACGTTGCATCATCTCTTTACCATTGTCCGGATCGATGCCTCTGAATTCGAGGTACTCGACATTCGGCGACCAGAAGCTGCCGCCCGGGTTGATCTTGATAAAGACCCTGTTCAGCAAGATTTGTTTGTTATCGATGGTGACATAGACGTGATGGAGGTTGTCCAGGGGTGACCTCCGCAGGTACATGGGTATCTTTTTATAGGATACGAAACGCAGCTCGTAATTGCCGTTGCCCAATGGCTGGGCTTTGATACCATAGGCAAAATGGCGCTGTATAAAGTTCAGCTCCTGCCGTTGTTTCTGCTCTGTGTAGCGGATCCAGAGCACATGGACGGGTTCGTCGGGATCGGGAACCCCATTCTTTTCGTTGAGCTCGCAGATGATGGTATTGATATTCGGCGTACGCTGCAGGTAGAATAGTGAATTGTTCCGATGAGGGGGGATGGGAAAGCTGTCCGGCGCGGCGTTGACGGGCGTAACGGTGACGCCGACCTTTTGTTTCTGTGCCAGGGCGGATGTAGCCAGGGTGGATGCCAGGATGAGCCAGAGGAAGATGCTGGCCTTTTTCACGGGGCTGGAGGGGGAACTGGCGGTACCGGTCTTTTGTTTTTCCTGTTCTTCCAGGGCTTTTTTGGCGTCGCGCAGGCGGCCGATGGCCGTTGCGTTGGCCAGGATAGCCATTACCGTTAGCGGGAGCGTGAAGATGGAAATGGTCTCGAACATGGGGAAGGAGGAATTGGGCCAATGGACCTTATAGTTCCCGCCCATCCACCTGGAGGCGATGCCGCAGGCCAGTGCGGAGACGCCGATGAGGATGACCCTTTCCGGGCGCTGCATCAATCCATCTTTGCATTCGATGCCTAATCCTTCGGCGCGCGCCCTGGTGTAGCTGACCATGAGGCTGCCGATCATACCGATGAAGGCCACCAGGCTGCTGAGAAAATAGTGATGGGCCACCAGGTAGTAGCATATACCCAGGAACAGGATCAATTCGCTATAGCGGTCCAGTACGGAGTCATACAGGGCCCCGAAGCGGGAACTCATATTACCCAGGCGGGCCACCTGTCCGTCCAGCATATCGAACAGGCCTGCGAACAGGATGAGCGCTCCGGCCCAGCCCACGTAGGAAAGGTCGCCGCGATTGCCTTTCTCTGCTCCTTCTATAAAGATGATGGAAACCCCGATGTTCAGCACCAGTCCGATGGTCGTCACCATGTTGGGGGTAAGACCCGCCCGGATCAGCAACCGGACGAATGGATTGATGACCTTGTATATTCCTTGTTGTAGTTGATTGCGAATGCTCATGTCCTCAGATCAAAAGTCAAATTTAGCCCTGGCCCGGATGCCCCAGGTAGGGATCTCCGGATGTTCCAGGTAGGTGAAACGTTTGATAAAATCTATTCTCACCAGCTTGAAAATATTAGCGATGGCAAAACCAGCCTCCAAATAAGGCCGGTGGTCGAGGGTAAAGGTCTCTCCTATCCCATTTGTCAGGGGGAACTGCACGAGCTCCGGGTGTTTTGTCGGATCGTTCTCATTCCTCATCCCTCCATATACCAGCTTGGCCTCGATGACCTCTCTCCATTTCAGCTTTTTCAACAGGGGGATCTTATTGAAGAAAAACCCATTGAAATAGTGGTCGATATATACGGCGGCAGAGTGATCTGTGATAAACTCCATGAAGTTCATCAGGTTGAAGCTCTGCAGCTGATAGGCAAAGGTTTGGTTGGCGTGCTGGATATTCAGCAGCGGCCAGGGAATCTTACCCAGCGTATAATTTCCATCGATGGTAATATCCGTGTATCCCAGATAGGAGAGATAAAACCGCTTGAAAAACTCCGCTCCGAAATTATGATAGTTGTACTCTCCGCCAAACAATCCCTTCACCCCTGTCGAATACCTGAGTGTAAATATCGGATATTTATTAAAAATAGGCACTCTGTACAGCTTGCCTATATAAAACTGTTCGTGGGGCGCCCAGCGGAATTCGGTGGATAATTCGCTGGTGGTGATCGTCTGCAGGGTATCCGCTCCCCCGCTTTTTACATAGGAGATGGTGCCTGCGGGCGTTTGCTTCCACCATTTTAGTCCAAATGCATAGGAGAAATGATCTCCGAACTCATGCTTGTAGTCCAGCCGGAAGATATTGTTATAAAGCCATTTGTCGTTGTTACCCCGTTTGAATGACAGCAGGAAGTTGTCTTCCTGTACGAACTGGAGCTCCTGTCCGGGGATCTTCGTATCCTTCTGGTAGCTGGCCCGGATATAATTCTGGGGGAAGCCGTAGATACTTTTATTGTTGAGGGAATAGGTGCCGCTGATGAAATACTTCCACTTCTGGTCCTTGAAACCATAGGCGGCATAGGCTTCGGAGTAATATCGTGTGCTGAGCTTGGTGGTGGTCCTGCCTCCGAAGCGGAGACGGAAGCCTTCCACGGGGTTGAAGCTGTAGAAAGTGCTGGCGGGGCCTATTTCGAAGATCCCGGCCTGTTTGTAGCCGGCGAGCAGCAGGGTGCCCCAGTCCATCAGGCGGCGGAAGGATTTCATGTGCTGGAGGCTATCGATGTTGGCGTAAACCTTTGATTCCGCCTTTGTCAGGGTGTCATGGCGGTAGGCGACCCAAAAGCTGTCCCGCTGGGTTTCCGCGCTGTCAAGGACCACTTCTGCAGGGCCCCGGAAAACGCTGTCGTCCACGGGGACATTGGTCTTAAAGTCCTTGAACGAGACCGTTCGTTCCCCGAATAGCCCTGTCCCCGACTTATTGATACCGAAGTCGCCCAGGACATCGCTTTTCTGGAGCAGATATCGACCGTCGGGCATCCGCTGGAAGTCCTGGTCGATCTTCATCTCCCGGACGAAGTTGAAGTTGATGCTTTTGCTCACCAGGAGGCGCAGCTTCTGGATCGCATAATTCCCGTCGAGCGTGATCCACATGGTACCCCTGAAAAGCAGGTCGTTGGGGTTCCTGGGGCGGAAGGACAGCCGCACCAGCTTCTGGGTATCCACCGTCACTGTATCGTCGATGAAATACATGTAGAAAGTGGGCCCCATATCCGCGATGGGGCTGAGAAAGAGGTTGGTAAAGACGGAAATATTATTATCGTATACGTTGAAATCCTGGTATAAGCGATTGAGGTACATGCTGATGCCCTGCATGTCCACAAATTCGCCGAAGTCTACCTTTCTTTTGCCTTTTACGACCGTCTTGGTCTTCTCGGGATTCTTCCGGTAATAAACATCCGACAGCGCTTCCTCCAGGTATACGGGAGAAAGGACGCGGCCTTCCAGCTTGGTGGTATCCCCGTTCTCCACCAGGAAGTGGTAGGGTTTCAGCAATTTGTTCTTGCCCAGCTTCGTCTCGTTGGCCTTGTTGACGGAGACCTGCAGCTTCTCGTATTTCTCATAGGTGGCATAGTTGTAAGATTCCATCCTGTTGGCATTCTTATGGTCGATGACCTGGCGGATCAGCTCGACAGCGGGATTGCCTTTGTTGCGGTATTTCTGCTTCTTGTTCCTCACCGTGGCCTTGCCCAGCTCCTTGAACTGCCGGGTGAGCGTCAGCTGGATATCCAGGGTGGGCAATGAGTCCAGGTGGATGGTGTAGGGGTCGTAGCCTACAATGGTGACGACGATGTCGATGGGGAATTTTTCCGCGGGGAGGCGGAACCTGCCGTCGGCATTGGTCCGGGCGCCGCCATGCTGGCCTCTGATCGATACGCTGGCATTGGATAATGGGGTGCTGGTAGCGGCGTCCCTGACATATCCTGTCACGGTCTGCGCCATGCTGTTGAGAGTGAATGCTAATGCCAATATCGTTGCGATACCGGCGGTCATAATGCTTGTCTTAAGGTTCATCCTGTCTTATTAGTCTTATTTAAATACATATCTTTTCTGCAATACGTAATTGTAAAATACAGCCACTGCTATTGAAACTATGATCTTGGCAAGCAAATAATTCATCGTTGTGAAATGGGTCAGCAGGTAAAAACCGGATACGTTGAGGACCAGGTTGCCTATCCAGACCAGCATATAACGGGTGAGCTGGGCGGTCCATTTGCTCTCCTGCGCGCTGAAGACCCAGTTCCGGCTGATCGAAAAATGTGTCACTCCTCCGCAAATGCTTCCCGTGGCGCTGCCTGCGACTTTGGGGACCCCAAGGCCCTGCACCAGGGCATAGGTAACCAGGAAATCGACCCCTGTAGCCAGCAGCGAAACCAACTGCGCCTTTGAGAAAGTTATCATCCTCTTCATATCTTCGTCAGCACAATTAGTTGTAATACAATATTGGAGTAAATTCCCGCCAGCACGTCGTCCATCATAACACCCCAGCCGCCATTTAGTTTTTCCATTCTTCGGATATATAATGGCTTAGCAATGTCAAAAAACCGGAAAAGCGCCAGGCCCACCAGCACATAGTGCCATCTAACAGGGATCAGCAGCAGGGTGATACACATACCTGCCACTTCATCTATGACAACTTTGGAGCTGTCCTTCCCCCATTCTTCCTCCACTTTATTTGCGCTCCAGATACCCAGGGTAAGGATGGCCAATGTCACGGTGACTTCTATAAAAACAGACTCATTTCCACCCGCCCCGGCAACATACCAGACTATACAGCAGGCGACGGCAGCCACTGTGCCGCCTCCTTTTGGTGTATAACCTATTCCAAGACAAGTAGAAATGAGTCGATGGAATCGTCCCATCAGGCCGTTATTTCTTCCTCCGCATAGGTCAGGCCCTCACCATTGACCAGCTCTTCGCCCATAAGTTTACGCAGGGCGTTCTGAAGATTATGCAGCTGCTTGAAAATATCGTGTTCTGTCCGGAAGCCGGGGATGGTCTGGGGGGACTTGAAATAGAAAGACAACCATTCCTGTATCCCACTGAGACCGGATCTTTTGGCCAGATCGCCAAATAAGGCCAGGTCCAGCACCAGCGGGGCAGCCAGGATACTGTCGCGGCATAAGAAGTTGATCTTGATCTGCATCGAGTAACCCAGCCAGCCGAAAATATCAATATTGTCCCAGCTCTCCTTGTTATCGCCATGAGGGGGATAGTAATTGATCCGGATCTTATGGTACAGCTCGCTATACAATTCCGGGCTCAGATCCGGGCGGAGGATGTCCTCCAGGACGCTGAGCTTGGAAACCTCCTTGGTACGGAAATTATCCGGTTCGTCCAGCACATAGCCGTCGCGGTTACCTAAAATATTGGTAGAGAACCAACCTTTTACGCCAAGGGCGCGGGCCTGCAGGCCGGGGGCGAGGATGGTCTTCATTAACGTCTGTCCTGTCTTGAAATCCTTGCCGGCGATGGGGGTCTCTGTCTGCTTGGCCAGCTCCGTGAGCGCGGGGATATCACAGGTGAGGTTGGGCGCGCCATTGAGGAAGGGGACGCCCAGCTTGATAGCGGCATAGGCATAGATCATGCTGGGGGCGATGCGGGGATCATTTTCGCGGAGCCCTTTTTCGAAAGCTTCCAGGGTTTCATGCACATCGGATACTTCCGTATATTTCTCGGTACTGCCGCACCATACCATCACCAGGCGATCGCAGTCGCGGGAATCCTGGAACTGGGCGATGTCGTCCATCAGGGCTTCGGCCAGCTTCATTTTATTGGCGCCCGTCTTGATGTGGGTACCATCGAGGTTCTTGATATAAGCTTTGTCAAACACCGCCTTCATGGGCTTCAGGGCTTCCAGTTCGGGGCGGAGCGCCTGTAAGAGTCCGGGTTCCAGCACTTTGGCCCTGCTGGCGGCTTCGTATACATTGTCCTCGTATACGTCCCAGCCGCCGAAAACCAGGTCCTGGAGGTTGGCCAATGGAACGAAATCTTTTATTTTAGGATAATTGTTCCCGGATTTCCGGTTGAGGTGAATATTTCCCATCTGTGTGATAGATCCAATTGGTTGCGCTAATCCTTTCTTTATTGCTTCAACGCCTGCAATCAAAGTAGTTGCTACGGCGCCTAAACCGGGGATCAACACTCCCAGCCTGCCAGTCGGTTCTTTTACTTCCATGGTTGTATGGTTTTGTAGTGATTAAAATGCAATCGCAAAATTATCGAAATAATAATTTTTCGAACAAAATAGTTTTCTGGTCGAAAAAAACGCATATGGGTGACACTGAGCCTCTTATAACCTATGCTAAAATTGTCTGATCTGATAAAAATAACTCCTTATACGTTAAAAGAAGGTGAATCTCGGCGAACAGGGGGTTTTGGGTGGTCAAATACGGTATTCGTCGGTCGGGAAGGCCGGTGAGGCAGGATCGGCCGGGCAAAATTACACGCTGATCTTTTTATCCCTGGCGGTGTTCCTCCATTCTCCCGTGAGCCGGCCCTCCTCGATGGTATAAACACGCTCATACAGATTGACGGTGGGGCAGATATGCATGGGCAATCCATACACTATGTCTCCGGGATGGTGTCCGTGCTCTTCGCTGGCGGATACCACCAGGTGCTCTTCGCTTTGTCCTGTGGCAATCCAGTCGGGAGCGTTGAGAAAGCTTACCCGGCGGGGCAGCTCATTTTCGGCGGCAATGGATTTATGTCCCAGGTCCAGGCAAAGTCTGCCGGGGGCCGGCAGAGAGATGACGCGGCTCACCACGAGTGCGGCGGGCAGGAATCCCTGTTCCGGGCATGTGTCACTGTAACCCTTATCCCAATAGACAAAAGTGCCGGGACTGCATTCCACGTCCGGTCTTTTGCAGTGAACGGAAAAGGTAGGGCTGCCTCCTGCGATGACGATGGGATCGGCGAAACCTGCCTGTATCAGGGCTTGCTTCAGGGCCGCGACCGCGGCAAAAGCGTCATCGCATTTCTGCTTCCGCGCGTCGAATTCCACGTCGCGGATATGACCGTCATAGGCGTGCAGGCCGATGGGAGTGACGCCGGCGGTCGATGCGGCTGTCCGGTAGAGTTGGAAGGCGGCCGCGCCCGGTGGGATGCCTGTACGGTTCATCCCAATGTTCAAATCGAGGTAGACGGAGATATTCAGGCCGGCGGATGCAAAAGCGGCGCCCATCGCTGTCAATGCTTCTTCGTTGTCCGACAGGCAGGAGCATTTCGCTGCCGGGTATTTGCGGACAAGTGAAATGAAGCGCTGCAGTTTGGGACCTATCGGCTGATAGGCCAGGAGGATGTCCGTAGCGCCGGCGATGGCCAGCATCTCGGCTTCGGCGATGGTGGCGCATTTGAATTTATGGATACCGGCGTCCAGCAACAGCCGGGTGACATCGGGAGATTTATGCGTCTTGACATGCGGGCGCAGGCGGGCGGGGTGGCCGGCCATTTCGACGGCCAAAGCTATATTGGCTTTTACGCGATGGGGATAGACCACCAGTGCAGGTGAATCTATTTGGTCCACCGTCTCTATGCGGTACCATTCAGGCGCGATGGGTATCATCTGAGCATATTTAATATAATTCAAATAAGGCTTCTATCTCCACGGGGATATTGTCGGGCAGCGAGCCCATGCCTACTGCGCTGCGGACACCTACGCCATTCTCTTCTCCCCAGACGGAGGCAAACAATTCGCTGCAGCCATTGATCACATAGGGATGCCGGTCGAATTCCGGCGTGCAGCCCACCATGCCCAATACTTTTATCACTCTTTTCACTTTGTCGAGGCTACCCAGATTGGACTGTATAGTGGCAAGGATCGCCAGTCCCGTCTGCCGGGCGGCCAGTCTGGCCTCTTCTATGTCCAGGTCGGCGCCTACGCGACCGATGATGAGGGTCCTGTCCTCTTTCAGAGGACCATGACCGGATACATAAAGATATTTTCCATCTATCAGGCAAGGTTTGTACACGCCCAGGGGCGTCGGGGCGGGCGGCAATTGCAATCCCAGTGCGGCGAAATTCATTTCAGGAGTTTGATCGGGCATATTTGTATTTAACAGGATAAATCAGGGGGCCGAAGTTACGGGATTTTTTTGTCCATCTTCCCGGCGCAATGCCTTAAAGCAGGCGATAAAGCCGCCGTCCATGAAAGTATTGGCGACGCTGCTGCACACCAGGAAATACCGGGGGATCCCTTCCGGATGTTGGGAAGACAGCTGTGGGATATAATGAAGGACGAATATACTGCTGTAAAACAACATGCCGGAAGCCAGCCAAAAATCGGGCCGGGCGGAAAGGGACTTGTCCGAATTATTCAGCAGGACATCGGCGAGGGCGGCCACCCATTCAAACCCCATGCCGTACAGGAGGTAGGTCACGAACATTATTTTCTCCAGCATGAGTTTGTCGTTTTAAGGTAACAAAGCAAGCGATGAAGCCGCCGTACATGAACGCGTTGGCGACGGTGCTGCATGCCATAAAATACCAGCCTACCAGGGCGGCCGATCTGAAGAAGATCTCGGCGATATAGATAAGCGTGAATATGCTGCAATAGAAGAGCATGCCGGCGCTCAGCCAGAAAGCGGGTTGCGCGGACAAGGGAGTATCGGATGTGTTTACCAGGATATCGATGAGGGCCGCGCAGGTGGTGATCAGCTGTATGAACATGGTGAACAGCTGGAATGAAGGATTCAAATCGTTCAATGGCGGTCCCCAGATATAATTTGCGGCCGAGCCCAGGGTCAGTACGATCAGCATTGCCGTGAGCAGGCGTTTTGCCCATCTCCGCGACAACAGGCGGAGCTGAATGTAGACGATGCCTCCCGTCTCGCAGTAAGCCCAGATATTATATAAAGAATGGGCTTTGATGTGCAGCGGGATGGCGAACTGGTCGGACGTCTCCACTACCACCGTCGCCCAGCATAAGACGACCAGCCATTTATAGGCGTCCTGCCAGGCAGCCCGTCGGTTGCGCTGGCCGATGATGGCGGCGGCCCATTCAATTCCCAGAAGGTACACTGTGTAGGTCAGGTACACTACCAGCCGTAGGACCATAAGGTTGTTTTTTTAAGGTGAGGAAGCAGGCGATAAAGCCGCCGTACATAAAAGTATTGGCGATGAGGCTGCATACTAGAAAAAACCAGCCTATCGGACCAGGCGATCTGAAGAACAGCAGGAAGATATAGTTAAGGACGAATACGCTGCAATAAAAGAGCATACCGGCGTTCATCCAGAAAGCGGGCTGTGCGGACAAAGGGACAGCGGTCGTTTTGTCGCCCAGTATATCGATGAGAGCCGCGCAGGTGCCTATCAGCTGGATGAACAGGGTGAACAGCTGGAAGGGGGGATTTAAATCGTTCAATGGCGGACCCCAGACATAATTTGCGGCCGTGCCGATGGTCAGCAGGATAAGCATTGCCGTGAGCAGGTGTTTTGTCCATTGCTGCTTCAGCAGGCGGCGCTGAATGAAGATAATGCCGCCCGTCTCGAAATAGCCCCATATATTATAGAAAATATGGTGTTGGACGCGCAGCAGGATGAAGCAGTGGTCGGTCATCTCCACTACCACCGTCACCCAGCATAAGATGACCAGCCACTTGTAGGCATCCTGCCAGGCAGCCCTTTTGCAACGCTGGCCGACGATGGCTGCAGCCCATTCAAAGCCGAGGCAGTACACTGTGTAGACAAGGTATAATATCACCCGCAGGAGCATAAGGTTGTTTTTTTATTGACAATGGCATCAGCGCAGTCCTTCTTTCAATACTTTCAGATCGCCGTCGATATCCGGCGGCGGGGTGAGCCCCAGGATATGCGCTATCAACGGATATACGTTCACATTTTCGAAAGCCGGTATCGTGAGGCCCTGTTTGAACGCGGGGCCCCAGGCGTAGAAGGTGGCGCCCATCTGGGAGATGGCGTTGTCGAAACCGTGTTCGCCTGGAATGAGCCTGTTATTCTTTAAAAAGAACATCCGGGGATATTTGGTCACCAGCAGGATGTCCCCCATCCGGCGGTAGCGGTCATCCTTAGACGTATAATGCCACCGGGACGGCGTTTCATCGGGGAGGTAGACGTCGAAATCCTTTGCTTCTTTTTTCAGGGCTTCGTAAGCGGCAGGGATATCTTTCCTGTCGCGCGCATACAGGTGCCGCAGGGTCTCGCTGCCCGCGACGATGAATTTTGTCGTGTCGATGGAAGCAGGAACGGCGACGCCGTGCAGGGTGTCGATGGGCGCCATGCCATGGTCCGAAACGAAAATGTAATTCACCGGCAGGTGCAGTGAATCCACCATGCGCGTCATTTTTCCGACGACATCATCCACCAGGTGAACGGCTTCATCCGCCTCTTTCGAATCGGGTCCGTAGATATGCTCCGCGTGATCCACCTGGGACATGTAGAAAAGGATCAGGTGCGGGCGTTGCGGCTCCGGCAGGCTGAGCCAGCTCTTTACGGCCCGCAGGCGGGTGTCCATGGATATTTTATCATTGAAATAATAGTAGTGGGTGGGGCGGACACCGGCGACGGCCGCCTCGGAGCCTACCCAGAAAAGACTGGCCGTCACCATCTGCTGCTGTTCGGCCAGCGCCCAGATAGGAATGCCCCCGTACCAGGAGCTGTCACGGACGGCGGTGCGATCGCTGATCCTGTACCCTCTACCCTTTTGGGGATCGTAAAAAGTGTTGTCCACGATGCCATGGTGGGAGGGATAAAGACCGGTGGCCAGGCTGTAATGGTTCGGGAAAGTGACGGAAGGATAGGAAGGGATCATCTTTTCTGCGGCCACTCCGCCCGCACGCAGCGCCAGCAGGTGGGAGGCATGGTATTTTTCAGCAAGGTCCCAGCGAAACCCGTCGGCGGAGATCATGATCACGTATGGCTTTTGCAGCTGTACGGGACTGTTGGACCGTCCGGGCATGACTATCTCGGCGGTGTCCGGGGCCGTTTGAGCAGAGCCATTTGAAGTAAACAGGGATGCGACAATCAGGAAAAGGACAGGTCTTCTCATATTGGTTGGTATTCGGTGGTGAAATTAAAGTATTTAGGTTGATCATCCGCGAACAACGACTGTATCGAATACGAACAACGTCGCGGGCTATCCGTGTATTATCAATTGATTTATAAGAAGATGCAATAGTGGCATTTTTTTGGTTGCGGGAGACACATGATAAGAAACTATTTCAAGGTTGCCATACGGAATCTCCTGCGCAACAAGTACTTTTCTTTCATCAATATCATGGGGCTGGCAGTGGGGATGACGGCCTGTTTCCTGATCTTCCGGTATGTAAGGTTTGAACTGAGCTATGATGATTTTCATGCCAAGGCGGACCGGATCTATCGTGTGGCGGGCGATGTCGTCACGCCCACCAAAACCGTTCACGCAGGGGTCAGCGTCGGGCCCGTGGCCATCCTGCTTAAAAAAGAATTCCCGGAAGTAGAAGACGCCGTCCGCCTATACAGGGACGGTTTTCTTGTGACCAAAGGGAACATAAAATTCCAGGAAAAGACCTCGGTAATGGCCGACAGCTCGCTCTTCCGCATCTTTGACTTTCCCTTGATCGCAGGCGACGCGCGTACGGCGCTGAGAGACCCAATGAGTGTTGTATTGTCAAAGAGCGCCGCCAAAAAATATTTCGGAGACGCCAACCCGCTGGGGCAGCATGTACTGCTCACCGGGGGCGCCATCGATGCCACCGTCACCGGCATCATGAAGGACATCCCGGAGAATTCACAGATCCGGACCGACATGTTTGTTTCCCTATCGTCCTGGGAACAGATCTATGGCTTCCCCAAGCAGGACAGCCAGTGGACTGCGCACAATTACTACACCTATATCCTGATGCGGCCTCACACGGATGCCGCCTCTCTGGAGAAAAAGCTCCCGGCATTTATGGAGTTCCACCACGGCGCCGACGCCCGGAAGTCGCAGATGTCCGAAACCCTGTTGCTGGAGCCGCTGATGGATGTTTATTTAAGGTCCCCGCGGGATGGATTCGTAACAGGGAATATTCAAAATGTCCGCATCTTCTCCATCATCGGCGTCTTTATCCTCATCATTGCCTGCATCAATTTTATCAATCTGACAACAGCCCGCAGCACGGTGCGGGCAAAAGAGGTGGGCGTACGGAAAGTGATTGGCGCAGCCCGGGGCCAGGTAGCGGCACAGTTCATGGGAGAATCAGTGATCATTTGCTGGGTGGCGTTTGCGCTGACCCTTTTGGCAGGCTCGCTGATGATGCCCTGGCTCAACCATCTTGCCGGGAAAGACATCGGTTCCTATTTCTTAAGCGGGCCAGCGGATCTTGCGATGTTGTTCTTATTGTCCACTGCGATCGGCCTCGTTGCCGGCATCTATCCTTCCCTGGTGCTGTCCTCCTTTAAGGCCGTCAGTGTGCTGAAAGGCCGGTGGGCGACGGGAACCCAGGGGCTGCTGCTACGGAAAGGCCTGGTGGTTTTCCAGTTCACTATCTCCATTGTATTTGTCCTGGGGACCATCGTCGTCTTCAAACAGCTGCGTTACATGCGCAGCCAGGAGCTCGGCTTCAGCAGGGAACAGGAAATGATCATCGAAACGAATTTCGATAAGAACCGGGACGTTTTTAAACAATCCTTAGCTTCCATACCCGGCGTACTGTCAACCGCCTATTCTTCAGGGGTGCCAGGTCAGGCTATTCTGCAGGTGTATACGGTCCTGGAGAACAGGGAAGGTGAAATGCAAAAAACAATTGTGGGCAGGGACTGCGTCGACCCCGACTTTATCACTCAATATGACCTGAAGGTCGTAGCCGGGAGGGCCTTTTTGAAAGGTTTATCCACCGACAGCACCCAGGCTATGATGATCAATGAAAGTGCGGTCGAATTGCTGGGCTATCATTCGCCGCAGGAGGCGCTTGGCCGGAAATGGGAGCAACGGGGCGCCCGGGGGACGATCATCGGTGTATTAAAAAACTTCCATTACCGATCGCTGCAGGAGAGCATTCAACCGCTGGTCCTGCGTATAAACCCCAACGAGTTCGGGACCATTTCGATCAAGCTGTCGGCAGCCGGCCCGGGTGCGACGATCAGGGCCATTGAAGACCACTGGAGGCAGGCAATACCCAATCGACCCTTCGAGTTTACTTTTTTGGATGAGCTGTTCGATAGCCAGTACCGGGCGGAGGACAAATTCGGGGACCTGTTCCTGCATTTCGCCGTGCTGGCCATCTTTATCTCCTGCCTGGGGTTGCTGGGACTGGCATCCTACAGCAATTTCCTTCGTACAAAGGAGATAGGTGTACGGAAAGTATTAGGCGCCAGCGTTTCCCATATCGTGCACCTGCTGTCCGTGGATTTTGTCAAACTGGTGTTGATCGCTTTTCTTATCGCATCGCCCGTCGGATGGTATGCCATGCACCAATGGCTGGGCGGATTTGCTTACAGCACGACTATTTCCTGGCAGGTGTTTGCCCTGTCGGGGGGAGCGGCTATCCTGATGGTGATACTAACGATCAGCTACCAGGCTGTCAGGGCGGCGGTGGCCAATCCGGTGAAGAGTTTGAGGACGGAATAGCTGTGAGCGGCGAGCTGTGAGCTGTGAGCGGCGAGCTGCGAGCTACAAGCTGCAAGCTGCAAGCTTCAAGCCAGGGTTTAGATAAGCGCACTTGTAGCTTGTAGCTTGAAGCTGATGGCTAAGAAGGTTCTTCCTGTGGTTTGTCGCGGACGCCGATGAGATCGGCGGTATCCACCGTGATGGGTATCAGCCCCACCTGCACCACGGCTTTTTTGCCGCGCAGCTCCCTGACCGTACCCACCTGGTGATTCTTCTTCATCATCACTTTCTGTCCCAGCTGAATGTCGCCGCCGACCTCTTCGTAGCGGGCGTCGAACTTCTTTCGCACTTTCTCGTTGACCTGCTTTTCTTTTTGTTTGAACAACAGGGCCTGCATTTGTTTGATCACCTCGTTCTTGTCCTCCGCCTTGCGCCAGTCGAAGATGATCTGCCGGAGCTTGCGTTCCATTTCTTTCAGATAGGTTATCCGTTCTTCGGTGATCTTGTTCTGATGTTTCAGCAGCTCCACCTGCTGGGTATGTTTTTCCTTATGGATGAAGGCTTCCATTTCCTTCTTCAGCTTTTCGTTCTCCTTCATCAGCTTGTGGAGCTCTTTTTCTTTTTGCTCCAGCTGCCTTAGGTCCTGTTCGGTCCGGTTCAGCAGCTTATCCAGGCGGAAATGGTCTTCGTCCACCAAGCTGCGGGCCCGCTGGATGAGTCGCGGCTCCAGGCCAATGCGTTCGGCGATGGAGAAGGTATAGGAGCTGCCGGGCTTGCCGATGATCAGCTTGTACATGGGCATCAGGTTCGTCTCGTCGAAGGCCATGGCCCCGTTGATGATGCCGGATGTCTTGTTGGCCATCACTTTCAGGTTCAGATAGTGCGTGGTGACGATGCCGAAAGAATGTCGCTTCACCAGCTCTTCCAGGATCACCTCCGCGAAGGCCCCGCCCAGGTTGGGGTCGCTGCCGCTGCCCAGCTCGTCAATGAAGAAGAGGGTCCTGCCGTTGGCATTCTCCATGAAGTAACGCATGTTCTTCAGGTGGGAGCTATAGGTGCTCAGCTCGAACTCCAGGCTTTGTGTGTCGCCGATGTGGATCATCAGCTGCTTGAAGATCCCCATTTCGGAATCGGGATGCACGGGGACCAGCAGGCCGCTTTGCAACATCAGCTGCAGCAGACCTACCGTTTTCAGGGTCACTGTCTTTCCGCCCGCGTTGGGACCTGAGATGACGAGGATCCTGTCTTTTTCATTCAGCGAGATATTCGTAGGGATGGTGGGCTTTTGGTTCTTCCGGTTGTACAGGTACAGCAGGGGATGATAGGCCTGGCGGAGATGAACATGCGCTTTATCCATCAGCTGCGGATAGTTGGCGTTCATTTCCCCTGCCAGCCGGGCCTTGGCCCGGATGAAATCGAATTCGCCCAGTACGTCATGCCATATGGTCAATAAGGGTGCGTGGCCGGATAGCCGTTGGGTCAGCTCCCGGAGGATGCGATTGACCTCCCTGCTTTCCGCATGTTCCAGGGAGAAGACCTCGTTATTCAGCTCGATGGTCTCTTCCGGCTCGACGAAGGAAGTACGGCGGGTGTCGCTTTCTCCGTGGAGGATGCCTTTCACCTGCCGTTTGTGTTCGGCATAGATAGCCACTACCCTTCTGCCATTGAGAAAAGATTCCTCGATGTCGGCGACATAGCCGGACTTGGCCAGCTTGGACAGGATCCTGTCGAATACGCGCCTCAGCTCATTGCGTTTACGGTAAAGGCTCAACCGGATATTGGCCAGTTCTTCGGAGGCATTGTCCCGTACGACGCCGGATTCATCCAGCACTTCGTCTATGGCGGCGATGATGCTTTTCTCGTATTGCGTATGAGCGATGACCCTGGACAGCGCCGGATAAGCAATTTTTCTTTCCGCATCGAACCAGCGGAAGATGCTTTGCATGCCTTCCGCCAGCCGGCGGATCTGCATGAACTGCTCGCCCGTGAGGGTGGCGCCGGGAATGCCCAGGAGCTTCAGCTCCCTGGAAAGATTTAATGTATGGTCATTGGGGAAATACTGGCCGGCGCTGGTCAAGAATTTGAATTCATGGGTTTGCCGCAGCTCCAGCTCGATGAATTCCTTGCGGGTATGAATGCGGAGATCGCCGGCCTTCGCCCGGGCGTATTCTGTGTTGCACTGTTCTGTTAAAAGGGCCTTTATCTTGTCAAATTCCAACTGGACCAAGGCTGACTCCGGAAAAATTTTCATACCACCCTCCGCCTGCGGGCGGATCCTTTGATTTTTTGAGCAGCGAAGGTACGGCTTTTTGAGGTGCGAGCTTCAAGCTGCAAGCTGCAAGCTGCAAGCTGCAAGCGGAGAGCGGTGAGCGGTGAGCTACGAGCTGGGAGCTGCAAGCTACAAGCTGCAAGCTACAAGCTGCAAGCGGTGAGCGGTGAGCTGCGAGCGGTGAGCTGCGAGCGGTGAGTTGTGAGCTGTGAGCTGTGAGCTGCAAGCTACAAGCTGCAAGCGGTGAGCTGCGAGCTGCGAGCGGTGAGCGGTGAGCTGCGAGCTGGGAGCTGGGAGCGGCGAGCTGCAAGCTGCAAGCGGTGAGCCTTGAGCGGCAAGCTAAGGTTCTTATAAGTGTCTGGCTAGTAGCTAGTAGCTTGTGGCTTGTGGCTAGGAATAACAGGCATGGCGGGCAATTCCTCGTCGGCAGGAAGGCTGCCATCCTCGATATGGACGGAGTCGCTGCGGGTTTGTTGTGCCTGGGGCTCTTTTTCGCGCAAGTATTTCCAGAAGATGCCGACGATGGCCAGGGCTGCCAGGCCTTCCGCCAACAGGGTGGCGGGAGCGCCGATGTATTGCGATACGGCCCCGATGAGCAGGCTGCCCAGCGGCTGCAGACCGAAGTAGGCCATGGCAAAATAGCTGATGACCCGTCCCCGCATCGCAGGCGCCACCGTTGTCTGGATGATGGTATTGGAGATGGTGGTCTGTGCCATCATACCGAAGCCCGAAAGCATGGCGAAGATCATGGCCAGGGGGAACCAGGTGGTGTGGGAGAAGAGCATCAGCCCTACGCCAAATAAGACCGTATTGGTCCAGAGGATCTTTTTCCTGTCCACGGAGGCGGGTAAAGAGGCCAGGAACAGCGCACCTGTCACGGCCCCCAGCCCAATGAAGCTGTCGATGTATCCAAAAGTAGTGGCGTCCCCTTTAAAGATCTCTTTGGCATACACGGGCATCATGGTGGCGTAAGGGATCACCAGCAGGCTCATGGCGGCCAGCATAAGGATCACTTTTGCGATGGAAGGGGTCTGTTTGAGATAAGTGAAGCCTTCCCGCATCTCTGTGAATACTTTTTTGTCATTGGCTTTAGGCTGGTACGCGGGGAGCCGCATTCTCAGCAGGGAGATAATGACGGCTATAAAGCTGGCGGCATTCAGGATGAAGCAGGCGCCCGCCCCCAGCTTTTCGAGGACCACGCCGGCGAAAGCGGGGCCGATGAGCCGGGCCAGGTTGACCATCGAAGAGTTCAGCGCCAGGGCATTGGGAATATCCCTTTTGTCTTCCACCATGTCATAGACGAGGGATTGCCGGGCGGGGACGTCAAAGGCGTTGATACAACCCAGGATTACGCTGAGGGCGAGCAGCTCCCAGACCTTATAGTGACCCGTGATAATGATGACGGCAAGCGCGGAGGCTTGCAGCAGGGAAGCAAATTGCGTAGCCAGCAGCACCCGGAACCTGTCGTAGCGATCGGATACCACGCCGCCAAACAAAGACAGCATGAAAGAGGGGAACTGGCCTGCGAAGAAAGTAAGTCCCAGGAGAAAAGCGGAGTGCGTCATCGTGTAGATCACCCAGCTGACAGCCGTGCGCTGCATCCAGGTGCCTATGAGGGATACGAATTGTCCGTAGAAATACAACCGGTAGTTACGGCTGTGTAATGCGTTGAATGTGGTTAACTTCATGATTTTGGGTCCTTTTAATCGTCTGTTGGTTCATATGGTTGGTTGTGTCAGGTGTTGCTGGTTTGGTTAGGTGTTGTTGGTCCAGTCAGGTGTTCGTAGTCCGGTCAATCGTCGATCAACCTGGCCAGTATGGTCATTGCTTCGGAAAGCACTTCCTTTTCCTGGGGGGTGACCTTCTCGTGCAGGGCGCGGGCCAGCCATTCCTGCTTTTCCTGGCGGAGGCGTTCGATGTATGTTTTGCCTGCGGCCGTGAGAGAGAGGTACATTTTTCGTTTGTCGTTCTCGGAGGGCGTCTTGTGAATAAAGGCAATTTCAAAAAGATGGGCGATCACCTGGGACATGGATTGGGTGGTGACCTTTTCCATCTGGGCGAGCTCCGTCGGCAGGAGCCGGCCGTGCTTTGAGAGCAGGCCCAGGGTGGAGCGTTCCGTAAGCGAGAGCATCTCTTCATTATGCGTTTGCCTGCGGAGAACCTTTACCAGGCGATGGATCACTTCGCGCAGGTTGCCCGCGATCTCTATGTCCTTTTGGGATGCGTTCATAATGCAAAGGTAAACTACTAAGTTTACTTTATCAAGTGGATTTATAAGTTTAACTACTTATTAATAGGTATTGGGCGTGTGGAGCGCTGTTAACGAACTTTTAAAACCGATTATTTGTCATATAGCGTACATAATAGGGGGTATGGGTGAAAGTACCTTTGGGAAGCAGGAAAAAATTTAAATAACGCATCAATGCAAAGAGCCATGACAGAACGGAACGAAGTTTCGTTGGCCGAAGGCCAGACATTAGATCTTTCCGGAAAACGGGTTACATTTTTCAGAAGACCCGTTTTCCGGACATTTTTATCATTCTTGACTACATTAGCCATATTTTCGGCGGCCTGTGAGCCGTCCACTAAACAACCCGTCAATAAAAGCAATATTATGAGCGAGGACAACGCTATCCCGGCAGGAAAAAAGACAGACACGGCCACATTTGGAACAGGATGCTTCTGGTGTACGGAAGCCGTCTTCCAGGAGCTGAAAGGTGTTTTGAAAGCGACGTCCGGCTATACGGGAGGCCATGTCGCCAACCCGTCCTATGAAGAAGTGTGCACGGGGACTACGGGCCATGCCGAAGCGCTTCAGATCATTTATGATCCTGCGGTCATCACCTATGACGAGCTGCTGGAAGTATTCTGGGAAGCGCACGATCCCACCAGTCTGAACAAGCAAGGTAATGACGTGGGTACGCAATACCGCAGCGCCATTTTCTACCACAATGCCGAACAGAAAGAAAAAGCCGAGCATTATAAGGCGGAGCTGAATAAGAGTGGCGCGTATGATAAGCCTATCGTTACGGAGATAACGGGGTTTACCAAGTTCTATCCCGCGGAGGATTATCACCAGAATTACTACAATACGCATGGATCGCAGCCTTACTGTTACCTGGTGATCAGGCCGAAGGTGGAGAAGTTTGAAAAGGTGTTTAAGAATAAGCTGAAGAAGAATAATTAATATCACCTACCAAGGCTGCTGTCTGAAATTCATGATCCCCACAGCCGTCTTATAACTTCCTTTGAACAAAGGGACGTCATTCTGCAGGATCACATAATCCGTAGTCGGCGCCGAGGTGTCGGCAACGGCTTTATTGAGCTTAGCTGTGTCGCCCGCGGCCTCTGCATCGACGATGCTATTGCCCAATTTGATCGTGGTCAACTGATTGTTGTCCGGTATGAGGAAAGTGGCTTCACGAATGCCTTTTTTCCCGTCAAACATAGCGGCTGGCGTGAGAACGGGCCCGTCTCCTTCTCCCGTGGCCGGGGGCACCCCGATCCAGGCGGCTAGTATGCGCACGGTATCTCCGCTGCCTTTTTCTTTGCCGATGAACTGGCTGTAATAAACATCGCCTTTCCTGCCATCTTTTCCCCCGGAAAAGCCGAGGATCTCTATTTCCGTACCGGAGCTGAGCCTGGCAGGAACATACCTGTATTCTTTCAGCAGGATGGTGCTGTATCCATCGGATCCGGAACCTGATGATCTGCAGGAAGAGCATAAGAAAGGGACGAGCAAGGCGATTGGGGCAAGCAAATATTGGTTCTTCATTCCCATAAGATACTGCCTGTTCAGCGCTGAACCAATATTACTATTGGTTAATATTTACTGTCCGCAATTCCAATAAATTAAGTGCGTTGGGTCGAAAACCTTTCACCCGGGGATCCACCATCCTTATCACTTCGTCATACCACAGGGGGACAACCGGCGCGGCGTCGATGAGCCGCTGGTCCATTTTGCGATAGAGGGCATACCTTGCCGTATCATTATTTTCCAGGAGCGCCTGTTCGTACAACTGGTCGAAGATGGCATCGTGGTAACGGGTATAGTTAGGCGGAGCGGGGTTCCTGGAATAAAAGACGCTCAGGTAATTTTCGGCATCGGGGTAGTCGGCGATCCAGCTGCCCCGGAAGAACAGGGCTTTCGACTGGGCTGTCTGCTCCAGCAGCAGGCTTTTCTGCACGACCTCCACCTGGATCTTCAGGCCGACGTCCTCCAGCTCCCGGACGATGAAGCTGGCAAAATCCGCATAGTCGGAGATGGTGAGCAGATGGATGGAAGGTAGTCCCCTACCCTCCGGATAGCCCGCGTCCGCCAGCAGCTTGCGTGCTTTTGCCGGATCGTAATGGTACCCTTTCACCAGGGCGGAGTCAAATGACGGCAGTCCGGCCGGAACAAAACCGCTTTCGGCCGGCGTACCCAGGGAGTTGCGCAGGTAGAGCATCATCTTCCGTCGATCGAACCCGTAGTTGATGGCCTGTCGCACGGCGCGCAGCTTCAGCGGGGAATTTTGCACCAGTGGGTTGGCCGTGTCGATGAGTATGCCCAGGTATTCCGTATTAAGATAGGGATGGGTCGACAGGATGATCTTCCCCTTCCATTGTGGCTTCAGCTCCCCTCTCTTACTCAGCACTTCGTCCTTGAAGGAAGGATCGATCTCGTTTATGAAGTCCAGCTTTCCCTGCCGGAACAGGAGGAACTCGGTGGCTTTCTCATCGAAGAAGCTGATCTTCACCGCATCCAGGTAAGGGAGGGAATGGCCGGCGCTGTCCTTTTCAAAATAGCGCTCATTCTTCAGGAAGATGAGCGCCTGGCCTTCTTCCCATGATTTAAAGCGGAAAGGTCCCGTGCCGCAGGGGTGGCTCCGGAAATCCTTTCCATACAATTGCACCACCTCTTTCGGGACGACGGAGCAGTATTCCATGCTGAGGATGCCCAATATGGGGTTGAAGGGATTAACCAGCTTCAGCTGGAAAGTACTGTCATCAATGGCTGTAAACGGCGCGGAGGGTGCGATGCGTTCGTTAAAGATCCAGGCCCCGCTGCTGGCGGTGCTTTTGTCGATGATCCGGCTAAAGCTGTAGACCACGTCGCCGGCGACCATGCGCCGGCCTTTACCGCCGGGAAAGGCCTCATTGTCATGAAAAAAAACGTCTGTCCGCAGGTGAAAGGTCCAGGTCCTCTTGTCCGGCGATACTTCCCAGCTGCGGGCCAGGGCGGGTACGATGCGGAGGTCGTCATCCGCCTCTACCAGGGTGTTATACAGCTGGTGGATGGGCCACATGATGCTCCTGTTCTTTGCGAATGCCGGGTCCAGGCTGGCGATGCCGTCCTTTTCATTGTACCGGAAGACAGTCCTTTTTTCAACCCCGGGGCTGGAGCAGGCGGCGAGCAGGAAGCTGCAAGCTGCAAGCTTCAAGCTACAAGCGGTGAGCTGGGAGCGGTGGGCGGTGAGCCGGGAGCGGTGGGCTGCAAGCCACAAGCTGCAAGCTGCAAGCCAGGGACTTAAATAAGCGTACTTGTAGCTTGTGGCTTGCAGCTTATAGCTGTTTTTATGTATCTTCATTTTTTCCAGCAAAAAATTAAAATTAAGCAATGAGACGCGTAATCCTGCTTGCCCTCGGATGTTACTTTTTTATCCTGCCCTATTGCCCTGCGCAGCTACCCCAGGGAGATAAAGAGAAGTTTACCCATGCAGACACGTTACGCGGCACCATCACTCCGGAAAGGGCCTGGTGGGATGTGCTGTATTATGACATCCACGTCACGCCGGATTATGAAAAACGATCCATCAAAGGAACTACGGGTATTCGCCTGGCCGCGCTCAAGCCGGGGCGACGGCTGCAGCTGGACCTGCAGCAACCGATGAAGGTCGTCTCCATCCTATGGGGGAAAACTTCCCTGAAATATAAAAGAGAGGGCAATGCCTTTCATGTGAGCTTCCCCCGTGAGATAAAGAAAGGCAGTATCGAGACCCTTACCGTACAATTCGAAGGCATTCCCCGGCCTGCGGTCCGTCCACCCTGGGACGGTGGCTGGATCTGGACGAAGGACAAACAAGGGCGGCCCTGGATGAGCGTAGCCTGCCAGGGACTGGGGGCCAGCGTCTGGTACCCTTGCAAGGACCACCAAAGCGATGAGCCGGACAGCGGCGCCGCCCTGCATATCACGGTGCCGGATACCCTCATGGCAGTGGGAAATGGCAGGATGCAGGAAGTGAAGCAAAATGGCAACGGCACCAATACCTATACCTGGCGGGTCGTCAATCCGATCAATAACTATGACATCATTCCCTATATCGGCAAATATGTCAACTTCCATGTGGACCTGCAGGGAGAAAAGGGCCTCCTGGACTGTAATTATTGGGTGCTGGACTATAACCTTGATATTGCCCGGCAACAATTCAAACAGGCTGACACCATGCTGCATTGTTTTGAATCCTGGATGGGTCCCTATCCTTTTTACGAGGACGGGTATAAGCTGGTGGAAGCCCCTCATTTAGGAATGGAGCACCAAAGCGCCGTAGCTTACGGCAATCATTTCGCCAATGGCTACCTGGGGCGGGACCTCTCCGGTACGGGCTGGGGCATGAAATGGGACTTTATCATCGTGCATGAGAGCGGGCATGAATGGTTCGGGAACAGCATCACCACCAACGACCTGGCCGATATGTGGGTCCATGAAGGCTTCACCAACTATACGGAGACCCTTTACACCACCTGCCAGGACGGAGTGGAAGCCGGCAATGACTATTGCATCGGCAGCCGCAGGAATATCCGTAATGACAAACCCATTATCGGAGCCTATGGCGTCAACAATGAGGGTTCGGGCGACATGTATTGTAAAGGAGGCAATATGCTGCACATGATCCGGCAGATGCTGGGGGACTCCAGCTTCCGGGGGCTGCTGCATGGGCTGACGAGCACCTTCTACCATAAGACCGTCACCTCCCAGGAGATCGAGTCGTATATCAGCCAGTTTGCGAAAAAAGACCTGTCGAAAGTTTTTAACCAGTATTTACGGACCACCCAGGTACCGGAGCTGGAATATAAGTTCAACAGCGGAACGATGCTGTCCTATCATTGGACGAAGTGCGTGTCCGGGTTCAATATGCCCGTGAAGGTTTCCGTGGCAGGGCAGGCGGAGCAGTGGATCGAGCCGTCGACGGAATGGAAGACATTGAATTTTGGCGGCTCGGGGGCGGCAGCCGATTCAACGAAGGCGGCTGGGGTGGACTCGGCGAGGGCCGGGAAGGTTGATTCCACCAGGGTGGCGGGTGTGGATTCGGCAAAAGTTGCGGGCGTGGATTCAGCCAGGGCTGTGGGTGTGGATTCGTCCAGGGCTGTGGGTGTGGATTCTGTCAGAGCGGCGGGTGTGGATTCGACCCGGACAGGAGGGGGAATAGCGCAGCAGGGCCTGGTGGTCAACAGGAATTTTTATGTGACGGTAAAACAACTGAATTAGATCAAGAGCCCGAGCCGGACTGGGTGAAAGTCTGCGTCGGCGGCTGTACGGCTGGCTGGACGGAGGACTGCTGGTCGATGACACGGCCGGCCCCGATGAAGTGCCTGTCATAATAGCCATCGTTCATATCGCTGATCATCACGCCGGAGACGCTGGCATGGATGAACTTATTATTCCGCAGGTAGACGCCTACATGGGTGACGGCCCTGCGTTTGCCCAGGGTATGGAAAAATACAAGGTCGCCTTCCTTCAATTCATCCCGCCGGATGTGGTGGGTCGCTCCATATTGCTCTTTGGAGGTGCGGGGCAATGCCGCAACGCCATATACGGAGGACATCAATAAAAAAGCAAAGGCGGAGCAGTCGATGCCGTCCCGGCCCGTACCCCCGTAATGATAGGGCGTGCCGTACCAATCATCCATGAATGCCAATAACTTAGGATTATCCAGCTCTTCCACGGAAGCATTTTCCAGGATGGCATATTTGAATTGAAGCGCGGGATAGTTCTCGATGGCGGCTGCGGAAGCATAATTCGTATGGCTGCCGGCGACGGTCGTGGTGGAAATGGAGCTGGCGGTCTTATCCTGGTGCGCGTCGGGCTTGATCGCAATATTGCTGATGAACTGGATATTATCGCCGGAACCGGCCTGCCTGGACGCACTGGCGCCGGCGGACGGGGCAGCGCTGCGTGAAGCGCTGGGTTTCAAACTGCTGCAGCTGGCTGCAAGGCAGGCTAGGGTCAGTATGAATATGAGATTTTTCAACATATTTTCCACTTTTGAGGATATTGGCACGGGTAAAGATAGGTAAAATTGGCAAAAATGAAGCCAAAAATGCCCAGCTCCTATTCAGGCAGGTTGTGGATAGAATGTGCTTCCCATAAACGAACTTTGTTAGTTAATTGCATGTTTATTTTCGGAGGCATTCTATGAGCAAATTCTCTCATTTACATACACATACACAATTCTCTCTCCTGGACGGCGCCGCCTCGATCCAAAGCCTTTACAAGAAGGCCATCAAGGACGGTATGCCGGCGCTCGCCATCACGGATCACGGCAATATGTTCGGGGCTTTCGAGTTCGTCTCGGAAGCTTACAAGCACAAGAACGAGGACGGGACCCTGAAGGTAAAACCCATCGTAGGTTGCGAGTTTTATGTCGTGGCGGACAGGCACCGCAAGACATTCAGCAAAGAGGTGAAGGACGAGCGTTACCACCAGGTGCTGCTGGCGAAGAACAAGGTGGGCTATCAGAACCTGATCAAGCTGACCTCATTGGGATACACGGAAGGGCTGTACAGCAAGTACCCCAGGATCGATAAGGAGCTGATAGAAAAATATCATGAAGGGCTGATCGCCACCACCTGCTGCATCGGCGCCTATGTTCCCCAGACCATTTTGCATGACGGGGAGGAAAAGGCTGAAAAGGAATTCAAATGGTGGCTGGACATCTTCGGGGACGATTATATCATCGAGCTGCAGCGGCATAATATCAAGGAGCAGGAGATCATCAACCAGGTGCTGCTGAAATTCGCCGCCAAATACAACGTGCCTGTGATCGCCACCAACGACAGCCATTATACGGACCGTGACGATTACAATGCGCATGATATCCTGCTCTGTATCAATACAGGCGAGAAGCAAAGCACGCCAGGCTTCGACGACTTCGTCAATGATGACGCCAATATCAAGAACAGGCGGTTTAAGTTCCCCAACGACCAATTCTATTTCAAGACGACGGAAGAGATGTCGAAGCTCTTTTCGGATATACCCCAGGCCATCGACAATACGAACCTGGTGGCGGACAAGGTGGAGGTGCTGAACCTGAAAAAAGATATCCTGCTGCCTAATTTCCCTATTCCGAAGGAATTCCAGATCCATAATGAGAGCAACCTGGACCAATGGGAATACCTGAAATACCTTACCCAGGAGGGGGCCAAGCTGCGGTATAGCGACCTTACGCCCGAGATACAGGAAAGGCTGGATTTCGAGCTCTTTACCATCAAGACGATGGGATTTGCCGGTTACTTCCTCATCGTGAGCGACTTCATCAAAGCGGGCAGGGATATGGGGGTCTTTATCGGCCCTGGCCGTGGATCGGCTGCGGGATCAGTGGTGGCCTATTGCATCGGCATCACCAATATCGATCCTATCAAATATAATTTGCTGTTCGAAAGGTTCCTTAACCCGGACCGTAAGTCGATGCCCGATATCGATACGGACTTCGATGATGAGGGCCGTCAGCGGGTGATCGAGTATGTGGTGGAAAAATATGGCAAGAACCAGGTGGCGCAGATCGTCACCTATGGTACGATGGCGGCGAAGATGAGCATCAAGGACGTAGCGCGTGCGCTGGACCTGCCGCTGCCCGAGTCGAATGCCCTGGCCAAGCTGGTGCCGGAAAGGCCTGGTATCGAGCTGAGGCGGGTGCTGAAGGCGCCCATGACGCCGAAAGACGGGGAGAAATCCCTGGAAGAGAAGGACGGTCTGACCCCGGATGATATGGAGAACGTGAAGAAGATCCGGGAAATATATAATGGCGACGATATCCGCAGCCGGGTACTGCATGAGGCCGAAAGGCTGGAAGGGTCCGTGCGCAATACGGGCCTCCATGCGGCGGGCATCATCATTGCTCCGGAGGACCTGATGAATATCATCCCTGTCTGTACGGCCAGGGACTCTCCCCTGCTGGTGACCCAGATCGAAGGCAGCATCATCGAGGATGCCGGCGTCATCAAGATGGACTTTCTGGGCCTGAAGACGCTGAACATCCTGAAGACGGGCCTGGAGCTGATCAAAGAAAATCATGGGGTGGATATCAACCTCGATACCATTCCGCTGGACGACGTCAAGACATACGAGCTGTATCAAAAAGCGGAGACCATCGGTACATTCCAGTTTGAAAGTCCCGGTATGCAGAAATACCTGAAGGACCTCAAGCCGGATAAGTTCGATGACCTTATCGCGATGAACGCCCTGTACCGCCCAGGTCCTATCGCTTACATCCCCAACTACATCGATCGTAAGCACGGAAGGGAGGAGATCATCTTCGATCTGCCGGAGATGGAGGAATACCTGAAGGATACGTATGGCATTACGGTGTACCAGGAACAGGTGATGCTGCTGGCGCAGAAGCTGGCCGGCTTCAGCAAGGGCGACGCCGACGTGCTTCGCAAGGCCATGGGAAAAAAGCAGAAGTCGGTGCTGGATAAGATGAAGAGCCAGTTCATCAAAGGAGCTACGGCCAAGGGGCTGGCGGCCGACAAGCTGGAGAAGGTGTGGACGGACTGGGAAGCCTTTGCGCAATACGCCTTCAACAAGTCGCACTCTACCTGCTACGCCTATGTGGCTTATCATACCGCTTATTTAAAGGCGCACTACCCCTCTGAATATATGGCGGCGGTGCTGAACCATGCGGGCAGCATTGAAAAGATCACCTTCTTTATGGAAGAGTGCAAGCGGATGGGGTTGAAAGTACTGGGGCCGGATGTCAATGAATCGAAGAAAGGGTTCTCCGTCAATATGAAAGGCGAGATCCGTGTTGGACTGGGCGGTCTGAAAGGCGTGGGTGAAGCTGCCGTGGAAAGCATGATCGCCGAAAGGACCAAAGACGGGCCTTTTCTCACCATCTTCGACATGATCAAAAGGATCAACCAGCGCACCGTGAATAAAAAGACATTGGAAAGCCTGGCGTATGCCGGCGCTTTTGACTGCTTTAACGGGTTTCACCGGGCGCAATTCTTCTTCACGCCGCCGGGGGATACCTCTACCGGGCTGGAGAAGATCATCAAGTTCGGGAATGTATACCAGACGAATGCCACCCAGACCACCAACAGCCTGTTCGGGGATCTGGCCATGCCGGAGATCGCCGTCCCGAAGCTGCCCAGCTGCGAGCCCTGGACCCTGACAGAATTATTGGAACATGAGAAGGACGTAACAGGTATGTTCATGAGCGGGCATCCCCTGGACCATTTTAAGTTCGAGATCACCCACTACGGCATCACGCAGCTGGGGGAATACAACGAGGCTAAAGATGCGTTGGGGCTGCAGGCCAATCCCGGCAAAACCTACCGGCTGGCGGGGCTGGTAACGGACGCGCAGCACCGGGTGAGCAAGACCGGCAAACAATTCGGGTCCTTTACCATCGAGGATTACACCGGCAAAACGGAGTTCATGCTTTGGAGCGAGGATTATGCCCGCTATTCCAACTATCTGGAGAAAGGTAAGAACCTGTTCATTACGGGGGCCTTCCGGCTGCGTTTTAACAAAACGGAATACGAGTTCAAGATCGAGCGGATGATGCTGCTGGAAAGCATTAAGCCCATTCTTACCAAACAGGTGATCATGGATGTGGAAGCGCGATTCGTCAGCGAGGAGATGGTGCTTTTCATGGAAAAGAACCTTAAGAAATATCCTGGCAAATCACAGCTGAAATTCAACATATTAGAACCTAAGAGCCGATCGAGGATCTCTATGTTCACCATGGGAACGGGCTTTGAAATGAATGACGAAATGGCTGCTTTTCTGGCTGAAAAGCCGGAGCTGGAGGTACAAGTTGTCACTTGACAGCTATTAGCTGCAAGCTACCAGCTTCAAGCTGCAAGCTTCAAGCTACAAGCTTAGACTTTATAAGACATACTTGCAGCTAGTAGCTTGTGGCTTGAAGCTTGTATAAGTATGTCAGGTGAGCGACCAATTAATTGGAAAACAATCCGGACATTTGTGAAAGTAAAAAACAAACACATCACATAAAAAAACACTAATTATGGCTTTAGAATTAACAGATACCAATTTCCAGGACAAAGTAATCTCCTCCGATAAACTGACCATCGTAGATTTTTGGGCCGAATGGTGTGGTCCTTGTCGCGCTATCGGGCCTGTGATCGAAGAATTGTCTAAAGAATATGACGGCAAGATCAATGTAGGTAAGGTCAATGTGGACCATAATCCTCAGCTGTCTGTCAACTATGGCATCACCAGTATCCCTGCGATCCTGTTCATCAAGGGCGGCAAGGTGGTAGATAAGCTGGTAGGCGCACAGCCCAAATCGAATTTTGTGAAGAAGATCGAATCTCACATTTAACATATTTCTTTTGAAAAGCCCGTGCTTGCGCACGGGCTTTTTTTTTACTATTTTGCGCGAATGCGGCGTATCTTTTTATCGTGCCTGTATCTTTTTCCCATCTTTTCTGCTATAGGTCAGTCTTCTGAAAGCAAAGCGAACGATGCTTACCTGGTCTCCCGGATGGTGTGAAGGCAATGAACGACAAGAAAGTAAATGATATGGAGCAGGCGCGCAGCGCATTGCTCAATTTTGCCAATGAGGGGTTGAAGGCGCTGGATACCGTAAAGCCTTTCGAGAATGATCCATCCCTGGTCGCCGCCTGCCGGAAGACGCTGCAATTCTACCAGCAGACCGCCAGTAAGGATATCCCCAAGCTGACGGATTTCTATGTGAAGTCGGAGGAGTTCGACAAGCTAAAGAAATCCTTTGAAGGGAAGAGCGGATCCTCCCGGACCCAGGCGGACGTGGATACCTATAATAAGGCGGTGAACGACATCAATGCCGCGGTGAAAGGATTCAACCAGACGAACCAAAAGATCAATACGGCCAGGGCGCAGGCCGTAAATGAATGGAATGATGCAGAGAAGCGCTTTGCGGATGAGCATATGCCGCATTATAAATGATGCAGCTGCTTTCCAGGGCGTCAATGCAATACGGCCTGCGCATGCGCAGTTTCCGCCGTGTGCTTGTACCTGAATACAAGGGGGAAGACAAGACCGAGTATGAGCGCATAGGCGGCAAAAGTAAACCAGATGTTCTGCCAGTTCTTCACCCCGCCGACCGTGAAATAGTCCACTACCCGGCCGCTGATATAGGTTCCGAGAAAAGCCCCGAACCCATTGGTCATCAGCATGAATAAGCCTTGTGCACTGGCCCTGATCTTTATATCGGCTTCTTTTTCGACGAACAGTGAGCCGGAGATGTTGAAAAAGTCGAAGGCCATTCCATATATGATCATGGAAAGTATGAGGAGGAACAGGCCGCTGCCAGGATTGCCGATCCCGAACAGACCGAAACGGAATACCCAGGCAAAAATACTGATCATGATCACCTGCTTGATCCCGAATCGCCGTAAAAAAAATGGGATCGTCAGGATAAACAGCGTTTCGGATATCTGAGAGATGGAGAGCAATAAATTCGAGTGCACTACCCCAAATGAATGGACATATTGGGGAGACTTTGAAAAATCACTCATGAAGGCGCTGCCAAAGGCGTTGGTGATCTGCAGCGCTGCGCCCAGCAGCAGGGAAAACAGGAAGAAAATCAGCATCTTCCTTCTTTTGAACAATACAAATGCGTCCAGGCCCAGGGAAGCCCAGATGTTCGGTTTCGGACCCGTCCGCACCGGGAAACAGGCCGGCAGCGTAAAGGCATAGACCCCCAGCAGCAGACCCGCCCCTGCACTGACATACAATTGAAAGGCATTCTCTTTCCAGCCGCACAGGTCCACTGTCCACATGGCGGCGATGAAGCCCACCGTTCCCCATACGCGGATGGGCGGAAAATCCTTTACGATGTTAAAGTCCCTTCTTTCGAGAATGATATAAGACACGGTATTGTTCAATGCGATGGTGGGCATGAAGAAGAACGAATTGAACAGCATGGCGACATAAAACATACTAAAATCGGTGAGCGTCGAGGCCCATAACAACATGCAAGCGCCCAGGATATGGCACAGGCCCAATACCCTTTCGGCATTCAGCCATCGGTCCGCAACGATGCCAAACAAGGCAGGAGTTACAAGGGATGCTACCCCCATCGTCCCGTAGATGCTTCCTACCTGTACGCCGGAAAAATGAAGCACATTGAACATATAGGCGCCCAACGATATCAGCCAGGCCCCCCAGACGAAAAATTCCAGAAAATTCATGACAATGAGACGGAACTTAATACCCACTATGTTGTTATTTTGGTTTATGTTAGGTTATGATTATGGAAGATACTCAAATATCGCACAATCCGTAACTTTACACACCGAATAAAAGGAATCGATATGAGCACAAATCTGCAGGTGGAGACGATCATCAAAACGACGGATAAGGAATTGAGACGCATCGGCGAAAAGATCCTCGCCGGGGAAAGGATCACGCCGGAGGAAGGGCTGACACTTTTTGAAAAGGGGACCCTACCCTACCTGGGCGCGCTGGCCAATCATGTCCGGGAACGCCGGCATGGCAACAAGACCTATTTCAACCGCAATTTCCATATCGAACCTACGAATGTCTGTGTGTTCTCCTGTCACTTTTGCGCTTATTCGCGTGTCTATGCGCACCGGGATGAAGGCTGGGAGCTGAGCCAGGAGCAGATGCTGAACATCGTAAAAAGCTATGACGGAAAGCCGGTGACGGAAGTGCATATCGTGGGGGGCGTACACCCGAAAATGAACCTGGAGTTCTTTATCGAGCTGCTGCAGAAGATCAAGGCCCACCGGCCCGACCTGCATATCAAAGGGTTCACGGCGGTGGAGCTGGACTATATGTTCCGCAAGGCGAAGCTGAGCGTGGAAGAGGGGATGAAGCAATTGCATGCGGCGGGACTGGACTCCATGCCGGGCGGAGGTGCGGAGATCTTCCATCCGGAGGTGCGCAATGTGATCTGCGCCGACAAGGTGGATGCGGAAGGATGGCTGAAGATCCACGAGACGGCCCACCGGGAAGGGATGCATACCAATGCCACCATGCTATATGGTCATATCGAAACCTATGCGCACCGCATCGACCATATGGAGCGGCTGCGCCAACTGCAGGACCGTACGGGCGGATTCAATACATTCATCCCGCTGAAGTTCCGGAATAAGGACAATGACATGAGCCACGTGGCGGAGTCGACGATCGTGGAGGATATGAAACTATATGCTGTAGCGCGATTGTATATGGATAATTTTCCGCATATCAAAGCCTACTGGCCCATGCTGGGGAGGCAGAATGCCCAGCTGACCCTCTCCTTCGGAGTCAATGACCTGGACGGCACCATCGACGACACCACGAAGATCTATTCGATGGCAGGCAGCGAGGAGCAGACCCCCAGTCTCTCCACGGCGCAATTGGTATCCCTGATCAGGCAGGTGGGAAGGGAGCCGGTGGAAAGGGATACCTTATATAATGAGATCAATAATTTTAAGGATGTGGATTTGACGATGATTGGACAGGATCCGTCGCTTAATTAGGCGGAGGCGGTCCAATCAGGCTTATTCAGATTTCAGGCTTTTGACCGGATTGGCCAGGGCTGCTTTAATAGACTGAAAGCTCACTGTGGAGAGCGCGACCAGCAGGGCGCCTGCTCCCACCAGGGCGAAAAGGCTCCCCGAGATCCTGATCCTATAGTCGAACTGCTGCAGCCATTTATCCAGGAAATGCCAGGTCAGGGGAATGGCGATGCAGCAGGACAGCAGCACCAGCAGGACGAATTCTTTCGACAGCATTCTCCAGAGAATAAAGACGGAGGCCCCCAGCACTTTGCGGATGCCTATTTCCTTTGTGCGCTGTTCGGCCATGAAGGAGGCGAGGCCGAACAAACCCAGGCAGCTGATAACAATGGCCAGGGTGGCGAAGACGGCCGCCAGCCGGGCGATGCGTTCCTCGTCCCCGAACTTCTTTGCAAACTCTTCGTCTGCAAATTTAAAGATGAAGGGTGCGGCGGGATTGTATCGCTCGAACACCGCCTGGATCTTTTTCATCGCGGCGGCGGCGCTGACATTGGGCGCTATTTTGACGTTGACGAAATTGCCCGGTTCGGACAGCACATAGAATAGGGTAGGCTGCACCGGTGCATAGGGGGATTGCATGATCACGTCCTTTACCACACCTACGATGGTATAGGTCTTTTTTTCCAGGCGGATGATCTCGCCTACCGGATCTTTCAATCCCATGACCTTTACGGCTGCCTGGTTCAGGATGACCTTGCTGCTGTCAGCCGGGAATTCCGTGGAGAAGTCCCTGCCGGCCGTCAGCTCCCATCCGATGGTCTTTCCATAGCCGATGGTACCGCCGACGACCGCAAAGCCCGGATTATTGTTGGGGTCCTTTCCCTTCCACTCCACGTCGTTGTTTCCCACCCAATTGTCCGTGAGCGGCCCTTGCGACTCGCTGACCTCTGTCACCAGGCGGCTGGCCACCAGCTCATTGCGGATGGTGTTATAGTTGGCATAAATATCTCCGGTGGTCATAGGGACCGAGAGCAGGCCTTTGCGTTCGAACCCTACCGGCCTGTCCTTGGCATATTGGATCTGCCGGAAGACAATAACGGTACCGCCTACCAGCAATACGGAGACGGTGAATTGCAGCACTACCAGGATCCTCCGTGGCAAGGCGGCATATCTACCCGCCTTGAACTCGCCTTTCAGCACTTTTACGGGACGGAAAGAAGACAGATAGAAGGCAGGATAGCTGCCTGCAATGATGCCCGTCACCAGGCTGAACCCAATGCCCATCGCCCAGAACCAGGGATTGGCCCAGGGAATGAACATGTGCTTTCCGGCGATCTCATTGAATAAAGGAAGCGTGGAATGAACGATCACGATCGCTATCATGAAGGCAAGCAGGGCCACCAGGGTGGATTCGCTGAGGAACTGGACGATCAGCTGCCGGCGGACCGAGCCGATGGCTTTGCGGATGCCCACTTCTTTTGCCCTTTTCTCGCTGCGCGCCGTGCTGAGGTTCATAAAATTGATACAGGCCAGGAGCAGCACGAAGATCCCGATGGCGCCGAAAAGCCGGACATATTTGATCTGCCCATCCGAGTTAACGCCATTGTCCTCAAAGTGCGCATAGAGATGCCACCGGGACATGGGAAAGAGGAACAGTTCCTGTTTTACCTTGGGATCGGGGTTGAATTGTTCTCTCAGGCCTTTAATTTCTTCCGATACTTTTTCCATGTCGGCATGGGGCGCCAGCTGCACCAGGGCCCCGAATGCGTTGAAGCTCCAGTTGTCCCTGGCATCATGCACCCATTTCCATTCGGAGGTGAAGAGGTCCCAGGGAAGGATGAACGCCATATCACTATATTCGGAGTTGACGGGGATGTCTTCGTATACGCCCGTCACCTTCACCCCCACCCGATTGTCGATCTTCACCGTCTGGCCCATAGGGTCTGTGCCGCCGAACAACGCCCGCGCCATCTTATCGGACAACAGGATGGAGTAAGGGTCTTTCAGGCCGCCCCGGGCGCCTTTTTCCATTTGCAACGTGAGCATCTCGGGCGCCTCCTGCCCCATGAAGCTGCCATACTGGAAGAATTTCTTGTCGCCGGCGGAGATATTATGCTGGCCATTGCCCGAGGTCATGGCGATGTGGCTGAATTTGCCGCCATAATACTGGCGGAGGCCTTCGCCCAGCGGCGGGGGCATGGAGCCCTGGATGGAAACATGACCGTCACCCGAGTTGCGCTGGAGCACCATGGCTATGTTCTCATAGTTGCGGTGATATTTATTAAAGGAGAGCTCGTCCCAGACCCAGAGACCAATGACGAGCGTAATGGCCATGCCCATGGACAGGCCCAGGATGTTGACGAAGGAATAGATCCTGTTCTTACGGAGGTTGCGTCCGGCGATCTTTATGTAGCTGATCAGCATGGGGAATGGTTATGACCAGGTTTTGTCCAAAATAATGCCGGACAGGTAAAGGACTGAAATTCAGCCGGGTCTGGGTTAGGTACCCCCTGGAAATGTACGCTTATGATACAGGGAGTGTACGGAGGATTTATATACCTTTGTCAAAATCTCATCACCCTTGCCACACGAATCCATCTCCGTATTCGACATGTTCAAGATCGGTATAGGCCCTTCCAGCTCGCATACGCTGGGACCCTGGAGAGCGGCACAACGTTTTATCGCTTCTCTTCAGCAGCAGCAAGACCTTTCCCAACTGACCTATGTCAGCGTCCTGCTGTATGGCTCGCTGGCCAAAACAGGCAAGGGGCATGGAACGGATATCGCCATCCAGCTGGGGCTGGCAGGGGAAGATCCTGTAACTTTCGATGTCGGAGCCATTGTGCCTGCCATCGAATCCATCAGCCGGGATAAGAAATTGATCATCAATGGTCAAAAAGCCATCGATTTTGACCCCGACATCGACATTTCTTTTCTCTATACGGAGAGCCTGCCCTTTCATCCGAACGCCATGACCTTTATGGCCACTTTTCATGACGGGCAACAGCTGGCTGAGACCTGGTATTCCATCGGCGGAGGGTTTGTCCGGAGGGAAGGCGAAGAGCCCGGGGGAAATGCTTCCGTCCAATTGCCTTTTCCTATCAACACAGCGGATGAGCTGTTGCACTGGTGCCGTAAGACGGGGATGAGCATTCATGAAGTGGTGATGGAGAATGAGTCGGCGTGGCGACCGGAAAAAGACACCCGTAAGGGGGTGCTGGACATCTGGCGGGTGATGCGGGAGTGTATTTACCGGGGATGTCATTCCGAAGGGATGCTGCCGGGCGGGCTCAACGTAAAAAGGCGGGCCTCGGCGCTCAGCAAGAAGCTGATCGGCGGAAGGCCGTATGAAAATTTCGACACGTGGGTTGCCGCCATCCGGGCAGGGGGGCATGACTTTAAATATATATTAGACTGGGTGAGCTGCTTTGCCCTGGCCGTCAACGAGGAAAATGCGTCTTTTGGCAGAGTGGTGACGGCCCCGACCAATGGGGCGGCCGGTGTGATCCCGGCGGTCCTGCTGTACTACGTCATTTTCTGCGATGGCCTGGACGAGGAAAAAATATTACAATTTGTCCTTACCGCTTCCGAAATCGGCAGCATTTTCAAGAAGGGCGCTACAATCTCGGCGGCGATGGGCGGATGCCAGGCGGAGATCGGCGTATCCTCCGCCATGGCGGCGGCGGCCCTGACAGAATCAGTCGGCGGCTCGCAAAGACAGGCAATGATGGCGGCGGAGATCGCCATGGAGCATCACCTGGGCCTTACCTGCGACCCGATCGGCGGACTCGTGCAAATACCCTGTATCGAAAGAAATACCATGGGGGCGATCAAGGCCATTACCGCCTCACAGCTGGCTCTCCAAAGTACCCCCGACTTTGCGAAGGTGTCCCTGGACGCTGTCATCAGCACCATGTGGAGCACAGCGCAGGATATGAACAGTAAGTACAAAGAAACTTCAGATGGAGGGCTGGCTATGCAAATTCCGCTGGGATTGAAGGAGTGCTGATAAAAAAAAAGCCTCCGTTGAAAGGAGGCTGTTAGCAGGTAGTTCATGGTTACTGCACATCAAGCAGATGTATATCAAAATTTAGGATAGAATAAGTTTGTAATTGATAACCAGACGATTATTCTTAAAATCATCTCTCAGTCAGTGGTTGGGTAAGCTAGATTGAAAACGGAAAAAAGCGCGAAAAATAGTTCCTGTATAATTAGACAGCCGGTGAATCGAAATTGCTGCAAGCGTTTCAAAAAAAATTCAAGATTTTTTAATTTCAGTGGGTGAGGGGTCATTGGCAATCGGTGAAGAGGGCTCTTTTTCCTTTTTGGCCAGCAGTTCGCGGTAACGCTGTTCGTATTGATCCCACCTGTATTTCTGGTAAAAGATGGCTACAAACCCTATGATCAGGAGCAGGGCGACCATCAGCACCATTACCTGGGATTTCTTAAAAGCGACGCTTGTCTCCTGGAGGGCCTTTACATCCCAGCCTGAAAGGAGGTTGACCAGGATGGGAATGGCAAAAGCCAGTCCCACGGGGATACCCACGAGGAATTGCCGGAACACTTTCTTCTGCCGGGAACGATTCTCTTCCCAATACCGGATAAATGCCTCTTCCTGCCCTGTCAACATGGGTATATTTTGTACGCAAAGGTACAAGTGAGTGAATTACTAATAAGTTTTTTTATCTTTAACCGACTCAAAATCCATATGTTTTGAAATTACCTTTACTACTGTCGCAGTTCCTGTATCAAACCAAGAAGCTGGATCTTCCCGGGATTGGCAGCTTTACGCTGGACCCGAATGCAGTGATCCCGGAAGCTTCAGACCGAAATACGCAATCACCCGCCGAGGGCATTACCTTCAAGAATATCCAGATTGTCAACCCGGACGATGCCTTGATCCAGTTCATCAAGGATCATACGGGTAAGATGAAGCCATTGGCTGCCGCCGACCTGGATTTTTTCCTTACCACGGGCAAACAGCTGTTGAACATCGGCAAACCATTCTACCTGGATGGGATCGGCACGCTGATGAAGAACAATCAGGGTAAGCTGGATTTTACGCCGGGTGAATACAGCACTGTAAAGCTGGAGGACATGGCGGCTGACAAGAGAAAGGTAGCTGCGCAGTCCTTCGAGGAGGCGCCCAGGGAATATGAGCCTAAGTCCAATAATGTCCGGCAGGGCTTATTGCTGGTGGCCCTTATCGGGGGGCTGATCCTCATCGGCTGGGGAGGATACTATCTCTACAAGCGCAATACCTATGTCGAGCCGCCTCCCGCTGAAAACCACGTGACCGTCGTCCAGGATTCCACACCGCCCGTGAAGGCCGACAGTGTCAAACCCCAGGTGACGACTCCCCCCGGCGCGGGACCGACGGCCGTCAAGCCGGCAGATTCGCCTGCTCCTGCTGTGGCTGCCGCTCCGCCACCGCCAGGGTCCAGCCTCTATAAGTTCGTCATCCTGGAAACGACGAAAAAGGGCCGGGCTTTGCGCAGATACAATCAATTAATTGGCTTTCAATTGAATATAAAAATGGATCAGAAAGATAGCGCTTACTTCAAGCTTTATTTCCCCATCTATTCCCGCATCCGTGATACCACTCATATCAAGGACTCGCTGGAGGACGTCTATGCTGCCCATGTGACCATCGAACAATAGACTATTTATGCGACCGAATGCCGACTTTTGGATTCAACAATTGCAGCTGACCTCCCATGTCGAGGGTGGCGCTTTCCGGGAAGTTTATCGCTCCGAGCTGACCATCGCTCAAAAAGCCCTGCCTGTCTTCTTCCAGGGCAGCCGCAACATTTCCACCAGCATTTATTTCCTGCTGGCCAGGGGACAATTTTCCGCTTTTCATCGGATTGCGTCGGACGAGCTCTGGCATTTCTATTATGGAGATACGCTGCTCATTTATGAAATAGGCCATGCGGGCGGACTCACCGTTCACCGGCTGGGGTCGCGGATCGAGCAGGGGGAAAGCTTCCAGGTTGTGGTAAAAGCCGGGAGCTGGTTTGCCAGCGTCCCCGCCGAAGGGAGTGAATATGCGCTGGTGGGCTGCACGGTGTCGCCGGGCTTCGACTTCACGGAGTTCGAACTGGCCGACCGGGATGTGCTGACGAGGCAATACCCTGAATTTGCGGAATTGATCCGGCAGCTGACGCGACAGGCTCCGGCTATGGATCACGTTCGGGCTGTGGATGATGTTCCGGCTAAGGATAATGTTCCCGCTAAGGATAATAGATAAGGCCTTCTTTCATCACCCACCGGACCTTTCTTACCAGGGAAATATTTTGCGATGGATCCCCATCTACGACCAGCAGGTCTGCCAACAGTCCGGGCCTCACCCTTCCCACTTCATCGCTGATCCTGAAGACGTCGGCATTCACCGAGGTGGCGGAGCGGAGCACCTCCAACGGTCGCATCCCATAATCCACCATCGCCTCCATCTCGCGGGCATTGTCCCCATGGGTAAACACGCCGACATCGCCTCCCATGCAAATAGTGACGCCGGAGGCCAGGGCCGCCGAGAAACTTTGCCGCTTGCTTTTGATCCGATCGGGTTCGGGGTCCACTCCTTTTTTCCATCCTCCATATTGTTCAACGGCGTCGCCGGCTGCCAGTGTCGGACATAGCGCTATGCCTTTTTTCTTCATCAGGGCGAAGATCTCCGGGGTGCCTTCGTCCCCATGCTCGATGGTGGCCACGCCCGCCTCGATGGACCGGCGCATGCCCTCTTCCGTTGACGCATGAACGACGACGACGCGGCCACTGCTGCCCGCTGCTTCCACGGCTTTCTTCAATTCATCCACTGTGAACGTGGGCGCCGCCTTTTTATGGAGCCCCCACCTGTAATCCGCGTAGACCTTGATCAGGTCCGCCCCCTTCCCTATCTGCGTCCTTACCTCCCTGACGAGGGCGTCCATCCCGTCGGCTTCGGCCGCACCTTTGACGGGAGATTCCACGTCATAGCTCAGGTCCTTCGGGCCATAGCTGCCCGTCGCTACAATGGCCCTGGTAGCCACCAGCATATGGGGACCCGGAATGATGCCTTTTTCAATGGCCAGCTTCAGGCCGACGTCATCATAGCCGGCCCCTTCGGTGCCCAAGTCGCGAACGGTGGTAAATCCTGCCAGCAATGTTCTGCGGGCATGCACGGTGGCCCTTGCCAGCCGCTCAGCCCGGGACTCTTTCAGCACCTGGTCGTTCCAGTCAACTTCATTATACGGGTGAAGAAAGAGATGACTATGTCCTTCGATCAGGCCTGGCAGCAGCGTCGTGCCTTTCAGGTCCATGATAATTGCGCCGGGTGGAACTTTTATGGTTGCGGGAGCGCCTGCGGCCTCGATGAGATGATTGTGCACCAGCACCTGCCAGCCTGCCTGCATCTGCTCGCCGTCGAACACCCTGTCCGGGCGCAGGAGATAGAACGTGTCCTGTACCGGCCGGCCCCTGGGATGGCGGGTCAACTGAGCAGACAGGGGGTGGATGTTTACCAATAGCGTCAGTAAGAATGTAAGTTTTCTCATGCGTTAGGGGTTTCAATTTTATCCTATCCATTCCGCCAGCATCCGATGAAAATGGTGGGTCCCCTGCTCCCTCGTCACCGAATAGCGTCCATAAGAATAAAAACGGCTGCGGACACCCTTTTGTACGGCCTCCACCACCTCTTCGTCCTCTATCTCCACCGTGTCGAGCCCGGAGCCGGCCCCTGAGTTGTATTTCTTTTCGTCGCACACATAGGTGAGAAAGGAAACGCGGGTCTCGGACAGGCTGACGGGTTTGACAATATTGACCGAAAGTCCCCAGGGATAAAAATTCAACATCAGGTTTGGGAAGACAAAGAAATAATAGGCCGCTACTTTCTTTCCATGATCGGGTGAGGAAGGCGGCAGGTCGAAACAGGCCTCGTCGTCTTTGGCAATACCCAATTGAAGGTTGGAATATTTAAACAGTTCGGTCGTATAGTTGCCGAAGTCTATCACTGCATTGAGGCCTGCATGGACAAAAGGGATGTGAAAGCCTTCCAGGTAATTCTCGCAGTAAAGGGCCCAGTTGGCGCGGACGGTGAAATCCCGGGACAGCTCTGGCCGGAAACTAAAGTCATCGAAGGGCAGCCAATGCAGCCTGTCCATTATCTCCTGCAGAAAGCTGGCGGCCGGCGGTTGGTTCCCCAGGGAAGTAAAGAGCCATTTCCCCCATTGAAAGAGGGGCAGCTCCGCCAGGTCATCGTTCTTTCCCGGGAAGTCTTTTACCTCTTTGAACTCCGGCATCGAGTGGAATTTACCATCCGGGTGAAAAAGCCGGCCATGGTACCGGCACCGGAGATGGTTGACCTTGCAAGGCTCGTGGACGAGGATATTCCCCCGGTGCGTGCAGACATTGGACAGGAGCCGGATCTTGCCGGCTTTATCTTTTGTCAGCACCAGCGGCTCATCGATGTAATGCTCCAGCAGGGTGAGCGGGCAGGCGTCCCCGGGCTCTTTTACCAGGTCTGTGCTGCCTATGAACTGCCAGGATGCGGCGAACAACCGCTCTTTTGCCAATTCGAATAAAGCGGGATCGGTGTACAGGCCAGTATCCGGTGTTTTTGCGCGGGCGATATCGGGATCGATGACGAATCTGGGCATAAAAATGGGCGTTGTGCATGTAATTTAACACCGTACCTTTGCACCCGCAAGAAAATTACGTCTATGTCTGAAGATCTTACCATCGTCGCAGGCACCAAGGCTGAACGTTATGCCTCTCTCCTACCCCAGGTACGGGCGGTGATCGAAGGCGAACAGGACGCCGTAGCCAACCTGGCGAATATCGCCGCCGCGCTGAAAGAGCAATTTGGGTGGCTGTGGGTGGGCTTTTATATGGTGAAGGACGGGGAGCTGGTGGTCGGCCCTTTCCAGGGGCCGGTGGCCTGTACCCGCATTCGGAAAGGCAAGGGCGTCTGCGGCGCCAGCTGGCAGGAAGCCCGGACGCTGATCGTCCCCGACGTGGAAGCCTTCCCGGGGCATATCGCCTGCAGCAGCCTGTCCAGGAGCGAGATCGTAGTGCCTGTTTTTTCAGGTGGAGATGTGATCGGGGTGCTGGATGTGGACAGCGTAGAGCTGGGTGCTTTCGATGAAGAAGACCAGCGGTGGCTGGAAGAGCTGGTGAAGGCAATACCGGGCGTGAATGTTCGTTAAGTTGAAATAATTTTAATATAAGCTTCGTTAAGTAATTCTATTTTAAAGTCTATGACAAAGAATCTTGTTGGTCTCTGCCTGGGAGTTTTATGTTTTGTCCTGTCGGCCTGCGGGTCTTCCCCTGATCCGAAAAATGGGCCGGCGCCTGCTGGTAAGGCGGATGCTACGGCGGCGACGCCCACCGGCGGAGCGAACACTTCCGGCGTATCCACGTTCGTACCGGGCGGCAAGATCCCCCCTCCGTCCGTCATCCTGGGCCGGCAGCAGGTGCCTATTCTCTGCTACCACCAGATACGCGACTGGAAGCCTACGGATTCCAAGATGGCCAAGGATTATATCATGCCGATAGCTGATTTCCGCGCGCAGCTGAAAATGCTGCACGACAGCGGCTACCACACGATATTGCCGGATCAACTGTATGCCTATCTGACCAAGGGCGCCGCACTCCCCAGCAAGCCCGTGATGCTTACTTTCGACGACAACGACGAAGACCAGTATACCATCGCTTTCCCTGAAATGAAGAAGTATGGCTACAAGGGCGTTTTCTTTATTATGACTATTACGCTGGGAAAGCTGCCTCATTATATGAGCAAGGAGCAGGTGAAGGAACTATATGATGCCGGCAACGTCATCGGCAGTCATACCTGGGATCATCACAATGTGAAGAAGTACCAGGGTAAGGATTGGGAGATCCAGATCGATAAGCCGACGAAGCAGCTGGAAGCGATTACGGGGACCCCTATCCGGTATTTTGCCTATCCTTTCGGGTTATGGAACGCGCAGGCTTTTCCGGAGCTGAGGAAGAGAGGGTTCATCGCTGCTTTTGGGTTGGCCGATAAGAGGGATCAAAATGATCCGCTGATGTGTATACGCCGGATTATTGTCGGCGGCGGATGGGGGTTGAAGACGTTTAGTAATGCGATGCATCAGAGTTTTAAGTGAGCGGTTGCTATTGCTTAGATATTTTAAATTTATAAAAGTCTTTTGCACTCCCCCCACTATGATGTATAATGAGAAACTCCTTGTCATAAAATGTTACCATTTCAATGTCATAGGGGTATTTACTCCAAAACAAATTGGTGGAGGTAATTCCACCAGGATTGCCGGCAGCTAATTTATGAGAAGGTTTGCCTAAATACGTTTTTATTTTCCCAAAATATCTATTATCTCTTCCAGAAACTATAACAATTGAAGTAACCTTCCGATTGCTGTCAATGTTAAAATTGAAAGACCTGGCCGAATCGATTGGCTCAGGATAAAACCTATACCTTGTCGAAAAAGGGATATACAAATTGAGCTGATCTTTCCTGTTTTCAAAGTATTTGCATTTAATAGAATCTAAAGATTCTCCGGGGTGAACCTTTATTCTCAAATGAGTCAATATATTATTTTGGCCCTTAGAAAAAATAGGCAATAATGTAATAAGAAATATATATCGCACTTGATTCATATAATTCCATCACTGTATGAGGAGAGCAATGCTTTCCAAATCAGGCATTCTCCGGCTCCTGAAATCCTGATCTTTCTCTATTTCTTCGTTGACGAAAAAAGCCTTCTTAATTAAACTCCAATATTTATTTGCATCATCCATCTTTTTTATTTCATTCCAAACTTTTTATACATTTCCATATCTTTTTTTCGTTTGACCAATATTTGCATAAAGGAGCCTAATCCCAGAATTAATGTAATGGGCAAAGGCTTAGAGTTATATAAGAGATGAAGGATAATAGCGATCAAGAACAGGGCAGACAAGCCGACTATAAAGACAATACCACCTTTGGTAGCAAGAAATGCCGGTGAAAAATTAATGGGCTTATCTCTTGAGGCAGCAGCATTATATGAAGAAATTATTTCATACAACTTATCACTGATAACATTTTTTTCCGGCTTACCGGATTTATCACTTTCCCCCTGCATGGTCATCGCAAGTTTATTTCCTCCTTTGAAATACAGTTTCAGCGTAGTATACTCGATTGTGGGAAATGTTACCCCGTACGCATCTATATCATCCCATTTGAAATCATTCATCTCTTCCTGACTAGTTGTTTTAATATTAAAAACAGCCATGGAAAAATGATCTGCGTAAAAGTCCAGGCGAATCTTTTTCGTGAAAAGTTTTCTTATCCGTTTTAGAAAAAGGAAAGGAATGATAAAAATAAAAAAGCCAAAAAAAGCAATTAATGGCTTTTTTGTTTCAAATGCCAGCAATGATATCACAGCCAAGAGGAATATGAATATTGGTACGACGAAAAGAGCCATACGTTTCCTGTTAACCAGAAGCCTTTCGTAAACAAAAATTGGTATCTCGTCCATTTTTTAAGTTGATCGTCTAAATTAGTAAATATTCCTATACGCTATTTGAGTTTCGCAGCGTTGTATATATCTAAGCCAATGGATGAAGTTGCAATGACGCCATCAGCCACTTCCCCGATGCCTATGAATTCAGAAGCCAGTCCCAAGCCTGCCAATCCGACTCCCGCCCAATCCGTCCAACTCCCGATCTCACCCTTACTCCAACTTTTAGCAAGGTTGTAAAGACTGAATCCGCCTCCAACGATAGCGCCCGCTACTGTACCGGTTCTGGAGAGGCCTTTCAATGCTGCTTTGGTATCCTCAGCCAATATTTTAGTAGCGGTGACTGCTGCATTATGAAAATCTATCGCCATCCCCGTAGCCGTAGCAGATTTTTCAAGGTCGATGCCACTTTCACCACTTTCACCGCTCTCTGTATTGTGGTTAGAACGCAAGGTGACTGAAGTTCCTGTAAACAGGTAATCTTCGCCATCCTGATGCGAGGTGAGACCATGGTAATCCCCTGTCACATAACTACCTCTGTCATTTGTATAATTATATTTCGTATTTACGATGGAAAGCCCCAGCGCCGACAAGGCATAGGTGTCCCCCGACGCTGCATTGTACAATTGATTAATGGTATTTGACAAAACCTGATTTTGATAGGCGGCGTCGGCCTCCTTCTGGGCTTCTGCAAACTCTCCCTGTATCTGTGCGTCTGTTTCCTGCTGGGATCTTTCCATATCATTCCACAAATCGGAGGAGGAAGAGAAGGATGAAAAAAGCCATAGGTCGTTGGGACTCGGGGTTGGTCCCCCTGGACCGATAACAGTCCCGTTGGGGCCAGCCCGAAGCCCGTCCGGATCAAGCATGGATACCGGGTTGTCGTTCGCGAAACTATACGGACTAACGGAGTGATAAGCGTCTGCGATCGGGTCTATCTGGCCAAATCTCCCCAACTGGGGGTCGAGCATCCTGTGTTGCGCATCGTAAAGTTCCAGTCCGCTGCCATCGTTGAACTCTTTATTCTGTAGTTCATTGCCTCCATTGTATCTGAATTTGTTCTCCGTGTAGTTGGGTTTCATCGCTTTGTCGCTAATAGCCGCCATGGTCAGACCGAATGGATAATAATGTGTTTCTTCCAACATCGGCCCGCTGTATTGCTTCACGCTCAGATTATCAAAGAATGCATCCCAACCGGGCGTCTCATTGCTGACATAAACATATAAGTAACCACTTTTTGTAATGGGAATACCTGTATATCCCAGCGCGTTGACCTGGTTGGCAGTGCCTACCGGCACAGCTCCGCTCTGGGGGTAACTGCTGACATATTTGAATTGGTCATCCAGAAGTATCCAGTTAAGATAGGCTTTGGGTTTGCCGGAGGGCGCCGGGTTATTAGCTCCCTGAAAGCTGTTGATAGCCGCATAGACTGGACTGGTTGTCGTGTTATTCAGCTCGGTAAGGCCGCCATGTGTCCCACCAGTCATGGATACGATCCCCGTAGCCAGGGACGCCAGCACATCGTTTATGGATGGGCTGGGGCCGGCAGTATCGGTAATATTGTTATAATACGATTGGACGCCAATATCTACCTTATCTCCGCTCATTACTTTCAATATAATACCGGGACCTACCTTATTTCCATTCCCGTTGACGCGGGCAAGGCTGTCGTTGGGGTTTGTTATGGTTGTGTCTACCGGGTAGCCGCTGACCATATTACGGGCATATCCCGTATTGGTCAGATTGTAGAATAGTTTGCTTTCCGTATTGCGATACGCCGCCTCCATTGTTGCAAGGTATTGTGAAGTGTCCTTTTGCTGGGTCAAGAGTATCCGGGTATTGCCGAGTTGGTCTTTCTCAAAGAAATCGTACTCCCATCCGTACACGAGCGTTCCATTCACCCGTCGGTGGAGAGCCCAACGGATCCGACCTTCTTCATGGCCAACGAATTGAAGCGTATCAACGCCACCACCGGGAGAGGTAATTGTGTCCGTTTGCTGATAGACGAAGCCGGCTACGTACAAAGTAGTCGTCGTGTGACGGGAAACACTATCCACCGTCAGTTTCATCAGCTTGCTGCCACTGGCATCATAGGTATATTGAATGTTCCCCTCCCCTTTCATATGAATGAGCTGCGGCAAGCCGAGATAGTTATAGGCGATCGTATCGATGTTCTTATTATTGTCTGCCAGGATACTGCCATTCCCATCATACCTGTAATCTACGGCCGCCTTTGTGGCAGGATTGTAATGGAAGTCGCCCAGTTTCGAATTGGCATCGTTCACAGCATCTGTCACTTGCAAAAGCCTGTTATATTGATATGAATAGTTCAGTTGGTCTATCAAGGAAGATCCACCCACCTTGAACCCGCTTCTGTTCAATCCAAGGATATTCCCGTTGGCATCGTACCTGATATTGCTAATTGAAAAGTTGATATAGCTACTATCCCATGTTGATCCTACTGTATTCTGCATGAAACCGGCCGCTGTCAGCCTGTTAGAATTATCATAAGTGTATTCGTATTTCCTGCCAACGCCATCACCCGCACTTTTCCAAACCGTGCCGGCTATGTTGCCATCGTATAAAGCTCGCGAATAGCTGGTAGTTCCAATGGCGGAAACGGTCTTGTCATAGGCCAACTCCACTCCAAAATAATGTGTAGCGGTGCCGGCAAGGTAATTTTTATTGATCCCGGTGAGCCATCCACGTAGGTTGTAATCAAACACCAGGCTATCCAGGCCGTTGCCCAGGTACTTAGCTTTGAGCTGCCCCAGTTCATTATATTGAAGGCTATCGATCAGTTGATCACCTGTGGCGTTGTCGATATTCTTCCAGATATGCCTTAGCCGAAGCGATGCGTCGTAGTCCAATTTGGTAGACACAATATGATTCTGCACTGTGTTGCCGGCCTTTTTATGTCCTATTAATGTACGTAACAAATTACCATTGAATCCGTATTGCATTGTGGCCGTATCGGTGGCGCCGGTTTGGTTAGTGCTATGCTTCTGGATCACACGCCGGTGATCATCATAAAAGCATACTTCATAGAGGTATTGATTGGAGGTTCCCACCACTTTGATCCTGGCTCCGGTGGCCAGTCCCCGCGTCTGGTAATTGGGGGTCATGGCTGCAGCATATGCCGGTGATACACCGAAACTGGTGATAAAATAATTGCTGTTGCTTGTAATATTTGTCGCCATTGTAGCAGCGAGTGTAGTGCCGCTGCCACCAACCCAGGTATAGTCATCATAGTAAGTAGCATTGAGTAGCTCGAAATTGCTGGCTGTCGACGGATATCCAGTGGTATTGTATGCCAGATTTTGATGATAGGCTCTATTGTTACTGTCAGATAAAAGCCCGGAAGAATCCATTCTGTTTTGATTGTCATATTTAGCCACCATCCATTTTTTCAATGCCCTCATATTACTATCCTGCGTCATTACCAATCTGTCCCGGGAGTCGTATACCATATCTATCTCTCCGGCACCCGGGCTCTTTTTGACGATTGGCCGGCCCTTTCCGTCGAATTCGTACCGGAAACATAGTTCATTGGCCATGGTTTGCGTAACAGACCAGCTGCCATTAATGGAGTCCACTGCTTTTGGTTGAATAATAAACCGCAGATGCTGCAACGTGTCATACACATAGTAGGTGCAGAGCCAACCGGCATGGCCGGAGCCGGGATTATTGGACAACTGGGTCTTTTTCAGGATGGTCATCCCCATCGGATTCTTATATTCCATTACCTGGTGCGCGGATTGGTCCGTCACAACAGTCTTGTAGAGGGTACCGGAGGCACAGGCTGCAACCCGGACAGGCAAGCTGCCTACAGCGGAATTAATGGTCCAATTCTGAACACTATCATTCAACGTATTAAACAAGTATTGTATACTATCACCCCTTGTCGAACCCAGCCAATTCTGGCCAGGCGCAAAGGTAGCCTGCGGGCTGTTTACCCCGGAAGATTCAAATACTTTTTGTCCATAATAATAATGCTCGCCCGGATATTGGGATACGTTGAAGGAACTTTGCTCACCCATAGGATTTATCTTGAAGTTCCCGTCACCGGAAGAAGATGTATAAGGCAGATATTGAGACGATTCCCTCCCAAAAAAATCATAGACATGAATACTTACGACATCCTTTTGTAGGGGGCTGGCTTGTTTTTGTACGTCTTCCAGCGGCCTGCCAAGACCGTCTACATAGGTGGTGGATTGGTGCACATCCGTTGGAGAGGACAAGGCATTGGCAGTAGCTGTGTCCGTAATACCCGGCGCCATAATTATGCGTTGGCGGATATAATTAACATCAGGGGCAGTTCCATTGATAAGGACGCGGCATGAATTAGTATACGCGATCTGGGTGCCGCAGGTAACCTTACGACGATAGAATGTCTTCACGCTGATATTCCCCGGGTCATAATATAAAAGAGTCGCTCCGGATATGTCGGAGAAATGAGTACTGTCCGTACCGCTTTGCCATTGGTAGGAATAACTTCCGCTGCAGGCGCCTCCAGAGGCCGGTAGCGCAGAGAGTATCCCCGGGGTCGTATTTGTTGCCGCAAGCGTAATACTTGCAGGGGTGATCACACCTCCAAATAGTTGTGGGTTGACGTTTATCACTGCAATGGTGCTATAGGACGTAGCCCCATTGCTGGTGACTGCCACCCGGTAATATCTTTTATTGAGAGGCCCTGCAAATAAGGTGGTATCAAAAAGATTATATCCTGCAAATTCGTTGGTCGGACTACTAAAAGAGGAGTCTGGCGAGCTTTGCCATTGAGAGGTATAAGTACCATTTCCACCTGAATATCCCCTTAATATTATCGTTGTATAGCTGCCATAATCGATCGTTTGTGTAGCAGGGTTCAGCGTACCTGCCTGCAATTGTGGGTAAACGGTAACTGTCGCCGTATTGCTGGTAGCCGTCGCGCCATTGCTGGCGACAATATATCGATAGTACGTTGTAGCAGTCAAGGGCCCTGGAGCATATGAACTGTTCGTAGCGCCTGTTATCAATGTCCAACTAGTGCCATCCGGGGAGCTGTACCATTGGTATGTGTAAGTTCCATTACCACCTGTGGAAGCGGTGGTGGTCAATCCTGAAGGAGATGTATTATAGTTGATCGATTGGCTGGATGGAGATACCGTGCCACTCACCAATTGAGGGTATACTGTCACCGTCGCTGTGGTAGACGCAGTGGATCCGCTGCAGGTCACCACCCTTTTGAAATAAGTGGTAACCGTAAGCGCTCCCGGTTGATAGCTCACGCCGGTGGCACCTGAAATAGTTGTAAAATTGATGTTATCTGCGGAAGTATACCATTGATAGGTATAGCTTGTACCACAGCTGCCCCCTGTAGCCGCAGTACCGTTCAGCAATGCAGGAATAGCATTGTAATTAATGCTCTGGCTGGAATTAATTATGCTGCCACCATTGAGAGGTTGCGTTTCGGTTACCGTAAGCGTCGCCAGTGCCGTGCTCCCCTGCCAGGCGGTGATGACCGGACTTGTGCAACCAAGACTGCTGAAATAAATATTAACATGTGAAGAAGTTGGGCCCTGTACCGTTCCACAACTTACAGTCCAGCTGGTGGCGGAACCTGAACAAGCGGCGCTGAGCTGATAAGTTTGTGTAGAACCTGCCGTGACGGTGGTAGGTCCCTGGACACTACAAATGACACAGGGCTTTTCTTTTTTGCCTAAGACAGTTCCAATACATGTTAAAAGCAAGAACAATATTAATCCAATGTTGCGGAAAGCAGATAAGGTTTTCAGAAAAATCCCGGAGATATTTCTCATAACGCGGTCTTAAGGGGTTAACATTCTGTTTTACTGAGTCAATTAGTGCGATTATTGACCTTGATAATGATATTCCAGTGTTTTGATGATATTTCCATCCTGGTCTTTTATGACTTTCAGCCGGCCGAATCCGTCATAGATGTAGTAGCTGATCCGGTTACCAGCGTCACATTCACTTGTCTTGCCGACAGAAGGCTGATAAGTGCAGGTGGACATTTGAGCATCCTTGGGGTAAAGGCGCAACTCATCTATGCTGCCGGCGCCACTGACCGTCACGCTGGTGGTGCCTGTCACCACATGTTCGTAGTAGGTCCAGCCATTGGCGGTTTTGCCTGTAATAGTGCCCGTACTGCCTGTAATACTATAAGCTCCGTTCCGGCTCCAATATGAGACGATATAGGTGGTAGTACTGGTCAATCCTGTCCGGCTGATGTTCCCATTAGCCAGACTATAGCAGCTGTTGCCCGTAATTGCCTTGGTCATATCCCTGGCCGAAGAGGGTATATTCCAACTGCCGGCGCCATCCGCCTCGAAACTGGTATAAGCTGCCTGATCCGGAGTGGCATTTTTTATCTCAGCGATCGGAAAAACATGAATATAATCCCAGATAAAGCCCATGTTCATGTCGTTGACCTTACTCAGCTGTTTTATATTGTCGTTGGCGTCATAATACACTTGTTGCCGGAGCGCATATCGCGTATCACTGAGCAAGGTATTGTACAGTCCTCCAGTCATTGTCTGATTATTGAGACTATAGAGAGGAGTAGCGGTCTCCATCTGATAGATAGAGACAGGCTTGAATATGGTCTGATCAAAGGCGGTGACCTGTCCTCTTATCAGGCTGGATTGACCGGTGCCTCCGGGACTCTTTAACCAGGTCTGCTGTTCGATCACCGGGCTTAATACCCTGTTGGTAACCATATTCCCGGTGAGCGCACTGGTGTAATTCTCCGGGTATTTATACGTCTTGATAATGGAACTACCGTCCGAAAGGTAGTCTTGTATTGAGCTGAGATTTCGCGCGCCATCATAGTAATACTTTGTTGAAGTATTCATGCTGTTGCCGGCTGCGTCATAATGTTTAATCGACGTCGAATCCAGCCGGGTCCAGTATGCCTGGGCTGAACTGGAGGTGAAGCCATACGTATAAATAGGAATACATTGATTGCAGTTTGTAGTAAACGTGTAGGATTGCATATAGACGGTCCCAAAAAGGAATGAAGTGTCCAGCACGCCGACATATGTATTTGTCAATATTTTAGACTGCTTAAAACTGCCGTCAACGGCAGTAAATCGATAGTCAATACTAGTCCCCAGCCTGATATCAGTAAAAAGCGTTCCCGAATAATTGTTGAAATAATAATCTGTTTTATGTTTTTCGCCTCCGGCGGCTGCAGTCTCGGTAACTTTAGTATAATAAAAACCAGGATTTTGACCACCAACGCCTGCGCTGGCAGTCGTAGCCATATAGGCTGTATAGCTATTGGAATTGGCGCTAAAAGAGGGACCTGTAAAGTTGGGGTAATTCGAAAGCCTTCCAGAACTGGTTTGCCCATCGTCTTTTAAATAGGTGTAAAATTTTTGGGTGGTTGGCGTATCTCCGCGGGTGGCAAAATCTCTGATGCTATTAACACGTATGCCAGGTCCGCCATTCATACTTCCGTTGGCGTCGCTGTATGTGTTCGGCTCATACTGATAGACAGTAAAGCCTCCGGTTGGATAGAAAAGGGTGTCTAAAGCGCCGTCCAAAGCAGCCCCATCTGGCGTTCTATCTGCTATAGGAACCGTCCAATTGGCCGGCGGCATTGGATTATAAAATCCAAGCGCCGGAGCGGGCAACCCTTCCTGATTTGCATCGTGCCCATTGTAAAAACCCCAATAATCTGTCCCGGTGGTGCCTTTTGAGGGCGAACCATCAATGTATTTAAAGGCATACGTCTGCACATCAGACGGCTGTCCCGGATTGACATTTTGGAACTTCAATAACCTTAATCTTCTGCCGGAAGTCGAAGTATCATTGCTGTTGGTGAAATAGTCATAGGTAAAAACATTCTTTTTCACTACTGCAGAGGAAGCATTGTCGATCACGTCTATCTCCTTTAGTTTAGGGGAGCTACCCAATACGTCTGTCCGAAGGGCCGCATCCGGGATAAAATTAACCGTAGTATTCCTGCAGGTGATGGACTGTAGGATCTTGGTTTGTATCGAGGGAGTCATGAGGAAATCATCGGAAGGCCCCAAGTCTGCCTGACCAACGGAATTACTTGTAACATATGTGTATTGAGCCGGCACCTGTGCCTGCTGCCAGGAGTAGTTCGCATAGTTGAATAAGATGGTATCCTTTTTATCCGCAGACACCATACTGGTGAGGAACCAGGCTGAAATATATGTACGAATGATCTTGTGCCCCTGCCAGCTTTGATTGGAAGTCGTCGACTCCTGTGCCCCGAAGACACAGGTCACACCATCTGCTGTAGTGATCGTAATATTGCTACTGGGAGAAGGCCAGCTCACTCCCAAATCTTTATTATAAGAGAATATATATGCCTTTCCTTTATTCCAGAAAAATTTCCCTGAGATGCCGTTGAACTCACAATCAAATATGTCTAAGGCAAGGTCGTAGGAGTTATACGCATAATTGTTATAAGCAAGCCCCATGAATGTGTTGTTAGCCGGCTGAAGGCTGTCCACGATGCTGTATTCTCCATAATTATACCCGGTTTGTTCTGATCCGTCGATATTTCCTTCCGGAATACGTGTTATTACGCCACCGGCATTTAAGTTCCATCCAAGTCCTACCCAGCTGGGATCCTGCAAAGGGACCATCCCGCTATAATTATAGTTTAAAGAAATAGGCACTGATAATGACCCGCATCTTACTTCGTAAATGGGCATACCAATGTTTGGCAGTCCGGTGTATAATGCCACAGGCGTATTGCCGTAAGTTTGAAAGCCCTGTGCATTGGGGGATGGAGGAATAAGGCTTTGGTTCAGGGAAGCTGCCGGATAAGGGATGCTTTGTGAAAATCCCTGGACGATGCTGAGCGAAATTATTGCAATCAAAAGCAAGGAGCGGTTCACTAGCATGTTCAATACTTTCTTTGTCATACGATTTGACTGTTAGGGGTCTAAAAATTATAACCTATGCGGAAGATGATGGGTTGTGTTTTGGGGATCTGCTGATAGCTGAGTAAGTCCCAAAATAATTGCAACTTAGTTTTTTTGAACACGCGGCTCTTCACTGATACGGTTTTGCTAATACCAACCAGACAGCTGCGCGTCCAATAAGTCAGATGGCTTATTTGCTGAAAGGACCTAAAAGGTGTGGTGTAATTGTATTCAAACCCACCTGTCGCAGAGAAGCTACCTTTAATTTTGATATCAATGAATGAGCGCAGCCCCACTCCCTGGCTGGATAACGCGATATGCTGTATCCCATTCCCCCAGCCCAGTTTGTAACTCGCACCTACGCCTACTGTGCTACCTTCGCTTAATTTATACCCTATCGACAAGCCCAGATCCGACACTGTTGGAAATAAATAGTTATTTCGGGTGGTCTGAAAGTTCGCTCCATATTCCAACCTTCGCCAGAAAGTCTTTGTTTTCTGATTGTTGGGTTTAAAGTCCGGCATATCGATATCGCCGCTGCCAGCACCGAGTTTGTTCAATTTGTCCTTATAACCATCCAATTGTGATTGGGCTGACTGAAGATTCGACTGCAGGGCTGCTTGTCCGCCTGGGCCACCGGCGGCCACCTGCTGCTGGATCAACGCAGCTACCTGGTCGCGGGTTTGTAAGCCGGCCAGCCCTTCAGGAGAACCGTAATTTCCCGGAAGGTTGAACAGCCCTGCCAGCTGGGAATTTTGTTTCATGAAAGCCTGGAAGGCGGGAAATTTTTGAAGAGTGGACAAAGCCTGGCGTTCCAATTTATCCGGGCTGTTCAGCATTTCTTTATACTGGCGCACCTGTTGAGCGTAGTAATAGGCTTCCTGGTTCAAGGCAGCATATTGATGTCCTAGCAAACCACTCAGGTTAATATGCTGTTTGATATAATCTCCAATTTGTTGTTTCCGCTGCTGAATAAAAGCCTTCGCCTGATCTGCATCCTGCATTTTTGCCTGTAGGACTTCCCATTGACGTGCAGCGTCGGGCAGACCGGAAAGCGCCTGCCGACCGGGTACTCCTTGTTTCATAAACTTCAGGATGCCGCCGAGCGAGTCTATGTAAGGTTGGTATTCTCCACTAAGGTCAACGGCCCGCCCGGATGTATCCTTCCTGATCTTCTGCGCCAAAGCAAGATATTGCTTAGTGGAATTGCCAAAAAGGTTGTTTGCAGCCGTAGAATCGACTTTCGCCAATTTCTTTTGAAGTCTGGCTTCACGATGGGCCATCCGTTGCAAATATTTTTCCGTTTGGCGGGTGAGCTGCTGATCGAGGTCAGCTGTCTTGCTTTGCATCCTGTGTAAGAAACGAGAAGGGAAGTGGACAATATCCGGCCCATCAGCGAGTTGATCCTGGGCATAACAGGGATAAAATAAGGAATTAAACAGCAATAGGATTGCCGTCCGTAGTAGCCTCATGTGCAGTCAGTTTATGGTTTGATCAGGGTTAAATCAAAGGAAACAAAAAATTTCGTAGCACTGTGCACAATTCCATAGCCGTGTCGATTCGCCAATAGACGTGTCAAATTGGGCTATAACCGTGTAAGCGGCTTGAACTGTATGAGCTTGAAATCTTGTAAATCCTTATGTAAAAATGAGGGCAGGATTATTTCGGAGATGAAAGTATAAAGTTTGCATCAATTCGACATACCACTTTGTGGTAATATGCCGCAGTTTTCCAAAATACCGTCTTTTTACGTGGTATAATCCGGATGTTTTAACAACGCTCGTTATTTCAATGTTAATGATGATGAATTCTATCAGGAGTTGACTGGAATTCCCTTCTTGGAAATATTAGTCTTTTCATTTCGCAGATAATTTTCCATTACGAGCGCACCGGCGCCTGTCAATTCCGCGTTGTATCCCAGCTGTGATATTTCGATGCTGGCATTGGCGGCCAGGCGAGGGATGCAGTGTTCGTTCAGGGCCTGTTGAATGGGTGTCTGCCATATTTTTCCGGCGGAAGAGCCTCTGCCGCTGAGGACGATGGCTTCCGGATTGAGCAGGTGGATGAGGATGGCTACGCCTCTGCCGATGTTGTAGCCGGCCTCCGAAAGTAATTCCACGGCGAACTTATCGCCTCTTTCCGCGGCGGAGATGACGGCCCAGCAAGCCTGGTCCACGTTCTCTGCAGGCAGCAGCTGGTCCAGCAGGGTGAGGCGGCCATTGCGAATGCCTTCTTCGGCCTTGCCGACTACGACGAGTAATGAAGCTTCCGTTTCCAGGCAACCACTCTTGCCGCAGCTGCAGAGCTTGTTGTTTGTAAATAGGGGCAGGTGGCTAAACTCGCCGGCAAATCCATTGTGTCCACGGAAGATCTCGCCGTTGAGGATCATGCCGAGGCCGATGCCCCAACCCAGGTTGATCACCATGGCGGAGCGTTTGTTGCGGGCAGCGCCAAACCGGAACTCGGCCAGGGCGATGAGGCTGGAATCGTTCTCAATGAAAGTTTGTACGCCGGTGCCCGTGGTAATATACCGGGTCAGCGGCATCTCGCCCGTGTCCAGGAAGGAATAGTTCACGCCTTTCTTAGCATCCACGAATCCCGGCATGCCTATCCCGATGCCCGCGATGTCTTCTTTCGCGATGCCTGATCCCTGGATACATTCATTGATGCTTTGCACCAATCTGGCGGCAGCAGATCCATTGTTGACCAGGGGCAACTCCACTTCCCTTATCACGGTGACGTGTCTGCGCTGCATATCCATGATGACGATGCGGGTGAACAGCTGGTCCATGGCAACGGCAACCACATAAAGCACATTTGACCGGAGGGAATATAGTAAAGGGCGTCTACCGCCTGTAGAAGGAGCAAAGCCCGTCTCCACAATGACATTCTCTTCCATCAATTCGTTTAGCATTTTAGCAGCCAGCGGCAGGCTGATGTCGATGCGAGTGGAAAGGTCTGAACAGCTAAGGTTGTGGGCGAAGTACAGCTCTCTTATGATCTTCTTCTTATAGAGTACATTCTTATCAGTCATAGGATCTTTTAGCAAAAAAGATTAACAAACAGGTTATTTCCATACGCAAGGTACCAAAAAAAGTGCCCTTTTTCTATGCCACTATCAGCCAGTGGTTTACATTACCATATGGATTATAAACTGTTCGCTTATGATACTACTCCTGTATCAGTTTGATCTTTTGCAGCACCCACTGCCCTATTTGTGCGCCGGAGGTTTGTCCTGTCTCTATCGCTGCCCTGTAGTGTATGCCGCCATAAAACCTGGAGATGGCGGCTTCCTCTGCGGCCTGCTGAAAGGATTCAAAGTGCCTGGATGGCAGTCCGAATTCCACCTCAGTGTCGTCGTCAAAGGCGCAATGGTTGCCAAACTGGCGGGACAAGACAGTGGCACATGTTGTAGAAATGATGCTATGCCCGCTGGTGTATTCGGGGAAAGGCGGCGTTTGCAGCAACGGACGCCAGCCTTCGTCGATGTTTGCATCGATATAGGTTTCCGGCCGGATGACATTGCTGCGGTATTTTTCATCCCAGCAACTGATGAACGCATCGAACATTGCGATGGCGGTGATCGTGTATGCGGCGGATGATTCCATTATCGTACGATGCTGTTGCGCGCATACCCTGCCGATGATGGAGATCCAATGACCGCCCGGGGAGATCTTTTTTGTCGCATAGTTAAGGTGTCCCTCCATGGTCACTGCAAAAGGGTTGCAGTCCCAAAAACTGGCAATGGTTTTCTGCTCTTCCGTCAGCTGCAGCCCTGTCGTGTATACATCATACGCCTGTTTGTAGAAAAGGCTATTGGTGTCTGTACTGAAAGCGGGCGCCGGGGCGGGCCTGAACTGGCTGCCCGAATCCAGGGTCACGGGCCTGATCCTGCCCCAATGGGGTTCGACAGCGGCCATATACGCGGGGGGCGTGGGGATCCATTTTCCTTTGGCGCCGGAAAGGCGATAGCGCGGTAGACTGCGTGTCTCCTTATACCTATCCTTATCCGCCCAGGCGATGATGGAATCGGCTACCTGCCGGCCATATCGCAGGGATCGTTCGTATGCTGTACTCACGGGCACCTGTGACCGGTACCATCGAAGGATATTCCGGATGGAGTCATCCATTACAGGCTCTGAAAAGATCAGCCTTCTGCCAACGAGTAAAAAGGCATAGGCAGCAGCGAGCGGGGCTGATATTTTTTCTTTTGGACCCGGGATGGCGGGAAATCCTTTCACCTGGGGGTGGAGTGAAATATAGCGTGATGGTGCGGCTTTAACCAACGTCTCATAGGCTGCCACATTCGTATACAGGTAAATTCTGCTGGCGACCGGGGGTGAAAAAATATCATGCACCATGACATCCGTCACTGTTTTCTCGACCCGGTGCAAAAGCGCAGCGTCCCTGGCGGCGCCGGACGATTGTGCGCGTCCCGGACAGGACAGGATCAGGCCTGTTATAAAAATAATTCCGTGCTTCATTTATCGTTGGCTTTTAGGATCTGTACCAGATCGTCATTTTTTGCGACAATGATCCATTTTTCCCCGGCGCCATTTCTGACCTCCGTCATTCCCCGCACGTCCCCCCCGATGTAACATCCGCTGATCCCGGGATCGACGGCACGGTATTGTCCCTCCGCACCGGCGCTGCCTTTCAGCAGGACGCCGATGCTGGCGTCGCAACGTCCCAGCTGCGTCTTATAAGGATAAAAATTGCCGGCGAGCAGGATGTCTTTCGTGCCATCGCCATCAAAGTCATCCACCACGGCACCAAATACTTTTGAGAATTGCGCCGTCAGGGGCAGCGGGCTGAATGCAAACTGGCCGTTGCCGTGATTGTACAGGACGCCGGAAGCCAGCTGGTCACAGCGGAACACTTTTGCCTGTGCGATCTTCTCCCATGGAAAAATAGATTCCATGGTGGCGTCCGCATAGCTGAGGTAGTTGACGAATTTCTTCTTCAGTGACACCATCTGATCCAGCAGCTCATCGCGGGAAGCCATGGGATAACTTTTGCCTTGTATGTAATAGCACATGATGGGATCCAGAGTGCCATTGTTATCAAAATCCGCCAGGTATAAGGTCATGGGTTGAGCGGGAGAAGCTTTGAACTGGTCGTTATAGCCGCAGTTACCCAGGATGAAGTCCGTATCTCCGTCACCGTCCACATCGGCAGCCGTAATGGATGACCACATGCCGCTCAAATTGTTTAATCCCGCCGCGGCCGAGACATCCGACAATTTGCCCTGTGCGTTGTGGAATAGCTTCACGGGCATCCAGTCTCCGGCGATCAGCAATTCCGGGTAAGCGTCATTGTCCAGATCGGCAAATACCGCAGCGGTGACCATTCCCGGCAGGCGAAGCGCTGCGCACACTTCATCGGTGACGTCGGTGAAATGCACCTGTCCTCCCTTTGAATCGTTGCGCAGGATATAGCTCTTCGAAGGCAGCGGAAATGAGCCGGGTATTCCCCTGCCACCGACAAAGAGGTCCAGGTCGCCGTCGTGATCGATGTCACCGGCGGCGATGGCGAATTTGCTGCTCAGCATCGGCGGAAGGGCATCGGCGGACGCCTTGCTGAAATTTCCCTTTCCATCATTGATGTATAGCTGATCCTGGAAGCCTTCGGATTGGTCGGCGTATTCATTGCCGCCACTGACGATGTACAGGTCCTTGTCACCGTCGCCATCGGCGTCGAAGAACAGCGCGTTGACCTGCTCATACACCGAATCTCCGGCCCAGGCCTGGGATGGAGCGGGCGCAAAGCCGCCGGCTGCCGTCTGCAGGTATAATCGCCCCGGCGCACCGATGGCGCCGCCGATGAAGAGGTCCTCCAGTCCGTCGCCATTGACATCGGCCTTTGCGAGGGCCGGACCCTGCCGGGAAAGCTGGTAGGGCAGCAGCACTTCGTCCTTGAAGTCAATGAAGTTATCTTCTTTGTGGCGATGTGCGATCCCCGAGCGGGCCGTGATGTCCGTGAAGATCTTTTTTGGGTGCGGCGGAGGGGTGGGCGCAGCGATGGCTGCTTCCTGCTCTTTTACCGAGAGCGTCTGATCCGAAGCGGGCGCCTGGAGCACCGTTATTTTATCATCGGGCCAGCTGATCGTGATGTCCCGGATGGATTTGTCCTTGGGGAATCCGAAAAAAAGTTCCGGCGCCATGCTGGATTGATAGCCTCTCACCGGGTAGAGCTCCTGGTACTGCAAGGCCCCGTCCGTAGTAACCAGGGTTGCCTTAGCGCCGAATGCTTTTGTGTTCAAACCTGCTCCCGTCAGCCGTAAAACGATGTAATGATTTTTTTTCAGTTCGTTCTCCTCATTGCGATAGACCATCGCGGTTTCGTTGTTGTTGCACACGACCAGGTCCAGGTCGCCGTCATTATCCAGGTCGGCATAGGCTGCGGCATTGGAGATGGTGGGCTTGTAGAGGCCCCAGTCGCGCGTAACATTGGTGAATTGCAGGTTGGCATCGTTGTGGAAGACATAGTTGCTGATCTTATTGGAAGGCATCTTCTTTACCAGCTCGTAAGTGGAAAAGTGCTGGTTGCCCTGGCGGGCGGCTGCCATCCTGGCGTCGGGAGCCGTATATTTCAGGAAGTCCATGTCCGTGTAATCACGGAGGTACCCATTGCTGATGAAAAGATCTTTCCATCCATCGTTGTCAAAGTCGGCGAAAAGACCGGCCCAGCTCCAGTCGGTGTTGGAAACGCCGGCCAGCTGACCGATCTCGCTGAACCGGAGATGCCCCTGCTCATCCGTGCCCTGGTTCAGCTGCAGCATATTCCGCATTTGCTGATGATAGTATCCGCTGTCCAGCAGCAAATGATATTGATCGTATTCGTCGGGGCCTTTCAGCAATTTCTGCCTGTGATTGTCTTCCGGCAGCATATCGAGGGTCAGCACGTCGGGACGGCCGTCATTATTGTAGTCGGCGATGTCGGCGCCCATGGCATATTTCGAGATATGGGTAAAGGATTGTTCCAGCGATTCCGTGAAGGTCCCGTCGTGGTTGTTGATATAGAAGCAATCTTTTTCCGAGTAGTCGCTGGTGGTATAAATATCGGGCCATCCGTCCCTGTTGACGTCGCTGACGGTGGCGCTAAGCCCGAAGTTCAGGGGATTATTGACGATGCCGGCCCCGAAGGTCACATCCGTAAAATGAATGTTGCCGCTGGCATCCCTGTCCTGACGGAAGAGGCGGTTGCCGAAATGGAGATCCGGAGTGGCTCTAGTCTTCCTGGTATTGAGAAAGGGATTGTACGTGTGGTTACTGTGGTTCAGCAGGAACATATCCAGGTCTCCGTCCCTGTCATAATCGAAAAAGACGGCTTGCGTGGACTGGGCGCCCGGCACGTCCAGGCCATAAGATCTGGCCATGTCCTTAAAGACGGGAATACCGTCGACTATTCCCTGGCAAATAAACAGCTCATGGCTTAGCTGCATGCTGTCGGCGTATTTGCCGGAATGGCATACATAGATGTCCATCAGACCGTCCCCGTTGACATCGGCGATGCTGACACCTGTGCTCCAGGTGCCATTGCCGGCCACATGGGCCTGCTTCGTGACGTCCTGGAAAGTGAAGTGACCTTTATTCAAAAAAAGTTTGCAGGGACCTGTATTGCCGGAGAAAAAGATATCGTTCAGCCCGTCGTTGTTGAAGTCAGCGATCCCCACGCCGGCCCCATTATAGAGATATTCATACCGCATGACATTCAGCGAGTCGTCCTCTTCTATCTTATTCAGGAAATTAATGCCCGACTGCTTTGCGCTGACAGGCGTAAACAAGGGAGTGGCCGATTGAGCCAGGAGCAGGGAAGGCAGCAGGCAGGGCACCCACCGCAACAGGGCTTTTAATGAAGGTGCGGGCATAGGTTCATTTTGACTTATTCGAGACTGATCTTTTCATCGCCTTCCTTATAGGGAAGGAATCCCATCATCATGGTCATCATTTCGTCTTTGGTCTTCATATCTCCCATGGAGAATACCGCCTTAGGGGGACTGTTAGGATTGAATGGATTATTGGCCGTATTGTCATAGGTGCATTCCAGATGGATGACGGAACCTTTAGGCACTTTCACGGGATGAGGGAAGCGATAGATCTCCTGCCAGCGGAAATCCCATTCAGGAATATGGACGAGGCGGATGGTGTCGCCGGCTGGGGTGGTGATGAATGCTTTGTATTCCTTGCCCAGCAGGTGCATGTGGGGCCATACGTAGAGCAGGGATTGATCCTGGCTGGGATTGGTGACTTCCAGCCGGAAGGTCTGTACTGCATTGGGCTTGATATAAAAGATCGGTTCGATCTGGCCCTCTCCTATTCCGCCGGAGCCGAAGCTGACCACTTTCATCACCCGGGTGATGGGTGTTTTTTTGAAGAAAAGGTTGACGCCGCAAATGCTGGCTTCGTCGGTGGCCGAGGGGGCATAGTGCACCGTCAGCAAGATAACGCCCCGCCGGGGCATGACCCAACCGAATTCTTTTGGAAAATATTCGAAGCTGGTGCCGGGAATGTATCCGCCATAATAGGACATGATCTTCCTATAGGGCATGTACTGGTCTACTTTGGTGCGATCGTCATCCGTCAGGTTGACATAGGAATATCCGCCTTTGATGGCGATGTTTTCATCGGGGACGGCCTGTACGGCGTAATTCGCGTGGTGGATCAGCTTCTTATTGTTGCAGAAGAATTCGATGGCTTCCACGTTGGCGGAGTCCTTCAGCTCGAAGGGGATCTTAAAGATGACAAAGCGTTCGCCGTTGTCTCCGATGAGATGAAAAGAATCGGAGGTGGATAATACCAGGTCGGGGGCGCGGTTGTACAGGGTCCCCTGCACCGGCTTGTTGGCGGGGGGATGATAATCCGAGGGTTTGCCTTGCGGCGTTTTAATATCGATCCAGCGGGTGATGAGGGCGATCTCATTGTCGCTGAGGCCCCGCTCATTGGCAAAGTGGACATATTGCCTGTCCGCCCGCCAGGGGGGCATATAGCGGCCTTGTATAACTTTTTTTATAAAGGAGGCTCTTTTAGCCACGTCCTCCCAGGTGAGGAGGGAAAAGGGGCCGGCTTCCCCCGGGCGGTGACAGGGCGCGCATTTTGACTGGATGATCGGGGCAATATCCTTATAGTAAGAGGGGTCCTGTGCATGCACGCACAGCACGTCCAGCAGGATGCCGCATATAATAAAGAATTTTCTCATAGTAGCCGTTAAAAATCGTTGATCAGGCAGCCTACGGCCGTGGTCCTTTTGATCGAGGGCGGTTGATGCCGGGAAGACGCTTCAATCGCATCCCGGAGATAATGTGCTGTAGCCCGTGCACCAGCTTTGCCCAGGGTCTTATACCAGTTGTCGATGGCGCCTTTGTATACCAGTTGGTTTTCCGTATCCAGGAGGATGGCCTCCGGTGTAACGGATGCTTTCAAATAATGGGAAAGGTCGAGTAATGGGTCTATGAATAAAGGATAGGCTATCTTATATTTTTTTATAAAGCTGTCCACTTCCGCCTGTCGGTATGTTTTACCGGGGATGATGCCCACCATTTGCAAATCGGCGGCGTATGCCGCATACAGTTGATTCAGCACGCCGGAGTAATTCTGGCTAAGCGGGCATTCCGGGGACAGGAAGATAAAAAGGCGCAGCTTCCCTGCGGAAGAGGCTGGCAGGTGCGTTGACGGCCCGGAGCCCATGCCAGTGAGCCAGAAAGCGGAGAGACGGCCGGCATTGAAAACAGAGTCATTCTGCGCATGGGATGGCAGCCAAAGGGCGCCAAGCAGCAGTATGAGGATATATTTTCTTATCGCGGACATCTATTATTAAAAATACTAAACTCCGGGCCAATGGTGGCCCGGAGTTTAGCTGATTGAAACAATATTATTGATCCCACCAGATACGGCCTGTGAAATCGTCCAGGGACGCGCCGAAGCCGGGCTGTGCCAGCATCGCATCATACGCTGCCTTTTGGTTGGCGTAGTTGGCGTCTGCCGCAGAGTACGGCGTGAACACTGGTCTGCGCGCCAAAACGACATCGGCGCCGTTGGCTTTTAACGGTGACCACGCAACGACGGAAGTCGTATTGGGGAAGCCGGTCCGTTTCCACCAGGCCCAGGCCTCGGCGGGTTGACGGAAAAAGTCCAGGTAGGCCTGGCAGGCGATCTGTTCGGTGGCTGTGGCGGCATTGAAAGCGATGCCTGGCTGGTTTAAATAAACTGTGATATCCCCATCAGCAACAGCAGCATAGTCGCTGATCTTGGCATCCTTGGCTCTTGCATCGTAGAACTTGATGGAAGCCGTTACGCCTTTATTATACCAATCAGAAGCGACGTCCGAGGTATAGCCCCTTGCAGCGAGGTCTGCGCGGATAAAGCAGTATTCCGCATAGGTCAGTACAGGAAAGAACCCGATGCCTGATCCAGTGCCTTGTCCATCTGCTTCATCATAATTGGGTGTAAACAGACGGTGCTGGAGAGAGGAGAAAGGATTATTGGGCGATGTGTACAGCGCCTGGTTGGCGGGTAATGCGCATATATCCGGGCTGGTAGGGCTGCCTACATATAAGCCGGCGCCATTTTTCCGATAGTAGAAAGGTAACCGGGGATCGCTGTACGCATTCATGAAGTCGATCATCGGTTTAGCCGCCAGGAAACCAGTAGGATTATAGTTGCCGAGCTGATCCGCATAGGTGGGTCCTACGAGCAATACCCAGGAATCGCCGATGGAGCTCATCTGATTCGCATCAGCCAATACATCCTGCGCTATGGATTTCAGCTTATTGGGATCCCGCTTCATCAAGCGCATGGCGATCTTCAGACGGAGGGCGTTTGCTGCCTTGATCCAATTGTTGACATAAGCCGCCGTATCTGAGTTTGTAAAAAATGGGTCATACGTCTTATAATAGATCTGTCCGACACTCTGCTTGGTCTCCAGGGTAGTAACGGCGGCCTTGATCTGAGCATCCAGTGTATCGAAGATCTTTTGCTGCACATCGTACGTCGGCGTCAATGTTCCGCCATAACGGGCCTGGAAGCCCTGGCCGTATACAATGCTGCCGTTGATATCGCTGCAATAGAAGGTAGCCTGTGCCAGGTAAATGCTCGCAATAGCGCCTTCATAAACCCGTGCCGCCTTGTCTGCATCGCTCATCTTTGCGATGATGTGCTGGATATCTACCAGGGGCGTGCCGATATTGTTGTAATAATTTCCGTAACGATAGTTGAAGTTGCCTCCGGGCCTGTTGAAACCGGCGCTATTTCCTGTATTACCCGTGGTATACTGCATCCAGGCATTGATATCCCTCAGGATATCATAGTAGTATTCGAAGTCATTCGGGAAGGACCGGGCTGCATACAGGAACTGGGCGCCGGGATCCACGTTCACCAATGTAGAAGGGTTGATATTGGTCTCTACAAAGGCCGATTTTTTACACGATACCAGCACTGTCAAAGGCAGCACCAGCAGCAGGGAATATTTATAAAGCTTCATAATTATAAAATTATTTAGGTGTATGACAATGTTAGAATGTGGCATTTAAGGTTGCACCCATGCTTCTGATCAACGGCAAACCACCACCTTCTGCAAAGGCGCTGGCCTGGTTGTTATAGAGCCCTTCGGGGTTCACACCATCTTTAGCATTCTTCCAGATATAGAAGAGGTTGCGACCCGTGAGGGTGAACTTCAATCCATTCAGGTGCGCTTTTCTGTAGATGGAAGCAGGCAGGCTATAGCCGATGGCTACCTGGCGGAGCGCTACCCAGGAGTTGTCGAAGATAGACTGTTCCCTGATGCCCGTGGACCACTGTGTCAGATTCTCATAATAAGCATAAGCGGGAATCGGCGTCAGGTATTTACCTGCTACCGCTTCGGCATAGGTCATACCACCCAGGTCCGTGCCGTTGACGATGGTACCGTCAGCGATGACGCCTTTCGGGATGATACCATCATTGCGGGAAACGTTGTTGCCATCGGTGAATGCGATGCCACCCAGTGCGGCGTTACGACCAGGCAGCGAATTTTTCATTACACCTGTTTCGGAACCATATTGTGAAGTAGAGGAAGCCATCAGACCGCCAACTTTGGAATCCACCTGGATACCCAAAGAGAAGTTCTTGTAAGTCACTGTCTGGTAAGTACCCCACAGGAACCTTGGCATGATGTTGCCCAGGGTCTTGATGGAGCCGCCGTTGTAGTTCTGACTACGCAGGTAGGTCAGGTAACCGCCCGTGGCAGAGCCGTTGGTGCCAATAACCCTTTGTCCTTTCGCTGAGGCGTTCTTACCATCATAGGTAGCGAAAGCATATCCCGTCTGTACCACGCCATAATCAGCGCCTGCGATGGCATTGGCCGCTACGTCGGCGCCGAATGCGATCTGAAGCTCTTTCTTTGTAACACCCGGATAAAGCTCGATGATCTTATTTTTGTTGCGGGTGAAATTGACAGTCATGTCCCAGGTGAGGTCCTTTGACCTGATCGGGCTGGCTGTGAGCAATACTTCAATACCCTGGTTCTGGATATTGCCGGCGTTGATGGTCCTGGCGGAGATGCCGCTTTCGATGTCGGCAGCCAGGGGAAGGATCTGGTTGAAAGAGTTCTTTTTGTAATAGGTGACATCGATACCGATGCGGTTGTTCAGGAAGCGCAGGTCGGCGCCAAATTCAATTTCGCGTGCCAGCTCATTTTTAAGATGTTGATTGCCCAGGGTGAGGTCGAACCCGCCATTGCCATTGCTGAACGAATTCAGCACCTGGTTGTTACCATTTTGATTATTGAAAGTACCTACATAGCCATACAGACCTGTAACGTTGGTAGACCAGGGATCTGCACTGTAACCCGTCCATCCGATGCTGGCTCTCAGCTTGCCATAAGACAGCACGGAATTGCTGTTCTTAAACACCGGCAGCTCGGTGAAAGTCCATGCCAGCCCCACGCTGGGATAAGCGTAGGTGTATTTGCCATGGCCGTCGGCATAGGTTAATGCAGAAGACCAGTCATTGCGGACGCTGAAATTCAAGCTCAGCATTTCCTTCCAGGTGAGGTCGCCATAAGCATAGACGGCATCCGTCCTGTAAGATTTATTGTAGCCCTGAGCAAACGTATATGGAGCTACGGAGTTCGAGAGAAAATAAAGTCCGGGGGTATTCAGACCGCCATTGCTGTAGGCCCTGTTATTGGGACCGCCCAGGTTCTTGTTTGTCTCTCCCCCGATGGTAGCGCTTAAAGCGAAGTCCTGACCGAGCTGTCTGTTAGCTGTCAACAAGCCCTGTACACGAATACTTCTATAGGCGCTCTGGTCTATTTCATAGTAACCGTTGGAACCGCTGAAGTTGGCGCCTGTACCAAGGTTCTTGGTCTCTGTCTGGTCGTTGTAGTTCAATACATTGCCGCGCACGATGGCCGTCAGCCAGGGTGTGAGCTTGGCATTCAGGTCCAGGTTGGCCAACAGTACGTTCTCCTGCCTTGTTGTATTATTTTCAATCATCGGCCAGATGAGGTGGGCGATGTAGTAAGGATCGCCGGAGATACCTGTGACGATGCCCCCTTGTGCTTTGTTGACATAATTGTTCCGTTGTTTGTAAAAAGCGATCGGTGCATTCCTCGGCATGAAGTAGGTAAATCCGCCTACTGGATTGGAGGTCCCACCACCGCCCTGAATAACAGGGTTTTTTACATTTGTATTGGTATAGCTGACGCTTGCTTCGAGCGAGAACATATTGTTCAGCTTTTGCGTACCATGGAAGTTATAGCTGTTCTTGATCAGCTTGTTGTTGGGCACTACGCTGGAGTTGTTCAGATTCGTATAGGAAAGACGGAACGTACCGTTCTCGTTGCCTCCTTCAGCCGCCACATTGGTATTGATGAACTGTCCTGTGACAAAAAAGTCTTTCAGGGGGTTGTTGGCTTTCCAGGGAACCATACGGCCATCCAGGTCTTTTACCAGGTGTCCGTCCAGCGCAGGACCGTAAGAATATCCACCGTTGGGGTTATTGCCATTCCAGGGGCTGGCGGAAATATCCACCACGTCATTTCCCTGGCCATCTTTAGCGAATGTGGAGCTAAGACCCCCGCCAAATTGATTTTGAAGGTCAGCCATTTTATATGCTTTGTCGAAAGAAGCTGTCTGGTTCCAGGTTACGCCTATGCCTTTCCTGGCCCTACCTTTCTTGGTAGTGATGAGGAGAACGCCATTCAATGCTTCGGAACCATATAATGCGGAAGCTGCGGAACCCTTCAGTACGGTGACACTCTCGTAGTCATCCGGGTTCAGGTCTTTGACGATGTTGCCGAAGTCCTGGGCACCGCCCCAGGAGTCTGCGCCAGTCGTCTGGGGACGAATAAGGATACCGTCAATTACTACCAAAGGTTCCGTATTGCCATCCAGACGTGCATTACCCCTGATCTGGATACGGCTGCTGGAAGAAGGTCCGCCAGTACCTTGAGAAATGGTGACGCCGGCAACCTTACCCTGCAGCGCATTGCCCAGGTTGGAGTTGTTGGTGGCCACCACCTCGCTGCCTTTGATCTCCGTGACGGAGTAGGCTACTTTACGCACATCTTTTTTTACGCCGAATCCTGTCACCACCACTTCGGACAGCTCCTTGCTGTTCTTTGTCAGCAGGACCGACAGGTTGCTGCCATCCCCGATGGACATCTCTTTTGCACCATAGCCCACGGAACTGAAGACCAGCGTGGCATTGGGATCTACCTTAATGGAGAAAGCACCGTTGTCATCCGTGATGACACCACCGGTGGTGGTCCCTTTTACTTTAACTGAGACGCCGGGAAGAGCGGCTCCGGATGTATCTCTCACCACCCCGGTCACGAGCTTTTTCACCTGAGCGCTGGCCGAGAAGCCGACGAACAGGGATGAGACAACGAATAAGATCGCTAACGCGAGCTTCGGCTTGAATGTCCGTTTCATGAGCAATTTGTTTTTGGTTTTTTTTGACTTGATGACAATTATTATGGCGCAAAATTTTTTTATACCTGAATATGGGCTTGTGGCGCTTTCTTGCCGTGCCCCCTTTTTGTCTCCTTTCCGTAGTTCTCCATCACCAGGGCCGCTGCGCCTATGATCTCCGCGCTGTACCCCAATGCGGACAACGCTACCTCGGTGCCGGATGCCAGTCTCGGGATACAGTGTTCATTCAGGGCCTGCTGGATGGGCGCCAGCCAGATCTTACCTGCAGTGGAGCCCCGGCCGCTGAGCACGATGACCTCCGGGTTGAGCAGGTGGATCAAAATGGCGACGCCTCTGCCGATGCTGTACCCTGCTTCGGAAAGAAGCTTGACGGCGAACTTGTCCCCTTTCTTCGCCGCGGTGATAATATCCACCGCAGCCTGGTCCACATTTTCCACCGACAGGTGGTGCAAAGTGGTGATCTCCCCTTTCTTTACGCCTTCCACCACTTTGTCGATGACGACCAGCAGGGAGGCTTCCGTCTCCAGGCAGCCACTCTTACCGCAGCTGCATAGCTTGTTATTGTTAAAAAGAGGGAGGTGGCTAAATTCTCCGGCAAAACCGTTGTTGCCCCGGAAAAGCTCTCCACCAAGGATAAGGCCCAGGCCAACACCCCAACCGATGTTGATGACCATTGCGGAACGTCTGTTGCGCGCAGCGCCAAAACGGAGCTCCGCGAGAGCGATAAGGCTGGAATCATTGTCGATGAACACGGGCAGGTGAAGCTTACCGCCTATGTATTCTATGATCGAATCATCGGGTACTTCGAGAAATGAGTAGTTGACGCCTTTCAGGGAGTCCACAAATCCGGGCATTCCAATCCCGACACCGACGATCTTCTCATGCTCTATGCCGGAAGCCTGGATAACCTGCGCGATCTTTTCGGTAAGCCGGGAAAGGGCGCCTGGATTTTTCTCAAGTGACAATTCGAACTTTTCGACGTCCCGGACGGGCTTGTTGTGCATGTCCAGGATCGCTATGCGAGTGATGAACTGGTCCATGGCTACCGACACGATGTACATGACATCCTGCTTCAGCGCGTACATGGACCTTCTTCTTCCGCCTGTGGAGGGCGCCAGGCCCGTGTCTATTACGGAACCTTCTTCCATCAGGCCATTCAGGATCTTTGTAACCAGGGGGAGGCTTTTTCCTACCCGCTCACTCAACTCACCACTGGAAAGAGGACCTGAAAAATACAGGTGCTTTACAATACTCTTCCTATATGAAAGTTGTTTCTTCAGCATTAGGAGTATACCCCTATAGTTAAGTTCTGGTTAAATTATAGAACTAAAGTAAAGAAACTTTTTAAAAAAAGTATTAAAGTTTGAATTCTTTTATAAAATAAATTATTCACATCCTCTAATATATATAGAAGAGACCGTACTAACCTAAAAAAGGCTGCTTATTGGGAAAAATATTATGTGTCGGGATTATTTGCCGCTGAGCCAGTCCCGGAACCAGTAGCCGGAATTCTTGATGGTGCGCAGCTGGGTATTGAAGTCTACGTGGATGAGGCCAAAGCGGGCTTTGTAGCCTTCGGCCCATTCAAAGTTGTCGGTGAGGGTCCAGGCGAAGAAGCCTTTGACATTCACGCCTTCTTTTTTAGCCCTGAGGAGGGCCAGCAGGTATTGTTGGTAATAGTCGATGCGTTGCTGGTCGTCCACCACCCCACCCACGAGCTCGTCCTTAAAGCAGGCGCCGCTCTCGCTGATGATGATCTCTTTCACACCGCCATAGAGCCAGAACCGTTTGATCAGGCGATAGAAGCTGTCCGGGTTGATCTCCCAGCCCATGGCCGTATGGGGCACTTTGCGGGTCGTGGCTTTTACCTCCGAGGCCTGCACGATGGGGATCAGGGCATTGTGGCGGACGACGACGGGGAAGTAGTTCTGGATGCCTATAAAATCGAAGTTGAAATGCATCTTCTCGGTATACTTCCAGCTTTTGTTGTGGAGCTCCAGCTTATCGAGGAATTTGAAGTCTTCGCGGGGGTAGCCTCTTCCCAGGGCGGGCTCGATGAACAGGCGGTTCATCAGGACGTCTACCCTTTTAGCGGCCTGGATATCTTCCGGGGAGCTGGTGTAGGGCAGTACCTCGGAGCAGGAAAAGGTGGTGCCGATGTGGGCATTTTTCACCAGCTGACGGAGGATGCGTCCTCCTTCGGCCTGGGCCAGGGCCGTATTATGAATGGCGGGCAGGAAGTTGGAGAGCCCTATCCTGCCGGGCGCGTGCTTGCCCAGCATATATCCCAGGCTGGTGAAGCCGAAGGGTTCGTTGAGCACGATCCAGTTCTTCACCTTGTCGCCATATTCTTCCGCGCAAAGGGCGGCATAGCGGACGAACCAACGCAGCATGAGGTGGCTGGTCCATCCCCCTTCTTTTTCCAGGGCGGCCGGCAAGTCCCAATGGTACAAAGTGACATAGGGCGTCAGGCCCAGCTTGAGGCATTCGTCGATCACCCGGTGGTAAAAGGCGATGCCTTCTTTGTTCACTTTTCCCGTTCCTTCGGGGAGGATGCGGGGCCAGGAGATGGAAAACCGGAAAACGGAGAAGCCCAGGGCTTTTGCCATGAGCAGGTCATCCTTATACCGATGGTAAAAATCGCAGGCGATGGTGGGCTTGCCGCCTCCTTTGATCTTGCCCTGGCGGCGGGAAAAATTGTCCCAGATGGAGGGGCCTTTACCGTAGCTGCTCCAGGCGCCTTCGTTTTGCGCCGCGGCCATGGCCACGCCCCATGCAAAATCCTCTCCGAATTCCTTCGCTATCAGTCGATGCAGGTTTGTCGCCACTGGTCGGAAAATTTAAGCCGCAAATTCGGTAGACAGGATGTTACGATAATATTAAGGTTAGGTTATCTTTTGAAACCCCTTCACCGGCGTCTATCCACCGGATGGAGGGGTCTTTACGGAACCAGGTCATCTGCCGCTTGGCATACCGGCGGGTATTGACCTTTATGTTCTCTATTGCTTCGTCGAGGGACGTCTTTCCTTCAAGGTATTCGAACAGTTCGGTGTAGCCGACGGTCTGGAGGGCGTTGAGGTGCTTGTAGGGTTCCAGGGCTTTTACTTCGTCCAGCAGGCCCTGGTCCATCATCATGTCTACCCGGTGATTGATCCTTTGGTTCAAGGTTTCTCTGGGCAGCTGGAGGCCGATGGTCTTTATATTAAAAGGCCTGGGCTTCCTGTTCCGGGTACGAAAGTCGAGAATGGACCGGCCGGTGGACCTTATCACTTCCAGGGCCCGCATGAGGCGCTGGGGGTTTTGGATCTCCCCTGCCTGGAAGAATGCGGGATCGGCCTCCTTTACCTGTTGCTGCAGCCAGTCCATGCCGGCGGCGGCATATTGTTGCTGGATCTCCTGGCGGACGAATGGATCGATGGAGGGGATGGTATCCAGCCCTTCGGTGAAGGCCTTTATATACAGACCGGTGCCGCCGACCATGACGGCGACGGGTGGCTTGCCTGCTTTTGTTTGTTCATTGAAGATGTCGTCCGTCCATTGGAGGGCCAGCGCTTCGAAGCTGGCGGCCGTCACTTCTTCGTGGATGGAATGGGAGCTGATGAAATAATGATGGACAGCCTGCAGCTCCTCCGGGGAGGGTTTGGCGACGCCAATATTCAGCTCCTTAAAACACTGGCGGCTGTCGGCTGAGATGATCTTCGTGGAAAGTTGCTGTGCCAGGCGGACAGCCACGGCCGTCTTGCCTACCGCCGTCGGGCCTGCAATAATGATGACCGTGGGCTCATTCATCCGTGGTCGGTTCTTCGCTTTCTTCTTCGCTCTCCGTCTCCTCCTCTTCCGCGGCTGCGTCCGTGCCGTCCTCTTCTTTTACATTGAAGCCTTCCGTTCCTTTGGTGAGGTCATACTTTTCCTCTATCTCGGTGAGCTTGTCACCCACGAGGCCCTTGGTGCCATATTGGGAGGGCGGGATCCCTTCCGACTTGACGACGGCAGGATAATCCAGCTTGCCGCTTTCTTCTTTGGACACATTGATCAATTCCACGAGAAAGCTCCAATTCTTTACAAAATCGTATACGTAGATGAATTTTTGGTTGGGGTCGCGGATCTCGGAGCCGATGGGAGTGGCATCCATGAGCAAGGGTTCCACCTTATAGGCCTTATCGTATTTTTCCAGGGAGATCTCCCTTCCTCTTTGCCAGTTGTCATTGCTGCGATAGAAAGTGGCCTGGTGCTTACTATCAAATTCATAAGCGCGCAGGATCACCTGATGCAGCTGCAGGAAAGTCTGGGTATGTTTAACCGCCACATCCCTGTAAATGCTATCATCTTCCTCGAAATAAACCCTGAATTTCAAAATGGCCATAAGCACTGATTAATTCAAGAAACAAATTAAAGTTAAAAAACTAATTAAGGTCACAAGATAATATGAATTATTCGTATTTGCACCTGCTATTCCACCAGCACTTATTTTACAGGGACGAGCTTGAGATCGGCGGCTTTTTTCAACATAAAATCGGCTGCGGCCTCATAGTTATTTTCGATGACGCCGTCAAGGATCGCTTCCCGGATGGCATTCTTCAGCTCACCCACCATCCTGCCGGGGGGCAGCCCGAATTTCTCCATGATCATCTCGCCTGTGATAGGCGGCTGCCAGTTGCGGATCTGGTCTTTCTCCTCTACTTCCTTCAGTCTTTGTCTCACCATTTCGAAGTTCTCCAGGAAGCGGCGGACTTTTTGCTTATTCTTCGACGTAATATCGGCTTCGCATAAGGTCATCAGGGAGTCTATGTCATCTCCGGCATCGAACAGGAGCCGGCGTATGGCCGAGTCAGTGATATTCTCCTTCGTCAGGCTGATGGGACGCAAATGGTATTCCACCATCTTACGTACAAAACGCATTTTTTCGTTCTGGGGCAGCTTGAGCTTTGTGAAAATTTTCGGCACCATCCTCCCTCCTACCACTTCGTGACCATGAAAGGTCCAGCCATGGTCCTTTTCAAAACGTTTGGTCGGGGGCTTGCCGATGTCATGGAGGATCGCCGCCCAGCGCAGCCAGAGGTCGCCCGTGTTCTTCGAGATATTGTCCAACACCTGGAGGGTATGGTAGAAATTATCCTTATGCCCCATCCCGTCGATGTATTCCGCGCCTGCCAGGTCAACCATCTGGGGGAAAATAATGGACAGGAGGCCGCTGCGGTACAGGAGGTCAAAGCCGATGGAAGGCTTTTGGCAGAGGATGATCTTATTCAGCTCGTCCGTAATACGTTCCTGGGACACGATGGAAATGCGGTGGGCGTCCGCTTTGATCGCGTTGAAAGCGGCCTCGTCGATGGTGAAATCCAGCTGGGTGGCGAACCGGGTGGCCCGCATCATCCGGAGGGGGTCGTCACTGAAGGTCTGCAGGGGGTCCAGGGGGGTACGGATCATCCGACGCTCCAGGTCCTGGCGGCCTTCGAAGGGGTCGATCAGGCGGCCGTAGTCCGCCTTATTCAGGCTGATGGCCATGGCATTGATGGTAAAATCCCTCCGCAGCTGATCGTCCTCGATGGTCCCGGGCGCGACCTGCGGATTGCGGGAATCCTGCCGGTAGCTCTCTTTCCGGGCGCCTACGAACTCGATCTCCCAGTCGTCCAGCTTGATCTGGGCGGTGCCGAAATTCTTGAAGAAGGACACGGAAGGCCGGGGGTGGAAGCTGTCGGCTACCTTATGGGCCAGCTCGATGCCATCCCCAACGCAGACGATGTCGGCGTCTTTGGTAGGGCGGCCGATGAGCTTGTCGCGGACAAATCCCCCGATGAGGAAGCAGGGTACGCCGAGCGCTTCGGCTGCCGCGGCTATCTTATTGAATACGAACAACTCTTTTTCAGTGCAAATGATATCCATAAACGGTGCAAAGGTAAGGATTGGTTAGGTGTGTTGGGGGGGGTGGTCAGGTGTTTTACAAGGTTGGGGAGGTGCTCTACAGACTGGCCAGGAGCTGTTCGTCTTTGATGTAATGGGCACAATGAAAATGACCTAAGGGGCAGGCCTTATATCCGTGCAGGCCGCAGGGGCGGCAGTCCAGGGGCTGCGGCGACTCCACGATAAATTTCCTGTCGGACAGGGGGCCAAAGCCAAAGGCGGGGATGGTGGAGCAATACACTGCCGTCACGGGTGCATTGAGGGCGGAGGCAAAGTGCATGGGCGCCGAGTCATTGGCGTAATTCATGTGGGCGTCCCGCATAAGAGCGGCGGATTGCAGGAAGCTGAGCTGGCCGCTGAGGTCGGTGAGGTTTTGGTTGTTCAGGTGGTGCCTGACTATATAGGTGCAGAGGTCTTTGTCTGACGGTGCGCCCAGGAGGTAAATATGGTAATCTTTGGGGACCTTATCGATAAATGTTATCCATTGCTCCTTCGGGTATTGCTTGGTGAACCAGACAGAGGCCGGGGAGATGGTGAGGTATTTTTGGTTTTTGTAGGCTTCTACCTTTATATAGTCTTCTTTTGTGGGATAGAGCCGGGGATTGGCTGGTACGTCGTCCGTAAGATGCCTGATCAGCTCCTGGTTGCGTTGGATCTCGTGGAGGGGAGCGGCGCTGGTGCTGACGATGTGGGGGATGCGCCTGGTGAAAAATTTACTCAGGGGATTCTTGTCGAAGCCGATGGTCTCTTTTGCGCCGGAGAGGGCAGTCAACAGGCCAGTGGCGGCAAACCGCTGGACGTTGATCACCGTGTCATACTTTGTACGTCGTACCTGTCTAATCAGGCGGAAAAGGTTTTTTAGCTTTTGCTGCCGCTTGTCCCAGACAAGTACTTCATTGAGAAAGGGGTGTCCGGCCAGGAGGGCTTCATTGCCTTTTCTCACCATGAAATCGATGTGCGCATCGGGAAAGCGGGCATGTAACTTTTCTATAATACCTGTCGCCAATACCACATCTCCTATGAATGCTGTTTGTATGACCAGGAATTTTTGCACGGCGCGAAGGTAGGTTTTTTTACGACCGGATGATGGTGATGGTGGCGTCCTTGTTCCAGCGTACGATGGCGGAGGGTTCACGTTGGGTGTTGTCATCCTGTCTATGGCGTACGATGTAATCTACGCCGGCTTTTATTTTTGCATCGACGTCCTTAAAGCTTGCGGGCGCCGGCATGCCGGAGATATTGGCGGAAGTGGACACGAGGGGCTTGCGGAACCTTTTGATGAGATGCCGGCAGAAGGGGTCCTCCACCAGCCGGATGGCTACGGTGCCGTCGGCGGCGATGCAATTAGGCGCCAGGCCCATGGCGCCTTCATAGATGACCGTGGTCGGTTTGGTCACGGTGTCCAGGTAATCGAAGATGCGCAGATCGGGCTGGCTGGTGTATCGCAGGATATCCTTTTTATCCGCCATCAGGATGATGAGGCTTTTGGACTCGGCCCTTTGTTTCAGCGCATATACTTTTTCGACGGCAGCCGCGTCCGTGGCGTCGCAGCCTATGCCCCAAATGGTATCGGTGGAATACAGAATGAGGCCGCCGGCCTGCAGCGTAGCCAGAGAAGGATCGATGTCCTGTTGAAAGTCCTGGGAAAGCATAAGCTGTAAAGATAGTACCTTCGCAAAAAATTTTTCGATGGAATTGAAACAATTGATCGCAGAAGCCTGGGCCAACCGGGATCTATTGAAGGAAGCCAAATACGCGGATGCCGTCAGGGCCGTCATCGAGGAAGTGGACAAGGGCCGACTGCGGGTAGCCTCTCCTGTTGCCGAAGGCTGGCAGGTGAACGAATGGGTGAAGCAGGCCATCCTCCTGTATTTTGGGATCCAGCCCATGCAGACCTGGGACCTTGCGCCCTTCGAATTCTATGATAAGATGTTGTTGAAGAAGAATTATAAGGAGCTGGGCGTACGGGCTGTCCCCCATTCGGTGGCACGCTATGGCGCTTACCTGGCGAAGAACGTCGTGCTGATGCCCAGCTATGTGAATATCGGGGCTTATGTCGACGAGGGCACCATGGTGGATACCTGGGCAACGGTGGGCAGCTGTGCGCAGATCGGCAAGGGCGTACATCTCAGCGGCGGCGTGGGCATCGGCGGCGTACTGGAGCCCCTCCAGGCTTCACCCGTCATCGTCGAGGACGGCGCTTTCCTGGGCAGCCGCAGCATTGTCGTGGAAGGCGTCATCATTGAAAAAGAGGCCGTATTGGGGGCGAATGTCGTGCTAACCCAATCCACCAAGATCATCGATGTCAGCGGGCCAACGCCTGTGGAATATAAGGGACGGGTACCGGCCCGCAGCGTGGTGATACCGGGCACTTACCCGAAGAAGTTCCCCGCGGGCGAATACAATGTCAGCTGTGCGCTGATCATCGGACAGCGTAAGCCCAGCACGGACCTGAAAACCAGCCTGAATGACGCATTGAGGGATTTTAATGTCTCCGTCTAGGCAGCATTTGCCTTTAGCGGGATTCCTCATCTCCTTTACGGGGGCTGTGCTGTTCTCCACTAAGGCGATCATCATCAAAAAAGCTTTCCAGGCAACATCCGTAGATGCGCTGACGCTGCTGTCGCTGCGGATGTTGTTCTCTTTGCCTTTTTATACGCTGGCGGCCCTGTGGGGCAGGCGCGTGCGAGTGGTTGAGGGTTCGATTGGTCGGGGTTCGGTCGGTCAGGGTTCGGTCGGTCAGCCGGAGGGGCTGTCAGATTCTCAGGCCCCCCGCATGGCATCGTCCATGACTTCGCGGCAATGGATGTGGATCATCGTGCTGGGGATCCTGGGCTATCATTTCAGCAGCTATTTTGATTTTGCGGGATTGCAATATATTTCCGCGGGGCTGGAGCGGCTGATCCTCTTCCTCTATCCCAGCTTTGCCGTCCTGATCAACGCCGTGGTTTTCCGGCAGCGGATCAGCCGGGTGCAGGGCCTGGCGCTCCTGCTGACCTATACGGGCATCGGCATCGCTTATTTCGGGGAGCTGAAAGTGGACGCGGGCAATGCTCAATTCTACTGGGGCAGTTTCCTCGTCTTTCTGTGCGCCGTCACGTATGCCTTTTACCTGTCGGGCATGGGGCGTGTGGTCCGGGTGGTCTCTCCTTTTACGTTTACTACGTACAGCATGCTGGTCGCCGTCGGCAGCGTCTTTCTTCATTTCCTCGTTCGGGGCTGGGTGTCGGGGAATTTTCATCTTCCTACCGGCGCCGCATCCGGGCAGCTTTGGATGTACGGGCTGCTGCTGGCCCTGCTTGCCACGGTGATCCCTTCTTTCATGCTGTCGGAAGGCATGCGAAGGATCGGGGCCAACAATGCGGCCATCGTCACCAGCGTCGGTCCTGTCTCCACGATCCTACAAGCCCATTTTATCCTGGGCGATCCTATCTTCATTGAGCAAGTGATTGGGACCTTGCTTGTAATAGCGGGCGTTCTGCTGACGGGGTGGAAAGGTCGCTGATATATTCCTCTATCGTCGTGGTGCCTTTGATCGGGGATTCCGTGTTGAATGGGTCATTCAATGTGAGGTCCGTCATGGCAGCCATGGAGGCGGCGGCTTTGGGTGAGAAGCCTGCGGATTCCAGGGTTCTTTGCCATTGGTCCTTGGGCGTCGTTATGGCTGTCACGGGTGTGCCCAAGGCTTTTGCGCATGCATCCGCTACGTCGGCTGCGGAGTAAAATTCCGGACCTTCCACATAATACAGGCCTCTCTGCTCCACGGGCCGCATCATGAGCCGGGCAGCGACCTTGGCGATGTCTTTAGGCGCCACCATGGGGAGCTTGAACCCGATGGGATACAGGGTGTAGATCTTCTGCTCCTTTCTGGCCGTCGCCAGCGACCTGTCCCAGTTGCTCATGTAATAGGCGCCCCTGATGATGGAGTGCGGGATGTTCATTGTTTTCAGGGCCTGCTCCATTTCATACAGCACACCCAGGTCGCCAATGCCATCACCGGGTTGTGCACCATAAGTGGATTCGGCTACGACTTTCTCAATACCTGAATTTTCAAGCGCTTTTAATATGGCGTATAATGTTCGCCTCTCCTCCATGACGGTGTCGGTGTGGGGAGGGGCCGGAGGATTGAGGAGGAACAGCTTTTTTCCTTGTTTGAATATATCTTTTAGTTTGTCCGTATCGAGGACGTCAGCAATGGCTACTTTGGCACCCGTCTGCTGCCATTCTATTGCTTTTTTTTCGTTGCGGATGATGACCGTGACGGGTTCTCCATGCTGGAGAAGGTTTTTTGCTAAGGCTGAGCCGATGTGGCCCGTGGCGCCGAGAATGAGGTGCATAATGGATATATTTGGTTTAAAGGGTATTAGGCAGCAAAAGGTGTTCCCGGGGATGGGTGTGGTGGCGGCGGAATAAATTTTAGATTTTTCTTGGGCCACAATTTTTTCTTTTCCTATATTTGCAGCCCTGAATGAGGAACTAGGCTCGTCAAGAGCGTTGAGTTTCAAAAAGATGCCCAGGTGGCGAAATTGGTAGACGCACTGTGTTCAGGTCGCAGCGTCCGAAAGGGTGTGAAGGTTCGAATCCTTTCCTGGGCACGAAGGCCCCGACGAAAGTCGGGGTTTTTGCATTTCAGGAGCGTGGCGAGCGATAGCTCGTCTAAGCGGACAAGTGCAAAAAACGCAGCGCCGAAGGCGCTGGAGGCCTTCGGGCAAGACCCTCGCAGGAGTATAAGGATCAGCGGAGCTAATCCTGACTGGGCACACAATATTAAAATAACAAATACATTGTTTTCATCGTTCTATTTTCAGGCTGAAATGCAAGTCGTATCGATTATTCTAAAGAATTGCGAAGGTCAGGGCCCTGACTATCCGGATCCAATCAGTGGGAAATATTGTTGCGAATGCTTGCAGCCTAATAAGGAAAGAGCTTGATGAAGATAGTTTACCAAAAATTGGCGAAAAAGATTGTATGCAGGTTTTGATTTAGCCAGCAAGTGCAACTTGTGGCATGAAGCCATTTTAGGGTCTGTAAATTGACTGTGTCAGATAGTACTTTTTACTATGGCGCCAGTTTCATTTTGAATGCCGACACCGCTAAAAATAACGAACAACTACTACGTTTAAAATAAAGGCCGATATACAAAGGATAAATTTAGTGAAATTGGTGGTTTCGGTGAACTTCCTTAAAATAAAATATAGCATAATAGACAATACTACATTAACAGCGCTGATAAGATAGTATTTTCTAGATAGTAAACCTGTTAGTTCTACGGCAGTGATGTTTTTATAGGTTTCAAAGTCTTTTAGAATGAAATATGCAATAGCCCTATCAATTATCCAAACTGTTATTGGTTGAACTAAAGAGATAACAAGTGCTTTCTTCATATTGGGATGTAGAGTATGGACAAATCCAGACAGTAAATTTGAACCAGTTTAATTGCGGCGGCGACGGCTCCATCCAAAGAGCAAGTCGCCGCCTCTTTTTTACGGAGCCCTATCATAGATCGGTACTCATTCTCTCTCCAAAGATAATCTTTAGCTGGGATGCAGAAACGGCCCATCCGTGTAAAGGCATAGTCCATTTTCTGGCGATCCGCTCGGTGGCCAGGCAAATCAATTTCAACAGGGACATGTCACTGGTAAAAGCTCCCTTATTCTTGGTCACTTTTCGGATTTGGCGATGGTACCCCTCGATCGTGTTGGTCGTATAGATCATTTTTCGGATCGCATCCGGATACCGGAAGTAGGTCGTCAACTTATCCCGATTGCTTCTCCAAGAATCGATTACCACCGGATATTTCTTACCCCACTTCTCCTCCAGCTCCAAAAGGTTTGCTTCGGCCTGGTCTTTATTCATCGCCTGATAGACGGGCTTTAAATCAGCCATAAATACTTTCTGGTCTTTGCTGGCCACATACTTCAGTGAGTTGCGGATCTGGAGAACCACGCAGGTCTGAACCTCGGCATTGGGAAAGATCGTCCGGATGGCTTCCTCAAAACCCTTCAGGCCGTCAATACAAGCGATCAGGAGATCCTGAACGACTCTTTGCCTCAGATCGGTAGGTCAGCGAAAAGCATCTGGTATCTTCACTTATACAGATCCCTCAACACCCATCGAGCGTTGCTACACCGGGCTTAGATGGTGTGATGTCCGGGCCTTTTCACCCAGTCATATCTATCATTCATTTTCAAAACTATGATTTAAAAAAATGGGAATGCTTCCTGCGAAGCATTCCCAATTAACTGATGAGAAATTTATTATTTAACGATGATCTTCTTAGTGAAGCTACCTGCATTCGAATTTATCCGCACCATATAGAGCCCTGTCTTAAGCTGCGAATTGATCTGTATCCCGTTACCGCCCTGAACATTCTTTTTGTAAACCATTCTGCCCAGGTCATCATAAATACTTACGACAGCCTTTTCGATAGATCCCGGAAGAAGGATCATAAACCGTCCGCCATCGGAGGGGTTCGGATACAGGCTAACAGCATCCTCATTATTCGGATTCAGGCTAACAGCACCCCCATTAATTATGTTCACTTGCGATGCTATTTTGGTGCCTTGGCCCGGAATGAACGGCGAGAGATAGTTTCCGGCGATCACCTGTTGCGTAATGCCGGGACCCTGCCAGGCTACAGCTACATTATCTCCACCAGAACCTTCCTTGTGAAGCACTTCGATGTAATATTTTTGGCCGGCAGTGAGGTTAATGGTAACAGACTGCTGTGTGCTGTACTTATTCCATTCTCTCGAATTCGTCCATCCACTTACGTATGCTATCCTTGATGCATTAGCCGGGTTGTCGTTGGTGCTCAGGTATAGCTCCGTGTTATCATCTCCCGCCAGCCAGAAAGTGTAGCTTCCACTTGCAGGCGGATAGATATAGCCGCGAATTCTGGTTCCATAGTTATCTGCCCAGTTGGTGGGGCCTTCCAGGCTGGTGAGCTGCCCGCTACCTGTTGGATTGTTTGGATAATTGGCATTGGAGGTGAGGTTGCTGATAGCAGTTCCGCTGATCCCTGTCCAGTATTCTCTCAGTATGGAGCCGGTAACGGCGAGGCTAAAGGTCTGCGTGCTTTGGCATCCGCTGGTATTGGTATAGGTGGCCACATAGTTCCCTGCCTGGTTTACCTGGATATTTGAAATGCCTGCTTCACGTGTAGTAGCACTAAAATTATTCGGACCGCTCCAGCTCCACGATCCTCCCTGCACAGGCTGTGGGCCAAACAGCACACTGCCCCCCGCTGCTACAGTAGCGTTGGCTGTCTGCTGCCAGCTTCCGCCATTAATCTGTACATAGGGTGTAATAGACGTAGGAGTACAGCTGCTGCCACCCAATTCGATAGTAATCAGACCACGTCCCACGGTACACATATATGCACGGCCATATACGTTCATATCGCCCATTATAAAATTACCGTTCCCCACACCTCCCCACTCATGGGCATCGTCATTTATTCGTGTCCAGGAAGCACCCTGGTCAGTAGAACGGAAAACACCTTTAACTCCGCCAACAGTTCCCCAAATATAGACAGTGGGATAAGTAGCTCCCGTTGCAGCTTTGCCAAATCCAACAGCTCTGCAATAAGTAACATTGGAAACAGTTGTCCATGAGGTTCCATTATTTGTAGTATACGTCAATCCATTCGCCAAAGCCACCCACACATGTCCCTCATTGCCGGGAACAGCCCTTGCACGATTTGAACCACCTGAACCGGGATTGGATGATGAGGCGGTAAAACTTACTCCTTTATTGGTACTTACTAACAGTTGTCCGCTGCCAGGACTATAAATATAAAATTTATTGGCATTCACGTAGTCTGCTATTGGATGAGCATCCTGCACATTAGTAACTCCTGTACTTGTCCAAGATCCTCCATTATTGGTTGAATAATAAGTAGTACTTGCGCCGCCGGGACAATGAAGTGTCGTATTTCCATCTGCTGACAATGCTACTTTCCCATAGCCGCCGCCATTAGTAGAAGCCGCTTGCGTCCAGGTTGCTCCCTGATCGGTAGAGTAATATAATTTATCCGTAGCTCTTACTACTTTATTAATATTATTTGCGGCATAAGCTAACCCGTTGTTAGAAGCTGTGGTTGGAGTATGTACCTGCGACGGATAGGCATAAACATCTGAATATGTTGCTCCATATTGGTCTCCTACTCCTGTAATAAAATTACCACCGGGAATGCTGATGGCATCCATCACGACGGTTTCTTCCATTCCTTTTACATCAAATTTCCAGGAAGTGGTGGATGCATTGATATCATCGCAGGTAAAAAGTCCATTCCCCGATATAACCCTTACTCTTGCCGTATTTAACGGGTCAAAGTCAATGCTACCCGCCCAATGTATCCCACGACCAGCGATCCAGCCAATGCCGTTATTGTTCAGGGTACTTGTGGGCGTCAACTTTGAGGCCCAGGTACTTCCTCCGTCGGTAGAAAAGTAAATAAAATCCGCCCATGTGGTGCCAAACTGATTGTTGCTCCACACGTTAGTAGTTGAAGCAATAATCCTGTTCGAATTTGCCGGATCAACACTTATTCCGCTATAAGGGTAATTATTCCCATTTGGAGTAATGTTGGTCCAGGCTCCGGTAGCAGTAGTAAGTTTGTAAACTCTTCCGCTGCTGCCGTTCGATGGACCCTCAGCGTCCGCCATTGCCACATATAAGGAAGAATTATCAGGAGATAAAACAGCCCTGTGTGGCATAAATGAATTATCAGGCTGAATTGCTGTGAAAGTGCTGCCTCCGTCGGTACTTTTATATATATTACTGCCTCCCGTGCGGGAAACTCCTATATAAATAGTTTTGGTAACTCCTCCCGAAACACTGGAAGGGTCAAACACTACAAAGCAGATGCCGTTTCCATTGCTTGTTGTTGTTACTCCATTCCAGGCCAGCGTCCAGTTGGATCCTCCGTTGGTACTTTTCCATAAACCATTTGCTCTTGTTCCGCAAAAAAGGATGTTACTGTTATTAGGATCCACAGCCAGGCGTTCCCCGTTGGATCTTCCCATTCCATTTCCATGAGCAGTGAATTGTGAGGTTACTACCACTTCAGTAAATGTATTTCCCTTATCTGTGGATTTTAAGATCGCTGTTTTCCCACCGTTGAAGTAAGAAGTTCCTGCAAGTATATATAGATTATTTGCATTCCGGGGGTCCAGCGCCAGTGCTTCCACCCCCTGGTATGTAGTTTGATCCTCTGAAGTCCAATCGAGCAAAGGAATCCATTTTGAATTTACGGCATCCCAACGGTAAGCGCCTCCAACATCCGTCCGACAGTAAATATCGCCTGATGTTTTATGACTTATAATTCCTGATACAAAACCGCCTCCACCCAAGGCTACATTACCAAATGTTTGTCCAATTAGTTTTGTTTGTGAAAAGCAAGAAAGAATCAGCAAAAAAGCCACTATAAATCGTGGCCGACAATAAAAAGGGCTAAAAGCGTTAGTCTTTGTCATAATTGTGGTTTTTAATAGTTGGAGAAACAGAGAGTTCCGGAGAATGGGGTATACAAACCGGTAGCCATGTATAGCAGGCTACTTTGAGCGGGGTTAAAAACAAGTCCGGCTAGGTAACCACCGGCACCGATCTTTACATTTTTCCAAGCATAGGTGTGAGCAATAGCTTTTGCTGACATATGTGCAACAATAAGAGCAGCAAAAACTTTTTTGGATAACATTGTTTCATATGAGCGTATTTTATTCGTTGGCTGAAGCCGTTCTGATATCAAATGTTATGCCATACCGGTTGCACCCTGATGCCTGATTGTTTCAAATTAGGGTAGGAAATGTTCACCAGGGTGCCTGATTGTTTCAAGACAGGGTGGGAAATGTTAAGGAGTGATTTTTATATCACGCATTCGGGAGGAAATCCAAAGACTATCTTTGAAGAAGGGACATCGATGCTTTTCGTAGAAACCGGAGATCGGTGAATACATTCAAAAGTGAATTATCTGAAAATATGCTGTACAAAAAGATATAGATTATTGGCCCACTCGGTATCGTCGTGACCATTGCCATCCACGTGCCATACATGCGGAACCCCTTGTTCTTTCAGGTGCTGGTGCACATGCTGGCTGACGCTGATCAGCCCATCTTTGCTGCCACAGCCAAGCCACAGTACTTTGAGCTGCTGTCTGGCTGCCGCCAAATCCGGCAGCAGTTTGGTATCAGAAAGTCCCCCGAATTCATTTGTATTCGGGGCTGACGAAAATCCACCGACATAAGCAAAAGTATTGATATGCGAAAGGCCGATATTCAGGGATTGGCCACCGCCCATGGACAACCCTGAGAGTGCACGATGTTTGCGGTCGGCGTAAACCGAATAGTGAGATTCGATGTAAGGGATGATATCGTTGAGCAAATCATCTTCGAAAGATTTGCCATAACCTTTAAATCCGCCTTTCCGCTCTTCCTGTTCATCAGGTTTGGGATTGGACACAGTTGTGTTTGTATTGCAGTTAGGAAAAACCATGATCACTGGTCCGATCTTACCGTCGGCCAGCAGGTTGTCGATGACATTATCCGCATGGACCCAGTACGGCCATTGACCGGCACCGGAATTGAGACCGTGCAGTAAATAAATCACCGGGTACTTTCGGCCGGGTGAATAACCGGGAGGCGTATAAACCAGCATTTCCCGGCGTGTGGAGAGCGTTCTGGAGTCATACTGTACAGTAGCAATAGTGCCGTGAGCAATCTTTTCCCGCTTGTCCCTGAACCCGGCAGGTGGATTGTCAAATGCGGGCTTATCGTCGGGTCCCAGTTGAATGGGTCCGCCAAAGCCACCCCTACGGGCACCCGTTGCACCGTCACGGAACAGCAAGGGGGCAAACTCGTGTAAACTGCGCCTCCAGCTCTGCCATTCGTGGGCTGTATTCGGCGAAACATAAAACACGCTGTTGATACCGGCTTGCTTCAGCGCTTCGGTGTTTACTTTGGGGTCACCGCCGAAAGCGCTATGATCCTTATCGAGTTCGCGGCTTCCGTAACCAACGAATACCAGTTTGATCTTTTCCTTAAACCCGGGGGCTTTGTCTACATCATTGATGGAAATGCTACCGCCGCTGAAAAGACCAATATGCGAAAACGTGTTAAGGTTAGGCAGCGTGATACGCTTAGTCTGCATACCGCCCATAGATAAGCCGGCCATCGCCCGGTGTTGCTGATCCGCTATTGTGCGGAAATTGGTATCAATGTACGGGATCACGTCCTCAAGAAGTATGTGTTCGAATATACCAAAGTCGAAACCGGCAAAGCCGCCTTGTTTGCTCAAATCGCCTGTAGTACCACTGTTTTCCATCACTATTATAAATGGCCTGGCTTTACCTTCGGCAAGCAGGTTGTCCATGATCAGGCCCGCGTGCCCCTGGTTACCCCAGCCACTTTCCCCTTCGCGATAGCCGTGGAGCAAATACAGCACCGGATAGCGTTTTGTCACATCCTTGTCGTATTCCGGCGGAGTATATACAAAAGAGTGCCTGATGGCCCTACTGGTGTTTCCATAGTAGTAAATTTCGCGCAGCTGGCCGTGAGGCACGTTTTTCATGGCATAGAAGTCCTGATCACCTGCCGGGATCTCGATATCATTACGCCAGGCACCGGAGCCGAATATGTATGTACTGCCTGGATCGGGCACCTCGGCGCCATCAATAACCAGCCCGTAGTAGTGGTTGCCTTCGTCCAGCGGCTTCGAATCGCCCATCCAAAAGCCGTCCGCCCCCCTGGTCAAAGGGTATTTGGCACCGCTGATATCCAACTGGACATTATTTGCTGTGGGAGCCTTGATGCGTACCCTGACACGGCCTTCAGAATTAACCTGAGGGTATTCACTCCCTGCCTGATTGGTGGACGCCGGTTTGAAATCCTCCACCGCCCCTGATGGCTTTTCCTGTGCCCAAGCACCCGGGGCCATCAGAAAGGAAAAGCTTACTATCACCATTTGCGCAACAACATGCATTTGTTTAAACATTTTAATACCTGTTTAATTAACGAGTAATCGCCCTTAGCCATTTAATTTATACAATATATTTGATTCGGTGGAAGAAATCGCCAGCATTTGTTATCAATATGATAGAAATTGTAATTTAACGGGCAAAAAAAGAATAAGAGGCTATCAATTGTTGCGGAAGGCGATACCTGTAAATCATCAAAGAAGACATCTACATTTGGCGTCCCAAAAACCCATCATTCGCACAAATTAAACGCATCCTCTAAAGCCAATTTAATCTTAATCACATCGTCATCTTCAGCAACGGCAATTTTCTGAGGGGAAATGTTTGTAAAACCTCCCTTGGGCAAATTAATTGTTGGACAAAAAGAAATAATCTTCCCTTGTTTTACGATCTGAACGTATTTAGAACCATCATAAAGTTCTTTTTCTTTATTCAAGCCAATCTTTCTTAAATATTCCTTCGCGTGATCGGACCAATTAGCCGGATTTGGCGATACCTTCTTCTCGTCTCGCAAAGCCGAGAGAATATGCCCCACTAGTTCATCTGAATTTGCAGTATTATCCAACCATATAAATGGTTCGGATGCTATTCGCGCGCCCATTTTAATCTTTGCTAATGCGTGTATCAAGAACTTTCCTTTTTTTCAAACTTATATATTGCTGCTACGCTCATGGCTTTTACTTAATTAAATACAATATACATTTAATGTGTTTATCGGAAGCAACCTTCATTTCTTCGCCAATTTCAACCCCCCATTATTCTAAAGTTGTTTTGGCCGGGGTAATTGCTTTTATAATGCCATCGTACTAAATCATGAAATGGTATTTTTGGACGTTTTGTTGAACGTGGTTTGCCGACCCCTTTGGTACTAACTTTGAGCAAGGAGAAATTAAAAAGAGATAGTTGAGTACACAATTAAATCAAACAACCCTGCTCCTTTGATAGGAGAATAAAAAAAAGAAGCAATACAATCGAAGCAACAATGTATAAAATCAATAATCTATTCCCCTTCTTTATTCTGCTTTCTTCATAGTGCATTTCATGTAAGTCCGACTTCTTAATAAGACGTGATGCCAAAAAAAAGATCGGCAGCAAGCAAAGTGCTATGATAAGAAAATTCACTGCTCTTGTATTCTCATTACTTGTAGGAAGCAGGCTCGCTTTGTCAAACAGCACAAGAATTTGAAAGATATGAAGCCCTATTAGCATCACTAAAGCGCATAAGGTGCTAAAATATGGAATGTCCTTTGTTGCCCCACTTGAATAATATCTATAAAAAAGATAGGCAATAAATCTAATTGTTTTCATTTATTATGTTTTCTGCCAGGCAAAATGCTTGCCTGTCAACCAGGTCAAATTATCAAGCGAAGGGCTACACTAACATCGCCTTTATTAAGCTCACTGGCAAGAGCGTTAATTATTTTCATTAACTCATTCTTGAGATAATAAATCCCTCCCGAAAATACCAACTAAAAATGTTTAACCCAGTCAACCCTATCGTATAAGCATGTCTCGGTAGTATTGAACTACCTACGATAGTTAAATGATATCCGAATTCACTAATATTTGATTGAACTAGATCCTTAAGCTGTTGTTTTTTTCTATACTCATTGGTGTAATTTTGTATGACAATCGGGACAAACGGCTGCTTCATTTTCAGCGGGTGTTTGTCCTCAGTCAGCACGTCTTACCTTGCGGTGCCTGTCTACCTCATCGACTTTTTTAGACTCTCCGCATCAAACTACACACAATTGAGGAAGACATATGGTCATATTATTAAGTTTCTTGCCGTTGAATTTATATTTATTTCAAAGCATTGGCCTTTCAGCGCTTTATCTGATGCCCACCGTCGTGAGACCAAACGGATAATACCTGCCATCCCCTTTTCATCCGACCCTATTTTCTGCGGCAGTCGGATTTTTACCTTGTTCAAAGAACTTTATAGCCTCCAAGAGGCAATTTTCCTTTCAAAGAAAAACACACGTCCCAAAACCTATACTTTGGGGCTGGTTTCGGACCAGCACAGGATATATCGGATAGTCTATTTACACATTATCACCGAATCATAAAACCTTACAGAATCAGGTAGGGTATATTTGAATTGATCCGCATGATATTGGGTCAACAGCATAACCCCTCCAGAGGCGTCCTTAGTGCCATACGCAACTGGAAACTGTTTGCCTATTAATAGCGCCTTAATCTGCACCATATTTTGGCCCGGACAGTATTTGAAGTTATTATTGTCACGGCATGTCTTGCCATTTACCTTGTACTCAAATAAAACTGAATAATCACCGTAGCCCTTGTATCCCGGTGGAGTAATTTCTGTTATAATTCCAACAGCAAACGCATAATGATGATGAAGTTGGTTCGATTTGTAAAATGTATATATGACGCCAATTATTAAAAGCGCACCAATGATAGGGCCGAAAATTTTATTTATTTTTTTCATGGTATGTTATTGATCCTTTGGTTTTGTTGCTTCATCAACTGCTGTGCCACTGAAGTTGATAGGAGAGACTAAGGCATCCATTGTTGCCCCTCCACCGACAGACAGAGAGACCTTACCGGCTGCGCTACCAAACACCGTACCGATTAGGATTGATAGAGGATTGAAGGACAGAATGTCTCCTGTACTTATTCCATTAATCGATAAATTAACACTGCTTCCTGCTGTAGCAGTCATTAAATTAACCCCAATTATGTTATTTAAAGGTGCTCCTTCCGGAGCGCCGATGAGCAGAGCCGCCCCTCCACTTAGAAAGTTATAGTTGGTAAATATATTCCTATGTTCTATGGTATTAGCAACCGTTTGCAGACCAGCATCCACCGCAAAAGCACCAACATTAAAACCTACTTTCATTCGAAGCGCAAGGCTTATTTCTGCTGGTGACGAAGCAGATAACGCGGGAGTTGCAATAATTGCTACCGCCCAAGCCTGCATCACTCTGCCATCGTTCTCTGCCTTAGTCCATCTTTTACTGGCCACTAATAATCCTGGCCTGACCAAAGATGTTCTTACGTTCAATTGGTTTCTGTAATACAATAACCGGACACCTCCCTATTTTACCTACTTCTATTTCCCTGACTCCCGAAGTGAATGGTCAAAAACAGCCGGGTCCAAAACTATTTTAGAATTTTTAAATAGTCGATCCTTGGAAAATTCCAGCACGTTAAGATACGGACTTGGGATTTCTGAGGTTTTGAAGTATACAATTTTACGATCCACCAGGCGGTCTTGAAAGGGGGCCGTTGATAGTTTTGCGTTTAATACAATATCAAATTTTTCCTTAGGCGAAATGCGTTTAACAAAAGTTTTAAATAATATCATATCTAATGTGTCAATTAAAGCATCACCCAATATGCTGATCAATCTTAAATCGCCGTTTAATTTGAGAAAATAACGAGCTATGAGAATACTATCTCGATTGTGGTAATCCTGCTGGTTAAACCAAAGATATACGTCCTCGCTTGAATTATTAGCGACGGTGATGCAAAGCGATTTGTAAACTTTTTTTCCTAGACTATATTGAACGATATCTTTTGTAAAAGAAATTCCCGAATCCTGCGCCAAAACAAACAAACAAATATGTTGAAATAACACCAATATCACTGCCTTTTTCATCGTTATGCGTTTTATTTTGAATTCATATTGGAGGTGGTTTCCTTGATAGCTTCAATAATACTTGTCGTAAGAGGCTTGTTGACATCTTTCATTCCTTGAAAAATATGTGTGAATGGGGTCCCTTGTGAAAACAAGAACGCGTGACCATATAATTCATGGGATAATACTTGTGCTCCTCCTTCTTCACTAAGTCCAGAATTAATAATGACATGATTGACATTATCAGGAGAATTATGCCCTTTAGTATGAGCTGTAGCCAATGTAACTCCTAGAAACCCGGATTCCCCTGTTTGAGGGTCTAGTTTGCCAGGGGGACTATTTTTATCGATTATTACAGGCCCGAATTCATGAGGATGTATCTGATTATCCTTGTCTTTTGAAACAAAAGATTTTGCAAAAGAAACTTCAAACATTTTTTTGCTATTTACCAGTGCTTTAAGTTTGCTAAAATTCTTGCTACTGCTATTTGCGGAATTTATTAATGTCTTGTCAAGTTCACCTTTGTCATTCAGTTTTATGTATTTCTGATCTGCTTTACTCAATGTATTTTTAATTGCTGTTAATGCAGCGTTATCTATAGGTTTAACTGTCTCAGGCGCCATACCATCCGGATCAATAAATCTGACAGGGTCATCAAATCCATAATTATACGGGCTAAACCTACCCATTTTATCGGCCATTGGATCTATAACAGACCATCGCCCTATTTGCGAATCATAGAACCGCTTGCCATAATCATATTCCTCTAAGCCCGTTCCATCAATGAACTCCTTATTCTGCAATTCTTTTCCATTATAAAGATGCTTATTCTCGGAATATCCATACTTCAACGCCTTATCACTAATCCCCGCCATCGTCAACCCAAATGGGTAGTAATGTGTCTCTTCCAAAAGAGGTCCCCTTGTGTGGGTCACCTGTAAGTTGTCGAAGAACACATCAATATTGGGTGTGGTATTATTAAGGTAAATATACAAATATCCACTCTTTGTGACCGGCAGATTCAGGCGAACGTGTTTCTTAAATTCCTGATCACTACCAACTTGCTCGAAACCACTGCCTTCTGCGACATAGTTGAATTGCTCATCGAAAAGCACCCAATTCACAAAAGCCTGGGGACGGCTATTATTGATCGATGCGTTCTGGTCCGACAGGAACTGCGTAATATTATTGCTCAACGGAGCACTTGGCCCGGATGCTGAACTGGTCGCCTGACATGACCTTTAGCGTGATACCCGGCCCGATCTTTGGCCCTGTAGTCCCCCCATTCAACCTGGCTACATTTTGGTTCGGATTTGTTGTAGTATCTGAGGGATATCCCGGCGGTATGGCTATCCGGGTATTACCTACCTGGCTGTAAAATAAATTTTCCGTAGCCGTGGCACCGGGTTCCATGGTGGCAGCAGGGTACCGGTCGGTCTGCTGTTCGTCAGTCAGCACCATCCGGGTATTGCCCAGGTGGTCCTTGATATAATAGTCATACTTGTAGGACGTCTTTGCTTGCCCACCCGTAGTGTCGGAGATCACGCGTACCCGCCCTTCTTCCTGTCCAAAAAACTGCAACGTGTCAGCTGCCTCTTGCATCCTGCCCCAGTGGATAGCTTATTTTCCCTTCTGCCGATAGCGAACTAAACGAGATCAGGTCCCAGGTGCCGATCAATTTAAATTTTAATATATTTTCCATTATACCGGGATTGCCTGCTGTTTATAGAATGGATAGTCGGTATAGCCCTTCGCGCCGCCGCCATAGAAGGTGTCGCGGTCATATTTGCTCAGCGGAATATCGTTTTTGAAGCGGTAGACCAGGTCCGGGTTGGCGATAAAATGCCTGCCAAAGGCCACGAGGTCGGTATCACCTTTTTGCAGGATGTCTATTGCTTTCTCGTAATCAAACCCACCGGCTGCGATCATACGGCCCTTGAAAATCTTCCTCAAGTACATGCTGGCAACCGGCTCCAGTCCATGAGCGATCTCGATATTGCCTTTGATCCGTGGTTCTATGAGATGCAGATATGCCAGCCCGAATGCATTCAACTGTTCGGCGGCATAGGCGAACAGTCCGATCGGATCTTTGTCCGACATAGAATTAAATGTTCCGCTTGGTCCAAGCCGGACCCCTACCCGATCTGCACCCCAGACTTCTACGAGACGCTCGACGATCTCCATCATGAAGCGGACGCGATTCTCCTCCGACCCGCCATACTGATCGGTCCGCTTATTGGAACCGTCTTGCAGGAACTGATCGACCAGATATCCGTTTGCACCATGCAGCTCGACACCATCAAAGCCGGCTGTCTTGGCCCGCTGGGCGGCCTTGTAATAGTCTTCGACAAGCGATTGGATCTCGTCGACCGACAATTCACGGTTAAGGTCAGCGGGCACCCACCCGTCTTGCGTAAACACGAGGTCCTGGTGCGCAATGACCGAGGGGCCGATCGGCTGACCACCGCCGGGCTGCAGACTATGGTGCGATTCGCGACCTACATGAAAAAGTTGATTGAGCAGGATGCCACCTTTTTTGTGCACGGCCCCAGTGACCTTCTTCCATCCCTCGATCTGGTCATCTGTATAGATCCCTGGGGCACCGTAATAACCGTGACCGGTTTCATTGATTACCGTACCTTCAGTGATCATCAGCCCCCCGGGGGTCGCGCGCTGCCTGTAATATTCCACCATCAGCTCATTGGGAACAAATCCCGTTGTCGTACGCATCCGCGTTAGCGGCGGAAGGACGATCCGATGCGCCAGACTGAAGGCGCCTACCTGGATAGGTGTAAATAAGCTATTCATTCTTAATTTTTTACTGGTGATTTAATCTTTATAAACCGGGAAATCAATGTACGCGTGCTCATCGCCACCCCAAAAAGCCTCGCGGACATATTTCGCCAGCGGATAGTCCATTCTTAGCCGTTCCGGCAGGTCCGGGTTCGAAGTAAAGCAGCGACCAAAGGCAACAAGATCGGCATCGCCCTTTTGTAGGATGGCCTCTGCACCATTTTTGTCAAACCCGCCCGCGGCGATGATTGGCCCTTTGAAGATCTGGCGGAGAAAAGCAGCGGCCACCGGCGGCCGCCCTTCCTCCAGTGTTTCGGTTCCCATGACGCGGGGTTCGATGATATGCAGGTAGGCAAGCCCGTACCTGTTCAACCGCTGCGCATAGTAGCCAAATGTTGCCGCGGAATTGGAATCCGAGATCGCCCCCCATTTCCCGCTTGGTGAGATCCGCACGCCAACCCGGTCGCCCCCCCAAACGTCTACAAGCGCTTCGACCAGCTCAAGCGGAAACCTGACCCTATTCTCGATGATACCGCCATAGGCATCGGTGCGTTTGTTGGTGCCATCCTGTAAAAAAGTGTCCGCGAGATACCCATTGGCATTGTGCAGTTCGATTCCGTCGAAGCCGGCTTCCAGGGCCCGCCTGGCGGCAGCCCTGAATTGTTCAACCAGTGGCGGGAGCTCATCGATGGCCAGCGCCCGATGTGGCGATACGGATACCCACCCCTTTGCAGTAAGCGCTAACCCTTCGAAAGGGACAACCGAAGGCGCGATCGGCGCCTTTCCGCCGCTAAGATCCGTATGCGATTGCCGGCCATCATGCGAAACTTGCAGAAAAACGAAAGCGCCTTTTTGATGCACGGCCGCCGCCAGTCTTTTCCACCCTTCCACCTGATCATCCCGGTAAAGGCCGGGCGCCCCGATATAGCCCCGGCTATCGATGGAAGGGTGAACGGATTCTGTGATCATAAATCCACCCAATGAAGCACGCTGCCGGTAATACTCGATCATCATATCGCTTACGCTGTCATCCGGATTTGCCCTAAGCCGCGTCAACGGTGGATGGACCACCCGGTGTTGAAGAGGCATGCGGCCTAATTGAAATGGAGAGAACAGGAGCTGCTTCATAGCCATGGTCATCGTTTTTTGTTAGTGTCCGACCTGTGTTGCAGCTGTTTCTATCACTGCTGCGACTTCCTTTGGATGAGAGATGAATGCCACGTGACTGGCCTGGATCTCTGTGATTTTTGCATTTGCCCTTTTTGCCATAAAACGTTCTGCGTCCGGTGGGATCATCCGGTCCTGCGTAGATATGATCGCCCAGGTGGGTCTTCCTCTCCAGGCTGCCTTGGTCAACGGCGTTGTGAACGTAGCCAGACCCGACGGTGTCTGCGAACTGGCCATGAAAGCAGCTTGAACATCGGGCAGATCGGGACAGAAATCCTTATGGAATTTGGCGACGTCGTACCAGATCAGGCCATCTACGGGAGGCAAAAGGATACCGGATTCGGGATTGGGGGGACCGGATTTCAATAAGCCTATCAATGTCTCCCCGGCATCCGGTGCAAAAGCTGATACGTATACCAGTCCGACGACGCTTGAGGTGTCCCCGGCCTCAGTGATCACGGCGCCGCCATAGGAATGGCCGACAAGGATGACGGGTCCAGTCTGGCGAGCGAGTACCGCCCTCACCGCATCCGCGTCGCCGGTGAGCGTTTGGTTGGCCGTGCCGACCACATCCACATGATAGCCTTTCGCTACAAGGATCTTATAGACCCCGTTCCAGCCCGAAACATCTGCCCAGGCGCCGTGGACTAACACAATGTTCTTTACTTGCGCCGAAGTGCATGCGGCTACTACAGTCATAAAGGACAGCAGAAGAAAACTAATCTTTCGTTTCATGATCTTTGATTTTATTGTTTGTTTTGAGATTGAAATACTTTACCAGGGAATTTCCTGTCCCAGGTGAATAAACTTACCTGTTGGCCCATTTGCGGCGAGGAGTGCCAGCGCGACGCTGGTCTTCGCACCGTCGGCTATAGTCATCGGCGCCTGTTCGTTGCCGCCAAGTTCCGTCTGCACCCAGCCAGGATGGGCGGAGTTGACCTTTATTCCCATTGGGGCCAGGTCTGCCGCCAGCTGGATCGTAAACATATTAAGGGCCGCCTTGGCTGAGTTGTAAGAGAGCACGCGAAATCCTGCGATAGGGCTATCGGGTTGTGCGTGGACGGCCAGCGAACCAAGGATGCTGGAGAGGTTGACGATTCGGCCGGCCGGGCTTTTCTTTATAAGTGGCAGCAATTCCCTTGTCAGATGGACGATCGAAAAAAAATTGGTCCGATAAATGAAATCGAATTCCTCCTGGGTGGTTTCGGTCGTTTTGCTTACGAATAGCGTTTCTTTGGGTGCGACAACCGCATTATTGATCAGAATATCAAGTTTGCCGAAAGTCGTTGACAGGTAGTCGGCGGCAGCCCGGCGATCGGGGTCACTCGTGACATCAAGCTGGATGCCCCGGGCATCGATACCGTCGCCCGTCAGCCGTTCGGCGGTATCTATAGCATCCGCCAATTTTCGTGCCGCCAGGATGACGATCACGTCCTGTTCTCCCAGTTGTTTGGCAGTTTCGAACCCGATGCCGCGATTGCCGCCCGTGATAAGGGCTACACGTTGATTGGTCATATACAATTTTTATTGATGAATGGATCAGGCCAGGATAAATGTTTTGCCCGCCTCGGGTATCTTCAGTCTGCTCCCCAAACCAAGCGCCATGAACGCCTGTCGAAGGGTTTCTCCGTTTTCAGAAAAATGCGACCAGCCTTCGAAGTGGACTGGGATGATCGTTGCATCGGGAAAAGCGAAAGCTGTATCCAGCGCGTCGTTGGCGGGGAAGTTTCGGTTTGGCAGCGCCGGCAAACAGGATCACGAATTGCGGCTTGAACCGGTCGGCAACCGCCTGGACTCCTTCGAAGAATACCGTATCGCCCGTCAGATAAATGGAGGGTTCTCCATTGTCGGGTGTGAGCATAAAACCCGTGACATCACCCGCGATCGCCTCGATCCCTGCCGGACCGTGCCGGGCGGGAGTGGCCGTTATCGCGAGCTGCCCGCCATCAGGTGTCGGGATAGAACAGGTTTCCCAAGGCGACAGCCCTTTGACGTTTCCGCCTAACCGGCCCGCCGCGGCCTTAGTGGAAACAGTCAGCGGGATGCGCATGACGAGTGCTTTCCCGGCTTTATCCAGGTTGTCGGCATGCTGGTCGTGACTAAGGAGTACCCCGTCAATTTTGCCAATGTCCGAAAGTGCCGGTGCTGTCAATTTCTCGATCGTATCACCAGGTCCGGCAAGATAATTTCCGGGTGGGTCGAGTGTGGGATCTGTAATCATCCGGAGTCCGGCGATCTCCAGGATCACTGTTGGGCCGCCTAAATAAATAAGCTTTGTTGCGTTTTTCATGTGATTATTTTTTGCTGAATTCCAGCTCCAGGACATCGATGGAGACCATGACGGGATCGAGGTTAAACGAGCCGTCAGCATTCCGCAGGTAGATCCTGCGCGTGAATGGTACCATGAGACCATCCACCTGTTTGAAATCGGAGACGTATTGAGAGGAGGGGACAGATTGCAGGATGTCCGGCGCGTAATCGTGACGCCTTAGCAGACCGTCCGGACCGTAGTAGAAGATTTGGACGGCATTGTGCGTCTCTATATAATCGGGGAAGGTAACTTCCAGCCTTCTCCAGGTTTCACCCGCTTGCTGCCAGGGATCGAGCTCCCTGGTCGTATATCCGGGCAGGGTGAAGTTGAAAGGAGCGGTGAAGTAGGTCCACCAAGCGTAGTTGCTGAAGTAATGCGGCTGTAAGTCATTCCATTGCGTTTCCAGTTTTTCGCCATCGAACGAACGCCGCGGATTGAGCAACACTTCCTTCCGACCGTTATCTCCTTTTTTTAGCGTGAGCCTGGGCGGAGACCAAGTCGAAATTAAATACGGAGGTAACAGGGAGCAATAACCGGACAGCTGTTTGTGCGTGTTAGCTTCGAAGAATCCGTCGCTAAGCAACCCGGCTTTGCCTTTTATTTCCCAGATATGTCCAGCAACTTTTAAATGGGCTTTTATGTGGTCGAAATTATTCCACTGGTCGATGCCACCGTGGGCGGCAATGACCTCGTCGAGTAATGTGCTCATAACGATCATTTATTTGAGCTACATGAACCCAATGGCGTGCCGCTTTTTCAAGTCGATGGTTTACATGTCATTGCTTTCGCATGCGGAAAATTTATTTGTCTTATTTCGCTAAATCATCAGGTATGTTCGTCAGCTATTCGTCTAGGATATCCTTTGCGATACCAAACTTCTTCAGACGTGCTGCCAGCGTCGTAGGAGAAATATCCAGGAGTTTTGCCGCGCCGTCTATGCCGGAGATGCGGCCTTTGCAGAATTCGAGGGCTGCAAGAATGTGTTCCTTCTCTGCCTCACGAATGGTCTTGATAGCCTTTCCCAAGTTTGGCGAAACGACATTTAATATTTCTGTGGAAGGTATTTCGATGGACTCGATAATCTCCCCTTTGTTAGTGATCAGGCATCTTTCAATAATATTTTCTAACTCGCGAATGTTACCAGGCCATGTGTATCCCTGCAAGGATTGCAGGGCGGCATGCGAAATTCGTTTCGGAGTTTTATGCATCTTCACGCTCAGCATACGGATAAAGTGATCTACAAGTAACGGAATATCTTCCTTCCGCTCGCGAAGCGCCGGCATAGTAATGGGAAAGACATTCAATCTGTAATACAGGTCAAGTCGAAAGCTTCCTGCGGCGATGGCCCTTTCCAAGTTGCGATTGGTGGCAGCAATGATCCGGACATCCGTCTTTATTACCTTGTTGCTGCCGATCCTCACGACTTCTTTTTCTTGTAATACGTTGAGCAGTTTTACCTGCAATTCCAAGGGTATCTCACCAATCTCATCGAGGAAGATCGTCCCCCCGTCCGCCTGTTCGAACTTACCGATGCGGCGGTCGGTGGCGCCGGTGAAAGCGCCCTTCTCAAAACCGAACAGCTCAGCTTCGATCAGGGTCTCGGGGATCGCAGAGCAATTGATCCTGACTAATGGCTTCGCCCTTCTTTCCGATCGCACATGAATAGCATGGGCCACCCTCTCCTTTCCAGTACCGCTTTCGCCGAGCAGCAGAACAGAAACGTCAAATGGAGCGACAGTCGCTATCTGCTCTTTCACCTTTTGGAAAAGGGGCGCCCTGCCGATCATGCCGTGGTCGACGAAGTCCACGTCGGTAATAACCGGCTCTTTGAGAACTGTTTCTCTATGCAACTGCATTTTGATGTCGTGCTCGTGGCGGTATTTGGCGACTTCGAGCGTCACCAATACGTCCTGCTCGCGAAAAGGCTTAACGAGAAATCCGAGGGGTCTCGTCGTACGCGCTTCCATTAGCACACTGTGATTGGAGTTGGCGGACACATAGATAAAAGGGATATTCCGCGCATTGAGAATGTTGGCCAGATCGACGCCCGTCTCCTGGCCCACCAGGTAAATATCCAGGAATACCCAGTCCGGACACTCGTTATCGATCATTTGTAGCGCCTTCGTCACAGATGACGCAATGCCCGTTACGCTGTTGCCGGCTTGCTCCAGGATTATCTTGAGGGAACTGGCGATGATAAACTCGTCCTCGACGATCAATATTCTGGTTTCCATAGTTGTTAGATTAACGCATGTTCTGCGGCCGGCCCTTGTACGTACGGCGCTGAAGTGTTAAAACAAAGGGTGATACTTGTGCCGTCGTGCCCCTCGATTTGCACGCGTCCCTGGATCTGGTCTGTTAAACCGCGGATAAGATCCAGGCCCAGGGAGGACTGTCCTTGCGGGGAACGATATCCAGAGTAAAGTCCGATGCCATTGTCCCGGACTACAAGGACATAATTGTCGCCGTCGGAGACCCGTAATGAGATCGAGACCTTTCCCTGTCTGTCGTTCGGGAAAGCGTATTTTATGGAATTGGTTACGGCTTCGTTGATAGTAAGGCCCAGAGGAATGGCCATGCCGATGTCGAACACCACCGGGTCGATCTGGAAGTCAAAGGCGATATTGTCAATTCCCCGATGGCTTTCTCTGAGAAAGCTTACCAATTCCGTTATGTAAGAAAACATCTCGATGCTGGTCATATCCTCCGATTGGTAGAGTCGCTGATGAATAAGCGACATGGCCTGCAGCCGGTGCTGACTATTGCGGATTGCGGTTATAGCCTGTTCGTTCGTCAAATAGGTGGACTGCATGTGCAGAAGACTGATCGTCGTTTGAAGATTGTTCTTCACCCGGTGATGGATCTCACGCACAAACCATTCTTTTTCCTTGAGCAGCAAACCCTGCCGGTAGTTCAGTGATTCAAGCGACAAGTTTTTTTCATCGATCTCTTTTTGATGCACCAGGAGCAAGCGGTTACTGCGTTGCTTTTGCCGAAAACCAATAAAAGCGAGGATAGCGATCACGAGCAGAAGACCACTGCCGACCAGGATAAGTCGCTTTTGCGCATTGGACCGGTTCAATTCGGCCTGGCGGACCTTGCCCTTCCCTTGCAGGTCTGTTATTGACGCTTCTTTTTGTTTTGTTTCATAACTGATCTCCAGTTCCTGGACCTGCCTGTTTTTGGTTGCATTGAAGATCGAATCAGTGAGTTGCTTGTATTGGGTATAGTGCCGGATAGCTGAAGTATAATTTCCCGCCGCGGAGTCCAATTTGAATTTGGCAAAATAGTATAGCCCAAGTTCATCCGGCGCCAAGCTGGCGAACCGAACAACGCCGATGCTTTGCATCATTGATCTGGCCTTATTCAGGCGACCCATTTTGAGATACAGATCTACCAGGGACAAACCCGTGCTCACAAGTTTGGCGGTGCCTAAAATGTCGTATCCGTCTTCGCCACTAAACAGACGCCGGGCATCAAAATAATATTTTTCAGCCGCTGCGAATTGTCCCAACGTTTTGTAGCTCTCGACATATGCCGAATTTAAGAGTATGGAATAATAGGGGGACGCAGGCCAACCCGCCTTTGTGGATTCATCTAATAGTTGGATGCTCTCGCGGGCGTGACCTGTGTTCGCGAGCAAAATCGCTTTATCGACGAGTGCCTCAAAATAGTTTAATGAATCGAGATCGGTCCTTAGTTTATGATGTAATACCTTATCAAAATAGTATAACGCCTTTTCGTTAAAACCCATCTTGAGGTAAACAGATCCTGTTGCCAGGGCATATTGCACGACAGCGGAAGTGTCACCGGAGTCATACATTGCTTGCATGCATTGTAGCCTGTATTGCAGCCATTTTTGCGGAAATCCCCTCAATCGGTACACGTGCGCCAGCAGATCATAGGAATCTTGCAGGTGCCGGAAACCAATCGATTTGTACCTGGTGACGACTTCCAGTAATTCCGTCTCCGCTGAATCCAGACGTCCCTGTGCGAGGTGGTTGTCAGCAAGGATCTCCAGCGTCCGAATGACTTCCTCTTGATATTGAGGCGATAGTTGCTCATACAGAGCGAGCGCTTTTACAAGACAGCAAGTTTTGTCCTGGTAATGGGTATAGACAAGACATTCAGCATACCGACGCCAAAGACGGGCTTCATTTGGTATATCCCCGATGCGTCGATAATAGTCCGCCACCTCCCGGAAACAATTGCCACCCTTTGGTAGATCTTCGGCTCCGTTTGACTCTAAATAACAATCGGCCTTTAATTTTAGGGTTTCGTTCACCCAATAAGGTGAACCCAGGCGCCTGCTTAATGCCAATGCATCGTCCAGGTTCCCCATGGCACTGTCAAGATCGTCCTTGTAATTTCCGGGCTTGAAGATGTAATAGCCCGCGAGACGATTTAGCAACGCCACCCTATTTGTATCGGGTTTGCTTTTTGCCAGTAAAGGGAGAAGGTATCGCGGTGAATCATGTACCACCGGCTGTGAAAGGGCACTTGCCGATAAGATCAGTACAAATAAAAGCACCACAGGCGACAGTATCGACTTCATAGATTCAACCTTTTTTCATAAATGCAAATTTTATCTTGAGTCTCCGCATCTTCGAATTAAGTGTACTGGAAGGGATGTTCAATTCCTCCGCCGCGCCACCCAGGCCAGAGACTTTACCCCGGCATTTCTTCAATACGGCTATAATGTGCTCCCGTTCCACCTGATCGATGGTCTTGATGCGCGCGTCCCCGGGCATTCGGTATTCGCTGCGCAACAGTTGCATCGGCAACTCGTTTATGATCTCGTTGTCAGGAAAGAGGGCGCAACGCTGCATCACGTTTTCGAGCTCACGCACGTTGCCCGGCCAACCATATGCCTGCAATTGTTTCATGGCGTTGCTGGAAAATCCAGGCGGGTGCTTAGGTCCTTTGGTGTGTTTGTGCAATAGATGCATGGCCAGGAATGGAATATCTTCTTTCCTGTCCCTTAGTGGCGGAATGCTGATCGGGAAAACATTCAATCTGAAATAAAGATCGCTTCTAAAATTTCCCTTGTGGACTTCTTGCAGCAGATCGCGGTTAGTTGCTGCGACGATCCGGACATTCACTTTTATCAGATCCATTCCGCCAATGCGTTCTATTTCGCGTTCCTGGAGTACTCTCAGGAGCTTTGTTTGCAGAACGAGGGGCAGTTCGCCGATCTCGTCCAGGAAGATGGTGCCGTTGTTTGCCTGTTCGAATTTGCCGATGCGACGGTCGGTCGCGCCGGTAAAGCTGCCTTTTTCATGGCCGAAAAGCTCGCTTTCAATGATCTCCGCGGGTAATGCTGCGCAATTGACTTTCACCATCGGTTTGTTTTTCCGGGGTGAGTTTTCATGCAAGGCCCGCGCGATCAGCTCTTTACCGGTTCCAGTCTCGCCCAGTATCAGCACGGAAGCGTCGGCTTGTGCGACTTCGGCTACCTGGTCGAACACATGCCGCATACTATCGCTGATGCCTATCATTTTACCATACACCGGGGATGGCATATGCTTGTCCGGCTTGAGCTGGTTTTTTGTTGGAAGAAGCGTTGGGCATATTTTGAGAGGCGACTGATCTTGTTGCGTCAGTTGATAAAATCTGGGGGCGATGATCTTTGCGGCAACATGCAGGACCGCAATCGTACGAGGCCCGAATCCGCCCTTTTTGTTCGTCCGGAATGCGAGGAAGCCGACAAGTATGGAGTAATTCCAGAATGGTATATAATAACTGTATTCGAATTCCATTTCCCTTTGAAATAGCCGGGAGTCTTTTTGGAGCATGCTTGTCCAACGCGATCGGTGGAATTGTTTTGGTGTGCGAAAGGCGAAGCCGGCTATTTCGTCGTTTTGTTGCTGTAGAAGACTGATCTCGCCTTCATCCTGGTGCTTCGACATTTTGCCATGCCGGTACGTCAAATGACTGTTGCCAGCGGAAGCCCGGCCAAGAAGAAGATCTGCCGTTTCAAAGTCGACGATGTCCTTAAGTGCAGTAACTACTGTCGAGAAAAATCCGGACAGATCGGATATCGTAGAGATGGAAATCAGCAGTCCCAGAAGTTCCTCAGCTTTATTGTTTTCGATGACTTGCGACAAATGGAAATGGTCATTTTCACCATGTTCTATCTTTTCAAGCTTTTCCATTCCGCGGCAGTTAAGTGAGTGATCAGACTAAGTTACGCTATTATCGACCCAACTAACAATAAACTATTTACATGCCAAAGTCTCAAACAATTGAACTTAAACGAATTACACTTTTAGCTGTCGACGTAATTTGTTTTATTTCGCTAATTCGTCACCTCCTGCAATGGAAACTGGTGCAAGCTCGGCTTTTTCAAGACTACACCTCGCTGAATGCCGTCCCGAACATCGGGTTTCCGCTCGGAGATTCGTCTTTTCTGACCTCATTTTCGATCACATCCCAATGTTCGACCAATTTTCCTTCGCTCATCCGGATGATATCCGCCGCTATCCACGCTTTCGGCTGTCCAATGCCGCTGAATCTGCCGTGGACCATGACGATATCTCCCTCCGCGACTATCTGCCCCATCTCATACTTTAGGGATTTGGGTAATTGGGCGACCAATCTTTTCAGTCCATCTCGCCCTGGTGGAATATGTGCGCTGTGCTGGAGGTAATCTGACGACCAAAAACGCTCAAAGGCACTTTCATCTCTTTTGTTGAAAACGGCATCGAATGCTTCTTTGACGATTGCCTTGTTTCTTTCCTGAAGATTGTTTTCCATTTTAGTGAATTAAAAAGTTTAAGATTTATTGCCGGTCCAATCACGCGTTTGAAATGCCAGCGCATCGATATGTTACAACGAACGTGCCAATGACACGCCTGTTTAGTATTCAATCAATTGGGTAATATGGCCGGCAGGAAGGCTTGTCTTATATGATAAATCCGTTAAAAAAATTGAGGTTCCATTATTAGTATAATTTATCCGTAGCTCTTACTACTTTATTAATATTATTTGTGGCATAAGCTAACCCGTTGTTAGAAGCTGTGGTTGGAGTATGTACCTGCGACGGATAGGCATAAACATCAGAATATGTTGCTCCATATTGGTCTCCTACTCCTGTTTCGCCAAATAGCCGGAGGCTGTGTTTGAGCATTTGATCGGTAAACTTACAGGGGATTAAGGCTTATCGCTTATTCGGGTCCGTTCCAGAACCTGCACAGCGTGTATTTTGCTGGCTGCCATGGGGTTTTCATCCCGTGCAAATGCCCTTAACAACTGGCACACAATGAAAAACCGCCGGTGGTATGCCGGCGGTTCGTATCGCTTCAAAGACAGGGATATTACCAAGTCTTCAATTTCCTTTTTATGTTGTTCACGAATTCAATGGAGACATCACAAGAGATGGCAATCTTCTCCACAGGGTAGTCGGAATTCCTTAACAGGTTTTCAACAATAACCCTCGTCGTTTCCTTCTTGCCTTCAGCAAAGCCTTCTTGCTTGCCTTCCATTTTTAGATACTCAACAGTATTCATAACACTAATTTTATCTGTTTGCTTAAACAGGGTATCAAATTTACGATTCATTTCCTGCTTCTCAAAGAGGACGTAATTCCTTAAAAAGTTAAAGATCGCCCTATTCTTTTCCCTATCAAAACCCTTCTTCTGTAACCTTCTGGCGTCTATTCTTCGCGTGCCTAATTCCGCGGATATATACAGCCCTGTAAGCGCTGAAGGATAAAGGTTCAACTATTTGGGAAAAACCAGTGATCTTCATCATGTTACCGCCTGATCTTCCGCATCGATGATGGCCACTCAAAAAAAACCCTATCTTTGTGACCATGAAAAAGGCGATCGCCATATTGCTGATGTTCGTCTACCTCTTCGGTACGACGGAAGCTTATCAGGCCCTCAAATTGCCTTTACTCGTCGAGCACTACATCAAACATAAACAGGAGAACTCCCACATGACCCTGCTCGGCTTTCTGAAACTTCACTATTCCGACAAAACAGTTTTCGATGCCGACTACCAGCAGGATATGAGACTACCCTTCAAGACACAGGAGAACACCAGCCTTTTCTCCGCCGTAAACGATATCCCGCAGCCTATGATCATCGTTGTCGAGAGCCCTGTCCTGGCCTCGACAGACTACGTCCTACTGGACGCCCGCGTAAACTTTTTTGCTTTCCCCCACTCCGTCTTTCAGCCTCCCCGAGCATGATTTTTCAACCCGTTTTAATTAGCCGGCCATTAGGGCGGTGGGTTCAGCATGCGTTAATTCGCCATTAACCGAACGACTCGCCCTGACGCAATGGCCATTTAATCACCCACATACTATTGTGTAACTCATGCTAAACGCTATTATCAGCTTTTCCGTCAGGAACAAGCTCATCGTCGGCATCTTCATCCTGATACTCGTCGGCTGGGGGGCCTACTCGGTAACCCAGCTGCCCATCGATGCCGTACCCGATATCACCAATAACCAGGTCCTCATCATAACCACCTCACCCAGCCTTGGCGCGCCGGATGTCGAACGCTTTATTACTGTTCCGGTGGAACAGGCCACACGCAACGTTCCGGGCATCGTCGAACAGCGAAGCTTTTCCCGCTTCGGCCTTAGCCTGGTCACTATCGTATTTAACGACGCCACCGATGTCTACTGGGCCCGGCAGCAAGTCGGCGAACGGCTGGCACAGGCGCGGCAACAGATACCGGCCGGCATGGGCGATCCCCAACTGGGGCCGGTGACCACGGGCCTGGGTGAGATCTTTCAATATGCAGTTCGGCCCAAGCCGGGTTATGAAAGCAAGTATGACCTCAATGCCCTCCGGGACATTCAGGACTGGATCATTCGACGGCAGCTGCTCGGAACGGAAGGTGTCGCGGACGTCAGCAGCTTTGGCGGAAAGGTCCGGCAATACGAAGTAACCGTCAATCCCGAACGGCTCAAGAGCTTCCAGCTCACTATTGCGGACGTTTATAAAAGCATCCAGGCAAATAACCAGAATGCCGGAGGCGCCTATATCGAGAAGGGCCCCAATGTGCTGTTCATCCGAACAGAAGGCCTGGCCGGCAGCCTGGACGACATCGGCAACATCGTCGTCAGACAGACCAATACCCGCATTCCCGTGCTTGTCAGGGACGTGGCCGACGTGCGCATGGGCAGCGCCATCCGCTATGGCGCCATGCTGTTCAATGACGCCGGCGAAGTATCCGGAGCCGTCGTCATGATGCTCAAAGGCGAGAACAGCAGCAAGGTGATCGGCAACATCAAGCGAAAGATCAAAGAGATCGAGAAGACCCTGCCCGAAGGGACCGTCATCGAACCCTTTCTCGACCGCAGCAAGATGGTCGGCAACGCGATCACTACCGTCGAGCATAACCTCCTGGAAGGCGCCCTGATCGTTATCGGGGTACTCATCCTCTTTCTCGGCAATGTCCGTGCGGGCCTGCTCGTCGCCTCTGTCATCCCACTATCCATGCTCTTTGCTATCATCATGATGAACATCTTCGGCGTCAGCGGCAACCTGATGAGCCTGGGCGCGCTTGACTTCGGCCTGCTGGTGGACGGCGCGGTCATCATCGTTGAGGCTGTAATTCATAAGTTGTCGCATGGACGCGTCCTGGGTCAGGCAACCACCATCGACCAGGGACAAATGAACGAAGCCGTGGAAGTCTCGGCCGGGAAGATGATGAGCAGCGCGGTCTTCGGCCAAGTCATCATCCTGATCGTGTATCTGCCGATCCTCTCCTTACGGGGCATCGAGGGTAAGATGTTCCGCCCCATGGCCGAAACCGTCTCCTTCGCTATTATTGGCGCTTTTTTATTATCGCTGACCTATGTGCCAATGGTGAGCGCCCTCTTCCTCAGCAAAAGACTGAACCACAGGAAAACCATCTCAGACCGCCTCATCGAATGGTTGCTCCGCATCTATCGGCCCCTTTTGAAAATCGCCCTGCGCGGGCCACGTTGGGTAATAACGGCCGCCGTCGTGGTGTTCGCCTTCTCCGTGTTCCTGCTAACCCGGCTGGGCGGGGAGTTCATCCCGCAGTTGGAGGAAGGCGACTTTGCCGTCGACACCCGGCTACTCACCGGCTCTTCCCTCACCCATACCATCCGGACCACTCAGCAATCCGCCAGAATATTACTGGACAGCTTCCCCGAAGTTGAAAAGGTCGTTACCAAGATAGGCTCCGGAGAGATACCTACGGACCCCATGCCGCTGGAAGCGGCGGACATGATGGTGATCCTGAAGCCCAAAGCTCAATGGAAAAGCGCTGCCAGCTTTCCCGAGCTCGCCAATAAAATGAGCGCCGCCCTGGAAGAGGTGCCGGGTATCGCTACGGGCTTCCAGTTCCCCGTCCAAATGCGCTTCAACGAGCTGATGACAGGCGCCCGCCAGGACGTAGTCTGTAAGATCTTCGGCGATGACCTCGATACGCTGTCGCATTACGAAGAAAAGCTGGGTCGCATCATTCAAACCGTGAAGGGCGCCCGAGACCTTTATATGGAGACGGTCACAGGGGTGCCCCAACTCGTCATCCGGCATAACCGCGCCGCTATGGCCAGCTACGGCGCTTCGATCAGCGATGTCAACAATACCATCCAGTCCGCCTATGCCGGTGCTGCCGCCGGCCTTGTCTTCGAGGGTGACCGACGGTATGATCTGGTCATTCGCATGCAGGAAAACTGGAAACGGGACCCGGCGAACATTGGTAATCTGCCTGTCGGTCTGTCCAACGGAGATCAGGTGCCCCTTAGTACCCTCGCCATGGTAGCGATCCAGGACGGCCCTTACCAGATCCAGCGCGAAGATGCGCACCGGCGCATTTCAGTTGGCTTCAACGTGCGCGGCCGGGATGTACAAAGCATCGTCCAGGAGCTGCAGGAAAAAGTCTCGCGCGAGCTGCACCTTCCCGCAGGATACTATATCACCTATGGCGGTCAGTATGAGAACCTGCAGGCAGCCAGCCGCCGGCTGAGCATCGCCCTGCCCATTGCCTTGCTGCTGATCTTTCTCATGCTCTTCTTTGCCTTTGGCCGCATCAAATACAGCCTGCTCATCTTCTCCGCCATTCCATTGTCAGCCATCGGTGGCGTCCTGGCCCTATGGGCAAGGGGGATGCCATTCAGCATTTCGGCCGGCGTGGGCTTCATTGCGCTATTCGGCGTAGCGGTCCTCAATGGCATCGTCCTGATCAGCGAGATGAACAGGCTGAAGGAACAGGGCATGGGCGATGCCCGCAAGATCATCTTCTATGCGACGGAGGTCCGGCTCAGACCCGTATTAATGACCGCCGCTGTGGCCTCCCTCGGTTTCCTCCCCATGGCGCTCAGCGATGGGGCCGGCGCGGAAGTGCAACGCCCGCTGGCTACCGTCGTCATCGGCGGCCTGGTCACTTCCACGTTGCTCACCCTGCTGGTGCTGCCAACCCTTTACCTCATGATCGAAAAAAGCGGGAGGTCCAAAAAGAGCAGGAATCCCGGCAAACTATCGATGACCGCCCTGCTGCTGCTCGCGCTGACCGCCCCTGCAATTCTTTCTGCCCAGGAAACCAGAAAATTGAGCCTCGAAGAAGCACTCCAACTGGCCGCGAAACAGAACGGCACACTGAACATCAGCAGGCTCCAGGAAAAGTATTACGCAACTTTGCAACGGTCGGCCGCCGACATCCCCCGAACGCAACTGTCGACAGAATGGGGCAATATCAACAGCGCGGCCTTCGACAACAGGTTCACGATAGCGCAAACCTTTTCACTGCCGTCCGTCTATTCCCGCCAGCGCGATCTTTTTACTGCCGAAGCAAACAGCGCCCAGGCCCGCACAACATTACAGACAGCAGAGATCGCCCGCCTGGTAAAGCTGGCCTATCTTCAACTGCAGGTCTTGCGGGAAAAGCAGCTTTTGCTGGAACAAATGGACAGCATCTATCTACGTTTTAGCGAGATGGCCCGGCTTCGCTTCGAAAAGGGAGAATCCAACCTACTTGAAAAGACGACGCTCGAGAACCAGGCCCAGCAGATAGCCCTTCAACTCGGCCAGACCCTCGCCGACCGGAGGGATGCCGCCATCCGCCTGGGCCTGTTGTTGAATATGGAAGACCCCCTTGATGCGGCCGACCGGCTTGCCCTCCCGGCCGCCAGCCCTGCCCCTGACAGTGGCTTCGTCGGGCGTCATCCGATGATCGGATATTACCATCAGCAGGAAGCGGCTGCCGCCGCAATGACACGCGTCCAGCGGTCCCGCCTGCTGCCGGATATCAGCTTCGGCTATACGAACCAGTCGATCGCGGGATGGCAGCTAGCCAAGGACCGTTCGGAAACCTGGTACGGAAATGCAAACCGATTCTCCACCGTTCAACTGGGCGTAAGCATCCCGGTCTTCAATCGTGCACAACAAGCGCGTATTAAGGCGGCACAACAGCAGCAGGTGATTGCGGGAGCCGCCAGTCAGCTGGCCGTCAAACAATTGCAGGCGCAGCTATCACAGACCATCAATGCCTACGCCAAATACGCGGAAGCTGTTGCCTACTACCATACAAGCGGTCTCACCCAGTCCAATACGCTGTTGCAAACCGCCATATTGAGCTATAGGAACGGCGCTATCGGCTATGTGGAATGGGGCGCACTTGCCGGCAACGCCATACAGATCCGTTTGCAATATATCGAAGCGATCAGTAACCTGGTGACCCAGCGCATCGAACTCGACTATCTTCTTACATACTAAACCTGCATGATCATGAATAACATAAAATCCTTCACCATATTCGTACTGGGCATTCTTTTCGCGGGCCTTTCCTGCACCCATCCTTCCGAACAAGCCAAGCAACCAGTTCCCGCAACTGCACCCGATGTAGTTGTCCTGAACGACGTCCAGATGACCAACGCGGGGATTGAAACGGCCTTACCGCAGAAAAGGGAGATGCAAACGACCATCCGCCTCAACGGAACGGTAGACGTACCGCCGCAAAACCTCGTGTCCGTAAGCTTTCCTATGGGAGGCTACCTAAGATCGACCCCTTTGTTGCCCGGCTACCCCGTCCGTAAAGGCGACCCCATAGCAGTCATGCAAGACCAATCATTCGTCCAGCTGCAGCAGGACTATCTTACGACCAGCGCCCAGCTGGACTTCCTCTCTACCGACCTGCAAAGACAAAAGGATCTCAGCGATGCGGACGCTACCAGTAAGAAAACCTACCAGCTGGCGTTGAGCGAGTACAAGACCAAGGAGGCCATCCTTCGCTCGACAGCAGAAAAACTCCGCCTCATCCACATCGATCCAGAAAAGCTAACCGTAGGTAATATTTCGGCGCAGACGCGCATCTATTCCCCTATCGACGGCTATGTGAGCAAAGTGAACGTCAACGTCGGCAAATATCTAAATCCAACCGACGTACTCTTCGAGCTCGTCAATCCAACGGATATCCATGCAGCGATGACCGTATTTGAAAAGGATATCACCCTATTTCGAAAGGGCATTCATGGGAAGGTGGCCCTATTGGACCAGCCCGGCCAGTCGTACAACGTAGAAACCATTTTAGTCACCCGGAATGTCAACGACAGCCGCACCGGCGTGATCCACTGCCATTTCGAAGGCGCCCACCGTGAACTATTGCCTGGAATGTTCCTTTCGGGCGTGTTTCAACTGGACAGCCGTAAAGTACTTGCCGTTCCCGAGGATGCCGTAGTCAATTACATGGGACGGAAATACGTTTTTGTGACGAGGGGCCCAAAGGAATTCCAGCTCACGGCGGTGGAGACAGGTGATGCCGACCAGGGCTTCATTGAGCTGACAAGCTCAGGCAACCCAGACTGGGGAAATACACGCATTGCCATAAAAGGGGCTTACGCTCTGCTGGGCAAACTGAAGAATAAGATGGAAGATAACTAGCCGTTGGCTTATTAAGAATGGCCGGCATTGTGCCGGCCATCTATATATCTAATTTTTTTAACGATTTGCCTATTTTCCGGTAATAGCGCTTAACATTAACCCGGAATACGTCATACAACAAAGCAAAAACCAACATCAGCGCCGGCCAATAAAAAGAGAAGAAATGCATGGCCCGAAAGGCATGAGCTCCTGACAGGGCCCCTGTTATAAAAGACAGGATAATCACGGTCTTGAGCACAATGCCGGATCGTAACATGGATCTGTCCTCGCCCCGGATGGTCACTATCTGCGCGAGTTCGATACCCAGATCGGTGAAAGTCCCTGTTAAATGGGTGGTTCGGACGACAGACCGGGATATCACGGATACCAAGGCATTTTGCATTCCCATAGCAAACAGCAGGCTGCCGGCAAATATCTGCCGGACGTCCAACCGGTGGCTGTAATAATTTCCCATAATGGCCACCATTACCAGGATACCCAGCTCCAGCAAAATGGGGATCAGATAGGAGTATCTTTGATTCCTTCCTACCAGGTCGATGATCAGGCTGGAAATAAAAGCCCCGCCCAAGAACAGGAGCATCCATAATGCTATCACCCAGGTCGTCTTCCAATCTCTAAGAGAGACCTTTTCAGCAAACAAAGCAGCATGCCCGGTGACATTGGTAGTGAGGATAGAAAATCCAAGGAAGCCTTCCGCATTGACGGCCCCGGCGATCAAGCTCAGCAACGCCGCCAGACGGACATTATGAAGATGGGTACGCCGGACCCCGGTGTGTTTTAGCATAGTTCGTGCGTCCAAAAAGAAAATCAGACTATCAGGTTTTTAAGTTAAATTTTAGCAGGCCATCCAATTCGCTTCGTTCGAGACTATAAGAAGGCGGTATCTCGTCCTGCCAGCTGCAATACGTTACAATTCTTGTACCAGCAGGCATTTTATCCAATTCATTAAACAAATAACCACTGTAATAATGATACAATGCCTGCGAATATTCTATACTGTTGTCTATCTTATCAAAGCCTTCAAAATTTTCAAAAAACGAGTTATAAAAATAGAAGTGGTTATATGCTGAAAAATTCAACCGGGTAAAATTCCCGTAAAAAAAAGATGCGTTGACAAGGCCGAGTACTTTTCGAGCTGCTACTGCATGCTGCACCAGACTGCTCCTTTGTTCTATGCCGTCAAAAAAGGCATGGGGTTTATAATAAGAAGCTGACAAGCAAAATTTACCTACGCCACTTCCTATATCCAGGACCCTGTCACCATCCCGGGTGACGAGGAATTCGGATGCCATTTTTGCAACATTTAATGGCGTCCAATGTTCACGGGCCAGCATTTGAATGGGAGATGGATATAGGAGGTCGTACTGTATATCACTACTGAACCAATGATCCAAATGGTGAAGGCTGGTGGCTGTTGGTGACATTAGCTCACATAGTTTACTGGTTGGTTTCCTAAAAATCTGCGTAAAGCTATCGCAATATTCAACTTACTGCGTTGCATTTTATCACCTTAATAAGTAACTTTTATCACCTATTAATTTGCTAAATTTGCGACTATATGAGTATCAATTCCCTTTTCCCAATGGATAAATGGAATTTCCAAAGCCATTCCCTCCTTACTGAACTGCCGCCGGAAGATGCCGAGATTATTACGGGCCACATGAGCGATCAGTATTTCAGCAAAGGAGAAATTATCTTCCGCGAGGGATCTTTTCCGTCAGGCATTTTTTTTATCCGCAATGGGAAGATCAAAAAATACAAAGTTGATAGCGAGGGCAGCGAACAAATCATTTATGTAGCCAATACAGGTGAATTATTTGGTTATCATGCCTTGTTAGCAGATGAGCGCTATCCTGATTCGGCTGCTGCCTTGGAAGAAAGCTTAATTGCATTTATTCCTAAGGAAGATTTTCTGCGTGTATTGAGTTCGTCTAAAATATTATCGCAACGGCTACTTAAACTACTTAGTCATGAATTTACCGTATTTGCCAATAGCGTCTCCCTTTTAGCACAGCGGAATGTCAGGGAAAGGTTAGCTACACAATTGGTGGTAATGAGGGAAAAATACAAAGAAAATTACCAGACCGGCATGACAGTTGAAATTAATTTATCAAGGGACGACCTGGCAAGTATGGTTGGTACCGCGAGAGAAAATATCGTTCGGATATTAAAAGAGTTCAAGGAAGACGGAGCCATCCAAACCAAAGGTAGAAAGATCGTAGTTATAGATGTTCATAAACTTTTGAAGATAGCTAATCAAACATAGTTATCCCTTGATGTGGAATTTAAGCATGCTGTCAAAATCGCTATTCACCACCTTATACGTTGAAGGTATTTTATCTTCCCAGCTGCATCGGGTAACTACCCGCGTCCCAACGGGCATTTCTTCTAATTTCTTAAATAAAAAGCGATTATAATAATTGTATAAAGTCTCGGAGAATGATAAATTGTAGTCGATCTTCGGCGTACCTTTTACGTGCTCATAAAATGAATTGTAGAAATAAAAGTGGTCGTACCGGCGTAAGTTCAGCTGTGTAAAATCTCCATGAATAAAGGTTACATTTGACAGTCCGAGAACATTTTTAGCAGCTTCCGCATGGTCAACCAGGTTTTTTCGTTGTTCTACCCCATAAAAAATGGCATTTGGCTTATAATAGGCTGCGCCCAAACAAAATGCTCCTACTCCGCTGCCGATGTCCAAAATCCGGACACCGTCCTTTGGTACCAGGAATTGAACAGCCTGGTTTGCTACACTTGGAGGGGTCCAATGCCTGCGGGCCAGTTGCTGAATAGCGGGGGGATACAGATGATGGAATTGCGTATCACTGTTGAACCAATGATCCAAGTATCAGTATTTTAAAATGTTTAGAAAAGTCATGTGAATTACTAGCCATTCTGTTTTCTTATATATTTGGTGAGGATGACAATTGTCTGGCCCTCTATTTTACCTTCAATTTGTTCCGTGTTGTCCTGGACCAGCCGAATATTCTTTACGACAGTACCCATTTTTGCATTTAAAGTAGACCCTTTTACATCTAATGACTTTACCAGGATCACCGCATCACCGTTCTGCAGTACCTTGCCGTTGCAATCTTTATGAAGCTCAACGGAGCCGTCATTATCATGGTCCCCGGTGGCTTTAGCCCATGCCAAAGTTTCCTCACTGAGATACATCATTTCCAGGTTGTCCATGGCCCAACTTTCATGCCTTAAGCGGTTCAGCATACGCCAGGATACTACTTGTATACCCGGCACTTCGCTCCACATCGTCTCCGACAAACCGCGCCAGTGGCGGCCATCCAATTCTTCTTTTCTATCAATCTGGGACTGGCATTTGTCACACGTTAAAATACAATTATCCTGGTCTCTGCCGGACTGAGGCTGCACTTCATATATCTTTAACGTATCACCGGCCCCGCATAATTCACATTTATTACCGCCTCTTTCCACCAGTTGCTCTTCCAGTTTCATCATTCCTTTTTTTAAAATGGAAGCAAAGGTACTTTTTTTCCCCTATCGATTGGATGTCTATAAAGTGATAAAAGTCACATTTCCGCGCGATAAGATCCAATATTGTCTATGCAGGATGAAGCCTTTAAATCGTGGAATTATACTGTTCGAACGGGATCAATCCCTTCCTTTCACAAGGCTGACTCACAAGTATTTTGACGAGCCATCCTTCTGTTTCGGGTTTGCTTAATAAAAGATCCTCGTTGATCAGCGCTTCAATATTGTTAATAGAAATTATGCTGCCATCCACCGGCATGTGTACTTGAAATCTTTGGCTGTTAAATTGAACATTTGCCAGAACCTCGCCTCTTCTTTTAAAGCCATATAATCTTACGAATTCAATTTTTTTGACTTGCCTAATCCCCGTAAGTCTGCAACCTGCAATGCCTACGAATGCTTCCATATCATGAAAATCGATCCATTCATAACTGGCAGTATAATACCGCTCTCTCTTAAAAATATCGGTGGAAATCATAGTATGAAGGTATGCGATACCTAAACACTAAACAGTAAACGTTATCACTTTAAGAAGTAACTTTTATCAATTTTTCGATCATCCTGGCTACAGCTTTAAATACTCAAATTAAACGGCAGCTTTCTTATTCGCCTGCCTGTCAGGTCATAGATAGCATTGGTAAGCGCAGGAGCGAAGGCAGGCAAACCGGGCTCTCCGACACCACCTGCATCCGCCTCATTTTCCATGATATGGATCTCGATGGGAGGGATAGCATTGATCCTCGGCATTTCGTATTTATGAAAGTTCTTTTCCACTGTCATCCCGTCCTTAAAAGTTAGTTCATGTACTGTTGCAGCACCCAGCCCCATTATGATGGAGCCTTCCACCTGGGCCCTGATAATGTCCGGGTTGACAAACCACCCACAGTCTATGACCGCCCATACCTGGTCGATCTTTATCTTACCGTCAGCGGCCTTTGAGACTTTCACTACCTGGCCAACCGTGCTGGCAAAGCATTCCGTGATCGCCGCGCCAAAACCTGCATGCGTCCCCCTGTTCTTCCAACCGGACACTTCTTCCAGCTTATCAATCAGGCGCTGGCATCGTTGATCCTGCAGATATTGTCTTCTAAACGCCAGCGGGTCCTTTCCGGCTGCCACCGCCAGTTCGTCCATGAAACTTTCATAGGCAAATCCATTGGTAGAAGCATAGACTGAGCGCCACCAGATGGGCGGTATGGTCGCCTCGAAAGGGATATCCGAAAAACTGAGGTTTGTAATACTTTTAAAGTAAGGCGCTAAAAATCCTTCCGTGATGCTGTCGTTAGGCTTGTCCTTAGCGCCCCCGCTCCAATGGCCAATGTTCTGGCCCGCCATCCTGACCTTCATGGCGCTGATCTCTCCATTCTCCACTACACCCTCACACCTGTACGAGATGCCCGGACGATAGGGTCCCTGCGTCATATCATCTTCCCTCGACCAGACCACCTGTACAGGCGCGCCCATTTCTTTCGAAATGAGTGTCGCCTCATGCGGATAGTCCGTGAACGCCTTGCGTCCAAATCCCCCGCCAAGAAAGGTCATATTGACCATGACCTTCTCCTGTGGCAATCCAAATTCCTTGGAAATAAACGCCTGCACCCAATCCGGGGCTTGTATGGGGCCCCAGATCTCGATCTTGTCGCCCTGGTAGTGCGCAACGCAGTTTAAAGGCTCCATGGAGCTATGCGACTGGTAGGGCGTCTCATATATGACATCAAGTTTATGTTGGGCCTTCGCTATGACGGCCGAGGGGTTCCCCTGGCTGCGGAACGACAATCCTTCTTTTGTCGACAAAGCCTCCTTCATCCGGCGGTAGATCTCCGCGGTGCTGATATGTTCAAACCCACTATCGTCCCACTCTACTTTTAACACCTTTCTCCCCTGCATGGCGGCCCACAGCGATTCAGCCACTACGGCCACTCCCTCCCGGAAAGAATCATGCACTTTCATCCTGACCTTGAAGACGTTCCTGACACCCGGCACCTTACGGGTTGCGCTATCGTCGAAGCTTTTCACTTTTCCAAGAAAGCGGGGATTCCGCTCTACCATCGCATACAGCATACCCGGAAGTCGCTTGTCCAATCCGAATATGGCCGTACCATCGGTCTTCAAAGGCGTATCCTGCCGGTGCAGCGGCTGGCGGATCAGGCGATATTCCGACGGCTTTTTTAGCTGTATATCCTTCGGCGGTGTAAGTTTGGATGCATCGACGACCAGTTCTCCGTAATGAAATTTCCTGCCGGAAGGCCCATGCAGGACATGCCCAGACTCAGCATGACATTCGGATGGAGCAACACCCCATTTCGCCGCTGCGGCGGTTATCAGCATCACACGCGCAGATGCGCTGAGGTTCAATAAGTTCTTATAAGAGCCCCGGATGGTGGAGCTACCCCCCGTGATCTGGCTGCCGTACTTTTTGTTGTTGCCCGGACCAAATATGATATTGACGTCATTCAAGCTGACCTCCAGCTCTTCTGCGATGATCTGCGCAATGGAATGATAAACGCCCTGGCCCATTTCCGCCCGGTGACTGACCAGGGTCACTTTGCCGGAAGTATCGATCAGGATCCACGCGTTCAATTCGATGTTTTCCGTCGCAGCAGCGACTGTATTGACTATCCGTCCCTTGCCGGCTGCCGCCGGGAAATAGAAGCCGAGGCAAAGAGCCGTTCCGCTCATGCCTGCTATTTTGAGAAATTTCCTTCTCGAAAGGGCTTCTTTTTCTGAAGGCATCGGGATATTTTTATTAAATATAATGCATTTCAGGCTTCCCTGACACCCTCTTTTATTACGATCAAAGCGCTGTTTAAAGATTAATAGAAAATGGTTAATGATGAATGATCGTATTGATAGCTTTTAAGAGGGATCTTTCTCCGGTGGCATCCTGCAATAATTGCCAGATCATGACACCGCCCGCATTTTTTAGTGCCAGCGCTGTTTTGTCCTGAATCGTGGCGTAACCATTGTAATATACGATGCCGCCGCCCGGGACGGTGAGCTGATCGACATTCCAGGAGGCCGGATATTTATTTACTATATCCTGATAGCTCATGCTCTCCGGTGCATTGGCGCCGAAGCCATACCCATAAAAAGGCAGCCCCAGCGTCATCTTTGCCTTGGGTATTCCCCGCGTCCCTCCCCAGTAAGCCAGGTCATCCACCGCCATGGAATACGGTGCATGCGGCCCCGGGTTGGAGGGAGTCCAGGGCCCTGTCTTATCGTAGGACATGATATTGACGAAATCGTACTGCGCCAAAGCGGCATCCGTATAGCTGTTGGCATAGGCAGTGGCGATGGCAGCCGTCATGAGTTTCTTTTTCGCCCTGAGCGCAACAGCCAGGTTCTTGACAAAACGCTCGTAGTTGCCGTCGATAAAATCTCCTTCCAGGTCTACGTCGATACCATCGCAGTTGTACTGCTCCGTAAGCGCAGCAAGGGCCTGAACAAGGGCAGCCTGATGGCTCCCGCCCAGCAAGGTTTTCAGATGGGCCGGAGGATTCCCCCCGCCGATGGACAGCAGTACGGAAACCCCGCTGGCATGCGCAAGCGCTGTCAGCTTGCTGATATTTTCGTCCGCCGGGAAAGCCCCCGTCGAATCCGGATTCATAAAAGCGATATTCAGATGGGTGATCTTCCCCAGGTCCGGCATACCCGTCTGTCCGGAAAGGTCCACCCCTCTCGGCAGATAGCCGACCACCCGGAAATTCCCTTTCACGGGGTCTGTTGGGTTATTCGCTTTCGTATCATTCTTGCCGCATGCGCCTATCAGCAGGAGGCCTGCCAACGTCGCGGTTATAAGCGTCTTTCTTTTCGTGATCATAGTCATGTTTTTATTTATCCCACCACACCGGCTTCAACCAATTGTCCGTCCCGCCAAGGTTTTTCAGCGCGGCATTGTAGTTCGTGGCATTATCATAAGCCTCGGAAGCAGGGTAAAAGAGGCGCCGGGGCAATACGCCGTTGGTTTCAGATTCCAGCCCTACATCCTCAATAGCCTCCAGGACGGGATACCCGGTCCGGCGGTAATTCGCATACGCTTCGTACCCATTGGGGAACAGCGCCACCCATTTTTGCTCGTTGATCTCCTGGATCTCTTTCCCTGCATCCAGGGGATGGGCCGCGATATAATCCGCCTTATCAGAAGGGCTGACAGAAACCATGCCCGGGTACATGCTCAACTGATCGATGGCCTCTGAGATCCCTTTCTGAAAATATTGAGCGGCATTGCCCGCCCACCCCCGGTAAGCTGCTTCCGCCAGCAGAAATTGTACTTCGGCATAGCCCATATGCAAGAAGGATGATTGCAGGGCCGTAAACGAATGGTTGATCCGCGCGAATTTACTCGACTGTGGAACCACCGTCCCATCAGCCGCCGTGAAATCTCCCCAGTTATCCCACCAATACAGACCGGGGCTGATAGGAATATAATGGGTCAGGTTCGTAATATCCTTCCCGTTGGCATCCTGGTTCACAAAATAGCAGGGCAGCCTGGGATCGTTGTTTTGTTTGAGATAATTGACGAAGGTGGCGCCGCCGGCCGAATACAGGTAAGTATCGGACTCCTGCAATGCCTGCGCATAACCGTTGCCCCGGAGGTCCGGAAAAGCATAAGCCTCATGCATCATCTTGAAATTATCATCGGCGTTCTCCATCAACCCACCCGCAATGGCTGCCCTGGCCTGTGTTTCGGCCATGGCAATATCCACTTTGGTAAGCCTCATGGCCAGGCGGAGACGAAGGGAATTGGCCAGCTTCTTCCATCGGGAGATGTTGCCCTGATACACGATGTCGTTGTCGATGGCATCTTTGGTCCCGTCGAACTGTTTTACAGCCGCATCCAGCTCGCTGAAAAGATCGGTATAAATGGCCTGCTGATTGTCATACCTGGCCGTATAGATCGACTCATAATAACCCAGGCCGGCCTGGGAATAAGGAATATCCCCGTACAAGTCGGTGAGCAAGGAGAAAATATACACTTTCAGGATCCGGGCCGCGGCGATGTAGTTCACCAGGGAGGAATCTGCTTTATTGCGCTGGATCAAGTCTACCAGCTGCTTGATAGATTTACCGTAAAAAGTCGTCCAGACCGCATCGGGGTAGGTGGTGCGGATATATTTACTACCCGCGCGCATTCCCCAAGGGCCGCTCATATATTGAACAAAAGGTTGAAGCACATATAAATTAGCATACACCACGGACCGTCCGCCGTCCAGGTAATACGCAGCTCCGGCCAGCTGCTGTCCCGGCGCAATGGAAGACCCCTTGGTTGGGTCTGTATTCAGGCTCTCGAAACTTTTAGTACAGCTGTTGGCCAGTATGAGGAGCGGTAATAATACAATAGGTATATATTTTGATTTAACCCTGGTCATTGTAATATTATTTAGAATTTTAAGTAAAGATTGATGCCGTATGACCTGCGCGTGGGAAGCGACCCATATTCGAAGCCCTGTCCATTGCTGTTGTTATAACTCGATTCGGGATCGATGTTGGGGACATGTTTGCTGAGAATAAAAGGATTCCTCGCCACCAGGGAGATCGTGCATTCTTTCAAAGGGGTATTCCTTAATATAGCCGCCGGCATAGAATAGTCCAGGTTGATCTGCCTTACTTTAATATAGCTGGCGTCATAAATGAAGGCAGCCGGGATATTGCTGGCCACCCGCTGCCAATAAGTTTGTGGATTGACAAAAGCGTTTACCTTATTCCCACTGGCATTGACCCCGGAGACAGGCAGACCGCCGGTAGCCACCCAGTTAGCCTGGGTTACGCCTGCGGTTACTCTTTCCTGCTCGGACTTCACCCATCCTTCGCGGCCCGCCAGCGTGCCTTTCTGCCGACCATTGGAATAGGCCAGCAGGTTGGTCATGGAATAGATATTCCCTCCCTGTTTAAAGTCCAGCAGGAACGAAAAGGAGATGTTCTTATAAGAGAACTTGTTGTTGATCCCGCCCGTCCAGTCGTACAGGCTATTCCCTAATTTTTTGTCCGTCGGATCATATTGCGGCAGATTATTGGCGTCCAGGATCAGCTTTCCAGAACTACTGTCCCTTAGAAAATCATGCCCTACGATGATCCCGTACCGGTCTCCCTCTTTGGCGACAATGGAAGCATTGGCCCATCTGGCCGAAGCCAGCGTATAATAGCTGGAGACCAGCGGGCTCAGCCTGATGATCTTATTCCTGTTGCGGGCAAAATTCAGGTTGACCTCCCAATTGAAGGTGCGCGAAACGATGGGTTTCAATCCCAGGGTAATCTCAATACCCTGATTCTCTATATTACCTGAATTGATGATCGCGGTGGCATATCCGCTGGTAGTAGAGATAGGCGCCTGCAGGATCTGGTTCTTCGTATTGGTCTTATACCAGGTGAGATCCAGGTTGATCCGGCTGTCGAAGAACGCCAGGTTGGTTCCGACCTCAAAGGCATTGCTGATGCTGGGCTTCAGCTTCATATACGGTACTTCGTTCACGGCAACGCCGCCGATGGCATACCCACCAATGGTCGGCATTGCAATGTCCGGACCGTAGGTAAGCTTTAATTCGTAGGGGGAAATTGCGTCCGTGCCCGTCTGTGCAAGCGAGGCGCGTAACTTACCGTATGACAGGACTCTATTCCTGGGGATCAGCTCGGAAAAGATAAAGCTGGACGAAACCGAAGGGTAAAAGAAAGAATTGTTCCCCTGCGCCAGCGTGGAAGACCAGTCGTTCCGCGCCGTCAGGTCCAGGTAAAGGTAATTCTCATACGCCAGGTTCAGTGCACCATAGACGGAATTGATCCGTTTGCGGTTGATGACCTCATTGCTCAGCACTGTCTGGAAATTGTTGATGCTCTGTACGCCGGGCATGCTGATATCGCGCCCGGTGGTATTCACTATATTGCCCCGGTAATCCATGCGGTTGGCACCGGCATTGGCGCCAATCCAGAACTTACGAACCTGCTTTCCGAAATTAAGCAGCAGTTCCGTATTCGTCTCCCGGATGGTGCGGTCGATCAGCGACAGCATTCCCGTCTCATTAAAGGGCGTAGAGTAGTTCATGAACTCCCGGAAATGAAACCCGGCATAATCCGTACCTGACCTGGCCTGGATGGACAGGGTCGGCAGGATCTTAAATTTCAGTGTAACAAACCCATTCAACTGATCTTTCGTGCTCGTATTGGGCTGTTCGTTGATCGCCCAATAAGGGTTGACCTGGTATGGATTATTATTCCAGTTGACATATTTTCCCGTCACGGGATCCTTGTAAGCTTTTAACCAATCCATATCGATGTTGGGAGCAACGCCGGACAGGACATAGCCGATATTATTGGGATTATCCGATAAAGCCGGCCGATTGTCCACCTTCTCATTCAGGTAGGCGATCTTGGCGTCGATGCTGAATCTATTGGTAAGCTGGGATGTCCCCCGGATGGAGACATTATTCCTTTTCAAACCGCTTTTCGGCACCACATCGTTGTTGTACAAATTAGTATAGGTAAACCGCAGCTGGTTCTTCTCATCTCCCGTCGAGACGCCGATGGAATTGGTCAGCGTAACCCCTGTCCGGAAGAAAGAAGAGATAGAATTATGTGCATTGACATACGGCTTCTTCGATCCGTTGAAGATATACGACATACTGTCCGCATTGAACTTAGGTCCCCAGCTGCTTTGCGCATAGCCCATTGCCGTAGCGGCGTCCCTTGGCAAAAGATTGTTGCTGCCGGCGCCATATTGTTCCTGGTAGTCATAGCTGTTCTGGATCCGGGCAAACACTGCATTGGAAGTATAATCGACCACCGTACCTTTTTTACTGCCTTTTTTGGTAGTAATGAGGATCACCCCGTTGGCGGCGCGGCTGCCGTATAAGGCAGCAGCGGCGCCTCCTTTCAGCACCGATATGGTCTCGATCTCATCGGGGTTGATGATGCTGCTGCCATCCCCCAGGTCATAACCGCCATAAGTATCCGCCTGTCCGGGCGTTGTGTTGTCGATGGGAATACCGTCGATGACATACAAGGGCTGACTGTCTCCTCCAATGGTCTTTATGCCCCGGAGCGTCACTTTGGTGCTGGCGCCTACCCCACTGTTGGTGGTAGTCACCTCCAGGCCGGCCACCCTTCCGCTGAGCGCTTCCACCGCGTTGTTTCCCCGGACCCTGGTCATATCCTCGCCTTTGACTTCCGAATAGGCATAGCCGAGGGATCGCTGCAACCGGGTAATACCCAGCGCGGTCACCACCACGCTATCCAGCTGCCGCTGCACCTGTTGCAGTTTGATGACCAGGGCGTCGGAAGAACGGTGCACCTCTTTCTCCACGGTGCCGTACCCGATCATGGATACTATGAGCGTTATAGATCTGATATTGCGGTCGAGGGACAGGCGGAAAGACCCGTTCTTTTCAGTGACGGCGAACAGGTCGGTGCCCTTGAGCAGAACGGTGGCTCCCTGCAGCGGCAGACCGTTATTATCCGTTATAAGACCATGGATCTCGAGAGAAGAATCCACCAAGGCCGGCATGGGGACAGGCGACGGTCTGGGTTTGACAATAATGAATTTCTTTTCGATGGTATAGGTCAGCGGCTGCCCGCCAAAGCAATTCTCCAGCACCTTTTCCAGCGGGGCATTGGTAACCTCCAGGCTGACGGGGGTGGCATATTGCAGCAGCTCCCGGGTGTAAATAAAACTGTATCCCGTTTGTCTTTTTACCTCCCCGAATACTTTCTCCAGGGGTACGTTCTTCAAGGACAAAGTGATATTCTGTGCATACCCTTTTGCACTGACCTGCAGACAGGCCGCCAGCACTAAAATGACGGTTAGCTTCATAACCAGGATAATTTTGGGGTGCAACCGTCGCTCCGCCAGCGCGGGGTTGCAATGAGCCTTAAAATACATACATTTGTAATGTTTAGGTTAAACAATAAGCAGTCCGAGACGATTGTGAATCAGGTTAACTTGAACGTACTGCCGCCTTGACTCTCACCTCAGGGCGGTTTTTCATTCCAATCAACCACTATGTTTGGTTCATCCTACCGGATGACTGTGATCTTTTTTCCTTCGATCTTAAAATGCACCTGGTCGGTCAATTCCAGTAATTTCAATAACTCCGATGCCGGAACATCCCTGGGGACATCCGCAATGAAATGCTGGGAGATCCTGGCGTCATATACTACTTCCACATCGTACCACCTTGCCATTTCGCGCATGATAGATTCAATCGTCGCATCGTTGAATCTAAAGACCCCATTCTTCCAGGCCATTACATCGTCGATATCGGGATGATCGAGCACTTTTATGGGCGCATTGTCCCTGGATAATATTGCCTGTTGTCCCGGACGCAAGACGCTGCTGTTATTTCCTTTTATGACTTTCACACTTCCTTCCAGCAGCGTGGTTCTCCATGCATCCTCATCATCGTACGTATTGACATTAAAATGAGTGCCCAGTACCTGGATGCGCATCTCCTTCTTTTCGACTATAAAAGGACGCCGTTCGTCTTTAGCTATTTCGAAATAAGCTTCGCCTGTCATAGCCACTTTTCTTTCTGCGCCCGTGAATGACGTCGGATAAGTAATGGAGGAGGCAGCGTTGAGCCAGACTTTGGATCCATCGGGTAAGATCAGTTGATACAGATTACCCCTGCCCGTGGTAAGCGTATTATACAGCAATTCCGCTGGTTTCCCGTGTAATGCGTTATAGACCAGTTGGCCGCTGGTATTATGGATGGTAGTATTGCCCTGCCTGGTGATCGCTCCTTTTGCGGTGCTGTCGAGAACGATCTTTTGTCCGCCTGCTAAAGTTAATACGGCGGCATTTTTTCCCGGAGCGACGTCGTTCCTGAAGCGTTGCTGCTGTGTTTGAGCGATGTGTTCTTTCGCGGCGTTATGGAATACCCACCAGGCGCCAGTGCCCAGTAAGACAAAAAAGGCCGCGGCCGCAGCCCACCCATAGCGGCGCAGGAAATGCACCCGATGGGCGGGGGGCTTTCCTGTTGTATACGCCTGCAACCTCTCCCAGACCTGATCTTCGTGCAGCCGGTCCATTTTCTCCAGGGACCGGGCTACCCGGTCCGGATCATTGAGCTCAGCGAACAGTTCCCGGTTGGCCTCGGAGGCAGCCAGCCATGCATCGATCGCTGTTTGCTCCTCTGCAGTGGTCTGAGCACGTAAATGTTTTAGCAAGAGAGATTTGATGTCTTCCATGTTGTTGAAGACAGTTGAACTTCCTTTTCATCCAAAGAAAGAACAAGTTTTTTTTGAAGGGTCAGCGTGCATATCCCAGCAGAATGGCGAACAACAAGGCAGGCGCGATCCGGCGTTTACGTAATAACTCTGTCTTAATCAATTGTATAGCCCGAGCTTTCTGGCTCCGGACCGTCTGGACATTGATGGATAACTGGTCTGCGATCTCCTGGGTGGTCTGGTGATGGATGAACAAGAGCTTGAAGATCTGGCCGCACCGATCCGGCAGATTTTCGATCTCCTGATAGATCTCCTGGAGGAGCTCTACGCGCAGGATCTCGCGTTCCAGCGCTTCCGGCAGTTGGGGCTCATGGTTAGATAAATAGCGGATCTGTTCGTGGTGAGAGCGGTGGCGTTTTTGGCTTTCTGTATAGTTCAGGCTCGCATTGCGGACGATGTGGTATAAAAAGGCTTTCAGGTTTTCCAGGGTGTTGAATTCCAGCCGACGGGCCCAGGCTTTCTCAAAGGATTCGGCCACAATATCTTCCGAGGCGGCCAGTTGACCCGTGATGGTCTCCGAATAGAGGCAGAGGGGCTTGAAGTATTTTTGAAATACTTGTTTTTCTGCTAGAGTCTCCCGTTGATGAAAGCCGGCAAGTAAGGTGGTATCGTCGATGTAGGGGCTTGTCATTCGTTCTGGTATGACAAACCTACTATTATTATATTAATTTCTAAATGATATAATAGTTTACCTGGTACCCATCCCCAGTTTAGTTGGATCATTGTTGGCTAACAATTGAACTGACGGAGATGATGGTCCATATGCTTGTAGCTGAGGCGCCCAACCTGTTCCTTTGTCATCCTTCCAAAAAAGGGATGCAGGAAGTCCTGGTTCGGAAGCCGGCAAAATTCTTCCATCAGGGCGATCCATTTCTCTTTTCCTGAAGCTATGTCACCTGAAAAGTTCTCTTTTACCCTGATCTCGGGGCTTGTAGGCATATTCTGCCTGATTGGGCTTTCATCCTTTATAAGGCTTTTCAAAGCTACTCTGCCGAACAGAAGGCCAAGAAATGATCTTTTGCATTTTATCCGGCCCAAGATCATTTCTTCATACCGGATGCAATGATCCACCATCTGCCCGATGTTCATTTTGCCCCATTGGGCCGTGCAGCTTTCGTTAAGCGTATTGATCCTGCGGATCAGCTCATCTCTCGTTATTTTGTCCAATATCGTTTTCATGGGTTAATTGATTTGCGCGAGCGAAAACCAGTTGCCGGAGTCATCGTTGAATATAGCTTCCGTGCCATAAAACTCTTTTGTGGGGGCCTTGGTAAATTTCACGCCTTTTTCTTTTAGCTCTTCATATGTTGCAAAGATGTCGTGGCATGTAAAGACGGCTATGCCGAAAGTCCCTTTTTTCACCAGTTCTCTCAAGGTATCCGCGACCTCTTTAGACAAATTACTCTTTGCAACCGGGTATAATACGATCTCGAAGCCCGGCTGTTCCGGTGGGGAAACGGTAAGCCAGCGACCATCCTTGCCCATTGGGACGTCTGTAACAACTTTAAATCCGAGCTTGTTCGTGTAAAAGTCGAAGGCGCTCTCCTGGTCGAGAACGTATACTGTCGTATGGGTCATTTTAGTTATCATGTCCTGTGTTTTTGATTGTATAGCAAAGGACGATGAAAAACTGAAATCCCGTTTCTCTAAAATTGCGATTTTTTCAGCCAGCCGTTCTTTTCGGCAAAACAGCCTGGTATGAAGGTCAGGGGAGATTCAGCCATTTGCGCCCTTAGCCTTTGCTGCAGGGCTACATAGCTGGACGGTGTCATGCCGGCAATCCGTCGGAAAAGTACGCTGAATGAACCCAAACTTTCAAATCCTACCGCGAGGCAGACGGTTGAAACGGGAGTACCTGCATTCAGCAACTCTTTTGCTTTCTGGATCCTTACGGAGATCAGATACTGATGGGGCGTCTTGTTGTATATATTTTTGAACTGTTTGATGAAGTGAAATTTGGAAAAGCAGGCTTCGTCCGCAATATTGTCCAGATCGATAGGCTCAGCATAGTGCGTATCGATGAAAAGCTTTGCCTGGACCAGGCGTCTGTATAAATACATTTTTGGGTATTGCGGGCCTTCCATAACAGATGTTACAAATGTATGTAATTTTTTATCCCGCATTGTCCAATTTACAGGGGCCCGATTGTCATTATGTAAAATTAAGCTGAAGGGTCCTTGTATTTGGCAAACGTATATCTTTGCTGTGATATGATCTCTTTTCTCGCCCGCCATTCTGTAGTCGATGTCCATTATCATCAATGCTTCCAGGTCGTTGTCAGTCTCAGGAACGCCTTTGACAGCATCATAGATGGCATAGCACACCAGGGGCTTGCTGGTTTTATCGTGAACCAGCACATCACCCACTCCTGCCAGGCACAGGACACCGAAGCGCTGGTGTATTTTATCGATTCGGAAAGCCACCAGGGCTGGCAGTTAAAGAACCTGCTGGACGGCAAACCCTTTATCCCGATCGACACCATACCCCTGGTGACGGATACGAACATGGCCCGTTTTGCGGAGTCCCTGCTCAACCAGCTGCTGCCGGGATTCTTCTCCCAACGCCCTATCGACGACCGGATCAGGGAAACGCTGACATATATTGATTGCCGTCTGGATGATCGGCTCGAACTGGATGAGGTCGCGGGCCGGGTCTTTCTGTCGGCAGAGCGATTCCGGCACCTGTTCGCGCAAGAGACCGGGATACCTTTTTCGCAATATGTTCTCTGGAAACGCATCAAGCAGGTGATCTTCCAGGTGCTGCAGCATGGCCTGTCCATGTCCACCGCCTCTATTCAAAACGGCTTTACCGACCAGGCCCACTTTACCCGGATCTTCCGCCGGACCTTTGGGGTCTCCGCCAAACAGCTGCTTAAGAACAGCCGCTACGTACAATTCCTTACCCCCTATGTGGAAGTAGCTTTGCCTTCATAAAACAAGTGTAATTATGAAAGCAATACAAATCCCTCATTATGGTGGGGCCGACGTGCTCCAGTTCGTCGACCTTGGCCGTCCTGTTCCCCAGGATGGAGAAGTTCTCATACAAGTAAAAGCCGCCTCGCTGAATCCAGTAGACAGTAAGATTAGGAACGGTTATTTAAAAGACATCATACCCCTGCCCCTACCCCTGGTGCCCGGCTGGGAGGCCGCCGGGGTGGTAGCAGAAAGCCGGCTTAAGGGTTTCAATTCCGGAGACGAAGTCGTTACCCGCGTGCCTTTTCAGCGCGGAGGGGCTTATGCCGAATATATGATCGCGGGGGATGGAGAGGTCGTGCTCAAACCCAGGGAATTGTCCTTCGTTGAAGCTGCCACATTACCCATCGTGGCTGGCGCCGCCTATACCCTCTTGCACAAAATGGCTCAGGTCAAAGCCGGGGACCGAGTCTTTTTGTTGGGCGCGGGCGGCTCCGTTGGCTTATATGCCGTGCAAATGGCCAAAGCATTAGGCGCGACCGTTATAGGCACCGCTACGGGTGAGGACGTTGACATACTTCTCAGCCTGGGAATCGACCAGGTCGTGGATTATACCGTTCCCGGCTACCTGGATACCGTCCGTGACATCGACCTGGCGCTTGATTTTGTCGGAGGTCCGTCGCAGGAAGCATTGATGTCCGTCGTCAGGAAAAACGGACTTCTACTTTCCACCGTCAACCCACCGAATGCCGACAAGGCCGCCGCCGCTGGCATACGCGCCTCCTTTGCCATGACTAACCTGGATCGGGGCGTGATGGAAGAGGTGCTCCATTTGGCGGCCCGGGGTGAGATCAAGGGCCGGATCGGGAAAGTTCTGCCGCTGGCTCAAGCTGCGGAAGCGCAGCGATTGATGGACGAGCGCGCCGTGGGAGGCAAGATCGTACTTGCATAGCCAGGGAAATGGGATCCTTTTCCTGAGCACGAAGGCCCCTCAACGAATGTTGAGGGGTTTTTTGTCACTTCGCCTTCCTGGGGGATGTATTCGGCGGCGGCATGATTTTTTAAGTAAGATAGTCAGGTATCTTTTTTCACCTATCAATTCCTAATACATGTTTTACCACGTCAAAGACCTGCAATTCAACGCGCGCGTCTCAAAACCGGACCCAGCGTTTGCTACGCTCCTATTAGAACAATTCGGCGGAGCCAATGGAGAGTTAGCCGCGGCCCTGCGCTATTTTGGCCAGGCTTTCGGAGCCAAAAATCCTTACCCCGACAAATATGATCTGTTGATGGACATTGCCACTGAAGAATTCAGCCATCTTGAGATCGTTGGCGCCACCATCCAAATGTTGCTTACCGGCATCAATGGCGACCTGAAGAATGCGGCTGAAAGTTCTGAGATCATGAAGCTTATGAAAGGTAAGGCCGCCAAGGAAGAAGTGATTCACCAGGGCATGGTCGCTCCACAGTTCCTGATAGGCAGCGCCGGCGGTCCCTGCTATACGAATTCCCAGGGCGTACCCTGGACAGCTGCCTATATCAACGGCGACGCCACGGGCGAACTGACGGCTGACCTGCGTTCGAACATAGCCGCCGAATCACGGGCCAAAATGGTTTATGAATACCTGCTTCAGTTTACCGAGGATCCCTATGTCAAGGAAACTTTACGCTTTCTCATGACCCGTGAGGTTGCCCACTTCCAGATGTTCGAAGCAGCGTTGGAGACAATACACCCCAACTTTCCCCCTGGCGTGCTGCAAAGCGATCCCAAATTCAGCAATGCTTATTTCAATATGTCCAGCGGCAATGACTTCACCGGGCCGTGGAATGAGGGGAAATCTACCCAATTTGGAGAAACGATCCAGTATATCGACGACCCGATCAATTATGTTCTGGAAACAAATGGCTTACTTACCCATGAAGCAAAAGGCACTGACCGCACCGAAGATGCTGTTCAGAAAGTCAATCAACAATTAAGTAAGTTGAAAAGCCAGGAAGTAAATGGTTCTACGCCTTCAGGTGTCCAGCAATGGAACAACCCTTTACCAGAGACGGCAACAGGCGCGAAGGAAACCGAAATACCCGCTGATGGCAAAAGAAAAGGCAGAAAGGTTACAAAATAGCCAATCGTCAAATAATCATATCCAGCAAACGGACGGTGTAGAGATCACTTTCTATACCGATCCGCTTTGTTGCTGGAGTTGGGCGATGCGGCCTCAATTTCGCGCATTACTGGAAAATTTTGCAGACCTATCTGTCACGTATAAGATGGCGGGTCTCCTGCCATCCTGGAACAACTTCTCTGATTCCGTCAACTCTATACAAAAACCTGTCCATATGGGCCCTGAGTGGATGCACGCAAAGGAACGATCAGGCGCCAACATAGATCCGGGCATATGGATGTCAGACCCACCTGCGTCCTCTTTCCCTGCGTGTATCGCCGTAAAATGCGCGGAGCTTCAATCGAAAGAAGCATCTGCTCACTACCTTCACTTTTTGCAGGAGGCCGTAATGGTGAAAAATAAAAATATCGCCCGAACCGAAATGCTGTTGGAAGTTGCCCATTCTCTACCGGCACAGTTCCCATCTTTCAATCTTCTTACTTTCCGTGAGGACCTCCTGGGGCAAAGAGGTAAAGACGCATTCAGACTCGACTGGCAGGAAGTCAAATACAAAGCAATTACCCGCCTTCCTACACTGGTCTTCAGGTCGGATAATCGTGTTCCGATCCTTCTTAGCGGTTACCAATCCTACGACTCCCTGGAAAGAACAGTTGCTTCCTTCTCCATTTAGCGGGATTATTTCAATTAAGAGGGCATAAATCATTGATATACAGGCGAGACCCACCCTATTGCATCTCATCTCTTTTTATTATACTTTCGCGGTGATTTCACTGTAATCACACACCCCAAACAAAACCAATGAAAAAGCTCATTATTCTCATGACGGCAGCAATGCCCTTATTCTATGCATGTAAAAAATCCAATGGCGGCGATCCTGGTAAAGACCCTGATCAATCGGCTGCGGCAAAAAAGCTTCAAAAGGACGTGACCGGCAAATGGCTGATGGGCAATATCTCCCTGACAAGCCCCAACGCTTTCCATAATGGCATAGTAACGCGCACCACCTCGTTTAGCCATATTGGCCAAAAAACGCGCAGGGGACACGGTAATGTAACAGTCAACGGGTTAGACGACCCGGGGACAGGGGGAACCAACACCGGGTATATTGAATTCCTGAGCGACAGCACCTACATCATCTATGACGCCGAAGGGCATCTATTCCAGGGTAAGTTCAATGCTGTGGCGGGAGACTCTATATCCCTGGGTAAATTTGGATCCCTGGGAGGCATTAAGCTGGCCGACAATAAGCTGGATTTCAAGCTGTATTATGCAGCCGGCGCCAAAACCGTTGTCATTTCCGGCAATAAAGCGCCTGCGATAGCCGCTGATTCCCGGACTGCGCTTCTGTGTCGTTCCTGGTATCTTACGAGCGCGGATTACGGCGGCTCGATCATCGGTTCGACTGATGAATACTACGATGAGTCGACCCAACAATATGTAAGTTTTACCGTCGATAGCCTGTCGTTCGTCATTACTACCTCCGGAACCTATATTGTCCAGGAATTTGAAAAAGGGATCGTGAAGGTCGCCGATGTAGCCAACTGGAAGTGGCATTCCTCCATTGCTAACCGTTTCGTTTATTATTGGGATGATCAGCCTGTGAACGAAGATGTAGATTATATAGTGATACGGGAAAACACCACGGCGGTGTTGAAACTTTCAGAATTTTACGATGACAATGGAGACAATATCATCGATGAATTTAAATATACGCTTTTGCCAGCCAATTAATTAAGGATCTCATCCCGCGATCATGACAGGCACAAGGCCCCCTCAACTAAGCTGAGGGGGCTTTTAGTTGCCCAACAGGGGCCTTAATTTTTCTGTGAGAAGGTCGACCATTTTTATCCTTTCCAGTTCCGCGACAAAATCTTCATCGGCATATCTCTTTCCGCCCTTGTTGCCCTTTTTACTATATTGACAGTCGAAATTGATGTAGAAAATTTGCGGTGTCGACCTGGGGACGCCGGCCGTATAATAGGTAAGATCGGGAACGATGACGAAGTCATGCCGGTTGCCGGGATCGTTATTGTCCAGGAACTCGCCATTTTCCTCTCCGCTGAAAGCGGGGCGGGATAATTCTTCCGCCGTGTGTGCGGCCAACAGACGGTTGATCTTATCAATATAGCCCTGCAGTTGCACTATATGGTGTTCCTCAAACTCTACATCGGCGTTGTTGCCGGTGGTCTTCGCCAATACCTCCATTTTTTCCTTAACAACTTTGGCGCGATCGATCGAATTGCTATACTGGAGTTTCCATTTCTCGTAGTATTCCTTTTTGGGCATCAAAAGAAATGGCAACCGGCCGCCCTTTGTCAACAGGCGATGGTTATTGGTGAAATGGTCTTCAGCGTCAGGCTGGGCGCTTTGATGGTTTTTCCTGTACGTAAAATAGCCATTCTTTCGCACCGGAAGTTCACTTATAAAACCATATTTGTCCGTCTCGGGATCTTGTTGCAAAGGATTTCCATACTGGTCGACCGGGCTGATGAAGAAGGTCCTGTTAAATTCAAAAGGTATCTCATTGACGGAAACCTCCAGTCTGTCTACGTAGTCTTCCCTGTTTATTTTGCCGTTGTTGCAAAAATAATGCTGGAAAAAAATAAAGGTCTTATAGGTGTTGCCGAGTTTTCTTACGGGTGCCGGCCTGTAATCCAGTCCCCTGATGCTGTACGCATTTCCCGCAGTGATATCGCCTCCCACGGGCCGCCAGGTCAGGTGGCCGCGAATGAATTGAGCGATGCTATCCAGCAGCACTTTTTCCCTTGCCATGTCCGCCGCGCTATGGTCGCAATCCCCTTTCATGGCGGCCCGCCAGCTGCCCGGCAAACTGGCGACGTTCTCATCAGTGCATTGTTGGGCATGGCCCTTGTTGAGCATAAGCATACAGAGCTGCAGGATCAAGATATTTTTGATGTGCATAGGGGCAATTTTATACAAACGTATTCCTATACCGGCAGTCCGGCAATCCCCAAAAACGGGGAGAGATGCGGAGGTTCATTTATCCAGCGAGACGAGTTGATTCAGGAAGGCAAGCCGGATCAGATCGGCGGTGTTGCGGGCATTGAGCTTTGTCAGGAGGCTTTTGCGATAGGTGTCGACGGTATGTGCACTGATACCCAGTTGTTGAGCGATCTCCCCGCTGGTGAAGCCTTTCGTGATCAATTGGAGAACTTCTCTTTCCCGCCGGCCGATGAGAAACTGGCCCGCGGGGAGTTTTTTTGCCGAACTAAGGGTTTTGGCCGCTTCGAAGGCAAGATAGGTCTTGCCGCTGTATACGGTGTGAATGGCTTCGGTGAGCTCCTGTTGCGTTGCGTTCTTCAGGATATAGCCGGAGGCGCCGTTGTCGATCATTTTCCGGATATAGCTTTCCTGGTTGAAGGTACTGAGCCCGAGTATGAAGACGCCCGGGTATTTTTGCCGCAGCTCCAGGCAGAGGTCGATGCCATTGCCATCGGGAAGATTGATGTCCAGCAAAAGGACATCCGGCTGCTGCCGGGCGAGGAAAGCCTTGCAGGAGGCTACGGTGGAGGCAGAACCGACGAATTCGATGTCCTTCTCGTTATGAAGCAGGGAGCGAATGCCTTCCGCCACCATGTGATGATCGTCTGTGATGAATACTTTTATCATTTGGAGAGGTTGATTTCGACATTGATGGAGGCGCCTTTTCCGGCTTGGGATTGTATCTCGTATTTTCCTTTCAGGTATTCGATGCGGGAGCGGATATTCTGCCAACCCATCCCTGGCGATCTCTCGAAGGTTGGATTGTCGAACCCCTTGCCATTGTCCTCGACATTGATGACCAGCCTGCTCCCTTCGTGCAGGAGTTGTACCAGGGCCTGGGAGGCGCCGGAATGTTTTATGATGTTGTTCGTCAGCTCCTGGATGATGCGGTAAACGGCGATGGCGTCGGACTGTGGGATATCGGCATTCTCCATGCCTATGGACTGGTAAACCAGGGTCACGGCCCCGGATTTATTGATCTCGGTGCAATAGTCATTGATCGCCGTATCCAGCCCGAACCGGATGAGCGCCTCGGGCATCATGTTCTGCGCCACCCGGCGCATTTCCTTGATGGAGCTGTCCAGCATGTCCATCCCCCGCTGGAAGGCCAGGTGGTTGTCGGCGGTCATGATCAGGCTACCTTCCATGGACTGCAGAGAATATTTTGCGCCCGAGAGCATCCCGCTGAGGCCGTCGTGGAGGTCTTTTGCAAGCCGGGCCCGCTCCTGTTCCTCTCCTTTCAGCACGGCTTCGGTCGCGGTTAATTTTTTTTCTGTCTCCAGTTCATTGATACGCTGTTGCTGGAGTCGTTGTTTTTGGCGATGGTTACGGTACAGCAGCGCCCCGAGCAAGAGCAGCAGCGCACCGGCCGAGACGAGTATGGCGTTCCACACGTTCTTTTGCTGCAGTTCCAATTGCTGAACATGTTGTTCAGCCTGCAGCGTTCTTATCTCCTGCTCCTTTTTATCAGTCTCGTATTTCGTCTGCAAGTCGAGCGTGAACTTCTTTTTCTCCGTGCCGACGAGAGAATCGGTCAGCGCGTGAAAAGTTTTATAGTACTGGTAGGCATCCTTGTACCGACCGGTCTCCGAATAGAGCCGGGCAAGGCTTTCATAAGCCTCTTTTTCGAACAATACGATGCTGTCTTTCAGAGCAGCTTCGAGCGCTTTATCCAGGTATTGCTCGCCGGGCCGGTATTTCTTTTCCAGGAGGTAGACATACCCAAGTTTTACCAGGGCCTGCGTTATATTCCAGGGGGAATTACCCCGGCTGGCCCGATCGTAGCTGATCTTGAAATAGTGAATGGCGCTGTCGTATCTCCTGAGGCCCTGGTAGGTGGAGGCCTTTGTCATGAAGTAGGTTTGCCGCTCGTTGAATTCCCAATTCTCGCTGAAATATTGTCCTGCACTGTCGAGATATCTCAAGGCATCGGCATATTCCGCGGTTTCGGAATAGTAATGACCTTTGAACAGAAAGCCCTGGAAAAGATATTTCGGCTTATTCAATTCTTTCGCGAGGGACAGGGCCCGGTCGACATAGACCTTTTGATCCGGCAATTGGCCAAGATTCTGGAAGAGTGCTGAAAGATTGAGGTAAGTGGCCAACAGGCTTTTCTTGATCCCGTACTTCTCACCCAAAGCCACGGACTTGAAATAATATTCTGCCGCCTTTCGGGTGTCATTCCTGTTCTTATAAAGATTGCCGTAGTCACAATATACGCCCGCCAATTCCTTCGCGACGGCCCCTTCCGGAAGCCGGCTGAAGATCGCATAGGCCTTGTCCAGGTTGTCCTGCACCTGCTGGTATTGTCCATGGACGGAATACAGGATATTCTCGTAGCTGTAGGACAGGCCCTTGTAGAAGGGCAGCCCCTTCTTGTCCGCCAGTTGGCGGGCTTCCGCATATTTTTCGTGTGCTTTGCCGGCATCCACCTGCTCATAATACATGGCCAGCCGGATCATGTCCTTCAGCCGCATCGAATCGGGAAGCGGCGTTCGCAACAATTTTTCGATGCTGTCTGCCAGCGGCTGCTGCGCAGACACGGGCCTGTTAAGAGCCAGGGCAAAAATGAGAAGAAGGTTCAGGATGCGCAGGGGCTTCATGTAATGAAGATAATATTAATCCAACAAAAGTACCTATCCGGCAGAAACAGGCACTCCCGGATTTTAGGGATTGTCTGCTTTCGGGCATCGGGCTATGTTTGTGCAACCTTGGCAACAATAACACGCTTATGCACTATCTTCTTAAGAAGCTGCTGGCCGCCAGCAGCCTGATGTTGGGACTGGGATATGGGGTCCTCGGCCAAAAAGCCAGTTTCGATCTTGCCAGTTTCACTCCGCCCGCCGGTTGGCAGACCAACGATCTGGGTGGCGCAGTAACTTACACTACCACGGACACGTCGAAGGGCACACTGTGCATCCTTACGCTTTACAGGAGTACAGACGGCAGCGGCAATGCCGATACGGATTTCAGCCGGGAATGGAACAGTAAGATGATCACTCCGTTCGGGACTTCCGCCGGCCCCAAGATCCGAAAGGTGGCCGCAAAGAACGGCTGGGAATCCCGGATCGGGGTAGATACCTTTTCGAAGAATGGGATCCATTATCTCGGAATCCTTTCCGTGATGAGCGGCTACCACAAGGCCATGGACATGCTGGTCATCACCAACCGCAAAGAATATCTTACCACCTTAGACAACTTCTATTCGAGCATCGAGATGCAACGACCTACGGCGACGGGTCCGGCCAACGCGACGGCCGGCGCCGGTACAGTGATAACGGGATCTACTGTTGCCGGCGTTTCCGTTGCCACCGGCGATCTGAACGCCATCCGCTGTAGCCTGCCAAAAGGATGGACAGAGGGCAGGACCAGCGGCGGGCTTATTACCGCTGCCTCTCCCCTGTTGGAATGCACCGGCCAAAGCTACTACACGCTCTATGTAAACGGGGTGATCGACTATGACGGAGATCTGCAGGAGTTGGGCGGGAAGATCCATAAAAGCTATTTCTACCAGCCGGACCCTGTCTTCCAATACCCGGAGGCGGGGCGAAGGGTGGTAAAAGGCATCGATGAGCAGGGGCGGGAATTTCTTTCCTATGAGGCTCCTTCCTGTGTATTCAAGACGGATAACAGCTGGCATTACGGGTATGTATATCTGCTTCGGAGCGGCGGCCGGGTAGCCTCGTTCATGCTGGAGCTGCGGCCACAGAACAGGGACCGTTTTGGCTCGCCCAGCGCGATGACCTTGTATTTCCTGTACGGCTGCAATGCCGTGCGGAGTGCCTGGAACAAGTTTGCGGGCTCTATTGCCTTTGTCAACCCCGGTCCCAGGGCCGTGTATGATCCGGCCGATCTTACCGGCAGATGGGAATGCCGGGTCACCCTCGGCGCCTCGATCTGGGGGTATGTAAGTGATCTACCCCTCCAGAAATACCATTTTGGGGAAGACGGCCGCTGGCAATCCGAGAAGATGATCACCCAGAACAATTTTGGCAAGTACAGGGTCAGTGACGACAAACTCGTGATCACTGACGGCGCCGGAAAGACGATCAGCTACCGCTTCAAGCTGGAAAGGGTGTTTGAATACAATAACTGGAGCCGCCACATCACGCTTTATGACAGCAACGGAACGGAAACCCAACTGGTCTATGAAGGCGACTAAACTCACCATTTAAAATAAGTTGACATGAAAAAGACACCCTTGATCCTGTATTTTATCTCGCTGGGATGGGCAGTCACCGCGCAGCAGCCGTCGCAAAAAGAAATCGACAAAGCGATGGCGGAGTACACCAGGACTATGAAGGACCCCAACGCCAAAAAAACCCTGGATAGCATGGGTATCAAGATGCCCAGCTCCCAGGGAATTATGAGTCAATACGATTTTGCGGCCAAACACACGTCGCAGCAGCAGATGAATGCGATCCTGGGTGTCGAAACGATCCCCGCGCGGGATGCCGCGCGGATCGCGACCTTGCCGAAGGGGGTCCTATCGGATGCGCAGCTGAAGGTTTTTGTCCAGGGGGTTCGTACGGCCATCGGCACGCAGATCGGCGCTCCGGCCAGGCAGCTTGCGGATGAACTGGTGCAGAACGCCAGTAAGCAGCACAAGGGCGCGGAATATCTGGCCAGCATGGCCAATGGCCTATGGATGAGCGGGCACGCGGAGGTGGCGCTGGAGCTGATGGGGCGGGCGGTAGCGGCCAATCCCGCGGATGCGGATAATCTCAACAGTTATGCCGTATTCCTTTCCGCGTTGGGCGGGCAGCAGCTGGCCCTTCCTATCCTGCAGAAGCTGAACCGGGACTATCCGGGCAACAGCACCGTGCTCAACAACATCGGGCAGGCCTGGTTTGGGCTTGGGGATATGACGATGTCGAAAAAATACCTCGACAGCGCGATCCATTTCTTCGGAATGCATTCGCAGGCCAATTACACGGAGGGGGTGATCGAGGAGTCTAAAGGCAATAAGCAGGCGGCTATCGACTGTCTGACCAAGTCGCTGCAAAACGGGTATAACCCGGCAAAGGCAAACCGGCTGAGCAAACTGAAAGGTGGGTTGAGTAACGGCGATATCGGCTGGAATTTGCCCAAGCCGGCCGATGCGCTGGGGCTGGAGAAGCTGGTTAGCCAGCGGCCGCCGTTTTATTTCACAGTGGACGCCAGCCAATCCCTTTTCCCGCAATGGGCCGCCTTCCGGCAATCCTGTATCCAAAAGAACCTCGAAATGCAGACGGAAGCGACCAAACGGGCCCTTGCGGTGCAGAACAAAATGATGAAGCAGCTGTCTTCGGGAAGACCGGGGGCCGGCGGGTCGGGGTCAGCGGGGAATATCTTCATCGCCCGCAAGGCGCGGGAGATGTTGTCTATCGTAAGCAGGGAAGAAGCAGATTTCAATCAGCGTATGGAGGATAAGTCCAGGAAGCAACTGGCCGACCTGCGGGCGAAATTCCTCGAGACATCCGCTGCGATCAGGAAGATCAACGACAAGTACACGCGGAAGCGGCAGGAGCAGGACTCCGCGGACGGCAACAAATATGATAAAACGGAAGGCGATGACAGCCATTCGGTGCAATTGCTCAGGCAATATAACGAGCGGGCCTGTGGTGAGGCGAAGAAGCTGGTGGAAGAATATTACAATCATTACAATCGTATCCTCGACGATCTGGGGCATGAGTGGGTGAGCCGGGAGCTGTACTATACCAATGAGATCGTCTATTACAGCAAATATTCCATCCTGGATGACAATGAATACCAGTTGGCGAAGCTGGGCGCCGTTTCCCATTTCATCAACCTGCTGGGAATAGGAGGGGACGCGTCGCCAGTGGATTTTTACCCTGGGGCTACCGGCTATATGGGTCATGGACTTCTTTGCAAGACACCGGAAGAGCAACAAGGCTCTATGAAATTAAAGGACTTCGATGAGGTGAACTGCAACAGCCATGTCTCGATGAGCATCCCGGGCGTCGTATCGTCAAAATGGGATTGTAATACCGAGACGGACGAATGGTCGATCGGTCCGACGAGTGGGAAATACAAGGAGAACCTGAACACCGGGCAGTTCACGGTACATGGGGAACTGGGATATAATACGAAAATCGGTTCCGTGTCGGCCGGGCCGCTGAAAGCGGGGGCATCGGCGGGCGCCGGGGTTTTCGTGGAAGCCAACAATACCGGGGTGACGGATGTGGGAGCGACCGCGCATGGCGAGGTGAAGGTGGGCGCCAATGTGGATATCCCGCTGGGCCAGGGTAGCAACGGCAAGGAGGATTCGCAGTCGGTGGGTAAGTCGGTGACTGTCGCCGGCGCCGAAGTCCGCGTAGGATGGAACTCGGGACCGTCCCTGACAGGGAAAGGCGCATTGTCGGGTATTTCGATAAAATGATGACCGGGACATCGGAATTATTTAACGACAAACCAAGCATAACTTTCCGGCGCGATAGAGAAATTAAATGCGATGGTACGGTCATTTTGCAGCGCATACCGGATCATTTTGCCTTTGCTGTCGTAAATGTCAGCCCTTTGCCGGAGGCCTGTGTAATACAATGGCAATTGGATCGTCCGATCTATCTTTTCTTTTGTGGGGTTATACAGCATGATAAAGCCTTTCTCTTTAAGAGCGGGATTCACATGTATGAAGCCGTCCCAGTCCCGTCCATCCGCCCGGCGGAGATGGATCATGTCCGAATTTAAAATGGCCCTATGCGCTTTGTACCATTTTATCATATCCGACACGACCCTTTTCGTGGAGTCTGTGTCGAATAACCTCGGGCCCCGGTAGCACGCCTGAACGCCGGCGCCGTAATATTGAGCCATTAATTGCCTGTAGGTATCCAGGTGTTCATGGAGTGGCTCCAGCACGGCCTCGGGGCCTCCCCCCTGGTATTTCGTCAATGGGACAAAGCCCCAGCTCATGGCCCCCGACTTTTCCTGGGTGCCGTCATAGATATTTTGCCTGTTGAGGATCAGCTGCTGTTCCCTGGGTAAGGAAAAATTCACTTCCCTGTAACCGATGGCGATCTTGTTGGTGCCGTCGAGGAAATACCAGTCGGGGGCGTTGATATAAATTCCCCGCCCGTTGAGCCAGTGATACAGTTCCTTTTGAATTTCCATCTGGCGCCATTGGGAATCTTCCAGCCCTTTGTGTCCCGGATGGCTGGTGGAAGCGCAGACGTCGCCGGGATAGGGACCATCGTTCTCCCAAATGTCAAATCCCGTACGCCCGAAGAAGATCTTTATCTTGTCCCGGTAAGCAAGGCCCCATTTACTGCCAAAGCAAGGCGCATTGCCGAAAAAAGCGCCTCCGGGTCTTCCTGTTTTGGGATCGATGACATCGTCCTCGTCGCTGATGCGGCGGCTGCTGAACAGCGAGTATCCCCCTATCAGGATGCCTTTGCGGTGCGCGTATTCGGCGAGGGCACTCCATTTTGCCAGATTGGCGGCACTGCTGTCCTCCATGTTCAGATGGCTTCCAAAACTCAGGATCACTGCTTCATACCCGGTGGCTGCGCATTGATCGACGGCCTGTCGTACATCTGCGTCGGTGGTGCTGACCAGGTGCATGAATATGGGATTCTGGGTCGTCCAGGGGGCAACGGTCCGGTACATCCGCCGGATCATCAGTCCTCTTCGCTGTCTGTCATAACTATCCATCAGCAGCTCGTGGGTGCGCACGGAGGAAAATTTTTCGCCGGGAGCCAATGAAATGCCGGGCGCCTTCTCGGGATATACTTCCAGGAGGCAGGGTGTCTGGAAGTCATAATTCACCTGTGAAGTGTATGCTGCATCCGTCTTCCAATGCGTGGTCTGGTCGCTTATGTCATATCGCATGGCATTATTGAACGCGTAGTTGGTCTCCACGTAAATGCCATGCTGCTTTTTCATTTCTTCGGGTTTCCCGACCACGGCGCTTTCCTCCTCCACCAGACCCAGCACCTCATTCGTCACCCTGTCGATCTTAACAGGGCGCTGGCCCGCGTTCTCCAGGGAAACCCATTTTACGATGAGCGGGATGCCATCATACAATTCATAATGGACAAATACGCGAAGGCCTTTGAAGGACGGCAGGGTTGAAGCATATTCGAATGAAATGGCCTTTCCCGTCGCGGGCCGGGTATCAGGAGCCCAGGTCTTTCGCCGCCACTTCAGGAATGGCTCCAGATCACTGATGGCATACTGCACGAATTGAAAATCTTCTTTCCCTGCCGTCAGGCTGTCCACCCAGGAGAGGAGCAGGTAGGCGTTTTCCCGCTGTCCTTCCAGGCCTCCGACGTTATATGCCTTTCCATCCAGGACCAGCCTTGCTTCGGGCTTCACCGAGCGCAAGAGCTGCTGCCCGCTGGTGAGGTTGACATAGTCGATACAGGCGACATTCGGCGCGAGCCGTAAGACCCTTCGCAAAAGCCCGTTCTCCAGGACCACGTCCTTCCCTATTTGGCGGATAGCCGCCTTGTACCGGATCGTATCCACCAGCCAGTCAGCACCGGAGTGAACGCCGGAAACGTAAGACTGGCAAGGCGCCAGGGATACATGCATCAGATGAAAAAGCGCGGCTAAGATAACAGCTCTCATAAAGTAATTCAAAATGAGCTACAAAAATATTGAAAACTTTATTTAAGCAGCAGCTCGACCACCGGTATCTCAACATTGGGCTTTTTCTCCGGCAGCAGCAGCGTGACATCGTCACCGCCGTCGGATTTTGACTTAATTTCCGAAGCGTCATGCAGGAACTGTATATACTTTATTTTGTCCTTATAACCCGGCAGTACCAGTGTGCCCGTCTTCGGATACTCCATCAGGTGCACGTATAACCGCCGGGTGGTCTTATTATAGGTAAGTTGCGTGTTCTCCGGCACCTTGAACTCATCGGGAGCATAGGTACAGTGGTAAATAGCCCTGTTGTTGGCATGCATCCACCAGGAAAGGCTGTCCAGCGCGTTCTTTGCCCGGTAGTCGAACTCGCCCCGTGCCGTCGGTCCGACGTTCAGGATCAGGTTGCCTCCGTTGGCGGTGGAAGTGATCAGCAGGTCGAGCAACTGGTGGTCTTTCTTCCAGGTGTTCTCATCCCGGTAGTATCCCCACGATCCGGAGAAGGTTTGACAGGTCTCCCAGGTTTTGCCCTTGTATTTTTCCAGCTCTTTTGTACTGACCTGTTCAGGTGTGACGAAGTCTCCCCCATCCTCATATTCGTCCAATCCCAGCCGGTTGTTCACCAGGATGCCCGGCTGCAGCCGCCTTACCAGCTTCAGCAGCTCGACGGCGCCCCAGTCCTCAGCATGTTTACCGCGCTTATTGTCCTTGCCCCAGGTCCAGTCGAGCCAGAGGATGTCGATCTTGCCATAGTTCGTCAGCAGCTCGGTGATCTGGTCGCGCAGATATTGCCTGTATTTGCGCATATCCCGCCCTTTGTTCAGCCGGTCGTAGTTCGACTGGCTTTGATCCGTCTGAACCAGGGGATGAGCGTCATCCATGGTGTAATCCGGGTGGTGCCAGTCCAGCAATGAATAATAAAAGCCCACCTTCAGCCCCTGCGCCCGGAAGGCATTTACATATTCCCTCACCAGGTCGCGATGGGCTGGCGTATTGGTGGCCTTATAGTCGGTGTATTTCGAGTCGAAGAGGCAAAATCCGTCATGGTGCTTGGTAGTAAGCACGGCATATTTCATGCCCGCAGCTTTGGCCTGTTTTGCCCAGGCGGCCGGGTCGAATTGGTCGGGGTTGAAAAAGTCAAAGTATTGCCGGTACTCCTCGTTGGTCATATGTTCATTATGTTTCACCCACTCGTGCCTTGCCGCCATCGAATAGATGCCCCAGTGAATGAACATGCCAAACCTGTCGTTGGTCCACCAGGCCATGCGTTGTTCCTTTGCCGCGGCAGATTCGGAAAATATTTTGTTTGTCTGGGCCTGTAATAGGGAGACAGAAAGTAATGATGCGATCAAAAATAGCGTTCTTACCTTATTCATGTTATAGAACTTTATTTAAAATTCCGACTCGCCGCCCGATGTTCATGGTTCGGAATTACCTTTTTTTTCTTCAATTTTACCCGGGGGGTCTGGGGGCTGTCATTTCGAATGCAACCGAATGCAACTTTTTTTAGCGTCTGTTAGCAAACTCAATCGATTATTCTTTTACTTTGTAAGCAGGAGCTATCATTATACTGCTATATGAAAATCATAAGAACCGAGATCTCCTTCCTGCACAACAGCAGGCTGTCCGTCCTCGACAGAGACGAGGACACCTTCAATCCTGCCTTTCATTTTCATCCTGAGCTGGAGCTGGTCTTAATAAAGCAAGGATATGGCCGACGGATCATCGGTAACAGGATCGACCCTTTTGAAAAAGGAGATATGGTCTTCGTCGGTTCCAATCTTCCCCACATTTGGCTGAATGACGACACCAGCGGAGATCACAGAGCCCGGTCGGTGGTGGTGCATTTCCGTAAGGAGATCTTTGGCCAGGAGTTCTACGAGCTGAAAGAATCCAGGGAAGTGGCCCATTTTTTCGACCTGGCATCCAGGGGCATCCAGGTGACAGGAGCTACCCGGGACAAAGTAAGCCGGAAACTGGATATACTGGTTACGTTGCGGGGATTCCGACGGGTCCTGCTCCTGCTGGAGATCTTACATATCCTGTCAACGTCTTCCGATGTCCTTTGCATCCTGGGTGACACCTTTAACCCGGAGAATATGGAAGAGACGGTCGACCGGCTGAGTGAAGTATACAAATACGTACAAAACAATTTCCATAAGGATATCTCTTTGCGTGATATTGCCGGCATAGCAGGCCTTACTCCACAGAGTTTTTGCAGGTTCTTCAAGAAGAAGACCAGTAAGCATTTTTTTGACTATTTGAATGAGGTGAGGATCTTCAGAGCCTGCGAGATGCTGATAGAATCGGAAGCTCCGGTGTCCGAGGTCGCCTATTACTGCGGATACAACACTATTTCTAATTTCAATAAGCTCTTCAAGGAGAGTACCGGCCTGACCCCTGGGCAGTTCAGGATCCGGAGCGTGGTGAAGTAGGCTGCGTTGCATCAGAACTCCAACCTCATCCCAAATGTTGGAAAGATAGCAAGCCCCAGGTAATAGGTCCTGCCGGTGATCGGCTGAAAAATAGCCGAGTTTTGATTGAACTGGTTCAGCACATCCACCACATCGAAAAAGGCCGTATACTGAATTCTTCCGCTGTTGAATTTATAATCAGCCCGCAGATCCAGGCTTATAAAATCACGCAGCCGCCGGCCATTCTTCTTCACGATCTCTTGTGAGGATCTCAACAAGCCGGGATCATTGAAGACATTCCTGTGGACGACGTATGTGTCCGTTGGCCTGCCGGTGGCATACCTGAACTTGCCCGAGAAAATCCATTTTTTGTTATGTTCATAGCTACCCAGCAGACTGATCACATGGGGGAGGTCGAATATATAATCATATTCCCGCAGCCCGTCATGGTCGTCTCTTTTTGACCGCATAAATGAATAGCTCAGCTGGCCATGGAATTTTTTGGAAAGCCGTTTGATCAGGCTGCCGTCAAAGCCATAGGCATTGCCGGTCCCCGCATTATTTAAATAAGGTCTTCCGCTGGCCGGCTGAACTGCCAGGTCGTCCAGTTTCTTATACCAGCCTTCTGCCGTAAATTTCAGATCGGGCGTAAAATAAAATTTGTAGCCAAGAATATACTGATATGCCCGTTCGTTCCGCAGCAGGTGACCCATAGGCTGAGAGGCAATATCCGCATAAGAGGGATCCTGGTAGTAGATGCCGGCTGCAAAATTGATGTTTTGTTTTTCATCCAGGCGTATACTGCCGCTGAGACGGGGAGCTACTGTATTTTGTTTCGTAAAACCCGTATAGTCATACCGTACGCCCGGATTGAGCGTCAACCGGTCGAACAGGGTGACTGACAGGTCGAGATAGCCGGAAGCATTATAGGCATGGTCCTTTACGGATGCGTTGAAATCGACGGGATCGAGAACAAGGTAGTATGCAGCCGGATCGGGCCTGTAGTCGTTCGAGTTGAAAGTATACAAGGTATCGGTATGCTTCAGTTTCCGCGTATAATCGAGATCGACCCTTGACAGGTCCATTCCGGCAGTAGCGGTGACGTCCCTGCCTAACCTGGTAGTGAAAATGCTGCGGTAGCCCGTTTCAAACTGTTTGTTCCTGATACGCCGCAGGTCCGTCTCATACGGTATGCTACCTGTTTTTATGATATTTCCCGCAGTGTCGACGGCGGGCGTGGAATTGCCCAGGCGGTTGTTCACGTCCAGGAAGCGGTAATACAAAATATTCTTCCAATAGCTGCTGCGGCCAGTGAGCGTCCTCAGGTGAAGCCCCGCCAGGCCTTTGGTCACTACCGATCTGCCGACAAAGCTGGAATTATTGTCATCATTGAGGTTCTTACTATCCAGCACGTTGTCTACATCTCTCGTATATTTTTCCGGATTGTACATGGCGATGAACGTCAGCTTGTTCTTTGCATTGATCTCGGTACTCGTCTTGATCATATAATCGCCATAGGAAGGGAATCCTGCCCTCGTCAGACCAACCATCTTCTCCAGCAGCCTGAAATCCTGGTATCTTGCGGAGGCAAATACGCTCGTTTTCCTGTCAACTCCCGACGGCCCGTCATAAATAAGGGTAAAACCAAGCAGGTCGAACTGTCCGCTGTAAAAGGGGTTGGTGCGGTTGCCCTCTTTAATGCCCAATCCCAGGTAAGATGCGTTCTTTCTGCCGTACTGGGCGCCAAAACCCCCTCCCTGAAAGGTAGCATTATCAATAACCCGGGGCGCAAAGATGCTGAACCGACCTCCGTTGGGATCATTAAAACCTGAATTGAAACCTTCGATCTCCAGGTGTGACACCTGGAATACGGGGATGTCATCCACCATGTAGACATTATCGCTCGTCCCCTGCCCGCGGACGGCGATAGCGGAATACTGACCGCCACTGCTGACGACTCCCGGCAGGATGCCAATGGCCCTGAATATATCACCCTGTGCTCCCGGGCTCTTAAATATCTCTTCCCGCGAAAAAGAATAGGCAGAGACCGGGGTTGAAAGATTATTCTCACCTCTGAATGCCCGCACGGATACCGCACTCAATTGCCTGGCATCCTGCAATAGTTCGGCCTCCAGGTACGAGGTTTTCCCATTCACCACACCGACGTCATTCAAAATTTTCTCCTGGAAACCGATGTTTGAAATGACGAGTGAATAAGTCCCTGCAGGTATACTGGACAAAACGAACATGCCGGAGGTATCCGTGGAGCACGTGAATGGGCGGCCTTTTATCGACACCGTTGCCCCTGACAGCGGCCGCTTCGTGGACTCTTCGATGATCTTTCCTTTAAGCGTTCCCTTTTCCTGGGCAAAGATGGAAATGGGTATAAGCAATGAACAAATAAGGGCGAGTCGTCTCCTATGCATGTGTTGGTTATTATATGCACATGAGACAAAGGAAGGAGCTGGTTTGTGACACACAGATAAGGGAGCGAAAAAATAAATCCTTATCAATTTGTCCAATTCCCAAAACTCAATCGTCATTAATTTTTAACAATAAACATTTTTACATTTCATGGAAAATTATATGCTCTTATTCAGAGGCAGCGATGTCTATCAGCCGGGCCAGTCTACTGAAGCTTTTCAAGCTCTCAAACAAGAGATGATCCATTGGCTAGGCGACCTTTCCAAAAAAGGGGCGCATGTAGCCAGTGACCCCCTGCAACCCACCGGCAAACAGGTCAGCGGCGCAAAAAAAACTGTTACTGATGGCCCCTTTGGAGAAGCAAAAGAAATTATCGGGGGTTGCACAGTTATCCAGGCCAAAGATATACATGAGGCAGTTGAAATTGCCAAAAGCTGTCCTATTTTAGCATCGAATGCAAACATTGAAGTGCGCCCCATCCAAAAATTGTAAACATATTCCTTTAACCATTAAAACTCAAACAAAATGAATGATTTCCTCTTAATATTCAGAACAGATTACAATACTATGCCTAAGGCTTCGCCAGAAGAAATGCAAGCCTCCACGAAACGCTGGATGGACTGGCTAGGCGGTATTGCGGCTCAAAATAAATTGACCGATCGGGGAAACAGGCTAGTCCCGACCGGGAAAGTCCTAAAACCTGGCAATGTAATTGCAGATGGTCCTTACACGGAAATAAAAGAGTCCATTGTAGGTTATAGCATTGTAAAAGCCGATTCTATTGAAGATGCCACTGAGTTAGCAAATGGCTGTCCCATATTGAGAATCGGCGGAAATGTTGAGATCAGAGAGATCAGTATACTATAAGTCTGGTGTGACTTTGTCGATCAGAGATGTCTTTGTACTTTGCAAGGGCATTTATTTTCATGAAACAGGCAGAGCTGATACCTCATTTATTCAGAACCGAGTACAGAAAACTGGTTTCCGTACTATGCAAACTATTTGGCATTGAACATATTGAAATTGCAGAAGACATTGCAAGCGACACTTTTCTCGTGGCCTCTGAATTATGGGGTTTAAAAGGACTGCCTGAAAACCCAACAGCGTGGCTCTATACTGTTGCAAAAAACAAGACCAAAGATTATCTAAAACGAGATTCAATTTTTGCTCAGAACGTTTCAAAACATCTACAACCTAATGCAACGACTTCGGAAGAAATAGAAATCGATCTGTCTGTAAAAAATATCAACGACAGCCAACTGGCAATGATATTTGTCGTCTGCCATCCCTGCAATCCGGCGGAAGCTCAGATTGGATTAGCGTTAAACCTCCTTTGTGGTTTTGGGGTTGAAGAAATCGCCAATGCCTTTTTGACAAACAAAGACAATATCTACAAACGCCTGCAACGAGCCAAGGAAAAGCTTAGAGCGGAGAAAATAAAAATAGAGTCCCCCACCCTATCTGAAATTAATGTCCGGCTACCCACCGTACTGATGACCTTGTACCTGCTATTCAATGAAGGATATTATTCTTCCAACCAGGACATCACATTGCGCAAAGATCTTTGTTTGGAAGCGATGAGGTTGGCTTATTTGCTTATCGATAACGAACCAATGAACAAACCATCCGCAAATGCCCTGCTTTCTTTAATGTGCTTTCATTCGTCAAGATTCGACTCAAGACTCAATCAAAATGGAGAAATCATTCTATACCAGGACCAGGACACAAACCTATGGAATCAGGAGCTGATTGCCAAAGGAGAATATTTTTTAAATCAGGCGTCGCAAGGCGATAGCATATCAAAATATCATTTGGAAGCAGGTATCGCTTACTGGCACACTATTAAAGCCGACACAAAGGAAAAATGGAAAAGCATCCTACAACTTTACAATCATTTACTAGTTAATGAATATTCACCCATTGCGGCATTAAACAGAACTTATGCACTTGCCAAAGTAAACGGAAAAAAGGAAGCGATCATTGAAGCGGAAAAGATAAACCTCGCCGACCATCATTTATACCATTGTCTTTTGGGAGAACTTTATACCGGCCTGGACAACGCAAAAGCAATTTCACATTTACAGCATGCTTTTACGCTTGCCAAATCAGCGGCCGATAAAATGCTTATTTCCAACAAGATACTGGGATGCAAGCAACAGGAACCATAACAAACATCCAATGGCAATGAAATCTTATGATCTATATACTGAGCTTTCGTATTATACACTAAGTCATTCAGGCAGCAATTTTATTCACCAACATATCGTAGACGCCTATACCGTGCAGACTGCCACTTCAACAACCAAACCGATCGCTTTGTGGTTTGGCCTTGTCGGCTTGTATTTGTATGTAGAAAAGGGTTATACAGGACGGCAGGTGCAACAAATGCATGGTGACATCGCAAAACGGACAAAAGAATTCCCGGCTGTTGATCTTCCTCAGAAACGCGGCAATATAACCGTTGCTGATGTTTTGCAAAAACCACCCGGACCAGCGCGTGATCAAATGATCGAGGCCTGGTGTGCGGCTGTTTGGGAGGCATTCAAGGAGAACAGGGAAGTGGTCACAACATGGCTATTTTATTGAATTTAGTCGAGCGTCGCCTGTACGATCTTTTCAATATCAAATTTTCGCATTTGCATAAACGCCTTCGCTGCTTTGCCGGCCTTGTTGGGATCAGTCATTAATTTTCCCAGAACAGTAGGTATCACCTGCCAGGAAACACCAAATCTGTCTTTTAACCACCCGCACATGCTTTCCGCGCCGCGTTCCGTTAATTTTCCCCAGTAATGATCTATTTCTTCCTGGGTATTGCAATGTATCGTCAGGGAAACGCCTTCATTAAAGGCAAATTTGTGTGCATGTGCGCTTTCCATCAGCATAAATTTCTGGCCATCCAAGTCGATCCGGGCAAGCTTTACTTTTCCTTCTATATCGGGCAGCTCATCCTTTGAATACCGGAGTATACTGTCTGTACCCGAATCTTTAAAAATGGAGGTGTAGTGTTGTATGGCTTCTTCCACTCGACCATATTGATCACCGACGAACAGGAGAAAGGGTGTGATCTTTTGACCCCCTGTTTCTATCTTTCCCAGTGAAAGTTGCCATGAAATACCAAACCGATCGCTGATCCAACCGTACTTTTCACTCCAGGGATACTTATCCAAAGGCATCTGTAAAGAACCGTCCCTGGAAAATGCTTCCCAAATATTGTCTATCTCTTCTTCTGTTTCACAGATGTAATACAATGAAATGGATGGATTGGGCCTGTACATCGGACCTCCGTCCAGCAGGGTGATATGCTGTCCCGCCACCTCTATTTCGGTGACGATGGGCGACTGGACCACTATCCTTGCGCCGGGAAATACTTTACAATACAAGGCGGCGGCCTCCTTGGCCTGGTTATCGAACCATAGGCAGGGTGTAATCAGTTCTTTCATATGTTTTACAGTTAAATTTCGTGTAAAGTTGGGGTAGCCGCCTAACACTTCATTGTACAAAACCGACATTATTTCTTCTTCAGGCCAAATTGAAGGTAATCATTAGGTGTCGTATCTGTAAATTCTTTAAAAGAGCGTATATAATGGCTCTGATCAAAATAGCCGTTGGCATAGGCCACATCGGTCAATTTATCAAACTGCCCGGCCTTTAACTGGTAAAAGGCCATCTGGAACTGGCAGATCCTCCGGTATTCGTTGGCTGCGATGCCGACATACTTTTTAAAGATCCGCTGGAATGTTCTTTCTGTCAGGCGGAGTTCCTGCAGTATTTGAGCAAGCACATCGGTCTTGGGATCCTCCAGCATTTTATCGGTAGCATATCGTACGATCTCACATTCCCTTCGGTTGGACGTCACCTGAGTAAGCACGAAATGGTGCAGCACCTCCATTTTTTCTGCTGTTGATGGCGCGTGTATCAATTGAAGGTTCAATGCCATCGCCTTTTGCGGATTCCAGCAATTTAGTTCGATGGGCTCATTTTTGAGTTCCCGGGCCGATAGTTTAAAAGCAGGGCCTATGGCAAATGGCTTGAATAAAACAGCGATCAGGGCGGCGTCATCATTTACGGCCCACGATTCAGCATCAACTGCCTTTCCGAAGAGGGAGAGGCGATGATGATCGTTTTGCGATGTGTACAGCAGTGCCGGCACGCCGTTGGTAAATAAAGGCAGATCGTCAGCCGCAAGGGGGTTGGAATTATCCAGGACTAAAATAGTCTGGACGTAATCTTTCAATATGGGGTCTATTTTGCTATACCACTGCTGCATAAGAAAAATCTGGCACAAAGATGGCCAAATTCCCAGATTTGTCCAAACTCCGGAGGGAAATATGACAGATGTGACCGGGTAACGATCCCGCCCGGTTTCCGGGCGGGATCGTCTGCGCTATTGAACGGCATGCACCCCGGGCTTGTAGGTGCCGACAACCGCCCTATTCGGGAATGCGAGATTTACGCGATTGTAACCATTAATTGCGATGACCGCCAGCGTAAGGTCGATTAATTCTTCTTCACCGAATTCTTCCAACGCCGCCTCATATATTTCGTCCGACACCGCACGGCCTTCCAGTTTTGTCAATGCTTCGGCCCAGGCCAGTGCCGCACGTTCCCGGTCAGAGTAAAACGGGGCTTCGCGCCAGGCGGGCAAAACATACAGGCGCTGCTCACTTTCTCCGCCATCGCGAAGATCTTTGGTGTGCATGTCCAGGCAATACGCACATCCGTTGATCTGAGACACCCGGTAATAGATCAGCTCTAAAAGCGCCCGCTCCACTGACGATCTGGAAAGGTAGGCGCCCATAGCATACATTGCCTTCATAGCAGGCATTCCTTTTTCAACAACATTGAGTCTCTGTTTCATTTTAGTTTTTTTAAGTTTGACAGATACCCTAATAATGACTGAGAAGGACAGAATTGGACATATGCCGAAAATTATTTTCGGGGGGGGTGTTCCATTTTAAAGTTCTGGCAATCAGCAACAGTTTCATTTTGGTGCCCAGATTACCAATTAGTGCATACTTGTCTCAAGGTCACAAAACAAATAGTTTTGTGACCCAACATTACAAAATCGTACAATTCATGAACAGGAGAACCGTATTAAAAAGAACAGGCATTGCAGCTGTGGCGGCCGTATCGCCCTTTCCGGCATTGTTTTCAGGCGCATCAAACCTATTAACTACCAACACCGGATCCTTTCGTTTTAAAGTAGGCGATCTGCAGCTGTGGACCGTGACAGACGGTCATGCATTATTCAAGCCTGCACAACCCATCTTCGCGCCGGATGTCAGACCGGATGCCATTAATGACCTATTGAAGGAAAATTTTCTTGCGGAAGGCGCCGTCGATATTGCTTTCAACGTACTGGTCCTGCAAAAAGACAAAGAGCTGATCCTTTTTGACACGGGATGCGGCATCAACTTCGGCCCCGAGTCGGGTAAGCTACCGGACAACCTACGAAACGCCGGCATACATCCAACGGACGTCACTGCCATTTTGCTGACGCATGGACATCCGGACCATATCGGAGGATTGCTGGATAAAGACGGCAACCAGGTATTCCCTAAGGCCGCCGTTTATATTGCAGCACCCGAGTATAATTTCTGGATGAAGGGCGAACCGGATTTCTCAAAAAGCAAATTCCCCGATAAAAATGCCACAGCCGCGTGGGTAAAGCTTGCCAGGACCAACCTTGCTGCTTACCAGGATCGCCTGCACCTGTTCAATGACGGAGATGTTCTGTTCGGGTGTATAAAAACCCGGATAGTGCCCGGTCATACTCCTGGTCATACCATCACAGAAATTCATTCGGGCGATGAAGTTTTGCTGCATATGGGCGACACTGCCCATGATCATGTTATTCTTTTGGCACACCCTGAATGGGGTGTCGGGTTTGATACGGATTTTGACCAGGCGGCCAGGGCGAGAAGGAAAGTTCTGACAGAACTGGCTGAAAGACGAGTAGGAGTTTTCGCCTTTCACCTGCCATGGCCTGGGCTTGGTCATGTAAGACGCAGCGGTGCGGGTTTCGAATGGGTGGAGCGCGCGATTGCTACTCCCTGAAGCGGGTTTAAATCAGGCGACGCGTTTGGAAAGGTGATCATCACCATCTAAAGACCGCATTCCTTCTTTCAATGGAGATCTCTCCTCACCTCCCCTCCCGACCCTCCGCGTAAGATATCCATATCCGCCCCCAGGTGCGCCTGCTGTACATGGTCGATATACAACCGTACGTACCCCCTTGTAGTCGCAGGCTCGGGCGGCATCCACTGGGCCTTTCTGGCGGCAAGCTCCTCATCGGGGACATCCAGGTGCAGTCTTCTGGCGGCCACGTCCAGCTCGATCATGTCCCCGTCCCGCACCAGGGCCAGCGTGCCCCCAACCGAGGATTCGGGGGATACGTGCAGGACCACCGTGCCGCCGGCGGTGCCGCTCATGCGACCGTCGGAAATGCGCACCATATCTTTTACTCCCTTTTGCAGCAGCTGCATAGGCAGGTCTACATTACCCACCTCGGGCATACCCGGATAGCCCACCGGGCCTACGCCTTTCAATACGATGACACAGGATCCGTCTATTTCGAGCGCCGGATCATCTATACGCGCATGATAGTCTTCCATGCTTTCGAATACCACTGCCCTTCCGCGGTGCTTCAGTAAATGCGGGGATGCGGCGGAAGGCTTGATGACGGCGCCCTGTTCGCACAAATTGCCTTTCAGCACCGCCATGCCGGCCTCATGCTGCAGGGGACGCTCCAGCGGGGCGATCACGTCTGTGTTGTAGCAGGGCGACACGGCGCAATTGGCGCCGAGGCTTTTCCCATTGACGGTGAGGGCATCGTTGTGCAGGTAGGAACGCATCTCCCTTATGATCACCGGGAGGCCGCCCGCGTAGTAGAAATCCTCCATCAGGTAGCTGCCCGAAGGTTTCAGGTTCAGCAGCAAAGGTATTTTGCCGCCGAGCGCGTCGAAATCTTCCAGCGCCAGTGGCACTCCTATGCGACCGGCAATGGCCAATAAATGAATGATAAAATTAGTCGAGCCGCCGATGGCCGAGTTGACGACGATGGCATTTTCAAAAGCCTGGCGGGTGAGTATGCGGGAAAGCTTCAGGCCTTCGCGCACCATTTCCACGATGCGGCGGCCACTTAGCTGCGCCATTAGTTTCTTACGTGCATCCACCGCGGGGATAGCGGCGGCGCCGGGCAGAGTCAATCCGAGGGACTCCGCCATGCAGGCCATGGTGCTGGCGGTCCCCATCGTCATGCAATGGCCCTGGCTGCGGGCCACGCCTGTCTCCACCTCATGAATATCTTCCGGCGTATAATTTTCCACCCCCTGTTTCTCTTTGATCATCCAGTTGAAGGAGCCGCTGCCGATGCATTCTCCGCGAAAGCGCCCGTTGAGCATGGGGCCGCCGGGCACGATGATGGTAGGCAGGTCTACGCTGCAGGCGCCCATCAAGGTGCTGGGAGTGGTCTTGTCGCAGCCGGTGAGGAGCACCACTCCGTCGAGGGGATTGGCCCGAATGCTTTCCTCGGTGTCCATGCTGGCCAGGTTGCGGAACAGCATCGAAGTAGGACGCATCACCGTCTCGCCCAGCGAGGTCACGGGGAACTCCACGGGGAAGCCGCCGGCTTCCAGCACGCCGCGTTTCACCACTTCGGCAAAATCCCTCAGGTGGCCGTTGCAGGGAGTCAGCTCGCTCCAGGTATTACAGATGCCTATCACCGGTCTGTTCACGAAATAATCGTCGGGATAGCCCTGGGTACGGAACCATGACCGGTGTACAAATCCCATTTTGTCGGATTTACCGAACCAGTCGTGGCTTCTCAGTTTCTTTTCGTTGCTCATGGTTGTTATGGTTTATCCCACCACACCTGGGTGCTAAGCTTATCAGGGCCCTGATCTGTGATCGCCTCATTCACGTTGGTGGTATTTACACTCAATTCGGAAGTAGGATAGGTAAGTCTTCTGATGAAAGTGCCGTTGGGTACATCCGGATTATTGGGCTGCCCGTAAGGATTGGCTGTCAGGGCCGGGAATCCGCTCCTTCTGAAATTCGCAAAGGCTTCGGGACCATTTAGAAAAGAAGCGATCCAATACTGGGTATTGATCTGTTCCAGCTCATTGCCGGCGGTCAGCGGGTGGGCGGTGACGTAAGCTTCGCGATCAGGACCGGCGACGGCGGAATTAGGGTCGTATAGCGCCATCTGGTCCATATGCGCCCTGATACCGTCAGAGAAATATTGATCAGCCGTGCTGCTGGTGATCCATCCCCTGAAGCGGGCCTCGGCCAGCAGGAGGTTCGTCTGCGCCGCAGTGACCAGGAACACAGGCGAAGAGATCTTTACTATTCTACGGCGATCTACCTGGCTGTAATCATAAAAGCTGGCCAGTCCGTCCGCCTGGGCTTTGGCTACGATGGACCCGTTGTCATATCCTACCGGCATGCCTATCTGTTTCGTGGGATCGGTGCTGCCCACGGCAACTGTCTGGCCCGCCCCGCTGGCAGCGCCCACATACCGGATGGCTATGGATTGCAGGCGGGGATCATTGGTGCTCTTTAGCTGGTCCACGAATGGCTTGGTCAGGTAGAAATTCGCGGCCTCGCTGCCGTTGAGCGTACCTCCGATGGGCTGCGTGAAGTTGGCGTCATGGCGGATATAGGCATTGTCGGCATTGCCCGTAATGACGCCACCGGCTACGGCCGCCTGTACCGCGGTCTGCGCTTTAGCGGATTCTTTTTTGCTCAGTCGCATACCGGCTCTCAACAGCAGAGAATAAGCGAATTTCTTCCACTGACCTACATTGCCGGCATACAGCACGTCTCCCGACTCGATGGCGCCTGCAGGGTCCAGCGCTGCCGCCGCGTCCGTCAGCTCCTGTATGATCTTCGGGTAAATATCCTGCTGCTTGTCATATTTGGGAAACAGTACCCGGTCTGTGAGACCGGCGCCGCCTTCCAGGTAAGGGATGTCGCCATACTCATCTGTCAGGATCATAAAAACATAGGATTGGAATATGCGCGCCATATTGTACATGTTGCTCCTCGCCGGAAGGTCCTTCGAGCGCATCAGGGCATCATGCGTATTCTTGATCACGCTCTGGTAATACGCTGTCCACAATGGTTGCGTGGTCACGTCGCGGCTGTCCTGGTTGAAATTGGCGCCTGCCAGTACCCCACCGTTGGGTGTCACCATCTGCTGCACGATGCCTACATCGAACACCAGGGTTTTCACCGGGTAGGAGGTATTGATGATGGCCTGGTTCAGCAAAAGCGCAGGGTCCAGCGAAGTGGGGCTGGTCTTGTTCTTATTCAGGTCCGACAGCCCTTTTTCACAGGATGTCATGGCGAGCAGGAACAAAACAGATAAACTATAGCTTACAATCTTTTTATCGACGTTCATATTCGTCTTATTAAGGAGTTGAAGAATCTTGGATCTCATGATCGGGAGTTTTAGAATTTAACATTCAAATTCAATCCAAAACTGCGGGTGGTAGGCAGGCCGGGGGATTCAAGCCCTACCTGGTTGTCCGAGCCGAAACCAAAAGTTTCCGGGTCGATGTTGTCCACCCATTTCTTGATCAGCAGGACGTTGTTGGCGACCAGGTCCAGCTTCAATCCCTTGAGGGGCCATTTTGCCGGAATATATCTGGTAAGATCGTAGCCCAGACTTACCTGCCGCACCTTCCAGTAGCCGCCGTTGTAGATCACCGGCTCGACTATTTGCTGGGAGCGAAGGTGCTCCCAATAGGTCTGCACCGCAGCTACCGCCGTATTGGGATTGCCGCTGGCGTCCACGCCCACACCTTTGAAGCCTCCCGAGCGGCCTTCCAGCGTCATCTTGTGCAGCCCATGGCGCACGGCATTGAAGTTGGTGCCCGACAGCATTTTATTGCCCAGCTTGTAATCGATGAAGACAGTGAGATTGAACCCCTTGTAATTAAAGGTATTCAGGAAACCGCCTACCCATTTGGGCAGGGCGCTGCCAAACAGCATAAACTGGGAAGTACGCAGGGGCAGGCCATTCGACTGGAATATTCTCTGCCCTTTTGCATCGCGTGCATATCCGTAACCGGCGATCTGCCCGATCTCTTCGCCAACCACCTGCCGGGTCTCGCCGTTGAACACGTGCGTGCCCGTGGTAATGCGCTCGCCCTTGGTGCTGGTGATGATGCTCAGCACCTTGGTCTTGTTGTAGGATGTATTGGCCGTAAATTCCCATTTGAAATTCCTGGTTTGCACCGGCACCAGGTTAAGCATGGCTTCCAGACCGTAATTGCTGCTCTTGCCACTGTTGATAGGCGTGTTGAAATAACCCGAGGCATCGGAGATCTGCACCGAAACGATCTGGTCCCTTGTGATCTTCCGATAAGCCGCCAGGTCCACATTCACCCTGTTGTTGAACATCCGCAATTCCAGGCCCACCTCCGTTTCCGCCACCCGGCTGGGCTTCAGATTGGGATTAGGCAACGTCGTGCCCGTCGCCCCGTTGCTGATATTGCTGGTGCCCACCGGTACCGGTACGCCGTTGGGGTTGTTGATAAAATTGGCATTGACCGTATAGAACAGCTGGTCCGAATACGGCGCCACGTCGCCGTCGCTGCCTACTTCCGCATATCCCACCCTTACTTTACCGAAATCGAGCCATCCAACATTGGGCAGATGCTCCGAAAACACATAGCTGCCGGAAATGGAGGGATACAAGATGCTCCTGTTGGCCGGCGAAAGGGTAGAGAACCAGTCGTTACGCACCGTGCCGTTGAGATAGAAAGTCCGCCGCCAGTTCAGCTCCGCGGAACCGTACAGGGAATTCACACCCTGTTCCGTCAATGTATATACGGGGTCTTTTGCCCGTCCGTTCTGTACCGTGTACAAGCCCCTGATGATAAAATCCGTTACCACCACGTTGTTGATGTCCGACCGTTTGCGCATACGGTTTCCTCCGCCATTGACATTTACTTCCAGGTCGCCGAACTTCCTGTTGGCATTCACGAGGAAGTCCAGGTTCGTTTCCCGGAACCGGCGCGATTCCTGGGTGAACACGCCATTGACGAAGCCCGGAGGCGCAGCAGCCCTCGAAGCCTGGCCGGTGGGGAAATTATTCACATCTTCATCCCGCGACCAGTAATCCTGTCCAAAACGACCCTGCAGGCTTAGCCAGGGCAGGATATTGTATTTCACGGCCACATTCCCGAAGATGCGGTCGCGCTTGATATTGTGGAACTGTTCGGCCAGCACCCAGTAAGGGTTGGTGCGGTTGGTGAACCGGGACCAGGGATACTCGTTGCCCGCCGCATTGTACTTATTGGCTTTCAGCACGTCCAGCGGCATGGACGTCGACAAGGCCATCAAAGTGGTGGGAATGGAATTGTCCTGGTTGGTGATATTCGGCGGGTTCTTATTGAATTCCCTGGAATAGTTGACATTGCCGGACAGCAGCAATTGTTCGGAGAGGTTATAGCTGAAGCCCAGGTTCATGGACTTGCGGTTGAACGAATTGTTGGGCATGATGCCCTTATTGTCCGTATTGTTCAGCGACAGGCGCAGGCCGCCCTTGTCGTTGCTGGTCTCCATAGCCACCGTATTGGCCATATTCTGTCCGTGGCGGTAGAATGCGTTGATGCGTTTGCCCTGGGGTTGATAGGGCACGGTGAGGTTATTGAACAGGACCTGCGTCATGCCCGGCGCAAACTTTTCCCCGAAGGACCATTCTCCCGAAGTAGGATTGGGCGTAGTTGGCCGGACACCGCCCTCGCCCTGGCCGTATTGCTGCTGGTAATCGGTGTAATCCAGGGGTTTATCATTGGTATAGTTCAGGTTGTAGGTGACGCCGATGCCTTTTGTCTTTCCCTTCGTTTTGGTCGTGATCATGATCACCCCGTCCTTTGCGCGCGAGCCGTAGAGCGCGGACGCCGGCGCTCCTTTCAATATGGTCATGCTCTCGATATCGTCCGGGTTGATGCTGGAGAGGCCGTCGCCGCCGTCTGCAAATACGCCACCGCCTTTTACGGAGATGACGTTGTCATTGAAATTGGTATTGTCCACGGGCACCCCGTTGATAACGATCAGGGGATTGTTCTGGCCGGAAAGAGATGACTGACCGCGGATGCGGATCTTCGAGGTACCGCCCGGTCCCGAGCCCAATGAGGAGATGTTCACCCCGGCCACCTTGCCCTGCAGGGCATTCATGACATTGCTGGTCCGGTTGACCGTCAGCTCTTCCGGCTTGACATTGGTGGCGGCATAGCCCAGCCCCCGGGATTGTCGCCTGATGCCCAGGGCCGTTACGATCACCTCGTCCATGTTCCGGCGGTCAGCCGTCATCGACACGTTGACTACCGTACGGCCGGCAACACCCACTTCCGCGACCTTATACCCTACTGAGCTGAACACAAGCGTGGCATTACCCGGGGCGGGTATGCTGTACTTACCGTCGTTGTCTGTGGTAGTTCCCTTTGATGTGCCTTTTACGACGACAGAAACCCGTGAAAGCTTCGTGCCCATTTCATCCGATACGGCGCCCGTAACGATTTGAGCATGAGCGGTGGATAGTAATAAAAGAAGAACGCAAAGCAGCCATAGCCTGGTGTAGCAGGCAGGCCTGCCGTTGGTGTGCTTTTTCATATAGCCAGTTGTTTTGATGAGCAATCATTAGCGCCAGCAAATTATCGGCAATTACCGGCAAAAACTTCCAAAATAAAACAAAGTTGAATTTTGCACCTACTTGATGAATAAATTCCTTTCCTTTATATAGGCCCTCGTCAGATCAAGCCATATGAATCAATTTGCGCTACAACAAGGTATCTCGGCAGAATTGCGCCCATTCCCCTATATACTCGAAATGGGCGCGAAAAAAAATGGCGCCATCCAGCTTGACGCTTTTCCTACCGCTACCGGCGAAGGCATCAGGATATATTATATAATAGAGGGCCGGTTTGAATGGTGCATCGATCACCAGCCTTATATCTTTTACCCCGGCGATGTCGCCCTGGTGCTGCCTGGTAATGCGTTCGGCAGCGACAAGGGTATATTAGAGATCGGCGCCTTTACCTGGATCCAACTGCGTTTGCAAAAGCCGGCGAATGGCCCTATGCTGCCGGGCGCATGGAGCGGCCTGTCGGAAAGCGAGGGCGCCGCCATCGGCAAGATATTGTCGCTGAACCGGTCTCCCGCCTTATCGAGGTTCAGTGAAGCCGGCAAGATCCTCAAATGCATACATGCGGAGCTCCTGGGTCAGGAGATCGGTTACCAGGCCCGCGTCAATCACCAGGCGGCCGAGCTGCTGATACAGACCACCCGGCAAATGACCAGGCAAAGCTATTCCGGCCGCGACTTCCCGAAAACATTCATGCACCTGGAAAAGATGCTGCGCCAGAACCTGGCGCATCAATGGGCGGTGGAAGAAATGGCTGCCATGGTCGGAATGAGCACTACCCTATTCAATGAAAGAGTAAAAAGCTATTCGGGCTTTACGCCCATCAATTACCTGATCAATATCCGGATCTCCGAGGCTATCAAGCTGTTGAAGCGGCCGGAGATCAGCGTAACGGACATAGCGCTGGACACGGGCTTTTATTCGTCCCAGCATTTTTCCACCACGTTCAAAAAGCTCACCGGCTTCAGGCCCAGTGAGTACAGAAAAAATCATTTGCGTAATAAATAATTAAAATACTCATGAAACCGAGCATAGCATGCATTATCACGATTGAACTGGGCACCAACGGCGTAAGGGTATTCGCCTTCGACCTCAATGGCAAAGTCATCGGCTCGATGAAAGGTCATCATCCTACCTTTCATACGGAACCCGACTACAGCGAGCAGGACCCGGAGCAAATCTTCATTACCACCCTCTACCTGCTGAAAAACCTGTTGAACGAATGCATCCATCCTAAAAAGTACCGGGTGGCCTGCATTTGTTTCAGCGCCTCCATGCACAGCGTGGTAGCGGTGGATAAAAGCGGCAGTCCCCTGGGCTATGCTATCACCTGGGCCGACAACCGCGCCAAGAAAGAGGCGCAGGAACTGCGTCAGTCGGCGCTTGGCAAACGGTTGTATGAGGCCACCGGCACGCCCATCCATCCTATGTCGCCCCTGTTGAAAATAGCCTGGATCAGGCACCGGGATAAAGAGCGCTTCCGGCAGACCAGTAAATTCCTGTCGATCAAAAGTTATATCATTCATCAACTGACCGGGGAGTACCTGGTGGATCACAGCATTGCCTCCGCCACCGGTCTGTTGAATATTCATACCGTTGGCTGGGAAGCCGACGCATTGAAGTATGCCGGCATTACGGCTTCGCAGCTACCGGACCTGGCGCCCGTGTTTACCACCGCCGGCAAACTGAAAAAGGCTTACCAGCAATCGTTTGGCCTGCCGGCGGAAACGAAGATACTCATCGGCTCCAGTGACGGCTGTCTGGCCACGCTGGGCGACGGCGTGAAAGGCGAAGGCAAGGCTACTATCACCATTGAAGACAGCGGGGCGGTGAGGGTAATGGGTCCTACGGTATTGAAAGATGAACAAATGCGTTTCTTCAACTACCTGCTTACCGAAAATTGCTATGTGTCCGGCGGGCCTACCAATAACGCCGGAAATATTTTTGAATGGTTCACCCGGCAGTTCGGGGACTTCACCCATCCCTACGATATGGAGAACAGTATGCGACAGCTGGTGGAAGAAGCCTCTCAAGTGCCTGCGGGTTCCGACGGACTGTTGTTCCTCCCCTACCTGCTGGGCGAACGCGCCCCTATCTGGAATGCGGATGCCCGGGGCGCCTATTTCGGGCTGAACATCCGGCATGAACGAAAACATTTCGTGAGAGCTACCATCGAAGGTATCCTGTACGAAATATACAGCATCGGCAAAACTCTCGGCGAGCAGCGGACGATCAAAAGCCTTTCGGTCAACGGCACTTTCGGCACTATCCCCTTCTGGACCCAGATGATCTCCGATATGTATAACCGGCCCGTTCGTGTACGGCAGCGATCGCACAGCGTCAGTTTCGGCGCCTTCCTGCTGAGCGCCACCGAAATGGGTATTTACAGATCGCTGGATGAGGCGGCCCGGACCGTTGAGCTGCCTGATGTATACAAGCCGGACAAACAGCGTCATGCCGTGTATGCCGATTACTTCGGGATATTTGAAAAGCTCAGCTCCAAGATGTCCGATGAATTTACGGCCATCGCCAGCCTGCAGCAGAAATACAGCAGCTCGTCTGATCACACAGCGGCCGAACCCGTCAAACCTATCACCCGTAAAAAACAAAAATCAAAGCTATGACATCCTATCAAAAATACTGGCTGCCGACGCTGTTGTCATTTTTACTGTGTGGGGCAACCTATAGTCAGCAGATCACCCGCGAAGAGCTCATCGCCCTGACGCCTGAATGGCATGGTGAACGTTTCGCCGACGGAAGGCCGAAAGTGGCCGACAGCATTCTCGACCGGATGAAGCTGGTGACCCTCGAAGAAGCCTGGGCGGTACTGCGGAACGAACATTACAAGCACCAGTACGATGGAGAATGGAAGACCATCAACCCCGACAGCGTGCTGGTGGGTCGCGCAGTGACCGCCATCTTCATGCCTGGCCGGCCGGACATACACCGCGTCATCGACAAATTCGGCGTGCGGGACAAGAGAGTGAAATCCCAGAATTCGTGGCCGATCGACCTGCTGGTGAAGCGGGATGTATACGTGGTGGACCAGTTCGATGCCTATGAGGACGGCCCAACCATCGGGGATAACCTCGGCAATTCCATTTATGCGAAAACGGGCAACGGCATCGTATACGATGGCGCCATACGCGACATCAAAGGATTGAAAGAGATCGGCTCCTTCACGTCCTTCTTCCGCAGCTATCATCCTTCACACCACCTGAACAATCCCGAAGGCGAATTGAATACTACCCTCGTCGGCATCAACCGGCCTACGCGCATCGGCAAGGCCACCGTCATGCCCGGCGATGTAGTGTTGGGAAGGGACGGCGGCGTCATCTTCATCCCGCCCCACCTGGCGGAAAGCGTAGTAAAGACCTCGGAGATCGTGCGCCTGCGCGACCTGTTCGGGCACCAGCGCCTGCGCGAAGGGAAATATACCCCTGGCCAGATAGACTCGCGCTGGAGCGACGAAATAGAAAGGGATTTCTCCCGATGGCTGAATGATCACATCAATGAACTGCCTGTATCCAGGAGCCAGATACAGGAATTTTTAAAAGGCAGAACATGGTAAACCCAAAAATAAATGCAATGACCAACCAAACTTCCCGAAGATCATTCTTATCCAAAGCCACCCTGGCCGCCGCCCTGTCACCACTATTGACCTTGCCGGCGTTCGGAAAGGGATATGAACAAGCGGTAGATCGAACGCCCAAAGCGTCCTCCCCTTCCAACCTGAAGATCACCGATGTGAAATGTGGTTATATCACGGGCAGCCTGTTCGTAAAGATCTATACCAACGAGGGCATCTGGGGTTGCGGCGAAGGCGTGGATGCCATTCCCGGCACCTATTACCTGGTGAAGAATTTCGGTGAACGCCTCAAAGGGAAAAGCCCGTTGAACGTACACCGTCTTTTTGAAGACATCCGTAAATCAGGATTTTTCCAGGGGGCGCAGGCCGGTATGTATGTAGCCGTATTGTCGGCCATAGAAGCCGCCCTGTGGGATCTCGCGGGCAAGGCCTTGCAGCTGCCGGTGTACCAGCTGCTGGGCGGTAAGTTCCGGGATAAGGTCCGGGTGTATTGCGACACTGCGCTGTACCAGCGCAAACTGCCTACGGCCGAGGATTTTGCCGAGGCCGCCACGAAGGCAAAGAGCATGGGCTTCAACGCTATGAAATTCGACCTCGATCAGGCCAACGACCCTCACAAATACGACCGATATAACTGGACCGCCAGTCCCGCGGAGCTGCAACGCATGTACGACCAGCTGACTGCCGCGCGCAAAGCGGTGGGGCCGGACATCGATATCTGCGCAGATATGCATGGCCGCTATGATGCAGTGACTGCGCAGGCCATTGCCAAAAGGCTGGAGCCCCTGAACCTCATGTGGCTGGAAGAGCCCATACCTGCCGAGAACGTGGAGGCGTATAAGCTGATCACCGAATCCACCAGCACGCCTATCTGCGCCGGGGAGAACCATTACCTCGCGTACGGCTTCAGGAGAATGATGGAAACAGGCGCCGTGGATATCGTCATGCCTGACCTGCAGAAATGCGGCGGCCTGGGGGAAGGGCAACGGATCGCCAACCTGGCTCATCTATACTATGTCCCCTTCGCACCCCATATGGTGGCCTCCTTCCTGGGCGCTATGGCGTCGGCGCACGTTTGCGCATCCGTGCCTAATTTCATGATCATGGAATGGCAGTCTTACTTTCACACCGACCCCATGTTCAAAGAGATCGTGACCTATGACGGAGAATGGGTGAAAGACAGTTTTATGACCGTATCGGATAAGCCAGGCATCGGGGTAGAGATCAATGAAGCCGGGATGAAGAAATATGCGATCCCAGGGGTGCCGTTCTTCGAATAGCTCTCCATCAATCCCCCTCTTCCAACTTAAAAATTTCCTCTATTGTCACCTCAAAGAATTTTGCAAGCTTCAATGCCAGAACGGTGGACGGCACATACTTTCCCCCCTCCATGGCATTAATCGTCTGGCGACTAACACTGATTGCTTTAGCCAGCTCCTCCTGCGTAATATTCTTAATGGCCCGTTGTACTTTAATGGTATTGGTCATGATCTTGAATATTTATACAACAGATAGTGAAACCGGATGATGAAGATGATCAGGAGGGTGAATAAATTAATTTCCACTATCGACATGAATGGTTCGCCATATATAAATAAATCCGCCAAAAGCAAAAGCGCTGAATTGATCCATGCGGCCCACAGCCACGAGTTTAAACGCAGGGAACCGACAAACTCATCTTCCTGCTTTTGCCTGGAAAATGCGATGAATATCAAGCTGATCAATAATGCAGCAATGATAATGGTGAGCGTAGGCTCTGTTTCGAATAGTGTAAAGAATTGTGTATGCTTGCTGCCAAATTCCTGGCTTACGATCGCCGGCAGCTTCATGCTAAAGTCCTTATTAAAAATAGTCAGGTTGCCATCATTAAAAATCAAGATCAATAGCCAATAAATAAAGGCGGGAGCGAAAATTATCCACCCGATCTTTTTAAAACCATGGGGCAGTAGGGGTTGTTTTTTCATTGTAATGCTTGTTTTACTAAAAGTAAAGCAAACTTTACATTAAGACAAGTAAATTTGTCTAAATATTTGTTAATGGGGCAGAATTAGCGGCAGTTTTGATCTTATCGAATTCGTTTTCAGTCTGTTCGCAGAGAGCTCACCGGATTAGCCATTGCCGCCCTTACCGTTTGGAAACAGATGGTCGCCAGTGAAACGATCATTGCTGCCAGACATGCGATGCCAAATACCCACCAGCTTATATCGATCCTGTTGGCAAAGCCCTGCAGCCATTTGTCCATTATAAAATAAGCCACAGGCGTTACCAGCACAAAGGAGATAATTATCCATTTTATATATTCCCGGGAGAATAAAAACAGTATCTCTAATACCGAAGCGCCGATGACTTTCCGGATACCTATTTCCTTTTTTCGTTGTTGTATTGTCAGGTATGTAAGCCCGGTCAATCCCATAACTGCCACCAGGATGATCAGGCCGGTCAATATGCTCAGCATGCCGCTTAACACCGCTTCGGTCTTATACAACTGATCAATGGTCTCATTTAAGAAATGATATTCAAAGGGAGCGCCCGGCATGAAAGTCCTGCAGGTGCTTTTTATAAAGGAAAGCGTGCCGGCGGGATCGCCTCCTTTTATTCTTACCGAGATATAAGTACCTTGATTTCTCAGAAAGAGCGCGACAGGGTGAATAGCTTTATGAAGGGATTGAAAATTGAAATCTTTAGCTACCCCGATCACTTCATATCTCTTATTCTTTATATCCAGGGCGTTGAGGTATTTAGTGTTTATAAAGCTGTTGATGGGGTTTTGCAGGCCCAGCTCTTTTACAGCCGCCTCGTTAAGGATAACTCTTTGCACGGTGTCATTATCCATCTGCCTATTAAAATCCCTCCCCTCCAGCAATGAGATCCCAAACGTTCGCAGAAAATCATATCCCACGCTGAAATTAGTCAGGAGATGGTCCGGCGTCCCCAATTTGGAGTTAGCTGAAATCGGGAAATTATCGTTCCCACTGCCAGGGTAGTTCATGCAGATATTGGCAGATATAATTTTTGGATTGTTTTTAAGTTCATTTACAAAGGCGCTGCTCCTATCTCCGATCAGCATAGACGGATCATCGATCACAACGATATTCTCCTTGTTAAAGCCAGGGTCTTTTTCCCGCATATACTTTAATTGCTGAAAGACCAGGTCTGTACATACGGCAAGGCCTATGAACATGAAGAATTGCATAACAATCAGCGTGCTCTTAAAATTTATCAACCTTTTCCGCGGAGCAATTTTTCCTTTAATGGAACTTACCACATTCAGCGAAGACAGGTAAAAGGCGGGGTAGATACTTCCTAATAAACCGACTACGAGCAATAAGGAAATGAATATTGTCCAGTTCAATCCGTTTGTAAGGACATCTTTCGGTAGTTGGGTCCTCATTATACTTTGAAATGGCGAAAGAAATAAAGCGATCAATAAAATGGCCGTCAGCCCAGCCATTAAACTCACCATTCCTGTTTCGGTGAACACCAGCAGAACGACCTTTAACTTCGACGATCCCAAAGTCTTTCTGACCCCAAATTCCTTTGCCCGTTGTATGAACCCGGCGGTTGACAGATTTGCATGGTTAATGCATGCCATACCTATTAAAAAGATAGCCGCGGCGATCAAAATATAAACGTTGCCTATGCTTTCACCCGGCTCAAGCTCTCTTTCAAAATCAGCGTGCAGGTGGATGCCGGTCAAGGGCTGCAGCTTATATTCCCAGTAATTTCCTTTGTTTTTCAAATCATCATAGCCTGTACCAAAACTGCTCCTTAACTGAGGGTCGAGGTATGATCTGACCGCCGACGGAATCCTGGCTTCGACTATTTTCGGGTCGACGCCTTTTCTCAATAAAATATAGGTATAGTAGGTATTATCAACCCACACCTGGGATTGGTTCCAGGGGTCCGTCACATTGGATAAAATAATGCGATAGTGGAAATGGGCATTTCCCGGCATGTCGTCTGTAATTCCAGTGATTTTGCAAGGCAATCGATACCCGTCGATGGTGATCGTAAGGCTTTTGCCCGGGATCGTCCCTTTAACAAATGCTTCTTCACCAAAGAACTTTATTGCCATACTCCTGGTAATAACGATCGTGTTTGGCCTGGATAAAGATTCTTCCGCACTCCCACCCTGAAGCAATTTGAAGCCAAACACCTGAAAGAAAGTCGAGTCGGCCTGGTAAACTTCTTCGTTAAAGACTTTGAGGGGTTGTCCGTTCCCTTCATTGCTCACAGCCTGATTGTTATATTTCCACACACGTGTTGCGGCTGTTACTTCGGGGAATTCTCTTTTAAGCAAATCGGCCAGGGGTGGTGGGGCCATCGAGGAAGTGAAATTATTTCCGCTCATCGATATGTGCGAGTATATGCGGTAAATATTATCAGAATCCGGATAAGCTTTGTCAAAACTAAACTGGTAATTCACCCACATCAAGATAAGCATGCCTGCTGCTATGCTTATGGATAACCCGGAAAAGGATATAAATGAAAGCGCCTTGTGCTTTGATAAATTCCGGAGGGTAGTCTTTATGAAATTCTTGAACATAGGCTGTAATTAAATTGCTCCGTTTATTTTTAAAGTATATGCGTTGTCACAAGGGCGTTGATCCGGCAGCGTGACGGACAAACCTTCCGTGGTCTGCTTCCACTCCAGATCGCCGTGTCCCAGCATCGTCACGTTGGCGGGTTTCCCGTTGCCGGCCAGGGATTTGATGGTCACCTGCCTGCTGTCGGGCCATCCGAAAAAGATCGCATAGAGGGTATTGCCTTTTGTTGTAAAGCGGAAGTCTTCCGCGCCCAGGGGTTTGCCCTTTCCTTCGTTGAAGCCCTGTGCATGCAAAGGCGCGGCGGTGGCGATGACGGGGCCTTCACCGAAGACCTTCCAGGGCCGCGTGGCATAGATGGCCTCGCTGTTGACCTGCATCCATTTCCCGATGTCCTGCACGACGGCCAGCTCGAGCTCGTCGATGGTGCCGTCACCCCGGACGGGGATATTCAGGAGCAGGTTGCCATTTTTACTTACCACATCCGCCAGGATCCCGATGACCATGGCTGCAGACTTGTATCTTTTTTGGTCGTACACCCGCCGGTCGTAATGCCATTCACCTATGCAGGTGTCCGTCTGCCAGACAAAGGGCTCGATGCTGTTGCTGGCGCCCCGCTCGATGTCCCACACCATGCATTTCCGTTGTTGCTCGTCCAGGATCTTCCCATTGATCACGGCCTGCAGCTTGCCGTGGCGGGCGATGCTGTCATTGTACATATGTGCAGCGATGCGCAGGCCCGCGTCGTTGACGGGCCATAAGGGAAGGGCCGTGTCGTCAAAATACAGGAGATCGGGCTGGTATTTATCGATGAGCTCGATCGTCCGCCGGAAGAATTTTTCGCAGTAGGCTTTGGAAGGGGCGGCGACGCCATTGCCCCACCCCCATTGTCCATGTATGCTGCCATCGATCAAACTATCCTTGCTCAGCGGATGATGCTGGGCATACAATTCCTGCGGGTCAAACCCTTCCCACCATTTTCCCTTGCCGTCCGTCTTTGTTATGTTGCCGTCATAGGGCACGCCGGCCAGCGGTCCGTTCTTATCGCTGCGCTGTGCCGTCTCGTACCATCGCCAGGCATGGGAAGCGTGCACGCTGACACCGAAGTGCAGGCCCTGCGCTTTGGCGGCCCGGGCCCAACCGCCGACGAGGTCTTTCTTAGGCCCCATCTTCACCGAATTCCAGGATTGATATTTGCTGTCGTACAGGTCGAAATTATCGTGATGGTTTGCCAGCGCCACGAAGTATTTGGCGCCGGCTTTTTTATACAGCTCCACCAATTGATCCGGGTTCCATTTCTCCGCCTTCCATTCATTGATCACGTCTTTGAAACCGAATTTCGACGGATGGCCATATTTCGCCACATGGAATTTATAGTCATCGCTCCCCTCTTCATACATGCCGCGTGCGTACCAGTCGCCGTGCTCCGGCTGGCATTGGGGTCCCCAATGGGCCCACAGACCGAATTTGGCGTCCCTGTACCAGTCGGGCACTTTGTAACCTGCCAGCGAATGCCAGTCCGGGCGAAAAGGGGCATAGGGAGCGGGCAAAATGCCGGCGGAAGCTTTCGAAAGGTACCAGGCAGGCAATGTGGCGGCCAGACCTTTGATCAAGTCTCTTCTTTTCATATCTATCGTACGTATATATCTTTACTAATAACGTTGGACGTCGTTTTGTTCTTTACTCCTGGCTGTCCCCCGCCGACGCTAAGCACCATTTTTCCTTTAGGCTGGTGGAAGGCCCCGGTCTTTTCATCGGTGAGTGATAATTGTTCCGGCGACAGCGTAAAAGTTACCACCTGCGCGCCGCCTGCCTTGAGAAAAATTCTCTTAAACCCTTTTAAAGACCTGATCGGGGCCCTTTCCCGAACCTCCGGGTATGAAACATATAACTCTACCACTTCCTCGCCATCCATTGCTCCCATATTACGGACCGTCGCGGTGACTGTCAGGCTCTTATTTCGTGTAATTCCGGATGGGGTTTTTAATCCGCTGTAGGCAAACCTGGAGTAGCTTAACCCGTAACCGAAGGGGTATAGCGCTTCTCCTTTAAAATACCGGTACGTTCTCCCTGTCATATCATAGCTTGAGAAGGAAGGAAGGTCCGTATCGCTTTTGTAGAACGTCACCGGCAACCGTCCGGCGGGATTATAGTCGCCGAACAGCACATCAGCAATAGCGGCGCCTGCGTTTTGCCCACCATACCATGCATTAATGATGGCCGGTATGTTCTCGTCTTCCCATGGAATCGCAATCGCGCTGCCGGTCATCATCACAAACACAACGGGTTTTCCGGTGGATCTCAGCGCTTTCATCAATTCTGTCTGCACGGCGGGCAATGCAACAGATGTCCTGTCGCCACCGTTGAAGCCCGGCGCATTTACCGGCATCTCTTCCCCTTCCAGCTGCGGCGAGATGCCTCCCGCAAAAATGATCGCATCCGCATCTTTCACTTTGTTTGCAACGGCAGCGAAATCCGTCTTCTTAAAACTTCCTCCTCTTAAGGAGACATTGGCTTTGCCTTCACCCTGCCAATATTCCAATACAAGCTTGTAAACAGCATCTTTCCTGGTTTCCAGCTTATAGGTCCTGGCGCCCCACCGGTTGCGCTGCCATGCGTCAATAACCTGATTATTATTGATAAACAAGCGGTATCCGTCGTCTGCCTCCACTTCAAATGTGAAGTAACCATCTTTCGTCGTCGTGAAGTTTGAGGTATAGCGAACGGAAAAATTGTTTGCCCTGATCCCTTCAACGACATTCTGGCCTTCCTGCCAGGAATGATCGATGCCGCTTTCATTCTTTACAACGACGGGCGTGCCCCGCAATTCCCGGTTGTCAAAATATTCCGCTTTGAAACCTTTGTTACCCTCCCAGGTGTATTGATCCGTTGCGTCTTCATAGACCATCATCGTGTCATCAATGAAATTAATGGCCGGCTCGTAGACGAGCTCAACCTTCCCACCGAGCTTTTCCTTTATTCCGTCCAACAGCGAAACAACTTTTGAGGGGGTCCCGTTGTAATTTCCCAGGACGGCGATCCTGTTATCAGCATTAGGGCCAAGTACCGCAATCTTCTTCACTGACCTCTTCAAAGGTAAAGTGCCGTTCTCATTCTTCAGCAGCACAATGCTCTGCCTTGCCATCTTCAACGCATGAGCGCCATGTGCCGGCGCTTCCAAGGCAGAAAAAGGCGTTTGCGCATACCTGACCATCTCCACCGGATCGAACATACCCAAACGATAACGAATGGTGAACAACCGGCGTAAAGAGACGTCGAGCTGCTGCTCTTTTATCAAACCACTCTTTACTGCATCCAGCAATGTATAGTAAACGGAAGTGCCGCATTCAATGTCAGTACCGTGCATAACGCCGTCCACTGCGGCTGCCACAGGTTCTTTGTGGGTCTTATGGTATCTGAAGAAATCATCGATGGCCCAGCAGTCACTTGTCACATAGCCGGTGAATTTCCATTGTCTGCGCAGAATATCATTCATCAACAGATCGTTTGCACAGCAGGGCTGCGTATTCACCGCGTTATATGCGCACATTACGCCGGCGACATTCGCCTTTGTAACCAGTTCCCTGAAAGCAGGCAAATAAGTATCCCACAGATCATACACCGAGGGGTTGAAATTATCGACGTGGCGGGATGGCTCCGGACCGCTGTGGACGGCAAAATGTTTGGCACATGCCGCTGCCTTCAGGTATTTGGGATCGTCGCCCTGCAGACCGTGGACAAATGCGCGTGCAAGCATGGCGGTCAGGAAAGGGTCTTCACCATATGTTTCCTGGCCGCGGCCCCAGCGGGGGTCGCGAAAGATATTGATGTTGGGCGTCCAATATGTCAGGCCAACGTACCTTTCATTCGTCCTTCCCAGCTCAATTGCCTTGTTGTTGATGGCGCGGCCTTCCAATGCCGAATAATCGGCCATGCGATATAATGAATTGGTGTCCCATGTCGCGGCCATGCCAATTGCCTGCGGATAGGATGTTACTGCAAACGGCGTTCTCGCGACGCCATGAAGCGTTTCATTCCACCAGTCGTAAGCAGGAATGCCCAGTCGTGGCACTGCCGGCGTCGCATTCAGCATTTGCTTTACTTTCTCTTCCAGCGTCAAACGCCTTACCACATCGTTCACTCTTTCTTCGATGGAAAGTTTAGCGTTCCACATCGGGAAGTTGCGATAATCCTGGGCGTACGTAATCGCCGCAAGAAATATTGCCGAAATAGTCAAAATTGCTTTCATGAATAGTATTCCTTTTTAAGAACCATTCTTATTGCTGGTCAAGATATGCCACAAATCCGCCTCCTTTCGCCATCGTGATCCGCAGCGGGGTATTGCTTGTGATCCTTCGGGTTTTTTTAACGAGATTTTGAGGATGCGTGCCGGCGTCCGCTGCGTCTTCCCAGCTCACCAGCCGGTGATTTCCTTTGGGAAGGAAATCAAGGTTTAGGGTGATTTCCCGCTCTTCCCCGTTGGTCATTGCCCCTATGAACCACCGGCTGCCGCTGCGTCTGGCAACGACAATGTATTTACCGGGGTAGCCGGCCGGGACCTTCGTATCATCCCAGACAGTCTTTACCAGCCGGAGAAAATCGGCGCCGGGCTGTCCTATTATATGTTCGGGGGCATCGCAGTAGACGGTGAAAGGGCTTTCATAGATAACGAATTTGGCCAATTCCGCCACGCGGGTGTTTTTTACCTGGGTCGGCGACCCCTGGCGAAATTCCTCCGGGGTAACGTTGATAAAACCGCCCGGTGTGTAGTCCATGGGGCCGGCCAGCATCCGGGTAAAGGGAAGCGTGACATTATGTTCGGGCGTTATCCTGTTGGAGAACTTGCTGTATTCCTCTCCCATCACGCCCTCCCGGGTGAGCAGATTGGGGTAGGTACGGCTGATGCCATCCGGTTTGTAAGCACCATGGAGGTCAATGAGCAGGTGGTGATCGGCGGCGGCCTTGATGATCCTATGGTACCAGTCGACCATCTGCTGGTCGTCCCTGTCCATAAAATCGATCTTGACCCCGGCGATACCCCATTTTTCGTACAGGGCAAATGCTTTTTCGTAATTGTTGTTCCTGTTGACGTCGGAGCTATACAGCCAGAGCCACAACCTGACATGTTTGCTTGCGGCATAGGCCAGGAGTGCAGGCATATCCAGCTGGGGTGCGGTGCGGGTAATATCAGCGCGCGGATCGTTGAAAGCGCCATACCACTGCCAGTCGACCAGCATATAGGGCCAGCCCTGGCTGGCGGCAAGGTCGATATATTGCCGGATAGTGGGCATATCCATTTTGACCTCCCCGCTCCACCAGTGATCCCAGGCGCTGATGCCGGGCTTTATCCATGACGGGTCCTTAATGGCACAGGGAGGGTTCAGGTTTTCGATGAGGCCGGATTCTATCAATTTTCCCGGGCTTTCGGCCAGCATGATCACCCGCCAGGGCGTATACACACTGTCGTCGAAGCGGGCCTTTGCGCCGTCAACCGGCTCCCCGGGCAACGGGGCAAGCCGGGTGGTCAGCATGACGCGGCCATCCTGCAGGGAATCGCTGCCGATGTAGGACCCCGGGTAATGATCGATGGCGGCTTCCGTGACGGCTGCAAAAACGGACGTATCTACCTCGATCAGCATGGGAAGGCCCGCCACTGTCTGTCGCGTGAGATCGCGCAGCCAGACGGGCCTGAATTCGGATTCCTGGGAGGTGGCATAGCCGCCGTATTGAGCCACCCATGCCTTTGCATTGCCGGGAAATGGGAAGCCTGTAAGCTCCCGGGTAATGACCCTGTCGCCGATGCCGGCGGCGGCGGGCAGCTTGTAACGGAAAGCGATGCCGTCATCGTAGGCCCGCACTTCCAGCTCCAGGGACCGCCGCAGACCTGTGTCCTCTTTTAACCGGAGCCTCAGACTATTGTACCAGTCGTCCATCCGTGCGTGTTTGTTACGGACTGCGGGGTACCAGGAGTTCCGCACCTGGAATGTCTCCTTCTTCACTATGGAAAGCCCTGTTCCCAAAGCCGGCTCATTCATAAACTCAAACCCCATGCGTCCCCGGGAAACAATCTCTTTTTGCCGGAAATTAAGATGGTAGGCAATTCCGCCAGGATCATTTATTAAGTGAAAAAGGATATGACCGTCGGGGGAGGCAAGCGAAAGGTCCTGGCTGACGACGGTCTGGCAGATAAACGAGGCAAGGAGCACCGGCAAAGCAATGTATCTCATAAAGACGTATAATATCAAAGTTGCAATATCAGCTGCAGATTTTATTGCTATAAAAAAGGCTTTATTGTGCACAAATCCGACATTTGTTGTTTTAATCGAAAATTATGCTTTATTAATTGCACTATCAAATGCAAAACAGGCTCACTTTTTCCTTATTGAATGCCGATCATGTTCATTTGAACAAAAGCTGGAATTATCACAATGTTGTAAGCCCTTTCTACCGGCTGTACCTGATAGATAAGGGGGCTGGTATGCTATCCAACCCCGATCAATCGCTGCCCCTGAAAAAAGGCTTTCTTTACCTGATACCCAGCTTCACGATCGTCAATCAAACCTGTCCGTCCTTTCTCAGCCAATATTACATACATTTTATCGAAGAAACGGCAGACGGGAGTTCCCTGTTCGCTTATAACAGGAAGCTGATGAAGGTGAAAGCGACCGGGGCCGACCTGGCTTGTTTTAAAAGGCTGCTGGCCATCAATCCCGGTAGGGACCTCCGAAAATCAGACGATCCCAAAGTGTATGAAAAAAGTAATGTACTCAGCAGCCTTCGCAAAATAAACGCACAATTGCCGCTGGGCAACCTGATAGAAACGCAGGGAATTATACAGATACTGCTTTCCCGATTTCTCCATGACGAACAGTATCGTGCAGGAAGAAAAAGTGAGATACCTTCCCGGATCCTGGAGGCTATCAACCATATCCAGACCAACTTATCAGGAAACATTACTGTAGAGGAGCTGGCTGGAAGGGCCAACTTAAGCACTGATTATTTCTCCAGGTCTTTTTACCAGCACACCGGGCTCAGGCCGCTGCAATTCATTAATCAGAAGCGCGTAGAAAGGGCGCAGTTCCTCATACTGACCACTAATTTCACTTTTGCAGAAATAGCTGCCGAAACGGGGTTTGAAAGCCTGAGCTATTTTGCACGGATATTTAAGAGGGCCACAGGCCAAACGCCCGGATTTTACCGGGATAATCATTTGCATTACATGTAAACGGGAAGCGGAAGCTACACCAGGCCTTCGCCGCTGATCTTAAAGGCAAAGGCATGTTCACAGGGCTTTCGGCCGGGCAATTGGATCTTTAATCCAGCCTCTTCTCTTTTGAAGTCTACCTTCCCATGTCCCAGCAGCTGGATATCCGCAATGGTCCCGGTCTTGTCAGCTCCGGCCGAAGCCAGCGCCTTTATCGTCACCTGCCCCCCCTTGTCCGGCCACCCCATGACAAAGGCATACAGTGTCTTACCCTTGGTAGTAAACCGCACATCCTCATATGCCATATCCTTCCGGTGTCCTTCATTAAAAGCGGCTGCTTTCTTATTCTTGTCGGAAGCGGCATCCGCTGCGGGCCCTTCGCCAAACAGCTTCCACGGCCTCGTCGCATAGATCGCCTCGCTGTTGACGGCCATCCACCGGGTGATGCCATCCAGCACCGTCAGTTCGTCATTATCCAGCATGCCGCTGGCCGGCAAGGGAAAATTCAACATCAGGTTGCCATTGCGGCTGACGATATCCACCAGGAGGTCGACCACCGTCTTGGGAGATTTATAATTTCCTACCCGTTCTTTGTTATAATGCCAGTCGCCGATGCAGGTATCCGTCTGCCATGGCGATGGCCATATGGACTCAACGACACCGCGTTCCACATCGAAGACGCAGATGCCCGTACCTTTTGCGGAATCCTCCGGACGTTTGCTCGTGTAGACGGCCTGCGTTATCCCTCCGTTCTTCGCCGCGCTCTTGTTGTATAGGTGCGACAGGATAGCCAGCCCGTGTTCCTCAAAGGGCATGTGCCCGTCACAATATAAAAGATCGGGCTCGTATTTGTCCACGAGATCTTTGATCCTGTCAAACCAATGCTGTTTCCAGGCTTCCGGGATCCAGTTCTCCTGCCATTCCAGGTTCCGGAAGACCTCCTCGCATTTGCCGTAGTATTCAAAGTTCTTTGGGTCAGCCCCGTCATACGGGACCCCGGCCATTGGCCCGTCTTTATCGCTGCCTTTGCTCGTGGAAAACCACTTGTATGTGATCCACAGGTGATCACTGATACCGAATTTCATTCCGTGTTTTTGCGCCGCCTTTTTCCACATGCCCACGATGTCCTTGCGCGGACCCATGTTCACCGCGTTCCAGCGGTTGTACTTAGAATCCCAAAGGTCGAAATTGTCGTGGTGCACCCCCATGCTCATGAAATATCTGGCGCCCGCCTTCTTATACAAACCCATTAAATAATCGGGATCGAACTTCTCCGCCGTCCAGTTCGGAATGGTGTCCTTAAACCCGAATTTGGAAGGATGGCCATAGGTCTTTACATGATAGTCATATTGTTTCTCCCCCTGCATATACATATTGCGGGCATACCAGTCGCCGTATTCGACGGCCGACTGCGGACCCCAGTGCGCCCAGATACCGAACTTCGCATCCCGGAACCAGTCGGGGATCTGATACGCCCGTAAGGAAGCCCTCGTTGGCGCGAACGGGCCGTCCTGGAGAACCTGGAATTTATCACCGCCTGAAGGCAGCTTGCCGGGCATCCCATCTTTCAACGCCAACGCGCCGGGTCCATAATGCAATGCGGGGAGGCCCAATGCAAGGCCTTTCAGGATACTTCTTCTGGAGACTGACATAGCTGCAAGCAATTTATTTCCACAAATTTAATAGCTGCCCTGCATGTCGCCTTGCACCAAATAGACTTTCTTTTACACAAATCCGACTTTTTTGTATCAAGGAGCTCGTCTAATCTATTACGTATCCTTTATGATCTTATTTCCCAAAGGTTTTCTGTAACGTCTGATAAATTCGGATGGGGTCATCCCAAATAGCCTGGAGAATTGCTCCCTAAAATACCTAAGGTCATTAAACCCTGTGATGTAAGTGACCTCTACAATCGTTTTGCTTGTGTTGATCAAAAGTTCCGCCGCCTTCCTCAGTCGCAGGTATCTTATGAAGACATTGATGGTCAACCCGGAAATAGCCTTAATTCTTTTATATAAAGTCGGGTGGCTCATGCCTATCTCCTGGCAGAAGATCTGGACACTAAAATCCGGATTATCCATGTATTGCTCCACAATTTCAATACATCTTTCAAGAAATTTCTTCTGGTCGCCCTCAATGCTCGCGGTCGGCTGAAGCGTAATGGTGTTGAAGAAATATTGCTGAAGCCTGCTCCTCGATCTCAGGATATTCTGAACGCGGGCGACTATCAACTCCTTACTGAACGGCTTACTCACATAATCTTCCGCGCCACACTCCAATCCCATCAGTTTTGACTGTTCGGATGAGCTCCCTGTCAAAAGTATTATCGGAATGTGCGCAAGCGATGCATTCTCTTTAACCTTTCGGCACAACTCAATACCATCCATCTTACCCATTACCACATCGCTGATGACAATATCCGGCACCTCTTTCGTAATTAAATCAAAGGCAGCCTTACCATCTTCTGTTTCATATATGTTGAATTGGCTGCTGAACACTTCTTTTATGTAGCTTCTCAGCTCCGCATCGTCATCGACGATCACCATTGTCGGAAGCCCCGAAATAATCCTGTCAATGACCTTTGACTTATTTTCCACACCCTCTTCCCGATCTTCATGAACCTCTTCAACCAATTCATGAACTATACTCGCGCGATCGCACTGCCCCGGATCCTTGCTGCACCCGATGGAAGCAGTTTTATCCCTCGGAAGGCTGAGCGTGAAAGTAGTGCCCTTGCCCTCCGTACTTACGTAGGATAATTCCCCGGCGTGGGCTGCAGCAAGTTTTTTCGAAACATATAATCCAATCCCGAATCCCGTGTGCGACGCTTTGTCCGCGTTGCTTGCCTGGTAAAATGCCTCAAAAAGCCGATTGCTTATATCTTTGGCGATCCCGCACCCCGAGTCCCTGACAACAATACATAGCTGATCTTCCTCTCCAGTCACCGACAATTCCACTTTCCCGCCCGCCGGAGTATACTTCAACGCATTAGAAAGAAGGTTAAATAAAATTATCTCTATTTTCTGTTTGTCCCCGCAAAAGAACAGTCCATTTGAAGGTTTCTCAAAAGAAAAGCTGATATTTTTGGACGCCGCCCGTTGCGCAAAACTCAGGAAGACCTCGTCACATGTCCCGATCATGTCGAAATTTGAAAGAAAAAGCTGCTGTTCTATTGATTCAACTTTCCTGAATAACAACAACTGATCGACCAAACTCAATAAACGCCGGGCATTTCGGTGAACGGTCAACAATTTCTTCTGAATGTGCCCCGAAGGCGCTTCCACCATAAGGTCCTGCAACGGGTTTACGATCAATGTAAGCGGCGTCCTGAATTCATGCGATACGTCCGTAAAAAAAGCGATCTTTCTTTCCGTAAGCTCTTTTTCTTTTTGTTTTTCGACCAATGCAAGCCTGATCTCATATCGTAATCTCTCCTGGCGCCGATAGTAATAAAGAGCCCCATAGACGGCGCCCATCAGAATAGCCAGACAAAGCAAATATGCCCACCAGGTCCTGTACCATGGCGGCAATACGGTGACGGAAAGCAGCTGAACTTCATCATTCCAAACACCATCCGCATTCATCGATCTGACATAAAATTTATACGTGCCTTCCCGCAAATGGCTGTAATTAGCCGTTCTTACATTGTTTGCATTGCCCCAATCCTTATCCCAACCTTTTAAATAATAAGCGTATTTCAGGTGATCTGCATTGGAATATTGCAACGCCGTAAAATCAAATGAAAGAATCGCCTTATCGAATGGTATCCTTATGCTGGTGATAATATCCTTATCCCGTGAGGTGACATAAGTCGTTTCCGTTTCCACCGGAGCGTTATCAATTCTTAGCCCCGTGAGAAATAAACGCGGGATATTCCTCTTGTCGTAAACGCTATCCGGGTAAAAAATATTAAATCCCTTGATGCCTCCAAATAAAAACTCACCTTTCCCGGAGATCAGAGCGGCATTGAAACTGAATTGGTTGCTTTGTAATCCGTCAGCCTGCGTAAAATTCCTATAGATCCTTAAAGCCGGGTTGAAACGGCACAAACCATAATATGTGCTGAGCCAAAGATCGCCTTTACCATCTTCCAATATTCTCAGTATCGCATTGTTAGGCAAGCCTTCCTTTGTCGTCATTTGCTGGAATTTCCCCGTTTCCCGATGGAACAACAATAATCCTCCTCCTTCCGTACCGACCCAAAAATTATGATCTTTATCTTCATGAATACTTCTGACAGGGTACCCGATGAAAAATATTTCATGCTTCTTCTTTTCAGTATCCAGCTTTATCAACGAATTGTAATTACCCCCCCAAAGATCGCCGGACCTGTCTTCCGTCAAAACCTGAAAATCACTGAGCGAACTGTCAAAAAGCTCGAACTTATCCGCAAGTCTGTCATACAAATACAGATGTCCCTTATTGCTGGCACATGCCCACAATCGCTTTTTTTTGTCTTCGTACATCTGCCAAACGTTCCTCTCGTCAATTCTCTGAACAGGATTATAACAACTGTAATGGCTGAACGCGTTACCTGATCTGCTAAGTTTGTTTATTCCTCCAAACCAGGTGGAGATCCAGATATCGTTTTTATAGTCCCTGGTGATATAGGTAATAAAATTGCTGCTGATGGAACCAGGATCCTGCGAATGAACATATTTGGTGAAATTGTTCTCCTGCCTGTTCCAGTAACGTAATCCCGCGCCATCCGTGCCGATCCAAAGGTTGGCCCGGTCATCTTCGCAAAAAGACAATATAAAATCACTCTCGTCTTCCGTCCGCCCATTGTGATAAGATATTGTTTTAAACAGGCTGCTATTCCTCTCCAGAATATTCACTCCCCCTCTTAATGTTCCTATCCATTCACGACCTTCCGCATCAATGTGTAAATCGTAGATGGAATTACTGTTAATGGGATCGCCCGTTAAAAAAGGCAGCGCCTTGCTACCTCCGGACGGCAAGTACCACAATCCATTTCCGTCAGTAGCTATCCATAGCGCACCCTTCTGGTCTTCCGCAATATCTCTTACGGTCATTTCAGGCACCGGATCAAAGCGTGTAAATATGTTCTTACCGAGCCTGAAGACGCCCGAATCATTTCCAACAAACACTTCTCCGTCCGACCTGCTAAAAAGGGAAATGCACTGTGTCAATCCTGAAGCAACCTGCGATATTCTCCTGCTTTGAAGGTCATATTTATACAGGCCGAGATCACTTACAAACACCCACACCCTGTGCCGGATGGAATCATATTCAATAGCAGGGACATTATAGGTCGCACCGGCGCCTCCGGGGAGCGCAATTTGTTCACCAGGGCCCCTGCTATCACTATAAACGATGAGTCCACTGTGGGCTGTGCCGACCAGCATCGAACTGCCGGCATTTTCTATCGACAATACGGCGTCTGACAAAGGAGCACTTTCCGGGCTATGCACCTTTCTAAAACGTGGAGTGAAAAAAGCGGATCGGCACGGGTCGTAAATACTCACCCCCTTCCCCCCACCTGTCCATATCTTATTCTCTTTATCGGAGTTGATACAAAAAACATGATTATCCGACAAAGAGGATGTATCTCCTATTATATTTCTAAAAATACGAAAAGAGTAACGGTCGTACCTGTTCAATCCATCGTAGGTCCCGAACCACATAAAACCATTGTGGTCCTTGTGAATACAGGTTACGGCATTGTTCGAAAGCCCCTGGTCAATGCCTAAATATCTAACAGATAATGTGTCGGAAGCAAAACAATTTACCGCCCAGCAAAAGGAGTATAAGTAAATAGCAAATTTCATGTGTAGTAGTGAGCCTTACTTAAAAGTATGAAATTATTATCATATATATATCATTGCGTCCCTTTTAATGACCTAAATATCCCTTTCGTATTACGGATCGTTACTGACTGCACATTGCTGTCGACTACAACAAATCTGGAAGACTGGGACAAAAAGGAATTCCCGTAGTAAAATTCCTCTTTATGGCTTTTGTTATTCTTACCATTTACAATTGCGCTGACATCGTCGGGGTTGACCCTTACGGCCTTAATTTTCCTTTTCAATTGATACAGCTTCAAAACATCCTGGTGCTGGCTGGCAGCAACCAGATAATCTCCCGATGCGCCTATCAGCTTGACAAGGGCTTTACCATCGTGGGGGATGTATATACCGCTGTTCTGAATAGATTGAGCGGAAAAACCGCCCTTCCCGTCGCCTTTTAGCAACAGGCCGTTCAACGCATCGTATCGACCCGTGGCAACTTCTGTTCCATAATCATTTCCATTGATCAGGACATCCATATTGCCATCGCCGTCAAAGTCGTCGGCCACCATCGCGTTGACCATCGACATCTGCGCCTCCCGCGGCAAAGGGATACACGTGAATTTCCCGGCGCCATCGTTTCGCAGGTAGCAGGATTGAAGCATATTAGCCTGCAGGCGAACCGCCCCATCACGTTGTTCCGGCGTCAGGATATCATTCATTGTCGCCAGGGCAAAAGGCTTGTAGGTCGCATATCTTTTTTTGATGCCGGGGAACTGCCTGGCGATGTCGTCCCTTCCAAATGCCGGGAACTCCTTCTTTTGTCCCTGCTGGTCCGAAAGGTAAAGGGAGGTTATTGGAATATAGGTCTCATTGTTTTGGAAATCCTTTGCAGTAACACAGACAGGGAATTGTTCGCTGCCTTTATAAAAAGTGTTCATCCCAACGTTGCCAACGACGTAATCCATTCTTCCAGTGTGCCTGAAATCGCCTGCAACTATGCTATTCCACCAACCTGTTTTACCGGCGATGCCTGACAAAGATGTAACGTTCTTAAACTTTCCCCCCTCATTTTTTAAAAATGTTACCGGCATCCATTCTCCAACGACAACAAGGTCGATGTGCCCGTCATCGTCGAAATCGGTGAAAAGAGCATCACAAATCATTCCTATGTTGATCAAGTCAGGAGCGACCTCGCCCGTGACATCCGTAAATCTGACATGGCCATTTTCGGAATCATTACGAAAAATGAAACTACTGACAGGCCTGGGATATCGAGCGGGGGCTACGCGTCCGGAGACAAAAAGGTCCAGCTTACCATCGTTGTTGAAATCAAAAGCCCTTACGCACAATTTGCTGGTATGATTAACCGGCAAGGCGGAGCGGTCTTCCTTAAAATTGCCTTTGCCGTCGTTGATATAGATCCTGTCCTGATAGTTCATGCTGTCGGATGCGGCGGAATATCCGCCTCTCGCAATATACAGATCGGGCTTTCCATCTCCGTTGGCATCGAATAGCAATATGCCTTCATCTTTTGCCTGATCGATCCCGGCGGGCAAGCCTGGCAATAATTCTTTTTGGATGAATTTTCCATTTGGCTGTTGCAATAACAGTTTTGCGTGATCGACCGAGTTACCGCCGATGACCAAATCATCAAGACCATCGCCATTAATATCCCCCGACGCCAATGCGGGATTGTACTGCGAAAGCTTGTGCGGCAACAAGGCCTGGATATTGAAATCCATGAGGGGCACGTCGGTATGCGTATATTTGATCCCGGCATGCGCACTGACCTCCCTGAACAAAGTATGCGGGGCGATCACCGGCTGCTGATGGGAATAATCATCTTTCGCATCATTTATATTCACGACGATGGATTGATCCGTCGTCACCTTTTTTATGGTTTGCTTTCTACCGTTGTTCCATTTTACCACGACGGAATCGATCTGGCTTGTTCTTCCCAAACCAAAATGCGCCATGCATTGTACAGACGAGAGATAGCCACGGTATGGATTATTATCGTACACCTGTTGTTTGTCATGGTCGTAAAACACGTATGCCGTGGCCCCGATGCCATTGATATTATTCTTTCCGCCATTGAACCGAATATTCAGATAGTGGGACGAAGGCCCGTGATTATCCCCCGACGTATTCCTGTACAAACACACCTCATCATCAATATTATTGATAACCAGGTCCATTGCTCCGTCATTGTCAAAATCAGCATAAGCGGCACCATTGGAAAATGTGGGCAAGTTCAATCCCCAGTTATCAGACACATCATCAAATCCCGCCGCCGCATTATTTCTAAAAGCATAGTTGTGCAATTTCACCTGCGGGATCATGGCAAGCATTTGCATGTTAGTCTCGAGCCCACCGGACTTTTCCCGGTATGCGATAAAATCGTGATCAGACCAATCCCTCGGAAAGCCGTTGGTAATAACCAGGTCGCGGTAACTGTCGTTATCGAAATCAACCACCAACGGATCCCAGCTCCAGTCCGTCTGGGACATCCCGCTCATAAACCCGATCTCACTGAATGCCGGGATGCCTGTTGAGTCACCCTCCCCTACCGACGGGCCTTGATTCAACTGCAAAGTATTACGCACATATTGATACTGGTATCCGTAATTCTCGAAGTTTTGATAAATGTTGGTGTTGTTTGCATTCGACATCATTTTTTTCCGAAAGTTATCTTCCGCGCTCATATCCAGCTCCACCACATCCGGAAGGCCGTCGTTGTTGATGTCAACTACATCCTGCCCCATGCTGTTGTAAGAAGTGTGTTTGAAATACTCTTTTACCTTATTCGTGAAAGTGCCATCATGGTTATTGATGTAAAGAATATTATTGGAAATAAAATCGTCAGATACATAGATATCCTTCCATCCGTCATTATTGATATCGCAGACGCTGGCAGCATGCCCGTATCCTTCAAACAGGATCCCCGCTGCGTCCGAAACGTCATGGAAAACAGGATGGCCAAACCGGGGATCCATATCATTCCTGTAAAGTCTTCCGCGGTTGGGCCCCGCCGCCGGCCTGTCCTGGTTCATAAAAACAGATGAACCATAGCCGCCGGAAGCCTCATTTACGGTCAGATACATGTCAAGATCGCCGTCATTATCATAATCAAAAAAAGTAGCCATGGTCGATTGGACATTCATATCCAGTCCAAATTCCGCCGCCATGTCCCTGAAATGAGGAATACCCTCTTTATCTATGCCGAGATTAATGTACAGGATATTTCTTCTTTTGACAGGATCTTTATAGAGCGTATTGCAAATATAAATATCCATCAACCCGTCGTTGTTGATATCAACAACCGATACACCCCTTGCCCATCTTCCCATTCCTTCAACTCCTGCCTTTTCAGTGACATCTTCGAAATTAAAATTTGCCTTATTGATGTATAACCTGCAGGGTACCATCCCGCCTGTAAAGAATATATCCTGCAACCCATCGTTATTAAAATCACCGATGCCAACCCCGCCGCCACTGTAGATGTTGACCACGGACAGCGGATTTATGGAATCGTTCTCGACAATCTTATTATTAAAAGTAATTCCGGAGGCTGAGGATGAAATTTTTTCGAACAGATGATGCTGGCGGTTGCAGGATACCAGAACAGCAACGAACAAGGTGAAAGCCATTGACCGCATCAGAAGTTGAACTATAGAAAAACGATAATTCATCGGAACTAGTTGCTTAATGACGGTTTTTCGATGCCCCTTAAAATCGCCTGTTGCGGTTTGATCAATTCCAGCACAACAATTTCATTGTTGCCCGGCTTCAGCCATTCGCCGGGAACGTATATAGTTTGTTGCGGGCCGACATTCCAGTACCTCCCGAGATTATATCCATTCACCCAAACAACGCCCTTCCCCCACCTGCTCATGTCGAGATAGGAATCGCCTGTTTTGACTAAATTAAAATTGCCTCTGCGAAGAACGGGAGCTTCCGTATATTTTTTGGCCGCAGCACTTCTTTTGATCGCATTGATATCATCCAAAGGCAGTGAGAACATTTGCCAGTTCTCCAGTTCCTGGTTGTTGAAAAGTACTTTTTGGGTAATGCCTTTCTTGTTATTCAAAAGATAAGGGCCAAAGTTTATCCGGCCAAGATTTTCAACCAGAATGTCAAGCGTTACGCTTCCCTGGGGCATTTCCACATTTATACTGCTGTCACCCAACCGCCTGTCTAAAATACCTGCACGACGGCCATTGATGAACACCAGCGCATAATCGCGCAGGCCCATTACTGCAAGCTTCCCCTTTGCGCCTCCATTGAGTTTTGTTCTGTACAACACGAAACCATATGCCTGGTGAAGGTCTTCAAAAGTTAAAAGCCGTTGGTTTATTTTCGGAGATGAAAGGATGTTAAATATGCCGGTAGTTTCCCTGAACTGAATATCATCGATGGATATGGCGGGTTTGGCGGCGGGCACATCGGGCAACGTCTGCCCCGGGGGCAGATGCTTTTGAATGACAGACCGGAAAGCCATAAATTTTGGCGTTGCGTTGCCCGCTTCGTCCAAAGGCGCATCGTAATCATAACTACTTATCTGCGGCTCATAAGGGCTTTTATCATTGTAATTGGCCCCATTCATAAACCCCCTGGTTGTCCCGCCATGAAACATATACATATTCACAGAAATACCGGCAGACAACATGCTATCCAATTGAGCGGTATATTTTTCCGGGGGAACAACATGATGCGGCGAGCCCCACCAGTCAAACCAGGCAGGATACCATTCAGCGACATAATAAGGGCCTTTGCCATTATTGTATCTTCTAACCAGCTGCCTTATTCTTTGCGGGTTGTCAATGCCGTTTAACGCGGGAAGCGACCCTGGCAAAAAGCCTCTTGCGACGTCATTTGCCTGGTCGGCGGTGAAGAGCAGGCCATCAAAGCCAGCCTTCTGAAATATTTTCCGATTTATTTCAAGATATTCCCTGTTGTCGCCGTAAGAGCCATATTCGTTCTCCACCTGGATCATCAAAATATTACCTCCATGGTTTACCTGGAGAGGCGCGAGCTGTTTACCCAATGCCATCAGGTACTGCTTATATTCGTTCAGGTATTTCTGTTCCTTACTGCGAACGACAAGGCCATTTTCGTTTTGGAGCCAGTAAGGATAGCCGCCAAATTCCCATTCGGCGCAAACATATGGTGAGGGTCTCAGCACCACCCATAAACTTTCCTCCTGCGCGGTTCTCACAAATGCGGCGATGTCGTTGTTCCCCGAAAAGTCAAATTTGCCTTTTTCCGGCTCCTGTATATTCCAGAATACATAAGTGCCGATGGTATTTAAGCCCATCGCCTTTGCCATTTTCATGCGTTGACGCCATGCCTCGCGTGGAATACGAGCGTAATGCATCTCGCCGCAAATCATCTGGAAAGGTCTGTTATCAAGTAAAAAAACAGAATCCCCCAAAGCAAAGCTATGTCGCGGCTGTGCGTAGCCAGGGATGCTGCATGCCATGAAAAAAACAACTATGATGGCACAAATATTTCTCATAATCAGTTCATTTACATAACGCCGCCCGATGGGAAAAAATTAAGGCTCCCTGTAAAAATCAGCGAGCCTTAATTGTATTTGTTTGCCTGATCAGTAAGATGGATTTTGAATAAGTTTCAGGTTCTTATTCATTTCATCATAGGCAATTGGCAGGAAATAATATTTGGGGTTCCATGCTCTGCCACCGGAATAATCCAAATTGGCATAGTTCCCTGCTCCGCTGACGTCAGCCACCGGCGTGTAGACGGGCGTACCTGAACCATAGTTCGGAGAACCATTGTATGGGTAAAATATATGAATGCTCCACACATTACTGAAGCCGGCTTTCTGTCCGTATACAGCGGGGTCGCATATCATCCAGCGGCGAATATCAAAATAGCGTAATTCTTCAAACGCCAATTCAATTTTCCGCTCATGCTGCAGGCTGGCCATAGTAGCGGAGGCGATATTGGGCATGCCAGCTCTCGTCCTTATCTGGTTGATATAGGTTGTCGCAGTTGCTGCGTCGCCCAAGCCAAGGCAGGCTTCGGCATAGTTGAGCAAAACTTCCGTATAACGCATATAGCGCCAGGGCGTCGACTGCAATACCTTTAGCGGGTCGATGGTAGGGTCGCTCCATTTTCTCAGATAATAGCCAGTGGGAGACCAATTCCAGATATTCGCACCGGTGGGGGGATTATGCGTATCAAAGCCGCCTACTTCATACTGAATATCATCGGTAGTTGGATGGGCAGCCGAGGTGTTTTGATAACCGGTCTGAAGTTTACCCGTTGCTTCATGTGGCAAAATGTCAGATGTCCTTTGCCTCCAACTAGCACCATCATACAACACCGTTCCATAAAAACGGGGGTCCCTGTTTTTATAGGGAGCTGCAGCATGGGTCGGATTGCTCCAGCTGAATGTACTGCCGTCATTCATCTCATACTCATCGACGAACTGCTGCGTGGGAGCATCTACACCCCATCCCCAAAAACCATTGGGATTATGAAACAGTCCCGGGCCATACGTTTTTCCGTAGTCATTCCAGTTGGCAACCGTATTCGTAGAAAAATATTTTACAAATATATCTTCCGGGGTGGTCATTTGAATAAACAGATTGCCGTAATTGGCGGCTGCGTCACTTTGCGACGCCGGGTTTGGCATGTACAATGAATACTGACCTAAGTTTATTACAGCCAACGCCGCATCTTTTGCTTTTTGCCAACGGCTTTGCCTGTCTCCTCCCGAAAAAGAGGTATATCTTACCAGTTCAGGGTGTGCGAAACTTGCAAATGGATCCGGCACGGTACCGTTGCCACCGTTGTACAAATCGCTGGCTGCAAACAACAACACCCTTGATTTCAAGGCAAGCGCCGCACCTTTGGTGGCCCTGCCTACCTGCGTTTGCTCTAAAGGAAGATACTGGGCAGCGCTGTCGCATTGGTCTGAAATAAATTGAATACACTCGGCGTACGTGTTCCTGGGAACACTAAAGCTATCCGTCAATGCGTATGCTTTTGTAATAATGGGCACGCCACCATAAAAAGACACCAGATTATGGTACAGATATGCCCGCAGGAAAAATACCTCTCCCATCAGCCCATGCTTGGCTGCCGTATCGATGGGCGAAGCATCTATCCTTGAAAAGAACAAATTGGCGGCCCGGACATATGCATATTCATTTGCCCAGGTGAAATGCTGCAATTCGGGGCAGTTGGTATTTGTAAAAGGTCCTAAATTGTCGGGCGTTAGCTGGCTTAACATGGCCGTTTGCTGACCCGCCCAAGTGCATGCCTGCGTAAGCGCTTCATCGGTGAGGGAAGCCAGCATCGTCCAGTCAAAGCCATGGGGCAACCCCTGGTAAATGTTATTAACATACGCCGTAAGTAACCCGGGGTCCTTCGAATTGAAAACAGCATCATCGGAAACTGCGCCCACGGGCGTTTGATCCAATGTTTTCTTACTGCATGAGATCCCGGCACCTGTTAAGATAGTCGCCAGTAAGATTATGCAAACAATATTTTTTTTCATGTTCATTGTTTTAATTAAAATGTCACAGTTAATCCCATTGAAACTACGCGTGACAATGGATAATTACCACCGGAGATACCTGGTATAGCATTTTTCAGATCGCCGGGAGCGGTGTTTGCTCCTAATTCCGGATCAAAGTCTTTCAGACCTGGGCACCAGGTGAGCAGATTCTGTCCGCTCACAAACACGCGTATGAACTTAATACCTGTCTTTTCAAGGCTTTTGGAATCGAGGGTATAGCCGAACTGAAGTGTTTTCAGGCGGATATAATCTGTCTTATGAAGGAAGAAGGTATTGCCTGTGTTATCCCAGTAATAGTTGCCGCGATTGGGTGTTCTCGGAATATTTCCAGTCGGATTGGTAGGGGACCAGCGGCCATCCAACAGGCTCTTGCGGAAATTGGTGAACGTCCCTCCATCTGAATTGACATACACAACGGCCCCTGCCGCCCCCTGGAATAAAAGCGTCAGATCGAAATGCTTATAGCTCAGATCGATATAGCTGCCAAAAGTAAATGTGGGAATGCTGCTTTTGTAGATCCTTGTCTGCTGGCGGGAATTCATTGAATCATTGTTAGCGATATCCACATACCTGATGTCGCCGGGCGCCGGCGTCGTGCTAAGGCCCCAGGATTTGAACCTGCTCACATAATCAAGGGAATCTTTTGAGTTATGAATCAATCCATCGGCTACATAATATAACCCTGAACCCATGGGATGCCCGGTCGTTTGCTGCCATGTGGGAACGCCGGGCGCCTCGCCCCATTGCAATACTTTGTTCTGTGCGTAGCCTCCATTCACCGATACGGTGTAGTTGAATTTTCTCCTGGTCGTATTGCTATAGGAAATGGAAAAATCGAAACCGTGGTTCTGCACTCTGCCATAGTTTACGCTGGGCAGGGACAAACCCGCCGAAGAAGGCACCGTGGCATTCTGGGGCCACAGGATATTACTTCTCTTATAATAGAAATAATCGCCTTCGACCGTCAGTTTGTTATCCAGGAAATTAGCATTAAACCCGATGTTGCTCTGGTTCGCAACTTCCCATGTGATATTTGGGTTTGCAATTACGCTTTCATACACCGTCTGCAGTTCGCTGAGGGCACTTGCGGCATCCACCACAAAAGGATAATACTGTCCAGACGAATTATAATAACGGCTGCCAAACAGGTAGGAGGTCAGGTATTGAAAGTCGGCTACCCTGTCATTCCCTGTTCGTCCCCAGGACCCCCTCAGTTTAAAATAGTTGATGAATTTAATGTTGTCCTTCCAGAAATTCTCTTCCGAAACAACCCAGCCCGCCGAAACGCCGGGGAAGAAGCCAAACCTGTGATTGGGGGCGAAGATGTACGAACCGTCATACCTGCCGACAAACTCGACCAGGTATTTATTGGCATAGCTATAATTGACCCTTCCGAAATAGCTCAATCTCGAGTTTACGGAGCCAGACCCGCCAGTGGCCTGATTGGCCGTTGCGCCGGCGAACATTTCCTGGACGGCGGTGGAAGCGAACAGATCCCTGTATGCATTAAAGCTTTCGGTATTACCTTTCGAAACCTGAGAGCCAACCATTAATTTCAGGCTATGGTTCTCGCCAATGGTCGTTTGATAATTCAACAACCCAAAAGCCAGCTTGGAATAATCGCTTTTGAAAGATTCGTATAAGGTAGGCGAGTTGTTGGTACCGGCACCAAAGACATTGGAAGTAAGCACGGGCTTTCCATTGGGATCGACGGTCGCTCCATCCCAGGAATATAAACGCCATGGCTTCGTGAAATTCTTATTGAAATCAAAGCCCTGATCGAAAGATAGATTTCCTGTGAAGGACAAACCCTTTATCCAGGGTACGTTGATATCCAGTCTTAAATTCGAGTTTAAAGCATAATATTTGTCGTTGTTCGTACCGGTGGCGCCTGTGGAAATGACAACAGGGTTTTCGCCGTGCTCCCGTGCAGGCCCAGGTAGTCCGCCGGGCCACCAGGCAACAGAGGTTGGATAGGCCGATACCAGGTCGTTAAAAATGGTCCCTGCCGACTTTTGAGGATAATGTTTATCCTCCAGGCGTCCGCTGACATCTACCGCCACACGAATGTCTTTGGTTAATTTACCATCGACATTGGAAGTAAACCCATATTGGTTGTAGTACGTGGCGCTGTTCCTATATTGGCCGTCCTGGTGTTTCATGTCCAGCGAAACAAAATATCTCATCGTCTCGGTCCCGGCGGAAACGGAAATGTTTGCATTGTTTTGCATCGACCTGGGCTTCAAAACTGTTTTAAACCAGTCGGTATTGGGGTAACGCAAGGGGTCCGAGCCATCTTTGAACTTCTGGATCTGTGCATCCGTATACGTCTGGTTCAATCCGCCGGTGGGATTGTTGTAATACGCTATTTCATTCAATGCGGTAGCGTACAGCGGGGCGTCCGCCATTTTAGGCACTTTCGTAGGTTGGTTGTAGCCATAATTACCATTGAAAGTAATTTCGGGTTTCCCTGTTTTTCCACGTTTGGTTGTAACTAAAATAACGCCATTGGCAGCCCTTGAGCCATAAATAGCTGCAGAAGCATCTTTCAATACCGTTATGCTTTCGACGCTATAGGGGTTAATCCTGTCCAGGCTTCTGTCCGGCACGCCGTCAATGACCACCAGCACGCTGTTGTCGTTGAAGGTGTTGCTGCCGCGAATGCGTAAGGTAGTGCCATCGGCGCCTGGCTCACTGCTGCTGGTGACGGCAACCAGGCCGGGCAACCTTCCGGCCAATCCATTGGACACATTGGTCACCGGCGCCTCTGTAACCTCTTTGGCCTTGATCGAACTGACGGACCCTGTTAAGGTTGCTTTTTTGGCAGTCCCATAACCCACTACCACCACATCGTTCAATTGTTTGTCTCCCGCTTTGAGCCGGGCCACGACATTGTCTTCCAGTGGGGTAATTTCAATGGTCGCGAAACCAACGCTGGAAATGGATAAAACGACTTTTGACAGGTTGGCCGGGATCTGGATCCTGAAAGCCCCTTTTTCGTCGGTGGAAGATCCGACCTTTGAATTGAGGAGTTTAATGGTGGCTCCCGGAATGGGTTCGCCGGTCCTGGCATCCAGGACCGACCCTGTGATAGTCCTGGTTTGGGCTGATACGGCAATGTTTAATAGTACCAGTAAGCATACTACAAACAGTAACTTGATTTTTTTCATACAGCGTTTAATAAGATGTTAAAAAGACAATTAGTTTGGCGTTTCGAACGGTGGGAACAATGGAGCTAGGTTCTGTACATACGGCATTCATTTAATGTTAAATAAATGCAAATATGTTGTCTAACAGGCTGTTAGATAGGGGGACAAAATGATAAAATAGGGGGGTAAATCTGAAATAGTACGTTTTTTTTTAATTTTTGGAAGGAATCAGCGCATCGACCGCCACCGGCCCGGATCCACGATGTACGATCCTGATCACATGATTGCCCCGGGTCAGCCCCTTTGCCTTGTACACCAGCTGCTGAGGCTTCCGGGTTCCCTTGACAGACAAGTCAACGGTCGCATGGGTTTGCCCGTCAATCAAAATTTCGATCTTTCCGGCACCTGCTTCCTTTGGTGCAATAACTGCAACACTATTGCCTGTGAATGAAGTGCTCCAGACGTCACCCGGGGTATCGCTGATGGTAAGATCATTGTTGTAGTCGCCATTACCGGGGCTACAGCGGCGCGACCATCCGGCGGCAACAGTACCGGGATCATCGTCATTTACCCAGCCTTTGTCGTGGGTGATGCGTAAAACGCGGAAGCCGGACGCTAATCCCTGGTGGGAAATGCCGGGCAAAGGCAGAACCTCCTGGCCTGGTGTAACTGTAAGTCCCTTTTCGTCCTGTACAAAGCTCATCGTGATATCTGAGCCAAGCAGCGCCACTTCAGACACTTTTCCCAGCGTACTTCCGCCGGCATGCAGGGCTTTCAATGTAATCGCACTATCCTTCCAATCCGAAATGACGGCATAGACATAGCCATTATTCCGTGTGTAGTACGCACTGTCTCCTCCGTAGATCTCAAACGGACGTGATCCGTATACAGCCTCTCCATTGATCTTTAGCCAGGCACCCATGTCTTTGCAGGTGCTGACCACCTCCGGGTCAAGGTTCCCGCGTCCATGCTGCGTAAGATTGAGTAACATCGTGCCGTTGCGGGAAACGTTCTCCATGAGGAGCCGGACCACTTTTTGAGCGTCCATATACTCCATTCCCTTTTTATAATGCCATTCGGCGATGCTGGTCTCGGTCTGGAACGGGTAAGCCATGATCTCAGGCTCGATGTACATTTCGGTGCTTTTGACCAGGGCACGGTCAACGAAGGGAAGCAATCCGGGATCATTTTGAAAGCTATTCCAACGCCCCCCTACCCCTTTGAGGTTAACCACCACTTCCATTTTATTATTATTCCACTTCAGTGACTGGTTGTAGTAATTCGCGATCAGCTGCGGGGCAAGGAATCCCAAGCCCATATGAACACCCAGGTCCATTTGCGAATTACCGGCATGTTCATCAAAATAGATGACATCCGGATGATATTTGCCGATGGCGTCGTCGACACGCCACATGAACTGGTTGGCAAAAGGGGCCTTTAACGGGTCATCCTCGCGCGTGTGAACGGGTCCATACAGGTCGACCGGGTCTTTTCCTTCCCACCATTTCCCTTTACCGTCTGCAATTGTTTGAAGCGCGTCATAGGGTATGCCTTGCTTCGGGCCACGCTTGTCGCTGGTGTACCTCACCGGCATAAACTGGCCCCAGGTGCGGGGCGGCGTATTGTGAAAGCCTATCCCAAAGCGGAGCCCATGCTTTCTGGCGACCTTTTCCCAGGCGCCTACGATGTCCACGCGGGGGCCAACATTTACCGAATTCCACGGCTGGTATTTTGAGTCCCAGCAATCAAAATTATCATGATGGACACCCATCGCCATGAAGTACCGGGCACCCATTTCCACATACAGATCCATTAACGCTTCGGGATCCCACCGGTCAATTACCCAGTTGTGGGCAATATCCTTATAACCGTATGCTGAAGGATGACCAAAAGTGCCGGCGTGAAAGGTGTAAACAGGATTGCGCTCCATGTACATATTCCGTGCGTACCAATCGCCCTGCTCGGGCATGGATTGCGGATCCCAATGCGCCCAGGCCCCCAACTTCGCATCGCGCCACCATTCAGGCGCCGTGTACCTTTCACCCAAAACTTTCCAGTCGGCGGGAAAAGGACCGAGGGCCACAGGCAGCGCAGGGAGGTTCCAGATGTCTGGCGGCATACCCAAATCCCCTTCACCGATGATTATCTGATCTATGTTCAGGGTGATGTCCCTGGAGACGAGACTGAGAGATAACCGGGCATCGGCAGGGATCTTGATGCCAATGATGGAATGCAAAAAGGAACCTGTGAGGTTCCCAGATGAATGGACATTGACCTGTCGTACCGGAGCATCGTTGACTTGTACATTTACCAAACCAACCCCCAAAGATGAATAGCGGATCGCCAGTTTCCCGGCGGCCGGGAGGTGATTGAAAACGATGCCATCGCCCGGTCTGGTTAAGCTCATCAGATATCCGCCAGATGCCGAGTCAGCGGCCACTTTGGATGTCCCTTTTACGGGCTTGGCAGCTTCCGCCTCGAATATGCGCCTTTCATCGATGTTCGAAGCGCCAAAAGATGCGGCCATGATAAAAGCGGGCGCTAATATACTAATGAACCCTATTTTTTTCATCATTGCATTGGTGCTGTGATCACGTCTATCTCGGCGTACCCTGCATCATCATTGCCCTCTGTGTTATGGATGGCGCGCAGGTTGATATACCGGGCATTCACCGGCGGGAATTTCTTCACCTGCCACAAGGGGTTGTTGTTGATATTCGAAAATTCTCCTTCATCCGCCTTCTTCCATTCCTGTCCGTCCTGTGACACCAGCAGCTGATAATGGGTGATGATGCCGGCATGCCGGCCCTGGTCGGGCAGGTAGCGGAACCCGGTGAGGTTCACTTTTTCTCCCATGTCGATGATGAGATCCGCAGGCATATTTTTCCCCTTGGGCTGATGCCAGGCCGAATGCGGATCGCCGTCGATGACAGCAGCAGCTTTTATGTCATCTGTCCCCACTATTTTCCAGGACGTGTGGGGCATATCGAATTGTTCCTGGCTCACGGGGCTGCTCCTCCCCGTCGAGGGGTCGACCGCAACGGCCTGGACTTCCACTTTTCCGTCCGTCGTGACAGGCCCGGTGTATTTGGTGGATTGGCTGGTTGGGACGTTCCCGTTCAGCGTGTAATATACCACCGACTGGCTGTCGGCCGAGGCAATGGTTATTTTCCCTTCTTTATTGCGGATGATGGCAGGGGCCGTTAGAACAGGGGGGACATTGAAGACCCCGATGTTGGCAATCACGGGACAGGCTTTGGCGTCCGTGATGGTAAATTTGAGCTGCGCTGCACTTACCGCGGGAAACCGCAGGATGCGCCTGTACCCGATGGTCGTCGCCCTGGCCAGCTCTTTCCAGCTGCCGTCCACCATCGCCGACACGGTGAAAGCACGCACCCGCTGGCCCAGGCGGATGTATTCCTGCGCCATAAAGCAATTGAAAGTTACCGGCTTGCCGAAATCCAGGGTCATCGATGCGGCAGTCACCCCATCATCCGTAGCCCAGTAGGTGTCCTTTTTTCCGTCAGTCGCTCTGTCACCCACGAACGCTTTTGCTTTACCACGGATATTGCTGGCGCTGACTTTGGCTTTTTCCGCAAGATTCACGGCAAACGCCTCTTTTACTGCATCCGCCAGCTGCACCGCCGCCTTTTCATCATTGGCATGTATGAGCCCGTGCCTGTCTATGGGGAAATTGAGCAGCAGGGTACCATTACGACCGAACGAGCTGTAATAAATATCCAGCAGGTGCGGTAAGGTCTTTACTTTGGTATCTTCATACTGGTGATAGAACCATCCCGGACGAATGGACGTATTGACTTCGCCGGGCACCCAGGCATTGCCGTTCTCGAGACCATAGTGCAGCATATTCCAGGGGACATCACCTGTGTCGTTCAACAGGCTCCAGTTCGTTTCGCCAACGTTACCGGCTTCCGTCCCCACCCAGCGAAGGTCGCCTCTCTCTCCCCCGTCGTTCCAGATCACGATCTTAGGTTGCAGACTGCGTATGAGTTGGTATGTATTCTTCCAGTCGTAATAGGTCGTCCGATCGATGGTGCGGGTCTCGTTCGCACCGCCGTAATAACCCGAACCGCCATTGGCCCCGTCGAACCATATTTCGAAGATGTCCCCATATTGGGTCAGCAGCTCCCGGAGCTGGTTCCTGAAATAGGTGATGTACCGGGGATTTCCGTAGTCTGCGTAATTCCTATCCCAGGGTGAAAGATAGATACCCAGTTTCAGGCCATACTCTTTGCAGGCGTTGGATAATTCCCGCACGATGTCGCCTTTACCATTTTTCCAGGGGGCATTTTTGACGGAATACTCCGTATATTTCGACGGCCAGAGGCAGAACCCGGAATGGTGCTTGGCCGTCAGGATGATCCCTTTCATTCCGGCCTCCTTGCAGACACGCGCCCACTGCCGGCAGTCCAGGCTGTCGGGATTGAAAAGCTTCGCGTCATCTCCCCCGGAGCCCCACTCCTGATCGGTGAAAGTATTGATGGAAAAATGGAGGAAGGCGTAGTACTCCATTTCCTGCCACCGTACCTGGTTCTCTGTTGGAATGGGGCCAAAAGGTTTTGGCGCATTCGGTTGGGCGCTGCAAATACCTGTAAGAAAAAAGTAAAATGCGGCTGCCCCGAAGAAAGACTTTCTGATCATAGAAGTGACAATTAGCGTATTTTCAATTCAATCTTTTGTTTCAATGGTTTCTGATCGCGAAGAACAATGATCTCCGTCGCCGGGCCGGAGACCGACTGCCGCGCCTCCAGCAGGTCCTTCAGGTTATCGATCTGCCTGCTGTTGAATGACAGGATCACGTCGTTGGGCCGCAGCACACCGGTGGCAGCAGCGCCGGGGGCCACATTCACCACCAGCACACCCCTCGTATCGTCCATCCCCGTGGCCGACCTTTCACCAAGGGTCTTTAGATCCTTTACCCGCGCGCCCATAAAATCGATGACCTTGACCTCTCCGGACTCGGTGATCACGCCGACCTCCGGGAATGCCGGCCGACGTGCTATCGCTTTCAGCTTTGGCGAAACGACGCCAAAACTGTCCATGCTAAAATTCCTGAAACCAACGGAGAAGGCGGACGAACCGTCCTTCAGCCGGAAGTCACCCTTCGCGGGGTCTGCAAATTCCAGGGGTCCGCAAACGGAATGCCTGTCCGTCCCCCTGGCCCATGCTTCTTTCAGCGAGGCGCTATCGGGAAATAGGTTGTAATCTACTTCTTTCCCCCATACCGGGATGCCGATGGGCTTATAGCCGGCGGAAACGACGTTGTGCCGGAATATGTCCCCGCTGTTCTTAAACCAAACGTGCGGATGAAAAGTGTTATTGACCATGATATTATTCTCCACGACCCGGTGAACGCCTTCCCGCAGCTTGATACCGCCATTGAGGCAAAGGTTATTGTAAATTTCGTAATTGCCGGAGCCGTCGTCCAGGTCGATATCCCATCCATGGTCGCAACGCATGCGGTTGTTGCGCAGGACGATGGGCTTCACCACGTCGAGCAGGGCAAGGTCGAAATGATCCGCCACGATGGAATCGAGCTTCTGCTTGTCGGGATGCCAGTAGCGGTCACGTCCCCAGGAATTGAAGGAGCCATGATCGCCGCTTTCCTTCACCGTATTGAATACGTCGTTGTATTCGATGAGGTGGCCTCCCCAGGTACCTTCGCTGACGTTGATCCCCGCCCGGGGAACGTCATAAATGGAATTGTGGCTTACCGTGATATTCCGGCACATGGACAGCTCTACTCCGGCCGATTGTTTTTCCACCTGTCCCAGGACGAACAAAAGGCAATCGTACACCCTGCAGTCTGCGGGGTAATTGTTCGACTTTGGTCCGGGCGTACGATCGATCCTGTCCAGCGGTGTGAATTCGTTGTATTCGAAGCTGGGGCTGCGGACTGCGCCGGGGTCTCCGACAAAGCAAATGGCGCTGGCGCCGATGGCTGAGATCTGGCAGTGGGCAACGGAGCAATCCCGGTTGAACTTGTCGAAGAAGACGCCATTGCCGCCCAGGTCGTGGAGGCGGCAACCGGTGAGGTGACAATTGACGGCACCGCTGAAGACAACGGCTCCTCCCCGGTATATCGTCCAGTCGCTGCGGAGCAATGGCTCCCTGTTTTGCATGAACGAGCGCACGGCGCCTGTCAGCGTTACGCCGGAGATCGTAATGTTCTTTACCGGGTCTTCTTCCGTACCGCTGAGCTCGAACAGGTGAGCCGGCTGCGGCGTTCCGAATTTCGCGGTCGTAGGATCGAGGCCGGAAGGGGGGTAATAATATAGTGTCTTACTGGTCTTATCATAGAACCATTCATTGGCGGTGTCCAGCTCTTCGAAGATATTCTCTACGTACCGGTATCGCTCGTGCATGCCCATGCGGCGGTTGTTTTGCCAGCCGCCCTGCAGGATGAGGCCGCCTGTATCGTTGATCCCGGTAATGACATAATGAAAGTCCCCCCATTCACTGCGGTGGAGGGCATGTACGTAGCCGCCTTCCGGCGAATGCCACCTGGCCGCCCGCTGAGCGCTGATGGCATCGGCGGCGGTGCCGCCCAGGAACCGGGCGGAGGGATCGAAGTTGGGATACCGGGCCATTCGCTGGAGCTGACCGTTGACGATGAGCTCATCGAAAACAAGATCCTGGCTGACGTGGGCTTGCCAGATGCCATTCTTGTATTTTGACCAATGGAGGTTGCCGAGGGGTGCTGCTCCACTGATGATCACTTCGCCGTCCCCGGCGCCTGTCAGTGTCAATGGTTCGCCGGCTTTCCTGGAATCGGCGGAAGTAAACACGACAGGGTGGCTTACATAATAAGTGCCCGCAAAAAGTTTGATAGTCACCGGTCCGGAGATCTTACGCGCTGCCGACAGGGCCGTGCCGATGGACGCAAATGGGCTCGTACTGGTACCCGGGTTCGCATCGCTGCCTTTCGGGGAAACATACAGGTTTGTTTGAGAAGAGACCGTGAGCATGATCTCCGCACCTTTCAGCCCTGCGGAAGCGGCTGACAGCCGGATCTCGCCATCTGCTTTGTCCGACTGCACCAGCACCTGGCAGTATCCATTGAAGGCCGTCCTTTGCATTGCTTTATCCGGCTCGTGACTGCTGGGGTTGCCGTTGCCCGTCCCGATGATCCTTCCTGGACCTTCTATGGAGAAGGTAACGAGATTTCCGGCAGTGGGCGCCACTCTCCCCATGGCGTCTTTGATGGCGACGTTTACAACGGCCACGTCGCTGCCATCGGCCTTCAGCTTTGTACAATCACCGGACAGCGACACCCGCGCAGGGGCGGTAGTCGTCTCCACCAGCTGTCTGGCGACCACTTTACCGCTTTTGTAGCCCCGGGCCTCCAGTTTCCCCGGCTGGTAAATCACTTCCCATTCCAGGTATTCAAAGGGTGCTGCCCTTTTTTTTCCTATACGCTTGCCATTGACCAGGAGCTCGACTTCTTCGCAATTGGTATATCCCCGCATTTTGATCTTTTGCCCTTCTCTGCCGGGCCAGCTCCAGTGCGGGAAAACGTGCACCACCGGGGTATTGGTCCAGGCTGCCTTGTAAGCATAATACCCGTCCTTGGGAAAACCGCACAGGTCCATGATACCGAAATGCGAGGAGACGCAGGGCCATTGATAGGGCGTGGGCTCCCCCCTGTAATCGAAACCTGTCCAAACGAAGGTGCCGCCCAGGAAAGGGTACTGAACGATATGTTTCCAGTCCTGCCCCGGCTGTAAGCCCCAGCCGACGCCCAGGCCGAAGTTGGAAACATAGCCTTTCTCCTTATTGTCCTCATACTCACCCCGGGTGGAGACATAGCTGGTGGATTCGGTTACGAACATCCTGCGGCGCGGGTATTTTTCATGGTCTTTTACGTACTGCATTCCTCTTTGCCCGTAATTATAGCCGACGACGTCCAGGACGTCGCTGTATCCGCCATCGTTCCATCCATGGTTCATCGCAGCGGTTGCGGGGCGGGTAGGATCCAGCCGATGGGTCGCCTTCACCAGGGTTTCAAGGATCCTGGCGCCCATGGGTGCGCCTTCCAACGACTCCTCGTTCTCCATGCTCCACATAAACACAGAAGGGTGGTTGCGGTCCCGGCGGATCAGGGTGGCCAGGTCCTTCATCCCGTCCTCACCGGAAGATAACAGCCTGTTCTCGTCCAGCACCAGCATGCCCATGCGGTCGCAGGCATCCAGCAGCTCGGGAGTCGGAGGGTTGTGCGCGCAACGATACCCGTTGCATCCCATCTCTTTTAGCAGCTGAATCTTATATTCATTCAATTTATCCGGCAGGGCCACGCCTACGCCGGCAAAATCCTGGTGGTTCGCCGTGCCTTTTACGGGGTATAATTTACCGTTGAGAAAAAAACCTTCGTTGGTGATGGCCACCGTCCGCACGCCGAAAGAGGTTGAATAATCGTCGATCGTGCTTCCATCAGCCGTCACCCATGTGACCATTTTGTACAGGTCCGGCGTTTCCGGCGACCAGAGCAGGGGCTCCCGGACGACGCCTTCCTGCACCACTTCCGGCTGATCGCCGGGGGGGATGGTCAGCTCCGAGCTCCTGGAATCCACCACCCTTCCCTTCTTGTCGACGATCTTCGACACGAGCGTGATATGCCTGGCCACGGTGTCCTCATTTTGCAGGATGGTCCTGATGCTGACGACGGCGCTGTCTTTCGAAACCAGGGGTGTAGTAATGAATGTGCCATACCGGGCCACGTGCAGCCTGGCCGTCGTGTTCAGCCACACATGCCTGTAGATACCGCACCCTTCATACCACCATCCTTCCGCATCGGAGGCGTCGACCTTCACCAGGATGACATTCCTGCCTTCCCCGCCGTAACGAAGGACATCCGAAAGATCGTAATCGGAGGGCGTATATCCGCTCGCATGGTTACCCATGAGATGGCCATTCACCCAGACGGTGCTGTTCCGGAAGATCCCGTCGAACGTCATCGTGATGATCTTTCCCTTGTCCGACTCCGGCACGTCGAACTCTTTCCTGTAAAACCCTATGCCGGTGGGCAGGTAGCCGTTGCCGGCGGGCTGGCTTCCGAGGGTGTTGTCATGCACGAACGTGCCTTCCACGCACCAGTCGTGCGGCAGGCTGACATCCCGCCAGTCGGCGGGCTTGTATCCTGCGACCTTGTTCTTATCGGTGTAGGCGATGACGGCTTCCTCGCCAGTGATCACTTTTACGTTTGCGTCAGACAGGCCACCTTGCTGGCCGGCCTTCACGGCCCGTTTGATGGCAATGTCCCCTTTATGGAACTGCCAGCCATCGTCAAAACACGCCCTGTCCCTTCCCGCTGCAGCCGTGCTTTGGGCTGCAACGGAAAGAGAAAAAATGGATACGAAGAAAAAAATAATGGGAAGTTTCATGTCTGTAAATTACTTACCAGCCCGGGTTTTGCTTGAGGTTGCCCATAGGGGCAAATAAATGAACAGGCTTCAGCATAAAAGACGGCAAAAAAGGTCTATGTCTTATTCCCTTCCAGGGAATAGATCCTGTCCATCACGATCCACTTCTCTCCTTCGCCCGCCCAGGGCAACGGCTGCTGGAACTTCCACATCAGCTGCTCCCATTCCATTACTTTCGGATCGACGGCGTCCAGCGCGGCTTTTTGTTCAAAGCTGAACGAGTCATCCGTCTCGATGATCATGAAAAGCCTGTTTCCCGTGCGATAGATCTCCATGCTTGCAATACCTGACCTGGTAATGCTTTCTTTGATCTCGGGCCACCCTTTGCCGGCGGCATGCCATTGCTGGTATTCGGCGATCAATGCCGGGTCGTCTACCAGATCGAGTGCTAAACAATATCGTTTCATTCTTATAATTGACCTTGGATCGGGTGTGGACCCTACTGCCGGGGCAACGAGGCTGTATTATACATTTTTCGGCGTGGCGAGAAATGCAAGCAAATCATTTTCCCTTTCTGTTAACGGAACAACCGGTAACTCCCTATCTTTATCAAGGATTTATCGGTGTTTCATGACGTTGTCGGGAACAAAGCTAGTCGAGCTGACTGCGTTTTCCGCTATATGAAGCAGAGTTTCTATTATACAAATCCGAGGTCTAGGATCCTCGGTCAATTAATATCTATGAGTAAGAGACTACTGGGGCATACTTTTTCGCTGCTGCATGTGGACCGGGTCGAGCTGAACGAGAAGTGGAACTACTCTAATGTACTCAGTCCTTATTTCAGGGTATATTATATCGATGAAGGAGAGGGTTTCGTGCGTACTGCAAAGGAAGAAGTACGTCTTGAAAAAGGATTTTTATACCTTATTCCCAGCTTTACGCTCTGCCACCTGCGCTGCGATAATTTTCAAAGACAATACTTTCTTCATTTCTTCGAAGAGTCAGCGGCAGGCATTTCGATCTTCGAATACAACCGCAGGACCATAAAAATTCCCGCCGGGCCTACGGACATTGCCAATTTCGACCGGCTGCTAGAGATCAACCCGAACAGGGGCATCAACCGGAGCGACAATCCGAAAGTTTACGAAAAGAACGTGTTTTACCGGCACTACCAGGAGCTTAACGAAATGGTGAGCGACGCCAGTTACCTGGAGACCCAGGGTATTATTATGCAATTCGTAGCCCGGTTTCTCAGCTCATGTGAATTCGTGTCCCAGAACCCCGAACCTATTCCTCTCAAGATCCTGGACGCCATTCACTATATCCAGATCAACCTCAAGGTCGACCTGACCGTCAGCGCGCTTGCGAAAAGGGCCAACCTGCACCAGGACTATTTCTCCAGCCTGTTCCTGCAGGCCACGGGAGAACGGCCGCTGGCCTATGTACAGATCAAAAGGATCGAGCGGGCGCAGTATCTTCTGGCGACTACCCCGCTCACCTACGAGGCGGTGGCCGAAGAAACGGGTTTTGAGAACCTGCCGTATTTTTTCCGGATCTTCAAGAAGATCACCTGTCTCACGCCGGGCGAGTACAAAAAAAGGAACGGCCTGGTCATTTCCGCAAGGTGAAGATGCTCCTACCGAATGTCCAATGTCTTCACGTGTAAAGTATTTTCCGTCAATCCTGGTGAACTGACCGTCAATTTAATTTCGCCGGCAGTGTGGGTACTTCTGATGACGACCATTGCCCGGCCGTGCCATGCCTTACGGTTGTCCGCTGCATACTTGTCTGTGTCTTTCATGTCGCCGTTATCTACGCCGGCGATCGTACCGGGCCCATCAATTTTAAACTGCAGCCGGTTGTTGCCATTGGGCTGGAATATTCCATCCTTATCTGTTAGCTCGACTGTCACATAGATCAAGTCCTGGCCATTCGCTGCCATCTCCTTCCTATCAGCAGTTAGCTTTATAGTTGCGGCATCGCCGGATGTCCGCAGGATAGCCGATCCAACTTCCTTTTCGTTGTCCAGGCCTATGGCTTTTAAAACGCCTTTCGAATAAGGAACGGTGAATGTCGCCTTATATCCCTGCTCTTCGGTGGTTGGCTTTTCACCAATGAGGCTTTCATTCAGGAGAAGCCTGACCTTAGGATATTTTGAATACACTTCCACCTGGACATTTCTGCCTTCAAGGCCGGGCCATGTCCAACTTTCCCAGGTCGGCCATACCGACCACCAAGTCTCCTTGATCTCAAGGGGTTCCGGTTCCGGCTCACGAACGGCCATATAGAGTTTCTCCGTATTGTTATAAAGGAGGCTTCTGTAATGGGAAATGGGTTTTCGCCAACCGATCAGGTCGATGTCGCCGCAATAGGCACCATGCCAGGGGAAAAACTCGTGCTCCCAATGTTCACCAGGTACGTCACCTGAATAGTACCACCGTCCTATCCCTGATTCGCCTAAATAATCCATTGCCGTCCAAACGCAGTCCCCGATGATATAATTATTTTCCTGCACCAGTTTCCAATTGGCAAAAGCATCTTTGGGATAGGACTCCGTCTGAAGGATCATACGTCCCGGCACCCGCTGATGGTCGGATGGCGCGCTGTTCAAATGATAATTATAGCCGGCAACATCGTGTGCAGCCAACAGCGAGTCCATAACAGACCAATCTTTACCATTTTCCACGACAGCCGACGTGACAGGGCGGGTACTATCTATTTTCTTTATCGCGCCTGCCAGCATCTTTGCCGTCTTTACCGACCCGGGGGTCCCCCTTTCCACTATTTCATTGCCTATGCTCCACATTATAATGGAGGGGTGGTTCCTGTCCCGAAGGATCATCGTTTCCAGGTCACGTTGCCACCATTGATCAAAGTATACAGCGTAATCCTCTTTGTTCTTCCCTGCCCTCCAGCAGTCGAATGCTTCATCGATCACCAGCAGCCCTAAACTGTCGCAGGCAGCCAGGAATGCTTCGGAAGGCGGGTTGTGGGAGGTGCGGACTGCGTTGAACCCGGCTGATTTAAGTAATTCGATCCTCCGCTGTTCTGCCCGATCGAATGCTGAAGCCCCTAAACACCCGTTGTCGTGGTGTACGCAGCCGCCGTTGAGCTTTACCATTTTACCATTCAACAGGAAACCATTTCCGGCGGAGAATTGTATGGAGCGGATACCAAAACGGGTGTATGTTTCGTCGATGATCTTATTGCCTTTTAGCAGCTGTACCTGTGCAATGTACAGAGCAGGCGTTTCCGGGGTCCAAAGCAAGGGATCTGGCACTGTCAAGGACTGCACCATTTCTTTTTCACTATGGGGAGGCACATTGACGCTGACCTGGTGGTCTGTGACGTTCCCGGCGTTTGCAGCGCGTATTTTGGTTCTAAGGACAATATTCCGGGAAGCGCCTGTTTCGTTCTTTACCCATGTCTTTATCCGGACGGTCGCTTTCTTCGAAGACACATCAGGGGTAGTGATCTCTACTCCCCCATCCGCCACATGCACCGGGTCCGTCACCATCATCCAAACGTGGCGATAGATACCCGAACCGCTGTACCACCGGCTATTGAGGTGTTTTGAATTATCCACCCGTACTGCTATGACGTTCTCACGGCCAGCGTCCAGATAAGGGGAAAGGTCATAACTAAATGAAGAATAGCCATAGGGACGGATGCCGAGGGATCTTCCATTGATAAAGACCTCGGCGTTCATGTAGACGCCTTCAAAATAAATAGAAATTTTGTTGTTCTTCCATTCACCGGGGACCTTGAAGGTTTTCCGATACCAGCCTATCCCTGCAGGAAAGTATCCTCCCGCACCTTTAGTCGGGTTTTTAGGACTTACCTTTCCTTCAATGCTCCAATCGTGCGGGAGATCGAGGTTACGCCAGGTCCCGTCATCGAAATCTTTTGATCCGGCAGCAGCAGTGTCGCCCAAAAAAAACTTCCAATTATCGTCGAATAATTGCTTTCGTGCAATATTCCCGCGGTGTTCCTGCGCAAGGATTGCCTGTGCATGGAATAAAAACAGCAACTGGATGGTGAAGAATTTCCGCATAATTATTTAACTACGATTTTCAATGTCCGGGAAATATTGCCTGAGGAGTTGCCCAATTGCAGGATAAAATCCCCCATCTCAACATTCCAATCTTTCTTCGATTCATCATAGAAAGCGAGATCGGCGACTTTCACATGCAACGTTACCGTCTTTGTCTCTCCGGGTTGGAGAAATACTTTTTCAAAGGCTTTGAGTTCCTTTGCAGGGCGCAATACGGTGGCAACCGGATCGCTAACGTACAACTGGGCCACTTCTGCGCCATATCGTGGACCTGTGTTCTTTACGGTAATCTTCACGTGAACCACTTCATCCTTTCCATAAACAGCCTTGTCTGTCGAAAGTGCACCAAACTCAAAACTGGTGTAGGAAAGCCCATATCCGAAGGGGAACTGCGGAGTGATCTTCTTCGTGTCGAACCAGCGGTACCCTACGAGAATATCTTCCTCATAGTTTACTTTCAAGTTTCTACCGGGGAAGTTACCTAAAGCATGTGCGGGTGACTGTTCCAACGAAACGGGTAGCGTGAACGGCATTTTCCCGGAAGGGTCAACTTTTCCGCTGAGCACATCGGCTACAGCATTTCCGGCTTCCATTCCACCGAACCATGACCACAATATAGCAGGCACCCGATGAACAATACCTGACAACTTTACCGGTGAACCGGCTATGATGACTACGACCGTATTGGGATTTGCTTTGGCGACCTCGCTGATCAAAACATCCTGACCATAAGGCAGATCCATATTTTTCTTGTCGGAAGATTCTGTATCAAAATCATGATTTAATCCTCCGAAAATGATGACCACTTCCGATTCTTTTGCAACTTCAACGGCCTCATCGATCAATTTCCAGTCCACTTTATCGGAGCTTGCCTGACCAGCGTTGCTCCCCTCTTTGAAGGTGGATTGCTTGTCATAGCCCTGTGCAAAATTTATTTTTACAGTAGCGCCAAATTTTTTCCGAATAGCCTCCAACGGCGTTATTTCATATAAGGTTTTTATTTCTGAGCTAAGCCCGCCGCCGCAATGCTTTCGGGTCGCATTATCGCCAATAATTGCAATTGATCTTATCTTATTGAAATTCAGCGGAAGCAGGTCTCCCTTGTTTTGCAATAAAACCGCTGCTTCGGCGGCATCGTTGTAAGCAGCGCGCTGATGCTCCGGCGTATTCATCTTTCCTTTTTCCCGGCTGCGCTCATCCAACATTTTTGTTCTCATCATGACCCGTAGCACATTCGCCACTTTTTCATCCACCACAGACACCGGGACTTTCCCTGCTTCTACAGCATCGATCAGTGGATTGGCAAAATACCATTCCTGGTAATCCTTCTTATCAGTCCCCATTTCCAGATCAAGTCCTGCCAAAGCAGCTTTTTCAGTTGAATGGGCAGCAGACCAGTCGGTCATTAATACACCCTTAAAACCAAGTTCTTTGCGAAGAATCTTCCTATCGAGGTATTCATTTTCAGAACACCAATCGCCTCTGAACTTATTGTATGCTGCCATTACCGTGTAGGCGCCGCCTTCAGTTACGGAGGCTTTAAATCCGGGCAAATAAATTTCACGCAATGCCCTTTCGCTCATATACACATCGATGGAATCCCGATGCTCTTCCTGGTTATTAGCCAGCCAGTGTTTTACGCTTGCAGCCACATCTTTCGATTGCAATGCCCTGATATAAGCAACCGACATTTTCGAAATAAGGAGCGGATCTTCGCTCATGTACTCGAAATTCCTTCCGCAAAGCGGCGAGCGGATAATATTGATGCCGGGCCCAAGCAAAATGTCTTTTTTTCGAAAGCGGGCCTCTTCCCCCAATACAATTCCGCGCTCGTAAGCAAGCTTAGGGTTCCAGGTGGCGGCAAGCGCCGTACCCGGCGGAAAGCAAGTCGCAGAATCATTCGTCCATCCCGCATAGGCCCAGTTATCACGGTTTATTTCCGCCCGTACTCCGTGAGGGCCGTCGCTTAATGCCCATTCCGGAATGCCCAATCTTTTTATTCCCGATACGTAAAATTTTGAGTTTGCATGTAGCAGACTGACTTTTTCCTGCAGGGTCATCTGGCTGATCAATGAGCGGATGGTTTCCTCCTGCTTATCGTCGTTAGGCGCATGCTGGGCATTCGCCACGCATGTCATCATTATGCATACAAAACCGATTGCGGATCGTCTTACTGTTATTTTCATCTATTTTTATTTCAATTCAAAAGCATCCATTATTCCCTCCAGACCAACACGCCCGCAGGCTTTACATTTTTTTCACCGATTATAATTTTCGCATCCGCCGGCACATTCATCACATACGTTGCAGAAGAATAATTCACGGCAATATAGAAGCCATCGCGCCAGTAGACATATACTCCGGGGGGATAATCTTCGGCGCCGGCCCCGGCATCTGCATAGGCATCCCGCAATAAACTTTTTTCAAGGTCCGATCCGTCGGTGTCTGCTCCGATGTAGGTTACCGTCCCTTTGCCGACCTTCCGTCGTACAACCGCGGCAGTTCCTTTATAAAACTGGTTGTCATAGGTTGCCAGTACTTCCGTGTTCTTATCCGGAACGAGCAGGTCGGCCCAGTTATTCCAGGCGTAATGGGACGATCGCATGAGTATATCTCCTTTGCCAGATGCCGGGAGCATGTCGGTCGCCTGCACGTGCGCTCCGATGAGGCCCGATATAGGCGCGGCCCATCCCGCCTCCCAAAAGTGGCCCCGGCGGTCTTTGGTGGCTGTCCGGCAGGTGATGATGAGGTGACCACCGTTGGCGGCGTAATCGGTCCATTTTTTTACCAATGGGGAATCTACCATTTCATACGCGGGAATGATCAGGAATCTATATTTTGAAAGATCGGCAGTTGGCGGGATAACATCAACCGGTGCGCCTAATTGCTTTGCAAGCTCCATGAATTTCACCGGATAATTCCAGGCATCCCATTGGTATGTCTGCTTTTGCCTGTCTATGCTCCAATAGTTTTCCAGGTCCCAGAGGACGGCAGTGGAACGGGCCGCCAACTTTTCGGGCATCTTCGAACCGGGCTTATACAGCTGCCTCAATGCTGCGACCTCTTTCATAAATTGCGTATACTCTTCTCCGCCCTGTGAAGGCGTGACACCATCTGTTTTAATCACGCCCGCATGATATTGTTCAGCGCTGTAGTTGATCTGGCGGAACCGGTAGGAGCATGCCAGTCTTCCTCCCGCTGCAAAAGTGTGGTACAGCCACATGCGCACCGTGCCAGGAAGGAGCAGCGGGTTGTAGCTGCCCCAGTTCACCGGACCGGGCTGGATCTCCATGACGCCGGACACGCCGCCCACCGACTTGAAATATTCAGAAGCAAAGAGAATGACCTTGCTATTCCCCAGCCGGAAGCCCAGATCGCCGAGATTGTCGGCGCCGCCATTGGGATAGGCCGTATAGGTAGCAAAATCCAGCTTTTCCGTGCGCCTGGGGTCGGACCCGGTGGAGACTGCGGTGTAGTTGGTGGTTACAAACTGGTCCGGGGAAATGAGCTTCCGCAAAATGCCAGCTTCAAAATCCAGGAATTCAGCCTGAGCGTCTGCGGAATACCGTTTGAAATCCATCAGCGCATGAGGGTTATTGCCCCACCAGCCGACCAGGGCGGTATTGGGGATGATGACCTGGTCGAAATCATTATACCACTGGCTCCAGAAGGCGGCGCCCCAGGCCGTATTCAAGGCGTCGATGGTTTTGTATTTGTTCTTTAACCATTGCCTGAACGCATCCTGGGAGGAAGGGCTGTAATCCGGCTTGGCATCGGGCTCGTTATCCAGCTGCCACCCCATGATGTTTTTATCCCGGCCATAGCGTTTCGCCATTTCGGCAACGATCTTTTCAACAAGCTGTCGATATAAGGGGTTGACGATGGACCCTAATCCCCGGGTACCATGCTCGCCCCGGATGTAATGTCCATCCATCAAGAACGTCTCGGGATGATCCGACCGCATCCATGCCGGCGTGGTAGCGGAGGGCGTACACATCAGCACCTTTAGGTGGTATTTCGTACAGAGGGTCATCACTTTGTCCAGCCAGGCGAAGTCGAACTTTCCTTCTACCGGTTCCATTTTAAACCAGGCGAACTCAGCCAGGTGGACAAACGAGAAACCCATATCCGCGATCCTGGCAATATCGCGTTCCCATTGGTTTTCGTTCCAATGTTCGGGATAGTAATAGATGCCTGTCGTCACCAGGTCCTTTTCGGGAAAGAAACGATCGATCTGCTGTGCGCGGGCCGTTGTTGCCAACATCACGGATGCCAATATGAGGTACAGTGCGTATTTTTTCATCTGCGACAGTGTTTTCCGGGTTTGATCAATGCGTTCCGGCCATAATAGCGTTGACGGTGCGGGCATCTTTTACGGTGTCGGCGGCCCTGTCCACCATTCCGCCTGTTTCCCAAAAAAATGGCTTCATGCCATGGGCAATCGCCTGTCTGGTGTTCCAGGTGATCCAGTAGTCCACTGCATCATTGTGGGTTACCAGGTCCTTGGGGGTGGTGCGGCGGTAAGCTCCATATTCACCCATGAGGAAAGGTATTCCTTTATCTACGAATTTCGCCTTCATATTGTCGAAATAAGTCGTTAGATAATCCTCTTCTCCCCAGGTGGGATTACGATCGGGTTCGATGGTGGAATGGTGACCGGCGCCCCAATAGTAAACCATTTTTCCCCAGGAGGCATCCGCATCCAAAATTGTAAACTGGGAAGGCGTGTAATCATGTTCTTCAAAAGCAATCCGGGCCGGCGTAGGGTCGATGGGAAAATCGGTGATCAGGTCGGACGGCGCCTGCACTATCAGCACCCTGTAAGTATTATGTCCACCTGTGGAACGCACTGCATTTACAAAAGACTGGTGGTATGACAGCAATACTTTCATCTGAGCGGCATTGGAAGGATCCGGTTCGTTGGCGCTGGCGAACATCAGGTGTTCGTCGAAATCGCGCATTTTGGTAGCTATCTGCTCCCAGAATGCTTTTTGTTTGGCGTTGACACTGTCCGCCCGGGCGCCCGTAGCCTTACAATCCAGCCAGCCGCCATCCCAGTGGATATTCAGCATTACATACATATCGTTGCTTATGCAATACTGCACCACCTCATGCACCCTGTTCAGCCAAACGGGGTCGATGTGGGCAGTGGCCTTATTGTCCACATGGAAGTCCCAGGCGCAGGGGATCCGGACGGCGTTGAAGCCCAGGCTTTTCATATACGTTACGTAGGACGCGGTGATCAGGGGAGCGCCCCACCCCGTCTCCCCTCCCGGGGCTTCCATTGTATTACCGATGTTCCATCCCACGGTGATATTGTTGGCCAGCTGTGTGGCCGTGCTGGTCATCCCGGCGGAGTCCGGCGCCAATGGCGAGACATTGTAGGATGGATAGATCGTGCTGACCTGAGAAACAGTGATGCGCCTGGCCTGGCCGTTGTCCGCGGTGATGACCACCACCCCGCTGCGCGTAGCGCCGGAGGTATTCGGATTGGACGTTAGCTTCACCGTGGCCGTGCCGCTGGCGCCTGACGACTGACTTACCTTTAACCAGGTGGAAACACGGTTGTCGATCGTCCAGGGGGAATTGCACGTGATGGTGACCGTGGAGTCGGCGCCCTGGTCAGGGAAATCAATCCTGGATGCTGAAACGTTCAATTGGGGTGTGGTGTCCGAATTCTTTTTGCATCCGAAAGAAAAGGCGACTGCCATCAGCATCGCCAGTAAGGTGTGGTGAAATCTAGTCTTCATAAGTCCTAATTTTTAAAGTTTGATGAGGTTCAGCAAAAAAACATCGTTCTCCCTGATCTCCCAGTCTTTCGAAAATGGGACACCATCCTTAATTTCCACGATCTCCTTCAGGACGGGCGCCCCATCGTTGAGGTTCTTAATCGCTTCCACCTCCTGGCTGCTGAGCTGTGCCGGCTTGCCCAGTGACAGATAGGTAGTATAGGCGTCATTGCACTTATAGCCCACCTTATACAATTCCAGCGCATACCTTCCGGCTGGCACGTTATCAACCCGGACCTTCAGCCTGCCTTTGGGTTTGGCCGGCAAGTCCTTTATATAGTAATCCTGGTTGTGAACCGAATCTCCGGGGTGCGTATTGGTGAAATCCCAGACCAGCGCCTGGATATTGCCCATGGAATCCCTGCATAGCCAGGAAGAGGAATCGCTATTCTTCAATTCCAGGTTGCCCAATTGATTCATGAACTTGTAGGCGTAGAATACGGGTTTATTGATCCCCTGGGTAGTCAACATCCCAAACCCGCCGTGAAAAGGCGTGAAACGAGGGCCCGGCTCTTCAAAAATATCCGTGAAGACCCAGTACGACATGGAATTGGCGGCTTTACCCACCTGCTTGAGCTTTTGCAACACATAGGAAGCCTCATGATAGCTGTCATGAAGGGGATCGGCAGGCGTATACGAAGAGCTCCATTCGGTGTAATGCAGTTCCAGTCCCGGCATCGGCGAATGTGCGATCTCCTTGCGGGATTGAAGCACATCTCCGCTGACGCTCATGGGATTTTTATCGAGTACCGTACCGGAATTGCCGAATTCGTCCAGGTATCCCTGCTTTACGCCGTAGGCGTGCGTGCTTATGAAGTCCAGGGGCACCTTGTTCTTATAGCAGTATTCGATCATCTCGGGCTCCCACGCGGCGCCGGCGGTACCGGGTCCCCCCACCCGATAGGCAGGGTTCACGCTCTTGATGGCTTTGGCACTGTAGGTATACAGCTTAAAGTAATCCTGTTGGGAGCCGGCCCAGAAGCCGTCCAGGTTGGGCTCATTCCAAACTTCAAAATACCAGGTCTTTACTTCGTCGGCGCCGTAACGTTCTGTAAAATGGCGGGCGAGGGCTTGCATCAACCCAGCCCATTTTTCGTAATCCCTCGGGGGCGTCACGTTGCCCCGCCACCAGAAGATGGTCTTGCTGCCGCTGGCAAGCCCTGACGGCATGAAGCCCAGCTCCACAAATGGCTTCATGCCGATGCTGTGTAAAAAATCGAATAAAACATCGATGTACATGAAATTATAAATCGGTTTTCCATTCTTATCTTCCGAATAGACTGCCATATCATCCGACAGCAGCCCGTGCATGCGGATGTATTTGAACCCGCATTCTTTTCTTACGTAGGCAAGCTGCTGCTGCCAGTCGGCCCGGAGCCCTTCATTAGCCCGGCCTGCGCCGACGCATTCATTGAACATGGTATCGAGCCGTCCCTCCATCTTTGTGAAGTCAACGTTTATCGAACGTTGCTTTTGGGCGATTGTGTTGACTGAAAAGTAAAAAACCAGGACCGCTAAGCAAATAACAATTCTTTTCATCTTATTTTATCTTTCTTATTTGATCTTTACCACCCTGAAATTATCGATGGCGACATTCAATCCCGTGGCAGCAGGGCCCGGTCCATCGTTGATGACATATGCGTTGATGCTGCCGTTGCCCGAGCTACCGACTAAAGTAGTCAGATCCGGCGCCATGATCCCCGTACCGTCCTTTCCATTAGTTGGCTTGGTAAGAAATTGCGTGAGGGGCAGCGTCACCGTCCGCCATCCGTTGGTCTTAAAGGGAGCTGTCGCGTTGTCGGAAACTTTCCATGGTTCGTACCGTGCAATGTATTTCCAATTGCCATCTTTTGCTAAAAAGATGGAAGTCCCGTTCCAGGCGCTGGGGACACTGACCTCGAATTTCAGGGCCCAGTTAGCCAGCGGGTCATTTAGATTCGCCACCGGCACCCATTGCGCACCATTGCAGTTGATGCTCCGTCCCCCGTTCCACCAGCCGCCGTCCGTATTGCTTAAAGGGCCGTTGGTGTTCAGGATCGCATAAGTGCCGTTGTTGCCGGGAAATTTGGCGCTGCTGTTATCAAGTCCCGCGCTCCACCATTGGTAAGTGAATACATTATCAAAATTGCACAGCACGCCATTGGTAAAATCCTCCACATTAAATGGCGTAGCAGTCGTTCCGGATTTGGTTGTGATAGACAGCGGTCCGCCCGTGCTGAACTGTGGCACGACAAATGCGAGAGAGGTACCATCGCTGGATACATTATAGGACCCAACGCTTGCACCGGCGAAGGTAATATCGCTGATGAGAAAGAAGTTCGCGCCGCTGATCCATACAGAATCGCCTGGGTTGGCCATTTCGTCCGAAATGTTGGTGATCGTGGCCGGCGGGACCACAATGCTGAAGCTAAGCGTGGCAGAACCGCCGGTGGTGACATATTTTATTGTATTAAGATCGCCGGCTGCCACCGAGTTGAAAGGGATCACGGTGGGGATCTGAACCACCGCGCTGGTGTCAGAAAAAAGCGTCCTATTGAAAGTCGCCGGAACGCCGTCGAACAATATCTGTACGGCATCCTTCAAATTATGCCCTTCCAGTACCACCCATTGGCCAGAAGGCGTAAGACTGGCCATGGCAGTATCATTGGGCGAGGGCGCATAATAGCGTACGCCTGTCAGCACAGGACCCGATGACCCTGTTTTTTTACAGGACGCAAACAGTAACAGGGCTGCTACGCAGGCGAGCAACAACCTTTGGCAACGGCTATATGATATATTGTACATACTAGTTGTATTTAATTTATGCATTAATAATAAGGGACCGGCGGTTGGGCCAGCTTCGGATCGACCGTTAGCTCGGATGAGGGAATTTGTATGGTAAACGAGCTGATGGTTGCAGGGACGACAGGTGAACCGCCCGTATCCGGCTTGGCAATACGGGTGGAAGGCTCATAGGTAAATGTAACCCGCTGTTGACTATTCAACATACTCACCGCTTTTTGCGGATTATAGTAAGACAGCCGTACCAGGTCCATCCAATATTGCCCTTCAAAAGCAAACTCGATCCTTCTTTCCCGAAGGAGGGTGTCAATGTCCAGCAGAGGAGCGGGGTCCACGCCGGCCCTTGTCCGCACTTTGTTGAAATACAGCAGGGCGTCGGCATCGGAGGTGGTGGCATTATTGCCTAAGATAGATTCGGCATATACCAGGTATACATCGGCCAGCCTGAGGATGGCATTGTGCTCGACAGAAGACCATATATCCATTGTCGGCGCATTGTTGTCTTTTTCGTTGCCGATGATGTGCTTTTTCATTACCGTCCCCGTCGCTGTATAGCCGCCGCCGGCAGCATTCAACTCGGGATAAAAATCCCCATTTAGCATAAAAGTGGCCAGGCGCCTTACTGAATCCTGGGATGTATAGTTCAGGTATAAGTCGTAGGTGGGCGCTAAAGGCGTCCATGCACCTGTCTTCAGCGGATTGATATCGTTGCTGGGCGAGTAGGTCAGCCAATCGTTGCCATTGCCATAACCCACCCCTGCCGTCCATTGAAGCGAAAACAGTGATTCGGGGTTATCGTTGTATTGGGCCCTGAAAAGGTTATAATAGTTGGGAAGCAACGATAATCCGCTGTTCTTACACACATTGCCGGCATATTTTTTGGCACTGTCCAGCAAGGCCTGGTCGCGCATGCCGCCGCTCTGACCCAGGCCGGCCTGCGTCAAATACACTTTACCCAGCATCCCCTGCGCCGACCAGGTAGTCGCCCGGCCCGGCACATCCGTATTGGGAAGGTTTTGAGCTGCGAATGTGAGGTCATTGGCAACGAATTTATAGACATCCGAAACGATGTTCCTGTTAACCAAGGGCTGTTTCACCAGCTTGGTATTATCTTCAATGATGGGCACATCGCCCCACAAAACAGCCAAATGATAGTAGGCTACCGCGCGAATGAACCTGGCTTCGGCTATGGCGGCATTCTTATCGGTGGCGGGAATGGACGAAGCAGCTTGCTGCTCTATGCCCAAAATAGCCGTATTACATTGCGCGATGACATTGTACAGTCCTGTCCAGCCATTGGCGACGATGCCATTCTGTCCTGTGATCGTCCTTGTATACAGCTGCACCAGGTCGCCCCAGTATCCGAAATAGGCATTGCCGCTCAATACGTCACCGAGGGGCAGCAAACCGCCGTTATGCCATTGCCACCACGGGGAACCGCCATACAGGCTTGCGGTAGCAAGCCGCAGATCGGCGGTGGTCTTGTAAAAATTATTGGAACTTATCTGTGAGCTGGAAGGACGTTCCAGAAAGCTCTTTTTGCATCCTGCCATTGCTACAGCAAATAGCAGAACGATTATTATTTTATTGATCGATCTCATAATGATGCGTTTGATGGGTGATTGCTTTATTTAGCGAAGGCGATGTTTGCGCCAATCGTATATATCCTTGGTTGCGGGTAATATCCGTTGTCCCAGCCGGCCTGAAGGGGATTCCATGAGCCGATCTCGGGATCCATGCCTGAATATTTGCTAATTATAAAAGCATTGGACACGGTGGCGAAAACGCGGAAAGACTGCAGGTGCACCCTTGACAGGACCTTTTCTGGCAATCTATACCCTACGGTGATATTCTTGCAACGCAGGAACGAACCATCTTCAATAAACAGGTTGGAGGGGCGGTTGTTGCCATTGGTATTATCGTTCCTCAATCCTGCAACGTGCGTATTGGGGTTGGAAACATATACGTTGTTGATATCGGAGGCGGAGCCGCTGGGATCCACCAGCGCTAATTTGGCATAATTCAATACCGATGCAAAATAGTTGGTATTATTCTGCGAGTTGGTTTGCGCCACGGCCAGCTCGTTGAATACCTTGTTGCCGACGCTGCCACTGAGGAAAATATTCAGGTCGAAATTCTTGTAGACAAAGGTGTTGTTGATCCCAAACTGGAATTTGGGGATCGGAGACCCCAGAAAAGTCTGGTCTTTTGTGTCGATGATACCGTCGCCATTCAGGTCTTTGAACATCCTGTCGCCGTACCAGATGCCCCCGCCTGCTGCGGAGATGGGATAAGGGTTCCCGCTTTGGTCAGCAGGCAAGGCATGCTTTTGGAAATCTGTCGGATGTGCAAATATCCCATCGAACAGGTAGCCATAGAATTCCCCAATGGGCTGGCCCACCACCGTCTTTTCGATGATATCGTTGATCACATAGGACTTCTGGCTTAAGTTGGCCTGGTTGCCGGAGCCTAAATTGAGTACTTTATTCACGTTGCGGGAAACGGTAACATCTGTTTTCCAGGTGAAATCCCTGAAATTGATGTTGGTAGAGCTGACCCTGAAGTCAAATCCTTTATTGCTGACAGCGCCGACATTGACATAGGGCGCCTGCATGCTACCCGGTGAATACCCGGTGGTCGTACCGGAGTAGATCGGGAGCGGGATCTTCAATAAAAGTCCGTCTGTTTTACGGTAGTAAGCATCCAGGTTAAAGCTTATCCGACCATTCAGGAACGTTGCATCAAGACCTGCGTTATAATAATCTGTTTTTTCCCATGATACGTTGGGGTTTGCCAGGTTGCTCTGGAACTGGGCTATGCCCGACAGGCCATTGGCTACCGTCGAAAGCTGGGTGGCGAAGGTATTACCCGGTATGCCCTGGTTGTTGGTGAGGCCATAACCAAGCCTCAGCTTCAATTCATTTATAGCTGGCAGGCTTTTCATGAAGATTTCATTGCTGATCTTCCAGGCAATTGCTCCCGACCAGGTGGTAACCCAACGGTTGTTGGCGGGAAAGTTGGAGGAGCCATCGTTCCTTACATTCCCTGTGACGAGGTATTTATCCTTCCAGGAAAAATTGATACGGCCAAAATAGGATTCCTGTGAGGAGCCCAGCCCATTATCGCCTGAATTTTTGGCCGTGGTAGCATCGCCGGCATTCAGGGCCTGTACATTGTTGGAAGGAAAATTCGAGCGACTGCCGCCGGAATTCTCGTAAGAGGACGACTGCGCTTCATGCCCTACTAATGCATTGAGGTTAAAAGTACTGAAATAATGATTGTACGTGAGGTAATTGCGTAATACCGTATAAAAGTTTTGGTTCATGGACGTGGAGCCACTGTTGGTGCCATTGACCGTTTTGCCAAAAGTATAGGTCGGCGTAAAGACATCCTGGGTACTGAAATCGAAATTACCGGACACTTCATTTCGCAGAGAGAGATCTTTGGTAATCTGTATTTCGGCATATGCGTTGCCAAAAAGCTGGTTTCTCTTTCTTTGGTTTTTGACCAGCTGTGCTATCGCGACCGGGTTGACAACGCCGGGCACCCAGCCGCTGGTGTTGGTAACGCCGCCCCAGGAACCATCGAGGTTCTGCACGGGAATGTCGGGTGTAAGATTGAGCGCGGAGCCAATGATGCTGGAGGTGGTTGTATTCACATTTTCAAAGACATGGGCCATTTGCAGGCTGGTGCCTACTTTCAGCCAGGAGGTGGTCTTATTATCCAGGTTGAGCCTTACAGAATATCTTTGAAAATCCGAGCCGAGCGCCATTCCTTTCTGCTTAAAGTAAGAGCCCGACAGGAGGTATTGGGTCCTGTTATCGCCGCCGCTGACGGTAAGGGTATGGCTCATCTCCGGGGCTTTCCGGAATAATTCTTTTTGCCAGTCGGTGCCGGGACCCAGGTATTTGGGGTTTGCAAATTCGGGCCTGACGTCGAAGCCCCAGACCTGTCCCCGGGCATTTATATAGGTGGCCAGCTGCTGGAGGTTCATGGTAGGGAGACGCTTGGGTATCTCCTGGTACCCGGCATAGCCGTCATAGGATACCTGGGGAGCGGCTACCCGGCCTCTTTTTGTTGTGATCACAACGACGCCATTGGTAGCCTGCGAGCCGTAAATGGCCGTGGCGGAAGCATCTTTCAGGACATCTATCGATTCTATTTCAGCGGGATTGATGGTGTTCAACGGATTGGAGCCGCTGCCGGGGTCGCCGACGGGGGGAATGATAATACCGTCTATTACATATAATGGCGAGTTGGTGCCACTGATCGAAGACACCCCCCTTATCTGAATGGATACACCGCCGCCGGGTTGTCCCGACACCTGCTGTACCACGACGCCGGCGACTTTTCCCTGAAGGGCCTGGTCGAAAGTCGTCGGCTGGGTTTTCATGAGCTCTGCGCCGGAGATAGAAGAAATGGAACCGGTGACGTCCGGGCGGCGCACTTTTCCATACCCGATGACAACGACGTCATTCAGCCTGCTTTTATCCTCCACTTCCATGCGGATGTTGAGCGCCTGGCGGGCACCCACTTTAACTTCGCGGGGAGAGAAGCCTATAAAGCTGATGATCAATACATCACCTTCTCCGGCGTTCAGGCTGAACAGGCCGTCTTTGTCCGTCTGGGTGCCCGTGGTGCGTCCCTTTATCATGACACTGGCGCCCTGGAGGGGTTTATCGCCCGGGCTGATCACTACTTTTCCGGTGATTTTTTTAGTGCCGGGCGGGTTTTGTGCATGGCCGCCGGCTGAGAAGAGAAGGAGATTGAGCGCTACCCAGAACAGGCAGACCGCCGCTCTTTTTAGTCTTTGCTTTTTCATATGCAATCGTCTTGGTTTTAATTTTAACGTGGCAGCTAAGGACAAAATCGTTGTGGAATTGCTATTAACCGCCCACATCGATACAAAAATAATTTTATACGTGGATGGATGGGATCATCAGCTTGCAAATGAAGGGGTTGAATTGTTCGCAGCAGGGGTATAATTCCGTTATTTTTAGGGTAAGAACGGTTTACCTTTAAAAAACATTCCGGAAGCGTTATACCCGATGGGGCATTTTCTTCCGGGAATGTTCCTATGTACCTTCCAAGGCTTATCGCGTTACTTCAATTTAACCACTTTGAACGTCTTTGTACCGGTTGTTGTGCGTACTTTAACTATATACATTCCGGGTTTCAGGGAAGCGCCCGCGGTTGTCCGGGTTGCCGCCAGCGGCTGCCCGATGACCTCTACCAGGTGGCCTGCCAGGTCGGATATCCTGATGGATCCCACTTTTGCGGGGTCGTCCACTACAATGGTAAAGGTGGATTGGAAGGGATTGGGAGATATCCTGATCGCGCCGTCCGGCGTCCCGGACGAACTATCCGTGAACGTAGCGCTCTGGCCGGTTCTCACCGTGCTCTGGGTCATTGCGGTCGTCAAACCAGTGGTGTTCAATGTCCATTGTTGGGCATCGCTATTACTGTAGCTCCATTGTCCCAGGTCCGAGCCGTTGGAATACCGATATATGCCGTCCAGGTATTGGCCCGTGGCCTTATTCCTGAGCCTGATATAGTTTCCGGCAGGCTCGATCGACCATTGCTGGTTATCGCTGCTGCTGTTGCTCCACTGGCCGACGGCATTGCCATTTGTATGGTCGCCCAGGCCGTCGAGGTATAATCCGGTGGCTTTGTTCTTTAGCTTGACATAGCTACCCACCGTCTCCATCAGCCATTTCTGGGCATCGCTGCCGCTGTTGCTCCATTGTCCGGCAGCAGCTCCATTGGTGGACCTGTACATCCCATCGATGAGCAGGCCGCTGGCATGGTTGACCAACGACACGTAGGCTGAGTTCCATCCTTGGTTCATTGCATTGACGAGATCCCGGTCCAGAACGGCGCCCGTACTACGATCGAACATTTGCCCAGGGATATCCCAGACGATGGGGATCAGTCCCTTGCTCTTCGCCGAACTTACCAGGTATCTGTAAAAATACCGGCGGGAGGCAAGGTGCAGCTGCTGGTCCGAAGGCGCCGTGAGGTTGTGCTTGATCGACGCAAATTCCCCGATGATCACCGGGATACCCTTGTCGACAAACTTGGATTTCATCAGCATAAAGTTGGAATCCAGATAAGACTCTTCTCCCCAGGTGGCATTCCGGCTGACATCGGTGGTGGAATGGTATCCTTTACCCCAGTAATAGAACATTTTCCCCCAGTTGGCGTCCTGGTCCATGAGGCAGAACTGGTAAGGCTCGTAAAAATGCACCTCGACCATCATCCTGCCTGCAATTTGATCCGTCGGCAGCGTATTCATCAGCGAATTGGTCAATCCCATATTCGTCTGCGGTCCCTGCACGATGAGCGTTCGCGAACTGTTGTTCCCGCCCGTGGCCCGGACGGCATTGACAAAGGTCTGATGATAAGATAATAACACCGACATGCCCGTCGCATCGCTGGCATTGGGCTCGTTGGCGCTGGCAAAAAGGAGGTGTTCGTTGTAGCTTTTAAAATAATTCGCGATCTGTGTCCAATAGTTATTTTGTTTGGCGTTGACGGATGACTGTGCGCTCTGTGTAACATTGTTCTCCAGCCAGCCGCCATCCCAGTGGATATTCAGGACCACATACAAGTTATCATTTATGCAATAATCCACTATCTGTTTCACACGGGCGATCCACGCAGCGTCAATAACGCCATTGCTGGTGTGGCAATCCCAGGCGCAAGGGAGCCGGATGGTGTTGAAGCCGGCAGCCTTGACGGAATCGATCAACCGCTGGGTGGTAACGGCGGCTCCCCAGGCCGTCTCGCTGCAAATGGCTTCCAGCGTATTGCCAAGGTTCCACGCAAGCTTCATCGAGCCGGCTATGGTTTGAGCCGTAGGCAGTTGGGCCCAGGCGTTGGTAGAAATAGAAAAAACCAGCACGCCGGCAAACAGGCGGACCAGGACCTTTCGGATAAGTTTGTTTTTCATATGCAATCGTTTTTTGTTAGATCCAAAAATAGCCGACGATATAAAAAAGCGGGGTAGTCCAACCTGCAAATAAAGGGGGTTAAATGTTGATCACGGGGATAAATTCCGGTATTTCAGGGGCAACAACGGTTTAGCAAGCGCATCATCCTTTTTTTCGCTTCTCGGCCTGGTAGGCGCTGGGAAGCTTGCCGTAAACTTCCTTAAAATACCTGGCGAAATACTTCGGGTTGTTGAACCCAACCATATATGCGACTTCCGCCACATTATGGCGGGTCTTTTCGAGTAATTGCGCTGCGCGCTTCATCCGGAAGCTGCGGATGAACCCGATGGGGGTGCTGCCGGTGGCGGAGAGTAACCTTTTATATAAAGTAGTCCTGCTAAGGCCCAGCTCGCGGGACCATTCATCCACTGAGAAATCCGGGTTGGCAATATTTTTCTCCAGGACCTCCGCAGCCTGGCGAATAAAGTCCTCTTCCGTCTCTTCCGGCCCTACTACTACCTCCCCTGGCTGTATATGAACCCTTTTTTTAGCCGTCTCCTCGACAGTGCCTCTGTATTCCAGCAGATTCCGGATACGCGAGACAAGGATCTCCACATTGAAAGGTTTGGAAATATAGTCATTGACACCCATTCCCAATGCGCGCAGCTGGTCCTGTTCGCTTGAAAGAGCCGTCAGCAGGATCACGGGGATATGATGTACCCTTTCGTCGCCCTTGATTTTCCTGGAAAGCTCCAAGCCATCCATCAACGGCATGTTGACATCGCTGACCACCAGGTCCGGCTGTGCGGCAAGCGTCTTCTGCCAACCATCCTTGCCATTCGCGGCTTCCAGTATGATGAATAAGGCAGAAAGATTATCCTTCAGGTAGAACCTGAAGTCGTCGTCGTCCTCCACCAGCAGGACCTTGAAACGTCTCTCTCCGTTGGCGGAAAGGGGCATTGGATTTTCCATCGGCTCCCCTGTTTTGGCAACATTCTCCCCATCTTCCCGGCCATCCGATGGCAGGAGCTCCAAAGACGATCCGGCAAGAACAGTCACCTGCAAGAGCACCGTAAAGCAGCTGCCCTTGTCGGGAGCGCTCTCTACCCGGATGGTGCCACCATGCATTTCCACAAATTCCCGGGTGATGGCGAGTCCAATACCCGTACCCTGGTTTCGTATATGACCGGGAGCATCTCCCTGGAAAAAGGATTCAAAGATCTTACTCCTGAGCTCGGGCTGGATCCCGATACCGGTATCTCTTACGTTGAGCTCCAGCAGTGCCGTTCTTTCATCCCTCTCCACTGTGGCCAGCTCTACTACTACGGAGCCGCCTGTCGAAGTGAACTTGAAGGCGTTGGACAAAAGGTTGAAGAGAATCCGCTCCACCTTATCCTTGTCGAACAGTGCCGGCAGATGATCCAGTTTTGTCTCATAGCGAAGACCGATCCCTTTTCCTTCCGCCAGGTCGGTGAAGGATTCCACGGAAGTCTTTATAAAGGCTGCCAGATCGCCCTTGCGCATGTTCAGCTTCAGCTCGTTTACTTCCATCTTTCTAAGGTCCAGCAGTTGGTTCACCAGGTGCAACAACCTTTTTGCATTCCGCTCGATCGTCATTGCCAGCTGTCTTCGCACCGGATCCTCTATACTCCGGATCAGTTTGTCCACGGGCGACAGGATCAGCGTAAGGGGCGTACGGAATTCATGGCTGAGATTGGTAAAAAATTTGATCTTCATCCTGTCCAGCTCATGGATCCGCAATGCCTCGCGGCGCTCTTCGGCCAGCGCAAACCTGGCCCTGGCCCGCCGGATGATACGGACACGCCCTGTATACAGTATGGCCGCGATGATCAGGACATACAAAACATAAGCGAAGCCTGTCTTCCAGAAAGGAGGCTTTACGATTACCTTGATGGTGAATCCTTTCTCATTCCAGATTCCGTCGCTATTGGAAGCCTTTACCTGGAATACATACTCGCCCGGATCGATATTCGTATAGGTCACTCTTCTGTTCCTGCCGTCGGTGAGCATCCAGTCCTTATCGAAACCCTTCAGCCTGTACCTGTATTGGTTCTTGCGCACGTTGATATAGCTGAGTGCGGCAAACTGCAGCGTAAAATTATTCTCGTCGTAGGAAAGAACGAGCGCACTATCCTTCAGGAGCGATGCCGGCAATGGAACGTCTTTATTATATAATTGTAAACCCGTCAGCACGACAGGCGGAACATGTTCATCCCTGCCGATGGATCCCGGCCTGAAAAGATTGAACCCATTGGGACCTCCGAAGAGCAGCGCGCCATCTCTTGTGCGTAGCGCCGCATTCGTATTGAAGTCCCGGCCCTGGAGTCCGTCGTATTCGTCAAAATTCAGGCATTTGATCCTGAAACGCCCTCCCTCTTTTGTGACGGCGATCTTCGAAAGACCTCCGGATGTGCTCACCCATAAAAAATGATCCGGGTCCTCCAGGACATTCAGGACTATATTAGATGGAAGCCCGTCCTTCACGTGGAATACCTGGAAAGAATCCTTACCCGGCGCGATGACGCTTAGCCCCTGCCTTGTCGCAGCCCACATATTCCCCTCGTGATCGCACCACAGGCCAAACACAATATTGTCGCTGAGCCGGCTGTTGTCGTTGGTAAAATACATGTACTTGCCGGTACTCCGGCTCAATACGTTGATGCCGTAGGCAGTACCGATCCACAGATTGGATGCCGAGTCCTCTGCCAGTGAAGAGATATAGTTCGAATGGATGGAATAGGGCATTGTCACATTGTTGTGATAAAATTTTCCGGCGGCCCTATCGAACCTGTCCAATCCACCCATCATGGTGCCGATCCAAAGTACGCCATCCCTGTCTTCCCTGAGGGAATAGATCCTGTCATCGGACAGGCTTGCCGGATCGGTATCCAGGTGCTTGTGATGAATGAATTTTTTACCGTCATAACAATCCAGACCTCCCTGGTAGGTGCCGATCCAAAGCTTTCCATCATGTCCGGCTGCAAGCGCGACCACGACATCGCTGGAAAGGCTGTTAGGATCTTTTTTATTATGGCTGAACCGGGTAAATGTTTTCCTGGTCCTGTCGAAATAAATAAGACCTCCCCCATCCGTGCCGATCCAGATATTTCCTTTCCCATCTTCGGCAAAGCAGTTGGCGTCATCGTACGGCAGGCTCCCCTGCTGCCCGGGCTGGCGCCTGTATAACGGGAATCGCAACATGTTTTGCTGGTAATGGCCGATGCCTTTTTTAAGCATTCCCGCCCAGATGGCACCCATATTGTCCTTGTACAGGATCACTATCGCATTCTCGGGTATGCTTCTCTCCTCGTCGGAATATTGCAGATTCCTGACGGTGAGCTTCTCCCTATCCAACAGGTCTAGTCCGCCCTGGTCGGGAGCAATCCATAACAATCCCTTGTCGTCCTCGGTAATACTGTTTATGATGTTGGCGCTTAGCCGGACATTGCCTGAGTCCTTATCAAAATGCGTGAGTTTGCTCGTGTTATGATCCAATTCCCATAGACCCCGCAGCGTGCCCGGCGCGAAAAGCCAAAGCTTATCCCTGCTGTCGATGAATAACTTATATCCGTATGGAACAGGCGCTTTTTTATCGAGGACGTCTGAATAAAAGGTTACCCTATTGCTTCCCGGGTCGATCCGCTGCAGTCTTCCCTTCCCATAAGACAGCCAGAGACCGCCGGACGAATCGAAGGCCGCATCGGCGATACCGGACGGTATTTCATAAGGATCCCGGGCCTTCGGCTGCACCGGTATGGCACCTTTGCCTGCATCGAAGCGGTAGACCCCGGAATCGCCGTAAATAAAGTAAAATTGACCTTTCCTCTCCTGAACAATGCAGGTCAGCCCAAATCGCAACAGATGACGTGCCTTCAGATAGGCGTCCGCATCCGGAACGAAATGCTCCGTGGACGGATCATAGATATTCAGGCCGCCCGTAGCCGTCGATACATACAATTTATCTTCAGGGCCCTGAAAAATACGACCCACATGATCGTCCGTCAGAGAGGAAGGATCAGCTTCATCGTGCCTGAATATCCTGAAAGAATAGCCGTCATACCTGTTCAATCCGGAATTCGTCCCAAACCAAAGATAGCCCCGGCTGTCTTTAAAGATATCGTTCACATGGTTGTTCGACAAGCCATCCCTGATGTCCAACCTTGAAAAGGGATAGTCGTTGACCTGGCAGTAGCCTATGCATTCAACCAGTAGAAAACCAATAAGAATTAAGCAGCTTTTGATCATGTCAAACAGCAATGGAATTCACCCCAAATATACACATATTACATTTATTCCATCTATCACGCGGCGCAGGCCGGAGGGCAAAAACAAAGGCCGGGTGAAAGCATTCACCCGGCCCCGTCTTTTATTTCGCATTAGTTCCATCCATTGGTCACATCTTTGGCCACATTCGGGTTGTAGTTCTTCTCGACGTCTGGAATGGGGAACAGCACATTTTTATCCTGGAAGGGCTGATTGCCTTGTCCGGGTTCGATAGCTCTTTCAGCGTTGATCGTTTGTTTGGCGATGCCCCACCGGATGAGATCAAAATACCTGCTTTGCTCGCCGCAAAGCTCCAGCCGCCGTTCCCGCATGAGGATGGCCATGGCGGCCGTCTGATCGGCGCCCAGGCTGAGATAGGACACTGCCCCAGCTCTTTGCCTGACACGATTGATCAAACCCAGGGGAACGCTTCCGATGTCACCCTGCTGGATATGCGCTTCGACCAGCATCAGCAGCACGTCGGCGAAACGGATCAACTGCATGTTGATGGGGCTTTGGGGACCTCCATAAGAAGGAACGAGATCATAATATTCGTATTTACGCCAGCTGTAGTCACCCTGGGGGTCCGACGCATTGAATGGGTAGGATATCTTCCCGGTGGAACAGTGTTCGCAGTATACGGTATCGCCCCCGCTGGGCTTGTCCCCATAAAACGTGGAGTAGGCACGTGGATCTATATAAGGCGCTCCTCCCACGGGGTTGGGATAATGGAACGCATTGACGGCTCCGGTCGTAACATAACAGTTGAACCAGTCTTTGAACCCATACTCCTGGGCCCTGTCGGAATGGGTGGCCTTGCCGCCCCAGGTCTCCTGACCGCCGAAGACATAGTATTGGTTGCCTATTGACCAATCCGTCCACGTTCCATTCATCACCTGGAAGATGTTCTCCACGCTGAGCTGGTTGGTCGTGCTAAAAACATGATCGAAAGACGGGTCCAGATCGTATGTATAGGGAGCTTGCAGCAGTTGCTCGAAAGTGGCCTGCGCCTGGGCCCATTTCTTTTCATACAGGTAGGTCTTGCCCAGCAGCGCGACTGCGGCGCCCCGCGTGGCCCGCCCCAGGTTGGTGGCAGTGTCATAGGAAAGGGGCAGGTCAGGTATCGCCGCCGACAGATCGCTCTCGATGAAGCTCCAGATGGCCGAGGTGGGGCTACGGGGGAAGTATTTGTTTTTCAGAACGCTGTCATAGGAAGTGATCAGCGGTGCGGCGCCCCAGCAATTGACGATCCTGAAATATGCATAGCTGCGAAGGAACCGGGCCTCTGCTATGTATTGTTTGGCATGCTGCTTGTCGGCAGTAGCAGACGGGTTCCATGCAGTGGCGCGGTCGATCACGACATTGGCGCGGAATGCCATGCGGTAGAGCGAATTCCAAAGCGTCGCGATCGATGAAACATTGGATCCGAAGGTATAGTCCCCCAGCTGTTGGTTATCACCTTGCATATTGGTCGTCCTTTTTGCCTCGTCACCGAGCAGATCGAAGGTGAAATAGTCCTGGCATAGCCCGTTGTGGAGGAGTACGGCATAAGTGGCGATCACGGCCTGATTCATGGCGGCATCGGAAGCGAAATAAGTGCTGTAATCATAGCCGCTCTGACTCTTCAGGTCCAGCAGCGATTTTTTGCAGGCGGTGGAGCCGGCCAATATGGAGATGACCAGCGTATAAATAACTATCTTCTTCATAAAATCATTTTAAAGTGATGAATCGTTCTATCAAAAACCCAGCTGCACACCGGCCAGCAGGGTCCTTGGCTGAGGCAACGAACCCTGGTCGATGCCACGTGCGAATAAGAACTGAGAATTACCAATTTCCGGGTCATATCCGCTGTATTTTGTCACGGTCAACAGGTTCTGCGCAGCGAGATACACCCGGATTCGCGTGAATGTATGGCCGCCGGCAATGCGGCTGACTATATCCTTGGGCAGGGAATACCCTACCGTAATATTTCTCAGCCGGAGATACGAGCCGTCTTGTGTCCACCAGTCGGATGGCCGGGAGTTGTTGGAATAATTTTGTCCTGCCCTGGGCAATGCAGCCACATCGCCGGGTTTGCGCCAGCGGTTCAAAATGTCGGTAGTAGCATTGTGGCCATAGGATTCCATGGAAGTGAGGTTCTTGATGCCGTTGACCGTTGTCACGCCGGCAATCCCGGATAACACCAGGTTCAGGTCGAAATCACCATAGGTCACCCCCGCATTGAACCCATAAATGAATTTGGGTATCGGGCTGCCCAATATGACCTGATCGCTATCGGTGACGACGCCGTTGCCATTGAGATCTTTGTAGATGAAATCGCCGGGCAGAAGGCCATTCTGGTAAGTTCCACCGGGCGCTTTTGCATTCAGCGCATCGATCTCAGCCTGGTCTTTCGCCACATGATCTACCTTGTAACCATAGAATGCGCCGACAGGGCTGCCCGCGGCAGTGTAGGTGATGGCCGTTCCCGCAACAGGTCCATCCTTGATAGGCGCCGTGAACTGGCTACCCAGCGAAAGTACCTTGTTCTTATTGTAGGAGAAATTGGCGCTGACATTATAAGACAGATCTTTTCCGACGCCGCCCCTGTAGCCTACCATCACCTCGATACCTCTGTTGTAAGCGCTGGCAGCATTGGCGTATTCCACCGGCTGTCCGTTGCTCAGCGAAGCGCCCGTGCTGCCGGGGACCGGCACCTGGACCAGCAGGCCAGTGCTTTTGCGGTTGTACCAGTCGAGGGTCATGTACAATTTATTGTTCAGGAATGACAGGTCCATACCGACGTCGGTCTGACTGGTGGCTTCCCATTTGATGTCGGGGTTTGCCAGCGTATTGATGGTTGTTCCTACATTAAAGGCTTCGTTGGAACCCAATGAATAAACCAGGTTACCGGCGGGGCTGCCGCTAAAGGTCAGCACGGATGTGATGCCGGTAGTGGGGATACTGTTATTACCCGTTTTGCCCCACCCTACGCGTAATTTGCCCTCCGAGAGGAATGTGAGGCTTTTCATGAAATCCTCATCACTGAAGCGCCAGGCGGCCCCGGCGCCAGGAAAGTTACCAAACCGGTTGTTCGGCCCGAAATTCGATGCCCCATCCCTGCGGAAGGATCCGGTGAGGATGTATTTCCCGTCAAAAGTATAGCTGAGACGGCCGTAGTAAGATATGACTGACGCACGTGCATAACCGTAGTAAGAGGAAGTTACGGTCTGCGATGGCGCTACGCTGAAATTTTGAATATTGTCATTGGGAATATTCGAGCCCGTCCCGGTGATCCCGGAGTTATTACCCGGGTCGATATAGCTATTACCCGCAACGGCGGAAATAGCATGTTTGCCATAGGTCCTGTCGAAAGAGAGATAGTTCTCCAGGATATAATAGGAATAGCTGCCATATCCCAACTGAGCCTGACGGGGAGACGTAAGGTAATTGGAGAGGGTGTATGGATACTGATAGTTGGTGAAACGGTTGCCCCCTATCTCGCCGGAGATCTGGCTTCGGAAACGAAGACCTTTCAGCAAACTGACTTCTCCAAATGCCTGGGGAAAGAAAATATAATCGGTGGTCAGGGGATGCTGCAGGTTCAGGGCCTGCAGGGGATTTATGGCGTTACTGAAATCTTCGATATTGGATTCTATAGAATATCCCCCGGGTATATTCGGATCCAGAATGGGTTTATAGGGTGCATAGGCAATGGCATCGGTGACATTGGCCATTATCCCTTTTGTCCTGGTGTACCGGATGGCGAGGCTTTGCCCGAAATGGAAACGGCCCAGGTTCTCATCCAGCGCAAAGCGAGTGTTCAGCCTGTTGTTCGTCAGGTTCTGTACGGTGGACTGCTGGGTGATGTATCCAAGGGAAAGCGTGTACGTTGTTTTTTCGCTGCCGCCGCTGATGTTGATATCGTTCTCGGAGACCAGGGCCTGCCGGAAGATGTTCTTTTGCCAGTCATTGCTGTCGACCAGCACGGCAGGCGTATTGAATTTTGCAGGGAGGGCCGTGCCGCCGGTGGCCGCGAAATCTTTCAGCAGATCGACATACTGGGCAGCTTTCAATAACTTCAGCTGCTTCCATGCTTTTGCCATCCCCCATTGGGATGTAACAGTGATCCTGGGCGCACCTGCCTTACCTTTTTTCGTCGTAATGATCACTACTCCATTTGCGGCGGCCGATCCGTAGATAGCGGTGGACGAAGCGTCTTTCAGGACGGTGATATTGTCGATGTCCTGTGTGCTCAGGGCATTAAAGAGCGTTTTGTCGCCCTGTATGCCGTCGATGACATAAAGAGGATCTACGCCAGTGAAGGAGCCTGTGCCCCGGACGATGATCTGGGCATCCGCGCCGGGAGCGCCGCTGGACTGGACTACCTGCACCCCTGCGGACTTGCCGATCAGGAGCTGCGAAGGATTGGTAGAGGCAGTAGCTCCAGCATCTTTGGCTGCCACTATGTCCAGCGCACCCACGACATTCCTTTTCCTGGCAGTACCATAGCCTATGACCACCACCTCATCCATTTTTGAATAGTCCTTCTCCAGGACAGCATTAAAAGCCGAGCCTTTATCTATGCGGATCTCCTGAGAGGCATAACCAACAAGGGAGATCAATAAGGTCGCACCGGAACGTATTTGAATCGAAAAATTGCCTGAGCTGTCAGTGATCGCCGAAGCCCCACCCTTTCGGGAGGTAATGGTCGCGCCCTGCAGCGGCTCGCCAGTGGCCTTGTCGGTGACTTTGCCGGAGATCCTGCGATCGCCTTCCTGTGCGTAGGTGACGCTGCCATGCATGAGCAGGCAGCAGAAAGCAAAGGAGGCCCCTATCAGGAAACTCCATTTCTGTAGCATGTTGATCAATCTCATATGAAGCTGATTTTGGTAACTGATTTACTGAACCATCTTTATGGTTATATTTTTTCCATCGTACACAACCTCTTTGTCACCCCTTGCGTCGAGGTCGCACCCCATTGCTTTACCGGTTGTGATGAAGTTGACGCGAAACGTTCTTTTTTGCAGCATTCCGTTGAATGACCCTTTACGATCGCCAATGGTAACCGTTCTTGTTGCTTCGGTGTATTTTATTGGTATGAGGGCGAATGCGCCTTTTTCATAATTGTAGTTGGTCCCTTCATCTTCATACAGGCCGAAATAAGCATCCGCACCGGCATAAACGTTCAGTGTGATGGTATCGGCAGGCTTTTCCGAGGTATATTGCAACGCCGGTCCGAAAGGAATGATGGAGCCTGCTTTCACAAACACAGGCATGCGTTCATATCCGGCTGCTGCATTAATCCTTTGACCGCCTGCATACCACTTTCCCGAATAGAGATCATACCATCCTGCGCATTTGGGTAAATACAGCTCACGGTCGCGCTGCTTATAGGTATAAACAGGGTTCACTAGCAAAGATGGGCCGAACATGTACTGGTCACCAATATTTAAAACCGCGGTGTCCTGGGCAAAATCCATTACCAGCCCCCGCATGATAGTGGAGTTCTCATGATAGGCCGCACCTGCCAACGAATAGGTATACGGCAGCAGGCGATAGCGCAGCTTATCATAGTAAAGGATACTTTTGTAGGCTGCATGATCGTCGGGAGCAATATTGAATATCTCGCGGTAAGGGAACTGGCCATGCGCGCGGAACAAAGGAACAAATGCGCCAAACTGGTACCAGCGCGTATTCAGCTCTCTCCATTCTTCCAGGTTTTCCGCATCGGGTTTTTCAAATTTTTCCGGCACTACAAAACCACCGATGTCCATCGTCCAGTAAGGGACTCCCGACATGGAGAAATTGACACCCGCAGCAATCTGGTTTTTCATATCCCGCCAGGTGGAGCCGATGTCGCCGCTCCATATGGCTGCGGCATAACGTTGAGAGCCGGCAAACCCGGATCGTGTAAGAAGGAATACCCTTTTGCCAGGATCGTAAGCACGCTGCCCTTCATAAATACCTTTAGCATTTTGCAACGGATAGGCGTTGAGATATTCGGCGGCACTCCCCAAAGCAGTGGGCGTCATCTGCAGCTTTCTTTTTTCAGGGCTTACATTGGAAAGTATATCGGGTTCGCTTGCATCCATCCACCAGGCGTCGATCCCCTTGCTGTAAATTTTATTACAGATCAAATTCCAGAACCCTTTCCTGGCGTCTGCGTTGAATGCATCGTAAAAAGTAGAAACATATCCTTTCCCGATCCAATCCCTTTGCCTGTCTGCTATATTCCTTTTGTAAAGCCATCCTTTTTTATCAAATTCATTGTAGGCAGCTATGCCCTCATAAAATTTGGGCCACACCGAGATCATAAGGTGAGTGTTGTACTTTTTGTGCAATACATCGATCATGCTGTCGGGAGAAGGAAAACGGGCTTCGTCAAACTCCTGACTGCCCCATCCGGCTTCTTTCCAATAGCTCCAGTCCAGCACAATGTTGTCGATGGGAATTTCTCTTTTACGGAACTCATCGATCGTGGTAAGCATTTCGGCTTGTGTTTTGTATCTCTCCCTGCTTTGCCAAAAACCTAATGCCCATTTGGGGACAATTGGCGCCTTGCCGGTGAGATCCCGATAGCCGGCGATCACGTCATCCATGTTGTTGCCGTAGATGAAATAATAGTCTATCTGCCGCCCGGCTTCCGAGGAAAAACCAAAGCTGTTCTGCTCCGCCGGAGTCAGCGGTTCCTGCCATTTGAATGAAAGATAGGATTCGCCACCTTCAGGGACCCATTCAATTTTGACATGAATTTTTTCGCCCTTTTTAAAATGGATGGGGATGGTGGCAGGCGCCGGGTTCCATGCTTTTCGCCAGTGATCCAGCACAAGCTTTTCATTCAGCCAGACTTTTATTGAGCCGCCAAAGGTTAACCGGAACTGATGAAGGCCGGAGAGATAGCTGGCAATGCTGCCTTCCCAGGTGACGGAGCCTGTTGAAGGCGAAAAGCTTGGGGGAAGCTGGAGCTTTGAATCGCCCAGGAACGGCATATCGATGCTCCCTTCGGCTCTTTCGATAGTTACTTCCTGTGGTTTTAGCTTATTGTTCGCATAGGAAGCCGTAAGCCAACCTGCTTCTCCCTGCTTTGAAAAAAGCTGTAACGCGGAAAGCTCGTGCAGCGGCCTGGTGTCGCCCGCGGTCGTAAGCGAATAATTGTCCCAAAGGATGCCGTAATTCCTGCAGGAGACTAAAAAAGGAATGGCCACCTCCGTGTTGTTTTGAAAAAGGCTGACTTGCTGACCTCTATAATTATATATCCCGTCCTGGTGCTGGCCCAGTCCATACCATGCATCCCCGGGGGAAGTTTGAAATGTCTGGACCAATTTATAATAGCGTTCCCCTTCAAATACCGAAGGCTGGAAACTTCTTCCCAAGGGCTGTTTTTCACTAAGGATCTTTTCGCCCTTCCCATCCCGGAAAGTAACAGCGCCTGTTCTCAGGTCCACGACCGCTGTGATCTTTTTTGTTTTTAGCATCACGGTACCTTTCGAAGGGATGACCTCCCAGAAAATGTCAGGCCTTTTCTTATAAACGGTAATCAGACTTTGAGCAGGCATGATCTCTTTTGAGGGGGCCGCAATCACTCTTATAATATTGTCTGCAATGACTTCCAGCCTGACAGCATTGGTAGTACCTGTAACCAGGGAATCGGTGAAAATTATCAGGCCGTCGGGGGTTGTTTTGTAGCTGGGAGGAGCCGCCAGGATGGCATTAAGGACTGTGATCTGGATTAAGCTAAATAGCAGGATGCGTAATTTCATATAAAGCCGTGCAATAATTAGAGGGTGTAAAACTACGGCTGAACCGCCTAAGGCAGGGGGGACAATTGTTGCAATCTATAGTGAAGAATGTTGCAATAAAATGATCCTCAGGGGATTTTAAAATATCACCTCTGAATAATTACTGGGGAGCGTAGGATCACTGAGGGCGGATGTCATGAAATGACAGATTGACAGACCTATAAAGAGTTACCCTTTTTGTTGGCGACATATTGCGAGGGTGTAACTTTAAATTCTTCCTTAAAAAATTTAGTAAAGAGCCTGGGATCGTTGAACCCCACTTCATAGGCGATCTCAGCCACTGATTTTCCACTTTTTTCCAGCAATTGAACAGCCCTTTTCAAACGGATGGAACGGATAAATTCAATAGGCGTTTTGCCCGTGAGAGAAAGGATCTTCCGGTAAAGGGTAACACGGTTCATATGCATTTCCTGGCTAAGGTCCTCTACTGAAAATCCAGGACTATCGATATGATCCTCAACGATTTTCAATGCCTGTTGCAGGAACTTTTCGTCGACGGACGTTATGGTTACCTCGGCCGGGTTGACCTCTATCTGTTTCTGAAATCTTTTCTGCAATAACTTTTGCTGGGTCAGCAGGTTCCTGATCCTGGAAGCGAGTATTTCAAATGTGAAAGGTTTCGTAATGTAATCATTTACGCCCACCTTCAATCCCTCCAACTGCTGATCCTCACTTCCCATAGCTGTAAGCAGGATGATGGGGATGTGGGCAGTGAGGGTTTCGGTTTTAATTTTCCTGGCTAATTCAACTCCATCCATTAGCGGCATCATGATATCGCTGACAACAAGATCCGGATTCAGGAGCTTTACTTTTTCCCAACCTTCTTTCCCGTTGACGGCCTCTTCAATATGATACTGGCTTTTCAGGTTGTCTTTCAAATAGAACCGCAGGTCTTCATTATCTTCTACTATTATTATTGTTTTCCTCTTTCCACTGTTCCGGCCTTTTTCCAATATTATCTGTTCATCATCATCTGGTTGCACCGGGAGGACGGCGGCCCGGGCAGAGGGTTCATAGATCCTTTTTGCGGGCAAATGAACGGTGAAGCAAGTGCCCTTCTCCGGGGCGCTTTGTACGGTGATGACCCCATTGTGCAATTTTACAAACTCTTTGGTAATCGCCAGACCAATTCCAGTGCCCTGGTTCACCATGCTGTCCGGTACATCCGTTTGAAAAAACCTTTCGAAGATCTTTTCATGCATATCCGGAGGGATCCCAATACCCGTATCTTTTACTTCGATGGCAAGCGTTCCATCGCCTTCATCATTTAAAGGAGGTTTATATATAAGGTTCACGCTCACGATGCCCTTGTCGTGTGTATATTTATAGGCATTGGAGATCAGGTTGAATAAAATTTTTTCGACCTTATCCCTGTCAAAATAAATTTCGAGACTGTCAATATTGGACGAGAAGGAAAATTGAATACTCTTCTTTTCTGCGATATCAATAAAAGAGTGGCTGATATCTTTGCTGAACGTGACAATGTCGCCTATTGAAGGATGCAATTTTATTTCCTGCACCTCCATCTTCCTGAAATCAAGCAGTTGATTTACCAGGTTCAATAGTCGTTTTGCATTTCTTTGAACGAGATTCAACTGCTTTTTCTGCTCCTCATTGGCCGCCTGTTCGATGATCTTGTTCAACGGAGCCATGATCAGGCTCAGCGGCGTACGGAACTCATGGCTTACATTGGTAAAGAACTTTGTCTTCATCTGTTCCAGGGCGTGCGCTCTTTCAGCTTCCCTGCGTTGTTGCTGTAGTTCAAAGCGCATGCGTATCCTGTCCAGTGTAATGCGCCGTACCAGCAGCAATATTCCTGCGGCTATCAAAACATAGATAATAAAGGCTGCCGGTGTTCGCCAGAATGGCGGCTCGATATTGATGTTTAGCGTTTTTACGTCACTCCATAAACCGTCCCTGTTTAAAACTTTTACTTTAAAAACATAATTGCCAGGGCCTAGATTTGTATAAGTGGCCCTTCTCTGGCTGCCATCGGCATACAGCCAATCCGGATTGAATCCCTCCATCATGTATGCATATTTATCCCGGGCGCCGCGGCCATAATCGGGCGATGCAAACTCGATAGAGAAAACATTCTCTTTATACTTGAGGTCGATGCTTTGAACCTTTGATATGGACTGTTGCAGCAGGATACGGTTGTTCACCATCTCCCCTGGCTGGACATTCTTATTCAACAGCTGCAATCCTGTAAAGAGGATCTTAGGACGATTGACAGGCGGCGGAATTACTGAAGGGTCAATAATATTAAAACCGGAAGGCCCGCCGAAGATAAGTTCCCCGGCTCGTGTTTTGAGCGCCGCGTTGTCGTTAAATTCACGGTTTTGAAGGTTGTTGATCTCGTCATAATTAATAACAGATGCAAAACCGCTGTCATTTTGCCGGGGAATAGCATTACACAACCCATTAGGCGTAGATATCCAAAGCGTCTGATGATTATCCTCCAGGATGTTGAGTATCATATTATCCGGAAGGCCATCCGACGTGGTGAATACCTGAAAAGTCTTTGTTTGCCTGTCGAACAGATCCAGACCATCCCTGGTCCCCACCCAAATTCTCCCCTTGCTGTCTTCCAGGAAGCAGATGATATTATTGTCGCCTAAACTGTGCCTATCAGTGGTGTTCCTGTAAAAAACAGGTATATTCTTATTTTTTTCAAGAACGACGATCCCCGATAGCGTACCTATCCAGATATTCCCTTTATTATCCTGCAAAAAGGTGGAAATAACATTGGAAAGTGGCTGGCTTTGCCGGTTGTCTTTATACTGATAATGATCAAACCGGCCTGTTTTCCTGTCGAGGAGATCGACACCGCTGCCCAGGGTGCCAATCCATAATCGTTGTTCCCTGTCTTCGAATATTTCCCATACATTGTCATTTGCCAAACTTAAAGGATCATCATCATTATGCCTGTAGTGTGTGAATTTCTTTCCATCAAAACTACTGAGCCCGCCCAAAAAGGTTCCGATCCAGAGTATGTCCTTATGATCGATCCATAAGGCTACGATTACGTTGCTGCTGGGACTGTTGGTGTTGTTCGGATCATGCACGTATTGCCTGAATGTATTCCTTTTCCTGTCGAAACAGATCAATCCTCCGCCATTGGTCCCGATCCAGATATTCCCCAGTTTGTCTTCCACAAAACGGTTTACATCATCGTATTGAAGGCTTTTGCTGTTCGATCCCTGATGATGATAATATGGGAATTGTACGATACTGCCATTGAAATAATTAACACCCTTTTTGTAAGTCCCAGCCCATATTATGCCCTCGTCATCCTTATACAGCGCAGGAATGCTGTTATCGCTGATACTCTGAGGATCGTTGGGATCGTTCGACAAGTAACTTGTCCTTAAGTTCTTCTTTTTATCAATCAGCGTAATCCCGCCATGGTCCGTTGCGACCCAGATCAAACCTTTATTGTCCTGGACGACCTGGTAAGCCTGGTTCGAGCTCAACCTGGATGGAAATGAGCTTTCATTAAACCGCCTGACCGAGTTGTTTGGCGGATGAAAAAGCAAAACTCCGTAGCTGTATTGCCATAGCCAAACATCTCCGTCGCTGTCTATAAAAATATAATAGGCGGTATTTTTTTTATTTAGCTCCTGTACGGCGGTGCTGGAGAAAATACTACTGTCTTCCTTTATATCATACTCCTGCAAAACTCCATTTTGATACACCAGCCAAAGCTTTCCGTCCTTCGTTTCTGCAAGCGAACTGATCTTTTCAGAAGGCTTGAAATGCCGCCTGAATGGTTTTGCGGTCTTTTCAGTACCTGAATAGAGATATAGATCGAGGCTGTCATAAAGGAACCAGTATCTTCCGTTGTTCCCTTTTACAACACTATTAACTGTGCCGGAAGGCAAACCAAGCGTATGCAAGTAGCGGTTGGCACCGGAATCGAATTTTTCAGTCAGCGAATTATAAATACAAGGACCTTCCCTGGTCTTTACCCACATCTTTCCGTCGGGCAATTCATACAGGGACAGAATGAAATTATCGTACAATGACGAGCTGTCATTATATTTTTTATTAAATATCTTAAAGGAATGGCCATCATAACGATCGAGTCCCGACTGGGTGCCAAACCACAAAAAACCATCGGTATCTTTTAGTATGGTATTGACCTGGTTCTGCGAAAGGCCGGAAAAGATATCAAGCCTGGAAAAACTATGACGCCCGTCCTGAGCAAAAACAGTGAGCGATGATGACAACAAAACAACACAGGCAAAAAAACGCATCACAATAGGTTTAACTTAAGGGCACTCTGTTAAACTCAAATATAGATATAGTTTTTCAAATACCTGTCTGCCCTAGTCTTTGAACAACAAAGGAGCCAATTCATGCAGGCTGCGTCGCCAGGTCTGGAATTCGTGCCGTGTATTTTCAGAAACATAGGACACTGCATTGAAACCGGCCGCTTTCAGGGCGGCGGCAGCATTTTTCACGCCATCGGGGCGTTCGAAGCTACCGCAGCTCAGGAAGATCAGTTTGACCTTCGACTTATCTTTAATATCGTCTGGGGCGTATAAGCCGCCGCTGAGGAGGGCATAATGCGAGAACACGTCCGGCCGGGCAAGCGTGATGGTTTTGGTTTCCATGCCGCCCATGGAGAGACCTCCCATTGCACGGTGGGGCTGATCGGCGATGGTACGGAAATTTGCATCTATGTAGGGGATCAGCTCATCGATCAGGACCGTTTGAAACGGTGTAATGCTGAAATTTCTCAGGCCTCCGAACTTAATTTCGTTGGTCATGCCGTAGGTCATCACGATGATGAAAGGCTTGCACTTGCCTTCGGCGATCAGGTTGTCCATGATCAGATTTGCGTGGCCCTGGTTGCTCCAGGCCGTCTCATCCTCGCCCCAGCCATGCTGCAGGTAGAATACCGGATAGCGTTTAGCCAGATCCTTGTCGTATCCCGGAGGTGTATAGACAAAGGCCCGGCGGGAAGTGTTGGTGCTCTTCGAGGGGAAAAGGACCTGCTGAACATTGCCATGCTGAACGTTCTTCAGGGCATAGAATTCCTGGTCGTGGGCGGGGATCTCAATGCCGCTCTCCCAACGGGTGGAGCCATAGAAGTTCGAGGTACCCGGATCGTTGAATACCCCTCCATCAATGGTCACATGATAATAATGGAAGCCTTCTTCCATCGGTCCGGCTGTTGTACCCATCCACAGGCTGTCTGTAACTTTTGCCAGCGGCGTTCCGCCCCTGGTGCCCCCCAGTCCGAGGCTTACCACTACTTTTTGAGCATCGGGGGCCAGGATCCGGAAGCGTGCATACCCTTGTGAATTGACCTGGGGGTATTCCTGGCCCGGCTGATTCAGGGTGGAAGGTTTAAAGTCTTCCAGCGGGGCCGTTTGAGCGTGCGCGGAGATCCCGCCTAACAAAGCGGCGGCCAGGACAATCGTTGAGCATTTCAGATTCATTTGATCATAATTTTAGATTAGAAGGATATGGGTGATAAGGTCCTATTTAAGTTCCAGTACGACAACGGAGAATGGGGGCATTTTAACAGAAAGGCTGTTCCCATTCAAACTGGCGCCGGAAAATGCAGATGGCTTTACTTTCTGCGGGTCGTCAAATGTATTGTGGTCCTGCAATTTATCGGATCGAAGGATGCGACCGGTGACCGTGCTTTCCGACAAGCCCTGCAAATCTATCTTTACCTCCTGTTCATTGCGGGCATCGATGTTCACCAATGAAATATGTACTGCCCCACTTTTGTCTTTCGATGCGGAAACCGATACCGCATCCAGCATGTCTTTATCAAGGATATATTTATTGCTTGCCACCGTCACCGGAAGCATTAAAGCATCCTGGTGAACGTTGTACATTTCCATTACGTGATAGGTAGGGGTAACGATCATTTTTTCTCCATCGGTCAGTATCACCGCCTGCAGGACGTTGATGATCTGGGCAAGGTTGGCCATCTTTACCCGGTCGCAATGGTTATTGAAGATATTGAGGGTGCAACCGGCGATCATTGCGTCCCGCATCGTATTTTGCTGAAACAGGAAGGCGCCGTTGGTTCCCTGTACTACGTCATACCAGCCGCCCCACTCATCCACCGCCAAAGATTTTCTTTTTTTCGGATCATACTTATCCATAATGGCGCTGTGCTTCGATATCAATTCTTCCATAAACAGCGCTCTTTGCATGGTGGTGAAGTACTCTCTTTCTGAAAAATCGGTGGAGGAGCTTTTTTTATTCCAGTCGATCACCGAATAGTGATGCAGCCCCAAAGCGTTAAACAAGTTGGCCGGAAGGTTTTTCATCAGTACCTCCGTCCAGTTGTAATCGTCATCCGATGCGCCGGACGCGATGCGGTAGATCCCATCACCATTGGTCATAAATGTGGCGTATTGACGATATACATCAGCGTAATGGCTCGCTGTCATGTTGCCCCCACAACCCCATGCTTCATTTCCCAGTCCCCAATATTTCACTTTCCATGGGTCAGGCCTGCCGTATCTGGCTCTCAGCTCCGGCATCGGGCTGCTGCCGTTGGGATGGGTCGTATATTTCACCCAATCGGACAATTCCTGGGGTGTGCCGCTTCCCACATTGCCGCTCAAATAAGGTTCTGCGCCCAGCACTTCACACATATTCAGGAATTCATTGGTCCCAAAGCTATTGTCCTCTTTCACATTCCCCCACCATACGTTGAGCATGGATGGGCGTTCACTCCGGGGACCAATTCCGTCCTTCCAATGGTACGTATCGGCAAAACATCCGCCCGGCCAGCGAAGGACCGGTATTTTTAATTTTTTCAGCGCTTCGATCACATCCAGCCTGATCCCATTTTTATTGGGTATTTTCTTGTTATTATCCCCCACATAGAACCCACCATAAATACAATGCCCCAGGTGTTCGGCAAAATGGCCATAGATATTCTTATTAATAGTGTCTTTTGCCTGGGAAGCATCCAGCATAACGCGATTTTGAGCCGGCAGCGTTCCGCAAAATAAAATAGCGATAATAAAGAGGAAGGAATTTATTCTCATTTTCATGTTTATTGGAGTGCGCCCACGGCAGTGGACAAAAGAATATAATTTGCACAAATACCCACTGTCACCTCATTCTCGCCCCAGAAGAACGGCCAGTCTTCCTTATTCTCGGGGAAGTCGGGCTTCAGGATCAGGATCCCCGGGACAACGCCGCCTGCGATATAGCTGAAGTCAGCCCGGTTGTTGCCATACGTGATCTTCTTCGAGCGGGTTCCCACGGAGGAGACAAAGGATATATTGGAGTAAGGGTGGCAGCCGAAGAGATAGTTGAGACCGCGATAGACATATGCTGAACCCATGATATCCGGAAAGAGTTGATGAGCGTAATAGCAGGTGATCGCCCAGTTGACGATGCCCCCATTGCCGCCCCAGCCGCCGGCGGCCATCGGCACGCCATAGGGGTTTTGCCGGGTGTAGCCGTCACTCATCTCTTTGAACCGGGTCACATAGGTGCGTAGCTTGTTCCGGTAATCTTCATCCATGACGCTGCAGGCCTGCAGGGCGGTGAGCATGCCGAACTGCACGCTCCGGTCCAGCGCCTGCCAGATGCCATCCCTGAACTCCTTTGCGAAAGCTTCTTCTTTTGTCGTCATGTACAGCTGCAGCGCCGCCGACGACTTCAGGTTTCGTCTGAACATGACGGAAAAACGGGACGTATCCCGCCGGCTGAGGCTGTCATCTTCGTTCCAGAGTTTCCGTGCATAGTACAGGCTCTGGGCTGCCAGGGTATCATCGAAGCCCTTCAGCGCGCGGCTGGCGGCGGCCAATGCGGCGGCGGTGTAATAATCCAGGAACACCGTCCTTTCCGTGAAGGCCCACCTGTCATCCATGGTGCCGCTGGACTTACCATCCGACTGAAATGGTTTGAGGCGAGGATTATAGGGCAGATTGTCCGTCTCGGTGGATGCATCGCCCAAATGATGATATTGATGCAGGTTGGGAACGACGATCCCTCTCACCGGGTGGCCGATGTTCTTCACCTGGGCGACCATGTTCAGCACGCCGTGCCTGATCTGCTGCAATATATCGGGCTTCCCGTCCGGCCGATGAATATCGACGTACCGGGTGGGGTAATCGACGAACGTTTCGTCACGGCCAGGCTTGAACTTTTCCCAGGCGTCTACCAGCGCCAGGACGGCATCGCAGTGAGATCCCGTCTGGATGTCGAAATCGCCGGCGTCGAACCAGCCGCCGACGGCCATGCCGGGTATGCGCTGCAGGGGCTTGTACTTCGTCTGCGTGGAAGGGCCCATGCTGTAGCCGTCGAAATGCTGATGATCCACCGGCGCCTGCAGGGCGTCATCCAGGAAGGGCGCGCCGTGCCAGACCCGGTAAGCTTCGTTGACCTGCATGTGATCCATCTGCACCGGGAACCAAATGTCCAGTGTGGGATGCCAGATATCGGCATATACGTCGGGGTTGATACGAAAGGCGTTCGTCTTTTCGCTGCCGTATTGTAAAAAATAGACACCCGGGTCTTTAACAGCGCTGAAATCGAAGATCTGGTAGTTGTATCGCAGATACCTGCCCCAGGACTGGAGGGGCCCTCTTAATTTCTCTATTTGACTGCCGTCTTCCATGACCTGGTACAGCACTGCTTCTTTCAGCGGAGCATCATCCTTATCCAGCTCGATCACTGCCGACTTGTCCTGCTCCGGCCTGTAGCCGACCTGGGAGAAGGCGATCACCGGCTTACGTTTCCAGCCAGGAATGGCATTGGGCTCCAGGTACCAGGACAATACTTTTCCCGTCCTGCCTGCCGGCAGGAGGCTGCGAACAATGAACCAGCCGTTCTGGCCCAGGTTGCGTCCATCCAGGAGCATCAGGTCGGCATCGGCGCTACGGATCAGCACCTTTCGTTCAGGATCTTCCGGCGCCAGGATGATGTCGCGGCCGGTGGCCAGGGGCGAAGGGATGATAAATTCATGGCGCCCCCTGTCGTCGAAGGTATTGTGTCCGGCAAACTGCGGGATCTTTTTATCGTCAGATTCAATCCGGGTATTGCTGGAGGGATACAATGGGAAATTACCTGGTTTTCCGTCCGTGAGATAAGTTTTCTCAAAATAGGCGGACGGCAGGAATTCGAGGTTGAACCCGGCATTGCCCACCAATTTTTCCGGCAAGGGCTGATCGAGATAGACGTTGATCTCAACGCCTTTATCCTTTGCCAACACTTCGAGCCTCGAAGTGAAATTGTATTCCTTATACTTCAGGACAGCCTGGATGGCGTTGTGTTCCTTGTCCACCTTGCGGCTTTCCAGGACGGGGATGAGGTCCCACTGTTCCGGCGTTTGCTGCAATCTCACGGCCCCGCCTGTCGAGGTGCGCACGCCATGGTGGACGATCTCGATGCCGGCTGTTTTCTCATCGTAGAACATCCCGTTGTACTGACTGCTGAAGACCATTACATTCACGCCGGCCTTTTCAAAATACCCCGAGTCGCAGATCTGCAGCTGGGGCTCCGGCGGCGCTTCCGCGAGCTGATATCCCAGCAGCGAGAGCATCTCCCGGCCGTACCGACGACCCAGCATCCTGTATCCTGCCGCGTTGAAATGGAGGTTGTCGGGACCATCCGGGCAGCCGGCCGATGAAATGACATGTGCCGTAGGGATGGTCGCAGGCAGCTGCGCAATGATCTTATTCATGCTGGCGCAGACGCCGCCCTGGTCTGCATTCACCAGTTCGCCGGCCAGCAACGGCACCTCTTTCGCGTCCAGGCGGAGGTCTTTCAGCAAGTTGTCGTACACCACCCTGACCTTTGCCGGCCAGAGGGTGTCGTTGGTATTCGACTCTCCCTGGTGCAGCAGGATACCTTTGATCACGCCGGCTTTTTGCGCGCGCTGTGCCATTTCCAGCAGCCGGGCGTAAGGGTTGCCGCCATACTCTGCGATCATATTCTTCATCCAGTCCGGCGCTGAGGCGGCGAATGGTTTATAATGATCCTTGTCGAACAATTCAATCTTACATCCGGGCACGGACACATTGATGACCCCCACCCTGACACCCGGAGGCAGATGATCGACCAATGTCCTACCGAAGTAATCTGCGGGAGACAGGCCGGAGCGGCAACGGCATAGGGGCGGCCTGGCCGCGTACCATTCCCCTTTTTTTCTTCCCAGGTCGGGGCAGTCGACTGCCTGGAGTACCTGAAAGCGGGCGCCAACGGTGGTGTCCTGCGGCCCGGGCCGTGCGGCGCCGTCCATATTGGACTGGCCAAAACAAAGGAAGATATAAAAATTCTTATCCTGGGCGTTGGCGCTCATTCCGGATATCAACCATGATGCGAGCAGAAACAGTGTTGTACGAATGGACATTAAAGTTGCTTTTGAATAGAATGCTTAGCTGGCCTGGCTTCTTAAGGAGGAATTCCGGATGATCAAGGACGAGGGCACAATGGCGGTTGTCCGCTCTGTAACGGTCTTCCTCCCGGACAGATGCGCCAGCAAGGTAGAAGCCGCCGTCTTCCCGATCTCGAAGCCGGGATAGTCTATGGTAGTAAGTGCGGGTGTGATCAGTCTTCCGACGGGGTCATTATTGAACCCAACGATGGCTATGTCTTCCGGCACACGGATGCCGGCCTCGTTCAGCGTATGCATGCATATGGCGGCTGTCAGATCGTTGGTAATGAACAGCCCGTCGGGCAGGGGCTTCATGTGCAGTACTTTTTGGGCCGCGTCCGTCCCGGTGTCGGAGTCGCCTTCGGGCAGGAGGAGGAGCTCTTGTGAAAAAGCTATACCATAGCTATCCAGGGCTTCCCGGAAACCCTTGTACCGCTGTTTGTACACATCTCTTTTCAGGTCCGAGGTGATGATGGCGATGCGCCTGCAACCCTGCCTGATGAGATGTTCTGTCGCCAGGTATCCGCACCTGGCGTTGTCTATGACTACGGTGCCGCTGCTGCACGCGTCCTCGACACGATCGAAAAAGACCACTGGAGTCCCTTTGTCCGTGAGGGGGGAAAAATGGGCTGTTCCTTTTGTCTCTACAGAGAGCGAGGCGAGCACCCCGTCTACGCTGCGGTCGGACAGCAGTCGTACATTCGCTGCTTCTTTTTCCATATTTTCCTGAGAATGCGTAATAATGATATCGTAGCCACTTTCCGTGGTTATTTCCTGGATGCCTTTCAGCGCTGTGGTGATGAAATGGCTATCGAGCTTGGGAACGATGACCCCCACGGTTTTTGATTTCCTGCTGGCAAGGTCGTAGACGGCAACTCTTTTCTTTTCTGGCATGCATTCGGGTTTTGCTGGCTGAGCCAATTTAGCCCTTTAACCTCAAAATATATTTCGGCTGCGGCTATTTTGGGCAAGAATGAGACGATTTGAGCAGAAGGTGATAAAAAAGTGTCATTGCCGGCTGTTTCTTTTCAGGGAGGCTGATTTAAGGGGTAGTTCGGCCAGATGGGGGGGCAGGGCCGAAAATAATTAGCAAATGTCATTCTGACACGTAATAAAACAGGGGCGCCCTCCGGCAAAATCCCTCCTTTTTCTACATCCGTTGCATTTTTTTGCAAGTTTTAGCTCGTTATAAGTGAAAAACAAAAATGCTATTATATTTGATTATTAATAGATAACAGATTCTTTTTCTTACATATAACATATTTTCCACACTCAAAAATTAGGAAATTGAAATTTTTTATGCAATCGGTTGAAACTTTTTTCCTTAATTTCACCATACGATTTAGTTTACCAAAAACTTACTTTAATCATTAATTGTTTGCTCATGAGAAATTCCCAAACCGCTAATTCGCGTATCGCGAAAGGTCCCTTATTGCTGTTGGCATTGTTGTTCTTTTCATCCGGCCTGTTCGCGCAGGCGCCTGTCAAAGGGCGGCTTTCGGATGTCAGCGGCGCCCCATTGAGCGGAGCATCCGTTCTTATAAAAGGTACTACGCGGGGCACTTCCACGAATGCATCAGGAGAGTTCACCATCACTGCCAGCGTTGGTGACGTATTGGAATTCTCGATGGTGGGATTCCAGCCGGCCACCGTGAAGGTGGGGCCCAACACCGGCGAGATCGCTTTACAGCTGCAACCAAAGAGTGCCGCCGTTGAAGAGGTCATCGTCATTGGATACGGTACCCAAAAGCGGGCCTCGGTGACCGGGGCCATTTCGAGCGTGAACAGCAAGACGGTGCGGGAGCTGCCCGTCGCCAGCGTAGCGCAGGCCTTGCAGGGGAGGGTGGCCGGCGTCCAGGTGACCAACAACGGTAGTCCCGGCACTGACCCCCTCGTCCGCATCAGGGGTATCAGCTCCATATCGTATGCCTCGACCCCTTTGTATGTAATAGATGGGCTTCCCACAGGAGATCTGTCCACCATCGATACCAGGGACATCGAGACAGTGGATGTTCTCAAAGACGCTTCTGCGGCCGCCATTTATGGCTCCCGGGCCACCAACGGCGTCATCATGATCACTACCAAGAAAGGCAACCGGAGCGGCAAGCTGCGTGTCAGTCTGGATTCTTATGTCGGCACGCAGAATGTAACAAAAAGGCTGGACCTGCTGAACACGACGCAATTCCAGGAGTATGCGAAAAATTACAGGGGCAGCAATATCCAGCGGCTGATGGACCCCTGGGTCAACACGCCTATCTACCAGGGCGCGACGAAGACCTATGGCCAGACCAATACCGACTGGCAGGACGAATATTTCAAGAGCGGCGTGATGACGCAGCATAACATCGGTCTCAGCGGCGGCAACGAAGTATCCCGTTTTTACGCTTCCGCAGGTTACTTCGACCAGACGGGGATCGCTCCTACCGTGGCCTACAAACGCTATAACTTCCGGCTTAATTCGGAGCATACCATCAGTAAGGTATTCAGCTTTGGAGAGAACCTGTACCTCGCCTCCGGCGAACAGGCATATGATAATAATGAGGCAGGATCCAGGACCAACCTGATCAATGTCATCCGGATGATGCCCCACATGCCTGTCTACGACCCTACTACCACGGATGGGTTCAGAGGCGTAAACTCCGTGCTGGATGGCGGGGACCCCACTAATCCCGTCGAAGACGCGAAGGTAAAGAACCCCGGCAGCCGGAACACCTTAAAGGTGCTGGGTACAGCCTACGGGGAAGTAAACTTTACCAAATGGCTGAAATACCGCAGTACTTTCGGCATCGACTATGCGAATGGACTGGACTACCGCTTCTCCCCCATCTTCAATGACAGCGGCTCCATCAACGGCTCCAGCGCCATACTGGCTACCATCACGAATAACCGCAGCGTTTCTACCGTAAAGGTGTACACCCAGCAGCTGACATTCGACAAGTCCTTTGGCGACCATCACATCAACGCCGTTGCCGTATACGAATATCTGTGGAAAAGACTCAGGAATGAAAATGCCAGCGGCTACCAGGCGTCGAACAACCTCAAGACCCTGAACAACGCGCAGAATGTCTCCGTTCAAACGTTGAAATACGACGGCAGCCTGATATCGTATGTAGGCCGTCTGAACTACGACTATAAAGGCAAGTATCTGTTGAACGGCGCCATTCGCCGGGACGGTCTTTCTGTCTGGGCGCCCGGAAAGAAATGGAAGGTGTTTCCCTCCGTCAGCGCCGGCTGGCGCATAGACCAGGAAACGTTTATGCAGGCTCAATCGACCGTATCCGAGCTGAAAGTGAGAGGCGGTTACGGTGTCACTGGCCTGGATGGATTCCTGATAGGGTGGACACCCTGGCAGGCCACGGTGAGTTCCAACAGCGCCTACTATCCTTTCGGCAATTCATTCAACAACGGTCCTGCGTCTTCGATCCCGGCGCTGGCTAACCCGGACCTGGAATGGGAGACCACCAAGTCTCTGAACTTCGGCGTGGACCTGGGATTATTGAACAATGCGATCACGCTGTCCGCCGAGTATTTCCGGCGTAAAACGGACAACCTGATCCTGGCCGTTCCTCTTCCTCCCTCGATGGGCTATGTGACAAGCACCGTACCCGTCAACGTAGCAAGTATGACTAATAATGGCTTCGAGCTGCAGGTGGGCTACAATAAGAGAAATGGCGAGTTCAAATGGAACGCCAGCGGCAACATTACCATTATCAAGAACAACGTGACGAGACTGGCTCCAGGGGTCACCAATATCGAAGCGGGCTCCGATGCGGATCTTAGTGAGGGCTACAATGTCACCAATACGGCAGTCGGTCATCCCATTCAGTCGTTCTACGGCTGGCAAGTAGAAGGGATCTTCCAGGATACGGCAGAAATAAGCAAACATGCGACGCAGGTGCCCCTTGTCAACGGCGTTGGCACCAGCCCCGGAGATCTTAAATTCAAAGATGTGAAAGCAGATGGTATCATCAACAATGATGACCGCACGTACCTTGGCAGCTTCATTCCCAAATTCACTTATTCTTTCAACCTGGGAGCGAACTATCATAATTTCGATGCGTCGGTATTCTTCCAGGGCGTACAGGGCAATAAGATCTATAATGCCACCCGTACGATCTCCGAAGGCATGGTGCGCTTCTTCAATTCCAGCACGAAAGTGCTGGATGCGTGGAGGCCGGGTCATACTAATACCAATGTTCCCCGCGCCGCAAACGCCGACCCCAACCAGAATGCGAGGCCCTCTACCAGGTTCCTGGAGGATGGCTCCTATCTGCGCCTGAAAAATGTGATGGTGGGCTATACTATTCCGGAAAAGTCCTTGCAGGCCCTTACAAAAGGAATTGTTAGGGGATTCAGGATCTATGTGTCGGCACAAAATGTATTCACCGTCACCAAATATACAGGCTATGACCCTGAGGTGGGCAACAGGACCGTGAATACATCACAACTGACCAATGGCATCGACGCTGCCGTCTATCCTCAGCCAAAGGCCTACCAGGTAGGCATCCAGGCGAATTTTTAAAAAAATCCCAGCAAATTTGTAAAGCAAAATAATATGAGGCGTAATATCATAATAATAATATCGGGAGTTATCATCGGCACAGCCGCTGTAATTGCCTGTAACAAGCGATTGAATGTCTTTGATCAGAATAATCCCACGATCGACAGCTATTTCAAGACAGCAGGGGAACTGCGTAACGGCGTGAATGCCGCCTACTCTACACTGCGCAGCGCGAACCTCGTCGGACGCGAATGGTTCTTCACCCATGACATGCGGGGCGGCGAAACCTGGGCGGGAGGATCGCAGCTGGAGGCGCCGAGGGCCGAGCTGTTGAAGCAGGCTGCTCCGGCCCCATCCAATTCCGTCATGACCAGTGTCTGGACCGGCTCCTACCAGATCATCAACAGGACCAACGTGGTCATTACAAAAGGCACCGACGTAAAGGATGATCCCGCGGCAAGGGATGTCATCATCGGTGAAGCCAAATTCCTCCGGGCATGGGCCTATTTCGAGCTGGTGACCATGTGGGGGGATGTTCCCATTTATACAGAGCCCGTGACTACGGCCACTGGCTACAAGGGCAAATCACCGGCTGCGGACGTATATACTTTGATCATCAGTGATCTCACCGATGCTGTCGCCAAGCTGCCCGACATCCATTCCAAGGATGGTCGCGCCACAAAGGATGCCGCTAATTTCCTGCTGGGAAAGGTACTGATGCAGAAAGGCGACTATGCGGGCGCAAAAACAGCGCTCATGCAATTATATAACAAGTATCAACTTACCGACAATTACCTGGATAACTTCGACGGCGATGTCAAGGCGGGGGATGCTTTAAAAAGCTCCGGCCATGAATTCAACCCGGAATCCATCCTGGAAGTGGTCTTCGTCGACAAGGGCGACAACAATTTCAACTGGGGCTATAATGGAGAGGGCGCTACGGCCGATGGCAGCATCATGCGGAGCCAGGAGTACGGCAAGGTATGGGGTAACGTGATCCCGTCCGATGCGATACTCGACGAATTCGAAGCGGGTGATCCCAGGTACAAGTTTACTTTTTACGAGTCCGGGGATAAGATCCTGACGTTTAACGGTACGGATCCCGGTCTGGCGCTGACGGATGACAAACTGAATGTGGCCACCAGCAAGCATAACGGCGTGGCGATGAAAAGGATATACCGCAAATATTCCATACTGGACTGGAACAACGACGACTTTCACCCCGACGGCCTCAACCAGCGCATTATGCGCTACGCAGAGGCGCTGCTCATGCTGGCGGAATGCGAGGCTGAAGTTGGAACGCCTGCCGCGGCAGCGGGCTTTATCAATGAGGTGCGTGACCGCGCCAGCGTACACATGCCGCACGTGACACTGGCCAACCACGATGACGCCATCAAGGCAGTCATGCACGAAAAAGCGGTGGAAATGGCCGGAGAGGAAGTCAATAACATCGATATGCTCAGATGGAGGGGCAAAGGATACTATCCTTCCATGCGGCCTGATCCCAAGCCGGGACAGGTGGCCCTGTTCCCCATCCCCGCCAGTGAAACATCGGCTAACCCAATGATCAAATAATCATCTCAATCATGTTTAAAAAGAGGCTACCTGTTAGCCTCTTTTTTTTCTGTAACTTGTCCTTATGTCATTTCCGGCTTGTCCATATCCCCGTCTGTGGCTGCTGTGCATAGCGGTCACTTTTTTCTCTGCGTGCCGTCAGCAACCAAAGAACAGCCTGTTCACGCAACTGCAGCCGGATGCATCCGGCATCCATTTCCGCAATGATCTGAATGACGGCGACTCCTCCTCTTCCTTCATCAACGAATTCGGGTATATGGGCGGAGGCGTCGGTATCGGCGATTTCAATAATGACGGGCTTAAAGACATCTTCTTCACCGCCAACCAGGGCAGCTGCCGCCTGTATGTCAACAAAGGCAGCAACAAATGGGAGGATATCTCCGAAAGGGCAGGCGTAACAACAAAAGTATGGGCCACGGGGGTCAGCGTCGTCGACATCAACAATGACGGCTACGACGACATCTATATCTGTGTGCTGGGAAAAGACCTGGCGCATCCTGCCAAGAACCTGTTATTTATCAACCAACACGATCTCACCTTTAAAGAAGAGGCGGAGGAATATGGGCTGGCCTTTTCCGGCTATTCCACCCAGGCTGTCTTCCTGGACTATGACAGGGATGGGGACCTCGACATGTACCTTGTCAACTATTTGATAGGAAACTATACCAATACCATCATTCCCCGCAACCGGAGCGGAAGCTCCGCGGCAAATGACAGGCTTTACCGAAATGAAGGCCCTTCAAAGCTAAAAGGCCATCCTGTATTTACGGACGTCACGCTGCAGGCGGGCATCAAAGAAGACGGCTATGGGTTGGGCGTTACGGTGAGCGACTTCAACAACGATGGCTGGCCCGACATTTATGTGGCCAATGACTTTCTCTCGAATGATGACTTATGGCTGAACTGCCGCAACGGTACTTTTACCAATTGCATCAGCAGATCGCTTCAGCACCAGTCTTATTCCAGCATGGGTACTGACGCGGCGGACATCAACAACGACGGACTGCCGGACATCGTTACCCTGGACATGCTGCCTGAATACAACCGGCGGAAAAAGGAGTCCTTCTTTTTTATGAACTATGACAGGTACCAGGCTGAACGGGATATGGGGTACGAGCCGGAGTTCATGCGCAATATGCTTCAGCTAAACAACGGGTGTATTCACGGGGGCGACACCAGCATTCCCTATTTTAGTGAGATCGGACAACTGGCCGGCATCGAGTCAACGGACTGGAGCTGGAGTGTCCTGATGGCGGACTTTAACAACGATGGATGGAAAGATATCCATGTCACCAATGGCATCGGGAGGGATTTTATCAATGCCGACTTCCTGGAGTTCAGCAGTAAGATCTTCGGCAGCAACAAGACCAGGCAGGAGCAGGAGGCCCTGATCCGGAAAAGACTGGCGGAGCTGGATCACGTCAATCTTCCCAATTACCTTTATCTCAACCAGGGTAATTATTCTTTTGCGGATGCCTCGGCCGGGGCCGGTATCGACGAACCCTCCATGTCCAATGGCGCCGCCTATGCGGACCTGGACAATGACGGGGACCTGGACCTTGTCGTAAACAACATCGATAAAGAGGCTTTTGTATTCCTCAATAATACGGTACAGCAGGGGAAAGTGCCGGAAGCGCATTTCCTAAGCCTGCGACTGGCGGGCGACAGCCTTAACACGCATGGTTTCGGCGCGAAAGTCTGCGTGTACAGCGACGGCCGTATGCAAATGCAGGAAGAGAACCCGGTCCGCGGCTACTTTTCATCCGTGGACCAGCAGCTGCTGTTCGGGTTGGGCCGGAGCCGTCGTGTGGACTCCATTAAAGTTATCTGGCCTGACAGCAACCTGCAGGAGATAAGGAATATTCCCGCGGACACCTTTATGACCTTGTCATGGAAAAATGCCGTCAAGGTCCCACCGGCTTCCCCTGTCGATGCGCCGGCCCTTTTTTCCGACGTAACTTCTTCTTCGGGCATCGTGTACAGGCATCATGAGAACCCCTTCAATGATTTTGCTCTTCAGCGGCTGCTGCCGCACAAATATTCCCAGTTGGGACCTTTTATCACCACAGGAGATATCAATGGTGACGGCGCCATGGACTTCTTTATCGGCGGGGCGTTCAATTTTTCCGGTAAGCTTTTTACGCAGGGGAAAGATCAATCCTTTATGTCGAAAAGCCTCGTCGACAGCATCAAGATGGAGGAAGACATGGGCTGCACCTTATTCGATGCCGATGGCGACGGCGACCTGGACCTGCTGGTCACCGGCGGAGATATTCAATATGAGGAGGGCTCTGTGTTTTACAAGCCCCGGCTCTATATCAATGACGGAAAAGGGAATTTCAGTCTCAGCAAAAACGCCCTGCCGGATAATGTCAGGACTATTGCCGGCTGCGTTACCGCGGCAGATCTTGACGGAGACGGCGACCTGGACCTGTTCATAGGAGGCCGGGTGGCTAAAGAATATCCCCTGTCCCCCCGTAGTTTTATCCTGAGGAACGATAAAGGCGTGTTTACCGACGTCACGGCGAAAGTCTGTCCCGGGCTCGAAAAGGGCGGCATGATCACAGCCGCCGTGTGGATGGACTTCAATCATGACAAACAGATGGACCTGGTGGTAGCCGGGGAATGGATGCCGGTGCAGTTCTTTGTGAATGACCGGGGCGTCCTCCATGAAACGACGGAGGCCACCGGCCTGACCAATATGCACGGTATGTGGAAGAGCCTTATTGCGGCGGATGTCGACAATGACGGCGACCTGGATCTCGTGGCGGGCAATCTTGGCCTTAATTGCGACTATCATGTCAGCGCGACCACGCCGATGGAACTTTTTGCAGCCGACATTGACGGCAACGGCAGGATAGATCCCGTCCTGTTTTACTACATCAGGGACGTGGACAGCGTGAAACGCTCCTACCCTGCCTTTAGCAGGAGCCAGCTGGCCATGCAGGTGCCTGCGGTAAAAAAGAGGTTCCTCCTTTACGAAGATTATGCGAAAGCGGGCTTTGAGGACATCTTCCCGGGAAAGAAGAAAGCCGATGTATTAAGCTTCTATTGCGACGAGACCCGGAGCTGCTGGCTGGAGAACAGGGGCAATGGAAAATTCATCAAACACATCCTGCCTGTCGAAGCGCAGTTCGCACCCGTCAATGCAATCATCTGCGAGGATATCGACGAGGATGGATACCGTGATCTCCTGCTGGCAGGAAATGATTACCAGTCGGACGTTATCACCGGGAGGTATGACGCCTCCTATGGTTGCTTCCTCCGCGGCAGCCGTGAAAAGCAATTCACTTTCGTACCGCCGGCCAGGAGCGGATTCGTCCTGAAAGGCGATGTAAAGGATATGGCGCTGATCCGTCTGGGGAAAAAAGAAAAAATAATTGTCGCCGCAGTCAATGACGACAGTCTGCGGACGTTCCGCATCAATGTTCCGAAATTAAAAAAATAATGGTATGTCCTATCGTCCGCTGTTATTTTTAGCGCTGATCAGCCTTGCCGCCTGCAAGGATAAACACCTGCCCAACCAGGAGATGATCGACCTTTTGAAGGTTTCGGCCAGGTACGACCACAACCACGAGAATGTTTTTTCGCCGGAAGCCATGATCGAGTACTGCGACTCCCTATTGAGCAACACTTCCGATGACGATGCGCGGAGAAAGGCGCTGAGCAAAAAAGCCAATGCGCTAATGCAATTGGGGGAAGAGCAAAAGGCCATCGACATCTTCCAGGACCTGCTGGCAAAGATATCTTTGGGGAATATCGAGCAACGGCAGCCCGTGATGAAGGATCTTGCCATTGCCTATCTACGAATGGGCGACAGGACCAATTGCATCAACAACCATACGGCGGAATCCTGCATCTTCCCTATTGCGGGAGGAGGCGTGCACCGGGATAAGGCAGGGGCAGAAAAAGCCATTGAACTGTATAAAGCGATACTGGCGGACAATCCCGGCGATCTTGAATCCAGGTGGCTGTTGAACGTCGCCTACATGAGCACGGGCGGCTACCCGTCGGAAGTGCCACCGCAATTCCTGCTGAAGGTCAGGGATGAAGATACCATGCACCTGGTGAAACCCTTCAGAAATGTAGCTATGAATCCGGGTCTGAACTACAAATGTATTGCCGGCGGGAGCATCGTGGATGATTTCAATAACGACGGATATCCGGATATTGTACTCAGCAGCTGGAGCCTGACGGAGCCGATGCGCTACTACCGGAACAATGCCAACGGGACTTTTACGGATGTATCGGACTCCTCCGGTCTGGGCTATCTCACGGGAGGGCTGAACATCGTGCAGACCGATTATAATAATGATGGCTATAAGGACATCTTCGTATTAAGGGGGGGCTGGAAAGGGAAGTTCGGGAAGAATCCCAATTCCCTGTTGCGGAATAATGGGGATGGCACTTTTACGGACGTGACGAAGGAAAGCGGACTCCTCTCCTTCCACCCTTCCCAGACGGCCGTCTGGGCGGATCTCAACAACGATGGCTGGCTGGATGTCTTCATAGGAAATGAAACGACCCCTCATGAAGAGGCGCACCCTTGTCAATTGTTTATCAATAACAGGAACGGGACATTTACCGAGATGGCGGCAAAGGCGGGTTGCGCCATTACGCTGTTTGTAAAGGGCGTCACCGCGGGCGACTACGACAACGACGGTCTCACGGATATCTTTCTTTCCACCCTGAATGGCAATAAAATCCTGCTGAGGAACGAATCGGATAAGAACGGCGTCATAAAATTCAGGGACGTAAGCGAGCAGGCTGGACTGACCCATAACATGACCCGTACATTTCCCACCTGGTTTTGGGATTATGACAATGATGGCTGGCTGGACATACTCGTATGCGGGTATGAGTTTACGCAATCCCTTTCTTATTATGCGGCGGCCGAGGCTATACAGTTGCCCATAGGCAATGCCGGAAAGGTCTTTTTGTTCAGGAACAAGCATGACGGGACCTTCGAGGAGGTGTCCGCCAAGGCAGGGCTCAATAGCACCGCCTTTGCGATGGGGGCCAATTTTGGCGATATCGACAATGATGGCTACCTGGATTTTTACCTGGGCACCGGCAATCCGCAGCTGAAGTCGGCTGTTCCGAACAAATTATTCAAGAATATCGGCGGCGAACGCTTTTTGGACGTCACCACATCCGCCCGGGTAGGCAATCTGCAGAAGGGGCATGGCGTCTCTTTTGCGGACCTGGACAATGACGGCGACGAAGACATTTATATCAAAATGGGCGGCGCCTATACGGGTGACGCTTTTGAAAACGCTTTGTATCTGAACCCCGGCCAGCCTGATAATCACTGGGTCAATCTCCTGCTCCAGGGTACCTTGTCCAACAAGGCCGCCATCGGAGCCAGAATAAAACTAACGTTCAGGGAGCATGGCAAGGAGCGGGCTGTTTTCAGGGATGTGAACTCCGGCGGCAGCTTTGGCTCCAACCCTTTGCGTCAGCACATCGGCATCGGGGCAGCTACGACCATCGAGCAGGTGGAAATAAGCTGGCCTGTCACCGGGAAAACGCAGGTATTCCGGAACCTCCCTATCGACAGGAACGTAAAGATCGTCGAGGGGGACAGCGTATTCAGTACCTACGAACTTTCCCGGTGCGACTTTCAGTCCGGCGTAAGGGGGCTGATCAGCTGCGCGCCGAAGTAGCCTCTCCGGCTATTTTACCACCGGCGTAAAGGTCTCGAATTTTTCTCCGCGGTCACGCATGACCAGGGTGTCCGTAAAACTGTGTGTAGACGTTCCGAAATCGACGGTATATTTAAGGTGCAAAACGTCCCGCTGCTGGTTGCCCCAGGAATCTCCATGCTTTACAAACTCCCCGTTGCCCGTGATGCTGTAAGCGGCGGATGCCGGGTTGGCAATACTGCACTTTCCGTTGTTGTCGAACGTGAGGAGCAGTTGGAAGGGGATGTTCACGTTGGTCCTTGATTTTGCATTCAGCGGCAGGGAATTCATCGACATGGACAGGGTGCTTGTGCTGCAAAGCTGATCTGTCTCTACGAATGCCGTGTGATAGGTGATCGTCGTGTCGGCGCCCCCGTCTTTCAGCACCTCCGCCCCTCTCCTCAGATAATTTCCGTGCCAGGGATTGATATATTTCACCGCATAAAGGATATAATTCTTAGGCCGGGTGGCCCAATTGCCCGCTATCCGGGGGTCGGGGGAGGTGAGGTCGCTTTTCCCGCTGAGAATGGAATCCGCATTCACAACCGAGGTCATGCGCAGGGGAATGACGAACGTATTGGCTACCGACCGGGGATCCGCGAAAAATGCGTCGGTGAGCTGTACTTCCAAACCACCCATGAGGCTGCCCGAAGGGATGGTGATCTTCATGTCCTTGGGAAGCGTGTAGTAGCCGGGCGGCATCGTGACGACATCGTTACCGGCGCCGTCGAATTTCAGGCCCTGGGAAAGGGTGGTATCGACAGACACGCCGATGGAAACGTTCCTGCTATTCTGATATACCCCGCCCATGGTGGCCATGATGGTGCACTTATGCTGATTGTCGAGTGAATTGTCAAAATTATCGTCCCCCAGCACCAGCGTTCTCACCGGTGACTGGTAAGCAAAGTATACGGTAGTATATTTATAATCGGGAAAGGTCAGGTGTTTGTTCGAGCAGGAGGAAAAGATAGCCAGGATGATACCCGACGCGAATATTATGTTTTTCATTACGTATTTTTTTTAGTTATCAACAACATTACCATCCTTTGTTCTGTGTTAAATTCTCTTTCAGCACCTCATTGTAAGGCAGGGGGCCGTAATACATATAGTCAGCATACTGCCGGCTCTCTACCGCGTCTACCGTATACTGGTTATTGGCTATGGTGACCCCTTTCGCGGGGACGGTGAGGCTTTCTTTCCATCGCCTGAGATCCCAGAAGCGGAAGCCCTCGAAACAAAGCTCCAGGCGCCGTTCGTTATGGATCAGCGCGCGCAAGTCCTCTGTGGAATTGATAGAAGCCAGGTAATTGTCCGGCTGTGCGATGCCTGCCCTCTTCCGGATGGCAGCGATGACATCACGGGCCGAGTAGCTGTGACTACCCTTGCCATCAGGGCCCCAGGCTTCGTTGGCGGCCTCTGCATAGGCCAGGAACAATTCCGTATACCGGATGTAGGGTACGTAATGCCTTTGCGTATTGGTCGCTGCGGGATTGAGGTTTACGTCCTCGCGCAGCAGCTTGCGCATATAATATCCGGTGCGCGTGGAGGTGGAGATCGTGTTCAAACCATCGTTGGTGGCGCCCGGCTGGGTGAGGATGGTCGACCCGGACGGTCCTGCTTTACTGCCATTGACGACGATGTAGAGCGCGAGGCGGGGATCGCGGCCCGTATAAGGGCTGCTGCCGTCATATCCGCCGGCCGGGTCCGTGATGGGGTATCCATTGGCCATCGGGAATGCATCGACCAGGTTTTGGGTGGGATTGACGCGTCCATTGCCGTAGAGCGTCGGGGGATAATTGTCCCTTTCCAGGTTGTTGCCGTCACCTACATTCCCGCGCCAGAGAATTTCGCCGGGGTTTACCCCGGATGCCACTGCGTTTATCTCGCCGGCATTTTTGCTGGCATACCAGTAATCGCCGTTGGCTGCGATCCCCGCCAGGCCGCCTTTCAGGTCGAGGACCGTGGCCGCATCGTCGGCCGCCTTTGTCCATGCGACAGTTGTTCCCTGGCTGTAAGCCGGGCTGGCGGCCAGCAGCGATACCCTGGCACGAATACCTTTGGCGATGCGGGTTGTCATGCGTTGCCGGTTGTACGCCCCAAATACGCGATTGTAGTCCGCCACCGTCGTCTTGCCGGCGTATTTTGCCGGGATGTCGGAGACCAGGCTGATATTCTCGAAATCCAGCGGCAAATAGCTTTCCGCGGAATCCAGGTCCTTATAGATCTGCTGCACACATTCGTCGAAAGTATTGCGCGGCACTTTAAAATCCGAATGGCCGTCCTGCGGCTTTGTCAGGATAGGAACTCCCAGCAATTTCCCGTCCGTCGTCCATCCGCCATGCGCCTGTAACAGGTAGTACATGAATAAAGCCCGCAGGCCAAAAGCTTCCCCCTTGATGCGGTGATTGAACATCTGGTCCGTGAATTGACCCGTCGTAGCCCAATTTACCTTATCCGCCTCGGTCAGCATCACATTGAGGTATTGTATGGCGGCAAACGCGCCGGTCCATTGCTCCACCGGGTTGCTGATGGACGACCATTTGCCTGTGGCCATCAACCGGTAGTTATTGTTTGGATCGTTCGACACGGCATCATCCGTGGCGACGTCGTTGAACGAATAGCTTCCCGTCGGGAGCCGGGCATATCCATTGAGCAGGATCCCCTCTGCAAATGCGGCATTATCGTATATATTGCTTAGTCCACGGTTGTTCTCATCGGCCGGAGATAATATTTTTTTGCACCCGCCGAGCGTCAATGCTGTGGCTAATAGAAAGATCAATTCCTTTTTCATCTGTTTGTATTGATGTTGACGTTAAAATTCTCCTTTAACACCGAAATTATAGAAACGAGTCTGCGGCATGGAGCCAATATTCAATTCCATTACGGCCCTGTTACGGGCTATGGTCAGCAGGTCTGTACCACTGATATACACGTTGGCTCCCTTAATGAAAGAATGTTTCAGCAGACTATTGGGCAGCTGATAGGTCAGCTGCACTTTGGAAATATTAAAGCGGTTGGTGCTGTACGTCCAGTAGTCGGAGTTCCGGAAATTATTGCCTCCGCCGGAAGTAGTCAACCGGGGATAGGTGGCCGTGTTCTTTGTAGCTTCCGTCCAGGCGCCGAGCACCACTTCGGAATATTTCGCAGCAGTGCCGGAGATCCAATAATAACTGCCGCTGCGGATACCGGCGCCTCCAAACGAGCCTGTACCCAGCACAAAGAGGGAGAACCCTTTCCACTGTGCGGTGATGTTCAGGCCGCCTGTGAAGGGACTGCTCCAGCGGCCAATCATGACCTCATCACGCTCGTCAATCACCCCATCTTTGTTCTGGTCTTTGTATTTGATATCGCCGGGCCGCACCGTTCCAAACTTTTGCCCGGGATGCTGATCTATGTCATTCTGGTCGGCAAATAATCCTTCGCTCTGCAAGCCGAAGATGGCATCAGTGGGCTTTCCGGCCCGGCGGCGATATGCGTCTGCATACAGCTCGTCCCTTTTGAGCGCTTTGGTTCTCACATAAGTACCGGCCACGCCGAATGTCAGCCTCACATTGCCGGCATCCTGGTGAAAGTTCAGCTGGAAGTCGAATCCCTGGTAGCGGTTGGCTTCAAAATTAGTAAAGGGGACAAAGGAGGTGGGGGGATAGCCGGTGAAAAAGTAGCTTGGGTATTGGGAATAGGCCTGTACCGGGATCCCATCTTTCTTAATAAAAAACATCGTAGCCAGCAGGTCCAGCTTTTTATTAAAGAAAGAAGCGTCGATGGTGAGGTTGATCTCCTTGCGTTTGGTGAAAGACAGATCCGGGTTCGCCCCACGCGAGATAGTGGTAGCCTGGCTGGTATACGTGCCGTCGGCCCATGAAAAATAGGCGGTTGGCGCATATACGGCGTTGTATAAATAATAGTTGTTGCTATCGGGCTCGGTGTTGACGATGCCGGCGGATGCGGTCAGCTTCAGGCGGTCGAGCCATCCGGCGCCCTTCAGAAAACTTTCGTCGCTTATCAGCCAGCCCAGGCTCGCCGTAGGAGAGAAACCTACACGCCTGCCGGGGGCGAGCTTGGTGGAATTGACCACTGCTCCGCTGAAATCCGCGTAATATTTATGATCATAATTGTAACCCAGCTGCAGTCCCAGGTTGGCATTGGTGCGATACTGGAAGTCGCCGGTGTGGCGGCGCCGAAGCGCATCCGCCATTAAAATAGCGGACACGTTATGCTTTTCGCGGAAGGTATTGACATAATCAAAATGCATGCTGAAGTCTATCAGCTGATCGCTCCAGGTATTAGCCAGGTTCTGGATGCCGGGTTTGCTGTCTTTGTTATACTTGGTCAATTGCGTGATGCTGTCGCCGCCGGCGCCCGTGCTCCAGGAGGGAGCGTACACCGCATAGGTGTTGTTGACGGTCTCATCATACATATTGGAATAGTCGACAGACAGCTGGCTATGAAAAGAGAATCCTTTCAATACGTTCCTGAGGTCTACGTCGACCCCATTGGTGTACTGGAATTGCCGGCTCGTGAAATTATCATACCCTCCCGCATATACGTCCGCGATGGGATTGGTCAAATATTGCTGGGTTCCCCCCAGGAGATACCTGCCGTCGATGATGTTACGACCGCCTTTCACCAGCGCCTGGGCATTCTGCGCGCTTCCTGCGACCAGTCCCACGGGGATCAGCGGCGCAAACCATTGCGGCTGCAGGCTGTCCGCCCTTTGCCAGTAATTGCCCAGGGCTCTCCGGTTGGTCGAAAACACCGTGGACACATTGACATAGGTGCTGATGAAATCATTCAATTTCAGGTCTATGTTCCCCCGCAAATTCAAACGTGTATTCCGTTCGTTCCTGCCTTCCCCGAAATTCAGCAAGGAATTCTGGCTTTGGAAGCCTGCCAGGGCATAAAACCGTGCACGTTCGGTGCCACTGGTAAATTCCGCGTTGGCGGACCAGGTATTGTACAGCTTGCGTAAATACTTCGAGGAGAAATAATCAACGTCCGGGTAGCGATAGGGGTTGGAATGAGCGGCATATTTCTGAATGGTGGAGTCGGCGTACAAGGCGGGCAGCCCGTCATTCAGGGAAGCCTGGTTATAATGGGACATGTACCCGGCAGCCCCAAGGTACCTGGGATAAGATTTGGGTACGTTGACGCCTGTGTTCACCCGTACGCTGCTGCCATGGATGCCCGCCCTTCCACGCTTGGTTGTTATGAGGATCACGCCGTTGGCCGCGCGGCTGCCATATAGTACGGCGGCATTGGCGCCCTTGAGAAAGGAGACCTGTTCGATCTCGTTGGCCGTGATGTCATTCAGGGACCGGGGCTCGCCGTCTACCAGTACCAATGCAGCGCCGATGTTCCAAAGGTTCCCGCCCCCTATGAATGCGTCCGACCCTTCCAATGGATAGGTGCCGTAATGTTTGTCCAGGTAGGACGGAGGGTTCAATACAGATATGCCGCCGCCCAGGTCTTTACGTCCTACAGACCTGTAAGCCACGTGTACTGAAGAATCGTTGCCCAGGTTGGTAGCCCCCTTCTCCGGAAGCGCCTGTCCTGCGGCACCCAGCCCGAGGCCTGCGCATGCCGCGCCTAAAAATATTTTCAATAATATATTGCTTTTCATTGTTACCTTTTTTGGCTTTAAATAGTGTTGCGCTCAATAGCCGGGATTCTGGCCGAATGAAGGATAGAGGTTTACATCACTTATTTTCAGGGGCAGCCAGTAATTCTTATCATCGAACTTGCGGGTAATGAGCAGTCTTTCCTTTATATTGATCGGCTTGCCGTCGGCGGCGCGGTCGAAGTCGATGGCGGTCTTTTCCCGGTATTTGACCGTGCCGGCCAGCAGCCAGCGGCGCAGGTCGTTATAGCGGATCTCTTCTTCAAAGCCCAGTTCCATCGCACGTTCGCGAATGATCTCACCCATGAACCTGTCCTTATCGGCCACGTATTGCGGCCCTACCTGGCCGGCGCCGCAGCGATCTCTTAACTTGTTGACTGCGGCCTCGGGAGTCAAATAATTTGGTCCGGTGCTGGTAGCGCTTCCATAGCCCTGCAATACTGCCTCGGCGTACATCAGGTAGACGTCCGCCAGGCGCATATAGGACAAATGCAGGTAATTGTTGGGAAAGCCATCGATATTATTGGCCGTCATAGGCGTCAGCTTGCGCAACAGGTATCCCGTGCGGCCTATGGACGTGTTGTCGCGGCTGTACCCGCCAATGGATAAATTCGCATAACGGTATTTCTCTTTATCTGCCGGGGCGGACCCTTTGATGATCTGGTTGCCATCGGTGACTATGTCGTGATAAAAACGCGGATCGCGGTTGGCCCAGGGATCATTGGGATCAAAGCCTGAGGCGGAGTCGTCGATGGGCAGACCGTTGGCCATGCCATAATTTTCCACGAACCTGGCGTTCGGGGACACATATCCTCCGCCGATGTTCCCTTCTCCGAAGATGGAGCTGGGCCCCCAGGGACAGCCGGCGAACCAGGAGCTGTACACGGGATTCTGGAAGACGGCCTCGGGATAGCCTGGTATGAAATTACCGCCGTTGGTGTAGAAGAGATCGCTGTAATGTGCGAAGTCAATCAGCTTTATCCAGGTGGCGTGGCTGTCCACCAGCTTCAGGAGCTCGGCAAACGCATCGGCCGCCTTTTTGCAATACCCGGCGTCGAAGCTTGCATTGCCCGTGGAGGAACGGTTCATCAGCGGACTGCCGGCGTATAAATAATTCTTACCCAGGTATCCCAGCGCCGTCACTTTTGTGATCCGGAGCTGATTTTTCCCCAGGGTCGCCTTGCCGGCATCCGTGTTGTCCCAGTCCACCGGCAGAAGGTCTGCTGCCGCCCGCAGGTCGTCGGCGACATGATTCGCCATCTCCTGGTAGCTCAGGCGAGGCAGCTGCAGCTTTCCTCCCGAAGACAGGACCGTATCGATATAGGGCAGTCCGCCCCAATAGGTCATCAGCTCGAAATGGAACCATGCGCGGAAGAACAACAATTGTCCTTTGACCAGGTCCTTCTCTTCCTGTGTAGCATTGAGCTTATCCAGGTTAGCGAGGCCCAGGTTGGCTTTATGAATCCCGTACCAGCTGTTGGGCCACAGCCCCTTGCTAAAGCCAGTGCCGGGATCTGAATTGTAGGTGGGGGCATCCAGCCAGGAGATCCATTCGCCTGTGGTCCAAGACCAGCTGTCGCCGTTGTCGAACTGTTCGTTCAACCAGGTCACGCCCGTCTTATGAATGATCTCGTCACCCAGTAACCAGTCGCAGGCCCAGGTCTTGCTGGTAAATTCCGGGACGCAGGAATACAGCTCTTCGGTGAAGCCCTGAAAATTGGTAAAATTTACAAAGGCGTCCGTTGATGAGACATCCGCCCCCGGGGCTCTATCCAAATAGCGTTTGCAGCCCGTCATCGCCGTTGCAGCAATAAATACAAAACAAGTGGTAATAATATATGAATGCTTTTGCATATGGCTTTTTTTAAAAAGTTATGTTACATCCCATGTTGATACGCCTGATGGTAGGATAGGCGGTGGCCGCGCCCATGCTTACTTCGCGGTCGTCGGGCATTTTCGTCCATAGGAGCAGGTTGTCCCCATTCAGATAGATCCTAAGGGAGTTGATACCGGCCCGTTTCAACCCGGGCATTTTGAAAGTATAGGCGAGCTCCGCGTTCTTCAGCCGGATGTAGGAACCATCATACAGATAGGAGGTCCCGTAATAAGGCATCACGCTGGCATACCGTGGGATGGGCATGCTGGCATTTGTATTGGTGGGCGACCAATAAGCGCCCTGCTTATATACATTGTCGTAATGATACTGTCCTCCGAAGCTGAGCAATTGCAGGTAACGATTGGCGTTGCTTACGGCATAGAACTGGACGAAGGCGCTGAACCCTTTCCATTCTACCCCTACCGTGGCGTTGTAGGTGTTCTGGGGGCGTTCAGGATATCCCGCAGGCACGACATCCTTATTGTCCACGACGCCGTCGCCATTGTAGTCGATCATATTCAGATTGCCGGGGAGCTTTTGGTTGTCATAGGTATTCAGCGGGGTGCTGCCGTACACCTGGTCCCAGGTGTTATAGTATCCGCCGCCGACATATGAGTAGGCCTGCCCGATCTGCTTGCCGGCTCTTTTCAGGTAATCGTCCAGCAATTGAGGGTCATCGGCCTCAATGATCTTGTCCCTGGCATGGGTCATGCTGAAATTGGCCCAGACGCGGAGGTTCCTGGACAAGGGTTTGCTGATCCGCAGCTCCAGCTCATAGCCTTTGTTGCGGACCTTTCCCACATTGGCAGTGGCAGGCAGCACGCCAAAATAGGAAGGCACTGCCCGGCTGGGGCCATCCAGCAGGATATTCGTGCGATAGTCACTGAATACGTCCACGCTGCCGGACAACAGGCCATTCCACAAAGTATAATCCAACCCGACATCGGCCTTTGTCACCGTCTCCCAATGGATGTCAGGGTTACCCACGCTGCTATGCGCCTCGGACCACCACGTGTAGGGGCTGCTCTGCCCGGCCGATGCGCCGAGGGGAGCATTGCCGCCGTAGGTCCATGCGGTCATATAGAGCCAGCGGCTGGCGATGTTGTCATTGCCCACCTTTCCATAGGATCCCCGCAGCTTCAGCGCGTTGATGAACGCCAGGTTCCTCATAAAACTTTCGTTGCTGATGGTCCAGCCGGCTGCCGCCGAAGGAAAGAAGGCAAAACGATAGTTCGGGCCGAATTTTTCGGAGCCATTGTAGGCGCCATTGAATTCGGCAAAATATTTTTGGGCGTAGTTGTAGGTGACCCTGCTTACCCAGTCTTCCCGGTAATGTTCAAATTCACTTCCCGTGGCATACCTGTCGCGGCTGAATAATCCCATCATGGACACATCGTGCCTGCCGAATTTTTTCGCATAATCCACCTGTACCTGGTAGAACAGCTTCCTGTAGGTGGAGTTGTTCTGCACTGCATCGGGCCTTGTCGTCCAGGGTGCGGCTGTCCAATTGAACTGGTTGGTTCCCAGGTATTGGCTATAGGTCGTGTTGCCCGTGACGGGATCGATGTATTCCTGCTGAATATTGCCATTATCGTATACACCTCCCTGGCTGAGGAATGAGTTGTCGAAAGAGATCGTTCCCTTTGCGGACAGCCCTTTCACGATGGCGCTGAGATCCTGCTTTAAGGTAAAGTCGGTGGTGATCCGGGTGGTGGTGTTCTTCCGGATACCGTTGTTGCCCATGGTCGCGAGAGAATTGATGGTAGATACCTGTTCCGCCGGATAGTATCCCCAGCCGCCGTCCGAATACTGCGGATAGTATATGTTCGGGGCATTGTTATAAATACTTTGCCAGATGCGATATTCCCAGCTATCCTGTCCCCAGGCATCCTGTCTGACGCCATATGAACCGGCTAAATTTGCCGTCAGCACGGTGGATCTGCTCAGATTAAAATCCAGGTTGGTACGGGCATTGATCCTGTCGAACCCGTAACCGGGACGGTAAGATTTCCCGTTGTTTAATTTCTTAATGATGTCTCCCTCATGGAGGAAGTCGATGGACGAAAAGTATTTGACGAACGAGTTGCCGCCGGCAATGTTCATGCTGGCGTTGTAGGACATGGCGTATTTCTTTACCAGCTGATCCTGCCAGTCAACATTCGGGTAACGCTCTGCTTCCGCCTGGTTGGCCGGGTTCCTGTATTTGTTAAGCTCGGAAAAGGGCACATAGCTGTTCCAGGAGGCGGGGGAAACGCCCAGCTCATTTTCGATGGCCAGATCGCGGATCCTGATGGCGTCGTATGAATCGAACTTGCTGGCCAGCTTGGATGGGACCTTCATGGTAGTGTTGGCTGTGAAGCGGATGTCGGCTTTGCCTTCCCTGCCACGCTTGGTGGTGATCAGTATTACGCCGTTGGCGCCCTTGACGCCGAACACGGCGGTTGCAGAGGCGTCTTTCAATACGGATACGCTCTCCACCGACCCAACATCCACGCTGTTCATCGGACGTTCTATGCCGTCTACCAGGATGAGGGGGTCGCTGTTATTCCAGGTGCTCAGACCCCGGATGTATATTTTGGGATCTTCGGCGCCAGGCGTTCCCTGGGTTGCGACGGTGATGACGCCCGGCAGGTTCCCTGTCAGCGTGGCGCCGAGGCTTGACACGCCGCCCGTTCTTTCAAGCACCTCGCCCCTGACCTGGGATATGGCGCCTACCACGCTTTGTTTTTTTTGCTTGCCATATCCCACCACCACTATGTCGTCGAGGGTGGCCGTGCTGTCCTTCAGCACAATGGAAAGAAACTGCCGGCTGATGGCGTTGATCTCCTGGCTCGTCTTGCCGACGCAGGTCACCTTTATTATATGTTTGCCTTCGGGAAGGGATAGGGAGAATCGCCCATCGCCATCTGTCTTGGTAGCATTCGTGGTTTCTTTAACCTGGATAGACGCGCCCGTTATAGGGTTACTTTGTGCGTCAAGGACCTGGCCCCTGACCGTACGGGGGCCTTGTGCCGTGGAGTGGAGGCCGGTGAGCATGGCGGATAAGGACATAATGAGGCACCAAACCGGGAAGAGGTTTCCTGATCTCATAAGCATCGTATTATTTTTTGATTGAATTGGCTAGATTACCTGAGGGGTAATCCCATACTCCGGATGAAGTATTATTTTTTTTAATGTTTTGTTGGGAGTCCTGAAATGTTGCTGCAGAAATAAAATGTCAGGTTGACATGTTTTAAAAAGCGCAAGCAGGTAGTAAAAATTGTAGATTTTTTCATTCATGGCAAACAGTTTTTTTCAATAGATAGGCTACGAAGCTAATATAAGGAGGAGCAAGAGGATGGTAATAATGTTGAAAGATGTGTAACGAATGTTGAAAATGGCTTTTTCCTGGCCCTGAATACTGTTTTATGGAGCCTTTACCAAACGGATATAATAAACGGCTCCTGCAATACTTCCGGCAAGCGCTTTAAACTTAATCCGAATATGATCTTTGCCTTTTACCATCGAATCCGGAATGGCATACCCGATATCCCGAAAATCCGACAGATTCCATCGACCCGTGTTGTCTTCTGTCAGCAGCTTTTCATTGTCGATATAAATATCAAATTTCCTGCTTCCCCATTCGGCGCCCCAGTATCGAACAATTAACTGCAGCCCGACTTCAGCATTTGTCGCCATGTTGTAGCTAAAATATCCATCTTTGGCGGCGTCACGCCAAAATTCGTTTTGTGCATTACCTGTATTGGAATTTTCCTTTTGGATAGCATGATCTGCTTCCGGCTGCTGTTCGCCCGGGGCGACAAAGTCTATCGTTCGTGCCTGCAGCTCCAAACTTTGCTTTTCGGCCCTTGCAATGGAATCGAGATACGAACTGTACTGGGTACTTGTCAATGCCATCCAGTAAATCATATATCTCGCATCATGGATCTTATAAAACGGCTCCAGCTCGATATCAACCGGATTAATCATCTTTAATCCTGAAAGTTTGAAACTGAGGGGTTTACCTTTTACAGGCACCATCTTTTCCGTGATCCCGGAAATATTATCTTCAATGAAGACCGGCGCTTTATCGACAGGTAATTTTTTGCCCCCCGCTTTGTGACCCCACCGGCTGTCGTCGGCAATTAAACCGGCCAGATCCTCCGTTCCTGTTCTTGCGGCAAGCAAGATCGGACCATGCAGCAACGCTATGTAGTTCGAGACATTGGGTAATTTTTCAATAGCATTGTGCATGGGTAACATGATCTTCACCACATCTCCTTTTTTCCAGATCCTGTCAATGGCTATGTAAGATGACGGGTGAGCATTGTTGTATTTTACAATTTTCCCATTGACAATAATTTTCAAGGCGCCGTCCCGTACCCATGCCGGATATCGAATCATCAACCTAAACCGGGAAGAACCGTCGGTTATTTTCAGCTGGGTTTGCTCTTCATAAGGAAATTGCGTTTCCTGCCTGATAGTAATGCCTTCATCCTTCCAGTTCAACTCTGAGGCAATGAAGAGATTTAAGAATAAAGCGTCCTGCTGATGGGTATAAATAAACTGGCTGTATTTACCGTGGTTTTCCATGCCTGTGCCCACACAACACCACATTGCCTGATTGGGAGCAGAATATACGCGGTAATGCCTGGGACGGGCCGGTGTAAAATATACATATCCCCCATGTTCGGGATGCTGGGTTGACAGAATGTGGTTGAATAACGCTCTTTCGTAAAAGTCGGTATATTTTGCCCATGGATGAACACGAAACAAATCTTCGGTCAATTTCAGCATGTTGTATGTATTGCATGATTCGGGCCCTTCTATTTCATTGATAAAGTCTGTGCAGGATGCCGGAGCCGGAAAATGTTCCCTGCGGCTGTTGCCACCAAAAGCCAGGGTGCGGTGAGCAGTAACTGTTTCCCAGAAAAAACTGCCGGCTCCTGCATATTTTTTATCATGGGAAAGCTCCCCTATCCGCACAAAGCCTATCGCTTTAGGGATCTGGGTGTTCGCATGTTTGTTATCGAGATTATCGGTCCCGGCCGCCAGGGGATCGAGCAGCATTTTATGCGAGAAGCGTTTAGCCGCCGTCAGATATTTTGCATCGCCGGTGATCTGGAATGCATCGGCAAGCACCTCGTTCATCCCTCCGTGCTCATTTCCCAGCATTTCTTCCATCCTGGCGTTTGACAAACCCGATGTTATATTTATGGCCCAGTCGCAGTATTTGATAAACATGTTCTTTGCATCCTCGTTACCGCCATACAACCAGGCGTCTCTCAACCCGGCAAACATTTTATGCAGATTGTACCAGGGCGCCCAATATCTTTGTACCGGACCTACTTCTCCGGCTTTCACCTTCGTCCACAGCTCTTCGCTGCGGGGAATCCCCCCAATATACCCGGCACCCCAACCAGGATGCTTTGCTGCATTGGCTTCCTGGCAAGCTTTGAGTTCCGAGATCATATACTCCATGCGCTTTTTACACTCCCCGTTACCAGTGGCAGCATAGTGGATCGCCATGGCCGACAGGTAATGGCCTCCCATATGACCATCCAAACCGTCGCTTTCCCAGTTCGAATAGTTATTTGCTTTAGGAGATAAACCCGCCACTTTCAGATAAGGAGCCAGAAGCCTATCTATATCATATTGCAAAAGGGTCTTAATATTTAGATCCATGGCCTTTTTGAAAGGGCCGTCGAGCAGCTTAACGTCACTCAAATTAAAAGTGTTGGGATATAAATTACCCTGGGCCTGCACTGAAGGGGCAGCTAAGCAACAGCAAAGAAAGAAAGCTCCAATAAATATATTTTTTATCAATGGGCCCATGCCGCTCCTTCCGGCGTACGTCTCCACCTAAAATATCCATCCAATACTTTCAGCGATCCTTCATCCGGAACCGGCCCTTTATGAGGTGTTGGACCAAAATACATGACGGCCGGGTTATCATTCCCGAAAGCCGGCCAGTCAGGAACTCCTTTACCGTTGGGATCACCAAATTTCGCAAAGTTCGTCCAATAGGTACCCATCGCCTGGGAAATCTCCAGGTCCGCGTGGGTAGTCCGGGGATCCATCGGATCGATATGTTGAAAAACATAGGAAACATCCTGAGCGTGGGGCGAACCATAGTCATGCCGTGGAGAATCTGCAGGATAATCGGGATGCTGATCGAAATAATAATAGTACACTTTCGATCCGCCTGTTTTGGATTGAAGCCGGGCCCAGGTCCAGGTATGCCATCCAAATGCAGCGTCACGGGCAAGGTTGCGTGCTGTTCTTGGCACGGTATTCTTTCCAACCGGATAAGCATTGATCAAAGCATCGGCAAATTTGCCATAGCGTGATCTTACGCCTGCCACATACTCTTCAGGGGTCTTGCCTGGTGAAAAGCTTGCTCCTTCATCTGAATTGTAGCCGATCATCACAGGAACATCGTTGTATTTGCCGGCCTGGTACAGATCGAACTGATCGCCAGGGATCACATATCCATCGACAATGGGCCATGCGCTCCCTAATCCCCATCCCGAAGGAAGCTTGTCTGCGGGTATTTTCCTTAATTCCGCAATGGAAGAAACGCCGGCTTTTTGCAGATAAGACTGACCTTCGGCTTCCGCCTGCCTGAGGGATTTCATATTTTCCCCGGGGAAGGTCGTTGGCCGGGTTGGGCCAAATGATCCGCCGCTTTGCGAGATGGCGCCACGAAACAGGCCTTTAGCCAACGGTGAGGCGCATAGCATACTTACGGAGATCGCTCCGGCTGATTCGCCGAAAATGGTTACCTTATTGGGGTCGCCACCAAACGCAGCAATATTCTTTTGTATCCATTGGAGACCAGCGATCTGATCGAGCAAGCCATAGTTGCCCGAGACGTGAGCAGGGTTTTCAGCGCTCAATTCCGGGTGGGCTAAAAATCCGAGCTGCGCCACGCGGTAGGCGATGCTAACGAATACAACACCCTTTTTTGCCAGCTTTTCGCCGTTGTACGATGGTTCGGCTGTTGAGCCGTAGCTAAAACCGCCTCCATATATCCAAACAAGGACCGGCAGGCTTTCTTTAGGCGATCCTGCCGGGGTCCAGACATTCAGGTAAAGACAATCTTCGCTTTTACCTGAAGGAGGATTGCCTCCCTGGACAGGGGCGGGAGCAAAGCTGACAGCTTGTTTTACATCGTTCCATTTTTTAACAGGTTGCGGCGCCCGCCACCGTAAGTCGCCGACAGGCGGCGCTGCAAAAGGAATCCCTTTGAACACAGTCAGATCACCTTGCACCGAGCCTTGTACCCAACCGCCGTCAATCCTGACAAGGCCGGGCTGCCGGGTGGTCGGGGACCTTTCCATATTGATCGTGACGCCCTTACCCTTGTATGAAAGGGTTTTCGACGGGGCCTGGCCTTCAGCTCCCTGGGCAGGCGCCACCGTTATAACGAACCGCCGCTCCGGCAGCATTCCTTCAAATGCCCCCTTCCTGTCTGCAATGGTCAGGGCGCGTTTTTTGTCATCCCAATGAAATGCTATCTCACTGTAGCTGCCCTTCTCGTAATTGTAATTGTCATTTTCGTCTTCGTAAAGTGTAAAATCCCCATCTGCGCCCGGATATATCCTGATCCCGAGGCTATCCCACTTCTTTTCTGTGGCATACTGCACCTGCGGGCCCAGGGGCAAGATAGAACCCGCTTTGACATACACGGGGATAATATCCAGCGGTGTTGCTTTGCTTATTTTATTCCCACCCGCGAACTTTTCGCCTGTCCAGAAATCATACCAGCTGGCACCTTCCGGCAAATAAGTCTCCACATTCCTGATGGCATTGAAATCCTCCATCATGACGGAATCGGCGCCGTCGAAGCCGGCTTTTACATACATGGGGCTTGTCACCGGACGGACCAGGATGGAACTGCCGAACATATACTCGTCGCTGATGTCCCACACTTTTTTGTCCTTTGGAAAATCCATGACCAGGGCACGCATCAGGCTGGAATGACGCGCCGTAACGTCGTGAGCGGCAGCATAGATATACGGCAAAAAGCTATAACGAAGCCTGATAAATTTTTCGATGGCATCAAATACCCTGTCGCCCTTATGTCCGAACTGGTAAATTTCCCTTGGGGCGTCTGCTCCGTGCGAGCGCATCATCGGGCAAAAGGCCCCAAACTCCAGCCACCGGGCATAGAGCTCGCGATATTCGGGGTCGGACAGCCTGCGCCGGAACTTTGTCAGAAAAAAACCGCCGATATCGCTGTTCCAATAAGGGATACCGCTCAGAGAAAAATTAAGCCCTGTTGGTATCTGCCTTTTCAGGGTTTCCCAGGATGCCGTAACATCACCCGACCATGTGTTGGCGCCATACCGCTGCTGTCCGGCAAATGCTGAGCGCGTGAGTATAAATACACGCTTGTCCGAAGACAGGGAACGCTGATGCTGCGAAACACCGCCCACCGTCATCAGGGGATAGGCATTGCGCACTTTCCTGAATGATCCCAGATGCGTCTTGTTATCCAGGTCGGAAGGATGGAAGTCCAGGTGGTCCGGCTCGGAAGAATCCATCCACCAGCCGTCGATACCTATCGAGAACAAACCTTTACTCGCATACTTCCAATAAATATCACGTGCGGCCGGGTTGTAAGCGTCATACACTCTGACCCCGGATGGATAGTCGAGGTTTGGAGGCCATTTTTCGGAGCCTGATTCGGGCCAGGTCTTAAAATTCATGAGCGCCCCCATTTTATCCATCTCCTGGTAAGGCTTCGTGTGCGGACCGAAGGACGACCAGATTGAAATGATCATGTGCGCATTCATGCCGTGTACGTCGTTCACCATTTTCCGGGGATTGGGAAATTCAGGGTTCAGGAACTCCATGGCGTTCCAGAGATAATTGTTACCCCAATATTGCCAGTCCTGAATGATGCCATCGAGCGGGACGGTCAACTCCCGGTATCTTTTAACGACATCCACCAGCTCATCCTGGCTTTTATACCGCTCTTTGCTCTGCCAATAACCAAAGGTCCATAAAGGGAACATCGGCGCCCGGCCTGTAAGTTCCCGGTAGCCTGCAATGACCCCGTCGGCATTGCCTCCATACAGGAAATAATAATCGATGCCTTCTCCGACATCCGATCTGAAAAGGGTCTCGCCGGACTTATCATTAAATTCGGTGGGAGAATAATTGTCCCAAAAAATACCATATCCCTTTACTGACTGGAGGAAAGGGACCACATCCTCGGTGTTACCCTGTATCAGATGGTACTGCTGACCGCGCTGGTCAAGATTGCCGCGCTGGTGCTGCCCCAGACCATACAGGGGCTCGCCCGGATCCAGCTGAAAGGCCTGGGAGACGTTGAACGTGCTGCTGCCCGCATCGTCAAAGGGAGTAAAAGCTGCACTTTCCGGCTTTTCCCGGAGAAGGGGCGTCCCGCCTGCAGTTTGATAGACGATGCTTCCTGACCGGAGATCGAGGCCGACGCTTAATTTTTCGCTGCTGAGCCAGACCGTTTCCTCCTTTTTCTTAACGGTTATCTTCGTGCTTTCGGGTTCTTTGATGACCGAAAGGCTTTCTTTATTGAAGGTATGGCCTGAGGGAGTTTTGATCACCCGTACAATGGCAGGGCTGTAAAACCGGATCTCGAGAGAAAGATCATGGACATTTGCCGTGATGCCGTGGGCGGTGGGCTGGTAACGCTGTGCCTTCGAGACGAGCGGCGTCATCCAAAGCGCGAATGCCGTGATCGCTAAGAACTTTTTAAGCATATAAAGTTATTGGGATTATTTAACCATGATCTTTGCCATCTTCAAATCCTTTGTGCCGGAACTGTTGCCATACCATAGCTCGTATTCTCCGGGAGTGACCATCATTTCAAATTTTTCGTTGCTGTAAAATTCAAATGCATGGTAAGGAAGCGTGAGCGTTGCCGTTGCCGTCTTCCCGGCCGGCACATCCAATCTCTTAAAGCCGCGCAGGGTCCTTACGGGTCCGTTCACATCATCTGTTCTCCGGATGTACACCTGGACTATTTCCGTCCCGTTGCGCCGTCCCGTATTGGATACAGGGATGGTAAGCGTGACCGCGTCCTCTTTTGCAAGGGTGTTGGCGCTGAGGGTTGCGTTGCCTATCGAAAAGGTTGTGTAGCTCAATCCATAGCCAAAGGGGAATAGCGGGTCGGACATGAAGCGGTAAGTCCTTCCTTTCATGGAATAATCTTCGAAATCGCCCAGCTGTTCTGAATTCTTATAGAAGGTCACCGGCAATTTGCCCGAGGGGTTGTAATCCCCGAACAGGACATCGGCCACGGCCTGACCTCCCGACTCACCTCCATACCAGGCCTGGAGGATGGCATCGCAGTTCTCTTTCTCCGGCGACATTGCGATGGCCGAGCCGGAGCAGTTGACAAAGATTATACTTTTACCGGCGCTCTTCAATGCCTTGATGCAATTGCGCTGGACTTCGGGCAATTCAATACTGGTCCTGTCACCTCCTTTAAAGCCGGGATAATTCACCGGCATCTCCTCTCCTTCCAGCAATGTAGAAAGGCCTCCCACGAATACTACTGTTTCTATTCCTTTGAGCTTATTGATCAGGCCGGAGAAATCGATGTCCACTTCTTTCCCAAAATCAAATTCGAGATCGGCCTGCCAGTTGTTCAGTTGGGCGTATTTAATTTCAATACGGTATTTTTTGCCTTTTTCGACCTTGTAAGGAACCCTGGAGGGGAGTGTTCTCCAGTTGTCATGCTTCGCTATTGAAGTTCCATTCACCAGCAATTCAAAATGGCCTGTAGCGCCTGCTTTGAAAACGATCTCTTCTGTCGCGTCAGCTTCAAATTCAGTGGTATAGAGGGCGGAAAAGCCAACGAGCTTCACGCCGGATGCGAATTCGTGATCACCCGCCGTGGTCAGCTTTATTGGATTGGTTATCCGGTCTGAGGCGACGGCGTCCCCTTGCAGATCGCGATTGTTCCAGTAAGTGGCTTTAAAGCCATTTTTGCCTTCGTATATGATCTTTGTAAAATAGCTTTGCGTTACTTTGTTCTCTACGAGATCGCAAGCCTTATCATATACAATGCGGTCCCCGGAGATCTTCGATCTGATGCCATTGAGGATCGTGATCGTTCGTACCGGCTTGCCATTATAATTTCCCCAAAGCATTGGTTCGTTGTCGGCATTCGGCCCGATGACCGCAATTTTTTTGACCGACTTATTCAAGGGCAGCCTGTTGTCCTTATTCTGCAGCAAGGTCATGGATTCACGGGAGATGGTCAATGCAAGATCCCGATGTTCCGGGTTATTGATGATGGATGCGGGTATTTTCGTCCAGGGAACGATGGCATCATCGTCCATTTCGCCCAGATCAAACCGCCCGACCAATATCCGGGTCAGATGGGCATTTATATCTTCTTCTCTGATCAGGCCTTTGGCGACCGCCGCCGGTAAATTTTTGAAAGCATATCCATCCCATACACATTCTACGTCCGTACCTGCCGATGTGGCTTTTGCGGCAGCGTGTACTGCATCGGACGATACTTTATGGCTCGTGTAAAAGTCGGTGACGGCGCCGCAATCGGACACCACCACGTATTTAAAACCCCATGCGTCGCGAAGGATCGTTTGAAGCAAACGGTTATTGCCGCAGCAAGGTTCATCATCCAGGCGCTGGTAGGCGCACATTACCTCTCGGACATCCGCCTCTTTCACCAATGCCTTGAATGCCGGGAGATAAGTTTCCCACAAGTCGCGGGGATCGATATTATTCAGGTTGAGCCGGTGGCGGCTCCATTCAGGGCCAGAATGCACGGCAAAATGTTTGGCGCATGCCAGGAGCTTCCGGTATTTCGCATCTGCCGGGCCTTGCAGACCCTTTACCACAGCAATACCCATGCGGGACGTGAGATAAGGGTCTTCCCCGTATGTCTCCTGTCCACGTCCCCAACGGGGGTCCCTGAAAATATTAATATTGGGCGTCCATACCGAGAGGCTTAGAAAACGCCTGTTCTCCTTCCCCTCTTTCATTGCCTGGTTGTATTTAGCCCTTGTCTCATCGGAGACGGCATCAAAGACCCTGTAAACAAGGGAGTCGTCAAAAGAAGCGGCCATCCCTACCGGTTCGGGGAACACTGTTACATCCCCGTTGTTAGCAAGACCATGAAGGGCTTCACTCCACCAATTAAATTTTTTAATCCCCAGGCGGGGAATTGCAGGAGACTGGTCCTGCATCAACGATGCTTTTTCCTCTAATGTTAACCGTGCAATTAAATCCCTGGCCCTCTCCGCGGCGCTTAGGTCAGGGTTTTGATACGGCAACTGCTGAGCGATGCAGGTTGCGGAGAAAAATAAGGCCGCGATCCATAATATTTTCATGTTCATTTGAATAAGGTATTAATTTTCAGTGGAAGAAAAGGCCTCGCCGATGTGGAAGTAGTCGAAATCCACGTAGCCTCCCGGCGTTTTCGTTGCATAGTTGAACAGCCCGAAGCGATAGCCCATGAAATGAGGGAGCGTATATTCCATCTTCAGGGCAGTACCTACCGGCTTCCAGTTCTTTCCGTCGAGGCTATAATAAAAACAGCCCTTGTCTGCGCGGCGCCTGAAATCGCAGTCGGCTCTGAGATACACCGTTCTTTGTGTCAGCGCCACGCTGTCTGTCGTCGTTCCTTCCCGCACCGACACTACATACTTTTTGTTGCCCGTGACGCGCACTCCTACCCAGCCATATTTTTTCTGCAGCAGCAGCAGGCCTGCCTGGTCTCCCTCTTTCATATGGGAGACATCGATGGCTGTCACGCCCGAGCATCCCGGGCCGAATGTCCGCTGTGTCAGGGTATTGCGGGCCAGCAGCAGCGAAGTATCCACACGACCTGTGGTTAACCGAAGATATCCGGGACGCTGGTCCAGCGACCACCGGCTGTTGTCGGGGTTGTGGTTCCACTGCCATACCAGCGGGAAGGCCGGCGCGCCTTTTTGACGGCTAAAGTCATCCGAAGCCACGATGCCCGGGTCCAGGCCTTTGCTTATGGGCAGCGCCACCGTATCCGGCGCCCGATGATCCACCCCCAGCACCGGCCAGCCATCCTGCCACTGCACGGGCACCATGTATGGGACCCGTCCCACCGCACCAAAATCGCGGAACAGGTACGCATACCATTCGCCATTGGGCGTATTGATCAGCCCGCCCTGCGCAACGCCTTTATCCTGCAGCGCCACGCGACCCACATACGGCCCTGTAAGCCGATCGGCCCGGTGGATCGTCACAGTCCTCATGCCACCCCTGGGCCAGGTGATATTGAAGAGATAGTATTTTCCATCGATCCTGAATAATTGCGAACCTTCCGCCCGCAATCCTATCGGACCGGCCACACTGCTGGCGTCTTCGATGATCATTTGCGGCGTGGTGCCCTCCCTGATCCCCGAAAGATCGTCATTAAGCTCCGCCAGCATGATCTTACCGCTGCCATACAGCATATATGCCTTCCCGTCCTCATCGAAGAACAAAGAATTGTCATGCAGGGACGGTTTGAAAGAGACGGCTTTCCAGGGGCCTTTTTCAATATCCTGTGTCGTATAGATATATGTCTTTCCCGTCGTGCCTGAAAAAGTGCTGACATAGAAGCGCCCGTCGTGATAACGCAGGCTGCTGGCCCATGACCCTCTGCCGTATGCGCTCTTCCCGTTGTTGAGATCCAGCTCATCCACGTCATCGAGTCTATCGTAAGCGTAGCCGACGATGTCCCAGTTGACCAGGTCCTTCGAGCGCATGATGGGCACGCCGGGGCTCATATGCATGGTGGTGCTGCTCATATAATACGTATCGCCCACCCTGATGATGGACATGTCCGGGACGTCCGCATAGATGATGGGGTTACGGGCCTGCTGGTCAGTATGTGTAAGACCATTTCGTGGAAACCGTATCCAGTCAACCTCCACCTTACCCTTCAAACTCTTTATAAAAAGATCATGTACGCCAGGCTTCAACGGGCTTACGGATGCTGCTATGTTGCTCCAGGCACCACCTGCCGGTACGGCCGCTGTCGCTATTACCGGCCCATCCATGGCGTCAGCCCTTATCCCGATGGCGCCGCCATCCGGGGAAGCGGCGCGTATTTCGGCAATCCCCCTACTCATTTCTCCGAAGACTACGCCGTTGTATCGCACCCAGCCGTCTGTCGCCTCCAACGTCAGTTTCCATCCCCTGAACCTGTCCGAGCTATCTAAAAAGCTGATACGCGCGCCGGCAGCGCTGATGGCGCTATATCTGTCCACCTGAATCATCTCTTCCGCACCCGTAAGACCAACACCCCTCAAGGTAGGAGCTACCTTCCGGATGGTGCCATCGGCGTTAAAGAACAAACTATCCACCCGGACAGACCTGTTCTTGTCAAAGCTCGGAGAGAGATCATCGTGATGATAAAATAAATACCACTGGTCTTTGAACTGGATGATGGATTGATGATTGGTCCAGCAGCCGTCGGGCCACTCGTCCATGATCACGCCCGACACTTTAAATGGGCCCAGCGGCTGGCTGCCCATGGCATATTCCAACCGCTCCGTTTTGTTTTCCACATGCGGGTAAGTCAGGTAATAGATCCCGTTCCGCTGGATCATATAAGGCCCTTCTTTCAATCCTTTTTCCGGTAGTTCTCCCAGGACCACAGGCTCCGATGCCAGCTCCACCATATTGTCCTTCAGCCTTGCACCATAGATCTTTCCCTGTGCCCAATAGAGGTAGGCCTGACCATCCTTGTCAATAAATACATTCGGGTCGATGCCATGCACATCCTTTATCGGCTGATCCTGCGGGATAAACGGGCCATACGGCTTATCGGCCACAGCAACTCCCACCGCGAAACCGCCGGCGTTCCGGGCCCGGGAAGGAAAGTAAAAATAATATTTGCCGTTGTGGAAGATGCAATCCGGCGCCCACATGCTGTACGAAGCGGTATCCACCCAGTGCACCTTATCCTGGCTGACGATCATACCGTGATCATACCAATGCCGAAGGTCCGCCGAAGAAAACGCATGATAATCCTCCATGCAGAACCAGTCTGCGCGGCCCTTACCGTTGCCGCCCCTGATATCGTGCGAAGGATATACATAGACACTATCCCCGAAGACCCTCGCCGAAGGGTCTGCGGAATACTGGTCCATGATAAAGGGATTTTGCGCCCGGGCGCCGCGCGCTGCTAAAAGGAGGCAAAGGCCCAGCAGGAGATCTTTTTTCATGATCATTGAAATAATAAGGGTGCGAACTTATACAGGTTGTTCCTCCATACCGGCCAGGCATGACCGCCCGGATATTCATTATAAGTATACCTGATCTTCATCTCATCCAGCCGGCCCAGCATCAGCTGACAGTTCTTATAGGCGATGTCTTCCTTACCGCCCATACCGATCCACAACTGCCGGAGGTTGGTGTTGATCGTATCGGTCCTTTTTTTCATCCGTTCGTATTGCGCCTCGGCAAGGTCCTTTTGCATGGGAAGGATCCAGCCAGAGCTGAACACCCCGAGGTAAGCGAACATATCCGTATTGTTCATACCCGTGTACAGGGTATGGATGCCGCCCATCGACAGACCGGCCAGCGCACGGCTGGCGGCGTCCGACTTTGCCCGATAGTTCTTTTCGACAAAGGGAATGATCACGCCCTTCAGCTCCGACTGGAACAGCCGCAGCCCGTTCTCACCGAATGGCGAGCCAGGCATGCTCACATTGGCATCGGGCATGATTACCAGCATCGGCGTGGCCTTCTTTTCTGCGATCAGATTATCCAGTATCATATCCGTCCGCCCCTGCATGGCCCAGCCCCGCTCGTCTTCGCCGCCGCCATGCAGTATATACAGCACGGGATATGACGCTGCCGAATGCTCATCATAGCCAGGGGGTGTATAGACATACATACGCCGCCAGGCCTGGAGGACGGGGGAGTAATAATTCCTGATCCGTATATCGCCATGCGGGACGTCCTTTTGCTGATAGTAGGCGCCTCCGCTGAAGGGGATCTCGATGCCACTGGCCATGCGGCCCATGCCATAGAAAGACTCGCTGGCCGGATCGGCCAATGCGACGCCGTCGATCAGCAGGGAATAATAATGGAAGCCTTCGCTGATGCTGTCCGTCGTCACTGCCCAATAGCCACCGGTGTCTTTGGCCAGGTCGTACTTTTTCACCAGGTCCACCTGGACCTGATGCGCCTCCGGCGCTTTTACGCGGAAGATCACGCGGCTGTCCGGCAGCACCTGGGGATACTTTGCGGACCGCACATTGGTGGATGCCGGCGTGCCCAGCATGCTGTATTTGGAAAAGAGCGATTCGTCCACGGGCTTGAAGATCAGCTGCGAGAACATGTACAGCCCGTTCTTCCACACCTTGAAGTCATGCACCCCCGGCTCTATGTAATAGATGTGGGGGACGCCATGCGCGTTGAGATACTCATGCGTTCTCCGGCTGAAGCTGATGAGTCCGTCGGCGTCCCCACAGGAGATCCATAACAGCTTTATCATTTTTTTCGCCTTTTCCGCATCGGGTACCAGCACTTCGGGCAGCCGGGTATTGGGCGCAGAAGAAAAACCGCCAATCCAGGCGAACCTGTCCAGGTTGCCCAGCCCGAAATTCAGCGACTGGCCGCCGCCCATCGACAGTCCGGCTATTGCGCGGTGCTCCCTGTCGGTGTATACGGGGAACTTCTTTTCAATGTAAGGGATAAGATCATCCAGCAGATCTCTTTCGAAAGTCGCAAATGCCTGAACCTTGTCCGGCGCCATGATATTGCCTGTGGCCCTGTCATCCTTCATGGCCCTTCCATTCGGCATGACGACGATCATCGGCTCTACCTTGCCGTCAGCGTACAGATTGTCCAGGATCACCTGTGGTTTTCCGCCATTGAGCCATTCCTTTTCATCGCCGCCGATGCCATGCAGCAGATAGAGCACCGGGTACTTTTTCTTTTTGGAAAAGCCGGGGGGCGTGTAGATCAGGGCCCGCCGCAGGGCCCCTACGGTCTTTGACGGCCAGGTGATGGTGTCGATCCTGCCATGGGCAATATCGGCACGTTCAGTGTCGAAGCCCGCCGGAGCATGTTTTTCGATGGATTGGGCCGAGCCCCATAAGAAACCCAATAGTGCGGCTGCAAAAAAGATCAGCTTTCTCATCATGACGTTTATTTTTTTCGAGTGAAAAGCAATTGACTGATGTAGATATCATGATCGTTCCCTGAAGGGAACTTTACGAACAGGTCGTGACTGCCTGCAATGTCCTTTACCGTCGCACTGCATGTCGTCCATTTCCCATTCGTCGGTGCCACCGGCACCCGTGCGATCATCCTGCCTGTTTTCAGATCATCCAACCATATTTCGACTGTTCCGCCTTTACGGGCAGCCACGAGTGCCTGAACCTGCGCCACTCCATCCTTCTTTTCACCCAGCGACACTCCCGAAAGCATGAACCATCCACCATAAGAAGAGGTATTGGTCACGGCCCTGCCGCCGCTGGTGTCTGCCGACTCTACGCCAAAATAATTACTATATCCCGCAGCCTTCAGCGGCGAAAACCCATCTTTGCAGACGAACAGGTCGAAGTCTGCCGCCCGGCCTTCAGCAAATATACCCACGCTTGTACCCACCCATGAATTGAAGTTCGGTTGTCCCCTGTCCAATGGGGCAGCGTTGATGGCAGCGCCCAGCGACGTCCAGGAGCGACCATCCGCGCTGTAATATCCTGTCAACGCATGTCTTTGCCGTTCCAGCTTCAGCCAGACAGGGCCATTCACCGGGTTGGGCAGGGAGCGAACGGCCGTATCCAGCCGGAAAAAGATACGCTTTGCACCGTCGAATCCCGTATATAATTGCGCCATCACCTTTTGGTTTCCATTGGACAGATAGAGTCCCGCTTTATCGGCGGTGTCCGTTGCGTTGAGATCCACCCGTGTGACAGCTGAATAATAATGATCCGTCTCCTTCTGCATCAAATGCGCCCTGCCGCCTGATGGAGATAGCCGCACCCATCCTTTCCTTGCGTCCAGCGAATACGCATTCGCAGCGCCCCTGTTCAGGAAATGCCACCATGCACCCAGCACGGGCTCATCGAAATAATCCGTATGGACGCTTCTCCAGGGGATGCCTGCCGACGGCAACCCGGGCTTTATGATCGGCGTGCTCACCGGCGCCATCCCCCAGGGCCTGTCGCCGTCCCAGGACACCGGGTATAATGCTGTCTGCCGGCCCATGCCGGACCAGTCGTCGCCCTGCGGCTTTTCATAGCTCTGCCCGATGGTCCACCAGCTGCCGTCCGCCAATTGCAACGGCGCGGAAATATGATTAGGCCGGCGGAAGCCCGTTGCAGGGTCTGTCACCGTCCTGAAGAAGTCGCCCAGCCTCTCCCACTTCGTGGAGTCGCTGGTCAGCGCCGTCGTCCTCATAACATACTGACCGCCGGATACGTCGCCGGCGGGGAAATAATAGTAGTATCCATTGCGCTTGCACATCACGGGACCTTCGGCCCAGCTGTATTGCAGCTGCGCATTTATCCAGTCCAGTTTGATCACCGTGTCTGCCAGCTGGCCATCGCGCCCCAGCGCCTGTATCCGATTGACCTTCTGCCCGTTCTTGATCACCATATACGGCTTACCGTCATCGTCTATGAAGATGGAATTGTCGTAACCCAGGTCTCCCGTCGCAGGATTGGTCCTCACTTTTTCCGGCGCTGACCAGGGGCCGTAAGGGGACTCCGCTTTGCAAAACCATTGTCCGCCGGCGGAAAAATAGATCCAGTATGAATTGTAAAAATAGGTGATGGCTCCCTGCCAGATACCGGCCGAGGGACGGTCGTTCACAAATTGTCCTCTTGCCGGCGGCACTACCCTGCTGATGACCTCCCAGTGGACCATGTCTTTTGAATGATAGACCGGCAGATACGGTGTGAAATGAAAGCTCGATCCGCAGTGATAAAAGTCTTCTCCCACCCTGATCATCGTCGGGTCGGGATGGTCGCCCGGCAATACCGGGTTTACATAGGTTCTCACTTCGTTGTAATATCCCGATGAATCGTTGCCCTCTCCCTGGCCACTTGCGGTGGCACTGATCCATAATAAGCCTGCCAGGCCTATGATCCTGAAAGAATAATGTCCCATGTTATTGAGTTATGATACCGATTACAATTAATTGGTATTTTATAGGCTAGCAACGGCCGATAGATCGCCGCGTAAATCCTCCTGGAATATGGGAAAGAAAGGAAGGAGAAAGTATATCTTTTTTTCTCATACAGCAAGTGTCACGGCGATTTTTCATTTATCTGCAATTGAAATAAATGTCAAACCTACATTTCAAATATAGGAAGTTTTATTAAAATTTCAACCGATTGAAAAAAATATTAGTTTTGTTTTTTCACGCGTCTTATAAAGCCAAAAAAATAATATATGCGTATTGCCTTGCCCGCGCTCATCGTCCTGGTCTCCCTGCATGGGTCGGCACAGACCCCCGCCCTGAAAGAAGCATTCCGGGGGGACTTCCTCATTGGCGCAGCGATCAACACCCGTCAGACAGAGGAAAAAGATACTGCCGCCGCCCGGCTGATCCCCCGACAATTTGACGCCCTCACGCCTGAAAATATCATGAAGGCGGAGATCATGCATCCTGCCTGGGATCGATATAATTTCGATCCTGCCGACAAGCTGGTGGCCTATGCCCAAAGGAATCACATCAAGGTGAACGCCCACAACCTGATATGGCATAGCCAGTTGCCGACCTTCCTACGCAGGATGCAGGATGCGGACTCGGTGCGCGCCTATTTTGTCAACCACATCACTACTATCGCCTCCCGCTATGACGGCCAGGTGTATTCCTGGGACGTCGTCAACGAAGCCCTGAATGAAGACGGCACCCTCCGCAATTCGATCTTCCTTAAAAAACTGGGGCCAGACTATATCGTAGAAGCCTTTCGTCTCGCGCAAAAAGCGGCGCCGCACACCCGGCTTTATTACAACGACTACAATATCGAGCAGCCGAAGAAGAGGGCTGGCGCCATCGCCCTTATTAAAAAGATACAGGCGGCGGGTGTCCGTATCGATGGCGTGGGTATCCAGGGACATTGGAAGTCCGGCAATGTTCCCCTGGCAGCCATCGAAGCCAGCATCCTGGAATTTTCCGCCCTTGGCGTTGAAGTGATGTTCACCGAGCTGGATCTTAGTGTATTACCGAATCCCTGGGATCACAACACGGCCGATGTAGGGCAGGTGGCCGCGAACAGGGCCGGCATGAATCCGTATACCAATGGACTGCCTGATTCGGCGCAGGACCTGCTGGCCAGCTCTTATGCGGACCTGTTCCGTCTCTTTCTCCGGCATAAAGGCAAGATCAGCCGTATCACGTTCTGGGGAATAGATGACGGTATGTCCTGGCTCAATGACTTTCCCATCCGTGGCCGCACCAATTATCCCCTGCCGTTTGACAGGAACTACCAGCCCAAGAAAGCATACTTTGCTATCATCGCGACAAAAAATCCCTGACGGACGCGAATTTTCTTCCTACCTAATTTAATAGTTCGTTGCGACAAACCAGCCGGCTCCTATGTATTCCGGGGGAGAATGAGACGTTATGACCAAGTTTTGATAAGAAAGTGTTATTATCCAGTCTTCAGGGAAGACTGGCGCACGATGAGGTCGGCGCGTATCGTCAAGGTGCTGATGCTGCCTATATTACCCAAACCCTTCAGATGATTCACCAGATTCCTTGCAGCCGCCTCGCCCATTTCCTTCCCGGGGTAGTTGATCGTAGTTAAGGTTGGCTTAATCAGCCTGCCTATTACTTCATTATTGAACCCTACTACTGCCATGTCCTCCGGAACGCGAACACCGTTGTCCTGGAATGTGCGTATGCAGACGGCGGCGGCAAAGTCGCCGGTGACAAAAACTCCGTCAGGCATGGGTTGCAGCCTCATGATCTTTTTAGCAGCCGCCTCGCCGGCTTCCTCGGCCTCCTCCATGATCACCAGCAACGATTCATCAAATGGTATCTTATTTTCCTCCAATGCATCCCGATAGCCTTTATACCGCTGTGCATAAATATTGTGCTGCAGCGCAGACGTGACATGCGCTATCCGCCGGCATCCCTGTTCGATCAGATGTTTAGTGGCGACATAGCCGCACATAACGTTGTTGATCACCACCGACGTGCTTTCCGCCATGTGCTCTACCCTGTCCAAAAAAATAACGGGGATGCCCTTGGTGACAAAAGGCTTAAAATGAGCCAGGTCCTTCGTATCGGGCGCCAATGACGCGATTATCCCATCCACCCGCCGCTGGAAAAGGTTCTGCGCGTTGGCAGCCTCTTTCTTCGCACTTTGTGAGGAGTCTGTTATAATAATGCCATATCCGGCCTCGCCTGCAATTTTTTCGATGCCCGACAGCACGGAGGTGATAAAGGGATTGTTCAGTTCACTGACGATCACGCCGATGGTGAGGGACTGCTGCTGGCGCAGGTTCCTGGCAAACTGGTTTGACCGGTAGCCCATCCGGGCGGCCGTCTCGAAGACCTTTTTCTTTGTATTTTTACTGACAGTCGGGTCGTCCTTCAAAGCCCGGCTTACGGTGGACGGGGAGACGTCCAGCTTCTTTGCAATATCATAAATGGTGACCTCTTTGGGGCTGTCCATACTAATCAGTATTTGGGTTCTATTTCTTCGTACTTGCGTATTCAGAAGGCAATATATTGTACTTAGCCTTAAATGCTCTCGCAAAATAGTTGGGGGTGGAAAATCCTACCTCGTAAGCGATCTCGGCAATGGTGAGACTGCTTTTTTCCAGCAGTACCTTCGCCTTTCCCAATTTAAAGGAACGGATGTACTCCACCGGGGTCTCTCCGGTGATCTCCAGGATCTTGCTGTACAGCGAGCTCCTGCTCATGCCCACCTCTTTGCTCAGCGACTCCACCGACAATTGGTCGCTGTTAAGGTTCTTTTCAAGATAGGTCACCACTTTATTCAACAGCTTCTCGTCTTCCGACTCGATGACCACTTCAGGCGTAAGCACATTGATCTGCCTGGTAAACGTGGTCTGCAACGTATTCCTCAGCGCCAGCAGGTTCCTGACCCTGGCATGCAGCACTTCAACATTGAAAGGTTTGGTGACGTAGTCGTTGGCTCCCGTCCCAAGTCCTTTCAGCTGCTGCTCTTCTTCCCTCAGGGCCGTCAGCAGTATGACGGGAATATGGCTCGTCCGCTTGTCGCCCTTCAGCTTGCGCGTGAGCTCTATCCCATCCATATAAGGCATGCTGATATCGCTGACGATCAGCTGCGGATGAGCCGAGAGGGCTTTCTGCCATCCGTCTTTGCCATTGGCAGCTTCTATTACCTTGTATTTATTCCTCAGATTGTCTTTCAGATAGAACCTGAAATCCTCATTATCCTCTACCAGCAGGATGGCAGGCATTCCAACGGCATTGTCCGTCACAGGCGCTGTTGCCGATGTTTCCGTCCCGTGTTCCGCCGCATCGATCTCCGGGGGCGGCGCCTCCTCTGTTACGCCCGCGGCGGCCTTTGTCAATGGCAGACGTATCATGAAGACACTTCCCTGTCCCGGCTGGCTTTCCACCTCTATTACCCCGCCATGCATCCTGACGAACTCCTTTGTAATGGAAAGACCGATGCCCGTGCCCTGGTTCAGTATGGCGGCGGCAGACGCGTGCTGGAAAAACCGCTGGAATATCTTTTCCTTTTTATCCTGTGGTATTCCAATGCCTGTATCCATCACCTTTATGGATATCCACCTGGTGTCTGCATGGTCGTCCCCTTCCAGCTCCTCCAATGCGAAGGTGATCGTTCCGCCCTCCAGCGTGAACTTAAATGCATTGGACAGCAGGTTGAACAGGATCCGCTCGATCTTATCCCTGTCAAACAGCACATAAAGGCTGTCCACCCTGGTCTCAAAAGCAAATGTGATATGTTTCCTTTCCGAAAGGTCTGTAAAAGAATGGCAGACGTCTTTCACGAAAGAGACGAACTCTCCTTTCTCCAGGTGGAGCCTGAGTTCGTGCTCCTCCATTTTCCTGAAATCCAGCAACTGGTTTACCAGGTGCAGCAACCGCCGCGCATTCCGCCGGACCATCTGCAGCTTGTCATGCGATGGCTGGCCATGTCCCTCTGACAGCATTTGATCCACCGGCCCCATAATCAGTGCAATGGGCGTTCGGAACTCATGGCTCAGATTGGTAAGAAACTTCAATTTCATCCTGTCCAGCTCCTGTATGCGCCGGGCTTCCTCCCTTTCCTGCTCCAGGGCAAGCTTCTTTCTTAACCTCGAAAGCCCCCGATGCCGGCTGTACAATAAGAGGCCGCCTGCGGCCAGCACATATATCACGTACGCGTATGGCGTCCGCCAGAAAGGAGGTTTGACATAGATCCTGACGGACGTGTCCCTGGAGCTCCATACGCCGTCATTATTGCTGGCCTTCACATGAAAGACGTACTCCCCGGGATCGAGATTGGTATAATAGGCCGTATTCATCGCGTCCACATAGTTCCAGTCCTTGTCGAACCCTTCCAGCTTGTATGCGTAGTGATTCTGCCTGGGCAATGTATAGTTCAAGGCAACGAAGCTCAGGGCAAAATTTTGTCTATATGCCAGCCGGACCTCCCGGGCGACTGAAATATGTTCTTTGATCGGCGACTCATTGCCAGGAGCGACGGGTTTGTTTGCCACCTGCAGGTTCGTCAGCATCACGGTGGGGACATTACGGTTAGTCGTAAGCGCCGCCGGATTAAAGTAGTTGAACCCCTGCAGTCCCCCGAAGAACAGCTCGCCATCTGACGAGCGCAGCCCTGATCCATGGACAAAATTGTTATTTTGGATGCCATTGTAACTCGTAAAATTTCGGAAAATCTTCGTTTGCACGTCCAGGCTGCTGATCCCCGTATTGGTGCTTACCCATATCTGTCCGCGCGCATCTTCCACTACCTGGTAGACAGTAGCATTCTGCAATCCATCCTTCTCAGTGTAGTTGGTAAACTGTCCGGTCCTGCTGTCGAATACGCTTAATCCGCCGCCATATGTACCCAACCACATCCAACCCCTGCTGTCCAATAAAAGGGAAAAGATCTTGTCACTGGGCAGATTGCTATTGCCCTGGTCGTATACGGTGAATTTTCCTGTCGAAGGGTGATAGACAGCGACACCGCCTCCATGGGTCCCTATCCACATATTTCCTTCCCTGTCCTCCTCGATGGCCCTGATATAACCATTTGCCGGCAGGAGCATGTCTCCCGGCGCTTTAGGTGTGGGCGTATAGCGGACGATGACCTTATTGTTCTTCAGAACATTGATCCCGGCGCCATTCGTACCCAGCCATACCAGCCCTTGTCTATCTTCCCTGATACAATAAATATCGTTTGCATTCAGGTCACCCGGGCCCGGGCCCATTGTCAGGCGCCTTGCCTTCCCGCTGACGGGGTCCAGTATGATCAGCCCTTTTGCAAAAGTACCTATATATAAGGCGCCCGTCTTTATCTTCTTTAACGCCAGGACTGAAAATGCGCCAGGCTGCCTGTCACCCACCCGGATGTGCTCAGGCCGGAGCTTTTCCGTCTTCCGGTCGAATGTATAGAGTCCCCCTCCGTCTGTTCCCAACCATATATTTCCGTCGTCCTGCTGTTCAAAAGAAGTTACGACAGAGGTCTGGGAGCCATTATCATGAAAGGCATCGCCCAGCTTGACGTTGAAAAGATTCAGGTTCCTGTCATATTTATTGATGCCGCCCCGGTAGGTGCCAAACCAGTAAATACCCTCCTTATCGATGTAAAGACTCCGGATCGACCCGCTGGTGAGGCTGTGGGAATTTCCTTCTTCCGGCAAGTAGGTCACCGAATGGCCCGTATGCGGATCCAGCACGTGCACCCCGTTCATCGTCGCCACCCATAACATACCATCGTTGTCTACCGTAATCGCATTGATTTGACCTTCATTCAGCACGCTGTTCCTGCCATCTATTTTACGGGCGCTGATAAATGCTTTTTCATCCGGCCGCATTGTGCATAGCCCGCCTCCTGTCCCAATCCATAAATGTCCTTCCTTGTCTTCGGCCAATGCCTGAACATAGTCGTTCACCAGGCTGGAGCTGTCCAGGTTATCATGCCTGTATTGCTTAAAAGTGCGCGTTGACCTTATATAAAGGAAAAGCCCTTTGTCCGTGCCCACCCACATCCTCTTCCGGCTGTCCTCGAAAACACAAAGAAGGGACAATTTATTCGGACCGCCGTGGTCATACGGCGTCAGATCCATCTTCGATATATGCCCTGTTGCCGGGTCGAGCACATAGGGCGCCGAGAACTGCGCTATCCAGATCTTACCTTCATAGTCGCTGCAGATGCTCCGGACCACCGCATTGGATAAGAACCCATCGCCCCCCCCTCCGGGCGGATAATGGATGAATTTGTCATGCATTCTGTCATACAGGCTTACGGCCCCTCCGCTGGTCCCCACCCACAGGCGGCCTGCCTTATCCTCATGTAACGCAAGGATCTCGTTGGCCCAGAGATTAGCCGTATCCCCTGCCTGCTTGCGATATGCCGTAAAGTTGGTGCCGTCAAACTTATTCAGGCCATCATCCGTGGCGATCCACATCAATCCGTACCGGTCTTTTAGGATCGCATTCACGGAGTTGGACAACAATCCGTCCCTGGAGGTCAGCGAAGTGAAATTGATATGGGCAGGTTGCGCCGATGCCACCGTCGCCATCTGGGCAAGGCAAAGAAATAATATATAATTCCTGATCGGCATGCAAGTAGTGGGGTCAACGGAACAAGTTAGCCCTTTTATCATAAAACTAAACAATTGTGCTATAAATTTCAACAAATCATGCATGGCTAACTATCTGACGCAGATACCTTTGTAATTAATGATTGCAAACATGCCCATTTCCCGCGCCGGCGCTGTCCTGCCTGATCTCCGGCAAGCGCTGGCACCTGTCCCGTCTTTCCAAAAAGACCGCGCTGCCTGCCGGATACTTTTAGCCGACCAGGATAGAGATGAATTGAATGACCTTTACGAGTACCTGGGCGATATTTACCATCTTTTTACGGCAACCAGTGAGCGGAAGGCATTGAGGATAATAGAATCGCAAGAAATTCATTTACTTATCAGCGGTCTGGAACTAACAGACGCTTATGGCACTCAATTGTGCGCCCATCTCAAATCCTCCGTCCATTTTTCCCATATTCCCGTCATTCTCCTGATCGACGGCAGGTCTTCCAGGATCAAAAGCCTCCAATCGGGGGCAGACGCGTGTATAGAGCGGCCGCTGACGGAGGAATATTTGAAGGCGCAGGCCGGTAACCTTCTGGCCAACAGGGCGAGATTGAAGGACTATTTCGTCCGTTCTTTTTCTGACCATGTGCAGGGCGACGCGGGTCCGGACGAAAATGAAACATTCCTGCACAAGCTCAATGAGATCATATTTGCGCATCTCCACAACAAGGAGCTGAACGTAGACAGGCTGGCCAGGCTCATGAACATGAGCCGTCCGACCTTTTACCGAAAAGTGAAATGCGTCTCCGACCTGACGCCCAACGAGTTGGTGAATGTGGCGAGGTTAAACAGGGCGGCCGAACTGATCTCGACCACCAGCTATAAAGTATTCGAGGTGGTAAAAATGGTGGGGTTCAATTCACAAAGCAATTTTGGCAAGGCATTTTTCAGACAGTTCCATGCGACTCCGACGGAGTACCAGCGCAGGGTGAAGGGTGAAGGGTGAGCGGCTTTTATTCCAGCCGGCCGGTGAGCGCGATAAGACCGGCCCTGTAGTTGTTCCCAACCGGTAGCTCTTTGCTCCCGATGAAAACACTGTTCCTGCGGATGGCAGTAATGTGCCGGATAGATACAATATAGGACTTATGGATGCGTATGAAGTCAGATGACGGAAGGTCTTCTTCAAAGGTTTTCAAATTCATTCTCGTTACCACCGGCTTTTGCAATTGATGGAGATGTATCCGGATATAGTCCTTCAGGCCCTCGATCCAGACAATCTCGGGCAAGTTTATTTTTAAGAGATTGTAATCGGAGCTGACAAAAATATAGCCCGGATGCTTGTATATGGGAGCTTCGGCAGGCCTGCTGCGGGCCTGAAACAGTTCATAAGCCTTATTGCAGGCTTTGACAAAGCGGTCTAATGCCACCGGCTTGAGGAGATAATCTACGACATCCAGCTCGAAACCATCGAGGGCATACCGATCATAGGCGGTGATGAGGATAACTATCGGCTTCTCCGCCAGGCTTCTGAGAAACTGGAGGCCCGTCATCCCGGGCATCATGATGTCGAGGAACAGCAGGTCTACGCGCTCCTGCTGGAGGAACGGAATAGCCTGCAATGTATTGGAATATTTTCCCACCAACTGGAGATAGGGCACCTGGCTGATATTATCGGCAAGCAGCTCCAGGGCGAGGAGCTCGTCGTCAATGGCTACACATCGCATCATGGCTCAAACTGTATTTTTAAGGAGGTAAGAAAGTAGTCTTTGTCTACCGAAGTTAGAAGACAATGTTTCTGATCATATAGTAAATTCAATCTTCTCTGGACATTGGGCAGACCGATGCCTTTGGTATTATCCCTGACCTCGGTGGAAGCGGGGTCAAATTTATTTCGCACGAGGAAGCATAACTGACCGTTGCCAGCCTTGAGCTGGATATCGATCTCTGCGTCTGTGACCATCCCCGTCCCGTGCTTGAATGCATTTTCCACAAAGGGGATGAGCAGCATGGGTCCAATAACATACTCGCCTTTTGCAATCTCAATGTCCACCTTGACCTTTACCTGGTGGCCGAACCGTTGCGACTGGAGGTCGATATAGGCTTGCAGGTATTCGATCTCTTTTTCCAGGGAGACCTTCTCTTCATCCGTCTCATATAGCATATACCGCATGAGACGGGATAGTTTGATAAGGGATGGTTCCAGCTCTTCGGATCTTTTCCGCGCCAATGCCACCATGTTGTTGAGGACATTGAACATGAAATGCGGGCTTACCTGGGATCGAAGGAATGAAAGCTCGGTTCTCAGGTTTACATTTTCTTTTTCTTTTTGCAGTCTTTGCGCTTTCAGCCTGTCCCGGGTAAGTTGGAAGGCGGTGCTGCATGCAAGGACAAATAAGTAAGAGAACAGGCTAAAAAAGAGGATGGGGCGCCAAGATTGCGCGGTATGTGTGGCTGCTGTCCGGATAAAGAGCCAGTTACCGCCGGCCAGCAATAAAAAGAGCACCAGGTGAGCTCCTATGAATATACCGTACCTGCGGTGATGAAAGAACCGGGGCATCCATATCAGTGCATTGAGGTAGAAAGACAATATCAGCCACGCATCGGTGATGCGCTGCAGCAGATCGATCGCCCTTTCGTCGGGTACCGGTTCACCCGCTGCGCCCGCTGTGAAGGGAGGCCTGAGAAGATAAGGAAGAGAAAAGAAGACCGCCCACGCGAGCGCGTGCAAAAGGATAACCGTTCCTTTGCCGGAATACCAGGGGCCACTGTCGGAAGCGAGACTTCTCTTTGACATTCGGGTCAAAGGTAAAGCCAAGGACAGAAGTCCGGAGAGAATTGCGATCAATGCCCGTTTTTTGTCTACGTAGCCGGGAAAAGAAGCTGACATTGCCGGACAGCCCGTCAGGACGGGAGACTACGGTCACCTGTCGGGAGAAGACGGCGGCAGGCGGTTCCTGCCGAACTGGAAAAAAATATCGATCTGCAGCCCGCTGTTACGGAGGCGGCCGTTCTGTACAGGCAGGGAGGCGGCCGAGGCGGCGGAAGCATTGTTAATGTCTTTGAACCCAAGGTAATAACGGACGTCGATGCCAATGTTCACCGGGCTCATATATCCTATGGCCCACACCCAGCCAAAATCGTTCGGCTTATACTGGCTTTTTACAGAATAGGTGTGTTCCTTGTCCAGTAAAGCCTGGTCGATCTTTGCATCCAGCAAGAGACCGAACTGCGGGCCCGTTGCGAAATAGGTATAATAAGGAAGCTGCCACTTTAAAAGAATAGGAAAATTAAGATACTTCAGCTTGTACATTTCCGTGGCACTGACCACATAGTTGTGGCGGGGCAACGAGTAAGAACCCTGGTTATTATACAGGACTTCGGGTTGCAGATGTAATTTCCGGAAAACAGGAATGTCGAGATACGCTCCTGCGTTGACGTTCGTGCGGGGAAAATTGATCATGTTCATGGAAATGGAGCTGATCGTGGCGGTCTGCTCTTTGGAAGCCAGCATTTCGGCGAATGTCAGCCCGCCTTTAATACCGAATTTTACCTGTGGCCGGGCGTTGTATCCCAACAGGGTGGTGAAAAGAATTACGAACAGGCATCTCTTGCAGGAAATTATTGTCATAGAGGGAAATTTATTTAGTCAGGGGTTGTGATCGGTAGTTTTCTCTTCTGATCCGCCAAAAAAGATCTGCTGGATTCCAGGATGTAGCTGTACAGCTCCCAGTCTGTCTGGAAGGATCTTATAAACTCGTACCCTGGCCGGTAGATGCGCATGAACAGCTGGAGATCTGCCGAGTCCAGCCCGGTGATCCTTTTGATGATGGTTCTATTGAACCGGTGGTCAATATATTTGTCCTGTTCTTCTTCGATCAGCCATTTTTGAATCAGCGTTTTGCTTCTTCTAACGTCGCGGTGAAAAAAAATATCCATGTCCAGCGCCGCCCCGGCCATGAGACCCTGGCCGCCAGGCATCAAGCGTATATTGCGCACGAACGACCCATGTTTATATTCAAATCCTTCCCGGTTCTCGCGCCTGTTTAATACAGAATCCGCATAATAGCTATTATGATTGACGTAAACAGGCATGAGCGCTGGCCCCGTCACTTCGATGCTCACGCTAAAGGTGGCTGGATCCGGAATATCTTTTACAGGAAATGCGGCTGTCCGCTGGTTGAGATAGGAAAAGTAGATCGTATCTTCTTTTGCCACCCTGATCGAATAATGTCCTGATGAGTCGGAGACGGCTATTGCTCCCCGGGTGTTGCTGATGGTGACTTGCGGCAATCCATTGATCATTGTTTTATCATAGACCGTGCCCTGTATACACACCTGCGCATGTGCAGGAGAGGCCCACAAAATGGGCAGCACAAAGGGTATGACGGGGATAAAACCATTTTTTATCATCGTTGGTAAAATTGCGATGGATGGCGCATCCCATAAAACCGTATCGACAAAAGGAGGCCATCATCCGATGAAAGGCTTCATATGTCCGATGTCGGCCGCGTCGCCGACAATAAAAAATTTCACAGATGAAATTCCCCGTTTGATCGCCAGTGAGTCTTATTATGTTGCTTCTTTTATCACCGCAGGTGTCATTGGGCTAACTTTACCTTATTTCGATGGTCTGGAACTGAACTTATGATGGTCAACTGTATCGCTATTGACGACGAGCCGCTGGCTTTGAGCCTTGTCAGCACATTTATCGAACAGACGCCTTTCCTGCGGCTGAAAGGTTGTTACGGCAATGTTGCAACGGCGTTCCAGGCTCTCTGTGAAACAGACGTGCAGTTGATCTTCCTGGATATTCAAATGCCGGATATCAGCGGGATGCAGCTGGCCCGTATCCTGAGCGCGGGCAATATGCCCGTGCGGCCACGTATAATTTTTACCACGGCCTATAACCACTATGCCATCGAAGGCTACAAGGTGGATGCAGTCGATTACCTGTTGAAGCCATTCAATTATGACGAGTTCTTACGCGCTGCCAACAGGGCCAGGCTTGGCATGGATATTTCCGGAGGTGTCAGGCCCGCCATTCCCCAGGCAAATCCGCCCGGACAGGGGTATCTATTTGTCAAGGCGGATCATCAGCTGGTGAAGGTTGATTTCGGGGACGTCAGGTATGTGGAAGCATTCAGGGATTATATCAAAGTGTATACCGTGGGGAACGACAAGCCTGTGATGTCGCTGGCCACGCTGAAAAGTGTGGAAGAAAAGCTGCCTGCCGGTCAGTTCCTGAGGGTGCATAAATCTTTCATTGTATCCCTGGCAAAGATCGATACGATCACGAAATCCTCTGTTCACGTCGGCAATGTGGCTATTACGATTGGGAACCAGTACAGGGAAGGGCTCAGGCGGTTCATCGACAGGTGGACAATCTGATGACCTCCTCACTTAAAATTTCTTCCTTTATCAAACACGTCCATTTGCGCCGGGATCTCCTTTTTCGTGGAATTATCACCGGCGTCCATCAAACCTGCGAACAAGCGGTTGAGATTATAACACTTCTTTACCACTACATGGATGACCTCTCCTTCCTTTTGTAATTTGCCTTCCACCATTAGCAGCCGGGATTGCAGGATCGCCTTGCGGTATTGATCAAAAAGCGCCCGGAACACCACCAGGTTGGCAGTGCCTGTCTCATCTTCAATGGTAATAAAAACGACGCCGCTGGCTGTCCCGGGCCGTTGGCGGACCAGCACCAGACCGGCAACCTGGACGTAGTCCCCATCTTTTCTCTCCGACAGCTGCGCTGTCGATATGATATGCAGCTGCTGCAGCTTCTCCCGGACGAAGCTGACGGGGTGAGCTTCCAGGGACAAGGACGTGGCGGCATAATCCTGCAGGACATGCTCGCCGGCGGTCATATGAGGCAAGGTTACTTTTTCTTCTGCCGGGGTGGCTGCCGGCTTACCCACGAACAGACCGACGGGCGGATCGGTGCGGGACAGCTCCCACAATGCCTGGCGGCGAAGCAGGCCCAGTGATCGCAGGCCGTTGGCCCGGGCCAGCTTTTCCAGGGCAGCCGGCGGGATTCCGGCGGCATGCAGCTCGTCCATGCTGGCATATCCCTCCTTCCGGCTTTTTACCAGCAGCTGCATATCTTCCTCGCGGAGTCCTTTCACCTGACGGAATCCCAGGCGCAGCGCCCGGGGTTTACCTTCGGACATTTCCAGTGTATTATCCCATTGCGAAGCATTGACGTCCACGGGCCTGACCTCGACGCCATGTTTGCGTGCATCGATGACGATCTGGGCCGGGCGGTAGAAGCCCATCGGCATGCTGTTCAGGAGCGCGCAGGCGAATACGTCGGGGTAGTAACATTTTATCCAGGAAGACACGTACACCAGCAGCGCGAAGCTGGCGGCATGGCTTTCGGGGAATCCATAGGAACCGAATCCTTCCAGCTGCCGGAAGATGCGTTCGGCAAAATCCAGCGTGTACCCATTTTTCAGCATGCCGTTGATCAGCTTTTCCTTAAAGCCGGCGACCATCCCCTTGGCTTTGAAGGTCGCCATGCTGCGGCGCAGCTCGTCCGCCTCTGCCGGAGAGAACCCTGCGGCCACAATGGAGATCTTCATGGCCTGTTCCTGGAACAGCGGCACGCCCTTGGTCTTACCCAGGATCTCTTCCAGCTCTTTAGAAGGATATTCTATGGGCTCCAGTCCATCGCGTCTGCGGAGATAGGGATGGACCATATCTCCCTGGATGGGGCCGGGCCGGACAATGGCTACTTCAATGACGAGGTCATAGAAACAGCGGGGTTTGAGGCGAGGCAGCATCGCCATCTGGGCGCGGCTTTCGATCTGGAAGACCCCAATGGTATCAGCCCGGCAGATCATGTCGTACACGGCAGGATCATCTTCGGGAATATTGGCCAATGTGAGGTCCAGGCCATATTGCGCTTTTGCCAGGTCGAAGGCCTTGCGGATACAGGTCAGCATGCCGAGGGCCAGCACATCGATCTTCAAAAAGCCCAGGGCATCAATATCGTCCTTGTTCCATTCGATGCAGGTGCGGTCTTCCATGCGGGCGTTGAGGATGGGGCATAAGTCCGACAATTTTCCCTGCGTGATGACAAAGCCACCCGTATGCTGACCCAGCTGCCGGGGAAACCCCATGAGCTGCTGTGTCAGGTGCAGCACCTGGCGGAGACGGCGATCCTCCGGGTTGAACCCGTGTTCGATGAGGCGTTGCCGTTCGATGCCATCCATCGTGAACTCGCCCAGGAAACTTGAAAGCTTGCTGACCGTGTCGATGGATAGCCCCATCGCCTTGCCGACATCCCGGATAGCGCCTTTCTGCCGTTCCTGGGTCACGGTGGCTACGATGGCGGCGCGGTCGAGGCCGTATTTCCGGTAAACGTACTGGATCACTTCTTCCCGTCTTTCGTGTTCGAAGTCCACATCGATGTCCGGCGGTTCATTGCGTGCGGCTGACAGGAAGCGTTCGAAGAGCAGGTCGATCTTAGTGGGATTGACGGAAGTGATGCCCAGGCAGTAGCAAACCGTGGAGTTGGCCGCCGAACCCCGTCCCTGGCAGAGGATATTCTGCTGCCGGGCGAAACGGACGAGGTCATGTACTGTAAGAAAATAGGATGCGTAATTCATCTGCCCGATAAAGTTTAGCTCGTGGTGAATGGCCGCCACGGTCTTTTCGGGTATCTTCTCCCCAAAATGCCTGTGGGCTCCTTCCCATGTGAGTAAGGTCAATTCTTCTTGCGGGGTGCGTCCTTCACTGGTAAACTCCTCGGGATAGACATATTGCAGCGTGTCCAGCGAGAACCGGCATGCATCGGCAATGACCTGTGTCTGCCGAAGGGCGTCGGGATAATTCCGGAAAAGGCGCTGCATTTCTGCAATGGGCTTCAGGAAGCGTTCCGCATTTTGATGGAGCCTGAATCCGGCCGTATCGATGGTGCATTTTTCCCGGATGCAGGTGAGCACATCCTGCATGTAGCGGCGTTCCGGCTCATGATAATGCACATCGTTCGTTGCTGCCAGGGGCATCCCCAGCCGGCTCGCCAGCTGTGAAAGGCGGTGCAGCTGCCTGGCATCATCGCCCAGGTAGCGACGGGTGGCGGCCAGGTAAAGATCCCGGGAGATTGCCTCCCGGTACTCCTGAAGCGCATGGACGAACGCCGGCGCTATTTCAAAGGAGGGTGTTAAGGATACGGGTGGGATGACCATGAACTGAATGCCTTCTTTCTGCGCATATACATCCGCTTTATACAGATGACATTCGCCTTTTTCCGCCCGGAGGTTGCCTGTTGTCAGCAAGGCCGACAGACGGCCATATGCGGCTTTGTCCCTGGGATAGGCCAACAGGGACGGGCCATCCAGGAGGTCCAGCCGGCAGGCCGGGATGATGCGCATGCCTTTGGCTTTGGCAGCGACGTGCCCCCGTACGATGCCGGCGAGGCTGTTGCGGTCGGTGATGGCGATGGCAGTATATCCATAGGCGGCGGCCTGGTCCACGAGCTCTTCCGGGTGCGATGCGCCCCGTAAAAAGCTGAAGTTGGTCGTCACCTCCAATTCCGTATAGTCGATATTCGCTTTCATGACTTATGCAAAAAAACCGTGGAGGAACCATTGGTTCGACTGATCCGCCTTATATGGACCGGACCGGAAGATCCAATAGCGCTGCCCCTCTTCATCTTCCACCTGATAATAATCCCGTCGCGGTCCTTTCTCCAGCCACCACTCCTGTTCGATGCGCTCCGGTCCATCTGCTTTTTTGATCCGGTGCACCTTGCCGAGATAACGGAAGAGCATGGGCGGATAATCCGGGATGGGCGCCGTCACCCCGATCTGTACCGGTGCTTTCAGGAGCCGTATGGGTCTTGGCCGGTCGGCGGGCCAGGGAATGGATGGGAGCTCCTGTAAAGAGGATGCAAGTTTGATGGAACGTTCCGGCCAGTAGTGTTCGTCCGGCAGGTAGCGATGGATGCCCGACTCCCCCATCTTACCGGCCAGCCTGTCCAGCAATTCCGCCACCCGAGGATCGGCAACGCCGCCACTTTCTTTCCACAGCATGATCTGCCCGGGCGGACAATCTTCCACCACCGGCGCTTCCAGCGTGAAGAGCTCGATACCCGGATCGGGCGCAAGGCTGGCGATCTTCTCTTCAAATAATTTATAGAGGTGTGCGGCCCGGTGTGACGGATAATGTGTACCAATGGCGATGGATGCTGCCTTACCGTCTAATTTGTGACAGGTGAAGGCGGCAGTGCGCAACCCTTTTTCTTCCGACTGCAGGCGATGGCACAGCGTATCCAGGAGGCGGGACAGGGCGATCTCGATCCCTGTCCGCGTAGCGATCGGCTCCAGGCAGGGTAGCCGTTCGCGATATTGTACGGGCGGCTCGACGGGCTGGATCATCTCTTCCACCCTGCCCAGCGCCCTGTCCAGCTGCAGCAGGAGCTCCGGACCAAAACGCCGGCGGAGCGCAGCCCGCGGCATGGCGATCAGGTAATGCAGGCGGTTCAATCCCAATGGATGCAAACGGTCCAGGATCTCCGGGCTCAGCCGAAGCGCTGCCGGCGGCAAGTTCAGCAAGGCGGTGGACTCACTACCGCCGTGGGCGATCAGCTCTCCCTGACCGAAGCGGGACATGGCCCAGGCGGCGCCAATGGTGCCTGCCATCGCAGCCCGCACGTCGTAGCCCAGTGTTGCCAGGCGGGTGGTGATCTCCTGCAAATAAGCCGCTTCCCCACCCCACAAGTGAGCGCAGCCTGTCACCTCAAGGATCAGTCCGTCGGGGGGATCGATGGCAGTGACGGGCGTATAGCGCACTGTCCACCGGGCGAGGGCCATCAATAATTTTTCCGCGCGGTCCGGCACGTCGTCCAGCACTTCCAGGGAAGGGAAGATCGCCCGGGCATCGGCGACCACCATGCCACAGTCGATGCCTTGTCGCTGCGCCAGGATATTGGCAGCCGTGATCACCTTGCGTCCATGCACATTTTCCGCCAGGACAAAAGGTATTTGCCGCAAAGCAGGCTGCCGGATGGCGAGCCAATCCGTCGTCAGGTGACGGAACCAGATGGTCATAAAACGCCGGTGCATGCTATCCTGTTTTGCGTTGTGGTTCGTGCAGGCTGGCCGGCATGACGGGCGCCAATATATGGAACTGGCCGGCCGACCATTCCACCTGCCATTTGCCGGGTCTTCCGTTGCGTACTTTTAACAGCTGCACCTCCCAACGGGGAAAACCTACGCCGGGGAGGCCATCTTCTATTACGGAGGGCAAAGGAGACACCTTCCAGCGTGCCACGGAGGCAACTGCATTCTTATGACGAGGTTGATGCCGCAGCAGAAGGCCCGTCACCCGGCTGTGCTCGACGGCCAGCTGCAGCCTGCGGGAGGCGGTGAGATCGATGTCGCGGCATTCGCCTACGACAGCCGCCAGTCCTTCGCACTGCAAGGCTTCTTCCATGGCCCAGAGGATATCTTTTTCCCGGCGGAGGTCGATGAAGATGAGACGCTCCGCTGCTACTCCGAAAGCTGCCAGCGCGGACGGAAAAAGAGTCCGGGCAGTGCCGATCCATATGCAGGCGCCACCCTGTAAAAGCAGTTTGCCCAGCAGAGCGGAGAGGAAGCCCTGCGTAGCGGCCGACTGTTCGGCGGTGTCGCTCATCCACTCATGCACGGCCCCGGTGGGGAAATGTCCAGTGGGAAAGGCGGCTTCCACCGGACCCAAGCCCATGCTGGCCGCCCTGTCTGAAGCCGGAGGGCGAAACCCTTGCAAGGGGAGGATATCCATTTGCAACCGGGCCATGATGTCCTTATTGCTCGCGTGCATGGACGGGTGGTTTGGTGGTGAAAGTGTTTTCACTGCGAAAATACTAAATATTTTAGTATCCTGGTCAAAAATGTTATACCTTTCGTCTTTTCGTACCAGCACCCAGGAAAGGTCACAAAAGCAAATAGCAAAAAACAAAGGGAGCGGAAACTGCCTTAAATTCTCCTGCACCAAAGATCACACAAAAAAGGCGGGCACTAGCAGGCCGCCTCAATCGACGTTGATAGTTTTGCGGTCTTTTAAAAGCGCTATTCTAGCAGCGTCTTACTTACCCGGCAATTTTCCTGGTCAGCGTAACAGTTTTTATACTGTGTTGCGGTCGGTTAGTTTACTGTCCTTTGAACAGCTATATCTATCTTCCTGACTGACCGATCTCCTCCGGGGAACGTTGAAACAAAGATAGCTCCTCTTTTATACTGAAAAGAATGACGGTTCTCACGGGGGAAATTGATTGTCGTCACCGTTGCTCAGGCACCCGGTGATTACCTTTATAAGAAATTTTCCATGGTAAAAATAATTTCTTCCGCATCCAGTCGCGATCTGAACGAAGAGGGATTGGTGAGGTCATTGCAGAAAGAAAAAGGGAAAATATGCATTTCCATCATCGTCCCCACGCATAAACTTTCTCCGGAAAGAAGGATCGATCATTTAGTGCTTGACAAGGCGATCCGGGAGGCCAAAAAATATCTGGCGCAAAATTACAGGGAGGAAGAGATCAGGCTCCTGCAAGCATCCATCGATGATTTGTACGCGAGGATCGACTTCGTCCATAATGCAGCTGGGATTGGGCTGTTTGTTTCCGCGAACATACAGGAGTTGGTCCCATTCTTTTTCCCTGTGAAGGAGAAAGTGATCATCGGCCGTTCGTTCGAGATCAGGGATCTGCTGTACCAGGCGTATTACTCCCACCCCTATTACACCTTACTATTAAGCGAGAAAGAAGCGAGGCTTTTCGAGGGCAGGCTAAACACGCTCCTTGAAATAAAAGACAACAACTTCCCCAAAAAATATGTGGACGATTATGTCTATACCCGCCCTTCCCGCGGCTCGTCCTTTGTCGGCAATGCCTTTGTGAAAGAATATGAAAAAGATAAATCCCAACTGGAAGAGATACGCTATCAACGTTTCTGCGGGCTGGTGGAAGACGGATTGAAAGCCTATCTTACCAACAATCATATCCTCCTGATCATAGCCGGAGCGAAAAAAGACCTGTCCTATTTTGGAAAGGTTACTCATCACAATAAGCATATCATAGGGGAAGTGGCCGGCAATTACTCCTACACTACGTTAACGGAACTGGGAGTGCTGGCCTGGGACGTCCTCAGGTCACACCTGGACAAGGAGAAACAACAGCTGATCGGGGAGTTTGGTGAAAAGATCGGCGAGGGGCGCGGCATCACCGGCATTCACGAGATATGGAAGGCGGCCAAAGAAGGAAGAGGGCTAAAGCTCCTCATAGAAAAGGACCATTCGCTGCCTGGCTTTCTACCCAGAGGGAATGAGTATGATCTGCGGCTGCAACCGCCCAAAAAGCCTCACCAGGTGCTTGCTGACGCCGTCGACGACCTTATGGAAGTACTGTTGGAAAAGAATGGCAGCGTGATACTGCTGGAAAATGATTCGTTGAAGGAACGTCAGGGCATGGCCCTGATCACCAGGTATTAGTTCATTGCAAGTAAAACTTTCAGCTATGAATTTCCGATTTAATAATGAAGTGTCGATCGCGGTGGAAGAAGTCGCCTTGCAAGGAGATTTGATCATCCCCCGGGAGGCAAAGGCAATCATCATCTTTTCCCATGGCAGCGGCAGCAGCCGCCTGAGTCCCCGGAATAGGATGGTAGCGCAGCAATTACAGGAAAAGGGGTTTGGAACGCTTTTGCTTGACCTGCTCACCCCGGTGGAAGACGAACAATACGCCAACCGGTTTGACATCCATCTCCTCACCAGGCGTTTAACCGGGGCTACCCGCTGGATGAGCGCTTTCGCGGAGGCACGCAACTGTTCCATCGGGTATTTTGGCGCCAGCACAGGGGCGGCCTCAGCACTTAGCGCTGCAGCCGGGCTCCGGGAAGTAAATGCCATCGTATCCCGCGGCGGAAGACCGGATCTGGCCATGGACGCACTGGAAAAAGTGACGGCGCCCACTTTACTGATCGTCGGCGGCCTTGATCACGAAGTGCTGGAGCTGAATACGCAGGCATATAACCGGCTTACCTGTGAGAAGAAACTAGAAATCATACCAGGGGCGTCCCATTTATTCGAAGAGTATGGCACGCTGGATACAGTCGCTGAAATGGCCGGCAGGTGGTTCAGCAGGCATTTGTTGGCCGAAGCATACCCCTAGCTATCCTGCCTTTTTTATATCCCTCTTCCATTTATCCAAGTAATACATTACTTCTTCATCACTCACCTGTTCGAAATTCTCGTAAAATGCGCCCACTCCGTAAAACTCTTCCGGTATAAGCACGGTTATCAATTCATCTACCGCCCTGGACAATTTCCGAACAGCGCTTTGGGACGCCACCGGAACTGCTATGACAATTTTTGCCGGATTATCTTTGCGCAGCATGCTGATGGTGCCCATCAATGTGTTCCCGGTGGCGATGCCATCGTCGATAACAATCACTGTTTTGTCCGTGAGCACTTCCGGCTCTTTATTCCCCATGAATTTCCGGTACATTTCCTTCAGCCTTTCCCTTATTGTTTTAATCTCCCGGTCAATATAGAACTGCGATACGCCGGGATAGGGAATGACAAAGGAGTCGGTGAGGCTGACTGCGCCGATGGCGAATTCCCTGTTGGTAGGGTGACCGATCTTTTTTGTGAGCACCAGGTCCAGAGGCATACCCAGCTCTTTGGCAACGGCATAGGCAATCGGTACGCCGCCTCTGGGAACGGCGAGTATTACCCCCTCCTTATCCTGGTACTTTCTCAGTTTTTCAGCCAGCAGCTTCCCGGCTTGTATCCTATCTGTAAACATGGCGATATATTTATTTTCATTAGAAATACATGTGACATTATCAGGGAGCGATGACCCTCTTATCGATCATATCATCAATAATATTCTTTGCATAGCGCCTTGCCATTTCGGGGGTAGGATTCCTGCTAAAAGCTTTCGATTGTCCGGACCATAAGAGCTCTCCCGTAGCCAGCAAATAAAGATTGCTTTCCAACAGCACTTCAACATCCGTAGTGTAATAACCGGGTTCGCTATAGTAGCCCCAAACCCTGCGATAATACCCATAAAACCCGCGATAGAATCCCACAGGAGCATAATAGAAGCTGCCAGGCACCCACCGGTCGTGTTCATTAATATTCAGGACGCGGACGGTGAGCGCCCCATCAAACGCCTTGTCCAGCAACATCCCGCGCATGGCTGCGGAATCGTTCATTTTCGCAAAATCGGGACCGAATTCGTCCAGGCTTGTTGCGGCAGCAAAGCCGCGGTCCTGCAATTCGCCCTTTATGTTATCCTCTGCCAGCTTTCGCTTTTCCAGATCCTTGCCAATGGCTGTTACCAGTATTTTCGAGAATCGTACGGGCTGAACGTTCCTATCGCTCCAGGATGCCGTCAATTTGACGGAGGGGCTGCAGGAAATGAACAGCTGCAGCGAAAAGATCAATACCAGCGACTGGACCGCGAGCATCATTTTAATATTCTTTTTCATGACTTATTGATTTATGTTATCCAGGATGTCCCGTCAACGGCTTATGTCAGGATGCGATCCATCCTCCGTCCACCGGCAGGGCATGCCCGGTGACAAAAGACGCCGCATCGGAGCAGAGCCAAACCACTGCTTCTGCCACTTCACCGGGTTCGCCGAAGCGACCTACGGGCTCCATGTTGGCGAATTGTTGTTCCACTGCTTTGTCTTTTCCCGTGATCCTGTCAATCATCGCGGTCCTGATGACACCCGGGCACACGGCATTGATACGTACCCCCGACTTTGCATTTTCCAATGCTGCTGTCCTGGTAAGGCCTACTACTGCATGCTTGCTGGCCACATAAGCCGGAAGTCCCGGAAAACCTATGAGGCCGGCAACAGACGCGCAATTCACAATGGCACCTTTTCCCTGCCGGAGCATATGGGGCAATTCGTGTTTCATGCACAACCAGATGCCCGTGAGGTTGACGGCAAGCGTTCTTTCCCAGTTGTCCTGCGTGCATTCGTGCGTAGGAGCCGATACGCCTTCGATGCCTGCGTTGTTAAACGCAAAATCCAGCCGGCCATATGCAGAAAAGGTCTTATCGATCATGGCCGTTATGTCGCCGGCTGCTGAAACATCACATTTCACAAACAGCGCTTCCCCTCCTGCAGCCTCGATCTGCTTAAGCGTCGCCTGCTCTTTATCTTCTACCAGGTCGGCGATGACCACCTTTGCGCCACTGACGGCGAAGGCCAGGGCAGCCGCCTGACCGATGCCGAAACTGCCGCCTGTTACTATGGCAACCTTGTTCTCAAAGATCTTTTCCATATACCCTTATTTAATCGATGAATAATACATTATCCCTGGCCCTTTCGTGCGCCTTTGGCGATTCGTCCCCGTAGCCCAGGATGATAGCCAGGTGTACCTCTTCGGAATCCGGAACATGCAGCCTGGAATAAATCTTTGTCTTTACTACAAATTTCCCGAAACCCACCGGGCAGCTGTCCAGTCCAACCGACCTCGCCGCCAGCATGATATTCTGGGCGCACATTCCTATGTCCAGGGGGGCCCATTCATTATCCCGGGAGGCCGTGAGAAAAATGACCACCGGAGCTTCGTAAAAAACCGGGTCTTTCAAAGCGTGAAGATTGATCCCATGGACAAAATGCAACAGCCCTGCCGCAGCCTTTATCACCTGCTTTATGCCGGATATGCCTGAACTCAGCGCTCCCTTCATCGCAATGGCGGCTATTTCCCTGGAAAAAGCCTGTATTGTGTCTTTGCCCGTGAGGACATAAAAGTGCCAGGGTTGTTTATTCATTGCTGATGGAGCCATCCGTCCCGCATCCAGGACCTGCTCTATCAATTTCCTGTCTACAGGTGTATTCTTGTATTTTCTGACGGCACGACGTTCATAAATGGCCTTTCCCGTTTCTGTCGTTCTCACGGTCCTGGCGGCAATGCTGGTTTCCATGATCAAATGATTTTAAATAGATGAATATGTGGAAGATAGGCTGCGAAATGGACGGGATTTTCGTCCAGGTTCTGGCTGTCAGTGGCCAAGAGTATCTTTTCCATAAGAATTTTTCATGAAGCTATTCCCTATTTCCTCTGCCGGCAATGATAGCCGTCAACCACCGTGCTGATTAGAATCAAGCAGGAAGCAATCTTTATCATTCTTTTCGGAACCAAGGATGGGTAACTTGAAGAAAACAATTTGTATGGGACCTCCCAAAACACCCTGGTCGAATGCACTTTTTGGAATCTTCCTGCAGGATATCTGTGCTATAAGACATAAACATCCCCGAACCTTCGGGGGTAAGTACTATAGATTTGATTATGCCGTGATGGAGGGCGGCGGGTACTGCCTGTCCATCGAGCCGGATGACCTATCCAAAACAGTGAAAAGGGAAATTACACAAGCTTTTGACAAGCGGCTGAATCAAGGTACTTCATCTGTTGCAGGCGCAGGGATGAATGGAGGTCTTGGGGCCCGTGTTTAAAAACACTTTTCATATGAAGACATTTCTGATAGCAACCGATTTTTCACCCGCCTCCAGGAATGCCATGCAATACGGCATAGAACTCGCGAGGGCATTCAATGGCAGAGTGGTCCTGACGAGTGCGTACGAGCAGGTGCCTGTTACCGTTGCAGAGCCTCTGGTCCTGGTTGCGCCAGACATGGGTGCGATCGTAACGCAGAAGCTGGAAGCGGAGGCGGACCATCTGAATATCGAAAAGGCCACACCTGTTGAAATACTTGCAAAGGAAGGGCAGGCCTCCCATGCGATCCTTAAAGCGGCGGCAGAAGTGCATGCGGACCTTATTATTGCAGGAATGAAGGGAAGCGGGAAAGCGACCCGGAAGCTACTTGGCAGTACTGTCACTTCGCTGGCAAGAAAGAGCAGCGTACCATTAGCGGTCATACCGGAGGAAGCCTCTTACAAAAGTCCGGGAACCATAGCGCTGGCCAATGATATTTCCATGCAAGCGGACACGCATTTATTAGACACCCTTCGTAGCCTGGTGGAAAAGTTCCAGTCGAAACTATACATCATAAGGGTAATTACCAAGCAATCCGACGAAGTGGTGGAAGTGCTGAACCGGCCTTCCAATCTGAGCAAGATGGTGGGGAAACTGGAGCCTCTGTATGAATATCCGCTGGACAAGAATATCACCAGGGCCCTGAATGATTTTATCTCAACGCATCATGTCGATATGCTGGCCATGATCCCACATAAGGAGGTCCTGCCAGAAAGGTGGTTCCTCCGGAGCAATACCAGGGAAATGCTTTTTAAAACGACTATTCCACTGCTGATCCTGCCGGAAGCGCCTCATAAGCAACATACACATTCCATTATTTTCTAAAAATCAACGGGTATGAAAGCAGCTGTATCAAATCAAACGGAAGTATCCTATTACACGATGAAAATAAGCAGCGAGGCGGTGGACGAAAAAGGATTTATTCTGCCGCAGTATACTTGTTCCGGGGCGAATATAAGCCCTCCCCTGGATATAGCCGGCATCCCGGAAGGAACCAGGAGCCTGGCGATCATTGTCGATGATCCGGATGCTCCGGGCGGCGATTGGGTCCATTGGGTGGCCTGGAATATTCCCGTTACCAGGCATATTAAAGAGGCCAGGCAGATGGAGGAGCAGGGTGTCAATGATTTCCGGCAAAACAGGTATGACGGTCCTTGTCCTCCCCATGGGATACATCACTATCACTTTAAGGTATATTCATTGGATTGCCGGCTCAGCCTGACAGAAAAAACCACTAAGAAGGTCCTGGATCAGGCGATGCAGGGACATATCCTGGGGTTCGGCGAGCTGATCGCTTTGTACAGGAGATGAGGATGGATGAACCTGCTCAAACGCCAAATGGAAAGGTTTCCGGCATTTGGTGACCATCAGGCTGGATGTGCAATGGATGCAAGGCTGTCGTCTCGTCAAAATAGATAAAAGCATCGTACCGTAGCGGAAGAACGCTGGGAACATAGTTCCCGTATTTTTCATATTGAGGATTGTATACTACTCCAATGGCGCGATGCCCTATATGATTTTCCATGAACACGTCGTGATGAAAATCATTCATTATTAATAATTTATTCTTTCTGCTGGCGGCGTGCAACAAATATTCCCACGTTTCCTTGGGGGCAGGGGGAACGTCCATTTTCTGCATTTCGGCCCCCCAGCCATGTCCGGCAATTACCGATCCCTTGTAGCAGCCGAACCCTACGAGCACTACCCTATCATCATGATATTTCATCCTGGCCAGCTCGCCTATGTTATACATGCCCTCGGCGCTCATATCGGTTGCCCGGGCATCGCCCACATGCGTATTATGGGCCCAGACGATGGCCTTTGCGTCATCGCCGTGAAATTCCAGCAGGCGGTCCAGCGTCTGGGCCATATGTTCATCGCGGACGTTCCAGGAATGGGGGCCGCCATGGATCATTGCACGGTAATATTTTTCCGCATTTACCGTCACCAGCGCATTTTGTTCGACATTGAACACATTCTCATGGTCAGTATTATACGAGGGAAGCCTCCTCTGGATCTCCTTCAGTAAACGTACCGCTTCATTTTCGCATAATTCCGGGACGAATTGGGTTGCTCTTGCATAGGACTGCCCGTCCTCGCGCCTGTAAGGTTCGAAGCATTTGAATGCCTCTTCCGCCACCTTCAGCGCCCGGGGATCTGTCCGTCCCAGGTATTGCATGATGCTCTCCATGCTTTCCCACAGGCTGTAGACGTCCAACCCGTAAAATCCTACTTTTTTGTTGAAAGCCAGGGTGCGGTTGTATTGCTGCAGCCAGTCTGCGAATGCGACGATCTCCCAATTGGCCCACATCCAGGTGGGCCACCGATTGAAAGAATGAAGGACATTGTATGCTCCTTTACCCTCTTCAGTATGATTTTTAATGTATCTGTTCAGGTGGTAGCAATCGGGCCAATCCCCTTCGACTGCAATGAAGCTGAAGCCTTTTTCTTCGATCAGCCGCCTGGAAATATAGCTGCGCCAGTTGTAGTAGTCGTGGGTACCATGCGAAGCTTCCCCCAGCATTACAATCCTGGCTCCGCCTATCCGCTGAAACAAAGGGTCCAGGCTATTACGATCTGTCAGGGGATAAGCCCATTGTTTAATGGCGGCGGTCGCTTCCTCTTCATCTATTACAGATGGTTTGGTAAAGTAGCGGGACATGATAAAACGTTTCTTAAAGTAAGTCTATATTACCAGTTAATTGGATGAGGGCTGTCAGGTGGCAGAATGATTGATATCATCATAAAGGTGAAGCGAGCTAATTATTCTTATTCCTTCGTCGGATAACCGGGATTAATCCAATCTACCTTAATGTTGTGCGGCAGATCCAATAATTTATGCCTGGTAAATTGCAGGGTGTTCAATAAAGTAAAGGCTGGCCGGACATTCGGGCAATTCTTAAATGGGCAACAGCCGCAGTAAATAACAATTTCTCTGTCCTTGTTTTCTTTTGATAAAAGCTTTTTGAGTTTATTCAGGTTTTCCTCCCTGGCGGCGGGGCCTGTTTCTATAGATCCTTTTATAGGTCCTGCCGGGCCTACACAGATGATCAGCGGTGTGTCGGCAGATGGATGATTGATGGCTTCGGCAAGTTCAGCAGGGGGCATGAGCTGGTCCTGGCGCCAGGGTTCGGCTTGCCTATGCATAAAAGATACGGCTAACGCCCAAAAGGAAAGCGCCAATACGGTGGCAAAAAAAATACGTTTATTCATTTGGACCTTGTTTAAAAATTATTCAATTGACCATGGGAAATGACTATACATCCAGGTGCAGGATCTCGATATAATTGCGGTCCAGCCGGATAAGCTGTCTGTCGGCCAGCTTTTTCATAAGCCGGGAAACCACCTCCCGGGAAGAATTGAGGTCCGAGGCTATCTCTGTATTGGAGAGGTAGAGCCGATTGGATTTGAGCGTCTCCTGTTGCTTCTTCAGGTAGAACAAAAGCCGCTCGTCCATATTCCGGAAGGCGATGTGATCGACCGTCAGCAGCAATTCCTCAAAACGGGCCCGATAGGATTCCAGGACAAAATGATACCAGCTTTTGTACTGCGTCATCCATTTGTCCATGTATTCGAGGGGGACCATAATGCTTTCCGTATCGGTGACGGCCCGGGCCATGATCTGGCTGGTCTCCTGCTTAGTGGCGCATATCATGGACAGGGCGCAAGCCTGTCCGGGCTGCAGATAGTACATGAAAAATTCGTTTCCTTCGTCATCTTCCCGGAAGATCTTGACCAGTCCCTTTGTGATCAGCATGGTGGACCTTATATTCTGACCGGTCTTCATCAATGGCTCTCCCGCCTTGAATTCACGCAGATCGGCATGTTCGCTCATGCTGCGGACGAGATCCCGATCGAAGGAAGGGAACAGGGCTTTTATCTTTTCTATCTCCACCATGCTTATGTGAATTTATGGGGCAAAGGTACATAGAAAAATTTCTTGCGTGATTTAAGTCACGGACAATGGGTTTCAGGCAGTTTAATTTTGTCATGATAAAAATGCAGATCATGAAGATAGAGCAGATATACACGGGATGCCTGGCACAAGGCGCTTATTATATCGAGAGTAAAGGGGAGGCGGCTATTGTGGACCCGCTGCGGGAAGTGGAGCCTTATATTCAAAAGGCGGAAAAAGATAATGCACGGATCAAATATGTGCTGGAGACCCATTTCCATGCTGACTTCGTGTCGGGTCACCTGGATCTTGCCCGCCGGACAGGGGCTACCATTGTGTACGGACCGAATGCAAATCCTTCTTTTGAAGCACAGATCGCCGGCGACAATGAGGAGTTGAAACTGGGTGATATTACCATAAAGGCGTTGCACACTCCGGGGCATACGATGGAAAGCACCTGTTACCTGGTGATCGACGAATACGGACAGGCGAAGGCTTTATTCAGTGGCGATACTTTGTTCATCGGTGATGTCGGCAGGCCCGACCTGGCTCAAAAAGTAACCGGCCTGACGAAGGAAGAACTGGCGGGCCTGCTTTACGATTCGCTGAACACCCGGATCATTCCTTTACCGGACGATGTAGTTGTATATCCTGCTCATGGCGCCGGCAGCGCCTGCGGTAAGAAGATGAGCAGTGAAACGACCGATACGCTCGGTCATCAGAAAGCTACCAACTATGCGCTGCGACCTGGCATGTCAAAAGAGGAGTTCATACGGGAGATTACCACGGGCCTCGTGCCGCCGCCGTCTTATTTTCCTTTCAATGTCCTACTTAATAAGATGGGTTATGAGCGCATTGACCAGGTGATCAGGAGGGGGGAGCGGGCGCTGACACCGGAGGCGTTTGAGCGGCAGGCGGATGAGACGGGCGCTCTTATACTGGATACCCGGGATCCGGAGGTCTTTGCTGCGGGGTTTATTCCCAATTCGATCAATATAGGAATCGACGGCAATTTCGCGCCGTGGGCGGGAGCGCTCATCCCGGACATTAATCAAAGGATATTGCTCATCACTGAGGAAGGCCGCGAAGAGGAAGTGATCATCCGGCTGGCCCGCGTCGGTCTCGACCATACGATCGGTTACCTGTCAGGAGGTTTTGCCGCGTGGAAAGCTGCGGGGAAGGAGATGGACTCCATCGATTCGGTGACTGCAACTGAGCTGGCAGTCCGCCTGAAAAGGGATTTCCTGCCCATCCTGGATGTACGTAAGAACAGCGAATATCATAGCGAACATGTGGTTGGAGCCGTCAATATTCCATTGGATCTTATTAACGACCATCTACCGGATGTCCAAAAAGATACATCCGCTTATGTGCATTGCGCCGGGGGGTACCGTTCTATGATCTTTATCTCCATACTAAGGGCGAGAGGATACAGCCATCTCGTGAATGTCCGCGGAGGTTTCAAGGCCATTAAAGCGTGCGGGGAGATACCCGTTACTGACTATGCGAGCCCTACTTCTTTATTATAGATCAAAAATTCATCACAATAAAAATTTACTACCATGTCAAATTTATTTAAAAGTCTGTTTGGAAAGTCTGTGGATCTTGGATCGATCTATCGGAAAGGGGCGATCATCCTGGATGTCCGTACGCGGGAAGAATTCAGGACCGGCCATATCCTAAATGCTATCAACATCCCGGTGGATCAGGTGGGGGGAGCGATCTCCGAGCTGAAAAAGAAGAACAAGGCGGTCATCACCTGCTGTCGAAGCGGCGCCAGGAGCGGAATTGCAAAATCAATACTGGAAGCTGCCGGTCTGGAAGTGTATAATGGAGGCGCCTGGGACGCGCTGGAGAAAAAGATACGGTAATCATATTGCCGTGACCAATGGAACAGAAAATGAACTATTCAAAAAAGAATTTTGCTAAAAATTCATGTCATGATGTTTAGAGCCCGGAGATTAATAGGGGGGAAAAGATGGCTGGCGCCCATACTGTTACTGATGTTTTCAAGGGCATCATCCCAGGAGGCGGTGGTAAGACTGACAGTGGAACAGGCGATCACCGCCGCGTTAGCCAACAACAAGGAATTGAAGCTGGCCACACTAGACGAAAAGATCGCCGGCGCCCGGTATAAAGAAACGGAGGCCGTATTCCTGCCCCAGGCCGGTGTTTCCTATTCCGCGATGACCACCAACAACCCGCTGAATGCTTTTGGATTCAAATTGCAGCAGCAGACAATTACATCAGGAGATTTTAATCCTGACCAGCTAAATCACCCAGGCGGAACCCCTGACTTTATGGCCAGGGTTGATGTGCAGCAGCCGTTAGTGAATATGGATCAATTCTATCTGCGTAAAAGCGCTGCAAAGGGGGTGGAAGTTTACCGGATGAGATCGCAACGCACCAAAGAAGGACTGGTATTCGAGGTGAGCAAAGCATATATGCAACTGCAATTGGCGAATGAATCCGTAAAAGTACTGGAAGAAGCCCTGGCGACGGCTGGTGCACTCTATCGTTATACCAGTGACCGGGTAGATCAGGGTATGCTCAACAAGGCGGATGCCTTGAACGCAAAAGTGCAGGTAGCGACGATGGAAAGCAGGTTGGCGGAGGCGAAGAGCCAGGTGAAGAATGCATCCGACTACCTGAGTTTGCTGATGGGCAGACCTTATGGGGCTTCTTATGCGGTCGACAGCAATAGCGTGCAGGAAATCGGAATAGTCGTTACGGATTCGATCGTACCCGCGGGCCGGGCTGATCTCAGTGCTTTGCAAAAGGCCATTGAAGCTTCGGATCTCGGCATCCGGAGCCGTAAAATGAGCGCTCTTCCCCGGCTGAACGCATTTGGCTCGTACCAACTGAATGACAGCAGGATGTTCGGCTTTGGCGCCAATGCGTACCTGGCCGGCATACAGTTGTCCTGGGATATTTTTAAAGGCAATAGCATTCGGAATAAGATAGCAACACAAACCCTGGAACGAAACAAACTGGCGGAAGAGCTATCCCTCCGAAAAGATCAAAGTAACCTGGAATTAAATAAAGCCCAAAGGCAGCTGGCCGATGCCCGTTACAGGATCCGGCAGCAGCAGGCGGCAGTCGCGAGTGCAGCCGAGTCGTTTCGCATTCTGAAAGACCGCTTTGAACAGGCACTGGCGGGCAGCACGGATGTATTGCTTGCCCAGAACCAGGTGTCACAGCAGCGACTGGCGTTGGCACAGGCCATTTTCGATCAACAGGTCGCCATTGCATATATACAATTTATAACCACTCCATCTGCAAAATAAAATTATGCAAATGAAATATACAGAAGCCTTGTTCTCATCCGTCATCTTTCCTGGCCTTTTTCTGCTGGCGGGATGCTCCGGCGGCCGGCAACCCGAAGCCGGGGAGAACAAAGACAAGCCAGTTGCCGTGACCATTGGCACACCTTCCGGGAAAACTACAGACGGCGTGCGTGCCAGCGGGCAGGTGGAAGCCGTACAGACGGCAGCGGTCAGCACCCGGGTCATGGGCACTATTACCCGCATCTATGTGAAAGTGGGTGACAAGGTGAACAAGGGTCAGCTGTTGGTATCCATCAGCGGCGAGGACCTTGCAGCCAAAAGGGCTCAGGCGGATGCGCAGATCGCCGGCGCGAGGGCGGACGCGGAGAATGCTAGGAAGGACCTTGACAGGTTCACAACACTCTTCAGCAGGCAGAGCGCCACCGCCAGCGAGCTGGACAATGCCACGCTGCGCTATACTGCAGCAAAGTCCAGGCTGGATGCTGCGGTGCAAATGCGCAATGAGGTGGATGCTTCGATGGCCTATACACGCCTCACTGCCCCCTTTGCGGGTATGATCACGCAAAAGCTGGCAGATGAAGGCAGCCTGGCCAGCCCCGGCATGCCCCTGCTGATACTGGAGCAAAGCAAAGTCCTGCAGGTGAGCGCATCGGTGGCCGAATCGGACATCAGCAGGATCAGAACAGGGGATAAGGCGGAGGTGGAGATCAAATCGACCGGGGGAAAGGCAACCGGCCTTATTACCCAGGTGAGCACTTCCTCTGCTGCCACGGGCGGGCAATTCCTGGTTAAGATCAGCCTGCCGGCTGAAGCACAAAAGGGTTTGTATGCAGGAATGTATGTGAATATATTCATCCCGGTGACAGGTATGGCACCGGTGATGACTGGAGCAAACCGTCGTACGGGTGACGATGCTATTCTCGTGCCTCTGTCGGCGTTGGTGCAGAATGACCAGCTGACCGGTGTTTACACTGTCAGTAGTGCGCATACGGCCCTATTGCGATGGGTGAGGACGGGCAAGACGGTGGGTGACAAGATCGAAATCCTTTCCGGGCTAGGACCGGATGAACCTTTCATCGTCAGCGCAGCAGGCAAATTATACAATGGCGCCCCGGTGCTGGAAAAGTAAAAAATAATTCAACCCATTTCAAAATACTACCATGCAAGAAGGGATATCGGGTAAAATAGCCAGGGCATTCATCCAATCCAAGCTGACCATCCTGCTCATGGTCGCGTTCTTACTCATCGGCGGGTACAGCACGATGCTGATACCCCGGGAGGAGGAGCCCCAGATACAGGTGCCGATGGCCGATATATTCGTTGGATATCCAGGCGCTGCCCCCTCAGAAGTGGAATCGCGGGTGAGCCAGCCCCTGGAAAAAATGATCTCCAATATCAAGGGGGTGGAATATGTGTATTCCACCTCCATGAAGGGGCAGGCGATGGTGATCGTACAGTTCTATGTAGGAGAGGACGTAGAGCGGTCGATGGTAAAGCTGTACAACGAGCTCATGAAAAATATGGACCGGATGCCGAAAGGTGTCACCATGCCCCTGGTGAAGACCCGGGCCATCGATGATGTCCCGGCATTAGGGCTGACCTTGTGGAGCGAAAAAGAAAGCGACTATTCGCTCCGGCAGCTGGGAGAGGTGGTCACCAATGAAATAAAGAAGATCAATGATGTGGCTGATGTGACCATCACGGGAGGCCGCAGCAGACAGGTGAAAGTGATCCTGGATAAGGATAAGATGGCGGAGAATCACCTCGACCTGCTCAGCATTAGCAGCCTGATGCCCGGAAGCAACGTCCAGGCTGAAGCCGGCACGCTCCTTAGCAGGGATACCGCTTTTTCCGTTGAAGCCGGCAACTTCCTGAAGGATGCGGGTGATGTCGGGAACCTGGTCGTGGGCGAGAACAGGCAATTGCCCGTCTACCTGCGGCAAATAGCCAAAGTGGAGGATGGACCGGCCACACCTTCCCAATATGTTTTTTTCGGGTATGGCAGGGCTGATACACTTAAGAATAATTTCGGTTCCGTATACCCGGCAGTGACCTTGTCCATTGCCAAGAGAAAGGGGGCGGATGCCATGCGATTGTCAGAAGAGATATTAAAGAAAACGGAATTCCTGAAAAAGAACCTGATCCCATCCGATGTGCAGCTGACCGTTGCCCGCAATTATGGGGAGACGGCATCCGACAAGGTGTCGGAGCTACTTTTTCACTTGTTCATCGCCATTGTGGTCGTCACGCTTTTTGTCATGCTGGCGATGGGATGGAGAGGCGGGCTGGTGGTATTCCTTTCGGTGCCGGTAACTTTTGCGCTGACCCTGTTCAGCTATTACCTGTTGCATTACACCCTCAACAGGATCACCCTCTTCGCGCTTGTGTTCATCACGGGTATCGTCGTGGATGACTCCATCATCATTGCGGAGAACATGCACCGGCACTTCAAGTTGAAACGTTTGCCTCCCTTGCAGGCCGCGATCTACGCCATCAACGAGGTGGGCAACCCCACCATACTGGCTACGTTCACCGTCATCGCCGCGGTATTGCCGATGGCTTTCGTGTCGGGGCTGATGGGACCGTATATGAGCCCTATGCCCATCGGCGCCTCTATTGCCATGCTGCTGTCGCTGATCGTGGCGCTGACCCTGACGCCCTATCTCGGGTATATCTTTTTACGGGAAAAGGAAAAAAAAGCGGGTAACCACAGTGAAAAGAAGGCCCTGGTTCCGGAAGAAGCCCGCATCTATAAAATATACCGTTCCTTCATGCAGCCCCTGCTGGACAGTCGGTGGAAACGCTATACTTTCATTTTTGGTACGGCAGCGCTGCTGCTGGCTTCCCTGAGCCTATTCTACACGAAGGCGGTAGCCGTGAAGATGTTGCCCTTCGACAATAAGAACGAATTCCAGGTAGTGATCGACATGCCCGAAGGAACCACCCTGGAAAAGACGGCCGCCGTCACGCGGGATATTGGGGCCTATATCGCCAGTCAACGCCTGGTCAGGAATTACGAAGGATATGTCGGCACTGCGGGTCCTATCAGCTTTAACGGACTCGTAAGGCACTACGATCTGAGAAGGGGGGATAATGTGGCGGATATCCAGGTGAACCTGGTGAACAAAGAGGAGAGGAGCAAGCAGAGTCACCAGATCGCTAAAGAGATGCGCCCGGGCATACAGGTTATTGCCGCCAGGTACAATGCCAATGTGAAAGTAGTGGAAGTGCCTCCTGGTCCGCCAGTGTTATCAACGTTGGTGGCAGAGATCTACGGGCCGGATTACGAAAAGCAGATTGCCGTCGCCCGGCAGGTGAAAGCGCTGGTCAAAAAAACCGCCGACGTTGTGGATGTGGATTGGATGGTGGAAGACGATCAGCCGGAATACAATTTTGAAGTCGACAAGGAAAAGGCCATGCGACATGGGGTAGCCCCTGCCCAGGTGGTCGCCACCATCCGGGCTGCCTTATCCGGAAGTTCTGCAGGAACCCTGCACGTGCCGGCCTCCGTTAGTCCCGTCAGCATAGTGCTGCAGCTTAGTGACGCAGACAAGTCTTCTGTCAGCGACCTGAAAAACCTGGCAATCATTAATCAACAGGGCAACCCTGTGTCGGTGGGAGATCTGGTGACAGTCAAAGAGTCGATTGCGCAGAAAAGTATCTATAGGAAGAACCAGAAGCGGGTGGTCTATGTACTGGCCGACATGGCCGGGCAGCTGGAAAGCCCTTCTTATGCGATGATGAAGATCTCGGACAGCTTAAAGTCCATTCAACTGCCTGCCGGCTTCAGCCTAAAGGAAGAATACACCCATCAGCCGGAGCTGGAGGATAATTTCTCGCTGAAATGGGATGGCGAATGGCAGATCACCTATGAGGTGTTCCGCGACCTGGGCATCGCCTTTCTCGTCGTGATCATCATTATCTACATGTTGATCGTCGGCTGGTTCCAGCATTTCACGGTGCCGCTGGTGATGCTGGCGGCCATTCCGCTGTCCCTGATCGGTATCATCGGCGGGCACTGGCTGATGGGCGCTTTCTTTACCGCGACGTCGATGATCGGCTTCATCGCCCTGGCAGGGGTCATGGTTCGTAATTCCGTGCTGTTGATCGACTTCATCGAAATCCGGCTGAAGGAAGGGATCCCACTTCGCCAGGCGATCATCGAGGCCGGCGCTGTGAGGACTACGCCCATCCTATTGACAGCAGGAGCCGTGGCGCTGGGCGCAGTGATCATCCTGTTCGATCCGATCTTCCAGGGGCTGGCCATTTCCCTGATGGGTGGGACGATCACGTCCACGTTCCTGACTTTGCTGGTCGTGCCATTGTTGTATCATAAAATGCTAAAGAAAAAAATAAAATGAAAGAACGTATTGTAAGGGCTGTAGCCGGCAGTCTCGTGCTGGTCAGCCTCATCCTCGCCACCTTTGTCAGCCGGCACTGGTTGTGGCTGGCGGTCTTCGTCGGCGTAAATTTGCTGCAATCCTCCATTACCCGTTTTTGCCCGCTGGAAAAGATCCTGGACAGGCTGGGGGTGGACCGGGATAAGGAGAAAATTCAGCCCTGATAAGGTAAACGAAATGTATGCGGCTGGCATATTCTTTGCGCCGGCTTGTTATGAAAACGATTATTCACCTGCTGATTTCCGGGGCCATTATCGCATCCGGGAGTGGTTGTCATTCGAACAATATGGAGCATAAAGACACAGTGATGGGCGCGGCTCAGGCCCCGAAACATACGGGGGGGACTGCATCGGATGATGAAGCGGCGATCCGGGCGCTGGAGGACAGATTCACGGCGGCCTTCAATGCCGGGGACATTGACGCGATGATGAAGAACTATATTCCGGACAAAAGTCTCGTCGTTTTTGACGTCGTTCCGCGAAAGCAATACCTTGGCGCTGATGCCTATCGCGAGGATTGGGTGGACTTCTTCTCGCACTTCAGGGAGACGCCGAAGATCACTATTACGGATCTCGGTATTACCGTGGACGGCAACATCGGATTCAGTCACAGCTTCCAACACGTCATGGGCATCGATAAGCAGGGTAATTCAATCAACCGGACAGTGCGCGTTACCGATGGCTATCGTAAGATTGGCGGCAACTGGCTGATCGTGCTTGAGCATGTCTCGGTGCCGGTGAATATGAAGACCGGCAAGGCTGATCTTACCAATGAGTAGTTTATTAGAAGCCAGGCCTGCTCATTTCCTGATATTGCTCGGGCGAAAGCAAACCGCTTTGTTCATAAAGCGTATGAGGGAAAATGAATGCTACCCATCCATTGCGTTCCGGCTGTTGCAACAGCATGTTCCGCCAGTCACCGGAGAGCTCTTGATTGTAGGTAAGAACTTCTCCATCGACTGGCATATGAACAGGTATCTTATTGTTTCCTGAATGAACTATCGCCAGCAGGTCTCCTGCTCTTTTCATATCTGCGCTACGGTCGAATTCAACCCGCTCTATCTGTTTGATCCCCGTAAGTTTAAGTGCAGATACACCCACATAAGCAGCCGCCCCCTGGAAATTGATCCATTCATGATCATGGGTATAATAAAGGGCGTTTTTAAACCCCGGAGAGCCTTTCATGGAACAAAGGTATTGGGGACTATGCCCGCCCGCGTTGAATCTTATCACATAAAAATGTGACTTTTGTCACTGAGCGGGCTTTCATATTAATGATAGTTCTTCAGATATAGTATGGCACACCGGATATTGCACCAATGAACAGGGTCAAAATCACCTTCTGACAGCGCCTCCAATCCATTTCTTAATTTGGTTAAATAGTCTTGGATCACGGCTGCAGGCAATCCTTTTTCCCGCATCCTTTCGATAGAAAGAGTGATGGTCCGCTCCACCTCTTCGCAATCGCGCGCTTTCTCCAGGTGAAGAAGGATTTTTTCCTTATATTCTTCTAATGTCATGAATGACCCCTTTGTTACAAGGTTTAGGCACTCTTAATTTATGACATTTATTAATGATTAAAAAATCTTAATAATTGGTGTAGAGCGGTGATGATGGCCTGGACATAATATAGCTGAACCTTCAGGGGGTCACCCTTGCCGCCTTCGAGCCGATTGGTTTCCAGGATGCGGCCGTCAGCGTAGATGGCATACCATGCATAGGGCAGGTCGATCTTCTTCTCCGGGACCGGTGCAGCATATCCCACTACCCCGATACCGTAATGACTGCAAAGTCTCCAGGCGACCCCTTCGGCCATCTGATTGGCCACCTTTGGTGAGACTGCATTGTGCTCCTGGGCATGAATGGGGTCTACGTCGAGCAAACGGCATTTCTGGCCTACATTGAAGGCCGTGATCCCGCCCTGGAAGAACAGCCGTGCATCCGTCGCCTGCGAGAAGGCGCCCTGCAGCAATCCTGCCGTTACGCTCTCCGCCACTGCGATCGTTTTCTGTTCTTCGATGATGATGCGGCGGATGGATTCTATTTCTTCCTTTGGGTAAGTGATGGTCATAGTGGGTTGGTTGTTGACATTGCTGTGTTCCTGTTGATTATATAGCAAGCATGAGGCCATTCAACTATCCCGGAAATGCCCCCATTCGTGAGGAAGTTTATCTACATGTCTGACGGCGTCGGTGCCCAAACCGGCGCAGGGAACGGGTTTTGCAAAATATACTTTAAATCAAATCATATGTCTGACAATAAACAACTGAAAGGGCAGCAGGACCGGAACAAGGTAAATGCCCGGGAGCCTTACGAAGTGGAAGACCTGCATCAAAAATACCCGCATCTCTCACACCAGACGGTTGTTGATGCGGTGAAAAGCCATGGTCCGGAAAGGAAAAAGGTGGAAGCTTACCTGGATGGGCTTGGCCATAAAAAATAGCTGTAACTGGTATATTATTGTTAACCATTTAAATACAAACATATGTTACGCTGGACAATCATCTTTCTGATAATAGCTATCATAGCTGGAATTTTTGGCTTTTTCGGAATCGCAGCAGGCGCTGCCTCCATCGCCAAAATTTTATTCTTCATTTTCATCGTGCTGTTCCTGCTGTCATTTATTGGCGGACGGCGAAGCAGCAGCTCGGATCTATGACATTAATGTAGAGGGAAAACAGAGCCATTACGTAAAGTGATGGCTTTTTTTATGCTTCGTCCCAGCAGGAATTCCTAAAGGCTATTCGTAGTAGTCGGCGATGTAGTCGCCAATAGCCTGCACCAGTCCGGGAGGATGGCCTTCCTTATCCCGCTCCTTCCAGCCGTGGTCACCGCAGCACAAGTAGGCATAGAAGGCGTCTCCCAGCATGACGCGGAAATAAACGGGCATTTTATTCTCGCCCAGCTCTTCGGAAGGTGTGATGGTGCCGGTGTAATGCCGGCCTTCGAAGTCGAGGGAGAGAGGAAAGGCTTTTGCTGTATCCATAATGGCAGTTTAAGTCGTTGACACGCGCCGATGCGCATGTTTATCTTTCATCCCTAAAAACTTCATGCCAGGCCGAAGGGAGGCTGCGACCGCTGGTCACAGCGGGTCATAACTTCGAATTGGTCTTATCCAGTGCGGCTTTGAGACCGATGGCCAGCTTCTCCGGATCGCTGACTGCCCAAAAATGCATCATGAACAGTCGTGGATCGTCGTACAGCATATGGTTATGGATGGCAGTAACAGTAATTCCATTTTCCGTCAACGCTTTCACTACCGGGTTCACTTCGTCCGCCAGCAACACAAAATCGCCCGTAATGCCGGCATTGGCGCCGTCCATTTGAAAATTAATTCCTGTCGCCATGCCGATGGCAGGCGGCATCTCCATACCACTCTCCATTAATTTCTCCTTGCGTGGGAAGCTGTATTGCAAGATCTGGCCGTTGCGTTTGCCGGATCTTCCCAGGATCGCTTCTACTTTCGACCAATCCGGGACCACGCCCGTTCCGCCGGCCGGCGGTGGGGTCAATGGCGTACCCGTGGTGGCCAATACGGATTTGATGGCTGCTGCCAGCTGCAAAGCGTCCCCGCTGCCGGAAACATGAATGTATTTTATTGCAGGCTTCTCGTTTACCAGGTGGTTGTGCATAGCTGTCAGCGACAGATGCGCTGCCACCAGTTTGGCGACCACCGGGGCCACTTCGGTGTCCAGCAAGACCATGTCGCCCATGACCATCGTCTCATTGCCCATGGCAATAAATCCAAACCAGGACGTCAGCGCCAAACCCGGCGCCACCGCAAAATCGCCCACTTTCACCTTCAGGTCGCTGCGTGGATACGTGATGCGGTAGACCTGTCCCGACACTGTTCCCTTTTTGCCAAAGACATTGTTCAGGGCGCTGGAGTCGACCTGTCCAAAACTGTAGCTGGCATACATCATGGCCAGTAAGCAAAAAAATGTTCTTTTACGCGTGTTCATGTTGTTTCTTTAAGTTGGTGGTAACTTATGATCCATCAAGCTATTTTAACGAGCAGCCCGATGAGAGCGGCTATCGCGATAATGAAAGGTTCCCGTATTTTCGAAAAATAGATCAGGGCACATAAGGTAGCAATGGCTATACCTGCCGTAGGCAGATCCTTAATGCTCCGCGCACCAATAACGACGACCGCGCCCACCAGTGTGCCTACCACGGCGGCGGTGATGCCGTCGACAAAGGCTTTAATAGAAGTATTTTTAGCAATTTTCTTAAAATAGGGTGCGGGCAGGATGACGAACAGGTAACAAGGCAAAAAAGTGGCCAGGCTGGCGACAGCGGCTCCGGGTAAACCGCCGACAAGGTAACCAATAAACCCGACAGTGATCACCACGGGACCGGGTGTTATCATGGCGACGGCTACGGCGTCCACGAACTGTGCTTCCGTCAGCCAGTGGTATTCCGTCACCACGCCGCCGTGCAGAAAGGGAACGATGGCCAGCCCGCTGCCAAAGACAAAGGCGCCGGCCTTTAGAAAAAAGATCCCGATCTTAGATAGCATTCCCGGCTGATAATCCCAAAATCCTATCCCTCCCAATAGAAACGCGGACATGGGCGATCTGGCCGGCCGCATCCTCCGGGGAGGCGCTTTGACAACCATATAGATCAGCCCTGCCAAGATAAAGAGCAGCACTTCTTCTGTTTGTGTAATCACCGTCACCATCAGGCCTGCCAGGTAGAAGACCCATAAAAGCCAATTGGAACGGATGGCCTTTCTATTCAACTTACTCACCGACTTTACGGTCAGCTTATAAGCGCTTATGGCGATGATACCAATGACAGCCGCGCCCACCCCATAGAAGACCGCTTGCATCCAGGGCAGTCCGCCGAATAGCCTGTAGATAATACCCAATCCTACTACCATTAGAAAAGAAGGTAATATAAAAGCGATGCCCGCCAGGGTGGCGCCCAGGTACCGGTGATGAACGAATCCCAGGTAAATGCCCAGCTGCGCCGCCAGGGGACCAGGGGCCAGCTGCGCCAGGGCTAATCCTTCTTTATATTCTTCCTCTGCGATCCACTTTCTTTTTTCAACCAGGTCCCTGTGCATGTAACCCACGAGGGCTACGGGCCCGCCAAATCCGCTGTATCCCAGCCTGAAGAAGTAGCCGGTCAATTCCCGAAGGGTGTATGCTGGTTTGCGCTGTGATGAAACTTCTTCCATTCGGCAAACCTATCGAATCCGCCAACCCTCAAATTGTATAAAAATGAACCATTTGTACAGGAATTACCTTTTGGAAGGTTTTTTTTTGAAGGCGGAGGGATTCTTCCCCGTGTGCTGCTTAAAAATGCGGTTAAAATGGCTTTGATCCGAGAAGCCTGTGAGGTAAGCAATTTCTGTCAGGGAATAGCTGGAAGACTGCATCAGCTCCAGGGCTCTTTCTATCCGAAGCTTCCGGATATATTCTCCAAAAGACAGGTCCCCGAAATATTTCGAAAATTCCCGGGACAGGTAGGAGGGACTGATCTCCAATCCTTTAGACAGTTCTTTTAAGCTCAGGCTCGTGTCGATGTGGTCCTGGATCAGTTCCTTCAGCTCCTGTGCCCAGGCTGGGATCTTCTTTTTCGATCCGGTCTTGCTTTGCAAAAAGTTATTGAACACATTCAACAGCAGGTGTTCCACCGGCTGCTGGGTATGTTTCTCCTTTTGCAGGTGTTTCGCCCAGCTGTACAAGGCGTCATAGATGATCATTCCTTTTTCCAACTGCTGCTGGTCGTCTTTATAATTATACCCCAGCCCCGCGGAAATGGCCCACAATCCGGAAGACTGTTCGGCCAGTTCATGCCGGTCTGTGTCTGCCCCGCGCACGATCACGGCGATGGTATGCAAGGCAGGGTCTTTGAGCTTGTGTTTCTTAATGAAATAGTCAAAGGTGCATTCATCCTTATAATGGGTATATTCAACGTCCGGTATGTCGAAAGGAACAGCTCCCAGCTGTCTGGCTTTTTTTGCGACTTCCCCGAATGGAACGTAGATGATCTCCGCGTCCTTATCAATGAATCGTTTGATCAGCCAGGGGCAGGCGATCCTGTCGATCTTGGGTCGTTCTCTGGTTATCCATTTCATACTGAGGCAATGATAGTGATTATTCTTCACCCGTCCGTTCTCAGGCTCTTCACCGGATTGGCCATCGCCGTTTTCAAACATTGCACCGTGATGAGCCCGAACGCCGTGACAAAAATAATCGCGCCTACCGATATGTATGGGAAAATATCCTGGGTGATCCTATAGGCATAATTTTCCAACCATTTGTCCGTAATAGCATACGCCAGCGGCCAGGAGATCAGGTTTGCCAGCAGGATCAGGCCGGCATAATCCTGGAGGAAGAGCCGGATGATGTCCACCAGGCCGGCGCCCAGCACCTTACGTACCGCCATTTCTTTGTTGCGCCTGGTCAGCGTAAAAGCAACAATGCCGAAAATACCCAGGAATACGATCAGGAGGTTGAGCCCGGTAGCTACCCCGGCTGCTTTTTTCAGCTGCAGATCCGCCCGGTAGAGGGCTTCAAACCGGTCATCCATGAAAGAAAATCCGAAGGGCGCATGGGGCGACAGCTCTTTCCATTTAGCTTTTACCTGGCTCACCACCTGGGAGATATCCGGCGAATGCAGCTTCACCGTCAGATACCTGTAATTCTTTGTGTCCTTCACGTGCAAAAATACCAGGGGCGCAATGGCCTGTTGCATACCCGCGTAATGAAAGTCTTTGACGACGCCGGTCACCGTCACCTGTCCCCGACCGTCCGGCAGCCGCAGGATGGCTCCAGCCGCCTTTCCCAATGTCAGTCCCAAGGCTTTGGCCGCGCTTTCATTGACGACGACTTGTCCGGGCATGTAGGAGGAAGAAGCGGAGAAAAAAGAGCCCTCTGTCACCTTTAGACCAAATGTAATCGCAAAGTCCTGGTCCGCCATGATCATTTCCACGGGCAACCGCCGGTTGCCGGCGCCGGCCAGGGACATCAGGTCAAACGTCGCAGGCGGCGTCCGGTCAGGTACTTCAAACGACAAGCTGGCCGCCTTCACTGCCGGCAACTGCAGCAATCCACTCTTGATACTTTCCATCCGCGCAACCCCTGCCGAATCCCACTGTTTTGGAAAGGCATCGATCACCAGCAGCTGTTCTTTATCATATCCGAGATCTTTACTGAATACGTAAGCGACCTGCTTGCTCACATTCAGGGTGCTGATGAATACACAGATCGCCAGGGAGAGCTGGACGACCAGCAATGTTTTCCGGAGCCCCCCTGCCCCATTCACCGCGCCTACTTTTCCTTTTACGGAATTGACCACGGCATACCTGCTCAATATGAAGGCAGGGTAAATACCAGCGAGGAAGCCTACTACCACAACGCCTGATAACAGCAGCCCTATGTCGGCAAAAGAAAAATCGGCGACGGACGTCAGCCGGGTATTCAGCACCTGATCGAAGACGGGTATCAGCAATTGGTACAATCCCACCGAGATCACCGCCGCCAGCAGGGTGAGCAGCCAGGCTTCGATGATAAATTGAAGGACGAGCTGCTGCCGGGCGCTCCCGAACACTTTCCGTAGCCCGATCTCCCTGAGGCGATAGGCGGAAGTACCGATGGTGATATTGACGAAGTTGATGATCGCCATCAATAAAATGAAGGCCGCAATCAAAGCCAGGGTCATGACCATTCGTTGGACGGCCCCGTTATTTTCCTTCAGATGGTAATCCTGCAGCGGCGCCAGCTCTACTTCCAGGTTTTTCGTGATGGGGTCTTTGGTGTATTTGGCCAGCACCCGGCGGAAAGGCGCCTGGAGGTCTCCCGGCTTCACCCCGGGTTTTAGTTCCAGGAGGCCCACCTCATAGGCGCCGCCCCAATTTGTCGAGGGGTCTCCCCCTGCGTAGAACCGGCTGCCTATGGTGGGAACGAATATATCATACCGGTTGCCCATCAGGGAAGTGACAGAGTTATCCGGCAGATCCTTCAATACCGCGGAAATTGTATACTGCTGGGTTTCCCCGGCCCCGGTGGTCTGCATCTCAAAGGTCCTGCCGACGACATCCTTCGCGCCAAACCACTTCATTGCAATCCTTTCCGTGATCACCGCAGAACTAATAGTCGGGAAAGCATTCCCTTTATCACCGTATAATAACGGAAAGCCATATACGGCCACCAGGGTAGTATCGCAGATGGCGACGTTCTCCTTAAAAAACCTGTCGTGGCTGTCGCCTGCGGAGATCACTGTTCCCACCGGATTATAGCGGTAATAACCGGCAACAAGGTCAGGATACTCCTCCTTCATTGTCTTCGCCAGGGGAGCGACCGTAGTGATATCCAGGCCTAACCCTTTCACCTTCCAATTGCTCCTGATCATATACTGGTTGCCGACGTCGTGGACGGTACTATTCACCTTTTCCTGATTCCGGACATACAGACCAATGATCATGGAAAACGTGATCCCGACGGCAAGGCAGGTCACCATAATGGCGGAAAAAAGCCGGTGCCGGGCCAGGTGCCGGACAGCGATGGTGAAATAACTCTTAAGCATATACCGGGCAGCCGCCAATTGAATGCCAATTTCTTAATAAATTGAAATACAATTATCCAGATGCTGGCCAAGGGGTCCGGGTGTCCGGATTTGAATACATAGTGTCCGGTGTCCAGCGCACCTACCCTATTTTATTTCAGGCCATACGTAAGCGTTGCGTAATACATTCCCCCAATCGAGGGGCCGCCAAGGAAAGAGTAGTAGTACTTATTGAGCAAGTTGGTACCGCCCAGCCTGACCTTGCACCCGGCCTTTTCAAAAGTATAATTCACCTGTGCGTCGAGCGTAGCGTAGGCGGACACATCGCCATTCACCAGGAAGGATTGCCAGTAATATCCGCTCTGCCATCTCCACGTGATCCCCGCGCCCGTGTGTTTACATATCTTTTCTTTTGATAACGACAGATTTACCATCCATTCAGGCGTATTAAAGCCATCCTCCAGCCCATCTTCATTGGCTGATCGCTGAAGTTTGGCAAAGGATGTATTCGCATTCGCCAGATAGCCGCCGGCATTATAGGTAACGCCTGCGCTGGCCCCGTAGTTATAGACCCTGGTCTGTGAGTTCGTCCACATACGGTATTGGCTCTGCTGTGCCTTATTGTATAAGGCGAATGGGATGGAATCCGCATTTTGTGTACCAGGCACGTTCATATTCGCCTGGGCTATGAAGGACTGGTAGTTATTAAAGTAGAAATCGGCATCCACGTACAGCTTACCGTTTGCAAACACGCCTTTGTATCCTCCCTCGACTGAATTGACGTGTTCCGGTCTTATGTATGTATAGGGGTTCCTTTTGAGCAAAGACTGATCTTTCTTTATAGCGTCGTCCTGTGTCATTCCGTTGGCATTGATATCCTTGAGCACGGCCTGTTGAAAAGCCGTTATCGAAGATTGCAGCCAGGCGTTCTCAAAAATCCCATGAGACATTGCCGGCAACCCTCCTACTCTTTTCACTCCTCCGCTGTTCACGTTGGAATAGGCTTCAAATATGCTGGGGAACCGGTAGCCGCCCTGGAACGAGAGGCGGAAATGCTGCGTGTGCTTCGGAGAATAGACTGCGGTAAACCTGGGATTCCAGGTCTGCGTAAAATAATCGTTCTTATCGCACCGGATGATAGCGCCGAGCTTTAAATGATCCTTCAGCAAGGATCTTGTCACAGAGATGAAGCCTCCGGTCTTGCCATAGTGAATATCGGAGTATGGCTTCCCCGGGGCCGGGTTGATAAAGTAGTTGCCGTCAGGCACGATGATATAAGTCCGATGATCGGCTCCGGCCAGGATCTCTATTCCTGCTTTCTCCTTCAGCCCCCGTAACCATTGTTCGGTGAGGTTTACCTGAGCTTCCGCGTGGACAAAGCTCGCCATTACCTTCAAGGCGGCGCCGTTGTCCCAGTTGTTTATCTGTTGCAGCTTATGCAACACATTTGTAAAATCGGGCGTTCCAGGCAGATATCTGCCTGCATCTGCGGCTGCCCTTGCCAGGTGGTGCGCCTGTGCTACGGCGCTGCCTGACTGATAAGCAGTATTGAAAGCGGCTGCATAGTCGGCATACCACAAATTATCCGGCTTGTAGTTGCGGTCGATATTCTCGGCCATGGAACGGAGATTGTAGGAGTTGCCGGTGTTCTCGGAGTTCAGGTACACTTTCGCCTGGATCGAATTGGATTGAAATTGTATCCCGTGCTGCTGGACCAGGTAATCCTGCAGGCGGAAGCGGTTGGCGCGCTGGTAAACATTGTCGAGTACGGCAAAATGATACAAATAACTGATCGTTGCCGTGCGGGAAAGCTTAAAATAGACGCCCGCGTCCCCTTTGATATTTTGCAGGTCATAGTTCACTACATCACCTTCGTCGTATCCCGTACGTGCCACCACATAACTCTTACCTTTTAAGCTCACCGTCCTGCGATCCGACGATTCGTTGCCGTAGCCGTTGACAGGATCCTGTGCCGGATTGTCGGCCCCGGTGAGACCCGTGCTGATATTGGCATTGGGATTCAGGTCCCAGTGATTGGCCGCGATCCAATCATATCCTTTGCTGAAAGTGCCGTTGAATTTAAAAGCCCACCTGGAAGAAAGGACCTTTGCCCATCGCAGGCTGGTCTCAGAAAATAATTTTGCGCCGGTGGCTGCATCGCCGATGTGTGTCACGGCCGTTTTTTGCTGTATGCTGAGGCCTTCCGAAGTGAAAGGGTTCTTAGTGGATATATTAGCGAGCCCGTTGATGGTATTCATCCCATATAAGGCGGAAGCCACGCCAGGCACAATTTCCACATTGTCCACATCGAGGTCCGAAGGACCCAGGGCATTGGCGATCGCCCCGCCAATATGGGGAGAGGCCACATCCATTCCATCCACCAATTGGGCAAAACGGACATTGGTGGTATTCGCAAAGCCCCTTGCATTCAGGACCTTAAATCCCAGGCTCGGCGTTATCACCTGCACGCCCTGTACATTTTCCAATGCGTCAAAAAATGAGGGTGCAGGAGAAGACCGGAAATACCTTTCTCCTACTTTTTGAATGCTTACGGGAGAGCGCAGCATGCTCTCCTTAAGGCGGGAAGCGGAAACAGTGACCTCCGTCAGGATCCTGACCATCGAGTCTGTCCTTGCGTTGTCCTGCCCGTACACGATATGGATCGTGAAACATAAAAAGATCACTAAAATTTTCCTCATGAACAGGTTTATCGTTATATCTTTACGAATATAACGCGAATATAAGCAAAGTGCTGATAATAATAATCCGGGAGGCCTCTATTGCTCTTCTATGATCCGTACGGCCCAAGGTTCAAGCACCATCCTGTCGTTTTTGTCTATTTTTTCATCCCTCAGCAATTCCCGGCCGCCGGAGAATGGATAATTCACTGTAGTGGTTCCGCCGGAATAATTGAAAAAATAATGTATTGTTTTACCCCGTTCATTGACACCCTGCTTAGTGATGGCCGGAAAATGCAAGGATTGAGCCTGCGTCCATATACCGGCTTTCTTTACGGCGTCGGCCAATATTCTTTCGGTCACTTCGCTGCTGGTGGCACACCCTATGTAGACCGCCCGGCCTTTACCATAATTATTTTCGGTGATGGCGGCATATTTTCCCCACACCGGATGATCATAATAAGCCAGCACTTTGGCAGTGACGGGCGTGATCAATTCCATCCATGTCGTCACCTTATTGTTCTCACGTCCGGCCTGAAAAGGATCGTCCTTCAGGAATACATTTTCGGGGGCAGTAAATTCATTATAATAGATACCGCACGACTCATTGATGATCCCAGGCTGCCGGCTGCTGCGGACCTTAACGTTCTGATCGGAGAAGCCGCTCTTGAATGTGTATACAATATGCCCGCCATTCTTTACAAAACGGTTTAATCTATGCAATAAGGTATCGGGGGCGGCATACAGGGATGGTACGACTAATAGTTTGTAGTCTTCTATATTGGCGCTTGAAGGATCCACAAAGTCGACGCCGACATTCATGCGGAATAAAGCATCGTACAATGAACGAAGGATATCATTATACCCTTCCCGTCCGGGCCGGAACTGATTGAGCGCAGTCAGGGCTTCATTGCTGAACAGGATTGCTACCTTGTTTTGTACTTTAAGGTTGATCAAGTCCCGGCTCAGCCGCTGAAAGTCCCGGCCTATCGTCTTTGCCTCATCATACGTCGGATTGGGTTCGAAATCGTGGCTTAACAGTCCCTTCCAATACGTTTCTATGGAATTGTGAATGGAATGCCAGTGCCAGTATTCCACCATATTGGCACCGCAGGCCAAGTGGCTGAATGCCTGCAGACGCAACTGCCCCGGGTAGGGTACCCATTGAGGGAAGCCCTGCGCTTCCGTTTCAAGAAGGAGGTAATTCCTGCCTCTTTTCATAGAACGGGCGACATCCCCGCCGAATGAAATTTCGACACCCGTCAGCGCGTCCTGTGAGGGATGATAGATATCCACGCCTGCAATATCCAGCGCCCGCGCTGCTGCAAAATGGTCAACCTCCGGTTGTATACCGAACGAATATCCTTTCCAGTCAAAATCAAAATTCTGGGTGATGAACTGCCCGGGGCGTTTGTATTCATTTACAATAGCCGCCTGCCATGCCAGGTAATCCGTGACCAGCTGCCGTTGGAATCTGGCAAATTCAGCGATCTGGCTAGCATTGATAGAGCCCACCATAGAGGGAAAGTCCTCCCACGCGTTGATACGGTTGCTCCAGTAGTCCAGGCCAAAGGCCTTATTCACGCTGTCCAGCGATAGAAACTTCTTTTTCATATACTCCACGAACATCTTCTGTACCTCCGGTCCTGCGGTGCCGTAGGCTTTGGTCTCGTTGTCTACCTGGTAGCCAATAATGGCAGGATGATCTTTTACATGATCCAACAACTTCCGGATGACCTTTTCCGCATGGTCTAAAAAATGCTTATTGGTGATGTCCATATTCTGGCGTGGTCCATATTGGTTTTGTCCTCTCGATGTGACGGCAAGCACATCAGGATATTTTTTTGCGAGCCAGGTGGGAACTGCGTACGTAGGCGTGCCAATGATCACATGGATCCCGGCCGCGTTCATGGCATTCAAAACACGATCTATATGAGAAAAGTCGTAAACTCCCTCCTGTGGCTCCAGGGTGCCCCAGGTAGACTCGGCTATGCGCACTACATTGATACCGGCGTCCTTCATCATCCTGACATCCTTGTCCAGCCGGTCATAGGGCATATATTCATCGTAATAAGCCACTCCATATAAAAGGTGGTCCGGCTGACGCTGCGCGCATACATATTGGGGCAATGCGAGGATGATGGTAAGATAGAAGGGGAATAACGTTCTTATCATATGAAGCAGTTGATAAATGTAAATTACACAATTATTAAAAATATTTACAATTTATTCCTCTTCCTCCCCTTTTGCCTTTTCCTTGGACAGTAAATAGAAGGCCCCCTTCGTTATGATCCTGGCATCCGACGGAAGTTCCTCCAACGGAGAGATCTGCACGTAGCCCAATTCCGATACGCCGGTGACCACTTCCATTTTTTTAAACGCAATGGTTTTGTCCGCCTTTTCCTCCTTCATCACAAAAATATAGTCTTTCCCTTCTGACCGAACAAGGGCGTCCACCGGCACCGCCTGCGTTAGTTGATTCCCGACGTCGATGAGGGCAGTCACATACATGCCCGGGATCAACCTGTATGTATTCGTACCCCGGATGATGGCATGTACAATGATGCCCTTACTCTCATCCTCGAAAGATTTATTGACGCCGTAGATCTCCCCCTGTATTTGCTGATTGTTCTGGTTCGTCAGGATGAAATTCACCTTTTGACCCACTTTCACCTTAAAGAGGTCCTTTTCATACACTACCAGATCGCAGTGGATCTTTGAATTATCGATGATCTCCATCAGGGGTTTTCCCGCCTGAACATACGTGCCTGTATTGATCGTAATGTGCCCGATCGTCCCTGCGATGGGGGCAGTCACCCTGACGCGGCTAACAACTGATCCTCCCGAAACCCGTACAGGGTCGATGCCTAACTGCAGCAACTGCTGCTCCAATGCCATTATCCTGGCCTTCTCTGCATTGTAATTGGCCTGCACCTGCTGCAGGCTCTTGCCCGTGCCGGCGCCTGCGCTGCTGAGCTCGTTCTGCCTGGAGAGCTCCTGTCCCGTGTAAGCGAATTGGCTTTTTACCGTCAGATATTCCTGTTGCAGCCTGATGAATTCCGTGTTCTCCAGGACAGCCAGCTCCTGTCCCTTCTTCACGGGCTGACCTTCCAGTACATTGATCGTACGGATGATCCCTCCCATGAGCACATTCACATCCGCCTTGTTCTGAGGAGGGACCGCCAGCTGCCCGCTTGACTTTACCACTGCATGCAGGTTTTTCTCCCCGATGGGACCTATCTCAATACCCACTGCTTTCATTTGTTGCTGTGTTAAATCGATGAGGCCCTCTCTCCTACCCTCCACCGTACTATCTTTCTTTTCAGCAACGACCGTCCCGCCGCTTGGTTTATCCTTGCAGCTATAGAGCCCCACCGTTAGAAAGGAAAGGAGGCATAAGCTCATCCTGATAAGATTATATGACATAAGTTCTTTTTTTGCTGATTATTTATTCCCTCTCAGGTATTCGAGATTGATGACGGCCGTATTGTATTCATTCACTGCAGCCAGGTAATTCAATTTGCCATCCACCGCCATGGTGATGTTCTGGACGTATTCTATATAGCCGATCTCTCCCTTGCTGAAAGCAAATTGGGCCACCCGCATCTGTTCTTCTCCCAGGGCCAGCCCCGAAGATCTGTAATACTCCACTGTCTGCCTGAACTTGCCGTATTCCTGGAAAGCCTTGTTCCAGGCCGTGTTCAGCTGCTGCCGGGCCGTCGCCAGCTGGGCCGCCGCAATGGATACGCCTATCTTCTCCCCGTTGATCCGTGCTTTGTAGGCTCCGGCAAACAGGGGCAGGGAAAGCCCCACCTCAAAGCCTGCTATCCGGGTGCCCGGGAAATAACCGCGGTTGATCTTCGCCGGATCGAAACCGCCGATGACCAGCTGGTGATTGTATCCCAGCGTGATCTCCGGCCACATTTTCGCTTTTTCCAGCTGCGCTCTGGCACCCGCCATTTGTACGGCCTGCCGATGATAGTCCACCACCGGTCCGCCTTGCAGCGCAGCGGTGTCCGCCTGTTCCCTGAAAGTAAGCGGAGCCAATTCCCCCCGGATCGTCAATGGTTCTGTGCTGTTGATCAGCTGTTGCATGGCTATCTCATAGACTTTCATGTCGGCCATGGCTTCCTTTTTCTTCAGCAGGATCTCCTGGTATTTATTCTGCGCCGTCAGCCTCTCCAGGTTAGAGGTCTCACCGGTGCTTTGCCGGACGGTTGCCTTTTTAGAAAAGTCACTGTACAAACTATCCAGGAAGTCCAACACCTGCAGCTTCTGTAACCCGTACAGGTAATTGTACCAGGCGATCCTTACTTCTTTTATGATCTCTGCCTCCGTGATTGTTTTGGCCTTTTCCCGCAGGGAGGTTTGCTGCCGGAGGACATTTTTCTGGTCCCTATAAAAGCCAGGCATCGCAAAGCTTTGTGTCACCCCGATGGAATTATCGATATTGCCTCCGCTGGTGGGGTCCTGGGTCAGGCGAATGTTTGTCTTTCCGGGATCAAAGGATGATCTTTGCAACGCCCTGCTCTGGCCGATCTCCAGTTCGGCTGACCTCAGCTGCAAATTGTTCTTCAAAGCCAGATCGATGTATTTTTGCAATCCTTCCGGCCGGGCCTGGGCTTTTACCGGTGTGCCGCCCCCAAAGGACAATCCGGCAACCAGCAATACAACTACCGCTATAGGATTTATTTTCATTGCAGACTGTTTTTCCTTTCCGGAGAATAGTATATACAGGCAGGGCAAGACAAACAGGGTCAATAGGGTAGCCGTTATGAGGCCACCTATCACCACTGTCGCCAATGGCCTTTGGACCTCAGCCCCCGCGCTGGCTGACAGGGCCATCGGCAGAAAACCCAACGACGCTACGGCAGCTGTCATGATCACCGGGCGCAACCGGACCTCTGTCCCTTTCAGTACCCGGCGATAGATGTCTGTGAGCCCTTCCTGCTTCAGCTGGTTGAAATACCCGATCAACACGAGCCCATTCAGTACCGCCACTCCGAACAGCGCGATGAAACCCACGCCGGCAGAAATGCTGAAGGGCATTCCCCGGATCAATAAGGCAAATACTCCCCCGATGGCGGACAAAGGAACGGCCGTAAAAATGAGCAGTGTTTGCTTGAACGACCGGAAAGTGACATATAATAAGATCAGGATCAGCAACAGCGCTGACGGCAGGGCGATGGCCAGCCGTTGTTTCGCCTCCTTCAAGTTCTCGAACTGGCCTCCATAGGTCGTATAGTATCCAGCCGGCAACTTCAATTCTTTATCCAGTAATTGTTGGATCTCCAGCACCGTGCTCTCGACATCGCGGCCCCGGACGTTGAAGCCGACATAGATCCTGCGCCTGCCATCTTCCCGGGAGATCTGAGCGGGGGCATCTTTGAATTCGATGTCCGCGACCTGGTTCAACGGCACGCGATTGCCCGAATGCAGGGGTATATAGAGGTTCCCGATATTGACGATATTCTCCCGCAGGTCCCGCTGCAGGCGGACCACCAAGTCGAAACGTTTTTCTCCTTCGAACACGACCCCTGCCACATTGCCGGCAAAGGCCGTCCGGAGGATGGTATTGACGTCGCTGATGTTCAGGCCGTATTGCGCCATTTTATCCCGATTGTACGAGACCGTGATCTGGGGCAATCCCGATACTTTTTCTATAAAGGGTTCGCTCACCCCCTTTACTTTCGTCATCAGCCTGGCTACTTTGTTTGCCTGTTGGGCCAATATGTCCAGGTCCTCGCCATAGATCTTGATCGCCACGTCCTGGCGGATGCCAGTCATCAGCTCATTGAACCGCATCTGCATCGGCTGGGTGATCTCCCTATTGATACCGGGAATGGCCGACAGGGCCTTTTCCATCTTTTCGATCATTTCCTCCCTGGAATGGGCGCTGGTCCATTTCTCCCTGGGCAGCATGGCGACCATCATATCCCCTCTTTCCAAAGGCATGGGGTCCGTCGGGATCTCCGCGCTGCCGATGCGTGTCACTACCTGTTTCACTTCCGGGAATCGCTCTTTAAGGATCTTTTCGGCCTTGCCGAACGTCGCCACCACCTGGCTCAAGGATGTTCCCTGCATCATGGCAATTTCCACTGTCAGGTCTCCTTCGTCCAGGGTCGGAATAAATTCGCCTCCCAGCCTTTGGAACACGATAAGGCTGACAAGGAACAACGCTAAGGCCATCGAGACGACGACAACCTTGTATCGTAGCGCTGTCGTCAGGGCAGGCTCATAGATCCTCTGCAGAAAGGCTGTTATCCCATCGGAAATGGTCCTTCGATGCGCTGTCTTCCTGCTTAAGACCAGGGCGCTCATCATGGGTACATAAGTGAGCGACAGGATGAAAGCGCCCAGTATGGCAAAAGCTACCGTTTCGGCCATGGGCCGGAACATCTTTCCCTCTATTCCCACCAGGGCGAACAAAGGCAGGTAAACGATCAGGATGATGATCTCCCCAAAAGCGGCGCTGTTCCTTATCCTGGAAGCCGCGCCATACACTTCGGCATCCATCTGCGGCTGCGTCAGCCGGGGTACTTTCGGGAATAAATGACTTTCAGTCAGCCGGAAAATGATCGCCTCTACAATGATCACTGCTCCGTCCACAATCAATCCAAAATCTATGGCGCCCAGGCTCATCAGGTTGCCGGAGACGCCAAAGGACCGCATCATGCCAAACGCGAACAGCATGGACAGAGGGATGACGGATGCGACGAGCAAGCCGGCCCGGAGATTGCCCAATAAAAGGACCAGGACAAGAATGACGATGGCCGCGCCTTCCAGGAGGTTTCTTTTCACGGTGCTGATGGCCCGGCCCACCAGTTCCGTACGATCAATGAATGGCTCGATCACCACTCCCTCGGGAAGGGACTTTTGGATCTGTATCATACGCTGTTTCACGTTGGCGATCACCTTGCTGAAATTCTCTCCTTTCAGCATCAGCGCCACGCCTGCCACCACTTCTCCTTCGCCGTTGCGCGTGACGGCCCCGTACCGGTTAGCGCTGCCAAAGCGAACGCTTGCAATGTCACGGATCAGGGTGGGAATGCCATTCACATTTTTGACGACTATCTTTTCGATGTCCCCTAAGGTCTTCACCTGCCCCAGTCCGCGGATGAAGTAAGTGTTGTTGCGTTGTTCGATGTAGGACCCGCCGGTGTTCCCGTTGTTTTTCTCCAGGGCTGCGTATATTTCGGGAATGGTGATGTTTTGAGCGTTCAACTTTTCGTTGTCGACGGCGATCTCATATTGTTTGACATACCCGCCCCAACCGCTGACTTCCGCCAGGCCTTCCGTGCCTGCCAGCTGTGTGCGCACTACCCAATCCTGGATGGTCCGCAGGTCCATGGCGGTGTATTTATCCTCATACCCTTTTTTAGTATGGATAACATATTGGTAGATCTCTCCCAATCCCGTTGTAACAGGAGCCAATGAGATCTGTCCAAGCTCTTTGGGGATATTCGTCTCCGCCTCCTGCAGCCGCTCGTTCACCTGCTGGCGCGCCCAGTATATATTGGCATTATCCCTGAAAACGATGGTGATCACAGAGATGCCCGAGCGTGATATCGACCGTTTTTCCGTCACTTCGGGGATATTGGCCAGGGCCAGCTCAATGGGCGCTGTAATATACTGCTCTACCTCCTGCGCCCCCAGGGTAGGCGCCTGTGTAATGACTTGCACCTGGTTGTTGGTAATGTCCGGAACGGCGTCAATGGGCAGCCTGGCCAGGGAGAAGACGCCCCAAATGACCAGCAGCAACGTACCTACCCCAATAGCCAGCTTGTTCCTGATGGAGAACTGAATGATCTTATCGAACATAAGATAATAATGTTTTGCAGCAAACGGTTCGTTCGCCGGAATGAAATGAAGTGTCAGAAAGAATTCAGGCGGCTAATTGGGGCGGCTGCCAGACGGGAAGGGAAATTTCCCGGATATCGGAGAGATAAAAATCCGTGTATCCGGTGCAGATCTGCGGCGCCGGAGCGATGGGAGGAATGGAGTGGAAAATAATGGTAAACCCTGCGCAGCAGGCACATTGGCAGAAGGGGGAACAGGCGTCATTTTGCGGCGTTCCCGGGCAGTTGTGCGCCCTGGAGACGGCTGCTTTCGCATTGTCGTGCATGGCAAATGCGTCATCGCAGGGCATGAAGCTCTGTATGAGAACGATGAATGCCATGGCAAAAACGAATGCCTTCATTGGTCAAAGATATAAAAAAATGCATCGCTACCTTCTTTTCGCATTGGGTTCAGCGGGTTCCTTCAGGCGCACCAGCACTGCAATACCGTCAGACTCCTTTCCTTTTCTCTCCTGGATCTCAAACTCGGGCATACTTCTGATCAAGGGGGTCAACTTCTTATACCCGTAATTTCTCGGGTCAAAATCAGGTTGTTTTTTTATGATCAATACGCCAAGATTTCCAAGGAATACCCATCCGTCGTCCCCTGCCAAATCATTAATGCTGTCCTTGATCAATCTTATTAGTTCGGGGGTAACTTTCGACATTGGCTTAGCAACAGCCACAGGAACTGCTTTTTTCTTTGCCATGGAAGCACCATCAGCCTCTGGCTTTTCTTCGGGCGCCGGCGCTTCCAGTATTTCTATATATATGAATTTATCGCAGGCTGAAATAAAGGGCAAGGGCGTCTTTTTCTCCCCCATTCCCAAAACCATCATGCCCGCCTCTCTGAGCCGTGTTGCCAGCCTGGTAAAATCGCTGTCACTGGATACGATGCAAAAGCCGCTGACTTTACCGGAATACAGGATATCCATCGCATCTATGATCAAGGCTGCATCGGTGGAGTTTTTCCCGGAGGTGTAGCTATATTGCTGAATAGGCGTAATGGCGTAAGGTAGTAAAACGGACTTCCAGCCGGACTTGGTCGAAGAAGTCCAGTCACCATAGATGCGCTTAAAGGTAGGCGTGCCATACTTGGCGATCTCTTCCAGCATCGCCTTGATCCTGCCGGGAGGCACGTTGTCCGCATCGATTAATACGGCAAGTTTCTGATCTGCACTGTTTTCCATAATGATAAGTTAAGTAAATATCCGGAAAGTAAAGTAAATTTGAGCATAATCAATGCCCCCATGTCCGGCAGTTCCACCGACACTGAGCACAAAAGGAGAATAGCTCATGTTATCGACTATATCTTCGGCCATCCTGACAGCCAAATTTCTTTGGAAACCCTTGCCGGCATCGCCCACTATTCCCCCTTTCATTTACAAAAGCTTTTCAAACAAATCATTGGCGACTCGCCGAAACAATATACTATAAAACTGCGATTGGAAACCGCCTTCCACCTGCTGATCATCCATCCCCAAAGATCCATTCAGGAAATATCTATCGAAAGTGGCTTTTCCTCTCCGGCCGTGTTTTCAAGAGCCATGAAGCGCTTTTTTGGTTATTCACCCGAACAAATACGCGATCTGCCCCATAGAAAGAAGATGATGCTTCTGCATGCCGTTGCGCCAAAATCCGCTGTAGCGCAGGCCGGGGCATCCGGAGCCTCGCTGCACACCGGAAAAGTTCCCATCCATACCGTCAAAAAAGAGTCCGTGAAAGGCATCTATCTTACTGCTCCTTTCGACAACCCTGCAGAAATCCAGCGTTCATTCGCCGAACTATCCATGACCGCCCGGTCAAACGACTGGCTCACACCAGGAGGTATGTATGGCATACTGAGCCCTCACCTGAGGAATATGTACAGAGCCTTTCTTCCTGTCGATCCGGAAATGGCCGGAACAGGCAAATTCACTTTCGCCGAGATCAAGGGAGGGAACTTTGCCACCTTCAAAGTGAGGGGGGATCTGAAACAAACGAATAAGGTTGCGCATTATTTTTATCAGCGCTGGCTGCCCGACAGTGGGTATAAAATTGCCGGGGTCACCGGCTTTGAGCGCTTTTCCGGCGATCCCGCCGTCATCTCCTACTATCAACTGGAGCGGGAGGTCCATATCCCCATCGAGCCCGTACGGTGAGAATCGCAAGATTTGCAAAGTCTTTCCCTGGTTTTGTCATGACGAAACGCCTCCAGGGCTGCAATTTTGCAGTTGCAACTATTTTTTTACTATGACGTTGAATAATAAGCAGAAAACGCCGCGGTGGGTAAAGATCTCCGGTGTCGTCACGATCGTTCTTGTCCTGGGCCTTATCATCCTCCACCTCACCGGTCACGGCTTTCACCATCGCTGACCATGACTCCTCTATTGCGCAAACTGGTGCTCCTCACGCATATCATCACCGCAGTCGGCTGGCCTGGCGCCGTTGCCGGCTTTCTGGCCCTTGCTGTCACCGGCGTTACCAGCGCCAATGCCCGGATCGTATCAGCCGTTTACGTGGCGATGACGCCGGTCACCTGGTACGTCATCGTCCCCCTGGCTTTTGCATCCCTGCTGACCGGTGTATTCCTCTCCCTGGGGACCAAATGGGGATTGTTCCGGCATTATTGGGTGCTGGCCAAGTTTCTGATAAATGCGCTTTCCATCGTGCTGCTGCTGCTGCATACCCGGGTCATCGGGCGTGTGGCGACGGTGGCTTCAAAGACCGCATTATCCGGTGCTGATCTCCGTGAAGAGCGGGTCCAGCTTGTGGTGAGCGCTGTCGCTGCCCTGCTGGCATTGCTGGCAGCCACCATCCTGTCTGTCTATAAGCCGAGGGGGAGGACATCTTTGGGGGAGTAAAGAGAGCGTAATTATACAGGTTTGTTTCTACCGGCCGTGGGTCCCATGCTTTTACCAGATCTCCTTAAAATCAATTGTGGCAGAACAGTCTCCCAAAGAAAACTGATAAGAGAAGGACCTTCCTTTTTGGTCAAGCGAATAGGCGTTGCCATTTAATTTGTACACCTCCACTTCCTCCGTATCGGGCGCAATGATGAGGTAATAAGGAATCCCCTGCATTTCATAAATGGAATATTTGCTATGCCGGTCTTTTAATGCAGTGGCTGGCGATAATATTTCAACTACCAGAGCGGGTGCAAAATCAAGGTACTTTTTTGTTATTTCCCCGCAGACCACCAACATATCCGGCTGCAAAATGGTGTCATCCGAAATACGATAATCTATGGGCTGGTATGCTGTACATTGTTTACAGCTTTTAAGCATTATGGTAAATTCAGCCCCTAATGCCATGGCAATCTTCTGATGCTTAGGCACGGGTAACGGACTCATGGCGTAGGGAATACCTTCAATTAACTCCCACTGCCCCTTCCACTGCTCGTAATCGCTGTATGTGTAATGAGGTAATATTTTAATTGCGCCTGACATGAGTCCTAATTTAAGCAAAGATATTCGAAATTAGGCGAAATGTTACTGCCGCTGTAACCAATTGAATATCAAACAAAATAATGAGACTCGTCTATTTTGGGTCTAAATCAGAATATTTTAGGAAATTAGCGTAGTAGCCCTTCAACCAGACCTGTCGCAACGCTTAGCATCTGATCCCTCAAAGTGCCGAAAGGCAAAGGAAAAACAGAGCCATTTTTTCTAACGATTACTAATTTATTGGAATGGGCAAACTCTCCAAGCGACCAAACCGTCGGAACAGGCACCACCCGGATACTCTGTTGAATGTACGGCCGCGACCGAAAATAAGCGGCTTTACACTAATTATAGTAACGCTATTGTCTGCCTTCATGCTGTATGGCGTGATCAAATTCTTCCGGTATCCTAAACCTGCTCTTGAAAAAGAAAAGGCGGCCGCCAGGGAAAATCATTCGCCTAACCTTCAGCCGGGAAAGTTAGATCCGAGTTCTTATGTAATAATGGAAAAGGACCCTGTTTTTTATAGAGAGCCTTTCGCAGGCAATGCCCCTGTAATCAATGGGATCCGGTTGAAAAGATATGACTCCAGCGGATTTACCATATTTGGCATCGGCAACACAGCTATCCCTCTTCCTAACCCGGACCTGCAGCGGGGGATAACGTTTTCCATCGGACACCCGTTTGGTTGTAAGGATCATAAGATCTCCCTCTTTCTTAAAAACATGAAGCTCTATGTTGCTGCAGATTTCAAGGATCTGGGAAAGGAGGAGACCATGGGCGCCATGGAATTTAACCACTGGAAGCTATATAAAGCCAATCTGATAGATTTCAGCAGCGACGATTTTGGGTTTGAGATAAAAGACAAGCAAGGGAAGATCGCTTTTTCCATCTGCTGCGGATATGGCAATGTCGTTTATCTGGCGGGTTATTTCATCAATCAGCGGTCTGTCATGGTTCTTCAAAACAATTATCTGAACAACAAGGCCCAGCTGGGATGTTTCGGAAAAAGTGACAGCGGTTGGAGACAACGGGCTGAAGGTGAGGTTGGGCTAATAAAGTCGCTGTTTGGGCCTGACAGACCGTATTAACCTTCCCCAACCGCCAGCCCGTGTATCGAATCCCCTCAGCGCAGAGACCTGAAGGCCGTCCGTAATTCTTCCGTAAAGAGCTGAGGTTGTTCCCAGGCTGCAAAGTGACCACCTTTGGCAAGTTTGTTGTAATGAATGAGCTTGGGATACGCCCGCTCTGTCCAGCTCTGCGGAGCTGCATAGATCTCGTCCGGGAAGACGCTTACTGCAGTGGGGATCTCCACGTGTTTCGGCGCGAAAAAGGGAAGCTTGCTTTCCCAATACAGGCGAGCGGAGGAGACTGCCGTGTTCGTAAACCAATAAAGTGTGATGTTGTCGAGGATGTCGTCACGCGTGAGGCCTTCGGACTGACCGTCGAAGACCCGTGCGATCAGCGCGAGGCTGGCCGCGTCGTGGTCCAGCATCCAGGCAGCCAGACCGACCGGAGAATCCTCGATACCATATAGTGTCTGGGGGCGGTTAGCCATCTCCAGGGCATAACCCAGGCCGTGCTTGTAGAAAAAGTCCAGCTGATCCCACGCATGCTGCTCTTCGCCTGAGAGGCCGGATGGAGGGGGTGTGCTGAACTGGAGCGCCTTCGAAATGTCGTCGGGAAGAGTGGCCGGCATATTGGTGTGGATGCCAATCAATTCGGGGGCCCCCAGCAGCGCCATCTGTTCCGTAACAGCATTCCCCCAATCGCCGCCCTGTGCTACAAATCGCGTATAGCCAAGACGCTTCATCAGCACGATCCATGCGCGGGCGATACGAATAGGATCCCATCCCGTGACAGTCGGCTTGCCTGAAAACCCATGGCCAGGCAGTGAGGGTATCACTACGTCAAAGGCATCTTCGGCCTTTCCTCCATAGGCGGTAGGATCTGTAAGTGGACCGATGATCTTCAGCTGCTCGATGACCGAACCCGGCCAGCCGTGGGTAATGATGACCGGCAACGCGTTCTTATGTTTCGAACGAACGTGAATAAAATGAATATCGACCCCATCTATCGTCGTCATGAACTGGGGATAGGTGTTGAGTTTTGCCTCAATTTTTCGCCAGTCGTAATTGGTCGTCCAATAGCTGGCGAGCTTCTGGATCGTAGCGAGTGGTACGCCCTGCGAAAAATCAGAAACCGTTTCGCGTTCGGGCCACTTTGTCGCCTTCACCCGTTGTTTCAGATCGACGAGCGCTTTTTCCGGAATGCTGACATGGAAGGGGCGAATTGCGTCGGAATTCTGAGCACCGGCGCTTAACCCTGATGCTGCGATGACTGCACCGGAAAGGATAGTTCCGGCGATCAGGCTTTTTTTCTTTTGCATGGTCCTGTTTTTGAAATGTTTTGAATTGTTTATGCGAAAGTAATTCTGGCTTCATGCAACGGGCAACAACCATCCGGGGCAACCGGGCAAGATCGGGGTTGAGGCAGGCATTTTTTGACATTAAACATTGGGGGTGATATTCAAGAATCTAACCATGTGTTATTTCAAAAGCCCGGGCGACCTTTCATCACAAAAGTCTTCCATCTACGAAGTAATTCGTTAATCTTAGCGCCGAATTTGCCTAACCTACCGGTCAAACCATAACCAATGCGAAAGTTTTTGTCAGCCGTTCTCTTACCGGCAGTCCTGTTCATTCTGCCCGGACACGTATTCTCCCAGGCTACAATGAAGTTGTCGGGAACCGTTTCTGACAGCAGCAGGCCTCTTGCATTGGTAACGGTCCGCCTATTTAAAAAAAACAATAAAGCTCCATTGCAGACAACCTTATCAAAGGAGAATGGCAGCTTTCAATTCAATAAGCCAGATACGGGCAATTACATGCTTTCCTTTACTTATACCGGCTTTACTGAATACAAGATCAATATTAATGTCGCTTCCCGGGCCGGGGATATGCAGATAGACCCTGTGCAATTGACAAGAGCACCCGGCACGCTTACAGCCGTAGTGGTAAATGGACAACGACCGCTGGTGGAGCAGTCTGATGATAAAATTGTTTTCAATGTGGAAGACGACCCGGCGAGCAAAACAGAAACGGCCATTGACATTTTGCGAAAAACTCCTTTCATAACGGTGGACGGCGAGGACAATATAAAAGTGAACGGGAAATCGAATTTCAAAGTGTTGCTCAACGGCAGGGAAACTTCCATGTTCGCCAGGAACGTGAAAGAGGCATTGAGAGGATTCCCGGGGGTCGTGATCTCAAAAATAGAAGTCATCACAACGCCTTCCGCCAAATATGATGGCGAAGGAATAGGAGGCCTGATCAATATCATCACGAAGAAAAAAGTCGTGGGCTATAATGGGACGCTCTCTTCTTTTTCCAGGACCAGCGATAAGATGAATAATTTTTCCGTCAATGGGAACGCGAAAGTCGGCAATGTCGGTCTCAGCGTTTTCCTGAATTCGGGGATCACGGATCCCGTGCAGCAGCATAATACCAGTACTACCATCCCATCAACACAAAACATCTATGCCAAAAGAACGCTGGACGGCGACCAGCAAACCAGCTCAGGGTGGAGTTTCGGCAACGCAGAGTTGAGCTGGGAACTCGACAGCCTGAACACGATCAGTCTGTATACCAATATTGACAGCTGGCGGAACAAAACCATAACGGATCAAACGATCACCACTGATTATGCTTCAGCTCCTTCGACGGTGAGCTATTATAGTCTCAATAACAAGACCAATAACCCTGGTGTGAATGTAGGCAGCGATTTCATAAAACACTTTAGAAAGAATAAGGAAAGAGAATTCAGCCTGCGATTTTTGGGTGAGTTCGGTAAAAATGACGCTAAGCTGAACAGTTTCCAGGATAATCCCGGTACAGACCGGTATTTAATCAATAACAGCTATGCAACCAACAATCAATTTACCATCCAGGCAGACAACAGTATCCCGGTGTCGAAGAACGGCAAGTTCGAAGGAGGATTAAAGGCAATCCTGCGCCGCGCAAGCTCCGACTTTCAAAGTCTTGTCAAATATGATGCAGCAGATAATTATTCCGAAAATGCCACCAACACGGATCATTTTAAATACAACCAGAATGTGATCAGTCTTTACAGCATGTATAGTCTGAGATGGAAGAAATCGAGCTTCCGTGCCGGCGTCCGTGCAGAGTACACCAGTGTCAACGGAGACTTCATTTCATCCAAAACGCGGGTAGACCATAGATATGTCACTTTCCTTCCCAACGTTCAATTCACCAACCGTATGTCCCAGATAACGACGCTGGTGTTTACCTATTCCAAAAGATTGCAACGGCCTTATATCTGGGACCTCAACCCTTTTGTCTACAACAATGACTCGTTGAATATTTCATTCGGCAACCCTAATCTTGGCCCACAAACCGTCCATGCGCTGTCCGGGCAGCTGCGATATGCCAGGGGGAATACATTTGCCGGAATAAATATCGAAGGAAGCTACAGCGGCAATAAGATCCTGCAGTATTCATCCTTTGATCCGCAGACAGGCATTACAAAAACTACCAGTCTCAATATCGGCAAGGAAATCCAGTCCAGCCTGAACCTGAATTTCAGTACAAAGATCACTCCCAAATGGAGCCTGTTTGTGAATGGTTCACTCCGTTACAGTACGGTGAAAAACAATTCCGACGTATCTCAATCCAACAGCGGATGGGGGTGTAATTTCAATTTAAATACGAATTACAGGTTCTCGGATAAATTCTCCGTGAGCAGCTATCTTGGTTTGTGGCAGGAGCCCCGGACCATTCAGACCACTTACCCGTTCAACACCTGGCACAATGTTGCCTTCAATTATAAAATATTCAAGAATAAGATCAATATTTCATTGCGGGCTGTGAACTATACTGAAAAAACGCATGATTTCAACACGATCACAAAGGACCGGAATTTCTACAATACGAATATTACCCGGCAGATCAGGCGTGGCGGGGTGCTTGCGGTGACATGGAATTTTGGGAAGCTGTCGGAGAATGTGTCTAAAAAGAAAGGGGTGAATAATGATGATATTCTTAGTAAGCCGGCGGCGCCTGGGAGTAATTAGGATTACAGAATGTCGAATTTCCTGGCCTTATGGATGATGCAAAACGGAGCTTTAGCCGCCAGTTTGTTCAGTCTTTCTGCTTCCGCCTCCGGATCTTTCTTATCCGTCTTGCGTAAATCACCTGTTCTCAGCTGATTAACTACCTTGAGGGTGGTCTTTTGGGGGTATCGTGGGCTGTACAGGGTATTTTTGGTGGAAATGGCGGATTTTATCATTGGCAAGGATTTAAATATGACAGCAAAGGTGGGAAGAATTAGTTTATCTGCCTGAGTATGCATCCTGCCATTTTGGGGTTTTATCAGTAAACTTATCCGGGATTAAGGTCAAATACTTATTTTTTCTAATATAAATATGACTTATCTTATCATCACTCCGGAAACGTCGCGGCTTTCTTCGGCATGCGCAGCACTGTATTACCCCGCTTGTCATTCCTCCGCAGGGCGTCCAGCACCTCTTCATTGGCTTTTCTCCAGCGACTGGTCCTGCGACCATGCACCCGGCCCAGGATCCAATTCATCAGCAGGGAAAAGGCGATCACGCCGAATATACGCGACTCCATCGGCAGCTCCTGGAATGCGAGTACAAACCAGCCGATGATGGTATTCACCAGCAACAGCACCCCCACGGCCTGCAGATGAGATAAGCCCAGATCGATCAGTCGATGATGAAGATGGCTGCGGTCTGCGGAAAAAGGGAGTTTTCCCTGGAACAGCCGGAGAAGAAAGACCCGTAATGTATCGTAGATAGGAATGATCAGCAGGCCCAGCACGATGACAGGTGCGCCTTTCACCGGAACAGCATTGAGCGTCCCCGGTTTGCCGGATTCGATGAAAACGATGGAGAACACCGAAAGCATGAATCCCAGCAGGAGCGCACCGGTATCCCCCATAAAAATACGGGCGGGCGTCCGGTTGTAAACCAGGAACCCGGAAAGACAGCCGCACAATGCAATGGCCAGGAAATAATAGCCGGTCAAATGCAACTGCCAGAATAAACAGGCAAAGCATATGCAGACCAGCAGACCAATGCTGCCTGCCAGGCAATTGATCCCATCGATCAGATTGAAAGCGTTTGTTACCAATAAGATGAACAGCACGCTGGTGATTATGCCTACCCAGTAAGGCATCTCTCCCCATCCCAGAAACCCTTGCCAGCTGGTGAAATGCAGTCCGCCCGGGAGGACAAGGATAAGGGCGGCCACCAACTGCCCCAGGATCTTCTTATTAGGGTTCATCCCTACGAGATCGTCCGTCAGGCCGAGGAAAAATATCACGATCGATCCGGCCAGTATATAATTCTGGCGATCAATGCCGGTGTGAGGCATAAAAAAACAAACCGATATCAGCATGGATGAAAAAATCGCTACACCTCCCAGGTTGGGGGTACGCGTGATATGCACCTTCCTTAATTCGCTCGGCTCATCGAACAGATGTTTCTTATGCGATACGTAAATGATCTTACGGATAGCATAGCATACTAATGCAAAAGCCAGCAAAGCAGTCAAAATAGAATAAGTTAGCATCTTTTAAGCTTTTTGTTCTTAAATATCTTACGTCACACTTTTATCTCATAATCATCTACCAGCGATCTTCTTACCAGCGCAAGACCTTCTTTCGGCAGCCGCCTGAGATAGTCTGCAAGATTACTCCACCCGCCGGCAAAAGGAAAGATCATCAGGCTATACAGCGCGTCCAGGTATTGTCTTTTCCGGAAACTCCGGAATATTCTCGCCTTATAGTACCTTGCCCGGTAAATTTTTTTGTGCGCCGCATTTTTCATCCGCCGCAGGCAAGCCGCCATGATGACCGAATAATGCGCGCAGGCGGCCTCCCTTTCCTTTCCTGCATTCGATATAGAGCCCGCATGGATGCGGTAGTAATACAGCGGCTCATCTATGAAGAGGATCTTACCCACTTCCTCCAGCTTATAGTAAAGGTCCTGGTCCACCGCCTTACGGTTCAACGGAGACAGTCCCTCCGTCAGGTGATAGCAAGCTTTCTTGAAAGTGGCAAAATGATGCACCCTGCCGTCACTCAGCAAGAGATAAGGGGTGTCCGGAGGCAGCGCCCTGGGATAGTCCGCTATCCGCCGCACCTGCAGCTCCGGGTCGCAGATGTAATGCGTGGAATGGATCAGGCTGCATGCAGGATGATGTTTATGCGCCGCCGCCATGACTGCCAGTGCCCCGGGCGCCAGCGCATCATCAGGGTCCAAAAAAGCCAGCAGGGTACCGGAGGCCAATTCCGCGCATCTCCGTTTCGTATACCCGCAGCCTTCATTCCGGGCATTGCGAAATACCCTGATCCGCGGATCCCGCCGCCAGGAGGCAATGACCTTTTCAAAGCCATCCGTAGAAGCGTCGTCCACGAGAATGACCTCCCAGTCCTTACAGGTCTGCACATGCAGGCTTGCCAGCGCAGTATCCAGGAACCTCGAATTATTGTAGTTGGCGATCAGGATTGAAAAGAGCATAAGGCTCGGTTTTTAAAGATTGAGCGACCTTTTCCGGCGAATGATGCTCCAGGAGATAGTGATATATCTCCTTCCGCATGGTGTCCTGTAATGATCTTTTCCCAATCAGGTCTCCAATGAGCGCGACATCTTTCTTCAAATTACCAGACAGGAAAAATCCATTCTTCCCTTCCTCTATGACCTCTTCCACGGCATTGACCCGGTTGGTCAGCACGATCTTTCCCATTTTCATGCTTTGCAGGAGGCTGCCGCTGAATGGATGAAAGAAGCGGTAATCTGAAAAAAGAAGCAACGCGAACCCCGCCTGCCGGAAAATATCCTGCAGGTCCTCGTCCGCCACATACCCGAGGTAGTGTACCTGGCGCTGGTAACGCCGGCGCAGCGCTTCAAAATAACGCTGCTCTTTTCCCATTGCCTTGCCGACAACATAGAAATGACTATCGGGAAAACGTTCCATCAGATGCGTGTGCAGCTTCAAAGAATAGCCGATGCCCTTATTCCGGCCTACAAAACCGAAGAAGATGAAATTATTGTCGGCAGTCCTGCCTCTCACCATCTGCGCAGGATCGATGACATGCGGCAGATAATGGACATTGCCGAGGCCATACTTCTTCTTCAGCACCTCGCTCCCCCTCCTGCTCAGCACATAGATGGCCCTGATCTTTTGCAGGAAGGGCTTCTCCCACCGGAAACGGTTGACATACACGTCATAGAACTTCGAGACATTATGCAGGAAAGGGTGCCGGAATGGTCTTTGCGGGTATTTCAGCAAAGGAGGATCATGCAGGGTGACGGACACGTTCCTGTAATTTGCCCTCAGCATAGTGAAAAGGATCTCCTGTTCTTTCTGCTGAAAGATGCCCAGCTCGATGTGCACATGGTCCCTGGAAGAGATCGTAGAGAGGATGTGGATGATGTCCTGCGCACTGTCCATAAATATATATCCCCTATCCTTCATTATCAACTGGTAAAAATCCCGGGAATATTTACAGATCCCGGAATTTCCCTGAAGGTGACTGATATAATAATAATTCGGTTTCATCTGGATATGTTTATTCTCTCTATATTTTCCCTCAGGGCCGGCCATTGGGGCCGCAATAGGAGCAGCTGGCGCATGTAAGCCATATTCCAATGGAGATAGATCCACCTACCCTGCTTCTTCGGAGGCCGCAGCATATATTTCACCACCCTGAACAGGCAGAGCGCCATGTGGATATACCAGTTGCGTATGGGCTGATGGCTTCGGCGGCTGCTGAGATACGAGTAGTAAAGATTGCGGACAGGCCCGTCCTTACCAAAGGCGATGAATAATTTCTTTACATAATCGAAGGTCAGGCGCTGGCGCGGCAGGTAATGAAAAAATGTCAGCTCCTTTGCAAAATGAAGGCGATAGCCCAACAGCACCAGCGCGTAGGTCAGCTCCGTGTCCTCCGAGGAGCTAAGCCCGCCCCCCGTCCGTCCCTGCATCGTGGAAACAAAGCCGGAATGCTGCAGCTGCCGGAGCGCCTGCTGCCTGACAGCCAATCCAGCCCCGTACAGATGCAGGATACGCCCCCCTTCCTCGTTGATGGCCTGTGATCCCACCGCAAAGGCTTCCTGGTACTCGTCAAACCAACCTGGCTTTGCCGTATCAAAAGCCGGGATGCCCATCCCGCCGCAAGCCGCCAGGCCCGCGTCGGACTCCAGTATATCAAAGACGCCTTCCACGTATTCCGGGCACAGCCGGTTGTCATCGTCACAAAAAAGCGCAATGGAATACAGGGCGGACCTTATACCCTTGTTACGGGCATTCATCAGGCCCGGCGCAGCCTCCAGGGTTATCTGCAATGGTGTAGATCCTCCTATCTCCTCCCATATAGCCTCGGCCAGGGCTGCCGTATTATCGGTGGAAGCATTGTCCACGAGGACAATTTCCCATGCCAATGGCTGCCGAAACCTTTGCCCCGCCAATGCCTGCAAAGTGTTGCGTATCCGGGTTGCGCTGTTGTAGCAGCAGATGATCACCGAAACACCCTTTTGCCAGTTGTTCATGATTCGGCGGGGATCAGCTGTTTGGATTTGGATGTAAAGCTGGATACCGTAGCCTGACCCATCCGGAAGACGGACGGCGTATTCAATGCCCGGTTGATCAACGACCTTTTCCTGTCAAAGAACCAACCCCATTTATTGAAATACTTGATGGACGACTTCAAATGATACCCCAGCAAGCGGAAATTCTTATACGAAGCTTTTGCATACGCGTGGACAATGGTCTCGGCCGGATAATACACGGTCCGGTAATGCTCGTTGATCCTCCGGCACAGGTCTGTGTCCTCCAGGTACATGAAATACTGTTCGTCGAAGAGGCCTACCTTTGAAAAGATCTCCGTTCTCAGGAACATGAAGCAACCCGATAAGTTAGGCACTTCCATGACGGAGTCATAGTCCAGGTGCTTCAGCTCATAGGTCTCCAAAGGCTTTTTGAAAAATCGTTTAATGGGACCCGGTATAAATCTCCGGAGGATGAGGTCGGCCGGAGAAGGCAATTTCTTACAGAGGTGCTGCAGCTCACCGCTCTTATACAGCACTTTTGGCATGACCAGGCCAATATCCCTGTTTTGCTGCATGAAAGAGAACAATCCATTCAATATACCCGGGTTGAACTCCACGTCCGGGTTTAATACAATATGATAAAGAGAATGATCTTTCGCCCTGTTGATGGCGATGTTGTGCGCTGCTCCATAGCCAAGGTTCCTTCCCGTAAAAATATATTCTATCTGGGGAGAAATGAACTGGTACCGCAATGTGTCTTCCGCAGAATTATCGACCAGGTATAGTTTCGCATCCCGGGAATAGCTTAGAAAGCTCTCGATAGGCTTCCTGAGTTCCTCCACCGTATTATGGAATAGCACAATGGAGCAGCTGATCGCGATCATTGACTTGAGTTTTAATTTATTGAAAAATGATTGTCTAATAAGGTCTTTACCTCACGGGCCGTCTTTTCCCATGAGAACTTTCGTACCTGGATCAGGCCTTTCTCTCTCAGCAGGCGGCATGTCCCTTCGTCGGAGATCAACTGCTCTATGACCGCCCTGATACTACCTTTATCCGAAGGGTCGAAGTACAATGCGGCATCCCCGCAAACCTCGGGCATGGAAGAAGTGCCGGACACTGCCACAGGGCATCCGCAAGCCATTGCTTCCAGCAGCGGAATACCAAAGCCCTCATACAGGCTGGGAAAGATCAGCGCATGGGCTTCACGATACAGTGAAGGCATCAGGGTCATTGGTACATACCCCGTAAAATAAACATCCGTACCCAGGTGCAGCTGTTCAACCCGGCGCTTCAAATAATTAGTATATTCCTTTTTTCCGCCGGCAATTACCAAGGGATGCCGGCTGCGAACGGCGGGGCGAAGCTCATGGTAAGCCAGCAAAAGCATTTCCAGGTTCTTGTGCGGATAGGTAGGTCCCACCGCCAGCAAATAATCCTTGAACCCATACTCCCTGTATATTATATTATCTTTTCCCGCCTGGGGAAAATAACGGGATTCATCATACCCATTGTAAACCACCTTTACCTTTTCTTCCGGGCACTTCAACAAACGGATGATATCCTGGCGGGTAGTCTCCGACACCGTCAGGATCAGCGCCGCACGCGACACGAGCAATGGAAGGAGATATTTGAAGTACAGCCGCTGGTGGGTGCTGATATGCCTGTACCGGAGTGAAAGCAGGTCATGGATGGTGATGACCTGGTTCTTCAGTAAAAAGCTGCCGTGGGTCGTTGGACTGATCAACAGATCGTAATTCCGCGCCTGTAATGGATAAGAGAAAGTATTCCAGAGGAAGCGGCAGAACGCCGCTATCCTGCCATATTTTGAAGATTGCAGCAATTCAGATAGTTTCACCACTTTAAGACCTTTATCCAGCAAGGTCTGCGTTGGTGAAAATACCGTCAGTTTCCTACCTCCCTCCTTTCCATAAAGACAGAAGAGATGATTGATCAGATTGAATGAATAAACTCCCACTCCCGTAGGCTGCTCATCCAGCATAGAACCGTTCATACCGATCGACAGGTCGTGTTTGGTCATTGGGTCTCACCATTTAGAAACAGGTTCGGCAAAGGGCTTAAGCAACCGGGGTCTGGCTTAATAGAAATTGGATAGAAAGCGTTTTAAAGGGGTGAGATCTGTAGAAAAGATTTTTTCCGTTGACACAAGAAAGGTCATTCATTCCCTTTAACTAATTGTTAACGCACTGTTACTATTCTATTTTCATTTAAAAATCTTATACACATCAACGGGGAATATCTTTATTTGCACGCCAATGGTTCATCTTATTAAGTTCTGGTATGCGATGATCCTGCTGCTGATGAGCGGGGGCTGTTTCGCGCAATGGAAAATCTCTCCCGGCTTTCAATTGGTGAGATCCTCTATCATAGATAAGAACTTCAGCGCGGCCCCTTTTTCAGGCGTTGTTCCGGGAGCGTCCATTTCCCTAACGCACGAGGGGGATCGCTGCATCCATGCGTTATCCATCAATTATATAGGAGGAAGCTTACCAATGTCGAACCACCCGGAATATGAGGTAAGCGTGAAATACTTCGATGGGGCGTATAGCTGGCTGTATAAGTTGAAGAAGGCAGGTGGGGCGTGGAGCGGAGGGGTTGGCGGCGGGCTAATGGTGTTGTATGACAGCAGGAGCTACGCGGGCATCGTCAATAACAATACATCATTTGATTTTGCCGCCTCCCTGGCGTTGTCGGGCGCCGTCGCCTATTCCCTTAATAATATATGGTCACTTTCAGACCAGATGAATATTCCTGTCGTCTCCTGGATGATCCATCCTCCTTATGGGCAGGAATCGGGGCTGTCTTCTTTTGGAGGTTCGGGCAACCGGCACCAAATAGCCAGTTTCTCTTCGTATATGCGGTTGAAAAATGCGTTGTCGCTGAACAGGCAAGTGGGCGCCCGGGGAATGTTCAGCCTGGCTTACTGCTGGGATTATTACAGGATCGACGACCTCAGAGCGGTGCGACAGGCCGTTCACAGTGGGGGAATTATATACAGGTTAACACTTTAGCTATGCATGACCGTCATTGGGTGATAAGAATTACCGGCGTCTTGTTTACCGCAGCGCTGCTGCTGACGACCACGGGGTGTGAAAAAGCATTGAACCTCAAAGACCCAGCCGTCAACGCCACTGCCGTCTTCGACGAGCTCTGGACAGTCATGGATAAACATTACTCCTTATTTCCTTATAAAGGAGTGAACTGGGACAGCGCTTATGGGCCGTTCCGTGCAAAGGTCCGCGACGGTATGCCGGAGACGGAGCTTTTCGGCGTCTTATCGGACATGCTGGCAGCGCTGAAGGACGGTCATGTTACTCTCACCTCCTCCATAGATACTTTCACTTACCTGGGCTTCTACAAACCCTACCCTTACAACTTCAATTACGAGAATATTGTCAATACCTATCTGCAGCATGCATACAGCACCAGCGGCCCCCTCATCTATAAGATATCGTCCGGCGTAGGATACCTGTATTATAAGCGCTTTGCCAATGACGTCACCGATCAGCAAATAGATAAGGTGTTGACAGACATGGCGCAAACGAAGGGGCTGATCATTGACGTAAGGGATAATACAGGGGGCAGCACAGCAAATGCCGACAGGATGTTCCAGCGTTTCATCACGGCAAGAACATTGGTGAAGTTTGAGCTGTCTAAGAAAGGGCCCGGACATGATGATTATACGGCCCCTCAGCCTTATTATATATCACCTGCGGGCGTCCATTACGGCCAACCTATCGTCGTGCTGACGAATCGTGCCTGCTTCAGCGCCTGCAATGATTTTGTACTCTACCTGTCCGGGCTTCAGAACGTAACCCAGATCGGCGATCAGACGGGAGGAGGGGGCGGCATACCAGGTGACTACCTACTCTCCAATGGATGGAAGCTGCAGTATACTGCAACTGTTACGCTATCTTCCGCCAAAGCGCCGGTGGAAAATGGTATCGTTCCGGACATTCCTATCAACATTTCCCCCAGCGATGAGAGCAATGGGAAGGATCCTATTCTTGAAAAAGCATTTCAATCACTGCAGTGATCCTTTCTGTGTGGCCTTCAAAAATAATAGGATGTTAATGATCCGTTAACACAAACATTCTCATCATAAGCTAGTTTTGGAAAAATTAGCCATTCGACCCAAAACTTATGCCTGTGCTCAATCAAAGACGCAGGGCGGGCTTTCTATTGCCTGCCTGCTCCTCCATACTGCTATTGTTAGCATGTACGCGCGCCGCAGCTCAAACACCTGGTTATGACTCAACGATAGCAAGGCTTGGACCTACAACCATTCAGCCGGGCACCGATAAAGATGGCGCGCAGCTGCTGAAGCGGTTAAACGGTGTGATCGTAGAGAACAAAGCAGGTGCTGCCTATCTCTCCTCGCTGAATATATCCGGAATGGGAGAAAGGTACAACCAGGTGCTATTCAACGGCGCGCCTTTGCCCAGCTTCAGCCCCACGGGCAGGGCCTGGCCCCTGGATCTTATTCCCGTAGAAACGATCGAAGAAGTGCGTGTTTTCAAAATAGCCAGCTCCTCCATTCCTGCCGGAGCTGCCGGAGGGACCATCGCTATCCGGACCAGGGACATGCCGGATCACAATTTCTTCTACATAAAGGCTGGCGGTGGATTTTCCAGCGCCACCACGGGAAAGGATTTTTATTCCGACAAGCGCAGTGGAGGAGAATGGCTGAGCTTTCCAGGATCTGTGAGAAACCTTCCTGGCGCTTTCCCGACCACCCGGTCTCAATTTTCTCTCGACCAGCTGAACCCGCAGGAACAGGTGGCCCAGTCGAAGGCACTTAGCAATAACCTGGCACCTGTAAACCATGGCAGCGCCAAGCCCAACGATAACGTGGCGTTAGCCTTCGGCAGGGTGATATCCTTAAAAAAGGGGGAGACCATCGGCATTCTCGCTCTCATCAACCACCAGGGCGCCGAGCGCATCGATGGATCCACTGTCCAGGCGGTGCCGGACCTGCCAGCCAATCTCTACCCATTTGCCGACGGCAGCAAACCCCTGGTAAAGTCGTTGTCCGAAGATATCCATTATCGTTATACCTCTCAGCTGGGCGCCACGCTGAATGCATCTATCCTGTTTGGCAATAGCAAGATCTCCCTGAAGAATTTTTTCAGCCACCGTTTTACCAATACCTATACCCGGAGATCACAGCTTTTCAAGCCGGATGAAGATAGCCTCGCTCACACAGGGATCAACTATCTCACGGAGCAGACGACCTTCCTGCATACACAATTGTCAGGCGAGCATGCCCTGGGAGGCGACGGCAAATTCAAATTGAGCTGGCAGGCATCCTATGCCTACCTCCGCCAGCAAAACCCGGATGAACGCAATTTCCTGCTGAGGCAGGACACTGTAAATGGCAATACTTATGAAATAGCCCGCCCGCAGGTGATACTGAGCGTCGATCCGCTGAATCCCAATAGTCAGCGTACGATCGACCCCAGCTTTACTAATTCGGCAAGGCAATGGAGGGACGCCACGGAGCATAATTTCACCGGCTCGGTCGGCATCCTCGTTCCTTTTCATGTCTCCGGCCAGGAGCAGGTCCTGTCCGGCGGGGTGAGCATTCAATCCAAATACAGGGTCCTCCACAGCGATCTTTTATTGACACGGGGGACCGGTTATTATTCTTTAAACGATCTCCTTGCGCCGGAACGCTACTTTCCCGGAGGACTTACCGTAGCCAATTACTTCATCAATGGGAGATCGATCTTTGCAGCCAGCAACAGCGCGTATATCGATGGGACCAACAGGGGTAATTATGTCGCTTCCTCCAACCTTGGATCAGCCTATATCATGCTGGAAGATCATTTGATGAGATCCTTATCCCTTAACTGGGGATTGCGCCTGGAATCCAACAGCCAATTGGTCTCCAGCACCCAATATGCCTATAGTGCAGGATTCAAAAATCCCCAGCTTCTCACCATAGACGAAAATACCAGGGTCACCAATACCGACGTGCTGCCTTCCGTGGAGCTCGTCTACCGTCCCCTCTCCAAAGTTCAGCTGCATGCGGCCGGGTTCAGGACGGTGAGCAGGCCGGAATTACAGGAACTATCGGCTTACAGGCATTATGATGCCCTTTCATTCATGGTCACTACGGGCAATCAACTGCTGGCAAACTCGCTGGTCAGCAATTATGACATAGGAGTGGATTGGTTCCCCCACACCGGCAGCCATATCGCTGTCGCAGGGTTCTATAAAAAAATAGATCAACCTATCGAAAACATCCTGTCACCGTATTCAAATTCAGTGGGCAACCTGGCCAGCACTCCTTACAACACTCCATCCGCGGATGTACGTGGATTGACCGCCTCATTCAGAACGAACCTGAGTTTTATTGCCGATGCCGGCTGGCTCACGGATCTCACTTTCTTTGCAGGCGGCAGCTGGCTTACGTCCTCCGCTTCAGGAGGCGCCATCAAAAGTACCGTCACCCCGAATGTTGTCGAGCACAAGCTGAGCGGAAGCCCCGATCGTACGATGAATGCGGGTGTGGTGATACAGGTCCCCCGCTGTCCCATGTTAACCGTCCTGTACAACCGCATAGGGGATTATATTTCCGCGCTGGGCTCGGGCACCAGATACAGGCTGCCCAACGCCGCGGAAGTCTCCGCCATCCCTGACTACAGGGTAAAGGATAGGGATCAGCTGGATATCCAGATCTCTCAAAAATTGTTTAAAGCAAGGATACAGCTGATCGCGGGCGTAAATAACCTTACCAACAGCGCCTACACCGAATACCAGGACCTGAATGGCAATAAGAAGTACGACCAGCCTCTCTCCCTTATCATTAAGAACAACAGCGGAGGTTTTTTCAACGGCGGGGTGGACAACACCGTCCTGAGCATAAAAGCCCAGCGCACCTATTATCTAACTGTTTCATACCTCTTCAGATAGAAAATGAAAAAACATTTGCGTCATACGTTTCCCATCAGCTGCCTGGGGTTAGCGCTTCTCTGCATACCCGGTTGTAAAAAGGCTGAAAACGTCACCATATCCGCGTCAAAGCCGGAAAAAGACATCAAAAGTTTTTTCGGTTCGGATAACAGCGTGAACAGACCCAAGGTCATACACCTGTATAGCGATACCGTTTACAATGTCTCCGAATCTTTTACCAGGGAGGCCGGCGAACAGTTGCTCATCGATGAAGGCACGGTGTTAAAAGCTGCAACTGCGACGATCACGATAAAACCCGGGGGCGCCCTGCTGGCGAATGGCACGCCCGATCGCCCGATCGTATTTACCAGTGCATCGGCTCCCGGCACCCAGAACAAGAACTGGGGAGGGATCATCATCCAGGGAAATGCCGCTGACAATTCCGCTGCCGCAAGCGGTAACCCGGCTGATTTCTCCGGATCGCTTCGCTATATCAGGATCGAGTTTGCCGGGCTGATCCTTGGCGGGGTTGGCAGCGGGACCACCGTGGAGAATATACAGGTAAGCTATGCACAGGGCCAGCCCGCATTTGAAATCGACGGAGGCACATTCAACGCCCGCAATCTGTTGTCTTATGCCTGCGGAGGGTCGGTGGACTTTTATATCACGCGGGGATACACCGGAAAAATGCAAAATGTGCTTGCCTACCGGCACCCTTTTTTCGGCGCCAACAACCCTGCCCCGCCCAATGTCCTCGCCGGCGTATACATCGAGAACAACCCCTATGATACGGCAAAAAGACCTTATACCAATCCCATCATTTCCAATCTCACCGTGATAGGTCCCGATGCACAGAATGGCTCGGCCGCCGCCTACACCGACACCGTATCCTCCCGCTCTGCGGCGCTGGTGACTTCGCGCAATGCGCATTTCCGTATTCGCAACTCCCTGTTGCTGGGCTTCCCCGAAGGGGCGTGGTACCTGGACGATTCTCTTGTTGCGGCTGCCCTGGTCAGTAAGCAATCCGAATTCACCTATTCCATCGTGCATAGCAATGACAGCGCCCGGGCCTTCTATTTGAAGCCAGGCGCATACATTCCTTTTAATTCCCAGGATTTTAAAGAATATATGCTGGTGCAGTGCTATGACCGGCAGTATAAAAATACCGGGGATCTTATGCTCAGGGATCCTTTTAATTATGATGCCCCCGACCCTATGCCGAAAGAAGGTTCGCCCGTGCTCACCGGCGCCGACTTCAGTGGCGCCGAATACAGCGACACTTATTTTAATAAAGTAACGTATGCCGGCGCCATTGGCAGCGATAACTGGCTCCGGGCATGGACCAACTTCACCCCTTTGAAGACGAACTATAATTTTCCAAAATAAAGAATTGACTGCAATGCATCAACATATCAACAGGACCTGGATACGATTGTGCCTTTTGTCGCTTTGCACCTTCCAGCTCTCTCTCCTGGTATTTGCGCAAAAAGGGTCTGGGAAGCTCACCGGTAAGATCCAGGATGCCGCCACCAATGAAACGCTGGCCGGCGTAACCATCACGGCGAAAGGCCTCAAATACGGAACCACCACGATCACGGATGGAACCTACATTCTTTCCCTTCCCGAGGGCACTTATACCATACGGTATTCCTATACGGGACACAAAACAAAGGAGATCACCGGTGTAGTTATTAAGCCCGGGGAAAGCACTTTCCAGGATATCCTGCTGGAATCAGCCACCAAAGAGCTGCAAGGGGTGGTGGTCACGGCCAGTGCCAAAAAAGAATCGCAGTCCTCCGTCTACTCGGCCCAGAAACGCAGTGCGGCCATGTCGGACGGCATATCCCTGGAAGCTATTCGTAAAACACCCGACAACAACGCCGGTCAGATCCTCAAAAGAGTATCCGGGGTAAACGTACAAGACAATCGCTTTGTCGTGGTGAGGGGTCTTGGAGATCAGTATAACCAGACTACGCTGAACGGGGCTGTAATGACCAGCACGGAAACGAACCGGAATGCCTTTGCTTTCGATCTGATCCCCGCCGCCGTCCTGGATAATATCACCATTAATAAGACCGCCACACCGGATATGCCCGGCAACTTCGGAGGCGGCATTGTACAGATCAATACCAAGGATTTCCCTTCCACCGATTTTTTCTCCCTCCTTCTGCAGGGAGGATTTGCGGACGGCACCTATGGAAAGGATTTTTATGGCGACCGGCGAGGTAAAATGGAATGGCTTGGATACGGAGGGAGCATCCGCGATCTGCCAAAGGGCCTTCCCACCGGCGCGGGCAGGACTACCATCGCGGATCTGAGCCTGCAGGAAGAATATAGGTATTTAAAGCAGCTGCCCAATAACCTTGCGCCAATGAATCACGGACCTGCCAGGATCAATCCCACCGGACAATTGGGCTATGGCAAGACCATTAAATTCAAGGATGACACCCAGCTGGGCATCGTGGCTGCGCTTAACTACCGCAAGATACAGATCATTGAACAGGAGACCACTGTCAGAGACCCGCTGCTTTCCATCGGAGGCTCACCCCATGATACGATCCGCGGGTTTTCCTATTCCTTCAAAGACACCCGCTACCGTGGCACCGTCGAGTTCGGGGGAATCCTGAATATAGCCTATCGTTTTGGCAATAACAAGGTGTCACTAAAGAACTTCTATACCAATGTGTTCAACAGCACCTTTACCAGCCGCCCGGATATGATCATCAGCACGGAGGCATATACCCCAAACCCTCCTGTAGGAGGCAGACCCGAGAGGATATTGGGTTTGGGATATTATATCGAACAAAAAAGCATCCTGAACAGCATCCTGGGAGGCGAGCACAGGACAGGGAAAAACAATGAAACGAAATTGGAGTGGAATGTGAATACGACTGCCATTACAACCAATACCCCTGATCTCAGGAACTATGTGCTGACATACGACTCCGTAACCGGGAATTATTATACCAGCGCCAATCCCGCCGATCTCACCCAGGCGCTGGTGATCAACAGCAGGGCCTGGAGCCTTACTAAAGATCGCATATACGGGGGGGCATTCAATCTCACCACCCCCTTTGGTTTGCTGAACAATAAGCAGCTGTTGAAAGGCGGCATCCTCTTCCAGAACAGGGAAAGGAAAAACACCGGCACCGTGCTTCCCGTCTCCCATCTTGGCGGTCCGTCGATAGAAAGCCTGATGGCACCTTCCAGCTACGTTCCTTTTTATGGGGCGGGCATAGACGTGGGTACCGCAGCGTTGTTAGGCGGCAGCGGAAATTACAATTCGGGCAGCAGCCTGCTGGCGGCTTATGAAAGTCTTGAGAACACGATCCGAAAGAAGATCCGTATCATCTGGGGACTACGCGTGGAAAGCTACCAGCAGACGGTGAATTTGTATAGCCCGGTGTATTACAGCAATTTCGAGGACCCCGAGCTCCAGCCTCAAAAATTTGCGTCCCGGACAACCTTTAATTTCCTTCCCTCTGTAAATGCCGTCTATAGTCCCATCCCTGATATAAACATCAGAGGCGCCTATTCCAATACTGTCATCCGCCCGGACCTGAAAGACCTGGCCGATTACCAGCGCTATGACCTGGCATCCTTTTCTTTGGCCTCCGGCAACAGCCGCCTGAAAAGTACCTCTCTGCGCAACTATGATCTCAAGTTCGAGTGGTTCCCTTCTTCCGGAGAGATCATTTCATTTTCCGCCTTCTATAAAAATATACAGGACCCTATCGAGTATGCCCGTGCCGATCTGGGCAACGACTATAGCACCAAATACGCCATCAACAGCGGGAAGGCCTATGTAAAGGGCCTGGAAACAGAGTTCAGGAAAAAGCTCGATTTCATACCCTTCGCGCCCTGGCTGGCCCATATTACCATTTTCGGCAACGCATCCATCATCCGGTCGAAAGTGTCGGGCAAGCAGATCAATAGCTTTGTGCTCAGCAGCTTCAGCGAACACACGCTCACCGGCCAGCCGGATTATATCATGAATGGAGGCGTTAGCCTGCTGGCATTCAACAACAGTTTTGAGATCACGGCTTCCTATAATAAAACAGGTGATTATATCAATGAATTGGGAACCTCCGATCTGGCGGTGCATCTTGCCAATGGTGTAAATATTCCCATGGTTCCACACTACCGGGTGAGATCCAGGGATATGGTCGACCTGGTCCTGGGCCAGTCCTTGTTTAAAAATAAATGTAAGCTGAAACTGAATGTGATCAATTTGCTGAAAAAAAGATATATTCTATACCAGGACCTCAATGGCAATAAGAAGTTCGACACCCCTGTGACCGTTAAGCCAGGCGGCAAGACGACCAATTATCTCGCCGGTGTCGATAATACGCCCATCAGCATCGATCCCCAAAGAGCCTATTCATTTTCGGTTTCTTACACATTTTAAGAATTCCAAATGACTACAAACATGTCGCAAAATAAAAATAAGTTCCTGGTTCCCGTCATCCTCCCGTTGCTGATGCTGTACGGGCAAGCCTGTAAAAAATATTCGCCATTCATAAAAAGGGCCAAGCCGGAAATAACGATCGCAGGAAATGACAGCAGACTGGCGGGAAAATCAATCCATCTTTTCCAGGATACGGTGTATATCCTCACCACCTGGCTGGCCAGGGATAGCGGACAGGACCTTATCATCGACGCGGGCACGCTGATTAAAGTCGATGATAATATTTCCATCATTATCGGGCAAGGAGCGACCATTCAGGCAAACGGCACCGCCACGGCCCCCATCGTTTTTACAAGCACCGCCTATGCCGGCACTGCAGGCGTCGGCATATCAGGCAACAACACCAATGCCGGCCATCGCTGGAACGGCCTTTGGATCTATGGCAATTCGGGCGCCCCGTCGTCCGCCACCTCGGGGACATTACATTATGTGAGGATCGAATTTGCCGGGGGGTACCAGGGTGATGTAACAGCAGGGCTCTATTTGCATAATGTTTCGAAGACCACCAGCATCGAGCATGTACAGGTGAGCTACTCCTACCTGAACCCGTCGTTCGAGTTTGCGGGAGGGGATTGTGATGCAAAGTACCTGGCCTCTTATGCATCCGTTGGCTCCGACTTCTATCTGCACCAGGGATATACGGGACGACTGCAATATATTTTAGCCTATCGTCACCCTTATTTTCCGGATAACCAGAGCAGCTATTACCCGGGCGACGCCCTGGCGGGTATGCTGATCCGTGACGACACGACCTTGCCGTCCATCTCCAACCTGACAGTGCTGGGACCCGACCCGGCGCAGACAAGCAGCAAATATTCGGAAACAGGTCATCGTGCAGCCGGCTTCGTTGCTTTGGGCGGCGCAAAGTTCCATATCAGGAATTCCGTGGTCCTCAGCTTCCCCAAAGCAGGATGGTACCTGGACGATGCCGCCGTGGCGACGGCCATTTCCAATGGACAAGCCGATCTCACCTGGTCCATCGTTCACTGTACTGACAGCTCAGGAGCATTCTACCTGAAGCCGGGCACCTTTGGCACAGCCACCTCCGCCGACTTTAAACAATATATGCTCCAAACCCCGTTTGGAAACCAGCTGCTGTTGAACACCAATGATCTGGTGCTGACGGATCCTTTCAATTATGACCGGCACCCGGACCCCATGCCGAAGACAGGATCTCCTTTGCTGACTGGCGCCCATTTCGATGCTCCCTTTGATGATGCCTTCTTTAATAAAGTGGATTACCGGGGGGCATTGGGCACTGACAATTGGTTGAAAGACTGGACTAATTTTCTTCCCCTGCAAACAAATTATAATAACTAGGAGATCGCTTAACACTAACATCTCTTTCTGTTAATATCGTGTTAATGATCCGGTCATGTTGCCTTACTAACTTCATCCAACATTCGAAAATAGTCAGTGTAAGTACAATCAAACCTTTCCATTAATTTAAAACCTTCATTAGATGAAAAAAATCATTTTCGCCTTCTTAGGCGTAGCTACGCTTTTCACTGTCTCCTGCAAAAAAGATGGATTTCACGAGAGCAAAGAACTGGTGTCCGGCGGCGCTTCCGGCGTCGACACACTGGTAGGAACGATCTCCCATGACACAACGGTGGTAAGAACCACTTATCTGAAAGGCATCGTATACGTTGCCCCCGGCGCGACTTTGCGGATCAACGCCGGTGTCACGATCAAGGGCAGCCCCGGTGGCGTTGCTCCCGATACGATCAACCTTGCCAATAATAAAGGTACCCTGGTCGTTGAAAAAGGCGCGAAGCTGATAGCCAATGGTACGCCCACTTCACCTATCGTCTGGACTTCTACGGCTGCAGCCGGCTCCCGCCATTTCGGCGACTGGGGTGGCGTCATCCTGTTGGGGAATGCTACTATTCACACTGCTACCGGTGCAACCACCAATACTTTCGAAGCACTTCCTTCTTCTGATCCCCGTAACAGCTATGGCGGCACCAATGACGCTGACAATTCCGGCTCCATGACTTACAATCGCCTGGAATTCGGCGGTGGCGTGATCGCCAAGCCTAACCAGGAAGTCAACGGTCTGACTTTCTGCGGCGTGGGTAATGGCACCGTGATCAATCACGTTGAGGTCACCAACTCCGGCGATGACGGGTTCGAATGGTTTGGCGGCGCCGTCAATTGTGACCACCTGGTCGACTTCAGCCCCAAAGACGACGAATACGACTTTGATGAAGGCTACCATGGTAAGCTGCAGTTCATCATCGCATACCGGCTTAACATCAATGACAATTCGGGCTCCCATTGCATCGAGACGGACAATGATGCCAGCGCAACGAATGGCAATCCTCATACGCTGCCCTTCATCGCCAACGCTACTTTCATCGGACCTGCCGACACCACCAGCGGCGTCGGACCCGGCAACTACTATGACGGCGAGATCTTCTTCAGAAGGAACAGCCGCCTGAGACTGCTGAACAGCCTCATCGTTGCCCAGGCACAGCCATGGGCCGTAGTGAGCACACCTACTACCAAGCCACTGGTTGCCAGCGCATTTAATCTGACCACCGATTCCGTACTCATCGCTTTCAACATTTTCCAGACCAATGGCTCGCATGCCGTTGTCACTTCCAGCATCGAAGGCAATCCTTCCGTAGTCACCGACGACGCGACTACGCTGGCCAAGCTGGGCGGGCTGAGCAACTCCTCACTGAGCACCTTTGCAGATTTCAAGCTGGACGGGGCCCTGGCTCCTACCACCGGATCTCCTGCTCTCAGCGGCGGTGTTAACTTATCCGCTTCCGGATTTGTAGGCACTACGCAACGCGGTGCTGTTATCACCAGTGACCTGTGGACTTCCACTGGTACCTGGCTTTCTACTGCTACCAACTAGTCTTTCGAAGACATGCTGATTATTTTCGAATGCCCTTTTTGAGGGATGCCTCGTCGTGTCGACGGGGCATCCTTATTTGTTGATAAAATTATTTAGTTAACATTAACGTTCCTTTATGATAATACTGCGTTAATCATTCGATCATGTTGGCACTCTACCTTCACGTCCTTATTCGAAACGTAATTCTCCGCATTCTCCGATCCACCCTAAAAACTGACCTTAATTTCAAACCAATTAATTAAAAATCGACAAATGAAAAAGCTCATTTTCGCATGCATGGGTGTAGCTGTGATCTTCGCCAGCTCCTGTAAAAAAGACGGATTTCACGAGAGCAAAGAACTGGTGTCCGGTGGCGCTTCGGGCGTTGACACACTGGTAGGAACGATCTCCCATGACACAACGGTTGTAAGGACTACTTACCTGAAAGGCATCGTGTATGTTGCCCCCGGCGTAACTTTGCGGATTAACGCTGGTGTAACGATCAAGGGCAGCGCTGGTAGTGTTGCACCTGACACGGTCAACCTCGCCAATAATAAGGGTACCCTGGTAATTCAGAAAGGCGCCAAGATCATTGCCAATGGCACGCCCACTTCACCTATCGTTTGGACTTCTACCAAGCCTGCCGGCTCCCGTCATTTCGGCGACTGGGGCGGTCTTGTCCTCCTGGGCAATGCTACAATCCACACGGCTACCGGCGCGACCACGAATACTTTCGAAGCGCTTCCCTCTTCTGATCCCCGCAACAGCTATGGCGGCACCAACGATGCCGACAATTCAGGCTCCGTCACTTACAACCGTTTTGAGTTCGGTGGCGGCGTGGTTCTCAAGCCCAACCAGGAAGTTAATGGCGTTACTTTCTGCGGCGTAGGCAACGGCACCGTGTTCAACCACGTTGAAGTCTCCAACTCCGGCGACGACGGTTTCGAATGGTTCGGCGGTTCTGTTAACTGCGACCACCTGCTGGACTTCAGCCCTAAGGATGACGAATACGACTTCGACGAAGGCTACCATGGCAACCTGCAGTTCATCATCGCTTACAGACTCAATATCAATGACAACTCCGGTTCTCATGGTATTGAAAGCGACAACGATGCCAGCGGTACAGCTGTTGGTCCTCATACGCTGCCTTTCATCGCCAACGCTACTTTCATCGGCCCTGCTGATACGGCCAGCGCAACGGGTGACGGCAACCACAACTACTATGACGGAGAGATCTTCTTCAGAAGAAATTCCCGCCTCCGCCTGGTAAACAGCCTGATCATTGCACAAGCACAGCCCTGGGCAGTCGTAAGCACGCCTACTACCAAGCCTTTGGTTGCCAAGAATGCTTCTTTGTCTGATTCCGTGCTGATCGCTTACAACATCTTCCAGACAAACTCAGCTCATCCTATCGTTTCTTCCAGCATCGAAGGCAATCCTGCTGTCGTCACTGACGACGCGGCTACCCTGGGCAAGCTGGCTGGCCTGAACAACACCGCTCTTGGAGCTTTCGGCGATTTCAAACTGGACGGCGCCCTGAAGCCGCTGCCCGGCTCTCCCGCCCTCAGCGGTGGTGTTAACCTGGCTGCGCTTGGTCTGACACAGTTTGTCGGAACCACACAGCGTGGTGCAGTTCTCTCCACTGATGCCTGGACTACCACGGGTACCTGGCTCTCTACTTCTACTAATTAATGGCTGCTGATTACTTCGAATAAGTATCCGCTAAACCTCCTGGGGCCGTCGCTGACAAAGTGGCGGCCTCCTTTTTTATTCAAAGAGTTAACAAAAGGGTAAAAGCCGTCCGGCCGGATGGCCAGCGGATAGTCCTAACTTTAAATCGCATGAACCCGAACGCAATGAAAAGGACCTGGAGAGAGACCATTACGCCGCAAAAAAATATTTTCTCCCTGGATCTGAAAGAGATCTGGAATTACAGAGACCTTCTCTTCATCCTGGTCCGCCGGGATATACTCGCCATCTATAAACAAACTATACTGGGACCGCTGTGGTTCTTTCTTCAACCGCTGCTGACCACGTTCACCTTCGTCATTGTCTTTGCCCGGGTGGGCAATCTCTACCATTCCGACTTTCCCCCGCTGCTGTTCTATCTCAGCGGCCTGGTGCTCTGGGCCTATTTTTCGGAATGCGTGCTGCGCACCTCGACTTTTCTGCGCGATAACAACCCCATTCTCAGTAAGGTATACTTTCCCAGGCTCATCGTTCCCTTATCGCTGATCCTGACAAACCTGGTAAAGCTTTTCATTCAGCTGATCGTTTTCCTCCTGGTTTACACTTACTTCCTCATAAAGACGCCTACGGTCAGGCCCAACGCATATGCGCTCCTCTTTCCCTTGCTGATCCTGCTCATCGCCGGTCTCGGGTTGGGAGCGGGTATGATCATCTCCTCCCTTACCACCCGCTATAAAGACCTCAGCCACCTGACCACTTTTGGTGTCCAATTGCTCATGTTCGTATCCCCTGTCATCCTCCCGATGTCATCTTACGGCAACGGCAGCTACCGCCTGTTGATCCTGGCCAATCCTATGACGGGGATCATCGAAGCATTCCGGTACGGGTTCTCAGGGCAGGGTTATTTCAGCTGGGCGCTGCTGGGATACGACACGGCGTGCGTCATCTTGTTCATGAGCCTGGGTATCCTCACTTTCAATGCAGTAGAAAAAAACTTTATCGATAGCATCTAATCCGCGATCATGAAAAGCGACATTATTTCCGTAGAAGGCATATCGAAAATGTACAGGTTGGGAGAGATCAGCACCGGTACGCTCAGTCATGATCTCACCCGGTGGTGGGGTAAGCTCCGGGGAAGAACGGACCCATTCGAGCCGGTGGCCGAGGTGAACGACCGGCAAAAGAAGAGCCAGTCAGGTTTTGTCTGGTCGCTGAAGGACGTCGAATTTTCCGTAAAGGAAGGAGAAGTGTTCGGGATCATAGGCAAAAATGGCGCGGGGAAGTCCACCTTATTGAAGATCCTGTCCAAGATCACCCGGCCGACGAAGGGATTTGTGAAGATGGACGGCCGCGTGGCTTCCCTGCTGGAAGTAGGTACGGGCTTTCATCCCGACCTCAGCGGAAGGGAGAATGTCTTCCTGAACGGGGCCATCCTTGGCATGCGTAAACATGAGATCAAAAGCAGGTTTGACGAGATCGTTGATTTCTCTGGCATCGAGCGGTATATCGACACGCCGGTGAAGCGCTACAGCTCCGGCATGTATGTCCGACTGGCCTTTGCCGTTGCGGCGCATCTCCAACCCGAGATCCTCATCATCGACGAGGTGCTGGCGGTAGGAGACGCCGAGTTCCAGAAGAAATGCCTGGGTAAGATGCAGGATGTCTCGCTGCGGCATGGGAGGACGGTGCTTTTTGTAAGCCACAATGTGGTAGCCATTAAACATTTATGCAGCCGGGGGCTGCTGCTGGACAAAGGCCAGGTACAGCGCATCGGAACGGTGGACCAGATATTGGAAAGCTACCAGGGGCCGGAGACGGATGCCGAGAACGGGGTGAGGGGCGTTTATCCGGACAACGAGCTGGGTTTCTTTACAGAGTGGAGGCTGGAGGGGCAGACGTCCTCCGATGCGCATAGCTGCTATACGCGGGAGGAATGTTGTATCGTCTTTACTTTCCGTGCGTTGACGCGGCTGACCCGATGCGAGCTCAATTTCAGGATACTGCAAAACGATGGCAGCTCGTTGCTGTATGTGAACAGCATGGATTTCTTCGGAAGCCAGTTCGCGCTGGAACCCGGGGATCATCAGCTGCGGATCCATTTTGCCCTGCCTGTGAGCAAGGGACGTTATGTCATCGAAGCGGGTGTGTATGCCGACAAGTGGATCGACATCTGGCATACGACCACGCGCCTCACCGTGCTGGATACCTTCGAAGGGCATGCAAGGGACAGTGCGGCAGGCATACTGAACATTAAAACAACTTTTAGCATCACTGCCGTATGATATCCATCATCATCTGTTCTGTGAACAAGGAGCTGCTGTCAAGGCTGGAGCTGCATATAGCCGGCACCATCGGCGTGCCTTACGAGGTGATCGCTATCGACAATTCGGGAAACAGATATGGCATCTGCGCGGCTTACAACGAGGGCGCAGACCGTGCACAATTTCCCATCCTTTGTTTTATGCACGAGGATATTTCCTTTGAGACCAGGGACTGGGGGCAAAAGATATGCAGACACCTGGATGATCCCGCTATCGGTCTGCTGGGTGTTGCCGGCGGGGATGCGAAGAGCCGGGTACCCTCCTCGTGGAGCCTGCCTGTCGGAAGTAATCATATTAACCTGGTGCAGCATTATAAGCAACAGGGGATGGCTGCCGATCGGATCCGTACGACCAACATTGGAGCTGATGCCAGCAGGGCAAGGGTCATTGCCGTAGACGGGGTGTGGCTTTGCACAAGGAAGGACGTATTTGATCAATTCAGGTTTGACGAACAAATGTTCCCGGGCTTCCATGGCTATGACATCGATTATTCGCTGCAGGTGAATACGAAGTATCATGTGTACGTGGTATTCGATGTGCTGATCCATCACTATTCTGAGGGGAGGCCGGACAGGAAATGGATGGAAAGCGCCTGTCTTGTCAGTAAAAAATGGAAGCATCTGCTTCCTCTTTCAGTGGATGAGGTCCCCGAGAAAGTTTATTTCCTTCATCACTGGCATGCCATGCATGTCTTCCTCAGGAAATTGTGGGAGCTGGACTACACCTATGTCCGGATCGTGTATTACCTGTGCGCTTATTCTTTTTCCAAATATTTCAACCTGCGGCGATTCCTCTCCATGTGGAAGTTTACGATCGAATGTCAGCTGGGGAGGACGGGTTCACAAAAACTTAATGTTCCCGCCATACGGGAGCAACATTAAATAGTTACTTTTCGAATATGACAAATCCTTTAGAGACGCCGGTCCTGCTGCTGGTATTCGCCAGGCCTGCCGCTACGAAGCTCGTCTTTCAGGAGATCCGGAAGGCCAGGCCCCGCAAGCTTTATATTGCCGCGGATGGCCCGGTGCAGGGCAATCCTGGCAGCGCTGAGAAATGCGCCCGGGTGAGAGAAAGCGTGGCACAGGTGGATTGGGACTGCGAGGTGCGGACTTTGTTCAGGGAAACCAACCTGGGCTGCAGAGCTGCTGTCAGCGAGGCGCTCCATTGGTTCTTTTCACAAGAAAATGAAGGCATCATCCTGGAAGACGACTGTCTGCCCGGCCAGTCCTTCTTTTCCTTTTGCGAAAGCATGCTGGAAAAATACCGTAACGACAAAAGGGTCATGCATATATCGGGCACCAATCTGCAATTCGGACAGAAGCGAGGGGATGCTTCCTATTATTTCTCTTCCATCCCTTCGGTGTGGGGATGGGCGGCCTGGAAAAGAAGCTGGGAGCAATACGACGTGCAGATGAGCCTGTACCCGGAGTTCAAAGCCTCGGGGCTGATAAAAACCATCCTGCCGGATGAACGCGTCGCTGCGCATGTCATGCATGTGCTCCAGATGAACTACGAGGGGAAGATCAGCACATGGGATCATCAATATGGTTTTTCCCTTGTCATTAATAACGGGCTGTGTATCGTACCCAATGTCAACCTTATCAGTAACCTGGGCTATTCGAAGACAGACGATCCCCTGGCTGCCGACAACTACCTGCTATCCAGGATCCCCGTGGAGGAGATAACATTTCCTTTGACGCATCCAGTATTTTTCGTTCCTGATAAGGAAGCAGATCTTTTCCAGGCGCAGCTGGATGTATTCGACTTCAAAAAACACACCGCATGAGCACCACCAAATCGCCCGTCCTGCTCCTTTTGTTCAATCGCCCGGACCGCACGGCAAGGGTATTCGATGCGATCAGGAGATATGGTCCTCAGCGATTGTATGTTGCGGGCGATGGTCCCCGTGCCACCGTCCCCGAAGATGCGGCGAACTGCCAGGCGGCAAGGGCCGTCGTCAGCCCTGACTGGGAATGCCAGGTACAAACCCGCTACAGCGATACCAACCTGGGGTGCAAAAAGGCGGTGAGCAGCGCTATCACCTGGTTCTTTCAGCAGGAAGAGGAAGGCATTATCCTGGAGGACGATTGCCTGCCAGGAGAGACATTCTTCTATTACTGCCAGGAATTGCTGGAAAGGTACAGGCACGATGACCGGGTCATGCATATCGGCGGCTCCAACCTGCAGTTTGGCAGGCAGAGCGGCAGCGCCAGCTATTATTTTTCCAGCATTGCTTCCATCTGGGGCTGGGCTGGCTGGAGACGTGTATGGGAAAAATATGATCCCGCCATGTCCCTGTTTGAAAAGTTCGAAAAGACCCGGCTGATGGAATCCGTCTTTCCCGACCGACACACAGCCGAATGGTGCCTTGCCATGACAAGGCAGGTGTACGAAGGCCGGATCGATACCTGGGATTATCCGCTGGCCTTTTCCATCATGATCAACAATGGGCTGTGCATCACCCCCAACGTGAACCTGGTAAGCAATATAGGATTTGGCAGTGGGGGAACCCGCACCACCAATGAAAAAGATATCCATGCCAATATTCCTATCCGGGAATTGGGCGAGATGGTGCATCCCAGGTTCTTTATTCCGGACAGGGCCGCTGACCTTTACCAGCTCTCTCATTCCATACCGAAGGCGCCCGTGGTACCTCAACGCCGGGGAATCCTGGAACGAGCGATGGCAAAGGCGAAAACATCTGTGAAAAAGTTCCTTCATTCCTGAAGACATTACTATGAGTAAAATAATATTTACCCTTTGCAGCAACAATTACCTGGCACAGGCAAAGGTCCTGGCAGCATCCGTCAGGCAACACCAGCCTGGCTGGAAATTCGTTTTGGGTTTGGTGGATACGAAGCTGGAACAAGTGGACTACCTGTCCTTTGGCTTCGAAGTGGTGACTGCCGCAGACATAGAGCCGGCGATGCAGCAGCTGGCTGAAAAATATTCGATCATCGAGCTGAACACCTGCCTCAAACCGGCATTCTTCCTTTATTTCTTCCAGCAACGGCAGGCGCAGCATGTCGTGTACCTTGACCCGGATATCAGCCTGTACAGTCCCCTCCGGGAAATGGAAATATACTTTCTTGCCGGGGATATCATCCTCACCCCCCATGTCGTCACACCCATCCCATTGGATGGGCGAACACCGGGAGAAAAGCTCTTCCTGAACTATGGCCTTTATAACCTGGGGTTCCTGGCCCTGAAAAAAAGTCACAATACCGAGCGGTTCCTGTACTGGTGGAAAGAAAGGACGTATGCGCAGGGGTATGACCGGCCTGCGGAAGGCCTGTTCACCGACCAGCTGTGGATCAACCTCGTTCCTATTTATTTCCCCCGTGTAAAAGTACTGAGGCATACCGGTTATAATATGGCGCCATGGAACCTGCATGAGCGATACCTGGAGGACATCGGAGGGGAATTCCGGGTAGCCCCAAAAAAGAAATTGGTATTCTTTCATTTCAGCGGATTTGACCTGCAGCAGAACAGGCTGCACAAAGATTACTCCCGCTTCCATCCCGACCAGCGTCCCGACCTGCGGAGGTTATACGACGATTATGGCATGAGGCTGCGGGAAGAGGATCATGCATTTTATTCATCCCTGCCTTGTTATTACAGGGAGGTCCGGAATATATTCCTTCGCCGGGAGACTATCGAGCCTGTGAATGGCAGTCCGAACAGGTTGATCCGACGGATCAAGAAGATGATGCCTTCCGGATTGAAGAGGGCGACCCTTAACCTGATCAAAGCATGACGAGGGATTGGCCACGGATATCCGTCATTACGCCCAGCTATAACCAGGGACAATATCTTGAACAGACCATCCTGTCCGTATTGTCGCAGAACTATCCCCACCTGGAATATATTATTATAGACGGAGGCAGCACGGACGATTCGGTACAGATCATCCGTAAATATGCCGATCGGATCAGCCGCTGGGTCAGCGAGCCCGACTCAGGACAAAGTGAAGCGCTGGAAAAAGGCTTTGCCCTTGCTACGGGGGAGATTGCCGCCTGGATCAATTCCGATGACTACTATGAGCAGGATGCCCTTTATAAAGTGGCCCGGGCATACCAGGAACAGCCCTTCTCATTTTATTGCGGCACCTGCCGCATGGTGGATCCTGAAGGGAAGCAGCTGCGCGTACTTCATACCCCGCAGGTCACGCACAGGACATTGACACAGTACTGGAAACCGCACTTTTGCCCGCCGCAGCCTTCCATCTTTTTCCGGAGGGGGGTGCTGCATGAGCTCGGCGGCCTTGACAGGAGCCTTCATTACGCCATGGACTTCGATCTCTGGCTCAGGGCCAGCAGGAAATATTCATTTCGTCATACCACCGAAAATTTATCCTATTACAGGGTCCATACGGATTCCAAAACGGGCTCTCCCGGCGGGCTGGGAAAATTCATCCCGGAATGGAAGCAGCTGATCGAAAGAAGCCTGCGGGAAAGGACACTGCCCGAGAGAGGACGGTATCATGTTGATGAAAATATATTTCTACTGAAAAAGATCATCCGGCAATGGTGGAAGAGATTGACAGCAAGGGCATCCGTATCTCCGTAGTCATTCCATGCTATAACTACGGGCAATATCTGCCGGAGGCATTGGAAAGCCTCCGTCGGCAAAGCTTTACCCAATGGGAATGCTGGGTCGTCGACGATGGGTCCACGGATGAGACGGCTGACATCGTACAAAGCATGATGGGTGGCGATCCCAGGATCCATTACGTCTTCCAGGAGAACAGCGGCCAGCCGGCGGCCAGGAATACAGGATTGCTGCATGCCCGGGGCGACTGTATCCAATTCCTCGATGCCGACGACCTCCTGGAGCCGGAGAAATTCAGCCGGCAGCTGGCCTACCTGGATGAGCATTCCGCCACAGATGTCGTTTATGGAGCCGTTCGTTATTTTAGCGAGGATGCACCGGGGATCCTTTTACTCAACCGGTGGGGCGACCCCATGAAGGATTGGATGCCCCGCATATCCGGGAGGGGGGGGCCATTAATACGGGCAGTCGTGGAAGGGAATATTTTCGAGCTGGGCTGTGGCCTGTTCCGGAAGGCGGCCATCGACCGCATCGGCCCTTTTGATACCCGGCTGCAGGGGGTGGAGGATCATGCGTATCTTTTCCGTGCCGCCATCTCGGGGCTTCATTTCCAATACCTGGAAGGGGACCACACCCGGACATTGATGCGGCACCATCCGGGAAGCTACAGCAAGAGCCGTATCGTCATGTATAAAAAGGACCTGCTCCTTCGCCGGAGCATGGCGGCAACTTTGCGGCAGCGGGGAGACCGGCTGCTGCTGGAGGTGAATGCGCTTCATTACGGCCGGCGGCTCCGGAGGCTGCAGGATCATTTCATCGATCAGGCTATAAAGCAGCACCGCATCAGCCGCGGGGAAATGAAATGGGTCTGGTCTCACTCCAGCCTGCGGCAGAAGCTCTATTTTTTTCCCCGAATGTTAAAGGCCCTCGGCGGGCGGATCAATCCATTTTTTTAATTCAGGCGAATATGTTTTCACCAGCACCGCCGGGTTACCGCTGATGAGGCTATAGTCCGGAAAGGAGCGGGTGACCACTGACTGTGCGCCTACGACACAATACTTACCCAGGGTAACGCCGGCCAATATGCATACATTGATCCCAATTCCTGAATAAGCGCCGATCTTCACATACCCTCTCGATATCAGCCTCCTTTTACGAATAGGCACGCCTTCTTCGGGCGTGATGCTGTGGATATGGTCCGACACATACAGGAAATCGGCTGTCTCCACCCCATCTTCAAAGATGATCTTATTGACGGCTGTGATGGAGGCATACCCGCCGATGAACACATCATTGCCGACGATGATCTGGGGGGTGAATTGCTGGTTGCTGTAAGGATAGTGATCATAAGCAGCGATCCACGCCTCCGGCCCCAGATAGGAGTTGTTGCCAAAGCTGATATATTGCTTGCCATCAATGGGCCTTCGCGGCCTGCCGATGGTGGTGCCCGTGCCTGTTTTGATCCCGAAATTAGGCGGCTCGGGGGCAGGAGGAGGTGGCGTGCCCAGGACCACTCTTTTCGCTAAGCGCAGCATTCTACGAACTAACATATCGTCGAAGTTTTAGTGTTTAGTCAGATCTTTTGTAACTGTATCCATATCTTTTTCCACAGAAAATAACCTATGACCAGCAGGGCGCCCAGGAAAAAACCGATCAGCGCAAATTTTATCCAACTGCTTCGCAGCACTTTCAGGGGAAGCACGGGCTGGTCCAGGTACTGGATCAGCGGCGTATCCCGCATGAGGGCTGTCTTGGCCGATTCCAGGCTCCTGGTCAGCTCTATGTATGAGGCCCGGAGGATCTGGATATCCGTCTGCTGCCGCTCGCGGGTAACCATGGGCAGCTGCCGGTTGGGATTAAAAAAAGCGTCCGCAAATTCCGCCCGGCCGTATAAGGCTATATTGTAAGCATGCCGGATAGAATCGGTCCGCTGCTGGATAAAGTCCACATTCATCTTAGCGCGCTCTGTCTTCTTTTCGATGTAATATTGCGTCACCGTGTGCATCAGCTCTTCCAGGAAGAATTTGGAGAACAGCTCGTGGGTGCTGGTGCAGAGGACGGAGATGATGGTGGTCCCCTTCCCTTTCTTATCGATCTTGAGATTCCGGTCGATCAGGGTCTCGTACATGGACCGCATGATACCATTCCCGAACAACGCCTCCTGTTTATCCGTCTTTTTTGCAAGGAAGTCGAGGTGATAGAAGCGGCTTTTCTTCATCCATTTTTCCCTATAGTCCAGGGAGTCCAGGAAAAAATCCGCCAGCAGGACATTTTTCCCTTCCACGTTGACTGTGCTGCGCAATGTCTTTTCGATAAGCAGCCGCGACATCATCAGCTCCGCGATATTGGTAGGACTGCTGAATACGCTTCCGGCATCGCTGCCAAGGCCCAGCTCCTCGCTCAGCTGCGAAATACCGCTCTTCGGTGACTGTGTAGCTTCCTCATCCAGCACAAATGTCATTTCAGCAACATACTGCGGCTTCTTAGTAAGGGCATAGGCAGCCCCTGCGATACCAAAGACGAGGGCCACGGCCAAAATGATCAGCCATTTGGACAATATATAGCGGCCTAATCCCTGTACCTGGAGAATAAACCTGCGGGGAGAAAATTCCTGGTACTCCCGGGGCTGTTCCTGATCGGAGCGGTTCGAGGTCATGTATATTGATTACTTAAATGCGATTACCAGTAAAGTGGCCAGGGTGACGACAAGCGATACGATCTCCAGGACCCGCAGCCGTTCACGCTCACGTTTCATCGGGACATAGATCTCGGCTCCGGGCCTCACCTTGGGATAATGCCTGAAGAAAAGAAAAGACTTTGTGCCTTTCACCGATCCGTTGGCATAGACGACGTAGGATTTCTTTTTCGCGGACCTTTCGCTGAAACCACCGGCGCCCAGGATATAGTCCTTAAATCCCAGTTCCTTATCATAGCGCACCAATGTAGGATAGAGCACTTCTCCGTTGACGCGTACGGTTTGCAGGAGCTTGGGAATGCGCAGGGTATCCCCGTCATTCAGCAGCAGGTCATATTCGGAGCCCGGATGGGCCATTATCTTTCCAAGGTCGATGCCGACATTGTCCGACTTCTTTTGCGCCATCCTCAGCAGATCGTTTTGCACGACAGCCGTTGATCCTCCCGCTTCATAGCTTTGCTTCAGCAGGTTGTTCAGTCCCTGTTCGATGTTGGACTGTTCCCCGCGGGAAAGATTCCGGGTACGCACCAGCACGGCTCCTTCGGGGTAGGCTTCCGGCGTAAGACCACCCGCTCGTTTGACCAGGTCCGAGATCCTGTCGCTTTTTGCTGCCAGCGTGTACTTCCCCGTGTAGATGGCCTCTCCTTCGATGACGGCGTTCTTTTGCACGGCATAGCCCGGCGCGGGGCGTATGACCACTTCATCGAAAGGGGAAAGAACGAGCTTGCCGAGTGAAGCGCTGTCCCGCAGGTCCGGCGTGATGTTCTGCTCATAGATGATCGCCGTCTTCCGGTTGGGAGCCTTCGGGTCCGCATCTTTCACTCTTCTGGAGATCTCTATCCGCTGTACGGAAGCGGATTCCTTCAACCCTCCCGCCAGGAGAATAAGGTCCTGTACGGTGATGCCCTCCTCATACAGGAAAACACCTGGATTGGCCACCTCTCCTTCCATACTTACATAATATCCTTCCTTGAGGTCAAACCTGGAGTAGAGCGTAATGCGATCCTCTTTTTTCAGCGGGATATCCGGCGTGGCTCCGCTGAACAGCTTTTCGGGTTCGAAGGAAATGATCTGCGGGCTCAGGTCATCTTTCAGGCGATGTATGATGGCGCGGTTGCCAAAGGCGTCTTCGCGGATGCCGTCCGCTTCCGCGATCAGGTCTTTTACCGTCATCCCCTCTTTCAGCTCGTATTCTCCGGGTCTGTAGACAGCTCCTTTGATGCTGACTCTGTTGGTGAACCTGTTCAGGATCTTTCCTATGATGTAATTGTCACCCCGTCTTGGAATGAGATTGTCAATCTTTGACTCGCTGACCGTTGTTACTTCGCGGTCTTTGGAGGTGTTGCGGAAGACCTGGATGCGGGCCGTATAGGCATTGTCCGTGAATCCGCCCGCATATCGTATCAGCGAGCCCAACGTCTCGCCCTTCATCACGTCGTACAGACCCGGCTTTTTCACCTCCCCCTTCAGCTCTACCCGGACGGCGTACGTGCTGATCCGGATGACATCCTGGTCCATGAGCCGGATGTCATGTTGTTTGCTGCCGGAGGTAAGGTATTGGTAGATGTCGATGGTCGACACGACGGCATTGTTGCGGATGACCTGGATATTCCTGTACGATCCGTTGAGATTGGGACCGCCGCAGGCATACAGGGCATTGTAAGCGGAGGCCAGGGAAGGCAGGGTATACGTGCCCGGGACTGTCGCCTCCCCGATGATGGTCACTTTGATACTGCGGATAGAGCCAAGGGTCACCTCCACGTTGGTTTTCCCCCCTCTGATGTCCGAATAGATAGTGGAAGCGAGTTTTTGGACGATGGCTCTTTTTGCCTGTTCGATCGTAAGACCATTCACCATGACGGCGCCGGCTACAGGGATCCTGATCTTTCCCTCGGGAGAGACCTTCAGCCTGTAATTGGCTTCCGAGTAGCCCGATACATCGATCAGCAGCTCGTCGTCAGCCGCCAGCTGATAGTTCTTCGGCGTAGGGATCCTCATATTCGGCTCGAAGCTGATGCGGGGATTGTTAAATACGCCCGCACCGAAATTCCTCATCTTCAGCGATGCGAACACTGCATTGAAATCCATCAGGGGCCGTTGCTCCAGTGCGCTGATGGAGTCGAGCTGCCGCCCTCCGGGAGCGGAGGCGGGAGGAGGGGGAATGTTATTGCCGACCCCCATGGCTTTCCGCATCGCCTGGACCCTATCCTTTAGCTTGACTACTTCCACAGGGCTCATACCCCGCTGAAGCGCAAGGTCCTCAATTTGTTCGTCCTTCATTCCAAGCCTGTCGGCTTCGACAACAAACCGCCGGACCTGGTCGTCCGTCAGCTCCTCCACCTTCACGTTGCCGAGGTCATCGAATGTTTGGCCATAAGCACAAGGCCGGGCTAAAAGGAACAGAAAAAGAAAAGCGGCGGATATAAGCGACTGTAAGGGCGACATGGAAAGTATTAAAGCCGTAAAGATTATCTATGTTAAGTGATTAACGAATTATCATTATATTAAATCTATCGGGCTCTCTTCTGATAAACCCTCACGTAGTCGATGACAAACCGGTCCGGGAGCCCTTTCTCATCCAATGGTCCGGCAGCGAGCTTGTTGACTCCCAGGCTCAGGACGATGAACTCCGGTACATGGGAGATATGGCTATTCCCTTTAAATGTTGGCAAACCATCCACAAAAGTCGTGTAGCCGTAAGGCGTCCACTCCAGGCCAAACGTGTGGAACCCGTCCTTTGTCGCCTGCATCAATCCCCAGACAGGCCCGGCAACCTGGTGAGCGGCTCCATAACCGCCATAATGGAGGGTGTGGGCCACGGCGTCCGTTCTCAGGTTGGGAAAATATTCAAAGATGTCCAACTCGGCTCCATTCGTCGCTGGCGACCCCTTTTCTTCTCCAATCCCAGGGGACTGAAGCCAGAATGCGGGGTAAAGCCCCTTTGTGCTTGTCAAAGAGGCCCTGCATTCGAAATAGCCGTATCGTATTTCGAAAAGACCGTTAGTCCCAATCATGCCTGTGAGGATGGAATCGCCGCTGTGCCGTGCTTCTATGATCAGAAAACCTTTTCCGTCCAGACGAATGGCGGCAGGGCTAAGATAGGCGTCATCCCTTTTTCCGGAACCCCGGTAGCACCATTTAGTTCTGTCGAGCGCCGCACCATTGAATTCATCAGACCATACGCGCTTATATGCCCTCACGGGAAGGTCTTTTTGCAGGGGCCGGGGCCCAGTGAGAAGCAAGGCAAGAAGAAGCGCTCTTGTCATCATTGCCCTGCAATTTAGGAGCCTTGTGTGATCGGGGTATTATCTTAGAGGAATTAACAAAATGATGATATTGGCTTTTTCCGGCAGGCGCAGAAAGTCATACTTTCAGGTCTGATGAAAAGATATTATCTCATAGATCACAGGATATTGTTCTTTTTCGGCTATGTATTTTATCTTTTTACGCCTTGCCTGGTGGGGATGACCAATGCTTTTCCCGGGTATCCGGGCATGGAGCTTTACCAGGGATTTTTCAGGCTGATACCGAAAGGCAAGCTGCTCCAATATATGCTGGTGACATTGTCGTGGCTACCGGCATTCTATCTCGGTCACTTCAGCTTCAGGCTTTTTGTCCACCATAAGAGGAACCTGCAGCTTTTCCCGGCTAACCCTACGACGAGGGCCGTGTCCTATGTCGGTCTGGCGTTGCTGTTGGTGCTGGCGCTCTTTGCTTACCTGGGGCGCGCCTCCCTGCTGGGCGGGTATGGATCTTATGATATTGCCGCCAGGGGTAAGATGTCCACGCTGCTGGTGATCTTCAACTTCTTTCTCTTATACCAGCTGCTCAGCACGCAAAAGCCGTCCGTCTTTCTTGTGACCGGCACCCTGCTGACGGGCTTGCTCCTCCTTTCCATGGGTGGCCGCATGTATGTCATTCAAACGTTCCTGATCTACCTGATCTATAAGACTTCGTTTGCGGCCAGGAGATGGCCGCTGTCCCGAATTGCGATTGTCCTCTTCGCAGGCTTCCTTGCGGGCAGCTTTATGGGGCTATGGAGAATGAATACAACCTTCAAATGGGACAGGGCCGCCTATTCCCTGCTGGCGGAGCCTGTTTTTACCTGGTTCAGCACCAGCACCTATCTTATTTCCAATGATATTCCCGTGGTAAGCATACCCTGGAATTTTCTCACTTCATTTTTGAACCTGATCCCTAACACGATCATCAGCTTTAAACCCTACCTGGTTTCCACGGGCAGCATGGTGAAAAATTACCAGAATCCACTGGGGGCCGACAGCGTATGGAGCACGATTGTCATCAATTTCGGAGCAGCCGGCTCTTTCCTGTTTATTTTTATAACGGGGTTTATGCTCAACCTGCTTCGGCATATTTCGGAAAGGAGCCGGTTCTGGGCGGTCTATTACATTTGTGTATGCGGGATGCTGCCCTTTCAATTCTTCCGGGACGGATTTTACATCATCCACAAGCAGTTGTACTTTAACTTCCTGCTCTTCCCTGCCCTTATTCTGATCGTTTTGAAAACAATACTCCTACTGCAGTCTAATTATAAGGCACCGCTAAATAAGCCCCACCTACACTGAAAGCGTTGGCGACCAGCTTTCCGTCAATGCGGATCTCCCAGTTATAAATGGTATCCGTGAAAGAGGCAGCGTTGACGGTGATCCCGATGCTGGTGCCGGGCTTTCGCCAGAATTCATAATGGAAGGCACCTGTATAGAGCTGGTCTTTCAGGAAGCCACTGGTGGAATCGATAAAATTCAATTTGAGATGGGTACCTGTTACCAGATAGGTTACATGTCTGGGACTAGTGTTCAGCGGCTTGTCCTTTTTGCAGGCAAAGGCAAGGGCAGCCAGGCAGATGAGTGGGAAGTGTTTCATGGTATGAAATAAAACTAGATAAAATTCATACCAGTTGTCCATATTCCATATTATCTCTGTATGAAGAGCTTACCCATCCGCTGTCGTTGTCTCCAGGTCATCCTGCAATGTCTCTTCTATTGCCAGGCCGATCGCATCGCCCAGTAAGGACTGCTTTCCTGAATCAACGTGTACCCAAACACGGGAGCCATTGACATCCAGGCATTTGATATCCAGGTCAGGAAGCACGCTGCCCTGTGGATTTTCCCTTCCTTCAATCTGTATCCCGGAAATCTTATAGTGAGGGGTGGAATGATGTAATGCGACCCGGGCGTTTAAAATAATTCCTCTACTAATTGCGTCAAGCTTAAACGTAAACGCTATTTTAATGTCGCGGTCCATAATTAAGGGTTTTAGGATGCCAGTGCAAAATAGTGCCAGCCTCCGAAAACTACTAACACATTCTATCATATACGCCTGTATACCAATTGTTTACACATAGTATTCTGGTCTAATTGCAGGGTAAAGCCACTGATTACGGGCGTAGAATAACTTCCACAAACCGGAATGTTGCATATGTAGCATTTTTAGTATACTTTTAAAGCGATCCAAGATGTTAACCGTTGAAAAACCAGGAAGCCCCCCATCCTACGCTCCATCCTAAGGCCAGGTTCTGGCAGCTCAATACATTTATTGTAGTAGCTATGTGCTGTAACCTTATCAATTTCTTTTTCTATATCGTTGACGGAATGAAGCAGAGCGCCGCTATAGAGATAGCCGGCATCTTTGTATTGTTCGTTTTCATCCTATTCAACATGAAAGGCATGTCAGCCGTGCCTACCCTGCTCAGTATCTTTTTTGTGAACCTGCATGCTTTCTCCCTTTCTTATGTGCAGGGAACCGATCAGGGATCTTTTTTATACCTGTTCCCTTTTGTCATGGCCATGATCTTCTTTCTCCGTGTACGGAAGAACAACCTGGTAGTGACCACCTTTGTCATCGCCACGGGGTTGAACCTCCTTGTGATCGTCCTGTTCCTTCCGCATCATTCCGGCGCATTCGAACAGATAACCGAGGCTGTCGCCTACAACCACCGGAAACTGAATATCATCATCAACTTTTTACTGGTGATCGTTTTTTTCTATGTGGTATTGCGCCTGCTGGATGCCAAAGAAAAGAAGAACAAGAAACACATCGCTTCGCTGGTGCAGGCGGAATTCGAAATTACCCAGGCGAAAGAACGGGCGGAAAAAGCAGCCGCGGCGAAGACCCGGTTTATGAGCAATATGAGCCACGAGCTGCGCACGCCGTTGAATGCCATCATCGGCACTACGCACCTGATGATGCAGGACCAGGAGCTATTGCAGGAGAACGAGCATGTCAGGATATTGATGGATTCGTCGCAGCATATGCTGCACCTGGTGAATGAGGTGCTGGATTTTAACAAGCTGGATGAAGGTAAGCTGGAATTAGTGCAGGAACCTTTCAACCTGTCGGAGACCCTCCGGCAGGCAGCCGATGCTATTACCACCACCATACAGACCAAAAATATCCGCCTTTCCCTCGAAATCGAGACGCTGCCCAGGGACAAAAAGGTCGTGGGGGATGAGATGCGTTTAAAGCAGGTGATCCTTAATCTCCTGTCGAATGCCGTCAAATTCACAGAGGCCGGTGAGGTGACGGTGAAGGCCCATGTCAGCCATCTCACAGACGGGGGCGCCGAGGTGCTTTTTGCCGTCGCGGATACGGGCATTGGCATCCCGGCCGAAAAGATCGACCTTATCTTTGACAGCTTTACCCAGGCCGATGCGGAAACCACCCGTAAGTACGGGGGTTCGGGACTGGGGCTCAGCATTTGTAAGGAGCTGGTGCGTAAGATGGGTGGTCAGCTGCAGGTGAAGAGCGATCCGGGCAAGGGCAGCATCTTTTATTTTACTTTACAGCTATCATTTAAACAAAGTACGAATATCATTGCGAAGGAAAAGCTCACGGGAGAGAAGAAGCTGGACGGCGTGAGGATCCTGCTTGTCGACGACAATGCGGTCAACATGCGGATCGCCCGGCGCTTCCTCGACAGCTGGGGCGCCAGCATCGAAACGGCAGAAAACGGCTCTGTTGCATGGGAGCTGTTCCAGCGCCATACCTTCGATCTGCTGCTGGTGGACCTGGAAATGCCCCAGATGGATGGCAAGGAATTGCTGGCGCAGGTGCGGAAAGTCAATAAGAACATACCCGCCATTGCGTTTACGGCTGCTGTTTATGAGAACATGTACGACGATCTGCAGCAGCATGGGTTCAACGGATATCTCCATAAGCCGTTTCGGCCTGATGAAATGCACCATCATATTTTGCGGCATTTGGGCTTGAATTAGCTGCAAGCTGCAAGCTACAAGCTGCAAGCGGTGAGCTGCGAGCTGCAAGCTGCAAGCGGTGAGCTAAGAGATGGGGCCTTGAGCGGTGAGCTGCAAGCCAGGTTTTTTTAGGTTGCTAAACAGGAGCAAAAATGTCCGTTTAGTATATTTACGGGTATGAAGCACCAGTTCCTCGTTTTGCTTGCCTTTGGTTTCACGCAATTGCAGGCGCAGCAGCCACCTACCGCGTATGTAAATCCTTTTCTCGGCACCGCCACTTTATGGGACAGCGCCGAGATCGGGTTTAAGCCTACGCATCGAACCTGGGGAGCCGAGGTGTTCCCGGGATCTTCGCTTCCCAATGCCATGGTCCAACTGAGCCCGGTGACACAGTTCCACAGCGGCTCCGGCTACCAGTATGAGGACACTGTCATTTATGGTTTCATCCATACCAGCAAAGGGCATTGGAATTTAGGCTATGTTCCCTTATTGCCTGTTACGGGCGAGGTATCGCCGGATAATTACGCGTCCGGTTACAGTCATAGTAAGGAGTCGGCGCATCCCGGCTATTACCAGGTGTACCTTCAGCGTTATGGTATCAATGCGGAGCTGACCTCGACGCTGCGCTGCGCCTTCCATAAATATACGTACGGGGCGGGTGAGCATCAGCGGTTGCTGGCGGACTTATCTGAATCCAACGAGCGGGTGAGGAGCTGGCAGATCCAACGGGAAGGCGACCATGTCTTCACGGGTTTTCAGCAGGCGGGAGAAAAAATATACTTCTATGCGGTGGCCAACCATACCATCAAAAGCATCGATTCGCTGAAAAGCGAAAAGAAAACGGTGCCAGTGATCGACTTTATGGATGCGCCCGGGCCCCTGGAGCTGCAGATCGGCTTCTCTTTCGTAAGCGTACAGCATGCAAAGGCGAACCTGGAAAAAGAGATGATGGGCAGGAGCTTTGCGGAGGTGAGAAAGCAGGCTACGCAGACGTGGGACACGTTGCTGTCGAAGATCAGGGTGTCGGGCGGCACTGAAAGGCAGCGGGGACTGTTTTATTCCACCTTGTACCGGAGCTTTCTCTGGCCCGCGTTGCGCAGCGATGTGAATGGAGATTTTACCGACATCAGCGGCAAGGTGGTAAACAAAGGTTTCAACTATTATACGGAGCCTTCTTTATGGGATGATTACAGGAACAAACTGATCTTACTGGGCCTGCTTTCTCCTGCCGTTACCAACGACGTGATCAGGTCCCTTATCGATAAGGGGGAAGCGAAGGGCTTTATGCCCACTTTCTTTCACGGCGACCATGCATCCGTCTTTATCACGGGGTCGTACCTGCGAGGGCTGCGCGGGTTCGATGTGCAGGCTGCCTATAAGCTTATGCTGAAGAATGCAACAGTGGAAGGCACCCGCAAATACGTGCAGGAATACAACGATAAAGGATATATAGCAGAGCTGGACGTTGCGCATCCGGTGGTTGAAACCGTGACGAAGGCCGCCGTTACGAAAACGCTGGAATATGCGTATGACGATTATGCGGTGGCCCTGCTGGCGAAAGCGCTGGGCGATACGGGGAATTACCATATGCTGATGAAGCGGACAGGTAATTACAAGAACGTATTCGATCCGTCGACAAGGTTTATGAGAGGGCGACTGGCCAATGGGGATTGGGTGCAACATTTCGATCCGCAATATCCCTATTATGAATATATGTACCGGGAGGCAAACGGATGGCAGTCGTCTTTCTTTGCCCCGCAGGACCCCAGGGGGCTGGTGGCGCTTTATGGCAGCAAGGATGATTTCGATAAAAAGCTGGATTCCCTTTTCACCCTTCCATGGGATGGGGTCGAGGCCTACAACATATCCGGCTTCATCGGCCAATACTGTCAGGGTAATCAGCCTGACCACAGCGTACCCTATATGTACTATTTCATTGACAAGCAGGAAAAGTCGCAGGTGATACTGGACAGCATCATGCAGCACTTTTATGATATGGGGAAGCACAGGCTGGCATATGCCGGAATGGATGATGCCGGCGAGATGTCGTCCTGGTATGTATTCAATGCCATGGGATTCTATCCTTTTTCGCCGGCTGATGCCCAATATATCGTTTCCGTACCTCTCTTCGACAAAGTGGAGATAAAGGCGGGCGATAACAGGATCTTCACGATCGTCAGGCAGGGCAAGGGTAAAAAAATAAGCGGGATCCGTGTCGGGGACAGGAAGATGGAAGGCTATTTTTTAGCCGACAGGGACCTGAAAAGCGGAAAAAAGATGGTCATAACCACCCGATAGCACAATAATCCGCTGCCAAAAATAGTTAATGCCACATATCCTTACAAAAACCTAAGCATATGTCGCCACAAAAAGAAAATACAACGCATGTCGAGGACACTGCGTCCAATCCCAGTATCATACAGATCATCTTTGACGAACAGATATTCAGCCGCAGTGACTTCTCCTAGCTTCTTATAGGCGGGCTCTATGCGGGCTCTATGCGGCCCGATCGTTTAGCGTTGATCGCAGTCCCCCATTTTTCCAGCCTGGTGAGCAGTGCATTGATCTCCACGGGTTTCGAGATATAGTCATCCATTCCTGCCTGGATGCAATCGTCCTGGTCACCTTCCATGGCATTGGCTGTCATGGCGATGATGACAGGCTGTTTTTTCAGACAGAGACGCAACATCCTGGTGGCTTCCAGTCCATCCATCACGGGCATCTGCACGTCCATCAGGATCACATCGTATTGTTCCAGGTCGGCCATCTCCAGCACTTCCTTGCCATTTTCAGCGAGTCCGGCCTTATATCCCAGCTTGCCGAGCACTTTCATGGTCAGTTTCTGATTGATCGCATTGTCTTCGGCCACCAGGATGCGCAACGGAAATTCTTTTGCAAACTCCTCCGACAGCCTGCGTGCGGGGTCAGCCACACCCGTGGCGCCCGTGAGCTTTATCTTTTTGCCGGCGTCTGAAAATCCCGGGTTCAACGGTGAATATTTCGGTTTGAGGGCGGGCGAGAAATAGAGCCTGCAGGTGAATGTGCTGCCCCGGTTCAGCTGACTTTCCACGGTGATCGTCCCCCCCATCAGTCCTGCCAATTTTTTACAAACGACCAGTCCCAGACCTCCGGGGGCGGCGCCGGCATTGAGCGGCTCCTGGGAAGTGATACCTTTGAATAGCTGGCCTATTTTATTTTCCGGGATCCCGCTGCCCGAATCCTTCACCTCAAATGCAAGACCGATGCTTCCGAAGCTGTGCGCGTCGGCGGGTGTGTCCATGATGCTGCGTACGGTGATCAGGATCTCTCCTTTTGTGGTATACCTGACGGCGTTCTCCACGAGGTTCATCAATATCTGGCTCACCCGTTTCCTGTCGCCATTGACCTGCTCCGGCACCTGGGCTTCCATACAATAGGCCAGGTCGGGGCCACCGGGCGCTATCCTGCCCGCAAACATCATCAGCACCTCTTTTATACAATTCCGGATCTCGAAATCCTTTTTCTCGAGCTCCTCGCCTTCCCTTTCCGATTTTGAAAAGTTAAGGATGTCACTCACGAGGATATCGTTGACGGCGACCAGCAGGCTTTCGCCGCAGAAACGTATGGTATCGACATATTCACGCTGATCCGTGCTGAGCGGCGTCTCCACCAGCAGGGAGGTCATTCCCAGCATACCGTTCATAGGCGTCCTTATCTCATGGTTGACGGTGGCCAGCAGCCTTCGCTTCACGTCTTTTGCCCTTTCTGCTTCCTTATATGCCTTTTGCTCCTTGGATATCGAGGAATCCAGCTGCAGGTGCAGCTCCTCCACCTCTTTTTCCAGGTGGATCGTACGGTACTGCATTCCTTTCAGGCGTGTCATATAGAAATGATAGACCGAGAAAAGCATCCCTGCGCCGATCGCTGCCAGCGACCACCAGGCAGAATAATGCAGCAGTACAAAAAATGCCACTGTCAAGACAAGGAACACAACAAAAAACCTCTTCATGATACACGATTGTTCGTTAACAATAATTCGGAACTACCTCTTCCAATCCCTGCATACTCCCAATACAAAATATCTTTGGTTGGATGAGGGATGAAATATATACAAGGGGATCGTCCAGCTCCCCAGGCAAATCCCCATCTGCATACCCGGCTCCCATTTAGGATCCAACTGGTAAGATGACCATTGTTGCATGGTCACGCCCGCATAAAACTGATCTGATAGCTGGCAATTCAGCTCGCTCCAGCTGAAAAGGTTGCTTTTATGCTGTCCGGGGCATAATCCATATTGCATAGAGGATGAAAAGCTGAATGCATTATGCGACAGCGAGCTGTTGAGCCCGAAGGATGCCCCCTGCAGCCGGCCTCCGGACAATCCCGCCACCGGCGTAATTGCATAGGACCAGCGCCCTTCCTTTGAGAAAGTCCTGCCCACCGAACAGGCGATGGTTCCTTCCTCCTCATAGTTATACCTGACCTCTCCGTACCACCTGGAGCTGCCCTGGTAGAAAACCCTGGAAGAGAGGGATGGCCACAAGGCGCCATTACCGGGATAATAATATACGTCGGCTCCTTTTTCCTCCTGGGCCACAGCAGCATCTCCGTATATAAATAATAGTATGATCAACATGCTACGCATTTTCAATAAGTGTTACTTCCGCGGAGGCCAGCCTGTTCATGATCGATATATCTTTCAGATAGGGATTCCAGCAGAACACCAGCTGATCGATGGGCCGCCACAGTATAACCCAGCTAAAGACCTCCAGGGTATTGGTCAGCCCGGAACTGATGCGATCGGTGCCAGGCAATAACAGCGGCAGCACTCCATGACAAAGCATCACGATGGCCAGGGCGAAGAACAGCACCAGGTAGGACCGGCGTTTGAACTTCTCGAACTCCAATTCCTTCAACGATTTCCTTTCGGCGAAATGCCGGCGGATGGCGTAGATCAGCGGTTCCATATATTGCTTATCCTCTTCGGATCTGCAACATACCTTGTAATTAATGACAGAATATCTTTTTACAGCGACGATGGAATTCATGATGTAGACTTCGAAAGCATGGCTTAGCTGCCTCTTGTAAATGGGCGCCGGATCATGGGGATTGAAATAGTCATTCAGACTTTGCTGATCCACCGAAATGAAGATGCTGATCCTGGAAAGTAATGACTTGTTCATATAGGACTGATGATGCAATGGTTACAGACACATTCCTGGGCAATAAATCGCTTATTTCAATGATTTATGAGCGCCCGGGCCTACCTTTTCGCAAGAATAAATAAAAGCGAACCATACGCTAAGTACAAATACTTGTTTTTATAGTAGTGCCCGGAAAAGACAGACTATCAAAGTAATAAGTCCCGTTTATCCTACACAACGCCTGTCTGAAAACCTTGTATTCATGATGGAAAACGCCGTCCGCGCCAATGAACAGAAATTCTCAGCGATCATTATGAATGCTCCCGTAGGCATCCTTGAGATGGATGCCACCGGCGCCATCGTATTTATGAATACCATGAGCCGCAGCCTGCTGGCCCCTATCTCCCTCTTCACTGAGAAAGACAATTTTCATGACCTGCTAGCCCGCCGGGCGCCGGGCATCCTGGAGAAAATAAACGCGTTCACAGGCAATAATGGAGTGATATTCAACGGGATCGTGGAGCATTTTAAGATCATTGTCAACAAATTATGCGCTGATTCCTTCATCGTGTCGATCGAAGACGTTTCCAACCTCCTGGAAAAAGAGCTGGCTTTCCGGGAGGCTACAGTGGATAAGGCCGTAGCCCAGGGAAAATTCGAGATCGCGGCTGATGTCCTGCACGACATCGGCAATGCCATCGTGGGCCTCGGCTCCTATCTCACCCGCATCAAACGTGCCGTGGAAGCGGATAACAGTGAGCATATCCAGCAGCTCGCCGACTTCTTCTCCGCAAAGCAGCCGGAAATAAGCCAGGCCATCGGAGCATCCAAAGCGGCGGCGGTAGTCACCATGCTGTATAGCCTGGTGCAGGCGCGTCATGCCCAACGGGAGGATGTTCAAAAGTCCATCTCGGAACAATTGAGCATCATTACCCATATCCAGGAATTGTTGCATATTCAGCGCCAGTATGTCGTCGCAGGCGATACGGTGGAAAAAAAGGCCGCCAACCTGCGAAGCATTATAAACGACTGCCTTTCAATGCTGTATGCCTCCATGGAGAAAAGAGGGATACAGGTGGAGCTTGAAATTATCGTAGAGAGCCCTATCATCCAGGGCCATCGTACGAAGCTGATGCAGGTGATCATGAACGTATTGAAGAATAGCATCGAGGCCATCGATGTCCACGCGGCCGAAAAGAGGATATCCGTTCGACTGTTCCAGGAAGGCCGGCAGGTGATCCTCCAGGTCCGGGACAGCGGCAATGGCTTCGACGAAGACACGGGCAGACGGATCTTTGAAAGAGGCTATACCACCAAGTCATCCGGCACGGGGCTGGGCCTTCACAATTGCCGGACCATCCTCGAAGGTCATGCCGCCACGATGACCCTCCTCAGTGAAGGACCTGGCAAAGGCGCACTGAGCACCATAATATTTCATATCTAAATATCCGATGTAATGAAAGAGACCGCCAACACAGCAATTTTAGTCATTGACGACGAAGAGATGGTAAGGGATAATATCGAAGAGATCCTGGTGCCGAAAAAGAGCTTTTTGCAAAACGACAGCATTGACCAGGCTGCCAGCATCCTTTTCGATGGTCCCACGACTTCTGTACTTACTCCCCGGACGAGTAATATTCCCAACTTTACGGTGCACAAGGCTTCCAACGGGATGGAAGGCGTGGAGCTGGTGAAGCGGTCGGTCGTCGAGGGGCAGCCTTATGCCGTTATCTTCCTGGACATGCGCATGCCGGGATGGGATGGCATGGAGACGGCCGTCCAGATCAGGAAATATGACAGCAAGGCAGAAATCATCTTTGTCACGGCCTTTAGCGATCGCACCATCGACGACATCATAGCGCGGGCAGGACAGAATGTTGGCTATCACTGTAAGCCCTATGCGGCGGAAGAGATCACGCAGCTGGCCACCAAGGCAGTAACGGACTATAACAAGCTGCGCAACCTGGAAAAGCTGATCGAAGCCATCTCATCGATCAACCTGGATGAATACCAGCTGAACTCGCTGCTGCAGAATGTGCTTGATCAACTCGCCACCTATGTGGAGACGGATATGGCCCTACTGGGGAAGCTGCATGACAATGCGGAGTATGAAAAGATCTTTTCGATCGGCTCCATCGAAGGCAAGATCGACCTGAAGGAGCTGCTGTCCCGCGTCAAGTCCGCCCCTATAGGAGATGGAGAAGTGATACAGCTGGATGAAGTGGTACTGGCGCGCCTGGACAATTACAGCATCTTTGCCGTATTGAAAAAAGATGAGAAATTAAAAACAGAGAAATTATACCTGCTGAAGCTGTTTGTGCTGAATGCCGCCAAGGCCATCCGGAATGCGGAGCTGCGTGAAAAACTTTTACAGAAAGAAAAATTGTCGGCGATCGGGAATGCCATGAGCATGATGATGCATGACCTTCGTTCGCCGATCAAGAACATCAATGTCATCACGGCCCTGATGAGAGAAGAGCATCCCCAAAGCGAATGGCTGGACATGATCGACCAGTGCGGCAACCAGGCTTCGGAGATCTTCGATGACTTCCTGGACTTCATCAAAGAGACCCCTGCCAAACAATTACCCGTTGACATCAACAAGGTGGCTGAAGAAGGGATCAGGCTGGCGAAGGCAAGGAGCAGCACCGGGAGCATAGCCATACATACGAACATTCCTCCGGGACTACGGATATATGGCGACGAAAGTAAGCTGAAGCGTTCTATCATGAACCTGGTCAACAATGCCACGGACGCGCTGCTGGATCATAAGACCTCCGGGGCCCGCATCGATATCACCGCGGCCCGGGACCCGCAGGGGAAAGACATCGTTCTCACGATCAGGGACAATGGACCCGGCGTCCCGGCGGAGATCGGCAAGACGTTGTTCGAGCCTTTTGTCACCCGGAAGAAAGCCAATGGCACGGGACTGGGGCTGGCCATCGTAAAACAGTATATCACCTCTCATGGCGGAAAGATAGCGGTCACCAACGACCGGGGCGCCGTCTTCACCATCCACCTGCCACTGTCCGGGGATCCTGCCAGTCAGTCGTGGCGATGATCGCTTATGGTCGTTCAACTATTTTCGTAATGGTCGATGGCTTTTCCAATTGCGAGGCTCAGGGAAGTTTCCTTATTGGAGTCTTTATGCACCCAGTGGCTATTCCACCGGCGGATCTCCTGTTCGGGAAGCAGCGAGGGACCTTTCTTCCCGGCACTTCTGAAATTCTTTGCCGTGTAATAGGCGGCGAAATGATGCAGTTCGACATCGGCGAGTAGCAGCATGCTAAAACTTTCATTACCAATAGAATAGTGGAACTGGACGGTAAAACTTGTCACTGTCATTTGAATAAAGTTTATATCAAATGACAGATTGTATTTAAGGATGCGGCTTACATGTTATCGAAAATAAATATATGAATAATTATTGACAATGCCTGACCGGAGACCGGTCAGGCATTGATTTTATTTTAATATCCAGGATTCTGGTACATTTTTACGGGATCCAACTTATACTCTGCCAGGGGAATGGGGAAGTAATAGTCTTTCGTAGTGATATTCGACAGGGGTGAGTTGTCGTAGTTCGCCTGGCTTTTCGCCTGGAAGAAAGACACCAGCTCTGCAGGATTGAAGAAGCGGACGAGGTCGTGCCAGCGGTGGTGCTCGAATGCGAGCTCGATCCGCCGTTCGTGCAGGATGGCCAGCTTCAGGGTCGGATACTTTGCCGCATAGGCCGCATCGGTCATCATGGTGGCATAATCCGGCCGGCCGGCCCTGGCGCGGACCATGTTCAGCCAGGAGATGGCTGTTGCGTCGTCATTCAACAGCATATGAACCTCCGCCAGGTTCAGGATGATATCCGCATACCGGAGCAGGATCCAGTCGTTGCCGCCGTAGCCAAGGGTTCCGGCGGTGGTGCTGGCGTCCCTGAATTTGGTGATAAAGTATTTGTTGGTGGCCGTCGCAAATTTGACGGAGAAGTCCGTACGCACGTCACCCGTCTCGAATTCATTCAGCAGGTCTTTCGTGAACAGCCCTCCGTCGCCCTGTGAAATGAACAGGGAGTTGATGGTCTCACCTTTCGCCTGGTTATTTTTTGCCAGGGAAGAAGAATAGTTGATATCCCCCTGCTTGTACTGGATCTGCCAGATGATCTCGGGGTTAGTGGATTTCTTGTTCACATCGAATACGTCGGCGAAGGGGATATCGGACAGGTTGGTGAAGGTCCGTTGGTTGTATGCGGCCAGCAGGTAGGTCTTCGCGTTGTTGAGATTATCCGTTTTGCCGGCGTCCAGGGCGGCGGCCATGGTCAGGTACACCTGTCCCAGCAGGGCGTTGGCGGCCTGCAAAGACACCCGGCCCTTGCCCGCAGCGGGCTGTACAACAGGAAGGCCGCTGTTCAGCGCATCCTTCAGGTCGGCGATGATCCGCGTATAGACGGTGTCTCTCTTCACCCGGAAAGTGAGCGCCTTTGCCTGTTCGGGGTCTGATTGCTTGTCTGTCACCAGGGGTACATCCCCGAACTCTCTCACCAGTTGGAAATACAGGAAGGCCCTGATGAACTTGAGCTCTCCCTTATATTGCGCCTTGACTGCATCGCTGGCGAATGTAATTCCATCGATGAAGGATAATACGATGTTGGCCCGGTTGATGGGCGTGTACAGTGCGGCCCAGTGGCTCATCAGGTAGCTGTTGCTGGGTACCAGCGAAAAGGCGGTGAACTGAAACGGCTCACCGGAATTGGACTGGTTGTCGGTGGTATTCACGTCATCAGCGCGATCGTCCGTCCACAGCTGGGCGCCTTCGCCGACGCAGTTGGAGGATCTCAGTCCCTGGTAGACGCCATATAGACCTGCAGTGATGTCCGCCTCTGTTTTGTAGCCATTGGCGAGGGGTATGCCATTGGGGTTCGTTTGCTCCACAAATGATTTTTTGCAGCTGCCAAGACCTATAAGTAAGGTGAGCGACAATATGATGGAAATATTACTACGCATAGAGATTCTTTTTGAATTAGAACTGAATTTTTATACCTGTGTTGAATGAGCGGGCCAACGGATATTTTCCATAGTCTACACCTGGCGTCAGGTTAGACCCATTGTTAAAGTCCACTTCAGGGTTGTAGCCGAGATATTTGGTAACGGTGAACACGTTGTCAACGGAGACATAGATACGCAGGCCGCTGATGCCGGTGTTCTTCATGCCGACGAGCTGGGTAAGATTGACACCCGTCGAAATATTGGTACATCTGAAAAAGGAACCGTTCTGCAGGTAGTAATCGGACAGGCGCGTGCTGTTGCTTTGGGTCCCACCGCGGGACGACCTGTATTCATGGCCATTGCCGGGATGCTGCTCGTTCCGGTAGCGCTGATCGATGACAGCATACTGGTTACCCGACCCTTCCATGTTGCGGATGTAATAGTCCTGCCCGTCCAGGATCTTATTGCCCTGGGAACCGTTGAACGAGGCGCTGAAGTCGAAGGCCTTATAATTCGCATTGATACTGAAACCATAGGTGAAATCAGGGTATGGCGAGCCAATGACGTCCTTATCCGCATCCGTTATCAGGCCGTCGCCGTTCTTATCCTTAAAGTAGAGGTCGCCGGGGTTCAGGGGCGTAGATGAAAAAGTGGAAATGGGGAAAGCCTGTAATTTGTAGCCTGGCGGGAACTTGCCGCCATTGGCCTTGTACACGGCCTGATCCGCAATGACGCCGGCCATGTCTTTCTCTCTTACCATCCCGGCTACTTTTACACCGTAGAAGGATCCTACGGGTGCACCTTCTCTCGTAACATGGGTGATATAGCTTCTTTCCGCTCCGTTGGTCTGGATCTCGCTGGCGCCGCCCAGGCTGATGACCTTATTCTTATTGGCCGTGATGTTGCCGCTGAAATTCAAATTGAAAACCTTAGTCTGTATGGCCTTCACATCCACCTGCAAGTCTACTCCCGTGTTGTGTATGTTTGAATTACGCAGGTTGGTGGTATAGGTGGTCGAGCCGGATATCGCGGAAATATTCCTGTTGTACAGCAGGTTGTAGGACTTGCTCAGGTAGTAGTTGACAAAAAATGACACCCTGTTGTTCAATACCGTGGCATCCAATCCGAAATTATACTGGGACGTGGACTCCCAGCCCAGGGAAGGGTCTGCTATATCACCCGCCCAGTTGGCATTGTACACGGTGTTCCCGACAACCACTCCGCCGGCGCCTGTAATATACTGCTGATCTTTGTAGTTCGGGATATTGTTATTGCCCGTGAGGCCCCAGCTGGCGCGCAGCTTCAGGCTGGAGTTCCGACCCAGCCAGTCGTGATAGAACGATTCGCTGGATAAGCTCCATCCTGCGGAAACCGATCCGAATTGTCCCCATTTGTTCTTCGGGCCAAACCGGGAGCTGGCGTCAGTCCGGAAGGAGCCACTCAGAAAATAGCGGTTATTGTAACTGTATATCACCCGGCCCAGGTAAGACAGCAGGGTCGTCGTAGACTTGCCGGAATTCGTTTGCAGGGAGAAGTCTCCGGGAACGGAGCCGCCGGCGGTTATCTCCTGGATATTATCGCTGGTGAAATCTTTCGTAGCCACCGCAACGATGTCCTGTTTGGATTCCTGTGCCGTATAGCCGCCCAATGCGTCAAATCTATGCAGGCCAAAGGTCTTCTTATAGTTCAACGTAAATTCCGCCAACCTGTCCTGGGTGGTGAGGTTCTGCGCGGAAGCATTGGCAGCCGTGATGGACTGGGTGCTTCCGGGAGGGTTGATCCCGCTGCTTAGGTTCGTGGGGTAGTAATACTCATATTTCTCCGAATAAGTTTCCCCTCCCAGGTTTACCCTGAAAGCAAGGCCGTTGATGATCTGGTAAGTCGCATTGGCGATGTACGTAGCCCTTGTGCCCTTACGGGTGATCTTTACGCGCTGGGCCAGGGCGAGGGGGTTTTCGATCCCCTGAAAGGCGTAAGCGAATCCATCGGTCTGGGCGCCTGCACCTTTATCGGCCGTTGCCAGGGTGCCGTCAGGATTGAATGCGGGGAAAATGGGCATATACACCAGCGCGCCTAAGATAGGGCCCTGGTTGAAGCGGCCTTCCTGCACTTCGCGGTTATCGGTGTTGGTGACGAAGACACTGGAGGAGACCTTCAATTTTGGGGTAAGGTCCGCGTCGATATTAGCCCGCAGGTTGATCCTTTTCTGATAGGTGCTGTTCAGGATACCCGGCTGGTCCAGGTAACCGCCGCTGATGAGATAGCGGGTATTCTCGCTACCCCCTGTGAAAGACAAATTGTGCCGCTGTACGGAAGCATTACCATATAGCACATCCTGCCAGTCTGTGTTATACTTCGGCTGCCTGATGGTTTGGGTGGGAAAATCATACAGGTCCTTGATGATACAGACGGAGCAGCCCGTTTTCGTCTGGCCGGTCTTCGTCACCCGGGTCGCATTGTCATCGGAATAGAATGCATCGTCCCAGGCGATGCCCTTGGCGATGAGGATATCCTTGTAATTCGCATTCCTGCCGTTGACGAAAAGATCCGTGAATTGGCTGGCATTTAGCAGCTTGACCTTTTTTGCCAGCTGTTGCCGGCTCAGCTGCAGATCATATTTCAGTACGCCTTTTCCGATCTTGCCCCGTTTGGTCGTGATCAGCACCACGCCTCCGGAGGCCCGCGAACCGTAGATAGCGGCTGAAGCGGCGTCTTTGAGAATCTCGATGGATTCTATATCATCCGGATTGATGAAGACATCATTGCCGGAAGTGCCGGGGTTGTACCCGTTGGTTGCATTACCTCCATTGCCCTGTCCCTGGGTGATGTTACCGCCCACCGGGTATCCGTCGATCACGTACAGGGGCTCGGAGCTGGCATTGATGGAACCGACGCCGCGTACCCGTATCTTGGCGCCACCGTAGGGAGCGCCGCTGACCTGCGAGACCTGCACGCCCGCCACTTTTCCTACCAGCGCCTGGCTGATGGTGGGTGTACTCAGGTTCAATTCACTGGCCTTCACGCTGGAGATGGCGCCGGTGACGTCGCTCTTGCGCAGGCGCTGATAGCCTACATAGACCTCTTCCAGCATTTTGCTGTTCTCTTTCAGGCGGATGGTCTGGGGTGTGCCGGATGCCGGCAGCTCCTGTGGAATATAGCCGATGCTGGAGATCACCAGGATACTTCCTTCTTCCGCCTGGATGGTGAATTGTCCTTTCGCATCGGTGGTGGCGCCTCTTCTTTGTCCTTTCACTACCACGTTTGCGCCGGCCAGGGGCTTGCCGTTCTCGTCCGTCACGGTGCCGGATATGGTGATCCATCCTGCGGCATGGACGAGGGATGCATACAATAGCAGCGCGATAACCAATAGTGTAATTTTTTTTCCTTGCATTTTTTTTATTTTAACAGTGATCAGTTGGTTTAGTCATGTGTTACCAGGTGATGCTCATCCAATTCACATTGTCACGGCGCGAGGAGGTCACGGCGATGCCTTTGCTGTAACCGGGGATGAAGGTGAAGCCTTCCAATTCGTCCTGTCGCTCGTCGATGTCCACGATCTTCACCACCTCCTGTTTGCCGGACGCGATGGAAGCGGCCAGATCGACGTAGGTGAAGCGCCATTTCCGGCCTTCCGTTTGATCCTGGATCAGTAACAGTAGCCCCTTGTCCGCCATCCAGTAGAGATTTTGCACCCAGGGTGTGCAGACGAATTTTTTAAAGAGGACGCCTTTGTCCGAGGTCTTTTTAGCTTTGCTGAGGTTTTTAGGATCATAGAGCCTCACCTCGTTGCCCTTGTCACCATAATCCGCAGTAGCCACATACCATTTTTCATGGTATCGGACATATTCCGGACGCGTACCCTGGATGCAGGCATCGTCCTCGATGGTATTCAGCAGGTTGCCGTCCAGGCGCCTTGTCGCTTGCAGTCCTTTCCAGTCCACGCAATAGATGACGGCCCGCCATGATGTTCCTTCCTTGTTCAGGCGGATGCTGATGCCGATGAAGAAGGGTGCATTTTTACGCCAGGCAAACCCTGTGGGGTGATTGATCACGTCGGTGTCATTGCGCGTGAGCTTCATTTCCTTGTTGGTGTAGACGAGGCTGTCGCCTTGTTGCCGGTATTCTCTCACTATGCCTACCTCTCTGTCGCCATAGAGGAAGATCCTTCCGTCCTGGTAGGAAATACCCTGGCAGGCGCCCAGTGAATCGACCGTGTAAGGCTGATCGATCTTCATGGACGGGCCGGCTTTGGATTTGGTAAGGAATGGCAGTACCAGCACGGCGATGCCAGCGATGATGTATTTCATTTTGTTCTTTTAGTCGTGCTCTGGCAAGCAATGCGGGATGAGGTCTTCTAGGGATCGAGTGGTTCCAGCGGATTGATCTGCAGCGCATCCAGCTGCGGGTAGAACTCCATTTCCGTCGCGCTGAGACGATTTCCGATCTTATAAGGCGCTTCGTTCAGCTCTCTTTTACAGCGGTCGATCAGTGTTTTTTCGATCATGGCGCTTTGTCCCCGGGTAGTACAGGTAAGCGCCGCTTTGTCGAAGGGAATGCCATAGCGATAGATGATACGCACTGCATTACGCATATTGGTCGTAGTGTGCCTGGCATGCGGGTCTATCAGTATGGCATTGGCCGGTATGTGCAGCTTATCGACCAGGTACTTCTTCATTTCAGTGGCTTCACAGTATCTGGTCTTATAGGGATGGACTTTGCCCCCGGAGGTGAGAATGAAAGGCGCCCATCCTTTTCTGTATTGTAATGCGGCCAGCCGGCACCTCAGCATGCCTTCCCCGCTCAGTGGCGTTGCCGGGTCATCGGGTCCGGCTCCTGGCACCAGGATGAGGGAGTATTTATACGTGTTCCATTTGATGGTGCTGATCCTGTCAAGGGCCGGCTTGTTCTCACCTTTTTCCATGGGTTCGAAGTCCGCGGCCTGGTCTCTTTCGTTGAGGTCTATGAATGTCAGCGCTGCAGTGAGGGGTATGTCGAAGAAGGAGGTTTGATAAGCGTTTTCGGCGGCTATGAGGGACGCGGTGTTGTATAGAACTCCGGCGTTGATGCTGATGGAATCGATGTTGGGGTAATTAGGTTTCTTACCGTCGGCATAGACACTGATGGCGTAGTTGATACCTGCCGCGTCCTGTGACCAGGCTTTTGCCAGCATTTCTTCTGCGGGGAGGTCCTGGAATAATATGTAGGCGCCCGAGGGGATGAGGTGGTCTTTTACGAGCCTGCCGAGTTCGTTACCGGGACGGTAGAGTGCTTTTAGTCGTTGGGCGATTTGTTCGATCTCAGCTTCGCTGAATTTCAGGTAGGACGTGTAGCAGGCGCCGTTTTTCTCGCAGTTTTTCAAGGCTTGCTGCAGGGAGTCGAGCTTGTTTGCCGCAAAGGTTTTCAGGACCGGGTCTTTTTTAAGGATCGTGCTGACCTCTGGTAGCTGCTGGAAGAGGGTCAGGAGATAATAGTTCTTGGATTGGACGTAGCTGCCGGCGGTAACCAGCTTGTAGTGGGGATCGGGCAGTTGCTTTTGGGCAAATGTAGCCTGTGGCAGGTGGAATAGCACTAAGAGCAGAAGCCTTGTAACCAGATCCGAAATAGAGAACGTCATGTGCAGCCAGATTGTCGGGTGCAAAGTTGGAGGGTTTTAACGAATGGTTAACGGCGGAAGGAAGGAATTAATAATTAGGTATTGTTGGGGTTACGGTTTGTTAATTTTGAAATTAGGTGCGGGTTGCTTATGGGAGAGTATTTCTTTATCTTGCTCATTAAACTGCTGCAAATTGAAACAACGTTTTTATTCCCTGGACGTATTCCGCGGCGCGACAGTGGCCCTGATGATCCTTGTCAACAACCCTGGCAGCTGGAGCTACATCTATGCGCCATTGGAGCACGCCCCCTGGCATGGCTGCACGCCGACGGACCTGGTGTTTCCGTTCTTTCTTTTTGCGGTGGGCAATGCCATGGCTTTTGTGATGCCCAGGCTGCAGGAGGCGGGAAATGCGGCTTTCCTTAAGAAAGTATTCACCAGGACCTTGCTGATCTTTGGCATCGGCCTATTCCTGAACTGGTTCCCTTTTGTCAAATGGTCGGGGGATCAACTGGTATTCAAAAAATGGGTTGAGGCGGCGGCGTCCGGAGGGATGCCCACAGGCGTGCGGATCCTGGGCGTCTTACAGCGAATCGCGCTGGCTTATTGTTTTGCCGCGCTGATCGTTTATTACGGAAAGATAAGGGGGGCCTTTGTGACAGGCGCCGTCATATTATTGGGCTATTGGCTGGTGTGTATGCTGGCGGGTGCGCCGGCCGATCCTTATAGTTTGTCAGGCTATTTTGGCACTGCGGTCGACAAGGCGGTGTTGGGAACGGCGCATATGTATAAGGGAGAAGGCGTGGCATTCGATCCCGAGGGGCTCGCGAGTTTGTTACCGGCCGTAGTACAGGTGATCCTGGGATACCTGGTGGGCAATTATATTTTACAGAAGGGTAAGACCTATGAAATGATCGCGGGCCTTTTCGTTATTGGTTGCATCTTTATATTTGCGGGCTTTTGCTGGGACATGGTCTTCCCTATCAACAAGAAGATCTGGACCAGCTCTTTTGTCATCTATACCACCGGGCTGGCCATACTGGTGCTTTGTGTGCTGATGTACGCGATTGAAATGCGCGGGGTGCGGGGTGTCTGGAGCCGGTTTTTCGACGTATTTGGGAAAAATGCCTTGTTTATTTTTATGATCAGCGGGATCCTGCCCCGGATCTATGGCCTGATCCGTATCACAGACGGAGTGGATGGAAAGGGGCAGATCATTCATAAGGGGCTAAGTCAATGGATGTATGATCATATTTTTGCGCCGGCTTTCGGTTATATGAACGGGTCATTACTGTATGCTGTTTTCAATATCCTTTTGATGTGGCTGCTCTGCTATTGGCTGGACAGGAAAAAGATCTATATCAAAGTTTGAGGGTGACTGGTTTTCCACGGTAGGAAATAGTTTTGTGCAGCTGGTTAAGGACGATATTGAACTTCCTTTCCGTCAGCATGCCCGGGAAGCTACCTTGCCGGGGTCCGATGGTCAGGGTGCGGGTATTTTCATTCCAATGGAAGGCTATCTCGCTATAGCTGCCTTTTTCATAATGATAGCTGTCATTCTCGTCCTCATAGAGGGTGAAGCTGGCATCGGCGCCGGGGTAGATCCGGACCTCCAGGTTATCCCATTTCTTTTCTGCGGCATATTCAACGTTGGGTCCCCAGGGTATGATGGCGCCTGCCTTTATATAGAGGGGCATAACGTCCATGGGTGTCTGTTTTATATGTGTTGTGCCACCTTGCAGGAGCTCGTTCGTCCAGAAGTCATACCAGCGTGCGCCGGCCGGCAAGTAAACAGCTTGTTCCTTTGCTCCCTTCTCCGTCACCGGGCAAACGAGGAAGGACTTACCAAAAAGGTATTCATTGTCGATGTCGAGGGCTGCGGCGTCGTGGGGAAAATCCAGGTATAGTGCCCGCATCATGGAGCCGGCATGGGCTGTAACATCCCAGGCCATGGAATACAGGTAAGGCAGTAAATGATAGCGCAAGCGGATGAATTTTTCCTGCGCGTCGAAAGACCAGTCGCCCTGCCTTCCAAACTGGTATATTTCACGGGGTATATCGGTCCCATGCGAACGCATCATAGGTGTGAAGGCGGCAAATTGCAGCCAACGGGTGTAGAGTTCCTGGAAGTCGGGATTCTTCGCGCCTCCTCCTTTGACAAAGGCGCCGGCAAAAACCCCCCCGATGTCTGTATTCCAGTAGGGAATGCCGCTGAGGGAAAGGTTCAATCCCGCAGGGATCTGTTTGCGGAATACCTGCCAGGTGGAGACGACGTCGCCACTCCAGTTACAGGCGCCAAATCGCTGTTGACCTGCAAAGGCGCTGCGTGTGAGGATCGTCACTCTTTTTTCGTTCGTGGTCTGCCGCTGATGTTCGTACACGCCGCGGATATGTTGCAGCGGAAAGGCATTGCGGACGCTGCGGAACGTTCCCAGATAAGTAGGCAGATCGAAATCCTTTTCTTTCAGGTTGACATGATCGGGTTCGGAAGAGTCCAGCCACCATCCGTCGGTGCCCAGGGAGAAAACGCCTTTGTTCAGAAATTCCCAGTAAATGTCCCTTGCGGCCGGGTTGTATACATCATAGGGGCGGGCGCCGCTGTTGGGAGGCCAGGTCTCGAAATCCAGCAGCATTTGTTTTGGTTTAAAGGCGGCGTACTGCTCTGTCAGGGGGCCGAAGCCAGGCCAGGCGACGATGAACAAGTGGGCCTTCAGCTGGTGTACGCTATCCACCATGCCTTTAGGATCGGGATAGGTGGTGGGATCGAAGCGCATCGCATTCCAGTTGCTGTCCCTACCCCAGTATTGCCAGTCCTGGATGATACCGTCAAGGGGTATGTGGAGGCTACGGTATTTTTTCACCACGTCCATCAGTTCATATTGTGTCTTATAACGCTCGCGTGACTGGTTGAACCCATATACCCAGAGGGGCATGAGGGGCGCCTGGCCGGTGAGGTCACGGAGCCGGGCAATTACCTGGTCGCCGCCGCCACCATAGAGGAAGTAATAGTCGGCGCCATCGCCGACCTGGGATTCAAAAGCTGTCTCCTGGGGATTGTCGGTAAAGTCGGTCGGGGAATAGTTGTCCCAGAAAAGGCCATATCCCTTCAAGGATTGGAAAAAAGGAATACAGATCTTCATGTTGTCCTGGCGGAGGAAGATCCTTTGTCCCCGCTGATTGAGCTTCCCGTTCTGCTGCTGACCCAGACCATAGATGAGTTCGTCCTTATCCAGGAGGAAGGCCTGCCGTACGATGAAAGTTGGCTTGTTTACATCGGTGATGGGAGAGAATTGTGTACCATAATCTTTTTCAGCGAGGAGCGGCCGGCCGGCGGTGTCTTTGAATTGGATCTTTCCGGTCTTCAGGTTGAGCAGTATATGGAGGCTGTCTGTTCTCAGGGTTACTGCATCTTCCTGTTCCTCTATCGTGAAGTTAGTTGTCTGAGGTTGTTTGATGACCGACAGGCTTTCTTTTTTGAATACGCGGCCCTCCGGTGATTTGACGATCCTGGCCATAGAGGGGCTGTAGAACTGGATCTCTATATTTATGTCGTTGACCGTCGCCTTGCCGCCTGTGGCGGTGCGCGTGAACTGTTGGCGGGCCTTCTTCTGGTATACCCGTACATAATCCACCTCAAAGCGATGGGGGAATTTTGTATCGGGCGTTATTTCGCCGCCATTCTGCCCACCCATGGCCAGGTTCAGCAGCATATAGTGCGGCTGTTTGAAAGGATTGAAGCCGGAGCCGTCTTTATTTACGAGTTTGGAAATCCCGACTTTATTGAGGAGTACGTCATCCACATAGAGGGCAATGGCATCCTCGTCCCAGTCCATGCGCCAGATGTGAAATCGGGAGGACCACTTTTCGCCGCCCATAGAATCGACGGGCCTTGTTGTCGAATACCATTCGGCTTTTTTATCGCTGCCGAGACAGGCGATGTTGGCCAGGAGCTTATTGCGATAGTATTCCATTATGTCTATCTCTCCATTGGCCGGCCAGCGGCCAGCATCGCCCAGGGTCCACCATGCGGGCCATAGGCCATGGCTGATGTCGATGCGTCCCCGCATGATAAAGCGGCCATACTGCCAGCTATGGAGACCTTTTGTATTGACGCTCGATGAAGTATAGGGGCGATCGGGGTTGTCTTGTTTGCGGCCTTCGATGACGAGGTTGCCGTTCCGGCAGTAAGCATTTTCTTCCTGGTACCACTGGGCTTCCTGGTTGCGGACGAAGCCATGTTCGAAACGCCAGCTGTCGGGATCCGGCGGGCCGTCGGTGTTGAATTCGTCGGACCAGACGAGGACGTAGTTGGTGTCGCTGGAAGTTTTTGGCTGGGCCAAGGACGGCAGGGTAAACAGGAGGGAAAGGTACAGGAGATGGGGACGAGTGAGGTGATGGAACATATGGTGAAGTTGATATGGGTTAAGCTTACCGGGTTTTAAAACGGAGGAGGGTGAATGAATACGGAGGCAGTTCCGTTGTAAAGTTTGCGGCGGCGGGACAGGTGGATGTTACAGGAACGACCTTTTTATCGTCGGGACGGCCGGAGAGAACAGTCTTAGTGCCAGTTGTTCCGGATAGAGCGATATTGGCCAGGTCGATCGAAGGATTGACTGCCACGGGCAGGAGGTTCACCATCTTTATGATCAGGTCGCCGGAAGCCGTCTCGCGTACAACTGAGATGGATATGCGCTTCCGAACGGGATCCTGGTTGTTGGAAATGACTGTTGACCCGGGCAGGTATTCATTGCCTTCGTTGGATCCGTAGAGTTTCTGGACCTCGTAGTCTACGGTCGTCTTTACTTCGGAATTGTTGAAATAGATGAGATCGGGGTTCCATTGGGTATGCCCTTCTTTTGCCAGCAAGGGGGCGTAGGAGGCCATGGCCACGATGTCGCCGTTCCTTTCAAGCGCGGTGAGATAGAGCGCTTCGGCCAGGGCAGTCTCGAGGTTATTGGGCCTGCCGGGCAGGTGGGCGGCGTATTCTCCCAGGTAGACCTTGCTCCGGCTGCGATCGTACCGGTCGTAATAATCCTGGTTATAGATAAACCAGCCGGGGGATTGATAATAATGTTCGTCGACGGTGGGAACTTTTAGTTTGGTGGCGAGGTCCCAACCCTGTTCGTAGTCTGTTCCTTCGAAGGTCGGTCCCACCGTGCCGATGACCGTGATCTCCGGATGGGCTTTGCGCATGGCGTTATAGATGAGGGTGAACCTTTCCTCGAAGATGTCGGTGATGAGGTCTTCATTACCGATGCCAATATATTTGAGGTGGAAGGGCTGCGGATGACCGGCTTCGGCGCGAACTTTTCCCCATTTGGTATGGGCGTCGCCGTTGGCATATTCCACCAGGTCGAGGATATCCTGTACATATTCATCCATTTCATTCATGGGTATACCGCCCTGTTGGCCTTTTAGACCGGACCTCCCCAGGCCTGAGTTCTGGCAGGGTACGCCGGCCGCGACGACGGGCACCGGTTGGGCGCCAATGTCCTCACAGAATTGAAAGTATTCAAAATAGCCCAGGCCCGCCGTCTGGTGGTAGTTCCAGATATTGCGCTGGGGCTTGCGGGATTCGAGGGGTCCGATGGTGTTCTTCCAGCGGTAGATATTGTCCAATCCGTCGCCATGAGCGAGACATCCGCCGGGGAAGCGGACAAAGCGTGGATGAATGTCGGCGATGGTGCGGGCGAGGTCGGCGCGGAGGCCGTTCTTCCTGTCTTTAAAGGTATGCTGGCTGAAGAGAGAGATCATGTCCAGCTCTACCCTACCGGGCTTCGCAGGCTGCAATTCCAGGTGTGCGTCGCCTGCATCGGCCGTTGCGGTGAGGATGGCTTCGGACTTTTTCCAGTTGGGGCCAGCCCCGGAGATCGAGGTCCGGGCAATGACGCCGGCCGTCGGGCTGACTAAGCTGATCTGTAATTTTCCCTGCAGGTGGCGGGTGAAGAGAGAAAGATCATAACGCTGATCTTTTCTAACGGGAATGTTGTCGAAACCCGTGTTTATCAAAGCAGCGCCCGGAGCCGTCATGTCGAGGACGGCGTAGTGGGGATTATTTGGATGGACCGGGTTGGATGAATCGATGGTGAATCGGGCGTTGGTACCTTTTAAGGACCAGGAATGGGTGCTGTTCCAATCCTTGTCGCTGCCATTTTTGTCTTGCGGCGTGTATTCGAAGTCCCGGTTCTGGATGAGCTCTGCGTATAATCCGCCGTCGGCGGCGTAGTTGAGGTCTTCGAAGAAGACGCCTACCAGCATGTCGCTGATGGGTTTGGATCGTTCGGGCTGGAGGGAGAATTTTACGTCTACCGGATCCAGACCGGCAAAACGCACTTTATCGCCGGCAGTTGATTCGTTGTAAAGGGTTCTTTTGTATTGTTGCGCTTCGTAGGTTTGGAGCAGTTTGTCGACGGTGGTGTAAGGCACATGGAGGATCTGGCCGGGCGTGGGACCTTCGGGCAGTTGGATGGAGACGAGGGCCGGGGCGGAGAGATCGGTCACCATCTGATAGCTTTGCCTTCCCCAGGTGATGAGGTCGGCGGAGGCTGCGCGTGCAAGAATCTTTTCCCGTTGGCTTACCCGCCAGGTGCATTGCCAGCTCCCGGCGTTATCCAAAGTGAGGATCGGTGTCCACATTTGTTTGTCCGAGCCCCAGGGACCGTAGTCGGATCTCAGGTAACTGAAATCCGTGCCGATGGGATACCAGGTGCTTTTGTCGCGGCTCCAGGCGAATTGCAGGCCGCTGCGTCCATTGTCCTTTGCTTTCGCGTAGGAAAAGAGGTAGATCGAATCGGGGTCGTGGTTCGAGGCTTTGGACTGGAAGGCCAGGAAGAGAGGGAATACTACGAGAAGCGTCAATTGGCGGATTGAAGACATGACATGCGCGTTATGCCAATGAAGATAGGAAAATAAATGTAAAAATGATATTTAAAAAAGGTCCGGCCCGCAAGCGGACCGGACCCGGGTATTTTATTGGTATCCCTGGTTTTGTGTAAGATTGGCATTCTTTGCGATCTCCGTCCGGGGGATGGGAAAAAGTGAGCGGTAGTCGCCATTGGGGGAATGCGAGAGCCATGATTTTTTCGTGAATGCCCCAAACCGGATCATGTCGGTCCTCCGGCGGGCCTCCTGGCAAAATTCCCAGCCCAGCTCATCCAGGAAACGGCCGAACTGGATATCGGCGCCGCCTTCATATGTGGATGTCAAATGATTTCGCAGGCCATAATCATAGGTGCTGCCGCCCTGCAATTGGGCTCCGGTGACAATGGCTTTGGCGGGGTTGGACTTAAAATCCCGCTGGCGAACCTGGGTGACCAGGTCGGCTGCGTCATTAGCGAGGCCGTTCCTTAGCAAGGATTCGGCTTTCATCATCAATATGTCGGCATAGCGGAAGAGGGGCCAGTCATTGCTCAGGCGGTTGGTGGCGCCTTTCGCGATCTCGAATTTCCCCAGCCGGAAACCATCTACTTCATCGGAGATATCGACGCCCGCCACATAGTTCCTGTAGGACAGCGGTTTTCCGGCGAAGTCACCCATGGTGGCCTTCAGGCTGTCTCCTGCAGAAGTATACTGCTGACCCTTGATATAATTATCCTGGTAGCGGCTGTCCTCCGTGTCGAAGGTGGTGATGAATTGCGGCACGGCGCATACTCCGCCCCAGGGCGAAAATTGCAGGTTGTAGGTGGCCTGGTTCTCCGGCTCCAGGGTTTGCATGTGAATGTCAAAAGAGTTCCAGTCACTGACATACTTCGAGTCGAAAGGCAGCGCGAAAATGATCTCTTTGGAGCCCTGGTTCTCCGTGATAAAAACGTTTTTCTGATTGGGTTCCAGGATGAATTGGTTCGCATTTATGATGGTGTCGCACACCGCAATGCATTTGTCCCAGGCCGGCGTACCTGTATAGACTTCTGCGTTCAGGTACATTTTTGCCAGCAGGGCAAGTCCCGCCCATTTATTGAATTTGCCGTAGGTGGCCGTACTATTGTCCTGGCTTACCTTGGGAATATTGGTGACGAGATCATTTACAATGAAATCATAGACTTCTTTCCGGGTGTTCTGCTTTGGCAGATATCCAACAGGAACGTCGAATTTGTCTACGATGGGGACGTTGCCATAGCAATCGCACAGCACCCAATAATAGGATGCCCGCAGCAGCTTAATCTCGGCAACGAGCGCTGTGGTGTCTTTCGGATCGACGGGAATAGCGCCGGACTGGACCTGGTAAATGATCCGGTTGCAATTGGTGATGCCCTGGTAGGCCCTTGTCCAGACGTTGATCACGATGTCGTCGTCCGTGGTCCATTTATGTTCATGGATCCTGCGGTAAACGCCTCCATCCACCCATCCGTTGGGCCGGGCCGGGGTGAGCATTTCGTCGCCGGACACTTCCTGCGCCCGATAGAGCGTATTCCACTGGAGGAGCAGGCCGCGCCAGTCCACATAGGCTGCGCCCGACAGGGCGGCCAGGTCTGATTTACCAGGGACGAATTCACTGGCTATGATCTGGTTGTAGGACGTATCCTTTAGTTTGGTGCAGGATGCGCCTGCTATTAAAAAGAGGATGATTATATAATTACGCACGTTCATGATGTTATTTTTTTAGAAGGTGACATTCAGACCCACGCTAAACGTCCGGGTGGTGGGATATTTATATGGGCTGTCCATTCCGGGATCAAGACCTGCCGTAGGCGTCTGGGCGACACCGGACTGTGCATAGGAAGTGCCGTTCCTCAGGCTGACTTCCGGATCGATGCCCTTATAACCCGTGATGATAAATGCGTTCAGCACGGCCGCATACAGCCTGGCGGATTGAATATACCGCAAACCCGTATGGTTCCAGTTATAGCCCAGGGTAATGTTATCGATCTTCCAGTAATCGCCTTTCTCGATGTAATAGCTGTTGAACTCCACGGGAGACTTTAGCTGTGTTTTGCCAAACACTTTATCAAAAGCGTTGGTGAGGACATTGTATTGGATCTGCGTGGGGTTTTCGAACATCATCCGCTGCAGATTGGCCACCTGGAATTTGAAGGCGCCCCGCTGGGTGATGCTGAGGTCCCAGTTCTTATAGCGGAAATTGTTGTTCCAGCCGAGGTAGAATTTGGGAAGACCGTTGCCGATGACCCGTTTGTCACCGAAGGAGTGAGTGAAATCGGAATACTTCACCGGCTTGCCATCACTGCCCTGGTAGACCCATTGACCGTAGTTGGCCACGTCGGATGGATCGTTCCCGATGTCGACCACTTTGAAACCATAGAAATCACCTACCGGGCCGCCTACCTTCAACAGGTGGGAGAAAGTCTGGATGGGCGGGAAGATGGCCCCTACCTGCAGGTAGTTGGTAGAGGTTTTGTATACGTCATTCGACAGGCTTTTCAGCTTATTGGTGTTGGTGGAGTAGCTGACGCTGGAATTCCATTCAAAGTCTTTTGACTTCACGGGAACAAAATTCAGCATGACCTCCACCCCTTTATTTTCCATGGTACCGACATTGGCCAGGGTCTGGCTATAAAGGTTCGGCGGGCTGGGTACGTCGTACAGGAACAACAAGTTATGGATCTGGCGGTTGTAGTAATCCACGCTGCCGCCGACGCGGTTCTGCAGGATGCTGAAATCAAGGCCGATGTTGGTTTCGCGTTTTTCTTCCCATTTCAGGTTGGGGTTGGCGTTCTGGCTGGGCGTCAGGGTTTGGATCCATACGCCATTGGAGAATACGAAACCGCCGTACCCGACAACGCCGACGCCCCGGAACAGGTCGGTGGGCTGGGAGCCCGTGACCCCATATCCCACGCGGAATTTCAGGTCGTCAAAGATCTTTTGTTCGCTCATGAAGCCTTCCCGGGAGATCCTCCAGCCGGCCGACACAGCCGGGAATGTGCCCCAGGGGTTCTTCGTTCCCCATAGCTGGCTGGCTTCCTCTCTTCTCACGCTGGCCATTAAAAGGTATTTTTCGTCGTAGTTATAGGTGAGCCTTCCGAAGAACCCGATGAGATTGGTTTCACTTTTGAAGTTTTTGATCAGGCCCTGGTAGAGGCCGCTGCTGATGGCCTGACCCAGACCGATGTTGTTCCATCCAAACCTGTCCGTTGGAAAATCCCAGTTCTCGGTGGAGTTGCTGGTGTAGATATTTTCCTGGTAGCTATAGCCGCCCAATAAAACCAGGTGGTGCTTATTAAAGGACCGGGTGTATTCGGCGGTGAGCTCGGCTAACCTGTCTATCGATTCGTCGCCTCCGATCTTCGCATATCCGTTCTTGCCGTCGCGCAGGGTGGACACGTGCTGTTTGGTTTCGGCATAGCCGTTCTCGCTGACTCTCTTGCCATAGGAAAATACGCCGGAGAGCTTCAGCCCTGTAACGGGCGTGAAGATGATGGCCGACTTGTATCTTGCGTTGCTTTCGTTTGACTGGCCGTCGCTCTCCATCAGATCGGAAACAGGATTCTCGTAGTCGAATTTTGTCAGCTCCTGGAACCAGGTGCCGTCGGCGTTCTTCAACGGTGACGTGGGATTTTGCATCGTGGCCTGGCGATAGATATTTGAGTTAAAGCCATTCCATTTGCGTGAGGAGCTGAACAGGTTGAGGTTGATCTTCAGCTTGTTGTCGAACATGCTGTGATTAAAGTCAGCCCTGCCGTTGAAGATCTGGTTGTAGGATTTTTTAAAGATGCCTTCCGCGTTATTATAGTTACCGCTGATGAGGTAGTTGGTGGTGGCATTGCCTCCCCGGAAAGTGAGGTTGTGCGACTGGATGACGGGGGTTCGGGTGATGGCCTTCAGCCAATCGGTGCTGGCCCCGTTGTCGGCCATTTCTGTCTTGCGGAAGCCGGCCTTGATCTGCGCCCGGAAGTCAGCTGCGGTGGAGAGATCCAGCTTTCTGGCGATGGTCTGTGTGCTGACGTAGCCACTGTACTCGACGCTGCTCTTGTTATTACCGCTGGCTCTCCGGGTGGTGATGAGGATCACGCCGTTGGTGCCCCGGGTGCCATAAATGGCGGCTGCGGAGCCGTCCTTCAGCACGTCGATGGATTCGATGTCCTGTGTTGCGACTGTCCTCAGGTCGCCGGGGATCCCATCGATCAGCACCAGGGGATTCTGGTTGGCGCCCATCAGGGTCGTTTGTCCCCGTAAGAGTATTTGTGTGCTTCCCGTTGGATCGCCATTGGGAGATATGACGGACAGGCCGGCTACCTTACCCTGGATCAGCTGACCTGCATCCGTGACGGAGCCTTTGATAAAATTTTCCGCCTTCACCGTTGCCACGGCGCTTGTCAATTCTCCTTTGCGCTGGGTGCCATATCCAATGACGACTATTTGCTGGAGCTCTTTATTCACCAGCTGTAAGGATACCGACAGCGTTTTGTTGCCGTTGAGCGGGAGCTCCTGCGAGGCATAGCCGATCAGGCTGAATACGAGGGTCGCGTTGTCATTGGCTACGTTGATCGAAAAGGTACCGTCCTCTTTGGAAGCAGTTCCATTATTCGTGTTCTTTTCCCGGATAGTAACGCCGGAAAGCGCGTTGCCGGAGGCATCGGTGATCTTGCCGGTCACCGGCGTGGCAATTTCGGTGGTTTTACGGACCGCGACGGAATCCATGATGACAAACAGCCTGTCGTTCACCCGACGGTACGTCAACGGGCTGTTGAGCAATATGATCTTCATGACGTCGCCAAGAGATGCATTTTCGACGTTGACTGACAGCCGCTGCTCTTTGGGCAGGACGCTTGTCTTGTATACAAACCGGAAGGATCCCTGGTCCTCGATGGCCTTGAGAACATCCTTTATTGTCACATTATCAAGCCTTAAGGTAATATTTCCCTGACCATAGCTACTGGCAGCGGCCGGAAGGGTAAAGCCAATAATGAATATAATGGCAAGCTTCGTCATCAAGAAATATTTGAAGATTAACCTGGCTGCCGGGCACGGCAGTCCATGTCTTGTTTTTTTCATACTTTTGCAAGAGTTAAATGTTTAAGATTGGATAGCTTCCTACGGCTATTAACTGTCTTTTACTAATACGGAGAATGCTGCAAACATTCTCCGTTTCTGTTTTACGTAGTTATTTTCATATGCAGTATTTTGGTTTACAATAGTTAGCTTATCGGTCAAATCATCAGGGTCTTATGATCACTTCATTTCGCCTGATGACATATTTGAAATTCCCGGATAATTGCAGGGCATACAATACCTCCGTCAGGTTGTCATCGCTGAACACGCCAGTGTATTCGATGTTCTTCAGCTCGTCACCTATAATGATCACTTTTACGCCGTACCACCTTTCCAGCTTTAAGGCCACTTCGCTCAGCGTCTCTCCATCGAATACCAGCTTGTTCTTCGTCCATAGCATTTCCGTGGCAATGCTATCCTTATCCAGGTGATGGACCTGGGTAAGCGTCATGACCGCCGGCTTTTTGGGGACATTGACAGCATGAGCGCTGTCTTTGGAAAGCCAGGAGCTGTCGTTGCTGACGACCAGCTTTTCATTGGGCTTTAACACGATCTTCTTGTCCGTGCTGGCTTTCAGCGTAATTTCCACTGCGCCCCTGATGAGGGCCGTTTCGGTGATCTTTTCCTCCGGATAGGATCGTACATTGAATGCAGTTCCCAGCACTTTTATGTCGATGGTCGCCGTATGAATGACAAAGGGGCGTGACGGGTCTTTTACAACGTCGAAGAAAGCCTCGCCTATGAGCCTGACCTGGCGGGAGGCGCTTCCGAAATCATTTTCATACGATATATTGCTGCCCGAGTTGAGCCAGACCTGCGTGCCGTCGGGTAGCTGCAGCTTGGATTTGGAACCGTTCTTCGTGCTGACGGAGTTGCCGCTGACAGCGGGAGTGGCGGGGTTTGGCAGATTGCCGCTGACGGAGAGGGCGTTGAACAGGACGATGGCTATGACAGCAGCAGCAGCCAGGCTGGCGGCTATAAAGAATATTCTTTGCGTTCCGGACGTTCTGCGGCGGACATCCGGAATGGGCTGGAAAGGAGTGTTGTCTGCCGTACCATCGCTTAAACGTTGCAAATGCCTGTTGAACAGGTGATCCGTATCAGCCGGCGCCGGCGCTCCTTTACTTTTCCATATGGATTCCACGGATGCTGCCTGCTGCGCAAGATCCGGATGTTGTCGCAAAAGAAGTTCAAGCTCAGCCAATTCTTCGCCGGAAGCTTCTCCCGAGAGCTTTAGGATGAGCAGCTGCCACATTTTTTCATTGTCCATTCGCAAAGGCTATATCAATAGGACACAGGAAAGAGGAAGTTATACCAAAGGAGAAAAAAATAAATTGGGGGGCTTGAGAATTAAGCGGTTGGAGGGAGCGTTCTATTACGTACCGGCGGGATGCTGAGCTGGGCGGAAGCTGCAATTTTTTTGACGGCAATCACCAGCTGATTGCGTACGGTAAGCTCTGAAATGTTCAGGATGGCGGCGACTTCCTTATGCTTCAGGCCGGACTCCCTCACCAGCTGAAAGATGATCTTACATTGAGGGGGCAATGTATCGATGGCCTTTTGGATACGCCTGGCAAGCTCTGCGGTAATAAACAATTCCTCCCCGTTGTCAAAATTAGCCACGTTCTCCACCTCAATGGAGTCGAGGCTTACCTTGGGATATTTGTAGTTGCGGGTGATATGGTTGATGGAGAGGTTCTTTGCGATGGTATAGAGAAAGACAGTGAGGTTCCCGATCGCCAGCAATTCATTCCTGATCCGCCACAGCTTAATGAATACATCTGACACGATCTCTTCGGCTACTTCCCTGGATTTGATGATCGAATAGCTGAAAAGGAACAGCTCCTGGTGCAGCAGGTCATAGAGGCCCCGATAGGCCGTCATGTCGTCGCAGAGGGCAACCTTCCTTTGCAATTGTGCTATCAATTCTCTCTTTTCCATGTCGATGTCTCCTATCAGTTCAGCAGTTTCAGCCACACGGTCATCTCTCCCGGGCCTCTGTTGGCCCAGGCGTAGTAAGGTATCAGGGTGACGGGAACGGACCTGGTTACGCCGGAAGTGCTGTCCCGGCGAAGCCCCTGTCCTTTCAGGACAGTGATGCTGCCCAGGTCGTTCTTCTGTTTCTGAGGGGTTAGTATGGCGGTGGAAGGGAACAGCAGATCGCTGACCTTGCCGCCATTGTCCTTCCATTCCAGGCAATACATCAGGGGGCCACGCTGGATGGCCACTTTGCCCTTGTCTTCGCTGAGGTTTGCATTTGCTTTTACTTTCCGTACCGGCATCGGCAGGTCCAGCTCGATCTTATCTCCTTTTTTCCAGGTGCGTCGCAGGACGGCATATCCATCCTCCAGTTTGCAGGGGACTTTTTGGCCGTTGATCTTTATATTGGGCAGGGATGAATTAATGGTAGTATAGGAATACAAAGAGGAGGGCATGGCTTCATTGCGGGCCCAGCCGGGTATACGCAGGCGGAGCGTGAACGGTTGGGCGGCGGCCGGGGACAATAAAAAGGCAAGATGGCCATCCCAGGGATAGTTGTTCACCTGGGTGATCTCCAGAGGTTGGCCGTCTATGGAAAGAGAGGCCTTGCTGCTGATGAAAAGATTGACATAGAGGTCCTGGTCTTTCCGGGCATAAATATATCCTGGCAAGGAAGGCAGCAGGCGCAGGATATTGGTGGGACAGCAGGAGCATTCGAACCAGCCTGAACGTTGGGGTTCCAGGGCATCATGCTTGAATCCATCCGTCACCTGCATGGCATTGGTATAGAAAAATGACTTACCGTCCAGTCCCACGCCGGAGAGCATGCCGTTGTACAGGACCTTCTCCAGGAGGTCCATGTATTTTGCATCACCATGGAGGAGGAACATACGGAGGTTCCAATACACATCGCCGATGGCAGCGCACGTCTCATTATAAGCGGTGGCGTTGGGCAGCTCATAGTTTCCCCCGAACCTTTCGCCGGCGGGGATGGCGCCGATGCCGCCCTGGACATAGAACTTTTTATCCGTCATGTTGGTCCATATGCGGTCGACGGCAGCTATATATTGTTTGTCGCCTGTAAGGGCCGCCACGTCTGCCATACCGGAATACAGGTACATGGCCCTGACCGCGTGCCCTTCGGCTTCATCCTGTTCCGTCACGGGCTTGTCGTCCTGCCAGTATTCGCCATTCTTCCACTCGTCATTGCTGGTCTTGTCGTAGGCGCGTTTGCCACGCGCGTCGATGAAGAATTTCGCCAGGTCCAGGTATTCTTTTTTTCCCGTGATCCTGTACAGCTTCACCAGTCCCATTTCCACGATCTCATGACCGGGGGCGACCTCTCTTTTGCCGGGACCGAAGGTCCGGACCAGGAGGTCTGCATTCTTCAGCGCTATATCCAGCAGGTTGCGCTGGCCGGTGGCCTGGTAGTGGGCGGCGGCGGCTTCGAACAGGTGGCCTGAGTTGTATAGTTCATGGCTCAGTTCGTGCTCTTTTACCCATCTGTCGGGTCCTGACCATGCGTGAGGATGCAGGGAGTCGATGGTGCGTGCCGTGTATAAATAGCCATCCGGTTCCTGGGCGGCGGCAACCGTGTCGATCAATGCGTCCACATACGCCTTTAGTTTCGGGTCGGGGTGGACGGCGAGGGAAAACGAGGCGCCTTCGATGGTTTTATAGATATCGGTGTCGTCAAAGGGGAATTTGGTACCGAATTTTCCTTGTTTTTGGGCGGCCATTACAAAATTATGAACCCGGCCTGTGCTCTCGCAGCGGTCGAAGGAGGCGGGGATGGTGACGGTTCGGTTGCGGCTGATACGGGGAGACCAGAAAGAATCGGTGAGCTGTACTTTTGTAAATGCCACTGGCTGAATGGGATAGTCGCTGGACTGGGAATGAGCGGCGAGGAATGGATAAAATCCAAGAATGAGCAGGAACCTTTTCATTAGCAATATTTTAGAATCACACTATCGTTAGCGATCCCCGGGATCGTAGTACAAGGTACATATTAATTGTCAAATGTACACTTTTTGAAGCGAGGATTTTTAGTTTGGGCGGGTGAGAACATGATCGACCACGACAGATGTCGGTTTTTCATACCGGAAGCTACGGGGTGCCTGCCAGGATTTGCTTGTCCAGGTGGATATGTATGCCCGTCAATGGGTATCCTTTGCCATGGCCTCCGCCAGCTGCTTGTCCAATTCCGCGGCCTCTTCGTCAGTGCCTTTGTCATAGCGTCCGATGATCTTGCCGGCAGGGTCGATCAGGATCCTGGTGGGCAGGGAATGGATGCCGAATTTTTCGCTGATGTCTTTTTCGTTCTTCTCGCCCTTTTGGATCTTCGTCATGTCCAGTCCCCTCAATACGTTGTGCCAATCGCCTGTCCCGTCTTTTGCCATGGCTTTCTTCCATGCGGTGCTATCCCTGTCGTCGTCGGCAACCGCGATGACATCGAACCCTTTATCCTTGTACATGGAATAAAGCTCTTTTACATGCGGCATGCTTTTCCTGCAGGGGACGCACCAGCTGGCCCAGAAGTCGATGAGGACATATTTGCCTTTCAGCGAGGAAAGGACCAGCGAATTGCCATTGATCTCCTTCGCAGTGAAATCCTTTGCCATGCTGCCGGGGGAGCCGGCTTCCAGCTTTCCCATCTCATCGGCCAGGAACTTTCCGTAGCTGCTGTGCTGTACGGCCTGGCCGAGATTCGTGTAGAACTTGCGCAGGGAGTCCACGGTCAGGCTGGCGGTGTAGAAACGCAATTGGTAGGCAGTGACGTAGGACTGTGGATGGGCGGCAAAAAAAGCATAGTCTGCCTGTGCGGTACGAGCGAAATAAGGCTCAAACCTGTCGTGGATGGCGGCGGCGCGATTGCGCAAGGTATCGATGAGAGTGTCATCCTTTTTGGCCTTCATGGCCGCCCTTAAAGCTTCGCCGGCCTTTGTATACTCTTTGGACAGCGGCTCCATTTCTATATATATAGATTCTTTCTCTTTGGCGAGGGCCTCATATTCCTGCTGGGAGGCGGAACCGGTGATAACCGCCTTCTTATAACTGCCGGCCGGGAGGGTGATCGTCATGTCGGCGGGCTCCAGGAAAAGGCTTACGGTATGCGGGTCATCCATGCCGGCCGCACGGGGGGCGCCGGAAAGGAAGGCGATGGTGGGCTCGTTGATGTCGCCGCGAAAGGTGAATTTACCATCACGAACCCGGACGCTGTCCTGTTTTTGCTTGCCGTCGCTGGCGAGGTAGTATAGTTTCAGCAGGGGTGTGGCGCCCTGCAGGGAACCTTTAAGCGTGAAATGCCGGGCAGTGCCGCCCAACAGTTCGCTTAATTTTTTTGCCAGCTCGTCTCCATGCAGGTCTTTTGCGATGATCTTTCCGTCGGGGCCGATCAGCAGGTTGGATGGTATCGAATTAATATCGTATTGTTTGGCCACTGCATTGTTCCAGAATTTGAGATCGGAGACATGGGTCCAGGTGAGGCCATCGTCATGAATGGCTTTCAGCCATTTTTCTTTGCCATTGGGCTGATCCAGCGAGACGCCGAGCACGGTGAAGCCCCTATCCTTGTATTGTGCATAAGCGGCCACCACATTAGGATTCTCGGCGCGGCAGGGGCCGCACCAGGAGGCCCAGAAGTCCACCAGTACATATTTCCCTCTGAAGCTGCTGAGGGAGACGGGTTTGCCCAGCGTATCATTTTGCGTAAAGTCTAATGCAGGCTTGCCAATGCCCGTGAGGTTATTGATGCGGATGCTTTCGGCGATGCGTTTGGAAGGGGCATTGTGGCGGGCAGCAGGCGTAAGGGAAGCCAGGATCTTCTCCTTTTCGTCAAGTGGCAGGCTGCCCAGTTGGCGGGATAACAGGAAGGCGCTGTAGGAGGAAGCAGTGTGTTTAGCAATCCACTGTTTTGTCAGCGCCTTGTCGATGGAATCCATTTTATCCAGCTCGGGCTGCAAGGCCGCCAGGGCGGCGGAGTCTTTTTTTGCGTAGAGATCATTGGCTTTTTTATATAGATCAGAACGCCCTTTCAGCACCGGGTCCGTGTCGATGAAGGTGCGGTAGTCGTCGTTGTCGGCCAGGCATTTTTCCCCTGTGAACTTCGCGTCTTTAAACAGGGGCCCCTCCCCTTTTATTTCGATGTTACCGGGCTCGATGTAGATCAATTCGTAGGAATGCTCGGCATATCTGGCACCGATGCGAAAGATGTAGGCGTCCCCCTGACCTTCCGGGATCTGCAAATGGATGGTGAATCCGCCGGCGCTGGTCTGTACCGAATCTTTCTGCAGGCTGTTCATCATGGCAGTGTAGTATACCCACTGGCCGGGGGCCAGGTCCCTGATCGTGGCGTGAATAGTGGTATTAGACTGGGCCCGGGGAGAAAGGGACCAAAGGCAGGCAATAAATAGCGTGATCGTAAGTTTCATCTGACAGTGTTTAATAATTGGGATTTTGTTTGATCTTATCATTGGAAATGATCTCGGCATCGGGAATGGGGAGCAGCAGGAGGTGCTTGTCTGTGATCGAAGGCAGCAGCCCCTGCAAGGTAGCAAAGGGCAGGCGCCGGACAGCCAGCCAATCCTGTCCATTCTCGGCTGCAAAGCTCTTCATCTCTTCTTCGATGATCAGCAGTTGGAGCTGTTCTGCGGATGCGGCGGCATCGACGCTGGAGAGATCGGTGAAGCCAGCATGGGTCATCACCGTCTTCAGCAATATCCTTGCATCAGTGAGGTCGCCGCCTGCGGCCACGATGGCTTCGGCCTGGAGCAGGTAGGCCTCCGTCAGCCGGAATGCATAACTATATTCCGATACGGGTGCGGCAGCAATATGATCCACCGAACCCGGGTAATATTTGGTAAGTCCTGTGTAAGGCCCATAGGGGGTAATAACCGTCTGTATATACCACTCGTCGCGGGGATCATTTTCGAAAAGACTTTTCATGAAATCGTTGGGGCCAAAGTCGTCATAGTTGATGTAGCTCAGCCATTTTGCAGTCTGATTGGGGTATGGCTGTACACCCAGCATGACCTCCGTACTCGTGAGGCCTTTTGACCAGAAGATGTCGCGGACGTTAGTTTCCAGCTGGAAAGGGCTATGGGCGATGATATCTTTTGTAAGGTTGATGACGGTTGTATAATCGGCAGGCAGGCCCCGGTTGATCAGCACTCTTGCCTTCAGCAATTTTGCCGCCCAGCTATTGGTATAAGCCATGATCGTATTGGTCCCCGGGAGGTCCGGGATGGCGGCGTCCAGGTCACCGAGGATGGCATCATAGGCGGCGCCGACTGTGGACCTGGGAAGGAAAATATTGTCCGGCTGTATGAATTCGTTGTGCAGGATGATGCCATAGGGACTGGTGGTGTCGTCATACTGTCCATAATAGAGCAGCAGCTCGCTGTTGCCATATGCGCGGAGGAATTTTGCCTCGGCGATCATCCGGGTTTTTGCGGAGCTGGTGATCTTAGTCAGAGGTTCTATATTTTTCAGGAAGCCGTTGGCTGCGTTGACCAATGCATAGCCATAATTCCATTTAAAATCAATACCATAAGTTTTGGCGTCGTAGGTATGCGCGCTGAGGAGGGGGCCGCCGTTGCTGTAATCGAAGAGGCCGCTCAGCTGGGATGGCGTCTCTTCATTCCCGGAGTACCATTGGGTCACCGGCACACCATTATAATCCACACCGGCATCGGCAAATCGATAATAGACTCCATTGAGCGCTGTTGTCGCGCTTTTCTCGTCGGTGATGATATTGCCATCCACCTCTTTTGTGGTGGGGAAGACATTCAGCTGTTTTTTACAGCTGCCGGCGAACGATGCTGCCAGAACTAAAATGAACCATATTTTATGATTGATCTTCATGTTTCGTAGTTTTTAATTTAGAAAGCGATCTTCACGCCCGCGGAAAAGGTCCTGACGGCGGGATAGTTACTCACGTCGAAATAGCCGCCGGACACGCTGTAGCTGTCGTCGGAGGTTTCCGGGTCATTCCCGGGGTATTTGGTGATGGTGAACAGGTTGGTGGCTGAGAGATATATAGAAGCCGCCTGTATACCCGCCTTTGTCATCCAGCTGCTCTTGTCAAAACGGTAGTTGAGCGTAGCCGTTCTCAATTTGAGGTACGAGGAGTTATAGATGCTCAGGTTCGTGTTGTAGATAAGCTGATCGCCCAACAATAGACGTGGTCTGTCGGAACCCGGATTCTGCGGCGTATAGCGTTTCAGCATATTGGCGTTGGCATTGGAAATACCGTTGAAGGTCGTGCTGCTGACATCGTCTCCCCACATCAGCTTGCCGCCTTCCGAATACAGGAAGTAGAGGTTGAGGTCGAAATGCTTATAGCTGAAGGACTCGGTGAAGCCGCCAAAATATTTGGGCGCTCCGCTGCCGATGATCGTATGGAAATCGATGTAAGCGGCTCCCATGGAAGCATAGGTCACCGTGTCCAACTGGTACATCGGATCACCGATATCCAGGTATCTGAAATAGGCAGAGAAAAAGCCCAGCTTGCTTTTGTAATCATCCAGCTGTTTCTGGTCCCTGATGATGCCGGTGACCTTCATCCCTGTGATGAGACCCAGCGGCTGTCCTTCAATAAGGGTGGTGTTCTGGTATTCTATCAACGACGGAGAGGTCAGCTGTGTATTGAGATCGGCCGTTTTGCTCAGCTTTGTGATGATGGAGCGGTTCCAGGTGATATTCGCGGACATGTTCCAGCGGAAGTCCTTTGTTCGGACGATATCACCCTGGAGGGAAAGCTCGACACCCCGGTTGCGTATGCCCACGACATTGGCCAGCAAGGAAGCATAGGAGCTGCTGGGTGGAACGGGGAGGGACAACAGCGCGTCGTCGGTCTGCTTGTTGTAATAATCGAAAGTACCCTGCAGCCTGTTCTTAAAGAATGAGAAGTCCAGCCCCAGGTCCGTTTGTTTGGTCGTCTCCCATTTTACCGTGGGATTGCCCAGCTGATCCGGCACCAGGGCGTTGTTGCCCGCATAGGAATAGGGAGAATACAGTGTCCTGTATTTCTGGTCGCCTATGTTCTGATTGCCTGTCAGACCATAGCTGCCCCGCAGCTTGATGTCCTCGATCCAGGACACTTTGTCCAGGAATTTTTCTTTCGAGAGGCGCCAGGCGATGGCGCCGGAGGGGAAATAGCCGAACTTATTATCAGGTCCGAACTTCGAGCTGCCGTCCGTACGTCCTGTAAAAGTAAAGAGGTACCTGTCCTTAAAAGTATAGTTGGCGCGCAGGTAATAGGACACCAGGTAGCTCTGCGGTTTGGATGGCTCGTCCCCCGTCGTGTACAGCGGGGTGATGGCCGAGCTGAGGCTATTGAGGACATTGTCATTGGGATAACCGGTGGCTGTCGCGCTGAAGAAGCTGGTCCTGATCGTCTCATACGAGGTCCCTGCCAGGATGTTGACGGCATGTTTGTCGTTCCATTCTTTGGTATAGCCAAGTGTGTTCTCTATAAACCAGTCTGTAAAACGGCTGTTGCTGTTGCCTCCGATGCCGCCGTTGCTGGCGACATTTCCATAAAAGCTCCCGATCTGCAGGTAGCTGGGCGTATACAGGCGTTGGTTGTAGACCTGGCTATTCAGCGAGACGGTGCTTTTGAACTGAAGGCCGGGAGTGATGTCATATACGGCACTGAGCGAACCCTGCAGGCTCGTCGTCTTGGAATTATTGGTGGCTGTCAGGAGGGCTATGGGGTTCTGAAAGCCCAGGTAGCTGTAACCGACGGTTGAAAAATTGGCAAAATTACCGGTGGAATCGTAAGGGCTATAGGTGGGTGGTGCTTTCAGCGCCTGGTCGTAGGCCCCGTTGGTGATGTTCTGATTGGTGGCGCCGATATTGAAATTGGTGATGAACCGGAACTTTTTGCTGATGTCGTTCTCCATGTTGATCTTACCCACCACCCTCTTGTAGTCCGAGCCAATGATGATGCCGGGCGTGCTGGTGTAGGCGATGGATGAATAATAGCGGGAGGAGGCTCCCCCACCCTGTATGGACAGTTCCGCGGTGTGCGATACGGCTGAGCGTGTGACCTGGTCGATCCAGTCGGTGCTACCTGTTCCGAAAAAACCCTGCGGGTCGTTGACGATCTGGTCGGCCTGGGGGCGATGGGCCCTGCCCGCCTTGTCACGGGCTGCATTGTCATTCACGGCGGCTTCGGTCAGGAGCGTTTTATATTGATCAGCATTCAGCAGCTTGGGCCTTTTCATAATTTTGGTCAGCGTAGCGTAATAGTTGGCGGTGATCTGCGGCTTTGCATCCTTTTTGCCTTTTTTGGTCGTGATGATCACTACGCCGTTGGCCGCCTTGGAACCATAGATGGCTGATGCGCTGGCATCCTTGAGGACGGAAATGGACTCGATATCATCCGGGTTGAGGCCGCCCAGGCTGTTGAGGCCATTGACGAATGCCGTGGACATACCCTGGCTGGATCCCCCCACACCGGCGATGTCGTTTCCCACGGGGCTGCCCACGTCATAGCCCTGGTTGATATAGTTCGATTGGACCTGTACGGGAACACCGTCGATGACATAGAGGGGATCGTTCCCGCCGATGATGGAGGCAGTACCCCGGACGCGGATGCGTACGGCGCCGCCGGGCGTGCCGTCTGTCTTGGTGACCTGGACACCGGCGGCCTTTCCTGCGATGGCATTATCCACGGTGTTGAAAGGAATGTCCTGCACATCTTTCCCGGATATGGTGGAGACGGAGCCGGTGAGATCCCGGCGTTGGGAAGAGCCATAGCCGATCATCACCACTTCATTGAGGTTGGAGGCCTGCGGTGTGAGCGCAATGGAGATATCAGTCAGCGTGCCTGTGACCTTATAGTTCTGTGTGCCGTAGCCAACGATGGAAAATTCCAATATATCCTTTTCATTGGCGGCAATGTTGAAGGACCCATCGGCTCTCGTCTGCGTACCTTTCTTCTGCGTCTTGTTGACCACGGAGACGCCGGCCAGCGGCTTTCCATCAGGGTCAGCGACCTTCCCTACGATCTCTTTTGGCGGAAGATGCAAGGTTGGGCTGACGGACAAGGGGGCGGCACGCGGGCTGATGATGAGCATGCCTTCCATCAGCCGGAAATCAAAATTAGTGGAAGAAAGGGCCATTGAAAGCGCTTCGTCGACATCCGCATCCCGGACGACGACGGTGACACGACCGGCTTTCCGGATCAGGTCATTGTTGTAGAGGATCTCGATCCTGCCCTGGCGGCTGATCTCCGAGATCACTTTTTCGAGGGGTTCATCATGCATTGTCAGGGTTATTCGCTGTGAGAACCCGGTGGCGGAAACATGAAGCGCTGTAACGAGCAAGATAGCGGCGGTTAATCTCATACACCTGATCATTTGAGCATTGCTGCCTCTTATGAGGCGCAATAAGCAGTGGTCCAAAAAATTCATACCTTTGGTTAGTTTGGTTAAACAATAAGCAATACAATAGCGCTTTACATGTTTTACCGATCTTTCGACCGGGAACGCGGCATCGTTCCCGGTTTTTTACGGCAACACGTAATGGATCATCGATCATCATTGGATAAGATAAAGCAACAATGGCAAGACGGAGGTCAGATGGATCTTGGCAAGACCTTTACTTCTTTGTTCTGCACGGAGAATTCCACTCCTCCTGCAGCCTGGAGCATTTTTAAAACCTGAGATATATTTACCTGACGGCTTATCTTACCGGTGTAGTGGTCACTTACCGCACCATCAAAATGAACATCAATATCGTACCAGCGTGAGAGCTGTCGCATGATCGAGGTGAGCTCATCTCCGCGGAAAAGAAAATTGCCTTCTTTCCAGGCAATGACCTTTTGCAGGTCCACGGCAGGATTGAGCTCCAGCCTGCCGTCGCTTTTTGCGATCAGCTGCTGGCCGGGCGTAAGCAGCTTTGCAGCAGATCCGCTGACCACTTTGACCGATCCTTCCATGAGGGTGGTGCTGACGGCATCCTCATCGCTGTAGGCCGTGATATTAAAGCTGGTCCCCAGCACCTGTATCTCAAGTGGATCAGAATGTAATGTTCTGACGATAAATGGCTGGGATGGATGTTTTGCCACTTCGAACCAGGCTTCTCCGGAGATCTCCACCACCCGGGTGCCTGCAGTAAAAGCTGTAGGGAATTTTATGGAGGATGCCGCATTGAGCCATACGCGCGTACCGTCGGACAATACGACGCTGGTCCTTCTTCCCCGGGGTGTGGAGAGAGTGTTGTACATTACTTCAGCGGCGGCGGTCGTTTCGGCCTGGTAGGTCAGCTCGCCTGCGCCGAGCTTTGTTATGGCCGTATTGCCTTGCTTTGCGAGCGTCCCCTTGCTGCTGCTGTCGAGGACGATCTGCTTGCCATCGGCCAGCGTAAGGATGGCGCCCTCATGTCCCGGCGCAACGTCGTGCGCGGCTTGCTGTGCAACACCCGGCTGCGTACCGGGCCTGCCTGCGCGCCAAAGCCAGAAACCGCCGGCCAGCAAGAGAAGGATGGCCGCTGCCGCGGCATACCGGGGCAAGGATATACGCCTGGGAGGAGCTATCCTCCTGTCGAGATGGGACAAGATAGCTTCTTTTACGCGCGGTTCGCCCAGGCCCGCAAAATCATCGGATGTCATCACCTGCCGGACAAAGTCTTCCAGCGTCCCTTCATTTCCCGGCAGATCGATGAGCTCCGCCAGGCGGATCCTTTCGGAGGGAGAAAGCTCCCCTGTGGTGTACTTATCCAATAAAACTGCGAGCTCCTGGTTGTCCATACAATGCTTTAAGTATATACAGGACGCCTATACAGATGAGCAGGGATTAGTTGCCAGCGGATTTTTTACAAAAAAAAGAAAAAGGCCAGGGTCAGGTAGCCCAGATCGCGGAGCCAGCCCCGCAGGAAGTTCAATGCGATGACCATGTGGACCTTTACGGTATTTTTGGAAAGGCCCAGCTGTTGGGCGATCTCCTCATGGGAAAGTCCTTCCAGCCTGCTGAGCTTAAAAACGAGCTTTTGCTGGGGAGTGAGATGCTCTATGCCTTCCATGAGCATCTTATACGCATCCTTCCCTTCCAACCGGAGGTCCGGGGACAGCATGTCTTCGCGGAGCGCGGCGGCGTCGGCAGCGGCCGTTTCTATTATCTTTTTCCGCAGGGCAGCAATGACCTGGTTGCGCCCCACCACATAAATGTAATTTGAAAAATGCCGGACCTCCCTGAGCTTTTCCCTTTGCAGCCAGATCTTCAAAAAGATGTCCTGTGTGAGTTCCTGCGCGACAGGAGGAGATTTCACCAGGGCCAGCGTATTGAAATATACCCGGCTCCAATATGCTTCCACCAGCGTCCGGAAAGCCTTTTCGTCGCCCGCAGCGGCAGCCTCCAGGATCTGTCGTTCGTCCTCTATGTCGTTTTGGTGTATGTCGATCATTTTCCCAGGTGTGTCCCTTTCCCGGATAAAGATAAGGGAAACATCCCAAGCTATTTCACCTGCGCCTTCAGCCAGCCGACCCAGGCTGTTGCTCCTGCGGTGTTCTGGAAAGGGGCGGGAAGGATGTGGTTGTCGATGTATTCATTATAGATCCAGGGATCGCCTACCGCGAAGACGATGCCCTTCCCCAGCCGGGCAGTGGCCGCGAGCGTAGCGCCGTTGTTTATGATGGCCGGCTTTGCCGGGGCGCTTAGCCGGAGGCTGGCAACATCCTTCATGTAAAGTTGGAGAGGAGCTTTAAAGATCGGATCGTTTGCAGGAGTGTGGATGGTGCCCGGCTCCCTGTCCTGTCCAACCACATGGTTTACGCAATCCTCATTGAAATGGATACCGAATGCTTCAGCCAGCAGGTTGAAATGTTCGAATTCTGCGTTGCCTTTGTCATTGCCCATCAGCACGAGGACGCCCCCTGCCTTCACCCAGGCTACGATGACCTGTACATCCGCCGGAGCCAGGTAATGGGGATGCGGGTTCTCGTTTTCGATGTCGGGGTCTGCAATAATATATACGGACGCCTTGCCGAGGTTGTCCGCGGAGGGCGCGGTCTCCAGGCTTGCCAGGGAAAATCCCTGGCTTTTGAAAATATCACCGAGTTTTGAGAAGCCGCTGTTGGCGGGGTCTTCCCAGGTGTAATGGAATCGCACCGAGTCCCGGCCGGCGGGGTGCTGCCATTCGTTATTGAAGTAATAGTCCAGGAGGACCGTGGGGGCTTTTTTCTGAGAAATGGCGCTGATCGTTATCGTGCACATCGTGAGTGCCAGTGCTAATACCTTATTGGTTCGCATACGTTTGGAATGTATACGACAAATTTAACCCATAGAATGTATGCGCAGGATTTATTTACTACAACGTTTTCGGGCAATCGATGGGAGGCGAGCCCTTCAATTACATTTGTATTGGGTAATACGATCCATACTAATTTGTGCACGTTCAATTATTTCATTTACATTGATATTCGCAGCTATAGATCGTGCCGAGGGTGGGGACCTTGAGCGCTGCGATCTTACCATCGGACGTGAAGTCATAGATAAAGGTGGCGCCTACATAACCTTTGAAAAGATTCTTTGTCCTGTAGACCTCATAACCTGAAAGGAATTGCGACAGGTAGAGATAGTCGCCGTCCTGCCGGGGCTTGTCTGTGTAATATTCGAATCGGGTCGTATCACCGTCCCGTACCTGTCCTACCAAATTATGACCTGACCAGAGATAGGTGACTGTATCAGGGGGATTGGAAGGGAACGTAGTGATCGACCGGATGACCTCATCGCCCTCATATTCATGATAGGTATTGGACCAGTTCGCGCCGTCGGAACCAAATTCCACCCTCACATTCGCCGCAAGGCCCGCCGTGTTGTTCAGTACGATCGTCTTTCGGCTGATCAGCCCCGTATCATAAGTGGTGATGGTGACCGAGGCGCCCTCGTAGGTATAGGTGTTGATGGACCTGCCTGATTCCTCCAGAACGAGCTTTCCTTCGTTGTTGTAGGAGAGAAAGGTGGCGAGCCCTGAAGGGGCGTGCAGCGCTGTGAGCCGGCAGCTGAATTGTTTGTCGTGGTTCTTTTTGCATGCTGCAAGCGCGGCTGCCAGGAGTAAGATCAATAGTATTTTTTGCATAACTGATGAGATCAGGGGCAAAATTGAGCCGTTTTAAATTGCTATGGGGTTGAAACTACTCATGGGTCCTTGGGGAGATCTTGCCGGCGAGGATCGGTTTATTACCGGCATGGCACAATATTTTCTGCCTTTATGAAAATTAACCTCTATATGAAATCTATACTTAAACTGCTCCTTCTGAGTGCTGGCTGTGGTGGCCGTTGTTATTGTCATACTTTTGCTGGTGAACAGAAGTAGAAAATGAAACAACACTTTACCGGATTTGTCAAAGTACATGGCGCCCGCGAGCACAATCTAAAAAATATAGACCTGGAGATACCCCGTGATGCGCTGGTGGTATTTACGGGCATATCGGGCAGCGGGAAGTCTTCACTGGCATTTGGAACCTTGTATGCGGAAGCCCAGCGGCGCTATCTTGAATCGGTGTCGCCCTATGCGAGAAGGTTGTTCAATCAGATGGCGGTGCCGGAAGTAGATGAGATCGAAGGTCTGCCACCGGCTGTCGCGTTACAACAGCAGCGCGGTACTGTCAGTACCCGGAGCTCTGTGGGCAGCGTAACCACTTTATCCAACCTGCTGCGTATGTTATATTCACGCGCCGGAGATTACCCGCCGGGACAATCCATTATTTATGCAGAGGCATTTTCACCCAATACACCGGAAGGCGCCTGTCCGCGATGTCATGGGCTGGGAAAAGTATATGAAGTAACGGAAAGGTCCATGGTCCCTGACGATTCGCTGACCATCCGGGAACGGGCTATCGCCGCGTGGCCTACTGCATGGCAGGGGCAAAACCTGCGGGAGATACTGATGACGTTGGGCTACAATGTAGATATCCCCTGGCGTGATCTTCCCAAAAAGGACCGGGAGTGGATCCTCTTCACGGAGGAGCAGCCTACGGTGCCTGTATATTCCGGGTTTACCGCTGAAGAGATGCAAAAGGCGCTGAAGCGTAAAATGGAGCCTTCCTATATGGGGACTTTCACCGGGGCAAAAAAATATGTACTGCAGACCTTTGCCAATACCCAGAGTGCGCTGATGAAAAAGCGGGTATCCCAATATATGGTGAGTAGCGAATGCCCGCTCTGTCACGGTAAGCGGCTGCGTCAGGAATCGCTGTCGGTGAAATTTGCCGGTTATGATATCGCAGATATCTCCAGGATCAGCCTGGCGCGTCTGAAGGAAATGTTCGCGAAGTATCTGAGAGATCATCGTAAAGATATGGTTGCAAAACGTATCGGCGATGACATCATCTCCCGGATAAATGTCATCCTGGACCTGGGACTGGGCTATCTCACGATAGAAAGAAGCACTCCTACCCTTTCGCCGGGCGAATTACAGCGGCTGCGGCTGGCGACCCAGGTGCGTTCCAACCTATTTGGCGTAGTATATGTGCTGGACGAGCCTTCCGCCGGGTTGCATCCGGCCGATACGGAAGCATTGTTGCGGGCGCTGGACAAGCTGAAGGCTTCGGGAAATTCGCTTTTTGTGGTGGAACATGAGATAGACGTGATCCGGCATGCCGACTGGATCGTAGACGTTGGTCCGGGGGCGGGTGAAGGAGGAGGAAAGATATTGTATAGTGGGCCGCCCGAGGGGCTATCAGGCGTTGCCGCTTCGGTGACCGGGAAATACCTTTTTAGTGACCATAGCGACAGCGACAAGCCGTATAGAAAACCAAGCGGCTGGCTACGACTGGAAGGGGTGACACGAAATAATCTGCATAAGCTGGATGCCGCCTTTCCTTTGGGCGTGTTTACCAGTGTCACGGGCGTATCCGGGTCGGGCAAAAGCAGCCTGGTGAGCCAGGTGCTGATAGAGCTTGTAGCGGCGCAGCTGGGGCAGGAGATAGATATAACCCCGGAGGGAGATGAAGCGGTGAACAAGCTGGAGCAGGCCACTGTCTCTACATTGGGTGGGAAGATCACGGAGGGGATGCATGCGATCAAGCGGCTGGTGGTCGTCGATCAAAAGGCCATTGGCCGGACGCCGCGCTCCAACCTTGCTACCTATACTGGCCTGTTCGATCATGTGCGGAAGATCTTTGCGGCCACCAAAATGGCCAAAGCGCGTAAATATGATGCAGGCAGCTTTTCCTTCAATGTAGCCAAAGGCCGTTGTCCTCACTGTCTGGGAGAAGGTTTTGTAATGGTGGAGCTGTTATTCCTTCCCAGTGTCTACACCCCCTGCCCTACCTGCCAGGGTAGCCGCTATAATAAAAAGATCCTGGAAGTAAAATACCGGGACAAGAATATTGCCGACGTGCTCGGCATGACGGTGGATGCCGCATGGGAATTTTTTGACGATGAGCCACATGTGCACCATGCGCTGGATACGGTGAGGCAGGTGGGGCTGGGCTATCTCCGGCTTGGTCAGCCGGCTACCGAGCTATCAGGCGGCGAGGCCCAACGAATCAAACTGGCGACGGAGCTGCAGCGTACCCAACATGGCAATAGCTTATATGTGCTGGACGAGCCTACCACGGGGCTTCATCCATCCGATGTGGAGAAGCTGCTGGCGGAGCTGGACAGCCTGGTCTCGGCGGGAAATACGGTGATCGTGATCGAACATGATATGCATGTCATTGCTCATAGTGATTGGGTCATCGATATCGGGCCCGGCGCAGGCGAGGAGGGCGGTCGTATTGTGGCTGCCGGCACACCGAAAGACCTCAGCAAGGTGAAGGACAGTCATACAGCCCGGTATCTCCGGCTATTAGTCCAGCAATTCCGCTAGGTGCTTGTAATTCCCTTTGACGGTGGCCAGCACCTCTTCGAACTTACCTCCCAGCATCATCTTTGTCATGGAAAGGGCCATGCCTTTGACCATCTTCAATTCAATATGGGGCGGCATGGAAAGGGCCGCGGGATCCGTAAACACATTGACCAGCACCGGGCCAGCGGTCGAAAAGGCCTCCTGCAGGCCGGGTCCGATCTGTTCAGGCTCATTGATGGTAATCCCTTTAAAACCCATGGCATCCGCCACTTTCACAAAATCAGGGTCAACCATATCCACCTGAAAATCCGGCAGCCCCATTACTTCCATTTCCAGCTTGACCATGCCAAGCGATCTGTTGTTGAAAACGATCAGCTTGATGGGAAGGCTATATTGGCGGATAGTGGCCAGCTCGCCCAGCAGCATGGATATCCCGCCATCTCCGCATAGGGCGACCACCTGCCGGCCGGGGCAAGCCAGGGACGCGCCGATGGCGTGCGGCATCGCATTGGCCATGGACCCATGTACAAACGAGCCGATCATTTTCCTTTTGCCATTGGCCCGGATATACCTTGCGCTCCATACATTGCACATGCCGGTGTCGCAGGTGAATATCGCGTCATCGGCAGCTATAAGGTCAATGGCTGCCGCAACTGCCTCCGGATGCAGGGCATTGGTCTTCCCTTTGTCCTGTACATACGTGGCAAGATGGTCTTTTACTTTTTCATGTATATGAAGCTGGGCATCCAGGAAGCTCCGGTCCGTCTTTTCCTTCAACAAAGGCATCAGCGCTTTCACGGTTGTTTTGACATCGCCGAACAAGCCCATGGTCAGTCGCGTACGCCGGCCGAGGTTCTCAGGTCTTATATCTACCTGGACGATCTTCTTGTCCTGTGGATAGAAAGGCGTATAAGGGAAATCCGTGCCCAATAACAGGACAAGGTCACTTTCATGCATGCTGTGATAGGCAGAGGGCAGTCCAAGCAGTCCTGTCATTCCAACTTCGTAAGGATTATCATATTCTATTGCCATTTTACCCCGAAAGGAAAATCCCACCGGCGCCTTCAGCCAGCCGGCCAGTTGCACGACCTCATCATGTGCTTCCGCCGCACCAATGCCGCAGAAGATGCAGATCCTGGGATTACGATCGATGAGGGCGGCCAAGGCCTGCAGCTCATCAGGTGCGGGACAGATGCTGGCTTTGGAGAAAAAGTTATCCGTTGAAGAATCGATGTCGGCTGCCGGCAGCCCTGCAATGTCACCGGGAAGCCCAAGGACAGCGACGCCCTTTTTTTGAATGGCGGTTTGAAGGGCCGCCTGGGCCATCCTGGGAAATTGCTGTGCATTTGCCGCCACCTGTGTATAATGACTACAATCATCGAATAGCTTGATCACATTCGTTTCCTGGAAATAACCGCTGCCGAATTCCTTAGTGGCGCAGGTGGATGCAATAGCCAGTACCGCCGCACCGGAACGCTGCGCGTCGTACAGACCGTTCACCAGGTGCACATGTCCGGGACCGCTGCTGCCAGCGCAGCAGGCAAGCCCGCTTAGCTGGGCATCGGCAGAGGCGGCGAAGGCTCCGGCCTCTTCGTTCCTGACATGGATCCATTTTAATTCAGGGTGTTTGCGAACAGCGTCATTAAACTCATTGAGGCTGTCGCCTGTGATGGCATAGATGCGTTTAATGCCTGCCTTTAATAACATCGAAACCAGCTGATCCGCTACCCTGATTGCCATAGTCTTTCGTTTTAATTGTCACTAAATTTAACCCATAAATTTCCAATTTCGATGTAGTTTTTCTCCTTTTCGATGTACTAATCAGGTATAGTATGACTGAAGATACATTCATAGACGACATAAACAGGAATATTGGGATTATTCATAAGATATGCAATGTCTATTTTAATGTGCCTGATGACAGGCAGGATGCTTTCCAGGAGGTATTATATCAATTATGGAAGTCGTATCCGGGCTTCAAAGGGGATGCCAAATTCTCCACCTGGATGTACAAGGTTGCCTTGAACACGGCCATCACCTACGCAAAAAAAAGCCGCAAAGAACCGCGAAAAGAAATAATACCCGAGCACTACGAACAGATTGCTGAGATGAACGATCAACATAGCGAGGCTGAAAAGATGGCTTTTCTTTATGGCGCGATCAATAAGCTGAGTGCAATGGATAAGGCCATTACCCTGCTGTACCTTGAGGAAAACAGCTATGAAGAGATCTCTGCCATAACAGGTCTTACTAAAAGCAATGTAAGCGTCCGGCTGGTGAGGATCAAAAAGAACCTGAAGGAGTTACTGAAAAATCTTATATAACGCAAAACTTATTACTATGAACTCTTTTGATGAGATCAAAGGTCTCTGGGCAAAAAATGCGGCTTCCGAAGCCAGCCTATTAGGTAAAGAAAAGGTGGCGGCCGTCGTAAGATCGAGGATCCGAAAGGAAAAGAAAGCCATTGCCGGATATTTCTGGCTGGCCCTATCCTACCATATCCTCATTTATTCTTCTGTTTGCTGGCTGTTCATAAAATTCCGGGGTGATAACCAGGTGATGGCCATGTGCGCCGCAGTTGCCGCTCTGTATATTCCTTTTACGATAGTGCTGATGCGCAAATTCAAAGCAATGTATCGACCAGACGCAACAGCGAAGTTGCTCGATATCCGGTGTAGCGTCAGGCGGCAGTATGAACTGTTAAGCCAATTTTTTATACTGAAGAAAAGGTTTGATCTGGGGGGGATACCCATCACGTGCCTTGTATTGGAAGGGGTCTTATTCAAGCTGTATGTGCCCGGCGGGATCATCGCTCATCTGCCTGCCGCCCTGGCTGTTTATACCGGGATCGTTTTGATATTTGGCACGGCTGCCTGGTTTGAAAACAGAAAGCACTTTATACGACCTCTCCGGAGGCTTGGATTTATTCTGAAGGATATTGACTATCCAGACTTTTCATAAATGCGACTATCTCATTCCGCTGGTGCTCCGTAAGATCCAGTTTATCAAAAGGCAGCGTTTGGTTATCCATCTTTAGCCCCAGACCTGCCCCTCCGCCCTTGTTGTAAAAATCAATCACCTCCTCCAGGGTATTGAACACGCCATTGTGCATATAGGGGGCTGTGCGGGCTATGTTGCGAAGAGCAGGTGTTTTAAATGAATGCATGAATGACGGGACCTTTATGACTTCGTATCTTCCCCTATCCGGATCGATCTTCCTATTAGCCATCGATTGCGGCACACCGATGACCTCCGATTCCATCTTCATAAATCTTGGGGGGAAGACACCGCTGAAGAGCGGCATGTAATGGCAGGTACCGCATTTGGCCTTACCCATGAAAAGGTTGAATCCTTCGATCTCGCTGTCATTGAGGGCGGCTTTATTTCCCCTCATGTATTCGTCAAAGCGGCTGTTGAGGTAGGTCAGGCTACGGACGTAGGAGCCAAGTGCGTTCATTACTTCCAGGGTATCGATGTCAATCCTGTCCTTTTTGGGAAAGGCCGATGCGAACAGCCGGCGGTAGGATGTGTCTTCCCACAGGCGGGTGACTGACAATTTTATAGAGCCATGCATCTCTTTCTCATTCTGGACGACAGCCAGCGCCTGGTCTTCCAGGCTCTTTGCCCGCAGGTCGTAGAACAGGGATGGCTGCAAGGCTGCATTGATCAGGGTCGGCGTATTCCTGGAGAGCAGCTTATGGCCCCCGATGATCGTATTTTTCAACAGGCCATCGGCAAAGGCTTTATCCGGCTGGTGGCAGGACTGGCAGCTTCTTGTACCTGTGCCGGAAAGCAGCGGATCGGCAAACAGGCGCCGGCCCAGCAGAATCTTCTCATCCGTCATGAAGGCAGCGGCATCCGGCATATAAGCGTCGACATTAAAAGCCTTTGGATCGAACAGCGTTTTTGCGTCCTGGTTCAGCAGGCGGTTGTACCGGATGATCTTCATCTTTAACCGTTGTTGCTGGTCTGTTATCGCCGTTGATAAAGGATTGGCGTAGGCAGTAATGAATTCGGCCCTATTAAAGGAATCGAAGCCGGGATGTTTGCCGAGATAGATGGAAGCTTCACGAAGACTGGGGAGCAGGGTTTCGGCGTGTGCATAGAGAGGAAGGATGTTCTCAAGGCTGGAGAGGGCTGCGGCTGACTCTCTTATGCTTTCCAGGGAAAGGGGGTCGTCAAAGCCCGTAATGCCCAGCGTCATTATCCGGAACACTTCGAGCTTCGCGGCATCGAACACCTGCCAGTCCAGGATATCGATGTTGGCAAAGTGACGCTTAAACCTGACGCAGGCGGATGGGAGAAGGTGCAGCTGCCGCAGGAGATCCTCTTTCCGGGTGCTGTCGTATGCAGGATAGAGGTAACTTTCTATGACCTGTAATCCTGCCGGCTCAAGGACCTGACCATCCGCCTCGACCTCCTGCACCGGAGGGCCGTTGACAAACCTTGCGGTTGCAGGCTCGAAGTATTCGGTGGCCCATTCCATTTTTTTATATCCCATCCTTGTTTGAAGGAACAGCTCCCGTAGTTGCTTATCGTTGGAGCTGCCATGCTCTACTGCATGCTGGAGGGTATTGCATAAAGCAGCAAAGCTGTCGACTTGTGCCAACAGCGTTTGCGCTATTATTTTTTCGGGTGGATCTGGTGGCGGTTGGTTACAGGAAACCCAGATGACCGAAGCCGTGAGTAACCATATCTTAGTAACCGTGGCCGCTGTGTCCTTTATCGTCATAATTGGGGTCAAATACATTCTGAAGAGGGTTGGCATCTCTGTCGCGGGATGCCAAGGGTTTCAGGTCCCATCTTTTTTCAATGAAAGAGAGGATGCTGACCGTCTCGTATTGCGTGTGGTCCACGTATCCGCGTTTGGCGAATGGAGATACGATGATGGCCGGAACGCGGGTGCCGGGTCCCCATTTGTCGACGACAGGAGGCGCAACATGGTCCCAGAAGCCGCCGTTCTCGTCATAGGTGACAATGATAACCACGTCCTTGCCGTTGGGGCCGTTCAGCACTTCGTTGATCAGGTCCACCGTGTGGTACTCGCCAGCGGCCAGGTTGGCATAACCGGGATGTTCGTTGTTTGCGCCGACAGGTTTTACGAAAGAGACGCTGGGGAGCGTACCTGCTTTGGCGGCAGCGATGAATTCCGTTTCGTCTTTCAGGTGCTCTTTCTTAGCTGGCGTGCCATCCGCGTAATTGGCAAAATAGGCAAAGGGCTGATGATGGTATTGGAAGGTGCCGGGTGCATGGCCGGCCAGGGCGCTGTCCCAACCGCCGGAATACCAGGCCCAGGTGACTTTCTTCTCGCTCAACCTGTCGCCGATGGTAGGGAGGGTTTGGTTAGGCACCAACGCGGCCGGGTTAGCAGTGGATGGATGAGGGGCATTCACGGTGAAGCTGGTGTTCACCGCAAACCCATCGGGAGTTACGGCGCCGTCAGTGATGAGCTTACCCGTGGAATCCAGCTTAGCAACGATGGAGGCGGGTGCATTGGGGAACACCGGACTGGCGGCGGCTATCAGCCATATATGGTTCAGGAAAGAGCCGCCGAAGGCGCTGTGATAAAAATTATCGCAAAGGGTATATTGCTGCGTGAGGCTTAACATTGGCAACAGGCTTGTCTTATAGTAGCCCTGGGATAGTCCTGCGGTGTTGTTGTATAAAGCATATTTGTCCATCTTGCCGCCGTCGATCTGCAGCTGCTCCTGGTAATAGCGATGCAGCACGTCGGGAGTAGCCGCATCATTGGGCACATACTGATCGATGTTGAAGTACGTGTTAGGGAGGTTGGTGGGAAATGCGGTCGAGCCGGGAATAGCCGGTAGAACACCATAGGGAGTACCGGTGGCGTCCAGCTGGATAGTATTCGCGGCCCTGGCATTTGAGAGCCCGTTGGCGCCGGCGAATTGTCCGTAGAGATTGTCGAAGCTGTGGTTTTCGAGATAGATCACTACCACGTGTTTGATCTTATTGATCTCGGAAGGGAAGGTGGGGGGAAAGTTCTTTTTACAGCTGCCCAGGACCATGGTTGACAGCAAGGCAATGGCGATGTGCGTCTTTCTCATTTGCTTGGTTGTTTGCCGGCAAAGGACCATTTTGAATATGAATCAACCGTTATTGCTGCGTAAAGTTTACGTTAAGCTTTGCCGGAAATCTTCCGGCGGCACGCCTGCATATTTCCTGAAGAATTTGGAGAAGTAAGCGTTATCGGAAAAGCTGAGCTTGTAAGCGATCTCGGAGATGGATAGCTCTTTATTCACCATCAGCCTTTTTGCTTCCAGCACCACGCGATGCCGGATGACATCACCTGCGGAACGTCCGAGGATCTCTTTGCAAACTGCATTCAGGTGGTTGGGTGTGATAAAGAGCAGCTCTGCATATTCTTTCGGCAGCTTCAATGTGCCTACATGCTGTTCCAGCAGCCGCAGGAAGTTCCTTGCCAGGGTGTAATTATGAGATGTCAGCTGTAGCGTGGGGTGTTCGAAACCCAGTCTTCCGATGGTGATGAACAGCTGCATCAGCAGCACCTTTACCATGTCCAGGCTCTGTTTATTCTCCGCCGCCCTCTCTTTAAGAATATTTTCGAGGATAGCGCAAACATTCTCCCGAAGTTCCGGGGGAAGGATGATCACGGAGTTCTCCAATACGCCGCTGAAATACGGCAGCTGCTCGATATAATCAGGATCCAGCAGGAATTCTTTGAATAAGGGCACGGGAAAATTGATGACATACCCATCCACTTCTCCTTCAAAATTCCAGCTATGTACCTGTCCGGGTATCATAAAATACATCTGGTAAGGCTGGACGGGGAATTGCCTGAAGTCGATCATATGGGAGCCCCCGCCCTTTGTGAACAGCAAAAAATGATAAAAATTGTGTTTGTGCGGGAGGCAAAGGTTTGGATGGATCTCCAGGTAAGGCGCAAAGCGGCTGACGACGATGTCGTCCTTCGTCAGGTGGGCAATATCATAAATAGGAATATCCTTTTTCATCCGGCCGGGGAGCTTATTTTACAAAGATAGACTTTGGCAGCATGGCATGAACGCCCACATTGCCATCCACCAGCTGGGTGATGTCCACGTCTACCGCCACGCTGCAAAGCATGTAAGCATCCGCCTGCGACATCTTTTTTTCTTCCACCAGGTAGCTGATCATTTCCCGGACGGCGATGTGTGTGGCGGCATTGAGGTCCCTGTCGCAGCCCATGGTAATAATATGAGTGGAGGTTTCGGCCCTTGGCCAGTGGAGCGTCCTGCCTTTATGTACGGTGAATTGCAGCTTGCCTATGAGGGAAGTCTCGATGGCCGTGATATCCACTTCGCCGTTGCCTTGTGCGGCATGGCCATCGCCGATCTCGAACAGCGCACCCTTTACGTGGACGGGAATAAAAAGGGAGGAGCCTTCCACCAGCTCCTTATTATCGAGATTGCCGGCGTGGATCCATGGCGGTGCACTGTTCCATCGCCCGGCTTCCTTCGGTGGAGCGACCCCTGCGGATCCGAAAAAAGGATGCAGGGGTATGTCTATACCGTCCGAGAAGTGACCGGTCATTTTCTTTGTGTCGAGGGTGATCAGCCGCATTTTCCTATCGAAGATCTCGTCCGAGAGAAATCCGTTTTGACCAATGGCATTGTATCCGTAAGGTATAGCCAGCCTGATGGAATCAAACCGGACTTCCAGCACATCTCCCGGCTCCGCGCCGTCTATGTAAACGGGTCCTGTCAGCACATGACCGCCGGGCCCCTTATCCTTGACGGATTGCACGCCACGGAGCTCTTTCTCCACCTGGTCCGGGGGAAGGCCCGCCGCCTCCAGCCTTTCCGGATTGGAGGTAAGCAGGGTGTGGATCCTTACGAAATCGCCCGACCTGATATGAAGGGCGGGCGGCGTCTCCGACCAGTAGTAGCCCCAGGCTACCGTGGTTGGTGAGGGTTCCAGTATATAGGGATCCGCGGCTGCACCCTTCTGGGCTTGCAGGGACAGAAATAAGAAGCTTAAAACCAGTGACGACAAGATCTTAAATGGCATGTCACTAAAATACGAATTATCGCAGAAAATGACTAGTTTCAATCGTAATGATATAATCCATTATTAATCGCTATGCCAGGAGATTCGTTGAACATCAATAACAGAGCCGTCAACAACAACACCTACGATGCCATTGTCATTGGCTCGGGTATCAGTGGCGGATGGGCAGCCAAAGAGCTGACAGAAAAAGGGCTGAAGGTCCTGATGCTGGAAAGGGGCCCCAATTTCGAGCACATCAAAGACTATAAGACGGCCAACAAAGATCCCTGGGATTTCCCCCACCGGGGAGCTGCGCCACTGCAGTATATAAAGGATAACCCCGTGATCTCGAAGGACTGGGCCATGTATGGCACCGCGGCGCAGGAGCCCATCCTGGATTATTGGGTGAAGGAAAAAGACTGCCCTTATACACAGGTCAAACCTTTTGCATGGTGGAGGAGTTATCAATTGGGTGGCCGGAGCATACTCTGGGGCAGACAGTGTTACCGTTGGAGCGATATAGATTTCGAGGCAAATGCCAGGGACGGCATAGCCGTCGATTGGCCCATCAGGTATAAAGACATGGCGCCCTGGTATGATTACGTGGAAAAATTTGTGGGCATTTCCGGCTCCAGGGAAGGCCTGCCCCAACTGCCGGACGGACATTTTTTGCCGCCGATGGAACTCAACTGCGCCGAAAGGGATGTAGCCTCCCGAATCAAAGCGTTCTATAAAGGCAAGCGCCATATGTTCATTGGCCGTGTGGCCAATCTGACTGAAGCCATACCCGGAAGGACGAAATGCCAGTTCAGGAACCGCTGCTGGGAAGGATGCCCTTTTGGCGGGTATTTCAGCACGCAATCCTCTACTTTGCCTGCTGCGGTACAAACGGGCAACCTGACGGTACGTCCCTGGAGCATCGTTACCAGGCTTCTTTACTCGAAAGATAGCCGCCGGGCGAAAGGCGTTGAAATACTGGATGCCGAGACCAACCAGACGTATGAATTTTATTCGAAGGTGGTCTTCCTCAATGCCTCTGCCCTCAACAGCGCATGGGTGCTGATGAATTCGGCGACGGATATCTGGCCGGGCGGCCTGGGCAGCAGCAGCGACCAGTTGGGGCATAACGTTATGGATCATCATTACATGCTGGGCGCTCAAGGCTCGATAGAAGGCTTCGAAGACAAATATTATTACGGCAGGCGCGCCAATGGGTTCTATATTCCAAGGTTTGCCAACCTCTTCGGCGATAAGAGGGATTTTCTTCGTGGCTATGGCTACCAGGGCAGCGCCAGCCGTGACGGATGGAAAAAAGATGTTGCGGAGCTGGCGATCGGCGCGGATTATAAAACGGCGCTTACCGAACCGGGCGGCTGGCACATCGGAGCTACGGGATTCGGAGAAATATTGCCTTACCACGAAAATAAGATCACCCTGGACAAGGATAAGAAGGACAAATGGGGTCTTCCTATCCTGGCGATGGACGCGGAGTTGAAAGACAATGAATTGAAAATGCGTAAAGATATCATCAAAGAACTGGTAGCCATGTTCGAAGCAGCCGGCGTGAAGCAGATCAGCACCTGGGATAGTAAAGAATATGCCATCGGCCAGGGGATCCATGAAATGGGTACAGCCAGGATGGGCAAAGATCCCAGGACTTCCGTATTGAATGGCCATAACCAGGTGTGGGATGCCCCCAATGTGTTTGTGACAGACGGAGCCTGTATGACCTCTTCCGCCTGCCAGAACCCTTCCCTGACCTATATGGCCTTGACGGCCAGGGCCGCTGACTTTGCCGTCAATGAAATGAAAAGAAGAAATATCTAGCTTCGCAGGATCCGTCTATGGAATCACTTATCCCGGCAGTAAAAACCCGAGGGAGAAGCTGCTTTTCACGCCTACCAGCAAGGCATGCAATAAATAATAGGAGAAATACCTTTCGGGATCATGTTTGTAATCCACCTTACCTGTTCTTTTTGATTCCGGCAGCGTACGATCCTTGTCTTTCGGGATGATGAAATGTTTTAGGAAGAAAGACTTCACCTTGTCTACTTTTTTTTCATCCTTTCCCCGCAGCTTGTCGACCACCAGGCCATGGTATTCCCCAATGATCCTGCCGGTGGCTTTTTCTTCCGTCATCTCGAATTGAAAGGCAAGACTATTCAGCATCCCGGATTCCAGGTGAATACTGCCCAGGTTCTCTGCAGGAGGGTTGAGGGTAGTCACATCCAGCTGATGAAAAGCGCCTTCCACCCTATAAGGGTCCCCTTTGCGCAGCGGCATCTTTGTCGTTGCGGTGACGGACCCAGATCCCATCAACGAGCCTTCGGTGACCAGGGTGACATAGGCAGGGTCGCCGGCTGCAGGATGATTGATGAAGGGGCTCACGGAGATGGTCATATGAAGGATCTTCAGCACCCCTGTCTTGTTGCCTTTGGCGGGAAATTCTTCGTATGAAAAAGTACTTTTTCCCACTTTCACCGACTGCACCCGGATGGACAGCGGAAGGTCTTTCAGGTAATCCATTGGCAGCGGCTTTCTGCCCGGCTGCAAGGGAAGGCGCCGGTCCCGGAAGACATATATATTATTATGCCTGATGGTGATCTTGTCTGCAATCAGGCGGTGATGCAGGAGAGCCATGACGTCCAGCGCTTCTATTTGCACACCTTCGCCGGAGGCTGTGACACAATCCACCTGGTGTCCTTTAATGCCGCCCAGTTCCTTTTTGTCGACGGTGGGAATAAGCTTCAGGCTGTCGATCTGCAGAGAAGATCGCTTACTGTCCAGCAAAAGGTGTGTCACGTGGATGGTTTGGTACGCACCTGGGGGTGTGATCGATAGTTTTTCCGCGTTCAGCCGAATGGCCCCGAAGAGAAAGCTATCAGTGGGGTGGTCGAGATCGGCGATGCGGACCGAGTCCAGCTCGAGGTCGCCGGCCATGAAGAATTTCGCAGGCTGTTCTGCTTTGATGCCGGCAAGCGTTATGCTGGTGAGGGAAATATTTTTTCTGGAAGCCGCCAGGGAAAGATAATTGATGCCATGGATCACCAGCCGCCTCGCCGAGAGGCGGCGTCCCGAATCGGTGGCCTGTATGTCATTCACCACCAGCGAACGGCCTAATATGTCCGGGTTCACGGAGCCATACGTCACTTTCAGGGAGGACGGCAATTTAAGCAGGGCTTCATCCAGCTGCCGCCGGATCACTGCATGGGTGATGAAATAGCCGGCCACCAGCATGAGCATAAGGATCCCCGCGATGTATAGAAGCTTACGCATAACTGCTGGTATGAACGGGCGGAATGGGTGTGGAGGTTGCTCTGTGGAAGATTTTCCCCATGTATCGCAAGCAACGTTGCGCTTCGAAACGTCGTTTGATCTATTTAGGTCCATTCCTGGCAAAAGCATACACCCCTCTCCCGGATCTATCTTTTAATTTTAAAATCATGTGTATGAAATTTCTTGCCTCCCTTACAGGAATGTTGATCCTCTTAGCAGCGATGGGCTGTAAAAAAAATGACAAACCACCCACCACCCATATTACGCCCGACCTGCAAATGGTGGCGGACAATCTGGTTTCACCCGTAGCCCTGGCCTCTCCTCCCGACAATAGTAAAAGGCTTTTCATCGTTGACCAGGTGGGCAAGATCCGGGTCGTCCAGGCGGATGGAACCCTGGCTGCCACCCCTTTCATCGACCTTTCCTCTAAAATGGTGACGCTGAATGGGAGCTATGACGAGCGGGGACTGCTGGGGTTGGCTTTTCATCCGGATTTTAAGAACAACGGTACATTTTACGTTTTCTACACTGCTCCGCCCCATTCCGGCGGACCGCAACCGGGGTCTGGCTGGGACAACCTGACCCGGATCTCTGCGTTCAAGGTCACGGCAGACGGCAACAGCGCTGATATGGGTTCTGAACGGGTCATCCTGGAAGAAGATCACCCGCAGGGCAATCACAATGGCGGGACCGTTGCTTTTGGACCGGATGGTTACCTGTATATTTCCATTGGCGACGGAGGCAACAAGGATGATGTGGGGCCCGGGCATGTCGACGACTGGTATAAAGACAATGCCGGCGGCAATGGGCAGGACATATACAGCAATCTCCTTGGAAATATCCTGCGGATAGATGTCAATAGCGGCAGTCCCTATGGTATTCCTTCGGATAATCCATTTGTGGGAACGGCTGCAAAAGGTGAGATCTATGCTTATGGTTTTAGAAATCCCTATCGTTTTTCCTTCGACATGGGAGGGACGCATCAGCTACTGGCGGGGGATGCGGGACAGTCCTTATATGAGGAGATCGACCTGGTGACCAAGGGCGGCAACTATGGTTGGAATGTCAGGGAAGGCGCCCATTGTTTCAACACGGACAATGACCTGCAGGAACGATCCGGCTGCCCAACGGCGGATACGGCAGGCAAACCGCTGATCGACCCCATCATCGAGCTGGTGAATGCCGCCAATCCCAAAGGCGGTGGAGTAGCTGTGACTATTGTGGGAGGAAATGTTTACCGGGGTGACAGCTTGCCCAACCTGCAGGGTCGATATATCTTCGGTATTTTTTCACAGGATGGACAACCCAATGCCAGGATCTATTCGGCCCAGTCAGCCACCTCGGGTATGTGGCCCTGGTCTGAGCTGAAATTGAAAAGTTTTCCGGACAACCTGGGCATGTTCGTCAAGAGCATCGGGCAGGACCAGGACGGGGAGATATACGTGCTGACTTCCGGTCAAGCCGGTCCCAGCGGGACTACCGGCAAGGTTTTCAAGCTCGTGGGGAGGCGGTAAATCCGGTAAGGGTTAAATTATTTTTTAGGGCCGATTATATGGTTTATTTTTTGCAATAAATGACCAGACAGGCAGTTGAGGAATTTTGGCCACAAACCAGGAATTCCCCGTCGTTCCTAAATCGTTTATGACCCAACAGATGGTAAAAGACAAGCTCGCAGCTACTCCCGAATTCCTGGCAGGCGGAGGAGAAATGGGCCAACGTATCCGTGAATATGACTGGTCCAAAACACCGCTGGGCCCCATCTCCGATTGGCCGCAAAATCTGCGCACCTGTATCCGTATCATGCTGACGTCCCGGCAGCCCATCTGGATGGGCTGGGGAAAAGAGCTGATCAAGCTGTACAATGATCCTTACAAAGCAATAGTCGGCGGCAAGCATCCGTGGGCGCTGGGAGAGCCGGCATCCCTCGTGTGGAAAGACATCTGGCGGGACATCGGTCCGATGCTCAGACAGGTGATGGAAAAGGATGAGGGGACCTATGTGGAATCACAGCTGCTTGTCATGGAGCGCAATGGTTATCCCGAGGAGACATACTATACATTTTCCTATACGCCCATTCCTGGCGATGACGGCGCCACTGCCGGCATGATCTGCTTCAACACCGACGACACGGAAAGGATCATCAGCGAACGGCAACTGAAAACACTTACCCGGCTTGGTAAGAGCCTGACGGATTCAAGATCCAACAAAGACATTATCGAAAGGACGATCACCACCCTGGGGGATAACCCGCATGATTTTCCTTTTATTTTATTTTATACGCTTTCCGGCGATAGAGCGACGCTTTCCGGTACCACTTCATTGGGAGGATCGGCGGCCATTGTGCCCGCCGAAATAGATCTTACCGTTGATGATCCCCAGGCCTTCCCTTTTCAGCAAGCGGCGGCCACGCGAAGATCGCAGCTTTTTGAAGGGATCCATGATAAGATGGGGCTTATGCCGAAGGGCGCCTGGGAAGTGGCGCCGGACAAGGCATTTATTCTACCCATAGCATCGGCGGGAATGAAAGAGCCATTTGGCTTTCTTGTCGTAGGCAATAACCCCTACCGGCTGCCGGATGAAAAATACCGGAGCTTTTTTTCTTTGATCGCGGACCAGATAGCCACCAGCTTTTCCGACATCCATGCGTTGGAAGAAGAGCGGAAGCGGTCGGAGGCGCTGGCTGAAATAGACAGGGCCAAGACTATCTTCTTTTCCAATATCAGTCACGAGTTCCGGACGCCGCTGACGCTGCTGCTGGGACCTATCGAGGAGGTCCTCAACGACCCGCAATCGGTGGCCGTCAATAAATACAGGATGGGGATTGCCCATCGCAATGCCCTGCGTATGCAGAAGCTGGTGAATACGCTGCTGGAATTTTCCAGGATCGAATCAGGAAGACAGGAAGGCAAGTTCAGCCGGGTGGATATTTGCTCCTTTACGAAGGATCTGGCCAGCTCCTTCCGTTCGGCCATCGAAAAAGCGGGCATGCAGCTGCACATTTCCTGCGGTGAGATCGGGGACGAAGTATATGTGGATGTGGACATGTGGGAAATGATCGTGCTAAACCTGATCTCCAATGCATTTAAGTACAGTCACCAGGGTACTATCGACGTGGGTGTCCGGCAACAGGGAAAAGAAGTCCTTGTCACGGTGGCCGATGCGGGAGCCGGGATCCCTGAAGACCAGCTGGAGAAGATCTTCCAGCGTTTCCACCGTATCAGCGATGTCCAGGGCAGAAGCCTGGAGGGAACAGGCATCGGGCTGGCGATGGTGAAAGAGCTGGTGAAGCTGCACAAGGGCAGCATTACGGTGGAAAGCCGGCTGGGCGAAGGGTCAACCTTCACTGTGACCTTGCCCGTGGGCAAGGACCATTTGCCTGAGGACAGGATCGGCAGGGTTCCTTTTGGCGCGGCTATCCCGAAGAACGCCGATGCCTTTGTCATGGAGGCGCTGAAATGGATCCCCGACGAACAAGGTGCGCCGGGTACATGGGGATCGGGAGACGATGCCAGCGAACAAATGGCCGTCCCTGCGACCATCCATCCGCATACCGTGCTGCTGGCGGACGACAATGCCGATATGCGGGATTATGTGGGGAGGCTGCTTTCGAGCTATTACAATGTTGTCACGGCCATGAATGGGGAAGATGCGTTTGAAAAGATGGTGCATTATAAGCCGGACCTGCTGTTGTCGGATGTGATGATGCCCCGCCTGGACGGTTTCGGTCTGCTGAAAAAGATACGGGAGCATCCTGAGATCAAAAACATTCCCGTCATCCTGCTGTCTGCAAGGGCCGGCGAGGAGGCGAAAGTCGAAGGGCTCGATGCCGGCGCGGATGACTACCTGACAAAGCCGTTCTCTGCCAGAGAGCTGCTGGCCCGTGTTGACGCCAGCATTAAGATCGCGAAGAACCGGATCACGGCCGAGGATAATTTGCGGAGCATTATCCTGCAATCACCCGTAGCGACTGCTCTTTTCCGCGGACCTTCTCTCACCATCGAGCTGGCCAATGAAAGGATGCTGGATATCTGGGGCAGGAGCAGTGGAGAAGTGATCAACCAGACCGCTGCCCTGGCGTTGCCTGAGATAATGGCGCAAGGTTTCGACAAGATCCTGTCAACCGTATATGCAACGGGAAAAGCGCACCAAGGAATCGAGGTCCCCATCGATATCCGGCACCCGAATGGGATTCATACCTTTTACTTCGACTTTATTTACGAACCGTTGTGGGATGAGCATCATCATATCAGCGGCATCATTGCGGTAGCTACCGACGTATCCGCCCAGGTCTCCGCAAAAAATGCCATCAGGCGGCAAACGGAGATCCTGGAACAGGAAGTAAAGAGCCGCACCCAGGAGTTAAGCCAGCTCAATATTTCCCTGCGTAGAAGCAATGATGACCTACAGCAATTCGCTCATGTTGCCAGTCACGATCTGAAAGAGCCGGTGAGGAAGATCAGGACCTTTGGCAGCCGGCTGCAGGATGAATATGGCCATCTGCTGCCGGAAAAGGGCAGGCTGTTCCTGGAAAAGATCCACCATGCCACGGAAAGGATGTTCTCTATGATCGATGGCGTGCTGACCTATTCCATGCTCAACGGCCTGCAGCAGTCCATCGAGACCGTCGATCTGAACGAGGTCTTCCGTAATATCGAGTCGGACCTTGAGGTCTTTATCGTTCAGAAGCAGGGAGTGATCAGGAAAGGATCGCTGCCCGCAATTGAAGGCTCGCCCGTGCTTATCTATCAACTCTTCTACAACCTTCTCAACAATGCCCTGAAGTTCTCCAGGTCCGGCGTGCCGCCTGTGGTCCACATCAGCAGCCGCATGAAAGATGATGACGGACGTAAGTGGGTGGAGATCGGTATTGCAGACAATGGCATTGGCTTCGATCAGAAATATGCAGCATCCATCTTTGATACTTTTGCGCGACTGAATTCGAAGGATAAATATGAAGGGACGGGGCTGGGGTTGGCACTGTGTAAAAAGATCGTCGAACGGCATCATGGCACGATTACTGCCTTGGGTACAAAAAACACCGGAGCGGCATTTACGATCAGGCTGCCTGAGCGACAAACAGAAAACAATATTTAATCATTTATAAACAATGGTTACGCGAATTTTGCTAATTGACGATGACAATGATGACAGGGAATTATTCTCGGAAGCCCTGGCCTCCGTAAACCCGGTCATTAAATGCGATCTGGCCGCCGATGCGGAAGAAGCGCTGCATAAATTAGAAACAAAAGAGATCGATTCGCCCGATGTGATCTTTCTCGACATCAACCTGCCTGTTATGACGGGCTGGCAATTCCTCACCAGCTTAAAGAGCAAAGAGGACTATAAGGATATCCCGGTGATCATGTATTCCACGTCTTCCAACCAGCGGGACAGGGATATTGCAAAAGATCTCGGCGCCCTTTGCTTTATTACCAAGCCGAGCGCTTTCAAGAAGCTGCAGCATACATTGGATATCATCGTCAGCTACGGCAACCGGCAGCTCTACCATCTTCTTTGCAATGCGATACACGAAGGGGGAACTAGTTTGGTTTGAATTTCTTAACTTTACTGGATGAAGCAGGCAGAATCACTCCAGGAATTCTACACCCGGGTGCCCCAGGCCAACCCGGACAGGCTCCCGCTGAATAATGCAGGGCCTGGTCATTTCAATATATTCAGCCGGGATTGCTGCTTTCCCAAAACGTCTTATATCCGCCGGGACTTTTATAAGATATCCCTCATCATCGGAACGGGGAAATTATATTATGCCAATAAATGGATCGACATCGACAGGCCGGCCCTGCTGTTCTCCAACCCCATCGTTCCCTATTCATGGGAAGCCATCTCCGAGATCCAGAAAGGCTGGTTTTGCCTGTTCACCGAAGACTTTATCCATCCTGCCGAACGGAGGGAAAGCCTGCAGGAATCCCCTTTGTTCAGGATTGGCGGCTCTCCTGTATTTTTTATCAACCGGCAGCAGCAGGATGAGCTATCGGCCATCTTTGTCAAGATGCAGGAGGAGATGGGTTCTATCTACACCCATAAGTATGATCTTCTCCGGAATTATCTTCATATCATCATCCATGAGGCGATGAAAATGCAGCCTGCGGAGGCTTATAAAAAACATCATAACGCCTCTGCCCGCATCACCTCTCTTTTCCTGGAGCTGCTGGAACGCCAGTTCCCTGTCGACACGCCTGAAACCAGTCTACAGCTGAGGACGGCCAATGATTTCGCCCGCAGCCTTTCCGTCCATGTCAATTCACTGAACCGGAGCGTAAAGGATATCACGGGCAAGACCACCACCGAACATATCTCTACCCGTATCGTAAAGGAGGCGCAGGCGCTGCTGACGCATACGGACTGGAATATTTCCGAAATAGCCTATAGCCTTGGCTTTGAATACCCTGCCTACTTCAATAATTTCTTTAAACGGCAAACCCGGCTCACCCCAGGTGAGGTGAGGAAAAACATTGTTTGATATTTATAAGTATTGGTTTGAATACTTTTACAGCCGCCCTCCTACCCCGCCGTACCTTCACCGGCATAAAATTGATTGTATGCAATACAGAACACTATCAACTACCGACGAAAAATTATCCGCCATCGGGCTGGGATGCATGGGCATGAGCTTCGCTTATGGTCCTGTCGACGACAAGGAAAGCATTGCCACGCTCAACAGGGCGTTGGACCTGGGTGTCAACTTCTGGGATACTGCAGACATGTATGCCAATGGCGTCAATGAAGAGCTGATCTCACAGGTGCTGGTGCCCAACAGGGACAAGGTCTTCATCGCCACCAAGTTCGGCTTCAGGTTCCGGGATGGAAAGGCCTCGCACAGTGGCGCTCCCGGTACCTATGTGGATGGCTCACCCGCATGGATACGTGAGGCCGTGGACAAGAGTCTGCAAAGGCTGAAGATCGACACCATCGACCTGTATTATGCACACCGGATCGATCCGAATGTTCCCGTGGAAGAGACAGTAGGCGCTATGGCCGACCTGGTAAAACAGGGAAAGGTCCGTTACCTGGGCCTTTCAGAAGCTTCGGCCGCCTCTATCCGTAAGGCGCATGCGGTCCATCCTATCGCAGCCCTGCAATCGGAATATTCCGTGCTTACGCGGGACGTGGAAGGAGAGATATTAAAGACCGTCCGGGAGCTGGGAATCACCCTGGTAGCTTACTCGCCTTTGTCCAGGGGATTGGTGACATCTGTGGCGGACCCGTCCCAGCTGGCCGCGGATGATTTCCGCAAGGGTCTGCCCCGTTACTCCGGAGCGCACCTGGCCAACAACCAGTCCATAGCAAAAGGCTTTGCTGAAATTGCCGCCGGCAAAAATATAACTTCCGCGCAGCTGGCGCTGGCATGGGTCCTGGCCCAAGGCCGGGATATCATCCCTATCCCAGGCACCAAAAAAAGGAAATACCTGGAAGAGAATGCTGCTTCGGCGGATGTGACCTTGTCTGCGGGGGAGCTGCGCGCCATCGACGAGTTGCTGGCCCGTTTTCCGGATACGGGCGGCCGCTACAGTGAGGCTTCCATGAACCTGGTGAACCATTAGCCATCAGAACCTGCTGAAAGTGAGGAACGCCCCCTTGCGGGGGCGTTCCTTATCCGGGGATGTTTACTTATCTTTTTATGAGCAGCTTTTGGGTTGTTCTGGTCTTGTCATCCAAGTCGATGACCACCAAATACATTCCTGTCGCCAGCCGTGATACATCCAGCGAAAGGATGGCATCAGCTGGCTGCAACGCCACCATCATCTGCCGGCCTGTGTTATCGAAGACAGATACCTTTTCCACTTTGTTGCCGTTGAGCCCGATGAATACCCTGTCCGTTGTGGGGTTCGGGTACATCGTCAGGCCGGATACAGCGCCGATGCTGACCATGCGCACGTCAGAATAAACTGCCGACCCGTCGAGGTCTGTCATCTTCAGCCGGTAGTAAGACGTCCCTTTCAGCGGATGGCTGTCTTTGGTGGAGTAGCTCAATGGCTGCGCACTGTTGCCGGCTGCAGGCACTGACTGCAGCGGATCGAAATGTTGCCCGTCTGCTGACCGTTCGACCGTAAAGTAGCTGCTGTTCTGTTCCGAGGCGGTGGCCCAGTCAATATCCACCAGTGAAGCGTTGACCTTATTACATTGGAAGTAAGTCAATTGGATCGGAAGAATATTGTTCACCGTAAGGGAAGCCAGCGTAAAGGCGCCGAAGGTAGTTACGGCAGCGCCTGACGTCACGGTTCCTGCGCCGGAATTACCCGTCGTAGCGCTGTTGCCCAGGTCCTTCCACTTGGCTTGTGCGGTGCTCCAGCCTGCCACATGCAGGGCGCCCATGCTCGTGATGGCGCCGCTATGTGAATTCCACGACAGGTTTACCGTAACATTGGAAGCCCCGTTGACCCTGTTCAGCATCCAGTACTCTGCCGCCGAAACGTTGTTCAGGGTGATATCCCTGGAAGTTTGCGGATACGTCGGGGACGGGTTTGCACGGATGTATTGGGCTGTGAAAACATCCGTTGCGGAGGAAGGCGCGGACATGGCTATCGGCCTGTAGTAGTTGGCATCTCCCACGGGGAATGTAAAGGCGCCCGTTCCCACCTTGGTGACGACGCCATTGACATGGCTGTTGTCCGATGCGCCCGAGACGGCCGAGCCATTGAGGAAGGTGAGGGTGGCATTCTGTGTTACGACACCCGAGACAAAGGTCATCAGCTTCGACACCTGCTGTGTGCCGGAGGCGACGGTCACTCCATATGGCGTATTGATCACCAGGTTATAGAATGTCTCCGTGCCTGCGCTGCTGATGACGGCAGGCGAAGAGCAGCTGACGAAGCTCACGGTTCCGGTGCCGGGCGTAAAGGTGCCGTTATTCGTGAAGTTCCTGTAAATATATAGTATGGGTGAGCCGGAGATCGTCAGGGAGGCCCCGCTGTTGATCGTGAGATCGTAGACGTTTGCGTCCGTAGTGATGACCGGGCTGTTCGGCGTTCCGGAAGGAATGACGGCAGATGTGAACCTGTCCGGCAAACCACCCGACCAGTTGGCCGCGGTGAACCAGCTGGTGCTGGCAGCACCGGTCCAGGTCGTCGTATTCCCTGACTTCACATAGGTGACAGTATTGGATGAATAGGTTGCTGCCGCACAGCCCGGCAGGTTGGGCGTGAGTACACAGGTCACCACGTCACTGTTGGACAGGGAGGGGTTGTTATAGGAGGCGCTGGTGCCCGTCTGAACCACCGAGCCATTCACCTTCCATTGGAAGTTGGGTGAGGAGCCCGCGTTAACCGCATTGGCTACAAAGCTGCCGCTATTGAGGTTGGAAACGACGGCGCCGGAGATCGTCGCACCGGTATTGTATAGACTGACATCCACCAGCATGGGAAGCGTGGGTGTCGAGCCGCTGCTCCGCAGCAGCGTGCCATTCCTGTAGTATCTCACTACATTGTTTTCCACCGCGATCTTCAGGATGTCGCCGGTGGTATAGGTGCCGAAGGCGCCTTTGTCTACGCTGGATTCATAGATATGCAGGCTGCCACCGGCCAGCAGGTAGAAGGCGTATTGTATGGTCGTATAGCTGGGGCTGCTGTAGCTGGAGCTAAGACCTGCCATCCTGTTGGTAGTGGTCTCGGTGGCCGTGAACTGGAAATACCCATTGTTGCTCACCGTATTCCAGCTGCCTACACCGCCGTCCCAGGCGTTGTTCGACAGGTATTTGGACAAACCATTCACACCCACCACATTCGTATTGGGGGACAGGGTCGACAATTTCCATTCCACCTGCTCAACGACAGCCGCACAGCTGGAAGGATCGACCACACCCTGTATGGAAAAGTCCAGGTTCAGGGGTGGTGTTATCGTGTTTTTGATCGTGTCGGCGTTGTACGTAGAGACGGTGCAGCCGGGAAGATCGGGTGTAAGGACGCAGGTGACCACGTCATTGTTGGCAAGACCGGCATTCGTATACGTAGTTCCGGCGCCTGTCTGTACGGTAACCCCATTCACCTGCCACACGAAAGTGGGATTTGTCCCGGCATTCACCGTGCTGGCCGTGAAGACACCGGTGCTGTAATTAGACACCAGGGCATTGCCGATGGTACCATTCACATCGCGGATGGATGCATCCACCAGCAAGGGCAGCACCGGGGTCACACTGCTGATATACAGGGAAGTCCCGTTCTTATAGTATTTCACCACATTGTTCTCTACAGCGATCTTAAACACATCGCCCGGTGTATAGGTACCAAAAGTCCCTCTGTTGGAGCCGGATTCGTAGATCTGCACGGAGCCGCCGGATACCAGGTAGAATGCATATTGTATGGTCGTATAGCTGGCGCTGGTATAATTCGTACTGAGGCCCGCCATCCTGCTGGTAGAAGTTTCGGTGGCCGTGAACTGGAAATAGCCGTTGTTGCTTACTGTGTTCCAGCTGGCAACGCCGCCATCCCATGCGCCATTGGACTGGAACTTGGACAGACTGTTGACGGACACGATGTTCATATTGGACGACAGGGTAGACAGCTTCCATTTCACCTGTTCGATGACGGTGGCGCAATTGGAGCTGGCCGCTGTTGCCGTTATAGCGAAGTCCACATTCAGGGGCGGCACGCTGGAATTGGTGATCGTATTGGAAGTATAGGTCGCGGCCACGTTGCAGCCCGCCAGATCCGGCGTGAGCACGCAGGTCACTACGTCATTGTTGTTCAATGACGTGTTCGTATAGGTGGCGCTGGTCCCTGTCTGCATCACGGCGCCATTCACTTTCCATTGGAAGGTGGGGTTAGCGCCGGCGTTGGCCGTGGTGGCTGTAAAAGTGCCGCTGTTGTAGTTAGACACCAGCGCGTTGCCGATGCTACCGCCTTTGTCATTGATGGAGACATCCACCAGAAGGGGCAATACGGGCGTGATGGTGCTGACATACAGCTGAACGCCATTCTTATAGTATCTCACCACATTATTCTCCACCGTTATCTTCAACACATCCCCTGTGGCATAGGTACCGAACGTACCACGGCTGTTGCCTGACTCATAGATGCCCAGGCTGCCATTGGACACCAGGTAGAAAGCGTACTGGATGTTGGTGTAACTGGTTCCGGTGAAGCTGGCGCTGAGGCCGGCCATCCTGCTGGTGGTGGTTTCGGTCGCCGTGAACTGGAAATAACCATTATTGCTCACCGTATTCCAGGAAGAGGCCGCCGCGTTCCAACCATAGTTCTGGAACCTGGAGACACTGTTGGTGCCAGCAACGACCAGGTTGTTACTGAGATCGGATAGTTTCCATTTCACCTGCTCGATGACAGACTTACAATTCGCGGTGGAAGCGGTGCCCGTGATGGCGAAATCCATGTTGAGGGGAGCCGCCACGCTGTCGGTGATCGTATTGGACAAATAAGTGGTAGTTGCATTGCAGCCTGTAAGATCCGGCGTCAGCTCGCAGGTGACCACGTCGGCATTGTTCAGCGACGTGTTGGTATAAGTGGCATTGGTGCCCGTTTGCACGGTGGCGCCATTGACCATCCAACGGAAGACCGGGTTGGCGCCGGCATTCGCCGTATTGGCAGTAAAGACACCGGCATTGTAGTTGGACACGATGGCCCCGCCGATGGTGCCGCCCTGGTCGCTGATGCTGGCATCCACCAGCATGGGCAGCGTAGGCGCGACACCGCTGATGTACAGCAGCGTACCATTTTTGTAGTATTTCACCGTACCTGCCTCGACGGCGATCTTCAAGATGTCACCGGTGGCATAGGTTCCGAATGATCCACGACCGCTGCCGGACTCGTAGATCTGCAGGGCGCCGCCTGATACCAAAAAGAAAGCATATTGAATATTCGTATAGCTGGTGCCGGTGTAGGTGGTGCTGAGCCCCGCCATCCGGGACTTGTTGGTCTCGGTGGCCGTGAACTGGAAATAGCCGTTGTTGCTCACGGTATTCCAGGAAGATACGCCGGCATTCCAGCCGCTGCTCTGGAACCTGGAAAGACCATTGGTCCCCACGATCAGCAGGTTGGTGGAAAGGTCGGACAGTTTCCATTTCACCTGCTCAACGGCCGAGTTGCAATTGCTCGTTGCCGGGGTACCTGCAATAGCGAAGTCCAGGTTGGCCGGGGTGATCACGGTATCCTTTATCGTGTTGGAAGCAACCGGTATGGCGTTGCAGTCGGACAGGCCCGGGGTCATCAGACAGGTCACCACGTCATTGTTGCTTAATGATGGATTGGTATAGGTGGCACTCGTTCCTGTTTGCACTACCGTACCATTCACTTTCCACTGGAAGGTGGGATTGACGCCCGCGTTCGCAGTGCTGGCCGTAAAGGAACCCCCATTATAATTTGACACCATGGCGCCCGTAATCGTGCCATTGACCGAATAGATGCTGGCGTCCACCAGCAATGGCAATGTGGGGGCAGTATTACTTTGATAGAGCAGGGCGCCATTCTTATAATATTTCACCACATTGTTCTCCACGGCGATCCGCAGGATGTCGCCGGGAACATAGCTGCCATAGGTTCCGCGCCCGCTGCCGGACTCATAGATCTGCAGGCTGCCGCCGGAATTGAGATAAAAGCAATATTGAATAGTGGTGAAATTATTACCTGTGAAGGTATTGCTGAGGCCGATCGCACGATAGGTATTGGTCTCGGATGCCGTGAACTGGAAATAGCCATTGTTGCTCACGGTGTTCCAGGAAGATACGCCTGCATTCCAGTTGCTGTTCTGCAACCTGGAGAGGCCGTTGGTGGAAAGGATGGTCAGATTGTTGTTGAGGTCCGACAGCTTCCATTTCACCTGTTCCAGGACGGAATTGCAGTTGGTGGTAACGGGCACGCCCTGTATGGCAAAATCCATATTAAGGGGAGCGACCACCGTATCCTTTATGGCATTGGAGCTGATGGGTGCAGCGATACACCCGGCCAGGTCCGGGGTCATTTCGCAGGTGACCACATCTCCGTTGGCGAGGCCTGAATTGGCATAGGTGGCATTGGCGCCCGTCTGCATCGTAGCGCCATTGACCATCCAACGGAACGTGGGGTTAGGGCCTGCATTGACTGTATTGGCAGTAAAGGACCCTGCATTATAATTAAAGACCTGCGCATTGGTGATCGTGCCGCCTACATGATACAGGGAAGCATCTACCAGGAGCGGCAGGGTTGGCGCCACGGCACTGATGTACAAAAGAGCGCCATTCCTGTAATATTTCACCGTCCCTGCTTCCACCGCGATCTTCAGGACATCGCCCGTACTATACGTTCCGAAGCTTGCCTTACCTGTGCCGGACTCATAGATCTGGAGGCTACCACCACTGGTAAGATAGAAAGCATATTGAATATTGGAATAGTTGACCCCGGTGTAGCTGGTGCTGAGACCCACCATCCTTGCCGTGTTGGTCTCGGAGGCGGTGAACTGGAAGTAACCGTTGTCGCTGACCGTATTCCAGCTGGCGGCCGCGCCATCCCAATTGTAGGACTGGAATTTGGAGAGATTGTTCGTGGATCCCACCGTCACGTTGTTGGTCGTGTTACCCAGGTTCCATTTCACCTGCTCTATGACGCCGCTGCAGCTGGTAGAAGCCGCTGTACCCACAATGGAGAAATCCACATTGATGGGGGCGATCACCGTATCCTTGATGGGGTTGGAAGCCACTGGCACGGCGCTGCAGCCGGAAAGGTTGGGCGTGACGAGACATGTCACCACGTCACCGCTGGCCAGGCCGGCGTTGGTATAAGTGGCGCTGGGGCCAGACTGAACGATGGCGCCATTGACCTTCCACTGGAAAGTGGGGGCCGCACCTGCGTTGACGGCGCTGGCGATGAAAGAACCGGCATTATAATTCGACACCAGCGCATTAGCAATGCTGGAGCCCGTATGGTACAACGCCACGTCTACCGCCAAAGGCAGGGTGGGAGTGGTATTACTGATGTATAAAAGGTTGCCATTCTGGTAATATTTCACCACATTGGATTCTACCGCGATCTTCAGGATATCCCCTGTCGCATAGGTTCCGAAGGTCCCGCGGCCAATGCCGGATTCGGTGATCGACAGGGAGCCGTTGCTGTTGAGATAAAATCCGAATTGAACGGCGGTATTGTCATAAGAGGTATAGTTTGTGCTAAGACCAGCCACCCTCGTCTTGTTGGTTTCCGTTGCCGTAAACTGGAAATATCCATTGTTGCTGACCGTGTTCCAGGAATAGGTGCCGCAATCCCAGCCGCCGAGGGTGCTCTGGAATTTACTTACAGTATTGTCAGCGGCAATGGTCAAATTGTTGGTCGTATTGGCAAGCTTCCATTTCACCTGTTCGATCACCGAGTTACAGTTGCTGGCAGCCGCGACGCCCTGGATGGCAAAATCCAAGTTGATGGGAGACACGACGGTCTGGGTGATGGTATTGGAGGTGACCGGCGCCAGGTTACAGCCGGGCAGGTTGGGAGTCAATACGCAGCTGACCACATCATTGTTGTTCAGGGAAGTATTGGTATACGTGCTGCTATTCGTTCCCACGGGGCTGCCATTCAGCAGCCATTGGTAGGTGGGGCTTGCGCCAGCATTCACTGCATTAGCGGTGAAAACGCCGGCATTATAGTTAGACACCGTCGCGTTGCTAATGGTGCCGCCCTGGTCATTGATGCTAACATCCACCAGCATCGGCAGGGTGGGCACCACCTGGCTGATGTACAGCAAAGCGCCATTCTTATAATATTTCACTACGCCGTACTCTACTGCCATCTTCAGGACATCACCAGTGGTATAAGTGCCGAACGATCCCCTGGAGCTGCCGGACTCATAGATCACGAGGTTACCGCCGTTGACGAGGTAAAATGCATACTGAATCGTGCTATAGCTGCTGCTGGTGTGGTTTGTACTGAGGCCGGCCATACGGGATTTATTGGTCTCGCTGGCTGTGAACTGAAAATACCCATTGTCACTGACCGTATTCCAGCTGGCGGCCCCGCCATTCCAGCCGTTGAACTGGAACTTCGAAAGGCTGTTGGTGGAAACAACGGACATGCCGGTGGACAAGGAGCTCAAGTTCCATTCCACCTGCTCTGTGACGGCGCTGCAATTGGTGGCGGCCGCCGTACCCTGGATGGAAAAATCCACATTGGGGGCTGCGCCTACCGTATCGGTGATCTTATTGGACGACATGGTCAGGGTGCCGCAACCCGTTATATTCGGGGTAAGCACACAGCTTACCACATCATTCACATTGAGTGAAGTATTCGTATAAGTAGTACTGTTGGTACCAACGGGGCTACCATTCAACAACCATTGATAGCCGGGGCTCGATCCGGCATTCAGGGCCGTCGCGGTGAAAGTTCCCGAAGTGGGATTCGACACAACGGCGTTCGTGAGGGTGCCGCCTTTATCGGCCAGGGACGCATCCACCACCATTGGCAGCGTGGGAGCCGTCGAGCTGATGTATTGCAGCGTCCCGTTCTTATAATATTTGACGATGTTATTCTCCACGGCGATCTTCATGATGTCGCCTGTAGCGTAGGTCCCGAAACTTCCCCGGTAAGAGCCATTCTCATAGATCTGCAGGTTGCCCCCGCTGGTCAGGAACCAGGCATATTGAATAGTGAGATAGCTGTTGCTGGTATGCGAGGTGCTGATGCCTCCCATCCGGGATTTATTCGTTTCGCTGGCTGTGAACTGGAAATAACCGTTGTTGCCGATGGTGTTCCAGCTGGCGGCCCCTCCATCCCATGAGCCGGACTGGTACTTGGACAGACTATTACCCGTGGCCTGCACGTTGTTGAGGCTGGATGACTGCCAGGCTACTTCCTCCTTCACCTGTGCGCAGGCGCTGGCGGCAATGCCGCTGGTGACATAGAACTCGAGTCCCGCGGGGATGATCTGGATAGCATAATAGGTGCTTTGGCTGCATTCCAGCATCTGTCGATCCGCGTCGCTCAGCTTGCTGGCAAAGACGATCACCTCGGAAAGCTGCCCGGCGGGCAGCTCATCAGCCGCAGCGGAAGTACCCCTGAACAGGCGAATCCCATTCAGGTTGGGCGTAGACGCAGGAAAATCGTGCGATTGCACGCCACCGTTGAGATATTGTACGCCGTTGGTCCCGTCGGTCAGGGCCGAGTACAAGAATAAGGTATTGCTGTTCAGCTGGGGCACAGGCTGCAAAGTCGTCCCATTGTTCCAATCCTGGGGAGAGACACCCATACTGGTGGGGTTGGAGGTATTGGGGTAAGCAATCTTAAAAGTATTGTTGGAAGTTCCATCGAACATCGTGACATATCCTGTGGTAGAGGTGCCAATGCCTGTACGCCTGTTGACCAGGAAAACGGACAAGGGTCCTGAAAGCCCAAAATTGGCCGTAGCCATCGTTTGGGTGGTACCGTTGAAATCACAGATGGCGCGTCCATTCTGTATGTCTACCACGCCGGCATTGACAATGCGCGGTTGTTTGGCGGCCGTAGCCTGCACAGCGTCGTGACCGCTGCCGCTTTGGTCATACCAGATGGATATATAACCATTGTTGCCGCCAACGAAGGACAGCAGGGTTGTTTGATCAAGATCTCCACCAGCGGTGAAACCAATATCCATTGTCGTGTTGTCGCTGCTGCGACGCACCTGGATAGCTTTCGTGGCGGTACTTTTTAATTGGCGAAGGGAATAGGCTGCGGTAGGCGAAGTAGATAACAGATCCAGTATCTGCTGGGATTGTCCCTGGAATGTAAAGAGAATCAATAAAGCGACCCCTAAAGCACTTCTCACGGCCTTGTGTAATGGTCTTTTCATAGAAGGGATATTGGTATTGGTTGTTTAAGGACTACTTTGGATTTTGGTTGACAGACCATTGGGTATTCCTAAAACATGCCATAAATCTATTAGATTTATTATCAGGCAGTTAGCTTCTTGGGATGCTCGTTAGCTGTCCCCTTTTGGGAAGAATTAAGTAGAATTGGGAAGGTTCTCATAAGGGGTTTGGCGTATAAAACCGGGAATAATGGGATGCACTTAGGTTTTTTACTTACAGCTCCCTGTTACCGTTGTATAACTCATTCGTCCCTCAAAACTCCCTGCGGCAATTGCCCGTCTGGTGCGCTGAAAGAGAGATGCAGCAGCCTGGCCAGGAGCGGCGCAATATCGGTGACGCAAAGATCGGGGATCTCCTTTCCTTTGTTGACGTGCGCTCCCGCGGCAATAAATCCTGTATACATCTCCGGTATACGTGGGTCATATCCGTGGTGACCGCCTTTTACGGCGCCGAATATGCCATCAATGCCGCCTTGCCGCAAAGTAGTGCCGGGGCCCGTGCTGGCAGGGTTTGACGTTACCGCGCCGCTGAACACCAGGCCGGGAAATGCGGCCAGCGCCAACACAGCATTGCTGTCTGCGCCCAATATGTCCAGCTCTTTTCTATCAATTATCCTGAACATGCTTCTGTAGGCGATGGGCAGGGAATCCAGCCGGGCTTTCACGTTTTGTATGACAGCCTGGCGTTGGGCGCCTTGCTTTTTAACATAGAGGAATGCAGATCCCCCGGCTGCAACGAAGGATGCCTCTATTCCTTTGATCAGGATGTTGGGGCGCATGACGAAACGAAGGTCGCTGAAACCATGATCGCCCACGATCAGCACCGTACAGCTGTCTTTCATGCCACTGCGTTCAATCGCTTCCAGCACCTCACCGACGGCCCTGTCGGCCGCGGCCACTGCCAGCCGTACGCTGTCTCCTTCCCTACCCATATTATGTTCCTGTCCGTCAACGCCTGCAAAATGCACTGCCAGTAAATGGGGCTTATAGGTACGAAAAATATAAGCGGCCATCATTCCTGCGTGCGCATCCATGCTAAAAAAGGCCTCGTTCATGCTGTAGCCATCCAGCTTGCCCGTGGCTTTCGACTCTATCTCTTCTATCAGCCCGGGGGTGGCGTACTTGCGGACTTCGGTGATCCTGTCCTCCGGATCTTTGGGATCCCATATTTCAGGAATGTTGTAAGTGATATTGGGGTCCACGCTGACCGGCCATTCTATGGCGGCAGTCGTCATGCCTGCTGCTTTGATGGTCCGCCAGAGGGTAGGCACTTTGATGTCGCGGGTAAACCAGTTCCACTCACCCTTGCTGCCAACGGGCACATTGTAGTAAATGCCGCTCCTGGCAGGAAGCGCTCCCGTCAGCATGGCGGTATGTGATGGATACGTATAGCTGGGAAAAACGGATCGCATATGCCGGGCATAGGTTCCCTGTTTCATCAGTTGCCGCAGATTGGGGGCCGGCCAGCTATCATCAAGATAAAAGTCCGGTCGTAGTCCGTCGATGCTGATCAGGACTACGTGCTGGGCTTGGAGCTTTACGACAGAAAAAGGGACTACTATAAGCAGTATGAACGAATAGATATTTTTTCGCATAGGAGGTATTTAAACGCCCGGCCGCAAATTAGCGTAATCCCGATGAATGCCGGCGATTAATTGACCAACAAGGTTTTTCGCTGGATAGTCTGGGCGCTGAAATATCCCACTGCTCCGCCGGAAATATTGCTGACCGGGTTGGCCGGCGAAGCGCTTTCGTTGGCGCCTGTGGCTCCGCTGCTCAGGCTGTACCAAAACTGATAAACGGCGGCGTCATTACAGATCATATCGATACTAACACTGTCTCCCTTTTTGATATCCCGGGCGGGGTTATCCGTGTCGTTGTTGTATTGCAGCTGCGATTTAACCTTTTGACCGTCCGTAAACTCATCGTCGCTGACAAAGATGGTCGGCTCTTTCAACCCGTTGATATATTGTATAAAGTGATAATAGTTGGGAAAGTTCAAGGGGTCCTTGTAGGTCACGGTAATATACCTGGTTTTGCTAAGCGGTGCCGTGCTGACATACATGCTATCGAGGTTAACAGGCTGGGGCATCGTGGAAGCCGACGAGAAAGTCTCTCCTCCCAGGCGTATGGTGAGCAGGTAGGTATGGCCGGGACGGCCAGTGAGGGTATCGCAGATGTACAGGCCCGACCCGGACTCCTGGAGAGTGGTGATGACGCCCTGGTCCTCCACGGTCACGGCGGCTCCGCTGACGCCGGGGAATTGGTTGTTCTCGCTGAAGTCTTTTGTCCGGGTGATCGATACCTGGCATTCTCCGGGTTGATCCGTGATCCTGCCGGAGACAATATATTTTTTTTCAGTGCTGTTGAGATTGATGCTGATGACCTTCTGGCAACCGGCCAGGACTATGGGTATCAGGAGCAGAAATGCAGATCGCATATAATTTAGAATTTAAAGTTATAGGAAATGGATGGAACAAAAGTGAACAGGCTGGTACGCACTGCTTCTGTCTTATTGGGATCATTCTTACCCTGCCGGAAGGTGATCTGGTAAGCATTTTGCCGGCCGTACGCATTATACAGGCTGAAGTTCAGCTCGGAAGAGAATCGCCTGTGTTTTTTCAGCTGGAGGGTTGCGCCCAGGTCCAGGCGATGGTAGCTCGGCATACGATACGCATTCCGTTTGGTATACAGGAAGTAAACATTTCCGTCTACCGTGTATTTGCCGCTGGGAAAAGTCACCGCATCGCCTGTGTAAAAGATCCAGTCGGCCGAGATGGTCCACTTTTTACTAACCTGGTAAGTGCCTACGATGGCGATGTCATGGGTCCTGTCCTGGCGGGCATTGTACCATTGGTTATTATTGATGCCGTCGATCTTACGCTCTGTTTTGGACAGGGTATAGCTGACCCATCCCGTGAACCGACCCATTCTTTTTTTCAGGAGCCATTCAATGCCGTATGCACGGCCTTTTCCAAAAAGCAATTGTGTTTCGATGGGTTCGTTGGTATAGATATTGGCCCCATCGCGATAATCTATCTGGTGCTGCATGGTCTTGTAGTACGTTTCCACCGTCAGCTCCCACCGGCCGGCCGCAAGGTCTTTATAATAGCCCAGCGAGACCTGGTCGGAGATCTCCGGACGGATGATATCCGTATTGGCTACCCAGCGATCGGTGGGGGAAGAGGTGGTGGAATTGGATACGAGATGAAGGTTCTGCGTATTCCTGACATACGAGGCTTTAAGCGAAGTGATCTCGTTCAGCTGCCAGGCGGCAGCCACCCTGGGTTCTGCATTGAAATAAGTCTTTGTTATTTTGCTATGTTGCAGGGTGTCCAGTACATTGAATGCGGAGAGCCGTATCCCGTACGTAAAGGTCAGCCTGCCCGATGCTTTCCAGGTGTCTGTGACATATAAGGCGTTCTCCAGGGAATAACGCCGGGGAAAGATCATGGAATTAATGCCGGCATCCTTGTTGGCAGTGATCTCGCCCGGGCGGATGGCATGGTGTACAGCATTTATCCCCATATTCACCGTATGTGCGCTGCCGGCATACCACTGGATATCTTCCTTCAGGTTCCAATCCTTTATCTGGGAGATGATATTGAATTCGTTGCCGGCTTCTTTGTTGGTGATCTTAAAATCGTAGTTGCTGTAGATAAGGGAGGTGTTGGAGAACAGCTGGCTGTTGAATACGTGGTTCCATCGCGCTGTAGCCGTCGTATTGCCCCAGTTGATGCCGGCGAGGTTGTCCTGGCTCAGCACATCCCGCCCGAAATAACCGGAGAAGTAAAGGCGATCCTTCTCCCCCAGCTTGTAATTCATCTTTGCATTGAGGTCATAGAAGTACAGCCGGCTCTTGTTGACAGTGGAGTCATTGGACAGGCGAAGGAACATATCGGCATAGGTCCTGCGGCCGGAGACCAGGAATGACGACCGGTCCTTTTGGATCGGGCCTTCTATGTTCAGGCGGCTTGCAATAAGGCCGATGCCACCGCTGGCCCCGAGGTCCCTGTTATTCCCTTCATTCATTTTCACGTCGACCACGGAAGAGAGCCTGCCTCCATATTGAGCGGGCATTCCTCCTTTGTAGACGACAATATTTTTTATAGCATCCGAATTAAAGGTGGAAAAAAAGCCCAGCAGGTGAGATGGGTTGTATACAGTGGCTTCGTCCAGGAGGATCAGGTTCTGATCGGCGCCGCCGCCCCGGACATAGAACCCGCTGTTGCCGTCCCCGGCCGATTTGATGCCCGGCAGCATCTGTATCGTTTTCAGTACGTCCTTTTCCCCGAAGATGACGGGCAAGTCCTTTATTTCGGACATGCTCATACGCTCCATGCCCATCTGGGGCGTTCTCAGGCTCCTGCCGGGGGTGGTCGCACGTACGGTCACTTCCTGCAGATCTCTTGCCGCCTCCGCCAGGGGGATGTTGAGCGTCGTATCGCCGTTCAGCCGGATATCCAGTGCGACGGTGGCCATACCGACCGTGCTGATCTCCAGGTGATAGGATCCTGCCGGCAGTGTGAGGGAATAAAAACCATATTCATTGCTGACCGTTGCGGTAAAGAAGCTGGAAGTGGCGCTGCCGGCCCGGATGGTGGCGCCGATGACCGACTCGCCCGTTTTCTGCGCGCGGACGGCGCCGCTGATGGTATATTTTTCGGGTGCGGAGTAAGCCACCGGGGAATTGTAGGAGACGGGGTGCTTTGACGGGATATAGCGTAAGACAATGTTGGTCCCCACCTGGCGGAATTGGATATCATGTCCTTTCAGCAGCTGGCGCAGCACCTTGTCCAGCGGTTGTGACGTTGCTTCCAAAGAGAGATCCTGTACTGCATCCACGTCTTCCGAGCGGGCCAGGAACTTAAATGGCGTTATTTGCTCGATGGCGTGCATGGCCTCTTTCAGCGAATTGTGTTGGAGACGCAGGGTTACTTTCACCTGGGAGATGTCCTGCGCGGCGGCAGCGGTGAAAGCCGTGGCGGCCAGAGCCAGTAAGACTGTGGTTATCGTTCTTATGTTCATAATTATTTTATTGGTGAGCTCTGCCGGATAAAGTGACGGTGCGATCTTTTTCAGAAAAGGTCCAGTGAAGGTCGACGAGACTGCTCATCGCCGTCAGCACCTGAGAAAGGGGTTCCGTGTTATTAAAGCTTCCGATCATCCTGTAGCTGCGCGAGGACTGATCTTTGAAGATGAATTTTACATTGTACCACCGGCTTAGCGTACCGGCGATCTCTTCCAGCGTTTCATCATCGAACTGCAGTTGTCCGTGCTGCCATGCCAGGGTATGCGCCGTGTCGACGGATACTGTTCTGGATTGCCGGCTTTTCTCATTCCACTGCAGCTGTCTGGCGGGTGTCAGCCGATCAAGCAGGCTATGCTGGTTTTCCACCTGCACTTTTCCTCGTATGACTGTCACCGTGGTATGGGTCTCCGTTGCAAAGCTCCTTACGTCGAAGCTGGTGCCCAGGACGGTGGTGGTCAGCTGTCCTGCATGCACGACAAAAGGATGTGCCGCGTCTTCAGCAACGTCAAAATATCCTTCTCCATCCAGGAAGACCTCACGATGACTGCTGAAAGCTTTTGCATACCGCAGGGTGCTGGCCGCATTCAGCCAGACGTGGCTGCTGTCCGGCAGGCTGATGGCTGTCACCTTACCGGAGGGATTTTGGATGGAGATGAGATCAGGGCCTTTATTACCCATATACCGCCAGGCCATCCAGGCGCCGGCCAGTACCAGCAGGCAGGCGGCGGCCCGCGTTGCCATCCGGATGACGCGCAGACGCGATGCGTGCTGAGGTTTGAGATGTTGCCAGAGTCTTTCCTGCAATAGCTGCTTTTCCCCGGGATCGACGGCGGGCCATTCCACGGGCGCGGATGTGTTGACCGTTTGGTACCATTCGTGCAGTTCCTGCACTTCTTCCGGAGTGGCCATATCATCGGCATATTTCCGGATCAGGTCGTAAAGGCGATTTTGTTCCATGCTACTAATAAGTACCCATGAAAGCCCTGCAACCCTAAAGCGTAGGAAAATATTTTTTAGAAAGGAAGGATATTATTGAACTTTTGGATGTACTCCCGTAGTGTTTTTATCGCCTTTGTGATGTGGTACTCAACGGATTTGGGAGAAAGTTCCATCTTTCCCGCAATCTCGGATACGGAGAGCTGGTCCTCCCGGCTATACCTGAAGACCAGCCTGGTCTTTTCAGGCAGGGTCTCCACGACGCCATCCAGGAATTCCCTTAAGAACCGGGCGTCCAGCTTTTTTTCCGTCGCATCGTCGGTGTCCGGGCCGGCTTGCTGAAGTAAAATGTCCTGCCGGCGCTGATGGCGCACCAGCACTTTGAACACTGCATATTTGACGGCTGTACCCAGATATGCGGACAGGGAATGGATCTGCATGTCCTGTTTTCTATTCCAGAGACCGATCAGCACGTCCCCTACGACCTCTTCCGCCCATTGTTTGTTGCGGGTGTGGTAATAGCCGATGGCTACCAGCTTCTCCCAATAACGCTGGTAAATTTCGTTGAATGCCTTTTCATCGCCCTTTTGCAATGCAAGGAGCAGGTGTTGATCTTCCAATGTTGCATAGTTCGTCATACAGGTTCAGCAGCGGGTAAAAATACTACAATTCATGCTAGCTTTTTGCGGCTTCGTGCAGGGAGGCCCTCCGACAGCGGCTTTCACGCGCTTTATTTGTGAAAAAAATAAAATTGTTATGAAAAAGGTTTTACTAATTGTAGTGTGTGCAGGTGTTAGTTATTTCTCGCAGGCCCAGGTGAAATTCGGGTTCAAAGCCGGGGCCAACCTTTCCAACGTAGGAGGCAAGGATGCTGTGGGGACCAGCTCGTTGATCGGCTTTCATGGCGGCGTTCAGGCGGGCATTCCGTTGGTGAGCTCGCTCAGCCTGCAGCCTGAGCTGTTGTATTCCGCCCAGGGTTCCAAGGCGGAGGTAGAGACGTCCGGCGATGGCGACGAGATCATCACCACAAAGGCGAGCCTGCACCTGGGTTACCTGGCGCTGCCCGTCTTATTACAGTATCGCCATGCCAGCGGCCTGTTTGTACAGACGGGCCCTCAGCTGAGCTATCTCTTGTCCGCGAAAGCAAAGGCCAACGGGCAATCCGAGGACCTGAAGGATGATTTTAAGAAGACGGACCTTTCCTGGGCGTTGGGCGTAGGCTATACCATCGCCGATGGGAAAATAGGCTTCAATGTCCGGTACAATTTCGGGCTTACCAAGCTGGGAAAAGCCGCCGATGGGGAAGCAGCGGCGAAGGTATATGGGCGTGTCCTGCAGGCAGGGCTGTTCTATACCCTTTAATAATCAATTGGTTATACAAAAACCCCTACTTTGTGGGGGTTTTTGTATGTGAGGAATTCTTTGTATTTTGGCAGAATCGTCACACGTACCTCGTTCTATGAATAGAAGCATTGATTTCGCAAAAAGTATACGTAGAAAACGGCTGATCTACCAAGGTACCCGCAAACAACGGTTGTTCCTGTCGGTGAGACATTTTATGTCCGGCGCTATTACCCTGTTGATCTGCCTGGCATTGATCGCTTTTGCATACTATGGCGGGGCTGCTCTATTGATCGTTGTGCTGGTGTCGGTGCCTGCGTTGCTGGTGATCATCAGCATGTTCCTTCAGAACAGGCTGGCAACCGCCAAAAGTACCCGGACCGAGGAAGACCAGACCGCCATCATCCGCTTCCTGCTGCGGAAATACCCGGGGATCATCCGGCATAACTGCGGCGAGCAGATCATCATTATCACCAGTCCCCGCACATCCACCTTTAATAAGGAGTATCTCATCTTGCAGGATGGAGAACATATCTATATGAATATTTCCCTCTACGGCCGGGGCAACCTGAAATTTGTATTCCTGTCCATTCCTCAATACCTTACTTCGAAGGCCGTACTGAAAAATTTCCGGCAGACCATCCTCCGGAGCGCCAGGGCTACTCAGCAAAAAACTAGTGCCGTCGTTTGATCTTTACAAGTTTTTGATTGATTTTTTAAAGTTTTTATTGGTACAAAGCGGCGACATTTGTACGATAAATCTTTATTATGACGCCGACAAAAGGATATGCAGCTCAAAGCGCTACCACGGATCTCGCCCCCTGGACCTTCGAACGCCGGGACGTAGGCCCTCATGACGTTCAATTTGATATTTCGTATTGCGGAGTTTGCCATTCAGACCTGCACCAGATCCGGGATGAATGGGGAGGATCCATCTTTCCGATGGTGCCGGGGCATGAGATCGTAGGTACGGTGAAAAAGGTCGGCGCCCATGTAAAAAAATTCAAAGCAGGCGATCTGGCCGCCGTAGGCTGCATGGTCGATTCCTGCCGGGTCTGCGAAGAATGCAAGAATGGCCTGGAGCAGTATTGCACCGGCACGGGCATGGTCGGCACTTACAATGGCAGGGAGAAAGACGGGACGCCTACCTATGGCGGTTATTCCAATACGATCGTGGTGCATGAGGACTTCGTGCTTCATGTATCGGAGAAGCTGTCGCTGCCGGCTGTGGCGCCCTTGCTTTGTGCGGGCATCACTACGTACTCTCCTCTTCGTCACTGGAAAGTGGGTAAGGGACATAAGCTGGCAGTATTGGGCTTAGGAGGTTTGGGCCATATGGCTGTAAAATTCGGTGTCGCTTTTGGAGCAGAGGTCACCGTGCTAAGCACTTCTCCCTCCAAGGAAGAGGCTGCGCGTAAGCTGGGGGCCCATAAGTTCGTTGTTACGTCGGATGCTGCGCAGTTGAAAGCAGTAAAGGGGTATTTCGATTTTATCCTCGACACGGTGTCGGCCCCGCATGATTTCGGGCTTTATCTTTCTTTGCTGAAGACGGATGGGACGCATATCTGTGTGGGCGTTCCGCCGGAGCCCGCGCAGATCCATGCGTTCAGCCTGCTCATTGGCAGGAAAAGCCTGGCCGGATCATGTATCGGAGGTATTCCCGAGACGCAGGAAATGCTGGATTATTGTGCTGAGCATAATATCGTTTCGGATATAGAGATGATCGATATAAAGGATATTCATAAGGCGTATGACCGGATGGTGAAAGGCGATGTGCGGTATCGGTTTGTCATCGATATGGCGACTTTGTAAGGGGTTACCCGGTTAATTGACGGGTCTCCTCTTCCAGGAATTTTTTAAATCTTTCTCTCAGCCGGCGGTGGTAGTCTATTAATTGCATGGCTTCATCCGATATGGAAGACCCGCCGCCTTTTTCTCCGCCCGTGGCGGTGATGACCATGGGTTGGGCGGCCATGGCATTGAGGTTGTTCACCAGCTGCCAGGCTTTTTTGTAGGACATCTGCATTTTCTTTGCAGCAGCGTTGATGGAGCCTGTTTCCTGGATCAGCTGCAGCAGCTCTACAGGGCCCGGGCCAAAAAAACGCAGGCCATCGCCTTCCAGCCACAGGCTGCCGTTGACGGAGAACTGGCCTTGTTTCAGCAGACGGGAGATCTTCTTTGTCATGGAGGATAGCGCATTATTTATCCGGAAGATAGGCGCCTTTGTCGATCCAACGTTTGAATTGCCTTGCAAATTCCGCATGGTTCAAAGGCGGAGTGGTGCGGCCATCGCCAGGATGCCAGCCCCACAGCACCAGGGTATCGGATGTAACGTGGTCGATCAGCTGCTGTTTTGTTCTTCCGCCATTGAGCTTCGGATCCAGCAATTGAGCGGCCAGCTGACGGGGCGTACGTCCCTGGAAGACCATTTTCATGTCTGCGGGAGGAAGCGACCATTTAGGATTGCCCGGAGGCATATTTTCGCCGGGCGTATTTTGCGGCTGATGGCAATTGGTACATTTTAATGCGTAAACTCCCTTGCCTTCGGCGCCTCTCTGAACATTTTGTGCATGCGGGTGGCTGTCGTCGCCCTGCAGGGGTGCATCGCCCGAAGGGTGACAGTTCATGCACCTCGGGCTCATAAGTACTTTGTACACGGCCAGGAATGCTTTTTGAGAAGCGGCTTTGTCGGCGCCGGGTGCGGGCAGGCCGGGCGATGTAGTGGCGGGTTTGGTTGAGACCGCCGATGCGCTGGCGGGCTCTTTATGGAATGACATGAAGACCATGCCCAGAAAGATTGTCGTCATTAACGTGTAGATCACTTTTTTCATTGCGCACCTCCCTCCTGTAATTGTGCCGCCAGGTGAATGGCTTTGCGGATTCGTGGATAGGTACCGCAGCGGCAGATGTTACCCGTCATGGCGTCATCGATGTCTTTATCGGTGGGATGCGGATTTTCTCTCAGCAAGACAGCTGCCGACATGATCTGGCCGGACTGGCAATAGCCGCATTGAGGGACGTCTGCCTGTATCCAGGCTTTTTGCAATGGATGGCTGTTGTCGGCCGAGAGTCCTTCGATGGTGGTGATCTGCTGGCCTGCCGCCCTTTCCAACAAGGTCACGCAGGAGCGGACGGCCTCTCCATTAAGATGCACGGTGCATGCGCCACAGAGGGCCATCCCGCATCCGAATTTTGTACCGGTGAGCCCCAATACATCCCGGAGCACCCATAACAGCGGCATGTCCGGACTGGCGTCCACCTGGTATTCCTTTTGATTGACTGTCAGTTTCACCATATACAGGGCTTTATGATCACCCTTATAAATTTACGGAAAAATTATTGCTTTTCGGGACCGCTGCTGATCTTCCTGCCTTTGACCCAAATACCGTTGATCCGCCTCGTATTCCGGATGTCCACGGAAGGGTCTTTATCCAGTACGATAAAGCTGGCCGCTTTTCCAGGTTCCAGGGAACCCGTATGCTTATCCGCCTGTAGTGCGGCAGCGGCGTTGAGGGTTGCCACGCGGATGGCTTCCAATGGCGACAGTCCCGCCTGCACCATCAGCTCCATTTCCAGGTGTTCTGCAAAACCCTGCACGCGGATGGGCATTGCCCCGGAATCCGTGCCCAACGCAATGGTCACGCCTGCCCGGAAGAGCGTAAGCAGGTTCTTCATGGCGATGCGCAGGGCTTCTTTTTCCCTTTGTGCGGCAGGGTTATTTTTTATTTTTTCCTTATAAGCGGGACTGGTGATCATCTCATACACACCGGGGTCCAGGGCCTCGCGGAAAAAAGGATCGTTCAGCCATTCCGGGTTCTCTGCGTAGATGAAGGCAAATTCATCCAGGGTGAGTGTGGGGATATAAATGATATTTTTCTTCTTTATCTCCGCTGCAAAAGCTTCGTCGATCTCTTCATCCCTTATGCTGTGCGCGATGATGTCCACGCCGGCGGCTACCAGCTTCCTCGCATCCGACAGCCTGTAGAGATGGGATGCTACGCGGATGCCGTGCTGGTGGGCTTCGTCGATGATGGCTGTGTATATCTCTTCCTTCATGGCGGGGTTGCCATCCACCCATATTTTAATAGCGTCCGGCTTTAAAGGCGCCAGCTCATCGACGTCCTTTATGGCCTCTTCCTTTGTTTCAGGCCGGTAGACATGGGAGAAGCCCATGGATTCCGGGGGCAGGCTGCTCTTAACCCCGAAACCGAAGATCGCGGAATACATAGTGGCGCCCGGGATGAGGCCGGCCCTGGAAGAGTCGCGGATCTTCACGCCGACGGGCTGTTCCGTGCCCATGGAGAGGATGGCCCCTACCCCATAGTCCAGGTAGCGCTGCAATTGATGGCGGACATTGGCTGGTGTATAGTTGGCGGCGGACATGGTGGTGTCCTTTACATTGCCCAGGTGGCCGTGCACATTGCTGATGAGGGGCATGATGAATTTGCCGGTCATGTCGATGGATGCGCCTCCTGCCGGAATGGATTGGCTGATGTTTTGGATAATGCCGTCCCTGATGATGAGGTTGGTGTTTTTCCGGGCAGGTGAGCCCGTGCCGTCGATGATGGAGACGTTTTTGAGGACGATGCCGGGCTGGTAACACAGCAGGGTCAATATAAGAGATAGGTTTATCATCGGTTTTTCTGAATTTTTCCTATCATTTAAGTGAGTAGTCGGACTTTGGGCGTGCGGCGGGCGCTTGTCCGAATACAAAGTTGGGTTTGTTACCCATCGTGATCTTCAAGCTTCCGCCTTTGATGATATCCTGGTGGAGGATGTAGGTTTTGCCGTATTTCTTTCCGTTGAGCTCCACGTGCCGGATATAGATATTCTCAGGGCTGTTGTTCACTGCCTCCACGACAAAGCTTTTTCCCCCTGGCAGGCTGATAGTGGCTTTGTCCAGCAGCGGGCTACCCAGGACGTAGGCGCCGCTGGCGGGAAATACAGGATAAAAACCCATGGCGGAAAAGACGTACCATGCCGACATTTGTCCACAATCTTCATTGCCACTGACCCCGTCCGGGGCAGCCTGGTACATATTCTTTTCAATATAGCGAACCTTTTCCGCAGTTTTCCACTGGGCCCCGCCATAAGCATATAAGTAGGTGGTATGATGTCCCGGCTCGTTGCCATGGGCATACTGACCGATGAGTCCCGCGATGTCCGGCGGCGCATTTGAATCGGGTAGCGATTGCGTGGTGAAGAGCCTGTCCAGCTTGTTTACGAAGGCTTTATCTCCGCCCAGCAGCTTTATCAGTCCTTCCACGTCCTGCGGCACGAGCCAGAGGTATTGCCAGGCGTTGCCTTCAGCATAATCGTCGATCCAGGGATGCGAGGTACGGGCTGGGTCGAATACAGGGTTCCAGCTGCCATCCGCCCTCTTACCCCGGAAGAAACGGGTAGCCGTGTCGAAATAATTGCGGTAGTTCAACGCTCTTTTAGCAAACCAGGCATAGTCTTCCATCCTGCCCATCTTCCTGGCCATGAGGGCTGCGCTGCCGTCGCTGATGGAATATTCCATCGCTTTCGCCACCGATTCCTCCATCTTGTCGCAGGGAATATACCCCTGGGACCGGACATAGTCAAGGCCGGCTTCGTTGCGCAGATCCGATCCTTTTATCGCCTCGAGCGCCAGGGCCGTATCGAACCCACGGAACCCTTTCAGATAGGCTTCCGCCACCACCTGGACACCGCTGGTGCCGGGCATCGTGTTGGTCTCGCATCCCATCAGGTGCCAGATGGGGAGCTTGCCCTGCTGCTGATAGATCGCCAGCATGGTCTGCACCAGGTCGTTCACCCTATCGGGTGCAATAAGGGTGTACAAGGGATGATTGGCGCGATAGGTATCCCAGAGGGAAAAAACGGAATAATTGGTGAAGGACGCGCCCTGGTACACTTTCTTATCTGGTCCCCTGTAATCCCCATTGTGATCGTTGAAGATAGCCGGGTCGATCATGGTATGGTACAGGGAGGTATAGAAGATCTTTTTGTCTGTAGCGTCGCGTGTGTCGACGCGGATACGGGATAGCTTGTCTTCCCATTTTTTCTCCGCCTCCTGCCGAACCCTTGTGAAATCCCAATGAGGGACCTCTGCGGATATATTCGCCAGCGCACCTTCTGTACTTACGGGAGAAATACCCACTTTCAGCCGGATCACCTGTGCGGGATTCCCGAAGGTGATGAGGCCTTTTCCGCCATCGACGGTGAAGCGCTTTACGGGCAGCTGGCTTTTGATGGCGAAATACAGCCGCTGGTCATCGGCCCATCCTTTTGAATTGCGATATCCTACTATCGTATAGTCATCTGTCTGGTGAATATTCATGCCGGTGGTCTCATCGCCGATGCCTTTAGTCAGATCGATCATGATATGGAGATCCCGGCCAGGGGGGATGTGGTATTGATGAAAGCCTACTCTTTCAGTGGCAGTCAGCTCCGCATCGATGCCGGAGCTAAGGAGCCTGACGGAGTAAAAGCCGGGTTTTGCGGTCTCTTCTTTGTGGGAGTACCGGGATGAATAGGTCGTATCAAAGGAAGGCATGATCAGGACATCGCCCAGGTCGGGGATGCCTGTGCCGCTGAGATGCGTATGGGAAAAGCCGATGAGGATGCTGTCGGAGTAATGATAGCCCGAGCACCAGTCCCATCCGGAAAAATTGTTTTCCGGGCCTAACTGAACGGCGCCGAAGGGAACACTGGCGCCAACGAAGACGTGGCCGTGGCCGCCGGAGCCGATGAAGGGATCTACCAAAGAAGTGAGCCGTTGGGCATGGAGGTTGCTGCCCAAGACCAGGCAGGCTGTCATCCAGGGGACAATACGCGTAGTAATCATGCGGAAAATTATGCGATTTTGCCGACGAGAGCCAAGCTAAAAAAAAATTCTTATTAGCGCTGGCCGGCAATGACGCCTTCCAGTACGGATGCGATCTGCGCCGCGGGCAGCACACCGCTTTGCCTCCATTTGATCTGCCCGTTCCGGAACACCATCAGGGTAGGCACACTTTGGATCTGGTAAGCCGATGCAATCGCAGGATTTCTGTCAATATCCATTTTCAGGATCGTGACGGCGTCTCCCAATCTGGTTTTCAGCTCTTTTAATATCGGGGGCATCATTTTGCAAGGGCCGCACCACTCCGCAGAAAAATCCACGAGAACAGGCTTGTCGCCATTGATGAGGTCGCCGAAGCTCTTATTTTTTGTCTGTTCCATGTCCATGAGATTTAGCCAAAGTTACGCTGAAAACCCGTGGAATAAGTCCAAGTTTACCCTTAGCGTGTCTGTATTACACAATGACGAGGCTACACAAACAAGTATGCCAGCTACACCAACAAGATGTAGCTATGGACAAAAAAAGGCCTGTATTTTTAGAAAAAATTTAAGGATCACTGCTTGACTTATTGGAGTATTTCATTCTATCTTTGCCGAGTGTTCCACCAACCAAAGACTGATGGCTTGACGGACCAGCATAGTCTAACCTCATCCTTGCCGGCACACTGAGATCATACAAAACTATTCCGTCGACTACTACACATTACGCTCAGAAGCATTTTCCTTTAATTGGGTACGATTGATTATTGCGGTTAATTCCGTTCATATAGTTTTCTCATGTGACTGTCTAAAAAACAGTGCGGGGTTTGTTTCTACAGACCCCTCTTCTTTATATTATTGGAGAGGTTCTTACAAGACCTCTAAAGAGCCTCGGGCCAATCGGACAAGGCCCGCTGGAGTCGTTCGTTTTTATTATAAAAGTCAACAGGGATTGTGTCTACAATCCCTGTAATTTTTTATGGCCCACTGATATGACCTATTTGTCCTCGTTCAGCGCCAGCACGACACTGGCCCTTCCGGTATGGACATCGGGGTTGATGCCCACTTTCATCAGGAAATCCCCGGAATATACTTTCCCTTTCTCCAGGGAGGAGGCCACGCCGGGGTAAAGATCGATCTCCCTTATATGATATTTTTTAGCGGGATCTAATCCTTTCAGGCGGATGGGCAGCGGGCTGCCGGCGCCATAGCGGGCGTTGACGAGGTAGCTGAAGACAACTCCCCTGGACTTTCCTTCGTCCATATAGAGGATGGAGGCAACGCTGTTATCGGAGGGGTTAGAGAGGCGGTACTGGTCGCCTTGCCAAACCAGGTCCTTAATTGTATTATAGGTGTTGACGGCAGACGTGACATATTGCAGGTCGTTCGGGCTCAGCTTGCTGACGACGATGTCGAAGCCCAGCTTGCCCATCATGGCCACGTCGGTACGGAACTTCAGGGGTTGTTTACCCCAGTCGGTGACGTGATTGGAGGAGGCAATTGCGGGGTAGAAATAAGAGTATTCCCATTGGATGAAAATGCGTTCCAGCGGATCCGTATTGTCGCTGGGCCAGTACTCGGAAAAATATTGCAGGGCCCCATAGTCCACCCGTCCGCCGCCGCCGGAGCAAAGCATCATGGGTACTTTGGGATATTTGGCCCTAAGCCTTTCCAGCACTTTATACAGACCGTGGACATAGTCCACGTAAAAATGGGATTGGTCTTTTAGTGTGGCCGAGGCAGCGTTGTACATCACGGCATTGCAGTCCCATTTGATATAGGCAAGCGCGGGGTTTTGTGTGAAGAGGTTGTCCACGACGCCATACACAAAGTCCTGCACTTTTGGGTTGGTCAGATCCAGCACCAGCTGGTTGCGGAAATAATGTTCTTCTCTTTTTGCCTGTTTGACCACCCAGTCCGGGTGTTGTTCATACAGTTCGCTTTTGGGATTGACCATTTCGGGTTCGACCCAGATGCCGAATTTCACGCCATCAGTCTGTGCTTCCTTTACGAGGGAAGTGATGCCATTGGGCAGCTTGGACCGGTTGGGCTGCCAGTCGCCTAAGCCGGCGTGGTCGTCATTGCGGGGATATTTATTGGCAAACCAGCCGTCGTCCAGCAGGAAGAGGTCGACGCCCAGCTTTTTGGTATCCTTCAGCAGCTCCGCCAGGCGGGCCTCGTTGAAGTCAAAATAGGTGGACTCCCAGTTGTTGAGGAGGGTAAGGCGGGCCCCTTTTCCATCCAGCAGCTTGTGATCTCTTGCCCAGCGCTGGACTTTACGGCTGGCGTCCCCTTTCCCTTTATCAGAGAGACTGTACCAGCAAGGCGGCGTCGCAAACACTTCATTTGGCGCCAGGGTGTAAGGGGATGCATAATTATTGATCCCTGCGAGGATACGGAGGTTGTCCTGGGGGTCTACTTCCAGGTCGATCCTGAAATTGCCGCTCCATTCCACGCCTCCATACAGTACCGTCCCTTCATCCTCCGTAGCTGGCTTGTTCAGGGAAACCATGAATACGGGAGGCTGGTACAGGTCAGCCCTTGCGCCCAGCTTTGAGTCCAGGGTCTTGATACCATGGGTGAGGCGGGCTTCTTCCGGCTGCATCTCTTTTGCCCAATCGCCATGGTATTGACGCAGCCAATAGCTTTCCGCCTGAAGGTGGAGGTTGGCCGATGCATATTTATGAAGGATGACATTCCCCTTTTCATGGTGACGGATGGCGCTCCATTGCTCGATGACGTCTTCCTTGTAATAGGACTTATAGTAGAGTGTCACCTCAAAGTCATATACGGGATCTTTGAGGAGAATGGCCACCTGGGATACGTCGTCACTTATTCTGGTGACTTGCTGACTGACGAACCGAAGGTCAAGGGAATAATTTCCGTCCGCATGGGTCACCGATATGGCGGGCTCTATGAGGTTGCGTGAGCCGGACGGCGTATAGGCGGAATTGAAAAGGCCGGAGGGATCACCGGGCTGGCGGTAGGCAGCCGGCACCAGGGTATATTCGGTGGTATCGGACAGGCGCCGGCCATAGTAGATCGTTTGGAGATCTTTACTGGAAGTTATGTGCAGGACCAGGGCATTATTAGCGGTTTCGATGGGGATGAGAGCAGACTGGGCGGTTAATGTGAATGAAAGGATGGAAAACAGGCTCGTTAGATAGAAAGTGCGCTTCATTGAAAATGATTGAGGGCTAAAATTAGCGAAAACGCGGCCTTTAAGAATGGAGAATCCGCCAAAAAAAATGGATTTTTGTATTATGTCACACACATCTTTTGTCATCGACGAACTGGAGAGCTTGCTGGAAGCCGGAAATGCGCATGCCACATTTGAATCAGCGTTAAAGGGTTTACCCGCTTCCCTGCTGGGGAAGGTGCCCGATGGATCTGCCTACAGCATCTGGCAGCTGGTGGAGCATATCCGGATCGCACAGTGGGACATACTGGAGTTTTCAAAGGGCCCGGGGCATAAAAGTCCTCAATGGCCTGATGAATACTGGCCGAAGGATCCCGCTCCGCCGAATGCCCATGCATTGAAGAAGTCCCTGGAGCAGATAGCTGCGGACCGAAAGGCCTTTGTCGGGCTGCTGCGCAAGGCGGGCGAAGACATTTACAAGCCGTTCCCATACGGAGACGGGCAGAGTCTGTTGCGGGAAGCGCTGGTCATTGCGGATCATACCAGTTACCATACGGGCGAGATCATTCTGCTACGCCGGGCGATGGGCGCCTGGCATTAGTATACGTGTCTGCCCTGGTCCAGCCTTTTGGCCAGCTCGTCCTTCTTAATATTCACCTGCGCCCCGATGGGGTGGCCATTCCGGTAGGTGATCACATTCAGTTGTGTGGCGCCCAGGGGGAATTTCAGGGGCGTGCCGTCGTATTTCGGATAGTAGGGATCGGGGTTCGTGTTGTCGAACGTATAATAGATATCCAGCCCGCTGACCTCCGTGGACATGCTGACCGTGAAGTCACGATCTGCCTTTTTCGGCGTGAAGATGACATTGTAGGCGCTTCTTGCGTATTTGATGTTGGAGGCATCCAGGCGCTGGAACTCATGCTCCATCCTGCTGGTGAATCCGTCCCAGCTGCGGGCGGACCTGGGGCTCCAATATACTTCCGCCAGGGCCAGGGCGCGAGGCCAGGTCATGTATTCCACCTGCCGGAAGGTAGGCACGGATTCAGTCCACAGATTGCCTTGTCCACCCAATATGTATTTTTCCTCTACGCTGTCCGGAACGGGATCGTAGGTGTAGCAGTCTTTCAGCCGGCATATCCCATAAGTGGGCGGTTCGGCCGCCGACTCACCCTGGTAAAGGTCCAGGTAGCAGAAATCCCAGGGGGTCATCACCACCTGGTGGTTCATGCGCGCGGCGGTAATGCCGCCCTTCATGCCTCTCCAGCTCATCACCGTGGCTTCCGGCGCCAGCCCTCCTTCCAGGATCTCGTCCCAGCCGATGAGCTTTTTGCCTTTGCTCTTCAACATCTTCTCCATTCTTTTTACAAAATAGCTTTGCAGCTCGTCCACATTATTCAGATGCTCTTCTGTCATGCGTCGTTTGCATTTCGGGCAGCTGGCCCAGAAACCTTTATAGGCCTCATCCCCTCCTATGTGAATGTATTCGCTGGGGAAAAGGGCCGCCAGCTCGGTGAACACCTTGTCCAGCACTTCGAAGACCGTATCATTACCAATGCACAGCGCATTATCGTCCCGGGTCGGGTTCCGGAAGCCTGCATTCACGGGGTAAGGCAGCTGTGTGCAGGATAGGTTGGGATAGGATGCGATCATCGCCAGACTATGGGCGGGTATATCGATCTCGGGCAGTATGGTGACAAACCGTTGTTTGGCATATTGGATGATCTCGCGCATATCGTCCTGGGTATAGAAGCCGCCTTCCGTAGCGGGCTCACCAGCCAGCGCGGGCAATGCCTCTCCCCATCGCGCCCCGGTGCGGGCCACTCTCCAGGCGCCTTTTTGCGTCAGCATGGGCAGGCTTTTGATCTCCAGGCGCCAGCCCTGGTCATCACTGAGGTGAAGATGAAGGGTATTATATTTATAACGGACCATTTCGTCGATGTATCTTTCCACTTCCTGTTTGGTAAAGAAATGACGGCTGACATCCAGCATCAATCCGCGCCAGCCGAAGCGGGGATAGTCGGTGATCTCCGCGCAGGGGATGGGAATGGGGCCTTTGGAAGCGGCGGTGGTTTCGGGCGGCGTTAATTGCAATAGGGTCTGCAAGCCGTAGAAGACGCCGGCAGCTTCGTTGGCTTTTATACGAACAGTGGAGGGCGTGATGGTCAGCACATATCCTTCTTTACCCAGGAGGTTGCGGTCTTTCATGGTACCTACTTCCAGGATTATTTGTGTTTTCCCTCCTTTGCCCTGTGGTAACGGTGTTCCCACCTGCGTGGAGAACCATGCGGCGGCTGGCTGCAGGGAAGGGTCGTTGGTCTGAAGATGGGTGCCGGCATCGATGGTAAACTTACCTGGCTTTTCTGTCAGGGCGACGGGCTGCGGGATCAAATGAATGGGTTCGGCTACGGCGCAGATACTGACAAAAAACAAAGTGAGGAGGGAAACTACCTTCATAACAACAATTTATATTGAAGTCATGAATTTAGGCATTATGGACGACCCTGAAAAATTCATCGCGATAAAATCTGCTGAGCGGGATCTCCGTTTTTCCTATCGTGATACTTTCATTGTGGATGCTACAGATCTTATCCACCATTACGATAAAGGATTTATGCACGCGAATGTGCTTGCCGGCAGGCAGCCGCCCGCCGATGGTCTTCATGCTTTGTTTGGATAGAATGGCCCGGGGGGAGCTGGCCAGATGGATCTTAATGTAATTTCCCAGCCCTTCTATATAAAGAATGTCGTGAATGAACAATTTCGTCAGCTTGTATGCGCTCTGGATGAAGATGTAATCTTTTTTTCGCAGCTCCTGGTATTCGAGGGCTTTATGGGCGGCCTTGAGGAACCGTTGGAAGCTCACGGGCTTTACCAGGTAGTCCAGCACGTCCAGGTCATAGCCATCGGCTGCGTATTTCCGGTAAGCCGTCATAAATATGACCATGGGCTTATCCTCCAGCTCTTTCAGCAGGCGAAGCCCGCTGATACCCGGCATTTCAATGTCCAGGAACACCAGGTCTATGTTCTCTTCCCGCAGGACGTCCCTGGCCTGGTACGCGTTCTTGCACTTCTTCACCAATTGCAGGAAGGGAATGCGGCTGATATTATCTTCCAGGATATCCAGGGCGGGCGTCTCGTCGTCAACGGCTATGCATCTGATCATTGCAGGGGTATTTGCAGGGTGATGGCAAACCAGCTTTCTGTCGCCGCGTTGTCGCTGCGATAGCTTCTGGTCGTTTCCAGCCTATGGGTGCCGGGATAGATCAGGTCCAGTCTTTTTTGAAGGTTGATCAGCCCGATGCCCGGCAGCTTTTCTTCTTCCTGTAACAATGGATTGTACTTGTTCTTTACAGACACCGAAAGCATTTCGTTCGCTGCAAGGGATATATCGATCCGGATGGCGGGTGCGTCCACCAGTCCTATGCCATGCTTGAAAGCGTTTTCTACCAGGGGGATCAGCAGCATGGGCTCGATCAGCTGGCCTCCCACGCAATCCGGGGTATCGAACCGTACGGTGACATCGTCCCGGAAGCGCAGCATTTGCAGGTCTATATATGTCCGCAGGTATTCCAACTCATCTTCCAGCCGGATCTTTTCATGTCCGGTCTCATAGACAGAGTAACGCATCAGCCCGGCCAGCTCCAGCAAGGCGGGCTCCAGCATCTCCGACCTTTTCCGGGCCATCAGCACCATGCTGTTGAGGACATTCAGCATAAAATGCGGGTTTATCTGGCCTCTCAGGAAAGAGAGCTCGGTACGGAGATGTTCCGTTTCTTTTGCTTTGCGGGCCTTCTCCAGCCGGGCATTTTCGCGGAAAGCACCCATGCTGGCGCTGGCCAGGATAAAAAAGAGGATAGCCACTATCCGGCGCAGCACCGTGTGGTAATAATCATGGCCGGGCGGATGGTCATGGAGATAATAGGACAGGGCGGAAATGAAGGCTGCCGCCAGCGCCCCCAGGGCCACGGCCACGCCGTAGGTCAGGCGCTTCTTCCGGAACAGGTAGGCCGGCATCAGCCAGTAAGAATGCACATAAAAAAAGCCTATGAAAGGGACGACAGTCCATATCACCTGCAAACTTGTCCAGGACATCTGGCGGGCTTCAGGAGGGCGGGGTCCAATCAGGAGCACGCAGCAGATCAGCGCCGACCAGATGAAGCAATGGAATAATATCTTATAAAAATTACTCAATATGCACCTTGGTTTTTCCGGAGCGGAACGTATGCGCGCTGAAGTACCCCAGGGCCCCGTTGCTGATGTTGGATACCGGGTTGGCGGGGGAAGCCGCTGTATTGAAAGCCCCTCCCCTTCCTCCGGCCTCATCCAGCTGGTTGAAATAATTGAATACGGGCTCGTCGATGCAATACATCTGTACTTCCAGGGAATCGCCTTCATGCAGGGTCTCGTCGGAATTGCGCAGGTCCCGGCTGAAATATCTTCCATCTGAGAGGCGGTCGTCAAAAACAAAGATATCCTTTGTTACCAGCAATCCGTTGAGGTATTCGTTGAACAAGTAGTAATTTTTTATGCCGGGGGGGTCCTGGAAGTTCGGCACTGCACGGATGTTCTTATTGCCAAAAGCGCCCGCTTTGCGGAAAGTGATGGAATCGAGGACCACCGGATAAGGCATGGTGGAGGTCGCCGTATACAAGCTGTCCAGCAGCTGCACTGACATTGTATAGGTGTTGCCGGGCTTGCCCTGCAGCGACTGTGTGGCGTACACGCCTGGAGAGGACTCGGTGAGGCTGTCGGCATGGCCTTCATTGTCGCTGATCTTTATACTTGCACCGCTGACGGCAGGGAAGCTATTCTCCGACCCAAAGCTAACGCTTTGATTGATCTTTACTATATAGGGACCACTGGCATCTGTGATCTCGCCCTGGATGACGATGTGGGGACCGGCGTCGTCCAGGTTGAGTTTGACTTCTTTCTTACAGGAGTACAGGCTGATGGAGGCGAGTACGAGCAGGATCGGTCGCATGCTTAAAATTTGAAGTTATAGGTAACGGAAGGCACCCAGCGGAAGAGGGCGTATTGCAGGGCGCGGGTCCTGGATGGATTGTCCGGGTCCTGTTCGAAGGTGATGCTGTAAGGGTTCTCCCTTCCGTAAAGGTTATAGATGGAAAAATTCCAGTTGCTGTCGAACTTCTTCGTCTTCTTACCCTGCAGCGTAGCGCCGACATCCAGCCTGTGATAAGCCGGCATGCGATAGGTATTCCGTTGGGAATAGAGGAAGGCGATCTGGCCATTGACCTCGTACTTACCGGTGGGCCAGGTGACTGCGTTGCCGCTGTAATACGTGAAGTCTGCGGAGAGGGTCCATTTTTTACCGGCCTTGTAAATACCGACGATCGAAAGGTTATGGGTCCTGTCCTGGTTGGCCGGGAAGTAACTGCCATTATTTATCTCGCTGAACTGACGCTCTGTACGGGAAAGCGTATAGCTCACCCAGCCATTGAACTTTCCGTATTTCTTCTTGAAGAACAGTTCCCAGCCATAGGCCCTGCCTTTGCCGAATACCACCTGGGACTCTACATTCTCATTGGCTATCAGCTGCGCTCCATTTTTATAATCTATCTGGTTCTTCAGGTCGCGGTAGTAGAGTTCCGAAGAGAGCTCGTATTGGTTGTCGTGGAAGTTGCGGTAGTAGCCGGCGGAGACCTGGTCAGCCAGCTCCGGCCTTACATTATTGCTGCTGGGTATCCAGACGTCCGTGGGATTGGCGGAAGTGGAGTTGGACAGCAGGTGCAGATTCTGGGTTGTCCGCGTATAGGCCACCTTGATGGAGCTGCCGGCCGTGAGCTTGTAGCTGGCGGAGAACCGGGGCTCCAGGTTGAAATAACTTTTCACTACTTTTCCCGAGGCATAAGTGAAAGTATCCACGGCGTTGCCAGCCTTGTCATAGGCGTAGAAGTCACCCGGCCCCATGATGGTGAAAGCGGTAGCCCGGAGGCCATAGTTGATGTTGAGCCGGCGGGAGAGCGAAAGGTCATGGGAGAAATAGGCCGAGCTTTCCAGCGCATGTTTGTCCTGCAGGTGCAGGGGGTTGAAGCTGGAAGTTTCCGACGCCGAGATCACGCCGGGGGAAGTGGTATGTTGGATGACATCGATGCCGAAATTCACTTTGTTGCTGGCATTGGCATAATACTGCATGTCTTCCTTAAAGTGCAGGTCTTTTATATAGGAGGTAATGCCGATGTTATTATTTCCTGAATTGATCCTGATGTCATAATTGTATTTACTATAGATCAGCGACGTGTTGGAGAAAAGCCGGCTGTTGAAAATATGGTTCCAGCGAAGGGTACCCGTTACATTGCCGTAGTCGATACCGAAAGTATTGCCGAAACCAAGGTTATCCTTTCCGAAATAACCGGAAAAGTAGATATGGTCTTTGGCGCCGACGCGAATATTCGCTTTGGCGTTGATGTCATAGAAATAAAGGCTATTCTGATTGGTCGAAGTGTCCTTTGACAGTTTGAGGAAAACGTCCGCATAGGTCCTGCGGGCGCTGACGATGAAGGAGCTTTTATCTTTTTCAATCGGTCCCTCTATATTCAGGCGGGACGAGATGAGTCCGATGCCGCCACTCGCATGGAATTCCTTGTTGTTGCCATCATTCATTTTTACGTCCAGGACCGAGGAGAGGCGGCCGCCGTATTCGGCGGGGGTCGCTCCTTTATAAAGGGTGACGTCCTTGATGGCGTCGGAATTGAAAGTGGAGAAAAAACCCAGTAAATGGGAAGGGTTATAAACGGTGGCTTCGTCCAGAAGGATAAGATTCTGGTCCGTGTTGCCGCCCCTTACAAAGAAACCGCTGTTGCCGTCCCCCGCCGACTGGACGCCAGGCAGGAGCTGCAGTGTCTTCAGAATATCTTTTTCGCCGAAGAGCACGGGCAGGTCTTTAATTTCACTGATAGACAGCTTCTGTACGCCCATCAGAGGTTTTGTGACATTGTTGTTCCTGCCGGCAGTGACTATCGCCTCCTGCAATTGCCGGCTGCCGGCATCCAGTGTAATGGAAATGGATGTGTCCTTTGCGAGGTCTACGGCGATACTGTCACTGGTGTAACCGGAGAAGCTCACTACCAGGGTATAACGACCGGGGAAAGCGCTGATGCTGTAAAAACCGTAGGAATTGCTGACAACAGCTGCATAGGGTATTTCCATCAACATGACGCTGGCCCCGATCAGCGTCTCTCCCGACTGTCTGTCCCGGATGGTGCCGCTGACGACATGCCGCCCCTGGGCCGAGGCCATCACCGGAAGAAGCCATATATATAGAAAAAAAACGAATCTTTTCGGCTGCATTGATAGGAAGATTTTGTTTGGCGGTACAAGGATAGCGAGGGCTTCTGTTAAAAAAAAGTTATCGGGGACAAGATACGCGAAAATGGTGGCAAGAAGCATGGCCGGGCATTTGCTATACTAAAGCTATGAACTACCAGCCAATTGAAAATTACGGCGTTATAGGCGACCTGGGCACGGTGGCGCTGGTAAGCCTGGAGGGGTCCGTCGACTTCATGTGTTTCCCCGATTTCGATTCCCCCAGTGTATTTGCCGCCCTGCTGGACTACGACAAAGGTGGGTTCTTTTGCATCAGGCCTCAGTTCAAGCAGATGCGGAACAAGCAGCTGTATCTTCCCGACACCAATGTATTGCTAACCCGTTTCCTTTCCACTGACGGTGTAGGGGAAATTACGGATTTCATGCCTGTGAGCGGTGAGCCCAATGGCGAAAAGAAACTGGTGCGAAGGGTCACGACGATCCGTGGAGAAGTAACCTGGTGGCTGCAGTGCAGGCCCCGGTTCAACTACGGGAAGGACAAACATAAGGCCACGCAGGAGGGACCGAACGAGGTCTGTTTCAGTCCTGACGGAAATAAGAGCCCACGCCTGCGGCTGCGGTCCAATCTTCCTATCAGGATCGAGGAAAATGACGCTGTGATATCATTCAAGCTATCGGCCAATCAAACGGCCGATTTTATCCTGGAAGATGCGGGCGATGGAAAGGGAGAAGGAACTGCGGTGGACGCCCTGACCACCGAATATCTTTTCCGGACGGTGAATTACTGGAAAGACTGGATCTCCCACAGCGTCTACAACGGGAGGTGGATGGAGGCAGTCAACAGGAGCGCATTGGTCTTAAAGCTGCTGACCTCGTCCAAATATGGTTCCATTATTGCGGCGCCTACTTTCAGCCTGCCGGAGCATATCGGCGGGGATAGGAACTGGGACTACCGGTACACCTGGATACGGGATGCGTCATTCACCGTTTATTCGTTCTTACGATTGGGCTATGTCAAGGAGGCAGGCGCGTTCATGGGCTGGATGGAAAAGATCTGCCGGGACGTCGGGGAAAACGACCGGCTGGGCATTATGTATTCGGTCAATGGCGATGCCCCGCTGCGGGAATACGAACTGGATAACCTGGAAGGCTATATGGGTTCTTCTCCCGTACGGGTGGGCAATGACGCCTATGGTCAGCTGCAGCTGGACATTTATGGAGAGCTGATGGATTCCGTTTATCTCTTCAACAAGCATGGGGAGCCCGTCTCTTATGATTTCTGGAAGGACCTGGAAAAACAAATGGACTGGCTGGCCGGCAACTGGAACCAGCCGGACGATGGGATCTGGGAGGTCAGGGGCGGGAAGAATAATTTCCTCTGTTCCCGGCTGGCCTGCTGGGTGGCGCTGGACAGGGCGATCAAGATCGCGGAGGCGCGCAGCTTTCCCACGAATGGGCATTGGCGGACCGAAAGAGATAAAATATACCACAGCGTTTATGCGGATTTCTGGGATGACGAAAAGAAAGCCTTCATGCAATTCCCCGGCTCGGCTACGGTGGATGCTTCCAGTCTGCTGATGCCGCTGTTCCGCTTTATCAGCCCCAAGGACCCCCGCTGGCTGTCCACGCTGGAAAGGATCGAAAAAGAGCTGGTGACGGATTCGCTGGTCTACCGTTACAGGCCGGAGATCGCGTCCCCGGATGGGATGATCAGTCATGAGGGTACCTTCTCCATGTGCACCTTCTGGTATGTGGAATGTCTCTCCCGTGCCGGGCAGTTGGAAAAGGCCCGCTTCTATTTTGAAAAGATGCTGGGCTATGCGAATCACCTGGGGTTGTACTCTGAGCAACTGGGCTTCGAAGGGCAGCATCTCGGCAATTTCCCGCAGGCTTTTACCCATCTCGGGCTTATCAGCGCCGCGCATAACCTGAACAAGCAGCTGAATGACAACCGGAATAAAAATGTGGACGGCGTTTACAAAGGTTTTCCGGGAGATCCAAATGAGTGATTTTGTATTACATTTGGATACATGAACGAGAAACTGCTTTTAGGATGGCTGCTTGTCCTATTGTCCTTTTCCCTCAAAGGGCAGATACTGAATATCGATAAGACCGATACGGCGGACTATGTAAGGCAGACCCGGGCTTCCTTCAATCTCAATTCCGGGCTGGAGATCGACCAGCAAAAGCAGACCCTTTATGACGCTACGAACACCGCCGAGATGATGCTCCAGGAGTATAAGGAATTGTTTATCCTGGCAGCCAGCTACCGCTTCACCTACAATGGCCCCGACGACATCCTCAATGCAGGCTATATTCACCTGCGTTACCGGCACAATTATAAGGACAGGATCCAGGCTGAGCCATTCGCACAATATCAATGGGACAATAAGCGCGGGATACGCTATCGGGCCCTGGGTGGCATCAATGCCCGATATAACTTCTGGAAGGGGGACGGGTTCGATCTCAACTGTGGCGTAGGCCCCATGTATGAAACGGAAAAATGGGACTATACGGCGGTGGATTCCGCGAAGATCCCTGTGAATGCCCTTCCCGTCGTGAACCGTCTGATCAAGCTCAACTCCTATGTCCGACTGGATTGGAAGATCACTGCCAACAGCGATGTAACTTTCAATGTCTTTTTGCAGACAAGACCGGACAGGTTTCAGCCGCGCATCGCTCCCCATGCGCAATGGGATATCAAGGCAGGCAAGCATGTAGGGTTTTCCATTGCTTTTACAGGGCTTTATGATACGCGGCCGGTGGTGCCTATCGAGAAGTTCTATTACAGTCTCAGCAATAGTCTGTTGCTGAGCTTTTGAATTCATCGAACATTTGATCGAATTGGTCGAAAAACTTTCGTCCTCCTGCGGATAAGACTAGCTTTGAAGTACAATAACCCCTTATGGAATACGATAACGACAGGGTCAGGCGGCGGACTAACCAAACCGAGATCTTTTACTGGGGCCTTTTCGTCCTGATCTATCCCCTGATCAACAGCGCCTCGATGTTCCCCTCCGATTGGCGGATCTGGCCGGTGTTAATACTGGTGAGCATGTTCCTGTTCCCTGCCTACCTGCTTTATTCCCGGATCATGGGCACCATTTTTCTCATTCAGCGGCGGCGTTTGAAGGCCGGTCTAATGACGGTGCTTTCCTTCCTGGTGGTGCAGGTAGTGCAACTGGGGATCCATTCTTTGATCCTGAAGTTTAATCTGAATGCCTTCGAAAGGGCTTACTTTTCCTATTCATGGAACACCTTGCTACGGGAGAGCTTTTGGACCATCCTGAACATGAGCTTTGCCATGGCCATCTTTTATATCCGCAAGTCCATCGACGAAAAGGAGCTGCTGGACAATGTTCAGCGGGACAGCAACTTCTTCAAGCTCCGCTACCTGCGGGCGCAGCTGAACCCGCATTTCCTTTTCAATACTTTGAACAGCATCTATTCGCTGAGCCTGCAAAGATCGGAGAGGACGCCGGAGGTAGTGGTAAAGCTGGCCGACATCATGCGTTATCTGATCTATGAGTGCAATGAAGAGAAGATCCCGCTGGACAAAGAGATCGAGTTCATCCGCAATTACATCGACATCGAAAAGATACGTTACAAGGCGGATATACGATTTACCGTGGAGGGCATTACCGCCGGGGTGATGATCGAGCCTTTCCTTTTCATCTCCTTCATCGAGAACGGCTTCAAGCATGCGATGGACAACTCGTTTGCCGAGCCATTTATCTACATTACGCTGAAAGTGGAGCAGGGACAGATCGTGCTGAATGTCATCAACAGCACCAATGCCGACCTGGAGACCCAGGCCAAGCGGAGGATGGCTGGCAAGGGCCTTGCCAACAGCCGCAGCATCCTGGAGCTGCTGTACCCCGATGCCTACGAGCTGGATATCATCCAGACGGAAAAAGAGGAGAACAGGAACAGCCAGCTGAGGCTCCACAATGCCCGGGAAAGACTGGAAAGCCTATATCCCGACGCTTTCACCCTCGATGTCCTGTTAAGTAACAGCGCTTTCACCGTATCTTTAATTATAAAAACGGCCGCTTGATAAAATGTATCATTGTGGAGGATGAGACCCTGGCGCAGGACGTCATCAAAAGTCATTTGCAGCAGATGGGGCGATGGGAGCTCATAGGCGTTTACCGCAACGCCCCCGAGGCCGCCGAGGCGTTGCGCACGCACGAGGTCGACGTCATGTTCCTGGACATCCGGCTGCCGGGGATGAGCGGTCTTCATTTCCTCCGCAGTCTTTCCGACCCTCCCCTGGTCGTGCTGACCACAGCGTATGCGGAATATGCGGTGGAAAGCTATGAGTTCAGCGTGATCGACTATTTGCTGAAGCCTATCTCGTTCGAACGGTTTTCCCGGGCGGTGAGCAGGATCGAGGATGGGCGGCTATTTTCCCCGACCAGTAAGGAGGTGGAGAAGCCACAGGGCGACCATATCTTCATCAAGTCCAACAGTAAATTTTTCAAGGTCAATTTTTCTGAGATCATTTATGTGCAGGGGATGAAGGATTACCTGAAGATCCATACGCCGGAATATGCCCTGGTGACGCATCAGACGATGAATGAGCTGGAGAAGGCCCTGCCTGTGCGTCAGTTCATCCGGGTGCATAAATCCTATATCGTCGCCGTCGCACATATCCGGTCGATCTACGGCAATTCCATCGAGCTGGGGAAGGTGACGATCCCCATTGGCATCAATTACAAGGAGGCTGTCATGGCGCTGGTGGGGCGGCGGCAATGACAGGCTCAGTTCTTTAAATACCGTTCCAGGTACTGGAAGCTCACCGTCGAGATCAGCAGGTAGCTCTGCCAGTTATAGGCCGCGCCGTGCGCTCCCGGGGGATAGATCCGCAGATCCACATCCTTACCCACATTGGTGAGCGCCGTCAGCAGCTGCATGGTATGTGCAGGATGGACGTTGTCATCGCTCATGGAATGGATCAGCAGGAGGTGGTCTTTCAGTCCCGCGGCGTGGGTCATATCGGCGCTGATCCTATACCCTTCCGCGTTCTGCGGCAGCGTACCCATATATCGCTCCGTGTATACGTCGTCGTACAAGCGCCAGTCCGTCACCGGGGAATTGGCAATGCCTACTTTGAAGACGCCGGGATGGGTCAGCAAGGTGTAGGTGGTGCTATAGCCGCCGTAGCTGGTGCCCATGATCCCTATTTTACCGCCATCCACGTAAGGCAGGGAGGCGAGATAGCGTGCAGTTTCCGCAAAGTCGTTGCTCTCCCATTTTCCCAACTGCCCGTATACGATCTTCATGAACTGGCTGCCGTAATTGGCGATGCCCCTGTTATTGACGTCGACGACGATATAGCCGTTCTGCGCCAGCCACTGCTGCATGCCCCCGGCGGCCCATTTGTTAAAGACGCCATGGGACTCGGGTCCTCCGTAGATGGCCAGCACGACGGGGTATTTTTTAGCAGGGTCGAAGTTGACGGGCTTGATCATGCTGCCGTCCAGTTGAATGCCATCAGCCGTTGAAAAATGGAAAAGCTCCAATGGCGAATAAACATGCGTTTTGACATAATCGCTCGTAGCCTGGTTGTCCTGCAAAAGCTTCAGCAGCCGTCCTTTCGAATCATAGAGGCCTACGTGCACGGGCGTGCTGGTGTTGCTGTATTCGTCGATGTAATATCCTGTGTTCGTGGACATGTCGATATTATGGAACCCTTCCACCGCCGTGAGCTTTTTCTTTCCCGTGCCGTCATATTTGATGGAGTACAGCTGCTGTTCGAGGGGAGAGGCTTCCGCCGACAGGTAATAGATGGATTTCGTGTCCGGGTCGATGCCCGTCACCTTGATCATATCCCAATTGCCGTTGGTGACCTGGTTGATCAGCTTGCCGTCATATCCGTAATGATAGATGTGGTAGAAGCCGCTGCGGTCCGACACCCAGAAAAAGTCTTTTGTCTTCTCAGGGAAGTAGATCATGTCATTGACATTGGTATAGAAATTAAAGATCGCCACCCACGTACTGTTCCCTTCCTCCAGGACCAGCCGGCGCGCGCCCGTCTTCACATTGAAGAAGTAGAGCTTCATATGGTTCTGTGCGCGATTGAGGGTCATCAGCGCCAGCTCGTCGGGGTTGCTGGTCCAGTAAATGCGGGGGATATAGAAGTCTCCCGTCTCTTCCGGCTCCAGCCAGATCTTTTTGCCTGACCGGACATCTACCACGCCTATCCTTACCGTAGGGTTCGCGTCACCCGGCTGGGGTATGGGGATCGTCACCTGTTCCGGATGAAAACCTTCATAGTTCGTCATATGGAACGTGGGTACCGGGCGTTCGTCAAACTGCCAGAAGGCGATATACCGGCTGTCCCTGGACCAGTTCCATGCCTGCGCCTGGCCGAACTCTTCTTCGTACACCCAATCAAAGTGACCGTTGAATATACCATTTTCGGTGGTGCTGTCGGCGGTGAGCTGTTGTTCCTTTCCCGTTGAAAAATCATAGACATACATATTGCCGCCTCTTTCAATTCCCACCATCGCGCCGTCGGGGGAAAGCTCCGCCGAACGGGCGTCACGGGCAGCAGGCTGCAGCTGGCGGGACGCCACGTCATAGATATAATAGTCGGAAATGCCGCTGCGGCGGTAGAGGCGCCTGAGATTCGTTTTAAACACCAGGTGCTTACTGTCCTTGCTCCACTGAAAGGACTGGTAGTTGAATGGCTTATCCGATCCGGGGAAATGCATTCCGCTGTTGGAGTAGACGGATGTCTCCTGCAATGTTTTCGGGTCCATAACATGGATCTCGTTGCCGGAGATAAAGGAATACTGTGCCCCACCCTGGATCCAGTTGAGGCTTTCGGGACCAGCCTTACCCTTTAATACACCGGAGGATTGCAGGGCATCGGTAATGCTGACATACGGCTTTTTGTCCTGGGCTTGCAGGCTGGTGAAGCCCAACAGCAGGGCGGAAAGGATATATTTCATTTTTTATTTTTTTGGAGGGAGACTAAAAGCAACTGCGTCGTGCTCAAAATGGCCTTTATGGCTTCCATCGCAGAAAGGCTTGTTCTGGGAGAGGCCGCAGCGGCAGATGGAAATGATCTCTCTTCCGGCGAGATCATAGGCGGCCCCTGTTTTATCTACTATTTCAAAATCGCCTTCTACTTTCAATGATCCATTGCTGTTGACTGTAATCTTTGTTTTTGACATATCCTGTTTTTTAGGGGACCCATGGTCCATTTTGGGCGGCAAAATAGGGAAAATATCCGGGAAACGGTTTCCTGAGAAATGCAACCCGTTTCCCGGAAACATCTTTTTTCGGACAGGCGGGTTGGATAGTTTATGAACGGCGGGTATTGTCTTGTCCGGCAGGGAAGATTAGTCTATTTTAGATCGATAAACTTTATAATAACAACGGATGCAACGAAAAGACTTTCTTTCAATGGCCGGCATGGGCATAGGTGGTGTATTGCTGGGAAGGATCCCTGTGTTAGGCTCCTCTTTCCGGCCACGTACTGAATCAGCCTGGATAGATACGGGAGTCAAGAAGCAACTGGCGGATGTGGCCCTCAATGCGGCCAGATCGAAAGGCGCCACCTATGTCGATGTACGTATCGGCCGGTATCTCAACCAGTTTGTCATCACCAGGGAGGACAAGGTGCTGAATGTAGTGGACACGGAGTCTTATGGTATGGGCATCCGCGTTATCGCCAATGGCTGCTGGGGTTTCTCCGCTACCGACAAGCTGGACAAGGACAGCATTGCCCGTTCGGCAGAGATGGCCGTATCCATCGCCAGGGAAAATGCACGGCTGCAAACACGGCCTGTGCAGCTGGCGCCGCAAAAAGGCTTTGGCGAAGTCACGTGGAAGACCCCCATTATAAAGAATGGTTTCGATATCCCTATCAAGGAGAAAGCGGACATGCTGCTGACCGTGAATGACGCGGCCATGAAAGGAGGCGCCAGCTTTATCGACACGGCCCTTTTCCTGGTGAATGAGCAGAAGTATTTCGCTTCCACGGACGGCTCCTATATCGACCAGGACATCCATCGTATCTGGCCTACATTCACCGTGACAAAGATCGACAGCAAGACGGGCAAGTTCGAGACAAGGGATTCACTGGGCTCGCCGATGGGAATGGGATATGAATACCTCACGCCGGATGACAGTAAAAAGATCAAGACCGTGACCACCTTATATACGGACCGGTATGACATGCTGGAAGACGCCAGGCTGGCTGCGGTACAGGTGGGCGAAAAACTGGCCGCAAAGTCCGTGGAGCCTGGAAAATATGACCTCGTGCTGGACCCCAGCAACCTGTACCTTACGATCCATGAATCTTCCGGCCATCCATCCGAGCTGGACAGGGTCCTTGGTTATGAAGCCAATTTTGCCGGCACCAGCTTCCTCACCCTGGACAAGTGGAAGACGAAAAAATTCAATTATGGCAGCAAGCTGGTGAATATCGTCGCCGATAAGACCCAGCCTGGATCCCTGGGCGCCGTAGGGTACGACGATGAAGGCGTAGCCTGCAAGGAGTGGGACATCATCAGGGACGGGGTGCTGGTGAACTACCAGGCGATCCGCGACCAGGCCCATATCATCGGGCTGGACGAATCTCAGGGCTGCTGCTACTCCCAAAGCTGGCAGGATGTGCAATTCCAGCGCATGGCCAATATCTCCCTACGTCCGGGAAAAGCGCCGCTGACCCCTAACGAGCTGATAAAAAACGTGGAAAAAGGTATTTATATCGTAGGCGCCGGCTCCTACTCCATCGACCAGCAGCGGTATAACTTCCAGTTCAGCGGACAGCTGTTCTACGAGATCAGGAACGGCAAGATCGCGGGCATGCTGAAGGATGTGGCCTACCAGGCAAATACGCAGGAATTCTGGAACTCCTGCGCCGCCATCTGCGATCAGCGCGATTACCGGCTGGGCGGGACATTTTTTGACGGCAAGGGACAACCGCCGCAAAGCAATGCCGTATCTCATGGCTCGGCCACCACACGTTTCAACGGCATCAATGTTATCAATACAGCTAGAAAGATTTAACCAAAACATATGGCACTTTTAACCCAGGACGAAGCACGCACGTTGCTGCAGAAGGTCCTCAGCTTTTCCAAGGCCGATGAATGCCAGGTCTCCCTCAATGGCTCAACGGGTGGGAATATACGTTATGCGCTGAATTCCGTATCTACCAGCGGCGCGCTGGATCAGCTGAACCTGCAGATCGGATCTGTATTCGGAAAAAAGCTAGGCATCAGCACCATCAATGAATATGATGACGCATCTCTGGAAAAGGCGGTGCGCCGCAGCGAGGACCTGGCAAGGCTGGCGCCGGATAACCCGGAGCATATGCCTTTTTTGGGCCCTCAGACCTATGAAGCGCCTTCCAGGACCTATTTCCCGGACACGGCGTCCATCCATTCAAAATTACGTGCCGACCTGGTGCAGCAAAGTCTGCAGGTATCCCGCGACAATAAGCTAGCCGCTGCCGGATTCCTGGAGAACAGTGCCGGCTGTTATGCGCTGATGAACTCCCGTGGGCTTTTTGCGTATACCACCAGTACGGCGGTGAACTTTTCGGTGACCCTTCGTACGGAAGATGGAACGGGATCGGGATATGCAGCCAGGGGGTACAATGATATTGCGAAGCTGGACGTGCTGGCAGCTTCGAAGACGGCGGCATGGAAGGCCAGCAGGTCCTCGGGGGCCAAGGCGCTGGAGCCGGGGAAATATACAGTGATCCTGGAGCCAGCCGCTGGCATAGTATTGCTGGAGAACCTCTATGGCGCCCTGGATGCCCGCAGCGCCGACGAAGGCCGCAGCTTCCTCAGCATGCCGGGAGGTAAGACGAGGCTAGGCGAAAAGCTCGTGGACGAACGGGTGAACATCTACTCCGATCCCCACAACGAAGAGCTACCCACCTTTTATTACAATGGTGAGGGGCAGCCGCAAAAGAAAATGAGCTGGATAGAGAAAGGGGTGGTGAAGAACCTTTTCTATTCCCGTTATTGGGCAATGCAAAAAGGCGTGACGCCCGTGCCTCAGCCGGACGCCATCATCATGGATGGCGGCACCTCCAGCACCGAGGACCTGATAAAAAGCACAGAGAAGGGAATTCTTGTCACCCGCCTGTGGTATATCAGGTCTGTCGATCCTCAGACCTTGTTATTTACGGGTCTGACCAGGGATGGTACGTTCTATATCGAGAATGGAGAGATCAAATTCCCGATCAAGAACTTCCGGTTCAACGAGAGCCCGGTCATCATGTTGAATAACCTGGAGGCATTGGGTAAGCCGGAGCGGACGATCAGCGGGGAATCGAATGGTTCGGCTATGATACCGCCGATGAAGATCCGGGATTTTACGTTTACTTCGCTATCTGATGCGGTGTAGCCCGGCCTTGCGAGGCTTTAACGAAAAAACCCCCAAGAGTTAGTCAGGGGCTTTTCAAGAGAAATTGGAATTTAATGCTTTCTTTGAACACGAGCACGAAAGCGGTTTTTCTGGATTTTTGGATATTCGGTTACTTCATCGGTATTGGATAGCACAAATATCGGTCAAGGATAGTTGTTAACAAAGAGCAAAGACCCTCGATTTTTATCGTAGATCTACGATAGCGATACTCGTCACATTTCCGAACAGTTTCATCACATTTGCTCCCCCAAGGGTCGGGAATGTCCTAATCTTGTGAAAAAGAAAGGATAATGGCAACCCAATCCCCGCAACTTTCCGCCCTGCGTCCCCGCTGGAGGGAGCATGAACTGATCCTGGCCACCGTCATCTGTGTTTTGAGCATCGCCGGGGAGGTCTGGAGGATCTTAAGAACTCCCTGGTCGGAGCTGAACAGCGCGTATGAGCGGCCCTTTGTCGAAAACAATATTCCATTCAGCTATTTATCCAATGTATTCCTGCCGGGCGTCTGTGTCGCCGTCCTGTTGTACCTCTGCTTTCTTCAGATGAACTTCTTTATCCTGCCCCGGCTATTGCAAACCGATGCCCCCGTAAAAGGCAATTTTACCTTTCATTTTTCCAGGCAGGGGGGTATCGATATGAAAGGAGCGGAAGGCGCCGTGCTGAAACGCACGATCTGGGGCATTGTCTATACCCTGCTGCTCATCGTTTTCCTGGGGGCAGGCTGGGGCCTGGCCGATTACTATCGGCACGCCTATGCGTATTTCATTCCCGGCAACAGGGATGACAGCCGGCAGATCATCCTGGGAGTGGGGTTGAAGAAGGCCTTTACCTGGACGGTTATTTACCTCCTGTATGCCAGTCTGCGCGAGGCGGCCATTGTCCGACTTACCGCCTCTTCGCAATGGAAGGCGTTCCGGATCCGGCTGTCCAACCAGGTCACCGGCTATTTTGCGGCATACTTTATTTTATTCTTTTACTTCCGCAGCTTCGATATCATCGATGATAAGGTCTACGGTGTGCTTTTCTCCTGGCCGCCGTCGGTGGTGCTGAACTACCTGTCCAATGTTTTCTGGCTGTTCCCTTTTAAAGGGAAGCGGTCTATATTCAAAGGCGATGTCTTCCGCCGGCTGTTGCTGTCCACGCTCCTATGGGCCGTGCCCTTCGCCATCGGGTTAGCCATTGCCGTCGACGAGGCCAAGATCTTTATGCCCTTCCTGATCAGCGGGTGGCTGGTGCTGTTGATCGTGGTCACTCCCCTCTCCTATTGGATCTATGTGCGTCGCAAGGACAGCATTCTCCGGTTCCGGGGACTGGAGATCGCGCTGGATAAGTCCGAGGCGGACCTGCAGTTCCTCCGCAGCCAGATCAACCCTCATTTCCTTTTCAATTCATTGAATACGCTATATGGCACGGCGCTCCAGGAAAATGCTTTTCGCGCGGCGGAGGGCATCCAGAAGCTCGGCGATATGATGCGTTTTATGCTTCACGAGAACCACCAGGAGAAGATCCCCATGTATAAGGAGATCGAATACCTGAAGAATTATATCGACCTGCAGCAACTGCGGACGCAATCGTCCCCGGACATCCTCATCGAATCGGAGATCGACGGCGCCGGCTGCGACCATATGATCGCACCCATGCTTCTCATCCCCTTTGTGGAAAATGCCTTCAAACATGGCATCAGCCTGAAGGAAAGGTCCTGGGTAAAGATCCGTTTGCATTGCGATGCCAAGGGTATACTCTTCGAGGTGAGGAATAGCGTGCACATACGAAAGGAGGTGGATCCGGAAAAGGATCAGTCCGGAGTGGGGATGAAGAATGTGGTGAACCGTTTACGCCTGATCTATCCCGGCCGGCATGACTTTTTTGTAAATGGGAATGATAAGGAATTCTTTATCCAGCTGCTGATCGAGCCGGGAAAGATCACTACATTCGAATAAATGCAGCGTAATCTATGTTAAAGGCGGTAGCAATCGACGATGAGCCCATGGCGCTGGAGGTGATCAAAAGCCTCTCGGTAAAGATCCCCTTCCTGCAGCTGCAGGCTTGCTTTACCAATGCATTCGAGGCAATGGGCTACCTCAAAAAGGAGGAAACGGACCTTATATTCCTGGATATCAAAATGCCGGACATTTCGGGCATGGACCTGCTGCGCAGTTTATCCCGTCCTCCCATGGTAATCTTTACGACCGCTTACAGTGAACATGCGGTCCAGAGCTTCGAGCTGGATGCCATAGACTACTTGTTGAAGCCGTTCTCGCCTGCCCGCTTCCTAAAAGCATGCCACAAGGCCTATGAGCTGTTTTCTTTGAAAAAGCAGCATACGGGTGCGCAGTCATCCACCGACCATATTTTTATCAAGAGCGGGTATGGCCAGATCCGTATAGACCTGGGAGAGATCCTTTATGTGCAAAGCACGGGGAATTATATGCAGTTTGTATTGCCGGACGAGAAAATACTTTCCCGGCTTACCATGAACGAGGTGGAAGCGCTGTTGCCCACCGGCGCATTCGTCCGCATCCACCGCAGCTATCTGGTAGCCAGGAGCAAAGTCAGCCGCATCGAGCGGGGCTCGGTATGGATAAAGGACAAGGAACTTCCCATCGGGGCAGGTTATGCCCACGAGGTGGACAGGATCACGCGACCCTGATCAGCTCTCTTTTATTTCTATTTTGTCCTGGTAGACAAGGATTGTCCCCGATCTTCCTGCGGCGGCCAATTTCTGATACACTTTATTCACTACGCATTTATTCAAAAAACGGGAAAGATATTCCACTGGGGTGAGATGGTTGGGGTCTAAATGATTGCCCCTTTCGTCGACTAATTCAATACGGATGTTCATTGTTCTTCTCTTTTATTGGATTTTAATATTTAAAGGTCTTAAAGGTACTAATTATTTCTCATGTACAATTTATTTCTCATGTACAATAATTTCAGCGCGGCGATTGAGCCAGGCCCGGTTGGGATCTGTATTGTCCGCCACGGGATTGTCGCTGCCATAGGCTTTTGCCTTCATCAGGTCTGAAGGGATACCCCGGCTGTTCAAATAGTCCAGTACCATTTTGGCCCTTCTCCTGGAAAGGAAATTGTTGTACGTTTCCGTCCCTACGTTGTCTGTGTACCCTTTGATCTCTATGGAAAGCTCGGGTCTGTGGCGCAGGTGCTGGATGACGTTGTCGATGGTGGAAAAGGCCTTGGAGTTGAGACCATATTCATTAAACTCGAAATAGACCACAAACCGCACTACCGGCATGCCATCGATCGTGTCCACTTTATAGTCGTCCGCACCGAAGTCGTCTTCCAGGTTGAGCGAGGAGGAAAGGCTGTTCTTGCGCTTGCCGCCGGAACGCCTGCGTCCGCCCCCGGAGCCATCCGAGCCGTCCGCCCCATTGCGTCCTCTTCTGCCGTCGGCGCCGTCCTCGTCATCATCGTTGAGGCCGTGTGCCTTTTTGACGGAATCCATGTTGATCGTGATGTAGTTATTGATCACGATGCTGCCATTTTTCGCGGAGGTATCCTTCTTTTTATCATCCTCTTTTCCAGGCCTGTTATAGGGGGAATTGTCTTCTTTTTCCTGCTGCTTTTGTTTCTTATTCTTTATAGGCAGATATATGCCAACTGCGTACATCGTCGTATTGGAGATGCTTTTGCTTACGGCATACCCATAGGTGATCTGTCCCAGCACCATGATCTTTTTTGCATTGAACTTGGCTCCTACGCCGATGGGCGCGCTGACAAAAGAAGCCTCGTTGATGACGTCGTTGATGCCGATGGTAATATATGGCTGCAGCCGGTAGGAAGCGGCCAGCAGGTGATAATAGATGGATGCGTTCAGCAGGTTGTAGGTTTTGGATTTGGTCTGGCTGATCAGGACGTCGTCATTGGTGACATGTCCGAATGAAAGGCCGATGTCCGCGCTAACTGACAGGCGGCCTGTAATATTTTTGTAGGCAGAGGCGGCAAAAGACCCGTTGCCTCTTTTTTGAAAAGGCAGTGTATTGGCGTCGCTGAGATAGCCTTTCCTGTTCTTTTCCAGGAACCCAAAATCCTGGAATTGTCCTTTCAGGAGCGGGGAGATAAACCAGCGGGTGTCCAGCTGTCGCGGAGCCTCCATTGAGCTGGATTCGGGCGCAGGGAGGGAGCTGCCGGACTTAGCCGCAGTGTCCTGTGCCGGCTTGTCTGCTTCGAATGGCGTCCCCATGGCAGTCGATGTGGTATCTACCTGCGTTTGGCGGACGGTGTCTGCCGGCGTCCGCCCGGCGGTGTCTGTTGCAGGAGGGGTCTGCCTGACGGTGTCCGCCGGCGGCAGCTGCTTTACGGTGTCCGGGTATTGCCCGACAGTATCTGCGGCTTGCCTGACTGTGTCCACACTTTGCCTGGTATTATCCTGCGCCCGCAAACTCCCGAGAGACAGCAGGATACCACCTGTTAAGCAAATAATTACCTTGTTCATGGGTTAGTATTTAAAACCTTGTACGTTTTTTATCTAAAAATCTATTTTAAGCGCCAGCTCCAAGCCATTGCGGGTAATCCCTGCGGCGCTGATGGTCGATATATTGATGTCATATAGTACGCCTATCACCAGCTTCTGGTACCTCAGCTCCAGGTCAGGGACGAGGGCATCATCATAGCGATAGCCCAATCCCAGTCCAACGGCAGCGCCGCCGGTGACGCCGGGGATCGCCTTGGTGTAGGAAAAATTATAAAAGTGCCGATAGGCCGGTCCCTGCCAGTTCATGGACATATAAAAGGCCACTTCATCATCTGTTTTGGTGACATACCGATAGCCGCCCTGTACGCCGAAATTGGTCTTCAGGCGGGTGGAATCCGATTTTACTTTGTAGGAGTAAGGCTGGTTCACCTGCATGGCGGAGACGCCCAGGTACCATTTATCATACCGTGCGTTGCTGAATACGGAGACGCCTGCATTGAGATTGAAATGGCCATAGGACCAGCCGCTGGCCAGGCGGTCGCTGCTGGGTGCTCCTTCAATGGGACCGTAGTTGTCGTACTGGTCGCCAAAGGCGTTGGACACTCCATTAACATTGAAATTACTTTGGTAGTAAGCGCCCTGGAAGCCGGCCGCCATATAGGTTTCTTTCCGGCCGATGGGCACAGCATAGGAAAGTCCCAGCATTCCGAGGGTGTTATTTAAGATCCCTGTATTCGACTTGTCGGAGGCGGCGCCTGCGCTCAGGCTGAGGTAGGAGGAATTGGCCTTGCTCCTGGCTTCTTTTGACATCAGGGGCATATCGAAAAGGGCGGCTACGCTGTTGTATGCGATCTGGCCGCCGTACTGGACATTGCGATAGTTGAGCTTGAGACTGTTTTGCTTATCGGTTTTAAGGGATTGGTTATACCAGATTGCCATATCCTGCACACGCGAGAAGTTGATCTCCTGCCCGCGGGCGATCCCTGCGAATAACAGGAGACACAGTATGATATAATTCTTCCTCATCTGGATATTGGATTTACTATTTTATATATATCGTTACAGCGCAGCCGGCGAATTACTTCACCAGCGACGTCATACCTTTCGCTACGATCTTCTTCCCGTTGAGATCAACTCCTTCCGCGATCCACAAATACGTCTCTACGGGTTGCGGTACGCCTTTGAACCTGCCGTCCCATCCATTATTCGGGTCCTGTGTCGTAAAGATGAGGTTACCCCAACGGTTGTAGACGTTGAAATAATGGAAGGCGGATATGCCCACCAGTATCGGCTTCAGCACGTCGTTGTTACCATCGCCATTGGGCGTGAATACCGGCGGCACATAGATATTGATGGCGGCGAACTTCACGCGTGCCGGGCTGCCGAATGTGATGGCCTGGTCGTTGACAGTAGCCGTTATCAGCGCAAAGCCGGGTTTGCCGCTGGTGAGCTCGATGGAGACGTCGCCATTGGCGTCAGTCGTCCATGGACCAGGCGTGATGATCTGGGCGGCGCCGGAGTCGACCTTGAAGGCGACGTCCCAGCCGGGTAATGGGTCACCGTGCTGATCCACTATGTGGGCTTTTACCACCGTGGTAGAGGTGCCGTCGGCCAGGGCTTCATATACGATGACGATCAGCCGGGTGGCGGAATTGGTCACATCCGGGAAATTGGTGAATGTCACCTCCTTATAGCTGCCGTCTATCAGCGCCGTGGGGTTACCGTTGTAGTCGATCGTCGCATCGATCCATACGGTACCAGCCACTGTATTGGTGATCTTCATAATAGCATTGCCACTTGCGTCTGTTGTTACAGTCACTGACCCCACCAGCGCGGCTGTGGCGGTGGAAGTGCCGCCTGCCCGTATGGAGAAGGTAACTACTGTGTTCGGAACTGGATTGCCCAGCGCATCGGTGATGTGGGCATTCACGATGTCGGTAGCCACACCGTTGGCCGGGGCGAAATCTTTTGTAATGGTCAGCATGGTGCCGGTGCCGCTGGGTGCATTGGGTGCACTAGGTACAGCAACGCCTGAGACGAAAGTTACGGGGGCAGGGCTGCCAGTGGTGATGGCGACACCGTTGAATTTAGCGCCCAGTTTTACAGTGCCGACCTTGGTATTTTTGATGGTCAGAATGACATCCCCGGTGGGACTCGTCGTCACTGTCTGGCTTCCTATCAATGAGAGCACCGCCGTAGCTTCCGGGCCGCCGGAAGGGATAATGAAAAAATCTATGGTCACCGATACGTTCTTCAGTGCGCCGCCAGCGGCATTCACCAGGTGGGCGTGAATTTGCGTAAAGTCGACCCCATCGGCTGTTGCGGTTGCCTTGTCCACTACCAACATGTTGGCCGGATTGGAAGGATCCGGGATGCTGGGATCTACGAATTTCACCGATGCCGGGCTGCCATTGGTAATGATGACGGTCGTGGTCACCCCCTTGTATGTGTACGTGACCTTTGCGCCTATCTGCACCGTGCCCGCCGTCGGATCCGTAATCGTCAATGGTAAATCTCCGTTGACAGGCGTCACGCCAGTGGCGCTGCCTATCAGCACCGCGGTAGCGTCGGCCGAGCCGCTGGGGATAATGAAAAAGCTTATATCTACGGGATAATTGATCAGGTTGCCAGCCTTGTCCACCAAATGGGCATGAACGTTGTTGGCGTCTACGCCGTCAGCCGCCGCGATGCCTTTATCCACGACCAGCATGGTCTGGGGGTTGGTGACATCCGGCGGGCCCGCTATGAAATTGACAGTAACGTCAGTACCTCCGCCGCTACCTTTGATGAACACATCGACACCATTTATTTTTACCGTAGCGCCGACCTTCACATTACCCACAGTGTTGCTGACCAGCTTTGCATCGATGGTACCGCCGGTGGATGAGCCCGATGACGGGCTGCTAAAGGTTGCGGTGCCGCTAAGTATACTAAAAGTCACCGGCACATTCAATAGATGGCCATACTGGTCAAGGATATGCGCCCTCACGATGTCTTCGGAAGCCCCATCCGCAGCCGCCGGATTTTGTATCACTTCAATATAACTCTGGGAAGGATCAGGTACGTCTGCGATGAATTGCACCGTCACCGTATTGCCGATGTAACCATCAGGCGTCTTGGCTTTTATGACCACATCGCCCACTACCGTGCTTACCAGGGTGGCAGTCGCTTCTCCGGGATTGGCGCTGCCTTTAGCACCTGTAGTCAATGACGGACCGGCCACAAAGCTGGCTGTCCCCGATACGATCTCGAAATCCACCGGAGTGCTGTACGCGAGGTTCCCATAAATATCTATGAGATGCGCCATTACGATGTCCTGGTTCGTGCCGCTGGCTGTTTCGGGGCTATGCACCACGGTGAGATAGCTTTTTGCCAGATCGATCGGACCTGGAGCAGCAATAAAATGCACCTGGACGGTGGCGACGGTCACCCCGTTCCTTATTACCTCCACATCCACGGGACCGACGATCGTTCCCTTAAAGGATAGCACCGCGTTGCCATTAACGTCCGTTGTAATGACAGGAGTATAGCCAAACTTACTGATATTAAAAGTGATATCCTCCGGGGGAGAAGGAATGGGTTCGATATGCACCGTTATGATATCGGGCATGTCATTGATGATGGAATAATCCTTCGTGATCGTAATGGTCATATTGTCAGCCCCGGAATGAGGACCGACCGGCGTCGCCTCCCCGTTGACGGGGAGACCTGCTATAAAAGCAAGCCCGATGACCAGCGCTGAAAGTAATTTCCGGCGGCGGCCTGAGTTGCTGAATACATTCAAAAGGGTCAGTATAGTCGGTTTCATGGGGGCAGTCATACGATACGGTTTTAGTTCAGAATACCTGATAGCGGACGCTTTGCCGGAAGGCATGGCGAAGGATCAATCAGGAATTATTGTGTAAAAGGACGCGTCGCAGGTGCCCGGGGGGGAATAACAGGTTTTGGGGGTTGGGTCTCATAAAAATTGGTTTTTAACGATTGGATTTTCAAGTCAACTTAAAGAAAAATTTGCTAATATAAAAGGGATTAAGGGATATTTTATTGTATAAACCCTTAGATTAATTTAATCGTTATACGAATTTTCGTTAAACCAAATATATAAAACGAGAAGATTCAAGGCTTTATTCAGGCAAAGGAAAAGGTTTCCTGCCGGGGCTGCAGCACGCTGTTGAAAAGCTGCTCGTCCAGCAGGTCTTTTACGGAATTGATGATGAAATCGGGAGAATATCCGTAGTGTTCCAGGTCTTTTGCATTGGTAACTCCTGAAAGGGTAAGGATGGTCGTGAAGCCCATGGACCCTGCGCCCAGGATATCCGTCCCCATCGTATCGCCGATCATGATGGTCTCATCGGTGGAAAGCCCCAATACTTTGCGGGCCATGCGCATCATGACAGGGCTGGGCTTAGCGCCGCCCATGATCATGTTGATGGCTTTGTCGACGGACTCCAGCATGATGGTCCTTCCTTCCCCGATGATGACATAATCGGGATGATCGTCGACGATGGAATAGCCGATGTTGTGCAGTTCCGTCAGCAGGCCGCCTTCACCGATGACATAGGCGGTGCCCTGTGCTTTTTTGGATGCCAGGTATCTTGCGGTGGCCATAGCGCAGGTGAAAATGTCTTCATCGTTGACATGGAAGCCCATTTTGCGAAGCTTGTAGCATACGTCTCGATTGGTCCGCTGGCTGTTGTTGGTTAGAAAGAGGAAGGGATAAAAACGTTGCGGCTGGTCTTGTTATTGTTCTTAATTTTTTATTTCTTCTTCCTCTTTGCAGCTTTTTTAGTGGAAATAAATCGAAGTGAGAAAAAAGATAAAGTAAGATAGATAAGAGAGAGGACGATCATGTCGGGTCTGTCGGCGTCCAGTAAGGTGCCGCCACCGAGACGAAGGATAAATAATAAGATGTAACCCATCAGCACTGCTGTAAGCAAATTCGCGGGTGGCAGAAGGAGGAGCACCCCCCAGTTCCTGGAGCGGAATAGGATCCCTTGAAGTATAAAGTACAGGTAGCCGCTGATGAGCAGGAACTTCAGGTAATACCATCCATGTTTCCGGGGTGATATATAAAGGGTGTATAGCAGCACGAACAGGCAGTAAACGATCGTAAGGAGGTGACTTCGGGTGAGTTTCATTTTTAGTATATATTTGCGATCTTTTATATGCTATTTACGGAAGCCGCATTAACCAGAATTGCCGTCCATTATACGGGAAACAAGCAGAACGGCCAGGCCCTGCTGCTTTCGAAGCAGGAGCAGGAACTGGACAGCGACAGCCGTGTGCGGCTGTGCGAGGCGCTGCTTGCCCGGTTTAAAGACTGCCATGAGCGCTATTCCTTTCACCATACTTCTTCGCTGGATTACCATGAGGTGTATAATTTTGTGAAGGCCGTATTCAATGAACCCGGAACATTCCAGGCCCAGTCCGAGCTTATGGCGGCCCATCTTTACGAGGTCTCGGTGCATCCAAAGATAAAGCCTGGCGAATTGTATATTGCTCACTTTACAGACATTCTCATCGGGGAACAGCCTGTCGAGGCCGTCGGGCTTTTCAAAGCGGAGACAAAATCGTTGTTTGCGGACATCGATCCCAGCGCGGAGCAGCTCCATTTTCAGGTGAAAGAAGGGGCCGAGCTTTCCCGGATCGACAAAGGTTGTCTTGTTCTCCGCCAGGAAGAGGAAAAGGGTTACGAGCTGGTGATCTTCGATTCCAACGGCAAAGGGGAAGAGGCGCAGTATTGGAAGGACAAATTTCTGGGGGTGTTGATCCAGCAGAACGAGTTCCTGCATACGCAGGGCTTTCTCACCATTACGAAGAATTTTGTCACGCAGCAGATGCCGGGTGAGTTTGAAGTATCCCGGACGGAGCAGATAGATCTGCTAAACCGTTCGATGGATTATTTCAAGACCCACGACCAGTTCAATAAGGCGGAGTTCGAGACGGAAGTGCTGCACCATGAGAACATTATCCAGTCGTTCCGGCAATTCGACCAGCAGTACAGAGAATCCAATCCTATGGCCCCTTCGGATGAATTCTTCATTTCCCCCCAGGCTGTGAAGAAGCAGGCGCGTGTGTTCAAAAGCGTTATCAAGCTGGACAAGAACTTCCACATTTATGTGCATGGGGATCGCGAGCTCATCGAAAAAGGTTATGACGAGGCAGTGGGCAAGCATTATTACAAGATCTATTTCGACCGGGAGGCCTGAGTCGGCCGGATTGCTTATCTTAGTAACATGCAAAATAAGACGGCCATCGTCACCGGGGCAGGACAGGGAATTGGCTATGAGATCTGCCGGCAGCTGATCGCCCGCGGGGTGAAGGTACTGTTGAATGACAGCGATGAGACGCTCGTGCAGCAGGCGGCGGAACGGCTGGGGAATGATTGCATCCCCATGGCGGGCGATGCGGGGGATGTTGATTTTATCAGGGGCATGGTGAAGGAGGCCGTAGCCATCAGCGGCAGGCTGGATATTGTGATCGCGAATGCAGGCATTACTTTGTTTGGAGATTTTCTAACGTATACAGAGGCGTCATTCAACCGGGTGATGCAGGTGAACCTGGGAGGCAGCTTTTTCCTGGCGCAGGCGGCGGCCCTGCAAATGAAACGACAGGGTGAAGGCGGCAGCATTCTCTTCATGTCTTCGGTCACGGGACACCAGGCCCATAAGGACCTTGCGGCCTACGGCATGAGCAAGGCGGCGCTGGAGATGCTTGCGCGGCATCTCGTCATCGAACTTTCGCCCTATCGTATTACAGTAAACGCCGTTGCACCCGGCGCTACCATGACCGAAAGGACTGCCGGCGATGCGGGCTATGAGCGTACCTGGTCATCCCTAACGCCGATGGGGCGTCCCGCCGGCGTAGCGGACATTGCGGAGGCCGCGTTGTTCCTTGTCTCATCACAGGCGCGCCATATCACCGGGCAGACGCTGATCGTGGATGGCGGGTGGACGGCAGTAAGCCCTAATCCTTAACGCACGGGCCGTCGCACGCTACTTCTTCAGTGCGGCGTCATTTTCCTTTCGCAGAAAATCCTTCTGGTCCGCCGGGCCCGTCTCCCATTGGAGGATGGCCTCATCGGGCACCGTGTCGACGGGCACTTTCCAGGCAGTTGAATGTTCATTGTAAGCTATATTGGATGCCGAGCAGTAGCAGGAGATCAGCGACCAGCGGGGATACTCCGAAAGGTTGGCCTCGCTGCGGTGAATGAGGTTGCTGTGAAAGAACAGCACGTCGCCGGGTTCCAATTCACAATATACCAGTTCCATCGTGCGAAGGGCATTTTCCACCATTGTCATGTCGGCGCCCACCTGTTCACCGGCAAATCCGTGGTTGACGCGGCCCATTTTGTGGCTGCCGCGAATTACCTGCAGACAGCCGTTTTCTTTATTGGCCGGGGTGAGGGCCAGCATGACGCTGATCATCTGATCGGGGAACATGAACTGATCCTTGTACCAATACCCGTAATCCTGGTGCCATTCCCAGGCCCCTCCCACCCTGGGCTCTTTCTGCATGAGCTTGGAGTGAAAATGGCAAACGGGCGCATCACTGTCCATCAGCTGCCAGACAGTATCGATGATACGACGGCTTCGCGCAAAATAGCCAAAGACGTCGTCACCAGGCGTGAACCAGAGGGAAAGGCGGGTCTTCTTGCCTGTCTGGTCGTTCAGGTCCAGCGCATTATTCTTCATGGCATTGTCGGCAAGGGCCGCCGCGTACAGTTTGTCTATTTCCTCCGAAGAGCAAAGCCCTTTTATCACAACAAATCCATCCCGTTCATACAGGAGAGACTGTTCCGGCGCCAGCAATTGAAATGACATAGCGATCGTTTTATCTGTTAAATGCTCCTCAGAGGCTCCATCCCTGGCGGTAGGTCCGCCGGACGAACTGGTTGGCCTCGTCGAAGTTGGTGATCTTCATGTTTGTGCCATCCCAAAGCAATTTGATATGGCGGCCCGGGTAGTCGAAGCCATTGTTGGCCCTGGGATGTCGGATATCATAGGCCCGGATAGCCAGGTTGCCCATCAGCACCGATTCGGTGAGGGGGCCTGCCACCTTGAAGTTGCTGCTGAGGTTCTTTTCTTTGTCGCTGCCATAGCCGGCAAGGCAAGCTTCTACCCAGGCATTATAATGGCCTTCGCGATCGGCTCCCGGCACTCTTGCAATGGTCTGAGGCACCGTCGTCTGCGCCGTACGGGAAGTGGGCAGCAGTTGAGGATTCTGACCATACGTGGCGCACATCATCTTGCCTTTGGTGCCGATGAAATAGGTGGCGTTGTCGCCATCCCCGAATATCTCGTTGGGCCCCAGCTCATCGGGACGTTCCGGCTGTATGCCGCCATCCATCCAGTGGAGCTTGACATCAGGCTTGCCCGCCGCGCCTTTGAACTTTAAAGTGATATGGGAGGAAGGAGGACAGCTGTCCGGGAAATAGCCACGGGAGAACTCGCCGACATACACGCTGCCGACGCTGCATTCCGCCTCAGTAGGATAGCCCAGCTCCAGCACCTGGAAGGCGGGGGCAATGATATGACAGCCCATGTCACCCAATGCGCCCGTACCGTAGTCCCACCAGCCACGCCAGTTGAAAGGCACCAGGTTATCTACATAATCCCTATAGGGGGCCGTGCCCAGCCAAAGGTTCCAGTCCAGCCCGGCCGGGACGGGGGCTTTTTTATCAGACCATTGAATGCCCTGGGGCCACACCGGCCTGTTGGTAAAACAGTAGACTTCGGTGATATCTCCCAGTATGCCGGCTCGGTACCAGTCTACGAGCTGCCGGACCCCATCGCCGGAAGCGCCCTGGTTGCCCATCTGGGTCACCACCTTATAGCGTGTGGCGGCCTGCGTCAGCATACGTGCTTCGTAGATGTCATGGGTCAGGGGTTTCTGGATATAAACATGCTTGCCCAGCTGCATGGAGGCCATGCCGATCACGGCATGCATATGGTCCGGGGTCGATATACTGACGGCATCGATGTGCTTGTGTTCCTTATCCAGCAACTCGCGGTAGTCTCTATAGTATTTCGCAGCCGGAAATTTGTTCCGGATAGTGGCAGCACGCCTGTCGTCGACATCGCAGAGGAAGGCAATGTCGGCCTTCCCGCTGCCGGATATGTAATTGACGTCTACCTCACCCTTGCCGCCGACACCTATTGCGGCGACGGAGAGGCGATCGCTGGGAGCTATAAAACCTTTTCCTAATACATGACGCGGTACGATATAAAAGCCGGCGGCAGCCATCAGGCCTTTACGGAGAAATTCATTTCTTTTCATAATTAGATCGTTAATGCGATCCAATTTATGGGAAATTCCCCATTTAATTTTCCATTCCGGGAAGGGAGATATATTTTTTACCTGAAAGGATACGGGCAACTGCGGTGATCAGTTCCTGGGGGGCGGCGTCTTTGCCGATGAAACCCGCGGCGCCGGCCCTGAGGGCCCGCACGGCATAATTTTGCTTGGGATATAAAGTCAGGATGAGAACAGGCAGATGGGGGTAATGCTGGCGGATCCGCTGCAACGTGTCAAACCCGCCTCTGTCGGGCATCGGCAGATCCGAGATCATCATATCCCAGGAAGTTGCATGCAATTTTTCGGTCCACTCCTCCCCTTCTTCCAACTCTTCGATCTGGACATTCGGATAAGCCTGTGAAAGTATCTGCCGGACCCCTTTCCTGATAATAGTATAGTTATCCGCCAGTAGAATCCTGATCATTACGATGGTATTAGGTTTAAAAATGGGGCGAACCAGTTTGTTTGGGGGCTACCGAGGATCCTTATCCGGGATGTTAATTGTCAGCTTGCAGTGAATCCTAAATTTAAGGTGAATTCTTTAGATTAAATAAAAACGCCCATACGTGAAAACACCTATGGGCGTAAATATTGATTTTCGTCAAGTCAGTGATTTACTGCTCTTTGTTGTCGCGCAGGGATGATTGCATCTCGTCCAGGTCGTGCTGGGTAAACTTACCGGCGAACCGGATGAACAGCCCGCCGTCCCCGTCACCTGCCAGGAACGCTATTTCTTTCAGGCCCTGCCGGCCATCTTTGGACATCAGCTGCAACCTGTCGTTGCCTTTGCGGATACTAAACAGGTCTTCGAAACGCTGGTCGCGGAGGTCATGGGACAATTTGCTCCACTGCCGGGCGTCGGCCGCCTGTTTTCCGTCCATGACCATCACCTGTAGCTGCGTGACCTTGTGGATCCAGTCCCCTTCGCTGCTGCCCTTGAAATTAGCGGTCAGCATAAAGGATGGATCGATGGAAAAAGAGGCGGAGGTCTGTGCGCCGCCTGTAAGGGCAAGCAGGCAAATTACGATGGGAAGAAAGAGCTTTTTCATGTTTATCTGTTTTTTCTTTTAGCGTTTTTCAAATTCTCCATACCCTTGATCGACAGGGAGGAAGACAGTTTCGACATTTTATCCAGGTCAATGTCCCCCACGAAGCTCATCAGGGTGAAGCCGTCCTCGTCAACGGCGATCATCAGCAATTCATGGATGGTCCCTCCGCTCTCTTTCACTACAAAATGTACATTGTCGTTCTTGTCCCGGACTGTGATGAGCTCTTCATATTCTTTCATATCGATCCTGGACAGCGCCTCTTTATAGAACTGGCGGGGTGTGGTCTCCGTGCTGAGTATCCGGAGGCTATGGAGGCTGGTCACCGTCTGCTTCAGGTCGGGGGGAATGGAATCCCAGTTGGCCTTCGCCAATAGCCTGAACATCTTCGGGCTGACGGACACTATTGTAAACCGGCTGTCTTCCACGTACTTCCCGAAAAATTTTCCAATGGCGTCGTCCTGAGAGAATACGGCTGTCGCCAGGAACAGGAGGGGAAGAAAGAATAGTTTTTTAAGATTATCCTGCATCTTATTATTTTAAAGGATGAAGCCCTTTGTTCATTTTTACCGAGGCCTTGAAAAGGGCTCTTTGGACGGCAGCCAGGGCTTGCTGCGGGTCGTCGTAGGTATCTTTTATAGAAGCATCATTCAGGGTGCGGCTGGCATATTGGGCTACCGAAGGGACAGCAGGCTCCGGGGCAGGCTGCAACAACGGCACCAGTCCGGCAACCAGTATGATCACTGCGGCGGCGGCCCACCAGGCGAAGCGGAGACGGGTGCGGGCAGGCCCCACGGCAGGCAGCGGGCGGATGTGTTCCAGGATCTTCTCTTCAAGGTCCTGGCCGGCCCTCACTTCGGCCTCTTCAGCGAAGAAGGAGAAGATACCGCGGTAGGGCTCCCATTCCGGAGGAATGTCGTTGCCTCCGCGAAAATAGGCGGCCAGGGTCTTCTCCTCTTCCACCGTTGTCTCAGCCTGCCAGTATCGCTCCAGCAAGGCGGCTATGCTTTCCCGTTCCATTCAGCTGTGGATTTAATGATTGATCTTTTTATTGCGTTCCTGGCCCTGAACAGGTTTACCTTCACCTGGTCCAGGCTCATGTCCAGCACGTCGGCTATCTCATTATAGCTGAAGCCTTCGATCTCCCGCAGCTGGATGACCAACTGCTGGTGCTGCGGAAGCCCGTCCATGCATTTCCTGATCTGTATCGTTGCTTCTTTCGCCATCATTTTTTCCAGCGGGTCTTTATCTGCGCTGGCGACCTCCCAGGCTTTTTCTTCTCGCAGCGGCTGCACCTTTTGTTTCCGGAGCCTGTCAAGACAGCCATTCCTCATGGAGATCATACAATAGGCTTCCAGGCTCTTCCATTTGTCCCATTCTTCCCGCCGGCCCCAGATCCTGATCATCGTCTCCTGCACTGCATCTTCCGCCTCCTGCACATTTTGGAGCAGGCGGAGGGCAAGCCGGTAAAGCTTGTCCTTCATGGGCAAAATGCGCTGTTGGAAGACTTCTAATGACATTATCAATGGGATTGACGTAATATTTCCGGGAATGTTACAGGCAATGTATCGAAAACGAACAATAAACGGACAAGGATTTACATAATCAATTATTTATCATTAAATTAGAAGAGTGGCACGAGTTTGATCCCATTTAACTTACAAACGTGAGAAAAGATGATAAAGAACTACTTCACCATCGCGTTCCGGAACTTAAAAAAGCACAAGGTCTTTTCCCTGGTGAATGTAGCAGGTCTTGCCGTTGGACTGGCCGTCTTCTGGCTGATGGCCTTATACATCGCCGACGAGCTGAGCTATGACAGATGGGTCGCCAATGCGGATCGTATCTACCGGGTGGTGCACAGTGCCGAATGGGCTGGCGGAAAGTTCCGGCTGGCGCCCACATCCGCGCCGTTCGCCGGGGCCCTGAAAGAAGATTTTTCCGAAATAACCGAGGCTGCCCGTATGGATCCTGAAGGAGGCGGAACGTTGGTCTACCAGGATAAGAAGATCGAGGCGGGAGATATCTTTTTCGCGGACAACACGTTGCTGACCATTTTCCAGTTCTCATTCCTGTCGGGAGACGACCGCCAGGCGCTGTCTGCTCCCGGGTCCATTGTGCTGACGAAAACCCTGGCGGAAAAACTCTTTGGTGATGCCGCCACGGCCCTGGGCAAGACCGTGACTTTCCAGCATGGGGGGCCTCAAAAAGTGACAGGCGTCATGGAAGACGTGCCTGCCAACTCGCACCTGGCGTTCAGCGCCTTACGGTCCATGCCCGACCTTTCCGGGGAAGGCTGGCCCAATTTTTCCAAGTACACCTATGTCCTTTTGCGCGAAGGCGTGAAGGCGGAGCAGGTAGAAGCCCGTTTGCCCGCCTTCTTTCAACGTCACCTGAAGCCTTTTATGGGTGAGGGAACGCATTATAACATGTGGCTGCAGCCCCTGACATCCATCCATCTCCATTCCACCGGACTGAGCTATGACGACAGCTATAACAACAGCGATATCCGCTATGTCTGGCTTTTCTCGACCATCGCAGGGTTAATACTCATCATTGCCATCATCAATTATATCAACCTGGCGACGGCCCGCAGCTCCATCAGGGTGAAGGAAGTGGGCGTGCGTAAGGTGATCGGTTCCGGGAGGCGGCAGCTCATCGCGCTGTTCCTGGCCGAATCGGTGCTGTTCACCCTCATTGCCGCCACCATTGCCACGGTCCTGGCCGGCATGCTGATCCCTTTTTTCAACCAGCTTTCCGGGAAAACGCTGACCCTGTGGCGCTTTGGGATGACGCCTACGTTGCTGGCGCTGTCGCTCTTCTCCCTGCTCACGGGGATGGTGGGGGGTATCTACCCTGCCCTGTTCCTCTCCGCGTTCCGGACCATTCCGGCCCTGAAAGGCCAGCAGGGCAGCCAGCAGGCCAGCATCCTCTTCCGTAAATCCCTGGTGACCTTCCAGTTTGTGATTACCATTGTGCTTATCGCGGGGTGTACCATCCTCTACCAGCAACTGCATTATATGCACGACAAGGACCTTGGGTTCAACAAACAGCAGGTGCTGACCTTTCATATACATGATCCGGCCGTACGGGCCCGCTTCACCGATCTGCGAACGCAGCTGCTCCGCAATACGCTGATAGAAAGTGTTGCCGTCGCAGGCAATCCCATCGGCAATAACGATATTGGCAGCAACAGCTTTAATTTCGAGGAGAACAACGGGGAGATCGCCCCTTCGGGCAGGATGGTACAAAGCTTTTATATCGATGCCGGCTATCTGAGCACACTGCAGATCCCGCTGGTGCGAGGGAGGAATTTTGCTGCCGACCGGCCGGCGGACCTGCATGGCGCCGTACTGGTGAATGAGGCGCTGGTGAAGGAGCTGGGGTGGAAGGAAGCCTTAGGCAAGAGAGTGCGCATACGCACGGACCAGCAGGGGCATACCCAGGATGCGCTGGTCATCGGCGTGGTGAAGGATTTTTCCATTTATTCGCTGCAGCATAAGATCGAGCCATTGCTCCTGCAGCTGCCGCCGGTGCCGAAGGAGGGGGATAACTGCTATATACGTGTCAGCAGGAGCAATATACCTGCGGCCATCCACCAGATCGAATCGACGTATCGAACATTCGATGCGGCTTCGCCATTCGAATACCATTTCCTGGATGAGAACTTTCAGAAGCAGTATGCGACGGAGGAACATGAGGGACGCCTGCTGCTGGTGTTCACGGCACTGGCCATCTTCATCGCCTGTCTGGGTCTTTTCGGCCTGGTGACCTTTACCGTGGAGCAGCGGACAAAGGAGATCGGCATCCGGAAAGTATTGGGCGCCAGTGTAGGCGGCATTGTCCGGCTTGTTTCCAAAGACCTGATCCGGCCTGTGGTCCTGGCGATCCTGGTGGCTACGCCCGTCGCGTGGTATGCGATGCACCGGTGGCTGGAAGGGTATGCCTATAAGGTACATATAAATATCCTGGTATTTGCCGGGGCCGGTCTGCTGGCTTTGCTCATTGCCGGACTCACCGTCTCGATCCAGGCGATACGGGCGGCGCGGGTACCGCCGGCGAAAACACTTAAAACTGAGTAGCTCACAGCTGGGAGCTGGGAGCTGCAAGCTGCAAGCTTCAAGCTACAAGTGATTATTTAAGTCCTGGCTTGCAGCTTGAAGCTTGTAGCTTGTAGCTAAAAAAAAACAATATGCTTAAACGTAATTTCTCCATTGCCTGGCGCAACCTGCTGCGTAATAAGACGAATAGCCTGATCAACATTGGCGGGCTGGCCATCGGCCTCACCTGTGTGATCTTTATCACGCTGTACGTGCAGGACGAGCAAGGGTACGACAAGGGATTTAAGATGTCGGACCGGATCTGGCAGGTGACGCTGAATGCAAATTTCGGGGGACAGGAGTTCAATACGTCCAATACGCCGCCGCCTGTGGGTATCGACATGCGGGCGACCTTTCCCGAAATAGCCGATTATACCCGGATCTACAGGATGGGCAGTGAGGTAATAAGGAATGGAGAAGGCGGCCAGGCGAGCCGTTTTTTTACGGAGAAGAATGTCTGGGCCGTGGACTCCAATTTCCTGCAGGTATTCGATTATGCCATTATGGAAGGCGATCCGGCCAGCTGCCTGAAGAAGTTCCACTCCATCGTCATCACCGAAACCATGGCGAAAAAGTATTTCGGCAAGACGGCCGTTGTCGGTCAGTCCATGACGATGGATGAATACCAGGCTCCTTTCGTGGTCACCGGCGTGGTGAAGGACCTGCCATCGAATGCCTCCCTTCAGTTCGACATGCTGGTGCCCGTACAGGACTGCTGGCCCGTACAACATTTCAGCTGGAGCTGGGTATGGTGCCAGATGACCGCTTATGTCGTGCTGACGCCGCAGGCTGCACATGATCCTTCCGCCATCGCGCGGCTGGAAAGCAAGTTCCCCGCCATGGTGCGGAAGGATGCCGCTCATGCTTTTGACCGCATCGGACAGCCCTTCAGCGAGTTCATCAAAAAGGGCGGCCGGTGGGACTTTCATCTGCAGCGGCTGACGGACGTGCACCTGCATTCCGCCGATCTGGGCACGCCCCTGACCAACCTGGGAAATATCAAGTACGTCTATATCTTTTCCTTTATCGCCCTGCTTGTCGTCGTGCTGGCCTGTATCAATTTCATGAACCTCTCCACCGCCCAGGCTGCGCGCAGGGCCAAGGAGGTAGGCATCCGGAAAGTATTGGGCTCGCTGAGGGGACAAATGATCCGGCAATTTCTCAGCGAAGCGCTGCTGTATACAGGTATCGCCACCCTCTTCGCATTGTCGCTGGTGTTTATCCTGATGACGCCTTTCAACCAGGTGGCAGGCAAATCGCTGGAATTCCGGGAGATCTTTCAGCATGGGATCTGGCTGTTCATTCTGGTGATCTCCGTCGTCACCGGCCTGCTGGCGGGCAGCTATCCCGCCCTGTACCTTACCTCCTTCCGGCCTGTAGCCATACTGAAAGGCAGCGGTCTGTTTGCAAAAAGCCCCGGCAATCAACTGGTACGTAATGGCCTGGTGGTGTTCCAATTCTCCATCTCCATCGCCCTGATCGTCGGTACGCTGGTCGTATTCCGGCAGCTCAACTTTATGCAGACAAAGGACCTAGGGCTGAATAAAGACAATGTCCTCATCTTTCCCAACGTGGAGAAGCTTACCGATCACGGGCCTGCTCTGCTGGGCAAGGAAGAGTCTTTGCGGCAGCAGATCGCGTCCATTCCTGGCGTCATACATGCGGGCTTGTCCACGGGCACCCTGGCAGACGATTATTCGGGCTTCACAGATTTCTACACGCCTGTGACCACGGGCGTCACGGAGCCACTGGCAAAAGACCTTACCCTTACTTCCTTCATAGCTGACGAACACGTCGTTCCTGCCCTTCACCTGCAGATCATCAAAGGGCGGAACTTCTCGCAGAACTTCGCCGATTCCGATGCCGTCATCGTGAACGAGAAGGCCGTGCGGACCGTGGGATGGAAGGACCCCATCGGAAAAAGGATCAGCTATCCCGGCGGCAACAACCAGACCTTCCGTGTCATAGGCGTCGTAAAGGATTTCAATTTCCGCAGCCTGCGCACGAATGTCGAACCTTTCGCGCTGTTTTATCCTACCTCGAAGACCTACCATACCAATACCGACTTTATCGTCGCGGCTACCAATGCGCAACATACCCGTGAAGTTTTGCGGCAGGCGGAGAAAAAATGGAAGGATCTTGCGCCCGGCATTCCCTTTGAATACTCTTTCCTGGACAAGAACTACGAGGCGCTGTATCGCAGCGAACAGCGTATGAGCAATGTTTTCGCCGTCTTTACTACGCTGTCTATCCTGGTGGCCTGCCTGGGCCTTTTCGGGCTTTCCGTGTACACGGCAGAGCGGAGGATCAGGGAGATCGGCATCCGTAAGATATTGGGTGCGTCCACGGAAAACCTGGTCCGACTGCTCTCCAGGGATTTCCTGAAGCTGGTGCTCCTGTCAGCGGTGATCGCGTTCCCGCTCGCATGGTGGGCCATGAACAAGTGGCTGGAGGATTTCGCATACCGTACCTCCATCGGCGCGGGAACATTCGTAGCGGCCGGTGTGCTGGCCATCGGCATTGCCCTGTTCACTGTCAGCTTCCAGGCTATCCGGGCGGCGACGATGAATCCGGCGAAAACACTTAAAACAGAATAGCTGCAAGCTACAAGCTGCAAGCTACAAGCTGCAAGCTGCAAGCCAGGACCTAATAAGTCATTTGTAGCTTGAGGCTTGCAGCTTGTAGCCCCAAAAAAATACTATGTTTCGCAACTACCTTAAAATAGCCATTCGCAACCTGGTGCGCCATCGGCTGTATACTTTCATCAACATCGGCGGCCTTTCCATCGGCATCAGCGCTTGCCTGCTCATCCTGTTGTTCGTCATCCATGAACATAGCTATGACAGCTTTCACCTGAACGCCAGCCGTATCTATTCCATCTATGCCAGGATAAAGATGGGTGGCGACACCGTGCAAACACCGGGAATGAGTCCCGGTACCGGGCCCTCGCTTTTCAAGGCGGATCCTTCTGTCGCGGCTACGTTGCGGATGGCGGCGAGCACTCAGAAAAAATCCGTGTTCAACCCTTCGGCTCCGGAAAAAAAGTTCGGGGAAAGTCATTTTATCTTTGCAGACAGCAATTTCTTCCGCTTCTTCTCCTTTCACCTGCGTAAGGGTAATCCCAATCATGTGCTGACACGGCCTTTCGGCGTCGTCATCACGGAAGAAACCGCGCTTAAATATTTCGGCAGGGAAGACCCCATCGGCAAGCTGCTGCGCTATGACAGCGCTTATACGTTCGAGGTGACGGGCGTGGCGGAAAAGGCGCCTTCCAACTCCAGCATAACCTTTGATCTTGTCGCTTCCCTTTCCAGCGAGCGCCTGATGTCCGGACGGACGGGCAGCGGTGATGACGAAGTCGTATTCGGCAACTACATCACCTATTTCCAGCTAACACCCGATGCGAAGCCTGAAAATGTGGAGCATACCCTTCGCCGGCTTGCCGGGCAGAATAAGATCAATAAAGATGCGCCTGCCCGCTATATCGCCTCTCCCCTTATGAGCAGTCATCTGGAGGCGAACTTTACGGGGGGCGATAATTCCAGGTACCTGGCTATCTTCCCACTGGTAGCAGGGCTGATCCTGCTGCTGGCCCTCATCAATTACATGAACCTATCTACTGCAAGGGCCACTTTACGCGCCAAGGAGGTGGGTGTCCGCAAGGCCAACGGCGCCAGCCGCAGCCGGATAGCCGGACAATTCTATGTCGAGTCGGCGTTATATGCGCTGGTGGCATTCCTGCTTGGTTGGGTGCTGTTCAGCATTGTCCAACCTTATTTCTCCAACATTATCGGCGTGACCATCGATACAGACTTCATTTATCAGCCCCGCGTGCTGACCGCATTTGCAGGCCTGCTGCTGATCACCATCCTGGTGGCAGGCGCTTATCCATCCATCGTGTTGTCCTCCTTCAAGCCTGTGGAAGTGTTGTATGGCAAGGTCAGCCGGCAGGCCGGAGGCGCCGGATTGAGAAGGATGCTCACTGTTCTGCAGTTCTTCGTCAGTGTAGTTCTCATCGTCAGCAGCATCGTCATTGGACGGCAGCTGTACTTTTTCCGTCACACCGGTACGGGAGTCAACCGTGAAAACGTCGTTACCGTGCCTTTCTATAATATAGGAAGCCATTACGCCGACGTTGGAAGAGAAGTGGCGCAGCTGCCCGGCATCAGCGGTGTGGCAGCGGCCCGTTATGCCATGTACAGGGGGTATGATATGTCCGAAGTGATCTTACCTGGCTCCGACAAACCCGTCTTCATGCATACCCTGGCAGTCGACACGGCTTTCATTTCCGTATTGGGCGTCGAATGGAAGATCAGGCCGGCAAGCGCCCGGCTGTCCGGCGACCAGCAGATCGTGATCAATGAGGCAGCCGCTGACAAGCTGCAATTATCGTCCAATCCCGTCGGCCAACGGATACATATGGGGGACAATAAGATTTATACGATCGCGGGCGTCGTCAGGAATTTCAATTACAATTCACTTCATTCCAAGATAGATGGGCTTTTTCTCTTCATCCAGCAGGACGGCGTAACAACGGAGAATGTATTGCGGCGGGGCGTCCTTTTCGCCCGCATCGCACGGGGTGTCAACCTGCCCAATACGCTTGCCGCCATCAAGAAAATATACGAACGCCGGAACATCAGCGCTCCTTTCGAATATGAGTTCATGGATGATGCCTTCAATGCCAGTTACAAGGCAGAGGATAAGCTGGCAGGTGTGCTGGATATCTTTACGGGTCTCACTGTCCTCATTGCCTGTCTGGGTTTGTTCGGACTGGCGGTCTTTTCCGCCGGCCAGCGATCCAAGGAGATCAGCATACGGAAAGTACTTGGAGCAGACGCTCAGCAAATCGTAGTTCTGCTGACGAAAGATTTTATCAGGCTGGTAATGATCTCCATCCTGCTGGCCATTCCCGTGGCCTGGTACCTGCTGCACAAATGGCTGGAGAATTTTGCCTATAAGATCTCCATCGGGTGGACAGTATTCATCATGGCAGGTGGGGCGGCTATCCTGGTGGCCATGCTCACCGTCGGGGCGGAGGCATTGAGAGCTGCGGTGGCCTCGCCGGCGAAGGGACTACGATCGGAATAGCTTGAGGCTTAAAGTAATAAAAAATGGGCCCGAAGGCCCATTTTTTTTAATGCATTTTCTTGCACTTCTCCGCCTCCTGGAGATGGTGCCTCAGGGTATGCAGCGTGCTGTCGGCAAAAGCCCGGATATCAGCGTCTGTTCCCTTTTTTGACTCGTCCTCAAATGCGCTGATGACCTTCTTATGATCGTCGACCATCATGTTGATATATGCTTTGTCAAAATCTTTTCCACTTTTTTTCTGAAGGTCGTCTATGTTCTTCTGCATATCAGGTGAAACAGCCGTAGGCAGGGTGATGTTTTTCGTCGCCGCCAATGCCTTTAATTTGTTGCCTGCAGCGGTATGGTCTTTTTCCATCATTGCTCCATAATCCTTTACGTCCTGCGCCATTCCTTTTTGCTGGGCAAGCTGTCCCAGCTGCACTTCCGTCATGCCTGCATCGGCTGTGTTGACAACAAAAGTGGCGTCATCCTTAGAGACCGAGGCGGGAATGGTGGTAGCTGATCCCGCTCCAGCCGTGTCACGGCCGGTACTGTCCATTTTGGTCATATTGGAATCCTTGGCATCTTTCGTAGCGTCCTGCTGGCTGCCGCCGCAGCTGATCGCAAAGAAAGTGAGTGATGCCGCAAAACAAAGGTTAGACAATCTTTTCATAATTAATATTTTAGGTTAATACGCCATAGATATTCAAAACCTATGCCACCGGCCTTAGCATGGGCATGGGCGCGTCCAGCTGATAGGGCTTGTAACCGGGACGGGTATTGAAAAGCCAGGCATGCAACTGCGTCCGCAGGTCACGCCACCAGCCCGACTGACGGGCGCGCATGGCGCTTTCGAAATAATCCGCCTTTCCCATCTTTACTTTTATCAGCACCATATGGGGTGACACCTGTTGTCTCAGGTCGTCGAACAGCAGGCTATTGATCTCTTCCGGATCGTTGACGATGTAAGCCTTCCCGGTAATATGAAGGAAAAACCCTTTCCCCTTGCGGAAGAACTCGAGCTTTACGGGAAATTCCCGGTCGAATTCCTGGAGGGCCTGGGTGGGACGAGGCACAAAAAACCATATTTGTCCCAACTCATCCACCTTTAAAATAGAGACGATGGTCGTAGCCATTCTCAAAAGAGAGCTGTGCTGGCTGAAGAAAAGCGCGTTCTTCAGCTCCTGTATCTTTTCCCGAAGAAAGGGTAAATCCGAATTGAATGAATGATTGTACATAATGAAGCATTTTAACAAATAATTTCAAATCCAATACCATTCAGGAGTCCGGGGACCAGGCCGTGAAAATCAAGCCTGTAGAAGGATGCGAGCGTGCTACCGAAAGGGACTGACGGGAAGATTGAGGAATTTTTTGCACAAACCGCAGTTTATCCGGCCCTGTTCATGTGGCACAATTTTTTAACAACTATAACAGTCAATAAACCTGAAAGAAAAGAATACAATCGCGCCCCGTTTCCACGGGGCACTATTTTTTCAAGTGTGCATTAAAACTACTTGTATGATACGCAAACTAAAATCGGGGCAATTCAGGATCTATTCCCGCAAAATTGACCCCAAGACGAAAAAGAGAAGGAACCTGGGGACCTTTGACTCCATGGAAGCGGCCAGGAAACATGAAAGGGAGATACAATACTTTAAGCATTAATGAGATGTAATCAAAGAGGCCCCGCGATGCGGGGCCTCTTATTATAGGTTTGGAATTTTCTTTTTTGTTTCATCAGGGTTGTCATCAAATTTTGGAGCGTTGTCCGGATTGTCCGGATCGTTTTTCGCTTCCCTGTTCGCTTCGCGGGAAGGCTCTTCCGTTCCGTCCGGCATATACTTTTTTTTGGGATCGATGTTCTTCTTATCCGGAGAATCCTGTTGCTGTTTATTTTTATTATCGTTGTTTGACATATAGCTGAATTTAGATCGTTAATAGGCATGTTTCCATTATAAGGATTAAAAAACCATGCCACCCTCCACCTGCTAAAAAGGGTATCCGATGGCCAGGTTCAGCACCATATTGGAGATGTCGGTGGTTTTGTTGAACACCCATTTATGTCCGTTGGGGAGCCAGGGATATCGCACGGGGGTAGCGACGTCTACGCGTAAGACGATGATGCTGAGGTCAAAGCGCAATCCGGTGCCGATGCCCACCCCTACATCATTCAGGAAACGGCTGGAGAAAGCGGAACCTACCCGGGAACTGTCATATGTGCGCGTCCAGATATTACCTGCGTCAATGAATAGCGCCCAGCGGACGATGGAGAACAGTTTGGTCCTGTATTCCAGGTTCATTTCCAGCTTGACATCCCCGGGCTGGTCGGGCAGGAAAGCATTTTTGTTGGGATTGCCGGTATAAAAGGAACCGGGGCCCAGCGCTCTTGCCCGGAAGGCGCGGATGTCGTTGGTACCGCCCGCGAAAAACTGTTTTACAAAAGGCATGGTGCTACTATTACCATACGCGATGCCGATGCCTCCGGTGATCCGGGAAGCCAGCATGCTGTATCTGCCAAAACTGAGATAGTGGCGGATATCCCCCTCCAGCCGGATGTATTGGGAGAAGGGCGTGTTAAAAATGTGGATTTCCTTGCCTTTGTCGAGGTTGGCGCCCGTGAACAGTCCCAGAAGGTTGCCTGAGAGGTCCACATTGCCATTAAGGTAAAAATTATGTGTTTTCCGGTTGGGCCTTGCCTGGGAATTGTAGTTGAAATTATAAACGCTGCCGATGATAAATTTTGTTTCTATGGCCCTTGCCAGGGCAATAGTTGTATCCAGCACCGCCTGGTAGTTGGGGTTGATATTGGTGGGCCGGACATAGTTGATCCCCAGTAACGTTATCGTATGCTCAGTAGCCAGGGATTGTTTAAAGATATATCCAAAGCTTGTTCTTGCGGAAGTCAGCGTATATTGACTGCTCCTGTCAAAAAGGTCATAACCGAGGTTGATCCTTGTCTTTGGAACGAATTGGCTGCTGGTGCTCCAATGAAATGGCCCGGATATGATACGGGGGAAATATAAGTTCAGGTCTACTCCCCCTCTCCTGGTGCCTATTTTCACGCCCTGGCCCAACAGCTGTTCTTCCAGGCCTGCATAAATGCTGGTCGTAAACAGCTCCGCTCCTTTAAACAGGTTGCGGTTACGCCAGCTGACCGATATTTCGCCGCCCGTCGTATTGTCGCTCCGGGTTAGACCCGATACTTCAAACCGGATGGATTTTTTTTGCGTGGGGTTCAGATAATAGGTGAGAGCGAGTTGGTTAGCGCCCGAATCTGATTTTTCGTACCGGGCCTTGACAAATCTGAATACGCCCAGGCTTACAAGGCGGCTGAGGGTCTGTGTGTGCGTATTGAGTCCGTAAATGCTTCCCGGCCTATAGATGATCGTGTTGTTGAATAAGTATGGCTTGAAAAGATGGGCGGTGTCGACGAGCTGTATACCCCCGGGGATGACGACACCCTTGCGGCTGGTATCCGAATGCAGATCATATTCGGCAAATACCTTTATCTTATTGATACGCCAAATCTGGCGGGCCTCGTCCGGTGTCTCATCCTTTAACTTCACAAACATATCCAGTTGGTGATTGCCTACGGTGGTATCCAGGTCTACCACGAGATAGTTTGGATTGAAGAAGTAAAACCCTCTTTGTTTTAGCCGTGTATCGATGCGTACGCGTTCGTTCTTGATGACGTCCAGGTCATAAGGATTACCCTTTCGCAGACGGCTCCGTCGCTTGACGCTATCGATCCTTCTGCCGAGGTCGGTGCTGTCGCCGGGGAAGCTCACATTCCGTATGGTATATTGCGGGCCAAACACCGCGGTATAGATAGCCGTGAGCTTTTTATTTTTCACGGGCGCCTCCAGCTTGACCGTATCCCTGAAATAACCTTTGTTCTCCAGGTGATTCTGCAGCACGTCCCGGTTTTTTTCCAGCAACGTAGGGGTAGCAAGGACGGGGGGCTCACCCACCTTGTATTTCAGCCAGTGTTTAAACCCCTTTTCCTTAGTAGTTGTCCCTGCGATGTTGTAGATCCAAAGCCTGACACGGAGGCCCAGGATCTTGTTGTTGAGGCGTGGGCGCATAAGGTCTCCCAGTTCGGAGGCCATCGCTTTGGCCTTCTTTTTTTTGACGTCCGTGGTTTGTGTCTTTACCTTATTGGCAACATATAAATTCTGCCCTTCGGACAGATATTTGGATTCGTTGCAAGCCGCCAACAGCGATACGATATATAAAAGATATAGGAGTCTCCGGATCGTCATACTTATTATTTTGGGGATTCGGCCTGCGCCTTTTTAGCTCTGCGTCGTTCTTCGAGTTTTTCTTCCCGCGTACGGCCGAATATTTCCTTGAGCTTGTTATAGTCGAATGTCAAAATAAAACTCACGCCTGTCTCTACTACCTGTCCCTCTATTACGGCCTGGTATTGATTTTTCCGGTAGGCCCGCACCATATAACGGCCGTCCTTGGTGAGCTTGTAATCCACTGCCAGATCGCCCGCAATGTTGGAGGCTTGCTGGTTAGGGTTGCCTTCCCCCTGTACATCGAAGTTGCTGCCCACACTGACCTGGATACGGTCGTTGAAAAGCCGCTTGGACACCTGGACGGTGGCTTCGGTATAATCCCGTTCGACACCTGTGCTGAAATCCTGCTGCTGATTGAGATCGAAATGAATATCAACGCCCTTAATAAGACTGGCTGCCAGCTGGTCCAACTGATTGGTGAGGATCTGGCTCGCGCTCTGGAAAGCCAGGCTGCCGACACTGCTACCACCTCCCGCCGCGCTTTGCAGGGGGTCGTCTCCTACAAAACGGTTTAAGAGGAGCAAAGCGAATACCTGCTTATCCAGTTCGGACTCCTGCACGCGTATCTGCTGCAGCTTTTGATCCACATCCGGCCAGAGGGCCAGGTAGCTGGGCGGCAGGGTAATGTCGAAAGTTATCTTGGGTTTCATCAGTTCGCCTTCCATCTTCAGGGTCACCAAAAAAGGCAGCTTTTGTTTGAATTTATTAATCTCCGCCTGGGTGCGGCCTGCAATTTCGTTTGCTATCAGATCGATGGAAGGTGTATTGGCCGCATAGGTAGCGGTGATATCCAGCTCTGCCTTCATGATATCCCCTGTCCAGGTGATGGTGCTGCCCCGCTGGATGTCAAATTTCCGTTTCAGCACATTAAACGAAAGGTTATAAGCGCCACTCTCCACTTCATATCCACCCGTCAGCTCCATCCGACCCGATTGGTCCATGGAAAACACGAGGTTGGATCTGCCTCTGGCCGTAAGCGCATCGCCATTCCGTTCGTCCACGATGATGGTGAACAGGGCGCTGCTGTCTGTGGCGACGTTGAGGCTGATGTCCATTCCCTTGATGACGGACTGCGCGGCCATTAGTTTAGCACGCTGATCTACCAATGTGTCACCCGGGTGACCCTTATCCATAAAACGAACTACCCCTTGTCTGTCCACTATTTCCGGGTTGTTTTCCGGCAGGACAAAGGTGAAGTCCGTTCTCTTGTTGACCCGCAGGTCCCCGTCCACCTGCGGGGTGTTGCCATCTCCGGACAGGCTGACGGAAGCATCCATATTCAAGGCGCCGTAAAACATCCTGTCGCTGGCCTGACGGGCATTCACCAAACGGAAATTACTTGCATTCAAAAAGATATCAAATTTGAAGTCGCTGTAATTCTTCGTGTACACGTTGCCATCAATAGTGGCTTTGTTGCCGGCGGAGTCCTGAAAGGCAAATTCGGTGAAGTTGAAGCCATCCGAGTCGAATTCGATGTTGTCATTCGCAAGTTTCAAGGGCTCGCCCGAGATCACCGGAACGATGAAGGCATTGTCGAAGTGCAGGTTGCCAGTGATACCCGGCTGGTCCATGGTGCCTTTCAGCGCCAGCTTGCCTTTGAGGAATCCTTTCAGATCCTTCACCTGGGAAGTAGCAAAAGGTTTCAGGGAAGCCAGGTTCAGCTGCCGGAGGTCCAGCACCAAATCCATGCGGCTGTCCTTCATATAATATTCTCCTTTGACGGCTACGTCATTCTGGTGACCCGTGAGGCGGACATCTGCGGTGAGGGCGTCGGCCTTCTCATTGCCGACCTTGATAGCCAGGTCGCCGACGGAGTCCTTCCTGTAACTGAGATCCTTTATCTGCAGGTCCGAGGTAAACAGAGGCGAGGAAGTCGGGTTCTTCACTTGTGCCTTGCCGTTGAGGACGCCTTCCACGGACAGGGAGTCCTGGTCGGCAAAGCGCGACAACGTGCCCAGCCGAAAGTTGGAGAACGTCACGTCGATGGGCGAATTGGAAATATTTTGCGTGCTGTTGACCTGCAATGCTTCCCCTTTGTTTTCGATCCTGAAATCATGGACGAGGACGCCGGCGGAGTCGTATTGAAAGAAATTGTCCTGGCTTACCTGCCATTTGTCGTAATTCAGCAGAAGGCTGTCGGGGTGAAGGGTGAACTTCAGCCCATCTATCAGCTTCTCCAGCTGACCTGCCAGCCTGTAGCGGTCTTTCCCTTTTCTGTCTTTCAGCAGCGCCGTGGTGAACAGCTTGTCCTCGGCCAGCCATCCGTGCACGGAGGTCTGGTAAAGGGAAAAGCCGCTGCCCTGTCCGGAGGCTATGTCGACCGTGTAGCGCAGCTGACCGCTGTCGGCTCCCGCGCTGTGCGCTGAAGCCGTCATATGCTGGAACACCTGCGTTCCCACCTGGACGCGGGGAGCGTTCATGGAGAGGCGGATGTCATCGTAACGACTGTTGAAGTAGAGGAAGCCCGTCACCGTATCGGTGCCCTTGAGAGCGGGCATGTAGGCCAGCACAAGCGGGGAAGTCCTGAAACGCAGCTGCATACGCCACTCCTGCTCTGTAAAGGCCGAGTCTTTATACCCATTGATCCTGTAATAATTGTTGATCGTATGCTGAAGAGCCCGTTGCACTTCCGTCAGCTTGTAGCGGCCATTCCAGTCCAGGTCGGCCATTTCCGCATGCAGCTGTATGTCCTGGATCCCGTTGGCATGGTCTGCTGTCAGGATGATGCTGTCGGTGGCGAATTTTTTTGTGCCCTGCAGCAGCGCCAGGCTGTCCATTCTCAGGTGGCCGATAAGCGAGTCCGGGTTCGTGCTGACAAAGTCCGCGTTCACGTGTCCTTTGAACTGCAGGGTATCTTTCACGAGGTGGAGGGCGTGCAAGTCGGCCGTATCGATGCGCCAATCCAGGCGCACGGCGGGGAATTTACCGGCCAGCCCGGCGGAGGCATGAAGGTCGAAGCCGATGGCGGTATCATGGATGGCGGATCGCAACTCCGCATGTTCATTGGCCACTGATCCGTCGAAGAAAAAGTTATGGTAGGTATATTGCCGGATCGTGGCGGACTGAAGGCGGCCATGCAGCACCGCATTGGCCGTGTGCTGATCCAGTCCCCTTCCTTTTGCCGTGAAGTCAGCGGTGATCAATCCCCATTGGACACTGTCCTTCAGGATATAGCCCAGGTCCAGCGCCTTTGTCTGCAAGGCCAGGTCATAGCGGGCATTTTTGGGATCCCTGAACTGCTGGATATAGCCTTTCAGGACCACCGTCCCTGAAGTGGTCGCCAGCACCAGGTCGCTGTTGAAGCCCGACATATCACCCTGCAGTCTGCCGCGCACGGTGAAGCGGGCGGGGATGGCGATGTTGGCGGGTAATGTCCCTTTAGGCAGCAACGCTTCCAGGCTTTTGCGGCTGCCGGACATGCTGGCTATGTTCAAGTTGGCCGAGACATGTTTGACATCCATGGGATGGAGTACTGTGCCGGAGAGGTCCACGGCGATATCCTGCAGGCCGCTGAAACGGAAACGTTCCACCTGCAGGGCATCCAGTGTCCCTTTGACACGGGCATCGACATTCCAGGTATCGTTGGGGTGAAAGGCCGGCTGTGCGGCCAGGGATGGAATGAAGAGCAGCACATCCTTCACCTGTATGCGGCTGCCGGGCAGGTCCAGGTCGACCAGGGTGTGTACCGGGTCTTTTACCATCGCGGCGGGGGAAGAATAATGAAGTGTCAGGCTTCTTTGGATCAGCGTTCCGGGGGTACGGAGCAGGAGGTTCTGCAGGCTGGTGTGGTGGGCGGTATACAGGAAGGACGACTGCAGCTGCCGCAGGTCGAAGCCGGAACGCTCGGTGAGCTGACCTTTGGTGATGACGCCGCTGAGCGAATCCGCGCTGTAGAAGAGGTTGTTACCATGCAGAGAGAGATCATGGATATCCAGGTGGGCGTAATCCATTCCCTTCGGCTGGCGACGCTGCGTATTATCGTCATAGCGGGCATCCGTGCTGTCCAGCTCCAGGGCTTTTATCCTGAACACCTGTTTGTCGACGTCGACCGACTGCACTTCTGCCGCCAGCCGTCCCAGCCGGAGGCTGGTGGTCATAGAGGTGACCTCGTTGCTATAGTCGATCCTGCTGTCGGCAAAGCCGATCCTCCCTAATTGAAAGTCCATGGGGGCACCGGTGGCGACAGCGTTGGCAATGGCGGTGTCCGGGATCACCAGCGGCTTATACTGCCGGATACGAGCCTGCAGCCCTTTCATCTGGAACTGGGTCACATGGAAGGAAAGCTTTGCAGGATCGAAGGCGTCCAGGTGGGTGACGCTGTGATCGATCCATATTTCTATGTCATTCCCTGTCAACGTATCCTTATACAGGAACCGGACCTTATTCAGCTGCAGCTCCCGTAGCGACATTTTCATAGAGGAAGTGCCTTTATCAGCGGGCTGCTTGCCCGCAGGGCTGGAAAAGGCATCCGCAATGAACTGGAAATTAAAGGTCGTGTCCGGCAGAAGACGTTTTATCTTCATCGTAATGGCTTCCAGCTGCACCTTGCCAATGTCGATATTGTTGTGCAGGAGTCCCCACATATGGATGTTGACGTCGATCAGGCCGGCTGAGAGCAGCGTATCCTTCTGCCTGTCTTCCAGATAAATATTCTTCAGCACTATGTTTTCGGGGAACCTGATATAGAGGTTGCCGATATTAACCCGGGTTTGCAGCTTCCGGGAAAGGTATTTTTCGGCTTTGCCACGTATAATGTTCTGGATATAAGGGGTCTGTATCAAAAAGATCACGATGATCAGGATGATGATGATGGAAGCCGTGATCTTTAGAAATATTCTCGCCAACCTGCGTATGACGGATCTGCGCGGTCTATTTTTAGGCTGGCTGCTCTGCATAGTCTGTGATTCGATGATATTTAAGTTATAGTATTAACCTTATTTGACAAAATACAGACCATTTTCTCCAACTGTTCAAATTTTCATTTACAAGCTACCGTAAAGGGAAAATATTGTAACTCAAGGGATTTGTTACGTTTTTTCCCCAGGGGCGTACCTATTTTTCTACACGGGGCGTCTTTCATCCCACCCCCGGGCATGCTTTAAAGCAGCGGAATTTCTGGCTTCCGATTTGTCGTACTCCTACTACAAAATTCCGTGGATTATGCTCAAGCAACTTCAAACGCAGAAGCAACAGCACACGATCCTGCCCCAGCAGATTGAATTACTCAACCTTTTCCATTTGAACACTTTGGAGCTGGAACAACGAATACAGGACGAATTGACCGAGAACCCGGTTCTCGAAGAGACGGCATCCGGCGACGAGAGCCTTTCGGACAAGTTCTCCAAAGATACGGTGCAGGATTTTCAGAATTGGGAAGAATATGGCTACGACGATATTCCTGATTATAAGACTGAATATAAGAATTATCTTTCTACGGAGAAGATCCCCGAAAAGCCCATGGCCGAGCAAACGGATTTCCGGGAAGAGCTGAAGCGCCAGTGCCGTTATCTCAGCGTACCGGAGGAAAAGTATTATCTATTCGACTTTCTCATCGACTCTTTGAACGAGAGCGGTTTCCTGGAACAGGACCTGGAAGAGCTGGCCTCTGAGATATCTTTTTCCAGGAAGACATGGATCGAGCCTTCGGAGCTGGAAGAAACACTTACCCATATACGTGAACTGGACCCATTCGGGGCCGGCTGCAGGAACGTACAGGAATATATGCTGCTGCAGCTGAAAAAAATGAATATCAAGCAGCCGGATGTGCGGATGGCTATTTGCCTGCTGGAAGAACATTTCCAGGACCTGCGGGGCGCCAACCTGGACAAGCTGAAAAAACAGCTGGGCCTGGAGGACGACGAGATCCGGATCGTACTCAGCCTGCTGGCCCATCTGAAAACGCGTCCTTTCACGCAGCCGGTGGCAGCGATACAGGTGAATCCTTCCATCCTGCCGGATTTTGTCATTCTCGATGAAGGCGAAAAACTGGAAGTGGCGTTGTATCGTCAGCGATCTTCCAATCTACATATCAGCCAGTCCTGGGTAGAGATGGTGCAAAACGCCGCACATAATGACAAGGTGGAAAAATCCGCCCGTCAATATCTTCGCAGCAAGCTGTCATCCGCACAATGGTTCATCAACGCCATCCAGCAGCGTGAATCGAATATGCTGAAGATCATGAACGCCATACTCGACATGCAATATGAATATTTCAAATACGGGGATATCCTGCTGTTGAAGCCCATGAAGCTAAAGGACATTGCAGACAAAGTAAAAGTAGATATCTCTACCGTCAGCCGCCTGACCTGTAACAAATATGCCGAGACGCCCTTCGGGACCATACTGCTGAAAGACCTTTTCACAGAAGGCATCGTCAATAAGGAAGGCAATAGCATCAGCAACAAGGTGATCCAGAGCATCATCAGCGAGCTGATAGAAACAGAGAACAAAAAAGAGCCTTATACGGACAGGCAGCTGGTGTCCATCCTGGCTAACAGGGGATATTCCATCGCCCGACGGACCGTGGCCAAATACAGGGAGTTGTTGAATATACCGGTGGCGCAGATACGGGGGTTGTGGGAATAAATAAAAAAATCCGTCTCTTGCGAGACGGATTTTTTTTTTGCTCATTTAGAATGCAAATCCCGCATAGAACGAGAAACCCGCATTCTTAGCGTTGCCGAGGAGCGTACCCGACGCTTCACCGGATTTGCCGATGTGGCTCAGGCCATAGTTGTACCGGGCTCCGAGCGTAACATGCTGGATGTCGAATCCCAGGCCACCTGCCAGACCGAAGTCCCACTTGTTGAAGTCACTCGTTTTGAGATCCGTCGCGCCCTGGACGTCGCCATTGTTGTTGACGTTCTTCACATTCGCATTGACCAGGTAACCGGCATAAGGTCCCAGGTGCAGGTTGAAGTTCGACGCCAGGTTTACGACGGCCAGCACAGGCACTTCCACATAGCCCAGGTTAAACCTGTATTCTCCGCTGCCCTGCAAAATGTTGTCGTAATTTGACTTGTTTCCCTTCAGGCTGTACAATATTTCAGGCTGAATGGAAAAACCCCTGGTGACGGGCAACTTTGCGAATACACCCGCGTTGAATCCGGCTTTCATATGATCGGTGTTGGCCTGGGAGCTGTAGAGATTGGTCAGGTTGAGCCCGCCCTTGATCCCGAACTTCGCCGTTGGACCGCTATCCGTAGCGGTTTGCTGTTCCTGCGCGCACACCGTCATCCCGGCGATTAATAAAGCCGCTGTAAATAAAACACTTAGCTTTCGCATCGATTGATTCTTTTTCATAACAGATCATTTAGTTAATACGTCGGTTTATTTTCATAACTTCTTCAATTGTCGTGCCGCGCCGGGTATGCATGCAGGTGCCACAAGCGTGGTTTTGGCATAAAACTTCGTATATTTTAATAAAACACTCAGCTATGAGAGCAATATGGACAGGGGCTATCGGCTTCGGCCTCGTAAACATCCCCATCAAGCTATACAGCGCCACGGAAGAGAGCTCGCTCGACCTGGACATGCTGGACAAGAAGGACCATGCCAATATAAAATTCAAACGCGTGAACGAGCATACGGGCAAGGAGGTGGCCTGGGAGAACATTGTCAAAGGATATAAGCTGGATGATCGTTATGTGGTGCTGACGGATGAGGATTTCCAGAAAGCCAGCCCGGAGAAAACAAAGATCATCGAGATAAAGGAGTTTGTCGAAGAGGTGGAAGTGGATGGTCTTTACTACGAGACGCCTTACTACCTGGAGCCGGAGAAATCCGGCGGCAAGGCGTATATCTTATTACGGGATGCCTTGTCGAAAACGGGCAAGGTGGCGTTTGGCAGTTTTGTATTACGCAACAAGGAGAGCCTCTGCCTGCTGAAGCCGGTGGACAATGCGCTCGTGCTCTACAAGATCCGCTGGGCCCAGGAAGTGCGGTCGACGGAGGACCTGAACATCCCTGCCGGCAGCAGCAAGCCGGCTGAGCTGAAAATGGCTATCCAGCTGATCGATCAGTTGTCGGGTCCGTTTGACATCGACAAGTATAAAGACACCTATTCCGATGAATTGATGAAGCTGATCCATGCCAAGGCGAAGGGACGCAAGCCTCCGAAGCCCGTGATGAAGGTGGTGCATAGGGAAGGCAAGGATCTGTTGTCTCAGCTGAAAGCCAGTCTGCAGGGCGGCGGGGGTCGCAAGCGCAAGGCTTCCTAGATGTCCCTCATTCCAGCTCCTGTACCTCTCTTTTAAGGATAAAGACGGCTGTATCAGAGGGCCTGATGCGGCCACCGAAGAGCTGTGCATAGACCTCTGTGAATTCAGCGCCGAAATACAGGATGATCGAGGAATAATATACCCAGGTAAGAATGACCACAATAGAGGCGGCGGCGCCATATGTGATGCCCAACCTGGAATTTCCCAGGTACAGACCGATGAGAAATTTACCCAAAATAAACAGCAACCCGGTGAAAACAGCCCCAATGAACGCGTCTTTCCAACGTATGACGGCATCCGGCAGCACCTTGAAGATGATGGTGAACAGCAGGGTGACGGCTGCCAGGGTCAGTATCATATTGACGATGTAAAAAACTACCACCGTGCCGTGTGAAAAATAGTTCTTCAGATAGGTGCTCAGGAGGTCCATGAGGGAATTGATCAGCAGCGATACCATGGCGATAAAGCCCAGCCCTACGATCAGGCTGAAGGACAGAAGACGGTTGCCCAGGAGCTTTAGCCAGCCTTTTTTCGGCTTGGCCTGGATGGACCACATATAGTTGATGGATCCCTGGATCTCCGTGAATACGCTGGTCGCACCGATCAGCAGGATGATGCCGCCAATGATGGCGCCTGCCATCGTGTGACGGGAAGCCTGGATATTCTTGATGATCTCCTGGATCTGCAGCGCCGCACCACTGCCTACCAGTCCCTTTATCTGGTGATAGATCCTTCCTTCCACGGCATCATGGCCAAGAAAGATACCTGCCAGTGATATAACGACGATCAGTAGAGGCCCCATGGCAAAGATAGTGGAGTAAGATAAAGAAGCGGCAAGCTTAAAGCCATTGTCGCCATCGAACTCTATGGCTGCTTTTTTAAACACTTTCCAAAAGTCTGAAAGCTTCTTCATGTATTTAATATAAATAAGATTATGCCAGGGTGCGGAGCTCCGGGGATTTAATTCCCCAAAACTGGACGAAGATAGGGCTAAACGACGCTTTATCCCGTTTTGTTCCATATTGGCAAGCATTTTTCTTAGGGTAATAGAAGACAACGAAATTCCTTACTACTTAAAACTTTTTTTATGAGCGGTCTACTTTATTTAATAGCAGTGATACTTATCATAGGTTGGATCCTGGGTGTGTTTGTATACAGCGTCGGAGGGCTGATCCACGTGCTGATCGTACTGGCGCTGATCTCCCTGATACTGGGTATCATCCGGAGAGCCTGACCGGTCCTGAAATGTCTTTGGGGGTAAAGGGTTGATCTATGGACCCTTAAAGCCGGTCGTCGCGACCGGCTTACTTTTAATCTTATTGTCACGCGACGTTTATGAATGAAATTAAGTTCGCCAATCCTTTGCGCATTGCGGCTATCCTGATCATACTGGTGATCTGCTTTGTTATATTGGCATGGGCTGAAGTGCTGATCATCCCGCTCCTGTTCGCAATTATATTCTCCAGCATGCTGTTCCCTATTTGTCTGCGGCTGGAAAAATGGGGATGGCATAAGGGATTGGCGTCGTTCTGCGCCGTGCTGGCCGCCGGCGTTCTGCTGGCGTTGTTCCTTGCCGTGGTGGTCATACAGCTGCTGCACCTGATAGGACAGGCGCCGGAGCTCATTCAAAAAATGGGTGGACTCATTGACAAGGGGGAGACTTATATATCGCAGCATTGGCGGATAGCGAAATCCATACAGGCGGACCACGTCCATCAGTTGCTGGGCAAAGTGATGGAAAATAGCAGCACTTATTTTTCGTCGGGCATGACCTTTACCGCCAATCTCATTTCTCAATTCGTGCTGGTATTGCTCTTCAGCTTTTTCTTATTGTACCTGCGGGTATTCTTCCTGGAATTCTTCTATAAGGTCTTTGCTTCCTCCGACAAGCTGCTGATAGACGACACGATGCAAAAGATTTACGAAGTCATTCAAAATTACCTGGTAGGCCTGTTGAAGGTCATCGGCATCATCGGCGCGCTGAACTCCGTCGGACTCTGGTGCCTGGGCATCGAGTCACCTTTGTTCTTCGGTTTCCTCGGGGGTATATTGGTGATCATACCTTATATCGGCATACTCATCGGCAGTGCGCTGCCCATCCTCGTGGCGTTGATCACAAAGGACTCTTACTGGTATGCGGTGGGTGTGATGGCCGTATTTCTCTTTGTGCATATCCTGGAGGGTAATCTCATTACACCGTATGTGGTCGGCTCCAAGGTGAGCATCAATCCGCTGGTGGCCATTTTTGCCCTTTTGCTGTTTGGAAAGCTCTGGGGGCTGTCCGGATTGATCCTTGCTTTACCTGTGACGGCCATCTGTAAGATCATCTTCGATCTGCTGCCGGGGTTCAAGGCGGTGGGATTCCTGTTGGGCAAGCCGCAAAAATATCATTTCAAGCCTTATTCGCGGCTGCATGCGAAGCTGCGCAGCCGCGTGACGGTGACAGAGCAGGAGACGACCGTGACCACCACCACCACCGTCACGACCCCATGACGGGCGAAGCGCTGATATATTCCTTCAATATTTTCATCAGGATCTTTTCCTCAGCGGCGAGGCCTGCATCGGCGCCGGGAACAGGGGCATTCTCCATTTTATCCAGTTCGTGGAGATATTTCACCAGCTTATTCTCCTCGTACAAACGGATGAGCCCGGGATGGACATAGTATTTGCGGCAAACCGTGCGTGTATTGCCCAGCTTTCCGCTGACGCTGTCCAGCACGGCGTTGATATTCTTTTTCAAGTCGGCGGCTGTCAGCGCTTCCCCGATGGAGCGAAAGGCCTGCAGGGCTTCGAGCGAACCGGCCCAGGTGCGGAAGTCCTTGGCGGTGAAATCCTGTTGGGCGGCATCCCTGATATAACCATTGACCATTCCCGAATCAATGGGATGGCGGTTCCCGTCCGGGTCATAGTACTGGAATAATTCCTTTCCGGGGATGTCGTGGCATTGGCTGACGATGCGGGCAAGGCGTTTGTTGCGCAGGCTGACGTCGTGGTGGATACCTTTTTTACCCGTAAAAGAGAAGACCAGCTTATCCCCTGAGATGGCTACATGTTTGTTCTTCAATGTAGTCAACCCATAGGAACCGTTGGTCTTCTCGTATTCGTTATTACCTATGCGTATAAATGTCCGCTCCATCAGGCTGACCACGGTGGCCAGCACTTTTTCCTGGGTGAGCTCCCTGGACTGCAGGTCCACTTCCAGCCGTGTCCGCAGCAGGGGCAAGGCCTTGCCAAATTCATACAGGCGGTGAAATTTCGTCTCATTGCGCAAAGAATTCCACAATGCATGGTACCTGTATTGCTTGCGGCCGCGGAGGTCAAGGCCCGTGGCCTGGATATGTCCTTTTTCGCTGGCGCAGATCCACACCTGAGTCCAGGCCGGCGGGATCACCAGCTTGCGGATACGTTCGATCTGATGCTTGTCCTTCACCGGCTTGTCCCCGAAGAGATAGGTGAAGCCTTTCCCTTTCTTAAGGCGCACGATGCCCGGCTGGAGATCCGTCACATATACCAGGTGAGCTGCCGCGGCTGCTTTTTCATGATCCCTGTCCACCGACAGGAACTCTTTATGGGTAAGGGCAAGTAAGGTTTCCATACTTTGCCTAAGGCCATAATCGTGCCTTGCCTGCGGCGCTGCAACTAATTGTATCCGGGATTCTGGGACACGTTAGGGTTCAGCAACCTTTCATTATTCGGGATCGGGAAGATGAAATTCACCGTGGTCCCCGGCGTCACCGTCACACTTTTGTTAATGGCATTTGTCCCATCCTGTGACTGGGGGTGGACAAAGGTCCTTTGCAGACGATAGAGGTCCCAGAAGCGGTAGCCTTCAAAAGCCAGCTCCTTGGCCCTTTCGTTGAGGATATCCTCCAGCACCTGCGCGCCCGTGGAGGCGTATCCCGCAAAAGACGGGTCGCGTTGTTTGGCCACCATATTCAGGTATTTCAGGGCGTTGGTCTCATCGTTCAGGTTGTAATAGGATTCCGCCAGCATCAGCAATACTTCCGCAAACCGTACGATCTTCACGTCATCGTAGTTGACCACATCGATGGGGTATTTCGTGACATAGTAAGCAGTGCCCAGCTGGCCGCTGCGCGTGGAAGGATTGTACAGGCTTTTGCGTGCATCCGTCGGAGAATAAGAGTCGTAAAACGCCTTGGTCGCCAGGATATCCCCGTAGCTTCCCAGGGGCTTGGGGACGTAGATATTGGCCAGGGTGCCATCTGCTACGTTGTTATTGGCATCAGAAGTCACCTCGAACATCGTCTCGATCTTATCGTTGGAAACACCGGCATTCTGCCAGTATCCCACCAACGCCGTGCTGGTGGCCAGGGAATAGCCCCCGTTGTCGACGATGTCCTGCGCCTTGTCATGTACGGCCTGCCAGTTGCCCATGTGCTGGTAAACGCGGGCCTGCAGGGCCTCGATGACATATTTCGTCACGAAAGTATAGTTCATGGTCCTGTTGACGCCCGTGCTGGTGAAAGCCATGGTCGCTGTCTGGGCATATTTTGACAATAGCAGGGCCGAATCCAGGTCCGACAGGATCTGGGTATAGACCTCTCCTACTTTGCTACGGGCCGGCAGCGCTTTGTAGTCGAAGAATTTTACGATGGGCACGCCGTCATTGTCAGCCCCTGCCGCATAAGGCATGGAGTAATTGCGGGCCAGGTCGAACAGGAAGAGGCCTCTCAGGGCGTACGCCTCGGCGTACATATGGCTGATGGGATTATTCGTATTCGGCAATCCGCAATTGATGATAAAATTGGCGTTCTTGATGCCCGCGTAGGCGTTGGACCAGCAATCCCGCGGGTAGGCATTGGTCTTGTCCATATCGTAGTTATTGAAGCCCAGGTACCGTCCGGAGTTGCTGGAAGACAGGAAGGCGTTGTCGGCCATCAGGTCCCCCTTGATGGCATAGGTCCTGCCATAAAAGTCCGTGGCGCGCATGGAAGAGTACAGGCCCAGGATGGCCGTGTACATGGTGGCCTCGCTGGTGATGGCCGTGGAAGTCGGCGCTCCGTCCTTCGGCGTCTGGTTCAGGAATGATTTGCTGCAGGAAGAGAGCGTGAACATCAGGTAGCTCACTCCCAGTATCCCTGCCATATATCGACGTAACAAACTTGTTCTTTTCATTGTAGTATGAATTTTTACGCTGCTGCGATTAGAATGTAATGTTTATACCGCCCGTGAAAGATTTGGAGGGCATCACCTGCTGCTGGTTCAATCCCAGGATCCCTTGTTCCGGATCGTTCAGGATGTCCTTGTCATAGCGTTTGGTCCATAGGTTCGTACCGCGGACATAAACGTTGATGAAACTGACATGCAGCCTTTCTGTGATCGACTTTGCGGTGATCCGGTAGGCCAGCTGCACGTTGCGCAGGCGGATGTAATCACCCTTGAAAAGCAGGCGGTCGGAACCTGAAGAGGTGTTGGCCAGGCCGAAGACATACTTCGGGACATTGGTCTTGTCGCCGGGCTTTTGCCATCTTTCCAGGTTGAGGGTATACTTGCCGCGTGTGGCATAGGTACCGTCCAGGAAATACTGAGCGTAAGCCTCCTGGATATAATTGCCATAGTTATAATAGAAATCAAAGTTCAGGCTGATGCCTTTCACGGTCACGGTGCTGCCCACGCTGCCGTAGTATTTGGGATCGGCCTGCTTGCCCACGAAGAATAAAGGAGCCGTACCACGTGTCTTGGTGGTCGCCTTTCTGCTGCTGTCCGTGTACCACATGGCGGCCCCATCCGCGGGGTCGACGCCTGCCCAGCCCCTGGTATAGAACGAGTACATGGAGAGGCCTTTGCGCATGAAGAAGCTGGCGTTCTGCAGGTTCTGCTGGTCTCCGGCAGGGAGGCTGGTGACCTTGTTCCTGTTGTGCGTCAGATTTGCGTTGATCTCCCAGGTGACGTCCCTGGTCTGCACGGGAATGATGTTGAGCGTGATCTCGTATCCCTTGTTCTCCAGGTCGCCTACGTTGTTGATGAAGCTGGGAAAACCCGATGTGGGGGAAACATTCTGGGGCAGCAGTGCGTCCTTCGTAATCCTTTTGTAATAATCGAATGTGATATTAATGCGATTGCTTAAAAGACCGATGTCGACACCGATGTCCGTCTGCTTGTTCTTTTCCCAGGTGAGCTTTTCATTTCCTATCTGGTCAAACCGGCCGCCGGCCACGCCATTGTAGTTGTAGCCGAAGCTATACAGCTGCCGCCAGCCATAGTTGGGGATCTCTGCGTTACCATTGCTGCCATAGCTGGCGCGGATCTTCAACAGGGAAAGGGTGCGCGCCAACGGCTTCAGGAACTCCTCGTTGGAGAGGGTCCAGCTGGCGCCAACGGAAGCAAAATTACCCCAGCGATCACTGGTGCTGAACCGTGAGGAAGCGTCCCGGCGATAGCTGCCATACAGCGAATATTTATCGCTCAGGGACAGCGTCAGGTTGCTGTAATACCCTTCAAACGTATAGTTCGAGCCGGTCACCTTGCCATTGGTGGAAGTTGCGCCATTGGTGGACAGGTAGTAATCGAAGTTGGGGAAGTTGGTGACGTTGCCCACCTGCTGGAAGAAATCGTTCTTGATCCCTTCGTGTCCCAGCTTGGCGTCCAGGGAAAGCTTTTGGTCGCCCAGCACCGAGAAATCATGGTGATAATCGAACTGGTTGATCCAGTCATACAGGAAGTTGCGGGTGTAATAAGCAATACCCTGTCCCGCGGAGCCGGAGGCGTCTCCATGGTAGGGGTTGTTGAACTGGTATTCTTCGTTGGTGGTGTATTGGAGGCCCATGGTAGTGGTAAACTTCAGGCCTTCGATGATCCTGTATTCCAGGGATTGGTTGGCCATGCCCTGGAATGCTTTCAGCCAGCGTTTGTCATGGGCGGCAATATAGAGGGGGTTGTAGTGCGAGGGGAAACCTGTGTTAGCCGTGCTGACATTCAGCGTACCATCCTTATTGTAAGGCGTCTGGGTGGGGCGCAGGGTCAGCGCCACATACGTGGGGTTGCCGAAATAGCCGCCGCCGCCTGAAGTACCGCTGGAAGCCAGCGCCGAATTCTGGTTAACAGCACCCACCGTGATCTTCGTTGTGAGGGTAAGCCTGTTCGTGGCGGCGTAGGTGATCTTCGTATTGCCCGTCACTCTTTTCAGATCCGTACCAATGGTGGTGCCTTCCTGCTTGAAGTAACCGCCGGAAAGATAGTATTTGATCTTGCCTTCTCCGCCTGTGGCGCTGAGGTTATATTGCTGCTGCGTACCGTTGCGGGTGACCAGTCCCAGCCAGTCCGTGTCAAGGCCCGAGGTATCGCCATACTGGTGGAGGGAGGACGTGATACTGGCGTCCGTATAACCGCCGTTCACATAGCTTTCCCGCAGCATCATCAGCCAATCTTTCGCGCGGAGCGGACGTCCTTTGGCTGGAGGCAGGATGGCTTTGTTATTACCAATTTCCACATCCGCCCTGAACTGCGCCTTCCCCTGCTTGCCGCTCTTGGTCGTGATCAGGATAACTCCGTTGGCTCCACGCGAACCGTAGATCGAGGTGGCGGCGGCATCTTTCAGGACCGTTATGCTTTCGATATCGTTGGCGTTCATGGTCGCCAGCACGTTGGTGCTGGGATTGACGTTGAAAGTACCGGCATTGGAGGTGGAGACACCGTTGCCATTGCTCAGGTCGCCACCATTGATCTGCACGCCGTCCACTACATAGAGCGGTTGTGCGCCGCCGTAGGTGAAGCTGCCTACGCCCCGGATACGGATGGCCTGGTTGGCGCCGGGCTGGCCAGTGGAAGCCGATGATTGCAGGCCAGCCGAAGCGCCCTGTAGCATCTGGTCCACGGAAGTAAAGGGCTTGTTCTCCAGCTTGTCTCCTCCGACCTTTACGATAGATGCGGTGGAAGTAGCCTTACGTTGGGTGCCGTATCCAACCACGACTACTTCATCCAGGCTGGTGTTGCTGGATTCCAGCGTGAAATCGATCACCCCTTTGTTGCCAATGGACATTTCCAGCGGCTTGAAATTAATGGCTGAAACGACGAGGGTTTTGGCAGCGGGAGGAACAGATATCGAAAAGCTGCCATCTGTGGAAGTGGAAGTGCCCAAGGCTTTGCCGCCTCTGACGATCACCGTTGCATTAGGGATGGGGGCTCCCTTTTCATCTGTCACTTTACCTGTGACAATACGGTTTTGTGCAAATAACTGACTGACTGCCATGCAAAAGCATGCCAATAACAGCAGAAGTTTTCTCATGTTGATTCGTTTTAGTTTTGGTTTCTAAAAATTAAAAATCAATTAAAACTACAAACTATTAACATTCGATTAACGTGAAAAAATAGATTAGTTTCCTAGCAAATGTGTAAGTGCTAGAAAATCCAGCGTATGAATTGTAAAAAAACCTCGCGAGATAATTACATGTGAAAAAAGCCCATATAATTTTGCCTCACCCCATGCGCTCTATTTGCCGGATAGTTTTTTCCAGGTCGATGCCTTTACCCAGCACCCCCTTGAACAGATCGCCTTCATTCTTCAGCCTGTCCATGATATTCAGCATGGTGAAGCTGGCTGGCGTCAGCCCCTTCTTCAATTCTTCCCAATGCAGGGGTGTGGAAACGGTAGCGCCCGGACGGGGTCGCACTGAATAAGGAGCCGCCAGGGTCTGGATCTCCCTGTTCTGGAGAAAATCCAGGTAGATCTTTTTCTTTCTTTTGGCGGGTGTCCGTACCAGGCTGGTGAAGGGGGCGATGCGCTGGTCCTTATTCGCCATTTCCACGATGAGCCGTGCCAGCATGCGGGATTGGTCGTACGTATATTTTGCCTTGAGCGGAATATAGATATGCATACCCGTGGCGCCGGAGGTCTTACAAAAGGCGGGTAATTTCATTTCGTCCAGCAGTTCCTTTATCACCAGCGCGACCGTCACCACCTGGTCATAGGGATTGTTGTCAGGGTCCAGGTCGATGACACACCAGTCGGGGTGATGAGGGGCGGCGGTGCGGCTGTGCCAGGGGTTCATTTCGATGCATCCCAGCGAGGCCATGTACAGGAGGGAGGCTTCGCCGGTGCAGACCATAAAGTCGATGGGTCCCTGCGATTCGCTGTCAAAGCGGTAGGTGGAGATCCAGTCCGCGACTTTTCCCGCCGTATTCTTCTGGTAGAAATTCGATCCTGCGATGCCGTTGGGATGCCGGTTCAGTGACTGGGGTCTGTCGAGCATATACGGCAGGATATATGGGGTAATTTCGTGATAGTAGTTCAGCAGGTCCCGTTTGGTATACTTTTCCTTTGGCCAATAGATCTTATTGAGGTGCGTGAACTTCAGCTCCCGGCGATCTACCATCATGACCTGTTCATCCGCCGTACCGGCGGGCAGCAATGCCGTCCCCGACTTTTTGGCCGGCGCTTTTTTTGTGGCATTTTTGGGTGCGTTTACCATTTTTACATTTTTTTCGTTGGATGCATGCTTGTCCTCCCGTAATCCTGCAAAGATGGGATGGCGGAGGATCCTGTCTGTCGTCCATTCCGAGAATTTCACCTCGCATACCAGCTCGGGTCTCAGCCAGGTAGCAGGCTGGTTCGTGTGAGGGACGGTCGCGAAAGGGCATTTATCCGTGATCAGCGGCTGGAACTTTTTGGACATTTCCTTCAGGTCTTTGTCTGAAAAGCCGGAGCCGCTGTGCCCGATGTAGACCAATTTTTTTCTTTCGTACCTACCCAGGATGATGGCACCAAAGAACTTACGGCTGCGCCGGGGAAGGGTAAAGCCGGCAATAATGGCTTCCATCCTGTGATTGTTTTTCATTTTCAGCCAACTGCCACTGCGTGCGCCCACTTCATAGGTGCTGTCGATCTTTTTCGCCATGACGCCTTCCAGTCCGTGCCGGACGGCCGTTGCGAGGAAGTCGATCCCTTTTCCCACGATGTGGTCACTGTACCGGATGCGGTCGTCTTTGTTGGGGAAAATGTTTTTCAGGATCTCTTTCCTTTCCAGCAGCGGTAGTTGGGTAAGGTCTTTCCCTTCGTACCACAGTATGTCGAACACATAGTATACCAGGTGGGCGGTGGCCTTGTTCTTCAACACGTTCTGCAGCTGCTGGAAATTGGCGTACCCGTGCTCGTCCAGGGCTACGATCTCGCCATCCAGCACCGCCTTGATATTCCATTGTTCCAGTGCGCCCCGGATGACGTCAAATTTCTCGTTGAAAGAAAGGTTATTACGGCTGCGCATCTCCACTTTCCCCCTGTTGAGATAGCTGACGACCCTGTAGCCGTCCCATTTGATCTCATAGATCCAGTCCGGGCCATCGAAGGGCTGATCCACGAGGGTGGCCAGCATTGGCTTCACGTCCCTGGGGAACGGCGTCTTTTTAGCCTTTGACAGGTGCATATGCTGATCGTTATGGTGCTGTAAGTTAAAAATTCATGCCAGCCGGATAAAACAAGAACTTTGGAATGAAGCTTGTAACTTACACGAAATTGCCCAATTCCCCCGGATATGGATGATTTTTTAAGCAAGTTCGACCGTTTGCCCGACATAATATGGGACCTGATCTTAATTGCAGTGGCTATTGCCATTGGTCTCCTCGTGAAAACGCTGCTTTCCCTTTTCTTCAGGAGGAAACCGTCCGTGCAGCCGCATTATTCCATTACGCGCAGCATACTGGTCCGCATGGGCAAACCTTTCAGCTATCTGCTGCCTCTGCTGACCTTTAATTTCCTTCTTCCTTTAATGAAGATCAAGGCCGCGTTTTACCCGGCGCTGGACAGGACGGTGGGAATCCTGCTCACCCTGGCTTTCGCCTATGTGCTGATCGGCGTCGTAAAGATCTTTGAAGATTATGCCTACCATTCTTTCGACATAACGAAGGCGGATAACCTGAAAGAGCGTAAGATCCGCACGCAGCTGCAGTTCATCCGCAAGCTGGCCATTGGATTGATCGTCATTCTCACCGTTTGTATCATCCTGCTGAGCTTTAACAACCTGCGTAAGCTGGGCGCCAGCCTGCTGACCGGCGTGGGCGTAGGCGGGATCATCATCGGCTTTGCGGCCCAGAAGTCGTTGGGCAACCTGCTTGCCGGCTTCCAGATAGCCTTTACGCAGCCCTTACGCATCGACGATGTGCTGGTGGTGGAAGGAGAATGGGGAAGGGTCGAAGAGATCACCCTTACATATGTTGTGCTTAACATCTGGGATCAGCGCCGCCTGATCCTGCCCATCAATTATTTTATCGAGAAACCATTCCAGAACTGGACAAGGACGACGGCGGATATCCTGGGAACGGTGTTCCTCTACCTCGATTATACGGTGCCGTTGGACCCCCTCAGGAAGGAGCTCACCCGCCTGCTGGAGTCCAATCCCTTGTGGGACAAAAGAGTGAAAGTATTGCAGATCACCAATGCCACAGAAAAGACCATCGAGGTGCGGGCGCTTATGAGCGCCAGCAGCTCCGGCAATGCATTTGACCTTCGGTGCGACGTTCGCGAGGGTCTTATTAAATTCGTACAGGAGCACTTCCCCGACAGTCTTCCTCACGGCCGGACCATAGTGGAAGTTCCTTCGGGCGTGGCTCCTTTGGAAGCCGGTGTTTCCGACGGGGAAACATCATAGCTCGTTTTCTTCGTCGTTGTCGTCAAGGCTATATTCGTTGTTCTCTTCGTCCTCCTCTCCTATCTCTTCGTTGAGATCGTCATCTTCGGCTCCGGGCACGTCCAGGTCTTCGCCCGAGAGGTCGTCATCGTCTTCGTTCAGGGGATCGCCGTCACCGTCCGTGTTGTCCAGCTGGCCTTCTATGAGGGGCTGGTCCTCACTTTCCGCTTTGCGATAGTCGATGTCTTCCAGCACTTTTCTTTCCTCCGGGGTGACGTCGGCGTCTGTCGCTGAAGTAATGTCTTCGTCGCCATCGCGTGGTTCCAGCACGTCATCTCCTTCTTCATCGGCGGAAGAGGGCGTAGTGTCGGCCAGCTCGCCCAGCCGGGGGGGACGTACGTGTTCCTGACCGGGAATATCTTTTACTTCCGGGAGATCGAGCTTCGTTTGTTTGATTGCCATAAAGCTTTTTCAGGTGTGGATGCAAAAGGAATGCCCCTGACCTGCCCGCGGCGATCACCCCTCCGTTCGCAGGCTTTTGGCCGGATTGGCCAATGCAGCCTTTAAAGACTGCCAGGTCACCGTCCCCATGGCGATGATAAAGGACAGGCCTCCCGCAATGACGAAAACCCATGCGCCTATATCGGTGTGATAGGGAAAATCCCGCAGCCAGGCATGCATGACCCATCCGGCCAGGGGTGAGGCAATGATAAATGAGATGAAGACCAGGATCATGAACTCTTTTGTCAGCAGGGCTGTAAGTCCCGGTACGGAAGCGCCCAGCACTTTCCGGATACCGATCTCTTTTATCCGGTTTTCCGCCATGTAGGCTGCCAGCGCGAACAGGCCAAGACAGGAGATAAAAATGGTCAGCCCTGCAAAAATGAGCGCCATGACACCGAAATGCCTTTCGCCTTCGAATTGTGCCGCATAGGCATCTTCCACGGAATAATATTGAAAAGGATAATTGGGATTGTACTTGTTAAAGATCGCGCTGATCTTCGCCAGGACGCCTTTCGCCTTATCATTCAACCTGAAGGTGATGGTGCCAAAGCCGATGGTGGGTCCTTCTATAATGATGGGCGGCACGACGTCGAAAGGAGAACCTGGCACAAAATCGCGGATGACGCCCACGATATGCCGGCGGCCTTCGCGATTCTTTACGGTCTGACCGACGGGGTCTTTGAGTTTCATCGCCCGTACAGCAGATTCGTTCAGCAGGATAGCGGTGGAATCCGTCGGGAAGGCATGCACGTCAATATCCCTGCCGGCCACGAGCGTTAGTCCGATGGTCTTTACAAAATCTTTTTCCGTGGCGAACTTCGCGAAGTAGGACCGGGTACCCGGGTCTTTCCCGTTCCATTCATAGCTGTCATCACTGGTCCAGATATCGGTGACGGGTGAATTGGTCCGGGTGATGGAAGTGACGAGCCCCTTGCTCACCAATTCCTGTTTGATCAGGGGATAATTTTTGGCGATGTCTCCTTTTATATACACGAAGGAGAGCCTGTCCTTGTCGAACCCCGTGTCCCGGTGCTGCGCAAAGAGCAGCTGCCGGTAAACCACCAGCGTACAGATGATGAAGGCGATAGCCGTGGTGAACTGCACCACCACCAGGATCTTGCGGGGCGCCACCAGGGCCGTGACGACCTTGAAAGAGCCCTTTAGCACCTGAATGGGCCTGAAACCGGAAAGATAAAAGGCCGGATAGCTGCCTGCCAGCAGACCAGTGAAGCTTATGAACGCAGCCATGCTGATCCAGAATGTAGCGTCATTATACGGGATCGAGAGCGTCTGTTCCACCAGCGTGTTGAAAGAAGCCAGCACAGGCTGTACGATCAGCAAGGCAATGATGCCCGCCAGTACGGCCATCAACAACGACTCTCCTATAAACCTTCCTATCAGAGAGCCCCTGCCGGCGCCCACCACTTTGCGGATGCCTACTTCCCGGGCCCTTTTTTCACTCCGGGCGGTGCTGAGGTTCATATAATTGATACAAGCGATCAGGAGGATAAAGGCGGCAATGACGATGAACATCCGGACCTGCTCGATATACCCTCCCGTGTTCTTACCGTTCTCAAAACCCGAATACAGGCGCCATTTGCGCAGGGGATGGAGAAAGACCTCGTTCTTTACGTCGGGAGCGTGTGCCTGGACGATATGCTCAAAAAGTTTGTCGGCCTGTTGTTCGGTGACACCAGGTTTCAGCAGCACATAGGTCTGGATGGAATATTTTGCCCAGCTGGGCTCTTCCCACCGCACTTCCCGCATATAGCTCCAGGGCACCAGGTATTCCATCTTGTGGAAGCGTGTATTGGGAGGCATATCCTTCAGGACGCCTGTCACCATGAAGTCCGAGATGCTGTCCACTCTCAGGCTAGCACCCAAAACGTCGGTGGTGCCAAACAATTTTCGGGCAGACGACTCTGTAAGAACAATGGAATGCGGGTTGTTCAATGCGGTGTGTACGTCACCCTGCAGGAGGGGAAAGCTGAACATGTTTAAAAATCCGGTGTCGACGAGATATCCCTGTGTCAGCAGGTGTTTGTCCCCGTTGGAAAGGACAAAGGCCGCCACCCAGTTGGCGCGGACCACATCTTCCGCCTGCGGGTAGTCTTTTTTTAGCGCGGGGCCTAATACCATGGGCGTTGCCGGCCAGCATTGGATCTTCCCTTCGAATGTTCCCCGGCTGTAAAGCTGGTAGATGCGGTCCTTCTTTACGTGAAAGAGGTCATGGCTCATCTCATTCCTGATCCACAGCAGGATGAGCAAGGCGCTGGCCATGCCGATGGCAAGCCCTGTAACGTTGATGAAGGAAAAAGTCTTGTTGCGGAGAAGATTACGGCCGATGGTCTTTCTATAATTATGCAGGAGGCTGAAGGTTGCGAGAAGGGTCTTTTGCTTTGGCGGCTTATAGCGGCTGAGGGGTTCAGGTTTTTGAGGTCTGGCATTCAGCCTTGCCATGTGGAGATCGAAAGCACGCTCTGCGGCGGCAGGATCTTTTGGGGCGGCAGGCCCCCACAGGTCCGTCAACAGCTGCAGGGAAAAAGACTGGTCAGGGTGCGCCTTTAAGAGCTCCTGAAGCTCCTGCAGCTCATCTTCCGTCGCTTCGCCGGAGAGTTTTCCGGTGATCAATTTCCAAATCCGATCCTGCTCGTTCATATGGATAGCCTTATCAGGGTTCCCTTTTTACGGCTAATATAATGCCATCACCACAAATAACTGGAAATTAATTGTTTAATACTCGTTTCGACCCACCTGCTGTCCGCTTACGTTACAATGCCTGTTCGCATTTATTCAATGGAAAGGGGCTATAGCCCATATTATTAAATAAAAACAACATGTATTAGTTCCCATTTATTCAACAAAGAGGCCTAAACATTAAAAGTCAATCAATTCTCTATATATAATATCCTTTATATTTAGAACTTATTTAAATTCGCCTTTAGGATAAGGTCTAAATCAGAGTCGACTCATACCCGATATCTTCATATCGGGTTTTTTATTCCGCATAGGTCAGAGAACTGGCGGGCTGGAAGTTAAAATATTGTTTTGCATTGTAATAGCAGATATCTTTCACCACTTTGCCGATCCATTCCATATCATTGGGCAATTCTCCGTTGGTGATCTCCTCTCCGAAAAGGTTACAAAGTATGCGGCGGAAATATTCATGACGGGGGAAGGAAAGGAAGCTGCGGGAGTCCGTCAGCATACCTACGAATCGGCTGAGCAATCCCATATTGGAAAGCGCATTGATCTGGCGGATCATCCCATCTTTCTGGTCCATGAACCACCAGGCAGAGCCGTATTGCACTTTTCCGGCGATGGAGCCATCATTGAAATTACCGATCATGGTCGCCATCAGTTCGTTGTCGGCGGGATTGAGGTTGTAGACAATGGTCCTGGCCAGTTTGTCTTCTTTATCCAGCCTGTCCAGGAATTTCGCCAGGGCTCTTCCCTGGGAGAAATCGCCGATGGAATCCCAGCCTGTGTCTGCTCCCAGCCGTTGCATCATACGGCTGTTGTTATTGCGTAAGGCCCCGAGATGGTATTGCTGCACCCATTCCTTTTCCCAGTCCCATTCGGCGAAATGCACCAGCATGGCGGATTTGAACTTACGACGTTCGATCTCGCTGAGCCATTTGCCGGCCCTTACCTTGTTGAATACGGCCTCTACTTCCCAGGCAGTGAATTCTTCCGAATACATTTCTTCCAGGCCATGGTCGGAGACGGTGCAACCTACGGAAGCGAAATAGTCGTGCCGGTTCTCCAGGGCAAAAAGATAATCGTTGAAGCTGGAAATGGCTATATTGGTCGCGGCTTCCAGGCGGCGGATATATGCATTGAAATGATCCGGGTTGTCCACATTCATGGCGTTATCGGGCCGGAAGGCGGGCAGGATGGGGATCTCGAAGCCTTCCTGTTTCAGCAGGAGGTGATGTTCCAGTGAATCCACGGGGTCATCGGTGGTGCAAACGGCCCTGACATTCATCTTGCGGAGCAGATGTCGTACCGAATATTCCTTTGTCTGTAATTTTTCGGAGCAGGTGTCATAGATCTTTTTTGCCGTCCTGCTGCTGAGGACATCCTTTACGTCGAAATAACGTTGCAGCTCCAGGTGTGTCCAATGGTAGAGAGGATTGCGCAGCGTATAGGGAACAGTCTCGGCCCATTTGAGGAACTTTTCATAATCAGGCTGATCGCCCGTGCAGTAGCTTTCGTTGACACCGTTGGTGCGCATGGCCCTCCATTTATAGTGGTCGCCGTACAACCACGCCTGCGTAAGGTTGTTGAACTGGTGATCGGCCGCTATCTGCTGAGGAGGAAGATGGCAGTGATAGTCGATGATCGGCATTTCCCTGGCGTAGTCATGATACAATTGCTGCGCTGCCTTTGTATTCAGTAAAAAGTTCTCGTCCAAAAAATTTTTCATAACAATTTAATTTCTGTTGTAATCCGTCTTACAAGGTCGCTGGACAATGTTAGATAGTATTTTCAGATCAGCCGGCCCTGCCGTCTGATTTTTTTACGCAATCGTTACCGAAGGTTTATGATATGGGGACGACCCTTTTTTCTTCATTGCTTTTATAGGCTGCTGTGATCACCCGGATGATATCGATGCCTTCTTCGGGCGTCACCGGCACCGGCTTGTTATGACGGATGGCCTCGTACATGCCTTCGTAGAATGCTCCGTAATCTCCCTTCAGGGAAGGAATATATTCTCTGATCACTTTCCCGTCCTTCTCCGTATGCAGCAGTCCTTTCCCGCTGCCGGGCTCTACGCCCCAGTCCTTTTCGTCCGGCATGGCGCCTGCCAGCAGCCGTTGCTCCTGGGGGTCGGCCTTTGGCTTGAGGAAGGTGCCCAAAGTACCGTACAGCGCCGTGGCGGGGATGGGTTCACGGACGAGGTAGCTTGATTTGAGCCGCACCCGCAGATTGCGGTGGGCAGGATAATAGAGGAGCAGCTCCATATAATCGTCCACTTTGGAGATGGGCCGGATGATACCGATGTCCGCGAAAACAGCCGATGGCATACCGAAGAGCTGCAGCACCTGGTCCAGGAGGTGGGACCCCAGGTCATACAGCAGACCGCGGCCCGGACCGGGGGTTTCCTTATGTACCTTGGGGCTGAGCGCCGTCGTATAGCGATCGTAATGCAGCTCCGCTTCCACGATCTGTCCCAGCCAGCCTTCCTCCACCAGTTTTTTGATAGTCCTGGAGTCGCTGTCATAGCGGCGGCTCTGGTAAACCGAAACTTTTTTCCCTGACTCCACCGCGAGCGCCGCCAGTTCCAGCCCCTCCTCCACGGTGACCGTGAAAGGTTTCTCCACTACGGCGTGCTTACCTGCCTTCAGGACAGCCTTTGTAAATTCGAAATGCGTATAGTTGGGCGTATTGACCACCACCAGTTCGACGGCAGCGTCGTTCAGGATCTCTTCGAATGTGCGATAGATCCGGACATTGGGGTACAGGGCCTGTGAGAGGTTCTTATCCCTTTCCCAGATCGCATACAATTCAAATCCCGGATTGAGGTGCAGAAAAGGGGCGTGAAATACGCGCCCGGACATTCCGAATGAAAGTAAGGCCGTCTTGATGGGTGTCATGCTCTATGTTCGTTTTTTAATTTCCTGTGCATTCGCTCGGCGATCCCGGCTCCTTTAGCTGCTTTTAGCACCATATTCTCCAGATAAATATCTTTGATCTGCATCTCCGGCAGGCCGCGCACAAAGATACCTTCTTCGGCGCCATCACAAACAATATTGCTGATGTGAATGTCCAGGGGTAGCCGTAAGTCGGGTTTATTTACGCAATCGTTCCCGACGACGATCCCAACTACTGACGTTGATAGATGGCGCCCTGGCGCAGCCGTAAAGACGTGCCCGTTCTGCCGGCGAAATGGCTTCGGATCTCGGCCAGGATGGAAAGGGCGATCTCTTCAGGGGTAGCTGAGCCGATGTCCAGGCCGGCGGGAGAATAGACCCGTTGCCTATCCGCGTCGCTGACGGGATATCCGTCCGCCTCCAGGGCAGCATAGATCCTTTCCGTGCGTTTGCGGGGGCCGAGGATGCCAATGTAGGAAGCTTTTGTCTTCAGCGCCTGGGGCAGGCGACGAAGGTCCGTCTTATAATCATGGGTCATCAGGACGATGGCTGTGTAGGCGTCCCCTTCGGGGATCGTGTCAGTGGAGTGGTCATGGGTTGCCGTGGTCAAAGCCAGGAGCGCCTTATCCGCCCGAAGGATATTGGTGTAGAGCGAAGTGTCCCAGCCCAGCTCAAGTGCCATGCGCAGGAAAGGGTACAGGTCGTTGTTGCTGCCGAAGACGACGACATGGATGGGGGGAAGGATCATCTCGATGAACAGCGTGATATCCGTGGAATAGGTGTGGGTACGGGACTGTAGGGAGGCCAGGCAGTCGTGGATGTCAGGGAGCGCTTGTGCGGCCAGCCCGGGGAAAGGGAAAGTCCGGACAAAAGATTGCGGTTCAAAGAGGACGTTGAACCCCAGGCGGGGACCTTGCGTAACAGTGATGAGACAAACGGGTGTGCGGGTGTTGGAAAGGCTTGCCAGGACAGGTACGGGGTTATTTGCGTCATCAGGATCCAGGGGGGTAAAGAGCACGTCGATGATACCCTGGCATCCCAGGCCTACGCCTACCTGGTGGTCGTCATCCTGTGTCGTGTCGTAGGTAACAACGGATGCATGACGGAGGCCGATGGCTTTTTGCGCCCGTCGCAGGGCGTCGCCTTCCAGGCATCCCCCGCTGATGCCGCCCAGGTAGGTGCCGTTGTCAAGGACGAGCATCCGGGCGCCTGCCCTCCTGTAAGAGGAACCTTCTACCCGTACTACTGTGGCCAGCGCCGCGCGGGTAGTGGCGAAGTCGATGGACCGGTAAGCGTTGACGATGGACCTGATTTCCTTCATTCATTAAAATTACGAAGGGAGGGGGAATAATTTTTGCAGTTCACCCCTTAAAAATGCATTGCATATGAAAAATAAAACACACAGGCAAAACACGGATATACAGGAAGGAAATCCCAAAAGTAAGGCAACCTATCACCATGGATCGGCAACGCAGGGAGGATCGAATTTCGGACAAGGGTCATACCAACTGGGAAAACGGGCCAATCAGCAGGGCAGCGAATCCAGTAAAGGAGCGAACTACGACCAGGAACGCGGGTGGAACAACGAAGCCTTGCGGAGATCTGACCTGGATGTCGCTCCCAAGAGACATAAGTGAAATGATCTGTCGGGATCTTATGGGTACTCCTGCGCGGCAAAGGGAAGAGGCACTATGAAAGTAGCGCCTTTTCCCTTTTTGTCTTTATTGACACGTAAGTTAATATATCTAAATTCCATTAAAACCATACCTTTATCTTCTACTTCTGCAAGCCAAAGACCTGGTGTGCACACTGACCTATCCCAAGATGCTTAGTCCCCTATTTTTACTATTGTATTTATTGCAGACGAACTAAAGCAAAAAGGATGACCTCTTTTACAGACGACCAGTCGCGGTTAACCCGGCAACTTTTAGAAAGCGTATCCGACATTATTTATCTCCTGGACTTCGAAAACAAGAGAATAGAATTTCTCAGTCCCCGCGCGCATGAGATCCTGCGCCTGCCCGGCGGTGCTATGGAGAGCCTGGACGGGGTGATCCATCCGGGGGACAAAGAGAAGATGCAGGCACACCTGGATGCCTGTCAGCGGATGAACGACCATGAAGCAATGGAAATAGAATTGCGGTTGCAAGCGCCCGATGGGAGCTATCGTCTATTCCACATCAGGGACCTGGTATTCGACAGAAGGAAGGATGGCGCTGTCCGCCGCATTACGGGGATCATGCGTCCGGCGGAGGGCGCCAGGGCCGGCGAGGAGATGGCCCAGCTGCTGGCCTGGAAGAACAGGGAACTGCAGTTCGTGCATTCGGAACTGCAGACCTTCACCACGCTGGTGGCGCACGATTACCTGGAGAACCTGAAGCAGGTGTATATTTCGCTGGAGATGATCATCAGTGCGGAGGCGCACCGGTTTAGCGATCCCAGCAAGGCACATTTGCGGAAGGCACAGACGATGCTGCAGAAGCTCAGCCTGCTGACGGAAGATATCATTGCCTATGCCGCCCTCGATGTTTCCGAGGGCAGATCGGTCATTGTAAATCTTAAAGATATGGTGGAAAGGGTGTTGAAGGACCTCAGTGGTAAATTGGAAGCTGTCCATGCCATTGTCCGATGCGCGGACCTTCCTACCGTCAAGGGACATTCGCTGCTGTTGCCCGTATTATTCAATCATCTTATCTCCAATTCCATCAAATTCAGGCATTCTGCGCGGCCCCTGGTCATCGATATTTTTTCAAAGCTACTGGAAGCATCGACTATCCGGCATCCCGGAGCTTATCCCGGCAAGTCCTATTACATGGTGGAAGTGAAGGATAATGGTATTGGCTTTTTCCCTGTCGACCGGGAAAAGATATTTGAGATGTTCTACCGGGGGCATGAAAAAGCAAAATTCAAGGGATCCGGCATGGGGTTGGCCATTGTGCGAAAGATCATGGATATCCACGGAGGGTATGTGGCTGCGGACGGCGTGCCGGGGGAAGGGGCCAGCATCTGCTGCTATTTTCCCGTATAGGTTATCCGCCCGATGGCCACACCCGCGCCATCGGCCGCCAGCGGCAGCGGGGCACAATGTTTGAAGACCCTGACGGGAGCGTGCATTTGCCTCAATTGTAAAAAATCTCATACATGAATGTATTTCCGGGCGAACCATTCCCACTGGGCGCATACTGGGACGGTAAAGGTGTCAATTTTGCCCTCTATACCCGGCATGCCGAGGGAGTGGAGTTGTGTTTATTCCGCCAGGCCAAAGGAGAGAAAGAGTACCAGCGGATCCGGCTGACGGAAAGGTCCCATGATATCTGGCATATTTATATTGAAGGCCTCGGGCCCGGGCAGCTATATGGATACAGGGTCTATGGACCTTATGAACCGGAAAACGGGCATCGTTTCAACCCCAACAAGCTGTTGCTGGACCCGTATGCAAAGTCCACCTGCAGCGTAATGGAATGGGACGACAGTCTTTTCGGATACGAGATGGGCAAGGACGACCTGTCTTTCAGCGAGCTGGATAATGCAGCCCTGGCGCCCAAAGCCGTCGTCATCGATCATCATTTCGACTGGGAAGGCGACGAAGCGCCCAGAACAGCGTATCATAACAGCATCATTTACGAGACGCATATAAAGGATCTTACCAGGCTGATGCCCGGCATCCCGGATGAGATAAGAGGTACTTTCTCCGCCCTGGCTCACCCCGTGCTGATCGACCATTTGAAAAAGCTGGGCATCACGGCGGTCGAGCTGATGCCCGTGCAGCAATCCATATCCGAACGTCATCTGGAGGAAAAAGGGCTTACCAACTATTGGGGATATCACACGATCGGATTTTTTTCACCCGATATCCGCTTTTACAATGGTAAGGAAATAGGGGGACAGGTACGGGAATTCAAGAATGCCGTGAAGGAACTGCACAAGGCAGGCATCGAGGTGATCCTGGATGTGGTGTATAATCACACCGGGGAAGGCAATCAACTGGGGCCTACCCTTTCCTTCAAGGGCATAGACAACGCGGAATACTACCGGCTGGCCGAGGACAAAAGATTCTACTTCGATTATACCGGCACAGGCAATACGCTGAACACGCGGCTGCCGAACGTGCTGCAGCTGGTGATGGACAGTCTGCGCTATTGGGTGCTGGAGATGCATGTGGATGGATTCCGGTTCGACCTGGCGGCGGCGCTGGCCAGGGAGCTCCACGATGTCAACCGGCTGAGCGCTTTTTTCAGCATTATCTACCAGGACCCTGTGCTCTCGCAGGTGAAGCTGATCGCCGAGCCCTGGGATGTGGGTGAAGGCGGATACCAGATCGGCCAGTTCCCCCCGGGCTGGGCGGAATGGAACGGACTATACAGGGACAGCATGCGAAATTACTGGCGGGGCGCGGACAGCATGCTGGCGGAATTCGCGGAAAGGTTCACCGGGAGCTCCGACCTGTACAAGAATGACAACCGCAATCCCACGGCCAGCATTAATTTTATCACTTCGCATGATGGTTTCAACCTGACTGACCTTGTCTCTTATGAACGACGGCATAACGAGGCGAATGGAGAGAACAACCAGGATGGACACCAGGACAATCTTTCCTGGAACTGCGGCGTGGAGGGTCCCACGGAGGATCCGGGCATCAATGCTTTGCGCCGGCGCCAGAAGCTGAACTTCCTGACCACGCTGCTGTTGTCCCAGGGCGTGCCCATGCTGCTGTGCGGAGATGAGGCCGGCCACACGAAACAAGGTAATAACAATACGTATTGCCAGGACAACGAGCTGTCCTGGATCGACTGGGAAAAAGCCGACCGGGAGCTGATGGAGCTGACTTCGAGACTGATCCATTTCCGGAGAGTGCACCCTGTTTTTTCCAGGAAGAACTGGTTCATGGGGAAACCGATCCGCCGGAGGGGTCTGACGGATATCGCGTGGTTCCTTCCTGACGGGGCGGAAATGGAGGAGGAACACTGGAAAACGGGATTTGCGAAGTCGCTGGCCATCTTCCTGAACGGGAAAGGCATCAGCTCCGTGGACGAGCGGAATGAACCCATCGTGGACGACAGCTTTTATATCATTTTCAACGCGCATTTCGAGTCGCTCGATTTCCGGCTGCCGGATCAGAAGTTCGGCAAGTGCTGGAAAAAGATCTGGGATACGGCGGATATGGCCGCCTGCACCGCTGGCGAGGAAGGCGTCAAAGAGGATTGTCAGCCCGCGGAGAGCTCATTGAAGGTAGCCGAGCGGAGTGTCGTCGTGCTGGTCTCGCCCAGGTCATAGACCGTCACCGACCAGGGGGGAAGGCGAAGAACGGGAATGTTTCGCCTCGCGACGGGATCGTGGGAACTGAGAATGCAGGTCCACTCACCCGGGTAGGCGAAACTATAATCCAGTTGTTCCTCTGAGAAATTAAAAAGGCAAAGGAGCTGGCGGGAATTGTCCCCGTTGTGGCGGTGAACGGCCAGGCCGGATGTCCCGAAGAGGTCCGCCCTGATCCTTTGACGTGAAAGGTCCGTGAGCAAAGGATGCCGTTTACGCAATGCGATGAGGGAGCGATGCCACTCCAATATCTCCTTGTAATGGCCTTCCTGTCTTTTGTGCCATTGGAGCTTCGACTGCATGAAGACGGCTTCATCCAGGGGGTCGGCGGGTTCCTCGCCCCAATCGAATGCTTCAAACTCTTTTTTCCGTCCTTCCTTCAATTCTTTTCGCAGCCGCGGGTCTTCATAATCTGAAAAGAAATAAAATGGGATATCCTCTCCGTATTCCTCTCCCATGAAGAGCATGGGAAGATAAGGAGCAAGCAACAGTGCAGCTGCCGCCAGCCTTAGCCTTGGCAGGTCAACGAGCATGGACAAACGTTGTCCACCGGGCCGGTTGCCCGGGATATCGTGATTCTGATTGAAGACGACGAACTGGTGACCGGGCAGCCCTGCGGATGAAGCGCCATGCCGCCTTTTGCGAAAGTCCACCCATTCGCCACTGTGCACAAATCCCTCCGTATATGCTTTGGCAAACTGGTCGAGGCGGCCGAAGTCCCTGTAATGTTTGATGCCTTCTTTGTCCAGCAGTACATAAAGCGCATGGTGGAAGTCGTCCAGCCATTGTGCGTGGAAGCCATGGCCTCCCTGGCTCACGGGGGTGACTACGCGTGGGCTGTTGAGATCGCTTTCCGCGATGAGGCAGAGTGAACGTCCTGACGCCTGCCGCCATTCTTCCACTGCGTCGTGCAGCACGTCCCAGATGCGGACGGCATTCCTGTCGAAGATCTCATGGACGGCGTCCAGGCGCAGCCCATCGATGTGATAGTGCTCCGCCCAATGCAGTACATTGTCGACGATGAACTTCCGGACACCGTCCGACCAGGCGCCGTCATAGTTGAAGGCTTTGCCCCAGGGCGTATGGTACTTATCGGAGAAATAAGGGCCGAAGAAAGGCAGGTAATCGCCTTCCGGACCTACGTGATTATACACCACGTCGAGAAAGACCGCGATGCCTTTCTGGTGGCAAGCGTCGACGAATTTCTTCAACCCTTCCGGACCGCCATAATTGTTTTGCACGGAATAGAGGAAGGCGCCGTCATAGCCCCAGTTGCGGCTGCCCGGGAACTGGCACACGGGCATCAGCTCGATTGCGTTGACACCCGTTGCCACCAGGTCATCCAGCAGAGAGACAGCTGCCATGAAAGTGCCTTCGGCCGTGAAGGCGCCGACGTGGAGCTCATAGAAGATAAGCGTCTCCAGGGGCAGACCTTTCCAGTCATTGTCGTTCCATTGGTAGCCGACATGGTCCACCACTTCGGAAGGACCATGGATCCCCTGGGGCTGATAGTGGCTGGCCGGATCGGGATAATCTTTATCTTTTTCAGGCCGATAGTAATAGCGGGCGCCGGGAGGGCAATTGTCAACCTTGCAATGAAAATAGCCCGCATTGTCCTTATGCATAGGGATGATACGCCCGTCTGCCGTCAGGCGAAGATCCATTTCCTGCTTTTCGGGCGCCCACACTGTGAAGGTGCAACTGTTGTTTTTGATCGTTACTGCCATTGCTCCAGTTTGATCACCATTGCTTCGTCGCCGCCCAGGTCGATGGTATTTTCCACTTGCAGCGACTCCTGTTCGGGGAAGGTATCGATCACCACCCGGCCTTTAAATTTGATATTGACGGGTCTGAAATAACAGGGGCGGTGCGTAAGGTTCAGCAGGATGAGGAACCCGGCATACCCTTCCGACTGTCGGAGATAGGCGATCACTTGGTGATCGGAATACACGGGTCTGTAAGCGCCCGTCATCAGCGACGGTTCCTGTTGCCGAAGCCTGATCAGGCGTTGGTAGAGACAGAGCGTGGAAAATTTATCCTGCTTTTGCTGCTGCACGTTGACACGCATCCAGGTCCTGTCCAGGCGCAGCCATGGCTTACCGCCGGTGAAGCCGGCATTCCCGCTGTTGTCCCATTGCATGGGTGTCCGTTCCGGGTCGCGGCTGAGATTCTTTTCAGGCATGTTCAGTCCCTGGGGATCCTGCACCTCGTCCTGGGGTATAGGCACGTCACGCATACCGATCTCGTCGCCATAATACAGGGTTGGCGTGCCTCTCAGCGTCAGCAGGAGCACTGCCGCCACCCTTGCCTGTTGCTGTCCGATGCGGCTGGTGATCCGGGGCTGGTCATGGTTGCCCATTACCCAGTTGGGCCAGCCATCGTCCGGCAGGGCCGCCTCATACTCGTCGATGGCCGTCGCCACCGTCTTTGGCTCCCAGGGGAGGCTGATCAGCATAAAGTTAAAGGGGAGGTGCGCTTCCCGCTGATGAGGCGCGCCGTAATAGGCCACCAGCCTGTTGACGGGGAGATAGATCTCGGCAATCATCAATCGTTCGGGATATTCATCCAGCAGCCGCCGCATGCGGCTGACGATGGCATGCATTTCCGGCTGGTCCGTGGAATAAACAGGTAAAAGCTGGTTGTAAGTCGCCATCGTCGGCTCATAATCGGGGTTCTGCGGGTTGTCCCGCAGCTGCTCATCCTTTATCATATGCCACATGGCATCTATCCGGAAACCATCCACGCCTTTATCCAGCCAAAAGCGGATGATGTCCAACATGGCTTTCTCCACTTCCGGGTTGCGCCAGTTCAGGTCCGGCTGTTTGGTTAAGAAGGCGTGATAATAATATTGCTTTGTCTGCTCATCCCATTCCCAGGCGCTGCCGCCAAAGCAGGCCAGCCAGTTGTTGGGGGGGCTGCCGTCCGGCCTGGGATCTTTCCAGATATACCAGTCCCGTTTGGGATTGTCGCGCGAGCTGCGGGATTCCACGAACCACGGATGTTCGTCGGAGCTATGGTTGGGCACCAGGTCCAGTATCAGCTTCATACCGGCGGCATGAACCTGCCTGAGCAGCTCGTCGAAATCCTCCATCGTGCCGAACCCAGGCCAGATGCCCTTGTAATCCGAGATGTCATATCCAAAGTCAGCCATAGGAGAAGGGTAGATGGGAGAGATCCATATCGCCTTTATTCCCAGCTCCCTGAGATAATCCAGCCGCCGAAGGATGCCCTTCAGATCCCCTATCCCGTCGTCGTTGCTATCCTGGAAGCTGCGGGGGTAGATCTGGTAAATAATACCGTCCTGCCACCACAGATGTTGTTGATGTTGCTTCATATGCCTCTTTATAAATTTTGTCAGACGGTCTTCTTACCGGGTGTGACCAGTAATACAATGCCGGCCACGGCCAGGATGCCGCCGGCGTATGGCGGCCAGTTCACCGTCTTTTTCTTGTCTGCGGAAATTTGTATGGGACCAGCGTCCACTACTTTTTCTTTCCTGGTGTAACTGAATCCCGTCCAGATAAGCATGACGGCTCCAAGGACGAGCAATACGGCTCCGAGGGTTCTTTTCATTTTTATTGTTTATAGGTTTATTCAAACCATTCCATGATCTGTCCGCCTATGGCATCGACGAGCTTTTGATCTTCGATCAGGTCCATTTTCCAGCCAGTCTTCCCATACCGAATGATCCCGATGCTGTCATTGTTGAGCCATACTTCCAGCTCATAGCATACGCCGTCCTCGCAGGTCTGGGCAATGGGGATAGCCTCCCCTTTAAAGGTCTTCTCCTTATATTGGAATGCCAGCGGGATGGGCTTTTTTTCCAGCTGGGCGATGAATTCCTTCAGGAACCTGACCAGGTGCTTACGCTGCGTGGGGCCGGAGGCGGACCATTTCCCCTTATCGGCCCGTTTGTGCGCCAGCTTGAATTTCAGGCCTGTCATTTTTGTATCGTAGTCATTCGCATTCAGTTTTTTAGCCGACTGGTGGGCCAGGATATACCAGTGGTATTCGGTGCCGGTGGGAACGCCGGAGTATTCGGGGGCATGTCCTACCCTTCTCTTGGTGACTGCGTAAGAAATTTCCCAGAGATCGGGCGTGATCTTCGTCTCTTTCCAATCGCCTTTATCATAGGTCCAGTGATGTCCTCTACCGATCTGGACACCTGTGTAGAGCTTGCCATTAAAGTTCTTGAATTTATTGAAGCTTGCGGAAAGATCCCCGGATGCTTTGCTGGGAGCTTTGATCTTTCGGGACGGCTTCTTTGCCGCAGTGGCCGGCTTATGCGCAAGTGATGCAGAAGGCATATAAATGTTTACCGAACGGGATATAAATCTTGTGCCAGGGGTCTGGCATAGTTTTTTTGCGTTGTCCAGCGAAGCGCTTCACTTCACTAAATAAGATCTATTTAATCACAAAAACTTAAAGGTATGGCTACGAGAAATTCAGGAAGACGTGGTTTTGCGTCCATGGATCCCGAGGAAAGAAGGCGGATAGCCCGCAGGGGCGGCCAGGCTTCTCATGGAGGCCGTGATTACCAGCAAGAGGATTATGACGAAGATTACGATGAGGAGGACGATGAATATGATGAGGAGGATCGGCCATCTTCCCGGTACCAGGAGTACGACGAAGACGAGGATTACGACGAGGATTATGACGAGGACGAAGAAGATTACCACCGGCCTTATTCACGGTATGAAGAGGAGGAAGATGAGGAGGACGAATATGATGGGCGCCGTTACAACCGCGGACGGTATGAGGAGGATGATCGCCGGTATTCGGACAGCAGTCGTTCAGGGCGTCCCTCCAGCAGCGACCGGGGATATTCCGGCTCTTCCGGCCGCGGATCTTCGGGAGGAAGAGGTTTTGCGGGTATGGACCCGGAACGCCGCCGGGAGGTTGCCCGCAGGGGCGGTGAACATTCCCATGAGGGAAGGTCTTCTTCCGGGCGCGGGGGGTCATCTTCCAGGAGCCGCAGCGGCTCTTCCGGCAGAGGCTTCCATTCCGGTGAATCCCGTAACAGCAGCGGTCAGTTCACCAGTCGCAGCGGTCGCAGCGGATATGGCAGCCGTTCCGGCGGCAGTGGCGGTTCCAGCCGGAGCGGATCCGGCCGGGGCAGCTCCGGGGAAAGCCGTAATTCCAGCGGTCAGTTCACCAATCGTGGACGCAGCGGCAGCAGTGGCCGTTCATCCACCAGTGGCCGATCAGGCAGCAGTGGACGTTCAGGCAGCAGTAGTCGTTCATCCGCCAGTGGCCGATCGGGCGCCAGTGGCCGTTCAGGCAGCAGTGGTCGTTCATCCACCAGCAGTCGTTCCCGCGGTAGATAAACCTGACGATCCTTTCCATAAAAACAAACAAATAGGGCCTGTCAAGACTCTATTTGTTTGTCTTATACACAATTTTAAAATCACCATGCCATGAAACAAGCATCTACTGCCCGCCGCACCAGCGGACAAAAATCCAAGAATACGACCCAAAAGAAACAAAGCAATGCCGGCAGCCGCCAGGCCAACAGCGGCCGGTCGGGAGACGGCAATAGCCGGTCCGGCAGCAGCCGTATTGAAGCAAGAATGCAGCATGAAAGAACCGCCAATATGCGACCCACTTCGGGCACAATGGAAAGAAGCGCATCGGCTTCCCGTTCGGGCAGGCCTGCTGCCAACCGATTCCAACCCGGGAACGGCCAGTACCTCGAAAATTTCTTTTTAGATCAGCTGAAGGATATTTATTACGCCGAACAGAAGATCGTCCAGTCTCTTCCGAAAATGATCGAGGCCACTACTACGGACGAGCTGAGGGAGGCATTCGAGGATCATTTACATCAGACACAGCGGCATGTACGCCGGCTGGAAAAAGTTTTTGAGGCGCTGGGGCAAAAGGCGGAAGGCAAGAAATGCGAAGCCATCGAGGGTATCGTACGAGAGGCGGAACAGATCATAAAAGAGACGGAGCAAAACACGATGACCCGGGACGCTGCGCTGATCATGGCGGCCCAGAAGGTGGAGCATTACGAGATAGCCAGCTACGGCGGACTGGTACAGCTGGCTATCACTATGGGACAATATGAGGCGGCAGAGATCCTGGACAAGACGCTGATGGAAGAAGAGGATACAGACCTGCTGCTGACTGAAATAGCGGAATGCGAGATCAATGTGATGGCGGAGTTCGAGGGTAGCAATGCCGGAGAAGAAGGCGGTGAAAGTGAAGAAGAGGAAGAAGGTTCCTGGGATGAGGACGAAGATAAGGGAGCGCGGCGGATGCAGAAAAATGACACACCGGAGGAGGGGTAAATCATATGCCAACGATTAAAAAAAACCATGCACGGCCTAAAAAAGCCGCTGCAAAGAAAAGTGCAAAGAAAAAGTCCTCCGGCGGCCGCAAATGGTCCGCCGGAGTGACTCAGCACAGCAATGCGCTGGACCTGGAAAAAGGCGTTTTTACTTCCGGCAGTCCGGAAAAAATAGCCAACTCGCTGGAGCGATCTGCGAAGAACAGCCGGCGGAAGAAAGGCAGCGCTTATCAGTCCGCCATGTCCATGCTGAATTTTTATATCAACAGGGCCGGGAAAAACCTGCCTGCGAAAAAGAAAGAGGTCCTGACGCAAGCGAAGGACAAACTGAAAGCAAAACACAAAAAGGAGGACGAGACATGAGCACACTAACCAAGCCCGCCAAACCGCGGGCACAGCATACGAATACCGAGGAGAACATGCACCCGAAGCCTGTGTATGAGCGGGATTATGACCGGCTGGGAAAGAAACTTTCCGGAAAGGTGGCGTTGATCACCGGTGGTGACAGCGGCATCGGCAGGGCCGTGGCCGTCCATTTTGCCCGTGAAGGGGCTGATGTGGCTATTGTTTACCATCGTGAGGACGAAGATGCACAGACTACGCGCGAGCTGGTGGAAGAGAAAGGGAAAAGGGCCATCCTTATCAAGGCCGATATAAAGGACGAGGATGATTGCCGGAGCGCAGTGGAAGCTGCGTTAAAAGAATTCGGACATATCGATGTCGTTGTCAACAATGCAGCGATCCAGCACCCCCAGGACAGCATCGAGAAGATCACGGCCAAACAACTGGAGGATACGTTCCGGACGAATATCTTTTCGCAGTTCTTCATCGTGAAGGCGGCCCTCCCCCATCTGAAGAAGGGATCGGCTATTATCAATACGGCTTCTGTCACTGCGTACAGGGGCAGTCAGCAATTGCTGGACTACTCCTCCACCAAGGGGGCCATTGTCGCTTTTACCCGGAGCCTGGCCCAGTCCCTCGCAGAAAAAGGGATCAGGGTGAATGCCGTAGCGCCCGGCCCCATCTGGACGCCGTTGATCACCTCCACTTTCCCGGACGAAAAGATCGAAACGTTTGGGAAGGACACGTTGCTGAAGAGACCGGGGCAGCCCGCGGAAGTAGCGCCGTGTTATGTATTCCTGGCTTCGGAGGATGGCAGCTATGTCACCGGGCAGGTGCTGCATCCCAATGGCGGAAGTATCGTAAACACATAAAAAAAGTACAGTATGTCTTATGTAAAATATCAGGCCTGCATCGACGCCTGCGTCTATTGCGCCAGCATGTGCAACCAATGCGCGACGTCCTGCCTGGAGGAGAAAGAGGTGGAAAAACTAAGAGAATGCATCAAGCTGGACCTGGAATGTGCCGCAGTCTGCCGTGCCACTGCTGAGATCATGGAGATGGATGGAAAATATGTAGATGCCTTCTGCCAGCTATGTGCAGATATTTGCACCACCTGCGCTGAAGAGTGTGATAAGCATGCCGCCATGGGCATGGAACACTGCCGTGTCTGCGCCGAAGCCTGCCGGCAGTGCGCGGAAGAATGCATCCATATGTCGGCCCTGGCCTGATCCTACGTAATCACAATGGTTGCGGGAATCGCATGCCGGAGAGCAGCGGTTTCCGCAGCCCTTTATATTGGATCAGCACATTGAACTTCTGGCCCATGTCCATGAGCAAGGTCTTTATGAGCGACAGCTTTTCATCCGGCGTCCATTGGTCCATCTGTCCTTTTTCCTCCATGTTCCTCAGATGCGCCGCAAGACCGAGGCCTTGTAAAAAATAGGCCTGGGTGGTAAACCCGCTTATTTCAAGACCGTTGTGCAGGCCGAAGTGGCTGAGGGCGGAAAAGTTGATATGGGTGGTGATGTCCTGCTCTCCGATGTTCGTATACGGACTATAATTCACCCTATGCCTGTGATAGCATACCAGTGTGCCTTTATTGCGATGCTGGTCATATAAATGCCGGGAGGGGAACCCGTAATCGATGGTGAGCACGAAGCCTTTTTTCAACGTACCGGATATGCGCGTAATCCAGTCGATCGCCTCCAGGTTGATCTCCGTGCGGAACCCCTTGGGCAGCGTGACCTGCAGTTCCCTGAAGTACTCATTGAGCGGCTGGGCTGCAGGCCGCAGACATTCGGAGAAATTTCCTTTATGATCCACGAAGACCTCCATGAGCTGATCTTCCATCACCACCTGGTGGACGGCAAAATTGTCGATCAGCTCATTGGATAGTATGCAGCCTGTAATGGGCGGGATCTCCGTTATGTCGTTGTGCCAGCTGACCTTCGGGGCATCGGGCAGGATCCGGCGGGTCATTTCCCGCATGGCCGCGCTCTTTTCGATGATGTGGTAGTGAAGGCCCGCATACAGCTCCTGGTTCCTTTGCAGGCTTTGCAGGATATCCCGGCAGAGCAATCCCGTACCCACCCCATATTCCACCACCGAGAAAGGCGGCTTGCCCAGCCAGCACCACATCTCTTCCAGCTGCCGCGCGATCATTTCCCCAAAGAGGGATGACACGCAGGGACTGGTGTAGAAATCCCCACCCTTCCCGATCTTATCCCTTGTTGTGGAATAATATCCATACTCCGGATGATATAAGGATAGTTCCATAAAGTCGTGAAAAGAGATGGGGCCTACTTTCCCGATCTTTTCAGCGATGATACCGGCTAACGACATGCAATAATTTTTTCAACTATCTCAACAGCTGTGCCATGGGAGTCATGGCATGATTTTTTTGCCCTTTTCCAGTTATGCTCACCATCACCAAGAACATCGAACAGCTGTGCATCGACACAGTTAGGGTACTGTCCGTCGACGCCGTGCAAAAAGCCAACTCCGGACATCCCGGCATGCCCATGGGCGCCGCGCCGATGGGTCATGCGCTTTGGTCAACATTCATGCGTTATGATCCGAAAGATCCTCAATGGCCTAACAGGGACAGGTTTGTCCTTTCCGCCGGACATGGCTGCATGCTGCAATACAGCTTCCTCTACCTCACCGGGTACAATGTGACCCTGGACGATCTGAAAAGCTTCCGGCAGCTGCACAGCAAGACTGCAGGGCATCCCGAATATGGGCTTATCGATGGTGTGGATGTCACTACGGGCCCGTTGGGACAGGGATTTGCCAATGGAGTAGGTTTTGCGATCGCACAGCGACACCTGGCGGCAAGGTTTAACAAACCTGGCTTCGAGCTTTTCAACTACAGGGTATTCGCCATCTGCAGCGACGGGGATATGATGGAAGGCGTCACATCGGAGGCGGCCTCGCTGGCCGGGCATTTAGGGTTAGGCAATATTATCTATCTGTATGATGACAACCATATCTCCATCGAAGGGGATACGGCCCTGGCATTCACAGAGGATGTGGCCAGGCGGTTTGAAGCCTATGGCTGGCATGTGCAGGAAGTGAAGGATGGGAATGACGTGGCAGCGATCTCAAAGGCCCTATCAAACGCCATTGAAGAGCAGCATCGGCCTTCGCTGATCAAAGTGCGAACGCACATCGCCTATGGCAGTCCCAATAAAGTGGATACGGCCGGAGCCCATGGCTCTCCGCTGGGAGAGGACGAAGTGCGGCTCGTAAAGGAATTCTTTGGTTTTGATCCTTCGGAGTCTTTTGTCGTACCGGGAAAGGCATTGGAATTCTACAGGGCGGCGGGCGAGAAGGGGGTACAAACGCACAATGAATGGACTGTTCTGTATGCGGCGTACAAGAAGAAATATCCCGAGCTGGCGTTGGCGTACGAACAGGCGCTGCGGGAGGAGCTGCCTTCGGGATGGGAGGACAAGCTTCCCCTTTTCAAACCCGGCGATGCAAAAGGGGGTAAAATGGCTACCCGCCAGGCCTCCGGCAAGGCGCTGAACAGCCTGGCTGAAAGCATTCCTGCCCTTATCGGCGGAGCGGCGGACCTGTCTCCCTCCACGGAGACGTACATGAAGGCCTACGCATCCTTTACGGCAGAGAACCCGGGTGGACGCAACTTCCATTTCGGGATCCGCGAGCATGCGATGGGCGCCATCCTGAACGGCATGGCGCTGACCAAAGGGATCATTCCTTTTGGCGCTACTTTTCTTATCTTCTCCGAATATATGCGGCCGCCGATCCGACTGGCCGCCATCATGAAAATCAAGCCCATCTTTATCTACACGCATGACAGCATCGGCCTTGGAGAGGACGGCACCACGCATCAGCCCGTAGAACAGCTGATCTCTCTCCGGAGCATTCCCAATATCACGTTGATCCGTCCGGCGGACGCCAATGAAACGGCACAGGCGTGGAAGGTCGCTTTGCAGCACAAGGGTGGACCTGTGGTGCTGGTACTCACACGACAGGGACTTCCTATCCTCGATCCGGACAAATATGGGCTGGGTGCGGGGGTGGAAAAAGGGGCCTATGTACTTTCCGACCCTGACGACCTGCAGCCCGAGCTGATCCTGATCGCCACCGGTTCGGAAGTGGAGCTGGCGTTAAAGGCACAGGAGATGCTGCTGAAGGAAGCGATCCCCGTCCGCGTGGTGAGCATGCCTTCCTGGGAACTGTTCGAGCGGCAGCCTGACGCATATAAAGAGGAGGTTTTTCCCAAGGGCATGAAAAAAAGGCTGGCCATCGAGGCAGGCTCTCCCCTGGGGTGGCATAAGTACGTGACGGATGAAGGGGATGTGCTGGGGATGACCACTTTTGGTGAATCGGCGCCGGCGGGTGATCTGTACAAGGAATTCGGCTTTACACCAGAGCGGGTAGTACAGAAAGCAAAAGCGTTACTTGGCTGAGGCGATATTATCCATGATAATGTCCCAGTATTCCTTTCCATAGGCGACGAGGATCTCGCTGCCGGCAGGGATGTTCTTCACAGCATAGATATACACCTTTAATCCTTCATTATCGTATTTACTGTTGTTATGCATGCCCGGGGTGCGAATAGGCCCCATTGCATCGTTGGCATAACGGGCGAGCGCCGCTTTATAGGTCCAGGCGTCGATGACATGGTTCCTGTTGACATAATAAATATAGCCGTTGAGCCCATTGCGATCGTCCACTTCTTTCCACGTAGAGATCCTGCCTTTGTATTCCACGATCTTTGTCCCTTTTGCGATGGGCTTTCTGGTGAATAATCCCATTCCTGCTCCTTTCAATTTACTGCGCCTGACATATAACTGCTTTTCCAATAATGCCATGTTAGATATAAATAAATATGATTGGTAAAAATAGGTAAAAAACAACTCACTGCCGTAGAGTAAGAGGGGAATCGATCAAGCGGGCAAAAAGACGTTGAATGTGGCGCCTTTGCCGGGTTCGCTTGTCGCCGTAATGGCGCCATCATGATTTTCCACGATCTTTTTACATAAGGCAAGGCCGATGCCGCTGCCGCTGTAGGCGTCCTGGCTATTGAGGCGCTGGAAGATCCCGAAGACCATACCCGCATGCTGCTGTTCGAAGCCGATGCCATTGTCCTGGAAGCTGATGCGAAAAAATTTCGATGTCCCGTTTCGTGGAAGGGTGTCCGGAAGCTCAGCTGGCGTAGCTTTTTCCGCCCGGACCGAAATGCGGGGCTCCTGTTGAGAAAATTTAAGGGAATTGCCGACCAGGTTGCGAAAAAGCTGACGGAACTGGGATCCTATCCCGTTGATAACGGGCAACGGGCCAACGGATATGATGGCTTTCTTTTCGGCTACCGAGAGATCGAACTCCATCAGCACCTCTTTAATGATCTCGTTGAGATCCACGGGGGCAATGACCAGCTCAGCACGCGACAGCCTGGAATATTCCAGGACATCTTTTATCAGCCGGGACATGCGGAGAGAAGCGTTTTTGATCCTATGGAGGTATTTGGCCAGGGATGCGGCGTCTGCGCCGCTGTTGAGGCCTTCCTCCAGCAGCTCGGAAAAAACATGGATCTTTCTCAGCGGCTCCTGCAGGTCGTGACTGGCTATGTAGGCAAATTGTTCCAGTTCGTGGTTGGATTTGGTAAGGCGGTGATTCATCTCGGCCAGCTCGCGGGTCCTTTCCCGCACGGTGTCTTCCAGCTCCTGCCGGAACCTTTCCTTTCCTTCATTGATAATACGTTCGGCCTCTTTCTGACCGGTGATGTTCCGTGCGATCTTACTGGCGCCAATGATCTGTCCTTTACTGTCCCTGATGGGGGAGATGGAAAGCGAGATATCCAGGATGACCCCGTACTTGGTAACTCGTTTGGTCTCGAAATGATCAACCCGCTCGCCTCTTTTTAATCGTTCCAATATTGCCGGTTCTTCGCCCAGTCTGTCAGGGGGGATCAACCGAAGGATGGGTTGTCCGATCATTTCGGCCGCCTCGTAACCGAAGATTCGCCGGGCGCCTTCATTCCAGCTGCTGACAATACCGTCCAGGGTCTTGCTGATAATGGCATCATCGGAAGAATGGATGATGGCGGCCAGCCAGGTTTGGGCCGCTCCCTCCAGCTCGCTGGCATTTATATCCTGGAAAAGATCATTCATGGGTGGGAGATCGGGGGTTATATTTTTGCAAGACCTGAGCCAGGTGCTTTTTAATAGTTTGAATTTCATTACCCTTGACGATGTAATCCGTGGCGCCGGCCGCGCGGCTTGCGGAAATGTCAACCGGGTTGGAGGAAGTCGAAAGGACGATCACGGGACGCCGGGTCAGGCGTTCGATCCGCCTGATCTCCCGAAGACATTCCAACCCATTCATCCTGGGCATATTGAGGTCCAGGAAAATAAGATCCGGGGTATAGCCATCCCTTTTCAGCTTATCCAGTGCTTCGTAACCGTCAATCGCGTCGTCCGTTTCTGAAAAAGGGTGTATACTTTTCATTACCAGCGAAAAAATCTCCCGGTCGTCCGAATCGTCATCGATCAGAAGAATTTTTAAAGGTTGATCCATCTATTCTATAATGGGAGGTTTGTTTAAGCGATCTTCCCGAAATTACACTAAAACATATACAAACGGTGGACCAAACTATAGTAAGAAGGATGGCAAAGGTTTTGAAGGAATCTCTTTTATGGCATTAAAAGAATACAAGAAGAAACGTCGGTTTACCGCGACGCCGGAGCCCCAGGGAGGTAAGCCCTCCGGAAAGGCCCTTCAGTTCGTCGTACAGAAGCATGCCGCGTCGCGCCTGCACTATGATTTCCGGCTGGAAATGGAGGGGGTGCTGAAAAGCTGGGCGATACCCAAGGGCCCTTCATTGAACCCGGCGGACAAGCGGCTGGCGATGATGGTGGAGGACCATCCCTGGGATTACAAGGATTTTGAAGGCATTATTCCCGAGGGTAATTATGGGGCCGGTACCGTCATCGTATGGGATGAAGGCACTTATGAACCACTGGCGCCGACGAACGGCAGCAAGGAGGCCCAGGACAAGGAGCTCCGTAAGGAGCTGCATGCAGGGTCCCTTAAATTCAGGATGAAAGGGAAAAAGCTGAAAGGTGAGTTTGCATTGGTGCGGACCCGGGGCAGAGGGGAGAACTCCTGGCTGCTGATCAAGCACCGGGATAAGTATGCATCGGAGGAGCCGGTGACGGAAAAGGAAAAATCGGTCCTCTCGAAAAAAACACTGGAGCAGGTGGCGGCAAATCCCCGCTCGTTGCAGTGGATCAGCAACCAGGCTGTCAGTGTTTCGAAGAAAGGATCTTCCCCGCCGGCAAAAAAAAAAGCGCCCGCCGGCCGTAGATCCCCCATCCTGAAGAACGTATCCCCCATGCTGGCCACGCTGGTGGACAAACCTTTTGATGAAGCAGGATGGTCATACGAGGTCAAATGGGACGGCTACCGGGCTATTGCCTACCTGCGTAAAGGAGAAGTGGAGGTGCGCAGCCGGAATAATAAGACATTTAATGAGAAGTTCTATCCCATCCACCAGGCATTGAAAGAGTGGAAGGTCGATGCCGTAGTGGACGGAGAGATCGTGGTCCTGAATGAAAAAGGACTTTCCAATTTCAGCCAACTGCAGGAATGGCGCAGCGAGGCGGACGGCCAGCTCTTTTATTATCTTTTCGATATACTGTGGCTGGATGGCCAGGACCTGACGAAACTCCCGTTGAGCGAAAGAAGGCAATGGCTGGCGTCCATAGCGCCGAAGAACGATATTTTACGCGTCAGTGAGTACTATGAGGCCAGCGGTACTGAATTCTTTGAAGCGGCCAGTAAAATGGGGCTGGAGGGCATCATCGCCAAAAAGGACGAGAGCGTTTATGCTCCGGGGATCCGTACGCGAGACTGGCTGAAAATAAAGACGGCCAGCCGGCAGGAGGTCGTCATCGGAGGGTATACGCTTAATAAAGGCAGCAGCAAACCTTTCAGCTCGTTGCTGGTGGGTGTATTCGAAAAAGGGAAATTACAATATACAGGGAAGATAGGCACCGGGTTTAGCCAGGCGTTGCAAAAAGAGCTGTTACAACGATTCAGGCCCCTGGTTCGCAAAACCTGTCCATTTGCCGTGGTACCGGATATCAACAAGCCGTCAAGGTTCAGGCCGGATCCCCCGGAGGCCAAAGCAGTCTGGCTGAAGCCGGAGCTGCTGTGCGAGGTTTCATTCCGGGAAATGACGGATGACGGCGTCATGCGGCATCCTTCTTTCGAAGGTATGCGGGAGGATAAAAGCGCAAAGGAAGTGGGCAGGGAAAAAGCGGAGCCAGTGGAAAAAGTGGTGAAGCGGAAGCTGGATACGACAAAGATACTGGCCCCCGGAAAGGACAGGGGAAGAAGAACTTTACTGAATCCCGGGGATGCGTCGCAGGTGCGATCGGTGAACGGGCATGAGCTGAGCTTTTCCAATCTTGGCAAGATCTTCTGGCCGAAGGAAAAATACACGAAGCGGGACCTGTTGAACTACTATTACCAGGCAGCGCCGTATATCCTTCCTTATCTGAAAGACCGCCCGCAGTCGCTGAACCGCTACCCCAATGGCATTGCCGGCAAGAGCTTTTACCAGAAAGACGTTACGGCTACGGCACCCGGGTGGGTAAAACAATTTCCCTATCATACGTCCAAGGGAGAAGATAAGAATTTTCTCGTCGTCGAGGATGAGGCAAGCCTGCTATGGATGGCCAACCTGGGCGCTATCGAGATGAACCCCTGGAACAGCACTATCCTGAAGCCGGATCACCCCGACTGGTGTATCATCGACCTGGACCCTACGGAAAAGAACCCTTTCGAGCAGGTGATCCAGACCGCGCAGGTGACAAAGGCTATACTGGATGACCTGGATGTGCCGGGCTATTGCAAGACTTCGGGATCAACGGGCATTCATATTTATATACCTATGGGCGCTAAATATACGTATGACGAGTGCCAGCTATTCGGTAAGCTCATCGCCATCCGTGTTCATGCCGAGCTTCCGGCCTTCACCAGCATTGAAAGGATGACCGATAAGCGAAAAGGGAAAATATATGTAGACTATTTGCAGAACAGGCCCAAGGCCACGCTGGCGGCGCCTTATTCGGTGCGACCCAAGCCTGGCGCGACCGTCTCCATGCCCCTGCATTGGGAGGAAGTGAAAAAAGGCCTGAAGATGGCGCAGTTCACACTGGTCAATGCAATGGACAGGATCAAGGCCGTGGGAGATCTGTTCAAGCCCGTGTTAGGCAAGGGCGTCAACATGGAAAAGATCCTGAAGAAGCTCAACCGCCCTCTTCCGGCTGAATAACGATATAAGCGATCTTGGGCCATTGCTCGCGGATATTTCTTTTGATGTCGTCGATATGATCGTTGAGCTCTCCCACCGTCAGCTTGGGCTTGAAGTTCAGGAGTATGACCAGGAGCACTTCCTCCGGTGACTGGTAAAGGGAAAATATCCGGGGAGTGGAGACGACGCTGCGATCTCTTTTTATCAGGTCGATGATCGCTTTTTCCGTCTTTGCTGAAATGCCTTCGCCGATGAGCAGGCTGCGGCTTTCCCTGGCCAGGAGGGCAGAGGCGGCGGTGAGGATCAATCCCACCAGCAGCGACGCGATCCCATCAAAATAAGGGTTGTGGGTGATATCCCCGATGAAAAGGCAGGCCAGCACCAGCACCAGGCCCGTCACGGCTGCGCCATCCTCGAAAAGCACCATGAATGATGCCGGATCCTTACTGCGAATAACGGCGTCCAGCAATGACCCTTCCGTATTCGCACTTCGGAACTGCCGGAATGCAATGATTAAAGAAATACCCTCGAAGAGCAGTGAAAAGATGAGCACGATGTAGTTCCAAAACAGGGAGCCCGTGATGGCCGGCTGTTTCAGGTGGGCAACCCCCTGGTAGAAGGAGACGCCGGCGCCCAATGCGAAAATGAGGATGGAAACAATGAAAGACCAGAAATATAATTCCCTCCCATACCCGAAAGGGTGATATTGATCCCTTTCTTTATTGCTGCTGTAAATACCGTACAACAGCAGCAGCTCGTTCACCGAGTCCACGATAGAGTGGACCCCTTCGGCGATCATGGCGGCACTGCCCGTGACACCGCCCGCAATAAATTTCACTGCTGCGATGGCGATGTTGGCTCCCAGGGCTGCATAGATGGATATCTTTGATCTTTTCATTGTAGAACACTTACGACAGTGGGCATTATTTTCCCCATCTTATTTTTTCTTAATTACGCTGATCTCCCCGTTCCTTTCGATATAGATCGCCTCCACGTGGTCGATGGATTCTTCATTGATAGCAAGGCGCAGCCCTTCTTTTATATCCTTATCGCTGACGCGTGCCTTGCGCATATTTTTTTCGTTGAATGAACCGTTAGCATATAGACAGGCTTTTTCTCCTTTTACGAATTTTCCAATGAGGTCGCTGTAAAGGCTTAGCCAGGCCAACCCACGATGTACCAGGACAAACGCAAGACAGCCTGTCACCGTGGCCATGAACGGCGATGCGCCCGCCACAGCGCGGCTTAGGATGGATCCCAGCATAATGATGACGACGTTGTCCATCGCGGATCTTTTTCCGAACGTCCTGATCCCTGCAATACGGATCAGCGCGAGGGTAATGAAGAAGACCACCACGGCGCGGCTGGTCATCTGCAGTGCGTTGAGGTCTTTTCCTTCACCAAAGACCAGTTGAATCCAATCCATGGCCAATTTGTGTTTATGTACGAGCGAACAAATATTGGCCCGTTTTTTTAACGATAAGATAATAAAGAAAAGTATGAGCTGTGTAAACGTAGTAATAGAAACCCCCAAGGGCAGTGCTCAAAAATATGATTATGATGAGGAGAGCCATTTTTTCAAGTTGAAGAAGATCCTGCCTTCGGGCATGGTTTTTCCGTACGATTTTGGGTTCATCCCCGATACCAAAGGCGAGGATGGCGATCCGCTGGACGTCATTGTCATTTCGGAATTCAACAGCTTTCCCGGCTGTATGATGAAATGCCGGATCATTGGCGGCCTCATGGCCGAACAGTCAAAGGAGAAAGGAAAAAAGCAATTGATCCGCAACGACCGATTTCTGGCCATTCCGGACTGCTCCAACATTTTTGAAAAAGTAAGGACCCTTTCGGACCTTCCGGAGGAGATCACCAGCCAGCTGGAGGATTTTTTTATCAATTACAATAAAATAGAGGGGAAGGAATTCAAGGCGTTGAAGAAAATGGAAGCAAAGGAGGCAAAAAAATGTATCGCTAACTAAAATTAAATTCTATGGCAAAGTATTCCAAAAAAGCGGGCAACAAAGTGGAAAAGGCTATGCATGAAAAGAAAAGGGGCCAGCTGAAAAGCGGGCGAAGCGGCAAGACGGTGAAGAGCCGGAAGCAGGCCATCGCCATCGGGCTATCCGAAGCACGTAAGGAAGGAGCGAAGGTGCCGAAGAAGAAGAGCGCCGCAAAGAAAAAGGCGGCCCCTAAAAAGAAATCAGCGCCGAAGAAAAAATCGGCTGCACGGAAGAGATCGACCACACGGAAAAAGTCCCCGGCCAAAAAGAAATAATCCCTATAACAACCCAGTGGCCGTCGGCGAAAGCCGGCGGCTTTTTATTATTCTATGCCGTGTATTTTGTCGAGATATAGGACAATATGTGTTTTTTGGATGCCTCGGTGTCGCTGATCCCTTCCGCCTCCTCTCCCACTTTGGACAGTTCTTCATCATGCACGGTATCTCTGAACCAGCGGGAAAAATCTTTTCGGTGGAGGTGAAACAGCCATGTTTCCGCGTCGATGCCTTCGGCGATATGAGCAAAGAGCATCAGATTGTTGGCTTTCAGATGCATTTTATTCTCTGGCCCCGTAAAGATGAAGCTGTTGTAGCCCATGTCGCCTTGCGCGTATTTCTTCTTATGCCGCTGTTGCAGCTGCACCGGTAGATGGAACCGCGCTTTGTAGACAGGCTTGCCGTCCTCTTCCCTGTTCCAGATCGCTATCTCATTTTCAGACAGGTCGGGAATAGGCGCCGGCATGGGTAGCTGCAGCTTTTCGGAGAATTGCCGGAAAGGATATGCCGCGTCTCTCCCGATGGCAATCACGGTGCCTACCCTGGAAAGAGAGGTTGTGCTTAACTGATGAGGAGAGGTGCTGATGATAATGAAGTTATTAAACTCTTCCGGCAGCTTGTCCGCGAGTGTCTCCGCCTGGCCCGGCACCAGGTGATGGGCTTCGTCCAGCAGGAGCCAGTGTGGATGTCCGAATTCCTTCCGGAGGTCCAGGAAGACGGTGAGGAATTTTGCGAAGAACGCCGGCCTGTCTGCCAGGGGTATGGCCAGGGTACAGATAACCACATTCTGAGCCGGCTCGATCAGCAGATGACGGATCTCCTCCATTGGCGGAAGCACCTTGTCGTTGCCGATGACCACGGCGCCCGGCAGCTGCAGATAGTCCCCTTCCGGATCGATGAGGCAGAACTGGTAGTCTTGTTTGATCATGGTTTCCACGATGGACAGCGTGAAAGTAGTTTTTCCGCTGCCGGAAGCGCCGGCCAGCAGGACCCCTTTGCAATAGGGACTGATCAGAAAAGGCGATCCATCCTCCAGCTCGCCCAGGTGGAGATAATGCCTGGTCAGCCGGCGGTCCCATTCTTTGAGATCCGTGGCCAGCATGTCATGGATCAGCTCAACCACTCCCAGTCCGTGGCCTGCCTCCGTCACCCTGTCCGCCAGGGATTTCAACCCGGGCAGCGCATTGGAAACCGCTGCGGCGAACTCGGCCACCTGCAGCAGCGCCCCGTCATTTTCAGCATCGCCTATGGCTACCACATTATGAACCGAGAGGTGTAAGGAGTGCAACAGCTTTTGCAGGCCGGTGGCTTTGTTGACGCCCGGAGGAAGGATCATCACCGCGCCTTTGTTGAAGATGACCTGTCTTTCGCTGCCCGAGGCTTTTATCACTTCCAGCACTGTCTTTTCGTGCGGTTCCCAGGTGGCGATGATCACTTTCCCCACAGATAGGGGGTGCACGCCCCGTTCCTGCAGGGCCTGGACAAACGATGGGTCGGGGGGAGGTCCCAACAACTGCTCTTTTCCCGTGGCTGGCTCGTGCAGGAGGGCGCCATTCTCCGCGACAATGTAATCGATGATCTTATAGTCGGGGAATACTTCCACCAGGTCCTTCATTTCCCGGCCTGTCACCAGGATGAGGCGACGGCCCGCCGCCTTAAAAGCCTGAAGCTCATTCAGTATATTTTCTGATACGCACCCCTGGTCGGCGAGGGTACCGTCATAATCCGTTGCCAGTACGAGATATCGCATGGACCAGGGAGATAAAAAACTGTGCCGTGGCAGTGAGCGGATAAACGCAATGACTTCAAGACTAAGTGTTTACTTTGGCTCCATGAAAAAGCCTGCCTGGCAGTCGTAGCTTTTTTTCTACATAATCAAAATTATTGTACTTTTAACCCGAGCCTTAACAACTGCAATTGAGACCAGATTACCCAAATAAAATCTTTTCCGACCGCCGGAATAGGTATTTTCTCCTCATGGAGACCTTGGCAGAGCTTTCATTGCTCTAACGCTACTGTTTAGTGCATTTTTTCCTCATTAACCCAATGCGGCCTGCCCTTCCGCCGCCTGTCCAATGCTATTTAAATGAAACAACCATCGTTTATCCGCCGTAGCCAAAGAAGCGACAACGACATCAACTGGTTTGTGCTTTTTACAGAAGGTCACCGGGATGCATTCGCCCATTACTTCGAGGCTATGTATCCGGGGCTGTATCATTGCGCCTGCAAAGCGGTGGCTGATCCGGCCATAGCAGAAAGCATCATCCTGGCAGGCTTTGTCGACGCCTGGAAGGTGCGGGAGGGGCTATTCACGCAGGATGAATTGCGGCGGTTGGTCATGGATAAGGTGAGAGAAGGATGCACCAGCCACCGGCTTTCGCTGGTGAGGGATCATAAGCATGACAATGCAGGGGGAACGGATGAATCCTTCTTCCCTGAGGATAGTCCGGATGGATTGACGGCGGGCGCCTCCCGGACAATGCCGGCTATGGATGTGGCAAGTGCGCTTTCCCGGGCGTTGTTGATCATAGGCGGTGGAGAAAAGAAGCCTTTTTATAAGAAGCAGGGCTGGCAAGCCTTGGCGCTTTGTCTTGCCCTGGTTGCAGCAGGAGGCGGCGTGAGGTTCGCCCTTCGACATCAGGAAAATGCCCCGGACATTCAAAAGGACCAGCTCCGGAGTGCTGTCCCCGGCACTGCGGCCGACCTATATGGCGGCGGTAATAAAGCGACGCTGACCCTTGCAGGCGGACAGCAGCTTAAGCTGCAATATCTCCCGCGGGGAAATGTAGCCCTGCAATACGGCGCCAGGCTGATAAAAACAGACAGCGCCCTCATCTATGTTCCTGCGACTTCAGCCATCCGGGAAGGGATGGAAGGGCCTCAGTTCAACACATTATCCACTCCCCGTGCCGGGCAGTATTCGCTGGTATTGCCGGATGGGACCAGGGTCTGGCTGAACAGCGCCTCCACCCTATCCTATCCCACCTGCTTCAACGGGCGAAGCAGGGAAGTGACGCTCACCGGCGAAGCATATTTTGAAGTGGTTAAGAACGCCGCGCAGCCTTTTCATGTCAATGTACATAATGTCACCATCCGGGTGCTGGGGACAGGCTTCACCGTCAGGGCCTACCACGATGAAGGACGCGTAACCGCCACGCTATTGAAAGGAAAGATCGCCGTTCATGATGGGCATCGTGAAAAAATGTTGATGCCGAATGAGCAGGTGAACATCGACCGGCAAAAGAACTGGCAAATACAGCAGTCCGTCGATCCGGAATCTGTCCTGGCCTGGAAGAACCACATTTTCTACTTTATTCATGCAGACATTCCGACCGTCATGCATGAGCTGTCCTTGTGGTATGGGATAGACGTGGAAATAAAAGTACCCGCTGCGCAATCTATTTATGACGGCGAGTATTCCCGGGATGCAAGCCTTTCGGCCATCCTGAATTACCTGACCAACGAGGATGTGCATTTTGTGCGGGAAGGGAACAAAGTGACCGTAACACCATAAACACTGCTATTCCATGCGTATCTATGCTGCCATTATTATGGTTTTTCTCATGCATGTCAGCTCCTCCGCAGATGCCCAGGCGACTTTCGATTGCCATGAAAAAAATATAACAGTCCGGAAAATCATCGATATCATCCGGCAGCAGACAGGGTACTTTTGCTTTTTCCAAAACGAATCCAGGCTCATGGAGAGGAAAGTAACGGTGGATATACACCAAATGACCGTGGAAAATTTCCTGAAGATCTATTTTGGGGTGGGCCCCGGAGATTATACGCTGGAAGGGAAAACTTATGTGATCAAAAGGAAGAATCGCACAGCATCCGGGTTCTTCAGGAATGTTGCTTCGGATACACTGATTGGTCTGCGGGGGAGGATCACGGATATGAAGGGCGATCCCCTCGCCGGCGTCACCATTGTTGTCGAAGGGACAAAGGAAATGACATTGACGGATTCCACCGGAGATTTTGGGCTCCGGGTTGATCCGGATGCGGTGCTGTTGTGCCGCCATGTCAGCATGGACCCGTTGCGCGTTGAGACAGCGGGCAGGAGCTCCCTTCACCTGCGGATGAAAGAAAAGCCCGCGGAGCTGCAGCATTACAATGTAGTTGCTCCCGTTAGCAATGGCTATCAACGGATACCGAAAGAACGGGCCACCGGCTCTTTTGGCTATATCGACCGGCAACTGCTAAACCGGACCGTATCCACCGGCGTGACGGACCGGATAGAGAACCTCCTGCCCGGCATGTTGTCCAATCATGGGCAATCCTCCGATGGAACGCCCATCCGCGAAAAGTTCCTGGTCAGGGGACGCAGCACGCTTTATGCGAATGCGGCCCCGCTGATCGTGCTGGATAATTTTCCGTATGATGGCGACCTGGATAATATCAACCCTAGCGACATCGAAAGTATCTCGGTATTAAAAGATGGCGCCGCCGCATCTATCTGGGGCGTCCGGGCCAGCAACGGGGTCATTGTGGTCAACACCCGCAGGGGAAAGGTCGATGACAGCGCCGGTTCTTTCAGGACGCCCCGACCCGTGTTCAGCTATACCAGCTCGGTCACGTTGCAGTCGAAGCCCGACCTGTACAATGTATCTAATATTTCCAGCGCCGACTTTATAGAATGGGAGAAAGACCTTTATGGACGGGGATATTTTACTCCAGACAATACTACCCCGTTCACCCCCGTGGTGGAAAAGCTCTCACAAGGGCAGCAGGATGGTATCGAAGCCATGAAGGGACAGGATATCCGCAGGGACCTCCGTAAATATCTCTATCGCGGCGGCGTCAGCCAGCAGCATTTCATCCAGGCCTCGGCCAGCACGGAAAATGCAGGCTATTATCTTTCGGCCGGCTGGGACCACAATGCTTTGAACCTGACGGGATCCTCCTTTGACCGGGTGTCCCTGCGCCTGCAAAATATCCTAAGGGTCAGCGCTCCCTTGTATTTAGACGCGGGTGTAAACTTTATCCATACTACCAGCCGGCACGACGGTAATCCCGGATATAACTACCGGAGCACGCATGCAAACAGAGGTTTTTATCCCTATGCCCAATTGGCCGACGCGCAAGGCCATCCCCTTCCATTGTCCTTGGACTATGGACCCGATTATCTCCAGGCAGCGTCCCAGCTGGGTTTCCCGGATTGGAGCTATGTACCCCTGAAAGACCGGCAGGCATCTGAACACACTAATAAGCTCCATGACCTCCTCATCAACCTGGGCGCTCACTATACATTTAGTCCTTCACTGAACCTGGAGCTGAAATATCAATATCAGAATGGAGGTGCAGCGGGAAGCAACCTGTATGGCGGTGATTCTTATTACAGCAGGGACCTGATCAACAGCTATGTCCAGGTGGACCCTGTCACGCATGGCCTGACTTACCCGATCCGGCAAGGCGGGATCCTGGATCTCAGCAACCAGGAGACGAATGCTCATCAGGGAAGGCTGCAGGTGAATTACAATCATACCTGGTCCCGTCGCAATACGCTGACGGCCATTGCCGGCTATGAGATCAGGAGCCTGGTGACCACAGGGCGTTCGGACAGGCAATATGGATACAATCCCGAGAATGGCTCCTATTATTCCTCCATCGACTACGACTCCAGCTACACCGGCTGGCAAATGTTCAGCCCGGCCCCTATCCCCGGCCATGCACCGTCCACGAAGCTGGTGGATCATTTCATCAGCTATTACGCAAATGCCTCTTATACTTTCCATAATCTATATACGCTGTCGGCCAGCGCGAGGGAAGATGTAGCCAACCTTTTCGGCGTGAAGACCAACCAGAAAGGAGTGCCCCTTTGGTCGGCAGGCGTCGCCTGGCAGATCAACAACGAATCATTTTATCATCTGGCGGCATTGTCCTACCTGAGACTGCGGGCTACTTATGGCCGCAGCGGCAATATATCGCGGCTGGCTTCCGCCTATACCACCGCCACCTATGCACAGGGAGGGATCACCGGCACGCCGTATACCATCGGGTATATACAGGGACTCCCCAACCCCCATCTCCGATGGGAACAGGTGGGCGCCATGAGCGTTGGATTGGATTTTGCCGGCAGGAAGCGACTCATCTCGGGCAGTGTGGAATACTACCGGAAGAAGGCCGCAGATCTGATGGCGCCTGCCGCCGGCGATCCGACGCTGGGGCTCATCCAAAACCCCGGCGTGCCGGGTTTCTACTATGGCAATACCGCCTCCATGCAGGGAACGGGCATCGATCTGCAATTGGAGACGCACAATCTGAACGGAATATTGAAATGGACGACGAATTTTATTTTCAGCAGGGCTGTGTCGAATGTAAAAAGATACCTGCTGCCTGTCGCTGCCGGTAAGAAATACCTGGATCCGAACGTCATCAGTCCACGTGAAGGCCAGCCTTTATATGCCATCTACAGCTTCAGATGGATGGGGCTTGACCCGGCCACCGGCGACCCCCTGGGCTATTATAATGGAAAGGCCAGCAAGGATTGGGCGTCGATCTATAATAATACGAACATCGATAGCATGATCTATCATGGTCCCTCCCAGCCCTCCATTTTCGGGGCGATGAGAAATACGTTCCGCTGGCGGTCCTTCACGGCTTCGTGTAACATCAGCTATAAGCTGGGTTATTATTTCAGGCGGCCTTCCATTAGCTACACGGGCCTTTTCAACACCTGGGTAGGCCATGGCGATTATGCGCGCCGCTGGCAGCATCCGGGGGACGAGCGCACTACCTACGTGCCGTCCACAGGATATCCCGGCAGCAACTTCAGGGACCTTTTCTATGGCAACTCAAGCACCCTGGTGGAAAGGGCCGATCATATCCGGCTGGAGGATATCCAGCTCAGCTATGACTTTGACAAAACGCAGCATGCGTGGCTGCCATTTGGCAATCTCCGGCTTTACGGCTATGTCTCCAACCTGGGCTTGCTGTGGAGGGCCAATCATTCGGGGATCGATCCCTATTATATCAATATACCGAAGGAAGGGCGCCGGTGTTCGGTGGGTGTAAATGTTAATTTTTAATTTCTTATCATGGATCCACGTCAGCTGTTGCGTTTGGTTGTCCTGCAGGCCCTCCTCTGTGGCGCCTGTAAGAAAGGGGCCTTCCTGGACACGCATCCGGATCAGTCTATCGCCGTGCCGTCCACCATTGCCGACTGCCAGGCGCTGCTGGACAACGATGTGGTGATGAACGGGTATGGCGGGCTGGGTTATCCTAGCCTGGGAGAGACGGGTTCCGACGACTATTATGTGACGGGGCCGCAGTATGGACAATACAAGACAATCGACCAGCGGGCCGTCGTCTGGGCCACCGACATCTATACGGATGAAGAGGTAAATGACTGGGACCTTCCTTACAGGACCGTCCTTTATGCCAATGTGGCATTGGAAGGACTGAAAGCCATCCATCCCTCACCCGACGCACAGGCGGCCTGGAATAATGTCCAGGGGAGCGCCTTGTTCTTCCGGGCCTTTGCCTATTACCAGCTGGCACAGGTGTTCTCGCCCGTCTATGACAGCGGCACAGCAATGCAGGCCCTGGGACTTCCCCTGAGAAAATCTACGGATGTGAACGAAAAATTCACCCGGGCTTCCGTACAGGAAACCTATGACCAGGTGATCAATGACCTGGTTGCGGCGTCCACCTTATTGCCGGACACGACCCGGTACGCTACCCGGCCTTCCAGGCTGGCCGTCTATGCGTTGCTGGCCAGGGTCTACCTCAGCGCAGGCGCCTGGACCAAGGCGCTGCAGTATGCCGGCTCGTGCCTGGAAATACGGCCTGTCTTACAGGATTATAATACTTTGGACGCCCATAATCCGCTGCCTTTTACCCGAAGCAACCCGGAAGTGATCTTCGGCGCGACCTATACTTCCAGCGGTCCTTCCGTCGCCGGGCGAAGCTTGACGGACAGCGTTCTCTTCGCCAGTTATGGGGCCAATGACCTGCGGAAAGCCCTCTTCTTCGAGAGCGGCCGTTACTTCTTCGGGTGGTATGACGAGAGCGCCTATGCTTTTTGCGGCCTTGCCACCGATGAAGTGTATCTCACCCGGGCAGAATGCTTTGCAAGGACCGGGGATGTGCCTTCCGCCATGGCGGACCTCAACCATCTCCTGGAGACACGATGGATGAGCGGTACATTTGTACCGCATACGGCCGTCGATGCTGCAGATGCGCTTCAACAGGTGCTGCAGGAAAGAAGAAAGGAGCTGCTTTACCGCGGTCTCCGGTGGACGGACCTGCGCCGGCTGAACAAGGACACAGCCATGGCCATCACCCTCACCCGTACTGTGAACGGCACGGCCTATACGCTTCCGCCTAATGATCCACGCTACGTCTATGCCATTCCCCGCAAGGTGCTGGACCTTAATCCGCAGATGCAGCAGAACATCCGAATCCGATAGTTCATAGCAGATAATAATGCATGGTCACCAGGTAGCCGGCTGCATGGTACCCATATTCATCATGTGTATAGGACGTATAAGCGCCTACGCAATAAGCGCCCAGTCCGATGAAGCTGCACCAGTACGGATCATTCGACTGGTAGATCAGATGAGACATTGTCTGCGGTTCGCCGCCGGCATCCAGCTGGAACCAGTAGTAGGTGCCGAACTTTGCATCCTTCTTCGTTTCGACATGCGTGGTGTAGGCAGAGAGAGAGAGGGCCAGGACGACCACTACCAGGCCAAGGATTCTAGGTTTCATAAAACTTTATTTTAGGTGGTGAGTAAACTAATCCGGCGATGGTGATGCCGATGAAAGCCAGGTTGAATACCAGGTGCTGCCGCCACGTCATCCATCCAACGACGCCACCGCAGGAGCAAGGCAGGTGTTTTCCGGATCCCAGCATCAACGAGATATACGAAGTGAAGAGCACCATCAGCGCGAGCGAGACATAAAATCCTATTCTTCTTACCGGTCTTGCCAGCAGCAAGCCCGCCGCCGCCAGCTCCAGGGCGGGCACTGCCCAAACCAGGGTCGTGGCAACGTGCTGAATCCAGGGAAACCTATCCAACTGGAACTGGAAGAGGTTGAATTGGAAAAGTTTCGCGGTAGCCGTATAGACGAACAAGAAAACAAGGCTGTATGCGCAGACATCCGCGATCCATTTTCGACACGTAGGTTGCATCGGTTTAAGATTTCGATCAAAAAGTTACGTCACAGCACAACCGTATTCCAAATCCGCCGGTGTAACTTTCGGCAGCATAAGTGTTACTTTTGACCGCACCCTTCCTGTAGGTGGCCGGGGAAAGCTGCCGCCAGCCCTTAAATGCCTTATTGAAGCTGCGGACTTTCTTATAGCCGCATTCCACGGCCACGAACTTCACCGGATGGTCTGTTTCGCGCAGGAGGGCCTCCGCTTTTTCCATGCGGCTTTGCAAGAGGAAAGCGTGCAGCGGCAGGCCGCTGTATTCGCGGAAGTTCTTTTGCAGTGAAGTCTTGTTGGTGTTGAATTCCCGGCAGAGCGCGGCAACGGGAAGCTTACGATGGAGATTGCTGTCAATGTAGGCTCTTACCTGCAATAGCAGGGCGGCATCCTTGCGGTGCATAAGAGAAGGTTTAATGATTAATAACGCGATCTTTTTATGACAAGGGAACGTCAACGTAGTCTCAGAAGAGGTGATCTTGCAGGGGATATATAGACCATACGAATTGCGTATGCAGGGAATCCTTTACAAAAGTTAAGGTTTATATTTTATTCCCTACCGGGTAAATGGGGGTCTATACGTATTTTCATGTATGGGCTGCCTAAAGGGAAGGACTAAAGAGAAAATTTTTCAGGGTTATTGGTTTATTCAGCACATTTATCGTAATATTGCAATGAAACAATGAAACATGGGACTGACCAAATCGGAAATATTCAGTGATAAGCAGAACAGGCTGGCCGGCATGATGAAGGCGCTGGCGCATCCGGCCAGGCTCGCTATCATTCAGCATCTGATCAAGACCAATGCCTGCATCTGCGGCGATCTGGTGGATGAACTGGGTCTGGCGCAGCCGACCATATCCCAGCATTTGAAGGAATTGAAGAACGCCGGATTGATCCAGGGTACTATTGAAGGCACCAGCGTTTGCTATTGCATCGAACCGAAGGCCTGGAATTATTATCAGAAAGAGATCGGGGCGCTTTTTGCCGCTTATAAAGGCGGTGACAGCTGCTGCGGGTAATTTTTTTGCATGAATTCATCGCAATATAGCAATATTAAATTAAAACATTTACCATGGCAACGAATGAAGAATTGAAGGATCTCGTCCGCCAAAAGTATAGCGAGATCGCCTTACAGGATAAAGAGACGAACCAGGCTTCCTGCTGCGGCTCAGGCTGCTGCTCAACCGAGGTCTACAATATCATGAGCGACGATTATGGCGCCCTGGAAGGTTACAATCCGGATGCGGACCTTGGTCTTGGTTGTGGTCTGCCCACTCAATTCGCGCAGATCAAAAAGGGCGATGTGGTCATCGACCTGGGGTCGGGCGCCGGCAATGACTGTTTTATCGCAAGGGTGGAGACAGGGGAAGCTGGCAAAGTGATCGGGATCGACTTTACACCCGCCATGATCGACAAGGCTCGTCAAAATGCGGAAAGGCTGGGTTTCCATAATGTGGAGTTCCGGCAGGGTGATATTGAAAAAGTGCCGGTGACATCCAACATCGCCGATGTGGTCGTCAGCAATTGTGTATTGAACCTGGTGCCCGACAAGGACCAGGCCTTCAGGGAAATCAGCCGGATCCTGAAGCCGGGCGGGCATTTTAGCATCTCGGATGTGGTGTTGGCGGGTGATCTCCCCGGAACTATCCGCAACGCGGCCGAAATGTATGCCGGCTGTGTGGCGGGCGCCTTGCAAAAAAAGGTTTACCTGGAGATCATTGCATCGAATGGATTCGTCAACATAACGCTGCAAAAAGAGAAGCCCATCATCATTCCCGATGATATTTTGTCCAATTACCTGGGCGCCGAAGAGATAGCGCAGTTCAAGGTCTCCGGTGCGGGCATATACAGCATCACGGTATACGGAGAAAAACCGGCGGACGGGGCTTGCTGCGCCCCCGGCTGCTGCAGCTAGTATAAATAATTCAATATGAGCGCAACTAATTGCAATCCTGCCCAAAGAAAGAAACTTAGTTTTTTAGATCGTTACCTGACCTTATGGATCTTTCTTGCCATGGCATCAGGCGTGGGCGTGGGATATTTCCGGCCGGACGCAGCCAACTTTATTCAATCATTCCAGTCCGGAACGACGAATGTGCCCATTGCCATCGGCCTTATCTTAATGATGTACCCGCCATTGGCCAAAGTAAAATATGAAGAGCTGGGCCGGGTCTTTACGAATACAAAGGTAGTAACGCTCTCCCTGGTCATGAATTGGATCATCGGTCCTGTGCTGATGTTCACCTTGGCGATCACTTTTTTGAGGGACAAGCCGGAGTATATGGTGGGTCTGATCATGATCGGTCTGGCCCGCTGCATAGCCATGGTCATCGTGTGGAATGAGCTGGCGGAAGGCAACCGCGAATATGCGGCCGGGTTGGTGGCCCTGAACAGTATTTTCCAGGTCTTGTTTTACAGTGTATTCGCCTGGCTGTTCATAACGGTGTTGCCACCCTATTTCGGTTTGAAGGGGCTGGCTATCCATATCAGCATCGGGCAGATAGCGCAAAGTGTCATGATCTATCTGGGCCTTCCCTTCTTCGCCGGGTTCATCAGCCGGAGCATCCTGATCAGGATCAAAGGAAAGGAATGGTATGAGCAACAATTCATTCCCCGCATCAGTCCTATTACCCTCGTTGCCCTGCTCTTCACCATTGTCGTCATGTTCAGCTTAAAAGGACAGCTCATCGTCGCCATCCCCTTCGACGTCGTAAGGATCGCGATCCCATTGGTCATTTATTTTGCGCTGATGTTCACCGTCACGTTCTTCTTTGGCAAGTCCCTGGGAGCTGATTATGCAGAAAGCGCGGCCCTGTCCTTTACTGCAGCAGGCAATAACTTCGAGTTGGCGATAGCCGTTGCGATCGGTGTATTTGGCATCAATTCGGGACAGGCTTTTGCAGGGGTCATTGGTCCATTGGTCGAAGTTCCAGCCCTGATCGCCCTGGTAAACCTGGCCTTTTGGCTGCGATCCAAATGGTTTGGGAAAACAGTGAGCGCTTAGTCATGTAAAAAATCCTTACAGCTAATATTTCGTTTATGAAGATTGCTTTATTCAGCGACATACACGCCAACCTCCCTGCCCTTGAAGCTTTTTTTGCCGACGTCGAAAAACAAAAGCCCGATGCGATCTATTGCCTGGGCGACCTGGTGGGCTACAATATCTGGCCCAACGAGGTGATCAACGAGGTCCGTAGACGGGGGATCCCCACTATTGCCGGAAACTATGATTTCGGCATCGGCCGTTCCAGCGACGATTGCGGTTGCGCCTATAAGACAGATGTCGAGAAGGCCAATGGAGCTGTATCCATTTCGTTCACCAATCAGCGGGTGAAAGAGGAAGAAAGAAAGTACCTGCGTACCCTGCCGGCGCATATCAGAGTGGAATTTCAGTTGAACCAGGATAAGCTGAACCTTCTGCTGGTGCATGGCAGCCCCCGTAAGATCAATGAATACCTTTTCGAGGACCGCGATGAAAAGAGCCTACTGCGGATCATGGAGCAGGCAGAAGCAGATGTAATGTGCTTTGGCCATACACATAAGCCCTATCATCGCGTATTAAACGCAGCGATCGATGGACGGGAGCATTTCCGGCACGCGATCAACATCGGGTCTATCGGTAAGCCTAAGGATGGGGATCCCAGGGGTGGCTACGTACTACTGCATATACAGGAAGATAGCAGTGTCACCCATTCAGAGACTATCCGGGCGGAGTTTATCCGTTTTGCCTACGATGTGGAGAAGGCTGCCAGGGCAGTAGAGGACAGCCCGTTGCCGAATGCTTACGCAGAAAGCCTCCGAAAAGGGCTTTGATATACCTGCTCCGCAACCCATATGAGGTCATTTTTTAACTTTTAATAATCCTGCGTTGATGGCTACCACGATAGTGCTCAGGCTCATCAAAACGGCGCCTGCGGCAGGGCTTAACAATATACCCTGTTTATATAAAACCCCGGCCGCCAATGGCAGGGCTATGACGTTGTAGCCAGTGGCCCAGAGGAGATTCTGGATCATTTTACGATAGGTGGCTTTGCCGAAGAGAATAAGGCTGACGATATCTTTTGGATTGCTGTTCACCAGCACGATGCCCGCAGTTTCAGCGGCTATATCACTACCGCTGCCAACGGCAATGCCGACGTCGGCCTGCGCCAGGGCGGGCGCGTCGTTCACACCGTCCCCGGTCATGGCCACGAACTCGCCCTGGCCTTGCAACTCTTTAATTTTTTCCAGCTTTTGGTGAGGCAATACTTCGGCGAAGAAGTTGTCCATTCCCAGGTCTTTGGCCACACCTTCGGCGACGACCTTGTTGTCGCCGGTGAGCAAGGTGGTTTTAATCTGGTTTTGATGGAGGGTCCTGATGGCGTCCCGGGATTCGGGGCGTACCTGATCGGCCAGGGCTATAAAGCCGGCAACCTGGTCGTTCACTACAACATATACCAGTGTTTCACCTGCATTGATCTTTTGCAGATGATCTTTGCCCGCAGACAGCCCGGTGACGGATTGCGGGCTGACAACGGCTACTTTTTTCCCATCCACGACGCCTGTGATCCCTTCGCCGGATAAGGCTTGCACATCCGCCGCATTGCCCGGCGCGATATCCAGGTCTTTTACTTTTTTGAGTATGCCGGTGGCGATGGGATGTTCGGATCCCTTTTCAAGAGCGGCGGCTAATCGCATTATATCTTCGGGAGTGAATGCTGCGAGGGTGGACTGGTAACGGACGACCTCGAATTTTCCGATGGTCAGCGTACCTGTCTTATCGAATACCAGGGTAGTGATCCGGCGTGCATTTTCAAAGGCCGTCCGGTTCCTGATGAGCAACCCGTTCTGAGCAGAGAGCGCGGTGGATTTTGCAACAACCAGTGGGACGGCAAGGCCCAGCGCATGGGGACAGCAAATGACGATGACGGTCACCATTCTTTCGATGGCGAAAGCCAGCCCTTTACCATCGATGAACCACCAGGTGAAAGTGACCATCCCTGCCAGGAGCGCAATGATGGTTAGCCACCGGGCTGCGGTGTCCGCCAGCAACTGGGTCCTGGACCTGGCCTTCTGGGCATCTTTCACCAGCTGGACGACCCGGGAGAGATAAGAATCGGCCGGACTGTGTGTTACGGATACTTTCAGGACACCGTTGCCATTGATGGCTGCCGCAATGACCTTGTCCCCTTTGGTCTTATGTACCGGCCGGGATTCCCCGGTGAGCATGGATTCATTCAGGAAGCTTTCCCCTTCGGCGATTACGCCGTCTGCGGCGATCTTTTCGCCAGGCTTGACGAGGATCCTGTCACCCGCCGCCAGCGTGCTGGCCCTGACCTCCTTCACCTGCCCATTGTCCTGTATGAAATGCGCATCCGAGGGCATGAGCCGGACAAGCAATTCAAGCTCCCTGGAAGCGCCGGCAACAGACTTCATTTCTATCCAATGGCCCAGCAACATGATGAGTATGAGGGTGTCAAGTTCCCAGAAGAAGTCCATGCCCTTCAGGCCGGCGACAGTGGCGGCACTGTATACATAGGCTACGGTGATGGCAAAGCCGATAAGGGTCATCATGCCGGGGTTACGGTCTTTCATTTCATCCCACCAGCCGGAAAGAAAGGGGCGGCCTCCGTACAGGAAGACGAAGGTGGACAACAGCAGGAGGAGGTAGTCGGACCCCGGGAAAGTAAAAGGGATGTGCATCCAGTGAAGGATCATCGGGGAAAGGAACAGAATAGGCGGGGTGAGCGCCAAAACGGTGTAGAATCGCTTGCGAAAATCCCGGATCATCATGGCGTGATGATCATGGCTTGCCGGGGAATGATGATCCTGCATCTCACTATGGTTCATAGTATATCGTTTTCACGGCTAAGTTAGTGGATCATCTTCCCTACCCGTTATATAATTCCGTTGAAAGATTATATCATATTGCGGATGTCCCTGTATACCCGGATATTATCTGGATCATATAATATAAGAAAAAAAAGGCAAAAAATAAAAAAAAAGACTATTATGCTCATCTCTATTTTTGTTCTGTGTAATTGTTTTATTAATTTATAAAACAGAGGCATATGAAAAAACATATACTGCTGATCGACGACGATCAGGACGAACTAACACTTTTCGTAGAGGCGTTAAACAAGGTCAATATCCCTTACAAATGCACCTGGGCAAAGGATGGCGAGCAAGCGCTCCAACAACTTACTTATCTGACACCGGATATTATTTTCCTCGATATAAATCTGCCAGGCATGAGCGGCTTTGAATGCCTGGCTGCTATAAAACAACGGGCGCGACTACAGGTCTGTCCGGTCATTCTTCATTCCACTAACATGACGGCGGACTGCCGGGATAAGGGTATAAAATTAGGCGCGGCGGCCTGCCTTGCAAAATCCGATACGCCTTCGGAGCTTGCAGGGATATTGGAAGAGCTTATACCGGATGACCTGATGACCTTGTTATAAAGCATTCGCTGTCTGTTCTATTCATGGGTGGTGAATAACGATGCTGCTGTCTTCTCCAGGATGGCATTTGCCAGGCTTTGCCGGAAGAACCGGGAGACGGCGGTCCTTCCATAGGAACCCATTACGACGATCATATTGTCGGTGTACCGGTTTATAAAACCAGGCAATTCTTCCGATGCCCGGCCCTGCATTATCTCCACTTCAACATGGTCGAAATGGCGTGGCAGCCAGCTCCTGATATACTGCTGGTGCTCGAGTTCATTATCCCCGCTGGCTTGAATGGTCACCAGGTAAGCCGGCAGCGAACGCCATATGGGGAAAAGATAGCTGAAATGCTTCATCGCATAGATGCTGGAATCACTGCCATCGTAAGCCAGCACTATTCTTTCCACCTGGCTGATATCTTCCCGGAGCAACAACACGGGACAATGCGCATCGGCCAGGAGATCTTTAAAGGTAATACGCAGGGGAAAGTAAAGCAGGTCCGAGAACATGATCCGGGCATCTGCCAGGATCAGGTCTGCAAAAGCGCTGTTTTGCAATATTTCTTCCAGGGGGACATCCCCTTGTTCTACGTCGTAATTTACTTTGGACATGGAAAATGTGTGTTGGATCAGCTGCAGGTTGTCTTCCAGCAACTGCCTATCCTCTTCCTGTTGTGTCTCTACCAGCGGAAGGTCGGTGGTCAGCGGATAGGATAAATTGGCTAAAATATACGACCGGTGTAAAAGAATAATATGCACAAATGAATGATCCGTCTTCACTATGCTGAGGATGGAAGTTAAAATGCGGGAGGGTTCATGTAATCCATCCAGCAGGAGCAGGATCCTTTTCATGGCCTTTCATTTACTTTTATTATTCATTGTCCAGGCAGGGGTAATACAGTTTTTTCCACAGTGTGGAGAATAATTCCTACCCGGACGCCGTTCACAGATCATCGTTTATGGAAGTTCCTGCGCTTACCAGCCCCCCTTGTCGCAGTGTATTCATTATCAAATGCTTTTCAAACCACTCCGTTGTAAGGTGCGCTATCTTATAGGCTTTGCCGGCCGCCTCAAGCGAACCCACGGCGCCTTCCAGCACAACTATCTCTTTTTCACAATTCAGCCATTCATAAGCCTGTTTGTTCCATTCATTTATGTATACATTTTCCGAGGCAGTGATCAATAATAAAGCGGGCCTGACCAAGGGCAATTCATATTTTATCAGGTCCGGCCGGCCACAGCGGCTTACGATCGCTTTAATTCTGCTGCCTGCTTTGATGGAAGCCTTCAATGCTGCCGCGGCAGCTACGTTCACCGCAAAATAACCCGCGGGTAAAGCCCGTAAAGCCGGCTGCTGAAACGCCCATTTTGTAACTTTTAACAGGCTTTCACTCATTCTATTAATATCGAAAGGATTATCAAATTCCTGTTCATCCGCGGAATCCAGTAAATAAGTGAACAGGGTGGCAAAGCGATGCCTGTTCAACATCCTGAAAAGGTATTCGTTCTGGACTTTTAAGGTCGGACAATCCTTTCCGACCGCGACGATCACCAGGCCCCGGGGTTGGTGGGGTATCTTTAAGGTGGCTGTTAAGCAAATATCCCGGAAAGTGATATGGATTTCATCTGGTCGCATACAAAAACCGGCACAATTCCCGTGCCACCGGGCTGGTCAATGGGCAGGCAGCCGGACCTGCATGAGCCGAGCAATGGACATAGCCCGTTGTCTGGCAATCTCTGCGTTCCTGCCCTCGAAAAGCTCGTCTACCGTCCGGGTAAAGAGCCGGATCCACTGATCGAAATGCACCCCGGAGAGGGGATGCCGCTGATGCAGCTGCATATGGGTCACCATCGGGTTGCCCGTATATCCACCTGTTTGAAACAATACGTTTTCCCAAAAATCATACATGACGGGCAGATGATGCTTCCAGTCTACTTTTACCACGTCATTGAAGATCGGGCCAATGACGACATCGTTGCGGACCTTCTCATAAAAAGCATCGATCAATTCACGGATATCTTCTTTATTTTCAATATCTCTCTTCATACGACCCGTGGTTTAATTGTCACCAATCCTTTCTGTTGAATTTCCGGACAGCCAGCCACAAAGGCACGAATATCCACATCAGCATGATCAGGCATGCGTACAGGCTGCCCCCTGTACCACCGAAGAACTCCCTGAATACGGCCCCTGTATAGCCCATCATGGCGGAAATATCCATTTTAAGAAGCACAACGATCCTGCCCAGGTCGATGGGGTTAAGCGAGCCGAGAACGATGCTTATCTTTTCCAGCGGGTAGTCGCTGAATTGAAACAGGATGAACAGAACGATGCCATCATAGATAAGAGAAAAATAAAACCAAAGCAGGATGGCAAGCCCGATGCCTTTCGCCTTGTCCCGGGTGATCATCGATCCCAGCAGGGCAAGGGCAACGAAGATGATGGTCAATCCCATGCCGGTGGCCATCAGGACCAGTCCTGCCTGCGAGCCGCTGTAGAAAAGGATGGGCAACCCCGCCCCCACCAGGAATGCCAGTAATAATGATACTGTCAGGCCTATGAAAATGCTCAGCACGAGCCTTTTCCGTTGCAATGGCTGAGAGAGCAGCAGCTCGATGAACTCCGTCGAGTTGTATACGTAGATCGTTGAAAAGATAATGCTAACCAGAGGCAATACGATCAGGACGATGTTCAACAAACTCAGCATGCCTTTGCCGGCGGTGTCTTCCAGGTTGAATACGCTCAGAGAGATGGCCAGCAGAAATACGGTATACGCCAATACGATCCTGTTCCGTAAAATATCCAGGATGACATATTTAATGATCTTATTCATTCTTTATTTATTTGCTTGCATGATGCGGGCAATGGCCCTCACCAGCTTTTCTTCCCCTGTGTCCTTCTTCAGTTGATCGAGGCTCTTATGGAACAGTAGCTTACCCTCCTGCAGGTAGATCACTTCGCTGACCATATCGTCCAATTCGCTCAGGATATGGGAGGTGATCAGGATCAGCTTACCTTTCTGTTTTTCCTTTCGGATCTTGTCTTTCAGCATTTCAGAAGAGACGGGATCCAGGCCTGCTGTCGGTTCGTCCAGTATGAGGACATCGGGGTTGAACAGGAAGGCCAGGGCTGCGCTGACTTTCTGCCGGGTACCGCCGGACAAGGTCCGCATGCGCTTATCCATTATCCTGTTCAGCTGAAAAGCGGTAGCCAGGTCTTCGTCGAACGTGGCAGTGTCTTCCCTGCGAATGTCCTTCATCATGTCAAACACCTGTGCAATGGTCATATTATCCGGGAACCTGCCCGTCTGCGGCATATAACCGATATGCCGCCTGTATTTCCAGTCATGAATGATATTCCTGTCGTTGAAGGTGATAAAGCCGCTGTCCGGAACTACCATACCCAACAGGCATTTAATAATAGTGGTCTTCCCGCTGCCATTGGGGCCGATCAATGAGATGGTTTGCCCCTTATTGCAGGTGAAGCTGACATTGTCCAGGGCCTTCAGCTTACCGAATCTTTTATTAACGTTGGTCGCGAAGATCATAGTCTCAGCGGTTTCATGGAAGGTTTGTCATCCTTTAAAGTTGCCGGTGTAATACTGGGTATCACCTTTTCGGTCCTGTCCATCAAGCTCACCATAAAGCTGTGGAAGAGCATCATAACGGCAGGATTCTTTTCGGCGATCATGGCATACATGCTTACAGGGTGATAGGGTACATCTCCGATGCCGTCCCGGTTTAGATCATACCCTTCATACTTATCCCAGTAATTATTGTCGAAGTTATTCAGCACCAGCGTTCCGTTGGTAGCCACATCGAAAGTATTGCCCCTGAAATTATTCCTGGTGATGGTGTTGTCGGCGCAGCTGGCCTGGATCTTCAGCGCCCATCCATTACCGGTGAATGCATTCCCGGTCACGACGACCCGGGTGGTTCCTTCCATGTAGATGCCGCTGGTGTTATGGTTGAAAACATTATGATCCACCCTGCTGTCTGTGATCTCTTTCATCAGGATGCCGTACCACCCTCCCCCTCCATTTTCTGAAAAGGTATTGTCCAGCATGCTTACACCATGAGAAAACATCACCGATACGCCCGCTTCATTGTGCCGGAAAAGGTTGCCCTTGTAAATATCATGATGAGAGAACATGAAGTGCAAGCCATACCGTATGTTGTCCATACTTTGGTTGCCACGGATAAGGGAGTTGGTCACGAATTCAAAATAAATGCCGTCCCGGTGATGGCTGATGACGTTGTCGACTATCTGCATCCCGTCACACTTCCAGCAATGGATGCCATTACCGGACTGTACCTCGACGCCTGCGCGGCTCCGAAGTGTATTGCCTGCAATGATACAGCTGTCGGCATGCTGGCTATAGATGCCGAAGAAAGTATCGTCCAGGACATTATTCCGGATGATGACATGCTTTGCGCCATAGATCCTGACACCGGCGATATCATTCCAGTCAGAGACGCCGGAATGTTGGAGCAGGAATCCTTCCACTGTCACACCATCGGCTTTTATGGATATGATCTCATATTTCTTTTCTCCATCCAGGATGGGCTGCCCTATGCCTTTCAGGCAAAGCCGCCTGTCAATCACCAGGCCCTTTTCCAGGTAGATCCCTTTCCTGACCAGGACGGTATCTCCCGGTGCGGCCCGGCCCACCGCCTGCCGGATGGAGGCGCAGGGTTCCCCCGGCCCCACATACCAGGTCCTGGCGGCCGACAGGAGCGGCAGTATCAGTAGCGCTGCTATTTGTATAATTCTTTCCATGTCACCGGAGTTCCGTGCAGTTCAATTGCATACTTATTCATAGTGTCAGCATCTTTGAAGGCCGCTATATTACCATTCATGGGGCTGTGCAGGGATTCGCTCTTCAGGAGATGGCCTTCATCCGCCTTTATCCACTGCTGATTGCCTGAGAAATCAAGGAAATACACGTCTGCGATCTCATTTGCCGGCAGCAATTTCGAATCAAGGAATTGAAGGAGGCAATGGAAGTCGTCAAACTTATAGATCTTTCTCTTGTTGGTCAGGATCTCTGCGCCGAACCGCCTGTCGGCGATGCCCATTTTGCAGAAGTCGCAGACGTCCTGTCCATAGCGGATGGGTTGCGGTCCACCACCGGTGCAGCTTGTCATGAAAAGGATCCCCGGCGCCAGGATCGCCGCCACCGTCCGTGAGGAGACTGGATTTCGCCTGTCTTGTTTTTTCCATTCCAGGATACCTGCGGTCACCAGCAATAAACCCACCGCTGCAAAGATCCAGCCTCCACTGTCGGGAATAGAATAGGCGCCGAAATTGAGCAGCTGTTTATAGCCGATCAGCGGTGGCTGATAGGCCATACCTGGCACCCGGATAGGTGCGCCTTCGTCCAGGTTGTGCCCGTAGTTGTATTCCCACCGGTAGAAATCGATCATCGATGTGAAAGCGATCAGCAGGAACAGCAGCACCCACCCGTAGAACAGGCCCCTGCGGTTGATCAGGGCGACCAGCAGGCCGACGGCCAAAAACCCGCCGATGATATAGGGAAGGGCGATGAACTCCACGAAATCCCTGGTATGCAAGGTACGCATGCCTATGTAATGATTCAGGCCATTGACCACGTCCACATCCCCCCCGATGGCATTGGCATATATTTTCAACACCAGGCCTTCCGGGTACTGAGGCGCTGACAGCTCTATCCTCCAGATAGGAAGGAATAATACCGCCACCATCGCTGCGGATGCCAGCAAAGTTATTACTCTGGTGACCGGGGAAATCTTGCGCTTCATTTTGCAAGAGTTGAATCCGGTTCCGCCTTATTGGTGCTAAAGGTCAGCGCAACGCTGCTGCCGACAGGTGAAACCCGCACATAGCCCTGCATTTCCTGGTGCAGCGCGCTGCAAAAGTCCGTGCAATACATGGGATAGACACCTGCTTCCCCCGGTACCCATTTCAGCGTGCAGGTCTCTCCGGGCATGATGAGGATCTCGGCATTCGCCGCTCCCTTTACGGCAAATCCGTGAGGGATATCCCAGTCCTGCTCGAGATTGGTCACGTGGAAATAGACTTCATCCCCCACCCTGACACCTTCAATATTGTCCGGCACAAAATGGGATCTGATAGCCGTGATATATACGTGCACCTTGTTACCTTCCCGTATTACCTTGGCTTCTTTCTCGCCCTTGGACGCATAGGGGTGGGCATTTCCCTCGATCCTGAAGAATTTAGTGGATCCTTTCGAGATCAGGTCCGCCGGCATCGCCTGCGCATAGTGCGGCTCCCCTATCGTAGGGAAATCCAGGATCAGCTGCATTTTATCGCCGGAGATATCGTACAGCTGAGCGCTTTGCGCCAGTTCGGGACCCGTAGGAAGATAGCGATCCTTGGTGATCTTGTTATAGGCGATGAGGTATTTTCCATAAGGATTTTTAGAATCGCCGCCAGGTATGCACAGGTGCCCGACCGAATAATAGGTGGGGGCGCGGTCCAGCACCTTCAGGTCTTTCAGGCTCCATTTCACCACTTCGGAGGATACGAACATGGACGTGTATGCATTGCCCTTGCCATCGAATTCCGTATGCAGCGGACCCAGCCCGGGCTTTTGCACTTCGCCCTGCAATGCAGCCGCGTATTTAATAACGGGAATTCCTTCATAGTCTCCTTCAAACTGCTTGTCGGCAATAGCTTTCAGCATTTTGGTATAGGAAAATACAGGTATCAGCGCCGCCAGCTTGCCGCTGCCCACGATAAATTCTCCCGAGGGATCCACATCACAGCCGTGGGGAGATTTCGGACAGGGAATAAAGTAAACCATATCCTTCAGCTCTTTAGGATCCAGCACCCATACTTCTTTCTCTACCGTCGAAGTAGCGCTATGTTTTTTCTCATCGTAAAGATTATGTACATAAGACACCTGTTTTTTAACTCCTTTACCCTGGCGCATGTATTCCTCCGCCTTCTTCCAGTTGACGGCCATGATAAAATCTTTATCCCGCTGAGAGGCATTGACCTCCAGCAGCGTGTGGGCCTGTTCGGTATTATAGCAGGAAAAGAAGAACCAGTCATGGGAGGGGCCTTTGCCCGCGTGGCTGAGATCGAAGTCGATGCCCGGCAGCATGAGCTGGAAGGCGATCTTCATCTGACCGGAAGACGAATCAACGCTGATGAAGCTCACGGTGCCATGGAAATTCTTCTTATAAGAGTTGAGAGGGACGTCCTGGTTGTCACCCATGGGAACGCTGAACCGGGTGCCGGCCACTATATACTCGGTGTTTTCGGTGGTGAAGGGGCTGGAGTGGTTCCCGCCGCTGTTGGGTAATTCCAGGATCTCCGACGTCCTGAAACTTTTCAGGTCGATGCGGGCCACCCGGGGCGTATTATTCGCGTTGGCAAAAAGCCAGCGGCCGTCCGGCTGCCCTTTCGTCTGTGAAAGCTCCAGGTGGTGCTGGTCATCCCAGGGAACAAAACCGTGGGAGGTATTCAACATTGGTTTCGTTTCCTCGCTATAGCCATAGCCATTCTCCGGGAATACGGAAAATACGGGGATCAGCTTCAGCAGCCTTCCCGAAGGAAGCCCATAGACGGACACCTGTCCATTAAATCCACCCGAGACAAAATTGTAGAACTCATCGTATTTGCCGGGCGCCACGTAAGTCCTTTCCGCCGCGTCCCCGGTGACGGCGGCACCGGCGTTCCTTGGTTTGCAGGCAGGTAATCCGAAAGTCATCATTATGCAGACGGCTAACAGGCCGTATTGATTTAGCATTCTCATATAAAAAAGAATTAAATTGAATTACTATTTTACTCCATCATTCTGGCGCATGAATTCCAGCACATTGCGTGCATCGGTGTCGGTGAGGTTCTGATTGGGCATTTTAACCATACATATTTCCAGCATTGCCTGCGCCTTGGGATCCTTGTTCAACATTTCTTCCGTGTTGGTCACAAAGTTCATGATCCATTCCGGTTTTCTTCTTTCTGTCACTCCCTTCCATCCGGGGCCTACCAGCTTTTCTCCCGTCAGCTTGTGACAGGAGGAGCATTTCACGTCATAAACGGCCTTGCCACCGTCAGCCATTTTATGATCCAGGCTGGATGCAAGGTCGACATGAGTGAATTTGCCCGCGCCTTTCGTCGAATCATAGGAGGATGCGGCTGCAGCGTTCTTGCTTTCCTTTTCCCCGGTGGAGCTATCCTTTTTTTCAGACCCACTGTCAGAACAGGCATAGATAAGGCCGCTCAAGGTTATCAATACCAGTAATTTTTTCATTTTGAATTTGTTTGATGGTTAAATAGGACACAAGATTACCCCTCGTTTATCGATTAAAATATGATCTAAATCATATTTACAGGCCTAATAATTGACTAAACACTGACTAAAATCATGTACATTAGGCTCAGAAATCAGGCGATCCGGTTGGTAGCAACGTTAGTTTTGAGGATATTACCGGAATCAAAATCAATCGCTATGATGATCGACTGCGACTTACTGCTTTGTTGGGGGGCAATTCACAGGAAGGTAATCAAGGGGCAGGCCATTTTTTACGAAGGTGATAATGCACTGTTCTATTACCAGGTAGTGCGGGGCCGTGTGAAAATGGTGAATACCAATGAAGAAGGTAAAGAATTCATACAGGGATTCTTTGGGGACGGGGATGCCTTTGGAGAGCCTCCGCTCTTCGATGGGAATGGGTACCCGGCCACTGCCATTGCGGAAGAAGATACCATCCTTATCCGACTGCGCAAGGATAATTTCCTCCAGCTATTAAAGGATAATTTTGAAATCCATTTTGCCTTCACGCAGCTGTTAGCCTCCCGACTGCGCTTCAAGTCCATCTTGTCTAAAGAGCTCTCCTGTCATGGTCCCGAGCCCAGGATCACTACGCTGATCCATTTGTTCAAGCATGCGAGTAACGTTCCTGATCATATGCGGTATAAAGTAAACCTCACCCGTCAGCAGATAGCAGATATGACGGGCCTTCGGGTGGAAACAGTGATCAGGGTCATCCGCGTGCTGTATGGTAAAGGGCGAGTTCTGCTGGAAAAAGGAAAGATATACGTTTGAATCCAGGTCCATCCGCCCGGAAAAAGTAAAAACCCAACTGATGAAAGGAATAGACGTCGAAAATTGCAGGCGATGGTCCGTACTTTGCCTGCTGAACTTTGTAATGGTGGCAGCATTGGGAATTATCCTCAGATATAAGATCGCGTTTTCGCTACCCTTTGTCAATTACAAATATCTTTTGCATGCTCATTCGCATTTCGCCTTTTCAGGATGGTTATCTACGGCCATTTTTACCTCCTTTGTATATATCTTATTACAGACCGGCTTCACCGGCCGGAGAGTATATGCCTACCTGTTCTGGCTGGCGCAGGCGGCTAGCTTTGGCATGTTGCTGAGCTTCCCTTTCCAGGGTTATGGCGCCGTGTCCATCTTCTTTTCTGTGTTGTCCGTTTTGTTTTCGTGGTGGTTCGCCCTTCGCTATTGGAAGGATGCCGCCGGAGCTCTTCCCGTCCTGACACGAGGTTGGATTAAAGCAGCGCTATTATTTTTCGTTCTGTCCAGCGCCGGACCTTTTATGCTGGCCTATATTATGTCACACCGGATCTCTGACACCCATCTTTACTACAATGCCGTTTATCTTTTCCTCCATTTTCAATATAATGGATGGTTTAGCTTTGCCGCACTGGGATTATTTTTCCATTCCGCCCATCGTCACGGCATACAGCTGGACAAGCCCAAAAGCCGGATCTTCTTTTTACTGATGGTCAGCGCCTGTATTCCGGCCTATTGCCTTTCCCTGTTGTGGACCGATCCGCCTGCCTGGGTATTCATTATTGCAACGCTCGCCGGCTGTTTGCAGCTGGCGGCGCTTGTTCCATTGCTTCAGCTCATAGGTCGATCCCGCAGCCAATGGGCAGTTCGATTGCCCCTGCAGGTAAAAATACTTTGGGGATTATCCTTATTCGCGTTTGCCATCAAATTGATATTGCAGGCTTTATCTGCCTTGCCTGTACTGGGCCATCTTGCATTTGGGTTCCGGCCAGTGATCATTGGCTATATTCACCTGGTGGTGCTTGGATTCATCAGCTTCTTCATGATGGGGTTCCTGGTCACGGAAAAGCTCTACCACGTCCTTTCGGGAGCCTGGAAAGCGGGGATCGTCATCTTTATAGCAGGCGTATTTGCCAATGAGCTGCTGTTGCTGGCCCAGGGCTTATCAGCTATTGTGGGGGGCCATGTTCCATTCGTTCCTGTCTTATTGCTTATTGCAGCTGTCACCATGTTTGCGGGCCTTAACTTACTGTTGATCTCCCAGCTCCGGGTGAAAAAGAAGCACCAGCTTTTCCTTTACTGAGGGAAAATGGATCTCAGCAATGCCGCCAGGGATGTCTTCAGCTCGCTGAAAGAATTGGACTTCCGGTAAAAGGCCTTCGCTCCGACGTCTTCCGGGCTAACGCCTTCCTGATATAAATTTGCAGTAGAATACATTACAATGGGAATATGTTGTATATCCGCAATTTTTTTGATCTCTCTCAGGCATTCCCAGCCATTCAAGGCCGGCATATTCAGGTCCAAAAAAATAATATCAGGCGTATCGGTCCTGTTATGGGTTAACCTGTCCAGCGCCTGCTGGCCACCGGAGCAATATTCCATGGTCATATCAATCGCTAATTCCTTTATTGCATCTGAAAAGAATTGAGCATCATCTTCATCGTCATCGATCAAAAGGACAGTTCGTGCCATCGTTATCTGTAAAATAATTAATTTTCCGAATTAAATCTCCAAAAAAAAGGCCAGGCGGTACGGCCTGACCTTTACCATTTCAATATAAAGCGTTATTCTTCGGTAGCCTCTTCGTTGATCGAACCCTCGGCAAGCGCCGTAAGGCTTTGATCGGCCTCTTTCTCTTCTTTCAGCGTTTGTTCAAGCAGGGAAGCGACCTCATCATAGCCGAGGGTCCTGGCCACCTGGGCAAGGCCGCCATAGGTAGCGATCTCATAGTGTTCCGCCTTCTGGCCAGCCATGATCAGGGCTACATCCCGGGTATGGGTACCTTCTTCGGTGTCTTCGATGACGCTGGCGCCTTCCTCTGTAATACCTTCCATGGCATCGCATTTCTTGGCCTGGGGCTTATGGCCCAGGATATCGAATACTTTTTCCAGGCGGGTGACATGCTCCCCGGTGACTTTCAGATGCTGTGTAAAGGCATTCTTCAATTCTTCTGAAGTAGCGGCATTTGCCAGCTTTGGCAAGGTCTGGACCAGCTTTTTCTCGGCCCAGTAAATATCCTTGATCTCGTCGTGGAAGAATTCCTGCAGTTTGGAATCATTGGCCCGGCTGCCTGACTTCGTTTTTGACTTTTCGGATGAACTGGCGGCTGGCTTTTTATGGGTGGCTGCTGCGCCGCCTTTTTGGGTTGATGTTGACATAATAAAAAAGTTTATTGATTTAACAGGGAGGAATAAAATAAGTATGCCAGGGATCGCGCCGTTGTAATGACCTGAAATGGGCAAGGAATTACTCACTTTTTAGCCGCTAATTTCCTCTTCCACTCATGTTTCTGCTGTGCCTCATCTATGGAATGGGACACCAGTAAACTTTCCTCTTTTCTGCTGGCCTCGCTCAGCTGTTTATAGAACTTTTGAATGACCTTCAGCTCATCCTCGGAAATGTTCTCGATATTGACCAGGCGATTGCTGGAATACTCGTGGGAAGCAATAAGCTCATTGAGCTTTAGCTGAATGGCCATAGAATCCTTGTTCTGCGTTTTCTGGATGAGAAAGACCATCAGGAATGTGATGATGGTGGTGCCGGTGTTAATGACGAGCTGCCAGGTTTCGGAGTAATGAAAAAAGGGACCTGTGATAGCCCAGATAAGCACAATGGCAAACGCTATGATGAAAGCAGGGGTGCTGCCGGTGGCCCGGGTGACCTTTTGGGAAAAATTCTCAAAAAAGCTGGTTTTCCGCCGGGAAGCTGTCGGGGAAGTATTCATTTCTTTTGTTTTTTGTTGCAAGTTGATTTTTATATTTCGGTGATCTTATTTATTTTCAGTCAATTTTTTGAAAATATGGCAGCGCATTCAGGCATCGTTATAGCTGAAGATGATCCGGAAGACATGGAAATGATCGTTGAAGCCATTCTGCTTGCAGAACCAGGGGCCCAATTGCATAAATTCAGCGATGGGTTTTCTGTCTATGAGTACCTGCACACAAGACCGGATAACGACCTTCCTTCCCTGATCATACTGGATTATAACATGCCTCAATTGACCGGCGCCCAGGTACTGAAGAACATCAGCGCAGAAATGCGCTATGGCCCTGTTCCGAAGATCATCCTTAGTACATCCAATGCGCAGCTGCACCAGCACGAATGTATACGCAACGGCGCCACGCAGTATTTCGTGAAGCCCAGTAACCTGAAAGATTTAAATAATCTCGCCAGAACGATGATAGGCCTTCGTCTTTAACTATTCGAACTTGGGGAAGTAGACGTTGAAGCAGGCCCCCTTTCCGGGGGTGCCATCTGCCTTTATGAACCCATTATGGTTCTGGGCAATCTTCGTACAGATGGCCAGCCCTATCCCTGAGCCACCCACCCCCTTTGCAGTTGCCAGCCGTTGAAAGATCTCGAAGATCCTGTCAGCAAATTTAGCATCAAATCCAATTCCGTTATCCATGACGGAGATCTTAAAATATTGTTTGGAAGGATCAGCCCTGGACGATACATGCAAATCACCTTTAACCAGCAGGCTCCTGATTGAAATATGGGCGTCCCGGTCCGGGTGCCTGTACTTAATTGCGTTGTCTATCAAATTAGAGAACAACTGTTTGACCTGGAAATGAATTGCATGGATCATGGGAAGATCTTCTATTTCGATGGTAATATTTTTTTGCTCCATATCTACTTTATGGAATGAAACCAGCTCATGCATGAGTTGGTTCAGATCCAATTCCTCATAGGCTTCGGTATTAGCGGTAGCTTTCGAATAAGTGAGCAGATCTTCGATGAGGTTCTTCATCCGTTCTGTCGCGTTGATGGACCGTTCCAGATAGGTCATCGACGTGGCGTCCAGCACATTGGAGGGATTTTCGACCACATAGCTATTGTACAAACGGATCTTCCGCAGGGGCTCTTTCAGATCGTGAGATGCCGCATAAACAAACTGCTCCAGCTCCTTGTTTTGAAATTCCAGCATAGCCAGATGCTCCCTGGTAATATCTTCGGCCAGCTTTCTTTCGGTGAGGTCGCGGGTAACTTTAGAAAATCCTATGAGATTATTATGATCGTCATGCATTGCTGTCAGAAGGACACTGCCCCAAAATTTCGTTCCATCCTTTCTTTTCCTCCAACCTTCGTAAGCTGCTTTTCCATTCTCCCTCGCCTCGCGAATGAGTATTAGGGGAAGGCCATTTTGCAGATCCCCGGCAAGATAGAATTCCTGAAAGCTTTTGCCTACGATCTCCTGTTCCTTATACCCTTTTATTTTTTCCGCGCCTTTGTTCCAGTTGATAATGATCCCGTCCGCGTCAAGCATGATGATAGCATAGTCCTCTACTTCTTCGATCATTTTATGATACCTGTCATCGCTTTTCTTCAGCTCGTTTATTTTTTCAGCGACTTTCATTTCCAGCGTATTCGCAAGTGTCCGGTATTTTTCTTCACTTTCGCGTAAAGCTCTTTCATTTTCCTTCATATCCGTGATATCCACCAGCATGTTGATAGCGCCGGTTATCTTCCCGGAATCGTCAAAAATCGGCTGCGGATAAGGAGCCACATCCCGCAAAGAGCCATCCGGACGAACGACCAGTATTTGCTCGCCGTACACGGGCCGCTGTTCTTTCAGGCAAAGCGCCATCGGGCAGCTATCCAGCGGAAGATCCGACCCATCCGTCCTCATGATCCTGAAAGAGCCACACCAAAGCTCCTTGCCGATCTCCGGTTCCCTGCCCCACAGGTCAGCCGCCGCCCTGTTGAATAATGTAATCATGCCTTCGGCATCCGTGGTATACAGAGGGGTATCCAGGCTCTGGATCAGTTGACGGTAGCGCAACTCGCTTTCCCTCAATGCCTGGTAAAGTTTCTTTTGTTCGGTGACGTCGATGGTGAAACAACGCGTATGTTTGAAATTCCCATTCTCGCGAAGAACACTGGAGCTGATGTGAACGATCCTGACGGAGCCATCTTTTGCCCGCAACTCCGATTCATATTGTACCAGGTTCTCGTCGTCGGCCAGCCGCTTAAGGATCTCGCCGATCTTTTCCTGGCTGACATGGAATTCAGCGATATGATGACCGATGTATTCCTCCTGTGTGTATCCCAGCATATCCATCTCGGCTTTATTAGCCCATTTAATGACACCGTTCCCATCTACCCAGTGCAAGCCAATATTTGCATTATCCAGATAGTCCTGCAGCTCAGCGGTCTTTTCCTGCAGCTTTTTTTCGGCTGACTTTTGTGTAGTGATATCATATAAACAACTGATCATACCCACCTGGACGCCATTTTCGTCCCGGAGAGGTCCTACGTTCACGCGTACATCGATCCGGGAATGATCGGGCCGTTCAACCACGACTTCCACATCCTTCCGCGCTACCCCGTCCTTCAGGCATGCGGCCGCCGACGTGTGGTCATGGGGTAATAAATCCCCGTTTATGTTGTAAAGTTTGTAAGCGCCGCTATACCGCTGCTCTGCGGCGCCCATTTCCGGCGCACGGCCCCATAATTTCACGGCCTCTTTGTTGTAGCCTTTTATGCAGCCATCCAAATCGCAGGCATACGTGGCCACCGGCAAAAGGTCAAGCATGTCGTTTCGCTGAAGAAATGCTGGAAACACATAACCCGTTGACCCTTCGGCCATTATCTCGCTCATAGTCTTTTGCATCTGCTGGAAATTTGCTTTAGAATTTTGAAATTGACCCATCGGGTTCCAGGACCTCATCAAAGGGCAGAACGCGGAATTTCGCTGGCATGGATATTCAGAGCCTTAAGTTAACGACCTGTTTAAGCAAGAAGTATTGCAGGAATTGCGCCAACCTGGCGAAGTGGCGATAAACACGGCTGATTTGTTCGGTGATGGATGATAAGCCGGTCACAGGGTCTTTAGCCGGATCATCGTCGCAATAGACAGTGCCCGCTGTCTTGCCAACTCGGCAACAGGGCCCTTGAAATGCTCGTCCAGCGTCTCCCGGAAGAGCTTCATCCACCTGTCGAAATGCGCCTGTTCCAGCGGAAATATTGCATGGAGCTGCTTATGAACGCTCATGGGATTCCCGGCATAATTACCCGTATGGAACAAGACCCCTTCCCAGAATTCATACATCACGGGAAGGTGATGATCCCAATCCACTTTTGCCACGTCGCTGAAAATAGGTCCTATCAGCTCGTCCTGGCGCACTTTTGCATAAAAAGAGCCAATCAATAACCGTATATCCTCCTTCCCTTCCAGATCTTTTTTCATCTTTTCATTTTCCGCAAGGTAGCACATTTCCCTGCATTCGCCCCTGGTATTCAAATTGCAATATTGCCCCTTAATAAATGACCTATGCCTGATAGCTATGGAAAATTCAGGGCCGGCACCAGCGGGCTGGTCCTCAGGGAGCCGAATAAGCAGGCATTCCCGGAAGCGCACCGCCAGAAGTCCCGTCTTTCTTATTATGCGACACTTTTCAACTCCATCGAGATCAACAGCAGCTTTTATAGGGTACCCATGCCAGTGACATTCACCAAATGGACCCACCAGGTCCCGGATGATTTTCAGTTCACTGTCAAGCTATGGCGGGAAATCACCCATGCGAGGGGCTTTGCCTTTAAGCCAGCGGATATCAAGGCATTCCTGAGAGCGGCTGCCAACACAGGGAGTAAAAAAGGCTGTCTTCTCATCCAGCTTCCACCCAGCATTGGCTGGAATAAGCTGGATCAATTGCAGCGGCTGCTGGACGAAGTTCGTATGTCTGATGACGACCCTGCCTGGCGGCCGGCCGTGGAGTTCAGGCACCGGTCCTGGTACCGGGAAGAGACGTATCGCCTGCTGGATACTTTTGGGGCCGCGCTGGTGTTGCATGACATTCCTGCGTCCGCCATACGGGCCCCCACGGAGAAGGCCCGCTTCGTTTATGTGCGCTTTCATGGCGTGAAAGGCGACTATAAAGGCACCTATACGTATGACCACCTCCGGGAATATGCCTTGGAGATCGGGGATTGGCTGCAGCAGGGCAAAGATGTCTACGCCTATTTCAACAATACGATCGGCGACGCTGTCGCCAACCTGGAAACCCTGAACGAACTGGTCTCATAATTGCGGCCAATTCCGTATGCATCGGAAAAAAGCATACCGGTCTATCAGGAAACATGGCGCAGGCATCCGGCAGAGCGTGTCGGTCTCTGCTTTCTTTGACGAAGACGACGTACATCATTTCCGGACGCATGCCAAGAAGCTACGGGCGTTACTTCGCTGGCTGGGAAAGGACGAAAGGACCTTGCCGCCTTCATTCAAAGAGATCTACCGTATTTCCGGCCAGCTGAGGGATGTACAGGTGCTACTGAAAAGCATGGAGGACCGACGGGAGGATTACCCGGCTTTTGCCGCCTGGCTGCGTGAAAATGCCAGCAGGCTACAGCAGCTCTGGGACGACAAGTATGATCCTGCGGTAGTCAGACGGCTGGAAAGAAGACTACGTGAACCGAAGCTGAAAAAACCCACCGCAGGCAGACTGCAGTCTTTTTTTAATCAACGGGTGGGGAAGATCGAATCGATCGTCTTCTTACCTGCGCCCGCAGATGAAGATCTCCATGATATCAGGAAGGAGTTGAAGGACGCGTATTTCGTATATGCATGGGGACAGAAGAATGATTGTGCGGGTGGGAACGATCAGATGCCAGCGATCCTGCAGCAATTGGGAGAGCGGTGCGGGGAATTCAATGACAGGAGGATCGCGTTGGTGCTGCTGGCGGCTTATTTACAGCAGGAGCAGGAGCCGGATGCCCACAAGGCGGCGGAAGCGCTGCGGGAACATTGGGAGGAGGAGCGTTTGTCCTGTAAGAGAGCGCTATTAAAAGATCTGCGCGCATTCGCAGAAAATACATGAGCCATGCCATCGTCCGTCATCCGCCGATTCCAATACTTTCCCGACCGTCACACGCTGAGGATCGTTTTTGTTTCGGGAATGGTATATGATTATGACCAGGTGCCTGTAAAGATCTATGAACAGATGAAGGCTGCTTTCTCCAAGGGAGAATTTTTCAACCGGGAGATCAAGGACAAATATCCTTTCAAAAAGATTGATTGACCTTCTCCGTATCCTCCATAAAATGCTTGAAGCCTTCGATATCTTTTTCTATCATGTTCTTGAATACAGGGGTCAGCAGACGGGACAGTCTTTCACCTAGGACGCCCATGGGGGCGCGGTAGGATATCATGACGTCGATGCGGGTACCACCAGCCGGCGTGTCGGAGAAATTGATCTTTCCTGTATTTTCAACACTGGCGCCCTGAGTCGACTGCCAGGATATTTCAGCATTCTCAACGTCTTTTATGATCTCCGCCTCCCATCGCACGTCGCCCAATCCGCCGGGTATCTTTACTTTCCAGGCAGAGATGGTATCACTCAGCTCGTCTACGCTTTCCAGGTGTTTCATGAACAAAGGAAGGTTTTCCAGCCTGCGCCAGAAAGCGTAGACCTCTTCTCTCGGGCTGTTCACCGTCACCTGTGTCCGGACATTGACGTTGCTGGGGCGATGGTCACGCCCGCCTTCACGGAGCGTTGCGGAAACGGGGCATTTCCCGGAAATGGCCCTGTACAGCAGGTAGCCTCCCGCAGCCAGCAGCAGGCTTTCTTTTTTATGCTTGCGGCTGACAAAATAAAGTAACAGGGATCCGCCTATGGCAGAGATCGTTCTTTCCGTCTTTCCTAACATAAACAAGAATTTAGATCATACCTGCAATTAACAAGCCAGGGGGTTGCCAATTGCTAAATAAATTAGTATATTGCAACAAATGAAGCATACCAGGCAATTATCGACGCATTCCAGGGTAGTAAAGGAGCTGCTCACCCGCTATAAGGACACTTTTACGGCATTTTGCGAGCTCCTGAACAACTCTTTACAGGCGAAGGCCACCCGGATCGACCTTACCATCGATTATACGGGCAATGGGATCCAGAAGGCCCCCATGACCCGTATAGAACTGACGGACAATGGCATGGGAGTAGCCGCTTCGGAATTTGAAGACAAGATCCTGCTGATAGGCACCAATGTGAAGAAGGACGGCCAGGGCGTCGGACGTTTCGGTGCGCTGCAGATCGGCGAAAAAATGACCATTGATACCGTGGCCTTCGACCCCGTGGGCGCCCATTATACGCGGCTTCATTTTCCCCTGGACTCCTCCACTATCTCCTCTACCCTGTCCAAGGTCAACCTGGAATATGATGTGGAAGTAATGAAGAAAAAGGCGAATTCCTACTACAAGGTCACGATCGAAAAGCTGCATCACAACAGGCAGGGGAAAATACCGTTGCGGAACAGGATCTCGGAAAAGTTCAGCAGCGACGCCATACAGCAATCCATCTTCGAGAAATATCCCTTACAGATCTTCCACCGCGAGGTGCAGTTCACCGTCAACGGCGCTGTTCTGGACCCTTCAGATTTCGTCATCGGCACGCCCGCGCTGAAAAAAACAATGTATGTCGACCTGAAGGGTACCGAGCATGCTTTCGATATCCATTTCTACCAGGTGAAGAGCGCGCTGCATAAGGTGAAGATCTTTTTCTACATCGATCATGCCGGCATCAAGTCGGTGGCGCATGAGTTTACCTATTCGTCCGATTGGTATACGCCCGATCTGGGGACCTGGTTCATCTATCTGGACTCTTCCTTTTTCAATTCCGGTCTGTTCCGCAATATCGACCTGGACTCGCTGGGAGATGAGGAGATCAGGAATCTAAAGGAGTTTATAAAGGATACGGTGAACGATTTTTTCAAGGCCAATAATAAACGTTTTGAAAAATTCATCGCCGGGCTGGAGAAGGACAGCGCCTACCCTGCATCATTCGATTCTCCTATTGCCCAATCCAGGGAATTGTTGTTCCAGAAGATCGCCTACATCGTGGAAGACGACTACAAGCTGCTGGACCAGAAGAATGAAAAGATCAGGGGGCTCTTTTATTCCCTGATCGATAAAGCGCTGGCCAATGGGCATGTGGAAGAAGTGTTTGCGAAAGTGGCGGGCCTTTCGGACGTTAATATGCAGAAATTCCACCAGCTGCTGCAACAGACGGAACTGGAGAACATCATTGCTTTTTCCAGTGCCGTCGCAGCCAAGCTGTCGTTCATCGACTTCCTGTACGAGCTGACCTATGGCGATGTCGCCGGGGTCCTGCTGGAAAGAAGCCAGCTGCATAAGATCATTGAAAGAGAGCTCTGGCTCTTTGGCGAAGCGTACAATGGTTGTCCTCACCTGTGGTCCGACAGGAAGATCGGTAATATCCTGGAGGAGCTGAGGAATAAGTACCTCAACTACCAGCCTTCGAAAGAGGACGAGAACCTTGTCCCGGACGTGGAGGGCCTGGATAACATAACAGACCTGTTCTTCTTCAACGAGAAAGTGCTGGATAACGAGGACAGGGAGATCATGGTGGTAGAGCTGAAGTCTCCCCGATGCGCCATCGGAAAAAAGGAACTGCAGCAAATAGACGAGTATGCTTTTACAGTGGAGAACTATCCCGGGCTTCCCCGGGAAAACACCCGGTATAAATTTATCCTGGTCTCTTCCCGGCTGACGCCGTACACGAAGTCCAAGATGAAGTCCAGCAGGGAGAAATATAAAGTTCCTTTCCTGTATGACCGCAAGGCGGAAAAGAACATCGAGGTCTGGGTGGTGGAATGGGGAGAGCTGATAGAGCTGAACAAACGAAAATTAGGCTATCTTTCTTCCAGGCTGGAAGTGAAGAACAGGAGCGTGAAGGAGAAGTTCGAAGCGGAATACGGAAATATCATCAACGAAAAGGTCGCTGCAAGACTCACGAGGAATAAAAGCTCACTCACCGTCTGAAATGGTCGTGGGGCCGTCAGTCATCATCGTCATTGGCATTATCCAGGCGGGCAAGCTCCCCTTCGTCCAGGTCGTCATCGGGTCCTCCCATGTCCATGTCCGGATCATTGAGGATGTCTTCATCGGCATCCCGGTGCGCCTGTAGGATCTTCTCTTTTTCATTGGAAGGCGGAGGGATGGACGCGGCCGGCTGAGGGGGTGTGCTTTGCGGCTTTTTCTTGCTCTTTGCCATAAAGTAGTTTTTATATACAGCAAAAAAACTATGCCAACCTCTACTCTTTTTGCAGCAGTCCTTCCACCAGCGCCTTCCACTGGACCTTCGAGAGGCCGATGGCTCCCAGGGTCCCTACGACCGCATTGCGGACTTTATCGGCTGTTCCCGGATGGGCCGTATTGGGCACTTCGTTACGCCCATATACGGTGGCGCTGACGCGACGATCCTCCCATTCCACGACAAAATTACTGGTGGCCGAATCTTCGAGGAAATGGGCGATGACAGCGGTGTCCTTTGTCTGCGGGTTGGCGCAGGGCCTCACCTGCAGGAGGGAAATGCCGCCGGAAGGTGAAGGAGCCGGTTGTTCGATCTTTTCTATCCGGACCCAGTCGTAGCCACGCCCTTCATCTGTGGACGGACCGGGAATATCAATACGTATATAGTCGCCTACGGCTGCCCGGCCCTTCAATGGCTCCCCCTCGTCGTCCGTCAGCTGAAAACCAGCCGATAAGGCGCCGCAATGGTCCGTCCATTCATTGACATCCAGCAGCCTTTTGGTCGCCCTTTCGAAGATGAACCGGGCATCTGTCTCTTTGCCCGCTGTGACCTGGGCCGTCGTCATGGTGGATCTGCCCTTTACCTGGGGCGGCAAAAGCTTTTCGATATGAGGCGGGATCTCGTCCTCTGAAGGCTTTTCCCCCGCGGACTGTTCTTCCGTCGCGGCCCAGCGGATAGCCTCTTCCAGCTGGGCAACGGCGAAACCTTTGTACTCGCCTGGCAGGAGAAAGCTGATATTGTCGGTGAAATTCCGGATCTTCTCTACATCGGAGATGATGGCTATTTTGCGCCAGCTGGCAAACTGCTTCATACCCAGCCAGATATCACGGATCCAGGCTCCAATGCTAAAATTTTTTAATGGCGTGTCGACATAGAATACAAAATTCAGTTTACCTGAAAGCGTTGTATGTCGCTTCACTTCGGGAAAGATCACCTTTTCAAAATCATCCTTTGTTACCTCCCCTGTAGCCTTAAATCCCGCGACATTCGAAGGGAGGCCCGGTAATATACCGATCATATCCGCTTTTTTTAGTTGAAAAAGCATCAAAAGTCAAGCCAGCCAAGCTGATCTGTCATTACTTATACGTCGCAGCCAATTTGAGCGCTTCGTAGGTATTGACCACCCCGCCCGTGACACAGATGTCCGAAAGCTGCACCTGGCGTGGTTTGCCTTCTTCGACGATCGTCACTGTGTGGGTGGGTTTCACCGCGCTGCGAAGGATGATATCCTTCACCTGCAGCGCCGTCAGCCTGGGATAGTATTCCCGGATGAGCGCGGCCAAGCCTGTTACGACGGGGGCCGCCATGCTGGTGCCGTCATGGTTGGCATAATGGGAGCCAGGAGTCGTGGAATAGATGGCGACGCCGGGAGCGAAAACATCGACCTTCGTCTTTCCATAATTGGAAAAAGGCGCTACCAGCGTGGAGTCGTCATCCGGTCCCGATGCGCCGACCTCGATCCAGGCGCCGGCAAGACCGCTGCTGTCTTCGTATACCCGTGTGGGGTAGTTGGTGCTCTTTTCAAGATCCTTCCCTTCGTTGCCTGCCGCGTGCACCAGCAGCACATCCTTTGATACGGCGTATTTCACGGCTTCGTCCACGGCCTTTTTATCCCAGCTATATCCTTTCCCGAAACTCATATTGACGACCTTTGCGCCATTGTCGGCCGCATAGCGGATGGCATTGGCTACGTCCTTATCCCTTTCATCCCCATCAGGCACGGCCCGCACCGCCATGATGCGCACATGATCCGCCACACCCATGATGCCAATGGCATTATCTCTTACGGCGCCGATGATCCCGGATACATGGGTCCCGTGATCCGCATTGGGGCCCGTGACGTCGTTGTTGCCATAGTTCCGCTGCCTGCTATTGCTGTAATCATCCCCTACGATGGAACGGGGGTCGTACGAAAGATTGTACTGATATTCCTTTTGCACCTCGAAATGCTTCAGCGCCTCTCCCAGCTCACCGTCCCGGAATTTGATGTAATCGGGGTCTTTCTCCAGCTGGCTGGTCACCACCTTGCAAATTTGCGTCTCCCCGGGGTCTTTGGGAATGTATTTTTTAAAATCTTCGATGGTCGGCGTGTCCTTACCGATGCCTGCTACCACCCTGTCCAGTACGCTTTTAAATCCCTGGATACCCTGCAGGGTACGCTGGGCATTGGTGTAAGCCTGCTCATATTCAGCCTTCATTTTGCGGTAATTCTCCCATTGGGGCCTTTCGGCCGGGGGCACCGTCGTCTCTGTCAGGCTGTCATAGCGGGGGGCATCCCGGCGAAGGATCCTCACCAGTTCCAGATTGTCGTAGTTGACATCCCCCTTGGGTCCCCCTATGAAGTTCCATCCATAAATGTCGTCCGTATAGCCATTGCGGTCATCGTCCTTTCCGTTGCCGGCCTTTTCTTTTGGGTTACTCCAGACGATGGCCTTCAGGTCCTCGTGCGCCGTATCCACGCCGCCGTCGATGACGGCCACCAGGACGGTGGTCGCTTTTTTCTTTGGCAACAGCTCCCGATAGGCCTTTTCTGTGCTGATACCGAACACACTATCTGTCTTAAGATCGAGATTTTGCCAGTTGGCTTTCTGGGCGCCGGCCTCCATACAGAGGGTGGACAGGCAAAGAAAAATGACGATTTTTTGCATGGACGCAAATTTAGCTTTCCCGGTCCGTATCCGGAAATCTGCTTTATAAGGGCATTTTCGTGGTCCGGCAGGGGATCAAATCCACAGGATCCGCCTGCCATCGTACATTTACTAACGTCAAAGTACGGTCGTTATACCCCCAGCAGGCGGAAAATATAACGTAAAATAAATATCGGTTCGGCGTAGTCCCCCCACCGTTTCCCGGTGTTTTTACTATAATAGAAACCACTTAATTCTGATCTAGGGGTAAATACCTCCCCCCTGATCAGTCACCCTTAATGATCTCTGCCATGTATAATTTTCTAAAGGTGGGCGAAGAAGTAAATTTCCAGTGCCTCCGCGACATCACGTTGATCGTAGAAGAAGTAAATGAATTCAAAGGCAACGTCCGTTGCAAGTATTTCGATGAAAACCTGAACAGGTTCATCCAACTCACGCTTCCTGCGGAATCACTGGTTCCCGTGAGAAAAACCAAAAGGGTGTCTCATACCTGAGACACCCCTCCTGGATTGACAAAGTCAATCTGGACATAAATGAGAAAGAGGGTGTCTCGATTTTTTACTTTTGAGACACCCTCTTTCAGATTATTTCACAATGAATCTCATCAACTTCGGTTTTTGTCCATCCTGCTGTTCCACGGACAGCAAATAGACGCCCTTTGCAAGTCCCGATACGGGTAATGTCTGCCGGAAACCGGTGAAAGGACTATTCAGCATCAGCGTTTTTACCACCTTGCCGCTGAGGTCATAGATGAGGAATTTCACTTCCCCTGTCTTCCAGCCGCGCCCTTCCACGGCCAGCTGCTGATCGCCTGCGACCGGATTGGGGTATAGGCTTATCGACCGCTGAGGGCTGTCGCCGGCATCGATAGGAGATGCTGCGCCTGTCGCCGGCTTTCTCAGGGCCGAACCGCCCGTACCTGTCACAACGATGGTGTCCCTGGCGCTGATGGTGGCGGTGTTGTTGTCCGTCGTCTGGATATTGAAGATATAGGTGCCGTTGGTCAGTCCCGTTACGGCGGTAGTCAGCTGGTTCGGGTTTGCGATCGTGGCGCCCGACGGCCCGCTGACCTGTGTCCACTGGTATTTCGTGATGGTATACCCATAGTTCGGCTTGCCTGATGCCGACAGCAGGCTGGCCGTGGCGGTGGCCGTCAGCGTAGCGCTGCCGGAGCTGATGCTTTGCTGCGCCGGCGTCGTCAGCGTATACGGCGTAAAGTTATAGTAAGTCGTCATGGTGGGGCTGATGGCCAGGGGTGTCCGCATAGAGGGCTTCAGCACATCCAACGCATTGGGCCACGTGCCTTCCTGGCCGTTGGCAACGCCATCCCCGCCGACAAAGCTCTTGTTACGCCCCCAAAAGTAGAGGGAGTCCTTATCGTCGGTGGCATAATGATAATACACGAAGGAATTGCCCGTGAACAGCTTTTTGAACTTCGTCCCCGGCATCACCTGCACCGGTGCGCTGGTAAGCATCTCATTCTTCCCCCAATCCCAGGCATAAGGCGTCGCATACAGTTCAGTATGATTGACCTTTTCCTGGCCATTGCCGATCTCACCCTGCACATTATCCCCCAGCCCGTAAAGGTTGCCCAGGCTGTCGATGTAATGGATCGCGCTCTCATTAGCGGAGATCTCCCTGATGGGAACGGTCATGCCCCACAAGGACTTGCACGCCACAGGAGCCGTGTAATTCGCGGCGGAAGCAGCTAAATAATGACCGTTCTCCGCGCCCCAGGCGTAGGGATATCCCATGGTGCTGACGGCAATATTATCCGGTACCACCGCTATGAAATAGCCCAAATGGCTGGCGGCGATGTCGGAAGCGGGACGCGGCAGGATCATTTTCACGTAGTTGCTATCCCCTTTGCCCCAGATATAGACATCTCCCGTCGTGGTCAGCGCCATCAGCGCATTGCCCGTCGCTATCCTGGTGAACTGAACACCCGGAGGCGTATGCAGTTTTTTGGGCGCGGTGATCGTCGTTCCGCTGGAACTGTAGAAGTGGTAATCATCTCCTCCCCAATACCAGATGCTGCCGTCGTTGCGGATGGACAGGTAGGTATAGAAATATCCATAGAGGGAGACATTGCCGGTGAAGGCAGCCCCGGTGGCGTCGGTATTCACACGGGTGCAGGTGTAGGTGCCGGGATCGCTCACCCATACATAGCTCTGGTCATCCAGGATCGAGATCTGGTTGAAGCCGCAGGACACATCCACTGCCTTACGGCCGCCGAAGGTGAAGGGCATGAACTCCACATGGCCTGACACCGTGTTATAGACAAAGCTGCGTACGCTGCTGTCGGTGTACATATAGGCGGCTTTGTATTCCGTACAGGCCACTTTGCGGACGGTGTTGCCGGCAGGAACGACGGGCGCGTTGACGGTGACCTGGACCGTTGCGGTATTCGTCTGGCTGCTGTTGTCGGTGACTTTCAGGGAGAAGACATAGGTGCCGGCGATCAACCCGGTGACGGTGGTGCTGGTAGTTGCCGGTGTGCTGATCGTTGACGTATTGGGACCGGAGACCTGGCTCCATAGATAGCCTGCCAGCGAATGACCGATGCCTGCCGTGGAGGCCGAACCGTTGAGGGTGGTCGATGTGGTCCCTGCGGCAAGCGTCTGGTTGTTGCCCGGGCGGGACACGGGTGGTCCTTTCCGGAGGTTCCACATTTGTGTCCAGGCATTCTGCGTTGTGCTCCAGACCCTTGCATTCAGCGGGAAAGGCGCATTCCAGATGAGGCTGTCGTGCATCCCGCCGGCAATTATTTTATGGTTCCAGCGGCCAGGGATGCCGAAGGTGGTGTCTGCATGGGCGTAGGTATGATAGCCAATGGCATTAAAGCCCGGGTCCTGGTCACCGATGATGTAAAGGACGGCCAGGCCTCTGCGCAGGTTGGTATCCAGTGCCGCCGCCATACCGGCATTCGAGATCGCATTGTCATATCCTCCGTTGGCCATCGGCATAATACCCGTGATCCGTTTGCCCAGGACCGTATCCGGCTGCGGAGGGGTCGGAACATTGTTGCCCATCACGACGGACCACGTGGCGGAGCCGCCGGCGGAAAGTCCGCCCACGAAGACACAGGAGGTGTCCACCCGGTAGTTGGCATAAAGGTAAGGGATCGTATACTGCAGCTGCGGGTAGGAGTAAGATCCGCCGCAGGAAGCGCAGTGTGGACTGACGACGATGAATTTCACCGTATCGCCCGTTGCGCTGTCGATAGCGTAGGGTTTCAGGCCGTGCGCAATAAGCTCGGGCAACGAGGTCCTGGTAACCTCCGTAATATCGCTGGACGCGCCTTCTCCGGCGCCGTGCAGGAATACGTACAAAGGATACCGTTTGCTGGCATTGGCCGGCAGATTGTAATCATCCGGGTAATAAATAAGGGCCTGCGCCTGTGCATATCCGGGAGGCGCCACCGCGATGGGAATGACGGTCTGGTTGCCCACCACCGTGCCGTTGGGCAGGGGACCGGCGGATGCGTTGACAGTGACCTGAACCGAGGCGGTATTCGTCTGGCCGATGTTGTCGGTGACCTTAAGGGAGAAGACATAGGTGCCTGGGATCAGCCCTGTGACCGTGGTGCTGACAGCTGCCGGCGTAGTGATCGTCGACGTATTGGGGCCGGAGACCTGGCTCCAGAGATAGCCGGTGAGCGTATGGCCGGAACCTGGCGTGGAAGCCGACCCGTTGAGCGTGGAGGAAGTGGTCCCGGCCGCCAGCGTCTGGTTACTACCGGGATTCGACACGGGCGGCGATGCAGGCGCAGACGCCCCTTTCCGCAGATGCCACATCTGCGTCCAGGCATTTCGCGTAGTGCTCCAGACCCTCGCATTCTCCGGGAACGGCAGGTTCCAGACGTTGGAGCTATGGGTGCCGCCGGCGATGATCGTATGGTACCACCGGCCCGGCACGCCGTAGGTGGTGTCGGCATGTGCATAAGTATGATATCCAATGGCATTGTATCCCGGGTCCTGGTCGCCGATGACGTAAAGGACGGCAAGCCCCCTGCGCAGGTTGGTATCCAGCGCCGCGGCCATGCCGGCATTCGAGATCGCATTGTCGTATCCGCCGTTGGCCATGGGCATGATGCCGGTGATGCGTTTGGCCAGGACCGTATCGGGCTGAGGAGGAGTGGGGACATTGTTGCCCATCACCACGGACCAGGTGCCGGAGCCGCCCGCGGAAAGCCCGCCCACGAAAACACAGGAAGTATCTACCCGGTAGTTGGCGTAAAGATAGGGGATCGTATACTGCAGCTGCGGGTAGGAGTAAGATCCGCCGCAGGAAGCGCAGTGCGGGCTGACTACAATGAATTTCACCGTGTCGCCCGTCACGGAGTCTATGCCATAGGGTTTTAAGCCATTGGCAATGAGATAAGGCAGGGACGTGTTGTTGACCTCGGTGATGTCGTTGCTGGCGCCTTCTCCGGCGCCGTGCAGGAATACGTACAATGGGTACCGTTTGTTGGCATTGGCCGGCAGGTTGTAATCATCCGGGTAATAGATCAGTGCCTGCGCCTGTGCATATCCGGGAGGCGCCACGGCGACGGGAATGACGGTCTGATGGCCTATCACCGTGCCATTGGGCTGGGTGAATTGAGCATGTACGTTGCCGGTAATCCCCAGCACGTACGTGAACAGCAGGAATAAGACAGGTAAAAGTGCTTTTTTCATCTGGACATAGTTTACAAGGTTAAAAATAGGAGTCCTTCGGGCTGGCCTGGTCGGGCGCAGTCCGGCACTATCATCAGCGCCTTAACGTATTCAGGTATGCAGGTTGAATAAAATGGACGGGTAAGGAAGCGGGGTTGACACGGGTAGGGTTCAATTAATGCGTCAAAGGAAGAGAAATATTCCGGGGCGTCCGGTGAGAGTTTACGGGCGTGCAGGTCCAGCCTGAGAGGTGTGTTAATCTGGCAATGGGCGTGTAACACAAAGCCCGGCGATTTGCCGGGCTTTGTGTTGTTTTTATCCTTTGGGATTCAATGCGAGCTTGATCCGCTCTGCAAGGTCCTTGAGATGATAGCGGCTGATCTTATCGGTAGTCGCCGGTATGGCGTTCAGCAACCTTGCTCTCAGCTCTTCCAGCTCACCTTTGCCTATGGAGGTGAGGTCGGTATTCTTCGTATTGACCCCAAATGTGAGGGTGAAGCCCGGAGCGATGTTCATAGATTGCGGCGGTGCGGGATTGGCCAGTGCGATCAGGGCTTCCACATAGGCCTTCTGCAGGTTCCTGCGATAAGGGTCGATGGCACCGTGTGTGCTGAGCTCTTTCCAGATCTCTTTCCTTACGTCGGCCAGCAGCTCGTCCACCGTATAGACCTTAGCATCCCCGAAACGACCGGCCGCCAGCAGGAGATTGTTCAGTCTCGAATTGGACAGGAGGCTACCCAGCACGCTTGTCTGCATGGAGCCTACTGGGTCGCCGCCGGCGGGGTTGCTTATCTTATTGAGAATGCCCTTATCCAGGAGCCATTGCGGCGTTTGAAATACCTGCTTGTTCAAAAATGCCACTGCTTCCTGCTGCCTTGCCTTTGGCGCCGGCGCATACACGTCTCCCGGCTCTTCCACACTATGGAAATTCTCGTAGACGCCGCCCACATTGCGCAATACATGTCCTACATAGCGGTTAAACTGGCCGACCACCTGCCGGTACATATCGGAGAGGTTCTCATATTTATCGGCCTCTTCGCGAGTCCATTCCGGTAGGTTAGGCAGGATCCGCTGCAGGTTCTTTATGCCATATTCACCTGCTTTCATGTTATTGTCGCCCAGGTCTTCCGTCTGTGCCCTGGAGTCGAGGCTATATCCTTCTCCGCCGAACCACAGGCGGGGGTTGGACCGCAGGCTGTCGATGATCCATTTATTGACGATCTTCTCATCCTCCTTTTCATCTTTCGCGCCCGACCAGGAATAACCCCATTTGATCGCCCACCTGTCGTATTCGCCGATGCGGGGGAACAGATCCGCTTCCGGGATATTATCCTGCGGCTGTGCCACATAATTAAAGCGCGCATAGTCCATGATGGAAGGCGTATGTCCGTGTTCGTCCAGCCAGGCTTTATCCCTGAGCTTTTCCACGGGCACGGTGCTGCTGCTGCCCATGTTGTGCCGCAATCCCAGCGTATGTCCTACTTCGTGAGAAGAGACAAAACGGATCAGCTGACCCATCAGGCTATCGTCCAGCCTGACCTTCCGGGCCCGGGGGTCCACCGCCGCCGTCTGGATCATATACCAGTCATGGAGCAGCTCCATGATATTATGGTACCAGCCGATGTGGCTTTCGATGATCTCCCCGCTGCGGGGATCATGGACGTTGGGACCATAGGCATTCTCTATATCGGACGCGAAATATCGCAGCACGGAATAGCGGGCGTCCTCCAGGCTCATGGTGCTGTCATGCTCCGGCCATTCCCTGGCCTCGATGGCATGCCTGAACCCGGCTTTTTCGAACGCCTTCTGCCAGTCATTCACGCCGGCTATCAGGTAGGACACCCATTTTCTGGGCGTGGCCGGATCGATGTAATAGATGATCGGCTTTTTAGGTTCGACCAGTTCACCCCGCTGCCATTTCTCCATGTCCTCAGGCTTCGGCTCCAGTCTCCAGCGGACGATGAATTCCTGGTTCTCTACCTTCTGCTGATCGTCTGTATAGACAGTATAGTCGTCGGCAAAATAGCCTACGCGTCTGTCGAACAGCCTTTTCTTCATGGGCGTGGACGGCAATAAGATAAAAGAGGTGTTGAGCTCCAGCGTGGAAGCGCCGGCAGCATCGGTAGGCGAATTAAAGCTGAAGCCTAAAGGGTTGGAGGGGCCGCCGCCAACCATAAAAGTCTTTACGGTCCTTACCTCTGTATTGATGGGAAAGGTGCTGATGTGGTCTATATAGCTGCGGTCACCGGCGAGTCCTCCCAGCTTCATCCTGCCCTTTACGCTTTGGGGAATGCTTACAACGAGATTGTCACCCTTGAAGAAGTCCGTGACATCGATGATGGTACTGGTCGTATCCTTGCCAAAAGCCTTTATATCGAAGGATGCGGCAATGGGGTTAACGTTAGAGTTGGTGACGGCTTTGTAGATCTTATTGGTGGAATCGGCCATGTTTACCAGGATCACCACCCGCAGGAATAAGGTATTGTTGGGGCCTTTTTCCCATTGCAGCACCTGCTGGTTGGCCATCTCACCGCCATAAACGCCTCCCCCTGCCGTTTTGCTAAACCGGGTAATAGCCATGACCTGCTTTTTCAGCAGGGAATCCGGGATCTCGAAATACCATTTTTCCTCTACTTTATGTACGGTGAACAGTCCCGTCGTAGTGACAGCTTTGTCTGTGATGACGTCTTTATAAGCTTTGGGACCTTGCTTGGGAGGCGCTACCACCGGAGGCTTGGGTTTGGATGTGTCCGTTCCCGGCGGGATCACGGTCTTACGTTGTGCGAATGCAGAAAATACGGTCACTGCGGCCATTGCAGTCAAAATGATCGGTCGCTTCATGTAATTGATTGAGGGGGTGTTGAATGTTTTAATAGAATTGAATTCAATTGCGGCCGGAAAATACGATTTTGTCGCAACTTTCGTTTACCATCGATAAAATAACCCCGCCCTCCCATGCGACCTGTTTATACGCTTTCGCTCTTCCTGGCGACATTTGCCGTGACGGCTGGCCATGGTCAGAAAAAAGCCCCCGATGAGGAGGTACATGCCGGCCTTATTTCCGGCAAAAAAAGATCCATGATCGCCTATGCGGGGAAGGATCATTCTTTTACGATGGACGTCAGCAAAAATGCTAAAAATTCCGATCTTCCCGGGTTTATCACTGTCGACGGCCAGATCGTACAGGCTACCCTGGTACCTTCGCAGCCCGCTGTTGATGCACGACAGCTGACGACTGCGCAGGAGAAGGAAGTGTTGACAAAATACATGAATTATGAGTTGGGATATTACAAGAAAAAGTTAAAACAAAATTATAGCCAGCTGCAGACGGAGTGGATCACTGTGAAGGACAGGATCTTTCTTGTGTGGTATTTCGACATGCCGAAGGATTACAGGCTGGTGAGCAGGCAGCTGTATTTTTCGACATTGTTTGGCGGGGAGGTGCTGGACCTGAATGCACCGGTGTTTAAAACGGAACAGTTCTCGAAGGCGAGAGGAGTGCTGACGAGGTTGGTGAATTCGCTGAAGACGTATGAGAAGTTGCTGGATGTGGAGGGATTGAAGAAGGAGCTGAATAAGGGGTAGTTATTGGTTAAACAAATCCTTTGTATCTTAAACAAATGAAATCCTTGCTAACTTTCATTTGCCTGATATTTATTTTTTCCTTAGGCTCGCAAGCGCAATCCAAAAAATCCCCGCCGGATTATTTTCCCCCTCCCAACGAATGGCAGCACCGCGCGCCTTCTTCCCTGGGACTGGACTCCACTCAACTTGCCGAAGCGATCCGCTTCGCAAAAGACAACGAGGCCAGGATGCCCCGCGACCAGGAGCTGGCGCAGGCAGAGACGTTTGGCCGGGAGCCGCATGATGAAGGCGTGGGCCCCTTCGCGGACCGGGGCGATCCCACGGGCGTCATCATTTATAAAGGATATATCGTCGCCGAGTGGGGAGAGCCTCTTCGCGCGGACATGACCAACAGCGTTACCAAGAGTTTTTTATCCGTCGTCGTGGGACTTGCCGTGGACCAGGGACTCATCCGTAAGGTGACCGATACGGTAAGCTATTATGTTCCGCCCATAGAGGTGTACAATCCTCTGAATGTGGAAAGTTCCAGGCTGATCTATCCTTTCGAAACCCCGCATAACAAAGTCCTCAGCTGGGAGGTGATGCTCCGTCAGACCAGTGACTGGGAAGGGGTGCTATGGGGCAAGCCCGACTGGGGCGACAGACCGGGGAGCAAGCCGGAGGAATGGGTGGGGCGTCAGCGCAATGCGCCGGGCTCCGTCTGGAAATACAATGATGTACGCGTCAACGCCCTGGCGCTGGCTGCCACTTGTGTGTGGCGCAAGCCGCTGCCCCAGGTGCTGAAAAGCTATATCATGGACCCCATCGGGGCATCCTCCACCTGGAGATGGAATGGCTATCGCAATGCATGGATCGTGGTGGATGGGCAGCCTGTGCAATCCGTCAGCGGCGGCGGCCATTGGGGAGGCGGTATGTTCATCAATGCTTATGACATGGGGCGCTTTGGATTGCTTACCCTTCACAGGGGTAGTTGGAATGGCCGCCAGCTGATCTCAGAACAATGGGTGAGACAATCGCTGACGCCTACCGGCGCGAATCCCACCTATGGATATATGAACTGGTTTGTCAACACCGATCATAAAATGCTGCCCAGCGCACCAGCGACGGCCTTTGTCCACATCGGCAACGGGACTAACTTTATTTATGTAGATCCTGTCCATGACCTGGTAGCTGTCGTGCGGTGGATCGAAAACGCTTCCATGGACGGGATGGTAAAAAGAATTCTGGCGGCTGTTCCTTAAATATTTTTATCTTTAATAATAGGTTCCGCTGGTAGCGCTTAAAAACTTCAGCCATATGGAAGAATACAATGTACAGCGTAAACTGAGAACTTATTCTGTAAATATTCGATTACTCCAGCAGATTGAAGAACATATAATTGATAAAATGCCGGGAATCATGCCGACCTCACCGGGAGAAAGCCATTTGGAAGGACATACCACGCTTTTGGTGTCTGATCCTTCAGGCACCGAGCAATTCACCCCGATGAGCAAATACACGCAGCCACGTTTTGATAGTGATGTTGAAAAAGTAGCACTCGAATGCAGTTATTGGGTCGGGCAAAACGTGTCTGAACGCCAGGCACTTCTATTAGCCCTCAGGTTCAGCAGCGACAGCGGGGATACGGATCTCTCCATCACGCTGAGGACGCATGCCGCCAAAGAAAAAGCTATGGACCTTGAACAAAGCGTGCTGCAAAAGCTGGAGGAAAACAAGACCATCAACTGGATCGCCTACCCCAATGATTTTATTCCTACACTGATATTCGTCACTGGTTTCCTTTCATTTCTATTTGCATTAATGGTTGCCAATCCAATATTGAAAACCATTTGCATCCTCGTGTTCGCAACTGCTATCTATCTCGTCATGCATCGTTTTATGAAAGGATATTGCAGCTTTGATTCCGTTCGTCAACGGCGGCTGGATGCAATTTTTAAATGGATCGTCTTTGCTATCATTGGTTTTATAGTACTGTCCATGTTCACCCCCCTCAGAAAAATATGGTGGGGTTTTTGAATGGACCTTGCCAAAACATATCGTATCGAGACTGAAAGGCTGGTGCTGCGATGCTATGAGCCCGGCGATGCGTCCAGACTTCATGAAGCCATCATCCGCAGCCTGGATCATCTTCGTCCGTGGCTGCCCTGGGTACAACACGAACCCAAGGATCCTGAAGCGCGGATCGACCTTATCCGCATGTTCCGGGGACAGTTCGACCTGGGAATGGACTACGCATTCGGGATCTTCGACAAGATGGAAACAACGCTCATCGGCAGCACAGGTCTGCACACCCGCATCGGAAAGAATGCCCGGGAGATCGGCTATTGGATAGGCGTCGACCATGTCGGCAAGGGCTATGCCACAGAAGCCGTGAGCGCGCTGGTCAGGATCGCCTTTGGCATCGAAGGACTGTCGCGGATCGAGATCCGCTGTGCGCCGGACAATATCAGGAGCCGGCATGTTCCGGAAAAGCTGGGCTTTCAGATGGAGGGTGTCATAAAGAGGACGTTGTCTGACGATATTGTCGACACCATGGTCTGGGCAATGACAAAAAAAGACTATGAATCCAATCCTATCCGCCAATTGCGGATAAAGACATTCGATCTAGCGGGCAGGGCCCTCTTTCTCCCCTAGTTGCTTATACCGCAGCATGGCTTCCACAAAATAATAGTCGGCATAGGTTAGCGGCACATCCACTTCAGACTTTCCGGGGAGATGCCCCACGCTGTGCTTTAAAATAAATCCGCCATTGGAACCCACCACGGCCTTATAATTATTGGAAGACAGGGAGACGATGATCTGTTCCGCCACGTCCAGGTATTCCCTACCCTTTTCCGGGGCGACATCCCTGCTCAGCTCTATCAGTGCGGAGGCCATGATGGCTCCGGCCGAAGCGTCCCGTAAAGCCCGCTGGCCTTCCGGAGCGTTGTAGTCCCATACGGGGATCTTGTCTGCCGGCAGGTTGGGGTTGGTCAGGATAAAATGAGCGATATGTTCTGCCTGCTCCAGATAGCGGGGGTCATGGGTGCTGCGATACATCACGGTGTAACCATACAGGCCCCAGGCTTGTCCCCGCGCCCAGGCTGAAGAGTCGGAGAATCCCTGCGCCGTCTGACGGGCCAGCACGGCGCCGGTGGCCGTGTCGTAATCCACGACATGGAAGCTGCTGTAGTCGGGTCTGAAATGGTTCTTCATCGTCGTGTTGGCATGTGTCACAGCGATCTTGTAGAAGGAAGAGTCGCCGCTGACATGCGTCGCCCAGAACAGGAGCTCCAGGTTCATCATATTATCGATGATGACAGGGTATTTCCACTTCCCGTTATCCCAGCTGCGGATAACGCCTGCTTTCGCATTAAAGCGTGTGGAGAGCGAGCGGGCGCTGTTCAGCAGGATACTGTCATAGTCTCTGGTATTTAGTATGCTACGGGCATTCCCAAAGCTGCAATACATCATGAAGCCCAGGTCATGCGTGCCTTTGTTGAACTGTTCTTTTTCCAGGAGACTGAGCCTGCGCGTGGCTTCATGCAGCAGGGAAGTATCGCGGGTAAAACCGTACAGGTACAGCAGTGTTCCCGGATAGAAACCGCTGGTCCACCATTCCGAGTTGCTGGTCTCCAGCTTATCCGCGCCTGCATAATAGGTTTTGGGCAGACGGTCGGCCGGAACCTTTCCCATCAGCACTTTATATTGGTTGGCAGCTTGCCGGAGACTGCCATCGATGAGACGGATCAGGGGCTGCTTGGGTTGAAGGCGAACAGGCTTTTGCGCGATGCCGGGTAAGAAAGAACAGGCGATGATCAAGATAAGGAAAGGGATTCTAATCATAAGGTTGCCATTATTTATTTATGCTAATCTATGGAATGATCTCCGGAAACATCCTGCCCGCTCCATATTTTCTGCGCCGTCCATTGCGCCTGTGGAGAAGACCAGAACACGTCCGTATCCGGTAGCCCCAATGGCAGCAGGATGACAGCGCAAAGGTAGCCGCTGCCCGTCGTATTGTAAAAATCGGCCTGATCGGGTTGACTCCCCACCACTCCTATGTTCAGCCAACCGTCTTTCGTATAGGTATGGGGGTCGTCCATGGTCCTGTGCAGGACGGCCGTAAGAGCGCATCGCACCTGGGCTGGCGTCAGCTGTGCCGGCAGCTCTTTCCGCCAGGCCATATCTGCCAGGTGCTGGAAGACGGCGCCCCTGTAAATGACGGATCGTCCCATTACCGGGTAAGATCCATCAGGGTTGACCAGCCGCTCCTGGATGAGGGCATAGCGTTCATCCCGTTGTTTAAATTTATCCAGGAAGGGAGCATATGCGCCGTTCTTCCCGTGCACGATCTCCGTGATGGCGGTGAGAAAAGGATGAATGACAAAGCTGTTATAGTAGTCGTTGTGGTAGGCGGGTCCATCCGAATAAAGGCCATCTCCGATATACCAGTGATCCACCTGGCGGATGGCGTAGTCCATGCGCATCTCATCGTAAGGAAGGTCGTACCTGCAAAAGAAAGCTTCTATCATCCCCGAGAACAGCAGCCAGTTGTTAAAGCCGGGCTTTATCTTCCGCGTGCTGACCAGGGCCGTCACCACCTGCCGGCGGGCAGCCGTATCCAGATGTTCCCAGATCCAGGGACAGCGGACTAAGGCGAAAGCAAAAAAAGCGGCGTCCACCAGGGCCTGGCCGGGGCTATCCCAGGACATATAATCCGCCGCGGAAGGATCTGTGGCATGGGTGATGGCTTGCAAGACCCAGGTCCTGTACTGGCTACGGAGGGCCACCTCCATTGCCGGGCCTCCTTCGCCGCCGAGCCAGGGCGCGAGCCCGCAGAGAGTACGGCCAAAAGCTTCCAGGTAGGAGGCCTGGGTACGTGATGCGGCATTGTCCGACCTTTTAGAGACAACCACCGGCATGCTCTTCCTGAGATCGTCCTGCGCAAGATGGGAGAGGACGGGCCGCGCCAGCTTGTCCATTTGCTGCAGCCAGTATGCCCTGTCGGATGCCGTTTTCTGGCTGTAGGCGGCCGTACAAGCCATCAGCATTGGGAAAAGAAGCAATTTCAATTTGTTCACTATTCTGGATTTTGGCCTAATTTAATCAAATGTCGTCTTAACATTTCATACAGGCGTCGTGAAGCATCCTTTTTGCCCGATATGGCGTATAGGAGGTATGCCCGTGCTGCATACCAGTCAAACCAATAATATTTACATCCCCGGCCTGGGCAGGGCGGAAGATGACCTGGCTGCTTTCGCTCCGGGCGGCAGGGACCGGTGTGTGCGCGGTTTTACGGATGAGGAGGTGGCTCAGTTGCCGGAGTTGCCGGAAAGTCATGTGCAAAGCGGGATCTGGCGTCATCGTAAGGCATCTTCCCGCCGCCTGGTGGAGTACCTGGCCTTTAAGAAAAAGGCGCTCAGTATCCTGGAGGTTGGCTGCGGCAACGGGTGGCTCTCCTTTCAGCTGTCTTCCATACCCGGCAATAAGGTGCTGGGGCTCGACCGGGACCTGGGCGTGTTGCAACAGGCGGCAAGGGTCTTTCGTCACCAGCCCAATCTGAAATTCATGTGCGGGGACTTTTATTCGGACATCATGACCGGGCTTACCTTTGACACCATTGTCTTTGCCGCATCCATCCAATACTTCCCCTCCATGAGGGATATTCTGGGGGCCTCCATGCTGCGGCTGAAAGAAGGGGGTGAGATCCATATCCTGGACACGCCGATACGGGCAGGGGAGCTGCGCATTTTCAGGCATCGTTATATGTTCAATCCCCGGTCTTTCTGCAACAGGCTCATGGGGAGGGCTAAGCAACCGCCCTGGATACGGGTGACCAATTACCGGCTAAATCGTTAATGGCCTAAAGTTCTTAAATTTGCGCCCATGAGCGCAACATTGCTGAATTTGGCCCGGCAACTGGAAGGAGAATTCTATTTCGACGATACGATGCGGACCTTATATGCCACGGATGCTTCCGCCTATCGTGAGATGCCGCTGGCCGTGGCCGTTCCAAAGACGGTGGAGGATATTAAAAAGCTCATCGCCTATGCCCGGACGGAAAAGCTGTCCCTCATTCCACGCACGGCCGGTACGTCCCTGGCGGGGCAGGTCGTGGGTAAAGGCATCGTGGTAGACGTCTCGAAATATTTCACCAGCATATTGGAGCTCAACAAGGAAGAAAGGTGGGTACGGGTACAGCCGGGCGTCATCCGGGATGAGCTGAACCTGTTCTTACGTCCCCATGGGTTGCTTTTTGGTCCCGAAACGTCCACCGCCAACCGTGCCATGATCGGCGGAATGGTGGGTAATAATTCCTGCGGGTCCAATTCCATCGTCTACCGGAGCACACGGGAGCATCTGCTGGAAGTGAAAGCCTTGCTCAGCGACGGGACGGAGGCCGTTTTTCATTCCCTCTCACCCGATGCGTTCCATGCCAAATGTGATGGGACAGGATTGGAGGCGGCAGTTTACAGATCGGTGCGCCAGATCCTGGGGAACTATGACAACCAGGTGGAGATCCGAGCACAATTTCCCAAGGCCAGCGTCGAAAGAAGGAACACGGGCTATGCTTTGGACCTCATGCTGGATACCGCCCCTTTTACTGCCGGGATGCCGGATTTCAATTTCTGCACGCTGCTGGCAGGCTCCGAAGGCACACTGGCCTTTATCACGGAGATCAAATTGGATTGCTCTCCCCTGCCTCCGCCCGAATCCGGCCTGCTCTGCGTGCACTTCAATACCATCGACGAATCCCTGAGGGCCAATCTGATCGCCCTGCAGTATGGCCCCAGCGCCAGCGAGCTCATCGACCATTATATCCTGGAATGCACGAAGGATAATATAGAACAGCGCAAGAACCGTTTTTTTGTGCAGGGCGACCCCGGCGCCATCCTGGTGGTGGAATTTTCCCGGCACAGCCGGGAGGAGATCAAAGCCGTCGCAGCAAAAGTGGAAGCCGACATGCGGGCGGCGGGACTGGGTTATCATTTCCCCCTGCTGTTTGGAGAAGACACCAAAAAGATCTGGACCCTGCGTAAGGCGGGATTGGGATTGTTGAGCAATCTGCCTGGTGATGAGAAAGCCGTTCCCGTCATCGAGGACACCGCTGTGGATGTTCGGGACCTGCCGGCTTATATCCGGGAGTTCAATGAGATCCTGCAAAAGCATAACCTGTATTCCGTACATTATGCGCATGCGGGCAGCGGGGAGATCCATTTACGGCCCATCATCAATCTGAAGACTGCCGAAGGTAATCGGCTCTTCCGCACGATTGCGGAAGAGATCGCCACCCTGGTGAAAAAATACAAGGGGTCTCTCAGTGGCGAGCATGGAGACGGGAGGCTGCGGGGGGAGTTCATTCCTCAGATGGTAGGCCACCGGAACTATGAGCTGATGCGCGACCTGAAACGAAGCTGGGACCCTGACGGCATCTTCAACCCCGGGAAGATCGTCGATACCCCTTCCATGAATTCCATGCTGCGTTATGAGCCGGGCCAGCGGACCCCGGCTTTTCCCACCGTGTTCCGCTTCCACCGCCAGGACATCCTGCAGCATGCCGAGCAATGCAATGGCTCCGGCGATTGCCGCAAGACCCATCTGTCGGGGGGCACCATGTGTCCTTCCTTTATGGCGACCCGTAACGAAAAAGACACCACGCGTGCGAGGGCCAATATCCTCCGTGAATTCCTTACCCATAGCGATAAGGCTAACCGGTATGACCATAAGGAAATATACGAGGTAATGGACCTCTGTCTCAGCTGTAAGGGCTGCAAGTCCGAATGTCCCTCGAATGTGGACGTGGCGAAGCTGAAAGCCGAGTTCCTCCAACATTATTACGATGCCAATGGCGTGCCGTTCCGCAGCCGGTTGATAGCCAATTTCGCCGCCTCCGCCCGTCTGGGTTCGCTGGCGCCGGGACTCTACAACCGGGTGGTAAAGGGTCGTCTGACGGGCCGGTGGATCAAACAAATATCCGGCTTCGCCCTTGACAGGAGCATGCCGCTGCTGCACAAGACCACGTTAAAGGCATGGTATAAAAAACATACGCGCGCCGCGTCGGCTGCCAAGGGGCGTGTCTATCTTTTTTGCGACGAGTTCACCAATTACAACGATACGGACATAGGGATCAAAACGATCCTGCTGCTGGAAAAGCTGGGTTATGAAGTGGTGATCCCGGACCATGGGGAAAGCGGCAGGGCCTGGCTTTCAAAAGGGCTGGTCAGGCATGCGAAGAAGATCGCCGCATCCAATGTACGACTTTTGAGCCCACTGATAACGGAGGAGACGCCGCTGATCGGCATTGAGCCCTCCGCCATTCTCACGTTCAGGGACGAATATCCCGATCTGGCCGACGATGACTGGCTGGCAGCGGCGCAAAAACTGGCAGCCAATAGTTTCCTGGTGGATGATTTCCTGGCCCGGGAGATCGATAAAGGTAATATCACGTCGGGGCAGTTCATCAGCGATACCCGGCAGATCCAGCTCCATGGCCATTGCCAGCAGAAGGCGCTTACCACCGTAGCCGGCTCCGTAAAGCTCCTGTCCCTTCCGCAAAATTACTCCGTGAAGGTGATCCCGTCCGGCTGTTGCGGGATGGCAGGGTCCTTCGGTTATGAGAAGGAGCATTACGACCTTTCCCAGAAGATCGGCGAGCTGGTGTTGCTGCCGACGGTCCGCCGCCAGCCGGAGGATGTGATCATTGCCGCACCCGGCACCAGCTGCCGGCACCAGATCAAAGACGGTACGGGCAGAAAAGCGCTGCACCCCGTGGAGGTACTCTATAACGCCTTGTTGTAATTTAAATCTATCCAACGACCATGGCCCTGAATAAAAGGATCGACCCGTATATAAAACCCAACAACGATACGGGGTTCGGCACGAATGCAAGCAGTTACGGCGGAAGGTTCATCAACCGGGACGGGTCGTTCAACATCCGTAAGGACGGCGTGTCCTTTATGAACAGGTATAGCATCTTCCATGATATGCTGACCCTGCCGAGATGGAAGTTCATCTCGGTCATCGTACTTTTTTACCTTGTCATCAACCTTCTTTTCGCCGTCGTCTATCTCCTTATCGGGATCGATCAATTCCAGGGGGTCATTGGCAGCACTCCCTGGGATAAATTTAAGGAGGCCTATTTTTTCAGCACGGAGACCTTTACGACGGTGGGATACGGCAGGGTCAACCCGGTTGGCGACGGCGCCAACCTGGTAGCCTCTTTCGAAGCTATGATGGGATTCCTTTCCTTTGCCCTGGCCACCGGCCTCATGTATGGACGCTTTTCCCGCCCCAGGGCCTACCTGGTATTCAGCGACTTTGCGCTCATCAGCCCCTACAAAGGAGACCAGGCGCTGATGTTCCGGTTTGCCTCCTACAAGGACAAGCATACGCTGACGGATGTGGAGATCCGGGTGAACATCGGGTTGAAGGTCCAGGTGGATGGGAATGCGGAATACAGGTACTATGAATTGCCCCTGGAGCGCAACAGGGTGGAAATGCTATCGATGAACTGGACGGTGGTGCATCCGCTGGATGAGAAAAGCCCTCTCCGCGGCTTCACCTGGGAGGATATGAAGTCATCCGATGTGGAGGTGTATGTGCTGATCAGGGGATTCGACGACGTCTACTCCAACCAGGTGCTGCAGCGTACCTCCTATACCTATGACGAGATACGCTTCAACGGTAAGTTCGTACCCATGTACCGGGAGAGCGATGACGGCAAGACCACCATCCTTGAGCTGCATAAGCTGAACACTTTTGTCGAAACGGACCGTCCACCGGCAAACAGGCAAGATTAACCGATCCTTTACAACAGTCACGCAACGGCGTTCTGAAAATTGCCGTAATGTTGTGGCGGAACCCATTCCATTTGACCAGCCGTATCAAAATAGCCTTATTATTTCTTTTTTCCTTCCTTCTGATCTCAGCAGTAAGATCCCAGGATGCATCCAGGGAATCGGACCTGGTGGACCTGGGACGCCGCCTGCTGAAAGGCTCCGCGACGCGGCGCCGGGACACCGCCCTTCAACAGGCGGGAAAGCTCCACATTTCCGCTTTGCCCGTAGTAGGATATACTTTGCAGACCGGCTTTGCGGGAGTGCTGAGCGCCAATTTCGCCTTTTACACCAGCAGCGAGGGTCCCACCAACATCTCCAGTATCCTTACCAGTGTCACTTATTCCCAGTACCGGCAGATCATCTTCCCGATACAGGCCGACATCTGGACAAAGGGGAATAACTATAATATCATCACGGATTGGCGTTATCTCAAATATCCCTCGCTCACCTATGGATTGGGGGGGAATACGTCGCCGGACAGCGGATATAATATCGATTATGCTTACCTGCGACTCCACCAGGCCATCCTGAAAAGGATCGCCAGGGATCTCTACCTGGGGCCCGGCTATGACCTGGATTATTTCTGGAATGTACGGGAAGTTGACCCACCAGCTGGCAAAGAGACTGATTTTCAACAATATGGCTTACATAAGACAGCCATAGCGTCCGGCGTATCGCTCCATTTTCTATACGATGCCCGCCATAACCAGATCAACCCGGACGGCGGGGGGTATGCCAGCGTCAGTTACCGGCCCAATTTCACGTTTTTGGGCAGCGACGACAACTGGCAGTCCCTGATCCTGGACCTCCGCAAATACCTCCGCTGGCCGGGCAATACCCACAATGTCCTGGCCATCTGGAGCTATAACTGGTTTACCACAGGCGCTGGCAGGCCGCCTTACCTGCTGCTCCCCGCCACGGGCTGGGACGCATACAGCAATACCGCCCGGGGCTATATCCAGGGACGTTTCCGGAGCAGGAATATGCTGTACCTCGAGACGGAGTACCGCTTCCGGATATTATCCAATGGCCTGCTGGGAGGAGTGATCTTCGGGAATGCTCAATCCTTTTCCGAGCCGGGGTCAGGGCGATACGAATATTTTATGCCGGGCTATGGGACAGGCCTGCGCATTAGCCTGAATAAATTTTCAAGGACCAATCTATGTATCGATTATGGCTGGGGAACACATGGTTCAGGAGGGTTCTTTGTAAACCTGGGTGAGGTCTTCTAATCCACACTAATAATCAAAAAAAAAGTAATGTAACGGGGGTCTGCAGCCGTACATTACCTGTCTTTTCAGGGGTTGATCACAGGAGAATATATTTACGACTAGTCCTTACCGGGAATGGAGGACAGCCTGCATAAACAATGTTGGGTGAATTGCCACAAATTATGTACCACTTTTTCGTATCTGGCTGATATTCCCCGCATTAGCTATATAAAACCAAAAAAGGCAGGTTGAGATCAACCCGCCGGCATAGTGAGATTCACATGAGAAAACTAATCTTAAAACACCAGAATGAGATTATTGTACTATCATATTAAAAAAATATTTCCTTTAAAAAAAAGCCGGTCTTCCCGGTTACGTCCGGGGGACCAGCTTTTACTAATGGTAAATCGTACCCCTCATGGGCGGCACAGAACTAGGGCAAAATACATTCGAACATTTCGTAGATCTTTACTGTCCCTCTATTTTTTCAGCGATAGCCAAGCTGACAGGATTGAGGGATAATAAGGAGATCGAAGGATTGACGGTGAACGTCTTTATCGACTTGTGGAAGACCAACCATGAGCTGTTTACGGACGCGCGGCCTCCTGCCCTGGTGTATAAGATCATCCTATTGCATGTCTTCACCTATCTGAAGCGGGAAGGATACGAGGAAAGGATCATGCAGCTGCAGAATACCCTACCTATCGATCCCACCAATTATACCCCTGTCCTGGAGCCGCAAAGTGAAGAGCTCAGGGTCGCACTGCTGCGCAAATTGATCAACCTGTTAAATCGCTAGGGCAGATCGCTATTTTGCAATTCCCTTCTTAAAGTACTTTTTCACCACGAAGCTTGTGATAAGCCCGGCTGCCATGCGGAAAAGACTCGTCTTTACTTCGGAGCGGCCGCCAAATAAATTGGAAAAAACGCTTTTCAGCAGATTGACTGGTTTGAGCCTGTCGGCAATTTCCGCCACCTTCTGGCGCATATGCTGCTCATTCACGTAGTTCTGATGTTCCAGATCACGTATAGCCTCTCTAAGATCTTCTAAGTTCCTGATCTTTGGCATAGATGCTATTTTAATATTTTTCTTATCAGCAAGTTGCTGAAAGGCTCTTTCAGCCAACGATCCCGGCGAATAAAACAGATGAGTCCGAAGATGAAATAAGCGCCTCCGATGATGAAGAAGCCATAAAAGCTTTTCCCCAGCCAGTCGCCTATCAGTAAAGCAAAACCTACGCTGAAGAGCATCACTGTGAAGGCAACCAGCCCGATCATCCCCAGGCCGGACACCAGCTCGCCAGATACGTCTGCAAGACTTTCAATGGCTTTCAGTTTCCACAGGTTGGCCCTGGTCTCCAGGTAATCCCCTGCATCGGATAGCAATGCGTCTATATCGTGCCGTTGATCTTCCATGTTTGTTTGAGTTACACGACCGTTGTAGCTATACGGCGGCGTTTTTTGTTTTGCCGAGGTTTTCTTTTACACCATCCACCATCTCATTGAACTTTCCTTTGATCGTTTCCCCCAGGTCGGTGATAGAGTCACCGAGATCGGAACCTTTCTCTATTATCTTCCTTCTTGTCTCCGTGCCTTTGTCCGGAGCCAGCAATATACCTAATGCGCCACCGATGGCCGCGCCTACCAGGAATCCTACTAAAACTTTTGAAGTGCTCATATGCTTGATTTTTAAAGTTTACGATAAATCTACTCTCGTATATCTAAAAATCCCTGCCAGATTTAATTGCGCCTGATTCCCTGTGTTAGCAGTCCTAAAAGCATTCTTCATGAGAAATTTTTTCTACACTATGGGTAGATTCACCTATCGGTGTGCCCATTGCGACCGGAAAATTTTACCAAATCAGCCATAGTTGGGAAATGGTACTATTCTGGTTGTTATATCCCAAAAAGAAATAAACATGCAACCTCAAATTGGAATTTCAGCCAAAAATTTAAAAAGCGTTGCTTCGCTGCTGTCTGTGGTCCTCGCAGACGCCGTAGTATTGTATACCAAGACCCGCAAGTTTCACTGGAACGTCAAGGGAGAAAGTTTTATGGAGCTGCATCTCCTGTTTGAAAAGCAGTACAACGAACTGGAGGAAGCCATTGACGAAATTGCCGAAAGGATCAACAAACTGGGGGAGCAGACCATCGGCACCATGAAAGAGTTCCTGGAGCTGACCCATCTCAAGGAGGCGCCTGGCACCTATCCTACGCGCAAGGAAATGATAAAAGAATTATTAACAGACCATGAATCCATCATCATTGCTTTAAGAAAGGGTGTGGACCAATGCCAGGATGAGTATAAAGATGCGGGTACGGCCGACTTTCTTACAAACCTGATGGAAGATCATGAGACCAATGCCTGGAAGCTGAGACGATATCTTGATTAGTTTATTTTAAACCCTAACCTGTAAGCATGCAGAACGGAACTATCTTTCAATTTTTTCATTGGTACTATCCCAATGACGGCAGTTTGTGGAAAAAAGTAAAGGAAGAGGCAGCTCATCTGGCCGGGCTCGGCTACACGGCCGTGTGGCTTCCCCCCGCCTTCAAAGGCACCAATGGCATCTATTCCATCGGTTATGACGTATATGATATCTATGACCTGGGCGAGTTTGACCAGAAAAATTCGATCAGGACCAAATATGGCACCCGGCAGGAATATTGCGACGCTATCAAGGCATTGCATGACGCCGGCCTGCAGGTGTACGTGGACATTGTGTTGAACCATAAGGCCGGAGGGGATGAGTCCGAGCTGATAAAGGTGAGAAAGGTGGATCCGGAAGACAGGAATAAGTTCATCAGCGAGCCTTTCGACATAGAGGCTTTTACCAAATTCACTTTTCCGGGCAGAAAGGGAAGATATTCACCTTTCATCTGGGACTTCCGTTGTTTCACAGGGGTGGACTACGACAATAAAAGCAAGGAAACGGCGATCTATAGCATTCTCAACGATTACGGCGAAGGTTGGGAGGAAGTAGTGGACGATGAAAAGGGAAACTACGATTACCTGATGTTTGACGACATCGAATTCCGGAACCCGGCCGTACGGGAGGAGCTGAAGCGTTGGGGTGAGTGGTATTGGAAAGAGACCGGGTTTGACGGCGTCCGCCTGGATGCGGTGAAGCATATCGCTCCTGATTTTGAGAATGAATGGCTGGATCACATGCGTAAGTTCACGGGGAAGGAATTTTTCGCCGTGGGCGAATACTGGGCGCCGGGCAATCTGCCCCTGCTGTTGAAATACATCGATGCTACGGAGGGAAGGATGTCGTTGTTCGATGCTTCCCTTCACCACAATTTCGAGGCGGCTTCCAGGCAGGGAAAGGATTTTGATCTGACCACCATTTTCAACGATACCCTGGTGGCCACCAAGCCCGGGCTTTCCGTCACCGTGGTAGGCAATCACGATACCCAGCCCCTTCAGGCCCTGGAAGCGCCCGTGGAACAGTGGTTCAAGCCCCTGGCTTACGCCCTGGTATTATTGAGGGAACAAGGTTATCCCTGTGTCTTTTACACCGATATGTACAGCGCTACTTATAAGGACAAAGGACATGACGGGCAGGAATATGAGATCTTCCTTCCTGCCTGCGAGAACATTGATAAACTATTGCTGGCCAGAAAGCAGTTTGCTTACGGCCGGCAGCGCGATTATCTCGACCACGCCAATTGCATCGGCTGGACCCGCGAAGGGGACGGGGACCATTCCGGCTCAGGCTGCGCCGTTCTGCTCAGCAATGGAGATGAAGGCTTTAAGACAATGGAAGTCGGCAAGATGCATGCGGGCCGGAAGTTTACGGACTGGCTGGGCAAATATCCCGGGGAAGTTATCATCGACGAGGGAGGGAATGGCATCTTCCATGTCAGCCCGGGATCTGTCAGCGTGTGGGTTCCAGCCGGCAATTGAGGGAAAAGGTTGCGTTAATGGGAGGCAGATGTTATGAGTACGGTCATGAAAAAATTTGCAGTTGATCTGCATACCCGTGTTGGCTATGGAACGGCATTCTTCCTGCTGTTGATATCCTACCTGTTAACCCTTTATGCCAATTCCGAGCTGTTGAAGCAGGCCCGGCTGGTGGACCGGAGCAATAAGATCATCATCCAGATGGAGGATTTGCTCTCTTCCCTGAAAGACGTGGAATCAAGCGCGCGGGGTTATTTATTATTGAAAGACGACCGGTTCCTGCGGCCATATGAAAACAGCAAACGCCTCACCGACTCTTTATACGGTGAACTGCATGTAGAAACATTGGGCGACACGATCATCGGGGAGGACCTGCTGACACTGCGCAGCCTGATAGACAAGCATTATCAGCTCGTCGCCTTTGTCATCGACGATTTCAATCAGCATCAATACCAGCTCAACGACGCACAAAGATCGAAAAGCTTCTTCAGGGAGGAGATCATGGATCACATCCGTACCATAGTGAAAGAGATACAGGGAAACGAACATTCCAGGTTAAAAAAAGGCCTGGATGAAATGACTACCCGCTACCGCATCCTGAACGCTGTTATCATCATCTCGCTGATCCTGGCCGTCGCCCTGGCGGCATATGGCTTCTTCACCTATTCAAGAGAGAACAAAGCCCGCCGCATTGCGGACGAAAAAGTTGCCGGTTACCAGGAGCAGCTAAAACAGCAGATCGCCGAGCTGGACAAGGCCAATAAGGAGCTGATACAAGTGCGCAGCATTGAAAAATTCGCCTCCACCGGCCGGATCGCCCGGACCATCGCCCATGAGGTGCGTAACCCGCTGACCAATATCAACCTGGCCGTGGATCAACTGGAGACGGAGTTCAACAGCAATTTACCGTCCAGCTACAGGATGATGCTGGATATGATCAGCCGCAATAGCGTGCGGATCAACCAGCTGATCACCGATCTGCTCAATTCCACCAAATTCGCTGAATTGGTCTATAAGAAGATCCCGGTGAACCAGCTGCTGGATGAGACGCTGGAACTGGCACGGGACAGGATCGACCTGAAGAATATCACCGTAGTGAGAAACTATTCCAATGATATCTGTGATATTGCCGTGGATGTGGAGCGTATTAAGATCGCCTTTCTGAACATCATCGTCAATGCGTTGGAGGCCATGGAGCCGGGCATCGGGATACTCCAGGTGCGAACGTGCAGTAAGGACGATAAGTGTGTCGTCACCATCACTGATAATGGACCGGGCATCGACCCGGAAGCACAGTCCAGGATCTTTGAGCCTTATTACACCACTAAGTCCAAGGGCACCGGGCTGGGGCTGACCAATACGCAAAATATCATCCTCAACCACAATGGGCATATAACGCTGGAGAGCGAGAGAGGGAAGGGAACTGTATTCACGATCACGCTTGACTTTGCATAAAAAAAAACGCCTGCGGCGTTTTTTTTTATCTTAATCTGCTCTGCGGATGACCTTCAGCAGGATCGCGATTACTGCTATCACGAGCAAAAGGTGGATGATGCCTCCCGCATGGTAGCCCAGAAATCCAATGGCCCAGGCTATAACGAGTATCACTGCAATCAGGTACAATAGATTTCCCATCTTGATGTTATTTAAAGGTTAGAAACTACAGTATGATTTGCAGCCGCCCTGTTGAATCGGGCCTGTGAAGCTTGTCAATGGCCTCGAAGATCATCTGCCTGTTCAGCGGCTTTGCAATGAACAGGTCTACTCCTCCATTGTAAGCCTTTTTACGGTCAGCCGCCCCGTCATGGGCCGTGATCATCACGACCTTTATTTCCGGGTAATTCTTTTTTACATAAGGTATAAAGTCAAGGCCAAACCCGTCCGGCAGGTGATTATCCAGAAACAATAAGGAGGGAGTATCCTCCTGAAGGGCAGTAACGGCGTCGGATAAGGAATTTACAAAAGCGGCCCGAAAATTTCGCTGTTTCAACATCCCGCTGAGCAAATAACAAATATCCAGTTCATCGTCAACAATTAAAACCTTGGAATTGTCTATCATAATATTGCTTTCCACGTACCTCAAAAATTAAAATCTCATTAAAGCGCTGCGTTCGTTGTATGAATCTATTACAATTTTATTGCCATATAAAGTGGCAACATCAACCGGGCGGAATAAAGGGTTCTTCCCTTATGGGATCTTCCGGAGGAAGCATTATGTCCCCCCAATCCACCCGGCGACACCCCAATGTGTGGAATTTTTTCCCCATTTGAACTTTAACTTGCGGTTTAACAAGTGCTTGAAATTTGGCGTGATGTTCGGTATAAAGACAATGTAAACTATTAGATAGTCCCTTTTTATACTTTTTCCAGTAATTTTAAATAAAGAAATTATCGTTTATGAAGAGAATTCTGATCATTGATGATGATATGGATATGTGTAATTTATTGAGCCGGTTCTTGGGAAAAAAAGGGTTTGAGACGGAAGCAGGGCATAGCGGTAATAAGGGCATTGCAAAATTCAAGGAATCGAAGTTCGACGTAGTGCTCTGCGATTTCAGATTGGGCGATAAAGAAGGAAGGGAAGTATTGAAGGAGATCAAGCAGATCGATCCTTACGCCATTGTCATCATCATTACGGGCTATTCCGATATCAAAACGGCGGTGGACGTAATAAAGGCCGGCGCGTTTGATTATATCACCAAGCCGTTGATACCGGAAGAGGTATTGAATGTCATTGGGAGGGCCTTGCAGCAGCAGGCTTCCGGCGATGTCAGCGCTACTGATTCTCCCAGGCCGGCAGCGGCGCAAACAGCCAAGAGGAAGTCCTATACCGAAGATGAATTCCTGGTTGGCCAGGCTCCGTCCACCAAGGAGCTCTATCGCCAGATCGAGCTGGTAGCACCCACCAATTACAGTATCATCCTATATGGAGAAAGCGGCACGGGAAAAGAGGTCATCGCCCGTACCGTTCATCAACTCAGTGCCCGCAAGGACAAGCCTTTTATCGCGATGGACTGCGGCACCCTGTCCAAGGAACTGGCGGGAAGTGAGCTGTTTGGACACATGAAGGGCGCTTTTACGGGGGCCCTTGCGGATAAGGAAGGTCATTTCGAGCTTGCCAATGGCGGCACGCTCTTTCTGGATGAGGTAGCCAATCTTTCCGTGGAGATCCAGGCAGCGTTGCTGCGGGTCATCCAGGAAAGAAAGTTCAAAAGGGTTGGCGGCGTGAAGGAAATGGATGTGGACGTCCGGATCATCGTCGCTTCCAATGAGAACCTGCAGGATTCCTATCGGAAAGGAAGGTTCCGGGAAGATCTTTTCCACCGTTTTAATGAATTCTCCATCGTATTGCCTGCCCTTCGCTACAGGAAGGAAGATATCCTGCCGTTTGCCGATTTCTTCCTGGCAAAGGCCAATAAAGAGCTGAATAAAGAAGTAGAAGGCTTTGATGCCGAAGTGATGCAGATCTTCATGAATTACTCCTGGCCGGGTAACCTGCGTGAATTCCGGAATGTCATCCGGCGCGCGGCCTTATTAACGTCCGGGGGGCTTATCAATACCCGGGTATTGCCTCCTGAGATCGTGGATAGCAATGCCTTCGGCCCCTCCGCCAGTGACGCTTATTCCCCTACCGTCCAGCATCATCCCGTGGCGCATAAGGAGACAGACCTGAAGAATGCGGCAGCACAGGCAGAGTATGATACGATCATGAATGTGCTCAAACAAGTGAACTATAATAAATCACGTGCGGCGGAGATCCTGAAGATCGACCGTAAGACGCTGTATAATAAGATTAAGAGTTACCAGCCGTGAGCTACAAGCTGCAAGCTACAAGCTACAAGCTAAGGAATGCCTAAGAATATCCGGCTTGCAGCTTGTAGCTTGTCGCTTGCAGCTTAATATATAGCCAGTTTTGCCCGATTCACCGTGTGGGCGCTGAAATAGCCCAATGCTCCTCCCGTGAGATTGGTGATGGGGTTATTGGGTGTGGCGGCCTGAAAGCCGTTGTTGGCAGTCACCTGTAACAGACTGAAGAAATAATTGTAAATATTCCTGTCGATACAATACATTTTTAGTTGCAGTGTATCTCCTCTTTTCAGATAAGCGCTGTCATTGAATAAAGGCTGTTCTATGTACCTTCCATCCGACAGCCTGTCCTCAAAAACGAAAGTGTTGGGGATCATCTTACCGTTGAGATATTCGATGAACTGATAATAATTCACTATTCCCGAAGGGTCCTGGAAATTCACCACCGCATTCAGATCCTTTTTGCCATTGAAGTCCGTGTTCAGGGCGAAGGAGACGGAGTCAAGAGGGACGAGTGCCGGCATGGTAGAGACGGCTGTATATTGTTGCCCGTCCGCCTGCACCACCAGGCTATAGGTGTGTCCTGGCTTGCCAGTGAAGGCGGAAGTTTCATACCTACCGGGAGATGCTTCCGTCAACGCGTAGGACAGGCCGCCCGTGCTGTCCGAGATCTGCACAGCGGCGCCCGTGACGGGAGGGAAGGTATTGAGGTCGGAGAAATTCACTGTCCGGGTGATCTTCACCAGGTGGGGGCCAGCCTCGTTTGTGATGTCTCCCTCGATGACGATCCTTGACGGGGCGTCATCCAGCTGTACCTGTATGGTCCTTTTACAGGCGGGGCCGCCTGTTGCAAGCAGCAGGATCAGCAGCCGGGCGGTATATGTACTTTTTATTGTCATGAGAACAGGTCCCCCAGGGACGCATCCGTATAATCCTCTATGAAATGGACGATATTCGGATAATCCCGGAACTCCTCTTTGTCATGCATGGTCGTCAACACTACACAACGCATCCCTGCATTCAGGGCGGCTTCCACTCCTTTCGGAGCGTCCTCGAAAACCAGGCAGCCTGGCGGGGCCACCCCCAGCAGGTCTGCAGCTTTTAAAAATGTTTCCGGATGCGGCTTGCTGATGGTGACATCATCCGCACTGACAATGGCCTGAAAATAATGACGGATCGACAGGTTATCCAGTATAAAATCGATGTTGAAAGTAATGGCGGCCGAGCCGATAGCCATCCTGATATGGTGTGCTTCGGCTTTCTTCAGGAGATCGGACAAGCCGGCGATCAATTGAAGGTGCGGGCGAAAAGCCTGCTGGTACCTGTTCTCTTTCGTCTTCGAGATCTCGAGCACCTGGTCCTGGCTAAAATGTCCTTTACCAAAGATCCTGTCCAGCAGCTCTTCATTCTTGCCATACATATGGCCTTTTACTTCTTCCCGGCTCAGGCCGGCGTTGAGGTCCTCATTCAGAATATTGTACCACGCCGTGAGGTGGTATTCCATGTCGTTGATCATCGTTCCATTAAGGTCGAATACGAATGCCTTAGGTTGCTTCATCCTGTAAAGATACAAACCCCGGCAATTCCGTATTTTGTGCACATGAAAAATTATAAGTGGGGTATCATCGGCCCCGGAAAGATCGCTCATAAATTTGCCGTCGCCCTAACCCTTGCGGGAGGCGCCCGGTTGGAGGCCGTTGCTTCCCGGGATGGCAGCCGGGCCCGGGAGTTTGCTGAAAAGTTTGGGGCTTTAAAGCATTACGACAGCTATGAAGCACTGGTAAAGGACCCGGATATAGATGCCGTGTATGTTGCCACCCCCCATGCCTTTCATTGTGACCAGGTGTTGCTGTGCCTGGCCCATGGCAAGCCTGTGCTTTGCGAGAAGCCCATGGCCCTGTCCGCCAGGCAGGTGGAGAAAATGGTGCAGGCAGCCCGGGACAACCAGGTATTTTTAATGGAGGCCATGTGGACCCGCTTTCTGCCCCATACGGAAAAGATACTGGAGCTGATCCGGGAAGGGCGGCTGGGAACCATCCAGTATGTTCGTGCCGACTTTGGGTTCGCGGGTGTTTATAATGTCGAAAATCGTCTTTTCAATACGTCCCTGGGTGGCGGCTCGTTGCTGGACATCGGGGTATATCCGTTGTTCCTGTGCCTGCTCCTGTTGGGTAAGCCTGACAAGATCCAGGCTACGGGAAAGCTGGCCCCCACCGGAGCGGACGAGAGCTGTCATGCCCTGCTGCATTACAGGGAAGGGGCCACTGCAGTCGTCAGTTCCACTTTCTCCTGTCAAACCTCTATTACGGCAGAGATCGCGGGTACGCTAGGGCTGATACAGGTGCCTTCGGCATGGTATAAGAATGATCGTTTTACTTTACGGGATCCGGGTGTGGATAGTACGCCTGAGGCATTCCAGCTGGAGCCGATGGTCAATGGATTCGAATACCAGATCCGGGAATTGATGCGTTGCGTGGAGGGGGGACTGATCGAAAGTCCTGCCATGTCCCATGACTTTAGCCTCCTGCTGAGCAGGACGATGGACGAAATCCGCCGGCAGGTGGGGGTCAGGTATCCGGGGGAGTGAGTTTTGAGCTGTGAGCCGTGAGCTACGAGCTGTGAGTTGGGGTTGGATCAGGTCTTTTTGATGTCGATGGAATAAGTGAACTTGTCAGCCCTGTAGTATCCGATATTGTACTCAATGGGGCGGTTGCCGGGATCGTATACAAAACGCTCCCGGATGAGAATGGGATCGTTTGCGGATATACCCAGCTTTTTGCCCATAGGGCCGGCCAGGGCGGCGCTGATGTTCTCATTGGAACGTACGACCAATACGCCGAACTTGTCCTCCAGCATCGTATACAGCGGTTTGGAGAAATTGTCCTCCGGCACCACGCCGATGCGGGGGTGGAAATAACTTTCGAAATATACGATGGGGTCGCCCGCGCTGCCTTTCAACTTAGCCAGCTTTACCACAGGCTTGCCTTCGCGGATATTAAAAAAGCGGAGTATTTTTTCATCGGCCTTTACATATTCAGCCTTTATAGAGATATTTTCCACCTGTATGCCCCTTTCCCGCATCTCCTGCGTAAAGCTATACCAGTGATCCAGGCCTGTGGACAAAGGCTTTTTTTCCGCTACCTTGGTCCCAACCCCTTTCTTACGGAGCAGCAATCCCTCATATTCCAGCTTATTGGTAGCCTGCCGGATGGTGTTCCGGGAGACGCCCAGCCGGTTAGCCAGCTCGACTTCCTTCGGCAGGAATTCGCCGTTCCGGAATTCCGGAGAAGCGATCAGCTTGCGCATCAGCTCTTCCACCTGGATATGGAGGGGGACTTTCTTTTGATGGTCAATATGCAGCTTCATTCGTATGGTATGAACCTATGTTATGAATGTTCAAACATACTACTTTATAATGAATTTCTCAATGTGAGATAAAAAGGAACTTCCTGCTTCCGGCAGGTGTTATCCAGCACCAGCCTGGCGGCCATGGTCCCCATCTCCTGGAAGTCAGTGGAAATAGTAGTGATCCCATTGAGGATGATCTTCTTCAGGGGCGTCTCATTATAGGATATCAGCCCTACCTGGCGGCCTAATTCCAGCTTCAGGGAGATGATCCGCTCGATCAGCAGCACGAGGTCTTCCTCCATCAGGTTGATATACACTTCTCCTTCCCGGATGGGCTCTTCGGCAATGTTGCTGACCGTCTTGAACGTGAAGGCATATTCCTGGCAGAATCGCCTGCAGCCGTCGAGGATCTCTACGGGATGATAGGTATAGGCGGGGAAAATGACCTTGATCGTGTGGTATTTGCTGAGGTGCTCCCTTGCCTTATCCAGGGCGCCGTAGATATCCGCTTCGAAATTCTCATAGACGGCGCAATAATCCCCTTCGATGCCGGGGATCATTTTATCCAGCAGGACCAGCTTGTTGGCTGGGATGGTGTTGATGATCTCCGGAGCACGCTCCTCCCCTTCCCGGAAATGGGGGATAATGACAAAGTGGGAGTAGTCCTCGTCCTTTTTTTCCATCAGGAGCTTTTTGAAGAGGCCGAAGTCGTTGTTGTAGATATAGAAGTCGACTGCCGCGTATTCACCCAGGGCGGACATGAAGGCGTCGTAGATGATCTTCTTGTGGGCGCTGAGCTTATTGAAGAGGAGGAATACTTTCAGCGTCTGTTTGAAATCCGCGTTTTGTATGAAGTAGCCTTTGCCGGGCACGGACCCCAGCACGCCCATTTTCTTGAGGTATTTGTATCCCTTCTCTGCGGTGTCCCGGGAGATCTCCAGCTCGAAGCTCAGTTCGTTGATGGAAGGCATGATGTCGTTCTTTTTGATCTTGCCTGATTCTATGGCTTTGAGGACGGAATTGGTCAGCTGCAGGTATTTTGGAGTCGCAGAGAACTCATCCACACGGATCCATTCGAATATGTTGTTGTGCTTCATGATGAATTCAAATATAATCAATAAAACCCCGCATCCGACATCTCCTCATCGAGGAGGAAAACCGTCATACTTTTCGGCCCGTGCGCACCCAGCACCAGCGATTGTTCGATATCCGCCGTCTTCGACGGCCCTGCGATAAAAACGCCAAAGCCGTATTCAGCCCCGGCAATTCGCTCGTATGCCTCATACATGGTGGGGACGATGTCCTTCCTGCGGATCACCAACGCCAGGTCTTGCGCAATAAAAGGAAGGGCACGTTCGATCATTTTTTCTTCCGTGATCCAGCAGGCGCCATTTTCAGCGACAGCAAAATGCGCTTCGAGTACCACCAGCCCCACATTTTCCAACGTATGGGGATCTTCATAGTGTTGAGAGATCTCCGCCAGCGCAGACAGTTCCGGGCAGGTGGAGACGATGCGATGCGTATCCGTATATTGCTCTTTCAGGATCGTTGCGATACGATGGAAGCCGGACACTATATAAGCGCGGCCTCCGATGCCTTCCAGGACTTCGATGAACTGACGGGACAAGCCGGAAAATTCACCTGTGCCCGGAGGGGTTACTGCAGGCAGGTCCCGCTGATCCGGTTGATTATTCTTGATAGCTGCCAATATCTTATCCCTGCTGCTCATATCATTTTCTGTTTTTCTTATACCATTGCCCGAATGATTCCCTGGGAACTTCCGGCATATCCCTTCCCTTCCACCAGGGGTTCAGCCCATTATTCACCGTGAAAGGAGCATTGAGCATGAACCAACGCCCTGCTTTCCCGGCCGTATGATAGACGGAAGGATTGGACAGCACCCAGTTCATTGCCTTCATGGCGAGTTTTTTCCCGGCAGGGGCATACCCCTCCTGTACGATCACCTGTCTCCATTTGTAGAGCTGCTCGTGTATATCGATCTTCACCGGGCATACATTGGAGCAGGACCCGCACAAAGTGCTGGCGAAAGGCAGATCAGAATATTGTTTCATGTCCAGGTTGGGCGAGAGTATCGACCCGATAGGGCCGGCAACAGCCGTATGGTAGCTGTGCCCGCCACTGCGGCGGTAGACAGGGCAGGTGTTGAAACAAGCGGCGCAGCGAATGCACTTCAGCGAGTTGCGGAAGTCTTTCCTGCCCAGCTGGACGCTCCTGCCGTTGTCTACGATCACGATGTGCATTTCCTGGCCGGGGCGCGGCCGTTTGAAGTGACTGGAATAAGTGGTGATCGGCTGGCCCGTTGCGCTCCTGGTCAGCAGGCGGAGGAAGATGCCCAGGTGCTTACGCTGCGGGATCAGCTTCTCGATGCCCATGCAGGCGATGTGGATATCGGCAAGATGAGCACCCATATCGGCATTGCCCTCATTAGTGCAAACTACAAACTCACCCGTCTCCGCAATAGCAAAGTTCACCCCCGTGAGAGCGGCCCTGCGGGTAAGGAATTTTTCCCTGAGATGCAGCCTGGCCGCGTGCGTGAGGAACTGCGGATCGGCATTGCCGGCAGGTGTGCCCAGGTGCTCGTGGAAGATCTCCCCTATCTCTTCTTTCTTCTTGTGAATGCAGGGAAGCACGATGTGACTGGGAGGCTCGCCCGCCAGCTGGACAACACGTTCTCCCAGATCGGTGTCCACTACATCGATGCCCTGCTCCTTTAAGTATTCGTTGAGATGGCATTCTTCCGTAAGCATCGACTTGCTCTTCACCATCCTGTCGATCCCGTGTTTTTTGAGGAGGCTATAGACAATATCATTATGCGCTTTCGCATCAGCCGCCCAATGGACGACGATGCCGTTGCGGATGGCCTGTTCTTCGAAAAGGGTCAGGTATTCGCTGAGGTTGGAAAGGACATTGTCCTTTATCTTCGAGGCAGTGTCCCGCAGCCATTCCCATTCAGGAACTTTTTGGGCTGCCTTATCCCTTTTTTCCCTGACGAACCAAAGGGTCTGGTCGTGCCAGTCCACCCGGGGCTCGTCCTTATTAAATTCGTCGGCCAATGCCGCGTGGTCTTGTTTGCTCATTCCTTACTATCTAATATTTCTGCTATATGCTTGACTTGTACGGGGCTCTTCTGCCGCCGGAGAATACCCTCCAGGTGCATGAGACAGCTCATGTCGGCGCCCGTGATATATTCCGCGCCATGGTGCAGATGATCCGCTACCCTGTCCTTTCCCATCTTCACCGACACAGCCGCCTCGGCCACACAAAAGGTGCCGCCAAAACCGCAGCATTCGTCCTTGCGTGCCAGGTCTATCAGCTGAATGCCTTTCACCATCTTCAATAGTTGCTCCGGCTTGGAAAAAGGCGGCGCCATCAGCTCCGTCATCTGCGCCAGCTTCAGTCCACGCTGCCCATGGCAGCTCTGGTGCAGGCCTACCTTGTGCGGGAAGCTGGCCTCAATATTTTCAACTTTCAGGATGTCCGTGAGGAATTCCACGAGCTCGTAGATCTTTTTAGGAATATCGGCATCACCGTGCAGATGATCTTTGATATGCAGCGTACAGCTGCCTGAAGGACACACGATATAGTCATAGGCTGCAAAATTCTTTATGAACAGGTCGTTGCACCCCTGCGTAAGATGTTCGAAGCCGGAATTCGCCATCGGCTGTCCGCAGCAGGTCTGATCGGCGGGGTAATCCACGTCGCAACCATATTTTTCCAATAAATGAAGGGTGGCTATCGCTACCTGTGGATACAGCTGGTCAACATAACAGGGAATGAATAATCCTACACGCATTTAACGAAACTACTTATAAAATTTCAATTCTATGATATCTCCCGGCAGCGATAAGGTATTCCAATGAGGATGGATTGCCAGGGCGGCTCCGATGGCAGTGGCCTGTGGTATGCTGGCGGCAAATACTTCTATATGAGGGAAGGCGGCTGCCAGCAAATGCATATAAATCTGGTTCCTGGCAAATCCGCCATCTACAAAGATCCTTTTGACTTCCGTCCCTTCCAGCACCAGCCGGGTAGAGGCCGCCTGCTGTGCCATGATATCCATGATCAGGTGATGATAAGCCTGCTCAAAGCTGACGTGGTCGTCCGGGTCACTTAAGTGTAAAGTTGACACGATAGAAGGGTCATAGGCCACTGTTGCTGCATATTGCGGGTCTTTATGGAACCGGGCCGCCAGCTTTTTCACCTGCTGCTCATGCTCATACCCCGCAAACAGCCTGGAGGCCTTTACAGGACGTCGCTGGTAGCTGATGTAGCACAAACAATCCTTCTGCAGCTCGGCCACGGTGAGGGGATGATCATTGAAAGGGTTCATGCTGATGCACCAGGTCCCGGTGGAGATGAGCACAAAGGGCTCCTGGAAGCTTTCCAGGTAAGGTATCATAGCTGCCGAGCTGTCGTGAAGGCCGATGCCGGTCCGCAGAGGTTTTCCGTCAGTCTGGACGGGCAGCACGCTGTCTGACCCCAGCAGCGGCGCCAGTTTATCAATGATGCCCTCCCGGAGTACCCATTCATGATAATTGTCCTGTGAAAAATTCCAAAGGTTCGTGTGGCATCCGATGCTGGTGATATCCGAATATTGTTGTCCCGTCAACAAGAAGCTCAGGTATTGAGGAAGGTGCAGGCTGCATTGGATCTGCTCATAGATATCCGGCTGCTCCTCCTTTATCCTGTATAACTGCATGCCCGAGTTCAAACTGCCCAGCACCGGAGAGGCCGTCAGCATGCTGAAAGTGATCTCCCCGCCGTACTTGTCATAAAACTTCTTCTGTAAGTTCTCCGGGTAAGGCTTAAGATAGTTGTAGAGCGGGGTCACGGGCTTACCGTCTTTGCCGACGTGTACAAAGCTGGCGCCGTAGGCGGAAAAATTCACTGCGCGGATGTCGAAGTCTTTTTGGGCTTTCGCCGTAGCATATGCTTCTTTGACCCAGGCGGTGAGACCTGCGATGTCCTCACAGGCCTGGCCATCTTCGTCTGTAGTTTCGGACAGGGACCGGGACTGCTCCCAAACGATCTTATACTGTTCGTCCAGCAAAAACACCTTTTTATTGGTCTTGCCTACATCGAACAGGGCAATTACGGATCTGGCGGGCATAGCGCGTTGTTTATAGGCCCGTAGCCACCGTCCTGGCGCCACGTTCTTTGATCAAATGTTCACGGACTTTTTCACTGCGGTACAAAGCCAGCGGATCCAATGCGCCGCCAGCCCGAAGACGCGCTTCAGCGACCAGGGCACGTACATCGGTGCGGAAACTGTTCTGCAAAGCTTCCTGCGCCGCCACCGTGTCGTTGGATTGCTGTGCTTCCGACAATTTCTTCCTGTCCACGATCAGGGCCTGCGCATAGGTGAGCATAATGGCTTCCACCGATTGCAAGAGGTCTTCCAGCGGATCTTTTACGTTATGCGAAGCATCGATCATCCAGCCCAGGTCCTTCGTATGGTCCATGCCGCGGGCATCCATCCCTTCCACCAGCTCGTTGAAGATGAGGAAAAGCTGGTAAGGCTTGATGCTGCCTACGGTCAGGTCGTCATCGCCATATTTGCTGTCATTGAAATGGAATCCGCCCAGTTTCCCCTCCATCAGCAGCAATGCCACGATCTGCTCTATGTTGGCATTGGGCAGGTGATGTCCCAGATCCACTAATGTGTATGCCTTAGGGCCCAGTTTGGAGGCATACAGGAGGGACTGTCCCCAATCGCCGACGGTGGTGGAATAAAAATTAGGTTCAAAAGCTTTATACTCTACGAACATCTTCCAGTCGGCAGGAAGTGCCGCGTAGATCTGCTGCAGACCATCCAAAGTATTTTGAAAGGCCTTGCGGAAATTCAGCTGTCCCGGGAAGCAGGAGCCGTCGGACAACCAGACAGTGAGGGAATTGGACCCCAGTTCCACCCCGTGCCGGATCACTTCGATATTATGATCGATGGCCTGCTGCCGGACTTCCTTGCGCACGTGCTGCAAAGACCCGAACTTATAGCTATGCTTTTGTCCCGGCTGATCCTGGAAGGTATTCGAATTCATCGCGTCAAAACGAAGACCATGCTGGGCAGCCAGCGCCCTGATGGCGGCGGCATCCCTGGGAATATCCCAGGGGATATGCAGGGAGATCGCTCCGCTGCTGCGGTTCAACGCATGTAACGTTCCAATGTCTTCCATCTTTTCTTCCAGGCTACGCGGCTCGCCTCCGCCGGAAAAACGTCCGAAGCGGGTGCCGCCCGTACCCAGCGCCCAGCTAGGTATGGCTACCTGGAAATCGATCAGCTTTTGGAGGATACTTTCGAGGTCCCCGATGCCGGCCGCGAGGAATTCAAATCTCCGGCGATGCTCTTTAAGCAGGGACTGGTTATGGCTATCTATCTTATATTTTTCAATTTGCATATGGATACAATTTTTTATGGCATATAAAATACTTCCTGCAAGGGTTTTGTCACGGGCGAGGTATCGGGATGCACTTCCATGATATCTTTCATATGGTCCCACCATTTCCACATGATGTCATGGGCCCTGGTCTCGTAGAGCTTTTCAGGATCCTCTATCTGAAGGTAGGCGAACAGCAGAAGGGTCTCTTCGTCCAGGAAGATCGAATAATCCTTTACGCCCACCGACTTCAGCAAGGCTGCCAGCTCCGGCCATACAGCAGCATGGCGGCGCCTGTATTCGGCCTCAAATCCCGGAAAAAGTTTCATTTTAAATGCTATCCGCGACATGGCAATGATTTTTATCTTACAAAGGCCATCGCTACGCCTCCGTCCACATTGAGCACATTCCCGGTGGATTTGTTCATCAGGCCCCCGGTGAGCACAAAACAGGCGTTGGCAATATCTTCCGGTAAAATTATCTCATTTAGCAATGTCCTTTTCGCATAATAAGCAGGGAGCTCTTCCACCTTGACGCCATACGCTTTCGCGCGGCCTTCGGCCCAGGCGCCCGCCCAGATCTTACTGTCCGAAATGACGGCATCCGGGTTCACCGTGTTGACACGGATCTTGTCGGCGCCCAGCTCGGCGGCATTCAGGCGGCTGAGATGCAGCTGGGCAGCTTTGGCCGACCCATAGCCTGCATTGTTCGGGCCCGACACCAGCGCATTTTTACTAACGATGTTGATAATATCGCCCCCGATGGCCTGTTTACGCATGATCTCTACTCCTGCCTGCGTCACGAGGAACTGTCCTTTTACCAGCACGTCATACAGCAAGTCCCAATCTTTCTCCGTATGTTCTTCGATGGGCTTGGAAATGGACAGCCCCGCACAATTCACGATGATGTCCACGCCTCCGAAGGCCAGGGCCGCCGATTGGTATGCATGATGGATCGTTGCGGCGTCCGTCACGTCCAGCAGCTCCGCGACGAAGACATCCCGGCCATATTGTTTCTGGAATTCCTGCTTAGCCGCCTCCAGCCGCTGAGCATCATTGTCATTGATGACGATGCAGGCGCCTTCATCCGCCATTTTTTTCGCAATGGCTTTTCCAATGCCGCCCGCACTACCGGTGACCAGGGCAATCCTTCCGGACAGGGCCTTGGGCTTGGGCATCCGCTGCAGCTTTGCTTCTTCCAACAGCCAGTATTCGATGTTAAAAGCTTCCTGCCGGGGCAGCGAAGTGTAGGAAGACACAGCTTCCGCGCCCTTCATCACGTTGATGGCGTTGATATAGAACTCGGCAGCCACCCTGGCCGTCTGCTTGTCCTTCGAAAACGTAAACATGCCTATACCCGGGTACAATATGACGACGGGATTGGCATCGCGCATAGCCGGGCTATTGGGATGCCGGCAGGAATCATAATAGTGCGCATACATTTGCCGGTAGCTTTCGAATTGGGGCGCCAGCTTTTCCTTTAGTTTTTTTACGTCTTTCAGGTCTTCGGTCGTGCTGATATCCAGTACAAGGGGACTGATCTTGGTACGGAGAAAGTGGTCAGGACAGCTGGTGCCCATGGGAGCCAGCCTGGCCAGGTCATTGGAATCGATGAACTCCAGCACCCGGTCGTCATCCGTAAAATGACCTACCATCTTCGATTTGGAAGAGCAGAAGCCTCTCAGCACAGGGGCCAGGGCCGCCGCCCTCGAGATACGCTCCTGCTTTGAAGCAGCCTGCAACCTTGCCCCGCCGAAAACGGGCCCTTTTTTCCCGATGTGATCTTCCAGGTATTGCGCACAGGTCTCTATCACCTCCAGCGTATTGATATAACTTTCGTAAGCGGTATCCCCCCAGGTGAACAACCCATGGGAGCCCAGCATGATACCGCGGATACCGGGATTGTCATCCAGGCATTTTTTCAGCTTTAATCCCAGGTCGAAGCCCGGGCGCTGCCATTCGACCCAGCCTATCTTGCCGCCGAACAGGTCCTGCGTGATCTTTTTACCATCCTTAGCCGCGGCGATGGCGATGGCCGCATCCGGATGCAGGTGATCGATGTGTTTGAAGGGTAAGAAACCATGCAGTGGCGTATCGATGGAAGGCGCTTTGGAGCTCAGGTCATAGATACAATGATTGAACAGCTCTACCATTTCGTCCTCGAACTCGATGCCGCGGTATACATTCTTCAGGCTCAGGAGTCTTTCAGTGTACAAGGCGGCCAGTCCGCTGCGCTTCAATGTACCCAGGTCGCCGCCGGACCCTTTCACCCACATCACTTCTGTTTCTTTTCCCGTCAGGGGATCTTTGGCGTTAGTCTTACAGGAAGTATTACCGCCACCATAGTTGGTAAGACGAAGGTCCGCACCCAGGAGGTTGCTGCGGTATATTAATAATGCCACTTCATCCCCGGCAAGGGCTGCCGCTGCTTTTTCATCCCATAAATAGCTGACATGCTTAAATTGCTTCGTTGTAACAGACATATTGATTCGCTTTGTTATTTATTCAATGAATTGCCATATCCCACCAGGAACACCGACAGGAGAATAGTAATGATCCCCCATGTTATGGTGGTCCGCGTTTTTTTGCTTACGCCATTCCATTCCTTCAAGGCTATTCCCCACATATTGGCCACCAGTATGATGAATGCCATGTGGAGGATCCAGGAGCTGGCGCCATTGCCCAGCCTGCTCTCGCCCATGCCATAAAAGAAAAATTGCAGGAACCAAATCGTGCCGGCCAGCGCTGCAAAAAAGTAATTGTTCCTGAGGGGAGCTTTTTTATTCGTATAATCCCCAAAGGTCTTATTTTTCGCGTTCAGGATCATGCACCATATGAAGTTGGTGGTGAGCCCACCCCACAACAGCACGATGTAGGTCACATTATTTTGATACAGGAATTTCGTCGTTGCCTCCGGATGAGCCGCCTGCCAGAAGCTATTGGCCATTTCGGACATCGGACCGCCCGCTTCGATGCCATAGTTGAAACAGGCGCTTAGGATACCGGAGATGGTACATACCACCAGCCCTTTTACCAAATTGAATTCCTTGATACTTTCTTTCTTCTTTTCTTCGGGGAGCTCCTTTTCCTTGAGGACGCCTGCACGGCCGCAGATATAAATGCCCAACAGGCAAAGCACCACGCCGGCCAGCACGATCCGGCCCCATGAGGTCGTGAGCAATTCCGTAAAAGTAGTTTTGCCGGGAGTTTTTGCGAAGTTGTAATAGATGGAAGGAACAAGGGCGCCGAATGCGGAAGTGAAACCGAGGAGCACCGAATTACCCAGGGACATACCGAGATAGCGCATCCCCAGTCCATACATCAGCCCTCCTATCCCCCAGAGTATCCCCCAGAAAAAAGTCCATCCCAATGTAGCGGCGGAAGTAGCTGAAATGATCTCTGTAAAATGTGGTACGGTGAGCCAGGCTGCCAGTGGAGGGATGATCAGCCAGGAGAACAGTCCGCCGACGATCCAATAGCTTTCCCAGGACCAGCCTTTCACCTTTTTGTACGGAATGTAAAAGCTGCCGGAAGCGAAGCCTCCGATGAAATGAAAAATGATGCCGAAGAGTACTTGCATGTGTGAATTTATTTTTCAATATGGTTGCAATATAGATTTTGTAAATGTAAAGCGGAATCGGCTAGGAGCTGTCATGCACTGTCATGTGATTTCAGGGTTTATGGATTAAAAAGTTCCGAATTTATTTGCTAATAATATTAGTAATTTTATTGCCTTAAAACCTGACTTATGAATAAGGAATATATGCGGATGATCGTCGATCTCAAACAAAGCATTATACAGAGCCGGTATGCGGCTGCGAGACTGGCTAACAAGGAGCAGTTGCTACTGTATTTTAAGACCGGGAAGGTATTGTCGGAGAAGATTGCGGCGGAGAGATGGGGGGTGAAAATAGTGGAGCAGATAGCGGATGATCTTCAGAAGCAGCTACCAGGATTACGAGGGTTCTCTTATCGTAACCTCATGAAAATGAAGCAATTTGCTGAAACCTATGCGGTGGTTCCATTTCTGCCGTCGGTGACGGCAGAAATACGAAAAATTCGTAACAGAAACGTTAAAATGGAGACAGCTGAATACAATGTGCATTTTTTCAGTATAAGTTTCAGTCACCATATCGTTGTGTTGAATAAATGTAAAAGCCTTGAAGAAAAAATGTTCTATATCTCCCAGGCTGCCTCGCAATGCTGGTCTGTAAGCATACTGGAACATTACATTGACTCAAATCTTTTCTTCCAGCAAGGAAAGCTACCGAACAATTTCGACAAAACGCTTCCTGAGAAATTAAAGTCCTCTGCATTAATGGTCTTCCAGGATGAATACCTGATAGATTTTATGACGCCGGGAGAGATAGAAGATGAACGTGTATTGGAAGAGAAAGTAGTTAGTGATATTAAACATTTTATCATGAAAATGGGCCAGGGCTTCTCCTTCATCGGCAACCAATACCGCCTGGAACTGGCCGGGGAAGAATTTTTCATAGACTTGCTGTTCTTCAACCGCCATCTGCACTGCCTGGTGGCCTTCGAGTTGAAAAGAGGAAAGTTCAAGCCCGAGTATGCCGGTCAACTGAACTTTTACCTGAATGTTCTGGATGAAAAGGTAAAGCTCACGGAAGAAAATCCTTCCATCGGGATCATCCTCTGTAAAGAGAAAAATAATACAGTGGTCGAGTTTGCGGTAAAGACCATTGACAAAGCGATGGGCGTCGCCACCTACAGGACATCGAAAGAAGTACCCAAAGAAATGAAAGGTATTATGCCTGATCCGGGAGAATTGGTAAAGCTGCTATAGAGCAAAATATGACTAAGGAGCCGGCGCCACTTTCACTGCCTGCCTCGCCAGCAACCGCCACTCTCCTTTCTGCTTCAGCCACACCAGCAGGATGGACAATTTCATCTGACCGGGTTTCCCTCCATCATTGGTAGTGCCCGACATGATATACCGTACCATGGCTGTCTTATCGATGACCCTGATGCTTTGCTCCGTGATATCGATGGTGACAAAATCGGATTTACCGCTGGTCAACGCTTCTTCAAACTCCGCCTGGTTTTGGACGACCCCGCTGGAATGGCCATAGCTCAGCTGCGGCATCGTCAATTTGTCCAGGGTGGCTTTGTCCGGGTCGATCATTGCTTTACGCAATGCTTCCACTGCGACCGATACTTCTTTCTCCTCCTTACCCAGCTCGACGGGCGTATTATTCTGGGCCGTCAGGCTGGCCTGCAATGTGCAAAACAACAGGATGGTCAATAATGATCTCATAGAATTATAATTTAAAAGATGATAAATCTTATGCAATACCCAGCTGTTTCTGAATTTCCTCCAATGTCTTTCCTTTAGTCTCCGGCAATACGCGCCAGACAAAGATCAGCTGTATGAACATCATAATGCTGTAAAATACAAACGAATGATACCCTCCATCCTTGCTGCCTTCCACGATCACAGGAAAGGTCCAGGAAATAATAGCTGCCATGATCCAGTGGGTGGAGCTGCCCAGCGAACCGCCCTGGCTGCGCACGGAGTTGGGGAATATCTCCGAGATGAATACCCAGATCACCGCACCCTGTGAGAAAGCGAAAAATGCGATAAACCCGATGAGGTAGAGCAGCACCATGCTTCCACCTGCCCCCTGGTTAAATGCATAAGCAGTCAACCCCAGGAATATGGTCATCCCGATCGAGCCGATCAACAACAATTTTTTTCTTCCGAATTTATCTATCACCGTCATGGCCAGTAAAGTAAAAAACAAGTTAGCCGCACCCACATAGACGGATTGCCTGAAGGAATCGTTCTTATCAAAGCCCGCCATTTCAAAGATGCGGGGAGCATAATAAAGAATGGCATTGATGCCGGACAGCTGGTTGAACATCGCCAGCAGGACTGCATAAAGAATAGGCTTGCTGTATCGCTGCTGAAACAACGGCTCCTTATGCTGCCCGGTGGTTCCGTCAACCTGTTCATGCAAGGACTTTTGGATCGCAACGATCGCACCCTGCGGGTCAGGCTCACCTAATCTCTTCATGACCGGCATAGCGCTATCGGCAAATCCATTGATCACCAGCCAGCGCGGGCTCTCGGGGATCGAGCGCAGCAATATCCAGAAAAGAACGGCCGGCACGAGCATAACACCAAACATCCAACGCCATGCGCTATCTCCCAGGTCTTTCAAAAGGAAATTGGTAAGAAAAGCTATCATGATCCCCAATACAATATTCACCTGGAAAGAACCGGCCAGGCGTCCCCGAAGCTTTGCCGGGGAGATCTCGGAGATATACATGGGCGCTACCACCGACGAAGCCCCTACTGCTATGCCACCGATGATGCGAAAAAAAATGAACAAAGCCCATGCCGAGACAGAGGCGCAGCCTATCGCCGCGATGACGAAAAAGACAGCGATGACCTGCAGGACCTTTTTCCGTCCATATTTTTTTGCCGGGGCAGCCGCCACCAGGGAACCAAAGATGGTGCCGAGCAGACTGGACGCCACGGTAAATCCCTGTGCAAAAGAGCTCAATGACCAGATATGTTCAAGTGTTTTCTCCGCGCCCGAGATAACCACCGTCTCGAATCCAAATAAAAAGCCACCCAGAGCGGCGATCAGCGCAATACGAACGGGATATGGCAGCATGCTAGACAATTTGTTGATTCACCGAAAATAACCTTTATTTTAATTCATCCATGAAGTTTGAAGCTATCACGATAAAAGACATTGCCATACGGGCCTCTTCGCAGCCTCCCCGGATCAGATGAACTTCCCGGAGTAACATACATCGGATCAATCCAGCTGCACCCTTGTCATCTTTGGCGCGAAGAAATGCATCACCACCCAGGCGACCAGGTAAGCCAATCCGCAGATGAGAAAAATGATATTATACCCCAGTGTTTTATTGCCGGCATGAGAGAAGTAATCCAGTATCTTGCCCACCAGCGGCTGGAAGATGATGCCTCCTACGGAGCCGGCCATCCCGCCAATACCTGTCACTGAGCTGACGGCTCTTTTGGGAAACATGTCGGAAGCCGTAGTAAAGATGTTGGCGCTCCAGGCCTGGTGCGCTGCCGCCGCCAGGCTGATCAGTGCGACGATGACCCACATGTCATTGAAATAACGGGCCGTGATGACGGGTAGTACACAGATGGCAAAGAACAGCATGGCCCTTTTCCGGGCTTTATAGACAGGATATCCTTTTTTGATCAGGTAGCCGGAAAGGTAACCGCCGCCGATGCTTCCCACTGTCGTACATGAGTATACGATCACCAACGGCCATCCCGGCTTCGAAAGATTCAGGTTGAAAGTGTCGCTGAAATAGCCCGGCAGCCAGAAAAGGAAGAACCACCAGATAGGGTCGGTGAGGAATTTCCCGAATACAAAGGCCCATGTTTGCCGTACTTTGAGCAGCTTGCCCCAGGAGACGGGTTTTGCACCGGCCACTGCCTGGTCTTCCACATCGCTGTGGATATGTTCGTATTCCTCCCTGGAAAGACCTTTTTTGCGGGATGGTATCTCGTATTTCCATAGCCAGAAGATCAGCCATATAAAGCCCAGCGAGCCCGTGATAAGAAAAGCCACGCGCCAGCCGTATGCCGCCAGTATCGGCACCAGGATGGGTGCGACAACGGCCCCGATGTTAGCGCCTGAATTAAAGATCCCCGTGGCAAAGGCCCTTTCTTTCTTAGGGAACCATTCCGCCACCGACTTAATAGCGGAGGGGAAGTTGCCGGCCTCTCCTACTCCCAGGCCCGACCGGGCGACGGTAAAACCGAAGGTGGACTTTGCCAGGGCATGGGCCATCGCGAAAAGGCTCCATATAATGATCGAGATCGTATAGCCCACTTTGGTCCCTACCCTGTCGACGATGCGGCCAAAAGCCAGCAGACCGAAAGCATAGAAGAACTGAAAGATCCCATTGATCGTTCCGAAAGTGGTCTCGTCCCATCCAAACTCTTTCGTGAGCGCGGGTTTTACAAGACCAATGACCTGCCTGTCGATGTAGTTGATACTGGTAGCGAAAAAAAGCAAGGCAACAACCGTCCAGCGAAACCTGCCGATAGAAGATGTAGGCATGTGAAACTGTTAATTAGCATTCAAGTTTGGTCCAAGATAATCATTTATCGCAGGTCTGCAATGTCCACCAGGTCCATATCGGTATAAGTATAGTTTTCGCCCGCCATTCCCCAGATGAATGAGTAGTTGGCGGTTCCGCAGCCGGAATGAATGGACCAGGGAGGAGAGACAGCGCCCTGGTGATTGGCGATCACCAAATGACGTGTCTCAGCGGGCATTCCCATAAAATGGAAAACACGTTGATTGGCCGGCACATCGAAGTAGAAATATGCTTCCATGCGACGGGTATGCGTATGGGCAGGCATGGTGTTCCATACGCTGCCGGTCTTCAGGATGGTAAGTCCCATGACGAGCTGGCAACTTTGGATGCCTTCCGCATGAATGTATTTGTAGATGGTCCGGGCATTGGATGACTCCGGCGAACCCATGTCGGTGGGCAATGCTTTTTCCTTCGGCAGGTACTGTATGGGGTGAGATGCATGCGCGGGCGCAGATAAGAGATAGAACAAGGCCGGGTCCTGCGTATCGGCGCTTTCAAAGCTTACTTCCTTCACGCCTTTGCCCAGGTAATAGGCATCCAGCTTGTTCAGCTCCCGGGACTGTCCGTCAGCCCATACTTTGCCTTTGCCTCCCACATTGATGATCCCCAGCTCACGCCGCTGAAGAAAATATTCCGCCTTCAGCTCCGGATGAGCGCCCAGGGCAAGTTTTTTTCCAACGGGCTTCGCGCCTCCCATGATCACCCGGTCGTAATGCGTATACAACAGCTGTATCGTGTCATCTTTCATAAGATTGTCCGTGAGGAATGCGCCGCGCAATTCTTCCGTATTCATGGCGCTGACTTCCTTTGGGCTGTGCTCAAACCTGATTTGCATATATAATAATTTTATCGGCCCATCCACCCACCATCCACCGTGAGTATGGTGCCATGTACATAGTCTGCCGCTGACGAAGCTAAAAAAACTGCGGGTCCTTTAAAATCCTCCGGGTTACCCCAACGACCTGCAGGTATCCTGTCCAGTATGGATTTGCTGCGCACAGGATCATTGCGCAGCGCTTCTGTATTGTCGGTGCTGATATAGCCCGGTGCGATGCCATTGACATTGACGCCCTGTGAAGCCCATTCATTGGCCAGTGCCTTTACCAGGCTGCCCAATGCGCCTTTGCTGGCTGCATAGCCGGGGACATTGATGCCACCCTGGAATGTCAGGAGGCTGCAGGTGAAGATGACCTTTCCGCTGCGACGTGCAAGCATATCGCGGCCAAACTCACGCGCAAGGATAAAGGCGGCATCGAGATTTATAGACAGGACTTTGTCCCAATATTCGTCCGAATGGCTGGCTGCCGGCTGACGAAGGATCATACCGGCGTTGTTCACCAGTATGTCTATCTGCTGGTGTTCCTGTTTCACCTTCCCGATAAATGCATATAAAGATGTACGGTCAGTGAGGTCGGCCTGGTAAGCCCGGAATGTCCGTCCCAGGGCCTGAATTTCTTTTTCGATGGCGCTGCCCCGGAGCTCCAGGGAGCCGGAGACGCCGATGATGTCCGCTCCTGCTTCAGCCAGCCCCAGAGCCATGGCGCGTCCGATACCTTTATTACATCCGGTGACCAGGGCTATTTTTCCTTTTAAATCAAAGAGATCGCTCATAAATGCTAACTTTATCCCCGCCAGGGGGATGAATCGGGGGCAAGTCTACATTGTTATTGAATAAGATAGGGATAAAGAGAAGTTTTTTTTTACGAAAACGATTGCGGGCAAAGAAGAATGAAATTCGAAGCTTTAACTATTAAGGATATCGCAAAAGCACTTGGTTTGTCTATCTCCACTGTTTCCAAGGCGCTCAGAGGCAGCCATGAGATCAGCGAGGAGACGAAGCAGGCGGTGCTCAGGTATGCCCGTGAGCATAATTACAAGCCCAACCCCATCGCACAAAGTCTTAAAAGAGGGCAAAGCAGGTCCATTGGGGTGATCGTATGTAATATCGACAATAATTTCTTCTCCCAGGTGATCAATGGCATCGAATCCATCGCGCAGAACAGGGGTTACAATGTCATCATCACCCAGAGCCAGGAAAGCTATGAAAAAGAGGTTTCCAACAGCGACCACCTTTCCTCGCGAAGCGTGGACGGGCTGATCATTTCGCTGTCAGCTGAAACACAGCATATGGACCATCTGGTAAAACTGCATGAGAAAGGGTTGCCGATCGTGTTCTTTGACAGGATTACCGATGAGATACGCACGCACCGGATCGTCGCCAACAACTATAAAGGAGCATATGAAGCGACAAAGCATCTGTTGCAGCAGGGCTGCAGGCGTATTGCGCATGTCACCAGCTCGGGCAGCCTTTCCATCACCCGCGAGCGCCTGGAAGGATATAAGCAGGCTTTAGCAGACGCCGGTGTGACGGCTGATGACCGGCTGATAAAATTTTGCCCGCATGGGGGTATGATCCGCGAAGAGACGCAACAGGCACTGACGGAGCTGCTGCAGCTGCCGGAAAGGCCCGATGCCATCTTTACGGCATCCGACAGATTGAGCACCACCACGCTGAGCCTGCTCCAGGCCATGCGAATACCGATTCCCTGCGAAATAGCGCTGGTGGGTTATACCAATTCCATCTCGGCGGAGATCTTCAATCCGTCCCTTACCTCGGTGGTACAACCTGCCCTGGAGATGGGAAAGCTGGCCACCGAAATGCTGTTATCGCTGATCGAAAGCCGGCGGCCTGTCACACACTTTGAAAAGCGCATCCTCGATACAGAGCTGCAGATCCGTGAATCCAGCCAGAAAAGCAGATGCTAATACGCTGCGGTAAATCGTTGCCGGATATGCCGGGGATTTTCCAGTTCATCGACGATGGCCACGGCCTGATCTTCCACGGAGATGATGCTTTTGCCATCCTTGTCAAACACAGGCTGATCGAGACCTGTACGATAGACGCCCCTGCGTTTGCCTGAAGTGCCGGCATTCATGAGGATGGCGGGACTAAAGAAAGTCCATTCCAGCTCCTGCTCTTTTTTCAATATGTTGAGGTAATCCCTTACTGCGGATGCGGCATCTTTGAATGCTGCGGGAAAATCCGGCTGGTCCACCAGCTGCCGGCCGGGCGCGATCTCCAGGCTGCCGCCGCCGCCGGAGACGATGAACCTTTTTACCCCGGACTTTTTCACGCCTGCCTGGATAGCCTGTGCGCCTGCAAGATAATCTTGGTAGATGTTGGGATCGGACCATCCCGGGTTATAGGCGCTGATCACGGCATCCTGCCCTTTTACCAGGGCTGCTATAAAGTTCTCGTCCATTACATCCCCTGCCTTCATCGAAAGACCCGGGTGCCGGAAACCCAGTTTTTCCGGATGACGTGCGATACCAATCACCATATGATCCCGATCCAATAATTCATGGAGGATGGCCTTGCCTACAAAGCCTGTGGCCCCGATTACAGCTACTTTCATAGAAATGTAATATAATGTAATGGTAGTGAAAAGTTATTATCGGCTTTACCAATCCCACCTCAATAAAGACACGGCATGGGCAGGCAGTGAAAAAGAAACGGAGGCCTCTCCCTTCTCCGGCACCCGCACCCGCTGCGGATCTCCCAATGCCGCAAGCGCTCCTGCCTTTTCCAGCCGCCTGCGGGCAGTCCCGTCAATGGATGAAGGGGACCCCATTTGCCGCCATACCTCATACGCATTGCTATGCGTTCCATCGATGCGAAAATGCCGGAAACGCGCCATTCCGGACGGCAGGTGAGTGACCAGCACATGCATGCCGACGCTATCGCCGGGTAGATCATCATCCGTATAGTTCCATACCATCACCGTCAATTGCCGCGCGCCCGCCACCGCAAGGGCATGAATGTCCGTCCGGCCTCCCTGTACGTTGCTTTTCATCATACTGTCCAGGGGGATGACTGAAGGATTGTCTACGGGGATCCGCCGGCCGGGCATCATCCCATACATGCGGAAAACATTCAACACCGGCTTATCGACCCCATTGGTAGCCAGGTCCCGGAAACCATCAAACCATCTCTGTCCTTCGAATTCGAACGACCAGCTCATGGCCCCCCTGAGGTTCACATGGTAACGTTCCGCCAGATCATAGATCCGTGCGAAGCTGGCGGCCGTATAGCTGGAGTACATCGTACCGTTGCGATAGGCATTCTCCGGGTTGGTGCTCATCCCGCAGGCTGCGCAACCTTCGGGGTCACATTCTGTAATATAGATAGGCAGTTCCTTAAAAATGCTGCTGCTGACGATGGAAAATCCCCTGGCGACGTCTCCCAGCTGAGGACTCATGTTCATACGCACGTGTCCGTCCACCAGCCGGGGACTGCCTTTGGCATGAAAGCTGATGAAATCCAGGGGCGCGCCTTTTTTGCCTGTGGCGTAGTTCGTTCCCCCCGTGCAGTGGGCCAGGAAATCCTGCAGCCAGCCGGCAGCTTTATCCCAGCCCGGGCCCGTGGTTGCCGGACCGCCGATGCGGGCAGAGGGCAAAGCCCTTTTGACGGCGTCGGCCGCAAAATCGTACAATGAAAAATAGTCTTCCCGGCTGCCTTTCCAATAGCCGATGTTGGGCTCGTTCCAAACTTCCCACAGCCAGGAGCCCACTTCCTTTTCTCCGTAACGTCGTACTGAATGAAGCACCCACTGATATACCAGCTCACCCCATTTCTTGTAGTCATTGGGCGGATAGGCCCAGCCGGTATACACGCTGTCATAAGGTACGCCCGGCTTCCAGTGATGACGATAGGGCTGCGGATGCGTGGACAAGGCTTCGGGCATAAAGCCTATTTCAGCCAGGGGCCGCATGCCTCGCCGGACATAGGTATCGAAGATGCTGTCCACGATATGCCAGTCATAGACCGGATGTCCCTGCCCATCTTCGGTGTATGCATTGGTAGAACCCCATTTCAGGGCGGGCGTGCCATCTCCCGTGGTCAGCAGGTTGTGACACCGTACATAGACAGGAACAGTGCTGAGGGCCGCCAGCTCGGACAGCAGTTTTTTTCCGTCGGGCTGGTACGTGTAGTTCGGCTCATCATAACCAAAATACGCCCAGACAGGAAGCAGGGAATCGCCCTGCCTGCGATAGTCGAGGGTAATCTGCCGCGGGGACTGGCCCCGGGCTGGCGACAGTGAAAGGAGCATCAGGCTCAACCAGTATAATGAGGTCCTCATGATCACAAGGTAGTAAGGAGTATTGGGATTTTTTGTTAACTTTGGCGGAGTATTATGCTGAAAAAGTGGATCTACATATTCACTGCCATTTGCCTCCTCAACATCATCTTCTGTTTTCACGCAGGCGATCTATTGTCAGGCGGGAATGGAAATCCCTGTCTGGAAGACGGTTATTCCTACGGAGGATCAGGCACCCTGCTGGGTTTTCTCGTCTCGCAAATCCAGGATGACGACGATCCCGACTCCGGCAACAAGACGCCGCTGAAGCTGAAATGCCGGCATGGTCATTTCTTTTCCAGGTTTTTCTCTGTCAGCATACAGGCGCCCATGCAGGCAGCCTATAGCGCTTTATTCACTCCCGGGAAGACAGCGGTCCAGTATGGCAATTACCAGCCCAGGAAAGCATTCCTTCCCTCTTATTATAATTTTCTCTTCCGGCTCAACCCATTCTGATACGTTGTAAGTTTCTCCCACTCATTAACGATTACACCAGGATTGCTTTGCTATTTTCTTAGTACGCCTCGCTATTTTTCAAATTTCTCATTCAACGTATTGGTTATTATGGCAAAACTTTTATTGTTGGGCTGGCTATTGGTCATTGTGACAAGCCTGACCCAGACAGGATGCAGCTCTTATGGAGCACAGGAAGTAAAGCAGGACACGCTACAGCTGCCTGTCGTGACCCTTTCCGGCAAAGACACTGTCCTGCAGACAGCTTACGTCGCCGATATACAGGCTGTAAAAAATATAGAAATAAGGGCCAGGGTGAAAGGGTTCCTGGAAGCTATCTACATGGACGAAGGCAAGGCAGTGAAGAAAGGCCAGCTGCTGTTCAAGATCAACGATGACGAGTACAAGACGGGGCTTTCGAAGGCCCGCGCCGCACTCCAGAATGCCGAAGCGGCGGCCCGCGCTACCCAGCTGGAGGTGGAACGGGTGCAATTACTGGTAGACCGTCACGTGGTGGTCCCTTCCGAGCTGGAAGTGGCAAAGGCCCGACTGGCGGCCGATAAAGCGAATATTGAAGAAGCACGCTCCGCCGTCACCAGCGCCGAAAATCATCTTTCCTATACTTCCGTCCGGGCTCCTTTCGACGGCATCATCGACCGGATCCCGCTGAAACCGGGCAGCCTCATCGATGAAGGAACGTTGCTCACCAGCCTCAGCGATATCAGCGCTATGTATGCCTATTTCAGTTTTCCCGAGAACGAATACCTGCAATACCAGCGCACCCGCGGACTGTCGGAACAAAAGAGCAGCGACGAGGTGAAGCTGGTGCTCTCCGATGGCAGCAACTATCCTTACAGCGGCAGGATCGAAACGGTGGAGGGAGAGATCGAACAGACCACTGGTTCCATCGACTTCAGGGCCCGATTCCCTAACCCCCAGCAGCTGCTGCGACATGGCGCCACGGCCAAATTGTATATCTCCACCCGGGCCGACAGCGTACTCCTTGTGCCACAGCGTTCGGTGTTCGACATCCAGGACAAAAGCTATGTCTACCTGGTGGGACCCGACAACAGGCTGCGCATGCAAAGCTTCGTGCCACTTACCCGGTTCTCTCATTATTACATTGTCAAACAAGGACTCCAGCCTTCGGACAAAATACTCTACGAAGGCGCCCAGAATGTGCGGGAAGGCATGATCATCAAGCCCAGGCCCGCTAATATCAACCTATAACGAAAACTCACATGTTCAATATATTTATTAAGCGGCCGGTGCTGTCGCTGGTGATCTCTTTGATCATAGTATTGCTGGGGATATTGGCGCTGGTGACCTTACCGGTGACACAATTCCCGGATATCGTACCTCCCTCCGTCACTGTGACAGCCAACTATACGGGCGCCAATGCCCAGGTATGCGCCAAAGCCGTCGCCATACCACTGGAAAGGGCCATCAACGGGGTGCCGGGCATGACCTATATGTCAACCGTGTGCAGCAATGACGGGCTCACCGTCATCAATATCTATTTCAATGTGGACGTGGACCCCGACCGGGCGGCTGTCAGCGTGCAGAACCGTGTCGCCACCGTCATCGACGAGCTGCCGGAAGAAGTGATCCGGGCCGGCGTAACGACGGAGAAGGAGGTCAACAGCATGCTGATGTACCTGAATATCATGAGCACCGACAGTACACTGGATGAAAAGTTCATTTATAATTTCACCGACATCAATATTCTCCAGGAGCTGAAAAGGATAGAAGGCGTGGGCCTCGTCGAGATCATGGGAGCCAAGGAATATTCCATGCGCGTGTGGCTGAAGCCCGACAGGATGGCATCTTATAAAATTTCCACGGATGAGGTGATCGAGGCCATCCGAAATCAGAACGTGGAAGCCGCGCCTGGCAAGACGGGACTGAGCTCCGACCGGAGTCCCCAGGCCCTCCAATATGTACTGCGCTATACCGGGAAGTTCTACGAGCCGGAGCAATATGAGAATATCGTAGTCAGGGCCGACCACAACGGATCGGTGCTCCGGCTGAAGGAGATCGCCGACGTGGAGTTCGGTTCGCTCACCTACAGCATGGTGTCCAATACGGACGGGAGACCTTCCGCATCCATCATGATCAAACAAAGGCCGGGATCCAATGCAAGGGAGGTCATCAGCAGCATCAAGGAAAAGATGGCTGAGCTGAAGAAGATCTCCTTTCCGGCCGGGATGAGCTATAACATCAACTACGACGTATCCCGGTTCCTGGACGCCTCCATCCATGAAGTGCTGCGCACCCTGGTGGAAGCATTCATCCTGGTCTTTATCGTCGTTTATATATTTCTGCAGGATTTCCGCAGCACACTGATCCCGGCGCTGGCGGTGCCGGTGGCCCTCATTGGGACCTTGTTCTTTATGCAGATGCTGGGGTTCTCCATCAACCTGCTGACCTTATTCGCGCTGGTGCTGGCCATCGGGATCGTGGTGGACAATGCCATCGTGGTGGTGGAAGCGGTGCATGTGAAGATGCAGGAAGAGCATATGAATGCAATGGACGCCACCGTCAGTGCTATGAAGGAGATCAGCGGCGCCATCGTAGCCATTACGCTCGTGATGTCGGCCGTTTTCGTACCCGTGGCATTCATGTCTGGCCCGGTGGGAGTTTTCTACCGGCAATTTTCCCTGACACTGGCTTTCGCCATCGTCATCTCTGGCATCAACGCCGTCACATTGACACCCGCGCTTTGCGCCATCCTGTTGAAGCATACGTCCAGCACGGGTAAAAAGAGCCTGCAACAAAGGCTCTTTATGGGATTCAACCGGCGCTATGAAGCTTTGTCCCGCCGTTATACCGGCCTCATCGGCAGGATTGCCGCCCGGCGCCTGGTAACCATCAGCCTCCTGCTGGCCTTCTTCGTCGCAGCCTGGGGTTTCAACGCCATTCTGCCTTCCGGATTCATTCCCACCGAGGATCAGGGACAAATACTTGTCAACGTCACGACCCCTCCGGGATCGACGGTGGAGAGGACAGAAGCCGTCCTCGCCGAAGTGCAGCGTCGCACGAAAAACATTTCCTCCATTGAATCCGTCTCCACTTTGTCAGGTTATTCACTGGTGACGGAGGTCGCAGGCGCCTCCTATGGCATGGCCATGATCAACCTGAAGGATTGGAGCGAGCGGAAAGAATCCCTGAAGGAGGTGATACACCAGCTTGAACGGAAGACCCATGATATCGCCGACGCCTCGATACAGTTCTTTCCACCTCCGACAGTGCCCGGATTCGGGAATGCCAGCGGCTTCGAGATCCAGCTGCTGGATCGCACAGGCGGAGAGAACCTGGACAGGACCGCCGGGATCGGCAATAAATTCATCAAAGACCTCAACCAATCTCCCGAGATCGAAGGCGCATTCTCCAGCTTCGACCCAACGTTTCCCCAATACATGATCTCAGTCGACCAGGCTGTCGCGGCACAAAAAGGAATCTCTATCTTCCGTGCGATGGAGACCCTTCAGTCCCTGGTGGGCAGCTACTATACTTCCAACTTCATCCGCTTTGGCCAGTTATATAAAGTGATGATCCAGGCATCGCCGGAATACCGGTCCAGGCCGGAAGATGTGCTGCGCATGCAGATAAAGAATGACAAGGGCGAGATGGTTCCTTTCGCCACGTTCATCAAAATGGACAGGATACAGGGCCCCGAACAGATCACCCGCTATAATATGTACACCGCGGCTATGATCACCGGGGATGCAGCCACCGGGTACAGCAGCGGTGACGCCATCAATTCCATCCGCCGCGCAGGTGAACAGCTGCCGAAAGGATATAGTTTCGCATGGTCGGGCATGACACGCGAACAGATCCTGTCCGGCAACCAGGCGATCTTCATCTTCCTCATCTGCCTGTTGTTCGTCTACCTGCTCCTGGCCGCCCAGTACGAGAGCTTTTTGCTGCCCATGCCCGTCATCCTTTCTCTCCCCACCGGCATCTTTGGCGCTTTTTTCTTTTTGAAGGTCACGGGTCTGGAGAATAATATCTATGCCCAGGTAGCGCTGGTAATGCTGATCGGGCTATTGGGCAAAAATGCCATTCTGATCGTGGAATTCGCCGTCCAACGCCAGAAACAAGGTATAGCCATCCTCATGGCCGCGGTGGAAGGGGCCCGGTCCAGGTTGCGCCCCATCCTGATGACCTCTTTCGCCTTCATTGCCGGCCTGATCCCCTTATGTATCGCCAGCGGAGCGGGCGCCATGGGCAACCGCAGCATCGGCACGGCAGCGGCAGGCGGCATGTTGTTCGGAACGATCTTTGGCCTCATCCTCATTCCCGGGCTGTATGTGATCTTCGCGACCATCGGCGCGCGGAAGAAGAAGCCGAAAGTTACCCCCGCGGTAGCATTGGTGTTACTGGCCGTGATGCTGGCGCCGGGATGTACGTCCTACAAAGCTGTCACGATCACGCCGAAACAGGACCTGCCGGCAACCTATGCGGGCGGCACGGATTCTACGGATATTGCGGCATTGACGCCGGCGAAGTTCTTTTCAGATCCCTACCTGCTCGATCTGATCGATACAGCCCTGGCGGCCAATCCAGACCTGCAATCGGCCCTGCAAAAGATAGAGGTGGCGGGGGCCAACCTGCAGAACAGCCGTTCCAGCCTGCTCCCCGCCCTCAATGCCGAGATCGGCGCCGCCCTGAGAAAATACAGTGACTACACTATGGACGGCGTGGGCAACTTCGATACGAATCTCTCCCCTGATATTAATAAGGACCAGCGTATTCCCAACCCTACCCCGGATTATTTCCTGGGATTCAGGAGCGCATGGGAAGTGGATCTCTGGGGCAGGCTGCGTAGCCGCAAAGCAGCGGCCCTGTCAAGGTTCCTGGCCAGCAGGGAAGGTTACAGGATGGTAGTCACCGAACTGGTGTCACAGGTGGCTACTTTATACTACAAGCTTCTGGCGCTGGACAGACAGCAGCGTATAGTCCGTAAGAATATCCAGCTGCAGGAAAATGCGTTGGAGATCGTCAAGGCCCAAAAGCTGGGAGGAAGGGCTACCGAGCTGGCCGTACAGCAATTCCAGGCGCAGCTGCTGCATACCCGCGGGCTGCTGTACACCACGTCACAGGAGATCACGGAGTCGGAGACCGGCCTCAATTTCCTGCTGGGAGGCTATACGCGGAAAATAGACAGGGACACCTCCATCGCCAGTCTACCGTTGCCTGCGACGCTCCCGGCGGGTATCCCTTCCCAGCTGCTGCTTCATCGCCCTGATGTCCGGGAAGCAGAGGCGCAGCTCCTGGCGGTGAATGCGGATATCCGCGCGGCCAGGGCAGCTTTCTTCCCTTCATTGAACCTCTCCGCGTATACGGGTTATAACGCTTTTAAAACAGCCCTGCTGTTCAATCCCGGGTCGATAGCCTACGGATTGACCGGAGGCCTCACGGCCCCTATATTCAACCGGAGGGCCATCAAGGCTGATTACACCCACAGCATCGCGGAAGGGCGTCAGGCGCTCTATGCTTATCAGAGAACGATCCTCACCAGTTTCAGGGAGGTGACCAATAGTTTAAAAGGTATAGAGAATTACAGCAGGTTCTATGAACTAAAACAGGGCGAAGTGGCATCCCTGAACAATGCGGTGTCGGTGGCCAATGACCTTTACCTGGTAGGCAGGGCATCCTACCTTGAAGTGATCACTGCCCAGCGAAATGTGCTGGACGCCGAGCTGGACATGACCAACGCCAAAGCCAGCGTTTTCCTGCATGCCGTCAATCTGTATCGTAGTGTTGGCGGGGGCTGGCGGTAGTACGCTGACCACGAAGGAAATAATACAATGGTATGCCCAGCAGCACAATGCCCAGGCCCGGCCAGGTATATTTCGGTTTGTAGATCAGCAACAGCAGGCAAACACAGCTGGCCAGCAGGATATAGATCATGGGCAGTACGGGATAACCGAATGCCTTGTAAGGTCTGGCCAGGTAGGGCTTGTTCTTCCGCAGCCGGAAAATACCGATGATGGTAAGGATGTAGAAGATCAGGACGACGAAGATGACATAGTCCAGCAACTCCCCGTATTTTCCGCTGAGACACAGCAGGGATGCCCAGAGACATTGCATCCACAGCGCTTTGGCGGGGACGGCATTCTTATTCAGCACCCCTGCCTGGCGGAAGAAAAGGCCGTCCTTTGCCATCGTGTAATACACGCGGGCGCCCGACAGGATCAGCCCGTTGTTGCATCCGAATGTGGAGATCATCAGGAGCACGGCGATCACCTTGGTGCCGCTGTCGCCGAAGATAAGCTGGGAGGCGGCAACGCCGACGCGGTCATTCTCCGCGGTAGCTATGGCCTGCATGGGCATGACGTAGACATACATCAGGTTCGTCGCCACATAAATAGTGGTGACGATGAGGGTGCCCAGGAACAGGCTGAGCCCGATGTTGCGTTCGGGCTTTTTGATCTCTCCCGCGATGAAAGTAACGTTGTTCCAGGAGTCGCTGCTGAACAGACTGCCGACCATGCTGCCGGCGATCGCCCCCAGGGCGGCCAGGCCGGTGTAAGGCAATATTTGACCCGCATCCAGCCGCCCCAGCTGAAAGCCAGTGCTCCAGTTGGCGGCAGCGATGTCACGATGGGCAGCCAGTAAAAAACCGAAGATCACCAATCCTGCCAGGGCGATGATCTTGGCAAGGGTGAACGTCGTCTGGATCCATTTCCCTTCTTTAACACCCCGGCTGTTGATCCACGTTAGCACGACGATCAGCAGGATAGCGGTCACCTGGGCAGCTGTGATCCTTAACGTCCCGAGCTCCAGCAGGACATGCTTTTCGCCCAGGGCGGGAAAAATATAAGCGGTGAACTTGGCAAAAGCCACTCCCACTGCCGCGATACTGCCCGCCTGGATGACGGCGAAAAAGCTCCAGCCGTAAAGGAAGCCGACCAGCGGATTGAAAGCTTCTTTGAGATAGACATACTGTCCGCCGGCCTTTGGATACATGCCGCTGAGCTCTCCATAGCTGAGGGCCGCCGTCAGGGTGAGCACTCCCGTCAGGATCCAGACGAGAATGAGCCAGCCAGCGGACCCAACGCTACGGGAGATGTCGGCGCTGACGATAAAAATGCCGGAGCCGATCATGGAACCCACGACGATCATCGTGGCATCCAGTAATCCCAGTGACCGTTTGAACTCATGTGCAGGAGCAGAAGACATTATGCAAAATTTTTCTCTGGTGAAATGGAAAGGTAATCCGGCAAAGCTGGCCGTGTGGCGACGCATTCGCCGATGATGCTGAGCACCCTCTCCCTTTCCTTACCCACCAGCGTCAAACGGGGCGCCCGTACGTATTCACTGCCGATGCCAGTCTGCACTTCAGCCAGCTTGATATATTGCACCAGTTTGGGGACGATGTCCAGCTCCAGCACGGGCATAAACCAGCGGTAGATGGCCAATGCCTCTTCGATCCTGCCTGCTTTCACCAGCCTGTAGATGGCTACCGTCTCGGCGGGGAACGCGCATACGAGCCCGGCTACCCACCCATCGGCGCCCAGCAGCATTTCTTCCATAGCCAGCGTGTCCACCCCGCACAGTATTTTCAGGCGGCCTCCGAAGCGATTGATCATCCTCGTGACATTGGTTACATCCCGGGTGGATTCTTTCACGGCCTGTATATTGCTGCATTCGAGTAGTTCCTCCCACATATCCAGGGTTACCAGCGTCTTATAATCCACGGGGTTATTATAGATCATGATGGGAAGGTCTGTGGAATCCGCCACCGTCTTAAAGTAAGTGACGGTCTCGCGGTCATCGGCGGCATACCGCATGGGGGGCAGCATCATCAGCCCTTCGGCGCCCCAGTTCTTCGCATCGGCCGCCAGCTGCAAGGCGTCCCGGGTAGCGCTTTCCGCAATATTCAGCACGATGGGCACAGCGCCCTCCACTTTCTCAATAGCGAATTTTACCAGTCTTTCTTTTTCAGCGTACGTAAGCACGCTGGCCTCACCCAGGCTGCCGCCTAATATAACCCCGTCGACACCGGACGCTATCTGCAGACGAAGGTTCTTTTCAAACAATGGGAGGTCCAGTTCATCTTTTGCTGTGAATTTCGTTGTGAGTGCGGGAAATACACCTTTCCAAACAATTGACATAATTTAAATTTTATAGACTTATAATTCATTGCTATTACGTAGGGGCGGATCGACACCCAGCAGGTGCTTCACAAAAAAGTCCCTCCTTTTCACCCGGCCATAAGGTCCCCCGTCCGTGTGATCGCTGCCGGGCAAAGGCAGGAAATCGAAGGTCTTGCCCGCTTTTATCAAGGCATCCGCCACCCTGTAGGTGGATTCCGGCGGCACATTGGTATCGGCCTCTCCCACCATGAGGAGCAGATCTCCTCTCAGTTTGGCAGCATTCGTCACATTCGACTGTTCATCGTAGTGTTTGCCTGCAGGATAGCCCATCCATTGCTCATTCCACCACTGCTTATCCACACGATTGTCGTGGCATCCGCAGGAGGAGACGGCGGCCTTGTAAAACTCACCATGGAATAACAGACCTCCCAGGGAGTTCTGCCCGCCTGCGGACGTTCCGTACAGTCCCACGCGGCCAGTGTCGACATACGGATATTTTGCCGCCAGGGCCTTGATCCATAGGATCCTGTCGGGGAAACCCGCATCGGCGAGGTTCTTCCAGCATACATCGTGAAATGCCTTGCTCCTGTTGGCAGTACCCATACCGTCGATCTGGACCACGATAAAACCCAGCTGTGCGATGCTCTGCATCTCTCCATAGCGGCTGGTGAAATCCTTTGGAACAAAGGAAGCCTGGGGACCTGCATAAATATTTTCCACCACCGGGTATTTTTTCGCCGGATCGAAGTCGGCAGGCCTGCATACGACACCCCAGATATCCGTGACACCATCCCGGCCTTTCGCATGAAAGGGCTCGGGGAACCGCATACCCGTTGCCAGGTAGGCCGATGCATCCGCCGACTCCAGGTCCATGACCTTTTTAGCATCCGCCGTACGGTGCAAGGTTATTTCCGTAGGTACGTTGATCTCGGAAGCAGCGTCGATGTAATATTTCTTATCGGGCGAGAAGCTGACGATATGATTGGCTTTGGATGGCGTCAGGCTTACCAGCCGCCGTCCGTCAAAACCGATGCGGTAATAGTGGATATAGTAAGGGTCTTCCTCCGGGTTCATGCCACTGGCGGAAAACCAGATCTCTCTTTTTTTGACATCGATGCTATCGATGTCCCGTACGATCCATGCGCCGCGGGTCACCTGTTGCTTTGTCAGCCCCGTCATGGCATCCAGCAGATAAAGATGCCGCCAGCCGTCCTTTTCGGAGGTCATCAGCATCTCGCCCGTTTCCGGAAGATAATGGGTGTAGAGCCGGGACTCATAAATAAAGGTAGGGGTCTGCTCGTCATACAGCGTCCGGGTAGCCGCCGTCTGCGCATCCACTTCGATGACCCGGAAACGCTGGTGCCCCCTGTCCACCTTTTCATACGTAAAATAGCGGCTGTCCTTTTGCCGCCAGTGCAGCTGGGGTGATCCGAAAAAATCTATCAGGGGCGTATTGACCTTTAGGGCTTTGCCGCCGGCAACGGGAAAAAGATACATTTCGTAGGTGGTAAAAGGATCGCCGGGTTGTTTGTAGGGATGCTGACGCAGCTGCCCCCTTGTTCCCCCCGCGGAAGACAGGACGTAGTATACGGCTGAATCCTTTACCGGGTGGATATGATACCCTACTACATATTTGCTGTCGGGAGACCATGCCAGCTCCCCGTAAGGTTTTTTCTCATCGCCGTCCGTGGTATAGGGGACAGGGTCGCCGCCTGCCGTGGGCCGGATGAATACATTACCGTCCTTTATATAAGCCACGAATTGTTTGTCCGGGGAAGTGCTGTCAGTGTGAAAATCCGCCCACCGGGACCAGTCCCGGTCGTAAAAGGGGCGCCGCCGGGCGCTATCCCTGCCCAGGCTGTCAGTAAATGCGCGGGTAACCTTGGTTTTCGTGCCTTTTTCGGCGTCTACGAAGAAATATTCCTGGACGGAATCCTTTAAGATATTACGGTACCAGAAACTTTTCCCTCCTGCCTGCCAATGGGCCTGGACGGATGCCTTGAAGATCGTGCGGGTAGCCAGGCTATCCAGCACTTTGGCCTTGCGGTATCGATCCATGATCTCAGCCCTGGACGGCTGGTAAGGCTGTTGCGCATCCGATGCAATAAATAAGGTCAGTACCTGAAAATATAACAGGCAGAATTTTCTCATGTTGGCTGTTTTATTATTTGGGTCGCTCCATTCTTTACCCGGATCTTTTACCCGAACCGTTCGACTGCAAAAGGCCGCAGGTCGATGCTTGTCGCCTGTTCACCGATCAGCTCGCTCACCAGCTTCCCCGTGCCGGCGCCCAGACTCAATCCCAGCATGGAATGGCCGGTGGCAATGACCACATTATCATAACTTTTTATCCGCCCGATATACGGCAGGCCGTCCGCCGAACAGGGACGATACCCATACCATATTTTCTCCTTCGGCGGCATCGGAACATCGAACTCCGGAAAGAACTGCCTCACTGCATTGAGGATGCCCTGCACGCGGCTATACCGTGGAGGGGTATCCGTAGACGTCACCTCCATCGTTCCTCCAAACCTTATCTTATTACCATCCATCGGCGTAATAGCAGCCCTTCCTTCCACCAGGATCGCCGGATAGTTGACATGGTAGGGCGAATCCTCCAGTGTGACGGAATAACCACGTCCCGGCATCAGCGGAAGACGCGTATCCAGCTGCGCCGCCAATTCCCTGCTCCAGGAACCAGTTGCCAGCACGACGGCGGAAGCCGTATATGCCTGCCGGGTGGTGATGACCCTCTTTACGGCCCCATTGGCCGTCTCGAAGCGAATGACTTCTTCGTCAGGCACCAGGGTCACGCCCCGCTCCCGCAGCACGGCGATCAGCGAATGCATCAGCCGGTCGGGATAAAGGTGCGCATCGCACTTAAAGAAAATAGCTCCCAATCCATTTATCCTGGTATGCGGCTCTTTTGCCTGCAGCGCTTCATAGGACAGCATCGTGGCATCCAATCCTATTTGCTGTGCCTTCTCCACCGTGTGGTGCGCATGCTCCGCGGCGGCCCGGGTCTGGAAAATTTCCAGCAGTCCCTTATGCTCGTACGCCACGTCAAATGCAGGAGTGGAAAACCAGTTCTTCTCATACTCCTGCTGGCTCAGCAGCGCTATGTCCCTAAGAGGAATAGCAGATCTTTCCACATGCTGTTTTGTGGCGCTTTTCATGAATTTCAGTCCCCATTCTATCAGTGATCTGCTGAGGCGGGGCTGCACATAAAAAGGGCTTTGAGCGTTCAGCATCCATTTCAGACCCTGTCGCACTATCCCGGGAGTAGCCAATGGGATAAAATGACTGGGACATACATACCCACAATTGCCGTATGAGCAGTTGTCAAGGAAATCGGATCTTTCCAATACAGTGACACTATATCCTGCCTGTTGTAAATAATACGCGGAGCTTAGTCCAATGATCCCGCCTCCGACGACGATGACATTTTCCATTCTCAAAATTACCACTCCCCGTCAAGGTTGGCTGCATAGGATTTGACCTCATGTAGCAGTATTTTAACCACTTTTTTCCTCATTTTGACCCATGGGTGATAATATCCGCAAAATTCGTATATTCGGAACATGAAAGTATTGCAATTCACCATTCCTGTTCCCCACGATAAGACTGTCATCGTGCAGAAGGATGTTTTGCCGCATTTCTATCCGCATCTTCACCGTCACCAGGAGATCCAGCTTACCTGGATCCAGCAGGGCGAGGGCACGCTGGTTGCAGAAAACAACATGCATGCTTTCCGGCCGAACGAGATCTATTGGCTGGGGGCCAACCTTCCCCATATCTTCAAAAGCGACCCCTCTTATTTTGCACCCAAGAGCCGCAAAAAAGTGCAGACCCTGAACATTTTCTTCAACACCAAGGGGCATCTCGATTCCTTTTTCGATCTTCCCGAAGTGAAGAATGTAAAAAATTTCCTGCAGAACCAACAGTCCGGATTTAAAGTACCCGCGGAGCATGTCGCGGAAATATCCAATAAGATGCTGGTGATCCAGAACAGCACCGGCGTCGACCAGCTGATCCATTTTATCGAACTACTGAAGGTTCTCAGCAATTTCCATGAGCTGCCGCCCCTCTCTTCCTGCTCCCAGCCGGCTGCATACAGTGAACATGAAGGAATCCGCATCGGCGCTATCTATAATTTTATTATGCAGCAATATGACAAGCCCATTACGCTGGAAGATGCTGCCAAGCAGGCCCATATGACGCCCCAGGCCTTCTGCCGTTATTTCAAAAAGCATACGATGCATACTTTTGTCTCTTTTCTCAATGAAGTACGCATCAATGAGGCCTGCAAGAAGCTCACGGACGGGAATTATGACAGCATCGCCACCGTGGCTTACAATTGCGGGTTCAACAGTATCACTAACTTCAACCGGGTATTTAAGAGCGTTACACGCAAATCGCCGAGTAATTATGTGGAGAGCTTCTTTCAGAATGTGGAGTGAGTTTTTGGATTCTCCGCCTGGTCGCCAGCCCTGACCGTTCCGTCGCTGTACTTTCCATCTCCGATCATTATTATTACTACTGTAAGCGACAACTATGGCCGGGCATCAACATATATCCCCTACCGTATGAAAGTAAGGCTCCTTCACGGTAGGGCATGGCTTAGTCCCCGTCTCCGCGCATTTGCCTATCATCTAAATGATCATACATAATTTTGTCCCGCGGCTCGCCCCCTCCGCGGGCCAGTCGGTCAGCCATAGCCTGGAGAAGCCTTACTTTCGGCTAGTGCATTCAGGCACTATCGCTAAATTGAAGAACCGCCCAGCCACGATCAAATGCCCAGTGGTGCCGAAAGTACAGCGCCGGAAGGGAACTTCGTCGGAGCTGCTTCGACACGCTCCTCCTCGCTCGTAACCTTCGCTTCGTTCGGTTATAGCTGCCGACAACGCAAAAAAGTGCAGCTCACTCCCTCACCATCCTGATCGTCCCGAACACCGGGCCCACAGCATTGCGCGGCGAAGAAGCCGCAAACTTCACTGTCACGGCCGTCTTGCCTTTCAGCAGCTCCTGTGGCACAGGATATTTTATCTCATAGAACTTACTCTCTTTAAAACCGTTGAGGTCCTGCGTAGCAATGGTCTGACCGTCCACCTGGATATTGAATATGCGGCCGCGGTGGTCGGAGCCCCAGTACGAGCAGATCAGGGTATTGCCTGCGGACGGGTCGACTTTCATGGTAAAGGAAAAGCTGCCCCCGTTCTCCGAGGAGCGCCATTTTTGTCCATGCTCTTCTCCAGTCTGCAATTCTTCCCCTGTAAAATTGTGGTCCCGCTCCGGCTGCATCTCTCCCAGGCGCAGCCTGTCGATGGTCCGGTCTTCCAGTTCCTGCCGCTTCCTTCTTTCCTCCTGGTATTGGTCCTGCCGCGCCGTCCAGCCATCAGGAGTAAAGCGGTCCCAGTAGACACTATAATATTCGTTCTTCGTCCTGTTGAATGGAATGAGCTCCACGTCACCGGGCTGCCCCACGTTGGCGGTCCGGAATACCAGGCCTTCCCTTTTTATCCATTTGTTGGGGTCCTTTTCGCCAGTGACGAGGACAGGAACGCCTTTCAGCGGATCGGGTTCTGTATTTCCAAACAGGCCGGCCAGCAGTACGGGACCATAGAACAAGGCAATACGGTCGGCATTGTCTGGCATCGACTCCGTGTAAAATGATTCCGGCAAGTGGATCGTGACCTTGTCATTATTGCTCCACTTACGATCGATGGCTATGTATCCGTCCGGTCCGGGTCGTATATTTTTGAAAGGGCTGCCATTAATGGTAACGCTGATGCCTTGTGTCGCCCATGCGGGCTTGCGGATGCGCAGGGTGAAAGGAGCAGCCTTCTTCGAGGTCGTAAAGATCAGCTGCACGCTGTCTCCGGCGGGCAGCTGGGTCCGCTGTTCGATGGTGAAGCCCTTTTCTTTCCAGCTGAGACGGGACGGAATGAAAAGATTGACATACAAGCTGCCATCCTTACCCCGGAAATAAATGCTTTCCCCATATTTGACATGGTTTTCCATTCCGGAGCCCACACAGCAGGTGAAAGTGTTGAAAGAGTCGCTGTACTCCTTGCGGGTGCCCATGCGCAGCGGAACAAAATAGCACATCATGCCCGTCTCATGGTTCTGGGAAGAAAGGATATGATTGTACAGCCCTTTTTCATAATAGTCCATCAGGGACGCATCCGGATGCCAGGAGAACAAATGCCGCGTCAGCTTCAGCATATTGTACGTATTGCAGGTCTCGGTCGTATTGTCCGTCAAATAATCGTTGAGCTTGCGGGCAGCGCCGAGGTATTCGTAGTTGCTGTTGCCGCCCGTGGCATAGGAATGGTCGTTCACCACCGTCCGCCAGAAAAATGCGGCAATGGTGCTGTCCTTATCATCTCCTGTCAGCTCATAACGCCGGGCGCAGCCGATGGCTTTGGGGATCTGTGTGTTGGAGTGCTTGCCGGGAAGATCGTCCAGCCCTTTGGAAAGGGAGTCCAATATGCGGCGGTCGTGGAATTTATAGGAAAGGTCAAGATATTTCTTTTCCCCGGTGATAGCGTAGGTATTGACGAGCACCTCATTCATGCCGCCATACTCGCAGGCCAGCATCTTCTGCACCAGCGAGTCGTTTAAATGACCGACAACGGACGCCGTCCAGTCGGCCATGCTTTTTTCCACCTGGAGAGCTTTGGCATTATCGCAATAGAGGAAGGCGTCCAGCAGGCCTGCCATAACTTTATGCACCGTGTACCAGGGAGACCAGGCGCCGTTGAGGTCGAAGCCCCTGCTGCGGATCTTACCCGCGGCCACTTCCATCCAGAGACTGTCTTCCCTGGGAATGGCGCCCACATAGCCCGACTTACGCGCCGTCTGGCAGATGGCCAGCTCGTCTACGATATAGTTCACCCGCTGCAGGTATTTTTCATCGCCGGTGGAAGCATATTCCATGGCACAGGCCGAGATATAATGACCGAGCGTATGGCCGGCCAGCCCGGAGGACTCCCATCCCCCATATTTCGTTCCCTTTGGCGCCAGCCCGGAATGTACCCTGAAATCCGACAGCAGCCTGTCAGGTTCCACCTGCAGCAGATAACGGGCGTCGGCCTCCATCGCTTCTTTAAAGGGGCCATCCAGCAATCGTACATCTCTGATATCAAACGGATAAGCTGCCATGGGCGTCACCGGCGTGACCTTCATGGCCTTTCCGCCATACTCCGGCACGTAGGATTGTGCGTAAGTACCCGAGGCAGAAAGGATCGCGAGGAAAAAGAGCGGTAAATAGTATTTGTTCATTTTACTTTATAGCTATGTAGTACATTTTGAGAATCGCTGTCTTGTCGAATAATGCGGCCTGTCCTTCCCTGAGCGCGCTGGTCTTCCATGTTTCGGAAGGGAAGATCTTTATATGGGCGTCGCCGTTGCGGAGGGCCAGGGGAAGGTCAAAGCCGGGCACACAGCCGACCCATCTGTAAGTTACTTGTTTTGCATCATCGCTGATGCGATATTCCAGCTCGGGCACCTGTGTGGTACGAAGGTATTGATCAAAGACCTTTCCATAATCGAACCCAGCCTGCTGTGAAAAGTAATGTTCTATCTGCCGGGTGGTGACCGTCTGATGATAAAAGGTACGGTTCATGCCCCGCAGGATCTGTCTGAACAGGGAGTCATTGTCCATGCTATGCCGGATGGCGTGCAGCATATTGCCGCCTTTGGGATACATATCTCCGCTGCCCTGGTCGTTGACATTGTATTGGGCGATGATGGGACGGTCATTACGTATACCTTTACGGATGCCTGCATTATACTCATTGGCGGCATCTTTCCCCCACATATAGTCGATGAACAGTGTTTCGCTGTAATTCGTATAGCCCTCGTGCACGTACATGTCGGCCAGGTCTTTCGTGGTGATGTTGTTACCGAACCATTCATGACCGCTCTCGTGGATGATGATGAAGTCCCATTTCAGTCCCCAGCCCGTGCCGGAGCCATCCCTGCCCCTGTACCCGAAGGCATAATGGTTCCCGTATGCCACGGCGCTCTGGTGTTCCATGCCCGTATGCTGAACGTCTATCAGCTTATATCCATCTTCGTAAAAAGGATAGGGGCCAAACCAGTGTTCCATGCTGTGCAGCATATTATGCACTTGTTCCGGCATATAAGCTTTTGCCTTCCCCAGGTTGTAATCCAACACCCAATAGTCAAGGTCAAGGTGCCCTTTCTCGCCCTGGAAGTCTTCGTGGAAGCTGACATATTTCCCGATGTAAGGTATGATGCAGTAGTTGCTGATGGGATTAATGACAGCCCATTTCCAGGAAGTGGTGCCGTCGCCGTTGCTCTTTGAAAACTGAAGCCTGCCATTGGCGACAGCCACCAGGCTATCCGGCGCTATCATGGTCAGGGAGGCGCCTTTATCCGGCTCGTCGCTCTGGTGATCCTTGCAGGGATACCACAATGAAGCGCCCAATCCCTGACATGTCACTGTCATCCAGGGACGCCCCAGAGAATCTTTGGCGAAGGTCCATCCCCCACTCCATGGCGGGCGGGTGCTTTCATGCGGCGTGCCTGAAAAAAACACTTCGACAACAGCAGTAGTTCCTTTTTTTTGATGCAGGGCCTGCACATGCCAGACATTCCCTTCCCTGGTAAAGCTCAGTCGCCGCCGGCCATTATAGATGACACTGTCGACATGCAACGGCTCCTGCAGGTCCAGCTGCATGGCCGGCTGTCGATCGCCCACCACTTTATAAGTGATGCAGTTGGTCCCCTGCGTGGATTTTGTAATAAAGTCCGGCCGGACGGTGATATCATATCGCAGCACATCCCACCAGGTCCGTTCGGCGTTGAGAGAGCCTCTCAGCGTATCTGCATGCGTAAAGACCTTTGTCTGCGGCAGACCTGCGAGAGGTACCCAGATGAAAAGTAACCATATACCGATCCTGTGCGTCAAAATGTAATTTCTTTCAAATGTAGAAGAACAGGCATTCCTGTCCTTCCTGATTATTGATCTGTTCTCACCGAAAATTATCAAAAAATAAGTAGAACCCTTAGTCCATGTCAGCGCATTCATTCAAAACGCGGAAAGTGATTTGGAACGGCTTCTACAACATGGTACCTTGCGTTTACAATCCGATCCCGATGAAAATTAAAGTACCCCTGGCCGTGTTGGTCCTGCTTGTTTGTGGCGGGGCAGCGACAGCGCAGTCCCCTGTCACCCAATTCTCGGGCAGCTACAGTTCAGTTGCCAGCAGCCTGGGCAGCTATACGGCCTTCCCTTCCGGCATTGGCACCTTCAGTGGCTGCTCCTCCACCCTCTATACCTACACATTCAGCAATGGCAGCTCCAATCAATATAAGCTATATAGTTTTAATGCCAATGGCAGCACCTATTTTGTAGCGCCCGGAGCGGCGGCGGCTGTAAAATTGCGGAGAGTGAATAATGCCAGGGTAACAGGTACGCGCAATATTGTATACATGGAATCCACTGCGTCGTCGGCAACAGCCTGCCCTTCTCCCGGTGTGCTGAATTTCAAACCACCTTATGTCGACGTAATGGAAAATGTGCTGACGGCCGGGATCCTGAATGAGGGAACGGATAATCTCTTTACCAATGCCTCCAATGGAGATGACAACAACAACAACATCGAAAGAGTGGACGTGATCTTCTCTTCGGGATTGAATACCGCATACCCGGAAAAAGCCGGCTTCACCATCCTGGACAGGGGCGCTAATTATAATCATGATCCTTTCCGGATCGCAGCCATCACCAGCCTGGATGCTTCCGGAAACCCGGCGAGTTTCGGCGCCGTCAGGATCTGCACCGGGGGAAATGGATCCACCAATGGCAGCTGGGGGCATCCGACCACGGCGAATGGCAACAAACAATTTGCCGCATATGTTTTGCGTAAGGATGCCAGCGATGCGCATTTGCGCGTTTCTTCCGTTGTCAACCAGGAGATAGGAGGCGTCTTCTTTTCCTTTGCCGACCTGGGTATTACGGCAGGGCAGACCCTGTATGGATATGCACTGCTGGGACCAGATGGGATCACTTCTCCCACTTCGGCGCAGCTCTTAAACCTCACCGATGCGACCGTCTATCCCACCAATACCACTGAGTCTGCAGGCGGCGGCCTGGATCTGGTGGCCGTCAACACTGTGTTCGCTACAGGATCGTTTGTAGTGCTGGCGCTCTCTGTCGACGACTTCACCGGCGCCATTCAGGACAATAAAGGATTGCTGCAATGGCGCCTGGGCAATGCTGACGAATTTTTTCAGCTGGTGGTACAACGGGGGGCAGATGGTACGAATTTTTACGACCTGCCTGCCGTCAGTCCCGGGATAAGGAGCGCCGATAATACTTTAGAAGGTAGTTACACAGATGTCACGCTGACTGGCGCCGGCGTCTATTATTACCGGCTGAAGATGGTCCTGTCCGGACAGCAGGTGCGATATAGCCGTGTGCTGGCGCTCCGCGGGGAAGATCCGGCGTCCACAGCCGGCTGGCGTATCTTTCCTACCCAGCCCGGGCAGGGACAGTCTTTGAAGCTGCAGGGATTGCGTGACGGCAACTACACGTTGTACTTTTACAGTGCGGGCGGCGCCTGCCGGAATATGCCAGTACAAGTGAACGGGGGCCAGGCGTCCGTACAGCCGCCCTCTGTTCCCGGTGTATACTGGGTACGTCTCAGCGCCGGGGATAAATATGTTGCCGGGAATGCGAAGATCCTGGTGGAATGATCTTACGGCAAGATCTCAAACTCTTTTTTCAGGCGTATGTCCGTTGAGCTGGCTCCTATCCGTACCTCAAATTTCCCCGGCTCTACCGTCCAGTTCATATTCTTATCCAGGATGGAAAGGTCTTCCGGGTGCAGGATGAAATGCAGTGTCTTTTTCTCACCCGGCGCCAGGGTTACGCGTTGGAACCCCCGCAGCTGCGACTCGTAGGTAGTCACGCTGCTTACCTCATCCTTCAGGTAAAGCTGTACCACTTCGTCGCCTTTTCGGTTACCTGTGTTCGTGATATCCACCGATACTTCGATATCGCCCTGCGGCGGCTGCTGTTCCGGCGTGACCAGGAGGTTGCTGTAGCTGAAAGTAGTGTAGCTCAAGCCATATCCAAAAGGATAAAGGGGGCCAAAGACACTCGTCTTTCCTACGCCGTCCTTTCCCTCCATCGGTTGTGAGCCGGGCTTATAAGGGAAGTTCAATTCAATCTGACCGGTGGTCTTCGGGAAAGTGACGGACAGCTTGCCTCCCGGATCATAATCGCCGAAAAGCGTTTCAGCGATAGCTTGTCCTCCCTGGGAGTTCGGGAACCAGGCTTCCAGGATGGAAGGGATATAGCGATTGGCCCAGTTGATCGTCAGGGGCTGGCCATTGATCAGCACCAGCACCACCGGCTTACCGGTAGCCCGGAGCGCTTCCAGCAGCTGTTCCTGTCGTCCGGGCAGGCCGAGACCCGTACGCGAAAGGCTTTCCCCTACCCTTTTCTCATCCTCCCCCAGCACGGCAATAATCAGATCTGAGGCGCCGGCTTTTGCCGTGGCCTCTTCCATCCCGCTTTTTTCTTCTGCGCTCAGCGGAGTGGGGATGATCTCGCTTTCAGGCCAGGCGCTGTCCGCCATCCCGCATCCTTTGGCATAGTCGATCCTGACCTTGTCACCCAAATAGGAACGCAGACCTTGCAATACGGAGATAGGGGAAATATGGGAGGGGCCATAGCGGCTGATGGCATAGGAGGTCTCCGCGGCCAGGGGGCCCGTCACCAGGATGTGCCGGAGCTTATTTTTATCCAGGGGCAGCAGGTTCCCGTCGTTCTTCAGGAGCACCAGCGATTCACGGGCCATTCGCAACATGAGGTCATGAGATTCGCTGCTTTTCATCAACGCATCCGATTGTTTGGGGTCTTTCACATAAGGCTGGTCGAACAGTCCCAAGCGGAATTTAACCCGCAGCACATCAGCCACCCGCTGATCCAATGTGTGCATGGATACACGGCCTTCCTTCACCAGCTCACGCAGCGGCTGGATAAAGATATGGGGAGGGGTAAAATTCGTCCTGACATTCAGGCCTGCCTCGATCGCCTGCCGAACGGCTTCCTTATAGGTATCGGCAACATGGTGTTTGGAGAAGAGGTATTCCACCGCCTCGCTGTCGGAGACCACATAGCCGTCGAAACCGAATTGCTGCCGCAGCAGCTGGGTAAGAAAATAGTAACTACCGGTGATAGGTACGCCGTCCCAATCGTTGTAGCTGCTCATTACGCCCATGACATGGGCCTCCCGGATCACGCGCCGGAAAGCGTACAGGTACATCTGGAAAAGCTCGCGGGGCGCCACATGCGGGTCCGTCCGGGCTGCTCCGTCACGCCCACCTTTCGGCATGCTGTAAACGGCATAATGTTTCAGGGTGGCGGCGACTCCCGCTCCCTGTATGCCCAGCGCCATTTCTTTACCCATTTCCGCCACCAAAAAGGGGTCTTCGCCATAACATTCCACCGTGCGTCCCCAGCGCGGGTCCCGTGCAAGGTCCAGGATGGGGGCATAGACGTTCGTGTATCCCAGGGCTTTGGCCTCCTTTCCCACGATGGCTCCGGCCTGGCGGACCAGCTCCTTATCCCAGGTGCTGCCGATGCCGATGGGGGCGGGCAGCGACGTCGCCCTGTCATGGTTGAGGCCATGGATACCTTCATTGGTAAAATCGACGGGGATGCCCAGGCGGGTCTGCTCTATGAACCAACGCTGCACTGTATTGATCGCTTCGGCATGCCGGCTGAAGGGATAGGACAGAGATGAAGCGGCTTTAGGGTTATATGCCAGGCTGTTCAGGTGCTCATCGATATTGGCAATGCCGTCCTTCCATATCTCATTTTGCCATCCGGGTGTGGGGAGGGAATCTTTTAACACACGGCCGTAACCGTATAAGGTAGCCGTTTGGCAGGTCTTTTCTTCCAACGTCATCCGGGACAGCAGATCGGTCACACGAAGATCCACCGGCTGAGCGGGGTCTTCGAAGATATCTTTGATACCATTCTTGTTGAAGTCTATCCACCCCTCATGATAGATGGATGTCCGCTGGGCGAAAGCGGTGGCGGTGATAAGGGCCAGTCCGGCAAGTAGAGCAGCATTTTTGAACATACCGGCAATATACGGCCTATCATCTTTCGCTCCTCTGAAAGGCCAGGATTAAAATTATACCGCTCAATATGCCTGAAAGAAAAATGAACTCCTGGCCGCCCATTTCCAGCACGCTGTTCATAAAGAGCAGCTGTGTCAGGATGAGAAAAATAGAGAAAGCCAGTAATACGATCTTACGGAGGGCCGTTTTCGTTTTGCATTTAAAGAGGCCGAAGATCGAGATGGAGGAAAAGAAAATTCCTACTAAGGTAGCCATAGGTTTAGTTTTTCATAGAATTGGATCAATCCCAAGATACAACGCGTCCTTTGTCCCTCCAATAGGAAAACTACTAGCCCGGATCCAGTGGTTGCATCAGCAGATCGGGGGATATTTTCAGTCCTCTCGACAAAGATACGACGGTGGTGAACAGGATATTTACCTCTCCTGCCTCTATACGTCGCAGTTGGGCAGGGGTCAGGCCCGAGGCGGCTGCCAGTTCCGGGATCGTCAGCATTCTTTCTTCCCGCAGGGCAGTCAGGTGGCTGCCGAATTTTTTTAATACTTCGTCCTTACGGTCCATGCAGATCATAGCTTTTGGGTAATTAAAAAGCATTGCAGACCGATGGCAGGTGGTCAGCAACATTTACTCCGATGGATAGTCCAGCAAGGATGAAGGATGTACTTCAAGGGCTACGGCAAGTTGTAAAAGCGTGGTCAGCGTAATATTGATCTGACCCTTTTCGATCTTTGCGATCTTACTGTTATCTATACTGCAAGCATACGACATTTCGCGGAGACTGAAGTCTTTCTCGTTCCGGAGCTTTCTCAGGTTTTCACCGAATTTCTTTAACGCTTTTTTGTCGCTGGGGGTAATCATTACATTTTTTTCTAAAGAACCCGTAAGGTGAAAGATTTTTTCAAAATTTTTGAGGCCTAAAAAGACCGCAAAATTAAATACCCTTTTGCTTGGAGGTTTTCCCCTAATTTTATCAAAAAGCTCCATGCCCGCGCCTCCTACTATCAAAGAAATTGCCAGGCGGCTGAATATCTCAGCCTCGACTGTATCGAGGGCGCTTCACGATCATCCCAGCATTGGTCTGCGAACGAAGATGCGGGTGCAGCAGCTGGCCGCGGAGCTGAATTATGAGCCCAACCAGACTGCCATCTTTTTCCAGCAGCGTAAGACCTTCACCATCGGGGTCATCCTGCCGGAGCTTTCCGAAGCTTTCTTTTCCGCCGCCATCAGCGGCATCGAGGACATGGCCGGCCGCCACCAATATTCCGTGCTGATGGGACAGTCGCATGACGAAGAGGAAAGGGAAAAACAGATCGTGAACACGATGAAAAAACATCGGGTGGATGGGTTGATCATATCTATTGCCAAGAATACGAAGGATTATACTCATTTCGTGTCGCTGCAGCAAGCCGGCATACCTGTGGTGTTCTTCGACAGGATACCCAATTTGGCTGATATTCACTATGTGGCCTGCGACATGGTGGCGGGTACCGTCCAAGCCGTGAAATACCTGTTAGGCAAGGGCCATCGCGTCATCGGCATGATCAATGGCCCGGACAAGCTGCTGGCCAGCCGGCAGCGGGAGGAAGGCTATATCAAGGCTATGCAGAAACACCGGTTGAAATACGATCCCACGCTGGTGGTGTCGTCCGACCTCACCCGGGAGGGGACGGACAAAGCTATGAGCAAGCTGTTATCCCTTAAAAGACACCCTACTGCCATCGTCGCCTTCAATGATTATGTCGCGATGGATGCCGTCCAGTATGCCGTAAAAAAGAAATACAAGATCAATGAGGACCTGACCTTTGTCAGCTATGCCAATCTGCCCATCAGCCATTATACCGCCTTTCCGCCCGTGGCGTCCGTTGAGCAATTTCCCTATGTACAGGGGCAGCGTGCTACGGAAGCGCTCCTGGAAATTCTTGCCGATCCCACCTCGCCATGGAAAAAGGTCACGTTGGAATCGAAGCTGGTGATCCATACTCCGTAAAATACGCAATCGTTTGACCTCCAAAATCAAAGAATATCTGATTATGTTTGGCCTATGTTCCCCAGCATCCTGGAGGCCTATGGCCTTCCCGAAGATCAATGTTCTGTCCGGCCCTTTGGCACCGGCCTTATCAACCATACGTGGAAAGTCAGCTGCGGCCCCGATGAGTATATCCTTCAGCGTATCAATGACGCCGTCTTCCATCGTCCACACCTGATCGCGGAAAATATGGATGCCCTGGCAGGCTATCTCCGGACCCATCATCCGGAATATCTTTTTGTCCAGCCTATCCGCACCCGCGATGGCAGGAGCCTCGTTCAGACGTCCGAAGGTTATTTCCGGCTGGCCCCCTTCATTGCAGGCTCCTATACTTATGACGTGGTGGCCGCCGCCGATCAGGCTTACCAGGCCGCGCGTCAGTTCGGGAAGTTCACCCGGCTGCTGTCAGGCTTTCCCATTGCGCGTCTGCATCTCACCCTGCCTGATTTCCATAATTTGTCGCTGCGCTACCGGCAGTTTGAAGAAGCCCTGCAGCAAGGCAATCCCACCCGCATTGCCGCGACGGGCGACTATATTGCAGCCATCCGGTCTTTCGGGGACATTCTCCACACCTTCGAGGACATCAGGCAACATTCGGGATTCCGGCTGCGCGTGACACACCATGATACGAAGATCAGCAATGTCCTGTTCGACGAGGCAGGCAAGGGCCTCTGCGTCATCGACCTGGACACCGTCATGCCGGGCTATTTCATCAGCGACCTCGGAGACATGATGCGCACCTATCTGTCTCCTGTCAGCGAAGAGGAAAAGGATACGGACCTCATCATCATCAGGGAAGAGTACTTTCGCGCCATTGTCCGGGGATATCTCTCCGAGATGAAGGAGGAGCTCAGCACGGCCGAGATGGAACATATCGTATATGCCGGCAAGTTCATGATCTATATGCAGGCCATCCGCTTCCTAACGGACCATCTTAACGACGACCGGTATTACGGGGCCAAATACGAAGGGCACAACCTTGTCAGGGCTGTCAACCAGCTGACCCTGCTACAACGTTTGACGGAGAAAGAGAAGACATTGAACGGGATGGTAGCCGAATTTTCGGAGCTGATCTGATCGTCATATACTATTTTTTCTCCACCGGGATAAGGCGGACATATTTAAGATTCATTACTCCCATGCCGGGCTTGGGTGCGCCGGCGACCAGCAGCCTGTTCACACCTTTAGACAAGTTGAGGATACCCGGGCTCCATTCCCTGAACGCATCCCACCCTCCCGTAGTGAGCACAGCGCCTGCTATGGCAGATGTCCGGCCATTGATGGGACCGGCAATGATACGTATAGTGGATCCGGCGGATTGATCGGTGCAGGCATAATTCAACACCAGCTTATACTTTCCATCAGCAGGAACATTGATCGTCCATTCTGCCGAGTCAGCGCCCATCCAGGTATTGATATAAGGTTCTTCCGTCAGTGACAGGACAAGCCGGTCGCCTTTCAAGGCGGCATCTCCTGCTACTAACCGGAAGGCACCATCCTTTTCCGGGAATGTGCCGAGGGCGGCGAGCGACCTGCCTTCAGCCTCCAGGACGATGACGGTGTTGTCATTGTCTTTGAATGCCTTATTGCTGATGTCGATATCGATGCCTTTTTCGCTGATCTCCAGCGGCAATTCCCTGCGGGAGCTGTCTGCCAGGAACCAGGCACGGGGGGAGCTGCCGCCGGCCGGCGCCAGGGGCACATGCAGGCGTCCGTCCGCCGGCCAGTTGAAAACATGCAGGTAGTACCGACCGGGCCGGGTGGTGATCCGTCCCCAGGCTACCCTTCCGATGGTATTGGAGCGGGTGCCATAAATAGACTCCCCGTTGATCCTCATCCACTGCCCGATGCTGTGCATCAGTTCCACGCTCCTGGCGGGTACCGTGCCGTCTCCTATTGGTCCTACATTCAGCAGGTAATTACCTCCTTTCGACACGATATCGGCCATATTGCGGATCAATTCCCTGGGCGTGCGCCAATTCTGGTTATTCCTGCTATATCCCCAGGTGCCATTCATCGTCATGCAGGATTCCCAGTCCATGCCTTTAAAGCCCGTCTCGGGGATATGCTGCTCGGGTGTGACAAGGTCGCCATTAGCGCGCGTAAACTGGCTGTTCTTTTCGAAAGCATACAGACGGTTGTTCATGATAATATTGGGTTGATGTGTCTTTACCATGGCCACGAGCTTGCGGGCGCCCCATTTCTCACCCTGGATCTCCTCCGAGCTGTAATCCCACCAGACCACATCGACAGGTCCGTAATTGGAGAACAGCTCTTCCGCCTGTTTATACATATATTCCACATACTTGCTATTGTCCCGGCCTTCATTCTTTACATTACCCGGAGCAGGCAGTCCATGTTCCACATAGGCATCGGGATGATGCCAGTCCAGCAGGGAAAAATAGATGCCCACGCGCAGCCCCTGTTCATGCAGGGCGTTGATGATCTCCCTGGCCAGGTCTCTACCGGTGACATCCATACCGTCGAAAGTAGTCGTCTTGCTGTCATGCAACGCAAAGCCTTCATGGTGACGGCTGGTAAAAATAACATACCGGCATCCGGCGTCTTTTGCCATGCGGGCCCATTCCCGTGCAAAATCTTTTTTCGGCCTGAACAGCGGGGTGAGGGTTTTGGCATACACATCCGCGGGTATATTGGCGGCATTTTGCAGCCATTCAGCGGCGCCGCCGTTGGTGGCGTAATCTTTCCCATTCCAGATGCCTTCGGCTACGCTGTAAAGCCCCCAATGGACGAACATGCCGAAATGAGCGTCCCGGAACCATTCCATCCGCGCATTCCGCAGATATTCCGGCTCCTGCGCATTAAACGTCAGGCCCGTGGTGTCCTGGGCGCAAACAGGGGAAAGACTCACCAAAGCTAATCCTATAAATATTCCTAATTTTTTCATCCTTGATTATTTAATGTTGCTGATGATCTCAGGTAAAATTTTAATGCAATCTTCTCCAGGCTTGCGGGAGCCGTTCATCGCCGCAGGCATGCCATGCCGTCGTGCCCAGGCCTTTTCCAGGCTGAAGAAATCCGGCCAGGCAACGGTCTCGCCTTTCAGGCGCTTTTCCGCATAGTCAAAAAACAGCAGCCACCGGGGCAGGTAAAAGTCATTTAAAAGGCCGCTCCATTCCTTGTTGGCATAGTCATGCACCAGGGAAGCGGGATTGCTGTCGGGTCCCCAGTAAGTGATCTGCGCTTTCGCGTTCCACTCCGCCAGGTCTTTATCCTTATCATCCGGCAGCATGCCGCGCGCCTGCTCCAGCCAGGTATCCAGCCGGAAAGCGCTATTCGTTGCCGTCCACCTGTCCTGCAACTTTAGCAGGCTTATGAACTGTTGTCCGGCGATCTTGAATGAAGGCAAGTCATGTGCGATCCACGCTTTCATTATCCCGGCATACAGCAGCCTTGCTTTCAGGGCTATCACCTGCCGGACGATGTCGACCAGGTCGTAACGATAGGTTTCGGAGGAGGTAAATCGCCCGGCAGCCCGGACAAAACGATCCGCAGCCCTTGAAAAGATCGCGGGGTCATAAGGCAGCTTTTTGGATCCCCAGGTTGAAACGCTGGTAATGAAATTGGTGTCGGGCCTCGCACAGAAGATAGACTCGTAGGCATCCGTCAACTCATTCGTATGCGATATATAAGCCGATTGCAGCAACAGCTGCCAGGCTTCATAAATATCCGCATCGTATTTCCCATAGCGTGAAATGATATATTTCTTCAGGAAGCTGTCTATGGCAGGCGGTTCTTTGGCCCAGGCTGATCTTAACAGGGAAGCATACATGATATCATTATTCGCGATGCCTTCAGGTACTATACCGACCCCTTTCATGGAGGAGCCGGCTGTTGTAGCCTTTGCCCGTCCCGGCTCCAGGAGTATGCGCAGCAGGCGACCTTCCATACCCACGGTACCACCTCCGTTCACCATCGAGCACCAGAGCCAGGGGTAGCCTGAATAGCCGCCTGTGCGTTCCCAGTTATTGTCTGCATCGCCCCGCAGATCGAGGATCAGCGTATGCTGCTTGTCAAGCCCCTTTAAAAAATCTTTTTTCGGGTTGTCCTGCCATGCCTGCAGTACCCAGGTGCTTCCCGGATGGTATTGCTGCATATTCGTCTGTATCAAAGCCGCCGTAGACGGGAGGTCTATACCGCCGGTGGCGCCACCTTCATGAAACAGGTCCCCTCCGAGGAATTTTACATCCCCGTACAATGTACGGTCGCCATAGGATTGATCCATGTAGTGGTAGTAGAGCGCCGCGATCCTCGGGAACAGCGTATCTCCCGGCAATAAGAAAACGGGACGGATGAGGCCTTCCCCCCAATTGCCCTGGTCCACCACGGCCGCATGGGGAAAATACTTTTTAATGGTAGAAGGGACCATGCCGCAAAAACCCTGTATCACCGGCTGAATGCCCAGCTCATGCATGCGTTCCAGCAGCTGTTGCTGGAGGAGGGTCCAACGGTGGATCATCGCATCGCTTACCGGGCCTCCCCATCCCTGTATATTCCCCATCAGCCACCACGCGTTGAAAGCGGGTCCGGGAATATATTTCCGGATGTCCTCGTCCGAATAACCTATATCCTGCAATACATGCTGCCATATTTCTTCCGTCCCCATCGGAGCCAGCATGAGGTTGACCCCATTGAAAGCCATCCAGTCCAGCTCATGCTCCCATTCTTTCCAGCCCCAGAAGCTCATGGTATAATTATAAGTGCAATAGTTCAGCGCATACCTGTACGTATGTTGGGCCGACACCGGTATCACGCCATTCGTTGCGGGCAGGGAGGAAGGAGGCGCCGATTGGTCTCCCGTGTGCGATAAGCTGATGCCGCAGTAAGTTCTCAAATAGTCGCCCAGCGCGTAAGTGGCGGAAATTGTCGACGATGCGTTGATGTATAGCCGTTGGTTGCGGGTAAAATAGGAGGCTGTATCCCCTGGTGTTGGCCCGATTGCATGAATAATGACCTTTTTGTGGAGGAATGGGACCCTTCTATCGACGAGCGCTTGTATTGCCTGGACATTTTGCCCATATGAAACAACGGCTGTGGACAACCATCCCAATAGCAGCATTGATAGTCTTTTTGTCATATTTCTCCTGTTATTATTGTATAGTAACCTTCCTTATATACCCGTTGCCCCGATCCAGCACATACATATTCCCGTCCTTGTCGAATACCACGCTGCTCGGCGTAGAGAATTGTGCCTCAGAAGCATCCCCATCCTTATAGCCGGCCGATCCAGTGCCGATGAAGGTAGTGGTGGTTCCGGCGGCATCGATCATCCGGATGTTATTGTTAAAATAATCTGAGATGTAGATGTTGTTCTGCTTATCGATGGTGATGCCTACCGGATTGTTGAAAGTCGCAGTGCCCGGGCCTCCATTGGCAGATCCGGTGGTGCCGGGGATACCGGCAATGGTCGTTGCCGTCCAGGCGCCTCCTGTAGGATCGAGCTTAACGATCGTGGACAGTCCCTGGTCGACGACCCACACATAGCCGGCTGTGTCTACTGCCACGTCGGAGGGATAGTTGAAACTCACGGGCAATGTATTGACGGTGCCATCGGGCAGTACCTGGTATACTTCGCCGTTGGAAGGACTGGCGACATAAATATTACCGGTGGCTTTATCCACGCCGATGCCGGCAGGATCTGCGATGGCGGCAAAGCTGGAGGCCGTGCCATCCGGGGCGATCTTTCTTACAAACCAGTTCCACCTGTCGGCTACATAGAGATTACCGTCCTTACCCATCTCCACATCAGTAGGAAGATTGAGCATCGCCGTGGAAGGCGGTCCGTCCGCATAACCTTCACCGTTGATATGACCGGCAAAGGTCGTTACAAAGCGGGACGTATTTATTTTTCGGACGATATGGTTGCCACAATCGGCTATATATAGATTTCCAGTGCCGTCGATGGTCAGGCCTGTCCGGTCGTAAAAGTAAAAAGAAGCTGCAGTTCCGGCGACCTGGTCGATGAAGCCCTGTGAGCCATTACCTGCCACTGTAGTCACTTTCTTCGCATAGATATAGCTGAATGCCGCGTCGCTGGACTTCGTTTCGCCGTCTATCGTGACAGCAAATTTGCCCGTACCCGCTTTCAACGGCACTTTTACCAGGACTTGCCCCTGGTTGACCCCTACGACCTCACAGGCCATTCCATTCAATGTAATGGAGATCTTGTCCCTGGCCGTCGTAAAATTATTCCCGTAGATCAGTACCTCCGTACCATAGCCGCCTTTGGAAGGGAGGAAGCTGTCCACTAAAATGGGCGCTGAAGGATTGTGCACAAACCCGTCATTCTTTTTACAGGCGGAGAGCGCCATCAGCAGGAGGATGGATACTCCTATGTTTTTATATATCAGGTTCATCATGCTGTTGTTTTTGTTAATGACATATTTTTTTCCGGGAGTACCTGGTGGCTATCACCATCCCGGGTTTTGTTCCATGGCCCGGTTGGAAGTCATTTCTGTCAGCGGGATCGGCCAGCGATTGTCCCTGGCGGGGTTAAACACCCTTTGTTCCACCACTATGTTCTTGCCTGTAGCCGGGTCTACGGCGCCCAGCGTGGGGCCACTTAAAACCTGGCTGCCTATGTTCCACCGGCGGATGTCGTAGAGGCGGGGCCCTTCAAAGGACAGCTCCACCATCCGTTCGCGGCGGACCAGCTCACGCAGCTTTTCCGGGGTGTTGTAGACGGTCTCATCCACGGAAGGCATGCCGGCCCGGTTACGGATGGCATTGAGGTATTTGACTACATCCGGGTCCTGGTATTGGCCCGTCTCGATCAGGGCCTCCACGTAGTCGAGAAGTATCTCCGCATAGCGGATGATCATAAAGTTCATAGAGCCCCCGTAAGTATTGCTCCGGTCCAGCGGGTCTACATATTTTTTTATCCAGTAGCCGGTGAAAGTGGACTGGGCCACCCCTATCTGGTCGGGGCTATTGACGGTGAAGGGGTCCAGGCGCGTGCCCATCCATACCTCACCGGGGATGGCGATGGAAGCCTTCAGGCGGGGGTCCCGGTTATTATTATACTCCGGGTTGGCATTGTAAATGGCAAAACTATCCGGCCCCAGCTCCTGGATGGTCTTTCCCTGGAGTGTCTCGTAAGTGTTGACCAGCGACTGGGTGGGGCTGTTGCATGCCTGACAGCCGAAACTCTTGGGCGCATTGCGAAAAAAGGCTTCCCGCTGTCCCCCCGGCTTATACAGGATCTCTTCCCCATTGCCGCCCCCTGCATATTGGAACAATTGGGTGTAATAGGGATGAAGGCTGTTGGCTCCCAGGCCGATGACCTTTCTGGCAGCCGCCACGGCGCTGGTATAATCACCGATGAACATATAGAGCTGGGTCTGCATCGAATAACAGGCGCCCTTGCTGATACGAAAAGTATTGGAGAGATCGTATATAGCGGGGAGGCCTGCGGCAGCGGAATCACATTCTGAGGAAATGAACTGCACTACTTCCTCCTGCGTACTCCGTTTTACGAATTGCTCATTGGCATTCAAAGAATGGGATACGATGGGTATGGGACCGTACAGCATGAAGAGCTGGAGATGATACCAGGCCCTTAACGCACGGGCCTCGGCGCCATAACGGCTTTTCTTGTCCGCATCCGCCACATAAGCCTTCTGGTAATGCTCTATAAAGCGGCAGGCGTTGCGTATATATCCGTAATATTTCATGTACGTCTGGTAGGCGGAGTATTCCTGCGTGGTGACGGCTCCTACGGGATAGTCCTGCCAATCGTCGAAATTGCCCCTGAAAACGCTCTCGTCAGTAGCTCCGCTGCGGTGCATCCAGACATTGTTGAGGAAATTATAATCATACACAGTTCCTGAAGGCAGTCCTTCATATACCGTGGCCAGCGCTGCCGTAAGATCCGTCTCTGTATTCCACCATTTCTCATCCGTGGTGGCGGTGGGATTATTGCGGCTTAAAAAATCTTTTTTGCAAGCTGCCAGGCAGAGCAGGACTCCTATCACTGGTAAACATATTTGTCGCTTCATATTCATTTGTATTGCAGAGATTAAAGGGAAAGGTTGACGCCGAATGTATACACACGCATGATAGGATAAGTGCCTTCGGCGCCCCGGCTTTCCGGGTCGATGGCTTTTACCCCAGAAAAGGTGAAGGGGTTTTGGGCGTTTACATACACGCGCAGCTTTTTGAGGGAAGAAGTGGGTCTCAGCTTAAAGGTGTAGCCCAGGGCCAGGTAGCGGATCCTGGCAAAAGCGCCATTCTTGATCCAAAAGCTGGAAGTGAGCCCGTTGTTGCCGGGGGTAGGCGTAAGCCGCGGCCGGCTGGCGCCCGTATGTTCCGGCGTCCAGTAGTCCAGCTGAAATTGCTGGGGCGTACCGCCATTGCCTGCCGTATTCAGCGGATTGGCTAAGCGGCTGGTATATTGCAACCCTACTCTGCCGACGCCGTTCACCAGTGTGGAGAGATCGAAATTGCCCAGGAAGATCGTCAGGTTCGTATAATAGTTCAGACGGGGGATACTGTTGCCCAGCGAGACCCTGTCCGAATCGGAGATCCTGGTATCTCCATTCCTGTCTGCATACCCGATGTCGCCCGCTACCTGACCTGCCAGCATGGGCACGCCCGCCGCAATATCTTTTTGCTGCAGCAATCCCGTGCTCCGGTAGCCGTAGAACTCTGCCATTTCCCCTCCTTCCCGGTAGATATAATCGCCGGAGACGAGCGGGTTGGCGGCGAGTTTCAGGATACGGGTCTTGTTATAGGAGACGCCACCACTTATATTGAACATGAAATGCTTTGTGATCGTGCCGCCATAGGAGGCGGCCATTTCCGCACCGCGGTTCTGCATGCTGCCCACGTTGGCTGGTCCGGAGATCAGGGCGGATTCCAGGCTGGGCTGGGGATAGAGGATCATCCGGGTGGTCTTCTTGTCATAATAGTCCAGTGTGATATCCAGCTTGCGGAAAAGGGTGATATTGGCGCCGATGTCCAGGATACCGACCCGTTCCCAGGTGATATCCGGGTTGGCGTTGGTAGCTTCCCTTCCATCGGCCGTGTTGATCGTGGATTGATAGAGATAAGGGCTGATGTTATTATTCCCCAGCATTCCGTAGGAGGCTCTCAGCTTCAGCTGGTTCAGAAAGGAAATATCCCTCATAAAGTCCTCTCCGGCGAGGTTCCATCCAATGGCGGCCGAGGGAAAGGTCCCCCATCTTTTCCCGGGTGCGAAGAGGGAAGAGCCGTCCCCGCGTATGCCCAATTCCATGAGGTATTTATTGCGGTAGCTGTAATATACTTTCCCAAAGACCGAACGCAGGGCTATCTCGGTCCAGGCGTCGGAGTTGGTCAGCTCCTGGGAATAGCCGGCCAGGGCATTGATGCGGTGCATGCCAAAGCTCCGGGTATAGTCCATGTTGGCCCCCAGGTAGTAATATCCTGCCCGGTTGGTGGGGCCCGCCGACTTGACATCCGAATAGGCCCGCCCGGTAGGCTGATCAGTGAAATAATCGTAAAAAATATAGGCATCCCTGTTCTGCTTGCTGACACCTGAAGTTACCTGGTAGCTGAACTGTCCTTTCAGATCCAGCCCCGGGATGATCGTCCATTTCGGGCGCAGGTTCAGCGCGGACTGGTCGTTGATAGACTGTGCAGTTCCGCCTCTTTCCAGCTGGGCGACGGGATTCCAGCTTTCCCCGTAGGTGCCGTAATAGGTATATCCGGGGCGGGCAGCTTTGTTGGGGTATTTTTTGATGACGGTGGGAGGGGCTGTATAGATCCAGCCCAACACCTGGCTTACTCCCGAGACGGCGCCGGAAGAGCCGGTGAGACCGGCCGAATAAGGAACTGTCTGCTGGGTACGGGTCACCAGCATGTCCATGAACACCACAATATTCTTACGCAGGTCTATACTCGTATTGGCCCTGATAGAAGCCCTGTTGAATTTGGTGTTCGTAAGCATGCCGTCCTGGGACGTGTAGTTGGCGGTCAATGCAAAGCGGGCCGCGCTGTTGCCTCCGGACACCGACAGGGACTGCTGGTGAATGGGCACTGTAGAGCGAAGGACATCGCTCCAGCGGGTATCGGGATAATTGATGGGGTCCAGGTGCGAGGCGGTGATGGCAATAGCGCTGGGGCTGTAAAGGGGATCTCCGCCTACATTCTGCTGCGCCTCGTTCAGCAAACGCATATAGGTCGGGGCATTTACGAAATGGGGCCGGTAGGTAGGCACCTGCTCGCCAACCCAGGAGTTGTACTGCACCACCGGCTTGCCGGCCACCCCTCTCTTGGTCGTAATAAGGATCACCCCATTACCTGCACGGGCGCCGTATATAGAGGCGGCTGCCGCATCTTTCAGGACAGTGATATTTTCCACGGTGGAATAGTCTATGAGGTTCATGTCCATGGGCATCCCATCCACGAGGACCAGCGGGTTGGTGCCCTGGAAGGACCCTATGCCGCGAATGGTTATGGAGGCCACATCGCTGCCCGGCAGGCCCGAGCTTTGATTGACATATACGCCCGTAGCGCCCCCCTGCAGCGCCTGGGAGAGTTGGGTCACGGGCTTGTTATTGGCATTATCGGTGCTGATCGTGCTGACCGAACTGGCAAGGTATTTGGCCTTTTGCTGGGAATAACCGGTGACAACGACCGTGTTCATGGCATTCGCGCTTTCTTCCAGCGAAATGATCATGCTGGCCTGGTTGGCCGTCACCACATATTCTTTCGTCTTATAGCCCACGGAGGAGAAAACCAGCTGATCACCTTCGCCCACGTTCATTTCAAAGTAGCCTTCCGCATCCGTGGTAGCACCCGAAGCAATGCCTTTTGTCGCCACGGATACACCGGCGATCGGCCCTGAAGGTTCTTTTGTGTCCAGTACCCTGCCTCTTAACAGGCGCTTGTCCCGGCCGCTGCTTTTTTGGGGCGCTTTAACCGGCGCGGCTGGAATGGTTTTGAGGTAATAGACGCTTTCTCCTGTCTTCTGCAGCTGCAGGTTGTATTTTTTCAGGAAGGCGGACAGCTTTGCAATATCCCAGTCACGGGTGGGGCCCGCCGAAGAAAGATCCACATATTTATTGTCAACATCGTCGGGATTATACAGCAGTTTCCAGCTCTTTTCCTTTGACAATTTGTCGATGAACTTTGACAATTCGATACTGTTCTTCCCGTTGTTGCCTGCCTGGGCTCCTGCGTAATGAGCGAGCCCTGTCAGGATCAGCAGCAATAGAATGCCCTTGCCCCATCGGGGGATGGAATGCATTGTACACATAAGCAATTGATTTGGTCTATTTATGAATGATCAGCGAATCCCCTGTCTGCCTTACATGCAGTCCCATGACCACCTGTAAAGACCTGATCAGCTCGCCGGAATCTGCGACATCGATGTTACCGGAAATCTTTTTGGATTGCAGCAGGGCATCGGCCCCTACCCTCACTTTCAGGTGATAATACCGTTGGATAAGGTCTACTATATCGATAAGGCTGGTGTGATCAAAATGGAACTTCCCTTCTTTCCAGGCACTGTACAGCTGCACATTCATTTCCTTCTTCGAGATCCCCTCATGGCTCACCCGGAGCACCTGGCCCGGGGCCAGGGCCACTCTTTCTTCCTTGCCGATGTGGGCAAGGATCTTACCACTGTTCAAGCTGGCGGTAAATCCGGAGCTGTCTGTCATTACATCGAAAGCGGTTGCCAGTACTTCGATATCGCCCCGGGGCGTATGCACGATGAAATTCGAAAAACCATTCCCGGCCGAATGATGCTTCCTGATCTCGAAAAAGGCTTCTCCCTTCAACCAGACCTCTCTTTTCGAGTCGGACCAGTTCCGGATATCGGTCTTTATTTCCGAGAACCTGTTCAGGAAGATCTCGGAGCTATCCGGCAACAGGAACTTTTTTTGCCCATTGCCCGTTGTAATGGTCTCCCACTCAACAGGCTTTGTTCCGAAAAATCCTCCTTTCGAAAAAAGGACGACCAGCAGAACAAGACCGCCCCCACCCAGCAGCACCGGCCAAAACCTCACCCGCAGCCCCCTTTTTACAGGTGGGTCCGGAGGCCTGTTCTGCAACAGGTCATTCCAGCTTTTTTCCTTCAGGCGTTCATCCCTTTCGGGTTTAATGAATTCAAAAGGAACGTCTTCCGGGAAGTGCTCGTTATCTTCGCTCATGGTTTAAAGGTTATCCTGTATATACAGTAGACACGCGAAAACTTAGTTTCAACTCATTTTTGGGGAAATATTTTTTCCTTGCTATGCAAGATGCGGCAGGAACAGGAAGAGGAGCAGGAATTCGGGATGATTTTTTAAGGCGGCCTTGACCCTGTTGAGGATCCTGTGGATAGTATTGATCAGAGATTGATAATTCATATCTACGACCTCGCTAATTTCCCTGTAGGAGAGACCTTCATAAAACCGGAGATATATAATATGCTTATGGACAGGAGGCAGCTGGTTGATCATTTTGGTCAAATTCCGGGCATTCAGCAATTCGGATTCTTCTTTTATCTTTATTTCTTCGGGAGAGAACTCGATATCCGGGACGGAAGATTGCAAGGAGATGTTCAGCTCATATAATTTCAGTGAGCGGAGCTTGTTCAGAATGGTTGTCCGGAGACTTCGGAGCAAATAAGCTTTTACAAATTGCACTTCCGGAAGCGAACTCCGCCGGATCCATAATTTCATGAAAAGATCCTGGATGGCATCATAAGCCAGGTCATGGTCCTGCAGGAGGCGCAATGCATAGTCATGCAGGAGATGGAAAAATCCATCATGCAGCAGGCGGAACTTCTCCTCATCCCCTTTTCTAAAGGCATTCCAGCAGTCAGACCAATATCGGTTGTCTTCCATTCAGATTGAAAATAATCAATATCCCGACATAAAATTACGCAAACGTTTGTTGTACTTATATTTACAAAAGAGTATGAAATTCATTCCCAGAACAATATTCACGGATTAATATATTAAACACCATGACTGCTTCAAGGAGAGAATTCGTTAAGAACATGACACTTGCCACTGCGGGCCTGGCTATGCTCCGCCCCGATCAACTGTTTGCCGCCGTCCCCGCCGACCGCAAGGTCCGCCTGGGCTTCATCGGAACGGGATTCAGAGGGACAGGCCACGTAGCCCTGGCATTGAGGCGGCCCGATACGGAGATAGTGGCCATCTGTGACGTGGATGAACGCATGTTGCAACGGACGGCAAACGTCTTCAAACAGGCTGGCAAGCCCATGCCGAAGGTTTTCACGGGCGACAACTATGCTTACCGCAAGCTGCTGGAGCTAAAAGACCTCGACGGGGTCATCATCGCCACCCCCTGGGAATGGCATGCTCCCATGATCCTGGATGCGCTGGCGGCCGGCATTAAATATATAGGTACTGAAGTGATCCTGGGCATTACCCTCCAGGACCACTGGCAGGTGGTAAAGGCAGCAGAGCAGGCAAAGGCGCATGTTATGATGCTGGAGAATGTGTGTTACCGGCGGGATGTGATGGCAGTACTGAACATGGTCCGGCAAAATGTCTTCGGAGAGATCATCCATGTGCAGGGAGGTTATCAGCATGACCTTCGCGGCATCAAATTCAATGATGGCAAGAACCCTCCTGGCGTAGGCGCGGAATTCGGGGAAAAAGGTTTTTCCGAAGCCCACTGGCGGACGGAACATTCCGTACATCGCAATGGCGACCTTTACCCCACACATGGCATTGGCCCCGTCGCCATGATGATCGATATCAATAGAGGCAACCGCTTCGTATCGCTGTGCTCATTTGCCAGCAAGAGCCGCGGACTGCATGAATATGCGCTTGCGAAAGGCGGTCCGGCCCATTCCAGCACAAAGGTCAATTTTGCCCTGGGCGATGTGGTGACCACCAATATCAAATGTGCCAACGGCGTGACCATCCTGCTGCAGCACGACACCAACCTTCCCCGTCCTTACTCCCTGGGCTTCCGGGTGCAGGGTACGAAAGGACTCTGGATGGATGTCAGCAGCACGATCTATGTGGAAGGCGTCAGCAAGGACGACGAATGGGATCAGGCGCAGACATGGTATGACAAATACGATCATCCGCTGTGGAAACGCTGGAGCAAGGATACACAGGGTGCGGGGCATGGAGGCATGGACTTTTTTGTATTGCATGGGTTCATCGAGGCGATCAAGCGGAATACGGCTACGCCGATGGATGTATATGATGCGGCGGCCTGGAGCGCTATTACTCCTTTGAGTGAAAGTTCTATCGAAATGGGGAATGAAAGAGTGGATTTTCCGGATTTCACCAGCGGGCAATGGATGTACAGGAAGAGTGATTTTGCCCGGGGGGATGAGTTTTAATATAACCGGGGTCGGGAGGAGAAGTGCGGGGAATTCAAAGTCTGATGGATAAATGCAATTTTCCTCCCAGCCCTGTTTCTACGATCTTTTGTAAAGTTGATATGCGAACGTCTTTCACGTCGTTTTCCACCCTGGATATATAGGCTTTGTTTGTCCCGCATTTTTCGGCGAGCTCTTCCTGGGTCATACCTTTTTCCAGACGGGCTTCCTGGATCAGGGCGCCAAGTTTGAATTCCTTGTAGTCCTTCTCCAATTTATCTCTTTTGGGTGTGCCCTTTCTTCCGTACTGCTCGTCGACGAATTGATCAAGACTTTTTAGGTTGTTTTTTTTCTTCATAATATTCTTTTTTTTTGGATCGCCCGGACTATTTCATTCCCGGGTGTCTTCTGCGTTTTTTTCTGAAATCCATTGATGAGAATGATCAACTTATCCTGGTCAAAAAAACAGAACACCCTGAAAATATCACTGCCGGACTGAATCCTTATCTCATAGAGGCCGTCTGTCCCTGACAAATGTTTAAGATAGGATTCAGGTATTTGGGGTAACTCTTCGATCAAGCGAAAGGTCCAGATTATTTTATCCTTTACTTTCTGCTTTTGTTGTACAAAGAAGTCCTCAAAGTATTTCTTATAGAAAGTAATAACCCCGATATTTATTAGTTTCCATCGGATGTACAAATTTATGAAAAGTTGTCCTATCGGACAACTTTTTCTTTTATAGAAATAGGTTATCAGGCGTAAAATTACTAATTTATTTAGCAAATAATTTTTACAATTGTTTTCATGTTCTACCTTTAGGCCCCATGTTGCCTTTCCAGACACTCATCATTATCAATCGGGCAGCGGCGATCCCCGTCTACCAGCAGATTGCCAACGGACTAATCCGGCTCATCAGGGACGGGATCATCCAGCCGGGGGCTGGCCTGCCCGGCAGCCGGCAAATGGCATCCCTGCTGGGTGTCCATCGCAAGACGGTGGAGTCGGCGTATCAGGAGCTGTTCATTCAGGATTGGATAGAAGTGATCCCCCGCAGAGGTCCGCAGGTGTCGCAACGTTTGCCGGAGATCAAACCCCAGGATTTTAAGGAGTTCGGGACGGCCGGAGCCTATAGCAATAATGCCTCCTTCCCTTTTTATGATTTTGGGCCGATGGTTCCGCTGCCGGCCAAAGGGGAAAAATTACGGCCCGTGATCAATGACGGCTTTCCCGATCCCAGGATCGCTCCTATCGATCAGTTGTTGCGGGAGTACAGGCGCCTGTTCAACCAGTCGTCTTATAAGCGATTTATCATGATGGGCGACCAGGCCGGATCTGTCAACCTGCGTACCGCCATTACACAATTCCTGTCGGAAACGAGAGGGCTAACCCTCACCACGGACAATATCCTGATCACCCGGGGGGCACAGATGGCCATTTTTATGGCAGCCAGGATGATCATCCGGCCCGGGTCGATGGTCCTGGTGGGACAACCCAATTATTTTATGGCGGACGCCATATTCCGGCAGTTCGGCGCCAGGCTGGTGCGGGTGCCGATGGATGAAAATGGCATGGACGTCGACTTCATCGAAACATTTTGCAGCCGGCAAAAGCCTGACCTGCTATATATCATCCCCCATCACCATCATCCCACCACGGTGACCCTCAGCGGAGAGAGAAGGATGCGGCTGCTGCGGCTGATCGAACAACATCGTTTTCCCGTCATAGAGGATGATTACGATTATGATTTCCATTATGCCGGCGGTCCTATCCTTCCGTTGGCCAGTGCTGCGCACAGGGGCAATGTCATCTACATCGGCTCGCTGACAAAATCGATAGCTCCACCCATCCGCATCGGCTATATGATCGCTCCCGCCAACTTCATCGAACAGGCGGCGCAATTGAGGAGAATGATCGATGTCCGTGGCGACAGCCTCCTGGAGGAAGCGCTGGCGTCCCTTTTCAAAGGCGGAGAGATGCAAAAGCACCTGAAGCGCTCCGTTAAATTATATCATCAGCGCAGGGACATCCTGTGCAGCCTGCTGGAACACGAGCTGGGCGACGTCGTCTCTTTTCAGAAACCACAGGGCGGGCTGGCACTATGGGCAAGGTTCCGGGAAGACTATCCCCTGCCGGCGATTGCTGCGGCCGCCGCCCGCAACGGCCTCATGATAAGCGATGGCCGCATGTATGATGCCGATGACCAACGTTACAACGCGCTGCGAATCGGGTTTGCCTCCATGAATGAAAAAGAATTAGAAGAAGCCGTAATTCTTCTTCGACAATCAATTCGTATATTGCCTCATAGGAACCTAAAACCATAAAGACCTTAAACCACTACAAACCTTAGCTATGAAGCAGACCTTCCTGGCGGCCCTTTGCGTCGCCTTGTCCTGGCTCACTGTGCGAGCACAGTCCGATGTCGTACATTTCGATGACAGCATTCCCGTCAACTGGACCGCCACCACCACTTCTGTTCTTTCGCTCAGCACGGATCACCTGAAAGGGGGTACGCATTCCCTGAAATGGACCGCAGCTGCCGGAGACACGTTGCGGGCTTCCAGCCTGGGCATCGGCACAGATATTGGCTCATCCTCGCATTTTTATATCTACAGCCCGTCGGCAGGACAGGATACGCTGATCGTCCAGTTCCTGGACAATACCAATACGGTGCAAAGGGAAGGGCATGTGCTCCTCAACTTCAGCGGATGGAGGGAATATCATCGCAATCTGCTGACCGATTATAACTATGGCGGAACCTTGTCGAGATTCAACCTGCAGGGAGCCAGGATCATCTACCGGCCGGGAACGCCCAATGCCTCCGGGAGCATTTGGCTGGATGAAGTGATGTTCGCCGGCTACGGTGAAGCAAGGACCCCTGGTCCGCATATGCTGCTGGACCACCAGCATTTCGCTATCAACCCGGAAGACGGTCCTGCCGGCAATCCGTTGGAAAGCTGGCTCATCCATCCGGATATCGTTGCGACATCGGCTACACCGACCGAACTGTCCGGACTGGATACGGTGCGGTCCGCCTGGCACCGTAACCCCAGTACAAACCTCAGCCTGCTCAGTGCTGCAAAGAGCTACGTCACAGGCTGCAATATCACCCGTAATGCCGACGGCAGCATCAACGGCAGGCCACAGACCAATATTACCATCTACCATCTCGATACGCTGACGCTCCTCGCCCGTTACTGCGGGGTCCTTGCCAATGCCTGGCTGATCAATAGCGACGCCGTGGCTAAATCGCAGCTGCTGTTGTTCACAGAATACCTGCTGGATCAGGGGCTGGCGGAAGGAGGAAGAAATGTGATCATGATGAGCGACTACCCGGAAATCGACAGTTTCGCCACCGGTTTCCTGCAAGCGCTGCCTGTATATGCAACCGCTATGCGCAGGGATGTCATCCGTATGCTGCGGTGGTCGCATGAATACAATAAGATCTATCAACCCACCGTGACGCCCGGCCTCAACGAGGATTATCTTTATAAGAAAACGCCTTACCTCTATGAGCTGGCCGCCGCGGATGACGCCGCCGACAGCGCCGTCCGGGACCTGAAATGCCTCAGCCGGTGGCTGGAGGAAAATACGCTTGCCGGACAAGGCGGCAGGGACGGTGTGAAGCCCGATGGTACGGCCTTCCATCACAACGCCCACCAGGTGACTTATCTGCATGCGTTCGCAAGCTGGATCAACTGCGCCTACAATGTGAGGAATACACCCTTCCACATCAGCCAGACGGCCTATGCGAATATCAGCAAGGTGGTCAAAAGCCTCTATCTCGAGACCTCAAAAGGTACCATCTTCGGCAACTCGGACTGCGGGCGCAATCCCTTCCCCACTTCTATCCCTCTCGCTGACAGCAATCTTCGCAAGCTGGTTGCTGCCGGAGGAGCGCTTTCGGGTGTTCCGGCGGATACTGCCATGGCAGCCTTCTACAACTATATCTACAATACCAGCTATTATACCGCGCCCGCCACCGACTTTGACGGCTATTACGCTTTCAACTATGCGCAGCTGGGGGTCTTCCGGAAGAATGGATGGACCGTTGCCATGCGGGGATTTACCGACAGGCTGTTCGGGGCGGAGATCTTCCCCACCGAGAACCGTTATGGCCGCTATCAAAGCTATGGCGCAGTAGAGCCGCTGTATCTTGGGCAGCTGACGAATACGGGCTACACCAATGACGGAGCGGGCTGGGATTGGAATGCGCCTCCGGGGGCCACCACCGTACGCCTGCCCTATCCCAGTCTTCAGGCGGTGCCTTCGAAGATGGAAGAGCATCAGCTGGGAAGCTTTGCCGGTGCATTATCGCTGGGGAAGAATGGCATCTTCGGCATGGACTTCAGACAGGATACTGTATCAGGGAATTACTCAACCAACAACCTTCGCTTCTACAAGTCGGTGTTTGCTTTCGATACGATCCTCGTTTGCCTGGGCACGGGTATCAATGCCTCATCGGGCGGCAACGAGGTCGTCACCAACCTTTATCAGAGCCTCATCAATGATTCGATCAACCTTGACAATATCACCACAAAAACCGCCGGCAGCAGCAGGCTAAAAGTCGACAGTCCTGGCCATTGGATCGTCAACACACCCGGAACGGGCTATTATATACCGAAAGGCAATGACAGCCTTGTCATCGTCCAGGGCTCGCAGACAACGCCCAGACAGTCAGATCTCACGGGCGACAGCACGTCTACCGCCAAAGCCAGCAAGGCCTGGCTTACGCATGGCAGCAGTCCCGTGAATGCCAAATATCAATTTGTCGTCGTGCCCGGCATAACGGCTACAAAAATGAAGGACCTTTCAGCCATCCTGGCACAGAACAACGTATACAAGGTGCTCAGTCAGACGGACACGGTGCATGCGGTACGTTATTTTTCCGCTAACCTGAATGCGTATGTATTTTTCAAGGCCAAAAGCAATGTCAATATCGGCTTTGTCAAAAGCATCTCGGGTAAGGCCTTGCTGGGCGCGAAGGAGAATGGCGACACGCTGACCCTGACCATCGCCAACCCCGACCTGACCGCAGTCAGCGACAGTATCAGCTACTGGCGGTCCACAGCCAACACCATTTCACTGACGGTGAAAGGTAGCTGGAATGTGCTGGAGAATGCCTCGAATGCGACGGTGGTTTCTGCCGGGGACAGCCTGACAGCAACTTTTACCTTGCAGGATGGATTTCCGGCAGCGTTGAAGCTGGTCAACCCCGCAGCCAACCCGTCGGCCCCGGGCGTATGGACCAACCAGTATCCTGTGGATTCGAGCTGGGTGTATAACATCGATACAGGGAGGCTGGGAAGCTATTCACAAATAGGGACCAATAAGATCAGCGCCTCTCCGGGCGCAGGAAGTAACGATGGGTTCTTAGCCGTACCGCCCACCGGCACCGTCCGGACAAGCTCCGGCGCCGGCAGTCCCCGCTTTGACCTCACCGGCACGCCCAAGAAACTGCAGATCACCGCCTCCAACGGTACCACCGCACAAAAATTCGCCGCATTTGGCATCGCACACGCCACTTCCGTAGCCAGCGCTTTCTTCACTTTTACCTTGAACGATGATCCATCCACCGATACGGTGGAATGGTCCTTTGCGATGGGCAAGAACAGCGCCTCCTCACCGTTCTTCAGCGGCAACACGGGTCTGCAAACGAACAATACCGCCTTCCCTGATATTTTCGGAGCTTTCAAATGGGCCGTCTCCTCATCGGTCGTAAATTTCTTCTGCAGGGAAAGGTTATCCAATAATACGATTACCAGCTTTACGCCGATCACTTCCTCCTTTTTCCATCGGGACAGCACGTATGCGATGGAAGTATATGCCAATGCCAGCACCAGGCAACAGACCTATGTCCGGGGTATCACTACCTATATGGTGCTGCCTCGCACCTATCATCTCTGGGCCAACAATACACAGCTGAACTATAAAGGCAGTGCTGGCTTCCCGGCTGACGAGATGCTGGGTGATACTACCATCTATGCCTTTATGATGGAAGGTAAGAATTGTGGTTCCATATCAGGAGGCGTAGTTTCTCCCAACAACACGGCCACGCTGACCATCGGCCACACGCTGCAGCTGAACTATGCCCAGGCGAATGGTCCCGCCGGATTGAAAGCCATGACTAATACCCTGACGGCAACCTCCCTGGCATTGGCGCCGGCCGCGGTGACGCCAGGTCTCCGGCTGATGCCCAACCCGGCGCACGACTATATCCAGCTGCTGTTTACCGCGCCCAGGGCAGGTAAGACCATGATCACTATTGTTTCAGTAAGTGGGAAGGTAGTTATGCGAAAAGAAGTGGCACTGGCCGCCGGAGAGAATTATATACCCGTGAATATATCGTCGCTGGCATCGGGCCTGTATTCGGTGAATGGCATATTACTCTTAAAAAAATAGGTCCCGTACGGGACCTATTTTTTCATTTTATTGCGACTGCGATCTTCGAGTCCGCCGTCCCATAATATAAGAACCATTTGCCTTTGAAGCGAGCCAGCCCTTCCAGGAAACAGACCTCATTCACCTGACCTGTGACCTCATAAGGCTTGTCCGGCTTCATGAAATAATTTTCCAGCCGTCGAACGATGCGGGTCGGCTCGTCCTTGTCCAGCAGCACCTGCGAAGCCGCGTACGTACCTTCAGGCAGCGCCGTATCTCCGATGGAGGGAATATTCCGGCTATTGAATATGAGCAGTATCCCCCGATCGGTCAGCATGGCGGGCGGGCCTGATTCCACCAGGTCGCAATCGAACTTCTTCTGCCGTGTGGGAACCACTATCTTCAGGTCGGGCATGGCCAGGGCCTGTCCCCGCAGCGCAATGGGGTCGGCTTCGCCGGAGGCTTTTTCCACGGGTGTCCAGTTGATCAGGTCGTCAGAAGTGGCGGCCCAGATGTTCTGGTCGCCCCAATACATCCAGTACCTGCCTTTTATGCGGGTGGCGATGATCCTGCCATTATCATCATACTTTGACACGATGGAACCTGACTTGGACCATTTGTCCAGGTATTTTCCATTGCAAGCCCTTGCAAATGCCGGCCCTTGTTTGGTCCAGTGATGCAGATCGTGTGAGACCGCCACCAGCAGCCGGGCTTTGTCGCCGTCATAGGAAGTATAAGTCATATAGTATTGTCCCTGATCGTCCTCCACGATGCGGGGATCTTCACAGCCGCCTTCCCATTCATATTTTTTGTATGCGTCATTATCCGGGTACAGCACGGGCGCGGGGCTGCGGGTGAAATGAAATCCATCTACGCTTTCGGCCAGACCTATACGGGAGGTACCGCCCGGCTTACCGATCTTATCCTGCGCGCGGTACAGCATATATATTTTGCCGTCCTTCACCACGATGGCGGGATTGAAGACATCTTTTTCCTCCCAGGCTATTTTCTTCTTTGAGATGGGGTCCGTAAATGTATTGGCGCCGGGCGTCAGCACCGGGTTTACGCTGTCCACTTTTACGAATGGCAGGAGCGCCCAGCTGGTGGAGTCGGGTGCAACAGTCCCTTTGGGTGCGGCGGCTGCCGGCTGATCAGGCGTGGAATTACAACCCCACGCGGCGCACATCGCCACAATATAGAACAATAGATATCTTTTCATCTACAGTGTTTTTTCATTGATATAGATAGAATGTACTTCCGCGTCTGTCAAGGTAGTCTTATAAAACCGTATATCGTCCATCGACCCTATGAAATAACTGGCGCCCCAGAAATAGTTGGGATTGGAATTGTCCGTGAGATTATAATACTGCTTCGGCATTTCATTGCCTATGGCCAGGTCTACCGGAGAAGCGAGGGTCAGCGCAGCTCCCGGCGTATTGGTCCAGGTCTTCAGCAGATCGCCGTTGACATAGAATTTCATAGTGCCGTCGGTATAGGAGACTGCCAGATGGGTCCAGGTATTAGCCGACACATTTCCCCCGCCGGCATCCCGGTCGTATATGGTATTGGAAACCGAGACAGTGAGAAAAGGCACCGCTGTCCCATTGAGGTTGAACTTAAACCCATTCCAGCGATCCAAAGAGAACATATAGCTATTGGCCGTATTGGCAGTCATATTCACCCACAAGCTGATGCTGAAGGACGGTGGGTTCAGCTCAGTTGCATAGGGCACCTGGATCATGGCGCCATTGTTGAAGCTATAGGCCATATCAGCCCTTCCAAACCTGTCGGTGGTCAATTGCGGCAATACGCCGCCATCCGCAGCCGTTGCGGCGCTGCTGCCTACATAACCGGTCTTCAGCATCCCGTCATGACCATGGCCGCTGGAATCCGCCGCATTCCCATTGAATTTCCAGTACGCTACCAGGTACTCCGCCGAGACCTCCTGGATCAGCTTAGTATTGAACTGCTGCGCAGCCAGGAGCAAATTATTATAGGCATTGTTCACTGACTCCTGGGTAAAGGGCTTGCTCTCCACCTGCGCAGCAAGGTCCAATGCAGCTTTAAGGGCTTCCCTGGCACCTTCGCTATAATTACCCGGCTTGTTTCCTTCCACGGCGTTGTCGTATACTTGTGTAAGCGAATCGGTGAGGTGTGTCAGCCTGCTTTTATCTGAATTATAATCGGGGGCCTGCTCATTCTTTTTGCAGGAAAAGAGCACCAGTAAAAAGAAGATATATCTTATAGTACGCATTGCAGTAAGATTTTTATTTACCTAATTTCTTGTTTGCATCCCTTTCACTTTGCGGAATGGGGAACCATTTATTTTTCTCGTAGTTGAAGTTGGCGGAATTCTTAGACAGCGCGCTGGTGGCGTAGGCGCTGCCATACCGGATGACGTCGAAGAACCGGTGGAACTCCAATGCCAGCTCCGCCCTTCTTTCATTCCGGATCGCAGTCCTCAGCTGTCCCTGGTCGGTGGTGGTGATCTCCGGCAGCAGGCCGGCCGGAATTGTTCCATAACCAGGCAGGGATGGATCATTGAGGTAGGATTCACGGGCTCTTTTCCTTACTTTCTCAAGAGGAGCCAATGCGGCCAGGCTGTTACCACTCTCGTTCAGCGCCTCTGCTTCCACCAGCAGGATATCCGCCAGGCGGATGGCTTCATAATTTACACTGCCATCATTTTTCCGGGAGGTGGGCACTTCCGATAATGGCTGCACCATTTTTTTGGTGATATAGCCGGTGGTGGTCCAGGAAGGATCGAAAGGTTTGTCAAAATAGGGATGTCCCTGCCTGGCCATCGTATAGTCCAGCCTGGGATCACCTGGCTCGTAATTATCCACCAGGTCCTGCGTGGGATAGAAAAACCCATAGCCACCCAGCGACCGGGGGGCAAACCATGCATTCAGCTCGTTCCCTAAGACGGGGCTGGACCCTGTGAGGTGATTGACGGAGAAAATAGCTTCTGAATTGATCTTTGTGCCGGCGCTGAAATTGTCCGTATAATTTTTGGTCAGTTCATAACCGGGTGTATTCTCCACCTGCTGGGCATATTGGGCTGCCAGCTGATAGTGATTGGCCAGCGTGGAATGAAAAAGATAGGTCTTGGCCAATAAGGCCAGGGCTGCACCTTTCGTTACCCTTCCCAGGTCATCGCCGGATACACTGGCAGGAAGGTCCGGCGCCGCCGCCAGGCAATCCTGCTCCACCTGTCTGTAGATGCTGTCCTGGGCAATCGCGGGACTTTGCAGCTCTTCCGGCGTCTCTACTTTCAGGTGCAGGGGTATGTCACCGTAGCAGTTGGCAAGATTGAAATAATAGTAGGCGCGAAGGAACCGCGCCTGGGCAATGACGGACTTTTTAACGGCATCCGAGACAGCTGTATTGGACGCCGGCAGTCCATCCAACACTACGTTACATTTGAACACCCCGTCATAGTATCTTTGCCACACGGCCTCTACGGCCGAGTTCGTGGGCAGGATATTAAATTGGTGAATGGCATCGAAATCGGCCTGATCTCCCGCCTGTCCGCCTTTCTCCGCATCGTCCGACGCCACATCTCCCAATACCCATATGGCATTGGAAGCCCCCGAAGTGAAGGACAGGGGAGCATAGGCAGCATTAACGGCCAATACGGCATTCGCGTCGGAGGTGAAATAATTGGTCGTAGTATAGTCGCCCAGCAGCTTCTTATCCAGGAATTTCCTGCAACCGCCACCAGCCAAAGCCGTGAGGATGAATAAGCAGATAAAAATATTTTTAGATCGCATATGATTAGTTTGAATATTAGAAGTTAAGGTTGACGCCCGCAGTGAAAGTGCGCGCTGAAGGATAGGTGCCCCAGTCGATGCCCACCGCCTTATCCCCATCGCCTGACGTCGCCGCATTGGCGCTGGTAGCCATTTCCGGATCAAGCCCTGTGTATTTGGTAATGGTGAATACATTCTGGACACTGACAAAAAACCGGACGGAGGATATCTTCCATCGTGATAATGTCTCCGACCCGAGGCGGTAACCCAGCTGCAGGTTCTTCAGCCGGAGATAGGACCCGTCTTCCAGGAACCTGGTAGATGCCTGCTTATTGTTCTGCGCCCCTGTCCAGCTCAGGCGTGGGAAAGTATTGGTAGAACCTTCTCCCGTCCAGCTTTTCGTAGCGACCCTTTCCGTGATGTTGAAGCTCCGGTAAAAGCCTTCTATGTCCGTGAGCACCTGGTTGTAGATCTTATTACCATTGACACCCTGAAAGAAGAGGGTCAGGTCGAAATTCCTATATCCAACATTTCCCGTGAACCCATAGGAGAATTTTGGAATAGGGCTGCCTGCATACACCCGGTCCTTCTGATCGACAACCCCATCGTGGTTGATATCCCTGAATTTCACATCGCCCGGCTTGATACCTGCCCCCTGGTAGGCATGCGTGAACACCTCCAGCGCATTTTGGAAGATGCCATCCATTTTTAATAAATAGAACTCACCGATGGGCTGACCCACGGTAGTAATAGTTCCATTGAGGTTATTGTCGATGCGTCCTGCCGTCAGCGGTTTGCCACCCGCCAGAGAAGTCACTTCATTATGGACGGTAGCCAGATTGGTGCTGAGCTCAAACCGCCAGTCCTTATTGATGGTCTTCCGGTAGTTGGCTTCGAACTCAAAGCCACTGTTGGTGATATTTGCCGCATTTTCGGTGGCGCTGGCAGCGCTGCCTGCGCTGCTGGGCTGCGGGGGAGACAGCAGCACATTCGATGTTTTTTTATTGTAATAGTCCACTGTAAAAAGCAGGGCATTATTGAAAAAACCCATGTCCAGCCCTATGTCCGTCTGGTTGCTCGTTTCCCACCGGACATTTGGGTTGCCTTTGGCGACGATCGTATAGGCGGGCGTTGCAGTCGTTCCGAAAGGATAATAGATGCTGCCGCCCCTGATGATGGTGGTATAAGGATGATTGCCGATCTCCTGGTTGCCGAGTTGTCCCCAACCGGCCCTCAGCTTCATCAGCGAGACGGCGCGGACATTCTCCATGAATTTTTCCTTATCCATGCGCCAGCCCACTGACCCCGAGAAAAAGTTTCCATACCGGTCGCTGGGATCCAGCCGGCTGCTGCCATCTCTTCTCACGCTGAAGGTGGCCAGGTATTTATCGTTGTAGGCGTAGCTCAGCCTGCTGAAAACCGAGAACAAGGCCCATTGGTCTTCGAGGCCGCCATTCAGCGGATTCTTAGTCCCGTTGTTCAGATATTGAAAAGAAGCGCCCTGGTCAATGAAGTCCTGTCTTGATGCAGAGAGCTGACGAATGTCGTTTGAGACGGCTTCCGCACCTGCAAGGACTTCCAGGGAATGATCGCCCATTTTCAAATTATAGGTGGCAGTATTCGTCCAGTTGTAGGTAAAATCATTCATGTAGGATTGCGCCAGCGAGTTGGGCGAATTCTGCAGACGCGCCGGGCTGCCCCAGGTGGGAAAGAATTGCTTGTATTCCGTCAGGATCAGGTTGGTGCCGATGTCGCTCCGGATACGCAGGTTCTTCACCGGCGTGACCTCCAGGTAGACGTCCCCCAAAATGGAGTAGTTATAGAAATTCCTGTCTGTATTGGCAGCAAGGCCGACGGGATTCAGTCCATCCCCGAAAAACTCCCTGGGGTCCGGAATATCCACAAAATTGCCGGCCTTATCATAAACGGGCGTAGCCGGCGTCCGGAATAAGGCATACCGGACCACACTGGGGCCAGGGTTCCCACTGCCATATCCATCACCAGAGCTGCCTACTTCCCGGTTCTTATTATATCCCAGGTTGAGATTCATTCCAAACTTAAATACCCTGGACAAGGTGGTCGTCAATGCGCTCCGGAGGCTCAGGCGGTCGAATGCCGAATTCTTTATCAGGCCCTGCTGGCCGAAATAATTGGCAGAGACAAAATATTGCGTATTGTCGCTGCCGCCACTGACCGACATCTGTACATTGGTCATATTAGCGGGCCGCAGCACTTCTTTCTGCCAGTTGACATCAGGCAGGGTATCCAGCATCGTGGCAGGGATCAATCCTCTTCCGTCATTGGTTGCGGCAACGTTGAAAGCATTTACATACTGGCGGGTATTGGCCATTTTGATATAGTGTCCGGGGGTTTGCACGCCCGTGTAGCCTGAAAAGCCGAACCGCGGCCGCCCCTGTCGTCCTTTTTTGGTCGTCACCAGCACAACGCCGCTGGCCGCCCTGGCGCCATAAATGGAGGCGGAAGCAGCATCTTTCAGGATGCTGATATCCTCGATATCATTGGGAGAAATGGCGGCGATACCGTCCTTGGTAGGGACGCCATCAATGATGTACAGCGGGTTATTGTCGTTGATCGTGCCGATGCCGCGGATGCGGACATTGATAGGGCTTCCCGGCGCGCCTGTGCCTTGTGTCACCGTGACGCCGGCCGCCTTGCCCTGCATGATCTGGTCGATGCCGCCTACGGGAAGATTGCTGATATCGGCCGATTTGATGGTGGATACTGCGCCGGTGTTGCTTTTCTTCCGGGTAGTGCCGTAGCCTATTACCACCACTTCATTGATATTGCCAGGCACGGTTTGCAGCACGATGGAGAATTGTGTCCGGCCCGACACCGGTACTTCCTGCTGCTGGTAACCTATGTACGAAACCACCAGCGTGGCTTCCTCGGGGACCGTCAGTGTGAAATTCCCGTTTGCGTCCGTGGATGTTCCGGCGGAGGTCCCTTTTACCTTCACGCTGGCCCCTGCCAGCGCGTCTCCGGCGGAGGAAGATACTTTACCCGTGATGCGGACATCACCGGCCTCCGCGATGCGGGCTGTGACAACCACGAGGTTGCCCGTCAGCACCTGGTAAGTCAGCGGCGAATTACGGAGGACATTCTCCAGGATCTGGGGGACGGTGCGATCGACAGCCGAAACATCGATCTTGTCCTGGCGAGGTAATACGTCGTCCTTGTAAACAAAAGTATAGCTGCTTTTCTTCTGCAACAGGTCGAAGAACTGGGCCCAGCTAATGCCCTTTTCAGTAAGCGTAATCTTGTCCTGGGAATGAACTTTTGCCGAAACATGGAGGAATGTCAGCAGCAGAAAAGCAATCGAGAGTTTCATACGCAGAAGGATTTCACTAACATTTTTTTTCATACATTTGAAATGTTGAGGTTAAATAATCAGAGACCTGAAATCCGGGCGGAGATTAGGTATCAGTACATGATTATACCCAACGCAGGGAGTGTGACAGCACTTCCTGTTTTTTTGGGCAAGCTTTTTATCGTTAGGAATATCTTACATATCCTTCGTTTTCAGTTTTGATATCTTTCACCAGATCCTTATGGTGTCTTTGTCGATGCGATAGTGAAAGCCCAGCGAGATCTGCAACGCATCCATCACATTCTTTATGGGCTGATCTTTAAAATAGCCGGTGAGCTTGTCCTGCATAAAGCGTTGATCCTCGAAGCTGAAATGGATATTATACCACCGTTCCAGCCGCATGGTGACGTCGGAAAAAGATTCATTCCGGAACACCAGCTTATCCTCTACCCAGGAGGTCTCGATCAGGGTGCGGTAGGTGGGATCGGGTGTTACCGTATGGCGAAGCACTTCGCTCTCCATGGTATGAACAGCCAGGGGTCTTTTCACCGGGATAACCACTTTTTCATTGGGTTGCAGCACGATGTTCGATTGCCGATCGTCCTTAAGATCGATCTCCACCTTGCCATTGATCAGGGTGGTCTCAATGGTGGAGTCGTTGGGATAGGCTTTTACATTGAAAGAGGTGCCCAGCACCTTTACATCGAGCTTGCCCGTGTGAATGATAAAAGGATGTTCCGGATCATGTTTTACATCGAAGAAGGCTTCGCCCGTGAGCGTCAGCTCCCGCCGGCCATTGGTAAAACCATCGGCGTATCTTACTTTGGAGCCTGCATTCAGCCATAGCTTTGAACCGTCGGGCAATTCCAGGAAGCTGCGGGTGCCGTATCGCGTTGTTATTTCTTTATCCTGTATGGGTGCGGGGGTGGTGGCCACACCGTGTTTATTGCGGGGATACAGCATGGCTCCGGCAACCCCCAGGACCAACACGGCTGCCGCAGCCATCCACCGGCGGGAAGACAGGCGTTTAACCTTTGTTTGTTCCTGGTACAGTGCATCGGGCATCAGGTCATTTTCACCGACGGGCTCTTTTGTGATACGCTGCAGGCCTCTTTCCATCGCTTCCTGCTCTTCTTTTGCGCTTCCGGCCGGAAGCTGCCGCATCCGCTGCAGCACCTGTAAAGTGACGCGCAGCGCGGGATTGGCGAGCATTGCCCACTCCAACTCCTCATTCTCCTCGGGCGACAATTCCCCTGCCAGGTATTTGGCCAATAAGACATCTGTTCTGTCCTGATCCATGGTATAAACGACTAGGTTATAGGAGAAGGACACGGCATCCTGAAAAAACCCTTAAGGGAGGATTAAAAAAAATTCTACCTTTATCCATAATGTCCGAAAAACGGGCGTCCGTCAGGTGTTGCCATGGATATTACCATAAACATACTGCATGATAAGGTGACTGAATTAAACGATGAGCAAGCCTTCGAAGAATGCTATAGACAGTATTTTGTGCGCTTGTATCGTTTTAGTTTATCCATCGTTCATCAAAAACAGCCGGCTGAAGAGATCGTCCATGATGTCTTTATGAACCTCTGGAAAAAGAGATCGGCATCCCCCACTATTCGCAACCTGGAAGTCTATCTGTATGTGTCGGTGAAAAATCTTTCCCTGAATTACCTGCGCGATAATTTTTCGTCCCGGACGGTGGACATTGCTGAGCGCAGCCATGAATATATCGAGTTCAACGCTGACCCCGAGACGCTGCTGGTACATTCCGAGACAGCGAAAAAGCTGGCTATCGCGATCGGGGAGCTGCCCCCGCGCTGCAAGCTGATATTTAAGCTCATCAAGGAAGACGGCTTAAAATATAAAGATGTTGCAACCCTGCTGGACCTGTCCATTAAGACAGTGGAAGCACAGCTGGCGATCGCTATGAAAAAAATACTTCGGGTAATGGAGGATTAACTTTTTGTTACTCGTACCAATCCTCTATCTGGCGCCTGAGCGGCTTGACGAGGATCGCACATTTTGGGGAATCAGTTTCCCATTCCTCACCTCTTTTTTTAATCAATCCACAATAAACATGGTCCAGGAAGACCTGAAAGGCAGTCGGCTTACGTTGTTGGGCCCCTGACAGGAGCGGCTTGATCTCGCCACTGTATTGCTTCCCGTCGAAGCTGAAGTGAATAGGGAATTTATTGAACATAGATGCGTTTTAGGATAGTGGATTAATTTTCATGCCAGACAGGGATCTTTTCTGAACAGGGGGCCTGCCAAAAAAGAAGTCGCCCCGTTAGAGACGACTCCTTTTCACCCCTAAGGACTTAGAGGCTATCTCTTCTGTATTGTTTTGTTTTTTCCTTTTCCTTGTGGTGCTTGCCACCCTTTGCAGCGATCTGTGCCTGGAGATCGGAATCATAAGGCGCTGAAGCCCCATGCTTGTTATCGGGTATGCCTGTAGTTGTCGCGGGTCCACCCTTGGCGCCCATATCCCTTTCCTGGTCTGCGTTGCTGGTGGAAAAACCAGCGCTATCTGTTTTTGGATTTGGCATAAAATAAAATTTAGCGTGATGTAATATATTAACCCACTAAAAAATTATGCCAGGACGGCGCCCTAATTATCAACGAGTTACCTGATCTGAGGGAAAGCCATGCCCGTTATTTTCCGGTAAAGGTCCACCGCATAGAGGTCTGTCATGCCGGCAATAAAGTCGACGACAGATTGCGTATCCTCGTACAGGCGGTCCGGCTGGCCCGTAATAACAAATTGCCGGGAGATCAGCTGCAGCAATTTCTCCGACTTGGCGCTGTGAGGGTTCAGCACGGCGCTGAAGAATTCCTTCAGCATCCCCCCGATGACATTATATCCCGCGATCTCGATCTCCACTACGGACCGATGGTTATAGATATGCTGGACGGAATAAGCGTCAATTTTTTTCACCAGGGACACCTGCCTGGCCGGCAGATAGTCGATCAGGGATCTTTCCAATTTCCCCTCCAGCAGCAGATCCTCGTTCTCTATGAATACGTCGCGTACCCGGTGGATCAGCAGGTTGATCAGCTTGGCCCGCAGGAATTGCACTTTCTGGTTGTCGTCATTGATCTGATGGAATACTTTTTCCACTCTATCGCGTGCGTCATAGCCTTCCTCTTCATCAAAAAAAGAAAGGAACAGGTCCTTGATGGTATCGATGGAGATAATATTCAGCCGATGGGCATCCTCGAAATCGATGATCCTGTAGCATATGTCGTCGGCGGCCTCTACCAGGTATACAAAGGGATGACGGGCATAGATATGTTTTTCCGGGTGCAGCCGGGGTATGCCCAGCTCGGCGGCTATGGCCTGGTAGGTATCGATCTCCGAATCGAAAAAACCTGATTTCTTGGTAGCCAGCTGTTGCTTGTTAAATCCATTCAGGCTATCGGCAGGATATTTTACGATGGAGGCCAATGTGACATATGTCAGCTTGAAACCGCCCGGGCTGTTCTCATTAAAATGATGGGTCAGTGTTCGGAATGCATTGGCATTGCCCTCAAAATACAGGAAGTCACGCTGCTGATTGGGGGTCAGCTCCTCCTTAAACCGGCGGCCCCCCTCGCCTTCCAGTCCCCGGAAAAAATTCCGGATGGCGTCTTCGCCGGAATGCCCGAAAGGCGGGTTGCCAATATCATGGGCCAGGCATCCGGCCGCAATGACGGAAGGCAGCTCGTATTTGTAAAACTCCCGGAATTCTTCGCCCAGTCCTGGATACCTGTCCGCCAGGGCATCTCCCACCACCTTCCCCAGGCTTCTTCCAACGGAGGCTACTTCCAGGCTGTGTGTCAACCGGTTGTGCACAAATACAGGTCCGGGTAAAGGGAATACCTGGGTCTTATTCTGCAGGCGTCGAAAGGCAGAGGAAAAGATGATGCGGTCATAGTCACGAAGAAAGGAGGTCCTTCTGTCTGCACCCGAACTGCTGCCAGGCGCACGGCTGGTCCGGGATGATCCGGTGCGAACGGGGCTGTACAGCTGTTGCCAATTCATTTTTTGCATGGACGCGAAGATAGCAACACTATTTCACGGGCTTATAAAGAATATAGTTTGTCAGCACCCCTACTCCGTCGATGGTGATGTCCACCCTATCTTTTTCCTGCAGGGTAAATTCGTTGGGAGGCACGAGGCAGGTGCCCGTCATCAGAAAGCAACCATTCACAAAATCGGTTTCACGGTATAGCCAATCGGCCAACTCCGTCAGGCTTCTTTTCATCTGGCTTACGGGTACTTCTCCTTCATACACCTGTTTTCCATCCCGGGTGATCGTCATATGTATGACCGCGCTCAGCGGGATGGGCTCTTTCGGCACATACAGGCAGGGGCCAAGCGCAGCGCTCCTTTCATAGACCTTCGCCTGCGGCAGGTACAGCGGGTTCTCCCCTTCAATATCCCTGGAGCTCATGTCATTGCCCACCGTATAACCCTGGATATCGCCTTTCGAGTTGATGAAGAGGGTAAGCTCCGGCTCCGGCACATTCCATTTAGAGTCCTTTCTTATATAAACATATTCGCCATGCGCCGCCACACGATGAGGGAGGGACTTGAAGAACAGCTCGGGTCGCTCCGCTTCATAGACCTTGTCGTAAAAAGTAGCGCCTCCCGAGTCCTGGGATTCTTCCATCCTGGCATTGCGGCTCCGCAGGTAGGTCACGCCCGCTGCCCACACTTCCTGTGATCCGATGGGAGGAAGGATCCCTTTGTCCAGCCAATCCTTATCCTTGCTGGCAGGCATTTCTTTTTTTGATCCTGCGGCTTTTTCCAGGTAATCATACAATCCATCCCTGTTCACCAGCTCGTCCCAGGGTTGGTCCATGTGGTAATACTTCCCTGCGGCTTCCAATACGTTGCCCTGTTTTGTCCGGAATAATTTCATCAGTTAATATTTTATTTTTCAATGGCCTGATGGAACCTCGCATTCGTAGTGCTCGGTTTCATATATAAAATCGTTTAGGAAAAGCCAAGATAGCGCATTTTTCTATTCCATCACCAGCAGCCACCCTTTTCCTTTAGGGACAGGAATGGGCTCGTCTTTGCCGAAGCTGCGAGCGGTCTGGAAGTTCTTTATCTCCGGGGCTTTTATCGTGACGTGCGCCGGATCGATGCCCAGCCGCATCCAGTCGATCTTAAGGTTGACGACGGTATCCTGCCGCGCCCAGCTGGCCAGCGCTACCATGGCTTTTCCTTTTTTGAGCCAGACGGTTGCCGGTATGTCAGCCGACCCCGTCGTCACAGGGCACCCTGGGCTCCAATAGCCGATCATGTCAGTGCCCTGCATTCCGAAATCGTCCCATGCCTTCCAGATAGGCCGGGGATCTGCATTCTCCGTCCAGGGCATTCTGTTGGTCATGCCATAGACCAGTCCCCGCCAAGGATTGCCGCCGCCTTCCAGCATCTCCCCCATCAGGCCGAAAGGAATGCCGCTGACCTCCGTGAGGAAAAAATCGGGGGCATTCTTTTCGTAGTCGAAATATTCTCCGAACCACAGCCTGTTGAGGTAAGGAAAATGCTCCATATACAGGTTGCCGCTGTTGTTAAATCCATCCCTGGGGTTGTATTGGTTCGCCGAATGCAGATCGATAATGCCCGGATGCCCGTCCTGTGTCAATACTCTCTTGATCCGCTTCATCGTCACACGATCGAAAGCCACATCGTCCAGGTAGATACCGTCTATGCCCACCTGTTTCGTCAGCCAGTTCATGCCCTCTACATAATAATTATGCCACCGGCTCATCCCGCTGTTGACAACAGCGGCATCTTTTATCTCCGGCACAAACCATGCGGGAATGTAGTCTTCTCCCATGTGCTCCTGCAGCCAGCTGAAGCCGCCGCCGGCTCCTTTGGAATAGATCTCATCGCCCAGGCTCCACAACGCGGGAAGCTCCCAGGCCCTGTCAGACAGCTCGCGTACGGTGTTGTAGATCTTGACCTTCAGTCCGCGGTTGTGCGCTGAATCGATGTAAGCTTTCATCTTCTTCCACTCAATGAAAGGATAGTTTATCCAGGGATTGATGGGGGTGGCATGGTGGATATTCACCACCGTAGCGCCGGTGGCCCTGATGGTGTCGAGGTTGTCGTATTTGTGATAGAACCGGGTAGCCCATTGGAAATCCGTATTCAGCTGGTGAAAAGGCGTGATAAGAAGATTAAAATTGTAATACAGGACCTCCCCTTTCTTCATATGACGGGGACCGCTGTAATTATTCGCCAGCATGGTTTTCCCCTTGATGCCCACGTTGATGCCACCCTTGCCTTCATTGCCCCAGGAAGTGGGCAGCAGCAGGGGCTTCTGCAGGTAGAAATTAGTATTCAGCGGACGAACGTAGTGCTCGTCCCGCAGGGAGTATTGCAAGCCGGCATTTACGGAACCGATCCAGGCTCCATCCTGGTTCTTATGGGCCACATCCCATTTCCATTGATACATGGTGTCGGGTCTGTAACCCCCTTTCAACCCCAGGCCCATCATGTACCGGGCTTTGTCAGGTGCGAAAGGAATATGCATGGTGATCTCTTTAAGGTCCAGGTCCTGCAGAGCTGTAACTTTGACACGGTAAGCAAGATAGCCGTCGAATTCCAGGGAAGCGCCCACCTCCATCTGCAGCTCGTCCGCGGTGCTCGTTGCAATCCATTCTATAGTACCGGGCTCTATCCGCATAAAATGCGGTCCCGTGCCCGCCAGCCGGATGTCTTTTCCGTCTGATTGACGCGTAAAATGGAAGTGGATGTTTTCGCCCAGTAAATTATTAGGTTTAGTGGAAGTTTGGGTCATTTCAGGCGTAAAGAAAGTGCTGATCTGTTCCGGGAAACCCTGTTTGTTGACCTGGACCTGTCTTCCCAGCAGATGGATCACCGAGTCCCCCTGCATAGACAGCGGGGTATAGGGAGCGATCACTTCATTGTTTTGCGCCAGGGTGGAATTCAGCCATTTGAGACGGGTCATTTTTTCCGGATGATCTTCATTCGATGGTGCGCCGGATATCCTGATAAGAACATTTATGGATTGGCGTTGGTCACCGGTCAGCAGGATCACCGTGCCCTTGTAGGTACCGGGGGACGCGTCCCGTGGTATATCCACGCCGCACCACAAAGCCTGCACCTGGCTCTTTGGTACATTGACCTTCTTAATGAAGGGAACACCGTCATAGCCTATCCCGTTGGCGTTGATGCAAGTGATGCGTTCACTGCCTATCATTTTTCCGTCCGCGCTTTTGAGATCGCCGAATTTTATCTGCAGGTTTGTTACATCCCTGAGCGCATATATGCCCAGTTGGAAAGTAAAATATTCTCCTTTGTCTGCCTGGCCTGAGACGGCTGTATTGTGTCCGGGCCTGATCCATCTATAGGGCAGGTGGCTACGCATACGGATACTGTATTGTCTGTCTTCCGGAAAGACGAGGAAGGCCTTGCCCGGGTTTTTCGCCGTCAGCGCAGCCGTCTCACGGGCCGTGGCGATCACCTCCATCGGGTAAAAACTGTTAAAGGCGTCGATGGACTGCATTTCCATGATAGTGCAGTTGGGTGTTGCGCCTTTGACGGCGGCCGACACCCGGCTCAACCATTCCTTTGACGCGGTGGTGTCGGGTTTGAGATAAATGCCTTGGGGGTAATTGCTCCGCCCCTCATTGTGATAGGGCATGTAGTAAATATAATAAGTACCTGGCCCTGACATCGGCTGGAAAAAGATCTCTCCGTATTCGCGGTTGATGGGGCCTACGGTCTTATTGAGGACCGGCATGCCTGTTACGGCGTCCTGGATAATGATCCTTTTGGATTCCGGCCGGGCGTCTCTTCTTCTCCAGGGGATATGCGCTTTTGCGATGGCGCCCGCGGCCCCTTCGTATTTGACTACTACGCGGTGATTGCCCAGGGAATCGGCGTTCCAGCACCCGGGGCAGTTGGAGTAATGCAGTTCCTGCGCCCGTAGCAATTGAAACGCGATCAACAGGATCGAAGAGAGTAACAGTTTTTGCATGGTTGAAGATAAGGCATCATCCCCAATTTTGGAGAGCTCCGCCTTCTACTTCACCGTATTATCCGACGACTTATACTGGTACACCGCCTGTTTTTTGCCGCCACCCGGCTCCGTGGTGCTGGCCCCGCCGAATTTTGACCCATGCACATCGTCCAGCACGATGGCGGGCCGGTAATCCTTCTTTTCACAGACGAGCTTTACATTCCGGAACTCGATCTTTTCAGCATGACGGATATACGCCCCCCAGGCCGGCAGCTCGCGGAACATGGAGAAATCCGGGTAGGCAGCAACCTTCTCCGGCACTTTGTCCAGCTCATTCAGGCCGATCTTTGCAAAGAGGGGGTTACCGCCGCCGGCAAATCTGACCTCGATATTTTCCAGGAGGACGTCCGAGATCTTCACGTCGGGCATGCCGGCGATAACGATTGCAGGTGTTACGTTCCGGGGCATGTCTTCGATGGGGCCTTCATATTCATACCCCGCATCGGGCTTGCCCGCAGGGACTTCCGCGTAAACGTTCCGGATCCGGATATTCTGCAGCCGGCCTTTAAAGCCTGTCCGGCGCTCGCCGATACGGAGATAGAGGAAATTACCCGTATTATAGGATTGCAGGCTATCCACCAGCACATTCTCCAAAAATCCGCCGTCCACCGCCTCCAGCGCGATGGCCGACCGGTAAGTATCGAATATACGGTTGTTGATCATCGTTACATTCCTGAACCCTCCCAACGAGGCCGTCCCGAATTTGATGGCGTTGGCGCTGCTGCGTATGGTATTGTTACGAATAAGGATGTTATTGCAGAATTTCGAAGGGTCGTGCGATTTCAGGCAGATGCCGTCATCGTCCGCATCGATATAGGAGTTAGTAACCGCGACGGTGTCGCAGTCGACGATATCGATGCCATCGTTGTTCCAGAAAGCCTTGCTGTCCACATAAATGCTGTCGAGGGTCAGGTGGGCGCACTGGTCATAGGTCTCTACCCAGCTGGCGGCGTTCCTGATAGTGACGCCCCTCAGCAGCACATTACGGCAGCCGTGGAAATAAATGATCATGGCCCTGCTATCCGCCTCGGGGCGGTCATTACGGAAAAGGTCATTCAGCAGCCCCTTGTGGATATTCGCCGTCACATTCGCAGCCAGCTGTCTGCCTTGTCCATCGATGACGCCCTTGCCCGTGATGGCAAAGTCATGAATGTCCTGTGCGAACAGCAGCGCCGTATTCTGATGCTTGTCATAATCGAAAGGGTTGAGCGATCCCACCAGCACAGCGCCCTCTTCCAGCTGTAAAGTAATGTTAGACTTCAGATGGATGGAGCCGGTGAGGTATCTTCCCACATGGAACACCAGTCGCCCCCCTCCCTGTTTGCTGATATAGTCGATGGCAAACTGGATGGATCGCGTGTTCAGCGTGATCCCGTCATTGCGTATGCCAAATAGGGATGCGGGATAATCTTTTGCCGCCAGCAGCATCGACTGCAGGGAAAATATCGCCCATACAATGTATTTCTTCATAATTAATAGATTGTCACCGGTCCGATCAACCCCATGGATTGGATCGGCTGGTCTTTTCTTTTTTCGTTGGTCCAATATTGGGCGATGGGATTGTCTTTCAGGGTCTTCATGTAATTGCCCATCGACGTGGTGATCTTTATTTCCAGGGTATTTTTGCCCGGCTGCCATGCATCTCCCACTGCAAAAATACGGCGGCCATACCACTGTGTGCCCAGGGTTTTACCATTGAGGGCCACTTCGCTTACACCCACTACTTTACCCAGGTTCAGCCAGGAGGGCTTGCCATTCCCGGGAGAAATTTCAGTACGATAGGTCACTGTGCCGGAGAAATTCACCCATTCGGGCATGTCCTTCAGGTCCTGCAACGCAGGCAGGCTGGCAGTCGCGACAGTGCCATTGATATGATGGAATTCGGCTGTCCACGCCCCTACTGCACCGGCAGGCGTTCCGGCAACGGGCGTGGGCTTCCAGGGCAGTCCTCTCTTCTCATGATCGAACACCAGCAGCCGTGCGTCGGCGGGCCCAAGGTCAAGGGAGATCTGCGACGCTCCCGACGCAATATGCCACCGTTCGCCTGTCACCGCATCCCATATCCAGGCCTGACGGCCGGCGGCGATATCTTTGTGCAGGGTGAGGTTGAGATGAAAATCCTTGTCAATGCTGGAGTTGATAAACAGCAGCATCTCCGACTTGCCGGCCTGGTAACGGACCTGGGTGACAAAAGTATCCGGCTTGTCTATATTGACATAGGGAGTTATTCCATATTTCTGTTGAATGTCGTGGTACCACAGCAGCCAGTTTTTTTCCGGCTTATTCAGCAGGATAAATCTTTCCGGGAAAGCCTTCATCTTACCTACCCAGGACTGCACTTCCGCATCCCTGCGAACATGATCATTCCAGCCCAGGCTCCTGTCGGGCGTCGTGTCGACGCAGAAGATCCGGCCTCCGGCAACGATGAAATCGTGCAGTTTCTTCACTGTGACAGGCTCCATCCTTTCTACGCGTACCAGGAAGATCGTATGGTATTTGCGGGGGCCGTAATGCATCCAGCCATCCTTCATCTCTGCATCCCGGATGACTTCTTCGGAGACATAATCACATGCATTCCCATTTTGGTGTATGGATTCCCAGATAAAGGTCACCCATGTGGGATACATCAGGCTGGGGAAAGGCTCGTTCTGGGCGCCGAAAAGGCTCCACATGTCGGCCACGGGAGGAAGGACCGCAATGTCGGCAAACATGTCACCCTGCTGCAACAGGGCGGACATCCGGGCCTTATAGTCGGTGAACCGGCGGAAATAGGGCCACCAGGTATTCTTTTCATTGAAATACGTGCCATAGCGGATCCATCCCGGGAAGGGCGCACTTGGGGGCGAATAGTTGAAGCCGTGGAATACAGGATGCGTCACCCCGGAGATAGTGCTCTGATCCCCGGCTAGCTTCAGGATCTCCAGCGTATCGTTGAAGACCACGTCGGTATTGGTAAGCTCTTCACAGCTGACGAGCCGTTTGCCTTTCAGGTGAGCGGCGGAAGATACGTATTTGTTGATCATCGTATAGGCCCTGCCCGTACGATAGTCGGAATCGCTCAGCTCTTTGCCCAGGCCGTATTTGATCCACGTCTCGCATTCGGGCAGGTCTACGTCAAAGCTGCCTTCCAGGGGAAAATAACCCCGGCCATAGGCCTGCACGCGGGACAGGACCTTATTTTCCTTGCACCAGCCGGTGAAGCTGCGGATGAATCTTTCACGGATCAGCTCCGATTTGGTGAGGTCGAAGTCATAGCGAACTCTCTCGACCCTGTCTTTCAGCTCGGGGCCGAACTCGGCGCCATAGTTGAAATCGAAGATATTGCCCATACCGCCTGTCTTGAACATGGTCAGCGGAAGGTAGGGCATGGGGTCATATCCTCTCCTTTTTTTAAATTCATCCATCATGTCGGCGCACCAGTTGGCGCCTTCCAGCTCCATGCTGTCCGTGAAAAAACTGCGGATCTGACCCGCCAGCGGTCCCATCCGTTGCTGGATGGAGTCAGACATGTGGTGAAGGTATTTCTTTACAGCAGCCTCATTATAGTGGTTGAGCACAGGCCCGTTGGCGCCGGGCGCGCCGTTGATGACTTCCATCGATCCGGTGACTTTCACCAGTCCATACAGTACGTATTTGCCTGCCGGTATGTCCACCTTGATCGTGCCCTTGGAAATCTGTGAGGAAAGGTCGACGATCTGGTCCATCCGTTCCAGGTGGGCAGGCATCAGCTGCGCTGACAGCAGCTCCATGGTCCTGCCGGGGAAAACGGAGGTTACGGCGGGATCGGCTTCTGCAAAAAGAGCAAAAGGAGAGACTTCGAAAAATTGGGGTCCTTCTATCTTCACGGCAGCGATCACCACTACTTGTGAGCGTTCTTCCCCCTCCAGGTATTCGGCGCCGAAAGGCCAGCCGGAGCCAACGATGAGGTCGCAGGTGAGACCGATGGCTGCCGCTTCCTTCAACGTGAACTGGAGGAGGTCAACCCATTCGGGACTGAGCCACTGGATGGCCGGCTTGCCCAAATCGTCCGTCCTTAAAGGGAATTTAATGGGATTGATCTCCACGCCGCCGATGCCGGCGTCCTTCATCAGCCGCAGCTCACGGGCCAATTCTGTCTTCTCTACCTTGTCGCCATTCCACCACCATCTTACAAAAGGACGGTGGATGGTGGCGGGATCTTTAAAAAGCCGGTACAGGTCAGGGTCCGGAGGGCTTAGGGGAAGCTTGTTTGCCTGCACCGGCAACATTTTCATCAGGGTGAGGCCGGTGGTCACCAGTGACCCCTGCCAGAGGAATGCTCTTCTCTTCATTGGATTGTTAATAGATCATTTGTGATAAATCAGCGGATTTTGCGCATTGTTGTTCAAAGGGTCCCCCATTTTCAGTAGTTGCACATAGGCGTCCGGAAGTACATTGGGCTGTCCATTGTACACATTGCCGTCAGGCATATAGGCACAGGTCATAGCCCGCCGGTGACCGTTGGACATATTCGCCCCTGCCCCATGGATGGTCAGGCCGTTGTGGAAGCTGCAGCTGCCTGCTTTCATGGGCGCCGCCACCGAAGATACTTTAGCCAGCTGAGGATACACGGAAAAAATTCCGTCCATGTTCTTTCCGATACCGCTGTTGTCAAAACGGGTGGTATGAAAGGAGCCCGGGATAAAATAAAGACAGCCGTTCTCCAGGGTGGCGTCATCCAGGGCGACCCAGATAGAAAGGGCCCGCCTGTCCGTAAAGGACCAGAACGGCGTATCCAGGTGCCAGGCAGTCGGATTGGCCCAGGGGCGTTTGAACAGCGCCTGGTCATGCCAGATACGGATGCCCTGGACGCCAGCCAACTGCGCCGCCATCTGCCCGATCCTGGGGTCCAGCATCAGCTTTTTAACGCCGTCATTCGTCTGCCAGAGATTGATCAACTGATCGAAGACCTTTCCAAAGTATTCCGTGTCGTCATTGATCCCGTCATCTTCTCCTGTCTTTAGTCCTTTGCCCGGCATTTTCAGACCGCCGCGTTCATTCACTGCCGCCATGACGACAGACCGCCAGTTCTCCAGCTCGTCGGGTGAAAGAAAATCTTCGATAACGATAAAGCCGTTCTGTTGGTAGCTGCTTACCTGTTCGGCGGTGAGTTCGTATTTCATATTTTGTCGATTGTAGAGGGTATGCCTTACTTACAGACTAATAACCGAGATTTTGGATAAGCCTGGTGTTGTAGGTCATTTCGTAATTGGGGATGGCATATACCAGCCTGTTGGCAGTCACGTTGTAGGCATTGGCGGAAATATATCCATATTTCTGTTTCTGCAATACCCCAAACGCAGTCATTACAGGAATAGCCTTATCTGTACGGACCAGGTCAAACCAGCGCTTGTTCTCAAAAGCCAGCTCTACCCTTCTCTCATGGGCTATGACATCACGGAGCGCATCTCTATTCGTTTCAGAAGACGCGGCCAGGCCGGCGCGTGCTCTCACCTTGTTGAGATAGGGCAGCGCGTCACCGGGTTTATTGTCCTCGTTCAAGGCCTCCGCCAGCAACAGCAGGACATCGGCATACCGGTAAACAGGCCAGTTCTGATCCGTATTGCGCAACGCATTGTAATAGGGAGGGTCCAGGTATTTCCTGATGAATATCCTGGAGACTGTCCCGGGCGTGCTGGGGCTGAGAATGCTGGATACACTGTCCGGAATATAGGTCCCCGTTGCATCCAAATGCCCTTTCACATATCCGATGCTAGCGTCCAGGCGTTGGTCGCCGGCCTCATACTGGCTTACCATATCATCGGTCGGCGTGTTGAAGCCCCCGGCCGAGTTGGCGAAATTGATGCCCAGATAGGCGCTCGTGCTTTTGGCCACCGGAGTGAAGTAGTAAATGAACATGCTGGACTGGCCATCCGTGCCAGACTTATATTGGATCTCGAAAATAGATTCCTTGCTGTTCTCCGTAGCCTGCTTGCACAAAGTTTTATAATCGGGCAGCAGGTCATAACCCATGGTAGTGACAGTGGAAAGGATGTCACTGGCCTTCGTCCATTCTTTCCGGGTCATGTACACCATACCCAGCTCCGTTGCTACCATGCCTTTGGTGATCCTTCCCACCTGTGGGAAAGAGGGAGGCTTCAGCTTGCTCAGCGCATCCGTCAGATCGGATATGATCTGTCCGTACACACTGTCCACATTACTGCGGCTCATCTGGCTGCCAGCCTGGTCCTTGACCTCATGCAGGTACAGGGGCAGCGCGCCAAATAACCTTACCAGCTCAAAATAGTAGTGTGCGCGCAATGCTTTTGCTTCTCCGATCACCTGGGACTTCACCGAATCAGTGATCCCCTTCGCGATCTCCAGCCTGTCCAGAATGACGTTGACACGCTGGATCCCCTGATAGTCCGCCCTCCATACCGTGCTGATCACGCCGTTGCCTTTATCATCCATGAAGTCTGCAAGCTGTTCGTATCCTGCACCACCCCTGTCCTGGGCATTGTAGAAATATTCTGTATTATCCGAGCGCATCTCTTCCATATAGAATGCCGCGTTGGCTGCATCGCGCAGGGGCACATACGCGCCTACCACGGCCTGCTGAAAATCCCGGTCCGTCTTATAAAATGTGCTCAGGTTGATCGCTCCGTCAGGGTACAGCACCAGGTAATCCTTCTTACAGGATGACACTGCCAGGGCAGCGATTGCAATCATCGTTAAATATATTCTCGGTTGCATATTATACTATTATACTGTAATGAATAGGTTTGGGTGACAGATCAAAAATTAACGTTTGCGCCGATCATGATCGTCCTTGGCAGCGGATAGGAACCATTGTCCAACCCTGCCGTCGTCTGACTGTCCTTGTTATCGTTGACTTCCGGGTTCTGATTGGGATACTTTGTGAAGACGAAAGCGTTCTGAACGCTGCCGTATACGCGTACGCTCTTAATGTACTTCAATGTATTTTGTTTGAAAGTATAACCCAATGCTATATTACGTATAGTCAGATAATCGCCGCTCTTTACCCAATTGGTATTCGTAAATCTATACAGCTCGGTGCCACTACCCTTCGTCCGGGGTACCAGGCCATTGCCCGGATTGGTGGGCGAACGCCACCTGTCAGCCATATTCCGGTTGATATTGAAGATACCGTCCAGGTTCTGCAGGTTCTGGTTGTTGATGTACATCAGCTTGTTGCCAGTCTGACCGGAAGCGATGATATTCAGGTCCCAGTCACCATAGGTGAGGTTATTGGAGATCCCGAAGATCATCCGGGGGCTCGTATTGCCGATGAAGGTCCTGTCACTGATGTTGATGACGCCATCAGGAGTAACGTCCTTGTATTTCACCGTCCCGATGTCGCTGCCGTTCTGTTTTGCGCTCTTGTCGAGATCCGCCTGGTCCTTGTACAATCCCTGGAATACATAGCCATACAGCTCCCCGATGCGATGGCCTTCCGCCGTACGGTTGTAATCGTTGTAAGTGCCGGTGCCTCCAATGGGCTTATGGTCCACCATATAGATCACCCTGTTGTCATTCAGGCTGATGTTGAAGTCGGTCGTCCAGGTGAGCTTGCCCGTCATATTCTTAGTGCTGACGGTAAACTCATGTCCCCACATCCGGAAAATGCCGATGTTCGCAGACAAAGAAGAATAGCCCGATCCGAAAGCCAGTGGCAGGGCAGCCAGCATGCCTTCCGTACGTTTGTTGTAATAGTCGTAGGAGAAAGTGATCCGGTTGTTCAGGAAGTTGGCTTCCAACCCAATGTCCGTTTGTTTTGAGGTCTCCCAGGTCAGTTGGGGATTGCCCAGCGTGGTGATGGACTCTCCTATGGTGGTGGTATTCCCGAAAACATAGGGAGTGGACGTTATATTGGAGATCGTCGTATAATTACCTACGTTGAAGTTGCCTGTCAATCCATATCCTCCCTTGATCTTCAGGTAGGAAAATGTGTTGGATTTTGGAAAGAACCCTTCATCGCTGAGGATCCAGCCGGCAGATACAGCAGGGAAAGTCCCGTATTTAGTGTATTGACCAAACCGGGAGCTGCCATCCCGGCGAATGCTACCGGAGATGAAATACTTTTTCTGGAAATCATAGTTCAAGCGGGCCAGCGCGGAAGCAACGGTCCAGGCGGCGCTATTGGTAGAACCGGAGGTGGTGGTGGCCCCGCTGACAACCGTCACGGCGTCATTGGCAAAACCCGTACCCTGGACATAGCGGCTGTGCTGATTAAACTTCTGAGAGGTATAGCCCACCAACGCTTCAAAGCTGTGATCACCGATCTGCTTGCTGTAGGTCACCGTATTCTCATTCAGCCAGGACATGGAATTGCTGCTGGTGCTGACGGCGGTGGAAGCGGCGGGATCCCTGTAAGGTACGGAGCCAAAGGCGCCATACCAGGTACCATAGTAAGTATTGAAGTCAAACATGACAAAGTCTCCGTTGATGGAGCTCCTGGCATGCAGCCCCTTGACGGGCTCGATGTCGATGTAAGCATTGCCCAGCACCTGCAGATTGTTTTGGTTATTATTCATCTTCTCCATCTGCATGAGATAGTTCGGCAGCGTGTACATATGGGGAGAGCTCGCAGAAAGATTGTAAGAGCCGTCGGCCTTATGCGGGGAGATCAGGGGTGAGCTGATCATGGCGCCGCTGAGGATCTGCCGGTTGCCGTTGATCGCCAGGGCCCCCTGGCGCGTATTGTGGTCCAGCTGATAGGTGGGGGCGATATTCAAACCGATCTTCACCATGTCAAAAGGTTTGTATTCGTTATTGCTCCGGAGAGAGTACCGCTTCATCCCCGTGTTTATCAATACGCCCTGCTGGTTGAAATAATTGAAGGTAGTACTGGAAACAAATTTTTCAGAGCCGCCGGAGACATTGATAGCGTAATTCTCGATGGGCGCCGTCCTTAACAGGGCGCCATACCAATCCGTCCCTTTGCCATATTGCTCGGGATTTTGGTATTCCACCGGGATGGTAGGCGGAGTAGCACTGGTATAATCGTGATACGTGATCATGTCCTCATAGTATCCTTTCATGAAAGTGGCGAACTCACGTGCATTCATCACGTCAGGCCTCCCTCTTTGGGGAACACTTTGCAGGCCATAATAGATATTGGCCGAGACGGAGGTCTTACCCACTTTGCCCGTCTTTGTAGTGATGAGGATAACGCCATTGGCGGCACGGCTGCCGTACAGCGCAGAGGCGGCGGCATCCTTCAATACCGTGAAGCTTTCGATCTGGTCGGGACTGAGCAGGTTGATGTCGCCGGCCCCGTTGGCGTCACTATTGATCGGCTGCCCGTCGACTACCACCAGCGGTTGATTGCCCGAATTCAGCGAAGCTGCCCCGCGAACACGGAAGGTCATGCCCTGGCCCGGCAAACCACTGGTCTGGTTGAGTTGCAGGCCAGCAACCTTACCCTGGAGCTTCTGTCCGAACTCGGCGGCAGGAACGTCCTGCACTGCCGCGGCATCTACCTTGGTCACCGAACCCGTAATATCCCGTTTGCGCTGGCGGCCATAGCTCACCGTCACCTGTTCCAGGGTATTGTCCGCCGTCTCCAGCGTGAGGGACAGATCGGACTGTCCGCTGGCCTTCACTTCCAGGGATCTGTAGCCGACATGGCTAAAGGTCAGGGTAGCGCCAGCCTTTACTGAAAGGGAAAAATGCCCTGTGGCATCCGTTGTAACGCCGCCCTTGGCGCCTTTCACCTGTACAGTAGTACCTGACAGGTCCGCGGATCCGGCGCCCAGGTTCACTTTTCCTGACACCGTCACAGTAGTCTGTGAAAAACCCGCCATCGTTAAGAAAAATAAGAAACAGCTAAGCAGAAATATGCTGCGAAGACCCGGCAGCAACGGGTTTGCGTGCTTGTTGACATTCATATAACAGCCGTTTTGGTTTGTTGAGAGTGAAAAATAGAGCCTTAACCGGCTCAAATATATCCCCAGAATACCCTGAGGCCTATGTAGATTTTTTTTTACTTTTTGTACTTTTTGATATTTTTCCGGAGAATCAACCCCTCACTGACCTATCAATGCACAACTATCATAAATACCTTGCCATCACCCCCCTGGAAGAATCCTGGGGCTTTTATGTAACGACCGTAGGCTATTCGCGCACCGATCCCAACCAGGTCTATCCGCACAACCAGGAGCATCCGCTGACCCATTCCTTCACCTGGAATAAGGGGCGTATCCTCAATGACTATTATATAATATTTATCTCCAAAGGCCAGGGCGTCTTCGAGTCGGCGCTCAGCCAGCCTACCCCGGTTACGGCCGGCACCTGTTTTTTTCTCTTTCCCGACATCTGGCACCGTTATAAGCCGGACGAAGGAACAGGATGGGAAGAATACTGGATAGGTTTCAGGGGCGGCTATCCGGACCAGTTGATGAATAAGGGTTTTTTCAGCGCTCAATTCCCCCTGGTCAGTCCGGGACTCAATGATGCGCTGTTGAGCCTCATGCAGAAAGTCCTGGAGAATGTCCGCTCCGGCACTCCTGGCTATCACCAGGTGATATCTGGCATTACCCTGCAGATCCTGGGGTTGATCCATGCGCTATCGACGCATAAGGAACTCGGCAGCGATGTGGACGAACAAGCAGTGGAGAAAGCAAAATTTTTCCTGCGGGAGAACCTGGAAGGTTCGCTGGATATGAAACAGCTGATCCGGGAATTGCCGATGAGCTATTCAAAGTTCAGGAAGATGTTCAAGCAGGCGACGGGAGAATCGCCCAATCAATATCATCTGAATATGCGGCTGGACAAGGCACGGGAGTTGCTGAACACCACGAACCTGAATGTAACGGAAGTGGCATATAGCCTGGGCTTCGATTCGGTGTTCTATTTTTCCAAGCTTTTTAAGAAGAAGAATGGCATCAGCCCAAAATCCTACCGGACCAAATAGCCATACCTTTGCCTGAGCAGATCCTTCATAAATACATTGATCTCGAACTGATCCGCCACCGGCTCGTTCTTAAAAGGTATCTTAGGCAGATAAGGAGGGGGGCCAAACTCCGTGGTAAAGGTCAGGAGCTTCGCCCCTGCCCGCCGGCGTTGCTCCACCATCCTGTCCCACCAGCCCAAAAAATGATCCAGCGCATATTTCCATTCCGGGGCCCGGGGATCGGGTATCTGCGGACCCTCTTCAAAACCCACGCGCGCATGGATATGGCGGGTACGGGCAATAGCCTGCTCCAGCGGTGACTGGAAATTCTCCAGGAAACTCTCGGAGACGCACACCCAGTGGGAGAGATCGGCAGTGATCATGAGGTCCTCCCGGGCGTCGAAATAATCCTGCATGACACCCGGATGGAAGCCTACCCGGCCACGATGCGTCTCATGCGCCACTACCAGTCCATTCTTACTGCTGAACTCGGCGGCGATGTCTATCAGCTCCAGATTTTGGCGGAGAGAAAAGTAATCCTTGCCCGTATGGCTATTGATAAGAATAGGTTCGCCCTGCGCGCTGAACTCTAAATAATGACGGAAAGACTCCTTGAAAGCGTCGAAGTCGACGCCATGTGCCTGGTGTTGATGGGACACCAGCACCAGCTCTTCCTTCTGTAAGGCGTCGAACAGCTGTCGCTGGACGGCGGGATTTTCAGGTATCCATGTATCAATACCGTCATAGCCGGCCTTCTTAATCTCGTGGCAAAAGACGGTAATATCTACGTGTTCGTGTCCCCACAGCGGAGCCAGTATTTTTATTTCCATGCGTAAATATACTCTCGCAGACCGGTTTGGGCGTAAAAAACACAAAAAAGAAACTGAAAAAAAATATGCCCTTATTGACATCCAGGATATTTTCCGCGAACGATACACAGGTGATGATGAGTAGAAAAGCCAGGAGGTAAAGGTCTCTTCGTCGCCAGGCTTCTTTAAATCCCAGGATCAATGTCCCCATGTACCACAGCATGCCGAACAGACCCGTCCTTAGCCAGAAGCTAAGGAATTGGTTATGCGCATTCAGGCTGTATGTATAGGATATCACCAGGTTATGGACTGCATATCTTTCCTTTAGCTTGTCTGTTTCCGCTCCTGTGCCATACCCTATCCAGGGGGATGCGCGTATCAGCTCCCAGGCACACTGCCAACGCGCCATCCGCGGCTCCGGATCCTCTACGGCGCCCGTGTCGGATCTGAGGTCCTGTTTCAGCTGCAGCATATAGCGGGAGTGGAGATGGTTGTTCCGTGATACGGCAAATACGGCCATCACGGTCAGCGTAAAGGTCGCAATAAAGAGACGCAGGCGGGCCCTGCCATTCGTCAGCAGAAAAGGAATAAGGATGTTGACAATGATGACAACTGCAATGCATACGGCCCTGGACGCGAGCTGCAGGATCGTAGCCAGGCAAACCAGGATGGCCACGCTATAAATGAGCTGTACGGGCTTCCTGTTATTTTCGCGCAGGGCCAGATCCGCCAGTACCACCAACGACAGCGCCAGGTAAGCGGAAAAATAAGTGGCATGCAGGTCGATCGGTTCCGTAAAGTGATGGTTCATATACGGCTTGGTATAAAACACCGTCAACGGCAGGTGAAGAGCATAAATGGTGTGAAAGGCCACACCATATAAATACACCGCGGTCAATACACAGGAGAAAGCAAAAGCTTTCATCAACTGCAGGCGGTAACGCTGCCAGTCCAGTCCCGAAAGCCAGGTGATCAGCGGAAAGAGGACCAGGGCCAATTGCTTTTCCCACTGCGGGAACGCCTGTGAAGGTTTGGGTGCATAGAGGGTCCCAGCCATGGTCAGTAAGAAGATGACCACTGTTAGCCAGCCTATCCACCTGAAAGACCATCTAATCGGCCGTTGCACATGGAACAGCGTATGGGCTCCCAGCCCGATGAGCGCCAGCTCGCTGTACAGCCTGTCGAAAGGCAGCATTACCAGAAACGCCAGCAAAAAATAGTAGCTGATCTTATTAGCTGGCGTATCATCTATATAGAATATTTCTCTCATGATTCCGAATGGATAAGCTGTAAAGGATAAAACGTTCGTATCGGGCAATGATCTCAGGCCAGGTAAAGTGTACCTGTATCTTCTCTCTGTTGCGTCGCTTTATGGTCCCGATCGCTCCGGAGGCAGGTCCGCGCTCAATGAGGTCAGTGATATCCTCTTTATTGGAGAAGTATAATGCATCTTCTCCCAACACCTGCCTGTTAAAGGCGTTGTCATGAGCGGCGATCAACGCTTCGCTGGCCATGGCCTCCAGGAGTGACGGGTTGGTGCCGCCTGTGCTATGGCCATGAAAATACAAATGGCAAAACGCCTTCAGGCAATGCGTCTTCCATTGGTCGTAAATCCCCCCGGTGAAACGGATGCGCTCGTCCTTTCCGAACTTTTTCCTCAGGTATTTGCCGAATCCGTTGACAGTATCCCCCACTACCAGGACCGGCATTACCGTTCTGCTCTTCATATATCCGTCAAGAATAGTTTCCAGGTTATTTTCCGGCTCCATGCGCGCCATCAGCAAAAAGTAATTTCCCGGCTCTATGTCGTATTCGTGCAGGACCGAGGGATCCGCCGGACCGAATAGCTCCGCGCCATAGGCGATATATTCTGTAAGGATGCTATACTTCTCCTGAAAATAATGTTGGATCACGGGAGAGTCGGCGATGTGAAGGTCACTATACTTCACAGCCAGCTTTTCCGCATATAGCAGGAACCGGCGGGTCATGGGGGAATACTTCGTACGCTGCCATTCCAGCCCATCGAGATTACAGATGACCATACTGTCTTTGGGATACAACATTCCCCAAATGGAGCTGCTGGTATATCCCAGCTGCAGGATGACATCGTATTTTCTCCTTCTTGCATCGATGAGGCAATTGAGATCATAGACAAACTGTCCCGCACTGCCAAGAAAATATTCCGCGTCATAGCAATGGCGGATGTGCACGCCTTTCCATGTCTTTTCCCGGTAGGGATGATGGTGTGAATTGTAGACGGTGACGTCATATCCAGCCTTCACAAGGCCGGGCGCGAGGTATTCGGACAGCTGCTCGAATCCGCCGTAATGGTTGGGAATACCTCTCGTCCCCAGGATCGCGATGCGCAAGCTCATATAGCCTCCATGATTTGATCGTAAGCACGGGCTATACAGGCTGCCGCACGGTCCCAGGTGTAATCCGTCAGGATCTTCTCCCGCAGGTCTGGTCGCAGGCGGGCGTGTGCCGCACGATCCACTGCATGATAAATGGATGCCGGACTGGAAGGATCACAATAAAAAGCATGGTCGCCATAGTATTCCCGGGTATAGCCCTTGTCCGTGATCACGATATTGCAGCCCATTGCGCCGGCTTCCAGCGACGATAGCCCGCAGGTCTCAAACCAACTGGGCAGGATATGTACTTTTGCTTTCTGGTAATATTGCACCAGCTCTTCCTGTGGGGTATAGTCTATGAACTGGATGTTGGTGGCGGCGATCTTCCGGCATTCCCGGTAATAGGCGGACTGTCCGGGCGCGTGGTCCCCGATGATCAGCAGCTTATATCGCGTATTATTAAGCGCCTTTATAAGATTAAGCTGGTTTTTGATACCTTCTATCCTTGCAACACAGATCACCAGGTTGTCTTCCTTTTCCTGGCTGTCATCGAAATTGAAGAGGGAAGCATCCGCGCCATTCGGTACAGGTATACATCCGATGGAACAGTGATACTGCTGCACCAGTCTTTTATACTCCATGACCGACCCGGAAAACACCAATGCCGCTCTATCCAGGATCTCCCGGACCGAACGCTGCTGCCCCTTCCATAGATATGCCTTGGACATGAGCTTGTCCCTCCCCTGCAGATAGCGACCCATGGTCTTCAGGTATTCGATGGCGTCGGCGGACAGCAGCCTGCATATGAACCCCGGAATTCCCTTCCTGTATTGCTTATCATACCCGCTGTAATCTATCAGTAAGGTGGAGACGACAAAGGGCTTGCCCGACCGCCGGATATGGTACAACATGTCGGCAGGCCGGATGATGTTGAAAAAATGCAGCAGATCATACCGGTCGTAATCGATCTTTTCATGCGTCAGCCGGATATCCACCCGTATACCGAGCTCCTCCAGGTGGCGCGCCGTTTGCAGTACCTGGAAAGTATCTCCACCCTTCACAGAATACAGGGTCGACCGAGCGATAAAAACTACCTCCATATCCCTATTTTTTGAGTGAAGAAAATGTGCGTCGTCCTCCGGAGAATACGGAGATCCATGAACAAACTTGCGTTTCGCACATAGAACGCATCCCATTGGTAGCGGGAAAAGATCGTCTGGAAATCTATCCCCATGTCGTGAAATCCTTTTACCTGTGACAACCCGGTGATGCCCGGCTTTACAAACTTCCGGAAGTCGTGCCCGGGCACTAAGGCGGAAAAACGGTGATCATCTTTCAACATATATGGTCTTGGCCCTACGAGGCTCATCGAGCCCAGCAGGACATTCAGGAATTGAGGCAGCTCATCCAGATGGGATACACGGAGAAATCTTCCGACGAATGTAATTCGTGTATCGTTCTCCGCGGCGGGATTTTCGTCGGCCTGACCGTTGACAACCATGGTGCGAAGTTTATAACAGGTAAAGACCTTTCCTCTCCTGCCGATCCTTTTCTGCAGGAAAAAGACCGGGCCGCGCGAATCCAGTTTGATCAGTACGGCCAAGACCGGCAGCAACCAGCTAAGTACCAGTCCAATTACCAGGATGGAACAAGTCAGGTCCAGTACTCTCTTCATCACCAGATACTTTTTTTCCAGGGTTTTCACCATCTTTTTAGAGTTCAGTAGCAATTAATAGTTCAAACGCAGCAGGAAAAGCGGCGGTTGCCCCCCCATCTCTTTTATTTACTAAGCAACCCATACCTGTTCAGGCCCGTTTTATCCACTATGCCGCTGCGTCCAAGCATATTGAAAGTAATCGCCTATTTCGACCTGTTCAGCTTTCCCATATCCCAGGAAGAGATCCGCCGCTTCCTGGACCGGGAAGTCCAGGAATCTCAGCTGGCGGCAACTTTAGAGGCCCTGGTAGCCGAAAGATGCCTGTTCAGGCTGGAGGGGTTCTACGCTCTCCGGGATGACATGAGCCGCCTGGTTGGACGGAGGATCAAAGGCGGGCGGCATGCGGACCAATTGCTCCTTATCGCGGACAAGATCTCCCGCCGCCTCTATCAATTCCCCTATGTCCGGGGCATCGGCATCTCCGGCTCTTTGTCAAAACATTATGCGGATGAGGACGCAGATATCGACTATTTCATTATCACCCGGAGGAATCGCCTCTGGATCGCCCGCACCCTGATGCACCTGTTCAAGAAATGGACCTATATAAGAGGGCGGCAGCACTGGTATTGTATGAATTATTTCGTAGACGAAGAAGCGCTGGAGATCGAGGAAAAAAATATCTTCACCGCCACTGAGATGATCACCCTATTGCCTGTCTGCGGAAATGGGGGCCTGGTGAGGTTCTTCGACGCCAACAATTGGGTGAGCTCCTTTATGCCTCATTATAAGCACCGGATAGCTATCGCTCCACCCAATCCCCCGGCCGGATTCTGGAAACGCACGCTGGAACATTTACTGGACAACCGGGCAGGAGACAAACTGGATGATATTTTCCGGCGTCTGACCACCAAACGTTGGGAAAAGAAAGAAAGACGTGGGGCGCTGGACGGGAAAGGGTATCGTATGTCGTTGAAGACGGGGAAACATTGTTCGAGACCGAATCCGGAGATGTTGCAGAAAAGGATTTTGGAGCAGTATGAACGGAAGCTTAGCGAGTTGGAGTTGGATTAGGTGTGTGTGGTTGGGATTAGGTGTGTGGAGCTGGGGTTAGGTGTTTTGTTGGGTTTGATTAGGTGCTTGTCGGTTTTTTTCTCCGCTGCTTTCGGCGGCCCTGACCCTTCCGCCGCTGTACTTTCCATCTCCGGTGTACCTGGGTACTTTTTTCAACGATAACTATTATTTGGCATTTGTAAAAATCCCTTACCGTAGGAAAGGTAAGGCGGACTTCAGGGCAGGGCCGGCCTTCAGGTTGCTGAATGGCAAGCCCTATTTCGAGCCTTACCAATGGGATAGCACATTCAGCTGTAATGGCCCAATAGAACCAGTCCAATAATGAACAAATGCACAGTGGTACCTAATGTACAGCGACGGAAGGCCCATAGCTGTCGGGAATGAAATAAAAGCAAATTCTCAAAACACCTAATCAAACCTTCTTCCTAAACGAAATAATATAGTAATCCCCCATCGACCTCCACGGCCACCTTCCCTTCCAACGCTCTTCCAAAGCACACAGTCTTCGATATGCGCCCGGGTATCTTTCAGCGAAATGCTCGATATAACTGGGCGGTACAAGCGTGCAAAGTCCTTCGAAACCCAGCAGGTCGAACGCCGGAGCCATCGCGTTGATCACAAAACCCGGCGGGTAATACCAGCATTTGAAATAATGCCCTTCCACATGACTCTTTGCCCCCCGGCTGCTGAACCATCGGCGGGTGGCTGTCCTGAATTTCCCTTTGAAAACAAGCAAACTCTCCCAAAGAGAGAACTTCGGTAATATCACCAATGACACCTGCCCCCCCGGCTTAACCAATGGAGCAAGGCTTTTGAGCACTTTGTCCAGCTGATCCGTGCAATTGAGTCCCGCGAAGTTGGAAAATATGAGATCGTAGGGTCCTTTCTCGCGGAGGGAGGAAAGTGTTGTGAAAGAACATAGCTCGTGCGTTACCTTATCCGAAAGATCTGCGCGGACGACCTTGCCGGCCAGGGTTTCCTGCATGCCGGCGGCAATGTCCGTAGCATGTACGTGGTGGCCTTGCCGGGCGAACCAGATGGCATCTTCTCCTGTGCCCGCATTCAATTCCAGGATCCGGCTGTCTGGCGGCAGGTACCGCAGGACATGGTCGCGCACCCTTTTCCTCTTGTATGCAATAATGGTATTGCCCGCATCATATGCATCGAAGACCAGCGCCTGCTGGCTGAACGCCTTGGCTGCAACCCTTTCATTTTCAATCATAGTATCTTTTTGATCAGCCTATGCGCAGCTTCTCAAGCTTATTTAGCTTAAGCTTTCCCAGCAACGACATTGGCGCATACCAGGCAATAGAAGCCGCTTGTTTGATGCTTTGGCCTGTGACGGCAGCCGGCCGGCTGATGAGTTTTTTGATCTGCTGCAATGCCAGGTGCCAGCGATAGGATTGGTGTACATAGCGGTGCAGCTGTTTATAGAAAGCTGGATGATAGGTGTTGCGGAACATGATCCTGAGCTCGTCGGAGTCCGTCCAGTTGGACTTGTCCTTCAGGTCTGCCTTTACCCTGTCATAAAAAGGCGTACCGGGCAATGGATAAGAGACGGAGATGCCGAGGCTGTCAGGCAATAGCCGGTTGATCATCCGAATGGTCTTGCGGATATCCTCCTTTGTCTCACCGGGATAGCCGAACTGGATGAAAAAAGACGGGCGGATGCCATATTGCCTGAGCAGGTAGGTGGCGTCATGGATCTGGTTGACGGTGGTGCCTTTGTCCATGGCGTCAAGGATCTTCTGCGAGCCGCTTTCAGCCCCCATCCAGCTGTTGTCACATCCCGCCCGTGCCAGCGCGGCCACATAGTTTTCCTGTAGTAGCAAGTCGGCCCGGGACTGGATCTTGAAGCGGAAATGCAGCCCTGTTCTTTCCACCAGATCGGCAAACTCATTGACCCAGCCGGGTTTCAGCCCGAAGATGTCATCGCAGAACCAGATATGGTCGAAATCATATTGGTGTTTAAGCCATTTCAGCTCCTTTACCACGTGATGGGGGGAACGTGCGTTGTAGCGATTGCCATAAATCGGCTTGGCGCACCAGTTGCACTTAAAGGGGCAACCGCGGGTAGTGCTGACATTGAGGGAAAAATAGCCATGGTGCTCCATATGGATGGCCCGGTAAGCCGGGATGTCCACCAGGTCCCATGCCGGCAGGGGCAGTGTATCGAGATCCCTCATTACGGGTCTTGCCGCTGTCTTTAAAGGAACCCCATCTTTTGTATAGGCCAGGCCCCGGATGGCGGAAAGATCCTGCTGCCCGTCCCGGATGGCATTTACCAGTTCCAGCAGGCTCTGCTCTCCTTCGCCCAGCAAGACGAAGTCTGCGCCTTTCTGCAGGTATTCGCCGTAATGATCCGTAGAATCAGAGCTGGAAAGAATAATGGTGCACCCATATTGTCTCGCCATCCGTATCATCCTGTGTGCGGCATCCCGCATATTGGTCAGGCACATCTTTGTGAGGTAATTGAACCCATCGTCATAAACAACGAAAAAGTCCGGTCGCTCCGCAGCCAATCTTTTTATCACCTCGTCCGGGTCATCCACGAACATGGTATCGAATAGGGATACCTGGTAGCCGTGCTCCCGCATAAGGGCGGCTGCTCCAATAGTAGCCAGCGGAGGATACGGCTGTCCTGTCGCCCACTGCTTGGGATCAAAGCGCATGAAATAAGAGTGAGAAAAAAGGATCTTTTCCATACCTATCAGTTTGTTATCCTTATCCAGGGAAGGTCTGATCTGCTTCCAAGTAGTCTGGCGGTGAGGGAGTTTGGATTATGCAACAGAATATGATGGAAAGAACGCAGGTCGCGGATGCTGTGATGAAAATAGAAGTCGGCCATCTCCGGATAGCCCAATGAAGTATAATAAGCCAGCGTTCTCATCCGGGCCGCCTGGATCTCACCTTGCCGGTGAAACCGGGTGTCCAGTATATGCACTTCCCCACCCGGCTTCAGATAGGTAAGGCTTCTGTGAATGATCTTTTTTAATGAAGGGAAATATTCCAAAGAGGCAGCGAAAAGAATGACATCGAACAGGTGTTCCTCCAACTCCAGGCTACGCAGGTCGCCATGCACAAAGCTGAGATTAGGATCGTCATTGAAGACCCTGGCCGCTTGCTGCAGCTCCGTAAAATTAATATCCAGTCCCGTCACCCGGGTATCGGGGATCTCCGCTACCAGGTGCGACAACCAGCCATTGCCGCATCCTATCTCCAAAACCTCCAGGGGACGATTTTTGGCCGCGAGATAACGCACCAGGCGGCGGGCCGAACGGCTCCTGGATCTCCATTCCTTGTAATGTGTATGGTTGAGAGTGATCTCCGGCAGCTTCATCACTTCTTCATCGGAATACAACCTATTCTCAAGACTGCGGGTAATAATATATTTTTTTTCAAAAAGGACATCCAGGGGTCTGGAAGGGCCAGGGACCTGTATGTTTGTCAATATCGAGGAATCGGGTAGGCTCATTCTTAACTATTTAACATAAACCTGCCTGTATCAGGCATCCGATTAGAGTAAACGTGCGTTTTTTAGGAAAGGATGCCCCAAAGGGGAAAATAAATGCGTCGCTCATGACACCACCCAATCCGCCTGAGATCCAGATCAGCGCTGTTATTCCCACCTGCGACAGAAAGGCGGCCCTGATGGTCCTGCTGGCCAGCTTCGACCGCAGCAGCCACCCTCCGTCCGAGATCATCATTGTGGATTCCGGTGACGACCCGCTTTCTCCGGAAGAATATGCGACCTTCAGCCGTCTGTCCATCCGTTGTATCCATTCGGAAAGATCGGTATGCGTACAGCGTAACCTGGGTATACGGGCATCCCGGGGTTCCCACGTCTTTCTCTGCGATGACGATATGGAGGTGACCAGCAATTATCTGGAAAAGCTGGAGGATCATATGAAAGCACACCCCGAAGCCGGCGCCGTATCCGGCCTGGTACTGCAAAAAGAAAAGGGGGTATGGCAGGCCAGCTACCCTGTAAGATCGGCGACGGAGCTGATCCGGAAATTCATCTTCCAGCTCAGTATCTGGGGAGAGATCGAATGCGGTGATTCCTTGTTTTTGAAGAACATAAAAAATTATTACCGGCGTAAGGGGAACCATATTTCAAAAGCCGGCTGGCCTGTGATCACGGCCTTCTCCGGCGACTATTTCATCAGCCCCGTATATGGCCTGGGCGCCTCCCTGGTAAAAAAAGAGTGGCTGCTCCATTCGCCCTACGAAGAGGTACTGGACAGGAATGGCATCGGAGACAACTACGGCGTTGCCATGGGCTTTCCTGTGCCCGGAATTCACGTGCTGACAGAAGCTTTTGTGTATCATCACCAGGAGATCATCAACCGGCCCAACCAACCCTTGCTGTATTTGCGGCGTGTGCTGGCATTGGATTATTTCATCCATTCAAAAAAAGCCTTGCGGCATGTTAAAAAGAGATGGCTATTGTGGTCCCTGACAGGAAACTTTCTCATGGCGCTGCTGGCGCGCAATGGCAGCATGATCCGCAGCACCTTCACGGGGCTGCGGACAGTAGCCCTCGGACGGAACCCCTATGCACAGGCAGCCAAAGATCGCCGGCGGATCACCGAACCCACATTATAAAATGGCATTAAAGAACAAAACACTCGGGATAATCTATCTTATATATCTGCTGCTCACTGGCGTTACCATGGCGCGCCACGAACCGTGGGGCGACGAAGTGCATAGCTGGAATATCTCAAAAGGCAGCAGCAGCTACTCCCAGCTGATAGAGAACAGGAGATTTGAGGGACACCCCCCGGGCTGGTATACTATTCTATGGTCCATTTCCAGGTTCACGCATAAGATCGGCTATATGCAGCTGGTGCAATGGGTCATCGCCTGTCTTATTGCGGGGTTGATCATTTTTTATTCGCCTTTCCCTGTTGTCGTCAAGGTACTTTTCTGTTTTGGGTATTACTTCTTATTCGAGTATGCCATCCTCAGCCGTAACTATGGCATTGGCGTGCTGCTCGTCTGCTGCATCTGCTGGCTGTCGGAAAGGGAGTTCCGGGGTAAGACCTTTATTTATTACGCACTGCTCTTCTGCCTATCCAATACGCACCTGCTGGCCATGCTGCTGGCAGCCAGCCTGCACCTGTATTTCCTCCTGTCGCACATCGAACAGAAGAAAAGCTCACGCCAGCTGGCGGCGCATATCGTGGCGGGCGCCCTCGTTTTTTTACCGGCCGTTCATTTTATCTTTCCCCCTTCCGACAGCACCATCAACATGGGATATTGGATCCACCGCTGGAATATTCACCAGCTTACGGCCACCGTTGAAGGACCGTTGAGAGCGTTCCTGCCCCTGCCTGCCTGGTGGAACTATCATTTCTGGAACACGCAGTTCCTGATAGAGGCCAAAGCCGATCACAGCATCCTGAAGGTCGTCAATCTCATCACCATGATCGGCCTGGTAGCGCTTGCCTGTTTCATCCTCCGCAAAAGCTGGAAAAGCCTGACGCTTTTCGGGGTGAACTTCCTGTTGAATTATATTCTTTCCGCGAGCTTTTTTTCCCTGACCTCCGCACGCTATGCAGGGTTTATGTTCATCGGCTTTTTCGCGGCCTGCTGGCTCCACTATTATGAAAGACCCATCACGGGAGTGTCCAGGAAGCTTTTTTATTCCTTACTGGCCGTTCAGGTGGCGGCGGGTGTATTTGCCGTCACCAGGGACATCGCCCTTCCCTTCTCCAATCTTTACAGGATAGGTGAACTGGCCCGGGAAGTACCCACAGGTCAGCGCCTGGTGACAGACTACTGGACCATGAACGGGTATGTGGCCTACCTGGATTCACCGGCTTATTGCGTCGACCTGGGAATGAAAGTGTCCTTTGTAACATGGGGCCCTGACATGGCGGCCATGCAAGGCAACCCGCATCGCTATACCGCGGGGTTGGAGCGTTTTTTCAAAAAAGAAGGATTAAAGGAGGTTTATCTTCTCACCCTGGGCTCCCCGAAAGTGCTGGACAAGGTGGACGTAGGCTTTTCCAGGACCTTTCATCTTCAGCTGATCGACAGCCGGGAAGGAGCCATCGAAAAAGGCAGCGATGTCTATCTTTACAAGATCACTCAACAATAGCAAGGCATCATGAATATTCCTGCAAAACCATGGACCCGGCAGCAGTTGCCACGACGTATCCTCGCCATCCGGCTGCAGGCCATGGGAGATGTTGTCATTACGCTGCCTTATCTGCGGGGATTGCGTGAGAGCCTGCCGCCTTCAACACAGCTGGACCTCCTGACAAGAGAGGAGACGGAGGGAATTCCCGGGGCCATTGATCTCTTCGACCATGTTTATGCCCTGGGAGGAGGCAGAGATCATAAGAAGATCTTACTGCATACGCTGCTGAAGCTGCCCCGTCTTTTATTGCGCCGCTATGATGTCATCCTCGATCTGCAAAACAACATCTACAGTGACATTGTCAGAAAGACCCTGCGACCAAAGGCATGGGCTTTGTACGACAAATATTCTCCGGTGTCCGCCGCCGAGCGCTACCGCCTGACCATCGGGGCCGTGGGTCTGGGGCCAAACCAGGCCAGTCATCACCTGCAATTGAAAAATGCCACACAGGGGCTGGATCTCCTGTACAACAAAGGATGGAATGGGAAGGATGACCTGGTGGCGCTGAACCCTGCGGGCGCTTTTATCACCCGCAACTGGGATATTAACAACTATGCAGCCTTTGCCCGGCTGTGGCTCCTGCGGCGGCCACGGACACAATTCATTGTGCTGGGAACGGCTTTTATCGCCGCAAAGGCAGCGGAGCTACGGCAGCAGCTGGGAGTCCGCCTGCTGGATCTGACGGGTCAGACGACGACAGCAGAAGCTTTTTCTATTTTACAGCATGTAAAGCTCATACTTTCCGAGGATTCGGGTCTGATGCATATGGCCTGGGTCTCGGGCGTTCCCACATTGGCATTATTTGGCAGCACGCGCAGCGACTGGAGCAGACCGATGGGTAACCATACGCTACTGCTGTCCTCATCCGACCTGCCCTGCGGGGGCTGCATGAAAGCAACCTGTCCCTTTGGCGACGTACATTGCCTGACCAGGTATACGCCCGAGCTGGTGCTCAGCCATGCGCTTGCCCTCTCAGGTGCAGATACTGAAGGAAATGGATAAGATAAGAGTGGGCATCCCCCTCATTGACCTTTTCTTCCCCTTCTATTTCTCCCCACAGCAACATATGGCTTCCCATGTTGAAGCTCTGCCGTATGCGGATCTCTTTATAGCCAAGGGCCCAGGAAGGATAGTAAAATTTAAAGCCTTTTGTACATTTTACCCGGAATGGCAGCGCTTCCAATTGGGGAGGGCTGGTGCTATGATGTTTCCCCAGTTTATAGACGATGTCCTCACAGGCCGCCGGCACTTCGGATACAACTATCCTGCCCGCAGCCACGATCCTTTCCAGGGTCCTGTTTGAATGTCTCAGTCCAAACACATATTTATTTTGTAAAGGGATCTCTCCGAGCAAATCCATAGGGAAAATATTGTATTGGTCTGTCTCTCTGAAAGAAACGAGCCGCACCCGCCGGGGATGGCTATAGGCGGCCACAAATCCTTTGAACTTATCGTACGACATCTTGTCCCTGCTGTAATACCTGTAATACAGCAGCCACCTGCGAATGGGGTCCAGCTGCAGCAGCTGACAATGTTTTACCTCCAGTAAAAGCAATACCCCTCCGTTGTCCTCTATCCGATGTAGCAGCTGCAACCTCACGATGGCAGCGTCGCTGAAACGTAGCTGGTATTTCCCATCCGGTGACAGCCCCTGCCCGATCCATACCCCGAAGACCAGGGGCTCGATGCACAGCAGCCAATGGCTCAGGGATACGTCGACGACCTTTCCATCGAACTCCAGCCAGGCCTTATCCTGAACGTCGCCGGAGATCGTGATCCTGGAATACTCGCTGAATGTTGTATTCCCCATCAGCATTTTTCTAACCAGCCTCTTCATTTCTTATAAGGTGTATTAAGGTAAAATCATGCATTGCCAGTAGTTCGGACCCGCCACACCTGAACCAGGGCGCCGCCGCCCGGGCGATCTCCTTTTCCGTGTGTACAAAAACCATTTGCTGATGGTCCCTGTAAGGGATATACATCCGGAAAGTATTTCCGGACAGCAGGCTGGCGAGTGCGTTCCTGCGATGCCATTTCCATCTTTTTTTAAAAGGGAGGTGTAATACCAGCAGCACACAGTGCCCGCCGGGCCTGATCACTTTTGAAAGACTACTGAACAGATGTCCGATGTCGGGGATATAGTTTAAAGGACCAAAATCTGAAAGGATGGCATCTACCTTTTCAGCAAATGGGCTTGTCTTCTCCCAGGTGGAAAAGTCCGTCTGCCCGTCCTCCAAAAAACTCACCTTATCGGTGGCGCCAATGCACTCCACCGCTTTTTTACGCATGGCCACGGATGGCTCGCAAAAAACCACTTCATAACCCGATGCTGTCAGCCATCCAAGGTCCAGTCCTGTCCCTCCGCCAAAATCAAGCACCCTCCCCTGTGGCACCAGGCTGCAGAACTTTTCCCTTACCCTTTGTCTGATCAGCTGGTTGGGTTGATGACGCTCCATTATGGCGTTGTATTCTTCCGCCACCTCATCATGATAGGAAATGTTTTTTTGTATGATCCGTTCCGGTTCGTTACTGGACATGGTGGTATTATTTTGTAAAAAGGTCCATGACGGACCTTACCGTATTATTCATCGTGAAAGGCAATACAGGCCTATATTCCGTCGTGGGGTCACCCAGCAGATCCAGGGCTTTTTGGATCATTTCTTCCTCGTCGCGGACGATATGCCAGTGACTGATGTCCTGATCCATTGGTTTGCAAAAGCTGATGACATGAGCCCCGGCATACAATGCTTCCAGGCATACGACGCCAAAGCCTTCGTAATTGGAAGTGTGCAGCAGGATCCTTGTCCGCTGCATCAGCCCCAACACTTCCCTATGCGGCGTGAGACCCGGCAGCGCCACATTCGCTTGCAATCCCCGCTGTTCAATCAGCAGCTCGATCTCCGCCCGCGCCTCCCCTTCCCCGCAGATGAGGCTGCGGATACCAGGAAAGTAAGCATGCAAAGCATCGATGACATCCACAAAGACATCATATTGCTTCAGCCGTGATAAGGATCCAACGCCCAGTACGTCGATATCCCTTTCCGGAGAAGGCAGCACCGGGAAGAAGCCCGGGTCGATGGCATTCGGTATCATATGCTGAGGCCGGATGCCATGGTTACGCTGGAACTCACGTACAAGGAAGTCGGACATGGCTATCAGCTCCTGGGGACGGGGATGGATCAGCCTCACCAGCTTGTTCGTCTCCCTTGCATCCTGGCCGCAAAGCCAGCAGAAATGGGCAAGTCTATAGCGTCTTCCGAAGTAATGACCCAAAAGCGCGCATTCCCCGCACCAGAAGCTGAACAGGCCGATGAGGTCGTTGTCCCTGTGAAGGCTCCTCAGCTTTTTCCATACATCCTTCCAGAAAAAGATCCGCCGCAGTTTCCGTTGCCCCCCTCTGGCCCCGTCGAAGCTGAATACCTCCAGCCCCCGCCAGTCGTAAGCCCCCACCCATTCCGGATAATAAAAGGATAATATGATGATCCGCAGGGATGGGAATTGCTCCCTGCATGTTCTCACAAACAGCTGCTGGGTGGTGACCCAGCTGGTTTCCTGCTCGCTGGCAGGAAAGGCCGGCGTCAACATCACCAATGTTTTAGGACGGCTGCTCATGTAAGGAGATGATTTTATTACAAAATGAAAGGCTTTTCCTGTTATGCGTGATCAGGATGATCATTTTTCCCGTCCGTGCCAGCTGCAGGAAATGCCTCAGCAGCGCACATTCGGAATCTTCGTCCAGCTCATTGAAAGGTTCATCCAGTATGATGAGGTCCGCCTCCTTGTATAATGCCCGGGCCAGCACGATGCGCTGTCGTTGACCGCCGCTGATGTTCCGGCCATTCTCGCTGATGACGGTGTCGACGCCCTGCAGCGCTTCGATCAGGTCGTTAAGGCCCGCCCCGTCGATGGCTTTTCGTAGTCTTGCTTCGTCGCAAGCCGCGTCGTTCAGGGTAATATTATTCCGGATGGAATCATGAATGAGAAAGGACTGTTGCTTTACGTACGAGATCCGCCGCCACCAGGCCTCCCGCATGCCGTCGGTGCCGTTGACGATCACCTTTCCTTTTTCGGGTGACAAAAAGCCCAGCAGTACATTCACAATGGTCGTCTTTCCTTTTCCCGAGGGCCCTTCTATTCCCAGAAAATCGCCGCCCCTAAGATCCAGGTCCAGTCCTTTCAAGACACTACGGCCATCGTATGAGAAATGGATATCTTCCAACCGGACTGAGCTGATCTTTTCAAACGGCGTCTCTTTATTTTTTTTGATCGTCAGTACGTCCGGAGGCGTCAACGACTGCAGCGTAAAGGCATAGGTATTGATCTGTCCGCTGAGGTTCAGCAACTTTACGATCCCCGGTATGATCTTGTAGGCCGCCGCCATGAATACCCCGATGGTGATGACAGCCGAATTACCCGCCAATCCCGACCATTGATGGATAAGTATCAGGACCACTACGCCCAATATCGCAAATACTTCAATCAGACGGGAGGGCGCACCCTGGAGAATCATTTGTCCGGAGAGATAGCTGTTATATTGCCGCTGGTAATGAAGGAACCTGTCCAGGAATATTTCGTTCTTATCATAAATATTGCTTTCCACATATCCCGCCAACGCCTCCTGCAAATGCTGCAAGGACTTTTCGCTGCTGCGCTGCGCATTTTTCCGGATGACATGCAGCCGCCCTTTCAACAGGTAAGACAAGGCAAAGACAGGAGGAAGGAGAATAGCCAATAAGAGGAAAAATAGCCGGGCGTTGAAAAGAACGATCCCTGCAACCGCCAGGAGAATAAGGACAGCCTGCGTGATCATCTGCTGGAATCCTCCGAGCACATGCTGGCAGAACTCCATCGGTGCATAGCTGACCTCGCGGATATGGACGGATGAATCCGTGTCGATATATCCGGCATACCCCCCCTCCAGGTACTGCGTCAGCTTATCCCTGGAAATACGGGAAGCCACGCGAAAGAGGAACCTGCATTGTGCACGATAGACGAGGAAACCAGCCAGGTTCTTGAGACTGAACAGGAGGAAGAATATGACGATCACCGCAAGGGTATGCTGGCTGAAAAGCGTTGACGGCAAAAAGGATAATTTTCCAGTGGCGCCTGCACCTGTGTAATACTGGATGATCACCAGCAAAAGGGCCAGGAAAACGATGTCCGCGATGCTGACGACAACATCGGACAGCAGCAGCCAGCCCGACGTTCTTTTCTCGTCGCGGGACAGGATCCTTAGTATTTGTGCAGGCAGACGCTTCATATGATCTATATTTTCCCGGGGCTTATCCTATGCAACCACTTTATCCATCCACGGGGAAGAAAGCTCACCGACAGCAGAACGTAATTATCGAATCGAAAAGGATTGGCATGGATGGCTTTCGTCACATGCCAGCGGGCCCTCGCAGGCCGGTAGTTATCCGCCAGCAGCTTTTTCCCGCAAAGGGCATGATAAGCGCCTTCCTTAATCTTTCTGTTATCCTGCCGTTGTATAATGCTCCACAGCTCGTCGCCCTCTTCCCTGGTGATAATGCCTCTTTGCAGGATGGTCTGTTTGAGCTGACGGAACCGGCGGCCCCGCCACTTTTCATCGATGGTGACGGAAGAAGGGTTGATGCGCACTTTCATCAACGGCTCTGGCAAGTTGCAACATTTTCCCGTCTTTAACAATTGTACCCAGAGAAGATAATCCTCAAAATTATGGGCGTACCGGGAATATCCTCCCATCCTCACGATCGGATCTTTCCGGTACATGACGGCGGAATGAATAAAAGGGCAATTCCGGTAGAGGTTACCGATGATCTCCCGGTGGGTATGACCCGCACAACGAAAATGGAAAAGGTGCTCCCCGTTCTCGGAAATATACTCGGCATCGCTGCCAATTACCAGGTAGGCCGGATGACCATCCAGGAAGAGCACCTGTCTTTCCAAGCGTTGTGGCAGACAGATATCGTCGGCGTCAAAGCGGGCTATATACTTACCTCTTGCAATCTGCAGGCCTGCGTTCAAAGCGGCGGATATACCCTCTTTCTCTTTGCTCAGCAGCCGGATCCTCCGGTCGCCGAACTGCCGAACGACCTTCACCGTATCATCGACGCTGCCGTCATCGACGATCAGGAGCTCGAAGTCGGCGTAAGTCTGTTCCAGGACGGACCAGATCGCATCGGCGATGTATTTGCCCGCATTGCAGGCAGGCATCAGTATGGTGACTTTTGGATCCATGGTTCTTTATCCAGCAGCATTAGCAATTCGAATAGGATGATGATCGACAATTGTTCAAACCAATATTCCGTGAAAAAAGCTCCTCCCATCAGCAGCAACAGCGGCAGGCCGTAGGTTCTGGAAGCGCCCGGGGCCGGCCACAGCCGCAAATGCCTCCCAAAGAAGGACAGGTAAAAAATAACAAAACAAGCCAGTCCTACCAGCCCATATTCGGCCAGCAGCTGACCGTATACCGAGTCAGGCTTGTTGATGACGCTGTGCTGCCCTTCGTCCCGGGTGTGGTAATACAGGTAGATAAAAAGGTAGTTATCCCTGAAGTAAGGATGGATGTAGGTCTTATCGGCGGGATAGGCGCCTGCAACACCCAGGCCTGTGGTCCGAAAAGCCAGCTGCGACGAGAAATTCCCCATGCCCGTACCCAGCAGCAACAGGCCGGGATGATCTTTGTAAAAACGGCCCAACTGCTGCCAGGCGATACGTCTGCCGGAGAGGTTCCACCCTGTATATTGCTGCTTCAGGCTATCTTTTTTCCCGGGTGAGTACAGCTTGTTCATGAATGCATGAAGCTTGTCTTCTTTCACTTCAACTGTTTTGCTTTCGACGAACTGGTTCCATTTGGCATTGGGGATGGGTACCGGTTCCTCATATGCATTCTTTCCTACTACCCGGCCCAGCAGGTTACTGGCGTATTGATGATTAGACGGAGAGACCTTTGCGGAAAATACGACCATCAGTAAAAAAAACACAACGATCATACTTTTCTGAAGGCGGTGCGAGTAGAACAGGAGACTCAACACCAGGACGATCATAAGCAGATAGTTCACTGTATTGCTGGTGGCCAGCAGGACGGTGATGAAGCACAGCAGGGCCTGCCCTATTTTATTCCTGTATAAAAAATACAGCACCCCAAAGGCGCTGATGAGGGCAGCCGTCACGCTGCTGTCCAGGCCGATGCCAGTGATCCTGTCCCCCGTGCCGATGAAATATTTCCGGTGCTCACCCTCATAGTTATAAGGATTCAGCACGCCCGCCTCGATACACACGTGAAAAAAAGCTATCAGCATGATGGCGGCATTCAGCAGGAAGAAAAGGCCTACCGTTGCATGGATCTTCTCCCTGTCGCCCTGCTGGACAAAAAGGAATACCTGCCAGGCTGCCAGCATGGCCAGCAGCCAGTAGCAGCATCCCAGGCCAAATGCAAGCCATGCGGGAGAGGGCAGTGCAGGGCCTGCCAGCAGCATATGGGTAAAGGCCAGCACGATCATCATTGCATAGAAACCCCACCATCTTATTCCATCGCGCACAAAGAATGGCCTGCCCCTTAAAAGCACGGCTATGACGATGGCCGCGACCTTTATATATAGTTTCACATTGAGAAACAGCACAAGAAAGATCAGCAGGGGCCAGTCGAGCTGCCGTAAATATTTTTTCATATCAGTACGGTTTATAGGCTAAACTTATCATTTCTTTTGCTCTCAGCAGTCCTGTCAGCCTTCCCAACAGGCAGTAGAGGACGCTGGCTACCATCAGTCGCAGTATCAGTGAATCGGTGAGGTTGATAGCGGCCAAACCGCTGCATACAGTGATGGAGATGGAAACAAGCAGGCAACCCGCCCAGTCCTTTTTACGCGCGAACGAGGAAGCCCGTGTATAGAGCACGTACTGTACGACCATTGCCGCAAGGAAGGCCAAGGCGGCCCCCATTCCCGCATAAGGAGGTATCAACAGAACATCTCCCGCCAGCATCACGGCAGTGGTCACCGCAGTAATGGAAAATATCCGGGACAGTCTGTTGCGGGCAAATTCATAGCTCCAGTAAAGGTTAATGATGTATTGAAAAGGGATGCAACAGGAAAGGATGAGGAAAGTAAAGGTATTGACCTGCCCGTATTTATTGCCCGTGAATGCATCGACCATCGGCGCCCACATGATCACCAGCCACAGGGTCGGCAGCGTCGCCAGGACCAATTCTCCGCGTACCAGCGCATTCAGGAACCCCTCGTCCGGATCGCCGTCCCTGGAGAATCTGTTTAGCAGGAAAGGAGCCAGGACTAATAATGGCAGAGGCGCGAATTCAAAGGCGCGGTAAGCAAAACCATATTCGGCCGTATGGGCAGGGGTTGATAGCAAACCCAGCAATATCCAGTCTATCCGGGCGATGCCTGCATTAAGGAATACGAGGCCGACTTGCGGAAGGGACGACTTCAGCAGCCTGACATAAGCGGGAAACGGATTCGGCATCCCAAAGGGTATATGAAGGCGGATGCAGACGATCCATGTCCCCAGGATCAGCTCCAGGGCAGACGACAACGTAAATAGAATGACCACGGCCTGCAGGCTCAACGTAGCATACACCATCCATAGGTAAAGTCCAACGGCCCGGACCAGGTTCGACACGGACGCCAGCAGGGCCAGCCATCCAAATGCCGATCGGCCTGCCAGCAGTTGCCGGAACGGAAGGCCCCAAAAAGTTAAGATCTGGCTGATGGACAGGATCCACAGCAGGTGATGCTGGCTGTTCAGGCTGGGAAAAAAGTAACAGGCAAGCGACAAAGCTCCGAAAAAAAGCAGTCCCATCACGAAATTATGGCTTGCAAATAACGTGAGCATGCCGGACGGATCATCTCCGGCTGCCACGTTGCGTACCACGATCTGCTCCAGCCGCAGGCTGAGAAGCGTCGTGGTGAAGGTTAGCACGGCCAGCGACCAGCTGAGTTCCCCGAAGGAAGGTTTATCCAGGTAACGGGAGATCAATAAAAAGATGAACACCCCCAGGCATTGGTTGCCCAGCACCTGTAGGGTATTCGCCGAAATATGCCATACTAGTTTGTTTCTGTTCATGCCGCTCGCATAGCCTCAAGCTGCAAGCCGCAAGCTACAAGTGTTTGATTAGGTCCTGGCTTGCAGATTGTCGCTTGTAGCTTGCAGCTTATTTTGTGTGTTTTTTCAGGTTGAAATTGCGTGATATATTAAACCCGAAATAAATGTCCCCTTTTCCCCATGTGCCATCCGTCTGTGTGAGGTACTGGGTCTCCAGCATGCTTTGAGAATTGCTGAATACCAGCTGGAATACGTGCCCGCCCGTCTCGATGTCCCACCCCAGGGAGAACGAGTTGTGAACGGAGGTCGACACCACCTGGCTGGAAGGCAAATAATCGTATTCCGCGTTAATGCTCATCCTTTTGGTGATCTTGACGCGGCCACCCATGCCGAGTGCGAATACGTCGTTCTTATCAGCGACCGTAGGGACGAGATTGTAGTGCAGGTAGGTCGGTATGACTTCGAGGGAAAGTATCCTGCTGAATTTCCGGGCTATCAGCAGCTGACCTGAATAGGCAGTCCTTAAGTTGGCCGTCAGGTATTCTTTCCCCGTTATGCGCTGTGTATAATTGGTGACAGTTCCCAGTACGCTCACCGAAACAGGCATCTGTCGTCCATCCGTCTGCTGCAGGAGCTTGTATTTGACAAAGCCGTCGAAGGTCTTCAGATAGGAGCTGCGACCGATGCCGACATTCAGCCTGTCCGTAATGCCGTAGTCGAGCCCCAGCCGGAGTGTAGCATTGTCCAATCCAAAAAAGTTATAGCTGCCGCTATTCAGCTTGCCAAAGCGGTGTTGAATGACAAAGGACAGTGCCCCTGCGACCGTGGACTCCACTGTCTGCATATTGATGATATGGGTGGCTTTGAAGGTGCCGCTGACATAGCTTTTGCCCGAATGCGCCTCCATGGAATCGTTGAGCATATGCAGGAGCGTGCTATCCTGGGCCCGGAGACGCTGGAAAGAAACGGCGGCCAGCAGGAAAAATATAAGTTTGTTCATTTGTAGTTTTATTTATTTAGTACCGCAATCTATTCGGACATTGACACGCATCTCCTGTGCGATCTTATCACGCACTAAAGAGGGGATGCTGATATTATAGTCCTCCGGCTTCATTTTGAACTCTGCCAGTCCAATGATCCGTCCCGCTTTTACCTCTATGGTAGCAGGCGTTTCGACAGGCCGGGTGACATTGTGCAGGGACATATTGCCTTTTACCATCACCTTGTAAGTACCGTCCTTGTCCAGGGGCACATCGCCTGTAAACGTCCCGGAGAAAGAGGCTTTTGGATATTTATCGCTTTCTACATAGTTCTCGTTGAAGTGTTCCTGCATCAGCTGTTTGGTGAAAACAAACCCTTTCAGGAGCAGGCTGAAGGCGATGGTCTTCTTACCGGGATCGACGGCGGCAAAAACCTGGTTATTTTCTGCCCTGATGTCTTCCAATGGCATTTTGGAATAAAATCCTACAAACCCTGCCCGGGTGAGATACACCTGGCTATGGACGCCTGAATGAACCAGGATCAGGAGGGAGGCTGCCGCGAGATATTTTTTCATCTGTATCATAGTCGGGATCTGATTTATTTTGATTAATTATTAATTGCACCCTGGTGTACCCAGGCAACAATGGTATTGACCTCGCAGGCCGGTAAAGGCGGCTTGCCATAGGGCATGCCCGGAAACCCTGCAGCATGCGTCACATTTCCCACCAGGTAGCCGTTGTCGGCATACACTTTCAGATTGACATACGTGTTCAGGTTGATACCGCCGCTGCCCGCTGTGCTGCCGTTGCCATGGCAGGGGTAACAATTTTCCTGGAGGATGCTGACGATCTGTGTCTGGTAGCTTACTTTCGTCGTATCACATGGAACGGCGGGAGCCAGCTTGTCCTCGCTCTGTTTGGAGCATCCTGCGAAAGATGCTATCAATACGCCTGCCGAAAGGATCATACATAAAGGCAAGAGTTTTTGCATATCTGTCTTTTTTTATTTTACTTCTTTATGACTGTACAGTCGGATAGATTTACATCCATCAGGAAGCCCGTGCACCGTCCTTTGACGGTGACCTGGTCGCCGGGTTTTGGATGTGGCTCCGGTACTTTTTCCCCGGGGAAAAGCTGGCAGTTGACGCCGCCTGTGCCAGCCGCGCCGGTGGATAAGATCCAGACCTCTGACTGACCGCTTTGCTGGACCTCCGACAACCGGCCGCTGACCTCCACCACTTTTCCAAGATATTTTGCGTCACAGCTTTTCTCATCACGGGCATACTGCCCATAGAGTGAGTCTGCTCCGATGGTAACGTTGGCTGTTTCGCCTGCGGCGCTTTGATGGGGCCGTTGATATTGGTAGTATCCCCAGCCTGCCGCGAGGAGAAGGAGCAATAGGATGCCCCACCAAAAAAATTTTCTTTTTTTCAGCATACATACTGTTGAATCGTTAAATGATCGTTACCAGATCCTGCGCGTAATGCCTATGTTGAGGCCTGCGCTCATAATGGATAGGCTGCCGGTGCCGATGCCAGCCAACGGAACTCTTACGAACGGCTCCAGTCTAAGGTTACCTATTTTTCCCAGCCGTTGTTCATAGCCAACGCTGAGGTTGAGTATCGAGAACCAATATTGGTAGGGCGTTTTGTAGGTATACGTTCCATTCCAGTTGGGATTACCCCAATAATAACCGGTGAACGAGTATTTTTCCTTTGACATCAGGTAAGTCGACAGGCCGCCCGTGGCAAACCATTTCATTTTGTTGTTCCCCGAAGAAAAATTATACCGTACGTTCAGGGGGATCTCCCACATGTTGCAGACGCCGTCGACCGTCTTGAGATCCACGTCCTGGAGCCTCGGCGCTTTCGATTTGGAAAAATATTCACCGTTCGTATAATATTTTTTCCGGTCGTAATAGACACCTGTTTCCACCGCCCAGCGGCTGTTGAAGCTATAACCCAGCAACAGTCCGAAGTTACTGCCCATCGCTTTGATGGATTGGAATCTGACGACACTCAGGTCAGGTGATCCCATGATACCCACGTAAAAAGAAGGTTTGGGTTTTTGCAGTTTGATCTTATCTTTTGCATCCGCGCTTTTTTTCACGGGTTCTTCCGTCTTTGCCTTCACGGGTATGTTGACGGCCACCGAATTTTTGGTCGACGCCAGGGATACCTGGTGATCGGAGGGTGTCCTTGCGGGCGCCATTGTGGTGGTGCTGTTTCGGGAGGCTCCGCTTATGTCACCGGCGGCAAATTCATTTTCGTTCTTCTTCTCGTCGAGGCCGGCAATCTTCCTGTTGCCAGAGCGGCCTGTATGCTTCGTTTGCGCTGTTCCAATGTTCCCCTGTGCTGTTCCAATGTTCCCGGCGGTGGCAGCATCTCCTTTTCCGGCTTCTTCATTTGGCTTCTTCCGTGGCGTTCTATTATTATTGGTGGTGTTGTCTTTCGTTATAATGTCTTTTGCCGTATGGCCGGTTGCGCTGTGATCATTCGACGTGTAGGGTGTTGCTGAATTGGTCCTGGCGATATTATCCTTCGAAGCATTGTTCTTTTCGGTATTGTCCTTTTCGGCATTGTTCTTTGTCGTATTGTCTTTAATTGTATTGTTTGGGGTTGTGTTGTTTTTGGTTGTATTGTTCTCGGTTGTATTGTCGGTCAGCCTGTTGTCCTTGTCCTGTTGTCTGCTTTCTATTTCCGTTGTCGCCGGCGTAGTCGTTGCAACGGTCTCTTTGACGGGGGATACCGGCTGCTCCCGGACCACCCCGGCCTCATGTGTGCGGCCTGCGGCTGTATGCCAGGCATAGTAAGCCCCTCCTGCCAACGGCAGTAAAAAGAAGAGCCAGAAAAACCTGCGCTTCCGCCTGTCCTCCTTCACGGGGGGAAGGATCAGGGAAGGGTCCTTCTCCAGGTCGGACATCAACTTATCAAAGTTGGCGCTATCCGTCCTGAGCGGGTACTTTTCAGCAGCCCGCCGCAAAAGGTCGTCCAGGTTATTGTCATTTACGTTTGACATAATATTGTTTCCGTATTCTCCGCGGTCAGGACCTTTTGCAAATGGGCCCGGGCCTTGGAAAGATTAGATTTAGAGGTTCCTGTAGTGATACCCAACATTTTAGCGATCTCCGGATGCGAATATCCTTCGATGACGTGCAGGTTGAATACCATCCGGTAAGCCGGCGGCAAATCCTTTACCATTATCATTAATTCCTTGTATAACAAGGAATTATCCGAAGATTGCCCTTCGTCTTTATGCTCCCAGACGTGTTCCGGGATGGGATACGAATGGTGATTGTTCATTTCCCTGCGCATGTAGTCGATGGCAGCATTGATCACCACCCGCCTGATCCATCCTATCAGCAGCATTTCCAGCTTGTCCACGTCTCTCACCTCAAAACGGCTGAAGTTCCGGAACATCTTCAAAAACGCGTCATGGGTCACTTCTACCGCCTGTTCATACGTATTCACATAGCGAAAGGACACCTTTAGACAAAGCCCGTAGTACTGGTCGTACAGCATTTGCTGGCTTTGGCGATCCTGGTTAGCGCATCCGCTGATAATATGAAGCAATTTTTCCAAATCTCTCTGACTTGCCTGGATTAGAATGAATAATTGAACACGATAATGTAAACGCCTCCTTTCACCGGGGGGTTGCCTGAATATCATTTTTCTCCTTCAATACCCGTACAGTCACAAACAATTGACCGTTATGTCGCTGTGTATGTTCTGCCGCATGAAACAGCAATCCCAGGACAGTGGAAGGCAGCTGCGCCCTTCCCACAGCCCGGGTCTCTGTCAGTTGCTCCTCAGGTGTAGCTTCCAATTGCCGGATAGCCAGGTCCACCTGGCGGCTGAAGCGGTCCAGCAGCCCCTTCAGGTCTGTGTCCGCACCCGGCGAGCCTTCATTGGCAAGTGCCGTCAATTGATGATGATCGAGGGATTGTCCTTTTGCGTAGGTAAAGAGCCTGTCCAGCACGCCTGCCAGATGCTGCAGGTGAAAACCGGGGGAAGCCACGGCGGCGGGGCGTTCCCAAAGAAGATGCTCCGGAAGTCCTTCCATTAGAACCATCACTTCTTCGCGGGCCTGCAACAGGGCATGCGCAACAGGTTGCAACAGAGAGGGAATGCCGGGGAGGGGCCCTCGCAGCCAAACTTCAGGCAGGGATGGTGCATTCATAAAAGCGTCTAAAACACCTCCCAAGGTACCATTTTTTTGCCTATTGATCCTGCAAAGGACTTCTTAACAGATCTCAAGGTCGGAAAGGATATCTTTCCTGGGCGCTTCGCTGGCAACGATGGTCACCGTCGATGGCAACGCATTCTTGTATTGTTCTCCAATGGCAATGTTCATGCCTGGTAGATAAACGAATTTGTTGTCGAAGGACAGGATGCGTTCGATGCTTACAATGTATCCTCTATGCACCCGACAGAAAAGATCCGGGGGAAGGATGCTTTCCCATTGTTTGAGGGTGATCAGCACCATGGCTGACCGGTCAGTCATTACAAGGCGGGTATAGTTCTTACGGGCCTCGATGTAGAGAATATTATGCAGATCTACTTTTACGTTCCTGCCGTCCTGGCGTATAAAGAAAAATGATTGCACGGGCTGTCTTTTTTCTAGTGATGATAAATTTTAACATGCGGAAGGTTTGCCTTAAGGCAAAGGGTCATGATGTGCGCGAGAAGGTTTGTTAAAGAGGTTCAGCAGCTACTGATTCCAGGAGTAGAACGTAGCTGTTCCGTTTGTCTGAGAAGAGTTTAAATGGATAGTCGGGCCTCAATGATGCAATTTGGATACCAAAATAAATAATATTACTTAGTTAAAAAAAAATATCCTCCTAGTTTACTCATTTCTTCCCTGATATAGGTTTGGTACATTTTATACGCGCCGATCATGGTCACCAGGTAATCGCCGGGCGTAGCCGTTCTTGGATCGACGTCATGGATCCGGCCATGCATTACCTGTACACCGTTGTTGCTGGACCGCAAGAAAAACTCCTCGTCCTTTTCAGATGCATCTTCCTGCATATACCGGCAGAAGTCTTCATTGCTCTCAAAGAACTTTTCCGTTTTGCGCATTTCCCATTTCCAGAAACGGGCCAGTTCCAGCTTATCATCAGCCGGCATGAATAACAGGGCATGATAACGGCAGGTGTAATATTCTATGTAAGCGGCAAACCGGGGCTTGATGTTTTTGAAGAAATGGATCTCGTCGGCGACGGAGGCAAATTCCTGTTTTCTGATGTGCTTTTGGATCTTTCCCCAATAATCGAGGCTGCATTTAAAGCAGGCTTCGACACTTTCAATTTCAGTGGCGGCTGCTTCCTGGCAGGCGGAAAGGGTGATCAAAAGCTGTTGGTAATATTTATCATAATCCAGCGACATAGTTTTGGAAAGGGGTTTAAATGGTTTTAGGCAGGGTGCTGTTGTCTGAAAACAATCAAGGGCTTTGTAGAAACAAACCCCTTGTGGACCTAAGTCACATGAGAAAACACTACACTTATATAACTAAAAACAAAACTATTGTGGTTACGGCAGTCAGCATGTAAGCCGCCAAATTATACGTTTCCTTTTCAGGGTTGAAAAAAACTACATAAACAGTGTGCATCTATACACGAATTGTCAATCTGACATTACAAAATGCGGTTAGTTTCGACCATCTTTCAGAAAATTTTTAGCAATTTTAGCAGTTTTGAGGAAGCATCATCTGTTTTATTCTATTTAAGACGACAATATGATGTATATAACAAGGGGCGGTGTAAAAAAAACTAGTGTATTTTGGTGCTTTCGGGGAAAATTTATGGATTCGGCGGCTGGAAGGGAATCTTAAATGCTTGCAGGTTAATCATTTAGATAAGCCGCAGGAATTGCGGGGGCTTTTTTACAGCCATTGAAAAATAAATAGGAGTGGAATGTTATTAATATGTAAAATCTTGCCTAGATTGCAAAAAAAAAGCCCCATGTAGAAACATCGGGCGCTAACGATTGCTTGCCATATGAAAAAAGGTAGTAATATCTTTTGTATTGATCTACTCAGCTTTCTATGAACCGACTCGGTCGGTTCGTCCGAAAGGACTGATTTTGTTCGAATGAGCCTCTTACGAATGCCTGCTAAACGATTGCTGCCATATTTTATCTCATTCTCTGAGACAAAAGTAAGATTCGCCAGTTTGCCTTTCTAATCATATTTTTGGTGAGTTAATTATGTCAAAATGATATTTTTAGCGTGTAAATCCTTGACAGGATTGAATTTCAGGATAATTACTTCATTATGGCCAACCGGTTTTCAGATACCTTATTCCAGCTTATTCATTCACTCGAAAAAGCTGAAAAAAGGCATTTCAAATTATATATTAAGCGTAGCTCCACTAAAGAAGACCTTAAGATCGTCCAATTATTCGACGCCCTTGATAAACTGAACGATTATGACGAAAAAGCCTTGCTGAAGAAGCTCCCCGGCATCGAAAAGCCGCAGCTCTCCAATCTTAAGACCCATCTTTACAAGCAGATCCTGGCCAGCCTCAGGCTGCTGAAAAGCGCCGACAGCATCGACCTTCAGCTGAACGAAATGTTCGACTATGCGCATATTCTTTATAAGAAGGGGTTGTTCCAGCAAAGTCTCCGCCTGATAGACCGGGCGAAGGACACGGCAAAGGCCAACCAGAAATTCAATTTCCTGGCGCTTGCCCTTGGGCTGGAGAAGAGGATCGAGACGCTTCATATCACCCATAGCATGCAGATGCGGGCGGAACAGCTGTCGGCGGAGTCCCTGGAAGTATCCGGCAGGATAGATATGGTGGCACGGCTGTCCAACCTGGCCTTGCTGGTCTATAGCTGGTATATCAAGAACGGACATGCGCGGAATGAGAAAGATGAACTACGGATCAAGCAGTTCCTGAAAGAGCAATTGCCTCCCAACGCATGGGAGCAGACAGGCTTCTATGAGCGGCTGTACCTCTACCAGATCTATAACTGGTATGCTTTTATCCGCCAGGACTTTCTTATGTACTACCGTTATTCCCAAAAGTGGCTGGACCTCTTCGAAGAAGACCGCCTGATGATCAGGGTAGAAACAGGTCACTACATCAAAGCTCTCCATAATCTGCTCAATGCGCATTTCGATCTGCGGAATCACCAGCGGTTTGAGACGACCCTGCGGCAATTCGAGGAATTCGCGCTGACGGACAGGGTACGCGAAAATGACAACTTCCGTATCCAGTCATTTGTATACATCACCACAGCGAAGATCAACCAGGTCTTTATGCGGGGAAATTTTAAGGAAGGCCTGTCAATGGTCCCCGAGATCGAGCAGAAGTTGGCCGAGTACGACCTATTCATCGACAGACACAGGATCCTTGTTCTCAACTATAAGATAGCGTCCCTGTACTTCGGCAGTGGCGATTATGCCACCTGCATCGACTATCTGCAGCGGATCATCAATGACCAGGTAGACATGCGCAACGATCTGCAGAGCTATGCGCGGGTATTGCATCTCATGGCTCACTATGAATTGGGCAATTTCGAGCTGATGGAATCGCTTACCAAGTCAGTATATCGATTTATGGCTAAGAAGGAGAACCTTACCCGTGTGGAGGAGGAAATGTTCAAGTTCCTACGGACTTCTTTCCACATGTCAAGGCATTCCGTAAAGGCCGAGTTTGAAAAGTTCCTGGAGAAGATCAAGCATTTCGAGAAAAATCGTTTTGAGACCAGGGCTTTTGCCTACCTTGATCTTGTTTCCTGGGTGGAAAGCAAGGTGTTTATGAAGCCGATGAGTGAGATCATCAGGGAGAAATATCTGACGAGTAAGAAGCGGGTGTATGTGGCAGAGACTGCCAAACGGTCTGTTGCAGCCAAGTAGCTACTGCGTCTGCTGTGAGCATGAATTTTATTTTTTATACTCCGATAAAACAGAGGCTTTGGTTTTGGCGTCCTGTTCACAGCGGATATTTTCGTCCTCAGCTTTAACCTATTTTAACAGCGGGTAAAAAATCCTGCGTTTTTGTCAAATACCTTCTTAAATTAGTCCTGTTATATTAAACCTCTCCTCTTAGGGCTAAGAACGACCCGTCTTTGCATCCTGTCCTTATTTCATTTTATTTATTGTTAGGGCATTACCGTCCATGGCATGCCGTTTATCTGAAGGCAATTTTTTGATGGAGCAACCCGAAAACGATCTTATTGTCCAGTTTAGCCAAGGTGATAGCGTAGCATTTACAGCTATTTACAACAGATATTACTCCAGGCTGTATTACTTCGTCAAGAGGTTTGTGACGGAGCGTGAGGATGCCGAAGACATCACGGCCGACATCTTCGCCAAATTGTGGAAGATGCGTCACAATTTACACACCATCAAAAATATAGAAGCATTCCTTTATATCACCGGCCGCAACGCCTGCCTGGATTTTCTCCGTCATATACAACGGCGTAACCAGCGGCAGAAGGAGCTTATCTATGTATTGCTGCAGTCACCCGCGGAAGGCGAACTGGATGAGGACGTGAAGACGAAGGTCTTGCGGTCTATTTACGCGGAAATAGAGAAATTGCCCCGCAGTACCCGTACCGTCTTTAAAATGGCGTACCTCGAAGGAATGTCGAATGGAGATATTGCTTCAGCGCTTTCGATCAATAATCAGTCGGTGCGCAATTACAAGCTACGGGCCGTGAAACTTTTACGTGTTTCTTTGTTGAATAAAAACATGTTGGTTGGCGCACTGATCGGTCTTTATTGTAATATATTGCGGGCTTTTGAATAGAATCTTTATTGGAGGTTCGCGATCATGTCTTTGTCTCTCCCCTGATATATTTTCTTCATACGATTATTAAGAAATCTTTAAATTTTTGTGATTTTTTTGAGTACAATGGTTGCTCCCTGCCGTCATACTACAGTGCGCGTTTTCAATTAAGTGTAAAACACTGCCATGGGCCCTACCAACGAAAGGATAAAGGATCTGATTATTAAGCACCTGAAAGATGAGCTGACGGTCGAAGAGCAGCTGGAGCTGCAGGAATGGATACGAGCTTCCGATGAGCATCGTCTGGTCTTCGATCGGCTGAGCGATCCGGATGGTCTGAATGAGGAGCTCAGGGAATTTCATGAGATCCAGGCTGCTATCTGGAATAAGGTGGATGCCAGGATCAAGGTTCCAGGGTATTCGTCTACCGTGGTTCGTCCTCTCTGGCCCCGCGTTCGTGTATATGTCGTCGCCGCTTCTCTCCTCATCATATTTGCTACCAGCTTTTTTTGGCTGGCTTCTCTGTTTCATGCTCCTTCAAAAGCCCGTTCTGTGCCAACTCCTGTTGTCGCACAGGACGTGGCGCCTGGAGGGAACAGGGCGACATTGACGCTGGGGGATGGATCCCGGCTGGTGCTGGATAGCGCGGCAAACGGACGTCTCGCCGTTCAGGGCGCCGCACATGTTTCAAAGGAAAAGAACTTACTCTCCTATACTGCCGGCACTGAAAAGGTTGCTTCGCCTGCCATCGTCTACAACACGCTGACCACGCCCCGGGCGGGACAGTTTCAAGTCGTGCTGCCTGACGGAACGAAAGTTTGGTTGAATAACGCCTCGTCGCTGCGCTACCCTACTTCCTTTTCCGGGTACTCCCGGATAGTGGAGCTTACCGGCGAAGGCTATTTCGAAGTCGCGAAAAATACGCGTCCTTTTTCCCTGAAGGTTCGCGGCCTGTCGGTGAATGTACTGGGGACGTCCTTCAACGTGATGGCCTACGACGATGAGCTGCGTAGTAAGACTACCCTGATCACGGGGAAAGTATCCATAGCCGCTGCCTCCGGGAATTCCGTACTATCCCCGGGAGAACAAGGCATTGTCGATCATTCCGGAGCCATCACCATCTTAAAAGACGCCGACATCGCCGCAGCGACTGCCTGGCAAAGAGGATTTTTCCAATATGCCAACGCCAACATCGCAGACGTCCTCCGTCAACTGGCAAGGTGGTACGATGTCGAAGTAGTATTTACCATGCCGATCCCCGATAACTATACGTTCGATGGTGAGATTGACCGCAGTCTGAATCTGTCGAGGATCTTAAAGCACCTGGAGAAACCGGATTTGCACTTTCATATTGAAGGGAAGAAGTTGATCGTATCGAAATAACTGTTATACACCTCTGAGAAGTTTTTCTCAATAAACCTTCTCCGCGAGATGCACAAAAAAACCGGAAGTGTAGCGAGCACATTCCGGCTAAGTTCAGGTATCTCAAGATTAGATTCCGCAAAGATTCCATTTGTTACACCTAAACTTGACAAAGGTATGCATTTTACTTTTCAGGTTGGCTGTCCCCCTCGTGCGGGTAGGCCATCCTCTCCAAAACAGCTGATAATGAGGCCCGTCCGCGGGGTTGCCTCATTACCGAAACAACTACTATTGGCCATGCAAGCATCTGCTGTACTATTATTCGCATTCTGCCTCCAGGTAAGCGCTGCTACCTACTCACAGACCGTCAGCTTTACGGGGAAGGATGTTCCGTTGAAGACTGTCTTTGCTTCGGTGAAGAAGCAAACAGGGTTTGGGTTCTTTTATGAGAATGGGGAGGAAGCGACGCTCAAGGGGGCGGGTAATGTGACGGTGGATCTGAAGAACGTGGCGTTGGATTTGTTCCTGCAAGTGTGTCTGCGCGATAAGCCGCTGGAGTACACGCTGGAGGGGACGACGGTTTTTATTAAGAAAAAGGAGGTGCGGAGTTCTGTGACTGTTGAATCGTCCGATAGTTCGCGTATTCCGGAGATCAAAGGAAGGGTGACAAATGATAAGGGTGAACCGTTGGTGAATGCGAATGTGGTGGTGAAAAGGACGGGAAGGGGGACGGTGACGGATGCGAATGGAAGGTTTACGTTGCACAATGTAGGGGCGGATGATGTCATTACTGTGAGTTTTATAGGGTATAAGGCGCAGGCTGTACCGGTACGGGATCGGAGTTCGTTTACGTTGGTAATGGAGCCGGCGACGAATGAGTTGGATAAGATGGTGGTGCAGGCTTATGGGACGACGAGTCAAAGATTGGCTACGGGGAATATTGGGGTCGTCAGAGCTGAAGAAATTGCCAAACAGCCTGTAATGAACGTAATGAATGCACTGCAAGGACAAGTTGCAGGTACTGTAGTAACAAATACTAGTGGTTATGCCAGCGGCGCCGTCAAAATTGAAATAAGAGGAAGAAATACAATCAATCCCAATTTCCCTTCTGATCCGCTGTATATAATTGATGGTGTTCCCTTAACGATACTGGACCTTGCCGGAGGTTCAAGCTATGCCGGAGGTTCACAGGGTCTGATTCAGTCAGGTCTCTCAAGCCCAGCAAACGGACAAAGCCCTTTTTTTAGCTTAAATCCATCGGATATCGAGTCGATTAGCGTCCTAAAGGACGCTGATGCAACTGCAATATATGGTTCAAGAGGCGCCAATGGTGTGATCTTGATTACGACAAAAAAAGGCAAAGCGGGAAAATCACATATTGATATAAATTTATATAGCGGATACAGCCAGATAACAAAATACTATCACCTGTTAAATACTCCGCAGTACCTGAAAATGAGGGAGGAGGCGCTAAAAAATGATGCTATTCCCATCGATGTAAACTCCGCCCCGGACCTAACTGTATGGGACACGACCAGATATACAGATTGGCAAAAATATGCCTTTGGACACACCGGAAAGGCAACCGCAATTGATGTGAGCCTGTCAGGCGGAGACAATCGAACAACCTTTAGAATAGGAGCAGGGTACAATAGACTAACGGAAATACTGACCGCCGCCGGTGATAATAAGAGAGCGTCCTTATCGGTAGGCATAGATCATAAGTCTACAAATCAGAAGCTAGTGATCTCTTTATCTGGAACATATTCGGTCTCTTCCAGCGACATGGTTTATACACCGCAGGTACTTACACTTCCTCCCAATACTCCCCCTGTTTTCACATCACAACATAAGATAAACTATTCGGCTTGGACACCACTCAATGATAAAGCAGCCCTATTCCAGGCTCTGATTCAACCCTATAATTTTAATACCAATTTTCTTAATAGCAGTATATTAATAAGTTATGAGATTATACCGGGTCTTGTAATCAAATCCAACCTTGGCTATGACTATGCTCAAACCAACCAATCTTATCTCGTACCGATACAGGGTCAGGATCCTTCTCTAAATCCTACCGGAACATCCAGTTTTGGCTCGACAAATACACATAACACCATCATTGAGCCACAAATAGAATATACATCTTTTATCGGTAAAGGAAGACTTAATTTGATGGTAGGGGCTTCCGAACAAGACAACAAAACGTCTACCATCTTCTTATCGGGCTCCGGTTATGTTGATGATGCATTGCTGAGTTCTGTGCAAAATGCTCCTGTCAAATATGCAACCAACGGAGTTGGAGAATACAAATACGAAGCACTTTTCTCCCGCCTGAATTATAACTGGGAAAATAAATATATTATGACCCTGAATGCAAGAAGGGATGGTTCCACAAAATTCGGGCCAGGAAGACAATTTGGGAACTTTGGTTCGATAGGTATGGCATGGATTTTCACCGAAGAAGGCTGGTTTAAAAAAAACGTCCCTATATTAAGTTTTGGCAAACTAAGGGCCAGTTATGGAAGCACTGGTGGAGACCAGATACGAGACTACTCGTTCCTTAGCCTATGGGAATTCTACCGTTATACCTACAATTCCATATTGCCATTGACACCGACATCCCATACAGACTCCACACTACACTGGCAGGTAAATAAAAAACTGGAAAGCGCCATCGAGCTCGGTTTTTTGAAAGATAGGTTCAATTTACAAGTTACATGGTATCGAAACCGTTGCAACGATCAGCTAGTTCAATTCCCAACTCCTGCATTCACGGGATTCTTCTCTGTCACCTCCAATAGTCCGGCAAATGTAGAGAACTACGGATGGGAAGTTAATTTAACCGGGAAAATAATAGGCGCCCCCCATCTCTCATGGAATACAAAATTCAATATAGGTATCAATAGGAACAAACTATTATCATATCCCAATCTGTCTCAGTCTCCTTATCAAGACTTATATAAAATCGGGCAACCTTTAAGCATCTCAAAATATCTCCATGTCACAGGGGTTGACCCCCAAACAGGCCAGTACACATTTCAGGATAAAAACAAAGATGGCCAGATAACAATTGATCAGTCAAATCTTACATCAGACGACAGATACACCTATAATATGGCTCCTATTTATGAAGGAGGTTTCACAAATGAAATAAGTTATAAAAACTGGAATATCTCTGTTTTTTTTTACTTTAAAAAACAAAGAGCAGGAAGTTTCCTATTGGGCACAAATCCTGCCGGCGATAATACCAATCAACCGACCTATGTAATGAACAGATGGAAATATCCCGGGGATGTCACCAACGTATCAAGATTCACTACGATGCCCCTTACAAGCGATGGATTTTTCACCCAGTCCGACGCAATGATCTCTGACGCTTCATTTGTGCGCCTTCAAAACCTCTCTTTGTCGTATACAATTTCACAGGATAAACTAAGAAAGATTGGCATCCAGAACTGTAGATTATATGTCCAGGGGAACAATTTATTCTTCATTAGTAGTTATAAAGGATTGGATCCGGAAGTAAATGCATTTGGATCGCTTCCAAAAGCGAGAATACTTACCGCGGGTCTTTCATTAAATCTTTAATGCCATTCTATGTTACAATCTAGAATATTTTTAGCAGTTTTTCTTTGTTTAATGCTAGCCAGTTGCAAAAAAAATATCAGTATATCACCTCCAATAGGGTTAATATCGGCACCAGTAGTATTTTCTTCCGATGCAGAGGCGATTGATGCGGTAATGGGTATTTATTACAAAATGATAAACAACGGCCAGACCTTAACCAGCTCTGGAATGACTATTTTTTCGGGAATGAGTGCTGATGAGTTAATCCCCTTTGACCAGGCAGCAAGTGGCTCTTATGCGCCGTTTCAACAAAACAATCTTACAACAACGAACAGCCTCGTAAGCAACGTATTTTGGGTTCCCTCCTTCTCCATCATCTATCAGGCCAATTCTATTTTGGAAGGTTTGAAAAATTATTCTGGTGTTTCTGACTCAGTGCGTGAGGAATTGATTGGAGAAGTCGAATTCACTCGGGCATTTGCAAACTTCTATCTCATAAATCTGTTTGGCGACATTCCGCTGGTAACATCTACAAATTGGCAAAAGACGGGTTTGATCGGCAGAACACCAGCATCCGAAGTGTACGGCTTGATCTTATCTGATTTATTAGACGCCCAGGCAAAATTGCTACCCGACTATTCGGCAGGAAATGGACAACGCATTGTTCCAAACAAATGGGCAGCAACGGCACTACTGGCCAGGGTGTATTTATACTTGGGAAGATGGTCCGATGCCGATAGGGAAGCTTCATCAATTATTGAAAACACAAGTTTATACTCCTTTACGGACAGTTTAAACCATATCTTTTTAGTTAATAGCTCCGAAGCGATATGGCAATTACAACAAACCAACCAAGCCGCTTCTTATAACGCCACTCCCGAGGCGGCACTTATTATTCCTTTAAAATTAAACTCCAATTCAAACCCACCACGTTTTTTCTTAAGTCAACAACTGCTTGACTCTTTTGAACAGGGTGACCTGCGAAAAAAATTCTGGATTGATAGCACCACTACCTTTGGAAAAAAATACTATTTCCCATACAAATACAAGGTGGGGCCAGGGCAAGCTAAACCCGTCGGAGGTTATAGTGAGTACTATATGGTCCTCCGGCTGGCGGAACAATACTTGATTAGAGCAGAAGCAAGAGTCTATGAAGATAAGTTAAGTGACGCCATTGCAGATATTAATGCTATAAGAAGTCGGGCCGGCTTAGCCGGCACCAATGCATCATCCTCCATTGATCTATTAACTGCAATAGTACATGAGCGAAAAATAGAATTCTTTTCCGAATGGGGTCACCGATGGCTTGATCTTAAAAGAATAGGACAAGCCGTCAACATATTAAAGCCAATCAAACCATTCTGGTCGGAAAACTCTTTGTTATATCCTATTCCAAGAAATGAAATTGTAAAAGACCCCAACCTAACCCAAAATCCAGGCTATACTTACTAATCACACATGAACATAAAATGCAGCACAATGAAAAATCACTTAAAATTACTTCTATTATCATGTATCATGCTTTATAGTTGTAAAAAAAATAATATCCCCACCGGAGGGGTATCGCTCAATATAGTTCTCGCAACGGAAGACATACCATCTTTGTACACATATTTTACCCCCACTCCTGCTGATTTCTACAACCAGCAAACTCCATTATATTCATTAACCGGCATGGAATACTCCGTTGAACCAGGAATCAGTACCATCTCTCTGGTCTCGTCTGCTGACACTACCAATACCTTGTTGCAAACATCCCTCAACTTATCCTCCGGTGGCATTTATTCATTCTATATATACGGTAATGCTCCGAAATTTGATACAATATTATTAAAAGACACTGTACCTGCAATTATCGACAGCTCCTCTGGAATACGTTTTATTAATCTTGCATCCGGAAATAGTTCATTTAAAATCGTACAGCAAGTAAATGATGCTTCCACTCCAGACACCATAATCTTAGAAAATAGAGAAATAAATAAATTTAAAAATTACCCAGCCACTCCAGATCTGCCAGGATTCTATAATTTCGACATCTATGATCGTTCATCCGGTTTGTTCGTCACGACGATAACTTGGTATTATACCCTACATAAAAATAATACCATAGTGATATTTGGCTCACAGGACCCATCAAATCCCACCCCCATCTCCTTTTTTCAGATCAATAATTATTAAAAAAAGTCAATGAGATGTCTCTAGGCACACCTCATTGACTTTAACGAAATTACACTTGCTTTCTTATTACTAGAAAGTAGTTTTAACTGGAGTATAAACGCCACTTACGATCTGATACAGATAGTAAGTAGAACCGCTAACAGAAGCAGTCAATGGCGCAGGAATATTACCTACCGCTGCATTGAAATTTCCACTTACAGGAGCACCAGTAGTGATCTGTTTGGCGACGCCGCTAGTAGGTTCATAAAGCCACAAATTGGTTGGATTTGCGAATCTTGCTTTACCGGCAAATACACCAGCGGTAGTTAGCACTAAAGCAGCAGCGATGAAGAACATTTTTACCTTGTTCATAAAAAAGTGTTAATAGTTAATAATTTTGCCTACTCTCTCAAAGGTTTTCGGCTCTCCCTTACCTGTTTTGATACGGAACAGATATTCCGTCACCTGCCCTAGCTAGCATCGGCAGGCATATTGCGCAAAAATTTCGAGTCGGATTGGCGAGAACCCAAAGGCCGCTGAAGAATCAAAGCGACAAAAGACAACCAGCAAAAAGCCAACGCGAACAACATTTTTTCTACCCAGTTCGGCTTCGCCCATAGCGCATGAAAAGGCCAAAAAAGACGATGTGTGAATAGAGATACTGTCATAATCCAAAAAACAAATATTAGCAGTGTTCCTATTGATACATATAAGGCCCATTTCCTAAATCGAGGCAAAAAGAACGATATGGCGAGAATTATCTCACCAATGGGAATGCTGTACTTAAGCACTCCCGAGACAGGATCTAACAAGGGAGCATAATACATCCAGACCCCAAAATTTTGCCAATATGCCACCTTATAAATCCCATCATAAAAAAAATTCATCATCAGGATAAAGCAAACAATCTCCACAATAATCTTTCTCGTTTTCATATCGCAATATTTTTCTTTTTTAACTCCTCTTCCTTCCCCCATTTAATAATCCCCTCTGCCGCCAATACCCCCATGCACAAACTCACGACGATGGGGAACACCTGGTAGCGCAGCACGATCGGCGAAGCGAATATGCTAAATCCCATATTTAACAGCCATAAGAACAGCATTATATAGAGTAGCCGATACAATCCCTTATCTCCTTGCTTGAATCCTGTAAAAGCCGCCAACCCAGCCATGCATATTAGCAAAAAAACATTCACCAGCGTCCCAACGAAAGGATACACTTGCGCGACCGCAATCCTCGTATTCTTATTATTGTGATCTCTCACCTTCTGTGTCTTATAATTGAACCAATTCTTCGCCAATTGTCCCACACTATCCCCACCCATATTGTATACCCCCAAGAACTCCGGTGGCGGAACTGCATATTTTACAGAGTTAGGTAGGAGAAACTCAGCAGCAAATTGTAACGGATATTTCTTAATTAAAAACATCGCGTATTCAGCATACAAAGGCCCTTCGGCAGCCCACCGCTTAAAAGCGGGCGTCACCGTATCTTTCTTCCAATCTCGGACCATATACTGCACCAACGGCCCTTTATCGCTCCACAAATAGAAAAAGCTGGCAGCAGAGTCTTCGTGAGTCAACTTCACCCTACTCAACGTATCCATATGCTCCCTCACCATCTTCTCCAATCCTGCAAACCTCTTCGGCACCTCTCCCCTTTGCGCTGCAGGTATATGCTCATACATATACAACGCATTATTCGCCAGCTGCCACCCACCAAAAGCCGAGAACTGCCTTTTCCCCGTCACTTCCAGCATCTTATTACTCGTATAAGCAAACGACCCCAATACCAGCAAAACTCCCAACCCGATGCCTGCCAGCTTCCGCGGCCAGCTCTGCCGGGACAGCAGGAAAGCCAGGATCGAGATCAAAGGATAATAGATCGCATTGTACCGCACCGTAAAACAAGCCAGCAGCAGCAGGGCATGGACCCAGATCTGCCAGCGTCGCGGTTGATAGATCACCCAGAGCAGGCTTGACAGCCACAGCAGGCTCAGCCCGATGAACAGCGCATCCGCAGATATATAGTTGCTCACATACAGCGCCACGGGATTAAAAAGAAAGAAGGCGTACAATATATTCTTGACAACCTTGCCTGGCTTTAGAAAATACAGCAGGGTAAAAAGAAACACCATCCCGCTGCACTGCATGAAAAAGTACTGCACCCCCACCACCACCTTGTCCGAATGCGTGAACACACTGATCTGCCGCAGGAATTTCGAATAAGCCACCGGCCACATGTTCACGTCCGCATTCGTATACGCTGCTTCCAGGTAGCTATACGAGTCAGGCATATAGTTCGCGAAAGGGTATCTTATCTTAAAGAGTACAAACTGGATTAAAAAAGCGGCCAGCGCAAATACCACATATCCCCGGTTCCATTTATTTCGCCAGAGATAATCCATAAAGCCTGGAACGCCCTGCGGACGGGTCTGCCCTGATGGCCGTACTTCCTGTTGCGGCTGGGTGGTAGCAGCCTCCTTCTCCTCATGATACTCCTGCTCCGTATTGATCGCCCAGAGGTTGGCCTTGGCCGTCTCCCCGGCGATGATATTGTCCACCGCCACCATTGCTGTCAGCATGGAATGGTCGGCATTATTGTATTTGTGCATCCCGTTGCGGCCTACAAGGAAAAGGTTGGCGAATTGATCCGTAAAGGCTCGCACCTTATCAAATCGATCATAAGTCCCGAAATAAGCCGGGTAGGTCTTCTCCATCCGTTTCACCGTGATATCCAGGACATCATCCACCCTTGCCAATTCCATCTTCTCCAGTTCCCGGATAGCCAGTTGCTTGATGGCCTCATCGTCCAACGCCCAGAAGTCATCGGTTTTGTTGCAGAAATACTCCATCCCAATCCAGGTGGTGTTGGGGTCCTTTATCATCCCATCCCCCCAATTGTTATAGATCATTAGCCGGCCCACCTTCACATCCCTTTCCTGGATATAGATCCAGTTGTCCTTCAGCTCCAATTTCTCATATACCCCCTGTTTATTCCGCGCGGACAGTCGTTTGAGCAGGATACCGACATTAATGAAATCCCGGTATTGCAATCCTGCCGCGATCTCCCTTACTTCCTCCGGAACCCGCCCATCCAGGTCGGCAATGAGTTCCTGCACTGGCATGGTGGAAAAGAAATAATCGCCTTCCCATGTCCGCACCTCTCCTGTGGCGCTGTCTGTGGTCGTCACGGCTTCAATGGCTCCTTCGACCTGGCAGATCTGGGTTACATCCTGGTTGAGATATACCTTGCCCCCCATCTCCTGCACCTGGCGGGCCACTTCTTCCCACAGGGATCCCGGGCCCTTTTTGGGATATAAAAACTGTTCGATCAGGCTGGTCTCGGTACCTTTTTGGCCCAGATCGCTCCCCTTTTTCTTAGCAAGGTTTTTCACTGCCTGGGCGATGGCCTTGCTGAGTGAAACCCCTTTGATCCGTTGAGCCCCCCACTCCGCAGATATTTGGTGACAGGGAACACCCCAGACCTTTTCCGTATAATCCTTAAAAAACAACAGGTACAGCTGCCGCCCGAACTTATTGATGATAAAATCTTCCAGGCTTTTCTCCGGCTTACGGGGAAATAGCCGCACCCATAAAAAAGAGAACATTATCTTAATGGTACGTACCAATCCCAATGTCCGTAATGTATCGATGCTCAATTGTATGGGATAGGCGAAGAACTTACGAAGGAAATAAATACGTGTGAGCCGCTGGATCACTAACATCACTTTATCAGGGTCTTGCGTAGTCGGGCTTGTCTCTACGGTGCGGCTTTTATTCTGGTAATGAATGGTCAGATCATCCTTACCTTCCGCTTGTAACGGATATAACTTCAACCACCAGTCCATCACTCTATCCGACTTGGAAAAAAAACGATGCGGGCCCATATCCATCCTGTTGCCCTTATAATCCATCGTCCGGGATATCCCTCCTATATATTCGCTTTTTTCCAGAACGATCGGCACAACGTCTGTACGTTTCAGCAACTCATACGCAGCTGTCAATCCTGCCGGTCCCGCTCCTATTATAATTGCTTTCTTTTGCATATACACCTTTTTCGGATAAAGAATTACTTGTCTCTCCTGGATTCTCCAAAAGGGAGCTTCTCTTTCGCGCATGCGAAGGACTTTTACGCCGGACAAAAAACCGGCATACTACTATATCTCACGCAGTAAGACCTTAGAAAATCTGCCCTGAAGAACGGGCGCTACTAACCGTTAAATGTGGTGGTTGAATTTCTCTGAACTATTAGTGGATGACCGTACCTTCTGAACAACTGCAAGTACGATGCTGAAGATTAGACCTGTTGATACATCGGATAATGATTGTGTATTTCATATGACTTGTCTGGATAGGTTTGAATTAAATAACTTCAGCAAATCTACAACCTCTAACCACTCTCTTCCAAATTTTACTGTTTCCCAATCGACAGCTTTAGTTAACCGATCAGCTAACTTTCTCTGAGAGTTTTTCATTACGGATCGATAGTACTCTATACCGTGTCGGCGACACCTTATGCAGTCTGGTAAACACTCTTGTAAAGCTGCTAAGCGTCTTGTACCCGCACTCCATTCCAATGACTTTCACCGGCTCTTCCGTCTCCCGCAACATGCTTCTCGCCTTTTCCATACGCATATTCGAGATCAATGCATGCACGGACGTGCTATACATTTGATGAAATCCTTCCTGCAGCTTGGTGCGATTGAGTCCGAATTCCCGGCAAATAGCGGATATGGGAATATCCTTCGAAAAGTTTTCCTGGATGAATTGTCGAACTTCCAGGAGCGTGGCAATGTCCCTCCTCTTTGTGATCATATATAGACAGGTTTAAATGGCTGGTAAAGTAATTATAGCCAATGATCAGAGCACAAGGGTTTGGTGCTAGCAGAGAGATCCCTGAAGTGGGGTCGTTTTTATATTACAAATGTCAGTCTGAGTCCTGCAATTACATTGCAGTGATGAAAATTAACTTATACGTAAAGAAAAACTAACTTCAAAAGAGCCTAAAAATATCCTTTAGGGCTCTTCTCGCCGCATGATATCCGCACATCCCATGTACTCCTCCGCCGGGAGGACTGGCAGCACTACATATATATATACCTTTCTCCGAAGTCCGGTAAGGTGACCACCGCAAAGCCGGTCGCGTAAACAACTGCCGTATATCAATCGCTCCGCCGCTGATATCGCCTCCTATATAATTCGCATTATAGGACTCCAGTTGCGCCGTATCCATCACATGGCGGGCGAGAATGCGCTCACGAAAGCCGGGAGCAAAGCGTTCCACCTGCCCTTCTATGAGCGCCGTCATATCATTTCGGGAGCCATTAGGCACATGACAATAAGCCCATGCGGTATGTTTCCCTTCGGGCGCCCGCGATGGATCGAAGATACTTTGCTGCGCTAATAATACAAATGGCTTTTCAGGGTGACGTCCTTCCCAGGTCTGTTGTTCAACCGCAGCTATCTCTTCCAGGGTATTGCCGATGTGGACCGTACCTGCTGTCCTGCAACCTTCAGCCGTAAAGGGTATCGGGCCATCCAGCGCCCAGTCTACTTTGAAGACACCCATACCATAGCGGTATCTCTCCAACTGTGATTTATAGAGTGTACTCCAGGAATGTCCTCCCATCTGTAGCAATTGCCTGGGTGTAACATCGAGCAATACGGCCCGTGAAGATGGCAGCTGCCGGAAAGACCTTACTTCAAAGTTAGTTTGTATGACACCCCCCAGTGAAGTAAAATAAGCAGCCAGCGCATTCGCTATCGACATCGTTCCGCCCCGGGGCAATGGCCACCCTTTAAGATGCCCTGCTATCATCAGCACCAGCCCGACGGCAGAAGTAGCAATGTTTGTCAACGGTGATATCGAATGCGCCGCCATCCCGCCCCACAAGCCCTTTGCGGCTTTGGTCTGCCAACGTCTTGCCAGCCAGATGGCGGAAGGGAGCGCCTTCAGCCCAAAGGCAGCCATCAATAAAGGATGCTTTGGAAAATGCAGCGGCCCCAGCACATCGGAAGCAATCGACGGCCAGTTGCTCACCAATGGCTCCATCAGTTGGCGGTAGGCCTCTTCATCCTTGCCTAACAAGGCCGCCGTCTCACTGACTGAGCCACGAAGCACCGCTGCCGTCCCGTCATCAAAAGGATGGGCCGCAGATACAGGAGGATAGATATATTCCAGTCCGTGCGCCGCCAAAGGCAGCTGACTAAAAAAAGGAGAGCTGGCGGCCATGGGATGTATGGCCGAGCAAATATCATGGACAAATCCCGGCAAAGTCAGCTCCGCACTGCGCATACCACCGCCGATCTCCGCCTTCGCTTCTACCAGCAGCACGGAAAGCCCTTTCTGTTGCAAGGTGATCGCTGCCGCAAGTCCGTTAGGACCCGAGCCCACCACTATTGCATCGTAATCCGTATTGTCCGCTTTGCTCATTTGGTTGATAAATATAACCCAAATGTATCAGACGCCCTTCTTACTTAGTACAAGATAGAGCCCGCCGATCACCAGCACCATACCCGATATGGTATAAACCCCGATGGGCTCCTTCATCACCACATTGGCGATGAGAAAGCCCGACACCGGGCAGAGGAACAGCCAGAAAGAGGCCCTGGCGGCATTGTCCCTCAGCAGGTAGAGCCACAGCTGCACGGCGAAAATGGAAACGGGGATGGCCAGCCAAAGCACAGCTCCGATGGTATGCCAGTCCCAGCTATTGCGCGAAGCATCATAGGCAAAGGCGGCAAAAGGGAGAAGAAATGCCCCTCCGATCAATGTCTGCCAGCCATTGATGGCCAGGATGGACAGACCATTCCAAGGCACCCGGGAAAAATAAAGAACGCCTGCGGAATAAGCCAGCATGCTCACCAGCAGCAACAGCAGCCCCCCGGGCGTCGCAGCGCTGTTCTGCAGCAAAGGCCAGGCTGCCAGCACTACGCCGGCACTGCACAGCAGCAAACTTAGCAGCGTATATATCCTCAACCGCTGGCGGAAGAACAACGCCGATATTAAATTAATGAACACGGGATTAGTAGCGATGGCAAGCGACCCCAGACCGGGAGACACATGCTGCATGGCCACGACATAAAGTCCCAGGTAAAGACTGATGTTCAACAGGCCATAGACAGCCAGCTGCCCCCATTCGCGGCCAACCGGCAGCCGGCTGCGCAGTACCAGGTGGGCGATCACCAGCATCAGCACCCCTGCCAGGAAAAACCGGGTGACACAAATCACCAATGGCTGGGCCGCCTGCAATCCCAGCTTCGTGGCAGTAGAGGCGGAAGACCATAATATGGCAAAGACCAATCCTGTAAAAAATAACAAAATCCTTTTTCTCATGTCCAATGCAATTACTTAAATTTATCATATGAACATTAAACCTATCTACAGCATTTGTATCCTTGCGCTGCTGGCGCTCACCAGCCTTCCCGGTCATATGAACGCGCAAGATACCAAACAAGACAAAAAGGCGGCAAAAGCAGCTGCTATAAAAAGCCTGGTGGACTCTCAAACTTTTGTCTTTGCCGCTCAAACGGCATTGCCCATGAGCGGACGCACCCGGCAGCTTACATCGGACTACGACCTCCGGGTTACCAAAAGTTCGGTGATCAGCTATCTTCCCTATTTCGGGAGAGCTTATCAGGCGCCCCTTGATCCAAGCAAGGGAGGCATTCAATTCACCTCGAAAGATTTTGAGTACACTGCAACGCCTGGCAAAAAGGGAGGATGGACGATCCTGGTAAAGCCAAGGGACTACCGCGATGTCCAGCAAATGACGCTTAGCATTTCGGACGACGGCTATGGGACCCTCCAGGTAATAAGCACCAACCGCCAGCCCATCTCGTTCAACGGATACATCAGGGCGCCGTCAAAAGGGAAAAAGAGCTAGCGTTTCTGATAGCTGCCGAAAAGCTTTACCAGCCTGTCCGGATAGTCGGAGATGATCCCATCCACGCCCAGTGTAGCCATGGCCCTGATATCGACCTCCTTATTCACCGTCCAGGGGAGCACTGCCACGTTATGAGCATGCGCTTCTTTTACGAGGTCCGCATTCACCAGGAGATAACTGGGGCTATAAATGGAGGGCGTAAACCCCAGCCTGTCGATGTTCTTCGCAAATCCATCCGCATTTTCCACCAGCAATGCCGTCGTCTGACCGGGGTCGGTCCTATGCAGCACCTGTAAGGTCCTGGGATCGAAGGATTGGATGGTCACCCGGCTGCCGATACCCCGGGACTTCACTACAGCCATCACCAGCGCCACAAACTGACCGGGCTCCGGGTGAAGGATATTATCCCCATCCGGAGAAGACTTCGTCTCCATATTATAATACACGGGTTTCAGGTGGTGTGCCTTCACATATGCCTCCACGCTGTCGATGAGGTCTGCCAGCAAGGGCTTATAGGTCCTGATACTTGCCTGTTCAGGGAATTTCGGATGAGGTTTTACTCCTTCCGGGAATCGCCGGATGCTGTCATAGGTCATTGTATACAGCGTGTATTGTTTCTCTTCACTCTTTTGAAGAGCCGATCCGTCCGGCTTCAGCATGATATCGGAGGACATAAAAACGTCATGCGACACCACTACTTTCCCGTCTGCGGAAATGACGCAATCCAGCTCCAGGGTGCGGGCGCCCAACTCCACGCCATGCAGCATGGCCGGGATGGAATTCTCAGGCATGAGCCCCCTGCCCCCTCTATGCGCCTGGAGGTCCAGGGCCGGTTGGGCTGCGATGGTAAGAGATGAAAAAACGATAGCGATAAATGCAAAAAAAGGTTTCATAACTACTCTTTTGTAAAACGCGGTTTGTCGTAATTTAGTTATTTACAGTTATATACCCACGGCGCCCCTTGGAAAAAAGGAGACGTCATCACGCTGAACTTTCTCATGCCCGCAGTATTGAAGGAGTGAACCCAATGTTAGGGCCGGTCCTGTTACCCGCCGGGAGTTTTCCCCAAAACGATGTAAGCTTTAACTATAATGACGGAACATTTTACTATTTTCCGTACCTTAAGGTCCACCAAAACGATTTTTATGAACAAGCTAACCTTTGCTTTGCTGACAATCTCCGCGCTGTCCATCGCTACTTATTCCCACGCACAGAGTGACGCCGACATGAAAGCCATGATGGCATATTCCACTCCCGGAGACATTCATAAAATGATGGCGAAATCGGTAGGCACCTGGACCTGCGCTATCACCATGTGGATGGCGCCCAACACACAACCAATGAACAGCACGGGGGAAATGAAAAATGAGATGATCCTGGGCGGCAGGTACCTGAAAGGGACCAACACCGGTAATTTCATGGGCCAACCCTTCGAAGGCATCAGTACAACCGCCTATGACAATGCCAAGAAGATCTTTTTGAATAATTGGATCGATAATATGGGAACAGGCATGATGAACCTCACGGGTACCTGGGATGCAGCCACCAATAGCATCACTTTCACAGGGACCATGCTTGACCCGGCTTCCGGAAAAGACATTCCCGTCCGGGAGGTTTTGAAATTTGTCGACGACAATCACCAGACCATGGAAATGTATGCCAATGCCGCGACAGGAGGACAGGAGTTCAAGACGATGGAGATAAAGTTTACGAGGAAATAAGATATTACTATTTCGATACACTTCCTTCATCTTTTCCGATGATACCGCATTGCCTTCCTTATCCTGAAATTATAATTCCCTGAGCCCAGGTGAAGGACCAGTCTGTCTTTCTCATTCCGAAGGACCTGGACATCTTTTCTGTTATGCAAAAGCCTGCCCCCTTCCGTGATGACGGCCCCCGAAGACACAGGCAAATAGACCGTGGCAGACGTATTTGCGGGAACGCCGATGCTCCAGTCAAAGGTCTTGCCTTCTTTCTTCCAGTGGGAAGAGATCATTCCATAAGGTGAATGATAGTCCCCCTGCGCCCAGGTAATGTTGCCAACGATCTGCGGGCGAAGTACGATGGAGCGGAAGGCAATGGATGAATCCGCGGCACGTATCCCCGCCAGATCGGAGTAAAACCATTCCATGATATGCCCCAGCATAAAGTGGTTGTTACTGACGGAAGGCAGGGCCTGCCAGGATTCAGTGAGCGCGGTGGCGCCATGCGCCAGTTGGTATCCATAACCCGGAACGTCATTCCTGCTGTTCATGTCGAAGATGACGTCCGCCCTGCCCTCATCGGCCAGCACTTTCAGCAGATAGCGGAACCCGATGTCGCCGGAGGTCAGCGCGTTGTTACGGCTGCGGAGATCCTTTACGATATTGGCTACCACGGCGTCTTTATCCGCCGGCGCTACCAGCCCGGCAAATACGGCCATGGCATTGGCCGTCTGGCTGCCTGTGCCGTATTGTTTCGTGACCTTGTTAAAAAATTGATTGTTAAAAGCGGACTTCACTGCCGCCGCCAACTGTTCATATTGCTGCACATCCGTCGTCTTCCCCAGCAGCCGGGCAGTTTTTGCCAGGATCGAGAGATCATAGTACCAGATAGCCGTCGCCGTTAGCCCTTTCGGTGTCAGCTGGGAGACGCCTGGATCGGCCGGCCCCAGGTCATACCAGTCACCCAAGCCCTGGTACAGGATATGGTCCTGCGCTTTACCCTTGAGATAATCATTATAGCGCTGCATCATGGGATAGCTCTCCGCCAATGTCTCTTTGTCGCCATACCATTGGTAGCAGTACCACGGAACGATGATGCTGCTGCTTCCCCACTCGGGAGAGTCGCGAAAAGGTTCGTAGAATTCCACGAGCTCAGGCGCTATCTCGGGAATGAGTCCGTCGGCCGTCTGGGCGCCCATCATATCATGGATGATCTTTTTATAGAGGCTGGCAAGGTCGTAGTTGTAGCGGAGGGAGCTGCCCATCAGGTGGGCTTCCTCCAGCCATCCCAGCTTCTCGCGGTGAGGACAGTCCGTTAGTACACTGGCCATATTACTTTGTACCGCCCAGTCGATGAGGGTGTCTGTCCGGCGGAATAATTCGCTGCTGCAGGAAAACTTGCCTGCCCGCTGCGCCGCATTGCGGGTGTGCCAACCTTCCAGACCCATAATGACAGGCAATCCACCGGGGTTTGGCTCTCCATCCGGAATCCCTCCTTCCACCTGCAAATAGCGGAAACCGTAGTACATGAACCGGGGGTGCCAGCTCTCTACCCCCTCTCCTTTTAACGTATAATCAAAATAACAAGGTTTACCGGTGGCATCCTGGTTGGCGGCAGTGTCCCCGTGTAAGAGCTCTGCGGGAATGATGCGTATAACCTTCCCTGTTTCTCCTTTTGTCTGTATCATGGGAATTCCGGACGCGTTCTGCCCCAGATCGAAAACCCATATTCCCGGCTTCAGCTGCCATCTGCGGCGTGGCGCGAAATGTTCGAATACTTTCAAAGGTTCTTCCTGTTGCGCATGCAGGACGGCAGGTCCATCCACAACAAGAGCAGGCCTCCATCCTTTCTCCTGGAAGCCCGGAGCATCCCATCCTCGTTGCTCGCGCCGGGCGTCATAATCTTCTCCGCCATAGGTACTGGAAAATGTCAGCGGCCCAGTGCTCACCTTCCAGGAAGGATCACTGACGACGTCCTCCGTCGTCCCATCGGCATACTCCAAAAATATGCGGGCTATCATTTTTGGGTAACCAAAGGCCACTGTCAGCTTGTAGTAGCGTTCCTTTGGCACATAGTAAAAACCGTTACCCAGCATGATGCCGATGCCATTGACACCTTGCCTCAGCTGGCTGGTGATATCAAATGGGACGTACAATGCTTCCCTGTCATAGCGGACCCATCCCGGGTCTAAAAAATGATCCCCGATCTTCTGCCCGTTGAGGTTCATCTCGAAATGCCCCAGTCCGCAGATGAACGCGGTGGCCTTCTTCAAAGGCCTGCTCACCCTAAATTCTTTTCTTAATAAAGGCAGGCTATCCCGGAAAGGTCCTTCCCCTTTCATTCCAGGCAGCAGCCTTGCGCTATCCTCCATCTCCTCATATCCTATCCACCGGGCGCCTTTCCAGTCCGCCGCGGTAAATAGTCCCGTCTGCCAAAAAGAGGTCCTGCTCCAACGACTGCTGTCTCCGCGATCATCCCAGACCATCACCTTCCAATAATATGTCCTGGCGGGAAATAAGACGCTGCCAGCATAGGACAAGTTTATGGACACATCGGAAGCCGTCTTCCTCGAGTCCCAAATGGTTCCTATATTCTGCTCCAGGCTCACCGTGTCCTCCGAGACCAGCACCCGGTAAGCCGTTTGCAGCACGCCTCGCCTGCCGGACTGGATCTCCCAGCTCAGCCTGGGAGAAGCGCTTTCGACACCCAGGGGCTCAGTCCGGTGATCACAACGAAGATTCGTCAGCTTCAGACCCTGCGCAAAAGCCTGTCCACCCAAAAAGATCAATCCCTGTATTAAAAGCCACTTCATATCTTATATTATTTATTGCAGGAATATTTTACTATTTGACGACGTCTTCCCACCAGGCCTGCTGCGGTGGTGAACCGCCCAATATCACTGGCTCGCCGATCATCGGCGTCGTCACAGGCATGCGCGCCGCCTTCGCCGCTTGTACGCACCTGCGCACCGGCTCATCCCATGGATGCAGCGCCAGCGAGAACTTGCCCCAGTGCACCGGCAGCAGCAGCCTCGCTCCCAGGTCACCCGCCGCAGACACCGTCTCTTCCGGCGTCATATGGATATCGGGCCAGTACTGTCCATATTGCCCGCATTCCAGCACCGCCAGATCGAAAGGCCCGAATTCCTGGCCGATGGCTTTGAAATGCGTCCCATATCCTGAGTCGCCGCCCAGGAAAAAAGAATAGCCGTCCATCTTCAATACAAAGGACGACCATAAGGTCCGGGCCTGTCCCGCGCCGCGCCCTGAAAAATGACGGGCAGGCGTCGCCGTTAGTGTCCCTCCGTCTACCCGGGTTTCTTCGCCCCAGTCCAGCTCCGTGATCCGATCCGGCCTGAAGCCCCAATATTCCAGGTGGGAGCCGACGCCTAAGGAGGTATAAATATGCCCCGGGTTCAGCTGTAAGATGGTTTTGTAGTCGAGATGGTCATAATGGTCATGCGTGATCAACAGCATGTCAATTTCCGGCAGATCATGAACACCATATGTATTCGCCCCTGGAAAGGCCCTGGCAAAAATAGATACGGGAGAAGCATGTCCGCTGAAGACCGGGTCCACTAGAATGGTCTTTCCTCCTGCTTTCATCAGATAGGAGGAATGTCCAAACCACACCAATACAGGCGGCCCTTCCGGCAAATGCCGCAGGTCCGTCCTGACGGAAGGCAATGGCGCCGGCGGCGCCGTATACTTTGGCTTGGTGAGGAATTGCCCCAGCACCTTGAAAAAAGAGGCGCCTTTCAACAGCGTGGTGGTCGGCACAGGATTTTGAAACTTACCATCTATATAATGAGGACTTTGCCTTATCCTCTCCAATCTTTCTCCCGAAGGGGCTTTTCCGAGCGCTGGTAATAATTCCATGACCTTAAGTTATCATTAAGTTAATACAGCTGGTACATTTAATTCCTTTCTTTGTTCACCACCTCTGTAAGTATTTCCATCTAAAATAAATAAACAGGTATGAATGTAGTTTTACCCCAGCCATCTTCTGTCCGGAGGATCTTTTCAATGCTGGCAGCCCTGGTCCTTACAGGGGCTGCGGCAAAGGCCCAGATACGCATCACCGAATATATGTATTCAGGCGCTAATGGAGAATTTGTGGAATTCACCAATGTTGGCGCCGCCGCCATCGACATGACGGGATGGAGCTTCGATGACGCCAACCGCCACGTTGGCGTCCACAGCCTCAGCGGTTTTGGCGTCGTTCAGCCGGGGGAATCCGCCATTGTTACGGAGACCACCCCCGTCAGTGCTTTCCGCTCCGCCTGGAATCTCTGTGCCGGCGTCAAGATCGTTGGCGGATATACGAATGACAACCTGGGCCGAGCGGATGAGATCAACCTCTATGATGCCGCAGGCAACCAGGTCGACCGTCTCACCTATGACGACCAGACCCTGGGTAGCCCCAGGACCCAAAATAAGAGCGCCTGGGTAAGCGCAGCCGGCCTGGGCGCCAATCAACCCACCCAATGGACCCTCTCTGCTACGGGCGACGCAGAAGGCTCCTTCACGTCCGCCGGCGGCGACATCGGCAGCCCCGGCAAAAGCACACGCGCTACGGTGGCTTTCAACCCCTGCGTGGTGGTAGACGGCGCCCCCACTATCGTCATCAATACAGCCGCCACTACGAACTTCCTCGACGGAGGCGTCACCACGGCGCCACTCAGCCCCTTTGCGCTCAGCGGTGTCCCCGGCGATTCAACGGACCCTGCCAGAAACCTGGGCATCGACTTTACGGTGGGTGACGACAGGCTTGAAGCAAGCAGGTTGATCGTCACGGTCACCAGTAACAACACTGCCGTGGTGCCCAATGAAAATATTACCCTCACCAACAATGGCGCCTCCAGGAATATAAAGATCACGCCCATCGCAGTGGGCTATGCCACCCTGACCGTAACGGTCAGCGACAGCTTGAACCATACGGATTTCCTGCTCGCTTACGCCGCCTCGGCCAATTCCACAACGCCACCATTTACCCGCTGGCCCACCGGCATTTCCGATGCTTCCGACGCCATCGCCCTGGATGATCATTATTATGTGACAGGCGACGACGAGCAGGATGTATTGAATGTCTACTCCCGTTGGGCTTCCGGGCTCCCGCTGATCTCCTTCAATTACGCTGCTTTCCTCAATTTGCCTGAGCCCAACAAGCCGGAAGTGGATGTGGAAGCCGCCACTCCCAGCCCGTTGACTGCAGGTAAGGCCTATTGGCTGGGTTCTATGAGCAATGGCAAGTCCCCTTTCGATAACAAACCAAACCGGGACCGGATCTTTGCCACCACTATCACCGGCACCGGCGCTTCCACTGCTTTTAATGTCACCGGTTTTGGCAGTCTTAGAGCAGCGCTCCTCACCTGGGGAGACGACCATGGCTATGGCTTTACCGCCAGCGCTGCCGCCGGCGTGGACTCCAAAACGCCCTCAGGGTTTGCGGCAGAAGGCATGGTATTCGGTCCTGACAGCACGACGCTCTATATCGGTCTGCGAGCGCCGCTGGTTCCAACCGCCAACCGTACGAAAGCAGTCATCGCACCGATCCTCAGCTTTGAAGCCTGGTTTAGCGCCGGCGCCGCAGGGTCGCCTGCCTTTGGGACCCCCATCGAGCTGGACCTGGGCGGAAGAGGCATCAGGGACCTGATCAGGCTGAGCAACGGCACCTATATCATCTTAGCCGGCAGCCCTGGCGAAAGCATCAACGGCGCCCTCTATAAATGGACAGGCAAGGCCTCCGACGCGCCCATCCGGGTCGTCAGCCCCAACTCGGACTTGCTGAACGCGGAAGGAGCAATGGCGGTAAATACGAATGGACAACTGTCCCTTTCCGATCTCCAGGTCATCACGGACAAGGGAGGCGACGTTCTGTATAATGACGGCGTTTCGGCAAAAGATCTGGGAGCTGGCAGCTATAAAAAGTTCAGGCTGGATGACCTGCATTCCCTGGACCTCACCCTGCCTGTGATCAACCGCGCCCCGGCGGTGATCATCACCAGCCCCGTCAATGGAGCGTCCTATCCTGCCGGCACGAAGGTGACAGTACAGGCCCAGGCCACAGACAGCGATGGTCAGGTGATGAAAGTGGAGTTCTTCAATGCGGGTGTCAGGTTTGCGGTGGATTCTATGGCGCCTTACGAGGTCGCAGCAGCTGACGTAGAACCCGGCAACTACCTCGTCACGGCCAGAGCGACGGATGACAAGGGCGATACCGCCGTATCCGATACGGTGCACGTTACCATCACGGGCTGCACAGGCTCCGGCTTTATCTCCGGTGAAGGATATACCAATATCCCCGGCGCACAGGTGGCCGACCTCACGGGCAATCCCGCTTACCCTGACCATCCTTCCGTGCACGCCCAGCTCCACAGCTTTGAATATGGTCCCAACCTGGGCGACAACTATGGCGCAAGGGTAAGAGGCTACGTCTGCGCCCCGCAGACAGGCGACTATACCTTCTATATTTCCGGCGATGATCAGGCAGGGCTTTGGCTCAGCACAGATGACAGCCCGGCTCATAAGGCGCTCATCGCCTATGCGGGCGCCTGGACTGGCTTCCGCGAGTACAATAAGTATGCGACGCAGCACTCCGCCGCCATCCACCTGGTGAAAGGCGCCAGGTATTATGTGGAAACGCTGCATAAGGAAAATACAGGACAGGACCATCTCTCCGTAGCCTGGAGACTGCCCAATGGTACATACGCAGTCCCGATACCCGGCAGCGTGCTGTCGCCTTATACAGATTCCGTGATCGTCACCAGCAGTCAGTCCTTTACTGATGCCATGAGGATGAGCGCCGGCGGCTGGCAGAGCGATGTTGATACCACTGGCGGCCTGTCCGTGAAAGTGGGACCCAATCCCACGCATGGGGCTTTCACACTGATGACCCGTAGCTCCAATAGCGCTGCGCTCATCATCCGCGTCACGGATATATCAGGAAGAGTGGTCGAGACCAGGACAGGCGTAGCTCCGAATGGTACCATCCAGTTGGGTGCGGATTTCCATCCGGGAGTATACTTCGCAGAGATCGTTCAGGGGAATAGTAAAATACGGATCAGGCTATTGAAATTATAGGCTTTATCCCAACAGAAAAAGACCGGCCATTTTGGCCGGTCTTTTTTATAATACCAGTTCTATCACCGGCACCTCGATATTCGGTTTCTGCGCCGGCAGTTTCAACAGCAGGTCATTAGACCCTTCCGCCGCCGGACTGAACTTCAGCTCGGAAGCATCGTGCAGGAATTGTGCATATTTAATTTTTCCCTTGTAACCAGACAGCGTCAATCCCCCGGACGGATAAGTCATTAGATGCACATACAGCCGCCTGTCCGCCGGATGATACGTTAGCAATGTGCCGGCAGGAGCCGAAAACTCCGCGGGCGCTTCCTTACATCCATAGATAGCCTTGCTGTTCCATTTCATCCATATCCCGATGCTGTCCAGGGCCCGCTGCGCACGGTAGTCGAATACGCCCCTGGCGGTGGGGCCCACGTTGAGGATCAGGTTTCCACTTTTGCTTACCGAAGTGATCAACAGCGTCAACAGCTCATGGTTCGTCTTCCAGCTATTCTCATCGCGGTAATATCCCCACGACCCGGAAAAGGTCTGGCAGGTCTCGAAAGGCAATCCGCCATAATTATTTTGCAGCTCCGAAGGCTTCACCTGCTCCGGTGTGGCGAAGTCCGCTCCATCGGAATAATCTTCCAGGTCCAGCCGGTTGTCCACCAGGATGCCCGGCTGTAATTTCCGTATCATCTTCAGCAGTTCCACAGACCCCCAATCATCGTGGCTCTTGCCATGCCCGTTCTTATTGGGATAGGAGAAATCCAGCCAGAGGATGTCTATTTTTCCGTAGCCAGTCAACAGCTCAGTTATCTGGTCACGCAGGTATTGCCGGTACTTCTTCCAGTCCCTTCCTTTATTCAGCTTTGCATAGTCGGAATCCGCCTCGCTTGCCGGCTGCAGCGGATGCAAGCCATCCACGGTATAGTCCGGGTGATGCCAGTCCAGCAGGGAATAATAGAACCCGACCTTCAACCCTTCCGCCCGGAAAGCGGCCACCCATTCCCTGACCAGGTCACGCTTTGCCCGGGTATTCGTAGCCTTATAATCCGTGTATTTGGAATCGAAGAGGCAAAATCCCTCGTGATGCTTCGTGGTGAGCACGGCATATTTCATGCCTGCGGCTTTCGCCATTTTGGCCCAGGCCTTAGGATCGTACATATCCGGATCGAACATGTCGAAATAGGGCTTGTATTGCGTATCGTTCATTCTTTCCCACCGCTTGACCCATTCATGCCGCGCCGCCTGGGAATATAACCCCCAGTGGATGAACATGCCAAACCGATCGTTCGACCACCAGGCCATGCGCTGCTGCTTTTGCTCCGGCGTTTCATTGCCGATCTTTTTCTGCTGTGCATACGCACCGCTATGACTTGACAGGATCAACCATCCGCCTGCAAATAAGATCCGTAAAAATCTCATAGTTCTCATTATTAAGTTAATTTTTCAGAAAGGGCGCAAGTTCCGCGGCCAGTCGCCGGTAGCCGGAAGCATTGGGATGAAGACCATCGCCGAACAACGACTCGTCGATCTTTCCTTCGGGTGTAAGCAGTATCTTACCTGGATCAATATACGTCAGGCCCTGTTTTCCGGCCAGTCGCGCTATTGCTTTGTTCAATACAACGACCCGTTGCTCCATCGCTCTCCTGGGCAGCAGCCCGGATAAGAGCAATGCGGCCCCAGGCTGCCGCTGGCGGATGGCCTTTACCAGCATGTCCAATCCCGCTATGATCGCCTCATCTCCATCCGAGGAGAGATTATTGGTGCCGATCATTACCAGGATATGCCTTGCCTTGTACCCGTCCAGTTCATCATGATATACCCTCCATAATACATTCTCGATCTTGTCCCATCCGAACCCAAGGTTCCGCACTCCCAACGGCTGTAAGTAAGCATTCCAGGAGTCCTCTCCCCTTGCAATAGGCGCCTTCGGCTCTCCGCCCCAGTAATGGATGATGGAATTGGCCAGGATGATGTTTGCAGGTGGCGCGTTACGGTTCAGCGACAGTATTTCCGCGTGACGGCCCCTCCAGTCATAATAACCATCCCTGCTTTGTGTCGCCGGTCGGGTAGTGGCATACATCCCCTCCGGCTCATACAGGATCGCACGGATGGATCGCTCATAGGCGGCCGCATATTGTTCCATGCCTATATCATTCGGGTGGACGCCATCCACGGTCGAATTAATATCCAGGCCAATGTCCTTGCCGGACAGCAGGTAAATATTCCGGACACCTTCCGCCCTCATGCGGGCGAAAGTCGCTTCCAGCACGCCGTTCACGCGTTGGAACTCATGCCTGCGGGCAGTGTCGATGAAATGGCCGGTGTTACCGCCGCTGTGCGCCACCAGTAGAATCGGCACTGAAGGATGTTTTTCCTGCAACAACCGGACAGCTTCCCTGATCCTGCCTTCCACTTCCGCGCCGGAGAATCCGGAACTAAGGTTGGGCAGGCAGTCCAACACGTACAGCTTTGCATCGATCTCGTTCATAAGGTCGATCACGGACTTTTCCAGCTTTCCGCTGCCCGAAAAACCCAGGTTGATCAGCGGTCTGTCCAACTGCCTTTCCAGGATGGCCGTCCAGGCCAGTCCCGGCCTGGAAGCACAGGCGCCCTGCGCAATGGAGGTGCCGTACACGACAATGGGTTTTTCCGGCTGCAAAGGCAGGGCGGCAAAATGTCTGCCGGCGGGAACGCCTATCTGCATCCAGGTCACGGTGTTGTATAAAGGTAAAAATAGCCGGAGTTCGCAATCTCTGCCCGCAAAAACAGTGTCAGTCCCCAGACCTGAAAAATGATATTCAATCGTATCGCCGAAGGAGAAGGTTCCCGGCGCCCAGCCCCATTTGCCATCATGATCCAGGCTATACAGGTCTACCCCGCTGACGCCGGTGGCCGGCATATGCGACATGGCGAAGCTTCCCTTACCCTGTACCGTATACCTTACGACAATTTCCGAAGCATCCGTTCTGAACTTGCAGTAGAGTCCTGCGCTGCTGTGCGAGAGATTCCATACATTGGGGTTCAGTGTCTGACTGGCGCGTGCCGGGAAGCGGTCATAAGGACTTCCCACTTCTTTTGGCCAGGCCTGTCCCTCCAGCACAGGAAAAGCATTGGCAGCGGGATCCCACCAGGTCCATCCTTTCCCATCTGTTTGCGCGCCGGTATCTTTAGCGAGGATTAAAAATATCACAGAAACGATGGTCGCAAACTTCATAAAGTGTCTAAAATATTATTCACCATTGATATTAGTGTTCCACTGGCAGCCGGGCTTTTGATCTTACCGCCTGTCGCTGTCTGCTCCTCCCGGCTGACCCAGGATCGCTCCCAGCCAAAGAAATCAAGCGACTGAGGCGTCCCCCCCTTCATTTGATCCTTTAAATACGCAAAATACATCTCCCAACGCTTTTCATAAAAGGAACGCATCATTCCCGCCCATTCCTTGTAAGCATATTCATGAAGATAGTCTTCTTTACGATTATTTTCACCCCAGTAGGTCACCAGCATCAGCGCATTGTGCAGGTTGTTCTTTTTCTCCTCCGGCGTATTGCCAGCGGCCAGCGCCTGTTGCCGGTAAGTCGTCAGACGATAATAAGGATCCATATCCAACAGCCGCTCGGCACTCTCGGCCATCTCCAGGAAACGGCCGGTGGTCTTGCTGAAGGCTGTATCATTTTTCATTTTATAAGCTTCCACGATGCGGCTGTGCACCGTATCCGCCGCGTTGGCCAATGCCTGACGGGTGAAGTTGATCAGGTCGATCCGGTAAGTCTCGCTGCCTTTGAACAGGGGCGCCGCCTTGGCAAAAAGCCTTACCGCCTGCAGGTAGGTGGCCACGTCGTATCGCTTCCTGATGGTGCCCCACGAAGAAACAGATTTTATTTCCAGCGCCGGACGCGCACAAAGGATATTCTCCGGCGGTCCTTCCTGGTAGCCCTCCGGGCTGCTGTAGATCGTTTGCAGGAAAAGGTTCCAGGCGTCGAGGATATCTTTGTTATATTGTCCATACCGGTATAGCGTGTATCCCTTTATCCATTCCGCCGCATTGACGGCTTCCTGATGCCAGCCGACCTCCAGCATGAAATCATACGACACGGGATTATTGTCGATGCCTTCCGGCATGATGCCCACGCCCTTCAGATAGGTACCGAGCTCGCCATGTGCAGCCCGGTAAGGCTCATTGGCGAAACGCTGTAGCTTACCGAACAGGCCGGGCCGCTCGCCATAGTTCGTGATCATGCACCAGATGAAGGGCGAACCTTCATAAGCCTTTCTTTTTTCCCAGTTATTCGTCGTCTCTCCGAACAGCTCCTGCACCAGCACTTTGGATTTATCCAGCCCGGCCAGCATTTCTGTCCGCGGATTTTGCTGCCAGCCCTGTAATACCCAGACGGCGCCGGGAAACCAGCGCTGCATGGCCCCTTGTATGTTAGCACCCGCTTTACCCAAGTCCACTCCATCTGTTATTCCTCCTTCATGAAAAGGATCGCCGGAAAAATAGTGGAGATCCTTGCCATACCGTCGTTGTGTTTCTGCATAAAAGAGATCAGCGATCCGCTGGAAGGCCGTGTCCGTCGGGTCCAGTATATCCGGCCGGGTAAAGGCGCCCCAATTACCCTGGGTAATGATACGGGCTTTTGTCTTGTTCTTCAATGTGGATGGCACCATCCCGAAAAATGCAGGCATGACGGGCTCGATACCCAACAGGCGCATACGGGCCAGCATTTGCTGCACGATTGCCTCCCTGGCTGCGATCTGCGTGACAGGCATGGGACCGCCCCACCCCTGTATATTGCCCATCAGCCACCAGGCATTATAGGCCGGCCCGGTGATAAAATCATCTATCTCTTTCGGCGTATACCCTATCTTCTCCAGCACGCCCTTCCAGACGGATTCGGCGCCGTTGGCCACCAGCATGGTGTTTACGCCGTTGAGGGCCATCCAATCCAGCTCCCGCTCCCAATCTTTCCAGGTGTAGAAGCTCATCGAATAATTGTAGGTGCAGTAATTCAGCGCATATCTTATTTCTGCCCCAGCCTGAACATTTACTATGCCCGGCACAACAGGCAATGGCGACACAGGCGACAGATTATCGCCCATATGGCTCATGCTGCGATGGCAGTAATATTTCAGGTACCAGCCCAGTCCCTCCGCTGCGGCGTTGGCGCCGGTGGCGGCCACGTGCACTTCACCGTCCCGGGTGGAAAGCTCGAATCTTTCTTTCCCGGCGCCTTTGTCCAGGGCCGTCAGCACGAGATGGTCCGCCAGCCAGGGGGCACGGCGCAGGGCCAGCTGCCGCACGCCGTCAAATGATTTTTCTTCTCCTGTCCCGCCAGCTTTTGTCCTGACTGCCGGGCCCACCCCCTCGTCCTGCCTGATGGCCGCGAACAATGCTTTGAAGGTGGCTACATTATTATCGACCCCTGGCCTATCCGACTTCTTATAATAAGCCCGGATAAAATCTCCGGTGTTGAACCACATGGTCTCGAACACGCCCTGCATGCGCTCCGCGAGGGTCAGGGAAAAAGACTCCCGCATGCCGTTCTTCCGCGCCAGCCTTATCTGGTCCAGCTGCGCCAGCGCTACATCTGGCTTGGAACAGGCACTGGCCAATACGTTAAATCCCTTGATGGCGAAATAAGCAGGTGTGGGTGGCGCATCTTCGTATTTCCAGTCGCAGATCATGATATCCTTCGGGATCATATCGATAGCCCTGTAAGTATCGTTCATACTTGCCTGCCATGCCAGCAGGTTCGTAGTCTTACCGTCGATGAGGCGGTCGCTCCACATCCACATCTGGCAATGCTTCTGTTGCAAATGGTCGTGTAGCCGGGTGACATACTGCGCGAACAGCTCCGCTTTGTCCATCCCTCCGCAGCGGGGACATTTGTCATAGCCCAGTATCCATACCTCGTCGAGCCCGACGTGCAGGGCATCCGCCCCGCATACGTCGATCAGCTCGTCCATCATAGGTAAGATCACATTAAACAGGTCAGGGTGTTGGGGACAAAGGCTTTTGGTATAAAAGTCGAACATACCGCCATCCTTCCAGGGCACAGGCGGATTGTAATCCGGCGATTCATCGAATTGAGGATATTGTTTTAACAACGGGCCTATGTTCGTTCTGTCTGACTGGTGCGCCAGCAGGTTCACCGTGGGTATGAAGCGGATATGCGCCTCCCTGCAGGCTGCCACGATGCGCTGCAACTGCTCTTTGGACAATGCATTTACATCCGTCAGCTCCGGATGCGTCTCAAATTTGTATTGGTACTCGATCCGGAGGCATAATGTATTTACGCCTTCCCGCGGCAGCGCCTCCCTGATGAAATCACACAGGAGGGGCACATCCTGGGGGTCCGGACAGCTCAGCAGCAATGCCTTCACCGGCAGCTTATTCCAGGGAAAGGACGGATTGGATTGGGCATTGACCGGTGTAAACCAAATGGCGAATAGGACGATAAACTGGCAAATCTTTGATTTCATCTCTTATTGTTGTGCTCCGATATTTATTTTTCCATTTACTATACGGGGGTTGCCATCGATGTCCATGTCGCCGTTGACGGCGGCGGAGATTACGAGGCCCGTCGCTTTTGCCGGAGATCCGGATTGTATGTGCAGGTCCGGGGCGGCAATGCTCGTCAACAACGGATCCGTCCCAACTATTCCACTCCCATCCCCTCCGCAGGCCGACTTCCAATCGCTGAATGCAGTAAGTGCCGTACCATTGGTGCTGCCCCAGATCCATTGGGGTGTCCCGGTGGTATAGTACAGGTTGTTGGCAAAAACATTCCCGGCGCCTGTGGAAGTGTACTTATGCACGAACAGATCATTTGCTCCGCCATAGACTAAATTGTTCGCGATGGTGTTGTTATCGCAATGCTCCGTCAGTCTGATCTCGCCTTCGATCTCACCGAAAGCGCCAGCGGCCCGGTCGTTCCCATACAGCGTATTGTTGACCACATAACAATTTTTGGTGCCGCTGCCGACGTAATTCAGGTAGTCGCCCATATAGATGCCTGTCCGCCAGCAGCCATACACGAAATTATTGCGCACCGTGCAGGTGGCCGTAGGATAGATCTTGCTTTCACTGACGAGACCGATGGCGCGGTCGCAATTATAAACCTTGTTCCGCTCGACGATCGTACCTGTCCCACCGCAGACATAAATAGCGATGGCGCCATAATTATTGGCACCCCAGATGTCGACGCTGTTGGCCATCGAGACATTGTACAGTTCGTTATCGCTGACCACTCCGTCCCTTGCATAGTTGACGGCCACATTGCCCGAAGCATTCAGGTTGTCGCCACCGGCAATGATAATGCCTATGTTCTCGGTGTTATATATTTTGTTATGGCGAATGGAAAAGCCCGTGACATTCCCGGCCAGTGTAACATTCTCGCTGGTGCCTGTTTTCGTGTCGTGCACGGTACAGTACTCGATGACGAGATTGCTGATGGCGTTGGTGGAATTGTTACCGATGACCAGGATCGCATGGCCACTGCGCCACTCCGCCAGCGTAGTGGTATTCCTGATATTATAGATATTGCAATTCCGGATCGTAATGTCATGCGATTCCCCGTCGATGAATACACCCTCGGGGTCCGTATTGGCACGGTTGCTGGTGAGGTTGCAGATGTCCAGCCCGTCCAGCACGAGATACCGGATGCTCCGGATCGATAGCAGCGGCGTCCAGCCGGACACGGTCACTTTGCTCCCGTCGATCACGGGTCGCTCGCCCGGATAGGCTTTCACAGTGACATTCCTGCCAAGCAATCCGCTCCTGGTGAAACTGATCTGCTCATAATAAGTGCCTCCCCGAACAATGACGGTGTCGCCGGGGATCACCAGGCCCAGGGCTTTGCTGAAGGACTGCAGCGGCTGATCTTTCGATCCGGGATTGCTGTCATTACCCGTAGCCGACACGTAATAAATATGGACGGAGGCACTACCACCTCCGCCCGGAGAACCACCAGCACTTTTAGAACAGCTCAAAGAGATCATAGCGTACAGGAAAAGAAAGAATACAGGTTTCATTGATGAGCGCCTTTACTGATTTTATTGTTGACAATTCTTGGATTACCGTCTATGTCGACGCTTCCGTTGACCCGGGTGGAGATCACCCATCCCGAATTCTTCGCGGGCGAGGAGGCCTGTATATGAAGGTCCGGTGCGGCAGTGCTGGCCAGGAGCGGGTCCACCCCGAAGCTGGAATTCCCATCCCCGGCAGAAGCCGTCTTAAAAGCGCCCGCGTCGGAGATCACGGTACCATTGGTGCTGCCCCAGATCCATTGATAAGGGCCCGCCGAAAAATACAGGTTATGATCGATGGTATTATTGGCGCCTGTGGACGTGTATTTGTGCACCAGGAGGTCATTCGACCCACCGTAGATGATGTTGTTCGCGATCGTGTTGCCCGTACATTGCTCCCGGATGCTGATCTCACCCTCGATCTCGCCGAAAGCCCCGACCACCCTGTCATTCTTATACAATGTATTGTTGACGATGTACGCGTTGGTGGTTCCTCCCGTAGTATAGTTGAGATAGCCTCCCATGTAGATCCCCGAACACCAGCAGTTGTAGACGAAATTATTCCTTACGGTTGCGCTGTCGGTGGGAAATCCGGTGGTTTCGCTTACCACGCCGATGCCCCTGTCAGTCGAATAAACCCTGTTCCGTTCTACCGTGATATTGCGGGAGCCGTCCAGGTAGATGCCGATGGCGCCATGTCCGCCCAACTGGCCGCGGCTGCTTTCGATGTTGTATAAAGTATTCCCGCTGATGGTACCGTTACGTACGTAATTGAGGGCAGGCACGCTATTGGCCGCATATCCCCCTGCCGCGTCGATGCCGATGTTCTGTCCGTTGTAGACGGTGTTGTTGCTGACCGTAAAACCGTCCACATACCCGTTGATCGTGAGATTCTCACCATACCCCGTCCTGCAATCGTGGATGGTATTGCCGTCCACCAGGATATTCGTGACAGGATCGGAAGAATTTCCCTTAACCAGGAGGGCATTGCACCCTCCGTCCAGCGGCGTGTGATCATAGCTGATATTATATATCGTGTTGTTCCTGATCTCCACATAGTCACTGCCATCCTGCACCAATATGCCTTTGGGATCACCGGACTGGCCGGTCGACACGAAATTACAGGTAGTGAACCCTTTCACTACGACGAACTTCACTGCTTTCACCGAGATCAGCCCTTCCACGCCGTTGGGAGTAAGACCGGTGCCGTCGATCACCGGGGTCTCTCCTGCAAAAGCCTTCAGGGTAATATATTTACCGGCAGCCCCTGTCCTGGTGACGAGTACTTTCTCGCTGTAGGTGCCTCCTCTTACAATTACCGAATCCCCGGGAACGGTGAGGCTCAGGGCATGGTTGATCGACTTCATCGGCGCGCTGGCGGAGCCTGCGTTTGCGTCGTTGCCGCTCACCGCCACATAGTATGTATGGGTGCTCGCGTTGGTGGAGGTAGATACTGCCGTGCCTTTGCTGCAGGAAAAAAATAGCATTGCCGATAGAACAGCTGCGCAATAGTTATAAGGGTTCATTGAGTTATGGTTTTAAAAATAGGTCTTTACTGCACCAAAGAATAGCACAAACGTTTGCTCTATTTTTTCGTACGCCTTACAGCGATATTATTTTGCGGACCCTGTTATTGTTCTTGTCCAGTACATAGACGGTGCCGTTCTTGTCCACCGCCACGCCTATAGGAGCACTGAAGGAAGCCGCTTCTCCGATGCCGTCGGCATATCCCGCCGAATTGCTGCCGGCGAAGGTGCTAACGTCCCGCGTGTCTGCTGCGATATAGCGTATGGACTGATCGGGGTTGCCGGTGTCACCGTTCCATGTACCATTTTCCCCCAGCAAGAGGTTGCCGTCGTTGTCAATGGCCAGCCCCCAGGGGTAGGCAAACTTGGCCGCCGTACCGGCGCCGTTGGCATAACCTGCAGATCCCATCGTTCCGGCAATGACGGTCTTATTCCAGGAGCCCTGGTCGAACTTGTAGACCACCTGGTCCCCATTGCACGAGACATAGAGATTGCCTGCCTTGTCGAATTTGATTCCCGCCGGGTAGTTAAGACCGTGAATGACCTCGCTGGCGGTGGACTGAGCGGTGATCTGGTATATATTGCCGGGATTGTCGCAGCTGGAATAATACACATAGCCAGTTGTCTTATCGACAGCCACGCTCCAGGGCGCCTGGCTTCCCCAGGCCCAGGTGACAGCCGTACCGTCCGGTGAGATCTTCCGGACGTCCCAGTTGCCGGCGTCGCCGGAATAAAGATTGCCGTCGGCATCCAGGGCCAGGTCATAGGGAAGGCTGAATTTAGCAGCCGAGCCCTGTCCGTCCGCATATCCGGAGGCGGTGGGGTCGCCCACCAACGTCGATACATTGCCCAGGCTGTCTATCTTCCGGATGCAATGATTGCCCGGATCGGCCACATACACATTCAGGTTGTCGTCGACCACGATGCCCTGGCTGCGATACCATATCTCCCCGCTGAAATTGAATTTAGCATCTGTTCCCTGGCCGTTGGCAAAGCCAGCCGTACCGTTGCCCGCCAGCGTGCTGACGACCCTGGAGAACGTATAGTTGAAAACGCCTGTACTCACAGCGCTGTCCCCACCAATCTTAACGATCACATGGCCCGATCCGCATTTGGCAGGTATCACCGCCATGATCTGGCGGGCATTGGCGCCGACCAGCGCCAGTTGATGACCGTTGACAAACACCTTTATCTGCGAGGTGTCCGACGAGAAATTGCTGCCGGAGATCAGGACTTCCGTCCCTACGCCGCCCGAAGTAGCGGTGAAGCTGTCTACTTTGATAGGTGAGCCAGGATGGTGGCCCGTGCCGGCATCCTTTTTACAGCTGAGCATGCCGGTGGACAATCCAGCAAGGATTGCTACCAGGAATATCTTTATAGTACGTTGCATATGCATTGATTTATATTTAAATTCTTCCATCCGGGTTGCGCACATCTCACCATCCGGGGTTTTGGACGATGGCGTTATCGTTGTCTATGTCTGTCTGATAAATAGGGAAGAGATACATTTTGTCATTCCAGAACCTGTTCTGGAACAGCGTGCGCGTGTAGAAAGCGGTAAAGGAGAATCCCTGCCCATTATCGTTGGCATTGACATTCATGCCGTAAATGGCCTGGTTTTCGGCATTCCCCAACAATTTTCTCCTTACCAGCGTATAGTACCTGTCTCCATTTTCAAAACAAAGCTCCACCTGTCTTTCCCGCAGGATATATTTCCGCATCTGGTCCTGGTTGCCCACTGCACCGGGGTATACGGTCTCGATGCCCGGCAGGCCGGCCCTTGCCCTTACCATATCCAGGTAAGTGACGATATCGGGATGAGAAGGGTCCGATTCATTCAGCGCTTCCACATAGTCCAGCAGGATCTCCGCATAACGAATGAGTATCTGCGGCCGATAGCCCACAACGTCGTTGCGGATATTATCGGCGGGGCTGACCCCCTTCCGGATGCCATAGCCCGTGATATTGCTGCTATTGGCCGCCACCTGGCCCGATTTGCCGGAATAGTAGTATTCCACTCTTCCCGTCCCGTCCTGGTTGGCGCTGGAAGAATAAAAGTTCTTATCGTCTACCGTGATGGCAGGCAGGACAGGGTGCATATTATACTGTACATAGGCATAGAACCTTGCCTCCCGGTGGGCATACATATTCCACTCGCCTCTCAGGTGGCCGCCCCATGCGCTGGTGTCGCCGGCTCCCGCAAAGCCTGTTTCTACATAGCCGGAAGCGGGGTCATCGATGGTCCGTCCGTTGGACATGCAAAAGGCATCCACCGCGTTCTGGGTGGCATTGTAGATATTATAAGCGCCAGGTGACGGCGATACGTCCTTGACCCATCCCCAGGCACCATATTTATTATTGGCCATGATGATCTCATTGTTCCAGCTGGTAATAAACAGGTCACTGACAGACAGATAAGGATCAAATGCGCCCTTTCCCTCATCCACATTGGTGAATAATCTAAATGCGCCCAGGTCGATGACAGCCTTTGCGGCAGCGGCGGCTGTCGCCCATTTGGAAGCATCGTAGCTGGCAGGGGCCAGGGCCGTACCGTCATTATTTTTGAAATTATTGAAATAAGGGTTGCCGTTCCATAGGGGACTGGCGGCCCATAAGGCAAGCTGCGCCTTTACAGCCAATGCCGCGCCCTTCGTTACGCGGCCATAATTGCCGCTGACGGTCCAGGCTGCCGGCAAATGAGCTGCCGCCTTATCCATGATCTCGTTGATATAGGCCACACAGGTGTCGAAAGGAGCCCGGGGATATTTCGTGGCATCCGCCGTCTGGCTTACGGTCTCTGTCAGCTTGACAAAAGGGCCATATTGCTCCAATAGCTTCCAGAAGAACCAGCCTCTCAGGAAGACAGCTTCCGCCTTGTACTGTTGCTTCAGGCTATCGCTCATTTGGGTAGGAGGCACTTTATCTATGTTATCTTCGAAGATGAAGGATTGACGGATGCCCGCATAATAGCTGCTCCAGTTATACCCGATGTAGCTTTGCGGATTCCAGTTACCCGCCACCATTTGCCGTGTGCCCGACCCCCCGATGGAGACGGAGCTCTCGTCGCTGGCGCCAATAGTGGCATAGTCACCTCCATCGTTGTTATGCAGCCGGGCGTAAATATTATTCAGGTAAGACTCCGCATTGGCGCGGGTCTGCCAGAGCTGTTCTTCCGTCAGCAGGTTGTCCGGCTTCTGATCAAGATACTTCTTGCAGGAGCCCAGGGAAAAAAGGAGAATTACAGCAACACATATATGATTAGAACGCTTCATTTTCATCACGTTTTTAAGTTAGAATTGGGCACGCAGGCCAATGACAACGGTTCTCGCGAGCGGGTAGGTGGCCCCGTTGGACCCAAGCTCCACATCCCATAATTTGAATTTCGAAAAAGTCAGCAGGTTGGTGCCTGCGCCGTACACATAAAGGCTGGCAAGACCTGTTTTCTTCGACCCGGCATTGTAGATCGTATAACCAATGGAGGCCTGCTTCAGGCGGATATAGCTGCCATCCTTCAGCCACCAGGTGCTGTTGACGTAGTTATTGGAAGTGGTCGTGGCAATTCCCATGCGGGGATAGTATGCATCCTGCCGCGGATTGTCCACCGTCCAGCGATCAAGCGCTTTGCTCATTACATTGGCAGGGTATTGCCCAATGCCCGCAAAAGGCACGATCCCAACGCCCGACGCGGTGCCGTCCTTCATATCGATGGGCGTACCATTGGCCATGATGGATACATCCGCCACGCCCTGGAAGAATAGGGACAGGTCGATCTTCTTATAGCCCAGGGTAAAGCCCGCACCGTATGACCAGGAAGGAAAAGAGGACTTACCCAGGTAGGTGTAGTCGTAGGAGTTGACGGCCCCATCCTTGTCCAGGTCCGTATATTTGACATCACCGGGATGCACTACGCTGAAAGACTGGCCGGGACTGCTGTTGATATCGTCCTTGCTTTTGAACAGGCCCTGAGACACATAACCCTGGAACTCATTATACCGGTGTCCCGCCTGCAGCAGCCAGGGATACTTCCTTTTCGGATCGTCGGCAAACAGGATCTTGTTCCGGGCATAGGTAAAATTGCCGAACAGGCGAAGCGTAATAGCTTTCCCGAACTTGTCGTTATATTCCACGCTGCCGTCGATGCCTTTGTTATTCATTTCGCCCATGTTGGCATAGACCTTAGTATTCTGCGTAATCCCTGCGGTCCAGTCATAACCGTTGTATCCTACGATGGATGAGATAGCCTGCCGGGGGATGAGGATATCCTTGCGTCTGTCCTGGAAAACATCGACTACGACGTTGATCTTGTTCAGCAAACCTACTTCCAGTCCGATGTCCGTCTTGGTCGCCAACTCCCAGGTGAGATTTTCGGTCCCGATGATATACTCTGTCTGGCCCGTATACCCATTGCCATTCAGGCCGAAAGACGTACTCCCGCCACTGCCGAACTGCGTCAGGTAGCCAAAGCGGTCGGTCCCACCGATATTATCATTCCCCACCTTCCCGCGGGAGGCCCGGATCTTCAGCAGGCTGAAAGTCTTCGCCAGAGGGTCGAAGAAATCCTCTTTGGAGATCACCCAGCCGGCGGATACGGAGGGAAAAAAGCCCCAGCGATGACCTTCTGAAAAGTTCTCCGATCCTGTATATCCTGCGTTGAATTCCGCGAGATATTTATCCTTGTAAGCGTAGGTGGCCCGCCCGGCGGAGGCCATATTGCGATAGGGCAGCACATGGACGACATTGTCCGCGGAACCCACCACCCTGTTCCGCTGGTTGAAGACCAGCAGTCCGCCGACGCTGTGATCGCCGAAACTGCGGCTATAGCTGAGATTGGCTTCCAGGTACATCGTTCTTTCTGCCTGCGTAGTAGACTTATAACCCAGGTAGGTATCTCCCACGCGAGCCTGGTTGAGGATGAGATTGCCCTCACCATCCCTGGTGCTGGCATACCAGAGATCATTGTTTCCCTTTCGCTCGATATCCGTTTGGCCATAGCTGTCGAAGGAGAACCGGCCCATGGCCGAGAGACCCTTTGTAATAACGTCGAGCTTTTGCGCCAGCGTGATCACCGATTGAACGGTAGGCCTGAACTCGGTGGTATACCCTGCATTCTGCAAAGCATTAAATGGATTGGTACCCCCGTTGTTCACCGGACCCGCCCATTTATTGCCCGGGTATTTAATGGGAAATGCAATGGGGTTGGTGGCATAGGCGGAATACCAGATGCTGGCGGCCGAAACCCCGGGGTACCGGCTGTTCACCAGCATGGCGTCCAGGTTCAGCGACAACACTGTGTTCTTGCTCAGGTTCACATCCACGTTGCTCCGGAAATCATATCGTTTGAAATTGAGGTTGGGATTATATCCGTTCAACTTTTCCACCTTATAGCTGCCGTCCTGGTCATAAAAGCTGGCGGAAAGGAAATAACGCATGGATTCACCGCCGCCTGTAACATTCACATTGGCATTGTAATACGGCGCCCAGGTCTTATACATAGACTTCAGCCAGTTGACATTGGGGTATATATAAGGGTCCAGGCCACTGGCCGTCTTCTGGATCGTTTCGTCACTGTACTTGGGCAGCCCGCCATCATTTACTACGGCCTCGTTGTATAATTTCATGTAATTCACCCCATCCATCATTTTCGGTACTTTGGTAAGCCCGGAAACACCCGATTCCAGCTTGGATGAGATCTTCGGTTTGCCTGCTACGCCCCGTTTGGTGGTAATGATCAGTACGCCGTTGGCAGCCTTGGCGCCATACACCGCCGTCGCCGATGCATCCTTTAATAAAGAAATGCTGGCAATATCTTCCGGATCGATGTTATTATAGGCGCCGCCATACGTGCTGTTGACATCCTCGCGTTGCACGCCGTCCACGATGATCAGGGGCGATACGTTGCCTTGAAAGGTGCCGATGCCGCGAATGGTGAAAGTGGAATTGTCATAGCCCGGCTCACCGCTGGTCTGCACGGAAATGACACCCGCCACCTTACCCGCCAGCGCATTGGTCAGGTTGCGCACGGGCATCCGCATGTCCTCCATGTCTACGCTGGCCACCGAGCCCGTCACCGAGATCTTCCGCTGCTTGCCATAGCCCACCACCACGGCCTCGTTCATCTTATCGGTCTTTGTTTTCAGGGTGACTTTCAGATTACCTTTGGCCGGCACAGCAATCTCTTCCTGCTGCATGCCCACCATCGATACGCTGAGCACTTCTCCGGCATTGGCCCGGAGTGAAAAGATGCCGAACTCGTCCGTCATGACGCCTCCCGTGGCCCGCCCTCTCACCATCACCGTAGCGCCCTGCAATGGCTTGCCGTCTGGGTCCATTACCTGGCCTCTCACCGTAATGGTGTCCAGCACTTTTTTCTCCGGCGCCGGTGGTGGCGGATCTTTCACCACCTTCGGGGGCGCCGGCTTTTCGTTCAGCAGCACCCGGTGGCCCCTCACTTCATACGTGATGTTCCGGTCCCTGAACAGGTAGGTCAACACTTCCTCGAGACGTGCATTGCGGAAGCTGATACTCACCTTTTCCTTGTCATTCAGCAATTGATTGCTGTAAAAAAAACTTAGGCCCGTCTGTTTCCGAATAGCCCGCAGCACCTGCGCCACGGGTATATGCTGCCCGGAAATGCTGACCACTGATTGAAGTCCTGGAACCTCGGGCTGTGGCATCGCATATGCGCCCGGCAGGGCAATAAAGAAAAAAAGAATGGGAAGCAGCCTGCGCTGGAACAGCGCGGCATTTTTGAGGATTTCTCTCATATCAGCAGTTTTATAATATAGCTACAGACAAACTACTAGTTCGGGTGAAAACTTAACAGAAATTTTTTTTAGGGGAGAAGGTTACTCAAGATAAAGGTCCTTATTGGAGTAATAGTATTTTATATGCGCCGTAGTCGCAAGGTCATTGAGGAATTCAGCCAGCTTACCTTTTTCCAGCACGCCTGTCAGCGACTGTCCTGCAAGATGCTCCTTATTGATGATGATGTTGAGGCCGTAACAACGGGATGCCATCCTGGCCAGGTTTTCCATCGGCATGTCATGGAAATAATACACACCGTTGATCCACGACAGCTCATCGTCCTGCTCGAAGGTCGTCGAAGAGAACCCATTCGACACATTGTATTCCGCAACATATCCGGGATTCAGCGGCATGCGCTTCCCGTCCCGTGACCCTGCAATCACTTTCCCTTCCACCAACGCCGTCCGGACATTGCCCTTTTCATAGGTGTTGATATTAAAAGACGTGCCCAATACCTGTACATCCGTCAGCGGTGTATGGACGATAAATGGCGCACGGGTGTTGGCGGCTACCTTAAAATAAGCCTCTCCGGCTATTTCGACCTCCCTGGACTTACCAGTAAATTTTAAAGGAAAACGCAGACGGGTGTCGGCATTGAGCCACACCTCCGTCCCATCCGACAGAACGATCCTGTAAGTGGCGCCGGGAGGCACCGATAATGTGCTGGTGGCCGTATCCGCCGAAGTATACTGCAGCCCATCCTGATGCGTATTCAATGTCGTATTTCCCAATGCAATGGACCTGCCCGCATTGGCTTGTCCCAGCTCTACGGAATCACCGTTGGCGAGCTTCAGACTTACGGCCTGCTGGCGCTGTTTGACCAGCGTCGCGATCCTGCCCCCATCCGCAATCTTTTCTTTTCCAGGGTAGAAGACCCATATCCCTGCCGCGACCAGCAGGACTACAGCCGCCAGGGACAGCGCCCGCCTGAAACGTCGCCTCCTTCTTATATGTATCGCCGGCGCCATTCCCCGCGTGGCTTTCAACTCCCGCAGGCCCGCCCCGGCATCCAGCTCAGAAAGGAATGTGGGCAATCCCAGCTGTGCCGCCCGCTCCTCCAACAGCCGCCATTCGGCGGTAAAAGCCGCATCGGACGACAACCTTTGCTCCAATACCATCTCCTCTTCCGGGGTAATAGCCCCTGAAAGCTTCTCCACGAACAATTGAAATACCTGTTCTTTCGTATAGTTCATCTGAATATGCTACACCAGCCCGGCCTTAACGGGTTAATTGATCTTACTATTAATTTCCCCCCTCAGGACCTTCAGTCCCGTTTTCAAATGCGTTTTCAGGGAGTTGATACTGATGCGCATGGCGTCGGCAGCGTCCTGGTACCGCTTCCCATGGATGTATACCATTTGAATGGCAGTCTTTTTCTGGTCGGGCATCTGTTCCAGCAGGGAATGCAACCGCTGGTAATGGTCCGTTGTCCCTTCCCCGAAACCCTGGGCCTCAAAGACGCCATCCTCCTGCAGCGCTGCGTATCCTTTCCGGTGCCTGTCCTGCACTTTTTCCCGCTTTAAGTAATTGAGACACCTGTTCTTGATGGCCAGAAACAGGTAGCCTTTGATATCGTCATGGAAATGCAGGTACAATTGCCTGTCCCAAATGTCAAGGAAAAGGCTCTGGACGAGGTCTTTGGCCTCGGCGCCATTTTTCAGGAAGAAGAAGGCGCTGGTACACAACAACGTGTAATATTTAAGATACAGCTCGTCGAAGGCAGACAAATCTCCCGCCTTCAGGCGACTGACCAGAGCTATATCTTGCTGCGACGGCATTTTTAAAAGTAAAAGTTTTCTCCCTGGTTCGGTTACACAAACGTTTGTGTTAAATTATTTCGCATGGATTGAGGCGGGCCTCAAAAGTATTGAAAATGTAACCCAATCGACACCAAAGACCAGCGGCATTTGGTAAATTACCTTATAAACTTCAGCTTCATGCCATCCAAAATACTTCTTTTGCTGGGCCTGCTGCCCACCCTTTTCCTATCCGGGCCCGGCCGACCGGCGGATGCAGACGGATTTGCCCTGGTGGAGCTTTTTACCTCGGAAGGCTGCTCCAGCTGCCCGGCTGCCGACGAGCTTGTAGCATCCCTGCCGAAAAGCTATCCCAGGGGCGTTTATGTCCTGAGCTTCCATGTCGACTACTGGGACCGCCTGGGCTGGAAAGACCCCTTCAGCAAGGCGGATTATACCCTCCGGCAAAAGCAATATACCGAAGTGCTCGAACTCCGGAGCCTGTATACACCCCAGGTCATCATCAACGGGAAAACGGAAATGGTAGGCTCCGACGAAGTCCGCCTCCGCCAGGCCGTGGACGAAGAGCTCGCCCATACCACCAATGCCGCTGTAGAAGCCAATGCACATAGCGCCGACGGTAAGACCATCACGGTCGACTATACCCTCACGGGCAAAAGCCAGGGTGCTCTTCAAGCCGCCCTGATACAGCTGGAGGCATCCACAGCCGTCAAAAATGGCGAGAATGCCGGCCGGCAACTCCATCACACCAATATCGTCAGGGACCTGAAAACCTCCAATAAAAGCAAAGGCGCCCTAACCCTCACTTTCCCCGCCAGTCTGACAGCGGCAAACTGTAAGGTCCTCGTCTTTCTGCAAAATAAGGACGACCTGCACGTCAGCGGCGCCCGGCTGCTCGACATCCATTGAAGTCCCGGACCTATCCGTTTAAAATACCCTTCAAAACAAATATTCTTTTTACATTCGTCTGAATGGAAGGACGGCGGCGTACATATCACCCACTGACAAAATTGCAATGGCTGATATGGATAGTGATCTTCTGGATAATGTTCTTTTCGGTCCTGGAAGATTATCCTATGCTGGACGCCCTTAACTATGCTTGCCTCGGTACCCTCTCCTATATTATCATTCTCTACGGCAACGCCCTGTGGCTGATACCCCATCTCTACCGGAAAAAGAAATATTTCTGGTACGCTGTCATCATCGTCCTGGGCCTGGTAGCCATCACCTGGATGCGCGCCCAGGTCCAGTTTTTCATTTATTATCATCTTATCCTCAAAACAGAGGGTCACCTGGTCTTTGCGAATTATGCCTATCCCTTCGTTACCCATTGCCTCTTTTTTATCTTCAGCATCGCCTTTCGCTTTACCCTGGACTATTTTGCTATCAAGCAACAACAGGAGCAGCTGCTGAAGCAACATGCAGAGGCGCAGCTAAACTTACTGAAAGCCCAGGTACAGCCCCATTTCCTGTTCAATACGCTCAACAATATCTACTTCGTCGCCCAACGCGAGTCCCCGCTGACGGCCGACCTCATCGAAAAGCTCAGCTCCATCATGCGCTATTTCCTGGAACAGGGCCCTCACCAGGAGATCCCGCTGTCCGCAGAGATGGGTTTTATCCGGAATTATATCGAGCTGGAAAAAATGCGGATACGCCATCCTGTAAAGACTACTATTGAAGTCCCGGAAGATATCTCTCATGTGAAAATACCCCCCATGCTGCTGATCCCGCTGGTGGAGAACGTTTTCAAGCACGGTATTGACAAAAGGGGAAAAAATAACTATATTTCAATAAGGCTGCAGATCTCGGATCGCATCCATTTCAGGGTCTGCAACCATTTTCGCTCTGATGTCAGTCACAATGGAACAGGCTGGGGCATCGGGCTTAATAATCTCTCGAAGAGATTGCAGATCCTTTACGGAGACAATTACCAGCTTGTCAGCGATCACTCGGAAGACGTCTATATCAGTAATTTAACGATACCGCTATGACCAAGATAGGTTGCCTGATCATCGAAGACGAGCCCAATGCACAACAGCTGCTGCAGGATTATATCAGCAAAGTCCCCTACCTGACATTAAAGGGTACATGCTTCGACGCGTTGGAAGCCCTGGAACTCCTGGGCCACTCCCAGGCAGACCTCATTTTTTTGGATATCAACATGCCCGACCTGACAGGGATCGAGCTGATCCATATGCTGCCCAAAGAGCAAAAGGTGATCTTCACCACGGCCTCTTCAGACCATGCCATCGAGAGCTATGAATACAATGCGGTGGATTACCTTCTGAAACCCATTACTTTCAAACGCTTTCTGATGGCAGTGCAAAAAGCTTTCAACCCCGCATCACCGCCGCCCTCCCAGGCGGAAGAATACCTCTTCGCCAAGTCTGACAAGAAAATGATCCGCGTCAACCTGCGCGATATCGTTTATTTCGAAGCATTGAAGGAATATGTATGCATCCATACGAGGACACAAAAGATCGTCACTTATAAAAGGATGAAAGAATTGCTGGAAAAATTGCCGGGACATTTTACGCGCATCCATAATTCTTACATCGTCAATGGAGATCATATTACGCGTGTGGAAGGCAACTATGTGCTCGTTGGCGACAAGAATCTTCCCATCGGAATTTCTTACAGGGATGCTTTTGCCGGGTTTATACAGCTCCGTGCGCTGTAAGAGGGCGTCAATTCTCCAACAACCATCGCTTGAACATTCCCGCCTTCAACTGGCTGATGATGATGGTCTCTTTCGGGTCCGGGTCCAACTGTACCTCCAGCTTTCCTTTCCTGGCCGGCCGGAACTTTACCACCGCATTGATATTCACCAGGTATTTCTTTGTTGCGCGGAAAAAGCATTTCGGGTTTACGGCCAGCTCGATATTCCTCAGCGGCCGGGCCATGATGTATTTGTAATGGCTCTTTGCCTCGATCACATAAGACACGCCGTTCTCGATAAAAAAGTAGGCGACATCCTCCAGCCGTATGGCCATGAACTCTCTTCCCTTCTTCACAAGGATCCTTTTACCGGCATTTTCTCCGACGATCATTTCATCGTGCAGCAGCATAGGTAGTGTTTTCATTAAATTACAGCATCCCCCCCTGCCGTGGAAATAATTTCAATAGTTTAATCGCCCTCTTCAATAGGTTTCACTTCCTGCCTCCCGCTGCATCGGCCATTACCATTTGCCCGAACTAACATCCAACTTCAACGGGAAAAGGTCCAAGTTGCCCTCCGGCACCCCCGTCCCAGCCTGGAACACCTTGTCTATACCCTAGTCACAAAAAACTACACAAATGAGAAAACTTCTATTATTCATTCTTTTCCCGGCGATCTATGCCTTGCCGGTCCTGGCCCAATCCAGGATCGTCACCGGTAAGGTCACTGACCAGGACGGCCAGGCTGTTCCCTTCGCTTCGATTCGTATTAAAGAAACCAGGGCAGGGACCAGCGCCGATGCGGACGGCAACTTCTCCGTCAGGGTAAAAAATTCCGAAACGCTCATCATCAGCGGGGCAGGCATCACCACCCGCGAAATGCCGGTGGGCGACGTCACGACTTTGAATATAAAGGTCTCCCGTAAGAATTCCTCGCTGGCGGAGGTGGTGGTCACGGCCTTGGGTATCCAGAGTCAAAAAGACAAGCTGGCTACCAGCCAATCCTCCGTCAAGGGACAGGCTGTGGCCGGGTCGGGGGAAACCAGCGTCCTCAATGGCCTGGCAGGCAAGGCTTCCGGCGTACAGGTCGTCCGCTCGGGAGGCGATCCGGGAGAAGGCACCTATATACAGATCCGGGGGCAAAGCACCATCACCGGCGACCTTCAACCCCTGTTCGTCATTGACGGCGTTCCCGTCTTCAACTCCTCCTTCGGCATGGCGGTGAGCGGCACCTCGCAGCAATCCCGTCTAAGCGACATCAATCCCGACGACATCGCCACGGTGGACGTGCTGAAAGGCGCTGCCGCGGCGGCCCTCTATGGCACCCGCGCGGCCAACGGCGTGGTGCTCATCACCACCAAAAAAGGAAGGGCGGCGGGAAAGATCAGCATTTCCCTGAATACCACTTACTCTTTGGATGTCCTGAACAAGAGCGCTCCTTTGCAGACCACTTATGGTCAGGGCGACAAAGGCCTCTTTGCAAACGGCAACCGGCTTTCCTGGGGAGATAAGATCGCAGACCGGGCTGGGGGCGCCGATGTCAACAGCGGGACGGCTTACGTAATCCTGCCGGACGGCTCCAAACGCTACGCAGTGGCCAATGGAACGGCGGCTTCTCCACACGGAGGAAAGAATGCCAAAACGATCTACGACCATACCAAAGACCTTTTCCACAACGGATATTTTATAGACAATACGCTTTCCTTCAGCGGTGGCGACGACAAGACCGTGTATTATGCCAGCCTGTCCAACCTTTCCCAAAAAGGTATCATCAGGGCAGGCTCCGACTATCACCGGAAATCTTTTACTTTCAACGCAGACAGAAGGTTCAATAAGACCATTCGCCTGGGCACCAATCTTACTTATTCCAATGTAAAGTCCAGCAGGGCGCAGCAAGGGTCCAATACTTCCGGACTCTTCCTCGGCGGCCTCCGTACACCGGCCGATTTTAACAATACGATCTACGAAGGCACTTATGTAGATGCCGCCGGCGCCCTCTATCCGGGCCGCCAGATCGCTTACCGCAACCCCATCGGCGCCAACACCAATTCCATTTACGATAACCCTTTCTGGATCATCCACAGAGTCACCAGCACCGTGGAAGTCAACAGGGCATTGGGCTCTTTCGAGGCTAATATACAAGCCACTCCCTGGCTGTCCTTCCTGGCGCGCACAGGTGTCGACTTTTACTCCGACAACCGGACAGATAATTACCCTGTTCTGTCGGCAGCCTTCCCGGGAGGCAGCCTCACCATCCAGGAGCTTTCAGAGCTGCAGTTCAACACAGATCTGCTGGCAAAGGTCACCACCCCCATCGCTCCTTCCATTAATTTAAATGCAATGGTGGGCATTAATTACAACAACCGGAATTTTGAGAATGCGGGCACCAATGTGAAGAGCTTTATATTGCCTGATGCACCGCCGGATCTAAGCAATTCCGCCGGCTCTTCGCGATTCCCTTTCAACTCCCGTTCCACCGCACGGACGACGGCGACTTACGGACAGGTGTCCCTGGATGCATTCGATCAGTTGTACCTCCATCTCACCGGAAGGGCTGAACAAGCCTCCACATTCGCCAATACGTTCTTTTACCCTTCCGCAGCCCTGGGCTGGCAGTTTACAAAATTGAAGGGACTCGACAACAGCAACGTACTTTCCTTCGGCAAGCTGCGGGTGACCTATGGTGAAGTGGGCGTACAGCCCAGCCCCTATCTCACCAACACCTATTATGTCACCGGCTCCTCGGCAGTCATCGGCGAATCCTTCGGGTCGACACTGGATGCCTCCTCTCCTGTCTACGGCGGAGGCTATATTCGCAGCACACTGAAAGGCAACCCGGATATAAAGCCGGAAAGGAAGAAAGAATATGAGCTGGGACTCGATCTCCGGCTTTTCTCCAATAAAGTCAGCCTCAGCGGTACTTACTATTCCAATAAGACAACAGGCGCGATCTTCGGTGTAGCGGTACCTGGTTCTTCCGGCTTCCTTACCATCAATGACAATGCCGCGGAGATACAAAATAAGGGCGTGGAAGCGGACCTGGGGATCAACTGGTATAAGAGCAGCAATGGCAATCTCAGCATCAGCTCCAACATCAACTGGTCCAGGAATAAGAACAAGGTGCTTAGCCTGAAAGGCACCAAACAATTCGGGCTGGCGGGCTTCACCTCCGTGGTCTCCAGCGCTGTTCCCGGCTATGGTCTCGGCGCATTCTGGGGCGTAGGTTACGACAGGGATGCAAAAGGCAAGCTGGTCCTGGACGCCAATGGCTTTCCTACTGTGGCGCCCAGCGAGTCCGTACTGGGCGATCCCAACCCGGACTGGATCGGAGGCATCACCAGCACTGTTAAATACAGGAATCTCACCTTCTCCTTCCTCTTTGACCACGTACAAGGGGGCGATGTGTGGAATGGCACAAGATCCGCGCTCACCACCATCGGCACAGCCGCCGAGACCGGCACCCAGGCGACTGCCACAAAAGCCCTGAAAACATATGACGGCAAGACGATCGCCGCCGGCGCCAGCTTTCGGGGATCAATAGCCGATTTTGGCGGGGGGCCGGTCGCACTGACCCAGGCCTGGTACAGCGACATCGGGGGCGGGTTCGGCTCCGCGACAGGTCCTCAATTCTTTGAAAAAGGCACCCGGACACGCTTGCGGGAAGTTACGCTGGGCTATTCACTGACAAGCTTCGGCTTCCGTCAGAAGACGAAGCTGCAATCCATCGACTTCTCCTTCACAGGCAGGAACATCGTGCTGTGGTCCCATTATAAAGGCATCGATCCCGAGACGAACCTGACAGGGCCTACCAATGGGCGCGGCATCGATTACTTCAACAATCCCAGCACCCGCAGCTATTTATTTTCCATCAAGATCAACTATTAAACTGATAAACATGCGACCCATCTTCCTATATATATTTCTTCCGGCGACCCTGCTGATGGCCGGCTCCTGCAAAAAATTCACGGAGGGACTCAACACGAGCCCCAACAGCCCCACCTCAGCCCCTTATAAGCTGGTGCTCAATGGTGCACAGGTATCCGCCATACTGGTGTATGAAGGCAACCTCGCCCGCGTAGCGGGCATCTTCTCCAGGAGCTTTACAGGAGCAGACAGGCAGTACGTCAGTCTCAATAACTATAACTCATCCTCCAGCGACTACAACGACACCTGGGACAATCTTTACTCCATCGTTATCGGTCAATTGAAGATCGTGGAGCTCCAGTCGCAGGCGGTGAATGACAAAGCCACCACGGGCATTGCACAGGTCATGCTGGCACAGGCTTTTGGATTAGCTGCCGACCTTTGGGGCGACGTGCCTTTCAGGGAAGCGGGCGATGCGGCCAAATATCCTACGCCAAAATTTGACAAACAGGCAGATGTATATGCAGGTGTCCAGTCGCTGCTGGACAGCGCCATCGACAATCTGCAGGCGCATGTCGGCAATGGTCCTGCGGAGAAAGACATCTATTTCCAGAGCGACCCGGACAAATGGGTGGCCGTCGCCTATACGCTGAAGGCAAGATATTACCTCCACACAAAAGAGTATGCCAATGCCATTGCCAATGCACAGCAGGGCATCGCCAGTCCCACAGGCAATATGATGGATCCCCATGGCACCAGCTATACCGCCGATTTCAATATCTATTATGCCTTCCTCTCCTATGACCGGGTGGGATACATGAATGCGGAAGGCGCCACTGCGGCAGCCTGGCTCGATCCATCCAGCGCCACCTATCGCGGCGATGCCAAGACGGATGAGACGGCAAGGTTTGAATATCTTTACCAATCGGGGCTGAATACAAACTTCCTGGACCCCAACGTGCTCTCCAATTTCGATGGCTGGGGCAATCCTTCCAACCAGGACGGATTTTTTGCAGGCAGCGCACCGTTCCCATTGGTTACCTTTGAAGAGAACCAGCTGATCCTGGCCGAGGCCCTTATGAAGAATACCGCTCCTGACCCTGTCGCCGCCCTGCAGGCAATGAACAAACATCGCCAATACATGGCCACGGGTGGGTATATCAACAGCGGCTACCTGCCGGATGGGTATCAATATGATGATTACGATCTCAGCGACTTTAGCCCGGGAGGAATGGCCAATCCCGTTGCGTCCGGTCTCAACCAGGAGCAAGCCTTGCTTCGAAAGATCCTGGAAGAAAAATATGTTTCAACAGTAGGCCAGATAGAGCAGTTCAACGACGTGCGCAGGACGAAGAACCTGCTGGGAATACCCCCCACGACAGGATCTACATTACCACAACGGTTCCTTTATCCGCAGGATGAGATCAATACCAATCCCAACACGCCCAAGTTGGCGGCGGGCGACCTGCTTAAAGAGACCACGGCCAATTCCAGTGCTTATTAGTTCAATTATGACCAATACCATTTCAGTCCCGACAACTAGAAACCGTCTTCTGAAGCCGGCCATCAAGACCATCCTCCCTGCATGGCTGGTGGCCGGCACTTTAGACATTACCTATGCCATTATCATGTGGGGGCCCGTCCTTGGAAAGATCACGGCTGCCCAGCTCCTGCAAGGCATCGCCAGCGTCCTCATCGGCAAAGACGCATTGACAGGGGGGGCGGGCGCCGCCCTGCTGGGACTGGCCATGCACTACGGCATCAGCCTGGCCTGGACATTGATCTACTATTTTATCTTCCCGTGGTTACCATTCCTGGCCAGGAATAAATGGATCAGTGGAATGCTGTACGGGATCTTCGTTTGGGCAATGATGACCTTGGCAATAGTGCCATTGGTAACAGGACGCGCCTGGCATTTCAGCACCGTGCCCTTCATAAAAAGTATCGCCCCAATGCTGTTCCTGTTCGGGCCGGCCATCGCGTTGATCATTAATAAGAAATAACCTGCATCGTTAATCAACGTTAATTTCTCCCGAAGTTTACAGGACTTTGATTAAATTAAGGTCTTAATAGACATTTATTCCTATTGGGTCACTTTGTAAACTTCCTTAATGCCAAAGGCAAACCAAATCTTCTGCGCGTTGCTGCTTATATGTAATCTATTGATGCTGAGAATACAAGCCCAGATTATAGAAAAAGACAGCACGGTCACCCGCCTTGCCTTCGAAAAAGCAGTTCAGCATTATCATGCCAGCATGGCCCCGGAGCCCGGACTGTACCGGGGCAGCGAATATGTCGTCTACGCCCAAAACCTTAAAGAGGGGCATCCTTACTTCGACAAAGATCATATGCGAAACGGATCTCTCCTGTACAACGGGATCCTTTACAGGGACGTACCCCTGGCATACGACCTCGTGAAGGGCCTCGTGGTGACGTATGCACCCATGAACGCATTTAAGATCATCCTGATCAACGAGCTGATCGACAGCTTTACCATCGAAAACCATATTTTCATCCGGCTTAAGGACAGCCTTGATCCTTCGGTCCCGCGTCCGGGTTATTATGAGCAGATCTATAAAGGCCGGGTCTGCATCATGAAAAAAGAAAAAAAGTCCATCCTTGAGCAGGCGGGCAATACCTCCGTTGAAAAAATCATAGACCATTCCGTGTCCTATTACCTCGTAAAAGGCAATACATGGTATCCTGTCAATAATAAAAGGTCGTTGTTACATACCCTGGGCGACAGAAATAAAGAGGCGAGAAAGTTCATGCGGCGGAACGATCTTGACATGACCGGGGATAAAGAAAATACACTTCTAAAAATTGCCGCCTGGTATGATGGTTCCAATCAATAGCAAATCGCACATGATGCCTGCTCCTGTTCTCCTGAAATGGTTGTCCATTATCCTTCTATTGCTGCCGGCCAGCCGGGTCTTAGCGCAAAAAGGGGACCTCGTTACGGTGACTTTTAAGCAAACGCCCCTTGCTGATGTCCTGAAAGAATTGGAAAAACAGACAGGATACCGGTTTTATTACGACACGACGTATCTCGACACCGCGAAGGTCGATATCGATGTCCGGCAGCAGCCATTCTATAAAGTGTTGGAAACTGCATTTTCAGGTACGGAGCTGACCTGGTCCATCGACCGGCATAAACACGTTTTCATCAGTAAAGGAGAAGCTATTCAGACTGAATTGCCTTCCGATTTTTTCAGCAGGAAGGACACAGGAAAGATTACCGTCGCCGGGGAAGATCTCCCGCATGACAGGCAGGAACAGGCAAATACCCTCCAGGTCGCCGTGCTGGAAAATAAATTGTATACCATTGGAGAAAAGGTCAACGGCCCGCTGCAGGACATCGTCAACCTGGCAGGCTATACCCGTGACGCCAAAACAGGCGAGCCCATTGTCGGGGCCTCCATTTACATAGAAAATCCCAGGATAGGCGTCTTCTCGGATCAATTCGGCTATTACTCCATTTCTCTTCCAAGAGGCCGCCATATCCTCAATATACAGAGCATCGGCATGAAAGATACACGCAGATTGATAATGATGTATGGCGATGGGAAGATGAACATAGACCTCCTGACGCAGATCATGACCCTTAAAAAAGTCATCGTCTCCGCGGAAAAAGCCAGCAATGTCCGAAGGACCCAAATGGGCGTACAGAAAATAGATATCAAGACCATCAAGCAGGTGCCCGTGGTGTTCGGGGAGGCAGACGTCCTGCGCGTGGTGATGACCTTACCTGGTGTCAAGACGGTGGGAGAAGCCAGCACCGGCCTGAATGTGCGGGGTGGCTCTGCGGATCAGAACCTGGTATTGTTCAATGACGGCACTATCTATAATTCAGCACATTTCTTCGGGATGTTCTCAGCGTTCAATCCCGAGGTAGTGAAAGACGTGGAGCTCTATAAAAGCAGTATTCCCGCGAAGTATGGCGGCCGTCTTTCCTCGGTGCTGGACATCAACAGCAGGGAGGGCAACAAAAAAGAGTTCACCGGTTCGGCAGGCATCGGCCTGCTGACCAGCCGCGTCAACATCGAAGGCCCCCTGGTAAAGGAGAAGACCTCTTTTATCCTCGGTGGCAGGACAACATATGCCAATTGGCTGCTGGCCCGCCTGCCGGATCAGTATAAGCACAGCCGGGCATCCTTTTATGACGTCAACCTCAACATCAGCCATGAGATCAATAAGAACAACAACCTCTATTTCACGGGCTATCTGAGCCAGGATCATTTCAATCTGAATAATGACACCACCTACGGCTATGGCAATCGCAACCTTGCCGTGAAATGGAAACATGTTTTCAACAACAAATTATACAGCCTCATCACCGGGGGCTATGACCGTTATCAATACAACATCACCAGCACGGAGAATAAGGTCAACGCATACAAGCTGGCTTTCGACATCAACCAGCTGTATTTCAAAGCGCATTTTAACTATTTCCTCAATGCCGGCCACACCCTGGAATGGGGGGTCAGCACACTGCGTTACCAGCTGCACCCGGGTTCGTATCTGCCGGCGGGCAAGCCCTCCCTCGTTGTCCCGGATGTCCTGCAGGCCGAACAAGCGCTGGAAAGCGCCGCGTACCTCAGCGACCGCTATACCATCAGCAGCGCGCTGTCCCTGGAAGGCGGCCTGCGCTATTCAATGTATAATTATATGGGCCCTGGAGACGTAAATAACTATGCGGCTGGGCTTCCCATCATTCCAGACAACCTGATCAGCACTACCCACTATCGATCCGGCGACATTATAAAGACCTATGGAAGTCCGGAGTACCGGCTGTCCGCCCGATATAGCCTGACAGACAATCTTTCCATCAAGGCGGGTTATAACACACAGCGCCAGTACATCCACGCCTTGTCCAATACCACGGCCATGGCGCCCACGGATATCTGGAAACTAAGCGATCCCAATATCCGGCCCCAGTCGGGCGACCAGGTTTCCCTGGGGCTGTATAGAAATTTCAAATCGAACACGATCGAAACATCCCTGGAAGTCTATTACAAACGGATCAGGAATTACCTGGATTACAGGAGTGGCGCACAGCTGATCCTAAACCACCATATAGAGACAGATGTGCTGCAGACAAAGGGAAAAGCTTATGGCGTCGAGCTGCTGATAAAAAAACTCACGGGCAAGGTGAATGGCTGGCTGAGCTACACCTATTCCCGCATACTGCTTCGTCAGAATGATCCCAATGCGGGAGAGCTGATCAACAACGGCGAATTCTATCCGGCTAATTATGACAAGCCGCATGACGTCACCATGGTAGGCAATTACAGATTCTCGCATCGCGTCAGCATGTCCCTGAATGCCACTTACAGCACCGGCCGCCCTATTACGCTGCCCATCGGCAAATTTTATTATGCCGGCTCCTGGAGGACCTTATATGCAGACAGAAATGCTTACCGCATCCCCGATTATTTCCGTACCGATTATTCCATCAACATCGATGGCAATCACAAGGTCCACCAGAAAACGCATAATTCATGGACCATCGGCGTATACAATCTGACGGGCAGAAAGAATCCCTATTCAGTATATTATATATCCGAGAACGGCGCCGTCACAGGTTACAAGCTTTCGATCTTTGGAAGCGCCATTCCCTATGTCAACTTTAACATCCGGTTTTAAAGCCAGTCGTATGACAAAGTCATTGAGAATAACAGCACCCTTACTCGTCCTTGTAACGCTGCTGTCATATTGTAAGGACAAATATAATGGCCCCTACATCGCGCCCACCACTGGCTACCTGGTCGTGGAAGGATATATCTCCGGCAATGGGCCGACCCGGTTTACATTGAGCCGTACCATCCCATTGTCCAGCAATGGAGGGCTGACATTGGAGGGGAAAGCGCAGCTGCAGGTGGAGGGCGATGACAATTCCACCTACCCGCTGATGGAGCAAGGCAGTGGCGTCTATACGGCAGCCGCCTTACCGGTGAATCCCGCGGCGAAATACCGGCTTCGGATCCATACCGCCGGCAACAAGGATTATCTTTCCGACTACGTCGCATACAAGCCAACTCCCCCTATAGACAGCATCACCTGGGCCCTCCACAGGGACGGCGTGGATATCTATGTCAATGCCCATGACCCATCCAATGCCACCAGGTACTATCAATGGCAGTTTGACGAGACCTGGCAATACACTTCCGCGGAGTATTCCGCGGGCGTCTACCGGGAGCCGCCGCCTCAGGTGGTGAACCGGCCCGATTCAGAGCAGATCTACAATTGCTGGAGGAATGGAGCCTCGACGGCCCTCCTCCTCGGCAGCTCGGCCAAACTGGAGCAGGACGTCATTTCTCTCCACCTGATCAATCATATTCCAACAGATGCCGACCAGCTGAGTGTAAAATACAGCATACTGGTCCGCCAATATGCATTGACGGAAGATGGCTATAATTACCTGACCCGCATGCAGCGTAACAGCGAATCGCTGGGATCCATCTTCGATGCCCAGCCCTCGGAGCTCAAAGGCAATATTCACGCATTGAGCGACCCCACCGAACAGGTGATCGGCTTTGTCTCGGCAGGCACTGTGCAACAGCAAAGGATCTTTATCGACAGGACCCAGGTGCCCTCCTGGCACCATTACTTTAGCTGCCAGGAGAAGGATACCGTCGTGCCGCTGGATCCGGCTATACTAAAGGCATTCTTTTCATCGGGCGCTGGCTATGTCCCGGTGAGCATGCATACGGGACCTGCGGGTCCCGACGGATGGAACGGTAACTTCGCCAGCTGCGTGGATTGCCGTGCCCAGGGAGGAACGACGACCAGGCCTTCATTCTGGCCATATTGAAGCAACAAACACCAATAACACTTTCAAGGATGAAGAGACATACCGCCTTATTTCTGTTGCTGGCCTCCTGGACGATGTCAGTGCCCGCCCAGGAAACAGCACCGGCGTCCTTTAAAAAGGACCTGGATCAGTATACGGCCCAGCGCCTGGAGGAAAAGCTATACATCCACACCGACAAGGAGTTCTATATGGCGGGGGAAATATGCTGGTTCAAACTGTATGTCGTGGATGCCTCAGGTCACCACCCCCTCGACCTGAGCAAAGTAGCCTACCTGGAATGGCTGGACAGGAACAACAAACCTGTCCTGCAGACAAAGATCGGATTACACAAAGGCCATGGGAACGGCTCGCTCTTCCTGCCTTTCACGCTCCGTTCAGGAAATTATAAGCTTCGCGGCTACACCAGCTGGATGAAAAATTTTGGAGAGGATTGGTTCTTCGAAAAGACGATCACCGTTGTCAATGCCCGGAAGTCCGCCGAAATACCCGCCGCCCCAATACCCCTGAAATACGAGGTCGTCTTTTTCCCGGAAGGGGGCCACCTGGTAGAGAACATCAGCAGTAAAGTCGCCTTCAGGATCTCGGACCAATACGGGAGAGGCATCGAATGCCCGGGAGTAGTAACGGAGGATGACCAGGACACCGTTGCCCGTTTTCTTCCCCTGAAATTCGGCATAGGCAGTTTCATGCTTACACCCCGCCCGGGGCATCGTTATCGCTCCACGATCCGGCTGCCCGACGGCACTGCTGTCAGCAACCTACTACCATCCGCCGCTAAAGAAGGCATGGTGATGACCGTATCGGACGAAGGCAATGACCACATCCGTGTCAATGTCCAGTCTACTGCCGCCAGTTCTGACATTTATCTCATCGCGCATACCCGGCAGTCCGTTAAAGCGGCTGAAGCTGCCACCTTAAAAGAAGGAAAGGCTGGTTTTCTCCTCGACAGAAGCATCCTGGGCGATGGCATCTCTCATCTGACTCTATTCAACACTGCCAGAGAGCCCATGTGTGAAAGGCTGATATTCAAGGCTCCTTCCCATCTTCTCCACATCGACGTCAGCACAGATAAGGATACCTATGCCACACGCCAAAAGATAAGCGTGCAGGTAAGCACGACAGGGGAAGACAAAAAGCTCCTCCCGGCCGATGGCTCCCTATCCGTGTTTCGCCTGGACTCCCTGCAGGCAGCCCCGCAAGCCGATATCGCAGCCTACCTTTACCTGACCTCCGACCTGAAGGGCAGGATAGAATCCCCGGATTATTATTTCCGCCACCCCGAAGACAAGCAGGCAGCAGACAATCTCATGCTATCACATGGCTGGAGGAGGTTCCGCTGGGACGAAGTGGTGCATCATGCCGTGCCGGACTTTAAGTTCCCTCCGGAATACAATGGCGCCATCATCTCGGGCGCTGTAGTAGACACACGGACTGGCGCGAAGGTAGAAGCCGTGCAGGCATATCTATCCGTGCCAGGAACAAGAACGCAGTTTACCTCCGCTTATTCCACCAAAGAAGGGCAGGTGAAATTCGAGATGAAAGACTTCTATGGCGGTGAGGAAATCATCGTACAGACCAACTCCGCCGAGGACAGCATGAGCAGGATCGACATCGACAACCCTTTCATGGAAAAATATACCGATGCCCCACTACTTCCATTTACACTATCCCCCGGCAATGCTATGGCGCTCACCGACAACAGCGTTGCCTCACAGGTGGTGAATAAATACTACGGTGGGAGGCTTAAGCAATTACACTTTCCTACCGTTGACACCACTACTTTCTTTTTCAATCCCGATCATACCTACCTGCTCGATGACTACACCCGGTTTACCACCATGGAAGAGGTGATGCGCGAGTATGTCACACTGATGTTGGTAAGAAGGAGAAATGATCATTTCCATCTGCCATTGTTCGACCTGCCTAATAACCGTTTTTTCGATGGCGATCCGCTCATCCTGGTGGATGGTGTCCCCGTCTTTGACATCGACAAGCTGCTGGCTTTGGATCCGCTCAGGATGAGAAAACTGGAAACGGTGCAGAGAAGATATTTTATGGGAGGGACGTTCTTTGATGGGGTGATGAACTGGATCACTTACAAGGGAGACCTGGGGGGATATACGCTTGACCCGCATGCCACCGTAGTGGACTATGAAGGATTGCAGCTGGAAAGGGAATTTTACTCGCCCTCCTATGCAGAAGGACAGGCGCCGGAGAGCCATCTGCCAGATGCCAGAAATGTCCTGTACTGGTCTCCGGCTCTTCCAATGGATGCCTCCGGCAAGGGGAAGCTGGATTTTTATGCTTCGGATCTTCCGGGGAAGTACGTGGTAGTAGTGGAGGGCCTGGCGGCGGATGGGTCGGCAGGCAGCAGGGTATTGAGCTTCGAAGTAAAATGACACATTGCTGTAAGAGGGTTAAAAAATTTGCAGGATAAGAATATATTACATATTTTCATTATTCCAATAGCTCGCCAATCTGCCCTGCCTTAGGCCTATTTCCGACCTTTCTCTTTTATTTATTCATCATTTAAATGCCGCCATCATGAAAAAGCTCCTATTTTTCGCTGTGGGGTATTGTCTGCTGACGTCCTGCAACAGCAAACCCTCCGAACCTGCTACCACTGACAGAAAAGACACCACGCCGACCTCCAAAACAATGGCTCCCCAGCAATCCGAGTTTGCCGATGCCCGTTATGCAGAGATGGGCAGGAAAGGATTGGCCATGTTGTCGTCCGGGGATATGAAAGGATGGCTGGACGCTTTTGCCGACAATGCCGTCTTCAACTGGTCGTCCGGAGATAGCCTGGTCGGCAAAGAAGCGATAGGAAAATATTGGACGGAACGTCGTACAAAGGTCATTGACACCATATCCTTCTCCAAAGACATCTGGCTGCCGATCAAAGTCAACAAACCCCAACAAGGTCCCGATATTCCCGGCATCTGGCTATTGGGATGGTATATGGTAGACGTAAAATACAAGAATGGGAAAAAGCTGACATTCTGGGTTCATACGGATCAGCATTACAACAGCAATGATAAAATCGATGTGTCAGTGCAATATATCGACAGGGCCCCCATCAACAAGGCTTTAGGCAAATAAGAGGCAGGCAGGGGACCGGTGGGTGTCAGGAAATTATTTATCTTTCCTCCATGAGGCCGGTCTTAATCATACTCTTTCTCATCAGTCTGTTGGTCACCGGACTGACCCGGCCCCCCTCACCTACCCCTTCCCCTGGCGTAACCACCGCCGTCGAATACTTCAGGGCGGAGGCTCCTGTATTTGCCCGTCGTTGCACCGATCTGCGATCGGCCATCCAGTCTATGGATATCCGCGACAGCCGTTCGGTAGCGGCAGTCCGGCGCAAGCTCATCGACTGCCGGGCTTCCTGGAAAAGGATCGAATCCTTCCTGGAATACTTCTTCCCCACCTCTTCCCGCATTTATAACAGGGCGCCCAAATTCGAGGCGGAGGAACCTGGCATGGAATACCAATCGCCCCTGGGTTTGCAGGTGATCGAAACCCTGCTGTACGAAACAAATACCCCGGACAGGCGTCGGCAGCTGCTGGAACAATCTTCCGCCGTCGCCAGCTCTGCATCCGACCTCCCGGCTCTGTTGTATGATTTCCGGGCCGGCGACCCGCAAATCCTGGAAAGTTTGCGGATAGAGCTGATCCGCATCATCACCCTGGATATCACAGGATACGACGCGCCTTATTTAAAAACAGGCATCGCTGAGGCCGCCGGGTCGTTGCAATCCCTACGTCATCAGCTGGAACCATACGGTCCGTCGGACTCCCTCCAATCCTGCCTCGACAGCTCCATCGCTTACTGCAAGGCGCATGAGAACTTTGATACTTTCGACAGGTTGAAGTTCCTAAAATACTATGCGCTTCCCCTGCAACGTCAGCTTCACCGGCTCATACAACAAAAAGACCTGCAGGTCCATACGGGTGAAGCGACGAATTACACGGACCTCTTTAGTCCCGATGCGCTGCTGCCGGGTAATTCCGACACGGCGCTGGCTGCTGAAGGCAGCCGGCTCTTTTACGACAAGTCCCTTTCCGGCAATGGCCAGCGCAGCTGTGCCACCTGCCATGCCCCCGAAAAGAAATTCACGGACGGGCTGACCACGCCGCTTGCTTTCGACGGCCATAGCCGGTTGGACAGGAATGCTCCGTCCCTGTTATACAGCGGCTATCAACACAGACAATTCTGGGATGGCCGGGCCGCCACCCTGGAAGAGCAGATCGCCACTGTGCTGCAGGATCCCAAAGAGATGCATTCCACACGATCCGACATCTCTACCGTCGCCAAGGCTATTGGCGCCTACATCCGGACCCTCCATCCACAGCATTCCCCTTTCGATATATTTATAGAAGGAGGTCCCGACAGCCTGCTCACCGCAAGCCAGGTGAAGGGCGCCAATCTCTTCATGGGGAAGGCGCAATGCGCCACCTGCCATTTTATGCCCCTTTTCAACGGGCTGATCCCACCCGATTACGCCGTGACGGAATTCGAGGTGCTGGGAACGACCCGTACCGACCGGCTGGACAAACCGCAGCTCAGTAAGGATCCGGGACGGTATAACGTCTACCCCTTACCGTTCTTCAAAGGCGCCTTTAAAACGCCTACTGTAAGGAATACGGCCGTCACGGCGCCCTACATGCACAATGGCGCGTTCCGCAGCCTGGAAAAAGTGCTGGAATTCTATAACAAGGGCGGCGGCCAGGGACTGGGATTGCGCATGCCCTCGCAAACCCTGTCATCCCATGCCCTGGGACTTACCAAAAAAGAGATGCAGGATATCATTCAATTTTTGCATGCGCTGACGGACAATCCTTAACTTTTGATTAATATGATGTACCTATTTTCGCAGACCATGCAAAAATTCTTCTCTTCCATTCGTTCACGGCTCGCAGCTCACCGCTCACAGCTTGTAGCTTGCTGCCTGTTGCTTGTCGCCTGCACCTCCCTCACGGCCCAACGTCCTGTCAAGCCCCGCGCCAACCTCCTGCGAGGCCCTTACCTGCAGGTGGCAACCCCCAACAGCATCGTCATCCGATGGAGGACCGACGCCCTGGTAAGAGGCATCGTCCGTTATGGCACCAGCCAGGGGCAACTGGACCGGACAGCCCAGGACACCGTCCTCGTATCGGAACATAAAATAAAGCTGGACGGCCTGCAGCCGGGCACCAGATACTTTTATTCCATTGGCTCGTACAGGGATACCCTGCAGGCAGGGCAGGACAACTATTTCTCAACCCTGCCCCTTCCGGGCACAGAAGGGTTCTACCGCATCGGCGTCGTAGGCGACTGCGGCAACAACTCCATCAATCAGCGTAATGTGAGAGACCAGCTCGTCCATTACCTGGGCGATCATTATATGGACTCCTGGATCCTGCTGGGCGACAACTCCTACAGCAGCGGCAGGGACGCCGAATTTCAATCCAATTTTTTCAATATCTATAAAGATAACCTGCTTCCCAAATATCCCCTGTTCCCCTCTCCCGGCAACCATGATTACTATGATGGCGATTCCGCGGAGGAAAAGGTGCAGAAGACGCACCAGGTGGCTTACTTCCAGAATTTTTCCATGCCGGTGGATGGAGAGGCCGGCGGCATTGCTTCGCATAATCCCGCCTTCTATTCATTCGACCTGGGAAATATCCATTTTCTCTCCCTGGACGCCTATGGCATCGAAGAAGATCAATATCGTATATACGACACGGCAGGTCCCCAGGTGCAATGGATAAAAAAAGACCTGGACGCCAATCATAACAAAGGATGGATCATCGCTTACTGGCACCATCCTCCCTATACGATGGGATCGCATAATTCCGACAAGGAACAGGAATTGGTGCATATCCGTGAAAATTTCATTCGCATACTGGAACGGTATGGCGTCGACCTGGTCCTCTGCGGGCACAGTCACGATTATGAAAGATCCAGGCTGATGAAAGGGCATTACGGGATGGAAGCCACCTTCGACGCCACCACACACCTCGTCAGCGCTTCCTCTGGCCGCTATGACAACAGCCCCAATTCCTGCCCTTACATCAAAGAAGAAGAAGGTGCGGGAACGGTATATCTCGTCAGCGGGTCTGCCGGACAGCTGGGCGGAAAACAAGCTTCGTTCCCCCATGACGCGCTGCCTTATTCCGACGCTACCCACGGGGGCGCCGGCATGCTGGAGATACAAGGCGCCCGTCTTGACTGGAAATGGATCTGTGCCGACGGAGAGATCCGTGATCATTTTACCATGATGAAGCACACAGACCGCCGGCAGACCCTCACTGTCAGGAAAGGCGACAGCATCACACTCACCGCCTCATTCATCGGAGACTACCGCTGGAGCACGGGTAAAGCCACCACCAGGAGCATCACCGTCAGCCCCAGATCGGCGACGACCTATACGGTGAAAGATAATTTCAATTGTATCAAGGATGTTTTCGATGTAAAAGTTACCAAATAAAATAATGTATCTTCAGGGCATAACCTCGACCTATGCCCTTTAAAATTAACAGTAGTTATTACTACTTTATACACCGTCATTTTTCAGTCCTCTTCTGGCCTGTTTTGGCGGCGACCTTCATCGTTGCCTTCCTGCAGCTGAAAGACCAGACCTACCTGGAGAATGACCTGGCGCCAAAAGGCATCGTATCGCTGGAACTGGGGCGCAGCCGCACTGTCGACAGCGCTATCGTTCAGTCCTGGAAACAGGATACGCTGGACCGAACGGCGGCAGACCCCTGCCAAAAAACGCCTCCCTCTATCAACAGACTCCACAGGGCCCGTACCAATGTACGTATGGACTTCCTGTTCATATTGCTCTACACGGCGCTTGGCGTCATCATCATCGCAGGACTCCAGACACGTATAAATAAAGCGGGCCGTCCCGAGAGCAATATCCTGGTGGCCCTGGTCATCATCGCGGGTCTTTGTGACGTGATAGAGAATGCCGGCATGCTGCGTTTCATAGGCGATGGCATCGACAAGACCTCGGAAGCCGGCGCATTTACAGCAACCCTTACCCACGCCATGGCCCGGGCAAAATTCAGCATCCTGGGTTTCCTGCTACTGGCGTACCTGCCCTATACCCTTATCATGAAGGATGGAGGTCTGCAATGGCTGTCAGCCTACATCCGTACCAAGACGCTGCAGCTCTTCCGGTATAGGGTGATCATCATCAGCGTCCTGGCATTCTCTCTGCCCATCTGGGCCATGGACCAGGGGCAGGACCTGCTGGTGAACAGCAACTCCACCGACACGGGGATATTCCTATTCACAGGCATTGTACTGGCGGCCGCTTTTCTCAACTGGTGGCTGGCCAAACTGTTCTTTGAAAAAGAATATACGGGACCGGTATGTCCGATGACCGAACCCGTTATTGCCGATCCGCAACGGGAAGCGTCAGAAAAAAAAGTATCCCGTTACCTGGGCGTGATCACGATCCTCATTCCTTCCGTAGCCATATTGAATGCGCTGCGGGTGCTGAATATCCATTTCCCCCTGGATATCTTCCCACCCATGATCTGGCTGGTCGCGTTATTGAGCTTTTTTTTCGTACTGATCAGGTTCGATGTCGCCGCCAGGGCTTTTAACTGGATATCGATCCGCCGGAGCAGGTCCGTGGCTAAGGTCGTCACGATCTTTACATGGATCTTCCTTGGACTGATAGCTCCCGTCCTCATCAGGTACCTGGTGCTTGATGAACAGAGCTATGCGCCCAGCTCCCTCTTCTGGCTTTTCGTGCACCTGCTGCTGATGGGCCTGGCCTTCTGGATCTTCGTGAGCACAAGAAGCTATGTCTTTAAGGAGCAAAGCTGGTGGTGTAAGAAGATAGGCTGGCCGATCCTATTGGTCAGTGGCGGCCTGGCCATTCTTTTCGTGCTCTTCAATGTATTCCCGATGACGATCCTGGGATTGGATTGCAATTACCTCACGCTGCCCGTCCTCCTGTCCGGCATCATTTTTTATATCATGCTCTTCACGCTGATGATACGGGTCAGCCTCTGGCTCCGGATCAACCTGGTGCTTTTCATCCTCACCGCCGGGGTGATCGTCGCTGCCAGCGTTCCGAACGACTATCATGCGGTGCGGCTTCTTCCATCCTCCCCTGGCTCACAGCTCACAGCTCGCAGCTCACAGCTTTCCCTCAACGATTATTTCCATGGCTGGCTGCTGCATCGCAAGGACGAGATCCTGGGCGCTCCGGACGAATATCCTATATTCCTCGTCAATACTTATGGCGGTGGTATCAAGGCAGCCGCCTTTACAAATATGATGTTCTCCTACCTGGACAGCACGATGATACGGAACAGCAAAAACCGTAAGGGTTTCGAGCATTATGTCTTCTCCGTCAGCGGCGCTTCCGGCGGTACTGTCGGCGCATCCGTGCAATGCGCCTACCGGGCCCGGCACCTTGATTCAGCTGCCGAGGCCTACAGCCTGGACCATTTCGAAAAATTCTATCAACATGATTTTCTCACTCCTGTGCTGGGTAATATGATCGGCAGGGACGTATGGGCTTCTGTAGCGGGCTATCCGGTGTGGAGGGACAGGTCAGCCATACAGGAGGGTATCTGGGAAGGGTTTGGGCACAGCTCACTTGACATTCGCCTGGACAGGGATTTCAACGCGATATGGGATACGGCCGCCGCCAATCCGGCCAACTTCGAAGTACCCCTGTTGTTCTCCAATACTTTGAATGTAGACGATGGGCTAAAGGGTATCATGGCTCCCGTGGAGCTTTCGCACAGGGATTTTCCCGGCACCATCTTCATCAGGGAAAGACTGGCCGCGCTGAATGCCCAACGAAAAAAAGAGAAAGACCAGCCCATGTATATTCCGCTGATGACAGGCGCCTTCCTCAGCGCCCGCTTCCCTTTCATCAGTCCCAGCGGTAAAATAGGTCCCGGCTATCATTTTATGGACGGCGGTGCAAAAGATAATTCCGGCGCTTCCACTTCAGAAGACGTATTCATCAGCCTGGCCCGGCAGGCATGCCGCAGGGCCGCCGGCGAAAAGGACAGCGTGTTTGCACAGCTGATGAAAAAGGTGCGTTTTTATTTTGTCTCTATCACCAATAGCCCTTATTACAACCCGGACAGCCGTCAGCTGGTGTCGAATCGCTTTGAACCCATCAGTCCCCTGGTAGGCATGGTCAACAGCGGCATCAATGGCAATGCGCTGGCTGCCGACAATACGCTTCAATTTCGATATGTATCGGATTCCACACAATTTCCCGGTGTCCGCAGCGACTATTCTTCCGTCTGGATAACGGCCACCTGCGTCAGCGATCCAAAAGGGAAATTCTATTCACCCGTGCTGCCCCTGGGCTGGCAGATCTCCGCGCCCTCGCTGGACAGGATGCGGCGTACGTTTGATAAGGATATGATACAGAGTTATAATAAGGAAGGGTTGAGGAAGATCCTGAAAATCGCTGAAGGCTTATGACCGGATAATTCAAGCAACCGCTGCTTTCCTCTTTGTATTCATTACACGTGCATTCTTTAAATGTGCATTAATGGGGGCAATTAGCTTGTACGGTCTATTAAAGGCTTCTTGTGTTACTTTAAAATGCCCCGCTAATTTCCTTATTACATCTTTTGACAAGCCTTTTTTATAATGAAGGATCTCAGAGATATATCCTTTGCTTATTCCTAATATTTCAATAAGATCTTTTGGCTTTAGCTTTTGGTCCTCCATAAATGAAAGCAGCAATTGAATGGGATCAAGCTCGTCAAAAGTGTTATGCTCGGCATCCCATTTCTCGATCAGGACGGTAAGCAAATCGATCTCGTCTTTTTTCCGGCTATCTTTCGAGCCTGAGAAGACCAGATTCTCCAGCTTTTTACAATAGTCATTGTACTGGATTTTATTCTTGATCACTTTATATTTCAGCTCTGCCATAAAATATTTTTAGTAGTTACTGATTGAATATTGTAGTTGTTCATCACAAATCGCTGTATATTCCGCATGGGTGCCAATCCAACAAATGAAAAGATGAACTTGCTTGTCTCCAAAGGCATATTTGCAAATCATTCTATAGTTGTTACCGCCAATACTGAAAACAACCCGGTTTGAGCTTTTCCCCAGCAGATCAACCGCAGTAAACGTGTCCTTCATGTCGGTTGGCTTCTCCCAATTGGTATATTTAAGCTTCTCTAAAAATTCAGTTAAGGACGGCCGGCTTCTGGCATTGTCGACGATATACCTTTCAATCGTTTCTTTCTTTATCAGATGCAGCTTCATAGCAAAGTTAATGATTTTCGTTAAAGTTCTCAAAAAGAGAACAAAAATATTTAATCGGCATCCATAAGTGGTTCTCCAGGAGAGAAATATATTGGGTTCATAGTGCCGGACAAGGCAATTTGGAATCTGTCAAATTACGAATAAGTGTGCCTCGGGAAGGGCAAAATATTTTCCTGGTTAAATTAGTTTAACGTTCAAATAAAAAAGCCTGTAAACACTCAGTTTTACAGGCTTTCAGTATCATTGATTTGATTTAGCGGAGAAAGGGATGCCGCTACTCTTCCCTTAGTATCCGCACCGGCCCCAACAACCCCGATGGCAGCAACGGCGAGTCCTTTGTATAATGTTTGTAGGTGGTAAAGGTGAATCTGCCGCTGGTCCGTGGCTGCCCCTTCAATAGCCACTCCGGCCACTTGTCATCTTTGATGCCGTCATCAGGCAACCGCTCATCCCCGATGAGCCTGTTGGGCCAGCGGTTAGCGATGGTAATATCCAGCTGATTCCCGCGCGTGCGGGCGACATCCGTAATATCCACTCTCCACGGAGCCGTCCACACCACGCCCAGGTCTTTTCCATTGAGCTTAATTCGTGCCATATCTTTTACCTTTCCGAGATCCAGGTAGATTCGTCCATTTTGATGGAGGGGCAGGTTGAATGTTTTCCTGTAATGCGCTTCTCCGGAATAATAGCGGATGCCATCCACTTTGCTGGCTGTCCAGTCATACAACGAGTCGAATTTCACCTGGGCCGGCCCTCCCCAGGCCGTATCGAAGGCTACCGACCACGGGCCCCGCAGCGTCATCAACGCATGGTTCACCGGAAAATTCTTCCCCTTCCCCGAGGCAGCCCCTTTCCTGAATATCACAAAAAAGCTCTCGTACGACTGAAAACGCATGGGTATCACCGCATGTCCATTCTTCACCGTATATTCCCCCAGCGGCCTTGTCGTCCCTGTCACCGCATCCCATAGTTCCGGCGTGCCGGCATCCACCCGGAAAGAGACATCCGTGCTAAAAGCGCTGTCCGCCTTATTGGAAACAAAATACATGTCCCAGTCCTTTCCCGTCCTGTGGGTATAACGCAACGGACCCACAGACGCAAAATCCTCTGCAACCCCCATATCATGCAAGATCTTCGCGGTGGTTTCATACGCCGGGTACAAGCTGCCGTCCGTCGCGCCTGGTACAATTTTTCCTTTCCAATCCGCTGCCAGCTCCGCCACCCGCTGATCACAGCGGGGAAAGTCCGACAAGCCGGGACTATGCACCGGCGGCGCGCCGATGACCGTTGCTCCGGCCTTGATCAGGGCAACGATCTTTTCCAGCAATGCGGGCGTCATCGTAGCCGACGCAGGTAATACCAGCACCCGATAAACAGCACCGCCGGGAAACACAATATTCCCATCCCTCACCGAAGCGCTGTACAGCTGGCCGGGTGCGCATCCGTCGAAATTGAATCCTTTCCTGTCCGGCAGAACGGCATCGCCGTCCATGGCAGAAGCAGGCGCCCGGAAAACATGCGGGGCCCCTTCAGGGGTTAAGTATAATATATCCGCCACTGTCCGCCCCTGCTGTAAGAGATACTGGCATCTCGTAATATACCGGTGATATCCATCCGCCATCGACCACCAGCTCTGCGCCCTGTTCCAATGTACGCCATATGGCCCCATCGTCACGCCGGGGCGGAACTTATCATCCAAAGATTGATGTTGAAATGTATGGAACACCAGCCGGTTGATCCCCGTGGCAAAGGCCCAGTCCCCCTGGTTCTTCATCGAACCCGGGAATTGCTTCCAGCCTTCACGGTCATCGGCGGTAAATGCCTCTGCCGGCACAAGGGATATACCGTTGACATGGGCGATGGAGGTCGCCTCGATGCAGCTGAAAGACGAGTTGAAACCATAGCCTTTACTCCAGAACTCACACATAGGTATATCCGCTATGGCGCCCAGCTCCAGGTCCGCAGCCGGGTTCATATCATATGGCTCTATCGACAGCAACAGTCCATGGCGATGGCTGTATTGCTTCACCTGCCCGGCATGGTAAGCCAGCACCAGCTCCTGGCAGGTCTGCCGGAGGTCCCAAAGGAATCGCTCGCTGATGGCAAGGCTTCCGACTATATTGCCCGCATACACGGGATAAAAAGGCAAGGGATCATAGCCTCTTCGTTTCCTGAACTCTTCCCGGAAATGTTGTGTCCAGTTCTGGGCGCCCATCTCCCAGCTGTCGATATGCAGTCGCTTAAAACCTCCGGCGAGACTGGTATCCGGCTCACCCGTCCTTTCCAGCAATGCTCCCACATATTTATCCAGGTGGGCTTTCAGCGACACGGTATCCATCTTATCCACCTCAAAACCCAGTCCTGGCACGGGCGCAGGGCGGGTTACGGCGCCATTGTTGCGGCTTCCACACCGGAGGATGGTCCAATTCCCCGGAGGCGCATCCCAGTTCAGGGCGCCGTCGGCGGACATTTTACCCGTAAGGTCGATCACCTGGTCCTTGGGAATGACGGCGCCGTCGGGCAGCTGCGGATAGTCTGCCGCCGGCGTAAAAAAAGCTCTTACACCCGCCGCAGAGGTATAAGGCGGCCGGTAATACAGCGCCTTCTCATCGATGTCTTTTATTTTATTGCCGGTGTCTTTTGTGGGAAATGCCAGCACCGCCACATCCTCATAAAAACCTTCCCATTCCTTCCTAAGTGCAGGCGTGAGGGTACCATATCCGAAATAAGGTTTCTTCGGCGCAGGCACAGGCAGTATTATTTTATCCCTGGCTCGAGGCTCGTCGCCCGCAGCCCGCAGCCTGGTAACGCTGAAAACAAGATGCTGCATGGATTGCGCGGGCTTTACCCAGGGACCTCCGCTGCCGGCCCATCCGGGCCCTGTACCCAAAGTGATCTCTATGCCCAGCCGCTCGCCCTCCCGGACAGCATGCCTGAACATCTCCTTCCATTCATCACTAAGAAGATCCACCGGTCCGCGGGGGACGCCCACATTGACTTCCAGGAACACCACATTGCCGATGCCGGCCCTTTTCATGGACTCCAGGTCCGCCGTCATCGCCGCCCTGGTCCGGTTGCCATCCATAAAGTACCAGTAGACACCCGGTCGTGCCGCGGCGGGAGGTTGCAAGAAATTCGATCGGATGGCTTCGATCCCCACAGGGGTGAACTTAACGGAGGATTGTGCATACAGGCTGCAGGAGCCGGCAATCATGGCAAGCAGGAAGAGAAGAAATTTCATGAAGGGGAAATTACCCCTAAACATTCACTTGCGCATCCTGTAGCATCCTGCGGCGCATTATTTCACATCCAGCAGCTGGACCTCGAAGATCAGCGTGCTGTTGGGGCCAATCTGTGCGCTGACCTGCCTGTCACCATAACCGAGGTGCGGGGGGATGAAAAAGCGCCATTTGCTGCCCGTAGGCATCAGCTGCAGGCCCTCAGTCCAGCCTTTGATCACGGCATTCAAGGGGAAAGTAGCCGGCTGTCCACGCTTGACAGAGCTGTCAAACACTGTTCCGTCGATCAGGGTGCCGTGGTAATGGCAGGTGACCTTATTCGTGGCCAGCGGCTTGCCGCCCGTGCCTTCCGTAATGACCTCGTATTGCAATCCGCTGGGCAACGCTACGACCCCTGGCTTGTTCTTATTGGCCGCCAGGAATTCCTCTCCTGCTTTCAGGTTGGCGGCAGCTTTCTCATTCTTCATATTAAATAACTTATCTGCAATACCCATAGTCTGATTTTTTTATAAATTTACGACAATATGGAGAAATTGATCACCGGCGTCCATCATGTCACGGCACTGACCAGCGATGCACAGAAAAATATCGATTTCTATGCTGGCATATTGGGCATGCGGCTGGTTAAAAAAACGGTAAATTTCGACGCAAAGGAAGTCTATCACTTTTATTATGGAGATGAGGAAGGACATCCCGGCAGCATCCTGACTTTTTTTCCTTACCAGGGACTTGTAAGAGGCCGGCATGGCAAGGGCATGCTCAACACTACTACCTTCTCCCTGCCAACCACCTCCCTGGAATACTGGACGGATCGTCTGCAAAAGTTTGGGGTTAATTACAAAGAACCCCAGGAACGCTTTGGCAGCGAAGTAGTCGTCTATTTCGAGGATTTCGATGGGCTTGGACTGGAGCTCGTTTTCACTGATAAGGATGAAAGACAAGGGTTCGTTCACGGACCTATCCCCCCACAGCATGCCATCAAAGGATTCTACAATGTCGAGATAGGAGAGGAAGGTTACGAACGTACCGCCGGACTGCTGACGCAACAGCTGGATCACGCGCTGATCACCGAGCGAGGCAACCGCTTCCGCTTTGCCGCCACGGACACCCCGGGAAACTACGTGGATATCGTTTGCATACCTGACAGACTCAGGGGATTGTCGGGCAGCGGCACCGTCCATCACCTGGCCTTTGCCACCCCCACCCGCGAGGCCCAGGACCAGGCCCGCCAACGACTGGTGGAGCGACAGTTGAACCCTACGCCCGTCCTCGATAGAAATTATTTCACCTCCATCTATTTCAGGGAGCCGGGAGGCGTCCTCTTTGAGATCGCCACCAGCGGACCCGGATTCCGGGTAGACGAACCGCAGGATCTGCTGGGACAGGCCCTGAAGCTACCCTCGCAATTCGAAAAAGATCGTGTGTCCATCGAAAAGGCCCTCCCCCCTATCACGCTCGAAATCAGCAACTATCTGTAAATTTGCATTATGGAAGACCTGATCATCGCCGTCAATAATATCGAAGAGTGGCAGACCCTCAACGACACTGCCAGTCTCGGGCAGGTGTTTCGCAGGGCCCGCAGCGTGCTGGTCGGCGGAGGGAAAGTAGTGCTGGAAAGAGTACAGCCTTCAGGCGAACATTACAAATTCGAAGAATTCACCAACCTGGATGACCTGGAAGCGTACAAAAAGAATGTTTTTAAATACCTGAAGGACGAATAACAGCGTCCCTAGGGAAGCCTGGCCACCAACTGCTCCGGTGACAGCCGGAGGATCCAATAGATCATCTTCCACTTGAGGCCAGGTACGATCGTAAAGCGCCCTCCTGCCTCAACCACCGCCCGGGCAATATAGGAAGGCTCCAGCATCAGCGACTCCGGCAGACCCAGCCCCGCCGTCATTTTGCTCCGGATATAACCCGCCACGATCACGTTCACCTTCACGCCCCGCTGAAAAAGGAACTGACGCAGACCCGCCAGGTACTGTGTAAAAGCGGACTTTGTGCTACCGTATATGAAATTACTTTTTCTCCCCCGTACCCCCGATAGCGAGGAGAGACCGATGATCCTTTCCAACCGCGGGTTGTTCTCATCCGTCACGATGATATTCAGGATAGAGACGGCCCCCGCATAATGTACGTTCATCATCTGGTAGGCGCCCGCCCAGTCACGCATCGCCTTCACATTCTCCCTGAGAAATCCTGCGGCGTAGACGACGATGTGCGGCTTCTCCGGCAGGCTGTCATAAAACCGGCGATGATCGTCAAAAGCCACCGCATCGAAATAAAGGATGGTTACTTTTTCAGGTTCGGATACGCTACGGCTGACAAAACTTCGCAGCTCCTCCGTATTCCTGGATGCGGCGACGACACGCATGCCCTTATCAACATATTGCTGGATGGCCGCCTTCGCGACATCCGAATTGGCCCCCAGCATCAATACTACCTTTTCTGAGCGCATATCAACGTACAATTTTAATTCCTCCCGCGCCTGCAACGATACCCAGGCGGGCAATATTGAAAAATAGGGAATGTTCCAGCACACCGGGTATCCTGATCACTTTGTCATTCACCATTGCCGGGTCCGGAAAGACTGACCACCTGCAATCCAGGAGATAGTTGCCATTCTCCGTGATGACGGCGCCATCCTTCCTGTCACTGAGCCTGATCCGGCACTCCGAGGGATGCAGCGTCTGTTGCAGGCGGTGCATGACAAAGGCCAGCGCGTCAGGGATCACTTCCACTACCAATGGGTATTTCCCATCCAGCTGTTCTGCGTACTTCGACTCATCTCCTATGAGGATGAACTCACGGGCCATGGATGCAAGTATCTTTTCCCTCGTGTGGATCCCCCCACCGCTTTTGAGCGCATTCAGCCGGCTGTCGAATTGGTCGCATCCGTCGAAATACAGATCTATCTCCTCCAGGTCCTCCATCTCTTTTACGACAAACCCCGACTGCAGCAAAAGCAACTTTGTATTAAAAGAAGACGTCACCGCAGTGATCGATCCGGCCAGGGCCGGCTGCTCTTTGATGGCTTGCACCAGGTAGGCAATGGTGCTTCCCGCCCCGAAACCGACTGTGCTTTTCTCCCTGATGAGTTTTACGGCCGCCAGGGCGGCCTGTTGCTTAAGGTCGTTCATATCCCGCGAAGATAAGACGGTTCGTTCTGCAGTAAAAAATTTGTAAATTTCCATATGAACAACACTATCCATAACCTTACCCGGCAGCTATCCGAGGCCATCGACGGCGAACCCTGGATAGACGAGACCTTTTCTAAAAAATTGTCCGGCCTCAGCGAAGAGCAGGCTTTCACGCGGCCCCTCCCCTCCGTTCACAGCGTGGCTGAGCTGTTGTCCCATCTGCTGGAATGGCGTATTTCCATCCTTTCCGTCCTGAAAGGCGGACCGAGGACCATCACCATGGACAGTCCGGCCAACTGGAAGGACAATGACACGCTCCGGCAGGAAGGATGGGATACATTAAAGGAAAAATTTTATAAAAGCCAACAGGACATCATAAGATTCCTGGACCAGCAAGAGGATGACTTCCTGGAACAGGTGGACGAGAAAGAGCGGCACAGCTACCTGTATTATTCGGAAGGCCTGATCCACCATGACATGTATCATCTCGGCCAGATCGGGCTGGTGATAAAAATGCACTCCACTGCATGACACGATGCCTGCTTTTCTGTAAGGCGTATGCTTATGGACGCCCCAACCACAGCAGCGCATCTATGATCAGCTTTTCCTCCATCTCGTTCTTCAACGTAAAAGACAGCTCTTTATCCGTCTTGTTGTCGTAATCGATGTCGTTATGCCCCATATTGAAATAGATCATCCGATATTTCTTATTGGTCCAGGCCACCGGATAATAGCCGCTGTGCCAGATCTCATGTGGCTTCGGACCGGTGCCCAGGGGAAAGCTGGAAGAGTCGATAGATAAAAGGATGCGGATGTCCGGATTGATGCGTAAATCGTTCGACCACCGGTACCATTCGTTAGGCGCCGAAGAGAATGTCAAAGGCAAATGCCTCACCGCGGGGTGGCCCGGATCCTCCACCCTAAGCACAGCCGAAGTAGGATGCCAGGTATTGCTGACATAGCTGCCGGAGCCGAGAAATTCATTGTGATACCAGTCCCAATTCTGCGGGAAGTCTGAAGGCGTGAGTGCAAAAGCGGCAAAATGGAATCCCATCCATCCACCGCCCTGCTTCATGTACCGCTCGAACGCGGCCCTTTGCTGCGGATCGTCCGGCCGGGTATCCAGGAACACTACCACCTGGTAACGGGCCAGGAAGCCGTCGTTCATGTTACTCCAGTCATTCGTGGAATCATAAACAAACCCATATTTCTTTGCCATCTCCGGGAACCACCGGTTCGCCTCATGTACAAAGCTGATATGCGCCTTATCCTCCCGGGCGGTATAGAATGCGATGACCTTAAAAGGCGCTTGTGCCCTAGCGATCGTAATACCAACTAAAAAAACCGATAATATGATGGCGCGCCTATGCATGTACGCTTCTTTCCGGCAGTCTGAACCATTCTTTGGCATAGGGCTTCAACAGGGCGTCGGCTGCCGCCGGGCCCCAGGTGCCCGATTTGTATAAATGCAGCTGCTTGGATGGATATTTCTTCCAGGCGTCCAATATCGGCATCACCACCTTCCAGGCAGCCTCTACCTGGTCGGCCCGCATGAAGAGCGTAGCATCCCCTTCCAGCACATCCAGCAACAATGCTTCATAGGCCTCCGGCAGGTTGGCCGTATAAGCATCCTGGTACATAAAATCCATCTCCACCGGGAACAGCTTCATTTCCAGGCCGGGTACCTTGCTCTCGAAAAGCAGGCTGATCTCCAGTTCCGGCTGTATGCTGATGATAAGCCGGTTAGGCACAACGTCGTCTCTGAAGATCTTATGAGGAGAATCCTTGAATTGGATGACGATGACGGAAGATTGTTTTGGCATTGATTTACCGGTACGCAGAAAGAAAGGCACCCCCTTCCACCTTTCGTTGTCGATGAAGAGCCTGGCCGCTGTGAACGTCTCTGTATTGCTGCCGGACGCCACCTGCTCCTCCTCCCTGTAACCCGCACGGTGAATACCATCGATATCGCCGGCTGTGTATTGTCCGCGAATGACATTCTTAAAGATCTGGTCGGAGGAATACATCTTCACGCTCTTCATAACTTTCGTTTTGGCATCCCGGATATGCTCCGCCTCATATGCCTTGGGGCATTCCATGGCAATGATGCACACCAATTGCAGCAGGTGATTCTGGATCATATCCCGCAAAGCGCCGCTGCTGTCATAATAACCCCCTCGTTTACCCACACCTACCTGCTCCGCGAGGCTGATCTGTATATGATCGATGTACTGACGATTCCACAACGGCTCGAACACATAGTTGGCAAAGCGGAAAGCCATGATATTCTGCACCGTCTCCTTACCTAAATAATGATCTATCCGGTAAATCTGCTTTTCTGCGAATCGCTTGACCAGGAACTTATTGAGCTTTCGGGCTGTTTCCAGGTCCGTACCAAATGGCTTTTCAACGATGATCCGGTCCAGCAGCGGCTTGGCTGCCAGCTTATGTTTGCTCAGCCCATCCGCGATGATCTCTATAAAACGGGGAGCCGTGGCAAAATAAAACATCCGCGTTGCCCTGATCGAATGCAGCTTATCAAAGCTCTCCATCATCGCCTTCAGTCCCGTATAGGTCTCCTCTTTTAAAAAATCGCCCTGGATATAATATATATGCGCGGCAAAACTATCCCACCTGCTTTTATCTGCCACGCCATTACGGCTAAAGGAATTGACACCCGTCAGCAGATCGTTCTTGAATACCGCCTCATCAATGCCAATGGCATCTACGCAATAGATAGCGAATTGCGCCGGCAGGTGGCTCTCGATATACAAATTATACAATGCGGGAATAAGCTTGCGATGCGTCAGGTCACCTTTCGCGCCGAAGATCGTGATATTGGCGCAGTTAACTTTTTTAAGGGAAGTTGCTTTCATTCGTCAAATATGTCTTTTCAATAATTAATAAATATACCACTAAATGGTATTGATTGGCAAAAAAAATAATGCTACCTTAGCCCTCATTTCCCTTATATCTACGCCTGTCACTGCGCTATTTTACGTGACGATTCACTCATTTTATTATTCAGACCTTAGTACCGGCAAAGACAGCCTGCGCAATAATAGTGAACCACAGGTTCACTGGCTGTAACCGCAAGGTTACGAGCGAGAGGGAGCGTGTCGAAGCAGCTCCGCCGAAGCTCCCATCATTAGCGCTATTGCGCAGGATGGCTAATTTCCGATAAAGACAGCCTGCGCAATACCAACAAATGTTCACATTGTGTTAACTCAAAACTTGTGTTTTTTATGAAAAAGAACCATTGTCTTATGCTCGCGTTGTGCCTTACCGTGGTTTCAACAGGACTTTTCGCCCAAAGAAGGACATTTGACGTCAAGGACGCCAAATTCACCAAAGAAGACTTTGCCAAACTGAAAGGCGTGCTGAAAGGCGCCGACCCTTCCACCTACTCCGTCCAGTACATCGTGAATGGCAGGGTGGTTGACAAAATGGGTTCCGCGAGCTTCAGCAGGCTCTCCACCGTGGCCATTTACCACAGTCCTGGCAGCCTTAACTCCATCAATGAGGTCGTGACCACGATCAGCAATTATGTGAAGACCGTCCTCACCTCCAAATTCAACGAGGCGTATCCGGAGAAAGTAACGGCCATCAACAGTCTGCTGGAACAAACAGCCATTATGGGACGGGCCAATGCCATGAAAGTGGATGTCAGGGAAGCCAACATCAGCAAGGACGATTTTGAAAAGCTCAAGGCGACCCTGAGTGGCGCCGATCCTTCCACCTATTCGCTGATCTACACCGTCGATGGCAAACAGGTAGACAAGGCAGGGTCCGCCAGCTTCAGAAGCCTCACCACGGTCGGAGCATACCATAAGCCCGGCTCGAACAATTCAATTAACGAGGTGGTCACCACCATCAGCAACTACGTAAAGACAGTACTCACATCGAAATTTGACCAGGCTTATCCCGAAAAGCTTGCAGCGTTCAACCGGCAGCTGGAAAGCTTTGCCGCTCAGCGTTAAAACACCAGCCCCAACAGACCCCGGTCTGTTGGGGCTAAACCTATCAACATGACCACGACCACAAAGATCATATGCCTTTGCGTGATGGTGCTGCATTTCTCGCTGATCGGGGTGAAGGCATTCAGGGAATCTCCCGCGCTCAGCCCCTTGCTGAAACAGCAGCGGAAAATATTACTGGTATCGGAAGCCTACACACAATTCTCCGTCATGCAGGCCGATTACAGCTTCTTTTCTCCCAACATATCTCCGGACTACTTCGTCAAAATGAAGTACCAGGACACCACCGGTCGCTGGGCGGACGCATCCTTCGTTTTGCCCAATAAAGAAGTGGAGAAGAGGTTCCATTCCTGTCTCCTGGGCATTCAGCAAATGCCCAATGAGCTCACCGACATCGTGATCAAAAGCTGGGCCGCACGTATACTGGACCAGCACCCGGATGCCTTAAATATCAATATCAGGATCTTCGCGTCCAAACTTCCGAAAATGCAGGAGTTCCGTGCCAGGGGAAGGAATCCGCAGGAGTTGGTCGCCGACCTGACTTTTCATGCAAACTAATCAGCCATGATCCGGAAAATCAAGCATGCCATAGGAACATTTTTTTTCACGCCTGCCGGCTCCTTTAACTTTTCCTTCCTGCGGATCGGCACTGCCCTGTTCATATTATTGCAGTTCGTCTTTCTTTACCGCAGCTGGTTCGACATTTATGGGGAGGAAGGATATATCGAATGGTTCATCTCCAAAGATCTATTCAGCATCGGCTTCCTTCCTTCGGTGATCACCGTCGCCGGCTGGTTAAAGCCCCTGCATATCACCCCCGACCAAACCCTGACGCTGATATCCATCCTGTATTTCCTGTCAGCCGTTGCAATGCTTGTTGGCTGGCGCCGGAGGCTGGCCGTCGTAACGGCTTTTATCCTCCACCTCACGCTATGCAATACATCCATGATCTTCGGGTATGGCGTAGAGACTTTCACCCATATTGCTTTGTTCTATCTGATATTCGTACCCGGCAGGGCTTCCGGTAAAGCCACTGCCTTCAATAACTTTATATGGCGGACCCTTCAAATCCATCTCTGCCTCGTCTATCTCAATTCGGGTGTCGCCAAGCTCCAGGGAGTGGATTGGCGAATGGGAGAAGCCGTATGGTATACCCTGGGCAATTCGAACTACGGGAATTTCAACTTACTTTGGCTTTCGAAATTCCCGCTGGTATTAAGATCGGTCAATTGGTGGGTGCTGCTGATCGAGACCTTATATCCCATCTTCATCTGGCCAAAGAGGACCAGGAAATTCTGGCTATTCAATGTGCTGGCCCTTCATTTCTTCATCGGGCTGTTCATGGGCCTGTATATGTTCGGTGTGATCATGATGATCCTGAATACTGCCGCATTCCTCCATTTTTCCAGGATCCGGGCCGCGGTCACGCTCCCCGATCCAGAACAGGCAGATACCATACTCCATCCCACGGTGGAAGTATGAATACGGCATCGCCGGCCGCCAGGTCGTTTTCCACCACCCTTGCGATGAGAACGGATCCGGCCTCCTGTAGGATCTCTATCTCATAAAAGCTACCCCAGAAGGTAATGGACCTTATCACTCCCCTCAATGCGCCTGGAAATGCTTTCTTTCCAACCTTGAAATGTTCCGGCCGGACGAACAATTGCTTGCCGTTGCCCGCCACCAGGAGGTTGTATTTACCTAATAAGGCCGCCACATATTCAGTCTCAGGCCGTAGGTATACTTCCTGCGGCGCTCCCTGTTGGACAATGCGCCCTTCCCTCATGATCAAGATCTCATCCGCCCAGGACAATGTATCGAGGGGATCATGCGACACCAGGATACAGGTGATATCCAGCCTTTGCCCGATGTCCCGTATCACGAATTTCAGGATCTCCTTATGGATCATATCCAGGTTGCTGAAAGGCTCATCCAGCAGCAGCAGGCGGGGCGATCCGATGAGCAATTTGGCCAGCGCGATCCGCTGTCTTTCCCCGCCGGACAGCTGATGGGTCTTACGCTTCATCAAATGATCGATCCTGCATAGCCTGAACAACACTTTTGCATCTTCCACCGGTAATTCGTTGGCATATTCCAATACCTGTTCTACCCTCAGGTGCTGCGGTAATTCAAATTGCTGGGAAAGATAGGCGATACCCGGATGGCCCGGTATCAGCTGCTCAGCAGGACCCAGTACCCGCCGCCCCTCAAACAGCACCTCTCCCTTGTCCGGCTGCGCCAGGCCAGCGATGGTCTTCAGCAAAGTGGTCTTTCCCGATCCCGTCTCCCCTGCCACGGCCAACTTGCGTCCTTTGGCCTGGACAAACTTCACTCCTCCCAATAATACATGTAAAAAATCCATAGGGCGGCAAAGTTACCGCTAAATTTGCTGCATTTACACCCGTTCCGAATATCTTTGCCCGGTCATGGAAACGCTTTTCACACTGCTCCGCACCGTCAATGTGACCCGTTATGTCACCCCCCTTCGGGAAGGAGGCTCTCTTCCAGCCATCGCCGAGGCGGACGATGGCTTTCTCTACGTGCTCAAGTTCCGGGGTGCGGGGCAAGGCATCAAGTCGTTGATCGCCGAGCTCATCGGGGGCGAAGTGGCGCGCGCCCTGGGCTTAAAAGTGCCGGAGATCGTTTTTGCGCAGCTGGACACCGCCTTTGGCCGGAGCGAGCCCGACGAGGAGATCCAGGACCTTCTCAAAGCCAGCGTAGGTCTCAACCTGGGTTTGCATTACCTCTCCGGCTCCATCACCTTCGACCCCGTGGCCAATACGGTCGATCCCCTGCTGGCTTCCCGCATCGTCTGGCTGGATTCCCTGCTGACCAATGTGGACCGCACGGCCCGCAATACCAATATGCTGATGTTCCAAAAAGAGCTTTGGCTCATCGATCACGGCGCTGCACTGTATTTTCATCATTCCTGGGATAACTGGAAAGAGCAGGCCGTCCGTCCATTCGTGCAGGTGAAGGACCATGTATTGCTGCCTTTCGCCAGCCGGCTGGAGGAGGTCGACGCCGAATTCCGCGCCCGCCTCACCCCGGAAAAGATCAGCGAAGTTGTCGGACTGATCCCCGATGAATGGCTGGCCAAATGGTCCCTGGACATTTCGGCCCACGACATCCGGCAGGTGTATATCCAATTCCTGGAGACGCGCCTTACCCATTCTCACATCTTTTTAAAAGAAGCGCACCATGCCCGGAAATGACCTGTTTGAATATGCCGTCCTTCGTGTAGTACCCCGGGTCGAGCGCGAAGAGTTCCTGAATATCGGGATCATCCTTTATTGCCCGAAACAAAAGTTCCTGCAAACCCTCTTCACCCTGGATGAAGCGAAGCTCACATCGCTTTTTCCCGGCATAGATATCCCGGAATTGCAACAGCACCTGGAAGCCTTTCGCCAAATCGCCCTGGGCACCCACGAGGGAGGTCCTATCGGGACCCTGGACACGGCCTCCCGCTTCCGCTGGCTCACGGCCACCCGCAGTACGGTGCTGCAGACCTCCAAAGTGCACCCCGGATTCTGCGGCGATCCGGCTGCCGCTTTGCAGCGGCTTTATAACCAATTAGTATTATAAATTTTAAAACATCCATATGACAGATATCACAGAAGTCATCCAGGAACCACTGGAAGAAGCAGGTAAAAGCAAGATCAATGCCCTCGTCGCCCTTTTCGTGGCCATTACCGCCACCTTCATGGCCATCTGCAACGTGAAGGACGGCAATATCGTTCAGGCCATGGACCAGGCACAAGCCCATTCCATCGACGCATGGTCGTATTTCCAGGCAAAAAGCACCAAACAGGCCCTTGCTGAAAACACCCTCGAGATCCTAAAATCCCAAAAGGCGCCCGGCAACGATACCCTCATCAAAAAATATGAGTCGCAGATCGCCAAATACGAAAAAGAAAAGACCGAGATCAAGGCGCAGGCCGAAGGCTACCAGAAAGATTACGACGACATCAACCTCTTCGACGACCAGTTTGATATGACGGAAGCCCTGCTGACCATCTCCATCGCCATGTTCGGCATCAGCGCCCTCACGCAGCGGAAATGGCTGCTGTATTTTGCCGCTGGCATGAGCCTGCTCGGCATCGTCTTCGGCATGGCCGCTTTCTTGAAGATCAGCCTGCATTCGGACTTTATCTCGAAGATATTAGGGTAACGGCCTGTATAGTACTTTTCCCTGCAGCATCTCCGGTATAATAAAATACCTGCGGTCCTTACTGATGGTAAAATCCGCCGGTCCGGAGATCGCTCCGGGCAGCGCCTTCACCCCTTTCGTGGAAAGGTTCATTGCCAACAGCAATCCCTTCTGGTCCTTCCCCCAGTCGGAGAAGTATAATGTATTGTCCACAACGGCTACCCCATCCAGCATGCCCTTGTAGTCCCCCTGTTTTTCCATCGTGCGGTTACGGACATCGATGATATACACCGTCCCATCCGGATGGCTCCAGTTGCCGATGGACACGCAATAAAGCTTATGACCGGCATAATACAGCCCATTGGCGCCCGCAATACTGTCTACGGGGAGCGCTTCATACCGGAAAGTTTTCAGGTCGATGGCATACACCTTCCCATTGTCAGTTGCCGAAGCATACAACATGCCGTCCCCTGCGACAAGGTCATTTAAGAATCCGGTCCCTTCGATAGCAATCTCTGCTACCTGTCGCCTGGACACGACGTCAAAGCCCACGATCCTGTCGACGTCAGCCACATACAGCGTATTTCCGTCCATGGCCATTCCTTTCGGCGCATTTAACTTTCCGGACATCGGCAGGAAATGCGCATCCGCCAGCTGGCCGGTGGACAAATCTACCCTGCCGATGAAACCATCCCCGTCTTTTGCGACAGGGGTCATCGCCGTGCCGATGTCTGCTACATATAAATTATTACCTGACTGATAAACACTCTCCGGATGATGGAACCCGGTGGTCTCTTTCACGGGCGGCTGTGCCTGCGCCATAGAAATGATCATAGCCGGGGTAATGATCCATGCTTTCTTCATATATTTTTTTTACAAAGCTATATGCAGTATGGTAGAGTCAATTTGGTGGGCGGTCCAAAAACTATCGCCGGCAGATCAAATGGCCGCCGGCTCCGTCACCTGCCGTTGTTTGGGAGTGATATGATATTTTTCTTTGAAGGCATGGACAAAATGAGCCAGGTTCTCGAAGCCAACGGAAAAACAGACTTCCGTGACATTCATACGCCGGTTACCCAGCAAGTAATAGGCTTCTTCCAGCCTGCGCTGCTGGATCCAGCGACGGGGGGGCATATGGTAAGTGGCTTCGAACTTTCTTTTGAAGGAAGACAGGCTCAATCCCGCCAGGAAAGCCCATTGCTCCAGGGCCAGCGTTTCCCTGAAATGCGCTTCCATCAATGCGACAATCGAAGGCGCTCTGTGCGAGGGCAGGCCCTTGATCACTGCATCGAACCCTTTATTGGCGCCGGCTGATAGCAGCAACAGGAACAGTTCGCGCATCTTCAAAAGCAGCAGTGACTCCACCCGCTTTTTCTCTTCCGGCGCCTGGAAATATTGCACCAGCTGATGTACCAGTCCCTTCACAAGGACATCTTCCCGCAGGTGGAACACCTGGCTCACTGCCTGTTGGCTGCTGCTAAAGGCGTCTTCCAGGGACAATAAGAAAGCGTCCGACAGCCGCACCACCAGGGACTGATAGCCCAGTTGGGGGTCCATCTTTCTCTCCGCCCGGAGATAATTGCCCTTGGCAAGAAAGAACCCTTCGCCCGGCTGTATTTGCAGTTTACCGTGGGGATGCCACACGGTTTTACGTCCCTGCAGGATAAAACAAAGAAGATGTTCCTCCAGCAGCATCTGTGCCTTTTCCGTATCCTCGTCCTGGCGATAACAGATCATTTTGATCCCGTCGTCACTGGAAAGCACCAGCCGGCCGTCATTGAATACATCGATCATAGGTATAAAAATACGCAATCCCGTTTAATCCTGCGATTGGGGCAGTACGATGTCATACCGGTGGAAGCCGGGACCCACATGGATTGGCGCCCGGTCCGGCAGCAGGATGACAGCTGAAGTATTTTCAGGTACGATCGCCTTATAATGCACTGTATTTTTGTCCTTCACCCATCCGGACATGACAGTTCCCTGTGGCGAAGCGTATTGGGCGACAGCCCCGGGGATCTGTCCAAAACCTCCCGGCTGCAGCACGATCTTATCGTATCCTGCCGCATCTTCCGCCGGCCTGATACCCGCCAGGTATTTGTAGAACCATCCGCTGATGCTGCCGAACATGGGATGATTGTGGGAATAGATATTGTCACTGTATTCCCAATGCTCCCACAAGGTCGTAGCGCCCTTTTCCAGCATGTTGCCCCAGCCGGGAAAGTCCTTCTGAAGGGCTATCTTACACGCCAGATCGCCGAGGCCATGCCCGGAAAGCACTTCCAGCATGTATTTGGTACCGAAGATCCCCGTACTGACATGATCATTTTTTGCATGGATCTGTTCCACCAGCATCTTCAACGCTTTCTCTTCCCCGCCGGGCGGCAGCAGATGAAAATAGAGCGCAAACGACTGTGTCGCCTGGGTATGGATCCCCACTGCTCCTGTCGCCGGGTCATAGAATTTCTTTATAAAGGCGTCTTTCACCTGCTGTGCGAGCCGTCCGTAATGATCCGCCTCTTCCCCAAGGCCCAGGATCAGGGCCAGTTGCTGCAATAACTGTGTGTTGTAATAAAGAAAGGCCGTACCCGTCACCTCCAGTTGCTTTGGGTCCAGCGATTCATGGTCCCCGATGCCTTTATTTATAATAAAACCGTCCGCATGCGCATGGAGGAAATCCACCCAGCCTTTTGCCTTTGGATAATATTTTGCGATCAGCGCGGAGTCGCCATAATATTGATAGAGCTGTTTCAGCAACATGGGTAGCGCCGTCCCCCATCCGATGGGGCCTGCGGTGCGGGTGACACCCTCGTCGGAAATACCTATATAAGGGGCCGTCTCGGGCAGCGCGCCGTCGGGCTGGGCGTCATCCGCAAAATCCCTCACCGTCTTGGCATAAAAGTCGTGCATGTCGAAGTTGGCCATGAATGCCTCGCTGGTCGCTACGATATCGCCTCCATATCCCAGTTTCTCCCGATGCGGACAATCCGATTGGACGCTGAAAAGATTGCTGAGAAAAGTATGGATGGATATTTTTTGTATCCGGGAGAACAAACTGTCGGATAAAGCGATTCCTCCGACCGGCCGTACATCCGATGACAGCGGAATGCCCCGGATCATATCGCCTGTGAGCTCCCCGGGATATCCATCGATCTCCACATACCGGAATCCATGAAAAGTAAAAGCCGGCTCGAACACAACGCCTCTGTCTCCCAGGATAAGGTCATCCTGCTGCCAGGCGACATCTGGCGCACCGGGACCGCCAGCGCCCTTGCGCTTAATTTGTCCTGCAACGCTCGTCATTACATTCAACGATCCATCAGGATTCAACAGCTCTGCATACCGCAGCCGGATCCTCGTCCCCTTCTTACCCGATGCCGTCAGACGCACGATCCCGGCAAAATTACGCCCCATGTCGACCAGGTATTTACCGGTCCCTATCCGGCGTATGTCTGTAGCAGGTATCATTTCCCCAGCACGAACAGGCGGATGTTGCTGTGCAACCAACGCTCCACCGGGTCCCGTCGTCACTGTCACCTTTCTCCACTGGCCATCATTAAAACCGGGCAGGTCCCATCCGGGAATCGCATAACGATCATCATAGGTCGACCCGATATAATTGTTGTTCCTTCTCAAAGGACCATCCGTCACCTTCCACGAGCGATCTGACACCACCGCCTGGCGGCTGCCGTCCACGTATACGATCTCCAGCCTGGCAACCAACCCTGGCGCCCCGACGGCCAGGAACTTCCGTATATCCAATGAACCCCACATCCGCAGCGGCAAGGGATTGTACCAGCCATTGCCCAATTCCACGCCAAGACAGTTGCGCCCCTTCTTTACCGTTTCCGTCACATCGAATGTATTATAGGGTATCGTTTTTCTATAATCCGTCCAGCCGGGATCCAAAAAATGGTCGCCTATCTTTTTGCCATTCACCGTGGCCTGATAATAACCCACGCCTGTGATATATAACATCGCTCTCCTGACTTCCCTCACTGCGGTAAAGTCCTTACGGAACAAAGGCGCCGGGTTATCCTGGAATAAGAGGCTGTCCTGGGTTACAGCAGTCTTGCTGTCCGTCACCCACTCAGCCTTCCAATCGCCGGAAGCCAGGAGGCCCATCGCCCAATAAGAGCGCTTACTCCAATTACTTACACTATTCCTGCCATCCCAGATCCTTACCTTCCAATAATAGCGGGCGCCTGACGTCAGCGCCTTCCCTTTGTAATAAATATTGGTATGGACATTCCCCTGGACGCGACCGCTGTTCCACACGTCGGCCTTCCCTTCTTCCAGCAATGCCGGAGAGGAAGCTACCAGCACCTGGTAGGCAGACTGGATTTTTGGGCTATCCGGCATTGGCTCCCATTCATATTTCCAACCCAGCCGTGGCTGCGGACAGTCGATCCCCAATGGCGCCATTTTATATTCACAGGTGAGGTCCACCACCTTCAAAGGGGCTTTACCTGCAAAAGAAAATTCCGGCAGGCAAAAAAGAAAAATGATCCAGCAGGTTCTTGTCATTTTATGTATTGTGAGGTCCAAATGTACGATGGCCAGGAGCATGCACCATCCTGTAGCCACCTGCTCGCATGATAAGAAAGTTTTATTTGAATTCGTATTTGTATGGGACTTCCAGGCTGCCAAAGATCTCTTCAAGTATAGCCACATTGTCCGGATGGCAGGCCACCATTCCGTGTAAACGCAGTCCATAGCCGTCTTCTTCCAGCCACCAATCCGTCCAGGAATTGATGAGCTCGGTGCACGTCTCGCTTTCCTTCCGGCTCTTCCAGCCACGCTCTTCCAATATTCCCTGCAGTGTTACCAGGTCTATGTTTTCAAACGCAGCATAGAAATTTGGCGCTGCGGGCATTTTCCTGTCCGCCCGTTCATACAGCACAGTATAGGTCACCGCAAAGGGGGTTCGCAGGATCTTCCCCTCCCAGTCCGCAGGCACTTCAGGAAAAATTTCCATTACTTTTTTTTGCAACTCTTTCCAGCCGGGCATCTCTTCACCAAAAGTCGCCTTCCACCCATTCCAGGTGACGTCCATGCAGATATCATCCACCGTCATCCTCTCCCGCTTGTATCCTTCCAGTCTTTCGATCTCCGCCCATTTTATCTTTGCGCGACTCAACTGAAAAGGATACACAAACCCATCCTCTTCAAATGTAAAAAGCGACGGTTTGTCTTCCATCACCGCCGGATAGGCATCTTCCGCCGGGCGTGAAAAAATGGCTTTAAGTATTTTCAGGAAGTTGTTGATCGGTGTTTTTTGGGTAAAAATAGTCATTCTTTCTCCACACTCATCTATCGTTTCAGCGTCCTAAACAACCTATCCCAAACCGTCGTATAAAACCCGAAATTATGCTCCACATCCTGGTGATGGTCGTGATGAAAGGTGGAAGATCCCAGGCAACGGACAAGCTCCGTTTCCCTCCACCCGGCAGGCAATGGCTCCATCCCCAGGTGTCCTATCAATCCAAACACCAGGTTGACAGTAAGATAAATAATGATCGCATACATATTGAATGGATGCAACATCAGCAACACCAGCCACATGCCGCCAAAAGAAACAGTCTCGACAGGATGCAGGATGAAAAGGTCCATCGGTTGAGGGTCCGTTGCCGCATGGTGCAGCCGGTGGATCATCCCATAAAGAAAAGTCTTGTGGATGATGAGGTGAAATAAATACATCAGCAGGTCCATAGATAGAAAAAGGATCAGGAAGTCCGCCAGGACCATCCAGCTAAAGCCAAACCTTATCCCGATGAGCCCACGCTGCCAGAGCCAAAATCCCATATAGGTCACCACCGTATTCAACACATTCGTCACTCCACAGATCAGCCATTCCCTCTTCGTGTATAGGTAACTTTCCCCGTTTGACCTCCGCAGGATGAGACCACCCGCATAAAGCACCATACAGGTCAACAAAATATTCTCCAGCAAAAAGATCATCCATATGAGAACATCGGGAAAGCCTGACAGCGCCTCTAAAAGTCTATCCATAGATGAAAAACGATAAATAAATATACTTTATTGGATGTCACAATCCGGCCTGGTAAATTGTCTTATATTAAGACATGGACAACAAAACAGATACTTTCCTGGAATACAAGGCTTTACTATTTTCTATAGCCTATAATATGCTTGGCAATATCGACCAGGCAGAGGATATGGTGCAGGACACTTACCTGAAATGGATGGAGATCCAGGCAGAGGCAGTGAAACATACCAAGGCATTCCTGGTAAAGGTGATCACCAATAAATGCATCAATCACCTCAGCAGCGCCAAGGTACAAAGGGAAAAATATGTCGGGATATGGTTGCCTGAACCCTTGCAGGATTACAGCCGGGACAGAGCCCATAACAAGATAGAGACCTATCACGCCTTGTCCATTGGCATGCTGGTCCTCATGGAGCGGCTGACGCCGCAGGAGAGAGCCATATTTCTCCTGAAAGAGATCTTTTCCTATGATTATTACGAGCTGGCGGAAATCTTCGAAAAGGCGCCCGACAATTGCAGGCAGATCCTGAAAAGGGCAAAGGACAATCTTGGAAAAGACACCCGGCGTTTCGAAGTAGACATGAAGGTGCACGAAAAAATCCTCAAAAACTTCATGGCGGCCATCTCCGAAGGGAGCATGGAAGAGCTCATCCAACTGTTGAAAGAAGACATCCACCTCTTTGCAGATGGCGGGGGGAGGTCCTTCCAGGTCCAGGGCCAGCGACTCACGGCATTTGCCAGGCCTATCCAGGGAAGAGAGAACATCGGCAGGCTCCTTCTCAGCATTGTTCCCAAGTTCCGACAGTCCGTGCCTGATTTCAGCCAGGAATTTATTTTTACGAATGGCATGCCATCAATTATCTCCTATTCGGGGGATGCCCCCCAAAGCCTGGTCTCGCTTGAAATAGACGATCAAACAATCAGGAATATATACGTACAGACGAACCCGGACAAATTGAAGCACCTAAAAAAGACAGATCTATGACCTCGCAGACATTATTACAGCTTTTACTCGTATTACACCTCGTGGGATTCAGCACCATGGCAGGTACCGTATTGGCGGATTTTTCCATCAACCGGAGACTGAACAAATACCTTCTATCCGATAAGTCGAAGGCGCTCTCCATACTGGAAGGCACCGCCTTGTTTCCGGCCCTGATAGGCATCGGCGTAGCACTGCTGATCTCCACGGGCATAGGAATGGTCATCGTCCTTAAAGGAGCCGTTACCGGTATGTTGTGGTTCAGGGTTAAAATGATCCTGGTAGTGCTGGTGATGATCAACGGCGCCGGCATCATGAGAAAAAATGGCGCGAACCTTAAATTGTTGCTGTCTGAGAACACTGGCAATAACAATGGCCGTATCCTTGCGCTTAAAAGCAGGATGACCGTCGCCCACAGTATACAAATGATACTTTTCCTCTCCATCTTTATTCTAAGCATTTTTCGTCCTTAACAACCATGTCTGAAAAATATAAGATCCTCATCATCGGCGCCAACGGCGGCATTGGCAGGCAGTCAGTGGAAATAGCCCTGGCGGCCGGACACCTCGTGACAGCGGTATTACGCCAGCCAGCCAACCTGGCCCTTACGCATCCTAACCTGGAAATAATACAGGGCGATGTCATGCACCCGGAAACATTTGAAAAAAAGATAGGACCCCAGGACGCAGTCATTTCTGCGCTGGGGGTCAAGGGCGGCGTGATGGGAGATAAACCTACCACGCTCTATTCGCAGGGGAATGCCAATCTCCTGCGATTAATGAAAGAGAAAGGAATACGACGCGCCTATTTTATTTCCGCTTCTGCAATTGAGATAAGCCCTGTAATGCCCTTCTTTGCCCGGTTTGCCGCAAAATACATTCTGCAAAAGCTATTGCGCCACATGTATGCCGATCAGAGGGAGATGGAAAGACTGGTAAAAATCAGCGGACTTGACTGGACAATCATCCGCCCTCCAAGGCTAACGGACAAGCCCGTTACAGGCAAATATCGTTTCTCGATCAACAGCTTCCTTAAGAACTGCCTGAGCGTATCCAGGGCTGATGTTGCACACTTCATGATATACAACATATCTAATAAAGACATAATACAAGCAACTATAGAGATCGGTTATTGACCATACGTTAGTGATGCAGGTGTCTTATCAGGCCAGGTTTGTCTCCAGCTCATGTCCCGCCATTGAGAACAGGAAGTTCTGCAATTGATGAAGATAGCGGAGACGTACATGAGAAGGGATAGGCTGTTTAAGACGTAATCCTTCGTGATTGAATTCGAAATCAATGTAGCTTCCGCCGACTTTAAGGATCCATTCCTCACGGACGTAATTGCGGAAGCCACATTTTTCCAGCACTTTGGGCGTTAGCTCAATGGGTTCTATTTCCTGGAATTCGCGTTCTTTTACCACTTCAATGACCTGCGTGGTATAGGCCGTCTTATAGGATTTGCCCACCGTGGCCATTTCCTGTGTCACCTTTATCTGGGTGTCATATACAAGTGTGTTGCTGAGAATTTGCTGAACTGTGATGATCTCACCGTGTTGTGTCTGTACCTTGTTGCCGTAGCGGAGTTCTTTTGCGTGTATCATAGAGTCTATTTTATACAATGAAATACAATGGATTAACTCATGGTATTTCAAGGGCATAGACTCTGGAAGAGGATCAACTGAGAGCACAAGATACTCGGCGTTATCCAAATATGCAATACCCTGCCGGTGCAACTTATTCACATTACTTCTTCCGTTGATAGGATAAGGTACGCCACTCCTGCATCCGGAGCCACCGACCGGTGACTTGTCAAAGACAGCTGTTTTTTTTGTCCGTACTTGCAGGAGTAAAAGAATTAGTATGAAATTGATGCTGACGGCTGTATTCTTCCTTTTCAGGAGAAAAAAGATAATAAGATCATCGGATATTTCCGATGCTGTTAATGAAGCTTTCAGAGATATGAGCAGGGAAATGGGTTACCGGTCTTTGGCCCGTCATCCACGGTTGCTCCATATCAAAAAAGAGCAGAAAAATTAAGTCGTAACTTTGGTGATGAGCTTGTTTGACGACACGTCCCTCTTTACTACTCCGAAGCCTCGCACAGTCCAGTACGATCTCCCCGATGCTGCGTTGACATTGTACGAAGGGTTCTTTCTGAAAAACGATGCAGACAGGCTATATACTTCGCTCCTCCAAATCACCGAATGGCGGCAGGAACCCATTACATTGTACGGTAAGACCTATCCTACCCCGCGCCTTACGGCATGGTATGGTGATCCGGCGACATCGTATACTTTTTCCGGCTCCAAATGGCAGCCCCATCCCTGGAATGCGGATCTGCTGTTCATAAAGGAAAGAGTGGAAAAGGCTACGGATACCAGCTTCAACAGCGTGCTGCTTAATCTTTATCGCAATGGGAACGACAGCGTCAGCTGGCATAGCGATGACGAAAAGGAATTTGGCCGCAACCCCACCATCGCTTCTGTCAGCTTTGGCGAGACCAGGCCATTTCACATCCGTCATAAATTCCGCAAGGATGTTGAAAAAATACAAATCCCGTTGACGCATGGATCCCTCCTGATGATGGCTGGCCCCATGCAACATTTTTGGGAGCATCAGGTACCGAAGACGGCAAAACCTATCCATCCCCGTATTAATCTGACCTTTCGTTTTGTATATTCGCCTACTAATACCTAAACGATGTCAACCATGCGCCCTTTTCCTAAGCTCCTGGCCGCCTTGCTGTTACTCATGACCCTTACCCGACCGGCACAAGCCCAGGTTAACCCAACTAAAGACTCCATCGATTATTACAGGAAGGTCATTCACGCCATGTATCAAAAAGCCTTCGACTCCATACGGCAGTCCGATGATTACAAAGTCGCAATTGAAAGATTCCACCTCCACCTCCATCTTACTAACGGCTATGGCTCATTCACTACCTTCGGCAACGTCGCACAAGCCTCCTATGACATCCTCAACAAAGATATTGCGCAAAGCAATTTCCCTCCGCTGAAAGGCCCCCAGGGAGGAATAGGGATTGGTTTTACCCGTGAATATCGCAACAGATGGATCCTGGATTTTGTTGTCATGGTCGGCGTTTACAACAAGTCGGAAAAAGGAGACTCTTCCTTGCAGATCTCGTTTAGAAATGTGCCGCAGATCAACATTGGTTATGACTTTGTCAAATCCCCGAAGGTCAATATTTATCCCTACGCAGGACTCGCCGGACGGGTGACCGATCTCAAATACCAACAGCCTAACCAGGTGAGCGGAAATCCAACCAGCATTGTCGACATTCTTCAAAAGGAAGGACTGACCGAAATCACGAAATTCAATTTATCGTACCAGGCCGGTCTTGGAGTTGATATTGTCGTGTCTGAAAAAGAACAAGGTAATGGGATTATGCTATTCCTGAAAGGTGGAACAGATGGTATCATCGGTTCTCGCACTTTGAATATCCATGGCGTGAAATATGACGCGGACATAAAACAGGGTGCATGGAGCCTGGCATTGGGCGTAAAGTTCTTCAGAAGAAATTAGGTTCCTTTTACTTGGACCTCATACAATAAAAACATATATATTTATAATAATCAATGCATTACGCAACATCCTAGCCTGTTTAAGATGATAGGATCCACCATAAGTTGTCTATGCAACGACCCCATCTCATAGTAACTTTGTATCAGTAAAAAACATCGAGCTATGAAATCACTAATTAAACAGTTATTTTTCGACAGGGAAATGGTAGAAGCTATGAAGATCGCAAAAACAGATCGTGAAGTGCTCTATACCCAGCTGATCAACGGAAAGATCACGATGAAGGAATACATTGCAATGACTTCCAAATAACCGACGTTCACTCCACTATCACTTTTTGTGTCCATACGTGGGAATGCCCTGGACGCACAGCCTGAATGAGATATACGCCGGTAGCCAATTCACCTGGCATCTCCCAGGTATCCACCTGCGCCGAGCCACCTACTTCCGCGACTCGTGTCTCGATCAATACACCGGCAGCGCTGATCAGGCTAACTTTATAGGTCCCGGGGCCCGATGGCCAGGTGATATGAAACGGCGTTCCTCTGCGTATGGGGTTCGGATAGATCCCCATCTCTTTCCGGGGAAGAATATGCAAGGCCGTCAATGTGTCGGTGAGAAATTGCCTGATCTTCACTGAAGGCGAATCGGGCAAACTACTTGCTTCAAGTTGGATGCCTCCTGTCCTGACAAAATCATCTAAGGTGTCGCGAGACACTGAGGCACTGGTATCCACGGAGGAAATTTCCGGCGGAGGAAGAGCGTCTATAGCTACGGCAGGCATCGTCCCAATCACCGGAGCAATCGACGTCTCCACCGGGTCATACATAGGCTCCAGCTCATGTTCAACGGCAGGCGATACCAATAACCCCACCATAAACTCATTTTCTGAAATAATCGCCGTAGTATCTGCCATGGGTGTTGTTTCGCGCCCTGATTGTAGGACTACCTTCCCTTTCAAACCCGTCCGCTCCGGAGGCGTCCCATCGGCCGTCATCAACGCTCCCGCTATCAGCCAGGGCCAGCCTTTTCCACCATTCTTTTGAACGGGAGAAGGCGCCAGATCCCTCTTCATCTGACCCGGTGTCAATCGGCCACACACCTGGGAAGCTGCCCCGCGCATATATTGCAGGATCTCCGCATCGCTCATCGCAGTGAAGTCTACCACCGTCTTCCGGCAGGCCATGCAATGGCGACCATTTCCCGAAGGATGCATGCTGGCCCAATCCTCATGACAAGGACTGGGAATGTGAAGTTGTAAAGGTTTAGGCATACAGTAGGGTTTTTCATGAGATGCAATAAAAAGAAAATTGCATAACACCCTACGATGCACAGATCAGACGATCTCGACCACAGGTTCCTTCTTGCTTTCAAGATAAGGCTGATGGTACTTCAGCAGGAACAGCTTTTTGGAATCCTGGTAAGTGCTGACGGCCCCGATGATATTCATGAACTTGATATAGCACCAGGCAAGGTCCAGCTGGTGTTTCAAAAAGCCGCTACGGGCGCTGGAAGGAAAAAGATGGTGGTTATTATGCCATTCGCCGGCCACGAAACCGGGCCAGATCTGGTTGATGGAGAGGTCCTTCCTGTTGAAGTCGCTCCCGTCCTTATGCTTATCGGTCTTTCCCTTGGCATGGCCTTCATAATTAAAGGTACGGACGCCTATAGCCCAAAAGCCTGCAGCCCCGAACAAGGTAAACGCCAGGGCCGGACCGCCTATCAGGCAAAATACCGTAGCCCAGAAAGCCCAGTTAAGCAAACAGCCCACAATAGCCCGAACTGGGTTGCAAATAGAGCCCCATCTTTGATATTGCTTATAGGTATTCGGCCTGATCCCTGTATGGTCCATCAGCTTAACCACCTTGGCATATTCAGCCTCCGTCAGATCGCGGGCAATCGGCTGGTGATTGACATCCGCCAGGAAACAGTACAGGAAGCCGGCTGTCGCATTATAAGGATCTCCGGGCTCATCCGACTTTGCATGATGCACATGGTGGGAAATGACATAGATCTCTTCCGGTATAATATTGATGGTAAGGTTCTTCGTGATAAATCGCCAAAACCTGTTCCTGAAAGTATATGCGTTGTGCGTGCAGTACCGGTGATGCCAGACGGTGCCATGTGTACCCATCACGATCATACTGTAAAGAAAGGCCACTCCCAGGAGGTAAAAATTAAAATATTGGAACGCGAAGATAAAGAGGCACGGGATCAGCAAAACCACCCTCGACCAGCTGGAAAAAGCAAGCCAGTTCTTCCTGGTCCTGAAAATATTCAGGCGGAAAAAGAACTCTTTCAACAACTGCCGGGGAGAGGGAATGATCAGGCGGCTTTCCGGGTCCTGCCACCCGTAGGAAGGCTGTTCCAGTACATGATCCATCAAATTATTTCTCTTCTGTATTTCTGTGGGTGCGGATGCTTTAATAGTCGACATGCAATGCTTTAAGGAGTTTGGATGTAATGTAACGTTAAAATCGTCAAAAACGTGTACCAGACTGTGAATGAATTGCTAATCATTTGGCTAAAACAGCTATATTCAGACATATGATCTGAGGACAACCACATTTTACTGAACATCATGCATCCCGCTTTAAAAAAACTATTTGCCGGAAAGATCATTCTGACCCAGGAACAGGAAGAACTGGTCAACGGCTGCTTCAAACCTCTGTCAGCCAGACGTAACGAGATCCTGGTACAAAAAGGCAGTATCGCCAGGCACCTATACCTCGTAGTAAAAGGTTGTTTGAGAATATTCCTCACCAACGAAGATGGCAGCGAAGCAACACGATTTCTCATATTCGACGGATCCATGGGTACTGCCTTCCCCAGCTTCATATTAAAAAAACCATCTGTGGCATCCGTCCAAAGCCTTGGGCCTTCCGAACTGCTGACGTTGAGCTACGCCGACAGACAGACCCTGTTCAACAAGATACCGGGCTGGGAGACCATGTATCGGCAGGCGATGGAACTGGCTTACATCGAATCCATACAAAGGATAGAAAGTCTCATCACCATGGATGCCAGGGCCCGTTATAAGATCCTGTTACGCGATCATCCTGAGATCATCCAAAGACTCCCCTCCAGGATCGTGGCCGACTACCTGGGCATTTCACAGGAAACACTGAGCCGGTTGAAATCAAAAAAATGATTTTTTGACTATTGTCAACGTTTTTCAGAGCCGAAAGGTCTTGCTTTGTACTGTCAAAATGTACAACCATGCACAGGCAAATATGGCTCGTTCTATTATTGTTAACCTATCACTACGCCTTCACGCAGGCCAATATTGGTCAGCGCACTTATGCATTCAGGGATTCATTGCGCCATCGTCCCGTGATCACCGAGGTCTGGTATCCGACAGAAGATACTTTACAGCCGGCTGACAACGGCTTTTCTGCATTTACCCGCAAGCCCACCGTTCGTAATGGCAGGGTGCCAGCCGGCAAATGGCCGCTGGTCATGCTCTCGCATGGCACCGGCGCCGGCAGGCTCACCCTCGAATGGCTGGCGCAGGCATTGGCAGAGAATGGATTTATCGTCGCAGCGGTCGACCATTATGGTAATACCTATGATAATAAGATACCCCTGGAATTCCTAAAACCGTGGGAGCGCCCATTGGATATCAGCGTTGCTTTGACGGAATTACTAAAGGACAATGATTTCCAACCCTACATCGATCAACGGAAGATAGGCGCCATCGGCTTCTCTTTTGGAGGATTCACCGTAATAGCCCTGGCAGGAGGCGAGGTGAACTATACTACGCTGATCAATTACTTCAAGACCACGGGCCGTAAAGAGCTGGAACTACCCGAGTTTCCCGGCCTTGCAAAATACCTGGATGACACTGCTCTTACAGCTGGCGTCAAACGTGCGCCTGCGCTAAAGGACAGCCGGATCAAAGCCTTCTTCGCCATCTCTCCGGCCCTGGGACCCGGTTTTACCACAAAGCAACAGTTTAAGAATATCGCCGACCCTGTTTATATCACCGGATCGCAAAGCGACAGCATTGCACCCGCAAAAACCAATGCCCGGCACTTTCATCAGTTGATCAGCAATTCAGGTTATTACGAATTCTCCGGCAAGACAGGACATTATGTGATGCTGGGCGAGGCCATAGATGAAGTGAAAAAAGAAGGTCCTACTCTTTTCGTGGATGATCCCACCGTCAACAGGCATGCCGTCCATCTTAAAGTCGATAGCCTGGCCGTTGAATTCTTTAAGAAGAACTTATAGAAGCTCAGCTCATACACTTTTTTCCGCATTTCATTCATTCTTACCCCTTAGTTGCTGTTCCATGCAGATAATTTTACATAAAAAACATCCATGGAAAAGATGCTCCTCCTTGCACTCTACACATCCTGCATCCTGCCCCATCTCTCCGCCCAATCTTCCAGGATAGAGTATCGTACGATCGTAAAGCTCACCCCTGCCGAACAAATAAACAATCTCCTCACCTGCTGGAAGCCCAATGAAAAGGCCGCACCATCGCTCATTGTCATCCAGCAATCAAATGGGACATTCTCCATCATTTCTGACAACACCAGGAAAGACAATCTAACCCGTGAACAGGTGAGCGCATCCTTCATCTGCCCTAACACCGATCCGAATAAAGTTCCCAAAGAATCCTATACAGGGTATAGCAAGCTGCTGGCCAATGGCGCCTATAGCAAAGTTCTCTTCATGCGGGAATCGGGCAATCGCTTCGTGGCAGTGGTAGCAGATGACAAGAAACAGTTTTTCTTCATTAATTCAGAAGGCCAGAAAACATTGCTGGATGGCAAGCCGGATAACCTCATCACCAACCAGGACGTGTCCAGGGCGGCCGTTGTGCTGGCCGACAAGCAGGCAACGCCCATGGAAGAGGTGAATAAAATGTCTCATGATCAGCAGATAGCCTTTTTTGAGAAAATGCGCACCACCGACCTCACGCGCAAAGTCTGGCTTTCCGACAATAAAACGTTCACCGTACTAAAAAAAAGCCGGCTAAGCTTCGACGTGTCCGGCCGCCACTTCATAGAGATACAGCCCAAAACCTTCTACATCGACGGAGTACCCTGTCAGAAAGATATTTCCGGCGGCGGCACGCAATTATTTGTAAGCCCCGATGGGAAAGACTGGGCCTATTGCTACATGATCTATCTCTCATTTAAGAACAACACCAACCTGCAGAATGTCTTCAATCCCTTCATCACTATAGAGGACGGAAAAGAATATTTGAATTGGTTCATCGTCCAAAAGGAGAATAACAGCACCTTGCTAAAGCACGGTAAAAGGCAATGGTAGAGGCATTCCCAGTCCACTACAGATAGGAATAGTCAACCATATAATAACGACCTTTATAATCAACGATTTACGGCAGCCATTTCATCGTACATTTCCTACGTAATATACCCTATGACATCCCATTTGTGATGAGTATCTTTGACCTTATCGTTACAGTCTTCTGCAAAATGAAAAACCCTTACTACCGTACCCGACAGAAGACTGCAAATCCTCCCAATATTCTATGCTAAACACTTCGTTGAAGTAATCCAAAACCTGGGGCCGGCATTGTTTTACCTTAATTTAAAACGATGTTGAAGTCACAAGTACCCTTTTTCGTTTGTAGTTTAGCATTTATCGTAGCAACGCCACAAGCCGCCAACTCGGGCCGTGCAAAAGTGCTCCCTGTAAAAAATGTATTGGTTGCACCTGCCAATACATCCAGCGTAAAAAGCCCGGCAGCTCCCTCCAAAAAGAGTAAGTTCTCATTGCCTGCTCCCGACCAGCAGCAGATGAAATTTGTACATGCATACATTAAGAACAACGACGATTGCCTGCTTACTGTAAAGCACAGAAGTGAAGGCCCTTTCGCCATCATCGATTCCGTTCTCGGCCGCTATGGTCTCCCGCTGGAGCTGAAATACCTGGCCGTGATCGAGTCCGACCTGAAGCCTACGGCCCTATCCCGGGTAGGCGCGAAAGGCCCCTGGCAATTGATGCCCGGCACAGCGCATGAGCTTGGATTGAAGGTCAACCGTCGCGCAGACGAACGGGTGAACTATTACAAGAGCACGCGTGCAGCCGCGAAATACCTGAAGGACCTGCACAGGGAATTCAAAGATTGGCTCCTCGTGCTGGCTGCTTATAATGGCGGTCCCAGGCCCGTCTATAGAGCGATCCGCAAATCACATAGCCGCAATTTTTGGGTTCTCCAGCGCTATCTGCCCGCCGAATCCAGGCTGCATGTGAAAAGATTCATCGCTACCGCTTATTATTTCGAGCGTGCCGATAGTCTGGCGGCCAGGCCGGCCGCTGCCCCAGCGCCCATGGCCAACTACGCCGTATCGAAGAGCAAGCCGCAGGAAACCCAGGAGTCGGCAGATGAAAAGTTCAGCCGGCTGATGAAGGAATCGGCGGGTTCATTAAAGACCTCCAGCGAACTGTTGGATCAAAATTATTAAGTCTGTGTAATTCACCTTTCATGACCATCACTGGGGCTTCATTTTTGGAGCCTCAGTTTTTCCGACTTTTCCTATCTTCACTTCAAAACACCCAAGTGAAGCCCCTTCGCTCCCCCCTATCCATTCTCATCGTTACGCAAGCCCTTCTATGCCTCCTGGAGACCTATCTCGTCTCCAAAATATCCTTCATCGGTAAAGTAGGCATCGCCATCGTACACCGGGAATATAGCCTGCTGCGCTCCGGCTGGAAAACCTTCCTCCTGCTGTTCAGCATCCAGGTCGTCATCATCATAATCCAAAGTATCATTGAAAAAAAATCCCCCAAAAGGTTAGCTACCATTGTCAGCGCTGCTATCCTTCTTCTCGGCGTCATCGGGCTCTACGTCACCTTCCAGGATTTCCTCCACACCTACACTCACCGCCTGCTGAAAGAAAGATTCCACGCCGCATTCTATCTTTTCTGGCTCAGCTGGACCGGCACCTGCCTGTATTTCATCGTACTGCTGAACAAAAGAAAGCCGGAGACATTCCCGCTGGATCCTAATATGCCCATTTAATCCCGCTTTAATCCCTCTTTAACAGCACCTTAGTAATCCCACCAGGCTTAATCCGCTCCAATAAGCGAATTGCATTTCATCTCCTAACAAAAAAATCTATGTATGAAAAAGTTACTCATCGCCACCCTGATCATAGCTGGAAGCCTGGTTGCTAATTCCGCCCATTCCCAGGTGCATGTCGAAGCGCAGTTTGGCACATACGAAAGGGATTTCCCCGGCTACACCTATTACACCTATCCCGCCTGGCGGGGCCATTACCAGGATCGCTGGTATTATGAGCACTACCGTCGCAGGTTCCACAGAGAGCACAGGCATTATTTCCGCGGTAGGGAATTCGACCATCATGCATGGGAAGGCCGGAATGATGGGGATAGAGGAAGAGGCTGGGACCGTGATCGGGACAGAGGTTGGGATCGTGATCGGGACAGAGGCCGTGACAGAGACGGCGACCGCGACCGTCATGACCGCCGTTACTAAGATAGCAGGAGCGTAATGATCTAAACCGTTTTCTTCAGCGTGATCACCGTAATTTCCGGCCAGATACCGAGGCGTCCAGAAAATGCCAGAAAGCCGAAACCGCGGTTCACATAGAGAAAACGGTTTTTTTCATTTGCCAGACCCGCCCAGTCGAGATAGCGGTACGCGACAGGGCTCCAGCGCAGCTTATCCGTTTCCACGCCGAACTGCGCTCCATGCGTATGCCCGGCCAGGGTTAAATGAATGGTCGTATCGTGATACCGTATCTTCTCTTCCCAATGCGTTGGGTCATGCGACAGGCAGATCTTGAACGCATCCTTATCCACGCCTTCCAACGCCTTGTCAAGATCGCCGATCTGAATAAACCCCTTTCCCCAATTTTGCACGCCGACAAGCGCTATCTTTTGCCCATTCTTTTCCAGCAGCACATGTTCGTCCAGCAGTAGCCTGTAGCCTAATGCAGCATGATGCGCTTTCAGCTTTTCCAGATTGGCGGCTTTCTCTTCGGGGCTGGCCCACTCGATATAATCGCCATAATCATGGTTTCCCAGCACGGAGAACTGTCCATAGGGCGCTTTCAAAGATCCAAAATGAGCGATATAGGGTTCGATCTCCCAGGCCGCATTGTTCACCAGGTCGCCGGTGAATACGAACAGATCGCTTTTCTGTTCTTTGGCAAGGTCGATCCCTCTTTGCACGGCTGTCGTATTGTCGAAGGAGCCCGAGTGGATATCGGACAGCTGTGTGATGGTAAACCCGTCAAAAGCCTCAGGCAGATCGTCGAAATAGACCGTCTGGCGGTGCACCCTGTAATCGTACTTGCCTTTCAGCATGGCGTATAGGAATCCTGTAAAAGGAATGGCTGCAAACAATACCGCCGCGTCGCTGATAAACCGCCTGCGGCCGGGGATCAATGATCCCGCACCGGCACCGGTCCCAAAAAGCCTTCGCCCAATGCCATAGAACAGCCTTCCTATATCCCCCAGGGATAAGACCACCACAAAAAAAACCTTCGTAATAAAAAAGACAACGAACAAACTGAGCATCCATTCATGATAAGGCGTCATCCCCCGGGCGGACCTGTAGCTGGGCACTCCTGCGACGAACAGTACGGTGACACCCAACGATATGATGAGATACCCCCATTTGACCAGGGGCCACCTTCGGCCCGTCTTCAGGCTTTTTAAACCGCTCAGCACATACCAATCCAACAGAAAATTTATACCCAGGATAATTAATAAGATCCTTATGGCGGCGGAACCACTTCTATGCATGGAGCAAATATCTCATTAATTTTCTCCGGGGCCAAAACCGGTTAATATCAAAAAAATCCATAAATTGACACGCAATAGGCTCTAACCAATACATCCGTAAATCATGCGGCCCCAGCTACATAAGCTTCCTTTATCTCCGGACTCTTCCTTTATTTATATCAATTGGGAGTGCAATTACTTTGATAAGGCCTGGCACTTTCACAAAGAATATGAATTAGTGCTGATCGACAAAACAGAAGGCACCCGCTTCATCGGGGATAAGGTCAGTTTTATTAAAGAGAGCGACCTGATGCTTATCGGACCAAATATCCCCCATTTATACAGAAATACAGAAGACTACTACCAGAACAAAGGCATCGTTGCCAGGTCAAGCTTCATTCACTTCACGGATGATTTCCTGGGCGACGCTTTCTTCCGTCTGCCCGAAATGAAGCTTGTCCGGCGGCTGCTGGACAAGTCCTCGCTTGGCCTGGAGATCGTAGGCAAAGCCAATAAATATGTCAAAGGCAAACTAAGGGAAATGGAGTCGATCCCCCCTGCCAACCGGCTGATCAAATTAATGGAGATCCTCGTATACCTGTCCACCAGTAAGGAGCTGGAACCCATCTTATCCCGCGCATTCACCGCCAATAACTCCAATGACACGGACAAGATCGACACCGTGTTCCAGTTCATTCTAAAAAATTATAAGAACGAGATCTACATCGAAGAGATAGCCGAGAAATTAAATATGAGCATTGCGTCTTTCTCCCGCTATTTCAAGCACCATACCCGGAAGACGTTTTCCAACTATGTCACGGAGATCCGGATAAGCCATGCCTGCAGGTTGCTAATGGAAGGCAATTATAGCATCTCGGAGATCTGCTATCAAAGTGGATTCGAGAACCTTTCTAATTTCTACCGTCATTTCAAGAAGCATACGGGGCTCATCCCCAAGGAATATAAGGGGCGCTTCCTATTGGGCTCCCACGTGTGATGAAATTTCACGCAATCGAAGAGATCTCATCCATTTGAAGAGATCTCATCCATTTGAAGAAACCTTATCCATTTGAAGAAACCTCATCCAACAGGTAGAAGATGCTCCTGTAGTTGGCGCCCGCTGCCTCCGATAAAGCCATTTCGCAAGTCTTTCCTGTCGAGTAGTAGCCGGTGGCAGCCTGTGCAGCAGCCTCTGCGCCCTCCTGACGACAAGCTGCCGCCGTAAGTCCCGGATAATAGAATCCCCTATCGCCGGCCATTCCGCAGCAACCCGAAGTAAAAGGGATCACAGGGTTTTCCACGGTGCGCGCCGCCAGCTCTTCCAGCTTTTTATAGGTTCCCATTTTGTGAAGACTGCAAACAGGGTGAAAGACCGCCTTGCCCTTCATCTTCTTAACGGACAGTCGCGGCAGCAGGATGTCCATGGCGAATTCCAGGCTGTCGAATATCTTCAGGCCGTCGAACTTGGCCTGGTTGTCCGGCGTCAGATAAGGCCTGCATGTATGCAACGAATGACTGCAGGAGCTGATATCGATCACCACGGGGATCTTACCTTCGCCGGTCCATTCCCATAATTTTTCGATCGTCGCATTCACCGTATGCCGGTAGGCCGGTGCAAACCCTTTCGAGGAGAAAGCCTGCCCGCAACAGCTCCCGGACAGACCGGGCGGGATCAGCAGCGCTGTTTTTGCCCGTCCTGCCAGCCGGAGCAGCACATCGGCGATGGAATCCTGCTTCTCTTTATCACGCCCCATCATCCGGGTGATGCAGGTGGGAAAATAGACAGCCTCCGGTGCGGCAGTCCGATTAGCCCGCACCCGCACAGGTCCCGTCAGCTGTGAAGTCCACAAGGGGAACGATGGCAGGATCCGGCGTACGCCACTGGTAAGCCGTGTCATAGTACGTGCGCCCAGAACCGTATTGATCAACCTTCCGGAACGAAGTCCCAGCTTGACGAGTAACTCTATTAGCCTGAAATTCCGGGCCACACGCAAGGCCATCGCATTGGCCGACGGAGAATGGTTCTCCCTGCGCAGCCGTTTGATCAGCTCGCCTGTATTGATATCGACGGGGCAGTTGGTAGCGCACATGCCATCCACCGCACAGGTGGCCATACCATCATAGGCATAATCCTTCAGGATAGCGTCATATGTCGCGGTATCGCCTGCTGATTGCAGCCGGGACAAAGACCTTCTCAATACGATCCGTTGCCGCGGCGTCAACGTAAAATCCCTGCTGGGACAGCTCTGCTCGCAATAGCCGCACTCCACACATTTGTCCACTTCCTCTTCCACGACAGGCAAGGACTTGAGATGCTGCAGATGACAATTTTTATCCTCGTTCAATATAACACCCGGATTGACGATGCCCTCCGGGTCCAGGAGACGCTTCAACTCCTTCATCACCTCATAGGCGGCACTACCCCATTCCGCGGCGACGTAAGGTGCGATCTGCCGGCCCGTGCCATGCTCCGCCTTCAAAGCTCCCTGGTATTTATTGATCACCATATCCGCGAGCGCATCATTAAAATCGCTGAATGCAGCGATCTCCTCCGGGGTGGCGACCGATTGCGAAACGACAAAATGCAGGTTGCCATCCTTGGCATGGCCAAATACGATCGCATGCTCGTAATTGAATTTTACAAACAGCTCCTGCAAGGACCCGATCGCCTCTCCCAGCCGCTCTACCGGCACAGCTATATCTTCCAGCATGACGGAAGTGCCTTTCGCCCTTACGGCAGCCACCGAGGGATACATCCCTTTACGCAGCTTCCAGAAGATCGCCCGCTCTTTTTCATCGGAGGTGAATTCCGCGGGATAGATAAGCGGCAACGAAGAGAGGAGGGCGCTGGCCGCCGACAGCTTATCCTTCAGGCTGTCCATATTATCCGACTGATATTCGCAAAGTATGCAGGAGGCCTGTGCAGGCAGCTCTTTTAGAAAAGCGGGCGCCACAGCCAGGTGCTCAATGCTACGAAGGGCCGCCCTGTCCATGAACTCCAGCGCTTCGGCCCCACTGTCTTTCAACGCCGGTATCGCATCGCAGGCGCTCCGGGGAGAATCGAAGAACAGGAGCGCAGCACTTTTAAAAGGTTTGTCCGGCAAAGTATGCAGGACCGCCTCGGCAATAAAGCCCAGGGTCCCTTCCGCACCGATGAGGAGGTGCGCCAGGATATCCAGCGGATGCTCGAAATCCACAAAGGCATTCAGGCTGTACCCTACAGTGTTCTTCTGCTTATACTTGCGCCTGATCCTGGACAGCAGCTCTACATCTTCCATCACCCTCCGCCGCAGATGGCCGATGCCCTTAAACAGGTGCGTAGCCTCAAACCTCGCATAGTCCGCAAAAGTCCCCGTGTCATACACAGACCCGTCTGCCAGCACAAATTTTATATGAGATAAAGTATGATAAGAGTTGTCAGCCACCCCGCAGCACATGCCGCTGGAATTATTGCTCAGGATGCCGCCCATCATGGCGGCCTGGATGCTGGCGGGATCGGGACCGATCTTACGGCCAAATGACCTGAGACGATGATTGACGGCAGCGCCCGTGACACCCGGCTGGACCCTGACAAAATCCCCATTCCGTTCCACGCTTACCAACGGCCAGTGTTTCGAGATATCCGCCAGGATGCCGTCCGTGACGGCCTGCCCCGAAAGACTGGTGCCGCCTGTTCGGAAAGTAACGGAAGTCCCGCATTGCCGCGCGATCTGAAAAAGTGTTTGAATATCCGCTACCGAAGCCGGGAAAACCACCGCCTTGGGAACCAATGTATAGAAGCTGGCATCCGAGGAATAAGCATGCAGGTCGATAAGCCTTGTCTTCAGCCTTTCCTGCGGAAAGTGCCGGCTTAGCTCATCTATCACATCATTTTTTTTCATATCATTGTCCACCTGGCCCAAAGATACGGCTTCGCGTACTTGTTTTAGTAAGTGGCCCTTCCACCGGAGAGATCGAAGGTAAAGCCCGTGGAAAAACTGTTGTAAGGAGATACGATGTAGGCGGCAATATTGGCAGCTTCTTCCAGCGTCCCGCAACGTTTCATGGGTATCTTGTCCGTCATGTACTTCACCTGCGTTTCTGGCATATTGTCCACCAGGGGCGTCCTGATGACCGCGGGAGCCAGCGCGTTGACTGTAATGCCCTGCTCGGCATACTCTTTTCCCTGGACCTTGGCCATACAGATCACTGCCGCCTTCGATGCGGAATAAGCCAGCATCCCCACATTGCCCTCCTTTCCTGAAATGGAGGCGATGTGCAAGATACGTCCATACCCTTTCGAGATCATATGGGGCAACACGGCCCTGGAGGTATAAAAACTGCTCATAAAGTTGATCTCAAACACCTTATGAAGGTCGGCACTATCCACTTCATGGCTATGGATATTGGTAAGTCCCGTAATACCGGCACAGTTGACGAGAATATCGATCTTTACAAACCGGTCCGCGATATCCCGCACGGTCTTTTCCACCAGGCCCTGGTCCGTAACGTCGATGGAAAGCGGCAGCGCCTTCTCTTCCCCATATTTGCCAAACTCATCTCGCAGCCCCTTGATATTGAGATCGAGCAACACCACCTGCGCGCCCTTTGCCAGCAACTTATGCGCAATGGCCAACCCGATGCCCGAGGCAGCACCCGTGACAATAGCCACCTGCCCGTTGAAATCCTCCATGTTGAAAAAGTTTACTATTAAAAATTTTTGTCGTTCACCAACGCCACCACCCGTTGATTCAGCTCCCTGATATATTTGACGCTGGAGGGATCTGGTATATATGCCGCCTTACGGGCCACGCTGTTATGCAATACCCCCCTTGCGATGAGGAGCTCCTTTTCGGCATAATGGAAAAGTTCCATATTCTGCAGGGAGAAGAAGATCTGCGGCATCACCTTTTCGAAAAGGTCAAATGCCTTATCATGCTTTCCTTCCTTTCGCAGGACAAAAACTTTCTGCAGGATGTCCGCCACTGCCAGGCCGGGCATGACGCCGGCAATGCCCAACGGTACTAATTCCAGCATATACAAACCACCCCATCCTTCGAACAAACCCACCTTTCCCCCCGTCGTACGGATGATGTCCTCGAACTTCGGCGCACACAGGGGTTCTTCCAGCTTCAGATATTTAAAGTTAGGATGCGTGTCCATCAGGTCTTTGATAAAAGGAACGCTGATGGAGGAACCACCCGGATTAAAATCCTGTATCAGGACAGGGGTATTGGGTACGGCCTTTAGAAAACCAGACAAATACTCTTTCAGGGAACTATCCGGCAAACCAAAGATCCGCGGCACAGCCAGCGAGATGACATCGGCCCCGGCCGCCACATTGGCCTTGGCCAGGCGGGCGGCTATTTTCAAAGAAGGGTGATTGGACTGCGCGACGATCTTCAGACGACCCGCCGCATGTTCCACGGCTACCTTCACCACGCGCAGCTTCTCCTCATCCGACAGCTTGTAAAATTCGCTGGCATAGGCCGGCAGACAGACAGCCTTGATACCGCCTGCAATAGCAAAATCGATCAGCCTGCGCAACGCGGCTTCATCAATTTCCTCATCCTCCGTGAAAGGCGTCGGCACGATTGGCACGACGCCAAACAATTCATTTTCATTTTTATCCATGATCATACAGTTTACGTATTCAGTTTTAGCATATTGTTCTTATACTGGCGGTGGTCCACAATGGTGAGGATAAGGGTGGCTATCAACACCAGCACGCCGCCCACGACGGACTGGAAGCTCAGCGTCTCTCCCAGGAATATCGCCGCGATGGGCAGGCCTAAAAAAGTGATCATATAATTTGATAGCGCCACCTGGGTCGCGTCCAGGAACTTCAATACTTTAAAGAACAGCAGCATGGAAAGGAAATTGTGGAAAAGGGTCAGGGATACCATGCCCAGCCAGGTCTTCGTGGTAAAATGAGGTACCTGGGCGAACATCCCGGGTTCATAATACAGCACCATAGGGGTCAGCATGATCACCAGCACCAGGTAGGTATAGAACACCATCTCCATTTCCGTAAACCTGTCCGCCACCTTCTTGCATCCCACATTATAATATGCATTGCCGACGATGGCCAGGAAGATGAGGAGATTGCCCAGGGCATATTTCGAGCTGAGGTCCACCTGCCGGATATCATTGGTGCTGCAGAGTACGACGCCGATGATGGCGATGGCAAAGCTGGCCCAGCGGATCTTATTCATCTTTTCCTTCAGGATCAGGAAAGCAAAGACAGCAGTGATCACGGGCAGCGCAAGGACCAGGATGGCGGCATTACTGGCAAGGGAATACTGGGTGCCATAGGTCATGAACACCTGCGAAGGGAAGGCTCCCAGCGCACCCAGCTGCACAAATACAAGGGCATCTTTCAGCTTCTTTTTGCCCTTCCTGAAATCCTTGACAACAAAAGGAAATAAAAATATCGTCGCCAGGAGCATAGGCGCCCAAACGGTGAAATAAGGTCCTACCTGGTCCTGGGTAAGCTTGATGCTCGTGAAATGGAACGACCATATCAGGTTGCAGAACAGTAAGGTGACCCAGGCGATGATTCCTTTCTTCATAGATCTATTTAAGCGGTGATGTACAAATGCTGTCCAGTCTTATATTTTTTTAATTTTTCGCGATCCAGCTCCACGCCCAGTCCATATCCCTGCGGTACAATGGCGGCGCCATGCTCAAACCGGATGGGTGAGGTGATCAGGTCGTCTTCCCTCACCAGCTCACCGAAAATGTCGGAAGGTATAGTACAGCTGGCGCTGGCTGCGGCGATGTGAAGCCCCATGGTTTCCGAGATGCCCAGGTCCACTTCCGACCCACGCCAGCAGGATTTCCCTTCCAAACCGGCGACGCCGGCCAGCAACAGGCAGTTGTAAGCGCCTCCGTTGAAATTATATCCATCTGCCGCATCCGCCCGTACAAAACGTATCATATCGGTGATGTCCTGCGTATAGGGCAGCGAAATATGCCGGTATAAAGCAATACCCAACTTTTCCTTCAGATAGCGATACCCTTCCACATTCGCATGCGGGATAGGATCTTCCAATCCCAGCATGATGCCGCTGTCCACCCCTTCCATCAGCCGCAGTGTTGTGTCCACATCGTTCCATCGCTGATTAGGATCGAGAATGATCTTAATGCCATCGCCGCATCGCTGCCGGATGGCTTCCGTCCACAGGCGTACCGGGTCTTCATCCGAACATTTGAACTTAAATACCTTATGCCCTTTTTCCATCGCTTCAAAAGCTTTTTGAGCAGCATCTTCCGGTGTCCTGCGGCCCGTCCAGCCATTACAGTCCACGGCGGTACGAAACCCGCCTCCCAGCAGCTGGTAAATGGGCGCTTTCAACAGCCTTCCTCCCAGGTCCAGCACGGCCGTCTCGAATGCCTCATAGATCCGCTGGTCGCCGACAGGCAATGCCCGCCAGTTCATCTTCAGCACATCCATCCCAGCAAATTCCACCATCGCCTGGTAAACAAGATCCTTCGAAGCGCTGCGGTAGGTCTCGCCTATGCCTGTAAGTCCGTTCTGCAGGGTGATCTCCAGGATCCACTTGGGTTGATTGGCAAATTCCGTCCAGCTGGCACCCGTGAGATGCCTTTGTGCAAAGGCTGCGTCCTTATCCAGCACATTCTCCGAGTTGAGACTGCCTGGTTTCGCAGGTACGATGACCTCCGTCGCCCTGATAGATCGTATGATTGTCGCGCTCATATCTTCTTCGAATATTTTTCAGCCAGCTTTCTTATGTCATAGCTGAATTCTATGAATGTCTTTTCCCAATGCTCCGCGCTCTCTTCCGTATAAGGATAAAATCCCTTTGCATTGCTCACACCCAACGCGCCTTCATTTACCACCTGCTCCATCAGCTTCGGCATCGCAGTGGAATTATCCAGGTCGGGAAATAAATCCTTCATGACCGTCATATAAGCCGGGATACCCGTCAGGTCCATAAACCGAAAAGGCCCTGCAAAAGTGATCCAGTAGCCCAGGTCATTGCGAAGGCTCCGGTCCACATCTTCGACGGAAGCATACCCTTTCTCCACCAGGTGAAAGGCCTCCCGCAACATGGCATACATGATCCGGTTGGTAATGAATCCGCGGATGTCCTTCTTCAGCAGGGAAGGCTCCTTACCCCAGGACTCCGCCAGGTCGATGATGATATGGGCGTAGGTGATGTCCGTTTGTCCGCCGCAGATGACTTCCATAAACCGGGTGATATGCGCTGGTTCAGCCCAGTGGATCCCCAACAGGCGCTCGGGATGCGCCAGCCCTTCCTGCAGGATCGTGACAGGTATGGCGGATGTATTGCTGCCGATGATGGCCGTAACAGGCAGCACAGTCTCCAGTTTCCGGTAGAGAGATTTTTTTTCTTCCACACTCTCGACGATCGACTCGATCACGATCTCGTATCCTTCCAGCTGGGCTACATCATCCGTGATGGTAAGTCTCGCCAGCGCCAGCGCGGGATTTTCATCCAGCATCCCTTCTTCCTTCAGTTCTTCCAGGTATCCTAATATCCGCTGACGCGCTTCCTTCGCCTGGTCCATGGTTTTCACCAGGGATGTGACGGTATGACCGGCTGCAAGTATACAGGTAGCGATGCTGCTGCCCATTAATCCCAACCCCACAGTACCGATAGGTATCTTTTTTCTCATGAATTAGTTTTGGTATTATCCTATGACAGCTATAGCATCGATCTCTACTTTGATCCCATCAGCCAGGACGGATTGCACCGTCGTCCTTGCCGGCAGAACACCGGTGAAAAAAGAAGCATACGCCGCATTGTATCTGTCAAAATCATTGATATCGCTTAAATGCACGGTACATTTCACGATGTCATCCACTGTTCCTCCCGCCGCCTCCACGATCTTTCGCACATGCGCGAGGGTCAGCAAGGTCTCTTCTTCAATGGTGCCATATTTTACTTCCCCTGTGGCCAGGTCCAGGGGCCCCTGTCCGCTGACAAACAACATTCCGCCCGCCAGGACACCCGAAGAGTAGGCGCCCGTCGAAACAAACTTACCAGGATGCTTAATTTCTTTCTTTCCCATCTTTATTCTTTAAATTTTGCAGGAATGGCCACGTGGAAAATGACTCCAGGAAGGTCACCAGCGATTGCACGGCGTGCTGGTACAAGTGCCGTCCCTTTTCGGCAGTCGCCAGCTGCGGCTGGCCGCTGCTGCCATTCCCTGAGATAAAGGCGGTCTGTTTGAATATGGAGACGCCCCGGTAAGGCTCGTCGTCCTCCCAGCCAATGTAGCCATTGCTTTCGGGTCGCTCGGCCCGTACAGCCTTCTCCATCTGCACCTTCTCCGGGAACAAATGCAGCATCAGGCTCGTCTCGTACTCGCAGGCATGGCTGAGCGCAGGGCTTTCCATGGGAGCCGCCCCTGCAAAAATGCTTCCCGCCAGCTCCCAATAGGTCGCCAGGACAATATTGGGCCGGAGATACGTATCATAGCTGCCGCTCAGCAAAGCCAGCGCCTGCTTCACCGGCGTAATATTGCCGCCATGGCCATTCAGCAGTACGACCCTTCGGAAGCCATTTTGTAACAGGGAGCTCACCAGTTCGACGACCACCTGGGTATACAGGGCCGGCGAAAGGCTCATCGTCCCGCCAAAAGACAAATGGTGATGACTGGACCCGAAGGTCAGCGTGGGGCACAACACCACCTGGTCGCTCATTTTTTCCTCTGCCGCAATGGCCACTAACGACACAATATCCGTATCGGTGGAGACTGCCAGGTGAGGACCATGCTGCTCGATGGCGCCCAACGGCAATATGACGATCTTTTCCTCCGCCGCACTGCCTATCGTTAGATAATCCTGTGAAGAGTATAGCATATCTCCCGCATTTGTCATTTTATAAAATTAGCCGTAAACACCAGACGATAAATGTATTTATCTGTCAGTTATGTATACTTTTTCAACACCCCTATTTCATGTTTTTACGGGCCATTTCCAAAGCTTTCACGGTCGTGTAATATTTAGCCAGCATGTTGGGAACCTCCCAGCCGGGCAATGCTCCCTCTTTCACGTAACCCAGGTACTTTTTCGTCACGGCTGCAAATGTGGCCTCATGGTCCAGGTTAAATTTGTCCGGAACGGACACACTCCACCCCTTAGGGGTCTTTACCAGCGACAAGCCGGGCCAGTGGTCCGTCAGATGATCTATGGCTTTGTGAAGGGCACTGTCAAATGCGGGAGAATACTTTACCGGTTCGATGTACAACACCGGTTTGTATCCTTCCTCCTTCCCCTGCCGGATAACAAGATTGGCCAGCGTACCCCGTAATACGGAATAATGCGTGTCGCCCGCCCCTTCCGGCGCCTGGAAGTTCCACTTTACGGAGACCCGTGCATGTACGCCTTTCAGGGTATAATCCATTTCCCCATTGGCATATACCTGCAGCAGCGAGTCCTTCACATCAGCCGCCAGAAAATCCGGGTATTTATCCAGCTGCGTGGACTTCTTAAACTCCGAAGGCGTCAGGATCGTCGGCCACCTGCGTGCGGACAACATTTCTATGTCTTTTCTATAGTCAAGCACCGTATCCGGGAAACACTCCCACTGGATCAGGTCCACCAGGTGGGTAGTGACATCCACGATCCCCTCCCCTTCCTGTGTCACATCAAAATACCAGGATGGCCTGATCAGCGGCTTGCCGGAAACCAGCTTGAAATAATGATGGACGCTTTCTTTCGTGACGGCAGGGTTTTCCTTCGTTCCCTTTTCCAAATGCCCGAACACTTCCGGTGTCAAAGACAGCTGCCGCTGCAGGACCGTGGTGATCTGGTACCGCTCTGTCATGATGTCGTACAGGAGCACCTTATTCTTTTTTGCGATCGCAAAAGCCTCTTCCAGCCTGGGCAGATCACCCGGCTGGATGATCATCGGCTTGTCCGAAAAAACATTGAACCCCGAATCCACGGAAGCCCGGATATAATCTATCTTTTTCTTATTGTTGCCGGCGATCACCACCACGTTGCCGGCTTTGTCCCTGAACATGCGGGACAGGTAATCAGGCCCCTCGTACACTTCTTCCTTCCATTTTGTGGGGTCATCGTTCCGGGTGTTGTACTTTTCGATCAATGCCAGATGCGCTTTCAGCTCCTGGCCGCCGGGTGCATATACATGCACCACCGTATCGATGTCAGGATAACCCGACTTTTGTACCAGGGCCGCATGAAAATGACCCGGGTCCAACGTCACCAGTCTTATAGGAAAATTGCTTTTCGAAGGGGCTGATGCCGGTGTTTGTCCACAAGCGGATAGTAATATCATAGCTCCTAATAAATATTTCATGCTTATCTTTTTAAATATCCATCATTTCGGCGCTTAATGCATCCAGGAATAAAATGGCGTGTTCATGATTACGAAGTATGGACGCAGGATAATCCTCCACCACCTCCCGGTGTAAAGTATTGAACACTGCCTGGGCTTTCGACCGGCCCGGTACGATGCAATAAATGAACCGGCCCGACATCAAGGCAGGAATGGTCAAAGTAATAGCGTGGGTGGGCACGGACTCCAGCCCGGGAAAGCAACCGTCGTTCACCTGCTGCTGCCGGCAGGACTGGTCCAGGGCTACCACCTTCACCGCATACGGATCGTCAAAATCCGCCGTGGGGGGATCGTTGAAAGCAATATGACCATTCTCCCCAATGCCCATGCAGACGATGTCCGGAGGGAAGCTTTCTAACAATGCGCCATACCGTTGACATTCCTTCCTGAGGTCCACCGCATCCCCATTGATGTAATACACGGCAAGAAAAGGCACTTTATCGAACAATCTTTCCCGGAGAAAATTTCCAAATCCCTGCACCGCATCGGGACGCAATCCAATATACTCATCCATATGAAAGGCGCGGATCCTTCCCCATTCGATGGGGGCCTGCCGCAAGGCCTGCAGGAATTCCTGCTGGGAAGGCGCCGCAGCAAATATGATATTCACCGTGGCCTGCTGCCGCAACAGTTCATTGATCCGCCTTGTCACTTGTTGCGCGGCAGCTGACCCCATCTCGGTCCGGGACTGGTGCACCTGCAATTCCAGCTTATTTATTCTCATACACCCATTCTCCTTTTATGATTGTAGCATGTACATTTATATCTTGATCGAAAATGACGATGTCGGCATCCATTCCCGGCGCCAGGGCCCCCTTGCGGTCCCCCAGGCCAAGTATGGAGGCTGGCGTAGCCGTCATCATCCGAACGGCTTCCGGCAGCGTGACACCCGCCTTCCGGATCATGGTACGCACCAAACGATCGGCCGTAGCCACACTGCCCGCAAAAGCACTGCGATCCGGCAGTTTAGCCACGCCATCCTCCACCAGCACCTTCAGCCCGTGATGGATATTGCCCAGTACGCTGTCACCTTCCGGCATTCCGGCAGCCCGCATGGCATCCGTAATGAGGGCCGTTCGCGCAGCGCCCTTTATTTTATACACCAGCTGGAGCAAAGGTGCGGGAAGGTGTACGCCGTCGGCGATGATCTCCACGTCCATACCATCGATGAGAAAAGCCGCCTCCACCACTCCGGCATAACGGTAGGCATTCCGGCGCGTTACGCCCGACATCCCGGAATAGAGATGCGTCGCCAGCGTATAGCCATTATTAAAACCTTCCAGCGCTTCCTCGTAGATGGCGTCCGTATGCGCCATCGATACCAGCACCCCCTTCTCACGAGCTTCGTGGGCAAAAGCGATGGCGCCTTTCAATTCAGGCGCGGCGCTCCACCGCCTGATAAGATGCGCCTTTTCCAGGATCTTCCGGTACTCCGCTGGATCCGGATCGCGGATATAGCGCGGATCCTGGGCGCCACGCTGGTTCATGGCAAAATAAGGCCCTTCCAGGTGCATACCCAGGAACTGGGCGCCCTGGGTGTTCTTCGGCAGCGCCCGCTCGTAGGTGGCTATCGTATGCAGGATCTCTTCCCCGGACCCGGTGAGCGTCGTAGGCAGCATGGCCGTGGTGCCAAAGCGGGCATGTGTCTCCGCGATGGCCAGGAAGGCGGATTCATGACCATCCATAAAATCGAAGCCCCCGCCACCGTGTACATGCAGGTCGATAAAACCCGGCGACACATACATTCCCCGTGCATTGAAGGTCCTGGCTCCCGGCGCAGGCAGATCGCCGGCGCCCATGGATTGAATGATGCCGTCTGACAGCACAACTGATCCACTTTCCACCATCCCGCCGGGGGTGATGACCTTTCCGTTGATAATTTTCGTCAATGCCTGGCTCATGCTGCTCCCTTTAATTTAAATGTAGCCCAGTTCCTGATGCGATGGCCGTATACTGCGTAGAAAAACAGATAACAATAACATGGCAGCAGGATCCAGTAAGCCTGCTGCACCCCCGATCTGTCGGCCAGCCATCCATACAGCAGCGGCAGGATCGCATTTCCGCACAGGCCCATCACCAGCACGGAAGCACCCGTTTTGGTAAACCGTCCCAGATCGCGCAGGGCCAGCGGCCAGATGCCCGCCCATATAAGCGAATTGGCAAACCCCAGAAGCACGAGGAACCACAGCGATATGTCCGCCGTATGTCCCCCGAACACCACCCTGCCGCCGGACAGCACGATCAGCAACGACAGCAGGATGCCCAGCACCGTACATACCAGGAAAGCCTTCGCCTGGCTGATCCAGCGCGGAATACTGATAATACCGGCAATATACCCGGCGATCGTCGCCAGTAAAGTATAGGAAGGAAAGACCTTTGATTCGGGCAGATGTATATCCATGGAAGCCGCATACCCGATGATCGTATCTATTGCCAGCACCTGCGTCCCCACATGGAGGAAAATGGCCAGCGCGCCCAGGATCAAATGAGGGAACTGAAATATGCTGGTCTTGCCCAAATTGGCCGACGCCACCGTCTCATCCTCATGTTCCGTATCGATCTCCGGCAATGAAGAATACCGCACCAGCCATCCCAGGAAGAGGAGAATAACGCCCACGCAGGCATACGGTATGATCACCCTCCTGATCAACTCATCCAGCGCCGCATTTCGCTGAACGGCCCCCATCCGGGGCAGGCTTCTGAACAGCGCGCTGTCCGTCGGCCGCAGGACCACTGCTGCAAATAACAACGGCGCGAGAATGCCCGCCCCCTTGTTGCACACACCCATAATGCTGATGCGCTGTGCCGCCCGCTCTCTGGGCCCGATGATCGTAATATAGGGGTTGGCTGCCGTCTGAAGGATCGCCAGCCCCGCGCCAATGGCGAACAGTCCTATTAAGAACCCCGCATATGTCCTGCCCAACGCCGCCAGGATAAACGCAAAGGCGCCCCCTGCCATTATCCAGAACCCGGCCATCATGCCTTTCCTGAACCCGATCCTCCTTAACAACCAGGCAGCAGGCAACGAGATCACGAGATAGGAGATATAAAAAGCAAATGTCACCAGGTATGACTGGAAATTATTCAGCTCACAGGCTATCTTGAAATAAGGGATCAAAATGGCGTTGACCCAGGTGACAAACCCAAATACAAAGAATAGAATGCCGATTATAGTAATGTTCTTTGTCAAGCTTATTTGTCTTTTGCAAACCCTTCTTTGATAACCTTATATTTTGCAGGGAACCGCTCAGGGTCCTGGTGGCAATAGATCAGTACGCCATCCGCGGACCTCCTTCCTCTCTCCAATACCTCTTTTACATATTCCGCCGTAGGATCTCCCAGGCTGCTATGCGCCGTCGCATAAATATCCAAAAAAACAGGGAAACCCGGGGAGAATCTCGTACGCAATGCAGCGATCTCGCTTTCCACATGGGTGGCGTCCTGCAGATTGGCCGACACCGATTCATTCCGGTAAGGGAATAGGATGCCATCCAGCAAGCTGCCATAGGCCGCCGCAAAAGCGGGGGTCACCTGTTCAAAGTAGCTGCAGGGAATAAATGCCAGCCTGGGATTGATCGCACGGGCGGCCGATTGAAAATCCTTCACGTACTCCGGGGTAAGGAATTTCAGGTTGTGTACAAAATCATCGATGCTCCAGGCCACCAGGTTCGGCTCCTTCAGGCTGAGCTTAGCCAGCCCGACAGCCCATTTTTTAAAATCAAGGCGATAAGGTTCCGAATAATCTTTTTGAAAAGGCGGCGATTCTGATGGCGGCACGAGGGTTACCCAAACTTTGATGCCCGCCTCCCGCGCGACAGGAAGGAAACCGGCCAGGGCATTCATATCATTTGCCTTTCCCCAAGCCAGCCAGTGATAGGTGTTGGCGTGCAGTTCTTTCAGCTGACGGATCAGCAAAGCCTGATCCACTTTTCCCTTTTTATCCCGGGGAGGGAACGCATATGTGCCCAATGTACCGCGCAGCCCACCCTGGCTGCCCGCGGCCGCCATCACGTGTCCTATCGCCTTGAAGACACTGTCTTCCACTCCTTTCGCAAAAGGTCCCGGCAATCCATAATAGATCATGTTCTCTTCACCCTCATATCCACCCTCTTTCAGCACCCGCTCTGAAGGGATATAACACATCACCTCACTGGAATATCCCGCTACAAAAATATTCTCTCCGATGAATGCATGTTTGGCCCTTAAAGAATAATCCACCACCACCTCGTCACTGAGCGCCAGGATGGTGAGATCATCCCCAAAACGCACGGCCTGCACAGGATAGGTCAGATGATCCTGTTGCCATCCCCTGTTATAAGCCTCCAGCATCAGCTTTGCCCTGCGCTGCAGGAATTTATTATTCCCAACGATATCCTTTTGGTAGATGCTGACGTCAAACGGACTGAAAGGCAGGTCCACCTTTGTATAAGCGGTATAGACAGGCGCCCGCACAACCTGCATCACTCCTCCCAGCGCTTTTTGCACGGCATCCGCCAGCTCCTGGCCATGCGTACGGGCGAGCTCCACGGTCCCGCGGGGAGCAGGGTTTTGGTCGCCCGCGCATCCCATGAGGAACATGGCCTGGACACCCGGATGGGCTTTCTCCAGCGCCAGCTGGGCGAATCCCGCATAGTCGCCATTGATGAGAAAATTATTGTCCACCAGTGTAGTGTTATGGCACGCATAGCCAAAAAGGATCGCCAGCTCCTTACCATCCATCCCCACTACTTTCAACACAGGCACATCATGATCGACGGGTCCTGGTCCAAAAAGCTTCTCACGCCGGTTGACAGCAAACCCGGCTGTTCCCCTTGCGGTATACAACTTTGCGGGCGCCAGATTGCCCAATGCCGTCCCTATCAGCTTTACCAGCTTCGTGGTCAGCTGCTGGTCATACAAGGACACCAAACGCTGGTCTTCTTCACCGAAGTCATAGATCATGTCTACACAGGGCCAGATCATCGGCGCAGAATGCGTGTGCGAGGAATTCAGCAGCAGCTGTTCCCGTTTGACGCCATAGAGGCTATCCACCTGCCGTATGACATCTTCCGAAATTTCATGTGAAAGGCCCAGGAGGTCCGTCGTCACAATCACGATACGGCCACCCGGGCTACTTTCAACCACCAGCGCCTTTGCCCAGATGTCATGCAGCACGCCTTTAGAAGGTTCGTCCCGTCCGGCATACCCATTCAGCCACATCGGCCCCTCTGGCGTGATCTTCACCCTGGCCATACCTGCACGGATAGATCCATCCGCCGCCCATACCAGCCGGCTGCACAATATCAGGCATAAGAATATTTTCCACTTCATGGTTGTATTGTTATTTAGCGACCGGTATGCTTACCAGGTCCGTACGGGTCTTCCCCTTTTCCGTCACCCTCGCCAGTGTATACACCGTCCCATCCTGTCCCACAGCAATGGAATTGACATACAGCGGCCGCTGCCCGTCCGCATAGAAGATAGCGCCATGGTCCCGGTATCTGCCCGTAGGAATATCATACGTCACAAGGTGCAGGTCCTCCAGTCCCTTCGCCTCCCCCATCGCCGTGCTGCTCTTGCCCTTCACACGATGTCCTTCCACATAGACAGGCCCCCCGGTGAGATAATACAAGGTATGCTGGTCCGGGCCCAATATGAATCCGAGGTAACCATAGCTGAACTGGTCAAACATCCCGCTGCGTTTGGAAGGTGCGGAAGTGATGCGATCGATGACGTTCACTCTTTCAGCGTGAGGATCGAATTGAAAAAGATAGCCGGAGTTGCCATGCACGCCATAAACCGACTTGTTCCCCGGATACCAGACCGTCTGCCGCCAGTTATATCCCATATGACCGGCCGAAGTGGGATCATAGCTACCGAAATAATCTTTTTTCATATCCTCCTCCAGGGGTTCCAGCGCAGACCCACCCAGCTTCAGCCGGAAGATGGTGCCCTCCGACGTCGTGGCATACACAGCCCCATCCGCAGGATCGATGGCAAGGCTACGGCACAAGGTCCGGAAGTTTTTACCGGAACCATTCTCGCCCTCGCCGGACAAAGGGCCGATGTCCTTCAGTTCCTTTTTTTCCAGGTCATACCGGAAAACATAACCGGTGGGCCAGGTGATGCAATAAATCAACCCCCGCTTTGTATCCATGTTCATCGTGAGGATACCTTCCTGGTGCGGCGCGATGGCCAGGTCATCGAACTTCCCGGTCTTCATGTCATACGCCAGTATATGCCCTCCGGGATAGGCCTTGTATCCTGCCGGAGGTATGCCCATCTTCTCCATACCGTCCACCATACTGTAGTAACCCACATGCGTGGCGAAATACAGCTTGCCGTTGGATTCCACAAAACGTACATGACTTTTACCCTGCACAATGGTTTTAAGCCCCTTCTCGCCGCAAGCCTCCGTAATGTCACCGCAGTGATGGATCTTCCCCGTCCGGGGATCGAAGGAATACATCTGTCCACCCGTATCGATGGATTGAGAGCTAAGCACATAGTAGATCCTGCCGTCACTGGCGGCAGAAATCGCATTATACGTATCGTGCGCAATGTCAAACCCGGAGTTGTACGTTGTAGCCCGCAACTGTTTTGAAGGTCCTTGCGCAAATCCTGCTGTCATCATTAGCATTAATAGTGTTCCTGTCAATGTTTTCATTTCTTCATATTTAGTGTACCCGCATTTGCATGTATCTTTTCAATCGCGTTGACGATGTCGTCCATATCCGGCTTATCGGCCAGCAGCAGGGACTGATAGAACCATACAGCCTCTTCATTACAAAGCTTGTCATTCAGGGGACAATTGTTCCGATCGTTAAAAGCATGCATGTCCAGTTCCGCCGCGGTATACATCTTCCTGTAGTTCTTCGACCCGAACGCGTTCTCCAGGTAGGGCATCTTGTTCAGCGGTGCATATCCTTCGCTGCAGGGAATGCCTTCCGCATTCAACGCTTTCAGGAAGTCAGCCCTGGGCAGCCCCTTAAAGCCTTCCTTGTCGTACCGGAACGGGAACAGGTGGAAAGCGGCCTTGGTAACATTGTCGTATAGCTTGTAGGGAATGACGCCGGGTATCTTGCTAAGCTTCCCCCTGAGATAAGCAGCATTCGCGTTTCTTTTCTCTGTCTCCCCTTGCAATCGTTTCAGCTGCCCCAGTCCGATGGCCGCCTGGTATTCCGTCAACCGCAGCTTGTTGCCGGCGATCAACGTACCCGCGTTCACCTGCCCGACGACAGAGCCATACGGGTTGCCATAATTGTGGTAGGAATAACATTTATCCATGAATTGCCCGTCGTTGCTGGTGATCGCCCCACCTTCCCCGATGGCCAGGTTCTTCGAATTCTGAAAGCTCCAGCAGCCTGCGTGGCCAAAGCTACCGACACGCCGGTGATCGATCTCTGCACCATGCGCCTGGCAGGCATCTTCGATGACGACCAGGTCATGCTTTTTTGCGATCTCCATGATACGCACCATATCGGCGGGGAGCCCCAGGATATGCACGGGGATGATGGCCCTGGTCCGGGGGGTGATCTTTGCCTCTATTTTACCGGCATCTATCTGCCAGCTGGCCACATCGGTGTCGACAAAGACGGGCATGGCTCCCGTCGCAAGCACCGCTGCCACCGTAGCAATAAAAGTATAGGGGGGCACGATCACCTCATCACCGCCGCCGATGCCCATCTGCAGCAGGGAAGCGATAAGGGCATTGGTCCCATTCACCACCGTAAGGCTTCTCTTCGTCCCGATGTAGGCCGCCCACTCCTGCTCGAACTGAGTGACCAGGGACGCCCTGGACCAGATCCCGCTGCGCAGATCGTCGACGACTATCTTCTCGTCCGTGTCCTTGTTCCAGATGGGCCAGGCCGGCCAGGGTTTTGTCCGCACGGGACTCCCCCCCAATATGGCAGGAGTCCGCCGGTCCGTGGCCGACAATATCGAAGGCGTAAGCAATGTCCCGGCAGCTACGATCCCGGTTGATTTGAGAAATGCTCTCCGGCTTTTATTTTTCATGTTCATGATTTTAGATCTTAATATTCTTCTTCATCGCCGACCGCGCCTTCTCCAAGGTCGCTGCCAGGCTCACTGCCGCCCCGCCTTTCCGGCGGCTTTCATCGGCAGCCTCCATAAATGCATAGATCTCCAGCGTCTCGTCTTCGCTCACCGGCGATACGCCGGTCCCGAAAAAACGGATGATCTGCCGCAGCAACGCCTCATATCCCGAATACGGACCCACCCGCGCCACCCCTTTCTCGCCAAAGACGGTGCCGCCATACTCGTGCTGGCCGGTGCGGGTTCCCCGGAAAGTACCGATGCGCCCGTCATTCCAGACGCCCGTCACCACATCCGTGCTTTCGGTATAGATGCGGATCACATCCTTACATCCCTTTCCCATTACTGTGATCAACGTCTCGATACCATGGATACCATACCAGAAAAAGTCCGGGTGATGCGGCTCCAGCGGCGCCGGGCTGAAAGCATCCGCCCCCAGCACCTTACCCACCGTCTTCCCTTCTGCGATGTCCTGCATGCCCTTCATATAGCGCAACGACGAGGCCGAAAAGACAGGCACCTTGTATTTCTTTGCCGCTTCGAAGATGGCCACCGTCTCCGCCAGCGTGCCGGCAACAGGTTTGTCGATGAACAATGTCTTACCCGCCCGCATGACGGTCAACGCCTGTTCCAGATGGGGGCGACCGTCATTGGTCTCCAGCAATATCACGTCCACTTTATCCAATAAGATCGCGATGGAATCCACGATCTCCACTCCCCTCTTCTTCACCTCTTCCGTATAAGAAGGGATCCTTTCCGTGCTGCTCTGGATGTCCCTGCTGCCCCACGGATAGGCAGCCACTATCCTGTATCCATTGTACTCCGGATCAGGCGCGTCCCCGTTCAACGCCTCTACGAACGCAGTGCTATGGGATGTGTCCAGGCCGATGATGCCCACCCGCTTGCCGGGCATGGGATTGTTTTGGATCTTTCGTACGATCATAGCAGCGGCAGAACCTGTCAGTCCAAGACCGATGCCTGCCATTGACGCTGACGTTATGAACTTTCTCCGACTAAAATGATGTCCCATGGTCCTGTCGATTTTTAATATTGTGCTACTGCATATGTTTCGATCCCCGTAAGGTCTATCCGGATAACATTCTCTGCAAAAACAGGTCGCCGCGTATCCCCTATCTCAGGGCTTCTTACAGACAAGGCTCCGAAATGGATCCTGCTGTCGTCAAAAGCGTATTCCAGCATGTTATCCGTCATATCCGAATGAAAATCCTGCAGGATGGGCGTTCCTGAGCCCTCCTTCAAAGTAGGATGCGCCACGGCCACCAAACCCCTGTTCAAAAAATGAATGGCGGCGCCATCCTTATATTTTCTTATCCTCGCCGCCCATAGCCTGTTGCCGGATAGCTGTCTCAGCAAGGGTTTGAATCTACCATGCAGGATAAGGTCATTAAGCGGATCGGCGGTCGTGGCGGAGCGAATGATGGTTAGGTGTTTGTAGTGTTTTTCTTCCAGTTCCTCCGACAAAGCACGTCGTCTACGGAACCCCTTTTCATCGTGCGTACCGAAGGGCAAAGCCAGCCACACCGTTCCTCCCTTCGCAAGAAAGGACTGCAAGGCCCTGAACTGGCTGTCAGACACGCAAGCCACGCCATCTAGGATCAGGGGCGTATGCTCTTCGCTCAGGGCCTTGCTGTCGGAAAGCTCGTGGGACCTGACAAGGCGATAGCCGACATTATATGCAAGCAAGCGGAGCGACCAGGCCTTGACCCTGTCCCATTGTTCAAGCCCGTCTTCGTCCCGCCAGCCGTTTTCCCTGCAATAGCTGCTGCTGACAAGCCTTACCTCTGCCACATCTTCCCCCTCCGTGTCCTTCAGGTCGCTGTTGCGCATGTCCCAATTATTGTAAGGCCGCATAATATCCTCCACTTCCATGGCATCCGCCGGATCTTCTTCCAATCTTCCATACAATGTGCTGCTCCAGTTGGCCACTCCCCAGAATCGGCTTAGGCACCATCCAAGATAGCCACCCTTTTCCCGGATCATATAGCTGATGGTGATAGCCGGCGCATTTCCCTTCTTCTGCGCGGCGTCCTTTTGGTACAGCGCTTCCGCATCCATGATCATCCAATTGACCATCTTCATATTGATGCCTACATTCTCCAGCATGAAGAGGTCCAGGTAGGGCGCCATCTTCTCCAGGTTGAGGGCGATGGAATTCAAAACGATCGGGCCTGCATTGGAACAACAGGTCATCAGGGGCAGCTCGCCGATGGTGCTTTTGATCATTTTCAGATGATCAGCCACCGCATCCGCCTTCATCCGCAACCAATCCCTGAAAGCGGGATTGTCATAATTTCCCCAGGCAGACCTGTCCTCCAGCGTGGTATCTCCCCAAAAGGACCGTTCGCCAAACGGAGGGATCTCGTGCCCGTAGTCCTTTCTCAACCGCTCGCGGCAATACCTGCATCCACAGGTAGTAAAGCCGGCATAATCGCACATATCATCCACCTCTATCCCGTCAATAGGCACTTCCTTCATGAGCCTTTGCAGGTATTTCTTATGCATATCCAGAAAACCGGGGTTGTTGTGGCAGAACACGTCCAGCTCATAATAGTCCGCATACCCTCTGCCGCCGTCACGAAGATCTACCTCGCAGAGATCGTTGAAATAATATCCTTCATATTGGGCCAGCGCGGCGGATGAAGCATCATGGAACAACAGCACATGGTGCCGGTTGGTCCTCATCAGCTCCTTCAGCCTGTGATCCCCCCTGGGCCTTTCCACATGATTGCAGGAATAGTGCTCCATGAACTTTATATCATATTGATGCAGCTCTTCGCAAACATTGGCAAAATAGCCGTGCAATTGCCCGAAATAATTCGAAAAGTCAAACCGGACGTGGAATCCGAAATTGATGGCCGTATCGATCCCCGCTTTCGAAAACCCCTCTGCCCTTCGCCGGATCTTGTCGACAATTTTTTTCTGCGGCCATTGAATATCTTCAAAGGTCGTCCACCAGCTGGCCGCACGCCGGGGTATAAAACCAGGTGGCCGGGTACTTTTCTCCATGATCATAAGATTTTTGTGTCGCCACCTTTTTCCATCGAAATGTCTATTGGCTGATTGCTTTTCCACGCGCCGGCGGTAAAATCAGGTACATCGATCGAGTTGCTGCGGTTGGCCACTGACCATACGCTCAAGGGGGCGACAGCGCTCCAAAGCGCCGCGTCATAGACATTCTGATCCAGGGGCAGTCCATTTCGCAGACAGTCGATGGTCCGCCAGTCCATGATAAAATCCATTCCGCCATGGTCGCCGATGCCTTTCGCGGCCCCGCCGATCTTTTTGATCAGGGGCGGCATATACTTTTCTTCCAGCTCCTTGTATTCCGCCGCGCTCAGCCATTCATGTCCCCGGGCATAACGCGCCGGTTCCGGGTATTTAAGACCCACGCCCTTCGTGCCGCTGACCAGCTGGATGCGGGAATAAGGCCGTGGAGAGGAAACGTCGAACTGCACCATGATGGTCTTTCCATGCGCCGTGCGGATCATGCTGGTGTTCATCGTCCCATTGAAATGCCTCCCCACATACGGCTTATAGAAAGCATCGGTAGCGGCCAGCTTCTCCGCCAGCGGGCCCGTAATGAAATCGTTGGATGACATGGATACCACGTATTCCATTTTGTCACCCCGGTTGATATTCAGCAATTGGCACAATGGGCCCAATCCATGTGTCGGGTAAAGATTTCCCTTCCTTTTATATGCTTCTTCCAGCTCCCACATCTGGTAGAAATGTTCTTTCGAGAACATCAGCTCCTGTAAATTATGGATATATGCCCCCTCACAATGCACGATCTCGCCGAAGAATCCCTGCCTGGCCATATTAAGGGTCAGCATCTCCGACATATCGTAGCAACAGTTCTCCGTCATCATACAATGTTTCTTCGTCCGCTCAGACGCCTCCACCAGCTGCCAGGCCTCTGCAATGCTCTTAGCCGCGGGCACTTCCACGCAGACATGCTTACCATGGTTCATAGAGAAGACAGCGATAGGCGTATGCAGCGCCCAGGGCGTAAGAATATAAATGAGGTCCAGATCATCCCGCTCACAAAGTTTCTTCCATACTTCCGGTCCTCCGGAATAGAGCGCCGGATGATGGCCCGATGCTTCCACCAGCTTTTGTGCCAGCGCCACTCTTTCAGGCCGGAGATCGCACAAAGCTTTTATTTGCACCCCTTCGATCCTTGTCATCCGCTCTACCGCGCCGTATCCCCTGTTACCAATACCGACAAACCCTATCCTCACCGTCTCCAGCTTTGGTGCGGCATATCCGCTCATATTAAACCGCTGTTTGGGCGGCGCCTGCTCCGCCTGCTGCCTGATCTGGTCCAGTTCTTCCACGCTGCCCGCATAGGCAGGCAGGAAATGGGCGACAACTCCCAATCCCGTAAGACCCGACATCCTTAAGAAATCCCGACGGTTATTTTTCATATTCATAATAGACATTCTTCTAAAAATCTGGGTGTATATCCATTTTCCTGCGCCCATCGCACAGCCGTCAATATCCTCTCCCGGAAATCCGGCTGATAGTTGAAATAAAAAGGATAATAATACTGCTCATGCACCAGCAAGTCCACATAGGGCGGCAATCCGCCACGCTGTCTGTAACCGTCCAGGTGCGGCCGGATATCAGCCAGGTCCGTTTTATCGATGACAATGCTGGTCCGGAAGAACACCAGGTCCTGCTTGATATCCTTCCAGACAAAACGCTTCTTCAAATGTCTTCTTACTTCGACGCCATGATAAAAGCTCACCGCCGGCAGGTCGTCATCCACATTGAAATAGCCCAGCAGCGCCTTGTATCCAAGGTCCTTCACCGCCCTGGCGCCCTCCACCGTCAGCTCACCCCAATGGATGGTCGTCACCGGCCCCATCACTTCCTCCCCGGCAAAACGCCGGATCTCCTTTATCACCAGCTCGCCATCTTCTTTCACTTTTTCATATCCTGCCGTCCTGTACGGCATGTCCGGGAATTCGCCCAATGCGTGAAAGCTCAGCCTTAACCAGCCGGCCTGGGCTTTCCACTCTTCTTTGAATTCATCGCTCAGCTGCGAAAGGTTGAAGCCATCCGTCTCGTAAAAAAGATTCAGATGGACTTTGGTGCCATAGGTGTCATGCACCTGCTTCAGAAAGGCCAGGTAGGAATTGTCGAAGATAGACCGGTATTTTCCCGCATTGTTATAAATATCCCTTAAGAACCAGATGTTGTCATCGATGGACAGCCGGTATCCGCCGGCAAAATTCCGCAGCCGGTGGACCGTCAGAAAAATCCTTTCCCCCGTCGTTTCATTGCTCACCTCGATCTGATTCTCATATGCTGTCAGGACCGCCGGCGCTGCAAACACTCCCTTCCCATAGATGGCCTTGACGCCTCCCACCCGGATCTCACTTCCCGGGTCGCTGGCCACGGTCACCTTAATGACAAGCCCGTCTCCCGACACCACGCCGTCCCTTTCATGTAGCATATCTCCATTTATCGGGCTAATTATTTCCATTCCTGTAAAGATTTAACAGGTTCCACTTTTGTGTCACCCGGCACTAAAAATACATTGAAAGCTCCTTTTCCGCCCGCAGGCAAATGGGTAATAAAACCAACGATCACCGTCCCTGCGTTCGGCGAGTCATAATCATGCGGCGGTGGATCCGAAACCCATGTCCGCATTTCCACCGGCGCGGTTCCTTCCACTATTAAAGCCAGCTTCTTTCCCTGCCGGGTAAGCTCTGCACGGTGAGGACCGGTGATTTGCACCGATGCCGGCGTAAGCATGGACCACCGGACGGTGGCCGCCGTGTCTCCCGCGGCTATTTCGTCACGTACGACCACATAGCGGCCTTTACAAATAGCCGCGCCCCGGTCAGCACGCGCCAATTGCCCTTCATACAAGGAGGATAGGGCCACCTTCGCCTCCATAAAAGTCGCATCGGCCGTGTACCCCTGCAGTTTCGCATGTCCTTTCACCCGCTGTTCCTGCCCGTTGACGGTGAGCGTATTATGCACCTGGTTGATGTAACGGAACACCTGCCAGCGCTGACCGCCCTGGCGGTCCTCCCATAGATCAATATTTTTCGACTCCAGCGAATTGTAATCCTGGTAGCCGGCATCCATGGCCCATCGCACACCATTGGCTTCCATTACGAATGAACCGGCATCCATATGGCCATGCGTGATCGAGGGCGAGCCTCCTTTTACGCCCAGGAAAATAGCGTTGGTGTCTGTCCAGGAGGTGCGCATCAGGGCGACAGGATTTCTGCCCGCACCGACCCAGGTCCGGGACCGTGGGGGTGTGATGCCTTTGATATCTATGCCGCTGCCCCACAACAACACCAGCGGAAGGAACCGATACGAGAGCTGCGACTGCAACGCAGCGCCTTTGATGAACCTGCGCTCCTGCCACAACAGCGACAGATCGCCGGACCTACGCGCAAACCAGTACATGGCCGGTTGCAAAGTGGCCCTGGCGCCCGCATCGGAATAATTGAACACCTGGCCCGAAGGTCCGATCATATGCTCCATATAAGCGGCGGACTTCATAAAGCCCGATTGGCCGCTGAGCCCGAAGTCATGCCCAAACATTTTCCGCAACCCATCCATGAACAGCACATTGTAGGTGCTGCCATATCCCCAGTAGCTGTAGCCTTCGGCATAAGCGCCATCCGGCTCATAGTCCTTCATGCTGATGACAATACTTTTAAGGCTCCGGTTGATCACCTGCTTAGCAAAGGCCGGGTCAGTGTCGTAAATGGCCATGGCGCCATAGCTGATACCGGTGTTGCACACCTGGTTCCAGTTGTTCGTGACGGAAAGCCATTTGCGGTAGGCATGGTAGCTCGTGTCATAAGAAGTGAGGATGCCCTTGTTAATGATTGCGCCGCTTATTATCGCCCGGGAAGATGCCGGCAACTCATTATACAGCCAATCATATCCGATGGCGGCGGCCATCGTCAGCTCCACCACATCAAGATAATGGGAAGGGTTCCAGTCCTTAAAGCTACAGATGGCAAGCAGTTCTTTTTCCGCCTTTTCAAAATATTTTTTTTCACGGGTGACCCGCCAGGCATAGCTGAGGTAGAACACCCTGTATAAACACCAACGATTCGCGTCCAGCCGGATGCCTTCCATCACTCTTTCCGAAGAAGGAAGGGGCAGCAAGGAGTCGCATTGACGAAGGATGGCCTGATGGATCTCCTTCCAGGTATTATCGGAACCAATGGCCGCGCGGATCCTTTGCTCATCTCCCATCGTCATCAACAGCCGGGGATGCGGAGGGACAACGGGCAGAGTGTCTATGACGGTTCCCTGTCCCTGCAGTCGCAGGATGAACACGATCGAAAATACAAAGACACCGATCCTTTTCATAGCTAAAAATCCGGCTTGAATAATTCTTCAAAAGATTGATTGGCCACGTATGCCCGCTGATGCGTGATCCGGTGATCCAGCACCTTCAGCAGCAATTTCTCCCAAAGTCCGTATTCTACGTCAAACCTTCCAGCCATGGTGTTCAGCCGGTAGGGCATATTCTCCGACAGCCAGCTCTCCTTATAGTCGTCCTTGAGTCCGCCGCCCTCATCCATTACATCCTGGATAAATCCATGGCAGATGTAAGCAATATCGTAATACACGAAATCATTCTTTTTCTTATCCAGCATGGCTTCATTCCATCGATCGCAGATGATCTTCGCCCAAATAAAACGGGTGGCCGTATAGTGGAGCAAGCGGGCCGAGACCAGCAGGGAATGGATAAAGGCGCTGTCCCTCCCACTCTTTTCCAATGCCCTGATCAACCAGGTCTGCACTTCTTCGCTCTCCTTGCGGGCTTGCTTAAATGCTTCGATATGCGTACGGGTATTTTCCAGGTAATACGGCGAAAAAGGGTTCGACCAACTTTCTACAATGGTCCCTCCGGGGAGGTTGGATGTATTCTTCCCGAGGCATTTGGACAGCTGGTCGATCGTACGACCCAAACCCAGCAAAGCCTCCCTTAGCTCATCGCTCGCTGCCGGGTACATTACATCGCTGTAACGCGCAGTAAAAGTTCTTTTATCCGGCGCCGTTCCCTGCCACGCGCCTATGCACCCATAGGCCATGAACATCCAGGACGGGCGTACATACGGCTCTACGGCATCCGTCCATACCGAGGTGATAAACCCCAATGTCTGATGCTGCATACCTGCCTTCAGCGTGAGATCGATATTGTCATAAGTATAGTCCGTCGATGGATAGATATGGCCCCAGCCGGATACGGCAGGCTGAATAAAAAATGTTCTTTTCTCTTTTAACACCGGGTCCAGGTATTGATGGATCGCCGCGGTATCAGGAGCATACTCCCATATGACAGGGATCACTTCTTTAGGGAACTTCGACATAATGTCCGGGTAGTAAGTGTTCATATCCGTCCACGCCAGCACTGTTTTCCCGTACTTTTTCCATTCGTTTGCAACGAAGTCCAGGTGCTGCAGCCACAATTGCTCGGAATGAATGCTGCTGTCCACGTCCTGAGATATACGATTCGTCTCCCAGGTCTCGTCGAAACCCACATGCACAAAGGGGCTGCTGAACAGCTGCGTGTACTGTTTGATCCAGTCCTGTAATATCACCTTCACCTGCGGGTTCCTGGGATCCAGTTCCTCGCCATATTTTCCGATGGCCAGTGAAGCATATTTTTCCTGTTTCAGCAAATCGTGTAAATGACCGTAAAAAGCCACAAAAGGGATCACATCCATACATCTTTCCCGGGCATAGGCGATGATCTCCTTTATCTGTTCCTGCGTATAAGCCGCGCCATAGTTCATCCCCTCATATCCCTTCATGGCAATGCTCACCTCGTTGTAGAAATAATATTGGTTCACTTTCCACTTCGACAGGAAGCTGATCTGCCGTTTGATCTCCTCCACCGTCGGCAATCCGCCATGGGCAAAGTCCATCATCACGCCCCGGTGAGGCAGTGCAGGCTGGTCCTCTATTTCTACAAAGGGCAACGACGCCTGCCCGCCTGACAACTGGCGGATGGTCTGCACGGCATAGTAAAGCCCGGCGGCAGTGTGGGCATTTACCCGTATGCCCTGGGCATCGACAACTAATTTATAATATTCTTTATTTGCTTCTTTTCCGTCTATTGTCCAACGAAGCGAGGTACCAACGCGGGCGGCGGCACCCTTGTTTTTTTCCCTAAGGATGTCTTTTAGTTCATTCAGGGCAAACCTCATCTCCGGAGTGGTATTGGCTGGAACGTTAACAGAGAGTCCCGCCAGTGCCAGCTGACCTTCCCCATAGGCGATATGCTGCGGCGCCGGCAGCAGGACAGGCTGCGGCGTCACTGTTCCGCCACCCAAAAGTTTGTACACTTCACAGCCAGCCAGTAAAAAAGCGCCCACGCCGTATACATTCGTGCTTTCATAGTCCACCTGGTCGGGCCTGTCCGAGATCGCCTGCACATACCCCAGCTTACCATCCGGATGCACCGAGCTGGTCAGCGCCATCCAGGCTTTCAGGACGACAGGTTCATATTTCTCGCGCTGCAGCACACCGTGGTTGATGCCCCAGGCCAGGGCATAACAATAGAAGCCTGTGCCGCTGGTCTCTTTGCTGGTGAAAGCGCCAGGGTCCAGCAGAGAAGCATGCCAGGTCCCGTCAGGCTGCTGGAGCCCCGCGATCCTGGCCGCCATGGCTTGAAATTGCTGCTCGAACTTTTTCCGTCCCCGATAGCCGGAAGACATATTCTCCAGCATCCTGGCCAGTCCTCCCATTACCCAGCCATTGCCTCTCGACCAGAATACTTTGGCTCCATTGGCTTCCTTCCTGCCAAAAAAAGTGCTGTCCCTGAAAAAGAGGCTTTCGCCCGGATCGAACAAGTAAGCCGAGGTCTTCCACCACAGGCTATCGGCCTTCTTCAGGTAACGCATATCGCCCGTGGCCGTCGAAAGATAGGCAAGGGCAGGCGGCCCCATGTACAGTGCGTCACACCATGCCCATTCATGAAAATAAACTTTATTCTTAAAGGCCAATGATTCATCAAAACGCCTTGCAACAATGGTATCCGCCTGTTCCTTGAAATTTTTGATCATCTTCGGCTCCCGGTATTTCATATACAACAGGGAGTACATCTGCCCGACACAGTAGTCATCTGCAAACAAACGATGCTCGCCCGTCTGCCAGCCATTACCTTCGCCTATTTCATACAACCACCGGTGATATTTTTCTTCATTGCTCAACTTCGCCCATGCCGCCATACCTGTATACAGTGAGGCATCTTCCCATTCATTCTTCACGTACGGGTTACGACCGGCCTTAAATTCCATGATCTGCCAGTCCGCCACCCGCTTCATGTAGTCTATGATACCGGCTTTATTATCCTGAGACCATATATTTCCGGCGATGAGAAGAGAAAACAAAGCAGTATACACTTTCCTCGACATGTACAGTTTTCTTTAAATATACTAATTAACATCCCACCAGAGTCTCGTCGCACAATTATCGGGGCCGCCCAGCTTCTGTATGGCCCTGTTCACCGCATCGCCGTTGGTTTGTTTCTCGGGATCCAGGTAAGGCATACGTTTGATCGTGGTTCCCGCCGGAACGTCCGGGTTGTCGCTGTGCAGCACGGGGTAAAGTTCCGGCAAATTGGTCCTGCGGACCTCTGCCCATCCTTCCATGCCATCAGGCCATAGTGCCAGGTACTTCTGCTGTGCTATCTGCTTGCGCTGCATCGTTGCATCGGCATCCCACAGCACGGGATAGTCATTTACAGCAGGAGAACCCATCAGGTCTCCCGGAGGCGCCGGCGTAGCCGTATTGTTGACATAAGCATCGATGACAGTCTGATCCGTAATGCCCCATTGCGCCATGGATGTCCGGATACCCGTCTCATACAACGACTGGGCGGTGCCCCCCATATTCCAGCCATTGAGCGCACCTTCCGCGCGCAGGAAATAAGCTTCCGCGGCATGCATGATATCCTGGTGCACGTCATATACGGTCTTCCAGACGCCATTGCTGTAGCTGCACCAGCGGGTGCCCATATTGGAAGTATAAGGCCGGGTATTACCCACCAGCACCTTCTCGCTGACATAAAGCCCATTCCGCAGGCCATTGTATTTCCCATCGGCTGTCGACGGCTGCCAGAAGATAGGCATGCGGGGATCATTGTACCCCTTTTGCATGGAGAGCATGGTCGCGCTGGCACGGATATCCTCCCAACCGGCGATAACAGCCAGTCCATTGTATTCGTTATACGTCTTTGTTGACTTAGGCATATATGCATCGGTGGCAATATCCGTCATCACACCGCCGGCAACCGCAGCTTCCGCCTGCGTCTTCGCGGTGGCTGCATCTACACCCGAGATCCGCAATGCCAGCCGAAGCCTTAAAGTATTCGCAAATTTGATCCAGGCAGACACCGGGTCGGCCTGCTTGCCATATACGAGATCATAGGACCCGAAAGGTTTCTCTCCCACATGATTCTTCAGCACCGTGACAGCAGCATCCAGTTTTTTGAAAAAATCATAGTAGATGGAATCCTGGCGGTCGTACTCTACGACGCGCTTGCCATTGGCCGCCTGGGAGTAAGGGACAGGTCCGAAATAATCAGTGATGCGATGGAAGACCCATACCCACCAGATATTGGCCAGCGCATTTTCGGCAGAGGCGGCATCCGTTCCGGCCATGATCGTCCTCAGTTGAGGAGCTGCAGCAACATAGGCAGGGTTCCAGCAGGCAGGCATCCAGGCGGGAACGACGACATACCGGTCTGTAGGGAAAGATTGTGCCGCCTGGCCAAAGAATTGAGAATATACGCTGGCGATCGTCCCCTCCCCGATCTCGAAATTGTCAGGGCTAAGCGTCGGAGACATTTGCGCATAGGCAAACATGTTTGGATACTGCGCGGGGGTAACAAGCGCTATTGTAGACGGATCTGCATTCATTTCCGCAAACTTCTTCGTACATCCGCCCAGGCTGACAGCCAGGAAGAGAAAGAACAACCCGTTCCGCATATTTCGAATATTAATTATTTTAAACATTGTCGGCGTTTTTTTAGAATGAAAGTTTCAGGTTCAGGCCCATGCTTCTCGTCGTGGGAAGATTGAAATATTCCGCGCCCTGGTAGTTGCTGTTACCAAAGCTGGCTTCAGGATCGATACCCAGCTTCCGCTTGCCGATGCCAGGAATATCCAGCGTGGATTTTCCTCTGTAAAGGAAGAGCAGGTTCCTGGCGACAAAGCTCAGCTTGGCGGCTTTCAGGAATGACGGCAGCCGTTTGAAGTCATATCCCAGCGTCAGCTCCCGTATGCGTACATTGGTCGCATCATACGTAAAGAACTCGGCCTTTGCATAATTGCCCTGCGTCACGCTCTGCCACAATTGCTGTGCGCTGATGGCCTTGGTATTGGCTCCCCCGTTCACACCGCTTACCCCCGGCAGGACCAGCGTTGCGCCATCACGGTATTTTGCCGTATAGTCAGCCATACCGGCGTAAGCCAGCTGCGATTCAGTACCGGAAACGATCACTCCGCCGAACTTACCGTCCACCAGTATGCCCAGGCTCCATCCCTTATAATTGAAAGTATTACTGAAGCCGATGGTATAGTTGGGGTTGAAGTTGCCTACGCTGGAAATGGCCGATGTATAGGCTGGCAGGCCCGTGGCGCTATCCATCACCAGCTGCCCCTTGCTGGAACGCTGCCATTTGTAGCCATACAGGTCTCCGTATGAGCCGCCCACTGCTACCCGGGGAGTGGCCGTGCGGACATTGTCATTCGATCCCAGGTAAATAAAGGGTACACCGTCCGCCAGGGAGATCACCTTGTTGGTGTTCAAGGCATAGTTCAGCGATACATTCCAGCTGAAATCGCGTGTTTTTACGGGCTGCGCGTTCAATACCACTTCAAAGCCCGAGTTCTGGATATTACCTGCGTTTATATATTGCGAAGAGTATCCGGATGAGGCGGGTGTCGTCACCATCAGCAGCTGGTTCTTCGAATTCGTCTTGTAATAAGTAAGGTCCACCCCCAGCCTGTCCTGCCAGAAACGCCATTCTGTTCCTACCTCCAGCGCCGTAGTGATCTCAGGCTTCAATGTAGGCAACATTTGGGAATTCTGACTGGCAATATAACCCCCGAAGCCGCCCGGTATGAAATTGAATGTTTGCGCCAGCAGAAAAGGATCGGCGTCATTACCTACCCTCGTCAGCGACCCTCTGACCTTAGCCAGGCTGATCCAGGATGGCATGGTCAGCATGTCCGACAGGATAGCCGACAATCCAATGGAAGGATAAAAATAATGGTACGGTTCGGGGATCGTGCTGGACCAGTCTTCCCTGGCCGTTATGTCCAGGTTGATAAAATCCTTAAAGGAGAATTGCGCCGTACCGTAGACAGACTGCAGCTGACGCTTGACGGTGAAATCCGTCTCCTTCAATGTGCTGGCATATTTCAGGTCGTATTTGTTATTGTAAAGAAGTCCATCGGCCGCCATGATACGACGTCTGCTTCCTCTATCCAGCAGCGCGGTGCCGATGTTGTAAGTCACTTTCAGGTCCCGGGTGATATTGTTGTTGCCGTTCAGCAGGACGTCGAAGTTCCTTTCCGATACAAAATTATATTCCTCTGAATAATACCCTCCCGGCTGCCGGGCATAGTTCACCGTATTATTGGCATATCTCGAGGTATTGAAATCATTGTAGCTGTCCGAGCTGACACGGCCCTGGATATTCAGCCAGTCCGTAAGCTTATATTTCAGGGACAGCAGACCGATGATCCGGCTCCTGTTCTCGTCACGATGCGTATTGTTCACTGTCCAGTAAGGGTTCATGATCACCGGGTTGGTGGCAGTCCAGAAAGTGGGTGTTTCCACCCCCGCTACATCCACGGTCCTATAATCCTTCAGGTCTTTCTGGTTGACGGTGGTAGGGATGCTGTACACGTTGGCAGCCACCAGACCATCTCCCCCTACGCCGGGTTTGTTGTAAATATCCTGGACGATATAAGTCACCTTCGCATCCGCCGACAGCCTGTCGGAAAGATTGATGCTAAAGCGTCCATTGAAAGTATTTCGCATCAGCCGGTTGCCGGGCACGATGCCGGTGGCGTTATTATTGGCATAGGAAAGATAGCTTTGCACCTTATCCGACCCAGCCGTCACCCCGATGGCATTGTTGGTAGACACAGCCGTCCGGTAGAAATCTTTGATGTTATTGGGAAATGCCTGCAGGTTCACCGTCTTACCCCTCCAGTCCGTTACAGACTGACCTGTTACCTTCTCTCCCCAGCTATTGCCTGTGGCGGTGCTATATGCTCCGTCAGTACCCTGGCTATACTGGCTTTGCAGCTTAGGTATGCTGAAAGCCCTGTCAGCGGTAACGCCGGAATTAAGGCTCACGCTCAATTTTCCCGCCCTGCCTTTTTTCGTGGTGATCATGATCACGCCGTTGGCCGCCCGGCTGCCATATAAGGCCGCACCGGCAGCGCCTTTTAATACGGACATCGATTCGATATCGTCCGGATTGATATTGGACAAACCGTCGCTGCCGCTCTGACCCTGGTTCGTTGACCCGGCATCATCCTTCACTTCTCCCGAAACAGACTGGTTGTCTATGGCTACTCCGTCCACCACGATCAAGGCATTATTATTACTCTGAATGCTTCTGTTGCCCCGCAAGAGCACACGTGTGGCACCACCGGGACCGTTGGCCGAAGGTGTGATGGTAAGGCCCGCTACCTTGCCGGACAACGTATTGGCAAAGCTGGCATCCCTCACCTCATTGATCTGATCGCCACTGACCCGCTGGGCGGAATACGTAAGGGATTTCGCCGTACGCTGAATGCCCAGGGCCGTCACCACTACTTCTCCCATACCTTTCCGATCCTGCACGAGCGAAATGACAATATTGGCGCTTCCGGCATCCACCGGCTGCTCCACAGCGACATATCCAACAGATGAAATAATAAGAATGGCCTTTTCCGAAGGAATGTTCAGGGTGAACCAGCCGTCATCATTGGTAGTAACCCCACCTCTTTTACCTTTAATGGTCACAGTCACGCCTGCAAGCGGCTTACCAGTCTGTTGATCCATTACCCGCCCGCGGATGGTCTCTGTGGGAGCCGCCATCAGTCGTCCGATGAAGCCCAGGAGCAGGCACATGCAAAGCATTTTTACACGCATAAGTTGTTATGTTTTGGTTGTTTAAAAGCTGTTATTCTCATATAGGCAAAGCTTTTCCGGGCGGTGATCACACCCGCGATCATTAGCAAACAGACTAAATTATGAGGATAAAATTCTTAGGATAAATTAATGGTCTACGCCAGCCATTTCAATTCAACTAACCGAAATTAAAAATTTAACAGAGAAAAAATATTCAATAATCCATTCAATGTGTATACTTTTTTAACATCCTTCGGTACGCTTAATATTTGAACACTTTTCCATCTGCCATTACTTCCTGCGTATGCTCATCAAACGTTGCCCTGGCGCCAGTCTTCACGGCTGCATTGGTCATAATATTCGCAATGGAATGATAATAGCCGGCCTCTACGGGAGCATTAGGTTGTTTACGGCTCCTGATACATTCCATCCAGTTGCGGACATGGGCCGATGTGTATTCGTCACCACCCGCATTGGCGCGTGTATCGATGGGAGCCATCCTGTCGACCAGGTCCCGTTCGGGCAGCAAGTTAGGGGGCATGCCCATTTCTTTGCCCATGGCCTCGGTCAACCCACCCTTGGGTGAGATCTTGTTGGTGTTGAGGTTCAGCTCGCCGCCGTTGGAATAATAGATCTCGGTTGTTATTTCATCGCCATTATTCACACGGGACATGAATATGACCTGGAACCCTTTTGACAGGTCGTCAGCAGGGCCATAATCAAAGACGGCCGTAGTCGTGTCCCAATTGGTTCTGCCATCCCTCCACGTATAGATGCCGCCGTTGGCCACTACGCTCCGGGGGTGGTGCAGCCCGGTGTACCAATGCACCGTATCGATCTGGTGGGACATCCATTGCCCCGGCTGACCCGATGAGTAAGGCCAGAAAAGACGATATTCCAGGTACTTCCGCGGATCAAAAGACTCGTAGGGCCTGTTCAGCAAAAAACGTTTCCAGTCAAGGTCCTCTTCCCTGCATTTCGCGACCAGGGCAGGCCTGCGCCAACGTCCCGGCTGGTTAACATTCCAGGTGAGCTCCACCGTGGTGATGGGCCCAAATTTGCCTGATGCAATAAAATCCGCTGCTGCCTGGTAATTTTTTCCGCTGCGCCGCTGTGATCCAATCTGTACGATACAACCCGACCGCCGTACGGCCCCCAGGGCCATACGGGCATCTTCCATTGTCTCGGCAAATGGTTTTTCACAATACACATCGCATTTCGCCTGTACTGCCTCCACCGTATGCAATGCATGCTGGAAGTCGGCCGTACTGATAAATACACCGTCAATACTTTTCCTGTCGAACAGCTCGTCGTTATTCCTGCAAGCCTGTACGGCGTGCCCCAATTTGTTCGTAAGGTATTCACGACCTTCCTCTCTGCGTAATTTCCAGATATCGCTGAGCGCGACGATGTCGAAGTTCAATTCCTTATAATGTTGCAGAAAGCTGGGCAGGTGCGCATTCCTGAACCGATCTGAAAATCCCACCACGCCGAGGTTCACCCTGTCGTTGGCTCCGATGATACGGCGATAACTGGCCGCGCTAAGGCCCATCGTTCCCAAATAAGCGCCTGCCGCCGTCAGCGTCGAGCGCTTTATAAAATCCCTGCGTGTTTCGGACATAGCAACAACCTTTGTATCAAAACTATAAAGTTGAAAGCCGCAAAAAATTCGAAATTCTATTTAAAACGTATACTATTTTAACATCCGGCAAAAAAACAACCCGGCCGGTTCCGTTGTTTGGAAGCCTGGCCGGGTAAAAGATAAATTTTCAACTATCTGCTAAATGGAAAGATATTCGGGCAATGCGGGTCTTGTTGCCAGTGCCGTTTCGATTATTTTCAGCGCCTCTTCCCTTTCCTTGCCTGCCAGCTTCAGACGGGGGGCCCGCACAAATTCACTGCCGAAACCTACCTGCGTTTCCGCCAGCTTGATATATTGCACCAGCTTGGGACAAATGTCGAATTCCAGCAACGGCATGAACCAACGGTAGATCTGCGCGGCCTCTTCCACCTGGCCCGCCTTCACAAGCCGGTAGATCGCCACCGTTTCAGCCGGGAAGGCGCATACCAGCCCCGCGACCCAACCCTGGGCTCCCAGCAGCATCTCCTCCATGGCGATCGTGTCCACCCCACACAACACCTTATAACGGTCGCCAAACGCATTGATCATCCGGGTAACATTCGTCACATCCCTGGTAGATTCCTTTACGGCCTGGATATTATCACATTCCTGCAGGTCTTCGAACATGGCCAGCGTGACCTCGATCCTGTATTCCACAGGATTGTTATACAGCATGATAGGCAGATCGGTAGACCGGGCCACCGCCTTAAAATAATCCACTGTTTCCCTGGCATCCGCTTTGTAACGCATGGGAGGTAAAAGCATCAGTCCATCCGCCTTCCATTTCTTTGCCAGCCTTGCCTGGTTGATCGCCTCGCGTGTAGAGCCTTCGGCAATGTTCAGGATCACAGGCACCCTGCCGTCCACCGTCTCAACAGCGGACCTTACCAATATCTCTTTTTCATCCAATGTAAGGGTACTGGCTTCACCCAACGAGCCCGCAAGCACGATCCCGTCCACACCGGCGTCCAACTGGAATTGAAGATTTTTGTTAAACATCGAAAGATCCAACTCATCTCCGGATGTAAAATTTGTCGTCAGCGCAGGATAAACGCCTTTCCAATCTACAGTCATAATAAAAATTTTTCAAAATTATCTCAACTGTAAAAAAATTGCCACCCGTTTTTTAACAAGTAATGGGCTGATATTGACAACTGTCTATTCAGCAGTGTGCACCTCCGCTTCTTCTTCAGCTTTTCTTTTCGAAGAGACTTTTTCCTGCAGGAATTGGAAAATAACAAACAATACCGGTATGATGAACACCCCCAGGATCACACCGGTAAGCATACCGCCTACCGCGCTCCAGCCGATGGAATGGTTGCCCTGTGCCGATGCCCCTTTTGTAAATATCAGGGGGGTCATGCCCACTACAAAAGCAAATGAGGTCATCAGTATGGGGCGGAGCCTTAACCTGGCTCCTTCCAGCGCAGCCTCTACCAGCCCTTTGCCTGCCCGTCTCCGCTGTACCGCAAACTCCACGATCAGGATGGCATTCTTAGCCAACAATCCTATCAGCATGATCAATCCTATCTGCACATATACGTTATTCTGCAACCCGGCAAATCCTACAAAGGCAAACACGCCCAGGATACCAGTGGGCACAGTGAGTATCACCGCCAAGGGAAGAATATAACTTTCGTACTGTGCAGCGAGGAGGAAAAATACAAACAGCACGCTTAATAAGAATACGAACGCCGTTTGATTGCCCGCCCTGATCTCTTCTCTCGTTACGCCGGTGAATTCATAGGCATACCCTTTAGGTAAAGCCTGTTTGGCCGTGGCCTGAACGGCTTTGATCACGTCACCCGTGCTGAAGCCCGGCTTGGGCGTTATATTGATGGTGACGGCATTGAACAGGTTGTTGCGGGTGACCGTTTCGGGACCATACACACGGACAAACTTAGCCACGGAGGTAGCGGGGACCATCCCGCCTGAACTATTCTTTACATAAATACCGTTGAGGGAATTCACGTCCATCCGGTAAGCAACATCGGCCTGCGCCATGACCCGGTAGTACTTTCCAAACCGGTTGAAGTCCGAAACAAAACTACTGCCATAATATATTTGCAGCGTATTCATCAGCTCGCTGATAGACACGCCCAACTGCTTTGCCTTGTCATCGTCCACCTCGATGGTATACTGAGGGTTGCCGGTGTTGAAAGTGGTAAAAGCCGAGCCCACCTCTTTTCGCTGAGACAAGGCCCCGACAAAACCCCAGGCCGTCATACCCAGTTTGTCCAGGGGGCCGCTGGCCCTGTCCTGCAGCATCAGTTCCACACCGCTGACATTGCCGAATCCCTGCACGGTGGGAAAATTTACGAATATGGACAACGCGTCTTTTACCTGACCTGTTTCCCCCATCAATCTGCCGGTGATTTGCGCAGGGTCTTTTGCGGGTCCCCGTTCGTCCCGGGGTTTCAGCCGGCAGAAAACAACGGCATTGGGCGAGGCAAAAGAGTTGGTGACAAAGTTCATTCCGTTTACATTCCATACATCGCTGGATGCCCCATCCCGCAGGGCGATCTTGCTGATGTCATCGGTAGCCCGCGCAGTCCTGGTTAAGCTGCTGCCGGCAGGCGTTTGAGCCACCGCTATAATGAAACCCTGGTCTTCGTCGGGAATAAATCCAGAAGGAGTTTTATTCACCAGTATCACACAGCCTGCGGCGATGATCAACAGGCCGATGATAGGTACCCATTTATGGCGGATGAGGAATTGCAGGCTTTTTACATATTTCCCCGTCATGGCTGTAAAGCCCGTATTGAACGCCATGAAGAAACGGGCGGCCAATCCTTTTTTTCTCCCCCCCTGCTCTGCATGCGGATTTTTCAAAAATAAGGCGCACAAGGCAGGGCTTAACGTCAACGCATTGACGGCGGAGATCAGGATGGCAGTAGCCAGCGTGAACGCAAACTGCTTGTAGAATACCCCTGCAGGCCCCTGCACAAAGCTGACGGGTACAAACACCGCCGCCATCACCAGTGTAATGGAAATGATCGCGCCCGAGATCTCATTCATACTTTCAATGGTCGCTTTCCTTGGCGGCAAATGCTCCCGCTCCATTTTAGAGTGCACGGCCTCTACCACCACAATGGCATCGTCCACCACGATGCCGATGGCCAGCACCAGGGCAAACAAAGTCAGCAGGTTGATACTAAAGCCAAACAAATTCAGGAAGAAAAAGGTGCCGATGATGGCGACGGGCACGGCGATAACGGGTATCAGTGTAGAGCGGAAATCCTGCAAGAAGATGAAAACCACGATCGCCACCAGTACGAAAGCGATGATCAGGGTTTCCTCCACCTGGCCGATGGACGCATCGAGGAATTCCTTGGCATTATACATGATCTTGAACTTCATGCCGCTGGGTAAAGCCGCGTCGAATTCCTTTATCTGGCGCTCCAGCTCCGTGAGGATCTGGTTGGCGTTGGACCCGGGCGTCTGTAAAACGCCAAAGCCCGAAGTAGGATGACCGTTCAGTTTATTGGACGAGATGTAGGTATAGGCCCCGAATTCCACACGGGCCACATCTTTCAGGCGCAGCAGGGACCCGTCATTATTGGCCTTCACCACCATGTTCTCATAGTCCTCATTCCTGTTCCGTTTGCCCTTATATTTGATGACATACTCAAACGATTCGCCACTGTTCTGTCCCAGGCGCCCCGGCGCTGCCTCCAGGTTCTGATCCTTGATGGCGTTTAAAACATCCTGCGGGGAAAGATTATTGGCTATCAGCCTGTCAGGCTTCAGCCAGATGCGCATGGAATAATCCTTCGAGCTGAACACCTGCGCCTGCGCCACGCCGGGAATACGTTGCAGCTGCGGGATGACATTGATCCGGAGATAGTTCTCCAGGAAAAGCTCGTCGTACTTCGTGCTGTCCTCGCTGTACAGTCCCACGAACATGAGAAAGCTGTTCTGTATCTTTTGGGTAGACACACCCGCTTGTATCACTTCCGGCGGCAGCTGGCTGTTGGCCTTCGTTACACGGTTTTGCACGTTCACCGCATTGATATCCGGGTTGGTGCCTTGTTTGAAAAAGATGGTCAGGTTCATGCTGCCGTCGTTGCTGGAATTGGAAGTCATGTAGCTCATGTTTTCCACGCCGTTGACCGCTTCCTCAATCGGAACTGCTACGGTGCGGGCTACCACTTCGGCATTGGCGCCGGGATAAACGGCGGTTACCTGTACGCTGGGAGGCGCAATCTCAGGGAACAAGGTGATAGGCAGGGAAAACAACGACAGTCCGCCTAATAAGAGTAGTATAATGGAGACAACCGTGGATAATACAGGCCGTTCTATAAATCTTCTTAGCATATATCATATTTTGAATGATGTTTGATCAAAGAGGCTTTGCCTTTAACAAACTATCGGTTGAGATCATTTGAGGCGCAATCACCATCCCATCCCTCAATCCGCCGATCATCGTGGTAGCCATAGAGGAAAGCACTATTTTTTCCCCCAGCTTCACACCATCCGACACGAAATAATAGTTCGGGGTCCTGCCGGAAATATTCAGTGGTTTGGTTACGATCTTATTGCTGTCGGCTACCGTATAAACGAACACTTTACCCTGCAGCTCAAAAGTCGCATCCTGCGGGACCACCAATACGGATTTGTACGAAGTAGGTATCCTTACCTTACCCGTACTGCCGCTTCGTAATAACCCTTCCGCATTAGGAAAGCTCGCACGGAACTTAATAGCGCCGACCGTCTTGTCAAACTGCCCTTCTACGATCTCTACTTTTCCCGGATGCGGATAGACGCTATTGTCAGCCAGCACCAGTTGAACGGGCGGCATCTGCTTTACCTTATCGGCAACGGTGTTACCGGCATATTTCTCCTTGAACTGAAGGAAGTCGGGCTCGCTCATTGAAAAATAGACACGCATGTCCTTTGTCTCCGATACGACAGTAAGAGCGCCATCCATGCCTTTGGTGACAAGACTTCCCGTTTTGAAAGGAATGGTCCCCACGTACCCATCGCTGGGCGCCGTAATGGTGGTGTAGTCGAGGTTGATGCGTGCAGTTCCCACCGCCGACTGCGCCTGATCCGCGGCAGCTTTGGCATTATTGTACGCTGCCTGCGCTGACTTCAGCTGCACGTCGGACACTACATTGTGTTCTACCAGGGGCTTGAGCTTGTCTACATTTATCTGCGCATTTTCCATCGAGGCCTGGGCAGCCGCCAGGGCCGCCCTGGCATTGTTCAATTGTTCTTCAAACGGCTTTCTGTCGATGAGAAAGAGAGGCTGCCCTTTATGTACATAAGCGCCTTCGTCCACCTCGATTGCAGTCAGGTATCCATCCACCTGCGGCCTTATTTCAACATCACGTTTGCCCTGCACCGATGCTGTAAAATCCTGATAGGTAGTGGCAGGTAGCGCCACGGCGGTAATTACTGGCAGCGAGGGCGGAGGCATGGCCCCGGTGCCTGCGGCTTCGCTTTTCTCCTTACAACTATTCAAAAGAAAAATGACGACAAGAGAGCGGCCTGCGGCCCTCAACGACCATAAAAAAGGAGGGAGTAATTGAGTGCGTGTCATTTGATAGGCATTTAATGTTCATAATAAATTTAACATTGTTAAACGCTTTGGGCAAAAAAATCTAACATTGTTAGACTTTAGGGTAAAAAGGGCTTTTTATAATATTTGTTACTAATTTGTCTTGAAAGTCATGAAAATAGCTACTTATAATGTCAATGGCGTCAACGGACGTCTCCCCGTGCTCCTTCGCTGGCTGGACGCGTCGGCGCCGGATATAGTCTGCCTGCAGGAGTTGAAAGCGCCCCAGGAAAAATTTCCTGAAAAAGCCATACAGGATGCCGGATATGAAGCTATCTGGCATGGACAAAAGAGCTGGAATGGCGTCGCCATCCTGTCCCGCACCGGAAAACCCAAGGAAGTCCGGCGGGCTTTGCCCGGGGATCCCGAGGATCTGCACAGCCGCTTCATCGAAGCGGTGGTGGATGGCTTACAGATCGGCTGTCTCTATCTGCCTAATGGGAACCCCGCACCCGGGCCCAAATTTGATTACAAATTGCGCTGGTTCGACAGGCTGATCGCCCATGGCGCCGAGCTTTATGCTTCTAAAAAGCCCGTAATCCTGGTGGGGGATTTTAATGTCATGCCCACCGACCTGGACGTGTATAAGCCGGAAAGCTGGAAGGATGATGCCCTCTTCCGGCCGGAAGTGCGTGAAGCCTTTAAAAAGCTCATTTCCCAGGGATGGATGGATGCGCTGCGTCACCTCCATCCCGACGAAAAGATCTATACTTTCTGGGATTATTTCCGAAATGCCTATGGCCGTAATGCCGGCCTGCGCATCGATCACTTTTTATTGAATGCGCCGTTGAAAAAGCGGCTGGTCGCCGCGGGGGTTGATAAAGAAGTGCGGGGATGGGAGAAGACGAGCGATCATGCGCCGGTGTGGATCGAGCTGGCGGATTGAGCTTTACTCCGCTTGAAATCCGACGGATTCACTCCGCGGTATTTCTTAAACATCCTGTTCAGATGGCTCTTATCTGTAAATCCAAACTCGTCGGCAATCTCCGTGACACGCATATGACTGTGTAAGAGCCTGTTCTCCACCAGTTGTAGCTTGTAGCGCATAATATAATCCTGCAAAGTCTCATGGGCATGCTTTTTAAAATAGCGCCCCAGGTAGGTTCTCGAAATGCCAAAGTACTTACTGATGGCCTCCGCCCTCAACTTATCAGGATAATAAATATGGGTCTGTATATATTGAAGAATATCCACCGCCTTTTCCTCGCTGGCCTCATCGATCACATCGGGGAAGACCTGCGAAATATTCCGTGCGATGATCACCAGCAGCGTATTTACCAGCTGCGCTATCAGTTCTTTATGGTACAGATCGTGTTGCAAATGCTCATGGATGATCATTTCCATTAAATGAGTGACGGCTCTCCGGTCGGCCTCCTTCTTTAAGATACACCCCGGCTCATGGCGCGCATTCGGGAGGATCATTTCCAGTCTTGCCGCCAGCTCCTGGTCCTTTTTGGACGACTGCACAAACACATGATTGAATCTTATGAAAAAGAACCGGGAAGTTTGTTCGATCTTAAAAACATGGGTATCATTTGGCGCTACCAGGAACAGATCTCCGGGCTTGTATGCAAACTCTACCTCGTTGATACACTGCCGCCCCGTACCTTCCACAATATAGATCAGCTCGAAAAAACTATGCGTATGCCTGCCCCGGGGACATTCATCCATCAATTCCCGCAGCACCAGCTCAAAAGGCTCACGTAAATGATCTTTGACCATAGTACAAAAGTACAACGAAAACATGTAAAAATACACCTTTTGACTACTAAAGCTCCCGACCTTTGCATTATCAAAAACATCAAGCATGAAAGCGCTCATCCTGGAAAGCTATAACACCTCTTATTTATTAAAGGAAGTCGAAACGCCGGTGGCCGCAAAAGGCCAGGTGCTGGTGAACATCAAGGCCAGCGGTGTCAACCCTCTGGACCTGAAGATCAGGGCCGGACAAGCTGCACACGCCCGCACGCAACTCCCTGCCATCTTAGGCCTCGACATGGCGGGTGTTGTAGCCGCCGTGGGTGAAGGAGTGACCCGGTTCAAGCCCGGCGACGAAGTTTATGGCATCACGGGGGGTGTTGCCGGCATACCAGGCACCCTGGCCGAATACGCGGCAGTTGATGCAGACCTGCTGGCGATGAAGCCTGCCAACCTCACCATGCGCGAAGCCGCCGCCGTACCACTGGTCTTTATCACTGCCTGGGAAGGATTGGTGGACAGGGCCAGGGTGCAGGAAGGACAGACCGTGCTGGTCCATGGCGGTGCAGGTGGCGTGGGACATGTAGCAGTACAGCTCGCCAAAGCCCATGGAGCCAAAGTCTACACAACCGTTAGCCCCGCAAAGCGCGCACTCGTTGAAAGCTACGGCGCTATCGCCATCGACTATACGGCCCTTTCCGCGCAAGACTACATACAGGGATATACGAACGGTGAAGGCTTCGATGTTGTATTCGATACCCTGGGAGGCGTCACTCTCGACAGTTCCTTCCTGTCTGCAAAAAGATACACGGGTCACGTAGTGAGCGCGCTTGGTTGGGGTTCGCACAGCCTGGCGCCGTTGTCTTTCCGCGGGGCCACTTACTCCGGTATTTTCACGCTCTATCCGCTGATCTCCGGCCGGGGCAGAGCGCATCATGGTGATATCCTGCGACAGGCGACGGCACTGATAGAAGCCGGAAAGCTACGGCCATTAACAGACGGGCAACCCTATACGATGGAAAGTATTGCTGATGCTTATACTGCGATCGAGCAAGGCACTGCCCGTGGGAAAGTCGTCATCGATATTGCCTTTTCGGGACTTAAAAAGTAACTATTTGGGAGTTTTTGATAGAGGAAGACGGATATTTTATTTCTTTATGTCATGGTAAACCGTGATCCTCGTTATCACCTTGTCCAAAGTATGTATGAGAAGGGACATGTAAGGTCCTTTAATGATATTTTCCGGTATGTTCCCAAGACCGTCGTAGCAAAGAACCTGGGAACCAAGGTCGATCGTTTTACCAAGCTGATGAAAAGAGTGGAAAAGTTTACGTTGGAAGACATCGTCATGATCGGCACATTCTGTGATATGAGCCTGGACGTCATGACTGAGTTATGGAAGGAAGAATATCGCAGGCAAAAGGAGGCAATTCCCGATCGCCCGATTTGACAGGGCCCTGCTTCCTCTCAACGTCCGCCTGACGCCCGCAAATGCCGATCCCGCTCCACAGATTGGATCCCCTTGATCTTTAGCTGTGCCAGGGGCATACGCCGGCTGGACCCGGTGATCACACCCGGGATCCGCAGGATCTGTTTGACCTTGATGCCCATTTTTTCCAGGGACTGTGCAATCTCCTGAATATTAGAGCGTTGATTATCTTCTACTTTAGCTATAAAATCCATCTTCTCAAAGATACAAATTTTCCTCAGCGTACATAGACCAATCCCCCGCCCACTTCCGACGCCGGCAAGGAAAGCCGCCGAGCCTGCTGGATCAATTTTACCCATATGTCTCCTGCTCCCGCCTGCGGATGTTGCTCCCAAAGCAAGGCAGCGACTCCTGCTACAAAGGCAGTGGCCATAGAAGTACCGGATTCGCGGCGATATCCTCCGCCGGGCCTGGCGCTCAGGATATGATCTCCCGGCGCCGCAATATCCACCTGGCCGCCGGCCAGGTCCGTACCGGCACAGGAGTAATCCGCCACTTGCATATCCTGTGTTAAAGCTCCCACTGCCAGGACAGATGGGCAATTTGCCGGGTGGTTGACCGATGCCACCAATCCTTCGGAATGATCGCTTTCATTGCCCGTAGCAGCTATCAGCAGACAATTGTTTGCCATAGCGATCTGTGCCACCTGCTCAAAAACAACGGAATGGCCCTGCCCCTCTTCCGCCGGTGCGCCGAAAGACATGGAGATCACCTGGCATCCTTTCTCCAATGCCCATTCGATACCGGCCAATGCCTGGCCATCTGTTCCTTCGCCTGCATCATCCAGGATCTTCCCGATGTATAACCGCGATCCGTAGGCCACTCCATAACGGGCTCCGTCCCTGCCTTTCCTGCCGCCCCCCGCGATCCCGGCGCAATGGGTCCCATGCCCCTCCTTGTCCTTTGCCTGTCGTGTACCTACAAACGACCTGCGATGCAAGGTCCTGCCGGTGAAATCCGGATGCGTAAAATCAAAGCCCGTATCCAGGACAGCTATCTTCACACCTTTCCCGGTGTAACCATTGTGCTGCACATTGATCGCATGTATCCCCCAGGTGGCGACGGTAGTATCTTTCAATGTGGCCCCCTTTCCTTTACCTTTCGGAGCAGGGTGCAAAGCCCGCAGATATCGTTCCGGCTCGCCGGACAAAAAAGGGCTGTTACGCAATGCCTGCAGTTGCTGCAGCGGGGCGATGCCAGCTTCGTTGACGACAGCGATCCTTAATTTCTCAAAAATGATCCCATCGGCTTGCCGTAGCGCCTGCTCCAACGAGCCATCTCCGCTGTCCGACGTCGTAATAAGCTGCAATCCTTTTGTCTTTGCCAGCCGTATCACCGACGCCGCGCTGACCTTCGGGTCCAGACGCACCAACATGCGTCCCGTAAAGCGCTGTTCTTTCACCGGCCGTGAGCTCCTGTCCGCCGGCGCTTTGCCTGTCGATACCTTGTCTCCCGGCGCCTTCACAACCGGCGCCTTGACTGCCGTCGGGGGGACGGCCTGTTTTTTTGCTGATCTTTCACTTGCTTTTATAGGGTTCTTTTTTGCAGCCATAAGGATACTTTTTTTTCAGAAGCTCCACGCAATATATTCTTTGTTGCAGGCTTAACCAATAAATATTAATTTCACTTCATCATAAAATTTGAACTATGGGACTTTTTGATAAGATACGGAATGAATTTATAGATATCATAGAATGGGTGGATACTTCCAGCGATACCATCGTATGGAAATTCCCCCGTTATCATAATGAGATCAAAATGAATAGCAAGCTCACCGTGCGTGAATCGCAGTGGGCCGTATTCATGAACGAAGGCGCCATCGCGGACGTCTTTACACCGGGCATGTACACGCTTACCACCCAGAACATGCCCATTCTCACCACGCTCAAAGGATGGAAATACGGTTTCAACAGCCCTTTCAAGGCAGACGTATTTTTCGTCAGCACCAGACAATTCATCAACCAGAAATGGGGCACCCGTAATCCCGTCATGCTCCGTGATGCGGAATTCGGCCCTGTACGTCTCAGGGCTTTCGGAAGCTTTGCTTTCCGCGTTAAAGATCCCGGCGTATTCATAAAGGAGATAGCCGCTACCAACCCTGAATTTTCGGTGGAAGGCATCAACGAGCAGCTGCGCAACCTCGCCGTCTCCCGCGGTATGGATGCGATCGCGGAAGCAAAGATCCCTGTGCTCGATCTGGCTGCCAACTATGATGAGGTGTCGGCAAAGATCACCGAGAAGATCAGGTCTGAATTTAATGAGCTGGGACTCGAGCTTACCAAGTTCCTCATTGAAAATATCTCCCTCCCTCCGGAAGTGGAAGCAGCGCTCGACAAACGCAGCAGCATGGGCATCGTGGGCAATCTTGGCGCATATGCACAATATCAGGCAGCCAATGCCATGGAAGAGGCCGCAAAAAATCCCAATGGGGGTCTTGCCGGCGCAGGCCTCGGCGCAGGGTTGGGAATGGCCATCGGCGGACAGGTAGGCAATGTCTTTCAAAACAATACCGTCCAGGGTAATGACGGTCCTCCGCCACTCCCTGGCGCCCTGCCCTTCTTCGTCGCCATCGACGGCAAACAGGCCGGTCCCTATACCATCGATCAGCTGACACAGCTGGCGGCGGCAGGCACGATCAACCAGCAAAGCCAGGTCTGGAAAAAAGGCATGCCCGCATGGGCAGCCGCCAACACCGTCCCCGACCTGTCCACCATATTTAACAACGTACCACCACCTTTGCCCGGCGCTTAAAATCCCTTAAAAATAATGTCTCAGGCTGAACAGACCGAACAGACCGTCGCCTCTAACTCGACCCTGCAATGCAATAGCTGTGGTGCTACCCTGCATTTCGCACCAGGTACCCATCACCTCCAATGCACGTATTGCGGCTCTTCCAATGAGATCGCCGATACCGCCGCCGGGCCTGTTATCTCCTTTGATTACCATGACTTCATCGCACAGCAATACGGGGGAACCACCGCACAGATGGCCAAAGTCGTCTCCTGTAAGAACTGCGGCGCCTCTACCACGCTGCCCCCGGAAGTGAATTCGGACAATTGCGCCTTCTGCGCCAGCCCCCTGGTGATCAGCGACGCGAAAGACCAGCAGATCCTGAAGCCACACTATATCTTACCCTTCCTGGTGCCGCAGGCGGAAGCCCTGCAGAGTTTTCGCACCTGGCTCAAACGCCTCTGGTTCGCCCCATCCGACCTTTCCAAAATGGTGAGCGCGGATGCCCGGCAGTTCAAAGGCATCTACATCCCTCATTGGAGCTATGATGCAGACACCACCTCGCAATACTCCGGCAGCCGCGGAGATTACTATTACACCACGGAAACCTATACGGAAACAGTGAATGGAGAAGAAGTCACCCGCACCCGCGAAGTACGCCACACTTCCTGGTTCCCTGTCAGCGGTGTGGTGGGCAATACCTTCGACGACATCCTTATTTCCGCCAGCAACTCCCTGCCGCAAAATGTGGCCAACCGGCTGGAGCCCTGGCGCCTGGAATCGCTGGTACACTATAATGAACAATATGTCAGCGGATTCCGGTCGGAACTATTCCAGATTGACGCCGAAAAAGGGCTGGAAGTGGCCAAACAACGCATGGAGCCTGTCATCCGTCATTCGATCATCAACGACATCGGCGGAGATGAACAGGTCATCGACGGTGTCGACACCAGCTACAGCAATCTTGCGCTGAAATATATCCTGCTGCCCGCTTGGATCAGCGCCTACAAATACAACAATAAGCTGTATCATTTCACGGTGAATGCCTGTACGGGCGAAGTGGTGGGCGAACGGCCTTATAGTGCGGCGAAGATCACGCTGGCTGTGATCGTGGGGATTATTTTGGTTATCTTAATTATTATGGGATTGAGTAAATAACCTGGACCTGACGGTCCGGGAGGTTGTTTAGACTCTAATTTATTGCGCCCGCAAGCGGGCGCGGGGTTTATTTTTTTGCCTTTGGCAAAAAATAATAAACCCCCGTAGACACGGGGGTCGTAACCAAAACTAACTGCTTATGAGAAAATTGTCAAATTATGTGTGAGAAGATGATCATCCCCGATCACCTATACAAAGGTACGACAGCATACCTTAAGCATTATGTTAATCATCGTCGTTTAGTGTTAAAACACCGTGAAATAAGTACGGGCAAAAAAAAAGGAGTGTATAGAAATACGCTCCCGTTTTAAATCCAATATCCTATGAAAAACCATATAGGAGAGATCAATTGCCGGGCCAAACCCACTAACAATTGATTGTCAATATATTAAAGATGATATTAGCTATACCATCCTTCCAACATTGGGAGAAATTTTTGCAAAAAGGGAATGGGACCTAGTCAACGATATACGACAGATGTGCATGCGTAAATGCAGGCTTCTTCAGTTGGACCTTCAGTTTCCTGAATGATTCATACGGCCCTTTCGTCGCAAACATATTCACCAGCCACGCAGGTATATTCCCTCCAGGATCCATATTCAACGTATACTCCACCCGGACCCGATCTTTACCCACAGGCGATATGATCCACTTACCTTCGGAGCGCCGCACCCGAACGATATCCTTTTTCTCCGGAATATAATCCGGAAAAACAGGGCCCAGGACCGTCACCACCTTCGTATGCGCATCCTGACTCACCGACAGCCGGGCAATAAAATCCCGGTTACTGGCAGGCCACGGCACATTCACCTCAGAATAATAATAAAGTTCGGAAGGGGATACCTGCTTCAGCACCACTGCGGATCTTGTGCTGTATACCCATTCTACGGCAGTATTGACATCCATAACGACAGCCACCAATTGCGAGAGGGTGGCGTTCAGCTCACATACTACTTTGATCCCTTTAAAGCGGCTGTTGGGGACATCTCTTGTATAGATTGCGATGTCGTCCTTGTTGCTTTTCAGCTTCCAGTTCTCCTGTCCGAATGAGACGAGGCCCGTTGTAAAAAAATATGCAACGAATATTAAAATCAGTCTGTTGATCATAGGTCGCTCAGTTCATCTAATGATTCCAAAATTCCTTAAATGTACTAAACAACCTGCTTATCTAAAAACCCGCTATTTCACCGCCGTCGGCCGCACGGCAGTCAATGCGATCTCTCCCCTGAACATTTTCCCTCCATCTCCGCTGAGCCTTAGATAATAGTCGGAGGAACAAGCTGTTCCATCCTCGTCCAGCGTAACAAAACCCGACCCCACCGGCACCATCGAAGCATCCTCCGCCGTCTTGGCTATCTGGTTCCCTTCATTATATTCATCAAACATAGATATGTAGATCCCCTGAGCACCCAGCCTTTTCATATTATAAAATTGCCGCCACATGAAATCCCCATGCACCCGCTGCTTCTCCTGCAAGTCGCCGGGCAGGACGCAAGGCTGATAATCAATATAATTCGCCTTGCAAAAGCCAAGATCGGCCGTGTTCACCGTAGCATAAAAGTTATCCGAATCCATGATCTTCCCGATACGTCCCACCATCCAGGGTGACAGCATATCGAAAGCCTTATAAGTATCGATAAATCCCGGCCTGGAGTCACTGTTCTGGTCACGCCAATGAGCAGGCACACCCCCGATCACATAACATCCCTGATCCTTGAACCATTTTATGACATCCGTACAGGTGGAGGAAGACCAAGGATGGTTGTTATCGCTAAAGCCAAAACCCCAGATGCAAACAACAGGTTTATCATTCTGCCGGGCATAGGCAGCCGAAGCCGTGTACTTCTTCATCTTATTCGTCCAGTCCGATTTTACCTCTGATTGCATATTCGTCCAGCCGCTGACATCATACATGATATAAAACTTCCTGTTGTATTTCTCCGCCGCCGTTCGCACCTTCGCCGTAATCGCATCCCGGACGGGCCCCTCGATGCCATTGGGATTGAAACGCTGCAAGGCGGCGCCGTCCAGCCCATTCTGCTGCATCCAGGAGAATTGTATATCCACCGACTGGTCGCTGAAAGAAGAGAACAAAGTGGCAGGGTCTCCATTCCCAAGGTCGGCAAATCCAGTGGCGTAAGTATCCTGGTAATCTCTTACATCCGGCCAGGATTTGATGCCACTCAAAGCCAGGGTGGGCGTCTTTCCCCAATCCGTAGACCAATGCCACCAGGCATCGATAGGTGACCCATCGCCCTTACAGGCAAACCATCCCTGGTAGCCCACGGTTATTTTGCCCACGACATCCCCTTTGGGTGAAGGCCACACTTTGTTGTTGGTGGGAGGAGGTGGTTTCTGTCCTGAATTACTTTTTTTGCAGGCAACCGTCAATACCGAAAGTCCAAAGATTATTACAAGTGATCGTATGATTTTCATTCGTATTTATTTTGTCTGGATTATTTTCTTTATGGTTCCGTCGGAATTATACCCCAGCGTATCGACGCATATCGATCGTAGCCAGTCATTGTGTGAAATGGAGCTGTTGTGATAAAAGGCATACCATTGCCCCTTGTACTCGACAATCGACCCATGGTCGGTGTAACTATCCGTCGGATCCATATAAATTCCTTTATACGTCCAGGGCCCCAGGGGCGTCTTGCTCACGGCATAACGCATCTGATTATGACGCCCATCGATATCATGATTATCCGCATAGGAAAGATAATAGAGGCCATTTCGTTTATGGACCCACGACGCCTCATGAAAATCAACCAGGCCCGACATCGGCTGCATACTCCCGTCCAGCTCCGTCATATTATCCTTTAGCCTGCCCCCTTTGCAGGTGCCGCCTCCCCCATAATAGAAATATGCCTTTCCGTCATCGTCCACGAATACGCATGGATCGATCATTGGTTCCAATCCCTGGATATAACCCTGTACTGTAAAATCGCTGGCCGGCCTGGTGCTGGTGGCCACGCCTATCTTCCAGGAGCTACCCCAGTCCGTTGCGCTGGGATGCGGAAAATAAAAGTAGTACATGCCATTCTTATAAGCGCAATCCGGCGCCCACATAAAGCCACCGTCAGGCCTCCCCCATGACACCTGGTTTGCCCGGAGGATCTCCCCATGGTCCTTCCAATGTACCATATCATCCGTCGAATAAACATGGTATTGATCCATCAGGTCACACCCACGCGGGGGGGCGATGTCATGAGAAGGATATACATACAGCCGCCCATCAGCCCAGACATGGGCAGACGGGTCGGCAGTATAGATACTGGTCACGAAAGGATTCTTATGCTCCGTGTCGAAAAAAGACGGCTTCTTCTCAATCGCCGGCTGTTCCTTTTTGGAAGAGCAGGCTGCGACGGCTATGATCCCGGATGTGACAAGCAATCGTTTAATGCTTCTCATCGTGCGTCTGATTTACCATTTGAATAGTCCCATCCGCGTTGTAATATAATTTATCCAAGCAGATGGACCGCAACCAGTCAAAATGCGACAGCGCGCTGTTGTGATAGAACGAATACCACTGCCCTTTATATTCCACGATGGATCCATGATTGGTATAGCTGTCTGTCGGCGCCATATAGATCCCCTTATACTCCCAGGGACCCAGCGGGCTCCTGCTCGTAGCATAGCACATCCGGTTGTGTTGACCCGCCGAATCATGGTTATCCGAATAAGAGAGGTAATACAGGCCGTTGCGCTTATGCACCCACGAGGCCTCGTGAAAATCAACCAGGCCTTCCATTTGTTTCATCTCCCCGTCTATCTCAGTCATGTTGTCCCTGAGCTTTCCGCCCTTACAGGTACCGCCTCCCCCATAGTAGAAATAAGCCTGCCCGTCGTCATCCACAAATACGCAGGGGTCGATCATGGATTCCAGTCCCTGGATATATCCCTGTACCTTAAAGTCACTGGCCGGGTTCCTGCTGGTGGCCACGCCTATCTTCCAGGTGGAATTCCACGCCGTCCCGCTGGGGTGAGGAAAATAGAAGTAATACACGCCGTTCCTGTATGCGCAATCGGGCGCCCACATAAATCCACCTTCCTTGCGGCCCCAGGGAACCTGGGCGGCCCGCAGGATCTCGCCATGGTCCTTCCAATGCACCATATCGTCGGTGGAAAATACATGATACTGGTCCATCAGGTCGCACCCCCGGGGAGGCGCGATATCATGCGAAGCATACACATACAGCCGGCCGTCGGCCCAAACATGCGCCGATGGGTCCGCCGTATACATATCTCTGATAAAAGGATTACCTGATTGCCCAAAGCAAACTATGGAAAATAAGAAACTGACACTTAAGAAAAACGTTCTACATACCATATAATTATTTTTTATTTCTCCGTCAGCCTAAGATCATCCAGGGCCAATACCACTTCGGGATGCGTCTTGCTGCTCGTCCATAAATACACTTTGAAGTAATTCAGCGCCGTGATATCGGCACCCCCATCCGCCGTCTTGCCGGCATCACTGAAATTCAATTTCATTTCGTTCCAACCGGCCTTCAGGTTGGGTATCAGATCACCCAGGTTCCAGTCCAATTCATGATCGTCCGACTTTCCGGAGCTGGTCAGCTCGATCTGCCCATCCACCTTCAGTTGGGTAGGATCGCTGACAAAAAACCAGAAATGCAGCTGTCCATTGTCCATCGTCAGTCCGGGATTAACAGCTGAAGGACTTCTGAATATAAACTGCTGAAAATCTCCTCCATCCGCGATCGGCGCTTTTAGCGAGCCCACGCCTTCTTTCTTGGACGACTTGTCGATGGCGCCGACATTGCCCGCCGTCTCCCAATTGTCGATGACATCACAGGTATTGAAAGATGCAGAGATCTTTGTCCGGGCATGGAACTTCAGATCGTCCACACCCACCGTCACATCTCCATGCGACGTCTTGTCATTTGTCCAGAAGTAGATCCGGAAGAAGTTGAAAGCATGAATATCCGGGCCGCCGTCACCGGACTTAGCGGCAGTGCTGAAATTCAGTTTCATTTCATTCCAACCGACCTTCAGGCTGGGAATATAATCGGCCAGATTCCAGGAATACTCATGATCATCCGATTTACCGGAGCTGGAAAGCTCGATCTGTCCGTCCAGCTTGAGGTCCGTGACGCTGGAAACATAGAACCAGAAAACGAATTGCCCGTCTTCCACCGATAGTTTGGGATCGACAGCTGTCGGCCGGCGTTTTATGAAGTGCATATAGTCGTCGCCGGTGTGTATGACGGATTTTAAATAGGCCGCCCCTTCTTTAGGACCTGCTTTTTCTTCCACTCCCCCGCCTACGACCTCCCAGTCGGTTAATTTATCCGCCGCATCGAATACCACCAACGTCGGATCCACAGGTGGCGGCGGTGGAGGAGGCGTCGGTTTTAATTTACTGGTGTCCCTGGAAGGGAACTTTTCCTTGTTACAGCCGGCGATGATCAGCCCAACCAGGGCGGCGCCCATCGCCATCGATCTTATTATTTGCATTTTCTTTACTTTTAAAATTTTATAAATTATCGCGCCGGTCTTATCCTTCCGTATCCCGGCGTACCATGGAACCATTTTGCTCCCTGCCCTGTCAGCCAGAGGTAATAGTCCGTGGTCAGATCATTTTCAATACCGATGAATTTCAGTCCTCCGTCGCCATTCAGGGGTACATCCTTCTCCAGCATCGTTTTAAAGATGGCCGTGCCTTCATCGATCTCATCGAACATGGCTACATAAAGGGCCTGGGCACCTGCATCCTTTGCTCCCGAGATCTGTTGCCAGAGAAAGTCTCCCTTCAAACGTGGGATGGCGTTATAGATGGTAGGATCCTTATGCATATTGCCCCAGCTGAATCCCGGAAATACCAGTGGAACGTAGGTGACCTTATTCGCTTTGCACCATTGGAGATCATTGTATACGTTTGCCGGGTTATAGGACTTACTGTCGAACCTACCCACTGCCCAGGGCATAACGATATCGCATTTTTTGATGAGGTCCAGCAACGCCGGCGATTTCTCCGTGTCGGCCCCCAGCGTCCTCCAATAATAGGGCACGCCCAGCATGACGGCATATCGGTTATCCGATCCCTTCAGCTTGTCCACCAGCCTGCTGACATCGTCGATGGTGTATTTCCGCCCGTCATTAAAGCCCACCCCCCAGATAGTCACCAGCGGGCGACCATTGTGGTACAGGTAAGTAGGATTAGCCTTGTTGTCCGACAGCTTAAAGAGCGTCTGCAATTCTTTCCAGTCCTGTTCCAGATAAGCGACATCCGCGCTGGAGCATCCGCTGAGATCATACATTACGCTGATGGCCCGGCCGTATTTTTTTGCGGCTTTCAGGGCATTGGTCAGCACCTGGTTGAAATGCCTTTTCCCCGCGGCATTTGAAGATTTTATCTCACCCACAAAACGTTGCATATGCACGCCGTCAATGGCATAATCCTTCATCCATTTAAAATGCAGATCTACGCTTTCCTCATCATAAGGGCTGTACAGGAATGCGTCGGAACCGTCAGCGAATTTGAATGGCGATACGTACCGTTTTGTATACTCTGTAATGTCGGGCCAGAGATCCACATTGGTATTACCGGGAAAGAACCCGCCCGGGCCCTGGTAATGATACCATCCCCGCTGCGACTGGTCTCCCGCTGCGGCGAACCATCCCTGGTAGCCCGCCATCACGAGGTTAGTATAGGATTTATACAATAACCCTGTTGTATCATATACATAGTCCTTTGAAGGGGGATCCACCGGTCCGCCCTCTTGCTTCTGCTTTGAACAGGCCATCGACACATGCATGGAGGCAAGCAGGAAAATAATAAGTTTACTGAACTTCATGTTTGGTATGAATTATTTTGGAACGTCGATCTTGATGACCTCAGAAAGATTGGAGCTCTTGTCGTCATTATTGAACCTTACTCCCACCCTTACATAGAAAGTACGTCCCCTGATCAGGTTTTTAACAATGATCTCCGGCGCCTTGTCTCCCGCGGTCATATCCGCCCATTCTTTGTTGATGGGTTTCTTGTTTGCGTCGGAGAAGTCAAAAATAGAGGCGCCTGGCCCCACGATCCTGGTCGTGTTCACATAAGGCTGCATCTCGATGATGGTTGGGATGCCTCCGTCGATCGGCGCTTCCATATTAAACTGTAGTGACAGTGTGGTGCTGTCTACCATCGTGGCCGTAAAATTGGACAACAGCAGATATGGCGTCAGCTGGAAATCCAGCTTTGCCCCCTTGTTGATGTCGATCTCTGTCGGCGCGACGGGCCAGAAAGCGCCTCCTTTCAACGAGACACGGTAATGTCCGCTGAAAAGCTCCGTATTCTGGTAGGTACCGTCATATTTGGCAGGGATGTCCTGTGGGGTCGGCGTCGAGCTCCAGTTCAATTGTTCAAGCCTTACGCTGAAATTACCCGTACATGTCTGCACGGTTGTCTTGGAGGATGTACCGTCCAGGAAAAAGCTCCCTTCAAGGGAAGCATTCGGACCGGGATAATTGTCTTTTTTTATGCAGGAACCTCCGGCGATCAGCATCGATACCCCCAGAAAGATCGTGGTGATTTGTAGCTTCATATCTCACAGTTTTTTTAAACTAGTAATTTGGATTGTTGGGATAGAGATTAGGATTCTTCGACAGCTCCCCGCCGGGGATCGGCTCGTAATAGAATTTCTTGTCGAAATTGTAATTCCGCTGAAAGCTTTCGGGTTCTTTTAAGAAGATGTACTTCTTCTCATCATAAATAAAATAGGGCATGAGGGCTTTAAAACGGGCATTGTTCAGCAGGGCATCCGCGATCCTCCATCTTTTGATATCCCACCAATAGTGATTTTCAAACGCCAGCTCTTTGCACCTTTCATTACGAACCACATCGGGGGTCATATCCGCCAATGTCAATGCGGGGGCTCCCGCCCTGTCCCTGATGTCATTGAGACAGAGCAGCGCGTCATCCAGCTGGTTGGTTTCAATATCGGCTTCCGCCCTGTTGAGCAAAACCTCGGCATAACGCAGCTCTATCCAGTGCGTAGTGCTGGAAAAAAGCCCTATTTTCTTGATATCGGTCTCCTTGTAATTGATGTACTTACGTACATAGAAGCCCGTACGGGTATTGTCATCGCTGCCCGAAGAAGGATACATTCCAGCATTACCGATGATGACCAATGAGGCATCTCCCGGATACGTCGTGGTATGATCTCCGGAAGGCAGGAACGTGCGGGTGGTCTTTACTACCTCGGCCGCAGCTGTGCCGCTGAAAGTGGGATAGATCCCTCTGCGAATATCGAATAGTTTTCCACGTAATGACTCACCGGGGAAATAAACGGTGGCCAGCATGCGTGGTTCCAGGTTTTGGCCCTGCCAGAGATCGGCCAGGCTGTTGTAGCGCCGCGGCGTCCCGTCGGGGTTCGTGACATCCAGGACACCAAAACGTTCTACTGTTTCCAAGGTAGGATAGCACCTGGACAGGCCATCGCCCGTCATATAGTTCATCCCGCTGTTGGGGGACATTGTCGCATCCCAGGAATGCATCCTTTCAGGCTCCCCGGCATAAAAGTCCCGCGTCAGGATATTCTCGGGACTGGTGACATCCAGGAAAAGGTCCGTATAGTTGGTAAGCTTGTTCGCATTCTTCCTGTACAATGTGTAATGTCCATCCAGCAGCTTGGCCGCATCGACGGCCTTCTGATAGAAGCCGGCTGCCTTGTCGGCAGCAATACCTACGAATCCCTGCGCACGGGCATCCCCATCCACAAAATTCACGGAACCATATTTGGCAATGCTGCCTGCATATACCATGGCGCGGGATTTCAGGGCTGCCGCCACATACTTATTCGCTCTTCCGGAAACGCTAGTCTCCGGCATTCCATTATACGCCGAATCCAGGTCATCTCCGATGAAATTCCACACGTCCTCTTCCTTATTACGGGGCACCCGCAGCTCCTCGATCGACAGCTGTGGATAGTTCTGAACGTTCCTGATGATGGGAATACCGCCGTATCGCTTGGCCAGCGCAAAGTAATAGAATGCCCGGAGGAAATGCGCCTCTCCGATGAGCTCATTCACGGTGTTACCCGCAAAATTCCTGGCATATTTCGGCAGCGTTTCCATGAAATAGTTCACGTCCCGGATATCCGCATAAGGCCAGTAGCCAAATCCGCCACCGATGTCCATTCCGCCATAAGGACCTACCATCTCGCCGCAAGCGCCGCCGGCATGGTAGAAATGCTCCCATTCATGATGGATATTAAAACCATTGCCGTCCCTGCCCGCCGGCCGGTAAGTAAAGTCTTCAATAGGCAGTTTTCGGTATACCTGCGCAAGGTAGGCATCGATGCCCGCCGAGTTCGCAAAGATCTGGTCATCGCTCAGTACATTGGGCGGCTTTATATCCAGCTTTTGACAGGAGGTGAGGAAGACAAGACCTATTATTGCAATCGAAAATATTTTTTTCATATGTCGCATGTTCAAAAGTTTAGAAGGAAACATTTGCTCCCACATTAAAGGTTCTGTTCAGGGGGTATTTATAACCGCCTAATCCGAAGTTGAAGTCTCCGTTTGGCAGCTGACCGGGGTGTTCTGGATCTACACCTTCCAGTCCCGTGATCGTGAAGAGATTGTAGCTGTTGACATAGACCCTGCAATTCTTCACGCCTACCTTGCTCAGGATGACACGAGGTAAAGAGTACCCCAGCTCCAGTGTTTTCAGTCTAACATAGGTCGCATCCAGTACCCCTTTGGTGCTGTTGTTGATCTGATCATAGTTGTATCCCATCGACGGATATTTTCCACTGACCCATTGCGTATTCGGATCATACACATTGTCATCCGGGTTGACCGTGTGCCAGCTGTCCAGGAATTTCGAAAGCGCGCTCCTGCCATACATGAGCGGCTGTCCATATTGCTCGGCATATTCCGTCCAGAAACCGGTGGCTCCTGCAAAAAGCGCCGTCAGGTCAAATCCTTTATATGCCAGGTTGATATTGAACCCGAAATTCATCAACGGGAGATCATACGTGGCGATGGGATGATAGTCATCTCCATTGATCACACCGTCATGGTTCCAATCCTGCATATAGTAATCACCCGGCAAGACCCCATTATTTCCGCCACCCGTATTGACGCCATAATTATAGATCTGGTCATAGCTGGTGAATTGTCCCCCATAGTCCACACCCCACCAGATATTGGTGTATCGCCCGGACTGTCCGTTCCTCCATTGTTGATAAGCGTTGCCCTGGGGATTCTCTGTGACAAACCGGTTGATCAGACGAGAGTAGGACAAATTCCCCGTGACCGAGATCCCCAGGTCGCCGATCCTGTTCTTGTGCGTAAGGCTCAGCTCCCATCCCTCCGATCTGTCCTGGTTCAGGTTCTCAAAAGGCAGTGTGACACCGGCTGTTCCCGGCAGATCACCCAGCCTGTGCGCCAGGATACCCTTCCTGTCCCTTCTGAACACTTCGAAAGTACCATCGATCTTCCCCTTGAAAGCAGTGAAGTCCACGCCTATATTCGTCATATAAGCCGTATACCATGTCAGGTCATTATTTACAAGACCGCGGCTGATGGCCCCGTTTACAAATTGTCCGTTGAACATATAGCCCAAAGGCTTGTTGTCTGCGGGATCCACCGACGGATAAGAATATCCCGGTATGTATTGGAAGGCGGTGTTCCCATCATCACCCATGATGCCGTAAGAAGCTCTTAGTTTCAGGTTGCTGACCAGGCTGGGCGAAACCAGGTTCCTGAAGAAAGTTTCTTCGCTGGCTCTCCAACCAATGGAATAGGCAGGAAAGAATCCCCACTGGCTGGGGCCGGGCTTGAACTTATTGGATCCGTCCCGCCGGAAGCTGAACTCCGCCAAATATTTCCCCTTGTAGTCATAGTTCAACCTTCCGATGATCGCGCGGGTAGCGATCTCATTGACACCATTGAGGTTCGTTCCGCCCTGCTGGTCCGTGCTCTCACCCCCAAAGAGATAATCCACCGGCAACAGTACATAGCGCTGCGCAAAGATGTTATCGTCCTTCGAATGACTCTGCTCATACAACACCAGCGCACTTACATTATGGTCCCTGAAAAAGGTATTCGCATAATTCAGCGACAGCTGGCTGAGCGTGGACGTATTGGTGCCATACGTACGGTTGAGCGTACCCTTCCCATTCACCCCGTTGACCAGGGATGGATTATAGACATCCGTCGTCGGATCGTATGCATACAGGTTGTACAGTTTCCTGTATGCCGTATTATCGCTGACATTATATCCATAATTGAACATGCCCTTCGCTTTCAGCCCTTTAACGCCAGGAATATCGTATTCAAGGTTCAGCTGGCTTTGCAGATTCTTCCCCGTTGCTTTTTTAAACCCAACCTTCGAAGCATCCGTGATGGCCACCGGATTGGCATTATCCGGCATCACATTCAAATAGTCATGATTGTTATTGGCATAGATCTGGTTGATGGGGATCTGGTTCCAGGCATATTTGAAGATGGTCCACAAGTCCTGGAAAGGCTGGTTCTTTTGATCCAGGTATCCTGCTACCAATACCTGGGCCCTTAGCCTATCCGTGATCTTTACATTCACATTGCTCCGGACATTCCAACGGTCGTAGTCCAGGTCATTGGATTTCAATACCCCTCCTTGTTTCATGTATCCCAGGCTAAAGAAAAGGCCAACCTTGTCGCTGCCTCCCGAGATGTTGAGATTGTGCTGCACCTGCGGCGCCATGGTATTGAAGGAGCTGCCGATCCAGTCGGCGCCGACAAAGGTCCCGTCCAGCCAGGGTTTTATGTTTTCGTACGTATAGGCGGGAGGAGCATTGGAGATAAAATTACCGGCAAAATCCCGTTTCACCTTTTCATTGGTCAGCATCATATAGTCCACGGCGCCTACGCCTTTCGGCATACCAAGGAATTGCTGCCACCCCTGGTTGACAGAATAATTGAAGTCGAACTTGCCGTTCCTGTTGCTTCCCTTTTTGGTGGTGACCAGGACAACGCCGTTGGACCCCCTGACCCCATATACTGCAGCGGATCCGTCCTTCAGAACGGAGATGCTTTCTATCTCATTGGGGTCCATCCGTTCGATGCCGCCCCTGGGCACCCCGTCAATGACAATGAGCGGTGCGCTACCAAAGCTCCGGATGTCAAAGCTGTTCTCATAGGCCCCGGGCTCTGCCGTCCTTTGCACCATACGCAGGCCGGGCACCTTACCCGTCAGCATGTTTACGACATTCTCATTCTTCGTTACGACGATCTCGCTGCTTTTCAGCTGCACCACCGAGCCCGTCAGCGTAACCTTTTTCTGCGTGCCGTAACCCACCACGATCACTTCACCCATGTCCTTTCCACCGATGTTCATGGTGACATTCACCTGTCCCCTGCCCGTGATCTTCTCTACTACGTCTTTATAACCTACATAGGAAAAGGTCAGCTCCTTTACATCTACGCCCACAGAGAGGGTGAACTCTCCTTTATCATTGGTAGTAGCGGCCGCCCTTCCCGCACCTGTGCCCGAGGCCACCGTCACCCCGGCTAATGGACTATTGTCCTTGGCGTCCAGCACTCGCCCCTTGATCGTTCTTTGCTGTGCAGCTGCCCAGATGGGGAGGATAAAAAGCAGCATAAGCAAGCGTCTCGTTAATTTTGATCTCATAGCATTTGTTATGTTAGATTTTAGGAATTACAAATAGTTTTTTGTTCGGCTTAGGTCCCATTTCAAGCACCAGGCGTCCTCCGTTCATCAGCTGTTCATGGGTAAACCAGGGCGTTCTCAGTTCGACCCCATTCATCGTCGCACGCTGGATATATTTATTGAGGACAGAGCAATTGTGTGCCGTGAGCGAAAATTGTTTCCCGTTGGTAAGATGGATGGTCACTTTGCTGAACAGGGGGCTTCCGATGGTATACACTGGCAGCCCGGGCGTCACGGGATAAAACCCCATGGAGGAAAACACGACAAACGCGCTCATCCCCCCTCCGTCCTCGTCTCCCGGGATCCCAAAAATATTATCCTTGAACCAGGCGTCTAACAGGAAACGGATCCGCTGCTGCGTTTTCCAGGGAGCATCGGTATAGTTATATAGATAGGGTATGTGAAAGCTGGGCTCATTCCCCATGCAGAATTGTCCCACCAATCCCGTCGCATCCGGGAACTTGCTCCAGAATTCGGGCTTCGATCTGTCCAGTCCTTCCCGAAACAATTGATCCAGCTTCTTTTCGGTGCCGGCTTTCCCTCCCATCAGGTCGATAAGTGCCGGAATATCCTGCTGCACCTGCCATAGATAGGTATACCCGTTGTTCTCGTCGTAATAATCGCGGCCGCCGGCGCCGCCATCGAATTTTGGGTCTATGTCGATCCAGTTTCCTTTATCATCTTTGGGGAAGAACATTTGCTTCGCGGGATTCCAGAGATGTCTGTAATTCTTTGCCTTTTCCCCAAACAACGTCTCATCATCCTTTCTTCCCAGGTCTTTTGCCAGCTGGCTCACCGCCCAGTCATCATAGCTGGCGCCAAGTGTGATCGCCACCGCCTGCCTTCTTTCGAATTCATGCACCTTGCCCTCTGTTTCTTTCTCATCCTTGTGCAAAGCCGGGAAATAACCCGCCGTATGATAGAAATTATCCAATGCCGTTTTTTCACCATTCCGCCAGGGGAGCAGGGTCGCCTCCGTCGAGTTCTTCTTCATCCCTTCGAATGCTTTCATGATGTCGAAATGCTTCAGCCCCTTGCGATAGGCGTCCAAAAAAACAATGGAGGAATGAAATCCATTCATACACGCATGATCTCCAAACAAGACAGGAAAGGTCGGCATCCAGCCACTCTGCTCATACATACGGACATAGGATTGCAACATGTCCTCTTCCTGCGCTGGGTTCAATATCATACGCAACGGGTGCAGCGCCAGGTAAGTGTCCCAAACCCAATCATCCGTATAAAAAGGACGGCTGTCCTTATGCACCTGCGTATCAAAGCCGCTGTAATAAGACCCGTCCTCCGTAATATTCACCATCCGCTCACTGCACCTGTACAGCGCCGTATAGAAACTTCTCTTTTGTGCCTCAGTCCCCCCTTCCACCTTCACCCTATCCATCACCCCCTCCCAGGTACGCTTGCCCTCCTCCGCCAGGGACTGAAAATCCCTGTTGGCCAGTTCCTCTTCAAAATGCCGCTTCGCCTCATCCACGCCGATATAGCTGACGGCATACCTGAACTCCACCAGGCCCACGGCCTTTGGAAAACTGATCCATGCCCTGTTCCCCTCCAACCCCTGCCTGGCATTGCGGCTAAACTTACCATACATATATACCTTGATATCTCCATGGTATGTCTCCATACCACTGACCTCCGAGCCGGAGAGGAACTTCCATTGCGCCGGACCGTCGTTGTACACACCCAGCAGCAATGCCGGCTCCCCCGATGCGGGGAAACGGAATCTGAAAAAGCCCGCTTTTTTGCCAGGCGCAAACTCCACCGTTATCCCGTCATCGATCAGGTAAGTAGAATAATACCAGGGTTTATTCACCTCCAGGTCATGGTCCCAGGTCATACGCCCCTCCCAGTTGGCCGGCCCCGCCCCTTTTACAGATGGCTTCAGAGAGAACACCTGCCCCAATCGATGGGAAACGATGCTCAGCGGAAAAGAGGTGATCTGATCGTCAAAATAATCCTTTCGGTCAGGCGCCATACGTATCATCTGGTTGGGAAGATGCGCCAGCGGGCGGGTAGGTTCCAGCAATTGGCCCACATTCCCGATCCTCGGGTCTATATATCTCACGCCGCCTTGTTGTGCAGACACGACAGAGGGTAAGCCTATAATCATGACGATTATGGCACGCATACAATACCATGCATTCATCTCAAATAAAATTTAATAGCATTCGGGAAAACAGAAATGGAAAAGAGATCGTCGCCTGTAAAATGGCCATTGGGATGCACCGGGAGGTAAATTTTTCATACAGCAGTATTTCGTTAAGCGTATTACACGAAATAAGCGGGAAGGCATTAATCAGGGGGTTAATAAATCCATTAACGGCGAAAAAATATTAATTAATTTTTCAATACACTGATTATCAGCATTTTAAAAAACAGGCTTTGACCCCATTTTTTTGAGATGGATCCGCCACAGTTCCCGGGAAAACGATCGCTTCCCACATTTTCTCCCTGATCAGGTGGAGGCTCCTATAAAAATGCTCCGTCATTCAATTTTTTGTCCGGTTGCTCGTTGTATAACAGGCTCAGAACAAATGCATTAAAAAAGCACTTTGACCGCCGGCTGCCAGGCGACATTTCAGCGTTTTAGCACAAATTGTGCATTTTTGGCCGCTTTGACCCGAATTAGGCGTACCATTGTAGAAATATATTAACTCTGATTATTATGACTGATGGAAAGTTTTTGACGCTTTGGACGAAATATTTACCGGCTTTCAGGATCATGCTGAAAAAAGCGGTAAATGAGGAGCAGAAGATCACGCTGAGTAAAATGGAGCTGCAATCCATCGATAACAGGAAGAACGTCAACTTTTCTTTTGATCTGGAGATCCTGAATGGAAAAGTGGAGAACAGCATGGCTGTTCCCGCAATGGGCAAAGACCTCTTCAGTGTCCTCAACGGCGATCAGCTCGTCAGGAATTTTATGCACGACAAAAGGATCACGATCCAGATGTCAAGAGCCTCGTTGTTGACATTCAATGCAAGTGACCTCATTCCTACATAGGTCTCATTATACTTGCCGGACTCCGGTTCCCCGGTGATTTTTTAGTTTTTCATCTGAAGAAAAATACATATATTACACCAATGGGCATGTGTGCCCAGCCTTTATTCAGACTCCTCAACAACCCCTCGCAACACCAATTGTACATTTTTCAATTTTGAAAATGACATTTTGACTTGTTGCTTATGAAACCCACTCTTGCCTTAGCTATCGCAGCATGTTTGCAGATCAGCGTTGTTGCTTTTGCTCAAAAAACAGAGATCCGGACTGGCTCCGGAAATATACCCTCAGTAACTGGTGATGTCCGTGGACAGGTGGTGGATGAGAATGGCAAAGCTCTGTCCGGGGCGACTGTGACGGTGAAAGAAACGGCTAAATCTACTGTTGCAGGCGCCAAAGGGAAGTTTACTATTCAGGCGGAGGAGGGCCAGACCCTGATCGTTGCGAATGCGGGATATGAGGACCGGCAGATCATAATAGGTACAACCCGCAACCTGACCATTGTGTTGGAGCTGAATCTGGCTTCGTTGCTAAACACCGTAGTAGTAAATAAAGGATATTATACCACCACGCAAAAGCTGAACACAGGCAATGTCAGCATCATAAAAGCGGCGGAAATAGAAGAACAGCCTGTCGGCAATCCCCTGGCGGCGCTGGCCGGGCGCGCTCCTGGATTAAATGTAACGCAGTCCAATGGTTTGCCTGGCGCAGGTTTTACAGTCCAGGTCCGGGGCCAGAATTCGATCTTAAGTGGCAACGACCCCTTTTTTTTGATCGACGGCGTTCCTTTTACAAACAAAAGCATATCTCTTGGAGTTATTTCCGCTAATGGTTCTCAAAGCCCGTTCAATAATATTAATCCGGAGGATATTGAAAGCATCGAAGTCCTGAAAGATGCAGATGCGACGGCCATCTATGGCTCCAGAGGCGCCAATGGCGTTGTCCTGATCACCACCAAAAAAGGAAAAATCGGCAAAACGAAGTTGGATTTGAACGTCTATACGGGAGGCGGAAAGGCCACCAAGATGATAAAGCTTTTAAATACGCAGCAATATATTCAGATGCGCCGGGAAGCCTTCAGTAATGACAACATCAATCCCGACGTGTACGGCGCGCCAGATCTGGTCGCCTGGGATACGTCCCGTTATACCGATTGGAAGAAATTGTTGACAGGCGGTACGGCGATAACCACCGATGCGCAGGCCTCCCTATCCGGAGGTAATACCCAGACCCAATTCCTCCTGGGTTCGGGCTTCCACAGGGAAACCACTGTTTTTCCCGGCAAATTTGCGGATAGCAGAGGATCTGTGCATTTTAATCTTACCCATAATTCCCTTGACAATAAAATTAAAGTGGTTCTTACGGCCAGCTACAGCAATGACAAGAACAATTTGTTAGGTCAGGACCTGACAGGTTTCATAAGACTGCCTCCCAATGCGCCGGCCTTGTATGATTCCACCGGCAAGTTGAATTGGAGCGAAGGGGGCGCCGGTTATTCCAACCCGCTGGCATCCCTGCTGCAAAAGTCGACTGCCACTGCTGATAACCTGATGAGTAACCTGGTATTGCGATATCAGCTAGCCCCGGGGCTAAGCCTGAAAACAAATCTGGGTTACAGCAGTATCCAGCTGCAGCAGGTGTTTATTTTTCCGGGAGCATCGTTGAACCCTGCATTTAATTTTACAGGATTTGCGCAATACAGCAATAACAATTTTAAGAGCTGGATCATCGAACCTCAGGTGGACTACCAGAATGCATGGGGGAAAGGCAAACTGGAAGTGCTCATTGGATCCAGCTTTCAACAGGAAAAAACCAATGGCAGCATTGCATACGCCAGTAATTTCAGCAGCGATGCCCTCCTTGAATCGCCTTCAGCCGCCGGAAGCGTTTCTGTGACGAACAACAGCACATTATATCATTACCAGGCCGTGTTCGGAAGGATCAATTTCGACTGGAGCGACAAGTATTTATTGAACCTCACAGGGAGAAGAGACGGATCATCACGGTTTGGGCCGAACAGGCAATTTGCGAATTTCGGCGCCATCGGGGCAGCATGGATCTTTTCAAAAGAACCATTTATAAAAAGCATTCTTCCGGCGCTAAAATATGGAAAACTACGAGGAAGCGTTGGCGTAACAGGTAATGATCAAATAGGTGATTACAAGTATCTCAATACCTATAGTTCATTTGTGTTCCCCTACCAGAATCAAACAGGCCTGGTCCCCACTCAATTATACAATCCGGATTACAGCTGGGAAACCAATCGGAAATCAGAGCTTGGGCTTGAGCTTGGCTTTCTGGCTGACAAAATTGTTGCAATGGTCAGTTATTATAATAACCGCAGTTCAAACCAGCTCATCAACTTTACGCTGCCCATCCAGACAGGTTTTAACGGGGTCATCCGAAATTTCCCGGCCCTTGTGCAAAATACAGGCTGGGAGTATCAGTTGAACGCAGTCATTGTTAAAACCAAGAGATTTAGCTGGGACGCCTCATTTAATTTAACCATTGCACGTAATAAATTGTTGGACTTCCCCAATCTTTCTTCTTCCGCCTACGCCGGGAAATACGAGATCGGCAAGCCCTTAAACATTGTGAAGTTGGTCCACACGACAGGCGTTGATCCCCAGACGGGGCTTTTTCAGTTTGCAGATAAGAACGGAGGTAATACTTCGACACCCGTTTATCCGGACGACTACACCGTAGTCAAGGACCTGGCGCCATCATTCTATGGAGGACTTAGCCACCGGCTTCAATATAAAGGGTTCAGCTTAAGCATGCTATTCCAATTTGTAAAGCAGGCGGGATTTAATTACGCTTACAATAATACCACTCCTGGCAGCATGGCCAACCAGGCCACTTCGGTGTTAAACCGCTGGAGGAAGCCGGGAGATATCACCAATACCCAACTTTATACCACTTCAGGGTTGGGATCTGCCATCTATTATTATTATAGTTCCGCTTCGGATGGCGCAGTCAGCGATGCATCTTTCGTGCGATTGAAAAATGCGGCATTATCCTATAGTTTTCCCATGAAATGGAGCAGCCGGATCAAGTCTGAATTGATCAGATTTTACCTGGAGGCGCAGAACGTTGTCACATGGACGAAGTATAAGGGTGGAGACCCGGAAATTAAGAGCACATCTATCTTACCTCCATTAAAAGTATTTACCGCTGGTATTCAAATCACCTTTTAATTCTTGCAGATGAGACCAGGATCATATTTCAACAGCGCTTGTTTATTTCTGCTGATGGCTGCGTTGCCTTCCTGTAAAAAGTTCGTGGAAGTGCCTTCACCAACTAATCAGTTGGACATCAACAGCGTGTTCACGGATGATAAGACCGCCACCGCGGCGGTCATTGGCATGTACAGCGATATGGAATTTTCTTCCCCGATCAGCGCCTACCTCACCATTCTTCCAGGCTTGAGTTCGGATGAGCTCTCATCTACCTCAAGTGATCAGGGTTTCCTGGATTTCTTCACCAACACCTACATGCCGAACAATCAATATTCCGCCGCCGTCTGGGGTATTTATTCAAATGTATATGAGGCGAACTCCTGCATGCAGGGCATTCAAAACTCCAGGGGATTGTCTCCCGGGACGAAAAACCAATTATTGGGGGAAGCCCTGTTTAGCCGGGCATTTTGTTATTTTTACCTGGTCAACCTCTTTGGTGATGTACCATTGGTGACCTCGACAGACTACAGGATCGCCGATACTATGCGCAGGACTCCTTCCTCCAGGGTCTATCAACAGATGATCTCAGATCTGCTGTACGCGCAGACGCTGCTAAGATCCAGCTATCCAACTGAACAAAGAGTACGTCCCAACCTCTGGACAGCAACTTCCCTGCTGTCCAGGGCCTACTTATTTACGGCTAAATGGGCGGAGGCTGAATCGCAGGCTTCTTCTGTCATTAACTCCGGGGTGTATACCATGACCGCCATTGATGAGGGTGTCTTCGGGAACGGCAGCAACGAGACGATATGGCAATTGATGCCGGTGAACCCGTATTCCAATACGCAGGAAGCAGCACTCTTCATTCCCGGGTCGCCGACCCAGATCCCAATTTATCCGCTGACCAATGACTTTGTTAACGCCTTTGAGCCCGGAGACAAGAGAATCACCCACTGGACGGGCAATATGGACATCGGGGGTGAGTTATATTACTACCCCTATAAATACAGAATTCCGGGAGGAAGTCCGGCAAGCGAGTACCATATTGTATTTCGCCTGGCGGAACAGTATCTAATAAGGGCTGAAGCCAGGATACAGCAAGGCAAGATCACAGGGGCTATCCAGGATTTGAACATTATTCGTGATAGAGCCGGCCTGCCCCCCCTATCGACATCGATGACCGCGGATTTGGCGACGGCAGCCCTGCAGCAGGAAAGAAGGATCGAATTATTTGCGGAATTTGGCCACCGGTGGCTCGATCTGCGGCGCACCAATAAAATTGATCTGGTCCTCGGGGCACTCAAGCCGTCAACCTGGCGATCTACCGCCGCCCTATGGCCCATCCCACAGGCCCAAAGAAGCGCGAATCCATTTCTCACGCAAAATAAAGGCTACTGATCCTGCCGGTCTGGATGCAAGTGCAGATCGTAGATGATTAGACTATGGGTATACAGGGCAATCAACTTATTCTCCGCAATCATAATCTTGGATGGTTTACTTCCATTGGGAGCGGGAAAATAAATACTCCCCAGGTACCGCCCGTTTTTCAAATCAATTATGTCAAGAATTGAATGGTCGGAAAAAAAATCATCGGTTTCATTATCCGCCTTTAATGTGGACATATTAAACAGAAGTCCATTATGAACATCATTTACTCTGTTGATCATATTTGCGGGAGTAACATTTGTATAGGCCGCGGTCCCGCTGTTATTAACGATCGCCGTACTGATATGAAACGAGCTGGTTGTGTCTATTGAGGAATATCTTGCCAAAAAATGAAGCGAGGTGTCAAAAGATAAAATTGAATTCTTATAAAAATAGATATAATATAGTTTCCCCGTTGCCGCATCGAAGTGTAATTGGCCGTCCGAAACGACGCCGCCATCACCATATATTTGAGAAATGCCATCTTCTTTTTTCAATAGGCCCGTGTTAAGATCATAACGAACAAATACCTGGTCGGTCAGCCTGGGTTCGATCTTTCTCAATATAAAACAATCGTTGCTTACCATGGCTTCGCGAGTAAATGGCCCCGGTGGAAGAATTCTTACCTCAAATAAGGTGGAGTCAAATGTAGTTTTCGCAATTGCCGGCTTATTTTCCGCAAAAAGATAAACATAGGGAGAGTCAATTTTGACTGCGAGGCTGCCCAATTGTAAGCTGTCATAAAACCTCGCAAAAAATGGGATCTTAATTCTCTTTGTGCCATCATGCTGGTTCCTGCTGACTTCAAGGATCTCCCCGGGTGTTGCCGTTGTAACATAGATACACCGAGCCGTAGATCCGACAATGTCATACAATACGTCCTGAAAGCCTGCCTCCTGCACCTTGGAAATTGCACTGGGAAAGTAATTTCTTACAAACCCGTTATTATGTCTATTGGGAATATCGCCAAAATGAAAAACTACCAGGATGATAACAAAAGCCGACAAGACAATTATTAGCAGATACTGGTAGCTTTTCATATAATAAAGCTGGAGATTATTAAGGCTTCTTGATCACCACGCTGGTATTGCTTATCAAATACGCGCATATCACATTATTGTCGCCAGGACACCATATACCTTTGATCTGATCCGCCGTCCCAAAGTAAATACCTGGAGTTTTTCCTGCTATAGGATTATAGACATTCCACCAACCCCCCGTCTGAGACTTCGTTGTAAATGCGGTTCCCACGGCAAGCAAGGCAGCGATTGCGACCACCGAAATTGACTTTTTCATACTACTAGTTGTTTTTTTTGTGAATGTATATTCTGTATTAAAATACCCGATAATGATAACCCGGTGAACACCAGGTTGAATACAAAGTGCTGTTTCCATGACATGCCGGACAATACTCCTCCGCATGAACACGGCAGGTATGAACTATATTTCAGCATGATAAATATATACCCTGTAAAAAGCAGCATCAGGAAAAAGGACAGGTAAAGGCCAGTAATCCTTGTACGCCTGATGACCAGGAGGACAGCAACTATTATTTCACCCGATGGGATAGCCCAGGCCACCCACCCCGAAAATCCGGTGATAAAAGGAGATTGACCCAACTGGTACCTGAATTTATTGAAATCCAGCAGTTTACTCACGGCGGCGTAAATAAATAAGAAAACCAACAGGGCGGAAATGACCTCAACAATCGCATTCTTTTTCATGCCGTATGCTTAATACTATTTCAATCAGAGTAATAGCATGCAGCGCCCTGTAAATGCCGGCAGTTTTCGATAATTGATGAACTAGGGCTAATGTCGAAAGATGTAATGAAGCTCAGGGGCGGATTAATACGGATTGTGGGATTGTTCAACCTCAATTGCAAACAGGCAGGGCGCTAATTGCTTTTGATAGTCCAAGGTAGCCCCGTTGTATGGAAGGAGCCAAACAAAGCGGCTCGTTTGTTCATAAATTAAAACTTTGGAACAGGTAGCAATAAGTAAATGTCTATATTTTTCGCAAATAACTATTCATGATCTCCTCTATCTCCTTCAGCCGAAATGGCTTGGATATGAAGTCGTTCATTCCAACTTCCATACACCGCTCTTTATCCTCTTCCATGGCGTCAGCTGTCAGGGCAATTACAGGAATACTACAATATGGCTGGGGTAAAAGACGGATGTTCTTCGTCGCCGTATACCCATCCATCACCGGCATATTGACATCCATGAAGATCATTTCAGGATCGTACAGCTTCAGCATGGCAATAGCCTCCTCTCCATTGTTGGCCCTGATCACCTCGAGTCCCATATTACCCAGCACTTCGGAAATGAGTAACATATTCATCGGGTTGTCCTCCGCCACCAGTATCTTGCTTTTTTGAAATACTTTGCCGGTGGTCGGCATATTGACAAACTGGTCCTTATTCAAATTCACTCTTCCAAAATGCTGGGACAACAGGGTCATCAGATCGCCCAACTTTACGGGTTTGGAAAGGAATTTATTGATGCCGATGATTTCCGCCTTCTGCTGGAAAACGGTCCTTTCCAGGGACGAGAGCATAAGCACGAAAGGCTGGGCATGCCCTCCGATCAATTGGTCGATCTTCCGCGCCAATGTAATACCGTCCATTTCGGGCATCTGGTTGTCAGTGATAATAAGATCAAAGGGTCGGCTGTCCTTAATGGACTTCTCAATAACCTGCAATGCTTCTGCCCCACTATGACAACTTTTACAGGGGATCTCCAGGTAGCCGAATATCCCCTCCATCAGCTTACAATTGGTCACATTGTCATCTATTACCAATACATTTCGCAACGATCCTTTTGCAGGAAATTCAATGCGGGGATGCTCATCGGCGATCTCCAGGGTAAGCCTAAGCGTAAAGATGCTGCCCTTGCCATATTCGCTCTCTGCCTTCAGCGTTCCACCCATTAATTCCGCCAGGCTTTTCGAAATAGTAAGCCCCAGCCCGGAACCACCAAATTTCCGGGTGGTGGATGAGTCGGCCTGGGTAAAGCTTTCAAATATTGCATCTATTTTTTCAGGGGCGATGCCAATCCCAGTGTCCCGTACCGACATGGCAATATCCATACATTTCCGGTGGTTCTTTTCATAAACAGCAGCTTCCTGCTCCACCGTTACGAAGACTTCCCCTTCAGCGGTGAATTTAATAGCATTGCCGATGAGGTTGACCAATATCTGCCTTATCCGCACCTGGTCACCGAAGAATTGGCAAGGCAGGCGGGGATCAATATTGCACACCAGCTCCAGGTTTTTCTCCTGGGCTTTAATAGACAGGATATCGATGGTGTCTTCTATCAGTTCATCGAGCTTAAAGGTAGTATTGTCTATGATGAGCTTTCCAGCCTCAAGCTTGGAGAAATCGAGTATGTCATTGATGATGGTCAACAGGTTATACGCGGACTTATTTACATTCTGCAGATATTCCCTTTGTACCTTTTTAAGATCGCTTGTTAATACAAGCTCCGTAAACCCGATGATCCCGTTCATGGGAGTGCGTAATTCGTGGCTCATATTGGCCATAAATTCGCTTTTAGCGATGCTGGCGGCCTCTGCATTGTTCCTTTGCTTCTCTATCCTGATACGATCGATGGCCGAGCCTAATGTGCCGGAAAAAGACTCGAGCACAGACAGTTCGGCAAGGGTCCACTCGCGTTCTGTCTTGCAGTCCTGGATACAAACAAACCCCCATAATTTATCCGCCGCAAATACAGGAATAATGGTTACGGATTTCACCTCCCTTCCTGCCAGCCATTCTTTTGCATAATGATCTTTCAAATCAGATACGACGCTGTAGAAAACTTTATTCTTCAGCAACGTTTGTTCTATATCAGTCATCGAATGAAAAGGCAGCTCCTGAAATGCCGGAGAATGAAATTCCACTTCATTGGTGAGATTATTCCAGCCGGCCAGCTGGCTGCTGTAAATACTATTCTTAAGGCTATCTGAATAATTACAATAGGTCTCCACCCGATCGACTCCCATTTGCAAACCCAATAATTTGATGGCGTTGCCAATAGCAGTTTCAAAATCATTGTTACTAATGAGCTCGTGGGTCGCCGAACCAACTGCCTGCAGAAGCCGCTCTTTCTTGTTAAGATCGGCTGAGCTTTGCAGCAGCTCCATTTCGCTGGTCCTCAGATTATCCCGCATGGAAATAAGAGCCTTGCCCAAAGTATCCTCATCACCGAGCGGCCGAAAGGGTATATTAAAGTTTCTCATCCCCACTTCATGCGCGAAAGTTGCCGTCCCCATCAGTTTCTCGGATAGATTATTGACACTGCGGACCATTTCTCCCATCTCATCTCTGCTGGTTACATCTTCAATTTTCCGGGTAATTCCCTTGCCAAGGTCATTTATGATGATCTTCAGTTTATTGATAGGCCGGATGATCACCCTGGCCAGATACATGGAAAGGAAGATCCCGGCAAAAATGATGGCAATGGATTTTGCAAGAATGATATTCGTCAGCAGCCAGGAAGAACGCTCTACTCTGCTGTTAACCTGATTTCTTATTTCCTGCTCATAGGAGTAAATATTGCTTAAAGCGTTCATCAAGGCAGTGGTCCTTGGAAGGACTTCCTCTTCAATTTTTCGTTCCGCCTCCAGTTTGGTCACGGGATCGTCATAATCCGAAAACTCTTTTAACGAGATCATGATGCCCTTCTCGATATCCAGTAGCTGGTCGAATCCCGCATACACCCTGTTCAAGCTGTCAACCCAGTTTTTGTTTGTCCATTGCCTGGCATAACCATTCATCCTTTTCTTTAATTCTCCATAGTCAGAATTGTGGATCATTTTCAGCAGCTCCTTATCCTCCTGCTTATATCTCAAAAACACCCAATTGGTAGCATACATTTTTGATTCAAGCATCATTTTCTTAAAATCATCCATAGCCTGAAGAGAGGGATCAATTACTTTGGAAAGGATAGCAGATGACTTTTTATTGCTGTTTATGATAGCAATGGTGATGGCGCCATTAATTACGAATAAGGATACCAGGAGAAAAAAGCTCCAGTATATTCTTTTCCTGATGGTGATATTCGTTTTCATGGCATTCTATGGTCTTCGCATGAGGTATGCATTCTATTTTATGATTATTCCCAATTCAAGGAGTTCCGATGCGATACGCAAATTCCTTTGTTCAACATTGCCCTTATTAATCTCCAGTTTAAGGCGCTCGTCCACGGTAATAAAATTGATACACGACCCCTTACGGGCAAGGCCGTCGGATTCCGAAATAATTAAGATCGCGGTCCCTGCAGTAAGGGCCGCAATTCTTTTTATGCTGGCACTCTCTTCATCGCTGATAAAAAGCATATGACAGCTATATGCATTCGCCGAAGGAGACATCTTAACGACCACTATTTTCTGGCTACCGACCGTTTTACTGACGCTTAAGCTTTTTAGTTCATCATACAGTGGCGAATCCCCGACTATCCCAATAATAAAATCCCCTGATTTTTTATCAGCAGGCCAGTCAATATATTTTGTGAACCGGTAAATAATATTGGCATGTACCTTGTAGTCCGTCTCGTGTTGCGCTTTTATACTGGTAAGCGACATTAGCGACAGGGCTGCCAAACAGAGTAACTTAGATCCACTCTTATTGAACGATGGTGTTCTAAAGTTATTCCTTACAGCTGGTAGTGTTGTTTCACGCATAACCTTTTTCCTGATTGAACGGGAATGCAACGCTTAGGAAAAGTTTCTCGGGCCTGTTACATCAAGAACGTAAAAGCTAGTGATACAACCTCATGGAATTGAAAATTTACAGGAGTAATTTGAAAAATAAGTGTTTCCCTTAGCGTTACTAAGTAATTTAGGTCCAAAAGCATCAACATCCCGTGTAAGGTCTACGTTCACCCGCCTATTGCCTTCGGAAGAGCGGCTCCCGTTGGGTAGCCTTGATCTGAAAATCTATTTTCTTATTTTTTCTCGCCGGCAGTCCAAGCTGGACAGAGTCCCGTTTGCCTGACCTCATATACATCAGGCTCCGGGAGGTATCAGTGTCCCCGAAAGACGCCTTTTTTGTAAAGTAAGCCGGGTGAGCCGCCCGGCCCGGGCCAGCTTTCTTAAATTCTAATTTTTGAGGGATGGCCGTATCCCGCCGGGGCGTCTGTGCCCAAAGTCCTTGGGTGAGAAAGGCGCAGCAAAACACCAGAAGTAATGACTTGGCCATAAAAAAGGTCTTTTGTCTCTTAAAGTTACGCCGCAGGCAAGAAAACTTCATTTTTTCCGCGGAGTAATTTTTTGTATATTATCCCATCTATATGAAGTACTTACCTTTTCTTGACGGGCAATATTCCACCGCACCCGGTTTTGTTTCAATGTCCAATGCCAATCCTGCTGACCAGGCCGTCTTCCAGCTGGATTATCAATATCATACCTATCTTAACAATAAATTTGAGTGCCGTAAAGAGTCCATCGGCAAATATTACCTGGAAAAGGACCTCTATCCTGGTACACTTACAGCCGTGAATAAGCTGCTGGCCGGACAGCTCGTGAAAGAGTACTCAGCGGATTTTGTATTGACTGAGCAGAAAGGGCATTTTATCTTTCATAATAAGATTACAGGCGGAACCCTGGAATGGAAGAATGACTGGATGGCCATTGAGCACAGGTCCTATATTTCCCTTTTTGACGCATTAGCCAGCCAGGTACAGGAAGATATTGCGATATGTCAGGTTGAAAATGAAAGAGACTGGCTCGCCGCCATTCACCTGTCGGCGCCGAACCACTGGTCGGCTGCGGAAAAGATCGGAAAGCCTTTCGCCGCCCTGCATTTGGTTCTTCCCGCCATGGAGAAAGGCCCGTTCATCAGATTTGCCTGGGATATATCGACAGACGAACGCCTGAACCATCATCCCATGCCGCCTCCGGGTGCCCTCCTCACCGATTGGCAGAGCAGGAGCGTCGAAGATAATAATAGCAAAATATATCTGCGTGTGGAACGTCAGGTCATTGTCGGTATCCTTTCCTGTAATGCATTTATGTATACTATCCGCACTTATTTCTATGACATCGACGAATTACAGGCCGACGATAAGATGGCTTTGCTGAAGGCAGTAGAAAGCATGGCGCCGCCCTTCTCCGGATATAAAGGACAGGACAACAAAACAGGTGTCCTGAAAAGAAGGTTGCAGCTATGATCGAAAACCGTTTAGGCACCCGCGTCAACCGCTCAACCATTCCTGTCAACTGCTAAATACAGTCAACCTGGAAGGGCTTCCCCCCTAATTTTCCATCCAGGATCACCATATGTATGATCCTGAAAAGTTAAAAAATTACAGTAATTTTAAAAATGCGGTATTGGTGCTGGCTCATACTATTATTGCCCTATACAAAGGCCCGGGCGCAAGTCCAGACCACCAATGCCAAACCACTCGCCGTCAAATACAATTTCCGCAACATTGACAATAACAATGGACTGAACAGCAACGATGTCTATTCGCTTACCCAGGACAGGAAGGGATATATCTGGATCGGAACGGAAAAGGGTTTACAGCGTTACGACGGTTTAAGGTTCATGGATTGTTTTAATCCCGACGCCAAACCCGGCTCACAAAGCGTCTACTATGTTTACCCGGATAACGCCCGCGGCGGGATCTTTTACGAACAGCCCGACCAACGCCCCCGGCAATGGAGCTTTTTGACCAATACATCGACGGAGCTGGCACCGGAAGAGCTGATGTCCACCGCCGCCGGCGCCACGTATCGTGGCTGGAATAATAAGAGCTGGACCATCTGGGAATACTGGACAGACAGCAGCTCACAGAAAGGCGACCAAAAAGGGCTTGCGCTCCTGAAAGAACCCGGTAATGACCGGTACCACCGGGCCGTTTTTATAAAAGACGAACAACGCCGGCAGACATGGATCAGGGATTCCACCTATGGATTGCTATTGTTGAACGACCGCGACAAAACGGTCTCTTCGCCGCAGTTCAACCCTGGCAATGACCCTTTGCTGGCCGCCGTGAAGACGATCGCTGCCAACTTCCACAAGATCGTTGCGGACGGTCGCGGCAATATCTGGCTGTTGAACTGGTCCGACTCCTTTTACCGCTTTGACCGTCACACGCAAAAATTATCCGCCTACTCGCTGGCTTCCATCCTGGAGCAGCAGGGAAACCAGGCTGCGCTGCCCTGCTGGGTGTCCGACGTCCTCATGGATGACCACGGGGTATTGTGGCTGGCTACCGCCAAAGCCGGCCTCCTGTCATACGATTTTGAGACCAACAGCTTCCGGTACCTTCTACGGCAGCCCGGCAACAACCTGGCCTTGCAATATAACCACCAGATAAATGCCATCTTCCAGGACAGGGAAGAGAATATCTGGCTCGGCACGGATAAAGGCATCTGCATTTTCAATCCCTATCGGATGTACTTCAGCACACTCAGCTGCCAGGATCCTGCTAAACCTTCCATGGCGATCAACCAGATCAGCGCGGCGACGCTCACCTCTACAAAAGACCTGTGGACAGGCAGCTGGGGAGGAGGTATCAACGTCTACGACGAGGCCTTCCGTCTTAAAAAACACTTTTTCTTCAACAGGGAATATGACAAAAATATGGTCTGGAGTTTCGTCGAGCAGGAAAACAGGGTCATCTGGGCCGGCTGCCAGCACGGCTTCCTGCATATCATCGATTCCGCCGGCCGGCTCGTTAAAACCATTCGTCCGCCCGAGACAGAAGCCCGCACTATAAAGTGCATGGTCAGGGATAAGGACGGCAACACCCTGCTCGGCCTGCACAATGGCAAGATCATTGTTTTCAGCCGGCAGCAGTCCGGATTTATCCCCTACAATGACAGGGGCCAGCCCTCCTCCGTGACCCTCTCCTCCATCGAAAGCCTCTTTGTGGACGACCACGGCACCTGTTGGGCCGGCACCTGGAATGGACTTGGTGAATACGACATCCAAAAAAGATGTTTTATCGCCGTTCATCACCCCTATGCCGGCAGCAACGTCCGATGCTGGGGCATCAATCGCTACAACGACTCGGTGCTGATCGTCTCCACGGAGAATTATGGCCTTTACTTTTTCAACCGGCGGACAAAGATCTTCAGCAAAGTTCCCGTCAACGAAGAGCGGCCCCATTGGTCTGCCTATGCCGTCGAGACGGATGCCCAGGGCAAAATATGGTTCAGCACGGATTATTCCATCGGAAATTACGATCCCGTAAGCAAAAAAGCATTCGTCTGCCAGCCGGAAAAAGGCCTGATCAATACCTCGTTCAGCGGCTGCAATTTTTTACATTCAACCACTGGAAAATGGATCACCTGGACCAACTCGGAGATTGTCGCCTTTCTTCCCGAAGAGATCAATGCCGTCCGGAAAAGGGCCATGCCCGTCACCATCACTGGCTTCAAAGTCTTCTCCAATCCCCTGTTCACTGATTCCCTGACCACCCGGCAAATGCCTGTTCAACTGTCCTATAAGGAGAATTTCATCGGAATAGAATTTTCCAATCTCCAATTCTCAGATATCGAACGGACCAAATACTACTATCGGCTGGAAGGCGTCGACCGGGACTGGGTATACGGTGGAACACGCGGTTATGCCAGCTATACCAATCTGCCGCCGGGCAGTTATACCTTTCTCGCAAGAACGGAGAACGGCGATAACATCCGGGATACCGCCATCCTGTCTATCCGGATCGCGGCCCCGTTTTGGGCCACGGTGTGGTTCCGGGTACTCGTGGCAGCGGCCGCCACATTCCTGATCTTTTTCCTGTTCCGGTGGTATAACCGCGGTCTGCGCCAGGAAGCCCGTATGAAGCAACAGATCGCCACCACAGAGATGATGGCCCTGCGGGCGCAGATGAACCCTCATTTCATTTTCAACTGTATCAACAGCATCGACGCCCTCATCCAGAGCAATGACAAATATCTAGCAACCGTCTATCTTAATAAATTTGCCCGGCTGATCCGCAATATCCTGGACAGCTCCAAACAACACACGATAAGCCTTACCCGTGATCTGGAAACTCTGCAACTGTACATCGATCTCGAACTTTTCCGCAACGAGAACAGGTTTACGGCCGAGATCCGGGTCGATGACAGCCTGCTGGAGGAAGACTACCGCGTCCCTCCATTGATCGTACAGCCTTATGTAGAGAATGCGATCCTCCATGGGCTGCGCCACAGGGAAGGAACCAGCGGCAGACTGATCATCAGCATCAGCAAAATAAACGAACACCTTATCTTCCTGGTCGAGGACAATGGCGTAGGACGTTCCGCCGCCATAAGCACTTCCCAACATCGTTCCTATGGAATGGAGATGAGCCGCGACAGAGTAAACCTTTTCAACCGGGAAGAGCATATTCCCGTTGTCATAACAGACCTGGTACAGGAAGGCCAGCCAGCCGGCACCCGCGTCCAGGTCTCATTAAAAATAAGTTGATGATCACTGCAATTATCATAGACGACGAACCCAAAGGGCGTCTCGCGCTCCGGCAAAAATTAATGGACTACTGCCCGGATGTAACCGTGGCAGGCGAGGCGGGCGACGGGGAAGAAGGGCTGCGGCTCATCGAGGACCTCCAGCCCAACATTGTTTTCCTCGATATCGAGATGCCCCGGATCAGCGGGTTCGACATGCTGCTCCGCGTCCGCCAGCAGAACTTTCACCTCATCTTCTCCACCGCTTATGATCATTATGCGATCAAGGCGATCCGGTTCGCCGCCTTCGACTACCTTTTAAAACCCGTGGACATTGAGGAATTAAAGGCCGTCATCCAACGGATAAAAAACAACCCGCAACAAGGCAGCACTGCTACGAAGATCGAAGCGCTCGCCCACAACCTGAAACATACCCTGAACAAAATAGCCATTTCCACCATCGATGGCCTCCTTTTCTTTGACATCGGCGACATTATTCACATCGAAGCTCACAGCAATTATACCGTCTTCAGCTTCGTCAACCGCCCCAAACTCACCGTCAGCAAAACCCTCAAGGAATTTGAAGACCTGCTGCCCCCCCAGCTGTTCTTCCGGCCACACCACTCCCACCTGATCAACCTCCATTTCATCAAGCGCTACATAAAAGGCGACGGCGGCACCATTGAAATGCAAAACGGCGAGCTCGTGGATGTTTCGCGCAGGAAAAAAGAGGAGTTCCTGAAATTGATAGGATTATAATAATGGCGTGGCCTTCCTGTTGAACCACCAGTAGAACGGAATACCCAGTAATATCAATGTCAATCCTATGGCTGCTTCTCTTGGCCGTGTAATAATAGTATTCACAATGAGTGACAGGCAAAACAGGATGAACAACGCCGGTACTACCGGGTATCCCCATACCTTATAAGGCCGGGGAGCATCAGGCATCTTTCTTCGCAAGATGAAAACACCGAGGGTAGTGGCCCCGTAGTAAATAAAAGCAGCAAAGATCAGCATATCAGTAAGCTGGTCGAAAGTGCCGGACAGGACAAGCAGGCAGGCCCACACTCCCTGGAACCATAAAGCATTCGCGGGCACCTGGGCTTTATTCAATTTGCTTACTTTAGGGAAGAATACGCCCTCACGGGCCATGGCGTAATAAGTGCGTGAATTGCTCAATATCGTCGTATGTGTGCATCCTAATGTCGTTATCAGGATAAGAATGGAAATAAAAATGAGGCCGCCATAGCCCCAAAAGACCTTTACGGCTTCCACGGCGGCAATCGAAGCACCGGAAGTCCGCATTTCAACCAATCTGGGCAAGGGCAGTAAAGCCAGATAGGCCGTATTGACCAGGATATAAACGGTTATTACGACCAGTAGCCCGATGGTAATACTTAAAGGGACATTGCGATGGGGGTCCTTTATTTCGCCTCCCAGAAAACCCACCGAATTCCAGCCCTCATACGCCCAGAAGGCAGCCAGCATAGCGGTAAAGATGGCGCTAATGGTCACCGGGGCTGCATTGGCGGTCTTCATTTGGAAAGGGGCGTTCAGGACAGCCTGTGGGCTGCTGAATCCAAATAGTACGATCAACATGATACCCGCCAAAACCAGCAACATTAACCCAGTGCTTAATCCTGCTCCCGTTTTCAGGCCCGTTGTATTTATCCATGTCAGTATGATGATCAATAGGATGGCAGTAAGCTTGATCTCAAAAGCCGCAAAAGGATAAAAGATGCCCAGAACGCCAATGTCTGACCATGAAGCAAGCACGGTCGGCAGATGAACCACACTGTTTAACGATTGGGCAAATACATAAGCAATGCCCGCAATGGCAGCCGTTTTGATGGCCGTAAAATTTGACCACCCATATAAATAAGAGAAAAACCGGCCATAGATCTTTTTGTAATAGGTGTATTCACCGCCTGTATCCGCCAGCATACTGGCAATCTCTGCATTGCTAAGGGCGCCGAATAAAGAAATGATCCCTCCCAATACCCAGCATATCAGCACCCATCCGGAAGAATGAAGTTCGGCGGCCATCGGGACTACCTTTTTATATACTCCGGATCCGATAATATTTCCTATTACTATAAAAATCGCCAGACGTAAGCCGAGTGTACGATTCAGCCGGGAAGGAATACTCATGCAAATGATTTTGATGGTCGGGGCATAAGATACGAAAAGTTCGAATACGGGCTTCCCCATCTTGCTGTAACAATTACGAGGACGGGGCGACCAATGAAAAAATGAAGTCTATAATTAATCCCCGGATACTGTTGTTTTGTGCGCTTTCACTTTCCCTCATCAGCTGGGATCGCGCGAGCAAGGACCTGGCCAAAAAATATCTTAGGGACATGCCGGCCCGAACCTTCTTCCATGACAGTTTTCGGCTGGAATATGTCGAGAATACAGGGGCAGCCATGAGTTTGGGGGAAGCTCTCAACCCCCACCTAAGCTTTTGGCTCCTGGGAATGCTGCCATTGGCCATCTTGCTGGCTTTGTTTGCGTATGTGATAGTCCGCGCCCGATGTATCCGACCCCGGAAAATAGTGGCTCTTAGCCTGATCTTCGCCGGTGGGGTGGGAAATATACTGGACAGACTGCTCTTCCACCGGCACGTCACAGACTTTATGAACGTGGGACTATGCTCCCTGCGATCGGGCATCTTTAATTTTGCAGACTTATGGATAACAACCGGCGTTGTATGGGTGGCGGTAGCATCCTTAAAAACCGTCAGATCCTTCGTTTGATCGGCCATCTCCAGGCCAAACCCGCTGAGATGTAATGCTGGTAATTGAACGACGGTGTGGGACTGACTGTATATAACCCTGGCTGGTAGAGTATGCCGACCCTGAAGGACTTGCTAACCCGGTATTGCGCGGAAAGGCTGAATCCTATCCCCGTGCTCCTTACTGACCTGTCCAGGTTCACCGTGTCACCCCTGGTAACTTTCTGCCAGAAAAGGTTTGAGAAGCTGAGCCCGTAACCCAGATCGAAGCTGCCGATGACAAGGTTGTTCCTGATACTGCCAAAAAAAGTGTGTCCTGTCGTGAAATACCCCTTGCCAAGATGATCGGCAAATACGCTGCTTGCCGCACCTGCGGAAAGAGAAATATAGTGATCCGGCTTATAAAAATAGTCAACCCCGGCTTCCAGCCCAAGAGGACCTGTGGGAGAAGACCGGCCTTCCGGCGAAATCAAGCTGAAGGAATTAATAAGGGGCACAGATAGGGAAAAGCGAACTGTTCCCAGGGGAACAGGCGCAAACCGTCGCAATGTGATGGCCGTGTCTTTAAGCGCCAGATAGCTCCAGCAGCGGTAGGCATAACGTTTCGGATTATCCTTATCGACCAGCATGCCTAAGCAATAGTTTTCAATGTTGAGCCAATAGGCCAAGGAATTATGCGGCCGGATCCGGAGGATCTTCTCGCCGGAATCGAGCTGTATATGAATAACCAGGGTCTTGTTATTTCTCCGGACCAAATAAGTTCCGGGCACCTCGGATGGGCGCCCGGAGCTATCTTCAAAAAGTGCATTTTCCATGGAGACCCGCCTGATATTCTTATCCGTGCCGATCCGGATATTCTGTGCCGGTCCATTCAATACAGTGGCGCAGGAGGCGAAGAAAACGGGTATGACAAAAACCGCAGTTACTGATAAAGCAGGATGTCTGGTCATGTAGGGGCTGAATGATTATTTTCGCTGGAACACGGTTACATAATGTCCGGATGAAGATAATAGGCGGAAACTAAAAAAGAAGTTAAATAAATGGAATATTGGATGTGATTCTCTAATTTGAGTGGGTGAAACTGAGATCAATTGTTCCTGACGCTGATGTTTCCAGCTATGTCCACGAAATCATTGTCATGGAAGATGATCGTTTATTACAGAATATGACCATACCCCTGGTGGCCAAAGGTTATCCCAGCATTGTTTTCCAGAGCACCCGTAACAAAAGAAGAGATGCCGTTGCGCAGTTGGTATTGTATGGGCAGAATGTGCGGCCTTTTCAATTAGATGCTTCCGGCGACCTGCTGGTGATTGCTTACTTTTTACACCCCTACCTGGTGAAATACTTTTTTGATTTTAATGCCCGGGAAATAAAGGACCTGTGCATAGATATAGGCGTCATGCGGCCGGCCAAAAGTATGAACCTGGTAGAGCAATTGGTGAATGCCCGATCTTTACCCGCCCGTATACAGCTCATGAATGATTATGTGCGGAAATTATCAGCAACCAGTCGTGGACAGGATGACAAGGCCATTATATGGTCTACCCTCGAGATCGTGAAAAACCGCGGACTGGTCTCGCTCAAAACTTTACAAAGCGAGCTTTGCATAACGGAACGTACCTTTCAACGCCTGTTCGAATCACACATAGGCGTGCCGCCGAAATTATTCAGGAAGATATGCCAGTTCAATGCCGCCTTCGATCAATTCAGTAAGGGGCACTACAACAGGCTCACTGATATCGCCTATGACCATGGCTATTCCGATCAAAGCCATTTTATCCGCGTTTTCAAAGAGTTCACCCTTCTGACGCCAGGCGACTATTTGAAGCGCCTACCCGGCAATTAGGATTGATTATCAATACTTTATTTTGTCGGGTCCGTTCTATTCCCCGCACATTGGTTGTTGTTACTTTGTACCATCAATCACCCAAAAAACAAGTCATGAAAAAACTGATCGTAAAAGAATGGATCACATTGGATGGCGTTTTTGACGCAGGCTCAATGAACGTATGGAATGCCTCTTACCACAGCGACAGCCGGGCAAAATGCATTATTGAAGATATTCTCGGAGCGGATGCCTTCCTATATGGCCGAACCACGTATGAAATGCTGGCGCCTTACTGGTCTGCATTAAAGAACAACGAAATGGGCGTGGCGGACAAACTGAACAATGCGCCTAAATACGTAGTATCGACGACCCTGAAAAAAGCCGACTGGAACAACTCCACGATCATTAGCAGGAATGTAATAGAGGAGGTTAAAAAGCTGAAGCAACAGCAGGGCAGCTATATCCTGTTAGATGGCAGCGCCACCCTGGCGCAAGGGCTGATGGAAGCAGGCCTGGTCGATGAATATCGTTTCCTGGTTCACCCGGTGATCATGGGCAGTGGAAAAAAATTTTTCAAAGAGCATTTTCCTCTCAGCAAATTGAAGCTGGTACATTCGGCGCAACTGGATTTGGGCGTATTGCAGTTGATCTATGAAAATGCGAAAGTTGATGCGGAATAACGGTCCAATATTGTACTTTCATGATTATTATTTCATCCTGCTATGAAAGTCAGTTTCTTTTCGGCCAAACCTTACGACCGGCAGTTCTTCGATCAGAGCAATGCCGGATTCGGCTTCGATTTCGAATATTTTGAAACCCATCTGGGGCCACATATAGTCAATGCTGTTGAAAATACGGATGTCGTCTGCGTATTTGTCAATGACAAATGTACCAGAGAGGTGATCCACATACTGGCAGCCCGGAATGTCAGGATCATTGCCTTGAGATGCGCCGGATTCAATAATGTGGATCTGAAGGCAGCGAAAGAATATGGGATCCGGGTATGCAGAGTGCCTGCCTATTCCCCGGAAGCGGTTGCGGAATATACGGTGGCTTTGTTGCTGACGCTGATCAGGAATACGCATAAGGCATACAACCGTGTCAGAGAGCAGAATTTTTCGCTCAATGGATTACTGGGTTTGAACATTCACCGCAAGACGATCGGTGTCATCGGAACCGGAAAGATCGGGAAGGCCTTTAGCAGGATCATGCTAGGCTTCGGCGCCACCGTCATTGCGTATGACACGGTACCCGATCCGGCCTTGCGGGAGGCGGGGGTAGCATACGACAGCCTGGAAAACGTTCTTGGCTGCGGAGACATCATTTCGCTTCATTGCCCGCTGACAAAGGACAATTATCATCTGATCCATAAAGGGACGCTGTCGAAAATGAAAACGGGTGTTATCCTGATCAACACCAGCCGGGGAGGACTGATCTGTACCTCGGATATCATCGAGGCTTTGAAATCCCATAAGGTCAGGGGATTGGCGATCGATGTGTATGAACAGGAGGAGAACCTTTTTTTCCGGGACCTCTCGGACAAGATCATCGATGATGACGAAATACAACGCTTGATGAGCTTTCCGAATGTGCTCATTACAGGACACCAGGCCTTTTTTACGTCAGAGGCCATGAGCCAGATAGCACAGGTGACCCTGGAAAATATCCAAAAGCTAATGAAAAGCGATGAACCTGCGGATGGGTCGGCCATATTGGTCTAAGCAGGGATTACAGCCGCAATTGACAGTTTCTGATAATTGGACAGCTACTCCCGCCTGGTAATTTTCCTCTTATGTTTTTCGCCCCATTCGGCCAGGGCAGAGATAACGTCTTTTAGCGTTCTCGTGTATTCGGTCGGTACGTATTCCGTTACAACGGGCTTCTGATCGGCCAGTACCACTCTTTTGACAAGTCCGTTGAGCTCAAGGTCTTTCAGTTCCGATGAAAGCACTCTTGCGGATATGCCCTTTATGGTGCGCTGCAGATCATTAAAGCGCAGGTGGCCGCTCAATACAGCGATGACTATTCTCAGCGTCCATTTACCGCCAATGACGTATAGTGCGTCTTCCGTGGCGGATAGGTGTTTGCCACAACGGGCTTCTGTATATGCTGGTTTTAACTCTTTAATCTGTCCCATTTCCGAAGTACTAACTTATAGGTTACTAGTAACCTTTTGTTTACTCCTAATATTTAGATAGTAAGTATACATAGATTTGCTCTATCTAAAAAATAAATTCGCAGTTATGGCAAAGAACGTGTTGCATATTATTTCAAGCCCCAGGGGCGAGGCATCTGTCACCAGAAAACTGGGGGACGCAATTATCGATAAAATTAAAGCGAAATATTCTGATGCGACAGTGAAGGAGCGGGATCTGGCGGCTGACGTTTTCCCGCACCTGGACGAATTGCAGATTGGTTCCTGGTTTGTTCCGGATGCCGCCAGAACTCCCGAGCAGGCCAATGCTATCCAGGTCTCCGACGAGGCAGTCAGGGAAATGCAGGAAGCCGACATTTACGTCATCGGTGCGCCATTTTACAATTTCGCTATTCCCTCCACCCTGAAAGCCTACCTGGATCATGTTGTAAGGCCTGGCATCACATTTCGCTACAATGAGCAAGGGAAGCCGGAAGGTTTTCTGAAAAACAAAAAGGCATACATTGCGACAGCCTCAAGCGGGGTATATTCGGAGGGGCCATTTCAATCGTTTGATCATGTCAGTCCCTATTTGAAGTTTATATTGGGCTTTCTGGGCATAACGGATATCTCCTTTTTTCGTGCTGAAGGATTAAAGATCGAAGGCGTGAAGGAGACTGCTTTCGAAAAAAGCGTGCAGAGTATTGCGATCGCATAGGTTTTTTTTCCGAGCGATGAGGCGTTTTCGATCGAACGCCTCATCCAATTATCAAAACTGTGTACTCATATTTATGTGCAAACCAATTTACGATCGTCCCATGAACGGGGCCCGTTAAAATATGGCTCCGGAAAATGGAAGATTTCCAGGTAAGGGCCCACCTATCAAACGCCGGCCAATCAGGAAGGTTCTTCCTGAATTTTTCATTCCCCTCCAGCGTTCCTTTGTAGATCCCCCTATAGATTTATTGGTGCGTGTCATGGAAAATGTTTGATTATCAATAATTTAACATGTAAAGTTCTCTACTGCCGTGTCTTAAGCGACCGGATATCCCCTCTTTTGATCTGACTTTATTCACGTGGTCGCCTGACCTGGATCATATGATTCTTTACAATATACAATTAAATTTATTTATCAAAACATTACATAGTATGAAAAATAATTATACATCATTACTATTACTGTCCTCCCAGCGTCGCCGCTTTATCTTCCTTTTATTTATACTGAATTTCTCCATTTTCGGAACCAATGCGCAGTCGACCAGCTGGCTTGCGCCCAAGGATGCTGAAAGTGTGAAGAACCCTCTCATTGGCAATGCCAGCATGTTGGCAGAAGCCAGAGTGATGTATGCAGCCAATTGCGGTCCCTGTCATGGTGACAAAGGCAGGGGGGACGGCCCGGCTGCTCCGGGGTTAAATCCTAAGCCGGCCGACCACACTTCTGCGGCCGTGCAAGCCGAATCGGACGGTAGTCTTTTTTGGAAGCTTTCCGAAGGCCGCAGCCCCATGCCTGGTTACAAAAAAATATTCTCCGAGCAGCAGAGATGGGAACTGATCACCTATATCCGCTCGCTGGCGAAGACGGCGAAAAAGAAATGATGCCAAGTTATAACACTTAAAAAACTAACGTATGAGTCCGAGAAAAATCGTAAATCGATGTATGTGCTTCTCCTGCGCGTCCTTACTCCTGGTAAATACGGTAAAAGCGCAACAGAGCACGGTGGATTCGACCCTTCTTAATCGGGTAGCGGCGCTCGAACAGCAGGTAGCCGATCAAAAGCATGGTGAAAGCCATTTTATGGTAGTCGGACTTGCCACATTCGGATTTGTAAGGAACAAGACTACTTTCACGCCTGATGGCGGACCCGCACAAATTTCCAAGACCAACAGCCTCGGCGACGCCGACCGCTATGAATTCAGTCCTATGCTTTTGTGGAGGCATGGGACAAAATGGCTCCTGGAATTTGAACCCGCCTTTGACGGCAGTTCCGTCGGCGTCAACTGGGCCAATATTTCCTATTTTGCCGCGCCGGGAGTAACCATACGTGCCGGTTATTTTGTATTGCCCTTTGGCATTTACAACAAGCGATTAGCCGCAGGTTGGATTGACAAGGTTGCACCGGATCCGGTGGGTATTGATCTTCCAGGAACGGATTTTGGAATAGGGATCAGCGGGGGCCTGCCGTTGGGGAATATGAAATGGAGCTATGATGTAAGTCTTACCAACGGGTTGCAACTCCTGCCAGACGGCGAGCTACAGAATGCAGGGGTAACGGATAATAATACCAATAAGACGGTGTGCGGAAGACTGGCACTGTTGCCTTTCTCCAATTCTTCTCTTGAAATTGGCGCCTCCGGCCTGTATGGCGGCGTGGCGGATGCTGGCTCCAACTATCACAACGCAAATACCACCATGTATGGGGCTGACCTGAGCTACGTAAATAAGATGGATCCCTTTCTTTTTAATATAAAGGGACAATATAGCCGGATATTGGTCAATAGCCAGCAATATATGAAACCCACTGATTCATCGTCCTATTCATTCGATAATAAAAGCACATCCGCATTTGCCCAAATTTCGATCCGGCCGGTGTCAGCCTCGGACAAACTGATAAAGAACCTGGAGCTGGCATTTCGATACGTCAACTATACGACACCCGGCAATTCCATCTGGGGGGCCAAATACCATGAAGAAGACATCGGTCTGGATTATTGGCTGAACTGGAGAAGCGTTCTCAAATTTACCTATGCCTGGAGCCACTCTCTTAGCACCGCCAATGTCTCTGCAGGTGGAACAGCCGGCACCACGGATATGAACAATATATACTTACAATTCTCCATTCAACTTTAAAAATTGTTTTATGAAAGCAAACAATATAAATCGTATGACGTGGATGATGATCGCAGGTACAGTCATTGTATGTGCCGTCCTAATGAATAGCTGCATGGAGAGTCAAAAGGTAGCAGGTAAGAGTGGCGTACAACTTTGGGCAGAGAACTGTCAAAGATGTCATAATACACCATCCCCCAACACCTTTTCCCATGAACAATGGGTGACGATTGGAATGCATATGCAAACAAGGGCACAGCTGACTGAGAAGGAAAGAGATAAGATCGTAGCTTTCCTTACACAATAGCGGGGTCATGTTTGTGAAGCATTCATCATGGGAATTACTACAAAAGAAAACCTTCAGTTGTATGAAACCTATATTATTTTTTATCGTTGCTGCCTGCATCGGCCTCGTGGCGGCGCAGTGCAAGTCTAAGCAAGCGGAGCCCGGCGCTCCCGAATCCGCAGGCAAGCCCAGAGTGGTGAAAGGAGCAGGCGATACCGTGATCGTTTTCATGGGTATTAATTCCAAAGGGGTCGGCAGGTTCGATCACGTCCAACTGACACATCCGCTGGACGACAAGATGATAGCGAGCGGCCGGGCCATTTATCAGACGAAATGTTTTGCCTGCCATAAGCTTACTACAGAAATGCTGGTTGGGCCCGGATGGGCGGGTGTAACAAACAGGCGGAGACCAGCGTGGATCATGAATTGGATCACTAATACAAAAGTTATGCTGGATAAGGATCTCGCTGCACAAGCCGATTTGGCGGTGTGTCTGATACGGATGCCGGACCAGGACCTTACAGACAGTCAGGCACGTGATGTTTTGGAGTTTATGCGCCAAAATGATGGAAAGAAATAATGTTAAAGTTCACCTGCTCCTTATTCGTGAAAGGAAAATTAACAGAGCTCCTGCAAGAAGACAGATCCCTGCCACCCAAAGGAGCCATGGGAACAGGCCCATGCCGCTGGTAAACAGCGTTGCCATACCTTGCGTCGTCAATAGCCCTTCATTGAAAATTACTGCAACTGCAAATATCAGCAGTCCGGCCCTGGTGGTTTTTTTCATGCTGTCCAGGAATCCCTTTTCCGACATATAGGCCAATAAAAAGAGACTTACAAATCCCAAAAAGACCATATGCAGGAATCCCATGACCATCGGCCGGCGGCCAAATATGATGTTTATGACGGTCGGAAAAATGCCAAGGCATTGTAAGAGTAGCTTCAGCATAAAGAAGCCCATGGATACAAAGACCAGGAGCCGGATCACCGGCTGTCCCCTTTGGTACACCGGATAGACGGCATGGACGATGGCTGCAAAGAAGAACAGGCTGAGCAGAATAAACAGGCTTCCAATCATAGTCATCACCCGGAACCAGGGATTATGGACCTGCCACTGATCGGTCAGGAATAAGGAAGGTATGATGGAAGCAGACAGCAAAGAGGCAAACCAGGGAATGCTTTTCAGCAACTTTCTGTCGGCGGCCCGGCCTATATTATTGAAGAGCAATGCGAAGATGGCCAGGCTGAAAAAACCATTGTATTGAAAATGAAGATAGCCCAGCAGTGCATGCCTGTATAAATAAGTGTCAACGGCCCCTGAGATATACATGTACGCAATAATCAGGGCGCCACCGGAAGATAAGACCAGACAGACAACGGAGGACAACGCCAGCAATGTCACGGGCCTTCCCAGCCTTGCTTTTAGCATATCCGCTGTAAAAACCCAACTGAAAATATAAGTGGTGAGTATAAGGAAAGTCGAAGTAATAGCTGAAAGGACCTTGGGGTCGCCTGCTATACTAGCAATGAGCGTAACCCAGGCGCTGATGGCAACGGCTCCCAGCACCCATTGGTAAACCGGCCTTTTGTTGAACGGCGAAGGCAGGAGGTCATATGTCAACAACGTCATCAGGGCCAGGGTAATCCATCCTCCAAAGGCAAAATGGAAATGTGCTTCCAGTAAATGATTATAGTTAATAAAAGGCAAGGCAAAAACGAACTTAGTCCTCAGGATTGACCCTAATAACGAGACAATGCAAAGACCCAGGAGGGACAAGTCAATCCAATTGTTTTTGCTTGCCATTGTTGTATAAATATTATCTATCCGCCCTATAGACAAAGCGCGTATCCGGCTTCTTCATTTCGTCCTCCAGCATATCATCAAACACAACGGAAGTACCCGGCTTTAATAATGAAGATACGGTTTACTTTCGTCCGAGCTATCTGTCATCAGTAGCCAGGACTTGGCAGCAGCAGGGCTTCGGTGAGAAGAAAATAAAAAAAACCGCTGAAAATCAGCGGCTTGAGGATCACACCACGGTGACTGATCGTCTTTATTATGAGCGGGGTCGTTTCCCTGGCCTAAGAACTAAAATAATTAGTATTTCCATGACCTAAGTAAAAATTCGTCGGACAGCTTAATATAAGCTACATTTATTGTCCCTTCCTCCTGTCATACTCTTTTCCTGCCCTTTTATTTATTAATAATTAAAAGCAAAATCTATGACACAGTCCAGATTTACCGGCTTGCATTTTTATTGCATGGTCTTCTTTTTGGTCTCCTGTTCCGGAGGCGGAAATGGAAATAAGACTGGCACCGACTCTACCATGGTTGACAGCACTAAAAGCGCAGCTGTACCGGAAACAACTACTATTATTACAGCACCGCAAAATATGATGGTAGCAAAACACAAGGTGCTCAACTATGCAAAATGGAAAAGCTCCTATGATGAACATGATTCTTTCCGGATAGCCAATGGCATTCATAGTTATGTAATTGGGCGCGGTTTGCAGGATACCAATATGATATTAGTAGCTGTGAAAGTAGATGATATGGCTAAAACAAAAGCATTTGCCAAAGATCCCAACTTAAAAAAGGCCATGCAAAAAGGTGGTGTAATAGGCACCCCTTTGTTTTCCTTTGTTACGATGACCTTCCAGGACACCGCTGCTGTTAGTTCAGACCTGCGGTCCAGAACTACATTCACTGTTAAAGACTGGGGGGCCTGGCAAAAAGCATTTGAAGAGGGTAAGCAGGAAAGAATAGATAATGGTATAACCGTCAGGGCTTTTGGACATGACGCCGATGATGATAAAAAGGTAGAGCTTGTAACGGCCCTATTGGATACTGCCAAAGCCTATGCCTATTATAAATCAGATATGTTGAAAAAAAGAAGAGCTGCAGGTGGTGTGATAGGCGAACCGGAACGTTTTCTATTTCGGGTCGTGCAGCGGTACTGATTTGGAAAAGCCCAAATTCTATGGCGCCGGTGGTTCTGGTTTGTGATCGAACCTCTGATCTTGCTTGTGACAATTATACAATGATTTTAACATTAGATTTGACTTTCGTAACTTCCAAGATCATGAAAACCTTCACTATTCAAACCATGAGCCCGCAACTGCCAGTGGCCGATCTCGACCGGGCTATCCGGTTTTATACGGAAAAATTGGATTTCAAGCTCGATTTCCGATATGAAGATTTCTATGCAGGCATCGTGAAAGACGGCTGCTCGGTACACCTGAAACTCGGAGAATCGTTGCAGGAAAAAACGACAGAAGATCTCGATCTGGTTTTCTCGGTGAACGACGTCGAACGTATATATGGTCTATTGATAGACCGGGCCGTAGACATTTGCCAACCGCTGCGGGACATGCCCTACGGCAAGGAATTTTATGTAGCCGACCCCGATGGTAATAAGTTGGCATTTCTAAATAGCTAAAGAGCGCTTTATATCTTATTTTGCGGGTCTAAACTCCCCCATGAGAAAGGTTGTTTTCCTAGTGCTCTCCTCCTTCCTGACCTATATACAACTTCTGGCCCAAGGCACTGTCCTGTCCGGCTCTGTGCGGGATTCCGCCACCGGCAAACCCATGCCCGGCGTGAGCGTATTCCTCAACAGCACCTCCAAAGGCACCGTCACCCGCGCCGACGGCACCTTTACCCTGGGCGGCATTACCCCCGGCAGATACGAGGTCATCATTTCCGCCGTCGGTTACCAGACCTTTAATCTCGCCATCAGCACCCGCAACCTGCCTACCGATCTAAAAGTTGCCCTCCACGTAAAAGCGTCCGAACTATCTGCCGTCGTCATAGAGCCCTATATGAAAGACGGATGGAAGAAATATGGGAAATTCTTTATCGATAACTTCATCGGCACTACCGAAAACGCCTCCTATTGCAAGCTAAAGAACAAGGAAGTCCTTCGGTTTCATTATTACCTCAAAAGCAGGAAGCTATCCGTCACCGCAATCGATCCCCTCATCATCGAGAACAAGGCCCTTGGCTATGACCTCGAGTATCGTCTCGAAAGATTCGAATGTGACTTCAGCACCAATATCATCTCTTATTTCGGCTATCCTCTCTTTAGAGAAATGACCGCAGATGATCCCCAAACCAGGCAGGAATGGGAACGACACCGCAGATACGCCTACCTCGGTTCCGAGATGCACTTCCTGCGCACGCTCTACAAAGGACAGCTCCATCAAGAAGGGTTTATCGTCGAACACGAGATCGAAGTGCCCAACATCGAAAAGCAAAGGGTAAAGAACATCTATAAGCCCAACATTACCAAGACAGACAGCATCCCCATCGATAGTCTCCACCATTATTGGGATGTACTAAGACAACCCGACTTCTTTATTCAGAAAATAAAAAGCACCGACGATCTGCTCACCATCCATCCCGATCTGACAAAGACAATGTATTTTTTGGGAGACTGCACAGTGATCTATGGAAATGGAAGATTAGGCATCGCCTATCAGGAATCCGCTATCAACCTGTTGGAACCCGTCTCCATCGAGATTGGAGAGAACGGCAGCTACTATCCCCCTACCATCCTCTCCAAAGGCAACTGGAGCAAAACGGAAACCATCGCCAACCTCCTTCCCCGCGATTACGAACTGGTCGCCCCCGGCACCCCATCCAAAACACTACAGTAGGCTATGCGGTAGGATCCACCGTAGCTGCCAGATTGTTGTCGGAAAAAAATTTGGTACGATGTTCCGCGAAAGCTTGAGATAGATCCGAGGCAGTACTCAGGGTTGCATTCACTTGCTCTTCCAGATCCGGAAGTTTACTATCCAGCAGATCCACGCCGAGGGTAATGTTGTGTGCGGCGATCTGAGAAACCTTTTTAAGAATTGAGGTCTGGCTATTCTTCAGATCTTCCAACTCGCGTTGCACCTTGTCCATAAGGTCCAATTGTTGTAGTTTATTCATATGCTCATTATCCCTTTATAGTGGGAATCAATGACAAGTATGCAAAAATTGAACCTTGTCCCCGACCTGGCGCCGCAGGCTCCTTACCGGCCCTGCGACGCATGTTTAGCATATAACAATATGAACATCAATCCATTGAACAGCCTTTCCCGATCGACTTGTGTCGGCAACATCAAATTGCTATCTTTCTCGATGCAAAGTCATTCCGCTAGAAAAGCCTTTAGCCTGCCGAAGTCTATAACCCTTTGGGGTTGCTTTTGTCTTCTTCTCTCCTGCAACAGCGGGAAACCGGCTGAACAGCAGTTTTCCGATACAGGGAAAAAGACTTTCGAAGATACGGCCGGCGCCAAAACCGCCGGTAAGATCGATCATGCGAATGAGGGAGATTCGGTCGTATTCAAAGAGGTAACACATCTCGATTTAAAGGAGTATTTAATCACAGTAAAGGAGGAAGTCGGAGAAAACAATACCATCCTTATCGCATACAATCGGGCGGTGAAGAAAGCGGACACGGCGCAGATCAGCGGAGGGGACTACGAAGGCGCCGAGCTCAATATTCTGGATGTCTCGGACAGCCTGCAGATAAAACCTCTTTTCCTGGAAATAATTACCCCCACCGGCAGCGATTGGTATGATCATTCCTTTGTGGGTTATGACAGCGGAAAATTGAAAGAACTGTTCCAACTGAGCAATTGGCCGTATCCCACCCGGCTCAATTTGTATCGCAAGGACAATGGGACGATCGCTGGATCAGTTTTACAGCGCGACGATCTCGTAGCCGCTTTTGAACAATATCCAGTGGTGGTTTCGTTGAAGGATTATAAGGTAACCTTCCCAGATGTTCCTGCATTGCATATTGGCTGGGAAAGTACGGTGTTAACAGGATTTAAGGCCAGGCGAGTAGGACACGAACAGTTGCCCGACTCTATTTATGCTGTCAAAAAAGGCGCCCGGGTAATGGTAGACACACTGTATACCAATCTCGGTAAAGTGCGGCTGGTTATTCACGATTCCATTATCCTGGAAGTTCCCAAGGATAGATTAGACGGAAAGATCACCGTGAACGCAGCTGGATAAAGCCAAAGTGCCCACATTCACCATGTCAAAATCATTTATTCCAGGCATAAACAAGTAGATCGCTATTACCCTGCGAATCACCATCCCCTAACCGTAAAATTGTGTCACAAAACCTGGTCTATGCACCGGCAACAAGGAAATTTCGAGGAGCTGCGTTGATATTCCCTGAAAAAGACAGTTGTGCAAATACGGCGACAGATTTTGACCGTCATGTGTCACATAATAATCATGGCGGATACTTTTCGTCGAAGGAAATGACGAACGAACGAGCCTCCTGCAAGACGGCCAGGACCGCGTCCGGGCTGGGTAGGTTTCCCGTCCAGATCAGGTCCGTCAGACCGGTACGATACCCAGGGACCAATTCCTTCCATTGCTCTTCGAGCTTGCTGAACAGTGGAGAATCCTGGATCCGTTGCCCCACCCACGGGCCGTGCATAACCTTATTGTCAAGGTCATTCCGGCGCACATTGTCCAGGATCGGAAAGTGAACCGGATCAAATAGGGACGCCTGAAGGGTTGGGTAATGGAACAATTGATGGAGATCGTAAAAATGACGGATTTTTTCTAACAGAGCCGCTCTTCCTTCGTAGGAAAGCCGATTCAGCGACAACATTTTTTCATAAAAGGTGCGCTCTAATGTAAGCACGTTGACGACAGCCGGCTCCAGGTGATAGTCTGCTATCATCTTCTGATTTCCAGTTGCCGAAAAGAATTGTGCAACATAAGATTCAACTGGAAGTGCTTTATACGGTACCGGATCGGTAAAACAGTTGATCTCGATCAGCACATAGTCCTTGACCACGCCAAAATCGCCGTCAATTACCTTTTCGTAGGCGCATACGGCTGCGCGCATGCGGCCGGATTTCTTCTCAGCCGGGTGTCCGTCCACGATGCTAAGGTCGGCAGCAATGGAAGTTGTTACCTCCCTTAACAGGTTCTTCAGTTGATTCCCGGTGTACTTGCCAGGGGATAATATTGCCAGATCAATGTCTTCTGAAAAACGGTCAATACATTGATAAGCCTTTGAAAGTGATGTCCCGCCCTTAAAAACCACCGTATCAAAGTATGGAGATAACGCCAGGTTTCGCAGGACATAGGTTACCCAATAGTCCTTTTCTACGAATACAGGGCGGAGTTGGAAATGCCCGGCAGCCGCCTCGATCGCCTCTCGAAAAAGCTCTTTATCCCGGTGCAGTGTCATTTGAAATACCATTTGGATTTGTCCGACACCAAGGCTTCAATACCCGCCAGCTGATACCGGGTTAATGGGTTTAGAGACGCCTGCAATTGCCCGGTTTTCTGTTCCGCGAAATGTGTATCCAATAGGGCTCCCAGCAATGCCCGCGTGGAAGGAGGGTATTCCAAGGCAAGCCGAGTCAATCTATTCAGCTGTGACGGCTGCAGCTCCTTCATCTTTGCGACCAGTAATGGGATAACAGTCGCCGGAGATGTATCCGGAATCTGTCGAATGTCCGTCAATGCATCCAGTAACTGCAGCATAGGAATATCAGCCTCCCTAAACGGAAATGGACGGACGACAAATTTTAGTTTATAACCGCTTATTTCCCTTTCAGGCAACCGGCTGCATCGGGCAATGGTTATTTTATTGGGCACCTGCGTGGTTAATCTCCATTGGTTATACAAGGCATTACCCGTCAAGTACCCCACAGTTTTGCCCCCACGTTGGGTAAATGTCTTTACAATTTCCATTTCCGATGGCCGTAGTGTGCCAAAACGTGAATTTCTTGGCTTGTAATATTTTCCTTTTTCTAGCCTTACCAATTTTCCGGCCTTGACCATTCGGCTTAACGCCTTATAATAGGCTACTTCTGTTTGGCCCTCCATCATGATAGTAAGAACCTGCCCGTCGCCTAAAGCGGCGACTTGACGTTGTACTGTACTTGCTATGGAAGCGGATGTGGCCATGATTTTGTAAAAGTAAATAAAATTTGCCGGTCTGTCCAGTTTTTAACGTAATAAATTAGACATATAGAATTAAAATCAATTGGCTTGCAATCACTTATAAAGAAATGATTTATGAATTAACCTGCAAAAACTTACGATTCTTTTGTTATTTTTGTTATGTCCTTTCTAAACAAACACTATTCCTCCAACCTTCGACAAATTCCATTGTCAGAACGACGTTCCTGGCGAACAGCAAAGACAAAACCTGATGGGTTCTGGTTGAAAAAATACCTATTCAAGTTACCGTGCCAATAATGGCAACCTCCACCGGGCGTGGGTTTATGAAACCTTGAAAAGATGCAATACAAAGGTAAAAGAATAATTACGATCGCATAAAATCAAAATTAATAGACACATTAATGTCTCTATTGCTGCAGTCCTTCCTCCGATCGATCTTTACCGCAAAGAGAACTGTGCGGGATGAAAGGGACCAAGAATCCATATGAGGGAAACAAACGGATTATTGAAGATGAAACCACCTATGAAGATCATAACACCATTTTGCTGCTCAACCTTATCGCCGAGCTTGTTGTAACAACCACCCTGGCAAAAGTGGAAGCCGTCGAAGCCCAATCCACTCCAAAAGAAGACAATAACAAATCAAAACCATCCATATGACCAAGAAACGAGTAAAATACCTCCGGTTCAGCTCCGAAGAACAGAGCCATTTCAGCATCGAACGACAGAATATGATCACCAGTTCCTGGATGCAGCACGCCCAGGTGGAGACGGTCGACTGCTTCGTCGATCAGGGATTTAGCGCCACCAATTTCGACCGGCCGGATTTCATCAAGCTGAATTCCTTCATCGAGAAGAACTACCGGAACATCGACTACCTGGTAGTCTCCGATCTGACCCGATTCAGCCGCGAGGCGGGCGATGCCCTCAACATCGTCAAAAAAATACAAAAGACCTTCGGTATCAGGATCGTCAGCGCCGGTCGCAGCGCCGTATATGATTGCACCGATCACAATTCCTTTTTTATGATGGGGCTGGAATTCCTGCTGGGTAATACCGAGAACCTGAAACGCATCAACGATATCAACAGCGGTATCTATGCCGCCAAAGCCATTAAGCAACGATACATCGGTCCCAGGGCGCCTTTCGGCTACAAAAAGGAAGGCAGAGGTCAAAATACTTTGTTGGTGCCTGTCCCCGAAGAAGCCAGGGTCATACGCTTCATCTTCCATTCCTATATAAGAGGTATACCTGTATCCGTCATCGAAGCAGACGCCCGGGACATGGGGCTGAAAGGCACCCGCCATTGCCTGATCGAGCGGATCCTCGCTTGTCCCGTGTACAGCAGCCAGCAGTATGTCAAGGCATACAAAGATCAGCCGGGCGGGCTCTTTCCATTGAAGGATCAGGAGCCCATTATCGACCTGGTTAGTTGGACAAGGGTACAGGATAAACTAAAAAAGAAGCCGCAGGTCCGCGTGATCCACTGGTATTATTATAAATGCAATGCGGCCAGCAAACACAACAACGTTTCCGCGATCCAAGCCCATAAACAACTAATGGAAGCATTCCACTACATGAGCCTGACCCCAAAAATGGTTAAAAGCATCATCCTGAAAAGCGAACATCTCCTAGAAACCCGGATGAAAGACAAGGAAACCCAGATCAATAAGAAACAACACGAACTTGAAAAGCTGGAGATCGACCTGCAAAGTCTCGAAAGAAAATGGATCGCTGAGCAGGTGAGCTTTGAGACGTACAACCGATGGCACAACGATCTGACCAAACAGCGGAATCTTATTAAAGCTCAAATCGAACACATAAACAAGAACACCAGCGACACGTATACGATGCTAACACAAAACATCAACCGGCTCACCGACATGCACAGCGTCTACCTGTCGGCCCAAAAAACATCCCAAAAGCAAGAACTCATCCGCACGGTGTTCGATAACTCCCTCTATTACCAGGACCGCATCTATCGAACCCCTCACCTCATCCCGGAGCTGGCACACAACGCATTAATAATGAAGGAAAAACGCTTGCTTATACTCAATAAAAAAGGGGATTCTCGTGAAAGAATCCCCTTAAGTGGAGCTGAGGGGAGTCGAACCCCTGTCCAAACATCACCTCCAAAAGCTTTCTACATGCTTATTCCGGCATTAATTGTCGGGAAACAACAGGAACCGGACACACCGATTGTTTCCTTAGCTGAATGGTCTTAAGCAGCAGTCACAGCCTTCTACTGCAGCATCCTGTTTTGTTTTGAGTCGGCGGCATAACGTGGGAACAGGCTAACCTGCTACGCGGCCCGAATGACTATCTAATCACTGATTAGGCAGCCATGGCATACTGAGTATTGCCATTTGAAGTTTGAGTCTTCGAGATTAAAGTGCCGATTACACAAAGCACTGCATGCTTACACCTTCAAAGATCTATGCTGTCAAAACCGGGCAGCCCCATTATAAGCCACAAGCTGCGAGCTAATAGCTGCAAGCCTGAACCAACAAAATTACGAAAAAATTTAATAACTAGCAACTTCCTACTTGTAGCTTGAAGTTGAGGTTTGCAGCTATTTCCTGAATATGCGGAATATATCCAGCCCCAAAGCATACGCCATCAGCGCAAACAACAATATCATCCCCACCATCTGCGCATATTCAATGAACTTATCGCTTGGTTTCCGCCCCGTCACCATTTCCACCAGCGTGAAGAGGGCATGCCCTCCATCCAATGCGGGAATGGGCAACACGTTCATAAATGCCAGCAGGATGCTGAAAATTGCCGTCAGGGTCCAAAAGCTCTGCCAATCCCATACAGGCGGAAATACATTGGTAATGCTGATCACGCTGCCCAGCGAATCCTCCGGCTTCACCTCCTTTGAGGTGAACAATAATTTAAGATTGCGGATATAGTTGGTCAGGGTTTGGACGCTTTTCGCCACCCCGGCGGGAATAGCCTCTCCAAAGGAGTAGTTGATCTGCTTGTATCCCAGCACGTCTTCCGCATCTTTGGTGAACATGCCATAATTAATTCCTTTGATATGCGTGAGGCTCGTCCGGATCGTATCCTTTCCATTGCGCAGCACTGTGATGGGAACATTGGCAGGCGTCGCCTTGGCGGCGCTAAGTAATGCTTTGCTCATATCAAAATACCAGTAAGCCGGCATATTATTAAACGTCAGCACCGTATCTCCCTTCTGCAGGGCGGGGCCGTTCACTTTTGCATCCGGCAGGATGGAATCCACGATCATGGGATAACGTAAGTAGGTGAATCCCTGCAGCCTGTTCTTATTCAGCTGATTGATAAATCCTGCGGGGATCGCCAGTTCCATCCGCTGACCGTCCCGCTCGATCGTGATGCTCTTAGCCTCGTTCATGATGATCTCCGAACCGGTGGTCCCCACCCGTTCCAGGGGCTTACCGGCGACAGCGAGGATCTTATCCCCTTCCTGCATACCTATTTTGATCGCCAGGCTATCCACAGACACGCCATATTTCAACTTGCTGATAGGGATATACCGATCACCCCAGACCCACATGATCATAATAAAAATGACCAGCGCCAGGATCACATTCACCGTGACGCCCCCCAGCATGATGATCAGACGCTGCCAGGCCGGCTTGCTGCGGAACTCCCAGGGCTCGGGCGGCTTCTGCATCTGCTCCTTGTCCATACTTTCGTCGATCATGCCGGATATCTTCACATATCCGCCAAAGGGGATCCACCCCAGGCCATACTCGGTCTCTCCTATCTTCTTCTTGAAAAGAGAGAACCATGGGTTAAAGAAAAGATAGAACTTCTCCACCCGGCATTTAAACCATCGGGCAGGGAAAAAATGCCCCGCCTCATGCAGCACCACCAGTATAGAAAACGATAAAATGAATTGCAGTACTTTTATGCCGACTGCTGACCAATCAATTGCTAGTAGTATCATATTGTCCAGAGACGCTCCGTAGGAGAGTGCTTTTTATAGATTTAAGAGACTTGCCAAATATCTGCTAATTTTCCCTTATCAGACATCCGTCGAAAAAAAACAGGAAAAATTACATGACTTTAACTCCTTTTTACAGCTTTATCAGCGATGCCGCGAATTCCCGGGCCTCCCCGTCGCTTTCAAAATATTCATCCAGGGTGGGGTGCTCGATAAATGGCACCTGCTGCATCGTACGCTCCACCAGGTCCGTCATGTCGAGAAATCCGATACGATTGCGTAAGAATGCGAAGACCGCTATCTCATTAGCCGCATTCAGGATACAGGGAAGATTCCCCCCCTTGAACAGGGCGTCCGTGGCCAGGGTCAGGTTGCGGAAAGTCTTCACATCGGGCTCCTCGAAGGTCAATGTCCCCGGCTTACGGAAATCATAACGTGGGAAGTTGTTCGGAATACGCCTTGGAAAAGCCAGGGCATACTGTATAGGCAGCTTCATATCGGGCAGCCCCATCTGCGCCTTTATGGATCCATCCTCGAATTGGATCATACTGTGAATGATGCTTTGCGGATGGATGACCACCTGCACCTGGTCCGGCTGCAGGTTGAAGAGCCATTTGGCTTCTATCATCTCCAAGCCCTTGTTCATCAACGTCGCGGAATCGATCGTGATCTTGGCCCCCATGCTCCAGTTGGGATGCTGCAAAGCATGATCCCTTTTGACGTTTACGAGGAAATTAGGTTTTTTACCCAGGAAAGGTCCCCCGCTGGCGGTTAGCACGATCTTCTCGATCCGGCTTCTCGTCTCCCCTACCAAACATTGAAAGATAGCCGAATGTTCGGAATCCACGGGAATGATAGGCGCCCGCTGCTCCAGCGCCTTCTTCATGACGATGTCCCCGGCTACCACCAGTGTCTCCTTATTGGCAAGCGCCACTGCCTTGCCGTTGTCGATGGCCCGTAAAGTGGGGCGAAGGCCGGCAAAACCTACAATGGCGGCCAGCATAATATCATAATTATCCATGGCAGCCACTTCTTCGATGGCCTGCTCCCCGCCGAATACCTTTATGGGGTGTGCCGCCAGCGCATCCTTTACCTTCGGATATTTCTTATCATCCCCTATGACGACGACATCAGGCTTGAAATGCAAGGCCTGCCGGATCAGCAGGTCTTCATTACTTTGCCCTGTCAGCACTTCTACGCTAAAGAGACCGGGATTGGCATCTATCACTTCCAGCGCCTGCCGCCCGATGGAGCCGGTGGAGCCGAATATGGCAACTCTTTTTTTTGTTACGCCGTTTGACATTTTTACTCAATGTATTTTTCCAGTTCCCCTGCCAGTTTCCGGTCGTTGCTCAGCCGGGGCACTTTGTTCTGCCCCCCCAGCTTGCCTACCGATTTCATGTAATCGATGAACCCATTCTTTTTGACCGCCCGGATCTGCAGCGGCTGCAGGATATTTCCCGTGATCAGATCGTTGTAATATATGTTTTTATTGCGTAGGTTCTCATCTACTTTTACAGCAAATTCATGAAGGTCGGACGGTTTACGCTCGAATTCGACAAACCACTCGTGATAGGACTTGCCTTCGCCCTGCTGTATCATAGGCGCTACCGTGAATTCCGTGATATGCAGCCCTGCTTCTTCGGCAGCTTTCATCAGACTGTATTCCACTTCCTCGCCGATGACATGTTCCCCGAAGGCGGAGATGAAATGTTTCGTCCTGCCCGTTACCACCAGCCTGTAAGGTTCCGTAGAGACAAATCTAACGGTGTCCCCAATACTATAGCCCCAAAGGCCTGCATTGGTGCTCACCACCAGCGCATAGTTCTCTCCGGTCTTCACTTCCTTCAGGCTAAGCCGGACAGGGTTGTCCTTGCCAAATTCATCCACAGGGATGAATTCAAAGAAAATACCGCTGTTTGTATTCAACAGCAGCCCCTCCCCGTCGGGAAGGTCCTGGAAGGCAAAAAAGCCTTCCGAGGCGGGAAAGGTCTCGATCGTATCGATTTTTTTCCCAATGCTTTCAAAAAGCTTGGCTTTATAGGGCTCGAAGTTCACCCCTCCATGCACCAGGACAGAGAAATTAGGGAAGATATCCTTCACAGGCTTGCCTGTTCGCTGGATGAGCCGGTCGAAATACATCTGCACCCATGGCGGAATGCCGCTGATCAGGGTCATATCCTGGTTGATGGTCTCCTCTACGATCTTATCCAGCTTGGTCTCCCAATCTTCGATGCAGTTGGTCTCATAGGACGGCAACTGGTTGGTGCGCAAGTACCGCGGCACATGATGGTTGACGATCCCGCTGAGCCTGCCCGTGGGGACGCCAGCGATCCGCTCCAGCTCCGGAGACCCCGAAAGAAATATCATTTTACCGTCCGAGAAGGACATATTTCCCGTGGAAGCCATGTAGCACAGCAACGCATTCCTGGCCGTATTGATATGGTTCGATATAGAATCCTTGGAGATAGGGATGTATTTCACCCCGCTGGTAGTACCGGAAGTCTTGGCCAGGTAGATCGGCTTCCCCTGCCATAGTACATTGTGCTTTCCTTCCTTGATCTGCCCGATATAGCCCGCAAACTGCTCATAATCCCTCACAGGTACCGCCTGTTTGAACTCCTCGTACGTCTTTACCTCCCCCAGCCTGTGTTCCTCCCCAAAAACCGTTTTGCTGCCCACCCGCAGCAGCTCCTTTAAGATCGCCTCCTGGTCGCTAACCGCCGTCAACATCCCTTTTTGGATACTCTTATATATATATGAAGCAAAAGGCCTGGCAAGAAGTGATTTGATCTTCATGTTCATGGCGGCAAACCTACATCAAAATAATAAATGGGCAATAAAATGCGGGCCCACAGTCATCAGCCGCTCATTTTCAACCACTTACCATAACCCACCCGAAACCCTCGAAAAAACGCTTTCCCTGTGGCCCAAACCCTTATCCACGCTATTTCCCGGTAAAACACCTAATTTTGTCCTTCCCGCCCTTTTTTTAGGCTATTCGTTCTTTTTTTCCCGGGATTTATCATACCTTTGCAGCCCAAATATTGTTTTTTATGTTCGCAGTTGTAAAAATCGCCGGCCAGCAATTCAAGGTCCAAAAGGATCAAACTTTGTACGTTCCCCGCGTTGCAGGCAATGCAGGTGACAAAGTTGAATTCGCAGAAGTTCTTCTTGTAGACGCAGACGGCACCCTGTCCGTAGGCAAGGACGTAAAAGCCACCATCAAGGCTGAGATCGTAGGTCACGTACAAGGTGACAAGGTCATCGCCTTCAAAATGAAAAGAAGAAAGGGATTCCGCAAGAAACATGGTCATCGTACCCATTACACGAAGATCAAGATCAGCGATATCGCGTAATCCAATCATTCATTACAGTAATTAACTTTTGAAATTCCCAGATCATGGCACATAAAAAAGGTGAAGGCAGTGTAAAGAACGGCCGCGACTCACAAAGCAAACGTTTAGGCGTAAAGATCTACGGCGGTCAACCCGCTGTTGCCGGCAACATCATCGTTCGCCAACGCGGTACGCAATACCATCCTGGTAAGAACATCGGTGTCGGAAAAGATTTTACTTTGTTCGCACTCGCTGATGGCCTCGTTGAATTTAAGAAAGGAAAAGGTGATAAAACCTTCGTTAGTATCAATCAGGTTGAAGTAGGAGCTTAGAAAAATTTTTTAACAAATCAAAAATTTTTTTTGGTTGTTTAAAAGATATTTCTATTTTTACTATTGTAAATTGATTTACTAACCAATTAAATTCAAAAACAATGGCAACAGCAAAAAAAGCCGCTAAGAAGAAAGCAGCTCCAAAAAAGAAAGCAGCTCCGAAAAAGAAAGCCGCTAAGAAAGCTGCAAAAAAGAAATAGTTCTTATTTCTTAGTTAGGCAGAAAATATCAAGTCCCGGAGAGATCCGGGACTTTTTCTTTTATATCATCCGCTGAAACCCGTATCCGGCAAGGCTTTCAGCCCATGCCCTCTCCGATCCCACACAAATTCCTACCTTTAGCATTCATCCAACATCGATACATCTCATGCCCGACAACTACTATATAGCCGACCAGTTCACGCTCCTTTCCAAGCTCATGGATATTCACGGAGAGAACTCGTTTAAGACCCGTTCTTACTCCTCCGCGGCCTTCGCCATCGAAAAACTCCCCGGCCAGCTGGCGGACATGGATCCCGCAAAATTCGTCTCGATCAAGGGAATTGGGGATGCCATCGGAAAAAAAATCACCCAAATCCTCGAAACAGGCGAATTACCCCTTTTACGGGAATTTATCGGGCGGACACCCGTCGGCGTCATCGAAATGCTGCAGATAAAGGGACTTGGACCGAAAAAGATCGCCACTATATGGAAAGAGATGGGCATCGAGTCCATCGGAGAATTACTATACGCCTGCCAGGAAAATCGCCTCCTGCTCTATAAAGGCTTCGGAGAGAAAACACAAGCCAATACCCGTGAGACCATCGAATTCTACCTGCGCGCCCAGGGGAGCCACCTCTTTGCAGACGTAGAAGCCTTCGCATACATAGTAGATAAAGCCCTTAAGGAAACATTTCCCGAAGAACAATTTTCCTTCACAGGTGAATTCCGGCGTCAGCTCCCTGTAATAGACAGGCTGGAATGGATCACCACCGCGGAAGAAAAGCAGATCACAGCCTACTTCATCGCACAAGGATACAAACAGGAACAAGCTTCAGCCGGCCACAAGGTCGCCATTCATTATTTCCGCAGCCCGGAGGGCATCCTGATCAATGTTTATTTTCCCGAACCCGGCCATTTCTATTCCACCCTCTTCCATTTCAGCTGCTCCGATGAGTTTCGCGCTACCTGGCAGGCCGTGACCGGCAAGACCTACCTGGACCCGGGCGCCAGGAAATACATATCCGAAGAGGAGATCTTTGAGGAAGCCTCCCTTCCCTTCATCCCCGCCCCTGCCAGGGAACTGGAGGCAACGATCACACACGCCCGCCGCCAGCCTCTGCCTGCCCCCATCCAGCCGGAAGATATCAGGGCCATCATCCATAGCCACAGCACCTGGAGCGACGGCGGCCACTCCCTGGAAGAAATGGCCCGCGCCTGTATGTCCAAAGGTTTCGAATACCTCGTCATCAGCGATCACAGCAAGAGCGCCTTCTATGCTAATGGCCTCACAGAGGAAAGGATCAGGCAGCAACACCAGGAGATCGACGAGCTCAACAGGAAGCTGGCCCCCTTCGTCATCTTTAAGAGCATCGAATGCGATATTCTCAATGACGGCGCCCTCGACTACACCGACAATATCCTCTCCACTTTCGACCTGGTCATTGCCTCTGTGCATTCCAATCTGAAGATGACTGAGGAAAAAGCCATGATGCGCCTGCTACGCGCCATCGAAAACCCCTATACTACGATCCTGGGGCATATGACAGGCCGGCTCCTGCTGAGCCGCCCCGGCTATCCCGTGAATCATAAGACCATCATCGACGCCTGCGCTGCCAACCATGTGGCGATCGAGCTCAATGCGCACCCCCGTCGCCTGGACATGGACTGGCGATGGATCGGCTATGCCCTGGAAAAAGGAGTGATGATCTCCATAGATCCCGACGCCCACTCCACTGAAGGTTATGCGGACATCCGGTATGGCGTGCTGGCCGCACAAAAAGCCATCCTCACGCCGGACAGGAACCTCAGCAGCTTTACCCTGCAGCAATTCCGGGAGTACCTTGCGCGGAGGAAGAAGTAGCGGCAAGCGGCAAGCCTCAAGCTACAAGTCAGAAATACTTAGATGAACCTAGCTTGTAGCTTGCAGCTATCAGCTTGTAGCTCTAAGGATAGGTAGCTCCACAAAGAACGTCGTCCCCTCTCCTTCCACCGTCTCAAACCAGATCCTTCCCTTCACCTGCTCGACGATGGTCTTGCTCATCGCCAACCCCAATCCCGTACCCGAAGACTTCGTTGTAAAATTCGGCATGAATATTTTTGTATGCATCTCAGCCGGGATACCTTCCCCATTATCCGTCACCTTTACGATGATCGCTTCATCCCTCACCTCCTCGCTGACGCTGATCACCCGCTTGGATTTACCCGTACAGGCTTCCAGCGCATTTTGCAATAAGTTGGTGAAAAGCCGGTTTAGCTGCGTCTTATCCGCATATACCAGTATTTTGTGGTGCACCGGCACCCACTTGAACAGCAGGTTCTCCGTCGTCTCATAAAGAGAGGTCAGGGAATACAACATCTCATGCAGGTCGAATACCTCTTTCTTGGGATTCCCGATATTGGCAAACTGGGAAAAGTCCGATGCGATCTTCGACAAGTGATCTATCTGCTCCACCAGCGTCCTGGCCACGCCGGAAGCCATTTCCTTTACATTCGGGGAGTTGTTGTCTATAGCCTTCTGTAAATACTGAATGCTCAGCTTCATGGGTGTCAGCGGGTTCTTGATCTCATGCGCCACCTGCCGCGCCATCTCTCGCCAGGCGCCCTCACGTTCGCTCTTGGCCAGGGCCGCGGCGCTCTCCTCCAGCTTTTTGACCATCTTATTGTATTCCTTCACCAGTCCCCCGATCTCATCATTCCGTTTCCACTCGATCACTTCATTCGTCTTGCCCAGGTTTACCTCCTGCATTTTTTTGGATATCAGCAGGAAGCTGGCCGTGATCCTGTTCGTCAGGAACAGGGCGATCGTCCCCGCTATCAGGAAGATAAACGCGTTCAGGTTGATAATGGTCACCAGGAAATTGGATATCTCCTCCTTTAGCTCGTCCTGGGTGGAGAAAGAAGGAATATTCAGGTAAGCGTATGCATTTCCGCTGGCGTCCCGTAATGGCCTGTAAATGCTTAAATAGGGCACTCCCCCCACCTGCTCCTTATTGGTATATTGGATAGAGTTCAGCTGGTGGAGGTTATAGTAGGCCAAAGGATGCATCTTCTTGCTGAGGATGCCTTTGTCGTATATAAAAAGGTGGGAGGATATCTGCAGGTTACCATTCAGGTCATAGACGTTGATATCCGTACTATGCACCTGCGCCACCTCTTCGATCATCTTCTGCAGCTCGCCCCTTGCCCCCGGGTAGTATAAGGTCCATTCGCTCCCGTAAATGATCTGCCCCGACAGTTTGGTCTGCACCTCGTTTACCATTACCTGCATCGATCTGCTCAACCTGTCCTGGTTATTGCGATTATAACGGTTGTTAAAGAAGATGATCGTCGCCACGCCGATGACGATGAAGGAGAAGAGGCTGATAAAGATGATGGTCGTATGGATCTGGCTCCGGATATTCAGCTGCCAGTAGCTCTTCAGCTGGCTCCAGTGCAGCCGCGACCAGATCAGTAAAGCCGACAGACGGAACAACGCCACCAGGAAAAGAAAGGCGCTGAACAGGTAAGCGAACAGGGTGATATCCTCCAGCGCCGAATTATCCCGCTTGACCACCACCACGAAATTGTCGTCCGATATGTGATGCCACAGCTCATCATAAGCGCCTTTCCTGACATGCGCATAGTCCGTCTTTGGGATCTGCTCGTCCGTCAGGTGCGTGGAAAAAGGATAGTCATTGTTGTCGCTGATAAGCTCCCGTTTGTTGTAAATAGCATAGTACTCAGGAATTTCCTCGCTTTTTTGGCGAAACAGCTCCGGCACCAGGGCATTATTCCCCTTATAGTTCTTCGGCTCGGATAGGATAAAGAGGTATCCCGCTATCTTACTGGAAGTATCGGTTTTGTGGACCACCTTCCGGTAGATATAGGTATACTTATCGAAAGACTTCTCGTAATACTTCAGGTCCGGTATATTGGTACTCTTGCTTTGCGGAGTGGTATAGATAGTATTCAGGGTGTCATAGGAAATGGACCGTTCGTTGTACAATGGATGCATCGCCTCATCATACGTATAGATATGGGTGTCAAACCGGTTTTGGTACCCGAAATTCCGGTTGACCATACTATCCTTGATAGCCAGGTTCAGCACCGGGTCCTTAAATCGGGGGAATATATAAGCCAGGTAATCGTTGTCGATATACCTGAAGTCGATGCTCAGCATCTTTTCACTGGTGGGATCGGCCTGGGCAGCCAGCTGTTCGGCCTGGCCCCGTCGATTGCCTTCCTCCATCTTCCGGTTCTCGAAAAGGATCACTGCAGATATGGAAGTGGAAAAGATAAACAGCCAGAAGAGCACTTCCGACACATTGAGCCGGAAACGCAGGTCCGAGAATACCCGCCGCTGCATGAGCCAGGTATAGGCCAGCAGCCACACCAATACCAGGATGTCCAGCTCCATCGTCCCGGTGTTGTTATGGATTAGGGTCAGCCATAGCAGCCCCATGAAGGCAATGATGATATAGAGCACGATAGACAAGGCACGGACCAGGTAGCCCACCAGCTGGAAAAGCACCTGCGACAAAAAGAAATAGCCAAGCGCCAGGGCAGCCAGGGCTATAAATCCGACAAAGCTGTAATTATTCAGGAGACTGAAGAAATTCGTTACGTTGAAGGATATCTTCGCATCCGTCACCAGGGACTGGACTATATTGGCGAACCCAAAAGTGGTGATCACCAGCAGGGACAGGCCGATAAAGGTCCATATCCAGTTCTTCCAGCGATGTACCGACTGTGGGATGGTGTATTCGCTGATCTCCCTCTTGATAAAAAGGATGACCCAGCAGAAAAGGAACGCATTGATGACGAGGTCGCCCAACGAGCTGAGGATCACGGTGGAGCTGTAAATGGTGGGATCGAAAAGCTCGAATTGCCGCAGGTTCAGAATACCGGGATAGATATAGACCATGATCCGCAGCAACAGGATCACCGTGATGAGGAAGCCAATGCCCAGGGGAGCACCCCACTTTTCGCGAATGGTATGGGCAACGTTATGGATCAGGACCAGCACCAATAACACGCCCAGTAAGATCACCAGCGGTATGCTCCAATTATGCGCCGGTGCGTGATAGCCCGGCTTCTTGACCAGGTAGAACAGGATAGCGCCGTTCCCCAGCGACGTACGTACAGGGAATTCCGTCGGGCTGGCCGATATCGCCACCCGCACTTCCGCGACATCATTTTCCGTGAATTCAGGCGTAAGGTTGTTCGTGGCGATAAAATACTGCCAGCGGATAGGGATGAGCGCCATCGCCACCATGGTCCTATCCCCGACCTTCACCGTCTTTTTGATCACATTATACTTGCCATTGTCCAGCTGAGTGTAAGCATATCCGTCCGCCATTTTCAACAAAAGGCTGGTAGGCAGTGCGCGCTGGTCATTCCAGAACTGCAGGGTCGTAGGTATGCCTGCAGTATCCACGGCATAGAGAAATATGCCGTATCGCTTGTCCACGAGATAGGTGAGCTCCTGCTCCGTATATTGCCTGTCTGCAAGACGGCCCAGCAACTCGGTATCCCTGGTCAGTCGCTCGAAGTCCTTCTCCCGGTCCTGCAATGAGGATTGTATCGAATTACGAAGACTTTTGACAGATGCGTCGCTGTTAAAATACAGGTTGAGGAAGTATCCGCATAAGAACAACCCCAAAGCTTCCAGCAACAGCCACCTGTTCTTGCGGTAAATATCAATGAAAAAGGACTTCAATCCGTCTTATTTTGCTTTTTAATAGAATTCCAGATCCCGTCCATCTCCTCCAGGGTCATGTCAGCCAGCTGCTTTCCCTGCGCCAGCGCCTCCTGCTCCATTCGGGTAAATCTGGATATGAACTTCCGGTTGGTCAGCTCAAGGGAATTCTCCGCATCTATCTGCAAAAACCGTGCGTAATTGACCAGAGAGAACACCAGGTCCCCATATTCCTCCTGGATCCGGGCCTTATCCTTCAGAGCGACAGCCTCCTGCAGCTCTTCCATCTCTTCTTTCACCTTGTCCCACACCTGCGAGGTCTCATCCCATTCAAAGCCTACCTGTCCGGCTTTTTCCTGCAGCCGGATCGCTTTCACCGTCGCCGGCAGGGATACTGGCACCCCGCCAAGCACGGATCTTTTCCCTTCCTTCAGTTTCAGCTTCTCCCAGTTCTGTTTGACATCCTCCTCGTCTTTTACTTCCACCAGCCCCTTTTGCCCCGCAACGTCTCCGTAAATATGCGGATGCCGGGCGATCAGCTTCTCACAAATGCCATCGATCACCTCCTCCAGGGTAAATTGCCCTTGCTCTTTCCCGATCCGGGCATAAAAGACGATATGCAGCAGCAGGTCGCCCAACTCCTCCCGGATCCCCTTCCAATCGCCGGACGTGATGGCATCCGCCAGCTCATAGGTCTCCTCGATCGTCAACGGACGGAGCGTTTCCACCGTCTGCTTCCTGTCCCAGGGACATTTTTCCCTCAACTCATCCATGATAGTTACCAGCCGCTGAAAAGAACCTTGTTGCTCGCTCATAAAAAGATCATTATAGGGTGACCACAGAAATAAGAATGAATAACACCAGTAAAATAGTATTGATGATAAACGCTATGAAACACGTGATAAAGTACTTGATGAAGGTCTTGAACCTTCCCTGGCGGTAGAATCCCCGCATGGCCTTATACAAATAGATCAGGATATAAAGCCAGATACCGAACATAAGGATATAGCAAATGACGGAGATCCAATGCACCCCCACTCCGTCTGAAATTTTTTGTATGAGGATATAAAGCAGCAGCAGTATAAAAGTGGCGCAATAGACATGAATGGTAAAGATCCCGTGATCCACGTAGTAATACTTCTTATGCCGGAAATAAAGGATGTTCAAAATCATGGCGAAAATAGGCAAAGTGACAAAAAGGATCTTCGGAAAGGAATGCATGATATTCTCCTTCAGATGCTCATTGAAAGCCCGCTTGTCCGTACGGTATTCCATCTCCAGGTGTATCACCTTTCGCACGGTCCACCTTTTGAGCCAGCCATCCCTGATATCCGCCGGCAGCTTTGCCTCGGCGGAATCGTATTCCTCCACCGATTTGTACTGCCCCTGATTGAGCCCAAAAAAGCTGATCCTTCTATCCTCCTTTTCATTTTTCAATCTTTTGTTAAGCCTCTCCCGGACCGCCTTGGGAAGGTCGTAACGCTGCAAGCTGTCGGCGATATCCTGCTGTAGGACATTTTGCATCTCCTCGTCGTTGAAAGTACGGTCGGTACTGTCACCATATACATGCCTGATGGCTGCCATCTTCAGGCCTGTCTTCGACAGACTCCTCTCTATATCCTCCTTATCGTTCTCATCCGCCTTGGCCAGTTTGCCTTCCAACCGTGTCCTGCGATGCTCAAGCTCCTTCAGCCCCTCCTTATCCTCCCGCACATCCATAAAATCCTTCGTACCCCTCATGGAGAAAAGCACGATAAAAAAGATAGCGGAGGTGAACACATACATCCTGATGGGATTGAGATAAGCGGCCCGTCGTCCCACCGCATACTCCGCCGATAAGAAACCTGGTTTCCGGAGCAGGTATTTCACCGTGGCGAAGAATTTCCCGTCAAAATGTGTAATGTCATTGAAGAAATGCTGTACGAGATGCCACACCGTCTCCTTCGGCTCCAGGTTCTCCTGCCCACAGACATGACAATACCGCCCCTGGAGGTCGGCATTACAATTAAGACATATTTTTTCCTTTCTTTCCTTTAAGTGCGACACTAGGGGTATTTTGAATAAAAATAAGGAACTTAGGTGCTTCCCATGTATTAAAACAGGGATTTTTTCGTTACTTGCTCTGACATGTCAACTTTATTTAAGCCATTTACCGCATCCCTGTTGCTGATCTTGCTGACCAGGCTCTGTAGCGGCCAGTACTACTATAAAGATCTGATCGTCACCGCACAAACGGCCCATGGCTGGCAGATCTACAAAGACAACAAGGTAAAGGCCGTCAGTCTCACCAGCTTTGAGGCCAATGGCCAGCCTTCCGAAGGATTCGAGGGCCAGCAGGAGATGGGGGATCTTTCCCGCATTGTCACCCATACCCGTGCAGCAGCGACGCCCGAGTCCTGGATCTACGCATATTATTCTCCCACCGGCTGGCCTACCCGCATTGTAGACTCCAGCGACACCTACCGCAGCGTCTCGGAGTATCGTTATGACCCCGCCGGTCATCTCCTGTCTATCTTCAACACCTCCACCGAAACGGATAATCACCTGAAAGAAGAGGAACGGCATATCTGGCAGTATGACGTCAAAGGCCGGCCTACCTCCATGCTGAAGGTAAAAGGCGGCAATGATACTACTTTCGTCCGCCTGGTGCAGGATGAAAAAGGTAATATCGCGGAAGAGCATGCCACACGCAACCATATTGATCTGCCCACCGTATTCTATTACTATGACGCTGCCGGCCATCTTACCGACATCGTCCGCTATAATCTGAAAGCCCAACGGCTGCTGCCCGACTACCTTTTCGAATATGAGGGAGACAAGATCAGCAGTATGCTGGTTGTGCCCGAAGGCAGCAGCGATTACCAGAAATGGCATTATGTATACGACGAACAGGGTCTGAAAGTGAAGGAATTCTGCTATAACAGGAAAAAGGAACTATTGGGCAGTATCGAATATAATTACAAATATTAGCAACATGCGCCACCTACCTTTTTATATGCTGCTCGTCGCAGCGCCCCTCGCCAACCTTAAGGCAAGGGCCCAGGACCTGGATTTCCCTGACTATCGCACAAAAAAAGATAATTTTTCCAAGATCTCGGACAAGGGCGTCCGGGCCGATGTCGCCAGCTTCGCCCTGGCGGGAGTAGACGAAAGCATTGGCAAGGCCCAGCTACAGACTGTCCCCGTCAAGGACTATGGCAGCAACTATATGACATTCGAGGATGGCAATATCCAGGTCACCATCCGCACCGGCATTTTCTTTCCTTCGAAGCATAAGATGATGTATACGGAAAAACACCTGGTCCGCATCGACAACCATCCCTATTATGGAGGCACATACGGAGAAGCGCCGCAAGTCACCATCGAATCCATCACGGTAGTCGTAGGCAAGGATACCGTAGCGATCCCTCCCATCGCCTATTCCGATCTGTATGACCCCCAGTTCAGCTTTAACCAGGCAGGCTCTACCCGCAGCCGCAATGGCGTTTTCCTTTCTACTGACAAGCACACTTTTTACATCTATATGCTGAATGTTAATGGGGGAGGCAGCGAGTTCACCTGGGTCATCCGCGATAAACAATACCTCCGCCGCGTGGTGGATTTCGGGTTCCTGAAAGGAGTTTAGGCAACCCCTAATACCTCCAGGACTGCAGATCAACGCCTTTAGGGGCACGCTCCTTTACCTCTTCCGCCCATTTTTTAATATACATCTGGTGGTAGCGCAGGCGGCTGATATAGTTGGGATGCGCGTGGTCGCCGTTCCAGCAATGTTCGGCCCGGTCGCCATAATCCACCTCGCAGCCGCAAGCCGGCCCCTGTAGCTTTTTCAGCACATCCTCCGCCGTGTAAACGGCATTATTCAGGTAATAGCTGTCCATATCTCCCACGTAGATGTGAATTTTCCCTTTCAGCTGCTGCCCTATCTTCGGCCAGTCCCGCTGGATGATATAGGTCAGGTCGAAATGCTCTTTCCAGTATGCAGCCACGGACGAGTCGATAACGCCCGTATATTTATCGAATAGCCGCTTAGGATAGCCATCTTCATCGCTGGGCGAATAAACGGCTTCCCAGATATCGAATTGATCGCCGCTGCGGCTGCGGCTACCCAATGCCAGCTCCCGTTGGTTCATATCTTTTACCATGGCGCTTACATGCCCCAGGTAGTCCCGGTAGCCCGGACGCGGCGTCTTTTTATAGTCGCTTTCCACATAATAGGCGTTCTTGTTATGGTAAATGTCGATCGTGGTATAGTGGTGGAAATCGATGGGGTCGGGACAGGCTGCATAACAGCCATTGTATTGGTCGGGATACAGCACCTGCACGGCCAATGCTTCCCAGCCGCCTGTAGAACCGCCATAGGTGAAACGGGCCCACCCCTCCCCTATGCCACGGAAACGACGTTCTATCTCGGGGATCAGCTCATAGGTGATGGCATCGCCATAAGGACCCAGGTTCTCCGAATTGACAGCATAGGAGTCGTCGTAGTAAGGATTGGCATGCGTTATCTCTATCGCCAGCACCCGGGGAAAGCCGGGCCCTGTCCACTGTTTGTAAAAATCATAGGCTTCCTGCTGGACGATCTTATTATATCCTGCGATGCGAAACCTGGCGCTGGTGTCCGGCTGCAGGTGCTCATCCGGCGGCGTCATGCGAAATCCGTCAAAATCAGCCGGAAAATGGCCGTGGAAGATGGCCAGCGGGTATTTGACATGGGGATGCGTGTCGAACCCTTCCGGCAGTAGTATGTGAGCGCCAATGAACATCGGGCGGCCCCAGAATTTCGTCAGCAGCTTGCTCTGTATTTTTATGTGCTTGATATAGCGGGTATCCTGCGGCTCAGGGATAGCGGGGATCACATGGTCGATGGTCAAGGCGATCTCGTTGCTATGGGCTGGATCGAAATGGATCTTCACCGGCCTGGAGTAAATATTACCGGGCGCTGTGTTCCAGTGCTGCCCTTCTCCCCTATCCATGGGTAACTTGACGGTATGCCCGCTGTTCAGATGAAAGGTCTCATACTTATGCAGCAACACCTGCACATAGTAGTCCCCGGCAGGTACATCCCGCAGCCGCTCCACGGGATAGCCGAATGCATGCATATCCACCAGGACCGAATGTCCCGGCTGCCAGTCATCCACATCTATGCCGAACACCATCTGCGTTCCGGCGGCATCATTGATCTGGAAACGAGGCTCCTGTCCGTCGTTATTGGACAGCAGCAGCAACAGCCGGCCATCGAGACCTGATGATTGCATCGCATGGGCAATATTTACCCTGAAAGTCTGGGCGCTGCCTGACAAAGCCATCAGCAACAGCGGCAGCAAAAAGTGTTTTCTCATAAACAGTCTTGGTTATTACCCTAATATACTACTTAAAAAACACTTTTCACCTTATCCAGCCCCACACCCAACCACTGCCGGGCAACCTTGTCCAGGGCGCCCTCATCGCCTGTAAAATGAAAGACCATATGCTGATGGCTCAGGGATTGACCCGGCTTTAAGAATGCCGCCGGTGAAACGCTCTCCAGTTCATAGAAAGGCCCCATCTGGCTGCCATCCGCCAGGGGACCGTCATTGTATGCATTGACGGCATCTCCGCTGAAAGGGGGCTTCGTCGTTTTCCATTCCTGGTTCAGGTATTTCCCGGACGAGTCCACGTCAAATATCGTCAGCGTCAGCACCTTGTTCTGTGCGTCATAGCTTCCCGCCCTTGGTATGGCAAATTGCGGATGGATCCCCAGCTTGCCCCTGCTCTTTCCATCGGCTTTAAAGAACAAAGTACCTGAGTCGATCCTGATCCGGCTTGAAGGGATCTCCCCAAAGTAGTCTGTGGTGGCCACTTTGTCACCCGCTTTATGAGGAATAACGATCACTGTCGATGGTGAAGGGTTGAACATATCCAGCATCCACATGCAGGGCATGCCTGTCTTTTCCGTCCATGTCTCCTTTCCCGTATTGGTAATGGTATTGGCAGTCCCGTAGCCTACCGCCCTGAGGGTCGTATCGCGGGATTGGAGCATGTCATCGATCTCGCTTCTGCCGAGGATGGTGATCTCCCTTACAACGGAGAGGGACAGGGGCGTTCCCGCATAATTCACCAGCTGCATATCTTTCCGCATGCTGACGGAAGCCGTGTTCTGCTTCGTCACTTTCCAGGCCTCCGTATCAAAGACGGCCGGCGTTTTCCAGTTGGCAAACTCCATAGCCGCACCCCGGGGGAAAAAGAGCGAATACTTCCCCCCTTCCGGCCCCAGCCATATCCGGTTCTCACCGCCATAAGCGTTCATATGCGCATCCACCGGCCCTGTAAATGCCTTGTAATGGATCCAGCCAAAACTTTGCCCCTTAAGACCGTCAGCCGTAGATGTAAATACCTTCGCCTGGTATTTGGCCGATACGATGACCTGCGCCATCCCCCCGTCGCTCTGCAGCACGATCACGCTGTCATGCCCGCGAAGGAAATCAAGGTCATAGCCAAAAGTACCCTGCGGGTATTTTTCAGGCGCCTGTTCCTGCTGCTGCGCAGGCTGGCTGTTGTTACATGCTACGGTAAACATTGTAGACATGAGCATCAATTGTAAGAATCGTTTTTTCATATGGAACACCTTCTGTTTAATTAATTAGACCACTTGTAGCTCGCCGCTCACAGCTCAATTGACTTCCAGCTGGTCCTTCGCCGGCAATTTCGGATAAGCCCCATGAGGCTCAGCCTGGTACCAGAATACGGTGGAAGCGATGTCATCCTGTAAAGGCAGATAGCGTCCTCCATCTCTCCAGCCCAACGCCTGTATCGTCACCTTCAGGCTCTTCTCAAATCGGATGGGGTCGGTGATATGCCAGCGATAGAGGCCGAAGCGCTGGGCGATGCTGTAATGACCGTCACCGCGGATCACCTGGGCAAGGCCGGAGTATGGCGTCGTGTATTCCGTGTACTCCGTCCTGTCAACGCCGGCGGGATTTTTCACGTGCGTGTCGAAATCATAGGACCCGCAAAAATAATCCTCCGTACCCGTCCCGCAGATGGTAGGCCATTCGGAATCCCCATCCATATAGAATTTGATCTCGCCTTCTCCCCACCAGCCATTGTTATGAGAGCCGTACGCCATATAAGTGCCGACATACTGGCCCCTGCCCTGGATGCTGTCCACCAGCGTATACACGCCTTTATAAGGCAGCGGGTTCACCCGGCGGTATTGTGCATGAAAATAAGCGGCATCGTTCGGTACGTCTGTCAGGATATAATCCACCTGGTAGTACAGGATCATATCCTTTTCATCTATGTTCTCCATCGTGATCCTGCATTTTTTGCGGAAAGGCATCGGCCAGTAGCAGTTGAAGGCGCTGCCGGGGTTGACACAGACCGCCAGGGATTGCAGCGGGGCATACCTGCCCCAGCCCATACAGAAGAAATCTCCCACCGGCGCTTCCACGGAAGGCGTCGTCTCGTCATCCCAATAGAACCGGATAATGGAATAACGCCAGTTACCCGTGGGCGTCATCCAGATATGCTGGATCGAGCCGGACCCGTCGATCTCCGCGATGGTGAAAGTGCTTTTCGCCTTTATCATCACACTGGGACTTACCTTCCAGCCTTGTCCAAGATCCCGGGAAGCGCTTTGCCCCATCCCTGTGGTAGCCTTGCCGCCTGCCCCTTTGGCGCCGTTGAAATTTTCCGGGCTGATAGATCTGGTCTTCGCATCCGAAAGCCGGAAGATATTGCCCATATTGGCCTCGATGCCGTTGAATCTGGATGGTTGTTGCGCGAATACCTGCCCTGTCATGCAAAGGCAGATGAGGAGGAGTGTTCTTCCCATATTAGTCGATTTAAGTGGTTTTAATATTTTTAACGTCGATAGTACCGTAAACCACCTTCACAGTCACCTTTCCCTCGTTTACGATCACATTGCCAAAACCCGTGGCCGTGGAGATAAAAAAGCTGGCATTCCCTGACCTCGCTTTTATATAGAGCGTCTTATCCACAGCATCATAACGTACGCCACTGAACGCTTCCAGCAGGGCATAGCTGGACATGGCCCGGGCATACCAGTGCCCGCATTCGTATTCATCAAAAGGATTGCGTACGGCGCCGTCGTATCGTTCCCGGCAGGTACGCACAATGTCCAGACCTTCCGCGATACGTCCTTCAAAGATCAGGTGGGAAGCTACCTGGTACTCAATGCCCGTCCACACTTCGTCGCTGTATACGAAAGGCAGCGAAAGTTTGCCCCCCCTGGGCCAGCTGCAAAGCAACAATCCTCCCTCATTCCCGATGGCGTAGCCCGGACGTTGCGGGTTACTATGGTCCGTCAGGTCTTTCTTCAGGTTGTATTTATAAACGGAAAGCAGATGACTTTTTACCTTGGCGGCGTCCACGGGCTCCGGAAGGCCGCAGACCCTGGCGATCCAAGACCCCAGCACACCATCGGAAAGACAGCCTTCGCCATACTGGTATTTAGGTCCTTCCCGTTGCAGCAGCTGTACGGCCTCTGCGGAATAGCCTCCTCCAAAAGACACTTTTGCAGCCGCCACAGGATCGGGAGCGCTGAGGCCTGTCCAACGTATCCTTTGAACAAAATATTCGCCATTATATAGTTCCTTTTCCATGTACCGGCGGCCCTTTGCGAACAGCTCCTTATAGAGGGATACATCTTCTCCAAGATAATCACCCATTTTACCCATTGCTTCCAGGGCGCCGAGATAAAAGCTGGTCGTCATACCTCCCGGCCCCCAGAACTCGATGTCATAGGTATTATGGTGCGGTTCTTCCACCGCGCCGTCATGACGGGGGTCCCAGGTCCGGATACAATAGTCCAGGCTCGCCTTTACGCGGGGATAGAGCTGGCGCAGCCACGCGCTGTCGCCACTGATCCTCCATTCCCGGTAGATTTTCATGATGCCGCCCAGCTGGCCGTCACTGGCCGCATGAAAGGTATGAGCGGCCGGCCGGATGGGAAGGGAGGTCCGGAAGATCTGATGGCCATCCGCATTCTGGCTCTCCCCGAATTCAGTTTCACGAAGGCTTCTCTCCAACGACGGGAACAGATGGGAAACGGCCTGCGCATAGTTCCATACATGCGTACACGAGCCATGGCAGCTGCCCCAGGAGTCACCACAGCCTTCCCAGGCCCAGAACCTGCCGTCATACTGCCTTAGCACCGTAGGTGATTTCAGGATGGTGAGGTTGGCGGCAATCGCTTCTGTCACTTCCGGCGGCAGGCTGCTCTTATAAAAGGCGTCCCTGAATAATGCCGAGTGCTGACGGAGCTCCTTATAATGTTCCAGCCAATAGTCAGCCACGGCATTTATATCCTGGAACTTGCTGCTGTACCAGGGCTTATGGTAGGGGGAAGGCAGGTCCCGGGAAGCGTCCCGTACCATGCTGTCCTTCTTACTCGCGGGCTCGTCGCCAATGCGCATATGCGTGTCCGGTACATACCAGGCCATAAGAAGAACGATCTTTTTTTCTTCACCCGGCTTGAGTGTGAAAGGGACAAAAAGAGAGGCCCCGGGGGCATCCTTTTCCACCGGATCTGTTTGCTGCAGTTTGCTCTTTTCAATATTGTTCCAGGCCATGGTGAAAGGGTCCCACCACCCACCCCGGAACCAGCAATGGTCCACCTTTACATCCGGTTCGGAAGTAAAGATGGCAAAATCGCCCCGCTTTTCCGGAGCGTTCCGGCCCGCATCCTGGGATAGGATAAATCCCTGCCGGATAGACCGGATATGGTTAGCCGCGGCTCCATCCTCCTGATCATTGGGAAGGGACATAAAATTCCTGGCATTGTAAGAAAATACATATTCCATCGACTGCTTGCCCGTGTTGCGAAAAGTATATTCAAGGGCGCCCGCGGGCAGACTGGAATTGTCTGCATCCGTAGGTATAAAAGGGCTCCAGCCCGTGATATGTACTTCCAAAGGCAGTGCTGCATCTTTCAGCGTGATCTCTCCGAAAGGGAAGCGGGCGAGGAACTCCGCCTCCCGGAAACGCGGCAATCCCCATGTCATACCGGGCGTGCCTAATCCTGACTCCCGTTGCCCGAATTTTTTCCATGCCGGCACCGGCCCCTCCAGGACCCGGGCGCTGCCAGGCAGCTGCCGGATGGAGATCGCCGCAAACATAGCCGGCTCATTGAACATTTCCGGGTTGTTACGGACAGACATATGTGAGATGGCACCCGTACCTTCCAGGCAGAACATGCCTGCGCCGATGCCGCCGATGGGAAAGGCCACCTGCTGAAGGTTTGCGCCTTTATAGGTCCCATTGAAAATGTGCCCTTTCTTCACCGGGGTTGCCGGCTTAACCGCCCCGCCCGTCTGGGCAAAGCCAATCGTTACATTTGCTGCGAGTGCCACGACAACCGGCAGCCGCAAACATTTTCTACTGATCAGTTGCATAAGTCTTGTTTTTAGTGCTTTCCCGGATGATCAGCCTGACATCGACGATGACCTCCTTCGGCGTAGCAGGTTGGCTGGTAGCTATGCTTTCCAGGGCCAGTCTAACGGCATGCCTGCCGATATCATCCAGGGATTGTCTGATATAAGTGATAGGAGCGTAAAAGAAGTCGAAGGCGTCAGCTTCGTCAAAGCTGATAACAGCCAGCTCATCGGGTACTTTTATATTCATCCGCATGATCTGCCGGATACCCTGGATGGCCAGGGAGTTGGTAGCAAAGAAAAAAGCATCCACGGCCGGGGCCGGCAGCAGCAGCTGCTGCATTCCCGTAGCCGCCTCCTCCTCTATGTGATGATAGGAGGCACGGACCAGCCAGGACGCCTGGAAGTCGATGCCATTATCTCTCAATGCATCCTTATAGCCCCCGATACGATCGGCAATATGCTGCATCCCCGTATCATAAGCCAGCATGGCGATGCGGCTGCGGCCTGTCTTTATCAGGTGTTCCACCGCATCATAGGCGGCACGGTAATTATCTATACGAACACAATTCGCCTGGATATCCGAAAAGTAGCGGTCGATCAAAACAAAGGGAACATGTTTTTCCTGCAAGGCTTTCAACTGTGGCTCCGTGAACTCCGCAGGAGCAATGAGCAGCGCATCCACCTGCCTGTTGAGCATTGCATCCAAGATAGCCTGGGATTTTTCAACGTTCTCGTCGTTGCTGCCGAAAATGACGGTGTAACCGGATCTTTTCGCCTCGTCCTCGATGATACGGGCGATCTGTGAAAAGAAAGGATTGGATATATCGGCGACGATCAGGCCCAGCGTATTGGTTTTTCCGCTTTGAAGGCTTCGGGCAATCAGGTTGGGACGATAATGAAGTTCGGCGGCCGCCTGCCGGATCTTTTCTGCCATTTCTGCGCTTACCCGGCCGGCCTTATTGTTCAGGACATAGGATACCAGGGCCGTGGAAACCCCCAGATGGCGAGCAATATCTTTGATGGAAACCTTCCTTTCCATGACGGAAAGTTCTGGTTAAACGTTTAAACAAGCAAATTTTCTTTCCTTTTGGGCAAAAAAAAATCCCTACAGATATGCAGGGATGCACTAACTCAGTACCATAACCATTAAACCTTATCCTATTAGTAACCTAAAGATAAGAGGACAAACAGGAATATTTTGTAGAACAAATACTACAAATTCTAATTCATATGTATATGTGGATAACGTGTGGTTTCACGGGTGCTCCAATCCACGTGTCCCTTCATCTGGTAGCCCAATGCTTCGATGTATTTTTTCAACATCTGGTTGGTAGGTCCGTCAAAAATAAATATCCTGCGGGTCAGGTCGATGAACTCCCGTACCAGTTCGTCGTGGATAGTGGCCGTTTTGTGAATGGCTTCATCCATGCTGATCCGGTATTTGTTTTTAAGTACGATGACAAGGTTGTACTCGCCTTTATCTGCTTGAGACAGATCCTTGCTGAGGGAATAAAGGTCGTTTGACACCGACATGATATGACGGCTTGTCTCCGTTAGTTTCTTTACGAAAGGGTGTTCGTATATATTATCGCCGAGAAAGATCTTCCCGGTCACTTCAAGACAGTCGGTAGAGAGATGCGTTGCGCCCAGGTATTGCCTGATGCTCATATATTCATCGAAGTCGGGCTGTATCCCGCTGATCATGTGCCTGAACTGCCAGGCCAGTCCACGAAACATTACTTTGATCCCATTGATGAATTTGAATTGCCAGTTCTTACTGGTATGCTCGGTCATACGTCGCCAGAAATCGCATAGCGCAGCCACCAATGGGCCGTCTTTTTTAAGACGGTGTTTTTTATCACGCTCCAGGATCTCCATCAACTGACTTTCGAAAGTCATATAGGCATCCTTGCGCTTGAAAATATCCGCTTCATTGAATATATCATCTACGATAAACAGCAGCGTGAGGAAGTCACACCAGTTACAGATGTCCGTATAGTCTCCTTTGGGGAAGCTTCTTGAAATGAACAATGGATAGCGATACGCCCGGACCCGGCAAAAATCATCAAAGTCAGGTGTCAGCTGGTATTCCAGTATCCATTGGTGGGTGTGAGCCTCGATCTCTTCATGCCGGGGATGGATAGCACCCGGGAATGGGCAATATAATGCCGGGATGGGATAAAGATTCATAAATAGGAAGGTTTAATCATAGTAAAATTACTTATTAAGTGCTACCCTTCCAGCATCGTAAATATTTACATTGACCTATTCCCTACAGCAAACCCTATACGTCGATCGCATATATAATTTTACATATATCATTTAAAATGAATATCTTTTACTTGCTTTTCTACGATGCTCACAACTTCTTTAACTTTTAAAATTTGCCATTATGAAACATTCCAACAAGTTCATTTCGATGTTTATCTGTTGCATTGCTGCCCTTGGTTCCATTATTTGTTCTCCGGAAAGGCTTTGTGCCCAGAACCGGGCTATCACAGTGTATCAGTACCGTCATGTCCCCGGCGACAAAACAGAGGAATTCATCAAGAGGGAAACGACCTATTGGAGCAAGGTCGCCGAAAAAGCCGCGAAAGATAAAACCATGACATTTTGGGCGCTGCTGGAAAAAGTAGGTGGATACGACCTGCCTAACTCGTCCAATTATTTATTCATCAACACCTTTCCGGATATTGACAAAGCACCGTCTGTATTTAGTGACGTAGAGACCGTTGCCGGCGTGAAAATGGCAGATATGGAAACCTTTTCAATGTCCACAGTAACCAGCGAGTTCTATCTGCATGATGAAAATTGGGCGCAGGATGCAAAAGCAGCGCCTGAAAAAGATTTTAATTACGTGGTAATGAATTATCACAACACCAACTACGCCGACAGCCTGATAAAATTGGAAAAAGTTTACTGGCAACCTTTTATCCAGAAGGCAATGGATAATGATCAGACCCCTCAAACGGCATGGGGTAACGCGGTGGTGCTCGCACCATTGGGAGATGATATAAAGTTCACCACCGTTTCATATGATCTGTACAAAACCTTGCAGGACGCATTGATGCCCCATTGGGATCCAAAAACCGTTTTTCCCGTCAAAGGACTGGGAATAATAAATAAAACAGAAGTAAGCAGGCGTGGGATTGCCGTTTACAAGGTTATAAAAGTGGTAACGGCGCCGGATTAAATTATATAATGAATTATCAACATGCAACCAGGGGGCGGAAACTAAGCAATTAATGGACAACCAGGTGTTTGGATTTGTTATCAAATTATTTCAGTATCATTACCCTACTGTTATTTAAGTGTAAACCCGGTGTAAACCGGGAACACTAAATATCTTCGCGCCGCTAATCTATTTTCTATCTCACAAACCAAAACACCATGACAAAACGAAGACTTGTCAGATTTTCAGCCCAATGGCTGTTTTTGATCCCACTGCTAGCATTGCATTCAGCTTATGGTTTTACAAACACAGAAAAATTCAGAACAGGGTTTTCTCCATTTCAGTCAGCATTAAGAATAACGGGAAAGGTTAGTCAGCCTGACGGCCAGCCTTTGGCAGGAGCTACCGTGTCCGTCAAGGGCACTCAGCAGTCGGCCACTACCGATAAAAATGGCAATTTTAGTATCACCGTCCCTGATGCAAATGCCACACTTGTTATTTCTTTTGTAGGATTTGCCACCCGGGAATTGCAGGTAGGCGACAGGTCACAGATCGATGTCACCCTGCAATCGGCTTCCACCGAACTTACGAATGTGGTGGTCATGGGTTATGGCACACAAACGAAAAGAGATGTCACCGGGGCCGTAAAATCACTGAAAACAGAGGATTTCAACCGCGGAGTGGTAACGTCTCCGGAGCAGTTGATCCAGGGAAAGGCTGCAGGCGTGAATGTCACCTCCGCCAGCGGAGAACCAGGGGCATCCATAGGTATTTCCATAAGGGGCGCAGGCGGCATCCGAACGGGGAATACCCCTCTTTTTGTCATCGATGGATTACCCCTGGACAACTCGACCACAGGCGGAGGTGATCCGCTGAACTTCCTGAATGCGGCGGACATCGTGTCCATGGACGTATTAAAGGACGCTTCCGCCACCGCCATTTATGGCTCCCGCGGGGCCAACGGCGTCATCATCATTACGACTAAAAAAGGGCGGGCCGGCTCTTCTCAGCTTTCGCTTTCCACCAGCCTGGGCGTTTCAAAGATGGCCAGGGCGCTGCCCGTCTATAGCGCCGACGAATTCCGGAAGATCGTTCCCCAGATCGGCGGCACACTGGATGATAAAGGCGGTAACACCGATTGGCAAAAGCTTATAACAAGGACCGCCCTTACCCAGAATTACAATATGGGTCTCAGCGGGGGCTCGGATAAATTGACCTATTACGCATCTTTCAGTGCACAAAAGCAGGAGGGTATTATTAAGAAGAATACATTGGACAGGTACACGGGCAGATTTAATGCCACCCAGAAATTTCTGGACGACAGGGTAACCATCGATGCCAATCTGAACTATTCGGCTACGAAGAATGTTCGCCCCCCTTTTGGAATCGGCGAGGCATTGACGAATAACCCTACCTATCCTGCATATGATTCCGTCGGCAAGCCTGCCGTATATAACAACCTCAGCAATCCCCTGATCTATTTCAACCTGGATCAGGATGTTGCTACCATCAACCGTTTTGTAGGCAATCTTTCCCCGTCGGTGAGGATTTTCAAGGGACTGGTCTACAAGCTAAACTTCGGTATTGACAATTCCACAGGCACCCGGAATTATCAGAGCCTGGCCAGCGCCACGCCCTCCCGGCCTGGTCAGTTGGAGACCGTTTATTCCATCAACAGGAATACCCTGATCGAGAACTACCTGACCTGGACATACACTAAGTCGGTGCATAATCTCTCAGCACTGGCCGGATATTCTTATCAGAAGTTCTTCATTCAAACACGGGACTATCTCACCACCAACTACCCTGTAGGGAATATTCAACCTATTTATGATCCCGGCACCGGGCAGCCGGCGGCTTCCTCGAATAACAGCGCCAGCGGTACCGCTACGATCAACGAACAGCAATCCTTTTTCGGGCGCGTGACCTATCAATACGATAATAAATATCTGGCTACAGTAAATTTCAGGGCCGACGGATCCACCAAGTTCGGCAAGAACAATAAATATGGCTATTTCCCCTCTTTCTCTCTGGGATGGAACATCACGGAGGAAGATTTCATGAAGCAATCAGACCTTTTCAGCAATTTAAAGCTCCGTGCAGGATGGGGCAGAACGGGTAATCAGGAAATACCGGCTAAGAAAACCCAGCCACTGTTTACTTCGTCAACCGCCACCTATCCCCTGTATGCCGCTGGCAATTACCCCCCAAGTTACACCTACGTCAGGGTCGCCAATCCGGATCTTCAGTGGGAATTGTCCGATCAAACGGATGTCGGGCTGGAATTTGGGTTATTAAAAGGCAGCTTGACTGGAACAGTCGACTATTTCAGGAAGAGCTCCAATCATATTCTGCTGAAAGGGTTCCCCGCTGATCCGGTGCAGCCTGCACAGGAATATTGGTCGAATATAAAAGACATGACCGTCGACAATAATGGTCTGGAAGTGGAATTAAACTATGCAAGAAAAATCAGCAAGGATATGAGCTTCTCGGTAGGAGGCAATCTGACCAGCATCCATAATGAGGTAAAGCATTCACCCCGCACTGTTATTCCAACAGGGTCGGCACAGGGGTCCGGCCTGACGTCCTCACCTCTTAACGGATATTTAAATGGCTATCCCATCGGATCGTTTTATCTATTAAAGTACATCGGTATCGACAGTGCCGGTAAGAGTAAATATGAAGATCATGATAAGGACGGTAGCATTACCGACAAGGACAGGCAGGTTTTGGGTTCGGGGCTGCCCAATTTATTGTATGGTTTTTATGGCAGTTTTGGTTTCAAAGGTCTTTCCCTTCAGGTGAATTTCAATGGCGTCTCTGGCAATAAGATCTATGATAATACAGCCAATACCAATTTTTACAAGGCAAGATTGGCAAAGAGCTCAAATACCACCAGCGCCGCCGCTGCTGAGCCAAAGGAAAGTATCAGTAACTCCGCCCCGATAAGCAGCAGATATCTTAAAAGTGGCAGTTACCTTCGGCTGAATAACGTTACACTGGGATATGACATCAATACCAAGGGGCTGGGCATCGACAAATGGGCAAAAGCCATACGGGTTTCCCTTACAGGACAAAATTTATTTGTCGTGACGCATTATGATGGATTCGATCCGGAGGTCAATACAGACAGGAGCGATGATGGGGTCTCCTCCTATGGCATCGACTATAACAGCTATCCCAAAGCAAGAACCTTCCTTATTGGTATTAATGTAACCCTCTAAAAAGAACAGAAAATGAAAAAAAGATCGATAAAATATTTCATCTGCTTTATAAGCCTTGCGGTATTCGGTTGTACGAAATTAAACGAGCAGGTGTTAGATGAATCTTCCGTTTCAGGCCTCACGGACAGGCAGCTGGCAGAAGGTATTATTGCTCCTGCATATAATGTATTGCCCGATATTTTTCTGCATACCAGATATTTCACGCTGCAGGAAATCTCCACCGACGAAGCTATTTTACCATTCAGGGGAGGTACGGATTGGGGAGACAATGGTATCTATCTTTCGATGCACAGGCATGAGACGGTGAGCACCGACCCTAATGTGCAAAACACCTGGACCTCCATCGTGACGGGATTGTCCAGGTCTTTGACCGCCATCACCTCGCTCAAGACGAATAAAGATGCCAGCGCCCCCCTATTCTTGGCGGAAGCAAGAGGTATAAGGGCTTACTATTCCTTATTGACGCTTGACCTTTTCGGTGTAGTATTTATTAAGGAAGACCCAAACGCAACGTCAAAAGTGGTGAAAGGTGATGAAGCGGTGAAATACATCGAATCGGAGCTGCTGGCCGTCGAACCGGTTTTAGATAATACCACAGGTCCAGGTCGCATCACCAAGGCGGCTGTCTGGGGATTACTGGCTCGTCTGTATTTGAATGCAGCTGTTTATCGCGACCGTTATGCCGCATCCTTTACTTTCCGGAGTGATGACATGACTAAGGTGATCGATTATTGCAATAAGATCATTTCTTCCACTGACTATAGCCTGGCGCCTGAGTACTTCTCTATATTCAGCAACAATAATCACACTAATAAGGAGCTGATCTTTGCGGTGGATCAGCGCCCCGATCTGATCAACAGCCATAACAGGATGGCTTACTTCTCTTTATCCGGGGACCAATTCCCCTTGCCGGCATTTACGAGCGCGAATGGTACAGATGGCCCGGCGATCACCCCCGATTTCTATGAGACCTGGGCAGCTGCCTATACGCCCACCGACCCTGCGCTAGCCGATCCCAGGTTCTACAAGGAGAACCTCCCGCAGGCTGACGGATGTGTGGACGCTGCGAATTTCAACATCAATCGCGGCATCCTGAGAGGACAGCAATATGGATTGACCAAAGATGCAAACGGCGCATTCATCAAATGTCCCGATGGGAAACTGCAGGTCAGTAAATTGTATAATACCACCAGAAGCAAGCCTACCCTGCCGGTGAATTTCACTGAGCAGGTAGATTATTCCACTGCCGGAAGTGATTACAGCACCGGATACAGGGTGGAGAAATATGAGTTCAGCAAGAGCTCCAACACCGGAAGGAATAAAGGCGAAGCCGATATCGTCATTTTCCGCCTGGCCGATGCCTACTTAATGAGGGCCGAAGCAAAGCTTAGGGGAACGAATGATGCCACCGGCGCCCTGGCGGATGTAAATATTGTCAGAGCAGCCCGTACAGCCACCACGCCTGCAGCGCCATTGACATCCCTTGATCTGGACCTTTTGTTCAGAGAAAGAGGCTTTGAGTTTTATTGGGAAATGCTAAGGCGTACCGATATGATCCGTTTTGGGAAATACGAAGGTACCTGGACGGAAAAAACCAATGCGGACAAGACGAAAAGATTGTTTCCCATCCCGCAGACTGCCGTTGATGCCGCGTCTAACCTGCCGGGCTATCTCCCGCAGAACGACGGCTATTAAGACGATATTCATATAAGTTAGGCCTGAGCGCCGCGAGCTGCCTTGGTTTACGTAGATGTAGGCCAGGGCAGTTTTCTTTTTGCCTGATTCTTGTAGTGGTCCGCAGACAGATACTAATGCGCGGGCGAATTATTTTCTTATTTCGTACCACAGTTCCACCATCCCGCTTTTGTACGCGGTCACGTCTTTCAGGTGCAATTTTTCCTCCTGTCCCAGGTGGTCAAAAAACAGCGTCCCCTCGCCCAAAATAACAGGCATGACTGACAACCTGATCTCGTCCGCCAATTTTGCACGAATGAATTCTTTCGCAAGCTTAGCTCCGCCAACGAGCCAGACATTCCTGTAGTTTGGTTTCAGCCGCTGGTTCACCAGTTTGTTCAGGTCGCCTGCATAAATTTCAATGTTCTGTCTTTCAATTGGAAGGTTCCTGTGCGATACAACAATGGTGGGCGTATCTCCATACGCCCACCCATACGATCTTGAAAGCTCGAGGGCGTGCTCGTATGTCCGGGAGCCCATTACATAGCAGTCTATTGTTTTAAGGAATTCAGTAGTATCCTGTTCGGTAAGTCCTTTTCCTTTCTCGTAGTGGTCAGCTGTCTCAAACCACGAAATGCTGTTGTCTTTTTTGGCAATAATGCCATCAAGACTTGAAACCATGTGTATCGTTAGGATCATAACAATAAATTACTTAATATTTCCCTTCATTCATTGAACTGCTCGATCGCTTTTCGTATTTCCTTTCTTCAATAATCCAAATGCCTTGGGATTGCCCCGCATCAGGTTGGCCAGGTTGTCCATGGTTATTTCAGTTCACGAAAAGGAAAGGGCAAATAAGGCCAGTTGTATTTTCATAAAAAGAGGGCTTGAAAGACCTAAAATAATATATTTCCCTTTAAACTTAAAACTCTTGCAATCAACTAACGGGTCAACCCGCAATTTTAAAGTCGGGTAAAGTTTTACGTTTGGAATAAATTAACGCCCAATGTCGGATCTGCCGGGGCGACCGATAACATTAACCTTATATATCTTACGCCGGATGATAAGTGTGTGCTGCAACTCCCCCGGGGAAAGACTTTACATCCGCCAACTTCAGGTAATGCGGCATTGCAAGGTCGGAGAAGATTGGCATACCCGAGCCCAGTGCGACGGGATGGATGAACAGGTGATATTCATCGATGAGACCAGTTGCTATGAGGCTCCGCATAAATCCCGCGCCGCCATGTGCTAAGATCGGTTTCCCCTGACCGGCTTTGAGTTCCCTGATCCCCTCGGCAAGATCGCCTTTAAAAACCCGTGCCTCGGCCCAGGAAGCCGCGGCAGGCGACTGCTCCGCGCCTGGCAGGGTCCCGGCAAATCCTTTTTTGGTAAAGAGGGCCTTGGGGATCTCGTTCATCGGCGCGGCAAAAGCATTGGTCGCAGTGGGCCAGTAAGAGGCCATAACCTGAAAGGTCTTGCTCCCCATGATATGCAGCCCTGCCGTGCGGAACAACCCGACAACGCTGGCCGCTGACGCCTCATCCCCCGTCTTGAAGATCCAATCATTCTCGCCGTTGGCGCCGCTTACAAAACCGTCGATCGAGATCGACATCTTCATCATCAACTTTCGCATAACTGTAGATTTTTGTTTCTCAAATGTAGCGCGCATTTTCCGCGCTCACGGTAGGATAATACGACAATCCAAGGGGGAGATCACGCCAACCCGGGAATAGGCAAATATTTCGCCGGGATAGTTGAATTGACTTTGATTAACAAAAACCTCTTTACGTCATCCATTTCGCGGAGGAAAAAACGATTATGGGGTACCCGTCTCCGTTTTACTGGCGCCCTGTGTAGAGAGTTTTCGAACCAGGCAAGGAGGGATTATTGTCGCTTGCTGGAATCATTGTTGAATAACTAGTTGGTAGTTATCTTTTTATTGTATTTTAGCTCCGGATAAAGCCGATAATTTATTCATCATTTATAATCAGATTATGACTGTAAGAACAATGCTATTGTTTTTGTTAACCATCCTGTCGTTCGGGGCCAGAAGCCAGAATTTTGAGGGGAAGATGGTTTTTCAGATTATTGTGAAAAGCAAGATTCCGGGCCTTCCCGACGAGAGATTGAATAAAATGCTTGGATCCAGCCAGGATTATTTTATTAAAGGCGGAAAATACAAGTCCCTCTCCAATAGCCAGATCATAGCGATGCAGATATATGATCCAACTACAAATAAGCTCTACAGTAAACACCCGAATTCCGATACCTTATATTGGATGGATGCCGGGAAAAATGAAGATGAAGTGACAGACTTTGAAATCAAAAAAAATGTAGAAACAATTTTGGGGAATCCATGTGATGCCCTGGTTTTGACTACCAAAACAGGAACTACTATTTACTACTACAACGATAAGTACCGATTGGACAAGACAAAGTTTGTGGCCCACAAATTTGGGAATTGGTCTTTTTTGGCGGTTAAAACAGGCGCACTTCCACTAAAAACCGTTATTGAGAATAAGCAATTCAGGATGGAAATGACCGCTGTTGAGATTACGTCCATGGCATTAACAGATTCAATGCTTGCAATTCCCACCAATACCCCGATGAAAATGGGAATGTAAAAAAAGGCAAATTTCATTTAGTGCAATAATTCCAGAGTGTCAGTATGGATGCGAATGTTTTGGAATTTAAAGCCAGGGAACGTGTTCGGCAGGTTTTGCAAAAACTTATAAAGAACATCTTTGCCTTGCCATTTCCACGGCAGCCCCAGGCTGGCAAGGTAAGGAAGTTCAAAAGTGCCGTCATCTCCGAATAATTCAATTGCTGTATCCGCATCAGTTACGTTTTCTAAATAGGCCAATAGAAGTTCTTTGGCAGATCTGAATACAATAGCTGGCCAGAAAACCACTTCCACCGGTAACTAATACAATCTCTTTTTTCTGTTCCATAACCTTTAATGAATAACAGCGCAAAGATGAGGCGTAATTCAATGCTTCATTTTGTTGCGGTGTCCAAATTTATTTTGTTGTCGTGTTCAACCTGGGTCCTATTGTCGATGGACTGATTCGGTGAAATCGCGCGACCCGCAGGCGGACAACCGGTGTACCGATAGCGGACAGTGATGGGCTAAGGTGCCGTCGCAATTAGTTGATTTTTAATTATTTTTCGAACTGGCATTTTTTTGGCCGTCGGTTGGTATGTTTGGCACCTACCTCAAGACCGCGTGGCGCAATATCCTCCGCGGCAGATTTTACAGCTTATTGAATTTACTGGGACTGGCGACAGGGATGGCCGTTGCGCTGGTGATCGGGCTTTGGGTGACCGACCAGCTGGAGTATGACCATTTTATTCCCGGATATGAGCAGGCCTATCAGGTACGATTCCGCTACAACGACCATGGGGTGATCCGCAGCGGCGGCGAGGTGTGTATGCCGCTTGCAGACGCCCTGAAGCGGGATATCCCGGAGGTTGCGCATACGGCGCCGATCTATCAACTGGATAAGGAGACGCTGGTGGTAGGGGACAAGCGGATCGGCGGGGATATGGATGCTGTAGGAGAGGAATTCCTACAGGTGTTTCCTTTTCCGCTGGTAGAAGGGGATGCGGCGACGGCTTTGAAGGAGCCGGGGACGGTGGTGATCTCCGAGTCGATGGCGAAGGCGACGTTTGGCAATGTTCCGGCATTGGGTAAGACGGTGCGGTTGCTGAATTGGGGACCCCGGAAGGTGACGGCCGTACTACAGGACTTTCCGCGCAGCAGCAGTTTCCATTTCCAAATCCTGCTGCCCTGGGCTGATTTCAAACGCTGGGACTGGGTCCCGAGGACATCGGCCCAATGGAACCTTGCGATCTGGCAAATGTATGTGTCTTTGAAGCCGGGAGCAGATGCAGCGAAGGCGGAGGCGAGGGCCGCGGGGCTTGTGAAGCATTATTCCCCAGACAGCTATGCCATGTTCCAACGGGAGCCTGTGTTCTTTGCGATGAAGGACTGGCATTTATATACTGAATTCAAAGAGGGTCGGCCTTGGGGCGGACTGATCGATTCCGTGCGGATGTTCAGCATCGTGGGTATCCTGGTGCTTGTAATTGCTTGTATCAATTTTATGAACCTTTCGACGGCGCGGAGTGAAAAGCGGGCAAGAGAAGTGGGAGTGCGGAAGGTGATGGGTTCTTCGCGGCGGGGGCTTATTTTTCAATTCCTTATCGAGTCGTTGGTGATGACGACGTTGGCCTTTTTGCTGGCGTTGCTGATTACGGAGGCCGTGCTGCCGGCCTTCCGGGCGATGACAGGTGAGGAGATACATATCCCGCGGGGAAGTACTGGTTTTTGGCTGCTGATGATGGGTTATGTGGTTGTGACGGGCTTGCTGGCGGGGGCGCGCCCCGCTTTTTATCTTTCTTCTTTCCAGCCTGTGAAAGTATTGAAAGGGACGATGCGGATCGGCCGTGCGGCGGCGTGGCCGCGAAAGGTGCTGGTCGTGTTGCAGTTCACGTGCAGTATCGCCCTTATCATTGGGACGATTATCGTTTATCAGCAGATTCAATATGCGAAGGAGCGTCCGAGCGGATATGATCCGAACCGGCTGCTTGTCACCGGGCTCATCGGGGAGAATCATCGTGCTGTGAAGCAGGATATGCTGAATTCTGGCGCTGTGACCAGCATGACGAAATCCCTGAGCTCCACCACAGAGGTGTATGGGCATGAAACGATCGATCAATGGCCGGGTTGGCAGCCGGGCGAAGCCATCCTTCCCGTGATCCGACCCATTGCGGACCAGGACTATTTCCGGACGCTGGGAATGCAGTTTGTGGCGGGGAGCAATTTCACGGGGAATTTTGGGGCGGACACGACCTGCGTGATCTTCAACGAGGCGGCAGTGAAGCGGATGCGACTGGAGCAGCCGATCAATCAATATGTGCATTGGCAGACCGTGACCGCTCCGTCGAGGCTGCGGATCATCGGTGTCGTGAAAGACGCCCTGTCGAACAATCCCTTTGCCGAGGCGGAGCCGGCGATGTATCTCTTTCAACCGGGCTGGAGCGGCAGGCTACTGATCCGGCTGGAGCCGACGATGTCCACTTCGGTGGCACTGGCGAAGATAAAGGGCGTGCATGACCAATACGATAAGGAACATCCTTTTGAATACCGGTTTGTGGATCAGGACTATGCTTCCACCTTTGCGGTAGAAGAGATGATCGGGAAACTGGCGGGGGTGTTTGCGGGGCTAGCGATCTTTATTTCCTGTCTGGGACTGTTCGGGCTGGCGGCCTATATGGCCGAGCAGCGAACGAAGGAGATTGGCATTCGGAAGGTGCTGGGCGCGTCGGTGGGACAGATGGTGGTCTTGCTGTCGGGAGACTTCTTGTTGCTGGTGGGCGTGAGCTGCGTGATCGCGTCGCCAGTGGCTTACTATTTTTTGCATCATTGGTTGGCCGGCTATTATTATAAGATAACCATCAACCCTGTGGTGTTTGTTGTGGCGGCTGTCCTTGCGCTGGTTATTACGGCGATAACAGTCGGATTCCAATCGGTGAGATCGGCCATGAAGAATCCGGTGACTGCTCTGCGTAGCGAGTAAGTGGCAATTTTTCGCGACCGCACCCCTGAATGCTCAAGGAATAGCCGGCTTCCGGATATTGTTATCTGAGGGGTTCGATTATTCCATCTCGGTCGACCTGTCAGGAATCGAACTTGACCATATTGTCTTTGAATGAATTAAGAGAGATGGGAATTAGATCTTAAAAGCGAAACCCGCTGCCAGAGCGGGTTTCATACTTTTGTGCCCCAGACGGGAATCGAACCCGTACTTCCGTTGCGGGAAACAGGATTTTAAGTCCTGCGCGTCTACCAGTTCCGCCACCGGGGCAACTATGTACAAACCTAAAAAAAAATTCCATCAACCAGGCGGCGGATGGAATTTCTCTGAGCGGAAGACGAGGCTCGAACCCGCGACCTCAACCTTGGCAAGGTTGCGCTCTACCAACTGAGCTACTTCCGCATATCATCACCGCAGGGTATTTATTCGACAGTTTCCCATCCACCCAACGGCGTAAAGAACTTTTTTTCTTGGGAGTGCAAAGATAAGGTTCAACGCACTTCTGAAAAAATTTTTTATCAATTACTTATACTGGGGAGTGTACAAAGTATTACCTGGAACATTCACTTCCGGCTTGCCTTTGTAACGATGCGTATACAATCCATAGCATCCGCCAATTACCAGCGCTACAATACAAAACACCTGCAAATAAAACAGGAAGACAGACGAGTTTACCCAGCTATAGGCAAAGTCCTTCAATTTCGGGTCCCTGGTCTCTGTATGTTGATCCATAACTATTTAATTACGTTTTCGACTCGGCAAATTTAGTGTATTGAACGAAAAAATCAGCTTTTACCATTCACAATTTCAGTAAAAGTTTTTTTGCCGGATACAAAATATTGCCATGCAATGCTATGTGTATACCAGCCATGGAGGGTTCCTCCTCTCCTTATAGGGAAAACGCTCTGTTTTCGCTTGAATAACAACCATTTAATAAAGCCGAAATGCGCCTCCAGCACCGCCAGGAAGTACACCCCCTCCCCCGCCAGCAACGATTTCCAGGCCGAAATGGTATCCAGGAAGAAGCGAAAAGGGATCTTCCAGACCAGCTGTCTGCCCGGCAGATTTTTGGCCATCATGATCAGGTTGTTCCGGAAATTCAGGAATACCTTTCGTTCATTGCCTTTCGGCAGGGTACCGCCCCCCAGGTGATAGACCACCGAGTCTGCGCAAACATACACCTTGTAGCCCGCCAGCTGCAGACGCCAGCAGAAATCGATCTCTTCCTGGTGTGCGAAGAAATAGCCGTCAAGGCCGCCCAGCTCGTGATATAACGCCGCACGGACAAACATAGCGCATCCTCCCGCCCAGAAAATGGGCTCCGTCTGGTCATATTGCCCCTCGTCCTTCTCACAGGCATCGAATACCCTTCCCCTGGCAAAAGGGTAGCCCAGGAAATCCAGCCATCCGCCGGCAGCCCCTGCATATTCGAACAGCGACTTGTTAGCATACATCCGGATCTTGGGCTGGCATGCGCCGATGGAAGGGTCCTTCTCCATCAGGTCCAGCACAGGTTCTATCCACCCCGGTTCTACTTCCACGTCCGAATTCAACAACACATAATAGTCACTTTTCACCTGGGGCAATGCCTGGTTGTAACCTCCCGCAAAACCATAATTCCTATCCAGCTCAATGATCCTCACCTGTGGGAAACACTCCTTCAAAAAAGATACCGAATCATCCGTAGAGGCATTGTCGGCAACGATCACTTCCATCGTGGGGCAGGTGCTGGCCATTACAGAAGGTAGGAAATTTTCCAGGTGCTTTCGACCGTTGAAGTTCAGAATTACAATGGCTATAGTTGGCACTATACTTATCGGTTAATAAAATAAAGCTCAAAAATAAGGTAATAGACATTTAGTGGGGTGGTTTTTATAAATTCGTCTATGATTCGATCATTGCTTAACTGGAGATCACTGCTGGCACTTATAGCCATCGTCATCGTGAGCGCGACTATTTTTTACTCGCAATATCTCTCCGGGAAGATCGCCGCCGATGAAAGACAAAAAGTAGCGCTGTGGGTAGGCGCCAGCAAAGCTATCATCAGCAATCCGGGCATGGACCTCACCCTTCCCAACCTCATCCGGAATGGACAGCAATCCATTCCCATCATCGAGACCAATGAGGCTGACAGCATCATGGGCTATATCAACCTGGATTCGTCCAAGGCAGCCACCGACAAAAATTACCTTTATCATCAGCTGAAGAAATTCCGGTCCGAGAACCATCCCCTGGAGTTCAAGATCAGCGACAGTCCGTATATAGCGAACCGCTATTATTATGGTCATACCACACTGCTCGACGAAGTAAGGTATTATCCTATGGTACAACTGGCCATCGTCGCACTATTCATCTTTTTCATACTTTACTCCATTACCATACGCAACACGGCCACCCAGAACCAGCTATGGGCGGGCATGGCCAAGGAAACGGCCCACCAGCTGGGTACGCCCGTCTCTTCCCTGGAAGGTTGGGTGGAAATGCTAAAGGAAAGTGAGCTGGACCCTCGCACCGTGCAGGAGATCCAAAAAGACGTGGACAGGCTGAAGCTGGTATCCGACAGGTTTGGTAAGATCGGCAGCAAGCCCCAGTTGGAAGAAAGAGACCTGCTGGGCCAGATAAAGTATATGGTAGAGTACATCCGCAAAAGGGCTGCCGGCAGGGTTCAGTTCATCGTCAACACCCCGGAGAAGGAAAAACTCTATGCCCGTATTTCAGGTCCCCTTTTCGACTGGGTCATCGAAAATCTTCTCAAAAATGCCCTGGATGCTATGGAAGGAAAAGGAAGTATCTCCGTCACCATCCAGGACCTGGAAAAGGAAATACTGGTGGATGTCACCGATACGGGCAAAGGCATCGCCCCCAAAAATCTCCAAAAGGTCTTCAAACCCGGCTTTACCACCAAAAAACGCGGCTGGGGCCTGGGCCTGAGCCTCTCCAAACGCATTATTGAACAATACCATAAGGGCCAGCTCTTTGTCCGGCAGTCGGAGCCTGGCAAGGGCACTACCTTCCGGATCGTACTGAAAAAGTAGACTGCCATCTCCTTTTTTCAAAAAGCCCCGGCAAAAACGCTGGAAAATCTTCCCAAAATTCCTACATTTGCACCCTCTTCAAAAGTTGAGCACACAAGGTAGCGTGGGTGGCGAAATTGGTAGACGCACTACTTTGAGGTGGTAGCGCCCGAAAGGGTGTGTGAGTTCGAATCTCATCCCGCGCACAACAGAACGGTCTGAAAGTCAGACCGTTCTCTTTTTTAAAAAACTACAGTGACCAAAACAGTGACCAACACGTGGCAAGGTTTGGAAAATATCGGCCTCCTGTCCTTTACAAGGGCAAACGGTGGTGGATTGAATATCAATTCCGCGTGCCCCCGTCTGTCCGTCACTTACACAAAAACAAGACCTGGGAGAAGTTCCGCGTCTTCGAAGACATTAACCGCTACAAGTCTGACGAGTACGCCCAGGCTCTTTTAACCGCGATCAACTTCGCTTTAAAGGAGGGCTTCGACCCATTCGAGTACGAACAACAGTTTCAAAAGCAAATCCAGCAGGAAATCGCCCCCGCATCGGTCAAAGACAAGGTTTGGACGATTACGCAGGGGTTGAGCTATTTCCTGCAAAAATGGGAGAAGCGGAATAACGAAGATTCCACGCTTCGCCGGTACAAGCATCCGATTGAGCTACTGACTCAATGGCTGACCCTGCGGAAAATGCAACATCAACCGCTCGATATTTTGACCGACGAGCATATTGAGGCATTTTTAGAAGAGGGGAAGGAACAGCATGAATGGAGCAGCCGCACCTATAACAATCATAAAGGATTTTTACAGACGATCTTCAAGTTCCTGGTCGATAAGGGGATCATGAAGTCGAACCCTTGCATCGGGATTGCCCTTAAAAAGACGAAATCCCAAAAGCACAAATACTACGACCAACGGAAATTCGAGACGATCCGGGAATTGCTCAAAAAGCATGATCCGGTTTTGTTTCTGGCGGCAAGGCTAGTTTATTACCTGTGCATCCGTTCTGACAAGGAACTGAAGTATTTTAAGATAGGCAACATTTTCCTTGATCGGAAGCAGGTTTTGATTACGGCGGACGAGAGCAAGACGGACAGTGACAGGTATATCCCGATTGCCGACGAGATTTTGCCGGAACTGGAATACTTGGTGAAAAACTACCCGCTCGATTATTATGTGATCGGCCCCGGTTCGAGGAATAAGTTTATCCGGGAGAATACGCCCGGACGGATACCCTTTGGCCGGAATTTTCTGTCAGCCCGTTTCGCCAAAATCCGGCAGTTGGCAGGGTTCAGCAGTGACTATACGCTGTATGGATTCAAGCACACGCGGATCGTTCACCTCAAGCGCGACGGGGGGAAAGACCCCGACATTATGCAGCTAACGGGGCATACCACCTATGAGGCGTATTCCGCGTATTTGCGTGACCTGGGGATGGAGGGCGACCCCGACGCGATCAATCAAATCAGCCGGAAGTTTTAGGTTCTTACCCAATACAATTTTTTTCTATATATTAGCGGTGTTCTACATAACACCCCGAGAACCTTAAACATGAAAATATTTAAAATTCAAATCGAGAATTATCGACTATTAAAAGATTTTGCAATTGATTTAGAAGATGAGCTTTCTTTAATTATTGGCAAAAACAATACAGGAAAAACGTCGATTTTATCTGTCCTCGAAAAGTTCCTTAATCAGTCCGAAAGGAATAAATTTTCATTTGATGATTTTAATATAGTTTTCAAAAATTCCCTGAAGACACTGTTGACCGCACCAACAGATGTAGCTGAGGCAGACTTTGTTCCAATGGGAATAACTTTGAAGTTGTTTATCGAATACACCGAAACAGATAACCTTGCTAACGTCAGCCGAGTCATGATGGATTTAGACCCTGACAATAATGTAATTGTCCTGGGATTTGAATATCTATTAGGCTTTACAGAGTATAAAACTCTAAAAGCAGACTTTAAAGACTTTACAGCTAAAGAAAATCATAAGAAAACAGAAAGCCCCGATTATCAAATTCTCGGGGTTTTTGATTTTTTAAAAGAGCACCATAGCAAATATTTTCAACCTCACAGGAAGTCCTACGAATTTGACAAAGGCGCAAAATCCATCAACAACTCAAATTACATTGACCTAATAAAGGAAGAAATTAGTGTTAAGGATATAATTAATTTCAAATTCATCTCTGCAAGGAGAGATGTTACAAATAAGGAACTGGATAAAACACTTTCAGGACAAACTTCAAAAATATACAAACGGACTGAAGCCAATGAAGAGCAAACACAGGCTGTAGAAAAATTCAAAGACACATTAAGTAATACAGATGTTAGTCTTAGCAAAATATATTCGAGCCTTTTTGCCGATATAGTTAAGAAGGTAAAAAGTTTTGGGGGAGTTCGTCCAAATGACTCTGATATTGAAATTATCTCCACGTTACAGCACAGAGAGTTACTAGAAGGAAACACTACTGTCGTTTACCGACACGATTCCGACAATCAGTTGCCAGAAAATTACAATGGCTTAGGGTATATGAACCTAATAAGCATGATTTTTGAAATCGAAATCCTGGTGCAAGAATTTAAAAGAGAAATGGACAAAAAACCGGCGGATATTAATTTGCTGTTTATTGAGGAACCAGAGGCTCATACTCATCCACAAATGCAGTATGTTTTTATCAAGAATATAAAACAACTTTTAAAAGAAGGAATTGTCCGATCAGACGGACAATCTCGAAACCTACAATATATAATTAGTACCCATTCGTCCCATATCGTAGCTGATAGTGATTTTGACGATATAAAATATCTCAAGCGAGAAAACAATGATGGAGTAATAGCTAAAAATCTAAAAGACTTACAAAAGGAATACAACACCGAAACAGGCCAATACCAATTCCTCACACAATACCTAACAATAAGTAGGGCTGAAATATTTTTCGCAGATAAGGCTATTTTAATAGAAGGAGATACCGAGCGGATTCTTATCCCAACAATCATGCGAAAAATTGACAATGACGAGCTTGCGAGAATAAGTGCGGCTAGTGAAACCGATCAGTATCTTCCGCTACTTTCTCAAAATATATCAATTGTTGAGGTCGGAGCATATTGTCACATCTTTGAACGATTTATAGATTTTATTGGTATTAAATCGCTCTTACTAACAGACCTGGATGCTGTCGATGGGGCAGGGAAAAAGTGTGAGGTATCGGCAGGGACTTCCTATTCCAACGAAGCTTTAACTTTCTTTTTTGGAAGTGCAAGTCTTGCTGACCTGATGGGATACGTCATTACAAATAAATGCTTCAAAAAAGTAGCTGGCGTTTGGACTTCCGATGCAAATGGGTCGTTGTGTGTAGCTTACCAAGTTGCGGAATCGGGCTATACCGCCAGGAGTTTTGAGGACGCTTTTATAAATATTAATAGGAGTTTTATTACGCCGATAAAGGACAAATTCAAGGGCTTCCAAAACCGAGATTTATTTGATGATACAACAAACGACGCTTACAAATTGGCTTCGGATTGCATAAAGAAAAAAACTCATTTTGCCTTAGACATTATCTTTAACAGCAATAGTGATTTTAGCAATTGGCAAGTCCCATTATACATTAAAGAAGGTTTACTATGGCTCAAACAAGACTAATTCTTGAACCCGAGGTGCAAGAAGTTCTACAGAACGTGGATCAAGGACGTAATTTTCTTCTAAGTGGCGGCGCAGGAAGCGGAAAAACATATTCCCTTGTTCAAGTCATAAAGCAGCTTTTCGAAGAGAATCCGACGACCAAGATTGCATGTATAACTTATACAAACGCTGCCGTTCGAGAAATTGAACATAGAGTTGACCACAGTAATTTAATTGTATCTACAATACACGATTTTCTTTGGGACACCATAAAGCACTTCCAAAAGGAACTTAAAGAATGCCTTGTTGAGTTGGCAAATGACCCTGATATTGCGTTGATAAATATTGATGACCGAAACGACATCCCTGAAGATTATTTCGACTCATTTCCGGATGGTATTCAATATAAAGAATATCTACGTCTACGAGAGGGAATAATTTCACATGATGAACTGCTCGTCCTAGCAAACAGACTCTTTAATAAATACCCAAAGATTAGCAGCATAACTAAAGATAAATACAAATACATTTTCATCGATGAATATCAAGACACTAGCAAGTTTGTAATTGATTTACTTTTGAACCATTTCAAGAAAAGCTCAAAGAAAAATATCTTAGGATTTTTTGGAGATGCAATGCAATCAATTTACGAAGATGGAATAGGCAACCTGGACGGCTATAAGGGAACATCGCCTGATCAAGTAGTAGAAGTAAAAAAGGCTCAGAATAGAAGAAATCCGCAAAAGGTCATTGATTTAGCTAACCTTTTACGCACCGATGGTATTACGCAAGTCCCATCTACAGATTTGAATGCGCCCAACATGGTCGGAGGTGTTGTAAAGCAAGGGAGCGTAAAGTTTATTTACTCAAGCAATAGTGACTTTTCAAGAATTAAACAACACCTTAAAGATAATCTAGGTTGGCCCGTTGACGACCCTGCAAAAACAAAGGAATTAAATTTAACCCACAATTTAATCGCAGATAAAGCTGAGTTTCGATCTTTGATGGATATATACGACAAAGATCAGATTTTAGCTTACCGGAACAGAATCAAAAAATACATCAAAGAACAAGACATTACTGACGACTTTTCAACTCACTCGTTTGGTGAAGTGATTGAGCATTTGAAGGCCGGAAAGGCCGGGGCTGCACTAAACCCTATTAACCCAACGGCTGGAATGCAAACATTCATAGATGCTCACCCAGTCCTTTTTCAGATTGCTCTCGCTTATAATTATGGTGAATTTTCGAAGCTCTACGTCGATAAAGATCAATTGTTAGATGATAAAAAACAGTCTGAAGATGTTGAAAGCAGAAAAGGTTCAAAAAGAGATAATCTCATCAAGCATCTGTTCAAAATACAGAATAATATATCGTTATATTTAAACAGACAATTCAACGAGTTCTTGCGAGTTACAGATTTTAGAAACCGAATAACAAGCGTAGAAAGCAAGAGAGTTTTAAAACAAAACATAGAAACCCTTACAAATGTTGGGGATAAAACAATTGAAGAAGTAATTCAAGAAGCCAACGATCTAGGCATCTGCTTAATGGATGAATCTTTGGACAAATTCAAGCAAAGCAAAAAATACATTTACGACCAAGTAAAAGAGGTGAAATTCAAAGAATTTCAAAAACTATATTCTTATTTGGAAGGGCACACTCCATTTTCAACTCAACACAAAACTAAAGGATCAGAATTTAATACGGTTTTAGTTATCCTCGATAACGGCGGATGGAACCACTATAATTTTTCCAATCTCTTTCTAAATTCCGGATCGCCTAGCGTCTTGTCACGGACTCAAAAAATATTTTATGTTTGTTGCACGCGGGCGATGGAAAATTTAGCGGTCTTCTTTCACAACCCAGGTCCTCAAGTGATTGCCAAAGCAAAAGAATGGTTTGGGGAAACTGAAGTGTTACAACTTTAATTTTTTTACCAGATATCCTGCATCCATTTGAATTTTTGAGCAAGAGAAGCCCTTCGCTGTAAGCTGACCGATCAAATCTATACCTCATCACGGGGGAAAACTCCCGATATTATATGTCAGGTAATCTTGACGATGTTAAGCAAATAAGCCGAAAGTCTTAACCTCTCCATACACGGTTATATAAATTGGTGCGAACGATTGGAAAAATCGGTTTTCGTTTGACATTTCCAGAATGTTTCCTTTATCACTTCTGGCCCGGCTGTACTTATATAAAATACGGGTGCAGCCGTTTTCAAATTCAATTTTCAAAGGAGATATTAATGTCAGGCAAGACCATACCTGCCGAACGATTAAGGCGTAAGAAAAATGTACAACCACCACCAGGATATATTACACGTGCGCAAGCAGCAAACCAAATCAAAAGATCAGTAAGCACTCTCGCTAAAGACGCAAAAAAGCGTCGTTATCTCGACTTCAAGAAAATAAGTAACGAGACCTTTTACAAACAAGCAGACGTCGACGAGTTCAAGAGAAAGCGACAAACTTTCTAATTAACAAAAAAGAGGAAATCGCGTCAACGATTCCCCCTTTCCAATCTGCTCAACAATCAATCAATCTTTGGAGATCGCCGATGAATATCGAACAAGCGAAAACAATACCGCTGACTCAAATTTTAGACAAGCTAAATTTTAAACCTACAAGAGTAACCGGACACGACGCCTATTACAAATCGCCCTTCCGCAAGGAAAGGACTGCCAGTTTTCACGTCAATACCAAGAAAAACGTATGGTTTGACCAAGGCGACCCGAACTGTAAGGGTGGTGATATAGTCAGTTTTGTCGAAAAGTGGCTGGAATACTCAGGTGTGGGACACACTAAATCGGATGCCCTTCGCTATATCGAAAACATGTGCGGGTATTCACCCTTCATTGCATCGGTTCAGAGTGAAGACCCGGTAGATGATGAGCCAGCCCTTGCGATCACCAGCAAACGGGCGATCAAAAACCCAGAGCTTGTCGAATATCTGGATTCTCGTGGCATCCCTAAAAGTGTGGCCGATAAATACTTGAAGGAAATAACCGTCTACAATCGGAAAAGCCGCAAGAGCATCTTTGCTTTGGGGTTTGAGAATGACAACGGCGGTCACGAAATCCGTAATGTGTTTTATAAAGGCAGTACCAAGCCTAAATACATTACTTTCATCCGTGGACTGAAAGGAGGACAGGGCGGAGCAATCCACCTGTTCGAGGGATGGTCAGATTATTTATCGGCCATCATTCAGTTTCGTGACGGGCAGAAGTTCAAAGACGATGCAATTATACTCAATTCACTTTCTCTCTTATCCAAAGCGACACCGTATATCAAAGGATACGGCTATAAGACCGCCTTTACCTGGATGGATAACGACGAGCCAGGAAAACAAGCGACCGCCAATCTCGCTGCTTTTTTCAAGACCGAAGAAAACCTTACTCACAAACCCATGAACCACATTTACGCGCCCTATAAGGACGTGAATGCGTGGCATATGGTGAAACTGGGCCTTACCGGATAGTGCGCTGAAGGGGTCAATGACGGTGGGATGGTGCCAACCCGCCATCCTGCCGCATTGATGGACAATGGAAAGCATGCCGAAGGCGCTTCCTTACTCCGATAAAAATTTTCGCCAGCCCAGGGCTTTCCCCGCCATACCAAAATTTTTCCCGGAACGGTCGCTATGACCTTCTGCGCGGGGCTTCCCTGTCATCAACAGCAGCAGGAAAGGCATTTTAATGACCACAACCGTACAGACTCCAGTTAAAGCCAATCGCCGCGACGTTCACCAACAAGTCACAGATAAAATCATTCAACAAATGGAAGCGGGGACGATCCCGTGGCAGCAACCTTGGAAACAAGGCGAAGCCGTCCGATCCCTCAGCATCCCGAAAAACCTGACCACAGGCAAGAAATACCGAGGCGTGAATATCCTGCTTCTCTGGCTCACCGCAGAGATGCAGCAATATCCGACCAATGAATGGGCCAGCTTCATGCAATGGCAGGATAAGAAAGAAGCCGTCCGAAAAGGCGAAAAGGGAACGATGATCGTCTATTACGACACGATCAAACGAGAAGAAGACGGCGAAGAAAAGATTATCCCATTTCTCAAGACCTCTTTCGTCTTCAATAAAGCGCAGCTTGCCAATTATGAGCCGAAACCCGTCGAAAACGACGGCAAGCCTCTGGCAAACCTGGTTCAACGGATCGAGAAAGCGAATGTGTTCGTTGATAACACAGGCGCGATCATCCAGCACAAAGAACCGAAAGCTTATTACAACCGATTAGGTGACTTTATCAATATGCCGCCACCGGAGCTATTCTTTGACTTGCCGACCTGTACGGCGACGGAAAGCTACTACTCCACTCTCTTGCATGAATTGACGCACTGGTCAGGCGATAAGAAACGCCTCAACCGAGAAAAGGGAAAGAAGTTCGGAGACACCAAATACGCAGCCGAAGAATTGGTCGCGGAGCTTGGGGCAGCTTTTCTTTGTGCAGAGCTAGAAATCTCTCAAAGCCCGCCCGAGGATCATGCCGCCTATCTGCAATCCTGGCTCAAAGCACTTAAAGACGACAAACATTTGATCCTTACGGCAGCTTCCGAGGCATCAAAAGCCGTCGATTATCTGCAAGGACTACAGCCGACAAGCTAAGTTCTTCCGATCCCTCATAAACCTATAAATATATTTTGTTTTTCCGTCAAATCCGGGATTTAATATTAAAAGCCACTCTTTGCGGAGTGGCTTTTTTAATACCGTCGCTTCAATAACGACTTAAACAGATTAGGAATTATCATTGATAAGTTTTTCCCAACTCTTGCTGTAACCATCAAATACTCTGTCCTGCACCGTAAAATCGATGACGTGAGCCATTGATATGCCCATTAACTCAATTCGGCTATCAATAATTTCTTGTATTTTCTTTAAATCTTCCCACCCGGTCAACGTAGGGTTGGGAACTAATACTGATGCTATATTTTTATAACCCGTTCCTTTTTCTTCCAGCATCATGTTTACAATAAAGCATCGACAATCGAGCGGCTTTTGTAAATAACAAAGCCCTAAAGGCGTAAATTTCATATTTTCCGCCTCTATAGAATCTCGTAGCCAAAAAGTGGGTGTCTTGCAAGGGTACTCAATCTCACCTTTTAATACTTTTCTTATATTCTCACCTGTCGGTGAATAAGCAAATTCGTATCCCCACGAATGGAAGCAAAACAAATATGCCGCCTTTAAAAAAGCTTTTGAAACTTTTATTTCATCAACTATTGGAACAGTCAATTCAATCTTATAATTAAGATCGGTTTTTGACTGTTCAATCCATTTATCCAATAACTCTATCTTGTCATTACTTTTTGGCTTAAGACTTATTTCAGTCGTTCCATCATCACCAATAGTTATCTTGGTCGTATATCGGCCGGGTATAATTTTTTTCCCCGACTGATCTAATATCTCCGCCTTTGCCATTTGTTGTGAGGAAATTATGCCATTATCAAAGCTTATGCTTTCCATTTTCTTTTTTAGCGAATTTTCAAATAATCCGCCCGCATCATTGTTACATTTTTTACACACAAGTATTTTCAAGAACCCGCCAACGCTTTCGGGAGGAAAGTGGTCAAGTGAAAACTCCGAACTCATGCCAAGCCCAAAGCTAGGTGCGCATATTATCCCCTCACGAAGACACATGGGGCATAAATAGGCCAAATGCCGCTCAATAATATTCACGTCACGAAAGAATAGTTGCAAATAATTCTGAGGGAATTTGCTCAGTGAGGGGTAGTATTGATTAAAATGACTGCCGATTATTTCTTTTGGAATACAAGTATCCATTGAATAAATTTACTAAAATAAAACAACAGTTCTCCTAACTAATTACATCAAGAAAACCTAATTTATATGGAACGAAAGCCATATGAGCTATTTATGTTAGAAAACACTTTAGATATTACTGAAGCCTTTGAAGGGTATTCGAAATTGGAAGTTGAGCAAGTACGTGGTGATTTGTGGCTTTTTAAGGATCAATTGCAAAAAGAAGATGCTGTTAGACTTGAAGAAGGTAAGACGTACGAATTATCGGGGTTTGTGCAAATACAAAATATGAGTGGCGGGAAATCAAGACCGACATTATATGGTTACCTTTTCTAGTCATCAATCGTTACCTCATTGACTACAAATTGATCTACGTCGGAAAGTGCAATATATCGCGATGGTGTCACGGCAATTAATTCTGGCTCATGTTGAAGAAGGCGGTATGCAAGACTGTCCAGATTATTCCCTTTCATCCTGACACAGCATCCAACAAAATACAATTTGATTGTGTTCGGGTCTACTTCGGGTCTAAAGCTAGTGCGTAACAGATCACGGTAATGAAATGCTTCAATTCCACCCGTTTCCCATGCGATACACAACTGTTTTGCCGACTTGTCCGGCTTGTAAAAGCTGCTTTTCGGAATAACTCTCATGGTCGTGGGGTTGCCTTCCTTCAATTGCTGCATAACGGAATTAGGGGACAAGTTTGGGTGCATGGGGCTTCATAATTTGTTTCGGGGATGGTTCAACCGGGCGGGGTGAGGTGACAAGCTGATCTTTCCGTCGTCGGATCATCTTAAAGGCGAGAGGGTTTTTGCCAGGGCCGAAAAGCTCCAACGCCCCCACCCTGTCGCCTGATTGGGCGACATGATCGAGCAGAGCTTCCTTGTCTTCGGTGTAGATATGCACCCGCTCACGTCCGCGCGAGACTGATACATAGAACTGCTGTCTACTCGTCGCCGGAAACGTTGCGGCGGGTTGTGAGATAAAAACTTCATCCACCGTTTTTCCTTGGGAAGCGTGGCTTGTGATGCAATACGCGTGCGCCAAATGTCCAAACTCTAGCGGGATCATGTATTCAATCTCATTCGCGGTATTTTTCGCCTGAATGCCTTTTTTGTTCACGGCAAGAACTTCTAACATTTGCCCGTTGTTCAGGCGCGATTTATCTTGAGCGAAGCCGTTGCGTGTAATGCGGATTTTATCACCGGATGCAAGACGCATATCTTCCGCCCGAAATACGTCATAGTATCGGCTTTCCAATAGCGGGAATTTAGCCGTCTTGCCGTCGCCATTCTGAATGGTAAGCTCTTTGCTAGTGGCCGAAGCTACTGACCATCGACTACCGCGCACTATTCCGGGCCTGTTCTGATTGAATTGCAGAACATGGCCCGGCTCATAGCGGAATGCCTCAGTTTTTTCCGCCTCACTCAGATTGAGATTGACCAGACGGGTAACAGTCGTTTCTTTTTTGCCGAGTTTGCCAAGAGAACGCAGCTTGCCCCGGATGGCGTCGATCACTTGTTCTCCTTGCCTATGTGTGGGCGAGATCACAAGTGCCGAGCGCCCGGATTGCAGAGCAGAAACATAGTCAGCAACAAGACCGTCCAATGGCTGGGCCGGATCAGTTTTTTTCACTGAGCCGAGCGCATCCAATCGGGCAAAGGCGCGTTTGACATTTCCATCGGCCAAGTCCTGCACCGCGTCGCGGTATTGCTGGCTTTTTTGGCGGTAAATCTTATTCACAGTGGCAGGGACAATCCCGGCAATCGTTTCCAAAACACGCAAGGCGTCGCCCCGCACGACGGCAGCATGTTGGCGCACGTCCCCTGCCAGCACTAACCTGGCGTCGTATCTTTCCGTCAATTCCAAGAGTGCGGTCATTTCTTTTGTGCCGAGCAGCCCGGCTTCATCCACCCAAAGTACATTCCCCGCAAGACGTTCTTGCAATGCCGGATCGGTCAGCAGCTTGGCGACCGTTTCCGCGTCTTTAAACCCTTCATCCCGCAGGACGCCGCGTGACGCCTGGGCGGTCGGGGCGACGACGATTACTTGTTTCCCAACATCGTTGATCCGGGCGACTGTTTCTTTCAAAAGCGTAGTCTTACCAGTTCCGGCGCCACCCCTGACGATGGCAGCAACCCGATCCGGAGAGGTGAGAACACGGCAAGCGGCAGCCTCCTGGTCGCCCTGAAAAGAAAGAGAAGGGGCGCTGCGGTAAAGCGGGATCATCTTCCCCCGACCCGCCTGGGCAAGCTCCACCATCCGGCGTTCCTCTGCCAGCACCTCTTTTGTCGTACACATCATACGGGAACCATCCTTAACCCGGATAATTCGCCTATCCTTCCCGAATTGCTTTGTGATCTGATCGAGCGACGTACCTACATGGCCCAGGGCAAAACGATACGCTGACTCCAGGACTCGGCGATCCTGGGCGACAGATACCCGCTCGAAACGATGCAATAAGGCATGATCAACACACTCACCGGGAGAGACGGACTCCAGCTTGGTGGCGGGATCATGCCGGAGTAGATCCCGCCCGCCATTATCTGCCAGCCCTGCCGCCCGTATCTGCCTGATCCACTCCTGTTTAAGCTGGGCCATTGTCAGGCCCTTTTTCTTTTTGGCACGGCTTCGCGCACCGATCTTGTCGAGTTCCTTTGCGTTGATGATATTTTCTTTTTTGGCTATTTGTCCTATTTCATTCGTCCGCTTAGAAAACAGGTCGATAACCTGGTTCGGGACACCGACGACTTCAAACGAGGTTTTTGTCCGGCGCACCTGATAGCCTCCCAGTGCGACAAGTTTATCGGCGAGTTTCTTATGAAACCGCGCCTCATAATACGGCATATCCCGTTTAATACCTTGGAATTGTCCGGCTTTGTATCGTTGTTCTTCTTTGTCCCAGGTCACGTTGAAGGTGAAGCAGTGAGCGTGCAAATGCGGATCGGGTTCAGCGTCCGCGACAGGTCGGGCGGTTTGATGAATAAATTCGCCCCAGATTAATTCCCCGGTGTCTCGATCCGTGTCCTTTCCCTTCCTGCGGACGCGGGTTTTGCTATCCGCCTCAATGTCGTCCATCGTTTCCCGGACGGCTTGATGAAAGGCATCAAGAATATGCCCGTCTTTAGAAAGTACATGCAACACTGAGACGGATTTAGGACAGTGGAAATTTATATCGTAGCCGACCGTCCGATCCTTGACGTTGCGGGCTGTCAGCTTTTCCAGGGTGACAGGGTTGATATTGTCACACAACGCATCGAAGGCAAACTTTTCCGCGTCGCCTTCGATTCCTAGACGCTTGGCAATCCGCCCCCGGAATGCACCCTTTAACTCTTGTTCGTCCAGGTAATAGTCGGATGGAGCCAACGCGTTGTTATGATAGTCTTTTGCTTGTTCGGCGGATTGACTTTGGATCATGCGAAGCATAGGGAAACCTTTTCAAAAGAGCAAAAAGCTGAGTTGAATTGCAAGAAGTAAAGGTAGTCGGAGGTGAGAACTAAATTTTCTTCAGTTGAATTTTTGTCAACCATTCCAATTTGTGTTCAAGCGTCGGCCCGTCTCCATAAGCAGGGCGATTGAATTTATGTCCCATTAGCTCAGCTTGTACTCGGTCAGGGGCATCAACGCGAAGTATTCGATCTTGAAAGCTGTGCCGTAATGAATATACCGAATGCATTTCAGTAGGAAACAGTTTATTGGCTCGTAGAAATTTATTAAGGCTTGTTGATAGCTCGTCAGTCTTATTAAAATACCTTGTAAAACCTTTCGGATTGGCGTTGAACGCATCGAGTGCATATCCTACGAGAGGTATTTTCCGAGTGCTATACGCCGTTTTGCTATCGACTATTGATATATGGGGAACGACATGATCCAATACAATATGTTCTTCCTCTAAAAGTAAAAGCTCTTTATCCCGAGCCCCTGTTTCCGCCATTGCAAATAAAAAATCCCTTTCCTGAACATCTAACTCATTCAAGCATTCGGCAACCAATAGCGTTTTAACAATATGGTCCGTCGCAAAGGGCGGTCGCTTTCTACTATCTTTTTTATCCAGTTTGATCTTTTTAAACATACGTGGAATATCCAAGTCTATCTTTCTATTTTCGCAGACTGTTTCGAGAATATCTTCGACATGCCCAAAATCTTTGTTTGCAGTCGCTCCAACATAATCTTCTCGCTCAATCCTGCCTATCCACCAGTCCCGAAATACAATCGCATCGTCCCGTACTAAGTGATGTACTTTTTTATCCCCTACAACATGAATAAAATTCTTCATGGCTTTCTTTCGAGGGTTTTTCCATTTTCGAACTTCCCTTTCATCCTTTTTAATAATCCGATTTTTTGTATAGCCCCAAAATACGTCCAGGACTTCGCTGAGATGCATTTCAGGAACAGGCACACCGCCCCATAAAGCCTCCACATGCTTTTCATCAAACGCAGCCTTTTCAATTTTTGAAAGGCGTTCGGTCAATTCTTCGATGGGTTTGTTCTGAATAAGGTCGTTATGCGGTATATAAGTAAACCCGAGATGCTTTGCGAACTGAATCGTTTGATGAAACCTTGTAGCCGAATGCGTTTCTTTTTCTTCTATTAGTTTTTTCCAATAGCTCTCTATTTCTGCATTCATCATACGCGCCTTAGTCAAGGCAACATCTCGACTGTCTGTATTCAAGGCAACCTTAATAAACCGCCTTTTATCGAAGGCTTTTATAAATTTTGGGACGCGGCGAAAGTAGGAAAACCTACCGTCACGTTCAACAAGGTAATTCTTAGAAGGCATTTCTCTGTATACCATTTTGTATACCGTTTTGTATACCAAAATCGTATCAGAGACAACCCTACGGCTTGTCAAGTTCTAATTTTTCTACAATAGGACTAGTAGGTTAAATTATATATATTTTGGATAATGCTGCGGAAAAGTGGCGTCCCCACGGGACTTCGAGTATTTTTTAGCCTCCTTATAACTTGCTGTTTTAATTGAATAAATCTTTAGAGTTCAAAAAATGTATACCATTTTGTATACCAAAATGTATACCATTATGAGCCCATTCCTTTTACTCTATTTTCTCACCATAAGCCACCCTTAATGCCACGGCCTTAATATCCATATTTCGTTTATGCATCTCTATTTCATCGTGCATCCTTTGAAATCCTGGAAGGTATTTATCTCCGTATAGTGCGACTATCCGGGCAGCAATTTGGTATGCCCGTTTCAGATCGTCACTTTTTAGATTAATAGTCACCATCCCAAAATCCACCACACAGAATCAACGGGAGAGGGTCTATATCTCAATTCAGGTAGTAATCGCAACCGAAATCAACTTTTTCCAATCGTTCTAGGTCTATTAAGGCTTTGCATTATTGGAAGGTGCCGGGACAGGACGTGAAGCTAGGATAGAGTCAATGACAGTTTGGTGCCGTAAAATTGAGTCAAGAGTTCTGCGATCTTCTTTAAGCAACCTATTTGTCTCTTGCAGTTGCTTAATAACATCACCGTTTCCGCCACTAACAAAGGGAAGGATTAATGCAATAATAGCAATCATTGCAGCGACGGCGGCTACTTTGACAGAGGACTTTGCTATATTATTTTGAGTGCTAAAGTTTTCGGCAGAAATTCGGTTTATCTCCTGAATGGAAGCATTCGTTGCTTTGACGGACTCATTCGTTTCAGAAACGGAAGCATTAGTTTTAAGAACAGATTCCGAGACTGACTTTTGCAGAAACTCATAATCTGCTTTCTCCTTTCTAATGGCCTTCTCCTTCTCATATGCAGCCCGCCCTTTTTCTGAAAGCTGATAGTTTCTATTCTGGGCAGGAGGAACCTGAACAAATAGGCCTTCTTCAATCATTCGCCCAAACTTATTTTCAATATGATGGGCCATATGCCCAACAAATCGATGATCTCTAGGATATAGGTTTGCTAAAGAGGCGGAGTTGTAATAGGTATCATTAATGCCAGCTTCAATAATCAAATAGGCAAGTTCGTCCATAGTTTATGGTGGTTAATTTGGTGAAGTTACGTATTTAATCAAAAACGCCTATGCCGTACAAAATGATATATTTGCTATCTTCATAACCTTACTAACGAGAAAATAAATGCCAAAAGAAAACCCTATCCCAGGAGAAATGCTTGAATCACTTTGCAAAGTCTTAGGAGACCAAAATACGGGCACCGAAATTGGTCACTACCTAAATCAATGTGGAATTAAAGACGTAAACCCGGATATTACAAAATGGAAGCGGCTATATAACGCATTCGTCACGTACCAAAACGAAAATCAGGAATCAAACAGAATCCAAATCTTCATCCAAAAAATACTTCATCCTACCAGATACGCTGATGAACACGAGAAATTCGAAACCTATCGATCCCAAGTAAATACAAGGCTCTTATTTATTGGGCTAGAGTTTACTCAAGAAGGAAAATACAGACGGGTTAATCAAGCTAAGACTATCCCAGAAGCGCAAAAAAGAGCCGACACACTCAAACAAAAGCTGAGTGATCGGAGGGTTCATCATGATGTACTGCTCTTTTGTAAAGCTGAACTACTTCAAGACAACTACTTTCATGCGGTTTTTGAAGCAACAAAAAGCGTCGCGCAGAAGATAAGAGACAAAACCGGGTTAACTGAGGACGGCTCTTTGCTCGTTGACAAGGCCTTTGGGCTTGGCGAAAGAAGAACTCCAAAAATAGCTATTAATAGTTTGCAAACTGAGTCAGAGGAAAGCGAACATAAAGGCTTTTCAAATCTATTAAAGGGGCTTTTCGGTATGTTCAGAAACACAACGGGGCACGCTCCAAAAATTACATGGTCCATAGATGAAGAAACTGCCCTGGACTGCTTAACGCTGGCATCATTACTACATAAAACTCTTGATAGATCGATTAGAACACAATTTTAAAACACATCCCATGATGACAGTTCCCAAACAAGAACAAATACATCGAGCAATCGAATTACTTAAAATTTCGATTAAGAACCTTATCGACAATGACAGCGATATTTTCAATACAGACGAGATAATGCCCGAAAATATTTCGGAGGATGCAAAAGTACTTGCTCGTCAACTTCATGAAGTGACGATAAATCACAGGTTTGCACATTACCTTGAAACAAATATGCCAGGAACTGGCATGACGGGCTACAATGTAGATATTGAATATAATAGGTTTTACAATAATCCAAAACTTGTCCAAACAACGGAAGGCCTAATTGAGGCAAGGCCGGATATAATAATACATTCCAGACGTAATAAAGAAATTTCACCACAGCATTATTTAATAGTAGAAGCGAAAAAGGGCAAATTCATCAACACGGACGTAGCTAAGGTAAATGGGTTTATGACGGACGATAATTACAATTACTTATTTGGTGTTCTTATCTCCTATTGTCAGGACCCTGATAATGTGACTGCCTGGTTGCACTATTTCGATGGAACCCGGATCTTACACGAACTCATGCTAGTTAAAAAATAAAGGTAAAATTCCAATTATTGGCGTCAGACATCTTCCCTAAGCAGTGCTTAGGCTCAAATCCAGCTTAAATTTTTAATTCGTCTGGGATATCTGGTATTTTCATGTTTGGATTGGTTTCTTCTGCTTTTGGCTCTTTAAATGAAGAGCGAATATTAATAATTTTCCAATCGTCAAATTCTTTTCCACAAACACATAGCTCTGTTTCCCGAACAACTTTTTGTATTACACTATTGTATATTTGACTAACATTGTAAGACCAGTCAGACTTGCATTTTTCGAATACTACCGAAGTTGCATCATCTTTAAATAAATCCGAAAATTTAAGTTTGGCTATTTGATCGTGATCGCAGTAATCTGAAATACTTTTCACATAATTTTGGATAAGTCGAGTAAATAATTCTATATTATCTATACCCAAATCCGGAAGCTGACTAAGCTCTGAAGCAGTGAAAATCACTTCACGAGTATAAGCAACTTGACATTCACAAAGAGAACTTGAAAATAGGCTAAACTCAAATATGTCGTCCGACTTCCATTTAAATTCTATTAATTCGTCAAGATAGTAGCTTTTAAACTTTTCGTAGTCCCCAAACCAATTGAAACTATTTTGACCTGACGGAGCCAGCAACTCCCATGCCGTTTTAAATTCACGAGCAGTTATGGAAGAATAGAATTCGCTAATTAAGGAATAAGGTTTTTCAATTCTTGGATCGATAATACATTCTGTAACTCCCCAGTGTCGCCCCTTGTCAATTTCTCTCACAACATCTCTATATTCTAAGAACATGAATTTTGGATATAGATAATTGTCTTGTCTAAAGACTATAGGATATGGTTTGGCTGTAGCAGATTTACCCGAATTATCTCGTATGTACTCAGGATTTAAGTAATCATCTAAGAAATGTTTCGGTATTGAGTTGTTAGACAGCACATCCAATGCTGAATCGATTTCAAGGCTTTCGGTTTTGGAAACGTTCTGATCATTTAGGTCTTGAATAAAAAGTTTCCAAAGGGTTTCAGCTTTGTCCTTATCTAATGCTTTTGCTAGCGTTTCCCCTGGTAATTCATAACCTAAATATAGAAGAGCTTTCAGCATCGCAGTATCGTCGAGATCGAAGTAAGAATTTTTCTTAATCTGCCCAATTGCTCGATAGAAATACTCCTCATTTTCAGTTTTAGAACCTCCAAAACGTTCAAGGACTAAATACTTTTTTTGAACACCTCTTTTCCTCCAAATTCTTCTTGAATAATTTGAGCGTAAGCCTTCTGGTCTTTGCCCACCATATTCCTTTAGGACAAACTCGTCACATAATCGACGATAAAAAAGTTCGTAGTCCTGTAATTCAACCTTCATTTCTTAAATATTGAGAATCAAATTTGTGTACGTACAAAATACGTTTTTTTTGTGTGTACACCAAATGTTCGGACATAGGCTCGTCAATTCGCAATTAAGGTTGCAAATTTGTTTTGTGCTCGTCCGGCGGCTGTTGGTTGTGAATATTCAAGGATTGAATAGCTTTCAACAATTCATGCTTCTGGTCAAAAAGATCACTGAGTTTCCTGCTGATACGAGAATCAGGATTAGGAACGAAGCCATTACCACATGGCTTCCAGTAGATACGCTCTATAATAGGGACAAGCTCGGCAAGGCAGTCCTGATAGCCTTTGCCTCTTTCTTCGCCGTATTTTAATCGATACTGCTCGAATTGTTCCTGTGTATTGATCGTTTCGGGGCTTTCTTTTGTCAAAAAGCCGTTTTCGGAAAATTCATTAGAAGTAGACATTTACGATCTCCTGGGATGGTTTAACATATCGCAGGAAAGTCGTTTTGTCAATCAAAAGGTTAGCTACCGTTATGGAACTGGCCCTGGCCATGCCTTTTCCTAGACGAAGCCCTTGTTTTTAAATAAAAGGATAACCGGACACAACGTCCACAAATTAAAAAAATATGGCAGCACCAAACGTCAATCGTCCCTGGATCAAGATCGGCCCCCATAAATATATAAATGCCGCCGGAGATACCGTAGTCTTCCTGGATAAGGATACGGCCCTCATAAATGACATTCGTGTCCGTGGGCACAACATCATTCACGCCAAAATCAGAGAGCTAAGCGGGAGATAACGGAACGCTAGGGCGTTTAACAGCAGCGCCCCAGCTTCTTCAAATATCATTATTCACGTTTTTAAAACATCGTAGCATGCAAAACAAAAAATCGATCTACACCAACTGGCGGAAAAGCCCCGATGAATACCGCACTTACATTAACGGCAAAGGCCATAAGGTTACTTTCTTGTCGAGAACGGAAGCTGTAATAAACGCTGAGCACATCTTCGGTGAGGATGATATTCGTCGCAAGATTGTTGAACTGTCCCAACAATAATTATTTCACGCCGGGGCGTAATGATCGGCGTCCCGGCCAATCAAAATACAGACCGATCAATTATTAATTCTCAAATATCATTTTATGAGTTTAGAAAAAACCCTGAAGGACGCAGGATATCGCCCTAGCAGCGTTGATCCCCGCAAGGCGATCAACAATGGCGGAGACAGTATTACCAAGGTTGGTAATCAGCATTACATCTACAAGGGCGATCATGTCTATGGAGACAGCACCTTAAACAAAAAGCTCAACAAATAGAGCGTTCCGCAAACCTATCCTAGACCGGGGGACTGATCACCTCCCGGTTATTAAACATTCAGCGCTGAATTTTTCTTTTCACAGCAAACATCCCAATCATCTTTAAATTATCTATTATGCACCAAGATCGAAAAAGGTCTGGCTGGGCATCTATTACCCCAGACCAAATCTTCAAACTGTTCAGCGTAAAAGCTAATCCCGAAGGAGCAGCAAAGGCCGCTCTCATTTTCCTCGGTTTGTTTCTTAGCCCCATCACCCTATTTGGCGCACTCTGGTTTTACATGCGCGGCTATGACCGTTTCATGCGCCCTAATTCAGAAATGCCGCGCTTTGCCAACATGCCGCCTATCGTCAAGCTCGGCATGGCAATCGGTGCCGTTCTCGCCTGGGTCATCGTCTATTTCTCGATCAAGGTAATGGTCTTCGCGGTACTGAGTTTTGGCGGGCGATTTTTACAAAGAAGTCCTTATTTGACGGTCGCCATTCTTTTGATGAATGTATTTTTTACCTATGTTGTTTTCTTTCTGTTCAATAAATGGAAGCGCAGCGTCAAGAAATCAATGATCGAAGGGAGCCGTTATGGGACGGCTCGTTTCGCCGAAGCAAACGAATTGGCTCCCTACATGAAGGAAAAAGGGTTCTATATCGGTAAAAATCTTTTCTACGGCAAGCCTGGGCATCTGCTTACCGTGGCTGGCACGAGGGCCGGAAAATTCGTCAACCTGCTCAGTTATATCTTGCTGAGGCCGTATTTATTCAAAGGATCAATAATTTTGGTCGACCCAAAAGCAGAAAATGCGGCAGTAAGCGGACGTATCCAAAAACATTTTGGTAGAAAAGTGGTTTATCTCAATCCGTTTGATTTATTGTCGCTTGGAAGCATGGGATTCAATCCGCTCGATATTTTGAAGAATGACATCAATCTGTCAGATGATGTCCTTATGTTCGCTGAAAGCATCGTCGAGCAATCCACAGGGGAGAATAAGCATTTTCAGGATCGTGCCAGAGCATTTGTGGCGACCTTTCTGCTTCATATCATGACAGCCTGTAAACAGGAGGATAGGCATTTAGGCACGCTATGGTCAATGCTGAGATCGGGGCCGCAGGAATTTATCGAACTTTTGGCCGACATGTCTACCAATAACGATCCCAATTTCGGAGATATCGTCAAGGCCGGAGCAAACGAGATCATTTCTATGCTGAAGAATTCAGAAAGGGAATTTGGCTCTGTCATGTCGAATGCTTTTGAAGCGACTGGGTTTATTCAATCTCCTGCCTTGCGGGATTCATTGAAAGGGAAGGACGGCTTTTCGGCTGATGATCTAGCCAGTGGCAACGTCACCGTATATCTCTGCATTCCTTTTGAAAAAATATCTTCGCACAAAGCATGGTTGCGATTGGTGGTTACGGCGTTGATGCGCTCCGTAGTGCGTGATCCTAAAACAGAGGCTGCCTTTATCATAGACGAGGCAAATGCCTTTGGTTTCCACAGTGAGATTTTGACCGGAATGTCCGCCTATGCAGGAATGGGCGTCCACATATGGAGTATTTTTCAAGACTTATCGCAGATTAAAAATATATATGGCGATAACTGGCAGACTTTTATTGCGAACAGTTCGGTAAGACACTTTTTCAATATCAGCGATAATTTTAGCGCGGAGTATCTTGAAAAGATGTTCGGAGCCACATCGATATTATCCCATAACGATAAAGATGAATTAACAGGTTCGACGGCAAGACCGTTAATCACGGCAGATGAAATTCGGCGTGAATCTGGTGATATCATGTACACCGTCATAGACCAATTACCCGTCGCCAGAATTCCGAAACATCCTTACTACAAAACCGACCTCGACTGTGATCCTAATCCTTATTTCAAAGGCGAGGCTCAAAACCGTAAAGAAGTTATTCAGCGCCCTGAAAAGTTAACTCGTGAAATGATCCGCAAAATGAATGAACCGCCGCCGCCGCCCGAGCCGGAAACTGAAGAGACGGATGATATACCACCCATGCCGCCTCTGGCACCCGAGGAAGAAGACTAGAAGGAAATCGGAAAGCAAAATTAGGGAGAAATACGGCTGCGCTTCGCTCCGCGCAAGAAGTGCCCTGTCCGGATAAAAACCGGACAAGGCCATCTTGTGGGGGGACTCTGCGATCCCCCTCAACCCTCACGCAAAAAACAAATGAGATGGCAAGGCCAGTAAAAGAATTAGGGTTAAAACGAACGCTGCGCGTCGATATTCGGCTAACGCCGGACGAGCAAATGCGTCTGTTTGCAAAGGCGACCGAGCAGGGTCTAAGCGTCAGTGATCTGGTCAGGTCAGCCGTTTTGAATAGCAAACCGATCATGAAGCGGGCCGTCCCCGACCGTGCGGCACTCATAAAAGGATTAGGTGACTTGGGTAAAATCGGAGGGCTGATCAATCAAATTGCTCATGAACTGCACCGAGAACGGATCACGGGGAAAGGGCCTACCCTGCCGGATCATGTCATCAGTAATACCCTATCCAGACTCCAGGCGGTGTCCGACGGCCTCCTAAAACTCCTGACCGATGGTAACGAGGGGTAAAATACGGGGCCAGGGCCGGCAATTGGCCGATTACCTTTTGCGCCAGGGCGAAAACGACAATATCCGGGTCTTGCAGATAAAGGGAACGTCCCAAAACGCCGATCTGCGTAAATCCCTGGTCGAAATGTCGCTGACGACCGAGCTATCCGGCCGCACCAAAAAGGGGCTTTACCAAGTCGTCGTCAACCCGGCCCCGACAGAAAGTTACTGTATGACGGATCAGGATTGGATAAGGGCGGCGGAAATATTGGAGGCGGAGACAGGATTTACGGGTCAGCCGAGAGCCATTGTCCTCCATGAGAAGGAAAACCGCATTCATGCGCATATTGTTTTTCAACGCTACAGTTTTGAGCGCGGCAAGATGATCACTAATAGATTCTCTCGCTTTGCTCAGAACCGGGCGCGGCAGACGATGGAAAAGGAGTTCGGTCATTTACGAACGTCTCAGTTTAATCTTGATAGACCCGCCCTTCGTAAAACCCTTGCCTTTCTTTGGCAGGAAGCGAGATCAGGCGAAGAATTTATCTCTCTTGCCTCAAAAAACGGTTTAACTATCGCGCAAGGTGATGATCGGCCTTTTGCAGTTATCACGCCGGGCGGTATCGCCTTCGACCTGGTTCGAGAGACCAAGGGTGTCAAAACGAAGCAGTTCAGGGAGAAATTTAAAGGTATTCGTCTACCGACTAAGAAAACCGTTCTCCGTAATATCAGCCGGAAGCGAAAGACCCGGCAAACGGAAAGCGACCGCGAGCGGATGACAAAAGAACTGAAACAACAATTACAGCGAGATCCCATGAAAGACAAATCACGGGGACGCTGATTTAAAAACTCAAAAAATCATTTTATGAAATGGGAAGAACTCACCGAAAAGCACGCGAAAGAATACGTCGCGCATTTGAATGCCTGTAAAGTCAGTCTGGAACGGGTTAACCAAAACCGAAAAAACGTTATGGAGTTGGCAAACGCCTCCGAAGGAAACATCCCGGAAAGTTTAAACAATCTTTTGAACCGGGATATGGAAGGATGGAAAGAGGAATGGGGCATGTATGGCTCAAAATTTAAAGAAATGCGCCTTGCCCAGCAAAAGGAAGTAGATCAATATTTTGACAAAGAAAATCTTGTCTATCGTTTGAAAAGGGATATCGACAACGGACAGGCCAAGGACAAAGACAATAGCGGCGGACGTTAATTACAAAACCACTTAACACTATTATATGAATTGGGAACAACTTGTGAAAAGGCAAACGAAAGAGGTCAAATCCTTCTGGAATGAATACAAGGAAAAATTTGACCAATTGAACGCCGATATCGCACTCCTCTTGGGAGGTCAGAATGAAGCGACGGCACCCGGCAACGTGCGTGATAAAATCAATCGTGATCGGGAGGCGTGGCGGTCGCAATGGGGGCCTGATGGTGAAAAGTTTCAAACCATGCACGAAACTCACCTGAAACAGATCAATGATTTCTTTGCGAAAGGCGAATAACATCATCTTAAATTAAATCTTTGACACAGACAAAGATCGTCGATCAACATAAGAAGGAAATCATCGCGTATTGGCAGCAGCGCCAAAATCGGGAATTCACATTGGAGCAAGAACAGCAAAAAATAGTGCAAGAGTGCGGCAATATGAGCCGAGAGGGAAAAGAGTTGCTGAACCAACTCTTTTCCGAACAACGCGCATGGCGGGAAGAAGCTGAAAAAGACGAGTTGGATTTACTTCTTCATGCACAAGCGATGGAACGGGAAAGACACGCTATCCGCCAGCCCGTTTTGTCAAAACTGAGCTATGTATTTGGGCGCAATACCGACAGGGGTCGCTAGTTAAAACGGGAGGCCCGGGTCATTGTGTAAAACGAGCGGGGATATTTTCAGCACCCGGGCCACCCATTTAATCGTCAATTTCCGCCATATGGAATCTTCCAATGGCGTTAAGAAATATCTAGCCAATGTGAGTTCCATGTACACATAGTCCAAATCGTTTGTGTTATGTTTCCAGTATTCCGATACGTATTTATCAATCAGGTATCGGGCCTTCGGAATATGCGGCAAACACTCCACCTCACACGCGTAAAGTTTGCGGGTGAATACATTATCATTTGTTACGGAATGTGTATTGAGCATTTAAATACTATAACAAAAAAATGCAGATATGTCGAATGAAAAACTTACCGAACTTCTTAAAAAGCAAGAAGAAGAACGCTTGAGCCTTGCGGCGGGGGTCTACGTTGCGTGGCAACCCGTCAAAGAAAGAGATGAGCAATTATTGAAGGCGTACAGCGGCAAATACGAAAATGCGCCCGATGTGATTAAACAAGATATCAACCAACGCAGGCAAGAATTTTACGCCGAATACGGCACTCAAGGCAAGCTGGCCGTCATCATGGAAGCTAGGCATACCGCAGAGCGAGAAAAGCTGGCTCAGCAGCAAGAGACGGCACAGGAAATTAGAAACAGTCTCCGGGAAAAAGGCAATAGTCAGGGTCGGGGCCGATAAAAATTATCATTATGGCTTTAAAAGTCGTTCATATCACGAAACAGGAAACCATCATTCGGGAAGCCGAGGCAAGGGCTTTGTGGGAAGATGTACTAAAACCTAAATGGGAAGCGCAAGCCCGTTTAAGGGCGGAAAAACTTTTTGCCAAACACTACCCTAGCTTCCACCCGGATTAAACAGATAAGCAATTTGCTTACTCTCGAAATTGGTATTAAATAGAAATCCCGCCAAATACGGCGGGATTTTCTTTTGGTGATAGGCGCTGTTGCAAATCAATGTTAAACGAAGTCAGGGCCGCCAGCTTTGCGGAGGGCGACGGCCAATCGCTGCATGAACTTCTGCGCATGGCCTTTTGAGATAAACAGAATTTTATGATGCGGTTTGACAATATCGTCCAGGCTAATCGTGACTGTCTTCGCTATACTATTGCCGTGCTTGTGGGAACTGGTGAGAGCTTCCCACCTTATACCCGTCACCTTGCCGACGGGGTAGCTCTTTCCTTTCACGGTGATTGTTCCCCTGGTAAAATCTATGCGGACGCCAGCTTGTCTAAATTCCCTATCGTCGATGATGGTGTAGTAAATTCCTTTTAGAAACAATCGTCCATAAAACAGGATGGCGATAAGGATAATGATCATCAAAAATTTATCGAAACTCATAAATTTTATAATTTGAGGGTGAGTAATATTTACGTGTGGCGACTTTCTACCAGTAATGTATCCAGTCGGCTTGCTTGACGTTCAGGCAGTAGTCTAGGGCATCGGCATTTTGCTTTGGTATGATGTTCAGATTGTCCCATATACTATAGCCGAATTCCACCGCGACGCTATCAGGCGAGGCGACATAGGTTTTGACCAGCTTACCCGTGGCGAGATCATAAGCTTCAAATATCGCCTTTCCTAAAAGCGCCTTGTTTATATAAAAAACATCGATTGTCCCGAAACGAGTAACCAAGTCTGACGCTTTGATCAAATCCACTCCTTTTCCGACATATTTTAGCGTATATAATTTGGAAGCGGGAGAAGTCGTCGCAACATAATGATAAAGTAACGTTTCCTTTTCAAATCCATTTCTTATCACTATATGCCCGTAACGGCGGCGCAAATCGAGGTCAGCCATGTAATTGTCAGTCGTGTCATAGCCCGCATTGATCTTGAAACTGGCAATACTCATGTAATTGACCGTATCGACGGTGCTTTCGGGCGGCGTTGAGCCGTTATTATCGTTTTTCTTGGAACAGGCGGCGAGTAATGCTAAAGCCGCATAAAGAATAACCTTGTGTGTCCTCATAAAATGGGGGGTTGTGGATGATAAAATCTGTTTAGGTGCCGCAAAGTAGTGCGGTTTAGTTAGGCCTCAAAATAAATATCCGTTTGTCCTGCCAAATGCCTGTTTTGTCCATAGTTATCTGTTTTTAAGTGATTTACGGGTGAAAAAACCTCCCAGGGAGGGAGGTTTTTAATCTGTAGCCATAACCTAAACCTTATCCGTAATGGATGCAGTAAAGATAGGAGGAAAAGTTTATTTGCTCGTCTATATACCAACGTTAGTCAGTGAGTGGATCGAGCTTGTTTAATGATTTTCACTACTCTTAAAAATCATTTCGTTACAATGACGGAATACATGCCGTCCGAGAGAATTTCTCTCAAAAATAAATCTTGGTTTACTCGTGAGTGAGGGTCACAATGACAAACAGCATGGTTCAAGCAGTTGGTTTAATTCGTGTTTCAACAAAACGTCAGGCGAAACTTGGGTGGAGTTTGAAAGCACAAAGGGAACAACTAGAGGAATTTAAAAAGACCGCCGGAATGGAGTTTGTGAAATTTTATGAGGAAGTTGTCAGCGGCAGGAAAAGAAAACGCCCCACCTTAAAAAAGATCATTCGGTTTTGTCGAAAACACGGTGCTACCCTGGTCATTTGCAAGCTGGATCGGCTTGCGCGAAATGTCCGTGTCATCCTTGATCTGCTCGATAGCGGGATCAAGTTCATCGTTGCCGAGAAACCGGAGCTTGACCGCTACGAAATCCTGCGTCAGGCCGTCGATGATGAAAAAGAAGGGGCGACCATCGCCGAGCGCACGTCCAAAGGCTTGCAAGAGGCTAAGAGAAACGGGGTTGAGCTTGGCAAGAACGGGAAAGTGTTAGCGCAGCGGAACAAGAAGAAATCGGAAGAAAGGATGATCGAACTCACGCCGCACTTTAAGCAAATCCGTCTCGATGGATTTATCAGCGAGGGGCAGACTTTGCGACAATTGGTCGAAAGACGCATCCCGACACCGAGCGGCAAAGGCCGCTGGCACCTTTCGACAGTCCATTATGCTATGACTAAAATCAAAACAATCGAAGCGAGGCAAAGGAAAAATGTCCTATGATATGAGCCGTATTCTATCACTTTAAAACCACAAGAAATGCAACAGAAAGAAAATCGGGCGGATGATTTTCGCATTCGTCATCTGACCCCGGAGGAAATCAATAATTCTTACCTCATCATGAGGGAGTTTGTAGAGGACGTATCACCTTCGGCAATCCTTGATATGATTGTCACCATGCAGGACATTTGTCTTACAACCGAAAATGTCTTTTGCGGCGACCATAAATCGAGGGAGGACTTGCTCTATGTGACACGGAAGCTGATCCGATTTATCGAAGCCGCCTACATCCAGCTACGGGCAAATACGGCCCAAACAGGCAAGATCATCAAACCCAATTTCGACCACAAAGGCCAGTTTACCGACACGCGGCAATTGCGGGTGTCGGATAGGACGTTTTTCAAGCGGGCGAAAACCGGGCCTATTAAAGTGCCTTGCATCACCCTTTTGGGCAAGTGGCTGGCGCTGGCGGGTTTTAGTCCTAATGATGAAATCACCATTGCCAGTAAGTGGCAAACCTTGCTTATCACCATGAACAGGGAGTGGGATAAGGAACGCGGCGACTTCAAGCTGCGGGCATAAGACATACCGGGAAATCCGTCTGTGTGGTTCTGGCGAGGCGGAGAGTACCGAATTTTTAAAAATCAAAATTATTACCGATGGAAAACAAACCGAGATATTTGACGATCTGCTCAAACAATTACTATCATCCGAAGATTTTCGTTCAGGGGCGTTACCTGGAAGATTACGGGTTTGAGGTCGGGGCGCAAGTCACCCTGACGAACCCGGAGAGCGGCACGCTTATCATCCGCCAAACGAAATCCCGAGAAAAGCACATGCAGGACAAAAAGAGACATTACCTGATGGAACGGAAGGTCGAACTGGAAAAAGAGCTTAGCGGGTTTATCGTTGATCGAAAGAAAAAAGAAGCCGAGCTTATTAGTATCCGGCAGGAGCTTGGCGACGCTGCTTAATAAAAACCATTGCCGGGGCGTCCGTCCTTATCCGTTCCCTACACGCCTACAATTGAATATCCATTTTTGTTGGTAGGGCGGATGGCCCCGGCTTTATTCATCATTCATTAAAAACCTTACCTATGCGCTTACGTCTACGTTTGCTGCACATCATCCTTGCGGCCCTTTGCAGAAACCACAATCTTCCCTTCAACGGAGAATCCGTCTTACACTTTAACGTCATGCCCTGGGATTGCGTCCTACGGTTTGTCGGCAATGACCGCTATCATGCCTTCATGGATTTGGGCCGCATTGACCTTTTGATCCGCCTGGGAGCCTGGGACACTGTGATCCGCGAAAGACTCCAGCCTTTCGTCCTCACCGCCGATATACGCTATCAAAACCGCCTGAGCATGTTTCAGAGTTTTGTTTTGCGCACCCGGCTTGTGCATTCGGATAAAAAGTTTTTCCTGATGGAGCATGTTTTCCAGTGCGGTCAAAAGATCATGGCAACCGCTCTGTCGAGAAACGGCCTGACCCAGGGCAGTAGAATCGTTTCAACGGCGCAAATTTTACAGTGCATCCGATGGCAAGGCGGAGATTATGCGGACGGAAAAATAACCGTCATAGAGGCCATCGACAAGCTGCTGAAGGGGCTACAAATGCACCGATCTGTTTAACCGATAAAAACATTCCATGAAGACAAAAAAGCATCACGAATACAAAGACAAGCTTGATGCAATCGAAACCGAGATTTTAGAAGTAAAAACCATGTTACGCGAGTTTAATAATTACATGGGGGATCGCCTTCATAAATTGAATAGCATTGACTCAAAGATAACATTACTTGAACAGCAAGTTTGTGACATTCGTAGACTGGTTAAATATTTAAATGAGCAGTCGAACAAGGATTGAGCATCGTTGCGACGCTCCGTTCATCGGTGGAATAAGAATGGTTTTTGCCGTGAAAAGAAAGAAGCCCGATTTAATAACCTAAAAAGCTAAGGTTCCCAATCGGGCTCATCATTTATTTCAGTTATTTCAATATCGTCGTCTGATCCATCAATATAAAACAGTTCATCGGGTAAAATGTAATCCCGTAGATGAATGGAAGATTGAATTGATTGAGGTTTAAAGTAGATATCCAAAACGAACTCAATCGTTTTGTTTACGGCAATAGAATATTCTCCTTTGCGGGTATAAAAATGTTCTTTCGTATCACTGTCTCTGACCCAACTATCCGCATCTACATCCGTCACATTTAAGGTGTAAGACACTTTTAAAGTTAATTCCCATTCTGCGGAATCTTTGTAATGGCCCAAGAGGTTGGCTTCGGTAATCTTGACCCTTACACTATCTTCGTCAATTTCTTCTTCCGGTTCCACCCAGGCGTCGTCAAAATCAAATCCTTCACGGTTTACAATCGAACGGCAGAAAGCCTTTTCAAAAGTATTCGTATGCGCCTCGAAAGCTTTTTTCAATTCTTCGACAATACGGCTATCATATTCACTGTTAATATAATCTGCCAATTCGGAAATCTTATTGAAAAAGATGATATCCGGGTAACGCTCCGAAAATCGTTTCCAATCGGGATCATCCGCAATCAAACAGGTTTGTGAGAGATTCTCTTTATTTTCGTTGATAAACGCATTCAGCATAATCGCGTCAGGAAATTCATGTTTCTTTTTGCCATCCCCGAAAGGCGCAACTTGCTTGAAATAATCTTGTATCAACGTTTCAACCTTAACTGTTGAGGTTGGTAAATCAGAAGCTTTCACCGACTTGAAAAATTTGTCCATAGTCAACGTTCTCAACAATAGGACATTCTCTTTTAACCCGTCGGGATCGGCCAGCAAATCGCTAATGACACCAAGCTTTCCCTTTGTTCTGTGATCGAATTTTTGTGAAGCCTTTTCTAAAATGTTTACTGATTGCGCAATACTTTCTTTTAAATGCGCCTCGATCTCCTGTTTAATTATCTCAGAGGTCACTATTTGGATTTTCTTTTCTTTCACGAGCTTTTTCAATGAATCAAAAAGAGGGCCTTCGAAGGAAAGTCCCTGAGCTTCGTAACCGGACGTGTCGATGAAAACTGTAAACATAGCAGATAGTCTATAGTGAATTGAAGGTACGACAAAGAGCTTTTATACAGCCCCGATAACCCACAGACAGAACAACGTCCAGGTATAATGGGTTATGGTTCTTTTGACCGTTCTTTTCCCCTCTTTTCGAATTATCGAGGATTTATAGGTAATTTCCGCTTCGCCTAGCTCCACCTCAGCATAAATATTTTTAATATAAAGTCCGATGAATATAACGCAGATTTTTTGCCGTGAAAAGAAAAAATAAGACATTTTACAAGTCTTCGTCCTCTGTATACTTCACAAATTGGAAATTGAAATTTCCAGGGACACTTCTAATCCGGCATTCTCTACCAATAACAGGGGTAAAATCATAGTTATTACCGTCCACTATAAACCCGTACTTATCACTCAAATGTTGTATTGAACCATGATCTTCAGTGCTGCGCCTAATCCCATCATTATAGACTTCTACTTCTAGCCGTAATATTGACGGAACTAGTTCGACCATTGGCTGCCACTGAAAATGTCGTATAACTCCTACATAATCCATGGGATAAAATTTAGGGTTAAAAATTCCATTATCTGAAAAGATAAAATAACTTCGCTATACTAGCAAAACAGTGACCGAAACAGTGACCAATTTGGTGATTAGAATAAAAGAAAATGAAATTTGTAATAAACTAAATATCAATGCATAAGGCGACCGAAAAAGTGCCGAGAGAAATTCGAATCTCATCCCGCGCACAAAGGCCCCGACGAAAGTCGGGGTTTTTCATTTTGGGAGTGCTGAAAGCGAAGCTTTCAAAAACGGACAAAGTGAAAAACCTGAGCGCCGAAGGCGCGGGGGCCTTTGGGTACAGAGCCCTTCTGAGATCAGCGCAGCTAATCTCATCCCGCGCACTTTTAAAGCCTTGATAATCGATTACAAGGCTTTTTTTATTTCTACACACCCTATTTTCCCCCACTTATTTATGCTTTCTCCCCTATTATTTGACACATAAAAGACACACCCCATGACACACAAAAATGCTGGATTCTTACTAGCACATGGGAGAAACAAGAGGTCATTTCTCGCTTTAAATTGTCTTTGGCAGAAGGACAAAACAGCCCCTTTGCTCTAAATTCCTGTCCTCGTCGCATGGCGCGTCACATAGATTTTTTTGGTCAGCAGGCAAAAGGCAACGGTCAAACTCCCTCCTCATTTCAAAACAAACACCTCGCCCCGATCTAAACGGAAAAAGAAAACCTTATCGAACTTAGAAATTACTGGGATCGTAAGGTTAATCCGATCAAAAGCTCCATAATAATAATCACCACTTGTTATAAGTAACCAATGCTCATCACACTTTTGGAATTTTTCTAGTTTCTTATCCTTATCCTGCAATGACTTCCCCAGATGGTCAATTGTTAAATTGGGGATTACTCCACCCTCAGTTTGAGTATTCCAAGAATAGGAGAGCCCATCCCACCTAGTGATTGTAATTGAATCAACGCCGGAGGGAAGATTTCTAAATCCTTGCTCTATCAAATATGCCCTTGTATCACTATGTTCAGGATCATTTATATTGAATTCAAGGTTTTGCACATCGCGCCTTTCCATATTTTCCAAATCCTTGAATTCAATAGCACAATAAGAGGCTATCTGTGTTATGCAATTTTCAAGCTCACTTTTTTTAAAAGACTTAACTTTATTGAAATCAATATTCAGATAAAAACTCCAAGGTAATAGGCTTGAAAGTTTTGCTATAATACGATCCGTAGTGTCTGACTTAAATCTGCTCCGCATCATTAATTCCGAATTCCCTTTGAGGGAGTCATGATATATTCGAGTGTACTGACCCCCTAAATAGCTGGACTAAATTATTAAATCAATTTAGTCACTTAAATTTAGGGTATTATGGCAA
>NZ_JAUOTO010000003.1 GCF_030546645.1 Flavitalea plasmicola
GCTGAGGCAGGAATTCTGCTGCTATGGGTATAAAAACATGACGGCCGAACTCCGGGATCTGGGATGGATCATCAACCACAAAAAGGTCTACCGCTTGATGAAAGAAGCCAGGCTGCTGTATGGGGCCAGGATCAGACCTGCACCGTTTAAGCGTAATTTTATCCGGTTCCGGAGCCTGAAGCCGGAAAGACCCTTGCAGTACCTGGCGATGGATATCAAATATGTGTATATCCATGGGACGGGCAGAAATGTACTCCTGCTGACGGTAATAGACATCTATAGCCGAAAGGTGTTGATCTATCAGCTGCGAAGCCATATCCGCAAAGGAGATGTCCTAGTGATGCTGTCGCTGATGCTGCTGGAGTACCCGGCCGAAGGCATGTCCATCAGAAATGACAACGGATCGCAGTTCATCGCTCAGGTGGTTAGGGCTTATCTGAAAGACAAGGGTATCCTTCAGGAGTTCTCTCACGTGGGCACACCGGAGGACAATGCTTATATCGAAGCGTTCCATTCCAACCTGCAGCGGGAGGTGATCGACAGGTATGAATTTGATTCTATCTATCACGCTCAAATGGTTCTGGATCGCTATTACGAGTGGTACAACGAGAAGAGGCGCCACGGTGCCTTAAATAGGCGAACCCCGAACCACGTGTTCAAAAATATTAATCCGGTCCCTTTTGAAAATGAAAAACTACTAAACTACCTTTAGAAAACTGTCCAGGTTATATGGGGTCGATACAAGAGTAGCAGCTTTTTCTTCTTTCAAGCCAGGGTAAAGGAATTTTCAATGGAGTTTTCCACATATATACTAACCTAGGTAATATGCGCAATATTGACAAATTTTTAATGAATTAATACTCGTCTTTTAGGATATAGTAGTTGTGCACAATTATACATCTTGCTCCATTCTTGTGGAATGGCTGATTTAAACAAGCCAGGTGGATGTTTGGATGATTTATATATATTACAAGGCATTGGATGTTACTTATCAGCATTCCAAATTCGTACTGTACCATCTACGGAAGTAGTAACGATTTTCCCTATATCAGATAGAAATATTGCATGGTTGACTGCTAGGTTGTGACCTACCAGTTGCCCTTGGATATTAAAATCTTTATCCCAAATAATAGTGGTGCAATCAGTTGAAGAAGTTAATAGATATTGACGGTCCGTTGATAATGAGAATCCATTAACTCCGCTGAAAAACATATCCAGTATGCTGTCATCATGCCCTTTCAAGATACGATAGCTGTTGTCATTAAAAGAATACACAATTGTTCTAAACCGATCGCCCGATATAAATAATCTATTGCTATCATCCAAAAATTCTACGAACCTTGTTTTTATGCCTAAGTCCTTCTTTTTAACCTTGTAGCTTTTGTCGCCAGTGGGGTGTACGTCAATCCTAAATGAATTGGCGCTAATTAAATTATAGGCAGTTAAAAAGCTCTTTCCTGAAGAACTAGCAACCAAATAATTTCCATCAGGGGAAATTGCATGACTAGTATCTTCCTTTTCGCCGGAAAATTCACCTTTTAGTTGAAAGGCTGAATCATATACCTTATATAGGGCCTTTGATTTGTGATAGGTAATTAGGTCACCGGCTATAGGATTAGTCGCCACCAAACAAAATCCCTTTTCCAGCTTTAGTTTTTGCATTTTGCCGTTGGCCCTGTCGTATTTTGCGATAAAGCAGGTACCCCAGCTTTGCCCATATCCGACAAAGACAAAGTCATTTGTAAACATTACGGGTGAGCCATTGGAGAAAGTAAGTACATTTTTATTGTGGATAATCTGATCCGTTTTAAAGATAGTATCGAAATGTTCATCCAAGGCGTAAACCTGGTTGTTATTGAATATAAAAAGCTGGTTATTTTTCTTGTCGACCATACTAAACGAATATGTATCTGTGCAGTCAATCTTTTTTACGAGATTGCCCGAGAAATCATACACGGCACTGAGGCTATTGATAAATAATAAATCTTTAAAGGCATGGAAGTAGCTTCCTCCTTTACAACCCAGATCTAGTATAATTTCTTCCTGAAAATGTAACAAATGCCTTGTTGACGATCGTTTGCCTTCATGCAGTTTTTCAGAAGATAAATGAAAAACAGGTTCCAAGACGAGTGTGAACCCAATTTCATTAGGTTGTAGCAGTTGGTCAGAAGAGGTTAACCCCCTGTCTATTAATGAACGAGTGGCATCACTAATATAGACCTGATCATTGTTGTCTTTAATTATTTTCATCTGAATGCTACTAATGTTTATTGGTAGAACTATTAATTCGAGGCTAAATTCCCTTCGAGTATTGAAAATCTATTAGATATCTCAAAAAATACAAAAATATCGGCCTCAAGCAAAAAACCGCACCGGGCAGTCGCTGGAACAGTTTTTCAGAAAGGTAAGTTAACCTATTACTTTTATGTCAGCGCCTTTTCCCGGTTTTTTACTGTTCAGCCGGTTCCTGAGCAATTCCATATCCATCCCAATCTTGGACTGCGTCTCCAACGGGACGCCATTTAACAAGGTGACGGTAGTAGCAAAAGTGTGCCGGGCGCAATGAAAAGTAAGGTTTCTCGGAATTTCGCAAATCCCGGCGATTTGTTTCAAGCTCCGGTTCACTTACTGGTTACTGACATAAGGGAATACTGTGTCCCGCGGCGTGGTTCCGGGCTCGATCCTGTATTTTTCCAGGATTGTCAAGGCTTGGAGCAGGAGCGGAACATTTACTGGAATATCTGTTTTCTTCCGCGTGGTCCTGATCCATTGCAAGCCATCGGCGGTGGTTAGGATATTGTGCGGTTTTAAGGCTATGAGGTCAATATAAGCCAGACCCGTATAACAGCTGAAAATAAAGAAATCCCTCACCCTTTCCAGCATGGCCGTGCCAAAGGTTTTTTGCTCTATTCGGGCCAGTTCTTCTTCCCGCAGATATTCCATAGAAGATGGCCTGTACCGGAGTTTGAAGGTCGAAAATGGATTTTTCTCTATCTATTCATTTTTGATGGCCCAAAGCAAAATTTTCTTTAACCGCTCCAAATTCTTCATGGCACCGTTATTTGTACATGGGCATTCCTTTTTGATCGGATTGTTTCGGATGTAGTATTCGAATGCCGTGATGAATTGGTAGTTGATGTCCTTCAAATGAATGTCCTTAGCAGGATAGGTCCGGTCCAGGAACTTGCGCACGTACATGGCCGTTCCCCGGTAGTTCTTCATGGCGCCGGGTTTAATGACGCCTTCCATATGCTGGTTGTGTAGCTCGACCAGTTTCCGCAAGGTCATATTTCCTTTTTCGCCAGAAGTGTGTACGCCCAGGTAGGCATTTTTGACAGCTTCGACGGTAATGAGCGTACCAGATACGGAAAAATCCTGGTAGTTATGGAACAACTTCGCTCTGATCTCTTCCAGGTAGTTGTTCAAATGCCTCAGTTCATCGGTACGGGGCTTGGCGGCGCCCTTGCCGGTATTCCAATCACCATCAGCCAGGTAATACTTTAGGGCCAGCTCTCAGCGGCTGCCATTGACGGTGATGCGGCAATAAAGAGGGGATTTCCCATTGACGGGACGGTTACGGCGCAGCGTAAAGTGTACGCCGAACGTGTTGGAGCTTCTCATAACAAATACATTTTTACGTGATGAATCAAAACTGCACTTACCGGGTCGCACGACCACGAAAAATGAACTCCGGTGAACAAAGATACTGTTCACCGCTGCGGAAAACCTGTTCACCGGATTGGCACCGGCTTTACTGGTCCCTATTGCTCCCAACTGACCTCTAAAAAATGCAAAAGCCTGTAAATAATCACTATTACAGGCTTTGGGTCCTTAATGGACCTTAATGATGCGGAGAGGGAGGTACTTGAACTTACTCTCCAATATTTTGTGAATCAAAGCGTTGCAAACCTGTGTCAGTAGACTCTTGAATTTCCGGCAATATAGAGCGTATCAATTTCTGTCGCTTTAAAGTTAGGCATTTGGAACAATTGTTTGGAAATGTAATTGGCAAATTTGATCAATCGGTTATCGATTCTACTAAAATTTTCGAAAATTCAATGTCTAAAGGCTCGGACCAGTTTGCTGGCAGAGTGAATTCCTCTGGGTCATATAATTGTCGAGCCATTGGAATGGTTGCATCTTTATGCATCTTTTTTACCATTTTTTTGATATTTTCAATTTCCACTTCGGGAATGCCGTTTGGTATTATCATCCCGCAACTCCGATCTGGAAAAGCAACTTTGTATCCCTTCGGGAACGCCGACGCAAGCTCGTTTTTGAAGAGAATTCGACTTGATCCTATACCATCCTGATTTAGAAATGATAAAAAGATTATTCGTTTCTTATCTTCGCTTTGTTTGGAGTGAGTATAAAAGTTGCCTGACTTCCTCGATAAATTTCTTAAATTCTCAAACGAATGTTGTTGCCAAATGGGGGAAATGGAGGTTAGAATTTCGAACTGTTTCTCAGTGATGTATTGCATCGAATCATTACCTTCAAAAACCACCCAGGTAAGTATAAAGTCTTGGATTGGAAAAACATGATGCGGTAGTTCCCATGTACCTTTCAAATAATAGTCTTTCGGTACGATCAGAGGATATACTTTGCTTATTAGTTCCATTGCTAAATTTTTATTCCTAAATAATCTGAATTCCGAAAATTACGGAAATAATTAGAGATTAAAATTTTGAAGTGTCGATAAGGTATGCGGCCTTCTGTCAGGTATATTTTTCTTTTCCTCAGCATCTTTATCAAACTATGCACTCGAAATCTAGGCCAGCTTTTGAGCTCACAAAATCTTCTTTAGGGCTTCCGAAGGCGCGACTCCGGAGTGCCTTCTACCTGGTCGGAGACCCCGTTGTCTGACAACGGTACATCTGGCCGATTGCACGCGAAGCAGGCAATCTCAAAATGCTGCGTTTAAATGAATATCGGAAAAATCACTGGATGTTGAAGGAAAAACCAGAAATTGCACAAGGCAGGAAGCCCCTGTCCAATTGATTTCAAGTTCTATCGATATCGTGTTTCCGTCCAAAATTGAATATTAAATGGAAAAGCATTTCTTACTTTATGTTCTTTATATTTCGATCGTAGAAATACGGGAAAAGAGCTATAAAAAAGGCGATAACCAGACATTCGGGTTGTGCAATTTATTGCATAATATTCCGCTTATGTTAGGGTCGGAATCGGATGCCGAAAAAGCTTACACAAAATTGATCGACGACGTTGAATTTTTGGGTATTCATAGCTGGCTGGAGAACCGGAAAAAAGAGTTCTACAGTCGCTATCCTGAATATGATCCAACCGAACATTAAAAGTGCTTGGGAAAGGAAAAAAATTATCTTTTTTCGCCGCCCTTTTCGGCGCAATGATAAACTTTCCCATTCAACTTTTCTTTAAGTACCTGCATGTCCTGACTTACCTTTCGATCCAGGACTTTCGCATAGTGCTGGGTTGTCTTCAAATTCTTATGTCCGAGCATCTTTGAAACCGTTTCAATCGGCACGCCATTGCCCAGGGTAACGGTGGTCGCAAAAGTGTGCCTGGCGATATGAAAAGTCAGTCGTTTGGTGATCCCGCAGCAGTCCGCAATTTCCTTCAGATATGCGTTCATTTTTTGATTACTTAATATGGGCAATACCCGATCTTTTGTCTGACATATAGGATGGTTGGCATACTTTTCCAATATGCGCATTCCGGCAGGTAAAATGGGCAATCGGGTGGGCGATTCGGTCTTCTGCCGACGGGTAAAAATCCACTTCTCTCCATCGATACCCGAACTGATCTCGGAACGTTTCAATTTGTGGATGTCTGCGTAGGCTAAACCGGTATAACAACTGAACAGGAAGGCATCCCGGACCTGGCCGAGTCGGTCTGTTGCGAAGGTCTTGGCGGCCATCACCTGCAATTCGTCCTCTGTCAATGCTTCGCGATTTACCTCCCTCAGAGCCATGTTAAAGCCAATAAAAGGATCTCTCAACAGCCAGCCATTCCGGATGCAGCGTAAAACGATCTTTTTGCAGCAGGCTATGTATTTCATTGTGGTGTTGTGATCACAGCGCTGTACACTTTTGAACCAAAACTCAAACTCGGAAATAAACTCGTAGTTCAATTTTCGAATATCCAGATCGAGAACCTTGAATTTCCATTCTAAATAGGCTCGCGTATGGGCCAAAGCTGTTTTGTACCTGGTTAGTGTCGCCGGGGCATATTCTTTTCCGATCAGGGCGGCGATCTGGTCATTATGATGCTGGAAGACCTCCAATAACATTCTGGGGCGTTCTCCGTCGACAGCTCGGCCTTGTAAAAGATTGCGGACAGCCGCGGCAGTGACAGTCTTGCTATCCAAAATGAGCTGGTGACGGGCTTCGTGGGCCTTGGCTTCCAAGGTGTCGAGATAGGCATTCAGCGCTCTTGCATCGTTTTTAGTTCCGGTTGCCCGTCCGCTGTCGGAATTCCATCGGTCAGGGTCCCAGGTTCTTTGGAGAGAGGATTCTTTGGCAATGCCATTGACAGTGATTCTTAGATAGATGGAGCGATTGCCCTTGACATAACCTTTCGGCTTTTTGAGGTAGAAAAGCAGACCAAAACTCTTCGAGTTCATACACAAATGCTTTAATGGTTTTAAAATTAGCAATTGTATACGCCCTTTATCGAGGGTTGCCTATGCAGAATCCGCAGTGGTGGCCTGTTTCAGTGATTTCCAGTGAGTCATTTTGTCGGACGATCCACGACTCATGAATTACTCACTAAGAAAACGGGACAAAACGGAACTTTCCGGCAGTGCCTGCAAAGCAAAAAGCCTGAAAACACCAGGTTTTGCAGGCTTTTGATTCGGTTGAGTATCTACTCAGCGGAGAGGGAGGGATTCGAACCCTCGGTACGGTTGCCCGCACAACGGTTTTCGAGACCGCCACAATCGACCGCTCTGCCACCTCTCCGGTCGGGCTTTTGAAAAGCCGGGCAACAAATGTAGTGTTTTTCGCCTAGTTTTGCACCCTAATTTCCTTTTCATGTCTACCGGTATCGTGCTCATCATCGACGACGAAGAGAAACTCCGCACCCTTCTGGCCAGGATCATCCGTCTGGAGGGATACGCCGTGCTGGAGGCCGAAAACCTAAAACAAGGGGGTAAACTATTGGAAAAAGAAGCCGTCGATGTCCTGTTCTGTGACGTGAAGCTGCCGGATGGCAATGGTGTCGACTTTGTGCAGGACGTGAAGGCACGCTTCCCCTCCCTGGAGGTGATCCTGCTCACCGCCTACGGAAATATTGCCGACGGGGTGCGTGCTATGAAGAACGGCGCTTTCGACTACATCACAAAAGGCGATGACAATGATAAAATTATCCCTCTTCTGTCCAGGGCCATGGAAAAAGGGCAACTCCAGAAACGGGTACGTCAGCTGGAACTGCAGGTGGGAAAAAAATATACGTTCGAAGGTATCCTGGGTGAATCGCCCGCTATCATCGACGCAATCAATATGGCAAAAAAGGTGGCGCCCAGCGAAGCCAATGTGCTGCTGCTCGGTGAGACGGGCACTGGAAAGGAAGTCTTTGCCCAGGCCATCCACAACGGTAGTAAACGCAGCGGCAAGCCCTTTGTCGCGTTGAATTGCAGCGCCTTTGGCAAAGAGTTACTGGAAAGCGAGCTCTTCGGTCACAAGACGGGCGCGTTCACGGGGGCTACAAAGGACAAAAAAGGCCTTATCGAAGAGGCCAACACCGGGACCCTCTTCCTGGATGAGATAGGTGAAATGCATATTGACCTCCAGGCCAAACTGCTGAGGGTCCTGGAGACCCACGAATTTATTAAAGTAGGGGACACCCGCCCCACAAAAGTGGACGTCCGGATCATCGCAGCCACCAATAGGGACCTGCAGCTGGAAGCAACGGAAGGTAAGTTCCGGGAAGATCTTTATTACCGCCTCAATGTATTCTCCATCTCCCTGCCTCCTTTGCGGGAAAGAAAAAAGGACATACCCCTGATCGCCACTTATTATCTGAAGATATTCGCCGCCAAGGGTGCTAAACGTATCGACGGCATGAGCAAGGATTTCCTGGCCCAGCTCCAGCAGCATGACTGGAAAGGCAATATCCGGGAGCTGAAAAACATCATCGAAAGAGCAACCATCCTCTCCGATGGGCCGGAGCTGACAGTGAACGATCTTCCCACGGACCTCAGGTATGCTTCTTCAAAACATCATGGCCCTCTCTCTGCGTTTGACCTGGCCAGCGTGGAAAAGCTCCACATCCAACGAGTGCTGAACCACACCAAAGGCAATAAGACAGAAGCCGCCCGCCTGCTGAATATCGGCCTCACCACCTTGTACAGGAAAATAGACGAATACCACCTCAGCTTCGAAGCCTGAGAACGGTGATCCCAAGTCTCCGGGCATTTCCATTTTGAAAATTACCTTTCCATTTTGGTACGGCGCCATCTCATGGCCGGCCGGGATAAAAAACTATATGTAATTAATAACCATCCTTCTATGAGCCCTTACCTGCTTCGGGCACCTCGTTTGGCCTATCCTGGCAGACTAAATTAGAAAAGCTATGCTGACAATCATCCTGATCCTGGCGGGGCTCGTCTGCTTCGCCCTCTTCTTCAAAGCCATCGATTTCTTTGACAAAATATAAAACCATGTTACTCCTTTTTATTATCTCCATCCTGGTCTTCGGTTACCTCTGCTATGTACTCATAAGACCGGAAAAATTCTAAGCCTTAAAACGAAAGATCATGAACACAGAAATAACAGGCGTCATCGCCATGTATGCCATCACGATCCTGCTGGCCATCCCGCTGGGGAAATTCATCGGCAAGATATACATGGGTGAAGCCAACTGGTCCGACCGTCTTTTCAACCCTATTGACAAACTCTTTTATAAGTTGAGCGGGATCAAGCCGGAAAAGGAAATGAACTGGAAACAACACCTGGCGGCCCTGCTAACCATGAACCTGGTGTGGTTCCTTTTTTCCATGCTCATCCTGATGAACATGAGCTGGCTGCCCCTCAACCCCGACGGGAACCCTTCCATGCCGGCGGACCTGGCTTTCAATACCACTATCAGCTTTGTATCGAATACAAATTTGCAGCATTATTCCGGTGAAACGGGCGTCTCTTACCTGGGACAGATGGTGCTGATGCTTTTCCAGTTCATCAGCGCCGGCGCCGGTATGGCCGCCTGTGCCGTGGTGTTCAATGCTATGCGGGAAAGAACCACGGAAAAGCCGGGGAATTTCTATTACTATTTTGTACGCAGCTGTACACGGGTGTTGCTGCCTCTTTCCATCATCCTGGCGGTCATACTTTTATTCAATGGAACACCGATGACCTTCCAGGGGAAGGATCAATTCATTTCCATGCAGGGAGACACGGTGCATGTCAGTCGCGGACCGGCGGCGGCGATGATTGCCATCAAGCAATTAGGTACGAATGGGGGCGGCTTCTTCGGCGCCAACTCTGCCCAGCCGATGGAAAATCCCAACTATCTCACCAATATGGCGGAAGATATCAGCATTATCCTTATCCCGATCGCCATGGTCTTTGCCCTGGGGCATATCCTGAAAAGAAAAAAATTCGCCTGGGTGGTCTTCGGCGTGATGACTGTGGGCTTCCTCCTCTTAGTAATCCCTTCCATCTACTATGAAATGAAAGGCAACCCGGCTGTCGCCGGCATGGGCGTCCATCAGAACCTGGGCAGTATGGAGGGCAAGGAAGTTCGCTTTGGTTCTGCGGCTTCGGCTTATTGGGGCGTGACAACGACGGTAACTTCCAATGGCTCGGTGAACGCCATGCACGACAGCTTTACCCCATTGACAGGCATGTTCGCCCTTTGGGGCATGATGATCAACTCTTTCTATGGCGGTGTGGGGGTAGGTTTCCTCAACTTCTATATTTTCATCATCATCGCGGTCTTTATCAGCGGTCTGATGGTAGGCAGGACACCGGAGTTTTTGGGGAAAAAGATCGAGGCAAAGGAAATGAAGATCGCGACGATCATCGCCCTGCTGCATACTTTGCTGATCCTTTCCTTCACGGCATTATCCTCGTATCTCTTTGCGCATGACCCGAAAGCTTATGCCAGCTGGCTGAACAACCCCGGCTATCATGGCTTTTCGGAGATGTTATATGAATACACTTCCTCTTCGGCCAACAACGGCAGCGGCTTTGAAGGGCTGGGCGACGGCGTTCCTTTCTGGAACATCACCTGCGGGATCGTGATGATCCTGTCTCGTTTCCTGCCCATCATCGGGCCCCTCGCCATCGCCGGTATCCTGGCCAAAAAGAAATATGTGCCGGAGAGCGCCGGTACCCTGAAGACCGACACAGGCACCTTTGGTATCATGACTTTCGCGGTCATCATCATCGTGGCGGCCCTATCCTTCTTCCCGGCCCTGGCATTGGGACCCATTGCGGAATTTTTTGGTATGACCCATCCTTAAATTGAAAGAAAATGGCAACACATAATAAAGCAAATAAATTGTTCGAGCCGGCCCTGGTACGGGAGGCGATCCGGCAATCTTTTATCAAGCTCAACCCCCGTATCCTGTTTCGTAATCCTGTCATGTTCACCGTGGAAATAGGAACAGCTGTGATGCTGGCGGTCTGTATTTGGATCCTGGCAGGGGAAAAGTCACAAGGCAGCTTTGTTTACAACCTGGTCGTCTTCATCGTACTCTTTGTCACCCTGCTCTTCGCCAACTTCGCAGAGGCCATCGCCGAAGCAAGAGGCAAAGCCCAGGCGGATAGTCTCCGCAGGACAAGAGAAGACACTCCCGCCAAAAAGGTCTTTCCCGTAGGAGAGATCTACGTAGGCGAAATAAAGACCATCCCTTCCTCGCAATTAAAAAAAGGCGATGTCTTTGTTTGCGAAGCGGGCGACACTATCCCCATGGATGGAGAGATCATCGAAGGACTGGCTACCATCGACGAGAGCGCCATCACCGGCGAAAGCGCACCCGTGATCCGGGAGGCAGGCGGCGATAAATCGAGCGTCACAGGGGGCACCAAAGTGCTGAGCGATAAAATTAAAGTACGTGTGACCACGCAACCTGGCGAAAGCTTCCTGGATAAGATGATCGCGCTGGTGGAAGGCGCTTCCCGGCAGAAGACGCCCAATGAGATCGCCCTTACCATCCTGCTGGCAGGCTTTACCATCATTTTTATCATCGTGTGCGTGACCCTGAAACCATTCGGGGACTATGCCAGCACACCTATTACTATTGCGGCCTTTATCTCGTTATTCGTATGCCTCATACCCACCACCATTGGCGGATTGCTGAGCGCCATCGGTATAGCCGGCATGGACAGGGCCTTGAGGGCAAACGTCATTACCAAGAGCGGTAAGGCGGTGGAGACCGCAGGAGACCTGGACACCCTGCTCTTAGACAAAACAGGGACCATCACCATCGGCAACCGTAAGGCTACGCACTTCTGGCCTGCACCTGGTGTGGACGAGAAAGCTTTTATAGAGGCCTGTGTACTCGCCTCGCTGGCGGATGAAACACCTGAAGGCAAGTCCATCATCGAACTGGCAGGACTGAACCCGCATGCTTATGCTACAAAGAGCGCCAGGTTCGTGGCTTTCACCGCCGAGACCCGGTGCAGTGGAGTGGACCTGTTGGAGACTGCCCAGGAGACCAATGGAGGACAAGGGGTTTTTATCCGAAAGGGCGCCTTCGATGCCATCAGGACCATCGTAACGCGCGCCGGCAATAATTTTCCGGATGCCACGGAGCTGAGAGTGAAAGAGATCGCCTCCAATGGGGGGACGCCCCTGGCCGTAAGCCAGAACGGAAAAGCGCTGGGCGTCATCGAGCTCCAGGACATTATCAAGCCTGGTATACAGGAACGCTTCGAACGTCTCCGTAAAATGGGCGTGAAGACGGTGATGGTCACGGGTGACAACCCACTGACGGCAAAGTTCATTGCCGAAAAAGCAGGCGTGGACGACTTCATCGCGGAAGCCAAGCCGGAAGATAAGATGAACTATATAAAGCGAGAACAACAGGGTGGCAAGCTGGTAGCAATGATGGGGGATGGTACCAATGACGCACCGGCGCTGGCCCAGGCCGATGTAGGCGTAGCCATGAACAGCGGGACACAGGCTGCCAAAGAAGCGGGAAATATGGTCGACCTGGACAACGATCCCACCAAGCTGATAGAGATCGTAGAGATAGGCAAGCAATTGCTGATGACACGGGGTACGCTGACCACTTTTTCCATAGCCAATGACGTGGCGAAATACTTTGCCATCGTACCGGCTCTGTTCATCGCCTCCATCCCCGGATTGCAGGCCCTGAACATCATGCACCTGCACAGTCCTGAAAGCGCCATCCTATCGGCTGTCATCTTCAATGCCATTATCATTCCCCTGCTGATACCGCTGGCCCTTCGGGGGATCAATTATAAACCCATTGGCGCCAGCGCCCTGTTGCGCCGCAACCTGCTGATCTATGGGTTTGGCGGGGTAGTGGTTCCCTTTATAGGAATTAAGCTAATTGATTTAATAATATCAAACTGGTTTTAAAATGCGACAACATATTCTGCCCGCCCTGAAGCTTACCGCCGTCTGTATCGGCTTCTTCTGCGGCGTCTATACCTTACTTATCTGGGGCATTGCCCAGGCATCTCCGGCCCATGGGCAGGGAGAGAAGATATCTGTCAATGGAAAAGTGGTAGGCTTTGCCCTTGAAGGACAAAGCTTCACCCAGGACAAATATTTCTGGGGCCGCCCATCCGCCGTGGGATACAACGCCGCCGGCAGCGCCGGCAGCAACAAAGGTCCGTCCAACCCGGATTACCTGAAGGATGTACAGGCGAAGGTCGATACCTTTCTTGCGCACAACCCGGGCGTAAAGAAAGAAGATATTCCGTCGGAATTAGTAACTTACTCAGGCGGCGGCCTGGACCCCGACCTGTCGCCGGCCGGAGCAAAAGTGCAGGTGAAACGCATCGCTGCCGTCCGGAAACTTACGGAACAGCAGCTGCAGTTGCTCATAGATAAAAATACGGAAGGGCCGTTGATGGGTTTATTGGGGCCTTCCAAAGTAAACGTGCTGAAATTGAACATCGCATTGGATAATCTACATTGATGGCGGACGAAGAAACCATAACCGGCAATCATGATCCCAACGTCCAGCACTTCCTGGAGCTGATACGGAATTCCCGCCGGGGTAAATTCAAGATCTACATCGGCATGAGCGCGGGCGTGGGCAAGACCTACCGCATGTTGCAGGAGGCCCAATCCCTTCTGCGCAATGGCGTAGATGTGAAGATCGGGTATATCGAGACACATGGCCGCAAGGAGACACACCTTCAACTGGAAGGCCTGCCGGTCCTGCCGAGAAGGAAGCTGTTCTACAGGGGCAAAGAGCTGGAAGAGCTGGATGTCCAGGCGGTGATCAACCTCCATCCGGAAGTGGTGGTGGTCGACGAGCTGGCCCATACCAATATCGAAGGCAGTAAAAATGAAAAGCGCTGGCAGGACGTGATGGATATCCTGGACGCCGGCATCAATGTCATCAGTGCCGTGAATATCCAGCATATAGAAAGTCTCAACGAAGAGGTGAAGAACATCACGGGCGTGGAAGTCGCCGAAAGGATCCCGGACAGCGTATTGCGGTCGGCCGATGAGGTGGTGAACATCGATCTTACGGCCGATGAGCTGGTTACCCGCCTGAAGGAGGGCAGGATCTATGCGCAGGACAAGATCGCCATCGCCCTGAAGAACTTTTTTCAGCCGGACAAGATCCTGCAGCTGCGGGAGCTGGCCCTGAAAGAAGTGGCTTCCCAGGTGGAAAGGAAGATCGAGACCGAATTGCCAAGAGGCGCCCACCTGCGGCCGGAACGTTTCCTCGCCTGCATCAGCAGCAACCATGAGACGGCTAAAAAGGTCATCCGCAAGACGGCCAGGCTGGCCACGTACTATCATTCAAAATGGGTCGTGCTATATGTACAGACGCCGCGGGAGGACGGGGACAAAATAGGCCTGGCGGCACAACGGCACCTGATCAATAATTTCAAGCTGGCGACGGAGCTGGGCGCCGAGGTTATTAAAATAAAACAAAGTAATATTGCCAAAGGGATCATGGAGACGGCGGAACAGCATGCCATCACCACCATTTGCATCGGCAAGCCGCACCTTAGTCTATATAATGTCATTGTGAGCACGGCTGTTTTCAACCAGCTGTTGACCAAGCTGGCCGCATCCGACATTGACGTGGTAATACTTTCCTGATATGAGCATACGACTAAAAACAAAATTATCCCTGGGACTGGTCTTCCTCTTTATCGTCATCCTGTTGTTTGGCGTCCTGGGTCTTTTTTATATCAACCGCCTCAGCAATGATGGCCGGCAGGTCCTGAAAAACAACCATGAATCCCTGGTATATTGCAACCGGATGCTTGGCGCGCTGGAGAATATTCACATACAGAAGGATGCGGAACAGATATTCCGGGACAACCTTCAAAAGCAACAGGCGAATATCACCGAAGTAGGGGAGAAGGAAGTGACAGACGAGCTGACAAAGAACTTTAAAGAGATGCTGGCCACCCCTACGGACACCTCCAATTTCATCGATATCCGACGGGCTATTTACCAGATCCAGGAATTGAATGAAATGGCGATCCAGCGGAAGAGCAACGCCGCCCAGCATACAGCCGAAAATGCAAAAAACACGCTGACCGTCGTCTTTACTATCCTCACCCTGGTGGCTTTTACGTTTATTTTCAACCTGCCCGGGGTGATCTCCGGACCCATCCGCAGTCTCTCCGAAGGCATCCAGGAGATTGCCGGTAAAAATTACAAGAAACGGATCTATCTCAAACAGAAGGACGAGTTCGGCGACCTGGCCAACGCCTTCAATATTATGGCAGGCAAGCTGGATGAGTACGAAAGCAGCAACCTGGCCAGGATAAAATTCGAGAAGAGCCGGATAGAGACCATCATTAACCAGATGCGGGACGGCATCATCGGGCTGGATGAAAAGAGGGGCGTGCTTTTCATGAATGCCGTGGCAGAAAAGCTGCTGGGGCTGAAAGAGACGGATATCGCCGGCAAATATGCACCCGATGTCGCGCTGACCAACGATTTGATGCGGACGCTCCTGCAGGAAGAGGCGTCAAAAAAGGAATTGAAGATCTATGCTGACGGCAAGGAAAGCTATTTCAATAAAGATGTGCTCGACGTTACCAATAACGCCGCCGTCATCGGGCAGGTGATCGTCCTGCGCAACATCACTCCTTTCCATGAACTGAACGAAGCGAAAACCAATTTCATCGCCACCGTGTCCCATGAGCTGAAGACACCCCTTTCTTCCATCAAGATGAGCGCCCGGCTATTGACGGACCTGCGGGTGGGGCAGCTCAGCGGAGAACAAATGGAATTGATCCAGGGCATCACCGAAGATGCCGACAGGCTGCTGAAGATCACAGGAGAGCTGCTCAACATGTCGCAGGTGGAGACGGGAAAGATCCAGCTGAAGCTGCAGTCCGCGGATCCCGTGGCAATTGTCGCACAGGCCATACATGCCGTCCAGTTCCAGGCTCAGCAGAAGCATGTGCAGATACGGACCTCTGTTGCAAGCAACCTGCCGATGATCCAGGCCGATGTGGAGAAAACGTCCTGGGTGCTGATAAACTTCCTGACTAACGCCATCAAGTATTCGCCGGAAAGGTCGGGCGTCGAGGTGATCGCCGCAAAAAAGGGAGACAAGATAGAGTTCCTTGTAAAAGACCATGGCAATGGCATCGAAGAGAAATACCTTCCCAGGATCTTCGACAGATATTTTAAAGTACCGGGCTCACACGACCACAATGGCACCGGACTGGGGCTGTCCATTTCCAAAGAATTCATCGAAGCACAAGGAGGAAGCATCTGGGTCGACAGCCATCTCGGGGAAGGCAGCCAGTTCGGCTTCGCCTTTACGGCCGCATGATATCCTTCTGCAAAAGGCCACTGTCCTATGAGGGATAAACGTCAAAAAAACAGGTAAAATCATGTCATTTGACGGCAGAAAAGGGCAAAATGAACGTCCGGAAGGAGCCCAAAAAAAAATTACAAAGTTAACTACATCATTAATAAGTGTTTATACCTACCGTTTTTAGGATTTCGGCACAAATGACCGCAGAAGTTTTTTGTCTGTTATTGGAAAAAGAAGTACATTCATGTTCTAATAGGATAAGGTTTAATGGTTATGGTATTTGATTAGTGCATCCCCCGCTAACACGGGGGATTTTTATTACCCGGAAGGGCTGTTTTCCCACCAGGTTTTTGTTACTTTTTGTATCAAAAATCCTATATTTAGTGACGGAAACAACCTTGTCTCAATACCCCTCCACACGGTAGTCTTTCAGAAAAGGCAAACAAACTTCTTTAACAGGCATCCTGGTTAGCAGCGTTAGAATTTAGCGGTAATTTTTTGGATAATTTCCAAACGAAGTCCTGATGCATAAAATGAACAACAGTCTCAGTATCCTGACTGTAGAAGATAATCCGAGTGATCTATTCCTGGTGGAACGCATGCTCCGGCAGTCACTGCTTGACGTTGGCAAATTGTTTTTCACGGATAGGGTTGGGCGAGCCTGCGACATACTAAAGTCGGAAGAGATCAATCTCGTCCTGCTGGACCTGACCTTGCCGGATAGTTTTGGCATTAACTCCTATCTCCATCTAAAGTCCGCCGTACAAAAGATCCCCGTGATCATTCTTACAGGTCTTTCCGACACATCCCTGGCAGTAGAAGCCATCAAGGAAGGTGCGCAGGATTACCTGGTGAAAGGGGAGTTCAATGAGAAACTCCTGACCAAGTCCATTCAATACAGTCTGGAACGCAAGCGTACGCTGGAAAATCTTCGTGAGAGCAATGAGCGATTCAATACCGTGGTGAAAGCGACCAACGACGCCATCTGGGACTGGGATCTCGGTTCCAATGAAGTATTCCTGGTGGGGGATGCCTATAAGCAGCTGTTCGGCTATGACATCGTCAATGCCATCAGTCCCCAGGATTTTTGGGAGAGCATCCTGCACCCGGACGACAGGTCCAGGGTCATGGATAAGCTGAAAGGCATCATCCGTGAGGCCCGGGTGACGAAATGGGAAGATGAATACCGCCTTAAAAAAAGCAATGGAGAATATGCATATGTGCATGACCGGGGGTATATCATTTACTCCCCCGACCATCGTCCTCAGCGCGTCATCGGCGCCATACAGGACATTACGGCGCGCAAGCGGTCCGAGGAGATCATCAGGACATCCGAGGAGAAGTATAAAAAGATCTTCTACAAAAATCCTTATCCCACCTGGATCTATGACCTGGACTCACTTCATATCATGGAGGTCAATGATGCGGCCCTGGAAAAATACGGATTCGACAAGAATGAGTTCATGCAGCTGACCATGCGGGACCTGCACCCGCCAGGGGAGGCGGAAGAGTTCCTGGAAAGCATGAAGTGCCTGGCCAATATGCAGCCTGTGGAAAGGAAGCTATGGCATCACAGCAATAAGGCAGGGGAGACCATGATCGTCGAGATCACGTCCCACCTGATCGATTATTTCGGGAAGACGTCCATGCAGGTGATCATCAATGACGTCACTGAAAGGGTGCGGCTGGAAAAAGAGCTGGCGCTGCAGCAAAAGCTCAAGCAGCAGCAGATCACCGAAGTGGTGCTGGGCGCGCAGGAGCGGGAGCGGTTTGAGCTGGGCCAGGAGCTGCATGACAATATCAACCAGATCCTGGCCACTTCCAAGCTCTACCTCGATGTTGCCATCGAAGAGCCGGAACCCCGCATAGAGCTGCTGGCTAAAAGCCGGAAGAACATCTCCATGGCCATTGAAGAGATCCGCAAACTATCCAAAGAGCTGATAACCCCCACCCTGAATGACCTGGGATTGGTTCAGTCCATCAAAGAGCTGATCCGGACCATTCTCTCCGTTAAGAAAATGAAGATCAGGCTCAACGTTTCCGGACTGGACGAGAACACGCTCCTGCCGGAGCAAAGGATCAACGTCTACCGTATCATACAGGAGCAGCTGAATAATATCCTGAAACATGCCCAGGCTACGACGGTCATCATCGAATTGAATAAGGAAAAAGAGCAGATCTCACTGCTGGTGAAAGACGATGGGAAGGGTTTCGACCCCCGGGTACGCCGGAAAGGCGTCGGTATTTCCAACATCATCAGCAGGGCTGAGCTTTATAACGGGAAGGTAGAGATCGATTCGGCACCGGGTAAGGGATGCAGGCTGGAAGTAATTTTGAACTCCAAGGCTTTGCCGGAACAATAGTTCCCCTTATAACAGGATACTATTCGTGCCCTTGTGCCGAATGCAGAAGGGATATTGTTTAGCCAGGAGGTTCAGACGCTGGATCGTCTCCTCATCGGGAGGTGTCAGCAATACGTTATCCTTGGCCTTTTTGGCCTGGGGATGGCGGACAATCTTGGCGGTTGGCAGAGCAGTCAGGGAAGAACTGACGGAATTTACTGTAGCGGTAAGTGCATTCGGCTTCATCTGATAGAGGTGTTAAAATTGAAAAAGATAATTGGAGACAACACTCATCTTTTCTTATGCAAGCTGTTTTTCGTAAGGGGCGGGGGGCTGTGAAAAGGGCAAGTTATTCACATGTTATAAAGGTAATACAAAAGCTGTATTCAGTCAATCATTGCCTGCATTTATTTTGAAATTAATTTTATGCAATCGGGTGATTTTTAAATGCGTGCGTAAGAAGTACACAATTAAAACGGTTTAGCAATACCTATAGCGTTGTGCATTATTTCGGATGATACAGTGCCTTCCCCATTGCTATCCTGTATTTTTTGTACAGCTGCAGTGCTACATTTACTGTCTTTCCTGCAGGGGTGGTGGGGAAGTCTTTCCTGGCGTTTACCCAGGTCCATTCCCATGCACGGATATTCTTGTCGAATGCTTCCGGGTCCGGCTGTACGGTTCCAACCGATGCCTGCAATAGCTGGAAGAATTGTTCCCATCGGGCCTTATAAAAGCCTGAGAGCAGCCCGCTCCATTGCCGGCAGGAGTATTCATGTAAGGGGCTATTGGCATCTCCCCAAAGAGTGATCAGGTCGCGGGCGTTCCTTTCATACAGGTCCTTTTCTGCTGGCGTCGCGCCCCAGTGCCGTGCATCCGCGATCCAGGGGCCCAGGAGAAAGTCCTTACGGGTGGCCAGCAGCTTGTCCATATCGTCTATCAGTTCCAGGAAGGCGCCGCTGTATCGGGCAAGGTCGGCGCTGTTCTTTTCCCGGAAAGCCTGTACCCATTTCTCCTGCAGCGGCCTTGCATAGTTGGCCAGCGTCTGCCGGGTGAGGTCCGCCAGGTCGTATTGGAAGCCGTCGCTATTGTGACAGGCCGGTATGGCCTTCATAAAAAGGTCCCAGGCGCCCAGGAGGTCGGCCGGATCATAATTTAACCTGGTGCGTGTCCAAACGGTAGCAGCCGAAAAGGTGGGCCTTCCCGTTATGATAGATTCCGCCCCGTCCCTTATCTCCTTACCGTTGTATACGGTGCTCCTCAGCTTTCCCCAGCCCGCAATGGCCGCCTTGTCTGCATGTCCATAACGGTTGGTGACATAGGATGTCAGCCATTTTTCCGGGTCGATGGCGTCATCCCGCCAAACATGGGCCGTCATCAGCTCGTACAGTACGGGGTTTTGTTCGATGCCCTCCATGGTAAGGCCAATCCCCTGCATCCGGCCTGAAGCCGTGTCGTGCAAGGCTCCTGCGGGTCCGGCGGCTACGCCGTCCATCCGCCCGAACATACTGATATTGCCGCCAAAATTGTGCAGCATGTTCCAGATCCAGGGCTTGCCATAAAAAGCTTCCGTCCGCCGCCAGACGGGCTCAATCTCCGCCGCCAGATCCAGCAGCAGCATATGCCTGTCCGGGACGGCATCCAACAGTGCCTTGATCTGCGGCGCTTTCCAGAATTTGCGGTCACTGTAGAACAGCCATCCCTGCATGACCCAGGTCGCGGCTGTGTCCGCAGCCTGCATGCCTTCATAAAGCCGCCGGCTCAGGCCGCTCAAATAAGAGGGGTCGTCCGAAGGTGGCTCATTTTCATTGAAGGTGTCGGCGGAATACAGGTGATCGGTGCCAAAGATCCGGGCCTGCGTGATCAAGAATTTTTTACCGATGTCTCCAAAGAGAGGATCCGCCGGGTCCAGAATATAAGTGTCCGAAAATCCATTCTTCCAGTTGGTGGTTTTGACCTTTGCCGAGGGGAAATGTTTGGTAAAGGCGGCAGGGACATGACCGGTGAAAGCAGGAAGTACGGGTTTCATGCCCAGCGCCCGCTCGCGCTGCAGGATCTTCTGTTGCAGGTCCGCATGGCTTTTGATCCAGCTCAGGGGTAGGGGGCCGCCCCAGCCGTCCAGGTTGCCCATCCAGTGCCAGGCGAAGTAGGCAGGGCCGCTGAAAAAATCCTGCAGCTCCTCGTCGGTGAACCCCATTTCCTTATATACGGTATACCAGGTGTACTCTTCCCCTGTGATGGCCAGCGGCGTGTTGATACCATGCAGCGCCATCCAGTCGATCTCCTTCTCCCAGCGCGGCCAGTCCCACCAGCTCATACTGTAATTGAAAGTGCAGTAGTTGAGATAATAGCGGTATTCATAAGGGGTGCGCTTATGCACTTTCGCCGGCACATCAGGCAGCCGCTGGTCCGGGAAGAAATCCAGGTGCGTACCATTCCAGGTGATCTGGAAATGGCAATATTCATTCAGGTAATAATATAGGGCGGAAGCAAGGGCCACACCGTTGTTTCCCCGTAAAACGATCTTGTGTCCGGGACCCTGCTCCACTTCGAAGGCGTCTCTGCCTAAGTCGTCTGCCGCGCCGGGCAATGCTTCGAGTAGAATGTCATTAGCTTGTCCGGCAGGCAGCGTACGCCGTACCAGCTCATCGGTGGCCTTGATAAAGCCCGGCTGGGCGTTGCAAATGAGGGTGGCCGTTAGGGTCGTCGTCAGCAGCAGGAGAATTTTCTTGGACATACAGGAGTAAAGCTAGCGATGATCCGGGGAATAGGACACTTTCGCGCGGGAATATTTACTTATCCGGTTTCGTTATTTCGGCGTCACCTTATATATGTAATGGTAACCGCCTGGCATCCCGCCCGGTTTCGGCGATGGAAGATCGATGTTCAGCTCCGGACCCTTGTCATTGCTTTGCAGGATGCCGATGACCAGGTAGCTGCCATCTGCCGTGATCTGCATGCCATGTCCCTGTCCATCGACGACCTTCCACCAGCGTATGCTTGTCGCTGTCACGGCCTCCTTCAAAAGCTTACGATAGATACCCGTGTAGGCGAAGGGACAGGATGTAGCATAATCTTCCCGCTGACCCGGTGCATCATAAATGACGGAATCGAAACCCGCCGGGAGCATCCATTTCATGCCCGACGGGGGAGGCGGTCTGGAAGCGCTACGATCTGCCGTTGTATCGCGCAATAACGTACTGTCCGTTTCGAGCACTTGCTCTACCTGCATCTCTCCTTTCGCATTGACGGTGTAACTGACATGCAATAGCCATGCAGTCTCGGAAAGGACATAGTCCGCCTTCACTGTCGCCATATCCGAGGAAGTGCTGGTGGAAAATAGCTGCAGCCTTAGCTCATGGGAACTATCCTTCCCGGGATCCGTCCTGAGCCCCGGCGTATCCAGCAGCATATGACCGCCCACAACATAATGCTCGAGCCACCCGGTCTGTTTGTTGAATCGCATATTCAGTTGCGTAGCAGGCGAGCTGATAGTAAAGCTGCCGACTTCATCCGTAAAGACCAGGTCTCCCGCGGGCGCTACCGACAGATCGCCTGCGTACGCCCGGAGGCGGAATTGCTCAGCAGCCATCAGGTTTCCCGCGGACGCTGTCCGCTCAGATTTTTTCAACCGGTAATATACAGTAAGCAACACCTCACCGGGGCTTACCGGCATCCTGACGGGCAGACGGATCACACCGGATCGCCGTGGACCAATGGTCAGCGTTGGCACCTTCCCCTTTTGAACAATGTTTCCATTCAACGATACTTCCCATTCCAATAAAAGGTTGGATAGACTGGCGGCAAGATATTCGTTATATACCCTTATACCCACGCCGGGAGCAGCTTTCACCGAGTCGGCCAACCGGGTGATCACCGGCCCGCAACTTCTATTGTGATCCCATCCGGAGTCCGCTCTGGTCGGCACCTGGGACGACGACAGTAAATGATATAGCAGTAAAACAGCAGTGAATACTGGCTTTTTCATCTATAAGCAGCTTAGGTAGACTAATAATAAGGAAAAAAAATAAATTACGGTAGCTAAAACGATTTAGTTATCTTTACTTTATCGTAACCCCATAAGTAATGAAGAAAGTTTCTATCAGCGACATCGCCCGCAAAGCAGGAGTTTCCGTCTCCACCGTCTCCTTTGTGATGAACGATAAAGCTGTTAAGATGCGCATCAGCCGCGAGGTCATCGAGAAGGTGGAGAATGTCGCCCGTGAAATGGGCTATCGTCCCAACCAGCTTGCCAGGGGGCTGCGCACCGGCAAGACAAAGACCATTGGCCTTATCGTCGAGAACATTTCGAATGCCTTCTTTGCGTCGATGGCGAAGACCATCGAGGACGAGGCTAAAAAATACGATTATAAGGTTGTTTACTGCAGCACTGATAACGACGAGACAAAGGCCCGTGAGTTGATCAGCATGCTGTCCCAGCGGCAGGTGGACGGGTATATTATCACTCCTACGCTTGGTCTGGCAGAGGAGATCCGAAAGCTGCAGGCGGAGAACAAACCTGTCGTCCTGATCGACCGCTATTTCCCCGAACATGAAGAAATACCCTCTGTCCTGGTAGATAACTACGCCGGCGTTACCGAAGGTATGGAATATCTCATTAACAAAGGTTACCGAAAAATTGCACTGGTGACCATCGAAGTGGATATGGCCCATATGCACGACCGCCTCCAGGCTTATTACGACACCCTGAAAAAGCATGACATATCTGTAGATCCCCGCCTGGTCAAGCAGGTGCCTTATGGCTATGTACGGGAAGCCGCGCTGGAAGAGATAGAAGACTTCTTCTCCGGCGATGGAAAAGACTCGGATGCAGTCTTCTTTCTCACCAACTATCTTGGGGTGCTGGGCATCGAGACCACTAAAAAAATGAATATCCGCATCCCGGAAGACAAGGCTATGCTTTGCTTCGACGACAACGATATCTTCCGACTGTATACACCCACCATCTCCGTCATTCGTCAGCCTATTTGCGAGATCGGCCAGCAGGCTATGACGGCCCTGATCGAGCGGCTTCGGCATACAGGTACGGAGGCCTTGCCGGAAAATGCACCGGTGAAGCTTTCCGCAGAGCTGGTCCCCAGGGACTCCATTTAAAAAAATAAAAAGTTACGTAACCGGTTTCGCTCCACAACGTATTATCTTTTTCTCTATTTTCGTTGGATATCTTTCCACCGATTGCTGACGACTGCGACATACGACGAAAAAATGCTCTTCTGCCGTCTGGCGAATGGAGATGAAGATGCCTTCCGGCAATTGTTCCACCATTACAATAAACTGCTGCAGCCTTTTGTGGCGAAATTGACGCGCAGCCCGAACGCGGCTGAGGAGGTGCTGCAGGAGGTCTTCCTCAAAATATGGGCCCATCGGAAAAAACTGGCTGCGGTGGATAATCCCAAAGCGTATATCATTCGCATCGTCTCCAACGAGTCAATGAATTACCTGCAGGCTCAGGCAAAGCATGAGCGTCTGGCAAAAGAGATGCTGCGCATCCCCATTGATGCTGCGCCTTCCCCTGAGCAATCCTTCTTTCACCGGGAGACGGAACAATGTCTGCAACAGGCCGTTGAGCAATTGCCGCTGGCCTGCCGGCAGATATACAGGATGAGCCGCGAACAGTACAAACGTATACCGGAAATAGCTTCCGAGCTCAATCTCTCGCATAGCACTGTTAAGAATCAATTGGTAAAGGCGTTGAAGACCATCCGGCTCCATCTGGGCAATATATTGCCTTCGCTGATCGCCTTCTTTATGTTGCAGCGCTGAACATTATATATTTTTTTTTGTTCCCCATAGTCCTATCTTCCCTGACGCCGGTCTTGAAACCATATGCACACTGACCGGATCACTTATCTGTTACAACAATACCTGAGCAACAGGCTCACGCCGGACGAGACGGAAGAATGGGGCCGCATCCTGGAGGACGACCTCACCGGGCAAGTACGCCAGGCGCTGGAAGGCCGCATCCTGCAGGAACAGGACGTTCCTGCGTACCAGGAAGCTGAATGGGACCCCCTCTTCGAAAAGATCCTGGCCGGGACCCGCCCGGTAAGGCGGATGCGGCAGATGAGAAGAAACTGGCTGATGGCCGCTGCTGCGCTGGTGCTCCTGTCCATCGCTGCCTGGCTGATCACGGGCAGCCTCCGGGGCAGCCCCCAGCTGGCAGCGCCTACGCCCGCAAAACAAACGCCTCCCCAGGACATTATCCCGGGGAGCAATAAAGCCACGCTCACGCTGGCAGACAACACTTCGATCAGCCTGGACGATGCAAAGGACGGCGTGTTGGGACAGCAGGGCAATACGAAGCTGATCAAACGGAAAGACGGGCAGCTGAGCTATCAAACAGCTGCAAGCTACAAGCAGCGAGCTACAAGCGAGCCTGTATATAACCTGCTCACCACTCCCCGTGGCGGCCAGTATCAGCTGATCCTGCCCGATGGCAGTAAGGTTTGGCTGAATGCCGCCAGCCGGCTGAAATATCCCACCAGCTTCAGCGGAAAAGAAAGGGTGGTGGAGCTGCAGGGAGAGGCTTACTTCGAGATAGCCCACAACCCTTCCATGCCATTTAAGGTATTCCTTCCACAGGCAAAAGGGGCCATGCCTTCCCATGTGGAGGTCCTGGGTACGCATTTCAACATAAAAGCCTATCCTGATGAGCCGGCCATCCATACCACGCTGCTGGAAGGCTCGGTAAAGGTGCATAAAGGCAATGCCGCTTCCCTGCTCCGGCCCGGACAGCAAGCCCGCTGGAATGACAATATGGATATCAGCGTGGCGGCGGCCGATATAGAGGAAGTGATAGCATGGAAAAATGGCCTGTTCAAATTCGACGAAGCCACCATCGGCGATGTCATGCGGCAGCTGGCCCGTTGGTATGACGTGGAAGTGGTTTATGTCAATGGCGTTCCAAGCGACCTCTTCCAGGGGGAGATCTACCGCAACGTAAATGTTTCCAAGGTGTTGAAAGTACTGGAAGCCAGCGGCGTCCACTTCACAGTAGAAGGTAAGAAAATATTGGTAAGAGCTTAATAAAACAAAGCCAAATGGATAAAGCACCCTAATCAGAGCGGGTATGGCCCAAAAAAAACCAGGAGCGCTTGAGACCGCTCCCGGTGAAAGTCCGGGCTAATACTGAACGACATCCTGTTAACGATTATCGAAAGTTGTAAACCCAAACACTGCAAATCTATGCAAATGGATCGTCATGTAAAAGCCCTCCTTTTAAAGTGGCTTTTGCAAACCAAAACGAATGCAGCCGTCGCTTCATGGACGGCCGGCAAGCTTAGTTCGAAAAGAAAAATTTTTCTTGCCATGAGAATGACCGCTTTTCTGCTTACAGTAGCCTGCTTGCAGCTTAGCGCCGGAACTTACTCCCAAAAGGTGAGCCTCTCGGTCAAAAAGCAATCGCTGGAGCAGGTCTTCAGGGAGATAAAGTCGCAGACGGGCTATGTCTTCTGGTATAAGCTCGATATGCTGAAACAGGCTAAGAAAGTCACCATCAGCGTGGTTTACCAGGATCTTCCCAAAGTCCTGGATGAGATCTTTAAGGATCAGCCATTGACTTACGAGATAGTGGATAAAACCATTGCCATAAAGTTAAAAGAGCCTGCGGGCCCGGTGACGGAAATCGCCGCCCCCCCTCCGGTGACGGTTACCGGAAAGGTCACCGATGAGAAGGGAAATCCCTTATCCGGCGTTTCCATACAGGTGAAAGGGGCAAAAGGCGGCGCTCAGACGGGAGCAGACGGGACATTCACCATCTCCGGCATCAGGGAAGATGCGGTGCTGGTGTTCAGCTACATCGGGTACCAGGCGCAGCAGCTGCCCGTGAGCGGGCACACTACGATGAATATCGTTCTCCACGCAGAAACACAGAGCCTGGGGGATATGGTAGTGGTGGGATATGGCCGCGCCACCCGGAAGAATCTTTCCAGCGCCGTCACCACAGTGAAGCCCGAAGATCTGAATAAGGGCGCCATCACCGATGTCGGACAATTGCTGCAGGGTAAAGTCCCGGGGTTGAACATCACGGCCAATGGGGATCCCAATACGCCTGCTGCGGTGATCCTGCGGGGCACTTCCACCCTCAACAGCAATCAGACCCCCTTTTATGTCATCGATGGTGTTCCGGGGACCGATATTTCCCTTATTGCACCGGATGATATTGCTTCGATAGACATTTTAAAGGATGCCGCAGCCACTGCCATTTATGGTAACCGTGCTGCGTCCGGTGTGATCATCGTGACGACCCGGAAAGGCAAGATGGGGCAGTCGCAGGTGAGCTACAGCGGATATGTAGGCGCCGAAAAAGTAGCCAGCCGGCTGAAAGTAATGACCGGAGACCAGCTGCGCGCCTATATGACGAAGAATGGTTCAGCCTTATTGCCTACCGATGATAAAGGCGCCAATACCGACTGGCAGAAGGCCATCCAGAGGAGCACGGCAATATCTCATAATCACAACATTTCATTCAGCGGTGGAGGTGAGCACGGTAGTTATATTGCCAGCCTGAACTATGCTTATAAGGAGGGGATCCTGCAGAATAGCTCGCTGGAGCGTGTCATTGCCCGACTGGCAGTGGAGCAGTATGCCCTAAACGATAAAATAAAATTCGGGGTGAATATTACCAATTCCAACAGCAATGCTAACGATATCCCGTACCGCAATACCGTTCTGCTGCAGGCTGCCCACTATCTGCCGACCTCCCCGGTGAAGAATCCTGATGGATCTTATTTCGAGAACTTTACCAACCAGAATTATTACAATCCCGTCGCCATGATGAACCATGGCCAGCTGAACACCAAGTACAATAACCTGGTGGGTAATTTCACCACCCAGGTGAAGCTGCCGTTGGGGTTCACCTATGACGTCAGCCTGGCATACATGAACCTGTCGACGTTAGTTGGACAGTACCTGGACAAGTACTTTACGAACAATTACACGAATATGTACGACAATCCCAACCCTGCCCTGAATTTCCATTCCCAGCAGACCTTCGGGAAGAACGGGCAGGCGACAAGGCAATCGTACACCAATACCAGCAAGATCCTGGAGACCTATCTTACCTGGAACAGGAAGTTCGGTTATCACAACGTGAATGCCGTGGTGGGTTATTCCTGGCAGAACAATGTGCTGGGTAACGGCTTCCAGGCTACTACTTTCAATTTTGCAGTGGACAACACCAGCTTTAACAACCTGGCTCTCAGCAATCCTTATGCTTATTCCTCTCCCCAGATAAGCTTCGGCTCGGATACTTATCAGCAGACCCGGCTCATCTCGGATTTTGCACGGGTGAATTATAATTACAAGGACAAGTATCTGCTGCAGGGATCTATCAGAAGGGATGGCAGCTCAGTCTTCGGCACCAATAAGCAATGGGGGTATTTCCCTTCTGTCGGTGCGGCATGGAGGCTGATGGAAGAGAACTTTCTGAAAGGGCAAAGCACATTCAGCGACCTGAAGCTAAGGGCCAGCTATGGTGTAGCGGGGAATTCCAGCGGATTCAGCGCTTATACGGCTCAGTTCATTCAGGGGAACGTAGGGTCCTATTATAGCCAGGGTGCTACCAGCGCTGCCTATGGACCACTGCAGACCCAGAATCCTAATCTGCAATGGGAGAAGACGGCTACGACCGACATCGGTGTGGATTTTGGCATTGCGCATGGGAAGGTCGCCGGGTCTTTGGACGTGTATAATAAAAACACGACCAATATGATCTGGTTTTACACGGTAGATCGTATTCTCGTGCCTACCGGCAGCATTACAGCAAATGGAGGCAGCATGAATAACAAGGGCATTGAGCTGATGCTCACGGCATCCATCGTGGACAGAGGAGATTTCACCTGGACCAGCACGCTGAACCTCGCTCATAACACCAATAAGATCACAAGCATGGTAAATCCTTATTTTGCCGGTGGAGACTCAGTGGGATCTGCGAAACCGGAAGGCGGCGGGAGGTCAGGCAGCAGCCTGGAACTGGTGAAAGCCGGGTATCCGCTGGGCCAATTCTATACCCTGCAGTGGGCAGGGAGACAGACGGCGGGTGACACTTCCCAGTTTGTGGCCCGTGATGGCAAGACACTTACCACCGCCCCTGTCATTGGCACGGACTATCATTACTTCGGGAATGCACAGCCAAAGCTGCTGCTGGGCTGGTCGAATACTTTCCGTCTGCGGAATTGGGACTTCGCCTTTTTCGTAAGGGCTGTGTTCGGGAACAAGATTTTCAATGCGACCCGTGCCGACCTGTTCAGTCCTGCTCTTGCGCAATTTGGGAATATTTCGCCCGATGCCATGAATGAACCCATCAAGGACATCAATGATTATAATTATTCCAATCGTTTTATAGAAAGCGGCACCTACCTGCGATTCGACAATGCTACCCTCGCGTATAATTTCAAAAACCTCAGTCAGTATATCAAGAAGCTAAGGGTATATGGTTCGGTGAACAACCTGTTTGTGATCACGGGCTATAAAGGCATCGATCCGGAGGTGAACCAGGGCGGCATAGCGCCGGGGGTGGATTATAACAATTTCTATCCCAAGACCCGCACCTTCCTGGTGGGAGCCAGCGTGACCTTTTAACCCAGAATAAAACGAATACTGTTATGAAAAAGATACTATTAAAATATACAACCCTCCCTGTACTGCTTATGGCTATACTGGGGTCCTGTCATAAGCTGAATGTACCGATCACCACCGAATTGACCCCGGATGTATATCCCCATGATTCGGCATCCTTTATTTCCGCCAGCGGTCCTGCTTATGTGGCTTTACGCGGGAATTATGCAGTGGAGTATTTTTTCCAGCAGACCTTGAGTACGGATGAAGCCATTCTTACTACCCATGGAGGCAACTGGTATGACGGCGGTCAAAATGTTCAGATGCATTATCATACTTATACGCCGGACAACGGATATATCACTGGTAACTGGGGATGGATGAGCGCCATCATCGGGGCTGCCAACCAGACCATTTCCATTCTGGGCAAGGCAATGCCCGAAGGCGCCTCCAAGAGTCAGGCATTGGCCGAAATGAAGCTGGTAAGGGACTTCGCTTATTTCATGATGATGGACAATTACGGCGGTGTGCCTATCGATACGGTCTATGGAGATTTCGCTCCGAAGGCAAAGTCCGACCGGGCTACGGTATTCAATTTTATCGAAAGCGATATAAAGGCTGCCATACCCAGCCTCAGCGCAACGGCGGACGTGTCCACCTATGGCCGGCCGACCAAGTGGATGGCCTATGCCCTGCTGGCCAAGATGTACCTGAATGCGGAGGTCTACACAGGCAGCAAGCGTAATGATGATTGTATCGCCGCGTGTGACCAGGTGATCAATTCGGGGCTGTTCTCCCTTCAGCCCATGAACAGCTATCTGAAGATGTTCTATCCGAACAATGGTCCACAGATACCGGAATTCATATTTGCAATTCCCTATGATCCCAATTTCGACAACGGCAACTGGGGTTTCAGGGGCGTAAATATCCATTCACGGTATGATGTGCCCCGCAGCATGGGCAAGGTGTCGGCAGGCGCAGGGTATAATTTTTTCAGTATCCCTTTTACCCCCAGTGCCCCTGTAAGCACAATCCCTTCCTTTTACAGGCACTTTTATGATGCGGGAGATGTCAGGAACGGGCAATGGCTCCATGGTTTGCAATATCAGCCGGATGGTGTGACCCCTATCACAATCTCGACCACTCTTGCTGGATACGATGCCATCGCCCATCCGAACGACAATACGCCGTATACGTATCAGCTGAACCTGGATTCGAACGTAGTATTGCGTGCCAGCGCGAGCACCCTCGATGTAGGTAATGACGAAGTGGGCTGGAACATGGGATACCGCTGTATCAAATTCTATCCGGATGCCACTTCCTCTTCGAGGAACCAAAACAATGATATTCCCGTGTTCCGGTATACGGATATTCTCATGATGAAGGCGGAGGCCATCTATCGCGGAGGAACGGCCACAGGAGGGACCGATGCGTTGACACTGATAAACCAGGTGAGGGCACAGCGCACTACTTCTCCCGCCTGGGCGAACCTTACCCTGGACTCCATCTATAATGAACGTAGCCGGGAGTTCACGCAGGAGAACTGGCATAGGAATGACATGATCCGGTTTGGCAAATACGAAGGCAGTTGGGGCTTCAAGACGGATGCCGACGTGAAACATCGTGTATTTCCCATACCCAACTCGGCGCTGCAGCTCAACCCGAAGCTGAAGCAAAACGACGGGTATTGAAAACGCTGCTATTTCCCGGTGTGTAGAGAGAATATTGGAAAACGATACTACGCATGAAAAACCTAGTGTTCATTGTTACTTGTACATTGGTGGCGGGTTCCTGTTTCGCACAGGCCCGCTCCTTTTTTAATGTACTCTCTTACGGAGCCAGGGCGGATGGCCGCACCATGAACACCAGGGCCATTCAGAAGGCCATCGACGCGGCCTCCGACCATGGTGGCGGCATGGTGCTCGTGCCTGCAGGCAGGTGGGTTACAGGAGTCCTGCGCCTTCGGTCAAACGTCGATCTGCGCCTGGCGGAGAATGCCGTTCTCCTGGGCAGCGCCCGGCGGATGGACTATGGTCCCGGGTCCGCCTCCGCCCTTATCGTCGCCGACAGCCAGCAGAACATCGCCATCACGGGTAGAGGCACCATCGACGGGCAGGGGCCGCTGCTGATAAAGGATATTTACAGGATGCTGGAAGCAGGCACCTTGCAGGACGAGGAATGGAAGACCTACAACCCCTGGCACCAGATGAGACCCGAAGAAAGGAACAGGCCCAAGCTCATCGAGATCCGGCATTGCCAGGGAGTAGTCGTAAAAGGCATTACGATCAGGGATGGGCTTTGCTGGATACAGAATTATAAAAGCTGCTCCGATATCACGATCGACAGTATCCAGGTCATCAGCAATGTCATGTGGAACAATGACGGCATCGATCTTGTGGATTGCCGAAAAGTGCGGGTGACCCACTCCTTTATTAACGCGGATGACGACGGTATCTGTCTCAAATCGGAGGATGCGCAGGGCCGCTGTGAGGATATTTATATCGCGGATTGTACCATTCGTTCCAGCGCCAGCGCTTTAAAGCTGGGGACAGTCTCTCACGGAGCTTTCTCCAACATCCGGGTCAGGGACCTCAAGATCTATGACACCTACCGTTCCGCCATTGCACTGGAGACCGTGGATGGCGCCACCCTGGAAGATATCGATATCCGTAATATAACAGCCACCAATACGGGCAATGCCATCTTTCTGCGACTGGGACGACGCAACCGGCGGGCGCCCGCAGGGAAACTACGAAGGGTCTACATCGGAAATGTCCATGTGGAAGTGCCCGCGGGCAAACCCGACAAGGGATATGAGATGGAAGGCCCTCCTGTGGATGAGCCGCACAACATTTTTCCTGCTTCTATTACAGGTCTTCCGGATCACCCGGTGGAGGACGTTACATTGGAGGACATTACCGTCATTTATCCTGGCGGAGCGTCAAAAGACACCGCTTACCGCTGCCCCGATTCGCTCTATCTCGTGCCGGAGCGGGAAGAGGCTTATCCCGAATTCTCCATGTTCGGGGAATTGCCGGCGTCGGGTCTGTTCGTACGGCACGCAAAAGGCCTGCGCTTTAAGAAAGTGCGTTTTATTTACAAACGGGAGGATTTCCGGCCGGCCTTTGTTCTCGACGATGTATCAGGCCTGGTGATTGAGCGCAATTGACGTTTGGTTCGTTCTGATGGATCAATAGCTGCGCCGGAAAAACTTAAAGAAAAGGACGGCGGTCAGTACGCCTGCAAGGAACCAGAATATGAGCCTGACATACATGTTTTTCACAATGTTGTCGAGGACTCGGATGGCTAAGTTCATAGTCCAGGGGTTTATGGGGTCGGGGTAAAAATAAACAAAAAGTCAGGCATTTTTGTCCTATTTTTGGCAACAAATTTTTGTACATGAACTTGCATGAATATCAGGCTAAAGAACAACTGAAAAAATATAATGTGCCCGTACAGGAAGGAATTCCGGTCGATAATGCGGGCGCGGCAGAAGAAGCTTACAAGCAGTTAAAGGTACAGTTCGGCAACAATTTCGCCGTGGTAAAAGCCCAGATCCATGCCGGCGGTCGCGGTAAAGGAAAGATCCAGGGCACCGAACAGAGAGGGGTAGCCGTAGGCAAAAGCGCTGAAGATGTAAAGCAGATCGCTTCCAATATCCTTGGCGGCACCCTGATCACCATACAGACGGGACCGGCAGGGAAAAAGGTCAACAAGGTCCTCGTGGCCCAGGATGTGTATTATCCCGGCCCCAACCCGGTGAAGGAATTTTACCTCTCTATTCTCATGGACAGGGCCAAAGGACAAAATGTGATCATGTACAGCACGGAAGGCGGCATGGACATCGAAGAAGTTGCCCACAACACCCCGGAAAAGATCTTCAAGGAATGGGTCCACCCCGGCGGCGGGCTGCAGCCCTTCCAGGCAAGGAAGATCGCTTTCAATCTCGGCCTTGGCGGAGAAGCTTTCAAGAATTGTGTGAAGTTCGTTACCAATCTGTATAATGCCTACGTAGGCCTGGATTGCAGTATGCTGGAGATCAACCCGCTGTTCAAGACCAGCGATGAGAAGATCATTGCCGTGGATTGTAAGATGAACCTGGATGACAACTCCCTCATGCGTCATCCCGACCTGGAGGCCCTCCGGGACATCAGCGAAGAAGATCCTACCGAAGTAGAGGCGGGGAAATATAACCTCAATTTTGTCAAGCTGGACGGTAACGTGGGCTGCATGGTCAATGGCGCAGGTCTGGCCATGGCCACGATGGATATGATCAAGCTCAGCGGTGGTGAGCCTGCGAATTTCCTGGACGTAGGCGGCACTGCAAATGCGCAAACAGTGGAGGCAGGGTTCCGCATCATCCTGAAAGACCCGAAGGTAAAAGCGATCCTCATCAATATCTTTGGCGGTATCGTTCGTTGCGACAGGGTGGCCCAGGGCGTCATCGACGCCTATAATTCCATTGGCGATATCAAAGTACCCATCATCGTCCGCCTGCAAGGCACCAACGCGGAAGAAGCCAAACAGCTGATTACACAGAGCGGGCTGAAAGTACAGTCTGCCATTCTCCTCAGCGAGGCGGCAGCCCTGGTGCAAAAGGCCGTATCCGCATAAAGAACAAAGACAACAGTATATCGAAAATCCCTCGCAAGAGGGATTTTTTTTATCTTATTATCGTGACCGACCCGCTGATCTGCCGTCTTCCATTCCCGGGCCGGATGATCCAATAGTATGTTCCCACGGGCAGGGGTTGTCCATTATAGGTCCCATCCCAGGGGGTCGAATAACCTACCACGTGATAGACAGGTTGACCATAGCGGTTGAATACCTGCAGATCCGCCGACGGATATGCACCGAGATACCGTATCACCCAGGTGTCGTTGATCCCGTCGCCATTGGGCGAAAAAGCATTAGGCACTACTGGTGGCTTCAATACGGTGACCTTCACCTGCGAGCTATCCGTACAGCCATCCACGGATGTCACCGTAAGTGTATACACGAGATCGTCCTGGGGCGCGATTTGCGGACGGGCGACACCGGGACTGCCTAATATGCTGTCAGCGGGCTGCCAGCTGAAGGTAACATTATTGCCGCTGCCGCTGCCGGCTAAAATGCCTGTTTCGCCCTGGAGTAAATATTGGGCTGGTCCGGCATCCGCCATTGGCTGCGGGTACACCAGGATGGTCTGGTCCGAAAATGAGGTACAGCCATTGGCGGCCGTAAATGTAAAACGCACGGTGTCGGCCCCGGGTCCTGCCAGCCTTGGGTTAAAGAAACCCAGCTGGCTCACGCCCCGGCCGGTGTAAGCGCCGATGCCGGCAAAACCCTCTGTCTCATGGCCTCCCTTCAGCGGGAAAAAAGGGATCTCCTCGCAGACATTACCCAACGCATCGAATTGTGTCCGCGGACTGGCCAGCACTGTGATAGACTGGTCGACCTGGTTCATACAAAGACCGCCGGAATACACCACATAATGGAGCCGGAGATTGCGGCTGGCAGGACTGCTGAAATCAGGATAAGCGTGATCATATTGCTTTCCGGAGGAAGGATCATCGTCCCGGGTATTGATGGCCGGGTCATTTTGATAATCCCAATATATTTCCGTCCTGACGATGCTGCCCGGCGAGACGGTGGAGCCGTCGGTGAGGACTACGGGTTGGTTGCTGCAAAGCAAGGCGGCATTCGCGATAGTAAAATGCGCCTGCGGATTGTCGCCATTGACAATAAAGCTTTTTACGGTGTCTTGCACACAGCCGGCGCCGGATGTCACCTTCAATGTGACAGCGTAGGGGCCTGCCGCCTGGTATTTATGGGTAGCGTTCTTTTGGGAGGAAGCATTGGCAGCCCCAGACACCGGCTCGCCAAAGTCCCACGCATAGGTAAAGGAAGAGGCGGTGCCGTCCGCAATGGTGGAAGAATCGTTAAAAAGCGCCTGCGGATCGGTGATACAGATCTTCGGCAGGCTGAAATCAGGGTGCGGTCTGGCATGTATAGTGAGGGTATTTACCTGGACGAGGTTGCGGCAGCCTTTATCGGTTGTAAGAATAAGGCTCACCAGGTAATCGCCTGTCGTAGCATAGGTATGGCCGGGGTTCTGCGCTGTGGAAGAATCCCCATCGCCGAAATACCATTTCCAGTCCGTGATGGCCTGGTTCAAAGCAGAAGAATGGTCCGTAAATCCAAGCGAAGTCTGTTCGCAGGCAGGGCCTGCGGTCGTGAACTGCGCGGTGGGCCTGGGGTAGGCAAGGACGGTAGTAACGCCCGTCTGCGTACAGCCATAGCTGCTGGTGACCAGCACCTGGTACTGTCCGGATTCCAAAGAAGCAACATTACGCAGTACCACTGAGTCCCCGCTGGCAGTAAAGCCGCCCGGACCCGTCCAGTTATAGCTGGCGCCATCGGAGGCTTTCAACGTAATGGTGTCGCCCGCGCATTTGGGTCCATCGTTAGCGGCCTGCGGCACAGGCTTGGGATTCACTTGTACGGTGATCATGTTCGAGGAAACGCGACAGCTGGGCAGGATCACATTGGCGCCTTCTCCCACTACCAGCCTGTAAAGATAATATCCGGCTGCTGCACCCGGGATGCGGGTGTAGGTGGTGCTCACTTCTCCGGCTATGTCGGACCAACTCCTGCCTGTATCCCGGCTCATCTGCCATTGATAACGGGGAGCGTTGTAACCGGGGGAGAGTGCCCCGTTAAAGGTCAACGGGGTTTGCGCGTCCACACAGAAGCTGACTGTGTCGGACCCTCCGTTGCCGCCTGTAATGCCCGCCTGGACCTTCGGCCCGCAGGGGCGGAAAGTAATGTCGTCCAGGGCCAGGTCGTTGCCGCATCCGCCGGGAGCATTGTTGGTCATGCGCAGTACGATGTCCGTGACGCCGCCGGGCGTGGTAAACACCAGCCCATATTGCTGCCAGGCAGGGCTGCCGGAAGTGGGAATATCGCCCGACTGGGCTATCGCGAGCTTTGTGCCCGAAGTGGACTCGATGCTAAAGGTAATATTGGGGCGAATGCCGCTGCCATTGCAGCCGAAGGGCGCCAGGACATTGGCGATCCAGGCGGCGAATTGATAGGTTGTGTTGGCGCACAGCCCTTTCACCGTGTCCAGGTAAAAATCACCGGGATTATAGGAGGCGTTGATCAGCATAAAATATCCGTTCGGATCGCCAGTATGGTCGGAGGCGATATTATGCCAGGTATTTGTAAAGCAATTGAAAGTGCTGTTCGTCACGGTGTAATTGCCATCGGGGGGACAAAAACCGGTCACATACCCATATGCTTTCGAGGCGGCAGGAAACGGAGGCCCGGGATTATTGCCGGCGCCGAAGGTGATATTTACTACCGGGTCTCCAAAGCTCGTGCACTGCTGGGCTGAAGCAAATGGGGCAACACCCGCCAGGATCAGGCAGGTACAGAGCAGCAGTTTGGTGAATAGGGCCTTTTGCATCGCGATAAGGGCAAGTCTTTGTGCCTCAAATTAAGCATTTTGGCGTAGGTTTGCAGCCGTTTCTTAGCGGACCACAACAACCACTAAAATGGCAAGCAAAATCATCCAGGAATTAAAAGAGACTGTCGGTTACATACGTTCTGTCCATGCCGGGGATACGCCTAGGGTAGGCATTGTCCTGGGCAGCGGCCTGGGCAACCTTTCCAGGGAGATCCGGGTCGAAAAAGAGATCCCTTACGAAGATATTCCCCACTTCCCTGTCTCCACCGTGGAAGGGCACCAGGGACGGCTGATCTTTGGCACGCTCAGCGGCAAGCCGGTGGTAGTGCTTTCGGGGCGCTTCCATTATTATGAAGGATACACCCCCGAGCAGGTGGTATTTCCCATCCGGGTCATGAAATTCCTGGGTGTGGAAGTCCTGCTGCTATCCAATGCAGCCGGTGGTATGAACAAGGCATTCAAAGTAGGGGACCTGATGATCATCCGGGACCATATCAGCCTGTTTGTCGTCAATCCCCTTTTGGGAAAGAACGATACAGAACTGGGTCCCCGTTTTCCCGACATGAGCGAGCCCTATGACAGATCGCTTATCGCAAAAGCAAAGATGATAGCCGCAAAGCTGCAGATCCCTGTACACGAAGGCGTCTATGCGGGCGTAACAGGCCCTACTTTCGAAACGAGGGCGGAATACAAGCTGCTGCATATCGCCGGCGGCGATGCCGTGGGCATGAGCACCGTGCAGGAAGTGATCGCAGCCAGGCATGCGGGACTTTCTGTATTTGCCATGAGTGTTATCACGGACCTGGGCATCCGGGAAGAGGACAATATCATCACACACGAAGAAGTGCTGCAGGCTGCCGGCGAGGCGGAGCCTAAGCTGACGGGAATATTCAGCCAGCTGATCGCCGCACTTTAACTTTATGGAATAAGGATATTAACTTTCTTATAACCGACGAAGACCACGTAATGAGTAAATTGTCCGCAATTATTACACCAGTGAAGAGTCGACTAATTACCCTCATAGGATCGTTGGCATGCTTGTTACTCTTCAGCACGTTGCTCCATGCGCAGGACCCTTTCTCACGGTTTCGCAACTTTGGCGGCGGCGGCGGCGGCAGAAGCGGCGGCGCGGATACCCTCGCTCACCGCAAAGCCGACACGATCACGCTTAATTACCGTTACCTCGACTCCTCCCGTTATCAAAAGCTGGATTCCTCCGTATACGATTTCTCCAGGAAGATGCCACAGCCGCCTACCTGGATCAACCTGGGCAACAACGGCGCGGCCGCCCGCAACCTGGTGTTCAGCCCCCGCATGATCTCGGGGTGGGACCCGGGATGGCATGCCTATGACCTCTATCTCTTCACGGTGGATCAAACGAAATTCTACCAGACCACCAAGCCTTATACTGAGCTCGGCTATTTCCTGGGCGGCAAGTCGGAGCAGTTCATCGGCGTACAGCACACACAGAATGTCCGCCCCAACTGGAATATCGGCTTTGAATACAGGCTGATCAATTCCATTGGCGCATTCCCCAATATCAATACCAATCACAGCAATATCCGGCTACACTCCTGGTATCAATCGAAGAACAAACGGTACCAGAATTTCTTTGTCCTCGTCAGCAATAAGCTGGCCGCAGCTGAGAACGGAGGACTTCAAAATCCCGCCGACCTCAACAGCATCAATTATTCGGACCAGGCCACTTTACCCGTGTTCCTCGGCAACGGACTTAACCGCGCAACCACCAATATCTTCAACACGCCCATCAGCACGGGAACCCATTATGTCAATGCCACCTTCATGATGCGGCAGCAGTATGACCTGGGACAGAAGGACTCCATCGTCACCGACACCACGGTGATCCCCCTTTTCTATCCGCGCCTGCGATTGGAACACAATATTTCCTATAGTACTTACAGGTACACTTTCAGTGACGATTCCATCGCCGGCTCCCCGCTTAACACCGCATATTATACGGGAAAGCTCAACCTGCCCTATGTGCTCACGACCGACAGCTTCCTGCGGCGCGATCGATGGAAGGACCTTACCAATGATTTCTCCATTTACCAGTTCCCGGATTCGAAAAACCCGCAGCAATTCATCAAGGTCGGAGCCACTCTGCAGCTGCTGCAAGGCACTTTCGACACGGCGCTTGCCGGTCCGATCGCCACTGCCCACCGGCTGAAGGAGCAGAATGTCTTTGTTCATGGAGAATACAGGAATAAGACAAGGAACCAGAAATGGGACGTCGAGGCTTTTGGCAAGCTTTATCTCAACGGGCTGAATACCGGCGACTATAATGCCTACATCAGCCTGAAGAGATTGCTGGGGCGGAGAATAGGTTATCTGCAGGTGGGGTTCCAGAATGTCAACCGCACGCCTTCCTTTGTTTTCGACGCAGCCAGCAGCTTCTATCTCGATACGCTGAAAAGATCCTTTTCAAAAGAGAATACCACCAACCTTTTTGCGTCTTTCGAGCAGCCGCAGATCCACCTGAAGCTCAGAGGTTCCTATTACCTGCTGAGCAACTATACGTATTTCCAGGACTATTATAAGGAGCGCCAGGAGTCTGCTTTATTCAATTTGCTGCAGATCACTGCGGAGAAGGAGTTCATCGTCGCCCGGCATCTGAAGTGGCGGGCCCTGGCCGTCGTGCAGCAGGTGGCCGGCTCATCTCCTGTACATGTTCCCCTGTTGACCGTGTATAACCAGATCGGGTACGAAGGCAGCCTGGGATTTCCCAATCTGCTGCTGGACGTCGGCACGGAGATGAGATACATCAGCTGGTATAAGGCCGACGGATATTCACCCGCGAATGGCCAGTACTTTTCTCAGAGCAGCACCACCCTCCATCAGCATTTGCCGGACATCACTGCCTACATGCACTTACGCATTCGCAGCTTTACTGCCTATCTGCGGGCCGAGAACCTCAACTCCATCGCATTCAGCCCGCGTGGTTTCGGCTGGTACCATAATAACTTCGTCGCGCCCAATTATCCCTCACCGGGCTTTGTGATCCGCTTTGGCTTCTTCTGGGGATTTGTGAATTGAGGTGGTAACCATTCGGGCACCCGTTTGTATTGATGACCTCAACAGTCCGGCTCTTCGCAGGGACTATTTTCCATCTCGATCTCCAACGTGGCGTGCTGGATGTTCTGGTGCAGCAGCTCGTGCTTGACCTTATGCTTGAGGTCCTCGATAAAGGCCATGTCGCTGTTGCGGGAGACCACCATATGGGCCGTGAGGGCATTTTCCGTCGTGCTGATGGCCCAGACATGGATATGATGAAAGTCTTTTACGCCGCTGATGCCGTCCACGATCCCCTTGATCTTTTTGATCTCGATCCCTTCCGGCACGCCATCCAGGGATAGCCGCAGGCTGTCCTTCAGCAATTGCCAGGTGCTGAACAGGATGACGATGGCGACAATAAGGCTCAGGGCGGCGTCTATCCAATACAGGTGGGTAAAATAGATGATGATGCCACCGACGACCAGGCCTGCTGAAACGATGGCATCCGACAAAAGGTGCAGGAAGGCGCTCCTGATGTTGAGGTCGTTTTCTTTATTCCGCAGGAAAAGCAGGGCGGTGATGGCATTGACCAGGATACCAATGGCTGCAACGATGGAGATCGTTTTACCTGGCAGGGGTTCCGGGATCATCAGCCTATGGACCGCTTCATACCCGATGGCGCCTATGGACAGCAGCAGGACAGCTCCGTTGAGCAGGGCCACCAGGATGGTAGTCTTTTTGTATCCGTAGGTATATCGTTCGTTGGGCTTCACCTTCATCAGCCGGAAGGCGATGAGGGACAAGGCCAGACTCGCTACATCCGCCAGATTGTGTCCCGCATCCGACAAAAGAGACAAGGAGTGGATAGAGAGACCCACAATGGCTTCAATAAATACGAAGGCCAGGTTCAGGATGATCCCGATGATAAAGGCCCGGTTCACGCTTTTAAGCTCTACCTGGTGATGATGGTGGTGGCCAAAACCGTGGGAATGATCATGCGTATGATTGTGCTGATGCGAATGTTCCATAGAATATCCTTTTTTTTCACCGGTAATCGTCCCTCGCCGGGGCGAAGGAATCGATGATCTTACAATCCGTCAGGGCGATGGCGGAATGCGGTACGTTCGAGGGTATCACATGAACATTACCGGCTGTAAACAGCATTTTCTCTCCCCCGATGATCATTTCCAGCTGCCCTTCCAGGACATACGTGATCTGCTCGTGGACGTGATGATGTTCCGGGGACACGCTTCCTTTACGGATGTCCCAGAAGACCAGGGAACTACTTTCCCCGTGCACCATTTTGCCATAAAAACCAGGCAAGGTCTGCCGAACGGAAATATCATCGAGATGCTGCATTGCAATTTTATTCGAAAGTACAGAAAAAGGGGGAGGCCCCGGCATATCGAATGTGGAAAAGTGGATAAGCTGTTGTGGGACAGCTGTTAGAAAAACTGTACTCTTGTTGCAAATTCCAATCTGATGAAAACAATTATACCCCCCCGGTTTAAAACAACCTTCACCCTGGTGATGGCCGTCGTGATCGCCTCGGCTTCATTTGCACAGAACGTAGCTGTTCCGGACACATCCAGGTCCCCTTCATTTCCCTCGGTGATCGACGCTGTCCTCCGTGATTTCCCCAACAACCTGCGGAATCTTACGGGTGAGCTGGTGCTGGCGCAGGGAGAGTTCGAGAACTATGCTTCAACGCTGGCATTGCCGGAATCGCAGCATTGTCTCATCACCCGCTGGCATTCCACGCAGGATACCACGGTCAGCTGGCAAGCGGCCATGCTCACCACCGATGATTTCGGCAAAGCCGATCGCGCTTATCGCGACCTCTACCGGAAATTGCAGGAATGTTATATTCAGCTGTTGGATGGTACGATCGTTTACCTGAAAGGCTCCTGGCAACCCGCAAAGGAGGGCGCTTCTTTCACTACCAGCACGCTGCGCCTGACCTTAGATGACCAACGGTACCGGGAGGTGCGGGTGGAGCTGGAGCTCGTATACCAGCTTGCTGAATGGGGCGTCAATATCAATATTTTCAGCAAGAAGCCCGACGATGAAGCAGGCAATGGCACGGTCGGGTTGCAATAACCTCATGGAGCAGTAGCCCGGATGGCTCCCCCGTCTATGGGAATGGTGGCGCCCGTAATGTATCCCGCCAGCGGCGAAGCGAGAAACGCCACCAGGTCTCCCAGTTCTTCCGGCCGGCCAATGCGGCGCACAGGAATGCTTTTGGCGCGTTCCGCCAAAAGCCGCGCTTCCTCATCCGGCGAATGGGGCGGAAGCGTATCTTTCACCCTGTCGGTGAGGATCAGCCCGGGAGCTACGTTATTCACCGTGATGTGATCGGGTCCGACCTCATCGGACAATAGCTTGGCCATACCTGCCACGCCCATGCGCATACTGGTGGACAGGACGGAGCCTGCCAGGAAAGTCCTGACAGAAAGGCTCACTATATTGATGATCCGTCCGCTGCCTGTCTTCCGCATATGCGGGATCACCAGGCGGCTGAAGCGTACTACGCTGAGCAGATTCAGCTCGAAGGCCGCCTGCCAGGCCGCTTCGTCAAAGGTTTCGAACGGTCCAAAGGGCGGCCCCCCCGCATTATTGACCAGGATGTCTATCCGGCCGAATGTCCCGGCGGCGGCTGCTACCAGGGCCTCCGCGGCGGCGGCATCACTGATGTCCGAGGAGATAGCCAATACCTTACCTTTTCCCAGGCTGCGGATCTCCTCCGCAGCCGTATCCAGCGCTTCCCGGTTGCGGGCGGTGATGACGACATGCGCGCCTTCGCGGGCCAGCGCAAGGGCGCATGCTTTTCCCAGGCCTTTGCTGGAGGCTAGTATCAATGCGGTTTTGCCTTGTAGCTGAAGGTCCATGAGGTGCAATTGAAGGCCAAAGATAACAATAAGCATTATCTTGCCGCCGGAGTTCGGGATATGGAAAAAATAATCAAGATCCTCATCGTTTTTGCCCTGCTGATTTTCATCATCAGCCGCTTCATCCGCAACCGCGATCGCAAATTCCGGGAATTTGTTTTCTCTCATCGCATTCCCGACCTACCTGACGCCGATGAGCCAGAAGGGTTCTCTTCCATTATATCCCATGAAGGAATAGCCTCCATCACAGACCCGGCCGCTGGGATCGTCTACAATTACACGGTCGACGGCATGCTGACCATTTACAGGGAAGGGTCGATAAAAGCGCTACAGCGTTTCACCGTGCCATCGGACGCTTACTATCTCTCCATCGATCCTATAAAAGAAGAGATCCATCTGCATCATGAGGGGGAAATATACGTCTACAAGAGATCATCCGACATCTAACGCTGGAAGAAGCAAACGCTGCCACCTACCCATTCTTTGTCCTTATTATAGCGTACCCCGATCATCTTGCCTTTGCTGAGACGGGCCAGGTTGATAGCCAGGGTGGGGCGGGCATCGCCATCTTTCCAGAGATACAGCAGCCGTATCTCTACCTTGGCGGGCACATCGGGTGTGGGTATCAGATCGGCATAGGTCACTTTCCGCTGAAGGATCCAGTTCTCCGGATCTTCAATCTTTTCGAGATCCTCATGCGTAACGTCGATGACCACGCCCTGTCCGGCAAAAGAGAACAAAGGTTTCAGCACATAATTTTCCAGGTCTGCCGGCGGCTGTCTGATCTCGTTCAAAAAAAAGCTGGCGGGTACGCAGGGATGATGAAGATAGGGGAGTAGAAATTTACTGATACGATAGAACCAGTTGGGATGGGCCACCCATTCCACGTCCAGGTCGGCACGAATATCCACATACGATCCCGGCGCGAGTCCTGCGGCATGCAGCTCATCGAAGATCACCCGGTTGTAAATGCGTTTTATCAGGGTCTTTTCACCGGTGCCCGCGTGAATGTAGTATAGTTTTCTGTCTTCCTGGATCAGTTCCAGGAGATCCACCACCTGGATGCCAAGGTAATCCCGTGTACAGTAAAAATCGATGCGGGTCTTTTGTTCGTGCGGCCGCAATTCCAGCAGGATCACTTCTTCAGGACGGCGGCCGCCCAGCACCGTGCGGCGAAGTTCGTCGATATATCCCTCACGGCTAAAGCCATTCAGATACTGGCTGTAATCCGATGGCACCGTAAAATGCTGCTGCAGCACCTCGGGGTAGAATACCTGGAAGCCATAAAGACTGGCAAATCCCTGCAGCTCGATCAGCTGCGGCTGCCAGGCACCATCGTCGCCTACGCAGACGCCAAAGTCGAAAGCCAGGAAATGACTATGACCATTCTCATTTGGTACCCTGTCGGCCTCTGGTATCGAACGCGCCGTCAGTTCCTTAAAATCCGGGTCAAGGATGAGGTCGATGATATATTCGCAGGCATCTGTCAATTGTGCGGCAAATGATAGAGGAACGAAAACGGGCGTCTCTGCCACGCGGAATTCGATGGCGCCGGGATAATGGCTGTGGAGGTCCTGCAGGAAGGTCTCATATTCTTCCCGGGTAAAGGCTTCGTTGAATGCTTTCCGTATACTGGGAACCATGAAGGGAAGTTACATTTTTTTCACGAAGCTACTGCCAGGCCCTTCAGGGCATAGTCCAAAAAGTTAGGGATGACATGTGAATGGGTCCAAAGGATCTTATCGGGATCATTCAACTGCTGGATCATGCTTTGCCATTTTTCCTCCCCGTATTCGAAGATAACGGTCTTTTTCCTATCGGGGGTTTGCAGGTGTATGCTCATGCCCTTGGGGTCGGCTTCCGGGTGGAATTGGGTGCCGATCATATAGTCGGAGAACCGGACGGCCATGATCGCCCGTTCCAGGGGGATATGTGGCCGCTCTTTTTCAATGGCCAGGACCCGGGCGCCCATTTCCGTAAGCCTCCCATTGTCGGGCTGTATCACCTGGTAACTACGGCTGTCCACTGCGTAAAAGGGATCTTGCAGGCCCGCAAACACAGGTTCGTGCTTACCCGCTTCCTGCAGGTGGATGGGAAAAACGCCAAAGGCTGTTGATTTGCGGCTGGTCACCTGCGCGATGGCGTAATGCCGGCATATCAGCTGAAAAGAGTGACAGATGAATAGGACATGTTTTTTGTCCGAGGCGTTGACGTCGTTGTTATATTGTTCCACTGCAGACAGCCAACCAAAATAGACCTCCTCCCATTCGCTGCCGATGCTGTCCAATGGGCTGCCAGGCCCTCCGCTGGAGATGTAAATATCGTAAGAGAGATCCGGTACTTCCTGACGGATCCTTACTTCGAATTCGTCATATACCAGGTCGATGTTGTGATCGGATCCGTATTGGTCCAACAATTCCCGGATGCAGCGCATACCCTGGTTGGGCTGCCCTTCATAAAGGTCCAGGATCGCTACTTTTAGATTTTGTGGCCTGTCCATCGCCCGTAAAGGTACGATTTTACGAATTCCATTCGATGACCTGGTAAAAATCATCCTTGAAGCTGTCGCCGATGGGAATGATCTTTTTGCCGATGTAAATTTCGTTACGCGCGATGGAATCGATATGCGAGAGCGAGACGATGAATGATCTGTGGACCCGGATAAACTCTTCGGGTGGCAATTTAAAGGAGAAGGATTTGAGGTTGTTCAGGGTGAGGATGGGGTCGGATTTGCCTTTGAGATAGATCTGCGTATAGTCCTTCATCCCTTCGCAGAAAAGGATGTCCTCGAATTTGACCTTGATGATCTTATACTCCGACTTGATGAAAACGAACGGTTTGTTCCGGGCATGATGGATATAGATCGTGGCAGAGAGATAGTCCTGGATCTTGCTGATGGTGGAGAGGAAGCGCTCAAAGGAAAGAGGTCTGTTGAGATAGCTGAACACATCCATGTCCGTCTCTTTCTTATCCTGTTCCTGTTTGTCTGCAATGCAGATGACGATAGGGTAGTAGCCGGACTCCCTGAGCCTGAGCATGACACGGTTGTCCAGCAGCCGGATATCCCAGAAAATGATGTCCGCCCTGGAAAGCGTCACCTGCTGAAATACTTCTCCGGCGGTGTCGCACCTGCCGGCAAAATTCAGCCGGGGTGTTTTGGCGATATATTCTTTTAAGAGGGCGCTTTGTTTGTTATTATCCTCTACGACAATACAATTCAGCACGCCCATGGAGGGAAGGCCTTTTAGTGGTCGAAGGTCATGACTAGTCATATTTTTTTCCTCTCGTAAACCAGATAGTTCCGTAGTTGACGACAAAAGTGAGGTTGAAATATCGCTGTTCGATGAGATTATTCTTTTGGGTGCCTTTGATGCCGTATTGGAAGACAACGCTGTAGGACAGGGGGTTTTTCAGACCATTGACGCCAAACGCTGCCGTCAGGCCGTAATCCTTTATCTGTTGTCCATTCAGCTGAAGATAGGATTCTCCGTAGTAAGCGCCTGCCTGAAAATAGCTCAGCTCGACCTTGCTGTTGTAGAAGGACTTTTTACGGGAGATCTCGAAGCCGAGGGACCCGCGGTTGGCATCCGTGACGGTGTAGTTCTTGCCGGGATAGTTGTTTGTCTCCGCGCCCCAGGCCTGGTGCCTGAAGTCTCCCAGGATTGAATATTTCTGGTTGTAGGTAAGGGAAAAGCCAGCTCCAAAGGCATTGGGAACAGACAGGTAAGACTGGGGCTGTTCCTGGTTATTGTGCTGTATGGAATCATTGTCAAGGACTACCCGCGTGGTGGCAGCCAGCAGATCGGCCCTTGGGTTGAAAGTGCCTCCCAGGGAGTATTCCCATTTCTTCCCGATCTTGCCGTATACCTGCAGGCCGTAGGTCATGTACAGGTTATTAAGGTCCACCGTATTGGTAGTCGAAGCAAGGGTGCTGAGGCTTCCCAGGCTTTGAATGATGTCTTTTTGATTCAGCTGCCCGAACAGATACCCTGCCTCTACACCGAGGGAGAGATGATGGAAGAACTCGTAGGAGTTGCCCCAGAAAACCTTGTTGACGCCGCCATGTCCCTGGTAGTGATGGTTGGCCAGCTCGGAAGTGCTACCCTGCAAATAATAAGGTACGTCGTATTCGTAGTTCTGGGTGCTAAAAGGGACCAGCCCGATGCTGGAACCCCAGTGCTTGGAAAGCTTCATACCCATCGCCAGACGACGGAAAGTGATATCCGCGGATTGTTTGTTGGCGGGGTCCACCGGTGTGCCATAATAGTTAATCAGGCTTCCCCGGATGCCCATCTCCACCGTAAAATACTGGTCTGTCAGCGCGCTGTACGATGCAGGGTTATTAGTGATAAGATAGCGATTGTGCCTGTAGGCAAGGCCCGTATTGCTCATCCCGGAGGTACGATTGTAAAAATTATCTTCCAGGTCCCCGATGCCCATCTGGGAATATGGAGAGAAATTTCCCTGAGCCATTGCCCCTGCCGCTGAAAGCAACAAACAAGATATGAATATGGATGATCTTATGTTCATTTTCTGGTATACGTAAGAGTTAGTTATGAGGATAAAGGGATAGATAATATACACTAAGGGTCACCCGCTGATTCACGGGAAAGCTCTGATCCGCCAGTACGGTCCTGGCGAAGGAGGTGGTGCTGGCAGGGGCCGGAGCGCTCAGCATGAGGCCCTGCTGTGCGGCGTTGGGGCCGGCATTGGTGATCTGGGTCTTGATGAAATTGGTGACATCATAAGAATAGACCGTATTCAGAGGGGAGCTGTAATTCACTACCAGGTTACCCGTCTGGGCCTGGCCTGTCGTGGAGCTTGCCACCGGCGATCCGATGAGGTTGTGGAAATCAGTATAGTCAATGGAAAGCTGAGGGGGAAGGGTCCAGGTAGTGGTAAAGCTCTGCGGGATGGGTTTGATGGTCAGCTGCGCACGGATCACGCTTAAATAATCCTGCCGGTGGGCAATGCCATTCAGGTAAGGAAAGGTCAGCTTTACGGTCAGGCCTGTAATGCTTTGCATATAACCTCCGCCGAACAGTTTGTCAGAGAGCGTGGCGGGAGGGGTTTGCACCAGTTGAGTGGGTGTATCAAGCTTATCCAGGCGTGAGCCAGCCCTGTTGGTAATGATATTGTTGAATTGAAAGCCTTTATTGGTAATGCCGAAATCAACGGTTTTAAGGGTAGTGGTGGTGCCGACGTCATGGTAGTAGATCCGCATGAGGATACTGTCCGAAAAGCCGTAGATGATCCCTTTGCCCTGGGTGGTGTCCGGAGAGATGCAAAGCCCGTGGAACCAGTTGAGGAAGTTCGGTGATTTCTTAATGGAGTCCGAGTTGTTGTAGATCATATCGAACATCTTCTTTCCCAGCGCCTGGTTCAGCCTGATCTTCACGGTGTCCCCGAAACCCTGGCTCGCATAGGGAATGCTGGGAAAAAGCCGGAATGAACCGGAGCCCAGGGGCGAAGGATCGATGTTGAAGGAGCTGTTGCTGAAAAAGCCCTTTTGGTTCCTGGCCTCGTTCAGCTCATACAGGTCCGTGACCTGGTTGACATTATAGGTCATGGAGACCGTAGTGTCCCCATAATAGGGATTGCCTTTTTTGAAGAGCATCACCAGCCCGATGGAGTCATATCCGCTGAACTGGTTGATGGTAGGGAAACTGGATGGCAATCCCACCTGCAGAAAAGCCCGGGAATAGACATTCCCAAAATAAGCATCGTTGTACGAGCCCACCTGCAGATACCCCGTACCCGCCGTGGCGGAAGAGTCGACAACGACTGTGGACAGCTGCACTGTGGCTGTATCCACCAGAACGATGTTGGCGGAACCGTTGTCGCCGATGTAATCCTGGCCAAACTTGAGATTAGGCTGTTTTTGACAACTTTGCAGGGAAAATAATGACAAGACCGATAAGAGTAGATATGCCTCTTTCTTAAGGTATTTATTTATAGTCATGAGATTTTCTATATTCCGGCTAATCGCCTGGTTATGTTACGTACGGGAAGCAGTCTCACCAGCTCGTTCTTAGCCAAGAAGTGCAATAATAAGGGCACTATCTGTTACTATTTTGTTAGTATGTATCAAAAGTAACAAAAAAACGACGAATACGCGATTTTCATATACAAATTGAAAACGGCCCCCAGGGGCGGAACGGCTATGTGCAGGGGTACTGAAGATGCCTTTTCTCCTTCTTTTTCAGACAGATAGAATGGGCAGACCTCCCGGTGTTTGGCCTGAAATTGTTAATGGACGCGAAGTTTCTTTTTTTGTATATAAAAAAAGACGAATTATCTATAAATAATGGCCGGACATACATTTTAACGAATTTGCTATGTCGACTTCGAATACATTAGCGCAAAATATCAAAAAAATATGAAGCGGATTAACAGTCTGTTGTTCTCCTTGATGTTACTTGGTCTCTTATTTTCTTGTTCCAAAGCTAGCTTGAGCTATACACAAAACGGCAACTGGGTATCCCGCGCGATCTTTGCAGGTGTGCCCATGGGCTACGGCACTTCTTTTACGATTGGCGATTCTGCTTATGTGGGCACTGGATTGAACCCCAATACTCCCAATACTAAATTGGCAACAGTATTCAGATATGTTCCCGATCCTATCCCTACCAGCACTCCTACGGGCTATGACAGCGCTTTCGGCGGCTGGAAACAGATGGCGGATTACGGTGGTGGCGGCCGGATGAAAGCCGTAGGCTTTGGTGTCGGCGGCTTTGGATATCTTGGAACCGGAACCGCTGACGGGATCACTCCTTTATCGGATTTCTGGAAGTATGACCCTGCAGCCAATTCCTGGACGCGGGTAGCTGATATCGGCACGCCTTCCAAGAAGTACCCCCGTTTTGACGCCGTATCCATGAGCTTTTCGAATTCTGCTTTTGTGCTCACTGGCACGGATGCCAGCAATTATTTTGGAGACGTTTGGGAATATGATCCTTCTGCCGACAGCTGGACCCAACGCCCGGACATGCCCGGCTCCAAGAGGTCCCAGGCGGTTACCTGGGTGTACAATGGCATCGGCTATCTGGTGACAGGCTATACTCCCGGCTCCCAATGGCAGGTGGGAAATGCCTGCTATGACTTCTGGAAGTTTGATCCTACGCAGACAGGCAACAAGGGATGGGCCAGATTGCGTGATATCTATAACACCAACTCCGACACGCATGATGACGCCTATACCAATATCATCCGCTATCGTGCGGTGGGTTTTGTCATCAAGGGGCAGACGACAGGCGATAAGGCGTATATCACCACAGGCAGCAACGGGACGCCGAATACCTATACATGGGAATATGATTTTGCTACGGACCAATGGACGGAGAAGACCCCTTATGAAGGAGCTTCCCGCGAAGGCGCCATCGGCTTCACCGTACAGAACAGGGGTTTCATAACCACTGGTATCAGCGGTACGGCTGCTTATGACGATTGCAGGGAATTCTTCCCCGGCCAGATCTATAACCAGTATGACTAAAAAGAGCTGGAACGGTTTCTCCCGGCAATGGATCATCACCGGACTGATCGTACTGGCAGGCGCTGCGCTCTTTTACAAAGGCTACAGGGATCGGCAGTGGAAGAAAGATCATGTGCTGATAGAGCTGAAACCTTTTCAGACCGCCAAAGGATGGGGATATAACATCTACACCGATGGAAAGGTCTATATTCACCAGGATATCATACCTGCCCTGCCCACCAACAGAGGCTTCCGGACAAAGGAGGATGCGCTGGCGGTAGGCTCGAAAGTATATGAACGATTAAAGAGCGGACAGGTACCCATGGTCACTGCCAAAGAAGTGCAGGACATGGGGATCACTCCCCAACCATAATACTGATGCCCCCCGGCGACCGGGGGGCATCATAAATTCTACATCATGAGAAAAACAAGGTTTATTCTCCCGGCCTTTTTACTCCTCTTGCAGATGGGTAATGCCCAGACACCCGGCAATTCCCGTTTCGATCAGCACAAAGTATTCGATCCTTTCTTTTATCCTTCCCAGGCGACGGCGACCCGCTCAGCGGGTGGCGAACCTACCGCCAGGTATTGGAGCAACCGCGCAGATTATAAGATCAATGCGTCGCTGGATACGACAGACCACACTATCACCGGGTCTGTCACCATCACCTATACCAATAACAGCCCGGATAACCTGCCTTTTCTCTGGCTGCAGCTGGATCAGAACATTTATCGCAAGGACTCCCGCGGCGAAGCCACCAACCCGGTGACGGGCGGCAGATGGGCCAACAAATCATTCACGGAAGGCGATATGATCAAATCTGTGTCCATCGTCATCAACGGCCAGGCTTCCAAAGCCGATTACCTGGTGACGGACACCCGTATGCAGATCCGCCTTGCCAACGCATTGAAGTCTGCCGGCAGTATACAGATAAAGATCGATTACGCCTTTGCGGTACCACAATATGGCACGGACAGGATGGGCCGTCTAAACACCAGCAACGGTTGGGTATACGAAATAGCCCAATGGTTTCCCCGCATGGCCGTATATGATGACATTTATGGATGGAATACCCTGCCTTATCTTGGCGCAGGGGAGTTCTACCTGGAATATGGCGACATCGACTACTCCGTCACAGCTCCTGCCAACCTGGTGGTTGTCGGCTCAGGTGAGCTGCTGAACCCCACGGAAGTGCTTACGCCCACGCAGATCAGCCGGCTGGCGCAAGCCAAAGCCAGTGATAAAACGGTGTTCATCCGCACTGCAGGCGACGTAACAAACCCTGCTTCCAGCCTTTCTAAAAAAAGTCTCACCTGGCATTTCAAATGCAGCCAGACCCGTGACGTGGCTTTCGGCGCCTCCAGGTCCTTTATATGGGATGCGGCTAAGATCGACCTGCCCAGCGGCCGCAAAGCCCTGGCCCAATCCGTCTACCCGGCGGAAGCCGCCGGCGACAGCGCCTGGGGCCGCAGCACCAACTTTGTAAAGAACTGTATCGAGCTATATTCCAAACAGTGGTTTGAGTTCACCTATCCTGTAGCTACCAATGTGGCTGGCATCGTAGGTGGAATGGAGTACCCCGGCATCGTCTTTTGCTCCTCCAACAGCAAGCAGGGCAGCCTGTGGAACGTCACCAACCACGAATTCGGCCATAACTGGTTCCCGATGATCGTCGGGTCCAATGAAAGAAAGTACGCCTGGATGGACGAAGGCTTCAACACCTTCATCAACGGCGTGGACACAAAAGTGTTCAGGAACGGAGAGTTCTTCAGGAAGGAAGATGCACAACGCCTCGCCGGCTATTATTTCGGCGCGAATTCTGAAACGATCCTGACTATTCCCGAAGTGCTGCAGTCCAGCAATCTCGGTACCGCCGCATATGCTAAACCTGCCATGGCCCTGGACCTCCTGCGCAAATATGTCCTGGGGGAAAAACGCTTCGATTACGCTTTCCGCACCTATATCAAACGATGGGCTTTCAAGCATCCTACCCCCTGGGATTTCTTCCATACCATGGAAAATGCGTCGGGAGAGGACCTTGGCTGGTTCTGGAGAGGCTGGATCCTGAACAACTGGAAGCTGGATCAGGGAGTAAAGGAAGTGAAATATCCGGATAACGATCCTTCCAAAGGCGCCTTTATCACCCTGGAAAACCTGGAAGAAATGGCCATGCCCGTCAACCTCGCCATTGAACAGGAAAATGGAAAAAAAGATACGATCCTGCTCCCCGTGGAGATATGGCAAAAAGGCGGTGTAAAGACCATCGCTTATGGTTCCACTTCCAAAATAAAGGCTGTCGTCATCGATCCCGATCATGATTTCCCGGATATCAATCCTGCCAACAATTCCTGGACAGGCGTGGCTCAGACCAAGCCCGTACCTCCCGGGACTTCCGCCAGTGATGTCATCAATAAATACCTGCAGAGCGTCGGCGGGAAGGAGAAACTGACAAGCCTCCAGGATATCGTCATCACTTCTACCGGAGAAGTACAGGGACAGAAGGTCGTACGTACTCAAAAGATTAAAGGGAACGATAAATACCTTATGGAGATCACGCTGCCGGACATGAACATGACGGCAGTGAGGATCCTTGTCAATGGTGACAGCGTCAAGCTGAGCCAGATGGGACAGACGCCTGTGCTGGATGAAGAGACGCGCAGGGAGATCAAGGAAGAAGCAATGCCATTCCCCGAACTGAACTTCCAGAACAGCGGCTATAAGACGGAGCTCACCAGCATAAAAGTGCTCGACGGCAAGGATGCCTATGAATTAAAAGTATCCCTTCCTTCGGGCGGCACCGCGATCGTATACTACGATGTGGCCACCGGCTACAGGGTTAAGACGATCCGGACGGACAAACGCGGGCAGACAAGCACCGTGGATTACGGCGACTACCGGGATGCAGGCGGCATCAAGGTCCCTTATCACCAGGTGATCGACCAGGGAGAGATCGTATTGGACCTGACGACACAAAGCGTTAAGGTGAATTCCGGTTTGACGGATGCCGATTTCAAGCTGGCTTTTTAGGTATTGTGCAGGAACTGTCCATGTATATAATCCATCACTGCCGTCAGGCTTTTGGATTCCTCATATACTTTCAGCTGCCTGTCCGCGCCTGTCCCGGTCTCCAGGATCTTTTCGGCAAAACGTGCCGCCGACCGGCTGCCCAGGGGATCCAGCACATCGTCCACAAAGTCCAGCAGCTCATAAATGAGCACCCGTGTGTTGACCTCCTCCTCTTTTCCGAAATCGATGAGGTGGCCGTCGATGCCATAACGGCTGGCTCTCCATTTATTCTCGTTGATGAGGGCCCGTGAGTACTGGATATAGTTCATGTTCCGGGACCGCAGCTTGTAGATCTTGACGCAGATGGCCTGGAAAAGGGCGGCGATACAGATGGTCTCATCCACTGTCATCGGGACATCGCAAATGCGGAACTCCACTGTATTGAAAAAAGGATGCACCCGCAGGTCCCACCAGATCTTTTTGGCATTGTCGATGCAATTGGTCTTTACCAGCAGCTTGACAAAGCTGTCATAAGCTTCGATGCTTTCAAAAGTTTCGGGTATGCCCGTTCGGGGAAATTTGTCGAAAACCTTCGTCCGGAAAGATTTATAGCCTGTAAGCCGGCCTTCCCAGAAAGGGGAGTTGGTGCTCAATGCATAGATATGGGGCAGGAAGTAACGGGTGGAGTTGGCGATGTGATTGGCCATTTCCCGGCTTTCCATGCCTACGTGCACATGCAGTCCGAAGATCAGGTTGCTGCGGGCGGCTTCCTGCAGCTCGTTGACGATCTCGTTATAACGGGCATGGTCGGTGATCAGCTGGCTTTCCCAGTGACTGAAAGGATGCGTGCCCGACGCTCCTACCCAAAGGCCCAGGCCTTCGGCTATCTGGGAAATGGTCTTGCGCAGCGTGGAGACGTCCTTGCGCGCCTCTTCTATGTTCTGACAGATGTCCGTGCCGACTTCCACCACGGCCTGGTGCATTTCGGCCTTGACCTTGTCCTTGATCACTTTTTGTCCTTCCGATACGATCTTCTGTTCGTGGCTTTTCAGCTCCCTTGTAACGGGATCAACCACCATGTATTCCTCTTCTATGCCCAGCGTGAACGTGTTGTAATTGATGTCTGCCATATGTTTTAAAAACGCTTGTGTTCGGTGCTATGTTTAATATATTCTCCCCATGTAAGATTGTCCGCTCCCTCCTGGTGTGCCGCCGCCCTTTCGATGGCATAATCCGCAGCTTTCTCCACCACCCAGTTGAAATTATCCTCTCCCACGCTGGTCCTCTCCGCATCGGGGGCGGGATTGCAGAAATCGATGGCATAAGGGACCCCGTCCCTTACGGCCAGCTCCACCGTATTGAAGTCGTAGCCCAGCCATGCATTGATCCGCAGCACGATCTCTTCCATTTGCAGCAGCCTTTCCTGCGAAGGGGAAAAGTCCGCCTCGTACCGCAGGTGATGCGGGTTACGAGGCTCGTAGGACATGATGCGTACATATTTTCCACCGATGCAATAGCAGCGGTAATATTCCGTAAAAACGATCTCTTCCTGCAATAGCATCACCAGCTGCCCCGTCTCTCCATGTTTCTGGTAGAAATCCTCTGCGTTATGCAGCTTATACACATTCTTCCATCCACCGCCGGCAAAGGGTTTCATATAGGCCGGAAAACCTACATAGCGGAAGATGGTCTCCCAGTCCAGCGGATAGGCAAGATTCATAAAAGACTGGTCGCTGGTGTCCGGCGGCAGGTCCCTGGATGGAAGGATCACGGTCCGGGGGACGGGAACGCCGATCTTCGTGGCGAGGCAGTTGTTGAAGAATTTCTCGTCCGCACTCCACCAGAAAGGGTTATTGATCACGGCCGTCCCGCACAACGCCGCATTTTTCAGGTAAGCACGGTAGAACGGAACGTCCTGCGAAATGCGGTCCACGATCACGTCGTAGCCGCTGGGTTCACCCTGCATTACCTTGTCGATCCGTACAGGTTCTGCTGTGATATCTGGCAGGTTCTTCCGGTTAATTGCTTCGATGAAAGCCGTGGGGAAGCTTCTTTCCTTACCGAACAGGATGCCGATCTTTTTACTTGCAGTCATAGACCTCTTTTTTGATGTTTGAAAAAACAATGCCTTATCAGCCGGTGGCACCGGGCAGCATGCTCAGATAATGAGGAAACATTTCCCGCCAGACAGGCCAGTCGTGGCTGCGGTTGGGACGGATGTCCAGCCAGTGACCGATGTTCTTGGCGGCAAGCTGACCGCTCATCAGCTCGTTCTGCGACCGGCAGCTATCCCATTCCGCCGTCCCGAGCACAATGCCCATTTTCCATAATCCGGAATCATGTGCGCCAGGGACGAAATCCACTGGATTATTGAAATAGACATTGTCATCGTAATATCCATCCACGAAATCACGGATGTCGAAAATGCCGCTCATGGAAAAGCAATATCCCGCGATCTCCGGGTGCCGGAAAGCAAAATTGGCGGCATGATACCCTCCAAAGCTGCAGCCGGCGGCGGCAATACGGCTCTGCCCTGTCTCATGTCGCATGCGTGGTACGATCTCTTCCAGCAGCAACCGGTCATATCGTGTATGCTCCCTGGCCCTCTCCGCAGGCGCTATGGACTTGTTGTACCAGCTTTGGGCGTCGATGCTGTCCGGGCAGTAGATCTTCACCTTCCCGTTCTCCAGGAACCACCGGGCCGTCTCTATCAGGCCCTGGTCCTTATTCTGGTAATAGCTGCCCTGTGAAGTGGGGAAGAGGATGACAGGGTAGCCGGCGTGCCCGAATACGAGCATTTTAAAATCCCTGCCAAGGGCGGGGGAGTGCCATGAATGAAATTCTTCCCGGAGATCCATGCTTAAATCTATTGAAAAAAACGCATATGACCACTGTGCTATTCGAAAATTGGGTGTTATTTTTGGGCTCATGCAAGTAGAAAAGAGGCGTACCAATTTACAGCAGCGTATCGAGCTTTCATCCGTCACCCTTCAGCGCAACGTAATCGTCGATCTTTACCTTCCCGGCAACGTTGCTTCCTTACCGGAAGACATTCCCCTTTTATTGATCAACGATGGGCAGGACCTGGAGAAGATGGGACTGGCTGAAGTCCTGGACGATCTGTATAGCCGCGGATTGCTGGCGCCGCTGGTATGTGCGGGCATCCATGCCGGTGCTGACAGAAAAATGGAATACGGCACGGCCTGTACCGCTGATTTTCTGGGCAGGGGCGCCCTGGCTGCCGGATACACGCAGTTTGTGCTCCGGCAGGTGATCCCGGCCGTGCAGGCGTATTGTAAAGTAGACGCCTTTAAGGCAAAGGGGTTTCTGGGATGGTCGCTGGGTGCTTTAAGCGCCATGGATATCGTATGGCGTCATCCGCGGGAATTTTCCGTCGCAGGTCTTTTTTCCGGCAGTTTCTGGTGGAGGACGAAGGACAAGTCAGACCCGGAATACAACGAGCATATCCATCGTATCATGGAGCGACAGGTGGCCGAAGGGACCTATCATCCCGGACTGAAGTTCTTTTTCGAATGCGGTACGGAGGACGAAGAAGAAGATCGCAACCAAAATGGCATCATCGATTCCATCGATGATACGCGCGACCTGATAGCGGCGCTGGTCAGCAAGGGTTATGATCCGCTGAAGGATATATACTACCTGGAAGTGCCTGGCGGGCGGCACGAAACAACCACCTGGGCGAAGGTGCTGCCGGAATTTTTGATATGGGCCTATGGCAAATAAAAAACCCGGCCAGCAAGCCGGGTTCTTTATAATCATTAAGATGTTTTATTTCGCATAAGTGGCCCTGCTGTCTGTCGAAACGATATTCCCAAACTTGCTGCTGGTATTCAGGCTATAGCCGAAGGTCGCGGTAGACACGATCTTGACCTTTGCCGTGACGGTGGGCACCGGGAAACCGATGGTTGTCTGCCAGCGGAACAGGCCGCTTTTGGCCATACCCACCGTGTCAAATATCACTCCGGAAAGCTTTGGCACATACAATACGCTGTAGGTGGTCTTGTTGACGGAGTCGGCGGCTTTGAGGTTGGCATTGATGCTATAGGTCCTGGAAGTATCATTGATACCGCCGGATACGGACAGCCAGATCGTGTCGCCTTTGCTGCTGATAGTATCTTTCGCATGCGTCATCTTGGTGGCCGCCGAGAAAATGGTCACGGTCGGCACCGGAGACAGAATTGTCTGCTTATTACAAGCCAGAACAACCAGGCTTGCTGCAACCGCTGAGAACAGGATTAATTTCTTCATAACAAATATTTTCGATTAGCGATGTTTTTAATTAATTGAACAGGTAACGGATGCCGAACTGCATCTGCCAGCGGCTGCCCGTAAAGGTTTGGTTATTGGCAAAATTGGTCAGGTTGGTGTTGTTGGCAAAGCTGTTCGTGATAGGCACCTGGTTGCCGGCGTCTGCGTAAGGGAAGGAGAAGAGAGGCGTCTTGCCGTCAGCGGCCATTCCTTCGAACTTAAGGAAGTTGGCGGCAGTGGGTGACTTTATCAAGCCCCAGTTCCTGTTGATCAGGTTACCTACATTGACGATGTCCACGCTGAGACGCAGTGTGTGCTTATCCTTGGTTCCGTTGTTCTTCGTATAGAAGTAGATGTCCTGGGTGACGTTGAGGTCCAGGTGCTTGTACCAGGGGTACATCACCGAGTTAGCCTGTGCGTATTTCCCACGGCGTCTGGACATATAGTGGTCCTGGTTGATGAAGTTGTTCAGCTGTGTCCAGATCTGCGCAGCGCTGCGGGTATCGCTGTGATCCAATGTAGCGTTGGTAGCATTGGAGCCGACGCTGTTCACCTGCACCAGGTTGATCTCGCTGGCATTGCGTGGGATATAGATCAGGTCGTTGCCCGAGTTGCCGTCTCCGTTGAGGTCTCCGTTGTATACATACGAAGTAGATCCGGCCGTGGTCGCTTCGTATACTGCGCCGATGGACGTAGACGTGTGGCTGCCTTCTTCAATGCGGTAATTGGCATAGGCGATGATGCGATGTGGCTGGTACCATCCGGGATGTGACAGGGTCGCCGCATTGGGGTCCGTGTTGGCGACGGCGCGGGCTGACCAGAGCGAGCTGGCCGTGCTGCCATTCTCGATGGCGGATTTGGTTTCTGTATATGTATAAGCTAAGCTGGCGATCAGGTTGTGCCAGGTTTTTTGTACCCGGGCGGTAGCGACATAGGCATAACCTTTGTTTGTGTTGGCCAGCAGGATGGCGTTGCCGATGTTGGGGTTCAACAGGCTGCTGCCGGCGGAATAATATTTATTGGTGTTGGATACGGAAGTGAGAAATCTCGTCCTGTTGTCGGGGCCATTGGTGATAGCGAACCCGTTGGACTCATTCAGGTTCACGTTGGACATATAGGGAGCATTGATATCCTTGGAATAGGTGAACTCGCCGGTGACCAACCAGTCGTTGGGAAGCTTCTTATCCAGGCCTACACTGGTCCGCAGCTTGGTGGGATATTTGAAATGTTTGTCGATGATGTTCACCGAATAGCTTTTAGGCGTATTGGTTTGCGGAGTGGAGCCAAGTTGGGTGGCCAACTGTGCAGCGGGGTCGGGGTTGAAGATGACACCGGAGTTGGCGGTGCTGGAGCCCTTGGCGAAAGACCCGAATTGCACGCCGTTGTTAGCGGCCTGGTTCTCGATCCAAACGAAGGGGGGAGCGCCTTCGAAGATCCCTGCGCCGCCACGCAGCTGCCAGGTCCTGTCACCTGTGACGTCCCAGTTGAAACCTACCCGGGGAGATACGACCAGGAAGCCGTTGGGCGCCGAGCCTACGTCATATTTTGCACCATTGAGGAAGGACAACGCAGCGAAGCTGTCATTCCTGGTGAATTTGTTCTGGTAACTGGTATAGTCAAATCTTACGCCATAGGTGAACGTAAAGGTGGGGGTCACACGCCATTTATCCTGGGCAAACAAACTGAGGTTGGTGGCGCCTGCATAGGCAAAAGGGAATGCGCCGCCTTTCAAAGCAGAATATTGCTGGTAGAAATATTGGGCCGGTGCTCCGTTGACAAAGTCTGCCAGGCTCGCGAACTGGTATACGCTGTTGAAGCCGGGCGCAAACGCATTCGTATATTTCTTATAGCTGTCCTGTGTACCGAAAGTGATCTCATGCGCGCCTTTGTACATGCTGAATATATCCGTCAGCTGATAGCTATCCATGTTGAGGACGTTGTTATACGTGTACATTTCATAGCCAAAGGTGGTGTAAATATTGCCGTTGCTTAGGATATCCACCAGCGGGAAAGTGGGAGAGGAGCTTTGAGGTGTGCGGAAATCCCTTTCACGGGTGTAGCCCACCTGCAGCTTATTGGACGCTTTGTTGCCAAATCGTGTGTTCAGTTCGGCAATATAGATGTTCAGGTTGTTGTTGATGCGGTAGCCGCTGCCGTAGAACGGCAAAGGGTTTCCATTTGACGTGGGTATCCCGCCTGTGGCCATGCTGGTATTGGGCCGGCTGGTGCTGGGAAACTGGTCGGCGTAGGACTTCAGGTAATTGTATTTCAGGGTCAGCGTATTGTAGGCATTGACGTTGATGTCGATGCGGGCATTGATCTTGTAGCTGTTGGTTTTGAAGGAATATCCGGTGTAGTCGCCCGTGTTATATCCATATTTGTTTTTCACGAAACTGCGGATCGAGTCGAGAATAGTAACGCTTGACTGGGAGACGGAGCCGGATGCTGAAGGGTGACTGGCATCTGAAGGCAGGACATTGGTAGCAGGCGCGCTCTGTTTGCTTTGCTCGGCAGAGATAAAGTAAAACACTTTGCTGGGAATGATCGCACCGCCAATGCTGAAGCCTGCTACATTGTAAGTAAAAGGAGTACGGAGGACCTTCGTGTTTTCCACGTTGTAGCCGATGGTGCCGGGTCCTTTGATATAGGTATATACGGAACCCCTGACCTGGTTAGTTCCGCTGCGTGTAACGGAATTAACGCCTGCGCCTGTGAAACCACCCTGTCTTACGTCATAAGGGGCGACATTCACCTGGATCTGGTCGATGGCATCCAGGGAGATAGGTTGGGCATTCGCCTGGCCACCCAGGGTACCCGAGAGACCAAAAGAGTTATTGAAATCCGCACCGTCCACGGTGATATTGTTCATGGATCCGCTGGTGCCGCCGAAGCTTAGTCCATTAGACGAGGGTTCGAGACGGGCAAAGTCCTGGATGGAACGCTGGATGGTAGGCAGCCTTTCTATCTGGCTGCGGACCACGATCTCCTGGCTGCCTGTGCGGCTGTTGTTGAAGATCTTGTTCTGCTGCCGGGAGCCGGCCACGACTACCTCGGTGAGCTGCCTGGATTCAGCCGTCATTTTGAAGTCGGCGGTGAAATCCTGACCGACCACCAGGTTGATATTGTCCTGCTTTTCTTCCTTGAAACCTACGTAAGAGATAGTGAGCACATAAGGACCTCCAACACGGACGTTGGGGAGGTTGAAGCGACCGTCCTTGCGGGTCGTGGTCGTGTAACGGGTGCCGGTAGGGGTGTGGAGCGCAGTGACAGTAGCCCCTGCCAATGCCCCCTGGTCACCGGTGACCGTCCCAAGGATCTGGGATGTAGTCTCCTGACCAAATGTAAAAAACACACAAAGAACTGTGAACGCTGATAGTAGCAGTCGTTTTATCATAAATAGTCGTTTTTAGTATTTTTTTTCAGCCTGCAAAGAAATGATCTTGTCTTGGCATCAGGGTTACGATCGACGTTAAGGAATTATTACTTAACGCTAGCAGGCGGCAATCGGGGGTTTTTCTCAGGAAGGAAGGGCTATCGGACAGACCGGTTAAAGAAAAGCAAAACTATAAAAAGGCTGCATCTCAGTCCTAATTAATTTTAACAAGTTATAAACAGTTGACCATCAGGAGCACTTTTTTGCCTTATTTATTTCATATGCCAATTATCGTGCATGCGTTGACGCTTTCGGAAAGACCCTCAGCCAGGCATCCTTTTCAACTAAACAGTCGTTTTATTGTTAACTTTGTAACATAATAAATAAGTTGTACATGCTGGCAAGTATTGAAAGCGCCATTGAAGATATAAAACTGGGTAAGCTGGTGATCGTGGTAGATGACGAAGACCGGGAAAATGAGGGCGATTTCATCACCGCTGCCCGGAATGTTACCCCTGAGGTGATCAATTTCATGAGCAAGCACGGACGAGGTCTCATTTGCGCTCCTCTTGAAGAGGGGCGTTGTGATGAGCTGGGCCTGGGTCTCATGGTGAACAATAACACGGCTCTTCACGAGACGCCTTTTACTGTATCGATAGACTTGCTGGGGCATGGCTGTACGACAGGGATCTCGGCAAGCGACAGGAGCAAGACCGTGAAAGCGCTGATCGACCCGTCTACCCGCCCGGAAGATCTGGGACGTCCCGGCCATATCTTCCCTTTGCGGGCTAAAAAAGGCGGGGTGCTGCGCAGAGCTGGTCATACCGAGGCCACCATCGATCTGGCAAGGCTGGCCGGATTTGAGCCGGCGGGTGTGTTGGTGGAGATCATGAACGAGGATGGGACCATGGCCCGTCTGCCGGAATTGCTGGAAATAGCCGCGAAATTTAATCTTAAAGTAGTCTCTATCAAGGACTTGATAGAATATAGACTAAAAATAGACTCCCTGATCGAAGAGATCGTCCGGGTGGACATGCCTACCAAATATGGACATTTCAAGCTCATCGCCTTCCGGGAGAAGAACACAAGCAATGAGCACCTCGCCCTGGTAAAAGGTGAGTGGGAAAAAGAAGAACCGCTGCTGGTAAGGGTGCATTCCTCCTGCTTCACCGGCGATATCCTCGGGTCTATGCGATGTGATTGTGGCGAACAGCTGCATGAGGCCATGCAGTTGGTAGAACGGGAAGGAAAGGGGGCCATCCTGTACATGAACCAGGAAGGCCGGGGCATTGGATTGGTGAACAAGCTAAAAGCCTATAAGCTTCAGGAAGAAGGCATGGATACCGTGGAAGCCAACCTTCATCTGGGTTTCCCCATGGACAAGCGGGACTACGGCGTAGGCGCCCAGATCCTTCGTTATCTCGGGATCTCAAAGATCCGGCTCATCAGTAATAATCCCCGAAAAAGGGCTGGCCTGCTGGGTTATGGCCTGGAGATCGTCGACACCGTACCTATCGAGATCCATCCCAATCCGCACAATGAAAAATATTTGACGACGAAGCGGGACAAGCTGGGACATCAGATCCTGAAATAAGCTATTCCGGCTGTGTATTGCCGCTGCTGTCTTTGGCCGTGGTGGTATTGCCTTCCGTCGCATCCGCGGGCTTCCTATCCTTTCTTGGGATGCGGGGCGTTTTCTTTTTCTTTTTAAACAACTCGTCGATCCTGTCAAAATCCCGCCGGTAGGAGATACTGGCGCCGGAGCTGTTTTGCGTGTGATTGCCTGATAAGTAATTATAGGAGTCACGGTAGAAGAACGAGAGGACAACCCTTCCGTCTGGCGTAATCTTGTATTCGGCGGTGATATCCGGCAGGAACTGGAAGGAGGCTGCCTGCACCTGCGCAGCGCCCATGCCGATGTCGAAAGCGCTTCCCAACGTCAGTGTCAGCTTTTCCTGCATGAAGCTCTTTGCGACGGATAGATTCAGGTTAGTCCTGTCCGGGGTCAGCCTGCTTTGGTCGACATCAGCTATAGCAGTACCGTTGTAGAAGCTGGTATTGAAGTTGACCCGCAGACTGTTGTCCCGGAAGATCTTACGCAGCAGATTGTAGCCCCATCGGCTAAAGTAGTTGCTGACGATACCGGAAATGCTGTTGAAGACCACGCGCGTTGCGGCCCCAGGCGCATCGAAAGCGCTGGTGCTGCTGGATAAAGGCACGAAAGTGTTTAACACCACCAGGCAGGACACCTGCTTGTTCAGCTCATTCACATCCCCCTGGATCTTCTGGAGCAGGGCAAGGGCTTCCGGATCGTTCTTCAATGTGCTGCCGGGAGGCAGATCGATCTGGAAGTCGATCTTCGGTGACATCAATTTATTCGATAGCGTTGCTGTAACGATGATGTCGCCCGTATAACGCTTTACATTCTCGCTGCTGATGACCACCCCGCTGGCAGCAGAGAGACCCAGGTCGCTGAAACGTACATTCTCCGCCCGGTAGGTCGCCGTGATGCCGATGTTGGCATCATAAGGATTTCCGCTCCACTGGATGTAATTGCCCACGCCTTCCTTAAGGATAAAGGGCTTGTGGATGAAAGACTGAAAGGTGAAGTTATAATTTCCCCTGTCGATCTCATATCTTCCTTTCAGCGTCAGGTCCTGATTCGTTCCCACTTCCAGGGCCAGCGAGCCATGACCATTGGCTTTGATGATATCTCCGGAAAGAGGATCAATAATTACATAAACATTCGCATAGTTGTTGGCATACATGTCCAGGCTGACCAGGAGGTTTGAGCTCTTTTTATCGGCAGTCTGATTTTTCATCTCCTTCCCATACACCTTCCATTCAATGAAGTCCGCCTCGCCTTTTTCCCGGACGACGGAAGGCGGCAGGTAGATATTGCTGCTGTCGGTGGGCTCTCCTTTAATATACATCCGCATGTCTTCTTCGGGGCCCGTCAGTGTCACACGTGCTTTACCGATGACAGAGCCATAGAACTGGCTATTGTCGGTGGCTTTGGTATCCAGCAGGAGCAGCCGGTTAGTGCTCAACTCAAAATCAAAGGCCAGATCGTCAAAGGAGTGGTGGAAAAGCCTTCCCCTGCTGAGATTAGCTGTGCGTCCCTGTTTGTCCTTTAGCTGGAACTGGCCAAAGTCGATGGTGTCCTTCTTGAATTGGATGGTAGCCGAAGGGATCTTATAGGTACATTGCGTATATGCGACCTTCAACGAGGCATCTTTCAACTGCACGGTGCCGAGATATTGGAGGTCGTCGCCCTGTCCTACGATCCGGAGCTTGCCAGTGGCATTGCCTGTAAGATTCGTAAAGACACCGCCCAGGTATTTCTCCAGGAGATCTACCTTTGTATCACTGACATCCGCGATAATGTCGAGAGGAGGGCCTTCGAGGCTGTCCCTCGTGTGGATCAGCCCTTTGATATCGAAATGATAGCTTTTATTATCGGAATGGGCCAGCGTATTCAACATCCCGGTGGATTTCTGATAATCCGCGTTCAGCTCCAGCCGGCCGATGGAGTCGTTTTCAAACCGGAATTGCTCCGCCTCGCCCCGGAAATGGGCGGCCGGCTTGCCAAAAGGATCGATCATGTCGACGCTGCCCGAAAGCAGGCCCTCGATCCGTTGGGACTTTACGAAGTAAGGAGTGAAGTCACCGATATTGATCTTCTTAAGGTCTATATGTACGTCGTTCCAACTGCCCTCGTCGGATGGACTGGTGGTCACCTGCACCTGTTGCTCTCCATTGTGGATCGTCAGCCCGTCAGCGGAGATGATCTGGTTGCTGAAGGACAGTTCGCCGTCCTTATCGATCGTCCATGTCTTGCTGTTGATGTCAAAGGTGGACGGCAGGAATTTTACACGCACGCCTGTGGGAAGGGTTTGGACGTCCGCCGAAAGGTTGGCGGAGTTCAACGTCTGGTTGGCGCTGGTCGTCACCTGCACATTGGACAGATCGTTGGAACTGCGCAGGTGAAGCCGGGTACCGGGAAAATGAAGACTATCGTTCAGATGGACATCGCCAATGGTCGTCTCCATGGAAAGACTGTCCAGGTTGCCCCTTCCTTTGAGTGAAAGGTTGTCAAAGCTGATATTCTTATAGCCGAAGTTCGGCAGGTCCACATTCAGGTCCAGCAGATTGTCCTTCGTATTGATACGACCACTTACGCCTGCATTGTTAAAACCCTTCAGGTCCTTACCAAAAAGATCAATGTATTCATCCACCTTTTTGGTCGTAATGACAAAGCTGAAATTTTGATTGATGGGTATGGATTTCGCTGGTTTGATATAGCTAGGATAATACTTGTTCAGAAAGGTCTGGAAGCTGGCGGGCAGGTCCTTGATAGAGAATTCACCCACGATGGCGCCATCGAACTCATTGCTGACCACGGTAATGGTCTTGTTGTTGTCTACGATGCTGGACTCCACAGACAAGGAGTCGAATGATACCCGCTGTCCGTTTTTGAAGACCGAGGCGTCGTAAATGCTGGCACGGCCCAGGAAGTTGTCGATATTGTCACCCGTGAAATTGCAGCGGAACTTACCGTTGAACTCCACCTGCTGACGGACGAACTGCAGCTTGGTCAGATCGGCCTTTGCTACCTGCGCCGTGAAATCGAATTTAGGGTGCTCCTGGCTGAAGTCGATCAATCCGTTGAGACGGGCATCCAGGGAAGGATCCCCCGAGACCAGCTCCCCATTGAACTTCCGCTTGGCCACGGCTCCGTTGATCTGGATATGCTGGTAGGTATAATGATTGAACTCCAGGCTATTGATCGTCCCGTTGAGGCTGGCATTCAATGTACCGGCCTTCAGGCCGGCACCGATGACCTTTCCCTGGAAACTGATCTTCCCCATGTCGTTGTTGTCAAGAAAAGGGCCCAGCTGGAAATTATCCGTGCTGATGATCCCGGAATAAACGGAAGGACCGTATTCCAGCAGCTTCATATTGACATTGGCGTTCAGGGAGCCCAGGTTGGTCTCGATGGTGCCGTTGGTGACGAAGTCCCGTATGTAGCCAGTGAAGTTCCCTTTAAACCGGAGCCATTCGATCCTGTCGAGACGAGGCTGTTCGATCGTCGCTATCTCGGGCGCCAGCATCTTCATATCCTCGTACGTAGTGCTGAATTCGGAGGATTGCAGATCGATAAAGGTCTTATCGATATCCGGAAGCCCTTTCAGCTTGAAGTTTCCTTTCAGCAGGGTGCTCTTACCGGCCTGGACGACGGCATTCTTTCCTTCCAGGTCGGAGACGGTGCCTTTGACAACACCGCTTATGCGGAGATGTTTTTTCCAATCCTTTAACTCAGGGGCAAAGTAGGAGATATCATCGCTGTCTATGTCTGCGTCGGCAAAGTCGGCTTCCATCCGGATCCGGGTCTCGAAGTCGGACATATCGTCCAGGGTCCGGAACCGCATGGCAAAGTAGTTGCGCAAATGACTTTTGCCTGTCTGCAGGTCCAGGCGATGGAACTCCATGGCTTCCGGATACCATTTGATGCGGGCGCTGAGCTTCTTTACTTCGAAGCCGCTGCGCTCTTTTGTGGCCAGCTGGAATTGAGCGGTGATAGTATCCTGGCGCAGCCGCAGGTTGGTAAAGCTGGTATTGACCGTATGGAAATAGATATGGTTGCCGTCGAAATGCTTGTTGGGCAGCGTGTCCTCCCGCTTTTCATTTCTGAAAGATCCATTGGTGATGCTGACCTTGCCGGCAGTGAGGTCCCATCCTGCCGGGTTCAGCCGGAGATGCAGCGGGTCGAGGATAAATGTCGTGTCGGGCGGGGCGGGCCTTCTTCCTCTGTAATTGGTCAGCGTGAAGTCAGGGCGTGTAAAGGTGAGCGCATTTATCCGTGCCAGCTTTTGCGTAAAGCTCATTGTGTCGGCATTGAGATATAGCGCCTGCAGCCGGAGGTCCATATCTTCCCCCCTCCATTCATCTTTTTTTTCAAAATGAATACGGGCAAGGTCGAGGCGTTTGAGGTCCAGCTCCACGGGGTGTTCCGTGGTGTCCTTTTGAACCGTGACGGGTTGGGAAGATGATGAAAAATAATCGACGATGAACTGATAGTTCCACACCGAATCCCTGCGATGCAGCCGGATCGTGGCATCCTCCAATCCAATGTACTGAAGCTCCGTTTTATCCTTGAAGAACCACCAGTCCGTGATATTGACCTTCAGTGCCCCGGCATACAGGATGGTGTCCCGGTGCTGGTCTTCTACCAGCGTGCCTTCCAGCACCATTTTGTTGAAAAGGGAAAAATCCACCCGCTGAACGGTGATGGTGGTATGCAGCTGATGAGAAAGGCGACTGGTGACCTTCGAGACCAGCCAGGTCTGAACAGGTGGCAACTGGATGAGCAACCAAAGCGTTACCAGAAGTAGTATTAAAATCAGTAATGTATTACGGAGTATTTTCCAGATCTTTCTCAGGGGGCATTCATTTCAAGCTGTAAAATTACACAATACCATGTGATGTGCAAATTCAATACCAATAAACCATGGATCCTGGCTGCAAATCACCCATTTATGATTTCTTTTTCCAGGATAAGTTTAATTGCCTTCAAAAGAAGCCGTCAGTGACCGTGCTGATCCTGCATTTGCCGGTTGAACTGGTCCGACCCGCCTTTGGGTATGGACAGGGATTGCCAGTCCTTACCACGGATCATTTTACCAATATAGACGATCTGTCCCACGTGATGGGGGTAATGAGCCAACTGCCGATTGATGGCATCGATGGCTAAAAGAGGCTCGTGGCGGATATGAATGGTGCGCAGGAGGTCTTCGGCTGTCAGGCTGTTTAAGGTTCCCAGCAGGCAGCTCCACCCTTTTTCCCACAGCCCGATCGTCTGCTCGCGATTGTGTGAGTGTCCCTGCAGGCTGAACTCCGTCTCTCTATTCCTACCCGGCTTTTCTCCATCCTCTGTCAGGAAATTGGTCCAGCGACTGATCATGTTGCCGCTGAGATGCTGAATGATGACGGCGATACTGTTGGACCAATCATTGGGTGTGTAATAAAAGTCCTTTTCCTCCAGCTGCATAAAGGTGCCTTCTCCCAGCAGCTTGTATGTAGTCATCCTTTTGATGACCGATGCGAGATAAACATTGCCTAATGATGATGCGTTCATCGGATCTGTATTTTAAAGGTTAATCCCGTTAATATCCTTCTGCTGCGTCGTCCCCCCGGCTATCGCCAACGGCCTCTATCTTCCCTCCCGAAATCTTTATCACTTCCGTACGTCCTATGCTTCCCCGCTGTGTGATAGTGTAGCCCATTTTCTGTAAGGCTTCCCGAACCTCGATGGGGAAGCCGGTCTCCACAAAGATCTCATCAGGCAGCCACTGATGATGGAACTTGGGCTTGTTCACTGCATCCTCCGTCGTCATGTTGAATTCGAGTATATCTATCAATGTCTGGAATACCGAAGTGGTGATGGTCGTACCACCCGGCGTGCCCGCAATGATGAATACCTTACCTTTATCCAACACGAGGGTAGGGGTCATCGAGCTCAGCATGCGCTTGCCGGGCGCAATGGCATTGGCTTCCGCACCGACAGCTCCGTACATGTTGGGAACTCCCGGCTTGATGCTGAAATCATCCATCTCATTGTTGAGGAAAAATCCCGCCCCGCCTACCACTACCTTATTGCCATATCCGCCGTTGAGCGTAGTGGTGATCGACACGGCATTGCCCTGACGGTCACATACATTCAGATGAGTGGTCTCTTCGCTGGCCGGAGAAAGGACGCCTGCCTGTATATCTTTGCTCGCACCAGCTTTGTCCGGCTGTATAAGGGACATGCGTTCATGGAGGTAAGCTTTGCTGGTAAGCGTTTTCACCGGCACCGCATAATAATCCCGGTCGCCCAGGTATTTTGCCCTATCGGCGTAGGCCAGCCTTTCCGCCTCCGCCATCAGGTGCACAGCCTTGGGGGATTCGAAGCCATAGGACTTCAGGGGCAGCTCTTCTGCCATCTTCATCATTTGCTGCAGGATGACGCCGCCGCTGCTGGGCAGCGGCATCGTGACGATGCTGTATTGCTTGTAAGGGAAAACAGTTGCTTCCCGTTCCTTCGCCTGGTATCCGGCCAGATCAGCCGCGGTAATAATGCCTTTGCCCCGCTGCATTTCTTCCAGGATCAGCCTGGCAGTCTCCCCTTCGTAAAAGCCTGCAGCGCCCTTATCCCGGATGAGGCGCAGGGTCTTGGCGAGGTCTTTTTGAATCAATGTATCTCCTGCTTTCCAGCTCTCTTCTTTGATAAATACGGGCCCAACCGTATTGTACTTTTTAAAGGAGGATTGCGCCGCATTCAGGCTATGGGCTTCTGCCGCGGTGATCGCAAAACCGTTTTCAGCAAGATCGATAGCCGGTGCGATCAGCGTAGACATCGGCAGCCGGGCATATTTCAACTCGGCAAAAATACCGGCGATCGTCCCGGGTACGCCGGCGGCCAGGTGGCCATTTTGGCTAAGGTCCGTGCGGGCATTGCCGGACGCGTCCAGGTACATGTCCCGGGTTGCCGCTGCGGGCGCTTTTTCCCGGAAATCCAGGGCGATATTCCTGCCGTCGGCCAGGTGGGCCACCATGAAGCCTCCGCCGCCGATGTTGCCAGCAGCAGGATAGACGACCGCCAGGGCCAGCTGCGTGGCAATGGCTGCGTCCACGGCATTGCCTCCCTTTTGTAAGATGGTCAGGCCGGCCCTGCTGGCCAGCGGGTGTGCCGAGACGACAGCCCCGTTGGCGACCACCTTCTTTTTTTGGATCGCGTAGTGATAAGGACTGCTTGTCTGCGCATAAAGAGAGCAGGTGAATGATACCAGAATGCCGGCGAACAGAAGGCGCATAATGAAAGATGGATTTGGTGGAAAGTTACCATTTTTACTTACATTCATGCTCCATTATTTTCGCAAAAGCGCTATCAACCAACCAGAGAAAACAAACTATGCAGAAGCTCATTTCACTCCTGTCCGGATCATTGTTATTTTCATTCATTGCTTTTTCCCAAACCGCCCCTTCTCCGGAAACATTCCTGGGGTACCGGTTAGGGGACCATTACACCCCTCATTATAAGATCGTCAACTATTTCAGGGAGGTGGCAAGGTCCCTGCCTGCCCAGGTGAAGCTGGAAGAATACGGGAAGACCTATGAAGGCCGCCCATTGCTGCTGGCATTCATCGCATCGCCGGAGAACCTGCAGCGGCTGGAGGATATACGCAAGAATAACCTCCGTCTCGCCGGTGTGCTGAAAGACGGCACCACGCCCGACGAGTCGTACCCTGCCATCGTCTGGCTGAGCTACAATGTCCATGGCAACGAGCCTTCTTCTTCCGAGGCGGCCATGAAGACCTTATATACCCTGGTTGACCCCGCCAGCACAAGGTCAAAAGAGTGGTTGCAGCACACCGTGGTCGTCATCGACCCCTGCATCAATCCAGATGGCCGGGACCGTTATGTCAACTGGTTTACCATGGCGGTGGGAAAAAATGCCAACCCCGATCCGCAATCCCGGGAACACCGGGAGCCCTGGCCGGGGGGAAGGACCAACCATTACAATTTCGACCTCAACAGGGATTGGGCCTGGCAGACACAGATAGAGACGCAGCAGCGCATGAAAAAATACAATGTCTGGCTTCCGCAGGTACATGTAGACTTTCATGAACAGAGCTATAATAACCCTTATTATTTCGCCCCGGCCGCAGAGCCTTACCACGATGTAATCACCCCCTGGCAACGGGACTTCCAGGTACAGATCGGGAAGAACAACGCCAGGTATTTCGACCGGAACGGATGGCTTTATTTCACCAAAGAGGAATTCGACCTTTTCTATCCCAGCTACGGAGATACTTATCCCACCTATAACGGGGCCATCGGCATGACCTTCGAGCAGGGAGGTTCACCCAGGGGAGGATTGGCCGTCATAAAAAATGATGACGATACCCTTACCCTGGCCGACCGCCTGGAACACCATTATACCACGGGCATTTCGACGATAGAGGTGGCCGCGCAAAATGCTTCCCGGCTGATAAAGGAGTTTCATAAATATTTCACTGAAGCAAGAGAAAGGCCGGCTGGCGAGTTTAAGGCATGGCTGATCCGTAACGATCCGTACGGCGACCGCCTCGAACGGCTGAAGGTCCTGCTGGAAAAGAACAATATCGAATGGTCTCCGGCCCCTGCGGCGAGCTTCACCGGCATTGATTATGAGACGGGTAAGATGGCCGCCGTCAAAGCCAGCGCAGGCGACATTGTCATCAATGCCAACCAGCCCAGGTCCAACCTTCTAAGAGTATTGTTCGAGCGGACATCACGCATCAGCGATTCGGTGACCTATGATATTACAGCCTGGTCCATCCCTTACGTATATGGATTGCAGACCTATGGGTTGAATGCCTTTGCCCAGGCAGGGGCGCGACCGGCAGTATCTGCGCCAACCTCATCTGGCGGGGCTGCGGCCGGGTATGCATATGCCGTCCGCTGGACAGGATTGAACAATGTCAGGTTCCTCTCGCGTCTGCTGGAGAAAGGGATAAAGGTTCGTTTTACGGAACAGGCTTTCCAATCCGGGGGACAGGAATTTGAGAAAGGCACGCTCCTCATTCTGGCTACGGGCAATGGTTCCCTGGGAGCCAATCTCTGGACTTTCGTTACTTCGGCCGCTGAATCCACCGGCGTCACGCTATATCCCATCCTTTCAGGTTTTGTGGACAAGGGCGCCGACTTTGGCAGTGACAAAGTGCATTTTATCCATGCTCCGAAAGTTGGCCTCCTGACGGGCGAGCAGGTGAGCTCGCTGAATGCCGGAGAGGTATGGCATCTGTTCGAGCGGGAGCTGGATTACCCCATTTCCCAGTTGGATGCCGAGGACATCGGGCGTCTGGACCTGAAGAAATATGATGTATTGATCCTGCCCAATGGGAATTACCGCAGCCTCGCCGATAAGACCGTTGCAGAGCCGCTGCGCAGCTGGGTGCGGGAAGGCGGAAAGCTTATTGCCATGGAGAATGCGGCGGAGCAGCTGTCCAAGCTGGAATGGGGCTTTTCCGGGAAAGACCAGGGCGATAAGAAAGAGGACGATAAAGGGAAGAAAGAGGGCGATTATTCCTCCCTCCACCGCTATGGCAACAGACAGCGGGATGAGGTTGTGAAGAGTGTTCCGGGCTCCATCTACAGGGTCGAGCTGGATAATTCCCATCCGCTTGCCTTTGGTTATCCCGATCATTATTACACGCTTAAACAGGATGATAATGTATACGAATTCATGAAGGAAGGCGGCTGGAATGTAGGAGTTATTAAAAAAGATAACTATGTCAGCGGGTTCACGGGCAATAAAGCAAAAGAAAAGCTGAAGGATGGGGTCATATTCGGCGTGCAGGAGATGGGAAGGGGTGAGATCGTCTATATGGCCGATGACCCCCTGTTCAGAAGCTTCTGGGAGAATGGTAAATTATTATTTTGTAATGCGGTGTTCCTGGTGGGAGAATAGCTACCGTTGGTGGATTTCAGCGGGCCAATAATTAATTGCACCTTAAATTGCACCCCATGAGAAAGGTAAAGCCCTTCGGAAGGATATACATATTACTGCTGACATTACTGCCGACAGCAGCCGCTCTCCACGCCCAGGCCCCTGAAACCCTGGGCTCGGCGGAGATCTTCCTGCGCCTGAAAAAGCTCAATGTCCTGGGCTCCGTATTATACATCGCGGCACACCCGGACGACGAGAATTCCCGTCTGATCGCCTATTTGGCCAAAGAGCGTTTGGTCCGCACCGGGTACCTGTCCATGACGCGGGGCGATGGAGGTCAAAACCTCATCGGGGATGAGCAAGGCGTAGAGCTGGGACTGATACGGACGCAGGAGATGCTGGCCGCCCGCAGGATAGATGGCGCCGAACAATTCTTTACCAGGGCTTTTGATTTCGGCTTTACCAAGACGACAGAGGAAGCGCTACGCACGTGGAACAAGGAAAAAGTTTTGAGCGACGTGGTCTGGGTGATCCGGAAGTTTCAGCCGGATGTCCTCATCACCCGTTTCCCGGAAGACGGTCGCGCGGGGCATGGTCATCACTCTGCATCGGCTGTGCTGGCGCATGAGGCTTTTACCGCCGCCGCCGATCCCAATCGCTTCCCCGAACAATTCAAGTATGGCGTAAAGCCCTGGCAGGCCCGGCGCATTCTCTGGAACACCTTTAATTTCGGTTCGACCAATACTACCAGTAACGATCAGATGAAGATCGACGTAGGGCTGTACAACCCGGTGCTGGGGAAAAGCTATGGAGAGATCGCCGCCGAGAGCCGCACGCAGCATAAGAGCCAGGGTGCTGCCCTTACACCTGCCCGGGGTCAGTCCATGGAGTTCTTTACACTGGTGGCAGGCGAAGACGCGCACAATGACCCCCTGGATGGCATACCTCTGTCCTGGGACCGGGTGCAGGGAGGCGGCGAGATCCGGCAACTGATCGACGGGGTGATTAAGAACTATGCCCTTTCGGATCCGGCAGCGTCCGTTCCCGGCCTGGTGAAGGTCTACCAGGCCCTCTCCCGTTTGAAGGACGACTACTGGAAGGCGCAGAAAAGCAGGGAGGTATTGCGGCTGATAGAGGCCTGCAGCGGCCTATGGCTGGAAGCATCCGTCCGCAACGGATATACGGTGCAGGGAGACTCTCTTCAGGTGTCCTTTGTCGTCAACAACAGGCTTAATGCCCGTGCATCATTGTCAGAGATAAACATCGGCTCCTATAGTCTTCCCTGGAAACAGGAGCTGATAGCCAACCGCAACTACATTCTTCAGAAGAATATTTATGTGCCGGAGAAGAATCCTGTGACACAACCGTACTGGCTGGCCGAAGAAATGTCTCCCGGATCCTATAATGTCAGCAACCAGCTGCTGATCGGCGATGCCCAAAGCAAGCCTGCCTTCGAGGTACAGTTCCAGGTACAGATGGATGGCGTTGACCTTACATTTACCCGCCCGATGCTGTACAAATACACCGATCCAGTGAAGGGGGAACTCTATCAGCCCTTGACGGTGCTGCCTCCTGTGACCGCGCGTTTCGATCCGGACCTGCTGGTCTTTGCAAATGGCGAAGAAAAAGAATTCGAGGCCCTGACAAAGGTCCAGGGCGCTCACACGGGCTCTCCTCAATTGTCGCTGACACACCCCGCAGATATATCCATCCGTGAGCATTCCGCCGCCGGCAGCCCGAACATGATCTGGTCGGCCCGGTCATCCTATAAGGAGCCTGGTATCACCTGGTCCGATCTGCTGTTCCGCCGCGATGGCGGACAGGATACGGCCCGGCAGCTGCGGACAATTATGTACGATCATATCCCGCGGATAGATTATTTCAGCCCGTCCCGTGAAAAATTCGTGTCGGCCGATGTAAAGACGCTGGGCAAACGCATCGGGTATATCGAAGGCGCAGGGGATAAGGTGCCGCAGGCCCTGCAGCAAATGGGTTATGAGGTCATCATGCTTCGGGAGAAAGACATCACGGCCGGCAATCTCCGGCAGTTTGACGCCATCATGGCCGGCGTACGTGCCTATGACGTGCATCCCTGGCTGGCGGGCAAATACGACCAGCTGATGAGCTATATAAATGAGGGTGGCAATCTCATCGTACAATACAACAGGAATGGCATTGGCAACAGCTCTCTGAAGATAGGTCCTTATCCCTTTGCCATCACCAACAACAGAGTGACGGACGAAACGGCTAAAGTGGGCTTTCTGCAGCCCGCCCATACCGTGCTTAACTATCCTAACAAGATCACCGATAAGGATTTTGAGGGATGGATCCAGGAGCGCGGGATTTATTTCATCGACCAGCTGGATCCGAAATATACGGCGATCCTCTCCATGCATGACCCCGGAGAGAGCGACCAGAAAGGCAGCCTGGTGATAGGAGATTACGGCAAAGGCAAGTTCGTCTACACAGGACTGGTCTTTTTCCGCGAGCTGCCGGCTGGTGTGCCGGGGGCCTACCGCCTGCTGGCCAATATCATTGCCCTTAACCAAAAGAAAGCGTTCTGACGCGCGCATATCTTATACACTATGAACCGTAGACGGGATATTATGATCGTGATAGCGATCGTCGTAGGATTGATAGTGGGGCGTTTCATCAAACATGCGACCATCGGCCTGATCGTGGGTTTGCTCATCGGTTTGATCGTAGCTTCCCTCATCGCCAACAGAAATAAAAAATAACGTTTGCACCATGGACACGCAAGACCAGGAAGAACAAGCACCCTTATTTAGGAAATGGAGTACCTGGTATGCCCTGGTCATCGGCTTCCTCCTGCTGATGATCCTGTTTTTTTATTTTCTTACCAAACATTTCGCATGAGTCTCGCAGACTGGATAGTCCTGATCCTGACATTGCTGGGCATGATCGCCTACGGCCTGTACAAGGGGCAAACCAGCAGGGACCTGGATGGTTATTTCCTGGCAAACAGGGCAGTCCCCTGGTACATGGTATTGCTCGGCATCATGGGTACCCAGGCCAGCGCCGTCACTTTTCTCTCGGCTCCGGGCCAGGCCTATACGGATGGCATGCGCTTTGTCCAGTATTATTTCGGCCTTCCCCTTGCTATGGTGGTCCTCTGTATAACTTTCGTACCTGCTTTCCACCGGCTGAAGGTTTACACCGCTTATGAATTCCTTGAACAACGGTTTGACCTTAAGACAAGGACGCTGACTTCTTTCTTATTCCTGTTGCAGCGCGGGCTTTCCACCGGCATCAGCATTTCCGCCCCCGCCCTCATACTTTCTTCCATTTTAGGCTGGGACATTCTCTGGACCAATATTTTTATGGGAGGACTGGTCATCATCTATACGGTGACCGGGGGCGCCAAGGCCGTGGCCTACACACAGCAGCTGCAGCTGATCATTATTTTCGGAGGGATGTTCATCGCAGGTTATATGGTCATACATCGGCTGCCTGAAGGAGTGGGGCTTTCGGAGGCGCTGCACATCGGCGGTAAGGCAGGCAAGGTGAATATCATTACCAACGGTGTAAGTGCAAAGGGGTTCGATTGGAATGACCGCTACAATCTCTTTAGCGGGGTCATCGGCGGATTCTTTCTCGCGCTGTCCTACTTCGGCACGGATCAGTCACAGGTGGGCAGGTATCTTACGGCAAGGTCCATAACGGAGAGCCGCCTGGGGCTGCTGATGAATGGATTGGTGAAAGTGCCTATGCAGTTCCTCATCCTTCTGCTGGGAGTGCTGGTCTTCGCCTTCTATCAGTTCAATAAGGAACCGGTGTTCTTCAACCAGTCGCAGGTAGAGGTGTTAAGCAAGTCAAAATACAAGGACTCCCTGGTCATGCTGGAAAGATCATATAATGAGATAGAGGCCCGGCGTATCAATGTTATCACCCCTTCTACGGAGCACCAATTGCAGCAAATGGCAACGACCAAAGCTGGCTATAAGGCCACGATCAAACGCTGGCTCAGGGATAAGGAAGTAGGGGGCGACGACAACGACACCAACTATATTTTCCTCCGGTTTGTGCTGGATTATCTGCCCAAGGGTTTGATCGGTCTGCTGATCGCCGTTATTTTTCTCGCAGCCTGGGGGTCCATCGCAGCGACCCTGAACTCCCTCGCGTCCTGTACGATCGTGGATTTTCACAAGCGGTTTTCCAGGCCGCTTACGGATGAAAAAGAGTTCCGTCTTTCCCGCCTCTATACTTTCTTCTGGGGTGTCTTTTGCGTGGTGGCGGCGCAACTGGCCTACAACCTGGGCAATAGCCTCATTGAGGCGGTGAATGTATTGGGTTCGCTGTTCTATGGTGTTATCCTGGGCGTTTTCCTGGTGGCCTTCTACCGTAAAAAGGTAGGGGGCACGGCAGTATTCATCAGCGCCCTTATCGTTGAGGCCGGCGTCATCATTTTAAATATTCTCAGCCGTAAAGGCATCGTACCATTGAGCTTCCTCTGGTTCAACCTGGTAGGGGCGGTGGGCGTGGTACTGCTGGCCGAATTGATCCAAAGGCTTTTCTATTCATCTAAAGTTAACACCGTACGACCTTAATACCCGTATCACTGCTCCGAAACCGGCACCGGAAACTTCGTCCATACATCGTCACCGGGTCTGTCGATGGGCAATTCATTCAGCCGCCCATACCTGCGAAGATCGATCCATCGATGCCCCTCACAGTACAGGGAAAATCTTCGCTGGTTCAGCATTTCTGTCAGCAGGGCCTGTGGGGTGATAGCACCCGCATAGGGAGACAGGTTATGAGCTGTCCGGATGCGGTTTAGCGCTACAATGGCATCCGGCATACCCGATAGCTGGATCTTGCATTCCGCGTAGAGGAGGATCAGCTCCTCATTCTTTATGATGGGGATGGGCGCCGTGCTGGAAGTATACACCCAGACATCCCGGTCGCCCGAAAGCCCGTTGAGGGAGGCTACTGCCGTTCGCGGTGTGGCTTTTCCGATCCGGTCATCGCCAGGGGTAATGTCGGCCGCAAAGGATGGATGGGCGATCCTGACATCGCCTGTCTGGTTTTGGGGAATGAAAAAATCATTCAGCTGGTCGCCGGAACCTGACCCGAAAACGTGATACACGCCCAGCGAAGGGGCCCCGTTCAGGTCGAAAAAAGATCCGTTCAGGTCCGTGAGGGCATCCACCCATTTCTCCCGGTAGACGGCGACCCTGGCTGCCAGTGCCCGGTTGAATTTTGTCAGGCCGGCTGCATCCGTAAAGTTTTCAAAGCCTGGCAGCGGAAAAACCACCGATGCATTTCCCAGGTCGGTCACTGCCGAATCCAGCAAAGCGGCAACAGCTGCCAGTCCGTCGGAATAATTTACGAAAGGACCTAAATGATCCGGGTCTGCCACGTCCACCCTGATCCCATTGCTATCCGTGAGGTTCAGGTTCATCAGCAGCTGATAGGCTTTGATGGTCTTCGCAAAGCCTGTATACCCATTCTTCTGCTCCTGTGAGATATAGTTACTGTGACGCGCCGCATCGATAAGAATATTGCAGTTCTTTACCACCTGGTAGCGGGATGCCCAGGTGTTCGTAATATAAAAGTTGCTGCCTGTGAGGGTGGCATCGTTAGCGCCCAGCAGGTCCGTGACATACCGGGGTTCGGCATTGATGAAATGATACATCTCCCTTCCAATGGTACCCACATCATCCAGATAGAGGGACAGGTTGTTGCGCATACCCGATTCAGTGCCGCTTACCAGCGCATTCAGCTGCTCAGTCGTGGCATTCTTGGTAAAGGCATCGACGGTGGCATGGTTGAGATCGCCATAGTCTTTTTTGCAGGAGGCCAGGATACACAGCAGTCCGCAGGTATAGAGGAATATATTCTTGTTCATATCAATTTGATAAGAGTGGTTTAAAAATCGATTGCTATATGAAAGGTGCCGCGTTTGGAGGCAGGGTAGGGGTCGACATCCACACCGCTTGAAAAGCCCGTACCGAAGTTGGATACTTCCGGGTCATAGGCCTTGTACTTTGTGATGGTGAGGAAATTGTTCAGCGATACGCCGACCCTGAGGCCCTTTACATAGCTCACAGGCAAACGGGTGAAGGAATAATACAGACCGACCTCCCGCAGGCGCAGGTAGCCTGAGTTTTGCACAAACATATGTGCATCGGAGCCCACCTGCATAATGCGATAAACGCCATCGGGCACGTTGAGTTTATTGGTCACCTGGTCATAGTCTGCGCTGGTGCCGCCGAAATCATTCTGCAGGCTGGTGAGGTTGACATTCTGTCCGCCTTGTTTCCAATGCAGGAGGAACCTTAGGCTCAGGTGATCAAAGAAGGTGATCTCGTTATAGGTGTTCATCTGGAAAGTTGGTTCCGCATCGCCCAGCTTGCCGACGCCCGTGCCATTGAGCCCCAGGATCTGGGTTGCCGACTTGCCTTCCTGTATCTGGTAGGATCCTAATACGTACCCGAAAGAGCCTTGTGGTACGGAGGGTATCGTCAGTTTGGTTACAAGAGACCTGTTGAGCCAGAAATTCACTGATGTATTCCAGGTGATATTTCTTGTCTGCACGGGTCTGGCATTGAGCCCCAGTTCCACACCTCTGTTGCGGAGATTGCCGGCATTCACCCATTTGCTGGTAAACCCTGAAGAGGAGGGCAGGGCGCTTTGCATCAGGAAATCGTCGATGGTCTTATTATACCAGGTCAATACGAAACTCAGCCTGCCTTTCAGCACGCTGAGGTCAACGCCGGTCTCGAACTCGGCCTGCCGCTCGGGCCTGATGTCCCCTGTCCCTTCCTGCGGAGTGACGATCACTCCGGAATTGCCGGTGATATTTGAAATGGACAAGCTGGTAAACTTACTTCCATAAGCAGGGACATTGTTGGCTTGCCCGTAGGCCGCGCGCAGCTTGATATTATTGATAAATCCTTCTTTCACCAGGCCCATTTTCGTGAGGTTCAGGGACAGGCCCCCTTTCGGATAGATGTAGTATTTTGCCACATCCCCATTGTTGGAAGACCTGTCCAAACGGAGGCCCCCCGTGACCGTAATGGCGTCATTGATGCTGGCTTCTTCTTGTATAAAAATGCCTTCGTTCTGGTATTTCGTCCTCAGCTGAGCAGCGTTCAGTGCGCTTGCCTGGTCGACATTGGACTGACCGGGGATCAGCTGTGTGGCTATGTTCAGTAAATTATTGTAATCGCCTGTCTCCTGGGTGAGGCCTGCGGAAGTAGTAAGCGATAGTTTGTCCGAAGGCGTCAGCGTGTTCACCAGCGAAAGGATATAATTGGTGCTGAGGTTCCGGGTGGCTCCCTGGACGGAAGTACCTTTATTCACTGCCTGGAATTGCAGAGTGGCAGGGAAGAGCACGCTGGTCCCGAGGTGATAAAAATCAAAACCACCCCGGGCGACCAATCTTGTGAAGCTCCTGGTGCTTTTCTGCAATTGGGCATCCAGGCTGATGCCTGTGATGAATCGGTTCACCGACTCGTTGTTCTGCATGAGCGCCACGGTCTGCAAGGGATTGGAAGCGGCAAAAGGATTGTTGGGATAGACGCCGAGGGAATTGGGATGCAGCTCGGCAAAGCTGGGCGTGGACGACAGTGCGATACCGAGCGAGACCCCATGGTTGTCGTTGCCCGATATTCCCCTGTCAGCGGAAGAGTTGATATAATTGGTGCTGATGCCTATTCTGATATTGTCTGTAAGATGATGGTCAACATTCAGTCGCAGACTGCTGTTGCGGTAGCCGGTGTTCTTTACGATGCCGCCTTCATCTTTCTGCGCGGCCGAAAAATAAACGCCTGTTCTGGCTGTACCACCGCTGACGCTTAGCACGGTGTTCCTGGCAAACCCCGTATTGCCATAGATCTCCTTTTCATAATCGTAGATCTTGCCTGCAGACTGCGCGGTGGTGAATGCCTGCCGGAGACCTGCGCTGGTGGCGCTGTCGCGGGATAAGCTGGCGGCGCGGTCGGCATTGAAGGTGCGTACGCCCAATAGCTTACGGACTTTCACGAAACCAAGGTCCTGGGACACGGAAGTCTTCGTGTTGCCTTCTTTTCCTTTTTTGGTCGTGATGATAATGACCCCTGCTGCGGCTCTGGAACCATAGACAGCCGCCGCACTGGCGCCTTTCAGGATCTCGATGCTTTCGATGTCCTCGGGGCGGAGATCGGCTATCCGGCTGGAAGGATTGTCCTGGTTGGAAGTAGGTGCGCCCCCTGGTAAGGCGCCAGTTATGACATTGATGCCGGCGGAAGTGGCAGTATTGTCAACAAAGACGCCATCCAGCACATACAAAGGTTGCGTATTGCCATAAACAGATGTTACACCACGCAATTTGACGGATATCCCGCCGCCTGGTGCTCCGCTGTTGGCATTAGTGTAGGCGCCGGGGATCTTCCCTTCCAGGGCGGCATCGAAGGTCTGTGCAGGCGCTATGCCTGCGAGCTCTTTCGCGGATAAGGTGGCTACGGCATTGGACAGGTTCCTTCGTTTGATGGAGGTAGCCAGTCCGGTTACCACTACCTCGTCAAGGCGGGAAATATCCTCCTCCAGCCGGATATTGAATTCCGTCGTATTACCAACAAGGATGGTTTGCGTGACAAACCCCACTGAGCCGATGGCTATGGTGGCTCCGGGCGCCGCGGCGATCCTGAATTTGCCTTCAATGTCGCTGAAGGTGCCGCGGGTAGATGGCCTGATAACGATGCTGGCGCCTGCTACAGGGTGCCCGGACCTGTCTGTGACCGTACCTGAGATGATCGTGTTTTGGGAAAAAGCAAGTCCGGGCAGGATGATACAACAGATCAATACCGTCCACAGACGTAGTTGGTGTCTCATGTCGCGTTAGTTTTTTTGGTTGACAGCCTCAGGCTGCCGGTTGTTTTTCTGAAATAATATGATTCCCGTATCCCTTTTCCGCGACCTGGCGGGCCCTGGGGCCGTAGGTGCTCAGGTCGGTCGGTGTCGTTGCTGCCAGACCATCGACATAGCGATTGAACATACAGAAAGCGGCAGCGATCAGTACGGTGTCATGAATATCTCTATCCGTTGCGCCATGCCGACGGGCATTTTCGACGTCCTCCGGAAGCACCGCCTTTCCGGCTTGCTGTACTTTTCCGGCAATGGTCAGTAAGGCTTTTAATTTCTCCGAGATGGGCGCATGCAGATAGTCATTTCTCACCTGATCCACCAGGTCCATTTCTCCGCCCAGATAATGACAGGCGATGGCACCATGTGAATGATGACAATAAAAACAATCGTTGAGCCAGGAGACGTGGGTGGCGATGAACTCCCTGTCAACCGGACTCAAACCGTCCGTGTCCCTGAGCAGGATATTCGCCAGCTCACCCATCGGTCCTGCCACCTCCGGGCGAAATGCCAACAATCCCCTGATACCGGGAAGATCATTGTTCAAGTCAATATGAGGCATAATAAAGCGTTTATTATTAATAGATCATTTGTAGAGATCGAAATCGAGATATCCTTCGGCTGCGCGCTGCGGGGCCCGGTTGATATAGAATTGCCGGTCCTGCGGCGCTGTGGTGCCGAGACCGTCCACATACCGGTTATACATACAGAAGGCTGCAGCTATCAGCACCGTGTCGTGGATCTCCCGGTCGGTAGCGCCCAGGTTTCTTGCCCTTTCGATCTGTTCAGGCTTCATCGTCTTTCCCCCTTTTTGTACACTGGCAGCAATGCTTAATAGTGCTTTCATCTTTTCCGGGATAGCCGCCGCCTCGGGATCACTCTTGATGGCGTCCAGAGCAGACATATCACATTGCAGATAGTGTTGGGCCAGACTGCCATGCACGTTCTGACAAAAAAAACAATCATTGAGATAGGACGTATAGGCGCCGATGAGTTCCCGGTCGCCACGGGACAGCGTATTGTCATCGTCCCGCAGCAGGACTTCCGCCAGCTCGTTCAGCGGCTTTGACGTGCGCGGGCTGAAAGCCATGGGCCCTCTTATGCCTGGCAGCTCATTTCCAAGATCGATATAAGCCATGATATTTATTGGTTTACAGGTTGGGGTAAAACATATCCTTTATCGGCCATGCGGCGGCCCATTTCGGCGTAGGCGGCCGGGTCGGTAGGCGTCCAGCTCGCCAGGCCGTCGACATATCGGTTGAACATGGAAAAGGCAGCTGCGATCAGCACTGTGTCATGTATCTCCCTGTCGTCAGCGCCCTGCTCGCGCGCAAGCAGGATGTCCAGCTCTGTCACCTCTTTGCCCAGTATCTGTACCTTGCCTGCGATATTCAACAAGGCTTTCATCTTTCCCGTCAGCCCGGCGTTTTCCGGATCGAGCAACGCCTCATCCACGACTGACCCTTCATCGCCATACAGGCATCTTGCCGCAGCTGCATGACTGTTAGTACAGAAGAAACACTGGTTGCGCGAAGATACATAAGCAGCGATCAGTTCCCTTTCTGCAGGGGACAGTGTTGATGGACCGCGTAGTAGTATCTGCGCAAGCTCATATAGCGGTTTTCCCGTATCAGGTCTGAAAAGCACCAGGCTTCTTATGCCTGGAACGCCTTGTTCTACATTGATATATGCCATGACGTCAGTTTTGTGGAATAGCTTTTTCCCGGGTATACCAGGTAGCTATCAGTCCGATGATAAAAATGAAGGAGAAAATAAAAATAGTATTGCTGTATCCGCCGAAGAAGCTCACCAGCGCTCCGACAAAAAATACGGCAGTAGCCGTGAATAACCTGCCTACATTGAAACAGAAGCCTGTGGCGGAAGCGCAAACGGCCATTGGGAACAGCTCCGGGATATAGGCGGACAACGCTCCCTGGCTGATGCCGAAAAAGATGGCCAGGATCGCGATCCCCGCATAGGCCAGGCCCGAAAATGAATGATTGAGCTTGAACAGGAAAAAGGCCATGGCGAAACAAACGGCAAAACATAGCAGCATCGTCCGCCGCAAACCAATGGCATGCGCCACCCAGCCGGAGATAAAGCCGCCTGTTAAACCGCCGGCTCCCAATAGCATCATGCTCAACCCCCGCTCATGCTGGGCATCCGTATGGGAGGAAAGGCTTTGCACCCAGGTAGGCAGCCATGAAAAAATCGCCCACATGCCGATGAGCATGGTCCCGAAGATCAGCGACCCCTTCCATATATTGGGCCGGTAGGCACGGGAAAGAAATCCCTTGTCGGAGCTGACGGCAGCTGTTTGTGCAGCCGCTGTCCATTTGCCCGGATCCTTCAGCACAAAGAAAGCAAGGAAAGACAGCAACAATGGGATGGCGCCTACCAGGAAAGCCTGCCTCCAACCGGGTAGGAAGTAATTGATCAACCCCGCTGAAAATATACCCACCGGGATAGAGATGGATAAGATGCCCAGCGCCACGGCTCTTTTCTTTCCCGTCCAGGTCTCGGAAATCAGGATGGTTGTGGTCACTAACACGCCACCCACGCCAAAACCTGATAGAAAGCGGCAGGCCATCACCAGCAGCCATGAAGGTGCCGCTGCTGTCAGCAGGGTGAACAATCCATAACAAAAGGTGGAAAGCATCACCGCCCGGGCTCTTCCGAGCCTGTCACAGACAATCCCCCAGACGACGCCTCCGAACATCCAGCCGAAAATGAATACTGAATTGATATAGGCGCTTACATCGTTTAATTTTTCCTGCGAGACATCGCCTAACAAATCTTTGACGGCTACGGGAAGATACACCGACATCAGGGTGGAAACGACGCCTCCAAAAAGACTGCTCACAAAACAAATTGCGAAAAGGCCTGTTTTATTCATACGATGGAGAATTATTTCTTTTTTAAATGGTCGTAACCGTTGGGCAGGCGATTATATCCATGCTGCTTCAACCTTTGTCCCAATCCCTGATAAAAAGCAGGGTCGGATGGCGTTGCCGTAGCGAGACCATCGACATAGCGGTTGTACAGGCAAAATAAGGCGGCTATCAGCACCGTGTCGTGGATCTCCATGTCGGTGGCCCCGGCTTCTTTTGCGTTGGCGATGGAGAAGGGGGTGACGCTTTTGCCGCTCTCCTGCACCTGGGCCGCGATGAGGAGTAAGGCCTTCATCTTTTCGGTCACCGGGGCGGAGGCGATATCCTGTTTGACGGCTGCCGAGGTTTTGTCCTCTTCCAATAGAATATCGGCCGCCGCAGTATGAGCCGCCGTGCAAAAGCTGCATTGATTACGTGATGATACGATGGTAGCGATCAATTCCCGTTCGCCTTCTGTCAGCGAGGACGGACCCCGCAATAACAGCTGTGTTAATTCGCGGATGGGCTTAGCGCTGTCCTGACGGTATTCCAGCAGCCCGGTGATACCAGGCAAATGGGTTTCCAGTGGTATATAAGACATGTTACATCCTTTAAGGGGTCTGATAAAAGAGATGGATATGCGAGATAAGGGATCAGGCTTGCCGGCTGGGAGGCCGTTCTTCAATGACGCGTGGGATCCAAATGACCTGTTCGGAATAGAAATAGTGATAGGTTATTTTAAAGGATAGAGGAGCATTCAGCTGGAAAGAGCTGGTCAGCAAATAAGGATCTGACACAAAGGATTTGACCGTGCAGGGAAGAGCGGGCTGCTGCTGGTGCCGTTGGGAGCTTTGAATATCATTGATGGTCCTGAAGTATTCATCCCTGGACAACCGTAGCCGCAGCGCCATTTGGTTAGGAATGCAGCGCAGCTCCAGCGAATCGTTGCAGATGCGGCGCTTGACATACTGATAGGGAATGCCATTGATCTCGATCTGTCCATCCACTCTTTCGAAGGTGCTGGAACAATTGTAGTAGCTAAGATGGGTTATTGGGACTTTAAGGGAAATGAGCTGGGATTCATCGTACTGGCTGTTATTAAGCTGTTCCTCCATCTGCCGGGTGGCCTGCTGCTGCATAAAGTTACTTACGAGCCTGTAACCGACCCAGTTGAAAAGGAATATTCCCCATAGCAGTATGGCCGCAAGCGTGCGCAATCATTGACAAATTAGGGAATTTTCTCAAAATGGAGAACTAAATACGTGTATAGAACGACAACACCGTGTGTAGGTCACACGGTGTTGTGATAGTTGTAGGGGGGTATTATTGCAATGAAGCAATGAGCTTTTCGTTCAGGGCAACATAATCGGCGTTGTTGGCCTGCTTTGACAGCTCGATGGACTTCTTTGCCGTAGTGATGGCTTCCTGTTTCTTACCCAACTTAGCCTGGCAGCGGGCTTTCTGATAAACAGCGTAAAACGCCTTGGGGTCCTGAGCGATCGCCTTGTCAAACCATTCCAGGGCCTTGTTGAGGTCTTTCCCGTTGTCCAGGTAGTACACGGCCGCCGTGTAATAAGGCCGGTTGTCCTTATTCAAGGCATTGTCTATCTGGGCCATGATCCGGGTGTCAATGTCTGTCCGGATGGGGAGGGATACTGCTGTCTTGTCCCAGATAATCTGCAGGTTGCAGCTATTGGAGGTCACATCTGCAAAGAGGATGGTGAAGGTCTCCAGCGCAAAAGGCAGCTCATGGGGGGAGGCTTTTACACGGAGGACGTCCTGGTCCTGCTTATATGCCGCCGGGCTGGTGACATCCAGCTGACGCGTGATAATGAATGTCCATTCATCCTGGGCCGGGATGGTTAAAAGTCCATATTTACCGGCCGGGACCTTTGTGTCTCCGATGATCACGTCGTCACCGAAGGTCAGGGTCGTGGCCTGGTTGGCGCCTGTTCTCCAGACCTTGCCGTAAGGCACCAGGTCGCCAAAGACCGTGCGGCCTTTCACACCCGGGCGGGAATAGGAGAGCTCGATATTCGAAAGGCCGAAATCCTGGCGGACAAATTGGGGAGGAGAGGGCGCGGGCGTTTTGACGGACTGCGCCATGCCGGAGAAATACAATGAAGAGAATAACGCAAACAATAGCATTGACCTTTGCATGTGTAAATATTTAGAGGCCGAATTTACACGAATGGGACTTAATGTCCCGTTTAAGTTTCGATGAACGGTCCTAATTAATAGGTGAGGATCACTCTTGCGCGGGCTTTCTTACCTGACAGCAGCCTCCATGCAGGACCCTCCCGGACGATGCGGGTAACCAATGAATCATGGGCCGGTGAGATGGATTGTTCCACTTTGAAAGAAGATAATTTGCCGTTCCTGTCTACGATGAAGGAAATGGTCTCACCCCCCCGGAGGGTTGAATCCAGGCTGACCGAAGACTTATTGGATTCGAGATAGGTTTTGTATGCGGGCCACCCATCTGCCGGAACGGCCAGGGTGGAGAGGGCTTTTTGCGGTGCATCGATATTCTGTCTCAGCAGCTCTTTCCGTTTGGCACCGTAGCCAACGATGGTTACTTCATTCAGCGAGGCTGACTGGGGCTGCAGTTGAATGATATTGCTTTTCGTGTTCTCCGGGTTGAGGGCAAGGGAGGCCTGCTCATAACCGACATAATTCACCACCACGGCGGAACTGGTATCCATTTTATTCAGGCGAAGGTTGAAGTAGCCGTTCCTGTCGGTGGTGGCGTTGATATTTGCATTATTTTTCAGGGACAGGAAAGCGCCCGGTAAGGGACGGTTATGCACGTCAGTCACCTTTCCGGAAAATACCAGCTGATCCGCTGCCGTGGTTTTGTCGAAACTGAAGGCATGAACGTCTGCGGCTTTTTTCTCCTGCCGTGCCCAGGTTTCGCGGTCGTACTTGTGATTGCTGGCAAGAGACAAGGTATCCCAACGCAGCTTTATCGTATCGGCCGTCACTACTTTCCCGGATGGGGACGGGGCGACTGTTTGCGCTTCGGCCTGTACCGCCACATCGCCCAGTATTGTATTCTCTTCGGCTTTCACCTTATCGTCAGCGGCGATACCATTGCCAGAACTGGCCTGACGACTTTTTTTCAATACGGGTGCTGATGGCGCTGTATTATTAACTGCAAGGGTATTCGTGTCTTTCGGCGCCGGGGTGGCAGCGGCAGGCGTCGTCGTCGTATCCGGATGTATCACAGGCGCAGCAGGTCTGTGCTCTGTCTTTGCCAGCGAGGCGTCCGCCATTCTCTTATCCGACAGCATGTAATAAGCCGTAACTCCCAATCCCAGCAGCAATATCACGGCAGCTGCATACCGCATGCCAAGGGAGATCACGCGGGGTTTGCCTTTCTCCCTGCTCTTCACCCGCTCCTGGAGCCTTTCCCGCAGTTCGGCCATATCCTTACTGAATACCGTCTGTTGGGGCATTCTCCGGTGGAGGGCTATGCCATCCAGCGCATCAGCCAGGAAAGGATCATCCAGGGCCGCACGTTCCAATGCATGCATTTCGGGGGCAGAGAGCTCCCCGCTCAGGTATTTTTCAATATCCGAGGCAGTATAAGTGGGAATATGCTTATCCTTATCGCTCATTTTATTTTCACAATAGGTTGTATGTTAAGCTCCTGCTGCTCCATGCAGATCTTCAGGTTCCTTCTGCCATTTTGTATATAACTTCTCACCTTATTCCATTCCAGACCCGTCATCGCCCCGATGTCTTTATAGCATTTGTGCTGTAGATAAAACAGCTCGACGGTCGTCTTTTGTTCGGGCGACAGGGACTCCAGGCATTTCGACAGCTTATCCAGCTGCTGTTCCTTTTCAAATACACCATTCAGATGCAATTCTTCCCCCGTTTGCATATGGTCGGGGTCGAATTCACCGGTCCTCATCCGTTTTGCGGAACGTAACTGCATCAGGCAGTGGTTCTTAGCCAGGGTATACAGCCAGCCTTTAAAGTTCTCCACCTCATGTTTGAGCAGCTTTTGTGCCAGTTCTTCGAATATAGCCATCACTGCATCCCTGGCAGCCTCGGGGTCTCCCAGGTATTTCAATGCGACGCCGTACAACAGGTCCATATATCGCTGGTAGACGGCTGCCAGAAGGGAAAGGTCGCCCGATTGCCGGTAAGCTGCTATCAGCTCGGCGTCGCCCGCAGAATGAGATGGTATGTTCTTTATAAAAGGCACCGTGATTACAGGGCCTAAAATAACTAAAATTCGGCAGGGCTTGTGTAATTTCTGCGCAGGCGACATCATGAAGGAAATGAACGCTTATGCCAGAAAAAACACAATTATCTATCGCCGAGCCCTGCCACGAGCAATGGAGCGAAATGCAGCCCGAGGCGGACGGACGCTTCTGCGGCTCCTGCCAAAGGACAGTTATAGACTTTACGATGATGAGCGACCAGGAGATACTCTCCTGGCTGTCGGGTACCGGAAAGTCCGTTTGTGGCCGGTTTATGGAGGACCAGCTCAACAGGGACTTATCTCCTTCACGGCCTCCAAAAAAAAATCGATGGGCCGTGTGGCAGTTCTTACTGACAGGGCTGCTGCTTTCATCGGAAGTTTCCGCACAGGATAAAGCGCCTGATCCGCCCGTCATAAAATTCAATAACCCTCCGGCCAGTAGTAATAATAAACAAATAGTGGTCGGCGGCGTTCGTAGGGTGCAGCACTCAGACATTACGATCGGGAAATTAGAGATCGTGGATTCGACAACGGGCGAGGCTGTACCAGGCGCCACCATACGCCTGGATAAAGCCTCCTTTTCCGCAGACAACGAAGGCAGGGTCTCCATCGAACCGGAAAAACTCCTTTCAGCGTCTGCGTTGGAAATAACCGCTATAGGATATAGATCGAGGATCCTCCCAGTGGATAAGCGCTTTTTCAGCGGAACTGTGCTGACCATTTCTCTCTCCCGGACCGCGGAAGTACTGGGAGATGTGACGGTCGTCGCCTATGGAACGTCCACTTGCCGCCGTACAATGGGATTGGTATCCGTAGTTCGTAGAACGACTATCTGGCAGGATACGCTTGCATTCCTGGGACTTGTTAAAACACCTTTCACTGTTTATCCCAACCCCGTGGCCAGAGGGGTGTCGGTGACCATCTCGCTCCGGGACATTAAGGCAGGTAATTATATTGCACAACTGATATCCACCTCAGGTGCCCTTGTCGAAACGATGCGTATGGAAGGCGTGGAAGGTGCCAGGACAGCGCTGATGAACATCCCGGAGACGATGGCTGCGGGAACTTATATCGTCAAATTGTTAAACGAATCTACGGGCAGGACGGCCATACAGAAATTGGTAGTGCTATAACGCTATTTGAATGCCGGATGGAACCGATGCAGCGTCTCCCTTAGGTATTCCCTGTCCAGGTGGGTATAGATCTCTGTGGTGGTGATGCTCTCATGCCCCAGCATCTCCTGGACAGCCCGCAGGTCGGCGCCTCCCTCCACCAGGTGGGTGGCGAAAGAATGACGGAAAGTATGCGGCGAAATGTTCTTCTCAATGCCAGCCTGCCGGGTCAGCTCTTTCAGCATTAAAAAGATCATCACCCTGCTGAGTTTGCTGCCCCTTCGGTTGAGAAAGAGAATATCTTCATTGCCCGGCTTCAGCGGCATATGCACGCGGATGTCGTGCTGATAGATCCGGATATATTTCACGGCGGATGTTCCTATAGGTACCAAACGTTCCTTATCCCCTTTCCCAATGACGCGGATAAATCCCAGGTCCAGGTGGAGGGAAGAGATACGGAGGTTAACGACTTCGCTGACACGAAGCCCACAGCTGTACATCGTTTCCAGGATAGCTTTATTCCGTCCCCCTTCCTGCTTGCTGAGGTCGATTTGCCCGATGATCGATTCTATCTCTTCAAAACTGAGGACATCCGGCAGGGCCCTTTTCAACCTGGGCGACTCCAGCAGGGTGGTGGGATCTTTTTTTACGATCTGTTCAATATAGCAATATTTATAAAAGGACCGGATGCCTGATAATACCCGGGCCTGGGAAGCCGGCTCAAGCCCCAGCTGGCCGATCCACTGCAGGAAAGCCTGCAGGTCTTTCAGCCCGATGGCTTCGGGAGGCTTTATGGACCGGGAGGTCTCCAGAAATTGTGTCAGCTTGTCGATGTCACGCAAATAAGCTTCCACGGAATTTTCCGAGAGGGATTTCTCCAGCTGCAACCATGCCTTATATCCTTTCTTATAGGGCTCCCACATGCGGCAAGTTTAAACTTTAATGAACAAACCTGAAAATTTTCTTTGTATCATGACACCTTTGCTCCATATTTGCCTTTTCATAATATCACGCATGGCAACCGTCAACCTACGTAGCTTCCGGCAGATTGTTCGTAACAATAAAAGACGCATCAAAGGATATCTGACAAGACTAAGGAACAATCCTCCCCGGGGCCTGGACACTTTGAAGGCCGAGGCTGACAAGCATGCCTGGGCACATACGGACTGCCTGGACTGCGCCAATTGCTGCAAAACGATGTCGCCTACCTATACCAAAAAGGACGTAAAGCGGATCTCAGCCCACCTGGGCATGACGGATGCAGCATTTCGTGAAAAATGGTTGTATAAGGACAGGACCGGCGACTGGATGAATGTGAAGCAGCCCTGTCAGTTCCTGGACCTGGAAACCAATATGTGTAATATCTATGCCGTGCGTCCTGCGGACTGCGCCGGCTTCCCTCATCACACGAAAAGGAAGATGGTGGAATACATGCATATGTACCAGCAGAACATCGAATATTGTCCTGCCACTTACCGGTTGGTGGAATACATCCAGGAAAAGCTAAAGTGAAACATCTTCGAAAAGCAGGTATTCCAGGGGTTTTCCATCCATCAGCCGAATAGCCAGCACATCATACTGGACTCTCTTTTCGACAGGCACGGCATGCTTATACAACCAATGGGAAGCGGTGCGCATCATCGTTCTCAGCTTGGCTTTGCTCACTCTTTCTTCAGGATACCCGAAAGTATTTCCGATGCTGCATTTGATCTCTATGAAATGATAGGCTTCTCCACGTGTGGCGATGATGTCTATTTCACCGCGCCGGTACCGCCAGTTCCTGTGCCGTACGAGAAACCCCTGTTCCACGAGCCATCCGGCCGCCTGGTCTTCTCCCCACTTTCCAAGATCATTATGCCGGGCCATCCTTTTTCCTTTTATTTGCAAAATAATTTCATTCATGCAGCAGGGAAAAAATGTTTTTAAGCTAAAAGGAAAGATACAGCAGTATGCCTGGGGGGGCCAGACCTATTTGTCTAAGCTGCTTTCCGTAGCCAACCCGGAGAACAAACCATTCGCAGAATATTGGCTGGGCGCCCACGACAATGCTCCTGCGGAGCTGGAAGGCGCAGAGCCAGCGAAGCTGAACGAGTATGTCCGTCTACAGCCGGAGACCAGTCTGGGGGCTGCCGTAGCGCAGCGATTCGGCAGGCTTCCCTATTTATTGAAGATCCTGGACGTAAAGGATATGCTGTCGATCCAGGTGCATCCTACCAAGAAGAATGCGGAGCTTGAGTTTGCGATGGAAAATGAGAAGGGCATCGCGCTTGGCGCACCCCATCGTAACTATAAGGACGATAATCACAAGCCGGAACTGATGCTCGCGCTTAGCGATTTCTGGCTGTTGCATGGGTTCAAGCCGGAGGAAGAGCTGATGCATACATTGTCCACAGTCCCCGAACTGCGCTTCCTGCTGCCCGTCTTTTCCATGGGCGGATATAAAGAATTGTACAAGGAAGTGATGGAGATGCCGCAGCAGGAAGTGAATGCCTTATTGAAGCCCCTTCTGGATAGGATCATACCTCTCTACCAGCAGAAGCTGCTCCGCAAACAGGACGAGGATTTCTGGGCCGCCCGTGCGGCCCTTACGTACAATGAAGGGGATAAGATCGACAGGGGCATTTTTTCCGTTTATTTCTTCAACCTGGTGAACGTTCATCCGGGAGAGGCCGTTTTTCAGGATGCCGGACTGCCCCATGCCTACCTGGAGGGGCAGAACGTAGAGATCATGGCCAATTCCGATAATGTGCTTCGGGGCGGACTAACGCCCAAACATGTCGATGTTCCCGAACTCCTGAAGCATGTCCGGTTTGAAGCCACCCATCCCCATATCATCAGGGAAAACAATACGCCGGGGCATATCGTCATTTATAAGACTCCCGCTCCCGACTTCGAGCTGAGCAAGATCAACCTTCAGGCGGGGGAAATAGTGACCATACAGTCTCACTCCGTGGAAATATTCCTGGTGCTCGAAGGAAAGGTACAGGTAGAGGACAGCAACGGTTTTGACCGGAAAGCCGGAGATGCTTTCATTGCTTTCGACAAGGCGAAGATCAGTCTGCGGGCGGATCAGGATACACTGTTATACAGGGCCTCCGTACCCAAAGCCTGAGAATATGAAAGTTAAAATAGTCGTATCCTTCCTGTCATGTCTTGTTGCGTTGACGACGCTGGCTCAAATAAAGGACATTCCATTCGGTGACAACAGCCACATTCGGTATGATCTCCGCAAAGGCACCTACGACGTAATCTTTAAAGGGCGGACAGTGATAAAAGACGCCTATGCTGTCTGCAGGTCGGGAGATCGTGCGGACAGCAGCATCTCCTATACCTTCCACCGGTGGACTACTTTTCCCCGCGGTGAGGGTGAAATGGTCTATATGGTCCAATCCTCGGGCGGCGGGCGTCCGGTGATGGATCAGCGATTCTACATACGCAAGGGGGAGAAAGTTTTTACTACATCGGTAAGGATCGAGGCCACCGGTTGCAATTATATGTCGCCACTGACCACGCAGCACGCCTACCTCGATGCAAGCGATGAGGACAGGGCATTGCTGGTGCCATTCGACAACGATGCCTGGGTTCGTTATAACGCTTTTCCTTTGGGGTTAGCCGACTTCACCAGCGCCGAAGTAACTGCCCTTTACAATAATGCCAGCCGTAGTGGGCTGGTCCTGGGGGCGCTCATGCAACTGACATGGAAAACGGGCATCACGATCAAAGGAGCCGACTCGGGGAAAATTACGCAGCTCTCGGCCTTCGGGGGTTATACCGACAAGACATATACCCACGATCTGATAGGACATGGAACGGTGATGGCTGAACCAGACCATTTTTGTACGAGTCCCGTAATCATGGTAGGCTGGTATGATGACTGGCGTGCCGGATTGGAGGATTATGCCACTCATGCCCGGATGCGTCAGGTGCCCCGATGGTCCAACGCTACCACTTTCGGATGGAATAGCTGGGGCGCCATGCAGGATAAGCTGACTTTACCCAAAGCCAAAGCCGTCGTAGATTTCTTTCATGACTCCTGCAGTAATTTTCGTACTGCTGACAATACTTTGTACATCGACCTGGACTCTTACTGGGACATGCTCTTGCAGGGCGGTCTCGAGGGCGACTACAGCAGGCTGAAGGAATTCTGCGACTATTGTAAAAGCAAGGGATTTCAGCCCGGCATCTATTGGGCGCCATTTGTGGACTGGGGCAAGTCCCCCCGCAAAATGGAAGGCTCGGATTACAACTATGCGGATTGCTGGGTCCGGCAAAATGGGAACTATAATGACCTGGATGGCGCCAGGGCGCTGGACCCTACGCATCCGGGCACATTGGCAAGGATCGCCCTGGTCATCAGGCACTTTAAAGCGTGCGGCTTCAGGATGATCAAGATTGATTTCCTCGGTCATGCGGCACTGGAGGCGGATCAATTCTATGACAAATCCGTCCATACAGGCATGCAGGCCTTCCGTGAGGGAATGGAATTCCTCGCGGGTCAGCTGGAGGGGAAGATGCTAATGTACGCCGCCATCTCGCCCAACCTCGCTACGGCCCGTTTTGTGCACATGCGCCGCATCGCCTGTGACGCCTACAGCGGGATCAATGAGACGGCCTATACGCTGAACAGCACTACTTATGGCTGGTGGCAGGATAAACTGTACGATTACGTCGATGCGGATCACATCGTATTCAAGGCAGAACCGCCTGGCGTGAACCGCGCCCGACTGGCTTCCGCTCTTATTACAGGCACATTGATAACAGGCGATGATTATTCGACACCGGGAAACTGGCATTCCACGGCAAAAATATTGCTGCAAAATAAGGACTTGGTGGAGGTCGCGCGAGCAGGGCGGGCGTTCAGGCCTGTAGAGGGCAATACGGGCGATCAGGCCGGGAATTTCTTTGTACGCAGGGAGGGAAAACATACCTCCATCGCCATCTTCAATTACAGCGATAAGGTGCTGCACTATACCATTGACCCCATCCGCTGGGGTATTTCAAAAAAGCCATTAAAAGAATTATTCTCAGGAGCTGTGCTGCAGCCGGGAATGTTGACCATCTCCGTTCCGCCTGCGGATGCCGTCATTTACCGGCAGGACTGATCTCAATCACCTTCTTCATATCCTTCGTCCACCAGCAGATGGCCGCCATCGGCTGCCGCTGTAGCCAGCTCATCACAGCGATTGTTGTGCGGGTTGTCCGCGTGTCCTCTCACCCAGACAAAGCGGATAGTGTTCTTTTTAGCCAGCTCATAGAAGTGCAGCCAGAGGTCCTTGTTCTTTTTACCTCCCTTGAAGTTGGTGGCGATCCAGTTCTTCAGCCAGCCTTGTTCCCAGGCCTTCACCACATATTGGCTGTCGGAATAAACAGTGATCTTCAGCCCGTCCTTTTTCAGCGCCTCCAGTCCCGCGATGACAGCCATCAGCTCCATGCGGTTGTTCGTCGTGCGCTTATAACCTTGTGAAAGCTCTTTGCGATGACCTCCCCAGAATAAGACTGTCCCATAGCCTCCCGGGCCGGGGTTGCCGCGGGATGAGCCGTCTGTATACATCACCAGTTCGTTGTTTGCCATAAATGATATTAGACTTGTATCACGCCTGTGCTGAATGCCGGCAGGTCCGGGTTATGTGCTGCCGCCTGCAGTCCTTCCGAGATCACTTTACGGGTGTCGGCCGGATCGATGATCGCGTCTACCCATAAGCGTGCGGCGGCATAATAAGGCGTCGTTTGTTTTTCATAGCGGCCTTTGATCTCATCCAGCAGCCGACGCTCCTCGGCCGGGTCGATCACCTGACCTTTGCTTTTCAGGGCGCTGACCTGGATCTGCAGGAGGGTTTTGGCAGCCTGGTCTCCACCCATGACGGCGATCCTGGCCGTCGGCCAGGCATAGATGAAACGGGGGTCGTAGGCCTTGCCGCACATGGCATAGTTGCCTGCCCCATATGAATTACCGATGATGATGGTGATCTTCGGCACTACACTATTGGCTACTGCGTTCACCATTTTTGCCCCGTCTTTGATGATGCCGGCATGCTCACTGCGGGAACCGACCATGAAGCCCGTGACATCCTGGAGGAACACCAGGGGGATCTTTTTCTGGTTGCAGTTCATGATAAAACGGGCGGCCTTATCCGCGCTGTCATTGTAGATGACACCCCCCATCTGCATTTCTCCTTTTCTATTCCGGACGATCTTCCGCTGATTGGCCACGATGCCTACCGCCCAGCCGTCGATCCGCGCATATCCGCAAAGGATCGTTTTGCCGTAGTCTTCTTTAAACTGCTCGAAGGCGGAATTATCCACGATGCGATGGATGATCTCCAGCATGTCATATGGTTTCGAACCGTCTTCCGGCAGAATGCCGTGCAATTCTTCGGGCCTTTTTTGCGGTGCGGCAGGCGTCGTCCGGTCATAAATACCCGCCGGAGAGGCCCCCAGCTTGCCTATGATCTTTTTTACCTGGTCCAGGCATTCCTGCTCAGTTTTGAATTTATAATCAGCGATGCCGGATATTTCAGTATGCGTCATGGCGCCGCCAAGGGTTTCCGTATCGATGTCCTCTCCAATGGCGGCCTTGACCAGATAGGGGCCCGCCAGGAAAATGGACCCATTGCCTTCCACCATTAATGTTTCATCGCTCATGATCGGAAGATAGGCTCCTCCGGCTACGCAGGCACCCATTACAGCGGCGATCTGGGTGATGCCCATGGCGCTCATCCGGGCGTTGTTACGGAAGATGCGGCCGAAATGTTCTTTGTCCGGGAAGATCTCATCCTGCATGGGGAGAAAGACCCCCGCGCTGTCAACCAGGTAGATCACAGGCAGAAGATTTTCCATCGCTATTTCCTGCATTCGCAGGTTCTTCTTTCCCGTAATGGGAAACCATGCGCCTGCCTTTACGGTCTGGTCGTTGGCTATGATCACACATTGCCGGCCGCTGACATATCCGATGCCGGCTACCGTACCACCCGCGGGGCATCCGCCCTGCTCTTCATACATTTCGTAACCTGCCAGGGCGCCGAGCTCAATGAATGGGCTGGACTCATCCACGAGGTAGGCAATACGCTCGCGGGGCGTAAGCTTATTTTTCTCCCGTTGCTTCTCGATGGCTTTTTTGCCGCCACCCAATGCGATCTTATCCAGCCGTGTTCTCAGCTGGCTGAGCGCCATCTTCATGACGTCCTCGTTCTTGTTAAAGTCTATGTTCATAGGCGGCGCAATTTGTCCACCAGGTTAGGTGGAATTATAGGGTGCAATTTAACATGGATGCTCTAATATTTACAGTATTTTTAGCGGTATGTTAGGTAAATCTAAATTAGCCTGGATAATCCTGATAGCGCTTGCCGTCGGCATTAAGCTTCTTTCTTTTTCCTCCGATGCCGTCGAGAAATATTATTCCATGGGTATTTACCCGGTGATTGCCCGTATCCAGCGCCTGTTGTTCGGATGGCTTCCTTTCAGCATCGGCGATATTTTGTATGCTGTGGCAGTAATGGGCCTTATATACGGGCTCATATCCCTCCTCAAAAGGCTGATACGCGGGCAAACCGGCCGGGCCTGGTGGCTGGCCTTGGCAAAGCATACCCTCTTCATACTTCTTCTGGTCTACACCTACTTCAACCTATCCTGGGGCCTTAACTACGATCGCCGTGGGATCGTCTATCAGCTGCAGCTGAACGTACAGGCCTACTCCACCAGTGAACTGGACACCCTGTTACGGGCGGTGGTCGCGAGGATCAATGACGAAGACAGCCTGGCGCACCTGCAGCGGGCTGCCCTGGCCCATAACAGCTCGATATTCCAGGGCGCCACCCATTCGTATGAAGCGCTTTCGGCACAGGATAGGCGATTTGCCTATCCTTCGGCTTCTGTAAAAACCTCTATCTATGGTTACCTGGGAGATTACCTTGGTTTTGGGGGCTATTATAACCCTTTCACCGGCGAGGCGCAGGTGAATACTACTGTTCCCGTCTTCTCCCAACCATACACCACCTGCCATGAGATAGGACATCAACTGGGTTATGCCAGGGAGAATGAAGCCAATTTTGCGGGCTATCTTGCCGCCCGTTCGTCAAGCGACCCAGCGTTCCGTTATTCCGTTTATTTCGATCTTTATCTGTATGCTGCAAGGGAGCTGTATTTGCGGGATTCCACACTGTTGCAGCCCTTGAGGAAACAATTATCTCCCGCTGTAAAGGCGGACTTTAAAGAGCTGCAACGATTCAACCGTCAATATGAGAATCCTTTCGAACCTGTATTCAGGCGGTTGTATGGACGGTACCTGCGCGCTAACCGGCAGCCCCAGGGTATGCGCACGTATAACGAGGTCATCGCCTGGCTGATAGCTTATGGGAAAAAGCATGGCTGGGAGGCCCTTTAATCCCGGATTTGTCAGAATTTATTCTTCCACATCATGCTTTCGATGGGTTTGTCGGGCTGTCCGCTGTACTTAGCGTCTTTCTTCTGGTTGTATTTTACTTCAATCTCTCCTTCTACAGGAAAGTAGATCAGCTGTCCCACCGGCATGCCCTTGTATATTTTCACCGGCTGCTTGACAGAGATCTCCAGCGTCCAGTTGCCGCAGAAGCCTACATCGCCTTTGCCTGCCGTTGCGTGGATATCGATACCCAATCTGCCTGTGGAGGATTTGCCTTCCAGGAACGGGACATGCGCATGGGTCTCCGTATATTCATGGGTAACGCCCAGGTAAAAGACGTGCGGATACAATACAAAGCCCTCTTCCGGGATCTCGAAATATTCTATCTCATTATGTTTTTTTGCATCTAATATATGATCCTTATAGGTGGCCAGCCATTTGCCTAAGTGTACATCATAGGAATTACTGCCCAGGCAGGTGCGATCGTAGGGTACGATCCTGATCGAGCCTTTTTCCATCTCCTCCAGTATGCGCAAATCAGATAAGATCATGGTGAAATTGGTTAAGTTTGCAAGTTGCTGTTATAATTTTAAAGATGCCCCTTTTTTATCAACATAATATCAACCAGGATACAAAACTTGGTATTTGGCGTATCGAAGAGCCCGAATCCTTCTTCCTGGAGAAAGTGCCTTTGAAAAGAAATGTCTCTCATCCCTACAAGCGGCTGCAGCACCTGGCGGGCAGATACCTGCTTTCCTTCCTTTTTGAGGATTTCCCCCTGGAGGAGATCCGGGTCGCGGATACGAGGCAGCCTTTCCTGGCCAGCGAGAAATATCATTTTTCCATTTCCCATTGCGGTGAATATGCTGCCGCCATTGTCAGCGGTAACAGCAGGGTAGGGGTGGATATCGAAGTGATCACCCCCCGGATAGAAACGGTGGCCCGAAAATTCCTCACTGAGGACGAGGCGCATTATTTCAATGAAGAATATGCGTTGTTCCTGGAGCAATGGGGGTTACGCGGGCGGGTTCACCAGGAGTTCCTGACCATGATATGGAGCGCCAAGGAGGCCATCTTCAAGTGGTATGGGCGAGGCGAGCTCGACTTCAAGCGGCATATGCACCTGGAAGGCAATATCACGATGGATGGGGATGCTGTCAAGCTGCCTTTTGTATTTGACAAGGGAAAAAGGATCCACCTGGGCATTGAGGGGAGGATCTTCGATGAACAGGCGCTTATCCTGGCGTGGCTATTGACCTGACCGCTCCGTGGGGCTAATCCAGCAGATCCTGGTCAGGGTCGTCCTCCAACAACTGAACATCGATGGCGTCCTTGCCGGCGATGCCTTCTATCGAGCCCCGGACATGAGCGGCATTGAGCAAGACCTTTTCCAGCTGTTTTTCCCTTGCCTTCCACAATCTTTCCATGGTGTCCCTTTCTTTTTGAATGGATTGTTTCATGGTGAGGAACCCTTCCCGGATGGCCTTCCACTGTTCGCTGAATTCACCGCTGGTGAGATAGTTGTACAGCAGCTGCATTTTGTCGCCTTTGTTCTCCTGGGATTTGGCGGCGTTGAAGACCCTGATGATACCGTCCCGAAGGACAAAAGAGAGGGCCCTGACCTCCGAGAACGAGCAGATCCAAACGCCATTCCTCTCGCCAAAACATTCCATGTCTTTTGGCATAGTCTGTGTGACGATGACGGCCACATGGGCACCCTGGTTGCGCATGTCGGCTTTTAGCTTTTCGATCCATTCAGGGGAGAAGGATTGCGTACGTTTGCTTTCATAAATGATCCTGCCGCATTCCTGGCCATAATTGTTGCGGACCGTCATGATACAATCGGCGCCGCGGATGCCTTTGCCTACCTCGCTGATCTCGTCGAAGGGGAAGCTGGAGCGTAATAATTGCTCCAGGGCCAGCTCCTGCACTTCTCCTTGTAATTGCATGGAACCTTGCTCGGCCTTTCGTTTCATTTCCTCAGCCAGCTTTTTCTGATCGTCCAGCTGTTTTTCCAGCTCTTTCATCTTCAGGAGCAGGTCGTTTTCCCTGGCAGCGGTCTTTTGTATTTCCAGGTGACGGATCTCTTCCGTCAGCTTGCTTCTTTCTTCCTGCATCCGGCGTTGTACGGAGAGTTCCATTTCCGCTTCTTTAGTTTTCAGCTCCTGTTCTTTTTTCAGGAATTCCAGCTCCTTCTGGCGGGATAGCTTCAGCTTTTCCTCATTATCCTTATTGGCGTCTTCCAGCATCCGGAGCTTGATCTCATAGTCGGTGCTGATGGATTTGCGGAGAGATTGTTCTGTGTTAAGCTGTATCAGGCGTTTTTCCTCTTCCAGCTTGCGGAGGAAGGCAGCTTCCTGTTGTTGGGAGTGATGGAGGAGTTCCTGTTCTTTTCTCTGGAATTCTTTCTCTTTGCTTTTCAGGAAGGTCTGCATCTGCTCTCTCAGCTCATTCTTGTATTCCTCGGATACGGCTTCTTCCATCGCAAATTGGTGACCGCAATTTGGGCACTTTATATCTGTCGCCATAAGGCTAAATTTTTTTGCAAATTAAGAAAGGGATCTCACCCCATCAAATGCTCCTTCAGATAATGCTGCGGGCTTTTGCCCGTGATCATCTTGAAATTCTTATGAAAGCAGGTAAAATTGGAAAACCCGCTCTCAAAGCACAGCTGCTTTATACTGATCCGGTTGTCGATCAGCAGCTTGCACGCATGTCCGACCCGTATCTCCGTAACAAACTGCGTATATGTCTTGCCGGTGCGGGATTTGAAATATCTGCAGAAAGAGTTAGGCACCAGCCCTGCCACTGCCGCCACCTGCTCCAGGTAGATCTTCTGAGGAAAATGACGGAAGGTATAATCATAGATGGCATTGATCCGCTCATTCTCCACTTCGGAGAAATCGTGACGGAAACCAATCGAAGAAAGCAGCTGCACATCCGGGGCGGCAGCAAACGCAGAAAGGCACTCGATCAGCGCTATGATCCGCCCCACGCCCTCGCTGCTCCGGATCTTCTCCACGAGAACAGCTATCCGGCGTTGCTCACGGGCGCTGACCTGCAATCCACGACGGGCCTTATCCAGCAAATTACGAATGGCCTTCGTCTCCGGCAGCTGTAAGAAAGCCTCGCCCCAGAAATTCTCCGAAAAATGGATCACCGTGGAATGAACTTTGCATAGACTATTCTCGTTGAAGTATACGTCGTCATGACGCCAATAGTGAGGGAGATTGGAACCTACCAGGATAATATCGCCGGAATCGAATCGCTTGATATGATCGCCCACGAACTGTGTACCCCCGCCCTCGTGAAAATAGATCAGTTCTACTTCAGGGTGATAATGCCAGCGATTGTTGATATAAGGGTCCCTGTCTTCGCGGACACTGAATGAATGTGCCGGGGTTTTGGGAACTTTTAATAGCCTGGGCTTCATGCGCGACGATTTACACTGGCCCGCCTGAACAGGGCCTTCTGACAAATTTACCTCTATATGGCTGAATCCGACGTGAAAATTCTAATTTTGTAGTGCTAAAACATGAAAATCACCGTGAATAAAAATCTTTCAGTCCTGCTACTGGCGGGCATCTTGTGCACACTCTCGTGTAAACGAAATCCGATCACCGGTCGCAACCAGCTTTCGCTCGTTTCAGAAAGCGAGGTCCAGTCTATGGCGCTTACGCAATACAAAAGCTTTCTTAACACCAATAAGGTGGTGCCGGTGGCGAATAACAACAGCGAAATGGTGAAAAGGGTCGGCTCCCGCATCGCAGCCGCCATTGGCAAATATTACCAGTCCCAGGGATTAGGCAGCACCCTGGAAGGCTACAATTGGGAATTTAACCTGGTAGAAAGCAAGGAGGTAAACGCCTGGTGCATGCCTGGTGGAAAAGTGGTCGTTTATACAGGACTGCTGCCCATCACACAGAATGAGAACGCACTGGCCATTGTACTGGGACATGAGATCACTCATGCCGTGGCGGGTCATGGCCGGGAGAGAATGAGCCAGCAAATGCTCGCGCAGGGCATACAGGTAGCCGGCAACGTGGCATTGGGAAGCAATCCTCAGACTGTCAGCATCTTTAACCAGGTATATGCTCCTGCATCAGAGGTGGGTGTCCTTTTGCCTTATGGACGCAAACATGAATATGAAGCCGATCATTATGGGCTTATTTTTGCCGCCATGGCGGGCTATGATCCCCGGGAAGCGGTTCCTTTCTGGCAGCGCATGGCCGCGATGGGCGGAGAAAAGCCGCCGGTTCTTCTCAGCGATCACCCTGCGGATGCTGACCGTATCGCAAAATTGCAGGAGCTGATGCCCGAAGCATTGAAATACTACCGTCAGGCAGGAGGCAAATAATGGGTCATAATGCCCACTGCAGCGCAAAATATTCACATCGTCCGCTGCCTTTGTTCTCCAATGCGTGGGGTACCTGGGAAGGAAGGTAGATCACATCGCCTGCCGTGGCGGGATAGTATTTGCCGCCAATATATTCCTGCACTTTTCCTGAACGCATGAGGATGAGTTCTTCCGACCGGTGAACATGTGGCGGATGGCTTATTTCGCCGGCATTGAGGGTCGTGGCATGCATATCGATCTTCCCCAGCCAGACTGCGGGCCGGCTGCATATCTGCCGGCTCTCGCCCTTGTTCGTGGGCCTGGTCATCATCTCTTTCCAATCCACCAGGAAGGGAGGGGCGGCGCGGGAGGGGTCTTTGACTGCCCTGCTCCTGAACCGCAGTATGTAATAACTGGCAGGAATGCTGTCCCCGTCCTCGATGCTGTATTTTTCCCCCGCGGAGAAAAGGGCCACCCCGCCGGGCCCCAGGACCTTGTCCACATCGCCGAAAGAAACATCCAGCTTGCCTTCCTTGACGATGATCAACTCATCGGCATCGGACCCATAGGCGGGTAAGATGACGCCTGCCTCCAGGGTGATGGCCCGTATATCCAATAAAGAAAGGTCTCTTGTAGCGCCTTTCAGCACCTGCCTGTTCATCACCCCCTGACCGGAAGAAAGCGGGAGATCATTCCATACGGCCACCCGGGCGGTGAGGGTATCGCCCACCGGAGTTTGAGCATAAGAGAAGAGAACGGATAAATTAAAAAAGACCAGCATCGCCAGGCTACGCATATCGTGAAATTTTAATGGAATATAAGCAAAAATGCTCCAGCTGGCATGTTCTTTCGAACCTTGCATCCATAATTCCGTTAGTAAAACAATGAAATCAGAGCCCCTGACTTTAAAGGAGCGGCTGGAAGCTTTACGCAACCTCCCCAGGTTCTTCCGGCTCGTATGGCAGACTAGCCCCCGGATCATGGTGGTCAATGGGATCCTCCGCATTGCCCGTTCCGCCACACCCGTTGCCATCTTATATGTCGGTAAACTGATCATCGACCAGGTGATCCTCCTTTCCAAAACGCACAATACGTCTCCTGAAGGGATACACCACCTTTGGGAATTGATCGCTCTGGAATTTGGACTGGCAATCGCATCAGATGCATTAAGTAGATCTATTTCTCTGATGGATAGCTTATTAGGAGACTTGTTCGCTAATTTTACTTCCATCAGGATCATGCGGCATGCCGCCAGCCTGGATCTGGATCAATTCGAGGATTCCACTTTTTATGACAAGCTGGAAAGGGCCCGGCAGCAGACCACCGGCCGCACGGTCCTTTTATCCCAGGTGCTCAGCCAGGTCCAGGACCTGGTGACCATGGCATTCCTTACAGCGGGGTTGATGGCTTTCAATCCCTGGCTGATCGTTCTGCTCCTCATTGCCGTGATACCTGCTTTCCTGGGAGAATCCTACTTTAACGATAAGACTTACGCACTCACCCGGCAGCAGACCACAGAAAGACGGGAGCTGGATTATATCCGTTATCTGGGCGCGAGCGATGACACGGCCAAAGAGGTTAAACTTTTTAATTTATCAGACTTCCTGATTGGCAGATTCCGAACGCTTTCTGAAAAGTTTTACCTGGACAACAAAAGCCTTAGTGTTCGTCGTTCCACCTGGGGCGCCATATTCGCATTTATCGGATCAATAGGCTATTATATAGCTTATATGATAATTATATGGAGGTCTGTAAGCGGAGCTCTTTCCATCGGCGACCTCACATTCCTGGCCGGTTCATTCCGTCAGCTCCGGTCTCTTCTGGAAGGTATTCTAAGCCGGTTTACCAGTGTATCCCAGGGGGCTATTTACCTCCGGGACCTCTTCGAATTTTTTGAGATCCAACCCCGCATCAAGGTCGCCGACCATCCGCGACCTTTTCCCAAAAAGATCAGAGAGGGTTTCACATTCGAGAATGTCGGCTTTCGTTATATGAACTCCGAGCGTTGGGCTATCCGGCACCTGTCCTTTACCTTAAAACCGGGAGAGAAACTGGCCCTGGTAGGTGAGAACGGGGCAGGGAAGACCACCCTTATCAAATTGCTGGCGAGGCTGTACGACCCCGTCGAAGGTCAGATCTTCCTCGATGGCTTCGATCTGAGAGAATATGATCCGGAGGCGCTCCGGCGTAATATCGGCATCATCTTCCAGGATTACCTCCGTTATCAGATGACTTTCGCCCAGAACATCGCCGTAGGCAATATCGTTCATAAGGACGATAGGGCGCTCATCGAGTCGGCGGCCCAACAAAGCCTTGCGGACAAGCTGGCGCTGCGACTCCCCGATCAATATGACCAGGCCCTTGGCAGACGCTTTCACCAGGGGGTGGAGCTTTCCGGCGGTGAATGGCAGAAGGTAGCCCTGGCCAGGGCCTATATGCGGGAAGCTCAATTGCTGATCCTGGACGAACCGACGGCGGCATTGGACGCACGGGCAGAATACGAGGTCTTCCAGCGTTTTGCCGACCTTACCCGGGGTAAAAGTGCGGTGTTGATCTCCCACCGGTTCTCCACGGTACGGATGGCGGACCGTATCCTAGTCCTGGACAAGGGACAATTGCTGGAGATCGGCAGCCACGAGGAGCTGTTGGAAAAGGAGGGGCGCTATGCGGAGCTCTTTCATTTGCAGGCGGCGGGATACCGCTAGGAAAAACCTCCTAACTTTACGCTATGAAAGTTCTGATCATAGAAGATCACCAGGAGCTGGCCCGTAATATCCACGACTTCCTGGCCAAAGAAGGGTATATATGCGAGCTGTCAGGCAACCTGGAGACTGCCCGTGAAAAGCTGGGCCTTTTTCAATATGACTGTATCCTGCTGGACATCGGTCTGCCGGATGGCAACGGGATCCACCTGCTGGATCTGATCCGAACCGAACACAAACAAAGCAATGTTCTCATCATTTCCGCCCGCAATGCCCTTGACGATAAGATCGTGGGACTGGACAACGGGGCCGACGACTACCTGACCAAACCTTTCCATCTCGCCGAGCTCCACGCCCGCATCCGCGCCGTTTACAGGAGGAAGAACCTGGGCGGCACCCATATCGTGGAATTCAATGAGATCAACCTTAATACGGACACATTCGAAGCGCGCATCGGCAACACTACCCTGGACACCACCCGGAAAGAGTTCGATCTGTTGTTGTACTTCCTCGTCAATAAGAACAGGGTGCTGTCCCGTCAATCCATTGCTGCACATCTCTGGGGCGATTATACGGACAATCTGGCCAATTTCGATTTCGTCTACCAGCATGTAAAGAACCTCCGGAGGAAAATAGCCAATGCCGGCGGGACGGATTATATCAGCACCGTCTATGGCCTGGGGTATAAATTCACCATGCACAAGCATACAGCTGAAACTAAAAACTTAGATGAAGCTCACTAACAAATTTACTATCTGGTATTTCGCCATCATGATGGTGGTACTGCTGATCGGCGGCGCCATCGTTTATTTCGAGATCCAGTGGAAGATCAGCAGGGTGGAAGTGGTACGGCACGAAAAATTGAACGACCTGATCGCTCAACAGGTCAGCAAGGGGAGCGATTATTCCAACCATCCCACCCGCAAGCGTGCGACGATCTCCGAGATACCCGCCGACAGCATGCCGAAAGAGGCCAGCTCCTATTATACCCGTGGCGTAGGCTGGAACCCGGAGTACCAGCGGAATGAATACCGGCTGGTGGTCACTTCCTTTTATACCATCAACAGCCGGCATTACCGCATTTCCACCTATTCCTTTATTCCCTCTTTTTACCAGCTGCTGCCTGGGGTAGTGGACTCCTTCAAATGGATCCTTCTTTTATTATTAATATTAGTTGCCATCTCCGGCAAGCTGATACCCAAATACATCCTTTCGCCTTTCAAACGGACGCTTAAGGTCATTCAGTGCTTCGACCTCAAACAGCGTAAACCCATCCTCCTGCCTGAAACGCGGACAGATGAATTCAAAGAATTAAATGAGTTTCTTAAGAAAATGACAGACAAGGCATTAGAGGATTATCAATCCTTGAAGGAGTTTGCCGAGAATGCTTCCCACGAGCTGCAGACACCCACTGCCATCATCCGCGGCAAGCTGGACCTGCTGATGGAGTCGGATATCCGTGATGACCAGGCCATACTCATCGCGGAAATGCAGAATGCCCTGGAAAAGCTGTCCCGGATCCATAGCTCCCTGACCTTACTGACCAAGCTGGAGAATAAAGAGTATACAGCCCAAAAGCCAGTGTGCCTCAGCGCCCTGACAAGGGAGGCGCTGGAATCATTTGAAGAGTTGATTCAATTGAAATCCATCGAGTTAGAAACGTATATTGAAGATAAAGTGTATATAGACCTCCACAATGCTCTGGCTGACCTGCTGCTGACCAACCTGGTGAGCAATGCCATCCGGCACAATATTCCCGGCGGCGTGATCAATGTGCACCTTACAAAAGCGGGCCTGCTCATCAGCAACACGGGTCTGCCTCCCCAGGTACCTGTAGCGGAATTATTCGAGCGCTTTAAGAAAGGCGATCCTGCCAGCGACTCCATCGGCATTGGCCTGGCGATCGTCCGGCAAATTTGCGAATTAATGAATTTTAATATCGTCTATGAATACGTGTCCAGCCGGCATATCATAGCTATCAGCTTCCAATCTTCCCATCCTGCTTCAAAATTGCTTCAAAATCTTAATTTCCCTTTGTATCCAGTGATGCAGCCCTAAGCTTCCTAATGAACTATGAACAGGAGCTCCTCCTGTCGACCTTGTGTTCTCCGCAAGCTGCTCCCTGCCGCCATATGGATCCGGAAGAATGAAAAAATTGTTCATCTATCATGTCAAAGAACCCATTTGCCACCCTGCTAGGGGCCTTGTTGCTTAGTTTTTTTACGGCTGGCGTGCAAGCTCAGACGCTCTCGCTGAAAGACGCGGTACAGACCGCGCTTAATAATTACGGCAGTATCCGTGCCAAGGCCAATTATGTCAAAGCTTCCCGGGCCAGTGTCCTGGAGAGTAAAAGGGAATATCTGCCAGATCTGAATATCTCTGCTCAGCATGATTATGGTACGATCAACGGGACCAATGGCCCTTTATATGGCTATAAAGGCGGCGCTGTAGCTTCCGCTGGTCCGGCCATGGCCGCGCAGAACTGGCATGCCGCCTTTGGGGCGCTGTACCTTACGGATGTCAACTGGGACTTTTTTCAGTTCGGCAGGGCGAAAGAAAGGACCAGGGTGGCGCAGACGGTATTATCCCGCGACCAGGAAGACCTCAACCAGGAGCGCTTTCAGCAAAGCATCCGGGTCTCGGCCGCTTATCTCAACCTGCTGGCGGCGCAAAGGCTGGTCATCACCCAGCAGCATAATCTCGACAGGGCTACGGCCCTGCTGAATGTGGTGGTGGCCCGGGTACAGAATCAGCTCAACCCCGGCGTGGATTCCTCCCTTGCCCTGGCTGAAGTGTCCAATGCCCGCATCGCGCTGACCAATGCCCGGGAGTTCCAGCAGGAGCAGGCCAACCAGCTTGCGATCTATATGGGCGTACCTCCGGCAGACTTTGTGCTGGACAGTCTATTCATCTCGCGTATACCCACGGCGCTTGGCACGGGACCGGCCACACCCATGACGGAACACCCCCTGCTGAAATACTACCAGCAACGGATCAACGTCAGCAATGAACAGGCCAAGTACCTGAAGACCTTCAGTTATCCCACCCTCTCCCTGTTCGGCGTATTACAGGACAGGGGGTCGGGCTTCGACTATAATTATGGTACGCAGTTCCCGGACGCTTATACAGGCAACTATCTGAAAGGCGTAAGTTTTTCCCGTGGCAACTACCTCATTGGAGTGGGGATGATCTGGAATCTCACCAGCCCGTTGCGAATCCATCAGCAGGTGGCTTCCCAACGATGGATCTCGGAAGGACTGAAAGAGGAGTATGCCCTGGTGAACCAGCAGCTGCAGGCCCAGCTGGTCCTTTCCGATACCCGGATCAAAAATGCACTGGACAATTACCAGGAAGCTCCCATACAGTTGAAAGCCGCCTCGGATGCCTTTCTCCAGAAGTCGGTGCTGTATAAAAATGGCCTGGCCACCATCGTGGATATCACCACAGCCCTGTTCACGGTGAACCGGGCCGAGGCCGACAGGGACATCGCCAACAACAATGTCTGGCAGGCGCTGCTGTTCAAAGCCGCCGCCAGCGGGGATTTTAGTTTGTTTTTTAATGAATTTTAACTGAATTACCACCATGGGATTGATAAGAAGCGCACTCAGAAAACCTATTACCATCTTAGTATTGGTGGCCGGCCTGCTTTTCTTTGGCATCGGTGCAGTCCGTACCGTCAGGATCGATATATTCCCGGATATGAATCTTCCGGTGATCTATGTCTCGCATCCTTATGGCGGCTTTACTCCGGACCAGATGGAGACCTACTTCGGGAAACAGTACGTCAACCTCCTGCTATACATTGGCGGCGTAAAAAGCATCGAGACACGGAATATCCAGGGGCTTACCCTCATTAAGCTCACCTTCTATGAAGGTACCAATATGGCGCAGGCGGCTGCGGAGGTCACAGGGTATACCAACAGGGCCCAGGCCATTTTTCCACCGGGCTCACAGCCTCCTTTCATCCTCCGTTTTGACGCCAGTACCCTGCCGGTAGGTCAGCTGGTGATCAGCAGCCCCCAGCGGAGCAACAACGAATTGCTGGACCTGGCCAACGTATATGTACGCGCCCAGTTCAGCAGCATACCCGGCCTGGTGGCGCCGGCGCCTTTCGGCGGCAACGTCCGGACGGTGGTGATCAAAGCCGACCCTGAATTGTTGCGTAGTCATAACCTTACGCCCGATCAGCTGGTGGAAGCGTTGCGACTGAATAACCAGGCCACCCCAGCCGGCAATGTCCGCATAGGCAACCTGAACTATTTCACGCCGTCCAATACCACCATTGAAAAAGTAAAGGACTTCGAGATGATCCCGCTGTATACCAACAGCGTGCAAAACGTCTATCTGAAAGATGTGGCATCCGTGGAAGATGGCGCTGATATCACCGCCGGCTATGCGCTGATCAACGGCAAACGATCCGTCTATCTCCCTATTACCAAATCCGCCTCGGCATCCACCTGGGATGTGGTGCAGGGCCTGAAGAAGGCCATCCCCCGCTTCCAGGCCCAACTACCGGAAGACGTGAAGCTTTCATATGAATTCGACCAGTCCGTGTATGTTATCAATTCGGTGAAGAACCTATTGACGGAAGGCGCTATCGGCGCCATCCTCACCGGTCTGATGGTCCTGCTGTTCCTGGGTGATGCAAGGGGCGCCGCTATCGTGATCCTCACCATACCCATCTGCGTGATCTCAGGTGTCCTTTTTCTCACTCTTTTTCACCAGACCATCAACATTATGACGCTGAGCGGCCTTTCATTGGCCATCGGCATCCTCGTCGACGAATCGACAGTCACCATAGAGAACATCCACCAACATTTGGCCATGGGCAAGCCGAAGGCCCTGGCCATCTGGGATGCCTGCCGGGAGATCGCCTTCTCAAAACTGCTGATCCTTCTCTGTATCCTGGCCGTATTCGCCCCGGCGTTTACCATGAGCGGCATACCGGGCTCTTTGTTCCTGCCGCTGTCACTGGCCATCGCTTTCTCCATGATCACTTCCTACCTTATGGCGCAGACCTTCGTACCCATCATGGCTAACTGGCTGATGAAAGGACATCACGGCAAGGGGAAGACCGATGAGGAGGAGTTCAGGGAATCAGGGATCTCCGTCGCTGATGAGCAGGATCCCTGGGCAGAAAAGCACAAGCTGGCGCAAGGCGGCACTGGTAAAGGCGGAAAAGTAACGGCCTTCGATAAATTCAGGAACCGCTTCATTCGTTTCCTGGACAGATGTTTCCCTTTCCGGAAGGCTATCGCTGTCGCATACATCCTCCTGGGTTTGGGGGGCGCATGGCTCCTTATCAACAGCATCGGCCGGGACGTATTGCCCAAATCGAACGCGGGGCAATTCCAGGTCCGCCTCCGCGCTCCCGATGGCACCCGTGTGGAGAGAACCGAGGGATATATGATCCGCGCGTTGCACATCCTCGATACGATGGTAGGGCATGAGAACATCGGCGTCACTTCCGCCATGGTAGGCATGCACGGAAGCCAGTTCTCTACCAATCCCATCTATCTTTTCATGGCGGGTCCGCAGGAAAGTGTATTACAGGTGAGCCTGAAAGAGGATTATAAGGTCAATATGGACAACCTGAAAGATGAGTTCCGGCAAAAGATCCAAAAGGATATGCCGGAAGTGAAAGTATCGTTCGAACCCATCGAGCTCACCGACAAGATCCTCAGCCAGGGGTCGCCGACGCCCATCGAGGTGAAGATCACCGGCAAGAACAAGAAGCTCAACGAGCAATTTGCCGGTAGGGTGATCGCCCAGTTGCAGCAGATACCCTACCTCCGCGACGTGCAGCTGGGACAGGCCATCCATTATCCGGCTATCAATATCAACATCGACAGGGTAAGGGCAGCGCAGCTGGGCGCCAACGCCGCTACGATCAGCCGCTCCCTGCTGGCCGCCACCTCCTCTTCCCGTTTTACCGAGAAGAGCGTTTGGATCGATCATAAAAGCAATCTTGCCTACAACGTCCAGGTGGAAGTGCCTGAGAATTTGATGACGAGCACCAGCGATATCGGGGAGACCCCCATCGTCCCGAATGCGCCCCGTCCCACGCTCAGCGATGTGGCCACCATCACCACCGATTCCACCTATGGCGAGAATGACAATATCGGTCCCAATCCGGTACTATCGGTGACGGCTAACCTATATAAGAAAGACCTGGGCAGCGCATCGAAAGATGTAGAGGCGGCGATCGCATCCCTGGGGACGCCGCCCCGTGGGATCACTGTCGAGACAAGAGGGCTGGTCCAGGTCCTTTCGGAGACCCTCAGCAGTCTGCAGACAGGCCTGATCACGGCCATCCTGGTCATTTTTCTCATGCTGGCGGCCAACTTCCAATCCTTTAAAGTATCGCTGGTGACGCTGTGCACGGTCCCTGCCGTATTGTTGGGCTCATTGGGTCTGCTCATGCTCACGGGATCTACCCTCAACCTGCAGAGCTACATGGGAATGATCATGTCGGTGGGTGTGTCAATCTCCAATTCGGTGCTGCTGGTGACGAATGCGGAACACCTGCGCGTCCATTCCGGCAATGCCCTGGAGGCAGCCCGGGAGTCCGCAGCTGTACGTCTGCGGCCTATCCTGATGACCAGCGTGGCCATGGTGGTGGGGATGATCCCGATGGCTTCCGGTTTCGGCGAAGGCGGCGACCAGGCTGCACCATTGGGCCGTGCGGTAATAGGGGGTTTGATCGCCTCCACTTTCGCGGCATTGTTTATCCTGCCGCTTATTTTTGCATGGGTTCAGGGTAGGACGTCCACCCAGTCCGTGTCGCTCGATCCTTCAGATAAAGAAAGTAAACATTATATACCGTCATTATATGAACAAAATGAGAAATAATATTTCATTGACCTTTTTTATGGCCTTGCACACGCTGGTGGCTGCCACCCTGTTCAGCGCCTGTTCCTCGTCGGATGGAGAAGGCAGTGAAAAGAAAGATGCCAAACAGGCGCCTGCGGCCACAGCGCCTGCCGAGACTTTTTCACTGGAAAGGGGCAGGCTGTCCACTGCACTGTCTACGCCCGGTGAGCTGATAGCTTACCAGCAGGTGGACCTCTATGCCAAAGAGAACAGCTTTGTAAAAAAGTTATATGCAGACGTAGGATCGGAAGTGCGCGAAGGACAGCTCCTGGCAAGCCTGGAAGCGCCTGAGCTCGGTTCGCAGGTGGCCAGTGCCCAGTCGCGGGTGAAATCGCAGGAGGCGATCTACATCGCCAGCAAAGCCAATTATCAGCGTTTGGTGGAGACGAGCAAAACACCGGGCACCATCTCGCAGAATGACATCGATCAGGCTGACGCCCGCCAGAAATCGGACCTCGCGCAGCTGGAAGCCGCGAAGTCCGCCTATAGCCAGGTGGCAGAGACCCTCAAATACCTGGAAATAAGAGCCCCTTTCAGCGGCGTGATCAGCGCCCGCAACGTGAACCCGGGTGCTTATGTCGGTCCTTCCGGCAAAGGCTCGGAATTTCCCCTTTTCACCTTGCAGGAGCAACGCCATCTGAGGCTGGTGGTCTCCGTGCCGGAGGCATATACAGGCTATCTCAATGACAGGAACGAAGTGAAATTTTCGGTGAAAGCCCTGCCGAACGAGGTCTTTCACGCCAGGGTCAAACGCCTTGCCGGCGCCCTGGATAACAAGCTCAGGGCGGAACGCATAGAAATGGATGTGATCAACGAGGACAAGCGTTTATTGCCCGGCATGGTGGCTGAGGTCAACGTGCCCCTTCCTGCAAGGGACAGCACCTTCATCGTTCCGTCGACTGCCATTGTCAATTCTACGGAACGGATATTCGTTATTCGGGTTGCCGGTGGTAAGGCGCAATGGGTGGATGTGAAGCCGGGGCGTTCCGACAAAGGCAAAGTAGAAGTATATGGCGACCTTCGGCAGGGAGACACCATCATCAAAGTAGCCAGCGAGGAAAGGAGGGACGGCTCACCTGTAAAATAGCAATAGGCTTACATCTCAGGCGCCCAATAATTTCCTGATAGGATGATCATATTGATCATCTTGATGCTATTGTCATAATAATCAAACCCTTTCAGCCGGAAATTCACCGTGTAATCCCAGAGCTTGTTCAGCCAGGGTTGGTTGTCCCTGTCGACCATGGCTGCCACAGAGAAGGGTGCAATGAAGCAAAGGGCCTCATAATATCTGTTCTTCAGGTCTTCTCCCTGCAGGCTGTAGCCCGCGGATATATTATCGGGATTCCCACGCGTGGTGGCGCGGATCCACTTGTTGATCTTTCCCACGATGCCGGCCGCACGCGGATCGCCATTCACGATGAAATCCGTTGCGATGCGCCAGGGCGTACGACAGGCATTATAATTGTAAACGCCGTCATAACGGGATTCAAGATAGCGTGGCCGGGCGGGCTTTGCCTGCGGCCCCACCTTATTGATAAAATCAGGCAACAGCCCCGCGTCCGGGCTAAACGTGTTTTGCAGATATTCGAATAGTTTATAGTTGCTGTCGATGACCCTGTCCCAGCCCTGATCGCCAGAGGCGGCCCGAAATGTGCGGAAATGGGCAGGCATGAAGTCCGAGCTGCGCATATCGAAATAGTCCTTACTATCATGCTCACTCGAATTGCTCAGCAGCACCGAAAACGTCTTCGGGTTGATCTCCAGGTGCAAAATGGCCCTTACCATCCGCCGTCCTTCTTCCTTGTAATTGATGGCTCCTTTACTGCCCCACTGGGCGTCGGCCAGCAGAAGAGAATAGGCGATATCCATGTCGCCATCCGTAGCCGAGCTGCCGTCGATGTTGCGGCAATCTTTCTTCTGTGCCCATGCCATCAGGTAGGGGTCGGCCTTGCTGGGATGGTTGCGGTAATAATGATACAGCCCGTTATAGATGGTCTGTGCCGCCGTGTCGTATCCGGCCATCAGCGTCGTGATGATCATGCCGTAGCCCTGCCCTTCGGATACACATAATTTATTATGCGTATCCGGCCCTTCAAACCATACGTAGAATTCGTCTTTATTACATCCCTTGCGTATATATCGTTGCCTCCATGCTTTGTAAAATGTCCGTACACTATCATCCATCTGCCGCCTGCTGACATGGCTGGGCAGGATACATCCTTCCCGGTAGGCGACATGCTGAGGAAACGGCTTGGCCGGAAGGATTGGTTCAAGGGACGGCGAGTCCCCTGGCCGATGTGGGATGAAAAGACTTAGGAGCGCTACCGATGAGAAAAAATAATACCTGAACAATGACATAAGGTAACAAAGAGCAATTTTCGCGCCGTATGTGCGGCTTTGCATTAATATTACGATTTTATCCTCTTAACATTTCTTATAGAAAACCTTAACAGGAATTTTGCCGCGATGCGGAGGGGTGACCGCTCTTGCATAAGTGACCATTGCTTAAGAGAGAATTTATTAAACCCATAAAAAACCTCCTACATGCATCGTTCTATCTACCTTCCTGTTATCGGCTTTTTGGTATTGTCTGTTTTTAGTAATTCATCCTGCAGCAAGGCCAGCCCGTCTTATCTGCAAACGGGCGATTGGATCCAGGCTTCCGCTATCTATGGATATCCCCGCAGCAATGCTTCCTGCTTTGTCGTGGGTAATGTAGCCTATGTAGGGCTGGGCATTAATGAATCGGTCGGAGGTTCTTTCTACAACAGGCTGAATGATTTCTGGTCCTTCAGCAGTGACACCGGCTGGACGCAGCTACAGGACTTTCCGGGCGCCCGCCGCAGCAGTGCCGCCGCTTTCAGTGTGGGCAACTATGGCTACGTCGGCACAGGGTGGGACGGGATCCACCAATTCAATGATTTTTACCAATACGATGTGGTAAACAAAGTGTGGTCAAAAAAAGCGGATTACCCGGGCGGCGCCCGGTATGATGCCGTGGGTTTCGCCGTCAAAGGAAAAGGCTATATTGGGACAGGCTACAGCATCTATGCCCTGGCCGACTTCTACCAGTATGAGCCGGATTTGGACAGATGGGCAAGGACGCCGGGCACGGATCTTAATTTCTCCAAACGCCGGGGGGCTGTGGCCTTTGTATATAATGACAAAGCATATATAGTTACGGGCTCGAATAACCAGACAATGGTCCGGGACTTCTGGGAGTTTGATCCGACACAAACTGCGCCCTGGAAGCCATTGAGCAATATCACCAACACCGATCCCGCCACCTTCGACGACGGATATACGAACATAGAACGGGAGTATGCAACGGCGTTCATCAACAACGGGAAAGCTTATCTCGTGACGGGACAGAATGGCTCACTGCTGTCGGCCACCTGGGCATATGATTTTGTTACGGGCTATTGGAGCCAGCGTACGCCCTACCCGCGTGCGCAGCGGCAGGGAGCCGTGTCCTTCACCATCAATGGAAAAAGCTATGTAGGGCTGGGCGGCACGGGCGGCAGCACCACCACCTTTGATAATATGGACATCTTCAGTCCGGACAAGATCTTTAATCCAAATGACTGATCACATGGGGCTAAACCCCTTGTGAAGAGCGCGGGAACGGGTATGCTCCAGTTCCAGCAACAAGGTCAGTATATGTGCTGCTAATCCGTCGGAACGTTTGTACCAGGCATACCTCAGGCTAAATGCGTTGAACGTATAGCGGGGGCTCACTGGTCGCTGCGGTGCATAACGTAAGGTGAGTCCCGCTTTATAGCTGGAAAAATGCGAGAGATCGTAGTCGGAAGTGTAATATTTTTCCGTCAGCACGTGTTTGCGGAAAGGGGCGAAGTAGCGGGCAGCCGTCTGCGTGTAAAAGCGCACCAGGGGCGCCAGGCTCAGCTCCGGCTTTATTTTCACCGGCACTTCGAATTGCAGGGTATGCGCGGTGATGCCAAGGTCATCGTGATAGTAGCGGTAGTAGCTGCGGATAATGGTACGGGTGCCGGCAAATATATTCAGCTGGGCCGCTAAAGGGAATTTCCACCGCTCTGCAGGCAGTTTTTCCACCCTGACGGTGAACCGGTCGTTATTGAAATACACCCGATGATAAGAGGTGGACAACAACCCTTTCTGGTATACGAGCTCCGGGAATATGGCCAGCTGCATCCGGGGATTGATCACCTGGTAGAAGGAAAAGGAAAGGTTGTAGGAGTTGCGCCGGAAGTTGTGAAACCAGGCGGTATCCCGCAGCTCGGCCGGGTAGATCAGCCCTACCGGATATCCATAGTCGGCGCTGATCCGGCCGTAGCGGAGATCGTCGAAATAACATTGCAGCGCTGCACTCCATTCCTGCGACCCCGTCCGGCTGATATGGCTTACTGACACCCCGGCAGGAAACGAAAGATAAGCGGACTCGACGGAAATGCCTGTCCCCAGGGTTATGCGTGTATCCGATCTTTTAAGTTTCCAGGTGTATGAGGGGCTGATATGCGTCCGCGCCGAAAGCTTCGAGGCCGAAGAGACGATGAAGTCGATGTTATCCAAAGACGCGGAGGAGATGACGTCCACTCCGGCGTTAAGCGACCAGCTACGGGTGGAATCAAGATGATGCGTGATAGTGAATTCCGGGGAATAGACATGGAGCTTTTCCGTACCAGTTCCGCCCGTGATGGCGGAATGGTTGCCATTCTGGGTGTAATACCCGAACAGCACCTGTATATCTGTTTTGGATATGCGTTGTTGCTTATAAAGACTGTCCTGGCGTCGCTGCCCATGGGTATGTATTGCGGCTGCCAGCAGTGCGAGCGTAAGGTATTTGTGCTTCATGAGGATCAGTTGCAGCCGCAGCCTCCGCTGGCTTTTCCGTTGCCGCCTCCGCTGGCGCCTTCCCGGTATGTATGTGCGCTTATGTCGAATTTTTCCACATCGGCCCTGCCCGGCCGCATAGCGGCGTCATTGAGGAACGCCCGTTGGTAGGGTTTCACCGGCGTGCAGCCAGGAAGGATGCCGACAGCAGTAAGCAGCAGGGTTGCGAGGATAACAGGTTTGTCAGGTAGGTGCATGTGTCGTGATGTTTTTGGATGAAAAGAGCTGGTCCTTATCATCAATAATTATACCATGGACATGCGGCAGCTGTCCGATAAGGTGCAGACCCGCCGATACCCCCATGACAGTGACAGCCGTGGCAAGCGCATCGGAAAGCTCTGCTGAAGGACTGACGATGGTAACACTTTTAATGCCTTTCACCGGCAGGCCAGTGCGGGGATCGATATTATGCGAATAACGGACGCCGTCCAGGTCGAAATATTGTTCATAATTGCCCGAGGTGGCCACAGCCATATCGTCTACGGGCAGCCAAAGCAGGATGCGGGAAGGATCGTGGGGGTCCGCCACACCCACCCGCCAGGGACTGCCGTCGGGTTGTTTGCCCCAGGCCGTGAGATCGCCGCTGGCATTGATGACGCCAGCCTTCACCTGCTGTGACTTCCATAACGTCCTCACCCTGTCCGCAGCATATCCCTTGCCGATGGCTCCGAACCCAATGCGCATACCTTCCCTTGATAGGAATACCGTATCGGGACCCAGCTTAATGTACCGGTGACCGACAGCTGATAGGACATCCGACAGCGAAGCAGCGTCCGGCCAACGGGCCTGCCGCTGCTTAAAATTATACAAGACTTTCAATGCGCCAGCCGAAATATCGAAGGCGCCCTGGGTAATGGCGGAAAGCCGGAGACAACGCCCGATCAGTTCGTGGACTTCCGGGTCTACGCTGACAGGCCCCACTCCGGCATGCCTGTTGAGTAAAGCCGTTTGCGAATCAGGGCTAAACTCCGTCAACAGCGCCTCGATCCGCCGGATCTCCGCGACGCCCTCCTCCAGCCGACGGCCGGCGATGACCTCGTCTTCTTCCACCACGATCAGCTCGAACGAAGAGCCCATCAACCGGGTATGGATCTGGCGTTTGACCATGGCTAAGGGAGGGGAGAGGCCGCCTCCTTCAGCGACTTCTTTACTTCTCCGATGAAGTCGGCAGGCGTCTGGCCAGTGTAAGGAAGGACGGCCAGCAGGGCCTTATCGGGATTGAGCAAAATGATCTTTGGAAAGGCCCCTTCTGCATTGAATTCGCCGGCCAGCGCCTCATACTGTGCCTTCATCTCTTCAGGGATCTTCTTACGCTGGGGAAAATCGGCTTCCAGAACGACAAGGCGCTGACCGGCGAATTGCCGGAAAGCGCTGTCTGTCAAAATATTCTTTTCAAATCGTATACATGGAATACACCAGTCGCTTCCGGAGAACACCAGTAAGATCTTTCTGCCGGATTGCCCGGCCTCCCGGAAAGCGCTGACCGGGTCCCGTTGCACCTGTGCATGGGCGGCGATCAGGGTCGATAAGGATAACAAGAGAAATATGGTACGCATGCTGCACGCAAAGGTACACTTTTGCATGCATACGCTAGCGCACGATGACCACCTGTTGGGCAAGGATCGAACGTCCGTCCGTCAGCCGTGCAACATATGCGCCTGCCGGCAGATGGCCATTACTCTTAACATTCACCTGCCGGCGACCGTCCAATTCGGACCAGGCCGCTGACTGGATCCTGTTCCCTCCCATATCAAACAGCTCGAACTTTACTGCGGTAAGGGGCTTGCTGGTCTCGACAGTAAGATCATTCTCCACGACGGTGGGGTAGATCTGTATGGATGAAGTATTGTGCAACGAAATGCTGATGATCTTTGAATAGTCCACCGCACCGTCGATATCTACCATCATCAGCCTGTAGTACACGGTGCCGCTGTTGGCATGATTGTCCGTATAGGAGTAATCTTTGAGGTTGTCGCCGATACCTTCGCTGGCCGCCGTAGTGTGTTCATTAAGGAAGGTCACCCCGTCCGTGCTGCGCTGGATAACATAGTGGTCAAAATTCACCGCATTCGTCGCCTGCCAGGTCAGCCTGGCTTCGTTGGTTGCAATGGCGCTGGCAGACCATCTTGTCAGCGTCACCGGAAGCGTCGTGGAGGTCAATGCAAAGCTCACCCTGTCGGCTCCGCCATTGTCATAATATTCCAGCACCATATTATAGGTGCCATTCAGCAGCGCACTATAGCTGGAAACCGAATAAGTTTGATCGTTCCATTTGTTGATGACCCAGGTAGCGCCGCCATCCAGGCTCAATCGATAGCCGTCATCGCCCCCTACCGTGAAAACATAGTTCTTATTGGTAAAGGTCTGCGTCAGCCTGTAACGTGCGCTGAACTGGTAGGTCGTCACGGCGCAGCTGCTGGTGTTGTAAATGGCGGTATTGCTGTTGGAGGTATTGCCGAAGTTCTCATCGAAGTTGGGACTGGCCGCCGAGCCTTCCGTCATCTTTCCTTTGAACATGCCAAAGCTCATGCCCTGGTAGATATATCCATTCCATATATTATTGGTACCATAAACCGCCGGATCTTCCGTGCCCATACAGATCTGCGTGATATTGAAGGCTACGCGGTTGTCACCCCCATTCTCATAATATTCCAGCACCAGATTGTAGGACCCGTTGAGGGTGACCGTGTAAGTAGTAGTGGTATATGAATGGTCATTCCAGTTATTGATAACCCAGGTAGCGCCGCCATCCAGGCTAAAACGGTAACCATCGTCGCCACCTACGGTGATCGAGTAGCTGGCGTTTGAAAAAGTCTTTGTCAACTTATAGCGCATGGCGAAATCCTGCGCGGTGATGGGACATCCGTTCGTGTTATACGTACCTGAGACTGTTCCGAAATTTTCATCGAAATTGGGACTGCCGGAAGCGCCTTCGTTGACATAACCCGAATAAGTGGTGAAGGCTCGCCCCTGGTAGGCATAACCGATCCAGGTATTGCCTGTGCCGTAAGTCGTCTGGTCGCCCAGGGCGGTACAGGCGTGTGTATGTAACGAGGAGAGCAGTAGTACTAGCGTAAGTGAGCAAAGGGTGTTAATAGTTTTCATAACTATGGACTTTTAAGGGACAAACACCTTATTTCCATTGATATGCCATTTTTTAAGTTTTTGGTTATTAATATATTAAGAACGGTTGTTCGAAATCTTTATTCTAGAAAACGGAAGAGATTCCATGAAAGGGAAGGAAGTTCATGAGGGGGAATACCGCAGGGCGAATGCTGGCCCACCCATTTTATCGCATCTGGCCCCCTTTTGCAGGACGGCGCGCAATAATTTTGTGGTATAAAAGACGAATTAAAATGGAAAAAAGATTCAGGATGCGGGAGGTACAGCCCGCTGCTTACAAACCACTGATCGAGCTGGACAATTTCATCGCTACAACGGAGATATCTCCCCTACACAGGGAGATGATAAAGATAAGGGCCTCCCAGATCAATGGCTGTGCCTATTGTGTCAACAAGCATGCGAAGGACGCGCGGAAAATCGGAGAAACGGAGCAGCGTATCTATCTGCTGTCCGTATGGCGGGAATCTCCCCAGTTCACGGAAGAAGAACGGATAATTCTGGAAATGACGGAAGAGATCACCCTTATTCACCGGCATGGGCTTTCAGGACCGGTGTATCAAAAGGCTATTGCGCTTTTAGGTGAAGAAAGGACGGCGCAGATCATTATGGCCATCATCAACATCAACGCCTGGAACCGGATTGGCGTCAGTTTGCATATGCAGCCGGAGCTTTGAGCTACAAGCTACAAGCTGCAAGCGTCAAGCTGGTCTTATTAGGTCTTTACTTGTAGCTTGTAGCTGGTAGCTTGCAGCTTCTTAGTACTGGCTCGGATTTACGCGGGCGGCACTGTCCACGATGTACTGACTGGCGTTCCCATTCCCCTGGTCGACGCCTTCCGCGCCAGGGGGAGGGACCTTATCGATCAGATTCTGATAGTCATATTGCGGCCCCAGGCTGTCAGGCCGGGCGAAAAGCGCTTTTTTATCCAGGCCCAGGGTGCCGTCGGCGAGGGCTTTGGCGAAGAAGTACTCCCATACGGGCCTGGCCACGTGACCGCCATCAGCCCTTCTGCTGTCCAGACGGATAAAGCGATCGTCACAACCTACCCAAACGCCTGCCTGGAGCTGGGGGGTATAGCCCATGAACCAGGCGTCGGAATTGTCATTAGTCGTGCCCGTCTTACCGCCCATCTCGGTAATGCCTAATCGCTGGCGTAATCCTGCCGCCGTACCGAAGTCCACCGGACCCTGCATCATCCGGGTCATCGTAAATGCCGTCGCATGGCTCAGCACCTCCTTGTGATCCGGAGGAAAACGTACCAGGACATTCCCATGCTTGTCCTCGATCCGGGAGATATAATAGGGCTGCGTACTGATGCCGCCCGAAGGAAAGACCGTATAGCCCCACATCATTTCGTACAGCGATAGTTCGCAGGCTCCCAGGGCCAGGGAAGGGTAGGGCTGCACAGCCGTAGGGATGTTCATCTGGCGGATGAACTCGGCAAAACGTTTGGGGCCTTCGGGCCCAAACTGTTTCATGATATAGGCTGCCACCTCATTGATGGACCAGGCAAGGCCATTGGCCATGGTCCGGGTCCCGCTGACCTTCGGGTTGGCCCTGGCAGGCACATAGGCCTTGTATTCCGGGAAATATTGTTGAACGGCATCACATTGTGTCTGCGGCGTAAAGTTGAAATCCTCGATAGCCAGGCTATACAGGAAAGGCTTGATGGAGCTGCCCACCTGCCGCTTAGTATTGATATTGACGTGGTCGAACTTATAGTTTTTGAAGTCAATTCCTCCTACCCAGGCTTTTACGGCGCCCGTAACAGGGTCCATTACCATAAAGCCTGTCTGCAGCATCTGCCTGTAGTATTTGATGGAATCGAGGGGTGTCATCACCGTATCCTTTTCATGGGCGGCATTCCATGCAAAGACTTTCATCCTCATGGGCTGATGGAAGCTGTTGCGGATAGCCGGCACCGACATGCTATCCTCTTCTTCCAGCTTCCAGCGCTCACTGTTCCGCATAGCTGCTTCCAGCACGTTGAGATGCCCTTTCCAGATGTCGCCGTTGACTATATTGGGCTGTGCGTTCAATACCTTCTGCCATTGCGGCATCGCCTGCATGACAGCTTCGTCGGCATACAGCTGCATGCGGGGATTGATGGTGGTATAGATCTTCAATCCGTCCTGGTAAAGATTATAGGGCTCTCCCGACTCAGGGTTCATGTGTTCTTTGCACCATTTTTTCAGGTCGCCTCTGAGCACATCCCGGAAATAGGGGGCCAGCCCATTGTTCTCGTCCGCCTTACGGTAATGCCCGATGTCGATGGGCTTTACCTTAAAGACAAGCGCATCTCCTTCCGCCAGGTAGTGATTGGTCACCATCCTGTTGATCACAATATTCCTTCTCTCCATTGCGGCCTTGGGATTGGTACGGGGATTGAAGAAACGGGGATTATTCACCATACCTACCAGGACGGCCGATTCATCCACGCTGAGTTCCGCCGGCTCTTTCTGGAAAAAGGTCCTGGCGGCGCCCCGGATGCCATATACGTTGTCACTGAAAGAAACGTCGTTCAAATAAAGCGAAAGGATCTCTTCCTTCGTGAAATTCCGCTCCAACCGAATGGCGATGATCCATTCCTTCAGTTTCTGGATGACCCTCAGTACCCTGTTATGGCTTCGTTCTCCATTGAACATGTTGAGGGCCAATTGCTGGGTGATCGTGCTTCCCCCGCCGTCCCTGCCAAATCGCAGCACTGCGCGCATGACGGCGATATAATCGATACCGGAGTGCTCATAAAAGCGCACGTCCTCCGTTGCCACCAGCGCATGGATGATATTGGGCGAGATGTCTTTATAGTCCACATGGGTCCGGTTGCCTTTCTCGGTATAAAACTTTCCCATGGAAGTGCCGTCATCGGCCAGTACTTCAGATGCCAGCACCAGCGTAGGATTTTCCAGCTCATGCAGGGATGGCAGCTTGCCAAAAGTGCCCATGCCGATGAGCACCAGCAGCAGGATAAATGCCAACAGGCCGCTGAAAAAGCTGATCCAGAAGATGCGGACGAGCCGGAATTTCTTTTTTGGGGGATTTTTTACAGGCGCCAATGCTTCAAGGTTTTGAATATTAACGTCAAAGGTCTGGCATTAGTACTAAAAGTAAGTCTTGATCCCTGTTAAAAAGTCCTCTCCCGGATGATATTCATAAAGGGGTCCCTGAATTTTTCGCTGATGGGGATCTGCTTGCCCCCGATGAAGATATGGTTGTCCCGGATACTGTCCACCTTCGCCACATTGACGATGTAGGAGTTATGCACCCGGGTAAAGGAGGGAGACAGCTGTTCCTCAATGTCTTTCAATCTTTTATAGATCAATATTTTATCCTGCGTGCTTACCAGCCGGGCATACTCCTTTTCCCCTTCAAAATACAGGATATCCTTCAGCAGCACCTTGCTCAGGGTCCTTCCGGATTTAATAAAAAAATACTCTTCCCTGGAAGGGATGAGAGGGGCAGGGGCGGTCTGGGACTGTTTTTGGCCCTCCAGCATGCTGAAATGGGCCTCTATTTTCTGCAGCGAGGAGTAAAACCTACGGAGTGTGATGGGTTTAAGCAGATAGTCGATCGTTTGAAAGGAATAGCTTTCCGCCGCATACTCGGAATAAGCTGTGGTAAATACGATGCGGATATCCGGGGGTAGGAGAGAGGCCATTTCCATGCCCGAGAGCTGCGGCATATTGATGTCAAGAAAAATAAGGTCCAGCGGGTGTGCCTTTATAAAGGTCAGGGCTTCCCGCGCGTTGTAACACTTGCCCAGCAGCTGCCAGGAGGTGTTTTGTCCAATGAACATCTCCAGGAGGCTTACTGCATTGGGTTCATCATCCACTATGAGGCAACGGAGGGGCATAACAGAGGAATTTTTAGATAAGCATGAAAAGTCCTTTCAGACTTCGAAACACTTAGTTGAGCATGGGTACCGTATAGTAAGGTAAGCCGTCTTTTCAGATTTTCAAGCCCGAAACCCTGTGGCGCAGCCACTACCGGAGGTTCCTGCAGCTCATTTTCCGTCCGGAAGATAAGGTAGCCTTCGTTTTCCAGCAGGGAAAGCGTCACCTTGTTCTCCGTACCCGCGCGATCGATCCCATGCTTAAAGATATTTTCTACAAAGGTCATCAGCAGCATCGGCGGGATAAGATGCCTGACATTGCATTCCCGCAAGAAAACGACTTCCACGCCATGTCGGATACGGATCTTCTCCAGCGCGATGTAATTTTCCAGGAACTGTATCTCCGTGGCCAGCGCTACTTTTTCTTTGGGGCTTTCGTCGACGAAATAACGCATGATCTCGGATAGCCGGCCGATGAGCAGGGCTGTGCGGGGCGCTTCGCGGAAAGCCTCATAATAGATATTATTCAGCGTATTGAAAAGAAAATGCGGCTGGACCTGGGACTTCAGCAGGTGCAGCTCCACCAGGCTTTTCTGCTCCTGCATCTGCTGGGCCTGGCGTTTCAGCGTGAAATAAGCCAATGCGATACGGAATACAAAGCTGAGGATGAATACGACGACGCATCCTACGGTCACGTAGACCGTGTTCTCCCAGGTGAGCGCATAATGTTTTTTAGCAAACCAGGCATTGTAGATCAGCTGGCTGATCCAGGTCTTCAGCAGACCGGTTGCCGCCAGCAACAGAATGGCCGAGACCACATACCATCCTGTCCTTTTGCTTTGATACAGCTTCGGGAACAGAAAATAGATGTTGCCATAAATGATCACGGCATAGAAGAAGGTGTTCAGAAAGGTATAGGCGATGGATTGCAGGAGTCCATCCATCGGCAGCAGGGAAAAGAAGTTGATCAGGAAGATCACCCCCCAGATAAGAATCTGTAATTGACGCGGGCTTGCTTTTTCGTTAAAGATGTTCATCAGCTATGGTTCGCAAATTACTAAGGTTTCGGCGGCTGACGAGTGATTTTCAATGATCGGCCCCGCCCATTCAACGACGTTGGTATTGAACGATCTTCCTGCCTGGTTAAAAAGGAGCGCGCGGCAATTGAATGGAGTTGTGTATTCCGCCGGGTATAGGGAGATTTGGCCACTGTTAAAATCATCCATATGCGCACATTCATCTATATTTCCCTGCTGTTGATCCATTTGCTGGTTGCCGCCATTTCCCGGGGACAGGTCGGCCAGGCCGACACTATACGACCCGGTGAAGGGCACCTGCTGACGACTGTATTGAAGCCGGGTTTGCGTCAATACCTGGTCTATTATCAATATCCTCAAAAGGCGGACAGGCTGGGGTTCTGGTACTGGATGCGGGATATTGCGATGGAAGACAAAGGCGGCAAGCGCTATTTCGCGATCACGCAGCATTGGTATGGCGGCGACTCCGCCTCTTACAGAAAAGTGTACTCACTGAACAGTGTGACGGATTTTGCCCCTGTGTACCACTGCGAGACAGTACGGGGAAAGATAGCAGCCTATGACTGGAGCGGAGAGAATATCAAGGGCGCTGACACCGTGGCGGACAATGATAAAAAATCCTTCAACCTCAGATTTTCCGAGCCCAACTTCAACTGGAACCTGGACATCGAGACTTTCGAGATGCTGCCATTGGCCGCAGGCAAGTCCTTTTTGATCAATTTCTATGATGCCGGCGCGGCACCCCCCAAATACCTGCTCTACCGGGTGACGGGGAGTGAGGCGCTCACCTTAATGAATGGGGAAAAAATGGACTGCTGGAAGCTGTTCACTGAAGGGGAAAGTCCCCGGGGGCCTTACACTCAAACTTTCTGGATCAGCAAGGAGACCCATGAGTTCCTGAAAGAGGAGGATGCTTTCGGCGGCAACTACAGATATAAGGTAAAAATGCCGGGCACCGCACCCGACCTCCTGTCCAGGTTTGCTACAAAAGATTAGCTGTCAATGTGGACGATGCATCCATTCATGGCTGTCGGTGTGTTACCGGCGGCTTTTGTCATATGAATACTTGCTAAATATGATATAGGTAATGAATATTTTGCAATTTCGACCCCCCTTTAATAAAGAATTAATAAAAATTTTTTGTACCATTTATTGTGTAAGAATATATAAATACCTAATAATAATGCAATTGTAGAGTTATTTACATTGTATTATAATTTTAATGCATACAATAATCTTATTCTATTTTATAAATTCTTTATAACTTTCCATTCTGGTACAACAAATTATTGTTTTTTCTAACGTGAAATCTACGAGATTATGCAAAAATTCACTCTTAAAAGCACTTTGCCATTTATTACGCTGGTAGTGATAGCTGTCGCAGCTATATTCGTTCCGACACTACCTAATTTTGACGAGGGGAAATACAATGTGGCCGACATCGCCTGGATCCTGGTCGCGACCGCCCTGGTTTTTTTAATGACCCCCGGTCTTGCTTTTTTCTACGGCGGTATGGTTAACCGGAAGAACGTACTTTCCACTATGATGAAAAGCGTAGTTGCGGCAGGTGTGGTAGGAGTGTTGTGGATCGTGGTCGGGTATAGCCTCTGCTTTGGCGATTCCATCCATGGGATCATTGGGAGCCCCGCTACACATTTGTTTTACAAAGACGTCATGTCCGGTAAGCCCTGGGTTGCCGCGACCTCTATTCCCAAGGGGCTCTTCTCCATGTTTCAATTGATGTTTGCCATCATTACCCCCGGTCTGGTGGTAGGCGCCATTGCTGAGCGCATGCGGTTCTCAGCCTATGTGCTTTTCACCGTGCTGTTCAGCCTGCTGGTTTACGCTCCCCTGGCTCACTGGAGCTGGCATCCCGATGGGTTCCTCGCCAAGATGGGCGCCCTTGACTTCGCCGGCGGTACCGTAGTGCATATCTCCGCCGGTTGCGCCGCTCTGGCAGGCGCCCTGGTGCTGAAACGCAGGAAGTCTCATATTGACAATCTGACAACGCATCCAGCCAACATACCTTACGTACTTATTGGCACCGGCCTCCTGTGGTTTGGATGGTTTGGCTTCAACGCAGGTTCTGCCGTAGCTGCCAATACCCTGGCCGTTTCAGCTTTTTCCACTACCAATACAGCTGCGGCGGCGGCCGGCCTCTCCTGGATGTTCTTCGACGTAGTGAGAGGCAAGAAGCCATCTGTGGTTGGTTTCTGCGTAGGCGCTGTTGTTGGCCTGGTGGCCATCACGCCCGCAGCCGGCTTTGTCGCCGTGCCGCAAAGTATTTTCATTGGTGTATTTGGAGCGCTTGTTTCCAATATCGCCGTACATATTAAAGCTACCAAAACGGTGTTGGATGATACGCTGGACGTATTCCCCTGCCACGGTATCGGCGGTATGGTAGGTATGCTCATGACGGGCGTCTTTGCTACCAAGGCCGTGAACAGCGCCGGCAACGACGGCTGGTTCTATGGCAACTCCGCTTTCTTCTTTACACAGCTGAAAGCTATGGCCATTGCGGTTGGATATAGCTTTTCCGTATCCTTCGTCATCTTCAAAGTGATCAATGTCATCGTTCCCCTCCGTGTAACAAGTGATGAGGAAGAAGAAGGCCTGGATGCCAGCCAGCATGATGAGAAATACGTACAGGGCACCTTGCTCGTGGCAACGCCCAATGGCTTAAAAGAGCAGGAAGCAATGCATTAGAAATTGTTAAAATATTTGGTTTACTCCCATTTTGCACCTAGAAAGAAGGCTCCCAGGCCTTCTTTCTTATTTTATACATATATTGCCTAGAATATATTACGCTTATTTCGTAAATTAGATATATCAATTTTATTATTATATAGCATGCAGGATGCATATGTTCCTCCGTTCTTAGGCTCCAGGATTAGTAAACGCTGGCAATACCTGCTCAGCATTCAGTCCGTTTGTCTCGTATCCGCCGTCTGCTTCCTTTTTTCCGCTTATATTGGTGCTGAAGTCGTCGCCTTTGTCCTGCTGCTGACCCTCTCGCTGATCGCCATGTTCTTCGATATTCTCCCCGTCCTGCTAACTGCGGTGCTCAGCGCCCTGATATGGGATTATTTTTTCCTTTTACCCCGCTATAACTTCCGGGTAGGCAATACGGAGGACGAGATACTTCTGTCCATGTATTTTGTTATTGCGCTGGTGAATGCCGTTCTTACTTTTAAAATAAGGCAGATTGAAAAGATCGCCCGTCAAAAAGAGGAAAAAGCTAAAACCCTGAAATTGTATAATACATTGCTGAACTCCCTTTCTCACGAGTTCCGGACCCCCATCGCCGCGATTATCGGCGCAACGGACAACCTGCTGGAAGAGCCATCGCGCCTGTCCAGGGAAGATAGTAAAAAGCTCCTCACCGAAATATCCGTCGCATCCATGCGTCTCAACCGGCACGTGGAGAACCTGTTGAACATGTCCCGTTTGGAATCCGGCTTTATACAGCCTAAAAAAGATTGGCACGACATCCATGAGATGGTCTCTTCCATCCTGCATCAGCTGGAAGAGCCGCTGTTCCTCCGAAAGCCTGAAGTGGCCATCAGCGATGGCTTCCCCCTGGTCCGCCTGGACTATGGTCTCATGGAGCAAGTGCTGTATAACCTGCTTTTTAACGCCGCCCTCTATACGCCTGAAGGAAGCTGGATACGCATCAGCGCAGAAGGTTTCGACGAGCTCCTGGTCATCATCGTGGAAGATGACGGCCCAGGCTTTCCTGAAGAGGAGATCGATAGAGTGTTTGAGAAATTCTACCGTCTGAAGGACTCCCGCATCGGCGGGTCAGGCCTGGGGCTGTCTATTGTCAAAGGTTTTGTGGAAGCGCATAATGGCACGATAGCGCTGACTAACCGGCCCTCCGGTGGCGCCCGCTTTCTCATCAGCCTGCCGGCATGTCTCCCTGCCCGCTGCAATCCATTGCCCAGCGAAAACCTAACGCTTCAACTATCCGTATCATGAACCCTACAGCAGAGATCCTGGTCATCGATGACGAGACCTCCATTCGTAAGATATTGGAAATCACCCTGCAATCCAACGGGTATACGACCCTCCAGGCTGCCACCGGCCGCGAAGGGCTGCAGATGACAGCCGTACATTCTCCTGATCTGATCTTACTCGACCTCGGCCTGCCGGATGAAAGTGGACATGCCACTTTGAAAAAAATGCGAGAATGGTTTGGCAAGCCCGTCATCATCCTTTCCGTGCTCAACAGCGAAGAGGACATCGTGACGGCCCTCGACAATGGCGCCAACGATTATCTCATCAAGCCTTTCCGCACCGGCGAACTGTTGGCCAGGATCCGATCTGCCCTTCGCAGCGCCGGACCGGAGGACGATGGTCCCATCATCCGTCTCAACGGGCTGGAGATCGACCTGGCCACCCGCACCGTAAAAAAGGACAACGAGCTGCTGAAGCTCACCGCTACCCAGTACGCCCTGCTGGCGCTTTTTGGAAAAAATGCGGGGAAAGTCCTCACCCATCAATATCTGCTCCGCGAAATATGGGGCTCTGACTTTGTCGATCAGCTGCAATACCTGCGCGTATTCATCGCCCAGCTGCGAAAAAAGATCGAAAAAGACGTCAATTATCCTGAACATATCATTACTGAATCAGGGGTAGGTTACCGCTTTCTGGCGGGCAGCAACTAAAATTACCGCTATATTTGCGCTGTCCATTATATCCCTATTATGATCACTCAGGAAGTACTCATCGAAGCCAGGAAACTATGGGACTATCATCATTTGAATCATATCCCTGAAAAAGCCGATTGCATCCTTGTATTGGGCAGCCATGATCTGCGGGTTGCCGACAGAGGGGCTGATCTCTACCTGCAGGGCTGGTCGCCCATCCTCATCTTCTCCGGCGGCCTGGGCAACGTGACAAAAGGGATATGGAAAGATCCCGAGGCCGACAAGTTTGCCCGCATTGCCCTCGACAAAGGCGTTCCGTCGGAAGCTATCTTCATCGAGAACCAATCCACCAATACAGGAGAAAATATTCTGTTTACGCAAAAGCTGCTCCGGGAGAAAGGCCTTGACCCTCAAACTTTCTTACTTGTGCAAAAGCCTTATATGGAAAGAAGGAGCTATGCCACTTTTAAAAAGCACTGGCCTGACAAAAAGCTCATCGTCACCTCTCCGCAGATCAGCTTCGAAGGTTATCCCACCGATGAGATCCCCATGGAAAAGGTTATCAATATTATGGTCGGCGATCTCCAGCGCATCCGGATCTATCCTGCCAGGGGGTTCCAGATCCCGCAGGACATCCCTGATGAGGTCTGGGCGGCTTACGAACGGCTGGTCGCATGGGGTTTTACCAGTCACCTGGCTACCTAAAGGTGCCTGGCTCCATTGACAGGATGCGAATTAAAAACTATCTTTAAGGCGTAGAGAGCAAAAGTCATGACCAGACCCCTTGTGTTCGCATTGCTCTGTTCTTTGGCTGTACCCGCAGCCCGTTGTCAGAAGACAGAGAAATATTTCGACTATCTCTGGCGTGCCACGGATGTCGCTCATGCGCGTTTTTACAGCATCGCCGAAAACACAGATTCCGGCTGGCACAGGAAAGACTATTATTTACGCAGTCTCACTTTGCAGATGGAAGGTCTCTATACGGACAGTTCCTGTAAGGTCCCTTCCGGCTATTTCCGTTATGTCCATCCCACACGTATTGTCGAATCGTCAGGTACTTACCGCAACGGTAAGAAGCAAGGCCTATGGCTGAGCTATTTCAGTGACGGCCTTATGGCGGATTCCACCGTATATGACAACGGCATTCCCATTGGCGTCCGCATCGGCTGGTATCATTCCGGCTATCTGAGAGACTCCGGTAACTACAAACCGGATGGCAGTGGAGTACATATTGCCTGGTTTGACAATGGTAATCCCTCTGTTGCCGGCCGCTATGCGCCCGGATATAAAAAATACGGTAAATGGCAATACTTTTATAAGGCAGGAGGGCTCAGCGCTACAGAGATCTACGATGCCGGGGGAAGGTTGCAGGCAAAAACATTTTACGACGAGAAAGGGGCGCCATTGACTGACACGACCAATGATGACAGGGAAGCATCATTTCCCGGTGGACAGAGGGCCTGGGCCAACTACCTGGGCAGGGCCCTGTATTTTCCCGATCAGTATAAGATCTCCAACGCGGACGAAGCAACAGTGGTAGTAAGGGCCACCATCAATGAAGATGGCAAGGTGATGGACGCGGAGGTGGAAGTCCCTTTTTATCCTGCCTTTGACAAGATAGCTCTCGAAGCCATACGTCGTTCTCCTGACTGGATCCCCGCCATGGATCATCACCGGAAGGTGAAAGGCACCATCCGGCAGCCTGTCACCTTCAGCCAGCCCGTCCAATAGCCCGCCTACAGGTATCTCAGCCAGCGCTTTTCGGGGTGAAGGGTCTTGTAACGCCCATACCAAATGCATAGAGGATACAATGATGCGACCACGCATAACCATACCAGGTAGACCCATGGAAGACTGATCCCGCTGTTGGGGGGCCTGCCGAACTGAAACGTCCCAAATTCCAATTGATCGGCATGGAAGCCTTGTAAAAAGACCATTGCCAGCATCAGCAGATGAATAAGGTTCCAATGTATCAGGTAATAGAACATCGGCACTTTGCCATACACGGTTGCTATCCGCGTAAAGGCGCTTTCCTTTCCGTCGATGAAGGAAAGGAAGAGAAACAGGAGGCCCAGGGTCACCAGCGTATAAAGCAGGGAAGGCGGGTATTTGCTGACATTCATAAAGGACATGAAAGTGAATATAGGGCTCTTCTGCACGCTCCACGGGGCCTGGTCCCCATATACATTGGCGGCTCTCAGCAATATGAAGAGGCCCAGGGCGATCAGCCCGATACGGCGCAATTGTTTTTTGCGCACCTCGATGGGTGATTCGAATAGCCTGCCGCAAGCAAATCCCGCCAGCATGAGGCCGAACCAGGGCAATACGGGATAGCCAAAGATCAGGGTCACATTACCCAGTTTGACAATGCCGCCTCCGAAGGACCAGGCGCCTGCCACCTGCAGGCCCGTAATGGAGGTCATGGGTATCAGCAGCAGGAGATCATGCAGACATATGATCGACAGTCCTATAATGCCCAGCGTTTTGGGTGAAAGCTTATACATCAGTCCCAGGCCGATGAACCCAAACCCGATGGCGGCAATGACCTGGAATATAATAGACCGGAAGTGAATGTCATACCAAAGGCTGAAGTTGACAAGGGTCAGCTCCAGCGCTACGAGAAAGATCCCCCTTTTGAACAGCCACCGGCGGCTTTCCCGGGCATCTCCTTTCCGGGCAGACAGCCACGCGGAAGCACCTGACAGGAAGACAAAGCTGGGAGCGCAAAGATGGGTGATCCAACGCGTAAAGAAAAGAACGGGCGTCGTGGTGGCCAGGTTAGTGGGACTTTGGACGATGGAATCTGCATGCAACAGGTCCCTGGTATGGTCAAGTGCCATAATGATCATCACCAGCCCCCTGGCGATGTCGATGGAGTAAATTCGTTTCATAAATACTAAATGTACCAACCCTCCCTTGCCGGAACAAGTAAAAATTCAACCTCCGTGCAGAAATTCGACAAAGTGTGTTTTTTTGTCGACGGATGACAAGGTCCGTGGTCACTTATGCCTGCAGCCGACGTTTCACTTCCTGACTATGCTCCCTGGATACAGGGATGGCTTTGCCGTGGATATGCACGCAATTGTCCACGAACAGGTTGATCTTGTCCAATGCCACGGTATAAGAACGATGGAGCCGAAAGAATTTTTCAGGTGGCAGCTTTGCCGTGATATCCGTGAGCGTCTGATGGCAGAGATATTCCCCCGCTGCCGTAAGCACCTTCACATAATCTTTCCTGCTTTCAATGTACAGGATATCCTTCATCGCCACCTTTACCAGCTCTTTGTCCACTTTCAGGAAAATGTGATCCACTCCTTTCCAGCGGTTGAATTTTTCCATGGTCTGCTGCAACCGGGGAAAAGAAAATGGTTTTACCAGATAGTCCAGGACTTCCAGCTCAAAGCCTTCCACGGCAAAATCCCGGTAAGCGGTGGTGATGACCACGGCAGGCCGGTGAGCCAGGCTTTTCAGCAGGCTGATCCCGTTGAGGCCCGGCATCTCAATGTCCAGGAACAACAGGTCGAAATGGCCTTCCTGCAGGCGCCTGAGCGCTTCGATCCCATTCCCGCAACAGACTGGGCGGATCTCCAGCCTTTGCAGATAGGTTACTACCACATCGATTGCCAGCGGCTCATCATCCACGACGAGGCAATGGAGCGCGTTCATGACAGCGGGATTTTTAGTTGTACTTTGAATATACCATCCATCCGTCGCAGGTCGAGAGAATAGCCAGTCCCATAAAGTATGTCCAGTCTGCGGGAGGCATTCTTCAACCCTATGCCCCCTTGTTCTTTTTCTTCCGGCTCCTGTTGTGCGGGATTGGAGACCTCGAAGAATAGCCAGTCTTTCCGTACATCCAGCGACAGTTCGATCCGTACAGGACCCATCCGGTCTTTGAGTCCATGCTTAAATCCGTTTTCCACGAAGGCCAGCAGCAGCAGCGGCGGCGTCCTTACGGCGGCAGTATCCCCCTTTTTTTCAAAGCAGAGCGTCAACCGTTGCCCGAAGCGGAGCTTTTCCAGCGCCATGTAATTTTCCAGGTTGGCAATTTCCTTGTCCAGCGGAACGGTGGCGGCGCCGGATTCATATAACATATAGCTCATCAGGTCGGAGAGCCGCAGCACTACTTCAGGCGCTTCTTCGGACTTTCGGATGGTGAGTGAATACAGGTTGTTCAACGTGTTGAAAAAAAAGTGAGGATGGATCTGGGATTTAAGGAAGCTCAATTCCGTCTCGATATGCTGCTTTTCGCGCTCCCGCCATCGCTCCTCCTGCAACATCCAGTCCTTCAGGAATTTAATGCCCGTTGTCAAACCGACCAGGGAAAGGATATTCAGGCTCTGGATGCCCCAATTACCCAGCGTAAAATCCATCACGTAGGCAAAGGCCGTTTCCCCCGACAGCATATATTGTCTGTGCAACCAGATAAACAGCGCCGTTTGCAGGAATATGCATGCCAGCAGGGTGGAAAAATAAAGAATGTATTTTTTCCTGAACAAAAGCAATGGGATCAGCACATAGATATTGAGGTATACCTGCAGCATGTCCGGCGGCAGCAGGGTCAATAGCTGCAGAAAAAAGGTCCAGTGCCGGACCTGGCGAACGTTCACCGCGATTAGTGCCGCCGAAGAAAAGAAGCATAGCCAGAACAGTGAATGATACAGCCATCTCCTGCGGAAAAGCCCTGCATAACCTTTACCGGCGGAAAAGGCAGGCAGCTTGTTAAGCAAGACGTGCTGTTGGGAGGAATAAGACAATTTTGTTGGGATTGCCTGGTAAAAGTACGGCGGATAGCTTATATTTAATCGCTGGAAAATAGAAAATGAATAACACTATGATCCTTAACCCGGGTAAAAAATACATCCTACTTCTGTTTCTGCTACCGGCATCGATGCTGTCCCAAGCGCAGGGGGGTATGAACCCGGAGCCGGCCGCCCATTCTTCCCGTCTCTCCTTCACTCTCTCCGCCGGGTATCAGTCCGAAGATCTCCGTTGGTCCATTGCAGGCAACACACAGGGCGCCAACCCGAATATCCTCTCGGAGTTGAAATGGAAGAAACTGGCCGGTCCCACCCTGGAGGCTGCAGTGAAATGGAAATGCTGGAAGTCATTCGAATTAGGCTCCACATTTTCCCATCATTTTATTACCTCCGGCAGCGTCACCGACATGGATTACCAGGGAGACAATAGAACCAACCGTTCCTATTATGGCGCATTCGATGCCAATAAGGGCATGAGCTTTTCCTGGCGGACAACGTTGGGATATCCGTTCCACTTAAGCCGTCTGGTCACGCTTACTCCCAGCCTGGGCTATGCGCTGCACAGGCAATCACTTTATTTGTTGTCTTCGGACCAGTCGGGTGCAGCAGCAGGGCTTAAGAGTACGTATGCCACAAAATATGAAGGCGCCGTCATAGGTCTGCGGGGAGATCTTCACTTTTCTGCGCGTCTTTCCCTGGAAGCCGCCTTGTTTTACGACATCGTGCACTATAGGGGAAGAGCCAACTGGAATCTTATCTCCACTTTCCGCCATCCCATCAGCTTTGAAGACCAGGCGAATGGATATAATCTTGAAGGGAATGTAAAATTGAACTATTCCCTCAACGGCAGGTGGATGTTCTTTCTTGCCGCGGGCATCTTACATAGCGCGACCGGCACGGGTACCGACTGGCTTTATTTGCAGACGGGGCAGAATATTCCTACACAGTTCAATGGAGCAGTGAGGGACTACGTCAGGTCGGCAATAGGCGCCCGGCTGTCTTTATTCTGATCTTTTTTGGGTGATATAACGATAAATCGCTTCCTGCGAACGCACCTGCAACTCTCCTGCGGTGACCGGCACATTATTGAGGCCCGCATCCAGCATAACCGCCGCGACATTATCCGCCGTCTGCAATCGAAGGATCTCCTTTATTTCCTTGCGCAGCTGCTCGTCATATAACGGGAAGCATACTTCGATCCTGCGGTAGATATTCCTATTCATCCAGTCGGCAGAACCGAGGAAGATCTCTTCCTGTCCATTGTTGTGAAAGACGAATATACGACCGTGTTCCAGGTATTTGTCCACGATCCTCCGGATGACGATGTTTTCGCTCAACCCGGGTATGCCCGGGATACAGCAGCAAATGCTGCGTACGATGAGCGTGACGGATACGCCTGCATTGGAAGCCTCATACAATTTATTGATCAATACCCGCTCTTCCAGGTTGTTGAGCTTGATGGTGATGGAGGCAGGCAGTCCGAGCCGTACATTGCCGATCTCCCGGTCGATGAGTGAAAGGAACCTGTCCTGGAGATTGAACTGGGCCACCAACAGATGTTTGAACGGTATCTTTTCAGCATTGCGGGGTTCCTTGCGCCGGCTGAGGAAAATGAACAATAGCTCCAGCTCCCGCATCAGATCGTGATTGCCTGTCAGCAGGATATGGTCCGTATAGAACCGGGCCGTTTTTTCATTCAGGTTCCCTGTTGCCAGCAGACCATAATAGACCATTCGCCCCTGCACCTTTTTTTTTACCAGTGCTACCTTGGCATGCACTTTCAGGGCAGGGATGCTGTAAATGATCCTGACGCCGGCCTGCTTCATCTGTTTGGCCCATTGGAGATTATTGGCTTCGTCAAACCGGGCTTTCAGTTCTACGAATACCGTGACCTTCTTGCCATTACGGGACGCGCTGATCAGGGCATTGGCGATCCGCGAGTCCCGGGCTATACGGTACATGGTGACATAGATCTCTTCCACGGCGGGATCGATGGCTGCCTCATTAAAGAATTGAAGCACGGGATCATAGCTCTCATAAGGGGCATGCAGGAGGATGTCGCCTTCAGCTATGCGATCAAATACCCCGGGATCACTGTCCCCCTGGAACCGAACAGCCGGCCAGGCAGGATAGGAGAGGTGTTTGTCCTTTACAGGGAAAGAGGCCAGATCCCGCAGATTATGATATCGGCCTCCTTGCACAATGGATGCATTATGAATTCCCAGGGCATCGACCAGCGACTGCAGTATGCCTTCGGGTATGCCCGGCTGGTGTAAGAACCTGGTGGCCAGGCCGGCGTCTCTTTTTGCCAGCTTCTTTTCTATTTTATCCGCGATATCTCCTTCGTATTCGTCTTCCAGCTCCAGCTCTGCATCCCTGGTTATTTTTATACTACAGGCCCCCTTCACCGGCAGACCTGGAAAGATAAAGTCCAGGTTGTCTCTTATGATGTCGTCGATGAAGAGAATGTATTTGCGTCCCTCATCTTCCGCGGTAAAAAAACGGGAAACGCTGTCAGAAGGTATGTTGAGGATATAAATATCCTGTGCCGGTTCGCCAAGGACAACCGCAAAATAAAGTCTTTCATTCCCCGGGAAAAAGCTGTCTTTTGCCATGGATAAATGCACTGGCTGCAGAAAAGCCAGCAGCTCCGTATGGAAGTATCCGGCAGCGGCCTTTTTCACCGCAGCAGGCACGGACAGGGAATAAGGCATGGCCGTTTGAGCCGCAGGCTCATAAATGAATTCGATTCCCTGTTGAGACAGCTGGGGCAGCACATTATCTACCAGGAGCTGGCCATAATGCGTCAGTTGACGGTCCACCTCCTGCGTGATCTTTTGCAGCAAGGCAGCGCTGTCAGCGCCGGCCACCGTCTCTTTCGCTTTTTTGATCTTGCCCAGGGCGGCCAAAGCAGGCACCCTGACCCTATAGAACTCATCCAGGTTGGAGGAGTAGATGGACAGGAAATTCACCCGCTCCAGCAACGGCGTCGCTTCCCGGGCTGCTTCTTCCATTACGCGGTAATTAAAGGAGAGCCAGCTCAGGTCGCGGTCGAAAAAGGAGGTATCAGGCATAATATGTAACTTGGCCGTTCGGTTGGTATTCTTATCCTCCGCAAAATACTGATTTTGAGAACAGAACTGAAGAAATTAGACGAGCAGCGGGATCTATTCAGAGGGGTGTTTAAAAAATACGGCCTTAAGTCCGGCTATAAAGGGTCTTCCACCGAGACCGTCCTGCTGACGGGCATCCGTGATGGTAATGGAAAATTAATATCGGACCATCTCTGGTTCAATATGACGAAAGGCTTTGAGAAGTTGGGAACATTGAAGGAAGGGGATATCGTTCAGTTCGAAGCGCGGGTGAAAAAGTACAGGAAGGGTTATGTCAACCGGCAGGCTGGGATCGATCAAAGTAAATTCGACTATAAGCTGAGTCATCCGACGAAGATCGAGCGGGTGCCGCAATAGTTTTATACCAGCGGTAACTACATCTTTCCTGTTTTTCTTATTTTCGTATAAACCAGCAAAACGGCCATCATGCTCCTCCTCGCCATCCTTCTTCCATGCGTGTCATTCCTTCTGCGAGGCAGAATACTGCACTTCATTGTCTGTTTGATCTTACAGATCACCCTCATCGGCTGGCTGCCCGCCGCCATCTGGGCCGTCGTCGACCTGCAGAATTCCAGGGCTGAAAGAAGGAACCGCCGTCTTATCAGGGAGATGAAACGCTGACCCACTCACTGACTTGCCGACTTATTCCTTTTCCTGTATTCCACGGGAGAATACCCCATTAGTTTGGAGAACATCCGGGAGAAATAATATTGATCGTCCACGCCCAAACTGATCGCCATCTCCTTTACGGTCATGTTGGTGAGCAATAGGTATTGGCAAGCCTTCTGGATCTTCAGGTGGTTGAAATATTCGATAGGCGAATAGCCTGTCTTTTCCCGGAAAACTGCGGAAAAGTGAGATACTGATAACTTGGCGAAGTCCGCGAATTCCTGCAGAGACACGATCGTGTGGATCTTTTTCTGCATGAGCTCTATCGTAAGCGCGATGACATCCCCTTCTTTCCTGTTCTCTATATAATTGAACTTATCCTCATACAGCAAGGAGGAAAGGAAATGGTAGAAGATCATATTGACGTAGCGAAGATTGTCCTGGCTGTAGCCCTTCTCGAGGTTGGCATAGATGTCCGCGAATAGCTTTATCCTGTTCTCGTTATAGGCAAGCTCCGGTTGATAGTTCTTCGAGTTCTGCAGGATGAGCTCCACGATATAGGCCGCAATTTCACCTTTGAAATGTATCCAGTAAATAGTCCATGGATCCTTCTCATTGGCCGCATACTTATGTGCGACATTGGCGGGAATCGCAATGAACTGGGAGGGGCCGATCTCCATTCTTTTTTTGTCGATCTCGATCCAGCCCCTTCCCTCCACACAATAGATAATGATATGCTGGCTGATGCCGCCGGGCCTTTCAACATAATGAAATTTAGCCTTTGGATAATGTCCGATGTCAGTGATATACGTCTGCCGGGTGATGGGATCTTTGGTCAAAAACTCCGTCATGATCTTCTTGGGAAGAACGATGAGCTTTTGCCCTTCGAATCCCTGCCGCTTGCGTAGCGATCTAGTTCTTTCCAATTCATATGGATTTTATGCAAAGTACGAAAAGCAGAAAAAAGTCCATCATTTTCATAAAAAATACTATTCTTTTTCATTGGCTTAAAGTCGAATTTTGATGAACTGAAACTAAATCTCTCACTTAACGCAAGAATTAACTCTTATTGTCTAAAACGATTGTAATGCCACTAATACAAACATGTAAGGTTGGTGGACGTGACCGGTTTTTCCGTAGCATTGTCCATCTGATTTTTTTTATCGCCTGCCTAGGTACTTTCCACCAGGCGGCTGCCCAGCAGCGGCAGGTCCAGGGACTGGTCCAGGACGCTTCCACCCACGCGCCCCTGCCACTGGCGACCATTAATATTAAAGCAAAAGGCGCCGGTACTGTTACGAAAATTACAGACAGCCGGGGGAGGTTCAGCTTCCCGGCTGCATCCGGTGTAAGTATCGAAGTAAGCTATGCCGGCTATAAGACCCGCGAGGTTGTCGTGCATGACGACAGCACTTCCATCACCATCCTGCTGGAAACAAGCGATCGTAAACTGGACGACGTCGTGGTCATCGGTTATGGCAAGGAAAAAAGGACCGACCTTACCAGCGCTATTTCCAGCATTTCCTCTAAAGAGATCAATGAGTTGCCCGCTACCAACCTGGCCAGTGCCCTTGCGTCAAGGACCCCCGGCGTGGAAGTCCACAGCTCGGGGTATGCGCCGGGGTCAGGCAACAGCATTAATGTACGCGGTCTCAACTCCATCACGCAAAGTGAGGGTCCTCTTTACGTAGTGGATGGGGTGGCGATCACAGGGGATATCCGGGACCTCAACCCTGCTGACATAGAGTCGGTGGACGTCCTGAAGGATGCGGCGGCAGCGGGGATCTACGGCTCGCGGGCGGCGGCAGGTGTCATCATCGTCACGACCAAACATGGCAAGGCCGGCGTGGCTACCATCGACTTCAGCATGTATTATGGTATTCAAACCATGAACAACCCTTACCATATGCTGGATGCGAAAGGATATGCTCAATTGAAGAAGTTTGCTTTCAATGACGCTGACCCCATCACATTTGGCGTGGACAGCCCGGACGCCAAATTCTTTAATCAATATGAGCTGCAGAGTATTGCCAAAGGATACAAGAGCTACGACTGGCTGAAAGCTGTCACCCGCCGGGCAGCGCCCATGCAGAACTATTCCATCGGCATCTCCAACGGAGTAGGGAAGAACAAGGTCTACTTCAGCGGCAACTACCTGGATCAGAAAGGCATCATCATCAATACCGGCTTTACCCGGTACAGCGGCCATTTCAGCATCGAGTCGGAGATCAATAAGGTGTTCAAACTGGGCGGCAGCGTCAATGTGGACCATAACTTCACCAAGGGCGTTACATCCAACGTATACCAGCAGGCGCTGACCCAAAGCCCCCTGATGCCTATCTTCGATTCCACGGGTGCTCCCCTGGTCGTCACGGACAACAGCACGGGTGCGCTGACCATTCGCAATCCCATGACCTCGGCTTTGTATTCGGTGAATAATTACACCTCCAACAGGACTTTTGCCAACTTTTATGTCGAGGTTACACCCCTCCGCAATCTCTTGTTGAGGAGCAGCGTCGGCGCCGACCTGCTCAGCGGTGAAAACGATTATTATTATCCCAGAAATACGGGAGAAGGATTTGCTGTCAATGGGGCTGCCGAGGTATACCAGACAAAGTCAACGGATGTACTGTGGGAGAACACGGCTACCTATACGCTTAGTAAAGGCGATCATGACCTCAATATTTTGGCTGGCGCTACTTACGAACGAAGAGAGAATACGGCCATGGATATGAAAGGTCAGCAGTTCCCCACCGACCTGCTTACTTTCAAGAATATGGGCAGTGCCGGTATCAAGACCCAGGACAATACCAACTACGACGGCTGGATCGTACAATCTTTCCTGGCCAGGGCGATCTATAAATTTAAAAAGCGCTACATTCTGAACCTGACTGGCAGGCGTGATGGTTCTTCGCGTTTCGGCCAGGAGAATCGCTATGGCTTCTTCCCCTCCGCCAGCGTCGCATGGCGGCTGATAGACGAGCCCTTCCTTGGATACAGGCTCAAATCGACATTAAGCGACTGGAAGATCAGGGCCAGCTACGGGCTCATCGGCAACCAGAACCTTCCATATGACGCCATCTACACCCGCTATAACAATGCACAGTATCCTTTCAACGGCAGCAATGCCACCAGCGGCTACCAGGTCGGCGGCACGGCCGGCAACCCCACCCTGGAATGGGAACGTCAGCATCAGACCAACCTGGGCATGGACATCGCCGCTTTTAACAATCGCATATCCCTTAGCGTGGACCTTTATAACAAGAAGATCACCAGCCTGCTGATGCCCTTCACCCTGGCGCCTTCCTCCGGCTTTTACAATGAGCAGGTGAATGTTGCCGCCATGAATACAAAGGGCATCGATATCAATTTCCAGGCTACGCCTGTAAAGACAAGGAACTTCGAATGGCAGATGACGTTCAACTGGTCGAAATACAAGAGCAAGGTCACTCATCTGTTGCCGGGACGTGATTCGGTCAGTCTTGCTTTACGGGTAGGTGAGCCACCCAGCGGCGTACTGGTCAATTATGTGTTCAACGGGCTTTACCAGGAAGGCGATGACTTCAGCCTGAATCCCAACGGCAAGCCGGGAGACGTTAAAATACTGGACCGTAACCATGACGGCAAGATCACCCCGCAGGACCAGACCATCGTAGGATACAATATTCCCGGCGGCTGGGGCGGGTTCTGGAACTATTTCCGGTATAAAGGGATCTCGATGACCGTGCTGGCTTCCTATGAGTATGGTCAGCAGCTGAACAACCTGCCCTATACCAACCTTACGTGGTACAACACCTGGTTTGGTAATATTGGCAACGTTACGAAGGAGGGGGCCAACTACTGGACGAAGGACAATACGCATACCAATATTCCCAGGCCCAATGCATTTGCCACGTCGCTGAAGCCGCTGCCAGGCGGACCCGATCAAGGCTCCAGCTATTCCATTCAGAAAGGGGACTATATCCGGATAAAGAGCATTAACCTGGCGTACGATATCCCGGGCAGCGTGACGCAGAAGATGAAGCTGAGGAGCCTCAACGTATACGTCCAGGCCATCGAGCCATTCCTTTTCACCAAATACAAGGGACTGGACCCTGACAACGGCAACCCTACCCAACTGGAAAATTATCCCAGGTACAGGACCTGGCTGATCGGCGCAAAACTAGGCCTCTAATCATCAAAAACATTTTATGCAATTCATCCATCCATATAAAATAAGAACATACCTGGCAGCACTGTCCGGCCTGGTGATCATGGCCGCCGGCTGCAGGAAGGGGCTGAACTATACCCCGGAGGTCTTCGTAGCGCAGCCCCAGGTTTTTAAGGATCAGGCCGGCGCAACTGCGGCCGTCACCGGGATCTATACGCAGCTGCAGACGCTGAAGAAGTCGGACTATGCACTGATCGGCGTCGTCGGCACCGACGAGGTCCGCTGTACCTACCAATCCCAGGGCTATGGGGATTATTGGGCCAATGTCACCGGCCTGGACGTCTATGACATAAAGTTCGGCAGCCAGAACTACCAGCTTTCCGGCTTCTGGCAGGACTGCTATATTGGGATCGCCAATGCGAATGCTGCCATCACAGGTATCCCGAACGCTTCGATCGCCGACCCCTCTGTAGGCAACCGGCTGTTAGGGGAATCCAGGTTCATGCGGGCCCTCTTCTATTTCTACCTCGTGCAACTCTATGGAGATATACCGCTGCGCACGGAAACCACTCCCTTTTCCGCCGGCGTCAGACGTACTCCTGCCGCTGATGTTTATGCCCTGATCGTCAGCGATCTTAAATTTGCAATTTCAAACCTGTGGGCCAGGAGCAAAAATGCCGACAAAGGCAGGGCCAGCATCGAGGCCGCCAAGGCGCTCCTGGGAAAGGTATATCTCACCATGAAGAATTACAATGATGCAAAGACCTTATTCGAGGATCTGCAGACCAATAACAGCCTGACGCTGCTGGACGACTATGCCCAGCTTTTCGACGGCCAGCATGAGAACAACGCCGAGTCGTTGTTTGAGATCCAGTATTCTACGGACCCCAACAATACGCAAGGTCTTCAGAACCTATTCGGCTCTTATGCAGGTCCGGGTATTCCCGGCAGCGCCTTTAATAACCATACGCCCGGCGCCGGCGGTACGGTGGTGATGGCTACTTCCTTTTATTCCGACACTGTGTTTGACAAGGCCAATGACAAGCGCTATCTCGCGTCCATCTGGCCCCACCGTTATGATGGCAATGGAAACACGATGGATTGGTGGGTTGATCCGGGCCTGCCTACGGTGAAGAAATACGACATCAGCAGTTCGGATATCGATATCTATAATTCGGGGAAGAACGTGTATTACCTCCGTGCGGCGGATGTCTTCCTCATGTATGCAGAAGTGCTGAACGAATTGGGACAGCCGGGGGCAGCGCTTATCCCGCTGAACAAGGTACGGAGCCGAGCGGGCCTTGACAAACTGGAGAATGTCCTGGGACATACACCCACCCAGACGGAGCTGAGAACGGAGTTGCTGGATGAGCGCACCCGTGAGCTGGGCGGCGAAGGCTGGCGTTGGTTCGACCTCAAGCGGACTGGTACCCTGGTGACGCGTGTACAGCGATATAACAACCCCAGAGCCTACTATGTGCCCATCAATGGAACGGGCGATCCGCATCCGGCGCAGAATGTTTCCGAAAAGAATAATCTATATCCGATACCTTTAAGCGAGCTGCAGACAAACGCCGCTCTGTCTTTGAATGATCAGAACCCCGGCTACTAATATATGAAGATACCTGCCATCGTCGCTTTGTCGTTCCTGTGTATGCCGGGGCCATCCCTGCAGGCTCAAACCCTGCGCGAGTATCCGGATAGTGTTGTACTGGGCAATGAACAGGCCCGTGTGATCCTGCGCCTGGCAACGGGGAAAGTGGACTATCGATTTTCAGGGGCCACCCTGACAAACACCGTGGGATATCTGAGCGAACCGGGGGGCGATGTTCTTTCCACGTCAGATCTCGCGCAACATCCTTATAGCATCGATGCCGTACAGGACAGTCTGGGCAATGGCATACGGATCAACATCCGCCACATGGATGGCAAGCACGCCATCTATCTTTTGCAACGTATCACCCTTTATGGTGAACATCCCTGGATATTGACAGACCTGCAGGCAGGCAGGACGGACCAGGCGCCCGTGGAAACAAGGAATATCAGTCCCATGGCAGTAATGCCCGGGCAAAAAGGGCAGCTGACGATCTCCGGCAGCGAGCCGCGCATACTAGACGAACCCTTTGACAATGACGACTGGGTAGGGATCGTCGAAAGGCACTGGCCGGGAGCGGCGGGCATCAGCTATGAGTTCAGCAGCGTATATGATAACAACTCCCTTTCCGGCATGGTCGTGGGTAGTGTAAGGCATGACTTTTGGAAAACCGGGATAACGTACAGAACCGCTGCTATCAAAGGGCAGCTGGATTCCTTTGTGATATATGGGGGAGCTGCCACGCCTGATGTGGCTTCGCTACCGCGCACTGACGGCGGACTGGACGGTACCCATGATCATATGCCTCACGGCACTATGATGGGCAGCACGGTTACGTCTCCGTTGATCTATCTCAGTGGCGGGAGCGATGTTCGAACTGCTTTCATCGGGTATGGACAGGTGAATGCGCAGCTGAATGGCAGTCTCTCCTGGAAAGAATATGCTCCTGTCTACTGGAATAGCTTTGGTGTGGAAGGTGTATTGGGCTATGAAAAGGTGATGATGCCACCGGGAGCAGGGAAAATATCCGACTTCCTTCACACGCTGGATAATTTCAGCCGCCGGGCGCATCCCGTTCTCAGCATCGACTCTTACGATCAATCGATCTATACCACTGAGCTGCTAGCCTCCCTTGGTAAATATGCGAAGCGGAACGGCCAGCAGATGGGGTTTTATTTCATCCCTTTTGCTATTTGGACCTGGAAGAACAACATGGACAATACGATGGTGGCAGGTACGACATACCCATTAAAAGAAGTGATCCTGAAGGATGCGAATGGTAAACCCATTGCTTATAAGGACGGAGACTGGGGCGCTTTTCCCCTGGACCCGACCCATCCGGCTACGCGCCAATCCATCATCGCCCAGCTGCAGAAAGCCAAAGCGATCAATGCCGCTTTTTTAAAGATCGATTTCCTGACGGCCGGAGCGCTGGAATCTTCCAGCCGATGGGATCCAAAGGTTCGCACGGGCATGCAGGCTTACAACGAAGGCATGATGATGCTGAAGCATCTCATCGACTCCATCCTGGGGCCTGATATATTCATCACCCAGGCCATATCGCCCATGTTCCCTCACCAATATGCGCATACACGATTTCTGTCCACCGACGTCTACTCTCATTTAAGGGACGATGAGAAAGGATTTCCCAATTGGGGCAGCACTGAAGCTTCCCTGGCGACGGCCTCTCACCTGGGCTGGGTGCAGGGCACATTGTGGCCCTATACCAACCTGGATGTATGCATCATGCAGCATTTTCAGAAGAACCCGGACCTCAGCGAGCAGGAGATCAGGGTAAGGCTGTACGCAATGATGACAATGGGCAGTATCCTCGGTGACGGATCTGACTTCCGGCAGCCCCTGGCGGCAGAAAGAGCAAAGAAGTTCCTCGATAATCCAAAATTTTGCGCTTTCTTCAGCAAGCCGCGGGCTTTTACGCCGTTGAGATTCTCCGATGGCGACAGCTTCGATCAGCAGATGGCCTTTTTTTTAAAGGATAGTTTGCTCCTGTCTCTTTTTAACTTTAACCTGCAACAGCCCTACAGCCAGGTGATCCGGCTGCGGGAAATCGGGCTTAGCAAGGGCAACTATATACTAAAAGACTTTATCACGGATGCCCCATTGGGCCGGATAGAAAAGGACCAGGATGCATTTTCCCTGACCGCACCTCCGAAAGATGCGCTGATGGTGAAGGTGGTCCCGGATTAAAAAATATGATTATGACGGATGCAAAGGCCTGGGTGGAGAAGATCTCCATCCCTACTTACAGGATCGGACAGCCAGAAAAAAATCCTATGTTCCTGGAAAAAAGAGTCTACCAGGGCAGCAGCGGAGTGGTGTATCCTCATCCTGTGATCGAACAGATCGACGACAGGAAAACAAGCCAGGAATACACTGCTGTATTTTTAGAGAACGAGTACCTTAAGATCATGATCCTTCCGGAGCTGGGAGGCCGGGTCCAACGTGCCTATGATAAAGTGAAGGAACGCGACTTCGTCTATTACAACCAGGTGATCAAACCTGCGTTGGTGGGGCTGGCGGGACCCTGGATCTCCGGGGGCATTGAGTTCAACTGGCCCCAGCATCACCGTCCCAGCACCTATAGTCCTGTCGACTTCACCATCGAAGAGAACCCCGATGGAAGCAAGACAGTTTGGGTGAACGAGATAGAGCTCATGTTTCGCACGAAAGGTATGGCGGGATTTACTTTATATCCGGACAAGGCTTATCTGGAGATCAAGGGACGGCTGTTCAACCGGACCGCTTTTCCCCAGACCTTTCTCTGGTGGGCCAACCCGGCTGTAAAGGTCAACGATCATTACCAGTCCGTCTTTCCCCCGGATGTTTACGCCGTCTTTGACCATGGCAAGCGGGATGTGTCCGACTTTCCCATCGCCACCGGTACTTACTATAGGGTCAACTATGCTCCCGGAACAGATATCAGCCGGTATGCCAATATCCCCGTACCTACTTCCTATATGGCCATCCGCAGCAAATACGACTTTATGGGTTGTTATGAAAATGATACAGAGGCTGGTATGCTGCATGTGGCCAATCATCACTTTTCCCCCGGCAAAAAGCAATGGACCTGGGGCAATGGCGATTTTGGACAGGCGTGGGACCGCAACCTCACAGACGAGGATGGTCCCTATATCGAGCTGATGACGGGTGTATTCACCGACAACCAACCGGATTTTTCCTGGCTGCAGCCCAATGAAGAAAAGACCTTCGAACAATATTTCATGCCATATAGCCAGGTGGGTGTGGTGAAGAATGCCACAAAAGAAGCCATGCTGAACATGGAATGGGAGGGGGATCGATTGCACATCAGGACCTATGGTACGGCGAAATATGAAAAGGTAAAGGTCTCTCTGCTGAAAGACGACAAGCCCGTAAAAGAGTTTATCACAGATCTGTCACCTTACCATATTTTCGACGAATGGTGCGCAGCGCCGGGCGAACCGCAGCAGTGGAAGGTCGTCATCAGCGAAGAGACTGGTAGCGTCCTCGTATCATGGCAACCGGAATCATCCGAAAAAAGAGAAACACCGCCGGCGGCTACGCCCGCCCTGGCGCCCGGTGACATTCAACAGGTGGAGGATCTATACCTCAATGGCCTGCACCTCGAACAGTACAGACACGCGACCTTCAACCCGGTGGATTATTATGAAGAAGGGTTAAAAAGAAGTCCCGGTGACGTTCGTTGCAACAATGCCATGGGCCTGCTGCTCCTTCGCCGGGGGCAATTTGAAAAGGCCGAGTCTTATTTCAGGAACGCAATCAGGACCCTCTCCAGCCGTAACCCCAATCCTTATGATGGGGAACCTTACTACAACCTGGGATGGTCGCTGAAACTACAAGGTCGTCCCGATGAAGCCTTCGAGTCATTTTATAAGGCCACCTGGAATGACACATGGCAGCACAGCGCCTTTCTGAATTTAGCCAGGATCGCCACGGCGCAAAAGAAATATGCAGAAGCTCTATCGCTCATAGAAAAATCCCTTATCCGGAATTATCACAGTCACACGGCACGGCACCTGAAGGCTGTGTTGCTGCGAAAAACGGGAAAAGACAACCGTGCGTTGATCAGGGAATCCATGGCCATTGATCCCTTTAATTTCGGCTGTCTTTTCGAAGCCTATCTTCGGGATGGCGATCCGTCACCTTTAAAGGCGTTGATGCGGAACAGCGTGCAGAATTATCTGGAGATATCTTTGGATTATGCGCAGGCCGGGCTTTACGATGAGGCTGGCCGGCTGCTGTCGTTCTTCAGCGGAGAAAACACATTGGCGGCCTATTACAAGGCATGGTATGCACACGAGGATGGACGCGTTGAAGAGGCAAAGAACCTTTACATTTCAGCCGCGGCACAACGTCCGGAAGGCACCTTCCCCAACAAGATCGAAGAGATCCTGATCCTGAAAAAAGCCATCGAATTAAATCCGTCGGATGCCAGGGCCCGTCATTACCTGGGCAATTTATGGTATGACAAGCGCCAATATGCCGAAGCCATCTCCTGCTGGGAGGAGTCTGCCAGGATAGACGCAAGCTTTCCTACTGTCTTCCGCAACATGGCATTGGCTGTCTGCAACAAGCTGGGGAAAAAAGAGCTGGCATTGCAGTACCTGGAAAAAGCCTTTTCCCTTGATACCTCCGACGCACGTGTGCTGATGGAGCTGGACCAACTGTATAAGATCATGGGGCGGTCGTTCGAAGCGCGGCTGTCGCTGCTTGACACCTATCCGCACCTGGTGGAGCTGAGAGATGATCTCTACCTGGAAAAGGTCACCCTTTATAACAACCTTCGGCAATATGAAATGGCCCGTCACCTGATGGCCGCCCGAAAGTTTCATCCATGGGAAGGAGGGGAAGGAAAGGTGGTGGGACAATACCTGCTCAGTCATATCGAACTGGCAAAGCAGGCGCTGTACAAAAAGGAATACCAGCAAGCCATCGGGCTATTATCTGCCACGCGATCTTACCCGGCGAACCTGGGCGAGGGCAAGCTCTTTGGAGTTCAGGAGAACGATATTGACTATCTTATGGGATGTGCTTATGAGGGGCTGGGGGACGTGGATACCGCAATTATGAAGTTTAGGGAAGCCACGGTCGGCATCAGCCAACCTGCCCAGGCCATCTATTACAATGACCCGCAGCCGGACAAGATCATCTACCAGGCGTTGGCCTGGATCAAGCTGAACGACCCGGACAAGGCCGCCGCCATCTTTCGCCAATTCATCTCATTCGGTCAGCAGCATATGGAGGACCATATCACCATCGACTATTTCGCCGTGTCACTGCCCGATATGCTTGTATTCGATACGGATCTCAACCTACGCAACAAGATCCATTGCACTTATCTCATCGGCCTGGGACATCTTGGACTGGGAGAAGAGCGCACCGGTCGCAAATACCTGGAAGAAGTCCTGCAACTGGATATGAACCACCAGGGCGCAGCCGTTTATCTACAGATGTCCTCCTTTATTACACAAGCAATAAAACAGGATCTGTCATGTTGAGCACTGAGCGTACATATACTGCCGGAACCTTATCCTGGTCCAATACCCTTTATGACAAACTGGACGGTCAGGAGGTGTACTGGATCACGCTGAAGAATGGTGCAACCACGGTCCGTATCACTAACATAGGCTGCTCGATCACGTCCATTCATACTCCGGACCGCCATGGGGTGCAACGGAATATTGTTGCGGGCTTCGACAGCCCGGTCGATTACCTCCGGAACCCATGGTATTTTGGCTGTATCATCGGCAGGTATGTCAACCGTATTGGCGGGGGCCGTTTCCACCTGGACGGCCAGGCCTTTCAACTCTCCAGGAATGATGATGGCAACCATCTGCATGGCGGCTTCGGAGGCTTTCATAGGAAGATCTGGGGCATGGGAGGCGCCATACTCAATGCACAGGAGGTGGGAGTTATCTTCGAATACACCAGCCCGGATGGAGAAGAAGGGTATCCCGGCAATTTGCAAGTACGGGTGAAGTATACCTTAGATCAGCAGAACAGATTAGCCCTCAGCTATACGGCGGTGACAGACCGGCGGACGCCTGTCAACCTGGCTAATCATTCCTATTTCAACCTGACGGGTTTTGACGATCCCCTGATCGCGAATCACAGGCTGATGATTCATGCAAAAGCTTATACGGAGAAATCCACACACAATCTGCCAACAGGCAACCTTCTGCCTTTGGCGGGCACGCCGTTGGATCTGTCGGCGGCTGCACGTATTGGCGACCGCATCGGGCAGCTGGCAATGGACAAAGGGTTTGACCATAATTATGTGCTGGATGGCATTCGTCCGGCGGCAGCGCTTTATGACCCTCTTTCAGGGAGGATGTTACGGGTGACGACTGATCAGCCCGGGATCCAGGTGTACACTGCCAACTGGTGGGACGGCGCCATAAAAGGAGCGCACCCGGAACCCTACAGGCAGCACGGCGCTATAGCCCTGGAGACACAGGCGTTTCCAGACAGCCCTAACCGGCCGGATTTCCCCAGTACCATCTTGAACCCTGGTGAGACCTATCATGCCAATACGGTTTTTGAATTCGATTTAATATAAATTGCTGTCTATGCCACGATCCGCCTATAACAATGCCTATATCCTGGGGATCTCCTTTATCTCCGCATTGGGAGGATACCTATTTGGATTTGATTTTGCCGTGATCGCAGGAGCGCTGCCTTTTTTACAGCGGCAGTTTGGGCTGGATGAGTATTGGGCGGGATTTGCCACGGGCAGCCTGGCCCTAGGCGCCATCCTGGGCTGCCTGATCGCCGGCGCCCTCAGCGATAGGTATGGCAGAAAGAGAGGGTTGCTGACGGCTGCCGCCATCTTTGGGCTCTCTTCCCTGGCGATGGCTTTTGCACCGGTGCGTGGTATCTTCATTGCCTCCCGTTTTATGGCAGGCATAGGAGTTGGTATGGCATCCATGCTTTCGCCGATGTATATAGCAGAGATATCACCGGCCCATTTACGCGGCCGCATGGTAGCGATCAATCAGCTGACGGTGGTCACGGGGATCCTCGTCACCAATCTCGTAAATTATTCTTTGCGCAACATGGGCGAAGACGCATGGCGATGGATGTTCGGCCTGGGGGTAGTGCCTTCCGCCTTATTTTTCGCCGGTGCATGGTGGCTGCCGGAAAGCCCCCGTTGGCTGGTGAAAGCAGGCAGGTCCGACCTTGCCAGGACCACGTTGGAGAAGATCGGGGGACAAGCTTTCGCACAATCCAGCCTGGCCGATATACAGCGGACAACCGGGAAAAACGTTCGCATAAGCTACGCGGCTGCATTTCAAAAGGCAGCGCTGCCAGCAGTGCTTGTCGGCATTGGCCTGGCGGTATTCCAGCAGTTGTGCGGCATCAATGTGGTGTTTAACTACACCACGCTCATCTTTCAAAGCATCGGCGTACCCAGGGATGGACAATTATTGCAGACGGTCTTCATAGGCGGTGTGAACCTGCTGTTCACCTTACTGGCAATGCTGCTGGTGGATAAGATAGGCCGCAAACCCCTGATGCTGCTGGGTGCATGTGGACTGGGGATCTTGTATATCGTTGTCGTCCGCATGCTGGCCGTAAGATCATCGCAGGTGTCCTGGTACCTGCTGGCAGCTATCGGCACCTATGCCATGTCGCTGGCGCCCGTCACCTGGGTGCTGATCTCCGAAATATTCCCCAATAAGGTCCGCGGCGCCGCTACTTCCATTGCTGTACTGAGCTTGTGGACCGCTTATTTTATATTGGTTTTCACCTTTCCCATTCTATATCGTCATTTACAGGACAGCACCTTTTATATTTACGCCGGTATCTGTGCATTAGGGGCGCTGTTCATCGGCCTGAAAGTTAAAGAGACAAAGGGAAAGACATTGGAAGAGCTGGAAGAAGTGATCATCGGTCACTAGCCGTCAGCCCCCATGTAATAATCGAATTATCCATCAAAATAAACGAATCCACTATTCTCCGCGGTTAGCTTCACGTATAATTTTGGTGTTATTCTGCTTTATTAAATAACTACCAAAACGATGCTTGTATTATGAAGAAATTCGGCTACTATGGAAGCCTGATGATTTTCTTTCTTGTTATCTTCTGTAAAGCTTTCTCCCAGGCCCCTCCCAGATCCCAAGGAACCAAGATCACCGTCACCGGCACTGTCACTGATACGGCCGGCAAAAAAATTGAAGGCGCCAGCGTCGTCTCTCAATCCCAACGTAATGTAGGTACGTCTACGGATGGCAACGGCAGATTTATCCTGGACGTAGCGCCGGGTTCGGTCATTGTCATTTCTTATGTTGGCTATTCGGATGAGAAGATCCAGGTCTCCGAGAACCTCAGGACGTTGAATGTGGTGATGAGGACGGCCCCTGCAGGTGAGACGGTGATCGTAACCGCTTATGGACAGAAACAACGTAAAGAGGCGGTGGTGGGGTCAGTCTCCAGCATCAACCCCGACCAGTTGAGGACGCCTACCAGCAACCTCACTAATGCCCTGGCAGGACAAGTCGCCGGGATGATCGCTTTTCAGCGTGGAGGCCAGCCGGGACGTGACAACGCCCAGTTCTTTATCCGGGGCGTCACTACTTTCGGGTACAGTCCCAGCCCGCTGATCCTCGTGGACAATATCGAGCTCAGCGCCAATGACCTGGCCCGCCTCAACGTAGACGACATCGCCAGCTTTTCCATTCTGAAAGATGCCAGCGCCGCCGCGCTCTACGGCGCCCGTGGCGCCAATGGCGTCATCCTCGTTACCACTAAAACAGGAAAGACAGGCCGGGCCAGAGTAAATCTGCGGTATGAGCGCTCCATATCCAAACCAATCCAGAACGTGGAGCTGGCGGATCCTGTCACGTACATGAAAATGTTCAACGAGGCGGTAACCACCCGCAGCGAATTGGCGACGCCTCAATTCACGCCCAACGATATAGCGGGCGCCCAGGCCACCTGGACCCATGCACCCGGCAACGATCCCTATAGATATCCTGCTGTCGACTGGATGTCCACCCTTTTCAGAAAACAGACCACTACCCAACGAGCGGATCTGGGCCTCAGTGGTGGTACGGATTTTTCCCAATATTATATTTCCGGCTCCTATAGCAGGGACAATGGTATCATGCAGGTCAACCCCGTGAATAACTTCAACTCCGGCATGAAATATGAAAATTACCAGCTGCGGGCCAACGTCAATATGAAGCTGACCAAGACCACCGAGGCTGTCGTCCGGCTTTGGGGTAATTTCAACGACTACACAGGTCCGATCACGGATGATGCATCCGGCTTTGCTACAGACCTTTATGACAGGGCCCTCCACACCAGCCCCGTCGCTTTCCCCGCTTTCTTTCCTCCGGACAGCGCCAACCGGCTGACCAGGCATATCCTTTTCGGTAACAATGGGCGGCTTACCGGCGGTCTCCAGGATAATCCTTATGCCGACCTGATGTACGGCTATAAAAGCTTTTCGGAGTCGCGCATGTCCGCCCAGTTTGAGCTAAACCAGCACCTGAATTTTATTACGCCCGGATTGAACTTCCATGGATTGTTCAGCACCAACCGGTATGCCTATTTCGATCTTACCCGGTCTTACAAGCCTTTCTATTATGCCGTCAATGAATATGAGCCGGCCACCAATAAATATTCGCTGACATGGCTGAACAACCAACCCGGGTCCGCACAGGAATACCTCAGCTATTACCCCGGCTCCAAAAACGTCAATACATATATTTACTTTCTGGGAACGGTGGACTATAGCCATAGCTTCGGCGATCATAATATAGCAGCCACCCTGGTGGGCACCCGGGAGCAGACCCTCACTGCCAATGCAGCTACCTTACAGCTTTCGTTGCCTCACCGGAACCTGGGCGTGGCGGGCAGGCTCACGTACAACTATAAGAGTACCTATTTCGTCGAAGGTAATTTCGGCTACAACGGCTCCGAGCGATTTTCTGCCGATCATCGTTTCGGCCTTTTCCCTACCATCGGGGCAGGCTGGATCGTGTCGAACGAGAAGTTCTGGCTGGACGGCAACATCGGCAACATCCTCACCCGGCTGAAGCTGAGGGGCAGCTATGGATTGGTCGGTAATGATAACATCGATAAGGTGGAGAACAATCGTTTCTTCTATCTTTCCAGCGTGACGCCCCATGCAGGCCCGGGCGCCACTTTCGGCACCAACAACAGCTTTACCTTAAATGGTCCCAGCATACAGAACTATCCCAACCCGGACGCCACCTGGGAAACCGCCCACAAAAGCAATCTTGCCGTGGAGTTCTCTCTTTACAAGAAATTCAACGTCATCGCCGAATATTATTGGGAGTACCGGGAAAATATCTTTCAGCCACGAGGGTATATACCCGTTACGGATGGACTGGAGTCCACCATCAAGGCGAATTTAGGTACAGCCTATGCCAAGGGGCTCGACCTGCATATGGATTATAAGCAGAATTTTACAAAAGATATTTGGGTTTCCATGCTGGGCAATTTTACCATTACTTCCAGCAGGTATGGACACTATGAAGAACCACAGTACAAATATCCCTATCGCTTTCAGTCCGGGCAACCTATCAACCAGCCCTTCGGGTACATTGCCGAGCGGCTCTTCGTCGACGACAAGGAAGCGATCAATTCCCCTCCCCAGACCTTCGGCTCGGCATTACAGCCGCAGGGCGGAGATATCAAGTACAGGGACGTCAACAAGGACGGCATCATCAACCAGGATGACCAGGTCCCTATCGGGTTGCCTACCACTCCGCAGATCATTTACGGTTTCGGCATATCCACCGGCTATAAAGGCTTTGACATCAATGCCTTCTTCCAGGGCCTGGCAAGGGAATCCTTCTTCATCAACCCGACCTCGCAGAACGACCGTTATAACGGGTATTATGGCACCACACCCTTTGTCAACAATGCCCAGATCCTGAAAGCCTATGCGGATAATCATTGGTCCGAGGAGAATCAAAACCTATACGCCCTCTGGCCCCGGCTCTCCACGTACGACAATGTCAACAACCAGCAGCAAAGTACCTGGTGGTTGAGGGACGGCAGCTTCATGCGCCTGAAATCCCTGGAGATCGGTTATACTTTTCCCAAGAACCTGGTAAGGCATGCGTTCATGGAAAACCTCCGTATCTATTTCAATGGGCTGAACCTGGTGACCTGGAGCCATTTCAAATTATGGGACCCCGAAATGGCAGGGCAAGGCTTCGGATATCCCATCCAGAAAGTCTTCAACGTAGGGATCAATGCCAACTTCTAAAAAAGAAAAATTAAAGGATGAAAACGATTGTAAAAATATTGCTGACCGTGTCGCTGCCGGTGGCCATGCTGTCATCTTGTAAAAAGTACCTGAATGTCGTGCCGGACGACGTCGCCACGCTCGAAAGCGCTTTTGTCAATGCCAATGAGACGCAGGCCTATCTTTTCGGATGTTACAGTACGCTGCAGAACCTGTCCGATGTCCGGCGCAATGCAGGCTTTACTACTTCCGGTGAGATCATTTTTCCCTATCCCCTGCAGGATCAGTCCATCCTCGGCGGGCCAGGAGGGGATGACGGTTTCCAGATCCTCCGGGGTACGCAGAACAGCGCAAACCCGATCCTGAATTACTGGGACGGGTACAATATGGGGCTGAACCTCTGGCAGGCCATCCGGCGATGCAACACCCTCATCGCAAATATCAATATACCGCAAGACCTGCCGGCTTACAATAAGACCAGGTGGGTAGCCGAAGCCAAGTTCCTGAAAGCCTATTATCACTATTGGCTGATCCGTCAATATGGACCCATTCCCATCGTGGACGTAAGCCCTTCCGTCGACGCTACGACGGAGCAGGTGCGTGTCAAACAACAAACAGTGGATTCCTGCTTCAATTATGTGGTTGGCCTCCTGGATCAGGCAGCCGCCGACCTCCCTGCCGTCATTCAGAATACGGCTCTGGAAGCAGGCCGGATCACGTCTACCATCGCGCTGGCGGTGAAGGCTGAAGTGCTGGCCACCCAGGCCAGCCCGCTGTTCAACGGCAACCCGGATTATCTTGCGATGAAAGGCAAGGATGGCACCAGTTTCTTTCCCGCCACCTATGATCCAGGCAAATGGCAAAAGGCCCTCGCGGCGACGAAAGCTGCCATCGATGCGGCCAATGCCGCCAACGCCAGTTTGTACAGTCTGAAGCTCACCGGTAATATAGCCCATCTCACGGATTCCGTCCGGCAGCTGCTCACCATCCAGGGCGCCTTCGTAGACCCCTGGAACCAGGAACAGATATGGACCCTGAACCCCCAGTTCGGCTGGCAGTACATGGCTTCTCCCCGCGTAACGGCAGATGCGGCAGCCAATGTCTTTGCAGTGTATTCCAATTTTTCCGTGCCCATCGCCGAATCCGAGCTGTTCTATACCGATCATGGTGTGCCTATCGCCGAGGACAAGACCTGGGATTATGCAGGCCGGTACGCGGTGCAGTATGGCGACCAATCCCATTACTACTATCTTCGTAATAACTATCCCACTGCAAAGGGGAATTTCCACCGCGAGCCCCGCTATTATGCTGACGTGTCTTTCGACGGCGCCAATTGGTTCGGTTCCGGCAATACGGATGACAGGAACATGAACTACGTCAATGCCGTCAATGGATTTGCGGCTCCTCCCGACAAGCTGAGATACAACACAACAGGCTATTGGGCGAAAAAACTGGTGCCTTATCAATCCACAGCCGGGCAAAGCAGCGTCTGGCAGGGATATTCCTGGCCGTTCATGCGGGTCAGCGGTCTCTGGCTCCTGTATGCGGAATGCCTGAACGAGGTGAACGGGCCCAGCGCGGAGGTGTACAGCTGGATCGATAAAGTGCGGGCAAGGGCCGGACTGCAGGGCGTGGTCGATTCCTGGAATAATTATTCCATCAACGCGGGCAAACCTTCTACCAAAGATGGTCTCCGGTCGATCATCCACCAGGAAAGACGCATCGAGCTGTCCTTCGAAGGGCAAGCCGGATGGGACCTTAGAAGATGGAAAGAGCTGCAAAGCGTTCTCACGGGTCCGGTGCAGGGATGGAACGTCTTTAACAAGACGGTGAATGGATACTACCAGGTAGTGAATGTATTCCAGCCCATCTTCGGACTCCGGAATTATTTCTATCCTATACAGGATTATGACATCCTCACGAACCCCAACCTCACACAGACCCTATATTGGTAAATCAATGCTCAAAGAAATTTATATGACAGCATACACATTATTCACACAGCTGCAACGTCATCGCCTCCTCGGAGGAATGATGATCCTGCTGCTGGCCCTGCAGCCGGGCTGCAAAAAAACGGACGGGTATAACACCATCATTTCCACCGACAAGACCAAGCCGGGCGTCGTGACGAATATTAAGGTCGCCAACTTCAGCGGCGGAGCCTATATTACCTACAGCCTCCCCGAGTCGAAGAATATACTCTATGTACAAGCCCAATACAAGATCAATGACAAAGCCAGCCGGCAATCCAAATCTTCTTACTATTCCGACAGTATTACAGTGGGTGGTTTTGCAAAAAGCCAGGATTACCAGGTGGTGCTGTGGACGGTGAGCAGGGCGGAAGTCCGCTCGGACTCTGTAGTCGTGACCGTGCATCCCGATACACCCGCCTATATGAAGGTCGGACGTACCGTGAAGATGGCCAATGATTTCGGAGGCGTGCATATCATGGCCGTCAACAAAGAGCATGCCCCCGTCGGCGTTATAACTATTTCGCCGGACGCACGGAATAAATGGCAGATCGTATCACAGAACTATTCGGACCAGGATACCATTCAATTCAGCCTCAGGGGATATGACACGGTATTGAGAAAGTTCGGCGTATACGTTACTGACAAATGGGGGAATATATCCGATACGGTATTTCAGGACATACTTCCCATTTTTGAGGCGCAGATGAGTAAATCGAAGTTCCAGCCCTATGTATTGGGCACCGACGTTGCCACCGGCTTTGGTTGGATACTGCAAAATATATGGGATGGCAACACCGGCTCACCCGGCTATCACACCGCTCAGCCCATTCAACCCCTGGTCTGGCCAGCTGTGATCACCTTTGACATGGGACAGGATGCGAAATTGAGCCGCTATACGATCTGGAACAGGGGCATCGATGGCAGCGGTAACTGGCTATGGCAGGCGGGCGCTCCGCTCACCTGGGTATTGTGGGGCCGCACCACCACGCCCGTCGATGAAACGATGCCGACGGCGGACAACCTGCCGCCTGTCGGGGGTACTACACCTGGCGGATGGATCAACCTGGGCACCTTTGTCCTGCCGGATAAACCTTCCAAACTCCCCAATCCTCAGTATACCAATGAGGACCTGGCTTTCTGGAATGCAGGCTTCTCCTATAATTTTGACCTGGCCCTTCCCAGAGTGCGGTACATGCGGTTTGAATGCCTGGAGAACGTATCGCAGACCAATAACTTTTTCAATATAGCGGAGATGACATTCTGGGGCGACCCAAGATAGTGTGCATATCAGGCGCGAACACTAACGGTTAAAAATATGACAATGAAAAAATATTATAAAAATTCCTGGATTTTACTCGCCTGCTTCCTCGCAGTTGGGGGATGCAGTAAAAAGCCTACGGACTACCGGTCCTTTCTCAACAATACGGAGATCACCTATCCGGGTAAAGTAAACGGCACTCAGGTCCTGCCTGGCAACGGAAGGCTTATGTTGACATGGCATCCCAGCCCGGATCCCAGCATTGCCAAATATGTGGTCACCTGGAACAACGGCGCTGACTCGGTGGTAATGCCGGCGGCTTCCCATAATACCAGCGACACGGTGAAATGTATCATTAACAATCTGTCTGAGTACTCCTACACATTTTTCCTGTATTCCTATGATGGGGAAGGCAACCGGAGCGTCGTGACGGAGATCGACAACGCCCAGGTATATGGCAACATCTACCGGTCAGGATTGCATAATCGCATGCTGGACTTTTCCAAACCGAGCCTTCTCAACGGCGATGGGTCTGCGACCCTGAACTTCCTGCCGCCAACGGACACGATCAATATAGCCACCCGCTGCAAATATGTCAACAACAGCGGTGATACGGTTTACGCTTATTTGCCCTCAAGCAATAGCACTGTCACCCTGCCGGACTTTAAAGAAGGTACGAAAATTACTTTTCAATCCTCTTTCATACCTTCCATCGGCGCGATTGACACCTTTTACAGCATCATCAATGACAGCGTTCCGTATCTCATGTGCGATAAGACCATTTTCACGGAAGTTCATCTTCCCAACGACCTGAACCCGTACGGCAGCGATACCTACCTGGCACGTATCTGGGACGGCAATATGCAGCCGAGGGGTTATCCAGAGATATTCCATAGCAGTGGCGGCCCGGGCATACCGGGTACGATCACGTTCGATATGCACAAGATATATAGCAACCTGGGCAAGATCGAGGAGACAGGGAGGAGCTGTTGTCACAATCCCCTGGATTTCGAGATCTGGGGCATCGCTGATACCACCGGCGCCATCACAAGCCTGACGCCTGGTGATGGGGGATGGGCAGCGGATATGACAGCCAAAGGTTGGACATTGTTGAAAGAAGTCGTAAGAACCGACGATGGGGTCGCGCCATATGATGCGATCCTCAATAATCCACCCACGCCCGTGAGGTTCGTCGTCATCCGTATAAAGACCGTTGCAACCAACCAAAGCTATACCAATATCAGTCAGGTGACGTTGTGGGATAAGTAATAATCAAAGCGCAGGCGATCATGATAAATAAGATATCCGTTGTTGATACCCGTTATCCCCTCGGCAATGGCGCCGGAAGCGACGCCATTCACCGGGACCCCGTCTACTCCTATGCAGTCACCCAGCTACATGATGACAGCGGTCTCACGGGCGTCGGCCTTGCCTTCACCCTGGGAGAAGGGAATGATATGGTCTGCAAAGCCGCGCAGTTATATGCCGAGAAACTAAAGGGAAAAGATATAGAGGAATTGATGAGCGACTTTGGCAATATCTTTAACAGCCTGTCCAACGAACAGCAGTTGCGATGGCTCGGGCCTCATAAAGGCGTCGTGCATCTGGGGCTGGCTTCCGTGACGAATGCCTGCTTCGACCTCTGGGCGAAAAAAAGAGGCGTCCCGTTGTGGAAACTGCTCATCGACCTTTCCCCGGAAGAACTGATCAGGACCCTGGACCTTTCGTACCTGGAAGACGAGCTGACAAGGGGGGAGGCCCTCGCCCTGCTGAAAACAAACGGGAAAGGGAAAGATGTCCGGCAGGGAATATTGACCGCAGGCTATCCCGGGTACGACACTTCCATCGGCTGGTTCAATTATCCTGACGATAAGGTGAGGGAAAATACGGTGAAGGCGGTTGCCAATGGATTTACGGCCATGAAATTGAAGGTGGGTTCGTCCGACCCGGAAAGGGATATACGCCGTGCCCATATCGTAAGACAGGCGGCGGGCGACAAGGTGAAAGTGATGCTGGACGCCAACCAGCAATGGACACTGCCACAGGCTTTCCGCATATGCCGGCAGCTGCAGGATATCGATCCCTATTGGATCGAAGAGCCGACGCACCCCGACGATGTCCTTGGACACAAGACCCTGGCCAGGAGCATTGCGCCCACAAAGCTGGCGTTGGGCGAGCACGTACCCAATCGTATCATATTTAAGAATTACCTTCAGGCGGAATGTGCCGGGTTCATACAGGTGGATGCCGTCAGGGTAGGGGGAGTGAGTGAGTTCATAACAGTGAGCCTGCTTTGTCGTAGATTTGGGATTCCTGTAGTTCCGCACGTGGGGGACATGGGGCAGCTGCACCAGCACCTCGTATTGTTCAACCACATCACTCTTGGACATCAGGCCTTATTCCTTGAACATATTCCCCATCTTCAAAAGCATTTTGTACATCCGGTGGTCATTGCCGGCGGTGTTTACAAAACACCGCAGGAGCCGGGTAGCAGCTGCGATCTGAAATAGCATGATAAAGAAGCCAGATATCATTATCAGTGTGCTTTATATACTCGGCATCGTCACCGTGGGGTTATGGGCGGGCATCCGCCGGAAAAGACAGGAGGCGTCGTCCAATGATTATTTCCTGGCAGGAAAGACCCTGCGCTGGCCCATGATCGGGCTGGCGCTCTTTGCTACCAATATATCCTGCCTTCACCTGGTAAGCCTGGCGCAGAGCGGGTTTGACACGGGATTGCTCAGCGGTAATTTCGAATGGATGGCCGCTTTTACGCTCATCCTGCTGGCGCTTTTCTTTGCCCCGTTCTATATCCGCAGCGGTGTCAGTACCCTGCCTGATTTCCTGGAAAGACGATACAACCGCGCCTGCCGGGATTGGCTGACCTTTGTGTCCATTCTTTCGGCCATTATCATTCATATTGCCTTTTCATTGCTTACGGGAGGGATCGTACTGGAAACGCTTTTTGGTATCGATATGTACACCAGCGTTACTGTGATCGCCGTGGTCACTGCTGTGTATACCATCATCGGAGGGCTCCGGGCCGTAGTCGTTACCGAAAGTATCCAGACAGTGGTGCTCGTAGCCGGCGCCGTTGTCATCACCATTGCCTGTTTCACAAAAATGGGCGGGTGGGGCGCCATGGTAGCTACCTTGCAGGAGACGCACCATTTGGAGAAGCTGTCCATGCTGCGTCCACATGGCGATGCCGGCGGACTGCCCTGGTATGCGGTATTCCTGGGATATCCCGTCCTGGGTATCTGGTATTGGTGCGCGGACCAGACGATCGTTCAGCGTATTTTGGGAGCGAAGGATGTCAACGAGGCCCGTGCCGGGGCGCTGTTCTGCGGATTCATAAAAGTATTGCCTGTCTTCATATTCATCGTGCCGGGGCTGCTGGCCTATACGCTGTCGCAAAAGGGCTTGTTGGACATCCATACTTTGCAGAAGACAGATGCCGCCGGCAATACGATCACCAACAGTAAAAGCATCTATACATTGATGATCACCCAACTTGTGCCCACGGGCTTTGCAGGCATTATTGTGGCGGCCTTGCTGTCCGGCCTCATGAGCCAGGTGTCCGGAGCCCTGAATTCCATCAGCACCCTGGTAAGCTTTGATCTCTACAAACGCTTCCGGCCGGCGGCTGATGAACGGCAACTGGTGAGGATGGGGCGGATAGCGGCAGGCATCGCGCTGGTACTCTCCATTTTTTTATTGCCTTTGCTCAATAGCTATGGCAGCATCTTCAATGGGATCAACGATATTATCGCCCATATCGCACCTCCCATCACCTGCGTATTCGTATTGGGCGTTTTCTGGAAACGTGCTTCCGCAAAAGCGGCACAGATCACTTTGCTTGCGGGGTCGCTCATGGGCGCACTGGTCTACGTGGTCAACAAGCTATATCCTCATACTGCCATGGCGGCTATCCCTTTTATGATGATAGCGTTCTACCTTTTCATAGTCTGCCTGGTCATGCAGGGAGTACTATCTTATGTATATCCGGTGCACCATACCCCGGAAAGCGCGGCCCTGTATTGGAAGTCGCCCCTGGAGCCGCTGCGGGATAAAGGATGGAGCGGGTGGGGCAATTATAAAATGCTGTCCGGCGTACTGCTGGCAGTGATGATAGTATTATATTTCATATTCTGGTAAAATGGAAAAGCAAACCTTATAATGAAACTATTAGAAGATAAAGTTATATTCCTCACCGGAGGCTCGAAGGGAATTGGACTCGAATGTGCGAAGAAATATGTGGAGGCAGGCGCCCGGGTGGCTATCGTATCCAATGATCTCACCTCTATGACGGAAGCCGTCGGGATCCTGGGGCATTCCGGCATGGGCATACTCTGTGACGTATCCAATCCCAGGGATGTAAAGGCCGCCATACAGCAGACCCTGGATAAATATGGGCGAATCGACGTCATTCATAACAATGCAGGTATCGCACATCCGGCCAAACCTCTGCACGAGACGGAAGAGATGGAATGGGATGCGCTGTTCAATGTCAACCTTAAAAGTATTTTATATACGACGAAACACGGGCTGGAAGCGTTGCAGCGGTCTGAAGGCTGCATCCTGAATACCAGCAGCCTTGTGGGGGATATCGGGCAGGATAACCATGCCGCTTACACGGCCACTAAGGGAGCCATCAATGCGCTTACCAAATCGATGGCGCTGGATTATGCTCCTTTCAGGATACGGGTGAATGCAGTCGCGCCTGCGGGGGTTTGGACGGTCATGCTGCGCGAGTGGGGACAAGCCCAGGAAGATGCAGCAGGCATCGAGCAATACCTGGACGGCATTCATGCACTGGGCTACTGCCCCGAAGGAGACGTAGTGGCCGATGCCTGTGTATTCCTCATATCCGACAAGGCCCGCTTTATCACCGGCAATATACTGCCCGTCAGCGGCGGAGCAGAACTGGGATATCGTCGAATCATGCATCGGGGCGACCAGGCTGCGGTGCCAAAAAATTAGCCGCCCCCGAAGGGGCGGCCCTCTTCATGAACCCTGCCTTTTGTGTTGCCTGCCATAAGAAACGTCTTCCGAATGCCTGTCTTTATATTGCTGCCATTTCAATGCCTTATCTGCTAAGATCCGATGAGACAAAGATAACACGTATGCCGCCCCGTGGCAATGGCTGTATCCCCCCATCTGTTGTACAAATCCTCTCTTTATTTTTTTCTGTATCTTCCGGGCATGATGAAGCTGATCCTCGGTGGTGCCCTTTGTATGATGTTTTACACCATACATGCGCAATCCGGCCTGCAGTCATTGGACGAACATATCCTGGAATACCTGGCTGCCCATAGGACTCCCGGACAGACAGCATTCTGGCGCGCCCTATCAAATGCGAACACCTATGTGGATGTGGGCATCCCCACCGGCCTGCTGGCAGCCGGGCTTATCCGGAATGATGTGGATATGAAGAAAAATGCCTTGTATACAGCCAGCAGCACGGCCTTGTCTATTTTAGTGAACTTTACCATTAAGCGCATTGTCAAACGTCCCCGTCCCTTTATCACCCACGTTCACTTCACCCCTGTATACCGCCCCGGGGATTATTCATTTCCGTCCGGGCATGCTGCTTCTTCTTTCGGCGCTGCAGTCGCTCTCGCAAGGGCTTATCCGAAATGGTATGTGATGGCGCCGGCTCTTTTATGGTCATCCGGTATCGGCTATTCCCGCATGTATCTCGGCGTGCACTATCCGACAGATGTCGGCGCAGGAGCGCTTCTGGGTATTGGCAGCGCTTTTGGGATGGGATTTTTACGTCCTTAAGATCTTTTCCGCTGAAAACTTGGTTGGAACAAAAGAAAGTGCTTACTTTGCGTCATATTAACGCAAACATGCTTAAATTTCATGAATACCGGAACCCCGCACTTGCCATCGACCTGGTGGTGTTTGGGTATTACGAGAAGGTGCTATCTGTCCTTCTGCTCAACAGGAACGAGGAGCCGTTTAAGAATGGCTGGACCCTGCCGGGCGCTTTTTTGCAGATGGAAGAGCGATTTTCGGAAGCTTGTGGCAGGATACTGAAGACGAAGCTGGGGATGGAGCATCTGTTCCTGGAGCAATTGTACAGTTTTGATGAGCCGGGAAGAGACCCTCGCGGCAGGGTAATATCCGTGACCTATTTCGCCCTGGTAAACCCCAGGAATTTCGGGCTCGCGGCGGGGAAAATGGCCAACGACGTATCCTGGCATGATATTAAGAAAATGCCGGAACTGGGATTCGATCATAAAAAGATCTTTAAAAAAGCGCTGGAGAGGCTTCGTTCGAAGATCCTTTACTTCCCGGTGGGATTCGAGCTGCTGGATGAGATGTTTACGATGACGGAGCTGCATGAGTTGTATGAATGTATCCTGGATATCAGCATTGACCGGAGGAATTTCCGCAGGAAGATCCTGGATTCGGAATATATCATAGATACGGGGCAAAAAAGAGAAGGGCTGCAGAACAGGCATCCTTCCTTGTATAAGTTCAATAAAAAACTAAAACAGCATAATTTTAACCTTAATGTTTCCTGATCATGCGCAAGACAGACGGTGGTACGAAAAAGTTGGCGAAAGGGCTGAATGATGTATCGCTCTGGGTGGGGGAAAAAGGAGAATCAGCAAAAAGTCCATGTAGACAACAAACGCCTGGACCTGCTGGAAGTACCTGTGGAAAGAGTATGGGATGCCTTTGACAATGCGCTTAAAAGGAAAATAGGGGTCAATATTTCATGAGAACGACAACATTATACAGGCCCGTTGGATTAAAGGAGCTGGAACTTATCAAACAGTCCGGGTGGAGAAAATTTCCGCCAAGATTGGAATGGCAACCCATATTCTATCCGGTGCTGAACCATAAATATGCGGCACAGATCGCGTCCGAATGGAATGCTCCGGATGAATTTTCCGGGTACTGCGGTGTTGTTACAGAATTCGATGTGCTCGAATCTTTTTGTTCGAAATTTACTGTTCGGAATGTTGGAGGCGAGATGCATAATGAATTGTGGGTTCCGGCTGAAGAGCTGGAGGATTTTAATAGCAACATAATTGGCCCTATTCGGATAGTGGAAGTCTACTTAGGGAGCTCTTTTCAGCAGCCAGCTGACATTGAGCTTGCAAATGAGTTGCAAAAATTTAAGAAATGAACGAGGAAGAAAAATATAGAACCAGCAAATTTTTGAGTCTTGTCCTGCGGCATAAGCCGGAAGAGATAGGTCTCCCATTGGACGTAAATGGCTGGGCGGATGTTGATGAGCTGATCAGCAGGTGTGCTGTGGCAGGAAAAAGATTTTCAGCTCAGGAACTGGAAGAGATCGTCGCCACAAATGACAAGAAACGTTTCGCCTATAATAGTGACAAGTCGAAGATAAGAGCCAGCCAGGGTCACTCTATTGATGTAGAGCTGCAATTGGAAGTGAAAGAACCTCCGGAGCTGCTATTCCATGGAACAGTTGAAAAATTTTTACCTGCCATCAAATCTCAGGGACTGCTGAAAATGAAGAGGCAACATGTGCATTTGAGCCGGGACAGGGCTACCGCTGAAAAGGTGGGAGAGCGGCGGGGCGAAGCCATCATTCTCATCGTTCGGAGTGACGAAATGAACCAGGATGGTTTTGTCTTCTATCAGTCGGCGAACGGGGTATGGCTGACAGACCACGTGCCAGCGAAGTATATTGATTTTTAAGGCCTAGGAAGTGGGATAAAATCATTAAGAAATGAACCGGGATTTTGTAAAGGACGTTTTATTGGGTGTAGCAACCGGCGATGCCATCGGTGTGCCGGTGGAATTCAGATCTCGTACTGAGTTATTGGTAAATCCTGTCACAGGTATGAGGGGATACGGCAGCCATAATCAGCCTCCGGGAACGTGGTCGGATGATAGCTCATTGACCTTCTGCCTCGGGGAAATGCTCTGCGGAAAATATGATCTTGAGGACCTTGGCAACCGTTTTATAAACTGGGCGGATCGTGGCTACTGGACCCCTTATGGTGTAGTCTTTGACAAAGGAATTGCGACAGCCAGCGCCATCACCAGGCTGAAAATGGGGGGTTCCACCATTCTTGCGGGAGGCAACGAGGAAAGTAGCAATGGGAATGGATCATTAATGCGGATACTGCCGTTGTTGTTCTTAATAAAGGACAAAGGGATTGACGAAAGGTTCCTGATCATAAAGGATGTTTCTTCATTAACACATCGCCATATCCGCTCAGTACTGGCTTGTTTTATCTACCTGGAAATTGCAATGGAGATACTTTCAGGAAAAGAAAGGACTGAAGCGTATCGGCAGGCTTGTATTAGGGTACAAACCTTTCTTGATGAGACAGCCACCTGTACAGAAAAAGAGAAAGCCAATTTTACGAGGATACTTTCAGGAAACTTGTACAAAGACGCAGAAGATGACATCTTGTCCAGCGGTTATGTGATACACACACTGGAGGCCTCAATCTGGTGTTTGTTGAAAACCAACAATTATAAAGATGCGGTCCTGAAAGCTGCTAACCTGGGACAAGACACGGATACGACCGCGGCAGTAACAGGCGGGCTTGCCGGATTATTGTACGGCTGGGAAACCATACCCGAAGAGTGGCTTGCTGTTCTGGCAAAAAGAGAAGAAATAGAAGAGCTTTGCCGCAGGCTCAACAAAAAATTTAAATAGTATGTCAAGGACCTATGTAATAGGCGATATTCATGGCGCACTCAGGGCACTCGACCAGTTATTGGCCAGGATAAGCCTGAAAAAAGGCGACCGGCTCATTTTCCTGGGCGACTATGTGGACGGCTGGTCCCAATCCTCAAACGTATTGGAAAGACTGATGGAACTGGATGAACAATACGCCTGCATCTTCATCAAAGGCAACCATGACGTCTGGTGCGAAGAATGGCTGGCAGGAGAAACCCCGGACGTTAACTGGCTCTTACACGGAGGGCTGGCTACCGTCGCCAGCTATGAGCCGCTTAGGCCGAAAGAACGCCAAAAGCATCTCGCGTTCTTCAATCGCATGCGGAACTACTACATCGAAGAGGATCGTCTTTTCATCCATGCCGGTTTCTCCTCTATGCACGGCCCGCAGAACGAACATTATTCCAGCAATTATTCCTGGGACAGGACTTTGTGGGAGATGGCGCTGGCGTTGGATACAAGGATAAAGAAGACCTCTTATAGGTACCCTAAAAGATTGCTGCTTTTCGACGAGATCTACATCGGCCACACACCCACTGTGAATTATAACATATTTGAACCTATGCGTGCGCACAATGTCTGGAATGTTGACACGGGCGCTGCTTTCGACGGCAGGCTTTCCGCTCTTGAAATACATACGAAGGAATTCTGGCAGAGCGATATTATTCTAACACTTTATCCCGGTGAAAAGGGAAGGAATAAATAAATTCAGAACCTGACACTCGTAGCTTTCCCTTTAAATTTCATCGTCTTTTCCGCACCTCCGGTCATCAACTGTACACGGAACATCTGCTCTACTTTCATGTTGCCAGGGTTCCCGCCGGGTTTCATCCTTAGTACGCTGTGCGCATCATCCCATGTCATATGGATCAGTGAAGCCTTCCCCTGCAGATAGCCAAGGCTGATGCCATCATCCTGGTAAAGTGTAAAAGCTCCATCTGCACCCGGATAGATCCGTAAACACATCGGCGCCGTCACCACCTCATCCGAATACTGCCGCACCGGATCGAAAGGCAGGATGGCCCCTGCACGTACATAAACAGGCATGACAGACAGGTCGACCTCCCTGAGGACCCACTGGCCGCCCGCAACGGGGACTCCGCTCCACCAGTCATACCAGGTTCCCTTCGGCAGGTAAACATTGCGGTGGGTGGCGCCCTTTTCAAACACAGGCGCTATCAGCATGTCCCGCCCCCAGAGATATTCGCTGCCGAGAGCACGGGCCGTAGTGTCGTCCGGATAATGCAGCCAAAGGGCGCGCATCAGCGGCATACCGGACCGGCGGGCTTCCCATGCCAGAGTATAGGTGTAAGGCAGCAGCTGGTAATGCAGCTCATCATATTTTTTGGCCACCGGTTCGATGGCCGGGTTGTTCATCTCGGATGCCAGCACATTGCGGCGGATATTCGTGCTATCGGCGGGATTGGTCTCGAGCTCTCCCCGGTCGCCCTGACCCCAGCCCCAGGGCAAGATGGTCATGGTCGTACGGCCATGACTGCGGAAAGAGGGGCAAAAAGCGCCGAACTGGAACCAGCGGGCAAACAGCTCTCCCGTTTTTTCAGCGTTGGGATAGAATCCTCCGATGTCCGAACCCCAGTAGGGACTTACACTAAGGGAATAATTGATGCCGACTGCCACCTGCGCTTCCAATGTCTTCCACGAAGATTCCGTGTCACCCGACCATACCCAGCCGCCCCAGCGGGCTATGCCTAAGTAACCATTGCGATGAAGGCTCCAGGGGCGGACATTGGGAAGCGTGGACAGCGGTCCCTGGTAGTACAGCTGATGACGCTTTATACGCTCATAAAGATTGAACCAATCTCCTTCGTCGGGCCAAAAAGCATCTGCGCCTGCCTTCATCAGGGCCACATGCTCCTGCCAGTAACCTTGTATATGTCCGTTGTCGATTGGTTCCCCGGCAGCTGGTGGTATCGACCCATGCAACGTAGGGAGGCGATCCCGGTCCCACGGTACCATATGCAATACTACTTTTACATGCCTGGCATGGAGATCCGCCAGCACGACGGCAGGATCCCGATGAAAGATTTCCGGGTTAAACTGAAAGGAAGGCTGCCTGGTATTCCAACCCCGGGGAGTAAAGCCGGTGCCCAGGTAGATGACGGCATCCACCGGGATCTTTTTCGCGCGAAAGCTATCCACGATGCCCAGCATCTGTGACTCATCCTTCAACGTACGATGCGACTGCATATATCCCAATGCCCATTTGGGGGGCATGACCGCGGGGCCCGCCAGGAGAGAAACATCCGCCATCAGGAAGGATGGATCATGGGCATCGAAAACGAACACATCATAAAGCCCTGGAATGACAGTAGACGCGGGAGGCAGGCCTTTGGCCTGCGCCAGTCCCTGGTTCCTTTCATTCTGTTGTACCGAATCCTTCGCAGTGGGCTTCCACGGAACAAAGATCCCCTTGTGCGCGTCCCGGAGGTCCACCTGTACCCAGGGAGATGCAATGAACAGGGCCCAACCGTCCGTGCCGATCAGCAGGGGGACAGGGTTCCGGGAACCATAGGCATCGCTCTGCCAGCGGGGCTGCATTTCCTGCCATCTTCCCCTGCGATCGAATTCGATGGCAGCATGCCGCCAGTCCATGCCAGGCTCAGGCCGGCGTCCTCCTTCGCCCAGCCCCAGCACCGGGGAGTTGCCGCACCGGAAAGCAAGGGTATTATCATCCCCGAAGACCAGCTCCTGTACAGGACGGCCATCAGCTGTTTTTACGACGACCGTCAACGGATGGGGCAGGACCTCCACCAGCAGGCTGCCTATGCGCCGCCTGACAGGGGCGGAAAGGTGGGTAAGCCGAAGATCCGCAGGGGCATAGTGATGGTCCGCCAACGCGGGAGACCAGGGGAATTCCTCGCGAAAGGTCTCCGGCTTAAGCGTCACCCGTATGCTGTGGCGTCCTGCCTGCCGGATCGTCAGCACGGCAGGAGCGCCCGCTGTCGTTATGGGTTGTGCCCCGGTGACACCAGCATATAAGAGGATCAGGCAAAGAAAACATCTCATGTGCATAAAGATGAATAATTCTCCCCAATGGCCAAACCTGCATTTTACCAGGGGGCAATCACATTTTAACCCGGATCCCGGAAAAAAAGATTTGGAAAATAATACCAATCGGTATAATTTTGCTTTATCAAATTAGTCCAGCATGAGCAAGGCCGAAAAAACAAAACAGTTTATTGTGGAGAAAACGGCGCCCATCTTCAACAAGAAAGGATATGCCGGCACGTCTATCAGCGATATGACGGAAGCAACGGGCCTTACCAAAGGGAGCATTTACGGCAACTTCGCTAACAAGGATGAGGTGGCCCTGGCCGCTTTCGATCATAACGTGCGGAAAGTGACTTCCATGATCCGCGCCGAAATGGATAAGAAAAAGACCATCCGGGAGAAATTGCTGGTCTATGCGGATGTATATAATAACACGCATGGCTTTCCTGAAGGCGGCTGCCCCATACTCAATACCGCCGTCGAGTCGGACGATACGCATGAGGAACTGAAGAAGAAAGTTGTGGACGTCCTCATCTCCTGGAAAGACCTTATCATATCCCTGTTGCAGCAAGGCATTGAGAACAAAGAGTTCAGGGAGATCCGGGACCCCGAACAGACCGCCCTCTCCATCATCGCCACCATCGAAGGCGGTATCATGATCGCCAGGGTGACGGGCAAGCCTCACTACAGAAGACAGGTGATGGACCACGTGGGAAAAATGATCCGGAACCTGAAGTAAATTTTTTTGACTAAAAATATACCGATTGGTATAATTTATAAACATTTAAAAAAACAATGTATGAACACGACCAACAACACCGTCCTTATCACAGGCGGCAGCGCAGGCATAGGATTCGAGATCGCCGCTTTATTATCGGAAAAAGGGAACAGGGTGATCATCACCGGCAGGGATGAACAACGGCTGAAAGCCGCCGCCTCGAAGCTCAAAAATACGACGGCCATTGCCGGCGATGTATCGGACCCCGCACAGGCGGACGCCCTGGCCGAAAGGATCGGCAGGGAATTTCCTGACCTGAATATTTTGATCAACAATGCGGGTAAAGCATATTACTACAAGCTGGGCGAGGAGATCGATGTAGCCCAAAAAGCGGATGAAGAGATGCAGACGAACTATATTTCTCCCATACGCCTTACGGAAAAATTATTACCTCTCCTGAAGAAACAGGATGAAGCCGCCGTCATCAATGTAACATCCATCGTGGCCTTTGCCCCCGGCCGCCGCCTGGCCACCTACGCCGCCAGCAAGGCCGCCTTGCACGCTTACACACGAACCTTAAGACTGACTTTAGAAAAAACAGCGCCCAATGTCAGGGTATTCGAGCTGATGCCTCCGCTGGTCAACACCGACTTCTCCAAAGAGATCGATGGTCACAACGGCATTCCGCCCCGGCAGGTGGCAGATGAGCTCCTGACGGCATTGGAGAACCACCAATACGAGATCCATGTAGGTAATACAGCTCAGCTCTATCAACTTTCATTGTCTTCACCCGCCGAGGCTTTCCGGGTGATGAATGCAGTTGAATAAAAAAGTACGAATATGACCGGGCTAAAAAGAAATATCCTCCTTTTCACCGTCATCGGCGCCGCCATGATGGAGCTGATAGATACGTCGATCGTCAATGTCGCCCTTTCACATATGAGCGGCAACCTGGGAGCTACCCTGGAAGATACTTCCTGGGTCATCACTTCCTATGCGATCGCCAATGTGATAGTCATTCCCATCACCAGCTTCCTGGCAGTGAAATTAGGCAGGCGTAGTTATTACATCGGGTCCGTGATCCTTTTCACCCTCTGTTCTTTTTTATGCGGACAGGCCACTAATATCTGGATGCTGGTGGCCTTCCGCTTTCTACAGGGCATGGGAGGAGGGGCGTTGTTGTCCGTATCCCAGGCCATCGTATTCGAGCTGTTCCCGAAGGAAAAGAGAAATGTAGCCAGCGCGCTTTTTGGCATCGGCGTATTCATAGGGCCTACTATCGGGCCGACGCTGGGTGGTGTCATCACGGAGTATCTATCCTGGCCCTGGATATTTTTCATAAATGTTCCCATCGGTATTGCCGTGGCCGTGCTTTGTTTTATGCTGCTGGGAGAGCCGGCATTGAAGCAGGAGGCAGGCCGGATCGACTGGGCGGGAATATTTTTGCTCGCTGTGGGCGTGGGATCATTGCAGACGGTGCTGGAAAGGGGGGAGACGGAAGACTGGTTTGATACAACCTATATCATTTATCTCACCGCCACGGCTGTCCTGGGTATTTTCCTGTTCATCTGGTGGGAGCTGCGGGTAAAGGAGCCTGTGGTGAACCTGCGTGTATTGAAGAGCCGTAATCTGAGCGTTGCGGCCATCCTCACCTTTGTCTCGGGCGTAGGCATATTTACTTCCGTCTTTATAACACCCGTCTTCGCTCAGCGCCTGCTGAACTTCACGCCGACACAAACAGGGCTGTTGCTGCTGCCCGGAGCTATTCTCGCCCTCGGCGGCCTGATGATCTCAGCGCGGCTGCTGCAAAGAGGGCTCTCGCCCCTGGTGATGATCTTTACAGGCATCGGGCTCTTCATCCTGTTCAGCTGGCAGATGTCCCGGCTGAATATAGCCGCGGGCCGGGCCGATATTTCCATACCGCTGATCTGGCGTGGCGTGGGACTGGCCATCATCACGGTCCCGCTCACCGCCCTGGCCGTCTCGGGGCTCGAGCCCAGGGACATGCCCCAGGGGGCTGCCCTCAACAATATGATGCGACAGCTGGGTGGCTCGTTCGGCATCGCGCTGGTCAATACGTATCTGACCAACCGCAACGCCATCCACCGGACAGACCTCCTCTCCAATCTTACCCCCGGCAATCCGCTGCTGGCAGAGCGCTTGTCAGGATATACCTACTATTTTACTACTAAAGGCGCGACCGCTCCGGAGGCGCAGCAACAGGCATTGAAATTATTGGATAATGCCGTGGTCCGACAATCGAATGTGCTGAGCTTTGGAGATGCGTACCTACTGATCGGGACCGTATTTCTTGCGGCGCTGCCCCTGCTGCTGCTGGCTGTCCGGAAAAAACCGTCGGCGCAACCTGCGCCCGTTATACTATCGGATCATTGAGAGAAACGTCGTATCTTCACCCGCTGCCACCTGCACCTTCGACCATCTGACTTATCCTTTGAGCAACGCGTAATTGCCATCCAAACAAAATTTTAATATTGTCTCTATCTGCATCCAATACAGATAACGACCTGTTTCACCGGATCGCCCGGGGAGATGAAAGGGCCTTCGAAGAGCTGTTCCGCCGGTGGGACCGCCGTATCTATCCTTTCGTGCTTAAAATGATCCGAACCCCGGCACTTGCCGAAGAGCTCACCCAGGAAATATTCATAAAGATCTGGCAACACCGGGAAAAACTAGTCGAAGTGGTCAACACCGAGGCATATATCCTCACCATTGCCACCCGCCACACACTGGACCAGATCAAGCGCCAGCTGAATGAGAGCCGGATGCTGGAAAAATTCTCCGCTATCAGGCCTCTTTCTCACAATGATACGGACGAGATGCTGCTCTTTCGTGACCGGGCTGCCCTTGTACAACAGGCTGTCGATCAACTCCCCCCGCAACAAAAAGCCGTTTACCTGCTCAGTCGCCAGGAAGGGCTGGACTATGATGCCATCGGGCGGCAGCTGCAGATCTCTCCCAACACGGTCCGCAATCATCTCGTAAAAGCCCTGCAGTCCATCCGGGCTTACCTGCATGACCAGGACCTGCTTCCCACTTTCCTTCTCACCTGCGCCTTTCTCCTGGTGAAAAAATAATTTTTTCATAAGACTAGTTCAAGCCTTTTTTTCGATCGTCTTTCATATATAAGATAACCAGACATGACTGCCCGCGAAAGGATCCACGAGCTGATAGATAAATACGCCGCCAATGCCGCCACCGTCGCTGAGCAGGAAGAACTGGCCCATTTGCTGCAGCAATCCGAGGGGGACGAAGCGGCAAAAAATTATCTGCTGGGGCTCCTGCAACAAACAACACCATTAGCAGAGCACAGCGATGCGAGATGGCTGGCCATTCGGGCGGCCATTGGTCTCAGCGCTCCCGGACCCCGGATCAGGAAATTCTCCCTGATCTTCCGGTGGACAGCAGCCGCAGCCATTATCGCGGGCATCACCACCTGGTACCTGTTCATGCCTGGTCCAACGATCAAGACACTGCCGCCATCGGCGGCTGTCCGGCACGATCGCCTTCCCGGCGGCAACGTCGCCCTGCTTACGCTGTCCGACGGCTCCGTCATTGCGCTGGACAGCGCCAGAACAGGACTCTTGACGCAACAAGGCAACACAAAGATCGCCAAGCTCAACAATGGTCAGCTGGCATACAAGTCATTGAACGAAAAACCAACCGCCCTTCTTTACAACACCCTCACCACACCAAGGGGCGGGCAGTACCGGCTGATCCTGCCCGATGGCACAGGCGTCTGGCTGAATGCCGCTTCCTCCATCACCTATCCCACCGCTTTCAACGGGGATGAACGGGTCGTGCGCATTGCGGGAGAAGTATATTTCGAAGTGCAGAGAGATCCCGCGCACCCCTTTAAAGTAACCTTCAACCCCGGCGCCGATTCGGGTTCCGTTGAAGTCCTGGGAACGCACTTCAATATCAATGCGTACCCGGATGAGACCACGGTGAAGACGACGCTGCTGGAAGGCAGAGTACGCGTGGTGAGCAAAGCCACCACGCTCCTGAAGCCGGGTCAGCAGGCAAGCCTGGACAATACGGGCCATGCGGCTATTTTCCAGGACGTGGATCTGGATGAGGTCATCGCCTGGAAGAATGGGCGTTTCCACTTCGAGGACGCAGACATCCGCACGGTGATGCGACAGATCGCCCGCTGGTATGACGTGGAAGTGGTTTTCGAGGGAACGATCACGACAGAAAAATTTGTCGGTGACATCCCGCGCAACAGCCGGCTGACAGAAGTATTTAAGATATTGGAATTAAGTAACGTGCATTTTAAAGTAGAAGACAAAAAGGTCACTGTTTTACCCTGACCTATTCAACAAACCAAACTAACATACTGAAATGAGAAAACTTCCCAACGCCCGCGAGGCCCCCTAAGTTATTGCACCGTCCCCTCGACGCTCAGGCGTCGTGGAGACCCCCACATAAAAGAAGCCGGGAGTGGTAGCACACCCCCGGCCGAAATGGGCCAACTTCATAAAAAGCATTGCAACTATTTTATTCGCTTAAACCCAATTTTTATAAAAATATGGTATTTACCGCTTTTTGCAAAGCCGGCCTGTTCAGCCTGCCTGCAAAGCCCAAAACTATGCTGGTTATGAAATTAACCACGATACTTATACTGGTTGGTTGTCTGCAGGTGTCCGCCGCAGGCTTTGCGCAGAAGGTCTCTATTACAACAAGGAATACACCCCTCAGGAAAGTCTTTTCGGAAATAAAAAGGCAAACAGGCTACCTGTTCTTCTATAATTCCGGGCTCCTGGAAAAGTCTCACAATGTCACGGTCTCTGCCAATGATGAGGAGCTGAAGGCCGTATTGGACGAATGTTTCAGGGATCAACCACTGACTTACGCCATTGTCAACAGGACTATTGTCGTCAGCGCCAGACCCCTGGTGGAAATGCCGCCAGCCATACAGCCAGATACGACCCCGACGCTGATACGTGTCAACGGAAAGGTCACCGAAGCACAGAACAATACGCCTCTGGCGGGCGCCAACATCACCGTGAGGGGCTCGGACATGGGGACGCCCTCCGGCTCCGACGGTTCCTTCACTATTCTGGTAAAGCCCGGCGCCGTGCTGGTCATCAGCTACGTGGGCTTTCAAAACCGTGAGATCCGGGTAAGGGACAACAGCTTCATTGCCGTCAAATTGTCCCTTAATGCCAATAAGGATCCCCTTGCCAATATGGTCGTGACAGGTTACCAGGTCATCAACAAGGAAAGCTTCACCGGCAATACCACCGTCATATCCGGCGAAGACCTGAAGAAGGTCAACCCACAGAATTTCCTTCAAAGTATACAGGTCTTTGATCCCTCCTTTGCCATCGTGCAAAATAACCTGGCAGGCAGCAATCCCAACATTCTGCCCCAGATCAATGTGCGCGGCTCCACAGCCCTCCCCAGCGGCAACGGCGACGTGCTCAGCAGGACCAGCCTGAACAGCAATGTCAACCTACCTACCTTTATCATGGATGGCTTCGAGGTGTCCCTGGAAAAAGTATATGACCTGGATGTCAACCGCATTCAGTCTGTCACACTGCTGAAAGATGCTGCCGCCACCGCCATCTATGGTTCACGCGCTGCCAACGGCGTGCTGGTCATCACCACTAAAGCGCCCAAAGAAGGCAAGCTGCAGATGTTCTACAACTACGAGCTCAATGTTACGGGCCCGGACCTTTCAGGCTATCATGTGCTGGATGCACGGCAAAAGCTGGATTATGAAATGCTGGCTGGCCTCTACAAACCCGTAGCCGGCATCACCCAGGACGATCAGGATGTTCGCTATTATGCCAAGGACAGAAATGTGGTCAGCGGTGTCAACACCTACTGGCTGTCTCAGCCTTTACGCACCACTTTCGGGCACAAGCACACCCTCTACCTGGAAGGGGGCTCTAGCTCCGTCCGTTATGGCCTCGACCTTCGTTACCAGACCTCTCCTGGTGTGATGAAAGGATCCACCCGTGACAGGTATACGCTGGGAATGGATCTTGCTTACAACCCCAACAGGGTCTTTTTATTTAAGAACGTGCTCACCGTCAACCAGGTCAATTCCAGCGAGTCCCCATACGGCGGTTTCTCCACCTACGCGACGATGAACCCTTATTATCCAAAGACGGATTCTGCCGGTCGGGTCATACAGGAGCTGGATTCCTGGATCATCGATACACATGGTTATGGAACGTCGCAGTATGTGACGGATGTCGTTCTCAACCCGTTGTACGACGCCTCCCTTCATAGCTTTAATAAATCCTCTTACCTGGAACTGATCGATGCGTTTTCGGGAGAGTGGAATATCTCCAAAGGCCTGCGCTTACGTTCACTGATCAGCTATACCAAAAAGAAATCTTCCCAGGACGTTTTCGAATCTCCCCTCAGTAACAAATATTTTTTCTACCCCACCTATCTCTTGTCGCAAAGAGGCGCCTATGCTTATCAGTCCATTGATGAGAATACGTTTGACGGCAGCGTAACGCTGAACTATAACCAGCAGTTGGGTGACCACTATGTCAACTTGATGATGGGATCCAATATCCGCACCTATACCTCGGACCTCAAAGGCTTCGGCGCCATTGGATTTACAAACGATAGATTTACGAACATCGGATTCGCCAATAGCTATCCACTGACCGGTTCACCCGGCGGCAATTTTAACAGAGAAAGATTGTTCGGAACGTTGCTGGGGCTCAACTATTCGTGGAAGAATAAGGTCTTGATGGACGTTAACCTGCGAGCTGACGGCTCTTCTAAATTCGGGTCTGACAACAAGGTGGCTCCCTTCTGGGCGGTCGGCTTGGGCTGGAACGCTCATAAAGAATATTTCTTCGCCCATAACTTCCCTGCCATCAGCCAGCTTCGTTTTAGGGTCAGCACAGGTATGACAGGCTCCGTATCCTTTCCGCCCTACCTGTCCAAAACGACCTACAGCTATTATTCCAGTTACTGGTACAGCACCGGTGTAGGTGCTTCGGTCAACAACTATGGCAACGATGCTCTCAAATGGCAACGCACCCGGGAAAGCGACATCGGTATGGACCTGGGATTGTTCAACGACAAACTGTTGTTCTCCCCACGCTATTACTACAAGATCACCAATGGCCTGCTGGCGGATATCAACCTTCCGCCGTCTACAGGCTTTGACTCCTATAAAGCCAACCTGGGCGACATGGCTAACCGTGGTTTTGAGCTGAATGTAAAATATACCATCGTTCAGAATAAGACCTGGACGGTCAACGTATTTACCAACCTCGTGCACAATGCCAATAAGATCCTAAAGATCTCCGATGCTCTCAAGGCATACAACAATAAGGTAGATCAGGCCCAGCAGACCGACAGCCTCAAAGCATCGCCGCTGTTGCGTTACAACGAAGGCCAGTCGGTGAATACCATCTACGCCGTACGCTCCCTGGGCATCGATCCCGAGAATGGTAAGGAGATCTTTATAAAGAAGGACGGCACCCATACCTACACCTGGGATGTGCGTGACATCGCACCGGTAGCAGACCCCACTCCAAAGGTCACCGGCAGCTTCGGGACCTCCATCGGCTATAAGCGATTCCTGTTCAATGCCAATTTCTTTACCATGCTGGGCGGAAAGGATTATAATCAAACGCTGATCGACAGGGTGGAGAACGCCGACCCGCGTTACAATGTGGACAGCCGTGTGCTGGCAGACAGATGGAAGAAGGCAGGAGATAAGGCGCTCTTCAAGAACATCTCGGACCTGAATACGTCCGAGCTCTCCGATCGTTTTATTCAGAAAGACAACGAGCTAACCTTGCAATCCGTCTACCTGAGCTACGACCTGGTCCCGGCCTCCACCGCACGGCTGGGTATGAGGACCTGCCGGCTGGCATTCACTATGAACGATGTGTTCCATTGGAGCACCATGAAAATTGAACGGGGTATTGACTATCCGTACGCCCGCAGCTTTACTTTTTCTGTACAAACAAGCTTTTAAACGTAGTAATATGAAGATATTTATTTGGACCCTTCTGCTTGCCGTCATGTTCTCCTCCTGCAAAAAATGGCTGGACGTGAAGCCCGAGTCCCAGATAGAAAAGGATGAATTATTCCAGACTGAATCGGGTTTCCAGGAGGCGCTGAACGGCGTATACACCAACTGTACCGATGCGAATTCCTATGGCTATCAGCTGACCTTCGCCATGCAGGACGTAATGGCCCAGAACTATACCATACCTCCCAAAGATTATTTGAAATATCTGCAACTTTCGATCTTTAATTACCTGGATCCGCACGTAGTGGAAATAAAGGACATTGCCTGGAGCAAACTGTACAATGCCATCGTGAATTGCAACCTGATCCTGCAGAACGTCGAGACGCACAAGACCTTGCTCAGCAACATCAATTATGGCTTGATCAAGGGAGAAGCATTGGCCCTGAGGGCTTACATCCATTTCGACCTGCTCCGGCTGTTCGCGCCTTCCTATGCTTCTGGAGCGACGGCAAAAGCGATCCCCTATGTCAAAGACTTCTCCAATACGGTCACACCCACTTCCACCGTCACGGAGGTGCTGAATGCAGCCATTGCGGATCTCAACGCAGCGAAGGATATCCTTAAGTCCGTAGACCCCATCCTTTCACCCGGCTACATCGTCGGTTACCCGGCTGCTAATGACGTCACATCTACCGAAGAGTCGCTGTCATCCCTCTTCTGGCAGAACAGGCGGCACCGGATCAATTACTACGCCGTGTGCGGAGAACTGGCCAGGGTCTATCTGTACATGGATAAAAAACAGGAAGCGCTGACCAATGCGCTGGAGGTCATCAACTCACGGAAATTTCCCTGGACAAAGGTCCCGGATTTCATCTCTGCCAATCCCCAGACTATCGACCGTATCCTCTATAAGGAACTTGTCTTTGCCTGGTACGATCCTTATAGGAAGGACGACCTGGTCTACCTGTTCGGCTCCGGCCTGTCCAGCCTTTACATCGAGAAGAATGCAGGCAATACATTATACGAAACGGGCGGTGTAGGAGGGGAGGATCTCCGCTTCAAGCAGTGGTTGAAGCCAGTGTCTGATGTATCGGGTGATCGGTACGAGCTGCAGAAATATGTCCGCGACAAGGATGCCAATCTACACTACCTGATGGCGCCTGCCCTTAGGCTGAGCGAACTTTACTATATAGCCTCCGAGTGTACTTACGACATGGACCCTGCAAAAGCCACGGCATACGTGGACTCCGTACGGTACCACCGGGGCATCAATGCGCCGTTGGCAGTCTCGGATAAGACGTCTTTTCTGAACGAGCTGGTAAAAGAGGCCCGCAAGGAGTTCTATGGAGAAGGTCAGATCTTTTATATGTACAAGCGGCTGAACATGAACCTGGTCGGACTCACCGGGATCAGCTACCCAACCTCCGATAAGATCTTCGTTCTGCCCTTGCCTAACACAGAGATCGATTATGGTCACCGATAATCAAATGAACATGAAAAAAATATTCCTTATAACAGGCATTTTTGTCATCCTCCTGGCATCCTGCCGCAAGGCGGCCTACATGCCCTATCATTCTTCCGATAATATCTATTTCGATTTTGACCCTGCTACCAGCGATAGGGACAGCATCGTTTACACTTTCGCCTATACGCCGGGAAAGGAGCTGGACACCGTCTGGCTTCCCGTTCGCATCTCCGGCAACAGGATCGACAGTCCCCGCACCTATAAAGTCGCGGTGACCGACAGCGGTACAACGGCCAAACCAGGGGTCCACTATGCCGCCTTGCAGCCGCAATATGCCATGCCGGCACATGAAGGCTACAGCGTCTTCCCCGTCGTGATCTACAATACCGATACATTGCTTACCACACGATCGGTAGCACTCAACCTTCATCTGGCGCCCACCGGCAGCCTGGGCACGGCCTTCTCCTCGCTTATTAAGGCGCGTATCATTATTTCCAATAAGCTGGAAAAGCCCTACTGGTGGAACATGTGGCTCGGGGGCTATTATTCGCAGGTCAAGCATGAATTATTCCTTATTTCCGTCGGCGTGCTGGACCTGTCTACAGATGGACTGGATGCACCAAAGAACCTGTACTACGTAGGGAAGCTGAACAGCTTCCTGGCCAACCCCTTCACATGGATCAATAACAACCCCGATAAGCATTACGTGCTGGAGCTCCGGCCGGACGGGAACTATGACTTCTATAATGAGAATACGCCTAACCACCGCATCCTGTACAAGAAAGATCCATCAGCCGGCAAATTCTTTTTTATCGACGAAAATGGTGCCAACGTCATTTGACCTGTAAAAACATACTGCAATGAAAAAACATCTTATATATATACTGGCGGTCTGGGGATTATTTGCCGCCTCCTGCTACAAGGACAAAGGTAACTATAGCTATCATATACCTCCCGCACCGGTGTTGAAGAACTTTGACACAGTGTACAGCGCCATAGTAGGGGATAGCCTCATCATTGCGCCGACAGTGACCATCGACGGCCCTGATCACAAGCTGGGATTCGAGTGGAAGATCGCCGTTCCCGAGGAGATGAGAGAGCTGGAATTTCATGGGCCCGCGATTCGCACCGTGTTTGGCCTGAAGCCCTCCCGCTATTTCGGACGTCTGACCATCATCGACAGCTCCAACGGTATGAAATATTTCTATGATTTCGCCGTCGACGGCAAGACCGTGTTCGCCACCGGTACCACCGTCCTGAGCAATGAATCGGGTAAATCGCAGATATCCTTTATATCGCCGGATGGTACGGTATTGCCCCGTCTCTACAGCGCCATCAATAATGGCGAAGAGCTGCCCGGGACGCCCCAGCAGGTGGTGGCCATGCTCAACCAGTACATCGTACCTACGGTCATCAATAGCTACTGGTTCTTCTTCGGAGACGGCACGGACAGGGGTATCCAGATAGATGCCAACACCTTCAAAAAGATAAAGACACTGCGTAGCAACTTTTTTGACCCTCCCACAGTGCCCGTGGCAGGCACCTTCTTTAACAGCCCAAATGGTGTCCTGGAAGGCGTCATCAACGGGAAATTATATGTGGGTGCAACACAGACCTGGTCCGGAAGCCCCGTCTACGGCATGTTCGGCCAGGCCGCAGACGGCGACTATACCATGTTTAAGGAAGCCATCTTCAACACCGTCATGCCTTATTTCGTAGGGTATGACATTAATCGCAGGCAATTCCTCTCCTTCACTAATTTCGGCAGTCCCGCTTACGCAGGCAATGATTACCCGGTGACGGATACGACGGCATTCGATCCCAGGAATACCCGCCTGGACCTTTGGCACCTGGAGCAGATCAACAACAACAACTGCTACGCGTTTGGGAAGGCTGCCAACGACTCGATATACCGGCTGAAGTTCGGGGTCAATTTTATCGGTGTCACCCAGTTCGCGCCCATGGAGAAAAAGCCCTTCCCCCGGCAGGATCTGGTCAGCGTAAACGCAAAATGGACCTCCTCGCCGACAGAGATCTTTTATTTCACATCCGGCTCGCATATCTACAGGTACAATCCGCTGAATGAGGAAGTAAAGGTGCTGATCACAGATTTCGGCGGCAAGGATGTCTCGATGATAAAAGCCATCGAAGGCGGCAATACCCTGATTGCAGGCGTAGACGGTGCCCTGTATATGCTGGATGTCAGCACAGGGAAGTTCGGAGATATAAAAAAGAAGATCGACGGAATACCCGGTACACCGGTGGATGCAGTGGTCAAATAATCAATAACAAAGTAAATCATCAATATGAAAAAGTCCCTCTTTATCTTATTTGTACTCTTATCGGCAGCAAGCTTTGCCCGCGCAGACCGTGGCTTTATCGTCACCGGACAGCTCACAAATTTCAAGGACAGCATCCTCTACATGAACTATGGATCTTTTGCCGGCTCGAGGACGGACACCGTCAAAGTCATCAATGGCCAGTTCGTATTTAAAGGCTCCGTGTCCGAACCCGTGCCGGCCATGATCTTTACACCTACATTCCGGGTCAAGATCGACCTGTATGTAGACAATACGACCATTAACATCACTGGCAACGCAGATTCCATGTCCTCTGTAAAAGTAATGGGCAACGCGGCCGTGGATGAGTTCGAAGCATTCAACCAGGCCGTGCAGGCCAACAGGCAGGCCACCATCGCCCTGTTCAACGAAGCCTATAACAAGAAGATAGCAGGTGATACGGCCGCCGCCGCAAAAATACAGGCGCAGGCAGACAAACAGTACGCCTACGAACACGAGATCCGTCTGAACTTTATAAAGACGCACCCCGCCAGCTATATCAGCGCGCGGGAGCTCCTGCAGATGACAAACAACGAGTCCCTGGCCGAAAGCCGGAAACTCTACGCCGCGCTGGACTCGAAGGTGCAGCAGTCCGCACAGGGTAGGGAAGTAGCCGACCGCATAGCTCTGCTCAGCAAGATCGAAACAGGCCGCCAGGCGCTGCCCTTTACACAAAGCAGCGTGGATGGCAAAACCGTCACCCTCGCCGACTTCCGCGGAAAATATGTGCTTCTGGAATTCTGGGCCAGCTGGTGCGGACCTTGCAGGGCGGAGAACCCCAATCTCCGCAAACAATATCAGCTGTATAAGGACAAAGGCCTTGAGATCGTCGGCGTATCACTCGACCATGACAAGGGTGCCTGGGTAAAGGCCATCGAAAAGGACCAGCTGCCCTGGGTGCATGTATCGGATCTGCAGGGTTGGAAGAACGCCGTATCCACTTCTTATGGCATTATGGGTGTACCCGCGAATTTCCTGATCGACCCACAGGGAAAGATCGTGGCACAGAATTTAAGGGGCGAAGCGCTTAATAAAAAGCTGGAAGAAATATTGCATTGATGCTTCCTGGTCACTGGGGATATAGCTCCCGGCTCCATTTCCCGAGCTTTTCCACCAGTTCCTCCAGCTTCACCGGCTTGCCGATGTAATCATTCATGCCTGCATTCAGACATTCCTCTTCATCGCCCTCCATGGTATTGGCCGTGAGGGCGATGATCACAGGCTGCGATCCGGCTGTTTCACGTATGAGACGAGTCGCCTCCAGTCCGTCCATTTCAGGCATCTGGAGGTCCATAAAGACGATGTCATACGCCTGCTCCAATATGAGATACACGGCTTCCCGGCCATTGGCCACCAATGTGGGCGTATAGCCCAGCTTCTGTAAAATATGTTGTATCACCTGCTGGTTGATCACATTATCCTCGGCCACCAGTATCCGCAGCGGATGCTGCTTCGACATATCGGATGGCAGCCTGGTCTGGAACGACGTACCGCCGGCGGCCTGCGCCGGGCGTTTCTGCAGGGCCGCAAGGATATTGCGGTACATCAGCTGCTGTTTGATAGGCTTCGTCATGATGGCGCTGAAGAGCTTCATATGCGCCTTCTTATATTCGTCCCCAACGGAGCTGAGCAGGATAATGGGCAGGTCGGGATGCTTATCACGGATGCTTCGTGACAGCTGTAAACCGTCCATATGCGGCATCTGCATGTCTGTCAGCACCAGGTCATAGTCATCCTCTTTTGCCAGCAGGGCTAAAGCTTCCACGCCGGACACGGCCGGCACGGGTACCAGGTTCCAGTATTCCAGCTGGCTCTGAAGGATCGTGCGGTTGGTCTGGTTGTCGTCCACGATCAAGACCCTCCGGCCTGCATAAGCGGAAAGGCCATTGCTGGTGTAATTCGGCACTACTCCTGCGCCTGCCTGTGTAAGGATGGTAAAAAAGAAGGTAGATCCATTGCCTGGCCGGCTATCCACGCGGATATCCCCTCCCATGAGCTTGACCAGCTTGTCGGAGATGGCCAGTCCCAGGCCTGTACCTCCGTACTTGCGGGTAGTGGAAGTGTCCACTTGTGAGAATGCTTTGAAGAGGCGTTCGTGCTTGTCAGCCGGAATCCCGATGCCCGTATCCTTCACCTCGAACTCCAGCTGCATGGAGCCGTCCTGGTAGGTGCCGGCATTACGCACTCTGACAAAGATCTCTCCTTTCTCCGTGAATTTCATAGCATTCCCAACAAGATTGGTAATGACCTGTCGCAGGCGAAGGTCATCTCCCCGTATAAACATCGGCACATCCCTGTCCACCTGGTACAGAAGCTCCAGGTCCTTTTGTGCTGCCCGCATGCTGAAAATATCCAGTATATGCTCGATACTGTCATAGAGATTGAAGTCCTCATCTTCCAGCTCCATGCCACCTGATTCGATCTTGGAAAAATCCAGGATATCATTAATGACATTCAGCAGGGTCTCTCCACAGGTGGCAATGGTCTCTGCATACGTCTTTTGCTGTGAGGTGAGGTTGGTCTCCATCAGCAGGGAAGACATCCCGATCACTCCATTCATGGGGGTGCGGATCTCATGGCTCATCGTTGCCAGGAAAATGCTCTTGGCCTGGCTGGCTTTCACGGCTTCCTGGCGGGCTTTTTCCGCATTCAAATAGGCCTGCTCCAACATTTGCTCATTTTTCTTTCGTTCTTCATGCAGTATCGCCTCCTTCTGCATTCTGCCCATTTCCACCGCCTGGCGGATCTGGATAGCTCCGCTTTTTTTCAGCTGATAAGCCCATAGCCCGCAGATGAAAAAGACGATCCCTGCCAGCACAATATGTATAATGAAGGTGGAAAGGTCCAGGTATTCCAGCCGGGTGAAAAAGATACGATCGTTGCCTGAAAACTGTAAATAGTCGAACACTGCGTGGTGCAGAATAACAAAGATCATAATAGGTATCTGCAACTTCCAGTTCTGATAGGTGATAAGGATAGCGCTGCCGATAAAAGCAAAGAAATGCATCTCGAAAAGACCATGCATCTGGTAGATGTATTGGGCCATAAAGATGGCAATGACCAGGCTCAGGACGTATTGATAAAGGGTCGAGTCGGGCAGCAGAAGCTTGACGGAATAGTAGGCCAGCAGCGATAGCCCTCCCACGCCCCAGGCAATGGTCCAGGTATCGAACCAGGGGGCGAAAACGAGACCGGCCACGAAAAAGCCGGTCAAAAAGAAATTCATAAGCACGTCAGATCTCCGTTTCACCTCCAGGAGGTAATGGGCGGCCTGTTGATGGAGCGCTGAGTCTGCAGGCAAGGTATTAAATAAGGGTGTCATTGCGTACAGGTCGGAAGTTTACAGCCATATGCCTTCAAGGCCATGGGATCAAAAATGGGATGAAAATTATGGTGCAGCAGGTCTTCCATGGCGAGCCTGGCATAGCTGCTTTTTTCATCCGTGCAGTACCGGTTGCGGTTATAATTGCCCCTGTAAAATAATTCACAGTTCGAATCCAGGATCACGGCCTGCGGGGTGGAATAAACGCCACAGGCGGCGGCGATCGATGAGTCCCTAAGAACAGTCACGACTTCCGGCAGATCAAACCGCTGCCGGATCCCGGCAGGTGTATATTTTTCATGGGTCATCAGGACCATTGCAAAATCCGCCTGTTGTTCGTATCGTTTCACCAGATCTCTGAAATGCGGAACATTAAAACGGGAACAGGGACAATCGGGATTGAAGAAATGCAGGAACAACGGCTTGCCTGACGGCAGCGCTGCGAGGGCGCTCCGCGACAGGTCGACCTTTGTACCCGCTGCCACCGGATGATAGTTGGCGGGAACAGGGGTAGGTAGCGCATATACCCATTCGCTTCTCCAAAAAAAGCCTCCAATAGCCGTAAGCAACAGGATCAACCAGGCTATTACTATCCCTTTTCTCATATGAATCATTTCTTTAAAATAAGGACGCAGATAAATTGCCCGACTTTAAATAACGCAGGATGCAACCCCTTTATTAGGTATAAACCCCTAATTATTTTAGGTTGGCGGTAGATAATTTTACTTAAAATTATAATTTGAACAGCTCGAGGACGTTGAATAGTTACCATCAACCTGATCCTTAAAACCTGACCTGATTGCAACACCTGTTAAAAACCAAAGCGCTTATACTTTTAAGCGTACTGCTGCTATTGACGGCCGGCGTTCCGCTGCCGGCGCAATCCCGTGCTCAGGCAACTACCGATAGTATGCTTCTCCGGCTGAATGCAGCCGGCTACCGCCTGCTGTATACCAACCCGGACAGTTCGATCTTCTATAGTCTCAAGGCCCGGCAGAGGGCGGAAGAATTGCAGGATGGGCTGGCGCTGACAAAGGCGCTGGACCACCTGGGATATGCGTATTATGTCAAAGGATCTTATGAGCAATCATTGAAATACACCATCGGCGCCCTGGCCCAGGCTGAAAAGATCGGCGACAGGCCAGGCCTGGCTTCTGCTTACAATGGAATAGGGCTGATCTATCTTGGGCATGATCAATATGACCTGGCGCTACAGGAGTTTCGCCGGGCCGTTGACCTGGCAGGCGCCGACGGAGATTCATCTCATATCGCACCCTATCTTTTTAATGCCGCCATTTGCTTCGAGCAGACCGGTGAGTTCGCAAAAGCGCTGAGCTACTTCAACAGGGCCCTTGTTTCCGACAGAGGGCATCATGTTTCGCTGATGTCCCTCAACAGGCTGGGAGAGACCTGGCTGCACATGAAGCAATATGACACGGCGGTGCGGTACTACCGGCGTCTGCTGGCGGACCCCCGGTCACAGGACGACACCTGGGAAAAAGCATTCGCTTATGCAGGCCTGGCCCAGGTGTCTTCCGCCCGCGGGCAACATGATTCGGCCATCATCCAGGCCAGGCTAAGCCTGGCTTTTGCCCAGCAGATCCACGCAAAATGGGATGCCGAACGTGCGGCCAGGATACTGGCGGACAGCTATGCGGCCCTTCACCAATATCAAAAGGCCCATGAATACATGGTGATAGATAAGATCTATAATGACAGCCTTTACCATGACAGCCGGGAACAGATAGTCAATTTCCTGAAATTACAGCAAAGAGAAAAAGAGAACCAGCTGCTGAAAGATCTTTCCGGACAGGACCAGAAGACCATTCAATTGCGGACCGTGCTGCTGACGGGCGCCTGTTTCCTGGCTGTGCTGCTGATAGGTCTTGCCCTGCTGTTCTATCGTAACTACACCGTGAAGAGCAAGCTGAACCAACAGCTGGCCACTTCCAATCAGCTGAAGGACCAGATGTTCTCCGTCATCAGCCATGACCTCCGCAGCCCTATGGCGGCCATGCAGCAAATGCTGGAGCTGATGAAGGCGCGCAACCTGCCCGAGGAAGAAAAGAACAAGCTCTATGACCTGTTCTACAAACAGGTGATCCTCAACAACAACATGTTGAACAACCTGCTCCAATGGGTCTCCACCCAGCTGGCCGGGCCGGGCATCGTGGCCAGGAAAGAAGAGGTGGATCCCTCACAGATCATAGAAGAGGTGCTTTCCGTATATACCTACCTGGCCGGACAGAAAAAGATAAGTATGGAGAATGAGATCAAAACAGGGATGACCATCCGGGGGGATAAAGAGCAGTTGAAGATCATCTTCCAGAACCTCATCGGCAATGCCGTCAAGTTCACTCATCCCGGCGGCACCATCCGGCTTTTTCATACGCTGGAAGATCATACCGTCACGCTTCATGTAAAAGACAATGGCGTAGGGATCCCCGCTCCGAAGCTGGCGACGCTCCTCGACCATTCGGGACCTTCTCAATCCACCTACGGCACTGCCAGGGAAAAAGGAACGGGCATTGGACTCTTCCTCGTCCGGCAATTCGTAGAGCACAATGACGGAAAGATATTTATCTCCAGCACCGAGAACAAAGGCACCGAGACCTGTATCTCCTTTGCCTGCGTCGGACTGAAGGAATCTTAAACGGACAATTATGGTGGCCAGACGAATTTATCTTAACTTGTTGTCTGAAAAACCCTATAAAGTTTGCCATCATGACATCCAGAAGAGAATTTATCCGCCATTCCGCCCTTGCCTCTGCCGCAGCAGTTGCAACACCGGCCAGTACTTTTGCCATCCTTCATAAAGACCGTCAACCTGAGGATATCCTCGCCGGCCACGGCTCCCACACCTATAAGGTAGACAAGGGCTGGGCCAGGATCAGCATCAATGCAAACCCCCTTTCCAATTGCCATGAGATGGTGCAGGACAGCAAGGGCCGCCTCATCATGCTGGGCGATTGCACCATGAACAATATCCTCATCTTCGATAAGTCCGGCAAGCTGCTGGATTATTGGGGCAATTCCTTCCCCGGCGGACATGGTCTGACCCTCTCCAAAGAGGGAGGGGACGATTTCCTGTTCCTCACCGACTGTGGCTGGTACCAGGACAGGACCGGCGCCACTAAACGCCAGGCCGGGCAGGTGATCAAGACGGATCTCACCGGCCGCCTAATATTTGCCATCGGCCATCCCAGGACCATCGGCGTCTATAAGGACGATGAATATTTCCAGCCCACTGAGACGGCCGTGGCGCCGAATGGAGATATCTATGTAGCGGACGGCTACGGCTCCGACTATATCATCCAATACAATGCCAGGGGCCAGTATATCCGGCATTTTGGCGGACACCACAATGCCAACCCGGAGCACAACCTGGTAAATGCCCACGGTGTTTGTGTCGATCTCCGGGATAAGGACAAGCCCACGCTCATCTGCACTTCCCGTGAAGAGAATTGCTTCAAGGTCTTTACGCTCGACGGAAAATTCATTCGTCGCATAGACCTTCCCGGTATGTATGTCTGCAGGGCCGTACCCAGCGGTGAACATATCTACGCAGGCATCTGCTGGTCGAAAGACGCCAATGGCAAAAGAATAGACGGAGATTCTGGCTTTGTCACCATCCTCGACGGAGCCAATAAAGTGATCTCGAACCCGGGAGGCGAAGCACCCGTCTATAAGAACGGCGTGCTGCAGCCGACCCTAAAGGCTGCCAATACCGTCTTCCAGCATGGTCATGATGTATGTGTGGACGATGATCAGAACCTATATGTATGCCAGTGGAATGCCAATCACACCCCTCCGGTGAAATTAACCCGTGTTTAAATGCTGGTGGCGGCATTAATAGTATTGTCCATCCTTTTTAGAAGATTATCTATTTCCCCCGGAAGCGCTTTCTGCTATTTTTGGCGTCGTAAAACTTGCCAATGCGAAAAGCGCGTAACATCCTGCCTGTTCTTTTTCTTTTGTTTAAGGCCCTGATCACTGATGGACAACAACCGCCGTTGCGAACCTGGTATGACCAGCCCGCCCGCCAATGGGAAGAGACCCTGCCCCTGGGCAACGGCCGGCTGGGTATGATGCCGGACGGCGGCATTCTCCGGGAACATATCGTGCTGAATGACATTACGCTGTGGTCCGGCGCTCCGCAGGACGCAAATAATTATGACGCATATAAAAAGCTGCCTGAGATCAGGCAGTTGCTGCTGGCGGGAAAGAACGAGGAAGCGCAAAAGATCATCGACCAGTCCTTCATCTGCAAGGGAAAAGGATCGGGAGGCGCTAACTGGGGCTGCTTCCAGACGTTGGGAAACCTCGATATCACGTTCCAATACGAAGACGCCCACTACACGCAATACGAGCGGGAGCTTTCCCTGGACGAAGCCATTGCCCGTTGTCACTACCGGATAAATGGCGTCACCTATACGCGCGAATATTTCACCAGCTTTGGCGACGATGCTGCCTTCATCCGGCTAAAGGCCGACAAGCCGGGACAGCTCAATCTGCGACTGACGATGAACCGGCCCGAGCGGTCCAGTCTATCCACTGAAGGCGGCACCTTGCTGATGCAGGGACAGCTGGACAATGGCATCGACGGCAAAGGCATGCGATACCTTGCCCGCGTACAGGCCCGTCTCAAAGACGGGCAGCAGACGACAGATGACACGGCCATCACCATCCGTAATGCCACGGAAGTCATCATTGTTCTATCCGCTGGCACCGACTGGAAGAATCCTGGTTTTCAACGGCATATCCGGTCCATCCTTGCCCAGGCCTGGAACAAATCCTACGCTGCACAGAAACAGCAGCATATCGTCCATTACCGGAAGTTATTCGACCGTGTCAGCATAAGCCTTGGCGGACCGATGGCAGACAGCCTTCTCACCACAGACCGCCGTATCGCAGCATACCATGAAAACCCCGCCATGGATAACCAAATGGCAGCCTTGCTCTATCAATTCGGCCGTTATCTCTCTATCAGCAGCACCAGGGTAGGCCTGCTACCACCCAACCTGCAGGGACTCTGGGCCAACCAGACGCAGACACCCTGGAACGGCGATTATCACCTGGACATCAATGTGCAGATGAACCATTGGCCTGTGGAAGTCTCCAATCTCTCCGAGCTGGACCTTCCATTGAAAGACCTTGTGCAGGGGATGATCCCCAATGGCCAACGCACAGCCAAAGCCTATTACAACGCAGAAGGCTGGGTAGCCCATGTCATCACCAATATCTGGGGCTTTACCGAGCCCGGGGAAAGCGCATCCTGGGGTGTGACCAAATGCGGCTCCGGATGGCTCTGTAATAACCTCTGGGAACATTACGCATTCACCAATGACAAGAAATACCTTGCCAGCGTATATCCCATCCTGAAGGGATCCGCACAGTTCTACAACAGCATGCTGATCACGGAACCAACGACAGGATGGCTGGTGACGGCGCCATCTTCTTCGCCCGAGAATTGGTTCATATTGCCCAATGGCAACCATGCCAGTATCTGCATGGGACCCACTATCGACAATCAGATCATCCGGGAGCTTTTCACCCATGTCATCACGGCCGCAGAAATACTTGGCATAGACCAGCCTCTGCGGGATACCCTGACTGCCCATCTAAAAAACCTTCCTCCGCCCGGACGCATTGCAAAGGACGGCCGGCTGATGGAATGGATGGAAGATTACAAAGAGGTGGAGCCGCAGCATCGCCATATCTCCCATCTATATGGCCTCTACCCGGCCAGTCTTATAACGCCGGAGACAACACCCGATCTGGCAGCGGCCTGTAAGAAAACACTGGAAGCAAGAGGGGACGATGGTCCCAGCTGGAGCATCGCTTACAAGCTGCTCTGGTGGGCAAGGCTGCACGACGGGAACAGGGCCTGCAAGCTATTGCGCGAAATGATGAAATCCACGTTAAAGACCGATATGAACTATGGCGCCGGAGGAGGTGTTTATCCCAATCTGCTTTCGGCAGGCCCTCCCTTCCAGATCGACGGCAATTTCGGCGTTGCGGCCGGTATTGCCGAAATGCTGCTGCAAAGCCACGCGGGCTTTATCGAGCTGCTGCCGGCGTTGCCCGATGCATGGAAGGCCTCCGGAAGGGTACATGGGCTGAAAGCCCGCGGCAATTTTACGGTGGATATGGAATGGAAGGATGGCAGGATCACGCATTACCGTATTGGTTCGCCGACGCCAGGGAAAGTCAAAGTGAAGGTCAATGGAGAGATGAAGGAGATGGTAGCGGAGATCAACTAGCCTTTATAGAAACCCTTATTTTTTACCTAAAATCGGCTAACAGGGACATATTCCGGCCACTAAAATAACAAAGATAGGCAGGCGTTTATAAGCGGGGTATTATGCCCCTCTGTAAAACCGTACCCACATGCACATTGAAAACGGATCCTGGGAGACCTTCAAGCCCGAGATCAGATGTAAGGTCTGTGGCCATACCCTCTATTCCACCGACTGGGGCAACCACCAGATCACCTATCATTGCTCTTCTCCCGAAGCGCGTTTCTGGGATTTTCACCGGGGGACACCCGATCAGCACAAAGCAAAGGAACATTGGGACCAGTCCAAAGAGGAAATATTCTTCAACGAAGACCTGCATGCCACCGGCTGACGAATTACCGTCACTTCTTCATTTTTAACCGGGTCGCCACCAGCTCCCCGATCTGCTTGCCCATGCGGTTGCTGACCACGGTGCTGTACCGGAAATGTATGCCCCCGAAGAAACGGGAATCCATCGTCTCCAGCGCCGCTTCGCGGAATGAGGAAAAGGATCGCTTGTTGATGCCGAATTCCAGCTCCGTCGTATCCGTATAGGAGAAATTGTCGCCGAATACGCTGGTGAGCGCCTCCGAAGCCGCAGCGGAAATAGTGCAATGCCCGCAGGTGTATTCCGGGAAAGGCGGCGTTTGCAGATGCGGCCGCCAGTTGGGATCAAAATATTTATCGATCACCGTCTCCGGCCGGGCGGTGTTATAAATGTATTTTACATTCCAGCATTGAATAAAAGCATCGAACAGGGCAATAGCCGTCTTCGCATAGGCCGTTGCGGTAGTGGGAAGGTCCGCCTTTGCTTTCTCGGCTGCAATACCGGTGATGCTCATCCAATGCCCGCCCGGCGAGAATTTTTTAGTGCCGAACATAAGATGTCCGGAAACATTCAGCTTGAAGGGGTTGTCGTCCCAGAATTCGGCGATAAAGGATTCTTCCTGCGTCAGACTATCTACCTTGTTCTGGATCAATTTCACTTCCTTATAGTAAGGGCTATTCTTATCGGTGACGTTGAAAGGCAGGGGAGGCGGGGGAATGAACTGGTCGATGCTGTCCATCACCACATACCGGATCGTGCTCCAATGTGGCTCCATGGCAGAGGCATAAGCAGGAGGGGTGGGGACCCAGCGACCCGGAGAATCCTTCACCGTATATTCCGGCGCACCTCTTGTCTCCAGGTATCTATCTTTTTTGCTCCAGCGCATGATGGCGGCGGCGACCGTATCAGCATAAGCGAGAGAATTACTGTACATGTCGGCTGGCATGCCGTGCTCCTTCGCCATTTTTTTCAGGCTGTCCGTATATGTACGCATGCTGCCTTCCGGGAAGGTCACCGCCTCCCCCAGCTTGCAATAGGCCAGCAAGGCGGCAAGCCCGTAATTGATCTTTTCACCGGCCGCCGGAGCCGGAACGGTTCCCAGGCCATGCAGCTGGCCGCCCAGCGAAGCATATTCCTTAGGATGGCCCGCGGCGATCACTTCATAGCCGGCGATGGCTGCATATAGATAATTCCTGGATGCTATGATGGGGCCAAAATTGTTTCCCATGACCACCGTGTTCAGCTCGTGAACGGTATTGGAGTAAAGGAGCGGGTTGTTGAATATCTTGTCATAATCGTCCGGAGTATGGCATCCGGTGATGAAGACAATGGAACAGCACACAACGGTAAGGTTGTGTCTGAGGCAAACAATGGGATTTCGCATCTGGCAAAATAAAGGAATTTCGGGTAATGTCTCAATTCTTTTCCCGGGCACCGGATTTGCATTATCTTTCCTAAACATTAACCATGAACACACAGGAAATTGCCAACCGGCTGGTAGCACTGTGCCGGGAAGGAGAGTTCGAAAAAGCGCAGAAGGAGCTGTTTGCCAAAGATGCCGTCAGCATCGAGCCTTATGCCACGCCTGATTTTCAAAAGGAAACCAAGGGACTGGATGCCATTATCGAAAAGGGGGAAAAATTTTCATCCATGGTAGAAAAATATCATGATATGCAAGTTTCGGAACCGCTGCTGACTGAGAACTCTTTTGCTGTCAAATTGTCCATGGACCTTACGATGAAAGGAAAAGGCCGCATGAATATGTCGGAGCTTTGCCTCTACCAGGTGAAGGACGGAAAGATCGTTTCCGAGTCCTTTTCAGTATAGTGCGGAATATTATCCGCTGATTGTTGATAAATTGCCATATGAATAATTATGACGCTATCGTCGTCGGCTCCGGTATCAGCGGAGGCTGGGCCGCCAAAGAGTTATGTGAGCTGGGTTTGAAGACGCTTGTCCTTGAAAGAGGACGCAATGTTGTTCATCTCAAGGACTATCCCACCGCCAATATGCGCTCCTGGGAGTTTCCGCACAGGGGGCAGATGCCCAGGAGCTTTGCAGATGAAAATCCCCTCATTACCCAGGCCGCGGGGTTCGGCGAGGATACGGCTCACTTCTTCATCAAAGATAAAGACCACCCCTATGTACAGGACAAGCCGTTTGAATGGATCAGGGGCTACCAGGTAGGGGGCAAATCCCTGATCTGGGGACGTGCCTGTCCAAGGTGGAGCAGCAATGAATTCATCGCTCCCGCAAGGGATGGTTATGGTATTGAATGGCCGATCACCTATGACGAGATAGCTCCCTGGTATTCCCATGTAGAGATCTTCTCCGGCATCTGTGGCAACAAAGATGGCATCGAGGCCATGCCGGACGGGGAATACCTGCCGCCTTTCGAATTCAACTGCCCGGAAAAGGAACTGAAAAGGAGAATAGAGGCGAAATATAAGGGACGCTATTATATTCAGGGGCGCTGGGCGCAACTGACCGAAGCAAAGGAGATCCACCTGAAACAGGGAAGGGGAAAATGCCAGGCCAGGGACCTCTGCATGCGGGGATGTCCATTCGGCGGGTATTTCAGTTCCGTCTCCTCGACGCTGCCCTGGGCGCAGAACACAGGCAATCTCACCATACGGCCTTTCTCCGTCGTGCATTCCATTATCTATGACGAAAGAAAAGGCAAGGCCGTCGGCGTAAAGGTCATCGACGCCAACACAAAGAAAGAAGAGGATTATTATGCGCGGGTGATCTTTATGAACGCTTCCGCACTCAATACAAACCTGATCCTGCTGAATTCCACCTCCACCCGCTTCCCCAATGGGTTTGGCAATGACAATGGCCTCCTGGGAAAATACGTCTGCTTCCAGAATTACCGGGGCTCTGTGGGAGGGGATATCGAAGGTTTCAGGGACAAGTATTATTATGGCCGCCGCACGACGGAATGCATGATGCCCAACTTCCGGAACCTGGGAAAGAATGATATGGATTTTGTCGGTACTTATATGGCATTCTCCGGCTGCTACCGGGAAAGAGGCGGAGAGCCTCAGGGCCCCGGCATCGGCGCCGGTTACAAGACATCCATGAGCGAACCCGGCGGATGGGGCATGTACATGTATATGCAGGGCGAGACGGTGCCTAAAGAATCGAATCACGTATCGTTAAGCAAGGATAAAAAAGATCAATGGGGCATTCCCTTATTGGTGACAAACGTGGGCTATGACGACAATGACGAAAAATTGCTCAAAGACTTCCTGACACAAAGCAGTGAGATGCTGGACAGCTGTGGGGTGAAGAACATTCGTCAGTATGATAATCACTGGGCGCCGGGCAGGGATATCCACGAGATGGGGGGATGCAGGATGGGCAAGGACCCAAAAACCTCCCTTCTGAACGGGCATAACCAATTTCATCAATGTAAGAATGTGTTTGTCACCGACGGCGCCTGTATGACGAGCACTGCCAACCAAAGCCCCTCCATCTTATACATGGCGCTCACCGCCCGGGCCGTCCACCATGCAGCGGAAGAAATGAGGAAAGGGAACTTATGACGGGCTGTTCATAACCCCGATGTTACTCCCATTCCAATCGGGGAAGAGTGCCCGGTCATTGTCGAGGTGCAGGTGCTTATCCGCCACTTCGCTGAATACAGCCCTGAAGTCCGTGGTGACGGCGAGGTCACGACCGTCCTCCAGATTTTCCACGGCCAGCGTTTCCACCTTACCGTGAACCAGGCCACCATTGACATCATTGCCCAGGATGAAATTGCAGGATGCGCGGCCATGGTCCGTTCCTCCCGTACCATTCTGCCGGACCGTCCTTCCAAATTCAGTCATGGTCATCACCGTGACGTCATCCTGGTAAGCCGAGAGGTCAGTCCAGAAGGCCGTGATGCTATTGCTAAGGTCGGTGACATTACGGGCAAATATGCCATTGGCCGCCCCCTGGTTAAAGTGGGTATCCCATCCGTTGGATTCTGTAAATGCGATCTCAAGGCCCACGTCCATTTTTACCAACTGGGCAATCTGTTTTAAGGAATTTCCCAATGGTGAATTCGGGTATACTGCGTTGTTATCCGGCTTGTAATTCCGCGTATCCGCTTTTTGGAGCATCTTCATCGCCTCGAAGCTTTCTTTACCCGTGTCTTTTAGCAGACCAGGCGAGGTCTGGTCATACAGGTCCTCAAAGCTGCTGGCTACCTTCCCAGCCGCAGCAGGATTACCCCTCATCTGGATGGCAAAATCCTGCAGATTGCTGATGGCAACCGAAGGGTTGTCCCCGTAAAAACAACGGGGCAGGGCAGAGGTGATACTGACAGCCGTAAAGGGCGTGAGGGCATCATGGCCCAGCAGACCTACAGCCCTGTTCAGCCATCCGCTGGCAGTGCCTTTATTGAAAGGCGTACCCGACTCCATATAATCCTGGGCATCGAAATGGCTGCGTGTATTGTTGGGTGATCCGATGCCGTGAACGATGGCCAGCCGTCGGTCCTTAAAGAAGGGCAGGAAAGATTGCATTGCCGGGTGCAGGCCGAACCTGCCGTCCAGATCGATCAAAGGGCTGGTATTGCCGCCCTGAGATGCAGGGATGAATAGGGTAGGCCTCGCCGATTGCAGGTAAGTGTCGGTGAACGGTGTTACGGCCATCAATCCGTCCATGGCGCCTCTCTGAAAGATGCACACCATCACTTTCCTTTTCTTATAAGGCCGCACGATCTTGTCACTGGCGGCAGCTTCTGCAAGAAATCCCGGTATGCCGCCCATGAGACCTACGCCCAGCAAAGTCAGACCGCCTCCTTTTAAAAATCCTCTTCTCGTGACCATATTTTACAGTTTTAACGTCGTTGATATTCCGGTGAACCAATAATAATACCCACCACCTGTGCGGTCGTTGCCGGCGCTATCGGCGCCGGCGCCGGTGGCGACATCGTTTCCTTCGTGGTCATCCTTTCCGGTCCTGCCAGGTCCTCGTTGACCTTGTTGCTGGCCGCGTTTACTTTTTGCTGCAGGGCGGGGTCATTCAGCATCGGTGTCAGCCGCCGGATCGTCTGGTCCAGGTCCCTTTCCGGCATGATGAGCTTACAGTAGGCCACCAGTGCTGCCTGGGCGCTCTCCGGTTCGTGGTTGTTGTTGAGAACGGCCAGGTCAAAGGTCACCCCGGGAATGCGATCGGTTGCCAGGGCCAGGCCAAAATTCATACGATTGAGCAGCGATCCCGTATTTATCCAATACTGGCCTTTGTCAGGGAAGCCGGTCGGCGCCTGGTAGAAATACATTTTCTCTCCCATGCGTGTTACCCAATTATACAGCTGGAAGGGTTGGTCGATCCTGGCCCGGAGGCTGCGGACGGCGCCAATGGCCAGCTCGAAAGGGGACTTCGTTTTCTCCCTGATAGCAGCAGCACTCCAGAATTCCGGCGCGGAGACCATGGTCGTCAGCACATCACGGATATCTCCGTCTTTGTCCAAAAAGGTTTTGGACATCTTATCTATGAGTGAGGAAGGCGGATTGTCGCTGACGAAGCGAACGGCTAGTTTCCGGGAGATAAACCGGGCAGTGGACACATGGTGCGCCAGCATCTCCAGCAGCTGCATGCCTTCTTCATAACCGCCGTCAGGTCCAAAATGCCTGCCTAACACCACTTTCTCGCCTTTGTCATGCCGGTTGGCGGCAAACAGGAAGTCGCCTTCGTGTACAAAACCTTGTCTTTCCAGCTTGTCATCGCCCATCCTGTTCATTTTTTCCCCGGCGGCCTTGCCATTTTCCCCCATAGGGTAGACCGTCCAACCTGTCAGTACCCTGGCCGCCTGTGTAACGTCCTGCTGCGTATAGCCACCGTCGACGCCTAAGGTATGCAGCTCCATCAGTTCGCGGGCATAGTTCTCATTCAGCCCCTGGGCTTTCCGGGGTCCGGCGTTCCCTGGTTTGGCTGCGTCCATCGGACCGCTGCTGGTGAAATTGTCCAGATAATACAACATGGCTGGTGAATGGGCGGTGGCTTTCAGCAAGTCGCCGAATTTGCCCAGCGAACCCCGCCGTATGACATCCCGCTCATACACGGGGATGAATGCGGCACAGTCATTTTTGGTAATAGAGACATTGAAATGATTGAACCAGAAGTCGGTCATGACCTCCCTCAGCTGGTTATCGGAATAGGCCGCCCGTAGGATCTTCTGGCAATAGAGCTGACGGAACAGCTCCTGCTCCGGCTTATAACCTTTCTGCTGCATATAATTTTTCAAAACTTCCCGGTAAGCTTTCTGATCCGTCTTCACGGAATCCTTATCGATGAAGCCGTCACGCACCGCCATGCGGAGTAATTGCCCATTCCTGGGAAAGGTCTCGGCTATTTGTACATTATTCAGCTTAAGTGCATCGTATGGCTCCAGCATCTTTTGAAGCGAGTCGTCGGGAAGTGATCCTTCCAGCTGCTGGCGGAACCATTTTTCCAATCCCATCTTAACGACCTCATCCACCTGTCCGGGAGTGGCCCCATAAGAAAAACGGCTGATCAGGTGCGCCGCTGCCTGTCGCTCGGTAAGTCCTGCCTCCCGGTAGGGAAAACGATGGGGACGGTGTCCCCCTAAAAAAGATGATAGCAAAATGGCCCCGCCGAAGATAGGTAAGGCCAGACGTAGGAATTTGGCGGTTGCGTTCATAACAAATGGATAAGAAATGAATACGCCGGTTCGCCGGCAATTCCATATGACTCCCGTCCGGGCCGCCGGTTTAATGCCTTAAAAAGTAAATTTCACGGTGGCGGTCGTATAGAATAGATCTTTTGCTTCGTCCGTGGTCAGGAGGTGCTGCGGCAGGACGTAAGCAGGGGAAAGTATGAAAACAAATTTCTGCCATGCAAACACCACCGGCAGACTGAGCTCATAGGAAAGGACGCTGAATTGCCGGCCTTCCTTCGTCAATTCCTCCTGTCCCGCAGGGAGGAACAAGAAGTTCTTTTGTTGCAGGTAGGTCTGTGTAAAATGTTGCGTACCGGCATATACATAGGCCGAAGGGTCCAGCACTACGACCCCCTTGTGGAAGACTTTGGTCCAGCGGACGATGTGATCCAATCCGGCCTGCACACCGGGATCGGCCTGGTTACTGAACTTTACATCCCCACCCAGGGTAATATTCAGGATCTTGTTCAGATGCGTGAGGCTCACCGTGATGGATTGCTTTACGGCCGACTGTATAAGGTCCGTATTGTCCTGGTAAAAATAGCGGGTAGCCGAGAGATTCCCCGCCCAGCTGTTTTTCTTATTCCTGAAATTATAGCCGCCTTCCACCAGTGTGGCCGCATATTCGGACTGAAGCTTATTGTGTATAAAGACAAAATTCGTGTTGAGATAGAGTCCGTTCTTAAAGCTGACCCCGATGAAAGGGATGATGGCGCTGCTATGCAGGCTGTCTACCCTGCCATAGTAGTTCAGAGCGGAATTACCGGTGACGCCTACGTTGAAGTGAGTAAGGGAATCCTGCGCCCGGGCTGTGTCGATGAGTATCGTAAAAAATAGTAGGTACCGTAACATAAATAAGAATTAAAAGCAGCGGCGCCTTGCGGCAACCGCTGCCACATAGGGGTTTATTGTTTTTGAACGCTGGCGCTGGCGGAGCTTTTCACCGCCACGTCGGCAGCGGTGGATTTCGAAGCATCGGAAGAGCCGTTTGCCTGGACAGACGTCGAGCCGTGCACGGCCGTACCGGAGGACACATTCGAGGCCGTAGCCGTTGTACTATTGACCGCTGCGGTCGTCTTGCCTTCTATCTGACGACCGGTGGCCACCGCCTTCGATCCCGCATGGTCGGCCGATGCTGCAGCTGTACCCGCTACCTGCGAGGCCGTACTGACCGAAGCCGCAGACGAAGCCCGCAACGCATTGCTCACCGAAGGCGTATTCAATGATGCTGCTGACGTTAAATGGGTAGTGCTGACGGCGCCCAGCCTGATCTGAGCAGAAGCTGAGCTGCTGATCGCTCCAACGATGAGACAAATCGCGATGATCTTACTTGTTTTGCATTTCATATATCCTGTTTTAGTTGTTAAGAAAAACCTGATCCGTTTGTCTTATATCCGCCGGCTTCGCGTTTTGTTACCCCCCAGGCAAAAAAAATCCTCTTCCTAATTTGGGAAACCTTGCTCAAATCAGGAAGAGGCGTACATTTTGGATTGTTGATTTTCAATTAACTATGCGTGGCATGTAGGTTGTCTTATTAAACATGAGCAAATAATCACAAAAATGAAACAGATCCATACCTCCCTTACCTATAAAAAACCTGTCTCTATTTCCGGGTTGGTCTTGTCCTTTGTCGCCGGCTGTTTAGCCGCGACGATCTTTTGGTACTTCCTCATCTAATGGTCCTTCACCCGGTCGAAATATTCTTTCTGCAGCTTCAATGTTGTTGTATCCGCCTTTACGGCCTTTAAAGCTTTCTCCAGCGATCCGACGATATAGTCCGTCACAAACTGGCCAAGCTGGCGGGTAGCTTTGGCTCCATCTCCTGCATAGTGATTGGGATAGGCTGCATACCACCATATAGCGGTGTACATACCAGGAATAGATAACCTTCGCTGGTTAGCACCCGATTCGATGGATGCGCTGTCCATTTTCACCAGTTCCGGCCGCATATATAGCAGCACGGATGTCTCCCGTTCGCCGGCATGGGCGTCGTTGGCAGGATCACTCTTATGCAGCCTGGCATATCCGGCATTATAGGTAGAGTCCTTGTCGGGCTGGAAAAAAAAGACTGCATAATCGTGTCGCTTCTCCAGCCGGGTCTGGATGAAATAGCTGAGAAATTCGGGATTGCCGCCATGTCCATTGATGATAACGATCTTGTCGAAGCCATTGCGGGCAATTTCGTCACAGGTGCTTTCCAACAGCTGCCAGACCACTTTTTCCGGCAAGGCAAAAGACCCGGGCTGATGTCTCGCCTCGTTGATCTGTCCATAAAAATAATCGGGGAATACGACAGCATACTCCTTTTTGGTCGCCCTGGCAGCCCATTCGCGCACCTGGATCAGGTCTGACCCGATAGGCGCATGAGGACCATGTTTTTCCAGGATGCCGATGGGAAGGATACAGGTCCTGGAAGACTTTTCCAGGGCCTTGGGCCAGTCGCTGGCGGTCAGCTCGTCCCAGCGGGCGGGTAAGTTTTGCGCATTGGCGCATCCTGCTATTAGCAGCAGGATGGCCAGCGCTTTGAGTTTTTGCATATGTATGTTTATTTGTAGCCTTTGTTTTGGGTCAACGTCGCTTTTCCATTTACAAACGTCAGGTCTATCTGGGCCTGAGGGATCGGCATATATTCATTCTTATTAGCCGTGAACTTTGCCGTTCTGACATCCGTGGTAAATTGCCCCTCAAATTGGAAAAAAGCATTGAGTACAGTCGCTGCAAGACCCCAGCGGGAAAGGTCGAAATAACGGTAGCCTTCCATTGCCAGTTCAAGCTTGCGTTCGAAATAGATGGCTTTTAGCGCGAAGTCCTGCGATACGAATGCCCCATTCGGATAGAGGCCGATGACATATTTCGCCGCAGGCGTATGGGTGAAGCCCGCAGCGGGATTGGCATTGTCGATATAGGTATGTACCCAATGCGCGGGATCCACCATCCGGCTCCGCACACGGTTGACATACGTCTCAGCCAGTGGAAAGTTGTTTAGCTGCGCTTCCACTTCGGCTGCCATCAGCAGAACGTCCGCGAAACGAATGATATACACATTGATGGATGAACCGGGAGCCCATTGGGAGTTATCGGCATCGGCATCCGCCGTCTCATTCCAGTAGACATTCTTCACAGGCGCAAAGGGGCCGGCATAACTCTGGTCGCGGACCCAGTCCTGTCCGGGATAAAGGCCGTAATCGAGATAAGGGATGCCCCTGCGGCCGACTGTCCAGTCCAGGCGGGGATCCAGGTTGCCGTTGTCAGGTGTAAAGGGTTGAGCGCTCGCTATCCCCTGGTCATTTGCCACGGCGTGGGAATTGTAATCGTCGAGGTAGGGGAGTCCGTTGGCATCCGTCCTGTATGAGTTGACCAGGTCTATCGAAGGCCCGAAGAAACCACAGCAGGAGAAGGGGCTGGTACTCGAATAGGGAAAGTTCAGCATGTCCCCCTGGTTGCTGCTGGCGATGGCGCCGGTGCCGACATTGGCAGCCATTTCCACCTGGAAGACAGCTTCGGGATTGGAGGTTTCGTAGGACGGACGACGGAGGTCCTCAAAGTCCGGGCTGAGATCATAAGGCAGACCGTTGGTGGTCATGCCATTATTTATCACATCCGTAAAAATGGGCTCAGCAGCATCATATTTCTTCTCATAAAGGTAGGTCTTGGCCAGATACGCTCCCGCTGCCCATTTGTTGGCCCTTCCGATATCGGTCTGCGTTGGAGGAAGACTGTCATAGGCGAATTGGAAGTCGGCTTCGATCCTGGGCCAGATGTCCGTGGTATTGGGTTGCTTCAGGTCCATTGTAGTTTCGTCGATCCATGGGACATTGTTAAACAGCTTTTTTAGCTCAAAATAATAATGCCCCCGTAAGAACCTTGCCTGCGCTCTTATATTTGTAATGTCATTCCTGTCTTTTATATCCGTGACATGTGGCAGCACCTTCAGCACGTTATTGCATCGGGTGATCCCTTCATAAACTGCCTTCCATCTGTCGTTGATCAGGTCGTTGCCCGGATTGATGGAAAACGTGGCTACAGGGATCATGGATGGCTGGTCACCTCCGTCGCTGCCTTTATGGGCATCGCCCCCGGCGACGCTTCCCCATAGCCAGTTGCTGGGTGAGCAGGCCCAGGCATTGCCGCCGCCCAGGCTTTGAATATTGCCGGCATCGGCATCATAGTCCTGGCCAGACAGCGCAGCATAGGCGCCTATCAGCAGTACATTGACACCTGCCTTGTTGCTAAGGGCCAGGGAATCCACCGATCCTTGCGGCGGGTGGTTCAAAAACGTTTTCTTACATGAAAGGAATATGCCTGAACAAAGGATCAGTCCAAGCGATATATATTGTAATGGTTTCATTTTCTTAAATTTATACGGGAATTAAAATTTCACGTTAAGGCCTACCAGGAATTGGCGTGTGTTGGGGTAGGAGCCCTCATCGATGCCAAACTCCGTCACCCCCTTTCTGCCGTTGATCTCCGGGTCTAATCCGGAATATTTGGTGATGGTGAAGAGGTTGGCCGCCTGTACATACACCCTGCAGCTTTCAATACCGGTCTTTTGCAAAAGTGATGGCTTGAAAGTATAGCCCAGGAGCATGTTCCTGGCTCTCAGATAGGAGCCGTTCTCGATATAATATGAATTGGGAAGGTTAGAGGTGCTGCCGTAGCCGGAGGTCTCGAGTATGGGCGCTTTGGCATTATGATGTGCCGGTGTCCAGGAATCATACAAGGCGGTTTTGCTTTTGGCGCCGCTGAAAGCAGGATAAAAATCCGTCCACCATCTTACCATATTCCATATGTCGTTGCCTTGCGAGCCATAGAAAAAGACGCTGAGATCGAAGTGCTTGTATGTCAATCCCAGGTTGATACCATATGTGTATTTCGGATTCGGATTGCCAATGATCGTTCTGTCGTTGTCGTCGATCTGCCCGTCCCTGTTGACGTCTGCATAACGGAAACGACCCACGCCCGCTTCTGTCTGGTAGACAGCCTCCGGATTGCCAGTAGCTTGCTGCGCCTGTACATCAGCTGCGGCTATCGACGCGTCGTCATTCCAGAACCCGATTATTTTATAGCCATAAAAAGCGCCAACGGGATGCCCCACCTGATTTCGGATAAATTTAGTGCCGAAATTCCTCCCGTCGCCCGACAAAAAATAATCGATGGTGTTGGTCACCTTTGTGATCTTATTGTTATATGTCGTCAGGGTCAACGTTGCGTCGAACCTGAGGTCCTTTGTAATTTGCGTATTGCCATTCAGCGTAAGATCGATGCCATTGTTCTTTGCATGCGCGACATTCTGGTAGGGCTGCACACCTCTGCCATAAGTGCCGGGTAGTTCAGGGTTGAACAGCAGGTCCGTGATATTCTTGACATAATAGTCGGCCGATAAATTGATCGCTCCCTTAAAGAGACTGGCATCTATGCCGACGTTCGTATTGGCGTCCCTTTCCCATTTGGCGTCGGGGTTGCCGATCTGGCCCGTCTGGAAGCCCTGCTGGATGGAATTGTTCGTACCTCCGATGTCGTAGTAGGAAGAATTCCTGTTCGAAGTAAAAGTGGAATAGGCATTATCCGGGTTCAGGTTGATCTGGTTACCCATAACTCCCCATCCACCCCGGACCTTCAGGTCCGTCAGCCAGGAAATACCCTGGAGGAATGGCTCCTGCGATATACGCCATGCGGCCGTCACCGATGGGAAAATGCCATACTGGTAGGTTTTGAATTTGGATGATCCGTCCCTGCGGATGGTAGCGCTCACCAAATATTTATCCTTGTATCCATAGTCCAGTCTCCCGAACTGCGACCATAAGCCTTCCGCGGACCTGGTGCTGTAATTGGTGACGGTGCCCGACCCGCTGCCAAGTGTCGTAAAGTTGGGGTCGAATGTAAGGTAGCCAAAAGTGGTTCCCCCAACCGTCTGTCCCCTCGATTCATACGATTCCGTACCCGCCAGGACCTGCAGGCTGTGGACCTCTGCGAAAACTTTATGGAAGCTCAGCGTATTTGTCCAGGTCCAGGTATTGCCATAGGTAGAGCCTTCGGTATAACTGTTGGAGGTGGTGTTCTCCTGGTTCTCATAGGTGGGATAGGTGAAATTGTGAGCGTTGCTGGTATAGCTTTCACCGCCAAAGCTGCTGTGCAATGTAAAATTTTTCAGGATATCAATGTCGACAAACACATTTCCAAACAACCTGTTGTTGATATTTCTGTCATTGGCCGTCCTCCTTTGTGTCGCTACGGGATTGCTGGCATCCCCCAGACCGTTGCTGCCGTACCCACCCGCATAATTACCCTTGATATCGTAGACCGGGATGATAGGCTGCTCCCTGAACGTATATGCAATCGCCCCGTAAGCCTGCAAAGCATCTACTTTTGGATTTTGCGTGATGGAATAGGCCAGGTTTTCTCCTACCCTGATATTTTTAGCTATACTGAAAGTTGTATTGGCCCTAAGCGTATATCTTCTAAGATAAGTGTTGATCAGGGTACCCCGCTGGTCGAAATAATTTACGGACATGAGGTATTTTGCCTTGTCATTGCCGCCGCTGATATTGAGGTTATGACTGGTGATGGGCGCATTTTTAAAGACCTGGTGGAACCAGTCGGTCCCCGTCTTATTGGCCTTCACGATGTGATAGAAGGTGCCCAGATCGGCGGGGTCGGTGTAATTGGGGTTCAGAAAATAGAGGGATGGGTCCACGGAAGGGTCACCTTCATGGGCACCGGCCGGCAGCAGGTAATCCGGCAGTACAGGGACAGGACCCGCACCATATAGCCCATCGGGATTGCCGCTGTTAATTGGGGTCCCCGAATTGGTATTCGCGTCGAATTTGATCTGTGCCATCTCCTGAGGATTTAACAGATGGTAGACATTTCCGCCTTTGGGCCTTTGTGTCCCATAGTAAGCATCATACGATACGACAGGTTTGCCGTTCCTCCCTTTTTTCGTAGTGATGATGATCACTCCGTTGGATGCCCTGGACCCATAGATGGATGCTGCGCCAGCATCTTTAAGGACCTGCATGGAAGCTACATCGTTGGGATTGAAATCAGAAATGTTCTGGGTAGGAACGCCATCGATGACGAACAAGGGAGTATTGTCGCCAAAGGTATTGATACCCCGGATGCGTATTTGTGGCGTCTCTCCCGGCTGCCCTGATCCGATGACGGTGACGCCCGCCGCTTGCCCCTGTAGCTGATTAGCGATCTGACTATTGGGCTGTTTGTTCATGTCGGCCACGTTCACCACTGTAACAGAGCCGGTGACATCTTTTTTTCGCTGGGAAGTATAACCGGTGACGACCACGTCGTTCAGCACCGTACTGCTCTCTTTCAGCGATATGTCTACCCTGTCGGTGGCGCCTACATCCACTTCCGTACTTTCATAGCCTACCGAGGAGATGACAAGACGTGTTTTGCCTGCGGGAAGCGTAAGAGAGAATTCACCGGTGGCGGAAGTGCTGGTGACGACCTTCGTGCCTTTTACGGCCACGGTAGCGCCCATGACGGGCTGTTGGTTAGAGGTGCCAATGACGGTGCCCGTCACTTTTTTCTGAGCCCATACACCCATGGCCGTGCAGAGGGCCAGGAGGATCAGGCAGGAGCGTAAGCCTCTTTGCTTAAGCTGACTGTTCATAAGCTTTAGTTTGAATGGTTAAGAAATCTGATTACAAAAGGTGATCTGTTGATCTACAGTAATCTAGGGTTGGGTTTCTCCGAATTTTTCCATGACAAGGGCGGCGGCAGCCAGGAGACCCGCGTCATGCCCCAGCTGAGAGACTTTCACACCCGTGTGTTCTGAAAGCCTGGGAATACAGTACTGATTCAAAGCTTGTTGGATTGGAGCGATCAATATCTTGCCCACTTCTGTTCCGCGACCGCCTAAAATGATCAGCTCAGGATTGACGATGTGGATCAGAATGGCGATGGCCTTGCCTATCTTAAATCCCATTTCCGTCAGCAGCTCGATGGCATACTGGTCGCCCTGGTTGGCGGCAGACATAATAGCCTCGCTCATTTTCTCCGGATTGTTCAGGGGCCTGAGGCTGGAAACTTTGCCTGACCTGATCCCTTCAATGGCTTTTTTTGCCACGACACGTAAGGTGGCCTCCGTCTCCAGACAGCCGCGCTTGCCGCATTCACAGAGTGTATTGCTTTCCGAAATAGGGATATGACTGAGCTCTCCCGCATAGCCCGTATGCCCTCTGAACAAGCCTCCGTTGACGATCATGCCCAGACCGACGCCCCAGCCAATGTCGATGACCATGACGTCCTGCAGGCCTTTCGCCAACCCCATCTTCAGTTCTGCCAACGCCAGCACGTTGGAGTCATTCTCGATATAAATAGGGATGTGGAGCTGCCGTACCAGGTAATCCCGGAGGCTTTCCTTACTGTTGGTATGCAGGTAGGTGAAATTGATGCCGCTCCGGGTATTGACAAACCCCGGCATGCTGAGGCCCGCGCCGATGATCTTTTTACGGTCTTTGCCCATACGGCTTAGCACCCTTGTCAGCGCCTTTGCCAGCAGGGGCAATGCATCATTATTGTTCAGCAGCCGCAATTCGATGGTCTCCACCTGGAAGAGGAACTGGTTTGACAGGTCCAGGATGCCGATGCGGGTGTATAGCTGGTCGATGGCTACGGAAAGAATATACATCTTATCCGGCTGGAGGGAATAGATCAGCGGCGGTCTGCCGCCATTGGAAGGTGCATACCCTTTCTCGATGACAAAACCTTCATCGATCATCTCGTACAGCGATTTAGCGATATGGGGAAGACTTTTGCCGAGCGATTCACTCAGGTCGTTGCAGGAGGCGACGCCGGAGAAGTAAAGTTGGCGGACAAGCCGGTACTTCAATTGTGTATTGAATGGAATGGTTTGTCTGACGATCATTCCTGCAGATAGTTTAGTAATGGTTTCTAAACTTAATAAAATATTTAATAAGTAGCAAAATCTTTTTTGGGCTAAATTGCTATACCTATGAGCGGATCAACCACCCTGCAGCAAATCCTCGAAAATAAGATAGTGGCCATTCTGCGCGGCGTTCTTCCCGAAGCCGTACCGGAGGTAGCAGCGGCTTTGTATGCGGGCGGCATCAGGTGCCTGGAGATCACGCTGAACTCTCCCGATGCATTGGCAGTCATCCGTAATCTCTCTGTCCGGCTGGGAGACCGACTCGTGGTGGGCGCCGGCACTGTCCTGGATGCCGCAGAGGCCCGGGCGGCCATCGACGCCGGCGCCCGTTTTATCATTTCACCTGCATTGGACATACCTACCATCCTGGTCACCAAGCAATCACAGGCCGTCAGTATTCCTGGCGCCTTCACGGCTACGGAGATCCTCACCGCTTACAGGAATGGCGCGGACATTATAAAAGTGTTCCCTGCTTCAGTAGGAGTCGGCTATTTCAGGGATTTGCGGGGACCGCTTCCCCATATCCCCCTGATGCCTACCGGCGGCGTCAACCTGGATAATATTGCCGACTACCAAAAAGCGGGCGCTGTTGCTTTCGGCATCGGCAGCGCGCTGGTGGACGGAAGGCAATCCGTTACGGATGAATACCTGCGCCGACTGACCGAAACGGCACGCAGATTTTCCAATGCCATTCCGCATATGGGAAAGCCGTAGAGGGCAATTCCTTATAAGCCCCAGATAACCAATATCCTTTTAAATGGCATGTTTTAGGTGGATGCCATTGTATGAAGGTTTTGCACGACTTGCTGCACTTTATCAAAGGGACCATCCATTACCGGATCTTCCACAAAGGTCTCAGGGATTTTTCCAGACGGGCCATCGTCGTGCCGATCAATACCTACCGGTTTACCGCCTTGCCCGGCCGGCGCCGGAATGGCATGAAAAAAGCGAAAGCTGACGGAAAAGTCGTCTCCCTTCATCAAACGCTACAGTCCGCGTCTTCCCACTGATGGCTTTTCGAGCCGCACAGAAAATATTTTCCCAATCCCGAAATTGTAAGTATGTTTGAACATTCTAATATACTTGTATGAATCACGTAGCCTGCCTTCTAATTGCCTTTACTTTATCCGTAAGCCTATGCGCCCAGCACAAGGGCGGCACCTATCTCTGGCAGATCGGAAAACCCGACAACAGTTTTAATGAATTTGCCGGTGCTCCCGATCAGGGCTCAAGATTTGAGAGGGACGGAGTTTTCATCGTCGGCCGCAGCCATGAAAAGACGGATTGGCCTTTTGCGCATCCCGGACCGGACGATGCATGGGCAGGCAGCAGGCAACATAGCTTTTCCATTCTCTTTGGCGTGAAGGACCTGTCGTCCACGGACAGCTGCCGTCTGCAATTCAAGCTGGCCGACACGCATGATCGCACCCGGGACCAGCTGCAGATCCTTATTAATGGACATGAATTCACAAAGACCTTACCAAGCGGTGCAGGGGCTGCTATTGACGGAGATGTTTCCAAAGGAAAAAAGTATGCGTTTACTATCACTTTTCCTGCGGATGTCCTACGCAAAGGGGATAATAGCATTACCATCACTAACGTTGCCGGCAGCTGGTTCCTCTACGACTGGGTAGGGCTGGAAACACCCGCCGGCATTACCTCGCAGGCCGTCGGCGCCGCTGTATTCATCTCTGAGGTCAAGGGGCAGCCCTGCATCATCCGGCGTGACAATGTCCTGTATCAGACGGCGCAGATGGAGTTGTTGAACACAGGCAATCCGGGTGAGCTGACGGTAAAGGTCCAGGGGGTCGCGCCCCAGGTCTTCCAGTTGTCCAGCGGCAGTCAGCAACTGGAGCTTCGTACGCCTGTGGTGACAAAAGATTCCATGATCACCATTGCAGTGGAGAAAGATCGTAAGGTAGTAGCAGAAAGAACGGTGGCTGTGCAGCCCGTCACCCTGAAAACGGTATACATCCTTCCCCATTCTCACAACGATATAGGCTATACGGAGATACAGACGGCCGTCGAGCAGAAACAGATAGACAATCTCCTAAAAGGCATTGAATATTCCCGCAAAACAAAGGACTACCCGGAAGGGGCGCGCTTTGTATGGAACCTCGAAGGGACTTACGCGGCGGACCTGTTCCTGCAAAGGATGAACGATCGGCAGAAGAAGGAATTCATCGAAGCGCTGAAGGATGGCGGAGTTGCCTTAAACGGCATGTACCTCAATACACTCACCGGGCTTTGCCGGCCGGAAGAGCTGCTGCAGCTGTTTAAATTCTCCACGACCCTGGCGCGGCAGACGGGCGTAAAGGTGGATGCCGCGATGATCAGCGACGTACCCGGTTATACCTGGGGTACGGTGGCTGCCATGGCACAGGCCGGTATCAGGTATTTTTCCGCGGCGCCCAATTTTTTCGACAGGATCGGCGACATTCTCCCTGCCTGGGAAAACAAGCCTTTCTATTGGCTGTCTCCTTCGGGTAAGGAAAAACTATTGGTGTGGATACCTTACAAGGGATATGCTTTATCACATACCCTGGCACATCCCACCGCCGCATTCGTCGTTGCTTATGCAGAAGAGCTCAGGAAAATAAAATACCCTTACGGAATATCCTACCTGCGGTGGAGCGGGCATGGAGACAATGCCGTGCCGGACCCGGAGATCAGCGAATTCGCAAAGGAATGGAACCAGAAATATGTATGGCCTCATTTCATCATCTCTTCGACCAGCCAGGCATTCAGCGCATTTGAGAAAGCCTACGGTCCTCGTCTGCCCATCGTGCAAGGGGATTGGACGGGCTATTGGGAAGACGGAGCCGCCTCCTCCGCCCTGGAGACATCCATGAACAGGGCCACCTCCTCCCGGTTGTCCCAGGCTGAAGCCTTATGGGCCATTACCAGTTCCGGAAATTTCCCCGCTGACAAATTCAACGATGCCTGGCATAATGTGCTGTTATATTCGGAGCATACCTGGGGCGCCGACATTAGTGTCACTACACCCCTTGCGCAAAAGACCATTGAGCAATGGGATATCAAGCGATCCTACGCCGTGGCGGCGGACTCCCTGTCGAGGATACTCCTGGCGGCAGCCGTACCACCGGCGACAGCTGCAGCGCCTTCCGGGGCCCTGGACGTATTCAACACCAGTTCCTGGATGCGGACGAATCTCGTACTGGTGTCACCGGAACTTTCTTCCGGGGGGGACCTTGTACATGACGCAGCCGGTAAACTTGTCCCTTCCCAACGTCTTTCCACGGGAGAGCTGGCCTTTGTAGCTGCGGACGTACCGGCATTTGCCGCAAAACGATACCTCATATCCCGATCTCCTTCCTCAAAAACGGCCACTCCAAAGGATGTTCAGGTCAACAGGGGCTTGCTTGACAACGGGGTCATCAGCGTCAGCATCGATCCAAAGACAGGAGCGCTCACCAGTGTCCGTCGCAGCGGCATGGACAATAATTTTGTGGACTCAGCGACAGGTAACTATGCCAACGACTATCTTTTCCTCAATGGCAGCGACACGGCCAACCTGCAACGCAACGGTCCCGTTGCCATCACCGTAAAAGAGAAAGGTCCCGTCCTGACCACCTTATCGATCACTTCCGCCGCCCCCGGCTGCAACAGCCTGACACGCGAAGTAAGACTGGTAAACGGATTTGACTATGTGGAGCTGATCAATATCGTCGACAAGCAGCGTGCGGAGCTGAATCCTCATCCGGGCGATTATGCCTGGGCCAACACAGGCGGAAAAGAGAGCCTCAATTTCGGCTTTCCCTTCAATGTGACGGACGCTGCGGTGAAAATAGACATCCCGTTCGCTGTGATGCGGCCCGAAGCCGATCAGATCCCGGGATCATGCAAGAATTGGCTGGAGGTGGGACAATGGGCAGATGTCAGCAACGACCGCCTGGGCATTACCTGGGTCACGTTGGACGCACCGCTGGTACAGGTGGGAGGCGTTACCGCCACTTTGTTGGGTGGTCAGACAAATCCCGACGTCTGGCGCAAGAAGATCGCGCCTACCCAAAAGCTATATTCATGGGCCATGAACAATCACTGGGAGACCAACTACAGGGCGTACCAGGAAGGCATCGTCACTTTCCGCTATGCCTTACGCCCACATCGTAATTTCCAGCCGGCGGAAGCCACCCGTTTCGCTACCGGGCTGACCCAACCGCTGATCATAGCAAAGGCGGATGGGCAGGATCATTCCCTGCCCAAACTAACCCTCACATCCAACGATATCCTGGTTCAGGTACTGAAGCCCAGCGAGGACGGCAAGGCCTGGATCGTCACCTTGTTCAATGCATCGGCTAAACCGGCAAAGACCTCCCTGCGCTGGTCTGCCGCAACAGGAGCTATGCATACCAGTAACACCTCCGAACAGCCTATGGATGAAGTAAAAGACGCTGTCGAGCTCGCTCCCTGGGATGTGGTGACATTGAGAGTGGAGAAATAGAGTTGCCCATTAATGGCCCTATTAAGAATGACGGGTACTGTCCGGAAGTACGGGCGTATCGACAGGCTTAATTTCCACCGGGGCGGCCACTCCTGTAAAAACGGACAGCTTTCTTTGTTCGCCCAAAATCTTATCATCCAATTTTGCGATCTCTTTGTAGAGATCATGCAGCTTGTCGTTGGCTGCTCTCGCCTTTTTTGAATCCCGCCTGGCGTCTCCTGCAGATTGGTCAGCCTTTCTCGCAAGACCCTTATTTTGCGGATCGTTGGTTAGCCGGTTGGCGTCCTGGCTGCTCTGGTTGGCGGAATTTTGAACTTTTGTTGCAGCATCTGCTTTATCCTGCATTGTCTTATCCACTGTGTTCTGAAGCTTGGCCCTTTTTAGCTGATACTCGCTTATTTTAGATACAAGGCTGAGTGAATCCGTGTTAATTTTTTGGGCGCTTGCCGCCAGGGAGAATGCAATCAAACCCGCAATGATCAAACCACTTTTCTTTTGCATATAACTAATTTTATCAAAGGTAGGCTATATCTGCCGGGCCGATCCTTCCTACCATTATGACTATCAAGGACAAATGAGGCGATCACCGTCTTAATTCGCGTCCTTTTCCCTATATTAGGCCGTAATTCAATACTGATCGTTCAAATGTCTGCAAAAACCTTATTTCTTGCCCTGGTACTTTGCTCTGCGATTTTAAGGGACGATTGCCATTCTACCCAGACACCCCTGGTCCTTTGTCGTTCAATGATCAACCATTTCTGGTATGATTTTTATCATTCAACTATAAGCCCGTCAGTATTAATAATGTAGAACTGCGGCCTTCTATAACTCCCTAACATACAATTCAATGTCAATCAATTCGTTTACATAAATACAGATAAACCCCTAATTCTGGCACCCGGTTACATTTCATCTTTCAGAATTTACCAATATATGAACGTTGCGGAAAAATATACTGATGCTGAGTTGATAAGAGCCGTTCAGGAAGAAAAGAACCTTAACAGGGCTATCCTGTTCATTTATCAGCAGTATGCCCTCTCAACCAGTTCTTTTATCATTCATTACGGAGCAAGTGAACAGGATGCCGAAGATGTTTTCCAGGAGACGGTCATATCCTTCATCGACATTGTAAAAAAAGGGAAATACCGCATGGAAGCCAGCATCAAGACCTTTCTGGTATCCGTCGCCAGAAATATCTGGTTCAATGAATTGAAGAAGAGGGAGCGGTCCGGCCATCGGGAAAAATTATACGAGCATGACCGCGATCAAAAGGAAGACGACATCAGCTTTAAGATCAGTGACCTTGAAAAGAAACGGCAGCTGCGTGATCTGGTCCATCAGTTGGGAGATCCCTGCAAAAAGATCCTGATGCTCTTTTATTACGACGACCTGTCCATGAAAGAGATTGTCGAACACCTGCCCTATGAGAATGAGCAGGTGGTGAGAAATAAAAAATACAAATGTCTGCAGTCGCTGACCGGACTAATAAAGAACAATCCGGAGATAGCGAGGCAAATCAGTGAACTAGTAAAATAAGGTAACCTATGGAACAGCATCAAACTTTGGTAGATCACCTCGATAAAAGCCTTCAGGGCGAAGGATCTTCCGAGATGGAGCAGTTGATCAGCAATGATCCGGAAACCGCACGCGAATGGAATTATCTCCTGCTGGCCGTGGATGCGATCCAGGAAGCAGGCCTGCAGGAACAGGTTGCCGCTGTAAAACAGGAATGGAAGCTACAGCAGATGGTTGCGACAAGGCCTTCGGGAGGTGTCGTCCGCCGGATCTCCCGCAATTTGGTAAAGGTTGCCGCTATTCTCGTAGTAGTGGGGGGCGGCGCTGTTTTCTACAAATATGCCACGATTAGCTCCGGAAGCCTTTATGACAGATATTATTCGTCTTATGAACTGAATACGAGCCGCGGCGCCGGCGATGCCGATGCCATGGAGAAGGCATACCACGCCAGGGACTGGAATGCGGTCCTGGCCAGTTTCAGCCAGTCAAAAAGGGATAATAAGACGGATTTTCTTGCCGGCATGGCCGACATGGAGCTGAAGAAATACGATGATGCCATCGAACATTTCGAGCAGGTGATCGCGATAAATGCGCAGGCAGGCAGCGACTATTTCATGGACGAAGCACAATACTACCTGGCTATCAGCTGGCTGGCGAAAGATAAGGTCAATGAAGCGCTTCCAATTTTGGAAAAGATCAGGGCCAATAAGGAACATCTATTTCACGATAAAGTCACTCATATGTCCTTCCTGGACCTCCGCCTGGTCCAATTCAAGGAAAGCAGGTGATTGAAAAAAACAATATTTCCGGTTACATCCGCCTTCACGGCGCGTACTAATATTTGTAAGTCAGTTATCCAGATCCTTTAAAAAACGAATTGATTGATCCAATACCAGGAAACCGTTAAGCCATATCCCTGAAAAACCAACATCCAATGCCCTGAAAACCTGAACCAGTAGTCCCGTCTTAAAAAACCAATCCAATCCAAATGAAGTTCCATCTGAATCCGATCCTTTAAAAGACCATCCATACCTGGAAAAACCAATTAGCATTAAGCCCTGAAACAACAAAAAGTCGACGTAGTGCCCTGAAGAAAAAATTTTCAACAACGTCCGTCCGTCAAATTCCATCGTCCTTGAGAAACGTCGACTTTTTATTTTTCCTTCTCCACCACCATGCTATACCCCCTATCAGTGGTATCAATGACAAAATCCAACGCCAGTTCATCCCCCGCGCATATACAGGTCCGGTATCTCCCATCAATACCAGGTGTGCCCAGAAAGCAGGACTCTTATTGATCGCATCGCTGGCCAGGTAATCCAGTTTCGCCTGCTGTAACGCTTTCGCCTTGGTATATCCCTTCCGCAGGTGTATATAGAACCGCCGGAGAATGTAGGAAGTTGCCTTATCATCCGCCCTCCAAAGGCTATTGATCGTGCTTGCACAGCCTGCATAGGCAAAGGCTCTGGACAGGCTGATAACCCCTTCCCGGGCGACCAGCTCGCCCTGTCCTGTTTCGCATGCGCTGATGATCACCAGCCGGGTGGCGTTCATGTCGAGCCCATAGAGCTCTTCCAGAAAGAGACAATCTTCAATAGTGGAATGTTTTTCAGGATAAAAAGCAATAAATGACGCAGCCGCATTGGACGGGGAAGAAATGGCATGCGTCGCCAGGTGTACGACAGAGTATTTATTGATCTCCTTCAGGAACTGCTCCTTTGTAGCCTGTGCATTCAGGAACCTGGCTCCCTGCAAGTCAGCGATCTCTTCTCCACTGGCCGGTAAGGCAGGAAAAAGCGACCCCTGTCCTCCGCCGGCAAAAGGCGCAAAGGAAAGGATCGGAGCATCTGCAGCTACTTTTGGTCCCGGGCTACCCATCGTTAACAGCCGGGAGGAAAATCGATAGCTGATGGTAGTAGTCTCCAATAAGGTCCTTGAACCTTTCTCATCAGCCGGCAATGACTCAAAAGGAAGAAAATAAAGAAACCCATCGGGAATGATGATCCATTCGTCCTTCGATTTGATGCCTTGCTGCAGGGGCTTTACCAGCAATTGATACAAACGCCTGCCGATGTTGCCTGCTTTGAACTTTTTTCCGCTGCCGGTACTTTTCAGTGCATAGAGCCATGCTTCCGCATCCTGTTGTATCCGGGAAAGGGAGTCGATGCGGGTATAGATAAAACCATTACTCGTGACCGTGAATGCATACAGGATACCGCTACCCGCATAGAAGCTGATCAGGGCCTGGTTGCCTTCCAGCTGTCGCTGCAGCTCCCGGACTCCCGGACCGGAATCCTGGTATTTCAGCTTGTAATAAGCCCCGTTCTGTTCCAGCTGCTTTTGCAGACGGGACAGCTCGATCTCGTAATTCACCTTTTCTCTGCCGATGGCTTCTATCTCTTTCTTATCCGTCGCTTCCTCACTCCTGACATTGAGACGTGCAATATTGTATTTGATATTCCGCTCGTTCTGCAGCAGCTCCGCATCGATGCCCGGCGCATGGGCAAAGGCATTTTCTTCCAGGTTGGCAGTAATGATGGAAGCCTTGCTTTTTTCACTGATCTTAAAAGCTTGTTCGAGATAGTCCAAATCCGGATGGCGTCCATGGAACTCCAGACATACGGATAGGGCCCCCTCATAGGCCTGCCCGCTCTTTTTCTTCAGGAATATTTTCGCGTCGTCCGTATCGTAGCTTTTTTCAATGGCGCGCAAAAGGGAAAGGGCGGCCTGGTAAGCCTTATATGAGCCTTCCAGGAAGATGTCCTTACCGGGTTGAGTCTTGTACAATTGCCTGAACACTTCCGCTTTTTTTACCAGCGCGTCAAATAGCCGGTAGTAAGCAAAAGTACCCGTAAAGCTGGTGGGGTTGGTATAGATATCCTTATTGGAAAAATTCCGGGAGAAGATGATAATGGCTTGTTGAAGCAGGTTTAGCGCGGGCATATATTCCTGACGGTCTGCCAGCAGGTCGGCCCGGTACATATGGTTGGTGCCCAGGTCCAGCTCATTCAGCGGGAGCTTATGTGCGCCCAGCTGCAACTGATCCAGGAACCAGGCGCCGGAATCAGGCTTGTTCAGTCTCATTTGAGTATAGCCCATCTCGTTGAGGACACCTGGTATTTTACCTGCATCCACTTTCCGGAAACAGGCGAGGGCTTCCTGGTATTTGTGCAAATTGATATTGGCATTGCCCATATTGATGTACACGTAGCTGCTGAACATATGATAGGACAGGAGCTTTTTATAGATAGCCAGTGCCTCTTCGTACTGCTCCAGGTGGTAGAAGCAGGTGGCGATGTTGGTCTGGAGACTCGCCGCGGATGCCGTGTCCAAAGGCTTTTTGCGCTGGACGATCTCCAGCGCCCGGCTAAAATAGTTCTTGCCCTGACGGTAGTTCCCATTGTCAAAATAAAGGACACCCAGTGTATTGTACAGCCTTACTTCATCTTCTTTTCCCCGGAAATGCCCCGTCATGCTGTCGGCGCGAAGGAGAAAATAACTGGCGGAATCGAAATGATTGAGATTATAGTAGACACCGCCGGTGTTGATATAAGTGACAAACAGCAGGCTGTCGTCAGGATGAGAGAACCCCAGGGTCCGCCGATAGGCATCCCTGGCGCCTGTGTAATTGGACTTCGAGTCGAGCAGGATCGCTTTTTTCAACCAGGATTGGAACAGCAGTGTATCCTTACCGTTAAAATCGCCCATCTTTCCCACCTCGGTGATGATCTCTTCAAAGCCTGCCAATGCGGTGCTATCGTCGGCGGGGGTGGCATTGATGATATGAAAAAGCCGATCGGACTGCCGGTACCGGGAAAGGATGCGGCTGATGGGATCGCCGGGCATCGCCAGTGCAGTGCTAAAAAAAAGAAAGAAACATAGCCAGCCTACGGTCCTCCCATACATAAAGAAACGATTAGATATATATTCGTGTGAATATACACCTAATCATAGAAAAAAATTACACAATTACCGGAGCGGAGCCTCATTAGCGCCGCACGATAATGATCAGCGGGGGCCTTGGATTGGCGTAATTACTGATCCTATTTCCACTGAGCAGGTTGTTCAGTTTATTGATCACATTGCCTAACAGCCCTGCCCCGATGGCGGACCGGGTGTCAAAATATTGCAGCTGGACATCGATATGCTGCAAGGCCTGGTTACTGGCGTCGTTCAGCTTGTAATAAATCCGGGTGGTGATGGTGGACCCATTCACAGGCAGCAGACCGAACGCTCCACCCAGCCCCAGCAGCGTGCCATTCAGCGTCTTTTCCAGATCGATCACACCGGAACTCGTGTTGATGATCACTTTCTGCTGACGGGCCGCTTCGCCGACGTCGAAAGTACAGCCATTACCCTGACAGATAGGAGGCAGGTAAGGATTGGCATCGAAATAGGGGAGGGCATTCTTCTGACCATCCTGAATGACATACACGCTATCCATATACGCCGCACCACCGATGACCAGTGTGCTCATACAGGTATCGGTGGTCCCATCTTTTACAAATCCAATGGCGTATTTCAAGCCCGTTTCACTTTTTGTAACGTTGATGGCGCCGGTGTTGGGATCGATCACCATACCCTGGGGCCATGCAAAATATTTACCCGTACCAGGGCTGTTGACAACGTTGAATATATAATCCTGTCCACTGACCGGCTGTGGATAGATAATGGTATCCCCGTATATAGGTAAAAAACTGCAGGCCGCAGCGGAGGCAGGCGTATTCACCGGGAAAGGAGGCAGCACCCTTGTCGTGTCACCTGTGGGCGGCTTCGGCGTGGAATCATGGATCCCTTGTGCAGCAGGCCGGGAAGATCCTGTGGATTGCTGCTGATCAACTGTGTTGAGCTCTTTATGGCAGGCTGTTATCGTAAGGAGCAAGGTGCAGGCCACGAGGGCAGAGGTGTAACAATTTTTCATTGGAACAGGAATAGGTTAAGTGTTTACGCTTACCAAAGTACATATTTTTTCAGGTATTTGCAATAATCTATAATTAGTACAAACTAATGCCTGAAATGTAATCTGCGGGGAGTCTGTGTATCTGATTGATTATCATATAAATGCAGGAAAGCCGGTGGACCTCCTTCCACCGGCTTGTAATTCCTGACCCGATCAACCTACCCGATCGTCTCGCTACCTATGCGCAGCTGACCTCCTTTCAAACTGGCCGATATCGAGAACGATTCGGGTAAATAGGAATCGACCGTTGTATCCGAATTGATTAGTGCCGAATAAAAAGCGTCCCCGGTTAGATGCGTCCCTTCCTGAATTGTATCCTCCCGGCGTCTTATTCGCTCCCGGGATGGGATTGTCATGCACTGCCTGCAATGCATTCCTGGGATCCACAAAGATCCTGTCAGGATAGACGTCGAAAATATTGGTCCCTCCTGCAGACAGCACCACCCCCGGTGCGACATGACAGGACACCACCAGGTCTGTAGTGACCTTGGCGCTGAATACCTGGTCCGTACCCGGGGCAATGTCGTTGAAGAAGGCGCCCGTGGTCTTATTGACCAGCATCGGATCGATGTTATTCAGGAACTGTACGGAACCAAACCTGACGGTGCGGGCAAGGAACTCCCACTGGCTGATGCTATAGCTAAGCGTGAGGTTGATCTTGTTTTGTGGCTGGCCCGTTTCGATGCGGCCACGCTGCTGGCGATCGAACAGCGTGAGTGCCAGGTCATTGGCGGGATTGGCCCCAGGGTTGGTCGTGCTGGGATTGTTCTTCGGATTGTCGATGATGCTGTTGGTGTGCAACTTGCCGACCACCGTATTCCTGTTGAAATTGGCAGACAGGGAGATCACGGCATTGCCGCCGCCCAGGCGGAACCGATCAGTGATCACTGCATCGATGCCTTTCGTTTCCGTGTTGACCGCATTGGTCCAGAATTGCAAGGCCGAAGTGGAGGAATCAACGCCTCCGTTCTTCAGGATAGCGTCCACCAGCGGATTGCTCCGGTTGAATGGCGCGGAGAGGACTATACGGTCCTTGATAGAGATGAAATAACCGTCAACCGTAACCGTAAGGCCCGGTGCTATTTTCCCGACGACGCCCAGGGAATAGCTGGTGGACTTTTCCGGCTTCAGTTCCCTGATACCGAAGGCGTCCCGTACAATGGGATTCTTATTATTGGCGGTAAGTGAGTTGGATGGCTGAGCGCCCACGAACTGAGTAGACGTATTCTGGAAATAGCGTTGATGCAGAGAGGGGGCACGGAAACCATTGCTCAACGAGCCCCGGACGGCCCAGCGGGAAGACAGTTCATAGCGGGCGCTCAGTTTGCCGCTGAGGTTATTGTAGCTGAATCCCTGTTCCGCATAGTTCTCATAACGACCTGCGCCGTCCAATAGCAATCGTCCCAGCACCAGTTCGAGGTCGCCGTATGCGGCATAGATATTCCTTGTGGCTTTTACGGCATCTACGTTCTTGAAGCCTGGGAATACCTGGGCTCCGGATGCGGGCGCTACATTGTTGAATGTTGTCCATTTCGTGGTTCCCGGATAGGGTGCGATCGAATCCACGTGTGCGATCCTATGCTCATTGTTGTAGGAGTCAGGCTCGCCTGAAGTGATCTGGAAGGCTTCATGTCTGAACTCTCCGCCGAATGCCACGTTCAGGCTCCGGCCGGACTTGTAGTCGAAACGACGGCTGATGTCCAGGTTGCTTGTATTCTGGAAGAAGGATAGTTTCCCCGCATCGAATTGTGTCTGTACCATATCGCTGGCCGGCAGGGATGCATTGCCGGAGTTCTTAACAAAATAATGGATGGCATTCCGCCCGGCCATATTGCTGATATCGATATTCCAGCTGCCTGCCTTGATGTTCAAGCCCAGGAGGATATTCCAGTCATCGAGCTTAGGGGCGATCTGCGGCAGAAAGCCATTGTAATAATACCGTTCTCCATTGGCGAGCACCGGCTGCTGCGCCACCGAATTAGGGTTACGGCTCTGCCCGGTGGCTTTTCCGTCACGATGGGAGATGCCCGCTGTCAGGTAGAGATCGATATTGCGGGACAGCTTCGTACCTCCGTTGAGATACGTCGTCAGGTTGCGTGAAAAGGAATTACCCGCGACAATATTATGCCGATCATATCCTTGCCTTCTTACCATGGCTGCATCGGCATCCATCAGGTACCTTCTGTAGTCGGCGTCGCTTACCTGCGCGGCCGGATAAGGATTGGCGGGAAAGGCACCGGCGTTGCCCAGGTAGATCAGGGGAAAATTGTCGTCACCGCTGCGGTTGGTGCTGAAGCGCTGAAGGAACTGACCGCTGAGATTCAGATAGGTGCCATTGTTCCTGGCGATCCCAGCGGTGAAATCTACCTGCTGGTTTACCCCGTCGTTGATCCGCATGCCTCCTTTATACGGCATGGTGGTGAAATTTTCTCCCAGCATGCTGGAAATATTCAATCCGTTATAGTTCTTTTTCAGCACTATGTTGATGACGCCTGCAATGGCATCCGAGCCATATTGCGCTGCGGCCCCGTCCCTCAGGACTTCGATCCGTTCTATCGCTGCTGCGGGAATCGTATTGAGGTCCGTACCTACCGAGCCTCTTCCGACAGAACCGTTGATATTCACCAGTGCCGTAGTGTGCAGGCGCTTGCCGTTGAGCAACACCAGTGTCTGGTCAGGTCCCAGTCCACGCAAGCCAGCAGGGTCGATGTGGTCCGTACCATCTGTAATGGTCTGGCGGGCCGATTGAAAGGAAGGAACCGTGTAGCTCAGCATTTGGGATACATCGGCTTGTGCAAAGGGTTTGACTTCGCTTGTTCTGATAACGTCCACCGGCACAGGAGTGGACAGCTTGCTTCGTGCGCCCCTGCTGCGAGAGCCCACGACCACTATTTCCAGGTCCGCAACTTTCATCGAATCTCCGGCCGCAGCGTATGCCACATTGTCCCTCTTCCCGCCGGGCTGGGCCGACACCTCTTGAAACATAAGCAGTAATCCAGTAGAAACCAATATTATAGGCCATTTGTAGGCGAAATTTGTCATAGTTCTTTAAGAGATTTTGATAGGCTTAATAATTAAAGCTGCGAAATTAGAATGCAGTCGCACGCCTATGGACCATCTTTTCCCTCCGGTCTTTGCTTTTTCCCCAACGGAAACGCGCAGCGGGCCTGGAGAATAATTTTACCGGCGTTTCTGAGCATATCACCGGTGGGTTGGATCTATCCATCGGCGGATGCCGGTCTCCCATTGGTTTTGGGGGGCTCGCGTGCAAAGTGTAATAATTACGAAAAGTAGGAGCAAAAGAGTAGTTTTGTCACAAAACAATCTGCAACTATCCAATGAGATTGAGATTGACTGGCGTCCTGGTGCGTGCGGGGTTCTTCCTATGCTGCCTCCTGTCGGGGAAAGGACTGTTAATGGGCCAGGGTGTTGATGGACGGAATTTTATTCGATATACTCAGCAGGACGGACTTTCTCACGATGTCGTAACCAGCGTTACCCAGGACTCCACCGGCTATATCTGGATGTCTACTTTTTTCGGGGTGAACAGGTTTGACGGCAGCCATTTTGTGCAGATGAACAGCTGCAGCGACAGCGCTTCCATGCAGCCGGACTACCTGCGCGGCATGATCTGGCTGGACAGGAGACGACTTGCGGTCTACAGCGACGGGCTACACATCTTTGATACCTACACCGGCAGTATCAAAAGCCTTTTCGTCCCCTTTACGGATAGGAAGTACCAGTATAAATACAACGAGGTCCATTCTGTGCAGTCCGATGCTTCAGGCAATATTTTCCTCCTGACCTACTCAGGCTTTTACCACTTCGATAAGGATTACCAGCTGGCATTCCGCTATGATCATTACGCAAAGGACTCGGTGGCGGGCACCACGTTTGCTTTCGGAAGGAAGCTCATGTGGCTCGATGCCCACCGGCTGCTGGTCGTCACTATTGACGGGTTGTTTTATTACAATATAGATAAGAAGGAGTTCAGGCGGTTGAAGACTTCTGATGCCCCTTTGCTGGCGGATTTTACGCATTTACCCGATCCCGGCTACATATACTTTCAAAACAGGCCCGGTTGTTTTTTTATCATGAACAACCATAACGATACGCTTCGTTATATCGACATGGCAAAAAATATCAGCACTGTCACGGAACTGTCCTGCCATGTGGCCAGGGATGAATTTGGCTACCGGTCAGTTTTGCTGCCCGTCAACGATTCAACAATATACATCACCGCCCACACTTCCGGGTTCTACAAGATCCATTTCGATCCGGGCACGGGGGACGTTGATTTTTACACGGATAAATATTTTCCGTTGTATTCCTGCCGCAACCTGTTCATCGACAGAGACAGGAATCTTTGGGTGGCTACCAACAAAGGGTTGTTCAGACAGGGATATAGCCAGTGTTATGTCGAACAATCACCCATACCCAGCAAAGTGCAAGCCCTGTATCCGAACATCGTAATGGATGATGTCCACGTTCTGGGAAAAAACATCTACGTGGCCACCAGGGGCAACGGCGGATTACTGGTTTTCGATAAAGAGACGCTTCAGTTCATCCGGCGCATTGGCCTGGAAGAGTACAACAGCAAACGAAATGGGGGGATCTATTGCCTCACCGCGCTAAGCGACACAACGCTCCTCGTAGGCCTCAATGGCCCTCTGGTCCGGCTGAACCTTCTGAATGATCATGTGACGCCGGTGAAGCTGGATAAATGGGATGCGCTGCATGACTGGATAGCTGACATATATAAAGATCGTCATGGCAATATATGGGTGGCATCAGGCAATATCTACAGGTATGATGCCGCTTCCAGGAAGTTTTCCGTCATGTCGGTCAACGGTCAACCTTATTCAAGAATAGAAGAGGCCAATATTATAACCGAAGATCACCCGGGCAATATATGGATAGCGGGTCATGGACTGACCCGCTATAATTCGATCCTGAAGATCTTCGATAAGGTGGTGGACACGTTCCCCTCTATAAAAATGCCCGACAGCAGGGTCAATTCATTTGTCGCAGATCACGACAACCACCTTTGGGTGAATGTATATAATAATGGGCTGGCCTGCTACGATTTCAATAAAGGGTTTATCCGCCATTTTACAAGGGACAATGGATTGCCGGATAATAATATTTCCGCGATGATACTATTGGGCAATAAGCTATGGCTGGCAACATTTTCAGGCATCGCCTGCCTCGATATACCCACATCCCGGATCACCAGCTTTGGAAAAGAGGATGGTTTTCCGGACCTTCCGATCAATATAGGCACCAAGTTCTACTATGACGTTGCCGAGAATATGCTTTACATCGGCTTCGCAACGACATTGGTAAGGTTTAACCCTGATATAGTGTATCGAAAAGAGCCGCCTCCGCACTTTTTTATTGAAGGGATCAGAGCAGGCGATCTAAGGGAATACATTTATCCTCAAAAGGCGGTGGAAGCCCGCTGGAATGACAACGATATAAGGGTTACCATTGGTTGTATCAACTTTTCTTCCAGCAACACGCAGCGCTTCGCTTATCGTATTTTAAAAAATGATAGCACTCTCTGGCAACCTTTAGGCGCCCAGAATACGTTTAGTATTTCCAGTTTGCCACCAGGGGACCATCGGATACAGGTGAAAGTTTTCTCGGCGCACAACCGATGGCCCGAACAGGTAAAGGAGATTTGGATAACTATATTGCCTCCTTTCTGGAAACAAAACTGGTTTACCATCACCTGGATATTATTATTGGCACTTTGTGTTTATTTATTACTGAAATGGAGGATCGAGCTCACCCGCAAAAAAGAACAGGCAAAAACGCATATCGAAAAATTAAAGGCCGAAGAGTACAAAAGTCAGTATGAGCTGGAACAGATCAGTCATTATTTTTCTTCTTCCCTGGCGGATAAAAAGAACGTGGAAGGAGTTTTATGGGACGTGGCGAAGAACCTCATAGGCCGGATGAATTATGTGGATTGTATGATCTACCTGTGGAATGAAGATAAAAGCAAGATGGTCCAGAAGGCATCCTATGGTCCAAAGGGGTCTCCGAAGGCCATTCGGGAAAAAGTGTTCGATGTGTTGCCGGGACAGGGGGTTGTCGGACAAGTGGTGCTGACCCGCGAGCCTTTGCTGATCGCCAATACCCGTGAGGATGATCGCTATAGAGTGGATGATATAGCCCGGTTAAGTGAAGTTTGCGTGCCTATTATACACAATAACGAGCTGATTGGCGTTATCGATTCTGAACATCCTGAACCAGACTACTATAAAGAAAGGGACATTAAGATCTTAACCACTATTGCCACACATGTCGGCAATAAGATCAAACAAATAGAGTCCCAGCAGTCGCTTGAGATCAAACAAAGGGAGCTGGTGTCCATTAACCAGCAGCTTGCGGAGGCACAGCTGTCGGCATTACAGACCCAGATGAACCCTCATTTCATCTTTAACTCCCTGAACAGCATCAAAGGAATGATCCTGGACAACGAGCAGAAGAAGGCTTCCCGTTATCTCAGTAAGTTCGCCCAGATGATCCGTATCACCCTGAACCAGTCAAAGGAAACCTTCACCACCTTGTATGAGAACATGGAATATCTTGAGAGCTACCTGATGATGGAAAAGCTCCGGTTTGGCGACTTCTTTACGTTCAGCATCGATGTCGACGACGAGATAGACAAGGAAGATGTCCTCATCCCCACCATGATGATCCAGCCCCTGGCTGAGAATGCCATCTGGCATGGGATGATGCACAAAAAGGGTGAGATGAAGCTACTAGTACGTTTTTCAATGGAAGGGGAGACCATATCCTGTACTATCCAGGACAATGGCATCGGAATTGAAGAATCTCAGCGGCTGAAGCAAATACAAAAGCCGACACATCAATCCGTGGGGCTCAGCAACCTGCGCCACCGGATCAAGATCCTGAATGAGAAGTTCGATGCCGGCTGCAGTCTTGAAATTAAGGATTTAAGCCATGTTCCAGGCAACGGTACGGGTACTTGTGTTGTCCTACGATTTAATACTATCACTAACAAACCATGTGTATGAAGGCAATTTTGATCGATGACGAACCCGATGGTATCCGCACCTTAAAGAGGATGCTGGAATGGAACTGCCCCGAGGTAGAGATCGCCGCTACCTGCCTGGACGTCGATGCCGGAAGGGAAAAAGTTGAAGATATCAGTCCCGATGTAGTGTTCCTCGACATCCGGATGCCGGGCAAGAACGGCCTGGAAATGCTGACCGAATTACCCGAGCGGAATTTCGAGGTCATATTCGTGACGGCGCATAATGAATATATGCTGCAGGCACTGCAATTCAGCGCCGTAGACTACCTGATGAAGCCGGTGGACGAAGACAGGCTGGTAGAGGCTGTAGACCGTGTATGCAAAAGATTAAGACAGGAAAAGAGCTCAGAACAGGCCGAGGCGCTGATACATAATATTAATAAAGCTAATAAACCAATGGAGATGAGACTATGCCTTCCCACGCAGAGAGGATTCACCATCGTAAAGCTGGAAGAGGTCATGTATTGCGAGGCAAAGAGGAGCTATACTGTCTTTCACTTCACGAACAACAAATCGCTGCTGATATCAAAGCCCCTTTTCGATTATGACAGACTGCTAAGCAATATCTTCCTTCGGGTCCACAAATCTTTTCTCATCAATTTATTGCATGTAAAGGAATATGTACGTGGCGAAGGCGGTGTCATCGTCATGACCAATGGCGCGGAAATAGAGGTCAGCCGCCGGAAAAAAGAGCAGTTCCTGATGAAGGTGAAAGAATCTTTTAAATATTAGCGACTGTCGCAAGCCGTTTGGTAAATGATACAAGCCGAAGATCATGTTGCCATAGCCCATAGATCATTTCCATTTTTCTCCATCGAATTGTAACATACTTTTGACCCGTTGAATAGTTCATAGCAAGGGTCAACATGGTTTGAAACAGAAAAGACCCGGCAATTCTTTGTCCGGGTCTTTTATTTTATGTTCCGCCCCTTATCTGCCTGCCTACCCCCCTTTTCATCCCTTAAACTCGAATTGCACGTTATGTCAGCCGTTAAGAAACGTATTGAATCAATAGACCTTTTGCGAGGGATCGTGATGATCGTCATGGCCCTGGACCACGTCCGCGACTATTTTCACCACGATGCCTTCCTGTATGATCCGACGAATCTGCATCGCACCAATGCCTTCCTTTTCTTTACCAGGTGGGTAACCCATTACTGCGCACCCATCTTCGTGTTCCTTTCAGGAACTTCCGCATATCTATACGGTCTCAATAAAAGTAAAAAGGAGTTGTCCATATTCCTTTTTACCAGGGGAATATGGCTGGTGCTGCTGGAGCTGTTCGTTGTCACCTTTGGCTGGACGTTCAACGCCGCCTATCCGGTTCATAATTTACAAGTGATCTGGGCCATAGGCATTAGCATGATGGTCCTGTCGGCCGTCATATACCTGGACAGACGTCTTATCCTGCTGCTCGGCCTGCTGCTGGTAGCAGGTCACAATATGCTGGATGGCATACACTTTCCGGGGGAAGGTCCCGTCTCCATCTTTTGGTCCTTTTTACATGATCCGGCGACCTTCCGGTGTGGACATTCGATGTATATGATCCGTTATCCCGTCGTGCCCTGGATCGGAGTGATCACGCTCGGGTATTATTTCGGCGCATTATATGCGCCTGAGGCAAACCCCGAATTAAGGAAGGTCTCGCTGTTGTCGATAGGTTTCGGTGCTATCAGCCTCTTCCTTGTCCTGCGGTCCGGCAATTTTTATGGCGATGCCGCCCATTGGACCCGCCAGAACCACCCTCTTCTCACGCTTTGCTCGTTCGTCAATGTCACCAAATACCCTCCTTCCTTTTTGTATGTGCTGATGACCCTGGGACCTGCCATGATCTTCCTGGTGTTTGCGGAAAGGTGGCAGCCTTGCATCACCCGTCCCGTCCCATTCAAGCCGCTGAGAAAGGTCAGGGAGAAGATTGCTGTCTTCGGGAGAGTGCCCATGATCTACTACCTGGCGCATATTTTCCTCATTCATCTACTGGCAATAGCAGGCGCCCTCTTTCAGGGATATAAGGCTTCGGCTATGATCCTCCCCAGCCGCGTGAACCAAACCGCGGAACTGAAAGGATATGGATTTGACCTATGGGTCGTGTACATGGTCTGGGCCGTCACCGTCCTGGCATTATACCCCCTGTGTAAGTACTACGATCGTTATAAGCGGGCGCATCAGCGGCAACAATGGTGGTTGAGCTATCTGTAATAATGACCGGGACCAGTAGAATTATAACGGATTTTTATTATTTTGGGGCTTATGCAAACTCCCAACACCCGGCAAAAGCCGCCCTATTTGCTGGGCCTGCTATGTTTATTCCCGTTGATCGGGGCATTTGTTGGATTGGCGTTGCTGCTATATGGAATCTTCAAATACAAAGACAAGCTCCTTATCGCTATCGGTGCTTTCGGAATACTCTTTACAGTGGCCATTTATTCCTTTCTCTTCTATTCAGTCTTTAATAATCCGATGTTTAAGAAAGGTTTTCGCGAGATTTCGCAAATGCAGCTCAATAGTCTCGTCCATAATATAGAATTCTACAAATTGCAGCATGGACAATATCCCGATAGTCTCATTCAAATACAGAAAGATGATCAACTTGCACCCATCGCTGATGCGCTAATGGTCAGCGCGACGGCCAAGAATATCTATTACAATTACGGCAGGGTAGGAGATCGGTATTTCCTCTTCTCGTCCGGCATGGATGGCCTGCCTGGGACCAAAGATGATTTTTATCCACAGATAACCATATCAGATAGTAGCAGGATCGGTCTCGTAGCTCCCCCGCGATAGCCGGCCTTTCGCTATAATGTCAGTCCCATTCCTTCCAGCGCCTCTTTTGTCTGCGCCACATTCCTGTGGTTGTGGACGACACCCCGAAGTCCCAATCCCTGCGCCACCTGCACAAACATAGGGCGGTCGTCAATATACACCACTTCTTCCCTTGGCACCTGTGCAATATCCAGCGCGATCTTCCAGATGTCCGCATCCGGCTTCCTGAAATGTACAAAACAAGACGAGATAAAGAAATCCACGAATTCGTTTAGCTTATACATCTTTATCCTGTGTTCATTGAGTTCCCTGCCTTCATTGTTGACCACGGCGATCCGGAGCTTGTACTTTGCTTTCAAAGCTTTGATGAGGCCGATCATTTCGGGATAAGCCACGGATTGCTGGAACATAAAATCGCGGAACGCTTCCATAGTGAATGGGCGATCCTTATAAAAGACGGAGCTCTTCAGGTATTCATCCAGACTGAGCTTGCCGGTCTCATAAGTATCGAAAGTCATGCGATGCCTGTCGTTCAGATCATCCAGGTCCAGTCCGAATTGCTTTGCCGCCGCTTCCCTTGACTTCCTGTCCCAGCCATTGGTAAGCATTACGCCTCCAACGTCCAGAAAAAGGGCTGTTACGGGCGCCGGGGTAGAATTTGTTGCCATTGCTATAGATTAATATTTTAATGCAATCTAACAAGAAATACCCTTCGTTGTTCAATCGATCGCTGCTTTCAGTATGCCGATGGCTTGCTCCTGCTCCTTATGATCGAGGGACGCAAATCCCATCCGCACGGAGTTGTACCTCCTGGTGTCAGCGTCATAAGCCGTGCCATCCCTGATGATCAATCCCTTCGCATAGGCCTTCTTCGACACTTTCACCATATCGGCCCGCAGAAATTTCACCCATACGGACATGCCCCCGTCCGGCACTTTAAAATCCACGTGATCTCCCAGTTCCGACGACAACAATTCGCATAGATGGTCCCTTCTTTCCTTATAGAGCTTTACGGACTTTTTGATGTGACTGCTGATCGTACCATCCTTATAGAGTCCCGCAACGGCATTTTCCATGAGACTATCGCCTTGTGTATCCAATGCTTTTCGTAGCCAGACGGCATGACGGATGAAAAGTTCCGGGGCCACCATAAAGCCGATCCTGATAGCCGGCGCCAATGTCTTTGTCAATGTACCGATATAGATTACGCTCCCATGCCTGTCCAGGCTGGCCATTGGCATCATGGGCCTGCTGGCGTAATGGAAGTCGTAGTCATAATCATCTTCTATGATGGCGAATTTATATTTCACCGATAGTTCCAGCAGCCTTATCCTTCTTTCCGGAGTTAGGGTCACGGTCGTGGGGTTGTGGTGATGCGGGATCACGTAGACCATCCGGATCTTTTTGCCCCGGCAAAGCTTTTCCACCGCGTCGATATCCATACCTTCCCCATCTACAGGAACATGGTTGATCCTGGCGCCCAACTGCAGAAAGGTAAGGTCGGCGCCTGAGTATCCGGGTGTTCCGACAATGATGGCGTCACCGGGTGACAGCACTATGCTGGCAGCGATATAGGTTCCCATCTGCGCGCCGCGCGTAATAAGGATATTGCGAGGCGTAATGGGCAGGCCCCGTGTATCGCTTAAAAATCCGGCCAGCGTCTCCCGTAACAATCCAGTCCCCTGGGCGCCGCCATACATCAGGTATTTCTTATGAGTGGCCATCCGGGAAAAACTTCGCATGCTTCTGATCAGTTCCTCCGTTGGGGCCAGGCGGCCGTCAGGGAAGCCGTCATTGATAATGAGCTTGCCTGCCTCAGGAAAATCTCCCAACGGCACCGGCACGATCTTTTTTTCATCAAAGGGAAACATCGTCTTTTCCGGCATACTAAAGACAGGCTGCGCCGCATCGATCCTCCCGGGTGTCAGGACAGGCAAATCCTTTTTTACAAAAGTTCCTTTACGCGCCTGCATCTCTATCCATCCCTGCGCCTGCAGCTCGTCATAGGCCGCCACCATGGTCATACGGTTGACATGTAAAATTTCCGCGACTTCACGGCTCCCCGGCAGCTTCAATCCTTTGCGTAGCCGCCCTGACCGGATATTGTGAATAAAGGCATTGGTGATCTGCAGATATATGGGTGTCCCGGACTTTTCGTCAATCCGGATCAATTCTTCCAGGAGTTGCATATCTGGATTAGTTGTTTTGTTGTTTCTGGATTAGTTAGCTAATCCAGAAAGATACTACTTTTATTCCATCAATAAAGCACATTATATGACAGAAAGAATGAATATAGACAAGGCGGAGCCCCGTATTTACAAGGCAATGGACGCCGCCGACAGGCAGATCGCCGCATTTGACCTGGACCCAAAGCTGGTAGAACTGGTAAAGTTGAGGGCATCTCAGATCAATGGCTGCGGCTATTGCGTCAATACGCACTCCAAAGACGCCCGGAAGGCAGGAGAGACGGAACAAAGGGTTTTTGCCATCGCCGCCTGGTGGGAAACCCCTTTTTTCACGCTGGCGGAGCAGGCTGCGTTGAAGCTCACCGAAGAGATCACCCGGATAGGCGAGGGGGGCTTGTCAGAAGACACTTATCAAAAAGCGCTGCAGCACTTTGGGAACACCGGCGTGGCACAGCTTATCTTTACCGTAGTGACGATCAACAGCTGGAACAGGATCGCTATTTCCATGCACATGATAGCGGAAAAGGATTAAAAAATTCATCGATATGCAACCGTCAAAAATTTGCGCCACCTGCGGCACCTACTATTCTTCGAATGCCTCATACGATGTTTGTCCCATTTGCGCGGACGACAGGCAATATCTCCCCGAAGGGGGGCAACGCTGGACCACACCGGAAGAATTGACGTCGAGATACAGCGTCCGAACCAACCAGCTGCGGCAAAACGTCTATGAGCTGGAGATCGCCCCCTCTTTTGCCATCGCACAGCGGGCATTCCTTATCCTTTCCCCTCAAGGAAATGTTCTTTGGGATTGCATCCCGCTGCTCAATGAGCCTATCGTCGAATTTATAAAAGCGCGTGGCGGCTTGCGTGCCATTGCCTTCTCGCACCCCCATTATTACAGCAATATGCATGATTGGGCCGCAACATTTGACTGCCCTGTCTACATTCATCGCAGCGATGAGCAATGGATCTTTGGCAAGGGCGACCGCGTGGAGCTTTGGGATGGGACCGAAAATCCTCTATGGGATGGGATGCGGCTCATCAATGTCGGCGGCCATTTCCCGGGCAGCAGCATTTTGCACGTTCCTTCTCTCTCTGAAGAAGGGGCCGTGTTTTGCGGAGATACACTGGTGATTTCCCCCAATAAGAAGCATATAGCTGTTATGTACAGCTACCCCAACAGGATGCCGCTGCCGCACGGAGAAGTACAACGGATCAAAAAGCAGGTGGAGGCCATCCCTTTCGATATGCTGTTTAGCTTTATGCGGGATTTGAATCTCACGGAAGATGTCAAAGAAATTTTCGATAGGTCAATGGAGAGGTACCTGCAATAAGCCGGACTATATATTAACAAATACTTTAGAAGCGGGAGAGTACTTTAGGGAAAAATAAAAATGGGATATTTCTGGGCCTTTTTCACTGGCAGTTTTGGTAATAGTGCTTATTTCAATATGGACCTTCCTTGTACGCAAGAGCCTGATTGATTTGCTATGCCTTTTGTACGGAGAGAGTGCCCCGGACCAGAGGAACAGCCAGCGATCACAAACAGCGTAACAAGGGAGATATAAAGAAATGACCTCATGAAGCCAGCCGTGATCTATGCAGATACCTGATATCCGGGCTATAGATAAAGAGACAGCTTCCCCCACGGATAATATCGATAAGGGATTTGTCCAGGTCTTCAGGGATAGCAGGGCACCCTTCGCTCCGGCCCAGGTAACCCCACTGGCGAATGTGGTCTTCACTTACATAATCTGCCGGGTGCATAATGATGCTCCGGTGAAGGGCATTGTCATTCCATCCTTTTTCCTTCCCTTCCAGCCTGAGAGAATACCCATGCTGCCCGATGAAAGGTTCCCCCGTGAGATAAAATCCCAGGCTGCTCATATAACTGTTTGGGCGATTGGAAAAACGGGTAGCGAGTAATTTACCGGAGTTGCGACCATGCGCGACGAGGGAATTGAATATCAGCGTCTCATTGTACATGTCCAATACAAAAAGCCGCTTTTGGGTGGACGGCTTCGAGAAATCGATGATGGAAAGAACCCCCGGATTGCGAACCTCGCCCGACAGGACCAGGCTCAAAAAGCCTGCAATCCCTTTATGAAAAGCTTCCATGCTCAGTCCAAGGCTGTCTAGCTGCAGGCTGTTATAAAGTATGTTCAGCCGGGATGAATCGGCGTACGAAAAATTTGGAATAGCAGCCTTGGCAGTCTTGCTGTGAACACTGGATATTTCAGGAGTGGGAGACGGGGCAGGAGCAAGGGGTAAAAAACTGAGGAAAAAGAAAGCGGCCAGGGACAGGCACAACACATTCACAAACTTCACGGTCCGGCGCGACGGGCTTTTCACCATTGGATAAATTTTAGATTCCCCAATTTACCCCCAATTAAGAAAAAAATAGGGTGATGGCCCAACGCCTTAAAGAAATTTTAACATTTGTAAGCGTCCCATAAGCCGCCTTGTAGCCGAAATGACCTATTTACCGGCTGGCCCTTGTCCTCGCAGCCTTTTTTGCTGCTGACGAACGCCCGCCCGGTCCCTTGGTCGCCGCGGCCTTTTTGGCAGATGCGCTCCTGTCAGCGGCGCTGCGCTTGCTGGCGGCGGATCTTGCCTGCCGGGACAACGCCCTGGGGGATGCCGCCTCCGTCCCTTCTTTTTGCAAGGCTTTTACTCTGGCCTGGCTGCGCGACTTTGAAACGGGCGCATGGCTCTTCCCTTTTTCTGTATCCCTTTTGGCATTTGCGCGGGTCTTCTCCGAAACAGTGCCTTTCTTAGGCTGCTTCAGGTCGACGCCTGCACGGCGTGCTTCGGACAGACCGATGGCAATCGCCTGTTTGGTATTGCGGGCTCCATGTTTTCCTTCGCGGATATTATCGATCTCCTTGCGTACAAATTCACCTGCCTGGGTGCTGGCGGACTTGCCTTGCTGCTTGTCGCGTTTAGCGCGATCCATGGTTGCTTTGTCTGGCATAAAATAATGATTTTACAGACACAATGCAATTGATATGCCATGCATGGTTGGCAGTGTCTCCTGCCAGGAAACTATGGCTTTTGCTCATCCCTGAAAGTATGCAAGCAGCAGGTTGCAAGCGTATGCCGTCCGATGCGTTATGTTACTATTAAGAATTAAATGGGTTAAGCCTTTTTCGCCTTGCCCAGCCCCACCTTGTAATCATCCGGCGTACCGGATATCTTCAGGTTCATAAACCGTACCCGCTTGTCCTTATCGCGATATTCTATGGCATCCACCTGGTCAGGGTCCACCTCTTCCCGCTTCCTGCCGAAGAGCATGCGAAAGCCGACCTGTGTCACCATTTTCAGGGGGATGCGAACATAATACTCCATATGGGTATCCAGCGACTGGGTGCCGGAGATCTCCATAAAGCCAAGAGAGGAATTGATATTCATGGAAGGGATGGTAAGTGCGCCATCCTTGAAAGTGAGCTTGTCGCGTAAGGTATCAAAGCGCACCATGTTCAGATTTTTATCCGAAAAATAGCTTGACATGGCCTTGATGGGTGTAAAATTGACCAGCATACCGTCGGTAATAGCGACGTCCATCTCCGCCTGACAATGGTCCATCAGGGGCGTCAGGTCGGGATGCACTTGTATATAAGTTTTGATGTCCCCGCTGAGATGGCCCTTTATGTTCTTGTTGATCACATAATCCTGTCCAAGATAATCCAGCTTCAGCATCATCTTTTCTATGTTCACGTCCTGCACCTTGATCTTGCTCCGCAAATAGATCTTATCCGCGTTGCTGCCATTGAAATGGGCGCGGGCATTGATCTTGCCTTCCGCGATGTCCATGCCTAAGGTGTCGAGATACAACTGCTGATTGGTCTGCATCCGGATATTGGTAAAGAAGTTCTTTATCCAGAGACGGCGATATTTTATCTTTCCGATGTTCGCCGATGCATTGAAGTTGATAAAGGGTATCTGGAATACATTGAAGGCGCTGGCATGCACGGACGTCTTTGCCACTACATTGGCCGCCGGCATCTCCGAAAGATCAGGCGCCGGCTCTTCAGCCGTCAGACGATAGCTCATCAGCTGGTCCACGTCCAGCATACGCGCGGAGAATTGCAGGTAATTCTCTTTTTTCATCCTCATGGTGTCCTTACCGGTGTACAATCGCATGCTGATGTCGAAATCGCTGTTACCGACCTTGCCCTTCAACGTATCGATCTTTATAAAGTTGTCGGTGCCGATCTTCACATTGCCGTTGACGCTGTCCAGCCGGAATGCGTGATTTTTCAGCTCTCCTGAAATATTGGCGATCCTGATATTGGCAAATCGAAAAACAGAATCATATTTCAGGTCTATTTTGCTTCGAAGCCAGAGGTTGGAAGCTACTTCGTCATGGTAGTCCTTGGGTACGTATTGCCGGCTCTTGCGTCCCAGCAGATCATGCATGGCCAGGTGCTGGGATTTCAGGTCGAATGCCACCTGCGTTCTTCCCTTCATCACTTTGTTGAACCACAAAGCATAATTGTTTACGCGACCGCTGAAACGAATGTCGCTGCTGTCTATCTTGCCGGCGAAATTCTTGAGACGCAGGGTCGTATCTTCGATGGTCAGCTCCGCGCCGAAATCATGAAAGACATGGGGGTATCGTTTGAAGGCAGCGTTCAGGTTCTGGACACTGAATTTACCTCTTGGAAGAGGTTTTGGATGCAATAGCTCGTTTACCGAAGTTTCCAGCGCCAGGCTGATGTTGAAACCGTAGATCTCTTCTCTTGCTTTTTTGTTCTGATTAGTATCGGCATTCAGCAGCTCCCGCAGGATGATCTTATTGCTATGGGCATTGAAAGCCACCTGCACCGGCTTTTGCTGGCGATGGAAGATAGCCGGCAGATCGCTGATCCATCCGTCCATATGGAAGTCAGAATTGCCGACCTTGAAGATCAGGGAATCCAGGTTTAAAAAGCCGTCTTTCATGGCAGCATGCGCATTCACATGCTCGATATTAAAAGGATAGGAGGGGACCCGGAATGTAAGGTTACGCACTGTCAGCTCGCTCTGTATACCCTGCGTCAGCTTATCCACGGATTGCTCTGGCAGGCTGAGGTCCACCAGCTCTTTAAAATCCATCTTCAGGCTGATATGCCCCGTTAATCGCTGCAGATCCTTTATCCCTAAGAACGCTCCGATAAATCCAAGCTCCAGTTCCGCGTTCACCCGCATGGAGATCTTGGGGTCGGAGAAATCGCGTAGGACAAAATTGCCTTTAAAGATCCCTTCACCGGGCCGGGCCGTCATATCCAGCAGCCGCAACTCTGAGGTTTTCAGGCTCCTGCCGGCTCCATTGGTATAGTACCCTTTAAAGCCGAGGGAGTCCAGTTTTTTGTTGGCGTGCGTATTGTTCAGCCACGCATTGCGGCAGGAGAAGGAAAGTTCGATCAATGGTTGCTGACCGCCTTTCAACTTGCCTTTAATTTTTCCGTCGAACGCCAGGTGCCCGTCATAACGGAAATGCTTCAGCTCTTTAACCACTTCCGGCGGGGCGAAAGAGAATAATTGCGCAAAATCGGGCTTGTCTCCCGTCACGCGGATATCCACCAGGTTGTCGTGTAAAAAGTCCGCCGACCCGGTGATATTGAAAAGGGCATCTTCCAGTTTCAGATTGCAGACTCCCAGCCTTAGTACTTGCCCCGGTTTTTCATAGGTCAGCTGCACATTCGTCTCCAGATGGTTGTGCCGGAACAAGGCAGTGTCCCCGGGACGGGTATAATCCACCATCATGCCCCCCTGAAGCTCAGCGATCACCTTCATACTATCATCCTGTAAGGAAGAGCGTATTTTATCTATATGCGTGGCGATCTGCTGCCCACTCCTCTTGTCCAGATAGGAGATGATGATGTTCTTCAGGACTATTTTTTTTATGGCAAGATCCAGTGCCGCGGGAGCGGAAGTATTGGCGACTCTCGTCGTATCCTTCGTCATCCGGCTGGCCTCTACGATATTCAGCTTGCCGGCTGTGTCCTGCACCAGGTCCAGATGACCATTCTTCAATGCAATCACCTTCACATGATACTGCTGTTTGAGGATATCTGAGAGACTAAAGCCAGCAAACATGCGCTCTGCCTCGTAAATAGGCTTATCCGACGCAAGTTTGCCGGGATAGAATTTAACGTTCTTCAGCCCGATGGAGATATAAGGAAAATTCTGGAAAGCGGTGATCTCGCTGCCGTCCACCACCAATCTTCCCGGCAGCTGTTTGTTCAGCTCTTTCACAGCTATTCCCACCAGACGCTGTTGCTGGGAATAGAGGATCGCAACGGCAGTGATCACCAGTACGAGGAGAATGACAATCGGCAAAAGAATAAACCGAAGCAGGACCCGTCGGATTTTAACGCTCATAGGAACCTTTTTTTTCGACCTGTTTGCCGGCATCATTTCGCCTGGTAAGGCCTGGTTTTAAAACGGGTTTATCGATTAATATAGTGTGGACGCCATGGGTTAATTTTATTTAAAATACCAGCTATACGTACGGTATTAAGTATGAGGTACGTATGCAGCAACGGGCCCGGGTCAATATAGGCACCGAAAAACAGCGATGCACCGGTGATATTGAAAATGCTTGACAACACCGGCAGGACCCTGGACAGACTAAGAAGGGAATATTTTCATTCTTCAACATCGTAGGCGTAGCTGGGGATCTCCGCCACTACTTTGTCAAGGTTTAGCAGCGATCGTTCATACGCCGCTTCCATTTTCTTCTCTTTTGTCAGGCGGAACAGGAAGTTGGCCACCGGATCTTTCTTCACGTGGTAGCTCAGCGTAAGCCGGGTCTTGTCATCGCTTATCCTTTCCATAAGGAAGTAAGTGGTGGCGGTCTTCTTCTCATTCGTCTCGCTAAACTCGATCCTGTCTTTCTGATAGGCATAGCTGCTGGTGAAGATCAGTGCCAGTCCGCTGTCTAATAAAAAGCGTGAACGCATGCCCACCCGGGGAAGGAAGTGGTTGATCTCTTCCACTTTTTTCACTCCTTCCTGCCAACGGGCGCGATAGTGGTAGTCCCCCACCGCATGGAACAGGGTAATGATATCCGTAGAATACTCCCTGGAAAATGACAACATCTTCACTTTATCCTGGATGCATAGCTGAGGGGAGGGGTCAGGCTGGATCTCATTTTTCAGCTGACTTAGCTGGGTATAATAAAATGGGATCTCGCCATTTTCCGTTTGCTTGGCGCTGCTGCCCCATTGCATCCATTGTTTAAAGCCGACGGGTGGCTGCTGCGCCGCGCTATTGGTCAGTAGCCAGTATTCATGCTGCTCGATATCGTTCTTCAACAGCTGGTGGGCGACGATAATGTCCTTGCCAATGAGCTTGTTGAAGTTTTTTACATTGTAGCCCGTGAATTCGCCATAATGGGTGATGACCTTTAAAGTCAGGTCGATAGCGGATATGCAGGCTTTGCACTGACAGAACCTTGTCTGGTCATAAGCCATCAGCTGCTTATGAAATTCACAGAACATACGTTCTACCTGTTTATACAAAACTTCCAGGTCAGGAATGTCCCCGAATTTGTAGAAAAGGATGGCATCTCCCTCGATCTCGGAGATCTCAAGCCCTATCTGATTGGTATTGATCAATGTTTCCAGCAATTCCTGGATGATCATCCGGCTGTGTTCGATCTCCGTTGAATGGACAAAGCGTGTGAAGCCGCTGATGTCAGGTATAAAAAGCAGCCCTTGGTTGGCCATTTTTCTTTTAAAGTTAAGACTTTCTCCTGGAAGAAGTATCTTGCTTCCCTGTTGCGATCAATTATGAAAGTCATCATCGCCCCGGATAAATTTAAAGGAAGCCTTACCAGCTTTGAGGCCTGTGAAGCCATTGTCGCCGGCATAGCAGCCTTCGATAAGACCATTAGCTGCCTATCCTTTCCGATGGCCGACGGAGGGGACGGCTTTGCCGCGGTGATGAAACATTATCTCCAGACGGATACGATGCACTCTTATACTGAAGATCCCCTGGGGAGACCGGTCGCCGCCTCCTATGAGCTGAAGAATGGGGTCGCCATCATCGAAATGGCTGCCGCCAGCGGGCTTGTGTTGTTGAAGGAAAAAGAAAGGAATGCTTTGAAGACCTCCACCAAAGGGACCGGGCTCATGATAAATGATGCCATACACGCCGGCGCAAAAAAGATCATCCTCGGCCTGGGGGGCAGCGCTACCAATGACGCAGGAACGGGTATACTGGAGGCATTGGGCTTTCTGTTCCTGGATAAAGGCGGTCACGCGGTGAATACCTGCGGTGAAAACCTCGTTCACATCGACAAGATCATTCCTCCGACGCGATTGCCAACGGTACAATTCGAGATTGCCTGTGATGTGCAGAACACCCTTTACGGTGAGCAGGGCGCCGCCTTCGTATATGCTCCCCAGAAAGGCGCTTTGCCCGAAGAGGTCCGGCGACTGGACGATGGTCTCCGTCATTTTTCCGGCCTGCTGCAAAAAGACATCGCTTCCGTCCCTGGAACCGGCGCCGCCGGCGGCATCGCGGCAGGACTGATGGGGTTCTTCGATGTCCGGCTGCAAAAAGGCGTCGAGCTGGTGATGGATACTTCAGGGATCAGAGACGCCATTGGGGAAGGCAACCTCGTCATCACGGGCGAAGGAAAGATCGATAAACAATCATCGTATGGGAAAGTCGTGGGAGAAATAGCCTTGCTGGCCGGAGATCATCATATCCCTGCCATTGCTTTTTGCGGCATCACGGAAGTTGACGACGCGGGTCTCCTGAAATTGCAGGCAGTCCGGGCCATCACTCCGGCTGATATGAGTCCGGCAATGGCAATGGCGAATGCGGCGATCCTACTCCAAAAAGAAGTAAAGGCGTATTTCGTTAAGGAAAGCGAGCCCCTGGACCCAAGTTTGTAAGCGGATATATCTGTCACAATCTCCCCCTGACAATGTCGTGTTCCACGCCCTTCGGAATGTCGTAGGGGCTGTAATTTGCATGATATAACTAATAACCTAAAAAACATTGTTATGGCAACCGTTCAGAGGATCACACCCAGCTTCTGGTTTGACTGGCAGGCAGAAGCAGCAGCAAAATTTTATACATCCATTTTTCCCAATTCCAGCATCGGCAGGACCAGCCGTTATGGAAAAGAAGGTTTTGAGGTCCATCAAATGCCGGAGGGCACCGTGCTGACGATAGACTTTACGCTGGACGGACAGAAATTCTCCGCGCTTAATGGAGGCCCCCTGTTCAACTTCAATGAATCTATTTCATTTATCGTGAGCTGCAAGGACCAGGAAGAATTGGACTATTACTGGGATAAGCTAAAGGAAGGAGGGGATGAAAAATCGCAGCAATGCGGCTGGTTAAAAGATAAGTTCGGCGTATCCTGGCAGATCGTACCGTCCATTTTGGCTCAGCTGATGGATGATCCTGCAAGATCAGGCCGTGTGATGACGGCGCTATTGAAAATGAAGAAACTGGATATTAAAGCGTTGCAGGAGGCGTAAACAATTATATTCCGGCTTACATTTGGGAATGATAAAAAGCTGGCTCATATTACTGGTCTTGACAACCCGTATCTGCGCATATGCCAACGGCCCATTCCCTCCCGGCAAGCTCATAGAAAAAGTCGTCTGCAAAAACGACTCATCCCAATCCTATGCCCTCTATGTGCCAGTAAAAGCCGGCAATGGCCCATCGCCCATTATCTACTTCTTCGACCCTCATGGAGACGGAACCCTGCCCCTGAAAAAATACAGATCTCTCGCTGATGCCTACGGTTACATTCTTGCCGGGAGCAACAACTCGAAAAATGGCAACGACTGGGCAAGCACGGAGAACATATGGCGCCATCTTTCAGACGACTCGAAGAGCAGGCTGAAGATCAACGAAGCCCGTATATATACCTGTGGTTTCTCAGGCGGGGCCAAAGTGGCCAGTTTTATCGCGCTGCAACATCCGGGAGTAAAAGGAGTGATCGCCGGTGGCGCAGGGCTTCCCGACGGTACACCTCCTGGCGATTATAATTTCAGCTTTACGGCGATAGCGGGGGAAGGAGATATGAACCTGACGGATCTTGTAGCCATCGATGGCAGCCTGGCCGGAACACGCACGCGGCATCGTATCATTATTTTCGACGGTATACATGAATGGGCGCCCGGGAACATCATGAACCTGGCCTTCGCGGGCCTGCAATTCGATGCTATAAGACAAGGGGCCATTCCGAAGGACAATGCATTGATCACCAGCTATGTGGCAGACAGTAAGAAACGGCTGACCGTATACGTCCAGTCTCATCGCTTCATAAAGGCGATGCAGGAGTGTCAGCTTTCTATCAGCCTGCTGGACGGGCTCAGTCCTGAAACCAACTGGTTCCAGACACGGGCAGCGTCCCTTGCGAATGATCCGCAGTATCAACAGCAGTTACGGTCCCGGCAATCTCAGTTTGCCCGGGAACAGAACATCAAGGAGGAATACATGCAGCATTTTCAACAGCAGGACATGCCTTACTGGACCACCGCCATACACGACCTGCAAATAAAGGCCGCCGCAAAAACGCCTGAAAGAGGAATGTATCAGCGGCTGCAGGCTTATCTTTCTTTGGCATTCTATTCCCTCAGCAATCGCCTGATCGGCAACAATGAAAATGATGGAGCCCGGTATTTTACAGAACTGTATAAAACCGCGGATCCAACCAATAGTGAAGCCTGGTATTTTTCTGCTGTTCTGCATATCCGGGAGAAGAACGCGCAGGCGGCCGAACATGATCTCCAAATGGCGGTCCAATGCGGGTTCAATGATAAAAGCCGCCTGGTCCGGCAGCCGGAATTTAAGACGCTCGACCTGTCCAGGGTCACTGCAGCAATTCAACAGGCAGCTGCCCGATAGACTGTATTCTTATTCCTTTGTAAAAAATCTCGGCGCCTTCCGACTGTAGCTGTATCTTACCTTCCGTGAGGGGGAGCACCTCGCCCTTTTCCACCTGGCCATTGTGGTACAGGATCATCATCACCTTGCCATTGACCACATGTATGCTGGTGTCGCCATGACAATATAGGTCCAGCGTGTTCCATTCTCCCGAAGGCCTTTCCGCATCGCCGCCTTTGACGCAATGCCGACCTATATTGTTATCATTCCTGAAAGCGTATAGTTGCCCAGCAGGGTTGTATACATATTGGCTGTCCGATCTTTTCAGCGCAGGGATCCCTGCCGTACCCCCGGCGCATCCCCAATAATCGCCGCAATTCCCTTCCTCCACCTGGAATTCCTGGCTGCGCATCCAGGCGCCTGCATCCGCGCCATAGGGACCGACGGAATGATATAACAAGCCGCTGTCCTTTTTCTTATTTTTTTTCTTACCCCAGGTGAGCGTTCCCCATTTGAACATCAGCTGTAAATGATAGTTCCCGAATTCCTTTTGGGTGGAAATGGCCCCTGTCATTTCGCCGGAGACACGGATAACATTTTCATTTCCATCGCGGACAATAGTGAAGACCTTTTTAGGATCATGATTTAGTCCTCCCTTGCCACTGCTGTCCGGCCTGAGATAAGAATCCCATCCCCTGAGGTCTTTACCGTTGTATAACGGGGCCCATTTGTCCTGCCGGGTAAAAAAGCCGGCGAGCAGCAGCAGAAAGAAATATTTCATAATTGAATGTTTAGCCGCAATCCCAATTGTACAGCACGCGGGAGAAATCTTTTTTCGCCAGGTCTTCCGGAGCGATGAAGAAGTTTCCTACGCCTGCATCCCCCCACATGATCTCCGCATCGGTGTCCATCTGGAATAATAATATATAATCCTTCACCGGCCCTTCGTCATCACGGGGGTCCCACTGGGTGAAATAAGCATATCCACCTATCTTATGGCCGCTGCCCTGAAAGGCCTTCCACATTTCTTCCTCCAGCTCATCGGCGATGGCAGAATGCTCCTCCTTGATCGTCATAAAAAAAGCCTCATGCCGTCCGAAACGTATATCCGCCACGCCCACATAATCATCCAGCTGCTGGAAGGACAGCGTATGGGGCGTATATAACGGAACATTATAGCTGTCGGTGTCTCCGAGCGCCAGGAAATCAAAATTCGTTTCGTGTTCATGCACTTCCTCTTCTTCGAAGAACAGCACTCTGAAATTTTTCTGGGACTGCCCGTCATTAAAATCCAGCCCGTATGCGTCTCCGCCGGATATATAGAACTGCAGATAGCCGCTGGCGGGGAAGCCCGCCAAGGGAGGCAGGTCGGAACAGCGGATCTGGGCCAGTGGGTAGAGAAACTTCCCTTCCGCATCTGTAGGATAGGGAAATCCCTTTGGAAGGGCAGGGTAGTAGCCAAAAGAACTCTGCAGCAGGGAAAGACTGGTTGCAGGCGTTGCCTCAATTTTAATATAGGGCAGCCTGGTCCTTTCGATGTCCATCCAATGTGCCGCCAATGCCCTCGAAAGCTGGAGTCCCGGCATCACTTCTATTTTTTCCAACAACCTGTGATCCTCATCTGAAGGTTTTTTATTATACTCATTATCGCCAAAAAGATTGCGCACTACACCCATGAGATGGAAATTTATTTTATCTAAGATACGGCTTGTTTGATAATAGCCTATTTTCACAGGACAATGGAAGATATATTTCTCATCCCGGTGAATTACAATAACGCCGAAAGGCAGTTTGAGGCCACGCTGCAGGTCCTCGGTTACATCCACCGTTTTCACGTCGATGTAGATGGAATGGATGTCATCTTCGAGCGGGATGAAGAAGGCAATTACCGGGCGATCATACCACCGGAAACGCCAGGCAAACTTCCTTCAACGGAGCTGTTGCAGCGTATAGCGGAAGCGATCGCGCAAATTTTGGCCTAGTTTGACAGCGCCTGCCTTATATTTGTCCTCATGCAAAACAGACAATGCTGCCTGCTTCTCCTGCTGGTTATAACTATCGCTTGCCGAAGCCATGCGCAGGACTCTACTGTCCGCTTTAATGACCCGCGTATCCACTACATGGGAAGAGTAGCCATGACGGATAGCGCAGCACAGCTTTCCTGGACGGCTACATCCGCCTCCATTCAATTCAACGGTACAGGAATAAAGGCGCTGCTAAAGGACGAACGGGGCGATAATTATTACACTATTGTGGTGGATGGCAAGCCGGCAGGCGTCTTGCACCCTGACAGCCTGAAAGCAGCGTATACGCTGGTGTCAGGAATGCAGCCGGGCACTCATACCCTGGAGCTATTCAAGCGTACTGAATGGGCGATGGGAAAGACCTGGCTCTATGCGCTGCTGCCGGATGAGCAAACGACCCTGCTATCCGCCCCTCCTGCAAAAAAACGAAAGATAGAATTCTTTGGCAACTCCATTACCTGTGGGTATGCGGTGGAAGATACCACCGGAAAGGATAGAGGGACGGCACCGTATGAGAACGCCTATATCAGCTATGCGGCCATCACCGCCAGGCATTTTGGCGCTGAATTCAACTGCACCGCCAAGAGCGGCATTGGGATCACCATCAGCTGGTTTCCTTTGATCATGCCTGAAATGTATGACCGGTTGGACCCCGCAGATTCCACCAGCAAATGGGACTTTTCCCGATTCAGGCCCGATGTTGTCGTGATCAACCTGTTCCAGAATGATTCCTGGCTGGTTAATATGCCGGACCACGAGCAGTTTAAGGCAAAATTTGGAACAACAGCTCCCGGTGCGGACTTTATCGTCGCGTCCTATCAGAAATTTGTGCAGCAGGTGAGGAGTAAGTATCCCAGGGCATATATCATCTGCATGCTGGGAAATATGGATGCCACTAAAGAAGGCGCTCCCTGGCCAGGTTATATACAGAAAGCAGTCAGCCTTTTAAAGGATAAAAAAATGTTTACGCTCTTTATTCCCTATAAAGGCACATCCGGACATCCCAGCGCCAAAGAGCAGGAAATGCTGGCCGATGGCCTGATCCGGTTTATCGACGGGCATATCCGGTGGTAAATAATTTCGGTTTACAGTGATCGGATCTTGATATTCCGCCACTCGCTTGAGCCAGGATGCTGCTGTAAGGCGATCTTGCCCCTGGCGACCTTTGCAAAGTCGCTGAACATCGCATTCCTGAATTTACTACCCGCGACCATTTTGTTCCATTCTTCGCTGCCTATCTGGCCTTCATATGTTTTTATTCCATTAAGCCAGAAGGTAAGATGGCCCTTGTCCTGTAAGATCTTCACCTGGTTCCATTCCCCAACAGGATTGGGCCTGGATACTGTAGAGTCTCCTGCCATATCGTAAAGGCAGCCCGCCAGGTGATTTTGCTTTTTATTGTCAGAGGCATCCTTGTTGTCCAACACCTGCATTTCCGGGCCCGTTAAATAAGTTGCGCTGTATTTAGGATCTTCCTGTATATCGAAAATGATACCGCTGTTGCTGCCCTTCGCCACTTTCCATTGCAGCTGCAGCTCAAAGTTCTCGAATGTCTCATTCGTTACAATATCTCCACCCCCGCTGTTGGGCTGGGAAGGATCGAATACCAGCGCTTCGTCCTTCACCTGCCATTTTGCTCCTACCGTATCTCTTAGATAGGTATGCCAACCTTTGGTCGTTTTGCCGTCAAACAATAATTTCCAGCCTTCTTTTTTTTCTTTCTTTGTAAGCGTATTCGGTTTTTGAGCAATTGCGACACAGGCTGACAGAAGAAATGCGGCGAAGATCAATGTCTTTTTCATTCATGTTGGTTTGCGGTGCCTAAGGTAATGAAATATGTTTTTAGCATAAAACATTCTTAACTTGAGGCATGAAGATAGCTGTAGCCTCCCCTCCATTTCCGGGGTCTGTGAATGACGGCCTTTACTGGCTGGAGAAGCTGGTGAAAGAAGCTTCAGCGCAACAGGCCGATATCATTTGCTTTCCCGAGTCCTACCTGCCGGGCTACCCGGGCATGGGATATACGCCGGAAGACCGAACGGAAGAAAACTTACGGTCGGCGCTGGACAAAGTATGCCGGATCGCGGCTGAAAATTCCATAGCGATCATTATCCCCATGGACTGGCATCATGCTGACGGATTGTTAAATGTAGCCCACGTTGTATCGGGGACGGGAGAGATATTAGGTTACCAAACCAAAAATCAGCTTGACCCTACTGAAGATCATTTTTGGACGGCGGGTACAACGCGTCATATTTTCGAGGTGAAAGGCGTGAAGTTCGGCATCACCATTTGCCACGAAGGGTTCCGCTATCCCGAATCCGTAAGATGGGCAGCTCAACATGATGCCAGGATCGTTTTTCATCCGCATTTTGTCGGCAGCAATACCGAAGGACTATCGTTGACGGAGTGGGGTAGTAAGGAAAATCCTTATTATGAGAAAGCAATGATGATGAGAGCTTTGGAAAATACCATTTTCTTTGCCAGCTCAAATTATGCTTCACGTTATCCCGATTCGGCCAGCTCGATCATTGCACCGGATGGAACCTGCATTGCCCATGTAGCGTATGGAGAACCAGGGATCGCTGTCGCAGACATCGATATTGCGCTTGCCACCGGCCTGTTGGCAAAGCGGTTTAAAAATGAGCTGTACGGAGTTCCCAGTAAATCCTCTATTTCTTAAGACAGGTGTAACCTCTCCGGCGTCCGCCTCGTCTGAATGCTTTCTGGCTGGAAAACCTTTCCTAACCTCAAACTATTATGATGATCTTCAATTACCTGAAAGTAGGGCTTCGGAATATCCTGAAATACAAAGGATTCTCATTCATCAACGTATTTGGGTTGGCCGCGGCGATGTCAGTATGCATGCTGATCATGTTGATGCTGGCCGACCAGCGCAGCTACGACCAGTTCCATATAAACAAAAAAAATATTTATCGCATCCTTTGTGACGCCCCGGAATTTAGACATCCCTATGCTACGAGCCCATTCCCCCTGGCCCGCAAGCTAAAAAATGAAAGCCCTGCTGTCAGGGAAGCCACCAGCCTGGTGATGGGAGTAGGGGGGGATGCGCTGTATAATGGACGAACCGTGGAAATGCGCGGGTATTTTGCCGACACTTCTTTCTTCGATGTGTTTAGCTTCGAGCTTGGTAAGGGCAGCCTGGACGCCGCGCTTCGTGCCCCCAATTCCATGGTACTGTCCGCAGAGGCGGCCCATCGCCTGTTCAATGATGAGGATCCTATCGGCCGGACGGTGGAATTCTCCGACCGGGGACTGTCTGTTTTTTCCGGCGGAGGCGAATCGTCCGTCCCAGTGAAATGGGGCATCTATACCATTACGGGTGTCCTCGCAGACAAAGCATACAAGTCTCATTTGAAATTTGATGTCCTTGTTTCCTTATCCTCCATGCCTGCTTTGATCAACAGCAAGAAGATGGAAGACCTTGGCGCCAACTGGAAAAACTTCTTTCGATGCTATACTTATGCGCTGCTCGCACCCGGGAAGACGGAGTCCGATCTGAACGTTTCTCTTCACCGGATCGTCTCGACTACTTACGCCGGTTTCCCGGACCTTAAACAGTTCAGCATGACGGGACAAAGGCTCACCAGCATCTCGCCCGGCATTTTGCTGGGTAATGAACCTAATATCGTTTTACCGAGGATCGTGTATTATTTTCTCTCGGTCCTTGCTTTTGTGATCATGCTGTCGGCCTGTCTGAACTATACAAACCTGTCGATCGCCAGGGCGCTGACCCGGGCAAAGGAGATCGGCGTACGCAAGGTCAATGGGGCTACCAGGAAGAATATCGTCTTACAGTTCCTCAGCGAATCGATCCTCATGGCGCTGTCCGCCCTGATCATGGCTGTTCTCTTTCTTTTGCTCATCAGGGCGGCTTTTTTAAACCTTTGGGTCAACCAGTCCCTGCATTTCAGCCTGGACGGCGGGTTTTGGGTCTATCTTGGCTTTGCAGGATTTGCCCTGCTGATCGGACTGGTGTCAGGCATCTATCCCGCTTTTTATCTCTCCGGTTTTCAGCCATTGAAGGCGCTCAGGAATTTTGCAAGCCTGCGCCCCGGAAAATTGGGCATGCGAAAAATATTAAGTATCGTCCAGTTCTCCGTCTCGCTGATCTTTATCATCAGCTCCATCCTCATTTTTAACCAATCCATGCATTTTTTGAAATTCGACTATGAATTCAATTCCAAGAACATTGTGAACATCGATCTGCAGGGAAATGAGTACCATGTTGTGTCCGGAGAGCTGGCTGCCGTGGCCGGCGTCGAAAAGATCTCTGCCTGTGATTATGTCCCTGTGACCGGAAGATCCGAAGGCACAAGTGTTAAGCAGGCGGAGAGCAGGGATGACTTTAAAAAAGTCACCGTCCTTCAAACGGATGAAAATTTCGTAGACAACCTTCAGCTGCGGCTCATAGCCGGCAGAAACCTTCCCGCCGGGGGACCCGCCGGCAGATACGTACTGGTCAACGAAGCTGCCACCCGTGCACTCGGATATAAATACCCAGGTGAGATCATCGGCCACGTGTTGGTATCGAAATGGAATGATACGATCCCGCTTGTGGTCACGGGCGTGCTGAAGGATTTTCATATGAATCTGGATCACGACCAGATCGAGCCCCTGCTGATCCAGAATCAAACTGCCCTCTTTAAATATGCCAACGTCCGCATTGCCTCCCGGGACCTGCGAGGCACCCTGGCAGCGCTGGAAAGAAAATGGAAGTTGATCGATCCCATACATCCGTTGCGGTATCAATTCTTCGACGATCAGCTGGCCGCCACCTCGCAAGGTTTCTTCGACGTCGTGTCCATTCTGGGCTTTCTGGCTTTTCTTGCGGTCACTATCGCCTGCCTTGGATTGTTGGGAATGGCTACCTATACGACAGAACGTCGTCTCAAAGAGGTCGGCGTTCGTAAAGTGCTGGGAGCCTCCCACCGGGGCATCGTGCTGCTGCTCTCCGCCTCATTCATCCGGGTCCTGATCTGGTCAGTCCTGATCGCGGCGCCTCTCAGCTATATGCTCAACACGCTTTGGTTGAGGAAGTTTCCCAACCGGGTTGAATTCGGTATAGGTACCATTGGGCTTGGGACGCTGGTATTGCTGGCGCTGGGGCTGCTCACCATCGGGTCCCAAACGCTTCGCGCGGCGAAACAGGATCCTGCGAAAGTGCTGAGAACGGAGTGAGCTTCGGTCTTCATTTATATCGGCGTGATCGGAAAAGTAAGGATCAGTTTGCAACCATTACCTGGTGCTGTAATGAAGCTGGCCTTCCCCCTAAAAAGCTCGGCCCGGCTGATAATGTTGCTTATGCCTATGCCAGCGTTCTTCTTTTTTTTCGTGATGTCAAATCCTATCCCATTATCTAAGATGGAAAGAACGAAGCCTGCCTTCGTTTCTGACATAGTGATCTGTATTTCAGATGCGCCGGCATGCTTCAATATATTATTCAGTTGCTCCTGGACTATTCTATAGGTGTTCAATTTGAATTTGCTGCTCATTGTCTTTTCCATAGAGGGTTTCAATATACAGCGTATCCTCACCGGATAGATCTTCATTGTGTCGCGGGCGATATGTTCGATTTCCGCGCAAAGCCTGAAATCCTTGTCCGTCATCAATCCTTTTGTCAATTTCCTGATCTCCTCTATAGCCGTGAACATGTACTCGGAAGAATGTATTAAATAGATCTCCCCGTTCTTTATATCCTTCCTTGCCATATCGAGATATAACATGGATGCTGCCAATATCTGATTAACATTATCATGGAGCTCCTTCCCGATGTCAGATCTTTCCGTTTCCCTGGCTTCTACTACGGCTTCTGTTAATTCGTTCTTCTTTACCCTGAGCTCCCATTCCAGAATTTCCTCCAGTTTTTGCGTCTTACTTATATCATGTATCACCCCGATCATCCTTATGGCATTTCCATCGCTGTTCCTTATGATAATGCTCCGGATAATGACATTGGATATTCTACCATCCGGGCACATGAATTGAAAGCTGTCTTCCCAGGTCTTTTTTTCGGATTCGAAGACCTTACGAATCTTTTTTTGCATCATTTCCCTTTCTTCCTTTTGAAAGAAGGCCATCCATTCTTCGAAACTGACTTTCGCCTCGGGCAATTTATGGCCGAAAACGTTCTCATAGCTTCTTCCGAAGGAGATCTGCCTGGCGGCGATATCCCAATCCCAGGTTACGTCGTATGTTGTTTTACCTATCGATCTTATCCAGTCATTATTTTCTGCCTGGGTGGTATCGGATTTTGATTGGGCGATGACTATATTACTTGCTATCGATCGCTCATTTGCAACATCGATCTTTTTTTGTATCGATAGTCTTCCCCTCCGATCGACGATGCTGGTGATGGAATTCCTGATGCCTTTGGCATCTTTAAATACCACGGAGGTGATCTCACAGGGCCACAATTTGCCGCCCTTTCTTATTATCGACAGGTCGGCTTTGGCACTCCCTTCCTGTGTTCTTTGGCGGAGCATCAGTTTATAGCTCTCTTCCGAGAACTGGAAAATGTCCTTCCTTTTCCTGGTTAGTAATTCCTTTTTGGAATAGCCCAGCAATCTACAGGCAGCTCTATTCGCCCTGATGATCCTGCCGTCTGCCACGAGTGAAATGATATTTGCCTGCAACGAATTTTCAAACGCCTTCTGCAGAAGGGGATCCGGGATAAAGGTAGTTTCCCGGTTGGTTAGAGCGGACTTTTTTTTCTTTGCTGTTTCCCGAGATGCGCGCATGATAAATAAGTTTAATGCCAGAGCTCAACCGCGTGCGAGTTGACATATTGGATCAGGGAGATTGTCGTTTTTTGCTTCATCTTTTTGAGTATATCATGCCGGTGGACTTCAACTGTTCTTGTAGATATTCCTAATTCAGCAGCGATCTCTTTAGATGACCTTCCCGCACTTAACAGACCCAGGACCTGCAATTGCCTTTCGGAAAGAGAATTTAAGCCAGACTCCTTGTCTTGGGCCATTTGCTCTGAAAGGTTTTTTTTTGCTTCCTGGCAAATATATATGGTCCCTTTATTCACTTCTTTGATCGCATCCAGCATTTCCAGGCGAGGGGAGGTCTTGGTCACATAGCCTTTTGCTCCCAATCGAAGTAGCTTCTTTACGTAAGCGGGTTCGGAATGCATAGATACAATTATGATCTTAGATGCAGGGGATAGCTTGCGGATCATTTTCAATACATCCATTCCATTCATTGGCGCCATATTGATATCCAGTAAGACGATGTTGGGGCGTGTATTTTTCGCCAATTCAATGGCAAGCTGTCCGTCTCCGCATTCTGCTACTATTTCAAGATTTCCCTCTGTTGCCAGCAAAGAATGCCAGGTTTCGCGGATCAGGATGTGATCATCGATGATCATGATCGAAATGTTTTTCATCGGCTTAGTTTAGATATGAAATGAATATGACTGTCAGAGCGACGGGTGGAAGGCGGGTTCCTATTGGCGAAAGAGTAAGCCAATAGTTCCTTAAGGTAGGTTTTTTTTCTTGATTTTCCTTGTTTAGTTGCGATTGCATCAACGAACGCTTGTCCGGTTGGCGGTAATAGCCCGTCGGCTTTCGCTCCAAAAAAATAAATGACTGTAGAAAAATGTTATTATTTTGCGATTTCAAAGACAAAGACCTGCGTGATGCGAAATGACGATTGCCCTGGCAGCTCAAAGGATATGTTGGAACAGCTTTTCAATGAGCTGTTCCGTGAATATGAGCATCCGCTTTATCTTTTTGCCTTCAGGATGCTGAAATCCGATATGGCGGCCAAGGACGTCATCCAGGATGTTTTTCTGAAACTATGGATGATACGGGACAGGATCTCGGAAATAAAAAGCATCTCTTCCTTTCTATACAGGCTCACCGAAAATAAGGTCATCGATCATCTGCGCGCAGCCGCCGCTGACCAGAAGAGAAAACAGGCTTTGTGGCAGCGCATGCATCAAAGTAGTGAACCTCATGCAGGGGTCGGTGTTGAAGATGCTGAATATCATACTATTATACATCAAGCCATCGAGCAGCTCCCTCCTCAGCGAAGGGCCGTCTATCTCCTGAGCCATGCAGCGGACAAGCCCCGTAAAGAAATAGCCTCCCTGTTGCATATCTCCCCCAATACGGTGAAGAACCACCTGGCGAAAGCAGTAGAGAATATTGTAGCCTATCTGAAAAATAATACCGACTAGAGTAGTACATTTTTTCCCGGCATACGTCATAGGAGCATGTTGCGCATTTACGACCTGCTGGAAAAGTTTGCTTCCGGAGCCTGTTCTGAGGAGGAATTCGAAGAGCTGATGCGGCTCATGCAGGCCAACGAGAACGATGAAGCCATCCGCGAGTCGATGCGGAAGTATTTCAGCACATTGGATTCAGAAGTTATTTCAGAAGTCCATGTCGACGAACAAGGCGATATGCTTCAAGGAGGCGAACCTTTTCCCGAACGCGCCAGGAGGCCTGTGTTGTTCAAAAGAATGCTTGTTGCCGCCTGCATCCTATTGCTGGTCTGCGGAGCCTGGTTTTTTTATAGTCCCAAGCCTATACAGCGTGTGGCAGAAGCAAAGACCGTCAGCAGGATCTACACTCCGGCGGGGTCCAAGACAAGCATTGTGCTCCCTGACGGCACCGAGGTATGGCTGAATTCTTTCTCCACCCTTACTTATACTAACGCTGAATTCAACAGCGGCAAACGCGAAGTATCCCTGGTGGGGGAGGCCATGTTCAAGGTAAAGCACGATTCCCTTCATCCTTTCCTGGTTCATACAAAGAATTTCGATGTGACAGACCTGGGGACGGTGTTCAATGTCCAGGCATACCCGGAAGATAAGCATGGGCAGGCTTCCCTGATCAGCGGCTCAATCGAGGTGATCACAAAGGGCAGTCATTCTAAGAAGATCTTATTGGTCCCTAATCAACGGATCATCATTCAGAATGACAGCAGAGGCGGCGTAGCGGTAGCTAAACCCGGCAAGGTGGTGGTGGATGAGCCGACCATTAAACGTATCGTTTTCAATCCCCAGATGAGCATGGCGCCTGATACCGCATGGGTCGTGAATAAACTGCTGTTCACGGACGAATCTTTTTATGATCTGGCGTTGCAGATGCAACGGCGCTATAATGTCTCCATATCCTTTGGGAACGAAAAAGCTAAATCCTACAAGTTCACCGGCAGATTCGAAGAAGAGAATATCGATGATGCGTTGAGGGAGCTACAAGCCATTGCACCTTTTACCTATAAGAGATCCAATAGCGCAATCCACATCGAGTAATCCTGATCACGCCAAAACCAAAACTAATGACATAACGCAATCAAAATCACTCCGAAATTTTAAGGAAAAGACGGGAAATGCTGCACATTCCCCGTCACCATTCAATTGTAAGAACCTTCACTCAGATGATAGGGAGGGAAGGGCTTTTTATAACAATTAAACTTCATGTAAATGTATGGAAAAAAAACTATTTCCACTTTACGCTAGCCGTATTATGCCCCAAAAAATGCTTCTTGTTATGAAACTAACCATAGTTTTATTATTGGCTGGTTGCCTTCAGGTATCGGCTAAAGCATATTCCCAGGACGATGTAAAGCTTAGCCTGGATCTCACCAACATAAAGCTCAGAAGGGCTTTTGAGATCATTGAAAAAAAATCTTCATACAGGTTCCTGTATAACTCGAACACGATCAGCGATCATATCCGTATCGACCTCCATGAGAAGAACACCCTGCTTTCGGAGATACTGGATAAGATCATCCGCGGCAATGGCCTGATCTATAAGATCATCAATAATAAGGTGATCGCTGTTACCTCGGCAAATGAGATGATGCAGGCCATCCATGTAAAAGGCGATGTCACAGACAGTACGGGCCATCCGATGCAGGGTGTCACCATTACTGTAAAAGGCCTCAAACGCGCCACACAAACAGACGCGCAGGGTCATTTCGAGATCGACGTCCAGGACAATGCGGTCCTGGAGATCAGCAGCATCGGCTATCAACCCCAGGAAGTGCATGTGCCGGGCGGCGAGCCAATCCATATTGTTCTCAGGGAGGCCTCCAGCGGTCTGAACCAGGTGGTAGTCGTAGGGTATGGCACCCGGCTAAAAGAGGCGGACCTGACAGGCGCCGTCTCCCGGATCGGAGGGGACAAACTGGAGTCGCGCCCCGTCACGGGAACATTGGATGCCTTACAGGGCATGGTCCCTGGTATGGGGATCACCCGTCAGAGCGGTCAGCCGGGCCAGCAGGGCTTTGCACTTTCCATCCGGGGATCGTCCTCCATCAACGGGAACGTCCCGCTGGTGCTGATCGACGGTATCCCCAGTGATCTGAACCTCATCAATCCGCAGGATATCCAGGATATCACCGTGCTGAAAGATGCTACCGCTGCGATATACGGAGCGCGTGCGGCCGACGGCGTCATTCTTGTAACCACTAAAAGGGGCAAGCGTAACAGCAAGCCGAATATCACCTATGGCTTCAACCTGGCCGTGAAGAAAATGGGCCTGCGGAAGAAAGCCACCACGACGGATCATTTCGTCAGGATGTTCAACGAGGCCAATAAAAATGATGGCGAGCCGCAAACGTTCTCGGACTCCACGCTGTTGAAGATTGCCGCTAATGATCCCGGCGTAGGGCCTGGCGAGAACCGGAGCGTGGAATCCTATCCCATGTTCTATCAAAACCATGATTGGTATGGCCGGCTCTTCAAGACGGCGCTGCGCCCGACGCACAACCTGAGCATTTCCGGCGGCAGCGAGAACTCCTCCTACCTGATCTCTTTCGGCGACACAAGGGATAATGGGAACATCTCGGAGGGAACCAACGGTTCCGTTCGGGACAACCTCCGTATTGCCCTGCAAAGTAACATCGCGAAGAACCTGAGGTTGGAGCTGAACACGGCGTATGACTATTTAAATACCAAGCAGCCTTCCCAGTTGAGCGATGCCATCAGCAATGGCCTGAAGATGTTCTCCTATCTGCCTGAGAAGAACCCCGCAGGCAACTATTATGGTTACCAGGGATATGAGAACCCGGTCCAGGAGCTGAAAATGGGCGGGAACGAGACGATCACACAATCCAGATGGAGCAATAACGTGAAACTGGACTTTGAACCCATCAAGGGCCTGATATGGACGGGACAGGTAGGTATCAACCTGGAGCGGTTCGATGATGACGCCTACTTCGCCACCAATACAGAGCACAATTGGGATAACACACCCAATTCGCTCGTCCGTAACAATCCGAACAAGGCGAAATTCAGAAACTATAGCTCCGTCTACAAGAATTTCAGCACCTATATCAACTATAGCAAGACATTCGGTGAGCATGAGATCAAGGCAATGGTCGGCGCTTCCCGGGAGAAATTCACCCGGAATGCAAAATACATCCAGGGCGCCGATTTTTTCAGCAATGTGATCTTCTCGCCGCCCCTGTCTGACCCCTCGAATTTGCGCGCAGTGAGTGATCCTGCCGATCCCAGCGATTGGAACAACGACCCCTGGGCGCTGCTGTCCTATTTTGGTCGCGCCAGCTATTCCTTTGCCGGGAAATACTATATCGAGGGTACTTTGCGTAAAGATGGCAGCTCGAAGTTCTCTCCCGAGAAACGCTGGAGCGAGGCTTATCCCAGCGTCTCTGCGGCATGGAAGATCTCCGAAGAGCCTTTCTTCAAGAACGTCGTCAGCGACAATCTCGTCAATCTTTTCAAGGTCAGGGCTTCTTGGGGCAAGACGGGTAACCAGGACCTTCCCACACTGGGGCTATTCGACTATATCCAGCTGATCAATATTGGCGGTCAGTATCCCATCGACGGATCATCCCCCTCGAGACAGGCTTCTCTCAATGGGATCGCCTCTCCCGAGCGTACCTGGGAGACCATCGAGACAAAGAACCTCGGAATTGACCTCTCCCTGCTGAAATCCAGGCTAGCGCTCTCTTTCGATATCTACAGGAAGACCAATAATAACATGCTGGTCAGCATTACCTATCCCTCCACGCTGGGAGCGGCTGCTCCAACGTCGAATGCAGGAACCCTGAAGGGCAAGGGATGGGAATTCAATGGCTCGTGGAATGATAAGATCGGGAATGTACGCTATAATGTGGGCGTTATCCTGAACTACAACAGCAATATCGTCACAGATCTGAAAGGGCAGGACAACTATAATCTTGGTCTGACACAGGCCAGGCAAGGCTTCCCACTGAACTCCTATTTTGGGTTCAAGGGTTCTGTCATCAGGAACCAGGCTGATCTGACCAAATACGCTTTGCTGTATGGTGGTAAAGGCATCGTACCTTCCGCACAGCCGAATGGCTATGGCGGTCTGGGCATCGGCGATGTGATGTACCAGGACATCGACGGCGACGGGCAGATCACCACCTATGGTGATAAATCGAAAGGACTCAGCGGTGATGCTGTGTATCTCGGTTCACAGATCCCCAAGTTCACCTATAGCATGACAGGCGGACTGAAGTGGAAGGGTTTTGACTTCGGCTTTATCCTGCAGGGTACAGGCAACAAATATGTCTGGAGAGGCAATGGCAATTTCGGCGTACCGTTCTCGCATTTCTGGTTCCAGCCGCTGGATTATTTCTACGGCAAGGAGTATACGGCAGAAAATCAGAGCGCCCGGTACCCAAGGCTGTCCAATAACGGAACGGTCAAGGGCAATAACTATCAGTTCTCTTCCTTGTGGCTGGAAAATACGCGCTACCTCCGGATGAAAAATATCACCGTCGGATATACATTCAACGACCTCCGGATCAGCAACCTGAAGCTCCGTGGCGTCAGGGTCTACCTGAGTGGACAGGATCTGTTCGAATTCGCGAAAGGAACCTGGAACGGCATGTATGACCCCGAGGAGACGCGTGTGCCGAAAATAACGGACGATGCCACGAACACCGACTTTTACGAGAACAATTATCCCATGTATCGTACTTTTTCTTTTGGTGTGAATGTTAACTTCTAAATCTGGTAGTGATGAAAATGATTAAAATAACAAGCATAATAATAGCAGTAGCCATCCTGGCTCCGGGTTGTAAAAAATTTCTCGATCTTCAACCGCAATCCGAGATCACGGACCCTACTTTCTGGCAGACGGCCAATGATTTCCGGCTGGCGGCCAACTGGTTCTATGAGAATACGCTGGATGACCCCCATTATGACGGTACGAATAACAATGACAATATGTCGGACATTGCGATCGGTACCGAGATCAATACAGTGAGCTCAGGGACCTATGTGGCCCCGGAACAGGATGGCTACTGGGACGACAGCTATAAAGCGATCCGGAACGCGAACAAGCTGATCCAGGAAGGGGCGGGGTCGTCTATCGGCAACGATATCAAGCCGTTTTTGGGCGAAGGCTATTTCTATCGCGCCTACAATTATTTCAGGCTTTTCAGGATGTTCGGCGGTGTACCCATCATCAACGACGTATTGCAGCCGACAGATGCCGCGGTTTATAGCGGGAGGGCTGCCCGTGAGGTGGTGCTGGATTCTATCCTCAACGATCTGAACAATGCCATCGCTAACCTGCCTGTGAAGAGCAGTGCGGAGAAAGGCCGTATCTGTAAAGAGGCGGCGCAGGCTTTCAAGGCCCGGGTATGCCTGTTCGAAGGTACATGGAGAAAGTTCCATGCGACGGGCAGTAGCGATGCCTTGCTGGATATGGCCATTACGGAGTCGAACAACGTCATTACGAGCCCGGCGTATTCATTGTATAAAGGTAAGGGGGATGCAAGCTACCGTTACCTGTTCATCGACCAGACGAGCCAGGACAATCCCGAGTCGATCATAGCAAAAAAATACCGTACCAATATCAATGTAAATGGATGGGCGTACGGTGTTTCCTGGGGCAACCTGAACCCTACGAAGGCGGCGGCTGACATGTATCTCTGCAATGATGGATTGCCGATCGACAAGTCTCCTCTGTTCAAAGGTTATGACTCCTGCAGGAGCGAGTTTCGCAACCGTGATCCCCGGATGACGCAGTCCCTGATCCTGCCTGCCATCAAGATCATCAGGCCGCAGTACGACGCGTACAGGCCTCAGTGGCCTGGGGTGGATAACAACCGCAATGTGAATTCCGGTTATATGCTGTACAAGTTCATCTCCGAGATGCCTACGCCCGGTGACGGCGGCGGCGCATTTGACTGGAACGTGCTGCGATATGCGGAAGTGCTGCTGATCTATGCCGAGGCGCGATATGAACGGAATGGTTCTATTTCCGACGGTGATCTGGATGTTTCGATCAACGTACTGAGAGACCGGGTAAATATGCCGCATCTGACGAATGCCCTGGTCGCCGGCAATGGGCTCGATATGAGAAATGAGATCCGTCGGGAAAGGTCTGTCGAGCTTGCCTTCGAAGGGTTCCGTTGGGATGATCTCCGCCGATGGGCGACGGCGGAAACCTTGCTGCCGAAGTCCGTATTGAGCATCAAGGTCACGGGCACGGAATGGGCGAAACAGGTCATTACCCTGGACGGGGCCAGCTATAACAGCTATTTTTACAATGCACCCGCCAGCCAGCTGGAGAACGGGTACAAGCTGCTGCAGCCGGGTGCGCAGAGAACATTCGATGTCAATAAGAACTATCTGCTGCCCATACCCACCAAGCAGGTGGCGCTCAATCCTGATAAACTTAAACAAAACCCGGGCTGGTGATTATGAAAACTTCTTTTCTGACTTGCTGTTTTACCTTGTTTTTTTTCGCGGGATATCTTACCGCGCAGACGCGGGCTGGTGAAGGACTCCCGCTGATGGGAAATCGATTTTTAACCCTGAATACGGTGATCCGTGTAAACCAGATCGAAGTATCGCGAGACAGGAATGTCGGGGAAGATGAACGTAACAACCATACGCCTCAACGGGTGATCAATTTCAGAAAAGCTATTGCCAAAGGGCTCCCGGGTGCGAAGATCACCTGGGCCCTTAGCTGGCTGGCCCTGCACGATACTTCTGCCAATTACACTCAGATCAGGAAGATTGTGGCGGGTTATCATTATCAATATGGCGACGAGGTTACTTTTATCCCTGGCGCCTATTTTGCCAACGCTTATAATTCCACGGAACAGGTGAACAAAGATCTGCATGAGGGTCTGGCCAGGGTGTCGGAGATGGTGGGTAACCATTATCGTCCCTTGAGCGTCCTTGCCGGGTTCCTGTCATCGAAGAATATGGAATACCTGGCAAAAGAGGAGGGGATACATGTCTGCCAGGCGAATATATGGAGTCAGTATTCCATCGACAACCAGGACGGCGATGGTTCCGTGTGCTATCCGTTCTATCCGTCAACGGAACATTTTTGCAAGCCAGCCCAGGGAAAGGAAGATTTCATAGATTGTGTGAACCTGGACGGATGGACAGTGGATTTCCTCGCCGGGAGACGTGCCGGTTTTGCGGAAGGATTCAATAGCCGGATGGGCGTTGGCCCCATCGAAACGTTGGGAAAATACGGGCTGCAGGTCGGCCTGGAGGAAATGATGCATTCCACTGCTATACACTTTGATAATGGATACAGGCTGAACGGCTTTGCCTGGGTCACTAATTGCTGGGAGCTGACTTTGCCTTACGACGTCAATGATATGACGCTGTGGTTGCAGGCGATCAAAAAACGCTGGCCCGGTGTTCGGTGCATCACGCAGGGAGAATTCGGACGGATCTGGCGCAGGCATTATAAGCAGAATAACTTCAATTATCGGTTTGACGAAGTCGGCTCCGGTATTGGGGGGTCGGACAAGGATAAGCGGCTGCGGTGGTATATGAATAAGGATTTCCGGCTGGCTGTTTTAAGTGGGGTAGATGGGGCGAATGAAAAGGTCATCGACTTTACCCGCTATGACCTGCCTGCCAAAGAGCCGGTGTCGGGCAGCACCCGGAACTGGAGCTTAATGGGTGAGATCAATCAAAAGGGCGTCCGGCCGCAGGACAAGCCTGTTCCAGTGAAGGAACTGCCGGCTGAAGGTCAGGCGCTCATCAGGAAACACAAGATCAATTTATGAGACGACGTTCTTTTATAAAGAATACCGCATTGTCGGGCGCGGGATTGTTAGCCGGCGACGGGTTGCTGAATGCAATGCCTGCAGCTTTTCTGACGCCGGGACCTGCACCGTTGTCCCTGATCGGGGGACGATTTGTTACATTATGCATCATGATCCGGACCACACCCTGGGAGGTGTCGCGGGATGTGAAATTGCATCCGCGCGATGAGGCCAACTGGCATACATTGCAAGGCGTGCGCGCCATGCGGGAGGCATTTGCTACAAACAATCCCGACGGACGGCTGACCTGGGGCTTTACTTTGAATGCGCTGGAAGACAAGCGGAAAAACTTCGCCGAAATAAGGGATTATGCGGCCGCCTGCCAGGCAAAATATGGAGACGAGGTGACAGTGTTCCCCGGTTATTTCCCCGCCATGTATCTTCCACGGGAAAGGATCAATAAAGAGCTGTCGGAAGCGATCCGGATCATTTCCGGGTTTGTCGGTAAAGGCTATCGTCCTCAATCCATCATTGGCGGATTCCTGCCCGCGGAGAGCCTGCAATACCTGGCGGAGAAAGAAGATATTCATGTGGCGCAGGCTGTCATCTGGAGCCAGCATAACATCGATGGGGGAGGAGCGGACGGCTCGCCTTCCTATCCTTATTATCCATCGACTGAGCATTTTTGCAAGCCCGGCCAGGGTAAAAAAGACCTCATAGATTGTGTAAATCTCGATGGCTGGACCCTGGATTTCATCTGTGCGCGACAAAGCGGCTCCAACGAGCACGAGATCACGGGATATAACAGCCGGCGTGGCGTAGGGCCCATCGAAACGTATAAAGGATGGGGCCTTGAACTGGGTAATATGGAAGTGATGCATACCCAGTCGATCCATTTTGACAAGGGATTCGAGCTGAATAAATTCGGTTGGGTCACCAATATATGGGAAGCGCAGCTGGTGTATGAGTTTGGGATGGATTTTATCTGCAACGCGCTGAGGATGTGGGTCACGGACACGATGAAACGATGGCCCGATACCCATTTCGTTAGCTTTGGCGAGTTCGGGAATATCTGGCGCGCGCATTATAAGACCAATGACGAGTGGAATTACCGGTTTGTGGAAAGGGGATGCGGGCTGGGCGATTCGTACAACAATCTGGAGATAAGGTGGTTCCAGAACAAGGAGTTCAGACTTGCCCTATTGCGTGATTGGCATAAGGATACGCCTGAGAAGGTGATAGATTTTACGAGGTACGATCTCTCTGCGCATGAGCCGGCGGGAGCGAGCCCCCAAAAGCCGATCAAGGACTGGAGCTTGATCAATCGGATCAATCAAAAAGGATTACGGCCGCAGGACAAGCCCGTTCTGCTACGGGAATTGCAGGATGATGAGCGACAGCTGATATTCAAATATTATCCTGAGCTGAATAAATCCTGATTATTTCAGTAAGTTTAGGCTCCTTTTCAATTGGTAATCATGAATGAACGTCAACGTAAAACGGTACTATCCCTACTATTCCTCACGATCAATTGTTCTTGTTTGCTGGCCCAGGAGGCTGTCCTTCCTACCCCGTGGACGAAATCGGCGCTGGCTGCCAACGTCCCTTTACCCGAATATCCAAGGCCTCAGTTACAACGCAGCGACTGGATGTGCCTGAATGGCAAATGGGATTATCAGGGAGGAAAAGAAGTTGCGGGCGCGCTCGATCCGGTAAATCCGATTGCTTTTAAAAGCGGCGCTGAACAAATACTTGTTCCATATTGTCCGGAATCAGTGTTATCCGGCATCCGCCGTACACAGGAGATCAATATGTGGTACCGCCGACGTTTTATAATCCCTGCCGGCTGGAAAAACAAGCAGGTCATTATTCACTTTGAAGCCGTGGCTCATCACGCCACTTTATTTGTGAACGGACATAAAGCAGGTGCCCATGCCGGGAGCTATGATGCATTCAGCTTTGACATCACCCAGTACTTAATAAATGGGGAGAATACATTGGTAGTGGCAGCTCGAGATCTGAACGATGGCCGCGTACCTTCAGGAAAGAGCGGCCCCCGGGGTGACTATACCTATTGTTCCGGCATATGGCAAACTGTGTGGCTGGAGCCTGTTAACAAAAATCATATCGAGAATATCCGTTTGCTGCCTGATCTGGCAAACAGCCGATTGAGAATACTGGTAACATCGCCGGGGCCAGGAAAGGTCAATGCGAATGCTTTTGATGGAGACAAGGTAGTTTCGGGAGCGGAATCATCCAGCGGCACTTACTTTTACCTCCCCATTAAAACGCCGAAACCCTGGTCGCCGGATGATCCCTTTTTATATGATCTGACGATCAGATTGCAAGATGCCAATGGAAGTGTCACCGATGAAGTAAAAAGCTATTTCGGCATGCGCGATATTAAATTAGGCAGGGTTAACGGAGTTACCAGGCCTTTGATCAATGGCAAATTCATCCTGCAGCTTGGTCTGCTAGACCAGGGTTATTGGCCGGACGGGATCCTGACGGCCCCGACAGAGGAGGCGCTGAAATTTGATCTGCAATTTACCAAGAACGCCGGGTACAATCTCATCAGGAAGCATATGAAAACAGAGCCTCAGCGGTTTTATTATTGGGCTGATAAATTGGGATTATTAGTTTGGCAGGATATGCCGGCCATATGGTATCAGGATGAGGATACCGCCAGAACAAGGACGGAATACAGGAAAGAGCTAAAAGAACTGATCGACGGACATTATAACGCGCCATCCATTATCACCTGGGTGCCTTTTAATGAAAATTGGGGTGCTTTTGATGTTAAAAATATCACAGACTGGGTCAAGCAATACGATCCGTCGAGACTTGTTAACGGCAATTCAGGGTTTAATAACAATCCTCCCTACCAAAAAGCATACGGTGACCCTGGAAACGGGGACTATGTGGACACACATATTTATGTGGGACCGGTTGGTGCTTCCGTGCCGGAAGAGCGCCGTGCGGCATCATTAGGCGAATTTGGCGGCGTGGGCCTGTTTGTGCGGGATCATATGTGGCCCATAGAAAACAACGCCTATGACTATGAGCCAACCAAAGCAAGGCTAACAGACAGGTACGTTTTTTTACTGGACCAGGTGGAACAGCTGATGAGATACAAGGGGCTGAGCGTGGCCATTTATACCCAAACAACCGACGTGGAGCATGAAATAAATGGAGTGCTCACCTATGACAGAGTTATTGAAAAAATGGAAATGGAAAGGGTTAGAGCTGTCAATGAAGCCGTCATTAAGGCAAGTTATAACCTGATGCCTTAATTGCGATATTATTGAATATATTCCTTTTTTATTCCAAGTTTTTTCATTTTTGATTTCAAAGTTGAAGGATTGATATTCAGTATTTCGGCAGCGGCGCCCGGCCCCCATATTCTTCCATTACATTTCTTCAATACCGAGATGATATGATCCCTCTCATTTTCTGCGATAGATTTCATGGAAGTGCCTTCAAGGACAGAAACTCCATCTTTTTTTTCAACTGTTGGCAGCAGTATTTCTTCGATAACCATCCCTTTGGTAAGCAACACACTTCTTTCAATTAAATGTTCGAGTTCACGAATGTTGCCGGGCCAGTTGTAAGCCATCATTTTCGTGAGAACACTTTCTGATATTCCACTAATCTTCTTTCCGGCTTTATGGTTGTAGTGATCCATAAAATGATAGGCCAGGGCAGGAATATCCTCCTTGCGGTCACGTAAGGCTGGCAGGGTTATCGGAAAAACATTCAAACGGTAGTACAGGTCCAGCCGAAAACGTCCGTCAGCAACTTCTTTTTCCAGGTTTTTATTAGTAGCCGCGATGATGCGGACATCAAGTTTTATGGTATTTCTTCCACCTATTCTTTCTATTTCTTTCTCCTGTAGCACCCTTAATAATTTCACTTGCAATTCAACTGGCATTTCTCCAACCTCATCCAAAAAGAGTGTTCCCGTGTCGGCTCTTTCAAATTTGCCAATTCTTTTATCCTGCGCTCCGGTGAAAGCGCCCTTTTCGTGGCCGAATAGTTCGGATTCAATCAATGTAGCAGGCAATGCTGCACAGTTCACTTTAATAAATGGTTTTCCTTTTCGGGATGACAGGTTATGTATGCAGTCAGCGATCTTTTCTTTGCCGGTGCCACTTTCTCCCAGTATAAGAACAGAAGTGTCTGAAGACGCCACCTGGGAGATATGATCAAATACATTTAACAAAAGATGGCTCTTACCAATGATCCCTTCAAATCCCTCTTCGGCAGTTGCGTGTTCAGCTGGTTTAGTTTCAGGATGGGAAGATCTGTTATTTGCACTCATTTCTCCCTGCAATATACTATCCATGCTGCGAATCAATGAAAATTGCAGTCGTTCGAATAAGTCAACTTGTTCTGCAGTATACGCTTCCGGCCTTCTGCTATATAAACCGAAACTAAAAGATCTGTCATTCAAAATGCTCGTTGGTATTTTAAAATATGATTTTAGCTGGAAAGTGTTGGTGAATAATGCTATTAAAGAGGGGGATTGCAGCGCAGTAAGCTCTTCTATTGACTTTCCTGTAATGATGGAGAGCTCATGCAGTCCGATCATTTGATATTCATCAAACCCGGTTCTCAAAAGACTTATGCCTTTAAAAAATCCAGGCCCTAAGTTGTCAAGCCCGGTGTCGAGGAAATCGAATGGAATCAATGTCTGAAGGGCTGAAGCTATTCTTAATAATTTTTGCGCCTGTGTTCCGGTGTCGCTTGTGATGTTTTTTAAGAGTTCATGAAAGTCAGCTTCTCTGCGGTACCTGCTTTCGACGCTATGTGCGTGTCGATATTTGGCAATTTCAAGTGCCACGAGCAAATCCTTCTCCCTGAAAGGTTTTACAAGAAAACCATAGGGTTGTGTTTGCTTTGCAGCATTCAAAACATCTTCATTTGAATTGGCTGACAGGTACACGAACGGAATATTATCAGCAACCAGCAGCCTTGCCAGGTCAATTCCCGTTTGTTTCCCCTTTAAGAAAATATCTACAAGAACAAAATCCGGCCTTTCGTTCTTTATCATGTCCTGGGCCTGGGGAACCGACCGTGCAATACCTGTGATACTGTATCCCGCCTGCTCAAGCAGCAGTCGCAAATAATCTGCTTCAACATACTGGTCCTCTACTATGAGAATTTGTTCTTTCATAATGTGTTGTTTGGTTGCGATGTGGTTAAGGCCTTGTTAACAAGTTCCACTATCACATATAAAATCAACCATGATTTCGGTGCCATCATGACTTTTTATTTGAAATTTCGCATCAATGTCGCCACTAAGCCCATGCATCAGCTTCATTCCCATAGAAGGCTGTTTTTTACTGTCGAATGCTGGGGGCAGGCCAACCCCATTGTCTTTGATAGAAAGCAGGAAATGATTTGGCAAGGTCCTTTTTAATGAAATATCAATGGCTCCTTCTTTTTTATCGGGAAAAGCGTGCTTAAGAGAGTTGGTAATGGCTTCATTCAATATTAGTCCAAGCGGAACGCAATGCGAAACATCTAATTTTACCGGATCAACCTGTAAATTGAATTGAATCTTATGACCAGTGTGAAAACTATCTTTCAGGCAATCTACCAATTCATGAATGTAGTCTGTCATATTGATGGCAGATAGATTGTCTGATTGATATAGTCGCTGATGAACCAAAGACATTGCCTGTATGCGTTGCTGGCTTTCAGTAACTGCCTGTATTGCCTCTTCACCTTGCAGGTATTCTGATTGTGTGCGCAGCAATGCCATTACTGTATGGAAATTATTTTTTACCCGGTGGTGGATTTCCCTGACTAGCCATTCTTTCTCCTCTACCAAATGTTGCAGTGAATTATTTTTCTTCTCAATTTGCTTTTGCTGAACATGCAGCTTTCTATTTGTTCGCTGTTTTAAAAGTGAATAATTGATAAGCAAACCAACTATAATAATAAGCAGAATGGCGACACCAAGGATCCAGCTCCTGGTGTTTTGCACTTGTGTTAACTCGGTTTGTTGAAGACGCCTCTCTTTCTCCAGTAGCCTGATGCTTTGCTCTTTTTTTTCTGTTTCATATTGTATGGTCAATTCTTCAATCTGCCTGCTTTTTCTCTCGTTAAAAATCGAATCATTTAGAAACTGATATTGTTGCAGGTCTTTGATAGCGGCGGATGAATTCCCCAACGCGGAGTCGGCAGTGAACAGCATTTGAAATAAATCTCTTTGATTTAACAAACGGCCGTATGAAATATATGCTAGCGCGGTATCCAGATAGATATGTGCTTTCTTAAATTGCCGGTGCTGCAAATAAAACCTTCCAATATCCATGTGGGTGATAGAGATGATCTCGTTTTCAGGGGGGGCATCCTTGTAATATGCGGCCACGGCCAAAAAATATTTTTCGGCTTCCGGGTACTGGTTCAGTCCATCAAAACAATATGCATAGTTTTGCGCAACGATTGCCTTTTCAAATGGCTCTTGAGGTGGATAGGCCGCAACCAGGCTATCAACCAAAGCAAGGGCGCTTCCACACTTCCGTAGTTTTATCAATTGGCGGATGAGAAAACCTGCAGTTCTGAGGATGAATACCCGGTTTACTCTTTGTTCCATCCTTTTTTCAAGAGTTTTTCGATACCATTGACTGCTTTCTTCGGCGCGCCCCAGTTCGTCGTAAACCAGGGCAAGCTCCCCATAATACGTATCGGTACGTACAATGTCTTTGTTGCGCTCCACATTTTCAACGCATTTTACTGCGTATAAAAGTGATTTTTCATAGGACCCGCGGTACCTGTTGATAGCAGAAAGAAGAAAATAGGCGTTGAAAAGCCTGGTACTCCCTTTCTGGTGAAGTAAGTCCAATGCCTGTAGCAATTCTTTTTCCGCCAAATTGGATCTCCCTGATTTAAATAGATAGTCAGCCAGATGTGTTCGGGCCTCTGCTTCTTTCTCGATGTTTCGGGCCTGTTTGTATAATGTAATCGCCTTATTAAAAAAAGTATCAATGCCGGCAAAGGAATTTAGTTGCTTATTCATTCTCTGGGCTAACCGCAGCCATGTGCCGGCTTCCTCCTGAACGTCGCCCATTGTATGATAAAGGGATGCTACCTCAGAAAATATTTTTTTGCCTTCAGCCGTATCACCTCTGGCAAGATAGGCTTCCCCCACAAGCGACATGCTTTCATACCTGAATTGTTTTAATTGAAGGGTATCGCTTAGCCTGATGGCATGATTAAAAATGTCAATGGCGGTGTCCCTCAAATACATCTTTTTATCGCCGAACATCATCTGTTTAAGGTAAGTCCTGCCCAATTCGTCCAGAATTGAGATGCGGTTGCTATCCTGCTTGCTTTCCTGCAGCAGCAGCAGCAATTGACCCCGAGGCCTGGGGGATAACTGTTGCCCCGAACCTGGCACAACAGTTATTATCAAAAAGAATAAATATGTAATGGACTTTAGCATCATATACTGGTAAGGAATACATAAAACCAAACCACTTTTCAGAGGGGTTCGCTTGATGCGTAAATTAGTTTCTTTACAACAGAAAAAAATGGATTCTTTAAAGTTAAAAATAATAAACCGTGATATTTCACGGTTTCGTTAATCCCATTGCGAAATATCACGGCCCGGTCGGGTATTTATTTAATAATGTATTGATATTTAGATGCTTATAAAAATGGCGTATTAATTGACACATGATTGCCATAAGCGGAACTTATGGGAAAAAGTCAGTCAAAGACAGTTGTGTTTATCACCGGCGCGTTTGTTCATCATAGTTGCTGGGATGAATGGAAGACCTATTTTGAAAGTAAGGGTTACCAAACAGTGGCGCCTCCGTGGCCGCATAAAAACGCTTCGGCCGAGACATTGCGTAATAGCCATCCCAACAACGAAATTGCATCCAACCGGCTGCCGGCATTAACTGATTACTATGATAATATTGTGAGGCAACTTCCTGAAAAGCCGATATTGATTGGGCATTCTATCGGCGGGCTGATCGTTCAACTCTTATTGCAAAGAGGATTGGGCTTTTCAGGGGTTGCCATTCACCCGGTACCGCCGCAGGGAATAATTACTTTCAAATTTTCTTTTTTGAAAGCAGGCTGGGGACCTCTTGGTTTTTTTACTTCGGTAAGAAAATCATTCCTTATGTCTTTCAGCCAATGGAAATATGCCTTTACAAATGGGATGGATTGCGATGCTCAAAAAGAAGCGTATTACAAATTTGCCATACCCGAGTCAAAGCTAATTGTAAGGGATACAATAACCAGCGCTGCTAAAGTACACTTCGAAAATCCTCATGCCCCGTTGCTATTGACTTCCGGCAGTGATGATCATACGATACCCCCCTCGTTGAATTACGCAAATTATAAAAAATATAAGAAAAGCAATTCGGTTACCGATTATAAAGAATTCAAAGGCAGGAATCATTTTGTCTTAGGCCAGCAAACCTGGAAAGAAGACGCCGATTATATATTGGACTGGATTCGCAACCTGCCGTAATGGTACCGCGGCTGTATTCTGGTCATTAACATTAAACTTCACCATAAATTTCAAAACAATTCTGATCATGAAAAAACTGATACTGGGACTTTTTGTTGCAAGCTTTTTACTGGCAGCCTGCAACAATGAACCAAAAGACGCAAGTCCGGCGGCAGAGACCAAGGCGGACTCAGCCCACAACGTTTCGACCACTCAGCCGGCATCCCCCCCGCCAAATTTTAAACATGCCAGTGCGAAAATAAACGGTATAGATGTTCACTATGTGATCGGCGGATCGGGCGAACCGCTTGTCTTATTGCATGGCTTTGGTCAGAACTGGTATATGTGGAACCGCCTGCTGCCTGAGTTCTCCAAACATTTTACGGTGATAGCCCCTGACCTTCCGGGTCTTGGAGAGTCAGGCAAGCCGGATAGCGGCTATGATAAAAAGACGCTGGCTGCCTACATACATGGGCTTGTAAAACAACTGGGATACGACCACATAAATCTGGCTGGCCATGATATTGGCCTGATGGTCGCCTATGCCTATGCAGCTCAATTTTCAGCCGAGGTAAAAAAACTGGCGTTGATGGATGCATTGCTTCCGGGCATTGAGCCGGTGTGGAGCCAGGTTAAATCCTCTGCCTGGTGGTTTGGTTTCTTTTCCTTTCCGGCATCCGGAGAATTGGTAGCCGGGAGAGAGCGTTTATTTCTTACCAACTTCTGGCCGGTGGTTGGCCGCGTAAAAGACCCGTTCACACCCGAAGAGGTCAATGAGTTCGTAAGGGCTTATTCAGTAAAAGGGGCCACAGCAGGTACTTTTCACTGGTTTGGCGCTTTTGAGCAGGATGCAAAGGATAACAAAACGTTTATGAAAAACAAATTGAAAATGCCTTTGCTGGCAATGGGAGGTGAGTATTTCGGCGCCGGTTTTTTGGTGGATCACTGCAAATTGGTTGCAGAGAATGTGAAAGGCTCCAATATCAAAGGTTCAGGACATTGGGTCGTACAAGAGAATACATCACAGGTGCAAAAAGATCTACTCGATTTTTTCCTGGACAAAAAAAATTAACATATACCTAATAAAATGAAGTTTATGAAAAAGCTTATTTATTCTTCTTTAATATTTTTTTCACTCTTAAATATTTCGGTTATGTCATACGCACAAACTGTGACGGGCATCAAAAATATCGTGATTGTTCACGGGGCTTTTGCCGACGGATCCGGCTGGCAAGGCGTATATGAAATACTTACAAAAAGAGGTTACCAGGTCACTATTGTCCAAAATCCTTTAACCTCCTTAAATGATGACGTTGCTGCTACCAACAGAATACTTGATAAACAGGATGGTCCAGTGGTGTTGGTTGGGCACTCCTGGGGCGGATCGGTAATAACGCAAGCGGGCGTTCATTCCAAAGTGGCAGCGCTGGTGTATGTAGCTGCTTTTGTCCCGGACGTAAACGAAACCACATTTGATCTTATCAAGACTGCCCCGCCTGCCCCGGAGAACGGTATTCTTCCGCCAGATGAAAAGGGATTTGTGTATTATGACAAACAAAAGTTTCATGCGGGTTTTGCTGCTGACCTTCCTAAAGAAAAAGCAGATTTTATGTTTGCTTCCCAGGGGCCTATTGCCGCTCAATCGTTTGTTACCCCATTGACCCAGGCAGCCTGGAAAACCAGGCCGTCTTATGCTATTGTCTCAGCTGAGGATAAAAGCATTAATCCTGATATTTTGCGATTCATGTACAAAAGAGCGGGTGCAAAAATTACGGAGTTGCATGGTAGTCATGCTATTTTTATTTCGAAGGCTAAAGAGGTGGCCGACATAATTGAAATTGCCGCAAAAGGCACAAAATCCTGAGACTTTCTTTCACCGCACCTTTTCATCACGCCGGCATGCCTTTAGCGCTTTTTGCATTTGAAAGAGCCCGGTTCCAAGAAGGGCGATCCCCACCAGCCAGTTAAAAATATTTTGATTCGCACGCAGGGAATAGATCAGCAAATGTCCTGCGGTCCCATAGACCATGAAGGCAAAGGAAGTACCGGCGCCAATGGCGATCACATAAGCATTGTAATCCCCCCTCGTGTCGGAGAGCAGTCCCTTTGCTTTCAGTACCGCCGTCCATCCCATCCAGAAGGGAAGGTGTAATGGATTGAGCAAGCTCAACACCAGGCCCGACACAAAAGGTGCGTGTCCTGCAAAGGGAACGACCATCGCCGCCTTTCGCATATGCCAGGCAGCTTCCAGGCTAATGAATGCAACCAGCAGTATGACGATTCCGGCCAGTACGCGGAACCATTTTACGAGATGGGTCATGCCCGCCAGGCGTTTTACAGTGACCAACGCTATACGGACCATGCTTACTTCTATGAGGATGGCTCCCAGGCCAAAAAGGATAGCTCCCCCGACATCGCCATTGATCACCAGATCGGTGACGCCCACATTAAGGGTGCCTACCGGTAAAGAACCGGTAAAGCTGATTAAAAAGGCATATGCAGACAGCCTGAAAGGCTTTCCGGCCGGTGGGGCGGCGGATAGATATGGGACATCGTTCATGTGATGAGCTTTTCGTAGCGGTTGTAATCTCTCAACATCTTCAGCCCTTCGAATGTACTCATCTGAGCAAGCCCCTTCTTCCGGGCGTTGGCCCGGCTGATGTCATATAACAATCGCCAGTGCCGGAAGATCTCTTTCCAGGCGAAGAATAGGGAATGCCGGGGATCATACATATGCGTTGGCTCACTGCCCGCACCATTTAGCTCGATGACGGAGAACTTTCGGCCTTCGCATAGTTCTTCCCAGCTTTCGAATTTAACATCCAGCCTGCCAAAGTAAAATCCCGGGATCTGGCGGCAAAGCTCGTCGATCCGCTCTTCCAGGGCAGGGGTGATCCTGTCACTCCAGTCCAGGAATTTTGCCCCCCGGCTGTGGTTCCCATAGGGCACCAGCAGGCGCTCCTCTCCAGGCGAAGGTATCTGCTGAAGAAAGTCGCCATAGACGGCCCGCAACGCCGGCAACTGCAACACATGACGGTCATTTTTTCGCAGCAGCGCCTCCACCGTCGATACCCCGTCACCTGTTATGGTCAGCATCTCTTTGCCTACGATGCCGGAAATACGCCCTTTAGGCTCTCCGGGATATCGATAATAGAAGATCCCGGCTTCCTGGGGATAATCGATATATTCCTGCAGCAGGAAATCCACTTTGCTCCGGGCGCTGTATACGTACAGGTCACATTCATCCCGGAGCAGGCTCACCTGCATGCCCCGCTGCCCGATGTCCGGCTTGGCGATGAGCGGAAAATCCAATCCCTGTTCCGCCAGGGTTCGGCGGATCCCGATCACGGGCCGGCGCTTGGGACAATAGACAGTTTTGGGATAGGAGCCTTCCGGCATCAGGTCGTAGATCTGTTGCTTGGACTCCATCAGGAACCCGGCGTTGGTGATAGAAGGGTTCGCCGTACTAAAGAAAAAGAAGCTTCTGGCCTTGCAGCTCAGCCAGGCCCAATAAAGAAACGCCGGCGCGTAAATGACGGCAAATGGCCAGTATTCCCAGGATGTCAGCCGGATGCGGGTCCGCCGCAGGAAACCCGCACGGCTTACTTTATTATTGGCGACGCTTATTCCCGCCTCATATCGCCTGTCGGTCTGCAGGTCTACATAATGGATGCTGCCCGCCCCAGCTCCGATGCGAATGGAAGTAATGCTGACGGTGGAGATCCTTCCCTGCGGGTCGATAACGAGTCCCGCCCCTGGCGCGCTCACCGCGACAGACCGGTGGAAGTCCAGGATGCTCTCCGTGTCGATGCGGGAAGCTGTTTCGTGCCATTGTCTGAACAGCTGCTGCCGGCATTTTGCGGCTTCCTCATCATATAAGGTGGCGGAAGACCAGATATGCGGGACATTATGACCTTGAAGGACAATATGCTTTCTCCGTCCGTCCCAACGGCATTCGAACAACTGTCCCCTTGTGAAAAGCACCAGTGTAAAGGGTTCGATCCCTTCCAATGCTTCGGCTCTGAAGGCTTGCACCGGGTCGGTTGCGCGGACGATCTCCAGGAAAACAATACCCCGGCTCCGCCGGTAGGCCATTGCCCGGTGATGTTTGACAAAAGCCCCATTCAGCAACACGCCAACATCCCCGCTGTTCTTCAGGGTAATCCAGCTGCCACCCGCCTCGCCATCTTTGGGAAAAAGCAGTTGGCTCCCGTCTGCATCAGCCTGGCAGGGGAAAACGGCGGGGGCACGTCCAGACCGTTCGTCCCGGTTGGAAGTCAGATAAATGCCGCCGGTGGTGGGTATAAAGGTTACTGTGCACATGTCTGTCGGAATTGTATGGTGGAAGCAGCAACGCCGAACTGCGCAGGCAATGTGATCTCGGCCACAGCGGCGATGCCGATCCGCAGCAGGGCCATGTGGTGCACCATGTGTTCGATGTTATAAAGCAATTCCCGGGAATAATTGGTGCGGATGGCAAAGGGCTCGGGATCCCCGGGCGTAAGATGAGCTATCAGTATCAGATCTTTGTCCGGCCGGTCCACCGCAAGTGCTGTCGCCGACAGCTGGCGGATGGCGTGCGACAGGCTTATTTCCAGCAGATGGCTCCGGCTGCGCCGGTCATAATTGACGGTGCCGCTGTCATATCCTTTATCCAGTTCCTGAAAGAATTCAAGGATGTGCCGGACATGCTGTCCGATGGTCGCCGTTGATAGCAGGTCGATAGGAGCAGTGTATTGATGGTCCGTGAGGGGCTCCAGTGCTTCCTGCAATTGCCGGAGTAGCTGCTGGATGGGGTATTTTAAATGCATAACAAGGTTTTTTGTTTATTTTTTTGCGTTTTCTAATTTTGCCACCTCCGGTAAAGACATTAATACGGCTTTGATCTCAGCGAAATGCGCCCAGGGGATAAAATGATTGGCGCCCCGAAGAATGGTGGCCGTAATTTTCCGGGCGTGAATGAGCTTGTTTTTCAAGAAATCGACATTACTCACCGGCACCAACGGATCCTTATCGCCATGCACGATCCAGACGGGACACGTGATCTTCTCCAATTCGGGCTCCATCTTTTTTGGTCGGATTTTAAATACCAGAGTTCTTCATTGGCGGGGCGCATGGCGCCGGGAACCCAGTAATTGAGGGGCGTTCTAAAGAGCAGGGGCCGCCATTTTTCCGGATCTTCCAGGTAGGGCGAAACCGAAGCTGCCAGCAACACCAGTCCCGAGAATACGCCCGGATAATCCATAGCCAGCCTGATCACCAGGGGACCTCCCATGGAATGTCCTACGGCATAAATGGGCTTCCCATTTTTTATTTGCTGTAAAGCCGGACCTATCAATCCGGATTGTCCTTCCAGATCCCTGGCCTTCCCAAAACTGCTGAAACCGAAGCCCGGTCGGTCTATGGATACCATCCGGAATTTCTCCAGCAGGTCTTTATCCTGCATGTACTGTTCAAATGCGTTCCAGCTGCCCGGCGAGCCGTGCACAAAAAGAAGGGTAGGACACGTGTCCTTCCCTGTTTGGACATAATGCATGGCATACCCTTCCACCCGGTAAGTATGGATGAATAGTGACACGCCCTTCTGCCCAAAGCTTCGCTGTGCAGCAGGATCCTCCGTCCTGAATTTCAGGGCAAACTGCGCGAAAACCAGCCAAGCTACCGGAATAATTAACAGCAGTGTTAACATCGTCCTACCTTTTGATTTTCGCTTGTTCATGATATCCTGCAAAATAAGTAACTCCCTTACACTCTATTTGTCGGGTACTTTACTTAACCCTTACAAATGATTGTCTTTTTTGAGCAATAAATTACGCGGCGGGAATGCCAGTATCTCTGAAGGATTTCAGAAGGAAATAGGTTTTGGTTGACTTCTGGGCCAGTTGGTGTGGTCCCTGCCGTGCTGGAAACCCGAACGTTGTGGCGATGTACATTAAGTACAAGGATAGGAATTTTACAGTTCTGAGTGTGTCGCTCGATCAGCCCGGAGGTAAAAAAGCCTGGCTGGATGAAGATCCACAAGATCACTTGGCTTGGACCCATGTCTCCGATCTTCAGTTCTGGAACAATGCGGTGGCGAAACTCTACGGGGCTAATTGATACTATTTTAGCAAAATGTAAACGGATAATTTCACACCTGATGTTTTTTTAGAAAGCTGGGTTTATAACATTTATTTTTAGCGGCATATTATAAACCCGGTTCCCAAAATTAGTACTTATTAAATTCTATATGAAAACATCAGGCTTTTTGCTGCTGATATTTATTTGTCCGTTAATTGTAGTCGCACAAACGACTGGCAGCAGGCAATACTCAAGAGCGCATATTTGTATAGACACCGGCTGGCGATTCGCCTATGGCCATCCGTTTGATGCCGCTAAAGATTTTAACAACGGCACGGGCTATTTCTCCTATTTTGCCAAAGCGGGCTATGGTGATGGTGCCGCCGCCGCTGATTTTGATGACAGGCCCTGGCGTAAGCTCGATTTACCCCATGACTGGGCGGCCGAACTTGGTTTTAGCGAAAAAGGTAGCTATAGCCATGGATTTAAAGCCCTGGGTCGAAACTTCCCGGATAATAGCGTGGGTTGGTACCGGAAAAAGCTTAATATACCACAGCAGGATTATGGGCGGCATATCAGCATTGCATTTGATGGTGTTTTCCGTAACTCTGCCGTTTGGGTAAATGGACATTACCTGGGGACCGAGCTAAGCGGCTATAACGGTTTTGAATATGATATTACCCAACTTTTAAACTACGGCGGCGATAATACCATTGCCGTAAGGGTAGATGCTACTATGGAAGAAGGCTGGTTTTATGAGGGGGCTGGCATTTACAGGCACGTGTGGCTCAATAAAACCTCGCCCCTGCATGTTGCAGCCAATGGTACATTTGTGAGCAGCAGTGTTGTTAATAATAAGACGCTGTTAACGATTAAGACCGATATAAGCAATTACGACACCGGGGCAGGTAATTTTGCCATTGTACAAAAAGTTTATGATCGTGAAGGTCATTTGCTGGCTACCCAACAAACGGATGGCCATTCTCTGCAACCTTTTGAATCGGGCGAATACAGCAGTCAACTGGAAGTATCTCACCCTACATTATGGTCGGTTGATACGCCTTACCTGCACCGGTTGGTTACTGCCATTTTGGTAAACAATGTGCCCGTTGATGAATATGTAACGCGTTTTGGCATACGTACCCTGCGTTTTGATGCCAACACCGGGTTTTACCTAAACGGTAAAAGGCTCGAAATAAAAGGCACCAATAATCACCAGGAGCACGCGGGCGTTGGAACAGCTATACCCGACGAACTGCAATACTATAGAATAGCCCGTTTAAAGGAAATGGGCAGCAACGCTTACCGCTGCTCGCATAATCCGCCCGCGCCCCAATTGCTGGATGCCTGCGACAGTTTGGGTATGCTGGTGATTGACGAAAATCGCCTCATGGGCATAGACGAGTACCACCTGGTTAATCTGAAAAAAATGATTGACCGCGACCGTAACCATCCAAGTGTGATCAGTTGGTCGGTAGGTAACGAGGAGTGGGGGATTGAAAACTCGGAAACCGGTGCACGTATTGCATCAACCATGCAGGCCTTTGTAAAAAGCCTGGACACCACACGGGCGGTGACCGCAGCCTTTAGCGGCGGCTGGGGGAAGGGCTTATCAGCTGTGATGGATGTTATAGGCTTTAACTACATAGCACAGGAAAACCCGGATGCGCAGCACCAGAAATATCCTGAACAAAAAGGCTGGGGGACCGAGGAAGGATCTACTTTTGCTACCCGTGGTGTTTATTTTAGTAACGATTCACTCCACTACAAATCGGCTTATGATGCCAAGCCCAGGCCCAATGCCTATAGCATTGAAGAGGGCTGGAATTACTATGCCAAACGGCCTTTTTTAGCGGGCATGTTCATCTGGACGGGCTTTGATTACCGTGGCGAGCCTACCCCCTATAGCTGGCCATCTATTGGATCCTATTTTGGGATGCTCGATCAGTGCGGATTTCCCAAGGACGATGCCTGGTACCTGCAGGCCTGGTGGGGCGGCAAGCCGGTGCTGCACCTTTTGCCGCACTGGAACTGGAAAGGCAAAGAGAACCAACCTATAAATGTATGGGCCTACAGCAACTGTGAAGAAGTGGAATTGTTTTTAAACGGCAAAGCCCAGGGCAAAAAAACAATGGTCAAAAACGGGCACCTGGAATGGACGGTTCCCTACACCCCCGGTACGTTAAAAGCCATCGGCTACACCGGCGGTAAGCAGGTATTAACTGAAACCATACAAACTACCGGTGCCCCGGAAGGCATCGCCCTTGAAGCCCATAAAAACGCCCTGAAAGCCGATGGAGAGGATATCGCTGTCATTAAAGTGTGCCTGGTGGATAGAAAGGGACTGCCCGTACCTGATGCCGGTAACGAAGTGGATTTTAGGCTGGAAGGCCCCGGCAGGATCATTGGAGTGGGCAACGGCAATCCCACCTCGCTTGAACCCGATAAATATATGGATACGATTGTAAATATGCCTGTTGAGGACTTGAAAGAGTTGCCTATACCGGACACTATCGCCAAAAGCGAAACAGCCGAAACCTTTGACGACAAGGGCTGGAAAAAGGCGTTTACAAATATTGAAGATACCAGCGTAAAAGCCTGGGTCTATCGCGGCAGCATTAATTTAACTGATGATCTAACGCGTTTGCCGCTCACCTTTTATTATAAAAGCATCGGCCGTAAGCAGTCGGTATATTTCAATGGTCATTTGTTGGCCGCCAATGTTGATTATCATAAAGACCAGGATGTGTTTAGCATCAGTAAGGCCTTTTTAAAGCCAGGGAAAAACAGCATTGTTATTGTTGCCTTGCCCACAAAAAAGATACATCCGTGGGATAACCTTAACAAGGACCCGGGCGTAATTCAGTTTAAAGCGCCCGCCACTGCCTGGAAAAGAAAGCTATTTAATGGCCTGGCTCAGGTCATTGTTCAATCGGACGGAAGCCATACAGGGAACATCACCTTAACTGCTACTTCAGCTGGTTTAAAGGGGAAAAGCCTTATTATTAACACCAGTAAATAGTAGCCGAGGGAGGTCTTGCCCTCATTTGAATGCCGCTGACTATAAATTTTGAGGGCGGAAGGCAATAAAATAAGCAATATCCTTAACGCCCAGTAAGTTTACCGATCAGATACCCAAACCCAGCTTGCCATTATTTGGCGGGGCTGGGTATTCTCTCCATCTTTGTTCTGTCAAAAGCAACGGACACGTACCCGAATCCAATATCCGAAAAATCCGACACCCCCACAGCTTTTCCAGCTGCCCTACACCCGGCCCGTTTGCCGACTTTATGAAAACACAGATCCAATTTTTCTCTGGAAAACCTCTGGCTAGCCCTGGAGGTTTTTTCCTTTTTTAAAGTCGCGCAATTTTCTGGCGTTGATCGCAGTGGCTTCCTATTTCACATTTCCGGGAAATCTTTGAGTGGTTCCCAAGAATTCATGCCTTCGGCGTGAACCATTAATGCTTAATGAGATACCCAAAAACACCGTCTGTTTCACTGGCAGGACCTGCTGAGAAGTACAGCCTGCCTGGATCGGTGGTGCCTGCAGGGGGGAAGGACAGCGACCACAGTCCTTCGATCACGATCGGCTGTTTGTGTGATTGAAGCTGACCGAGATAGTCTCCATTGGGGGTAAATACGTTGATGTGTCCATCTCCAAAATTGCCAACCAGGATCACTGGAGATTTGCGGTCGAGGGCGCCGTTCTGGCTAGCAGTGAGGTTACCGTAGCCGCCATGTCCTTCACCCCTATTATCTACATCTTTATCTTCAAGGAAGGAGGCCGGCGCCATTGTCACGCCCCAGGGAGCGTTCAGGGTGCCACGGCTTGCCAATCTCTTTACGAATTGTCCATCGGTCAGGAATATGCTTACAAAACCAAAACCTGCGCCGGCCACGGGATGCCCGTCCGATCCCAATTTGGCGTAGACGACGTAGATCGAATCACCGATGGCCTGGACGTTATAAGGAGAGTAGTCCTGTGGCAACGTGGGGTCCCGGAAGGCCAAACCGTCTGGCTTAAACGCCGTATCCCACGCGTCGATCCTCTTCAGTTCAAAATTAGCGCCATATACAAAATTACGTCCGTTAAAGGTGCCGATAGTCAAACCGGTATAGCTGCTGCTGGAGGGGTGATGGATAAATTTGGCATTGTTGCCGGAAGCCGCATTCCAGGCTGACAGTACGCCATCAAAGCCGGTGAAAGCGAACAGGGAAGCTCCACCGCCATTCGGCAGTTTGAAGCCTTTGCCCGCGGTGAAGACGACGCCGCAGGGAAATCCCTGCGCGGAATCCGCTATATTATTGGAGGAAGGGATATTCACGGCCTTTACTTTTACACCTTCCACGCTATAGAGCTCACTGACATGACCACCTACGGAGTTCACCCAGGCAGTGCCGCTCGAAGACCAGGCGACGCCAAAGCCATTGATGAGGGTAGGGTCCAGCGGCTGGACGGGATGATATTTTGCTTTGTTGGCTACAAGGTTGATCACATCGAAATCCCGCAGGGGCTTATCATCGACATGACCTTTTCGACAGCTAAAAGACAGTATTGCAGCCGTTGCCATTAACAGAGAGCTCGCACCAGATCTCCATCCTACAGCCGTTAATTTTTTCGTGTACATTAGGAAGTTTTAAATGTTGTTTGGTAATGCTTTCGCAAACCTACATTCTCTTCCGGCCCGTTCGGACCGGTAACTTCCTAGTGGTAAATCCTGACTTCCGAGTGGCGGCTCCCTTTTGGGCAAAACGGAATGTTTGACCATGCCCCAAAGAAAAAACCCGGCAAATTCAATACTTTGCTGGGTTCTAACTTCTTTTGATATGTCCTTTTGTGACATTGGGATACATTTCATTACTCATTGTAAGAGCCGTCCGACCCCAAATTCAGAAGTCCGCCCCGACCTTCTATATCAAGACTCGCATTCGGCATCACCGAGCCCACCGCGCTGCGACCCATGGCGGCCGCGGCTATCGCCGAGGATTTTCTCTTTCTTTTCGCTGGTTTGGGCGACGCGCCGGCCGCTGTCGATGCTGCAATCCCTCCTTGCTCAGAAGGCAGCGTTTCGGTTGAACCCACCACAGGCTCCAAATTTTCTGTACTCTTGGTTTCCTTTTCGATTTCGTTTATCATAAATTTAATTTTAGAGGATTAAATGTTGCTCCATTCGCAGCCTACCCTACGGCGCCACCACCTCCAGCAATGGCTTACCCTTCTCCACCACATAGGTGGCCAGTTCACTTGCCTTGCTCTTCCCGGTATTTTTAGCGGAATGAGGCGTTCCGCTGGGAATGAAAAGTACTTGCCCGGGGTGTAACGTGACGGCCGGCCGGCCTTCAACTTCGTATTCCAGCGATCCTTCGAGTACATAGATGATCTCTTCCCCAGGATGCCGGTGTTTGGCGGCGGTCGCTCCTGGCGCGAAATCGACCCGGACCTGCACGGTTTCCCAACCGGTGATGCTGAGATCGTGCCGCTGAAGATCGATGCGGGTGATGGGCTGGGTTGCAGCCGGCGCCTGTGCATAGGCAATGGCCGGAATAAGCGAAAGCGCGGTAGCGATTAGCCGTACGAAGGGATTGCTGCGTTGTTGTAGATGGATGGTTGGCATAGGTGAAAAATTTAAATGAAACATGATTAAATGCATGGCGGTCGTAAAAGTTCGAAAAAGAAAAATTTAAAAGAACAAGTCCCGGCAATATTCATAAAAACACCTGCGTCGAAAGGACAAAGGTTCCTTTGGAGTCTGCTTGCCGGTGATCAACGACGATCGGCCGGGTCTGATATTTAATTGAAATTCTGGCGTGATGACCGTCCAGGTAGATATTGCCGCCGGCACTCCACCAGGTAAATTTGGCACTCCCGTATCGGTCAAACTGCTGAAAACTGTATTCGGCAAAGGGTTGCAACCGGACAGCATCTGTCCTTAGCAGCGTTTTAGGCAGCAGCAGACCTGCCTGGGTGAACCAGGAGGATCCAGTGCCGATGATCGGCGCGAGATTGCCGAAACCTGCTTGCGAAACGGCGCCGGCATAGCCCTTGGCAGGACCTACATTCTCGTTAATGATCGAACCGTTCCTCAGATAGTTGGGGCCAAAATCATCGTGGTAGTAGACGGTGTAACCCGTAATAGCCCAATTTTTCCGTGCGCCGCCGAATGGGATATCCGCAAATAGATCGGTCGCCCAAATGGCAATATCATGTTTTATAAGGGGAGACGAACTCGTATTGTCGGCCTGGGTTGACGTCCCATCGGCCGAGTAGTAGTAGCCGGCCCCGATATTCAGGACTTTCCTGGTGCCTACATAGGTCCCGGTGGTATAAGGGACCAGACTATTCTCCTGTTCGAAGATATCCCAGGAGGCGTAGCCGGTAGTCGACAATTTGCCTTCGGCATTGTTGTCAACCGCATAGTTCATTTCGGGGGAGTTTGCCGGATAGGCAATGGGTGGATTAACGACCGTGAATGGCTTGTTGATGGCCCAGCGATACGGCACCGGACCGATCTTGCCTTTAATGTATACGCCAACCTGCCGACCTAACTGATCGGAATTGTCTATCAAGGGCCAGTTATAAAGCGGTGCATCGATTGCCAAAAAGTTGAAAGAACTAAGCGAACTCATTCTGCTAATCCCAACCCAATAATGCAAACCGGTCCCGATGTACAACGACACGAAATTCGGCTTCCTGGTGGTGAAGTCATTGTCCGGAACAACGGTGAATTCATTCCATAGCTCGTGAACATAGATTGAAGGCTTTTTACCCAGGGTTCCGGCAAAACCAGGTCCCCCATTGCCGGTATTTCCTCCGCCCGCCGCCCCGCCGCTCGAAAAGGTCTGGTTGTCCATACCTACGGTGGCCAGTATAAGATAGCGCGGACTAAGCTGTGTATAGACGGCAAACCGGAACTGCCGTACACTGAAATCGAACATATTTTTCCTGGGGATGCCATTCACCGCTGTCCCGGGGTTGAGGTCGGTATAGCGGGCCATAAAATCACTCCAGATCAGAAATCGGATGTATTTTTTTCCCGTGCTGTCCAGCTTGATGGACATGCCATCCTGATAAGTGGGTGAACCGCCCTGGCCGTAGATATTGGTGATGAGGGTTGTCATCAGGACCAATGTGCAAAAGGTAAATATTTTTTTTGAAAGAGCCATAAAAGTAGATTTAGCATCTGTTGATAATCGATGGCTATCAGAAAAGAATGCCAATTCTTAATTCAAACACAGTTAATGAATTACATAAAGGCTCGTGAAAGAGAACTGGTGATATTCCGTTACATAGGGCGGCCTAAGTGATATATCAATAATTCGTTCGTTCACTAACTGATGGGGCAGATTTCGCTCGCGATCTTTTGGATATCCCGCCGCATCCGTCAAAGTCTGCTATTAAGTCGGCACCTCGTAGCGGTGATATTTAGATAATCGTCCTGGCAAATCGCGGCATATCGTCGTTTTATGGAACGATGATCCAGCCGGATCAATTGGATATAAACAAATTAAAAGTTGGTATCCAATTGGAAGGAACGAAATAAAAATATTTAAAATGAAAGCAGTAAAATGTTTCCAAAGGTCGGCCACCAAAGTTATACTTTGCACGTTGGCCTGCAGCCTGTGCCTGTCCGTTACAACGCCGGCCCAGACAACTGTTGTTAAGAACGTCGTCATTGTTCATGGCGCGTTTGCCGATGCCTCCGGATGGCAGCAGGTATACGCGGAACTGACAAAGCATGGGTATGCAGTTACCCTTGTGCAAAACCCTTGTACCTCGCTGAAGGCCGATGTGGAGGCAACAAACGTCGCCCTGGACAAGATGAGCGGTCCGGTAATCCTGGTCGGTCATTCCTGGGGCGGTACCGTCATCACGGAGGCCGGCTTGCATGAAAGGGTGGCCGCGCTAGTGTACGTGAACGGCTTTCAACCGGAAGTTGGAGAAAATACGGTGAAGCTCGCGTCGAGCGCTCCGGCCAAGCCTGAAAATGGCCTGCTGCCGCCCGACGAGAAGGGTAACATCTTTTACGACGAAGCAAAATTTCACGCTGGCTTTTGCGCTGATGTCAGTCAGGAGACGGCTGATTTTATGTATGCCTCCTCCGGATACATCCCTGCGGCGGCCTTTGAGACGCCGGTTACACAGGCAGCGTGGAAAAGCAAGCCGACCTTTGGCATTTCGTCGAACGGCGACAAAAGTATTAATCCTATCATTACGCTCAGTGGATACAAAAGATCCCATAGCATCGTTACGCAAATAGACGGCAGCCACGTAGTTTTCATGACTCATCCCAAAGAAGTAGCCGCTGTTATCATGGAGGCGGCAAAGACGGTCAGCAAGTGATGCTTAACAAACGGATATTTCGTCCAGCCGCCAGCGCTGGGTAGCAAAAAAAAGGGCCGATCCAGTCGGCCCATTTAATTGATCCGTCTTTGGCGGACACTTACAGACAAGCAGCATGTAATTCCTATACTTGCGCCTGGCCGCCGTCCACGAAGATTTCGCTTCCGGTCATGTAGGTACTATCGTCCGATGCCAGGAAGACAGCTACCGCAGCAATCTCCTCCGGATCGCCAACCCGCGATAACGGCGACTGATCACAGAAGCTTTGCAACGCTTGTTGTTGAGCGCCGGTTGTATCGAGCAGATTCAGCAGGCCAGGCGTGGTGGTTGCACCGGGAGAAAGCACGTTTACCCGAAAGGTTGTTCCCTGAAGGTCCAGAGCCCAGCTCCGGGCGAAATTTCTGATCGCGGCCTTGGTGGCGCTGTAAACACTGAAGGCGGCGGTTCCCTTTGCCCCCGTCGACGAACCCGTCAGAATGATCGATGCGCCTGGCGCCAGCAGCGGAAGGGCTTTTTGAACGGTAAAAAGGGTTCCTTTCACATTGACGTTGAAGGTCCGCTCAAATCCTTCTTCTGTAATATGCCCCAGTGGCTCGAGGGTGCCCAGGCCGGCGTTGGCAAAGACGATGTCCAGGTGATTGTGGTTGGATCGAATGACGGAATAGATGCGGTCAAGATCCGACAGGTTGCTTATGTCCCCCCGGATAGCCGTCACGTTGTCGCCAATAGAGGCAACTGCTTCATCCAACTGTTCCTGGCGACGGCCGGTGATGTAAACATAGGCTCCTTCGGCGACGAATCGTTTAGCGCTGGCCAGGCCGATACCACTGTTGCCACCGGTTATTAGCGCAACTTTACCGTGTAGTCTACCTGCGGGTTTTAATACGTTCTTCATGATTGTTTGTGTTTTTGACTTATCACTCAGCATTAAACTATTGTACCAAGAGTCAAGTATTTGTATCGCAGGAATTTATGCTCAGTGGTCAATGGATGAAGGCACGGAATAGCGCAAGCCGCCGACCAGTTGTTGAAATCCCGACAATCAGGAAGATCGCCGGTGCATTCACCCCCTTTGACCTTACCTTTTCCCTCCCTGGTATTCATTGCTATTTCAACGCTGCCTTTAAAAATGGCGAAATGTCGATGAGTGCGGATAGCGATAATAAGCGCAAATGCCCGTGCCATAAGAAGTTAGCTGTTGGCATAAAATTGCGCTTGATCTCATCCTAAATCAACAATCATGTACACCAACAGCAACAATTTAAGCCGACGTAATTTTCTGGCAACCGCTGGCCTGCTGACTGCCGGCTCGCTTCTGTTTCGCACCCGCTTGTTCGGACAGGATCAAGGAGATGGGCCGGTTCAACAAATCAACAGGGCCGCTGCTACCGCGAAAATCAATGTTACCAAGCTGAGGGGTAATATTTACATGGTCGAAGGATCTGGCGGGAACATTGCCGTATTAAATGGTCCGGATGGAATGCTTCTGATAGACGCAGGCATAGACGTGTCAAAAGAACATGTGATGACAGCGCTAAAGTCCATCAGTAACCAACCCGTTAAAATGCTGATCAATAGTCATTGGCATTTCGACCACACCAGCGGTAATGTGTGGATGCACGAGGCCGGCGCCACGATTCTATCCCAGGATGTAACCCGGGATCATTTATCGACAAAGCTATACCAACCGGAATGGAATTACACCTTCCAGCCCTTACCAAAGGGTGGAATACCGACCATTGTTTACAAAGACGAATACAAAAAAGAATTCAACGGCGAGAAAATTCACGTGAAGACCTACAAACCGGCGCACACGGATGGCGACTCCTCGATCTACTTTCCCCACGCGGATATTTTGCATGTCGCCGATACCTTCTGGAATGCATACTATCCCTTTATCGACTATGCTACGGGCGGGAGCATAAATGGTATGGTTGCCGCCGCCGCCCATAACGTCGCACAAACCACCAACCACACGATCGTTATCCCTGGCCACGGGACCATCGGCAACCGGGATCAGCTGATCCAGTTCCATGATATGCTTGCCACCGTTCGGGAACGCGTTTTCCAACTGAAAAAGCAAGGCCGAACGCTGAAAGAAGTCGTAGCAGCCAAACCGACCGCGTCCTTTGATCCCAAATTCGGCAACTACGTCATAAAAGGGGACTTCTTTACCAGATTGGTCTATGCCGGCGTTTAAATGGCGGAAGCGCCCGATTCAATGGTTAGCGACATATCATTAATGGAGAAGGCGGGATTAGCGACATGTCGCTAATCTCCCGGCCTTTTATAAGCGTCGATAAGTGATATTCAATATTGTACGTGTCCGGCATTGGCTTTGCCATGTTATCGCTAAACAGAGGCTATATGTCGACGAACTCCAAAATGGCTGGCCTGAACGAACGCAAGAACAACGATCTCTCCGCTTTGATCAATGACTACGCTGACTATATGCAGGGCCTCGAACAGCGATTTAACGAGGCGATCAAACGATTAGCCACCGATGAGACCGCCCAACCCGACGAAGAAGAGAAGGCCATCCTCCTGGACCTGAGTACCGAAATAGCGGCGGCCAGGAACAGGGAGAGCCTGTTCGACACCGTTCATTCAAAACTGGCTGCGTTCTTTGATATCGAGGGCTTAACACTCATTTTCACCGGTTCTGAAGAGAGGATATTCGAGATCCATGCGTTTGAAAAAGTACGGACGGCGGGCCAGGTTCAGCTGGGTACCTATACGACAAAAGTACCTGACACCATCCTGGGCCATATTCTGCGGGATCTGACGATGGTTTCCGGGTCGCTTTGTTTCGAAACCGCGCTATACGCGTCGCGGTTTCCGGAAGTGGATTTTTTTAACACCTGGCTGTCAAAAGGCTGGCGAAACTTCGCGATCGTCTCTTTACAGGTGAGCGAAGAGGTATTAGGATATCTTCTTCTGCATATGTTCCCGCAGACGGTAAGTTCCCTGCGCACGAATCTGCTGAAAGGGGTGAGCGCCCAGTTGTCGGTCGGTCTCTCCAATATCAATAGGATAGAGGAGACGTTGCGCAGAAAAAGCGAAATGGAATTGTTGCTGGTTATCAACACAGGACTGGCCTCCGTCAGGGGAGCGGAGGAGCTGGCAGATTTTATCAGAAATACGTTCAAAAAACTGTTTGGATGCAGCCATACCATGATCGCGGTATGTAATGAAGATGGCCTTACGCTGGATGCCTTCCTTCTGGACGAAGATGCAAAGGCGAAGATCCGGGTTTCCCACCTGAGCTTTCGGGACTGTCCCAACAGGCCGGATGACGCGGTTTTGGGCCTGGCAAGATCCACCAATATGCCGTTGGTATTCGATCTTCATGAGCTTGCGGCACAGGACAATCCGCCATTGTATGTAACCATCAACGACGATTTGCAGCAAAAAGCGCTTTTGGTCATACGTCTGGCAAAGGCAGACGATGTGGTGGGATTTTGGTTCATCTATTTTAGGGACAAGCAGATCATCACCGCCGAAAAAATGACATTGATCCAAAGTCTTTCCCATCAGCTTTGCATATCCGTTGCCAATATCTCCGCCAACCTGGAGATAAAAAAAAGGGAAAGTGAAAAAGAACGGTTACTGAAATTCAGCAACGCGATCGCACCAGTCCGGGACAAAGTGACCCTTTCCCAAATCCTGAAAACGCAGCTATTCGAACTATTTGGGATTGAGAATTATGTCATTCATACATTCGATCCGGGAAAAAAGGCGGGTTTTCCGCTCTTGTTTAGTGACGACACCGGCGACGGCTCCGGGCAGGATACGGGTCTGGCGTCCCTGAAGGTCTTTCCGGATGGCCTGCTGGATGGCATTTCGCCGGCTGACGGTCCCGTAAGCTACACGGTCGGTGCCGACGGGGTCTCGCTGCTTGACGATCGTTTGGCTGAAAGGCCGGGAACCTCCCGCGTCGCCATGGTTATTTCCCTGGGTTCCGACGGCATTGCCGTCCTGAATTTCGTTCACCCGGACTTTCGGAAGATAAAGCAACAGGAAGCGCTAATGCGAAGCATTTGTTCGCAGATCTCGATCGCTGTCTCCAATATTATCGCAAATGAGACAGTAAACCAACAACTGGTAGAAATCCGTCGATACAAGCAGCAGCTGGAAGAGGAGACGATCTACCTAAAGGAAGAGATCAAAGTCAATCAGAACTATTCTGAGATCATTGGGGATAGCCAGGCGATACATAAGACCTTTCATTTGGTAGCACAGGTTGCACCATCTGACACGACCGTTTTGATCCTGGGAGAAACGGGAACCGGCAAAGAGTTGGTGGCACGTGCCATTCACAACAATTCGCCGAGAAAAAGCAAACTGATGGTTAAGGTCAATTGCGCAGCCCTGCCTGCCAACTTGATCGAGAGCGAATTGTTTGGTCACGAACGAGGCAGCTTCACCGGCGCTACCGATAAGAGGGTTGGAAAGTTTGAATTGGCCAATAATGGAACCCTGTTCCTGGATGAGATCGGTGAAATGCCCCTCGAATTACAAGTCAAACTTTTACGGGCGCTGCAGGAAAAGGAAATTGAACGGGTGGGCGGCAGGGGCACTATTAAGGTGGATGTTCGGATCATCGCGGCAACCAATCGAGACCTCGAGAAGGAGGTGGACGCCGGTCGCTTCCGTGGCGATCTTTATTACCGGCTGAATGTTTTCCCTATCGAATTAGCCGCCTTACGCGATCGAAAGGAAGATATCCCTGTATTGGCCGCGCATTTTATACAACTCTATTCCAAAAAGACCGGTCGTCAGATTACTACTTTAGGTAGCAGAGCGCTCCAGGAAATGATGCAGTACAGCTGGCCGGGCAACATTCGGGAACTGGAACATCTGGTGGAACGCAGCATTCTGTTGACAACAGGCCGTACGCTAAAACAAATTCATCTTCCGACCAACAAGGTGGTTCCGGCAGCAATCGATGGCTCCGCCGATGGCTCGTTAAAAACAATTGATGAAAACGAGCGCGATCATATTCTGAAAGTCCTGAAACATTGCCAGGGCAGAATTTCCGGGGCAGGAGGGGCGGCGGCCATTTTAGGGGTACCCCCAAGCACACTGAACTCAAGGATGAAGCGGCTGGGTATTAAAAGAGAACATTTCGCCTGATGGTCGATTGTGTTATTTTTCTTTGAACAACGTCGAAAATTTACTTATCTTATGACAGCCGATCACCGGTAACATTTATTTGGAGAAAACCATATGAAGTGAACACCAGAGTATTGATAGTTGAAGATGAATTCATCGAGGCCAATAATTTACAAGAAATTTTGGAAGTAGCCGGCTATATGGTAACCGGCATTGCCCGTTCGGTATCCACTGCGCTGAATCTTATCGATAAGCTGCGGCCGGACATCGTTATGCTGGATATACAATTACAGGGTAATCTGACGGGTATCGATCTGGCCGTGAAACTTCGCGGTATGAAAATCCCCTTTTTGTACTTGTCCGCTAACTCGAATAAATCCATACTTGACGCAGCCAAGGCAACCCAGCCTTATGGATTTCTGGTCAAGCCCTTTCGATCGAAAGACGTACTGGTAATGCTCGATGTCGCCTTGTACCTGCATAAACAAGCGGAGGAAGCGGTGAAACGAAAGGAGACGTTGGCAAGAAGCCCTTTGGCTGCCAGTGGGCAGCCGCTGAAGGAAATTATTGGCGGCAGCGCTGTCATGGCCGATGTCCTTAATAACGTGAGAATTGTTAGCCAGTCCGATACAGCTGTGCTGATCCTCGGTGAAAGCGGCACCGGCAAGGAGCTGATCGCTCAAGCGATCCACCGCCTTTCCAATCGCAAGGATAAAGCCCTGATCGTTGTCAACTGTGCAGCATTGCCCGGCAATTTAATCGAATCAGAGCTATTTGGTCATGAAAAAGGGTCTTTCACAGGGGCGTTTACCAGGAGGATCGGAAAGTTTGAACAAGCTGACGGCGGGACTATTTTCCTTGATGAAGTGGGAGAGTTGCCGCTCGATTTGCAGGTCAAGTTCCTGCGCGTCTTGCAGGAAAAAGAGATTGAAAGGGTGGGCGGTACTACCCGGATGGTGGATGTTCGCATCATTGCAGCTACGAATCGGAACCTTGAGGAAGAAATCAGTAAGAATCGGTTCCGGCTGGATTTGTATTACCGCTTAAATATCTTTCCTATCGTCCTTCCGCCTCTGCGCGAGCGGCAGAGCGACATATTGCCTCTCGCTCACTATTTTCTAAAGAAATACGCCAGCAAGCGGGGAAAGGAAATCACAGGATTTTCAGATGAGGTGATAAATATGTTACGCGCTTATAGCTGGCCGGGCAATGTGCGTGAGCTGGAAAATATAATTGAAAGGAGCGTGTTACTTGCCATGGGCTCGCTCATCACCAATTTGGCGCTGCCGAAAGACAAGGCGAAAGACGTCCCCTTAGTGGACGAAAACCGCGTGAAGACTATTGAAGAAAATGAGCGTGACCACATTGTCTCCATACTAATGAAATGTGGATGGAAAGTCTATGGCGAAGGTGGCGCAGCTGAACTGCTGGATATCAATGTTTCCACGCTAAACTCCAGGATGAAGAAATTGGGCATCGAGAAGAAGAACTACATGAAATAGCAGGTGTCGCCCTTTCGTTAGCGACATATGAACAATGGGGCGGCGGAAGATGACATATCGCTGGCCTTCATCTCCGGTCTGCGGTATAATAGTCTGACATACAATTAGTTAGATAATGGCATTCCATTAGTTATGTATTGTTGACTCATCGACAATTAATAACTACAATAATGCAAACACAAACCAACGACCGCAACGTCCTCGTGCCACCATTTGGCGAGGACCCAAAACTTTCCGTCGAGGTCCGGAAATTCCTAAAAGTATTGAACAAGCCAGGGGCGAAGCCGCTGGAAACATTGCCGCCGCTGCAGGCGCGAAAAGTGTTGGAAGAGGCTCAGGCGTCTGTTCCAATTGACATGACGGGCGTAGAAGAGTCCAGCCTTACAATCAAGTCGGGCGGGTTTGAGATACTACTAAACATTGTCCGGCCTGAAGGTATCCGTGAGGTGTTGCCCGTCTTTATTTTTATTCACGGCGGGGGCTGGGTGCTGGGGGACTACCCAACGCATAAGCGAATGGTACGTGACCTGGTCGTATACTCCGGCGTAGCGGGCGTTTTTGTCAACTATACGCGGACACCGGACGCGGCATATCCTCAGGCGATAAACGAGATCTATGCGGCCACAAAATGGGTCGGAGAAAATGGCCATAAGATAGGAGTAGATGGCAAGCGGCTGGCCGTGGTTGGCAATAGCGTCGGAGGAAATATGACGGCCGTTACTGCACTGAAGGCAAAGGTCAACGGTGGACCGGACATCAAGCTTCAGATAATGATGTGGCCGATCGTGGATGCCAACTTCGAAACCTATTCGTTTCACCGGTTCGGGCAAGACCGGTTCCTGACCACGCCTCTGATGAAGTGGATGTACGACATGTACATTGCCGATCCGGCCAAAAGAAATGACATTTACGCTTCGCCACTGCAGGCATCCGTCGACGAGCTGAGAGGGTTGCCTCCTGCGCTTATACAGGTGGCCGAAAATGACATACTCCGCGACGGGGGAGAGGCTTACGGAAGAAAGCTGGACCAAGCCGGGGTTCGTACAACCGTCATTCGATACAACGGCATGATCCACGATTTCGGTCTCCTGAATCCCCTGGCAACGATTCAACCCGTACGGTCCTTGTTTAAGCATGCGGCCGCGGAGCTGAAAGACTGCCTGCGGCCCGCTGGCCAATCGAACAAGCAATAGTTGAACTTCCCTAAAAAAATTTCTAATGCAAATTCAAAACGCAACAACAATGAAAAGGACAACCTATTTCGTCAGTATTTGCCTGTTGGTACTTACAGGCTGTTTGAACGCCCGGGGCCAGGTGAAAGACTATGCAACTGATGACCGGCTAAGCCCTGGTGTCAGGACCTTCCTCGCAACGCTGAACACCGGCGGCCCCGGACTGGAAACCCTGTCACCCGTACAGGCACGCCAGGTGCTCGTGGACATTCAAAAAACATATCCCGTCGATCTCTCAGGGGTAAGCATTTCGGAGAAGACGATCAAAGTCAACGGCCAGGACCTGGTCCTGAACATCGTCAGGCCGGCAGGCGCCAAGGGAGAGTTGCCTGTTTTTATCTATATCCATGGCGGCGGGTGGGTATTGGGCGACTTTCCGACGCACCGGCACATGGTGCGAAATCTCGCGGTACTGTCGGGATATGTGGGCGTTTTTGTCAACTATACCCGGACGCCGGATGCCGCTTATCCGACCCAGATCGACCAGATCTATGCAGCGACACAATGGGTCGCAACGCACGGCAGCGAAATTGGGGTTAACGGTAAGAAATTGGCCGTAGTAGGGAACAGTGTTGGCGGGAATATGACAGCCGTCACGGCGATCAAAGCCAAGGAGAACAACGGTCCGCGGATCAGCGTGCAGATCATGATGTGGCCGATCCTGGATCACAATTTTGAAACCGAATCGTACCGGGAATTCGGAGATCAACGATTCCTGTCTACCCCCGTGATGAAATGGATGTACAATATGTATATTCCCGACGACGCCAAACGTGACGATATTCATGCGTCGCCCTTGCACGCAACAACGGATCAGCTGAAGGGATTGCCGCCGGCCCTCATCCTGGTGGCGGAGAATGATATCCTGCGGGACGATGGTGAGGCGTATGGCCGAAAACTGGAACAAGCGGGTGTAACGGTTACCACTGTCAGGTACAATGGGGTGATCCACGATTGGGGGCTGTTGACGGGGTTGGCCAAGCTTCCGCAAACCGAGGCGTTGTTTGAGCAGGCTGCTCTCGAACTGAAAAAGTACCTGAAATAAGCCGTCGCCGTTGCCCGCATCCGACTGAAACCGTTTCGCCCGGGGCATGGCCAGCGCGAGCGGTTTTTTGGTTATTCCCATCGGCTTATTTAGACGGCAGTCAAAACCTCGTCAACGGGCAATACCCCGGCAAAAGGCTTGATAGGGCACTCGATGGTGATATGCAGTCCGTTGTTTGATTCCATCGTTAGCAGGCCGTTTAGATCTTCGGAAAGCCCATGGATCAGCTTCATGCCGAGGGAACGCTTTTTCCGGAGTTCCTCAACGTTTGCGATCCCGATGCCATTGTCCCTGATGCGGAGATATAGCTGGTCGTGGTGGCTTCGGAGGGTTATTTCGATAAGGGGATTTGAAATCCCCTGAAAGGCGTGTTTGATGGAGTTTGTAACGGCTTCGTTGATGATCAGCGCTAGCGGTATCGCCGCCGGCACATCGATTTGGACCGGCTGGATATTCAATTCAAAGTGTACTCGCGGCCCAAGGTCAAAACTGTCCTTCAGATACCCTGTGAATTGAGCAATATAGGATTTCAGATCGACCGTTTTCATGTCTTCCGTCTCATAAAGCTGCTGATGGATCAGGGACATGGCATAAATCCGGTGTTTACTGTCGTCTAAGGCTTTGAGCGCATCATTTTGCAAATGCAGGGATTGGGATTCCAGCAGGCACATGACGGTATGAAGATTGTTCTTCACCCGGTGATGGACTTCCTTTAGCAGCCATTCTTTTTCGGTTAACGCCCGATTGAGTTGATCCAACAGCTGTTGTTGCTTCTGGCTTTTTTCGGCGATTATTTCGCTAAGCTTCTTCTTGCCCAGGTACTGGCGGTAGACGATGGCTGCCGTGATAAGAAGGACGATCGCTGCCGCGATGACGACGTTTTTGACGAAATCGGCCCGCTCCTGGCGCGCACGGGCCAGCTGTTCTTTTTGCGCAAACGCCGCTATTTGCGCATCTTTTTTCTGCGTCTCGAATTGGATCATTAATTTTTCGACGTCGGCACGCCTCTTCGTGTTTTCGATACTGTCGTTCAGCGCGTGGTTTAGATTTAAATACTTTATGGCCGAAGTATAGTTTTTGGCAGCGGAGTCGACAAGGAAGAGCTCATAGGCTAAATGCCTCTTTTCGTAAACGGTCGTCGAATTGTCCTGCATGGCCTGTGCATCCAACAGGTAGGGACGTGCTTTTGCGTATTCCTTCCGTTCGAGATAAAAATAGCCGAGCTTGCCATAGTCCAAGCTGGATAGCCAGCCCGCTCGCTTAAGCATGGCAAAGGATTCAAGAAAGTATTGTTCAGCTTGTTTATACCGGCCCAGGGCCAGGTACGCCTTTGAATGAGCTTCGACGGTTTGATTTTTCTGGTCGAACGTGATCGGTGGTACGGTCCGGACTTGCGAAGTAAGGAAGGCAAGCGCTTTTTCAGCTTCTTTGTTTTTTATCATTCTATAGACGATCGCGTCGATAAACTGATGGATGCAATATCGACCAATGACCTTCTTGCTTTGCTCTAATCCCAAGCGTAAAGATTCGTCTTCTTTTCCATGCTCGGAAATTCTTCCGTAAAACACGTTCTCGATCCAATATAGGTCAGCAAGAGCGGTTTTGTCCGGACTTTGGTCGATCGCGGCCGTTGCCAGATGAATGTCGTTCAGGGCATCGGTAAATCGGCCCTGCATCCAATGGATATCGATGGAGACCAGGTAAGGATATTGAATCCCCGACATATTCAACCTTTTATAGTCCTGGATAACAGCCATGATCTCCTGCTCTCCCGACATCTCGTGCCCCTCCATATAATAGACGATTGCCAGATACTGCCGTATAAGAAGTTCGTTCTTTTGCAGCTTGAGCCTTTTGCTCAACACCTGCGCCTGCTCGCAATACGCCTTCCCTTTACCCAGGATATCCGCCAGCGGCCGCTGTGGACAAAATATGTACGTAAAGGCCAGGCCGACTTGCAAATTGTTCCGGATCGTGTCATTATGTATAAGGGGCAGCAGGTTTTCCGCGTTGAGAAGGCTATCTTCCAGTATATACGCGGAAGCTAACGTATAGAGGGACTCGTCCTCATTGGAAGGATCGTCCGATTGCCGGCTCAAGCGCAGCGCTTCCTGGCTGTATTGGACAGCAAGGGGAAAGTCCTGCGGCGTTTTGATGGGCTTATTATAATGAATGTTCGCCAGGTCCAGCAAAGCATGGACTTTTACACTCGTCTCACGACTGGTGTGAACTTGTTGGAGGAGGTTCGGTTCCTGATCCGCGGGCACCCGTGCAGGTGCGGGGTAATATTGCGCAAGGGCGGGCGGCCCCCAAAGGAGGATTGAGATCCAAAGAAGGAGGGTCGTCACTGACAACCAGCGCTTCGACAATTGTTTTCTTTTCATTAGACAGTGTTTATGAATAGGTGTTCATCAGGATGTTCCCCGCTGTCACCACGCCGATCATGATCAGCAATAGCAAGACGCCAACGAGTAAGATATTCCCAATTGACTTGCTCTGTTTAATGCCTGCTTGCTGGGCTAGTTCTCTTTGCCTCAGGAGGCGGATATCTTCATCCTTTTTTTCGGTGGCAAACTTGAGCTTAAGGGCGTCGAGTTGCTTGAGTTGATCCTTGCTGGTATAGGCATCATGGGCGGCTCGGAACCGGATCCGGTCTTGTAAAGCCAGTTGATAGTTGCCTTCCATCGAATCAAGCGAGAATAAAAGGGAATACCGGAGGGAATTTAAATAGGCGTCAGCGCCGGCTTGCTGACCGGCCGACTGAATGAGCCGGCGGGCATCGCCAAGGCATCCCTGTGAAATATAGGACTTCGCAAGCAAAAGATTACCCGATGCGTCATCCAGCGTTTGATTCGGTCGCGAGGACAAGACTTGTACTGTCAGGAGGATGGTTCCCAGCAGGAGCCCTCTACGCGAAAGGGCTTTGATCCGAGCCGCCTTGCCGCTAACGTACATTGAGCAGGTTTTGGTTTTGAAGACCGGGTCATTCCATAGTGTGGTAGACGCGGTGGGAGGCATAATAAATATAATACTTTTTCATGCAAGTGTGACAACCCTCTGTCAAAAGGACCATTCACTATCCTTTGTCAAAGATCTCATTATACTGGACATTTCTGATATTCAGGCGCTTTTTCCCTGGACAGCTGTACCCTTTAAACAATGTTCGGGTGATCCGCGATATTTCGTGAGCTGCAGCGGTAATGACTCATTCATAAGGAAATGTTTCCCAGCCCCGTACAGAGTGGCATACAAATGGAAAATGAGAGAGAAATATCAATATGTAACTATGCCGACAAGAACATTACCGACCGACCTGAAGTTCATAGAAAAGCAGATACCTTTTCAGATTTGCAGTTTAGCATGGTACTTTGAGAAAGGCGGTGGAAATCGCCAATTGCCTCACAAGCACGAACACTTCGAAGTCATTTGGATGCAACAAGGCTCTGGAACGGTGACCGTGGATCTGGAAAATCATTCTTTGTCCGATAATACGTTATTTTGCATTTTTCCCGGACAATTGCATTCGGTGGAATATGATATTACGGCATGCGGCTCCGTGATCTCAATTCCGGAGACCATTACTCAGAATTGTCGTGATCATGTGGATCTCCTGTGTAAGTCGACGGTATTCAATTTTCTGAAAAAAATACCAAAGATCAAGCTCAGTAAAATCTGCGCGGCAGAGGTTGATCACGTAGTTTCCTGTCTTCACGAAGAATTAAACGCGGGAAGTCCCCTCGCTAAAGAGATCATCCAAAGCTATACAAGTATTTTAATGATCTATCTTGCGCGCCAACTGGGAAATGCCCCGGTATTCCGAATCCCGGATCGAAAATGCCAGCTGGCACAGCATTTTATGCAGTTGGTTGATAAAAAATTTATTTCCTGCAAAATGGTTCGGGATTATGCGCTGGAACTTGGCGTCACACCAAATTATCTGAATCAAGCTGTAAGGGAAACAACAGGGTTCTCCGCTGGACACCTGGTGCGGCGACGGATAGCGCTGGAGGCGAAACGCCAGGCTGTGTTTTCCCAGTCGACGATGAAAGAGATAGCATATTATTTAGGATTTGAAGATATGGCTCATTTCAGCAAGTTTTTCAAAACGGTGGAAGGCCAGAACTTCACCCAATTTAGGAAGGCTGGGGTGAAGCAGGTGCAGGAGCAGTAGGGATGGCAAATACTTGCAGTTTCCAGACAAGCACAGACTAGAGAGGAGTAAGTAATTTTTTGGCGTTGCGCCAATTCAAATTGTTCCAGTGATTTCATGCTGATATTTCGGTAAAACGCGGGTTATGCATGTTTTCTTAGGAGAGGCCGGGGTGCGGCTGATCGCTACTTCTGTTTACGGCGTACTTGACGCCGTGCCCAGTGATTTTATGTTGACTGATTTAGTTAGCTGTCGAAACAAGAAAGACAGGAGATGAAGGGCATCGATACAGTCCTCCTTTCCGATGGGCATCAGCGAGCGCCGGATTTTTGCAGACCGGTCTTATCTTGAACGGCTTTTGCTGCTGATTTTCGCATAGCCGGTGGGCCTGCACTTCTATAAAAGCCTGAATTGGGCGAAACCTCGGCGAAACTTGCCTCGATGAGACTGTATGGATTTGACATTTTATAAATTGGTTTGAATCCTGTAAGGTCACCCCTAGAAAACTTCGAACCATTTCTTCCATACGCACACCATTCTTCTCATAATAACTGATAATAAAGTTTATTCAATGCCCTGGTTTTTTGCGCCGGTCCGCTCATGCGAATTTATTCGCATCGCGTCCCTTACGCAAAAAACCCTCGGCATTTGCCGAGGGTTTTTGTGACCCCGTCAGGATTCAAACCTGAAACCTTTTGATCCGTAGTCAAATGCTCTATTCAGTTGAGCTACGGGGCCTTTTCCCTGCGATTAACTCGTTAAGGGGCTGCAAATATAGTACAAAATCCGAACTGGAAAAAATACAAACCTACTTTTCTGCACCGACCCATCTCCCGGCCGGGCCGGCCTATTCATAGATCTTCATGGCCGTCCTTTCCACTATCCCCTTCGGCAGCAGCCACGCCATGAAAACGCCTACCTTATTGACCACACCTGCAATTACCTCCGCCTTGCCCGCCAGCATCGCTTTCACAGCGAGTGAAGCCACAGTTTCCGGCGACATATTAAACTTTTCCGCTGCCTTCATTCCTTTTTCCCCCAGCTGTGCCCGATTGGGGAAGTCCGTATCCGTAGCTCCCGGGCTGACGGCTGTCACCGACACCGTGCTTCCCCGAAGCTCCTGGTGCAGCCCCCTGCTGAAGGACAGCACAAAGGCCTTGGTGGCCGCATAGAGGCTCAACCGGGGCACTGCCTGATAAGCAGCTGAGCTGGCAACGTTCAGGATATAGCCCCGGGATTGGCGCCGCAGTTCCGGCAGGAAGAGGTGCGTCATCCCGACCAGGGTATCCATATTCAGGTGCATCATGTTCAGCAGCTGCTTCGAATTATATTTGTCAAACGAACCGCTGAGTCCATAGCCGGCATTGTTCACCAGGATCTTCACGCCATATCCTTTTCCCTTACACCATTCATACACCTGCTGGGGGGCATCCGCCATCGAAAGGTCCAGGGCCAGCCAGTCAGCCGTTACTTTATAGCGCGAGATGATCTCCCCGGCAGCCTGCACCAGCAGGTCGCCCGACCGCGCTACCAGGAGTACATTGAATCCTCTGCGGGCAAGCTCTTCCGCAATAGCCCTGCCGATGCCTTTGCTGGCACCTGTGATCAAAGCGTATTCCATATTATGTGTAATTAACAAGCTAAAAAAAAGAGGCCAACGCAAGTTGGCCCTTTTCTATGATAATTAATAATTTCTCTACTAGTTCTGGACTTTGGAAGCAAAGCGATGGTAGAAGGGGGTCTTGCTCTTCTCATCTTTCGGCATGTATTTGCCGGTGATGATCGGCACATACATCACACGGCGACGGCTGGCTTCTCCATATAAAGGAGACTGCTGCGCACGGTGCCAGATCCTGCCATCATGCACGGTGAGGTCTCCTGCATTCAGGTCAAAGCCGATCTCCCGGCGGTCGGGATTATTGTCGATGAAATACTTTTTGCCAAATAACAGCCGGAGAATTCCCTGCTTGTGTGTTCCCGGCAATACACGCAATCCGCCGTTCTCGAAGGGTGTATCGTCCAGGTGGATACCTACATTCAGCATGGGCATGATCTTCTGTCCCATGAACAAGTCCCTGGGACTGTCCGTATGCCAGCCCATCTGCGTAAAAGAGCTTTCCGGCATCCTGACGTAATGGTTCAGGATCAATCCATCCTTCTCATTCTCGCTGATGCGGCCTTCGTAGGGGGCCAGGAGACCGATGAGCGCCTTTATCCTGGGATCCTGCAATAATTCATGCAGGGGCTGACTGTAAAGGGAGAGAAAGCACATGCGCTGGATCATCTTATTGCCATCCTGGTCCTTACCGAACTTCAGGGGAATACCGTTTATCTTCTCGCGGCCTTCCTCCAGCCATTGCTTTTCTATACGATTGAGCTCAGAAATAAATAATTGAACAATCTCCGATTTAAGAAAATTCCTAAATATGATAACTCCATACTTATCGAAAAAGTTAAATTGCTCGTCTGTCAGCTTCTCTCCTAATATAAAATCGGGGCATTCAAATTTTTTCATAATATGCTAGCTTTAATTTAAGAAAGGGAAGGGTCCGTCCTTTCCGCTTCAGAAGCCTTTAAAATATTAGATGATTTTAATTTTAACAAATTGTGAAATCTTCATTAATCTCCAAATGTAAGAAAAATAGATTTTTCCGTGTTAATTTGCTGGTTTTTTATCGAATATCGTAAATAAATACTTTAATTACACTATAGTTGCGACGTCTGTTTAGGAAAACACCATATATCTTCTTGTTCTGCTCGTTATTTTTGCTGTCCTTAAACGTTCTAGCGCAAAAGGACAGTGCTGGCGTGATCCCTGTTGCACAGCTGCCGGACCACATCAAGCTGCCCGACCATATCAGGATCCCTGTCAAAGTTCCCGTACACCTGCCCGGCAGACAGGCTACTCCCGAAAGCCCCGCAAAAGTACGGCATATTCTAATACTCCCAATCATTGCCCGCTCTATTGAGACAGGATGGTCTTTTGGGGTCGTCAGCGCCTCTACCTTTCATCTGCAAGCCCATGACAGCGCGACCCGTACCTCAAACGCCCAGGCCGTGGCCCTTTATACAACCCGCGGACAATTTGTAGCGGCACTAAATGGTTCCATTTATTTCCCCGGGGAACGGTTTATTGTCAACGAGCAGCTTTCCTACAGCTCTTTCCCTGATAATTTCTGGGGATTGGGCAAGTCCACCCAGGATAGCAGCAAGGAATCCTATAAATTTAAGCAGTATTACGTATATCTCCATCCTCAACGCCGGGTGGGGAGCAACCTCTTTTTGGGCCTTGTATTTGAGCATCAACGCGTTTTCGACATAAATTATGATGCAGGAAAGCTTTTTGATAAGGAAAACATCGCCGGCCGGCTGGGATACCGCATCTCCGGCCTGGGCCTCAGCTTTACCTACGACACGCGTAACAATGCCTTTTCTCCCAGCAAAGGGACGATGATGCAATTCTGGTTCGATCACTTTCTGCCCTTCTTAGGCTCTGATTTTCAATATACTAACTATAATGTTGATATCCGCCGGTTCATCAGGGTCTATAAAGACCAAGTGCTGGCCCTGCAGGCTTTTGGTCAATTCACCGGGGGGGATGTGCCCTTACGGAGCCTGGCTGCCCTGGGTGGCGCCAACAGTATGAGAGGATATTATGCGGGCCGCTTTCGGGACAAGAACCAGGGCGTCCTGCAGGCTGAATACCGGGTACCTTTATTCGGACGCCTGGGCGCGGTAGGCTTTGCAGGCATAGGTAATGTAGGGCCTAAATTAGAAGATATTGATTTTAAATGCCTTAAATACTCCTATGGCGGAGGATTACGGATTGCGCTGAACAAATCCGAAAAGCTCAACCTTCGTCTTGATTATGGGCTGGGTAAACATTCCCAGGGCTTTTACCTGCAGCTGGGGGAAGCTTTTTAGCGCTTTCCCTTCATTACATCCTGTCTTCGGGCCGCACCACCGTCCTGCGCGCCATCCAGAAGGCCAGCCAGCCAAAAACAAAGGCGCCCAGGACATCCATCGTATAATGCACATGCTGCACTAACAATAAGTATCCTACCGCCACCGTACCAATTAGGGCGAGTCTCCTGTCCATTTTCCCAGGCAGACAGAGGAATATGAGAAAAACAGTGGAAGTATGACCCGAAAAGAAGAGGTCCCTGGTAACGAATTTCTCCCCATAGAAAAAATTGCTGATAGGGTCTACCAGCCCCACCAGTCCTACCGGAGGGTCCAGGGGCACCAGGGTGATCGCCAGGGTCCGCATCACAGACAGCAGGATATACGCCCATACGAACGTAAGGAACATGTAAGGATCCTGTGCCGCCCGTAAGATACCCAGCAGCGTAACAGCCCATATAACAACGAAAATGGCTATGGAGACATTATGGGGATGCAGCCATCCCAGCAAGGGGTCCGCCAGGAGGTATCCGCTTCTTTTTTCGATGGTCTGGAAAAAAAGAGGGAATAGCGACAGGATGACGATGACGAGGGCCAGCCCTCCGATCACTCTTTTCCGGTACCACGCAGATTGCCAGGCATCCTGCCATTCCTCTCTTAATTCAGCCAGTATTGTTATGGGCATATCAAATAGGAAAAAGCTAAATTACAACAAACGTTGTGATTTGTGATCTCTTCCCGCCAAAGCCCTAATAATGCCATCTGACAAAGGCTTCCATGGCTGCATACTTCGTCAGCCCCAGCTGCGCATACAGGCTGGCCGTATTGGCGTTCCTGTCTTCTGCGCGTTGCCAGAACTCACGACTATCGCTACCCTGGAAAGGCACCATATCTTTTTGGGACTGGTGAATAAAAATACCGAAACGTTTCTTCCTCACCTGGTCGGGACTCATGGGAATGGCCATTTCGATCTCGCTGATATCCCATTCCTGCCATGCGCCTTTGTACAACCACAGCCAGCAGTCCTTTAACCAGGCATCACCCGCAGCCTTCAGCCTGCGCATGGATTCGAAGACGACGTCCAGGCAAACCTTGTGCGTTCCATGCGGATCGGCCAGGTCGCCTGCACAATAGATCTGGTGGGGCTGCAGCTTGCGCAGCAAGTCCATCGTCAGCTGAATGTCTTCTTCGCCCATGGGCTTTTTTTCGATCGTGCCCGTTTCGTAGAACGGAAGGTTCATGAAATGGATATTCTCGTCCTTGATGCCGACATAGCGGCAGGTGGCCTTGGCTTCGCAACGGCGGATCAGGCCTTTGATCTGGCGGATCTCGGGTGTGTCGATCTCGCTGGCCTTCTTATGTTTCAGGAAATCCGTGGCCCTTTGCAGTATCTGAGAGGATGTCTTGCTGTCGATGCCGGAGAGCTCCTCGAAGCCGACGGCAAAATCCAGGAATCTTGTCACGAACTCATCCGTCACCGCAATATTGCCGGATGTTTGATAGGCAACGTGCACATCGTTCCCCTGGTCATGCAGCCGCATAAAAGTGCCTCCCATGGAAATAATATCGTCGTCAGGATGAGGGGAAAAAATGAGGCTGCGTTTGGGATAAGGATTGCTCCGCTCCGGACGGTTGGGATTATTGGCATCCGGTCTGCCGGCCGGCCAGCCGGTGATGCTATCCCTCAGCTGGTAGAACACTTGCAGGTTGATCTCATACGCATCTCCTTTTTCCACCAGCAGATCGCTGAGGCCATTGTCATTATAATCGCTGTCTGTGAGGCTTAAGACCGGTTTGTCCAGCTTAAGGGCCATATTGACGACAGCCTTGCGGATGATGGCCGGCGTCCATTCCAGCTCACCGGTCAGCCAGGGGGATTTAAATCTGGTCAGTTCGTTGGCAGCCATCTCATCCAGCACGAAGAGACAATCGTTGTGCTGCTGCAGGAGGGAGGCCGGTATCTGTTCGGTGACATGCCCTTCCGCAGCCTTCTGGATCACCGGGGCCTTGATCTGGCCCCAACCCATCAGGATGATCTTCTTAGCGCTAAGGATCGTACCGATGCCCATGGTGATGGCCAGGCGGGGCACTTTGGAGATATTTTGAAAATCATGGGAATTGGCTATCCGGGTGCTATTGTCCAGCGGTACTAATCGCGTCCGGGACAAAATGCTGGATCCCGGTTCATTAAACCCGATGTGGCCGTTGTTTCCAATGCCCAGGATCTGCAGGTCGATGCCGCCAGCCTTTTCGATCAGCTGCTCATATTCTATGCAATGTTTTTTGATGTCTTCCTTTTTCCATTCTCCATTGGGTATATGACAGTTCTTTGGGTCGATGTCCACCTTGCTGAATAGTTGCTCCTTCATGAAGCGGTTGTAGCTTTGCAGGGCATCATTGTCGATGGGGTAGTACTCATCGAGGTTGAAAGTGATCACATTCCTGAAGCTCAGGCCTTCCTCCTTGTGCAACCTTACCAACTCTGCATACAGGGATTTCGGGGAAGAGCCCGTCGCCAGGCCCAGCACGGTCTTCTCGCCTTTCGATTCTTTCTCGCGTATCAGGGCTGCTATTTCCTTTCCAATGTAACGGGAACCTTCGTTTAGCGTACCGAAAATTTTTACTGGGATTTTCTCGAAAGAGTCTACCATGCTCATAAATCAGATGTTTTTGATGCGGCCATTGACCAGTTGGCCGATGAATGTTTGAAGTGCACCGTGTATGGTTTATCCGAAAAAAGTAACCCATCCCCGGTGCACGTATGATGATGGGCCTTCGGCCTACGGACCCGTGGTCCGTTTTTGATGGCGCAAATTTAGCCTCTATTTCCCAAATGCCGCAAATTTGAAGCAATCGTTTGCGCCTTTTTGTATGCACATCTGTGCTCCTACCGGAGAAAATGTAATGCCGGCAGCCAGTAAAAAAAATAAAAAAAACGCTAATGGCCCTGCCAGCATATTCTTTAATGATTTGATCGCCTGGTAGAGAAGGTTGCGGGCCACCTGGTAATTGATATTCATGATCTCGCTGACCTCTTCATAGCTGAGGTTCTGGTAAAATTTGAGGTAAATGATCTCCTTCTGCCTGTGAGACAAGCGTTCCAACGCCTTGATCACCTCTTGCCGCCGCAGGGCGCTCTCCTGCTGATGGATCAGCAAGGTCTCATGGCTCAGCTCGAATGGCATATCTCCATTGTCGTGGATCGGCAGGACCTTCCCGCTTTTGCGAAATGCCTTCAAAAGCTTGTATTTTAGGCTTTTAAGCAAATATGCCTTTACGGACAAAACGGGCGCCTGGGATTTGGCCTGCCATAGCTCTATGAACAGCTCCTGGATGCAGTCTTCCAGTAATTCCGTATCTGTTGTGAATTTATTGCCAAACCGGTAGAGGGTCCCATAATATTCCCTGAAAAGAGCGGCAAAAGCGTCTTTATCTCCCTTGCGGAAAGATTCCCAAAGCATTATGTTCCGGTCTGCAGTATTCAAAAGGAAGTCATTCGTTGAATCAATGTAGTAAATTAAGCGATTCTCCCATATGGTAACAAAGATTTTTTATCTTTACGCGAAGAGCAACACCCCGACGACCTAGATTAGTAGTTTTTATGCCAGAAAATTATCGCGATCCGGAAGATTTGCTGTCAGACCCTTCATTTCTTTCCTGGTATTTTAAGACAGGTGAAGAAAATGACCGTACCTGGGAAGACTGGATGACGGGGCGCCCCGATCGGGATCTCCTCGTAAAAAAAGCAATAAGCCTGCTTGAAGCCACCCGCCTCCCCGAAATAGAACCCTCTCCGCAGCAGCTGCAAAAGGCCGAATCGGCATTGATGCAAAGAATAGAAGTACTTTCCGGCGACGAAGCGCAATCTTCTTCCGCCGTCGAAGTGCGCAAACCTTCTATCGTTGGCCGTTATCGCTGGATGACTGCTGCCGCTGTTCTGGTGCTGCTGGCTGCAGGGTTCCTCATCACGAAATATAGAGGCTATTCACATCCGGAGATAAGGACGCCCTATGGGCAGATCAACCGCCAACAGCTGCCTGACGGAACGGAAGTGACGATGAATGCCAACAGCCGCCTCAGCTACTCTCCCGGCTGGCACGATGGTGCGGACAGGGAAGTCTGGGTCGATGGGGAAGTATTTTTCCACGTCCGGAAAACACCTTTAAAAAGCAAGTTCATTGTTCATACGGAACATTTCGATATTATTGTCACCGGCACGCAATTCAATGTGTCGAACAGACATGGAGCAGACAATGTATTATTGCAGGAAGGCAGCGTGACCATTCGCACGAAAGACGGAAAAACGCTGGTGATGAAGCCAGGAGATTTTGTCGCTTTCGATCCTGCTGTGCTGGAAAAGAAAACAGGCTGTAAGGAGATGCTGCTGGCCTGGAAGGAGCAAAAGCTGATCCTGGACCATACATCCATTAGTCAGCTGGCTACGATCATTCGCGACCTGTACGGGACGCCTGTTGTTTTGGAGGGGGATTCCATTGCTGATCGAAAGATCTCCGGGATCCTGCCCAATAATAACCTGGATATCCTGCTGCAGGCCTTGGAGGCCACGGCAGAATACGATGTCGCCAGGGGTGACCATGGCATTATCATCCGGGCCCATGCTCAGAAGAACTGACATTAGATCATAGAACGAATTCAAAACTGCTTTAAGAGCTTCATGAGAAAATCAAGCCTTTACTCCTATTTGCTTGTCTTTTTTCTGAACGCAACATTGCGGGCATGGTCTCAGTCTACGCCGCCCATTATGCCCAGGGCCGACACCACCCGGCCTTCCTGTCCTAATCTCCGCCCATTGCTGGAAGTGCTGATAGAGCTGAACAAATCCAAAGGCGTATATTTTCTCTTCTCCCAGCAGCCGCTGGGAAAAGTGCTTGTACAGTCACCCACGCTTTCACCTAACATCCCTGTTGAAAAGGTCCTCAGCCAAATGCTGAAGAGCACCGGGCTGTATTTTAAAAAAGTGGATGACCGTACTTTCGTCATCCTCAGCAAAAAACCTTATGACAGCGCCGCCGGATATGACCCTTCTGCTGGCGTGCCGAATCTCAACCCCACAGATCAGCCGCCTGAAACCGATTCTGCCCTCCTCAGCATCAGCCATGCATCGGGCAGAGTTATAGCTGCTGATGGCAAGACATTGGCCGGGGTCAGCGTCACCATTAAACACTCCCATAAAGGCACCGTCACCGACCTGGAAGGCATGTTCAATATTCACGCAGGAAAGGGGGATACTTTGCTGTTCTCTTTCGTTGGGTATAAGGCCCGGCAGCTGCCAGCACCGGAAGCCGCCAGGGGATGGGTGATCATGACGCCTTCGGATCAACCTTTGACGGAAGTGCTGGTGACGGCGCTGGGTATAAAGAAACAGGAACGCTCTTTGGGCTTTTCAGCCACGGAGGTGGATGGTTCCCGTCTGGCCATGTCGAGAGACCCCAATCTGGGCAATGCATTGGTCGGACAGGTGGCAGGGCTGAGCGTAGCTATTAATGCAACAGGACCTTATGGCAGCAGCCGTGTGCTGATCCGGGGCAACGCTTCCCTCAGCGGCAACAACCAGCCCTTATATGTCATCGACGGCGTGCCATACGATAATACTACGCAAGGCTATTCCGGCACATACGGGGGCGCCGACCTGGGAGACGGCCTCTCCAATATCAATCCCGATGACATAGAATCCGTGCTCGTCCTTAAGGGCGTGGCAGCATCGGCCCTCTATGGATACAGGGGGGGCAACGGTGCGATCCTCATTACCACCAAATCAGGTTCAAAGACCAGGGGCATAGGTATCCAGGTCAACGATAACCTGACGGCCAATACCATCATCGACGAAAGAGAATACCAGTATGTATACGGCCAGGGCGTGTCGGGCGTCAAGCCCGCCAATAAACAAGTGGCGGAAGTTGCTCCGTACTATAGTTGGGGTGCCAGGCTGGATGGGTCGCAGGCCGTGAATTTTCTGGGTGATAAATATTCCTACCTGCCAGTGAAGGACAATTTCCATAAATTCTTCAAAACAGGCCTTACCAACCAAAGCTCCGTGGCGCTCACCGGCGCCAATAACAAGGGGCATTTCCGGCTGGGTATCTCCGATCTTTATCTCAATACGATCATCCCCAATTCCTCCATGCGGCAACAGGGACTGAACTTCAACTCCTCCTATTCCGTGACCAGCCGGCTGCAGATGGACCTCACGGCGGACTATGTGTTTGAGCATGTGAATAACCGGGCCTCTATTTCAGACAATGCGGGCAATATCATAGCCCCGCTGTTGTACCTGCCCACCTCCTTCGATGTCAGGTGGCTAAAGAACAGGACCAATGCCGATGGTACGGAAAAGCTGGCCGGCACCATCGACAATTACTTTGAGAATCCATATTATATAGCGTATGATTATATCAACAGGACGGACCGCAACCGCATCACGGGCGGACTGACCCTCAAATACAATTTATTGGATTGGCTGTATCTGCAGGGGCAGATCGCCCGGGACGGATATATCTTCAACGTCACCAACATCGTTCCTTCCGGTGTGCAATATACCCGCAGCGACGGCATCCACGGCGGTAATCTCACTCAATATGAGGTGAACTATCATGAGCTGAACAGCAGCTTCATGATCGGCATGCACAAAGGATCGGCATCCGCTTTCAGCATCTCCGCCAACCTGGGAGGCAATCAGCAGGACAACGTGACGGACATCAGCGGAGTAGGGGCTGTGCCTAACTCGCCCAACCGGCCGGCAGGGCCTTTCCAGGTCGCAGGAAATTATAATGCGAGCAATATCATCATCAAACCTTATAGCTCTTACTACAGGCACTACCGGGTGAACTCCCTTTACGGCAACGCGGACCTTGGATACAAAAATTATCTCTTTGTCAACCTGACGGCCCGCAACGATTGGTTCTCCACCCTCAACATCAATACAGACCATTACCTTTACCCCTCCATATCCGGGTCATTTGTTTTCTCCGAAGCCTGGCGTCTGCCCGCCTGGATCAGCCTGGGCAAAACGAGAGCCTCTTATGCCGCCTCCTCCAATGGTACGGAACCCTACCAGAACCGCCTTACCTATGGTCTGGCAAGCTATACCATCAACGGCCAGACCCTGGGATATATCGCCACCAGCAACCTGGTACCCCTGATCCCGAATGCTTCACTGCGTCCCGTCAGCATCGCGGAGAAGGAGCTCGGACTGATCATGCGTTTTCTTGGCAACCGGCTGGGTTTCGATTTCACCTTTTACAGCAAGCAGACGACCAATGATATCGTCCGTATAACTGTCAGTCCCACCTCTGGTTATTATGAATATATCGAGAACATCGGGAAGATCCGCAACAGGGGGATCGAACTCCTGTTGACAGGTGCGCCTCTTAAAAATGCCGCGTTCTCCTGGAATATCTCCTTTAACCTGGCCGTCAATAACAATAAAGTACTCGCCATCGGCGGCGCACAAAGCATCGTCATCAGCGGGGCTTATCCCCGCTGGGGCAGCGAGGTCAGCATCAGCAATGTAGTGGGATTGCCCTATGGACAGATCATGGGGTATGCATACAAGCGGGATGGGAAAGGCAATGTAATATACAGTGACGGAGCTTCCGGCGCTACTCCGGCAGGCGAGCCCGAACATACGGGCGTCGTCCCGCTGGGATCGACCGTTTACAGGCAGACAGGCGGCCTGACCAACGAGTTTCGTTATAAGGATCTGAGCCTTTCCGCGCTGGTGGACTTCAAATTCGGTGCAAAACTCTATTCCGGGACGAACCTGCTCCTTTACCAATATGGTCTTCAGAAAAAAACGCTGGAGGGTAGGGAAGGCGGGTACATCGGCAATGGGGTGACCGCCGATGGTCATCGTAATACCAGGGCCGTTCCTGCTCAACGGTTCTTTCAGGATATTTCAGCCGGCGGCACCAATCATATCGCGGAAGAATTTGTCTATGATGCAAGTTTCGTTAAGCTGAGGTCGATGGCGCTGTCCTATTATGTGCCTGCGTCCAGATTAAGGAAAGGATTTATAAAGGGCATGGGTTTTTCGTTGATTGGACGCAACCTCCTTACGTTGATGAAGCACACGCCGAATATCGATCCCGAATCCAGCATCAACAGTACCAACGGACAAGGCCTTGAGCTATCCGGCTATCCCCCGGTGAGAAGCTGGGGCTTCAATATAAACATGAAATTCTGAGATGCAGATAAAAAAATACCTATCCTTTCTATTGTTGACTGTCTGGCTGGTCGCCGGCGGATGTAAGAAGGATTTTATAGAGATCAACACCGACCCGGGCCAGATCACGGGGGACCAGATCAACTTCAATTATCTTTTCACCAGCGCCGAGCTGCTGACCTCTGGCAATACAGATGGCTATGGCTATGAGGACTGGCGTAACAACCTCATCTATTCAGGCTGCATGATCCAGCACCTGTCCTCTACCTTATCTTATTGGGACGGCGATAAATACCTGTATGATGCCGGGTATAATTCGGCATATTGGGAGAAGAACTATCCCAACAGCATCGCCAACATTGTCGAAACGATGCATCACATTGAAAGCGACTCCGCTCAATTCAACTTATACCAGATCTGCAGGATCTTCAAGGCCTTCATGTTCCAGCGGATGACGGATATGTATGGCGACTGCCCTTATTTCGAGGCCGGGCTGGGCTATATAGCAGGTGTCACGACACCCGTTTATGATCAGCAAAAGGACATCTACGCGCACCTGCTGAACGAATTGAAGGACGCTGCGGAAAAGCTGGACCCGTCCCGGGTAAATTCAGTAGGCGCCGCAGACCTCCTGTATAAAGGCGATCCGGCTGCCTGGAAAAAATTCGCCTATTCCGAGATGGTCCGCGTAGCCGTGCGCCTGAGCAAGATAAGTCCGGACACTGCCAGGAAATGGGTGCAGGTGGCGATACAGGGTGGTGTAATGAGCAGCAACGGCGACAATGCTGTCCTGCATCATGAGAATGTCACCGGTACCCCGGTGGTCAATGGCACGGGACTCATCCTGCTGGGCAATGACCCGGCAGGCTACCGCCTCAGCGCTACCTTCGTCGACTTCCTGCGTAATACGGGCGACCCGCGTCTGCCTTTTCTGGCCACTGTATGCGCTGATCCCCTGGCGCCCGCCGATAAAGGGGATACGGCGTCCTCCCATCAGCTGGGGCAACCCAATGGTTACGATCCTCCCAATAGCGAAGGAGTCCATGACCTTACGAAAGCGCCCAATTGGACCGGCAACCAAAATGATTATTCCGTGGTCAATCGCTATACCTTTTCCCGGCTGGAAGCGCCCACCTTTTTCCTCACCTTCGGAGAAACGGAGCTGCTGCTGGCCGAGGCTGCCTGGCGAGGATGGATAAACGATGACCCTGCTGAACATTATACCGCGGGTGTAAAGGCTGCCATGCTGCAACTGGGGAGCCAGGCTGGCGCCGGCCCTTCTGCCTCACTGATCAACGAATGGCTGGCAAGCCATCCCTATGATCCTTCCCTTGCACTCCAGCAGATCAACGAACAGTACTGGATAGCTGGTTTTATGGATGAGAATGAATGCTTTGCCAACTGGAGACGGAGTGGTTACCCGGTGCTCACTCCGGTGAATTACCCGGGCAATATCACGGGAGGAAAGATCCCCCGTCGCTTTACCTACCCCCAAAGCGAGGCCTCAACCAATTCTGAGCACTATAATGCCGCCGCCTCCCGCCTGACTGACGGTGACAGGATGACCTCCCGCGTCTGGTGGGATAAATAGGCCGCCGCAGGCAAAAAAAGTTAACAAACGGGCATTACAAGACGCTTTCCCAGGGTACAGGATAAGGAGGAAACTGTTTTCTATGTCTAAAAGCTATGCCGGGGTAGAGGATCTCTTATGTGACGAGACTTTTCTTTCCTGGTATTTTAAGACCGATGTCCGTGCCGTACGGCAGTGGGAGGAGCGTATCGCCGACAACCCTGGTGACAGCCCTCGTATCCGGCAAGCCGTAGCTTTCCTCGAATCGTTGCGCCTGGAAGAAGCACACCCCCTTTCCGACCAGATCACCAGGGCGGAAAAACGCCTCCTGGAAAAGATAAAAAAAGCGCAGACTCCCATGATCTCTTTACGAAGAGCAGGCAAATGGTGGATGGCTGCCGCGGGAGCCATCGCCCTGGCAATCGGTGTCTACAGCATCCGGCAGTACCACCGCCCGGAACTTCAAACTTCCTACGGAGAAGTAAAGAACAACCAATTACCCGACGGGTCCGAGATAGTCGTGAATGCAGATAGCCGTGTTTCATGGTCATCCGGATGGACCGACGGGAAGGACAGGGAGGTCTGGCTGGTGGGAGAAGCCTTTTTCCACGTAAGTAAAACGCCGCTGAAAAGCCGCTTCATCGTGCATGCCGGCCGTTTGGACGTCGTCGTGACGGGCACCCGCTTCAATGTGGTAAGCCGTAGGGATAAATCAAATGTTATGCTGCAGGAGGGGAGTGTGACCCTGGAAACAAAGGCAGGAAATGCATTGACAATGACGCCGGGCGATTTCGTGGAATATAACAACGACCAGCTGGTGAAAAGATCCGTGAAGCCGGACAGTGTCATCGCCTGGAAAGATCATAAGCTCTCATTTAATGACACGCCTCTCCGGGATGTGGTATCCATTATAAAAGAGCAGTACGGCGTCACGGTGCGGCTGGCTGGCAAGACCATAGGGAACAAAACCGTCTCAGGTATTATGCCGAACGACAACCTGGATGTCCTGCTGCAATCGCTGGAGGCCATCCCGGATTTTCAGGTCATCCGACAGGGCGCAGAGATTATCATTCAAGATCATCCATAAGCTTGTGTTCAGGATCATTCAAAACTAAGCAAGGTTTCTCAAGAGGGGCGGAGTACATACTCCGCCCCATTTTTTTAGCTAATTTTAAAAGCCACCGCATGCTGCCCTATCGCTTGATGTTGCAGTGCTGCGGGGATAAGAATGATCAGTTTTTTCCCTTCCTGTCTCCATTTCAGGAGCCCTTTATGGCCGAGGAGCGCCACCTTGCTTTTTGCCGGCACTTTCAATCCGTCGATGGTTACTTCCGCCGGTAGTGAAACATCCAGGTAAAATGCATAGGTGCTGGCGCCATCCTTCGACTGGGTGAGAAAGATATTATTCCCGGACGCAAAGGGGCTGCGGGGTTTGCTGTTATAGATCCCCTCTCCATTGACCTTCATCCAGGCGCCTATTTCCTGCAGGCGGCTGTATGCAGTATCGTCCCACTCCCCGTCAGGGGATGGCCCAACATTCAGCAGGAGATTGCCACCGCGTGATACGATCTTCACCAGCAGGTGGATCAGCTCGGTGGCTGACTTATAGTGGTCGTTGGGTACATAGCTCCAGGAGTTTCCCATGGTGAGACATGACTCCCAGGGATCCTGCATAGGGTGGGAGGGCACCTGCTGTTCAGGCGTGGTGTAATTTTCAAATTCTCCCGGTACGCTGCGGTCCACCACGATGAGACCGGGTTGATGCTGGCGTGCCATGCCCGCGATCCTTGCCATGTCAATGTCCTGGTCATAGGTGATACTCGGCTGCCATTCGACGGCCGGGGCCACCGTATTCAACGGCCTTACCCATCCGCCATCCAGCCAGAGAAGGTCCATCCTGCCATAGCCCGTCATCAGCTCTTCGATCTGGTTGTACGTATAGTCCTTAAAAGCCTGCCAGCGTTCCGGGTATTTGGCAGGATCGTAGTTCACATTCCTGTCTTTGGGCGGAAAATAGGGCCACCAATATTGCTGGCTGTTCCAGTCAGGTTTGGAAAAATAGGCTCCGATCATAAAATCCTCCTTGCGGAAAGCATCGAACACCTCCTTTGCCACGTTACTGCGCGGGTTGGCAGAGAAGGGTGTCTTCGGCGAGGTGATCTTGTAGTCCGTCTGTTTGGTGTCGAACATGCAGAAGCCATCATGGTGCTTGGTGGTGAAGACGACATATTTCATCCCCGCTGCTTTTGCGGCGGCAGCCCATTTCGCAGGATCAAAGTGGGTAGGGTTAAAAGTGGTTTGAAGGTTCCTGTACGCTTTCAGGTAATCGAAATAGTTGCCGCTGTATGGGCCACGGCGCTCTGTCCAACCCTCATCTTCCGGACAGATGCTCCAGCTTTCCACGATGCCCCACTGGCTGTAGGTGCCCCAATGCATCAGCAGACCGAATTTACTATCCTGCCACTGTGCCAGCTTTTTCCTGACGGAGGAGTCGGCCGGCGGCATGTAGGCCCTGTAATAATTGGCTTTCCACAGCTGATAGCGGATATATTGTGTTTGCAGTCGTCGCTCGAAATCGGGCCAGTTGCGTTTTTCCTTCGGGCTCCACAATACCTCGCTGAGTGCGCTCAGACGGGGAAAGATCATATATTCGATCTTCCTTTGATTGGTGACATATTCGGTCCAGAGATTGGCTTGCGCGCCTTTTACATGTTTTGCCTGCTCTGCCGTCAAACCAGGGGGCACCGGCTCATACTGGTAGACTTTTTCCACCGGCAGATAGCCTCCGATCGTGAGAGAGTCGTCGTTTTGCAGCTGTGAGTGGTCGAAGTATACAAAATCTCCCGGGGTCATGACGACATCATGATTATCCTTGGCAGCTTCGATACCCCCCTTCTCGCCCCGCCAGCTCATGACGGATGCATTGGGCGCCAATCCTCCTTCGAGGATCTCGTCCCAGCCGATGATCTGCTTGCCTTTGGAATTGATGTATTTCTCGATCCGTTGTACAAAATAGCTTTGCAACCCATTCTCGTCTTTCAGGCCATTCTCTTTTATGCGCCGCTGGCATTTGGGACATTGCTTCCAGCTGTCCTTGGGGCATTCGTCACCTCCGATGTGGATATAGGCGCCCGGGAAGAGAGGGATCACTTCATCCAGCACATCCTGTAAGAACTGGAAGACACTGTCATTGCCGGCACAGTAGACGTCCCTGAAGACACCCCAGGTTTGTTGAACGTGATAAGGCCCGCCCGTGCAGCCCAGGTAGGGATATGCCGTCAGCGCCGCGGATGAATGACCCGGCAATTCGATCTCCGGCAGGATGGTGATATACCGGTCCGCCGCATATTTCACGACTTCCTTTATCTGTTCCTGTGTATAAAATCCGCCGTGAGGGGTGCTGTCATTGCCTGTGCCGGGATGATGACCGATGATGGTCCCGCTGCGATAGCCGCCAACCTGTGTAAGAAGGGGATATTTTTTGATCTCGATGCGCCAGCCCTGGTCTTCCGTAAGGTGCCAGTGGAAATAGTTCATCTTATGTAAGGCGATGTAGTCGATGTACTTTTTCACCAGGTCCACCGGGAAGAAATGACGGCCCACATCCAGCATCAGGCCGCGGTAGGCGAACCGCGGATAGTCCTCGATGGTTACGGCCGGGATGGTAAGCCCGGACATCTTCGCAGTGCTGCGGACCGCGGGCCCTGTCGACAGCAGCACGTATGGCTTTACAGGCAGCAATTGCAGCAAGGTCTGTATCCCATAAAAAACACCGGTATGGGTGTCGCCCCTGATGACGATGGCACCGGACGCAACTTTCAGGGTATAACGGCCTTCGGGACCCGGTACGATGCCGGGATCCCTGTCAGGATGGTTATACAGCCGTATGTAGCCGGCAGCGGGCTGCCTGTCCTCTCCGACAACCCGGAGATGGAAGCCATAGATCTGTTCCAGGTAGGCATTGAAAAAATTGACAGATGGACCGTCAGAAGTGTCGGCGACGAGTACAGTACCCGTGTTGATGACAAAATTACCTTCCTGCCACTGTGTGCTTACTGGTTGGGGAATAATGTCCGGATGTTGAGCAAAAACGGGGATGCCTGTGTTTAAAACAACAAGGAAAAAGAGTGTTCTCATTACAGATGATTAGGTGAGTGAAAATGGCAGCAGCCGGTGAGAATAAGGCTATCCGGCGCCAATTTAGCTATTTTTTGCTTTAGCAAAAGCCAAAAATCATCTGTAAAAAGAAAATTATATTCAGTACCAGTCTGCTTCAAACCGGTGAAAATCCTGCTTTATCTCTATGTATATTTTTCGGAAAGTATCCATACGGCCTTCCAACCCTTCAGTGGATGATTCCCAGTTGGATGATTCGTTCATCTGGCGGAGCGAATGAAAAATATTCTCCACTTTATGGCGCGAGTCGGGAAGGTCATGACGCAGCTTGTCGATCACTTCCTTCTGGCAAATAAATAAGTTTTGAAAATGCTCTACTTCGGCGAGCAGGTCTTTGGGGAGACGTTTAGTGGAGAGTTGTTCAAGGTGTTGTTCAAAGTCGCGGATTTCTTCTTTGATGGAGGAGAGCTCGGCCTTCCATGACCGCAACTCCTCCCGAAACTGTTCGATGGAGATAGCTGATTCCATGAGAGATAATTTAGATGAGCAATTACGAGGCTAACCCAATTTAGCGAAAGGGCAGGAATGCAGCAAATTTGTTTTCCGCGTGGGGGACAGCTGCAAGCTACAAGCCTCAAGCTACAAGCCTGGATTTAATAAGGCACTTATATTTAACTAAGCCTACTTGTAGCTTGTAGCTTGCAGCTTGTAGCTCAATTAAGTGTCGGGAGCACCACATGCGAAAGGTGTGCCGGGTCATGATACACGCGGATAGTAGCTTTCCTGAAGTCCCCAGGCCCGCAGGTAGGGATATTGACAAAAGTTTGCGGGTTCATATCCACCAGGGGGAACCAGCTGCTCTGGATCTGGACCATCAGCCGATGGCCCTGCCTGAAGGTGTGTGCAATCTCATTGAGGTCAAAGACCACTTCGGTCACCTTGCCTGGCGTCAGGGGTTCCGGCTGCTCAAAGCTGTTTCTGAACTTACAACGGAATACGTCGCCCCTTACCAGTCGTTGATAGCCATCCGGCAGCACGTCGATGACCTTTACGACCAGGTCCGCATCCGTGCCTGTGGAGGAGAGAAAAATGTCCGCTTTGAGCCTTCCGGTAACGTTGAGGTCATGGGGTAGTGTATCCGAGCTGTAGGTAAGCACATCGGGCCGTTGGGCGGCAAATCGCTGGTCCGCGACAATGTATAGATTATCCCTTCCTCCTCTGACCCCTTCCACATAGGGGACGGGATGGGATGGGTCGCTGACATATTCGTCATATGCTGCCGCGTCGGGCGCAGCCTTGCCTTCCGGAGAGAGCTTTCCTTCCGCACGCAGGTGAAATTTCATTGGCCTTGCTTGTTTCGGCGGCCAGGTGTCATAATGTTTCCATTGATTGACGCCTGTCTCGAAGACCGTGGCCTCCGCCAGTGCAGGAGATACAGAATCTTTCAGGTAGTGATTGAAAAATGCTGTCTCCAACTGGTGATAATATTCGTTGACATTTTGCCCAAATTCCAGTATGCCATATCGATCCCAGACGCCTCCCGCCCAGCCACCATGCGTCCAGGGGCCCATGACGATGTAGTTGCTATTCTGCGGCGACTGCCGTTCGATCGCCTCATAGGTACGCAGGGCTCCGAACATGTCCTCCGCGTCAAACCATCCCCCTACCACCAACACAGCCGGCCGGATGTTCTTCAGGTGCGTCCGGATATTCCTTGCCCGCCAGTAATCATCGTAGGTGGAATGGAGGAGGTACTCATTCCATATTTTTCCCTGGTGGTTGAAATACGCCGGCTTATTGGTATTCTTCAGCGGCCCCAGGTGAAGGAAGAATTCATAGGCATCGGAAATATCCGCCCTGAAGATATTGCTTCCATAATCCTTCACGGGCCCGGGACGTTTGACGTCGAAAAAATTATCAAAATCGAAATTGTCCAACAGGAAGAAAGCGCCGTTGTGATTAGCATCGTCCCCTATGAATTCATCCGTCACAGGAGCCTGCGGTGAAACTGCTTTAATGGCCGGATGAGCATCGGGTAGCGCAGCGGATGCATAAAAGCCGGGATAGGAGATACCCCACATACCTACCCGGCCGTTGTTGTTGCGAATGTTCTTCAGCAGCCAATCCACCGTATCCCAGGTGTCCGAACTTTCATCCGTCTGTTTATCGCCTGCCTTTTTGCTTTCCTTATGCGGCGTCATCTCCTCAAAATTTCCCTCGCTCATATACCGCCCCCGTACATCCTGGTATACAAAGATGAAGGGCTCGCGCGAAAGCGCAGCATTGGGTCCCAGCCCGCCGCGATATGCGCTGTCCCCGTACGGACCGACGGAATAAGGCGTACGCTCCATCAGGAAGGGGAAAGGGCCGCCGCGGTCATCCTTTGGAATATAGATAGAGGTGAAAAGGCGCGTTCCATCCCGCATAGGAATGTATACTTCCCGCTTGGTATAGTTGTCTTTTACGTAGTTCTGGGCGCTGCCGGACAGCGGCAGCAGGAGCAATAAGATAAGGTAGCGCATAAATATTATTTTATCACAGGCAAAATGAGCTGGGACGGATGCTCGCTATCATGGAATACATGGATACTCTCTTTTTGGAAATCGCCGTCCCCGCAGGTATAGATATTGACAAATTTCTGGGGATTGCGATCCACCAGGGGGAACCAGGAGCTTTGCACCTGGACCATCAGCCGGTGGCCTTTTTTAAAGGTATGCGCAATATCCGGAATGGAGAAACGAACGGTCTCTATTTTCCCCGGCCTGAAGGCTACCGGCTTTTCGAAGCTTTCGCGGAACCGGCCCCGCATCACTTCTCCCCGCACCAGCATCTGATAACCGCCCATGGGAACAGTCTTCGGCGTTTCGCGACGGCCTGCCGGGGCTTCATTGCCATAGGTAAAATCATCCGGAAAGACATCTATCAGCTTCACGACAAAGTCAGCGTCCTCGCCGCTTAAACTGACCTTCAGATCGGCCGTCACGGGACCGCCCAATGTAAGGTCCTCGGTCAACACCGGGGTCTGATAGGTCAGCACATCGGGACGCCGGGAGGCAAAACGCTGATCATCTGTCATATATTCCCGTGTGCGATCGAAATGAACATCTTCCGTATAAGGGACGGGGTGGGCCGGATCGCTGATATATTCGTCGGCACTGCTGCCCGCCGAAGGTTTTACCCATGCCAATCCGCCGCCAGCCTGTAAATAAATTGGCTGGTCTTTTTCGTCGGCCGGCGGCCATTGGCTGAATTGCTTCCAGGTGTTCTCCCCGGTGAAGAAGATCGTGGCCGCAGCCAGCCGGGGATCGGCGCCCTTGCCTTTGAGGAAATAATTGAAGAAAGGTATCTCGATGTTATTCTCATACCAGAAGGATGTATTGCTGCCGAACTGCACGTTGCCCAGGTGGGTTCCATCGAGGGACGCCCACTGGCCGTGATACCAGGGACCCATGACCAGGTGACTATTCGTGGCAGGACTCTGCGCCTTCAGCGCTTTGTAAACATTCCAGGCGCCAAAGCAGTCTTCTGCGTCGAACAGGCCGCCCACTACCAGCATGGCCGGCTTGATATCGTACAACGCGACCCGTGCGTTTCGTGCCTGCCACCAGGCGTCCCGGTTGGGATGCTGGTACAGGTCCTTCCAAAAGGCAATGCTATCCCCTGTCAGCTGCATGATATGCTGCAGCGCGCCTGTTTGCAGGTACCACTGGTAATTGTCCTTCGAGTTGAAGTTGAAGTTGGAAGGAGCTATGGTCGTGGGCTGCGGCCGTGGTTTGCCGAAAGAGGAATAGAAGGCCCAGCCGTCCATCTGAAAAAAAGCGCCGTTGTGGTGAAAATCGTCTCCCATGAACCAATCCGTTACAGGCGCCTGGGGACTCACCGCTGCAAGGGCCGGGTGGGCGCTGGCAGCCGCCATGGTGGAATAAAAGCCGGGATAGGAGATGCCGAAAACACCCACCTTGCCATTATTGAAAGGAATATGCTTGACCATCCAGTCGATGGCGTCATACGTATCGCTGGCCTCGTCCACCTCCTTATCTGTTTTCTTGTCCTTATTAAAAGGGCGTACGTCCACGAACTGACCTTCGCTCATCCAGCGTCCACGGACATCCTGGGTGACCATAATATATCCCTCCCGGAGATAATAGCGGAGATAGCCTGTGAAGAAATTTTTCCATTTGTCCTCTCCGTACGGAGCGCAGGAATAAGGCGTGCGTGTAAGCAGGATCGGGTGCCTTTCTGTGGTATCCTTGGGAATGTAAAAGGTCGTGAACAGCTTAACGCCGTCCCGCATAGGAATGGATCGCTCCATTTTATAGTAGTTCCCGCGGATCCAGGCGCTGTCCTGGCTCGTACCCTGACCGAAAGCCATGCCGCTGGCTACAAAAAAAAGGAGCGAAAAAAGAAGTTTTCTCATGTCTGCGGTTAATTTTAGTTTTATGCCATCAAATTTATGAACCAGAACCAACAGTTAATAAAGAAATTCTACGACTGTTTTGGGAAAAGGGATTGGAAAGGCATGCTCGACTGCTACCATGAGGAGATATTCTTCTACGACCCTGTCTTTCAAAACCTCGAAGGCGCCGAAGTGCGGGCCATGTGGGAAATGCTGCTGCGTAATGCAACGGACCTGCAGGTGACTGCCGCCGATATCGTCGCGGCTGATGACTATGGTTCCTGTCATTGGGTGGCCACCTATACTTTCTCTGCAACGGGACGGCAGGTAGTCAACAAATGCAAGGCTTCTTTCACTTTCAGCGGGGGAAAGATCATCGAGCACCAGGACGAGTTCAGCTTCTGGAACTGGAGCCGGCAGGCATTGGGCTTGCCCGGCCTGCTGCTGGGGTGGTCATCCCTTATTCAAAGGAAAGTGAGACGACAGGCAAGACGAAGCCTGGATAAGTTCATCGCCACGCAGGACGCTGCAACGTCCATTTCATCACAGCAATAAATGTTTCCCAATATGTCCAATCGAAGGAAATTCTTACGATCCTCTTTTTTATCCTCATTTGGCCTCCTGCTGGGCCGGAAGCTACATGCAGGGGGGCCTTATCCCCGGCTCGCGGGCAATCCTGTCGTCATCTCCACCTGGGACACAGGGCTGGCTGCCAATGCGGGCGCCTGGAAGATCCTGGGCAGCAATGGCAGGGCGCTGGATGCCGTGGAGACGGGCGTACGCGTGACGGAAGACGAGATCAATTGCTGTGTGGGGCTGGGGGCCAACCCGGACCGGGACGGCTTCGTCACCCTGGACGCCTGTATCATGGATGAAAAAGGCAACTGCGGGAGCGTAGGATTCCTGGAACGGATCAAGCATCCCATCTCCGTGGCCAGAAGGGTAATGGAAAAGACGCCCCACGTCATGCTGGTAGGTTCCGGCGCCCAGCAATTTGCCGTGGCGGAAGGATTTCACCTGGAAGAGCAAAAGCTTTCCGATGATGCAAAAAAAGCTTATGAGCAATGGCTGAAAAAGTCGGAATACAAGCCTGTTATCAACATAGAAAACACCCGGTCGGGAGGGGCTGGTCATGGTCCTTCCGCACCCACCCGTCTGTCCAACGGCGACTGGAACCATGACACCATCGGCATGGTAGCCATGGACGCAGCCGGTGATCTCAGCGGCAGCTGTACCACCAGCGGCATGGGCTTTAAGATGAGAGGAAGATTGGGCGATTCCCCCATCATCGGCGCCGGCCTCTTCGTGGACAATGAAGTCGGCGCCTGCACCGCCACCGGGCAGGGCGAAGATGTCATCCGTATGTGCGGCTCCCACACGGTGGTAGAGCTCATGCGCCAGGGTATGTCCCCCGAACAGGCCTGCAAGGCGGCGGTGGAGCGGATCATCCGCATAAAAGGCGAAAAAGCCAAAGAGATCCAGGTGGCTTTCCTGGCCCTGAACAAGAAAGGGGAAACAGGCGCCTTCGCCATTCAGAAGGGATTTAGCTATGCTTTGAAAAATAATAAAGAAGAAAGGATGTACACTGCGAAGAGCTGGTACTGATAAAATAATCCACTATGTCGTTCAAACTGGAGATATGCAGCTTCGACCTTGCGTCGGCGCTGACCGCACAGGATGCTGGAGCACACAGGATCGAGCTTTGCGCAGGACCGGCCGAAGGAGGGACCACTCCCGGCCCCGGCGTGATCAGGGCTGCCAGGGAAAGATTGCACATTGATCTTTACCCCATCATCCGTCCGCGCGGCGGCGATTTTCTATATTCGGACGAAGAATACGACACGATGCTGAAAGAGGTAGCCTGGTGTAAAGACGTGGGATGCAACGGCGTCGTTATTGGCATACTGAAGGCCGATGGCACGATCGACAAAAAACGCGCTGCCCGCCTGGTAGACCTGGCCTATCCTTTGGGCGTTACCTTTCACCGGGCCTTCGACTGGGCCGCCAATCCTTTCGAGGCGATGGAGGACATCATCAGCATTGGATGCGAGCGTATCCTTACTTCCGGCCAGCGGCCTGCCGCAATTGAAGGAGCCACGATGATCAATGAACTGGTGAGACAGGCGGATGACCGGATTGTCATCATGCCGGGTTCAGGCGTACGATCGGAAAATATTCTGCAGCTGCTGGAAAAGACGGATGCAAACGAGTTCCACACTTCGGCAAGGACAAAGAAGTCCAGCCAGATGGAATTTATCAACGAAGCGATGAAGGAAGATCAGTCGGTCGTCGCGGCGGACGGACCGGAGATAGAAAAGATGATAGGGATACTGGCCGCCCGGGAGCGCCAGTATCCGGCATAAGGCATTTAGTTTATTTTCGTGATCTTAAGCATATTCGTAGGCAGGTGCTGCTCGATAGGCAGGCTGCCCGTGTTCACCACCACATCGCCTTTCTTGATAAAGGCCCTTTCCTTCAGGATGGTGTGCTGATCCTGGATGATGTCGTCGATACCTTCTTCTTCCGCATAGTGAAAGGCGCGCACACCCCAGCTGAGACTCAACTGATTGATGAGCGTTTTCTCTTTGGAGAAGATATACAACGGGGACTTCGGACGATAGCTGGATAATATGAATGCCGTATATCCACTTTGGGTCATACCTACCAGTGCGTCGGCATTGGCGTCCTTGGCCAGCTTACAGGCGTTGTAACAGATGGCGTCGCTGAGAAAGGAAGGGGAGTGGGGCTGCGGTACCAGATCCTCTTCCCTGTTATATGGATATTCTGTTCTTTCCACTTCCAGGATGATCTTGCGCATCGTCTCTACCACCAGCACGGGATGCTGACCCGTCGCCGTTTCGGCGCTGAGCATGACGGCATCGGCGCCTTCCAGCACGGCATTGGCTACGTCCGTGATCTCGCTGCGGTTGGGCTTTACGCGATCGATCATGCTTTCCATCATCTGTGTGGCCACGATGACCGGCTTGGCCCGGTGGATACATTTACGGATGATCTCGCGCTGCGCCATGGGAACTTTTTCCACCGGCAATTCCACGCCGAGGTCTCCCCGGGCAACCATCACGCCATCTGATTCCAGGACGATATTTCGCAGGTCTTCAAGGGCCGAGGGCATTTCTATCTTGGCGATGACCTTGGTGAGGCTATTCTTCTCCGCAAGCCGGCGTTTCAGGTCGATGATGTCCTCTACTTTCCGTACAAAGGACAATGCCACCCAATCACATTGCTGTGCGATGATGAAATCCAGGTCGACAATATCTTTTTCCGTCATTGCCGGAAGAGAGATCTTCGTGTCAGGGAGATTGACCCCTTTCTTGGGCAGCAGCGTTCCGCCATAGGTGACGGCTACCTTTACATCGCCGTCGGGAGAGACGCTGACCACCACCACTTCCAGCTTGCCGTCGTCGATCAATATCTTGTTGCCCACCTGGACGTCGTGATGGAGGTCAGGATAGGAAACATAGATCTTTTCTTTTGTTCCAACGACCTTTTCTCTCGAAGTAAAGGTCAGAATATCGCCGGGGACGATGGCAAGCCCTCCGTCCTTGATATCACCCACGCGAAGCTTGGGTCCCTGAAGGTCGGCAAGTATGGAGATATTATAAGGTTCGGCTACATTGATCTTCCGGATATGTTCGATGATCTTCGCTTTATCCTCATGGTTGCCATGAGAAAAGTTCAACCGGAAAACATTGACGCCGGCTTTCACCAGCTCCAGGAGCTTTTCATAAGTATCGCAGGCGGGGCCTACGGTAGCTACGATCTTTGTCTTGTGAAAAGTATGTTGAAGGCCTGCCTGCTTATCCATACCCTCATACAGGTATTTCGATAAATTCTTTGACATTGACGCGTGGTTTATTATTTTTTTTACGAAGCTAATATCTTAACGATCTTCAGCCAGTCTTCGCTGATCCTTTGTTTGGCTTTTACCGCTTTTTCGAGAGGGGTGTAGTGCATCCTGTTGTTGACGATGCCTACCATAACATTATGACGACCTTCCAACAGGCATTCTACGGCAGAATAGCCCATACGGCTGGCGATTAGACGATCCATACAGCTGGGGGCGCCGCCTCTTTGTATATGACCCAGTACGCAGACCCGGGTGTCGGCCGAGGGCAGACGCTCCTTGATCACTTTTGCGACTTCACCCGCGCCGCCAAAATTGTCCCCTTCGGCTACAACGATGAGGTTCACCAGCTTCTTACGGCGCTCTTTTTCCAGCAGGCCGCTTACCAGTTCCTCGATATCCGTCTTGCGTTCCGGGATGAGGATGTTTTCCGCTCCTGTGGCAATACCGCTGTGCAGGGCGATATAACCGGCATCTCTTCCCATGACCTCGATGATGAAAAGACGGTCATGGGCGTCGGCCGTATCCCTGATCTTGTCGATAGCTTCTACAGCCGTATTGACGGCCGTATCGAAACCGATGGTGAAATCAGTGCCTGCAATGTCCTTGTCGATCGTGCCCGGCAGACCGATGCAGGGAATATCGAATTCCGAGCTCAGCTTATGTGCGCCCCGGAAAGATCCATCGCCTCCGATGACCACCAGGCCATTGACACCCAGCTTCTTCAGGTTGGCATAGGCTTTCTTCCGGCCTTCGTGCTCAAAAAATTCTTTGCAGCGGGCGGTCTTAAGAATGGTGCCGCCCCTTTGTATGATGTTGGCTACGCTTCTCGAATGCATCGGCACGATATCGTTTTCGATCATCCCCGCATAGCCCCGCATGATGCCAAATACTTCCAATCCATTATAAATACCGGTACGAACAACGGCACGGATGGCTGCATTCATCCCCGGTGCATCGCCGCCGGAAGTGAGCACACCAATTTTTGTGACTTTGTTTTCCATCTAAAATTTGCTTCTGATGATTTCAATTTTAAAAAAACTTCAATTAATGGCAAGATTCATTGAAAAATTTCTACCTTAACTAAAAGAAGTCCCAAAAATAAGGATTTGATTTGATTCAACCACAACTAAACCGAATGATGTTGTTTTAGTTACGCAAAGCTCTATGTATGGAATTTGGAAAAGTGCAGAACCTGGAAGCGATAAATTTTTCCCTTCCTCCGGATGACGTAATGACCGGCGAACTTTTACAGCGGCTCAGGCCCGGCCCTTCTGCCGAATTGCAGATCTATGTCGGCGCCACCCGCTGGAGGATCAAGGAATGGGTTGGTACCCTTTATCCCAAAAAGACAAAAGAGAAGGATTTTCTTTCACAATACGTACGACAGTTCAATGCCATTGAGCTGAATGCCATGTGGTACAATCTGCAGCCAAAGGAGGTGATTGAAAAATGGGCGGCATTGGCGGGCAGGGATTTTCGCTATTGTCCAAAGTTCTCCAACACCATCAGCCACGAGCTGCAGCTGAAAGACGCCGGAAAGGATACGGATCTGTTCGTTGATCATATGCGGCATTTCGGTCCGGCCCTCGGGCCTTCTTTCCTGCAATTATCCGATGGCTTCGGCCCTGACAAGGCAGGGCTATTGCATCATTACCTGCGACAACTGCCCCCGGATTTCCGCACCTGCGTTGAGCTACGGCAGCAAGCCTGGTTTACGTCCGCTGCCGGAAAGGATACCTGGGACCTTTTTCGTCAATTGGGCATCGGTGCTGTCATCACCGATACTTCCGGCAGGAGGGATGTGATCCACATGCGGCTGACGGCGCCCTTTGCCTTTATCCGCTTTGTATCCAACAGCGGACATGCTACGGATCATTCCCGCATCGACGCCTGGGCCCACCGGATCAGCAGCTGGGTGAAAGGAGGGCTGAGGGAGGTATACTTTTTTGTACATGCCCATAATGAAGAGCATACGCCCGCATTGGCGGCATATGCCATTGAGCAATTCAATCAAAAATGCGGAACACGCCTGACGCCGCCAAAGACCCATCACGAAGACGAGGCAAAACCATTAACGCTCTTCTAAGTTATTGCGCCAGGCCGGGCAGATGTATCTCCGCCATCATGCAGCGGGCACTGCCGCCGCCATTGGTCTCGATGGTCATCAGGGAAGAATGGACGATACGGTTGTACGATCGCAGTTTTTCTACCTGTTCAGCAGTGAGCGATCCGAAAGCCTGGGAGGACATGACCAGCAGCTTTTCATCGTTGGCATTATGTACCTGCAGCATATTGCCGGCAAAATGGTTCATCTGGTCCAACGAGATAGGAATGATCTCTTTTCCCGTCCCGCGAATGGTGGCTTCCACATGCTCCCGCTGGAAGGATTCCGGTATGGAATCCAGGCAGATCACCACATAACGGTCGGCAACGCACATCATCACGTTCGTATGATAGATGGGGTTGTTGGAAGCATCCACCGCCACAAATACTTCCGGTTGATAGTCCATCTTTATACAGAAATCTTCCAGCACCTGCCTGTCTGTTCTGGGGGAGAGGCAGGCATAGGCAATGCGCCGTTCCCTGTCCAATACCATGCTACCAGTGCCCTCCAGGAAAAGCGCTTCCTTTTCATAACCGCTGAGGTCCACCGTCACATCTGCCCGGAATTTTTTTGCCAGCTGCTGCAATACCCCGGGCTTTCTTTCCAGCCGCCGGTTCTGCGCATACATGGGATAAAGACAGACAATGCCTTCCTCGTGGAAGGAAACCCAATTATTGGGGAAAATAGAATCCGGCGTATAAGGCTCAGGCGTATCATCGACCACCGTGACGTCCACCCCGTTGTCACGAAGCATTTGGACAAAATCTTCGAATTCAGCCAGGGCCTTATCCTGGGTGTGATGATCACTGGCGGCTGACTGAAAGGCATTGTTCACGGCCGTCTCGGCATTGAAGCTGAAATTCACCGGCCGTATCATCAGTATGTGGGAAGTCGTTTGCATAGAAGTAGTTTGCAAAAAAATGCTCAGATATCTTCTCTGTATAAAGGCATGCTCATGCAATGGAAGCCGCCCCGGGCCCTGGACAGCTCTGCGGAGGGCATCAGGATCAATGTGTCTTCCAGCTCGTCCGGGTCGGTGTCCCCGCTCTCCATTGCGGCGATCAGCTCGTGCGCGTGTATGACGGAAAAGCCATTGGCCCTGAAAGCCTCGACCGTCTTGTCATTCCTGTCATAGCCCAGCACGACCCCTTCTTTAAGCGCCAGCAGGTTGCAGGAGTCCGTCCATTGCTCGCGGGCATCGAAAGGGAATTCATTATTGCCGGAGTAAAGGAAACGGACCTTTTCGGTACACGCCAGGTCGTTCCTGCTGATGTCGGTGAGCAGGTCCTCCAGGTTGTCGAAATATTCAGGATTGCCCGGGTCCTTTTTCCGGAATTGTATGATCTTCATTTTGTCTTCCTTCTTGTTACTCTCCAGGATCCACTGCACTGTATCTTCATCCTCGTGCTTTATTGCCTTCCTGGAAAAATTGCCCAGCAGGATCCACACATTTCTTTTGATCTGGGTGAAAATGGTGTCGATGTGCATATAATCCCTTTTTTTCGGGATCTTGATGATGGTTATCTTCTTGACCACATTTTTTTCAAACAATACTTTGATGGCCTGGTGGGCGGCTTCCAGGGATGTGCGTTCGCTGACGCCGATCAGTAAATGATCTTTACTGACTACCATGACGTCCCCGCCTTCCAGCGTGACCTTTTTATCGTCGCCTTCGCGCGGCAGCAGGAAATGATGGTGTGTATCCGCCAGCTCGATGATCCTGTCCTGGTATTCCGCAAACAGCGGATGATTAAAGAAAATGTATTTTGCCAGCAAAGCTTCGCGGGTACGGGCCTTTTTGGCCGGTTTGTTCAGCAGCACGTAATTATTGATGACGATACCGATGTCGCGGGTGAAAATGAAATTGGGAATAGGGGCAAACAGCATGACATCATCCGTCATCGTCCCGCTGATGAAGGTCTTGGATAGCTGCACAGGCGACAGCCGCTGCAATTGTTTTTGCGTGTCATAGGAGCATGCTTCGATGGCGCAGACGGAAGCCACCAGCTTCAGCTTGATCTCATGATCCAACAGGATGTCAGAGAGCAGCCATTGCAGCTCCACCACCTTATCGCTGCGGAAAAACCGGTCATCGCCGGGCTTATAAAAGGCCCGTTTGTTCTCTTCGCGGTCTACCTCCGCCAATTTTCCTTTTATTTTTTCCGGATCCAGGAAATAGAGCAGGATCTTTGTGTAATAGTCATATTCTTTACGGCGAATGGTATCCAGGTGGACAATATCCTCAAAAAGCCAATCCTGTGCTTTGGAGGGGACGACTTTCCCCAGCCCGCTGTCGGGACTGTGCACCAGCAGACGCCGTAACCTGCCGATCTCGGACGACACGGACACTTGTAATTTAGGGGAATGATGCTTGGGCATAGGCAATTGTTTTTAACAGTCTTCAATATTCATAAGAGTAAATGCTTATGAATGGATTGGGACAGCATAGCGGCAAAGGTACGTATTTGGCGCCACCCGCCACCGTGTTTTGTCCGTTAAGCATTTTAAATGTAGGTTTGGGAAAAATACGGAATGACAAGAATCACCGAGGATGCGATCGATTCCATCAATCATCGGATCCAACATATGGATGAAGACCAGATCGGGAAGGTATGGGACGAGTTTGCCAAAGAGCAGCCGGCCCTGGTGGGGTATGTGCTGGGTGAGAGCAGAGAGCTGAAAGTGGCGGATGCCCGTGAAGATGTAGCTTATATCCTCACCATTATACTATTGAGTTTCCGCGAGCTGCAGCAGCATATTCCCGCCGTGACGGAGGAGGAGTTCGAAAAATCCTTCAACGCGGAGTTCGAGGAGATGGAAGAGGTCTTCCACGATGGATTTGACGAGACGGATGCCATGGAGATCATGGATTCGTTCTGCCAGCCGGAATTATTGCAGTTCGTCGCTGCCATTATTTACAACGAAGGCGATGACGAGAGCAGTAATTTCACGGAAGAAGAGGCAGGCTTGTTCATCGTTATTTTCAAGACCGTTATTGCGCTGCTCCACGAAAAGACAGGCCCCCAGGTCCGCTATATTGACCCCCGGAAACAGTAAGCGACCGGCAATTACCTTTCATCCCTGAAGCGCCCTCTTTTGTCCAAAAAAACTTACAACTGTTAGTTTACTAAACAACTTTCTTTTATTTTTGGCAAAAACTCCTTCATCGCATGCATTTTCAACTATCCGAAGAACATTTGATGATACAGAAGGCCGCCAGGGATTTTGCCCGCACCGAATGCCTGCCTGGCGTGATCGACAGGGATGAGCACCAGCGCTTTCCGAAAGAGCAGATATGCAAGCTGGCAGAGCTTGGTTTCATGGGCATGATGGTGGACCCGAAGTATGGCGGGGCGGGGATGGACACGATCAGCTATGTGCTGGCCATGGAAGAGATCAGCAAGATAGACGCCAGCGTCAGCGTGTGCATGAGCGTTAATAACAGTCTGGTGTGCTGGGGTTTGGAGAAGTACGGAACGGAAGCGCAAAAGCAGCGATACCTGGTTCCTTTGGCCCAGGGCCGCAAGGACGGAGCGCTCTATATCGGCGCTTTCCTGCTCAGCGAGCCCGAAGCGGGCAGTGACGCCACTTCACAGCGGACCATTGCCGAGGATATGGGTGACCATTATTTGCTCAATGGTACGAAGAACTGGATCACCAACGGCAGCTCCGCCTCCGTATACCTGGTCATGGCGCAGACGGACGTCGCCAAAGGCAGCCATGGCATCAACGCTTTCATCGTGGAAAAGAATACGCCCGGCGTGACGGTGGGACCAAAAGAAAATAAATTGGGTATCAGGGGCAGTGATACGCACAGCATCCAGTTCATGGATGTAAAAGTGCCGAAGGAGAACAGGATAGGGGAGGATGGGTTCGGTTTTAAGTTCGCCATGAGGACCCTCAGTGGAGGGCGCATCGGCATTGCTTCCCAGGCCCTGGGCATCGCCAGTGGAGCGTACGAGCTGGCACTGCAATATTCCAAAGAGAGAAAGGCTTTCGGGAAGGAGATCATGAACCACCAGATCATCCAGTTCAAGCTGGCGGATATGGCTACCCGTATCGAGGCTTCGCGCCTGCTTTGCCTTCGTGCGGCATGGGAAAAGGACAATCATCTCGATTTTACCCTCAGCGCCTCCATGGCAAAGGTCTATGCTTCCGAGACGGCCATGTGGACGGCCACGGAGGCCGTACAGGTGCACGGCGGGTATGGTTATGTGAAGGAATACCATGTGGAAAGGATGATGCGGGATGCCAAGATCACCCAGATCTATGAAGGCACCAGCGAAGTACAGCGCATTGTCATCAGCAGGAGCATATTAAAGTAAGTATATTAAAGTAGTAACTTCGCCGTATGATCGACAAGTCGGCGTATACATCCATCCTTGACGAGCTGGGACCCGGTGTGCAGCTTGTGGCGGTTTCCAAGACCAAGCCCGTAGAGGATATCATGGCCTTGTATGACCTGGGGCAAAGAGATTTCGGGGAGAATTATGTCCAGGAGCTGGTAGACAAGCAGGCACAGCTGCCGGCAGATATCCGCTGGCATTTTATAGGTCATCTCCAGTCCAATAAAGTGAAATATATCGCCGCTTTCGTTCATCTGATCCACGGTGTGGACAGCCTGCGCCTGCTGAAGGAGATCCATAAGCAAGCGGCCCGCCACCACCGGACCATCCCTTGTCTTCTCCAGGTGCATATCGCCCGGGAAGAGACCAAATTCGGGCTGGATGCCGCTGAGCTGGAAGAAGTACTGCAGGCTGTCAGAACGACACCGCAGGAGTTCACACACATCCGTATCCGGGGATTGATGGGCATGGCCTCCTTTACGGAGGACGAAAGCAAGCTCCAGGAGGAATTTAAGGGGTTGAAAGCGCTTTTCGACCGGCATTTCGGTGCTGCGCAGTCCTCGCCGAATCAGCTTTTCCTGCTTTCCATGGGCATGAGCGGCGATTACAGGATCGCCATCCGGGAGGGCAGCAACATGGTCCGTATCGGCAGCCTGCTATTCGGGAAAAGGACCGGCTGAGTTTGTCCACCTGCCCCGTAAATCGTAAATTCGCAGAATGAACGAGATCAAAAAAGAAGAGGAAAAATCCCTGAATTTCCTGGAGGAAATAGTGGAAGAGGACCTGGGTGCAGGCAGGTATAAGACCATTCTCACCCGTTTTCCCCCGGAGCCCAATGGCTATCTGCACATCGGTCATAGCAAGTCCATCTGCCTCAACTTTGGTCTGGCCCAAAAATATGGGGGTAAGACGAACCTCCGTTTTGACGATACGAACCCCGTGACCGAAGATGTGGAATATGTGGACAGCATCAAGGCCGACATCCGCTGGCTGGGATTTGAATGGGCCAATGAACTATATGCCTCCGATTATTTCGGACAACTATACCAGTTTGCCGTCAAGCTCATCGAAAAAGGCCTGGCCTATGTGGATGACAGCAGTAGCGAGCAGATCGCTCAGTTGAAAGGAACGCCCACGGAGCCGGGTAAGGACAGTCCCTATCGCAGCCGGAGCATCGCGGAGAACCTGCAGCTCTTTGCAGACATGCAAGCGGGGAAATACAAGGACGGAGAAAAGGTGCTGAGGGCAAAGATCGATATGAGCGCTCCCAACATGCATATGCGGGATCCCATCCTGTACAGGATCAAACATGCCCACCATCATCGTACAGGTGATGCCTGGTGCATCTATCCGATGTATGACTTTGCCCACGGACAGAGCGATTCCATCGAGCATATCACGCATTCCATCTGTACGTTGGAATTCGTGCCCCACAGGCCGTTGTACGACTGGTTCATCGACAAGCTCGAAATATTCCCTTCCCATCAATATGAGTTCGCCCGCCTCAATCTCAGCTACACGGTGATGAGCAAACGGAAGCTCCTGCAGCTGGTGAATGACAGGCATGTGACAGGATGGGACGATCCCCGTATGCCTACGATCGCCGGTCTGCGCCGCAGGGGGTACACTCCGGAAAGCATCCGCACCTTCGCAGAAAAGATAGGCGTGCAGAAAAGGGACAACCTTATCGAAGTGGGGCTGCTGGAGTTTTGCATCCGGGAGCACCTGAACAGGATCGCCCTGCGCCGCATGGTGGTCTTCGACCCCGTGAAGGTCGTACTGACGAATTATACGGAAGATGAAGAGATCCTGAAAAGCGAAAATAATCCCGAAGACCCGGAAACCACATATAGGGAGATCCCTTTCAGCCGGGAGCTGTACATCGAGCGGGAGGATTTCATGGAGGTTCCGCCAAAGAAGTTCTTCCGCCTGTCGCCAGGGCAGAAGGTAAGACTGAAAAGCGCCTATATCATCCAGTGCGATGAAGTGATCAAAGATGCGGCGGGGAATATCACCGAGCTGCGTTGCTCTTATCTTCCCGGCAGCAAAAGCGGCGGGGAGAACGCCAATATAAAAGTTCAGGCCACCATTCATTGGGTGAGCATACGGCATGCCGTCACCGCGGAAGTACGGCTTTATGATCGCCTGTTCAAAGTGGAGAACCCTGCCAGCGAAGAAGGCGATTTTAAGGATTATATCAATCCCGACTCCCTCCAGGTGCTGCCTGCGGCTTATGCAGAGCCGGCCCTCAGTCATGCAAAATTCGACGAACGTTACCAGTTCCTGCGTAAGGGGTATTTTACCCTTGATAAGGATAGCTCTGAAGACAAAATGATCTTCAACCGGACAGTGACGCTCCGGGACAACTGGGCCAAAGAACAAAAAAAAGGTTAATATAAAAAAAGAGCGCCGGAGGCGCTCTTTTTTTATCGATTTCTACGCTGAGGCCGGTTGTCTTCCATCCACTGCTGGTATTTCTTGTAAAGGTCATCTCCAAGCACGGCCTGGACCCGTTTGTTCCGTTCGTCATTCAACGGCTGCATTTTTGCCTGTCTGTCTTCCCTGCTGAGGGATTGGTCCATAAAGATCTCACGCATCTTTGGCTGGAACTCTTTCTGAATGGCAGTCAACGAGTCCACCTGTACAGAGGTGAGCTTGAGGTCTTCCTGCATTTTTTTCATCATGGCTTCCTGGCGCTGGCGCATGGCTGCCGTATCCCCCCGTTGAGCATAGGTCTGGGAAAAAGATAGCAGCCCGATGATCAGGACGACAGGGGCGATCATTTTTTTGAGGTTCATGATTATTCGATTTTAGGATGTATTGATAATCTTTGGACTCCAAATTTGTGCTAAAAACAGCCATCCCAAACCCAATTTATGCAGACGGCAAACCACGGGAAAAGCCATCGGTCAATGGTTCATTTTTAGGCGTGAACGCATTCCCCGTTTTGGCCCTATTATTGCTCCAAAGGCTCCATTCTCCCCCTGTTAACCTGTTCCGGCTACTGTAGGAAAAAAGTAATTCGATAATTCATAAGTAATTGCAGGACAATATGTAATCAGCTTTACTTTAAATTAATGAGCATGCATCTACTGGCCATCAGCCTGTTTGAGCTAGGACAATTTCTTCGGATTGTGCTTTGGGTGTTCCTGCCCATATTTGTGATCGTCCTGTTAATTACTACCTATATACATCACCGGAGGAAAAGGCAGGCGCCCCGGCTGGCCCTGGAGGCTGGCGAATTGCTCGTGCCCGTAGAAGCCATACCTGCGGAGCTGTTACAGCCGGAAGGGGACAACCTGTACAAAGGGCTGCTGTGGATAAAAGAAAAGTTTGAGGAATACAGGTTGCAGTCAGATGAGCGGATGAGTGTGCTTAAGGGACAGCTGGACCAGCGGGCAGCAACGATAGAAGCGTTGAAAGGGGAGCTGGCACAAGCGCAGGAGAAAATTGCCGACTTGTCGGGCAAGCTGGAGAACAATATGGAGCTGCTGATGAAAATTCATAAAGAGCTGGATACCTCCCTTGTCGCGAAGCCGGCTGTGGCTGCAATGCCCGAAGCCGCCAGTGGCGGCCCGGGGGAATTAGCAAAAGAAGGGTAGGTTATTCGCTATCGATCTTTACGGTGATAGGCTGTCTTTTGTAAGAATTGACCTTCGCTCCATTCTGAACGGCGGCCGTCCATTTGCCGCTTTTCTTAATGACCCGCTCGGCTTCGGCTCTCAGTTCCTGGGGCCCTTCCACTGCATGCACGTCGCTGACATTCCCTTCCTTATCAACCACGAACTGGACGATGACGGTGCCGCCTGCGTTGTTCGCGATGGCTTCTTCCGGCACGTGAAAATTTTTCGATACAAATCGCAGCCAGGCCGGCATGCCCGCAGGATAAAAGGATTCGATCTCTACTTTTGTCCAGATCTTCGTGTCTTCTTCATCGTGTTTGGGCGCTTCGATCACGGCGCCGGCGCCCGTGCCATTCGTGGGAGGGCCTGGCGTACCGTCGAAGTCGGCGCCTTTTTGATTGGCCGTGCCGATCTTCATTTTGTCCATGTCGTCATCAGGCGGCGGAACATCTTCCGGCTTCACCTGATCATTGGGGACCACCCGGGGAATCGTGTTCCTGATCATTGCCACCTGCGGGGGAGGGGTTTTAGGGACCACCGGAGGAATAATAACCTTTTCCTTCTCCTTCGGCGCATCGGTCAGGATGACGTCCGTTGGGTTGTCCAGTGGCTTAACGTTCGCATGCGATCTTCCCGCCAATGTATAACCGCCGATCAGTAACAGGCAGATCGACGCCATACCGGCCAACGCCCTCGTTAGTCTTTTGTTATACGTTTTGCGCAATTGATAGGCGCCATAATCCTTGTTGCGGCCATCGAACAAAATGTCGAGTATATCCGCCCGTGAGATTTGCTGTATTTCCATGATGATGTGTTTATATTGAGACACCCCCGTTCCACGATTCCACAGCGCTTCCCGTAATATTTATGTTTATGGAAAAATAGGCTGGCAGCATCATTCCCTTTCCCGGACTGGCCCTATTAAGGGAATGCTGGTCCTTTTTTGGGAATAGATATGGAAAAGAAGGAAATATATGCCGCTGATAGTGAGTAAAGTGTCAACTGGCAGGCCAATTGTCTATCCTTGGCAACAATCGATATGTATGAAAGCTATAAGTACCCTTATTATCACCTTATTCACATTTATCAGCATGCAAGCACAGAACGCCGGTAACTGGCCGCTCAATTCCAACCTGAACGGCAATGCCGGCAATCATCTTACCGTAAGCCCCCTTTCCCTTGGCTCTTCCATCACCAGCAGCTCCTTCAACAGTGGTAGCGAGTGGTATGGCGAAGGCGGCTGGACAGCGGCAAGTACGCCCGATGCAAACGGCTATGTACAATTTACGCTCACGGCGAATACAGGTCGTTACCTGGTGCTGAACACAGTGACCCTTATTCAACGCCGCAGCAATACTGGCACTCCCCAGGGCGCCGGTCCCAATAACTGGAGCTTGCGGAGCAGCCTGGACAATTATGCTGCGGATATTGCGACGGGCAGCATGACCTATAATTATGCCACTTACACCGTCACGCTTCCGGCTGCTTTTCAGTCCATTCCTTCCACTGTCACCTTCAGGCTGTATGGCTATAACACTACCATCAATTCCGGCGGCACCAGCCGCTTTGTCTTCGATAACATCAGCGTTCAGGGGCAGTCAAATGCCGGCGTATTGGCAGAACAGTCGATCAACCTTACTGCCCAAGTCAATGGTGAAAAGAACATCAGCTTACAGTGGAATACCGATGGCTTTTCCGAGCGCACGCAATTCGTCGTACAACGTTCCTTCAATGGGACGGATTTCACGCCCGTCTTCAGGACAGAGAGCGCCACTACCTATATCGACGCAAATCCTGTAAGCTCAGCCATTGTTTACTATCGCATAGCTGCGACTTTATCGGATGGAAGCGCCTATTATTCGGCAATAGCGCCTGTAAAGCTGGGCGCGACAGGACGGACAGCCATCAAGGGCGTGAGTGCGCAGGGGAATTCGGTAAAGACCTTTCTCCACCTGGAAGGGGCAGGCACTTACCAGGTCAACATCTGGTCGCAGGATGGTAAGCCGCTGGCGCGGCAGATAGTAAACGGCCAGGCCGGGGACATCCAGTCGGAAATTGCTTTCGATCATCCCCATGGCATTTATATCCTGACCCTTTCCAACGAAGGGCGGATCAGCAGCAGGGCGTTTGTATATTAGGCCGGTGAAAAAGCTCATTTATATTCTCCGAACACTTCCCGCAGCGTATCGGCGATCTCTCCCAGGGTACAGAAATGCTCTACCGCCTCGACGACGACAGGCATGATATTTTCGCCGGAAGCGGCTTTATCATTGAGGTCCTGCAGGATGGAATCACAGCGGGCGGGGTCTCTTCTTTTCCGGAGCGAGGCCAGCTTTTCCGTCTGGATCTGCCGGATAGAGTCGTCCACCCTGAATAAGGGGATCGAGTTTGTTTCCTGTACCTGGAATTTGTTGACGCCCACGATGATCTTTTCGCCCGTCTCCACCTGGCGCTGATAGGTATAGGCGCTTCGGGCGATCTCTTCCTGGATAAATCCCTGTTCTATGGCGCTGACGCTGCCACCCATTGCATCTATCTGGTTCATCAGCTGCCAGGCCTGTTCTTCCACCGCGTGGGTCAGGGACTCCACAAAGTAGCTGCCGGCCAGGGGGTCCGCCGTATCGGGGGCGCCGCTTTCGAAGGCAACGATCTGCTGTGTCCGGAGCGCTATTCTCGCCGCCTCTTCCGTCGGAAGACTGAGAGCCTCGTCATAACCGTTGGTATGCAGGGACTGCGTCCCGCCCAATACAGCTGCGAGCGTCTGCATCGTCACCCGGGAAATATTGTTCATGGGCTGCTGGGCCGTAAGCGTGCTGCCTCCCGTCTGCGTGTGGAACCGTAGTTTCAGGGCTCCCGGGTCCGTAGCCCCCAGCTCCTTCATGATGACGGCCCACATCTTACGGGCAGCCCGGAATTTGGCCACTTCCTCGAACAGGTTGTTATGCGCATTGAAAAAGAAGGACAGCCGCTTGCCAAAAACATTTATATCCAGTCCTTTCGCCATTGCCGCCTGCACATAGGCCTTCCCGTTGCTGAGTGTAAACGCTATCTCCTGTACGGCAGTGCTGCCGGCTTCACGGATATGGTAGCCCGATATGGAGATGGTATTCCACTTTGGCAGCTCGTGGCTGCACCATTCGAAAATATCCGTGATGATGCGCATGCTGGGCTTGGGGGGATAGATATAGGTGCCCCTGGCGGCATACTCTTTTAAAATGTCGTTTTGGATGGTGCCGGTGATCTTCCTCAGGTCCGCGCCCTGCTGTTTGGCCAGCGCCGTATAGAAAGCCAGCAGGATGTAACCCGTGGCGTTGATGGTCATGGAGGTGGAGACGTCTTCCAGTCGTATGCCCTTGAAGAGGGTGGCCATGTCCTCGATGGAATCGATGGCCACGCCCGTCTTGCCTACTTCACCCTCGGAGAGGGGATGATCGCTGTCGTAGCCTATCTGCGTCGGAAGGTCGAAGGCCACGCTCAACCCCATCACTCCCTGGCTCAGCAGGTAATGGTAACGTTCATTGCTTTCTTCCGCCGTGCTGAAGCCGGCATACTGCCGCATCGTCCAAAGCTTGCCCCGGTACATGTCGGGCTGGACGCCTCTTGTATAGGGGAATTCGCCTGGAAGTGCATCTTCGGGAACCATCCCGGCAAGATCCGCCGCCGAGTATACTTCATTTATTTCGATGCCGCTGTCGGTGTATATTTTTTTTCCAGGCATATGATAAGCTTAAAGGTACTACTAAGCGCCGGGCGTCTTACATCAGCTTCTTCGCTTCATAGCTGAGCGCATCCGAAACGATGTTCTGCAACGAGGCCTTCGGGCTCTGCACCAGCAGCTCCAGCAAATGCTTATTCAGCTCCAGTCCCGAGGCTTCTGGCGGTAAATAGGAGGCTACCTGGTTGATAATGAGTAGATTCTGCTCTTTGTAATTTCGGACTGCATCCCAGGCTTCCGCCGATACATAGATCTGCTGGGTGATATTGTGCTCAAATTCCTGCCGGATGCTGTGAATGAGCAGGCTTTGCATTTCCCGGGCACTGAGATCGGGTGTATTCACCCGTTGAATAAGATTAGGCAAAGCGATCCGGTCGGTGAGCAGGATCAAGCGTTCGTAAGCCTGCAATTGCAGCTGTCGGGTAGGGATGCTTTCATTTCCATTCTCAGGCCCCCGCTGCTGCGCCTGTTTAATCTCTCTGCGCTGCCTGAGGAACAGGTAAACCAATGCCCCGGCTACCAGGGTGGCAAAGGCGATGGCAATAATGAGCAGGTTCGAATCCATTCAGCAAATTTTAATTGTGAGCAAAAGTAACGAATGAAAGCGGGATCAGATTATACAAAGCCTCCATAAAACCCTAAAAATAAATCCAATGCCACTTCGAACCATCCTGTTGATTCCACTCGATGGCGGGCGCAGGCATCTTAAAGGTACGGTTCAGCTTCAGCAGGGTAGTGGACAGGGGCGATAAGCCGCTCACCCGGTAGAGATCGGTATCGAAGGCAAAATAGAATTGCCGGTAACGCTTAAATGACGGAATGGGCTGGCCGTTGATGGCTGCAGGATTCTTCACTCCACCGATCATCCCTTCAGCGCCATAGCCGGCCGACAGGTTCAGCCAGTTGGGGAAACCGCTGCTGGCAGGCAGGAAGGACCCTATGTTCACGGACAGCCAATAGGTCTGACCATTATAGTCCTTCAGCATGCGTTGCGGGAGGTTGCGGCCCAGCTCACCCGGAAGGTAATGTGCAAATAAAGTGTGATGATAGGAATATTTAAGGCTGATGCGTTGTTGTCCCCACATGAGCTGCTGGCTTTCGAAAAGCATGCAGCCGGCCAGGTTGGCCAGCATATCCCCTTTGGAGAACCCCCATTTGACGGAATGCCCGTCCATGATCTCGACCATGGTAAGGAATCCCAGCGCCGTCAAAGTGCCGGCAACCGCCGCTACGCCCGGTCGCACGCCACCCCACCGTAACAGGTCGGTCTGAATGGCGGCAACATTATACGCCGTAGTGGCATGGCCTACTTTGTCCATATTCAACCATTCATTGTTGTCGTTGAACAGATGGAATTTGCTGCGGGGGAATTTCTTATACCAGAGGTAATTGAGCCCGATAGTGACGGCTGTTCCAATGGCAGCCTCGGCAATGACCACTCCATTTACCCGGCCGGGGTTATAGGTGGGGGAAGCCTTGAAAAAATCCTGTGCTGCAACAGGACTGCTCATCAGCAGGAGGATAGCCAGTCCTAGGATACATGGTTTTCCAGACATGAAGCAAATATATGAACTTAAAGGCCGGGCGTCAGCCCGGCCTTTAAGTTTTATCCGTTGTGTTTGGTATCTACTTTCCTGTAGGACCAGAAGAATGCCAGCGGGAAGATCAGGAGCGAAAAGACGGTGGCGCAAAGCAATCCTCCTATCACTACCCTGGCCAGCGGCCTGGAGCTTTCCGAACCTATACCGGTGGAAACGGCGGCTGGCAGCAACCCGATGGTAGCCATCAGGGCCGTCATCAATACGGGACGGATCAGGTCGTTCACCCCCAGCTTGATGGAAGTATACAAGGGACTTTCCAGGCCTTTTATCCGTTCCAGATTGTGTTTAAATGCCGTGATGAGCAACACGCCTTCCAGGATACAGATCCCGAAAAGGGCAATGAACCCGATGCCTGCGGAAATGCTGAAATTCGTTCCTGTGATCAGTAAAGCGAGGATGCCGCCCACGACGGCACAGGGAACATTGAGGAACACCAGGCCGGCATCTTTCAGGTTGCCGAACATGACGAACAGCAACAGGAAGATCAGCAGCAGGCTGATGGGCACCACCTGGACCAGACGTTTGGATGCGCGTTGCTGATTCTCGAAATCTCCCTGCCATACCATGGTATAACCTTTCCTCAGTTTCACCGCGTCCCCCACCTTTTCCTGGGCTTCCGCGATGGTGCTGCCCATATCCCTTCCCCTTACAGAGAACTTGATGGCGGAATAGCGTTCATTGTCGTCCCGGAAGATCAGGCAAGGCCCTGTTTTTTGTGTGAGTCTGGCAATTTCACGGATGGGCACTTTGGAACCGCCTTGCGTGGGTACCAGCAAATTACCGATGTCCCCTTCCGTGGCCCGGAAGTTCTCGGGGAACCGTATGCGGATGTCGAACTTTCTCACCCCTTCGTATAGCTGGGTCACCGCCTTGCCCCCGATGGCCATCTCGACCACCGCATTGGCATCGGCTGCCGATACGCCGTATATGGCCATCCTGCTTTGGTCCAGGTCGATGTCCAGTTCCGGCTGCCCGATGTTCTTGATCACGCCGAGATCCTCGATGCCCCGGATATTTTTCAATATACCGTAGACTTTGTTGGATTGATCTTCCATATACTGGAGGGAGTCCCCGAAGATCTTTACACAGATGGAACCTTTCACGCCGGAAACGGCCTCTTCCACATTGTCCATGATGGGTTGCGAGAAGTTCAGCTCCGCGCCCGGCACTACGGACAATGCCTGTCGCATTTGCTCGATCAGCTCGTCCTTGGAGATCTTAGGATCCCATTCTTCCTGCGGATACAGCGATACGCCGAATTCATTGTTATAAAAGCCCGCGACATCCGTTCCGTCGTCGGGGCGTCCCGTCTGCGACATGACCCTTCTCACCTGCGGGAATTTCATCATGATCGCCCGCATCTGCGTCGCCCGCGTTACGGAGGAGTCCAGGGAGATACTGTAGGGTAGGGTGGCGCGCACCCAGATAGAGCCTTCATTCAGCTCTGGCAAAAACTCCGAACCGAGGAACTTAAAAGAATACAGCCCCGCTGCGATCACCACCATGGCAACCAGGATCGAGGATTTCTTATGCTTGAAGACGAACCGGAAGGACTGCATGATGGCCCCCTGCAGAAAATGAGTAAAAGGATTGTGCTTTTCCCGGACATTCTTCCGGAGCAGCACGTTCACCAAAACAGGCACCAGCGTCAATGTGAAGATCAGGGCTCCCAATAAGGCAAATCCCAGGGTATAGGCAAGCGGCGTGAACATTTTGCCCTCCACCTTCTGGAAAGAGAAAATAGGCAGCAGGGCGGTGATGATGATCAGCTTGGTAAAGAAGATGGCTTTTCCCAATTCGGCTCCTTTCTTCCGCAGCATGCCCATTTTAGCCAGCTTGTTGAACCTGTCCATCCCCACCTCTTTTGCCTTATGGTCCAACAGTACGAAGAGTCCTTCTACCATGACCACCGCTCCGTCGATGATGATCCCGAAGTCGATGGCGCCCAGGGACAGCAGGTTGGCCGACATATGCATCAGGTTGAGACAGATAAAGGCAAACAGCAGGGACAGCGGAATGATAATGGATACGATGAGCGTCGTACGCCAGTTGAACATGAACAGGGATACGATGAGGGTCACCAGCAGTATACCTTCTATCAGGTTGTGCAGCACAGTATGGGTGGCGTAATGGATGAGGTCTTCCCGGTTGTAAAAAGGCACAATATGGGTGTCTGAAGGCAGCACCCGTTCATTCAGCTTTTTTATTTTGGTCTTCAGGCCCTTGATCACCTCATCGGGATTCTCTCCCTTACGCATGAGGACGATCCCTTCGACGGCATCTGGATTGTTGCGCAGGGTCCTGTGCGCGGTGCTGTCGATGGCGTCAGATCTGCCCACCTCCCCAAGCCTGGGAAGATTGGAGATCTCCACATCCGCAATATCTTTTACCAGGATCGGGATGCCATTGATGTTCTCTACGATGATGTTCTTGATCTCGTTGATATCATTCAGGATGCCGATGCCCCGTACAACATAGGCCTGGGAGTTCTTATTGATGACATCCCCGCCGATGTTGATATTGTTCTTGCCCACGGCATTAGATATGTCCAGGGGCGTAATGCCCAGGTCGGCCAGCTTCTGGGGGTTGGCCCTGATCTCGTATGTCTTTACCATTCCCCCGAAGCTGACGATATCGGCGATACCCGGGACGGAGCGCAGCTCGCGATCGACCACCCAATCCTGTAAGGTCTTAAGTTCGCGGGGGTCCCGGAAGCTGCTTTCCAGTGTATAGCGAAATACTTCCCCTGTGGGACCCGTGGGCGGCTGCACCTGGGGGTTGATGTTTTCGGGCAGCTCGGCATTGGGCAGCAGGTTATTCACCTGGAGACGTGCATAGCTGTCAGGCACATCGTCGTCGAATATCAGCTTTACAACAGAGAGGCCGAAGATGCTCGTACTCCGGAGGCTGGTCTTTTTCTGCACCGGATTTAGTGTGATCTCTATGGGAATGGTCACGAATTTCTCCACCTCTTCGGCGCTTCTACCAGGCCACTGCGTAATAATGGTGATCTCCGTATTGGTGACATCCGGAAACGCCTCGATGGGCATTTTCTGAAAGGTGAAGAAACCGTATACGGCCAGCAGGACCGTGGCGAAAAAAATGAAATATTTATTCTTAAGCGAAAAAGCGAGAATGCCTTTTAATACTTTGTTCATCTGAATTGGTTTAAAGTACCCAAACTAGCTGTTCAGTTCCTGGTAGATCAATAGGGCCTGCGACCCGATGACTTTCTCGCCTTCCGAAAGACCTTCTGATATATAGGTCTTGTCCCCGATGGTGCCACTCACCTGTACGGCGCGGATGGTGATATCCGAAGGGCTCTTATACACCAGGACATAGTATTGGCTATGGTCAAAGATCAGCGCCGTACTGGGAACGGATAGCATCTGTTTGTTCTCCTTGTTGTTGAGCATCACGTTCGCGAACATCTCAGGCTTCAGCAGGTAGCCAGGGTTAGCAAGCACGATACGCACTTTCATGACCTTATTGGTTGGGTCCAGGACGTTCATGATCTTGTCTACCTTTCCCCTGAAGACCTTATCGGGATAGGAGAGGGTGGTTACATTGACGCTATCGCCTGGCTTGATCAGGGCGATGCTGGATTCGTAAACATTTGCGATCACCCAGATGTTCTTCAGGTCCGAAATGGTGAACAGGTTGCTGCTGTTGTCGGGACGGAGGGACATGTTATTGGTAGCCAGCTTTTCCACGACAAACCCGCTGATAGGGGTTTTCACCTGGTATTGACCGTTCCGGCTGCCTCCATTGAGCTGCAATACCTGCTGCGCTTTGTGCAGAGCGGCAGTGGCCTGGTCATAACCAGCCTGCGCAGCGATGGAGTCCCTGGCGGAAGCCAGCCCGCTCCTGTACATATCTTTTGTTGCCTCCAGGTTCTTCCTGGCGACGGCGACATTGGTCTCCGCCGTGATAAGGTCATTGCTGTAGCCGGCCATCTCGCCACTGCGGATGACGGCCAGGGTTTGTCCCTGCTGAACATAATCTCCCAGCATGACCTTTATATCTGTAATGTTCCCGCTCACCAGTGGATAGATCTTCGCCACATTATCTTCGTTGAAGGTAACCTTGCCCGTGAGGGTAATGGAGTTGACTACCCGGGAATTGACCACACTGTCCAGTTTGATGTTCCGTGCCAAAGAATCAGGCAGCACATATTTCCCTTTTTCGGCCGCAGGAGCCTCGGCGCCGCTGGTGCAGCCGGATAAAGCAAAAAACAATAAGGCGGAAGAAACGATGATAAAGGGTGCCGCATATTGTTTAAAGGTATAGTTCATCACAATTTTTTTTTGATTATCAGATCAGTTGAAGAAGTTGGTGCCAGTGTAATAATTTATATCCTCGAAAGCGCTGACCCTGTTGAATTGAATGGAATTCAGCTGCAGGGTGTTCTGTTTATAGGAATCGTAAAAGTCCAGGAAGTCCAGGATGCTGATATTGCGTTTCTGGTAGTTGACGACTACTTCGTGCAGCAGCCTGGAAAAATCTCCGTAGAATTTCGGATCGACGGTACGATAGAGCTTTTGCTGTGCGAATGCTTTCTGCAGCGCCGCCGATACATTCTCTTCAACGGTGGCCTGCGTGCTTTTTTCCACGGCCTGCGAGCTGGCGATCTGGGCCCTGGCGGACCTGATATTCCCCTGGTTGCGATTGAAGAACGGCAGGTCAATGGAAGCTCCGATGCCATAGTAGTTGGTCAGAAAGCTCCCCGCCTCGTCATATCCCAGTGACAGCGTCAGATCCGGTACGGCCAGCGCTTTCTGGTAATTGTAATTCAGCCGGTTGATATTGGTGTTGGCGCGTGCCATCTGAAGGTCTGTACGATTGTGATAGGCGGAGTCCACGAGGGTACTCAAGGGGTATTGACCCGGGTCCAGCTTATCCAGGAGGCTGGAATCTGTGACGGGGTTGAGGTAAATACCAGGCTTTGCCTGAAGCACGAGCCGGAGCTCACTTTGCAGGTCATTTATCTGACCGATCAGGTCGCTGTACTCGCTCTGGAAAGTGTATAGCTGGGCCCGGATCCGGATAACCTCCTTTTCGGAGATATAGCCTTTTCCGGCCTGCTCGTTAAAAGCATTCACTATCTGCTGCAGGGCCCTGATCTCTTCATTATAAATTCCAGCGGATTGCTCCAGGTAATAAATATGAAAGAAATCCGTCCTGAGCGTATATTTCAGGGTACGCATCAGGTCGAAGAACTGGAATTCCGTCAGTTGCGCACCCGCCTGCGCCAGCTTCACCTGTTTGTTGCGTTTGCCGGCCAGCTGGATCAGCTGGGAGAGATTCACCGTCGTCTCGTCATTCGTGCCAGTCGGAAAGAACTTATTCAACGTGCCGGAATACAAACCGTGGCTGATGCTGAAGTTCGGGTTGGGCCATAGACGGGCCTGGATGATCATTGCTTTGCTGGCATCGATGTTATACCGGCCCGCCAGCAGCTGAAAATTACTGTCCAGGAACATTTTTTCGGCTTCCGGCAAGGTCAGGCGGAGGGTATCCTGCCGGGGCTGCGCCCGAAGTAAAATACTTGAAAAAATAATACATAAGACCAAAAAGATCCGATTCTTAAACATAGGTTATGCTTAACGTTTTGAGGAGGCAAAACTATTTGTTATTCTTGTTAATCAGGGGTTAACCATCCCGGAATAGGCGTCTGGGGCAGTTAAATTTAAAAAGAATATATATAATAATGTCCGGGAAGACATTTAATCCTGCGGCGTATTGAATCGGAATCCCACACCATGGATCGTCTCCAGGTTTACGTCCGGATCGGCTTTGAAATATTTTCTGAGCTTGGTGATGAATACATCCATGCTTCTGCCTAAAAAGTAATCGTCCTTGCCCCAGACATTCAGCAGGACCTCCTCTCTTTTTAAGATCCTGTTGGAATGTTCGCAGAGGAATTTCAGCAGGTCTGCTTCTTTTTGCGTGAGATTGAATATTTCCTTGTCGATGGTGAGCTTCAGGTCGGTGTAGGAGAATTGCAGGTTGCCGATGGTGAAGAAAACTGTTTTGTCGGAGTGCATTTTCCGGGTCCTCCGGATGAAAACTTCCATCCGCATCAACAGCTCCTGGATACTAAAGGGCTTGATAATGTAATCGTCGGCGCCGCTGCGAAAACCTTTTATCTTGTCCTCTTCCATGGATTTGGCCGTGAGAAAAAGGATAGGTACCATATCGCTTTGCTGCCGGATCTTTTTGGCAACGGCAAAGCCGTCCTTATTGGGCATCATGACATCCAGCAGGCAGATGTTGAACTCATTCTTGTCGAATTTTTCGATGGCAGTTTGTCCATCAGGGCAGAGCACCACTTCATAACCCGCATCGACGAGATTATCCTTGATGACATATCCGAGCGAAAGATCGTCTTCGGCCAGGAGCACTTTTACTTTAGGGGTCTGTTGCATAATTCTTTAATTGAGAGGAATAAATAATCTGAATTCCGTACCAATACCCGGCAGGCTATTGACCCGGATCTTGCCATTGTGCGCGTCGATGATCCGTTTGACGAAGTTCAGTCCCAGTCCGAAACCTTTTACATTGTGAATATCACCTGTAGGTACGCGGTAAAATTTCTTAAAGATGCTTTTCAGGTATTTTTTTTCAATTCCGACGCCATTATCCTTTACGGAGATATAAAATTCGTCTTCCGCACTGCCCGTTTCCACCACGATACGGGGTTCGGGGGAGTATTTCAGGGCATTTTCCAGCAAATTGACGACCGCCAGCTCCAGGTGGGCCTTATCGGCATGGAGTACGCTGTTGCTTTCGTCTGTCTTCAGTTCGATCCTTGCTTTTTTCTCCTCTATCAGGGGTTGTACTTTGCTAAGGGCCTGCTCGATGAGCTGATGAGCGTCAATGTTCTCTTTTTGAAGAAGCAGGTTCTTCGATTCCGAGGAGGCCGCTTTCAACAGCTGCTCCACCTGGGTTTGCAGGTGCTCGGTTTGATTCTTGATGATCGCGGCATACCGTTCCAGCCGGTCGGGCTGCTGGAGGATATTTTCCTGGGCCAAAACCCCCGAAGCTATTTTCATGACGGCCAGCGGCGTTTTGAACTCATGGGTGAAGTTATTGACGAAATCCTTTTGCACTTCGGCCAGGAATTTCTGCCGGTAGAAATAGAAGAGACTGACCGCCAGTCCAATAAGCGCAATAAACAATATGGCGCTGCTGACGATCCAGAAATCCATCTGTTCCAGGATATATTCATGCCGGTGAGGGAAATAAAGCACGATATAGTCACCGTCGTTGGGCAGTACAGGCAGATCCTGCAACATCGCCTTGGAGGGGGGATACCTGGTGGCGGGGGTAGGCAGGAACTCCTCGTATACGAATTTCTTCTCTACATAGCTGTACGCACCCACCTTGCAATCGGTGAGAACGCCAAAAAGGGCAAACTCATCCTGGAGATAAAAGGTCAGGGAATCCTTAGGGGGAATGGTGTCCGCCTTTATGATGAAGTAATTGTTACCCGGATTTTTTATCAGTTGCTGAAGACTGATGCCGGGGGCGTCATTCATCTGCAGGTCCTCGAATAAACCGCGCACGCTCTTCACCACGTTGATGTGGAATTGGCGCTGTTCGTAGGAATAGACCATATTGAGCCAATAAAGCTGGACCGTTATGATGATCGCGGCCAGCAATGTGGCAGATAGGACGATCCATTTTAAGGTAGAGGAACGCATGGATGCAAAATTGCTATGGTTTATCTTTACTAATTTAGGAAAATGGTTAAGTACTAGTTAACAATGCCCAAAATATTTGCATCTTTTTAATATACAATTGATTGTTAATAACCGGTTAATGAGTAAAAATACGATTTAATTCCCGCGGATTTTTTTGGTGGCCGTGCAGCGTTTAAATAAATTCACATTGTATACGTTGAATTAGACATTAAAAACTCGCTAATTATTATGAAAAAGCTCTTATTGATTGCCAGCCTGCTCATGACCTTAACCGGCATGACCTTTGCACAGACCACTCCCAGGAAAGCCAAAGCGACCAAGCCTGCCGCTGCCGCAACGACGTCCACTACAGCCAAGCCTGCCGCCGGACCGACTAAGAAAGACGGTACTGCTGACATGCGTTATAAGGCCAATAAGGATGCGGCAAAGACAGCGCCTGCCACCACGCACTTGAAGAAGGATGGTACGCCTGACAAGCGGTTTAAGGAGAATAAGGCTCCCGCCGCCAAGAAGTCTTAATTAACCGCTTTAACCCAAAAATGAAAAACATATGATCAAAAAAATCCTTTTGTCTGTATTGGTGCTGGTTACGATGACAGGAGCGGCCATGGCCCAGACGCATAAGCCGGCCCATCACAAACACCACCATAAGGTGGTCAAACATCATCACAAGATGACGCACCACAAGTAGTAATAAAAAAGGCCGGTCGAAATGACCGGCCTTTTTTATATGTTTAATCCAAGCTCTTAAGACCTGGTCGTAGTGGCCGGTGCCGCCTTCGCTTTCTCTGCGGGCTCCTGCCCGGCGGCGCCCAGGGGCTTGCCTTTGGCAAAATCCACCAGGAAGGGTGCCGCTACGAAGATGGACGAGTACGTACCCGTGATCACCCCGATGAGCATGGCGAATGCGAACCCACGGGTCACTTCACCACCCACCAGGAACAGGATCAGGATGGTGAGAAACACGGTCAGCGAGGTCATGATCGTACGGCTAAGTGTATCGTTGATAGCTTTATTGATGATCGTGGCATTGCTCGCGCCCTTCATGAGGCGGCTGTCCTCCCGGATACGGTCGAATACGATCACGGTGTCATTCATCGAGAAGCCTACCACCGTGAGGACGGCCGCAATGAAATGCTGGTCCATCTCCAGGGGGAAGGGAACAACTTCATGAAGGAAAGAGAATACCGCCAGCGTGACGAATACGTCATGCAGCAGGGCGATGATCGTACCCAATGAATAGCGCCAGTCGCGGAAGCGGATAAAGATATACAGGAAGATGATGATGATGGCGAATATGACGGCCTTGACCGCGCCGGACTTCAGGTCATCGGAAATAGTAGGCAGAACGGTTTTGTTACTTTGTACATACTTGTTGGTTGCAAACTCCGAAGCCGTTACGCCCGGCAGGAGCGGTTTGAGACCCACATACATTTGGCCCAACACCGCTGAATCGATGGTATTACCCGTCTCCTGGATCCTGTAGTCAGTAGTGATCTCCAGTTGCTCGTTGCTGCCATAGGTCTTGATCTCCAGGGATGCGTCAGGCATTGCTTTTTTCAAGGCATCACGGGCTGCGACAGCCTCGACGGGTTTATGGAAATTGATCACATAGCTGCGGCCTCCTCTGAATTCGACCCCTTCCTTAAAACCATGGAAGAAGGAGCTGACTCCCAGTATGAGCACTACGACAGAGATGAAATACGCCACTTTCCTGTATTCGATGAATTTGAAAGAGGCATGCTTGAAGATGCGGCGGGAGAGCGGTGTAAAATATTTAAAATGGCGGTTCTTATTCGTATAGAAGTCCGTGATCAGCCTGGACACCAGGATGCCGCAGAACAGCGAAAGCAGGATACCCAGGATCTGGGTGGTGGCAAAGCCCAGCACTGGGCCCAATCCGAAATAGAAAAGGATAAGGGCCGTTAGCAGGGTAGTGACGTGGGCATCCAGCACGGGCGCCAGAGACCGTTTATATCCATCGCTTACCGCCAGCTGGTAGCTCTTGCCCCGGGTCAGCTCTTCCTTGATACGCTCGAATATAATAACGTTGGTGTCCACTGCCATACCGATGGTCAGCACCAGACCGGCGATACCGGGTGCGGTCAGGGTGGCATGCAGGGAGCTCAATACCCCGATGGTAAACAGCAGGTTCAATACCAGTGCAATATTTGCAACCCATCCCGCCGTGTTGTAATAGACAAGCATGAGGATAAAGATCACCACAAAAGAGATCGTAAAGGCCATGGTACCGCCGTGGACGGCTTCCTTACCCAAGGTAGGGCCTACCACATATTCCTGTACGATCTTTGCCGGGGCATCCAACTTACCGGTTTTAATGATATTTGCAAGGTCCTGCGCGTCTTCGATGGTATGCGTGGAGCCGCCGCTGCGTCCCATGGTGATCCTGGACTGGCCGCCTGTGATAGGCTCGTTGACAAACGGGGCGGAATACACGATGTCGTCCAATACAATGGCGATGGGCTTGCCTGTATTCTTAGTGGTCATATCGGCCCAGGCCTTGGCACCTTGCTTGTTCATGCTCATCTCTACGAGCACTTCGCTGGTCATCTGGTCAAAATCCTGGGTCGCATCCTCGATGGCTGCGCCTTCGATACGGGCTTTATCCGTACCAGGAAGCGTCTTGATGGCGTATAAATCCAGTACTGGGATCGGCTTGCCATTGTCGTCCAATCCCTGTTTGCCCCAAAGGAATTTCAGGTCCTGGGGGAAGTTGTTGCGAACCACGGGATTGTTGAGCCAGCTGTTGACCGTACCCGTATCTTTCAGCAATACCTGGGCCAGGTAGGCGGCATAACGCGGCTGTCCGGTCTTGGGGTCCTGCTGGGGCTGTATGAAATGGATCACCCGTTGGTTCAGCAGCGGATGTGCATTCGGGTCATTGGCGGCCAGTGAATCATTTTTTGATTTCGCCGTGGAATCCTTTCCCGCAACAGCGGTATCGGCCTTCACGCCAGTGAGATAATTTTCCAAAGCTTTATCGGCGCTGACAACAGAAGTTTCCAGCTCACCCAGGTTGTATACTTCCCAGAATTGCAGATTGGCGGTCGACTGCAGATAATTGCGCACCCTTTCCGGATCAGTGGCGCCTGCCAGCTCGACGGAGATGATACCCCTGTTCTCATCCAGGCTGATGCTGGGCTGAGCAACGCCGAACTTATCGATACGGGTCTGCAATACCTTGTAGGTTTGTTTCATGGCGGCGCTGGCCATGCCATGCAGATAGGTGATCACGTCATCGTCCGCTGCTTCGAATTTGAGTTTATTGCGATTGGCATTGGCGAACAGCGGAGCCAGCTTGCCATTGGGATTTAACTCCTTATAAGATTGTGCAAACAGATCGATAAGGTTGCTGGAGCTGGACACCTTCCTCTTATTGGCAAGGTCAAGCGCTTTCAGCAGCTGCGGGTCACGGGAGTTATTGGCCAGGCCCTTGATCAGTCCATCCAATGCAACGTCCAGGGTCACGCTGATACCGCCCTGCAGATCGAGGCCCAGCAGGAGCTCGCTCTCTTTGGACTTCTGATAGGTCGTGCCCCACCAGGTGATCTTTGTCTCTCTTGTGCTGTCCAGTAATTGTTTCTTACGCAGGTTGAATGCCTCATCAATGGTGTCCTGGTAGAGGGCCTGTGCCTCTTTGTTACCGGGATATTTTGTGGCGGCCGAAGGATAAAGGCTGTTTATTTGCCTTTTGGCCTTGGCTTCCATGGCCGATTCATGGCTGTTGACAAACCACGTAAAAGAAAGTTGGTACAGTGAAATGACAATAAGTAAAGCGGCGAATAATCCCACCAGTGCTCTCATTGGAAGTTTCGTTTGTTTTTTAAGAACCGCAAATATAAGTTTTAGGAATTGAATACCATCAGCTATTTTCAATTATTCCGGGCGGCTTCAACCCCCGCGGGATACGGGCCAGATAAGGGGTTTCCTACCCCCCCGGGGTAGAAAAGAGCCGGATTGGAAAGCAGCCTGTCGCTGCAGCCGGCCCGGGCGGAATACTAATCGTATTAGTAGAATCGCAAAAACACACCTGTTATTGGCACAAATAATACAAATTATTTACCGGGTAAACCCCCGCTTTCAATTGCGCAATGTTTTACCTTTGCGGCGCTCAATTAATATACTAATTATGCAATTATCATCAATTCTCTCCCGGTTCAGCGAGCCGGAAACCCTGAAAATGGCCAAGCTCGGCCGCGAATTAAGAGCGAAAGGCATCGACGTTATTGACCTGAGTCTCGGAGAACCCGATTTCGACACCCCTAAGCATATAAAGGACGCCGCGAAGAAAGCCATCGATGATAACTGGAGCCACTATACTCCTGTATCCGGCTATCCCGATCTGCGCGAAGCCGTGTGCACCAAGTTCAAGAGGGATAATAACCTGGATTACAAGCCGGAGAATATCGTTGTATCCACAGGCGCCAAGCAAAGCCTGGCTAATGTGATCCTTGCCCTGGTGGACGAAGGGGAGGAAGTGATCATCCCCACGCCCTATTGGGTGACCTATTCCGAGCTGGTGAAGATCGCCCGTGGAAAGGTGGTAGAAGTACATTGCACCCTGGACAGCGGCTTCAAGATCACGCCTGCCCAGCTGGAAGCCGCTATTACTCCCAAGACAAAGGCCTTTCTCTTCTCGTCACCCTGTAACCCGTCGGGCGCCGTTTACAGCAAGGCAGAGCTGGAAGCCCTGGCTGCCGTCTTCCGCAAACATCCTGATATTTTCATCCTCTCCGATGAAATATATGAATATATCAATTTCACCGGAAAACATGAGAGCATCGCCCAGTTCAGCGATCTGAAGGACCGCATCATCATCATCAATGGCCTGAGCAAAGGCTTTGCGATGACGGGCTGGCGGCTGGGTTATATTGCCGCAAACACCGAAGTGGCTAAAGCATGTGAGAAACTGCAGGGACAGTTCACCAGCGGCACAAATTCCATTGCACAAAAATCCGCCGTAGTGGCGTTGACTGCCGATCTGGCGCCTTCCATGGATATGGTGAAGGAATTTACGGATCGTCGGAAAAAGACCCTGGAGCTGGTGAAAGCCATCCCGGGACTGAAATGCTTCGAACCTGAAGGCGCTTTCTATATTTTCCCTGATGTATCCGCCTACTACGGCAAATCCGATGGGACGACTACCATCAGTAATTCCGGAGATTTCAGCATGTACCTGCTGAACAATGCGCATGTGTCCTCAGTCATGGGAGATGCTTTCGGAGAGCCGGCCTGTGTCCGTTTCTCCTTTGCGAACAGCATGGGGAATATTGAAAAGGCCTGGGGCAGGATCAAGGACGCGCTCAGCAAGCTTAAATAAGATCATCATACGGCTGCTGCGGACAGACGCAGCAACTTTTCGTGAAGGGACAGCACCTGGGGGATTACCGGGTGCTGTTCGTCATTATAGATGACAGCATCGCACAGTTTCATCTTTATATCCTCGTCTATCTGGCTGCGCATGCGCTGGAGGATCTCTTCCCTGCTTAATTGGTCCCGTTGGAGCACACGATGGATCCGCAGGGTTTGAGGCGCGAAAACCCCAATGACGAAGTCCATGTATCGCAGGGAATCGCTCTCGAAGATCAGGGCCGCTTCCCGGATGGCGTAAGGTGCACGGCCTTTTTGCTGCTCCAACCATTTTTCTCCTGCGGCGATAGTAGCAGGGTGAACGAGGGAGTTCAGCAGCGCCAGCTTTTCTTTGTCGGCAAACACCTGCGCTGCCAGGTAGGGCCGGTTCAGCTGACCACCGGCATAAGTCTCCTCCCCGAAATGACGGATGAGCTGCCGTCGCAGCTCCGGGTCCTCCGCCATGACCCTTTTGGCTTCCCGGTCGGCATAGGCCACAGGAATGCCCAGCACCTCGAAGATGCCGGCCACCGTGCTTTTGCCGGACCCCATACCGCCGGTTAATCCTACGCTGAACATATTATAATCTAAAAGCCCCGCGATCGCGGGGCCTGGTTTATTTTTTATCTGCTGGTGCCGCAGCTGCCTTGTTGATGTTCTGTGTCCACTCTATGGAGATGGCGCTCTTCTCGATCTTCAGATAGCTGCCGGGACTTGTCTCGATCTGGATGGTGCCGTCATCGTTTACCTTGTTCACAGTGCCATGAATACCGGCGATCGTTACGATCTTGTCGCCTTTCTGCATTTCTTCCTGGAACTTTTTGGCGAGCTTGGCCTTTTTTTGTTGGGGACGTATCATAAACAGCCAGAATACCAGGATCATACCTCCCAGCAGGATCAATTGAAAGGATCCGCCCCCTCCTGGTGCACCTGCTTGTAATAGAACCACTAATTGAGTCATTGTATTATTTGTTTGTTTGAGAATGATGAATTGAATGATCTTTTAGGAAGCCTTCTTTTCCACCTGTACCACAAATACCAGGGGATGGGCTTTGGCGTCCTTCATATTGGCATAGACGAAGATCGTCTTGTGGTTGGTGCCCACGCGGCCTTCGCTGTTGAAAGAAGCTTTGATCTGTCCTTCCTGCCCGGGCTGTATCGGCTCCTTGGGTTGTTCTGCCACCGTACAACCGCAGCTTGGCTGCACTTTTTCGATCACCAGGGGCTTATCTCCCGTGTTGCGAAAGCGAAATGCCACTTCCAGCTTTTGCCCTTCGACGATCTTTCCGAAATCTTTGGAGGAATCCAGCCATTGGACCGAAGTAAGCTGGGCAGAATCCCGGGTTTCCCCGGCAGCAGGAGCGGAAGCTGCCGCTTTTTTATCATTGCCCTGGCAGCCGCCTATCAGGATCGCAGCCAATAAAAATGCCGTTAAATAACGCATGGGGTATTTTTTTGCAAACCTACGGGTTTGCCTTGAAATTGATCTTATGCATTTTTTCCTCCTTTACCAGGTCTTTATGGATATTGTCCAGGATGCCATTGACAAACTGGCCGCTCTGTGGTGTGCTGTAATCCTTGGCCAGGTCGATGTATTCATTGATGGTCACCTTGGGAGGGATGGTCTCAAAATACAGGAATTCGGAAACGCCCATTTGCATGAGGATCATATCCAGGGTAGCGATGCGCTCCGGGTCCCAATTCTTCAATTTAGGCTTGATAAGGTCCATCAGCACCTCCTTCTTATCCATCACTGTCTGCAGCAGGCCTTTGGCGAAATCCCATTTATCCTTGCTGATGATCTCCTGGAAATTGACGGATTGGGGTTTATTAATAAACCCCATCACCAGCTGGCTCACCATTTCCCCGTCATCATCCCAGTTGGTGAACAGCTCTTCGACGTGCGTTTCGAAGGCCTCGTTAGGCAGCATCAACCCGGTGAAAATAAATTCGAGTATGGCCTTTTCCGACTTCTTTTCCCTGCCCGCCTCGCCGATGTATTGTTTGTATTCATCCGTGGTCACCAGTTCCTGGTAAAGCTTTTTGATCAGCTCCTTATTTTCCTGCAAATGAGGTTTGTCCGTGCCCAAGACCTTCTGCCAGCTGGCATCTTCCAGCATTTTCCAGAGATATTCATTGCCTGCCAGCTTGATATTGACATTGAGATCCTGTTCGTTTGGCAGGTGCTTGGATGACCTGACCCTGGAATCCGTCTCAGCATAACGGGCCACTTCAGTGATAAAATAAGTAAGGTAGGTCAGTAGCTGCCGGGTCTGATCGAAATGTTTCTGTAGGATCCGTATATGTTCTCCCGGCTTTACGATTTGTTCCTGCGCTTCCAGCGTATACAAGGTCTGCATCACTTTTACCCGGATATTTCTTCTGCTGATCATTTTTAAGAGCTTAATTAGCGGCTGCAAATATACGGATTTACCGTCTCCGGGAGTAAATTCAATTATTTTTAAAAAACCCGCAATCTATTGCCATCGTATTGTCGTATCTCTTACAAGCGCTTCACTGGTGGTTCTGATCAATTCCTCCAAGCTAGATCTATTCATTCCTAAAAGCATTTTTCCTTTTTCATTTATTTAATCATTAATCTTTTTTTCATGCAAAAAAGGACCTGGAAGAGAATTGCCCTGGGCGTATTGTCCGGCACTGGTCTGCTGGTGATCGTACTTTGCGTACACATATATATTGTCACCCGTCCGAAACCTATCGACGCCCATACCAGGGCCATGGCCCGTATTGATATCAGGCAGGCCATCACGCAAACGGACGCCGATAAGATCACTTGCTGGCTCTACCAGCAGAAAGGGGTGGATCATGTGCTGGTAAACCCGAAGTCTGATATTGCCGTATTTACGTTCTTTCCCATCAAAACTACGGCCAGTCAGGTAGTCAGCGCCTTTAAGGCGCAGCTGCCATACAAAGCAGAACGTTTCATCCCCAGTGAAGAAGCCATGAAGAGCGGTTGTCCCGTTGCCTCCACTTCTATTTCATACAGGGTGTACGGATTTTTCAAACACATTTTTTAAACACAAAATCAGCAATATGAAATTGAAAAGACATTTTATCCGGATCAAAGTAAGAAGGAACCTGATCATTTTGACAGCAGCCCTCGGCATTGGCGTTGTTTTATGCACCATGCAGTCCTGTAAAAAGGACAGTTCGCCCGCAAAGCAGACCCTGTATGATTCGCTGGGTGGAACGACGAAAGTGTCTGATCCCGCCAATTCCGGCACAATGATCGAAAAAGGGCGCCTTGGTCTGCGCTCAGTGGTGGACAGCGCCATCTTCGTTATCGCCGCGGACCCGGAGATCAATGGATTTTTCCAGACGCTGCTGGCAGAGGTTGGCAGCAACAATCTGACAGGTTTCACCGCCCTGAGCAAGAACCTGACGGATTTCTTCTGCGTTGCCACCGGGGCTAAGAATTTTACCTATGGGGGTAAGAATATGCACGACGCCCATGATCCGGCTACCAATTCCCGCATGAATGGCAAGGCCGACAGCGGAGACTTTGATGCCTTTGTGGCAGACGTCGTCACGGCCGCAAAAAAGAATGGGCTGTCGGATCAGCTCATTGGCCAGGTAGGGGTCGTCATTTACTCGGTAAAGCCGGCTGTCGTACAAAAGTAATGGCAATATTTATTTTGACGGCGCCCCACCCGGAAGGGTGGGGTTCTTTATTTACTGACAAACAGCCCGTTGCCTGCCTGAAAAATTGACACATCTGCCGGGCTTGCCGACTCGATATTTTAACAAATCTGTAAAAATGACCTGGCTTTCGGGTTTGGTACAAAATTCGCCTACCTTTGCCGACCGGACCAAACTGGTCATTATCATTCCATCAAACAAAAATAAATACGATTATGGCGAAAAAGTTAAACGTTACCCCGCTTGCTGATAGGGTAATAGTGAAGCCAGCTCCTGCTGAAGAAAAAACTGCCGGTGGCATTATCATCCCAGACACAGCCAAGGAAAAACCGCAGCGCGGTACAGTTGTAGCCGCCGGTCCCGGAAAAAAAGATGAGCCGGTGACAGTTAAGATCGGAGACACCGTTCTCTACGGCAAATACGCCGGTACGGAGATCCAGATTGAAGGTGATGATTTCCTCATCATGCGGGAATCAGATATCCTGGCAATTGTTTAACGCATACATACCATTCATTTTTAAACTTACTCCCCTTCAGATGGGAGATCAATCAGAATAATTATGGCAAAACAACTTTTCTTCGATATCGAAGCCCGCAACAGGATGAAGAAGGGCGTTGATATCCTCGCCAATGCAGTAAAAGTGACACTGGGTCCCAAGGGACGTAATGTAGTTTTAGAAAAGAAATTCGGCGCTCCCTCCATTACCAAGGATGGTGTCACCGTAGCAAAAGAAATTGAGCTGGAAGACCCCATCGAGAACATGGGCGCCCAAATGGTGAAAGAAGTGGCTTCCAAGACAGCGGACATCGCCGGCGACGGTACCACCACCGCCACCGTATTGGCCCAGTCCATCATTGGTGAAGGGCTGAGGAACGTAGCAGCCGGTGCGAATCCCATGGATCTTAAGCGCGGCATCGACAAGGCCGTAATTAAGGTGGTAGAAAACCTTAGCGGCCAGTCCCAGACCATCGGTAACGACAGCCGTAAGATCGAGCAGGTGGCCTCCATCTCCGCCAACAATGACAACGCCATCGGCAAGCTCATTGCACAAGCCTTCGCCAAAGTAGGCAAGGAAGGCGTCATCACCGTAGAAGAAGCCAAAGGCACCGACACTACCGTCGACGTGGTAGAAGGTATGCAATTCGATAGGGGATATCTCTCCGCTTATTTCGTTACCAACAGCGAAAAAATGGAAGCGGAACTGCAGAATCCCTATATCCTTATCTACGATAAGAAGATCTCTGCCATGAAGGACATCCTTCACATCCTGGAAAAAGTAGCACAAAGCGGCCGTCCCCTGCTGATCATCGCAGAAGACCTGGAAGGCGAAGCGCTGGCTACCCTGGTAGTGAACAAGCTTCGCGGCACTATCAAAGTGGCTGCTGTCAAAGCCCCCGGTTTTGGCGACCGCCGCAAGGAAATGCTGCAGGATCTCGCTATCCTCACTAAAGGCATCGTCATCAGCGAAGAGCAGGGTTACAAGCTGGAAGGCGCCGACCTCAGCTACCTGGGTTCTGCCGCCAGCGTGACTATCGACAAGGACAACACGACTATCGTAGGCGGTAAAGGCAAGAAGGAAGATATCCTGGCCCGCGTCAACCAGATCAAGGCCCAGATCGAAACCACTACCTCCGACTATGATAAGGAAAAATTACAGGAACGCCTGGCTAAGCTCAGCGGCGGTGTAGCTGTACTATATGTAGGCGCTGCTACCGAAGTGGAAATGAAGGAAAAGAAGGATCGTGTAGACGACGCCCTGCATGCCACCCGCGCTGCGGTAGAAGAAGGCATCGTTCCCGGCGGTGGCGTAGCTTATATCCGTGCCATCGAATCCCTGGAAAAGCTGAAAGGCGCCAACGAAGACGAAACCACCGGTATCGCGATCGTGAAAAGGGCCCTGGAAGAGCCTATCCGTCAGATCGTGGTCAACAGCGGCATCGAAGGCAGCATCGTAGTACAGAAAGTGAAGGAAGGCAAAGCCGATTTCGGTTTCAATGCCCGCACGGAAGTCTATGAAAACCTGCTGAAAGCTGGTGTTATCGACCCCACCAAGGTTACCCGCATCGCACTGGAAAACGCGGCTTCTATCGCCGGTATGTTGCTGACCACTGAGTGTGTCATCGCCGACAAACCTAAGAAAGAAGAAGGTCATGCTCACCCCGGCGGCGGTGCTCCCGGTATGGGCGGAATGGATTATTAATCAATGCGTTGTAAATATTGAGAGGCCCGGCATCCGCCGGGCCTTTTTCTTTCGTATATGTGGATATATGGCCCGGGTTATGAAAATAGCGCTGATAACAAGCCTGATGATTGGCTGGGCAGCGGCTTGCATAAAGCACAACGCCAATCCGGTGATGGCCGCCTCTCCCGATACGACTGCCACTGTTATTCAGCCCCCCCTGCCTAAAGATTCCCTCACTTATCTGGCCCTGGGCGACAGCTATACCATTGGCCAGTCTGTACCTGTAAGGGAACGGTATCCCACCCAGGTAGTCACCCTGTTGAGGGCTGACAATATGCCCTACAATGACCCCGATATCATTGCCGTCACCGGCTGGACCACGGCCGACCTGTTGGCGGCATTGCCTGACACGGCCCCCTCATCCCCCTATCATATTGTCTCCCTGCTCATAGGCGTGAACAACCAATACCTGGGGCTGGGCCAATCCCTTTACCGTGACCAGTTCACCGTACTCCTGCAGCGATCCATCCGGATGGCGGGTAACCGGCCTTCCCATGTCATTGTGCTGTCCATCCCTGACTATTCTGTTACACCTTTCGCCAGGGGAAGGAACAGGGCGACTATTGCAGCAGAGATCGATTCTTTCAATGTCATTAACCGGGAGATTTCCCTGGCTTACCAGGTGCGATACATCGATGTGACGGGAGAAAGCCGGAAGGCAGCGAGTGATCCCTCGCTCATAGCAGGGGACAGCCTTCATTTTTCCGGGAAGGAATATGCCATTTGGGCAGCAATGATGCGGCCGCTGATGGCATCCATTCACTAAAACTTGAATCCCACAGTGAGCACCACCGTCCCGCCTGTTTCCTTTAAAGCAGATACCAGGTTGTTCTTATCCGACAAGAGATACGGGAAATTGACATCCCGGGAGAATTGCATTACAAAGGCCAGGTCGAAGAACATGCCTGCGTTACGATAGCCTGTGCCGGCTGTGAGAAACAGCTTGTCCGCCTTCAGCTCCTTGCTGTCCTGGTAGGGGTTGGTATAGTAAGCTGCGCCGGCGCGGGCAAAGATCGTATTGAACTTTAGTTCGCCTCCCATCCGCAGGCTGAGGTAATTCTTATAAATATCTTTAATGGCTGCATTCACTGCATCATAATAGTTGTCCGGAGCGGACCCATCCCCGGTATTCTCCGGTTTGAAATGGGCCGTGCGTGTCGTGACGTATTCCACATCCGCCGTGACAAAGCCTTTTTGTGCTTTTACATTGCTTTCCCCGCCTCCGAATACGTACGAGCCGCTGGCGATGAACCTCCAGGGCGTATATATATTGTAGTTGACGCTATTGACGGGACCATAAGCGGCGTCAAGGTCACCCGAGCTCACTTGCTGGGGCTTGGAAAAGTCTTCCAGGTCGCTGGTCATGAAAGTATGGATCTTATCGGTCACACCGAGCAGGCTGGGCGTATGGACCGCAAGACCTACCCGCCAGGCATTGGAAGGTCTGAAGATCAAGCCCAGCTTGGCATTTAGCCCGAAACCTTTGGAAGTATATTTCTCCGTATAGGTATAGTTGGCGAAATCATTGTGGGCATTGCCTGTCGCGTCGGATTCCTGGTAATGTTGCTCGCGGGTGTAGCTGATGATCGGGATGCCTATGCCGCCGCCGATGTACCATTTATCATGCAGGCTGGTGGCCAGGTTCAGGGCGATCTCCGTGATGCCGCCGCTGGTCCGGACATCGTTCACCTGGTCCAGCAAGCCCGCGTTCTGCGCCCGGCTGATCACTTGTTGCTGGCCATTAACAGTGGTCGTGTCGACCAGGTAGGTATAGAGGGCGCTACGAGTGCCGTAAGAGACATCGCCATTAGGGTTTGCGATGGCCGAATCGATGGTATATCCCGACCGCGAGAATTCTTCCGCATATTGTTCGGACTGGGAGCTGTAATTGTTCCGTCCCTTATAATAAACGTGATTGTTGAAATTCGCCGTCCTGTTCACCGCGATGGAAAAAACGCTGTTGTTCCCATTGTAGGTGGTGTGGCTGGTGACCAGGCCGCTGGTGCCAAGGTTAAAGTTGCTGGCGGTCTGGCCGCCATTGGCAGTATTCAGATAACTGGCCTTATCCTGGAGGAGACGGAATCCCGGGCTGATGACGATCTCCCTGGTCTTGTAAAAGCCGAGACCAGCGGGATTGACGAAATTGGAAGAGATCTCACCTCCCAGGGAACCCATGGCGCCTCCGATGGCCTGCTGGCGGGCCGTACCACTGGGGACTGTCCACGAAGCTCTAAGGGCATCTTCCGGTAGTTGGGCAACCAATTGCTGACAGGCCAGAATGCCTATAGCTACGACAATTTTTTTCATGAAAGACAGAATACTTAGGTATGTAGGGTGCTGGTATTAGTGCCTGCTGGGCCTGGCGCCGCCACCGCCACCGCCACCTGAAGAAGGAGGAGGTGAGTAGCTTCTCACAGGCTGGCTGCCGCCACTGAAACCGCCGCTGCTGGGCCTTGAATAGCTGCCGTTGTTATTCATGCCGCTATTCGGGCTGACAGAACGATAGTAGGTATTGTTCCGGCCACCGCTCTGGTTGGTGGAATTAAACCGGTTGCTGGTGCCGTATTGAACGTCCCGGGTGTATACATTGCTGGAAGGACGATAGCTCCTGTTATTGCTGTTGGTTACCCTTGCCGTAAGGCTGCTCCTGTAGCTGGTGCCATTGAAAGCGCGCAGGTGCGTATACATGTTATTGGCATAAGAACCGTTCCCTTTCACAATAATGGCGCCACCTCCATAGTAGGGGTTATAAAAATAAGGGTTGTAACAGGTGTTCCAAAGGAAGTAGCTGTTCCATCCCAGGTAGGGGTTTCCGAATCCAAGGCCCAACCCATAAGAAAGGCCATATCCATACATGGGATAGCCGTATCCGAATCCCATTCCATAATACGGGCTGATGGCAGCGGAAGGGTAATAATAAGAGTCGTATGCATTGTAATCGTCGAAATAGGACCAGCGGGACTGATCCTGGGCTTTCAGACGCACATAGTTATCGCTGGGAGCGGTGCTGTAATAGTCTCCCCGGTTGCTGGAACGGGGGCTATAGTATCCGCCGTCTTCCTCATCATCTGCTGCGGCGACAGCCCTGGAAGAACCGGGAGAATAATAGACATCATCCGGGGTCTGTGCGGCTTTCCGGGAAGAGGAGCAGCTGCTGAACAGGATAAGGCCGGCAGCCAGGATGGAAAGGGTATGTTTACTTGGTGTCATGGCGAAAGCATTTAGTGTTTTTCGGGATGAAGTTGCTATCTTGCGCAACTTAACATGATTTAACCTCCATGTTAACGTAAAGTTACAATAAAATATCAGCCTTTATAGGGAAAATTAATGCCTGATTGTTAAAAGGGGATTAATAATATAACGCGATAGTTCGAACAGTTATGAGTAAAGAAATCACAAGCCGAGCACAGGATTATTCCAGGTGGTATAATGATCTGGTCATCAAAGGCAGCCTGGCCGACCATTCCGGCGTCAAGGGATGCATGGTGATCAAGCCTTATGGGTTTGCCCTTTGGGAGAACATGCGGGACCAGCTGGACAGGATGTTCAAAGACACGGGACATGTCAATGCCTATTTCCCCCTGTTCATACCGAAAAGTTTTCTCAGCAAGGAAGCTGCGCACGTGGAAGGCTTTGCCAAAGAGTGCGCAGTGGTCACCCATTACAGGTTGAAGAACGATCCCAATGGGGGAGGGGTGATCGTGGATCCCGAGGCGAAGCTGGAAGAGGAGCTGATCGTCCGCCCCACCAGCGAAACGATCATCTGGAATACCTATAAGGGATGGATCCGCAGCTACCGGGACCTGCCCCTGCTCATTAACCAATGGGCCAATGTCGTTCGGTGGGAAATGAGGACACGGCTTTTCCTGCGGACCGCCGAATTCCTCTGGCAGGAAGGTCATACGGCCCATGCTACTGCTGACGAGGCCATTGCCGAGGCACGCCAGATGCTGGACATATATGCCACTTTTGCCGAAGAGTACATGGCCTTGCCCGTCATCCGGGGCGTTAAAACGGAAAGCGAACGCTTTGCAGGCGCAGTGGACACCTATTGTATAGAGGCGCTCATGCAGGATGGCAAGGCCCTGCAGGCAGGCACCTCCCACTTTTTGGGACAGAACTTTGCCAAGGCCTTCGACGTAAAATTTTCCGATAAGGATAATCAGCTGGAATACGTATGGGCCACCAGCTGGGGTGTAAGCACCCGGCTCATCGGCGGATTGGTCATGGCTCACAGCGATGACGATGGACTGATACTGCCTCCCCGTATCGCACCGCTGCAGGCTGTTATCGTCCCCATTTATAAGGGAGAGGAAAGAAAGGACCTGCTGGACGCCAAAGGCAGGGAGCTGGCTGCACAGCTGAAGGCTGCGGGCATCCGGGTGAAATTCGACGACAATGACAACGCGCGCCCGGGGTGGAAATTCGCGGAATATGAAATGAAAGGCGTTCCTGTCCGCATTGCCATGGGTTTGCGTGACCTGGACAACCAGGTGGTCGAGATCGTCCGTCGCGACTCGAAGGAGAAAGTATCCGTTCCGATGGAAGGTCTGTCCGGCTATGTCTCCGCTTTACTGGAATCGATCCAAAAGGCCATGTTTGACAAGGCGCTTGCTTACCGTGATCAGCACATCACTAAAGTGGACACCTGGGAAGAATTTGAAAAAGTGCTGAACGAAAAAGGCGGGTTCGTCCTCGCACATTGGGACGGCACGCCTGCAACCGAGGCGGCCATCAAGGAAAAGACCCAGGCGACCATCCGTTGTATACCCCTCGACAATCCTGCCGAAGAGGGAAAATGTATTTTGACGGGTGCACCGAGCCGCCAGCGGGTGCTTTTTGCAATGGCTTATTAGACAGTAATTTATATTAGATATGCCCTTTTTAAGGGGTAAATAGTCAGGATCATCATTGATACCTGGCTATTTTTTTTACTTTCAGGTAAATTTTAATTTCATGGAAACCAATACGACCAGCTTATTCGAGCTTCAGGTGGATCACGAGGCATCCATTTACCTCAGAGATGCGGCCCGTTGGGCCAAATTCCTGGCGATCATGGGCTTCATCGGCTGCGGGTTCTGCCTGCTGGCAGGCATCGGGCTGGGTGCGGGCACGTCCGGCGATCTCAGCACCCTGGGGGCATCCTCCGGCATGCGATATATGAGCGGGACAGCCATTGCCATCGTCTATTTCATCATCGCGCTTTTGTATTTCTTTCCCTGCCTCTACACTTTCAATTTCGCCAGGAAGATCCAGGCAGCGCTGAGGAGCAATGACCAGGTCCAGCTGAACGAAGGCTTCAGGAACCTGAAAGCCTGCTACCGCTTCCTGGGAATATTGACGGCCATTTGGCTCGGTCTGATGGCCATCGTGCTACTTTTCACCATCACCGTCGCTATATTCCGCCGCTGATCCTTATTGAGTGGAATAGTAGTTGTAATCCTTCAAAAGGGTCTCCAGGAAGTCGAGGGAGTCCTGGTCGCTTTCGATCCGAAGCTTCGACTTGATCCGCTCTCCAATGCGCATGGAGAGATCATAATCTCTCTTTTTCGCCACTGTGTTGATGATGCTCTTCAGCGTGTTGATGTCCTTGTCGGTCAATTGCATTACCTGCGGGAACCTTGGCCTGTAATCATTTTCCAGCTCGGTGAATACCGTATCTTCCCATGACGTATGTGTGCGCGTATCTATGATAATAGTGCCTGCGATCAGGTCGCCAATGCGTTGGGTATGGGGTGTGGAGATCACACTCGCCAGGCCTCCGAAAAGGAATATAGCGCACCACCAGGGCAGGGCTCCGAATGCGATGGATGGCATGATCCATACAGGGAAATCCGCCAACCGGAATACCCAGCGGATCAGGTATTGGCTGAGCGACGGCTGTCCTCCGTCCAGGGTGATCACCTTGATCGACATCGCCTTTTTCCCCACCGTCTGCCCATTCATGGTGATCTCGCAGATCAGGTGATAAAAGAGGGGAGGGAGGCCTGCCAGCACATAGATCCATTCCCTTTCACCCGACATGGCAACATTCAGCAGCTTGCTCATGAACAGGTAATAAGCTATCAGGATCACAAAGTCGATCATCCACGCGAGAAATCGTTTGTGAAAAGGTGTGATGGCGAATTCCACCTCTATGTTGAAACCGGTGTCTAGTTTTACTAATGGCATAGATCGGGGTAGGGGGAATTATAATTATCAGATATAACTTACTATATTTATCCGTAAATATAAAGCTAAATCTTCCTACGTGCGAGAAGGTCTTTTTATTAAGAAAAATATTGATAAGTGGAAGCAGTATCAATACGAGCCTGCGACGGACCCGGACGAAATGGCCGGACAGTTCACGGAGTTGGTGAATGATCTGGGCTATTCCAAAACATTCTATCCGCATAGTAAAGTCACCCTGTACCTCAACGGACTCGCTTCACGGATCTACCTGGGGATCTACCGCAATAAGAAAGAGCAGGTATCCCGCATCCTCAGTTTCTGGAAAACAGAGTTGCCCACCGTCGTAAGGAGATACCACCGTGAAATATTTTATTCTTTTCTTGTTTTTACACTTTTTGCCATCCTCGCCGCTTTTTCGGCTGCTCATGACGAGACTTTTGTGCGCGGTGTCCTGGGCGACCGTTATATGGACATGACGGAAGAGAATATCGCGAAAGGCGACCCGTTCGGCGTGTACAAACACCAGGACCAGCTGAGCATGTTCACCTGGATAGCAGTGAACAATATAAAGGTATCCTTTATGGTATTCGTCAGCGGCTTCATCCTTTCCATCGGTACGATCTGGCAGCTGTTTAACAACGGCGTCATGCTGGGAGCTTTCCAATACTATTTTTTTGCAAAAGGACTCGGCTGGCAGTCCATACTAGTCATCTGGATCCATGGCACGCTGGAGATATCTTCCATCATCATCGCGGGCGGCGCAGGCTTCATCCTGGGTAACAGTATCCTCTTCCCGGGTACGCACCGGCGTCTGCATTCCTTAAAACGAGGTGCAAAAGACGGAGTGAAACTGATGATCGGACTGGTCCCCATATTTATTGTCGCCGCCTTCCTGGAAGGATTCGTCACACGTTATTCTACGATGCCTGTATGGCTCAGCATCATGATATTGGCTGCATCTTTGGGCTTTATTGTCTGGTACTTTATCATCTATCCCCGTCGATTTGAACCCCCCACTCCTACATATTAAATATTACCTCCACCCGGCTGCCCTCACCGTGCTCTTTCTGCTTGCTGTCCTGCATAGCCCGGCTCAGCGGCATGGAAGACGTCACGCGACGCGTCATTCCGCCAGCATGCCGGATTCGGTCAATACCGCCGACGAAGAGATCCGACCATTTGTCACCGACACGACGACGGCGACCATCGATGGCACTGAACATCATGCCGACACGACCGTCGCATCGGAAGTTACCGGGGCGACGACGGCCCCTCCTGAAAAAGAGGAGGAACCGCCCCTGGAATTGCGGAGTATTCCCGACAGCACTATCCGCAACCTGAAAAAGCAACGTGATTTTGCTTATGCCAACGATTCCGCCTACTGGAAACGTCCTGCCAAAGATGGCCCATCGGACGAAACATTCTTCAGGCTGCTGGACAGCAAAGCCTTTCTTTATTTCATTTATATATTTTTTGGAGGCGTGCTGGTTTACGCCTTGTATAAGATCATTTCGGAAAATAATCTTCGTTTTTTCTACAAAAAGCCGGTCAAACTGGGCGTGGGTCCACTGGCGGAGGCGGAGTTGCCGGAAGAAGACCTTGACCAGCTGTTGAAAAAAGCAATGGATCAGCGCGATCACCGTTTGGCTACCCGATACCTTTATCTGAAAACGCTTCGCATGCTGGAAGCCCGGGAGCTGATACGATGGCATATCCGAAGCACCGATGAGGAATACGCGCGCCAAATGGATATAAGGCCCCAGGGCGAAAGCTTTCGAAGGGTAATGGGCGCTTATGAAAGGGTGTGGTATGGGAAATTCTCCCTCAGCGACCAGCAGTTCGCCCGTTTGTTACAATATTTCCAGGACTTTCATACATCCATCGAGCACTCCAGACGCGCATGAGAAAAAGCTACCGCATCATATGGCTGATGTTATTCTTACTTCCCATGTTGTCCTGCAACCGGGGCAGCGGCAGAAAAAAACTGAACGACCGGATAACTTTCAGGCGAAAGGATAAGATACCCTATGGGACTTTTGTCGCCTATGAAAGCCTCCAATACCTGTTCCCGAACGCCGAAATAACCATCAACAAAACAAACTTTGCCACCCTTGCGCAAGGCGAGGGCGGAAAAAAAGCGCTGATCTTCATCGGCCAAAGTGCTACGATGGACGCTTCGCAGGTCAATGCCATGTTGAGCTTTGTCGGGCAAGGTAATCATGTATTTATTTCTTCTTTTTATTTTGATGATTCATTGCTGCATGCATTGAATTTACGGACGGGCGGCAACGCCAACGTCCTTACAGCAGAGGAGGGACTGCGGGTCAGCGTATTGCAGCCCATCACCAATGACTCTTTGTCGTTTGCCTATCCCGGCGCAGCCATTGACAATTACGTCGATTCGCTGGACCCCGTTTACGCCACCGTGTTGGGCAGGAATGAGCAGGGACGGCCCAATCTGGTGAAGTTCAGCTACAAGGGAGGAGGATCGATCTTACTTCATTTTGCGCCTATGGCATTCACTAATTTCTTTCTGCTGCATAAGAACAACAAAGCGTATTACGATAATGTCCTTTCCTACATCCCGAACAATGTCAATGAAGTCCTGTGGGATGAGAACTTTCGTTATGGCGATGACGGCGGCAAAAGCTCCTTTTCCGCCCTTCGGTATATCCTGAACAGCCGCCCGCTGGCCATATCTTTCTGGCTCCTGTTGGGACTGCTGCTGATCATCTATCTTATAGAGTCCAAGCGGAGACAGCGGATCGTACCTGTGATAGAGGGTTTGCGCAATAATTCCCTGGACTTTATCACGACCATCGGCCGCTTGTATTACCAGCGGAGGGACAACCAGAACCTGGTTGTCAAAATGGCCACCCATTTCCAGGATCATATCCGGACAAAATATAACCTGTCCATACATATGACTGACGAAGGATTTGCGGATCGCCTGGCTTATAAGACGGGCATTTCAAAAGAGTTCCTGAGCATCCTGACAGAGGATCTCCTGCGTTTGCAGGACAGCCCTGCTGTGTCGGATGAAGAGCTGCTGACATTGAATAATAAACTGGAAGAATTTTATAAACAAGGATAAATATGGAAGAAAATCTGTTTGAACAACGTACTGATCTGGGTGAATTGCAGCAGGCTGTCGGAGAGCTCAAGCGGGAGATAGGCAAAGTGATCGTAGGACAGGAGCAAATGATCGAATTATTGCTGGCAGGCATCCTGGCAGACGGACATATATTGATAGAAGGCGTACCCGGTGTGGCTAAGACACTGACGGCAAAACTGCTTAGCAGGGTGATCTCCGTGAATTTTTCCCGGATACAGTTTACACCCGACCTTATGCCCAGCGACGTCATCGGGACCTCCATCTTCAACCCCCGGGAAAACACTTTCCAGTTCAAGCCGGGTCCCATCTTCAGCAATATCGTGCTGATCGACGAGATCAACAGGGCGCCCGCCAAGACGCAATCGGCCCTCTTCGAAGTTATGGAAGAACGTCAGATCACTGTCGACGGTCAGACTCTCGTGATGGAGCCTCCGTTCATGGTGGTGGCGACGCAAAACCCTATTGAACAGGAAGGCACCTACCACCTTCCGGAGGCGCAGCTCGACCGGTTTCTCTTCAAGATCAATGTAGGTTATCCCACGCAGGAGCAGGAGTTCCGCATCGTATCCGATCACCACCTGGCGCGCACAGAGAACCGCCTGGACCGCGTTCAGTCCGTATTATCTCCGGCAACCATTGAGACGCTGCGCAAAAAAGTGCATGGACTGGTCATCGAAGAGAAATTGATACAGTTCATCACATCCATTGTGGCGGCTACCCGCAATCATAAGGCGCTGTACCTGGGGGCTTCGCCCCGGGCTTCCATAGGTATCCTGAACGGCTCCAAGGCCCTGGCCGCCATGCGGGGGCGGGATTTTGTCATACCGGACGACATTGTATATATCGTTCCTGCCGTATTGCGCCACCGGCTGGTGCTGGCGCCGGAAAGAGAAATGGAAGGAGCTTCAACGGATGATGTTATCAATGAGATCGTTCAATCCATCGAAATACCACGTTGATGATTAAACGATTTTATAAATCCCTGTTTTTTTCCCGCCGCTGGTATGCGTTGTGGGTAGGGGTGATCCTGCTTTTTATATTGTCCTATTGGATCAGCCTGCTTTTTGTCGTTTCCCAGCTGATAGCCCTGTTCATTTTTGTCGCGAGCACGCTGGACTATCTGGTCCTCTTTTCCCGTAAGCAACCCGTAGAGGTCCAACGCCAGCTGCCGGAGCGGTTCAGCAACGGGGATCATAACCCGGTGAAGCTGGTGGTGACGAACCAATACCCTTTCAGGGTGTCCTACCGTATCATCGACGAGTTGCCGGACCAGTTCCAGCGAAGGGATTTCCACCTGGACGGCGTCCTGAAGCCGGGCGAGACTATCGGGCTGTCCTACGGGCTGCGGCCGACGCAGCGGGGAGAATATGTCTTCCATGATATCAACGTTTATATAAAAAGCCCGTTTGGTCTCATCGTGCGACGAAAGGTCCTTCCCGCTGAAAAAATGGTGAGGGTGCTGCCGTCTTATTTCACCCTGCGGAAATATGAGCTCCAGGCATTTTCGAGCAACCTGGCCGAGAGCGGCAATAAAAGGATGCGCAAGCAGGGACAAAGCCTCGAGTTCGAACAGATAAAGGAATACGTCACCGGGGACGATATCCGGAGCCTCAACTGGAAAGCCACGGCCCGTAAGGGCGGACAGCTGATGGTGAATAACTTCACGGATGAAAAGAGCCAGCAGGTCTATTGTCTCATCGACAAGGGGCGCATCATGAAAATGCCTTTCGAAGGCATCAGCCTCCTGGACTATGCGATCAACGCGACGCTCATTCTTTCCCGGGTAGCGCTCATCAGGCAAGACAAAGCCGGGCTCGTAACTTTTGCCGATCAGATAGGGACCTTTCTTCCCGCCGGGAGAAAAGCCTTGCAGATGAGCAATATCCTGGATATCCTCTATAACCAGCAGACTAAATTCCTTGAGACGGATTACGAAAGGCTGCACGCCCTCATTCGCACCCGCATCACGCAGCGGAGCCTTCTCATACTATTCACCAATTTTGAATCCCTGTCAGGCCTCCAAAGACAAATGCCCTATATCCGGGCCATCGCCAGGAGCCATTTATTGCTGGTGGTGTTTTTCGAGAACACAGGTCTGCAGCAGGTGCGCACGTCCCCGGCAGAAGATATCGAAGGGCTGTATATAAAGACCATTGCCGAAAAATTCGCTTATGAGAAAAGGCTGATCGTCAAGGAGCTGAACAGGCATGGTATTGCCACTATACTCACCGCACCCGAGCACCTCACCGTCCAGACCGTCAACAGATACCTGGAAATAAAGGCACGTTTGGCGATTTGACTTCCGGCCGCCGGACCTGTGAACCGTTTTTGTACCTTTGCGCCCGATGCAACAAAACCATACAGACAACAATCCCTTTGCAGAAGGACAGGTAATGCTTATCGACAAGCCGCTGAACTGGACCTCCTTCGACGTGGTAAGGAAATTAAGAGGCATGGTAAAGACAAAAAAGGTGGGTCATGCAGGCACCCTTGATCCTCTGGCCACGGGGTTGCTGATCGTCTGCACGGGAAAATATACCAAAAAGATCAACGAATATATGGCGCAGGAAAAGGAGTACACCGGCAGTATTACCCTGGGCGCCACTACTCCTACTTTCGACCTGGAAAGCGAACCGGAAAATTTCAGGGATTTTTCCGGCATTACCCTGGAGATCGTGCAGCAGGCTGTCGTCGGGTTCACCGGGCTGATAGAGCAGGTGCCGCCCATCCATTCGGCCATTAAAAAGGACGGCCAGCGGGTGTATGAGCTGGCGCGAAAAGGCAAAGAGGTAAAGCTGGACCCGCGACCGGTGACCATCCACGTTTTCGAGATCACCGGCTTCCATCTGCCACTGGTGCATTTCCGGGTGGTTTGCTCAACGGGGACCTATATCCGAAGCCTCGCCAATGACGTGGGCGCTGCCCTTGGTTGCGGAGGATATCTCAGCAGTCTCTGCCGCACGCGCATCGGCTCCTTTCACCTGGAGCAGGCCATGAATATAGAAGAGGCGGGGAAATATATCCGGGAGCGACTGGCTGCCCTATCTTAAAAGGGATAGTTTATGCCCAGCTGGAACTGCCCGTCGCTGAGATGCATATCGTAGAACCACTTATCGCTGTTTTCCAGCCGCTGCGGATCTTTGAGCTTATAGGCCCAGTCAAATCGTATGAGGAAATAATCGAAATCCAGCCGGAGACCGGTGCCTGCGTCGACGGCTATCTCCTTGTAGAACCGGTTAAGACGGAAGTCGCTGCCCACGTCTCTCCCGGCGGAGTCGATCAGCTTGCGGTTCCAGATATTTCCCGCATCGGCATAAAAGGCGCTCTTCAGCTTGACGCCGAACAAAGTACCCAGGGGAAATCTATATTCGATATTGCCTTCCAGCTGTACATCCCCGAAGCGGTCGTATTTTGCATTTTCAGGCTTATCATAAAACTTGGAAGACCCCAGCCCCAGCTGCCGGATACGCCATCCCCGCATACTGTTTGGGCCCCCGGCAAAAAACGCTTTATAGAAAGGTAGGGTCTCCTCATACCCTTTGCCTTCCCTGCCATAAGCCCATCCCGCTCCGGCATAGGCACGCATGGCCAGCTCCGTCCTGCGCCAGTCTATGTGGTGGCTGTACTCTACCTCTCCTTTTATGAAACGCCAGAGATCTCCCTGGTCCACCTCCTTGATAAGTCCCAGCAATGCGCCGCTTTCTTCCAGGCTGATGCGCAGGAAATTGGTATGAATACCAATCTTTCGCCGGCTGCTGTAGATGAATTGTGTACCTACTACCAGCCCGCTGCGGAAGGCCAGGTTCAGAGAAGGGATGCTGTCCAGGAACCGCTGGAAGCTGTCCGTCTTGAACAGCTTCGTGTATTCCACGTTCAACGGATTGAGAATAAACGAGCGGTTGCCTCTTGTCCATTGATAGCCCCAGGACGCATTGAAGGATTGCACGGTAAAGAATTGACGCCTGTCCGTATAGGAAGCGTTGAGGTTGAGCACTGAGCGGAGGCTGTCCAGTCTCCGTTCCCGCCGTACGTTCCAGGGGACAATGAGACGGGGGATGGAGATGGTATGTGCGATGCTGGCCTGGGTGGTCTGGATGAGGTCGTTACCCAACTCTACCCCGGCCCTTAGATTGGTATTGGAAAGGACGGATTGCCGGAAAGTATTGCGGTTGCGCAGTCCCAGATTCACGCCCACACCGAAAAGGTTGCCTACGGTAATGATATCTGCGGTATTGCGGCTGGCTTCCACGCCCACGTTGAGGTTCTGTTTTTTATTGGGATAGAGGCGCAGGGCGACATCCAGCAGGGAATCCGCGGGGCCTTCCGTGCTGAAATTAATGGAAGCCTGGTCCCATGCGCCCATCTGGCTAAACCTGTTGATGGTCCTGTCGTAGTTGGATTTCCGGTACATGCGCTGCGGCCGGAGATATACGTTGTTGGCGACAAAGGAAGGCTTGAACCTGTCTGTGCGGGCGATGATGGTAAAACCTTTCGCGGTGCTGGTATCAATCGTGCTGATCGCGATAGTATCTTCCAGGATGGGCAGGTCCGGGAACACGGTGACATGCCCGATGTAATATCTTTTGATCCGGCTGGAGTCCCTGACGGGCCGCTGCTCCACCACTACATGGACCGTGGGGTGCTCCCTTTTTCTACGCAGCTCTTCCAGCAGGGCCGCCTGCTGAAAAGGGTCCAGGGTCGGATCGATAAGGCCTGCTACCACGGTGTCCTTGATGATGACCAGGTCTTCCTTGGAGAATTTATAGTAGCCATTGTCCTGGAACAGCGCAACCAGCCTGTCCAGCTCATCGGATAGGTTCTTATTGGAATAAGGCTGACCTCGCCGGAGAAGAGACTGACCTTTGCTCTGCAATGCCAGGGCCTGAAGCGCAGGCGTATGCAGGTCATACCCGATGGAATCCAGCCGCAGCTGTTTGCCGGGCCATACCCGGAATTCAATGCTTACCCTGAACTGATCCTTAAAAGGTTTTTTCCTCCGGACGTGGACCGTATCTATATGAAAGGTATCCCTGATCTGCGGCGTATAATAGCCCGACGCATTCAGCAGGGCCACCATATATCCGATGGAGCGGCGCACATTTGCAGAATCGAATGCAGGGGGATTGACCAGTTTTCTGTAAACGCCGGCGATGGAGGATTCCTGTGTACGGAGACTGTCGTCCAGCTGATTGAACAGGCGCAGGGTAAGATCCTTTTTTTCACCTCCCGGGATATCACCTTCTACTTTTATATTTGTGCTGTAGACAAACGGTTTTCCATACTGGTAGCCGGAGACTTGTTTGCCGGGCGTACAGGAAAACAGGAAGATCACCGTCGACAATGCAAATGCAGGGTAAAGGATGAACACACTAACTTGCCGGCGGTATAGCATAATGAGATTAAACAAACCCGGTCAGGGTTAACTTTTGTATGTAAACGAAAACCAATGCTGGTAAAATCGCAGGTCAAATATATTCAAAGTTTAGGCCAGAAAAAATTCCGGGATGAAGAAGGGGCATTTGTCGTGGAAGGTCCTAAGATGGTCAGGGAGCTATTGCAAGCTCCGAACCTGGCGTTATTGCACCTGTTTGCCTTATCTTCTTTCCGGGACGCGGGCGTGCCTTTCACCGAAGTAAAGGAAGGTGAGCTGGAAAAGATTTCTTTCCTCGCCACGCCCAACCAGGTCCTGGCCGTTTTCAGGAAGCCTGTCTTTGCCGCGCCGGATCACGACCATCGCGTCAGCCTGGTGCTCGACGGGATCCAGGACCCCGGCAACCTGGGAACCATCGTCCGCATCGCGGACTGGTTTGGCGTGGGCCAGGTGGTTTGCACCCCTGACAGCGCCGATGTCTTCAGTCCCAAGGCAATCCAATCGACCATGGGCAGCATTAGTCGTGTACAGGTGCTGTATGAGGATCCTCTCAGGTTGATGGACCTTCACCCGGACCTTCCCGTCTATGCCGCCGTGCTGGAAGGGAAAAGCATCTTCGAGCAGCCACGCGTCACGAAAGGCTGGATCGTCATCGGAAATGAATCAAAAGGTATCCGCGGGGAGCTGCTGCAACGCTCCACCCATCCCATTACCATCCCGCGCATCGGTGAGGCGGAATCCCTCAATGCGGCCGTAGCCACGGGGATCATACTATCGCACCTGGTGCGGTAGGAGCTGCAAGCTTCAAGCTACAAGCATCAAGCAGGACTTGTTAAGAGTTTTAACGCTTATTTGAGCCCACCTTGTAGCTTGTGGCTTGCAGCTTGTAGCTGTTCGCTTTAGCGGAATTGTATCGCCCTCGCCGGCTGCATCCGCCGGACCACCAGGGTAGGGATCGTCAGGATGAGAAAACAAATGAGGAAAGTACCGGCATTCACCGCCACAATATGCCACCACTCCAGCTTTACCACGGCTTTTGAGATGAAATAAGCGTCCTCCGGAAGGGTAATGAACCCATATTTCTGCTGCAGCCAGCAGAGGAGGAGGCCGCACCCGTTGCCGATGGCCATTCCGAATAAAGTTATGATGGCGCCCTGGTAGAGGAATATTTTCTGGACAGCGGAAGTAGGGGCGCCGATGGCTTTTAAAATACCGATCATCCTTGTACGTTCCAGCACCAGGATGATAAGGCACGTGACGAGGTTGAGGGTGGCTATCACGATCATGATCACCAGCACGATGAAGATAGTGAGGTCCTGCAGGTTCAGCCAATCGAAGATATTGGGAATGACTTCCTCTATGGTACGGCTGTTCCAGGCGTCTGGCAGCTGATTATAGATGGCGGAATTTACAGAGTCGGCCAGGCGATAGTCCTTGACAAAGACCTCGTATCCCCCGATCTGGTCAGGCCCCCAGTTGTTCAAACGCTGGATCAGCCGCAGATCGCCGATGGCGATCAGCTTATCAAAGTCCTCGATGCCAATTTTGAAGATCCCGGCCACCGTGAGGGACCTCACCCGCGTGCCTTCCTGCTGAATGAAATAGATCAGCACCTTATCGCCTACTTTCAGCTTCAGCTGGCTGGCCATGGAGGCGGAGATGTTGATCTCGTTGCTATACCCGCTGTCGGGAAATTGCACCCAGCGCCCGCTTTTCAGGAAGGCGTCCATGTGGCTGAAATCATAACCTTTCCGCACTCCTTTCAGCATTATGCCTTCGATGCCTTCAGGGCTCCGCAGGACGGCATTCTTGGTCGCATAGGCTCCGACGCTTAGTATGTTCCTGTTGGCGCGCAGGACCCGTCTTACCGTATCGTTCTCCGATATCGGTTGCTCCTCGGCAATGGCTGCCCTGTTAGGCGAGGCATATTGTACACGGATATGCCCCCACAGGCTGAAGATCTTCTGGCTGATGGTGTACTGGAATCCCTTTGTAAAGGCGAGTGTCAGGAGCATGGCCGCTATGCTGATCGCAGTTGCGGTGATGGCCAGCCGGATGATAAATCGGGAAAAAGATCGTTCCCGGTTGAAAGCCACGCGCCGGGCGATAAATGCTGCTACATTCAAACATTATAGTTTAAGGCCAAATCTATAAAAGTTTTTTCCAATTTTGTGTTACATTGTTCTGCAATTCTTTTCCCATGAAGCACCTCCTCCTGTTTTTCTGCGGTAATCTGCTCGCCATCTTCGCATGGGCGCAAGCTCCGGACTCTATCTATGGGCCTAATATCAAACTGCCACAGCTCTACCAGGCAGGCAACCAGTTGGGCTATCCCGTCCTGCAGCTGAATGGCAACGACCAGCTGGAGCTTCATTTTGATGACCTGGACGGAGACGTGAAGAATTATTACTACACTTACCAACTATGCAACGCTGACTGGAGTCCTGCCGTTGTCAGCGTATTTGACTATATCAGGGGGTTTGCGCAAACGCGCATTTCCAATTATCAGCTGTCTTCCGTAGCGCTCACGCGCTATACGCATTACCAAGCCTTGCTGCCTGATGCCAATTGCGTGCCCATCCATTCAGGCAATTACCTGCTTAAGGTATTCCTGGACGCAGACACTTCCAAACTGGCTTTCACCCGGCGTCTGCTGGTGCTGGACAAAAAGATCAGCGGCGGAATGCAGCTGCTGCAGCCCCTGGATCCTGATATTGCACATACGCATCAACGTCTCCTGCTGAAATTGAATGTGGCCAGCGTGAATCCTTCCAACGCCCTGGACCAGATCAGGGTAGTGATCCTGCAAAACTATCGATGGGACAATGCCCTGCGTAATATCAAGCCCACGTTCTATGTCAATAATGTCCTGGATTATAACAACAATGAGGACGGCATCGTATTTGCCGGCGGAAGTGAATGGCGTTGGCTGGATCTGCAGAGCTTTCGTTTCCAGAGCGACAGGGTGCAGAGCGTCAACTACGGCAAGCGGTCCACCGAGGTCCTGCTCAGGCCGGATGGCGATAGAAGCCGCCAGCCCTACCTGTTCTACAAGGATTATAATGGATCCTGGTTCTCGCAGACGACGGAAAGCATCAATCCCTATTTCCAGACGGACTATGCCACCGTCCGTTTCTATTTTGTACCGGCTGATCGTTCTCCCTGGCCCGACAAGGATCTGTACCTGCTGTCCCAGTTTACCGGTGGCGGCCTGAACGATTCCACCCGGCTGGTGTTCAACGCTGAAAAAGGAAGATATGAAACATCCTTCCTGCTAAAGCAGGGATTCTATAATTATGCATATGTCACGGTAGACAGGTCGGACCCCGCCCGCAAACCATCCTTCGAGTTCACGGAAGGCAATCACATAGAGACGGAGAACACATATACGGTTCTCGTTTATTACAGGGCCCTGGGTGCAAGAGCGGATGAACTGGTGGGCGTTTTGTCAACCAGCAGCCTTAATACCTTTCGATGAAAGATGCATCTTTTGCAATAAAACAGGCTAAAAGTTTTTAAATATTTAAACCATCGTTACCTGTTTATCCGTATCTTTGTGGCCGGCAAGTCTTATACGACCAGCTCCCGCTGAACCCCCCCAGGGCCGGAAGGCAGCAAGGGTAAGTGGTCGCAGCGGTGCGATGTAAGTAACTTGCCTTTTTTTATTTATACCCGGGCCTCCAGGGCCCACTGCTCCGATAAAAGATAAATTTAATACCATGAAGTTTTTTATTGACACTGCCGACCTGGCACAGATCAAAGAAGCAAATGACCTAGGCATTTTAGATGGCGTAACCACCAATCCTTCCCTCATGGCCAAAGTAGGCATCAAGGGCGAGGCGGCCGTAACCAACCATTACAAGACGATCGCAGAGATGGTAAATGGGGATGTAAGCGCAGAAGTGGTGTCCACTGAATTCAAAGAGATCGTAGAAGAAGGAAAGAAGCTGCATGCTATTCACCCCAACATCGTGGTGAAGGTGCCGATGATCAAGGACGGTATCAAGGCATTGAAATGGTTCTCCGATAATGGCATTAAGACCAATTGTACTTTGGTGTTCTCCGCCGGTCAGGCAATCCTGGCCGCCAAGGCAGGTGCTAACTATGTTTCTCCCTTCATCGGCCGCATCGACGACAGCAACTGGGATGGTGTAGAGCTCATTGCCCAGATCGCACAGATATATGCAGTGCAGGGCTACGAAACGGAGATCCTGGCCGCTTCTATCCGCAGTGCGCTCCATATCGTAAAATGTGCCGAAGCGGGTGCAGATGTGATCACTTCTCCCCTGGAACCCATCCTGGGCCTGTTAAAACATCCGTTGACGGATATCGGGCTGGCTAAGTTCCTGGCCGATGCAAAGGCGTTTAAATAACTTTTAGTTGTTGCAGGCCATTGGCATCCGCAGGATGGCTGATGGCCTGCATTTTTATATCCATGCCCAGCGCTACGACAGGCCCTATGACGATGATCGAAGGGTGCGTCAGCTGATGGATAGACGCCAGTTCCGGTAGTTGCCGGACGACTCCCCGGGCCATTTTTTCTTCAGGCAGGGATGCCTGCCTTATAATAGCCGCAGGCATTGCTCCCAGGCCCGCCGCCTCATAAAGGGCTGCTATCTCCTTTAATTTTTTCATTCCCATATAGATCACTACAGTGGCTTTGCTCTTCATGGCCAATGCCAGATCGGCTGAGAGATCACCGTCCTTTTTTGTACCGGTGATGATCCAGATGCTCTCGCTGACATGCCGGTGTGTAAGGGGGATGGCTGAAAGACCAGCCGCCTGCATGCTGCTGACTCCCGGTATATATGATACGGCAATCCCATGCTGGCGGGCAAAGACGATCTCCTCGAAACCCCGGCCAAAAATAAACGGATCTCCGCCCTTCAGGCGGATCACCCTTCCGGCGGCAAATGCTTTCTCCTTTATTAAAGTATGGATGGTCTCCTGGGGCGTATAAGCGCCATAAGGCAGCTTGCCTACATAAATTTTTTCACAGTCGGGATGCGCCCAGTCCAGCAAGGCAGTGTTGGCGAGATTGTCATATAATATGACCGGCGCTTCCTTTAAGATCCGGTAGGCTTTTAGCGTGATCAGCTCCGGGTCGCCTGGACCGGCGCCTACTACAATCAATTCCGGATTATTATTATAAATAATGTGCATATGATATATATCATACAAATTAGGCAAAAAATCCAGTCGTGGCAATTATTTTATTATATAAATAATATTTATTTGCAAAAAAAGTCATATAATTGTATGGAAGTATTACATGTGAAAATAGATAATACTTGCACTGACTGCTAACGTTTGCCTGCCATCCAACCTGGGGATTCCCCTTAAAAATGATCATATGAGCAGCTCCAACAAACCCGTGGTGGTTGTCATCGGCAATGGCATGGTGGGCCATAAGTTTTGTGAGAAATTGATGGCGGCCTCGCCTTCCTTCCAGATCGTCGTCTTTGGCGAAGAGCCCAGGCCTGCCTATGACCGGGTGCACCTGAGCGAGTATTTCAATGGCAAGTCGGCCAATGACCTGAGTCTTTCCATGGCGGGCTGGTTTGATGCAGAACAAGACATCGTGTTGCATGTAGGCGATCCTGTCAGGGAGATCGACAGGACGGCAAAGGTCATTCACTCGCGAAAAGGCATTATCCAGCCTTATGATTTCCTGGTGCTGGCCACCGGCTCTGCCGCCTTTGTACCGGACATTCCCGGTATTGAGAAGCAAGGTGTGTTCGTTTACCGCACGATCGAGGACCTCGACCTTATCAGGGCCTATGCGAGGGAGGCCCGCAACGGAGCCGTGATGGGGGGCGGCCTCCTGGGGCTGGAAGCCGCCAAGGCATTGCTGGACCTGGGAATCTCCCATCCCCATGTCATCGAATTTGCATCCCGCCTCATGCCCCGGCAGATAGACAGCGCCGGTAGTCATATACTGGAGGCGCGGCTCAAAAAATTAGGATTGCAGCTCCACCTCAACAAGACTACTCTTGCCGTGGAAGGCGAGGGTAGGGTCAAATCCCTGCGGTTTGCGGACGATACTTCGCTGGACCTGGATATGCTGGTCATTTCCGCGGGTATCCGTCCCCGTGATGAGCTGGCGCGGCTGGCCGGTCTCCAGGTAGGCACCCGGGGCGGCATCCTGGTGAATGAGAAAATGCAGACCAGCGACCCGCAGATCTTCGCCATCGGGGAATGCGCCCTGGTAGCGGGCATGGTCTATGGTCTGGTGGCGCCGGGCTATGAAATGGCGGATGTGGTGGCAGCCAATCTGGCCGGAGGGCACAAAACGTTCACCGGCTTTGATATGAGCACCAAGTTGAAGCTGATCGGCGTGGATGTGGCCAGTTTCGGGGACGCTTTCGTCGGCGAGCCGGACAGCAGGACCATTGTATTCGAAGACAGGCACAAGGGCATCTATAAACGCATCAATATTACGGGTGATGGGACACGTCTGCTGGGAGGCATTCTCATTGGGGACGCCGCTGCCTATAATATGTTATTACAGACCGTCAATAACCGATTGCCCCTGCCCCCGGACCCGGAAGACCTGATCCTTGGGAGCCGGGGCGGCGCCGGATCCGGCGCTGGTGTGATGGACCTGCCGGACGATGCCCTGATCTGTTCCTGCGAATCCGTCACCAAAGCCGCCATCTGTCAGGCAGTGTCGGAAAAAGGCATCGAAACCATCGATGGCATGAAGAAATGCACCAAAGCAGGTACGGGCTGCGGCGGTTGTGTGCCCCTGGTGAAGGACCTCATTGCCGGCGAACTAAAAGCCAATGGCCGTTATATCCGTAATGTGATCTGCGAGCATTTCGACCAGTCCCGGCAGGAGCTGCTGCACCTGATAAAGCTGCATGACGTGAGGACCTACGACGAAGTGCTGGGCCGCTGGGGGAAGGGCGATGGTTGCGAGGTATGCAAGCCGGCGGTCGCCAGCATACTGGCCAGCTGCTGGAACGACAATATTCAGCAACAGGCGGTCATCCAGGACAGCAACGACCGTTATCTCGCCAATATCCAGAAAGGCGGCACCTATTCAGTTGTGCCCCGCATCCCGGGCGGGGAGATCACCCCCGAAAAGCTCATCGTACTGGGAAAAGTCGCCAAAAAGTACCATCTCTATACCAAGATCACAGGCGGTCAGCGCATCGACCTCTTCGGCGCGCATGTAAGCGACTTGCCCGATATCTGGGAAGAGCTGATCGCGGCAGGGTTTGAAAGCGGACATGCCTACGGCAAGGCCTTACGAACAGTGAAGAGCTGCGTCGGCAGCACCTGGTGTCGCTTTGGCCTTCATGACAGCGTCAGCTTCGCCATCGAAGTCGAGGAAAGGTACAGGGGTATCCGGGCTCCCCATAAGATCAAGGGGGGCGTCAGCGGCTGTATCAGGGAATGTGCCGAGGCGCAGAGTAAGGATTTCGGCATCATCGCGACGGAGAAAGGATGGAACCTGTATGTCTGCGGCAACGGCGGCTCCAAACCCCAGCACGCACAGCTGCTGGCGACCGACATCGACCAGGCCACGGTCGTCCGCCTGCTGGACCGGTTCCTGATGTTCTATATACAGACGGCCGACCCGCTGACGCGCACAGCCACCTGGCTGAATAAAATGGACGGCGGTATGTCCTATCTGAAGAACGTGGTCGTTGAGGACAGTCTTGGCATGGCTGCGCAATGGGAGGAGGAGATGCAGGCGCTCGTGGATAGTTACAAATGCGAGTGGAAGGAAGTAGTGGATAACCCGGCCCTCCGGCAACGCTTTGTCCACTTTGTGAATGCCCCCCGGAAAAAGGACCCTACCGTGGCATTCGACAGTATGCGGGGGCAGATAAAAGCAAAAGAGTGGTAAATATCATCTTATAATTTTTCTCACATGGAATCAAATGCAAAATGGAGGCTGGCCTGCCAGGTAGAGGACGTGCCGTCCGATGGCGGGGCCTGCGTCAGCTTTGGGGACGAGCAGATAGCGATCTTTAATTTTTCCCGGCGCAATCAATGGTATGCGACGGAGAACAGGTGTCCCCACAAACAACAAATGGCCCTGTCCCGTGGAATGACAGGCAGCACGGGCGAACAATGCGAGCCCAAGGTGGCTTGTCCATTTCATAAAAAAACGTTTTCGCTGGTGACGGGGGAGTGCTTAAGCGGAGATGAGTATAAGATCAGGACTTATCCGGTGAAGGTAAAGGATGGGAAGGTGTATATTTGCGCATAAACCAGGACATGCGCGACATCTCCCACAAACAGATCACTCTCCGCACCGCCGACGCCATGGGCGTCCTCTTTTGTGCTCCCGCCACCATCGATCTCATCCGCAATGACCAGCTGCCGAAGGGCAATCTCTTCGATGTGGCCCGGGCTGCCGCCTTTCTTGGCGCCAAAAACACGCCGCAATTATTACCGCATTGCCATCCTGTGTCTATTGACGGCATGGACATGCAGTTTGAGTTCCTGGACAGTCTGGTCCACGGCGAACTGCTGGATGCCCCTGTTTTCACCCGTACGGGTATCCTAATCAGGGGACAGGCCCGCAGCATCGGGCGCACCGGCATCGAAATGGAAATATTGATGGGGGTATCCGTCGCGGCCCTGGAGATCTATGACATGCTCAAGCCGGTGGACAAGGAACTGGAGATCGGCCACATCCGTTTGCTGGAAAAAAAAGGAGGCAAGAGCGACAGGGAAAGGTACTTTGCCACACCCCCTTCCTGCGCTGTGCTGGTATGCTCCGACTCCACGGCAGCAGGCAAAAGAGAGGATAAAAGCGGAAAGATCATACAGGAGATGCTGGGCCTGGCAAATGCACAGGTGAAATATTACGATGTCGTGCCTGATGAAAAGTTACGCATCCAGGAGAAGATACGGCAATGGGTGGCGGAGGACATACAATTTATTTTTACCACAGGTGGGACAGGGCTTGGTCCCCGTGACAATACAGTCGGCGCGGTGAGGGAGATCCTGGAAAGAGACGCCGAGGGCATCACAGAAGCCATGCGGGCTTACGGCCAGATGCGCACACCCATGGCCATGATGAGCAGGGCCGTGGCCGGCTCCATCGCCCAAACGCTCATCGTCACGCTTCCGGGCAGCAGCGATGGCGCCCGGGAATCGCTGGAAGCCATCCTGCCTGCCGTCTTCCACGCGCGTAAGATGATGAAAGGAGGAGGGCACTGATCATGATAAGTTATAAGGAAGCCCAGGCAGTGGTGAGAGCGAAAGCCCATACGTTCGGGACGGATATCATTTCCCTGGACCAGGCTCAGGGACGTGTGCTGAGCACCGTAATACGCGCCGACCGGGATTATCCCCCTTTCAACCGCGCTTCCATGGATGGATATGCGATGCGCTGGGAAGATCTCCAGAAAGGCATCCTTGAATTCCAGGTAGTCGAGACTGTTTTCGCCGGCGCCGCCGCCACCAGGGACCTTCCGCCAGGCGCCTGCTACAAGATCATGACAGGCGCTCCTGTGCCTGCCGCAGCCAATGTGGTCATACGAAGGGAAGACACGGAAGAAAGGGACCGCACCGCACTGGTGCAGCGGATCCCCGACCGCCCGTTCCTCAATATTGCCCGGCAGGGAGAAGACCTCTCCCAGGGCGGGATCGTCATCGACCAGCCCTGTATTTGCGAACCGTCCATTGTGGGACTACTGGCATCCCTTGGACAAAATGAGCTGGCGGTCGCACGGCTGCCGCGGATAGCCATCGTTACCACAGGAAATGAAGTAGTACCCGTAGAGGCGCCGGTGGGACCGGCCCAGATACGGAACAGCAACCGCTGGCTGCTGCAATCTCTTTTAAAAAAATGGCAGATCGACCCCTGGTGCTATCAGCACGCACCCGACGACAAGGCATCCCTCAAAGCGATGCTGGAAAAAGCGCTCCGGGCCGATGTCGTTGTTCTTTGTGGCGGCGTTTCCGCAGGCGATGCGGATTACGTCCCCGAAATGCTGGAGGCTTCGGGCGTACATTGCCTCTTTCACAAAATGGCTATCAAACCGGGCAAGCCCGTCTGGTGCGGGACAACGGCTGAAAATACCATGGTCTTTGCCTTGCCAGGCAATCCATTTTCCTGTCTGGTAGGTTTTATATTGCTGATCCAGCCTTATTTACAGGCTTGTTTTGGCCTGCCCCTTCCGTCCCCGCTGAGCCTGCCCCTCGGCAGCTTTAAAAAGAAGCAGACGCCGCTGGATGAATTCTTCCCGGTACGCATACACGGAGAACCAGCCCATCTGCAGCTTGTTTCGCTGAATGGCTCCGGAGATATCCGCCTGGGCATGCAAGCCAATGCATTGGCCCTCCATCCGGCAGAGCGTCCGGACCTGGCCGCGGAAACCCCCGTAATGTATTTTAGTCTGTGATCGATTTTTGGCTCTGACCTTCCGATTCGCGGGTAAGCTCCTTCAGTTTGTGGGCATCCATCAGGGCGATGCTCTTACCTTCCGTTCGGATCAGCTGTTCTTCCGTGAACTCATTGATGATGCGAAAGACCGTTTCATAGGTAGTGCCTGCAAAAGAAGCCAGGTCCTGGCGGCTGAGGGATACGTCGATGAAGCCATTCGCGGTGACGCCAAACTTATCCTGCAGCGCGAGCAGCGCCTGGGCAATACGCCCCTTCACCTGCATATGGGCCAGGTTCCGCATCTTCCGCTCTGACTCCTGCAACTCATCTGCGAAGAATAACAGGAGCTGGTAAATGAATTCGTAATTCACCTTTAAGGCAGACTGGAAAAAATTCAGGTCGATATAGCACACCTGCACAGGCTCGATGGCGGTGGCCGAAATAGGGTAATACACATTGTGCCCCAGACCACGGTGCCCGAGAATATCCCCTTTTTGAGCAAACCGTATGATCAGCTCTTTTTCTTCTCCCCATTTTTTATGCACTTTTACCTTCCCGCTATACACGAAATAAATGCCTTTTACGGCTTCCCCCTCTTCGAAGATCAATTCCCCTTTCTTATAATGGAACGTTTTTCTATTGGCATCGACGGCAGGCAGCCATTCGGGAAGACATCTTTTGCACAGAAAGCAGCTTTTCAGATCACAGGTATGATTAATTTTCTTCATGTCCAGAGCTTTGCGATTTTGCCGGCGTAAAAGTAGGGTTGATTACCTACTATTCGCTACATTAAATAAATAAATATATGTTAGTTTGACTCCAAAATGATGGAAATAGAACATAAATATCTTATTTTTATGATACAAGTAATGTTTTTATAGATTAATAATTTTTAGACAGCCGATATATATTAAATGTAATTTAATTTAATATGTTTAAAAGCTGCTCCCGTCTACGATCGCTCTCCCCGTCTACGATTGCCTGCCGTGTGGAATACCGGCACTTACCGGTATATAAATAAAGCCCCGGAAGAGGTTCAGTCTATCCGAGGCTTGAAGGATAAAATGATGGCTCATTTTAAACCAAAACAAATTTATGATGAAAAAGAGAGATTTCATCGTCGCATCTGTACTCCTGGCATTTTTGGGAAAACCCTTCTCCGGACGGGCCCAATTTTCTCTGACAGGACAGCTGCGCACCCGCACCGAAGTTCGTGACGGCTATGGCACCCTGGAGACGAAAGGAAACACACCGGCTTTCTTCACCTCCCAACGGGCTCGCCTCAATTTCAATTATCGCTCCCCGAGAGTGATCTTCCAGGTTTCTTTACAGGATGTGAGGGTATGGGGCGCCGATGCCTCCACCATCAACAATGCCGACGGCAACCGGCTCAGCCTCCACGAAGCATGGGCAGACATTATCCTGGCCAATGTAAAGGATAGCGCCCTGCCCAAAAGCGCCGTCGAGTATTTCAGCATCAAGATCGGGCGCCAGGAACTGGTCTACGACGACCAACGGCTATTAGGCAACCTTGACTGGCTGCAACAGGCAAGACGCCATGACGCCGTCGTATTTAAATTGCTGCACAAAGGCTGGCAGGCAGACCTGGGGGCGGCATTCAATCAGAATTCGGACGCGGTGGGTTATAACGGCACCTACTATACGCCGGCAAACCTCCCTGCTTATGTGAAAGACAGTAAAGGGAACCTGGCCCCCACGCCCGCAGGACTGGTACCCCTGGCAAATGCGGCCGGTCTCAGCGCCAGGACGGGTACTCCGCTGCTGGCCAGCGCTGCCGGTACCAATGGGATGAACCAGGATTATAAATCCATGCAGTTCCTCTACCTGGCTAAAAAATTCAGCAGCACCCGGATCGCAGGTCTGGCGTTTGCCGACGAATTTGGAAAATACAGCCTCGACTCTGTGCGCAATATCGCCGGCGCGGACACCGGCTTTATATATGGCCGCCGCTTTTCCCACAGTGGGGTGAATGCCCGCCTCACCGCCGGCGCGCTGCTGACCAGCCAGCTGGACGCGCAAAAAGCATGGACCCTGCAGGCCGGCTACTACTACCAGATGGGCAAAAACAAGGACGGTATCAGCCTTGGCGCTTACACCACTACGTTATCCATTGCATATGCGAGGCAGACCCTTTCATGGACGGCCGGCTGGGATTATGTGGCCGGCGGCTTCGACCCGTTGTATGGCACGCCTCATAAATTCTGGGGGGCCATGGACTATTTCTATGCAGCCTCCGGCTCACCTGCCGCAGGCCTGAACAATCCTTTCCTGAAAGGGAAGTACACTTCGCCCGGGAAAAGGTTCAGCGCGGAGCTGGCCTATCATTATTTCGGGCTGGCAAACGATCAGAAGGATGCGAAGGGCAATGTGCTTTCCAGGTACCTGGGCAGCGAAGTGGACGCCACCTTCAGCTATGGCCTGAATAAGATCACCAACCTGGAGCTGGGAGCATCCTGGATGGCCGCCACGCACAGCATGGAATATGCCAAAGGCATCACCCCTGGCGCCGCCCGCCTGAATGCCAGCTGGGCCTACCTGCAGGTGAATATCCGCCCCGACTTTTTCAGCAAATAACAAGATACCTCCATCTATAAAATTATTCCGATGACTACTCCGACAACTAACCAACCCCTGAATTCCATCCGGCTTTTTTCGCTGGGAAGTATACAAATGCGTACTTTTCATGTTACATGGCTGATGTTCTTCGTATGCTTCTTCGGATGGTTCGGCCTGGCTCCGCTTATGCCGACGGTCCGCACCGACCTGGGGTTGTCCAAGGCACAGGTAGGAAATATCATTATCGCATCCGTCTCTTCCACCATTTTGGCGAGATTGATCATCGGCAGGCTTTGCGATAGCTGGGGACCGCGCAAGACGGCGGTACGGCTGCTGCTGGTGGGTTCCATACCCGTGTTCTTCGTAGGATTGGCGAAAGATTACACCACCTTCCTCATCTTCCGTTTTGCCATCGGCATTATCGGCGCCTCCTTCGTCATCACTCAATTCCATACGTCTATGATGTTTGCTTCCAGGATCAAGGGCACGGCCAACGCCATTACGGGCGGGTGGGGTAACCTGGGCGGCGGCGTGACCAACATGGTGATGCCCCTGATATTCGCAGCTATCGTCGGCTTTGGTTATACCAAGCATGAAGCCTGGCGCTATGCTATGATCGTTCCGGGCCTGATGATGCTCATCATCGCCTTTCTCTATCACCGCTATACGAAGGACACGCCTGCCGGCAATTTTAAAGACATCGGCCGCAGCGCATCCGCAGGCAAGACCGACTGGTCCGCCCTGGCCGACTGGAGAGTTTGGGCCCTTACGCTAGCCTATGGCTGCTGCTTTGGCATGGAGATCACTTTCGACAACGTTGCCTCTCTCCACTTTGTGGATTCTTTTAAGCTGTCTCAAAGCAGTGCGGGTTTCTGGGCCGGTATATTCGGATTTATGAACCTGTTTGCGCGCGCCCTGGGAGGTATCGTGTCCGACAGGATAGGGGGCCGCTGGGGGCTCCAGGGTAAAGGTTTCCTGTTGGCCGGCGTGCTGCTGCTGGAAGGCATAGGCCTCATCGCCTTCGCTTCTGCCGGAACTTTTGCGCTGGCCATCGCCTTTATGCTGTCCTTCGCCCTCTTTCTGAAGATGGCTAATGGGGCGACTTATGGTATTGTACCGTTCATCAATGAAAAGAACATCGGGCTTATCAGCGGCGTCGTAGGCGCAGGCGGTAACCTGGGCGGCATGCTTTTCGGATTTCTCTTCAAGTCGGAATCCATCAGCTACGTACAGGCTTTTACCTACATAGGCATCGCCGTTATAATCGTATCCCTGGTGATCCTGGCCACCCGCTTCCGAAGCGCAGCAGCGCCTTCCGGAGAATTAGCCAGGGTAGAAACGGCATTTTCATGAAACAAAGAGGCACATCCTTTTCCACTACTTGTTGTTACTGCGGCGTAGGCTGCGGTGTGACCGTGCATAAAGATAAGAAAGGGAATATCACCGTGCAGGGCGATGCCGCATATCCTGTCAACAAGGGCATGCTATGCAGCAAAGGACTCAACCTGCATTATACGGTCAACGACCGGAGCGACCGGCTCCTGCACCCGCAAATGCGCCCCAACAGGCAGATGCCGCTGCAAAGGGTAAGCTGGGACACGGCGCTGGACCGGGCTGCCGCGGTGTTCAGGACAATGATCGAAAAATACGGACCGGACTCCGTAGCCTTCTATATTTCCGGCCAATGCCTGACAGAAGAGTACTATGTCATCAACAAGCTGATGAAAGGGTTCATCGGTACCAATAATGTCGACAGCAATTCCCGCCTGTGTATGAGCAGCGCCGTCGCCGCCTATAAGAAGGCCCTGGGCGAGGACAGTGTCCCGGTGAACTATTCCGACATCGAACGGGCGGATTGCTTTTTTGTCACCGGCGCCAACCCCGCCTGGTGTCATCCCATCCTCTGGAGAAGGGTCGAGGCGCAAAAGGCTGCCAACCCCCATGTGAAGATCATCGTATCCGACCCACGGCAGACAGATACAGCCGCACTGGCGGATTGTTATTTGCCTATCCGCCCGGGCACGGATATTACCTTACACCATGCCATCGGCAGGATATTGATCGAACAGGGGGCCATCGATCCTGCCTTCATCCGGGATCATACGGAAGGGTTTACCGCCTACCAGCAGGCCGCCTTCCAGCGAACAGTGGCCGAGGCCGCCTTGCTATGTGGAATACCCGAAGAAAAGATATACCAGGCCGCCGGCTACATCGCCGATGCCAAAGGATTTATCAGCATGTGGACCATGGGGCTGAACCAAAGCGCGAGCGGAGTGGATAAGATCCTTTCCCTGATCAACCTTCACCTGGCGACAGGACACATCGGCAAGCCCGGTGCAGGGCCATTTTCCCTCACCGGTCAACCCAACGCCATGGGCGGCCGTGAGGTGGGAGGTCTGGCCAACCTGCTGCCGGCCCACCTGGACCTTGCCAATCCGGCGCACAGGGAAAAGATGCAGCAATTCTGGGGAGGCGCCGCCATCTCCCCTACGCCCGGGCTGACGGCTACGGAGCTATTCGAAGCCCTGGAGCAGGGCCGCCTGAAAGCCATCTGGATACTCGGTACGAATCCCCTGGTAAGCCTTCCCGATGTGCGGCAGGCGGAAGCTGCCCTCAGAAAAGCAAAGTTTGTCGTGGTGCAGGACATCAGCAATAAGCCCGAGACCCTGGCTTTCGCCGACCTCGTCCTGCCCGCGGCCGGCTGGGCGGAGAAGGACGGCACCATGACCAATTCCGAAAGGCGGATCAGCTATCTCCATAAGATCGTGGACCCTCCCGGCGAGGCGCTCCCGGATGCGGCCATCATTTGCCGCCTGGCCCGGAAAATGGGCTACCCGGGCTTTGACTTCCAGGATAGTGCGGCTATTTACCGAGAGTATGCGCGGCTGACGACCGGCACTTCCGTCGATATCAGTGGTCTTAGCCATGACGTGCTGCGCGCGGAAAGGTCGGTGCAGTGGCCGCGCCCGGCGGGAGATGCGCCGCAGGTCGTACCTGCCCCCTTTTCCGACCATCGGTTTTCCACCCCCTCCGGCCGTGCCATCTTCCATGGGGTAGCGGATACACTTTCCAGTGAGACGCCGGACGCTGATTTCCCCCTGATACTCACCACGGGCCGTATCCGTGATCAGTGGCATACGATGACCAAGACAGGAAAGGTCAATAAATTAAAGCAGCATATCGCACAGGCTTTTTTGGAAATACACCCGGAAGACGCCCGTGCCCTGCACATTGCCGATAATGACGTAGTGCTGGTACGATCCAGGCGTGGCGAAGTGCGGGTAAAAGCCCGGTTTTCCGCCGCCATCCGGAAAGGAGTGGTATTCCTGCCCATGCATTGGGGGAAGATCGTGGGCAATGACCTCAACAGAGCCAATAACCTCACCCATAACCTGGTGGACCCCGTGTCCAAAGAGCCGGATTTCAAATACTGCGCCGTCCACGTGGAGCGGTATAAAAAAAGAAAGGAAAGGATCGTCGTCATCGGGGCCGGCGCAGGCGCATTTGGGTTCGTCCAGTCCTACCGTACGTTGAATAAAGAAGACGAGATCGTCATCTTCAGCAAGGAGGACTTCCCTTTTTACAACCGCGTGCAGCTTCCGGATTACATCAGCGGCACACAAAGCTGGGAGCAGCTGATCAAGATGACGGATGAGGAAGAGCCCGAATATCACATACGGTTACATAGAGGCGTTAGTATAGAGTCGATCCACCGGGAAGAGAAATATGTGGTGGACTCCAGGGGCATAAAAACGTATTATGACAAGCTGATGCTGGCCACAGGCAGCAGGGCCGCGCTTCCGAAGAATGTTCCGTCCCTGGAAGGCATTTTCACCATGCGCAGCCGCACGGATGCCGATCGCTTTAAAGAGCTGGTACCCCCGGGGGGGCATGTGGTCATCGCAGGAGGAGGGTTGCTGGGATTGGAGATGGCGGCTTCCCTGCGGGAGATAGGAAGGCAGGTCTCCATTGTGCACCGCACCTCCCGGTTCCTGGATCGCCAGCTGGATGTCCTGGGCAGCCAGCTGTTGCATGAGGAGATGATCGACCAGGGCTGTGAGATATACTATAATGATGAAGTACAGCTGTTCTATGGGCATCCGCGGTTGACGGGCATACGTCTTAAAAGCGGCAGGATGATCGATTGCGATGCCCTGATCTTTGCCATCGGCACTATTCCCAACATCGAGCTGGCCATGGCGGCAGGGCTGCATTGCCAGCGGGGCGTCATCGTGAACGAGTACCTGCAGACCAGCGACCCGGACATCTATTCCGTCGGCGAGATCGCCGAGTTCAACGGGATGCTATATGGCTTCACCGCGGCCGCAGAGCAGCAGGCTGGCATATTCGCCCGGTACCTTAACGGAGATATCAGCGATTATTACAAGGGCAGCACGCTCATGAGCATCATTAAGATCCATGGCTTTGATCTCTGCAGCATAGGTATTCCCGACAGGCCCAACGAACACGAATATGAAGAGATCGTATTTATCGATCGCGCCCGCCGATACTACAAGAAATGCATCGTTCACCAGGATCGCCTGGTAGGGGCGATCCTCATCGGGGACAAGGATGAGTTCCTTGAATTTAAGGAGTTGATCGACGGGCGGATCGAGCTGAATGAGAAACGCCTCGGCCTTTTACGCAGCGGAGGAAAAATGGAGCCGGTGCTGGGCAGACTGGTCTGCAGCTGCAACAATGTCGGCAGCGGTAATATTGAAAATAAGATCGCATCCGGCTGTACAGAGTTGTCACAGCTTGCCATGGCTACAGGAGCAGGCACGGGGTGCGGGTCCTGCCGTCCGGAAGTGAAAAAGATATTGGAAAGGAAATTGCAGGAGATGAATATCCATGTTTCGTAAGAACTATATCGTCAAGATCAATCTTTCCGGCGGCATTGTCGCTGCGGGAGAGCTGTATGCCATCGTGTCGGCGGCAGAGCGGGCCCGGGTTGTCAACATGCAGCTGGGCACGAGACAACAACTTTTCTGCAAGGTGACGGATAAATACGGACCGGCATTTTTACAGGAGCTGCAGCAGGCGGGCGTCGCTTTCGAGGCAAATGAAGAACGGTACCCCAATATCGTCAGCTCCTATGTCACGGGGGGGATCTTCACTACACAAAGCTGGGTCAGCGAAGGCTTGTACAGGGATATTCTAGGAGCATTCGATTACAAACCCCGTTTGAAGGTCAATCTGGTGGAGCGCAACCAGTCTTTCGTGCCTTTCTTCACGGGCAATATCAATTTTATCAGCTCGGACATCGGCAACTATTGGTATCTCTACGTACGTTGGCCACAGGCGACACATATCCAGCCCTGGAAGGACCTCATCTGCTCGCAGGACATACCCCGTATCAGCCGTTTCATTGAAGAGGCTATCCTGCACGGATCAGTTCCTTCTATTGACGGGTTGTATGCGGCCATGCAGCACAAGGGACCCTTTGCTACGCAGCCGGTGCGATCGGCGCTGCAGAGCCCCTCTTTTGATCTTCCTTATTATGAGGGCTTTTCTCAATGGGGTAACAAGACCTGGTTGGGAATCTACCGGAGGGAGGAGTTATTCCCCGTGCCTTTCCTGAAGGACATTTGCCTGGTCTGCCTGGAGACCCGCGTCGGGCAATTGTATACGACGCCGTGGAAATCCCTGATCATCAAGGGTATCGAGGAAAAGGACAAAAATCTTTGGGAATATGTGATGGGGAAATACCGTATCAATCTCCGGCATGCCAGCAACGAGCTGAACTGGCAGGTGGAAGATCTGAATGAAGAGGGGCTGCGGCTGAAACGCTACCTGGTCCGTCAGTTCGACCTGGAAGATGTCCGTACGGAAGGCTTGTGCTTTGCCATTAAGACCCGGCCCAGGTCAGGTCTTTCGGGGTCTGTCATCATTCGCAAACAGGAAGTTGGGCGCTCCGATCAGCGGAAAGTGCTGGACCGCTACGATATTTTACATACGCCTGATTTCAATGCCAATTCAAAGGAATATATCCTTTACAGGGAAGGTCTGGAAAAAGAGAACCTGTTCGTCTATCTTGTTTCCCTCTGCAAATCATTTTACGAGCAGCAGAGCAGGAAAGAACCGGCCCCATTGCACAACTCTCTTTCCGGGGCAGGCGGTACGACATCTTCGCCTGCAGTGGGTGGATCTCCCGTTTTTCAATGCCGGCATTGCCTCACGGTATATGACGAGCAATACGGCGACCCGGCGGCGGGAGAACCTGCCGGCCGGCCTTTCGCACAAGTAGCCCCGGACTATGCCTGTCCCGTCTGCGGCAGCGGGAAATCCGATTTCCGTCTCATCGAAAAAACTGCCTTTATTAAGGGCTGACAATCGTAACTTTGGGTATATGGCAGTCATTCAGGATCAATATGGGAGAACGTTCAGGACGTTGAGGGTAAGTCTGCTCAACCATTGCAACCTGGGCTGCGTGTACTGCGTGGCGGGTGAAGATATCGTGAAAGCTGCTAATGCCGGAGGAAAGAAGGATTTGCTTTCCGTGCCCGCCTTGCTGGAGATCATCGGACGTCTGCACGGGCAGCTGGAACTCGGCACCATCCGTCTCACGGGAGGAGAACCTCTATTATATCCGGGACTGACAGCGCTCATCCGGGGCATTCATGATCTGGGTATACCGGCCATCAAGCTGACCACCAATGGGTTTCTTTTGGAGCGGCTGGCCATTCCTATGAAGGAGGCCGGCATGGCATCCGTCAATGTGTCCCTGGATGCCGTGGACGAAGATGTCTTTTACAAGATGAGCCGGCGTCACTCCGCTGAGCGGGTCATCCGCGGTATTGATGCGGCCCTGGAAGCCGGCCTGGATGTCAAGATCAATTCCGTCATCATGCGCGGCATCAATGACGGACAGATCCTGCCGTTACTGGATTTCGCCTTCTCCCGTCGTTGCAGCATCCGTTACCTGGAAGTGATGGCCATGGGACACCTCCACGACCAGGCAGAAAAATACCTGTTTTCTCAAAAGGATATACTATCCGTCATTGCCGCCCGCCACTCGTTCAGCTCCCTGGGTAGGGCCGGAGCGGCTACCGCCAGCTATTGGCGAACGGACGAAGGCCATCAGTTTGGGGTCATCGCCAACGAGACGGAGCCTTTTTGCAGGGACTGTGACAGACTCAGGCTGGACAGCAGCGGCCATATATACGGTTGTCTCAGCAGCAATCACCCTATACAACTGGACAATATGGAAGACGAAACAAAATGGGTGGAAAAATTACAGCAGGCGCTTCTGCAGAAACAGGCGTTACGATTTACGGGCAGCGATCTGAGCATGCTGTATATTGGGGGCTAGGCAATATTAAAACATTATTATGAAGATCCACGTATATGCCACACTGAAAGATTACTTCTCATCGGAGTTCGAGCTGGCAACCGTCGCGCATAATACGGATGAGCTTAAACGCCACCTGGTGCAGCTGAATGACCAGGCGGAGCTGCTCCTGAACAGCTGCCGTTTTGCCGTAGAGGAAGGTTTCATAGACAACGATTATAAATTGAAGGAAAATGATACGGTCATCATCATCCCTCCCGCCAGTGGAGGTTAGCCAGTCTTCTTCGGAGGCTATCCAGCCTCCTTTGGAGGTTTTTCAGGTTATCTCCGCTGCGCCACTGGACATGGTGGAGCTGCTTCGTCGCGCCCATCACCCGGCGGCAGGGGCCGTCGTCCTGTTCAGCGGTGAAGTGCGGGATCATAACAAGGGTAGGGCAGTGGACCACCTGGAGTATGAGGCCTATCAACCCCTGGCCGTCAAAATGATCCATGCCATACTCGCGGAGGCCACGGCGAAATGGTCCCTGCAATCGGCCATTGCACAACACCGGGTAGGGAGACTGGCCATCGGTGAATCGGCTGTAGTGGTGATCACTGCCGCTGCCCACCGGCGGGAGGCGTATGAGGCCAACCGGCATATCATCGACAGGATCAAGCATGAGGTGCCTATCTGGAAATGCGAATATTTCCACGACGGCTCTCATCAATGGGGGAATAACTGTAATTGCTAATGCAACTGAAACCGAACATCACCATCGAATATTGCCCCAAATGCGGATGGCTGCTCCGTGCCGCTTATATGGCCCAGGAGCTGTTGACCACGTTCACGGAAGAGCTGCGTGCAGTAAGCCTCCAGCCTTCGGACCGCGCCGGCTCCTTTGTCATTTATGTTGAAGGAGAGGTGCTTTTTGACAGGAAAAGAGAAGGCCGGTTCCCTGAGATTAAAGAACTGAAACAATTGGTGCGGGATAAGGCCTGCCCGGAAAAAAGCCTGGGACATTCCGATAGATCACATGGATAGGCTCATGGGTGTCATACTATGCGGCGGCAACAGCAGTCGTATGGGCCGCGACAAAGGGCTTATGCTCAGGGAGGGTGTTCCCTGGGCACGTCATATGGCGGACAAGCTGTCTCCCTTCCATCTTCCCGTCGTCTTTTCCATTAATGCTTCCCAGGTGGACGCTTATTCGGCTTTTGTCCCGGCCGCGGCGCTGGTGACGGATAATGTGCCTGTCTCCGGTCCGCTGAAAGGCCTGCTCAGCGTACATGAGCAATTCCCTGGTACAGACCTGCTCCTGCTTGCCTGCGATATGCTGGACGTGGATGGACCCACTATTGGTCATCTCATTGCCTCCTACGGCGCCGGAGGCTACGAATTTTACGCTTACCAGGAAAGCACTTTCTTCCAACCCCTCTGCGCCATCTTCACTGCTGCCGCCCTGGAACGCGGAACGCAGGAGCCCAGCCTGCAAATGCTGCTCAGGCACGGGAAAACAAGAAGCCTCGCCGTTTTGAGGAGCGAGGCTTTCCGGAACTACAATTCGTTGTAAACTATTTCAGCTTCTTTTGTAAATTCTGGTCTATTGCGTCCAGGAACTCCTCCGTGTAGAGGAAATGCTTGCCATGTTCGACCTTATTACCGTGTACGCATACTGCCAGGTCCTTCGTCATCGCGCCGCTCTCTACGGTCTCGATACACACCGCTTCCAGCGCATCCGCAAAGTTGATCAGGTCCTGGTTGCCATCCAGCTTGCCACGGAAGGCCAATCCCCTTGTCCAGGCGAAAATGGAAGCGATAGGATTGGTAGAAGTGGGTTTGCCGGCCTGGTGATCCCGGTAGTGACGGGTCACAGTGCCATGGGCTGCTTCCGCCTCCATGATCTTGCCGTCAGGCGTGATGAGCACAGAGGTCATGAGGCCCAGCGAGCCGAAGCCCTGGGCAACGGAGTCGCTTTGTACATCCCCATCATAGTTCTTACAGGCCCATACGAAATTCCCGTTCCATTTGAGGGCGCTGGCTACCATGTCATCGATGAGACGATGCTCATAAACAATGCCGGCTTCCTTGAAGGATTGGATAAACTCCTTTTCATAGATATCCTGGAAGATATCCTTAAAGCGGCCGTCATATTTCTTCAGGATGGTATTTTTGGTGGAGAGGTACAAGGGCCATTTCTTACTCAGCGCCATATTGAAACAGCTGCGGGCAAAACCCCTGATCGACTCGTCCGTATTATACATGCTCAGCGCGACGCCGTCCCCTTTGAAATTGAAGACTTCAAATGTCTGGGGAGCGCTGCCGTCTTCCGGCGTAAAGGTCATTGTCAGCTTGCCCTTGCCCTTGATCACTGTGTCGGTGGCGCGGTATTGATCACCGAACGCGTGACGTCCCACGATGATAGGGGCCGTCCAGTTGGTCACCAGCCGGGGAACGTTCTTCATTACGATGGGCTCGCGGAACACGGTGCCGTCCAGGATGTTCCTGATAGTTCCGTTGGGGCTTTTCCACATTTGCTTCAGGGAAAATTCTTTGACGCGCGCCTCATCGGGCGTAATGGTGGCGCATTTGATACCTACGCCGTATTTTTTGATGGCCTCTGCGGCATCGATGGTCACCTGGTCATTTGTCTGGTCACGATATTCCACACCGAGGTCAAAATATTTGATATCCACGTCCAGGTAGGGCAGAATTAATTTGTCCTTAATGAACTTCCAGATAATACGGGTCATTTCATCCCCATCTAACTCCACCACAGGGTTTGCAACTTTGATTTTTTTGGCCATATTTCTACTTATTTTATATACAAAAGAGAGCAAACCTACAAGAATTGAGTCAAAATGAGCCATCGTGATCGTGTTTTTTTTGAAATTTAACCCTGCCCGGACCTGTACCAGCGGTGCGTGATTCGCGTATTTCTACCCACGCCCGGACCCATGGTTTTTTTGTATGTTTGCTTCTCATATCTTTTTCGGATGTTAGATACATTAAGACAATATATTTCGGGCTTTGTATCGCTGACTAGTGAGGAGTTTGCCTTGCTTGCCGATACGCTGGTGATCCGGAATTTCGATAAGAAAGAGCTGTTGATCAACGCCGGGGAAGTGGAGAATTATCTCAATTTCATCGTGAAAGGGCTTGCCCGAAAATATTTCTACAAAGGTAAAACAGAGGTCATTACCCAGATCGCAAGGGAAGGGGAGCTTGTCAACTCTTCGGCATCCTTTTTATCCGGAACGCCGTCCCCTTATATAGTAGAGACCCTGGAGCCATCCACCTTTCTTTCCATCACCCGGCAGCAGTTGGAAAAGCTGTATGAGCATAGCCCGCGGATCGAAAGGCTGGGACGCATTGCCATTACCCATCTGTTCCTGCAACGGGAAGAATGGGAGCATGAATGCCTGCGATTGGACACCAGGGAAAGGTTCCTGCATTTTGTACAAAACAACGCGGACCTGATGCGGCGGGTCCCGCAAAAGTTCCTGGCATCCTATCTCAACATGAAGCCAGAGACATTTAGCCGCCTGAAGCATTTGCGGCCGCGGACCGCAGCGCTTGAAAAAAAATTTGACTGACATAGATGGGCAAACAGAAGTCCTCTTATAAGACAGCCCTGGATGGATTACATCATTACCTCTCCAGTTACCTTCCCCTTTCCAAGGCGGAATTCCAGCTCATGCTGCCCTATATCGAGATCCGCGAATACGACAAAAAAGTGAGGGTCACCAGGGAAGGGGAGATAGAACGTTATTTCAACATCATTGCCCGGGGACTGGTCCGTAAATACCTGCCGGTGAAGGGTGGGGAACAGACTATCCAGCTGGCGGTGGAAGGTCATATCATCCATTCGGAGCTTTCTTTTTTTTATCGGACCCCTTCCAATGCTGTTGTGGAGACCATTGAACCCACGGTCTTCCTTTCCATCAGTTATGACAGCCTGGAACAGCTGTATGACCAGTTTCCCAGGATCGAGCGGTTGGGCAGGCTGATCGTGACGGACCTCTTCGTCAAAAAGGACCTTCACTTTTTCGACCAGCTACGAAAGAGCACCAGGGAACGGTTCCTGGATTATATAAAAACCCATTCTCATATGTTGCAACGTGTGCCTCAGAAACACCTTGCCAGCTATCTCAATATCAAGCCAGAGACCTTCAGCAGGCTGAAACATTTGATGCGCCCGAAGAAATAGCTGCAAGCTGCAAGCTGTGAGCTACTAGCTGTGAGCCTGGTTTTAATAAGTCCTGCTTGAGGCTTGTCGCTTGCAGCTTGTAGCTGATCAAAGGTTCACAATAAGCACGGGGATCTTCAAGGCGTGCCTGACAGCATCCACCGTTTCTCCATAGATGAAGTCCTGGAGGCCGCGATGACCATGGGCGCCGATCACCAGCATGTCGGCCTTTTGCTCTTTTACGATGCGTGCGATCTCCCGGCTGCGATGCCGGAATCCCAGGCTTGTCCGGCTATGATAGCCTTTCTGTATCAGCACTTCCCGGTAGTGATCCAGCCGTTCCTGGTCCTTTCTTGTCTCCAGATCATCGCTTTCCTTTCCCAGCATGCGGGCTGAAGCGCTTTCCACCACGTGGATCAGCAGATATTCGCAGTCCTTTCCTCCCTGGGCGAGGGCATACGCCAGGAGCTTTTCATCGTGGGCGCTGAAGTCCAATGCAATGGCGATATACCGGAAGGCAGGAGGGATCCAGTCCGTCAGGGGGCCGGACTGAGGGTGCGGCAGTGCGGGCGCTTTTCGCGGCTGGCGCGTTAACCAGGGATGGAAAAAGACGTATGCCAGTAATAGCGCCGCCACAATGCTGCCGGCTATGATACCGGCTTTTGAAAGCAGGTGTCCCGCCTCGGCAAAGAGGGGACTGGCCTCTTCCACCACCAGCTTGACATTGAGATACACCAGAACGGATGCTACCATCCAGGCGAGGGTTTTGATAACTGGGCTGATGACGAAATTTCCCATGGTGCCCTTATCGCTGACGAAATGGATGAGGGGGATAATGGCGAATCCCAGCTGTATGCTGAGGATGACCTGGCTGAATACCAACAAGCTGTCCACGGCCTCTTCCCCCATCACCAGGATGACGGCAACGGCGGGTATAATGGCCAGCAACCGGGTCAGCAGGCGTCTGAGCCAGGGATTGATCCGCAGCTGCAAATAGCCCTCCATCACGATCTGTCCTGCCAGGGTGCCCGTAATGGTAGAACTCTGCCCGGCGGCAATGAGCGCAATGGCAAACAGTTTGGGAGCAATGTCGGTCCCCAGCATCGGCAGAAGGCGATAGGCTTCTTTAATGGATGCTACATCCGTCTTGCCTGTTTTAAAAAAAACGGTGGCTGCCAATATCAGTATGGCTGCGTTGACGAAAAAAGCCAGGTTGAGGGCGATTGCGCTGTCTAAGAAATTGATTTTTAGTGCCTTCCGTACGTGCTCTTCCCCGGGTTGTATCTTGCGCGTCTGAACAAGGGCCGAATGGAGGTAGAGATTATGAGGCATTACCGTAGCCCCGATGATACCGATGGCGATGTACAGTGCCTCTTTCCCCCGCAGGGTGGGGACAAAGCCGGTAGCGATCTCCTTCAGGGCGGGTTTGGCCAGCAGGATCTCCACGAGAAAAGAAAGCCCCACCACACTTATTAGTCCAATGATAAATGCTTCCATCCTTCGCATCCCCAGTTTTTGCAGGAACAGCAGGAGGAAAGTGTCCAGGACGGTAATGCTGACGCCGTATACCAGCGGAAGGCCCGTCAGCAGTTGGATACCGATGGCCATACCCAGCACTTCCGCCAGATCGCAGGCAGCAATAGCGATCTCTGCCAGGACATAGAGGGCAATATTGACATACCCCGGATAAACTTCCCGGTTGGCCTGGGCCAGGTCCCTTCCCCTGACGATGCCAAGCCGGGCCGACAGGTTCTGTAACAGGATGGCCATTCCATTGCTCATCAGCAGGACCCAGATCAGGGAATAGCCAAACTTGCTTCCCCCCGCCAGGTCGGTAGCCCAGTTGCCGGGATCCATATATCCCACGCTCACCAGGTAAGCCGGGCCGAAGAAAACAAATATTTGCCTCCACCAGGGGCCTTTCGCCGTAGTATCTACGCTGCCGTGTACCTCGCTGAGACTAACATCTTTGGAAAATCTATTCATCATCTTTTACCAGGACATTTTTGGCTACCTGGGCGCTGAGCGTCACCGGCGGCCGATTGCGTATTTTCACTTCGAGTGAATTGTCAAAAGGGAACTTCTTGCGTATTTCCAGCCTGGTGCCCAGCTGGATATGTTTGTGCTGGAGCAGCTCCAGCATCTCTGTCGTCTGGCTGGAAATAGCAGACACTTGTGCAGGCTTGTTCAGGGGAAGCTCCGACAGACTGATCTGCCGCCTTTGAAGAAACCGGCCCTGGCTGTCGGGAATAGGATCCCCATGCGGATCGGTGTCGGGAAAACCTAAAAAAGCATCCAGGCGATCTACCAGCTTCTTGCTGCTGATGTGCTCCAGCTCTTCTGCGATCTCATGCACTTCGTCCCAGCCGAACTGCAATTTCTTTACCAGGAAATACTCCCATAGACGGTGTTTGCGGATCACCTGAATGGCGGCTTTTTTCCCTTCGTTGTTGAGCCGGAAGCCTTTGTATCGCTCATACAGCAGCAGCTTCTGGTCCTTCAGCTTCTTCAGCATGTCCGTGACCGAGGCGGGACGGGTCTGTAAAGCCGCAGCCAACGCATTGGTGGTGACGATCCCCTGCTCAAGCTGCAGGTGAAAGATGGCTTTCAGATGGTTTTCCTTGCTGGCTGAAAATTTCATGTTTAATTAGGTCTAAATTTAAATTTAGACAAATCTAAAATTAAAAAATGATAAATAACAGGAAAAATAGCGCCTTGTTGCCGCGAATGTTTATTTTTAACACCGGTAGTATTTCAAAGATGTTAGTATGAACAAATTCTTGTTGCTGGTCGTGCTGGCTGCCCTGATCTTCTCCTGTAAGAGCAAAAAAACCTCCCTTGCCGGGGATGACGAAAAAGTAGATGGGCACGATTTTGTAGAATTCTTCCAACCCCTGAAACTGCCCTACCAGGTGACGGATACCATCCTGCGCCGGAAAGAGGCGGAAGGTTCCATCATCAGCTATAAAGTATTTACACAGCTTGTCCCGGACACCGTGCTGACAAAGCTCTTCGGGAAAGAGCTGAAGCCGAGACTATATGCCATCGGCAAGATCAACGTCCCCAAAAGCGAGACATACCTTTTTGTCAAAGCGTCCACAGCGTCCCGGAAAGCGTTGTATATCGTTTGCTTTACCCGGCAGAACAAATTTGCAGCGGCGCGGCCCGTCCTCTATTCCGACAATGAATCCGCGGGCAGCGGCATCGTCGTCATGGACGCCAAATATACCCTTACCCTTACCCATCAGCGGAAAGCATCTGATGGACAGAATTATTATAAAAGGGATGCCTATATCTTCAATGAAGAGACCGGGTTTGTGCTGATCCTGACCGAATCGAATGAAACAAAAACAAAGATCCCCCCCATCTATAACCCCATCGATACGCTTCCACATAAACATAAATTCACGGGAGACTATATACAGGACAAAAGGAATATCATCTCAGTCCGAGACGGCAAGGATCCTTCCCGTATCCTCTTTTTCATTCACTTCGAAAAAGCCGAAGGCACCTGCAAGGGCGAGCTGAAAGGCGAAGCCAGATTCATATCCGCCAATACGGCCCGTTTCCGGTCCGGCGGAGACCCCTGCACGGTGGATCTCACCTTCAACCCCTCCGGAGTCTCCATGAAGGAGGTGGAAGGATGCGGCAACCACCGGGATATTAAATGTTCTTTTGAAGGTTATTTCGACCGCCGCGCAGCGCCTAAACCCAAGCCACCGAAGAAAAAAGGATGATACGGTCAGATGGGCAACTTATCCGGACAATTCAATTCATGATTATCCGTTATATTGCGTACTTAATACATGCCTGAAACATGACTAAAATAATATGGAATTGCTATGAGTTTTAAAAATTTTACTGTTCCCTATACGATAGACGAGCGCTATTCAAAGAAAGTGGCTTATTTTTCTATGGAATTCGCGGTGCATCAGCCACTAAAGATCTACAGCGGCGGCCTGGGTTTCCTGGCCGGCTCACATCTCCGCAGCGCTTACGAGCTGAGGCAGAATATGATTAACATCGGCATTTTGTGGAAATACGGATACTATGACCAGGCGCGCAACCAGGATCAGACCCTGCAAGTGACCTGGATGGAGAAACAATACAGCTTCCTGGAGGATACAGGTATAAAATACCAGGTCATTATCCATGAGCATCCCGTTTGGGTGAAGGTGTTTTACCTCAACCCGGAGACGTTTAAAAGCGCTCCTTTGTTTTTGCTGAGCACCGATCTTCCGGAAAATGATTATGTCTCGCAGACCATTACGCATCGCCTCTATGACGCCAACGTGGCGACCAAAGTGGCGCAGTTCATTTTATTGGGAGTAGGGGGGGCGCAGCTGGTGGATGAACTGGGGTTCAATCCGGACCTCTACCATTTCAACGAAGCCCATGCCATCAGCGCTGCCTTCCATCTGTATAAGAAATACAACCATGACATCGCTGAAGTAAAGAAGAGGCTCGTATTCACTACCCACACGCCTGAGGAAGCCGGCAACGAAAAGCACGATATTTACCTTTGTCACAAGATGAGCTACTTCTGCGGTCTCAGCGTCGACGAGGTCCGTAAGCTGACAGGCATCGAGGACGATGCCTTCAATCATTCCCTCGTAGCGCTGCGATTTGCCCATCTGGCTAATGGCGTATCCAAACTGCACGGAGACGTATCCAGGGCCATGTGGAGCAAGTACACCAATATATGTCCCATCATCTCGATCACCAACGCGCAGAACTGGCGCTATTGGGCCGACAAGGAGCTGTACCGGAAAATGGAAGAAGGCAATGACTATTGGTGGGACGACCGCAAACGATACATGAAAAAAAGGGCCTTCGAGCTCGTCGCCGATCAGACGGGTAAGATCTTCGATCCGAATGTGTTCACTATTGTCTGGGCCCGTCGTTTTGCAGGCTATAAAAGGGCCGGGTTCCTCACCCGTGATATGGATCGCTTTAACAAGCTGATCAGCGACACCCGATATCCCGTCCAGATCATCTGGGCGGGCAAACCCTATCCCATGGACTATCCCGCCATCAATGAATTCAATCATCTCGTGCACCTCAGCAAGGGATATAAGAATGTGGCAGTAGTCATCGGATATGAGCTGTCTTTATCCAAGCGGCTCAAGCAGGCTGCCGACTGCTGGCTGAATAATCCCCGCGTACCGCGTGAAGCGTCCGGCACCAGCGGCATGACAGCCGCTATGAACGGGGCCGTCAATTTTTCCACCGACGATGGATGGATACCTGAATTCATCAATCATGGCAACAATGGCTTTGTCGTACCGAAAGGGGATTATGCCAATATGCACGTGGAACAGCAGGACGATTATGACTATAATAAGCTCTACGAGATCCTGCAGCAACAGATGCTTCCATTGTATTATGATAATTATGACACCTGGCGCCAGATCGCAAAGAATGGAATGAGGGATGTTCGCTACCAGTTTGACGCGGGCAGGATGGCAGCCGAGTATTACGATCTGTTGTACAAATAGATATAGTAACCGTAGACAAACCAAAAGAATAAGGAAAATTTATGTAATCAGGCGGATCCCTGCATCTGGTGTACAAATCAATCGTATGCATCGTGTATCCGCCTTACTGTTTGGCCTGGCCATATCTATCGGCCCGGCCTATGCTTCCGAAGGAAAGGAAATAGTCCCTTCCTCGCTGAAATCCGCTACCATTTACCGCAATGGTGCGGAGCTTATCCATACCGCCAGCGCTACCCTTCCACAGGGCAGCAGCGAGCTCATCATCGGCGATATCAGCAGCTCGATCGACGTCGCCAGTCTGCGCGTCAGCTGTACGGGCAGTGTAACGATCATGTCCGTGGCCTTTTCCACTGAATACCTGAAACCGGAATCCTCCAGCCCTTTCGTCAAACGGCTTCGCGACTCCGCAGAAACTATAAAGAAGGAGCTTGCCAGACTGGATGTGCTGATCCGGAGCGACAATGCACTGCTGGATGTGCTGACGGCCAATAAGAGCATCACGGGTTCCAATGGTCTCTCCGTAGCGGAGCTGTCAAAAATGGTGGATTATTATAAGCAAAAGACCATCGAGCTGAATACAGAGATAAATGGTTACGGTGAAAAAAGTGATAAATGTAAGCAGTTGATCGGAAGGCTGGAAAATCAGATCAAAGAAGAAGAAAAAAAGAATGGCAAAACGGGAGGGCGCCTCACGCTGCTGTTGCAGAGTCCGGTATCAGGCGTTGTCGACTTCACCGTCAGCTATTTGACCACCGCCGCCTCCTGGACGCCCTTCTACGACCTGAAAGTGGACAATGTCAACGAGCCTATCCGCATCCTGTACAAAGCCAGGCTGGCGCAAACTACTGGACTGGACTGGAAAAAAATAAAGCTGACCCTATCGACCTCTCAACCCGGACAGGGGGGCAATGCGCCCATTCTAAAGACGTGGTTCCTGCAATTTGTCGACCCTTTCCGTATCCGCGGAGCAGGCGCTTACTATCTTAATAACCATTCCACTGGTGCCGCCAACGGCAGCCTGAACGAAGTAGTCGTAACAGGTTATGCCAAAGAAAAGGTGGAAGAAGATCAAAAGGAGCGCACAGCGCCCTTGTACATCGTCAACGGCAGTCCTGTCGACGCTGCCGCTTATAAAAATATCGATCCCCGGGCCATCAAGAAGATCGATGTGCTGAAAGGGGCTGAAGCCACCGCCATTTATGGGTCGCGCGCGGCTGAGGGAGCCATGATCATAACATTGAAAGAAGAGCTGGGGGACTACGTTTCCGTCAGCGATAACCAGATGGATGTCACATTCGATATCGATCTGCCCTACGATGTTCCTGCCAATGGAAAGGAGCAGGGAGTGGTGCTGAAAGAATATAAGGTTCCCTGCTTCTATCAGTATTATTCGGCTCCCAGGGTGGATAAGGAAGCTTATCTACTAGGGGGTATCTCAGGATGGGAAAAGCTCAACCTGTTGCCCGGCGATGCCAATATCATCGTGGAAGGAGCCAATATAGGCAAATCCTTCATAGATCCCAGTTCTACGCAGGACACGCTGAACCTCACGCTGGGCCGGGACAAAAGAGTAGTGGTGAAAAAAGAAAAGCTGGTGAACTACAGCAGCGTGAAATTTCTTGGCAGCAATAAAAAACAGATCTTCACTTACGAGCTTACGGTACGAAACAATAAAAAAGAAAAGGTGCAGATGTTGCTGAAGGACCAATACCCCATCAGCTCCAGTAAGGACATCGAAGAAGAGCTGATCGAAAGCGGCGGAGCGGCGGTGAACAGAGAGACCGGCGTGCTTACCTGGCAGATGGACCTGGCCCCGGGCGAGACAAAAAAATTTCGTGTCAGCTACAGTATCAAATATCCGAAGGAAAAAACAGTAAATATCAATTGAAAAAAAACCGGGCATTTCAAATGCCCGGTTTTTTTTTATTTATTTAACTATGTCCAGCAGCTCCACGTCGAAGATCAAGGTAGAACCGGGCGCGATCAATTGACCGGCCTGCTGATCTCCATACGCCAGGTTGGATGGAATAAAAAGCTTCCATTTGCTGCCCACCGGCATCAGCTGCAATGCTTCTGTCCAGCCGGGTATGACGCCGTTCACCGACAGCTCGATAGGCTGACCTCTGTCGACAGAGCTATCGAACACCCGTCCGTCGATCAGGGTACCATGATAATGGACCTTTACTTTGTCGGTAGGACCGGGCTTGGGGCCGGTGCCCTCTTTCAGGACGGTGTATTGCAGTCCGCTGGGCAGCGTGACGACACCGGGCTTGGTCTTATTGGCGGCCAGGAACTCTTCGCCGATCTTCTTGGTGCCGGCTGACTTTTCAGCCTTGGCCTTTTGCATATAATTTACGATGGTAGTATTACACTGCTGTTCGTCCATCAACGGCTTGACTTTCTTATTCACGTCATTAATGGCCTTTACAACCAGGGATGTGTTGATATTGGTGATGTTCTGCTGCTTGTAGAAATTTGCCACGCTGATCCCGATGGCATAGCTAAGGGAGTCCTGCGTCGTCCTGAGGCTGGTGGCGGGTGCGGAGGCGGATTTAGCGCCACCTGCATGGGAGGCCGGGACGGATTTCTTCACCGTTGTCTGGGCCATCGCCGGCAGACAAGCGGACAGGGAAAGCATCGAGACAACAAGATTCTTTCTTACGATCATATTTGATTTTTTAAAGATTTGCCAAATTTGTCACGCAAGATAGCGGTTTCTTGGCAAAAAGGGTAGTACCTCACTTCCCGGCCGGGAACAGTCTGCTGTTTAGTTCCCGGACCAGCTCCGCCTTCTCAGGCTCTCCCGAAGTCTGCAATACTTTGGCATAGGAAGTCAGCTCCCCGGGTGAGCTGACCAGCGGCCTCAGTCTTTCTATCAACTCCGGCAGATGGGCTTTCACCTTCCCCAGCTGTCCCCGGCGGAATACATCCGCCAGTAGTGCCCCTCCCTGGTAGTGGGGCGTATAGGGCGCTCCCGATACAATGGATAGCAGGTCCTTTTCCAGGGAAACCACTGGTGACTCTACGATCCTGCCTATCTCCCGACCCTTGTCCAGAACGATGAAATCGGGTACCCTGAAGATATTGAGCCCCTTCTCCTCATGGTTGGGACTCTGTTTGTACAAACTATCCGAATTGCTGACCGTCACGATGTCCACGGCAGACGACGCTATACCACAACAGTCGAGCAGCTTGAACAAACGGGGTACTTCCCTTCTGCTGTCGCCGCACCAGGTACCCAAAAAGACGATCAGATGTTTGCCCGCCAGTCCTGCCCGGAGCCTTGCTGCTGTTATCGAGTCGATGGGGTAGGCATCGTAGCTTTTCATGAACCAATCTCTATACGGCGGCTGTTCCAATCTTTCCCGCGAGGTCTTACCTAATAATTGGGGATTCCCATGCGCGTCATTTACTTCGAGGTTGGCGAATGCCGGTCCCTGGGGGGACAGCTGATGATGGCAGGAGATGCACAGAAGGGTATAAATAAATAAGGCTATATATGAAAATGAAGGCTTCATAATTAATGAGTTTTTAATAAATAGGCGCGCATAGGCGCAGGCACAGGAAGCCTCGCCCAAACCGCGAAAATTGTTGTAGTCACGTCAAATAAATAAGGGAAAGAAGACGTTTCCCCGGGGAGGTTGGAAGATGGCTCCGGTATGCCCGGCAACGACCAGGTATGATTTGTCTGCGCTGCCTGGAAGGAGCAGGCCGATGGCGTCGTCGGGAGACGGCGATGCAAGGGCCATGAAAATTTCCTCAGGCCTTGGCTTGAAAACGGAATTTTCCGTGCTGTGCTGTTTGTTCGTTGTGCTCGCTTCGGGGACCTGTTTCTGGCAATCGCAAGCCAGGGCGGGCGAAGTGGACAAAGGAGTGATGCGGCAGGATTGATACTGCAGGATCCTGCCGTAAAGGAGCAGCAGCCAGGATAAGAGCGTCAATATGGAAAAGGTCGTCCTCAGGCACTCTAATATAACATTACTTTACCAATTTGTTGCGCTATTTTTAACCGTTAGAAATTAGAAATTTGAAAAATATCCATTATGAAGAAAATTACCTCCGTTGTTTTGTTATCCCTTTGTTCTTTTCTTATGGCAGATGCGCAGGGCCTGCTGGGTGGCGCTAAAAATGCATTGAATTCTTTAAAAGGTGGCAAGAGCGGATCTTTAAGCTCGGATGACATCGTAGCCGGCTTGAAAGAAGCTTTGTCACAAGGGGCTAAGAAGAGTGGCGATAAGCTTTCGGCCGTGGATGGATTCTTTAAGGACGCAGCCGTAAAGATCCTTCTTCCTCCCGAAGCAGCGAAAGTGGAAAAAGCTTTACGCAGCGCAGGCTTCGGCAAGCAGGTGGACGATGCCATTCTCAGCCTGAACAGGGCAGCAGAGGACGCCGCAAAATCCGCCGCACCCATATTTTTAAACGCCATTAAGGGCATGAGCGTGCAGGACGGTGTAGGTATCCTGAAAGGACCAGATACCGCCGCAACTTCTTATCTCCGTAAATCCACGACGACACAGCTGACAGCCGCTTTCCGTCCCGTGATCGATACGTCCCTGCAAAAGACGGGCGCGACAAGGTATTGGAAGACGGTGTTTGAAACTTATAATAAGCTTCCCCTGGTGTCGAAAGTAAATCCGGACCTGTCCTCTTATGCCACGGGCAAGGCCATGGACGGCGTGTTCTACTATGTAGCGCAGGAAGAAAAGAATATTCGTAAGAATCCGGCGGCCCAGGTCACAGACCTGCTGAAAAAAGTATTCGGTAAATAATATAGGAAGGAAGACGTAACTTCGCCGCAGGCCCCGGCAGCATCCCTGATGCTCCGGGGCCTGTATCATTGGTGTATGCAACCAGAAAAATTACAGATGTTCCGGAACAGGCTGACGAAGACCTTCCGCCACACTTCCCGGCTGGCGGGACGCCAGTCCGTCTCCTGCTACCGTATCTACGACCACGACCTGCCCGAGTTCCCTTTTTGCATCGAGTTGTATGAGGATAAGGTCTACCTGGCGGAATACCGTCGCCGGCATGGCATGACCGAAGAAGAACATGAAGCCTGGCTGGAGTCCTGTCTGCCGGTGATCAGCGAGATACTAGGCATCCCCGACGAGACCATCTACTGGCGGCAGCGGCAGCGCAAGGCCGGTAGACAGGGACAGTATGAAAAGCTGGCCAGCGAACAGGAATTTTTCGTGGTGAAAGAAGCTGGGCTTTCTTTCAGGGTCAACCTGACGGATTACCTGGACACGGGCCTTTTCCTGGATCACCGGATCACCCGTGGCATGGTGCGGGAAGCGTCGAAGGACAAGAAAATGCTGAACCTTTTCTGCTATACGGGCTCCTTCTCGGTTTACGCGGCCGCGGGAGGCGCCGTTCAGGTGGACTCGGTCGATCTCTCGAAGACCTACCTCGGCTGGGCTGAAGAAAATATGGCCCTTAATAAACCTGGCAGCGGCCAAGGCCCGGTGTGCAATTTCATTCACGCAGATGTTAAACAATGGCTGGATGAAGCGCCTGCCGGGTTTTACGACCTGGTAGTGATGGATCCGCCAACCTTCAGTAACAGTAAAAGGATGAAGGATTTTCTGGACATACAGCGCGATCATCCGGAATTATTGAATAAGACCCTCCATGCCATGAAGCCGGGCGGACTGTTGTTCTTTAGCACGAATTCCCGGAAATTCCAGCTGGAGGCGGAGAAGATCGCCGCTTCATCCATCAAGGACATTACCAACGCTACAACCCCTTTTGACTTTCAGGGCAAATTATTCCGCTGGTGCTATAAGATCACGAAATAGATCAGTTCAACGGTATATCCCTTTTCAGCATGTCGTTACGGTTGGCCATCTCCCAGGCGGTGTAGAACACCAGCCGGGCCCGCCTTTCCATCAGATCATAGTTGATCTTGTCGGGTGTATCCGAGGGACGATGGTAATCCTTGTGGATGCCGTCGAAATAAAAGATGATGGGCACTCCCTTGCGGGCGAAGTTATAATGGTCGCTGCGATAGTAAATGTGCTGCGGGTCGGAGGGGTCATTGAACTTATAATCCAGCTCCAGCTTAATGTGCTTTTTATTCTGGGCCTCGCTGATCTTCTTCAGATCCGAGCTAAGTTTGTCGTCCCCGACCACATATACGTAGTTCGTGGAATCTCCTTTCTTACGATTGGGATCGATGCGCCCGATCATATCGATGTTCAGGTCCACCGTCGTTTGCTCCAGGGGATAAGCCGGATGCTCCGAGTAGTACTCTGATCCCCAGAGGCCTTTTTCTTCCCCGGAATTGGCGAGGAAAAGAATGCTCCGCCGCGGACCTTTACCGTCAGCTTTGGCCTTTGCAAAGGCTTTTGCCAACTGCAGTATACTGACCGTGCCGGATCCGTCGTCATCGGCGCCATAATAGATGACGCTGTCCCGTCTGCCCAGATGATCATAATGGGCGGAGAGCACGACAAACTGATCTTTCAGGTCGCTGCCTTCCAGCAGGCCCAGTACATCGCTGCTGTGTTCGGCGACGATGGTTTTTGCAAAGTCCAGCACCACGTCGGCCTGGTAGGTCCCTGTTTGGATCCTGCCGGATGTGGCGGCCTCGTAATCTTTGCCCATGATGGCCTCCGCGACCTTATCAGAAATAAAGAATGTATTGGGCAGGATGACTTTCTTAAAGCCATTCAGGTAGGGCGAGTTATCGGATGCGCGGAATTTTTGTGGATATCCCTGCCGCACGACCAGTATGGCTGCAGCCCCGTTGTTCAGGGCCGTTTCCTGCCAGTTCATAAGCCCTCTTCTGCCGCCGGAGCCAGGGCGTGCGCCCCCTGGCAGGTCGGTTAGTATCAGCACGATCTTACCCCGGACATCCAGGCCATTGTAATCATTCCTCGTGGAATCGCTGAACCCGGTGCCCACAAACACTACTTCACTGCCATAGATCGTGGCAGTATGATTCACCAGGCTGAAGACGGAAAGGTCCTCGAAATTATGGAATACCTGCCCGTTGACCTCAATGGAGGCTTTTGTAAGTGAATCATGGAAGATGGGATAGTACAATTGATAACCCAGTTTATTCCCAGGCTGTAATCCCAGCGCTTTGAACTGATCCTCTATATAGGCGGCTGCCTTTCGCTGACCTTCCGTGCCCGTCTCCCTGCCTTCGAATTCCTTACTGGCCACCTTGTACAAATGCGTTTTCAGGTCTTCCGCGGTGATGACATTGGCGAAAGGCGAGGGATCAGATATTTCCTGGGCATGTGTAAAATGGGCGCTCAGGAGGGAAAACAATAAAAAGAGGCGGTTCATGGAGCTGGGTAATTTTTAAGACAAATCCAAATATAAAGTATATTCGTCGATAACCTGGCACGTGTGAATGCAGATCATTGGATACTATTGATGTCGTGGGGCCTGTTCGGCCTTTTGCACAGTTGGATGGCCACGCCCCTGTGCAAAAGATATGGCGCCATCCTGCTGGGAGGGCAGGGCAGGTACTACCGGCTAATATATTCGCTTCTTGCGTTACTAAGCCTGGGCGCCGTCCTGGCAGTGCAATTCTCCATCAAGAGCCGCGAGCTTGCTTCCTTTCCTATATTGAAATACCTGGCGGGTCTTGCCATTGGCCTCCCCGGCGTCGTGCTGATGATGGTAAGCATCCGGAAATATTTTGTTAATCTCAGTGGGGTGAAAGTGATCTTTGGCGAAGATAAAGACCCGGTGCTGGAACTGACGGGCATCCACACATATGTACGTCATCCTCTTTACCTGGGGACATTGGCCATGGTCTGGTCCGTGTTCCTCTTTTTTCCTTTGCTGAATAATTTTATAGCCTGCCTGGCCATTACGGTGTATACGCTCATCGGCATACGCCTGGAAGAACGGAAGCTTCTGCGGATCTTTGGCCGGCAGTATGCGGACTATCGTCGCCATACGCCCATGCTGATCCCTAGTTTTCGGCTTCGCTGAGCTCCAGCCAACGCATTTCTTTCTCATCCAGCAGCCGGTCGATCTCGCCAATGCGAAGGGAAAGCTTTTGCAGCTCATCGAAAGGAGTGCCGCCGCTGTTGAGCCTTTCCGTCACCAGCTTTTTTTCTTCCGTCAATTGTGCGATGTCCTTATCCAGGCCCTCCAGCTCTCTTTTTTCTTTGTAGGATAATTTCCTTTTTTCGGTGGCTGCGGCCGGGGCTGGGGCGGCAGGGGGCTGGTCCGAAGAATTGTCGCCATTGTTGCTGGTGATCTCGCGTCCGACAGACGTTGTTCCAAGATCCCGCTCTGCGGCGCGGTATTGCGAATAATTGCCCGGGAAATCCCGGACGACGCCGTTGCCTTCCAGCACCAGCAGATGGTCCACCAGCTTGTCCATAAAATAGCGGTCGTGCGAAACAATGAGCAGGCATCCCTGGAATTCGCTTAAGAAATTTTCCAGCACCCCTAAGGTAGGCAGGTCGAGGTCATTGGTTGGCTCGTCCAGCACCAGGAAGTTAGGATTGCGAAAAAGGATGGACAGCAGATGAAGCCTTCGCTTTTCACCGCCGCTGAGCTTGGAGATATAAGTATATTGTTGTTCGGGCGGAAACAGGAAGAGATTCAGGAACTGCGCTGCGCTGAGCGATCCGCCGTTCGCGAGCGGGAATACTTCCGCAATGTTCTTTACATATTCGATTACCCGCATGTCTTCCTTGATGACGAGTCCTCCCTGCGAATAATTGCCGAAGATCACGGTCTCGCCGATGTTTACTTTGCCACTGTCAGGCTGTTCGATGCCTTGCAGGATATTGATGAAGGTGGATTTGCCTACGCCGTTCTTGCCGACGACGCCCAGGCGTTCCCCCTTTTTGAAGGTGTAATCAAACCCTTTTAGAAGCACTTTTTCGCCAAAGCTTTTATACACTTTCTTCAGCTCGGCGATCTTTCCTCCCAGGCGGTTCATCTTCACCTGCAATTCCACCTGCTGGTCTTCTATGCGTTGTTTGGCCTTGGCCTCCACTACATAAAAATTATCCTGCCGGCTCTTGCTCTTGGTGGTCCGGGCCTTGGGCTGCTTGCGCATCCATTCCAGCTCTTTGCGGTATGTATTACGGGCCTTGTCGATGCTGGCCGCTTCATTTTCCATCCGGGCCGCTTTCTTTTCCAGGTAATTCTCGTAATTACCTTTATAGGTATGCAGGTCGCTGCCGTCTATCTCGTAAATCTCGTTACATACGGCGTCCAGGAAATAGCGGTCATGGGTCACCAGCAACAGGGTGACCTTTTCCTGGTTGAGATAATGTTCCAGCCATTCCACCATTTCCACGTCCAGGTGGTTGGTGGGCTCATCCATGATCAGGAGCACGTGCTTATGCTCGAAGCCGATGTCGATGAGCGTCTTAGCCAGGGCTACCCGCTTGCGCTGTCCCCCGGACAAAGTTCCGGCCAGCTGCTGCAGGTGGTGGATGTTCAGCTTGCCCAATATCTGTTTGACCTTCGTGTCGAAATCCCAGGCATTCAGCTCGTCCAGCTTTACGATGGCGTCCGTCAGCTTGTCCACATCCCCTTCCTCACTGACCTTCTCGTATTCGCGGATGGCATTGATGACAGGATGATTATGATGGAAGATATTGTCCAGGATGGACTTGTCCTCCATGAATACAGGTTCCTGCTCGAACAAAGCCACTGTGACGTCCTTATGCACCCATACGGTGCCGCTGTCGGCCGTCTCATTGCCGGACAATATCTTCAGCAGGGTAGACTTGCCGCTGCCATTGCGTGCTATGATCGCTATTTTATCGCCCTCTTCGATGTGGAAGCTGATATTGCTGAAAAGGGGCTTAACACCGTACGATTTGCTCAAACCTTCGACAGAAACATAATGCATCCCGCAAAGATAAGCTACAAGCGACAAGCTGCAAGCCGCAAGCGGGACTTATTTAGGCCCCAGCGGCTTACAAAAACGCTGCTTGTAGCTTGAAGCTTGTAGCTTGTGACTACGCTTTAATGAATTCCAGCCCAACATGGATACGGACTTCGTCGCTGAGGACAATATTGCCGGCTTCTGTAACGGCGTGAAATTGCAGGCCGAACTCTTTGCGGTTGATCTTTCCGCTGACCGTGATGCCCGCGCGGGTATTGCCCCAGGGATCCTTTATCACGCCGCCGAACTCGGCATCCAGTTTTACCTGCCTGGTAACGTCCCGGATGGTGAGGTCTCCATAAATTTCATAAGATCCGTCGTTATCCACATTTTCATATTTCGTGGCTGTGAACCTGATCTGGGGGAATTTGGCGGTCTCGAAAAAATCAGGGGCTTTCAAATGACCGTCCCGCTGCTCGTTACCGGTGGTAATGGAATTCACGTCGATGGTAAAATTGACCTTGGCTGTCGTAAAATCCTCCTCTTCCGTCTGAACGTCAGCCTCGAACTGCGTGAACTTGCCGCTGACGGTGGAGATCATCATATGCTTTACCTTGAACTCAACTTCTGAATGGGTTGGATCCAGTATCCATTTGGTTGCTGCCATAGTTAATGTTTAAACACTAAGTTAAGGGAAAATTGATAAATCCTGTCCGGGACTGCCCGGACAGGATTGTTAAATTATTATAAACCGAAGGAATAGGCTACTCTCAGCCCCAGGAAATTTGCATAAGAACCCCCGTCGTAAAAGGAGGCGGTGCTTTCCCAACGGAAGCCGATGTCGAGATAGTTCTTCGGAGCCAGCTTCAGCAATGCGCCGATCTGAGGCGCATAGACGAATGCGGTGGATTTGTCCGCCTGCAGGTCGGACTTGTTAGCCAGGAAGGAAACGCCTGCGTCTCCCTGCACATAGAAGATATCTCCCACGGGAAAATACTTCAGACCTGCCCTCACGGGTATCAGCTGCATATTCTTACCGCCCAGCTGCTTGAGTTCGTCCTTGATGAAGAAATTGTTGTACCCTGCGTTCACGGTGACGTACAGGCTCTGTACGATGGGAATGTCTGCCTGCACCGACCCTCCCAGATTCCAGTTGTAGCTGTCTTTAAGACTTCCAATCGGCAGTCCGACCTCGGGTCCTACGCTCAATCTGAATTCCTGTTTTGCGGTTTTGGGGGCCTCCTGCGCTTTCGCCTTTCCGGCGTACGCTAAAAATCCTAAGAATGCTAATGCGGCTAGGCCGAGCTTGTGTTTCGTTTTCATTTTTCTATTGTTTTATGGTTCTAAATACTTATCTGTTCCTGTCTGTTATTCGTCGGTCGTAGTAGTTGGTATAATCAACGATGCCGGCTGGAAAAAGTTCGGTTACCACGAAAAAAATACAGAAATATTTCCCACCTCGTGGCTGTAAAGACCTTTCATCGCCGGCGAAGAAGTATTTTGGGTAAAAGAGATGCTGAAATTTCCTGACGAGACAACTGCCCCATAATTTATTCCATACATCCAATTCCGCAGCGCTCTATAGGGTAGGGGGGCAGTTGATTTGCCCGGGTGGCCATACCGGGTATTGGGATTGCCGGTGAACATGCCGCCTTCCAATAAAGCATTGGTGAAAATGATCTGCGCCTCTGGTTTGAGGATAAGGTATGCCTGCCATTTTTTTCTCCTTCCGCCGTCGGTGCTGCGACCGCCGTATTGACGCATGTAACCCTGGAAATAGGGGTTCATTTTCCCTATCCGGATCAATGGGTAAAATGCCATGCCGTTCATCATCGTTCCGGCGAAGACCTGGGCGCCGCCGATAACTTCCAGGGTATGGCCCGAGGCCGCCAGCTGCTTTTCTGCCGTCATATTGATGTTGAGCAGCAAGTCGTTCCTGAACTGGTGCGCCCACCCCATGGGCCGCTGGTAATGGATCAGCCGGTGAATAAAGGTCTGCGTCTCCGCTGCAAACGAAGCCGGACCAATGACGCCTGCCACCAGTTCCGTCTGCCAGTCGAATTTTTTGTCGGCATTATACGAATAAAGCGTGTGGGTAGCAACAAGGGCGCCCGAATAAGGGTAGTCGTCCGGTTGATAGTCCGGCGTGCTGATATCATTCGGCGTGAACATCAGCTGCATGATACCCCACCCATACACGTCCATGCTGCTGGCGCCTGCTTTCGGCAGAAGCCTGTCAATGGCGTTGCGGGAGGGATGCTGCTTTGTGTAGAACAGATCGATCCGGGTACCATTCGTGTAAGCGTTGTCGGTCCCTGCTCCCCGGGTATTGATAAAATCATTGTCCTCATAAATGCGGAACAAAAAGGTGGGCGCTTCCTGCGCAAGAAGCGCCTCACCTCCTACGCACCCTGCTGATAGCAGCAGGGTGGTCATACAACGTAAAAATTGTTTCATAGCCTGTCATGTTTGATTCTTTAATTGATTGCTGCATCGAAAAAGCCTTTCTATTGTTTATACTATTCCTTTTTTCCCAACTATTGTATATACAACAATTGAGGAAAAAAAATTTACTTTCTGAATTTTTCCAGGAGACCTGCCAATAATATATGTTCCTGGTCCGTCAATTTATTCTCATAGTAACATTGATGACCTTCTTTTAGTTTGGATTCGATTTTATCCAAAAAAGCAAGGCCTTTTGCCGTAATGGAAATGTCTACCCGTCTGCGATTGTTCTCATCGATGTCCCTGGTAACCAGTCCTTTTACCCGCAGCTTTTCCACCAGCCTGGTGGCATTGCTCATTTTGTGGAACATCTGTTCCTGCACATGGCAGAGGTTGCAGGTCTTGCCACATTTTTTTAATATGAACAGGACATTCAACTGCTGTTCGGAGATCCCGAAGGGTTTGACCGTCTCGTTCAGGCGATCGCTTATCCAATACCCGGTTTTCAGGATACCTGTTACGGCCAGTTTCCATGGCGCATCCTGTTCTTCTACCTGTTTGGGCTTTTGCCGGGGCATAATGATGTTTTAACGACTATTGTATATACAAGTGTGTATTTGGAAAAGTTCACGGCCAGAAATTTATTTCTGGCCGTGAAGCATTATTTCGGTGGTGAAGCACTATTTTCCTTTTTCTGCCCCTGCCTGCTGCTCGTCCTCTTTCACGGCAAAATGGTAGGTTCCGGACCCCAGGCTCAGCATCAGATATCCTCTGCCCACCCCAGCCACTTTTATCTCCTTCACATTTCCCAGCAGGTGCCCGCTCTCCGTCACCAGTCCGCCTTCCGGGGCCGGGATATAAACGGTGGAGCTGGTATTGGCAGGTATGGTGACATCCAGTAATAAAGAATCCTTATCCCGGCGCCAGTGGGAGACCAGCTCGCCATAGCCCGTCTGGAGCCTGGCCTCTGCCTCTTTCAACCCGCCCCCGGGATGCGGATAGATCATGCTATGCTTATAGCCTGCCCCGTCCTCATAAGTGTCCACTCCGGCCACGAAGCGATACATCCAGTCGCCGATGGCCCCGTAGGAATAATGGTTAAAAGAGTTCATGCCTGCGTTTTCAAAGCTGCCGTCAGGCCTGATCCCATCCCATCTTTCCCAAATGGTGGTAGCACCCATCTTCACCGGATAAAGCCAGGAAGGATAGCTTTCCTGCATCAGCAGCCGGTAGGCTACATCTGTAAAACCCCACCTGCTCAGGACATGGCAGAGATACGGCGTGCCCAAAAAACCGGTGGTAAGGTGATAATCATAATCTTTTACATTATCCGCCAGTCTCCTCGCCGCCTGCATTTGCAGTGAATCAGGGAGCATGTCGAACTGCAGGGCCAGTACATAGGCTGTCTGTGTGCCGGAAACCAACCTGCCATTGGGCGTCATGTATTCCCTTGTGAAGGCGGCTTTGATCCGCTTCAGCAGCTGTTCATAAGCGGCGACCTCTTCTTTTTTATTCAACACCCTGGCTGCATTGATGAGCAGCTGCGTGCTGTGCGCGTAAAAGCATTGAGCGATGAGGTATTTATCCGTCACTGCCGAGCGGCCGTCATTGTCGTCGAATGGCCGGTAGAAAAGCCAGTCCCCGAAATGGAACCCTGTGTTCCAGAGATCGTTCCTGCTCTGCGACCGCATATATTCCACCCAGGCCTTCATGGAAGGATACTGGTCTTCCAGCACGCGCTGGTCACCGTATGCGAGGTAAAGGTTCCACGGTATTACGGTGCCCACGTCTGCCCAGCCTGCGCTGGCGCCGTTGCCCAGCACATTGGGGATGACAAAAGGTATGGCGCCCGCAGGTGATTGGTCTGCTGCTACGTCCTTTAGCCATTTGGTGAAAAAATTATCCACGCCCATGTTATAGGCTGCTGTCCGGGAGAACACCTGTGCATCCCCGGTCCATCCCAGCCGCTCGTCCCGCTGCGGGCAATCGGTGGGTACGTCCAGGAAGTTGCCCCGTTGCCCCCACTGGATATTGTGCTGCAATTGATTGATGAGGGCATCCGAGCAGTGAAAATATCCTGTCTTCGTCATGTCTGAATACAAAGCCACTGCCTGCAGATCGTCCGTGGCCAATTTGCCGGGATATCCTTCCACGCGGATATAACGGAAACCATGAAAGGTAAAGCGCGGCTCGAATACTTCCTCACCGCCTCCTTTCAGAATAAAGGTATCGCTGGCCCTGGCGCTGCGGAGATTCTCCGTATAGAAATTTCCTGTTTTGTCGAGCACTTCCGCGTGGGAGATGATAATACGGTCTCCGGCTTTTCCATTGGCTTTAAGCACCACATGGCCCACCAGGTTCTGACCAAAGTCGACCAGCTGGTCGCCGGCAGGACTGTTGAAGATCCCTTTGGGATGGAAGACCTCCTGTTTTCTCACCGGCTCACTATGCGTGGCGACAAGATTGTTCATGGGGAATGCCGCTACCCGCACACCGCTCCAATCCTTATCATCATAGCCCGGCAAGGCCCATCCTGCCTTCTCTTCCCGTGCGTCGATCGTCTCCCCGTGATAGATCTCCGCACTCCTGATCGCACCGGTGGAAGATTTCCAGCTGCCGTCGGAGACAATGGTCTCGGTGCTGCCGTCTTTATATTTGATCACCAGCTGCAGCAGCAATGAAATATCCTTGCCATAAAAATCTTTTTGCCGTTCGAATCCGATGTACCCCCTGTACCAGCCACTGGCCAGCGTTACGCCCAGCGCATTACGGCCACTACGGATGAGCGATGTCACATCATAGGTCTGGTATTGCAGCCGTTTGAGGTAGGAGGTCCATCCTGGCTGCAGACAGCCATCACCGATAGGACGACCGTTCAGCTGCGCTTCATACAATCCGTGAGCCGTGATATAGGCGGTGGCAGATTCCACGGAGTTAGCAGATGTAAATTCTTTCCGGAACAGCGGGCTGGGGCGCGACGAGGGCTCTTCATAGCCGGGGCTTATCCACTTTGCCACATAATCCTGCTGCGGGGCGAATAAAGCGGTCTGCCACCAGGCCGGGTCGCTCCAGCCTGTGCCACGGCCTTTATTATCCCATATGCGTACCTGCCAGTAATAACGGGTGCCGGATACCAAAGGTGTTCCGGCATAAGGTACCCATAAGGATTGATCGGAACTTATTTTGCCGGAGCTCCAGACCACTTCTTTTCCGCCCCTGGTGACCTTTATCTCAAAAGCTGTCTGCTGCAGCCCCCTTTCGGGACCTGAAAGCTGCCAGCTGAACCGGGGTTGCCGGACATCCAGGCCAATGGGGTTGGAAAGATTTTCAGTCAGGAGATGCCCTGGCTTTACCTGGGCAAAGGACAGAAGGCAAAGTAGCTGTAGCATAGCCAGGGAGCAAGCAAATTTGATCATGGTGCTGTAGTTGAGACAGCAAATATAGCGGTACAACCATCATGTACCATCCTGGAAAACAGACAATTAAAGAATAGTGAGATTTTTGGACCTGTAAGCCTGCAATTCCGCGCTGTCAGGGGGCAGCTCCGTGAGCAGATAATGGATCTCGTCAATATCCGCGATCTTCATTTGCATGGTGGAGTTCAGCTTTTCGGAAATAGCCAGGATAGCAACTTTCTCTGCCGCCTTGATCATCGCTTTCTTCACCTGGATCGTTTCCCAGTCAGAGTCGGTAAGCCCGTTGCCGTAGTCGATGGCGTTGGTGCCCAGGATGCAAAGGTCTGCCTTGATGTCCGCAAGATATTCGAAGACCTCTCCACTGACAGTCATCTGGCTATACGCGGAGATCTGTCCGCCGATCATGATCGTCTTGATCATTGGTTTGTCCAGTAATTCCACGGCCGTCAGCACATTCACCGTAATAAAGGTGGCCCGCAGCTTATTGGGTATGCGCTTGATGAATTCACGTATGGTCGTTCCGCCACCAATGAGGACGATCATGTCATCCCGCAGCAGCTCTATTGCCTTTTCTGCGATCACCAGCTTATTGGATTGTGCATAGGTCTCCGAATCATGTCCGATGTGGTAGGCCCCCGACATCACGCCTCCTTTTATCCGGATCACCTGCCCCTCTTCCGCCAATTCATTCACATCCCGGCGGATCGTATCCTCGGAAACGTCGATCAGGTTAACGAGGTCATTGAACATCAGCCGTGTATGTATGTTCACCTGCTTGAGGATCAGCATTTTCCGTTCTTTTTTCGGCAGCGATACGCCCACATTGCCATTCGCCTTGATCTTTGTCATAATGAAAAAACTGTTTTCTGGCTTCTTAAAAATTTGCAGTATTTGCAAAATTGCAATGCTTTCCAGCCTTCCGATCTGCAATGATACGGGTTTTGCTTAATAAATGAAAGTCCGGCTATAAAAGGTAAGGGTAAAATCCGCAAACTTTCGGTTAATAATTGGCTATCCAGCCTTATTATGCAAAATATTTGCAGTATTTTTTTCATTTTCGGATTAAAATGATAAATTCGGGGAGGATTTTGCAAAATAGTCGCAACTATCCCATCACTAACTAAAACTACTGCACAATGAAAAGATTCCACCCGAAAGTCTTGGGCAGCCTGCTGATCTGCTGTCTACTGGCGATCCCGGCCAGTCATGCCCAGGCGCAGGACGCCAAATCTCTCCGCATCAATGGTACTGTTCGCAGTGTATCCGATGGATTGCCCATTGCGGGCGCTACTGTTGTTCTTGTCGCCAATAAGAAAATCGCTACGGCCACCGATGCTTCGGGCAGCTTTACCCTGGTAATACCTGCCGATGTCACTGCCCGTACGCTGGAGATCAGTTCCATTGGTTTCAGCAGTAAGCAGGTGGAGGTTCAACCCGGGCAGGCCGTATTGTCCATTACCCTGGAAGGCAGCCGGTCCAGCCTCAATGAAGTAGTGGTGACGGCGCTGGGCATCAGCCGTCAGAAGAAATCACTGGGTTACTCAGTCACCGAAGTAAAAGGATCTGAATTTACCCAGGCGCGTGAGAATAATATTGCCAATGCGCTCACCGGTAAGGTCGCCGGTGTCAACGCCGTAGGTATTTCCACAGGACCCGGTGGCAGCAGCCGCGTCACTATCCGGGGGAATGGCAGTTTCGGCGAAAACCAACCGTTGTATGTGGTCAACGGGATGCCGATCGATAACTCTGTGCCTGGTGGTGCTCCCACTGTCAACGGCATCACTTTCAATGTGGACCGCGGCGATGGCATCGGAGATATCAATCCCGACGACATCGAATCCATCACCGTCCTGAAAGGCGGTACGGCCTCGGCGTTATACGGTTCCCGTGCCAGCAATGGCGTCATCCTGATCACCACTAAAAAGGGCCGTACACAAAAAGGCGTCGGTCTGGAATACAATACAACAGGAACACTGGAGAATGTTGCGGTGATCCCCGATTATCAATTCGAATACGGGCAGGGCGACGGGGGTAAAAAACCGACGGACATCGGGGCTTCCCGGAACACCGGGCGCCGTTCCTGGGGTGCGAAGATCGACGGCTCCACGGACTATGTCGGCGTGGACGGTAAAACGCATCCTTACACTGCCCAAAAGAACAATTTCCAGAACTATTATCACACGGGTAAAACCCTTACCAATACCATCGCCTTGTCCGGCGGCAACGAATTTACCACCTACCGGTTCAGCGCATCCGATCTCAACAGCAAGGGCATCCTCCCGAGAACGACCATAGACCGCAAGACGTTCAACCTTGCCGTCAACAGCCGGCTGACCGATAAGCTTTCGCTGGACGCCCTGGCCCAGTATAACCTGGAGGTGGGGCATAACCGCACCAGCGCCGGCGACGCCCTCGGCAATCCCAACTGGGTTCCCCTGGAAATAGCCAATACCGCTGACGTACGCTGGCTCGCACCCGGCTACGATTCATTGGGTAATGAAACACCGTGGAACGATGCCCCCATCGCCTCCAACGGGTATTTCGTCCAGAATAAGTTCCAGGAAAATGATACCAAGAACCGCTTTCTCGGTCAGGCTTCGCTTTCCTACAAGCTGCTGCCCAACCTGGTGTTCAAGGGCACGGTGAGCCGTGATTTTTACAACTATAATTACACCAATATCATGCCGACCGGCACCCTGTACGTGCTCACCGGGCAATATGCCGGGGTGAAATCCGATGTATCGGAAACCAACGCGCTGTTCACGACTACCTATAACACCCGTGTCGGGGATGACTTCGGTATTGCGGTGATGGGCGGCGCCAACAGCCGTAAGTTCCGGAACCAGCAGCTGACCCTTTCCGGGCTGAACTTTACCATTCCCTATTTCTATTCTTTTACCAACCTGTCCACTTCCTCCGTAACGCCATTTACTTCACATTTAACCACGAATTCGGCCTTCGGCTCAGTGGACCTCGATTATAAGAGTCTCTTCTTCCTCAGCTTCACCGGCCGTAAGGACTGGTTCTCCACGCTGAGCCCAAAGCATTACGGCGTTTTTTATCCCAGCATCGGAGGCAGCTTCATCCTGTCTGATGCGGTGAGTCTGCCGGCCATATTCAACCTGGCGAAGATCAGGGGCTCCTGGGCAAAGGTGGGCGGCGGCGCACCGGACCCTTACGCCATCAACCTGACCTACAGCAGCGTTCCCAGCTCCGGCCAGCCTTTGCAGAGCGTGACGCCGGATCCCAACGCTTTTACGAACATCATCTCCAATCCCGATCTAAAGCCTTTTACCTCCACGACCTACGAGGCAGGGTTCGAGCTCAGCATGCTGAATCACAGGTTGGGGTTGGATGTTACGTATTACAACCGGAAGACTACCAACGAGATCCTTCCGACGACCATCTCCACGACCTCCGGCTATAGCGCAGCCTATCTCAACATAGGTCAGCTGAACAATAAAGGAATTGAAATGCTGCTCACCGGTACGCCCATTAAAATGGGCGATTTCAGCTGGAATGTCAGCTACAATGTGGCTTACAACAATAATAAGGTAATACAGCTGGCGCCGGGATTGACCTCTTTCCCCGTGGCTCAAAGCGTAAACGGCTATACCACCCTTCAGCATATTGTCGGGCAGCCCTTCGGTATGCTGGTAGGCACCAGCATGCTGAAAAATGCCAATGGCGACACCGTCTTCAATGCCACCAGCGGTCTTCCCGTTATAGCGCCTTCGCATAATCTCGGCAAGAGCGTGGCGCCCTGGACCATGGGCCTGACCAATGAGTTCCATTATAAACGTTTTGGCTTCAGCTTCCTCATTGACGGTAAGTTCGGGAATAAGATATTCTCCATCTTCGAGGTCTATGCCACCCGTATGGGCAAGTTGAAATCCACGCTGAAAGGACGGGAAAATGGTCTCACTGTAAATGGCGTGGATCAGGCGGGCAATAAATACGCCAGGACTGTTCCCATATCCGGCCTCCGGGTTTATTACGACAACTATAAAACATATTCGGACCTGTTCGTGCACGACGGCAGCTTTGTCAAACTGCGCCAGGTGATCGCCAGCTACAACCTGCCCATCAGCAAATGGCATCTCGGCAGGCTCCAGTCTGCCAACATCGGGTTCGTTGCCCGCAACCTGTTCATCCTGTACAGGAAGACAAAGAACTTCGATCCGGAACAAAGCCTTACTAACAGCAACGCCCAGGGCTTCGAATCCATCGGTCTGCCCAGGACCCGTTCCTATGGGCTCAACCTGTCGTTGAAATTTTAATTGATTACTTCAAACAGCAATGAATATGAAATTACATATAAGCGCTCTTCTTGGACTATGTATCCTGGCGCAGACATCCTGCACCAAGAACTTTGTTGCAGAAAATACCAACCCGGATGCCGTTTCGGCACCCATCCCTGCGTATGTCTTTACCAAAGCATTGTATGACGGCATGGGCAATGCTTCGGGCACCTATGGCGGCAGCACGATGTATCTCCTGCAAGGGACCATGCAATACACCACCAGCTACAATGATGTGGCGGGTTTCGGCTCCAAATACGTAGCCGCCCAGGTCCAGCAGACCTTCGGCGCCTTTAATGCAGCCTATCCCGATGAGATCAACGAGCTGGGCATCGTGATAAAGGCCGTAAAAAGTGATCCGGCCAAGGTGAACATGCTGGCGTCAGCCCGGATCTGGCGGGTCTTCTGCTTTTCCCGCCTTACGGACCTGTATGGGGACATTCCTTACTCCCAGGCGGGGTTGGGGTATGACTCTTCTCTATTCACCCCTGCTTATGATGCCCAGCAAGCCATCTACGCCAACATGCTGTCCGAGCTGGATGCCGCCGCGCAAAGTCTCGATGCCTCCAAACCAACTTTCGGATCGGCTGACCTCATCTACAACGGCAACACCGCGCAGTGGAAGAAATTCGCCTACTCACTGATGCTGCGTCTGGCCATGCGCATGACCAAGGTGGATATCGCCTTGGCACAAAGCTGGGCGACTAAAGCGATCACCGGAGGGGTAATTACGCAGGATGCCGACATTGCCAAAATGCCGTATCTCGCAGCCGGCCAGGTGATCAACCAGAACCCCATGGCATACAACCTCTGGAATAGCGACTACATTGCCCAGGACGGCAACAGTAACGCGGAAGGCGGCAAATACCAGGACGTTTGGATCAACTATCTCCAATCCACCAACGATCCCCGGCTGCCGATCATCTCCGTGGTATATACTTCGCCTGGCGTTACGGACACTTCCGTCGCTATTCAGAAAGGTATGCCTGCGAATATCCAATACACCAAACCCGCCAATTTTGTCACTTTTTCCGAGCCCAACCCCAAGACCGTCCTGAAGCTGAGTTCCAACCAACTGGTGTTCTCTGCGGCAGAATCCTATTTCCTGCTGACCGAAGCGGCTTTGCGCGGTTGGTACAGCGGTTCGACCGCTGCCGCCCTGTACACCCTTGGCGTGCAGGCCGCCCTGCGCAACTGGTCGATCATTGCCGGTGCCGACGGAACTATAAGCCCGGGGGCGATCAACGCCTATGTATCCGCCAACCCGCTGAATACGGCCGGCACCTTCGATGCGCAGATGCAGCAGGTGTATACTCAATTCTGGGTGAGCATCTTCCCGGATGCTACGGAAGCCTATAGCAGCTATCGCCGCACCGGTTACCCTGCGCTCGTGGGCAATAATTATACAGGCAACGCAACGGGGGGAAAGATCTTCAGAAGATGTCTGTATCCCGTCACCGAGCAAAGCCTCAACGGCGCAAATTTAAAGGCGGCTATCGCCCGCCAGGGAGCCGACGATCTGATGACCCATATCTGGTGGGATAAATGATAATGTGCGCACATGAACAGGCTTTTTTATTTTCTCATAAGCACGCTGAGTTTTGGTAATCTAAAAAGAGGGCAGTTCTCTGCCCTCTTTCTTCTACTGATGCCCCTGTTTGCCGTCGCACAGAATGACACCGTCCGCGACGACCAGGCCAGCGACTACAACCTCAACAAGCCGGAAAGGGTGGAGTGGTTCCGCAACACCGGCGCAGGACTTTTTATCCACTTCGGGGTGGATGCCCAGCTGGGTATAGTCATCAGCCATTCGCTGGTAGGCGCTTCCGACGACTATGTGGAAAGATATTTCAGCCAGCTGCCCCGTACTTTTGATCCAGCCCTCTTTTCGCCCCGTGAAATCGCTACGCTGGCGAAGCTGGCCGGCATGAAATACCTCGTATTTACCACCAAGCACCATTCGGGCTTTTGCATGTGGGACACGAAGACGAGTCCTTTCAATATCATGAATACGCCCTATCATGCAGACCTGCTTCAGGCTTATACGGAAGCCACGCGTGCGGCAGGGCTGGGAGTAGGGTTTTATTTTTCTCCCGAGGATTTCTGGTTCCTTCACCAGCACCACATCCCCATCAGCCGGACAGACGTGAAGATGGATGACACTATCCGGCAGGCATATGACGACTATACGCGGCGCCAATGCGAAGAGCTGATGACCAGGTATGGGAAGGTGGACGTGCTGTTCATCGACGGCACGCCCAAAGAGGTCGTGAAGAACACCTGCTGGCGATTGCAGCCTGACCTGCTGATCACACGCGGCGCAATGAAGACGCCTGAACAGGTGTTGCCCGGGGAAAGGAGCATGGATCCCTGGCTATCCTGTATCACCATGGGAACCGCCTGGCAATATCAACCCACCAATGAAAGGTACAAATCCGGCGACCAGCTGATCCGGTTGGCCATTGAAGCCAGGGCAAAAGGAGGATCTCTGCTGCTGAACGTCGGTCCGAAAGCTGACGGTTCGTTGCCTTTCGAGCAGGAAGACAGATTGCGTGAAATGGCTGCCTGGTATTTCATCAACCACGAATGCATGGACAGCGTCCGCAGCTGGGTCGTCAGCCGGGAAAATGGGGTCTGGTTCACCGCCCGGGATGCACATACCTGCTATGCTATCGTCACCGGTGAATGGAAAGAAGGAGAGAGAAAGACTTTTCGTCTGCATTCTGTGAAGGCGGGCCCGGAGACACGCGTCAGCGTATTGGGGCAGAACAGCCGGATCATCGAATACAAGCGGGATGATGTCGGCTGCCGTTTCCGGCAAGTGGGAGAGCGCCTGGAACTGTCGGTGGTGAAAGCACAACGCGTCTATGACGATCATCGATGGCCGAACCCCGTCGTAATAAAGCTGGAGCATATCGATGCGGCATTCGATGAAGCGGTGGAGGTACGCACCCTGGACGGGAAGACGACGAAGGAAGGCGTTCTTTTCTCGGGAAAGGTCTTCGGCAACAAGCGATCCTTGGCTAAGAGAGCCCGTTTTTATTATCGTCCCTACGCGGGCCAGGTGGAAACCTTATACGCAGCACCCTGGACGGCAACGGCCTGGGTGAGCCTCCATGCCGATGGCACATTTCAGCTCCGGGAGCAGCATGCCCGGCCTGACAGACAATATGAATACCGGGCGGTCGTCGAGTACCGCCAGGTGGAGATCAATGGGGAGGACAGGATCTACAAGCCTGGGACCGCCCGTCATCAATAACACTACAAAGAACATCATATGAAGATCTACAATGCCGAAGAGCAATTCGAACGCTTAGACCTTAGCTTACCGCCTGCACCGAGCCCCAAGGGAGTATACAAGCCTTACCTGATAGAAGGGAAATACCTGTACCTGTCCGGGCATGGGCCGGTGCAAAATGACCGGTCGCTCATCATTGGCCGTATTGGAAGAGAACTGGATATCGAACAGGGGAAGCTGGCTGCCCGCCAGGTAGGGCTGACCATGTTGTCCACCATCCGCACACATGTCGGCGAGCTTAATAAAATAAAAAGAGTGATCAAGGTCTTCGGAATGGTGAACTGCACCCCGGAATTCGAACGTCATCCCTATGTGATCAACGGGTGCAGTGAGCTTTTTGCGGCCGTCTGGGGCGAAGAGAATGGGATTGGGGTTCGCAGCGCCGTGGGGTTTGGTTCCCTGCCGGACAATATTCCTGTTGAAATTGAGGCTATATTTGAGCTGCAATAAAACCAAACCGACATGCTTCAGAAAGCCGCTCCCGGTAAACCGCAATTAGCCGCCTTCGGCGAGTTCATGCTCCGGCTGCACTGTATGGAAGGACGCCGTTTTTTACAGGCAGGTTCCTACCAGCCCTATTATGCAGGCGCGGAAGCAAATACCTGCGTATTATTGTCCCGCCTGGGTATACCAGTACGCTACATAACACGACTGCCGGAAAATGATATAGCCAGGGCCGGCATTCAGGAACTGAGAGGCCAGGGTGTGGACACTTCCCATATCGTCTATGGGGGCGATAAGATGGGCATTTACTTTACAGAGCAGGGTAATGGCATTCGAAGCACCCGGGTGATCTATGACCGCGATGGATCTTCCTACGCGCGTCTGCAACCGGGTGTCATAGACTGGAACAGCAGCCTTGCCGGGGTCCCCGCTTTCCATTGGTCGGGCATATCGGCGGCTGTTTCACCGGGTGCGGCCGAGGTTTGCGCGGAAGCCCTGGCGGTGGCGCGCGAACAGGGGGCGATGATCTCATCGGATTTCAATTACAGGACGACACTCTGGAAATACGGTAAGCATCCCCGTGAGGTGATGCCCGGACTTCTGCAATACACAAAAGTAGCCGTGGCGGACCTGGACTCGGCAGCCGTTTATTTCGGGATAGAGACGGACCCTGGCGCGGCTTTGGAGGATCGGTTCATACAATGCAGCAGGGCTTTGCAGGAACAGCTGCCGCAGCTGGAGGTGCTTGCCATGAGCTTCCGCAAGACACAGGGGATCCAGCATATTTATTCCGGCGCGCTCCTTTATAAAGGCGCCTGCTATTTTTCGCCACGGCATGAGCTGCCTTATGTCACCGACCAGATCGGCAGCGGCGATGCGTTCACGGGCGGGATGCTTTATGGGCTGATGACCGACGCGCCGCCTCAGTCGATCATAGATTTTGCGACCGCCTGTGGCGCCATCAAACAAAGCATTCCGGGAGACTGGGCGCTGGTGAACAAGGCGGAACTGGAACAATTCATTCACAACGGACCCACCGGCCGGATCATCCGGTGAAAAAAAAGTACGACCTGCTTATGTTTATAATCGATGCACACCTGGATCTGAGCATGAATGCTATGGAATGGAACAGGGACCTTCGCCTTCCCGTGCAGGCGATAAGAGAAAGGGAAAAAGGGCTCTCAGACAAGCCCGACAGGGGAAAAGGAACGGTGTCCCTGCCGGCGCTGCGTAAAGGCGGCATCGGGCTGGTAGTAGCTACGCAGATAGCCCGGTATGTGGCGCCGGACAATCCTTTGCCGGGCTGGCATTCTCCCTGGCAGGCATGGGCGCAGACACAGGGCCAGCTGGCCTGGTATAAAGCCATGGAAGAGGCGGGGGAAATGACAATGATAAGAGACACCGCTTCCCTGGAGGATCACATCGCCTTGTGGATGGACGATACGGACCCGGGAAGAGTAAAGCCCATCGGATATATCCTCAGCCTGGAAGGAGCCGACTCCATCATTACGCCGGGACACCTGGAAGAGGCATATGAATATGGACTGCGGGCCGTGGGCCCCGCCCACTATGGCCCGGGGCGCTATGCCAATGGCACAGACGCCACAGGCGGCCTTACAGACGAAGGAAAGGAACTGCTGCGGGTAATGGAAAGATTGAATATTATCCTGGATGCCACCCATCTCTGCGATGATGCCTTCTGGGACGCGATGGAGCTGTTCGGGGGCGCCGTATGGGCCAGTCATAACAACTGCCGGGCACTGGTGGATCACAATCGCCAGTTCAGCGACGATATGATCAGGGCCCTCATTACAAAAGGAGCCGTCATCGGTGGCGCCCTTGACGCTTGGATGATGGTGCCCGGCTGGATAAGAGGAAAGTCTACGCCTGAGAGTATGCAATGCAACCTGGAAAAGATGCTGGACCACCTGGACCATATTTGTCAGCTGGCTGGCAATACCTTGCACGCAGGCATCGGCACGGACCTGGATGGGGCATTCGGAAAAGAGCAAACGCCTTATGACCTGGAGACGATCGCGGACCTGCAGAAGATCCCTGACATGCTTTCGAAGAGAGGGTATAACGCCGGAGACATCGATAATATCATGCACGGCAACTGGCTCCGGCTCCTGCGTAAAACCTGGGCGTAACCGGCTAATACTTCGACATCTTCAGACAGACAGGAGCAGGAACGCTCAACTGTTTGCCCGTGCTCTTCAGTAGACCTGTCGCCTTGTCGATGCTGAATACGACGATGTTGTCGCTGCGCTGGTTAGCCACCAGCAGCCAACGGCCTGTCGGATCGATCATGAAATTGCGGGGTGTGGCGCCTTGCGTGGGTTCGAAGCCTTTTATGGTGAGCTTCCCGGTGGCCGTATCAATGGCATAAATGGCCAGGCTGTTGGCATCGCCCCTGTTGCTGGCATACAGAAACTTTCCTTTGGGTGCCACGTGGATATCCGCGCTGCCAATGTCCCCTTTGAAACCTTCCGGAAGCGAGCTGATATGCTGAGTGGCGACCAGCTTACCGTTGGTCCAGCGTAGGACATCCACGGCGCCTCCCATTTCCATCATCGCATATACATACGGTTTGCCGGGATAAAAGCTGATATGGCGGGGGCCATCGCCGGGACCCATGTGCAGCGTGGAAGCAGGGGACGCTGACAGCGGATGGGCTGCCGCGGCGGCATTGAATGTATAAACGGACAGCTCGTCCAGCCCCAGGTCCGCCGTGATGAGATAATGATCGTCAGGCGTAAATGTCACTGAATGGACGTGCGGTTTTTCCTGGCGTTCCTTATTGGGACCGGCCCCGCTGTGCTGGATCAACTGTGTCAGCGCTCCCAATGAGCCATCTGCACGAATGGGCAGGGCTGCCAGGCTGCCCCCACCATAATTGGCGACCATCAGCCATTTACGACGGGCGTCCACGGACACGTAGCAAGGGCCGTCGCCTCCGGAGGACTGCCGGTCGAGAAAACGCAGCTGACCAGTGTTTTTATCAAAGGCGAAGGCGCTTACTCCCGAGGAGTCATTTCCTTCTGATTCGTTGGCCGCATACAGGAATTTTCCACCGGGCGCCAGCGCCAGGTAGGAAGGGCTCGCCGTAGCCGCGGTACTGACCAGTGTGGCTTCGCCCGTGGCTGCGTCGAACTGGTAGACGTAAATGCCTTTGCTTGCATTGCCGTTGGTATAAGTGCCTACGAAGAGATGGAATTTTTGTGCAAAGCCGGATAGGGTGCACAATGACAAGGAGAAAAGAAGAATTAAACGCATAGACCAAATTTAACGAAAAAAAAAGACGGGGTCACAGGACCCCGTCTTTTTTTTAAAATGATCAGTTTTATCGGATCAATTTTACATTCACTGCATTCAGGCCCTTCTTGCCATTCTGAAGATCAAACTCTACACGATCGTTTTCTTTGACCTGGTCGATCAGACCGCTGGCATGCACAAATGTCTCTTTATTGCCGTCGTCGTGCTTGATAAAACCAAAGCCCTTGTCGGCGTTAAAGAATTTCACGGTGCCTGTTGTTTTGTTGTCCATCATTAATTGTATTGGTAATAAAATGTAGCGCAAGATAAGCTTTTTTTTCTTTGACGGGCCGGTAAAATCCGCCGTGATTCGGAATTTACGGCGGCGGGCTGCGTAAAATACGATAGGACAACCGTATGTTTTACGCGTCCCGAAAAACGGATGAAGGCCACGTAAGGGTTTGCTTTTAGGCCCGGGTAAGATAACCACAAATGGTAACGGATTGGTCATATGAAAAATTTGTTTTCTCTCGCGACTGACGGACCTTTGCAGTATGAATGAATGATAGATCCGTATCCATTTGCAAAACCAAATCAAGTAAGGCTCAGATCCATTATCTCTGAAAAACCAACAACGTCCAATGTCCTGTCCTGTTTAGGGCTCTCACTGTAAGAAACGTCCTTCTTATGGTAAATTACTTACACCCGTTCCAGGTTTCCCGGAACGGGTTTTTTCATTCTATGCCTGTAACTTATCTTTACGTTTCATCAACGGATCTATACACATGGCAGGGATCAATGAACCAATGATATCGCCTCTCCAGGTGAACCAGCTCATTCGCCTGAGGCGAAGCACTTTTCCTGATCAGTTTGAAAAAGACAGACCAATAGACGAGGACATCATCTGGCAACTGCTGGAGAATGCCTCCTGGGCGCCCAATCACAAGGCTACTGAGCCCTGGCATTTTACCGTTTTCACCGGGGAAGGTTTGAAGAAATTCGCTGCCTTCCAGGCAGGGAGATACCAGCAGACGGCCGGCGAAAAGTTCAGGCAGGATAAATACAACAAGCTGCTGACAAACCCCCTGAAAGCCTCGCATATCATCGCGATCATCCTGCGCCGCAGCAAGACCGCCGACATCCCGGAAATAGAGGAGATTGCCGCAGTATCCTGCGCGGTGGAGAACATATACCTCTCCGCAACCGCCTATGGCCTGGGCGGATATTGGAGCACGGGCGGACCAACCTATGACCCTGCTGCCGGAGGATTCTTCGGACTGGAAGAGGGGGACAAACTGATGGGCTTCTTTTACCTTGGGCATGTCCGTGTGCCTTCCGTTGCGGGATCCCGGAAGCCCGTGAAGGAAAAAACCACCTGGGTGACGACATAGGTGTATGATTGATAGTTATTAAGTACCTTTCGTGCACAAAATTTATTTCTACCATGCGTAAGCTTTATTTTCTTCCTGCTGCACTGCTCCTGGGGCTCGCTGCCTGCAACAACGCCGGCGACCAGACTGCTGCTGCTACGGATACTTCCAAAAAGGCAGGACATGACACAATGGCGATGAATCATACGCCCGACAGTACACAGGCAATAACACCCTTGCCGGAAGTGCCCGCGGGCAGTAAAGTCTATTTTAAGAACCTGAAGGACGGGCAGACTGTTCAGTCTCCCTTTAAAGTGGAAATGGGAATGGATGGATTGAAGGTCGATACGGCAGGCGCCATCGTCTCCGGCTCCGGACACCATCATCTCCTCATCGACGCCGGTGATTCCATTGCGGCAGGCGTGATCGTGCCCAAGGACGAACATCACCTGCATTTCGGCAAGGGCCAGACCAGCACAGACGTGACGCTGCCTGCCGGCGAACACGTACTGACCCTTCAATTTGCTGACGGTATCCACCGGTCATACGGCAGCAGGCTGGCGACAACCATCAAGGTCAAAGTCAAGTAAATTGCGTTCAGCTGCTGAATGACGCTAAAATCTTACCTTGCGCCTGCCTCCCTCACCGGAGGCAGGCGTTCCTTTTTTAAGGTGTCCTGAGACAACCTAAGCAACGGAAAAGACGTAGAGATTGTCATAGGGATGAGATGAAGAGAATGCGATATATTAAACAAATAAATCATGAGTAAAAACATGCGTGCAAGTAACCTATTCAGCGTTTTAATAGTGGCCCTGGTTGTCGGAATATCGTCCGGTTGTATGAAAACAGGCTCCGGCACCAATCAGAACACCAATAACGTCAGTTTTATTAGTTTAATGCATATGGCGCCCTATTCCTCCTCCACGGAGGTCTATTTCAACGGGGACAAAAAAACTTCAGCCATCGCGGCAGGAACTTTTTCCACGAGCTATGGACAGATACCTCCGGGCGTCTATGATATAAAGTTCCATGTGGCCGGCTCTGACAGCGTGCTTTCCTCTCTGCCGGCTACCACCTATGATTCCCTCGGATTTTATACGTTGATCCTGTATAACACCGAAGGCGGCACCGGATTAGGCTCCATGAAGATCAACGACGATTTTTCCAGTCTTTCCCTGTCGGGCGCCAACTACCGGTTTTTTAACTTCTGCCCCGATGCACCCGCTGTCGATCTCTATATGAACACGACCCCCGTACAACAGGGACGGCATGTGGCGGATAATGCCAGTAGCTATTATTACAACTCCTTCCAGGCTGTGACCGCGGGAGGCTATAGCCTGCAGGCGAAAAAGGCGGGGACAGACTCCGTGATCGCTTCTGTTACCAGCGTGAACCTGGTGGCGGGCGCGGCCTATACCATATTCCTGGCAGGAAGTACGCACAGTACCTCCAATCCCGTGACATTGAATGTATTGCAGGCAGCCTACTAAACCAGGCTGCTTACTTTTTCGTAGTCCATTCGCTGAGCGCGAACTCCTTCTCCAGCTCCTTCCGGGAAGGCAGCATGTCTTCCCGGCTCTGTACCAGCTGCTGCTCCCCCAGCGGGATCGGCTCAACAAAGGGCGCATCGGGGGAAGAAGGCAATGGGGCACCCGGAATACGGCAGATGATATTAGCCAGCAGCATCAGCGCCCGCGAGCGTACAGCCAGCAAGTTGAACAAAGGCTTATACAGTTCAAACGTTATCTCGCTGAGCAGGCGATCCTCGCTTGCCTGGGTCGTCTCTGCAATGACGGATACAGGATTTTCTCCTCCCAGCTTGTCTACGATGGATGTGATCTTCTCTTCCATGCCCGCCAGGTGGGTATAAAGCCATTCGCGCGAAAACTGCAGCTCCAGGGTGTGCGACAATAAGCCTTCCGGTATGCGCGCCGACAGTCGGTTGTCATTAGACGTTAGAAATACATTCCGGGGATAGTTCGTTTGCGGCGAATAACTGAAAATATGATCCAGGGATTTCTGTGAAGCAGGCGGCAGCATAAAACACAATGCGAAAATTATCTCGCTCCCGGGTGTTTTCGAAAGACGCACGACCTCAATGTCCTCGTAATACCTGAGATGAGCATATCGCAGGTGCAATCCTTCTTCTAGGAATATGCTTTTCATTAGCCCACTGCTCTTATGCTGAGGTAGATGCATAGCCTTGTTACATACGTAAAATGGCTTCATTTGGATTCAAAATAAAAAGAGACCGTCCCATTAGACAAATGTCGGGACGGCCTCTTCTCCAGTATCATGTCCGCAGCTAAGCCAGCTCTTCGTAAGCACTCACCGGCTCGCAGGTGCAGATGAGATTGCGATCTCCGTAAGTGTTATTGACCCGCCCGATGCTGGGCCAGAATTTATTTTCCTTCACATAAGGCAGGGGGAAGGCCGCCTGGGTACGGCTGTATGCATGATCCCATTCGTCCGCACAGATGACATGTTGCGTGTGCGGGGCATGCTTCAATGCATTGTCCACCTTGTCCGATGTGCCTTCTTCAATCCGGAGGATCTCTTCGTGAATACCGATCAGCGCGTCGCAGAAACGGTCCAGTTCCGCCTTGTCCTCGCTCTCCGTCGGTTCGATCATAATGGTGCCGGGTACGGGGAAGCTGAGGGTAGGGGCATGGAAGCCGTAATCCATCAGGCGTTTGGCGACATCTTCCGCTTCTATCCCCGCAGTGGCCTTGAAAGGACGCAGATCCACGATGAACTCATGGGCGCAGGTGCCATTGCTGCCACTGTACAGGATCTTGTAATGTTTCTCCAGCCGTGCCTTCATGTAGTTGGCGTTGAGGATGGCATATTTCGTGCTTCGGGTAAGGCCTTCTGCTCCTAACAATCTTATATACGCATAGCTGATAAGCAGGATGCTGGCTGAGCCGTAGGGGGCTGCGGATACTGCGTGGACCTTCGTTTCATGTTCACCATGCCCGTTGGCCGAAGCATGGGCGGCAGCAGCGGCTTCTTCCAGGGCCACATGTCCTGGCAGATAAGGTTTCAGCTTCTCATTGACACAAATGGGGCCCATGCCGGGGCCACCACCGCCGTGGGGAATGGCGAAAGTCTTATGCAGGTTAAGGTGACAGACGTCGGCTCCTATGACACCGGGGCTGGTGAGTCCCACCTGGGCGTTCATATTGGCACCGTCCATATACACGAGCCCCCCATTGTCATGGATAGCCTTACAAATGTCTTTGATGCTTTCCTCGAATACTCCGTGCGTGGAGGGGTAAGTCACCATCAGGCCGGCGAGGCTTTCCTTGTACTGCGCCGCCTTGGCCTTGAGATCAGGCACGTCAATATGCCCGTCCTCATCGCTTTTTACCACCACTACTTTCATGCCCGCCATGACGGCGCTGGCGGGATTGGTGCCATGGGCGGAGATAGGAATGAGCATTACGTCCCGGTGACCTTCTTTATGAGCGGCGTGATAAGCCCGGATGGTAAGCAGTCCGGCATATTCTCCCTGGGCTCCGCTGTTCGGTTGCAGGGACGTAGCGGCAAACCCGGTGATCTCGCTCAGCGCCTTTTCCAGGTCGGTGATCATCTGCCGGTAACCTTTCCATTGATCCGCGGGTGCGAAGGGGTGCAGTCCGCCAAACTCCGGCCAGCTCACCGGGATGAGTTCCGTGGCGGCATTCAGCTTCATCGTACAGGATCCCAGCGAGATCATGGACGTATTCAGCGACAGGTCCTTGTTCTCCAGGCTCTTCAAATAGCGCATCATTTCCGACTCGCTGTGATGCGTATTGAAGACGGGATGCGTGAGGAAGGAAGAAACGCGGGTAAGGGCTGAAGGGATATTATCCAATGTATCGTCTTCCACATCGAAAGTGGCGATGGTCAGGTCACTGCCTGCCGCCGCCTGGAATACGCCGAGGATATCGAGCACATCCTGCTGTGTAGTCGTTTCGTTCAGCGTAATGCCGATGTTGTCGCCATAATAGCGGAAATTGATCCCCCTTGCTTCGGCCAGGCTGCGGATCGCGGCAGGGTTGGCCGACCTGATCCGCACCGTATCAAAATAGGAAGTATTCAGGTTCTGATATCCCAGCGCTGTCAGCTCGTGGGAAAGGGTTCGCGCCAGCAGGCTTACCCGCTTGGCGATGTCAGTGAGGCCCGCCGGACCGTGATATACGGCATACATGGCTGACATATTGGCCAGCAAAGCCTGGGCCGTACAGATATTGGACGTGGCTTTTTCCCGCTTGATATGCTGCTCGCGGGTCTGCAGGGCCATTCGCAGCGCGCGATTGCCCTGCGCATCGATGCTTACACCGATGATGCGTCCGGGTATGCTGCGTTTGAAATCCTCCTTGGCGGCAAAGAAGGCCGCATGCGGCCCCCCGAATCCCATGGGCACGCCAAAGCGTTGTGCGCTGCCGACGGCTACGTCGGCGCCCAATTCACCCGGAGGCGTCAATAAGGTCAGGGACAGCAGATCCGTAGCCATTGCCACAAACCCACCCGCAGCGTGCACCTGCTGTATGAATTGCCGGTGATCTTCCACCGATCCGTCACTGGCGGGATATTGTACGATGGCTCCAAAATAGGAGCCGTCGATGGTGGCATTGCGGTAATCGTCTTCTACCAGCTGGATGCCCACCGGCTGCGCCCTGGTTAGCAGGATGTCTTTGGTCTGGGCGAATATATTGGTGTCGACGAAAAATTTGGGAACGGTGATATGGTCATGATCCTTGTTCTTCAGATTGAAGAACATCGTCATGGCTTCCGCCGCCGCAGTGCCTTCATCCAGCAGGGATGCATTGGCCAGGGGCAACGCCGTCAGGTCGACCACCAGGGTCTGGAAATTCAACAGGCTTTCCAGGCGGCCCTGGGCAATCTCCGCCTGGTACGGCGTATACTGGGTGTACCAGCCCGGGTTTTCGAACACATTCCGTAAAATGACGCTGGGTACGATGACGTCGTAATAGCCCTGACCAATATAGGACCTGAATACCTTATTGCGGGCCGCCAGCTCTTTCAGCTCGGTCAGGTACTGATGTTCGCTTATGGGGCCAGCCAGCGCAAGGCCTTCTTTACTGCGGATAGAAGCGGGGATGGTCCTGTCGATCAGTTCGTCTAAAGACCCTACGCCAATGGTTTTCAACATCTGCGCCGTTTCCTCATCATTAGGACCGATGTGACGACCGATGAATTCTCCAGCCTGTTTTTCGAATAGATTCATCAGAATAGTATTTGTTTTTAATTGCCCGATGGAACCTCGCATAAGCTCGGTTTCATATAAGCAGGGGGTTGACCGTTTAAAAAAGATGTGCAAAGTTACGGCCCGGGAAGGAGAAAACAGCGGGTTTCGATCAGGCCAGCTAATGGCGTGGATAAAAGGTGATTATCGGAGGATGGAAATGAAAAAAGGCCGCTCCGTAAGTTGATACAAATGGAGCTGGCCTCCAAAACGGCGGAGCCGTTTAAAAATCATATATGAAAAGAGGCCGCTCCGTAAGTTGATACAAATGGAGCTGGCCTCTTTTCTGTTTAAAAACCCCTAAACCCTAAAACTTAATGCTAAAACTTATTGCTGTGAGTAAGCATGAACTAATTACCACAACGAAATTAACCCGGAAAGACCGGAAAGGAAGTTAAGATATATTAAAACTAAATTAAAATTGTCTCCTGCTGCGGAGGCTCCTGGCGGGCCTCGCCATACATACGCGACTCTGCTTCACGCATTTGCTCGCTGGTCTGCCGGCTGCCGTCATGGCTCCAGCCGGGAGGCCCGAAGAGGTAATTCCATTTCTCTTTCCAGCCGATGTCCTTACGCGAAAGATCTTTACCAATGTGGTTCCATTCATGGAAAATGATATGAACGGGATCCTTCTTCTCGGGTGTCGTGGTTAGGCCATATTTCGTAGGTTGATACGCTTCTTCGGAAAGCTCTGCCTGGAAAGTCCCGAAGAGCTGATCCCAGATGATGAGGAACATGCCCATGTTCTTATCCAGGTAGCGGGGATTGGAAGCGTGATGTACCCGGTGGTGGGAAGGCGTCACCAGGATATGTTCCAGCCAGCCCATCTTATCAATGAGCTCAGTGTGGACAAATATGCCCCAGATCTGGGTCGCCGAGTACATAAAGACGATGTCCAAAGGCCTGAAGCCCAGGTAAGCCAGGGGAATGAAGTAGACGAAGCGATACAGGGGCTGAAATACCGAACTGCGGAAGCCCACCGTAAAATTCATATGCTCGGAGGAGTGATGTGTTACATGGACCGCCCAGAACAGGCGGATCTCATGGTCCCACCGGTGCAGCCAGTAGTAGAGGAAGTCCTCGGCCAGCAGCAGCAGGAACCAATAGGAAAAGAGATTGGTAATGGATATCCAATGGTGCCTGTAGCATAGATCCAGGATCATTAAATAAGTGGCCCGGAACAACAGATCGATGCCCCCATTGAGCAGCATCAGATAAATATTTGTCAGCGTATCACGCACCGTATACAGCTTCCTATGCCTGTAATTGCTAAGGAATAACTCTAATCCGATGATGATAAGATAGAGTGGCGTGGAGATCAGCAATAATATTTGCTCTTTCAGGTTATGCACGATGGTCAAAAATAAACGAAAAAACGGACCTTTGTATTGTTTTAGTTGTTAATCAAGCACTAATAGGAAGCGATATATGACAGATCTCTTACATAACTGGGAAAAAAAGTCGGCGGCGCGCCAGAAGGATTACAAGCGCTTCCTTGGGAAGGCCGACAAGAAAAAGATACTCCCCCTGCTGCCGGACCTCCATGAAGCAGCGTTCCAAAAGATAGATTGCCTGCAATGCGCCAACTGCTGCAAGCATTATTCACCCCGGTTTAAGACTCCCGATATCAAACGTATCGCCCGGCATCTTAAGATGAAAGAGAGTGTGTTCATCGACACCTATCTGCGCCTGGACGAAGACGGGGACTATGTGGTAAGATCGACGCCCTGTCCATTCCTGGGGCAGGACAATTATTGTAGCATTTATGAGGTACGTCCCTCGGACTGCGAACGATTTCCATACACAGATGAGGACGTATTGATCAAGAGGCCTGCCATCACGCAGAAGAACACCACTTTTTGTCCCATCGTTTATTTTGTTTTGGAGAAGCTGATGGCCGTCATTCCTTAGTATTCCATTTTCCGGAGACTGGGCGCCTTGAACCAGGTGACTGCCACCACGGCAATGGTCATACATCCGCCGAATACCACGGACGGCACTACGCCCAGCAAACGGGCCATCACGCCGCTTTCAAACATTCCCAGCTCGTTGCTGGAATTGATGAACATGGAATTGACCGAAGATACCCTTCCCCGCATGACGTCTGGTGTCTTCACCTGCAGGATGGTCCCCCGGACCACGACGCTGATGCCATCCAGCATCCCGCAGACCAGCAGGGCGATGAAGGACAGCAGGTACCATTGGGAAAGACCGAAGATGATAGTGCTGATGCCAAAGCCTGCAATGGCGTACATAAGGATCAGGCCTTGCCGGCGGCGCAGGGGATACAGGGTCATCGCAAAGATGGTGCAGATCGATCCAATATCGCTGGCGGCATTCAGCCATCCGAAGCCGATGGGCCCGATCCTGAGGATATCCCGGGCATAGACGGGGATCATGGCGACAGCACCCCCGAAAAGAACGGCGAACAGGTCGAGTGCCATCGCGCCCAGCACTTCACGGGTCCTGTAGACAAAGCGCAACCCGTCGAGGATGCTATCCCATGTCTTCTTCTCCGTACTTACCAGCATGACCTTCTTAGGGGCGATGGTGGAAAGCGCGTACAAGGCAACGACGACATACAGGGCGACGGTCAGGAAAGAATAAAGGTACGTGGTATGAGCGATGAGAAAGCCGCCGGTGGCATGCCCTATCACTGAGGCGAACAGGAAAGCGCTGGTATTCATGGTCACGGCGGATGGGAGCTGTTCGCGGGGAACGATCTGGGCGACGATGGCGCTCAGGGCCGGACCCGCAAACGCACGTATGATCCCCGTAGTAAAGATGATAGTATACGTCAGCCATTGGATCCAGTGGACGCCCAGGGTTCGTACCAGTGGACCGACGGAGAGCGCTATCAGGCCCGTCACGCAGACGAGGTAGCAGCTGGTAGTTATCAGCAGCAGACGCCGCTTGTCGCTCTTGTCGATGACATGCCCCGCAGGGAGAGCGCAGATGAAAGCCGGGATAAACTCGGAAAGACCGATGAGACCGATGGCGAATGCATTGTGCGTGATCTCATAAATACGCCAGCCCACGATGGTGGTCACCATGCGCATGGCCATCACATAAAAAAAACGGGCTATGATAAAGTTCCGGTATTCCGGGATACGTAATATTTCCAGTGCTGTCTGTCTGTTTCCTTCCTGGGTCATGGTAATGTAAAATAATGTTGTCCTTCGTCAAGGTCTTTTTCCAATGCATCCAAAATCACCTGCAGGTGTGCGCTGTTCCCAAGAAAATCCGCATTGCTGACGTCTATGAAGATGGTCTTGATATTATGCTGCCGTATATAATTGGTATAGGCTTCCTGGATCCTGAAAAGGTAATCGTCCGCAATACCCTGCTCATAGGACCGGTTCCTTTTTCTGATGTTCTGCTGCAGCCGGCTGACGGGGGCATGCAGATAGATGAGTATGTCCGGTTGCACAAGCTGGGTATTGATGATGTCAAAAAGCTTCTGGTAGAGACGGAATTCCTGCTCCGGCAGATTCACCTTGGCAAAGAGCAGGCATTTGGTGAAGAGATAGTCCGAAATAGTGAGACTTTGGAACAGGTCGCTGGTATGCACGAGCTCTTTCAGCTGCTTGTATCGCTCTGCCATGAAGAACAGCTCCAGTGGAAAAGCATTTTGACCGGGGTTCTCATAGAATTTCGGGAGAAAAGGGTTGTCGGCAAATTGCTCCAAAACGAGCCTTGCATTAAAATGTTTAGAAAGTATATGCGCCAGGGTTGTCTTTCCGGAACCGATATTTCCTTCGATCGTGATAAAATGATAGTTCATCCGCTTATGATTAGTTTTTTTACTTCCAGCTTATCCGGGCATAGGGCCAGCAGCTCGCGTATGGTCTTTTGCAGGATCGGATGCACATAGTCAGGGGCGATCTCATTCAAAGGCTCCAGGGCAAAGCGGCGGTTAGCCACTTCGGGATGGGGAATGACCAGCCATGGCAGACGGATGACCTCCTCATTAAAGAAAAGTATATCGATGTCGATGGTCCTCGGGCCATATCTTTCCGTCCGTATGCGCCCCATCTGCTCCTCTAAGGTCAGCAGACGCTGCAGCAGGGCAGGGGCGTCCAAAGATGTTTCAACGATCAACGCCTGGTTGAGAAAAGCAGCCTGATCCGTCTTCCCCCAGGCCGCCGTTTCGTATACGGACGATTGCCGGAAGATCCTGGTGCCTCCGGACCCTATTTGCCGGGTTGTTTGCTGCAAATAAGCTGATCGGTCACCTTCGTTGCCACCTATCAATAAATAGGCTATGTTCATAGATTCCGTAATTTCGGGAGCTCAAATATCTTATAATTTTAGATTTAGCTTTAAAAATATAAATCCTTTTCATGCGAGGCTTTTTTAAATCGTTCTTTGCCGCCCTGCTGGCGCTGGCCGTTTTTGCGGTGATCGTGGTGTTTGTCCTCGCAGGTGTCGTCGGTGGGCTTTTGTCCCCGAAGAAGCCGGATGTAGAGGCCAGATCCATCCTCGTCATAGACCTTGCCCAATCTGTCCGCGAGCAGATGCAGGACAATCCCCTGTCCGGATTTGGCTCGGAAGACCAGTATGACGTTCCCGGATTATATGACATGGTGCGGCTGGTCCGCCATGCCAAAGGGGACTCGGCCATCAAAGGCATCTTTCTGAAATGCAGCGATGACCCCAACGGGTTCGCCACCAATGAGGAGATCCGCAACGCCCTTCTGGATTTTAAAAAGAGCGGTAAGTTCGTCTATGCATATGGGGAATCTTTCCCGCAAAAGGCTTACTATGTGGCCAATGTCGCCGACAAGATCTACTGTAACCCTAAAGGCAGCATCGACTGGAGAGGCTTTTCCGTGGAAATGACCTTTTTGAAGGGCGCCCTCCAGAAGCTGGATATACAACCACAGATCTTTTATGCGGGTAAATTCAAAAGCGCTACGGAACCGCTGCGGGAAGACAGGATGACAGATGCCAATCGTCTCCAGCTGACAGAGCTGCTGAATGATTTTTACGATCGTCTGCTGTATACGACTGCAAAGCAGCGCAACCTGGATACGACTCAATTACGCAAATGTGTAAACGAACATCTTATCCAGCATCCCCGGGATGCCGTAAACTTCAAGTTGATAGACGGACTTCGTTATGATGATGAATTGAAGGATGAGCTCCGGCAAAAACTGCACATCGACAAGCATGAGTTCATCAATTTTATTCCCCTGGGCAAATATGCAAAGGCGGTGGACTATAAGGCCGAAGGCAAGGACAAGATCACCCTTATCTATGCGGAAGGAGATATCGTGGATGGTAAGGGGGACAAGAATGAGATCGGGTCCGACACTTACCGCTGGCTGGTGCGCAAGGCCCGTTTCGACAAAGATGTAAAGGCCATTGTGATCCGGGTCAACTCCGGTGGGGGCAGCTCGCTGGCCAGTGAGAATATCTGGAGAGAGATCAGCCTGGCCAGGAAGGAAAAACCCGTGGTCGTCAGCTTTGGGGATGTGGCGGCTTCCGGAGCGTATTATTTCTCCTGCAATGCCGACAGCGTATTTGCCATGCCGGGCACCATCACGGGATCCATTGGCGTGTTCATCGTAGTGCCTAACCTGCAGAGCTTCTTCCGCGATAAGCTGGGTGTCACTTTCGATGGGGTAAAGACGGCCCCCGAAGCCGATCCGCTCAGTGTCACCCGCCCCCTGACCCCTTCCCAGCGAAAATACCTGCAGGACGGCGTCGACACGACCTACCTGGACTTCAAGACACGTGTGGCGGAGGGCCGTAAGAAAACGATAGAATTTGTTGACAGCATTGGCCAGGGGCGTGTATGGAGCGGTGTCAGGGGCATGGATATAGGGCTGGTCGACCGGATGGGCACCCTGCAGGATGCCATCGATTGTGCGGCCCGTATGGCAAAGACCAGTGACTACCGGCTGAAAGAATATCCCGAGCCTAAAAGTTTTCTGGACCAGCTGCTGGGCGGCTATAAGAAGTCGATGAGCGCGAAGGCGCTGCAGGAGCAGCTGGGAGAAGAGGGCTACAAGACCTGGCATACCATCAAAAAATTAAAGGCATCGGTTGGGATCGGCCAGGCTAAATTGCCTTTCGACCTCAGCATTGAATAGCGGATCACATAATATTTATTCCGACCTTCGTCGTATGGCAGAAAAATACAACCAGCTGAGGGCAATGCTGGCTATCACCAAAGGAAGCCTGAAAGCTATTTTCAGAAATCCGGCTTCCGTGGCCTTCAGTTTTGGTTTTCCCCTGGTGTTTATTCTTGTTTTTGGCTTTATCAGCGGAGGAGGTCCTACGGTGTATATTGCCTTGACCAATAGGGCTGACACTTCCAATGGCGTCATTCACGGCATGCTTTCTTACCAGACGATAAGGCTGTCGAAGGATACTGATGCCATTTCCATCCGCCGGAACCTTGAAAAGGGAAGGATAGGGGCTGTTCTCTCTGTGGATTCTTCCAGGTCAGCCATGGGCTTCATGCAATATCACTTTCGTGTGCAGACGTCTTCGGCTGCCGGGGACAAGTACCCGATCGTCAGGATGTCTCTGGCGCAGGCCATCCGGTATGCGGAGGACGAGAAGATACCCGCGCAATATAAGTTCATGAGCGTGGACGAGCTTCCCATGATCACAGGCAGGAAATATGCCATGATCGACTTTATACTCCCGGGCATGCTGGGCTTTTCCCTGCTGAGCGCGGCCGTATTCGGCGTGGCCTTTCTTTTTTTCAGTCTCCGTCAGCAACTGGTGCTAAAGCGTTTCTATGCCACCCCCATCAGCAAAAAATACATTATCCTGGGAGAAGGCCTTGCCAGGGTGCTGTTCCAGCTGATCACGGCTGTCGTCATCATCGTCATTGGCAAGATCGCTTTTCATTTTACCCTGGTACATGGCTGGATCACTTTCCTGGACATGCTGCTCCTTAGCTTGTTCGGGCTCATTGTTTTCATGGGCTTCGGTTTTATTATCAGCAGCGTAGCGAAAAGCGAAAGCACTATCCCCCCTTTTGCGAATATGTTCACCCTGCCTCAGTTCCTGCTCGGGGGTACTTTTTTTTCGACAGAAGCTTTCCCCGGCTGGCTGCAGAAAATATGCGAAATATTACCCCTCAAACAGTTGAACGATGCCATGCGCAACGTGGCTTTCGAGGGGGCGCACCTCACCGATTGCGGCAAACAGCTGGGTATACTTGCTCTGTGGGGCATTGCCGTCTACGCCGTCGCCATTAAAGTTTTCAAATGGGAATAATATGCGCATCATAAAATTACTGCTTATCAGCGCCATCGTCCTCTTTGGGGTCATGACCGCCCTCTCTCTCTTATTCCCTTCCAGGTTACGATTGTCCCGTGCCGTCAACATAGCGGTTCCCCGGGAAAAGGTCTATGCCGCCATTGGCGACCTGCGCCAGTGGGAAGAATGGAATGCGTTCATCCGCGCCACCCCGCTGACGGGAAAAACCTATTCTTCCCCGGCCACCGGCAAAGGAGCCTATTTGCATGCAGACCAGCTGGTGCTGACACTCGTGACTTCGGCGCCCGATTCCGTTGCGCTGGACTGGCGGCTGTCAACCGGGAAGCATTTCGAGGGAGGATACAATATCCTGCAGAGCGGCAGCGACAGTATCACCATTCAGTCCTGGTTCGACTTCCATTTCCGCTGGTATCCCTGGGAAAAATTAGGGATACTCGTATATGACAAACAATTTGGGCCGCTGATGGAAGAATCTTTGGCGGGATTGAAACAATATCTGGAAAAGACCCCATAACTTTATGTGCGGTAGATAATTCTTGTGGCAATGTGATATGTTTGTATACCACCATTTTTAACCAATCAAATGTTGCAAGTATGAAAAAAGCTTTTTTATTGTCAACGATCCTGTTCCTGGGACTGGCTGCCTTTAGCCAGGAAGCAAAGAAACGCGCCAGCCCGCATGACACGCTCAAGGCCAAGGACCTCTCCGTTACCTACGGTCGTCCCTATAAGAAGGGCCGGGAGATCTTTGGAAAGCTGGAACCCTATGGTAAAGTTTACCGTTGCGGCGCAGACGAAGCCACTCAGATCACTTTTAATAAGGATGTGACCTTCGGCGGTAAGCCTGTTAAGGCCGGTACTTACACCCTCTTTGTCATTCCCGAGGAAAAGCAATGGACCATTATCCTCAACTCGAAGTTAGGGCAATGGGGCGCCTATGACTATGATAAAAATAAGGACAAGGATGTACTGCAGACGGTAGTACCAGTGACGATGTTGTCTGCCCCCGTAGAGCAGCTGACAATTGCACGACCGGCGGCTGGTCTTTCCATCAGCTGGGACAAGACGCAGGTGGTCATCCCCATAAAGAGTTAATAAGAAGACGAAGCCCGGCCTATGGCCGGGCTTTCTTTATGTATTTTTCGAGAAAATCATAGATCTTATCCAACTCTTCCTTCGTTGTACAATAGGGGGGCAGAATATAGACGGTGTTCCCCAGCGGCCGCAGATAAATACCCTCCTCCATCGCCTTTTGGGTCAGATCCAACCCTGCCGGGTTGATATAGCCATCCTCTCCCTGGCTGAGTTCGAACGCAACAACGGTTCCAAGTGTGCGTACATCCCGGACGACGTCATAAGCCTTTATCTTTTCTGCAAATGCAGCATGCTGCGTGTTGATGCCCCGGATACGCTCCGCACATGCTGTTTCCAGCAGTAGATCCAGGCTCGCCAGGGCAGCCGCGCAGGCCAGCGGGTTTGCCGTGAACGAATGTCCATGAAATAGCGACTTTCGCCTGTCATCACTGAGAAAAGCTTCGAAGACCCTTTCCGTGGCGGCCGTAGCGCCCAGGGCCATCGTGCCTCCCGTCAATCCCTTACTAAGACAAATGATATCGGCAGTATTGCGGAGATAGTTCCCCGCAAATAATTCTCCCGTTCGGCCGAATCCCGTCAGCACCTCGTCGGCGATAAGTAATAAATCCATTTCCTTCGCCACGCCCATTAATTCATCTAAAAGCGCCGCATCATACATGTGCATGCCGCCCGCCCCCTGCAGCAGCGGTTCGTAGATAAAACAAGCCATTTCGCAGCCATGACGGCGGAGTAGCTCTTTCAGCTGCCCGATATTTTCCCGGTCCGGGGCATCGATAAAAACAGGTTCGAACAGGTAATCCTGGAAGGCAGCGGTGAACAGGCTGCGCCCGCTGACGCTCATGGACCCGAAAGTATCGCCATGGTACGAGTTGCGCAACGCCAGTATTTTTTTCCTGTCGTCCCCTTTGTTCTTCCAATACTGAATGGCCATTTTAAGGGCGACTTCCACAGCTGTCGACCCATTGTCGGAATAGAATATCCTGGAAAGGTCTCCCGGCAGCAGGGGGAGCAGCCGCTCTGCCAGCGACACGGCCGGTTCGTGCGTAAAGCCGGTGAAGATCACTTGTTCCAGCACCAGGGCCTGCTGATAGATCTTTTGTGCGATATGGGGATGGGCATGCCCATGAAGGGTCACCCACCAACTGCTGATGGCATCGATATAGGGGTTGCCTTTTTCATCCCATAACAGAGTACCTTTGCCCCGAACCACCGGGATGGGAGGCAATTTATTCTTATGTTGCGTATAAGGATGCCAGATCACCTCGTGATCCCGGTCGGTTAGCGATTTCGTTTGCATGAGGGGCAAATTTAAAGTAGTTCAGAGAAATAGCGCACAATTGCCATGCAACGGTAAATGCTGTTCAATTGTCAATGTTGTTAACAAATAAGGAATGGATTATCACCAGTTGGTAAAAGACTGTTTGAGAGGGAATACAGCTGCTCAAAGGCAGTTGTATGAGCATTTCGCGGGAAATATGCTGGGGGTATGCTATCGATATACCAAATCCATGGTCGATGCGGAAGATGTTCTGCAGGAGGGGTTTATCATGGTCTTTAAAAATCTCCACCAGTTTAGCTTTTCGGGTGAGCTGGGGGGATGGGTTCGAAGGATCATGGTCAACACCGCGATCAATTACCTGAAAAAGCACAGCCGTTATCAGACGGAGCTGCTGTTTACGGAAGGGGTGCTCCATCCCGTCTCTGACGATGATCCGGAAGTATTGCTGAGCACCAAGGAGCTGGCAGACCTGATCCGCCAGCTGCCGCCTGGATATCAGACGATATTCAACCTGCACGCAGTCGAAGGGTACAGTCATGTGGAGATCGGAAAGATTTTAGGCATCAATGAAGGGACTTCCCGTTCCCAGTATGCACGGGCCAGGTCCCTGCTGATCAGTTGGATAAAAAAACTATCGGCCGTAACAAAAAATGAGACGTATGCACGACCCTAAATTTGAGAAAGAAGTACAGCAAAAGCTGGAAGAGCTGTCGTTCAGCCCTTCGGATGCTGTCTGGACAAGGGTGGAGCAGGCCGTCAACGGTAAAAAAAGACGCAGAGTACCCGTTTTCTGGCTGTTCCTGCTGCCAGCGCTCGTGATGACGGGCGCCGGAGTGATCTATTTTTCAGGGACCAGGAAGGTTCCGGCTACCGCCATGGCCCAACGGCCCGCCATCGTCCCGGCATCCCCTGTAACATCGCCGGCAGCGACGCCACCTGCTTCGCCGTCCACGGCATCCAGCCTGCCAGCTGCTGCGCCTACCTCGTCAGCTCCGGCCAATCCGGTCTATCCATCCTCTACGGCAACCAGTGCCCATACGAACCCGACTTATACAAAGCCAACCGATACATACAGGCCTTCTTCCGGCATGTCCGTTGTACGGCAGTCTCATGCCAGGCGTGCGGCGCCAGCTGCCATCTCCGGGGTAGCAGCTGCTGACGAAACCTCCGGCGAAGGCGTTCTTTCAGGTCATTCGGCCGAAGCAGCTGTTTCATCCGTAAAATCCGTTGCTTCCACTGCCACCGCGAAAGCTGTCACCGCCCGCGTTACCCTTCCCGGGCGAAATGATTTCGGGCGCCATTATGCTGCTCCTACGGCGGCACGCCTGCCCACCACCAGCCAGGCTTTTCCTGCAAAGGCGCCTATCCGGCTTAAACCGAAATATTCATGGGAATCAGGCTTTGCAGGAGGAATAGGATTATCCTCGCAGAACAAGACCTTATTCCAGCAGCCCACGATCATGTCCGACCTGAGCCCCAATGCGGCGCCCATCACGGGACGGCCCAAGACCTATACCTCACAGGTGCAGCCCGATCTGTCCTACTGGGCCGGCATTGTCGTGCAAAGACCGCTTAGCAAGGTGCTGACCCTGTCATTGGGTTTGGACCTGCACTATTACTCCACGAAGGTCCAGATAGGAGAAAAAGTAGATAATTCCCTCAGCGCCAGTTCGTCCCCATCCCTGCTAACAGGGCAAAGCCAATATGTGCAGACAGCAGCAGCCTATCCCTATTATTATTCCGTAGGCAATAAGGATGTTTTTGTCAACCGCTATTACTTCCTGGAGCTGCCAGGATCGGTCGTCTGGCAGGTGAACCATAGCCGCAATCTGCCCCTGTTCTGGGAGGGAGGCTTCTCTCTTGCCTACCTGGTCAGCTCGAATGCGCTTTATTTCAACTCGAAATCAGGGGTATTTTATAAAGACGGGAATGCGACCAAGAAAACGCAGATCAACCTGACCACCGCATTGCTGGTAGGTCTTCCCATCAGGGGGTTACGGCTTCAGGCAGGACCCCAGGTGCAGTATGGCCTCACCAGTCTGCAAAGCCAGGGCTCCGGCATGCAACATCTTTTTTATGGCGGCCTGCGGCTGGTACTGCTTCCGGGGAAAGCTAAGAACTAGCGGGAGGAGGACCAGGAGTGATGAAGTGAAGATTCCGGCGGATGCCGGCATAGCGGGCACGTTTCAGCGGCGAGTGGCGGAAGATCTCCTTAAAACTTTCCTCTGTCAGCTCTTCCCACTCGGCTGTCCTGAAATGAAGAATGGCGGGGATAGGAGAGAAGGCCATTTCGGTAGCAGGCTTGGAAAAACGGTTCCAGGGGCATACATCCTGGCAGGTGTCACAGCCGAACAGCCAGTCCTGGAATTTTCCTTTCATGGCATCGGGTATCAACAGGTCTTTCAGCTCGATGGTAAAATAAGAGATGCATTGGCTGCCATTTACAACTTTATCGTCAGATATGGCATCCGTTGGACACGCGTCTATACATTTCCTGCAGCTGCCGCAATAATCTCCGGCAAAAGGGACATCATACTCCAGCTCCAGGTCCACGATCAGGGTGGCAATGAAGAAAAAAGACCCCGCCTGCTTGTGCAGAAGGTTCCCGTTCTTTCCTATCCAACCCAGCCCGCTGCGTACAGCCCAGGTTCGTTCCAGTACAGGAGCGCTGTCCACAAACCCCCGGCCTTCTATCTCTCCAATGCCGTCTCGCATCTGCTTCAATAATAAATTGAGTTTTCTGCGAATAACTTCATGATAGTCATCTCCATATGCGTATTTGGCTATTCGGGGGGCGCCTTCTTCGGCAGCGTCTTTCAAAGCTTCCCTGCCAGGAAAATAGTTCAACAGCAGCGTAATCACCGATTTAGCGCCCGGCACCAGCTTGCAGGGATCTATCCTGAGATCGAAATGATTTTCCATGTAATGCATGGACCCATGCATACCCTGGTGAAGCCAGCTTTCCAGCCGACGGGCATCTTCGTCCAGGCGCCCTGCTTTTGCAATCCCACAATGGTCGAATCCAAGGTCCCTCGTCCATTCCTTGATCCATTTCGTATAATCGTATTTTGTCAAGTGTATTTTTTTTAATCCTTGAGGAGTATGTGGAATACTGCAATTTCACTATTTTGCCGTCGCTAATTGACCCCCATGATGCTCCTAAGGCCGACCGTGCTGCTAGCTATAGTCTTATTCCTATGCCTGCCACAAAGGTATTGTGCCGCCCAGGACAAATCAAAAATTCAATTCGTAAAGACGGGACCGGATGATTTCAGGTCTTTTTCCGGCACCGGTGTCGACAGCAGCACCGATGCCATCATTCTTTCCGATCAGGGGGCTGTCCACTTCGTGGGCAATCAAAAAGGATGGTTTTCCTATGTATACCAGCGGCATACCCGCATCAGGATCCTGCATAAGAAAGCCTTTAGGCTGGCCACCGTGGAGATCGGCCTTCATTCCCGGGACAATGACGCAGAAGTGGCCGATAATATCGCTGCTTCCATCTACAATTTGGAAAATGGGGCCGTAGTGGAGACACGGCTGGATAAAAAGGACATCTTCGAGGACAAGAAAAGTAAGTACTATACGGAGAAAAAGTTCACGCTCCCGGCAGTACGGGAAGGCTCGATCATTGAGTATACTTATACGATCACTTCAGATTTTTATTTCAATCTTCCTCCCTGGGAGTTTCAATCCATCGAATATCCCTGCCTGTTTAGTGAATACAACGTGGAGATACCGCAGACCCTCTTTTATGTAGTGGTCAGGCAAGGGATCCATCCCTATGCGATAGATAAGGGTAGTGAAGGGCATGGATCGTACCGGGTCGTCCAAAAAGAAAGTACCGGTCTGACAAATATGGATCGTGACCTGTTTGTCAATGCCAATACGGTGAAGCATCGCTGGGTGATGAAAGACGTTCCACCCCTTCGGATAGAGAACTATATTTCTACTCCGCACAATTACCTGGACCGGATAGAGCTGCAGCTATCAAAGACCTACAATGGTCAGGATACCCATGACGTGATGAATACATGGCGTTCTGCAACGGAAGAGTTGTTGAAACGGGAGGATTTCGGGCGTCCTTTGTACGAAGACACCGAGTGGCTGGATGAGCTGCTGGATAAGATCACGTCCGGGGTAAACGACCCTCTCCAACAGGCAAAGGCTATCTATTATTATCTACAGGAACACCTCACGTGTACGAGTCACTATGATAAATATATACGGACTACGCTCCGCGACGTCCTGAAGAAGAACAGCGGCACCGTGGGGGATCTCAATCTGCTGCTGGTGGCTATGCTGCATCAGAAAGGCTTTATGGCCGACCCCGTCCTGCTCAGCACCCGGGAATATGGGTTCAATCTTTCCAAATACCCTATTCTGGACAGGTTGAATTATGTCATAGCCAGGTTGTCTTTGAACGGGTCTGTGTATTACCTGGATATTGCACATCCCCGCCTGGGGTTTGGCCAGCTGGCAGGCAACTGCTACAATGGACATGCCCGGATCATCAGCAATAAGGACTCCGCATCGGTGTATTTCGAAGCTGATTCCCTCATGGAGAAAAGAACGACCATGGTCTTCATTTCCAACGGAGAAAAAGGAATGGAAGGGTCTTATCAATCAATAATGGACCCTCAGGCTTCCTATGACGTTCGTGAGCGGATAAGTGAAATAGGGGAGAAGGAATATTTTTCAAGGATCCAGACCGCTTATGGAGAAGATGCGGTTATCCGGAATACGCACCTCGATTCGCTGGATAAGAAGGAACTGCCCATCACAGTCAGGTACGACTTTGATCTGAAGCAGGCTCCCGGCGTACCGATGATCTATTTTAATCCTTTTTTCGGGGATGGCCTGCGGGAGAATCCATTCCGGGCGGCTGACAGGAAATATCCCGTGGAAATGAACCATGCCACTGACGATCTCTACCTTTTCAACCTGGACATTCCGGCCGGGTATGCGGTGGAAGAATTGCCTAAGTCAGCTAAGGTAGCTTTCAACGGGGATCAAGGATCCTTTGAATACCTGATCGCCAAACAGGAAAATACGATCCAGCTGAGATGCCGGCTGAAATTAAACCGGGCCAGTTTTTCCCCGGATGATTATGAAAGCCTGCGGGACTTTTACGCCTTTATCGTTAAGAAAGAGAGTGAACAGATCGTGCTGAAGAAACAATAGAACCCATTTAACCCATTTAACCATAACCTCCTAAATTCGACCTCCCATGCGCGCGCGGAAAAAGCTCCTTATCGCCCTATGCTGTTTTTGGGCAACCTGCAGCGCCACTCAGGCCCAGGACAAAGTACGTTTTGGAAAAGTTTCTCCCGAGGACTTCAATGTGAAAGCCCCCTCTTTTGATACGGCCGCGGATGCCGTGGTGATCGCCGACATAGGCAGCTCTGAATTTGTCGGGAATAACAAAGGCTGGTTTACGCTGGACTTCAAACATTCCAAACGCATAAAGATCCTCAACAAAAAGGGGTTTGACGCGGCCACGGAAGAAATAGTCCTTTACACCGATGGCGAAAAAGTGGATGGACTGAAAGCGGTGACCTACAACCTGGAGAACGGAACGGTAGTGGAGACCCGCCTGGATGACAAGTCCGTCTTTACGGACAAGCTGAATAAATACCTGTCGGTAAAGAAGTTCACCTTCCCCGCCCTGAAGGAAGGCTCCATCATCGAATTTACCTATACCCAGCATTCCGAATACCTGAGGAATCTGCAGCCGTGGACATTTCAAAGTGAATATCCCTGCCTGTACAGCGAATATGAGGTCAATATGCCCAACTTCTTTCAATATGTCACGCTGACGCAGGGCTATCTTCAAATGAATGTAAAGCCCACTATCTCCCGGCGGACCCATTTCAGGGTGGTCGTTCCCGGAGGTGCGGACAGGGATGAAACTGTCCCGGTTGAGGACGAAGTGGTGGACCATGTATGGTCGATGAAAAATATTCCCTCCCTGAAAGAAGAGCGGTTTACCACCACCATCAGGAACTATACTTCAAAAATCGAATTTCAGCTGGCCCGCTATGCTTTCCCGAATGCCGTGCCGGAGGATAAGATGGGCAACTGGCTGACGGTCAGCACGGGCCTTATGAAGTCGGAATCTTTCGGTTCGGAACTCCACAGCAACAATGGCTGGATGGACGAAGAGATGAAGGCGGCCGTCAACGGCGCCGCGCAACCCCTCGACAAAGCAAAGAACATTTTCACCTATGTGCGGGATCATTACACCTGCACGGACCACAGCAGCTTTTCTTGCGCCAATCCGCTGAAAACGGTGTTTAAGAATAAGAATGGCAGCGTGGCGGAGATCAATCTGCTGCTGATCGCTATGCTGAATCATGCCCGCCTGCAGGCCGACCCGGTGATCCTGAGCACCCGCAGCCATGGGTTTACCCATGAGCTGTACCCCTTGCTGAGCCGGTTCAATTATGTAGTCGGCCGTCTCGTCATCGACTCCACCGAATGGTTTATGGACGCCAGCGAACCGTGGATCGGATTTGGCCATCTGCCTGAGCGTTGTTACAACGGTCATGCGCGGATCATAAAGGACGGGCTCCCGGAACCCATCTATCTTGATGCGGATGCGATGATGGAAAGGAAAGTCACTACTGTGTTCATAACCAACGAAGGGAAAGGCGTGCTCAGTGGCAGAGTGCAGACCGTGCCCGGATATTTTGAGTCCTGCGGCATCAGGGAAAAGATACGCGACAAAAACGAAAAGGAATATTTCAAGACGATCCAGGCTGCTTATCCGGCAGAGACGGAGATCTCCAATTCTTCTGTTGACTCGCTGAAGCTGATGGACGAGCCTGTAGGCATCAATTATGACATAAAATGGAAGAATGATCCCTCTGAAGACATAATCTATTTCAACCCGATGCTGGCAGAGGGATACAAGGAAAATCCCTTCAAAGCAGCCGAACGCAGATATCCGGTGGAAATGCCTTATGGATTTGACGAAACATTTATTCTCAATATGGAAATACCCGAAGGGTATATCGTAGACGAGCTGCCTAAATCCACCAAGGTTACCTTCAACGAGAACGAAGGTGCATTCGAATACCTGATCGTAAAAAATGACGATGGCATCCAGTTCCGCAGCCGTATCCAGCTTAAGAAAGCTAATTATAAGCCGGAAGATTATGCTACCCTGCGTGATTTCTTCGCCTTTGTCGTAAAAAAACAGAGTGAACAGATCGTATTCAAAAAGAAAAAATGACAAAAATGCGCGAGATCCTGAACGCTTTTTTTATAATGTTGATCCCCTGCTGCCTGCATGCGCAGACCTATAATGCCTTGCTGATCCCCGACAGCCTGAAAAAAGATGCCAGGGCCGTGGTGAGGGAGGACGAATATATCCTGGAGATCCGGTCGGCTTCCAAGGCCATTGCCCGGGAACATCATGTCTACACCATCCTGAATGAAAACGGCGATAACCTGGGAGGTTTTACCTCCTGGTATGATAAATTCCAATCCATTAATTCTGTTTCGATGACTTTGTATGATGGGATGGGAAAAGAGCTGAAACATGTGAAGAAGAAAGATATGGAGGACCGAAGCTATGTCACCGAAGGGACCCTGATGAATGACGCGCGTTATAAAGAATATAATTTTTATTATAAGGTCTATCCTTATACAGTGGCTTGTGATGAGGAGGATGAGTTCAACGGCATATTGTATTTCCAATCCTGGCGTCCCTTGTTGAATTCGGGCATCTCCACCCAGCATAGCAAGTATGTGATCATTGCGCCAAAGGAATACGAGGTGAGGTACAAGCCGGTGAACTGTAATTTCCAGCCCGTGATCACTACCGCAGGGGACAGAAAAACATATACCTGGGAAGTAAGCAATCTTCCCGCCCGCAGGACGGAGGTGGCAGGCCCCCGATGGAAGGAGATCGCTCCGCATGTATTGATGGCGCCTTCAGACTTCGAGGCTGAGGGATATAAGGGCAATATGTCCAGTTGGGAGAACTATGGCAAATTCTTCCACCAGCTGTGCGTGGGCAGAGATGCGCTGCCCGATGACATCAAAAGAAAGGTGCATGAACTGACGGACAAGCTGCAGGATCCCCGCCAGAAAGTATATGCCCTTTATGATTTTCTGCAAAAAAATACGCATTACATCAGCATTCAATTGGGTATTGGCGGCTGGCAGCCATTTCCGGCAGACTATGTGGCGACAAAAAGATATGGCGATTGCAAGGCTTTGTCCAACTACATGATCGCCCTGCTGAAAGAGGCAGGCATCTCTGGTAAATATGTGATCATTTATGGCGGCAGGGACGAGCCGGACCTGATAGACGAATTCCCTTCACTGCAGGGCAACCACGTTATATCCTGCGTACCGATGGCCAGGGACACTATCTGGCTGGAATGCACCAGTCAGACTGAATCACCGGGCTATATGGGCAGCTTCACGGGCGACCGAAAGGCCATCCTCATCGATGAAGCAGGAGCGCACATTGTAAGGACCCCTTCCTATTCTTCCGCTGACAATACAAAGTGCCGTGTCGTCAACGCCACCATCAACACCGAAGGTAATTTGGAGGCCGACGTGGCGACCACCTATCGGGGTACGAGGCAGGAGTCACCCCATGGATTGATCTATGGCGCTTCGGATGAAGAGCGGGAGAAGTATCTCAACGGCCTCTTTCACCTGCCCACCTACAAAGTGGATAAAAGCCGGTATGAGGAGGAAAAAGGCGCCATGCCCGTGATCAGGGAATACCTGCATGTGGTCAGTCCCAACTACGCTAATATAACGGGCAAACGGTTGTTCATCACGCCCAACCTTTTTGACAAAAGTACGTACCGCCTGCCCCAGGATTCGGTGCGGCATTATGATTTTGTGGATGACAGGGCTTTCAGGGACATCGACAGTATTACGATCAGCATACCTGCAGGCTATCAGCCCGAAGCTGTCCCTTCCGATACGCACATCGATACAAAGTTTGGGAAATACAGCGCCTCGGTAAAGGTGCTGCCCGACAAGATCCTGTACTATCGTAGCTGTGAAGAGTCGGTAGCGCATTTCCCGCCATCGGATTATCCGGCCATTGTCAGATTTTACGAGCAGCTGTACAAGGCGGACCATACCCGTATCGTCCTGGTGAAAAAAGAGTAGGGATCACTGGCATCCACTCCCTCCAACCGCCTCGTCCACCAGGTTCTTCAGGCTTTGGAAAAGGGGCTTTTTCTCCTCTTCCGGCTTGTCGATAATGAGGATGGCGGCATAATTCCGGCATTTGTCGATGTAGGGGATCGTGCCCATCAGGTTAGGACAGGCCAGCACATTGGCGGCGCCCGATGCGGTGGACTCCGTGATAAAGGCGCCGAAACTATAATGAAATCCCTGCACCTGCTTAGGCGCATTTTTGACGGGTAATTGCGCGAACTGTGACGCCTCCAGTTCCTCCACTGCCTTTTCGCTGAGGATGCGCTTGCCTTCAAATACCCCCTTGTTCAGCAGCATGGAGAGAAAATTAATATAGTCATTGGCCGTAGACCTTGCGCCGCCGGCAGGATTAAGCGCTCCCCCTTCCTCATTGCTGAAGCTGGTACCCCGCATTTTAAGGGGCCGCACGATCCTCTCCTGGATCAGCCTGTCAAAACTTTTTTTAGTGATCACTTCCAGTACCCGGGCAGCGATATTGGGGCCCACGTAGCTGTAGTAGAATTCAGTCCCCGGATTGGACACGATGTCGCGGTGTGAGGCGTAGGAGTTTATTTCTTCCTCTAAACTTGCGAACTTTGTCTTGCCTTCCGCCTTGATACCCGTGGTATTGGTGAGACAATGGCGGATGGTGATATAGCTTTTCGAATATTTGGCGAATAGGGGAATATATTGCGTTACCCGGTCGTCCAGGGACAGCTTCCCTTCATCCACAAACGTCATCACCAGGGCGGCGATAAGCCAGTTGCCGGAATTGCCGATGGGAGCGACCGTCTTGGGGGTGAAATCCATACCGCCCTGTTTCTGGTAAATAATTTTCCCATCCTTCCACACCAGGGCGGTGAAATTGTTCCCCAGGGTCTTTTGGTTCTGCTTAAATAATTGATCTACTGCACTAAAATCGGATTGAGCAATGACGGGCCGACAGAATAGCAGGTAGGCGAGCAGGAATCCGCATTGTAGACAGGTTGTTTTAACTTTATATGACATAGTTGCCGGGTTTAGCTTTTGGATTAGATTTTGTCGCACAATTTAACAGTAAATTTTAAAGGAAAACAGCTAATTATATGAACCTAAACAATTTTACCATCAAAGCCCAGGAAGCGATCTCTCGGTCGCAGCAATTGGCTTTTGACAAGGCGAATCCCGTCATCGAAACGGAACATTTGCTTAAATCGTTGCTGACCGAAGAAGATTCTTTGGTAGAATTTCTGTTGAAAAAGAATAACGTGAACGTGCCTTTCGTAGAGACGAAGCTCGAGGAGAGCATCAATAAATTACCAAAGGTCAGCGGCGGCGAACCCGCCCAGACCATCAGCCGCGACATGAATAATGTCATGCTGCGGGCGGGATCGGACCTGAAACAATTCGGAGATGAGTTCGTGAGCGTAGAACATCTCCTGCTGGCCATCGTGCATGGCAGCGATAATGCCGCGAAATTACTAAAGGATGCCGGGCTGACCGAGAAAGGCCTTATCGCGGCTATCAGGGACCTTCGTAAAGGCTCTACGGTCAATTCCCAGACGCAGGAAGCGTCTTTCAATGCACTGAATAAATATGCAAAGAATTTAAATGAGCTGGCACGCCAGGGGAAGCTGGACCCCGTCATCGGCAGGGACGAAGAGATCCGCAGGACGCTGCATATCCTATCCCGTCGCAGCAAGAACAACCCCATCCTGGTGGGTGAGCCCGGCGTCGGTAAGACAGCCATCGCCGAAGGTCTGGCCCATCGCATTGTGAACGGGGATGTTCCCGAGAATCTTCGTTCCAAGGTGATCTTCGCCCTGGATATGGGACAGCTGATCGCGGGCGCCAAATATAAAGGGGAATTTGAAGAGCGCCTGAAAAGCGTCGTGAAGGAAGTAGCCGGCAGCGATGGGGAGATCATCCTCTTCATTGACGAGATCCACACCCTCGTCGGTGCGGGTGGGGGAGAGGGCGCCATGGATGCCGCCAATATCCTTAAGCCGGCCCTTGCCCGTGGTGAGCTCCGGGCTATCGGCGCCACTACCCTGAATGAATACCAGAAATTCTTTGAGAAGGATAAAGCGCTGGAGCGCCGTTTCCAGAAAGTGTTGATCGACGAGCCCAGTGTGGAGGACGCCATTTCTATCCTGCGTGGACTGAAAGACAGGTATGAGACGCACCATCACGTGCGGATCAAGGATGATGCGATCATTGCTGCCGTGGAATTATCACATCGTTATGTCACGGACCGTTTCCTGCCTGACAAGGCCATTGACCTGATAGACGAAAGCGCGGCCAAGCTGCGGCTGGAGATGAACTCTATGCCTGAAGAGCTGGACAAGCTGGAAAGGCAGATCCGTCAGCTGGAGATCGAACGGGAAGCCATCAAAAGAGAGAACGATAAGGATAAATTAAAAGAGCTGAGCGCTGAAATAGGCAATCTCACTGTGAACAGGGATACATTAAAAGCTAAATGGAAGCAGGAAAAAGAGCTGGTGGAGAAAGTGCAGAACGCCAAGGCAGAGATAGAAAACCTCAAAATGGCTGCTGAGAAGGCCGAAAGGGAAGGACAATATGGACTGGTGGCGGAGATCCGTTATGGCAAAGTGAAAGAGCAGGAAAAGATCATCGAAGAATATTCACGGCAGCTGGCAACCATCAGCGCTCATTCGCGGCTGATGAAAGAAGAAGTGGACGCGGAAGACATTGCGGAGGCCGTGGCGAAGGCCACGGGTATACCGGTCTCGAAGATGCTGCAAAGCGAAAGGGAAAAGCTGCTGAACCTGGAAGACGAGCTGCACAAGCGGGTGGTAGGACAGGATGAAGCCATCCTGGCCGTAGCCGACGCTATCCGCCGGAGCCGTGCAGGCCTGCAGGACCCAAAACGCCCCATCGGATCGTTCATCTTTTTGGGAACTACCGGTGTCGGTAAAACGGAATTGGCAAAGGCATTGGCGGAATATCTTTTTGATGATGAGGGCATGATGACCCGCATCGATATGAGCGAATACCAGGAGAAACATGCGGTGAGCAGACTGATCGGCGCTCCTCCGGGATATGTGGGATATGATGAAGGCGGTCAACTGACGGAGGCCGTCCGCCGCAAACCTTATAGTGTCATTCTGCTCGACGAGATCGAAAAAGCGCATCCGGATGTCTTCAATATCCTGCTGCAGGTGCTGGACGACGGACGGCTCACCGATAACAAAGGCAGGGTGGTGAACTTCAAGAACACCATCATCATCATGACCAGCAATATGGGGAGCCAGATCATCCAGGCGAATTTTGAGGATGTGACGGAAAAGAACAGGGAAGATGTAATGGAAACGACCAGACGGGAAGTAACGGATCTGCTGAAACAGACCATCCGGCCGGAATTCCTCAATCGCATAGACGAGATCATCCTATTCCAGCCCTTGCTGAAAAGCGAGATCAAAGGGATCATCCGTATCCAGCTGGATGGCCTGCAAAAGATGGTGGCTAAGAATGGGATCGACCTCCAATTCAGCGACTATGCGCTGGATTACCTGGCCGAAAATGGCTTCGATCCCCAGTTCGGGGCCCGTCCGCTGAAGCGGCTGATCCAGAAAGAAATAGTTAATAAATTGAGTAAGAAGATATTAGCTGGCGATGTGGCAAAAGACCATCCGGTGTTGGTGGATGTATTCGATGGCGTTGTCGTATTTCGCAATGAAGCGCAGGAGACCCACGCGATCTAATAGCCGCAGTGGTTTGAAAATGACCCGGGGAAGTGCTTTTCCGGGTCATTTTTATGTAGATGTCCAATAAAAAAGGGTATATTGCGAATAAGCTGAACCAAACCGATTAGGAATTGTTAAATAGATGAATTATGGCACTAAAAGCAAAAGAAGTGGAGATCATCCCTACCCGGGATATCTTCGTCGGAGACCTCAAAGCTCCCGTAACACTGACAGAATATGGTGATTATGAAAGCGAAGCCTGCGCAAAAGTCAATGAAGTAGTGGACAAGCTGCTAAAAGCATACGACGGCAGGATACGCTTCAATTTCCGTCATTTTCCCCTCACCAAGATCCATCAGCATGCGATGAAGGCGGCGGAAGCCTCCCTTGGCGCAGCCCAGGAGGGAAAGTTCTGGGAAATGCATAATACGCTCTTCGCCCATCGGCGGCGCCTGGGCGCTATCAGCCTGCGCGAATATGCCAAGGAGGTAGGGGTGATCAATAAGAAGTTCCTGGAACACCTGGTGAATTGCACCTACGGCTGGTCTGTCAAGAGCGATCTGCTCGAAGGGCTGGATAAAGGAGTAAGGGACGTACCGGCTTTCTTCATCAATGGAGAACTGTTCACCGGTAAGCCCACTTATGACAATTTGAGCAAGGGTATCGAAGCCGCCCTTAACCAGGGAAAGAAAAAGAAGAAAGTTTCGACAGCGAAGGTTTAAAAAGTACATTCTTACATAAATGTTCAGCCTGGCCCCTCCCTGAGGGGCCTTTTTTTATTATCTTCAGGAGTATGAAAAACATCCTCCTCCTTTCAACCCTCCTCGCACTAACGTCTGCATTTTGTTTTGCACAAGGCTCCATCCCTTATGGTAATAACAAGGACGCCGGCAAATTCTACGATATCCGTGGATTTAAAATGTACTGTGAGATCTACGGACAAGGTCAGCCATTGCTGATCATTCATGGCAATGGAGGATCGATTGAAAATTTTAAGAAGAACATACCGTATTTCGCAGGTAAATACAAGGTGATCATTGCCGATAGCAGGGCGCAGGGGCGTTCAGCAGACCCGGGCGACTCGCTGACCTATGAAATGATGGCCGATGACCTTTCCGCGTTGCTGGACCAATTGCGTATAGACTCGGCCGATGTCATCGGCTGGAGCGACGGGGGGATCGATGGACTCCTGCTGGCTATGCGCCACCCGGAGAAAGTAAAGAAGCTGGCCGTCACAGGTGCCAATCTCTGGCCGGACACCAATGCCGTTTACCAGGAAGTATGGGATATGGTGCGGCCATACTATGCAGGACTAAAGAAAAAAACGTCCCTCACAGCACAGGAGAAAGGCAGCTATAAATTGCTGAGGCTGCTGTGCGACCAACCGAACATCCCTTTGGACGATCTCCATACTATCCATTGTCCCACATTGGTGATAGGAGGGGATCATGACGTGATCAAACCGGAACACACCATGCAGATAGCACATCATATCCCGCGGAGCTATTTGTGGATCCTGCCTAATTCGGGACACAGCACGCCGGTGGTGTACAGTGACCTGTTCAATAAGACGGTGGACGATTTCTTTATAATGCCTTTCCGGGAGATAAAAGGAGAGGGGCGGTTTAATTGATAATTGATCATATGATCCAGTTCACCACGACAATCTTACAATTTGCGGACCAGGGCGAAAAGACCGGCTGGACGTATATAAAGATCCCGGCTGCCCAGGCGCAGCAGCTTAAGCCTGGCAATAAGAAGTCCTTCCGGGTGAAAGGCAAGCTGGATGAGCATCCGATCAAAAAAGTGGCCTTGCTGCCCATGGGAGAGGGCGATTTCATTATGGCGCTTAATGCCACGATGAGGAAAGCCATCCGGAAGAGCAAGGGAGCCAGGCTGAAAGTGCAGCTGGAAGTGGATAATGCGAAGATCGAGCCGCCATCGGACCTGCTGGAATGCCTGGCCGATGAGCCTGCTGCGATGGCGTATTTCAGGGAGCTACCCAAATCCCATCAGAATTATTTCGGCAACTGGGTGCGCAGCGCCAAAACGGACGCCACCCGTGCAAAGAGGATTGCCCGGGTGGTGACGGCCATGGTTAAAAAGCAGGACTATGGGCAGATGATCCGTTCAGGCCAGCAGGACAGGCAGGACCTGATGGGATGAATGCAGGTCCTGCGGGCAAATTTTCATTTTGGCATGTATTCTTTTCATTTTGGGGTGGTACGCCGCTTCAGCTTCTTACATAATAATTTTTTTGTATCTCCTGTGATCCTTTGCTGGAGCGGCTTTTGACCAGGCCGGAGCCCTTCAGCCCTTGCTGGGTATGCTTTTTGACGCTGGGGGTCGACCCTACAGGCATAAATATGGACACAGGCCACTCAAAAAAGATCACCACAGCAGGACTGCTCATTACATTAGGCATTATTTTCGGAGACATCGGTACTTCTCCCCTTTATACTTTCCAGACGATATTGAATGAGGGAGGGAAGATTTCCAGTGAGCTGGTGCTGGGCGCCATCTCCTGTGTTTTCTGGACACTGACCCTGCAAACAACCTTTAAGTATGTTTTGATCACACTCCAGGCGGACAACAGGGGGGAGGGAGGCGTATTCTCCCTTTTCGCGCTGGTGCGGCGCTATGGGAAAAAGCTGGTGTATCCGGCTATCATCGGGGCAGGCACGCTGCTGGCCGACGGTATCATTACCCCTCCTATATCCGTGACATCGGCCATTGAAGGGCTGAACTCCGTGAAGGGGCTGGAGCATATCATCGTGCCGGGCAACAACCTGGTGGTGGAACTGGTGCTGGTGATCCTCCTGCTGCTGTTCGTATTTCAGCGTTTCGGCACAAAGATCGTCGGCGGTTCCTTTGGACCGATCATGCTCATATGGTTTTCCATGCTCGCTGTACTGGGTATCAACCAGATCATACATTATCCGCTCGTATTGAAAGCGCTGAGCCCGCATTATGGGCTGGAGCTGCTGATCCGGCACCCAAAGGGTTTCTGGCTGCTGGGAGCCGTGTTCCTCTGCACGACAGGGGCCGAAGCTTTGTATTCCGACCTTGGTCATTGCGGCAGACGGAACATACAGATCAGCTGGATCTTTGTAAAGACAGCCCTTGTATTGAATTACCTGGGACAGGGCGCCTGGGTGCTGCTGCAGCAGAAGAACGACCTGGGCGGCGTCAACCCATTCTTTGCCATCGTGCCTCACTGGTTCCTCGTACCCAGCGTCTTTATTGGCATGGCAGCCTCGATCATCGCCAGCCAGGCCCTGATCAGCGGCAGCTTCACCCTCATTAATGAGGCCATCAGCCTGAACTTCTGGCCCAAGGTCACCGTGAAATTTCCCACGGAAATCCGCGGCCAGATATATATTCCCAGCATCAATTGGATCCTATGCACAGGCTGTTTTCTTGTAGTGCTCTATTTCAGGACTTCCGAAAGCATGACGGCAGCATATGGATTTTCCATTACGATCGCAATGCTGATGACCACCATCCTTGTATACCATTTTCTACGGTATGTGAAACACTATTCTGTCTGGACCGTTATCCCCATTCTCATTGTCTTCGTAGTGGTGGAGTCCTCTTTTTTCGTGGCCAACGCCGTCAAGATCGTGAAAAGACTTTTCTTCCTCGTATTTGAAGTGGGGCTGATCTTCACCATGTATATCTGGTACCATGCGCGGAAGATCAACAACCGGTTCCTGAACTTCATCGACCTGAAGGAGCATATACCCTTGCTCGAAAGTCTCAGTCAGGATGAGTCCATCCCCAGATTGACCTCTCACCTTATCTACCTCACTAAAGCCAACCGGCCCGGGCAGATCGAGCAAAAGATACTCTACTCCATTTTCAGCCATAATCCCAAGCGGGCGGATATATACTGGTTCCTGCATATCGAGCGGACTGACGAGCCGTATACCATGGAATATGGGGTGGAAGAGCTGAGCGATAAAGTGATACGGGTGGAATTCCGCCTGGGTTTCCGTGTGCAGCCGCGTGTGGGACTCATGTTCCGCCGTGTCGTTTCGGAAATGATCTGCAACAGGGAGCTGGATATCACCCATCGCTATCCTTCCCTGAAGAAGCACAATATTGCAGATGATTTCCGTTATGTGATCCTGGAAAAATTCCTCTCTTACGACAATGAGTTTACTGTAAGGGAAGGATTTATCCTGAATGCTTATTTCAGCATGAAAAAGCTGGCCCTGGCGGAAGAAAAAGCTTTCGGGCTGGATTCCAGCGAGACGGTGGTGGAAAAGCTGCCTATGCTGGTAGCGCCGGCTACAAAGGTCAAGCTGCAGCGGGCTTACTACCGTGTCCATCAATCTGCTACCGTATAGTAATATGCGCGGTACTGTCCGGCAGGAATACCGGACTCTCCCGGCTGACCTAATGGATTTAATTGCGCAATCGTTCCCGGAGTGCCATCAAAATGGAAACAAATTTTGTTGCATCATTTTATTTTGGTAGCTTTTCAGAAGATTAATTTGCCTGACCTGTTTTTAACTCCGTTTCCATCAGCATCCGTCTCCCGTTTTTGTTACTGACCTTTACACCTCTTCAGAAGCCAGTGCTGTTCGTATATGCATTGGCTGTCGCATTTATACCCTCTGCGTAGGAAACAGGCTGAAAATTGTATGCCTTTTCAAATTTAGAAGAGTCGAACAAATAACCGTATTCATATTGATAGAGCATTTCATGCAACTCCGCCGTCGTCTTGTCGAAGAGACCTCCTATGCGGATCATCCATTTAGGGAGCACCATGCTGCGGGGCGTTTTGCCCAGGGCCGCCGCCGCCGATGCAATATAGCCGGCACCGGTGAGCGGGTCGGCCGCAGTAGGAAGATGCCAGACCTGGTTCCAGGAGTTTTCATCACTCCCCAACAGGTACAGCGCCCTGGCGGCGTCCTCAGTATAGGTAAAGGAATGGCGGGCATGGAGGTTCACGAGCCATTGTGCTTTTTGATCTTTGAAAAGTCGCTGGAAAACCAGCAGGTTGAATACGCTGGTCTTGTCGGCCCCGGGACCATAAAAATCCGCTGCGCGGGCGATGGTGGCGGTGATATTGCCCTTCCGTACCTCGCTCATCAGCTGGGTGGCGATCCGGGCGCGAAGATCGCCCTTCCTGCTGTCCGGATCATAAGGCGTTTCCTCCGTCATGGCGCCATCGACCCTTCCGTACATATATACGTTGTCGAAAAAGATAAGCCTTGCATTTGCCTGCCGGCAAGCCTCGATGAGATTGTTCATAATGAGCGGCCAGGCTTGTCTCCAGACGGCGTAATCATATTTCAGGCCTATGCAGCAGTAGACGACGGCGGACCCGCTGACAGCCGCTGATGCGTCATCCGCGCGGGTAATGTCGGCAGCAAGTGTCATTGCTCCGGGAAAGGGCGATGGATGCCGGGAAACGAGCCGGACGGGCAGCTGATGACGGATAAGCTCGCGGGCAAGACGGTTGGCAATGACGCCTCCGGCGCCTAGTATGGTATGGATCGACATGGTGTTGGAATTAGCTTTCAAAGATAGACAGAAGGACATTAACGTCTTATCCCAGCCTAATTGTATGAAAATAAAATATTTAGAAATATATATGATTAAAAATTGATTAAACGTTTGTTTAATTTAAACGTTTGTTTAAATTTGCTGCGCAATAGGTGTATTGAATACATAAATACATCAGCGGTTATTTTGTCTCAACTATTTGTAGCGATTTTTGCCTGCCGAAAGAAGATCATTCATCTATAGCCAACATATTTATGAAAAGAATAATGTATGCAGTATTTGTCAGCAGTGGCTTATTTATTTTATCTCCGGCGGTCAACGCCCAGAAGGCTCCCGACACAGTGCTGCAGCAGGCGACCTTGCCACAGGTGGTCGATTTTGCCCTGAAGCACTATCCGCTGATCCAGCAGGCGATGCTGGACGAACAGATCACGGACCGGCAGATCCGCAGCAAGCTGGCAGACTGGCTGCCGCAGCTGAACCTCAATGCCAGCTATCAGAATAACTTTCAGCTCCAGACCATCAATTTTAACGGCACCTATGTGCGTTCCGGCGTCTACAACACTTCGCTGGTAGGATTGGGGCTGACCCAGAATATTTTCAACAGGGACGTGCTGCTGGCCAGCCGGACTAAGAATGACGCGATGAAGCTGAGCCGGCAATATACTGCCACCGATAAGATCAACCTCGTCGTGAATGTCAGCAAGGCTTTTTATGATGTGCTGCTCACCCAGAAACAGATAGAAGTGCTGGATGATGACATCCGCCGGCTGGAAAGGAACCTGAAGGACACCTACAATCAGTACCAGGGTGGATTGGTGGACAAGACGGATTACAAACGGGCAACCATCTCCCTGAATAATTCGAAGGCGCAGCGGAAGACAAATGAAGAGGCGCTGAAGGCCAAATACAGTGCTCTGCAGCAGCTGATGGGTTATACTTCGAAGGACAGCATCCATCTCGTATATGACAGCGCGCAGATGGCATCGGATATATTGGTGGATACGCTGTCCGGAGTAGACTTTAACAACCGGATAGAATACCAGGCGCTGTTGACGCAAAAGAAATTACAGCAGACCAATCTGCAATACGAGAAGTGGAGCTACCTGCCCAGCCTGACAGCCAACGGAGCTTACAACATGAATTACCTCAACAACCGGTTCTCAAAACTATATAATGATAATTTCCCGAATTCCTATGCCGGATTGATGCTGAGCTTCCCCATTTTCCAGGGTACCAAACGGACCCAGAATATCAGGATAGCAGAGTTGCAGGTCCAACGCCTGGACTGGGATATCGTGAACCTGCAAAACTCCATTGGTACTGAATATGCGCAGGCGCTTGCTGCTTATAAAGGATACCTCAATAATTATAATGTGCTGAGGGAGAATCTCGATCTTGCCCGGGATGTGTTCAATACCATCGAGCTGCAGTACAGGAGCGGGATCAAGGCCTATCTGGAGCTCATCACGGCCGAAACAGACCTTCGCAATGCACAAACCAATTTCAGTGACGCGCTGTACCAGGTGTTGAGCAGTAAACTGGATGTTCAAAAGGCATTAGGGACCATTAAATTTTAATATAGCAAAATAAATCATCGTTTTTATATGGAAAATATTACACGTTGGACAGGACTAATGATCATCGTATCCGGATTAATGGCGGCTTGCGGCAACGATAAACCTGCAGGTCCCGCAACACCTCCTCCAGTCTCCGTATCGGTGTACACGGTAGCTCCCGGGGATGCTACCTATTTTGATTCCTACCCTGCGACCGTGGCTGCCCTGAACCAGGTGGATATCAAGCCGCAGGTTTCGGGCAATATTACCCATATCTTTTTCCAGGACGGGCAGCATGTACGCAAGGGAGCGCCATTGTATGAAATAGACCAGCAGCAGTACAAGGCGTCCTATGACGCGGCGATCGCCAACCTCAACGTCAGCAAGGCCAACCTGGCAAGGGCGCAACAGGATGCCGACCGGTATACCGAGCTTTCGCAGAAAGATGCCATTGCGCGCCAGACGCTGGATCATGCCCTGGCAGACCTGGAAGCCAACAAGCGGCAGGTAGAGGCTGCGCAGGCCAATGTGGCCAGTGTGCAGACCAATCTGAAGTATTCCATGATCTATGCTCCCTTTGACGGCACGATAGGGATCTCCCAGGTGAAGCTGGGTACCGCCGTGTATCCGCAGACACTGCTGAACACCGTTTCTTCCGACAATCCCCTGGCCGTGGATGTAGCCCTGGATGAAAAGCAGATCGCCCGCTTCTCTGCTTTGCTGCAGCAAAAGCCTTTGGCAAATGATTCCACTTTCACTTTCGTACAGCCGGACGGGACCGTCTATCCTTACCCGGGGCATATCCTGTTGCTGGACCGCGCAGTAGATCCTACGACAGGCACCATCAAAGCCCGTCTAATTTTTCCCAACCCAAAGAACACCATACGTCCCGGTGTCACAGGGAATGTACGCATCCAGAATAAAGGCGCCATCGGCAGCCTCCTCATTCCTTTAAAGTCAGTGGTCGAGCAGATGGGTGAGAACTTTGTTTACGTGCTAGGCGACAGCAGCAAGGTGGCGCAAAAGAAAGTCGTCCTTGGCGCCCATGTTGGCGATAAGGTCGTTGCCAGGGAAGGACTACAGGAAGGAGATAAGGTAGTGACCGACGGTGTGCAGAAGGTGAGGGACGGCATCAAGGTAAATGTGGGAGCTCCGGGAGCTAAGCCGCAGGCAGGTGCACAGCAGCAAGGGAAATAATATTCATCAGACAACAGATCAAGTCACAGCTATGATTGCAGATACTTTTATAAAAAGGCCGGTAACGGCTATCGTAATATCACTGGTCATTTTGATCGTGGGCGTACTGGCAATATTGACGCTGCCGGTGAGCCAGTACCCGGATATCACACCGGCTACGGTCCAGGTGACCAGTAATTTCACTGGCGCGGACGCACAGACAGTAGAGCAGACCGTCACCACGCCCATCGAGACCCAGATCAACGGCGTGCCCGGCATGACCTATATGCAGAGCAACAGCACCAACAACGGGCAATCGACCATCACCGTTACCCTGGATGTGGGCACCAATGTGGACATCGCCGCCCTGGACATTCAGAACAGGGTGGGCATCGCTACTCCGCCGCTGCCCGCGGTGGTTAAGAACCTGGGGATCATCACCCGCAAAAGGAACCCCAGTATCCTGATGCTGGTGGCTATTTACTCACCCAACGCCTCCCATGGAGTGCCTTTCCTGGACAATTATACCAATATATTCGTTCGTGATGCCCTCCTGCGGGTGAAAGGGGTAGGAGACGTGTTCACACGCGCCGATGATTTCAGTATGCGCATATGGTTGAAGACGGACAAGATGGCCCAGCTGGGCCTTTCATCGCAGGACGTGACCGCCGCCATCCAGGAACAGAACCTGCAGATCGCCGCAGGTTCCGTAGGCGTACCGCCGCAGAAAGCCACCTCTTCTTTCGAGTATACCGTATTCACCAACAGCCGGCTGAGCTCTGAAAAGGATTTCGAGAACATCGTCATCCGCAGCAATACCCAGAACGGCTCGATCATCTACCTGAAGGACGTGGCCAGGATCCAGCTGGGAAAGTTCAGCTATGCCAGCAATTCCTTCGTCGACCGGAAAAGAGCCAGTTACCTGCTGGTGTACCAGGCGCCGGGCAGCAATGCCCTGGCTACGGCAGAAGGCGTATACAAGGCCATGGATGCCTTAAAAAAATATTTCCCCGTCGGAGTTGATTATGTAGTGCCTTTCGAAGCGGTGTCCGTCGTACGTGTATCCATCAGCGAAGTGGTGGATACCCTGCTGGAAGCCCTCGGGCTGGTGGTGCTGGTGGTATTCCTCTTCTTACAGAGCTGGCGGGCGACGCTGATCCCTGTCCTGGCCATACCGGTATCCATCATAGGCACCTTCATCCTCTTCATACCGCTGGGCTTTACCATCAATACGCTTACCATGTTTGGTTTCGTGCTGGCCATCGGGATCGTGGTGGATGATGCCATCGTAGTGGTGGAAGCTGTACAGCATTATATGGACGAAGAGGGGCTTTCTGCGAAGGAGGCCACCACACGGGCGATGAAGGACATTTCCGGTCCCGTGGTGGCGATTGCGCTGATCCTGGCCGCAGTGTTCGTACCCGTAGGGTTCATTCCGGGCATAACAGGCCGTCTGTACCAGCAGTTTGCCATTACCATCGCCATTTCCGTCCTGATATCCGCTTTTGTCGCCTTGTCGCTGACGCCAGCCCTTTGTACCTTGCTGCTAAGGCCTATGCATCTCGACAAGAACTCGCGAGGCCTGAACAAGTTCTTCTATCATTTCAATAGCTGGTTCCACCGGGTATCGATCCGTTATACCAAGAGTGTAAAGGGATGGATCAAGCGGGCGCCGCTGGCCATTATCCTGCTGATCTGCATCGTATTGGGAGCATTGTTCCTCTTCAAGCAGAAACCCAGCGCCTTCATCCCCACGGAGGACGAAGGCCGCGTATATGTCACCTATGAGATCCCGGAAGCCGCCTCTACGACCCGAAGCCTTGCGGTCCTGGACAGTATGATGAAGGTCATCGACAGCATTCCCGGAGTCGCCCACTACGCGGCCCTGGGCGGACTGAACGTAGTGACCTTTGCCACGAAATCCAACAGCGGCACTATCTTCTGCCAGCTGAAGCCCTGGGACGACCGGAAAGAGAAGAGTCAGCAGCTGGACGGCGTTATGGCAGAGATGCGTAAGCGCTTTGCCGTCTTCAAGGAGGCCAACGTGGTCGTTATTTCGCCCCCCGCCATTCCCGGTCTGGGACAAACGGGCGGCTTCACATTCGAGCTGGAGCAACGGCAAAGCAATGACGACCTTCCCACCTTTGAAAAGGTGGTCCGGAACTTTGTAGGCGAAATGAACAAGCGGCCCGAGATCGCCCAGGCCTTTAGCTTCTTCACTGCCCATACACCCAGCTACCAGGTAACTGTTGACAGGGATAAATGTAAGAAGCTCGGCGTGTCCCTGGCAGATGTATATTCGACCCTGCAGATGTACCTGGGCAGCAGCTATATCAATGACTTTACCATCTATGGCCGTAACTTCCACGTGGTGGCGCAGGCCGACACCATCTACAGGGCTGATATCTCCGATATCGGGCAGTTCTATGTGCGTAACAACGCCCAGCAGATGATCCCGCTGAGCACGGTGGTGAGCTACAAGCTGCAGGAAAGTGCCCCGCTGATCTCGCACTTCAACATCTTCCGGACGGCGGAGATCAACGGCGGCGCCAAGCCAGGCTTTAGCAGCGGCCAGGCCATCCAGGCCTTGCAGGAAGTGGCGGCTAAGACCCTGCCCGAAGGTTATGGTTATGAGTTTGCCGGCCTTAGCAAACAGGAGATCGAATCCGGGTCCAGCACTATTTACATCTTCTCCCTGTCTGTCCTGTTCGTATTCCTCTTTTTGTCGGCCCTTTATGAGAGCTGGTCGGTGCCATTCTCCGTATTGCTGGCCGTGCCCATCGGGATATTCGGCGCTATCCTGACGCTGACCCTGGTGCCCAGGCTGACCAATAACGTGTACGCCCAGATCGGCCTGATCACCCTCATTGGTCTGGCGGCCAAGAATGCCATCCTGATCGTGGAATTTGCCAAGGAAAGGGTGGATAGAGGGGTGCCGGTGCTAACGGCTACATTGGAGGCTGTCCAGCTCCGTCTCCGCCCCATCCTGATGACATCCATGGCATTTATCCTGGGCGTATTGCCCCTCATCTTTGCCACGGGCGCAGGTGCCGTTGCACGGAATACCATCGGCTTCACCGTATTCGGAGGGATGCTGTCAGCCACTTTGCTGGCCATTTTCATCGTGCCGGTGCTTTTTGTGGTCATCACACGGACGGCTTATGGCAAGAAAAAGCTGGAAGAGCTGCAGAAGCAAAGACCGAATTTGTCGGAATAAGATCCATAAAGTAGGGCTAAAGATCCCGGGAATATACAGAGCGTCTCAATCATGATTGAGACGCTCTTTTTTTGAGGCGCTTATGCAATCGGCAGAAAAAGAGCATCCTTGCCTGAAAAGGTATTATGCCGGTAAAACGATTTGTCCCCGACCCCCGCTGTTTCCAGCTGTTCTTTCAGACCATCTTTTTGTCCTATGGCCTGCTTTACCTGGGCTGGACGGCTGAATGGGGCCATTACCTTGTCAGTATCGTAAGTGCGGTGGCGTTCAACTATCTGGCCGAGGGCATCCGGCTGCGCAAATGGCCTGCCAGGCATAGCTGGCGTTCCTGGGGGCTAAGCCCCCTCATCAGCGCTATGAGCCTTTGTCTATTACTGAAGACGGGCCATTGGTACACCAGCTTACTGGCCGCCCTGCTGACAGTAGCTTCGAAATATGTTCTTCGCGTCGGCGGCAAACATATTTTCAATCCTTCCGCTTTCGGAATAGTAGCTACGCTGCTGATCACGCAGGATGCCTGGCTTTCTCCCGGGCAATGGGGCAGCGATGCCATACTGTTCTTCCTTACCATTGTCTTTGGAACCATCGTCGTGACAAGCGTGCAGAAGCTGGATACTACGCTTGCCTTTCTCCTGACTTTTGTGCTGCTGACCTGGTGGAGACAGACCTATGTGCTGGAATGGCCCGTGGATCATTTCCTTCATTCCATTACAACCGGAAGTTTGTTATTATTCGCCTTTTTTATGATCAGCGACCCCCGGACCTCTCCCAACCATCCTTTTGCAAGGATCATCTGGGCATCGCTGATCGCGGTGGTCTCCTTCTATCTTGCCGCCTTCCAATGGAAATATAATACGTCAATCTGGGTATTAGTGGCGGCGGCGCCCCTCGTTCCTGTCCTGGACAGGGTCTTCAGGGCCAGCGCTTTTAAATGGTCGTCTTCTCCCATTCAATTTAATTTTCTTTTACAACTTAAAAAACAGGGTATGAGAACAAGGATTAGAAAAGCAGGCGCAGCCGTGATCCTGGTTACCATGATCGGCCATGATGCCGCGGCCTTCTGCGGATTTTACGTCAGCAAGGCGGATGGGACACTGAAAAACAAGACATCGCAGGTAATCGTCGTACACGATGGCGACAGGAGCACCATCACCATGTACAATGATTTCAAAGGCGATCTAAAGGATTTTGCCATGGTGGTGCCCGTGCCCGTCGTATTGAAAGAAAGGGATATCAAGGTGGTGGATCAGAAGATCTTCGCAACCCTGAATGACTATAGCCAGCCACGGCTGGTGGAATATTACGACAATAATCCCTGCGGGATACAAGATAAACTCCAGGGTAGGGTCCCCGGGCTGGCCATGGGTGAAGTAGTGGTAGTGGGGTATGGCAAAAGCAAAAAGGACCTCGGTGTCCGTATAGAAGCCCGGTACCTGGTGGGTGAATACGATATTCTTATCCTCAGCGCAAAGGAATCCCAGGGATTGAAAACCTGGCTTACGGAGAATGGGTATAAGATCCCGGCAGGAGCTGAGGAGGTATTGGAGCCCTACATCAGGAGCAACCTGAAGTTCTTCGTCGTAAAAGTAAATGAGGAAGAAAAGAAGAAGCTGCCGGGCAATTTCCTCAGGCCAATCCAGATCTCTTTCAATTCTCCCAGGTTCATGCTGCCCATCCGTCTGGGCATGGCCAATGCGGAAGGCGACCAGGACATGGTCGTATATGCTTTCAGTAAAAGAGGTAGGATCGAATGCGCCAACTACCGGACCGTGTCCCTGCCGACCGGGAAAAATATCCCCTTATTCGTACAGCAAAATTTCGGGAATTTCTATTCCAATCTTTTTCAGCATCAATGGAAGATGGAAGGTAAGGCGGTGACGATGCTGGAATATGCCTGGGATGTCAGTCCCCGGAACTATGTAAAATGCGATCCCTGCGTAGCCAGCGCTCCTTCCCGGCAGGACCTGGTACAGGCCGGTGTATGGTGGATGGGAGGATCACCATTGGCAGACGATGAAGCGGGGCAGGAGGCTTCCGATAAGGTCTATTTCACCCGGCTGCATGTCCGGTATAACCGCAAGGCCTTCCCCCAGGACCTGCTTTTCCAGGAGACAGCCAATACGGAAAATTTCCAGGCCCGCTATATTATCACCCACCCGGCTACCGGGGATCTCAGCTGTCCGGAAGGAAAAAAATACCTCAATGAATTGAAGGAAAGGCGTAAGGATGAACTGGAGATGCTGACCTATCTCACAGGCAAAGGACCCGATGACTGGGACCTCCTCGCGCAGACGGATGAGGAAAGAGCTATTCCTGCCGGGAGCTCTTATGCTGTGGCTGCGATGACCCTACACCAAGAGAAAAAGGACGGACTAGAGATTTGGGGCACTTCGTTAGGTATGATCGTGCTGATCTCCCTGGCCTGTTTCAAGCGGAAAGGACGGACGGGGGAAGAATAGGAGAGGGAATGCTCTTTTTTTATTTTCCCGGCTCACGGGGGATTTCGTATCTTCCGGGTTGACGTTTTTTTCTGCTAAAATGTTTGGGTTCCAAGCCGCAAAAAGCCGCAAGAAGAGCGAAACCAGGCTACTAATATAATTGGAGGATAATTAAATATATCATTTTATTGATTTTTAAATACTTACAATATTTTATATGCTATTTATTAATACTTGTTTATTGGCTCCAAATAGTCCTATAGGTGCCTAATCTCCCCAAATTTAGACAAGACTCAATTAAATTTTATGTAGATGAATCTAGTAACTGATTTACAATACTTTCCAAGTGTTATATTATATAAAATCTCAAATAAGACATCAAATATAATATTTGAGCAATATGAATGTTACCAAAAAATGAGTTTTCGCAACAGGTGCGAGATCGCCGGGTCCCAGGGACGGATCCATCTCAGCATTCCCCTGGAAAAAGGACGTGATCAAAAGACCCTGATGAAAGAAGTGAAAATTGCGAATGCCTACTCCTGGCAGGACCGGCATTGGAAGACCATTCTTGCCTGCTACAGCCGTTCACCCTGGTTTGAATTTTACCGGGACGAGCTGGAGTTGTTCTATCGCAGGCGCTTTGATTTTCTCCTGGATTGGAACCTCGCCTGTTTCGAATGGACATGCCGTGCCCTGGCGTTATCCGTCCGGGTGGCGCTTACGGAATCCTGGCGGCCGCATTATGATGGAGTGAATTGGCTGGACATACGGGGACAGATCCGCCCCAAAAATATCAGGGAGGGCAGCACTTCGTCTCCGGTGATCTACCGCCAGGTCTTTGAAGAGATCACCGGTTTCATCCCGCATCTCTCCATCCTGGACTTATTATTCTGCGAGGGTCAGCGGGCCCGATCTTTACTTGCCGGGGTCGACCCAACATCGTAAATTACATGGATTGCAAACCAAAACTGCCTGATGCGATTTTTTACAGTGATCAGAGTGTTGCCGGTGATCACCAGCCTTCTCCTGGGTACCTTGCTGCAAGCGCAACAAAAACCGGAGTACACCCAGTATATTCTCAATAACTATATCCTCAATCCTGCCCTCACGGGGATCGAAAATTACACGGATGTGAAGATCAGCCATCGCCACCAATGGGTGGGCGTTCAGGATGCACCGATCACCACTTATCTCACCATCCATGGGCCGTTGGGCAAAAAGGATGATCGTGAAACGGCGACTTCTTTTCATAAACCCGGCTACAATCCCCGGGGAAGGGACTATTGGGATGACTATACGGCCGCAAGACCTCACCACGGCGTCGGCCTTCAGGTGCTGGATGACCGGACCGGGCCACTCAGCCGGTTTTCCGCCTACGCTACTTATGCCTACCATCTGGGACTTAGCCCCCGCACCAGCCTTGCCCTGGGCTTTGCCGCAGGCATCAGCCAGCTGAACCTGGACAGGAGCAAGCTTTTTTTCGATGTACCTGTGGATCCCGCGGTTTACTCCAGCGGCGAGCTGAATAAGATCAAGCCGGATTTTGGGGCAGGCATCTGGCTGTATTCGGCTGATTATTTCATGGGCTTCTCTGCGCAGCAGATCATTCCGCAGAAAATAGCATTTACGGATAAGATCGCTCCTCATCCCGGAAAATTAGTGCCCCACCTGTTCGGACAAGCCGGCTATCGTTTCCTGCTTGACGAGGACTTCAATTTGATACCTTCCGTGATGGTGAAATACGTAGACCCATTGCCCCTGCAATTCGATTTTTCCGCCAAGCTGCAATACCAGGATTTCTTATGGATAGGGGCTAATTTCCGGACTTATGATGGCTTTTCTGCCATGGCCGGGCTCAACGTCTCCAATACTTTTAATATCGGCTATTCCTATGACCTGACAACTTCTAAATTGAATACCATCAGCAAGGGTACCCATGAGATCATCATTGGGTTCCTCATCGGAAACAAATACGGGGATTGGTGTCCTAAAAATATTTGGTGAATGGAGGTCTGATATCAGATGACTACGGTAACCCGCTTTTTCCCGATCCTGCCCAATTTTCTTTGCAGTTCCTGTTGCTTATCCAGGTACTGCTGCTGAAGTTTAAGCTGCTCCATTAGTATCTGGCGTTTTTGCCTTAGTTCAGGTGCTTCTTTCGCGCCTGCCTGCTGGAGAAGCTTTAGCTGAATTTGCAGCTCCTTTTGCATTTTATTGATAGCCAGTTCCACCTGGTGAGAGGCCATTTGCTGCAAGTATACATATTGCTCTCCGGGAAGGGTAGTGCTGTCCTGTATGTTCTGGAAGGAGAAGCTCGAATTGGGAACATAAGGAGGAGGCGCGCCATCTCCATGCAATTGGGTAACCACGTCGGTATGTGCCGAAATGGAGTAGTCCCGTTTGTCGGCCTGCAGGGGCGTGGAAGCATAGCCTGCCAGGGCGTTGCCATCTTCATCCTCAGCAGGAGCATCCGACTGGATCAGCTCATCCGTTGCATAACTGTCTTCATCGCCGGCTGCATCCTTATGATGGGCGTGTGGCGTTGCAGGCTTTCGGAGGGCTGCCTGCTTATGCGCTATCCGGAAAGACACCGATACAAAGGCAGTCCGCTTGCTTTCCCCGCCGGCCGGCTCGTCCGTTATTTTTTTCTCTGAGGCAGCAATCGCCGGAACACGGAACGCAGCCGGCTGCTTCACCGCAAAGTTCGGCCAAGACAATAGCATGCCGGTGGTAAAAAGCGTCAGGAACAGGAATATCAATGGTTTTCCCCTCAGCGGTTCAGACGTCTGATTAAGCTTCAGGATCCGCCTGACCCTTTGCAGCAGGAGTTGGTCGTCGCCGCCCGTGGCGGCCAGCACCAGCCGGGGACTTCCCTGTATGCCTTTTGCCAGGGCCAGCAGCGCAGAGACATAAGTGTGAGGATCATATCGGAATTGAAGGACCAGGTCGTCGCAACGATGCTCCCTTTCTTTTTGAATGCTTCGTATGAGCAGTCTTGAGAAGGGGTTGAAGAAGAACAGTATTTCCAGGAAAGCTATCCACAGATGCAAAAGATAGTCCTGCCGCCGGATATGCGCAAGTTCATGCAGGATCAGCGCTTCCATCTGCTCCGGGCTGAGATGGCTTACCATTGCCAGCGGCAGCAGAATGATGGGCTTTAAGGAGCCAAGGGTCACAGGGCCTTCCACCAGGGAAGAAAGCCAGACCTTTACGACCTTTTTTATCCCCATCCTCCGGCCTGTCTGCTCCACAAAGGTCCGAAGCTCCGGCGCCGCTTTCGACAGACCGGCATGGGCAAGGCGCCTGGAATAAAAATATTGTTTGCCAAAACGGGCAAAAAGCATACACAAGGTCAGCAGATAAAGGGTCGAGCAATAAGGGAGACCTTCAATGATCAGCTGCCTGCCTGCCACCAGGAAGGAGGCGATGCGGTCTGATCCCCAAAAAGAAGATACTCCCAGCCGGGAAGCCGGCGTAAGCGGATCTGCAGAGAAAAAAGCATTGAAAAAGCTGATGCCCGTCCAGACAGTTCCGGCCCCTAATAACAGGATCGCAAGTCCATGGCGGAGATGGGCGGAAGTGCGCCTGAAAATATTGACAAAGCAAACATATACCAGCCACAAAAAAGCCATTTGCCAAAGGCTATTTAACAATGACCATCCCAGCGCCCTCAGTAAAGCGGATTGGGTAAGCAGGTGCATGCCTATTGATTTTTCAGATTATTTAATAGCTGTTGGATCTCTTCCAGCTCTTCCGGGGAAGCCTTGTGATTGCCCAGCGCTTGCAGAACCAGTTCCGTAGGCGATCCGCCAAACAAAGTATTGATCATTTTGCCAAGCAGGTGCTTCTGCGTTCTCTCCCTGGTGACAGCCGCCTGGTAGATATGGGTCTTGAAAGAGTCGTCTCTTTTCACCAACCCCTTCTCATGCATGATCTGCATTAGCTTGAGCGTAGTGGTGTAGCCTACGTCCTTGGATTTGGCCAGATCCTCGTGCACTTCCCGAACGCTGGCCAGGTCTTTACTCCAAAGGACCTGCAGGATCTCCAGCTCGCTTTCAGTTGGCTTTATATACTTCGTCGACATAAAAATATATTTGAAAAGCAATTTACGATTTTTTTCGTAAATGAATGTTAAAAATGGGCCTCCTCTTGCCGGCGGTGTTCTTCGATCAGTTGACGGGTAGTGAAGCTGCTGCCGTCATGACTCCAGCCCGGCGGCTTGATAAAATAAAGGAGGGCGTTCTTCAGTGAGCCTGAATGGGCTGCTTTTTTGAATAATTCTCCCCAGGTCCTGAACGCCACGATAAAAGGATTGAAGGAGCCTATATTTCGGGTGAGCCCATATTGTGGCCGTTGCTGTTCGGGTGTGAAGGTACCGAAGATCCTGTCCCAGATGATCAGCACTCCGCCATGGTTCCTGTCCAGGTAAGCAAGGTCCGTTCCATGATGCACGCGGTGATGGGAGGGGGTGTTGAAAATAAATTCCAATGGTGCCGGCAGCCGCCGGATCATCTCGGTGTGTATCCAGAACTGGTAAATAAGGCTTGCGGATTGCATCATGAGCACGATGACAGGATGAAAGCCGATCACGGGCATCCAGCACCAGAAGATAAAGGCGCCTGTCAGGTTGCCTGTCCAGGTTTGCCTCAAGGCAGCTGCGAGATTATAGCGTTTGGAAGAATGGTGTACCACGTGCGATGCCCAGAACCAGTTGATATGGTGGCTGGCTCTATGGAACCAGTAATAAGAGAAGTCGTCCGCGAAGAAAGCAAGCACCCAATGCCACCACCGGCTTCCGTCCAGGGTAAAGATCCGAAGGCGATAGAGCAGCATGAAAAATCCGAAGATGAGGGCTTTGGTGATCAGGCCTGTCGCCACATTCCCGATACCCAGGGCCAGGCTGCTGAAAGTATCTTTTGTTTCATACAGATCGCGGCGCTCCCGGTGGGATAACCAGGCTTCCAGGCTGAGCAAAAGGATAAAGCCGGGAATTGCGTAATAAAGGATGGCTGGCGGCATGCAAACGTATTACTCGTAATTTACTCTTTTTTTGGCGGGGCTGCAAACCTGGAAACATTTGAAAGTATTTGCCTAAAAGCGTCTAATAGTCTATAGCCGGCCACAGGCCGGCTGTCCGAAGGACCATCATTAGATTTTTTTTCGCCGAAGGGAGTACATTTCAGATACCCCGAAGGCGAAAAAAAAAGCCCCCATGTAGAAACATCGGGACTTTTGGTATTTGGATCTGATTAGTGTCGTTCTTTGAGGTCGTAAAGATAAATATACCTACGAATTATCCAACTATTTTTTTTGTTAAAACTGCAATTAATTGACAGCTGCGGTCACAGCTGGCTGAGCCGGCTTGACCACTACTGCAGGTGCATCCTTTCTGACATGGATCTTCACTTCGTCGCGCGTATGGAAAATAGACGCAAGGGTGGGTGCAATGACCAGAGATACGATCGACATCAGTTTAATAAGGATGTTCATGGACGGGCCGGAAGTATCCTTGAAAGGATCGCCTACGGTGTCACCTGTTACAGAAGCCTTATGGGGATCGGACTTCTTGTAATGGACCTCTCCATTGATCTCCACTCCTTTTTCAAATGACTTCTTTGCATTATCCCAGGCGCCTCCGGCATTATTCTGAAAAATACCCATCAATACACCGCAGACAGTGGCGCCTGCTAAAAAGCCGCCCAGCGCTTCGGGTCCCAGGAGGAAGCCGATGATGAGGGGAGAGAGGATCGCGATCGCTCCCGGCAATACCATTTTCTTGATAGAAGCCTGCGTGGAGATAGCCACGCACTTATCATATTCAGGTTTGCCCGTTCCTTCCATGATACCTGGAATGGTGCGGAACTGGCGACGTACTTCTTCCACCATCGCCATGGCTGCCTGTCCTACTGCCTGTATGGCCAGGGAAGAAAAAATGAAGGGGATCATGCCGCCTATGAAGAGGCTGGCCAAAACCTTCGCCTTATAGATGTCAATACCCTGGATCCCGGCCACGCCGACGAAGGCGGCGAAAAGAGCCAGCGCCGTCAGGGCCGCTGAAGCAATGGCAAATCCTTTACCGGTGGCGGCAGTCGTATTTCCTACGGCATCCAGTATATCTGTTTTTTCACGTACTTCCTTGGGCAGCTCGCTCATCTCGGCAATACCGCCTGCATTATCCGCGATGGGACCAAAGGCATCGATCGCCAGCTGCATGGCAGTCGTCGCCATCATACCGGCGGCGGCAATGGCGACTCCATAAAGACCGGCGCATGCGAATGAACCCATGATACCGCCTGCCAGCACCAGGATCGGAAGGAAGGTGGATTGCATACCGACCGCCAGACCGCCGATGACGTTGGTGGCATGACCGGTGCCGGACTGCCGTATGATGCTTAATACAGGTCCCTTGCCCATGGCTGTATAATATTCCGTGATGATGCTCATCAGCGTCCCTACCAGCAGACCTACTGCAATGGCGCCCAGCACTCCCCATTTCGTGAATTCCGTTCCACGCAGTACCATCGTTTCAGGCAGTACATAATACACCAGTCCGATGCAGGCGAGGGCCGTCAGAATGATGGAACCCCAGTTACCCATATTCAGGGCCTTTTGCACGACAGCAGTGTTGAGTTGGGCCGAATCGCTTACGCGGACGAATAAAGTGCCTACGATGGAGAAGAGAATGCCGATGCCGGCGATCAGCATGGGCAGCAGGATAGGGGCCATGCCACCAAACTGGTCGTCTGACTGCGTTTCCCTTCCCAAAACCATGGTGGCCAGCACGGTGGCTACATATGAACCGAACAGGTCAGCGCCCATCCCCGCCACATCGCCTACGTTATCACCCACATTGTCTGCAATCGTAGCAGGGTTGCGGGGATCATCCTCGGGGATGCCCGCCTCTACTTTACCTACCAGGTCAGCGCCAACGTCGGCGGCTTTGGTATAGATACCACCTCCCACACGGGCAAACAGCGCAATGGATTCCGCGCCAAGGGAAAAGCCCGTCAGCACTTCGATCGTACGGATCATTTCCGGGGAATCCACCGCAGCGCCGGGGGCGAAGATCGCTTTGAGTATGATGAACAAGCCTCCTAATCCCATCACTGCCAGGCCCGCTACACCCAGGCCCATGACGGAACCGCCGGTGAACGATACCTTCAGCGCCTGGCTAAGACTGGTACGTGCGGCCTGTGCTGTCCGGACATTGGCTTTGGTGGCGCTACGCATACCAATATAACCAGCGGTGGCGCTTAAGATAGCTCCCAGGATAAATGAAATGGCTATCGACCAGTGCGAGTCAGGATTGCTGTTGCCCATGAAAGCCAGCAGGATGGCGGCCAGCACCACAAAATAGGAGAGGATCTTCCACTCCGCTTTGAGAAAGGCCATTGCGCCTTCCGCAATGTAACGGCTGATCTCTTGCATTCGCTCGTTACCCGCATCTTGTTTGGACACCCAGGCAAACTTGATAAATGTGTAGAGGAGACCGATGGCGCCCATGACGGGAACTAAATAAATCAATTTGTCCATAATAAATATTAGTTCTTAAAAGAGGAGTTCCACCAGCAAACAGTCGTTTTTTTGGTTACCTGGTGAAAACAAGGGAGGCAAAAATAAGGGGAAATGGTTGAATATTACCGTCCATGCGCTACCTATAATGAAAAATCCTCCCGCTTCAGTTCGGGAGGATCTCTCAGAAACCTTGAAATTTGAAAAAAAGAGAAGAACAATCTTTATTATGAACTATTGATGGCCGGTGTAAGGAAAAGGTTGTTCGTTTGAAAAGTTTAAGGTTTAGGGGTTAAATGGGTGGTTCAGGTATACAAGAAAATATACGAAATTGGTGCCAATTGAGTAAGTGTCTGATAATCAATTGTAAAATACCGAATAAGGCTCCTGTATTTTTCCCGATTTTGGAATCTTCGTCCCGAAATGAATTGATTTGGTTATAAAAGAGTGGACTTAATTACATTTACAAAGCAACGGTGAACCCCTCCGCACCGTCATGTAGTTAACTAGCTTTGGATGTTCTCTAAGAAACTGCTTAGTATTATATTGGTGCTATTATTTACCCTGGTCAGAGGTCTTCCTGTGCTGTCACAGGGCTGTACTACATTGGGGCAGACTCCTGTCACGGCCTTCCCGGTCTGCGGCAGCGCTACGTTTACCCAATCCAGTGTTCCCGTATGTACCAATGGCACGGTGAAAGCACCATGCTCTTCCGGTACCGGGAATGTATATGAAGACAAAAATCCCTATTGGTATAAATTCACCTGCTTTACCTCGGGCACGCTTGCGCTTACCATCAACCCTAAGAACCAGGACGATGACTATGACTGGCAGATCTTCGATGTGACGGGACATGACCCTTCGGAGGTTTATACCAATGACAATCTGCTGGTGGCCTCCAATTGGTCGGGACTCACCGGCGCTACGGGTACAGCGGCCAATGCGGCTTCCCTCAATGAATGCGGATCCACCGGTACCTTCAATCCTCCGAAATACAGCAAGTTGCCTTCCATCATCCAGGGACATAATTATCTTCTGCTTATTAGTCATTTCTCCGGGACGCAGCAGAGCGGTTATGATCTTTCATTTTCGGGAGGCACCGCCAGCATCACTGATACGGTCCCGCCTACCTTTAAGGATATTCGTCCCATTTGTGATGGCAGCCGTATCCGGGTGATCCTGAACAAGAAGATGAAGTGCAGCAGCCTTGCGGCAGATGGCAGCGACTTTTCCATCAGCCCTGCCGCTGCACAGGTCATAGGCGCCGTAGGCAACAGCTGCAGCGCGGGTTTCGATATGGACACTGTGACCCTGACGCTTAACAGCGGGTTCCTTCCAGGCACCTATTCGGTCGTCGCAAAAAATGGCCAGGATCAGAATACCCTTTTTGATAACTGCGGTACGCAAATTCCGGCAGGCACTTCCCTGCCATTTGTCATTGCCCCTCCTGTACCCACTCCTTTCGATAGCCTTACACCGCCGGCCTGCGCACCCGACGTGCTGCAGCTGGTGTTCAGCAAGAAAATAAAATGCAGCTCCATCGCAGCGGACGGCAGTGATTTCGTTGTTTCCGGATCTTCCCCGGTGACAGTCGTTTCAGCCAACGGTAAATGTGATGCCGACGGACAGACCAATGTGATCCTCGTACATCTGTCTGCGCCCATCATGACGGCTGGTAATTTCCAGATCAGGCTGGTGAACGGGATTGACGGCAATACCATCATTGATGAATGCGGTCTGGTAACCCCTTTAGGCGCGCCGCTGCCCTTTGTTACCAAAGACACTGTCACGGCGGCTTTTGATAACCGGGTACACCTGGGATGCATCCAGGATACCATTGACTTCTTCTACCCGGATAAGAACGGCGTCGATCAATGGACGTGGATCTTTGATGACACGGACACCAGCCATGTACAAAACCCTGAGCGCCGCTATACGGTCTTTGGGAATAAAAAGGTGCAACTGATCGTTTCGAATGGATTTTGCAGTGACACCAATGCGGTCGTTATTCCCCTGGACAATGCCATCAATGCTGCATTCGAAGCGCCGAATATTCTTTGCCCCAGGGATGCAGCCCGCTTTTCAAATTTCACCCAGGGACATGTCAGCACCTGGGACTGGGACTTCGGTGATGGGACTACCAGCACGGATTCGCTCCCGGCGGATCACCTGTTCCCCGTCATAGGCGCCGAAAAAAAATATGGCGTCACGCTCATCATCACTAATGACATTGGTTGCAAGGACACGGCCAGCCAACTGATAGATGTGCTCAAATCCTGTTATATAGCGGTCCCCTCTGCCTTCACGCCCAATGGAGATGGCCTTAACGATTACCTCTATCCGCTGAACGCTTTCAAGGCGGATAATATGGAGTTCAAAATATTCAATCGCTGGGGACAGCTCTTATTTACTTCAAAAGACTGGCTGTCGAAATGGGACGGCACGGTCAACGGGCACCCCGAGCCTCCCGGCACGCTGGTATGGGTACTCCATTATACGGACAGGGATACGGGTAAAAAGATCTTCCAGAAGGGGACTGCGCTATTGATAAGGTAAAATGAAAACGCCCCACTTTTAATTGTTGGGGCGATTTTCATTTTTTGTATGAACCTGTAAGCCTGAAAAAACTAGAGAAACCTTTTTAAACTTATTGATGGCCGTCAAATTGTTTTTAAGGTAAATATCTTTAAGAGCTTTAGTTGTCAATTGAATACGTGTTAAGGATTACGAATAGAATGCCAATTTATAATAGATTGAAAACCAAATATTAATAAAAAAGTTGACCATTTTGGCTGTCCATGATTGGGAAAAAAATTCCGGGTCAAGGAAAACTGCCGTAGATAGACAATTTTATGACACCCATCACGTTTAAATACTACAATCCAATATTCTCTAAAAACTAATGCTCATCCCTATGACCCCTGACATACGCAACAACCAGGATCATCTGGCAGAAGAGTTTCGCCAGTCGGAAAATTATCTTTTACAGGAAAGCAGGATCGCGCTGCTGAAGATACAAAGCTGGCAATTTGCCATGCGGACCCCGGAAGTCGGTCTGCACTATCAGCAAGAGGCGGCAGCAATGGTAAAACAATCACTTCTTAGTTTCGTTCCAAACAGCTTTGTGCTAAACGAAGAAGGGTTCTATTACAAACCCCTTGACAATTAAAAAGCAGTAAAAAATTTCAATTTCTTTTCGTTTGTGTAAGACGGGCGGACCATCGGTTTCTCCCAGTTCCTTCGCATGCGTCCGTTCGACGGCCGAACAAATGCCCGCTCAGTAGCTATTTATGCTGCTGAGCCGGCAGCCGACAATCGGCAAGCGGACCTTATGTGAAGCTGACGCATTCCTTCAGTTCCTTCTCGGTATACGCCAACCCATATTGTTTGAGAACATCATCCGGAACGCCATTCCATTGATTGGGGATATTACCCGCATATCCAAGGTCTTTTACGCCCATTTGTGAAGTGAAAAAACCTGTAGCGACCAGGTTGCGCATGAGGTTAAAAAAGGCGACACCCTGCGCCATTTCCGGCTTTGCTTTTTTCGGATACGCGATGGCGTCTACCATTTCTATCTGCTGCTGCGGGGTACAATCCGAAAATGCTTTTTCATATCGGTTAAGACACTGTACATCCAGCCAGCGGAGGCCGCCCCGCATGGGGATCTGGTGGCTGGGCATATCCTTTACGATGAATTCGATGAATTCCGGAACTTTTGCATCCGAAGCGCTGCCGCTGTGCTCGTCCTTGGGGATGATGATATCGCCGAGGATAGTGATGGTGGCCATCTCACCCGGGGTAAAAAATGTTTTGGCGACAACCTCTTTATAGTGCGCTTCCTCTTCCTTCATCCGGTTAGTCTCCGCTGGCGCCGCTGCATCGGCCGCTTTGGGCGCTTCGGGTTTTTTCTCTTCGCCGGGTTTGCAGGCCTCGACCAGCACGCCGGTGGACACAGTACCTACGATAAGGGCTTTGATGGATTTTCTTCTGTCCATAAAATATTTTAAATATTACGTTTTTTCATTTCATCAACGATATACTCGCTGGTCCGCATGGACAGCGCCAGTATGGTCCAGGTGATATTCTTGTCGGCCTGAGATACGAAAGGACCGCCATCCACACAGAAAAGATTTTTTACGTCATGGGCCTGGCTCCATTTGTTGAGGGGCGAAGTCTTCGGATCATTGCCCATCCGCACGGTGCCGGCTTCGTGGATGATATTACCCGGCGCGTGGATGCCGTAATTATTTTTTTCGTTGTCATCGCCACCCCAGGTGACCACAGCGCCCATGGCATGGAGGATCTCTTTGAAGGTCTCCTTCATATGTTTGGCCTGTTTGATCTCATAGTCCGAATGGCTGGTGTTGAATCGCAATACGGGGATACCATATTTATCCACGACTGACGGATCGATCTCGCAGTAATTATTGATATTGGCGACGGCTTCACCACGCCCTGCCATCCCCACATGGGCGCCGAACAGCCGGCGGTAATCGTCTTTCAGGGAAGCGCCATAGCCCCCTGGTTCTTTGGCCTTGCCCATGATCCTGCCGTCCCCGTTGATCTTCTCGATACCCCATTCAAAACCATAGAGGGGCATTCCAAAACCACCACCGTATTCGATGTGATAGCCGCGGGGAAAATCTAATTTTTTATTGTCCAGCCACCAGGGGGTGTATACATGCATCCCGCCAGTGCCGTCTTCATTATAGCGTTTACGATCGAGCAGGTGTGGGATGATGCCTCCCATATCGGCGCCAGTGGAATCGTGCAGGTATTTGCCTACGATGCCGCTGTTATTGGCCAGGCCATTGGGAAAGCGGGATGACTTGGAATTGAGCAGGAGACGGGCGCTTTCACAGGCGCTGGCAGCCAGGATGACGGTCCTGCCGGTGACCTGGTACTCCTGCATGTCGTCTTTACTGACATAAGACACGCCCGTGGCCAGTCCTTCCTTATTCGTCAGGACCTCGCGTGCCATGGCATTGGTGACCAGGTCGATGTTGCCCGTCTTCAGGGCAGGGATTACCAGGCAGCTGGACGACGAGAAATCGGCATAGACCTTACAGCTCCGGCCACATTGTGAACAATAAAAACACTGGCCTCTGTCTTTGTTGATCTGTTTGGTGAGAATGGACATCCTGGAAGGGATGACGGGTATGCCGATGCCTGTGGCCGCTTTTTTGATGAAAAGTTCGTGCAGCCTGGGTTTGGGCGGAGGCAGGAAAAATCCATCCGGATCATTGTATAGTCCTTCATTCGTCCCGTACACTCCCAGCAACTGATCTATTTTGTCGTAATAAGGTTTTACGTCCTCATAGCCGATGGGCCAGTCATCACCCAGGCTATCGATGCTTTTCCGCTTGAAATCCTTCGGACCAAAGCGGAGGGAGATCCGACCCCAGTGATTGGTCCGGCCTCCCAGCATACGCGCACGCCACCATTCCCAGTTGGTGGTGCCTTTGTTGCCTGTCTGCGTATAAGGTTCCCCTTCGACTTCCCATCCCCAATAGCAACCATCGAAGTCGCCAAAAGGTCTGAATTTCGTATGGGCGCCTCGTCTTGGCGACTCCCAGGGATTTTTCAACTGGTTGGAATCTTTTTTGGGATCGAACATGGGGCCTGCTTCCAGCAGGCACACTTTAAGGCCCGCGTTGGCAAGCACATATGCCGCCATTCCGCCGCCTGCGCCGGATCCTACTATAACTGCATCGTAATTCTTTGGCTGTTTCCTGATCTGGAGATCTCCCATATCAATTTGGGGTTGAGGGCATATAGCCCGCTTATGTGTATAAATACAAAAGGTAAATATAAAGTTTTAGCAAAACAGGAAGCAAATAAATTTTATTTTCTTTCCTGTGCGCTGCTGTCGCGAATGGCCTTGAATTCCGAACCCGCTTTCCATTGGGGCCAGGCGCTTCCGAAGGCCAGCTTCTTTCCTAAGAGATATATTAATCCAAGGTCCTCCAATCCTCCGGTGAGATCCCATGTTCTGGCATCGTATTCGTCACTGGGCTGATGATAGCGCTGCGCCGTATATTCATCATGCTTCTGTTTGCCGAACGAGGTACCTTTGGTTACATCATCCACGCCGCCGTCAGCTGTCAGCGAAGGTACACCGGCCCGCGCGAAATTGAAATGGTCACTCCGGAAATAATGGCCTGCCTCCGGATGATCCTCCGGCGCAATATACCGGCCTTTTGCTTTTACCTCCGCTGCCAGCAGGTCCTCCAGGTCGGACTGTCCCTTGCCGCTGTAAGTAATGTCCTTTGTAGGACCGTAAGTATTCAATACATCGATGTTCAGGTTCGCCACCGTCCTGGCCAGGGGATAGACCGGATGCTGCCCGTACCAGGCCGAACCCAGCAGCCCCTGCTCCTCAGCCGTCACGGCAAGGAAGATCACCGTGCGGGCTGGCTTCTCCGGTAGGCTCTTAAACGCGCGGGCAAGTTCCAGCAAGGCGGCTGTTCCGCTGGCGTTGTCTGCCGCTCCATTATATATGGAATCGCCCTTTTCATCAGGCTTACCTATACCCAGGTGGTCCCAATGGGCGGAATAAATGACGTATTCATCCGGCCGCTGGCTACCCGTGATCCTGGCAATGACGTTATGAGATTTATTATACACTTCCTTCACCTTCAGTGAGGCGGATAATTTCACATCGAGCGGCTGTCCTTTGAACCCTTTTTGCCTGGCTGCTGTAAGCAGCGTGCTGTCCTTGCCTGCCGCCGCCAGCAATTTCTTACCCGTCTCTTCCGTGATCCATCCCTGCAGCGCCAGCTGGTACTGACCATTACCCCTTGTATCCAGGTGCAATTTTACGCCGCCATTGGAGCTTTGTACCACCTGGAAAGGGTAGGAGGCCGCGCCCGTATTGTGAATGATGAGACAGGCTGCGGCGCCCTGACGGGCGGCTTCCTCGTATTTGTAGGTCCAGCGACCGTAATAAGTCATCGTATGTCCTTTGAACAGGGTGGAATCATAATACCCCGGATCGTTCACCATCACCAGTACTGTCTTGCCTTTTACATCCAGGCCTGCATAATCGTTCCAGTTATATTCCGGGGCGACGACGCCAAAGCCGGCGAAGACCACCGCATTTCTGTCGAGGTTGATGACAGCGTCAGGCCGCTCTGTCCAGATGACAAAATCATCCAGCGTTTTCAGGTCAAAGCTGGTTTTGGGCGCCTGGATCTTCATGGTCGGCGTGCCTGCAGGGCTTATTTCCACCATGGGCACATCCTGCGTATATCCGGCACCGTTGCCAGGCTCCAGGCCAAGGGCTGCAAAAGATCTGGAAAGGTAGTCCACCGTCCTGTCCTCACCCGCGGTAAATGGACGACGTCCCTGGAAGCTGTCGGAAGCCAGGACCTGTATATGGGCGGCCAGGCTGTCCTTGCTGAGAACGGAGAGCCCTTCTTCTCCGCCTTGCGTGGCGGAAGAGGAACCGCCGCCCTGACCGCATCCGGCAGCACCCATTGCTAAACTGAGAAAAACACCTGCACGAAAAAGTGAATTTGTCATACGTATTTTATTGGCAAGGGATAAAGGTAGGGGATTGCAATAAAATACCTTTCACTCATTACAAAGTTTGCTTCGGAAGGGCACTCATCTTGCCTGCAACCAATCGATGGCTGCGGCTCTCACCGGGTCATCGTCTACGGGACCCATCGTGGGTGGACGGATGATCCTGTCAGGCAAAATGCTGCCCTCGCAGATCCGGCCCATATAGTCGGCTTCCCGACACACGGTGAGCACCAGCATGGAATGGTCCGATAAAGAGTAGGTGGCATTGGCCGTGGTAAGGCCTGCCGTAGGCTCCCCCACAAAGTAAGCCTGCTCCCTGCCCTTAAAAGCAAGCGCGACGATCTCCCCGGCGCTGATCGTCCGACGGCCAGTGAGCACCACGATCGACTTGTGTTCCTGTTGCGTGCGATAGCCGTTCCTGCTGACCCGGCAGAGAACGTGTTTTCCCTGGAAGGCCGCACCATTGCGATAAGAGATGGGGATCCTTTCCCCTCCACTGACAAAGTAGCCGCAGACACCGTCGCCCAGCAGCGGGCCGATCCCTGCCAGCATGGGCCAGCAATTGCCGCCTGCATTCTTTCGCAGATCGATGATCCATCTTGAAACGCCCTTACTGTCCAATCTTGCGATCAGTTCCTGCAGGGAGTCGGCTATCCGCATGCAGATGAATGAATCGGTGGTGCTCACCCAGGGTACTGTGAGATAGGCGATGCTGTCGTTCAGCCACTCGCCCCTGATCTCGCCCACCAGCTCGGAAAGGGGGGGCAGCGGAGCAAGGCTGGCATCATAATTATATTGACCAGCTTTTTGGGGAGGCATGATAAAGCTATGTTGCTCGTTCAGCTGTTTGAAGCAGGATGAAATAATATCATATACGTCATCACATCTCCCTGAAGCTTTCAGACGCGTCCTGGCCTCATTGGTAATGTTCTCCCAGCTGACATCGGCCCTGCGGTAGTAGTTCTTTTTCATAAAGCCCAGCGCTTCATCCAATAATCCATTCGCCCTGTCCAGGCAGGGTTGAGCATTTAAAAGGGAGCAGCACCATAAGAAGAGGAGGAGTAAAAGAATAGGGCGCATAGGCTATGATTATTCCTGTAAGGAAGTTAAGATGAAAAAACGCACCTTTTCCATAAAATTGAAATTTCACATCGTTTTAACGCCTTGGCCACACCGGACCAATGCCGTATCAGGCATCGTTATTGTATTAAATATCTTATCAATACTTAGTCTATATGAAAAAGATAATGATCATGGCAGGCATTGCATTGTTCGCAGGCATACTGCCTCCTGTTGCACAGCGCGCAAACGCCCAGGTCAATGTCAGCTTCCAGCTTTTTTATGATCAGCTGAGCCCATTCGGCAGCTGGGTCAGCTACCCTGATTACGGCTATGTATGGGTGCCTGACGCAGGCTCCGGGTTCAGGCCCTACGGCAGCCGCGGTCACTGGGTGTACACAGAGGATGGATGGTTATGGGTTTCGGACTACAGCTGGGGCTGGGCTACGTTCCACTATGGCAACTGGTTCTATGACGACTCCTATGGATGGATGTGGATGCCCGGATACGAATGGGCCCCTGCATGGGTCACCTGGGGTGAATACGGAGGGAATTACTGTTGGGCGCCCATAGGACCGCGGATAGACATCGGCGTTGCTTATAGTACGTATCGTCCACCGGCCAGGTATTGGAACTTTTGCCCGAGGGAACGCATCACCAGCGTCAACGTGAGCAACTATTATGTGAGGAACGTGCATAATACCACCGTCATCAATAATATCACTGTTATCAACAATGTGAACAGGGGAAATGGACATGCCTACCTCCGGGGACCGCAGGCCAATAATGTGGAAAGATTTACCCACAGCGCCGTGCGACCGGTGGCTATACGTCCTGCGGAAAGACCCGGCGCAGCAGCCGTACGCAACGGACAGGTGAGCATTTACCGTCCTGCCGTGCAGAATAATAATGCATCGGCCCGTCCTGCCCAGGTACGCGATCTGCATGCGCTGAGGCCGGTCAACAACCGTCCTGAGGCAGCCGCTGATCGTCCGGGCAATGCTCCCGGAAGACCGGCCCAGCCGGCCGACCGCCCGTCACAACCGGCTGGGCAACGCCCCGGACAGCCTGACCGCGGGGCCCTGCCCAGGTCAAACCCTTCAACACAACCCAGAGAGGTCCACCCTTCGAACCCGGGGCAGCCTCCCGGACAGCAGCCGCATCCAACACCGGCTGATCGCCCGGTGCAACGTCCTCCCGTCCAGCAGCAGCCGCATCAGCAGCCTCCCCATCAGCAGCTGCCGGTGAGCCGGCCGCCAGCCCAGCAACCGCATCCCGTGCAACAACCACGTCCAGCTCAGCCACACCCAATTCAGCCACCGCATCCGGCCCAGCCACGCCAGGGAGAAGCGCGCCCAAATCCAGCGCCCCGACCGATGCCGCAGCAGCGTCCCGAGCAGCGACCGGCAACACCGCCACCACACCCTGAGCATCAACGTTAGCACCTCATAAAAACCCGTTGTCACCGAACGGGTTTTTAAATATAATTCGTTATATTCGTCATATGAACCAATCACGCAGAACTTTCCTGAAGAACAGCGCACTGGCAGCTGCCGCCGCCAGCTTCATGCCAGGGAGCTCTTTCGCAGCCCCCACAAAAAAACGCATCCTGGGAATACAATTATACTCTGTAAGGGACGACATGAAAAATGATCCCGCAGGTACCTTGCAGAAGCTGGCTGCGATGGGTTATAAATACGTCGAGCATGCAAACTATATAGACAGGAAATTCTACGGCTATGGTGCAAAAGAATTCAAAAGCCTGCTGGACGGCATGGGATTGAAAATGCTCAGCGGTCACACCAGGATGGACCCCCAACACTGGGACGAATCAAAAAAAGACTTCTCCGACTCCTGGAAATGGACGGTGGAAGACGCCGCTGTGGCTGGTCAGCATTATGTCATCAGCCCCTGGCTGGATGCCAGCCTTCGCAAGACCTACGACGATCTTCTCCATTACATGGACGTGTTCAACAAATGCGGTGAGCTGTGTAAGAAGTCAGGAATGAAATTCGGCTATCACAACCATGACTTCGAATTCAGCACCGTGCTCGATAACAAAAAAGTATTCGATATCATCCTCCAGCATACCGATCCCGAATTGGTGGCCCAGCAGTTGGACATAGGAAACCTCTACAATGGCGGCGCCGTCGCCATTGCCATCGTCATGCAATATCCAGGGCGATTTGAACTGATGCATGTAAAAGACGAGATCAAAGCCGCCAGCGGAAGCGAAAAATACGAAAGCACCATTCTGGGACAGGGCATCGTCAATACCAAACAGGTCGCTGACCTGGGTAGAAAATCAGGTGGTACGCAACATTTCATCATCGAGCAGGAGTCCTACCAGGGTAAGTCGCCGCTGGACTGTGCGAAGGAAGACCTGGCGATCATGAAGAAATGGGGATACTAGTTAATGGCCTGGGTCCGTATAAGTGAATACGGCTTTCTTATCTCCTGCCATCACGTCAAAATCCCCGGGCTCCGTCACTGTTTTCAACCGGGCGTTGACAAAGGCCAGATCTGCGGTATGCAGTGTAAATCTCACCGTCCTGGACTCGCCGGCCTTTAAAGAAATTTTTGTGAATGCACGCAACCGCCGCATGCTGGGCGTTACGCTGGCGTAATGTTGCCGGGTGTACAGCTCCACCGTGTGCTTTCCGTCGCGGTCGCCGGCATTCTTCACCGTAAGGCTGACGGTCAGCGACCCGCCCGGACCCGTCAAATGAGGACTGCTCAGCTGCAGGTCGCTGTATTCCCAGCGGGTATAGCTCAGTCCAAAGCCAAAAGGGAACAGGGGCTTATACCCGTCCATCGTCATGTCAGAATTGAATATTTCCCGTATCTCTTCCGTAGGCTTACGGTCATACAGCACCATCTCTCCCATGCTGCGGGGATAGCTGAAAGGCAGGATGCCGTCAGGGTTGTAATCTCCTGATAGGATGTCGCTGACAGCCTCGGCCGTTTTTCGCCCGCTCCAATATGCCAGCAAAATGCCTTTCATCAATGGGGCAATGGAAGTGATCAGGCGGGGCCTTCCCTCCGTGAGGACAAGGATGACGGGTTTGCCGGTGGCCGCTGCCGCCCTTGCCAGCGCTGCCTGTTCGCCGGGCAATGCCAGGTCGGCTATGTTGCCGGGACTTTCTGCATAAGCGTTCTCGCCCAGGCAAAGGACGATGGCGTCTGCGCCCGCTGCCGCCGCCTTCAGGGTCGTCGTATCATAATTTTCCCGGCTGTCAAAGCCCTGAACGGAGGTAGTGGTTACGTTCCCGGCGCCAAATTTGTCCTGCAGGGCCTGCAGGATGGTCTTACTATTTTTAGGATACCATTGTTCCTCCTTTCCCTGCCAGGTATAGCTCCAGCAACCATTCAATGCGCTGATGCTCTGCGCGGACGGCCCCGCGACCAGGATCCGGGTATTCCGGGCCAGCGGTAAGATCCCTTCGCTGTTCTGCAGGAGGGTCATGGCCTCGCGGGCCGCCTGCAAGGCAAGCGTCTGGTATTCCGGCAATCCGAAATTCGGGAGAGCCGCTTCTTCCGGGTATGGATGATCGAAAAGGCCCAGCTTGTACTTCAGCTCCAATATCCTCGTGACAGCCTCGTCGATGCGACCCACGGATACCTCTCCCTTTTGTACGGCCTCCTTCAGCAGATTGAAAAAAGAAAGATCGTATGGCACCATGCTCATGTCAATGCCCGCATTCACGGCCATCACTACCGCCGCGCGGGGCGTGGCTGCTACGTTATGACGGGTATGCAGCCGGATGATATCCTCCCAGTCGGTGACAGCGACTCCCTGAAAACCAAGCTCCTTGCGCAATACATCCGTCAGCAGGTATTTGCTGGCGTGCACCGGGGTTCCATTGATCTCGCCGGAGTTCACCATGATAGTGGACGCCCCCGCTGCTACCGCCGCCCTGAACTGCGGCAGGTAATATTCCCGTAATTCTATATCCGGCAGGTAAATAGGGGTGCGATCCTTTCCCGTGCGGCTGGCAGAGTAGGCAAGATAATGTTTCATACAGCTGGCCACTGCCGTGGGATTCCGGAGGCCATCGCCTTCATATGCTTTTATAACAGCCGCTCCCAGGGTCTTGCCTATATACACGTCTTCCCCATAGGTTTCGGGAAATCTCGACCATAGGGGTTGGCGTCCACAATCCAATACGGGGGCAAAGTTCCAGCGGACACCCGAAGCCCGCAGCTCCCGGGCGGCTACTTTTGTCACGGCTATGGCAAGCTCCGTGTTACGGGTGGCGGCCACACCGATATTTTGCGGAAATAAAGTGGCGTCCAGCGTATAAGTCTGGCCGTGAATGCCGTCGAGACCGTAGATCACCGGTATTTTCAGACGGGTCTTCAACGCAGCATCCTGGATCTGGCGAAGGACTGTATGCCATTGCTCCAGCGACAGCGCATGATTGGTGACATTGAGTATCGAGCCAACATGATGCTCTTCCACGATCCGGGCAAGGGCGGCCGGGTCCAATATGCCGTCCTCGGACGTCGAGACGACACCCAGCGTCACCTGCGTCATTTGTCCGATCTTTTCATCCAGGGTCATTCGCCGCAGGAGGGCGACAGCTTTTTGGCGATCTGCATTGCCAGTCTGGGCAGGAGCGGCCGGCGAAAGCAGGATGGTAAAGAAAAGCAGGCAAAACGGCAGAGTAAGATTTTTTTTCATAATAGGGCTTAAAATTAAGGAGAAGCCGCTCCCTTCCTGCATGACATTTTGATCATTTATAATACTTATTTATCTGGACAGCTACAGATCCTTCAGTTCTTTTTTATAATCATATTGAAGATCCTCATGCAAGGTGGCTATTACCGAGTGGACCTTTTTCAGCTGCCCCTTATAGAGGTTCGTCAGGACGGGGTGCTTGTCTACAGGTATGCCGGATTGACGGACCTTATTCAGGAAATAGGTCAGCAGCTCGACTTCCGCCTGCGGAGAGCTCGTATACCGTATCTGCCGGGTTGTTATGCGAAGCACTTTGCGCAGGCTTTTCTTGGTCAGGTACAGGTTGGGCTTCGGCAACTCCTCGAATTCCAGGTCTATCTCCTTCTTTACGCCGGCGATGTACTCCCTGATATCGGCGGCCTCGAATAAAAGATAGGTCAGCAATTCCTTATTATCCTTTTTGAATTTGGCCAGGCGAAGGCAAAGGTCGGCCAACGCGGCGGGTGATAAGGATGACAATTCCTGTTTGATCTCGTGGACAGTAGCAGCTTTCATGCAGAGAAAAGTTATTCGCAAAAATATTTTTTCCCGGCGAATAAAAATTGATATATATACTAACAGCCGTTAGTATCTTTGCGACTCAACCCATAGCATGCAAAAAGCAAATAAAGAAGTTGTCATCATAGCCGCCGTCCGTACGCCCATCGGCGCCTTTGGCGGGGCCCTCAAAGACCTTTCAGCCACTCGTCTTGGCGCCATTGCCATCAAAGGCGCCCTTGAAAAAGCCGGCATCGGGGGAGATCAGGTGGAGGAGGTGCTAATGGGATGTGTGCTGCAGGCTAACCTGGGTCAGGCTCCTGCCCGGCAAGCTGCCAGGGGAGCGGGCTTACCTGATAAGGTCGTCTGCACCACTGTCAATAAGGTATGTGCCAGCGGGATGAAGTCCATTGCATTGGGCGCCCAGTCCATCCTGCTGGGAGAAACGGAGATCGTGGTCGCCGGCGGCATGGAAAGCATGAGCAATATTCCATTTTATGTGGAAAGTATGCGCTGGGGGAATAAATATGGGGACAGCAAGCTGATTGATGGTCTAGCTAAAGATGGTCTGACGGATGCCTATGACGGCAAGGCCATGGGCCATGCAGCGGAGCTTTGCGCGTCCACCTGTGGCATCAGCAGGGAGGAACAGGATGCGTTCGCCATTCAAAGCTATCAGCGGTCTCAGGCTGCCTGGGCGGCTGGCAGGTTCAGTGACGAAGTGATCCCTGTGGAGATTCCCCAGCGGAAAGGCGATCCGCAGATCTTCGCCAAAGATGAAGAGCCTTTCAATGTCAAGTTCGATAAGATCAAAGAATTGAAGCCATCCTTCCAGAAGGATGGCACCGTAACTGCGGCCAATGCTTCCACCCTGAATGACGGCGCAGCAGCCCTTGTCCTGATGAGCGGTGAAAAAGCCGCCGCCCTGGGATTAAAGCCGCTGGCCAGGATCCTGTCTTTTGCCGACGCAGAACAGGCGCCCGAATGGTTCACTACCACGCCCGCCATCGCTACGCCCAGGGCAGTCGGGAAAGCGGGGCTAAAAATGCAGGACATTGATTATTGGGAATTGAACGAAGCTTTTTCAGTGGTGGGCATCGAGAATACCCGTCGTATGCAATTGGACCCGGCCCGGGTCAACGTTCACGGAGGGGCCGTATCCATCGGACATCCGCTGGGCGCCAGCGGCGCCCGTATCATTACTACATTGGTGCATATTCTCAGGCAGCACAAGGCGAAGTATGGAGCTGCCGGCATTTGCAATGGGGGAGGAGGCGCTTCCGCCATGGTACTGGAGAATCTTTCTATTTAAGCTTTTGATTGATCCGGTCTATTTCCCCCTGCATCTTATTCAGTCTTTGCAGGATATAGGTAAGGCTTGCATCGTCCGGCTCCTTTAACAGGAACTCTTCTTTTTTTTCAGGGTCGTACTCCCTGCCAGTCTCTTTTTTCCCGTCCTTGCCTGACTTACCCACCTCCCAGCTTGTAAGGGACAGATCCACCTTTAACAGGATATCCAGGGGTGTACCAAAATAGTTGCTGAGAAGAAGGAGCTCTTCCAGGCTTGGTTCGCTGACGCCGTTTTCCCAATTGCCGACCGTGGTCTGCCCTTTTCCCATCAGATCTGCCAGCTCTGATTGGGTTTGGTTGAATTGCTTTCGCAGGTGTCTGATATTTTTTCCTAGAAAATGCATAGCAGGACGTGTTACTAATTTTGTTGGTATTATTATATTTATTGCTCTACCTTTGCTAAGGTAATCAAAAAAAATGATTTTATGCGTACCGATATAGACCATCTGGGACCTGTCGCCCGCGAACAGGTCCTTTCCATTATCCCGGTGATCATCCAGGCCGTCCGTCCCGAAAAGATCATCCTGTACGGCAGCCATGGCGCCGGCAGCCTTGAAATGCCCGTCAATGACCGGAATGACCTCGCCTTTCCCACCGGGTATGATCTGCTCGTCGTCACCCGTCGAGGAGACCGTCGCTATGACCACGAGATACAGGATATCATCGAGAACCGGTGCCGTATTCACGCCACCGTCACCGTGCTTGTGCACGATATAGATTATGTAAACCAGCGACTTTCGGAAGGACAATATTTCTTTACCCTGATGAGCCGGGAAGCCATCCTCTTGTATGATGCAGGGGGCACGCCCTTTTCCAGGGCCGCTGCTCCGGACTTCGGGGCTATCCGGCATAAGGCCCAAAAAGATTTTGACAGATGGAGCCGGCAGGCTCGTGCCTTTTTTAACAGCGCCCTTTTCAACGTCAGGGAAAATGAGCCCAGGCTGGCCGTCTTCCTCCTTCACCAGGCAGCAGAACATATTTACCAGGCCATCCTGCTGGCATTTATGGGCTACAAGCCATGCACGCACAACCTGGATAAGCTGAGGCGTTATACCCACCGTTTTTCCATAGAGCTCGCCTTTCTTTTCCCCCGCGATGGGGCCGGAGAAGATCATCTCTTCAAGCTACTGCTGCAGAGCTATGTGGATGCCCGCTATAAAGAAGACTACCACATTACGGAAAATGAATTACAACTATTGGTGCAGCGCGTAGACAGGCTTTTGTCCATAGCCGGGCGTATTTGCCATAACAGGTTCATCAGTCTCGAGAAAATGGCGGCGGCATCCGTGCGCACGGGAGGATAACAGGGTAGGCTCTACAACGGCCGCGTATCAACGCTTTGCGAGATCCGCGATGGTCTTTTTTTCCAGTATCTTCAGGTTGGCGTCGCGCACCTGCGACATAACGATGTGAAGACCGCAATGATTTTGATCACAATTCTTACATCGTTCGTAAAAGTACAGACTGACACATGGCAGCAGTGATATAGGGCCATCCAGCAGACGCATGATCTGCGCCAATGGGACGTCTTTGGGGTTCTTGGCAAAAAAATAGCCCCCGCCCTTGCCCTTCTTGCTTTCCAGTATGCCGGCATTCTTCAGCTCCAGCAGGATATTCTCCAGGAACTTCAAAGGGATCTTCTTCTTCTTGGCGATCTCTGCGATCAGCACCGGCTCGTCCTTCCCTTTTTCTGCCAGGTACATCAGCGCCTGGAATGCATATTGTGTTTTCTTCGACAGCATTTTGTATCCTTATTTTGTAGTAGTCTCGTTAGCTACGTCTCTAGAATCCGAGAACATCCTTCATTTGAAATATCCCTTTCTTATCACGGATATATTCCGCCGCCAGCACGGCTCCCGTGGCAAACCCCTTGCGATTGTGCGCCGTATGAATGATCTCAATATCATCGATGGCCGAATGATATCTCACCATGTGCGTCCCCGGCGCCGGGTCCACCCGTTCGCTTACAATGGACAACTCGTCCTGGCTATCGCTTGCCTGGTTCACCCATTTCTTTTTCCGGGGCATCTTTCCCAGGATCTGCTCAGCCAGAGAGATCGCCGTTCCGCTGGGGGCATCCTTTTTTTCTGTATGATGCACCTCCGTAAGCCGGACCTCATAATCAGGGTGGGGGGCCATCAGCTCTGCCAGCCGTTTGTTCAGCTCAAAGAAAATGTTAACGCCCACGCTGAAATTGCTGGCATATAAGAAAGTACCTCCGGAACTCAAGCAATATTGCCGGATCTCTTCATATTTGTCCAGCCAGCCAGTAGAGCCGGAAACCAACGGAACACCCGCGTCCAGGCATAACCTGATATTCCCGTAGGCGCTTTCAGGACCAGTAAACTCGATGGCGACATCTGCTTTGCGGATATTTTCCACTGTATTTTCCTCCAGATTATCTATCGATGTCCTTAAAACGATGCTATGACCCCTCCCCAGGGCGATCTCCTCGATAGCCCTGCCCATTTTACCATATCCGATTAACGCGATCTTCATGATGCTGAAAAAATTTTGCCAAACCTACATTAAATTGTTTATACTGCCATCAAGGCAGAGGGATCGGCTTATACCTTGCCTTGTGCAGGTCAAAGACCAGGCCGACGCCCGCCGGACTGGCAGAACCGGGGATCAGCAGGTTGCCCTGGGTGCCCGACCCTTCCCGCAGGTGCATGCTCAGCTCCGGACTAATGTCAAAATTCATCAGGTGCGCATCCACCGTCGCATCCACGATCTGCAGCCCCCAGAAGAGAAGGAAGAAAATGACGGAGTAATCCTGGTCCTTCCGGTACTCATTGCGATACTCCCGGATATAATTGTCTTGCTTGGTCGTGACGAATCCCTGCAGCTTTGGATCTACCTTGGCAAGGGTGGCCGAGTCTGTGGAGCCATTGAGCACCACCGTCAAGGCATACTGGCACTTTTTGTACCAGCTCCTGTTGTAGAAATAAGTGTAGGTTGGGATGCCCACCGCCGCATATACCAGGGGCAGCTTCCAGTATTTCCGGTTGTAAATCTGCCCCAGGCCCGGACAGAAAGTAGAATACAAAGTGGCTTTATGGGGATCGTGCTTCTTTTTGACAGCTGGTGAATCCACTTTATTGAGACCAGGCTTACCTCTTTTACGGCCTCTCAAAGAATCGGCGTTCGGAGGCAAGGTATCCAGCACCCTTTCTCCCAGCACCACCTTGCCTTTGATATAATTGGGTATTGTATCATTCTTTACCTGGCCATGGCAGACGTGGTGCAGCCCTGCCAGGACACAGACCGTAAATAAAAACCTGACCGTCTTCATGCGTGAGATGCTTAAGTTTGCAGCCAGCTTGTCAATTCACGGCAATTCCCAACTGATCCAATAATTTATTCAATTCCTGGAGAGAGTAATACTCAATGGAAATGCTGCCTTCTCCCTTCTTGTTGTGATTGAGCTTTACCCGCGTGCTGAAATGCGATGCTAAGTTATCTTCAATTCTTTTGAAAGCCTCAGGCAATGAGGGTTTTACGGAATTTTTAACGCCAGCAGGGCTGTCTTCCTTATAGAGGCGGCGCACCAGCTCTTCTGTCTGACGTACGGAAAGGCCTTTGTTCTTGATCTCGCCGAAGAGATACAGTTGTTTGTCCACGGTGTCCACATTCACCAGCGCACGGGCATGTCCCATGGACAATTGGTTGCTGCGTACGGCCACCTGTATATCAGGAGGGAGTTTCAGCAGCCGGATATAATTGGCCACGGTGCTCCGTTCCTTGCCCATACGTTCGGCCACCTGCTCCTGCGTATAGTTCAGCTCCTCCATCATCCGCTTGTAGCTGAGCGCTATTTCCATCGCATTCAGGTCCTCGCGCTGGAGGTTCTCCAGCAGCGCCAGTTCCAGCAGCTGCTGGTCATCAGCCTGGCGGACATACGCCGGAATATCCTTGAGGGCGGCGATCTTTGCGGCACGGAACCGGCGCTCTCCCGAGATAAGGCGATATTTTCCGGAGGGCAGCTTCGATACCGTGACAGGCTGAATAATGTCATGCATCCTGATAGAGTGCGCCAGTTCCTGCAGAGCCTGCTCGTCAAAATCGTGACGAGGCTGCCGGGGGTTGGTCTCGATCTGGTCCAGGGGAATCCGCAGCATGTTCGTCACCGCCTCTACGACGGAGGATTTTAGCTCGCCCGAAGTAGTCTTCAGGTCTGCGTCTATACTTTTCAATAACGAGCGGATGCCCTTACCCAGGGCCTCTTTATCTTTTTTATGGGGGGTGGTCATAATTTAGCTTCAAGCAACAAGCGGCAAGCTGCAAGTTACTTTTTATTAGGTGTTAAATACTTTATTACTTAATCGGTTCTTAGCTTGTAGCTGTCAGCTTGCAGCTTGCAGCTATTCCAAGATCCTCTCTTCCTGTTTGATCTTCGTCATATTATTCTTCTGCAGGATCTCCTTTGCAAGGTTGAGATAGTTCACGGAGCCTTTGCTGAAAGCGTCGTACAGGATCACCGGCTTGCCGACGCTGGGCGCCTCGCTGATCTTCGTATTACGGTGGATGATGGTATTGAAAACGATCTCGTCGAAATGCTTGCGTACTTCGCTTACAACCTGGTTGCACAAACGCAGGCGACCGTCATACATGGTCATCAGGATGCCTTCTATAGCCAGCTCGGGGTTCAGCCTGCTTTGGACGATCTTAATGGTATTCAGCAGCTTGCCCAGGCCTTCCAGGGCGAAGAACTCCGTCTGCACCGGCACGATCACAGAATCCGAAGCCGTCAGGGCATTGACGGTGATCAGACCCAGGGAGGGGCTGCAATCGATAATGATGAAATCATAATCCTTCTTCACCGGCTCCAGGATGCCTTTCAGCACCAGCTCCCGGTTGGGATAGTTGATCATCTCAATCTCGGCTCCCACCAGGTCAATGTGAGAGGGAACTACATCCAAATGGGGGATCTCGGACTTTAAGATCACGTCCTTAACAAGGACATTATTGACCATACAGTCATAAAGGCTCTGGGTAACATTATGGAGGTCAAATCCCACCCCGGTAGTGCTGTTCGCCTGTGGGTCGGCATCCACCAATAAGGTCCTGAATTCCAGCACGGCAAAGCTGGCCGCCAGGTTGATAGCCGAAGTGGTCTTGCCTACGCCGCCTTTTTGATTTGCAACTCCGATTGTTCTTGCCATAGTGATAATGTAACTTAGTCCTCCCGTGAGGGGGGGAAGTTTTTATTCCCTTCAGGGGGAAGTGGAGCAAAAATACATTCTTAAAGATAATTATCAGAACTTTCCTTTTTCTTTACTGTTGAAGACGCCGAATATGTATACTATTATATCAGGGACTAACCGGCCCCACAGCAAAACCCTTAAAGTGGCCAAGGTCTACCAGGGAATTTTGCTTCAAAAAGGTATGGAATCCAATCTGTTATCTTTGGAGGGGCTAAATGTCCTGGAAAGAAACCCTGCCTACGAAAAGATCGAAAAAGAAGTCATCATACCCACTTCCCGGTTTATTTTCGTCTCCCCGGAATACAACGGCAGCATTCCCGGCGTCCTCAAGGCCCTGTTCGATATTTCAGACATTGAGAAATGCTGGTGGGGCAAGCATGCCCTTCTGACCGGGGTATCCACGGGCAGGGCGGGTAATCTTCGGGGCATGGAACACCTCACGGGGATCCTGCATTACCTGAAGATGAAGGTGCACCATAATAAACTGCCTATATCCGTCGTCAATACCCTGCTGAACGACCATGGCGGCATCGAAGACGTGCGTACCCTGGAAGCCATTAATATACAACTGGATGAATATCTTGAAAACTAATAATAAATAGGTCTTACATGCGCAACTGGAGATTTACCGCTGTCGTCATCATTCTGGTCGTCCTGTTGGATTTTTATATATTCCAGGCGGTGAAAACCGTCAGCCAGGGCGCGTCTGCCCGGTGGCGGACCATCATTTTCAATGGCTACTGGGCATTGACGATCATTTCCCTGCTTCTTTTTGCTCTGCTGCCTATGCTCTCCGATCCTTATTGGCACCGGGTGAGGACCTATGTATTTGCCACTATCCTGGGCTTTTTCTTCGCCAAGCTGCTGGCGGCCCTTTTTTTCCTGATAGATGATATCCGTCGCCTCATCCAGTGGGCTTCCGGAAAATTATTCTTCCCGAATACCGAAGGCGAGAACATCTCCGAAGACGGCATCTCCCGTTCTGTGTTCCTCAGCTGGCTGGGGCTGGGTATGGGAGGCGCTCTCTTTTCATCCCTGGTATATGGCTTTGGCAATAAATACAGCTATAAGATCAGGCGGCTCTCCCTTGCATTTGATAATCTTCCCCCTGCCTTTAAGGGGTTGAAAATAATACAACTGTCTGATATTCATTCAGGTAGCCTAGCTGATCAACAGGCCGTCGCCCATGGGGTCGACCTGGTGCTGGCCGAAAAGGCGGATCTGATCCTGTTCACAGGAGACCTGGTCAACGATACAGCCGTTGAAATGGAGCCGTATAAGGAAATTTTTAGCCGGCTGAAAGCTCCCATGGGTGTATTTTCCACATTGGGGAATCATGATTATGGGGATTACATCTGGTGGGAGACGCCGGAACTGAAAAAGGCGAACCTGGACCGGCTCAAAAAGCTGCAAACCGATATGGGGTGGAGGCTGCTGATGAACGAGCACGTAGCCCTGGAAAAAGACGGTCAGCACATCGCCCTGATCGGCATCGAGAACTGGAGCGCCAAAGCCCGCTTTCCCAAACATGGCCGGCTGAATGAAGCTTATGCCGGCGCCGAAAAATATCCTTTCAAGATCCTGATGAGCCATGACCCCAGCCACTGGGACGCGCAGGTAAGACCCCACTTTCCCGACATCGACCTCGCTCTGGCAGGCCATACCCACGGAATGCAGTTCGGCGTGGAGATCCCCGGCCTGAAATGGAGTCCCGTCCAATATGTATATAAGCAATGGGCCGGCTTGTATGAAGAAGGCCGTCAGAAGCTGTATGTCAACCGGGGATTTGGATTTATAGGCTATCCTGGCAGAGTGGGGATCCTGCCTGAGATCACCGTTATCCAACTGACCTGAAGCTTGGGGGCGTTAGCTTTCCCGGATGCCGGGTTACTACCGGTGACTTGTAGACGAAATGCCTTTCATCAACGCTTTTTGCCGTCTTGACCCTTTTCACAATAATATCTTCACACCCTATCGCAAAAGGCCATAAATTTGCGGGCCGGCAACGTTTTACAACTATTTAACGTACAGAGGGATGATTAACGAGCCATTAAATATATTTTAACAAAGCTATAAGGGATTCAACCCTATATTCACCATTATTTGTATTTGAACCAAAAAACAGCATCAACAATGAACCCGAGAGTGAAATTCGTTATCATTTCTTTCGTCTTGTTAACTACTGCAACTGCTTCCTCCTATGCTCAAAAACTGCATCTGGGCTTAACAGCCGGGGCCAATCTCTATAAGGTCACGGGCCGCAGCTTTGATCAGAAAACGCAGTCGGGCTTCAGTGCGGGCGCCTACGGAGAATATAGCTTCAACAGGCTGCTGGGTGTACAGGGCGAACTGATCTGGAGCCAGCTCAGGGCCAAGACCAACGACCAGTTCAATCAGATCTATGGCACTTATGGTGGCGTATCGGGTGCCGACGTTTATTTAAATTATATTTCCCTTCCTTTGATGGTGGCCTTTAAACCTACACCCGAATTATCCATCTTAATAGGACCCCAGTACAGCTATCTCGTCAACCAGACCTCCGGCTTACTGCAGGCTCCGGGATACCAGAGCAAAGATGCTTTCAAGAAAGGCGAAGCGTCACTGGTTTTCGGCGGTCAGCTCAACCTGGGTAAAATAAAGATAGGTGCACGGTACACTGCCGGTCTGACCAATCTCAACGGTATCAACAGCAGCGACGAATGGAAATATCATGGCTTCCATTTCTCTTTGGGATATCAGTTGAAATAATAGATGGAAAGGGTGGCATGATTGTGGCGTGTAGATAATTTTCCTCTTAAAATCATTGGCATATAAGTTGAAATATTACTCTCAAACCAGTTAATCACAAAAACACCTTTAACATGAAGAGTAAGTCAATTTTTTTATCGCTATTGCTGGTAGGCTTTGCCGTTATTAATACCCGTGCCCAGGGCGTCCATCTGGGCGTAAAAGGCGGCGCCAATATATTCAAGGTCGATGGCCAGGGTTACGACCAGGGATTTCACTTCGGTTACAATGTCGGCGCTTTCGCAGAGCTCAATTTCACCAGCTCATGGGGCATACAACCCGAGTTATTATGGAACCAAACGAATTACCGCACAGGCACCCAGTTCAGCTCCATCTATCCGGGCGGACTCAATGATGTCAAAGGCAAGCTGAACTATCTCAGCGTCCCCTTGCTGCTGAGCTATCGTCCTGTCAAGTTGCTCAGCCTCCAGGCGGGTCCACAGTTCGGCATCTTATTGAGTCAGGATAAGAATCTGGCGGACAACACCAAGGATGCCTTCAAGAAAGGAGACTTCTCCCTGGTAGGCGGTGTGCAGCTCAACCTTGCCAATCTGGTAGTGGGCGGCCGTTACGTGGTAGGCCTCACTGACATCAATGACGTCACAGACAACCAGAAATGGAAGAACCAGGGTTTTCAGGTGTATGCAGGATTCAGGTTCTTTTAATAAGAAAAGACATTTTGAAAATGGTTGGGTTGGAAACGACCCAACCATTTTTTATAGCTTAATTTTGGGTAGCGTGGCCCTGGGGTCAATATATTCCTCTGAAAAACAGTAGGATTTTTCCTTTACAGATGCTATTTTGTCATGGATTCAGCCCGTCCGGGGCGCCCATTACCCCTGGCGGCAAACAAAAACAATAGGATGAAAGAATCGAACTTATTTATGCGTGCCGAAGATGATATGGATTTCATGCCAATCATACCCTTGAATGAAAGCGACAACGAAAGCCTGAACGATATCGAGATCCCCAAGGAATTACCCGTGCTCCCCCTGCGCAATACCGTGCTCTTTCCCGGCGTAGTGCTGCCCATCACGGTGGGCAGAGATAAAAGTATCAAGGCCGTGAACGATGCCTATAAGGCGGACAAGCTGATAGGAGTGCTGGCGCAGAAGGACAGCAGCATCGAAGACCCGTCCGTGTCCGACCTGGAAGACGTAGGGACGGTGGCCCGCATCATAAAATTGATCAAAATGCCTGATGGAGGCACCACGGTCATTCTCCAGGGCAAACGAAGGTTTAAGGTGGGTGCGGTCACGGCGGAAGATCCTTATTTCAAGGCCCAGGTGGTCCTGTTGCAGGAAGAGGAAGCGCCCAAAGAGCAGGACTTCGAAGCCTATGTCAGCAATATCAAGGACCTTGCCGCCCAGATCATCCAGCTATCGCCCAACATCCCTTCAGAGGCCTCCATCATCCTGAAGAATATCGAGAACCCATCCTTTCTCATCCATTTCATCTCCAGCAACCTCAATACAGAGCTCCACGAAAAACAACAGCTCCTCGAGATCCACCATATCAAGTCCCGTGCGGACCTGCTGATGCAGCTGCTGCAAAGGGAATTGCAATTCGCCGAGCTCAAGAATAAGCTTACCAACAGGACCAAGACAGAGCTGGACAAGCAGCAGCGGGAATACTTCCTGCAACAGCAGCTGAAAAGCATCAAGGACGAATTGGGCGGCGACACCAATGAGCGGGAAGTGAAGGAGATGCTGAAGAAGGCGGAAGGCAAGAAATGGCCGGTCGCTGCCAGGGACATGTTCAAAAAAGGCATCGAACGCCTGGAACGCATGCACCCCAGCACACCGGACTATTCGGTCGTATACAATCATCTCGACCTGATGCTGGAGCTGCCCTGGCAGGACTATACGGACGATTCGTATGACCTGAAAAAAGCTAAAAAAATACTCGACCTGGATCATTATGGCATGGACAAGGTGAAGGAAAGGATCCTGGAATACCTGGCAGTGCTCAAGCTGAAGGGAGACATGAAAAGCCCCATCCTTTGCTTTGTCGGACCTCCGGGCATCGGTAAAACCTCCCTGGGCAGAAGCATCGCTTCGGCCATCGGCCGCAAATACGTCCGCATCAGCCTGGGGGGCCTCCATGACGAGAGTGAGATCCGGGGACATCGCAAGACCTATATCGGCGCAATGCCAGGCAGGATACTCCAGGCGCTCCGCAAGGTCAAATCTTCTAATCCTGTCATGATCCTGGACGAGATCGATAAGGTGGGGACGGACTTTCGAGGCGACCCCTCTTCCGCCTTATTGGAAGTGTTGGACCCTGAACAAAACCATACCTTCTACGACAACTACCTGGAACTGGAATATGATCTGAGTAAAGTGCTGTTCGTAGCGACGGCCAATGACTTGAGCGCCATCCAGCCCGCTCTTCGTGATAGGTTGGAAATCATTGATTTAAGCGGTTACGCCATCGAAGAAAAAGTAGAGATTGCCCGGCAGCATCTCCTTCCCAAGCAAAAGGAGGCGCACGGCGTCGACAAATTGAATTTCAAGATCAACGATAATGTCCTGGCCAAGATCATCCAGGACTATACACGGGAGAGTGGCGTCCGCGAGCTGGACAGACAGCTGGCTTCCATCATGCGTTATCAGGCTAAGGAATTTGCCATGAAGGGCAAGGTCAAATCCCAGCTTACGCCCGCCGACGTGGAGAAGGTCCTGGGCAAATCCCGTTATAGCAATGACCTCTATAAAGTGGCGAATATGCCCGGCGTAGCCGTTGGACTCGCCTGGACCTACGTGGGTGGGGACATCCTTTTTGTAGAGACCAGCCTCAGCGACGGCAAGGGGGATCTCAAGCTGACGGGCAACCTGGGCAATGTAATGAAGGAGAGCGCCGTCACTGCCCTGACCTATCTCCAGTCGAATGCCCGCAAGTACGATATCGATCCTGAGCTGTTTAATAAAAAGACCATTCATGTCCATGTGCCCGAAGGCGCCGTACCAAAAGACGGCCCCAGCGCTGGCGTCACCATGATGAGCTCCATCGCGTCTGCGATTACAGGAAAGAAAGTCAAGCCTTACCTGGCCATGACCGGCGAGATCACGCTGAGGGGCCAGGTCCTGCCCGTAGGGGGCATCAAGGAAAAAGTGCTGGCTGCCAAAAGGGCTGGTTTAAAAGAGATCATTCTCTGCTGGCAAAATGAAAAAGATATCCAGGACATCGACTCCTCTTTCATCAAGGGCATGAAGTTTAGTTTTGTTAAGAATATGCAACAAGTGCTGGAACTGGCGCTTGCCTGACGCACTGAATGAACTAAACCCTTATGCCGCATGTTAATTATGAAACGGCCATCCAATTCAAGGCCGTATGAATATTTTCATGTTGGTTGTTTTAAGGGTTAAAAAAAATCCCTCATGTCCATGAGGGATTTTTGCTAGTTTGCAGCTACGTCATGAAGCTGATAGCAGTCATCATCCTCTCGTTAAACTTTGGCCAGCTGGCTGCACAAACCCTGGGAGGCAACACTGTCTATAGCTTCCTGAACCTCCCTAATACACCCCAGCTCACTGCCCTGGGCGGCATCAACAATTCCGCCATCACGGATGACGTCGGGCTCTCCTTTTCTAACCCCGCACTCCTGCGATCTTCCATGCATGCTCAGATCAATGCTTCTTTCAGCACGCTGTATGATGGTGTCCGCGACTACAGCTGCTGGGCGGCAATGCATAGCGCCCGGTGGCAAATGAATTTTGCCATGGGCGTGAATTTTCTGGATTACGGCAATGTTCCGCAGACCGACGTCATGGGAAATATATTGGGCAATTTTCACCCTTCCGACTATGTAGCGCAGGTGGCTGCCTCCCGTCAATACGAGAAGAAATGGTTTTACGGCGTCACGTTTAAATTCATCCATTCTTCGTATGGATACTACCGGTCTTCCGGCGCCGCCCTGGACATCGGCATCAATTATTATGACAGTGTACAGCTGTTCCAGGCGGGCCTCACGCTGCGCAATATGGGCGTTCAGCTAAGCCCTTATCCCGGAACGACCAGGGGCGATCTCCCTTTCGATCTGACCCTGGGCCTGACCAAGCGGCTCGCTAAGGCGCCTATCCAATTCTCTTTTACGGCGCATCACCTGCAGCAATTCAATATCCGCTATGACGACACTACTTTTTCCAACTACAATGGATTCGATCAGAATAATAAAAATTCTTCCTTCACCATCGACAAACTCTTCCGCCATTTTATCCTGGCTGCGCAGCTATTTCCTGAAGATAGGGTAGAGGTCACCGTTGCCTATAATTACCTCCGGAGAAAAGAGCTCAACATCGGGCAAACAAGTAATGGCTTCACCGGATTTTCATTTGGACTGGGCGTGTTGCTTAAGAAATTACAGCTGAGATATGCCCGGGGTTTCTACACGAATACGACTGGATATAACCAGTTTGGTCTTAACCTAAGGTTAAATGATTAGACAGACGTAAGTAGAGATAAGTGCCCACTGGGGAAACTGGGTAATCGTGTAGGGGATTGCGCCGATTTGGATTGTTTTTAATGCTTTAGCAGTAATTTTGATCTGGTAGAAAAAACTTTCATGGTCAGGATAATTATCGTAGATGATCATTTTCATGTCCGGGAGGCCTGGAGCTGGGTGCTGAACCAGGCCCCTGGGATCAAGGTCATCGCCCAGTGCTCCAACGGGCAGGAGGGGATCGAAGCTGCCAGAAAATTGCGGCCTGATGTCATGCTGATGGATATCAATATGCAACCTGTCAATGGCATCGAGGCAACCCGGAGCATCCGGCAATTCGACACCGATATTAAGATCATCGCCGTCTCTGTCCAGGCGGAACGTTCTTATGTAAACGAAATGTTGCGCAACGGCGCCAATGGATATGTCACCAAGAACTCCTCCAGCACCGAAATGATTGCGGCTATCGACGAAGTATTGGCCGGAAAGACCTATTTATGTGAAGAGATAGGATATCTTCGGGCCCAGCTCGTGCATTAGCTGATCCCTGCCGCTTCCGCCAACTCCTTCTCAGTCTTGAAGGCCTCTCTTGGCTTCAATCCCAGCAGCTCGAACATGATATTGTCCTCTTCAAACGATGGGTTGGGGGTCGTCAGCAATTTCTCTCCGGCAAAGATGGAATTAGCGCCTGCCATAAAGCAAAGGGCTTGCTCCGCCTGGCTCATTTCCGCCCTTCCCGCGCTAAGGCGAACCATCGTACGCGGCATCAGTATCCGGGCAGTGGCGATCATACGCACCATATCCCAGGTATCGACCTTGGGATTGTTCTCCAGCGGCGTGCCTTTCACCCGCACCAGCGCATTGATGGGAACGCTTTCGGGGTGCTCGGGCATCGTCGACAAAGTATACAGCATCTTGATACGATCGGCATGCGTCTCACCCAGGCCAATAATGCCTCCGCAACATACGGTCACTCCGGCCTTACGGACATTATCCAGCGTAGACAACCGATCATGATAGGTCCTCGTGGAGATGATTTCATTATAATATTCGGAAGATGTATCCAGATTGTGATTGTAAGCATAGAGCCCAGCATCTGCCAGCTTTTTGGCCTGTTCTTCATTCAGCATGCCCAGTGTACAGCAAACTTCCATCCCCATTTCATTCACCCCTTTCACCATATCCAGCACCCTGTCAAAATCCTTGTTATCCCGCACCTCTCTCCAGGCCGCGCCCATGCAAAACCGGGTAGAGCCGGCCGCCTTTGCTTTTGCGGCATAATCCAGGACCTCCTCCTTTTTCATCAATGCCTGTACATTGACCCCTGTATTGTACCTGGCGGCCTGGGGACAGTAAGCGCAGTCTTCCGGGCATCCGCCTGTTTTGATCGACAGCAGGGTACAGACCTGCACTTCTCCCGTCTCATTGTGCTCCCGGTGTACCTTCGCAGCCTGGTAGATCAGGTCCAGCAGCGGCGTATTGTATATATCGTTAATTTCCTCTATTGTCCAGTCCTTTCTTATCATAATTGGTATGATTTAATTTTGATGGAACTCCCATTGCTTAATGGAAGCAAATTTATTTCTTATCTTTTACATTCACGATTGAATCTTTTAACAAAGGAATATTTTGCCTGAACAGGGTATTCAGCACCACCCGAAACTGGTTTACCCCTGAGATACTATCATACAGCAGTCGGTAGTCCCGGGAAGGGAAATAGACGGCATTCTGGTTCTCCAGGAAGAAAAGTGGATTGTATCCCAGCCGGTCATGGCAACGGAGACCATGATCTCCCATGAATATGATCACAGCCTTACCGTTGGTCCGTTGCTGGATCGTCAGGATCATGTTTTCCAGGACACGGTTGGCATAGGACACATAAGCCAGGTAATCCTCCGTACGGTCCTCGTCAGCCGGAGAATAGGGGGCCGCTACCTTCAGTTTCCGGCCTTTTCCATCAAAGTAGTACGGGGGGTGCGGAAGGTTGAAATGACCGTAAATAAAACGGGGACGCCTGCCCCGGGGCAGATTGGCCTCCTTCAACAGTTCCTCCTCCAGCTTTTCATTGTTATATAAAGGGCCGTAAAGAACTTTTTTTGACAGGGGATCATGGAAATACTGGAGGAAGTTCCATGCAATGTCCCGGACGAACCTTGAATAAAAAGTCTGATCCGTGATCAATCTCGTTTTCAGCGGCAACAAAGTTTCCGAGATGGGCGTAGGATTGCCTTCCAGGTCGAAGATGGAGCAGTTGACGATGTCGTACCCTTGCTCCTTTAGCCAGGCCGTAAGAGCATTGTCCCTGATCCGTCCGCTGAGGTAGAGATACTCTTCCGCCGGACCGCCTTTGACATTTTTCAGATCGTCGAGATAATCCATGTTGAGAATGGAGGGCATCGAAAGGATGGTGTATTTGTAATTACTTCTGCTGTTGCGTTGTATGTGAAATCCCCGGACGGCCAGAAAACTATCGAGTTCGGAATTGTCATAGTGGAATTGCTCCCGCAGCGCTTTTGAGCTGGCGTATGCATCGAACAATAAAAAATAAATGTCAGGCCGGTGAATACTGTCGGCCGCGGGCGTCAGTGAGAGATGCCGCGTAACGGCGCCCGTTTCCCGTCTGGCGGAGGGCCTTAACGCCGAGATCAGCAGTCCCGAGATATCTATGACGAGATAAATGATGAACAATCCGTTCAAAAAAAGAGACCATCGCGGCACCACTTGTGGTTTCCTGCGCAGGTATAAGAAGAGGCCTATCGCCAGGGCCATCCATAGAGAAAGAAATACAGACCACCGGTGAAGGAAATGAATATGGATCTTGAAAAAATCTTTTATCGCTCCGAAGAAAAAATAAAAAAAAAGCACAGCGCCAGTGTATAGGCCTGCTTTGCCGGCATGGCGGCAGATAAGAAAAAATAACCCAAACAGCGCCCCGGCTCCCGCGCAATAAGTCATCATGAGCAGTGCCACATCGGAAAATGATAAATAGCCATAATATTCCAGGCTTCCATGAATGACAAAGAAGACCGGAAGGAGAAGAACATAAAACGGTATCTTTTTTAGCATGCGGCTCATGGAAGTCAAATGTAACTAAAGCTTCTTATCTGTCAAATAAACGGTGGAATCCTTCAATAAAGGGATGTTTTGCCGGAATAGGCTATTGAAGACGACCCTGAACTGGTTGACCCCGCTGATGCTGTCATACAATAAATGATAATCCCTGCCCGGAAAGAAAATAGCATTTTGGTTTTGATGGTCGTGTATGTTCAGCGTGTCGCCCGGGGCCGGATATCGTACCCCATGGTCTCCCATCATAATGATCACGGCATTATTATGCGTGTTCTGCTGGATGGAGGTCACCAGTTTTTTGATCACCTCATTGGTATAAGGAAGGTAGTCCAGATAGCCCTCTATATTCTGGCGCAGATTGCCGGGCTCGTTCAGCGACCCATGGCTGTCGTAATAAAAGGGGTTATGCGGCAGAAGAAGATGTACATAGACAAAACGGGGGCGTGCGGAACGCATAGCGCTTTGTTTTTCTGCCTCTTCAATGAGATGGTCGTTGTCATGAAGGATCTGGTACACCTGGTCTCTTATCGCCCGGAGCGGTAGGCCATGGAGGTTCCACCCGATGTCGTGGACAATACGGCTCCACAGCGTTTGCCCGGTGATGAGGCTTGCTTTGGCCGGCAGCAGATGCAGATTGACTTCCGAAGGTTTGCCTTCCAGGTCGAAGACAGAATAGTTGACGATGTCATATCCATGTGCGGCGAACTGTTTTACGACTTCACAGCTGCGTATCAGGTCCTTGCTGGAAGCGTAGCCGGCGATGGTGGCGACGTTGCCTGGCTCGAGACCTTCCAGGTAGGACATGTTCAGGATGGAGGCCATCGAAAAAGAAGTGAAATTATAATTACTGCGACTGCCCTGTTGAATATGAAATCCTCTCTCCCGCAAAAAACTGTCCAGTGCGCTGTTGTCATAGTGGAACCATTCTTTCAGGGAGGCCGTGCTGGCATATTCATCCATTAACAACAGGTAGACATCCGGGTAGGTACAGGTGTCGCAGGCAGGGCCAGCCTGTTTAATGGGAGTGGCCAGCGTCAGACGTTCCTGGTTTTGATCACCCGTGAAAAAAGCGCTTGCCCCGTCCACCAGGAGATAAATCAACAGTAATACGTTCAGGAACAATACGAGGCCGCTCAGCTTGCGGGAAGTCTTCTTCAGCCAGACCAATGCCGTGGCTATCAGGATCGTAAGGACGGGTAGGATAACGCTGTACCTGCTTAAAAATCCCGCGTGCCGGGTGAGGAAGTCATGCATGGCGCCAAAGAAAAAGGACACGGCTTGCAGGGTTCCCAACGCTAATGACGCCTTTGCTGCATTCCTGTAGAACAGGTACAATAAAATGTAGAGTCCCCCGGCTATCAGCAGGTAGGTCAATACCAGTCCACCGCAATCGCGGAGGCTTATGAAAGGCCTGTTTTCAATGAACCCATGCAATACGAAGAATACGGGTAACAAAAAAGGGAAAAGAGGGATATAGCGCAATTTCATTTTCATTTCTGCGGCTGAAGTTTTTTCATCATATATAGGATCCTTTCCGTCCCCGGTACTTTACTTTTTTTCACGATGGAGAAATATTCCAGGAAAAACCGCTCGAAAGAAGGTTCATCGTAGGGGAGGTGCCATCTGTGCTTGTTCCGGATAAGCTCCTGTGCCTTTTCGTCCTCCAGGGGAACAAATTCGATGATCAGCAGGTGGTTGCTTAGTTCCGCCAGGTGACCTGCGACATCACGGACCGGAACATTCCCGCTGAGCACCAGATGATGGATCAGGGCCAATGCAACCACCAGCTCCGCCCGGAACCTGTCGTTGAAAGAAGAGCGCTCCCTGTTACGGAAACCAAGGGCAGGGGAAGGATGCAGTATGTCGACACATAATGGAAGGATATTGCTGATCCGCTTATTGTAGAGGTTATTGATACAGGTGGCATCGGCGTCGATGGCTATGACAGCGACATCGCTTCTCTCCGCCAGCAGCTGTGAAAAATAGCCGTCGTTCGCGCCCATGTCCAGCACAGTCCGGAAAGAGATATCACCTATAAAATTCCGGAACAGCTTTTCTTTTTCTTCCAGGTAATTGCGGCTGAGAATGGTTTGCCCGTAATAGTTGTTCCAGGTGGAAAGGGCGGGGACGCGGGTCCTGAGCTTCTTAACGATGCCGGCAAGATTTTCAACGAGATTCGTCAGTTTCTGCCGGCTGAAGGCCGGGGGCTTTCCCTGGCGGGGGGCGCTGCCTGTGCCCACCCAACTTTGCAGGTGCACATGCATCAGGGCGCCGGGGCTCAACCTGCTTTTTCCGGGAAGCAGCCGCGCTGTTACATTCGCCGGGATGCCGTCCGGGTACGCGGTGAGCAGCTTACCCAGTTCGATGCCACAATAATGTTCCAGGTACAGGGGGAATAGAAAACACTCGCAGAACTGGCGATAAGCTACCCAGGGCAAGGCCGGATCGTATCTTTCAAAAGAGAGCGTGTCGATAAACAGGGGCTTACCCTTGACGAACTGTAAATTAAAAGGAGTAGCGTCCTTCAGGATCATGCCCCGCTGCATAGCAATGGAAAGGATGGACAATGTACGGAGGGCTGCATCCCGCAATTGCTCAAAGCCCCATTCGTAAGGATAGGTGATCTGGTCCAGCTGGTCTGGCAGCAGGGTCTTATACCAATCTGCCGAACCCGTGAGGTTGCCGGGTATTTCCTGGTGAGCGATGATCCATCCTTTTTCCGCCAGCGCCGAATACAGACCGGAATCCATGAGCGAGGTATAATCCGCTGCATAGGACTGGTTCACCTGCCTGTGATAAATGCCATTCACCTGGAATACAAAACCCGACGGATCCCTGTAAGATGACGGGTGATGGATCGGCTCAGGCATTTTCACTGTCATTTTTCGGTGGCTGGTCTTTTTTGCTCTTCGAGAAAAAAGACCTGAACTTCCACCACAGGTTCCTGAAATAAAAAGCGACGCCCAATACGGCGGCAATGATCATCTGTATCAGATAACTGCCGCTGCCCGGGTCGATGTATAAAAAGAGCTTTCCTATCATAGATACCGTAAATTGGTTTGTGGCGTCAAAGTCAGCAGGGTCTCATACATCAATTGAATGGTTTGCTCAATATCTTTTTTGTGCAGCATCTCCACCGTCGTATGCATATAACGGAGAGGAATGGAGATCAGTACGGAAGGGCAGCCATCGTTGGCATAGGCGAAGGAGTCCGTATCCGTGCCCGTGCTTCTGGACACTGCCCTCATTTGCACGGGGATCTCTTTCTTACCTGCCACGTCCTGTACCAGGGCCAGCAGCTTGTTGTGCACGGCAGGACCGAATGCAAGGGAAGGACCTTTGCCGCAGGAAATATCCCCTTCAATGATCTTATTGATCATGGGCGTGGAGGTATCGTGGGTGACATCCGTAATGATGGCTACATCCGGCTTTATCCGCCGGGCGATCATCTCCGCGCCTCTTAATCCCACTTCTTCCTGTACGGCATTGACGATATACAGCCCGAAAGATAGTTTCTTTTTATGTTCATGCAGGAGACGCGCTACTTCGGCGATCATAAATCCCCCAACGCGATTGTCGAAGGCGCGGCCAACCAGGTAATCGTAAGCCAGCTCTTCATATCCCGCCTGATAGGTGACCACCGCCCCGATGTGAACGCCCAGGTCCTCGACTTCTTTCCTGTTGCGCGCGCCTGTGTCGAGAAAGAGGTTGTCAACTTTAGGCTGCTGCTCTTTGGCGTCCGGGTTTCCCAGCCTTGTATGAATGGCAGGCCATCCGAATACGGCAGGTACCATGCCTTTCTTACCATGGATAAATACCCTTTGGGCAGGCGCTATCTGGTGGTCAACGCCTCCATTGCGCTTGAGGTACAACAATCCTTCGGGGGTGATGTAGTTGACGAACCAGCTGATCTCATCGGCATGGGCTTCGATGACGACCTTAAAGGCAGCCTTGGGATTCACCACGCCGACGGCGGTGCCATAAGGATCGGTAAAATAGCTGTCGACATATGGCTTGAGATAGTCCAGCCAGAGCTGCTGTCCGCTGCTCTCAAAACCGACGGGAGACGGATTGTTGATATAATTCTTCAGGAAATTCAGCGATCGGGTAGTCAATATGGACGGGGATTTTGTGGTGGTCTTCGTGGATTTTGCCATTTTGTCGGTATTTCAGTATAGTTGATAAGCTACAAATTTAACTAAATTCGGAAGACCAGCATCAGCAGACCCGAAAACATCATCAGGCCGTCAAGTACGAAGTAATAGAGGTAATCGGAAAAATCCTTTTTGGCCCTCCCGTATAAAAAGGCTAACAATATACCTGGTATCAGCAGCAGCAGGATATAAAAGGCCGGATAATGGAAGAAGGCCAGGGCTATCGTGGTCAACCCGAACAGGCTTAGCGACGTGACGAAGAGGCGATGGATCCCTTTTTCGTTCAATAGGGTGATGAGGCTCCTGATCCCATCCTTTTTATCGTCCTCACGGTCCCGGTAATCGAAGAGGATACAGATGGCATAGATGAGGAAAAACCGGCCCAGGGAAAAGAGGAAATGCCCTGCCTGCCAGGAAGTGCCTGCAACGATCAGGGGCAGCACCGTGGTCACGTACATCCAGACAAAGGCGAGAAAAATGGTCTTGCCGACAGCGATATCCCGCAGCCGCCGGAAGATGGGGTGCGGCAGTTTGGGGGCCGAATAAAGAAAAGTGACAAAAACCCCGAAACAGAGGGCAACGATGTGAGAAAGCAGGTAAAAAAAATAGACGGCGGACCCCACGAATCCCACCAGATATAGAATGAAATGCAGCACCTTATGCCTTTGTGTCCACAGCGCCCGCCGCGAAGGATTCACTGAATAGGGGGTCAGATACCAGTGAAAATTATAGCTGCAGATGGTGGAGAAAAATACAAATCCTATCAGCCTTCCCGAAGAGGGGGCTCCCAACAGCAACCAGCTCGTCTGCCAAACCATCAAAACGGCACACAAGGCAATGTATAGACTGCTGAAGATAAAAAGATCGAATATTTTTCGTAGCAAGGCGCTAAATAATTACTGGATCAAAGATCTTAAGGGTTGATCACGATGATCTGGGGCGATGAAATGGTATCGCTGGATATCCCGTTGACGTCGATGACCGCGAACTTAAGTACCAGCGTGTCGTTGATATGATCGATAAAATGAAGGTAGCCCTGGTAAGGTTGTATGAATTGCAGCTCGCCTTTTTCGGCGCTGAATTCGGGGATCTTGAAAGAGACGGTGTCGCCGCTGACGGGATTGGGCGGCTGGATCTGATTAAGACGCGTGCGAAAAGCCACGAAAGTACCTTTGGAAAGCTTGCTGCCATTGGTGAACTTGATGTTCACCGTCAATGATTCGTCCGGCTGGACGGGATTGTTCAAGGACTCTATGCTGATCTTCGGTTTGCTGCCATTTCCACTTTTGCTGCAGGCTGATACGGCAATGGTCATCGTTATCAATATTCCGGGTAACAATAAACACGAAAGCTTCATGCTGGATGGATATATGTACAAACCTACCTAATTTTGTCGAAAAGGTCCAGCCTTAACGCAATTTTTGCAATTAATTGACTAAAAAGACGCTAAATACACCGATTGGAATGACCCAACTGGAAAAGGACATTTTCGGGGGCACACCGCTCCCCAGCCTGGCTTTGGAGGTATTTCATTTTCAATATGAACATAACCCGCTTTACCGTAGTTGGGTGGATACGTTGGGGGTTCCGCCGGATACGGTACAGTCGTTGTCGCAGATACCCTTCCTGCCTGTGAGCTTCTTTAAGTCCGGGGAAGTACGGACGACGGACTTTGTCCCTGCCGCCGTGTTCGAAAGCTCCGGAACCACGGGCACCGGCGGCAGCCGCCACGAGGTAAAAGACCTGGAGCTCTATAAGGAAAGCTTTATCCGGTGCTTCCGGTTGTTTTATGGACTTCCCGGGGACTATTGTATCATCGGTCTGCTGCCAGCTTACCTGGAAAGGTCCAACTCCTCACTCGTGGTGATGGTCCATGAACTGATCGGTCTCAGCGGCCATCCGGACAGCGGTTTTTATCTTTACGAGCATGAAAGGCTGCAAGGGCTGCTGACGGAGCTGGAGAAGAAAGGGCAAAAGACCCTGCTTATCGGGGTGACATTTGCCCTGCTGGACTTTGCGGAAAAATACGCGCTGCACCTGCAACATACCATTGTGATGGAGACGGGCGGCATGAAGGGCCGCCGCAAGGAGATCACACGGCCCGAGCTGCATGCCTTCCTTCAGCGAAGGCTGGGCGTAAAGACGGTACACGCGGAATATGGGATGACGGAGCTGCTTTCCCAGGCCTATTCGGCCGGCGAAGGACGCTTTCGCTGTCCGCCCTGGATGAAGGTGCTGGTAAGGAAGGAAGACGATCCGCTGGATGTGACGGACAGGGGAGAGGGGCTGTTGAATATCATCGACCTGGCGAATATCTATTCCTGTAGCTTTATAGCGGTGGATGACATCGGGCGTATTCATGCCGACGGCAGTTTTGAAGTGTCCGGACGGGTGGACAACAGTGATATCCGCGGGTGCAGCCTGATGGTGGTCTGAAGTGCGCTAGAAACTTTTCATCACGGTGATAACGGCCTTGAATAGCGTATTGCAGCTGGCAAGGATCACCAGCGCTCCCACGGCAATGAACATAGCTTTAATGGGCAGCTTGCCCACCAGCCTTGCGGCGATCGGCGCCGCAATGACTCCTCCCAGGATCATGCCCGCAACATCCATCAGGGGAATATGCTTCAGCAGGATAAAAAAGGTAATGGCGCTGGACAGGACTACAAAAAATTCTGCCAGGCATACGGACCCGATGACATATCGGGGATTCCGGCGCTTGGAGATCAGTGTGCTGGTGACCAGCGTTCCCCAGCCGCCTCCGGCAAAGGCGTCCATAAAGCCTCCTATCGAAGCCAGCCAGCCGGCTTTTTTAACTTTGTCTTTCGGGTTCGTGCGTATGAAAGCTTTTCTCAGGATGTAATATCCCAGGTAAACAGTGTAGATAGACAAAGGTATCCGGACATAGGAGGCATATTTCTGTCCAAAATAGGCAAGGGAAGCGCCAATCACCGCCCCGATGCAACCTGGTATGACCAGTACGCTGAAGAGCTTTTTGTTGATGTTCCCAAACCGGTGGTGGCTGTACCCGGATACACCGCTGGAAAAGACACGGGCAGAATGCACCCGGCTGCTGACGATCGCGGGGCTTACCCCATTCGCCAGCAGGAAAGTGGTGGCGATGGTGCCATAGCCCAGTCCCATCGAACCGTCCACCATTTGCGCAATAAATCCGGTCAGCATCATGATGAGAAACCCATGAATGGCATCCTGAGGGATGGTCTCGATATACCGCCCGATATCACGGAGAGGCACCAGTGAAAGCAGGCCGTGCCCCAGGATCATAAAAAGGAAAGCGAATAGGCACCATTTTACTATTTGCATCCATTTGCCAGGAGGAGGCCGATGGAGGATCTCCGGTTTATCCGGCACCGCCTGTTTAGCAACCAGGACACTGGTGAGGTCATTCAGCCGCCGCACTTTCTCGCTGAAATCTCCATTCATCCGCTGCCGTATCGTCTGCATATTGTCGAGGACGCTCTCCATTTCATCGGGGATCATGCTGCTGATCTCTTCCTTCAGCCGCTTGGCAATGGTAGGAGATTTGCCGTTCGTGGAGATAGCGATCTTCAGGTTGCCTTTCCTGACCACGGAGCTGAGATAAAAATCACAGAGCTCCGGTTTGTCTGCCACGTTCACCAGCTTCCCCGCCCGTCGCGCGTCTGTCTTGATCTGTGTGGCGACGGGAATATCATTCACCGCCGCGATGACAAGGTCGGCCCCCTCCAGATCGCTGCGGTCGTAAGGTTTTTCTATCAATTCTATATTGGCATGCAAAGCCGCTTCCGCGGCCAGGCCTTCCGACACTACCTTCGCCACGATCTTTATCCTGGTGGCAGGTGCATTGGAAAGTACGGCATGCAGCTTTTCCAGGGCCACATTTCCACCGCCTACGATCAGCAGGGAAAGCTCTTCCAGCTTTAAAAAGACGGGGAAGAGCCGGTTGCCTTCCTGCTCTTCCCTGGCTTCTGCGGGCGTCACACCGATTGGATGATCATTTATCTCCATAGTCCTCCAAATTTATAGAATAATACCCACTCCATACGTCTTATTTCAACAATCCGTCGATGGTAATGGCCGCATAGTAAAGGCCGCCTATTGTGGGACCGCCGGCATACTGCAGATATCGGTGATCGAAGAGGTTCGACCCTCCCAGCTTGATGGTGGAATACAGTTTGGGGAGACGAAAGCTCACCTGGGCGTCCACTGTGCTGAAGGCCGAGACGCTGCCTGTCACCAGGGGGCTCTCCCAAAGGAAGCTGTCCTGCCACCTCCAGACCACGTTGAAGCCGATGTTCTTTACGATCTCGCGGTTGCCGAAAGAAATATTTCCCGACCATTTCGGAGTGTTGAATCCGGTGACAAAGACGTCGTTCGTCTTATTGGACTTCATTTCATTGAAGTTCAGGGCGCCGCCTATGGTATATTTCTTATAGAAGTTATAGTTCACAGAAAGGGCGGATCCGAAATTGTGATAGGTGTTTTTTGCATTGGTGTATACGCGGTATCGGTCCTGGGCATTCCTGTTCTTGTCCAACATGGCCAGCACGGCGGTGTCGGTGCCGATGGTCACGCCATGGGGAACATACACCTGCACCTGTCCGAGGAAGCCGTTATAGGAGTTGATATAAGCATCTACGTCGACGACCAGGGTATTGTTCAGGAGTACGCTCTTGTAGCCTGCTTCGAAAGATGTAATACGCTCGGGCCTGGCATTGGGCAGGTTGGCCCATTCCAGGAGGTTACGGTTGGCGAGGGCCGCGTCCCTGGTGCCGCCGGCTGCGCTGACCGCAGCATTGAAATTGACGACGGATTGCTGTGTATAGCTGTTCTCCAGGTAGCCCAGTCCTTCGTTGATATAGGGGAGGCTGCCCACCCTTTTCACCCGGCCGTTGTTAACGTAGGAGAGAGCTTCGAAGAGGGCGGGGAAGCGGTAGCCGTTCTGGAAAGTGAGACGGAAGTTATGCCGTTGGTTCAGTGTGTACACCGCCGCTACGCGAGGAGTAAATTTGGGGTCGAACTCCGGGTTATAGTCATAGCGGAGGGAAGCGAACAGTTTCAGCTTTTCATCGAAGAAGGTCTTCGTTACCTGGGCGAAGCCGCCGAACTTTTTGTACAGCACGTCTTTTCCAAAGCTGCCGTCTTTTTCAGGCTTGTTCCTGTCAGCGATGGGGCGGGAAAAGTCTACGAAGTTATTGCCATCAGGGATGACCTGGTAAATACGGGCGTCGGCGCCGATGAGCAGGTCCAGGACCTTGGTGTATCTGGAGAGGTCCCATTGGGCTTCGGTGTGGTACAGGCGGCTCTTCTGGATAAGGGCTGCGCCGCCGGTGACGGGCGCATCGGGTATGGAGGCGGACTTGATGTCCCAGTTATTGATCTTTCGAATGGTGTCTACCAGACTGTTAAACCGGGCTGTACCTGGCTCGGCCCGCCCGGCGTCTGCCTGAGCCCGGGCATACCGGCCTGCATCTGCAAGGTTGGCGGAGGTAAGCTCGCCGCCATGGTCGGCGGCAAATTTCTGCAGCGCCGCCTTGTATTTGGAGCCCCAGTCGCCAGGCTTCTTGGTATCGGTGGCGCCGCCGGTATACAGGTCCAGGTTATCGGCCAGCGGTTTCACGTTGTAGGAGTCGCCTGTATTCTCCAGGGAGACATAGGCCCGGACGACATAGTTGCTGCCTTTGAGCTCCAGATGATGGTTTTGTACGACGACATTATCCAGCCGGATCTTGTTCCCCCGCTGGAATACGCCATCCATGGAGCCTATGCGGTAGCTGTAGGAGATCTCTGTCTTTTCGGACAGGCGATAATGCAGGGCCGCGTCGAATTTTATATTTCTTACCTGGGGCTTCACGAGGTCTGTCTCCCAGTATCCTGTGCGGGCCACCCGTAAAGTTTGATTGTCTGTCTTATCGATCCTGAGACCGTCAATGGATACGACGTTGCTGCCGGACAGTACATCGTCCCCATATTTATTCCAGCCGTCGAAAGCCATATTGTTCTCAGGGCCGTTGAGGGCGGAGAAGCGGGGGTTGGCGCTTTTGAGGTTATTGGGGTTCTGGTCCAGGCGGGTATTGCTTCGCCAGTCCGTGCCCTGCATATATCCGAAGTTCAGTTTGACAGCCCATTTATTATTGATCACTTTGGCATAGCGGATGGCCGACTCTGTAAGTATGGCGGGATCGTGGTCCTTACCGTCGACGTGGTTGACGCCTGTTTTGTGGTAGATGCTGAGACCCTGGCTTGTGAAGGGACTTTTTGTCAACAGGTTGGCCATGCCGTTGACGGCATTCATCCCGTATAGGGCGCTGGCTGCGCCCGGCGTGATCTCGACGCTGGCGATATCCAGCTCGGTAGGCCCGATGGCATTGCCCAGCGGTACACCCAGGGTGGCGGCCTGCATATCCACGCCATCCACCAGCTGCATAAAACGGAAGTTATTGGGGATATTGAACCCCCTGGTATTCGGGACTTTAAAAGTGAGACTGGAGGTGGTCATCTGTACGCCTTTCACATTTTCCAAGGCATCGTAAAAGCTGGGAGAAGGACTCTCCCGGATGGCCCGGATATCCAGCTTGTTAATGGCGACGGGGCTTCTTAATATGCTTTCCGGCAGGCGACTGGCTGTCACCACCAGCTCGTTGCCCAGCACCGTCTGCGTGGTCAGGGCTATCTGCAGATTGGAGCCCAGGCTCCTGACCTCGAATTCCTGCTGTCTGAAGCCGACGGAAGAGAATATCAGGGTAAAAGGCAGCCTGGCTTTGGTACGCAGCCTGAAATCACCGGACTGGTTGGTTACCGTGCCGGTGACGGTGCCCTTCACCTGCACGGAGACATCAGGGAGAGGTTCCTTCTTTTCCTGGTCAGTCACCCTGCCGGAGATCTCGATAATGGAATTGTTGTCCTGGGCAAAGAGGGATTTGCCCGCGAACAGGAGTGAAAAAAGGATAAGGGTTGTTAGCATTTTCGCATTTCTCATAACGAAATCGTTTGGGCGTTTTAAGATGTTTTTTAAAGTGTTAGTCTACTTATTTTATAGACTTTTTGCTCGCAAAAATAGTCTATTGATTTAATAGACTAAAAATATAATTTAAAAAATGCTGCACGCAGCATTTTGATTGGTTAGACTCTAAACTATTGCGCTTCGCGCGGCTTCGCTGTGCTCAGCCTTTGTACCATTTCTGTCTCCAGGCAAAATCCCCGAACTTTTCTCCTGTAATCCGCTCTTTCCTATAAAGCCAGAAAAGGAGGTCCAGTTCCCGGAGGATGGAGGCCTCGTCCAGGTTCTCTTTATAGATCCTGTTAAGGCGCAACCCTTCATGGTCGCCCGCGAGATGCATATTATAATGTCCCGGAGCAGTGCCTACAAAACCTATCTCGGCAGCGTAGGGGCGTCCGCACCCATTGGGACAACCCGTCATCCGGGTGATGATATTCTCGTCGTTCAGCTCATGCTTGTTCACCAGCTCCTCGATCTTGTCGATCAGCACAGGCAAATATCGCTGCGCTTCGGCCAATGCCAGGGGGCAGGTGGGCAGGGCAACACAAGCCATGGCGTTCTTGCGCAGGGCCGAGGCCGTCTCCGTATGCCGGATGATGCCGTACTTTTCCAGGATCGTGTCGATGGCTGCTTTATCTTTCTTGTTTATATCCGCCAGGATGAGGTTTTGATTACCCGTAAATCGGAAATTCGCTTTTCCCGTTTGAGCCACTTCCAGCAGGGCGGTCTTTAGCGCTACCTTCTCGTCATCGAGCACGCGGCCGTTCTCGATGAAAGGCGTGTAGTACCAAAGTCCCTTGTGATTCTGGCGCCATCCGTAATAGTCGATGCGGTCGGTGAAACTGACAGGGCGTGCCTCTTCCAGCCGGAACCCTGTGCGGCGCTCCAACTCCTCCTTATACCATTCGATCCCATACTTATCCACTGTGTACTTCAGCCTGGCCAGTTTCCGGTCGCTGCGGTTGCCATAATCCCGCTGGATCGTCAGCACCTCGTAAATGGCTTTCATCAGCTTGTCGTCGCCGGAAGTGACGGGGATATAGCCGATGGTGGTAGCCAGGCGGGCATAGGTCTCTGCGTTGCCATGGGTGGTACCCAGGCCGCCGCCGATGGCGATGTTGAATCCTTTTAAGGTCTTTTTCTCTATGATAGCGGTGAGCCCCAGGTCATTGGTAAATACATCCACCTCGTTGTTAGGCGGGATTGCAATGCCGATCTTGAATTTCCGGGGCAGATACCGGTCCTGGTATAAGGGATCCTCTTCCGAGGACTTGTCGGCGAGCTTTTCTTCATCCAGCCAGATCTCGTAATAGGCATGCGTCTTCGGCTTCAGCAGCTCGCTGATCCTTGCCGTATAGGCGTGCACCTGCTCATGTACTTCTGACTGCAGGGGATGCGCTGCACAAGTGACATTACGATTTACATCGCCGCAGGTGGCGATAGAGTCGAGCCCGGCCTCGTTGAAAGCCTTGATCGTGGGTTTTAGCCGGGATTTCAGCAATCCATGCAGCTGGACGGTCATCCGGGTGGTGATCTTGATCGTGCCTGTGGAATTCTCTCCCGCTATATGATGAAGGGCGATCCATTGTTCGGGTGTAAGGAACCCTCCCGGCAACCGGAGACGGATCATAAAGGAATACAGCCGCTCCAGTTTCTTTTCTGCGCGCTCTTCCCGTCTGTCCCGGTCATCCTGCTGGTACATGCCGTGAAACTTCACCAGGGACTGGTCGTCCTCGCTGATGGCGCCTGTCACCTCGTCCTGCAGTCTTTCCACCAACGTACCCCTCAGCCCATCGCTCTTCTGCTTGATCCGCTCCACCGGGGTCAGGTTCACTTGTTTGGGAGGCTCCACGGGTACTACATTCGTTTGCTTGGTCTCGCTCATAAGTTCTTTTATTTAATACACGTCTTTTACATACCGGCCGGCTTCTTTCAGCTCGTCCAGATAGCCTTCCGCCTGCGCGGCGTTCTTTTTCCCCTGCTGCTGTATAATTGTCAGCAGGGCATTTTCGACATCCACGCTCATCGGCTCTTTTGCTCCGCAAAGATATACATAGGCGCCGGCCTCGAGCCACGCATACAGCTCGGCTGCCTGTTTATGCATCTTATGCTGAACGTATACCTTATCCTGCTGATCGCGGGAAAAAGCAGTATTGATCTTCGTTAGTACGCCCGTTTGTATCCAGTTTTGTATCTCAGTCTGGTAAAGGAAGTCGGTGGTAAAATGCTGGTCGCCGAAAAACAGCCAGTTCCTGCCGCCGGCGCCCGTGGCATCGCGCTCTGCCAGGAAGCTGCGGAAGGGGGCGATACCCGTTCCCGGCCCGATCATGATAACGTCCTTGTCGTGGTCCGGGAGCTTGAACTGAGAATTTTTATGTACATAGAACTCCAGCGTCTGATCCGGGCTCAGTTGCGACAATACGTCGGAGCAGAGACCGTGCTTGGTCTCACCGTTGACGACAAAGGTGTCTTTGGCCACCGTGATATGTACCTCGCCGCCATGTGCTTCCGGTGACGAAGAAATAGAGTACAGTCGTGGGGCGGTAGGTTCGAGGATGCTGATGACCTCCTGGAATTGCGTGATATCTTTTACGGGATAGATCTTCAGCAGGTCCAGCAGCCCGATCCTGGTTTCGGGAATATCCTGCCGGACGATGGCGGCATATTTTTTCACCACCCGCTCCGGGAGGAAAACAATGTTCAGCTTCCTGCGCAGCAGGTCTGCTACGGATAGCTCCTCTTCCCGGTAGGTCATTTTGCGTGTCGGATCGATCCCTGTGAGGGATATGATAGCCTCTACGATCTCCCGGGGATTTTCCGGTGTGATACCAATGGAGTCGCCTGGCTGGTATTCCACTTCGGCGGCGATCTCCAGGTGGTGGGTTTGTTTGCCGGAGCCGATGTCGTTGAGGTTGATATTGCTGATAACAGTGCCTGCATGGATCTTTTTACCCGTGGACTTACGGACAACGACGCCGGGAGCGCTGAGCGCCGGGGCGGTGCTGCTGACCAGCTTCTGCAGGATCTGGTCGAACCAGCCGCCGGCCTCCACCTCATAATCCGTATCGCACTTCTGCAGCGAGACGATGCGTTGGCCTCCCATGCGTTGTAATTGCTCATCCACGTCCTCGCCGGCCTTGCAGAAGAGGGGATAGGATGTATCGCCAAGGGCCAGCACGCTGTATTTCAGCTGGGTCAGCTGCAAGCTTTCCTTATGGATGTGATCGTAAAATTTCCTGGCAGAGGCAGGGGGTTCGCCATCGCCCTGCGTGCTGATGACAGTGAAGAAATATTCCTCCTTGGAAAGGTCCGTGAGCCGGTATTGTTCCAATCCCACTAATTTCGCATTGATCCCCTTCTTTTTGGCCCTGGCGGCAAAGTCCGTTGCCAGTTTCTTGGAGTTGCCCGTTTCCGTCCCGTAGGCTATAGTGATCTTGCTCACGACAGGCTTTGCCGCAGCTTCCGGCTCCGGCGCCGTAACCAGGACGTTGGTGGTAATGGCCGGTTGCCCGGTGGTCTGTGCTACCACGCCGGCCAGATAGCCGCTCAGCCAGATCAGCTCTTCTTTAGTCGCGCCGGCTATCAGCTCCTGTAAAGTCTTCAATTTCGGCGTTGTCAGCATGTCGGTAACTTTTTATTGTATAGGTCTGCCCCCGCTACGCTCAAGGGGGTAAAATAATGTTCATTGCTGCGGCTATCCGGCATCCATCCGAAAGATCCGTGTAGTGCCGCTACTTTTCCAATGATGATCAGGGTAGGGGACGCATAGCTGCTGCCTGCGGCTTTGTCCAGGTAATCATTGACAGGATAATGATGTACATGCTGCAACGGCGTGGTGGCCTGTTCGACAATGGCTATCCATTTGTCGGATGCTATCCCATAGTGCACCAGCTTTTCCACCAGCTGGTCCAGCGTGCCGGAAGACATATAGAACACGAGGGTGTCGTCAGTCCGCGCCAGGTCCTGCATATAGGATTCGTTCAGCAGCTCGCTCCTGTAGTAGGTCAGCATACGCACCGCCGTGGCATAACCCCGGGCTGTCAGCGGAATGCCGGCACAGGCGGCCGCACCAAGTGCTGCCGTCACGCCCGGAATGATCTCATACTCGATCTGGTGTTCGGTGAGCGTCTTCAGCTCATCCAGCACATTGGAGAAGATGGAGACATCGCCGCCTTTCAACCTCACCACCAGCTTCCCCTGGAGCGCATATTCCACCAGGAGCTCATTGATGATTTCCTGCGGCGTGGAAGCATGGTCACTGCATTTTTTCCCCACCGGCACGATAAGCACGTCTTCACGGGTAAATTCCTGCAAAGCCTCCCGGCTGACCAGCCGATCGACGATCACCACGTCAGCTTTTTGAAGCCAGCGGAGGGCTTTAATGGTCAGCAGTTCCGGGTCTCCGGGTCCTGCGCCTGCTAATATCACTTTACCTTTGGGTTGCATCTCTTTTGTTTGCTCTCTACTCTTTTATCTTTTTTAAGCCCTGAACCTGACGGTTCGGAGTTTGGTGTGGTTAGACGCCTATGATGGGCCTTCTGCCGGGTTCGCTGTGCTCAGCCTATTGAATCATGCAGGCCCCCACTGTTACGTAACTGGTTTCATCCACCAGGATTGCGCCGCCGTTCGCCTGTAGCGAACTATAGCTGTCGAAAGGCAGGGGAGTAGCCGTACGGATGGTGACTTTCACAATATCATTCAGTCCGATCTGTCCCGGGCTGGTATTCTTCTCCAGGGTATTGACATCCAGCTGGTACGCTATTTCTTTTACCACGGCGCGTACTACCCGGCTGCCTTGCTGGAGGAGATATTTATTGCCCGGGATGAGTGGCTTCGTATCCATCCAGCACAGCAGCACTTCCAGCTCCTGGTCGACACGGGGCGGATGTTCGTTCGTCACGATGAGGTCGCCCCGGCTGATATCGATGTCGTCTTCCAGCTGCAGGATGGCGCTTTGAGGCGCAAAAGCCTCTTCCACTTCCCTGCCGCCAGTTTCGATGCTTTTGATACGGCTGGTGAGCCCCGCGGGCAGCACGGTGACGGCATCGCCTTTACGGTACACGCCGCTGACGATCTTTCCCGCATATCCCCGATAGTCATGCAGCTCCTCGGTCTGGGGACGGATAACATATTGAACGGGCAGCCGGCCATGGGTGAGGTTGACATCTTTCTCCACCTCCGTCTGCTCCAGCAGCTCCAGCAGCGTGGGGCCTTCATACCAGGCCAGCTTATCACTCCGATCCACGATATTATCACCTTTCAACGCGCTGATGGGCAGGTAGACCACATCCCTTAACTGCAGCGTCCTGGCGGTCTCCGCATAGTCAATGGCAATATTGTTATATACATCTTCGGAATAATCTACCAGGTCCATTTTGTTAATGGCGACTACCACGTGAGGGATGTTCAAAAGGCTGGCAATGATCGAATGACGGCGGGTCTGTTCCACCACACCATTACGTGCATCCACGAGAATGATGATCAGGTTCGCATTGGAAGCGCCGGTGATCATATTCCGGGTGTACTGGATATGCCCGGGCGCATCTGCGATGATGAACTTCCGTTTGGGCGTGGAAAAATATTTGTAGGCGACGTCGATGGTAATACCTTGCTCCCGCTCCGCACGAAGGCCGTCGGTCAGGAGCGCCAGGTCGATCTCTCCGTCCTCCTTGTTCCTGCTTTGTTTTTCCAGCGCTTCCAGCTGGTCCGCCAGGATGCTTTTGCTGTCGTATAACAACCGGCCGATGAGGGTGCTCTTCCCGTCATCCACGCTGCCTGCCGTAATAAATCTTAACAGATCCATATTCTAATATTTTTAAGCCTTCTAAAAGTAACCGTTCTTTTTCCTGTCCTCCATCGCCGCCTCTGACACCTTATCATCGATGCGGGTCTCACCCCGTTCGCTGGTACGCGTGGCAGTGATCTCACGGATAATATCATCGATGACGGAGGCGCCGGATTCCACAGCCGCAGTACATGTCATATCTCCCACCGTGCGGTAGCGCACGCGCCTGGTTTCTACCTGGTCGCTGGGGTCCAGCCGGATGAAAGGTGATACGGCCACCCACTGGCCTTCGTACCCGATGACCTCCCGCTCATGCGAAAAATAAATGGAAGGAAGGTCTATCTTCTCGCGACGAATATAGTTCCAGATGTCCAGCTCCGTCCAGTTGCTGATAGGGAATGCACGCACATTCTCACCTTTCCTGATCTTCCCGTTGTAGGTATTCCACAATTCAGGCCGCTGCCGTTTGGGATCCCATCCGCCGAACTCATCCCGCACCGAAAAGATCCGCTCTTTTGCCCTTGCTTTTTCCTCGTCTCTTCTGGCTCCGCCGATGCAGGCGTCGAACCCGAACTCTTCAATGGTATCCAGGAGCGTATAGGTCTGCAGCGCATTACGGCTGGCGAATTTGCCCGTGGGCTCCGTCAGGTGCCTGGCCTTGATGGTATCCTCCACCTTGCGGACGATGAGCTTCTCTCCGATGCTGGCAGCCAGCTGATCCCGGAAATCCAACGCTTCAGGGAAATTGTGTCCCGTATCGATATGCACAAGAGGGAAGGGGAACTTACCCGGCCGAAAGGCTTTCAGCGCCAGGTATACCAGCGTGATGGAATCCTTGCCCCCGCTGAAAAGAAGGGCAGGCCGTTCGAATTGTCCTGCAACTTCGCGCAGGATGTGGATGGCTTCCGACTCCAGCTGGTCCAGATAATCCAAGTGATACTTATTCGTTGTGCTCATAATTATTTTTTTACCCTCCTAAGAGGTATGTAATCCACATTCCTTTTTGCTGCTGTCCTCCCACCACCATCTGCCCGCCCGGAAATCCTCTCCCGGCCTGATGGCGCGGGTGCAGGGCGCACAGCCAATGCTGACAAAGCCCCTGTCATGCAGTACATTGTAAGGGACGTCATTGCCGTCTATATATTCTTTCACCCTTGCCGTATTCCAATGCAGCAGGGGGTTGAACTTGATGATCTGGTTGCCTTCATCCCATTCTATCAGCGCATGATCCTTGCGCTCCGGTGAATGTTCCGCCCGTAAGCCCGTCACCCAGATTGCTTTCCCTTTCAGTGCGCGTTTCAGGGGTTCTACTTTCCGTATCCGGCAACATTCTTTCCGATTGTCCACTGACTCATAAAAGGAGTTGGGCCCTTTCTCATTGAGCAGCTTTTCCAGCAGGGCGCGGTCAGGATAATAGGCCTGCACCCGGGTATGGTATTTCTCATTGGTGCTGCTCCATACGGAATAGGTCTCCGCGAAAAGCCGTCCGGTATCCAGCGTAAAAAGAGTGACAGGAATATCATGCGAAGCGATGGCGTGTGTGATCACCTGGTCTTCGAAGCTGAAGCTGGTCGAAAATGTAACCTGCCCCGGAAAGCGTGCAGCCAGCAGCGTCAGGGCTGATTCCATGCTCAATCCTTCCGTTTGTTCCGTCAATGAGGACACCAGCTCCTTTAACCCACCATTTTGGTAGGGTATTGTAGTTTGGTCTTGTTTCAGCTGTATTGTATTGTCCATAATCAGGTGGTTAATTTCGAACGAATAAAATGTCAGGGGGGATGGCGACAAGTATCAGCAGCAACAACAACAGGAGTTGTTACAGGAGAGAGACATATACTTCATGGACGCTGCAGATTTCATACTTGTTATTAAGTCTACCATTATGATGGACAAAGATATAGTGGAAAAGTCAAATTAAAAAAACCTTTTTCGGCGATCTGTCCGGTGAAAGATGTCTTTGTTCAGGACGCTAATCGCTGTCCGACAGGAGAATGCATCTTAATTAACGCATTTAATTTTTTTGTAATATCTTTGTAAAAATGCTTGATTATGAAAAAGTTAACGTTTTGTCTATTCCTGGTTGGGGGTTTTTTCTGTTACCCGGGATCCGCCCAGGTCAACGTAAGCATCAATATTGGCAGCCAGCCTTTATGGGGCCCCACCGGATATGACGAGGTACAATATTATTATTTACCTGAATATGATGTCTACTATGATGTTCCTCACCGGCAATATATTTATTGGAATAATGGCCGCATGGCTACGGGAAGGATGTTGCCTTCCAGGTTTCATGCTGACCTGTACAGGACCTATAAGGTAGTGAGAAATGAGCCCAGTCCCTGGAGACGTCACAATGATGATCGGCAGAAGTACAATGCCTATAAAGGGCGGCGCGATCAGGTAGTTATCCGTGACAGCCACGACGAAAAATACTGGAAGATCAAGGGACATCCGGATCACAGTCGGTGGAACGCCAACGGCAACGGAAACCGGAACGGCAACGGAAAGGGGAATGGCAACGGCAACGGGAATGGCAACGGAAAGGGCAACGGCAACGGAAATGGGAAGGGGCGCCATTAAAAGAAAGAGGGGCTGAACCCCTCTTTCCTTGTTCGATAAAACTATTTAAGCGCCGGAGGCCCTGCGGGCGCCGGCTTGCCATTGTACTGTTTATCCCACTCTTCCATCTGCAGCAGGATCTGATAAGACGACACGATGTCCTGTGCGAAGGGCGCCTGTTTTTCCGAGAGATTGCCGCCCTTGCCCTGTAACATCATCTGGGCATTGACCGCCATTTGCTCGTCCGTCATCCCTTCTCCCAGGGATTTATAATACACCATCTGCTGCTGGAGGTCCTTTTTCAGAGAGGCCGCCACTTTCTCCGCCAGCTTATGGTCTTCTGCCTGATAACAGGCTTCCAGGAAACGGAAGGAGAAATAATCATGCAGGTTGTTCTGGTTGCTCGTCATCCCATAGGAGAAATTAGACTCCAGCACATTCTGGTCATAATGCTCCAGCACTTTCCGGGCGGAATCCTTAAGACCCGCCTGGGCCAGGCTCAGTCCCACCTGTGCGTGCGCAAATTTGATGCTATTCAGATGCCGGCGATTCTCTTCATCATAATAGACTCCTGGCTTATTGGCATTGCCGTAGGTGAACTTTTCCATCAGTGTCTTATAGGCCACTTCATTGTCCACATTGCCATTGGCCACGGGCACCAGCTGGTACGACATACCCCGCAACCGTACGTATTTCGACAAGCCCAGATCGCCCAGCTCCTGGGGAGACGTGAAGCAAATAGGCCTGTTCCATTTATTGGCCGCGATGATGGCCAGGATTGCCAGGTCATTTTTTACCAGGTAGCTTTTCTGCGCAGGGATATCCAGGTGCAGTTCGGATAAGACGCTGTCTCCCGGATGCACCGTCCCGTTGCTGCGCACGGTATTCACATCCACGGGCACGGAGAATTTCTGCGTAGGCACCATATTGACCGTTCCGCCGTTGTTGGTCTGGTTAGTGTATTGGGGAGCGTCACTGCCTACTACATGCTTCAACACGTCGTAAAGGTCATAGTATTTGCTCTTATCGAAGCCGGGTATCCTGTCGGTGAAATAGCAGACGTTCCGTTTATCACCCATTATCTGCTCCGGCGTGAATATGACGTCAAAGGGCGCGCTTTCATTCACCTTATACCGCAGCTGGTTCATGTACCAGTCCGTACCCAACAGCGTATTTACCATCACGCGTACATCGGGACGGATGCCTTCCACTTCCTGTGCATACCACAGCGGGTAAGTATCGTTATCACCGAAAGAAAAAAGAATGGCATTTTTCGGACAACTCTCCAGGTAATTTCGCGCCAGGTCTCTCGCCAATGTCTTTTTGCTACGGTCATGGTCATCCCATTCCTGGTTGCCCATCAGCACGGGCACGGCAAGGAAGCATAGGCCGGCCGCAGCATAGTTTGCCATGGCTCCCTTTCCTTTTAGCACATATTTTTCCAGCAGCTCTTTTATCCATAGGACACCCAGCCCGATCCAGATAGCAAACACATATTCCGATCCCGCATAGGCATAGTCACGTTCACGTGGCTGCAGACCTGCCTGGTTGAGATAGAGGACGATGGCAAAGCCGGTGAAGAAGAAAAGCAGCCCCGTTACGATGAAATCTTTCCTGGCGCGCCGGGCCTGGAATACCAATCCCAGAAGACCCAATATCAGCGGGAGAAGGTACATCCGGTTGTAGGATTTATTATTCTTACGGATGGAGTCGGGCAGCTTGCTTTGATCTCCCAAAAAGAAATTGTCGATAAAGGATATGCCAGTAATGGCATTCCCATCCCGTGCATTGCCGAAGCCTTCCAGGTCATTCTGCTTGCCGGAGAAGTTCCACATAAAATAGCGGAGATACATCCACCCCGTCTGGTAGTTGACAAAATATTTTATGTTGTCGGCCATTGTGGGCTGATCGCCTTCCATGTGGGAATATTGACGGTAAGTATCCACCTCACGCCGCTCGTTACTGGGGTTCCACATACGTGGGAAGATATGGGCGGAAGGAGCGCCCCCCCAATCCTGTACGATGGCCTTGCCCGCCACTTCATATTTATCCTTTCCCTTGGCATATACGTCGGCCCCTTCGACAGTGGGAGCCGGGTCGGTGAAATCCGGCCCATAGAGAATGGGCCAGTCGCCGTATTGTTCACGGCTGAGATAACCGACAAGACTGACGGGATTGTCCACATTGTACATATCGACGGCCGGGTTGGCAGTGCTGCGGATGAGGGTGGTGAAATAAGTGGAATAGCCCAGCAGCATGAAAGCAAAGCACCAAAGCGCCAGCTTAAAGCTGGGGATGGCGTCCTTCTTGACAATATACCCACCGAAGTAGGCCAGGACCAGGCCTGCCAGCAACTTGATGAACTTGCCGCCGCCGCCACCACCGGAATTGATGATAACTGGCAATGCCACGATCAATACAAACAAGGCCAGCCAGATGCGCATTTGCAGGACGCCGGTTCTTTCCCTTTTAAAGATGAGCCCCCAGGCAAGCAGGGCAGCCAGCAAGACGAAGTACAATCCAAATCCGGAGAAGAAGGGGAGCCCCAGGCTATTGACAAAGAAGATATCGAAAGCGCCTGCGCCTTTAATTGTGTATTGAATGACTACCACCTGTACCACGCCCGTGATGACGATGCCGGTGAGGAGGGCGATAATGCTGCCCCAGGTAGTAGGCTTGAATCGCTTGAAATAATACACCATCACAATGGCCGTAATGGTCAGCAGGTTCAACAGGTGCACGCCGATGGAGAGGCCCATCATATAAAAGATGAAGACGATCCACTTGTCGGACCCGGGTTGGTCTGCATGATGCTCCCATTTGAGAATGGCCCAGAAGACCAGGGCGGTGAAGAAAGCGGAGGACGCATATACTTCGCCTTCTACCGCACTGTACCAATAAGAATCGCAGAAAGTATAGGCCAGTGCACCCACGACACCCGCGCTCATGATGGTGAACAGCTGGTTGCGGTCCGGCTCCACGGCAGTATTTTGTCGCTGCACGAGCTTGCGGGCAAAGTGCGTAATGGTCCAGAATAAGAAGAGGATGGACAGGCCGCTGGCAATGGCGCTCATGAAGTTCACCCCCCTGGCGGCAGTGAGCGGGTTGTCGCCAAACAGGACGATGAACAGGCGGCCCATAAGGACGAATAGCGGGGCGCCGGGCGGATGGGGGATCTGGAGCTTAAAACAGCTGGAGACAAACTCGCCGCAATCCCAGAAGCTGCCGGTGGGCTCCATGGTCATAACATAGACAGTACATGCAATCACTCCCACGATCCAGCCCACAACATTGTTCACTCGGTTGAAACTCATAAATTAAATTACTGGTTAACAGGATTTTGTTGGACACTAGTGATAGGGCCGAAGGCCCATTTTACCACATGCCGGGCAAATATAGATTATTTCACCAGCAATTTTTCCACCTTCCTTCCCCCTTCTGTATCAATTATAACTAAGTAGATACCGTGGGAAAGAGGCCCCGGTGTGAGCGTCCACGTGGTGCCGCTGGCTGCCGTCCGGAAAAGGATCCTGCCGGAGACATCCGCCAGCTCGATGTTGCGCAGGCTCTGGGTGCTGGTGATATGCAGTTCGCCGCTGTGCCAGGGGTTCGGATAGATATGAATATAGGCACCGGCATCATTCAGGTCGAGGGTGCATATGAAGGAATAGTTATAGCGTCCGTCAGCATCCAGGAGCATCAGCCGATAGTAATTCAACCCTTTCCACAGGGAATTATCAGCAAAATGATAGGTATTTAGGGTGTCTCCATTCCTACCGGCAATGGAATCCAGGGCGGTGAACTTGACCCCGTCAGGGCTTTTTTCAATGATGATCCGGCTGGTATTGGTTTCGCCGTCTGTAGTCCATTGCAACAGCCCTCTATCGCCGCTTCTGCTCGCCGTGAAAGAAAGCAGGGTAGGTCCTTCGGATTGCTGATTGCCCGGTCCTCCGGCATTTACCCAAAACTCGGAGAAGCCGGCGACGCTATATTCTGCATAATAGCCGTTGTCGTAGGGAACTACGGCGACATCCCGGCGAGGCTGGAAAAAATGATAAAAGCCGGTGGCATTATTGGTCAGGGTGCTGTCCTCTTCTGCGGCAATGGCGCTGCTGTATTGGGCTACGCCGGCCTGGTACGCGTCGGAGAACGGGGTACAGCCCGGGCAGCCGCTCGCGGCGATCAGGTCCCGGGCCTCCAGGTCGGTGAAATAATACCGGACTGCTACCTTGCCTGCCGGCGCATTGGAAGGCTGGACGACGATGTTCCTGTCAAGGTAGTATTGTTTGCCATCATTACGGACCCCACCCGTGTTGATAAAGACTTTCACCGCTACATTGCCCAGGTCCTGCCCATTGGGTTGTAAGGACAGGATCCTTTGACCTGCCAGATCAAAATTCACCCAGTTGCTGCCGTTGACGGGCCGGGTCAGCGTGGTGTCATGGCTGCCATAAATGGCAGCTTTATCGAAGATATGGATGTCGTCGATACCCACCCCCTCGTAATGGGTGCCGGGATCGCTGCTCATGACGATGCGGAAACGGACGCGGGCCGCATTCGTGGGAATATCGTAGCTCGATACATGCCACAGGGTGTCCGACAGCTGCCACGCCTGCCGGGGAGCGTTGTCATACCAGCTGACTCCCTGGTTGCTGGCACCGAGTTTTGTCCAGTTGGCGCCGTCAGTGCTGAATTCCACCCAATGGAAGTCGCACATGCAATTGTCTTCCGTCCGGAAGATATGGCTGAAGGAAAGCACCGGGTTGGAAAGGGTGCTCAGGTCAAAGCAGGGCGAGTACAGGTAAGACAGCTCGTTATCGTTATAGCCTCCCGTCAGACTGGTAGTCCAGCATTTTATTCCATTGGCGGCCTTGTTGATCGTCGTCTTGGCCGGCGTACCCCATTGCCAGCTGCTGTTGATCCCTCCGGTGTACCAATGGCCATCATTGGTCTCGAAGCTTTCCAGGTAGGGGAAGCTGCTGACCATGGGCACCGTGTGGAAAACGATCACCGGGAGGCTATCATTGGCCGCATAGGTGTCGCCGGCAGCGCTTACCCAGGCTCGTAAGCTATAAGTCCCGTAGGAGGAAAGGTCGGCCTTTCGCGTAAAGGTGTAAATCATCGAATCGTTGGCATTGACAGCAGGTATCGTTTCGGTGACATTCACCCCATTGATGGAATAAGTAGCGGGTATGTTGCTGATGGTAGCGCCGCTGTAATTCCTTACTTTGATACGAATGGTCTCCGCATTGCTCAGGTTGCATACACCACCGGACTGATCGGGTCCTGTCAGCGCCAGGACGCTGACGTCATTGGAAGCACGCGTCAGGGTGACATCATCGAAGGAATAGCCGTCATCCAGGTCCCCGTCCGTCACCACGGAAGTAGCGGAGGTATGCCCCTGCTGCCCGAATTTTACCTGGAAGCTGCTGCTCAGAGTCTGTGAAGGTACTGCCGCCTTCAGAAGGCCTGTAATGTCTATATTGGAAGAAGGCTGATAGACGCCGATCTTATTAAATGTGGCATCCAGGGTATAGACGGGTATCCAGGCAGCCTGGTCATTGCCCCGTACCCAAACGGTGTTGCCCGGAAAAGTGGAATCAATTCCCTGGTTACGGTAAAAAAAGTTCAGCCAGATCTGGTCGGCGACTGTATAGGCCGATAGATTGAAAGTGGCGATCAGGCTGTCTGTGGTAGTGCTGCCGCTGTAATGCACCTGGTCCAGGACGGCGCTGCGTGCACCTGTCCGTGCAAAGCCTGTATTGACAAAGGTTCTGGCCCTTCCATTGACATTGCTGCGGCTGAAATCGCACCGGTCCAGGCCGGAAAGTCCCATCACGGGCCGGATATATTCCGCGGCATCAGCCGATTCGAATCCCTCGGTAAAGGAAGGGTTCAATGTAATGGGATCGTTCTGTAAATGTTTGACCACTGTCGTCAGGGTATCGTTGCCGGATTGCGGATCGCCGGGATAGGTCACCCATGTCTGTATCGTATACGCGCCGGGAGCCGAAAGGTCGGCCCCGGTGCTAAAGCTATAGCCGTAGACGCCCCCGCCCGGCGGGATCACCGCATTGCTGGCCTCTGTGATCACCGGGCCGCCATTGATCCGGTATGATAGATTGAAAGGGGTGGCCGCAGGCACGGTGCCCAGGTTCTTCAGCTCTATCCGGATCGTTTCGGCAGATGTAAGCGCCGAAGATGAATGTTGCCGGCCTGTCAACGGACCGATGAGCGAGTCTGTCGTTAGGTCCTTGTCAAGGGCCGTAAGCGCGCAGGCTCCCCCGGAAGGAGTGACGACGCCTGCGATGGACCGCCGGCCCCTTGTCCCGCCATTGACAGCCGCCACGGCCAGCCAATAGGTGCTGTCCCGTCGCAGGTTGCCCAGCAGATAGCTGGTGCCCGTTGTGGAAGCCACTTTCGCCATGCTGTCTCCTTTTAGCTGAAATATATCGTATCCGGTGGCGGAAGGTACGGCGCTCCAGGCCAGCTGGGCATAGCCCTGACAAGGGTTGGTCACCGTGACGGCAGGCTGTCCCAGGATCGTAAAATTATAGTTGCTGACGTCGCTGTAGGCTGTCCCGTTGCGGCTGACCCGAATCAGCCCCTGGTTGGTAGCCGTCCCTGGCGTCGTCCAGGTATACATACGCTGGGTGGAAGGAATGCTGTTGCTGATAAGGGACCAGCTGCTGCCGTTGTCCGGTGAATATTCCAATGAAAAAGTGTTAGGCTCGCCGCCATAGGCGTTCCATCGTATCGTCTCGCTGGCGCCGGGTAGCCAGGTCTCCAGCCCCAGCGGATATTGCAGGATGACGGAAGGCTGAATGGGCTGCCATGCCACCACGAAATTCTGGGAGCCAGACACAATGTTGGTGCCCTTCACCGTCACGGTAAAGCTGCCGGCGACAGGATTGTCAATTACGACCTGTTCGATATTATTAAGATGGTCGGCGCCTTCCACAGCCACGTCGGCGGTATGTCCAACCGCAGGGTTGAGAACCAGGGGCAGGTGCACGACGGCGTCGGGACTGGTGACTGTAAGGTCCAGGTCATTCACCAGGGCTGCTGCCGCATTCGGTGCGGCAGGAACATCGGGCCAGTATAGCAGGATCTTCAGCTGACGGAGTCCTGAGGGGATGCCGGTGAGCGTGTAAGTGTAATTGCCTCCATTGTTCACTGCGCTGGCGGTATAGCGGTTGCCTTCGAGCGCTTCAACGGCAGCCCTTGCATTCAGCGATCCGAAGCCGTAGATAAAATCGGGACCTGGGTTACCCAAATCCGTAGCCGTATTGCAGGCAATGGTCTTGATCAGGGCGGCGGTCGGATCGGCGCCACCATGCAACTGCCGGTAACGTTGTATCAGCAACGCCAGCGTACCGGTGACCGTTGGTGTAGCCATGCTGGTGCCCGTGCCTGGTCCATAGGTATTGTTCGGTGTGGTGGAAGTGACATTCACCCCTCCCGCCACGATCTCCGGCTTGAGCCTGCCGTCATTCACAGGGCCGCAGCTGGAGGTAGGACCGATGATATATTTGCTGTTGTCCACGTTGCCCACTGTCAGAACGTTCTTGGCGCATTGATAGCCTGATTTCACCGTGGCATAAGGCAGGCTGTACGGCTTGCAGTTCTGCAGTCCGTCATTGCCTGCCGCAAATACATGGAGGAGGGTGGGGTAGGACGCCAGCTGTCCATCTACATAATAGCTGAGAAAATCATATTCGCCTTCCCAGGAGCACCCGGGGTCATAGGCCGTATAGGAATTATTGGTCAGCGGCATATCGTAATCCGTAATATATGTCCCCGCGTTGACAAGGATATCGCTGAAGTACTGGCTGACAAGGGTCACGTGAGGCGCCATTCCTTTATACTGGGGATCAAGGATGCCCCCGCCGCCTACGGTGCCGGAAGTATGGGTGCCATGCAGCGCGACGGGCTGGGAGAACCGGTCGATCAGCCTGCCCGTAAAATCCACATGTGTATAAGGGGTGGAGTTATCGCCCATGCCTACCGTGACGCCATCTCCCTGCAGGTTGCGCACCGGGTCATTGTTCAGGGCATCCAGCCCGTGCGCCGCCCGGTTGTTATAGTTCAGACTTTGGTCCTTCAACGACTGCGGTCCTATATAGCTGACATAGGGCAGTGCGGCGATGCGCTGCAGGGCTGCTTTTCCCGCCTGTATGAAAAGCACTTTCTCGGGCTTGATCTTCGTCGTCACCAGGCTTGCTCCGGCAGCTGCCAATGCTTTTCCCGCCTCTTCTTTGGTGATGGTCCCGAAAAAGCGTACGGCAATCAGCTGACCAGTTGCCGGCGTGTAGGATTCCGGGCTGGCGGCCACCCGGGGGGATATCTTCATCGAAGGGGTTAAATTATACACTCCGCTGACGGCATATTGTTGCAATGCTGTAAGCCTGAGATCGTCAGGCACTTCTGCCATATAAGCATGGCCAGGCATATAGTCGAAAAGACGGACACCCTGCGACTGCAGACCCGATCGCCTGACTGCATCCGGCAATTGGTCGAATTGCAGCAGGACATAATAATGTTGCCGGAAATGTACGGGGCGCAATGAGTCGCCGGTGATGCGGGAAAGATTTCTTTCACGGTTGAGCAGGCCATTTTTGAGACGGATGGGGTTGGGCTGCTGAGCCGGAAGAGAAGAGAGCCAGAAGAGGAAGACCAGGAAGGAGCCAATGGGACGTAATATGGTTATCGTTTTGGTTTTCAATGTTCCTGGAAGGGTTTGGGGCGAATATAGGCAACCTCTTTTCTAAAACGTCCCTTCGCCGAAATTATTTTCTCAACAGGGTTCTACAACTTTTATTGTGTAAGAAAGGTTAAAATATGGTTAAAGCCATGGGGTAATTTGTTAAAATTGATGAATCAGCCGGTAGCGCGAGAGGGTAATTTACATCGAACTTAAAAACTACTGCTCCTCATGAGAAAGCTCCTTGTGCTTTGCGCAGTGCCGCTATTGGTGGCGCTTAACGCTATTTCCCAAAATTTAATTACGGTGAAGGGGACGATCAAGGCTGAAAACGGCCAGCCCATTGCCAATGTTTCCATCCGGGTTAAAGGGACCAACAAAGGGACTACCACCAACGAAAAGGGAGACTTTACGCTCACTACCGCTGCACAGTCGACCCTCGAGATCTCTGCCATCAACTACTCGCCACAGGAAATCAAGCTGGCGGGCCGGACCTCGCTGGCATTGACGATGCAGGAAAGCAACAGCAGCCTGGGTGAGACCGTGATCATCGGTTATCAGCGTGTCACCCGCAAAAAGAGTACTGCCGCCATTTCCAGCATTTCCGGCAAAGAAATAGAGAACCTGCCTTCTTCCAGCTTTGATCAGTTGATGCAGGGCCGTCTTTCCGGGGTCAACGTGCAGAATTTCAGCGGAGAGCCCGGCGCGCGGCCAACCGTCAGTGTTCGTGGTAATTCGTTGGTCAGCCGCGATTATGACCAGAATAATGTTGTAAATAATCCGCTCTACGTAGTAGATGGCGTCCCTCAGCCGAATGAGGAATACGTAGGTCCCGGCACGACGACAGGTATGAACTACCTGGGCGGCGTTAATCCCAACGATATCGAATCCATCGACGTATTGAAAGATGCCTCTGCCGCCGCCATCTATGGCTCCCGGGCGGCCAATGGCGTTATCCTCATCACCACGAAAAAAGGCCGCGTGGGCGCACCCCGCGTTTTGATCTCGGGTTACACAGGTGTCACGGAAAGGCCCAAGCTGCGGGAAGTGACGTTAGGCACACTGGAGAGAAGGCAAAAAATGGAAGTGCTGATGCAGCAGCTGGATTACACACAGCGAACCCAGCTACCTTACTTGCTGACAGACAGTCTGAATCCTGCTTTCAATGGTAATACCGACTGGCAAGGGCTCTTCTATAAGACCGGTCTCATCCGCAATGGCGATCTCAGTATGAGCGGCGGTAGCGACAACTCCAACTATCGTTTCAGTGCAGGGTATTATGATGAGGACGGAATCATCAAGGCAACTGGTTTCAAGCGTTATTCCATGCGGCTGAACCTGCTGACCAAGACCCTGCATAATAAATTGGACATTAATCCCATTATTGCCTACTCCCGTACGGACAAGGCGCGGGGAAATGGCCAGGATCCCCGCTATACAAATAACTATAATCCTTTTAGCCTTAGTGCCGGCAGCATGCCTTCGTCACTTTTTGGCCTGGACGCCAACAAGCAGCAGGCAATTCTCGGCGCATATAACAATAACCTGGATAAGAACGTTGCCAATAATCTCAACTTCAATCTGAACCTGGGTTATACTTTCAATCCGCACCTGAGATTCCAATCGCTTACCGGGTACCTGTATAACACTTCCCGCAGGGATTTCACGCGTTCCAACGCGATGGAAAGCCAGCAGGGTAATTACTCTTATACTTTTTCCGACAACCAGATCGATATCCAGATATCCAATTATCTCACCTATACCAACAGCTTTGGCAAACACAATCTAAGTTTGCTGGGCGGCCAGGACATCCAGTATGATCAATACGAAAATACTACCGCCTCCGGCTCCAACGGCGCTTCCGACCAGATCCAGGTAGTGAACGGTTTTCGCCAGTCGACCATCAGGGCCAGTTCCGATTACCAGGCTTATGGCCTGCTGTCCTACTATGCACGTCTGGCCTATGACTATGACAGCAAATACCTGTTATCCTTTTCTGCCCGTAGGGATGGTTCCTCCCGGTTTGGCCAGAACAGCAAATGGGGCTTCTTTCCTTCCGCTTCTGTTGCCTGGATCCTGTCCGACGAGAAGATCATGAAGAACTCTTACTTCTCCTTGTTAAAGCTGCGCGCTAGCCTGGGGACCTCCGGCAGCCTGCCCAAACAGAATTATCTCCAATATAATCTGTACAATGTCAATGCCGCAGCGTTTAATGGCAATAATTCCAGCACCTCTTCCGCCAGCTCCTATAACTCTATTGCGGCCATTACCCCCAATTTTCATGATGGTGTGGCTCAGAAAGGCCTGAGCTGGGAGAAATCCATGCAGTGGAATATCGGTACGGATATGGAGATCGACCAGGGAAGGTTTGGCGCACAGATCGATTTCTACAACAAAGAAAGCTCTCTCCAGCTGTTTTCCGTGAATCTTCCCGTTACCACAGGGTATGACATTGCCCTTACGAATTCTATCGGCGTCAGGAATGCAGGCGTTGAACTATTGCTGAAGGCCTACCCTCTGCCTAAATCCAGTCCGGTGAAATGGTTTACCAGCTTCAATATCTCTTATAATAAGAACCGTATCATGAGCCTGCCTAATGGAGGCAGGGACCTGATCTTCCAGAATGGCGACCGGTTTGACAAATCCCATATCCTTTCCGTCGGCAGACCGATCAACAGCTTCTACCTGTACCAGACCCTGGGTGTATTTGCTACGGACGCGGACGTGCCCATCGACAAGTTCACCGGCGCAAGGTATCGCAACGGGAACGGCCCCTATAAAGCAGGCGATTTTTACCTGGCCGATCTGGATCACGACAATTTCATTGATATTTTCAACAGCAACCTGAATCCCGACAAAATGCCCATCGGTGATCCCAATCCCAAGTTTACGGGCGGGTGGACCAACAATTTCACCTGGAAGAATTGGAACCTGGGTGTGTTCTTCGCCTTTACTTTCAAACGCGACGTGCTGAACCTGTATAAAGCCGATCAGTTCAATAACTCTACGGATGGCAATGCCAATGAGAATTTTGCGCAATACAGCATACCGAACCTGGATAAGATCAATATCTGGCGTAAACCGGGCGATAAGGCAGAATTTGCCAAATATGACCTGGGGACTTATCTATATTATTATACCTCTGCCCAGACTTTCTTTCTGACAAGCGGCGACTATTTCCGTCTGAAAAGTTTGAGCCTGACATATCAACTGCCGAATAATCTCCTGCATAAAATAGGCCTGGAACGTGTGAAGGTCTTTGGTGTGGCAGACAACCTGCTGAGATGGCAAAGCTCGAAGGACCTGCCTGATGCAGAAAACGTCAATGCTTATGGCGAGTACGACGGCGCCGGATATCCTATCCCTAAGAAATTCACGCTGGGCCTGGAGGTACAATTTTGATCCCTAACAATTTTTAGCTATGACAAAGTATATAAGAAAAAATATCATATATCTGGCGGTTCTGATGATCGTCATCTCGCCCTCGTGCAGAAAGATCCTGGAGCAGCAGCCGAAGAATTCAACCTATCTCGATCAGTATTGGAAATCTGCTAATGACTGCGAGTATGCCATTGCGGGCAATTACGCCCTTTTGCGGGACGCATTCACCGATTATAATTTCAGGTATTACATGTACGGGGATGCGGTCGCCAACACCTATTTCACCATCGATTATAATGGAGACGGACTGGAAGGCATTCAGAGCGGCAATTTCACTTTCCAATACAATGTTGCGAGCCTGGGTGACTGGACAAAGTTTTATAAGACGATCGCAATGAGCAATACGGTCATCAAGCAGGTGCCAAAGATCACTGACGCCCAGTTGTCAGGTTCGGGTCTCGTCACCGACCCTGCTACTTACCGGAACAAGATCATAGGCGAAGCGCTTTTTATCCGGGCGCTCACTTATTTTGAGATGGTAAAAGTATGGGGGGATGTTCCCCTGGTGACCGAAGCATATGACGACCCCATCACGGCGCCCCAATTACCGAGAAGCCCCAAGGCGGATGTCATGGCGCAGATCGAGAAGGATTGCCTTGCCGCAGCTGGCATGCTGTCATGGGGATATACAGATAAGTCGAATATCGCCGTCCGGGCCAACAAAGGTGCTGCCATGGCGCTCTTGACCCATCTGTACCTCTGGCGCGCCACAACGACGGATCTGAATTCATCCAATCCTATTATGGCCGATGTGGACAAAGCCAGTGCAGCCATCGACAGCATTACCACCATGGGCGGATACACGCTGGTAGATACGGGCAGCTATGGCAAACAATTCATTGGTCGCAGCACGGAAAGTATTTTCGAGATCTATATGAGTGAAGATTCCAAAGAGGGCTCTAATGCTCATATCGGTTTTCAATTCCTCATCGACAAATATGTCAATGGCTTTGGAACAACCCATCGATATTGGGTGCCATCGGGCTACCTGGACAATCATTATCATTACCTGGGTGATGACAGCCTGGATGCCAACGGAGATCCATATCCGGATAAGTATAACCCTATCCTGATCTATGATACGCTGGATGTACGCTACCGGAATAATTTTGCGCTCACTTCAACGGATAAGCCCACTTGCCTGAAATATGCGAATGTTGTTTATCGCAATCCGGGTACAAAGACAGATCCTTATCTCAGCAATAACATGATCATTTTCCGGCTCAGTGACATGTTGCTGCTCAAAGCCGAGATTGCCCTGTATAAAAATGATCTTCCCAAAGCCGTTGGTATTATCAATAGCTGGAAAATACGAAACGGCAGCATCGCGCATTTCTGGGTAGATGACACATGGTCCAAGGACGACCTGATGTCTGAGTATATTAAGGAAAGAGGCAAAGAGCTTTACCTGGAAGGCCATATCTATTGGGACCTGATCAGGACCCGGCAGTATGGAAACTTTATACCCTGGCTAAGCGACTCCCGCTGGCAGGCAGGTGGCATCTACTGGCCTGTATATCCCCTGTTGTTCAGGGACAATAGGTTTCTTGTTCAAACGCCTTATTGGAGAGGAAAGGTTTAATCATTTACCCAAAAGCATTTATTATGAGAAATATAAAAATATCGATCCTTATCGTCCTGGTGGCCCTTACTTCCTGCAAAAAGAGCTATATAGATGACGGAGGTAAATCGAATCCCAATGTAAATATGTCCACCTACGACTTCCTGAAGTCGGATACACTCTTTGCAGACCTGGTTCATCTCATCGACAGGGCCGGACTGAAGGCGACCGTTAACGGTAATATCACTTTTTTTGCTACCACGAATTATGGCGTGCAGAATTATTTAAAAGCTATGAAACAGCGACGGGCTGTTGAGCTGGGGGATGAGAATATCACTTATACCCTCGACAGCATCCCACTGGTAAATCTTGATTCGCTGAAGACTTATATGTTCGATGGAAAGATCAACCGGGACCAGATCACTGTGCAGGGGAAATTGTATAATTCCCTGTTTGGACCTATTCCGAATGTTCAATACCTCATTAAAATGACGCGCACGCTGGATTATAATGCCTATCTGGATCATGTCGATTATGTCACGTATTATAAAGTTTATGGCAGCAGGGATGACCTGGAACCGGATCCATCGACGATCCCTCCTGCACTCATTGACGTCGGTGCTTTCTGCCAGACCTCCGGCATTGTCACAACGACCGGGATCGTGCATGTCCTCAATGGCTACCATCGCCTGTTGTTCAACAATGATGTATTACAATAATCACCCAGTATAAAGATTTACCATGAATAAAATAATTTTAGTACTGCTGGCAGCCTCCTCCTGCTGTTTTGCAGCCTGTAAAAAGATCACAGATGGGTTTCTGAGCGATACACTACGATATAAAAGTCCCGACCTGTTCTGCCAGCGTGGGCTGCCGTTGATTCAGTCTGATGCTATCAACCTCGATGGGTCTACTCCTCCCATTACTTTTAAGATGGTCAATCTTCGCGACAGCTCGGGCAAGGCGCTTGCCCCGCAGTGGAATACCAAATATGATATTGTGGCTTTCAAGGCGGGCATGACCTTTAATGTGGATACGGATACTACCATCGAGCTCCTGAATAAGAAGAGGGAAACGTTGAATGTTACTCCCATGGATTTTAACACGGTCAGCGGACAGCTGACCTTCAATAAAGGATCGCTCAATCTGCCCCTGGGCATCTATGTCTTCGATATTCAGGCTACGAACGTACACGGTACCAAGTACTACCCCTCCCTGGGCCGTATCAATGTCGTGGATCCTACGACGGACGATATGTTCCAGCTGGAAGACAATACCAACAATGCCTTCAGCGATGCCACGGGAGCCGTAACGCCGATGAAAGGCCTAAAGGTTATCTTCACGAAAGTGTCCGGAGAAGGAGCCAGGATCATTCTAAAGATAACGGATAAGAACGGTAATCCCTTTAATCCCAGTGCCGGCGAGATCATCAAACGCGGCGACCGGCCTACTTTTGAAAATTATACAAAATTCCATCCTATCACCTACAACGACACCAGTATGGTGTGCGATTTCGAAGTGCCGCCATTCCCATTGGCAAGATATGTGACGCCGACCACAGACTGGGGCCATCTGATCTACTATCGTATCCCCAGCAAATATGTAGTCATCGATGGATTAGGTGCGCATCTATACTCATCCAATGTCCGTATCGCATTTGACGTAAAGCTCGAAGGAACTTACATCGTTGAATTCAGGATGTCGGATGCCACACGTACGCCGTAGTTAATGCTCTGATGATAAATGGTAAGGGTGTACTGATCCGGTACACCCTTTTTTATTAGTGGCTACGGGACCGGGAATATTGCGCCCTGTTTCCCGGATATTTCCTACATTCATCGAATAAATATTTTTAATCCTTTACATCGCATGACCCATTCGTCAGAAGCCCCCGTTCTCCCGTCCTCTTCCAGGAGCTTGTCCCTGGACATTTTCAGAGGCATGACCATATGTTTTATGATCATTGTGAACACCCCCGGCAGCGAGATCTTCACCTATTCGCCCCTGCGCCATGCCCACTGGAATGGCTGTACCCCGACTGACCTGGTATTTCCTTCCTTCCTCTTCGCCGTAGGCAATGCCATGAGCTTTGCCCGCAAGAAATTCGCAACGATGAGCAACGCCGCCGTGCTGGGAAAGATCTTCAAAAGGACCCTGCTGATCTTTTTGCTGGGCTATCTGCTGTACTGGTTCCCGTTCTTCCACCAGGCCAATGATGGCAGCTGGAGCCTGTCGCCCATCTCCCATACCCGTATCCTCGGCGTATTGGAAAGGATCGCGCTGTGCTATTGCTTCGCCTCCCTGCTGATTCAATACTGTTCCACCCGGACCATATTCGTCGTCTCCGCCCTTTTGCTCATCGGCTATTGGGTGGTATTGCTCCTCGCGGGCGCACCAGGGGCGGACCCCTTCGGTATGACCACCAATGCGGGCTATTTCCTTGACAAATGGGTGCTGGGAGAAAACCATATGTACCACGGTGAAGGCATCGCCTTCGAACCGGAAGGCATTCTAGGCACCTTCCCGGCCATCGTCAACGTCATCGCCGGCTATTTCACCGGCGTCTTCGTCCAGCAGAAGGGCAAGACCTATGAAGGGCTGGCAAAAATGCTGCTGCTCGGGAGCATGCTCATGGCCGTCGCGGTAGGGTGGGATCTCCTGTTCCCCATCAACAAAAAACTATGGACGAGCTCCTATGTACTCTACACCGTGGGCATCGACATGATCTTCCTCGCTTTTCTTATTTATATCATTGAATTCCGGCAGAAGGTTTCCTGGACGCCTTTTTTTAATGTATTCGGGAAGAATCCGATATTCATTTATATGCTCTCGGAGCTCTTGGTGATAGTCCTGTTCACTGTCCGTCATGGCCATGATCAAAGCCTTTTCGAATGGATCAACAAAGATTTTTACCAGGCCCTGTTCCCCGGCGCCTTCGGATCCCTGCTCTTCGCCCTCACCTATATGCTCGTTTGCTGGTCGGTGGGTAAATGGCTGGATGTTAAGAAAATTTACATAAGGGTTTGATGAATGTCTTAAATTGCGCATCCATCAACCCAATTGTAGCACATGTATAAGGCAGTATTCCTGGATATGGATGGCACCCTATTGAGATCAGACCATTCGGTCAGCGAGCCCACGAAAGATATGATCCGGCATCTCACCCGAGAGGGCATTCCCGTCATACTGGTTTCCGCAAGGCCGTTGAACGCCATCCTGCCTACCTTCCGGGCCATCGGCATTCCCGATCATTATCCCCTGGTAAGCCTGAACGGAAGCTATATCGTGGAAGGGGAAAAGCCCGTTTTTGATGCAAGGATCGACCTGGAGATGGCCGAAGCCGTATCTGGCAAAGTGAGGCCCTTCGGGGCAACCATTGCTTACTATCTTCAAAGGGAATGGTTCGCCGAAGTGAAAGACGCCTGGACTGACCATGAACAAAGGATCATGGACGTACAGCTGGTGGTAGCCCCGCTGGCAGACCTGGTCAGAGACTGGTCCCATCGCGGCATTGCGCCCAATAAGATGATGGTGATGAGCGAGGCTGCCAATATCGACCAGATACAGCAGCATTTGAGATCGGTGTACAATGGCCGGTTGAACATCTATCCTTCCAAGCCAACTTATCTCGAAGTCATGGATCCCCGTGGCTCCAAATCCAATGCCGTACAATGGCTGATCCAACGGATGAACATCGATCGTTCCGAGGTCATTGCCATGGGCGATAATTATAATGACAGGGAAATGATAGCATTCGCCGGCATGGGCGTAGCTATGGGCAATGCGCCCGATGAGATAAAGGCTGCCGCCGACTTTGTAACGGACACCAACAATAACGACGGGGTCCGCAAAGCATTGGAGAAATTCTTCGGCTAGCAGACCGGAGGTTCGTTGTCCGGACACATAAATGCCTAAATGATCTCGTAAAGCCGGGCCAGATTGATCAGCTCCACCGTATTGGAGATCTTCAGCTTATCCAATATACGGGTCTTGTGGGTGCCTACGGTCGATTTATGCAGGCTCAGCGTATTGGCGATCTCCGAAACGGAGCTACCCTTCAGCATTTGAAGCACTACCTCAAATTCCCGGTCGGAAAGATCTTCGAATGGATTATCCTTTAATTTCTTGGTCAGCTCGCCAGACAGGATCTCTGCCAGATTATCGCTGATATAACGCTTTCCACCCAGCACTTTTTGAATAGCATACTTGATCTCAGATTCCTTCGAATATTTGTTAAGGTAGCCGTGTGCGCCAATCTTCAAAAACCTTTTAGCAAAAAAAACTTCCTGGTTCATGGTGAAGATGATGATCTTTAAGGAAGGATATTCTTTCAAAAGGTAAGTAGTGAGACTAAAAGACTCTGTATGCGGCATATTGATATCCAGTATCAGCAGATCAAAGCTGGCGGATCGCATTTTTTTGATCACAGTCTCTCCGTCTTCGGCTTCATCGATGGTCACATCCCGGATACTACTGTTGATCAGTAGCTTTAGTCCTGCCCGGACAATGGAATGGTCATCTGCGATTAAAATGGTGTGCATGAGTCTCGGTTTGTATAGGGTTCTTGCACCAAATATAAACGATATAAATTATATTAGATGTCCCGGGAAGGCTGAGTTTTATTTTTTTTGTGGCCGGGCAGCGATGCCGTTCTTATATCTCCGGACGGCCACCAGGAGCTTCTTATATTTAGGAATGATCATATGAAGGAAAAGGATATAGAAACTAACTGACAGAAATATAATGATCAGCCACTTATATATGCCACTGTTGTTCATAGATAACAATGCGCCCGGCTTATACCAGAAAAGGATCTTTTCCAGGATTGCCAGGGCATAAAATCCGCAAAGGATACTTACTACGCCAAAAGAAAGTATATACTTATCCAGAATGGTCTCCACCTTTTGCAGGAAGGGCATCAGTCGCAGCGCCAGTAGGGCAGGGTAGTCCGCAAATAGCAGCAGCCTCGTATGGAAATAAACAAAATACCCCAGTGTAAAGAAGATAACTACCTGTCGATCCAGGTCGCCACCCCCCGTTGTATACTGCTCCCGCAGCTGGTACAGATTATATAACAGCAGTAACCCTCCGGCAATGATCCGGAAAAGGATCTTTTTCTTCAGGTAAAATGCATCTGAAAGTGGATTCCTGACCACTATTTTTTCCAGGTCGGACGAGAGCACCGGGCGCTCCTCCATGGAGATCTCGGGGAAATTGTCCCAGTATTGCTGCAGGTTTTTTAGCTCCATATCAGTTTTTCCTTTAGGTAAGGGATAAAGTTCTTTTTGATCCCTTCCTTCGGAACAACATTCCTGGAGGGCAACGGACCCGTCAGATCGGCTATCTCTCCCGGTGAAAGCTTCTCAAACTCCAGGAAGAGCCGCATCTTATCAAAATCGGATATATTGCCCATACGCTCCCGGAATTGAAGCATATTTTTTTGATAGTCAGGCGATTTAAACTGAATGCTCCGGTCTACCGCCGGCTCCATTTCCAACGTGATGGAATGCAGCGCCACCATATTGATACAGGCCCTCAGCAAAAGCACCTGTTTGCTTTCCTCTCCACGCCGTGAACGGATGCTCTGGGAAGCGGCCGAGATAATGTTGGCGAAGAGACGTTGATGCTCTTTGTAGTTGTTAGCGAAAAAACGGCAAATGGAATAAACTCTCTTGTGCTGGGCCTTAAGAAGTGATCGCAGGTCCTGGTCAGGGCCTTCTTTTTTTTGCGGGTTATTCATGCGGGTATGGATTTTTTTGTCATAGGTATGGATTGCGGGGTAAATATTTCAATAAAACGACACTTTCGATAATTGTCAAAATTGTTTCACTTACGCAAAAGGACAAGGCCTTCATACCACCAAAAAACAAAATATGTTTTCTTATAGCGTAGTATACATTATAATTATTAAATATTTAAATTAGGATGCGCTCAAGTGTAGTCAAAAAACTACAGGCAATTAAATTTTGTACTATACCGGCGCGGTAGCCTTATTAATAACTTGTCGCCGCAGAAAAATCAGCTTATATAGATTAGTAGCCTGTATAAGTTCTTTACGTAGGGCGAATAAATTTAAGTCAATGAGTTATGTATCTCTTGAAAATTCAGAATCGTTTCTGAAGTGTTTTGAGGTGATGGCAGAAGACAAATCCTGTATTGTTACTGATTCGGTACTTTATTTTTCGGGAAAAAATGGTAAAGGCTTTATGACTGTGGCTGGTGTTTCCACTGGAATCGAGGTCCTGGCCATTAATGTTTCCATGCTCTCCGAAGATCTTACATTCAGTTTCTTACCTTCCCGCAGCGCATCTTCCTACATCTTATGTTTTGATGACATCAGCGTTCCCGGCAAAATGGAGAGTGATCTTCCCCTGGCATTTACAGGCATTCCCGGCGACAAGCATAACTCATCCGTATCTATCACGGACGCCAGCTACGGGAAGCTTATCAGCTATCCAAAGGAGAAAACGATCCGGGCGTTGATCGTAAGAGTGCAGAAGTCAAGCATGGGGCATCTCATCGATGATTTTGATGCGGGCGCCATCCAGAACATATTGCAATCCCACGACAATGCCTCTTTTCTAAGCTGGCCTATTACGTTCAAATACCGGCTGTTGCTGAACGATTTTATGTCGGAGATCATACAGCATCCTTTCCGGGAGCTGTTCACTGTCCGCAACGTATCCGTCCTGGTGGAATATCTGCTTCTACAGTTCTTCGTAATGGAGAAGCTGGTAAAGGATGGCAATTACCTCAGCACCCAGGATACACATAATCTATCAAAAGTAGAGCAACATCTTTGCGTACACTATAAGCAGGAATTTCCAGGCATCGAGAAACTGTCACGCATATCGGCAATGAGCCCCACCAGCCTCAAGACAAAGTTCAAGAAATATTATGGCGAGACCTTATTCGGCTATTATCAAAAGAATAAGCTGGAGCATGCCCGTAAACTGTTGGATAACAAAGTGCCTGTAAAGGTTGTAGCCACAGAGATCGGCTACTCCAACCCGTCGCATTTTACCCTTGCCTTTAAAAAAGAATACGGTTTTTCACCCTGGCATTATCTCAACCCTCATTAACCTAAGCTCTACCTGACCCCTAATACTAACCTGGCAATACATGACTATGAAATCCCTAAACGCCGCTTTTAATGACCCGGAGGTCGCTCATCCTCCCCGGTTCACGGAAAAATTACCCGTGGGCCTGGGGATCTCCTGTTGGTCTGCATCTGCAGATCATCTGGACCTTTCCATCCCCGCTAACATGGGAAATGGGCTGCTGCTGACTTTCATCAACTACAAAGGCGACCTGCAGATCGCCTCCGGTGATGGGAATAATGGATTACAGCAGGCCAGTCCCGGACTGGGCCTGTTGACGAGGGCCGCCCAACCTTTGCTGTTCCGTAGTTTTACCCCCATTCAGTTCTCAGCGGTCATGTTGTACATCTCCGCTGAGTGGATCGACGTCTTTTTAAAAGTAAACCCTAATTTTATTAAGATCGAACAAGCACTGGAAGGGGAGGGAAGCATTGTCACCTGTCGGCTGGGCCGCAGACAATTAACTCTCTTTTCTTCGATCACCGGGCATGGTCGTCAGCGATCGGATGAAGAGACCACCGGCCTGCTGGAAGTTCAAAACCACGCGCTGAGCCTGCTGGAGCATTTTCTCTGCAGCCGGCACCGCAATCTCGCAAGCGTAAATACCGCTACGGGCATTGACAACGAAGATGATCTAAGCCTAATTCGTGAAGTGGAATCGTATATTTCGGAATACTACTGCTCCGACACCTTCACGGTCGATAGCATCCTGAAAAAGACCTATACCAGCTATCACAAGCTGAACTTTCTGTTCAAATCGACACACGGCATGACCATCTCGGAGTACATCCGTAATAAAAGGATCGAAAAATCAAGGGAAATGATCGCGGATAATGTCAAATCGATTAGCCAGATCGCTTATGAGATCGGCTATTCCAGCATCAGCAATTATATACTGGCATTTAAAAAGATCTACCGGATAACGCCCGGGAAATATAAAAAGCAAATGGACAACCTCGCATAAATCCCTTGACTTCCTGTCGACTCATTTACAATGGCCGGGCCCCCTTAAGTCCGGCCTTGTTTTTCACCGGCAAACCTCAAGTACACTGTTGTTCCCTTTCCCTCCCGGCTCTCCACCACCACATAACCATTCAGCCGGTGTGTAAGATCGAATACGAATTTATGGCCCAGCTGGCTGCCGCTCTGTACATGGTCCAGGCTAACCTCCTGCATGAAATAGGCTGCCTGTTTCGGACTCATGCCCCTTCCCGTATCGCTGACTGAGATACAGAGGTCGGAACCTTCTTTGTAAGCGCGCAGGATAATATTTCCACCGTCCGTATATTTATTGGCGTTGTCCACCAGGTTACGGATAATGGTGATCAGAATATGCGGATCCGACCAGGTAGTGAGATCCTCTTCCGCCTCGTATGTCAGGATATTCCCTTTTTGCTGCACCTGTTCCAGGTAGAAATCGTAGATCTCGCGGAGCAATGGCTTCAGGTGAATATGGCGGCGGGTAATGTTGAAGTCATCACGCTGGCTGGTTACCCATAACAGGAAGTCCTCCGAAAAATTGTAGATATCCTGGGTACCTTTTTTGATCCAGTAGATACGCTCTTTTATTTCTTCGGTCGAATAGTTCGCGTGCTTGTCCAGAAGGTCACTTGATATCAGGTTGAGAAAGCGCAAAGGGCTGCGGAGATCATGGATCACCAGGGAAATGAGCTTTTCCCGGAGATTGCTGCTTTGCATCAGCGCTTGCGCCGCTTGTTCGGCGCGAGCGAGCTCCTCTTTCCTTCGCGCCCTTAATTTTATCCATATCAGCACCAGTGCGATGAGCAGCATCAAAAAAAACAACAGGACGGAAACCTCCTGCCATGTAAAAGCCTTTCTAACCATGCCTGACCTTAACTTAAGGGTTAAAATAACAGAAATAAAACGATATAGCATGATTGAGTGAAAAAAAACGCATAGGAGTATGGCGTCGGCAACGTATATAATAGCCTCATAGTATGATGTAAGCGTTTTTTGGTATCCTTTTGTCCTTGTGAGGGGCCATTTTTTGCAAAATGAGTATTCCGGGGCTGCATGGGGGGGTACTTTTATAATGCATTAAAATCTGTACGCTATGGACAAAATCTACACTCGTTTTTGTTCTTCCTTCGCGCATGCTGTTTCATCTGGCCGGCAGGCAAACTGGTAATAGATAAATAGACTTTTTACAGACCCGCATTTTTCTATTTAAACCAATTAGTTATGCCCCTATTCGACCTAACTGTCAATGTCGTCGTGCTTTTCATATTGATGGCGCTTGCCGCTTTGGCGGGGTTTGCCCTGCGCAGCCGACAGCTTGCCAAGAAGAACAGACAGATCGCATCGCTGGAGAAAGAAGTGGTGGTGGTCAGCGCAGAGATACTCCAGGTGCAAAAGGAGTTTTGCGAAATAGAGATGAAGCTGAAGGACATGAACATACCCGTGATCTCCATCAGGCAGGCAGCAAAGGAAGACCCTCCAAAAAAGGACGGCAGGACGGCATGACGAAGATCAAGAAAACCATCGCTTGTCCTATAGCGCAACCTATTTTATAATTATAAGCATAGGGATGCATGGTATTTTATTTTTTTTAATGTCGAGATATTCAATGAATGCCATCTTAAACCTTACATTTTCATAGACATTGGTATTATTGAAATTTCTCAACTAACCAATAAACCTGGGAAAATGTTATTTCCATTATCCTGGAAAGACAAGTTGATTGCCTTTCTTGCCACAGCAGTTCTGCTGACGACCGTTGCTAAAGCCGATAGCCGTATTTTTTTGTATTCTTCCCTCCGAAATAGTCATATTTCCGGGATTTATTCGTTATATATAGATAAGGACACCGGGTGGCTTAGCCCGGTCGGAGAAAAGATCTCTTCCAGGTATGTCCGGAAGGAAAGGAACAGCGATCTGTCGATCGTTGTCCCCACTCCTCACGGAAGATACAGGATCCGGTTCTTCGACAGCCAGGATCGATTACTATTCGAGATCAGGCTGATCCGGGATTCCTTATTGATTGTTGAAAAAGCTAATTTCCGTCACGCAGGTCTTTTTCAGTACGAGCTGTATAAGGACAATGCACTGGTGGAAAGGAAAACATTCATGATTAAATCCAACCCTTGAAAATGAAACAAAAGACAAAGAACTAACGCTAACATCCCTATTCAACTAAAATCCAAATTCCATGCGAATCCTGACCAGCCTGCTATGCAAGGTCACCCTATCATCCATGATCCTTACTGCTCCATCAATAGCCAGCAGCAGCAAGGATGACGGCACCGAAAAGCCGCTCGACAAAGACCTGATGCAACCCTATTATTCCTCCGCAGTTATCAAGAAATTTGTCAACTATACGTCGTTGACCGCCTCTCCCATTTATTCGGAGAAAGGAGAAACGACCGCTCGTCTCGCTGACGTCCAGCGTATCCATTTGGCCACCTCCGTCAACCTCACCAGGGTTGCCGTCGCAGCAAAAGTCCATGTGATGGCCTCTGCAGGCAGCAGGATGATCGCCCTGGCCACTGCCGCCGCCAGGACAAAAGCAGCCGCAAATGCCAAAGCCGCCGAGCTGAAGATGGTGATCAACGAGGCAGCGTTCATGTACGACTACATGGAACTTGAAAACAGCGACCTGAATGAACAGGCCTTCGAGTATGCCTGGCGCGGTTATCACAATTTGTTGAAGAAAGGCCTTATCCGGAAGAAGAACGTACTGACGATCTGTGACTTCAGTCAACCTTCTTACAGCAAGCGCCTCTATGTCATCGACGTCCGGCACAAAAAATTGCTGTACCAGACCTATGTAGCACACGGACAAAACTCCGGAGGAGACTATGCTACCTCTTTTTCCAATGACCCCGAATCGTTTAAGAGCAGTCTGGGTTTTTATCTTACCAATAGGACCTACAGAGGACGAAATGGCCTTTCTCTTCGTATCAGCGGCATAGACACGGGCTACAATGACATGGCATCGAAGAGGAACATCGTTCTGCATGGATCTAATTACGTCAACCCTCAGTACATGAGCGATTTCGGGACCATCGGCACCAGCCTGGGCTGCCCGGCGATACCTACGGGCGTTAGCAAACATATTATCCGTGCAGTCAAGAACGGAAGCTGCCTTTTCATTTATCATCCGACCCCAAAATACCTTGAAGAGTCGGTTGTCATAAACAACTATTGAGCATTAGCCCCTACCCCCTATAACCCCGGGCTGATCGAAAGATCAGCCCTTTTTTATGTCCTTGCGCAAACAGACCTCCATCCCAATATGGTACTTACTTAGGGACAATAAGGGACTTTTCGACTAACGATTACGGAGTTGATAGGTGTATACCTCTAACTTCATCTAAGCGTTTCAAAAATATTTACGTTATTTGATTAGCGATATATTTAATTTTATCAGGTATCATATCGTGTCCGGTCCGCCTCATGAATACGTTGCCGTTGCTACTTATCCTGATCAATTGCGTAAACCCTCTTATGAATAATAATAACAAAAGGCCCTTCGACGGAGAATTATGCCAGCCCCTCGACCCTGATGCGACGTATGGGGTAGTCTGTACAAAACAATTTCCGCGGGAAGGCATCACCCTCTCCCTGAGACCGCTGTCCCTTACTGCCGATGATACCCTGGTAAGAGCATTTGCCATCCTCGAGATGCCGGAAAGAAAAGAGCTGGCTGAAGTGCTGTACCGCACAAAAAAAGAAGAATTAGGGCTGCTTACCATTTCTGACCTGGGACAATCTTTTATAGGTTTTATCGACGACCAGCCGGCCTTCCTGGTCTCCATCTATCGCATGCAGCAAAACAACCTGGGGCGCTATTATTCCTCCCTGCCCGGCGATTACAGGATACATCTGGAACGTCTGTCCCTGGTCGGCGGACGCGATGCGGAAACCTTCGCCCTGGCCATCTGGCAGGCTTGCCCTGCGTGGTTCTTTTCCTTCCCGGAAGTCAAAAGACTGATCACCACCCTTGATATCGAACGCCCTTTGGAAAAGCAATACTGCCGCGCGGCCGGCTTCAGACCGCTGGCCAGGACGGGTGGAGGACCGGACTGGGAAGAATTGTACGTCCTCTCCGGACAGGAACTAAAGGTGGAGGGATGACGTAAGGTCGGGCGGCAGCGGTAGCAGGATCTGCACTCTGGTACCCTTGTTCTTTTCGCTCTGGATGAACAGGCTGCCCCGGATGATCTTCAGCAGGTCTTTTATGATCAGGTAGCCCAGTCCATTGCCTTTTCGCCTGTCGACATTGGCGGAGGAAATGATGAAATGATCCGCCATGATGTTATTGATCTGCTCCTGGGTCATACCGACTCCTGTATCTTCAATGATCAACGTTATTCCATCCGGGGCCGTTTCGCTGCTGACGACGATATGCCCCTCCGATGAAAAGTTGATCCCATTTAGCACCAGGTTGTATAATACGATCTTTACAGGTTCGATGAACTGGTAGATCTGGAGATCTTCCTCCACCTGGTTGATCAGCCGTATCTGCTTTTGCTTGGCCATGGAATTGAAAAGACTGAAAAGTTGCTGGACCAGCGCATGCAGGTTGAAGCTTTCCTTCACCAGCCTCCTGTCCTCATTCCGGTATTTTATCCAATTGAGGATGTTCGTGGACAGCAGCTCCAGCTCCTTGGAAGTATTCATCATCTCCGTAATGGTCTCCCTTTGCAATGCTTCCGGCAGCTCGCTTTTCTTCTCTATCAGGCTTTTGCCGGCAAGGTGGAGGAATTTCAAAGGCGTCACCAGGTCATGACTGATGATGGAGATCAGCCTTGTTTTGATCTGGTCCGTCTTTTCCAGCTCCTCGTTCTTTTGCTTCAGCTCTCCGGTCTTGTCAGCGACCTGCAGCTCCAGGCGGTGTTGTCTCACCTGGAACTGACGGGTACGCGTCCGGATGATCCATGTCACCAGCGCCGTAATGCAACAAAGGCCCAGCAACCAGGCCCAGGGCTGCTGATACCAGTGCGACCCGATCCGGAAAGCGTATTCCGTCATGGCATAGTTATCTTTTCCAAAACCGTTGAGTTTTCTCACCTTTAGCACGTAATCGCCTGGGGGAAGATTACCGAAAGACAGCGTAGGGTTCTTCTGCAATTCCAAAGACCGCCAATCCTTCGAATAAGGCTCCAGCTTATATTCGATGTAAATGTTTTCCTTATTTGCCCAGGCAGGGAACCCAAGGGAGAAAGATAGGTCACGGGTATTGGAAGGAAGGTCGGGTCTCAGTAAAGAAGCCATGTTCAATTGTTTGCCGTCAACCAGGAACGCGTCGATAAAAACTTCTCCTTCCGGCAGCTGCGTCAAAGAACAGTTGGGATCTACCCAAACCAGTCCATCCATGGAGGGAAAGGAGAAGGTTGTGTCATTCAACGCCAGCGCACAGGGGGTGCAGCCGCCATTCAGCTCCGTAATGTCCATACCGTCATTCCTGCCGTAATAGTGGTAATATACTTTGGGATCGCCATTGTCAAAAGCATCCACCATGTCCGAGGGCCGGGCCCGGAACAGACCCTTGTTGCAGCTGATCCAGCAGAATCCCTGCTTGTCGGGGATAAAACAATGCGCATACTGGAGATAGTTATTCTTGTCAACCGGAATAGGTTTCAACACGCCATCCTTCCAGATAAATATACCTTTTCCATAGGTGCCGATGAACAGGTGATCCTTATACTTCCATAATGCACGGACACAGGTGCCGGGCGAACGGAACAAAGTGTCCAGCCGGCGGGTGCGTGTGTCAAAAGTGAAAAGACCGTTGCAGCAACCAACGGCCAGTTTTCCGGGGCTCATCTCCAGCATGGCGAAAGGGACATTGCTGTTGACGTCGGCCTGCGGATACCGCTGTAAATACTCCACGCTGTTAGCCCTCAAAACGCCGATGCCTATGGCGTTGGCAATATAAAGACTGCTATCGCTGCGGACAAAGCCGTCCGTGATCGATCCCTTCCCTGCCAGGATCATCCCGGTCTTGCCTGTACGATACGTATAGGAATAAATACTATCCCCATAGCTATACCATAGGACGCTGTCGGCATCTGTATAAATAAAATTATTGAAGGAAGTCCCGATAGGCCGGAAAGAGGGTGGGGTGGGCTTTCCTCCCAGGATATCCCCATGGCTGGTGAGAATAGCCCCGCCGGGCAGGCCCAGCTGGCTATAGGTGGAGGTAACCTTATCACTGGAAGGTTCCTCCACTTTCACATTACGTACCCTGTTCTTCCGGATAATAATGATCCCTTTGGAGTTGGTGCCCAGGAAAAGGATGCCGTTCTTTTCATTATACCCTGCGTAGGATAACAGTCCATCGGTAGGCACGGCTTCGCAGATGGGATCGCACTTCATCCGTCCGCCTTCATAGGACAGAAGCCAGGCTCGCCTACCCGCTATGAGGACGGGATGGGGCATGCTGCTTTCCCAGAAGAGCTGCCAGGTTGCCATTGCCGGAGGAGGCTCACCCCTGAAAAAAAATGGCACAGGCTCCGGCTTCTGGTCGGATCTCTCCATATCCAGCCTGTGAAAGCCTTGTCGGAAATTGTAAGTGAACAACTGACCGCCCAGGTAAAATACACTGGAACCCGGTTCAATGGTCATCATGGGAGCAGGCTCTCTTTTCCCCTCCCGGTAGTCATACAGCGTATCCTTACGGAACAGGATGATGCGGGTCTCGCTCACGGGGATCAGCATTTCTTCTTTGAAGTTGAATCCGAAATGAGGCGCCGGCTGTTCGGAGGACTGCCGGAACATCTTCCCCGAAGCTGCCAGCCCTATCAGCCTGAAAGCCGAAGGTCGGGCGTCCAGCCGCACCTGTCCCAGGAACTGCAGCGTGTTTTGCATGACAAAGAAGATATTCCCCGCCTCATCCGAGGTATAGATCCTTCCTCCCTGGTTCTTGAATAGAAAGAGCATCCGGTCTGAAGTGAATTCGGGGGTATTGGCCTTGGAGAAAGTAAGAAAATCCGCCCCATTGTAACGGGTAACGCCCGCCTCCGTGGCAATCCAGAGAAATCCAGTGGTCTCATCCCACTGCAATCCCTTGATCCCGTTGGATGGCAATCCGTTGTCTGTGGTAAAACGCTCTACCCGGTAGTTTTCCTGGGCCGGAGCGATCGACCATTTCCCCAAAAAGAAAAGGAGCAGCAGGTGGCGAAATGACATAGTACAGGGCTTTTCCCGCCGCCAAGATACAGCTTAATAATTTACATTATATAAAGTGGCTAATTCGATCAGTTCTTTTAGATTACCGGTCTGCGTCTTCTCGAAAATCCTGTTCTTCACCGTACTGACGGTGTTCATCCTTACATTCAGGGTTTCGGAGATCTCTTTTGTGCCCAACCCCTTGAGCACATAGTGCAGGATCTCCAGCTCGCGCGGCGCCAACGCTGAAAACGGATTGTTGGGGTATTTCATAGGTCCCTGATCACGCAAAGGCTGTTCATTCTGGAGGAACCTTTGCAGGAGCCGGATCGTCTCCTCCTCTGGCGTGGTCTTGGGAAGATAATGGTCAATGCCATACTGTTTGAGGGCCTTTCCATAAACCTCTGCTGGCTGCATGGAGAATACCATGATCCGCAGATCAGGATACACCCGCCGGACATTCGGCAGGATCTCCAGTGTACTACCGTCCGACAGAATAATGTCCAGAATCAGATGGCTATATCTTTTCCTGGTCAGCTCTTTCATCAGCTCGTTACAGCTTACTACTTCATTCACATCCGTGAAGTTGAAATGGAGCTGCAGGAGCAGCTTGAGCCCTTTCCGGATCATGCTGTGGTCGTCTGCCAGTAATATTTGTGGTTGCATAGTCAGCGTTGAATATATCCGGATAAGGGTTTACTCGTAAGCGTGCGTCCTATGCTAAATTCAGCAATAAAAAAGAATGGCCTGTAGAATTAATTCTACATTTTGTTACTGTAAAGCTATTAAGTTTGTTCATCCGTTATGGATCGTTTCCGATCCGCTGTCAATAAATAAGCCAATCAACCTGTGTCCTTCAAATATTCAGGTGCTTCTTCCGGCCCACGGAGCACAGGGATATTGCGTGTTAGACCATTATCATTGTAATCACTTAAATTTTTACTATGTCTGGTTTTAGATTAAGACTCAACAGGTTAAGAAATATTCCATACGCATCATCCATCCAGGAGTCATTACCGTTCGAAAGCAGCTTTGAAGTGGAATACCTCTTTTCCGGAAAGTGGAGCTGGGTAATGGTCAAACCGATAGTTATCAATACTGTAGTTATATTCCTTGTACATTTTCTCGAGAGCTACGATGAGCCCATGGCCCTTGTCTACAACAAGAAAGACGTTTGGTCAGACATCGAAAAAGAGTCCTCCGGCCTGACCGAAGCCATCGGCGCCGCCATCGAGCAGTACTATTCCACCCGTTATTTACCTTGGTCCAACAGTCAGAAAGATGGTCAACCCGATACTATTTGGGATAGCCATTTATTAAATTGATCTATTTTAAGCAATGCGTCATGACGACTGATAAGGAAGGCACCCCCGGGGTGTTCAAAGCCCTCTTTTTTCAATACTATCCCACTTTTTTCGCTTTCGCCCACTCATTGGTGGACGATAAGATCTCAGCCCAACAGCTGACGGTGGAGGCGCTTTCCATTCTTTGGATCAAAAGAATGGATCTCACCGGAGATATCAACAACAGGGCATTTTTATACAGCACTATCCGTAACAATGCGCTGAATTATCTGAAGCACCTGCAGCGGGAACCCGATGCAGGCCCTTATATGCCCGATAAAACGATGGATACTATGCTGCCGGAGGAGATCCGGCAGGAGATAAAGGATTATGTTGCAAGGGAGATATAACGTTGCCGGACCGAACGCTCCTTTGTAATGAGCCACAATGCCAGCAGTACGCCATAGCTGCCTCCTCTTTCCACCCATTCCAGCAGCTCATAGTGTGGATAGAAAAGCTCCGTTCCCATCTTCCAGAGAATGAGGAAGAAGAGAAGCCCTCTTAAAGGTCTGATAAGCAATGAGATTGCCGCCACCACTTCAAAAACGCCCACCCATAGCGCTACTGTCTGCGGGCTGCTGAATCCCAGGTGGGTATATTGATCCATCAATGCCTTCTTCTCTATTAAGTTGAGCCATCCATGTCCCATCAATAGCAGAAAGCCTGCTACCCGCAGACAAAGGCCGGCCTGGTACAAGTTGACCCCTTCACCCGGCTTTACTCTTTTCCACCAATCCTTTCCTCCTGTCAGCAGAAGAAATGCCAATGGGGCGCCAAAATTGCCTCCACGCTCGATCAGCTCCGCGACAGGTTCGCCCGCCAATGGTCGAAGCATCGCCGTCAACAGCCCCCAGACTACCAGCCAGCCCGCAATGGCCCGAATAGGATATACCAGCATCGCGATGCCCAGCATGATGTCCACCGCACCTACGAGTGGCATAAGGCGGTAAGCCGATTCCCGGCCGATGCCGAAAACAGCAAAATAATGCGTCCAGATCTCTTTGGTGATAATGCCGAATGCGCCGTGCCCGAGAAAGCACATCGATATGGCAATACGCAGGGTGAAGTGAATTTTTTGTTCGGCAGTTAAGGTGGCCATAATTTTTAGACCTGATAAAGGTACAAAAAAAGTTGGGTGCCGGATCTGACCTTTCCAGCCGATGACCTACAGCTTGTAAAAGAAAGCCAGCCCGGAGGCAGGGCCTGCGTAAGGGATAAGGCTGATCTTTTTGTTTCTTATCAGCCTGCACTTGTGCAGCCGGGGCACCAGCAGTCCGGACAACGTGCCGACGGCCGTTCCTACCAGGATGTCCGAGGGAAAATGCTCCCCTGCCTTGTGGCGCATATATGCCGTGGCTGCAGTTGCAACGCCTGCGGCGCCATACACCACCCATTTCAGGTGGGAATCCGGGTGATAGTCGGCAAATACCTGGGCCATAAAGAAGGTGGATGTTGCAACCAGCGCTACGTGGCCCGCGAAAAAAGCATTCCGGGAATTGCTGCCCTGACGGACATACATGGGACTTCTTGTATCGTAGACCAGGGGACGTAGCCGGGGAAAATAATGTGCGGCAGACCCATAAAGCGCTCCTGTTATGGACATAGCCTCCGTATAAAGGAAAATTAGCTCCAGGTAATCCTTTCTCATCTTTTTGTCCAGCAGCATAAAGATAGGAGGGTAGGGCACTGCCGCATAAAAAGGAATGTAGCTTGCCTTGTCCACCCCTCTGTTGTAAGGCCGTATGGCCCAACGGTCGAACCAGTTGACATCGTCCCTGGTGAGACCGGCCAGCTTTTCCGCACTGGTGTTGTCCTTCTTGCTTATCTGGGCAAAGCTGTAGATCGTCCAGCCTGTCATAGCTGCTGTAAGGGGAATGTCAATTTGCTTTTTGATAGTATAGGGGCTTACAGGACCATTGTTTTGCTGCCTGCTGGTATCGGCATTTTGCGCGGAAGCGTGCATTGCAGCGAAACAAAATATCGTGAAGGAGAATAATAGTTTTGGCATGTCGTAAAATTATTAAATTAATTCTGATTCTATCACGTGGTATCCGCATTCCCTTCCGATTCCGGCGATTTCGACAAAAAAAGTGATGATATAGCCATTAAAAAAGTGGCGTACTTTCGTTGAAAAAAGGATGAAGCCGTTGTTCGTTTTATTGGGTGTTTTTTTCATTGTTTTCTTTTTACTCCGGGTGACAAACGGATGGTGGGATTACCGCCTGTCGGCAAGAATAGCCATGGCTGCGATGCTGCTGCTCACGGCCATAGCGCATTTCGCTTTCACCAGGGGAATGGAAATGATGTTGCCCGATTTTGTACCGTTTAAAAAAGCCATGGTGTATCTCACAGGCATCGCCGAACTGGCGGGCGCCGTCGGTCTGCTGCTCAACGCATGGTTTGCGCTGGCGGGCGTCATGCTGACCCTGCTTTTTATGTTGATGCTGCCCGCCAATATTCACGCAGCATTGAAACGTATCAACTATGAAAAAGGCACACTGGATGGGAAGGGGCCCGGCTATCTCTGGTTCAGGGTGCCGCTACAGCTCTTCTTTATCGCCTGGATATATTTTTTGATCCTGTATTAGCCCTCCGCCAGTTCCCAGGCGCTCTGCCAGGCGCCTTTCTCTTCCGCATATTGGATCAGCCCCGCATAGAAAGCGCTCTGGGAGAGCGTAGCGCTATCGCCAATGACCACCAGTTTCTTACGGGCCCTCGTCATAGCCACGTTCATCCGGCGGATGTCCGAAAGGAAGCCGATCTTACTGCTGGCATTGCTCCGGGTCATGCTGATATAGACGACATCCCGTTCCTGTCCCTGGAAGCTGTCGATGGTATTGACGGCGATCCTATCCCCATAGATCTTCAGCAGCGGGGAATTTTGTAGCTGCTCCTTCAGCAGCTCCACCTGTTGACGGTAAGGTGAAATGACGGCAACGCGGGGCAGTTCCGCGTCCGGAGAATGTGTTTGCAGCTCACCTGTAAATTGTGTCAGATGGCGGAAAAGAAAAACGGCTTCTTCGGGATTGCTGGTGCTGACGCCTTCCGTCTTTTCGTCATAGCCGCAGCCGGCTGTGTCCACGAAAATAAAAGGCTTGTCGCCTGCATATAGCTTGTGCCCCGCTACAGAAGGGTGGGCTTTTAATTTTTGCTCATAGAACACCGCCGCAGAATAGCCCATGATCGTTGCATGCATGCGGTATTGTTCTTCCAGCAGGATCACCGCTTCCGGATGGAGGGAAACGCATTTTTCCATGAGGGTTACGGTTAACCCTTTTCGGTCCGCTTCCGAAGACTTAACGGTAGGGGGCAGTTGACAATGGTCCCCTGCCAGCACTAGCTTTTCTGCTTTCAGAATGGGTATCCAGGATGCCGGCTCCAGCGCCTGCCCCGCTTCGTCGATGACGACTGTGCGAAATGAAAGGTTGCGCACCGTGTAATGGTTGGCACCTACCAGCGTGGCGGTGATCACCTGGGCCCTGGCCAGCAGGTCGTCCAGGATATACTGTTCCGTGCGTTCTACCTCCTTCATGATATTGCGGGCCTCATTGAAAAGCGCCTTGCGCTGTTCCCTTTCCGCCTGTCCGAAATTTCGTTTGTATTTATGGGCCATATCCCTGAAGGCGGACGCCTGTTTCTTCAGCTTCTTCACTTCCTTCGTGGCGGTATGCTCCGCCATCCTGCTGTCCAGGGTCAATGACATCAGCCTTTCCGACACCCGGGCCGGGTTGCCGATGCGTAGCACATTCAGCCCTTCATCCGATAGTTTCTCGCTCAGCAGGTCCACCGCCGTATTGCTGGGCGCCGTGACAAGGATAGGACCGCCTTCCCGTCCGATGATCGCCTTGATCGCCTGCACCAGCGTGGTGGTCTTGCCGGTGCCAGGAGGACCATGAACGATTGCCAGCTCGTTTGCCGCAAGGATCTTGTTAACCGCGGCTTGCTGGGACGGGTTGAGGCTGTTCGATATCGCAGCGTCTTTCTCCGCCGTATGAAAGGTGGGGAACCGCTCCCCCGTAAGTATCCTGATCAGTCGCCCTTTCGCCGTCTTTTCATCCAACGTAGGCGCCAGCCGGAGGGCGCTGAACATCTCTGTGTAGCTATTGTCGTCAAAAAGCAGGTCCACGCCCAGTTTCCCGTCCCGCGTCCAGTCCGGCAGCTCATCGACCCTTAGGGAGAGCCTGAGCGTATTTCCTCCCTGAAAGGTCACCACACCTTCGACACGATGATTACCCGCATCATGCTGGGAAAATAAAGCTGCGGAAGCTCCAAAACGAAATTGGTGCAGGACATCCTGGTGACCGGGACGTTCCACCTCCACGGTGAGGTAATCCCCCCGGCCGATCTCCGTATCTTTAATGACGATGGGATACCAGCATAGACCCGCAGCCCGGCGCTCCGCGACGGAGGACCGCTCGGTCAGCTCCCGGTATGCCTGTTTATCCTCCGCCTGCTCCATCTTCAGTAGCTCCGCCAGTTGCTTAAAATAATCCATCCGGCAAATATACTTACCCTCGCCGGATATTTAAGGGCGTCTGCATGCTATGGACGGTGATCGTATATTTGTCCAAAAGTTTAGAATGTCAGCGACAAGGAAAAAGGTACTGGCCATATCCGGAAGCACACGGAAGCATTCCTCCAATCATAGCCTGCTGACTGCCATCGCCGGAATGACGGCCGAAAAACTGGATATTGCTATATTCGGATCGATTGCCGATCTGCCGCATTTCGACCCCGATCGCAACCTGGAAAATGTGCCCGCCGAGGTCGCCAACTTCCGGCACCGGCTGGCCGATGCGGATGGTGTCATCATCTGTACGCCTGAATATGCCCACGGTGTTCCGGGCTCGCTGAAGAATGCCATCGACTGGACCGTCTCCTCCTCGGAATTCTCCAATAAGCCTACCGTGCTGATCACCGCCTCTTCGGATGGTCGCTTTGGTCACCAGGCGCTGCTGGAAACATTGCGGGTCATTGAAGCGAAGGATGTGGATCAGCTGCAATTACTTATACAGTTCATTAAAACAAAGGTGGATGCTTCTGGCAGGATCACCGATGAGCAAACGCAGGCAGAAGTAAAGCAATTGATGGATATTTTTGTCCGTTGTCTTACCTAATTTTGTTCTTCCGCAAACCAATTATCATGAAGAAATACAACATCCTTGCATTTGCCTTTTGCCTGATAGCAGCCGGAAGCCATGCGCAGCGCAGCGCCGCCGATGTCGTGCCCACCAGCATGGGGCCCCTGACCATCCAGCCTGTCATGCATGCCAGCCTGGTGCTGTCCCTGAAAAGCTTTGTCATCTATGCTGACCCTTCCGGCGGTGCGGCCAAATTCAAGGGACTGCCAGCGCCCGACATGATCCTGATCACGGACATTCATGGCGATCATTTCGATTCCAGCACCCTTGCCGCCATAAAGACGGAAAAGACGATCCTGGTCGTACCACAGGTCGTTGCCGACAAATTGACGGCTTTTGACAAAAGCAAGCTGGTGATCCTAAAGAATGGCGATCATGTCACACAGTCCGATGTCAGCATCACTGCCGTGCCCATGTACAATCTTCCGGAAAGCCCGACCGCCAAACATACCAAGGGGAGGGGCAACGGTTATATACTAGGTATAGGAGGAAAGAATATCTACCTGTCCGGAGATACGCAAGGTATCCCCGAAATGCGGGCGCTGAAGAACATCGATATTGCCTTTGTGTGTATGAACCTGCCTTACACAATGGACGTCAATGAGGCGGCGGATGCCGTGCTGGCATTTCAACCGAAGATCGTTTATCCCTATCACTACAGGGGGCAGGACATCCATCAATTCCAGAAACTGGTGGACGCGGGCAATAAAGGGATCGATGTCCGTTTGCGGGAATGGTATCCGGCCAATTTGTAATATTTTTCCCTGCAATGCCACGTTCCTGCAATTACGATTGTCAAAATAGGGTCACCTATTTCTATACCCCTTTTTAAATCGACTGACCATGAAACTTTCAAAGGCATTGCTTGGCGCAGTTATGATCGGCATCGCTGTGCATGCAGCCTCTTCCTGTAAGAAGGATAAACCTTCCCCGGACAAGGCGAAGCAGGAGGCCGAAAAGAAAAGCCAGGAAAAGACCTCTCACCCTGACCCTTGCCCTGCCTGCGGAATGGGCTGATAATGGTGACGTATAAAGTATCTATGCAATGAAACAGGGGATGCCGGTGATATACTCTTCCGTTGCCTGCAACCTGGACGCAGACATGCTGGCGGCCTGTCTTCCATTGCTGGAAGAATCAAGGATCGATGCTTTGGAGTGGTCTTTCGATGCGCTGTACCGGGAAAAGGAGGTGCCTGGCTGGTTCCGCGATCTGTTGACTGCTTTTGGGAATGAACACAGGTTGATCGGTCACGGGATCTTCTTTTCCCTTTTCTCCGGCCGCTGGCTGGAGGGACAGCAGGAATGGCTACAGCAGCTGCGACGGGTGTGCAGGGACTTCACCTTCAGCCATATCACAGAACATTTCGGATTTATGACGGGCAAGGACTTCCACCACGGCGCCCCGCTGGGAATTCCTTATACGCCCACTACGCTGAAGATCGGCAGGGACAGGCTGAAAAGGATCTACGACGCATGCAGGTGCCCGGTAGGGCTGGAGAACCTTGCATTCTCCGCTTCGATAGAAGAGGTGAAAAGACACGGCGTATTCCTGGAGCAGCTGTTGGAGCCTGTGAACGGTTTTATCATCCTTGACCTTCACAATCTTTATTGTCAGCTGCATAATTTTGGAATGGCGTTTGATGAGCTAATTGCTCTATATCCTTTACATCGTGTCCGGGAGATCCATATCTCAGGTGGTAGCTGGGACGACTCACTGGCCGACCCGGGACGCACCGTAAGAAGAGATACGCATGATCATGCAGTACCATCAGAAGTTTTCCGTCTGCTGGAAAACGCCCTTGGGCGTTGTCCACACATTAAGTACGTTGTGCTGGAGCAGCTGGGCGTAGGTTTGCAGACAGCAGCCGCCAGGAAAACTTTTTACGATGATTTCCTGCAAATGCAAGAAATTGTAAAGGGAAATTGCCGGCCTCAGACAACGGCCGACTTGGTAAACACGTTCCTTCCCGGATCGATACTGCTGCCGGAAACCAGGGTAGAGGATGAGACCCTGTATCAACAACAGCTGGAGCTTTCCCGCATATTGGAAACGGCCGCTACCCATGATGAGGCTATCGGTGCATTACAGCGAAGCTCGCTTGCTCATTCTTCCTGGCAGATAGAATCCTGGGAACCCTATATGGTCGAAACAGCAATAAAAATAGCGCAGAAGTGGAAGCTCAGTTCAGCAAATGCTTAATAGATTCCTGCAGCTGCCGTTTTGTAAACGGCTTTGCCAGGAAATGATCCGCACCTATTTCCAGGGCAGCGTCTTCCGCTTCAGGATCGACACCCGAGATCATGATGATCTTGACGTCGGGTAAGCTTTTTTTGACATAGCTGATAAAGTCGACACCCAGCCCGTCCGGAAGCCTGTTGTCCAGCAGGATCAACGCCGGCGCTTCCTTTTCCAGGAATTGTCTGGCGGCAGACAAGGTCTTGACATATTCCACCGCTAATCCCTTGTCATCCAGGATCAGGCTTAATAACAGGCACATTTCGCCTTCATCCTCTATCACTAGTATCTTGTGCTGGCTTTGGTTGGAAGTGCTTGACATTTTTTTATGTTTGAAATGATACAATCCAGGATCACAACTACTGTGCTAAATTTCAGGCCGTTCACCATGGCAGCCTAATGGCCTGAACTGGGGAAAAAAGTAGGCAATCGTGTGTATCCGTATACACATAAAAACATATTTTCACGCCATGACAGGCATTCACGCGCAACTGGTCTCCCTCACTTCTTATGGCAACGCATTTCTTCAGGCAGGCGAGCTCATCGATGATTTTTACCCGATGCATTCCTCTTTCCAGTTTTGTAATAATGTCGATTTCAAAAGCATTAAAAAGAGCTTTTTTTCATCGGCCCCAAAAGAAGTATTGCTTGCGCGGGATCCTGCCGATTGGTTCCGGCTATTAAAAAAAGATGGTTGTAAGAAGATCAGGTTGTATTACCACCGGGCAGAGAACCAACCTTCAGGGGAAGAGCATAAACTGGCCGGTATGGTTGGTGGCGGCGGCACCTGGATGATCGAGACCATCTATCGCCGTCATTCGAATTATTGGTTCAACCGCTGGGCAGTGACAGACAAAGCGGCCCCCGGAGGAAAAATATGGTCCGTATCTTATGGCATGATCGACAAGGCTCAGCCCACCACCGACGCACAGCCGGATATCCGGGAGGCTTATTCCCTGCTGGATCAGGCGCTGGCTGCGATCACAGACTTTGCGGGCAGGCAGCAACTGCCCGAATGGGCTAATGTGTTTAAAAAAGCCAGGGCCATATTGAGCAATGACTCCCCGGAGAAGGCATATTATCACCAGGACCTGCTGGTAGATAAATATTATTCACTGATTGCCAGGCAAGTACTTTCCGCTGCTGGCACTGCCTGGGTATTTGGCGGTATGGGTTCCTGGAATGACCTGGGATTTAATACGGCCGAAGAGAACAAGACCTGCAATGAGGTTTCTGAGGGACTATATGCCGCCATCAACCAATCCATCCTTGCCGTGGCGAACTCCTATTAAGTTTGTATCTTGTATTACTTTACTCTGTATGACAACAGAAATATACCAACCTGTCTCCTTATTAAAAGACTTTGTAAAACAGGTCGTTATTTTAGAAGATTATCTTCCGGGGTCAGAGGAGACATCCCTGCCGTACTTTGCGGACGGCTTACCGGGCATAGTACTCCAGCAATGTGATACCGGGATGTATTTGAACAAAACGAAAAAGCTTTCCACTTTTTTTCTTTATGGCCAGACAGTGAAGCCGATTGAGCTGAGCATGACGGGTGGGTTCAGGATCATCATCTTTTATCTTTACTCCCATGTGGCCAAAGTATTATTCAGGCTTAACTCCAACGAGATCACCGACACCTGCCTGGATCTTACCCTGCTGAATAAGTTCGGCCTGAAGCAATTGATTGTAAAATTGGAGGACAGCGGCAGTAGCCGGGCACAGATGGACCTGATCAACCGTTTTTTGATCACACATATCTATGGCAACGATCTTAGCATTGACAGGGGGCTGGATTTTGCTGTTCGCAGGCTGGTGGAATCAAAGAACCCGGGTTCGCTGAGGGACATCAGACACCAGCTGCACATATCGGAACGAACATTCGAAAGGAAATTTGCGGATCATGTCGGTATTACGCCCAAGCTCTTTGCAAGGATCTGCCAATTTCATGCTTCTTTGCAACAGCTGCAAAGGCAGCAATTTAATAAGCTCACGGACATTGCGATTGACAATGGCTATGCGGATCAATCCCATTTTATCCGGAGCTTCAAAGAATTTACGGGACTTACACCTTCCAGATTTTCCGAATTAATACTTAAGCCTTACCGTGGACAATGACACCGAAGATCACTACAAAAAGGGTATATGATGAGCCGTCCTCCAAAGACGGCGTCAGGATACTGGTCGACCGTCTCTGGCCCCGGGGGCTGAAGAAAGAGGACGTGCAGGCGGAATGGGCAAAGGCGCTGGCCCCTTCGACGGAGCTGAGGCAATGGTTTAACCATGCGGTCCCGCTATGGCCGGATTTTGAAAAACGCTACAAAGAGGAGCTGAAGAGAAATCCGGCTGTGGATGATTTTTTACAGCAGCACCGGCATGACAAGCTGATCACCTTACTATATGCGGCAAAAGATACGGAGCACAACCATGCGCTGGTGCTAAAGGATTTTCTGGGAGAACAGTTTAGCAAGTGAGTGTCTGCGAAGGCATCCACTTATTTAGCTACTTCGATCTTAACTTTCTTATTCTTCATCCTTTCATTCTTGATCAGCTGTAACGTATGGCTCGCCTTAGACTTACGAATAGCCACGAACGAGGTGAAATCCTTCACTTCGATAAGCCCGATGTCCTCTTTCTTTAGCTGCCCCTTATGAGAAAAGAACCCTACGATATCCACTTTGTTGACCTTGTCTTTCTTACCTGCGGAAATAAACAATGTCGCCCATTTAGGTTTGTCGGGCAGCGTGGCGGTAGCAGGTAGTTCGATAGGCGTTACCTCTTCCTGTATATAGGAGGGCAGCGTTTCATCGGGAGAAAGGATAAGGATAGCCGTCCCGCTGGCTTCCACGCGGGCTGTTCTGCCATTGCGATGAATGAACACCTCTTCGGTCGGGGGCAGATGGAAATGGATGATATACCGGATATTCGGTATGTCCAGCCCTCTGGACGCAAGGTCCGTGGTCACCAGCACATCGGAGCTTCCGTTCCTGAACTTAGCCAGTGCGATATCCCTTTCCGGCTGTTCCAGGGCGCCATGGTAAAAGACGTTGGTGATGCCTTTTTCTTTCAGCAGGGCGCTGGTACGATCAACGGATTCCCTGTGATTACAGAATATGACGGTGCTCCTGTCCCCAATGCGGCAGATCAGGCGGAACAGCGTCTCTATCTTATCCCTGTCGGGGCTATGTACCACCTGCAGCGCCAGACGCTCCGGCTTTTCTCCGGACAGGAAATCCAGTGTATGTGGGTTGCGAAGCCCTACAAAACCAGGTATTCCGTTGGCTGCGGTCGCCGAAGTGAGGATCCTCTTTTGTAACAAGGGCAGGGCGCCGATGACAAAAGACATCTCTTCCTGGAAGCCCAGCTCCAGTGATTTGTCAAATTCATCCAGCACCAGGGTTCGTATAGTGTCCGTGTGAATATTCTCCCTGCGGATATGATCAGCCAGCCGTCCGGGTGTCCCGATGATCAGGGCCGGCGCTTCGATGAGATTATTTTCCTCCGTCTCTCTCTTATGGCCTCCATAGCAGCAGGTGACCTTAAAGCCCGTACCCATGGTCTTGAACACCTGCTCTATCTGTATCGCCAGCTCGCGGGACGGCACTATTACCATTGCCTGGGTGCCTGCAGCCTCCTCGTCCATCAATGCGAGCACAGGTAACAAAAAGCCGAGGGTTTTCCCGGAGCCGGTATCGGATAGCAATACAAGATCCTGGTCCTTTTCACTGGCTTCCAGGGCAGCAGATTGCAGCTGGTTCAATTCAGTGATCTTCAGACGGGATAGCATTTCCTGTATAGTGCCGGAATTCATTAACATGCGGCAAAAGTACGCTCAAATTGCTTACATTCGGGTTACATGGCTTAAATACCATTTATTAACTGCAGGATCAATAGCTCAAGCGCATGTTTAAAAAGTCAACTCTCCGACGGTTTGTACTGCCTGTTATAGTGCTGCTGGGACTTTTGTCGATGTGGTTTTTTGTATCCTACACAGCTCTTTTCCCAGGGTATGCGCTGCCGTCGCCCCCAGCCGTTGCAAGGAGCTTTAAGGAAGAAATGCTGGCAGGACGCCTGGTCAACGACATCATTGCCTCCTTGTGGAGAGTTGCTGTTGGCTTTGTCCTCTCCGCCGTACTGGGCATCCCCACGGGCCTCTGGCTCGGTCAGCACATCCATGCCAGACATGCGTTTTTGCCCCTGCTTAATTTCTTCCGCTTCCTTTCCCCGCTGGCCTGGATACCGTTTGCAATACTGTGGTTCCACATAGGGGATAAGCCGGCCTTTTTCCTGATCTTCATGGCGACCTTTTTTCCGCTGGTATTGGCGACCATGTCAGCCGTGGCGACCATTCCCAGCATTTACTTTCGCGTGGCGCAGGACTATCATTATCAAGGGCTGGAATTGTTGAGAAAAGTGACTTTCCCCGCAGTGCTGCCCCAGGTAATCACGGCGTTGCGGGTCAGCTATGGCATTGCCTGGGTAGTGATTGTCGCCGCGGAAATGGTTGGGTGCCAGGATGGATTGGGCTATGGCATCTGGGAAGCGCGTAATGGTCTGCGGCTGGATTCCGCTGTCTGTTATATGATGGTCATCGGATTGCTGGGAATGGGCATCGATCGTCTGCTTTACCAATTAACTAAACTTCCTAATGTACGCTGGGGTTATGAAAGATAATCGTTCTGTCAGCCGGCTGCAACTGGAAAAAGTCTCACATAGCTTCGGACAGGTGTCCGTGCTACATGATCTAAGCCTGGTGGTCAATCACGGTGAAGTAGTGGTCCTGGTAGGGCCGTCAGGCTGTGGCAAATCGACCATTTTGAACGTATTGTCCGGTCATATCATCCCGCTCTCCGGATTGGTCCGGAGCGAAGGCGTTGTTCGCACTATCCATCAGCAGGATGGCCTCTTCCCCTGGCTCACTGTGTCTGAGAACATCGCTATGGGATTACGTTCTATGAAAGATACGGCACACCGTACAAAAGAAGTGTCGGAGCTCATTAACCTGGTCCATCTGGAAGGCTTCGAACATCATTATCCCCATCAGTTGTCCGGTGGGATGCGCCAACGGGTTGAACTTGCACGGGTGCTGGCGGGTGACTCAGATATACTGCTGATGGATGAGCCCTTTTCCGCGCTGGATTACCAGTCGCGGCTTCGCATGCGGCGTGAATTGATCCGCCTGCTGCAATTACGGCTAAGGACCGTAGTCTTTGTCACGCATGATATCGAAGAAGCCGCCCAACTGGCCGACCGTGTGCTGGTATTATCCGGCCGGCCGGCAACCATTTCATGTGAGCTGCTTATAGATGCTCCACGCCCAAGAGACCTCACCGACAATGCTGTTATTGAAGCCATGAAAAAGATATTGAAAGAACTAGGATTATAAATTATATTTATAATATGAAATTATCACCGGGAGGACTTATTCTCGGCGTCACACTTGTCCTCTGTGGGCTGGGGGTGCTCCGCTATCGTCCATGGGATCGCAGCAACGCTTCTGCTATCCGGGACGTTATTCACGAAGGTGTGAATGAAAAGGCGCAGCGGGAACTTACTGTAGGATATTTGCCGGTGACCTGCCATCTTACCTGCCCGGTCACGGATTTTGCTTCCAAGACAACCAGGACAAATACGAATTTTAATTCCCGGCTCTTCTCGGATTTTCCGACTGTGGTCAGCGCCCTGGAATCAAAGCAGGTACAGGCCACATTTATGATCGTGCCATTGGCCATGAAACTTCGGGAGCAAGGTGTGCCGGTGAAGATATGTTACCTGGGGCACCGGGATGGGTCTGAGATTGTAGTCGCGAAGAACGGCAGGGTACGGAGCCTGGTAGACCTGAAAGGTAAGAAGGTGGCTATTCCCAGCCTTTATAGCAATCAGAACTTTGTCATTCACAAACTGATGGCCGACTATGGCATGCAGCAGAAAGATATCACCTTCATTGTGCTGCCGCCGCCCGATATGCCGACTTCCCTGGCAGCAGGCGCCATTGACGGCTATTTCGTCGGAGAGCCCTTTTGCGCCAAGGCGGAACTCGACGGCACCGGTCGTGTCCTTTATTATGCCAGGGACATATGGCCCAACTTCATCTCCTGTGCGTTGGTGGTGCATGAGGACCTTATCAAACATAATCCTGAAGTTGTAAGAGACCTGGTCCGGGGAATTGCAGCGTCTGGAAAATGGGCAGAGACACATCGTGCGGAAGCCGCAAAACTAGCATCGCCCTACTATCGGCAAAACGAAAAAGTGCTGAATTATGTATTGACGGCCGACCCGCACCGAGTGAGTTATCTCAACCTGACCCCAACCGATGAAGACCTGCAGCAGATCCTGGACATGGGACTGCAGATGGGCCTGCTGTCAAAACACATCCCCATGAATGAGCTCATCGACAGGAGTTTTGTCCCCCAGGTAATACAGACTGCCCCTATCGACACGAAAAAGATACCCGAGGCTCACCGATAATCTGATATTTATTCCTCATAATTTAAATTAAACAAAATGGCCACCACTCAAAAAGATCAACAGCTCCTGAACAACCAGGTAACAATTAAAAAAAACCAGGAGCTGATCAAGACAAATCAAAAAGCTTTAAAAACCAATCAGGGTTCCATCCTATCTAATCAGAAGGCTATCTTAAAGAACCAGGCGCTCATTCTTAAGAATCAAAAAACGCTGGATCTGATCGTAAAGAACCAGCAGGCGATCCTGCAGTTGCTGAAGAAGTAAGCGGCGGCCGACTCTGGTACAAAGTTTGCCCGGCAGTACCCTATTATGTATCATAAATCCTTGACAACCCTTGTTATCCTGGCAATTTTCATCCTCCCGGCCTGTCATGCCCCTTCCGGAGCACCTGACGCGGCGACGGATAGTCCGGCTGCCAAACGCAGGGCCCTGCCGATGTTCAAACGTAACCCCGAATTCCGCGCCCAGGTGAAAAAAGAGCCCGTGGACGAATACCGGGTCAGGACTGACAACAGCCTCAATGAAATGTATTTCTCTGTCCGGCTATACGAAACCCCGGCCACCATGAAATACCTGGTCAAAATGGAGTTCGAAGGAATTACGGGAGAGGACACGATCAAACTCCCGGACATGGGTACGCCGCCACACCCCGTCCTTCAAAAGGGCCCCGAGAAATATTCCTGTATCATAGGGCTGCTGGATAATGCCAAAAATTTCCGTGAACTGAAGAAGGTGTATGTGACGGATAAAGGACAGGAGCTGAAGATCACTACCCTAAAGCATTATATGGTAACGGAGGACTACCGGCTGGTGAACCAGTAACTAATTGCCATTCACCGGTGCGCCTTAATCAACCACTGAGATTATTGTCTTACCAATTGCCGGGAGATCAGTTTTCCGTTTAGGGAAAGCGTCAGCACATATACACCAGCAGCGAGCTCTTTATTGACCGGGAAGCTATGCCTGCCGCGGGATATGTTGGCGTTTGCCAAAACAGATAGGCGCCTTCCCGTCAGATCATACAGTGCAAGGTTTGCAAACCCCTCCTGCTCCACGTTTACATACACCGTAAAAGCGCCTGACACGGGGTTGGGAAAGTCCAGGGGGCTTGTTTCCATCTCCGGGGACGGACCGGTCTTATCGGTTGCCAGGCTGGTTGGTACAGCAGCAATATCAGCAGCGCCGAGGCTTTGCAGTGTATATTGCTGGTTTTCGCCCCCGTTCCAGGTATTTTGCTGTACAGCCGCCCCGTCGGCCGTGGAGCTTCCCGCCACTTCCACCGCTTTTCCGCTCATCCTGTTGACAATGCGGTAATAACCTCCGCCATTATCCACCAGCTGCCATTCATCATTCGTATTGCTGCCTCCGTACGTGTATTGGACGATGGCTGCTCCATTGGTGGTAGAAGCGTTCTGTACAACCATGTCCTTGCCGCTGTTGCGGTTGATGATCCTGTAATAGCCGCTGCCGATGCTGGAGAGCTGCCATTCATCATTGGTAGCGCTGCCGCCATAGGTGTATTGGATCACTGCCGCACTGTTACTGGTGGATGCGTTTTGCACCACCAGGGCCTTACCACTATGGCGGGGGGTCAGCCGGTAAAAGCCGGAAAAGTCGCCGCCTCCGCCGGAGCCTGCACTGGACGGGCATTGAGACTCGCTGCTTTCCGACACACAAAAATCTGCAAACCGCACCTGCTCATCGCGCAGCCCCGAACTGTTCTTAGACCGGTAGACACCCCATTTAGGATGATTGACAGATGCACCCGTTCTCCACAGGTCGATGCCGCCTGTTTTGCTGTAGCTGAGCAGTACTGCGCCATCACTCACCCTGGTGAGCGTGATCTGGAAGGAGCCGTTGTCGCTGCTGGTGAATTTCACAAATGCTTCCACCCATGTCCCTTTGAACGGGGCAAGGTCCACTGAAGTAAGCCGTCCGAGGTCCACAGAGCCGGCTTCATCTCCGCCATCATGAATCACTTCCAGTATGGTGGCTCTGGGTGTGATGGTAATGAGAGGAGCGCCGGCATCTCCGTCAACAGCTTTGATCTGGAAGATATGGCAGAAGGATGACCCGCCGATGAAGTTGGCGTCCAGCTTGAATTTCCAGCGATACCAGGCAGTCTGCCCCTCTGTGTGCTCGGCGGTGCTGTTCCCGCCTTTGATCTCCATGCGGACACGATCGAGATTGATACACCGGTCATTGTCGTCCACGATATGACTGTGGAAGACAAAAACATTCTTACCCAGGTCCGTATCGAAGGTCTGGGTAACGTGCGGCCCGAACGAAGGGTGAATACAATCGGGATTTTCATTGCCGTAGCCGGCACTGGAGATCACGGGATAAGCGCTGCCTGAGCTTGCCGTGGCCGTAAGAGTGGATTGTCCGAAGATCTGAAAAGAGAACGTACATAGCAGCAGCAGACCGATGGTCTGCTTTGACAGGAAGAATGGTTGCATTTGATAATAGTTTAATGGTTAAGCAATAAAGGATATTAAGTGTATCCCGTTATGAACTGTTTCCGGAGGGTATGGCACCAAATAACAGATAAATTGACGCGGGACATGCACAATGGTTGGCCTTTTATTCAGCTTTTTTGGCAGCATCGGAGAGAAGCTTTCCGAAGGGGTTTTAACAGTATATATTTTTAAGGGTTACTGATTACCACTAATAGTTTGCGACAGGCGTACGTAGGTTTATTGAGAGGTTTTCAGGATCTCCGTGCAAAATGTTTGGGAATGGACTGCCTGAGGGTACATCTTTGTATTAATCGTCAAACCTCTTTTTATGGAAAAATATTACACACAACAGGAAATTTTACTGGTCACCGGCACGACCCTTACCTCCGGCGAATTGTGCAAAAAGGATGAAGCCGGCCAGGACGGGCACCAAACTGAAAAAGAGAAGCTGCAAGAAGCCTGCTGGAATGGGTTGGTGCGGACAATGCTCCCTGAGATAAGCCTGCAAACGGCCAATGGGGGGATCCTCTGTATCTGGGAGATCAAAGAAGCCGGGTCTTTTCTGGAGCTCGATCTGGGAGAGATCCCTGCTGCCATTGACAAGCATTTTTCCATTACGCCGCATAACTTCCTCTGCATGCAATCCTATAACTGACGGCGGCTGAGAAACTCCTCTACTATTCCCGCGGCATAGGAGCGCAAAAAAATATTTATCTATTCAAAGAAAAGGGCTAAATTGTATTAGAAATAACGAACCTTTTCTATCCTCTTTATTTTTATTCTTCGCATCCAGCTACATAGACTTTATATCCTCACAAAAAGAAGCACGTACGCTATCTGATCGATGGGATAGCAGTTTTTGTTATTCCCTTCATTGTACCGTGTCAATAGTAATCCCTTCACTCATAAATGTTTTAGTCTATGGAACATTCATCCGTTTTTAAACGCATCGGCCTGCTCATCATCCTAACCATTTCCATCCAGCTCCTGTCTGCTCAGGAGGACGAGAAATTCAAGCTTGAGGAGGTCAAACAGCAATGCGCCGTCCTGCCGCTGGAGAAAAGAGCCAGGCTAAGCGTCACACGTTTTACTGTGACCACGAAAATGCCAGGCTCCGAAGCTGAAAAAAATGCCAGGGCCAACAACAGGCTCAAGGGATTGGGTACTATTTTCAACAGGGGAGAAGCGCCACAGGCAGATAAAATACCACCCACTCTAGGCGACAACCTGACCACGATGCTTACCAATGCCTTGCAGGGCGTCAATTGCTACAGGGTGCTGGAATCCCTCAGCAATAATAAGGACCTGACCGGAGAGATCGATGCCGGCAGTAGTCAGTACAGCAGTAAAAAAACACCGAAGGCCGGCAAGCAGCTGGGAGCACAGATTGTGGTGACTGGGGAGGTAATTGAATACAGCGAGAAAGACAAAGGCGTATCAGTCGTCGGCGTAGGGACTAAAAAGAAAACGATCAAAATGGGATTTAACCTGAAAATGATCAACCCTGAGACCAGGGATATCATCGCATCCCATGTTTTCAGGATAGAATCCAGGGCTAATAAGAGTGTTTCTGTGCTGGGGCTGGTAAAAACAGGTGATACTGATCCAGCTGTTGCGGCGGTGATGGAAGATGGGATAATAGAGGCAGTACAGTATATGGCCAAGGTGAGAGATTCGCTAAAGATCACCGCTGATGGAGGTTTTGCTGGTAATGCATCGTCAACAGGGGAGAAGGAAACCGAGATATCATTGTCGAATGCCAACTTTACTTCGTATACGGCGCTCGCCAACATTATTTCCGGGTTGCCCGGATTTAAAGGAATGGAAAAGTCCTTCTCCGGCGGTGTAGGCAGCTATTCAGTTACCCATATGGGTTCAACGGATGAGCTATTAACACAAATGAGCAAGAAGCTGGGAAGCAGCTATGAGGTCACGGGGCAGGATGCCGGCAAGATCGAGCTTAGGGCAAAATGACCAATTTTCCATATGGCCTTGACATTTTAAGCAACGGCTGTCGCAAACGTCCTTAAAATTGTCGGACCCGCCCCTTTTTTGGAAAAGGCGAAGGTGATAGTTTTGTGTCATTAAATCAAACACATATGCGCAAAATTATCTCCTTCATGCACGTCTCATTGGATGGATTTGTAGCCGGTCCGAATGGTGAAATGGATTGGATCCAGGTTGACGATGCTATCTTTGATTATGCCACGGAGGCCACCCGGACCGCCGACCTTGCCTTATATGGCCGGACGACCTATCAGATGATGGATGATTACTGGCCGACGGCGGCAGATAAACCGGGGGCCACAAGGCACGACAAGGAGCATTCAAACTGGTACAATAAGGTCGACAAGATCGTGCTGTCCAAAAGTATGGCGGGGCAGCATATCCCTAAGGTGACCGTCGTCAGTAAAGATCTTCGTCCGCAGATCAGTAAGGTTAAGGAAATGCCTGGCGGCGACATCGTTATTTTCGGTAGTCCGGGCGCCGTTCAGTCGCTTATGAAGGAAAACCTTGTCGACCAGATCTGGCTGTTCGTCAATCCCGTCCTCCTCGGCAGCGGTGTGCCTATGTTCAGGGATATCGACCACCGGAAAAAATTAACATTGCTTGCGGATGCGCGGTTCCCTTCAGGTGTAATGTCCCTGAAATACGAGGTTAGTCATTAACAATCAGTTTTTATGTCGGTAGAAGCACATATCAGGACCATTTTAGAAAACTATTTAAACCTTGAGTCTGCCTTAAAAGGCTACTCCCAGGCAAAGGAAGAAGCCTCTAAAAAGTATGACAGCCTTTTAAATAAACATAATCCGCCTGGTCATACCCATACTATTCATTCAGCAGCTCCCATTTTAAGTGCGTATGATGAAATGAAAAATTTAGACAAGTGCGTACAGGATACAAATCATAAACTGAATGAAACAGGCGAAATAATAAAAGAATATATTCATGCTTTAAAGGGAAGCGCTCTGGATGTTACCTTCACTTTTGACAGCCTGAATCACCGGGCAGGAATTCATACCTTTTACCTGGAAAATGAAGAATTAAAGACCAGGCATTTGCCGGTGTCTTAAAGTTGCTGTCTGCCCCGGATCATTTGTTCAAAAAGGGCTTTAACAGATCGATAGGGACGGGGAAGATAGTGGTGGAATTGTTCTCTGTCGCTATCTCCCTCAATGTCTGCAGATAGCGCAATGTCAACGCGCTGGGTTGATCGGCCAGTATCTTTGCCGCATCGGACAGGCGCTGTGAAGCCTGGAACTCTCCCTCGGCTGCAATTACCTTGCTGCGACGTTCCCTTTCAGCCTCTGCCTGTTTGGCCATGGCCCGCTGCATTTCCTGCGGCAGATCAATCTGCTTGACCTCAACATTGGATACTTTCACCCCCCAAGGCTCAGTGTTAGAGTCGATGATCTGCTGCAATCTGTGGTTGATTTTCTCTCGTTGGGAAAGCAGGTCATCCAGTTCGGATTGCCCCAGTACACTCCGCAACGTAGTTTGCGAAAGCTGTGAAGTAGCGATGAGGAAGTTTTCAACCCCGATAATTGCTTTCTGAGGCTCGATTACCCGGAAATAGACGACGGCATTCACTTTAATGGAAACATTATCCTGCGTGATAACATCCTGCGTCGGCACATCCATCACCACCGTACGGAGGCTCACCCTTACCATTTTATCAATAACAGGGATCAATAAGATAAGACCGGGCCCTTTGACGCCATTATTACCCACTAAGCGTCCCAGCCGGAATACCACCGCACGTTCATATTCGCGAAGGATACGGATGGCATTTGCCAGGATCAGGACGGCAAAAAAAATGATCACCATAGTAACAACTGGGAACTGCACCATAATATTTAATTTTAATTAACCATTCGCCTTTTCAACATACAATTTCAGGTTCCTCATTTCCTTCACAACAACTTTTTCTCCCTTGTTGATCTTTCCTGCCATTGATTCGGCATTCCAGACCTCTCCCTGCAGCATGACGGTGCCTGTGGGATCCAGCGTATCCATTGTATTTGCTATTGCACCAGCCATTGCTTCCAGGCCGGTGGTAACTTTTCGTCTTTGGGCCTTTATCCCCATCCCGATGATAAAAAGGAAAAATAATGCGGACACGACAGTCGAAGAAATAATGGCCGCCAGGGAAATTCTTACAAATTCCAGTGACGAATCGCTTCTGATCAGCATCATTGATCCCAGCAGCAGCGAGACGACAGCACCCACCGCCAATAGTCCATGGCTTGCTATTTTGATCTCCAGCAGGAAAAGGATGATGCTAAATACGATCAATGCCAATCCCGCGTAGCTGATGGGCAGGGAATGCATCGAGTAAAAGGCGAGGATGAGCGCAATAACGCCAACAATACCCGGCAGGATGGCGCCGGGGTTGTATAATTCAAACATTATTCCATATATGCCCAGTAACATCAGTATGTAGCTAATGCTTGGATCGCTGAGTATATTGAGTATCCGCTCTGCAAAGCTCATTTCGTAGGGCATTACTCTGGCGCCTTTTGTATGCAGCGTCACGGTGGCTGCATTAAGCCCGACCCGCCTTCCATCCAGCTGGAGCAACAGGTCCTGCTCACTACTGGCAATGAGATCAATGACTTTCTTCTCCAGTGCTTCTTTCTCTGTGATGGAAACGCTCCGGCGAACGGCGTCCTCTGCCCATTGCATATTTCGGCTGCGTTTGTCTGCGATCGTCCGGATAAATGCAGCCGCATCGTTCACTCCTTTTTCATTCATGATAGAATCGGGCTGCTGCCCTATTCCAACAGGGTGTGCCGCACCCATATTCGTACCCGGGGCCATGGCGGCAATATGAGCCGCCATCGCAATGAAAACCCCCGCTGAACCGGCATGTGCACCGCCGGGTGACACATAAACGATAACGGGTACGGGCGACTCCATAATGCTGCCAACGATAACTCTTGTTGATTGAACCAGGCCACCTGGCGTGTTGAGATAGATGATCAGGCATGCTGCGGATTCATGATGCGCCTTTTCAATACCCTCATGGATATAGTCCGCTACCACCGGATTAATGGAACCGTCAATTTTTATAGTAACAACTGTTTGGGCGGAAAGCGCAAACGGAAAGAAAAAGAGATAATATGGCAGTATTCGTTTCACAGAACCTCGGTTTGTAAGATACCCCCGGTCTGGTGGAAAAGAGCTACTGTAATTTACTGAATTCCGGCGACTTCTAACGTCTTGCGGATCTTTTTTATAAAGCCCAGACTGCCAGTTCGTATCCGTCAGGATCTTTGAAGTGGAAACGCTTGCCGCCGGGAAAAGTAAAGATATCCTTTACTATGACGCCTCCCGCTGCAATGATCTTTTGTTGGGTAGCTTCAATATTGTTTGAATAGAGAATGACTAAAACAGTCCCATTTACCGGTTCGCCCGGGGTGAATCCTCCATCTACATAGGTACCTTCGAATGCCGTATAGTTCGGTCCGTAATCGGTAAACTTCCAGTCAAAACACTTTGTGTAAAATTTTTTGGCACGGCTGATGTCTTTTGATATGAATTCGATGTACTGTACCTGTTCATGTTTTAATTTGCTTTCAGAACGAATGTCTGCCATAGATCGTATGCTTTTTGTAAAGGTATGGAATGGCTCTTATCGCCTGCTTGGAAAAAAACGACAAAATCAGTGTGGGGAGGGGCCTTATCAATGGCTATATAAAAATTTATCCTTATCATGTGTAAAATTTTTAAAACCCCTTACTATGTTTTGTTCAAACTGTGGAACTCAAATTGATGACAAAGCCGTTGTATGTGTTAAATGCGGCGCTCCTACACTCAATTTCTCTTTACAATCAACTGCACGGGCCCAAAATGCCGGCGCTGCTGCTGAAGGATATGACTGGCTGACAACCCTGCTGCTTTGTTTTTTCGTCGGTGGATTGGGAATTCATAGCTTCTATACTAAAAAGACCGGTATTGGCATTGCCCAGTTATTTACCTTAGGAGGTTGTGGCATTTGGGCTTTGGTAGACTTAATTATGATCATTACAGAAAATTTTAAGGATGGACAAGGCAGGCCCCTCGTCAGGAAATAAACTCTTTTTTGCTTTATGGTTGTTCGTCCCCCTGCTGATCTTTCAAGTCAACTATTACAGTGCGAACGCGCATTTTACTATTTGTCTGATTAAAAATATTATAGGAAGGGATTGTTATGGCTGCGGGGTATTAAGAGGCATATCGGCCTGTTTGCATTTGGATTTTTCGGCGGCTTACCGGCTGAACCATCTAAACCTGCTGACATTGCCTTTACTAACATTCCTCTACGGAAAAGAACTATGGTCAACCCGACCGGCATGCTTCCGTTCTCCAATAAGAGGGACAATTGTCTAACTTATTACTTGCTGATTATGAGCTGTTTAACAGGGGCGTTATTTATGCAAAACTTTAACAATTCTGCCTTGCAAATGGCGTTTATTTTATAGATTTTTATTTCCTGTTGCTATTCCAAATCCTTAAGACCTATATCATGAAATTGCCCCTTCTTCTTTGTGTCCTTGTTTTATCTATCCATGGGTGGTGCGCCAGCGTAAATCCATCTCATAGCGCTACCCGCGCAATTACACCGGGTCATGAGACCATTGAAAAGGAAAAGTTGAAAGAAGAGACCAACGGTCCGGTGCTGTCGGATAAAATGAGGGCAGCACTGATTGGGTGGGGCCTGATCACCTATCTTGTTATCATCTTCTGGTGGGCTATTGCAGCTAAGAATTCCCTCGATAAGATCTTAAGAGATCTTTTGCAAGATATAGGCCGGTATCCGTCATAGGCTAAGGTTATATTTCTTTTTCAGGAGCAAAGCTCAAGTCGGAGCTGGCGAACGCTAAACTCTTACAGCGGTTGGCGATAGGATATCTTATCCATGAGCAGCCATTTCCCTTCTAACTTTACCAGGTTAAACCGATCGATGAACCGAAAAGTGGGGAAAGTCATTTGCACCTGGGCGGACGCGGTATCTCCATCCCAGGTAAAGGAAAGGATTTCGGTTTGGCATCCCAGCAAGGCAGCCTTGTCAACCGCGTCGAGATATTGCGGCACCGTCCATTGAACCAGTTTTCCATCTACCACCATCCTGATATATGCGTCGGGATGAAAGGCGCGCCTGATCCTTTCGATGTCTTTAACAGGACGGCCTTCAAGATAGTCGTTTATGGGAAGAAGGATCGACTGCTTTTCCGCTTCTATTTCTGTTTTTGTTGTTGTTGTTTCCATGTATTTTGACCTTACAATGATGAAACAAAATTAGTCAGGCGAACAAAGGCAGGATAAAACTATTCAAACGGATACTTCTAAAATTCAAACTACATGCTTCCTTAGTTCATTTGGAGTCGTACCGGCATGTTTCTTATAAAAACTATTAAAATAACCTGGATACTGGAACCCAAGGCAGTACCCAATCTCCGAAATAGTCCAATCTGTATGGCGTAGAAGATCATTGGCTTCCAACACTATTCTGGAAGCTATATGCTCGGTAGTTGTTTTGCCGGTGAAGTCTTTAACCGCCCTATTCAAATGATTCGTATGTAGCGAAAGCTGTTTGGCAAAATCCTTTGCAGAACGGAGTTGAAGTTCGTTCTGACGCGAATAGATAGGGAATTGCCTGTTCAAAAGCTCCAAAAATAAATTGGTTATTCTGGCAGCAGCATTCAGATCCCGCTCGTAATCCCGGGCCGGCTGCATCTTTAAGGCGTGGTGAACGATCAGATGAAGGTAATTTCGCAATATGTCATATTTGTGGACGTAGTTCTTCATATTCTCTCTCATCATAGCTTTAAAGAAAGCTGCTATTTCGTCTACACTATCTGCATCAGGAAAAAAAACCTTGTCTGTGTCAATCTGAAACATCGGCAGATTGGTAAGCAGTCCTTCCCTTTGTTGGACAAAAGCCTGGTTGAATATACAAAACCATCCTTGCTGATCAGTTGAATCAGGAATCCAATTATAAGGAATCATGGGATTTGAAAATACGAGGGCAGGGCGATCAATATAAATAGATTGATTAGAATAATCAAGCCTTCCGGTTCCCAATATCAAAGTCACTTTATAATAATCTCTTCTGGAATATGGAATTGCCCCTATACAGGCTGCCCGCTCGAAAATATTAATATGAGGCTTGTCTGCCTCAATCCTTTCCGGACCCGCGTAATGGATACGCTCATAAAAGCCTGCAATATCTTCCCGCTTGTTCATCATGTAAAATTACACAATACAAACAATAATGCATCATAGGCACTAATTGCCCAAACCTCGATCACACTCGGGGTGCTGGTGCACCCGAGTGGAGGGGCTGTCACATTGATCATCAGGGTCGTTTTATCACCTTGCCTTCTTTCATGACAAAATCAACGTGCTGAAGTAGGGTAATATCCTCCAGCGGGTTCCCCGCCACGGCGATGATGTCTGCGGTGAAACCTTTTTTGATTTGGCCCAGGGAGTTTTGGATGCGGAGTAGACTGGCGGCATTGAGGGTGGCTGTTTTGATGGCGTCCATAGGGGATAGGCCTGCGTTCTTGACATAGTACTCCAGCTCTTTGGTCTCGTTGATGTTCCAACTTGTAGCGTCGGTGCCCATGACGATGGCCAGTTTGGCTTTGTAGGCCCGGTTCAGGTATTTGTGTATGCTATCGAGTAATGGCCCTGGATGACGTTCCATTCCGCTAATGGTAGGACACCAAAATGTTCCATGGGCGAGGGCCAGCTTGATCAGGGAGTCGTTAAACTCGCGGCCATGTTCGATCGACCGGACACCGGCTTCGATCGCTAGCCGGATGCCAACACTTGTATTGGCATGGGCTGCCACATCAAGACCTAATTTTTTCGCCTCGCTAACGATGGCCTTCATTTCAGCGGCGCTGAAGGTAGGTGTAATAAAGTCCCCATACATTTTGATCCATGTTACTCCCCGGGAGTATTGTTCCCGCACTGCTTTGATACATTCGTCAGTGCCCGTAGTGAATTGGGTGCCATAAGGCAGGTCGATCGACCAATTCTGATCTCTGGGAAGAGGGAAGTATTGCCCAGTAGCGGCGATACCTTTGCCTGCCGGGAAAATGTGCGGTCCTTCGACGAAACCCGAGTCCACCGCTCTGGCCAGGTCCACATCGGCATAGCCAGCACCTTCCGAGCACACATCTCTCAGTGTCGTAATGCCATTGTTGAGTGCCGTCCGCATATGCATGACCGCGCGAAGTGCCCGGTAGGTAGGGGAATGATCGTACAGGTCCTTCTCATAATCCCCGGATGTGCCAAGCAAATGCGTATGGACATCCATTAGTCCGGGTAGCAGGGTTTGCCCTTTCAGGTCGATGACGATAGCAGAATCGGGAATTGTTCTGTTGAAATTGACATCGATGATCTTGCCCTGGCGTACGATAACGGTCGGGTTGGATATGACCTGATCGCTTTTACCATCAATGAGGCGATCGGCCAGAAGGGCGTAGGTCTGGGCGAAACTGCAGTTCGAAGCAGCCAGGAACATAAGAACTTGTAGGAATCGCATATAAAGGGAATGCATAATTGTCTTCAAAGAATGGCAAAATAGGAGATTCGGGTTGAAAATCATAATATTTTGCATTTGGTAAGAAGGGCCGGAATTCCGATGGTCATACCATGTTTTAATGACAATGGATCTGTAGGTTCCGGCGAAAAAATTCGCCCCGCTGCGCAACAAAAAAAAGCCCTTCCAACTTCGTTGGAAAGGCAGTGTGCCCGGAAACCCGATCAAAATAGTCAAGAGCATAGCTCGCGAGCACACCCATAGGATGACTCGCCTCAAAATTAAACAAAGAAAAACTGGATAGCTTCTTCTACAGCCTGTCGGCGTATAATAAATCGATGGGTAGTGTTTTGATTACCAGGAATGATTCCATCGTTTATAGCCGGTCTATCGTTCAAGACAAAACAGGGAAAATTTGGTTTGGAACACGGGGTGATATCATCATTTATGATGTAAAAACATTTACCACTCTCACCGATGAAGACGACAAAACCTTCAGGAACGTTGAAAGACCGTCACGGACTTTATAAGTAGAAAATAACAAACAGACTAACAATAACTTAGCGCAAGCCTCGAACGTTAGGGGCAAGCAACGGAAACTTACCAGTTGTCGCAAATAACCCACTACATTGTCGCATTAACACACGCTTTACATAATTTGGACAGATTAGTTTTGTGTTATTAAAAATGTATAAATGAGAAAGCTAAAATTACAAATGAACATTTTACTCGACAATAAATGGGACAGTGGAATGTCAGAATTTAGTATTGACAACCTTAATAGTGTAGACTGCATTTTGCATGGACGAAAAACTGGAGAAGGATTTATTCCATATTGGACTGAAGTATCAAACAATCCTAATGACGGCGAGCATAAACTTGGGAAACGATTCTCAGAAATTCCAAATGCAATTTTTTCAAATACGCTCAAGAAAAGCAAGTGGGCTAATACAACCATTATAAATGGCGATTTAGTACAGGCAATAAAAGCATTGAAATCCACAGATGGGAAAGACATCATTGTGTATGGTGGCGATTCATTTGTATCATCGCTAATACAGTATGATTTAATTGATGAGTATTATGTACTTGCAAACCCCACTGCATTGGGGAATGGGCGCCAAACCTTCAATCCCTTAAAAAATGAATTAGAATTGAAACTTGTGACGTGTAGGCCATTTGCCTGCGGCGCTGTCTTATTACATTACTCAAGACTATAACAACATTAAAACCAAAGATGCCTGCCGCTAACAAAAGCATTGCCGCAATTTGGGCGGACAGCTACAGTCCGCAAAAAGCGGAATTAGTATAAACTAAAAAGGCTTCAAGTCCAATGACTTAAAGCCTTACTATTTTCAGTGCCCAGAACAGGAATCGAACCTGCACATTGTTGCCAATACCAGATTTTGAGTCTGACGCGTCTACCAGTTCCGCCATCTGGGCCTCAATTTCAGGGGTGCAAACATACGCATTTGCACCCTTTTGTCCAAAAACCATCCAAAAAATCTATCTTCGCCGCCCCTGGCCTACAAAATCAATGACAAATGATCAGGATCGGCTTACTACAAGAAAGGAAAGTGCCCGCCGACAACAGGGTAGCCCTGACGCCGGCACAATGTAAATGGATACAGAAGAACGCCGCGGACGTGAGGGTCATTGCCCAGTCATCCCCGGACCGCTGTTATTCGGACAGGGAATACCTGTCAGCAGGTGTGGAAGTAAAACAGGACCTTTCTGATTGCGATATCCTGATGGGCATAAAGGAAGTCCCAGAAAAGGAACTGCTGCCCGGCAAGACCTATCTGTTCTTTTCACATACCAAGAAAGAGCAACTTTATAACCAACGCATGTTCCAGTCCATACTGGAAAAAAAGATCACCCTCATCGATTACGAATGCCTGGAGCACGACGATGGGCAGCGTATTCTGGGCTTCGGCTTCTTTGCCGGCGTAGTTGGCGCGCATAATGGCATGATGGCCTATGGCCTGCGAACAGGTCAGTATAGTCTGGGAAGAGTGCATAAACAGCAAAGTTTCCGGGAATTGATCCACACCTATTTCGGCCTGAAACTCCCCAGCATTAAGATTGTCGTCACCGGCTCGGGCCGGGTAGCCCACGGCGTGCTGGAAGTGATGAACCTCATGGGCATCATCGAAGTAGAACCGGATGAGTTCCTGGAACGGAAATTCTCCTATCCCGTTTTCACCCAATTAAAAGGCGCCGACCTGTATGAGCATATGGACACGCGGACTTATAACCGCGAGGATTTTCATACCCATCCCGAAAAGTATCGCTGTAAATTCCTGCCTTACACAAAAGCGGCGAATATCCTGATGAACGGCATCTACTGGGATCCGGATACGCCCCGGCTTTTCGAATGGGAGGACCTGGCGGAAAAAGATTTTACCATCACGACCATCGCTGATATTACAGACGATAAAGGTGGGTCTGTTCCCTGCAACCTGGGTGATACCACCATACAGGATCCGGTCTATGGCGTACACCGTCAGACAAGAGAGAAGACGGAGCCATACCTGCCCGGATCGATAGACATAATGGCCGTAGGCAATCTTCCCAACGAGCTGCCCCGGGACGCCTCCCGCTATTTCGGGGAGCAGTTGATCAAATATGTGCTGGAAGACCTGGTGCGAGGCGGCTCGCCGATCATTGACAGGGCTACGATGGTCCGTAATGGTCAGTTGACCGAACGATACAGCTATCTGGAGAATTATGCCAAAGCTCGTTAAAGCTTTTCATAATAATCCCGCATCAGCTCTACAAAGTCCTCTGTATATGCCCCCCGCTCATCCTGGATGCTCAGCTCGGTCTCGGGAATAAAATTCTCCTTGTTACGTGAGAAATGCAGAACAGCACGGAAAAGATCGTGGCGGGGCGTCTGCCTTACCAGCAGCCGCTCCCTCAGATGAAAATGGCGGGATCTGGCGAGATCCTCGAAATATTGCACGCGATGATAGGGTAGGAGAATGCCGAAAGAGCCTGCCGGCGAAAGATTATCGTCGACAGCCGTCAGCAGCTCCGTCAATGTCAGCTCCTTGCTGTGCCTGGCCAGATTTTTGGTATGTGAGTCTGCCTCCAGGTCCCCTTCATAAAAAGGAGGATTGCTGATGATAAAATCGAATTTATGCGGAAAATTGAAATGCCGCACATCTCCCGGAAATACTTTTAGTTCTCCTTTCCATTTGCTTTGACCGATATTCTCTTTCAGCTGCTTAAAGGCCGAAAGGTCCAGTTCGATGCCCTGGATGTCCCCTTTATGTTTTTGCGCCAGCATCAGCATCAGCAGCCCCGTGCCGCTGCCTATGTCCAGGATGGAAGAATAGGCCGGTGCTTTCTCGGAGAACCATGCGCCCAATATACAGGCGTCCGTGCAAACTTTCATGGCGCACTGATCCTGGAAGATGGTGAATTGTTTGAATCTAAAATAAGGATTTGGCATACGATCAGATTTTTCACCATTCAGCCCGGGCGCTGGCGCTCACGGACAATGGTGCCGCCTGCCCCGCTAAATATTTATAATAGCCGGTGATGGCGATCATCGCCGCATTGTCCGTACAATATTCGAATGGCGGGATAAAAGTACGCCAGCCCTGCTGTTCGCCCAGCAGCCGGAATGCATTGCGCAACCCGCTGTTGGCGGAGACGCCTCCCGCAATGCAGAGATCCCTGACGCCCGTCTCGCGGGCAGCCTTTTTCAGTTTGTTCAACAGAATAGAAACGATCCGTCCCTGTATGGAGGCGCAGATATCGGCCAGGTTCTTCTGGACAAAATCCGCATCCCTGGTCGTTTGCTCCTGTAGAAAATAGAGAATGGCCGTCTTCAAGCCGCTGAAGCTAAAGTTCAGGCCGGGGATCTGCGGCTCAGGAAAGCTAAAACGGGTGGGGTTACCCTCTCGCGCATACTTATCGATCAGGGGACCGCCGGGGTAGGGCAATCCCAGTAGTTTGGCCGATTTGTCAAAAGCTTCCCCGGCGGCATCGTCCAGCGTTTCTCCAATAACCTCCATTTGTAAGGGGGATTGGCAAAGGACGATCTGGGTATGGCCGCCGCTGACGGTGAGACAGAGAAAAGGGAATTCCGGGCGGTCTGATGCCGGTATCAGGTTCGCCAGCACATGTGCCTGCATATGATGGACGGCCAGCAGGGGAATATCCAGCGCCAGCGCCAGGGATTTGGCAAATTGACCACCCACCAGCAACGAGCCGATCAGGCCGGGTGACTGAGTGAAGGCAATGGCTGTCAACGATGACAGCTCACATGCGGCCTGCTTCAGGGCTGCGTCCACCACCGGCACAATATTCTGCATATGCGCCCGGCTGGCCAGCTCCGGCACCACGCCTCCATATTGCTCATGTATGGCCTGACCGGCAATGATATTCGACAGGATCATCCCATCCCGGCAGATAGCGCAGCTTGTTTCATCGCAGGAAGATTCTATCGCCAGGATAGTGACAGGCCCATCGGGCCCCTTCAATTTTTGCATGGAGCAAAATTACTTATTTCGATCGTATGGCCACCACCGGATCCATCCTTGCGGCAATAAAGGCTGGAATGATCCCTGCAGAAATACCTGTAAACAGGCAAATGCCGATGGCCAGCCCGATAATATCCAGGGGGATGAAGACATTAAAGCTCAGCATGGAAGAGAACACCAGGGTGAGAATGAACACTGCCGCCAGCCCAATCAATCCGCCGATGATGCAAAGGAAGGCGGATTCCAGCAGGAACTCCATCATGATGACATTCCGTTTTGCCCCGATGGCTTTTTTCAACCCGATCTGGCTGGTGCGCTCCCGCACGGTAACGAACATGATATTGGCTACTCCGAACATTCCTACCACCAGCGACAAAGCCGCGATCGCCCATCCGCCGATGTTCATTCCGGAAAAGATGGGGTCGAAGAACTTACTAAGGCTGTCGATGTCGTTCAGGGCGAAATTATCCTCCTGGGTAGGGCTCAGCTTCCGGATGGATCGCATGGCACCCTTTAGCTCATCTTTCAGCGCTTCTACGGAGATATTTTCCCCGGCCTGGACCAGGATCTTGGGATTGGCATATTCTTCTCTCACCAGCTGCCGGAGGAAAGCATAGGTAAATAAAACGCTGTTGTCATAATCCCATCCTCCTAAGAGACTTTTCCCTTGTTTCTGTATGAGCCCGATGACGGTGGCCGAGCGGCCATCCTTCAGCTTTACCACGCTGCCCACGGCTTTCTCCGGGTTGCCGAACAATTTCTCGGCAATGGAATTACCCATTACGATATACGGTGTGCCGCGATCGAAGTCCGACTGCTGGAAATACCGCCCATGGCCGATGATGATCTGTTGTATCTTGTCGAAATCCTCCGTATTCCCGTAAAAATTCACCCCCGTCAGGGAATTGTCCTGGTAATCGACATTGGACTGCATCTCGATCTCAAAGTCGATATGGGGGGCATCAGGCACCTTTAACCGCAATAATTTCATCTCTTCGATCTTTGGCACAGGCCGTTTGATGTATTTCCACCAGGGGAAGTCCGGCCCCCCGCCATATTGCCATTTATCAATATAAATGGTCTTATTTCCCAGGGATTTGATGTCATTTTTCACCGCCAGCTGCATACTGCTGATAGTAGACAACACACTGATAATGCAGAAGATACCGAAGGTTATTCCCAGCAGGGACAGGAAGGTCCGGAGCTTATTGGAACGGAATTCCTGCAAGGCCATCCTGAAGCTGGTCCATGCGATCTCCCGGTGTCGGAACAGAAACCGGAACAAACGCTGGGTTTTATACGCAAACATAATTCGAATATACATATTCGGAGACACCTGGCAACGACAAAAACCATTAATATTGCATCTTAAAATACCATTCGAATTACAACCTAAAAAAAGATCTTTCATGCTCAATATTGAGAATCAGAATCTGAAAGTTACCATCAACGCGAAAGGAGCGGAATTGACAAGCATTTATCATAAGGGGCTGCAAATGGAATATCTATGGGGCGGCGATCCCAATGTGTGGGGCAAGCATTCTCCGTTGCTTTTCCCCATCGTAGGCACGCTGCGCCAGAATACCTGGAAATATAAAGGCAAGACCTGGACGCTCCCCCGTCATGGTTTTGCCAGGGATATGGAGTTTGCCGTGGAGCAACAGAGCAAGGATGGTCTTACCCTGCTGTTGAAAAGCAATGAGACCACCCGCGCCAAATATCCTTTTGACTTCGAGTTACGGGTCATTTATCAGCTGGCGCCCAATGGACTCGCCACTACTTACAATGTCAAGAATAATTCAGGGGAAGAAATGTACTTCTCCATCGGCGGTCATCCCGCTTTCAGAGTGCCCCTGGCCGAAAGGACCACTTACACTGACTATTTCCTGGAGTTCGAGCAGAAAGAAACGGCCAACAGGTGGCCCATCTCCAAAGAAGGACTGATTGAAACGACACCCCAGCCTATCCTGGACAACACGAATATCATGCCCATCACCAGGGACCTGTTCTCCAGCGATGCCCTGGTGTTTAAAAACCTGGCCTCTACCACCGTCAGTCTCAAATCCCGCCGAAGCCGGCATGGCCTGGACTTTGACTTCACCGACTTCCCTTACCTGGGTATCTGGTCGGCAAAAAATGAAAAGGCTGATTTTATTTGCATAGAACCCTGGTGCGGCATTGCTGACAGCGTGGATTCGGATCAGGAAATGGAAGATAAGGAAGGGATACAAAGGCTGGCTCCGGGAGAGACTTTCGAAAGGATCTGGGCCGTGACGTTGTATTAAATCTATCGTTTCTGACGGTTTTCGTGCCCCGTTAGAATTCAAAAGCCTTTACTGCCGGATCGCGGAGGATCTCATGGATACAATGACGATGATCCTTTTCCGAGCCTTGCACCACCCACTCGCCGGTGATGATGCCTGTATCGGTCTTGGACTGCCGGCTGCGTTTGAAGGAGAGGTGATGCCCCCGGAACAGGTCTTCATACCGGTGAAGCGTTTCATTCTCGAAGGCGCAGATGATCTTATAATTGCGTATCTGGTTCACCCTTTCGATCCATCCTTCCAGCATGCTGAAGGTGAGGATAACGAGCAGCACCAACAGACAGGCCATACAGGAGATCAGCTTGTATCCGGCGCCGATGCCCATGCCCAGGGCTGCCGTCACCCAGATCATGGCTGCTGTAGTGATACCGTTGACCTTGCTATTCGTGGGTTCTCCACGGAAGATCACTCCCGCACCTACAAATCCGATGCCCACCACTACATTGGATGCGATCCTTTCGGGCGCATGGACGGCCCCGATCAATTCCGATAGGATTGTAAAGAGAGCGGCGCCAAGACAAATGAGCGTCAATGTCCTGAACCCGGCAGACTTGCTCCTGTATTCTCTTTCGGCCCCGATGAGGCCTCCCACCACCACCGCCAGGACCAATCTCCAGGCAATCTCTTCAGTAGATAGCATAGTTATTTTGTTTTATGTCAGCCGGCGGCCGGTGAGAAATATCCGGCCTTATAAGCGGCAAAATAATCCTTGTAATCTTTTTTGACCTGCTCCGCGTAGGCGACCCCATATGCTATGACCCCATTCTGCCAGTGATGGTCCGCACCAAAGGCGATGAGGTCGTCCGGCAATGCCGACCCCTGCCGGCCTGCGCTGCGCAGCTGGGCCGAGGCCGTCAACAGCGCCATGTCGATGACCACGCATTCGATGTCCCGGGGACTGTCCCGCAACAGCGTAAAATTGATCTTGTCCGCTGTGGGCTGCATCTCCTTCACCACGTAAAAGTCGTCCCGGAAGCGGGTGGTTCCCAGCAAGGCGGGACAGACATTCTGCATCCGCTGCTGCACTGCAACGACCCGCTCGGCCTCGGAGGCCCAGGATGGTTGGGTAATGTTAATCCGGCCCTGAAGACAGGAAGGCATGGCCCGTTTCATATCGATCAGCAGATATTTATCGGGGTTTTTCATCTGCCGTACGAGAAAGACATAGCGATGGACTCCCAGGCTACCGGTGCCGGCTATGCGGAAAGCGACATCCACCACCTCATGGGGCTTTCGTAGCAACGACTCATCCCTGGTCCATTTCTGCAGATGAGCCGCCAGCTCTTTCCTTAAGGACTTTTCCAGGGGAAAGAAGCGGATATTGTCGATCCGCAGTGCAAGCTTTCCGTTCTTTTCCACCGTCCGCTGGCGGATGAGTTCCTTCTGCCTGCGCTCGCAGACCTTATCCAGGAATGTCCGCACAATGCCATTTGCCGTGCGGGGTTCGATATAACGCGATTTCCCTTTTGCCAGCGTTTCGCTGTACTTGTCCAGGAACAGAACGGCCATCCGCCTGGACTCTTTTTTGCTGATGCCCAGGGAGCCCAGACCGGAGCAAATGCTCGTCACCATCCGGGCGAGCTCCCATACAGCGGGCGCCAGCGCGCCCTCGTCAAAATCATTCATATCGAAATAGACCAGGCGGTTGTCGCCCTTATAGCTCCCGAAATTTTCCAGGTGCAGGTCCCCGCAGATCCAGCTCAGCGGGTATTGGGGAAGGGCATCACTCCTTTGCAGGTCTTCATAAAACAGGTGACAGGTGCCGCGGAGGAAGCGGAAGGGGTTTTGCGCCATCTGCTGATATTTCAGGGCCGTATAGGCGGGAAGCCTGTCGTCGTTGAACGCTTTGACCCTTTGTGCAATAGTGGCCACGATGGTTTGTTTTCAGAAAGATAGGTATTATTCAGGAATTCGTAAATCCACGTATCTTACAGCCTTATGCAGCGTACCAATTATAAGATATTCCTCATTATCCTGGTTCTGGCAGGACTGATGACTGGCTGCCGGCAACCGCAAGCCCCTGAGTATTACGGATTTCAGGATCTGCGCTTCGGCAGGGGCGAAGGACAGCAGGCGACCCTTGGCACTACCCTGAAATTCTACAATCCCAACTCTTATGGCCTGCAGCTCAAAGGTGCGGAAATGGACGTGATGCTCAACGGCAAACCGGCCGGACATTCCGTGCTGGATTCCACTGTCCTCATTCCGAAAAAGGATACATTCTATGTCCCTGTAACCATGCAGGTGAACCTTCAGGGCCTCCTGGGCAATGCCATCCAGATCTTCCTGGACAGGCAGGTGACGGTGACCCTGGACGGAAGAATACATCTGAAGAAAGGCGCTATTCCTTTCAGCCGGCCTTTTCACTACGAGGGCAAGGAAGACCTGAATGCACTTTTAAAGGGAGATTATTGAAAGGTCACTTCACCATGATCCACCGGTTCACTGTATTGTAGGTCCCTTCCAGCACCACCTTATAAAAAGCAGAAGGGTAGGAGCCTATTCCAAATGCCGCCGACTGCTGGCCTGCCGGCACTTCCGCCAGTAACTTGTAATCATCCTTACCACCTGTCTTAAAATCATTGGTCCTGGCAAGCCAGATCTTTACCGATCCATCCTTGTCGAAGGACTTCCAGCGTATATCCAGCTTGTTGTTATCCAGGCGCACCACGGGTAAGGCCACGGAAACTTTTCCGATCAGGGGCACGCCGTCCGTCTCAAGCTGGTTTTCCCTGGGAATGTTGATATCCATAAATCGTGCGATGGTAGGCATGATATCCACGATGGCAGGCGTATAGTCGCGCCAATAGTGATTGAGGTCTTTGGCATTCGTTGCGATCCAGGTGGTACGCTCTCTTTCCGACTGCCCTCCATGTCCCTTGCCTGTGATGGAATCCCTTCCATGATCCGTCGTGACGACGATCATCCAGTCTTCCCTGAACTGCTGCTGCCGGTACTGCAGGGCGCTCCAGATCTTACCTATCTGCTTGTCGGTGTACTTTACGGCCTCTTTCTGTTCCGGGCTGTCTCCATACTTGTGCCCCATGTCGTCCGTGTATTCGAGGTAAAGCCACGTGAGGTCTGGTCCCTGCTCCCGGATGCATTTCTCCGCTTCTTCCGTTACTTTTTCATCAATTGCATGAATATATTGACTTTGTTTGTCGTGAGGGTAGTTGACGGTGTCCAGCTCAAGCCCGTCGGCATGATAATCCACCTTAATATTGCCTGTCTGCGGCAGGGATTCGCCCACCAGCCTGGTGCGGTTGTCCAACCAGGTGGAAAATACGGCGATCTTTTTGGTGCTGTCAGCCTTTTTCAGGAGCCGGAAGATGGTAGGGTAATGATAATTGGGTTCCTTGATATCGTTGTCCCAAACATTATGCTTGTTCACCCACACGCCTGTAAGCAGGCTATTGTATCCCACGGCGGAAATGGTCGGCGTCTGCGAATAACCTCCCCGCTCCCCGCCGACAAAAGCACGCTTATACCCGTCCCGCCGTCCGATCTGTTCGGGAAAGGATACATGCGCTTTCTCCAGTACGTCGGCCGGAATGCCATCGGCAATGATGAAGACGACCTTTTTCTTTTTCGGCTGCGCCACTGCGTGGAGGGCCAACGTTGCCATCGCGATTAAAACGAGGATGTGTTTCATATCTGCCGTGTTAAGAAATTTTCGTCAAAAATAAGCAGTCCGGCATTATCAGGTCATTAATTTATATTTGCAGCATGAGCACCATCCGGCGGCAGAGCATCATTTCTTCTGGCATCGTTTACATAGGCTTTGCGCTGGGTGCCCTCAATACGCTCCTGCTGACAAAAGAGTTCTCGGCGGCCCAATACGGATTGATAACTATCTTTATGTCGCTTGCCAATATCATGTTCCCCCTGGCGAGCCTGGGTATGCATGCCTATGTCTATAAATTCTATCCTTACTACAACGATAATCTCCCTCCGGAAAAAAATGACATGATGACCTGGGCGCTCGTCGCCAGCTTCGTCGGCTTCCTCCTTGTCATATCCGGAGGCATCTTCTTCGAAGACTTCGTGGTAGAAAATTATAGCAGGAACTCCCCCGATCTAGTCACGTATTATTATTGGACATTCCCTTTTGGATTAGGGCTTACGTTCTATTCGATCCTGGAAGCTTTTGCATGGCAGCTGAAAAAGTCCGTCCTGACCACCTATTTCCGGGAGATCCAGTTCCGTCTTTTCACATTTGTGCTCATCGTTTTGTTCCTGGCGGGCGCCCTGCATAATTTTGACGCGGTCATAAAGATCTATGCCTGGACATACCCGCTGCTGGCCCTGAGCTTATTGGGTTACCTGATGATAAAACGCCAGCTGCACTTTACATTCCATGTCAGCAGGGTCACCAAAAAATTCTTTAAAAAGATCCTGGCCCAGGTCAGCCTGGTATGGACCGGCCAGGTGCTGTTCAATATCTCTTTTTACTTCGCGCAGCTCGTCATTGGCGCTGTAGTCACGGATGGCATGCGCTTTGTCGGGATCTACATGCTGGCCCTCTATGTCGGAAGTCTGATCCAGGCCATCCAGCGCAGCGTGATCGCCGCCAGCATAGGCCCGTTGTCCCGTGCATGGAAGGACAAAGACTATGGAAGGATCAACCGCATCTATCAGCGTTCCTCCATCAACCAGCTGATCTTTTCTGCCGGCATGTTCGTCCTGATATGGCTTAATTTCACGGACGGAGTGCGTACGTTCAACTTAAAGGATGACTACCTGCTGGCACGGTCTGTCTTCTTTTATATCGGGTTGACCAGGGTCGTGGATATGGGCACCGGCGTGAATACGCAGATCATCGGCACTTCGACATTCTGGCGTTTTGACTTCTTTACGGGCATCGTGCTCACGATCCTTACCTTGCCGGCGAATTATTTCCTGACAAAAGCATTGGGTTACATCGGGCCGGCCATCGCCGACCTCGTCACCTTCTCCATTTACAACGGTATCCGCTTTCTCTTCCTGTACAGGAAGTTCGGCATGCAGCCCTTCACCCGCAAAACCGTTTATACCCTTCTCCTGGCCCTCGCGGGATACCTGGTCTGTTATCTCCTTTTTGATACCCATCATGGTTTTATCTGGCTGGTACTCAGAAGCGCTGTGTTCATCGGCATTTTTGGCACGGGCGTGCTGACACTACGCCTCTCCGACGACATATTGCCCGTATGGCATACCATCAAAAAGAGACTTCACCTGATCAGGTGACCAATGGCCATCAATGCGGACAGGGTGGCCTGTCCGGTTCCCCAAAATTTCGTACTTTTGCCGCCCAATGGAACGAAAGCAACGACTGCCTTCGACCATTGAAAAGACATATATACCGAATGACACGATATAGCAGCGAGATCAATAAGCGCAAGACTTTTGCCATCATATCCCACCCCGATGCCGGTAAAACGACCCTGACGGAGAAATTCCTCCTTTTTGGCGGCGCCATTCAGACTGCCGGGGCAGTAAAAAGCAACAAGATCAAAAAGCATGCGACCAGCGATTTTATGGAGATTGAAAGGCAGCGCGGTATCTCCGTGGCCACCTCCGTGATGAGCTTCGAATATAAAGGCATGCTGGTGAACCTCCTGGATACCCCCGGTCACAAAGATTTCGCTGAAGACACTTACCGTACCCTTACGGCCGTGGACAGCGTCATCCTGGTCATCGACAGCGTCAACGGGGTGGAAGCCCAGACCCGCCGTCTGATGGAAGTATGCCGTATGCGGGATACCCCCGTCATCGTGTTCATCAATAAAATGGACCGGGATGGGAAGAACCGTTTTGACCTCCTGGAAGAAATCGAAAAAGAGTTGAATATCCAGCTGCACCCCATGACCTGGCCGATCAACAGCGGAAAGGATTTTAAAGGTGTTTACAATCTTTATGATAAGAACCTCGTCCTGTTCACTGCCAATACAAAAGCAGCAGATGAGGATACCCTGCGTATCGATAGCCTGGATAGTTCGCTCCTGGAAGAGCGGTTGGGGGAAAAGGACGCCGCGACGTTGCGGGAAGACGTGGAGCTGGTGGACGGTGTCCATGGTGAACTGGACGTGGACGACTACCTTGGCGGCAAGGTAGCACCCGTTTTCTTCGGCAGCGCCATCAATAACTTTGGGGTACGGGAAATGCTGGACACTTTTATCCGGATCGCCCCGACACCCCGCAGCCGCGAAACCTCCACCAGGCACCTGGATGTGGAAGAAGATAAGTTTAGCGGCTTTATCTTTAAGATCCATGCCAACCTGGACCCCAAGCACAGGGATCGGATTGCATTCCTCCGGGTCTGCAGCGGAAAGTTCGAAAGGAATAAATATTTTCACCATGTACGGTTGGACAAGGACGTACGCTTCAGCAATCCCTATACTTTTCTCGCACGTGATAAGGATGTCATCGATGCTGCTTATCCGGGCGATGTGGTAGGGCTGTTCGACACCGGTAACTTTAAGATAGGAGATACCCTCACGGAAGGGGAGGATTTCTTCTTTACAGGCATCCCATCCTTTTCACCGGAGATCTTCAAGGAAGTAGTGAACAAGGACCCTATGAAGACCAAGCAACTGGAGAAAGGGCTGCTGCAGCTCACGGATGAAGGTGTCGCCCAGCTATTTACCCAATATGGCGGCAATAAGAAGATCATCGGCTGCGTGGGCGAATTGCAGTTCGAGGTGATCCAATATCGCCTGCTGCATGAATATGGCGCTTCGGTCCAGTTCAACGCAATGCCGTTCTATAAGGCTTGCTGGATCACCAGCGCCGATCCCAAAAAGCTGGAGGAGTTCACTCGGTTTAAACACGCTAATATCGCAGAGGACAAAGACGGCTACATCGTCTACCTGGCCCAGAGCGAATGGTTCCTGAATACCGAAAGGACTAATAACCCGGCTATCGAATTCCATTTTACTTCAGAAATACACAAGTAGCAGGTCTTTCCGTTCAGGCTTCGGACTGTCGATCGTTACCTTATCAGTGTAAGGTTGCCGGTGCGGGTGACTGGGCCACAAAAGGTCTTTGTCCTTATGACATAGATATAGTTTCCCTCTGGCTGAGGATGTCCGTTGAAACTGCCGTCCCAGCTTTTGCCCGGATCATGGGTAGTGAAGACGCGGACTCCCGCCCGGCTGTATATGGAAAACTCCTCGACCTCCACTTTTCCCCATCTCTGGATGCCAAAGTAGTCGTTGTGGCCGTCCCCATTTGGGGTAAAGGCATTGGGGAGCACAAAAAGATCTTTCCCTGCAACCCCGACATTGACAGTCACCGTATCAAGGCCATAGCATCCGTCCCCATTGACACCTTTGACAGTGTAGGTCGTAGTGTTCCCGATGCTGACAGTGGGATTGGCTGCATCCGTGTCGCTGAGGCCTTCGGCAGGGTACCACGTATACGTTGACGCTCCTGAGGCATTCAGCCCGGTGGTCGGATGGTAACAGTCGATGTCATGCGCTTTTCCCGCCCTGACAATGGGATTGCTGTCTACTGCGATCGTCACCGAATCCCTTAACACAGTGATGGGTATGAATGAAATGTCATCCAGTGCAAAATCATTGCCCCACAGGAGAGTGTTCTGATTCACCAGGCTTATGATCGCCACCGTGCTGCCGTCCGAATGCCAGGTGCGTTGCAGCTGTTGCCAGGTACAGGCTGCGCCGGCAGTGACGGCGTTTCCCAGCGGTGTCCCGTTGATGAAAAATTGCAGGACCGCAACGTTCGAGGATGTAAAGGATTGGATCCAGCTGCAAAATATAAAATCGGTATTCGGCTGCACGTCGACCTTCTGCGTCCATACGCTGGTGCCGGCATCAGGGCTGCCATTCACCATCATCATATTGCCGCTGCCGCTTGTGTGATCGCCGCAGGGAGCCAAAGACTGGTTCCAGCGATGTGGGTTGGCGCCGACGAAGTATTGCCCTTCACTGCGGTTCACGGGCTCATAGTCATAACGGGATGTAAATCCGGTGTTGCCATTGCTGAAATCCCCGTTCACGATGAGGTTTGCGCCTATGAACCTGGCGGTAAAATAATAGGTCGTGGTGACGGAAGGGGTGGCTGTCGGGTTGGCTGATGCAGGGCTATCCAGATCATTTATGGGCGACCAGTAATAGTCCTGCAAAGGCGTCGCAGATAGCTTAACATGTTTGCCCGCACAGATGGTTGTGTCCCCGGTATGGATGAGGCCGGGAGATGGATGGAAACGTATGCCCTGACCTATGCCGTAATACGGAAGGAATGGGATAAGCACAGCTGCACACGCCCTTATGGGAAATCTTTGTGGTTTCATGCCTGGAGGACAGGCAATAAGGGCAATACTAAACTACCGATTTATTAGTAAATTTCAAAAAATGCAAGGCATGCCGCCAAGGCGGCTTTATCTCACCAGTGTAAGATTTCCCATCCGGGTCACAGGTCCGCAGAAAGTCTTTGCCCTGATGACATAGACATAGGCGCCTGCCGGCTGGGGATGCCCGTTGAAATTCCCATCCCAGCACTGCGCTGGATTCCGGGTAGTAAAGACACGTACACCCCACCGGTTGAATACGGAAAATTCTTCCACCTCCACTTCTCCCCATCGTTGGATGCCATAGCAGTCATTGTGTCCGTCCCCGTTCGGAGTAAAGGCATTGGGGACGACAAAAAGATTCGGACCGATGTTTTTGACATGAACTGTCACGGAATCGTAAGCGTAGCACTCGTCGAAGGCAGTGCCTTTCACATAATATTTCATAGTGCTGTCGATACTGACAACGGGATTGGCGCTGGAGGTGTCGCTGAGACCCATGGAAGGGAACCAGGAATAAGTGACGCCACCGGTTGCATTCAGCTGCGTGGTGGGCTGCGAGCAGTCTATGTCATGGGCCTTAGACGCTTTGACCACCGGGTTGGGCTTCACATTGACATTGACAAAGAAATCGCTGTTATAACGGGGACAGGTGGAGTCCGAGATATGCACCGTATACTGTCTGGAGGCAGAGGGCGTCACAATGGGACGGGGTGAAGAAGCATCGTCCAGGTCAGTGGCGGGTGACCAGGAATAGACATAATGTATATAATCGTTGCGCCCCAGGACGCCGGAGAACCCTTCGCAGACCGGCAGGTCCAGCGGCTGTACAAAGACCGGTGCAGGCCGGATAAATACTTTGACGGAATCCTGTTCGATGCAGCCGTTGCCATCGGTGATGGACACCCGAAACATCGTATCCAGCGACAACGTGCCGACCGGCGCAGCGCTGGTCGGATCATCCAGCAAAGCCACCGGCAACCATGAGAAAGAGGCTCCGGAGCCGGCCTCGACATGCAGGTGGATATTGTCGCCGCTGCAAATGGCCGTGTCGGAGCTGATCCTGATATAGGGCGGATAGTACAATGCTACGTCAATGGTGTCATTGGCACTGCAGCCTTCCAGGGAAGTACCTTTTACGATGTATTCTGTCGTGACATCCGGTGTGGCCACAGGGCTGGCGCTGGCCGGATCCGACAGGGTGGATGCCGGCGTCCAGGAATAAATGGCGGCTCCCGTCACCTGCAAAGGGACGGACTTACCCGGGCAGACGGAAGTGTCGGGCCTGGCCTGCACATCAGGCAGCGGACTGACCGTGATCGTGACGGAATCCCGCTGCAGCGCCACCGGGCTGAATGAAATGTCATCCAACGCAAAGTCATTGCCTGAGAACACCATATTTTGGTTGACGATGGAGATGACAGCCGTCGTGTTGCTGCCTGAATTCCAAACGGTGTAATACTGATCCCAGACGCAGCTGTTGACATTGGCCGTAAGCAGATTGCCCAGCGGATGCCCGTTGATGGAGAATTGAAGGATGGAAGGGTTCACCGTAGTGATGTTCTCGAGCCAGGCGGAAAAAGCATAATCGGTATTCGGGGTCACGGTGACCGTCTGTGACCAGACATTTACGTTCGGCTGCTGTGCTCCATTGATCATCAGCATATTCCCGGCCCCACTGGTATGATCAGTACAAGCAAACATGCCGGGATTCCATATCGATGGATTTTTACCTACTAAATATTCTGCCGGACCCTGGTTAACCTGGGTGTAGGTATAGTCGGAAGTGAACCCTGTATTGCCAGCTGAAAAATCTCCGTTGGCGACCAGGTTTGCACCGGTGACCCTGGCCGTGAAATAATATTTGGTGGTGACAGGGGGCGTTGCCACGGGACTAGGTGATGCCGGATTGTCCAGGTAGTCGGTGGGACTCCAGCAAAACTCGAGGACGGGCTTGGTAGATAAAGGGACAGGCAGGCCCGCGCAGAGGGTGGTATCTCCTGTATGGATGAGCTCGGAGGGCTGCACCTGCACGGCAATGGTTTTCATAGCGCTGTTGGAGCAGGTGCCGTCTGTAATTTTCAACATCACAGGATAGGTCCCGGGACTTGTAAAAATATAAGGGAGATCCGGAGATCCCGCCACAATATGGTCCACGCCTTCGATATTCCAGGTATAGGTTAACCCTGACTGTGCGACGCCTGAAAATTTCACCTGGAGGGGTGAACAGACCTGCTGGATAAAGACAAAATCCGCATTCGGAAGCGCCCTCGTCGTCAGGATGCTGACATTGGACGCTACCCGGCAGGCGGGGGATTGGATGTTATTCCCATCCGCCGCCAGCATACGATAATAATAATCCACGGCTTGCCCTGTCACGGGGGCCGTGACAGGCAACTGCACCGCATTGGAATTGGGTATATCGGTCCAGGTCTTCCCGCTGTCGGCGCTCACCTGCCATAAGTACTGAGGATTGGGATATCCCGCTGAAAGCGTCCCATATAGCGTTGCTCCTCCACCTTCACAAATCTTCAGCTGTGTCAGGGGGGTGGCAGCCGAAAAGGAAGAGGTAGTGGCAGGGCCGCAGGGGCGGAAGGTGATATCGTCGATGGCAAAATCATTGCCCGGCTGGGCTGTCCCGCCAGGGTTGTTATCCAGTATCCTGATGACCACAGTGCTTACTCCGGAGGGCAGGGTGAAGAAGAATCCGTATTGCCGCCAGGTCCAGACAGATGACTGTGGCACCGGGCCCGAGTTATACGCGTCGAGGACGGTGCCATCCTCCGTTTGCACGATGAAGGTGAGGTCGGGCAGGATGGCGTTGAGCACAGCCGGATTATCCGCATTGCCGAACCATGCGGCGAATTCATACTTGCCGCCTCCACAGAGGTTGGTCACTTTTTGCCGGAAGAACTCGCCCGGGTTGACCCCGGCATTTGCAAAAAGCATATATCCGTCCACGTCATTCGGTGTATGGTCGGCGGCGCCGGAAAACCATGCGCCGTTAACAGGCACATTGTTGGTGATGGTATATTGTCCATCCAGCGGAGTCGGGAGGGCGGGGTTGCCGCTGACGGGAACATAAGTAAGATTGATCGTGGTGGCTCCCGGCACAGCTGTTTCCAGGGGCGGGGAGTTTCCCGGGCCGGTGCCGAAGTCGACATTGACGATGGGGTCCCCCAAGGCGCCTGTGCATAAGCTGCAACTGCCCGGATTGATGGTGGCTGTAACGCCAGGCGGCGCTGTCGTGGGGGCACAGCCGCTGTTGTCCTGGATGGATTGCAGCGTATAGACAGTGGGGACCGTTGGCTGGACCTGTACGGCAAAAGGCTCTCCGTCCTTTACGTTGGGTTGTGAATAGACATTGGTACCATCTGAATAGGAGATAGTGAAAGGACCGGTGCCGGTGCCGGGACTGGAATGGAAGGTCAGCATGCCGGGGGCATTGTTACAGGTATTGCTGCCAGTGAGTGTTCCCGCCAGGGTGGGGCAGGTTTGCAAAGGGCAGAACGCGGCGGCGTCTGCCGCACTTAGTTCCCGGTCGTAGATCCGCACTTCATCGATCTTGCCTTGGAAAAACAACGGGTTGCCGCTCCACCACGAACCGATTTGAATAGCGCCATGCGGGCATTGATTCAGGTCTGTAAAGCCAGCATTCACCGTGCTGACCAAGACTCCGTCCACGTAAAGCTTATGTACACCTTTTTTAAATGTAGCAACGAAACAATGCCATTGATTCAGCGCAAATACTGTCCCGGAATTGGTGTAGGAGTCGTTCAAATGTATACCGGCACATCCGGTGGCTGCAGCGTTCACACCAAACATGATGCCCGGATATAGACTAAAATCCATGGCTGCCTGGAATTGAATACCCAGGCCGTCGGTATAGTTGACCTTTCCTACCATGGTCGCCACCTGATGACGGGTGGGATAAAAATACATCGCTACAGACAGCTCGTCCGTTGGGCTGATATCGGTGCTGGTGGGGATCTGTATATAGTCGTCTATACCATCGAAATTATAAGCGCCGTTGGGATTGCCTGCCTTGTCGGTGGTAAGCGTGGGGCCATTTATCAAAACGCCATTGTAACCATTCCCGGTGGCGTCGTTTACATTACCATTAAATGGATAATAAGCCCGCAGACCAGTGGTAAGGTCCTGACCGGCGCCGGAATAGGAAAAGAATAAAAAAAACAAGGCTATGCCTGATACAGCACGGGGAATTTTCGCTTTCATGCCTACGGGAACAAGGGTTAGGGCTAAAACTAATGAATTATCCCGGATATGTCAACCCGGAGATAACCTGGAGCACCCGAATAACAATCAAACCGACACGAAAAACGGCCAAATCGACACACTTATTGCTATTTTCGACACACTTATCAAATATGATAATATGTACGCGTTTTTGATATATTTTTAGGCCCCAGATGGCCCCGAGACTGTTATTGCTGATACTGACTAGCTGCTTATCCACCTGCTCCCTGATGGGACAGATCCCCGGATTTACCATGCCATCCGTCGTTTGCCCCAATACACCTATTACTATTAAGAACACCTCTACGGGCGGTACTTCTTTCTATTGGAGTTTTTGTGATGCAGACCCGAATACTGTCCCGGAGGCCGTCAACCTGGGCAATATCAGCAACCAGCTGTCCCAACCCGTATTTCTGGACATCGTCTCACAGAATGGCAACTATTATGGCTTCCTGGTCAACCACTATCCCGGCGCATTGGTCCGGCTGGACTTCGGCAATAGCCTGTTGAATACGCCTACAGCTGTCAGCTTTGGTAACATGGGCGTCCTCAATCCGGGCTATGGCTCCGAAGGTATCCAGATGGTAAATGACAATGGCCATTGGTATGGAGTGATCGTCGGCGGGTGCACCTGTTCCAACACCAATATCCAGCTGGTGCAGGTAGATTTCGGCAACAGTGTCACCAATACCCCGAAAGCTACCAACTGGGGCAACCTGGGCAATATGGATCAGGCTGTCGACCTTTATGTATTCCGGGAGAGCGGCAATTGGCATGGCTTCACAGTCAATGCCAATAACAATACCGTCACCCGTTTTGACTTCGGCGCTACCGGTATCGCTAATCCCCCCACTGCTGTGAACCTGGGCGGGTTTGGCCTGATGAATTATCCCACTGGCATCTTCGCCCTCAACACGGCCGGCAGCTGGCATGTTTTCATTACCAATGGCCTGGGTGGTCATATCATCCGGCTTGATTTCGGGGCCAGTCTCCTGAACAATACGCCGGCGGCCGTCGACCTGGGGGATCCCAGCGGCGCCATCCAGTCTGGTCGCGATATCACTATCATCCAGTCCTGCGACCAGATCATCGGTCTTGTCGCTGATGGCACGGCTGAGTCCGTTGTCAGGCTGGACTTCCATAACGACATCCTCAGCATCCCTACAGGCGTCAACATGGGCAATATCGGCAACTTTACATTCCCCCATTCCCTTTCCACGCCATTCAGGGTTGGAGGAGATCTGTACAGTTTTCTGCCCAACGCCTATAACAACACGCTTTCCAGGATCCGCTTCCCGGGCTGCAGCAGCTCCAGCATTCCCGGATCCAATCAGATCAATCCACCCGTGATCTCCTATGCGCTGCCTGGCACCTATCATGTCAGTATGATCATGGATGATGGTCTACCCACCCAGACCTCCCTTTGCCAGACTATCACGGTGCTGGACAGCCCTAAAGTTACCTTGCCTCCCGACACATCTCTTTGTCTGGGTGACAGCGTCGTGCTGCGATACAGCGGTCCAACCTTACCCCTGCAATGGCAGGATGGCTCCAGCCTGGACACTTTCACCGTCCATGCCGCCGGAAAGTACAGCCTGACAGCTACGAATGCAGCCGGATGCGCTGGTCATGACTCTATTCATGTGGAGATGGTTTCCTTACCCGTCGTCGCAACCCGGGCCGACACGTCCATTTGTAAGGGCACCAGCCTGCTGCTGTCCTCCACAGTGCAGAATATGGATTCGCTTCAGTGGACGCCTTCCTCATGGCTTTCCGGTACGACGGCGGTCAGTCCGGTGGCGAGCCCGGAATTGGACATCCGCTATATTCTAACGGCCTGGCACAAGTTCTGCCCTGTCAGTGATACGGTCCGGCTTACGATGCTGGATACGCCCTCTATAGCCGTGAGCAATGACACCCTGATCTGCCTTGGACAGACCGCAGATCTGAAGGTCACCGGCGCCGGCACCTATCAATACAAATGGTCTCCGGGTACATTCACCTCAGATCAAATACTCGTCACTCCCGACACTTCCACTTATTTTCATGTGAAGGCTACATCCGCCAACGCCTGTACGAAAGAAGATTCCACCCTCGTACAGGTGAAATACCCGGATGTCTTTCGGGTAAAGGCCGCCCCTCCCAGCATTTGTGTCGGTGACTCCACCCGGCTGACTGTGACAGGCGGCGACCCGACGTTGGGAGATCGTTACACGTGGACGGCTGACATCGGCGCCCAGGACCCTTCTTCCGGGTTCATTGTCGTATCCCCATCCACGTCCACTTCCTACCAGGTAACGGGATGGGACAGCATCTGCGCATTGCAGACACAGCTGTCCATACAGGTCACGGTCGGGCAATTGCCAGTCACTTCCGTTGACAAGTCCAATGACATCGACTGCATCTATGGCGAGGCACAGCTAACTGCCTCCGGCGGCATCCGATATACATGGTCCCCGGCGGCTACGCTGGACAATCCCTACAAACAGGACCCAATCGCCCGCACTGACAGCAATACCTGGTACTATGTGCTGGTCACCGGCGCCAATGGGTGCTCCTCCGTGGATAGCATCGCGCTTTATGCGAGCAAGGCGGGCGGGAGCATCGGCTTCCCCGTCGCCAGCGCCTTTACTCCGAACGGGGACGGTAACAATGATTGCTTCGGTATCAAATACTGGGGCTACGTAGGCGATTTTGAAATGGCCATCTTCGACAGGTGGGGCGCAAGAGTGTACTACAGTAAAGACCCCTACCAGTGCTGGAACGGCACTTTCAACGGACAGCCGCAGCCGGCGGGCGCCTACGTATATTATATAAGGGCACATGCGCTCTGCGGCGATGCTGTTAGAAAGGGAACCGTCATGCTCATTCGCTAGGGAAGGTTGATGCCGGTATAATTTTGCGGTGTGATCCTTTTAAGCTCTTTCTTCAATGCCTGGGAGACCTTCAGTTTCTCGACAAATTGATGGATGGATGCTTTGTCGATGCCACCCTTGCCTCTTGTCAGCTCCTTCAATGCTTCATACGGCTGTGGATAATTCTCACGACGCAGAATGGTCTGGATGGCTTCCGCTACTACGGCCCAGTTGTTTTCCAGGTCCCTGTCCAGGCGGGCCCGGTTGAGCACCAGCTTTTCCAGCCCTTTTTCGATCGATTTCAGGGCAAGGATGGTGTGGGCAAAAGGAACGCCGATATTGCGCAGCACGGTTGAATCTGTCAGATCCCTCTGCAGCCGGGACACAGGAAGCTTTGACGCAAAATGCCCGAACAGGGCATTGGCCACACCAAGATTGCCCTCGGCATTTTCGAAGTCGATGGGATTGACCTTATGAGGCATGGCGGAAGAGCCAATCTCTCCTTTTTTTGTCTTTTGTGAGAAGTAATCCATGGAGACATAGGTCCATATATCCCGGCAAAAATCTATGAGGATGGTATTTATCCGCTCCATGGCATGAAAATGGGCGGCCAGGTTGTCGTAATGCTCAATCTGGGTGGTATATTGCTGGCGTTGCAATCCCAGCGTGCCTTCCACAAAACCATTCGCCAGCTTTACCCAGTCTTTCTTAGGGAAGGCGACATAATGTGCATTGAAGTTACCGGTGGCCCCTCCGAACTTGGCGGAAAAAGGCACCTGGATGAACAGCTCCACCTGGTTCTCCAACCTTTCGACAAACACCATGATCTCTTTCCCGAGGCGGGTAGGGCTTGCCGGTTGCCCGTGCGTCCTGGCCAGCATCGGCACATCCTTCCAGTCGCGAGCCAGTACCTGCAGCTGTCTCTTCAGATTCAGCAGGCCGGGAAGATATTCAAATTCCACGGCATGTTTCCACAACAGCGGGATGGCCGTATTATTGATATCCTGGGAGGTAAGGCCGAAATGCACCCACTCCCGGATATCCGGAGCGCCCGTACCGGTCTCCTCTATTTTTGTTTTGAGAAAATATTCGACAGCCTTCACATCATGGTTGGTGACCTTCTCTGTCTTCTTCACCAGCTGTGCATCTTCCTGACTGAAGTTCTCCACTGCCGACTGCAGGCTCTTTCGCTGTGCGGCGGACAGGGGGAAAAGCTTTTGCTTTGCCAGGAACTGGAAATACTCCACCTCCACCAGCACCCGATAGCGGATCAGTGCAAATTCCGAAAAGTAATCATCCAGGTGTTGCACCTGGTGGCGATAGCGGCCGTCGATAGGGGAAATGGCGGTCAATGAGTTCAATTCCATATGGCGAAATTAACGTATTGCTCGTGGACAGAAAAATGATCCGTATTTATCGCTCTCCCAGGCGGCCGCCGATGTCCAGATGGTAACGGCGGGCAGTGTCCAGTGCAATGTCGTATCCGGCATCGGCATGACGGATCACTCCCAGTCCGGGATCGTTGCGCAATACGCGTCCCAAACGCGCGGCTGCTTCAGCTGTCCCATCGGCAACGATGACCATGCCTGCATGAATGCTGTAGCCCATCCCAACACCTCCGCCATGATGGAGACTGACCCAGCTGGCTCCTCCTGCCGTATTCAGCAGGGCATTCAGCAACGGCCAATCGGCAACGGCATCGCTGCCATCCTTCATTGCCTCTGTCTCCCTGTTCGGGCTGGCCACGGAGCCCGTATCCAGGTGATCGCGACCGATGACAATGGGTGCTTTTACCTTTCCTTGCCTGACCAGCTCATTAAAGGCCAAACCGGCTTTTTCCCTTTCACCTTGCCCAAGCCAGCAGATCCTGGCAGGCAATCCCTGAAAAGCTATCTTTTCTTTCGCCAACTGAAGCCAGCGCTGCAGGCTGGCATTTTCCGGGAAAAGGCCGGCAATCACTTCGTCCGTGACAGCGATGTCAGCCGCATCGCCGCTGAGGGCTGCCCAGCGGAACGGCCCCTTACCTTCACAGAACAATGGACGTATGTAGGCGGGTACAAACCCTGGAAAATCAAACGCATTTTCCAGGCCCTTCTCCTTAGCCCTGGCGCGAAGGTTATTGCCATAGTCAAATGTGATCGCGCCGAGTCCCTGCATCTCCAGCATCAATTCAACATGGCGCCGCATGGACCGGTAAGCGTAGTCGATATATTCCTGCGGATTATCCGTCCTGAGCACTTTTGCCTGCTCATAGCTTATCTCATGCGGCCAGTAGCCGATGAGGGGGTCATGGGCAGAGGTCTGGTCCGTCAGCGTATCGGGTATGCAATTGCGTTGGATCATCCGCTCCAGCAGCAAGACGGCATTGCAAAGGACGCCGATGGACAGCGCCTGTCCTTTTTCTTTGGCTTCCAGGGCTTTGTCGATCGCTTCGTCTATGTCGCGGACCTTGATGTCAAGGTACCTTGTTTCCACCCGCTTGTCGATCCTCCACTCCTCCACTTCGGCGATCAGCGCAACTCCGCCATTCATCGTAATGGCCAGTGGCTGCGCTCCACCCATACCGCCCAGGCCCGCTGTGACGTTCAGCGTGCCTTTCAACGATCCGCTGAAATGTTTGGCAGCGGCGGCGGCATAGGTCTCATAGGTGCCTTGTACAATACCCTGGCTGCCGATGTATATCCAGCTGCCGGCCGTCATCTGGCCGTACATCATGAGTCCCTTCTTTTCCAGCTCATCGAAGTGCTCCCAATCCGCCCATTTAGGCACAAGCTGCGAGTTGGAGATAAGTACACGGGGGGCGTCGCGATGTGTCCGCAGAATGCCCACTGGCTTACCGCTTTGTACCAGCAGGGTCTCATCTGCTTCCAGGTCTTTCAGCGCTTTGATGATCAGGTCCAGTGCTTCGAAATTACGGGCTGCCTTACCCCGGCCTCCATATACGATGAGCTCGTCGGGCCTTTCGGCCACTTCGGGGTCCAGGTTATTGAGCAGCATGCGGAGGGCAGCCTCCTGTATCCAGCCTTTGCATTGCAGCTGAGACCCCGTAGGTGTTTTGTATTTGACTGGATCGTAATGCCTGAAAGTAGTTGTGCTCATGTCAGATGATTTTAAAAGCTTCAAATGTGCTGTTCAGATCGACGCCTTTCGCAGTGGCGGCTTCATCCACCTTCTTTACAAAGGAATGATCCCGGATGATGGTGCGCAATTGCAGAATATCTTCCGAAAAGATCCGGTCCTCACTGGCAAACCCGACAAAGTTACGGGCGTATTCATGGGCGGCTTCAAGTATTTCGCTGCTTCTCAGCGGCCGGCGGAACTCAATGGCCTGGCAGGCGCTCATCAGCTCGATGGCCAGGATATATTCTAAATTATCCAGCACCAGGCTGAGCTTGCGTCCGCTGATACTGCCCATGCTGACATGATCTTCCTGTCCCAGGGAGGTGGGAATGCTGTCGGCACTGGCCGGGAAGCAAAGCGTCTTATTCTCCGTTACCAGCGCTGCTGTCGTATATTGAGGGATCATAAAACCGCTGTTAAGCCCTACATTTTTCATCAGCAGCAGCGGAAGCCCCCATTTACCTTCCAGCAGCAGGTAACACCGACGGTCCGATATATTTCCGATCTCGGCCGCCGCCAGACAGGCATAGTCCAACGGCAGCGCCAGGGGCTGGCCGTGGAAATTACCCCCGCTGATCGTATCGCCCGCCCCTAAAATGATAGGATTATCAGTGACTGCATTCAGCTCTGTTTCGGTGAGCGCTCGGAGATGTTGCCAGGCATTGCGGGAGGCCCCGTGCACCTGGGGCATACAACGAAGGGAATAAGGGTCCTGTACGCGACCGCAATCCACATGGCTTTGCATGATGGCGCTGTTGTTCAGCAGGAGCCGGAGCCGCTGGGCCACCAGCGTTGTGCCGGCGAAAGGCCGCAGCCGGTGTAGTCGTTCATCAAAAGGTGCCTTGGTGCCTGTGAGGGCCTCCAGGCTCATGGCGCCGATGATATCGGCGGCTTCCAGGCAATAATGCAGCCGCTGGACGCCACTGGCGGCAAAAGCCAGGATGAATTGCGTACCGTTGATAAGGGCCAGCCCTTCCTTCGGACCCAACTGAAGAGGGGCGATCCCGAACAGGTCCAGCACTTCCCGGGCCGGCCTCCGGAGACCCTTGTGAAATACTTCTCCCAATCCTATCAGGGGCAGAAAAAGATGGGCGAGAGGGGCCAGGTCGCCGGATGCTCCAACCGAACCTTTTTCGGGCACCACGGGAATGACGTCATTATCGATATGCCAGCTGATACGTTGCAGGGTTTCCAGCCGGACGCCGGAAAAACCCTGGGCCAGGGCATGGATCTTTGTAATGAGCATGATACGCGCGATCGGCAAAGGGATCGGATCACCTACACCCACGCTGTGGCTCTGGAGGATCTTATGCTGCAGCGTACGGGTATCCTCCTCCGAGATCCTGGTATCGGCCAGGATGCCAAAACCGGTGTTGATACCATACACCGTAATATTGCGCTGGACGATGTCGGATACATGTTGCTGGCTGGCCAGCACTTTGGCGACGGCGCCAGGGGAAAGCTGTCCTTTCCGGCTGCCTTCAGCCAGGGCCATCACTGCCCCTATATCCAGGACGTCTTCGCCGTAATGGAAGATCTTTTCATTCATCGGCCAAAAATAACGGCTTTTGACGGATTCCTTTTCTACTTATGCAGGTTGCGGAACAGGATGGACGAAACGGTGCTTAAACTATTTAAGCAGCCTTCGAAGGAACTCCTCGCGGCGCCGGCTGGCGACCTCGATCGTATTACCGTCTTCCATCACCACATATCCCCCTCTTCCCTTATGGTACTTCTGGATCTTATGGAGGTTGATGATGTGCGAATTATGCACCCGGCAAAAGATGGCGGCAGGCAGCAGGTCCTCATATTCCTTGATATTACGGGTCGCGATTATCTGTTCACCGTTCGTCAGGTAGATCGTGGTATAGCTGCCCTTGGCTTCAAAGCGCATAATGTCCTTGATAGGAATGAACACCAGCCCCGTCAGGGTAGGAACGGCCATTTTCTGCTGGGTGAGCTGGAAGGTCTCCACATTGTACAGGAGGGTTTCCATCTGGTCGATAAAGTTCTTTCCCTGCACTTCCCGCATGGCCCTTTGCAGGGCCGCCTGGAGATCATCGATGTCCACCGGTTTCAGCAGGTAGTCCACCGCACTGTACTTGAAGGCCCGGATGGCATAATTGTCAAATGCCGTGACAAAGATGACCTGAAAATCGATAGGCTGCAGCTGGTTCAACAGATCGAAAGCGTTGCCCTGCGCCATCTCGATATCCAGGAAAACCAGGTCTGGTTTTGCGCTCTGGATAGTGTGTACGCCCATTTCCACGCCGTCGGCTTTACCGACAATCGTTACTTCAGGGCAATATCGCTCCAGGAGCCTTTCCAGCACCCTGATGCTGTCGATTTCATCATCGATCAATACTGTTCTGATCATATGGTATGTTTTTGATAGGCTGGATCGAACTTCGGAAATTTTACGATCACCCTGGTGCCCGATGCCTCTCCGTTGGCCTCTTTCAGGTCGATGATCTCCACTGTGATCTCCTCTTCGTTGGCGGCATTGATCAGCCGGATACGGTCCGCCGTAAGAGACATGCCCCTCGACTGGTATTCGATGTGCTCCCGCGTCTTGTAGCTGGCGGCTTTTTCGCGACCGATGCCGTTGTCCTCGATAGCGAATACAAGCAGCCTTTCCTCCTGACTGATGTTAATGCGTATATATCCTCCGGCGGATCTGCGATGACGCAGTCCATGCCGCATGCAATTCTCTACATAAGGTTGAAGGATCATGGGAGGAATATACAGCGATTGGGCGTGCTTCAGCGAAGGGGCCACTTCGATGGAATAGTTCATTTTTTCCTTGAACCGAAGCTTTTCCAGCGAAAGATAGGTAGACAGATAATCTATCTCATCTGCCAGCGTGATATACGCTTTCGTGGAATTGTTCAAGGTGGCGCGTATCAGCTTGGCAAAACCCGTGATATACTTATTGGCGGCGAATACGTCCTGGTCGAATACATATTGCTGGATGGAATTCAGGCAATTGAAGATAAAGTGCGGGTTCATCTGCGCCTGCAGCGCCACGTGCTCCATTTCCATCAGCCGTGTGTTCAACATTTCTTTTTCCTCCTGCTGCCGGCGGATGCTCCTGATGCGCAGACTGACGAACAGCCAGGTAAGGGAAAGGAAGGAGAGGAGGATGACCATGTAGAACCAGGTGGTCCGCCAGAAAGGAGTATCGACGTTGAAGCGGATGGAACGTACTCCGCTCTCTACCCCGAACTTATTAACAGCCGCTAGCTGCAGCTCATAATCGCCGAAAGGCAGGGTGGGGTATTCCAGGAAAGTCTCCTTCGTGCTTTTCCAGTTGCTGTCCAGTCCGATCAAACGGTAGCGATAAGTGATATTGCCTGTGGACTTATAAGAGATGCCGGCAAAATCAAAGCGTATATTGTTCTCCGTATGACGCAGCTGCAGGAAAGGAGTATCAGGCAACCTGTCCCTGCCGGCATTGGTGATGCCCAGCAACACCAGACGGCAGCCGGCATTCAGGAAAGAGTTAGTGGCGTTGAAATAGCTCATCCCCTCCGGCGTTCCCGCAAACACAGTTTGTCCGGCAACGTAGACCGTATTGATCATGTTGGAAGCCAGGCCGTCCTTGGCGGTATAATGAGTAATGGAATACTCATGTCTGCTGATGTCCACCTTGTTCAGGCCTTTGTCCGTACCGACCCACAGTTCGTTGTCATGTGTGGCGAGCGCCCGGCAGATATCGCTGCTTAGTCCTTGTTTGACGGTTAGATAGGCCTGGGGCTTCCCGTCAACCAGGCCGATGACTCCTGCATCATAGGTCGCTACCCAGATCGTATGCCCCTTCGATACTGCAATGGACGAGATCCTCCTGTGGAGAAAGGGGATGCTATCTCCCAGGAATCGGGGTGGCCTGCCGCAGCATAATTTATAAAGCCCGTTGAGAGTACCGAAATACAACGTATCCTGATCCAGGAACAGGGCAGTACACCTTTCTCTCCAAAGCGTATCTTTAATCTTGAGTGACATTATATCCAGCAGGAACAGCCCCTTGCCATTGCCTATGATCAATTCCGAGGTATTCTTTCTCACAGCCACTTTCACCGGCATAGCCACTTCCATCTTGTATTCTTTGTACCGGGAAGTAGCCAGTCCCATATGGTCATGGCAGCCATAGACCAGGCCTCCGTCAAGGGTTCTATCTACAAACGTCGTGAAACCATAAGTAAAAAGAGCGACCTGATGTCCCTGCAGCGGCCCCTCCGGCAAAGGATATCTGAAGATCATTTCGTGATTGGCGCCGATCAGCAGTTCGCTGCCCACCTTGTTAATATATATAGCCGCACATGGCCTCGCGCGTAAATCGGGAAGGATCATATTTCTGATCTCATTGGAATTCAGGCGGTAGATCCCTTGCCCTACCGTACTGAACCAGAGATTACCTTCGTCGTCCGAGTAGGTCCTGCTCACTTGTACTCCTGGCAGGTAGGTCCTTTCCCTGCCAGTGTTTACATTCAGCTCAATTACGCCCGTGGCTGTATTTTCATATATTAGGCTATCTCCCTGGACGCCAAAAGATTCGTGGGTAAAATGCGACGCTTCGAATGGCCGGTGAAAGAACTTGCCTGTTTTCAGACTGCGAATGGAGGACTCCCTTATTGCTTCATGCCATATGGCAAGCCAGCTGTTGACGGCAACTCCAAGCGTATTCAGGGGCGAGTGCGGCGCGTGGAACAGCAGGGAGAAACGACCGTTCGACAGCCTGTAGAAGTCTTCGTCAGCCATCACCACAAAAGAATTGCCGTCGCCACCACCAACGGCATAGAATCGGTCAACAGTCTTGCCATCGATGGCCTTGTAGTCAGTGACGCTTCCCTCAGGCGTTATGATGTGCAGCGCCTTCTGCTCCTGCAGGAGGATATTCCCATCCCTGTCTTCGGCAAAACCTTCGATATTATTGGCGCAATGGATCTTTTGCAGCAGGGTATCATTGTGCTGATTGTGGATCTTTCCCTTATAGTAGTAGCAGATGGAGGAATGAAAAGCGCCCATCCAGACCCGTCCTCTGGAATCACAGAACATCTGCAGCACTTCCATATCCGGAAGGCCGTCAGCCGTGGTAAAGCTGACGAAATGGGTCCCGTCAAACCTGCTCAGCCCCGTCTCCGTGCCGATCCACATAAACCCTTCCTTATCCTGTACGATACAATAGGCCGTTGAGCCGGCCAGGCCATCGCTGATATCGTAATGCGTATAGCTGTATTCCTGCGAAAGTGCGGAATAAGACAGCGTGATAAGGGCAATGATCAGCAGGAATAGGCTTGGCTTCATAACACCTTATAAAAATAAGGCTTATTTCGGATGATGGTCAGGCTCTTGCCAAGGACAATCTTAAAATTTTTACAATATTGCCGGAACTGAAAAAAAGTATAACGGGCACGGCGCCCATAGAATACCCGGGATACCCATACTCCTGCAAGGAACACGGGTACTTCCAGGAGATAACATACCACATGGAACAGGAACCAACCAACGCCAAACTGCTTGCGTATGCGGACAAATGTCGAGAGCATGATCTGTAGGCCCTTGCGGTCGTAAAGATTATAGTAGCCTTTACCTTCCGATCCGAAGGTCTCGTTAGCCGAAGCGCCTTGCAGGTGTACGACATGCAGCTGCCCGTAGATGCACATTTTCCCCTGGCGTCGCAGCCGGCTGCACCATTCCGCCTCTTCGGCATAAAGAAAAAAATCCTCGTCCATCAGACCAGCCAGCTTGATAGCAGCCTTCTTCACCATCAGGAAAGCGCCATTGATCCAATCCACTTCCACCAGGTCGCCTGCCTCCGGCACATTGGGCTTTGCGACCTTGAACAGCTCTCCCGCCTTTTTCACCAGGCTGCCCAGATAGGGCAGGGGCAGCAGGTAGTTCAGGCCCCCTTTCATGAAGTAATTTCCGGAGATCTGGGGCGTCCGGTCCAGGTTCAGCAGTTGAACGCCACAGGCGATGTAAGATGAATCCCTGAAATTGGCATAGGACCTCTCAATTGCACGGTCCTCTATCAGCGTGTCGGAATTTAGCAAAAGCACGGTATTGCTTTGCGAGATCCGGATCCCCTCATTGTTCGACCGGGCAAAACCCGCATTGTAGTCCATGGCCAGCCACCTTATCTCCGGGAAGATCTGCATGACACGCTGCCGGCTGTCATCTCCCGAAGCATTATCCACTACAATGACTTCGAAAGACAGATCGCCCGCCTGTGCATACACTGTCCGCAGGCAATCGATCACCAGGTCAGGTGTCTTATAATTTACGATGATGATGGAAAGGTCCGTCAATGTTTTTTCTTTTTGGTAAAGCAAAGCCGGAGAAAGGCCCCCCATCCTGTGAGGCTCAGTGCCGCCAGGTGCTTCAGCTTCATCAGCGGCACATATAGAACCGTGACGAATGCCTGTCTCCGGGAGAGGTCCCATAATTTGCCGAGATACAGTCTGTACTTGCGCGCATTATTCTTCTGCACGGCATTGAAGACCGCAAACTTCCGGTATAGCAGCGCCAGCTGTGGCGGCGGGAGCTTCTTCTCCAGGCCCGTCATTTGTCTTTCGATCATGATCTTCGCAAGGTCATTTACCACGTCTCCCTGTGTCGAGGTGAGAGAGGAGGGATGTTCCCGGTAGAAATAAAGGTCGTATCCCGGAAGGTAGTAAAAGTTGAATTGCAGGAAGGCCCGCATAAAGAAATCATAATCTTCGATCAGGAAAGCGCCCGGGTTATACCCTTTGTTTGCCCGGAATACCTCCTCTTTATACAGGAAACATGCGCCGCATCCCAACCAGTCCGTAAAGCTGTCATAGATGTTGTGGAACGTCCGGGTGCCGAATACATGGCACTCTTCGTCGACAAGGGAATAGTCCGTGTATACAAGGTCCCGGTGAGGATCTGCCTCAAGAATGGCAACCATCTTTTCCAGGGCATCGGGCGCATAATAATTATCATCGGATGTCCATGTATGGTATTTACCTCTTGCCTGTGCGAAACCGGTATTCAGCGAAAGGGGCAACTTCTTGTTGAACTCATTATGGATGATCTTGATACGGGCGTCCTGTCTCCCCAGCTCTTCAATGATCGATGCCGTATCATCGGTGGAGCAATCGTTGACGATGATCAGTTCGAAGTCCGTAAAATGCTGTGCCAGACAGCTCCCGACAGATTGCCGGATATACCGGGACCCATTATAGGTAGGCAGGACAATGGAAACCAGGGGGGCACTCATAACGCTTCGTTTAGTAATATATCCGTGATCTTTTTGGCCGTGGTCCCGTCGCCATATGGGTTGACAGCCTTCGCCATCCGTTCGTATACCGCAGGCTCATCCAGCAGTTGCCGGGCATGGGTAAGTATCTTTTCCCTGGAAGTCCCTACCAGTATGGCAGTGCCCGCATCTATCCCTTCCGTCCGCTCCGTTACGTCGCGGATCACCAGTACTGGCTTGCCTAACGCAGGCGCCTCTTCCTGGATACCGCCGCTGTCGGTGATAACAAAATAACACTTGTCCAGCAGCCACACTAACTGTGGGTATTCGACAGGAGGTATCAGGTGGATCGACGGTACTCCTTTCATCCGGGCGTTCACCACTTCCTGGATATGGGGGTTCAGGTGTACAGGGTAAACGATCTGCACGTCCGGGTAGGCACGGACCAGGTCCACCAATGCATCGCAGATGTTCTCGAATGGCTTGCCAAAGCTTTCCCTCCTGTGACCCGTTACCAGGATCAATTTTTTTGCCGGGTCCAGGAAAGGGAAGCTGTCCGCCTGTCCGCCTGCTTTCCTGACCTTATCGACGCCGTACAGCAGGGCGTCAATTACAGTATTGCCCACTTCGAAGATCTTTCCTCTGGTAGCTTCTTTCACAAGGTTATCTGTTGCACGGGAGGTAGGCGTGAAATGTATATCGGCCAGGGGACCGATCAGCTTGCGATTGATCTCCTCGGGGAATGGCGAGTATTTATCATTGCTTCTAAGGCCTGCTTCGACATGCGCAATGGCAACCTTGCTGTAGAAAGCCGCCAGCGCACCCACAAAAGCGCTGGTCGTATCCCCCTGGACAAGCACCAGGTCGGGACGGCTTTCAGCCATGACAGGCTGAAGCAGGCTCAGCCCTTTCGACGTTATATCAAAGAGGGTCTGGCCGGGCTGCATCAGGGAAAGGTCATAGTCGCCTTTGATACCGAAGAAATGCAACACCTGGTCCAGCATTTCCCGATGCTGCCCCGTGAGACAGACCTTTACATCCAGCTCCTGCGGGTATTGCAGGCAGGCATGGATGATGGGAGCCATTTTTATCGCCTCGGGCCTTGTTCCGAATATAAATAATAATTTACGCATGCGCAGTGTATGTATTCATCAGTTTATCCAGCAAAGTTTTCCCCGGAGCGGGATCATACAATTCAAGTGCCCGTTGGTGGGCCCGCAGTCCTATGGAAGGCCATTCTTCCCTGGCCGACCAGGCCCTTTCCAGGGCTTTATCCAGCGTGGGGATAGCCGCCGCGTCCGCCAGGAAGCCCGAAATACCATCTTCGATCCATTCGGCCGCGCCACCCACATCGGTGGCTACACAAGGACGGCCACAAAGCATGGCCTCTACAATGGCCAACGGCATGCCTTCCATATGTGAGGGCATCAGCAATACCTGGTTGTCCCGCCAGACCTGCCGGATATCGCCTACTCTGCCGTGGAAGAAGACCCTGCCTTTCAGTCCGTAAAATTCCGCCAGCTCCTGCAGGTATTGTTTATCGGGGCCGTCGCCATAGATATTCAGTATCCAATTCCTTTCCTGCCATTTGCTTTCCTTTAATACGGACAGTAGCATATCTTGTCCTTTGTGGGCGGTCAATAAATTACCTACGAGTGCCCAGTGTACCGCATCTTGCGAAGGAAAGGGTAAGGCAGAGATATCGGGCATGTTGACGGGGTTTCGCACCTGTGCCGCATTCGGGATATCCCGGCAAAGTTGGCGCCTGGCCGTCTCCTCACTGCGTCGCGAGATAAAGAATACCTTCTCCGCCCGGCCATATGCCGCCAGGATCGTATCCCGCTCCGAAGGGCCAAATCCACGATCCTGCTCTCCATTGAGATGCCCGATGATAAAAAACCTTGGGCCTCCGGCCAGCAAAGCTTTCATCAGCTGTTTTTCAACGCCGATGGAATAACAGGTGCCGTTGTATAGTACGATGTCCGGACGCTGCCGGAACAAAGGGACAAATGGGTCGCGGATCCTTTTTTTGATGAAATTGATCAGCATTCTGATAGCCCGTGCCTTGGGACTGAGTCCCGGACGATAATACCCCGGGCGCCGGAATAGCTGCGCTCCCAGCTGCCGAAGCTCCTTCAGACGCGGATGGAGTGTGTCAAAGTCGAATGAAAGATGCATCACCGTATGTCCTTCCGCCATAGCCTGTTTGGCCATGGCGAACCAGAGCTCCTCGCTGCCTCCCCAGGGCTCCCGGATCATGGAAATAACGGCTATCTTCATATCTTATTCCTCACTTTTTTACAAAGGATGACATTGTTGAGATAAAGGTCTTTCCGGTCGGGCAGCAGCCTGCTGAACAGTAGCGCTATGATATTGAGGCTGGTATAGGAGAAGAACCGGAATGCGCTCCGGACAACAGGTATTTTCCGGAATTTGGGATTGATATGCTGGTGAAGGTACATGATCCACAATTGGACGACCACCTCCACATTATTGCCTGTCTTGTCCTGGTGCACTACCTCAAAACCGTTCCGCTCGAAAAGGCTTCGCAGCCCGTAGGAAGAATAGCGGGCAAAATCGTTAGGAATCTCGTGTTCACAGATCGCAAAAGGACAGGTGGCAAGGATTAATCCACCTGTCTTCATCACCCTGTTCAGTTCTTTCAGCGCTTCTTCGAGGTTGAAAACATGCTCGAATACTTCGCTGCTGAAGACGGCGTCAAAACTGTCATCGCCGAAGGGAATGCGCCTGCCGTCATAAAAAACGTCTATCTGTTCGTTCAGGTGCGGATGGCCGGGGTTTTCAAAGTCGATGCCGGTATATTCGTCCACGTTGAACAGCGACCGGTAGGGCTTACTTCCGCAACCGAAATCCATCAGGCGTCCTTTAAGCAGGGGAGCATATTGTGCGATGCTTTTCAGTAGTCTGTTACGGGTGAGAAAAGAGGGAAAGGTTATCCCCGGATCGAATTCATATGCCAGATTCGGGTATTTCATCCTATTTGTTTGACGGCAATCCGGCCCGTCTCGTCGATACGGTTTAGCAACAGCGGCTGTTTGTTGGCTGCGAAATATTCGTCCACCGCTTTTTTAGCGCCTGCCCAGAAACCATAATCATCCAATATCAACACACCCCCTTTTGCCAGCAGTGGATAGAGATGATGCAGCTCATGCCTGGTGGACTCATACCAGTCCGTATCCAACCGCAATAGTGCAATGCCGGTAGGCAAGGTCGATGGGATCGTATCTTCCACCTTCCCCTTGACATAATGGATCTTTTCCCTGGGATAGCGGGTGGTATCCATGCCTGCCCGGACAGTCTCAAGGGTGGAATACGCCCAGACCGTATTTTTTTCCTTGTCGATATTGTTTCTAAGAAGATCGCTGGCGGATTCACCGAAATAAGTCTTATCCATTTCTTCCGGCGCTGACATACCTTCGTAGGTGTCGTAGAGATATAGTTCTCTCGAAGTAACTTTTAGATGCTGCAAAGTCTCAGCCACTGCCATCATACTACCGCCTTTCCAGACGCCGCATTCCACGATGGCACCCGGGATATCGTTTGCCACAACGTATTTTACAGCCTCGATGAGCGAATAGATCCGCTCCGCGCTGGTCATCGTGTTGTTCCTGACTTTTCCGTAAACATCCTGGTGCAACGGTTCAAAATCGGGCGGAAGGCTCCTGGGCTTGTTCCTTTTCACAATATCGTACCCAAGCTTATGTATTTGCTGGCCCAGCCATTTCTTCATAGATATAATGCTTTAGCGTGCAATATAATACAAAAACTTTTCCAATCCCGCCCGTTTGCGGTCGTCCAGCCGGTAGTCCAGATAACGTGTAAAATAATCGCGCAAATCGAAGATGTGATACGGATTTTGTTCCACTACTTTATCGAGCTGCTGCAATCCCTGGCAATTGGCCTCGTCGAATTTCTTTATGAAAGCCTTGTCAAGGGGCTTGTTACTGATCCAGGCGGCGAAAACAAAGGGCAATCCCGTCAACTTTTTCCAGGCCTCGCCCAGATCGTATATATAAGGAGAAACCTTTCTTTGCTCCAATGCACGGTCGCCGATGACAACACCGCCTGTGGCGCCATTGATATGATTGCGGAAGTCGCGCCCCCCGTCCTCCAGCTGGGGGGTCACGCGCCAGTATTCTTTCAGCAGGATCCGCGCCAGCTGTACTGAAGTACGGCTCTGATAGTCCAGCAGCACTTTCTCCAGCTTTTCCACCGGCGACTCGCTGAAAAGACATACGGAAGCAACGGGGCCGTCACTGCCGATGCAATAGTCTCCATTGATGTAATACTCCTTCATACGGGGAATAACAGCCACGGGCACCAGCCCCATATCGATCTCGTCCCTTAATAGCATATCGGCGATCCGGGATGGATAATCTATGATCAGCTCAATTTCCTCCATGATGGGAGATTGTTGGATGCCGTAAAGCAACGGTTTGGTATTCAAATAACTAACTGCGCCTATTCTAATTTTTCTTTCCAATGCCATGTTTGATTTGGCAGCAAAAGTATATATATTTGCGCTTCGTAATTGAATACCTAAACCAGACCGTCATGAAAAATGCTACGTCCGTATTCTTTGGCCTTGCCCTGCTTATTTCCCTCGGAACTGTTTTCTCCTGTAAAAAGGATCATAATCCACCTCCCTCCAATGTCAATCTGAAAAAAGGATTGCTGCTTTACCTTCCCTTTAATGGTAGCTTTGCCGATTCCAGCGGCAATAACAATCCTGCCACCACCATCGGAGGTGCGACACTTACCTATGATGAGCATGGATACGCTAATAGCGCTTTCGGAGCCACCGGCAATGGAGAGAAAGTATTGATTACAAACAATGGGTCAATCAAGTTTGACACTGCTTTTACTGCTTCTTTTAACTTCATGGTTTGGGACCTTCGGAACCAGATCTTCGTGGGGCTCGTGGAGCATTCGAACGCCCATGGCCTCGCTTTCGACTGTGGCCTGAATGTACCCGGCGACGAGCAGTTTGAATTCGGCGCAGGTGATATCTCCAATGATTGTTCGAAGACCGTAGAGCAGAATCCATATAATATTGCCGATTCCACCGGGTTTCGCGTCGCTCCAGGCAGTTGGTATAATGTCATTTGTGAGTACCACAATGGGACTATTACTACTTATATTAACGGAAAGTTCATTTCTTCCAAAACGGGTGCGGGCAGGAAGGCTCTGAACTGTCCCAATGCCCAGTTCATCGTGGGCGGCTGGTGGCAGAATGACCCTCAGTCCATCAATGGAAAGATTGACGAGGTCAGGTTCTACAATAGGGTACTGACCAAGGAGGAGATAACGGACCTGGCAAAGGATTTTCAGCAGAATTAACCCCCCTCCGACACAAAAACACCCCTGATTGACACACCTGTTGGAGATTCCGACACGCTGGTGAACTCTTGATTGCAGCTCGCAGCGATATAGTTTACTTTTGCGCAAAACCCTAAATTTATTAATTATGAACCCGCTACCTTTTAAGAAAATAGCTGCAATATCTTTACTATCAGCTTTTTGTGTGGTATTTGCCTGTAAAAAAGAATCTCATGAACCGCCGCCTGTCAATTCCGACACTGCGGACCTGAAGAAAGGCCTATTACTCTACCTGCCCTTTACAGGCAACTTTGCCGATTCAAGCGGCAACAATAACCCGACATCAGCTCTTGGCGGCGCTTCCCTGACCTATGATGCCCACGGCTATGCCAACAGCGCCTTTGGTGGCACAGGCAATGGAGAGCGAGTGGTGGTGACCAATAATGGTTCTATTAAATTCGATACTGCTTTTACATTCTCCGCCAGCGTACTGTCAAGGACAACGAATGGCCAGTCTTTTGTATCGATGGTGAAAAGGGCTACTGGTACAGGCGTTACCTTTGGTCTTGGCTACGGGATACCGGGTATTCCTCATGTGAATTTCACCGTGTCCAACAGCCTGGCGACCTGCGATGACATCGCCAGTGAAGCCAATACGATTGTAGATACTTCCAACCTGACCTTACAGCCCGAGGCCTGGTACAATCTGGTGGTGGTATTCCATAAAGGAACCCTGAAGATGTATTCCAATGGTCAGCTGATCTCAACAAAAACAGGGGGCAGTCAGACAGTCCCCATCTGCCCGAATGCAGACCTGGTTATTGGCGGTTGGTGGGATTATGGCACCGCACAATCAATCGATGGTAAGATGGACAATGTCCGGCTGTACAACCGTGTGCTTACACCCGCAGAGATCGCGTTGCTGGCAACGCATTATCAGCCTTCATCCAACAGCGTCACGAAGGGCGTGAACCAAGGCACCCAGACTCGCTGGTAACAATCTAAGCTTCAATTTGTTCAAGAAGTCCCCCTATGGGGACTTTTCCCATTTTCGGCCTTATTTTTGGAATAGAGGGTGCATAACTATGGGCCGTCTTATCATTATATCCAATCGCCTGCCCTTTTCCCTGGATAGGGAAGGGGATAAGCTCACCCTCCGCCAAAGTTCCGGTGGACTGGTGTCAGCCATCAAAAGCTATTTCGAGAGCAATTCGAATAAGGATCAGCTGACGGAAAAACTGTGGATGGGTGTGGCGGATTTTCCCCAGGAAGACTGGGACCAGGCTGTGGCATCTCACGTGGCGGACCAGGATTTCAGCGTCATACCCTTGTATGTAGATAACACCCTGTATGACAACTACTATAACGGGTTTTCAAATTCCGTTCTCTGGCCCCTTTTCCATTATTTCTCTTCCCTGGCCATTTATGACAGCAAGTTCTTCGACGCATATGTGCAGATGAACCAGCTCTTTGCCGAAAAGCTGGCGCCCCTGCTCAGGCCGGACGATCAGGTATGGGTGCATGACTACCAGCTGATGCTGCTGCCGCACCTGTTGCGCCAGAAACGACAGGACGCCACTATCGGCTTTTTCCTGCATATCCCATTTCCGTCCTACGAGATCTTCCGTCTGCTGCCCACGGAATGGAAGAAGATCCTTTTGCAGGGTGTCATGGGGGCGGATCTCATCGGCTTTCACACTTATGACTATGTACAGCATTTCCTGCAGTCCGTAAAGATGCTGCTGGGAGTGGATAACTATTTTCATAACCTGCAATACCAGGATAGGCTGGTCCGCATCGACCTCTTTCCCATTGGCATCGATTATAATAAGTTCAGCCAGGCGGCCAACGATCCCGAAGTGATGGACATGTGCAATAAGATCCGCCATAATCTGGAAGATAAAAAGATCATCTTCAGCGTGGACCGGCTGGACTATACAAAAGGCCTTCCCAGCAGGCTCAGCGGATTTGAATACTTCCTGGAAAGATACCCGGAGTGGCGGGAAAAAATGGTCTTCATACTCAACATCGTTCCTTCCCGCAGCAATATTCCCGCCTATCTCGAGCGGAAAAAGATGATCGAAGAAAAAATAGGCATGATCAATGGAAGGTTCTCGACCATCAGCTGGCAACCGGTGATCTATAGATATAACCATCTTTCGTTTAAAGAGCTGATCGCTTTATACCAGGCGGCTGATGTGGCCCTTATCACGCCGCTGCGGGATGGGATGAACCTGGTGGCGAAAGAATATGTCGCCAGTTGTACCTCGGGCAGGGGTGTATTGATCCTCAGCGAGCTGGCCGGTGCTGTCAGTGAGCTAAGCGAAGCCATCCTGGTGAATCCGACCGATACTGCTGACGTTGCCTCTTCTATTACCCGCGCGCTGGCCATGCCGTTGTATGAACAACGGAACCGGCTTGCCCTCATGCAGCGGCGATTACAGGAGTACGATGTGATCAAATGGGTGAATGATTTCATGGATCAACTTACACAGGTCAAACAGGAACAACAAAAACAAAAAGTAAAGATCCTGGATGACAAGGCTCTTGCTGCCATACGCAAGCATTACGGTAATTCCAAGAACCGGTGCCTCCTGCTGGACTATGACGGCACATTAGTGCCTTTCACCCGTTTGCCTTCAGAGGCATCTCCCGATAATGCGGTGAAAGAAATGCTCGCCAGGCTCACCGGCGATCCCAGGAACCATGTCATTGTCATCAGCGGCCGGGACGTTTCCTCATTGGACCGCTGGCTGGGCGCATTGCCCGTGACCCTGGTGGCCGAACATGGCGCCAGCTTCAAAATGCGCAACAGCGGCTGGCAGCAAATGGTGTCTGTTTCCGATATGTGGAAGGAGGAGATCCGCCGCGTCATGCAGCTGTTCGTCATCCGTTGCGCGGGCTCTTTCATTGAAGAAAAGACCAATACCATCGCCTGGCATTACCGCAATACCCAGACAGGCCTGGGCTTCAGCAGATCGCGGGAATTGCTTAACACATTGTCCCAGCTTATCCAGAACACCACCCTCCAGGTGATCGACGGCAATAAAGTGGTGGAAGTACGCATAGCAGGCTTTGATAAAGGTGCTACGGCCCTGAAGATCGTGAATGAATCGGACCCGGATTTTGTCCTTTGCATCGGAGATGATACGACAGATGAAGATATGTTCAAGGCATTGGAAGGAGAAGCTTATACGATAAAGGTCAATAATGGCGCTTCGGCGGCTCAATATACCATCCTTTCGCAAACACAGGTTCTTCCTTTGTTGAACATGCTGGCCACTCCTCTAAGCGAGCCATTGGTTGAACACCTAAAATAAATCTATGCCGGTCCACAAATACAACATGGGCATCATCGGGAATTGCTCTTACCTGGCCTATATCGACACCAGCGCCAACGTGAAATGGATGTGCCTACCCCGTTTTGACAGCAGCTTCCTTTTCGGCAGCTTGCTCGACGAAGAAAAGGGGGGACATTTCTTCATCCGCCCCGTAGACGACACCTATAGCTCCACGCAGTATTATGTACCCAATACCAATGTGCTCTGCACCGAATTCAAATGCCGGGACGGCAGCTTCATCGTGAAAGACTGCGCTCCACGTATGCGCATCCACGATAGGCAATTCCGTCCTCTGATGCTGGTGAGGAAAATAGAATTGCTGGAAGGGGAGCCGGCCATCCTCGTTTCCTGCCGGCCAAGAGGCGACTTTGGTAAACTCGTGCCGGAAACTGTCATTGCCAGCAATCATATACGCTACCTCAACCTGGACCAGCAGGTGCGGCTCACCACCGACGTGGCCCTCACCTATATCCAGAAGGAACAATCTTTCATCCTGGACCAGGATCGTTACCTGGTGCTTACCTATGGCGAGCCGCTGGAAGCCCCGCTGAAAGAAACAGCGGACGAATTTATCCGCAAGACGGTGGAAGACTGGCAGAGCTGGATCAAAAGCTCATACCTGCCTGACATCTACCAGGAAGAGATCATCCGAAGCGCCCTGGTCCTGAAACTGCACCAGTATGAGGACACCGGGGGCATCATCGCTTCCGGCAGCACCAGCCTCCCGGAGTTTCATGACAGCACCCGCAACTGGGACTACCGTTACTGCTGGTTCCGCGACGCACATTATACCCTTCGCGCTTTCAACCAGATAGGTCACTTCGAAGAGCTGGAAAAGTATTTCGACTTCATCTACAACATCATTCACAATGCCACCAACTCCCTGCAGCCATTATACTCCGTCACAGGAGACAAAAAACTATTCGAAACAAGCCTGGACCTGGAAGGCTACCTTGGCAATAAACCTGTCCGTATAGGTAATAAAGCTTATATCCAATCACAGCATGACGTATATGGTCAGGTACTGGTAAGCCTTCTGCCTCTTTATTCAGACAAACGCCTGATCTTTAAAAAGAAGAACAGCTACCGTAAGATCGTTCCCTGGCTGCTGAACCAGATCGAACGGACCCTCTCCGTGCCGGATTCAGGCCTCTGGGAGTTCAGAAGCGAAGTACAGGTGCATACCTATACGCTGCTGTTCCACTGGGCCGGCGCCAAAGCCGCCTATAAGATCGGTGCACTCTTCGGTGACAAGGAGTTGATGCACAAGGCAGGCCAGCTGGCCGTCGCTGCGGACAAAATGATTGACAAAGCCTATGATCCGGGACGCGGCCTGTACACCCAGGCCATCGGCTCCGTCAACCTGGACGCCAGTACCCTCACCATGATCACTATGGACTATCTGGATCATAATTCTGATAAGGCAAAGCAACACATCGCCGCCCTGGAGAAGGAGCTGCTGACGGAGAAAGGATTGTTCTACCGGTATAAACACTACGACGACTTTGGCTTCCCGGAAAGCACCTTTCTGGTATGCGCGTTCTGGTATGTCGATGCGCTGGCCTGTGTGGGAAGGATCGACGACGCCATACTTAATCTGAACCAGCTGCTGCAGTTCAGCAATCACCTGGGGATCTTTAGCGAGGATGCCACCACCGACGGCTCGCAATGGGGTAATTTCCCGCAAACCTATAGTCACGTGGGATTGATCAATGCAGCATGCCGCATTTCCCGCAAGCTGGATAAGGCTGATTTTTTGTAGAGGAGGCGGAAATATCTATCTTGAGGCATGTCTACCCAACTCATCGTAAACTGTAAGCTGGCAGGCGTCCACCAGGTGCAAGGACCCTTGCGGGGACCTTCATTGGCCGTACTCCCCTGCATAGAGGACGGATGGCTCATGATAGAGGATGAGCACATCGCGGCACTGGGGCCTATGACGCAATTGCCATCGTCCCCCGCCACCGTCTTGGATGCCGCCGGCCGTCATATCCTCCCCGCCTGGTGCGACAGCCATACCCACCTCGTATATGCGGGCAGCAGGGAAACTGAATTCGTGGACAAGATCCGTGGCCTCAGCTATGCAGAGATCAACGCCAGAGGGGGAGGTATCCTTAACTCTGCCCGCGTTCTGCGGGAAACCTCGGAGGATGCCCTATTCGACCAGGCCTGGAAAAGACTGCAGGAGCTCAGCCGCCTGGGCACCGGCGCCATCGAAATAAAGAGCGGATATGGATTGACGGTAGATGGAGAGCTGAAGATGCTGCGCGTCATCAAAAAACTGAAAGAACGCAGCCGTCTTTCCATCAAAGCCACATTTCTTGGCGCCCACAGCTATCCGCCGGAATATAAGGATAACCACCGGGGATATATCGATCTGCTTATCAGCGACATGCTGCCAGTGATCGCCCGTGAGAAGCTGGCGGATTATATCGACGTATTCTGTGAGCAGGGATTCTTCAGCCCGGAAGAAACGACGGAGATATGCCGTGCCGGTATGAAGCATGGCCTCAAACCGAAGATCCATGCCAACCAGTTGCATCTGTCGGGAGGCGTGCAGGCCGGAGTAAAACTGGGCGCCGTGTCTGTCGATCACCTGGAAATGATGGACGGGGACACTATCGCCCTATTAAAGGATTCACCCACCATCGGGACACTATTGCCTACCGCAGCTTTCTTCCTGCGCATGCCTTTCCAGCCGGCAAGACAGTTGATAGACGCCGGATGTGCGATAGCCCTGGCCTCCGATCTGAACCCCGGCTCTTCTCCCAGCGGCAACATGAACCTGGTAGTGGCGATGAGCTGTATCCAGATGAGGATGTTGCCCGAGGAGGCCATTAATGCAGCAACGATCAATGGAGCATATGCTATGGAACTGGGCGCCGTCACAGGCAGCCTTACACCCGGCAAAAGGGCCGATCTTATCATTACCCAACCTATTCCATCCCTGTCTTACCTGCCCTATTCCTTTGGGTCCAACCTGATCGACAAGGTCATCATCAGAGGGGAATTTGTTTAAAAGCTTTTAGCATGTTTGGACGCAAGAAAAAGGGAAAAGCAGATTTTATCCGGACTGTATCTGAAAGGAGCACCATCCTTCCCATATCGGACAGCCAGCAGGGACTTGACTTTCTCGTGTCCTTTTTATCCACTATACGGCCGTCCTCCTCACCCGGCCGGCGCCCAGCCGCCGAGAATATTCGTCGCGTTACCGCAGCTCTTCACCAAAGTCCTGTGCTGCTAAGCAACCTGCAGCACGCCATTCTTTCCCAGCTGGTGCGTACTGACCTTTCGTCCGCATTGACGGAGAGCGGTATACCATTGGCCCGCGGCTTCTGGCAGGAATTCTTTGGAAGGCTGCGGCACAAGCTGCTGCCGACTTTACGGAATGAAAATGACTTCCTGTATGTCCTGAACCGGGTCTTCTTTCACAATGATGACTATAAATGGGTAGAAGACATCCCCCGCGAAGACTGGGTGCTCTTCTTCCAAAGCATTGGCCTCAGCCTGCACATAGACGACCGGCGCATACTTTCCCAGCTGCTGTACTCCCTGAGGACGCTTAGCTTCCAGGTGGCCCAGCTGGGATTGGAAAAGGAAGTGCAGGACTATATGCCGGAAGGAGAAAAGGAAGAAAACCCCTTCGTAGCACAGCATTACCATATACATGAGATGGAGCAGGAGCTGCTGTTCCCTTCTTCACCAGACCATATCGCCCTCAAAAAAATTACAGAAAAGATCAACCAGACGCTTGCCCAGTGTTATGACAGTCTGGAATTCATCCGGGAGAACCATACTCAGCGGGGCGCCAGCCTCCATCAGACCTATATCCTGATCCTCCTGGCCAATCGCCTGGAACGGATGTCCATTCTCACGGACCTGCTGGATAAAGATCATTCCTTTGATGCAGGCAAGTTCGTCGACTTCTTCCGCATGCTGGTCCGTAACGAGAACAGAAAGAACAGTCTCCTGGAGTTCATGTCCCAGACCATGGGGTACCTGGCCTACCAGATCGCGGAGCACAAAGGGGCAAAAGGGAATAAATATATCACGGCAACCTGGGCGGAATACCGTGCCATGCTGGTGAGCGCGATGGGCGGCGGCGCCTGGGTGTGCCTGGTGGTTATTATCAAAAACCTGCTTACCAGGCTGCCGATGGCACTCTTCTGGCATGGATTTGCTTACAGCGTCAACTACAGCCTGGGCTTTATCCTCATTGAAGAGACCCATACCACCCTGGCTACCAAGCAGCCCGCTTTCACGGCCAGCGCCGTGGCCGGCAGCCTGGATACACGCCGCAATACCCGGCAGCCCAATCTCTACAACCTGGCCGTCACCGTTGCAAAGGTCTCCCGCAGCCAGATAGCTTCCTTTGCTGGCAATCTGCTCATCGTGTTCCCCGGTACCTTTGGCCTGGCCTGGGCCTATGATAAGATCTTCGGCACGCCCCTGGTGAACGGAGAAGTGGCGCTGCGGATGCTGAAGGACCAGCATCCCTGGCAAAGCTTGTCCCTGCTGTACGCCTGCAACGCTGGCTTCTTCCTTTTTCTCAGCGGTATCATCGCCGGCTATGTGCAGAACAAGATCCAGTATGGACACATTTCCCGGCGATTGCAGATGCATCCTGTTTTGCGGATATCCATGCGGCAGGAAAGATTAAAAAAACTGGCCGATTACGTGGAAAAGAATGCCGGCGCCCTCGTGGGAAATGTGGCCCTTGGCTTCTTCCTGGGAATGGCGGGATTCGTAGGTGAGATCTTCGGCATTCATTTCGATATCCGGCATATTACCATCTCTGCCGGCAATACCGCCCTGGCGATGTATAGCCTGGGCTTCCATCACGTCAATCCCTGGTATCTTGCCACCGTCATCGGCGGCGTGCTGGGCATCGGCCTCCTGAATTTTCTTGTCAGCTTTTCCCTGGCCTTTGCGGTGGCGCTGAAGAGCAGGGGCGTTCGTCTCCGGGACTACCCCGGATTCCTCGGTATCCTTGGACGATATTTCATCAGTAATCCCCTGGATTTTATCCGTCCAAGGAGAAGGCTGGCGGAGAATGACTGACAAAATGAACCAGTTTGCTTAAATTGCCACCCTATGGCGTATCAAATCATCGAATGCGTACCAAATTTCAGCGAAGGACAAGATAGTAATATCATCCGGCAGATCACCGGTGAAATAGAGACCGTAACAGGCGTTCGCCTGTTGAATGTGGACCCGGGCAAAGCCACCAATCGTACCGTGGTGACCTTCGTAGGCAACCCGGCTGCCGTGGTCGAAGCGGCATTCAGAGCCATCAAAAAGGCCGGCGAGCTTATCGACATGTCACGACATAAAGGTGAGCATCCCCGCATGGGAGCCACGGATGTCTGTCCTCTCATACCCATCGCAGGTATCAGTATGGAAGAGGTGGCCGCATGGGCGCGGCAATTAGCTAAAAGGGTAGGAGAGGAGCTTCAGATCCCCGTCTATTTATACGAAGCCGCACAGCCTGACAAGAACCGCAGCAATCTTTCCGTCATCAGGGCCGGTGAATACGAAGGTTTTTTTAAAAAGATCCAGCTGCCGGAATGGGCGCCCGACTTTGGACCTTCGGTCTTCGATGCCCGCCGGGGCGCCACTGTAATAGGGGCGCGTGACTTCCTGGTAGCCTACAACGTCAACCTCAATACCACTTCCACCCGTCGTGCCAATGCTGTCGCTTTTGACGTCAGGGAGGCCGGTCGCGTACTCAGGGAAGGCGATCCTATAACAGGTAAGCCAGTGACGGGCGCCGATGGAAAGCCTATTCATACCCCGGGCCGGCTGAAAGCCGTCAAAGCCATCGGCTGGTACATCGAAGAATATGGCATCGCCCAGATCTCCATGAACCTGACGAATATCAGCGTGACACCGGTGCACATTGCCTTTGATGAAGTTTGCAGGTCGGCGACAGAAAGAGGGCTTCGCGTGACAGGCAGCGAGCTGGTGGGTTTGATCCCCCTGCAGGCCATGCTGGATGCCGGCCGCTATTTCCTGGAAAAGCAACAACGCTCTACAGGCGTCTCTGAAAAAGAGCTGATCCGCATCGCCATCCTCTCCATGGGACTGGATGAACTGGCACCTTTCAAACCAGAGGAACGCATCATAGAATATCTGCTCGCTAACGACTCCGATCATACGCTGGTTGGCAAGAGCCTTGTAGACTTTGCCGACGAAACGGCCAGCGAAAGCCCTGCGCCGGGTGGTGGTTCTATTTCAGCCTATGTCGGCGCCCTGGGCGCCGCCCTAGCCACTATGGTAGCCAACCTGTCCGCTCATAAAAAAGGATGGGATGGCCGGTGGAAAGAGTTCAGCGATTGGGCAGAGAAAGGTCAGGCACATAAAAAAGAGCTGCTCAGCCTGGTAGACGCCGATACCCGCGCTTTCAATGGCATCATGGCCGCTTTTGGTCTGCCCAAATCTACGCCGGAAGAGAAAGCCGCACGTACGGCAGCCATCCAGGCGGTTACAAAAGTCGCTATCGAAGTACCTTTACGGGTAATGGAGCTGGCCTATGCCAGCATGGAGACCATCCGCGCCATGGCGGAAACCGGCAATCCCAATTCCGTATCTGATGCAGGCGTGGGCGCCCTCTGTGCCCGCACCGCTGTCATGGGCGCCTGGCTCAACGTACGTATCAATGCCGCCGGCTATGAGGACAGGCAATGGGTGGAGCAGGTACTCTCGCGTGGAAAGGATCTGGAAATAAAGACCGCCGCCGCCGAGGCGGAGATACTCAGGATCGTCGATAATAAGATCTCTTCATAAAAAGAACCTATATGCAATACCTTCGCGTTTATACCAAACAGGATATCCTCTCCCGGACCCATATCCGGAAATTTGAGACGAAACTAGGCGAACAGGTATTGACGATTGCCGATGCCAGGTCCCTGACCTCCTCCATTGAAAAAACCACCGCAGAATATATATTGATAGGCGTGCCCGAAGATGTAGGGGCCCGCGCCAATGGCAGCCAGGGAGGAAGCTCGACCGCCTGGTTGCCGTTCCTGGATTGCTTCCTGAACATCCAAAGCAATGATTTTTTCACAGGCGATAATATCCTCGTACTGGGCCATTTCGATTTCAGCGAAGTGCAGCGGCTGATAGAAGCCAATGCGCACGATGGGCAGGAGAAACAGGAAGCATACCGCCATGCCCTGCATACCATCGACGAGGCCGTGGAAGACCTGGTGAAGGTCATCACTGCCAGCGGTAAGATCCCCATCGTCATCGGAGGTGGTCACAATAATTCCTATCCTCTTATCAAGGGTTCCGCCAAAGGTTTGTACAAGGCGGGGTTGATACCTCTGGCGCAGATCAACTGTGTCAACCTGGATGCCCACACCGATTTCAGGCCCGCAGAAGGAAGGCACAGCGGCAATGGCTTCCGTTATGCCGAAGAGGATGGATATCTGCAGAAATACTGCGTCCTCGGCGTACATGAGAACTATCTTCAGCAAAATGTTTGGCTGGACATCGTCAACAACCCATTTATCGATCTCATCACCTATGAGGATATCTTCATCCTGGAGAAGCGGAATTTCATCCAGGCTGTCGCCCATGCCACTTCTTTTACTGAAGACGGCTATATTGGGCTGGAGCTGGACCTGGATAGCATTCAGAATACGCTTAGCGCCGGCATGACGCCATCGGGACTTACCCCGCTCAATGCCCGTCAATACCTGACGCTGGCGGCTACGGATTCTAAAGTAGCCTATCTGCATATCTGCGAAGGCGCCGCCACGCTGGATGACGGACGCAACGATCCCATGACCGGGAAGCTCATCAGCTATCTGGTCAGTGATTTTGTGAAGGCGAGGGAATGAGCTGTCAGAAAGGTATCCCGATATTCACGTATCCCAGTACCTCTTTGGACTGATCGGAATACATAGCGCTCACCTCCAGCGGCCCCAGCGCAAAATTGTAGGTGAATGTCAGCGCATACCCGGAAAGAAAGTCCGGCGTAGTAAAGAAAGTCTGGTTGTTCGTAATGAAATTATTGAAGAGTATATTGGCTTTGCCGGTGATAAAGGTATTGCTGAACAGCTGGTAGCGCAATCCCACCAGCATGGAGGCCAGGCTGGAAGAATAGAAGGTCCCTTCCCGCAGACCAGCGAAAGTCACCTGGTTATGGAAATTACTCGTGAGCCCCCCGATGGAAAATTCATTCATGATGTTGCGGAGGTAGTTGAAATTCATGCCGGCCTGTACATGCGTCAGCAGGGTATAGCGCCTGGCGAGCGGCGTGTACCTGTCCAGGCTGAACAACACCCGCTGATAGGGTTTGTCCGAAAAGCTAGTGTCGTTGCGCGTGGTATTGGAGGCGAAATATTGCGCATGAGGGCTTTGCTCAAAGACATAGTCCGCCTCAGCTTCGATCTTCGTTCCTTTACGAGGGAAGACGGGCCTGTCAAGGGTGTTGTGGCGAAGAAAGAAATAGCTGGTCATAAAATCGTTCCGTCCTTTGAACTCCAGGCTGGAAGTGATCGAGGGATCGTAATGTATCCATTCAAATCTGCTGCCAAGCCCGAAACTAAGATCCCTGTTCGTGGAATAGCTGAACTTGCCGTCCAGCTTGAAGTAATTCTGGTCGTAAAGACCTGCTTCCTTGAAGCCGGCATTATAGCTGGTGATGCGGAATTGATCGAACTGTGTTCCAAGGATAAATGCAAATTTACCACCCCGGCTGAAATATTGGAGGTGCTCGGCCCGCATCCTGAAATTCTGCCCGATGTTCAGGGTCACCAGGCTGCGGGACGTAGGCGTAAAGAAATTCCGGCTGGTAAGATTGATGATAGCGCTGATGCCGCTGAACTGGTTGTAATTGAGGCCGATCTTCGCAAAAGTGAGCGGGTTCTCCGTCGCTTCGAAAATGACACGGTTGCTGTCGCCACTGCCAAGTGGTTCGAGGGAATACGTGATCCGGTTGTAATAGCGGGTGCCAAAGGCCCGGCGCACCATCCGGGAAAGATTCTGTGCGGAATAATACCGGTTGACCTCCAGCCCCGTCGCCTGGATAAAAAATGATTCCGATGTTCTTTCCGTCCCTTTCACCTCGAAGGATGAGATCTTGACGGGTATTTCGGCGGGAAGTCTGTTCCCGGAAATCTCCTGTGGACCGTAAATAGCATTCAGGCTATCGGCCAGCCGCTTGAAGACCGGATAAAGTCTGCGCCCTTCCGTGACACCCGTGTCGATGATCTGATCGGCTTCGCCAAAGCTGCCCATTCCAAACTTTTCCAGGGGCTGATGCACATAAATATTACATAACGGGATTTGTTTGCGCGTGTCTTCCGCCTCCCGAAAAAATGCCACCTGCAGCAGGACCTGGATGGCATTGGTCACCTGCTCCGAAGTACGCAGGGCGCCTGATACATTGCTGCCGATCACCAGGTCGGCCCCCATGTCACGTACGTTCTGCACCGGGAAGTTGCGGACAACGCCGCCATCCACTAATTTGCGGCCATTGTAGCCAACGGCGGTAAAGAGGGACGGAATGGCCATGCTGCTGCGAATGGCCGAAACGATCTCACCGCTGTCCAGCACCATTGCATCGCCCGTGGACACATCGGTGGCGACACATTCGAAAGGAATGGAAAATTTATGGAAGTTCTTGATATTATAAACGGGACGGAATAGTTCCGCGAATTTGAGCCAGAGTTCCTGCCCTTCTATTACACCCGTGGCAATACGGAACCAATGGTTCACCCAGGGCAGCTCGATGTCATATTTGCCATATTCGTCCTTTTCCTCCATGATCATGCTGCGCATGGTGGACTGGTTGGAGAGCAGCAGGTCCCAGTCGATCCGGCGGGCAATCCTTTCAATGCTGTCAGCGGAATACCCTACGGCATACAATGCGCCGAGGATGCTGCCCATACTGGTCCCCGTGATATAGTCAATTTTCAGCCCCGCCGAGTCGATGGCTTTGAGTATGCCGATATGGGCGAGGCCCTTCGCACCACCCCCGCTGAGGGTTAGCCCGATCCTGGGACGCTTGCCCGGCGACTGCGCAAGAACGCTTCCGGCGGTCACCATCAGTAAAAGCACGGTAAAAAAGTATCTCGCTAGGCTGTTCATATCGGCATCGGTCACTGGTTTTTTTCCAGCTCCATGATCTTCTCGAAGACCTGTTCGTATTCCTTGTTGGCCTTGTTTAGCTCTTCACTGGCCTTTTTATAATCCGTTTCTGCCTGTACGAACTTATTCCTGTCGGAATACGTTGCAGGATCCGCCAGAGATGCTTCCAGCTGGCTTTTTTGACGGGTGAGAGTAGCTATCTTTTCTTCCAGCTGTTGGAAGATCCGTTGTTGTTTCTGTAGCTCTTTTTTCTGCTCTTTGTTGACTGGCGGGGGCGGAGGCGTTGCCTTCACGGGCGCAGGGGCTGTCTGAACGGGTTTGGCGACAGGCTCAGCCGCGGTCAGGGAATTTTTTTTTTGAGCCGCCTCCATCCTTTCCTTCCATTCCACATATTCCTCGTAGCCGCCCTTGAATTCCCTGATGCGACGGTGCTCGTCTATCTCCCAGATCTTATTGGCTGTCTTTGAGATGAAATACCGGTCGTGGCTTACCAGCAGAAAGCTGCCTTCGTATTTGTTCAGCGCTTCGATCAGCAGGTCGCAGGAATGCATGTCCAGGTGGTTGGTAGGTTCGTCCAGCAAGAGGAAGTTGGCCTTGCTGACAATGGTCTTGGCCAGCGCCACCCGGGCCTTTTCGCCACCGCTGAGCACCTTGATCTTCTTGTCCACATCGTCTCCGCTGAATAAGAAACAGCCTAACAGCACCCGTAGCTCCAGGTCTGTTTTCTGGCTGCCGCAAAGCTGCATCTCTTCCAAAAGTGTATTGTTCACGTCCAGCGCTTCCAATTGGTGCTGGGCATAAAAGCTCTCTTCCACGTTGTGTCCCCACACCCGCTCGCCTTCGAAAGGTTCCGTGCCGCCGATGATGCGCAGCATCGTGGATTTTCCCTTGCCGTTGGCGCCGATCAGTGCGATCTTGTCTCCCCGGTCAATTTCTACCGAAGTATCCTGAATGATGGTGAGGTTGCCGAATCGCTTCGTGGCATGCTTCAATGTCGCCAGTACGCGTCCCGGCGTCTTATCCACCCGGAAGTTGATCTTGATATTGGGACGTTCTATTTCCACGTCCTCGATGCGATCGATCTTATCCAGCCGCTTCATGGCGCTTTGCGCCGCTGCCGCCTTACTGGCCTTGGCGCGGAAACGTTCGATAAAACGTTCCTGCTGGCGGATATAATCCTGCTGGTTTTCGAAAGCCCGCTGCTGCAGCTCTACCCGCATGGCTTTTTCCGTCTCGTAGTAACTGTAGTTGCCGTTGTAGACGTGCAGCTCTTTCTGGTACAGCTCCACGATCTTGGTCACCATCTTGTCGAGGAAGAATTTATCGTGGCTGACGATGATCACCGAGCCCTGGTAATGCTGCAGGTATTTCTCCAGCCATTCGATGGAAGGAAGGTCCATGTGGTTGGTCGGTTCGTCCAATAGCAGCAGATCAGGCTGCTGGAGGATCATCTTGGCCAGCAATACCCGCATCCGCCATCCACCGCTGAATTCCCGGAAAGGTCTTTGCAGGTCGGAATTGGCAAAACCGAGCCCCTGAAGGATCTCCTCCGTCTTGTGATGGATGCTGTACCCATCCAAGGTATCCATTTCATGCAAGGCATCCGTATACTGGTGGAGCAGGGCCTCGTCCTCGGAGTTCTGCTCCAGGCGCTTACCCAGCACGTCGATCTCTTTTTCCAGCTGCAGCACTCTGTCGAAGGCCGTCATGGCCACCTCCAGTATCGAGCCGTTGGTATCGAAGCTCAGCAGGTCCTGGTGCAGGTAGCCAATGCTGGTGCTGCGGCTCCGCTCCACAGTGCCCTCCGAAGGGCGGTAGTCGCCGGCAAATAATTTCAATAAGGTGGATTTTCCCGTACCATTATAGCCGATGAGGCCGATACGTTCATTGGGTTGGATATGCCAGGTGGCGTTGCGTACAATGGTCCGGGCCCCGAATTCGAAAGTTACATTCTGTAGTCCTGCTAACATGAGTGCAAATGTACTGCAAACAGACTGTAACCCCATGTCCCTGCCCGTTCTATGAGTAGATTTTTATGCTACCTTTATGAAAATTTCCTTAATGAAGAAGTTGGTTTTATTGATCATAGTACTTGTAATAGCAGGACTGGTTGGCTGGAAGCTATTATCAAAGAAAGAGGCCTCCCAACCAGGCCAACCCGATCAGGCCCTGAAAATCAGTAAGAATTCAGGCTCTTTTAACTCGGCTTTTGCCGGCCTGCTGAACGATTATTACGCCCTCAAGGACGCTCTTGTTGCATGGGACACCGTAAAAGCGGATCAGGCGGCGTATGCCCTGGCCCACAGGACCGATAGCTTGCCCGTGGATCAGATCAAGGGTGACAGCGACATCGTCAATACGGCGAAAAGTCTTATTGCCAGCGTGGGCAGTGAAGCAAAAGGCATTGTGGGAGAGGGGAATATCGAACAAAAGAGAAGGGGGTTGAATATGCTCACCGGCTATCTGTATGACCTGATACGTACGGTGCGCTATGACGCCGAGATCGTGTACCATGAGCGTTGTCCAATGGCATTCAATGGGGAAGAAGAAGGCTTCTGGCTGTCTAATTCATCGAAGATCGTCAACCCTTACCTGGGGGACAAGCATCCCACCTATAAGTCGAAGATGCTGGGTTGCGGAGAGGTCGTCGATTCCGTGAATTTTGCCAAAAAGTAGCTGCAAGCTGTGAGCTACAAGCTGCAAGCGAAGCACTTATTAAGATCTAACTTGTAGCTTGAAGCTTGTGGCTTGAAGCTAATCCGGTTTGTACACAAATCGTACCGCCGCACTTTTTTGCTCACTGGAAGTAAGAAAGACCTCGATCTTTCGCGCCCCGGCGGTCACCATCATCAGCGCGGTGTTGGGGGGTATTTCTCCCAGGTTGTCCGCATACATCACCAGCTCGTATTCCGTGCCTGCGATCGCGTGGACGTTCATCGTCAGCGGCCGGTCGGTCAGCATTTGCCGGTAGAGCAGCAATTTTCCATTGATAAATACGGTCACCGTATCATGGTCGATCTCCCCATTGTCATACAGCTCGATCTTTACGTCGGGGCTATTCAGCGTGATGGTTTTTATGACTTCTTTCTCCCGCGGCTGGATATGCAGCTGCCGCTGTAAGCGTATCAACGTGTCGTTTTGAGCTGTCTCCTCCGGGAAGTCTGCAACGGTCGCCCGCTTTAAAACTATCTTTCCAGGCGGACATGGCAGCCGTTTGCCCAGCATAACTCCTTTCCAATCGCCTTGAAGCACTTCTTCCGCACCTTCCAGGGAATAGGTCAGATCATAGGTCTTGATACAAGCGGCGCAGTCTTCAGGGATGTCTGCCTGCAGGACCTGTTCTTCTATCAGCACCAGCCGCCGGGTCCTGGTATTATAGCGCCCCGTAAAGCTCATCTTGACGAAATGCGTTTTATCATAATAGTCATAAGCCCTGCCCGTGACCTGGTCATTGGTAACATCGATCTGCAGCTCCAGGAAATACCGGGGATAGCAGCCGCCGGGCCCCTGCGTCAGCGTCCCTTTCCAGATGCCCGCGATATTCTCTGCCAGGAGGCAGCAGGGCATTATCCAGCAGCATATGATCAGGTAGAGGAGGCGCATACGAATAAAGTTAATGACAATCCAACCATGGGGAAACATCGAACTGTAGGAGCGGTCACTTCTGGTACCTGAACGTCACCATGGCATTCTTTTGTTCTGTGGAGGTGATGCGCACTTCGTATTCTTTATCGCCTGCTTTGACGATCATCAACGAGGTATTGGGTGGGATCTCGCCTTCATTCTCCGCCACCATTACCAGTTCATGGTAGTCCTCGGATTCATCCAGGTGCAGCGTCACCACCAGCGGTCTGTCCGTCAGCATCGCGTGAGAGATCACCATTTTCTTATCCAGGTAGATCGACACGGTGTCGTGGTCGATGGCCCCGTCGTCGTAAATGTTCAAAATAACTTCGCGTGTATTCACCGTAATGGCTCTGGTCAGCACGGTGGACCTGGACTGCAATACTTTTGGTGTAATGACGGAGAAATGCTTTCCGATGCCTGTAGAGGAATCCATCCGGGCAGTGGATGATGCAGGAGCCTGCGGTATGCTGGCTTTCGCCAGGGGAGCGTTTTCCGGCTCTTTTATTTTGGCGGGAGGTCTTACCGCAGATGGTTTGGCGCCTGCCCTTGCGGTTGCCCCGGACGTATCGGTCCGTCTTGTAGCAGGAGGAGGCGGCTTTCTGCCCGCATTCGTCGTTTTAGCTACATCGGCCGGCTTCTTTGTCTCAGACCGTTTACCCGCATTATTTCCTCCTTTGGCCACCTCCGCCGGCCTTGCTGTTTCATTTCCTGCCTTTCCCGCATCGGGGCTTTTCGGCTTTTCCGTTTCGACCGCCAGCGGCGGGTTCCTGTGCTTTGCCATATCCAGCTCTTTCTCCCGCTTGACCAGGAAAGGCTCTTTATAAAAATCGGACTGGGGCACTTTACGGAGGAAGATGGATCCCCGGCCGCAATTGGAGGAATCCCGCACATTCATGCTGACATAATTGCCTTCCAGGAACTCTTCATTGCCGGACCGGGAATACTGGAGGAAACAGGTCATGATACAAACGTCCCCCGACTGGTTGCGCACTTCCAGCAACTTTACTTCCTGTAAAAGAGCTTTGCTGGTCTTAGGGTTCACCGCACCGTTGGCAGCTGCCTTACCGTAAAAAATAGAGGAAAGATAAGAGTAAGTGACGGCTTCGATCGTTTTGTCATGCTGGGCGATCTGTACCTCGAACTTATACCGGTCGTCAAACAGTGAGCTGCGAGTGGACATATTGGTGGCACGGAAATGTCCCTGCCAGACACCCGTCAGGTCCTGCCCATGGATAAAGCCAAAAATAAGTAATGAAAGGAGTGTAAATGTGCTCCGCATTGCCGACTGTTTCACTTAGCAAGGTAAAGAAATAATTTGTTCCCGCGGTCCCGGCTGTCAATAAAGGACAACCATTTGTGGCAATACTTTGTTAATTTTTTACTTGCGATGATGATGTCTTTTCAATGGTCTAAGTGAATTCGCCGGAAGGTGGCGAATTTCCCTGGCGATCAATGTCTTTTTACTTCGGGGCATAATGTCCTTTTCAATGGTCTCAGTGATTCCGGCCGAGCCGGAATTCAATGGACGGGAAGAACCTAACCGACTGCATAACAGCACTGGATATGAGTATATGGTCCCTCTTACTTCCATTGACAATTGAGCATTTTAGCGTAGGTTTGCACCCTTATGATCAAGATCACTTTTCCAGATGGAGCCGTAAGGGAATATCCCTACGGCAGCACTGCGCTGGACATAGCGAAGTCCATCAGTGAAGGATTGGCAAGAAAGGTTTTAGCTGCGAATGTCAACGGACAGGTATGGGACGCTACACGCCCTATTCCCGCGGACGCTTCATTGAAATTGCTCACCTGGGATGACACGGAAGGTAAATCCACTTTCTGGCACTCTTCCGCCCACCTGATGGCAGAAGCCATCGAATCAATGTATCCCGGCGTAAAATTCTGGGTCGGACCTGCCACAGAAAACCCTCCGGGTTTCTATTATGATATGGATCTGGGCGGCCATCAGATCTCCGATGAGGATCTTCGGAAGCTGGAAGCTAAAATGGCCGAGCTGGCCAAACAGAATACGGCTTATCAGCGGAAGGACATCAGCAAGGCTGATGCAATAGGCTATTTCACCGACAAAGGCGACGAATACAAGCTGGACCTCCTGGGCAACCTCCAGGATGGCGAGATAACTTTCTATACGCAGGGACAGTTCACCGATCTCTGCCGGGGACCGCACATCCCGCATACCGGGTTCATCAAGGCGGTGAAGCTGACCAATATCGCCGGCGCTTACTGGAAAGGTGATGAAAAGAACAAAATGCTCACCCGCATCTACGGCATTACTTTCCCCGCCAGAAAAGACCTGGAGGAATACGAGGCCCTGCAGGAAGAGGCGCGGAAAAGGGATCACCGTAAATTGGGTAAAGAGCTGGGGATTTTCACGTTCGACGACCAGGTCGGTCCCGGGCTTCCTTTATGGATGCCGAATGGCGGGATTGTCATCGAGGAGCTGGAAAAGCTGGCCAAGGAAAGCGAGGACAAGGCTGGATATAAAAGGGTGGTCACCCCCCATATCGCAAAAGAGAGCCTTTACCTCACCAGTGGTCACCTGCCTTATTACCAGGACAGCATGTACCCCCCCATGGAGCTGGAAGGGGTGAAGTACTACCTGAAAGCCATGAACTGCCCGCATCATCACAAGATCTTTGATGCTGAACCGAAAAGCTATAAGGACCTGCCTTACAGGCTTGCGGAATATGGCACTTGCTACCGGTATGAGCAAAGCGGCGAGCTGTTCGGGCTCATGCGGGTACGATGTTTGCACATGAACGATGCGCATATCTATTGCACCAAAGAGCAGTTTTACGAGGAGTTCAAGGCTGTGAACGAAATGTACCTGAAGTATTTCAAGATCTTCGGCGTTGATAAGTATGTCATGCGGCTGAGCCTCCACGACCCCGCGAAGCTGGGGAAGAAATATGTAGACGAGCCGGAACTATGGAAAGAGACGGAAGCCCTGGTCAGGGACGTGCTGATCCGGACCAATACCCCCTTCAAGGAGGTGGCGGATGAGGCGGCATTTTATGGTCCCAAAATAGACGTGCAGATCTGGAGCACCATTGGCCGGGAGTTCACCCTGGCCACCAACCAGGTGGATTTCGCCCAGGGCCGCCGCTTCAAGCTGACCTTTACCAATAAGGACAACCAGCCAGAGACGCCCCTCATTATCCACCGGGCGCCCCTGGGGACGCACGAGCGCTTTATAGGGTTCCTTTTGGAGCATTTTGCCGGGAAATTTCCCCTATGGCTGGCCCCGTTGCAGGTGAAGATCCTGCCGATCAGCGATAAGTCCATGGAATATGCACAAACTCTTTTGGATTCCCTGAAAAATGCGGATATTCGTGCTGAGGTGGATGATCGCAGCGAAAAAATAGGGAAGAAGATCCGCGACACGGAGCTGGCGAAAGTTCCCTATATGCTGGTGATAGGAGAGAAGGAAATGCAGGAAGGGAAAGTGGCAGTGAGAAGGCAAGGTAAAGGAGACCTCGGCACAAAGACCATCGACGAGTTCATCCTTGAGGCCAGAAAAGAGATCAAAGAAAGGACTCCCAACCCCTAAAGGAGTCGTTAAACAAAACGAAAAAATTAAAGCCTTCAGAATGGGGGAAGGCTGAACTTAAAAATTGTAAATGGCATTTCCACCGAGACCTCCGAGAGGTAATTTCAATCCACGTTTCAGGAAAGAACAACAACAAGAACACCGTACCAATAACATGATCAGGGTACCGCAGGTACGCCTGGTGGGAGAGAATATAGAGGTAGGAGTGTATTCCTTCCAGGAAGCGCTGAAAATGGCGCAGGAGCAAGGGCTCGACCTGGTAGAGATCTCTCCCAATGCAGACCCTCCAGTATGTAAGATCATCGATTATAATAAGTTCCTTTACGAAAAGAAGAAGAAGGAAAAGGAAATGAAGGCCAAGAGCAAGGCCTCTGAAGTAAAAGAGATCCGGTTCACGCCGAATACGGATGACCATGATTTCGACTTCAAGGCGAAGCATGCCGAAAAGTTCCTGAAAGATGGTAATAAAGTAAAGGCTTATGTCCAGTTCAAGGGACGGGCCATCCAGTTCAAGGAAAGGGGGGAGCTGCTGCTGCTGAAGTTTGCCGAGCGCCTCAATGACTCTGGCGTGCTGGAAGGCATGCCCAAAATGGAAGGCAAGCGCATGTTGGCGATCTGGGCGCCAAAACCCCAGAAAAAGAAGGAAAAGAACGCCTAAACGGGCTTATTACGATAAAAAACCCGCCTGGAAGGCGGGTTTTTTCATTTTTATGGCTTACCTTTGCGCTCCGTTTACCCAAACGGCTCCATAAGTGTTCCGCCTGTGCGGATCCGCCAGCAGGGTATCATGCAAAAAGCATTCAAAATGCCAAAGGTCAAAACGAATTCGAGTGCCAAAAAGAGGTTTAAGATCACCGGCACCGGAGAGATCACCTTCCAACGTGCGTTCAAACGCCACATTCTTACCAAGAAATCTAAGAAACGTAAGCGCAGCCTCAATAAGAAAGGTGTTGTGCACCATGCTAACCAGGATTTCGTCAAACGTCTGTTAAGACTGAAATAAATAAGCCTTGATGCTTATTTGCACTTTATTTATTAATTGAAAATTAGTTAAGATATGCCACGTTCAGTAAATGCTGTTGCTTCCAGGGCACGCAGAAAACGCATCTTAAAAGAAGCAAAAGGTTTCTATGGCAAACGTAAGAATGTTTACACCGTAGCCAAGAACGTATTGGAAAAAGGCCTTCAGTACCGTTATGTCGGCCGCAAATTAAAGAAAAGGGAATATCGCACGCTGTGGATCGCCCGTATCAACGCCGCTGTCCGTGCAGAGGGGCTGACCTATTCCGCTTTCATCCACAAGCTGTCCCTGAAAGGCATCGGCCTGGATCGCAAGGTGCTGGCAGACCTGGCTATGAATGAGCCGGAAACGTTTAAGAAATTGGTAGATTCCGTTAAGTAGGTTTTATTGCACCACAATTATACACCGGCTCTCCAAAGGGGCCGGTTTTTTTATGGGGTCATCTAAAAAAAATCCCCATTATTTATCCAAAAAACTTCACATTTGCATAGTTTTTTTATAAACCGATAAATACCATATAACCTGGACCAGTCAATGAACAATACGTACACCGACCTGGTGACACAAACCTTCAACTTCCCCCAGGAAGGATTCGAGGTTAAAGATGCTTACCTTCAATTCAACGGCCTGGACCTGAAAGCGCTGATCGATAAATATGGCACGCCCATGAAGCTAACCTATCTCCCCAAGATCGGGATGCAGATACGGAAGGCGAAAAAGATGTTCGCCGCCGCCATTAAGCGCCATCACTATGAAGGGAAGTATTATTACTGCTATTGCACAAAGAGCTCTCATTTCTCTTTCATTGTGGAAGAAGCGCTGAATCATGAGATCCACCTGGAGACCTCTTACGCCTACGATATCGAGATCATCAAAAAACTTTACGCCCGTAAAAAGATCACGAAGGATACCTTCATCATCTGCAACGGGTTTAAACAGAAACCCTACACCAGCCGTATCGCCTCCCTGCTGAACAGCGGCTTCAAGAACGTTGTTCCCATCCTGGACAATAAGGAGGAGCTGCAGCAATACAAGCGCTCGGTGAAAGTTCCTTTCAAGCTGGGCATCCGGGTGGCGGCTGAAGAAGAGCCCAATTTCCCTTTCTATACCTCCCGTTTGGGTTTCCGGGCCCGTGATGTGCTGGAATTTTATGTGGACAAGATCGAGGGCAATGAAGACAGGTTCCAGCTGAAGATGCTGCATATCTTCCTCAACAAGGGCATCAAGGATGATATCTACTACTGGTCAGAGCTGAATAAGGTCATCAACCTGTACTGCCAGCTGAAGAAGATCTGTCCCGAGCTGGACTCCATCAATATTGGCGGCGGCTTTCCCATCAAGCATTCCCTGGGCTTCGAATATGACTACCAGTTCATGATCAATGAGATCGTGGGAAATATCAAAAAGGCCTGTAAGCGCAGCAATGTGCCCATGCCCCATATCTTCACAGAGTTCGGCAGCTATACGGTAGGAGAGAGCATGGCGCATATCTACAGCGTCATCGGACAAAAGATGCAGAACGATCGCGAGATCTGGTACATGATAGATTCTTCTTTTATCACCACGCTGCCTGATACCTGGGGCATCGGGGAACGCTTCCTCATGTTGCCGATCAATAAATGGGATGTGGAATATCAGCGTGTGGTATTGGGCGGCATCACCTGTGACAGCCACGACTATTACGATTCGGAAGAGCATATTAATGAAGTGTTCCTGCCCAAGATCATTAATGGCGAACCCCTGTATGTCGGCTTTTTCCATACCGGGGCTTACCAGGACCAGATCAGCGGGTACGGCGGCATCAAGCACTGTCTGATCCCTTCTCCCAAACATGTCATTGTAGGGCATGATAAGAATGGGAAACTGGTGGACTGGGTATACGCCAAGGAACAGACGGCGCAGAGCATGTTGAAGATACTTGGGTATAAATAGTGTCCTAAAATCTGCATATGGCCCTTAAATACCTGCTCACCTGCGCATTGCTGATGGCGATCGGCGGCGCCCGCGCCCAATCGGCGCAGGATTCCGTCAGGACAGCCGTCAATCAATTATTTACGGCGATGAAAAATGCGGATAGTGCGCAGCTGGTGGCCGCTTTCGACGACAGCGCGGTACTGCAGACCATCGTAGTAGACAGCGCCGGGAAAGTAAGCGCCCGCAGCTATCCCGTAACCCAGTTCGCTTCCGCCATCAGTAGGCTTCCCAAAGGCGCCGCTGATGAACAGATCCATATTGAAACGCTGAAAATTGATGGCCCCCTGGCAGCCGTCTGGGCCTCTTACCATTTTTACTACAATGGCACGCTGCTCCATTGCGGGGTGGACTCCTTTCAACTGGTCCGTGTAAATGGGGTCTGGAAGATCCTTTATATCGTGGATACCCGGAAAAAGGGCGCGTGTGAATAGCCGCACAGGCGCTATTTCCTTTTCAGCCTGTACTTTTTGTTCACCCTGGGATTGTTAAAGTAAGCGTTCAGCTGTTCCTCCGTCATGCTGCTGGTCTCCTCCAGCGGAACGTCAATCAGCTGTACCTGGGTCTGTTTCAGCTCATTTTTCAGGGCAGTCACTTTTTTGGCGATCTCCATGTCTTTTTCTCCTACGAGAGCATTGTCCCGCATGCTATACTCCAGTCTCTTGATGGAGCTGCGGATAAGACCCGCCTGGTTCTGCTCCGCCTGAAGGGTAGGGGCTACCGCCTCTTTTACAGGTACCAGTGCAACCCCGACACTGGGTAATATCGTGCCGGCAGTTTTCGCATCCTGGCTGGCGGCCGAGGAGAAGATGGTGCCGCCCAGCGCTGTGGTGGCGGTGGTCATATCGAAATCCGTTCGAGTATTCTTGGTCTTCTTCACCTTTTTGTCCAGCTGAAAGAAAGCGTACTTCAGCCGGAGAATATAAGTATTGATGTTATGGATGGCCAGGCTAAATTCCTCCTTCATATAGGGGTAGTTCAGGGCTTCTTTTATATAGATGCGGATGGTGGCCGTGTCGCGCATAAAGATCTTGTTCGTACCGACAAAGTAGAGGATAAGAAGCTTCGTTTTGGAGGAATCGCTCTCTTTTACGAAGTCATAAGGCGGGCTCCAGGTAAAATCGTCGTTACATCCTTTGATACTGGAATTCGTTTTGATCGGTATGTTGGAGTAGAAGTTGATGCCTTCGATGGGATAGGTGCCCGTCTCGCATTGCACTTTGAAGCTGATGGTATCCCCTTCGTCCATATATAAGACATTGCTTACCGTAGGCTTCACATGGGAAGGCATGATCTCTGTCGTAAAAAACACCAGCGTAAAGGAAGTATCCACCCGTTCCTGCGGGTTATTGAGATTTTGCACGCCAATATTGACCTTGTATTCGTTGTCGTATTTCAGCCTGCCGGAAAGGAAGTAGGATTTATCTGCTTTGAAGGTCAGCAAGCCATTTTCTTTGATCTTCAGGCCGACCGGTGCATTCTTCATAAAAAAGAAGTACTTGCTGGGGTCCCGGTTAAGCTCTAGTTGATAAGTAAGCGTGGAATCTACATGCAATGTGAAGTATGGGTTGAGATTGCGTATTCGCAAAGCGGAGTCATCCCGGATCTTTCCCGTATCGGACATAGCCATGGGAATATGAAAAACGGGATTCTGGGAAAATGCGCTGTCGGAAAATGCCAAGCCTACCACCAAAAGCCAAAACTGAAAAACTTTCACGGGTTTAATCATATTCTTGGATGATGTTGCCTAAAATTAGGTGTAAATGAAGCCCGAAATTAAAACAATCAGGCTAAAAATCCGGAAAACAAATAAAGAAAGTCCTTATTCGTCGCCTTCACAACTTCGTATATACAGGCCAATATCATGCCGGCGTATAAAAAAACAAGCCCTCCCAGGACTGGGAGGGCCTAAACCAAAACCAACTGCTAAATGAACGTTCTAATATCTTTTAGGCATTGAAGCCCACCCGATTACTGGATCGAGATCTGTTTGGTGCTTTCCTTTTCCTGTTCTTTCTTGGGCAGGAGAAGCTTCAGGACGCCATTTTCATATTTTGCCTGGATACCATTGGTATCGATGCGATCATCCAGGTTAAAAGTGCGCTTGAAGCTCTTGAAAGAGAATTCCTTCCGGACTGTCTTGTAATCCTCCGTCTTGGTTTCTTCTTTCTTTTCAAAGGCGATGGTCAACTGGCCCTTGTCGACAGAAAGCTGAAAGTCTTCTTTTGCACGGCCTGGAGCGCTCAGTTCCAGATGATAAGCATCCTTAGTCTCATGGATGTTCACCGGGGGAAAACCAAAATTGCTTTCACGACCCCAGGTTGCGGGGAAATCCTGGAAAAATCCATCAACTAAGCCGGAGAGGTTCCTGGCGGGATGATTGTTAACTTTTACGAGTGTCATAGTGAGTTCCTATTTTAGATTTATCAATTTTGTTTGACAGGTAGGAGGGATCAAACCACGTACCATGGGCCAAAAACATGTTTTATTGGGAATTTTTGACGGGTTTGCATCCCAAATACCAGGTTTAAGGTGACATTATTGCATTTGAAGCCAACTTATGGTGACATTTATTCCGATTTGGGCCGCTACGCAACTTTTTGTTTATTTTTGTGTTTACAATAGGCACTTGGTCACAGCGCCAAATCAACTTTTAAATAGCATATAAAAATGTATCCAGCAGAAATAGTACAACCGATGAAAGAAGAACTCACAGATAATGGGTTCGAAGAGCTACTGACTTCCACAGAAGTAGAGAACCAGCTGAAAAAGTCCGGCACGACCCTGGTCATGGTCAATTCCGTATGCGGATGTTCCGCCGGTTCCGCCCGTCCGGGCGTGCTGATGGCCGTGGCCAACACCGCTAAAAAACCGGATTTCCTGACCACCAGCTTTGCCGGCTTTGATATGGAGGCGGTAAATACATTAAGACAGCATTTGTTGCCCTATCCCCCCTCATCCCCGGCTATTGCCTTGTTCAAGGACGGGCAATTGGTGCATATGATCGAGCGTCACCAGATCGAAGGCCGCCCGGCCCAATTGATCGCCCAGAACCTGATCGGGGCTTTCAATGAGTATTGTTAAACAAGCAGATTTTAATCATAGCAATAAAAACCTTCCGGTTCGTCCGGAAGGTTTTTTGTTTGTGGTATAGTCAGCAGTCTATTATCCCTCAACGCCCATTCCCGGAGCAACCGCCTGTGGATAACCCTAACACCCGATCTGTTCTTGTGAAAACCATGTTTCTTCGATGAGAAAATATCCACAGCTGTGAATAATCAACGTAATGCTGACGTGGCCTAAATTTGAAGGAAAAAGTGTTCCCCGTGGAACACTCGTGTGGAACGGCATTCCCCAGAATTTAGTATTTGTGGAAAATTTATTTTTAATTTTTTTTGGAAACTTTGATATAACAACTTCATCTTCCATTCTTTCGGCAGGATATTCGTTGTTTGCCCTTTTTAATGTACGTTTGTGCCCGGCTATGATCTCCCAATGCACACATAGCACCTAAATTTTTTTATGTATCCTAACCTTTATTTCGCCTTCAAGGATCTTTTCGGAATATCGTGGCCTCCTTTGCGGTTCGTTAATTCGTTTGGCTTCTTTGTAGCATTTTCCTTTATCGCAGCGGCGATCACGCTGTCCCGGGAATTGCTCCGGAAGGAAAGAGAAGGTTTGCTCCAGGGCAGGGATCAAATGGTGCTGATCGGCAAACCCGCCAGCGCCGGCGAACTGGTGCTGAATTTTGTCATCGGGTTCCTGCTCGGCTATAAGCTTATCGGTCTTTTTATTTCAAATAGTCCATTGACTGCCAATCCCCAGGACTTTATTAAATCCACCGAAGGCAGCCTTCCGGCAGGGGTTTTCCTGGGCGTTCTCATGGCCGGCTGGAAATGGTATGAGAAGAACAAACAGAAACTGCCGCAGCCGCAGGAGAAAAAGATCCGTATCTGGCCACATGACAGGGTAGGAGATCTCACCATCTATGCCGCCCTCTTCGGTTTCGCAGGCGCCAAGGTCTTCAACAGCCTGGAGACATGGGACGACTTTGTAAGAAATCCCATCGATTCGCTCTTTTCTTTCAGCGGCCTCACTTTCTATGGAGGACTGATTTGCGCGGCGCTGGCCATCTGGTACTATGCCCGTAAGAACGGCATCGGTTTCTGGTACCTCAACGATGCGGCGGCCCCCGGTCTCATGCTGGCTTATGCCCTTGGACGCATCGGCTGCCAGGTATCCGGTGACGGCGACTGGGGGATCCTGAACAGCGCCTATTATACGAACATCGGTGAAAAGGCTGCTCTCGCAGGTCCCGGTGACTTTCAGCGCATTACCGAGCAGTACAAAGAAGTTTACCTGCCTCAGTTCGGCAGCCTGGATAAAATTCCCCACCTGGCAGTAAAAGCGCCGTCCTGGCTGCCGGATTGGTTCTTTGCCTATTCCTATCCACACAATGTTGTGAGCGAAGGCGTACGCATCCCCGGCTGTGATGGCGCCTATTGCAGCCAGCTGCCTATTCCCGTTTTTCCGACCCCATTTTATGAGACATTGGTTTGCCTTGGCCTCTTCTTTCTGCTTTGGTCCCTGCGCAAAAAATTGAAAGTACCCGGGACTTTGTTTGGTGTCTACCTCTTTGTCAACGGGGTCGAACGCTTTTTCATTGAAAAGATCCGTGTCAACTCCAAGTACGATATCTTCGGCATCCATCCCACCCAGGCCGAGATCATCTCACTGCTCCTGGTTATCACAGGGGCTACCATTTATTTCAGACTCAAATCCCGTCCACCACAGAACGACCCGCCCCGGGAAGCCGCTGCCTCCTAGCCATCCTTCCCGTATTACTTCCTTTTATCATTCCTCTTTTGCTGCCTGTAACCTACCGGCAAAATCCTCGTCTTATTCTTTACGAGCAATGCCTGTCGTCAACAAAATCGAACCCTACATCTAAAAAATTATCCGCCTGCCCGTTCTCTGGGTAAGTTTGACTTACCAATTATCAACAAAATCAGCCATCCGACACAAAGCAATGTACTATGTAATAAATAGTACTAACCTTTGTATTGTAATTGCCTACGAATAGTACTGAATAATATAAAATAAATGACCATGACCAGCTTTAAGACCCTGCTGACTGCACTTTTCGCAACACTTTTGTCCTTATCCCTTGCCGCCCAGGCGCCTGGCCGCATCAGCGGGGAGATCACCGATGACAACCACAAACCTATCGAAGCCGCCACCATTTCCTTATTAAATGCCGGTGACTCGTCCCGGGTCCACCAGACCGTCACCGACAAAACGGGCCGGTATGTCTTTGAAAAGGTCGCTGAAGGAAAATACCTGGTTTCGGCCAGCAGCGTGGGCCACGACATCCGGTATTCCCCCCTATTCGAGGTTTCCGCCGCCCAGGCCTCCGTCGCCCTTGGCTCCCTGGCCCTGTCTGCGGCCTCTAAGAATCTACAGGAAGTCTCCGTTGTTGGCAAAAAACCCCTGATCGAACAAAAAGCTGACCGTATGGTGGTCAATGTGGACGCATCTCCAGCCAATGCCGGCTCCACAGCCCTGGACGTATTGGAAAGGTCACCAGGCGTCACCCTGGACAAGGACGACAACATCAGCCTGAAAGGTAAGCAAGGTGTCACCATAATGATCGATAACAAACCCACTTATCTGTCGGCCGCCCAGCTGACCAGCTATCTGAAAAGCCTCCCTGCATCCGCCATCGACCAGATCGAGCTGATGACCAACCCTTCGGCAAAATATGATGCCGCCGGTAATTCAGGGATCATCAATATCAAAACAAAGAAGAATAAAACGAAAGGCTTCAATGGCAGTGTCAATCTCACCCATACCCAGGGCGTCTATCCCAAACCAAGCGGCAGCCTCAACCTCAACTATCGCAATGGGAAAGCCAACTTCTTCCTCAACGGTGGCTATTCCCGCTGGGAAGGCTTTCAACACCTGGATATCGGGCGTACGTACCTTGATCCGGGCCCGACCAGGGTCGTGAACTCTATCTTCTCGCAAGGCACCGAGATCCATTTCGCCAATCCCCAAATGAACCTCAAGTTCGGTATGGATTATTTCCTGTCCAACAGGACTACCCTTGGATTTGTGGTCAGCGGCTTCCAGAATAAAGAGAACAATTTCACCACCAGCGATATTTTATTGAAAGACGCGCATAATGCAGTGGACTCCATGGTCAACTCTACCAGCGTTTCCAAAAACAATTGGAAGAACGGCTCCGTTAACCTCAATTTCCGTCATCAGTTCGACTCCACAGGAAGAGAATGGACGGTCGATCTGGACTATGTCCGCTATTCCTCTCAAAGCGATCAGCATTTCGATAATATAACTACCTACCCCCGCAAGGACGATAAGACGGAGACCGTCCTCACAGGCAACCTGCCCAGCACCATCAATATCTATACATTTAAATCGGACTATACCCATCCACTGGCCAAGGATCTCAAGCTGGAGACTGGCGTCAAATCCAGCTATGTCAACACGGATAATATGGCCAACTACTTCAACATCATCAACAACAACCCGGAAGTGGATACGGCCAAGACCAACCATTTTCTTTACCGGGAAAATATCAACGCGGCCTATATCAATCTGAACAAGCAATACGGGAAATGGGGCATCCAGGGAGGGCTCCGCGTGGAGAATACCAACTACCGCGGTCATCAGCTGGGCAACGGTATCTCCGTCATCAACAAGGATTCCATCTTCTCCCGCAACTATTTCAGCTTTTTCCCCACCCTGTATTTCAGCTACCAGGCCAATGAAAAGAACCAGCTTTCCGTCAACTATGGCCGCCGGATCGATCGTCCCGCCTACCAGGACCTGAACCCTTTCCTTTTCTTCCTGGACCAATATACCTATCAGGCAGGTAACCCTTTCCTCCAGCCCCAGTTCTCCCACAATGTAGAGCTGTCCCATACCTATGCGGGTTTTCTTTCCACCACCCTCAATTATAGCTATACCAAAGATTTCTTTTCGGAGACCTTCGAGCAGTCGGGCCGTGCTACCATCCTCCGCAATGGCAATATCGGCAGCCGCCAGAACGCAGGTATCGCCGTCAGCGCACAGCTGCATGTTACAAAATGGTGGATGTCCATCCTGTATGGCAATGTCAATTATACCAAATTTAATGGAGTATTGTATGGAGAACCCATCAGTGTGGACGCGACGACGCTTACGCTGAACGTAAACAACCAATTCACTTTCTCCAACGGTTGGAGCGCCGAGGTCTCCGGCTGGTACCGCACCAAGGGCGTGGAAGGACAGGTCGTCATCTACTCACTGGGACAGGCCACCGCCGCCGTGTCGAAGAAGCTGTTGCAGGACAAGGCAAGTATCAAGCTGGGCATCCGGGATTTCCTGTACAGCAATAAACCCCACGGCTACCTCAACTTCCAGCAGACAGAGGCTACTTTCCATAACTACAGGGACAGCCGCCAGGTGAGCCTGACCTTCAGCTACCGTTTTGGCAAGCCCCTGAAAGTCCCGGCACGCCACAGGACCACCGGTGCGGGCGAAGAGGAAAGCAGGGTGAAAACGGGGGGCAATAATTAGCCGTGAGCCGTGAGCTGTGAGCTGCGAGCCAAGGACTTATTAAGTCCACTCATAGCTCGAAGCTCGTAGCTCAAAGCTTTTTCCTTAGCTTTGCCTCTCAACTTCTTACAATGCCATCTTTTGATATCGTCAGCAAAGTCGATCCTCAGACATTGGACAACGCAGTCAACGTGACTAAGAAAGAGATCACCAATCGCTTTGACTTTAAGGATTCTCCCGTCGTCATCGACCTGGACAAAAAGGAAATGAAGATCAAGCTGGAAGCGGAAAGCGACATGAAGATCACCCAGATCACCGATGTGCTGATCAGCCGCAGCATGAAGCAGGGCCTGGATGCACTGGCCTTCGACATGAGCAAGGAAGCCTACCCCAGCGGAAAGATCACGAAAAAGGAAGTGCCCGTTCGCAACGGCCTGAAACAGGAAGATGCAAAAAAGGTCGTTAAGCTCATAAAGGACTCGGGGCTCAAGGTGCAGGCCGCCATCATGGATGACCTGGTCCGGGTCACCGCCAAAAAGATCGATGACCTCCAGGCCATTATCAAGCTTTGCAATGGGGCAAACCTGGGCATTCCCTTGCAATATGTCAATATGAGGAGCTAAAAGGGAGAAATATTTGTTTTCCCCGCTAATTACCCGTAATTTTGCCAACTTAAATAAACCGTACGGCCAAATCCGTACAACCTTTAAATAGAACTAATTATGAAAAAAGGTATCCATCCGAATAACTATCGGTTCGTTGTTTTCAAAGACATGAGTAATGGCTATTCTTTCCTGAGCCGCAGCGGCGCAAGCTCCAGGGAAACAATAAAGTGGGAAGACGGCAACGAATACCCCCTGATCAAATTGGAAATTTCCAATACGTCCCATCCTTTCTTCACTGGTAAGAATGTACTGGTGGATACTGCCGGACGTATCGACAAATTCAAAAAGCGTTACGAAAAGAAAACCAAGTAATTCCTGGTTCTTCTATAATCTATTATCCCTTCCCGCAACGGAAGGGATTTTTTTTAAGGATACGCCATCCCCGATGCGATAATTTTATAGTTTTACCCCATGGATGACACGCTGTTCCCTTTTACGGCCACCCGGGCCATCGCAGATATACGTATCGGTATTCTTACCATTCGGGAGAAGGAACAGCAAGGCGCACGGGGTATCCTGCACTGGATCCCCCGACTTACCCGCCCCTGGCATATTTTCCAGTTCAACGCCGAAGCCCTCGTGGATGACTACACGCTCCTCACCAGCGGCGCCGTTTCCCAGCCCATTCCTCCCTCCGTACAAGCCATTGCTCCAGAGAACATCTTTATAGCGGAAGGCGCCATCCTGCAGCACTGTATCCTCAACGCTTCCACAGGTCCCATCTATATCGGCGCACGCGCCGAGATCATGGAAGGGGCGCTCATCCGCGGGCCCTTTGCCCTTTGTGAGGGTGCCACGGTCAAAATGGGGACAAAGATCTATGGTGCCACGACAATCGGGCCCTACAGCGTCGCCGGCGGAGAGATCAAGAACTCCGTCATCTTCGGCTTCTCCAACAAAGGTCATGACGGCTACCTGGGCGACTCCGTAATAGGGGAGTGGTGCAACCTGGGCGCGGGCACCTCCAACTCCAACCTGAAGAACAATGCCGCAGCCATAAGAGTATGGGATGAACCCACCGGCCAATACATAGCCGCCGGCACGAAATGCGGACTGTTCATGGGCGATTATTCCCGCAGCGCCATCAACACCTCTTTTAATACGGGCACCGTCGTAGGCGTCTGTTGTAATATCTTTGGGGAAGGACTGACGCCCAAACACATACCCAGCTTCAGCTGGGGCTATGGCTCCTCGCCAAAATACGACCTGGAAAAAGCCCTCCGGGATATCGCCGGCTGGAAAAGATTAAAAGGTCATGCACTGACCGATGCTGAAATACAGAAGTTAAAATATATTTTTGAAAAATAATAAATCAAATTACGCCATCAATGAGAAAGCAAATTGCGGCCGCTAACTGGAAGATGAATCTTACTTACCAACAGGGAGAAGAACTACTGGATACAATCCTGAAGGGGAATATCGGGCTGGCTGACCACCAGTACGCTGTCTTTGCCGTTCCCTTCCCTTACCTCATCATGGCCCAGACCAAGCTGTCCGGTAAGAAGAACTATGCAGCTGCGGCTCAGAACTGCTCCGATCAGCCCGCCGGCGCCTACACGGGGGAGGTATCGGCCGAAATGCTCAAATCCATCAACATCGGCTATTGTGTCCTGGGGCACAGCGAAAGAAGAGAATATTTTTCCGAACACAATCAATCCCTGGCTACCAAGACCCAGCGATGCCTGGAGCTGGGTATTACCCCCATTTTTTGCTGCGGCGAACCCCTCAGTATCCGGGAGGTCGATGCGCAGGAGAGTTACGTGGAGGCGCAACTGAAAGAGTCCCTCTTCCATTTTTCCGCGGAAGAGATCAGCAGGATCGTCATTGCCTACGAACCCATCTGGGCCATTGGCACCGGCAAAACAGCTACCGCAGAGCAGGCCCAGGAAATGCATGCCTGCATCCGCCGGCAGCTGGCATCGAAATATGGCAGTCAGGTAGCCGATGCCATTCCCATCCTCTACGGCGGCAGCGTCAAGGCGGGGAATGCCAAAGAGCTGTTTAGCAGGCCGGATGTGGATGGTGGCCTGGTGGGGGGCGCCTCGCTGGTAGCAGCTGATTTTCTGAAAATTATAGAGTCTTTGAAGTAAGGATTGTTGATTATCTTTATGATATGCTGACAGCAATTAAGATTGCGGTTCGGAAAGTGAAAAAGATACCCAGGGGCCAGCTTACTCAAAGAGTAACGCTGGGCCTCCGGAAATATATTACTAATTATCCTTATTCCATCAGCATTCAGACGGTGAGCGCCTGCAACCTCAAGTGTAAGCACTGCTTTATCAATGACTACCGGACAGAGATCCATGACGGCGTAATTAAGATAATGAAATTCAATGAGTTCGTCCTTTTCGCAGAAAGGCTCCGCCCAATGATCCAGCATGCTTCCTTCTTTAATTTTTCCACTTTCGAGGCCATCCTGAACAAACACCTGTTCCAAATGATGGACCTGATCCTGGAGATCAATCCCCGCATGCAGTTCCCATTTCTCTCCAATACCATGGAGCTCTCGGCGGAAAAGATCGCCCGCCTGGAGCAATACCCCATTTCAGAGGTCAATATCTCCCTGGACGGCTATACCAAAAAAACGGTGGAAGATTTCAAGACGGAAGTGGTTTTCGAAAAGATCATAGAGACGATCCGCCTGCTTCGCGGATCCGGGCTCAAGGACAAACTCGCCGTTACCTTCGTGGCCCACAGGGACAATATCCGGGAGCTGCCTGACTACGTCGACTTCGTCCACGGGCTGGGAGTAAAGCAGATCTACGTCAGCAATATCCTCAGCTTCACCAGCAGCCTGGAACCCCTCGCCCTCTATACGCCCGAAGGTAATCCTGAAGCGCAGCAACTTTTTGACGAAGCCGTGAAAAGAGCCAAGGACCATCGCATGAACATCAGCATGCCCCGCCTGTCACCTGTCACCACGGGCTGTCAGTCCACGGAAACTTTCTTTGTAGATATCAACGGCAATGTGGCGCCCTGTGATTTCCTGGCCGTCAGTACGCCATTCACCCTTTGGGGCAAAACAGTCCGCCACGCGCCCGTCATTTTCGGGAATATCCTGAAGGACGATCCCCTGCAGATCTACCGCCATCCGGCGTTTAAGAAGTTCCGGCAGTCCCACCGCCTGGGGAAGGATCTGCCTGAACAATGCACCCAATGTATTGATGCCTATGGCCTGATGTGCAGCAACCGCACTCACCACACCGCTTAAACCGCCACTGCCTATGCCCGTCGGGAAGATCCTGTACCAGAGCTTGCAATGGAAAAGCCTTCAGTTCCTCACTTCCTTCCTTGTCAATATTATTTTCGCCCGCGCCCTGCATGCTTCCGTCGCAGCAGAGTTCTATTCCCTGGTGTACTTCCTCTCCCTGATCATCAGCTGCAGTACCCTGGGGCTGGACATCAGCCTGAATTACTATCTGTCGCGGAAGGAAATGGATGGCGCCACCGCCCGCCGCATCATGCTTGCCGTCACTGGCATGGCGCTCCTGATCAGCCTATCTCTGCTGGCCATATCTTCTTCCCGCTATGCGCATCTCGGCTTGGCACAGGTGCTGCTGCTCTCCGGTCTGCATATCGCAGGGGGGCTGCTGACGGTCCTGGCAGGCGCCGTCTTCACCGCCGCAGGGAAGAATCATGTTCCCGCGCGCATTGCTTTTGTGTTCAATGTGCTGCTGGCGGGCCTCGGTCTTTATTGCAGCAGCCGCTACACCGGTCAGTCGCTGATCTTCCTTCTTTTCTGCCTGTATTTCATAAGTTCCTTCGGCCAGGGCATCCTGCTTTTCCTGCTTTCGTTTCACCTGGCCTTCGGAGCTGGCCACGACCCGATCGCCCTGAAGACGATCCTCCGCTTCTCCTTCCTGGCCTTTGTAACGAACCTGCTATTCTTCATAGCCGCCCGGCTCTACATCTATATGCTGCCCTATTTCTTTTCGCCTCACTGGCAAGGCAACTATATCCAGGCGTATAAGATCGTGGAATACCTGGGGCTGGCCATGTCCTTTACCTACTATCCGTTCATTGCCCTGGTGGCGGGCGTAGGCGAGGGGCGAGCAAAAATGAAAGCCTACCTCCTGTTACTGGTGCGGTTGTCCAATACCGTTGTCCTGGCCTTCTGCCTTGTCGCCACGGCTGGCGGTCCATGGCTTTTCCCTTTGCTGTTTGGGCCCAGCTTCGACAGGATGGCGGGTATCTTCAATGGGTTTATCCTGGGGCTGTTCGCCGTATGCTCCTCCGGCTTCTTTACGGCCTGGTTCTTCGGCAGCGGCCATATCCGTTACAACCTCGTCAGCGCCTGCATCCAGCTGCTTGGCATGCCCCTGTTCTTCTTCCTGCTCAACGGCCCCGCAAGCCCGGAAAGGACGGCCATCGCCTTCAGCTTGTCCAGCATACTGTCCCTGGCTTATGACCTTTGGATATTCAGAAAGGCTTTCCCTTTCCATGCAAGAGAAATATTATTGATCCGCAAGGCCGATGTGAAGATGTTGCATAGCTTTCTCCGCAAAGGATTGCCTTGAGCTCAGGTTTTCAGCTTATTGACCAGGTCGATGTACAGCTGCATGGCCGCCTCCTTTCCTTTGCCTTTCAGCGCTGCCCAGGCCTCGTGTTTTGCTTTGGCGACAAAATCGAAAGGATTGGATGGACCGTCCTCCGTCGCATCTCCTTCCGTAGCTTGTTTATAAAGGGAATATAACTGCAGTAGTGTCTCGTTACTAGGGCGTTCGCTCAGCTCTTTGCTGTCCGCAGCTGCCTGTTCGAATAAGGTGGTGAGTTCGGTAGCCATACCGGTAATTTGTGGTGAAAATAAGCAATTTAAGGCACTAAAATCGTACATTTGCACGGCAATGAAGAACATCCGGAATTTTTGCATCATCGCTCATATTGACCATGGTAAAAGTACCCTGGCAGATCGCTTGCTTGAAATGACCCACACCATATCCGAAAGGGATATGCAGGCCCAGGTATTGGACGATATGGACCTGGAAAGAGAGAAGGGCATTACCATTAAGAGCCACGCCATCCAGATCAATTATCCCCATAATGGACAGAAATATATTCTGAACCTGATCGATACGCCGGGTCACGTGGACTTCAGCTATGAGGTCAGCCGCGCACTGGCCGCCTGTGAAGGCGCCCTGCTGCTGGTAGACGCTACCCAGGGTATCCAGGCACAGACTATCTCCAACCTCTACCTCGCTATTGAGAATGACCTGGAGATCATTCCCGTCATTAACAAGATCGATATGGACGGCGCCATGGTGGAAGAGGTAAAGGACCAGATCATCGAGCTCATCGGCTGCAAGCCGGAAGATATCCTGCTGGCGAGTGCGCGCACTGGCCTGGGAGTCCAGGGAATACTTGATGCCATCATCGAGAAGATACCGCCGCCGGAAGGCAATCCCGATGCACCGTTGCAGGCCCTTATCTTTGACAGCGTCTTCAACTCCTTCCGGGGTATCATCGTCTACTACCGTATCCTCAACGGCAGCATCAAAAAAGGAGATATCGTAAAATTCGTGTCCACCGATCTGGAATACGGGGCGGATGAAGTGGGTATCCTCAAGCTCACGCTCGACCCGAAGCCGGAAGTGAAGACGGGCGATGTAGGCTATATCATCACGGGCATTAAGAACGCCAAAGAAGTGAAAGTGGGCGATACCATCACCCTGGCCAGCAATCCCAATCCGCAAATGATCCAGGGGTTCCAGGAAGTGAAGCCAATGGTGTTCGCCGGCATCTTCCCGGTGGAAACGGACGACTTCGAGGAATTAAGGGACTGCATGGATAAGCTGCAGCTGAATGACGCCTCACTGACCTACGAGCTGGAGACCTCACAGGCCCTTGGCTTCGGGTTCCGTTGCGGCTTCCTCGGCATGCTGCACATGGAGATCATCCAGGAAAGGCTGGAACGGGAATTCAACCAGACCGTGATCACTACTGTCCCCAACGTGAGCTTCGTGGCTCATACCAACAAAGGGGAGGAGATCATCGTGAACAATCCCGCCGAAATGCCCGATCCCACCCGCATCGATAGAATTGAAGAACCCTATATCAAGGCACAGATCATCACTAAGCCGGACTATATCGGCAATATCATGACCCTCTGCCTGGGCAAAAGAGGCATGCTCATCAATCAAAGCTACCTTACCACTACCAGGGTTGAGCTGATCTTCGAGATGCCGCTGACAGAGATCGTATTCGACTTTTATGACAAGCTGAAAAGCCAGACACGCGGCTACGCTTCCTTCGACTACCATCCCATTGGTAAAAAGGACAGCGATATTGTGAAGATGGATATCCTGCTCAACGGCGATAAGGTGGATGCGCTTAGCGCCCTGATACACCGCAGCCGGAGTGCCGATTTCGGAAGAAAGCTCTGCGAAAAACTGAAGGAGCTATTGCCCCGCCAGCAATTCCAGATAGCCATCCAGGCTGCCATCGGCGCCAAGGTCATCGCCCGTGAGACCATCAGCGCCCTGCGCAAAGACGTCACTGCTAAATGTTATGGTGGTGATATCAGCCGCAAACGCAAGCTGCTGGAGAAGCAGAAGGAAGGTAAAAAGCGTATGCGCCAGATCGGCAACGTAGAGGTACCGCAGGAGGCATTCCTCGCCGTCCTGAAACTGGATGAATAATGCACCCCTATTTATGCAGAAGATATTCCTTCTTTTATTCCTGCTGGCAAGCTCCTGGCTGAGCCACGCCCAGGGAACGAAGATCATCAATTTCAAGCAGGAGAAGCTGAAAGCCCGCTTGCAGCATTATTATATCGCAGAAATTAAGGACGACCGTTCCGACACCACCACCATTGGATCTGTCCGTTCCGGCGTCTTCAGCAAAAAATCTGTTTCACTCAACTTACCCGGCGGTGCTGCCGCAGCCTTTTTTAATTTCTTCAAGGCCAACCTTACAGCCGACACGCATACCATACCGATCAGCCTGCACATCGTTCAGTTGGAAGTTGCAGAAAAGACAGGAGGCCTGAAAGCCGAGTCTGAAGTGCGGATGAACATCGCGTTTTACAATGCCGCAGGTAAGATCGTGGAATACAAAGGCAGCAATACGGTGCAAGCGACCCTGGATGCCTCCCGCTATGTGGAAGAGCTGATCCGGCGTGGATTGGATGATATGCTCCAGCAGTTCGACACATGGGCAGGTCAGAACCAGGCGCAGCTGAAGGCGGCACTCAAAGGTCCTTCCGTAGAGATGGAGGTGGAGATCCTGGCGGACGCCGCCGATACGGACAGGATAGCCTGGACGCGTGGACGCCCCCTCACATTGGATGATTTCAGGGGCAGGCCGGATGAGCTCAGCCGGGCCGCCGCCGCCACCAACAGCGGCCTGGACGTCAGGACCAGCCTGCAAACGCAATATGGGCAGACAAAGGTCACCGTCACCATCGTCCCTTTCTTCGATAAGGGGCGATCCTGGTGCCGCGCAAACAGCCGCAATGCCCGCACCCTGCAGCATGAACAGCAGCATTTCAATATCACGGCCATAAAAGGCTGCGAGCTGGCTGACACCATCCGCCATTTCACCTTTACCACGCAGAACTATATGAAGGAGTTGGAGCAGCTGTACAGGCAGAAAGACAGGGAAGCCCAGCAGCAGCAGGAGGTATATGACGGAGAGACCAATCACGGACAGATCCCCGCCGCACAAACGAAATGGGAACAGACGATCCGGGAGATGCTGAACAGACAATCCTGCTACAGGTAAACTGCCTTTCCGCAGCGCCCGAAAATTCCATAATTTCACTACCTAATAGCCATCCCATGCGCACCCCGATTCAAAATGGAGAAAAGATCCTACTTGTGACGTACAGCAGCTGGACTTTGCTGATCCTGCCCTTTTTCATCGCCCTGGCAGGGATCGTCGCCTCGTACTTCATCGGCTTTATCGATCACTACGGATGGATCGCGGCCGTTCTGGGTATCCTGTACGGCTGCTGGAAGTACTTCGTCTGGAAGGTCAATATCTGGGTAGTGACCAATTTCCGGGTCATCGACGAATCCGGACTGCTGAGCCACTATGCCAAGGAAAGCCCCCTGGATAAGATCAACAACGTATCTTACGACATGACGCCGATGGGGCGGCTGTTCAACTATGGTCATGTGGAGATCCAGACGGCTGCCGAAGTAGGTGCCACCGATTATTTCAATGTCAGTCATCCACGCAGGCTGAAAGATACCATCACAGCCGCACAATCAGATTACAAAACCCTTCAATCCACCGCACAGGCAAGGCAAATGGCGGCAGCATTCAATGAGTCTATCGGACAGGGCCACCCGGGAGCGCATCCGGCGCAGCAGGCGCATACCACCTCGTCCAATATCGCTGCGGAACTGGAGAAATTATTCGATCTGAAGCAGAAAGGCGCTTTGTCGGAAGAGGAATACCAGCGCGCCAAGAGCAGGCTGCTGGGGCACTAATTGCCTGGTTTTTTCTTCGGTTTCACCGGCTTTGCAGGTGCGGTCGTTTTTGCCTTTTCGCCCTCCTGGATATTCTTTTCGGATTGCTCCTGGAGCTTCTGCTCGTTGATCCCTCCGCTCTCGTCCAGGATCTTCTGCTCCTGCGGGAACTGTCCATCCTTCAGTTTATATTCGAGGATCTTCTTCTCCACATGCACCCACATACCGTCCTGCCATTTGAATCCTTCGAAATCTCCATCGGGGATGTACGAGTCCTTCCTGTTCGGCTCATCCCCTTCGGGCACCAGGTGGTCGAACATGACCATGTCCATGTTGGGATCATAATTAAACCGGGTGGCGGCATCCTTTTTATATTCGATGTTGAAACGGTATTGCGTACGGCGTCGAACAGAATCGTCCTGGAATGAAAAATAAGGTCCCCCGAACATAGGCTCCCCATTGCTCCGGGAAAAAGTCAGCACTTCCATCCATTTCTTGTTGCTGCTGCGGGTGAAATCGTCGAAACCTATCAATGTATAATAGTTGATCCCATTGTAAGATTTTTCGATAATGCGGTAGTATATCGCCCCGATCCAATTACGCCTTGTTCTCACGGAATCCAGCGGCCTGGCGGTAAACATGCTGACGTCGAACAGGGGATAGAGTTTCAGGGATCCATCCGGCTGGTTCATCTGGATAGCGCCTTCCTGCAGGAACAACAGATCGTCTTTTTTATACTGCCACGTGATGATGCGGAAAGTGCTGTCCGGCGCATACAAACGCGAGATGCTCTCCAGGCTGTCAAAAGGATAGTAAAAAGAGTGCTTCATCTTTAACGACCGGACCAGGGTACGGACGAACTGACTGTCTGCACGGAGCCGTACGGCAGGGTCACCCGCATTGATCAGCGAGTCCGACAATACCTTCAGGGAGTCTTCCTGGACCTGAAGCGATTTCAATACGCTGGGACTCAAGGCGGTCTGCGCTTCAGCATGGTGGAGGCTGCAAAGAAAGAGTGCAATTAAGAGAATGCGGTTGATCATATGAGGAATTTTCAAAACGCAAAAGACAACCCAAAATTTCATCGCAATTGCAAAGCTTTTGCAAAATCGTATAAAGATTTGAAAACCAAATCAATATCGGGGTGGGGAAGCGCCGGGGCCGGGCTGGTCGTGCTCAGGAACACCGTATACATACCCGCATTCCTCCCAAACTCCATATCGCTGAGGTTATTCCCCACCATGATGGACCTTGTGAAGTCGATGTCCGGCAGATCCTGACGGGCGGCCAGAGCCATGCCAGGGTTCGGCTTGCGATGCGGGTGATCGTTCGACAAGGAATCACAATAGTAAACGGCATCTATCCGCCCGCCGGCGGCCGCAGCAGCTGCAATCATTTGCGCATGGATATCCGCCAGGTCCCCCGCCGTCATCAACCCTTTTCCCACGCCCCGCTGGTTGGTGACCACCACGATCCGGGGAAAAATTCCGGCCAGGAGCTGCAAGGCTTTGAGCCCCCCCTCGTAAAAGGCAAACTCCCCATAATGGAAAACATAGCTCTGCTCTTTTTCCTCATTGATCACACCATCCCTGTCCAGGAAAAGCGTCCAGCGCCCATCTATCTTTTGCAAGTCCAGCATATTATTCCTGTTTTCCAAAATATTTTTCTTCCACCAGCTGACAGATCGTATGCCCGATCAGCATATGGGCTTCCTGTATCCTGGGCGTGTTGGATGAAGGTACATTGACCAGGTAGTCGCTGCGTTCCTTTAACAGGCCGCCACCTTCCCCTGTGAATCCGACTGTCACCATTCCTTTCTCCCTGGCCGTATCAAAAGCCTGTACGATATTGACGGAATTGCCGGAGGTGGAAAGCCCGATCAGCATATCACCCTTCTTCCCGATGCCCCGGATCAGCCGCGAATAGATGACGTCATAGGTATAGTCGTTCGCAACTGCAGTCAGGTAGGATGTGTTGCAGTGCAGCGCTTCGGCAGGTAAGGCCTCACGGTTGATATAAAACCGGCCGGAGAACTCCGCCGCCAGATGCTGCGCATCCGCCGCGCTTCCCCCGTTGCCGCAGAAATAGATATGGTTGCCATTTCGAAAGATGGTGACAATGACATCCACCAGCTCCGAGATCAGCTGTAGCATCCGCTCGTCTTTCAGCAGCTGGCTCTTCACCGTCACTGATTCGTTGATGCAAAATTTAATTTTATCTAGCATGGAATGATTTTAATGATGTTCTCCACCAGCTTGCTCCAGGAATATTTCTCCTTCTCCTCACGAAGGTGAGGAATAAAATGATCGGCTCCTAATTCGTAGAACCGCAGCATCCCATCTGCCAGTGCGGCTGCTTCCGGCTGCACCACCAGGCCCACCCGTTCGTGGGGCACCAGGGCAGGCAGCCCTCCCACATTGGTGACGATCATCGGCTTCCCGAAGTGATAAGCCAGCGGTGTCACCCATATGGGCTTCCTGTATCCTGGGCGTGTTGGATGAAGGTACATTGACCAGGTAGTCGCTGCGTTCCTTTAACAGGCCGCCACCTTCCCCTGTGAATCCGACTGTCACCATTCCTTTCTCCCTGGCCGTATCAAAAGCCTGTACGATATTGACGGAATTGCCGGAGGTGGAAAGCCCGATCAGCATATCACCCTTCTTCCCGATGCCCCGGATCAGCCGCGAATAGATGACGTCATAGGTATAGTCGTTCGCAACTGCAGTCAGGTAGGATGTGTTGCAGTGCAGCGCTTCGGCAGGTAAGGCCTCACGGTTGATATAAAACCGGCCGGAGAACTCCGCCGCCAGATGCTGCGCATCCGCCGCGCTTCCCCCGTTGCCGCAGAAATAGATATGGTTGCCATTTCGAAAGATGGTGACAATGACATCCACCAGCTCCGAGATCAGCTGTAGCATCCGCTCGTCTTTCAGCAGCTGGCTCTTCACCGTCACTGATTCGTTGATGCAAAATTTAATTTTATCTAGCATGGAATGATTTTAATGATGTTCTCCACCAGCTTGCTCCAGGAATATTTCTCCTTCTCCTCACGAAGGTGAGGAATAAAATGATCGGCTCCTAATTCGTAGAACCGCAGCATCCCATCTGCCAGTGCGGCTGCTTCCGGCTGCACCACCAGGCCCACCCGTTCGTGGGGCACCAGGGCAGGCAGCCCTCCCACATTGGTGACGATCATCGGCTTCCCGAAGTGATAAGCCAGCGGTGTCACCCCGCTTTGGGTGGCGTTCCGGTAAGGCTGTACCACGGCATCGGCCGCACAGAGATAATATTTTACATCCTGGTCGGGGATAAAATCCGTACGGAGCAAAAGGCGGTCGCGGATACCCAGCCTTTCGATCTGCTCCCGGTAAACCCGCTCATCCTCATAGAACTCACCCGCCACCAGCAGCTTGATACCGGCAGCCCGGATGCGCTCATCCGCCATCGCCTCCAACAAGAGATCCAGCCCCTTATATTTCCGGATAAACCCAAAGAAGAGGAGGATCCGGTCGTTCTCTTCCGCCTTCAGCCCTTTCTCCCGTAAGATAGCCCGGGCCGCCGTCAAGGGAATAGGCTCGCCGAAATTATCGTACAGAGGGTGGGGGACCTGCAGGGCGGGCTTATCTTTTTCGAATAGCCGCAGATCCTGCATTACCTTTTCGCTCATAGTGATAAAGGCATCACAGCTTTTCAGGAAGTACCTGGTGAAAGGGATATCGCCCGGCCGCCGTTCATGCGGGATGATATTATCCGTCAATGCAATGATGCGCGTATGTTTATTCCGGCGCACTCTCCGTAAGATGGTTCCCAGCGCCGGCCCCATAAAGGGCAGCCAATACCGGACAACGATAATGTCGGGCCGGAGACGGCGCAGCTCTTCACCCACCAGCCACCAGTTGAGCGGGTTAATGCTGTTCACCCGGGAATGGATGGTCAGACCTTCCGGGGCCGGCTCATCCGTGTATTGCGAGCTGCCGGGAAAAAGGAAAGAGGGATATTGCAGGGAAAAAGAATAGATACGACAATCATAGCCTTCCTGTAGAAAAGCCTTTGCCAGCCGGTGATTAAAAGTGGTAAGACCACCTCCTCTCAGAGGATGTGCCGGGCCGAGGATAATGACGGTACCGTTCATGGTTGGTCCAGTCCAAGTTTTTCTTCGATGAGATAAGAGTTGCGGCCTGGCGAATTACGGGAGATCAATTCCGCGACAAAGCCGGTGAGAAACAGCTGGCTGCCAATGACCATCGTGATCAGGGCGATGTAGAATGCCGGCTTCGTGGTCAGGCCGAACGAGGCATAATGCGTCAGCTTGGCGGTGACCAGATATACGCTGGCGACAAAGCCGATCAGGAAGCAGACGACACCCAGCGGACCGAAGAAATGCATGGGACGCTTGCCATATTTCCCGACAAATGTGATCGACGCCAGGTCCAGCAGTCCTTTCAGTCCACGGCCCAGGCCGCCGAACTTGGTGAATCCGTATTTCCTGGCCCGGTGCTGCACGACTTTCTCGCCGATGCGGCGGAAGCCCGACCATTTGGCGATCACAGGGATATAGCGATGCATCTCGCCATACACTTCGATGCTTTTGACGACCTTGCGCCTGTAAGCCTTCAATCCGCAGTTGAAATCATGAAGAGGGATCCGGCTTACCCTTGCCGTAGTCCAGTTGAAGAATTTGGAGGGCAGGGTCTTCGAGACCGGATCGTGACGTACTTTCTTCCAGCCGCTGACGAGGTCATACTTGTCTTCGACGATCATGCGCCGCAGCTCGGGGATCTCATCCGGGCTATCCTGCATGTCCGCATCCATCGTGATCACCACATCCCCCATAGATGCTTTGAAGCCTTCGTTCAGGGCGGCGGATTTGCCATAGTTGCGCTGGAACCGGATACCTTTTATCATCGGGTTTTTGTGGCGTAATTCATTGATGACCTCCCATGAATTGTCCGTGCTGCCGTCATCCACCAGAATGATCTCACAGGAAAGATCATGCGCTTTTACCACGCGGTCGATCCAACTGCACAGCTCCGGCAAAGATTCGTCTTCGTTATATACGGGTATGACTATCGAAACATCCATTAATAGTGTATTTATTATTGCGCGCTCTATTTTAGGTCCGCTTCGCTGAATTCCGGTTTTTTCTTCTTTATAATGGCCGCGATCACCAGGGAGACCAGGAAGAAAACGATATAGGAAACACATAGTCCCATTATCGACTTGGATAAAGAGAATTGATTGGCGCCCCGATCCTTCGTCAGTGCCTCATCGATCTTATCCTGGCTTACATTCATGCGCAGCATGAATTTTTCCATTTTTTCCATGATCGCCTGCTCCACTACCTGTCTGAAAGTCGGATCGATGTAATTCATCAGCACCCAGGTGAAAAGGGTTTGAAGCGCCAGGGCAACGACAAAAACAAGAAAGGCGGATTTCAGGGCGTCCCTGAACTCCAGGTAGCCGCCACCGGTCTTTTTCTCTTTTAAGGGCGCTACGATCGCCATGCTTAGCAGGATGGCATACCCCAGGTAAGCCGCCGGTCCAAGGTAGGCGTTTACTCCCGACAGGTATAATACGGTTGTCAGCAGGATCATGGCCAGGCCTGCCACCAATCCGCAGGTCAATGAGATGGATATTTTCCGGGGTTGCATAAATGAAAAATTATTGTTGATGTTAGTCTTCCCATATTAACCTGTCTCCATTGAGGATCCCCAATGCACGCCCCTTCAGCGATCGACCCAGGAAAGCCGTATTCTTTGACTTGGACCTGAGCCCTTTTTCCTCCACCAGGGTCGTCCCGGAGGGATCGAAGAAGCTGAGACAAGCGGCATTTCCTTCCTGCAAAGTCGGCTGTTCCAACCCAAAAATATCCCTGGGCGCCGATGATAGAAGTGCGACCGCCCTTTCAGCGCTCAGTTCGGGGATTGCCGTCCGCAGCACAGCGTACACTGTCTCAAGACCCGTCATGCCGGCCTTGGCATATTCGAATTCCACTACTTTACTGTCGTACTCGTGGGGTAGATGATGGGAGGCAATACAGTCAACGGTCCCATCCAGCACCGCCTGCTTGAGCGCAGCTACGGCAACCTCGTCCCGCAGGGGAGGGAAGACCTTCAGGTTCGTGTCGTATTGGACCAGGCTGGCATCCGTGAAGAACAGGTGGTAAGGCGCAACGGAACAGCTGACGGACAGACCGCCGTCCTTTGCGCGCCGGATATAGTCGAGTCCGCGAGGGGAGCTCACGCCTGTGAAATGGATACGGGAACCTGTATACCGCGCCAGCTTGATATCCCGGGCAATGATGAGCTCCTCAGCCATCATGGGCTTGCCCGGCAGGCCCAGGCGCGTGGAAATAATGCCTTCGTTCATCAGTCCGCCGGCGCCTACGCTCCGGTCGTCAGGGACTTGTATGACGACCCCTTCGAATGCTTTTACATACTGCAAACCTTTCAGGAGCAGCCCCGCTGACTGCACGGGGCTTGTTCCATCGCTGAAAGCGACGGCGCCACTGTGACGCATATCGTACATTTCTGCCAGGTCCTTTCCCTCCAGTCCCTTCGTCAGGGCGCCGATGGGCCGGATATTGACAGGCAGATTGGCCGACTTGCCGCGTATATATTCTACCTGAGATTTGCTGTCGACGACAGGCCGGGTATTGGGAATGACGAAAACATCGGTAAATCCCCCTGCGGCAGCCGCCTGGGCGCCTGTCTCCAGGGTCTCCTTGTATTCATAACCCGGGTCACAGAAATGGGCAAAGATATCAACCCAACCGGGTGAGACGTGCAAGCCCTGATGATGGATAGTGCGGTCGGCCTCCACCCGGAGGTCCTGCGCTATGGCCTTAATGCGGCCTTCTTCGATTAAAATATCCCGGATCTGTCCGTTATGGGGAGACAGGCGGTCTATGATAGCAGCCTGTTGAAAGAGTATCTTCATTACCAAAGAATTGCGCGAAGATACAAAAATTGTTAACAGCGCCCTTTATTCGCTGATAAATATCAGCACCAAAAAAATGGCCGAAAGAAAAATAATAACCAGGTTCTGTTTCCTGTCTGTTGTCATATCGCTCTGATTTATTTAACTGTTATGGTATTAAAAAAGACTCCTCCAGCATGATATGCTGAAAGACGGCAAACAGCTAATAAAAGGAATGGGATTTCAGTGACGCAGGAGGCAGGTCACCGTACATTATGAAATTTTCGTGCCAATAATTCAATACTCAGCAAAAAGCCGGTCCTTATAACACCAGAGCCATCGCTCCCCCGGCTCGGCAGAGATGATCAGCGGGTGGTGTGATGTATGATAATGCTTGGTCATATGCGTATTGGGAGAGTCATCGCAGCATAAGGTGGCGCCACAGGTCTGGCAGACCCGGAGGTGCACCCATTCATCCCCCGTTTTGATACACTCTTCACAGACATAATCTTTGCTCGTTTTCAGCTGGTCGATCGCCGCGATATGCGAACAGGATGGATCGGTATGCATAATAATTCCTTTAGTTGAAGTCACTTAACTTTATACTTCGGCCAGGTATTTATGAACAAAACTAATGGCCATTGAACCTTCGCCGACAGCTGAAGCTACCCGGTTCATGGCCCCGGCCCGTACATCTCCGGCTGCAAAGATGCCCGGGCAGCTGGTCTCCAGCAGGTAAGGGTCCCGGTCCTGCTTCCAGATCTTGCTGAAATTGGAATAGACCTTCAGGTCGCGTCCCGTTTCCAGGAAACCTTTTTCATCCTTTATGATATCCAGCCCGATCCAGTCCGTGTAGGGACGTGCCCCGATGAAAACAAACAGGGCGTCCGCCTTTCGGGTCTCTCTGCCTTTTGTATCCACATCTTCGATGGTCAGCTCTTCCAGCTTGCCTGAACCGGCGGCTTCTGCAATCTCCCTTTTCCCCATTACATGGATATTGGGACGGGTGCCCAGCTGGTCGATGAGATAGGTCGACATGGTGCTGACAAGGTTCTCCTTACGGACGAGGATATAAACATTTTTTGCAAACTTGGACAGGTACATGGCCGCTTGTCCGGCCGAATTACCGCCGCCGACTACGAAAACCTCTTTGTCACGGAAAGCCGCCGCCTCCGTCATAGCCGCCCCGTAATAGATACCGGCGCCCGTAAAGTCGCCTATACCCTTCGTATCCAGTTTCCGGTAATCTACTCCCGTAGTGATCACTACGGCATGTGAGTCGATACAGGTGTCGTTGTCCAGGATGATCTTTTTGTACCCGTCCTTTTGCCTGATGTCCTTTACATACCCCGGCAATAAGAGTTCGGCTCCCAACCGGCTGGCTTGTGTGACGGCTCTCCGGGTGAGCTCAGCGCCGCTGAGTCCTGTCGGGAAACCCAGGTAATTTTCGATACGGGAGCTGGTGCCCGCCTGTCCTCCGGGCGAATGCCGCTCGACCAGTAAGGTCTTTAGTCCCTCGGAAGCGCCATACACCGAAGCCGCCAATCCCGCAGGGCCTGCGCCGATGATCACCACATCGTACATGTTGTTCTTAATGACGGGATTCAGTCCTATCTTCTCCGCTACATGTGGAATGGCCGGCGCCGCCAGGAAGCTGCCATCCTCCATGAATAGCACCGGCAGGTCTTTCGTCATGATATTATTCAGTTTCAGCAGCTGCGCGCCTTCCTCGCTGGTCTCGATATCCATCCATTGAAAAGGCACGAGGTTGCCTGATAGGAATTCCTTGATATCATGTGACTTGGGCGAGAACTGATATCCGATGACCTTCAGTCCCTTAAAAGCCGGCCTGTAGGTGCTTTGCCAATCTTCCAGCAGGCCATTGATGATGGGATACAATCTGTCCTCCGGGGGATCCCAGGGTTTCATGAGATAGTAGTCCAGCTGTATGTCATTGATAGCCCTGATGGCCGCATCGGTATCGGAATAAGCTGTCAGCAGCACCCGCTTTGCATCGGGAAAGAATGCTATCGCCTGTTTGAAAAAATCCACTCCCTCCATTTCCGGCATCCGCTGATCGGATATAATAAGGGCCACCGTCTCGGATTTGTTCTTCAGGTCCAACAGACTGTCCAACGCTTCTTTGGCGGAAGTAGTACTCAGTATCCTGTAGTCATTCCGATAATGGCTTCTGAGGTCGCGTGTAATAGCTCGCAGGACCTGTGCGTCATCATCGATTGTAAAAATGATCGGTTGATTCATAAAATGGGTCTGTTAGCGCTCGCAATTTAAGGTAATTATTTTTCGGACAAAGTGCCGCCCATCCAACTCATCGCTCATCCATCGATGAGAAAGCAGACGATGAATTCCGTCCTTCCCGGCCGGGAATTCACTTTCACCGAGCCCCGGTGCTGCTGCACGATGCGGGTCACCACATCCAGCCCGAGCCCCGTTCCCTTCCCAATATCCTTTGTCGTAAAAAAAGGATCGAAGATCTGGGACCGGATGTTCTCGGGAATGCCGGGGCCGTCGTCGGTGATCGTCACTTCCACAAACTCTCTGTCTCTCCGGGTACGGATGGTTAGCTGTCCCTTCCCATTTATTTCCATGGCATCCAGGGCATTGTCGATGAGGTTGGTCCACACCTGGTTTAGTTCTCCTACCATGGCTTTTACTTTCGGAAGCGTTTCGTCGAACTCCTCCTTTACTGTCACATTGCCTTTTTTTATTTTATGCTGCAGGATGGTGAGTGTGGTGCGAAGACCGGAATGGATGTCCGTATATTCCTTTCCTTTCCCCTGATCCATATGGGTGAAGGTTTTGATGGATTTCACCAGGTCCGAAATGCGCTGGGAGGATTCCTGGATGTCCCCTATCATCCGCTCGGTCACCAGGTTGGTATTGATCCAGTTGAAGACGGGCGACAAATAGTGGGCAGGGATGTGTTCCTTAAAGGATTCCATGTCGTCACAGGTGAATGCGTAATCCACGAAGTTCTCGGCAACTTCGTCGCTATTGCTTATGTTGTGGTCGTCCAGCCAGTCCCGTACGGCATCTTCCTTTTCCGTCCGCTGGATGAGCGTGAGCTTGGGCTTTTCTCCCCGGTGCAGGATCTCGAACAGCTTCTGGGTAACGATGTCCACTTCTTTTTCTTCCATCCGGATGGCCATGACCTCTTTAAAGGACTTGGGTTCCAGGTGCAGGTGCTGCATCAGGGAAGTAGATCCCCGTACGATGGCCGCGGCGGGATTGTTCAGCTCGTGCGCCAGACCGGCCGACAATTTTCCCAGCGCCATCATTTTTTCATTCTGCTGCTGAAAGGCCGTATAGTTCCGAACCCGCGTGGTCATGATATGCACCAGCGCCTGCGTTAGCTCGAAGTGCTTATTAATCATTTCCCTGGACTTACCGATCGGCAGGGTCATCACCCGGATATTGCCTGCCGCTTGTCCCATCGCTTTGGCTATCAGGCCGCGCGAAAAGGGGAGATAGCCGAATATGGCTTCCGGCTCCAGATAGACCTGGTCGCGCATCTCGTTATTTTGCAGCAGGTACATCTTGACCCTTCCCTCCATGAGTACATGGGTGCCTTTCATGGGTTCACCGTTGCGAAAAAGAAAATCTCCGTCGGGCACTTCATGCACCGTGCTGCTGTCGATGAACCATTGCAGCTGTTCGAGGGGGACTTCTTTAAGTGTTTCTATGGACTGGAGCCAGGCGGCGGTAACATTTTCCATGGGGGCAATGTACCGAAAAAAATAACATCAGCAGGAGGGGGGAGTTGTATGGATCATGGTAGTATTTTGCAAGATTACTTGCTAACAGTGTTAGCAAAATAAAAAGAGGCCGGCGTCAGCCGGCCTCTTAGACAAATTTATCATTCTAATAAGGCAATATGAAAGTATACGTCTTCCCGGCTTCCCACACTAACTTGAAATAGTAGGATCCATCGGGGCAGGTAGTAGCATTCCCATTGGCATCCAATCCGAAAGTGATCGTGGTGGTAACTTCAGGACGAATGACCTTCACTTCTCCCTGGGTAAGCCTCCAGCTGCAATTCTGATCGATGACCAGCGGTTGGGTGATCTGTGTCACGAAGGTATTGCCCCAGCGGTTGACGCCCCATTCGGAGATACCCGTAGTGCTGCCATCCGTATGTACGCCGGTGGTCGTAATGACATACCCATTATTTACCCAGCTGTACACCCTTTGACGGGCAACATGCCAGGTGCGCTTGGCGCCATTGTCGAAAGTAATGGACATGTCATCGCTGGTAACCTTATGCGTGACTGGGGTCCCTTTCGGTACGTCGATCAGGCTTCCACCGTTGACATTTGTATAAGTATGTGTACCATTCAGCGTAATGCTCTTGCTGTCCCGAATACGGGTGATCTTCAGGTTCTGGATGCTCACGTTGACGACAGCGCCCATATCCTTCCAATGCGTTCCCTTGGTCCAGGATACAACGACAACACCAGTCCGGGTACGGGTCCCGGCACAATTGCTGCCATTATACGTAATAGTTATATTGCAAGTGGCCGTGCTGGTATCCATGGTCACAGATGCATCACAGATAAGGTCCTGTTGCACAGGCTTGACATCCTGCGTGGCGATGCCTTCTTTATAGCCGGGTGTGACACTGCTGCCAGTAATGGCAGCCTGATTGGAAAGCATGGCGTTGACATCGTCAGTCACCGCATCTGTCTCATTGGACACTTGCGTCTGGTCATCCGACTGCGTTTGCAGCTCTTCGCTGGACTGGCCCGTGCTTTTGTTATCCTTTTTACAGGCGTTGAAAGTAATAGTAAACGCTAGAATAGCCCAAAGGAGATACAGGGATCTTGTTTTCATACATTACGTTTTAGTGGGTGGTCGCTTGGTTTTTATAAATGGTTTTGTTTAGGACGGATTGTTTCATGGATAGTTTAACGGAATTTTATATAAATTATTTTTTTTTAATTGTTAAGGTCCTATTTAGTAAGAGATTCTATTTCTGTTATATACCAAAACAACGGCTTATACGTTAATGGCATCGTGCCCCTTAAAGCGGACCACAGCTAACCCCTTAACCCTTAACCCTGTTGATGAGATATTTTTTATTCATCGTATTGTCGTTGCTTTTAGGACAGGCGCGGTCCCAGGATAATTGCAGAAAAAGCTCGCCCCTGTTCCGGTTTGACCCCCGCGAACACCCTCGTCTGTTCACCGACAAGCTGGGCAATCATCCTCAGTTTCCCTTCCTTCAACGCGAAAAAGGCGTCACTACGCCCAACCTTGTCATTCACTTCGTCAAAGACCCCGAAAGCCAGGTGAAATACCCCGAAGAATTTAAAATATTCGATCAGCTATTGAAGGACATCGGGTTTGTCCGAGGTTATAAAGACCTTCACACCGTGCATGTAAGGAAAAGCTATGTCCAGGATGGCACCATCGGCAACCTGGGTTTTTATAATAATGAGAAGCCTCAATACAATTATATATATGTTCGGCTGAATCCCGCCGGGGAAGGCCGTCGCGGCATTCCCGCCTGGAAGATCACAGGGCCTTCGGGCTGCTGGTTCTACATCCTGCACACCTGCGGCAACGCCTTTTATCCCGGCCATACGAACGATGACTGCTGCAAGGAAATAAAGGCCGAAACCAGGATCAATCCGCTGGAAATAAAACCACAGGCAGTGGACCGCCCCCTGCATATAAAGATCACCTTCTATGAAGGCAGGATCTTGCCTGCGCATAGGCGTAACGGTAAGGCGGACACCCTCGTCACCTTGCTGCGCAGCATCGACACGCTCATGAGCTTTAGGGATACCATCGGCCATACCCTGAAAGTATATGTCGCCGATACGGTAAGCCACCTGCTGGTGTGCCGGGACACCGTCCTGCAGCTGCGCCCCCGTTTGCTGGTGGACAGCACACCCGGTGCTCCTGACAGCGTGCAGTACGTACTTTCCGACACCGCCTATGTTTCCACGCCAACTAAAGGCAACACCCCTTGTCAAAAAAAATGGGAGATAGCGCTGGACGGAGGCATTTCCTTTAATTCCATTCCCCGCTTCGACAACACGACGATACATACACGCACGGATGGAAGCCACCCGGCCGCCGAGCTGGCCATCTCACGGATCTTTAATCATTGGTTCCAGGCGGGAGTCATGGTATCGTATATCACCCTGTCCTACCAGGATGATGTAGCCTATCCGGGTTCCGCTCCCAATACGTACAACACCGTTTATATAGGCAAGCCCATCCTTCCCATCCAGCTTTTTGGAAAAGCTACCATCGGAGGGCCCCTGCGCTGGCAGTCCAATGTATCGCTGTCAGCGGGCTGGTCTCTTCCCATGAAAGACCAGATCATCAATGGCGGCAATACGCTGGCGACTAAGCCTGGGGTAAAGGGCGGACCGACAGCCGGGTTCAAGATGGGCGTGGCGTATTTCTTCAGCTGTAAGTTTGGCCTCGGGCTCACTTTCAGCGGGCAATATTTTTCCAATAAAGCCGATGCGATGAGCTATCACCTGTTTGCACTGCCCATCACCCTGGGGATACGTTACCGGTTCTAATCCCGTAACTTTGTCTGCAAATTTATGGAGAACAACTACATCATTCCCGCCGGGACAAGAATAGGGCACGTGCACCTTAAGGTCAGCGATCTGCAGAGGTCGATGGACTTTTACTGCGGACTGCTGGGCTTCCAGCTGATGGCGCGCTATGGAACGGAGGCCGCCTTTATTTCCGCCGGCGGCTATCACCATCACATCGGACTCAATACATGGTATAGTAAAGGCCAGCCTCCTGCTCCCGAAAAGGCCCCCGGTCTGTTTCACACGGCGATCCTTTATCCCGAAAGAAAGGACCTGGCGGCCGCATTGCAGCGACTGGTGGATGCAAAATATCCGCTCACCGGCGCTTCCGATCACGGTGTCTCCGAGGCGCTGTACCTGGACGATCCCGATGGCAATGGAGTGGAGCTATACTGGGACCGCCCCGTCGATCAATGGCCGAAGGATGCGGAAGGACAGCTCACCATGTTCACCCATCGCCTGGACATACAGGGTTTGCTGGGGGAGTTGGCGAAATAAACGCTTACCCCTGCTATCACTATTACCAAATTATTACCTTTAGCTTAACTAATAGTTACTTAGGATGGGGGTGATCTGCCATTCACATTCACTCCCTACATTTGCGGCCAAAATTACATTGCTTATGTACCTGCACTTGTCGCTTAAACAAGTTCTCTTCCAATTACTATTGTTTTGCTGCTGCACCGCGGCCATGGCCCAGTCCAGCGGATCCGGCATCAGCGGCTTTATCTACGAGGAAAATGGCAGCAAGCCCCTGGAGGCTGCCACCATTGTCGTGAAGAACACGGCTACCGGCTTTACGACTACTTCTGTCTCCAACAAACAGGGTTATTTCAGCTTTCGCGAGCTGCCAGTAGGCGTATATACGATAGAGATATCCGCTGTGGGATTTCAGTCTACCGTGGTCAAAGACAATACCCTCAACCTGGGCGACCGCCTCGTCCTCCATAAGATCGCTCTCAGCAAAAGCGCCACTACACTGACCGAGGTCACTGTACGCAGCACCAGCTTTAATAACAGTGTGGATCGTCTGGGCGCCGGCACTGCCGTCAGCAGCCGCGCCCTGCAGCGGATACCGGTTGCAACCCGCAACTATACCGACCTGATGCTCCTGTCACCCCTGGCTAATGGAGCATCTCTGGCCGGCGCCAAGCCGGGAGGCACAGGATATATGCTGGATGGCGTCAGCAACCGCCGTGCGCATTTTGCCGGTACGACGGATGCCGCTTTCTCTATCTCTTCAGAGACGATCCGGGAATTCGAGATATCCACCAACTCTTATGACGTGACCAACGGCCGCGGCTCCGGCGGAGTCGTAAAAGCCATCACCAAGTCGGGGACCAATAAGTTTTCCGGCTCCGCATGGGGCTACTATGGCGCCAACTCCCTGGCGGCTACAAAAGATTTTAATGGCAACAAAGTCACCACTAAATATGAAGTAGGCCAGTTTGGCGCGCTGTTCAGCGGGCCTGTCATCAAGGACAAACTGCATTTCCTTGTTTCCTATGACCAATACACTAATACCATTCCTTTCCGGGCCTATGATTTTAATTTTTCGGCCGCTACACATGACCAGGCGGAGAAGGTGCTGGGTATCACAGAGGCCAATCTTCAGAAGGTAGTGGAGGTGATGGAAAAGCAGTTCGGTTTCCCCGCCAGCCAGCAATACGGCGCCATAAATATCAAGCAGGAGACGAAGAATGCTTTTGTTAAACTGGACTGGAACCTGAATAGCAAGAACCTGCTTACCCTGAAGTACAACTATCTTCATTTTGTAGATCCCAATAAGTTGAAAAGCAATGGCCTTCTCACTACACAGTATACTGGCGTAGAAATAGACAACGCCGTTATGCTGGGGCTTCGCACGGAGTTCTCTCCCAGGATGACCAATGAACTGAAGCTCAATTTCAGCACCTATCGTAAGTTCCTGCACTTCCTGAACAACCATGTACCGGAGGGATTTGTCACAGTGTCCTCCACTTTCAGCGACGGCAGCAAAGGCACCAAGCAGGTGGCATTCGGGGACCAGAACTGGGTACCTGAGCGGGATGCTTCGGACGTAATCCAGATCGTGGATTACCTGAGGTTCAAGACCGGCAAGCTCAACTTCACTTTCGGCACCGACAATAATATCAACCATATCACGGACCGTCTGTCGCACGATCAGCAAGGGGCCTTCTATTATGACAGCCTGCAGGCTATGATCGCCAACACGCCCAGCCGTTTTACACGGAAGATCCCCTTGAACGGCGTTAATCCTAAGATCAGCGTGCCGCTGATCGAACTGGGCGTGTTCGCTCAGATGGAGACCAACCTGAAGCCTAATCTGAACCTTACGGTCGGCGTCCGCTGGGATGCCCAGATCATCGGCAGTGCACCGACCTATAACCCTACGCTGGACCATGATCTTGGCATTAATACGCACGTGGTGCCTTTTGACGCCAAGAATGTACAGCCCCGGGTGAACCTGATCTGGGACGTGAACAACAATGGCCGGGACATCGTAAAATGGGGCGCGGGTCTGTTCGCCTCCGAATTGACCACCCAGCCTATTACTTTCGCCCATATCGACAATGGGGTGGATTTCCGAACAGTGGATGTCAGCGGCAGCAGCGTACCTTATGCCGATTGGCAGGCCTATCAGCAGGATTTCAGCAAAGTACCTGGCAAAGCTTTCTATGATACAGTGTCCGGGAAGCAGCCCGCTACTGTGCTTGCCCTGGATAAGCACCTGAAGAACCCGCTGACATTTAAGACCAACCTGAGCTATTACCATTATTTCAACACCTGGTTCCGCATGGGCGTCAACGTATATTTTGACAACACCTGGGATAATTTCTATCTCATGGACATGAACCTGCGCCGCACGCCTAATTTTGTGTTGCCTGTTGAAGGACGCGAAATATACGTAGATCCCAGTAATATTCCCACCAGCGTCTCCAACAAGTCCCTTGTCCAATACTCCCGTATCTCTTCGAATTTTCGGGAGGTGCGGTATTTCACCAATGCAAAGTGGTCGTCGAAGTATTTTGGCGCTGTCATCGAGGCAGCCGCCCAGATCGGCCGGGACGGCTCTCTTACGGTGTCATACGCAAGGGGCAAGGCTACAGGGACCCCGCCATATGACAACGGAGATCCCCGCAATTCGAATTTCAACGTAGGCTCATCCTACTGGACTTATCCTTCTTATGGTAAGAACTGGTACAGCGACGGCGATCAGCGTAATAAGCTCGTGGTATTGCTGCTCAGTCCTTCTTTCTATGGGTTCAGCATCAGCTCCTCCTTCCAGGCTTACCAGAATGCCCGTTTTTCCGCCTTTGTGGATAAGGATCTCATCGGGACCGGCGTTGACGGGCAGGACCTGGCTTATATCTATGATCCCAAGAACCCGAACACTCCTGCCAGTATCGTTTCAGGGATGAATACGTTGCTGCAGAAAACGAGTCCGGAGTTCAGGAAATACCTCGAATCCAATTACGGCAAGTTCGCCCCTTATAATGGTGGCATCATGCCGTGGCGCACCCAGTTGAATACGAGCGTGGCCTACGAGCTGAAGGTGAAGGGAACGAACAAGATCAGTCTGCGTTGCGATATCTTTAACTTACTGAACCTGTTGAACCACGAGTGGGGCTACTACCGTCAGAGCAGTGGGTTCAACCTGTATAATATGAAAGGCTTTGACCCCGTGGCCAAATCCTACAATTACAGCGTGAACACCAACGCCGGCATCAGGTCTAAAGCCGGCAGCCTCTACTCCGTGCAATTCGGAGCCCGCTATTCGTTCTAAAACCTGGAGGGAGCAACGCTCCCTCCCTTTTTTACATATATATGAAGATCTTTTTCGGTGGCCTTATGCTTAGAAAGGTCAATGACTGTACCGGTCGTTCCGCCAGGGATAGGCCGTATTGGAATAACCTCGTTGTTCCCAAAAGCCCAATTTATTGGAAGTAAGAAATTCAATGCGGTGGATCCATTTCGATCCTTTCCAGGCATACAGCTGCGGCGTGATCATCCTCACCGGACCGCCGTGCTCGCGCGGCAGGGGTTTATCGTCAAAAGTATGCACCAGCAGCACATCCGGCTTCAACGACTCTTCCAGGGAAACATTCGTGGTGTAGTCATCATATCCATAACAGAGAAGGTGGGTCGCTGTCTCCTTCGGCTGGACCAGGGCCGCCAGGTCCAGCAGGCGTACTCCCTTCCAGGGCATGTTTAGCTTCGACCAGGTAGTCACACAATGGAAATCCGACACATCCTCCGTCTGGGGCAGCGCCATGAAATCCGCCCAATGAAGGGTCACTGGATGTTCCACCGCTCCGTCGAGCACCAGTTCCCATTGGTCCAAAGGAATATCGGGCTGCAGACCGAGGTCCAATACAGGCCATTTGGCTGTGACCACTTGCCCGACAGGCACCACCGGCATCCCATGCCGGTTAGGCACCCCCATGCCCATTGGCTTTTCATCCGATACTGAAGGCGTCTGCTGCATCTTTTCCTCAAAACGCGCTTTCAGCTTCATACGCGCCTCGACGACCCTTTGGAGCTTGTCTGATCCTTCCATGATGTCCGATTTATTTAAAGTTAAAGCATTCCACCTTATCTTTAATTATCAAATGCAGCCATTATGAAATACAGTAAAAAGATACCTACTGTCGCCTTTTTTTTATCTATAGCTTTGACATCTTACGCCCAAAAGAAAGGAGCTCTTTTTTCCGGGGCGCCGGGCATCGTCTCCTATACCTATCGTGATAATTTTCAAAAGGATGTACCCGCTACGCTGGACATCATTAAGTCCAATGGTATCACAGACATCGAATTCTCCAATCTATTCAAGAAGACAGCGGCGGAGTTGCGCAGCCTCCTGGATCAGCGCGGCCTCCATTGTTCGTCCTTTGGCGTGGGTTATGACGACCTGGTGAATCACACCGCAGAGGTGGCGCAGAATGCCAGCGCCCTGGGAGCCTCCTATGTACGGGTAGCAGGCATTCCTCACCAGGGGGCCTTCACCCTGGAAGAAGCGCGCAAAGCAATCGAAGACTTCAATCGCTGCGGCAAGATCTTAAAAGAGCAGTATGGCCTTGGTTTTATCTATCACAACCATGGTTTTGAGTTTCAGCCATATGAAAAAGGTACCCTGTACGATCTGCTGATAAAGGAGACCGACCCACGGTACGTCAGCCTCGAACTGGATATTCTCTGGGCCTTCTTTCCCGGTGAGGACCCGGCGCAGTTGCTGAGCAAGTATGGCAGCCGGTATAAGGCCCTTCATCTGAAAGACCTGCGCATAGGGGTTACCGGTGATCTTTCCGGCGGTACTTCCAAAGAGAATGACGTGATCCTGGGGACGGGGCAGATCAATATACCCGCAGTGCTGAAAGCTGCCCGCAAGGCAGGCGTGGAGCATTATTATATTGAAGATGAGAGCAGCAAATCGCTTGAACAGGTACCGCAGAGTATCGCCTATCTGAAAAGTCTCTGAAAATCCCTTAGGCTGCCGGGAATTACAGGTATGCTCTTTGGCGTCAAAAAAAATGCTCTAATATGGCAGGCGTGGGTTCGATCGCTTAGATATTTTCATTTTTTTAATATATTAAAAAATTACCCATTTTCCATCATTTATTCCCCATAAGGCGGTTTTTCCACAGTCACGTGGAATGGATTTTGCATATGTGGATATGTAATTATTGCTTACCTGTATTTTCCCGAATGCTTTTCCAGCGGGATTTTCATGCTTAATTTATAGATTTTCATGAGGATGTGTTGATAAATAAAATCACATCCGTATGTTTTGGAATGGAATTTGTAATTCAGCATTCATCCTGTAGAAAACCGGTATTTTTATTGTTAAGGACAAGTGGGGATTTGGAATTTCAGTGTGTTTGTAATATTTTTACTAAACCTTCTTGAACTTCTAGCGTAGAAAAGCGCCCCCCAAAGCTCCAGGCCTATCGAATAAACCGCGCTAAAATTCCTAAAACGATCTACGGTTGCCCGCCTGAGATCCTTTTAAATGCCATGTCGATTCCGATTCTTGCTTACTAGACTCATTTAACTATTTTGATAGCTCCCCAAAGGATGTTATCAGCTATTCAGGTAATCGTAAAATGGATTACCGGATAAACGGTTGCTTATTCCCTGACGAGAATGGATTTTCAGCACAGGCTGATGTAAGAAAGGGCTTTGTGTAATATATAACAGATATATGTATTCGAAATTATCGATGTTTTTAATTCTTTCAGGGTTATTGTTTATGGTGTCCTGTGTCAATAGCAGGAAAGCGATTTATTTTAATAATATCCAGGACACCACTGTGAACAGTTCGCTGACCAATACGGAACCGGTGATACAGACCAACGACCTGCTCAACATTTCGGTGACCAGCCTTAACCCGGAAGCAACTATGGTCTTTAATACACCTAATATCACCACGCCAGTGTCAGCTACTTCCACTGGCACAACTCCCGCAGCCGGAGGGTATGGAGCTTCTCAGTTGATGGGTTACCTGGTGAATGCGGACGGAAACATCAAATTTCCGGTACTGGGACTCGTCAAAGCCGCCGGCCTTACCAAACGGCAGCTGGAAGCCCTTATCACAGATTCCCTGAGCCAACGCAAATTATTGGTTGACCCCATTGTTACCGCCCGCTTCCTGAACTTCAGGGTCACCGTATTGGGCGAAGTCGCCCGCCCCACTACGCTCAATATTGCCAATGAAAGGATATCCATTCTGGAGGCCGTAGGCCTGGCCGGTGACCTTACGATCTATGCCAAACGCGACAACGTATTGCTTATCCGCGAGTCGGGAGGACAAAAGATCGTCAAACGGCTGGATCTTAGCTCCAGTGAAATTCTCACTTCTCCCTATTACTACTTAAAAACCAATGATGTAGTCTATGTAGAACCACGGAAGGAAAAGATTGCCTCTACCAGCAGAACGCAACAATTATTACCTATCATATTGAGCGCTGCGTCACTCGTTGCAGTCGTCGTATTACATTATGTTAATTAATAAAACTTGAGCTTATGCAGGTGACAAATAAGAGTTTTTACGAAGAAGATGAAGGCAGTCTGTTCTCCCAGGTGCTTTTTAAGTATCTGCCCTACTGGCCCCTGTTCCTCATTCTGCTGGTGCTGTCAGGCTCGGGAGCCTATGTATACCTGCACTACGCAGTGCCTGTATACGAGACAGCCGCCACCGTCATGGTAAAGGACGAGAAAAAAGGGCTGGACGATTCCAACCTGATGGAGCAGCTGAACCTCTTCGGCAGTAAAAAGCTCGTGGAGAACGAGATAGAGGTGATCCAGTCCAGGACCCTCATGCGGGAGGTGGTAAAGAACCTGGACCTGTATGCCCCTGTCACCCAGGAAGGCCGGATAAAATCCCGCAGTGCCTACCTGACCTCTCCCGTCGCCATACAAGTGAGAAATCCTGACTCGCTGACAGAAATGTATAAGGTCTACTTTACATTTGACAGCGCCAGCCGTGAAGTGGTAATAGCAGGGCAAAGATATCCCCTGGGCTCCTGGGTCACCACGCCCTACGGAAACCTGCGTTTCATCACAAACCATAATTACGTAGCTCCGGATAAGACGCGACCGTTGTATTTCTCCCTCGTCAACGTAAGGGCCGTTTCGGACGAACTGCTGGCCAGACTGAAGGTCACCCAGGCCACCAAGCTATCTTCCGTCATCGATCTTAAAATAAAGGATGCCATCCCCAAAAGAGGGGAGGACATCCTCAACGGCCTTATAGGTGAATACAACAAAGCCGGCATTAACGACAAGAATGCGCTGGCCGCCAACACCCTCCGTTTCATCAACGAACGGCTGGGCCTTATCTCCAATGAACTTGACTCCGTCGAGCACGGCATACAAAAATACAAGACCCAGGAAGGCATCGTGGACATCAGCGCCCAGGGCCAGCTCTATCTGAACAACGTGGGCGCCAACGACCAGAAGCTCAGCGAAATGAACGTTCAGATGGCAGTCCTCGACCAGGTCGAGCGCTATGTACAATCCAAGAGCAACGAGGCCGGCATCGTCCCTTCTACCTTCGGCGTGGATGACCCTGTGCTGGGACAATTGCTGCAGAAGCTGTACGACCTGGAAGTAAAATACGAAGGGCTCAGCAAAACAACGGCTGAGAACAACCCGCTGCTGATATCCATCCGCCATGAGATGGAAAAGATCAAGCCCAGCATCCTGGAAAATGTACAAAGCCTGCGCAGGAACCTGACGGCCGGACGTGGCAACCTGCTCAATACCAGCAATAGCTACGCATCCATTCTCAGAACCCTTCCGGCGAAAGAAAGGAAGCTGGTAGAGATCAGCAGGCAGCAAGGGATCAAGAACAGCATTTATTCCTTCCTGCTCCAAAAACGGGAAGAGACGGCGCTCACCTTCAGCTCCGCGATCGCAGATACCCGCATCATCGACGCAGCAGCCACTACGGTGATGCCTGTAGCTCCCAAACCCATGCTGATCTGGGCATTGGCCGTCCTGGCCGCACTTGGCCTGGGGGCCGGCATTATCGCCATCCGTGAAGGATTGAATCAACGCATTGTATTCCGCAGCGAAATAGAAAAATTCACCACCGTGCCCGTCGTGGGAGAGATCATGTTCGCTCCCGCCCATGACGCGTTGGTAGTCACCCAGGGTAAACGTACCGTCATCGCCGAGCAATTCAAACAACTGCGGACATCCCTGGCCTACATCGGCATCAATTCCAGGAAGAAAAAGATCCTGGTAACTTCCACCATCAGCGGCGAAGGAAAAAGCTTCGTCACGGCTAACCTGGCAGTGAGCCTGGCCCTGACGGACAAGAAAGTGGTGCTCCTGGAGCTTGACCTGCGCAAGCCCAATGTAGCCCACCTGTTCAACGTCAGCAGGGAAGTAGGTCTCACTAACTATTTCATCGGGAACAAGGACGCCGACCATATCATCAAACGTACGGATGTCAGCCCTAACCTGTTCATCATTCCTTCGGGCGCTATCCCGCCCAATCCTTCCGAGCTGATCCTCAATGGTAAGCTGGATGAATTGCTGCAATACCTGGAAACTATTTTTGACTATATCCTCATCGATACAGCCCCAACGGCGCCGGTGACGGATGCATATATCCTCTCCCCGCTGTGTGACGCCACCATTTACGTGGTCCGCCATAAAGTGACTCCGAAAGGGTATATAAAGATGCTGGATGAGAATATGAAGATTCGTGGACTGAAGAACCTTGCCATCGTCTTCAATGGTGTGAAGAACCGCGGCGTAGGCGGTATCAATTATGGCTATGGCTATGGTTATGGGAAAGAATACGGCTATGGCTACAGCGAAGAGAAGAAGAGCAAAAAGAAAGATAAAGTAAGCAAATAATTCACCAAACCTGCGGTCATTGTGCCGGAGGACAAGATAGTCACGGAAGAAAAAATAACCCGTCATCGCCCTGATGTGACTGGATTGGGCGGAGCCCGCTGTAGAATGAAAATTGCATATGCAATTGTCGCACGATCGTATCCGCGTGCCGGATGACAGCCATATGTACCTATTGAATAATCTGTTAACTACAAAACTATGAACCAACCTGTAATGATGGACCAATTTGGTAAAAGCTGGTATGCTGTGCATACCAGACCCCGCTGGGAGAAGAAGGTAGCAGGGCAGCTGGGCAAGAAAGGATTAGAATATTATTGTCCTTTGAACAGAGTTCAACGGCAATGGAGTGATCGTAAAAAGGTCATCCTGGAGCCGCTTTTTACTTCTTACGTATTCGTCCGCCTTTCAGAATCTGAACATATATCGGTATTACAGACAGACGGCGTTATGAGCTTCGTCTACTGGCTGAAAAAGCCTGCCATCATCCGTGATGAAGAGATCGAAGCCATCCGTCGCTTTATGAATGATTATGAATCTGTCAAGCTCGAGAAGACACAGGTCAACGTAAACGACCGCGTCCGGATCATCGGCGGCCCCCTGATGGAAAGAGAAGGAAATATCGTCGAGATCAAACACAAGACGGTCAGGGTACAGCTGCCTTCACTCGGGTATACTCTCACCGCCACTATTGAGAAATCGAATGTGGAAATTCTTTCTCTCTATGGCGAGATCTCATCCTCAAACGTGATCTGAGCATTTCATATTGGAAACAACTATTGACAGCAAGCCCGGGGCCAAGGAGCCCAGCTTCAGGCGGAATCTCTTTAATAACATCCTGGTAGCAGGTAGCTATACCTATCTTTCTCAGGGTGTTACGTTTTTGGCATCCACCATATTGGCACGCCTGCTCTCCCCGGAAAGCTATGGCGTGGTGGGCCTCATTACGGTGTTTACCGGCTTTATCATGGTATTCTCGGATGGCGGCCTTTCCTATGCCCTTATCCGCAGTGATTTCGGTCGCACCTTCCAAAGAGTGCTGACGAACCTTTCGATATTCCTCGGCGTCGCCCTTTTCCTGATCACCGTACTGGCCGCGTGGCCCATCGCTCATTTTTACAATAACCCGGGACTGGTGGCGCCCATCATCGTACTGGCAAGCACCTTTGTCATCAAAGGCATGGGACTCGCCCAGGGCGCAGTGTTGGCGAAAGAACTGCAATTCGGCTACATCGGGAAAGTAACGCTGCTAAGCAATGTCGCTCAGATACTGCTGTCCATTCCCATGGCTTATTTCGGAGCCGGCTACTGGTCGCTGATCATCCCCCAGCTCCTTGCAGCCTTCATTGTCACCGTCCTGTATGAAAGAAAAGTAAGACTGGGATTCAAGTTGTATCCCCGCAACTATCTCATCGTAGTGTTCCGGCATACGAAAAAACTGGTGAGCAGTGTCATCGGCTTTTCCTCGATCAACTACTGGTCGCGCAACAGTGACAATATGATCGTAGGCAAATGGTATGGCGCCGGAGAGCTGGGCATCTACAACAGAGCCTACTCCCTGTTGATGCTGCCGTTGAACCTGATCACCGGTCTGTTCAATAACATCCTTTTCCCGAACCTGAAAAAGCTCCAGAGCAGGAATGGCGATATTGAGAATGAATATTATTTTGTGCTGAATGTCATCGGTTTTCTCACCTTTCCGCTGGTACTTCTCTTCGTTTTATTTCCGAAAGAGCTGGTCCTGGTGCTTTGGGGTAAGAACTGGGTGCAGGTGGCCGATCTGTTGCCTTATTTCGGACTGCTGATCTTCACACAATCCCTTTTGTCGACCTCCGGTCATCTTCTGATTCTCTATAAGAAGGAAAGAGCTTTTATGATCTCAGGCTGGATCTCGGCAGTGTTCCTCATCAGCTTCATCGTGCTGGGCGCTACCATCTCCCTGGAGGCCATCGCCCAGTTTTATTCGCTTTCCTTTATCATCTTTGTCCTCTTGCTCAATGTGTTCTATATCTATATTAAGAACCTTCAGCTCAACAGGAAAAAGGTTTACGCCTTCTGGCTACCGAAAATGCTCCTTTCCCTGCTGATCTGGCTTTGCCTGTATTTTAAACAGGATTACCTGAGGAATATCGCCGTAGCGGTCTTCTCCGTATATGTTTTACTGTCCGGACGGCAGCTGCTGAAGGCGGTGACAGGAAAGATCGGACGGACCGCGCCCGGCGCCAGGATCCTGCATTCTCTGGCAACCTTGAAACCAAAAAGATGAACACGATTTCCATTGTCATACCGACCTATAAACGAAAGGACAAGCTGAAAAGGGCCCTGTTCAGCGCCCTGCACCAAAGCCTTTCCCCCCATGAGATCATCGTCGTCGACGACAATCGCGAAGAGAGCGAGAGCCGCGCAGTAAAAGAATGCATCGAAGGTTTTGACGATGCCCGGCTGAAATGGATACCCAATTTCAGGAAACCCGGTGGATGCGGCGCCCGGAATGCCGGCATTATGACGGCGACAGGAAAGTTCATTGCTTTCCTCGACGATGACGACGTCTTCCTTCCGGATGCCCTGCGGGCGCACCTCAATGCCTTTGAAGATGGCGTCAGCATGGTGTATGGCAACTGCCAGGTAGTGGACGATCTGTACAAAGTGACTGAGACCACTGCCTTTACCCGGCAGCCCCTGAGCTTCACTGACCTCATCATGGGCCATTGCCCGCCCAGCTCTTCTGTCGTCATGGTTAAAAAAGATGTCCTGCTGGAAGCCGGCCTCTTCGATGAATCCCTGCCCAGCTTCCAGGATTACGATATGTGGTTGAAGATCGCCCGGCTGCATCGTATCGTATCCCACGAAAGGGTAGTGGCTAAATTCATCCAGCACGACGGCCAAAGGACAAGCATCAATTTTGACAAACGCAAGACAGGGTTGGACCTGATCGTGGAAAAATGGTCCGGAGAGATCGTAAAGGTCAGGCCCCTGAAAAGCTTTATCAACCATTTTATGGCAGGCGCTTATTTCAATTCCGGGGCTGTGGCGCTCTCCCTGGGTCACCAGCACAGGATGGAGGCCGTCCGGTATTTTTTCCGGGCCCTGCAGCTGAATTATCTATCCCGGCGCTATTGGAAATGGACAGTGTTCAGCCTGCTGGGATTCGAGCTGACAAAAAAGATCCGCAGCATTCATCCCTAAAGCCTGGATTATGTCACAACCGCTTATCAGCATCATCACCATATCATATAACTGCGCAGATGCCCTGGAAAAAACGATCCGGAGCGTACTGTCCCAGCGGTATCCCGATTTCGAATACATCATCATCGACGGAGGATCCACCGACGGCACTGCCGATATCATCCGCCGCCATAGTAACAATCTTTCTTACTGGGTCTCCGAAAAGGACAGAGGCATCAGCGACGCGTTTAATAAAGGCATTGCCGCTGCCAGGGGAAAATATATCAACCTGCTCAATTCCGGCGACACTTTTGCTTCTGTACATACCCTGGAAGAGCTGGCCCCTCACCTGACGTCGTCCCTGGTGACCTTCCGGTTCATGGAAGAGAATTCGGGCGAACACTCCAGGCTGGTGGATGAAAATGAACCAGACATGGAAAAAAAGGCGCTGCTGGGGCACCAGGCTACCTTTGTTCACAGCGATGTATACAAGGCATTCGGCGGATACAACGGAAGCTACAAGATCAGGATGGACTTCGACTTTTTCCTGCGGGTGCTGCCGCATCACCGGCTGAAGGCGGTGGACCTGGACATCGTCCGCTACAACGCCGGACTGTCGGCCAGCATAAAGCATCGTCTGCGCTATGAGATAGAAGGCCTCATCAGCGTCTTCCTCAATGGTAAAAAACCTAATAGCTATATACTGAAATGCGCCTACCTCCCCCTGTGGCGCGTAGGCGTGTATTCATTGAAACATACAGTGAAAAAGCTCATCGGCTATACACCCAAGCCACAGAAAGGGCCGGCGCCACATCCTAAACAAACAACTTTCATCGGATGAAAATAGCGTTCGACGGCGTACGCCTGGCCAAAAAACCCATGGGTGTGACCAACATCGGCATCTCTATTATTAATACCTATGCCAGGCTCTGCCCGGAACATACATTTTATATCCTTACCAATGGCGACCTGCATCCGGAAGTGCAATCCAAACTGCAGCTGCGGGATAACATAAAGATCATCAACAGCCCGCTGCCCGTATTTGGCTCCATCGGGTTCCTATGGTCCATTCTGCGATTCCACCGGCTGCTGAGGAAGATAAAGCCGGATATCCTCATCGCTCCGAATTTTTTCGTGGTGACCTGGTTCCTTCCTAAGAAGATGAAGCTGATCCTCTATGTACATGACCTGGTATATAAGCAATACAAGGACACTATGCAGCTGATCACCAAGGTGCAGATGGAGTTGTTCTTCGAAAAATCACTGCAGCGCGCCGACATCATCTGGCTGAACTCCGCCTACACGGAACAAGAGTTCACAAAGTATTACCCGGCTATTGCAGGGAAAGCCCAGCTGTTCACGGGAGCCGGCATCAACCCCGGATTTCTGCAACGCATCGCACAACCGGCCATTCGTTCAAACCCTTTCTACAACAGCATAGGGGAGAGGAAAGAATACATGCTTTTCGTTGGGACCATCGAGCCAAGGAAGAACCTTGCTTTCCTGCTCCGCCTTTTCAAAGACCTGGAACCTGGAAAATACCAGCTCGTCATCGTGGGCGATCCGGGCTGGGGCGATATGCGGCGGCACATTGACGAGATCCTGCATGAAAAAGACTATCCTGCAGGGTCGGTACATTTCATCGGGTATGTGTCGGACGATGAGCTGATAGCCTTGTACAGGGATGCGGCCTTTTTTATCTCCGCCTCGCTGAATGAAGGACTGGGCCTTCCCCAGCTGGAAGCCATGGCATGCGGCTGCCCCGTCATTGCGCCCCACAATTCCGCCATGATCGAGGTGGTGCACGGCGCAGGCCTGACAGTTAAGGGCTGGGATCATCGGGATTGGCAGGCAGCTATCCGCGACCTGACGATCAACAGGATGCATTATATTGAAATGGGCTATGCCCGCGTAAAAGAATATAATTGGGAAGACATCGTCATCCGCCTGGACAACCATCTTGCCGGCGGGACAACCTTCTCTGGCCGTATGGCGGCCGCCCGGCAACTGACCTCCGTCAATTAAACACATGGACCTAAGCATTTCATACACGGATCTGAACGCTGCCGCTACGCCCAGGATAAAGCGCAGCCAGTACCAGGCCATTATGCTGGTGGCATTCGTGTATTTCTTCTTCAATAGTTTCAAGCTTCCCGACGGATTCCTCTACACCATCCTGCTGAGCCCCGTATTCTTATACTGGCTGCTGGTGAAGAAGGCGCCCGTCGCAAGATGCATTTCATACTTTCTTCTCTGCTGGTTCCCCATGCTGGTCATCCACTATGCCTTTGGGATCAGCCTGGGAGCTTATATCAAATCATCCGTTCTTTATTTCACCGCCTTTCTTTTTGGACTGACAGTGTATACTTATTTCAAACACTACAGCTTTACCTATGAGTCTATCATGGAGAAAGTGCTGAAGCTCAATTTCCTGTTTGTCATCGTTTGCGTTGCTTTGCTGCTGCTGGATAAAAGCGAGCCAGTGTGGATCACCGGGGATATTTCCGAAGGTGTGACTAATTTCCCTCGTCTGAGGATGCTGACGTACGAGCCATCCTATTACAGCCTGCTGCTCATACCCTCCTTTCTATTTTACTTTCAATATATCTTTTATAAGAATATGAGCCGCGGCCAGTGGCTGCTCCTGTTTTCCGTCATTATATCCCTGGGGCTGTCGCTGTCCTATGGCGCTATATTTATTTCCCTGTTGACCCTGGGCGTTTTTGTACTCTATAATTCTTTTTCCCGTATGCGCCGGCAACAGAACAAACGGTTCATGTTCTTTCTCGTGGCAATGGTGTCCATTAGTGCCGTGCTCGTGCTGACCCTTTTCGCCAACTCTGGCTTCGTTCTAAGGATCCTGAATATTCTCGACGGTAATGATTCTTCGATCAACAACCGGTCCTCCCAGGCTTATTTCCTTGCTTTGTCCATTGCCGATCTGAAAAGCACGCTTTTCGGCGTCGGACCCGGTCAGCTGAAGATCCTGGGCCAGGAGCTGATCAGCCTGGTATATTCGTTCTCGGATGATGATTCGACCAATCAAATAGCCCGTATCCCTTCTTCCATGGCAGATGTACTGGCTACCTTTGGCTGGGTAGGGTTCTTTAGCAAGCTGCTGGCGGAGATCATCCTTTTCAGGAAGACAAAGGTTAAGACTTCTTCCTTCCGGCTGTGTCTGTTCATTTTCATGTTTATATACCAGTTCGTGGGCAGTTTCTCCACCAACATTGTGGAAGTATTTTTCTGGGTGGTGGCATTTTCTCCCATCTTCCCGGATAGCTATTTCCAACGAAAGACCCCGACCCAAGCTATTCCTGAACTATAACAATTTCATTTTGAATTTTAATCCGACTATCGCACCTTTTGCGCCGCATTCACCGTCCAGGCCCAGCGTCCTGAAAGTGGTGGCTACCAACCCTGCTACCACCCGCAAATCGCGGCTGGAGTTCCTGGACTTTCTCCGTTGTATGGCTGCTTTTTCCGTGCTGATCCAGCATGCATGCGAGAAGCTATTCCCTTCGTTCGTCCATTTCACCAGTCACTATTTTCAGTTCGGTGTTTTTGGCGTCACGCTCTTCTTCCTCTGCAGCGGATTTGTCATCCCTGTCAGCCTGGAAAAGACACATTCTTTAAAAAAATTCTGGATCAACCGCTTGTTCAGACTCTATCCATTATACCTGGTCAGTATGATCGCCGCATTGCTGCTTATCGTCGCCACGAAAGGAGTGCTCCCTGCTTTTTCCGACATCCTTGCGAACCTCACGATGCTGCAGAAGTTCATGGGGCGTCCTTCCATCCTCCACCTTTACTGGACGTTGAGCCTGGAAATGGCTTTCTATATCATGGTCTCCCTGGTGTTCCTTGCAGGATGGCTGAAAAAAAGTGTAGCGCTGGCAGTGACATCACTGGTCATCACCTTATTGGTAGGCGTAGCGGGCACACAGTTCTTCCATCTCTTCACGCAAGGGTGGGGGACTGCTTTTTATTTTGCAACCATGTTCATCGGATTCCTGTACTATCGGCGCTTCCAGCAGAAAGTTTCCGCCGGCGTCTTTACCACCGTCATCCTTGGTGCCATGGCTGTGCTACTGCTTATCACCTATTTCAACCTGTATGGTAAAGACAAGCCGGAAGCCCTGGGTACACTGAGCTTTCTGCCCGTCACCACGGCTATAGCCGGAGCTTACCTGGTATTCTCTCTCACCTTTGCGCTGAGAAAAGTCCGTTATCCGGCATTCCTGCTCACGCTGGGCGTGATCAGCTATTCGCTATACCTGGTACAGGCCATTGTATTTCTTGTTATCCCGCCCACCCCGCAGCCTTACCTCACCGTGTTTATCTGGCTTGCCGCCATCATACTCCTCTCCTTTCTGACCTATCGCCTGGTGGAAAAACCCTTCATGTCCATCGGACGAAAATTACAGGGGCACTCACATTAAACCGCCCCTATTAAAATCAAACGTTATGAAGAGAACGTATTTTTTCCTCATCGCCCTGGCGGTGCCCTTCCTCATGGCCGCCAGCTACGGTCAGAAGAGACACAGGCATGTCCGGCACACCGCACAGAATGGTGACATTAAATTAGGCGCTTATTATTTCGATGGCTGGGTAACTCCCAGTACAGGTCACCTGACCCCCAAGCTGCGGGATAGCTTTCCGGAGCGGAAGCCGAAATGGGGCTGGCTCACCAGCACGCCTGAAATAATGAAGGACCAGATCGACGTAGCGGCAGATGCCGGTCTCTATTTTTTTAGCTTCGATTGGTACTATCCGGATTATGACAAGAAGAATTTCGTAAAGGACCCACTGAATCATGCGCTGAGCCTTTATCTGGCGGCGCCTAATAAAAGCCGGCTGAAGTTTTGTCTCATGATATCAAACCATGCGGGGCAGGAGATAGGTCCTGACGACTGGCCTGCCGTCACGGATGAATGGGCCAGGCTGATGAAAGATCCCGACTACCTCAAAGTGTCCGGTAAACCTTATATCTCTTTTTTCGACCTGCGTAGCTTATTGAAGCTGTTCGGCTCCGTGGACGCTCTCCATAAAGCCCTGGATGATTTTCGCAGCAAGGTCGGACAGGGCGCTACCATCGCTGTCGTGGCGGCCGCAACGGGTCCAGCCGTTCAGCAGGCAAAGGACTGTGGATTCGATATGGTGACAGGCTATAATTATCCCAATCCTACGTACAAGGACAACCAGATCGAGCACCATGTTGACAGCCTTGACAATTTCGGCAACTATGTATGGAACCGTTTCCGCAATACGGCATTGCCTTATGTCCCTGTGGCTACGCTCAACTGGGATCCCCGTCCCTGGGCCAAGGGCAACAACTGGTACAGCAGGTCAGTGCGGTTCACGGGCTACAATGCGAATTCTGTATATCGCATGGTCAGATCCCTGCGTACCTGGATCAACAACAACCCATCATCCACGTCCCGGGATCGCATCGCACTGCTGTATGCCTGGAACGAATACGGCGAAGGAGCCTGGCTGACACCTTCGGAGAACGACACGCTGCATTTATTATCCGGCGTGAAGAGAGCGCTCTCGAACTAGCATATCTCACCCAAACATACAAACTATGAGGCCTAAAATTTTTGTTGACGGTCGCGTATTCGACACCGAATATCAGGGCACACGTACCTACATCCACAATCTCTATAAGATCATAGATAATATTGGGGATTTCGAGATATTCCTGGCCTCCTGCAACCCGGAAAATGCCGCAGGCTTTTTCCAGGGTTCTGCCCACATCAACTTCATCCGTTATAACACGATGTCGAAGCTGCAACGCGCTTTCCGCGAGTTGCCGGAGATGATGGTAAAGCACAGGATCGATGCAGCACACTATCAATATGTGGTTCCTCCGCGGAAGAACTGCATTCAGATCGTCACCATCCACGATCTGTTGTTTAAAGATTTCCCGCAGGAGTTCAGCTTTGGATACAAAATGGTAAAAGGCGCCGCCTTTTACCTTTCCGCGAAACGGGCCGACCTTGTCACCACCGTCTCGGACTACTCGAAAAAAGCAATTGTCCGGCATTTCAATATCCCGGAAGAAAATATTCACGTCGTACCCAATGGAGTCTCCGGCTTCTTTTTCGAACCCTATGACAAACAAAAGGCGGCCATGGAGGTATGGCAAAAGTTCGGGTTGAAGAACTACCTCCTGTATGTCAGCCGGATCGAACCACGGAAAAACCAGCTGGACCTGCTCCGCGCCTATCTGGAGCTGGAGCTTTACCGCCAGGACAAAAGCCTGGTTTTCGTGGGCAAGACCTCGATAGCAGTGCCGCAGATCAGGGAGATCCTTGCTCCACTGGCAGAGGACGTCAAAAAGAAGATCTTTTTCCTGGAAGACATTACCAATGCCGACCTCCGGCTGCTCTACCAGGCGACGGAATTGTTCGTCTATCCATCAAAGGGAGAAGGCTTCGGTATCCCGCCCCTGGAAGCGGGCGCACTGGGCGTACCTACCATCTGCAGCAACACGACAGCCATGGAAGAATTCTCCTTTTTTGGCGACAGGCACATCAACCCCGACACCGCAACCCTGAAAACAGCCATTACCCGCGCCCTGACCGAACAGCCTTCCAATCTCCGGGATATCAGCAACACCATCCGGAGACGCTATGGATGGGAAAAAGCCGCCTTCACCATGAATGAGCTCATCTGGAATAAGGTAGGCCGCCCCCATCGCATCTTTACGTCCGGCCAGCCGGCAAAGGCGGCTCCGGTGCTGGATTAGCCTCCATATGAACAACACACGATCGACCCTCATGATTTACTAATTTCTTAAAACCAACTGGCATGAAAATCGCAATTACCGGCACACGGGGTGTGCCCAACCATTACGGAGGATTCGAACAGTTCGCGGAACACCTGTCCGAATACCTCGTCAGGGACGGTCACGAGGTGACTGTCTATAACTCCCACACCCATCCCTACCAGGGTGCGGAATGGAAGGGCGTGAAGATCCGGCATTGCCATGACCCCGAAGACAAATTCGGCACCATCGGCCAGTTCTTTTATGACCTCAGTTGCATTCTGGATTGCCGGCGCAGGGATTATGACATCATCCTGCAACTGGGCTATACCAGCAATTCCGTCTGGGGATTCCTGCTGCCGAAAAGATCCGTCATCATCACCAATATGGACGGTATGGAATGGAAAAGGTCCAAGTACAAACCGATCGTCCAGAAGTTCCTCCGCTGGGCGGAAAAGCTGGCCGTTAAGACCAGCGACTTCCTCATTTCCGACTCCATTGGTATCCAGGATTACCTGCTTCAAAAGTACAAGGTCCGCAGTCAGTATATACCTTATGGCGCCAGCCTTTTTGAAAACCCTGACATCGAAGTGCTGCAGCAATATGGCGTGGAGAAATATGGCTACGACATGCTCATCGCCCGCCTGGAGCCGGAGAACAATATCGAGACGATCCTGGAGGGAGTGACTTCCGCAGCCGGCTGCTCAAGGACCTTCCTCGTCATCGGCAATCATAATACCGCCTATGGCGCCTACCTTAAGGAGAAGTTCGGACACCATGAACAGGTCCGCTTCATCGGTGGTATCTACGATATGCACAAGCTTAACAATCTCCGGTATTTTTCCAATATTTATTTCCATGGCCACTCCGTCGGCGGCACCAATCCCTCCCTGCTGGAAGCCATGTCCTCCAATACCTATATCTGCGCCAATAAAAATATCTTCAACTTCTCCATCCTGGGCAATGACGCTACCTACTTCTCCAATGCGGCAGAAGTCAGACAAATGGTGGAAACCATGGAGAAGACAAGCGAAGAGGCCCGCTTTAAGATATTCAACAACCATCGTAAGATCAGGACCACCTATTCCTGGGATGATATCAACGGACAGTACATTCGCTTTATGATCGACGCGTATAAAGAAAAGAACTTTGCACAGAAGGGCGTCGAGGTATTCAGCCCCAGGACCTTTCCTTCCTTCGGCCGGCTCAGGAAGAATGCCCAGCCTTCCGAAGAGCGCCTCCGCGAGCTGGAAGAAGAAAATGCCCGGCTGAAGTCTATGTATGCCGACCTCAGTCTCATTCACAATACTTATAAGGAAGCTGTCACACGCAGCATGTCTTAAGCCGATGTTCAAACACCCCCTAAAATATTGCCAGATGAAATTTTACTTTCTCCTTCTCCTGGGACTGGAACTTGCCTGCGTTGAGGGAAAAGCGCAAACCGAATCGGGTTCGGTCAGCGGTAGCATGGAAGTGCAAGGCATACTTGCCTCACCTCACAATACCCCTTTTTGGTTCCGCTCCAATCAATTTGGCAGCGTCCCCCTGCCGGGAAGTTCAGGCGCCGCCATCGGGGCCATTCATATCAACTATGACAGTCCCCGCACCAGCCTCATCGACTGGGGAGGTTCCCTGGAGGTCAGGGGCGACCTGGGGGCTACTGCCCGTGCTACGATCATCGAAGGCTATGCAAAGCTCAGGGTCGGCATCTTCGAACTGAAGGCCGGCCGTGTCAAAGACTTTATGGGAATGGTGGATACCACACTTTCGTCAGGTGCATTCGCCATATCCGGCAACGCCCTGGGTATCCCCAAGCTCCAGCTGGCCATTCCAGATTACTATCAGCTGCACTGGTTTGGCGACCTGTTCTCCTTCAAAGGCAGCGCTGCTGCAGGCCTGGTCGGTGACATTCCCATCCAATATGCCCATAATGCCAAAAGCGCTCATACGTATTTCCAGCAATCTTCCCTCTACGTACGGCTGGGCCGGCCCCAATGGGCGTTAAAGCTTTATGGCGGTGTCAACCACCAGGTGTTCTGGGGAAATGAACGCGCCGTATTTGGGCCCGGATTCACGCTGCCCGGCTGGAAGTCCTTCCTGTATGCCGGCATTGGTAAGACCTGGCAGAATTCAAAGATCGGCAATCACATCGGCTCCATCGACATGGGACTGGACTACGACTTTGAGGAGGTGCGGCTTACCCTTTATCGCCAGAATTTCTACGACGAAGGTGCACTGTACCACCTGGCCAATATAAAAGATGGCCTCAACGGCATCTCGATCACCAATAAGGAAGATTATGGCGAGCTCTTCCATTGGACGAAATTCCTTTTTGAGTTTTTCTGCTCAAAGAACCAGGCAGGATATCCGACTTCTACCTATACCAATTCCGGAGATGAGAACTATTACAACAATTATGAATATAAGCAAGGGTGGTCCTACAAGGGCCTCGGCCTTGGCAATCCTTTTATCAGCACTTACACCAGCACCCGTGCGGGCCTTCCAAACGATACGGCCGACTTTTTTAACAACAACCGTGTCGTGGCCTTTCATTTCGGCGCCCAGGGCGCTGTCAGCAACTGGTACTTCACGGCGAAACTTTCCTACTCTATGAATTATGGCACCTTCGGGACCAGCCCGTATGGGCATACGACCGGGCGCTTGCGCCAGGTGCCCCGCTTCGGCTATTGGCAGGAAGTATCGCAATTCTCCTCTTACCTGGAGGTGAAGAAAGCAATTGGCAACGGGTACACCCTCGGCTGTCTCGCGGCGCTGGACAACGGCAAGCTGTTGAACAACTCGGGCGGGATCATTCTAAAGCTAAGCAAGACATTCTTTCAGACTCCTTAAATTAAACTACTTCATTCCCATGAACAGTCGTTATAGTAATCTCTTCCGCTTCTTCTTCGTCTGCGTCGATCTGCTGGCGTTGAACATCGTCTATTTCGTGCTGGTTCTCAGCACCAATAAGATACAGCTGGGAGCAGAGCATCAGTATATGATCCTCTTCATTGTGGCCAATATGGTATGGCTGCTGGCCTCTTATTCCACGGCGCTGTACATCGACAACGCCAGCATGGACCTGGACAGGTTCGCCCGGCGGACCGTGAAGACAATGATCCTGTTCTTTATGGTGATGATATTTTTTATCTTCCTCTATCATTTCGACTATTCGCGTATGTTCGTGCTGGTAAGCTTTGCCGCTTTTTGCACCGTGATGCTGGCTACCCGGGGCTTTCTGATGGTCACCGCCTTTTACAGGCAGAAGAACACCAAGGCCAGCAAAAAAGTGGTCATCGTGGGATATAACAATGTGGCCAAGAAGCTGGCCTATAGCTTTTCCGGACGGGAGAACCGCCTGTCAGTGGAAGGGTATTTTGAAGACCCCCGTCAGATCCACGAATTGTCGGACCTGCCTATCATCGGCAACATCGACGAATGTATCAACTATGCCATCAACAACCGCATCAGCGAGATCTACTCCACCATTTCGCCCGAATCGAATACGACCATCTACGATATGGCCCAGACGGCTGAAAAGTCCCTTATCAGGTTTAAGTTCGTGCCCGACTTCAAGTTTTATGTCAACCGGGATACCCATCTGGAGTACCTGAACGAGCTGCCTATCCTCTCCTTGCGGCCGGAGCCCCTGGAAGATATGAGCAACAGCATCAAGAAGCGCGTCTTCGACATCGTCTTCAGCCTCGTGGTCATCATCTGCGTCCTTTCCTGGCTCACTCCATTGCTTGCCATCCTGATTAAGCTCAGCTCCAGAGGGCCTGTGTTCTTCGTGCAGTGGCGCTCAGGGAAAGACAACAAAAAGTTTCGTTGTATCAAGTTCCGAAGCCTCGCCGTCAATGACGAAGCCAACATTCGACAGGTCACCCGTGGCGACAGCCGTATCACCCCGCTGGGAAGGTTCCTCCGCAAGACCAACCTGGACGAGCTGCCCCAGTTCTTCAATGTCCTGGCCGGCTCCATGTCGATCGTAGGGCCCCGCCCGCATATGCTGCGTCATACCGAGATGTATTCCAAGGTATTGGGACAATACATGATCCGTCACTTCGTCAAGCCTGGTGTGACGGGTTGGGCCCAGGTCAATGGCTTCCGGGGCGAGATCAAACGGGAAGACCAGCTCCGCAAGCGCATCGAGCACGATATCTGGTACCTCGAACATTGGAGCCCCTGGCTGGACATACGCATTATCTTCCTGACCTTATACGTATCGTTCAAAGGCGATAAAAATGCTTTTTAATCCTTTGCCGGCAGGATCCAGGGCAATGGACGAGCGCTATCGATTCATGCAGCTGCGAACCACTCTCAGCAAGGATATCATCGCCGTACTTTCGCTTACGGTCATCTGGGTGCTCACGGAGATGCTGATCCATCCCGCAGGAGAATTCCCGCTGAATGACGACTGGTCGTATACGCTCAGTCTGCAGCAATGGTACGACAAACACCAGTACAGGCTGCTGGGATGGACCTCCATGCCCCTGCTGTCGCAGCTGACCTGGGGGCTGCTGTTCTGCAAGCTATTCGGTTTCTCCTTCACCATCCTTCGTTATTCCACGCTGGTGCTGGGCCTGGCAGGAGGCATCGGCGCTTATTTCCTCTGCAGGGAATTCTCCCATGATAAAGGCGCCTGTTTCCTGGCAGCGTTGATCCTGCTGTTCAATCCCATGTATCTCAATCTGTCGAATACCTTCATGACAGATGTTCCCTTTACCTGCTTTCTTATCTTATCCCTGTTGTTCTTTGTAAAAGGCCTTCGCCAGGAGAAGACCGCCTATATCATTCAAGGTATTTTCTTCGTGCTGGTGGCGACCCTGGTACGTCAGCTGGGATTGCTGGCAGCTGCCGCTTTCGCCCTTGCACTGGTGCTAAAGAACAACTTCTCCAGGAAAGCGCTGCTGACTGGCCTTATCTCCCTGGGAGTGCCTGCCGGCCTTTACCTGCTGTACAACTTCTGGCTAAAGACCCAGCATGATTACCCTGTCAAATACAATGAAGGCGTTCACAGGATAAAGCACAACCTCTTCCACAATGACCACTCCATCTTCCAATTCCTGCTGCGACAGGCGCTGAATATCTTTATCTATGCAGGCTTTTTTATCTTCCCTTTCATTTTCCGCGTCGACTGGAGAGCCATCTGGCAGCGGCGGAAGACGCCGGCTTTCATCGCTTGCGTGACCGTCATGACGGCGGTGGGCGCCTATTGCCTTATACAGCACAACCATCTTGCCCTGATGGGGAATATCATGAATCCTTATGGATTGGGCACCGTGGACCTGCGGGACGGTTCGCTGCTTGATACAGGCAACCTCCGGCCGCTTCCGGCCATCCTCTGGCAATTGGTGTGTGCCGCAGGCATCATCGGGGGCAGCTTCCTTCTATGGACATTATTCCAAAATAGCAAGGGACTGCGCAGCCGTCCTGCTTTCCTCTTCCTGCTTAGCTTCTGCGCCTTCTATTGTTTCATCATGCTGATAGGAGGTACCTATGACCGTTATCTCATCCCGCTCATACCTGTCCTGACCATTTTGCTGATGACGGGACTGCCGGCCAACAGCCACAAACGGAACACTTCCACCAGTCCTCGGCAGCGGCACTACTCCATCGGCCATTTTGCTGCAGGCCTGTTCCTGGTCATCGGGGCCTGGTTCTCCATCGCCGGCACCGCCAATTACATGGGCTGGAACCGGGCAAGATGGGACGCGCTACACTACCTCATCAATGATGCAGGCATTCCCCCCGCACAGATCGACGGTGGATTCGCATTCAACGGTTATTACAACTATAACGACGCTGATATCTCCCTTCTCAAGGATCATCCAGGCCCCGGCATCAGGAGCTGGTGGTGGGTAAAGGATGACGTTTACATGATCTCCTTCGGTCCCCTCAATGGATACTCCGTCCTGAAGACCTATCCCTGTTCCGGTAACTTATTTCCCGCCTCCATGGAGTCGATCTATGTGCTGAAAAGAGTCGACTGATCTTCCCATTTCTCCACTTTATTCCCTTTTTGGGAGTCTTTCCATTTTTCAAGTATTTGATTTTTAAATAGATACGGTCTGGCATGTTTCTGGGCAATAGGTATTTACCCTTAAAACATCCAAACTATGAATTCCCGGATCTATCGTCCTCTTTGTATGCTCTGCCTCGTGCTGGCACAATTCGTTTATTCCCCGCAAAGCAATGCGCAATCTTTAACACGGACGCCGCTGGTGACCACCACTGCATGGCAAAAACAGGAAGACTATATGGAGTCGCGCCTGCCCGGCAAACTGGTCACGGAAATGAAAAAGACCGTCGGCAGCCTGGCTTCCTGGGCACAGCGATCCGGTGTCGACTCACTGGGATGCACACCCGCCTGGTGCGGTGCGTATTTTTCCAATAAAACGAATGCCTTTCCCCTGTTTAAATATGAGATGCGTTCCGCCTTTTTTACGGGCGAAGTGGGCTTTCTGAATGCAGGGGCCGGAAAAGGCAGCAGCCTGGTCATCACCGCTAACGATCTTGCCATTCTGCAGCAGACCTTTTCACTCAACGGCAATGACTACCTGTCGCTGCCCGCGATGCAGCAGACGCATGATGGCGTGCAATATGCCGAATGGATGACTGAAAAAGATGAGACCGCAGAAGCGCGGCGGGCGAGGTCATGGGTAATATCCTATGCCGGCCGCATGCCCTATTCCATTCTAAGCCGTAAACAATACCTGGAAGAGGCAAAGAAAGAAATTGCAGCCGATAAACAAAAGCTGAAAGAGGACCTGCTGCAGCGCATTCCCGTAAAAACGGCCCAACAGGAAGAAGTCGAACAGAAAAGAGAGATCGAATCCATCGGCGCCATGTACAGCGGCGCCACGCGGGACAGCAGGGTTCGCAGCTATCTTGCATCTTACAAGCCCGACTCCGTCTATTTCAAAGAGGTCTTTGCAGACCAGTCCGCTTCCCTGGACGCAGACTCCCTGCTGCTGGACCATCTGCTGACGAAGTCTTCCGCCGACTACCTGGAAAAGCCCGCCTTTGTCTCGGTACCTGCTCATGACTTCAGGGATTTCGAGGACGGAAAGCCTGGCTGCAGGATGCTGGCGAAATGGAATATGCCCTATTTCGATAAGAATCTTTCCCTTGCAAGACCCCAGTTCCTGGTCGTCTCCTGGCAATTTGATCCCGCCGTTCCGACTGCCGTGAATCTGGACAAGGTCATCTCCGGACTGGATTATTGTGCTTTGCAGGACCTGCTCATTGCGGCGGGTACAGGATCTTTGAAGTAAATAAGGTGGACAGATGATTTTTTAATAATAGCAAAAGATGCCAGATGGCATCTTTTTTAATTTGTCCTACATTTAAACGATCTTTGGAAAAATATCAATGGCGCCTGCAATGCGTAACACCGACCTGAACAATGATCTTGGTCCCATCGTCCAGAAAACCATGGCCGATGTAGTGGAGATCCGGCTACGTGAATACCTCAAGGAGAAATCCTTCAAGCCCGGCGATCCATTGCCCAAAGAAATGGAGATGGCCCAATCCCTGGGCGTAAGCAGGAATGTCGTTCGTGAAGCCCTCAGCCGGCTGCGCATGCTGGGCATGGTGGAAACAAAGAAGAAGAGGGGCATGGTGCTTGCCCGACCCGATATCCTCAGCTCTTTTGAGCGCGTGCTGGACCCCCTGATCATCGGCGACAGCACGCTCCGCGATATCTTCGAGCTGCGACTTACCCTGGAAGTGGGGCTCGCCGACCTCCTCTATCTCCGCAAGACTAAGAAGGATGTGGAAGAGTTGGAGCAAATTGCCAGGAACCAGAAAGTGACGAGCGGCCGCCAGACTTTTCGCATCAAAAATGAAATTGCCTTCCACGGAAAAATATACCAGATGACGGGTAATGAGACCCTGCAGCGCTTCCAAAGCATGTTGCTCCCCGTGTTCGGATACCTCGTCAGCCTGGAAAAAGTCCCCATCATCGGTAAGGTCTCCCACCTCGATCTCGTCGAGATCCTGAAGCACGGCTCCAAAGAAGAATTCCGCCAGGGTATGCTCAAGCACCTGGAACATCATTTTGCAAAATTGAAATAAGCTAAACTCCTCTCTTCTAAAGCTTTTACCCCCATCGTCCATGCGGCGGGAAACTTTTTTTGGAGGGAAAAGTATTTTCTTTCTACATTTGTTATGTAGTACATAAGTACTATTAAACGTAACACTTGCCAATATGATCATTGTTCCAACCCACTGTCGCAGCCATCGCCGCCGGGCGTTGTGCTGGCTGGCCGCTGCCGTCCTGTGCACGGGCTACAGCTGCCATAAAACCCCGCTGGCCCGCAGCGGCCCCGGTAAAACTGAAGACAGGGCCGCAACTCCTTACCACACCAGCATGATGCTGTTCAATGGCGGCAACGAGGGCGCCGGCGGCGTAACCACTTATCATTCCTTCCGGATCCCATCGATCATCCGGACGAACAACGGGACGCTGATCGCCTTCGCGGAAGGCCGGAGATGGGACCCCAGCGATTACGGGGACATCAACCTCGTTTTTAAACGGTCGACCGACAACGGCGCCACCTGGTCCGCTCTGGGTGAGATAGCCGCCAGCGGCCCCGGAACCTGGGGTAACCCGACGGCCGTCTATGACGCGAATAAAGGCGCTAATGGACGCGTATGGCTATTCATGAACTGGAATGACAGCGCCAAGCACCAGATCTCCGACTTTACCCAATATGGCGACCGGAGAGTGTACACCTCCTACAGCGATGATCATGGGGTGACCTGGTCGACGCCGCTGGACAGGACATCCACGCTGACGCCAACAACTTATAAATGGGATGCGATGGGGCCTGGCATCGGGATCCAGACCGTGGCCGGCGATCATCCCGGCAGGCTGATCATCCCAGCTTATGGAAGGAATATCTACAGCGACGACAGCGGAGCTACCTGGCAGGTGCAGCTGCTGTCGGGCGGCAAGCATGAAAGCACCATCGTGGAAGCGATGGATGGCACTTTGCTGAGAAATGACAGACCGAACTCCACCGAATGGACTGCTGCCAAACGGCGGGTGAAGTCCACCGGCTCCATCACGGGTGGCTTTGGCGCGTGGTCCGCCGACGCCGCACTGACAGATCCCATGTGCGAGGGTTCGATCCTCCGGTATAACAGGGATGCCCCCGACAGGATCTATTTCCTGAATCCGAACAATGAGACCAGCCGGTGTAACATGACGGTGAGGATCAGCTATGACCAGGGCGCCACCTGGCCCATCAGCAGGGCTATCTTTGACTGGAACACCTGTGACTATAATGCCATCAAGGCCGGCAACCATATTGCAAAAGGAGGATACTCCAGCATGATCAAGACCGCGGATTATGCAGTGGGGGCCCTGATCGAGATCAATGAAGACCTTACCAACAGCAGCACCAGCCATAAATCCATTGAGTTTCACAAATTCAATCTGCCCTGGATCCTCAATGGAGCCACCGAACCTTAGACCTGCCCATTATTGATAACCATTTTTTAAATTTTTCGTTCAACCCGATCAACTGCATATGAAAAAGCAATGCATTCTACTTCCCTTGCGCTGGCTGCTACTTATCGCACTGTTTTTTTTCACACAGGCGTCCTTCGGACAGGGCCCTACTATCAACGGCAAGGTCATCGACAGCACCGGTAAAGGATTGGAAGGGGTCAGCATCCTGGTAAAAGGCCACCAAAAAGCCGCTATCACCGATGCCAGCGGCGCCTTCACGCTGGCCTTACCCGCCACCCGGGTCACACTGGTGTTCTCGGCAGTGGGCTATGCCCCGCAACAGATGTCCGTGACGGCCGCCCAACATGAGCTTACTGTTACGCTCAATCGAAGTAATGACGCAATGCAGGATGTCATCATCGTTGGCTACACACAGCAAAGCCGCGCGAAGACCACTGCCGCTGTCTCCAAGCTGGACATGGCGGAACTGAAGGACGTCACCAGTCCCAACCCGGTGCTGGCCCTCCAGGGTAAGCTTCCCGGCGTCTCGGTTCCCGTCAGCTCCGGCCAACCGGGCGCCTCGCCTGTGAATATCATCATCCGTGGCGGAACCAAGCTGAATGTGTATGGAACGGGCATCGGCAGCAGCGGCGGCAATGCTATCGGCAGCTCCGACGCCACCAGTCCGCTCGTGATCATTGACGGTGTGTTCCGGCCCATGGCGGATGTCAACCCTTATAACATCGAATCGATGCAGGTGATGAAAGATGCAGCTGCTACTTCCATTTACGGAGCCCAGGGCGCCAACGGTGTCATCGTGGTAAAGACGAAAGGCGGCAAATACAACAAGAAAATGACGTTGACGATGAACCACCGCACCACCTGGGAGACCAACTCCAGGACCCTCAACTATATGGATGCGGAACAATACCTGAAGCTGGCGCGCACGACGGTGTTCAACACGCACGATGGGTTGAATAAGGACAACCTGCTTAACAAAGGCGGCTTTTCCGCCGGCACCAAGGTATTTACAGCCAAGGGCCAGTATGGCAGGGACATCAACCTTACTGCCCTGTATGACAACATCGTTGCCGTGGAAGGACAGGCCTATGTAGACAACCTGCTGAAACATGGATACAAGACCATGGACGATCCCATCAATCCTGGTACCAGGCTTTTGTATGCGGACAACCATTACCAGGACTTGCTCTGGAACACGGGCGTTACGAACAATGAGAATATCTCCATCGATGGCGGCAGCGACAAGGCCAGCTATTTTGTCAGCGCCAACTATATCAACCAGGCGGGTACCTTCGTCGGCACAAATTACAAACGTTACGACGTGCTGGGCAATTTCAGCTATAAGGTTTCTGACAACTTCAAGCTGGACGTGATGACCAACTATCAGAACATCCTGCCCAACTATGTAAGCGGATTTGTGAACGAATTGATACGGAGCGTGCGCATTACGCCGTTGATCCGCATTTTCAAGGACAACGGTGATCCAACGGTAGGCGAGCTATGGTCGACGATCAACCGGTTCCACACGCTGAAATACGACCAGACCCGGGTATCCACCGAACGGTTTGTCAACAAAGTGGCCGGCGACTGGACCATTATTCCGGGATTGCACTTCAAGCCTTCTGTATCTTACTATGCACAGGATTACAAGTATATGTTCATGCGGAAAGCTACGCCTGCCGACGAAGTACAACCATCCACACAGCGGCAGAAGAATGAGAATATCAACGACACACGTCAGCTGATGACGGATCAGATCCTGCAATACGACTTCAACCTGGGCATTGACCATCACTTCACCGTGCTGGGCGGGTTCAACTATACCCGTAAGACGGGCAACACGGTGACCCTGGGAACCCAACGGGCGAGTAACGATTATGTATTTACCATCGCCGAACCTTCTACCACCAGCATCAGCGGCGTGGTCAATACCAATGTCACTGATCTGGGAACCACGCTTTCCGAGACCCGCTCTGCCAGCTATTTTGGGCAGATGAACTATGACTATGACGGAAAGTACCTTTTTAGCAGCTCGCTGCGCTACGATGGATTCTCTAATTTCGCGCCGGAGAATAAATATGCGCTGTTCCCCTCTGTGGCGGTGGGCTGGAATGTCGCCCGGGAAAAATTCTGGCATGTGGAACCTGTCACCACCCTGAAGCTGCGGGCCAGCTGGGGTCAGGCCGGTCTCAGCGATCTCGATCTCACCGACACATATGGCGGTTATTCAGCCACGCAATATGCGCAAAACTCGGGTATCCTCCGCAGCAATCTTGCCAATTCCGACTTAAAATGGGAGACTACGGAAACGACGGACCTGGCCGCTGAAATTGGCCTGTTCAAAGATAGGATCAACCTGGTAGTGGACTACTATAATAAATTGACGAAGGACCGGCTTGACTCCAAACCCCTTCCCTCAGAAGCGCCTTTCTCCAGCATCACCTATAACAACGGCACGCTTCGCAACCGGGGCGTGGAAATAGGGCTGGAGGCTCTTGTCATCAAGGCTGGCGCCTTTAGCTGGAAGACAAACTTCTCATTTGCTTTCAATCGCACGGTGTTCACCAAACTGCCAGCCAACGGACATCCCAGGAACAGGCAGTTCGGCCAGGTGGTGTGGGACCCCGGAACAAAGCAAAATATAGAACAAGGCGGATATGCGGTGGGCGAGCGTCCTTTCGGACTTTGGGCCTTCAAGGTACTGGGTGTGTTCTCCACCGATGCGGAAGCTGCAGCCTGGAATGCCAGGATCAAGGATAACCTGGCATCCCCTTCCGGCATCACCGTCGGTAAACATGCAGGCGACTATATCTTCGCCGATGTCAACGGTGACGGCATCATCGATGCCAAGGACCAGGTGTTTATGGGCTACCGCACGCCCAGCATTCTCGGCGGCATGCAAAACACGTTCTCCTGGAAAGGCATCTCCATGCGCATAACCATGGATTATGCCCTGGGCCACCTGATCAGCAATGGCGCATTGGCCCGCAGTCTTGGACAAGGCCGCGCCTATAACGAAGGCGCCCCTAAGGAGGCGCTGGGCCCGGATATCTGGCAGAAGGAAGGCGACGTGGGAAAAAAATACGCCCGTTTCTCTTTTGCAGACTACGATTTCGGTCAGCGTAACTACCTCCGCAACGCCTCGCTGGGCACCAACTACACCTATTCTTCCGATGTATCGCCCATGATCTCCAAGGGTGACTTCCTGGCATTCCGGGAAATATCCATTGGCTATGACATACCAAAGGACCTGCTCAAAAGAGCACATGTAGCAGGGTTGAATGTCTTTGCCAGCGTGAATAACATTGGCTATATCACAGGTTATAAGGGGTTCAACCCTGAGACCTACACAGGAGTGGATGGTGGCGGGTATCCCCGTCCAAGGCAGTATTCATTAGGCGCAACTTTGAAATTCTAAAATTACCATTATGAACAAAATCATCAATATATTCATCTTCTCAGCCTGTGTCTTCCCTGCCTTCACCGGTTGTAAGAAGATCCTGGACGTAGCACCCCAGTCCAGCATCACGGAGCAGAACTATTTCACCAGCCAGGGAGATTTCGAGCCCTATGTAACAGGCATCTATACCCAGATGCGCGGCCTGGCAAACAATATTACCTATGGTACGGAAAGGAGCGAGGAGCTGATCCCGGCGCTGAATTCCCGTTTTTCCACGGCCTGGTCGCAGATCATTTCCCCTGCCACCGGCGCCCTGGACTACAATGCATGGTACAAAGCCATCGGCAACTGCAACCTGCTGCTGTACAAGATCCGGGATTTCAGCTTTTCCGATGCGCCGGATACAAAGGCGCGGATACTGGCGGAGACCTATAGCCTCCGAGCCTATTTCTTTTTCCATCTTTCCCGTATCATCGGTGACGCACCGCTGATGCTGCAGGCTGTAGTCGGCACCGATGTCCCGTTGCTGGGCCGTTCGCCCGCTGCAGATGTCATTAAACAGGTGAATTCGGACCTGGATAGCGCCCTTCTCCTTTTCAGGTCCATCAGCAACTTTTCGCCTAAAATCTATCCTTCCAAATACCGTTTTGCTTATGGTTCCGCACAGGCGCTGAAGGCGGACGTCAATCTTTGGAGCGCCAAAGTACTGGGTGGCGGGGATGCGGCTCTTAATAATGTCATTACGGCCATCAATGAAGCGCAGTCCAGCGGCCTCACATTGAATGCCGATTTTAAAAGTGTGACGGGCATCCGTGCGGCCGGCAATCCGGAAGTGGCGCTGGCCGCCTTTTATCTGCGGGATGAGACGGGAGCCAACTATGGACTCAATGCCCTGCCTTATTTTAATGCAGGTGTACAAGGAGCGCTTAACCTGGATAGCTTGCCGTATGTACTCACCACCAGCAATGGCCAGGGCGCTTATCAGATCAGCACTTTGTCGAGGGGATTGTTCAGCGCCAGCCCCAATGACAAACGCATTCCTTTTACCTGGGTGACGGAAAGGCAATCTTCGGGGCCTAAGATCTCCTGGATCACCAAGTATCCCGGGACAAAATACACTGATGACAGGGTTTCAGACAACGACATCATCATGTACCGCCTCGCTGACATCTACCTGATGAAGGCGGAAGCTTTTGCTGCCCTGTCCGCGGCCAATACGGATTCTGCTATTGCTTATCTTAATAAGGTGCGGGGTCGTGCGGGTAATGGTGATTACGCCGGAGCGACGGATAAGCTGACAGTGGAAAAAGAAATTTTGAATGAAAGAGGAAGAGAACTGTTTTTCGAGAACAAACGCTGGTATGACCTCGTACGTTTCCATAAAGAAGGCGTCATCGATGTATACCAATACGTACCCAACCTGGCCGGTAAGACCACCCCTTTGTTCTGGCCATTGAATTCCACCGTGCTGGCCAACAACAGCAAGTTGATCCAGACGAGTGGATATTGATCCGGCCGCAGCATGAGAAAACGAAACAATTAGTTTAAAGAATAATTATGAGTAAAAAAATCGAAGGATTGATCGCGGCGGCGTTTACCCCGTTCTATGAAGATGGCAGCATCAACACAAGTCTGATACCCCCCCTGGTGGACAAATTGCTGCGGGACGGCGTCCGTGGAATATTTGTTTGCGGCAGTAATGGAGAAGGACCCAATATGACCCTCGAAGAACGCAAGTTGGTAGCAGAAGCATTTGTAAAAGCAGCTGCCGGGCGGCTGCTGATCATCGTGCACGTAGGTCACAGCTGTATCACCGAAGCAAAGATACTGGCGGCACACGCTGTCACCATCGGTGCTGACGCGTTTTCAGCCGTGGCGGCCTTTTACTTCAAGCCGTCGTCGGTGGAAAATCTGGTGGATTGCATGGCCGACATCGCGGGTGCGGCGACGGGTCTGCCTTTTTACTATTACCATATTCCCCACCTCACCGGTGTGGGCATGGACATGATCGAGTTCCTGCGGCTGGGAGGCAGGCGTATTCCCAACCTCGCAGGGATAAAATATACCGCCGCCACTATCCAGGAATACCAGGCCTGCCTGAATTACAGCCAGGGTCGGTTTGACATCCTCTATGGCGTGGATGAGCTGTTGCTGCCCGCTCTCGCGGCCGGTGCGAAGGCCGCCATCGGCAGCACCTATACTTTCGCCGCGCCACTGTACCTTCGTACCATGGAGGCTTTTGAGAAAGGAGATATGGAAACTGCCCGACAACAGCATGCATATCTGGTGGAAGTGATCCGTATCCTGCTGAAATATCCACCTATCCCGGGTCAGAAGGCCATCATGCAGATGCTGGGCTGGGACCTGGGGCCCTGCCGGCTTCCGCTTGCTACCCTGGACAAAGAAAGCTTTGACGAATTTCACAGAGAGCTTGCCGCCCTGTCATTCTTTGACAAGGTCGGCACGCGAAAACCTCAGCACATTTCCTAAATATCCGGCATGTCCATATTGAAAAAATTATTTCTCGTCTTTTTATCTCTATCAATATCAACTATGAAAGCCCGTAGCCAGACTCCCTCTGTGGAAAAGGACTTCTTCAGCTGGGGACAAGCCAGCCCGTTGCCGGACGCAGATGGCCTTGCCGGCTCCTTTGCCGGCACCAGCGGGGGGGCGCTCCTCCTGGCTGGTGGCACCAACTTCCCTGGTAACCAACGACCCTGGACAGGCGGTACCAAGACATGGTATGATAAGATCTATGTGCTGGAGCGGCCCGGCGGCGCCTGGAAAGAGGCAGGCAGGTTGCCAAGAGCTTTGGGGTATGGGATTTCTATCTCCGGCGCCGGCGGATTGATATGCCTGGGAGGCGGCGACGCCCAAAGGGAATATGCAGATGCTTTTATACTGCAATACCAGGCCGGCAGGATATCAACCCAATCTCTCCCGCCTCTGCCCGAGCCCCTGGTCAATGGATGCGGCGTTATTTTGCAGCACCGGATATTCGTCCTCGCTCCCGGGGGCGCCTTCTGGTCCCTCGATCTTTCGGCGTCCTTGCAAAAATGGGAGATCCTGCCTTCTATGCCCGGACCGTCCCGCATATTGGCGGCCGCCGGTGCGGGTGAGAACGAAGTCTATATTTTCGGAGGCGTCCATCTCAAGGACAGCGCCGGGACAAGAGAATATCTGAAAGACTGCTGGAAATACCAGCCGGGAAAAGGATGGGGCCGGGTGGCCGACCTGCCCCATCCCCTGGCTGCAGCGCCTACGCCAGCCTACCAGGCCGGTCAGAACCACCTCGTGCTCTTCGGCGGAGACGATGGTTCACGGGCAGCACTAACCGCCATATTGAAAGATAACCACCCGGGGTTTACCAACGGGATAGTAGCTTTCAACACCATCACGGGCGCCTGGTCGATGATGGGGGGTATCCCCGTCGAAAAAAAGACCGATGCGGCGGACAACCCGCATGGAAGCACCTATGCACCCGTGACGACACCCCTTGTCGTCTGGAACGGCCAGGTGGTCCTGCCCGGGGGTGAGGCCCGGCCCGGGGTACGCAGCAACAAAGTTCTGACGGCCTCGCCCCGGCAGCCATCCGGCAAGTTCGGAGCGCTGGACTGGACCGTTATAGCCTGCTACTTCGCTCTCGTCATCGGCATCAGTGTATGGGTCTCCCGGAATATGGGCAAGACCACGGGCGACTTCTTCCTGGGGGGACAAAAGATCCCCTGGTGGGCGGCAGGTCTCAGCATTTTCGGCTCCAAACTTAGCGCCCTCACTTTCATCGCCATTCCGGCCAAAGCCTATGCCACCGACTGGACATATATCATGAACAATGTGATGATCGTGGCGATCGCTCCCATCGTCACTTTTTTTTACCTGCCTTACTTCCGGAAATTGAAGCTGACCAGCGTCTATGAATACCTGCGCATACGTTTTGACAGCAGGGTCAAATTTCTGGGCAGTCTCACTTTCGTTATTTTTCAGCTCAGCAGGCTGGGAGTGGTGATCTACTTACCCGCACTCGTGCTGAGCACCGTCACCGGTATCAACATATTTGCCTGCATCCTCCTCACGACGCTTATCACCACAGCCTACAGCGTAGCTGGCGGCATCGAGGCAGTCGTATGGACCGAGGTCATGCAGGTATTCGTCCTGCTGGGAGGGGCGCTTGCCAGCTTCTTTTTCATTACCGCGCACACCCACGGCGGCTTCTCCGGCCTGCTGCAGGAAGCTTTCACGAACGATAAGTTCCGCGTGGCTAACCTGGGCTGGAGCATCTCACAGCCCGTCCTATGGGTAGTTGCTATCGGCGCTCTTCTTACCAACCTGGTGACCTATACCTCGGACCAGGTCGTGGTACAGCGCTATCTCACTACAGCCACTGAAAAAGAGGCGCGCCGCAGCATTTATACCAATGCCCTGATGGTGATCCCCGCTTCTGTGATCTTCTTTGGCGTAGGCACGGCCCTTTGGTTCTTCTATCGTCATCATCCGGGCGAACTGAATCCCAACGGCCGCATCGATGACGTCTTTCCCTGGTTTATTTCCCAGCAGCTGCCCGCCGGCCTCTCCGGCCTGGTGATCGCCGGCCTTTTCGCCGCCACCATGTCGACCATCAGCTCCAGCATGAATTCCATCGCCACCGTCGTCACCACCGACTTCTACAAGGCGCTGAAAAAAGGAGCCAGCGACCGGCAATGTCTCAAGTTTGCCCGCCTGTTCACCATCTTGCTGGGGACCCTGGGCTGCGGCATCGCCTGCTATCTGGTCTATCTGCAGAATGCCTCTATCTGGGACCAATACCTGAAGATCATCGGGCTGTTCGGGGGCTGCCTGGCCGGTATGTTCGCCGCAGGCATCTTCTTCCCGCGGATCAACAGCCGGGGCATCCTTGCAGGGTTCGTCCTCAGCTGCATCGGCCTTTATTTTCTGCAGCGCTCCGGCGCCGTAAGCTTCTTCCTTTATCCCTTGTTCGCCGTGGCGGGATGCCTGTTCTTTGGTTACCTCTTCTCTCTCCGGAAATTCATACTCCTGCTCCTTCCCATCCTCTTTTTATCCGCTCGCCCTGTGTTTGCCCAGGCTCCCAACCTCAACTATATCTTTCAGAGCGGGCAAGACGGCTACTCCTGTTTCCGCATCCCGGCCCTGATCACCACGCGCCAAGGCGCCATTCTTGCCTTTGCCGAAGGAAGGAAGAACAACTGCGGCGACGCAGGGGACATCGACCTGGTGGTCCGGCGCTCGACAGACGGGGGAAATACCTGGGGACCGCTCCGGGTAGTATGGGACGACTCCGCCAACACCTGCGGGAACCCGGCGCCAGTAGTGGATGAAACAACGGGGGCCATCATCCTGCTGTCCACCTGGAACCTGGGCGCCGACAAAGAAAAAGCCATCGTCAACAGTAGTTCCGCCGATACCCGCCGGGTCTTTGTCCTCACCTCTGGTGACGAGGGACTTACCTGGTCCGCTCCCACAGAGATCACCGGCAGCGTCAAGCAGTCCAACTGGACGTGGTATGCAACAGGGCCCGGGCGTGGTCTGCAGATCTCCGGGGGGCGGAAAAAAGGCCGGTTAGTGGTCCCCTGCAACCATATGGAGGCCTCGACAAAAAGGAATAACGCCCATGTTATCTGGTCTGACGACCATGGCAAGACCTGGGTGCTGGGAGGCGTCGCACAGGACAGCACCAACGAATCCACCCTGGCGGAGCTTTCCAACGGCCGGCTAATGCTGAATATGCGCAATACAGGCAAAACAAGATACAGGCAGATCGCCATTAGTAAGAATGCAGGAAAGAACTGGATGCCGCAGCCTCCCGATACGACCCTGGTAGAGCCGGTATGCGAAGGTAATCTACTGGCATTTCATTCCGCTGACAGACAGCACGGCCTTGCTTTCTCCAACCCCGCCAGCGCTGCGGCACGTATAGCCATGACGGTGAGAGTAAGCTTTGACGACGGCAGGACCTGGCTCTTACAGAAATTATTGTATGAAGGCCCTTCCGCCTATTCCTGTCTGGCTATGTTGCCGGACGGCAACCTGGCCTGTCTCTACGAAGCGGGGAAACAACGGCCCTATGAAGGCATCGTTTTTGAAGAAATTCCCTGGACCGAATTTAAAAAGCAGGAATAATGCTGACGGCAAAAGACCTTAAAGGCAATTGGGGCACGTTGCTCCTGCCCATCAATGCAGACGACAGCATCGACTTCGACAGGCTGGGTGAGGAGCTGGACTATCTCGCCGGAGCCGGCCTGGACGGTATCTATTCCAATGGTACCGCAGGCGAATTGCACAATCAAAGTGAAGAGGAGTTCTTTCGGGTACAGACGCTGATGGCCGGAAAATGCCATACCGCCCGCATGCTTTTCCAGATCGGCGCCAGCCATCCTGTCCCGTTCATCTCGCTGGAAAGAGTTAAAAGGACGGTGGCTTTGCGACCGGCTGCTTTCCAGGTGATCCTGCCCGATTGGGTGACGGCCGGGCAGGACGAGCAGATCCTCTTTCTCCGGAAGATGGCCGAAGCGGCGGAAGGCGTACCGTTGGTATTGTACAATCCTCCGCATGCGAAATGTGTGCTGCAGCCACTGGATATGGCCAGGCTGTCAAAGGCTGTTCCGCAGGTGATAGGGGTGAAGACGGGTGGCGGCGATAGCGGCTGGTATGACGAGATGCGTCCTTATGCTCGGGAACTGTCGGTATTTGTGCCTGGTCACTTACTCGCCATGGGCGTACAACAGAAGGTGGCTTCCGGCGCTTATTCCAACGTAGCCTGTCTGAGTCCGGCGGGAGCACAGGATTGGTGGCGGATGATGGATACGGACCTTGAGGAAGCGTTGCGGATACAGCGGCGGATAGGGGAATTCTTTGATCGTTGTATATTGCCTTTTAAACAGGCGGGTTATTCCAACCCTGCCCTTGATAAATTCCTGGCTGCCGTGGGAGGGTGGGGGACAGTGGGCACGCGCCTGCGCTGGCCCTATAAATGGATCGATGAAAAAGAAGTGGCGCCGGCCAGGGCGATCGCTCAATCTCTGTTACCTGAATTTTTTAACTATGCGTAGTATTTTCTTTCTGCTTTTGTTGATTATTTCACTGCACGCTTTCAGCGAGATCAGCCTCCCGTCCATCATCGCCTCCAACATGGTCCTTCAGCAAAGGACAGACGCGCCGTTATGGGGCAAGGCCACCGCAAGGTCCAGGGTTTCCGTCACCACATCCTGGGACCATAAGACCTATGCATTCATGGCTGGCGCTGACGGCTCCTGGAAAGTGATGGTGAAAACGCCCGCAGCCGGCGGCCCCTATAAGATCATCCTGTCAGACGGGAAGGCCACCATACTTGACAATATCCTCATCGGAGAGGTCTGGCTATGCTCCGGTCAGTCCAACATGGAGATGCCTGTGAAGGGGTTTAAAAATCAACCCATTCTTGGATCCACCCAGCTGCTGATGGATGCCGGCAACCCGCAGATCCGCCTTTTCCGGCTGGAACGAGCCCTGTCCCGGACGCCACAATCCGACTGTAAGGCCACATCCTGGCAGAAAGCCGACGCCGCCAATATAGCGGACTTCAGCGCGGTGGGTTATCAATATGCGAAGATACTGCAGGAAAAGCTGAAAGTACCCGTAGGCGTCATCATGTCTGCCTGGGGTGGCACTGTCATAGAAGCATGGATGGATCAGGCCGGCTTAAAGAACTTTCCAAACATAAAGACTTTCGCGGCTACCGACACCACGAAGATCACCAAGAATGAACCCACCGTTCTCTATAACGCTATGATACAACCGCTGACAGACTACGGGATCAAAGGCGTGATCTGGTACCAGGGCGAACAGAACAGGTCCAACCCGGAGATCTACGACAGCCTCCTCTCAACGATGGTGCGGGAATGGAGGCAGCTGTGGAACAGGGGAGACTGGCCTTTTTATTATGTGCAGATAGCGCCCTATGGCTACAACGACAAACTGGGGCCCGCTGCTCCGCTGAGAGAAGCGCAGCTGAAAGCCATGGCCAGGATCCCTCACGCCGGCATGGTGGTCAGTATGGATGCAGGCGAACAGCGGAGCATACATCCGGCAGATAAGGCAGTCATCAGCCAGCGGTTGGCCTGTTGGGCGTTGGCTGACACGTATGGCCGCACAGGGATCCCATATGCAAGCCCTACTTATCATGGCATGAAGGTCGAAAGGGACGGCATCGCGGTCAGTTTCGATCATGCATTGAATGGCCTCACCTCTTTCGGCAAGTCCCTGGCCGCGTTTGAAGTGGCAGGAGAGGACAAGGTGTTCCATCCGGCCAATGCTAAGATCACGGGCAATGGGGTCACCGTTTGGTCTGACAGTGTCAGGATGCCGGTGGCGGTGCGATATGCGTATAAGGATTGGGTAGTGGGCGACCTTTATAATACAGAAGGCCTGCCGGCCGCCCCCTTCCGGACGGATGACTGGCCTCCTGCCGCCGTGAAATAGCCGCGCAAATTAAAGTTCTATCACCATGTCTTCTACGCTGGCATCCTTTGCAGTATAGGTCACCCCGTCTATTTTTAAGCCCTCTTTATTCAGCAGGGTGATGATGCCTCCCTTCTGGGAAAGCTGGGCGCCTTTGCCGCTGAGCGTCACCTTTAAAGTGTCGCCGGCGGGAACAGTAAGCTTGCCGAGCGTGTCTTTCTTATTTTGCTTGTCGACGATCTGCCAGCCAGAAAGATCGATGTCGGCAGCGCTTTTATTCAGGAGGAGGACATACTCCTTGCCCACGTCGTCTCCTTTGGGGTTCACTTTGGCCGCAATGATGCGTACGGGCGTATCATTCTCCGGTTGCCCGGGATCGTTAGGCGGAAGGTCGTTCAGCGGATTGCCGGTGACGTCGTCCGTATGGAATGACTGGGACTGGAAGGCCGTAAAGACGGCAGCCCACCGGTTGCGGGACGGGAAATGGAAGATAAGTCCGCCATCCTGGTAGATGCCATTGTCCTTCAGAAAATTCCCCTTGGGGTTGCCCTGGTTCATATGGATGTCATGAATGCCCGTGCTGGGACTGATCTCCGGAAAATACTTGTCTGCACCGTCCGCGTCCACCCAATGTTGTCCGAATGCGTAAACGACGGCGTCGTTGTCCGAAATGGCCTGCTGTACAAAAAGGTCCAGCTTGTCGTTGAGGTCATTGTTATCGCCCGGTACATTGGAGTCCAGGGGAACCATCTGCGCTACGTCGAACAAATTACCCCGGATGAAATCCAGGGCCAGTCCGTCGGGCCGGGAAGGTAATGGTGTAAAGGCATCAGGGAGATTGGCCTGAAGGATCGCGTCAGTGATGGCATGATGAAAATCATCATCAGCGTAGAAAAGCACCTGGCTGGGCGCTTCGCTGGACTGTGTATTGATGGCAATGCGGTGTGGGTCATTGCCATGGTTGACGAGGATCTGGTAATGTTCGCTGTTCTTTGTGGCCAGGATACGCTGGGAAGCTTTTCCTTTAAGGACGCCGTAATCTTTGATAGGCATAAATAGAATGGTTATAAGAGGCAAGTTATTTCATCAGGTCCGCAAAAAAAAACGTGGAAATACCCGAATTAACCAACGGTTGCCTGTGACGTCTATGCGGTATATCTGTCCGACTTTTCAGTAATGACCATTGATGCTATTACTTCCCACGGGTATAGACGTCCGGATGATGTACCTCCATCCATCTGTCCGGGCTGGCGATGGACTGCCAGCCGTATTGACTGTACAATGCATGGGCATCGCGGGTCAGGAGGATCCACCTCCTCAACCCCTTTAGGTCCGGGTGGCCCATCACCTGTTCCATTAGCCATTTGGATAGGCTCTTTCCCCGGTGGGCCGGAATAATAAATACATCCCCCAGATAAGCTACGGTGGCAAAGTCCGAAACGATCCTGGCATAGCCTACCTGTTTGTCGAGGTGATATACGCCAAAGTTCAAAGAGTTCCGGATCGAGTGCTGCACTGTGTCCAGAGGGATGTCCTTGCTCCAGTAAGCTTCCGTGGATAGGAAATGATGGATGAATTGGACATCCAGCTTTGTCTTGTCTGTCGTGATGAGGTAATCGTCTTTTATTGCTGTAATTATTTGCATGATAGGGTCATTTAATGGTTGCCGTCAGGATCATGGGGCAATTTCGCGATTTTTACCGGACAATGACTGTCCGTTTCCGATACATCTTTACCCGGCTTTTATGTTTTAATAATTTGATAATGAATAATTTGTGACTTTGGAATGAAATTTACCCTCCAAGGTAAAACAAACGGCCATGATCAGGAACTACTTTACAATAGCTATCCGGCATCTTCTGAAAAATAAAGGATACTCCTTTATCAACATCTTTGGCCTGGCGGTAGGTATGGCGGTGGTACTGCTCATCGGGCTGTGGGTCCGCCATGAGGCCAGCTACGACGCGTTCAATGTCCATAAGGCACAGATCGGCAAGATCAAAAAAAAGAATGTCTTCAACGGTGAAAAAAAAGTGCAGAACGGCATTATGCTGCCATTGTATGATGAACTTAAGAACAACTATCCCGAAGTAGAACATATCACCCGCCTGGATTGGGGCGATGATCACAGCCTGTGGGCCGGCGACAAAAAGATAAGCAAAAGGGGGCATTTTGCAGACCCCGATATTTTAAAGATGTTCACCTTTCCCCTGGTAAAAGGCAATGTGGACAAGGTTTTGAAAGACCCTTATTCCATCGTGTTGACCGAATCGCTGGCCAAAGCCTTGTTTGCCGACGCTGATCCTATAGGACGGACGATCAAAATGGACAACCGGTCAGATTTAACGGTGACAGGCATTCTGAAAGACATCCCGGAAAATTCCTCTATTACATTCGACTTCCTGATACCTTTCGAACTCAATATTGCCACCAGTGATTTTGTCAAAGGGGCCAAAGGACAATGGCAGAATAACTTCCTGCAGAACTATGTTCAGCTGCGGGAAGGCGTCAGTATGGATGCCTTTTCCCGCCGGATAGCGGATGTCGTACGAAAGAAAACAAACAGTAAGCATGAAGGCCTTCTCTTCCTTCACCCCATGGAGAAATGGCATCTCTATAACCACTTCGATGAATGGGAAAATACCGGCGGCGTCATTGATTATGTGCGTATGTTCACCATCGTAGGTCTGCTGGTCCTTGTCATTGCCTGCATCAATTTTATGAACCTGAGCACGGCCCGTTCGGAGAAAAGAGCCAGGGAAGTGGGCATTCGCAAGGCCATCGGTTCCCAACGCCGGCAGCTGATAGCGCAGTTCCTCGGTGAAGCGGTTATCACGGCCTTTATCGCCTTCCTGATCTCCTTGCTTATTGTCAAGCTATCCTTGCCGCTGTTAAAGGACATGGGCTTCCAGTATGTCGAGCTGAACCTTGCCAATTTACCCCTGCTGGGCATCGCGCTGGCAGGTTGTATCGTCACAGGCCTGTTGGCAGGCAGCTATCCAGCGCTCTATCTCTCGGCTTTTAAGCCCGTGAAGGTCTTAAAGGGCGCTCTTACTCCCGGCAGAGGCGCCAGCCTTCCCAGGAAGATCCTCGTAGTGGTCCAGTTCAGCTGTTCCATTGCACTGATCATCGGCGTGGTCATCGTTTTTCAACAGATCCGTTACGCTAAAAACAGGCCGCTGGGATATGACCCCAATAATCTTATAGCGCTCAACCTTTCTGCTGATCTGCAAAAGAACTTCCTGCCCATGAAAAGGGACCTCCTGGCCACTGGCCAGATAGCCGCCGTCAGCAGGTCTTCCAGCCCTATGACAGGCATTTATAATAACTGGGGCGATTTCTCCTGGGAAGGAAAGGATCCCAACAGCAATCCCGTGTTTTCAGCCATCATGATAGACTTAGATTATGAGAAGGCATCCGGCATCAAGCTGAAAGAAGGGAGATTCTTCTCACCGCAATTTGCTACCGATAGCAATGCCGTGGTATTGAACGAGGCGGCTGTCAGGCTTATGGGATTTAAAAATCCCCTTGGCAGCACCGTTAAATTTGGAAAAGACAACATGACTGTGATCGGTGTCGCTCAGAACGTGATGATGGAAAATCCTTTCGAGCCTGTTGCCCCTGCCATCATGCTGTATAGGCCCTATTTCTTATTCCAGGGAATGATCCGCCTGAAAGATGACGCAGATGTCAAAAAGGCGCTGGCTTCCATCCAACCCATCGTTGAAAAATACAACCCGGCCTATCCGTTTGACTACCATTTCACGGATAAAGAGTTTAATAGCAAGTTCCGGAGTGAGAACCAGGTGGGTCAGCTGTCGGGCATTTTCGCGGCCCTGGCCATTTTTATCAGCTGCCTCGGTCTGTTTGGGCTGGCTTCTTTTATGGCGGAACGCCGCACCCGGGAAATAGGCGTACGCAAAGTGCTGGGAGCTTCCGTGCCTCAGCTGTGGCTGTTGCTGTCAAAGGATTTCGTGTTCCTGGTGATCGTCAGCTGCCTTATTGCTTCGCCGCTGGCCTGGTATTTTATGCACGGGTGGCTCTCCAAATACGACTACCGTATCAACATCAGCCCTTTGATCTTTGTTGGCACAGGTTTGCTGGCTATCGGCATTACCCTGCTGACTGTCAGCTTTCAGGCAATCAGGGCTGCCGTTGCCAACCCGGTGAGAAGCCTTCGAACAGAATGACGGGCAGCTGACATAGGGCTGTCAGTGGCGCGGCGTAATCTTGCTGGGTCAACACCGTGTAAACGTCATTTATGACCAGCCAGGATATAGCCGTCAGAAGACTTTTCAGCCAGCAGATGGCGGATAGCAGGTTTGCCGAGCCCGCAGGACTTGTCAAATGGATGGGTTGTGTCCGCGCCGAGGATCCTGCAGGTGCCAGATGGTCCATCGGCGCCAGGATAGCAGGCAGTACGGACGACAGCATTGGAAAGGCATTCAAAGAGGGATTGATACTCCGGACCCACGTCCTGCAGCCGGCCTGGCATTTCATTGCGCGGGACGACATCCACTGGATGCTGGCCCTGACGGCGCCGAGGCTAAAAGCGTTTAATAAGAGTTTATATCGTTCGCTGGGTCTGGATGACGTCGTCCTGAAAAAAGGTAAACAGGTAATCGTCCGTGCCTTAAAAAGAGGACAGCTCGCCCGCAAAGATCTTCTGGCGTCTTTGGAAGACGCAAAATGCCCTACCGATGATCTCCGGCTGCGATTGCTCCTGATGGATGCTGAGCTGGATGGATTGATTTGCAGCACAAGTATGGATGGCCGGCATTTCAGGTATACGTTACTGGAGCAACCGGCGCCCCTGGCATATCGATTTGACAGGGCGGAGGCCATTGCCGAGCTCACCAAAAGATATTTCCGCAGCCGTGGCCCTGCCACCGTGTATGACTTTACAATATGGAGCGGCCTGCGCCCGGCAGAAGTGCACTCCGGCATGCAAATGAATATACATTGGCTGGCTTGCGAAGTCGTCAATGGACAGGAGTATTGGTTTGATCCCGCAGGTAAGCCGCCAGATCACCTCCTTTCTCTTCACCTGCTCCCCGCCTTTGACGAACTGACGGTAGGGTACGCCAACCACGGTATATTCAAGCCCGCGGTCTTCATCGACGGACTGGCATCAGGCACCTGGGCGCAGGTGCTGGAAAAGCATACAGTGGCGATCCAGGTCAGCACCCCCTTGAAAAAAAGCAGGGACCTAAGGACAGCCATACGACGGGAGGCCGAGCGTTACAGCGCGTTTCTGGGCAGGTCGCTGCTGCTGCACTACTGAATTTCAATATCATATTTATTCAAAAGCCCGGGCAGCCCCTGTAAGGAGAACTTTGCCTTTTTTACCTTGTTCCTTTCGGGGTCAATAGAGTAGTTGAAAGATGTTCGCAGATCGGCCTTCTCCAGGATCGTATTTTCAAAGGTCGCCCCAGCCAGGTCACAATGGTCAAAGACCGCATTGGTCAGATCGCATTCGGTGAAGTCCGTTTCCCGTAATTGTATCCCTTTAAAGATTGTCTTTTTTAGTTTGTTCCTGTAGAAAGAAGATTGATCAAGCTGCCCGCCCTCAAAGCCAAACGAGAGCCCGAAGGGATCGCATTGCTCAAAGTGAAGTCCCACCATTTTACAGCCCTTGAACTGGACGTCGCGAAATACGGTCTTATCCAGCCGCGCCAGGCTTAGATTGCACGCGTTGAATGCGCAATCTATAAATCTGACGGATGAAAGGTCTGAGCTGGAAAAATTGCAATGCCTGAAAATGCAGTTCTCGTATGTGCCTTTTTGCAGCGGTTCGCAGGTGAAGTCTTTTTTGTCAAAGGATTCGTCAGTATATTCCATCCATCAGAATTTTCAATTATTATTGTCCCACTATGGGCAATGCAATAATATTCCAATCCAGATCAACAAAAAACACCTTTTTCTTCTATTTTGGGAATTAGATAAACGAAGTGCCATTTCAGCGGTAGCCCTTCATGGCTTTTGGGAGCCCATTCGGCCCGGCCGAAAAAATAAAAAAAACCTCCTGGATAAGTCGGAGGTTTTTCAGAGAATTGGATAACGAGTTTTTCGCAGGAAATTATTGGATGGTTTTTCTGGATATTCGGTTATTTCACGAGGATATTGGTGTAATTCAGTAGGATATCTTGTTCTTACATTGGAATTGGATATAGCAAAGGTAGTTCACCGGATGTCTACCTGCAAGAGCAAAAGTCCTGAAAAAGCTAGTATATGTACGTCACCGTATTTATACCAATTGCGATTGCTGATCCTGACCTAAGAATTTTCCCTGTATGGTAAGCTCATTAACTCGTTGGGCTTCAAGTACACGTAGTCTTTTTTGAAGTCCAGTATAATATTAAATCGCTTTAAAAGATCATTGCCGAAGTCATTGATCTCGAAGCCTGCAGGATTTTTATTCGCTAAAACGAACGTCGGAATATTCGCAAGCGCAAAATTGTTGAGTCTCAGGAGAGGGGAGAGGACTATTTTATTTTCATATGCTACACCCCGGGGATCCCTGAGGATTGCTGTCCTGATCACTTTAAGGTCTGGTTCCCAGTTGTAATTTGTATACCTTTTTCAATTTCGCCAGACAATCCTTCGTCAAATGGAAATCAAAAGAGCCGACGTCAAAATGCAGGTTCAGGGTGTCCGTATTATTAATGACAGACCTTACATGAATGGCATTGAATGAGCTCAATGTAAAAGGGATCGTATCATTTTTGTCAATTTTCCCTTTCAGGGTCCTTTTCGGAGGGATGGCGCTTACGATCCGGGTGTAGCAGGAGTCTTTACCATTTAACAATACGATAAAATCAAAACTGGTTCCCGGTTTTACTTTTACCCTGATGGAATCTACATCAGTATAAAAAGTTACCCATTTTGTTTCCCTCGTTCTGTCCGCGGTGAAAATGTCCGGCCGGATCTTCGGGGAAAGTGCCCAGGCATTTTTATCTAAAAAGCCTCCATCGTTGATCGATACCTTTTTTGAAGTTGCCCTAATGACGGGAAGTTTTGATTGGCCGGGAACGGATTGAGCCAATAACAGGATAAAAATTATTCCCAGCGCTTTCCATCTATTCATGATAGTATTGCTTTTAACGGGCATATGAGTACTAAAATAGTTATTATCTCAGAAGAATAGCTATTTCCCTTTTGGCAAACGGATATTAGAGCTATGGATGTTCCGGGATCAGGGAATGGAATGATCACCTGTCACCAGGATCCCAGCCGGCATCGGACAGACAGGCGCAGGTAAGGATAAGTATTGTCAATCGTCTGATAATGATTGTAGTTGCCATGCAGATTGAAATAACCTGATTCCATTACGATGAAGGTATTGCCGATGGCTCGGATGCTGACTTCATTGGTGAAGGCATGCAGGAGGTAATTGGTAGCGATGCCATCCGTGGTATGCATCCAACCTCCACGATAAGTGATGTTATAGAATAGCCTTCCGGCCAGCGTGAATCCACCCGACAAGCTAAAGGTTAACCCAGGGCCGTAGTCATAGTCTCTTGCCTTGTACAGGTAATGGTCCGGGACCGCAGCCAGGATCATGGGGCCGGCAGCAATTGCCGTGTGAATCATAAAATTACGTTGAACTGGGAATTGCGAAAAGAGATTCATGCGGATGCTTTGTCCGCTGTAGAAGAATGCTGCGTTGTTGATATACTCATAATTGGCCGAAAGGACAGCCACATGCCGGAATTTCTCCGAGTGAATCATCCATCCTGTTAGGGAGCCGTATACGCTGACGATATTGATCTTAGAGCTATCGTCCTGGCCGAACTCGGCGGTGATATGCAGATGGCTAAAAGGTTGGCGGAGGTATTTGAAGGGATCGCCATATAAAAGATGGATCCTGCCATAGAGACCGAATCTGCCGTCTCTGAATGGGTTAGTGTTATTGACATTATATTTTCTTAATCCAGCCTGAAGTTCGATGCCCATAGGGATGGAATCCTCCGCCGTCAGGGTGATGGGAGGTTTGCCCCATTGTCCGTTTGTGAGCCTGGTGAAGCCATTGGATGGGTTGATAAGCATTGCTAATATCTCATTGACCTGCCTGTTTAGCCCCCGGCTATGGTTATTCAGCAGCCGGTTTGTCAGGCGGTGTGTCATTTCTCCGAGCACGGCACCTCCGAAGCCGGTGTTGATAAAGTCATTGGGGGCCGGAGGCTGGTTTTCCGAAAAGGTTTCCCAGATATAGCTGCCCGCAAATGCGGCGGGGACAGACTGCCAAAAACTATAGCCATTGCTGCGAAAGGCATTAAAAAAAAGGCTGCCGTGGAAAGGATGCCCGATCTGGTTGGTTTGGAACCCATCGTTATCCCATGTCCAATTGGAAGGCTTCAAGTTGTACCCTATAGTGCTGAACGATACGCGTGCATAATCCTTGTTCGCGACGTATCTGTCAAAGAGGAAGGGAGCAGCTTCAGCCAGCAGCATTGTCGCAGCTGCCCGTTGAAAATGATGTGCCCTCACGAGGCTGTCCTGGACCATTAACTGTCGCTGGCCAGATGAATGCGTCAGACCATATAGGAAAGTAAGCGTGAGTAGAAAACGATGCTTCATGCAAATAATTCTCTATACTAAGCTACGCTCTGTCTAAAGCGAATAGCATGATCAATCTCATGGCGAAAAGTGAGCGTCGTCCTTATTGCCGGAGATTTACTCATGTAACTTTATTTGATTAGCTGAAGGTACTTAGATTAGCCAGAAAGTGGAGCGGGAAGGGCTAAATATAAATAAAACTTTGTATATTACGTAATTGCTTTGTCCAATAATCAAGTTTAATGAAATTTAACCTGTTTCTAATCATTTTTCTGATCAGCCTGTTTTCTTGCCGCGCCCTTAACTTTTACGGGGATGCTGATAAGCCGTTGTTTAATTCCGAAAAAAAGGAAATAGCAAACACGGAACCATCTGACTCGTTGAATGTGGTAACATTTAACATTAAAAAAGCCAGGAAAATAGAATTGGCGATTTCCGAAATGAAACAGCTGGAAAAGAAAACACCGATTGATATTTATTTGTTACAGGAAATGAATGAAGGAGGTGTAGAAGCAATTGCAAGGGGGTTGAGCTTGAATTACCTGTATATCCCCATTGCGTATGACAAGTCCGATAAAAAAAATATAGGCAACGCTATTCTAACGAAAGGTACCATAGAACATCCCGAAAAATTGATATTGCCGCATGCAAAATGGCAGAACCAGCAACGGCGGTCCGTTACCATTGGTGAAGTAAATATCCATCAAAAGAAAATACTGGTGTTCAGCGTTCACACGGAAACCGTAGCAATGAGTCGGAAAATGAGAGGGGACCAGATTGACTCCGTTGTTCACTATGGTCAGCAGGAATCGTCGCACTATCAATATGTTTTGATAGGAGGGGATTTTAATACGGCTTTTCCAAAATATTCCCGGTCGGTTGTAAATAAATTCTGCAGTAATGGATTTGAGTGGCAAACATCGAAGGTTGGCAGTACCGCGAAAGCAATGATGGGGTTGGTGACACCCATAAACGACTATTTATTTTCCAGAGGATTTGTATGCGTGAACGCGTATGCGATACGGGATTCAAAATCAAGCGATCATTACCCCGTATTTGCGACTTTGCGCTATTGAAAAGAAATAAATTCCTCTGTAAAGGTCTGCTAGTATAACTTGACTATGATCCTATAAGACAAATGAGATTTGGTAGGGCGTCAGTTGTAAATTCCCTGTCTTTCCCTGCGCATTAATAGTTCTTGCCATTGAGCCAACCGGCCGAGTGTGTATCTCGTCGTCACAATCAGATTGACTAACAAACCTGAAATTTTAACCAGCCGCTGACCAACTCTTGAGGTAGTATCCAACTTTCCCTTCCCGGCGGATGCTTGTTTGACGAGGCCGCTAAATATCTCGTTCTGAGCGCACATCGTGTCGCAACTGGCTTTTAAGATAGTCATGAGAGAAGATATGCTCTTTTGGCAGGACCGTCCCCGGGATACCGGGGATGTGCCGGAGACGAGCAGATCGTTCAACGAGTTATAAAGAACAACATGAGGATTTTCTTCGGAATTAAGAAATTTCAGCAACTGAAGGACGTCCGAAGGAATGGATTTGTAATAACGGGCTGAATAAGGCTCCTTTCGAATGTCAGCGGAGAATGCTTCCAGGAGGTCTGACATGCAATAAATAAGCCGGCGGGTAGTGGCCAGATCCTCGGTCTCCAGGCCGATGATGAGTTCGTTGACTGTATGCGTTTGATCCATCTCTTTTTCAATCAATTTCCGTAGAAGTCGTCTATCTCTCTTTTGGTTCGTAAAACAGCGGACGCATAAATTTCCATGTCGCTGATCGATGACAGGCAGCGTCATCTCCTGCTCTTTGAATTGTTGAATGAATTCGATGTCTAGGCGTTGCATAATCAAAGATTTTGTCGAAGATAGGGACGGGAACGGGCGATTGACGAAGAGCTGGATCATGGATGTGCATGATATTTGGATAATAAGGATTCATTTATTATGACCAGGAACAGGCATTCTATTGACGTAGGTCATACGGAGGGTGATGCGCGTCCGGGAATAAGATATGCCCCCGTTGGGGTATTCATTTGATAGATAGACTGGAAGGGACACTTTTCGAACATTTTTGTAAAAGATTCATTGAAAACCAATGACTTCTTAAATAAGCGGTAGGCTTAGCGGGGAGAACATGGCCTTTGTAGTAACTTAAACCTATGGCAAAGCGGAGAAACAAAGAGCTAAAACCTACGATAATCCCGTGAAATGATGAAATATGCACATTTATATTCTTTGCTCCTGATGTTTATCTTTTGCTACTCCAGTAAAGGACAAACCAGAACTGACCTGCCCGTACGGAATACCAAGCCCGAAACCAAAGACGTAGTCACCAGCTACGGACCGAACACAATGGTTCGTAACATCAAGCTAGATAGAAAGGGCAACATTTGGATTGCTGCTTCAAATGGGGGCGTTTTTCGATACGATGGAAAATCTTTTACCAATATTACAAGTAAAGTTATTTCGGCCCGCTTCTGGAATGTTCTGGAAGATCGACACGGAAATCTCTGGTTCGCTTCTACAGATTCAGGTGTTTATTTTTACCATGGAAAATCCTTTCGAAATTTCACCACTAAAGTAGGACTATCGAATAATGATGTTACTACTATCATCGAAGACAAAACAGGGAAATTCTGGTTTGACACAAGGGGTAACGCCTGCTCTTATGATGGCAAAACATTTACCATATTCAAAAATAAAGATGGTAAAACCTTTAACAACGTTTGGTCCATAATCGAAGATAAAAAAGGAAACATCTGGACTAGTTCACAAACGTCCAATGGGTGGGCACTTTCCCGTTATGATGAAAAGTCTTTGACTAATGAAAAGCCAACTGTAGCCGAAATAAGATCAGAAGATGAAGTAACCAGAAGAATGATTTTCGGGATTTCAGAAGCTTCTGATGGAAGTATTTGGTTTGGCGCTTTAAACGGCGTGCATCGTTATGATGGGAATACCATTACCGACTTTAAAGATAAAGAGGTTCAGAAATAACTTCTACAGGTAACCTGTAGAAGTTAATATTCTGCTTGCAACTAAATTTGTCCGTCATAATTTGGGTCAAATTCCACAATCCATTCAATGCCGTATTTGTCTCTAAACATTCCAGCGTAGGTACCCCAGGGACTATCGCCAATGGGTCCCTCAATATTTCCGCCTGCTGATAGCCCGTTAAATATTTTGTCTGCTTCTTCACGACTTTGTGCACTAACTGATATTTTAGACCTGTTTTCGTTTTCGTTTGTCCGCCCCATAAATTCGGGAACGTCATTGGCCATTAACACATTGTGTTTGCCAATAGGCAAAGCAATGAGCATTATTTTATTCGCATCATTTTCTGCCACCGGAAATTCAGCGCTTGATAAGTCCTTAAAACGAATGATCTTTGCGAACTCTCCGCCAAAAACTGATTTGTAGAAAGTGAATGCTTCTTCTGCATTTCCGTTGAAGTTGATCCAGGGATTAATTGCTCTCATAATTTTTATTTTTATATGGCTAAATTTTTCTACTTGCTCAATAGCTGAAATCTAGCAAACCTTGTAGGAAAAATACGACATAATTCCAAAAAAAGGGAATAACCACAAAAATCAGCTTAATTCTCCCAGTTCGGAACGCGCGGAGAGGAAGAGATTACCGCTTTTGAGAGCAAGCGCTCATTGCTACCCGGAATAACAAATACTTAACCAAGTAGAGTGCTCGCCAAATGACTGCTTCTTGCAGTCGATTGAAACTTTTGCAACCGAGTGCTCAAATGGCCACGCGCATATAAACTGAGGATTAATAACGATCTTACCCGTTGATGCGTCCGCATACCCAATCTTATTTTTTATGATAATCCAAAAAAGACCGTCCGAAGGATAGTCAGGACCGTTGCCAAAAGGAAATACCTCATATAATATTTTCTCTTGCCTGTCAATTGCCACAAACCCTTTTTGAGGTATTGCAACGATTGCATAAGTTCTAAAAGTGTCAGTAAGTGGAGCAGATATTGTCGAAGTGGAATTTTATGCGGGTGCACAAATCGCACATCATAAATATGAAGTATATCAAACGATATATAAAAGGCGAGGGTGGGGTTGTCATCCTGTCGGATGGGTCTGAAGTTGAAATATCGAGAAGGGAGAAGAATGCATTTTTACAAAGAGTGAATGAGATAAAATAAATACGTGACCGATTGGACGATTGCGGCCGTCATTGCAACAACGCGGCGGTCTCTTCGACCAACGACTGCATCAGTTGCCCCGCCTTTTTATGTTTGAGCAAAGGTGAGATCTGTCCGCCCCAGAACAATACCATATCCCATTTTTCCTGGTCGAGGGCCGCCTTCCGTAGGGGAGACATGAATGTGGTTTGCAAAGGGAAGGGCAGGAAATCCTTTTCTTTGCCCGACAGATCTTTGGCTATCCTGCTGGTAATACCGCGGCCGAGCCTGCCGGTGAATGCCCTCGACAGGGTGGTATATTTCGCTGCGTCGGAAAACAGCATTTGCTTATGGATGGGCAGCGCATTTGATTCATCGCAGGCCAGGAAGGCGGTGCCGATCTGGGCTGCGTCTGCTCCCAGTGTCATGGCCGCGGCTATCCCTCGGCCATTGGCGATGCCGCCCGCGGCGATGATGGGAGTTTTTATTTTTTCTTTTATTAGCTGCAGCAGCACGAAGGTTCCGGTGATCGATGATTCGGCGGGCGCCAGAAATGATGGCCGATGACCGCCGGCTTCAAACCCCGAGGCAATGATCATGTCTACGCCGGTGGCTTCCAGGGCGATGGCTTCGTCAAGGGTAGTTGCGGCGCCGACGGTTGTGATGCCTCTCTTGCGGCATTGTTCGAGTATATCGGCGGAAAGGGTGCCGAACATAAAGCTGAAGACCTTGGGGCGGATGTCCAGGACAACCTGCAGCTGGTTTTCGAATCGCGACTTAAAAGTCGCGGGTTTTTCGGGTACGGGGATGCCTGCTTCATCAAAATATGGTTTGAATATCTTTTTCGCCAGCTCATATTGTTCATCTGTGACAACGCCGTCGGGCGCATCGGTATCCGACACCCAAAGGTTGAGGTTGTACGGTTTACTGGTGGTGGCTTTGATCTGTTTGTCCAGGTCATAAATTTCCTGCGGAGTCAGGGTATAGGCCCCGTAACCGCCCAGCCCGCCGGCATTGGATACAGTGGCCACGAGCTCCACGGATGAAAGATTGCCGCCGAAAGGCCCTTGCAGGATGGGAAATTCAATACCCAATAGTTTTGTCGTTTTTGTATCGTACCACATAGTTTTTGTTTGTTTTTTCTTCTCAAAGTAACGAAGGGGTCTTTAACCGGCAGTGTGACATACATCACAATTTAGTGATGATTATACAGCTGGCTCAATGTTTCCCGGGAGACGCCCAGGTAGCAGCGATCAATTGTTTGGGTACAAGATCGTTCAGCTGGGGATAAAGGTTCATGAGCTCTTCATAGCGGGCTTTGGCATCGTTGTTCCTAAGGGATAGCGAAGGCTACAAAATCTTCTTGTGGGTTAGTGAAAAAGGAAGGCGTCGAGACGCTTTCCGGTTGTCTTATTAATCCCGCCACCTGTTTTGTTAGCAATTTCCTGAAAAGCGTGGTGTCTTAAAAAGACACCGCATGATTTGAATTCTTTTGGATCGATTTGTAGTGGAAATAGAAAAGGGCTCACAGAATCAAGTTCTTATGAGCCCTTTTGAGTAGTAACATTCGGTAGGTTGCGGAGAGCTGGCGACAACTTTCGAACCATTTTACCAAGGACCTATTGAAAATCAACTACTTCCTGAAATACTATAATTTGTTTTAATTAGATTACAGCTTTGGCCCTCCTTCCCTTTCAAAATGTTTCAAGCAGTTCTTCAAAAGTCTTAAAGCTGGACGATATTTTGTCTGGTCTTTCAATTTTATGATAAAGATTTGGGCGATTTATAATTTCAGTCAATAGACTTGGATTATACTTCTGGCGCGTAAATATCTTACTCATTAAATCAAGAAGGGGTGTATCCCTCCGGCTAAGTACATCTTTCTGTAGCCAGATGGTTAGGCTACATTAGCTGCTAAAAGTCATGATGGAAGAAAAGAAGGAAAAAGCCGCTCGGAAGTTGCGTGGCAAGGCAGCTATCGTAAAATTAGTTCAGGAGCAAGTTCAAAGTGGTCAATCTATAAAATCGTTTTGTGACGCGCATGGCATTGCAGAAGGTACTTTTCACAACTGGAAGCAGAGATATGGGGCAGGAGTAGCCCAGGCATCCGGGGGCTTCGCAACCCTTCAGATCCTGCCGGAGCGTGGTTTATTTGCGGTGGTGGGCAGTATAAAGATCTACCAGCCGGTAAGTGCTGCTTACCTCAAAGAACTGCTGTCATGAGCAGCCTGATCATGCTGAGCGATCACCGGGCTTATCATCTTTACCGCAAAGAGACCGATATGCGTAAAGGTTTTAATCTGCTGTGCGGCATCATTGTCAATGAGTTGGGGCGAGAGGTTACTCAGGGCGATGCCTTTATCTTCATCAATAAGCCGCGTACTCACCTAAAACTGCTGGTCTATGAGCAGGGCGGCTTTACCATCTTCTATCGACGATTGGAAAAAGGCGCTTTTGAAGTACCCGTCTTTGATCTGGATGCCAAAAGTATGCAGATCACCGCCAACCAACTGCATTTTATCCTGCAAGGGATCTCCCTGCAAACGATCAAATACCGCAAAAGATATCAACACCAGATGGATAAATAGTTGATAAATAAAGTTGTGTATCCGCGTAGTGTAGGCGAACTTTCTTCTATGCAAAGCGCCGCTCCTGATTATAAACAAATGTATGAGCAATCCCAATTGCGCATCACGGCCCTGGAGCAGCAGTTACATCAGTTACAGAAGATCATCTTCGGCTCCCGGCAGGAGCGTTTTGTTGCGGCAACTACCAACGATCCGCAATTAGCGTTGGACATTCCTACGGAAGCGGTAGCAGCCGTATCAGTCACCGGCGCTCAAAAGATCAGCTATATCCGCCAAAACATTGTTGTAGAACCAAAGCCGTTGCAACATCCCGGCCGGACCAGGCTACCGGAAAGCCTGCGCCGGGAACAGATCATCATAGAACCTGATGGAGATACAAGTGCCTGCAAAAAGATGGGCGAGGAGATCACGGAGGTACTGGAATACCAGCCAGGAGAGCTGTATGTAAAGCAATACAGGCGCATTAAATATGCCCGTCCGGATAATCGTGGCGTTCTGATCGGCGAGTTGCCATCCCGACCGTTGCCAAAGGTCATAGCAGGAGAAGGCCTGCTGGCGCAGATCGTAATTGACAAATACATCGATCACCTTCCCTTGCACCGACAAATGCAACGTTTTGAACGGGTAGGCGTTAAACTCCCTTACTCCACCCTTACCGATTGGGTAAGCGATACCTGTCAGTTGATCACACCGCTGTTCAATGCACTTAAAACAGAAGTATTACAAAGCAGCTACCTGCATGCAGATGAAACTCCCATCAAGGTGATCGATAAGGATAAGAAGGGGGAGACCCACAGAGGCTTTTACTGGGTATATCAAAACAGCATTGACAAACTGGTCTTCTTCGATTACCAGGAAGGCCGTGGCCGCGAGGGACCGATGGAAATACTGGAAAACTTTAAAGGGTATCTGCAGACCGACGGGTACGTCGCGTACGATATTTTTGACAAACGCCCTGGCATCACGCTGATGCACTGTATGGCACATGCGCGGCGTATGTTCAATGAAGCATTGGAGAACGATTACGAAAGGGCCTCCTATGCCCTCAACGAGATACAAAAACTGTATGAGATCGAGCGTATCAGCAGGGAAGCCGCTCTTAACTTTGAAGAACTAAAAGTTGTCCGTAACGCTAAGGCTGCGCCAATCCTGAAAAGGATGTGGTTATGGATGCAACAGCAATATGTACATGTTCTGCCTAAAAGCGCCATTGGGAAGGCGCTCGCCTATAGCATGGAACGCTGGTCTAAATTATCACTGTATATTACCGATGGCAGGCTGAACATCGACAACAACCCAGTAGAGAACAGCATCCGGCCGGTCGCCCTGGGAAGAAAAAATTATCTGTTTGCCGGGTCTCACGAAGCAGCCAAAAGAAGCGGTATGTTATATAGCTTATTGGGCACCTGCAAAATGCACGGCATCGAACCGTATGGATGGCTGAAAGAAGTGCTTCAACGCATAGCTGATCATCCTATCAACAAAATACACGACCTGCTCCCGCACCGCTACAAGACCTAACCCACTTCGCAGCTATTTCTAAGAAAACACCGTGTACTTCGCCGGAGGGATACGAAGGGGTGAGCTTTTTTCAGAAATTAAATGGACTTCTCCGTCGTCATGGCTTGTCAACTTAATTCGGTGATTAACAATAATAGTCAAGTCATTACACGGGAAACTGCCATTTTCAACAAGCGGGATTGCTGTATTTAAGAACTCCTGAACGGTCCTGCTGGCTTTAATGATTTCAGTCTTTTGATAAATTCGGTGCCGCTCTGAAAAAAAACCAGTTACTTCGATAGGGGTGTTTGAAGGCAGTTCTCTTAATACTAATATCGATGATTGTTCAAGTAGATAAAAACTGTCATGCCCTTCAGAAGTCCGACAATATCTTAATACGGTAAGATCACAAATTTCGTTTAATGATCTAAAGACGGCATCCTCAAAGTTGCTCATGCAGGGAAAATTTTGTTGTTGTATATAATTGAAACTTACTTTGGATGCCAATCTGCTATTACATTTTTATATTGGTCCGGCAACAGATTAATTGCATTTTCAACTGTGTCATAAGTCCCATCTTGAACTGTTTCCCAATTTTTATCACAACTAAAGCGATAAATGCCTCCTGAACCGTCATATTTACAGATTGCCAGACCAAATATTTGCTCCCTTTCTGAACTGCCGTCTGTGGGAACAAATCCGAATGGTTGATGTCCGGACCAAGCTCATTTAATAACTTCAGCTCCGTCTATATATGAAGGTGGTTTTACAACTAAAATTTAAATAAAGATATTGAACGCGCCTTGTTTTGGCAAATTAGGGGTGGAATTTTAAGTAGGGAAAGCCTCATTTTCCGTTTGTAAGATCCCGACGATTTAGGCCCAGCTTGGGTTAGATTTTCTAAATAGAAAAAGCCTTCAGATTGACTTTGCCTGAAGGCTTTTTTGATGCATTTTCCATGGATTCCCGTGGATTTCGATGGATTCCGTTGGATTCCCATGACTTGCGGAGAGCTGGCGACAACTTTCGAACCTGTTTGCGGATAATTTGGGTAGAGTTATGTCGTTTATTGATCAATATTGCTGGAAAAGTCAAAATAGGTCATTTAACCGATAAACCGTTTTTGGCTGTTTTCCCCGTTTTCTGGAACATATGTTTTCATAATAGGTTGTACGGTCTCGCCATTATCAAAAGGGGATTTCAAGCCAAAGCTTGACCATCCAGAACTCCAGATAAGTATCATTTCTTTCCAATAAGGAATATCTTTTTGTGATGCGTCGGCGAAGGATGAAGCCAGAATAGTTTTCAAGTCCTTGCCAAATTCGATAAAGTTGCATTGAGCTTCCTTGTCGTAAATCACTTCAAGAAGATTTAAATGGCTACGAAGCTCGTTGAGCAGATAAATCCGCAAATCCCATCCATAAACGATGATGTCTGAACCATATACGGAGAGCGCCGGGCGATCAGTAAGATTGGGTTCGCTCACCAAAAACCGGTGGGATGTTAAGGGGACCAACCGGGGCGCATTGTTCAACCAATTGGTGAAAATGCGTTCCTTATCTTCATCGGATGCAGGTCTATTTCCCCAGGATTTCAACCAAATACCGTTGGGACCCAGCACATCTTGTAAAATAGTCCGGTAAGGCCAATCCAACCTTGATCTGATTTCGGATTCATCTTCCAGCCAGTTATAAAAAAAAGGTCTTTTTTCGATGGTAGGCTTACCACCTTCAAATTGAGGTTCTTGTTCAATTTCTTCCTTTCTATCGATAGTGTGTAATATCTTCAAGAACTCCCGATGTTCGGGCATAAAATTGACGCCATATTTTTGTTCAATAGCATTGATCTCATCCTCTGTTAGCGGTACCCACTTGGCTCCATAGGCCCAGGTCTCTGGTATAAAATCATCCGAAGAATATAGAGGACCTTTACTCCAAAAGGATTCAGTCGTTTCTTTTACCCAATGAAAAAAGTCTTTGTAGTTTTCAGGTATTCGTAGCATGATGGGGTATAGTTTTGCTCATTCACTTCGAAAAATAAGAAATATAAACACGATTTAGGCCCAGCTTGGGCCAGATTTTCTAAATAGAAAAAGCCTTCAGATTGATTGTCTGAAGGCTTTTTGATGCATTTTTCCGTGGGTTCCGTTGGATTCCAGTGGATTTCGATGGATTCCAGTGGATTCCCATGTTGGCGGAGAGAGAGGTTCCCCACCCCTTCCGTAAATAACTTTATAATCAATTAGTTATATGCCTTGTCAAAAATCACTCACTGAATCACTCAATCCCGTTTTCGGGTGCGCAAATTCTGCTGTAAATATACGATAATTTAAAATTGCTGGTAAGATTTGGATATGCTTTGTCGAAACTGACGGAAACTCTCTAAAAGGATGCTTAAAGAACAGATCGAAGACGTTAAATAATCAAAGTAGGAGCTTGGAAAAAATAGTCCTTTCATTCTCACCATTGGAAAATCCCAGTGATGAGCCATTTCAACAAACGAGTCGCTCTATTGGGAATGGCTTTGGTTAATTGAATTTCAGGTGTTTTCACGGTTGCGTATGTCTTGAAAAGTTCTTATGTTCAATCCTAATATCCAATACTTATACATTAAAAATGTAATATGCAAAGAAGGCTTTTTGCTCTTTGGGGTCTTGCTGGAACCGGAAAAACAACAACCTTAAAATTAATAGCCAGGGAGATTTTACACCAATTTCCAGCAGCTTCAGCAAATATTAGTTTAGATCCAATTCCAAATGGAGATATTGACAAGATTATAATTGTAATTGGAAGTATCAAGATTGGTATAACGACGAAAGGGGACCCAAATTCAGACCTTGATAAAAGATTACAGTTTCTAATTGATGAAGATTGCATAATTGTTTTGTGCGCAACGCGAACAAGCGGCGCAACTGTTGGAATCGTTGAGGCATTTGAACGGGCAAACAATTTTCGTGCAACATGGGTAACAAATTATCAAAGCGGTTTTGACGATGAAAGGGCTTTCCTAAATCAAAGGTCGGCCCATGATCTTGTCCAATTAATTCGCACGATGTCCAGAATTTAATAAATGCAGGCTTCGTGAAAATATCAACTATAACTAGCAAAAAACAAATATGCCACTTTTTAGAGCAACAATTAAATCAACAAAAGTTGTAAACGGCGTCAGGCTTGAAAAGGGAATGAGTGTTGATTTTCCTTCATCATATGGAAGTCCTCTAAGCATGAATGGCGGAAAAGAAGTTATTGAAGCCTTTCGAAGGAAATATGGTGTTGATATTAAAAAGGCGAACGCAGTTTCATCATCATACATTGAAGTAGTGAAAATTAATTGACGACATGCCGTGCGGATAATGATCTAACTATGGCGGTCAAGAAGGTACATAGGAAGCCTTGAAAGCGAGCAAGCGAGATCAAATGCGAACAGCTTGGAGCGTTTAAATAACGTGATAAGTCTGGAGAGACAAGTTAATTTATGCTTCGGTTAATATTCATGTCGGCTACAATATTGAATTTTATTGTTGCTGCAAACTGAGATCTACCGGGTATCTTCCTGTTTTTCCATTTTGATGACGAGGTGCCCGAATTTTTGCTCTATCGAATGCATGCCTGCACCAGGCGGCTAAAAGATCTCTTTAAGTCGTACGGTAAGCTCAACCGCTTCCGGCCAACCCGAGTCGGCAAAATGGTCCAGGATAATCACGATGTTGCTGAAATTTTCCTTTTCCAGGAGGAGGTCGGGATAATCTGCCAATATTCGTTCTGTTAGTCGGATTATGGCCTGTAGGGAACTTGGACTATAAGTGAGGTTGTTTTTCGCGGAATAGGTAATGGTGGCGGCGATGAGATCAAGGATGTACTGCGGATCTTGGTCGAAAAAGAATTCCAGTACATGAAGAAAATGATACCCCGTATGGCCCACCATAAATCCGGAACCGACCGATCCAGACCCGCTTACTACCAGCGAAAAAAGGGGCTTAAGAAGCAAGTACAACGCTGCTTCTCGTTTGGGATCCAGGGGCGATTTCTTCGAATGGTGTCTTCCCAGAACAATGCCGTAATACAACTGGGTGATCACGTTGTCGATCGGCTCAATGTCGTCTGCGGTTAAGCTGGCGATGCTTCTCGTGCCGATGGCATCGAATTGCGCTTGCAGGATGTTCAACAGCAATTGGAAACAATTTTTGTTAAGGCCTGAATCGTCCTCATAGGTGTTGGTCTCCTCGTATGGGTCGATAAAAGTAGTGATGACAAAAATGAGAGAAGACAAAAATTCCTTCTGTCCGAAGCTCTTATGCAGTAACTCGTCTGCCACAGGGCTGTTGAAGCTATTATAGAGTCGCAAAAGCAATGTCGCATAAACTTGAAACAAATCGTTTAGTCGAGCTCCTATTTTAGCAATTACGCCGCGGTAGGCGGAGAGGGCCAACTGCTCCACTCCTTGCTGATTAGCGGCAATAATGTCGCTGTAAGCAATTGTTTGTAGCAGGAGCTGGAGACTTAGCGAGTTCTCCTCAATAAGGATTTGGGTGGTTACAATGTTCCAAAAGGTCGGTTTGTCCTCTTTCCAAAAATGGAGTAGCGCGTGAAGCGCCAGGAAGCGGATATTTTCATTATTGTCACTAACCAAGCCAACCAGTTTTCTACTGATAGCGCCAGACGGGTCTGTACCGACGAGATGTAATAGGGTTTCAACTGAATACATTCGTGGGGCGGGCGAATAGCCCTGCGGCCCGCCAGTAAGACTTCCTTTTTGATAGGTCATTGTCTGGTAAACAAGCGCATCGATAAAGAATTGGGACACTTTTTCTGACAGCGCCCGAGCATCGGGCGTTAATTCGGATGGGCTGAGTGAAATGAACTTCGTGAAGCGACTTACTTCAAAATCAGCATCGAAAAACGCTTCGTTATCAATGACGGATTCAAGCCTGAACTTGAATAAATTTTGTGCCGTTGGAAGATGGGGTAGATAATCTGCCTGTTTGGGCTCCTTTTCTCGGTTTCCTTCAAGGCTGTCATTAAATGACTTTAGATGGGCAATGTCTTCCATAATGGTTGCCGGCAATAATACCGCTTTTTCGTCGACTGGCCAGGCGGGTGGTCCCTGAACGTTTGCTTCTTTTGCTACGGTACCGGTGGGACGAGCGGGCTCTTCCTTCTCCCGTGGAGCGAAGCAAGCCAGCAATGCCGCCTTTATTTTTTCAATCATGTCTGCGCCTCTTGCCGGGTAATCGCTTGCCTGGATAGATTCCACCACTGCCTGAAGAGCGCGTTTGTCGGAACCCGCCAGCCAGGGATACGCTGATTTCAGCAAGTCAAGCGCATCTGAGTGGGTTTCCTCGAAAAGCAGCAGCTTCTTTTCGGACAATAGGACAACCGCTTCCTTCTTGAGGGTGCGGATATTTTTTGAAACAAACTTAAGCAACTCTTTCCAGAGGCTGGCGGCTTCAAATTTGGCAATCATTATGGTGATCGTACTTCGGAGAAGGGCTGTCTTTTTTTTGTCTGCTACGGCTTGTAGATAATTGATCAGGTTAGTGGCAAAGGATTCTTCGTCGTTTTTCTTATCATATGCATTGACGTACCTAAAGTAATCCGGCGAAATTCTGGATTTTATACCATCCACCTGGATTGAAGTAGACTTGGGACCGTGTTGGTACACTTCCCGCCGAATAAAGTAGGTATTGACGATTTCGATGCCTAACGGCAAAAAAACTTTCGGATGCTTTTCCAATAGGGTCGGGAAAAGTCTCTCGAGCGCGTATCGGTTGCTTTGAAAATCCTGACCTCGGTTGCTCTTGAGTGTCAGGGCAACATCGCTGTTGAAATAGGTAGGCGTTTCGCTATTTTCGACATGCGCATAGATCGCTTTGAATATCTTCCCCGCCAATGGAGCGTCGACATCGGAAATATGATCGAAGTGTTTAACCAGGTGGAAGAATATTGAAATGGGGAACTCCGGTTCTGCCAGTATCTCCAATACTTTACTAAGCATTTCCGTTGCCACCTTTTTGTTGTATTCCATTGTCAGGCAAAAAATGGCAATGCCCCAGTGGCCGGCGTTCCGGTCGATGTGCGCCTTGCTGGTGGCGACCTTTCGCCGCTTGAGGACAAACCCTAAAAAGTTGGCGGAAGCTGTTGCCATCCCTTTTAGCAGCCGGGTCTTCTTTCTTGCCGTTGCTTGATCTATGGCCTTGTGTATTAGAAAGCCCACCTCCCAGACATAGATGTCGTCCAGTTGTCCGGATACGTCCTGCAGCAGAAAGTACACTTTCCCGGGGACCTCGTCTTTGTACATGAACCGTATGGCTTCCAGGATCTTCCAGAGTGTTTTGACCTTTTCGGCTACCGGCACCTTTGCCAATGGCAAAAGGATATCCTCCGGTGATTGATACAATTCCGCAATCACAAAATTGAGAATGCTCTGGCGGAACAGCCGAAACCGGGGGGTATCGATCTGCCGTATTTTTTCATACTGCTTCCAAAACAGGTCCCGGTTTATCCGCCATGCCCGCCCAAAGAAGTAGAGGTAGGCGGACCTGAAAAGAAACCAGTGCATTTCGTTTTCCTCCAACTCTCGGACCAGTTCGGCGGGCCTTTCGGGGATGATGTACAGCGAGATTGCATAGTCGAGCAGGATATTATGGGCAAAGGAGAGGTTGAGTCCGGAACTAGATTCGCTTAGTACGCCGCTACTTACCAAATCATCCATAACATCGGCGTGCGCCTCCTGGGCTATTTCGATCTTCTTGCACGCCAACGTTAACCTGGCCGACAGTAGTTGTGTCAACCGTTGTACAAAAGTGGTGTTGGCGGTATTTACCCGCACTTTCTTTCTCCAATAAATCTCCAGCAGTTGCTCTTCGGTTTCTACCGATTCAAGTGTTTTTTTACCTTTTTTGTTGCTATGGCGTACTAGGTCGTAGAAGATGGTGAGAAAATAGGGTATCCGGAGTATTTGCCGGAGTGACGCCGTGCCCTTGTCGAAGGTATTGACTACCCGCTTTCTCTTCAATACTTTCCTGATCTCGTCTGTCTCCAGCAGGGACAGTTGAAAATTCCGGCAACTGACTTGCCGCCTTGGGTCGCTTGCCGGGAATAGCTCCAACAGGCGCGTGGATTTTGATGCATCGTATATCCGGGCACTGACCAAGATATTCCATTGGTCCTTTAGTGTCTCGATTGCCCGTTGGATGTGTTTGAGGATTGCACTTTTCAGTAGGGGATCCTTTGCGGCGTCGAACGCATCAAAGATAAGAAGCGGGCGGGGTTCCTGCGTGGTGATGGGGAGTTGAGCCAGCGCCGTCAGCCAGTCACCGGTGGCGTGGAACTCTTCGGTGATGGCGCTATCACTCCCCGATGTCAATTTATCGATGCGAACGATATAACAGCGCCCCTTCTTCGACCGGTATTTTCGCTGCAGCTCCTGCGTTAGGTAACTCTTGCCTTCCCCTGGGCCGCCAACTAGCAAACCATTGCCGGCCTGCGTAAAGGCATACAAGTCGTTTAGTAACCGATCCCGGCGGATATCCAAGCCATCGGCGGATTTCTCTGTCAGTCTGGGTTTCCCGATCATAGAGAGGCCGGCGCCTGGAGTTGCCTGCAAGATAATCTTTGGTGCAAATTCATCTTGGAGGATCTTGTTGATGGGCTCCAACTGGGAAGCGATGGTATTCTCTCTGAAAATCTCCGCTATGAGCTTGGGCAGGTCCCAAGCGTCAAAGGTAAACCCCGGGAACTTTTCGGACGTTAGTACTTTTGGGCTGACGTGGTCGGAAATGAAAAGGATCTTAAACGCCTTTGCCTCGTTTGCTTTGGTTCTTTTCTTAAACGATTTAATGGATATTTTCTTTTTGGCGCTGTGCTTTTGGTTGGAGGTTACTTGAATATATATCCCTTTGTCGGCATCTTCCAGATCAAAGGAATCATGATTTTGAGTTCTCCTATTGGCATTGACCAGATTCCAGGGGAAGGCTTTGTTCAAAAGAGCACAAAAAATATCCTCTGCGTGAACGCCTGCATCGGTGAGGTTGAGGGAGTTTTTTGTCTTTATTAATTCAGCTAATGTAAACAGGTGGGTGGTGATATTGATCGTATACAGTTGGGTATTCATACTAAGATTTAACGGTTCGATGGAACTGTAAGCTCCCCTCAATTCCGGCACACTGGGGATTAGAATTTTCAATTTGAATAAATTTCCTTAAAGGTCAACTTTCATATTTAGTCCGAAATATTTTCCAATTGTATTTAAGGTTGTAATCAAATTAAGAAACATCGACCTCAACACTTCAGCCTTACTTAATTGATTAATCTCAAAATAATCAAAAATCTTTTTAATATCCTTTGTCACAGATGATCTTCTATGTGCTGTAGTTGTACTTCGTAGCGCCTGCAGCTTTCGGAAAAATTCAATCATATCCGAACAAGGCACACCTTTCGATTCCAAAAATTCTTCAAGCTTATCAATACCTTTTGCATTGGGCTTTGCTTTAGTCAAACCAGCGCCCAATTCCTTCTCATTCAGCGAATCAATAAATATTTTTGTCAACGCCAATACTTGCTCATCTAACTCCTTGCCATTGTCAGGCGTTGTTAGCAAGTGAAGCCCTGTCAAATAATGACTATCACCGGGATTAAGTGGCTTAAACAATTCCCAGCCAAAGACTGTCTTCCACTCTTTATTAAAGCTTTCAAGGACATACTTTAGTAAATGGTCTGGTTCACTAGGTATATAAGGCACACCCTCCATAAACCGTTTATATGCTGTAATACTTAACCCTCCCTTTAAAGGGGCAATATTGTAGCTCTTCCAATATAATTGCTCGCTCAAATGTAAATCCCCCAAATCACCTAACATGACAATGATATATTCGGCATTGTTATTATCCATCCGAAGTATCCACGATCCATTGCACCGAACGCAACCATCTTCCACCAGGTACTTAGCTGGGTTATCGTAATACTTCTTTAGCACCTCCTTTTTAAAATATACACTTGTTACATACAATGGTGCACCAGGATTAGCGCCAAAATAATTTCCCAATAGCCGATCATCACAAGAAAAAACGTTCCCCTCACCATTGTCATCGTATCCTATAATAAAGTCAGTATATTTTTCCCCCAACTCCATTACACTATTGGTATATTTAAAACCATTAATCGGCTCAATTGTACATTTTCCAGCAAGCCAACTTGTGACTTTTTTACTATCATTAAGATCCTCCGTAACCAAATGATTAAAACAGTGCTTATCAGACTTGTAATTCTGATTAATTTTGGACATATTCAACTGTTGCAGCGTCTTGTCTGAAAAACGCATAATGTCAAAGTAAATGAGCAAATACTTTTTACGGATAGATAGATACTCCTTTAAAAACTTAAGTTTTATTGTCCCTATCCCATCGTCAATTTTCGCTACTACATCCTCATCACCATTATCATTTACAAAAATATAATCCTTCTTCTGCGGAGAATGATACACTTCATACAGATTAAAATATAACCGGAATTCCTCTGAAAACTCAAAATACCGTTTACGCCCTCCAAATTGATCTCGGTAATATATGATAGGTTCAAATCCAGTTGTACCAAATCTCCTATAAACATCCTCACCTTTTCCTTCTTTGAAATACGTCGTAATGCCTGGCCTGCCATGTCCATACCTTAATTCCCAATCTCTATGTTCCAAAGCCTCTTTAATCTTATCCTCATCTACAATCGCTGAAAAAATAGAAACCTGAGTGCCGTCTTTATCATCGTTGCCAGATCTTATAGCTGTCAACCAACCATGTTCGACGAATGATTTATCAATGTTCTCTACATAATCTTTTAATAAAATGTCTTCCATAAAATACAATTAATTTATTTTAAACTCGGATTTGAACTATGACATCTCTCTTGATGTCTTGTTCAAATCGAGCAACCCGATCAATAATGAATCAACAACATTAATTCCATTAATAAATATCAAGCGAAATCCTACCAAAGAAAGTTTGTTCATTTTTATTATCATATTTTTTTCATCGGTGTTGCAAGCGTACGATCTGTAATTCCAGTGGGGATTTGCAAATCACTCTCCCTAAAGACCACCTCCGCAACCTGACAATAATCTTCACCCTTAGTATTGAAAGTTATAGACAGGAGACCAATGGCTTCATCTATAAATATATCTTCCTGTACAATCGCAGCATCCTGGTGTAGTCTGATAAGCTCAATAAGATTAACGGCAAAAAGAAGCCAACGACAAAACTATAAACCGATTGTTCCCCAAACCTCGGATGCGCACGACAATATATTGATATTAAAATATTTATGATATTTGTTCTTCAATTGCCCTCCTGCATTACGCCCTTTAAAGTTTTTACTTTTTTCAATTTTTACAGACTCAGGCATGTTTTATATATGGAATGTGATTGTCGGTGTTGAGCCTATAATCTCCGATCTTGATCTGCTGTACTACCGTACTTCTGTCATGTCCCCAGGCATTCGATATGTAATGGATATGTGGGCCTTCTCCTCTTTCCTGGCCATTCACCGCCTTCATAGTATAAATGAAACAGTGCCATTCAGGGCCCTTATCAAGAAATCTTCCGACAACATAGCTTCGCTGTTGCATTGCAGCTCTAATTTGGCCATTAGTTAAATTCGTTTCACCCCATACTCGAGTAGAGCCATCCTTTTCAACAATTGCAGCGCTCGGCCACTCATTGGGATCGAGACCTGTTGGTAATCGTTCACCAGTATACATGCTGTATGTGTACCCATAGTCAAGATAGGCGCGATAAATGAACGCCATCAAAACATTTGAAAAAAGGCCTAAAGCTGCGATCTTATTTATTTCAGCAAGCTGGCGCTTTTTTTTATGAAGGGACAATAGTTTAAACAATTCTTCGTGAATAGGTAAGCTCATAGCTTCTGAAAAATGTAATTTGAATAGCCGAACACCTTCTTCCTGCCCTTGTTGTAGGGTTTCTTCATTACTTAAATCCTCTTTTGCAAATCGCGGATGTTTAATCCCGTTTTCGGCCAACAACATACATTGGGTTATATAGACTTCGCGTACCTTTTCAATAGGGTTGACATACTCATAATCGCCATTGGAAAAAGTAAATACCGCACCATTTTCTGTTGGGAATTTCCCGATTTTCATGAAGTCGTTGATTTAGTTACTTGACGCGCCGTTTATTCTATACACATATACAAAATTCGGTCTATTTTGGATGCTCCGAGGGTACTTTTTTCTTCGTCTACTATACACACCTCACTTAACCCCGCATTTTAGTGCCAAATTGTCACCGTCGACATTGATGGGTACGACCTCCCCGATTTGAAAGCCATTGTTGCCCGACCTGGGCAAGAACTATGAGTTAAAAATCAATTAATTAGCGGCGGAGTGCTGCACAAAATGCTGCACAAAAAGGTAGCTTTGAATTAAAGTGAAATTCCCTAATTTTCAGGGTTTTACCTGCTCATTTCCGGGGTAAATATTGTCGATTTAGTAACCAATTTCCATGGCTTTAGTGGATAGGGTGCTTTAGGACCATCTGGACTTTTGCAGTGGTGTCGAGGGGCTGCTCACGACGGGCGGCGGGTTTGTCGATGCAATAGCCGATGCTGTGGCAGTGGTCGATGCTTTTGCCGGTCAATTGGTTGATGCGTATATAGACGACCCCTATATCTTGATGGAGATCGGGTAGCCAGGGAGTGCTGAGAATTTCGTCGATCTGGCGGCCAGTGGCGTAGTGAAACATTTGGTTTGGAGCGGTATGGTGTCGGCCATCGTCCAGGACTATGATCAGAAAGTAAACTTGGTGGAACCCCAGGATTCGATAACTGTTTACCTGGCCGACAGCCTTTACAACTTTTTTGGCGCCGTTGATTTTGAGCTTTCCGTCCGGCAAAGAAACGACTTTTACACGTTTGCATTCAAAGGCAATGGCTGTGGCGGGATTGTTGGGATCGATCAGAAGGATATCAACGTCGCCGGGATTGAGGTGCGGCCTTGTGAAAGGGTCGATGAGGTTTAAACGATATTCCGGCACGACGCCATTGGGAAAGAACTCTCGAAAAAACTCGTTGCGGATGAATGGATTTCGGACTAACCAGCGAAGGGCGTCATCTTCTTTTAGGTCGGTGACCGATGGGTCATCGTCGGTGCTGTCCGCGAAAAAATTATAGGACAAGGCATCGGTGACCGGCGCCGAATCCATTATTGAGGTGTTAAAGTGGAGCGTTCGGTTCATTTTTGCAGATAAACAAATATCGCAAAATCGGTTCGGATTGCCCAAATCTGAACCTGATCATAATATTTCGGATATTTGCAGGCCATTGAACCGGAGCGATATGGTGTTTTTTCGCGGAACATAAACCGGCCGAGGGAAGGCCGTCCGGCGGCTTTTAAAATCAAAACATAAACCCCGAAAAGTGATTGCATGGCAAAGGCTGCTTCTTCCGGTGACAAGATCGATCTGATTGGCAAGAAGCCCCAGTTCGATTTGTTTGCCCGCTACGCCTACGAAGCACTAAAGGCGGACGAACTCAAGCTTATTCGGGTGGGGGACCCCGAGGCAATGAAGCTGGACGATATCCAGTATGAGACTTCCACCGAAATCCATGCATTCCAGGTCAAATGGAGTGGAAAAAAGCGGCCGGAACCGTTTTATTTTCGGGAACTGGAAGTGCTTTTTCCAGACCTGGTGGATGCCTGGCGGAGGCTGCGAACAGTATATAAGGCGGGCAGCAAGCGGATCATCGGGCACCTGCTAAGCAATCGGTCGCCCTCACGTGGTGACAGGATCGAGCCAAATGGTAAAAACATCGGCACTTTCGACGATTTTGTCCGGGAGTCTTGGGTTCGTTTGAAGCGCGGAGAACCAATTGTTCCCAAATGGCAGCCGGTCATCGATAGCCTGTTCGGTTCCGCGGGTTTGCACGGCGTAGAGAAGGCCGAGTTCATCGCGAATTTTGAGATCCAGCTATCAGAGGATGCACCGGACTTCGACCTTAGCACTGGCTATCGACAGCGAAATGTAGACCTGCGCAATCTATCGAGGCTTATCCTGGAGACCCTTGCTTCGCTTCACAGTGATGTTACGTTTACAAAAAATGACATTTTACGGCAGCTAGCGTGGGAAGACCGGTTTTGCACGACATTCAATCACGAGCTGTTCGTAGATCCTGCCACCTATCAGCAGATGGGGGCCACGATGACTGACCTCACGGCTATGATCAATCTGCTCCCAGGGGGGTATATTTTCCTGTTAGGTCCGCCGGGGACGGGAAAGTCATCGCTAATCACCGAATGGGCGAGAGAATCCAGAGAGCAGGTCATCCGCTACTATGCTTTTGACTTTACGGATCCGGCCTCGTCTGACAACCACGCCTCCCGTGGCGACTCTACCTCCCTCTTCTTTGACCTGGTCTTCCAGCTTTCGAAACGACTTCACCGCCGGGAGGATACGGTACTTTATAGGGATGTTGATTTTTTGCAGCGGGTCTTCGCTAAACAGCTCGATGCCTTGGGCGAACAGTATAAAACGTCCGGGGTACGGACATTCATCGCAATCGACGGACTGGACCATATTCCGCGCGAATACCAGGGGGTGACGCGGAGTCTTCTTAGTGACTTGCCGGCGCCAGACCGGCTTCCGGAGGGGGTGTATATCATCCTCGGTAGCCAAAGTTTTGAAATGGATAGTCTCGCCCTACCCGTTAAGGCCAATTGGAAGAAAGGGGACCGGACGGTAAACATCAAGGGGCTTACCAAAGAGGAGACTGGGTTGCTGATCGACAAGAGCAACCTGGGATTTTCTATTACCAATAAGGACAAGGAGCAACTTTTTGAGGTCTCCGAAGGCCATCCGCTGCTACTCGCCTATTTGCTCAACAAAGCGCGGGCGGACGGTGATGTTGGTTTTCTCCAGAGTGAGCCAACTATCGGGGATGGTATTGTCGACTATTACCGTCGTATCTGGCTGCAGATCGAGCCCGACGTCGAACTTGTTCGATTCCTGGGTCTTATAGCCCGTATCAGGGGCGCTATTAATCTTGCCTTCGTGAAAGAATGGAACTTATCGGACGACGTACAACGGCGTTTTCGTGTGACGGCCTGGCACCTCTTTCAAAAGAATGGAAACGAGTTGCTTTTCTTTCACAACTCCTTTCGGCAATTCCTGGTAGCGGAATCAGCTAAAAGTCCCATGGACGGTAACGATGATCCTGATCGGGACAGGAAATTCCATAAGGAGCTTGTGGCGTTCCACGAGGCCTCGTCGGTCGAGCCCTCGTGGCCAATGTTATACCATACCTTCATGGCCGGCGATTATGAGGCATTTTTGGCCTCCGCGACCGGGGTGACTTTCGCCCGGCATTTTTCGGAGTTCCGGCCTTTGCGCGATATCCAGCGGGATGTCAAGCTGGGCCTATCCATTGCCAGACAAAGGAACGACCCCTATCTCACCATTCGTTTTCTGTTCATACTGAACGAATTGTCCGGCCGGGAGCGGTTTGTCTCCGCCGGTAGCTTCCTGGAAGAGCTGATCGTGTTGGGCAAGGCTCCGATCGCCAAACGGATTATCAGGGATGGAAGCAAACTATTTATCTCCCGCCAGTCTGCGGTGAACGCCGTGCGGTGGTTTGTGGAAGCAGGAGACTTACTGGAGGCAAAATTGTTGTTGATGCTGGGGCAACCCACGGGATTATCCGCCAACGGAGTACGTCTGCACGTGAACCACGACACAAATAATACTGTGAAAGACCTGACGAATTGGGCTCGCTCGGCTACGTTGGTCTTGCCATTAAACGATGTCCTCGCGAGAATAAAAATCGAAGACATCGTTGTAGAATCCGGTGAAATGCCGTCCGGGTTGTCACTGGAGTCATTGTATGCACGGTTACTGGCTGCGGTTGGCGGCCGGATTGTGAAACTACGCAGATGGGACGACTTGGACTTGGTGATGGCTGAAACGGATAAGCTGGGGGCTGGTGCCAGAGCAAACCGTTACCACTTATCAGTTGCCGCTGCCTGGGAATCCTATTTGGCCGGGGACCGGATCAAGGCAGACGAGTGGCTGGATAAGGCGACTATGACGGTAGCGGTTGCCGATATGGATGAGGATCAGCTTCTTGAATATGCGATGGTGTACTACCGGATCAAGGGCGATCGGGACCGGTTGAAGCAGTTGATCACCGGCATGAGTCAGCCGGACACGCCGAGCGAAAATGATCTTTCCGACGCGGGCGGACTAGGGCAATTCTCGACCCGCATCCAATATAACCACTTGTTGGATATCACCGGGCAGTCGCAGGTGGTAACTGTAGCCGTGCCGGATTCACCTGGTAGCTCACCGGAAATTGTTGAGTTCGAACGGATGCTCTGCCGGATCACGAAGCTCAAAGCCGACATTAACAACGATATCTTCCCATTGCCACTAAGACAGGCTGTCTTGCCGATCATTCAGTACTTCTACCGGGATTTCCATAGGCGTGGAATGCTACAATTGAAACTGGACCGATGCGCGAAGGAATATTTTGAGTTTTTGATCACGACGGTTGGCGATTATGGTCACGACCTGATTGCTGAGCTTGGAGCACTGTTCTTAGACGAATTCGAACGCTACCCCGGAAAATGGAGTGCAGATCGGCGGCGCTATGTGTTACGGGCGCTGGGCAGGATGGGCTTTGATCGATCGAAAGTTACGGAGCAGCTTACTAGTTTGGAGGGTGGCATGACGGAAGGGCTCGACGTGTCAGGGAAAGTGGAGGCCTGGGTGGCGCAGGCCTCTGCTTGGCTGGACCTAAGCGAGGAGGATAAGGGGTTGACGTCGATCCAAAACGCCCTTAACGAGGCATTCGGCATTGGCTATCGGAATGATTATCAGTTCAACTACTGGAATTTCTGGCTTCGAAAGATCAACGCGATCACTCCCGGTCAGGCCAGGCGTCGCATTGCGTGGTTTGTAAACCAGCTGCCCCGGGTCAAACATCTCTCCGAGCGCTCCACGTTTTACTCCGCCGCCGATGCGGTGCTCGAGACGGCCTTTTCGTTTGACCTTGGGATGGGGGTTGATCAAATGATCGAGCTGCTCGAAAAGGGACTTGTCCGCTTCGACTCGGCGATGAAGGTATGCCTTAAGGCGTTTTTTGCAGGTGTCAAGTCGCTTGAGCAATTCCGGCTACTGTATGACTGCTATATCCAATTGTATTTGTTTTTCGAGACAGAAATCAGCGATCGGCTGTTGTCGGAGGCCCTTGAAGCCGCCCGGCGGTTGATGAATGACGATGAGCTGAAAGTCTTTCTGGATGGACTGATGTCAGATATCGGCATTAACGCACTGGAAGAAAACGTAAAGCTGTATCGAGACGAGATCTTGATGTTCCTCAAGGATCGTAGTGTCAGCATTGTGGGGTGGGACACTTCCGCAACGAAAACTAAGCTAAGGGATGGGTCTGCTGAGAGGCTGCTTTTAAGCCCTCCTGGCAGTGGTGGCAGCATGGACCTGAAGGACGTCTTAGCGGAAGTCAATAGCTTCGAGGATTTGAAGCGGCTGATGCTAAAGGAGGATCGGATGAATTCCTGGTTCTCGTGGGCACCGGTGATCAACAAGATCAGCGGCAGCCTGACTCGACCGCACCTTGAGGAGCTGTCCAGTCTTTTTCCTGAGGGCAAGCGGGATTGGGAGTGGTATAGTCTTCTGGCGGTTCGGGCTCATCAGCTGAATGATCGGCCGGCAGCGGAAATACTGATAAACAAGGCAATTGAAGCGTCGAGTTCTTCGGGCTGGGCGCCGCATTACGACGGTGGCAGCCGTTTACGCGCCTTTGGAGCCCTCAATGGGATGGATTCGGCCGGCGGCTCCCGGAAGGCGTTGGGAGTCTTGATCGATGATATCGAGCAGGCTTCTTATTATTCGGACTTGACCGAGTCGATCGATGATATCCTGCCGGTGGTCTCTCCCAATGTTGACGTGGGGCGGACCTGGTCCGAAATAGAGCCCTATCTCCGACAGCTGTTCGGCGATGAGCCGGATGAGACTGGCGATGGTCGACCCCCATCGGGCACCGGAAGCGATCCCCTGGCCCGGCTGATTTGGTACGCCGCGGGCATGCTGGCCAATCCGGTTAGGATTGCGGGCAAAAAGATCTTTGCGGCCCATCTTCGGCGATGGCCTGGATTCTTGTCCTTGTTGAAAGCAGTCGAGATGAAAACTGACGAACAGCAAAGACAATTCCTTGAGACCTTATCACTTGCGGCCGTCGATGACGACGGTATCGTGTCCGAGTTTGCCGACCAGCTTCGTGGTTTGGCTTGCAGTCTCAACAGCTATATTCGATTTTGCGCTATCGCACTGCTGCGCCGGGGGAGGCCGGGTGAGCCGCTTCCTGTCCCTCCGCGCAGGCCGCTTTCGCCGATCTATGAATTAAAAACGGCGGCGGTGTCCCGGCATGTTCGTCCGCGGGAGGTTAGACCCCATGAAAGTATCATTGATACCGACGATCCGATGGAGCTATTGGGGGCGGACGGTTTTTATGTGGATATTCTTTCGGAGATGTCCGGCATCAGCAAGGACGGCATCTTGCTCCGATGGGGCCAGCTGATCCGGGAGGTGAACCCCGAGGGGATGGAGACTAGGCAATTTGAGAACGAGTGTAAGGCGTCCCTGCAGGCCATAAATTTAAATTATACTTTTTTCCGGCCCCGGTCTCGGGCCGTCAAAACCGCCCTGGATTTCCTGGTTGGAGAGTTGCTTGATGCAGGTCGATTAGATCCGGAAATTTTCTCCAAAGACCGATGGGAATTCGACTTCGTCCTGGAAATGATGGTTCGGCCGCTAGAGCGACCGGCGTTCGTCGGGCGCCTCCAGGAAGACGAGCGGCATTCCATTCGTGAGGAATGGGTACGGGAGTACATGGAAGACAAGAGATATAGACAAGTTTTTGTAAAGCGGCCCGGAAATTACACCGTAGTCGCTGAATATACCGTCCTTCGAAGCCTGGACTGGAACAAGCCAAAACAGACCTATCAGGCGCAGCTGGCATTAGGCACTTCTGTTCCCGATGATACCCTGTTCTTTGATCTGGCCAAAAACTGCCTGTATGAAGACTACCATCAGCAGGATCGCAGTGACCAGGAGGTGAGGATCGTTATCCTCAATGATACCAATTTCCAACACCTCGCCAACCGCGCCCGCTGGCTTGCGATCGACCCGGCAATCGCGCGTAGCCAAGGCTGGGTGCCATCGACGAAAGGTCATTTTGCCTGGGAGAATACGGAAGGGAAGGTCATGGCCGAGTCGTTCTACTGGCGCCAGGGGAATCCATACCTGAATACCCATAGAGAAAATGAGGTGGGAGAAGGATGGTTCGTGGTGCTCGCCAACAGTGCGCTCGAGGACATTAGGGAAGACCATGAGGCGCATCTCTGTGTTCTGAAGCGAATAACGAGAACGGTTGATATGGACGGTCGGATCGAGGAGGAGACCGCCAATGTCATCCTGGGGAACCTGGAAGATGAGTAGGATGGATCAGGCCGAAGGGGAATAATGCTACCTATTCACTGGTAATGTACTCCAGGAACTCAGTGCCGATCGTACTTGGAACCATGTTCCATTGGACCCCATCGTTCTGAACCACATCGGTTGAGCTGTAAGACAATAGGTGATAACTTTCCAGACCTTTTTTGAGTAGGGCAAAGTATTGGTCATCGCCTCCTGCATACTTTGCGGATAGTTCGCTCTCGATCTGCTGCTGGTATTTGTAGTCGTCGCTTTTGGAATTATCGTAAACGTCTTTGAGAATAAGCAGTTGCGCTTCGCTTAGGTCTTCAATCATCCTTAGAAAGAGATATTTTTTGTCTAGCGGAATTTCCTTTGTCAGGGCTGCTTTCAATGCAGACTGAAGAGCGGGCCGTTTAAAAGCCTCTACGTTGTCAAGATATGCTTTCGAGGTCTTTTGAAATATCGAGGCGAATCGTTCGTCGGCGTAAAGTTGTTCCATGGTTATCCTACCTTGTTCTAGCAACTGCCGCAGAGTTTCGTCGACACTGGCATACCATTCTTCCATTTTTTTAACGTGGTGAGGCACCCATGTTGAGTCGATTAGTTCGGCAAGGGGGCCGCCAACCAGGGGCAGAAAGTTTGCACTGGCCTTAACGGCGCTCCTTATGTATTCTTCCACCGACTTTTTTTGCTCGGGAAGGTGTTGATATTCTTTTCGTACTGGCAATTGATCAGGCATGGCTCGCTATTTTATTTTTACGATAAGTCGGACCAGGAGGCAGGTCAGGTAGAGATACGCTTCGACCTCAGCTTCTGTCGCGTCGTGCCGTTCTGCACTGGCGTGTCGTCCATAGTCGTTGCCAAAGTCGATATAAGCGGCCAGCGTGCTGTTCCACGGGTCTGTCAGGCCGAGGCGTCGGAGGAGGTCGGCTTTATTATTTATCAGGGTCTTACCGTTGGAAAGGACCTGGCGGGTCAGCCCTTCCAGGCATCGGTAGCAAGTTTCGACTATGCCGTCTTTTTTGTCGGCACGGTAGTCGTCCAAGGCCAGTCGGAGGTCTTTATCTTCCGCTGGGTACCCAGCGAGTACACGTAGCGAGTGATTGATCAGATCCTGATCGAGTGCGGGTTCACCTGCTGGATAAAACATGCCGCTATCGTAGGAGACTCCCAGGGCAGCGGTGGCGCGGTGCATAATTGAATGAATCGACTGATCTATGAATGAGTACAATGGTGGGTTGGCTTTTGAGGTTTTTAGAGTGGCAATCAGTATTTCCACCATTCTGTGAAAATCGTTTGCCGCGACGCTGCCCAAATTCATAAATAACGAGCCGTCACGTCTATAGTCCCTCTTGTAATCCGATGGGCGGATGCCCAGTTCAAAACACACGGACTTAAAAAAATCATCATAGCTGCCTACGCGCGTCCGAACCAATGTAAGCAAATGGTCAGCTCGATTTGCAAAAGCAATTCTTTCTTCTACTACGGATGGCGTCTTTCCAAACGCCTGGTTATATTCCTTTAGCATATAAATGTGATAGTCTGCAAAGGTCGTTAATTATTCGGTTATTTCATAATGTGAGTGCGAGTAGCGGAATAAGGCCATCGGCGTCGACTAAGCATATTTTTGTTGAATTACTTCATTGATCCCTTGGAGTGCAGTCAGGTAATGATGCTGCAATGTTTTCCAGCTTGCGGAGTAATCGGTTACGGGGAATGTTAAACCGAGGGCATCGTATGCTTTAAGGGTATCTGGCTTGTCCTGGTGGGCCGGGTAACCATTGCGCACGGCTGCAATATTTTGGAGGGTTTTTATATGAGGTTCCACGGCCGGGTCCAATGGCGATAAAAGGGTCCTGAGTAATTGAATTGATCGTATATTAGAGTCCGTTATGCCTGTAAGGCTACGGAGAAGGTCGACGTTCATTTCGCCCACCGTGGATCCTAACGAGATAATTCTTGTGTTAAATTCTTCTTTAGTTTGGGCATCCTTGAAAAGATCGGATAGGTTTTCCTCTTGGGTAAATTCAAGTAGGTATTCTTTGTGCTTTTTCTTGAAGACGAGATTTATGGCTTTTCGGATTTCGACAATCAGATCGGGGATGTTGCGGTGAGTTGGGGCTGCCGGTAAAACCGGACGGACCCTCTTATGCACATAAAATTCTGCACCTTTCATAGCCGGTGCGTCCGATGGTGTGTATTTTGGGAGATGGGGGAGATCGTTTTGCATAATCTCTATTGTCTGTTCATCAACGATGGTACCGTCCTGTATATCCCGCATGATTTTATCACGACCGTGGAGTAAGAGTATGCTTTCGGCAGAACCACCGGCTGCGAACGACAATTTCCAATCGTACATCTGGACGAAGTCCGAAATGCCCACCGTTATTGATTTGTAGGGTTCCGACGGTGCCTGTGTTGACAACCGGTAGAAATAAATATACCGGTATAAGGATTTGCTTTCCATGGGAATGGCCTGGCCGTTCAGTACGGTGATGACGGTCACCTGGTAGTTTCTTACGGCTTCCCGTGCGATTCTTATACCGGCGCCGGTTAGGCTGACAAGTTTGGTTCCGGCAATTTTTCGAATATACCCGTATTCCTGAAGTTGGTATTGGAATGCGGGTAGCTCCGCCAAGTGCAGGCCAATGGCCTGGGCAATATGGTTCGGGCTGAACCCCGCTTCAGGGTTAGATTTCGTCTTGTCATATAACGCGGTAAGGAAGTGTTCTTCCGTTTCTATTATGGGATGGTTGGCTTGCATGTTGGACAAATGGGGTTGTATTCTTACGGGGCGTTGGAGTTCTTCTTCTGAATAAAAGGCAGTGATGACGTTGTGTAGGGCGGCGCAGCGGTTGGCGAATTCCTGGCTGGAAAAAATCTCGAAGGTATTGTTTGCGGCGAAGTCCTTGTAATTTTCATCGGCGGCTACGACATAATGTACGTCTTTGCCGCGAATGTACACGCATTCGATCTCGCAGCTGATGCTAAGGAAGCCGCCGTCCATGGTGCCTAAAGCATAGCCCACGTTTTGGTTGCTCATGTCGTTTTCCAATGCTTCAAACTCGAGGTTGTGCAGGTCGATGACTGCCACGGTCTTTTTTGCTAAATCGCGTATGCGGCTGGTATTTGCAATGGCAACGGTTTCAAAATAGGTGGTAGCGGCGGCGATATTCAGGAACGGGCGGTCGGAATTGATGAGTAGCCGTTTGTATGTGTTCGCGGCAACTTGTTCCCGAAGTTTTTTTAATGCAAAACAGACGTCCCAATGGATCAGGTCAAGGGGCGTAAATTCTGGCTGAGGGGTTCCCATCATATCTAATAAAATTACAAAATAACTGGGAGATGCGGGATGCGACAGACCTGTTAAAGATAGAAGGGTTGTTTTATAGGGGGTAAGGCTATGAGTGGTGAAAAAAAAGTCCTTTTGTTGTCAGGCATTTTCTAAATCAGGATTAATCTTTGAAGAATTGTTATATTTCGACTTAATAATCTTGCTAAGTAGATAAATATATGAATGACAATCAAAAGGAGCGTATAGAAAAGGCATTTTTGGAAGAAAAGGAGAGGCTCTTAAGCGACAATAAGAGAGTGGAACAGGTGGTTGCCGTTAACCTATATCTTAAGCAATTCAACTGGGCGTTTGTATACCCCTACGTCATGGGCGGGCATGTAAATTACTTTGCGACGCTGGAAAAAGAGGGGCGCGGGGATAAGAAAGAAGTTTTCCAAATATTTGCTAAATCCTTTTTCGATCTCAAGAGCACGACATATTTTATTGAATCTATCTTTAAAAGGCGTCCGGAACTTGAGCCTTTTTGCCATCTGATAGATCAATCGGTTTTTATGTGTTTGCAACGCGACTACGCTGGCGCGATTAGCGCTTTGCTTCCTGCTATAGAAGGGTCTCTCCGACATTATCTTGTCCATCGTCGGGGAATGTCGAACGGGCGGATTATGAAAATAAAAGACTTGTTGAATGTATTTACCTATTTGAAAGGAGATTATTTGACGGGTCAAAGAAATTATTACCAGGATGACTATGGTAAGATACACGGGTCACTTATAATTTTTAATGAGGATCAGGTTGATGAGTTAGTAGGATATAAGGAAGCCTTTATAGATATGTGGTTTGGTATTATTACCGAATATTTGGAGAAGAACCTGTATCTCGACAACAGATCTCCGGATTTCTCAGATGGCTTAAATAGGCACGTCATTTTTCACGGATTTACTGGCGACATTTATTATAGCCTGGAAAATTATTTGAGAATTTTCAACTGCGTTATCTTCTTGAGCTATGCCTTTGGAATGGGGAACGGAGGGAATTTTTTGTTCGATATGGAGGATGAAGAAATTTTGGATAAATGGATTGCTTTTGAGCAAATTCGGGTAGTTTCGTGGACGACTACGGAAATTAAGGCAAAGGCGTACGCAGGGTATAAAGACTTTGACGAGAAAGCGTATTCAGAGGACATTTTTGAAGATCCATTGGGTAAGCAATTTAAACAGATGCCGGCTTGGTCTTTGGAACATCGATTGAAGCTTGTTGACAAGTTAATAAGAAAGGCCATATTGAAAAATAAGGTAAAATAGACATTTCCAGTTTACGGCACCGTATGGGGAGGTATGTGTATTGCTGCTACAACTTGTAGCTTACGGCTTTACGCGTTTTCGAAGTCCAGGGATGGTTTTGATAAAAGCATCGATATACACAAAACTCCCGATGATAATATTCAAAGAAAGAATTAAGAGAGTACCCATGTTGTTTTCCACTTTGTCAGTTGGAGCAATGTAAAATATGCCCAAAACACCAATGACAAGGCTGGCGGTTCCGGTTAGGATGTACACGAATGAGGAAGGCGATGGTATTATTCTAAACAACCGCAAGGCTAAAATAATCGGACTAAGTATACAAACGGCTATCCAAAATATGGTGAAATAGCCAAATGTGGGGCTGAGTGTGCCCGTTGACGGGCGAGAGGAAATATATGCGATGAATAAAGCCAGAAAGCCTAACAATACAACGGACCACAATAAACTTAGCCATTTCATATGAGACGAGTTGAATTGTTAAAAAGGAAGCAGGAGAGCGCTTTATTTAGCGCCTTCCAGTTGTAACCATTTTGCAGTCAGGTATGAAAGCCAGCTGTCTTGTACATCTTCAGTTAGTTGATAATAGCGTTTCTCCTTTTCTTCATAAAAGAACCGTCCATATTGGCTAATTTCAATCTTTATGGATGTGCCATCCGGGAGCTTGCATGTAGCAACATAGTAACCCATCCAGACCGGGGTCCTTTCAGTCTGGATCTCTGTGACGGCTTTTAGAAATATTTTCATTGAATCCTGGTTTAAAGCAACGGATTTAAACATCTTTAACGTATCAATTTGGTAAGCGAACGCTCTTTTTGATTGAGTATAATAGAGTCTCCATTCTTTCGTATCTGCCCAGTTTATAGATGAATGAGGCGGACGATTCGCAGTCGGCGGATATTTTTTGCCAGGACTAAGAAATGAGGCGGCGGTTAAAATGAAGCAGAGGAGCGCTTTCATAGCTGCAGAAATTTAAGTAAGTAAGTTAATTACAATTGCCAACATTTGGATGGGAGTTTTCGACTGTACTGCGAGACATATTCGATGATAAAGGCATGTTCCTGACATCTTCTCCCAGGTCCCCCGGGTTATAGCCCGAACCTTTAAACCATGTACCGATCTGGGTGGATAAGTTCACCGAGCCAGCTTGCAGGGCATTGATGGCAAAGGTTGTACAGTTATTGCTATTCAGATTATACATGTAACCTGGATTGTTCCCTTGCGAAACGTAGTTCAGCATGTTAAAGAATTGCGCATTGTTAATAGCAATGGTAAGTGATAGGTTGTAGGAGGATCCTTCATTATCATTCAACTGCCCTTGATCTGATGGATACAGTGGATTTACGCTTGTTCGAGGATAGAAACCAACGTTCCTGGTAATGGTTGTACCTCCATAGGTTTCAGAAAAGACAAGGAAAGTGTGGCCGACGTCGAAGGGGTTATTGGCAGCTGAGCTTGCTCCAGGGCTATTTTGGAAACTCCACGGCTCCCTTGTGCCTGGAACAGGTTGATCTATACAAAGAGTAACGGTATATACATGGTCTGTACCGCCTACGTTGGTGAAACACTTTAGGTAATCTTGAATACTGGCAATTGTATTCGGCCCTCTGTTAATGGTCGCAAAGCGAGCTGTGGGGCTTGACGGGTGCCCAATTGACCCATAACCGCCGCCTGAAAAACCGCCTCCTCCTCCGAAGCCTCCTGCTCCTCCTCCGCCTGCTTCTAAGGGGTCGGGTATGTACATATACCAGCATCCTCCTGGTTCGGACCATGCATAACCATGGTCGGGATCGTCTGCTGCGTAATTATAGCCATATATTGTAGTACAGTTTGCAATGACCCTATCAGTTTGAACGGGATTTTCAGACGAGCTTATCTTCGATGACTTGTTTTGAATACCATATTGATCATTGTAGATAAATGTATGTCCGTCCGGAGTCAATTTAAATTGATGAATGCGTTGGCCTGACCAATTTTCAACGAAGATAATGCCTGAGAATTTGTTTGCATTGCGCTGCAGAGCATTTGTATCCGGAAAGGCTGTGACCAGCTCTGCCTGGTAGCTATTGTTCTTGTCCTTATAGATGACAAGGTGCACTATTTCATTAAGGCTGAAAAGCTTTTCACCTCCGAAAGTAGTTTTGATAAAGAGGTCTTTTAGATAGTGTACAGGTACTATAACAACTGGAACATTGGACAGACTGGCTACTTGCGCGGCCTGCCAGTCAAGGGATTTTGCTGCGTCGGTTCGGTAAATACCAGTGGGATCGTGCTTTGCGTGCTCCAAATTGTCTTGAAAGTAGCGTTTTGCTGATTCAATTAAATGCTGATTGAGGGCGCCTGTGTTAGTATTGTTTTGATCTTTTTTACATGCCTGAAATGAGTAGAGCATAAATAGAAGCAGGAGCATGATAGGGAGTACACGTTTCATTTTGTAAGGTTTAATTGAATGAATACTTTGGTTGCTGCATTGGAAAGTTGCAGTCTGGAATAAAATTATCCTAAAAAATAATTTCAAAAAATAGGGAGCGCTCTAAAATGCACGAATGTGATAAAAATCATTTTAACACACGGGCAGGTAATGAATGCAGTTAGGTGATATTTATTTTATATGAGTCAAGTAGGGGTGCATGTTTGCATAAGTGGCCCATAATAGGAGATTATAAGAGAAAACACTTAATTTTATGTAGCAAAATTGCAGTACTGGTGTGGTTTAATTTAGGGGATTATTAAATTGCCATCAGTATTTAACCTTATCTGTCTTTATGGAAGAACTATTGTCCTTTCTCGACCAGATCGCTACCGCTGAGGGATGGCCTCTATCTGCCGCCTGCCTTGCACATTTGCGCATGATTATAAAATACAGATCGATAAAGACTGAAGAGTACCTCTTGAAGGAGGGAGAGATCTGCGCTAATTTGTATTTTATTCAAAAAGGCTTATTGAAATGCTTTTATATCCTACATGACGACGATGTGTCCGATTGGTTTTTTGGAGAATTGGAGGTTGTCGTCTCTATTGATAGTTTCTACGATCAGACCCAGAGCAAGGATTACATACAGGCATTGGAGGACACTGAGCTGTTCTATATTACTTATGAAGACCTGAAGTACTTGTACAAAACTTTCGTTGAATTTAATGTAGTAGGGAGGGTGTTAACCAATAAGTACCTACGTATATGGCATCGTCAGGCAAGAAACCTTCGTATGCTGACGAAGGAAGAAAGATATGCGCTCTTGCTTGAAAACCAGCCAGAGCTAGTCAGGAGGGTCCCTGTTCAAGATCTTGCATCCTACCTCGATATGAGGCGTGAAACGCTTAGCCGTATGCGCGGACGCCTTCGTTAAGTGACTTATATCATTTGCATTCTAAGGAAGCCTATTTATTTTTACGAAGCTTATCGGTAAAAAGAAAGATTGATATGCGCGTAAGGGACAGTCAGATCATGCACGTCCTTGTCGCGGATCAACATCGCATAGTCAGAGCAGGCATTAAGTCGTTGTTGTCAGAAACGGGTTCCTGGCAGCAATTTCAGGTGGATGAAGCTGAGTCGACGGAGGAAGCAATTGCGATGGTGTGTTCCGGAGAATATGGTGTTGTGCTGATGGAGTACGGCCTTCCAGGGAGGGGCGGGATCAAGGCTACAGAAATTTTAATGGCGCGGCGGCCAGGTACTTGCATACTTATTCTCACTGATATGGACGATGGATCACAGGCTGAACGAATAATAAGGGCTGGGGCCAGGGGAGTCATACTGAAAAACATCGGACTGGATACGCTTGTTTTTGCCATCCGAACGGTGATGACGGGTAAGCAATTCTATAGTAATGAGATTGCGATCAGGCTTTTGGAACGAAAGGGTGGCCCGCAGGATCCGCTGGAGCGGCTGACAGCAAGGGAAAAGGAAGTGTTTAAGGCCATCCTGGAGGGTTTGGGCGGAGAAGAAATTGCTGCACGGATGCATATCCATAAGCGGACCGTAGATAAGCACCGGCAGCATATCAATTATAAACTGGGGATAAGGACGCCGCTGGAGCTTGTGCAGGTGGGGTTGCGCCTGGGTCTGATATCTATACCGACTAAAGATTAAATAAAAGAGTGTTTTCGTAGGATAAGGTTTAGTTAAGCTTGATTAGTAGGTTTAGGGGTTTTTGAGGTTGAAAAACGGTACGGGGTTCCGGTAGCTTACAGCCGGCCCCGCTGCCGTTTGTATGGTGAAATTGATATCTGGCATGATTGAACGTCAGATAGGAGGATAAGATAGAGAAAGACATTTTAAATATAATCTTTAATAATTATGAACAAGATCTTTGATGGTGTGTCCGTTGCTGGGTTAATAAATCCGGGGCACTTATATATATTGGATGCAAGTGGGAACCGGGAAGGTTTTCCCAAATCAATAGCGTACATGTATTGTATCAGGGAAGAGAAGGAGATCCTGCCGGCCCTGGATATGGAATTTTCCATCATCTTGGCGGAGGAATATGAATTGAAAAAATTCCTTGGGATTCGTAAGATTAGTAATGACTGTTATGTGTTCGAGGTGCTTTGCTATGAAAAGCAGTTGAAAGAGAAATTCAAGCGTTTACTTTATCTTCACAGAATCCAATCTTTTGAAGAATACCTGGCTAAAATGAAAAAGCTGTATAAGGTTGGAGATGAATAGTTCTGGTGGATGAAAACCCGATAAATCTGAGGGTCATTCAAGGCCTTTTTTCTTACGGCGCGCCCCCACTTTTGGATTAATGATAAGGTTGCTAAGGGCCGGCGTGTTTCTCATGTGATCCAATCTTTTCTCCACTATTCGTTTCACTTCGTTTTGGATTTGGCGGAAGGTTTGTTCCTGCACCTCTTTGCGCACTGTCCTGGATGGTGTGGGCTTTTCTTTTTCCTGCGTAGGTTGCTCCAACGTGATCTGACAGTGGAATGCTTTCAGCGGCATGGGTTGATCTGGGCTGTCGGCGGTGATTCCTACGAACTCGCCGGACGACAAGGTGGCGATCTTGCTGGCGGGCAAGGCGAGGTCGAGCTGCAGGCTGTGGCTTGTGGAGCTGTCCCGGCTGTTGGTGCTGACGGTTGATCTTTCCTGCAGGATCTTGCCGAAACGTTCGGAGACTAGCCGGGCACTGTCTCCGGTGACCTGGCTGCAAATGAGGTTGGCTGGCAGGTTGAAAAGGGCGTCTGCATGATCACGGCCATATTCTTTTCTCATTTGATCGAGGCTTTGTATGCCGAGAAAAATCCCCACTCTATTTTCGCGGCAGGTGGCTAGGGTTGTGTCCATTCCCAGTGCGTGGAAGGTGGGGAATTCGTCTATATAGATATGGCAGGGTACGCCTCCTTTCCTGTTCACGACCTTGAGCATTCGGCTGACAAAGAGGCTGATAACGGCGCCGTAGATGTGCTGTTTCTGCGGGTTGGAGCCCAGGCACAGGACCTTGGGAGCAGCTGGGTTGTTGATTTCCAGGCTGAAATCGCTGGCGGATAGCAGATAATATAATTTAGGTGATACCAGGGAAAAAAGTGGTATGCGGGCACTGTCGAGCTGGCCCTGGAGCTGCTCCATTACATTATACTGCAGGGCCTCTGTGAATGGATGGACCAGGGTCGCGATGTCCGGATAGGACCGGAGAACGGAGAATAGGCGGGCATAATCGGTGGACATTAGTTCGATGAGGTGGGGTAGGGTGCAGTACCGGCCGTTCTCGTATTGGCGGAGGAACCATATGTTGGCGGTGAAAAAATTGACGGCCGATTCGGTGAAGAATTCGCCCTGTTGGTGGGCGGCGCGTCGGTTGATCCCGTAGAGCAGGGTGCGGGCGCATTCGGAGGCATCGGATAGGTCTTCCATGCTGGCGGGATCGAGGACATTACAGCGGTTGTCCAGGTTGTCGAAGTTAAAGGAGTAAAAGGCTGGGGCGTTGGTGAGTTTGGGCCTTGCCTGTTCGAGGGTATTGTAGACCAGACGGGTGAGGCCATCGTACTTCAGATCGTAAACAAAGATGGCCATTCCGCGATCGATGGATTGCTGGATCAGTTGCCGGAATATGTACCGTGTCTTCCCGCTGCCGGGGCTGCCCATGATGATGGTGCCGCGGTACACGTCCAGGTTGATGATGTTTTGCCGCCATTGGTTGCGGAAGCGATAGCGCCCTTTGAGATGAAGGGAATTGGGATGGGACAGCAGGCGTTCTTCCTGGGGAAAGCTTTCATTGTATTGATTGAACACGCCTCGTTTGGATGGCCAGGAGACAAGACCTGCAAGGGCTTTGACGGAGGTGTACAGTAGTCCGAAACCGGCGAGTGTAACGGCCATATAGGTAATGGTAAGGAGGGCTGGATCGGCATTCAGATAAAGCAGCAGGATACCGCCGAAGTAGCAGCATGCGCCTGGGATCAGGATCGCGATCAGTCGGCGGGGCTTGATCTGCAGCGGTGATTTGGCACCGAGCGTAGTTCCGGCCAGGGCTAAAAGGGCAAGCGAAAGCGAAAGGGCGGGGTGGCGGAAGAGCCCGGCGGAGGCCAGGCCGGCCGCGAAGCGGTCGGCAATGGGGTGGGTGAGGGCCCAGGCCGCCAGGCCGCGATGACAGAAATAATAATAATGAAACGCAAGCAGGGTTGCGCAGCAGCAGGCTGCCAGGTTACGCAGCTCCCGGTAATTATTCTCGTTCGTCGGTTGCATGGTCATGATCTTATGATGATTGGATCAGCGTTTGCGTCGGGGAGCGTGGCCGAGGTCTTGTTGGTAGGGATCGGGACCCGGTCCGCCGGGGTCAGTGTGAAGAAGGGCTGAAAGGAGCTGCGGTGTGTTGGAATTGAACTTTGAGCTGTCCGGCTGCTGTTGCGATTGCTTATGCTGTGGAGTCCGATGGTGTTGAGTGAGGCCGGCTGTCACGGCGCTGGTTGTATAGGCCGGACCCAGGATATTGCCGGTCACGGCTGTCCTCGTGCGGTGATCTACATAGACGTAGTCGTGCGGATTTCTCCCGTTGCGCGGCGGCGTGACGATCTCAATGGCGTCGGCCTGGAGGTGGGTGAGCAGTTCGCGGAGGGTTTCCGGCTGCTGATCCAGGGCCCAGTCGATGCGCTGCCGGATGGACGATAGGTTGTCCATGTAGTTGACGGCGGGTTGATGAAATTTCTCGTTGAGCCGTGAAAGGGTGGGCCGGCTGGTCAGTTGAGACGCCATGACCGGCGGGCTGATCTTGTTTCCATGATCGTCGAGGGCGGTGTAGTAAATCCCTTTGTGCAGATGGGTCTTGCTCCCTGGGCTGCCGGTTTCGGCGGTAACGTTGTACGCGCGTAGGATGGCATTGTACTCGTGAAGATTGGCGAAATGATAATGCCGGTTGACGGCGCCAAGAATCCTGTCCATCGCCTGCGTTACAGGGATATTGTCTCCGGGGACGATCTTTTGGACGGCTTCGATGGGAGGTATTCTGATCCGTTGTTTTTGTTGGGATGGCTGGAGACTGAATTCCTGTTCGATGGCTTTTCGGGTGGGTTCGGACAGGCGTGGCGCCATCAGGTGGGTGTTGACGCGGGTGCCATCAGACCGGATAAGGGAGGCCACGATATGGACATGGGGATGCTTGGCGTCCTGGTGGCGGTAGACCAGGTAGGGATGGTCTTGCATCTGGAGGCCCTGCATATAGCGGTCGGTGATGTCGGCCAGCTGCGTGTTGGAGAGCTTTTCCGATGGTTCAAAATTGAGTGTGGCGTGTAACATTTTCAATTTGGCGCGGGTGTTGAGCTCATTGAGGTGTTGAAACCGATGGACTTTTTCGGCGTAGGTCAGGCTGTTTTTATCCTGTAAAAAATTCTTCATATGAATAAATTCAGCCTTGTGTTGTGTCACCTTTTCCTCACTGTACTGAAGCGTTTTTGAAATGCTTTCGACGGGGGTTATACGCGCGACCATAGCTGATAGGCTTTATGGATGGTATGGGTAATGTTTTCGATCTTGTGGAAGAGCTGGGTCTTGTCCTGTTCGTTGATAAGGATCCATTGTTGCAGATCCGGGAGCTGCCGAAGGGTGTGCAGGCGGCGGACGGACTGGTTGAAATTATTGCCGATGGCGTTCAGCTCGTTCTGCAGCTGGAGCATGCTGGCCATGAAATCGTCCAGGGACTGGTTGCGATAGCGCATGATGACTGGCTTGCCCAGGACCGTTTTGCGGGCATAGTCGCTGATCGACTTGCAGGTGGATTGCTGGCGGAGCTTTTCAACCTGTTCGTACTCGGTCTCGGTCATTCGGATGTTGAGCCATTTGCTTCTTTTTTCATCTTTGGGTTCCATTGTCCGTTGGTTTTACTGGTGATAAAATCTTGTTGTCGATACGCCTGCCGGTAAGGCCGGCAGCGGCGCGGCGTGTAACATTTGTTCATCTTGCCGTCCCTGGGGGAGGGCTGGATTTGGTGGGCCCGGAGGCTGTTTTAGGAGCCATTCAGTCGTGGTGGGAAATGGGTGGTGCCGATGCGGCAGACCCAGTCGTTTAGAGTAGCATAACCCTGGTAGAGCGACCGGTGATCGTGAATGCCTTCCTGACTGGCGGCTGCCAGGTTGGTGAAGGCAATGCCGGCAGGATCATGGGGGAGGAAAAGATGTTTATACCGATAAGGTTTGAGCTGTTCCCCGACTGCGTGGAAAGGGACTGGCCCATTGAGCACGAGAAAGTCAGGGAACGCCTGGGCGGGTTCCGTAAAGATGGTGGCAAACGTCAGGAGGTCGAAGACATTCCGAAAGACGGCGATACTGTGCGATTGGCGGATGATGTGGGTCGGACTGTTATTGGGTACCCGGTAGTGGTGGCGCTGTGTGTACAGTTCGTATCCTCCATCGTCGCACCGAAAGGCGAGTGCCTGATAGGTTTGGCCTGCCCTGGTATAGCAGGCTTCGAGGCAGTAAATATGTGCCACAGGTAAGGCTATTCGTCGGGTCCATAGATACCGGTCGAGAAAGGCGGAATGAATGGGACGGGTTTCTACGATGGTAATGTCTTCGGCAAGGACTGTGTCATCGGAAGCATCAAGCTGTGATACGGAACGATGGGCTGCCAGCAGTCTTTCCCTGAGTTCGCTGATGGTACAGCTGTAGAGTCGGACGGCGAGATCGACCACGGTGCCGGTCTGCCGGGAAGAGGTTTCCCGCCATCGGTTGCGCTTCCGGTCTACGATAAATGTAGGCTGGCCGGTTCGGCGCCCGGGCAGCGGCGACATGTAAGAAAATTGAAATCCCTTTTCTTTTTGCGGATGGATATCCAGGGTTGCAAGAAATGCGACGATATCAATCTGGCTGAGCTGTTCAAATGATAAATGCTCCATACTTCACGGCTTCATATTCACTCGGTGAAGGTAGAACGAGGCAGGTGCCTTTCAAATACCTGGCCGTATTCTGTATAGGTGGGATATGTCTACTTGAGATATTTTTGATGCGTAATTATTCATTGAAAAAATTGTGCTTTATGTCTACGGTGAAAGAAGTTGCGAAGATGTATGACGCGGTGTTGTCACTGCGAGCCCTGCATACGAATGTGAAGCTGGACATTCGGGTTCCCTGCAGGATGGTGTTGCTGCTGGCTATGGCGGTGGAGCAGGGTTTGTCGGTAACGGATCCTGGTAACCTGTTGAAGAAGATCATCTCGGAAGAGGACCAGGGAAAATTGTTGGAGCTGACGGCGGAAATGTTGAAAAAAGCGGAGGTGGAGGATTTTCATCAGAAGTTGAAGGAGATGGCGGCGGGGTGATTAGGTTCTTTTGGGAATGTTAGGTTTCCTGGAAGCGATGACCTTGAACGTATTGAAGTGAAAGCTTCTATTTGGCCTGAGGTAGGATAGGCGCTTTTTCATTCTGTCTGTTAGGTTGACTACCCGAAATAAGCAATACCCTTAACGCCCTGTAAGTTTACTGATCAAATGCTCGAACCCAGCTTGCCATTGTTTGGTGGAGCTGGGTATTTCTTCCATCTTTGTTCTGTCAAAAGCAACAGATACGTACCCGAATCCAATATCCGAAAAATCCGACACCCCTGCAGCTTTTTCAGCTGCCCTACACCCGGCCCGTTTGCCGACTTTATGAAAACTTAGATCCAATTTTTCTCTGAAAAACCTCTGGCTAACCCTGGAGGTTTTTTCTTTTGCCCCAATTTTCGGATTATCCCAAATTAGCCATTTGGTGGCGCAATCCTGGAAATGTAGTTATGAATAAGGTAAAACGAGAAATTGCAGCATCTCAACACCGGATAAAGGCTTCTTAAAAAAGACAAATAGATAGGAAATCAAGAAAGGGGATTAAACATCCCCTTCTTTTTTACCGTACGCAATAAAGGCATCTACGGCATCCTGCAGAGAATCCAATGCATGGCCAATAATTTTTACAGACCCCGACTTCGATAAAACCGTCCATTTATATTTTCCGCCACGGGTACAGTCTGCTACTATTCGTCTGCCTTCTTTGATCTGATACCAGTATTGCGTCTTACGCCTTACTGTGTATTTCATATAGTAAAAATACAGCAAGTGTATGGCTATTTTATGGCTGATGCTGATTAGTTATTAAATTAATACCGCTTATTCTTTTTTCGCTATATACAATATGCAGTTTTATAATAGAATGATGGCAATTTGGACTATGGATTGCTTGCTTCAAAAGATTCGACTGAAAACCATAATCGCCCGCGCCCGAGGCTTGGTATTAACGATACTCCCATAAAATTGTGAAAAAAATTTGAAGCAATTAACCGTCGATTAACAATATTTCCTTTATTTCGCTTTAAGTAATTTCCCTTATCCCTTGAAGTCCTTTCTATTTTTTCAACCCACTTTGATTAGTAAGTAGCAATAACCGTAGACGTATGGGCTATGCCCTGCGCAACACCCTTAAACCGGCTTCTTATGCAAGGACCCCGGAGCGCAATCCTATTGCTGCTCTTCTGTATATCTTATTCCTCTTATGCGCAGGACCAGCCTGACAAGGCTACTGCCGTAACAAATTTTCCTTCCCACTTCTTCAGCAAAATAGAGAACAGGATTGCCGGCCTGGACGATCAGCTGACGCGCCAGACAAAAAAATACCTGGAGCGTATGCGCCGTCGTGAACAGCGCATGTATAACAAATTATATAAGAAAGATTCGGCGGCGGCAAAGACGTTGTTCGCAGGATCGATCGGGCAGTATGATGCGCTGTCCCGAAAGCTCGTCAGTGATACTGGTGGCGGGAGCTTGCATATTAATGGGGAATACCAGGCTTATGCGGATTCGTTGCAGGGGATGCTGAAGTTCCTGAAGAATGACGGAGCTGCCGGCTCTCTTTCGCAGCTGAAGGCATTGGAGGCAAAAATGCAGGACGCGGACCAGATCAAGGAGTTTGTTCGTCAGCGCAAGCAGCAGATTGCTCAATATGTCCAGCAGCATAGTGGTTTGTCCAGTCTCCTGGGAAAGGATTATCAGGGGATGAACCAGGATATCTATTACTACTCGCAGCAGGTGCGCCAGTATAAGGAGATGTTGAATGACCCGGACAAGCTGACGAAGCAGGCGCTGGCGATCCTCGGCAAGCTGCCGGCCTTTCAGGCATTCATGAAACAAAACTCCCAATTGGCGGGGTTGTTCAATTTGCCTTCCAATTACGGCGATCCAGCCAGCCTGTCTGGCTTGCAGACCCGCGACCAGGTGGCGGCCCTGATCCAGCAGCAGGTGTCAGCAGGTGGATCGGGCGGCGCCGCGGCTTTACAAGCCAACCTGCAATCGGCGGAGTCGCAGCTGGATGGGTATAAGGATAAGCTGAGCAAACTGGGCGGCGGCAGCGGCGACATCGACATGCCAGGCTTTAAGCCGAATGACCAAAAGACAAAGACTTTCTGGAAGCGATTGGAGTATGGGATGAATTTCCAGACCACCCGCAACAACTATTATTTCCCTACGGTGTCGGATTTTGGCTTGTCAGTGGGCTATAAGCTCAGTGACCGGAGTGTCATTGGTCTGGGCGCCAGCTACAAATTGGGTTGGGGAAATGGGATCCAGCATATTGCTTTTTCCAGTCAGGGGGTGGGATTGCGCTCCTTTATTGACATAAAAATAAAAGGCAGCTTCTCCGGCACAGGCGGCCTGGAATATAACTATACCACCCCCTTCGCCAGCGTGCAGCAGCTACGAAAATGGGATAACTGGGTGAAGAGTGGCCTCGTTGGAGTGAGCAAGACCGTGTCGATGAAGAGCCGGGTGTTCAGGAAAACGAAAGTACAGCTGCTGTGGGACTTTTTGAGCTATCAGCAAGTGCCCAAAACCCAGGCGGTGGTGTTTAGGTTGGGGTATGGACTTAATTAATGTAAAAATATCTAATAATTTATATGCTGAAGATGAAGGCTCATTATCTCATTCCTGCCATAACCTCTGCTATGATGTTGTTTGCAGCAGGCCTGAAGGCGCAGAAAAATCCCTACAATGAAGTGTCCATCGCTTCACCTACGGCGGGATCGCTGGGTAAATACACGGATATTCCTGTCAGCTATCATACGGGAATCCCGCAGATAGATATTCCTGTTTATACTGTTAAAGCCGGGCCATTATCCCTGCCCATCGGCCTTAGCTACCATGCATCGGGCATGAAAGTCATGGAGCCTGCGGGATGGGTCGGAGCGGGTTGGTCCCTCAATGCTGGCGGTGTCATAACGAGAACTGTACGAGGAGGCGCCGATGAAAAAGGAATAAATGGCGTTTCCCCTGGAGCCCGTACAGATGGTTCTAAAGGACATTATAGTGATTATGGATATCTCAATTATTTATTTATTCCCGCTTCAGGAAACCCTGCTGCCATAAACGGAATGGTTCCGGACGACTTAGATTTTGCTAATGGCAGCACTGATGGTGAGCCGGATATGTATTCGTTTAATTTTGGCAACTATTCAGGCAAGTTCTATTTTCGGGACGATAGAACGCCAATCCTGCTGCCGGAGCAGGATTTCAAAATTGTTCCGACGTACACAGGTTCGGGGAGCTTCCAGAACTTCATCATTACAACACCTGACGGCGCAAAATACTATTTTGGAAGAACGGCCAGCACGACAGATGTTGATCCGGTGGAGATCACTTACCCATATGATCCCCAATCGGGTATTACTCAGGGCACTGTCGTTTCAAGCTGGTATTTGAATAAGATATCCACAGCGGACGATCAATTCTCCATTAATCTGACCTACCAGGCAGAGAACTACAGTTATTTCAGCATTTCCATGTTTCCCATATACGGAGGTAATAATACCACGACCGAATATAAGCCAATCAAAGAATGCATCAACGGCGTAAGACTCAGTCAGATAGCTTTCCCTAATGGTACAATCTCCTTCACAGCTGGTGCCATCAGACAGGACCTGGCGTCTTACAATGTGAATTCGTTTACTGATGACATTAATTTGGAGGCATCCTCGTTGGGATCCATACAAATCACCAATGCGGGTACTTTTTGTAAAACTTACAATCTCTTTTACAGCTACTTCCAGGATAATTCGACAACGCTGCCCGGCAACCTGAGCAGTTATGGTACGATCCAGACGGATAAAAAGCGTCTGCGATTGGACAGCTTGCAGGAATTATCCTGCGATGGGTCGATCAAAGTGCCTCCTTACAAGTTTTCCTATCTGGCGCCTTCCGGCAGCCCCAATTTCGCACCCAGGAGGATGAATTTTGCCCAGGATCATTGGGGATTCTATAATGGAAAGACGAATGGCAGCCTTATTCCTTCTTACACGCAGAATAAGTGGACTACTGTCAGCGGCGCTAACCGGGATGCCAGTTGGCCTGAAATGAGCTATGGCACGCTGAATAAAATTAACTATCCAACCGGCGGATATGCTCAATACGATTTTGAGGCTAATGATACCTGGCTGTCCTATCCCGTCTATACGCCCGTATTGGCTGCTTCCGCCGGGGTGGGATCGCATATAGGGCAACCCGTTTCAACCAGCGTCACGGTGAACTGCACCTCTAACCCATATCGCTTTACCGTTGATATAAACTCCACGAATAGCACCTTCGGCGCCTACGCAAACTTTGCGGGCGCACAGGCGAACCAAACTACTCCGCATGCAGAAGTCATCCTCCAGCCCGGAGCCGGATCGCATTCTTATACACTTGCCATCAGCGGAAGCACTTCCTCTGACTGGGCCATAGGCAATGTATATGAGCTGCAGACCTCTCAATTCAATGGGAATGCTATGGTAGGTGGGTTACGCATTAAAACGATTACGCAAAACGATGGAATTACTTCCAATAATATGGTGACGTCCTATTCCTACCAGACAAATGGAGTTTCTAACGGCATTTTATACAGCCGCCCCACTTACGTGCAGGTAATCCGGAGCGACTTGTTCAAGCTATATGGAACGGGGCAATATGACAATTCTCCTACTTATACATGTAGCCCCAATGGATGCGTGGGATGCGACGCCAGTACCATTCTCGAATATTATAAGTCTCCATCTCCTATTCGCCCTTTGAGCACTACCCAGGGCAACCACATTGGATACAACGAAGTAAAAGTAAGTCAGACCGGGAATGGCTACAGCATTTACCGCTACTATGGATCTAACTTATGGGACGTTAATCACGATGATGTCGCCTACAGGAATGTTAATACAGCACCCCCCTGCGATGCGTCCATACCTAATTTTCCCGACCCGCCTTTGTCTTATGACTATAAACGGGGCCAGCTTAAGTACGAGGGGCATTTTGACAACGCCGGGAATATTATTAAGGAGGCCACCTACTATCCAGTTTACCAGGATGATCCTGTCAAAACGCCCGGCGTAGTTGCAAGTACATTGGCAGGGCCAAACCCAATGATTACCTTATATGATCTTGTCTCCGGACGGATGACCCAAAACACTGTGATAGCCAGAGATTATAATAATAACATTACTACCATTGATACTTCTTTTTATGAAAGCCCTTATCATTATCAGCTCACCCGGAAAGTAACTATCAATTCCAAGGGGCAACGGATAGAAACAAAGTATAAAAATACATTTGACTACAGGATCGCTAATTGTGATACCATTTCTGATGGCGCATCGGCAGCCGCGGCAGGGGTTTCCAATGCTACAAGTACCCTTAATACAGACATGTTCAATTGCACCACCATGGGATGTCGTTGGATGGCCTTTCAAAAGTACAGGTACAACCTTGGCCAGGGAAGGATCAATTACGTTAATCTCCGGAGAAGTAATTACATGGATCCCACGAATGCCTTTGCAACCTGTCATTTGAATAGCAAGAATGCAGCAGGCGTTGAGCTTAAACCGGTCTTGGAGATGCAGGATCAGTATCTTGTTGCTCCAATCGAGGTTACCAACTGGAAGGGTGGTAATTTGACGCATGCTGATTTCACTCGGTGGGATTTTGCCACCAGCCCGGCTGGCAAGGTATATCCCAATAAAACACAGCTCGTCAACCTGCAAGCTCCTTCTGCGACGTTCACCAATTCAGCCGTTTCCGGTACGAACATTTCCAAGGACAGCCGGTATCTGGATGAGGCTACCTATAGCCATACAGGAGGTACCCTGGTGCAAGTCCTTGCTCATGATGGCGTGCCCATTTCCTATGTTTGGAACAATACCAATACTTTGCCGATCGCAAAAGCGACCAATGCCACGATCGATCAGGTTGCTTATACCAGCTTCGAGACAGATGATCCGGGGAACTGGACCATCGGTTCTGCTACAAGGGATGCAGCCAACGCCATTACCGGGACACAAAGCTACAACCTGGCTAATGGTAGCTGCTCCCGGTCTGGCCTTACGAGTGGCAGCACTTATATCGTCTCTTACTGGAGTAAGACCAGCAGCAGCTATAGTGTAACTGGCAATACGGCCGTTAAACAAGGTAGGTCAATCAACGGCTGGACTTATTTTCAGCATACTGTGACGGGCACCACATCTGTTTCCATCACTGGTACTGGCGGCATTGATGAACTGAGACTATATCCCGCCACGGCGCAAATGCTCACTTACGCCTACACACCCCTGCTAGGAATTACAGGGCAGTGTGATGCGGGCAATAGGATTACCTATTATGAATATGATAAACTGGGACGCCTGCTGCGCCTTCGGGACATGGACGGCAATATTGTCAAGCAATTCGAATACCAATATCAATCCTCTACCCGCTGCGGCAGCAGTTGCTATGTACTATCCATGACCAACCTGGCCGGTACGGGTACCCTCAGTTACCCGGTGGGTGTATTCAATGCTAACGGAAAATTACTGGATACGGCCTCCAACCAGGCCCGGTTCATTTCAGTATGGAATGCCGATACCGCTAATGCCAATAGAGGAGCCCTATCCGCCGGAGGCGACGCCATGCATTTTCAGCTGGCGCTGAATACCGGGAAGGCTCTGCCCGCTATCACGGGATGCAGGTATTTCAAAGTCGACCTTGCCTGGAATCTAATCGACGGGGTCCGGAACATAAACGGTTGTTACGTGGATTTTGGCGACGGCGCCAGTGTTCGGCTGGGTTCCAATCCCGGCGATATTATTAACCCTTTGCCGGCCAACACCATTCAGAAAGGCAGCAGTGCTTTATACCTGGTGCATACCTATGCCGACACAAGTTTGAAAACCCTGACTTTTTATCACAACGATGCGGAAGAGACCCAATACATCGATAACGTGGACCGGCCGGCGACCAGTGTATCCAAGCTGAAAAATCTGCGTGGCAACCTTCCGCAGCATATGAAACAGTTTGGAAGCAGCTCCAATCAGCAGGCTTCCATGTCATCCGTGGCAAATGTTACCAACTGGTCCTCCATGCATTCGATCAATGATTTTCACCTGAATACGGGCGATGGAGGCACCACCACCATTCAAAACCTCAGCTACCAGCAGGACTTTATGGCCGGCAACCCGGACCTGCAGTCGGTGCAGTTGGCGAGGAATAACCTGGCCTGCTATTTCGATGCTACGTTTAAGATCAGCCGGCTTAAGAGCGATTGGAACACCTGGTTCAAGCATTTACAGTTCCTGTCCCTGACAGATGCACAATGGAACCGGGAGGATCTGAGCGCCCTGAAAGAGTTGAATTATTTCTATATCATTCCAGCCCGGCCGCTTTATTCCAACGATCCCACGGGCAACGCGGAGATCCCAATTCCGCAAAGTGTGGTGGACGGGATCTTTAACCAGATAGCAGCAGGCAGCGGACAGACTGTGAGTGGCGGATTTTTATACATCAGCTCGGCGGGATCGGGACGATCGTCCTCTTCCAATACAGCGGTGAGTACCCTGCTGGCCAAAGGCTGGGCGATTTACCTCGACGGACAACAATTACAATAAAGGCATCAGGATATTAACTTATAAGCAATATAAATGCAACGTAGTAGAAAAATATTCATTACAGGTTTCTTCCTGATGACTACCCTGGTAGTTCTCCAGGATAGCCAGGCACAGGTAACGCCTCCCACAGCCTATCCCACTTCAGCTACAGTCAACTATGTCAGATCCTGGGACGCGAAAGCTCCTGAAAAGGATCCAACCGCGCTCGTAGCCTTGCCACTGGCTGGGGTGAACCAGGCCACGCAATATTTCGACGGCCTGGGTAGGCCTCTGCAGACGGTGGTAAAACAAATGAGCCCTTCCGGTAAAGACATGGTGGCGCCCGTTGTTTATGATGCCTTGGGAAGGGAACAGTACAAATACCTGTCTTTTGTGGCAAATGCTTACCAAACAGGGGATCAGGTCAGCGATGGTAATTTCAAGATCGATCCTTTCCTGCAGCAGGCGGCTTTCGGATCCATCCAATACCCCGGTGAGAGTTATTACTACGGAAAAATGGATTTCGAAGCGTCGCCCTTGAACCGGGTGATGACTACTTATGCACCCGGCAATAGCTGGACAGGCAATAATAAAGGGGTATCCAGACAATACCAGGTCAATACGGCCGGAGACAGTGTACGCATCTGGAATATCGATGCCGCTGCCGGCAGTACGCCTACCAGTACCACGACCTATGCAGCAGGACTCCTGTATAAGAATGGCACTACAGATGAACAGGGTCACCAGGTATATGAATACAAGGATATGGAAGGTCATGTCATTCTCAAAAAAGTACAGTTGTGGAGCTCGCCGGCAGCCGGCCACAGCGGCTGGCTGTGTACCTACTATGTTTATGACGACCTGGACAATCTACGTTTTGTCATCCAGCCCCGTGCAGTGGAATGGCTCTTGAGCAATAGCTGGGGATTCACGGGCACATACGGGCCTTTAGCAGTAAATGAACTCTGTTTCCGTTACGAGTATGATCTGCGTCATCGTTTGATCATTAAAAAGGTCCCTGGAGCAGGAGAAGTCTGGTTGGTATATGACGGACGTGACAGATTGGTCATGACACAGGATGCTAATCTGCGGACCCAAAGCCCGGCTAAATGGATGGTGACCGAATATGACAGCCAGAACAGGCCATATCGGACGGGGCTTTTAACAGACGCAAACGACCGCACCTACCATCAAAACCTCGCGAATAATAGCACTACCTATCCAAGCACAGCCTCGAACTATGAAGTGTTGACGCAGACATTTTATGACGACTATAACTGGGTCAGTGGTTCCGGCTCCGGCATAGGAGCTTCTATGGCGGATAACCATACCCAGGATGGCAACTCGTTCTACACTGCTTATAATACTTCGCCCGCCTATGCGGTACCGATGACGCCCTATGCGATCACCACCGGCATGACGACCGGCAGCATGACTAAAGTACTGGCTTCCTCACCTGCGCAGTACCTGTATTCCGTGAACTTCTACGACGACCATGGACGGGTGATCCAGGCGCAGAGCACGAACTACCGCAATGGTATCGATACCATTACTACCCAATATGATTTTAGCGGTAAGGCCCTGCGGACCTTGCTGGGTCATAAAAAAGCCGGCACTTCGACCCAGTATCATACCGTATCTACAAAAATGAGCTACGATGCTGCCGGGCGGCTAAAAAACATATTCAAGAACATCGACGGAACAGGCGATCAGCTGATCGACAGCGTGCAGTATGACGAACTCGGGCAGCTGAAGAACAAATTCTTGGGCAATCAGGTAGACAGCCTCGCCTATGCCTACAACATCCGGGGTTGGCTGACCAGCATCAATAAGAACTACCTTACCAGCACCAGCGCCTACCCCAGGAATTACTTCGGAATGGAGCTGGGCTATGACAAAGCCGCAGACATCACAGGGAACACCTATGCCAACCCCTCACTCAACGGCAATATCAGCGGCACGATCTGGAAGGGCGGCGGAGACGGGATCAATAGGAAGTACGACTTTACGTATGACAATGTCAACCGCCTTACAGGCGCCGACTTTAACCAATACACCGGCAGCGCGTTTAACAAATCCGCCGGCGTCGACTTCAGCGTCAGCGGTCTGACCTATGATGCCAATGGCAATATCCTGGCCATGAAGCAGCGGGGGCTTACCGTCACCACATCTTCCACCATCGATTCCCTGACCTATTCCTACAACTTCAGCGGTATCAGCAATAGGCTCCTGGGCGTAACGGACGGCACCAACAACCAAAATTCTACCCTGGGCGATTTTCATTATAACCCCAATGGCAAGGGATCGGTGGACTACACCTACGACCAGAACGGGAACATGATCACCGACTTCAACAAAGGGATCAGTCCCATCACGTATAATCACCTGAACCTCCCTCAACAGGTGCATATCAAGAGCAAGGGCAACATCATCTACACCTACGATGCCGGGGGCAACAAACTGGCCAAGGTGACGATGGACAGCCTGTCCAAACATGCTACGACAACCCTGTACATGAACGGCTTTATCTATCAGCAGGGCGACACGATCATCACCCCCAATGCCGGCATCGACACCCTGCAATTCGTGGGTCATGAAGAAGGCCGGGCCAGATGGGCATTCCACCGGTATACCAATGGAACCACCGGCTACAAATGGGAATACGACTTCTTTGAGAAGGACCACCTGGGCAATACCAGGGAAGTGCTGACCCAGCAACGGGATACAGCGCAATATATGGCTACGATGGAGGCCGCCTACCGGGCCACGGAGAACAAACTGTTCTACAATATACCGCTGACGAATGTCTGGAGCTATTATGTCAATGGCAGCTCCGGTCCCAATCCCTTCGGAACGAGCGTCACCAATCCGAATGACTCCGTCTGCCGGATCAATGGCAATACCCCCCATGAAGGCCCGGCGATCATCTTAAAAGTGATGGCAGGCGACCTGTACCGGGTAGGGGTCAATTCTTTCTGGAAGTCCGGGCAGACATCGACGGGTACCACAGATGCCACGACCGATGTACTCAGCTCCCTGGCCAATGGCATTATCTCGATGGTAGGAGGCGCTAAGGGGGACTATAGCACCCTGAGTAATAGCTCGACCAGTCCCTTGCTGGGTGGGGTCAATGCTTTCCGGAATGATAAAAATCCCACACCGCCAGTATATCCTAAAGCCTATTTGAACTACATAGCCCTCGATAACCAGTTCAATTATGATCAGTCGGCCAGCGGGGCCCTGGGAGTAGGAGCAGCGGATAATTTAATGTCCCTGGCCACGGATACTATCCGGATCAAAAAGAACGGATATTTGTATATTTACCTGCTGAATGAGACGAAGAGTGTCTCAGTGTTCTTTGATAATCTAAGTGTAACACATTATTCGGGACCGCTGCTGGAAGAGACGAATTATTATCCGTTTGGGTTGACGATGGCTGGGATATCCGACAAAGCGTTAAAGGGCCAATACGCTCAGAATAAATACCAGTATAACGGTAAGGAACTGCAGAATAGGGAGTTTTCTGATGGAACAGGATTAGAAGAATATGACTATGATGCGAGATTTCAAGATCCCCAATTAGGGCTTTTTACCACTATCGATCCCTTATCAAATATTAACAGGAGGTGGAGCCCCTATTGCTATGCGGTAGATAACCCGGTTAGGTTTTTAGATCCTGATGGAAGAAATGCTACGGACGGCCCTAACATTGTTTCCTCAGTAGACATAGACCGTAACGGTAAGGTAATTCATATAAATGAAGACGGCGATCCGGGAGTTTATATGATTGCTGATCCTAATGGTCCCAGGAGTTTGGTTGGCTTTATGGACCCCAGTAAGAAATATACTATTGGCGGTCAATATCAATATTATGGCAAAAAGGACTATTATGAAAAATACCCTGTAACTTATCTTTGGGGAATGCTGTTGCCAAATCCTCAAGATCCGAATCCAGATCAAAATAATCTTCAGGAAGCAGGCCGTGCAGCGATGGGTAGTGTATTTCTCATTTTATTATTTGATCTTGACTTTCCTGAAGGTGGCGCAGGTGGTTTTGGGTTGACGTCTGCAAAGATGGGACGGATAATTGGATGGGGTGAAGGAGCGACTGCTGAAGCCGTTGCTCAGACAAAAGCCTTGACTGAAAGTCTAACGTCGGAGCAGATTCAGCAATGGGCAAAGGGCGGGTTAACCAGGGAATGGGTAGCAAAGCAGTTGGAGCTTTATACTAAAGCTCTAGAAAAAGGTGGCAACAAATTAAAAAACATCAACCTTGAACCAAGGAAGGAATTGATGGAAAAAATACTAAGTTTATGGAAGTAATGGAAATTGAAAAATCCGCGAAACAATTGTTAGAATTCTGGGGCAAGCAAAAAATCGTATCCCCCCCCAATAATCTGGACGACATTCTCTATTTTGAATTTTCAAAAAATATGCAGTTGCCTGATGACTTTAGACGTTTATATATGATGACAAATGGAATGGTCAGTCTGTTCCCAAATTATTTTGATGATGAAGGATTTTTGTTTTATCCACTTCAAGAATTGACAACATTAGAAGAGGAATTTAATATAAACGGCGGTGGTGCCATTGAACACTGTCTAATCTTCGCGGAATTTATGCACAAAAGTTGGTGGTATGGAGTCAGATTTTCAAAGATTGAGGACAACTATGAGATTGGCATAATCTCGTCGGGAGATAAGTTTAAAGTAATTACCCCAAGCCTTGCAGAATTTATTCATTTATATTTGAACGACTCTCCGGTGCTCTACGAATATTGATGGATAGCTTTTGCATTTACACAGACAGGTATAATGGGGATAAACAATTAATGGGCTTACACGGTTCCCACTGCCCCATAAAATCTCCCGCCCAATTATCCAAGGCACCCAGATCCAGGTGCTTAGTGAGGGGAGGTTCAGCAGGATTAGGCCTGGATTGTTTCCGCCTTTGGTAATTGTAAAAAAGGAACAATCCGGCAGGGTGTTTCCTAAATGGGATACACATTGACAGAGACTTACCTGTTTTCACATTTACTCATAAGTTGATCGATGCGGTAGAGGGCTATATTCTTCAGTACAGCTGTTCGACTGACACCGAAAAGCATTGTCGCAAGATCAAGGACTCCGCCTATATGTTTTCCCTGGCCTATGCGAAATTTATTTATGCCATTGTCGACATATACTATACCTTTCTTTGGAAATACTGCCGGGAAGAGGGCGTACCCGCGAGCACTTATGAGGGAATCATACCCTAATATCTCCAGGTAGGACTTTACGCTTAAGTTGTTTACAGCGTCGACTTGTTTCTTCCTGTCTATCTTCTGTGTCATAACGTAATGTTTAGATGTTAAAAGAAATTAAACCGGGTATTCCGGCGTGGGGCTGGTCGAATGCCAAGGAGGAACGGAATAACGAGGTGTACGGTACCGCTTCCTGTGATCCGATGCACGTGCAGGATCCTGTGTTGAGATTTAGTAGTGAATCGTTTATGCCGTAGTTCCTTGGCGAGGCCGGACATGAGCCGACCTTTGCGGTTAATTTCTTTTACTTCAGGGGATTTATTAGGCGGGAGGGCTTAATTAAACTAGCGCGCCAAATCAAATATTTGAAATTTATAATATAAAATACAGCGCAACTATAACCAGGTTACTCAGGCGCATATCCGACAAAGATGTATTTGTTTTCTGGTCGCTTTTGCTTATCAAACACTTCATAGCAGAGCGCAGGCTCCCATTTATCAACGTAAATTTCAAATTGGCGTTGGAACTCGTTGGAATACATTTCAAGGTTCCTCGGTAATTTACCGCATTTCAGCGCATTAAGCCACCTGGAGAGGTCGACGTCCGGCGGTGTTTCAACCAGCAGAAAGCCGGATTTTGCGTTAAGGTCTCCTGAGTAACCATCCTGGTAGCCATTCTCAGATTGCGCGTCTTCGCATGCGGCATTGTAGGCTTCATCAGCGTTTTTTCCATACGCGACACGAGTGAATGCAGTTGATCCCATAAAAAAGTAATTAAAGGATAAGAATTATGGTATGTATTAATGACTGGGCTACGCGGTTTTTGAGAAATCCAGCTCCATCATCGTCGATTGCAACTGCATTTCCAATTTCTTCTTTTTTTCCATCAGGCACTCTTCAGCGGAAAGTGGTACGCGCTTAATGAGGATATCACCGGAGTCGGTTTTAGTGACGGCGATCCTGTCGCCAACGGTATATCCCCATTCCTCCAGCCAGGCACCCGTAAGGGTGATCTTTGAATGATCGCGGACAGATGGGCATACTGTCAAGGTTCTTATATTGTTTTCCATTGTGTAAGAAGGTTAAAGGTGATTATATTTGAGGATTAGGTAAAAGGATTAAAAAAGTCATAGGGCCCGGGCCAACCCTATCTAATACAAATATAGCTAAAAGCTAGATTTAACTATCTAAAAGATAGAATTATATTGTTAACGGCACGTTAATGTTTGCTGAATGGATAAGATTACTTATAACCGCATTAAGGTGGCATTGGCTGAAAAGGGCATTTCAAACAAAGCTCTGGCCGAAGCATTAGAAGTAAGTGAAGACACCGTCTCCACCTGGTGCGTACAGCGCAAGCAACCATCATGGGAAAACTTGTATGCGATTGCTGACTTTTTGGAAATGGACGTTAGGGCCCTCCTCGTTCCCAATAAAAAATCCCCTACAAAGGATTTCAAATTTTAAATGCTGCTTAGGCGTATCCGTTAGATTAATTTTTTTTCGTTTTCTGCATTTCGTATCTTTGTCTTTCATCCTCACTATCCCAATCAACCTACCTACATAGTTCAAGCGTGTGCCCTAAAGTTCGCCCTTAGGGGCCTGGGGTTTATTATCATTAATCTTATGCCATGGGACAAAGAAAGGATACCCTTTGGAAGGGTGTATTGGAGTGGGTCTTCGAAGACCTTTTGCGATTCGTTTTTCCGGAAGCAGACACCGTATTCGACATACAAAAAGGTTTCGGTTTCCTGGATAAGGAGCTGGCCGAGATGTACCCGGAGCCGGAGAAGAAAACAAACGTGCGCGTCGTCGATAAGCTGGTGAAAGCATTCCGTAAAGACGGCGGCGAAGAATGGGTGCTGATCCACATTGAAATACAGGATCAAACGAAGGTGAAGGATAGACCGTTGTTTCCCGAGCGTATGTTCCGTTATTTCATCCGCTGTTATGATAGATACCAAAAGCCGGTGGCGGCTATTTCAATCTTCACGGGACGGGATGGAAAGCGATTGCCGGGCAGGTATGAGTATTCGTTCATGAACACGCGGCTACAATATCAGTACAATACGCTTTGCATCCTGGACTATTCGGATCAGGAGTTAGGAGAGAGTAAGAATCCGTTTGCATGGGTGATGCTGGTGGCTAAGATTGCACTTCTAAAGGGCAAAGAGGTGGATGCGGCACTGCTAAAAGGGAAGTTATTTATTTTCAGGAAATTGTACGAGAATGGCGTTTTTGAGAAACGAAAATTGCAGGCCATTTTAACCTTTTTGAACAATTATGTCCGGTTTGAAAATAAGGAAACATATCGTACCTTTAATAACGAAATTGACAAGATCACCGAAAAAGAGAATACCATGGATATTTTTGAAATAGCAGCAGAAATGAGGGCGGAGGAAAAGGCTTGGGTGATAGTAAAAAACCTCCTTACAAAAACTTCTCATCCTGTGGAAGAGATTGCATCGCTTGCAGATGTTTCTATCGACTTTGTAAAAGAGGTAAAGAAAAGTCTGAAAAGGAAGAAGTAATCTTTCATTGAAAATATTTGAAGCCGCCCGGTTATCCAGGCGGCTTTTGCTTTTATGCCTGTTGAGCAGACTACGTACATGTACGTAATGATAAGGTGTCGGGCTTCGCTGGTTTCGGGTGTTACCATGGGAATTTGGGTGGATTTTGCGCGGTAGACTGATCCGGAGCAGTAAAGCTGCCAGGTTGTTCTAGTTTTAGGGTCGTTTGGAATCTTAAACTGGGCAGCCATGACAAAACCATTTGATGCATTATACGCAGATCTGGAAAAATCCCTGAAGCTGGCTGAGCGGAGCCATCAGGGCCCTGATAAATATTTACATGGGATTGAGTTGATCCGGACCAGCATAGAGAAATTGCATATCCAGGGTGTTAAATTCATCCGGGAGGGGCCCAGGGAGGTTGAGTTTTTCCGGCAGGTATGGCCGGCCTTTTATGCAAAGCTGTTATTGTATATTCAGCTGCACGGCGCGGAGCTGCGCCGGGCAATGGTGTCGGCTGACGGTTGGCCTGCGGTGATCGGACAGGAGGAGGCCCGGATCGCGGCTTTCTTCCGGACCAACCAGGGTTTCTGGCAGTATTACCAGAGTGGGGCCCCGGTGATCAATGTGCAATTTACCCGGACCTACAGCCGGGGCAGGATCTTCGAACCGCTGGCCCTGGTAGTGGACCGGGACGGTGCGACCTTGGCCAGCTACCGGGCGGCGTGGTGCCTGGCCATGCAGGGTTACGGGGAATGGCTCAAGGAGGAACGGGCGCGGCTGTCGACGGGTATGGTTTCGGCGGCGGACCTGGGGTACAGTTGGGGCGCGTCGGATGCGGACCTGGCGGAGTGGCTGTTCGGTATACAGGCAGTGGGGGCTATCCGTTATAAAGGTGCGCCGGCAGATGTCAGCAGGTTACAAAAATGGGCCCGGCTGGCGGTTGGCCGGGAGGTGGCAAACATTTACGACAGGGCGCGGGTGCTTCGCAACCGGAAGAAGGAGCGGCTGGCCTTCACTAAGAAAATTTCTGACGCACTGGAAAAGAAATGGGACCAGGCGGAGGGGAAGTTTGAGTGAGGACACGCTGCCATTGTAGGTTGGGTGCCACATGCCCGAACAGCGGCTCCCCGAATATGGGCGCATCCCGATGATCAGCCCCCAATAATAATATCCGAGAAAAGCCGCCTCCCCCGGAGGGGGACGGGAGGGGGAGAAAAAGCTTCCTTTTTACCAAAACGCCTGGATATAAAGTAGCCGCTATTGTAAACGTCAACATCATTTGCTCGTCCTCAATTGTTTTATTTTTCAACTGTACACTTGCAATAGCCGGATTGGCCGAAAGTGAATGGGGGGGATCCACTTTTTGTTTCTCTCTTTCGAAAGACCGGGATCGGAAAAGATTCGCTGATCTTTCCTAAATGTTATGAAGAAATAGACACTATATTAATTGCTAAAAAAGCAGTAGAAAGACTCAATAAGAGCAGATTTATTTTGGCTCTATCTCATTATTTTCCCCAATTTGCCTATATATACCGTGCTGCTGCCTTCTTTAATGAATTTCTTATAAATAAGAGGCGCTAAGACCGCAGCAATTAATGAAATTACTGCCCATTCACTCAGTATACCTGAAATGTTACTACTACTTAAAAACTTCAACAAGGATAATACTCTAAAAGCGATAAATACTAAAAACAAATTGGTAAATATTGCCCACATCCTGATTGTTTTCCAGGCGGTACTTGTAGGATATTGATTGGATTTCCACATAGAAAGAAAAAGCATAGTATGGCAGAATAAGATTACTGTAAAGTAAAGAATTATACTATCTATCGAGGCTTCGCCGAGTGCCGCGGCAACCATGCTTTGTAGCAACAACAAAAAAAAGCCCACCCATATCCGCATATTTTGCATTTTATTTTTCATATGAGTGGATGTATTGCCGGTCTTCCCTGAAAGTAAATCTACGGCATACTTGAATTTTATGATGTTCTCACTGTAAAATATGAGGATTGTATCCGTCGCTATAATGGAAGTACATATGTAACCCCAGGTCCGAAAGAAGACGTTCGGCTTTGAGTGTCCTGCATAGTCAATCCCAAAAACCTGATCGACTAAAAGTATACAAGTAATTAAAGGACAGCATAGAAATGCACAAACCAACAGCGTGGAAATGTATTGTAAAAATTTGGATTCACCGTCCTTTCTGGAATACGAATGAAAACCCATAAAGGGGATGCTTTTTTCCCAGTCTCCGCCGGCAGAGGTCTGGATGTTAGCCAGGAGCGATTTTCGATGAAATATTTGTTCCGAGAGATCATGGAAAAGGATGAGCAGAATAAAGGGGCTGATAAATAACCATGGAGTGAAAGGGGCATTTAACCCTAGAATCCCGATGGTTTTTTCATCGTTTTGTACGGATCTTCGAAGATTCTTCACTTCAGTAATGGCCTCTACAATCGCATCTTTATCGACATATCCGCTTTTCGCAACTTTATAATAAATGGCATCTTTATCGATAATATCATAAAGAGGTTCTAAGCTATCGGCTTCAATGAAATTCTTTGGAGTTCCACTGTTTTTGAATTGTTCGAGTAATTCTACATCGACTACATAAATGAAATTTTTGTTTTCGCTGATTCTATAGGATTGTAAAAGCCCCCATGCCACGAGCGTTAGAACGCCTATTATAACAGCCCTTTTTCTAAGTGATATGTCCGTGGTCTTGATGGTTGATAAAAGCTGATCATGTGGGTTAGTCGAGGCATTTTCCATTGGTAAGGGTTGTATTATTAAACGTGGCTGCCATATATATAGTGTGTAAACCTTATATGTTTTTTGCCTTAAACTGATAATCAGTAGTTTAACTATGATTAAAACGATGCTGGAGCGGTGTTTTAACAGGTCTGTTCCTGGGAAAATGTGATGCTGGCATGAAGCAGGATTCAAGGTAGCCGATTGTAAGTGGATCTCATGCCGATGTTTATTGCGAAACGTCGTATGAGAATGATCTAATTTTTATAGAGGCATTAATGCCTCTATTTTTTTGCCCCAGGATGTGTTTCATTTTTGTCCTGCGATCAAAAACGAACGAGTATGCTACAACAAGTTTCCTGGGGACAGTTTTCAGTTTTTATAATGATTGTAACGAGTGTCTATTATCTCTACGTTGTGATGGGATATTATAGGGAGGACGTTTCGGGGTGGCTGAGCCGAAAACGAAAACGAGATCGTGATTCGAATAGAGGATCCAACACGGCAGAAATAAAGGGCGGTCAGGATGAGTCAGTGCCTGCGCCGGCGGCGAATCAGGCTGAACTTTTCCAGCAAGATCGACGCGGAGGACAGGATGAGGCTCATTTTAAAACAATGGAGCGTGCCATCGCCGTGATCAGGCAGCTGATTTCACAGGGGATTGAGAATAAGCTGGACAGAGAGAATTTGCTGGACCATATACGGGAAGTATTGAGCGACTACCGCGAACTGCGGGGGACAGCTTATGATCAGGCGATCAATAATTTCCTGGTGCGGGTATGTTCTTCCGAGTTTTCGCTGATGCTGGGAGAAGGGGAACTGGCGGAACTATGGAAATAGGGCGAGTGATTTTTTAACCTTAAACATAGTGTGATTATGAGGTGCAGGATTTTGTGGAAAAGGGGTGGACTGCTGGGCGGCGGGATGTTTATGCAGGTGTGGGCATTCGCACAGACAGCGGACGGTAACCAGGGGCTTAACCAGGCTAATACGATGGTGCGAGGGTACTATGAGACGGCGACTAATTTGATGTTCGGCATCGGCGCGATCCTGGGGATCGTGGGTGCCATAAGGGTTTTTTCGATGTGGATCAACGGTGAGCCGCACATGGGTAAGGTGGCGGCTATGTGGTTCTCGGCCTGCATATTCCTGGTGGTGGTGGCTACAGTCATTAAATCATTTTTCGGATTGTAACTGCGGGGGAGATGGCAACGAAGAGCTATAGTATCAACAAGGGCATCAACCGGCCCATCGAGTTCCGGGGTTTGAAGGCTCAGTACATTGGATATCTCGCGGCATGTGTGGTAGGATCACTGGTGGGATTTGGCGTGTTGCACGCCTGCGGGATCAGTCTTTATGTATGTACGCCTTTGACCCTGGGCCTCGGCGGGTGGATGGTTGCAAGGGTCTTCCGGATGAGCAAACGGTACGGGCAATACGGGCTGATGAAAAAGAGCGCCCGCAAGCAGCTGCCGAAGGCGTTACTATCGAGGTCAAGAAAAATGTTTATTCATTTATACAGGGATTACGTTTGGACCGCTAAGTGAGGGGATATGGAACGGTGCGTTGAATGCCTGTGAAAAGAAGGGAGTGTGTTATGTACGGACAACTGGATGAGCGGCTGCCGATCTTCGAGGTGGCGGATGACTGGCTCGTGAACAAGATGGGCGATGTGGGTATCGGACTGGAAGTAGAGAAGCCGGAGCTGTACACGCTGGGGGAGAATGACTACGAGACTTTGCACCAGTCATTTGTAAAGGGGTTGAAGGCGCTGCCGGACGGAACCGTGTTGCATGTGCAGGATATTTACCGGAGGGAGCGGTATCGGGCGGAGCATTCGCCTGGCGGAGCGAGCTTCCTTGGCCGGGCAAGCGAGCGGTTTTTCGAAGGGCGTCCCTTTTTGCGGCACCAGTGCCATATGTACCTGATCCGGAGGCCGGCTGGGCGGAAGGCGGTGACGTCGGCGTCATCGGGATTGCTGCGGAAGGTGCTGGTGCCGGCTGATACGATCGATATGCAGGCTGCACGGGCGTTCGAAGATGCGGTGATGCAGTTTGTTCGGATACTCGAAGATTCGGGGTTGATGAAGGTCAGGAGGCTGAGAACAATGGAATTGGTAAGTACGGAGAAGAAGGCTGGAAAGATTGAACAGTATTGTTATCTGCTGGACGACCAGGAAAGGCCGGTGATCCGGGACATTGGACTGGGAGATCATGTGCGGGTGGGTGATCAGGAGGCTGTGATGTTTACGCTGGCGGATGCTGAAGGGTTGCCGGGGAAATGCTCGCCGTCGGTGGGATATGAAAGGTTCAGTACGGAGAAGACGAGGTTTCCTGTTGGATTTGCGGCCGGGTTGGGTTTGTTGCTGCCCTTCGATCATATCTACAATCAGTACATCGTGCTGGAAAATGCGGGGGCGGCGATGCGGCGTCTGGAGCGTAAGCGGCTGCGTCTGCAATCCCTGGCGAAGTATTCGCGGGAGAACGCGCTGGCGCTGGAAGCCGTGAATGCCTTTCTGAACGAGGCGATCAGCCAGCAACGGCGGCCGGTGAGATTTCATGCGAATGTGCTTGCCTGGACGGATCAGCCGGAGGAACTGAAGGAGATCAGGAAAAGGATCGGGTCGGCGATGGCGGCAATGGATGCGGTGGCGCACCAGGAGACGGTGGGGTTGCGGCAATTGTGGTGGGCGGGGATACCGGGGAACGGGGGCGACCTGCCGGAGAACGAGTGTGTGGATACTTTCCTGGAACAGGCCTGCTGTTTCCTGGGAATGGAGTCGAATGTGCGGAGTGCGGACCGGGGTATCCGTTTCGGGGACCGTATTACCGGAAAGCCTGTCAACCTGGATCTGTTCAACCACCGGGCGCTGACCAATCGGGGGGCCTTTGTCTGCGGTAGCTCTGGCGGCGGGAAATCCATGCTTTGTGCGCATATATTCCGATCTCTCTACGATGCCGGCGGTCATATCGTGGTTGTCGATATTGGGGGCAGCTATAAGGGGCTTTGCGAGTTGGTGGGTGGGTACTATCTGACGTATAGGGAAGAGGACCCGATCCGGTTTAATCCGTTTTACCTGGCTCCGGGGATTTCTCTGGATACGGAAAAGAAGGAGAGCCTGAAGGCATTACTGGCTACCCTTTGGAAACAGGAACACGAAACCTTTAATCGGAGCGAATATGTGGCTTTATCGAACGCCTTGCAGGGTTACTACGCCCGGCTGGAGGGGGACTCTTCGATCTTCCCGTGCTTCAACAGCTTTTATGAATTCCTTCAATCGGACTATGTATTGTCATTGAAGGAGCAGGGGGTAAAGGACCGCGACTTCGACATCGAGAATTTTCTGTACGTGCTGCGTCCTTATTTCCGGGGCGGCGAATTCGACTACCTGCTGAATGCTACGGAGAATCTGCAGCTGCTGACGGAACGATTCATTGTCATAGAGCTGGATGCGATTAAAGATCATCCGATCCTGCTGCCCGTGGTTTCCCTGATCACGATGGAACTAACGATGACGAAGATGCGCAGGATTCCTTCGGTGCTGAAGGCTTTTGCCATCGAGGAGGCCTGGAAGCCCATGATGCAGGCGGGTATGTCACAATTCATGAAGTATGCCTGGAAGACGTTCAGAAAGCTGTATGGGATCCCGATGGTGGTCACCCAGGAAATTGACGACCTGTTGAGCTCTCCGATCATCAAGGAAGCGATCATTGGGAACTCGGATATTAAGATCCTGATGGATATGCGCAAGTTTGTTAACAAGTTTGATGCGCTGCAATCCACGTTAGGGATGTCGGAGAAGGGGAAGACGATGCTTTTTTCGGTGAATCGGGCCAATGAGCCAGGGCGCAGGTACCGGGAGTTCTATGTGGAGCTGGGTGGTGAGGTGATGATGGTCTTGCGGTATGAGCCGTCGCCGGAGGAATACTATACGTATACGACGGAGGCCAGTGAAAAGGTCAAGGTGATGGAATATGCGCGTAGGCATGGGAGTATGGAGCGGGGGATCGAGGTATTAGTGACGGAGCTGGAGCATGGGCGCCGGCAGGGGAAGTAAAACCATAGGGCATGGAAAAGAAAAAGAATTGTAGGACGGGTGAAGGTGTGGACAAGGGCAGGTATGCCGAAAGGGATAACAGGATGGGGCGCCGTGGAGCAATGGTTGGGCTGGCGCTTCTCCTGGCCTGCCTGGCGCCGGGTCGATCGGACGCGCAGGGTCTGGATATTATATCGGTCATTAATTCGGCGGTGAAAAGGGTGATCGTGGCGATGGACCTGAAGATTGTGCGGATGCAAACGGAAACGATCGGTCTGCAGAATGAGGAAAAAGCGGCGGAGAACGAGATGCAGCAGTCGGAATTGTCCGGGATCATTGGCTGGGTGCAGGAGCAACGGGATCTTTTTGCTGGTTATTACCAGGAACTGCGGGAAGTGAAGAATATTATTGCCGCGTACGAGGAAGTAAAAACGATGATCGATAAGCAGGGGAAGATCATCGCCGGATACCAGCAGGCGTATGCTGTACTGCGGCAGGACAAGCATTTTAGCGCGGATGAGCTTAGTCATCTATCTGCTGTGTTGTCCGGGATTGCGCGTCAGAGTAGTCAAAACCTCAGTCGGCTGACGATGGTGGTTACCAGCCTGCTGACACAAATGGGCGATGCGGGTCGGTTGGAGATCATTGACGAGACGGGAAACGATATCGACCGGAATTACCGGGACCTCGCGCAGTTTAGTCAGGAGAGTTTCCTGCTTAGCATGCAGCGGGCCCGGGATGCTAATGATATCGCTGTTACGAGGGCGTTGTATGGGATGCAATAAAAAGTAATTATGAAACGGGTGTTGTGGGTATTGTTGTGTATGGGACTGGGGTTCGTCGGGAATGCGCAAACATTTGCGGAATGGTTTAAGCAAAATTCCACCCGGCGGAAATATTACGGGAAGCAGATCGCGGCGCTTCAAATGTACATTGGGCAGGTGGAGAAAGGCTACCAGCTCGTCGAGTCGGGCCTGGGAACGATCCGGGATATCAAGTCGGGGGAGTACAACATGCACAATGCCTTCTATACGGCCCTCGGGGAGATCAATCCTTCCATTCGAAACCTGGCTGAAGTGATCGAGATTGCTGCCTTGCAGGTCGCCATTGTGGAGCGGTTTACGGGGGTGCTGGCGCGGTACGGGGAAGATTCCCATGGACATAGTGATCAGGTAGCCTATCTCTCCGAGGTATATACCTCCGTGTTGAACGCCGGACTGGCGGATGTGAATGCCCTGCTGGACATTCTGACGGTGAATAAGCTGCAGCTATCGGATGATCAGCGGGCGGGGCGTATCCGGAACCTGGATACAGCCATGCGGGACAGGTATGCCTTTACGATGGTTTTTACGGACCAGGCGGATTTGCTGGCGCGGGAGCGGCAGGCGGAGAGGGCTAACCTGGGGGTGGTGAAAGGGTTGTATGGGATTCCATAGGGGGGGCTCGGGTTGGTGACCGGTAGTTTACGGAAAGACAAAAATGGTTTATGAAAAAGAAAATGAGCGGGCGGCGGTGGTTGATCTTCTTACTGCTGCTGGTATTGCCGGCGAGGGATTTGCTGGCGCAATCGGTGGCGGACAATATTGAGCAGTTGCTCCTGGACGTGCAGAAGCTGTCTCAGCTGAAGCAGATCCTTGCGGAGATGTGTCAGGGGTATACGATCGTGAAAAATGGATACGAGGACATCAAGCGCCTGAGCCAGGGGACGTTTTCTCTTCACAAAGCTTTCCTGGATGGACTGCTCGCGGTGAGCCCGGCGGTTAGCTCTTATGCGAAGGTGGCGGACATTATCAGCAAGGAGGCGAGATTGGTTAAAGACTGTCAGGAGGCGAACAGGTATTTTCGAAACAGCGGGCGGTTTACCGCGCAGGAGCTGGGTGTTTTTTCTTCGACGTATGGCAATTTGCTGCAACGGGGATTGAAGAATATTAATGAGCTGTCGATGGTGATCACGGGCGGCGCGTTGCGGATGAGCGACGCAGAAAGGTTGTCGGCAATTGACCGGATCGATGGGGATATGACGGGGCAGCTGAGCTTCCTGCATACGTTCAATAATAATGCGGCGCTGCAAGCGGTGCAACGGGGTCAGGCGGCGCAAGACGCTGCAACGGTCAGGGCCTTGTATGGGATCGGGCCATAAGCAAGTGGTTAGTGTTGCGTGAATCAGACGGGGAAACGTTTAAAAAAGATTGACATGGCAAAGAGGGGTTGGGTTTTCCTGGCGTTGGCCGGGGTAGGAATGGTATTGCCGGCAGGGGCGTGGGCGCAGGATGCGCCGGTGACGGGGCTGTCTACGAATATCAAGGGGTTACAGGCTACGCTGGAGCATGTATATGGGACGATGATGAGCCATTGCGGGGAACTGATGGGAGTCGGGCAGGGGCTGGCTGGTTTCGGGGCCTTGCTGTATATCTCTTACCGGGTGTGGGGGCACCTGGCGAGGGCGGAAGCGATCGATTTCTTTCCATTGCTGCGGCCGTTCGCGCTCGGATTGCTGATCTCGTTCTATCCTGCCTTTATCGGGCTCGTCAACTCGGTGCTACAGCCGGTCGTATCCGGCACGGCGGCGCTGGTAGATGATGCGAATGCGGCGAACACTAGGCTCTTGCAACAAAAGGAGGCAGCGCTGGAAAAGTCGACGGACTGGCAGATGTATGTCGGACCGGATGGCAGCGGCAGCCTGGAAAAATGGGAGCAGTACAGCGGGGACGCGGCGTCCGGAGCGTTCTCGGGTTTGACGAACGCCCTGAAGTTCCAGCTGGCGAAGATCAGCTATAATTTTCGTAACGGGGTGAAGGTGGCGCTTTCGGAAATACTGGAGATCGTTTACGAGGCGGCCGCTTTATGCATCAATGCGCTGCGAACCTTTGAGCTGGTGTTGATGGCCATCCTGGGACCGCTGGTGATCGGGTTGTCGGTGTTCGATCCGTTCAAACACGTATTGTCGGCCTGGCTTGGCCGGTACATCAATGTATTCCTTTGGCTGCCGGTGGCGAATATCTTCGGGTCTTTATGCGGGCAGATCCAGGCGGAGATGATCAGGATAGACATCCAGCAGGTGCAGGCGTCGGGAGCTACGGCTTTCGGGCCGACGGATGTCGGCTATATGATCTTCCTGATCATCGCTATCATCGGGTACTTCTGCGTTCCGTCGATCACCAACCATATTATCAATGTCTTTCCATCAGGGGGCGGCTCGCTGCTGAGCCGGGTGTCGGGGGCTGGACGTAGTGCAGCGGCGGTGCCTGTGCAGGTCACCTCGGGTAGTTCGGAGGTTTCATAGGGGCTTTTAGTTACGGATATGTGCGAACGATAAAAATGAGGGGTTATGTTTCCGAAGACAAGAAATCTGGAATCGTCCTTCCGGCTGATCAGGGGGACTTGCATGGTAGTGATCGTTGGGGTTTTGGGCCTGGGCGGCTATATGTTCTTTGTCGCCAGCGAGGCGGTGAGCCGGGCGCAGGGGCGTGTTTATATCCTGGCGAACGGGAAAGTGCTGGAAGCGTTGGCAAGCGACCGGAAGGAAAATATACCGGTGGAGGCCCGGGATCATGTGCGGACCTTTCATGGCCTGTTCTTCACCCTCGACCCCGACGAAAAGGTGATCGGGGAAAATCTTAGCCGGGCGCTGTACCTGGCGGACGGATCGGCCAAACGGGTTTATGAGAACCTTAAAGAGTCGGGTTATTATGCGAATGTCATCAGCGCGAATATCAGTCAGCGGCTGGTAATAGATAGTATCCGGCTCGACATGGCAAATTATCCTTTTTACTTCCGTTGTTATGGGCAGGAGACGATCATCCGTACGACGAGTATCGTCACGCGGGACCTGGTGACGGAGGGATGGCTGCGGGATGTTTCGAGGTCGGACAATAATGCGCATGGATTCCTGATCGAGCGGTGGAGCATTTTGGAGAACAAAGACGTAAAGGTGGAACAGCGATAGCTCTTTTTACATGTAGTGTGCTATCTAAAAATTAAAATGATGAAAAGGAAATCAAAGGAGCGGCTGCCATCGCTGATCTCTCTCATGAGTCAGGCGGCGAGGGATAAGGGCTTTATGCATAACCTGGCAATGCGAATGCAGGAGCGGGCTGCCAGGATCAAGCCGGGAAGACTGCGGTGGTATTGTTTTGTCTTTTTCCTAGTGGCTGGATTAGCACAGACCTGGATATTTACGAACGGCTTTGATTGTACCAGGAAGGCGCCGGATTTTTCTTCGATCCGGCAGGCGGCAATGCAGGGCGAACCGGTGCGTCAGGGCCGGCAGTCGGAAACTTCCTTTAGCCGAAAGTGGGATAGCCTGATGACCGACCCGCTGTTTAGAAAAAGCTGGGACAGTTTGTTGATGGCGAGGCCGGAAATGGCGGAGACGTTGAAAGCGTTGAAGGCAATGGATTCGTCGGAATGGAGATGGTAAGGTCGTTTTTTTTAGTTCTTAAAAATCTGGTGTATGGAAAAAATGAGGGGAAAGTACAATGAGACGTACTTGCGTAAGCGAAAAATGTTATTGGTGGTGCCGGTGATCCTGATACCGATGATCACATTGGGCTTTTACGGACTGGGTGGGGGAAAGGGCGGTAAAGGCGGCGTAGCGATCTCTGTGAACAAGGGCCTTAATATGAGCCTCCCGGATGCGCGATTTGATGCAAAACGGAAAAATCTGAACAAGCTGGGGTTTTACAAGCAATCGGAGCAGGATTCCCTGAAGATTAAAGAGAGCCGGAAGATGGACCCTTATTATGCGGGAGAGGATACGGTGGCCCGTTGGCGGCTGTCTTCTTCGGCACGGAACGATTCGGGCTTATCGTCGAAATCCACGGCAGGTGGTGGATTATTCATTGAGCACTCCGCCACGGATGCACAGGCGGGGGCGCTGTTAAATAAGCTGGATCAGTTGAAAGGGGTGCTGAACCGCCAAGAACAGGAAGCCGTGCCGGGAGGAATGTTTTCGGGGCGGGTACCGGAGAAGCCAGTTTTGTCTGTTGGGGGAGGGCCTGCTACTTCTTATGCGGTGACTTCGGGCCGGGAAGCCCCGGGCGACCCGGATCTCGACAAGTTGAATACGCTGATGGATAAGGTACTGAAGGTGCGGTATCCTAGTGATCCTCCTTTGCTCGATAGTGCCGTCCCTGCACGGGAGGATCGCCCGGTGCAGGTCCTGGCGACACCGCCGTCGGAGGAAATGGTAACTACGCTGCCGCTGGATGAAAGCGCGGAAGGAATGGAAACGGGCTTTATCGAGCTGGATGAGGGAAAGCGGGTGGATTCCCTGGCGTCGCCTATGATCACGGCGGTGGTGGATGGGGCGCAAACGCTGGTGCCTGGAGAATCGGTTTCTCTGCGCATTGCGCAGGAAGCGGTGGTCGGAGGAGTGCGGGTACCGAGGGGTACGGCGATGGCTGGAAAGGCTAGTCTGTCGGGAGAGCGGCTGTTGGTCAGTGTTAACTCCATCCGCCTGGGAAATCAGGTGGTACCGGTGGCGTTGGACGTGATTGATATGGATGGGATGCCCGGCTTCCATGTCAAGGGATCGATTAACAGGGACGTCTCTAAAGAATCTGCCGATCAGGCCGTGAGTTCCCTGGGAATGACTACGCTGGATCCCGGCGTCGCGGGACAGGCTACAGCTGCAGGTTTACAGGCGGCGAGAACCTTGTTGAGCCGAAAGGTGCGTTTGGTGCGGGTGGGGCTGCCGGCAGGATATAAGGTGTTATTGAGGAATACAAAATTGAACCGTTAATACGTGAGGTATGAAATCGATGTTTTTGGGTCGGACGGCCCTGTGGGGTTTTGTCCGGGAGATAGTGCTTGGTTTTTTGTGTATGGGCATCGTGTTTTCGCTTCGTGCCCAGGAGGCTGGGTTCCGCCTGGAAGGCATTGAAAGCCGGACCTTGCCCGTGACGGGCCGGAAAATGACGAACGTCATCTTTCCTGTAGCTATCGCTGCCGGCGTTCGGGTGAGCAAGGATGTGCTGGTTCAAAAAGTCAAAGGAGTGGAAAATGTGATCGAGCTAAAGGCTTTGCGGCGGGATTTTCCCCCGACAAATTTATCTGTTTACGGGAGGGACGGGCGGTTATACTCTTTTGTATTGCGGTATGTCGATGATACCGCCATTCTGAATTTCCGGGTGGTAGGGGACGGTGACGGAGTGATGCACCCGGTGAGATTGACTGGCTGGCCCGTGGACCCGGAAACTTTGCGGGCCTCTGCGCGTATAGTGGCGGCGCGGCGCGGGTTCTTACACCGGTGGGCAGCTGCTGACGGGCTGCTGCTGGGGTTGACGGGAGTTTATTTGCGCGACAGTTTATTGTGGCTTTGCCTGCAAATGAAAGACCTGACGGGAATGGGGTTTAGTCCTGGTTTCCTGCGGATCTATTCTGAAGAGCGGAAAAAGCTGAAGCGAACGGCCAGCCAGGAAGTGGAGCTTTCCCCGGTGTATTGCAGCGGGTTCGGCATTGTGCCGGGTAATGGGCGGCTGATGACAGCGGTCGGATTGTATCCTTTTGTCGTTGGCCGGGGTAGGCGGCTGGTGGTCTCGGTAGCGGATCCGTCAGGAGAACGGGTTGTGGTATTGAAGGTGAAAGGGAAGGTGTTGTTAAGGGTACGGAGGGGATGAGAGTGGATAAGGTGGAGTGATAACGAAAAGTGGGAGCGATGGAAAAGGATGTGCTGATGATCAGTTTCAGCGGCGGCCGTAGTTCGGCCTATATGACTGATCGGATTTTGAATACAAGGTGGGATGGGGAAGTGGTTGTGTGCTTTGCCAACACGGGCAAGGAAGCGCCGGAAACGCTGGATTTTGTGCATGCGTGTGATCTGCACTGGCAAGGAAAGGTGCATTGGCTGGAATACGACGCCCTGACGAGATTCCGCGAGGTTAGCTATGAAACGGCCAGCAGGAAGGGAGAACCCTTCGAGGCGCTGATCGACAAACGAGAATATCTGCCGAATGTAGTCTGGCGCTTCTGCACCCAGGACCTGAAAATACGGGTGATCAAGCGGTTCATGATGTCACTCGGGCACAAGCATTGGACTAATGCAGTGGGCATCCGGTATGACGAGCCGGCCCGCTGGGCGAAGACCCGTGCGATCGGAGAGCGGGAACGATGGGACACCTGGCTGCCATTGGTGGATTGGCGGATCACCAGGCCGATGGTGTTGGATTACTGGCGGGCAATGCCGTTCGACCTCCGGCTGGAGCATTATCAAGGTAACTGCGACCTATGCTTTTTGAAAGGGCGTAATAAGGTGCGTCGCCTGCTGTTGGAACAACCGGAGCTTGCGGCATGGTGGATCAGGCAGGAAGAAAAGGTCGGCGGGACCTTTCGGAAGGGGCTGTCGGTGCAGCGTTTCATGGACCTGATCCGTACTTCGCCCGCGCTATTTGACTATGAGGACCCGGATATTGAATGTTTTTGTAACTCGGATTAAAAAAATTGGCTAATAGGCAGAGGGTGCCATTTCAAAGGAAATGTCATGGAAATAATACTCAAAAATATATACGTCGGCGAAAGGTTGAGCAGAGAGACGACAGCGTTTCAGGCTACGTTGTATATCAACGGTTATAAAGTGGGCGCGATCAGTAACGAGGGGCAGGGTGGCCCCATCCTTTATCATCCCCTGGCGGACAAGGGTAACTTGCTGATCAGGGAAGCGGAGGCATGGTGCAGGAAACTACCTCCCGTCATTTTTCCTGATACGATGGTGGATGGGAAGCCTATGTCCATTCCGATGGAACTGGAGATCTACCTGGATAATATTATCACCGCCTGGCTGGAGCAAAAAGACCGGGAGAAGTTCCGTTGGAAAATGGAAAAGAAGATGGCGTCCGCCATAGTGTTTGGAATTCCGGAGAAGACATTCAGGGTTTTAAGATTCAAGACCCCGATCGCTTCCATGATCAAGTGCAATTCAGGAGTAGAACGGCTCCGGCGGGATATCCACAAGCTGGTACTTCCACGGCTGGCGGAAAATGAAAAGATCCTGAATACAAACATACCAGCGTCGATCATCAAAATGATGGAGGTGGGAGAGGGGAGGTGGGTGGAGCAAGGAAGGAGGTAACGAACTGGCAGGTGTGGTTGGAATAGGTGGAGGGAAAGGTAGGGGGAGGACTATGGTATGAAGCAGGTGCCGGAAGTAACGGATTTTATGACACGGGCGGAGCTGGATGCCCGGCTGGGACCGATGCACATCAGCCTGTATGTGGCCATCCTGCATTGCTGGTTGCGGCAAGGCGGGAGTGGACCGGCCAGGATCAGCGCTAGGGACCTGATGCCGATCTCCAAGATCGGCGGGTTGACGCCTATGTACAGATGCTTACGTGAATTGCATGAGTACGGGTATATCGTCTATGAGCCTTCTTTTAATCCAGCAGAGAAGAGTAAGGCGTTTTTGCGGTTGGAGTAGGGGTACTACATAGAAAGCCGTTCCGAGCCCGGAACGGGCCGGAAAATGACGAAGTCATTTTCCCAATGGATAGAAGGGCGGCTTGATAGTCTTAATGGGCATAGTACTTCCTGGTATGTCTTAGGTAATGGTGGCCGCCTCGGGCCGGGAGGGAGGAGGTACGACGACCGGACGGATCCGGGCGCCCGCCACCGTCGCCACCCGGCTGGCCGTGCTGCACCGGGAGGCCTTTCGCCGGGTTCGGGGTTTTGCGTGTTAGCGGCTTTACCCGGCGACAAGGCTGGGGGGCAGCTACCCGCGGTCGACCTTAGCGTTGAGCCGTAGCGGAGCGGAGGCTGATCATTAACGAAAGCGGCCAGCCGGCGGCAGGTGGCGGACATTAAGGAGGAGCGGCGCTGACGGGCCTTAGCCCGGCAGAGGTAGCCGCGGAGGGCAGCTTCGCGAAGGGTGGGCAAAACCATGCCAGGTACGGTAGGGGCGGAATTGTGGGTAGGACCTGGCGTGGTTTTATAAAATCAGGGCGAAGACTGCACACCTGTGGTCCTTTCGAAAGAGGCTGTCGTGCCGTACTCCAATGCGCATATCAGCGACTTAGCCAGAGGATACTTGAAAGACCCAACATATTCGGCTAGCCATCTGGCCAATATTGTCCGGCTGACCCAACAGCTATGCATTGTGCAATACTGGGGTGAAAGTGATGTTCGTTGGCACTACCGGGATCCGAGCGAATTCTTAGAATCAACCTTGGAAGAGCTGCGCCTGACGCCTACCAACTTCCGCACGTTATTGTATGTAGATGGTATCCCTGAAGCAAAATCGATCTGGGATGCTCAGTGCGTCGAATTTGAAAAGGTCGCATTGCCAGAAAATTTTAGTCAAATATTCGAGGTGAATCCCATCTTTGAAGTGATGTTCCCACGGACGAAAACAGCTATGAATATGCTGTCCATGTTGGAGGACATACTGGCCTTTTCCGCAACGATTAGTGCAGATTTTGTGTTGTATAAGCAATTCCGGCGGTATTTGACTACTGCCCAACAGCAGTTACCGGGGATGGTTGAGATGGCAAAGGCCTACGACAAATCGGGTACTATCCCCCAACGATTGACCTGGGACGACCTATGGGAACAGGCGGCGGTAAAGAAAAGGCTTAGCAGTAACGCAGCCTATGATCAGATCATCGATTTGTTTACGACAACGGATATGAAAGGCTACCGGCGCGATGAACGGTTTGCTAATCTCATCGATGATGCAATCCACTGTTTTTATGCGGCGCATGCTGCTTATTTTATTACTTTGGACAAACGGTGCGCTGACAAGGCAAAGGTGGTCTATAAACAACTGGGTATTGTGACAAAGGTCCTGACGCCAGCTGAGTTGGTGAGCTTACTGTAAGATGCCCTGAAGCTCACGCAGAAACAAACTGGATAAACTCCTTTCCTCGCGCACTTACCCCATAGACGCCCGTTGGGAGAAACCATTCTATCCTCGATGGGTTGCTAAAACAATTTCCTATTTTTGCAAGATGGCGAAGGTGAAGCGAAAACCGGTTCCAACCCCGATCAAGCAAAAACTGATGGCCCATACGGGCAACCAGTGCGCTATGCCAGATTGCACAAACCTGCTCTATGAAAATGACGTCTACCGGGGCCAGATCGCGCACATATACCCCGTGGGAGGACCGCCCGCACCGCGGCACGACCCTTCCATCACCCAGGCATTTATTGATTCCTACGACAATATGCTGGTGGTCTGCGGACTCTGTCATCCGGAAGTGGATCATGTCCCCCTTCTCTACACAGCTGAAGACCTCTTTACGATCAAACATAATCATGAAGCCAGGTTCAAAGACGCACCGGTGACGCCGGCCATCGAAGCGCTGACCGTGGCAGTCATTCAGCAACTCCAACAGCAGTTGGAGGTCATGCACGCTGAAAATACCCTGCTAAGAGAGCAAACGACCACCCTGACCAATGAGCTCCGGCGCCTGAACGAGCGGACACTTACCGCGCCGCCCGGCGACACGGGCACGGCGATCCAGCATGCCATGCTACAGCATGCAAAGACCTTGAAGCATCAGGGCCTGCATAAAGCGGCGCTCAGCATCTTGCGCCGCGATACTGACACCCAGCCACCACTCAGTCCAGCAGATCGGCACCGGTGGCAGGTCGAACTGGCCCTGACCCTCATGGACATGAACGATGCGGCCGGGGCCGCGCCGATACTCGTGGCACTGGCGGACGAGCCAACACTGCCCAAGAGTGCCAAAAGCCTGATCGCGATCGGCTATTTTCTCCAGGAGGATTACCTTGCTTCGGTCCATTGGGCGAAGGCTTCGATCCACGATGAACCGGATGAGGTCAACGGGTATGTTTGTTACGAGCAGCTGCGGGCAAAGCTCTCTCCCTCCCTCGTGCCCCCGGTGGAATGGCCGGCCGCCGTTGCGTCCAATGCGGTGCTGCTTGCCGCTCTCGCCCGGCTGCGGGAAGAGGAGGGCGATTATACGGCCGCTTGCGCGCTGTATAGCCGTATCGACTTTTCCGGGATCGAGCAACCCGTCCTGCGGCATGACCTGATGTCATATTACGGGATCGCCTTACTCAGCTCAATCCGGTATCCGGAGAAGATTCTGAAAGGCGCGCGCCCACCGGAGCTCATCTCAATCATCGACCAGGCACAAAACTATCTGACGGCGGCAAGAGACTACTTTTCTACCACCGAGCTTGTAGGCGAGCGCGTCTACCTCTATATCGACCTGGGCATCATTTACCAGCTGACAGGAGACGAAGCCCAGGCACGCTACCATTTTAGCCGGGCATTTGAGCTCAAGCCGTCCTTTACGACGCTCAAGTATTCCCTGGCCCATGCGCCAGACAAGGATTGGGACAGCCTGCTGAACACCGGATACCTCCTGCTCATGGATCCGAAAGAACGGATCGACCTTACAGTGATGGATGCTGAACGGCTAGCCATGACAGATAACATTGATCCGGCCTTGGCAAAGCTTGAAGCGATTTATGACGAGGTCCTCTCCTGCCCGGGCGATCATACTTTTTACTTTATCCTGCTGGGAGAACTGTTTTTACGAATGTCCCGCGAGACTGAACTGGATCAGCTTCTCACCTTGCTGGGAAAAAAGAACTATTCCCCTTTCGCGCGATCGGTACTTCATGCCAAGAAGAATCTTGTGGAGAAGGACCAGCCACACTATCACGCGCATAAAGATATGGTCTTTACCGCCGCGAGCGAGCTGGATGCGGGCTGGGCCCGGGGGATCGCCTACCAGGTGTTCACGGCGGCGGGGGATCATGGACTGGCAGCGGATGTCCTTGCGCCGCTCTGCGATCAGGCTTCGGTCACGTCATACACGCGAGACTTTGTAGAAAGCCTGTACAAAGCCGGCCGGTATCGGGTCTGTGCCGAATGGGCCACAGCCCTGCTAGCTCGGTTTCCGGGCGAAGGCGTATTCGTGGACACTCTCGCCACGATCTATGAATATACGGGCAACCGGGAAAAAGCCATTGCGCTGATCGAAGCATACCTCGGTCAGCATTCCTCCATGCTGCTCAAAGCAAAGCTGGGCATGCTCTTCAGCATGACCCATGCGTACGAACGCGCGCGGGCGATGCTCGGAGATGTCAAGGACTTTACCGCGCTAAACGCATCAACCCGCATGCACCTGGCCACCGCGTTGGCGGCCAGCGGCCAGGAACCCCGGGCGCTTGAGCTCGCCTATGAGACCTATCATCTCTATCCGGACGAGCCTTCGCTGGCGCCCGTATACCTGGATCTGCTGCTCGCCTATTGCTGGAACCATCCCCTGCTCCAAACGCCCGGGTGCATGACGGTAAACTGCACGATCCGGTTGCGGAGCGACGATGACGCCATTACGGTCACGCTTGTTCCGGAGCCACGGTTCGATACCGAGCGATCGCTGGATGACCCCATTGCTGCCATCTTATTGGGTCGTACATTAGGCGAAGAAGTCACGATCGAGGGCGGGCACTGGCTCATCGAATCGATCCAAACGAAATATAGCCATCTGCAGACCGTCTGCCAGAAGATCCACGATGCCACTCAGACGGGGCGGTCGGATTTCGAAGCGGAGAAAGAAGCCGGGGAACATGACGGCGTACCGGAACACAATTTACTCTTCGAGGTACTGGCCAACCGTTACGGCTGGAACCCGATCATGCTGTGGCTAAACCAAATCGAAAAAGGCGCGTTCCAACCGCAGGCGACGACGGTGGCTGAGCGCGAAACCAAAATTACCCCCTCGTTTCCGCTGCTTTTCGATGGCAGCGCGATTGTCATGCTGGCGCTGAGCGGCCAGCTCGACGGATATTTGGGATCGCTTCCGGGACCGATATACGTTTCCCGACGACTGCTGCGATACCTAGACGAGATCTTGAGCCAGTCACGCGCTGATCCATCGCGGCAGCGGTCCTTTTTTACCCTACCGCCGGCGGATATCACCGCTGATATGCAGCGTCTAAAAGAAACGATCCTTCAGAAATGCATGATCGCCGACATACCCATCCCGGCCGATAAACACCTCGAAGATCGACGGCGGAAAAAAATGGGCATTGGCAATGCGGATCTCATCACCCTCTGCCACGAAGGGGCCTACACGGTTGTGACGGAGGATGCGGTTTTTCGAGAGCAGTTGCACAACGAATTCCAACAACCCGCCCTATCATTATTGATGCTGTCCCATGCGCTGACCCAACAAGGGTTGCTCACCGGACGGACCATGGGTGCGGTGGGAGCCTACCTGATTAACAAAGGCTACGGGGGCGTCTTTGTGTCGAACCCCGTTATCCGGGCGGCGGTGAAGGCACCCGGCACCATTGCCGAACCCACCCGTAAGGCAATAGTCAGCTTTTTTGCCTACCTCGGCGCTTCTGTCGGCGTTGCTGCAACCGCGGAGCTCCTGCGCGACCTGTTCGAAGATAGTGAACTCACAGAAGCGGAGATCATCAAGGCAGCGTTGCGGGTGATCGTACTGTACCAGCTGGCCAGCAACGAGCGGGACGACCGCGTGCGGCTGGAGAACATGATCGGTCTGCTACTCCCCATCCCACAGCGACTGCAAACCTACCTGCAAAGCCACATCCAGCCCCAGCCGGATCTGGACATCCTGGATTAACCCTGCGTTGTCGTACCGCTATCCTTTGCGCTTCGCCGCCAATACAACTATTTGAAAGGCGGATCGTCCAATGGCGAAACCTTTATTCTGATATCGCTGTCCTTATAGACATTTCAGCTACTCTTAGAAAAAAAGGTGCCTATCTCTGTTGCAGTTTTATTGGAAGAGCTCATTCCCTGTAGCTGTGCCGGATGGTTATCGCATAACTTATAGCAAAATATTTTTTAGTTTAAATATTCGTATTTTTCAAGTCTATTACAATAGCGATTGCTACAGTATAGGGCCAAATAATTCATTGATGTTTAAAGTGTGTTTTTAATGCCAACCCAAGCAAGACAAAGTATATACAACCTGATCCTTGGAATGACGGAGGCTGACTGGAATTATTATGCACCAGCATATAATAACATCAGATTAGGAAAACCTTTCGTGGAAGATATCACTGCCGTTGATTTTATCTTGAGATTTTTTCAGAAAGGGGGCAAACCCATGGTTACGGAAAAATTTCAGGTACATACATTTGGACGGCCCAGAGCGGAACATACCGTCTCTGTCTTTTTTTTCGGCGTCCTGCTTTATCATAACATGGTCTTTCGACACAAAACATTTTATAAAGGGAAAGTCAATGAAAAATTTGACTTCTTTGCTTTCATATGGTTTATCACCGTGCTGGCCCATGATTTTACCTATTATAAGGAAGCGGATCCCGAACTCTTACAGGCTTGCCAGACGACAGATGAACTCATTGCCCATTTTGACATTCAATATAATTTATTGCAGGATGGTGGGGCACATGTGCCGGTAGCGCTTTGGAATGGAGTCCAACAATATTACCGCATGCGGCGTGAGGTAAGGGGTAAGGTGGATCATGGCATAGTAGCCGGAATGCTTGCCTATGATCTACTAGTGAAAAACAGGAAGCTTCAAAAAGCAGAGCGAAATAAGGAGTGGTTATGGGAAGATTATTTAGATAAAGAATATGCATATGCATCGACCACGATCGCGGTACATAATATTTGGCTACCAACCGAGGATCGGTTGGCAGATTACATCAAGTTCAATTTAGGGCATCTCTCGGAACATCAAAAGTTCCGGTTTACGGAGGGGGCATTGTATCATTTGCTCAGTATTGTAGATACCTTAGATCCCGTGAAAACGTACGGAGATGTTCGGGTAGGTAATGCCAATACACCTAGTGAAGCGCTGGACGAACCCAAACCCGATGCCATGACGATCCTGCAAAATGTTTTTTTATCTTTTCCTGATGAGCGGACCTTTGAGATGACGGTGTCGGGGCCTCTCGAACCAGACGATCTTATTAGGGACGGGATGAATCTCACTGCATTTTTGAATGTCAAAGTGACCCCTTTGGAAGATGGGATAAGAGTACGGGTGTTTAGTAGTGTATAGCGTGCTGGCCGGATTTACTATATTCGCAGTTCGTCGTCCTCTTCCATCTTCCTGGCTAAACTACGCATGCCCCGGTCCCAGAAAGTCGTCCTGTTCTTCTTTCGTAAACGTTTCTCCTCGAACTATACTATATGTGGTATAATACCTCCACTTGACAACTGAAGGTGAGTATTAGTGTGAACTTTAAAAAAGAGATTATCGGCTTTGAAAAATAGAATTATATTATTGCCTCTTTTATGTCTCTATTGTTTTTCTAAGTTTGAGGGGGCAATTTTGCAGGTATGAGTGTAGAGATTGTGACGAAGGAGGATTTGCAAACACTACGTTTTCAAATTGTGAGCGACATTAAAGAGCTGCTTGATCAGCGAGCGCGACCAGGGGAAGGCGACATGCGTGGCTTCCGGACCAGAGAGGTCAGGCATTTGTTGGGGTGTTCGCCTGGCAAGTTGAAGTCGTTATGTACAGGGGGGCGAATTAGGACGAAGAGGATAGGCGGAACGATCTACTATAACAAGGATGATGTTAAGCGCCTGTTGACGTCAGGTTTTTAAAAATCAACGAGGTGGAAGCGATGTGGATGGGGCGGCAGATGATTTTGTTTTACCGAATGTTAGCAAGCGATGACCGTTTGAGGCCACAACACGTATGCCTCTATTTTGCCATTTTGTCAATGGCGAAGGAAGAAGACAATTCCGGTATGGTTGCGGTGACGAGGAGGGAGTTAATGGAAATTTCCCGCCTGACGTCGAAGGCTACGTATCATCGGTGTATTCGTGAGCTGGAGTGTTATGGGTATATTCAGTACCGTCCGTCATATAATCCGTTTCTAGGGTCGAAGGTTGTTTTGAAATTCGTAGCTTGATGTTTGTCTATTTTTGTTGTTGCGCGGTCTCTTCGGCCGGCAATGTCTTTGCATAGCCTTTTAAAAATTTCTTTTTCTCCAGCCGTTTTTGCAGGACTTCCATGTCTTCAGCGATTTTCGCCGGAACTACTTTTGAATAGTGTTCGGTTTGGGCCAGGCGCTTGTGGCCCATCATGCCTTTTACGGAAGTAAGAGGGACGCCGTTCGATGTGGTAACGGTTGTTCCAAAAGTGTGCCGGGCGGCATGGGTCGTTAGGTTTTTCTCGATGCCGCAAATGGCGGCAATTTCCTTTAGGTATTCGTTGTACTTGGCGTTGCTGTATACGGGCAGGAGCAGATCTTCGGAGATACACCGGGGATGATCGCGGTATTTATCGAGGATTCGGCGGGTGAGCGGAAGGAGAGGTACTTTTGACGGTACTTTTGTCTTCTGCCGCTTTTTATCGATCCACAACTGCCCGTCATGCCCCACGGTGACTTCGGATTTTTTGAGTTGCTTGACGTCTATATAGGCCAATGAGGTGAGGCAACAGAAGATAAAGACATCGCGGATGACGGACAAGCGTTCGTTGTTGATCTCCTTGTTGGCGATAAGATGCAATTCCTGTTCAGTAAGGAAGACGGGCTCTACTTCGTCGAGTGTTAGGTTTAGCTTGGTGAAGGGATCGCCCTGGAGCCAGCCATTGTCTATGCAGGAAAGGATGATCTTCTTGAAAAAGCCCATGTAGGCGGACGCGGTGTTGTGGCTGCACTTTCTGATGGTTCTGAGCCAGGTGTAGAAACTTTGTCCAAATTCATGATCGACGGCATAGATGCTGATGTCGGTGAGCTTATATTTTAGGGTGACAAACTCCTTCAGATAGTTTAAGACCCGTTCGTGTTTTTCCCAAAGATCGTCGCTGCATTCGAGCCCGATCAAGGCTTTGACGGTGTCATTGTGGGCCTGGTAGACTTTAAATAACATCCGATTTCTTTCGGCAGCGCCGGATACAATGTCTCTAATGGCGACGGCGGAGATGGTTTTTCCGGTTTCGATAAGGGTTCGACGGGCTTCGTAAACCTTTGCCAGGACAATATCGAGATAGGCATTTAGCGCCTTCACCTGAGCTTCTTTGCCTGTTGCACGTCCCGGGTTGGGTTGCCACTTTGATTTCTCCCAGGTTCTTTTCATAGACAGTTCTTTCGAAATACCGTCCACAGTTATACGAAGGAATATAAGCCACGGCCCTGGCCGAAAGGGGCGAGGCTTGCGTAGAAAGAATAAGATGCCAAGACTTTTTTCCATCACCGGATCTCTCACTTTTAATGCGCGGTTTGCGCGGTTTACAAAGGTAGAATTGCGCAGCGCTTTGGACAAGATGTTTACCTTTGGTACAGGTTGATTTTCATCCTGTTATGGCTGTCCAGTGAGTGATTTTTTTGTTCAATTTTGCCACTCACCGAATCACTCACTCCAAGTATGACTTTTTTTGAGTTTTTCTGATAGTGTGCAAAAATGAAAAAGCCCGCTACTGTTGAATTTGCGGGCTTTTGATGCTTTTTGATTTAGGCTTTTGCGGAGAGAGAGGGATTCGAACCCCCGGAAGTGTTACCTTCAACGGTTTTCAAGACCGCCGCAATCGACCGCTCTGCCATCTCTCCGGGCGCAAAATAAAGGCTCCCCGGCCACACAGCCAAAAAAATAATAGGGTAGGGGCGCCTCCCCCGGGCACAGCATGTAGCAGGCAGCCGCAAATCCGTAACTTTGCCCGAATGAAGCATCTAAAGGCCGTTAATAAATACTTCTGGAAATATCGCTGGCGCTTCCTCCTGGGACTGGTATTCATCATCCTTTCCAACTACTTCCGCATCCTTACCCCCCAGGTCACAGGCTACGTAGTCAACTCCGTGGAAAAAGAGCTCCGCGACAGCGTCATAAACAAAAATTCAGCCCCCTCACCAGACGGACAGGCCATACCCCAGGCGGCTATCCATCAGACCATCCAGGATAGAAAAGACACTGCCAACTATGACATCCTGGTCAAAAAGTTCATCCGTGGCATGGACAAGGCCAGGCCCGCTTTCGGCGCCAAGGTAGCCATCTGCGGCGTTACATTATTATTACTGGCGCTGGTCGGCGGCTTCTTCATGTTCCTCATGCGCCAGACCATCATCGTCATGAGCCGCCACATAGAATACGACCAGAAGAAAGAGATCTATGACCACTATCAGTTATTAGATACCAACTTCTATAAAGTCCATTCCACAGGCGACCTCATGAGCCGCATGGCCGAGGACGTCAGCCGGGTACGCATGTTCACGGGGCCTGCCGTCATGTACCTGGTCAACCTCCTGGCTACCATAGCGTTCAGCCTCTTCTTCATGCTGAAAAAAGACGCTCTCCTGAGCCTGTATGTCCTAGCGCCCCTGCCCATCCTGGCCATCACCATTTATTATGTCAATAACATCATCCACAAAAAGAGCGAACATATCCAGGCCCTGTTAAGCAACCTAACTACCAATGCCCAGGAATCCTACAGCGGCATCCGTGTCATCAAATCCTTCGTCCAGGAAAAGGCCATGCTCCGGTTTTTCACCCACAACAGCGAAGAATACCGTAAGAATGCCGTGGGGCTGGCCAAGGTGGAATCCATCTATTTCCCTTCCATGGGCCTGATGATCGGTCTGAGCACTTTACTGGCCATCATGATCGGCGGGCTATACACCATATATGGACGCCATAGTACCGACCTGGGCACCATCACAGAATTCGTAATTTATATCACCATGCTCACTTTCCCCGTGAGCGCCATTGGCTGGGTGGCCAGCATCATCCAACGCGCCTCCGCCTCCCAGAAAAGGCTCAACGAGTTCCTGGACACGGTGCCGGGCATCCAGAACCCGCCTGTCCCCCTGGAACATCGCCTACAGGGAAACATTAGTTTTGAACACGTGGATTTTACTTACCCTAACACTGGAATCAATGCCTTGAAAGACTTTCACCTGGAGGTTAGGAAAGGGGAGAAGGTAGTGATCATCGGACGGACAGGCAGTGGCAAGACCACCGTTGCCCAGCTCCTTCTCCGGATGTATGATCCAACCCGGGGCCATATCCGCATCGATGGCGTCGATCTTCGCGCGCTGGACCTCCAGGACCTCCGCCGCCAGATCAGCTACACGCCCCAGGATACCTTCCTGTTCAGCGATACCGTCACCGGCAATATTCAGTTCGGCCTGGATAAGCCGGATGAAGAAAAGGTCCGTCTCGCCGCCCGCTACGCATCCGTCGATAAGGAAATAGAAGGGTTTGCCGCCCGCTATGACACCATGATCGGCGAACGGGGCGTCACCCTCAGTGGGGGGCAGAAACAACGTATCTCCATCGCCCGCAGCCTGGTCAAAGACCCCGAGATCGTGGTTTTCGATGACTGCCTCAGTGCTGTAGATGCTAAGACTGAAAAGGAAATACTTGAGAACTTACATCAATATCTGCAAAATAAGACGGCTATCATCATTACCCACCGTATCTTCTCTCTGGTGGATTTCGATCGGATCATCGTCCTGGAAGAAGGCCGCATTGTAGAGACAGGCACTCATCGGGAACTGCTTGCCCTCAATGGTTATTACACTTACCTGTACGAGCAGCAACAGCAGGAAAAGGAAGATGCATCCTAGTCCCAGGAACCTCTCCCAGTCTCATAACGGGAAATACAAGCCTCTTTCCGCCTTCTCTGGTGCTGTGGCATCACAAAATGGTCAATAACCCGCCGGTTCGGGCAACCTGCCGTGAAAAGCAGTCTGGTTGCGGCCTAAATCGGTGATATAAATTCTTTTGTGAATTTTGCTAATTCGAAAACAATACTATATTTGTGCTCGGTTCAAATTGTTATTCTCAACGTAAAAAAAAATTATTGTGGCGTACGACAACAACGAAAAAAGAATGGAAAGCGTTTACAGCAAGCGCATCAGAGCTGGCAAACGCAGAACGTACTTCTTTGATGTGAGGGCAACACGTAGTAACGACTACTATCTGACTATTACCGAAAGCCGTAAGAAGTTCAATGAGGATGGGTACGACAGGCACAAGATCTTCCTGTACAAGGAAGACTTCAACAAGTTCCTGAAAGCACTCACAGAAGCGGTGGATTATGTGAAGACGGAATTAATGCCCGACTTCGACTTCGACGCATACAACCATGACAACGTTGAAGAAAACGGAGGCATCCAGGACAGCAGCTCCAGCATTGCCGATGACATCATCGAAGAAGTTCGTCATACACCCACTACCACCCCTAATACTACTACCACCACGACTGGCGAAGAAGTGGACAAATGGTAAAAAGACATTAAGTATTATACGAAACCCCTGCATTGCGGGGGTTTTTTTGTCACCGGACAAAAACATCCGCTTTCATAAACCCCTTCCAGGTATACCACTGTGACAAGAAAACATACCTCCCCTTTATCCCTTGTCCTTTCAATACATACAGCAGGTATAACCCCAGCGAAGCCCCCAGCTTGGCCGTAAATTCAACCAGCTTCTTCCACCATCCCATCCTCCCTTCCTCCAGCCGCACCCTGATCTTCTCTTCATTGCCCGTTTTAAGGAACAACTTCCGGAAACTGTCAGGCTGCAGCCGTGCCTGGTCGATATTATGATACACCGTTGCCTCCGGCACAAAATATACCTCCGGCGATACTTTTGACACGACATAGTAAATATGCTTGTCATCGCTGCGGAATGTCAGCTGGTTGTTGAAGCCGCCCACTTTCTTCAATACGGATGCCGTATAAGTCATATTGCAACCCGCCGGATACTTCATGGCTGGCTGCTGGAACTGCCTGGCCTCCCCGCCATAATCCAGCCGCCCTACAAACCCGTTGAGATATTTGCTCATCCAGGCCGGCTCTTCTGACTCTGAGTACTTGGGGATGATCCTGCCGCCTATGCCTACGGCGCCGGGGTGGGACTGCATAAAAAGCAGTATCGTCTCCAGGAAAACGGGCACCGCCTCGGCATCGTCGTCAATATAGGTGATGATGGGGAATGAGGCTTCCTGCAGGCCCCGGTTACGGGCAAAGGACAAGCCCTTCTGCGTTTCAAGAAAATAGCGGACTTTCAGACGGGGGTGCCGCTGAATAAAGTCCCGGCTGATGGCGGCCGTCTGGTCCGTGCTGTTGTTATCAATGATGAGGATCTCGAATTGATCCGGCGGTAAGGTCTGCCCGGCAAGGCATTCCAAAGCTTTGCCAATGAATTTCTGCCGATTGTACGTGCAGACCACTACCGAAATGCCGGAATACCTCGCCGGCCCCTCCATTGTCTTTTCCAACTCAGAAGCTTTTTTTTCTGTAACTCACGACGCCGGCGATGATCAGCAGCAGATATCCCAGGAGGCTGCTCCAGATGGTGATTGTATTTCCCAGCTCATAGGAATGTGGCTCAAAACGCCACTCAATGGTATGAGCTCCCGCCGGTACGGACATGCCCCGCAGGACGTAATCCACCCTGATATAGTCTGCCTTTGTCCCGTCAATGAAGACATTCCACCCTTTGTCATAGTAGATCTCGCTGAAGACGGCAAATTGGTTGGTCTTGGATGAGAACTTATAAGTGATCTTATCGTTGAGGTTTTCTATCAGCTGGATCTTTGCTGTAGAATCCTCTACTGGCGCAAACTTCACCCTGGCCTGATATTGTTGTTGCACGATGGCCGTATCTCTTACATTGATGCTATCCAGGGCCTTCATTTCTTCATTCCCGTCCTTCACATAATGAAGGGATTTCACCAACCAGCAAGGGCCGTATGCATCGGGGTTCAGACCCGCCTGCGGCTGGCCATTGGCAGGATTGGGCTGGATAAAATACTTCGTATTCAGCATATTGAACACCCGCATATTCCCTTTGGATAACTGGTGCTCGATAAGGTCCATGTAAAGCCCTAATTTGGCAGGGCTATACCCTCCTACGGAGTTATGAAAATAAGAAGCGCGGGAATCACTGAATGCATCGCCGGCCGTCGCGTCGTATACCCTGAAACCTTTTTCCGGGTCGGCCTTGATCCGTTGATCTGCAGGCGTAGCCGCCAATTGGTTGTCAAATTCTGCGGGGTCTACAAAGCTTTCACTGGAGAGGTAGCGCCTTCCTATGGCCAGCAGATCGAAAGAGCTGAGCACCAGTATTCCCGCCAGCAGGATCACTTGCTGGGTGTACTTGCCTTTCAGGTAAAACCAGATAAGCGCAGCGGCAAGAGCGATCAGAACGAAGGTCCTGAGCAGGTCGCTCCCAAACAACGACTGCCTGTCCTCCCGGAGGTTTTTCATCAGGGTGCCGGCCAGCTCGTTCACCTGTTGCTGCATCTGCGGATTGGCGGATTGCTGCCCCCGCGACAGCATATGCACGAAGTTTTGTTGGACCATCGTATCTTTCTCCGCTTTGTAGCTGGCGGTAAAATAGAACCCGGCGGCTGCTACCAATAACGCCGCGGTAATGATCATCACCTGTTTGAATTTCTTCAGGATGATCTCCCTGGATTCGGTTGACTTCAACAGGTTGTCCAGGCCTAATGCTCCCAGCAAAGGAATGGCGAATTGCGGCATAACCATCGCAATGGTAGGCGCCCGGAACTTATTATACATGGGCAGGTGATCGAAAAGGAAATAATTGATCGCCTCAAAATTCTTGCCCCAGGCAAGGACGATGCCCGTTACGGCTACACTCACCAACCACCATTTGGGCCAGCCTTTTACAAATACCAGCCCCAGGATAAACAGCATACAGCAGACAGCACCGAGATAAACAGGACCGGCCGTGCTCGGTTGAGTGCCCCAATAGGCATACGCGTTCGCCATCTGCAGCGCATTGTCTTCAGGCACGCCTATTTCCGCTAGCTTATCAACAAATTTGGAATTGCCCGTGATCCTCCGGCTGTGATCGCCGCCACCCTGGGCGTCCGGTACCAACAAAGTAAAGGTCTCACCAATACCGTAGCTCCAGTTAAAAGCGTATTGTTTGCTAAGGCCACCGTTTTTACTGATGTATTGCTCTGAATTATTATTCCCTGTCAGTTCTGTTCTGCCGCCGCGCATGGTTTCCTTGGCATATTCCTGTGTGGGCAGATTGGAAACGGCATACCCGCCAAAGCCGATGACCATGGCCACGGCAGCGATCGCCATGCTGATCAGCATGGGCTTGACCTCTTTCTTTTTAAAGCTGTCGATAAAATAGAACAAGGTCAGAAGGCCGGCGCTGATCAGGGTATAATACACGACCTGCAAATGCTGGGTGCCCACCTGGAATAAGAAGAAGCAGGTTAGCAGTGCGGCTCCCCACAGCCATTTTCGCTGGTAGATCAGCAGGATGCTGGCGATGACGCCTGGCGCAAATGCAATAGCCTGCATCTTGGTGACATGCCCTACGACGATAATAACGGGATCATAAGTGGAATACGCGTAGGCCAGCGATGCCAATACGCCGATCCAGGGATTGATACGCAGCACCTGCGTCAATATGTAGAGACAGAGACACGCTGTGAAAAAATAACTGATAGGCGCGGGTAGCCCCCATGTCAGCAGGTACTCCAGGTATCCCAGCGATATTTTGGTACGGGCCTCCAGGGCAACCGTGTATGCCGGCATACCGCTGAACAGGCTCTCCGTCCACAACGGGTAATGACCATATTTTTGTTTGTACTCCTGTGACTGTTGCGGAGTGCCTTTGTATTGTAAGGTATCCTGCTGGTTCAATATCAGCCCTTCCAGGGCAGGCTTGCAATACACAATGGCTACAACTAAAAAAACAACGACGGCCAGGATATGAGGCAGCGCTTTTTTCAGAAACGGAGAGTTCATATTTTCGGATGAATTATTCCCGGCAAAATAATGGTATTTTGCCCAGAAATACTGATTTTTGAGCAAATATGAGATTATTGAGATTCCTCTCCAGGGTGGCTTTTATCTGTAATATCTGCTTTCTGCTGGCCTCCATGGAACAATATTTACCAAAGGTGCCCGAAGGAGCGGTCTCGACGATCATCGTATTGGGGTATTTAATGGGCATTGTGATAAATGTCCTGGTCAACTTCACCTTACTCGTGGTGTGGGCATTCAAAAAAGGAGCATTGGGTGTACCCGCCTGGCTGTGGATCGTTAACCTGATTTTTTTGATCATCCAGTTTATTATCTTATTCGTTCATATATGATCCACGGTATACTCAGAGACAAACCTACCCGCCTGTTCATCTCGTTTACGGCCTTCTTCGTCGCCAATGCCCTCATCGCAGAATGCATCGGAGGCAAATTGTTTTCTCTGGAAAAACTCTTGGGGCTGCAGCCGGCAGACTTTACCTTTTTTGGGCAGCAGCACCTGTCATTTGACTTAACCTGTGGTGTCCTGCTATGGCCCCTGGAATTTATTATGACGGATATCGTCAATGAATATTATGGTCCCAGAGCTGTACGACGTATATCCTATACTGCCGTAGCGCTTATCTCTTATGCTTTTTTGATGTTCTATCTTGCCATTTATATACCTTCTTCCAACTATTGGCTTACTTCCCAAACTAAAAACGGCCTTCCCAATATGCAGGTCGCTTTCAACGGGATTTTCGGACAAGGGATGTGGATCATATTCGCCAGCATTGTAGCCTTCCTGGTTAGCCAGATCGTGGATGTCACCATATTTCATAAAATAAAGAAATACACAGGTGAAAAATACGTATGGCTCCGGGCGACCGGTTCCACCTTGGTATCCCAACTGGTAGACAGCTTCATCGTCCTCTATATTGCTTTTAAGATTGGCCAGGGCTGGAGCTGGCAAAAAGTACTGGCCATTTGCCTAATGAACTATATCTATAAATTTGTCATGGCCATTGTGCTTACACCAGTGATCTATCTGGCAGAGGCCCGTATCGAAAAATTCCTTGGCCACGACACCACCCGGAAAATGAAACGCGCCGCCATGGGCCTGGAGGAAGAATAATACACCTACACCGCCGCCTCCATCACATAATCATTCATGAAATAACCATTCCCGATAGCTACATCCTCCTCCCGGACAACGTTAAACCCCATCTTCTCATAGAATTGCCTTGCCTTATTAAAGCGATTGACATTCAGCCGGAGCACCTTCGCGCCCTGCGCCCGTATAGCTTCGAAGATAAAAGCCAGCATCGCCTTTCCCCTGCCTTTTCCCTGTCTTCCAGTCAACACATACAACTTATGCAGCTTGAAAACACCTGGCTCTGCCGTGGGCGCCCAGGAAGCAAACCCTACGGCTTCATCGCCTTCTTCCACCATGAGGAACCGCTGTTTGTCCTCCGTCATTTGTCTGCGCAGCGACGCAGGACTATAAAATAGCTTCAGCATATAGTCCAGCTGCACGGAGGAAAGAATATGACCATAGGTCACCGGCCAGATCTGCTGTGCTAAAAATCCGATGGTATTGATGTCGTCCAGGTCCGCAAAACGAAAAGAAAGCGATGGTTCCATAATTTAATTAAGGGAGGCAAAGGTATAAAATTTACAGATCTTCTTCTTCCTCTTCAGGCTCCTCCTCCCGCTCAGCATGTAGCCGGATCGCTTTCCAGGCCTGCCGTACGGCAATGTAAAAGCTGGCAAAAGCGCCAAACGACAGGATGCCTTCCGAAACATAACGCCTGACCACCCGGCTCTGCTGGATAAAAAGAAAGAAATCAAAGCTCCCATGCAGCAGCACTACGATCACCAGTCCCTTCCACATCAGCCGGGTCTTCCGCTCCGGCCGGAATTTTGCCAGTCCCACATTATATCCCATCAGCACGGCAAATGAAGCATGTGCCGGCACCGACAGGAACATACGGGCCACACCGGTCTCCAGGCCAAATTTCCACACATATTCTATATTCTCCACTGTTGCGAACCCCATCCCGATCATCACCGAATAGATCACCCCATCAAATGGCTCCTGGAAGCTTTCCAGCGGGTAGCCATACCCGCGCAGGACCAGATATTTGCTGCCCTCCTCGGTGAAGGCCACGATGATAAAAGCATACCAGGCAAATGAAAGTATGGTGTGCTGGTAAGGCTCATCCCGCACATCCCCCGCAGCCAGCTGGATGAGAAAAGGCGGTATTGTCGCGCACATGCCCAGCAGGAAAGAGACGAACAGCTGCTTTACCGACCCCTTGCCCAGCCGGCGGAAGGAGTAGACGAACAGGCTGATGGCGATGCCGGGCGCAATTGCCAGGGATAATAATAGCAGCAGCATTAATGCACCCCCTGTTGCGTGGTAAAATAATAAACGGCGCCGTCGTTGAAATGATATTCCTTCTCCAGATGTTTGGATTGCGAGATGGTCTCGATGGTCAACAGGTCAGTGTTGAGGGCATCGTCGAACCAGACGACATAGAAATGATCTTCCTTCATCAGGTCCCTGATGTCCCAGGGAAGGTCTTTATGGGGGATGAGGTCGACGACCAGGCCCGTGAAGAACCAGATACCCTCATAAGCATTCGAATAAACGGGGACGGACAACATCTCCTGCTGGTTCTTCTTTACGAAGTCCATGGTGGGCGATTTTGTCCATGAATCCTCGGTATAGCCGGGGATCCCCGCATAATGGATCCCATTCCAGTTGAACTTGTACAGGTCCCATTGTCCATATTCCATACAGGCCGCTGCCACCAGGGCCAACCCGGCCAGCCAGCGGCGTTTGCGCCGATCCACACGCGTCATTGCGGAAGGTATCCAGCTGCTGCTGCCCCAGAGCCAGGGTATGAACAGGGGCGACATCAGCCGGCTGTCCAGGTGCTGGAACCGGGATACGCTGGCAATGATCAGCAGGAAAAAAGCATATACCAGGAAATAGGAAGTGGCGATCTGGTCATAGGAATATTCATCATGCTGCCGTATCAGCCGGTAGAGATAGGCCGCCAGGCATATCAGCAGACAGACAACACCCACCAGCGCCGGGTATTTATAAGGGTCGTCAAAGAAAGGCAGCCAGTCGCAAAAGACACTCCCGAAATATTCGAGGTTCTTACCCAGGCTCGTCACTGCCTTCTCGCGATAGCCAGTCAGCGTTCCCGTTACCAGGTGATTGCGGTATACATTCAACGCGGCCAGTGAAATACTGATCAGCCCGAATAAAATAATATGCACTACCTTTTTGCCCCAGGTCGTCCCCCTGTCCGTGATCATGAGAAAGCCCCCCAGCAGGACAAGGCTGACACCGGCATAGCGCATTACGCAGGCCACGGCCGCTATGACGCCCAACAGCGCCATAGCCTCGATGCTATGGGTGAGATGGTATCTGCGGGCAGTCCGGATAAACAGCAGCGACAAGAGCAGGAATAAAGTTTCCGACCATACCATAGAATACACCTCCAGCAGACAGGGACTCAGCATAATGATGCTCAGGAGGATGATCTTATACACCCTGTTGTGGTGGCTGAAACGCTCCATCATCCAGCCCGATAAAAAGATCAGCGTGCCAAACAGCAGTCCGTTCAGCACCGTCGCAAATTGCATGGGCTCCAGCCCCGTCACCAGCATGATGCCGCTGAGAAAGACAGGATACCCGGCAGGGAAATCCATCATCGGGCTTCCCGTAAAATCGTTGATGGCGCCGTGATGCCGGATATTGGAAGCCGTGCTCATATATACCACGGAATCCGGCGATACGCCGATACCGCTGTGACGGGCCCAGAGTTGAATGACCAGGTAGCCAATGACGGCAGCAATAAACGAATCCAGGTCCCGTAAGGAGAATTTGGGTCGGTTCATATTCACAAACGAAAATAAGCGTTTCTCTTATTTATATTACTTCCAAACTTATACGTAATTTCAGGCTCATCTAAAGTGATACTACATGAGCATCCGCCGCCTGCCCCTTCTCCTGTTTGTCTTGCTCCTCACCACCGGCCTCACCGCCCAGCAATTTGGCGGCAATCCTCCCTCCCTACACTGGCAGCAGATCAATACGGACACCGCCCGTATCATCTTTCCCCGCGGCCTGGACCTCCATGCCCAGGAAGTAGCCGCCATCGTACACACCCTCAGCCGTACCACGCTCCCCACTATTGGCGGATACCAACGCAAGATCAACATTGTATTCCAAAATCAGACCATAATTCCCAACGGCTATGTAGGCCTCGCCCCCTTTCGCAGTGAATTTCAGCTCACGCCCGAACAAAACAGCCTTGAGCTGGGTAGTCTGCCGTGGCAAAAGACCCTGGCCATCCATGAATACCGCCATGTTCAGCAATATAATAATTACCGCATCGGTCTCTCCAAAGCCTTCTATTATCTCTTCGGCGAAGGAGGACAGGCACTGGCCAATAGCCTGGCCATCCCCAACTGGTTCTGGGAAGGCGACGCCGTCTACCAGGAGACCCTGGTAAGCGACCAGGGCAGGGGGCGCCTTCCTTTCTTTTTCAATAGCTACCGTTCCCTTTGGGCGGCCGATAAACGATACTCCTGGATGAAGCTGCGCAACGGTTCCTACCGGGATTATATACCCGACCACTACCCGCTGGGCTATATGCTGGTGGCCTACGGCCGGGAGCGCTACGGCGACGACTTCTGGAAAAAGGTTACCCTGGACGCCGCCTCCTTCCGGGGACTGTTCTTTCCCCTGCAGGCGGCAGTCAAAAAATATGCCTCCATCCCCTATACGCAATTCCGAAAGGAGGCCCTGGACCATTATAAAGGGACAGAACCTCCCCACGCCGATGCGGCCGCTGCCGATGTCTTCGCGCGTACCCACCGGCATTTCCAGGGAGACCAGCAGTTTCCCCGCTTCATCGGACAGGACAGCCTGCTTTATCTCAGCAGCAGCTACAGACGCATCCCCGCTTTTGCGGTCCGTGACCTGCGACAACATAAAGAACATACCCTCCGCGCCCGCGCCATTGCCATTGACGACTACTTCTCCTATCGGAATAACAGTATCGTCTATGCCGCCTACGAGAGGGACCCGCGCTGGTCCTGGCGGGACTACAGCGTCATCCGCATCATGAATGCCACCACGGGCGAAGACAGCCGCCTTACTGCCAGGAGCCGGTATTTTGCTCCCGACATCTCCCCGGACGGAAACCAGATCGTGGCCGTGCAGGTCACCACAGATGGTCAATGCAGCCTCCACCTGCTGAACGCCGGGACGGGAGCCGTGGAAAAACAGCTGCCTAACAGGGATTCTCTTTTTTATACTTACCCTACATTCTATGGCAGGAGCCAGCTCGTCTCGGCCGTTCGCAATGCCAGGGGAGAGATGACCCTCGCCCTGGTGGATCTTGCCGACGGGGCGGTCCATACCCTCCTCCCATTCAGCTTCCAGGCGATCGCCTTTCCTTCGGTGCAGGGCGACACGGTCTGGTTCACCGCCAGCCGGCAGAACGAGGACAGGGTCTATTGCTTCACCGGCAATCATCTTTTCAGGGTACACCTTCCACATGGTGAGCCCGCCACGGGTAACTATGGCTTTCATGCCGCGAATGGACACTACGCATGGAGCGCTTTTACGGCTGTGGGATATCGTGCCGACACAGCTTCCGCTACCCAGTTGGGGCTGGAACCCCTGACCATCGATGGCTGGGAATTGCCCCTGGCAGACCAGGGGATGGACTCGCTGGAAAAAGGCCCCTCCCGCCTCCTGGACAGGATCGGGACGGGCAACTACCCGGTGAAGCAGTATCCCGCCTCCTTCCGCATCTTCAACTTTCACAGCTGGAGACCCTATATCTCTGATCCCGACTATACTTTTTCATTGGTCAGCGAGAACATCCTCAATACCCTGCAGTCCGAAGTGTTCGTGGATTACAACCGCAATGAGAAATACAAACAGGTAGGCGTAGACGCTACCTATGGCGCCCTTTTTCCCTGGCTGGACATCGGCCTGAATTATGTCTTCGATCGCAACCGGCTGACGAACACCGGTAAAGCCTATTTCAACGAGGTCAATGCTTATGGCGGGTATAGCATTCCCCTCAGCTGGTCCCATGGCAGGAGCTTAACCAATCTTCAATTCGGGACCGACCTGGTTTACACCCGGCAATATTATCAGGGACTTTATAAGGATTCAGGCCTGGACAGGCATTTCACCTATCTGCGCAGCTTCCTGAGCTTTACCAACCAGATCCAGAAAGCTACGGCGCAGATCTACCCACGGCTGGCCCAAACCCTGTACGTCCTTTATGACAACTCCATCACTGCCTCATTGCCTGCTCATCAATTCCTGGCTTCCGCGTATCTCTATCTTCCCGGTATCGACCTCACTCACAATCTCCAGCTGGGCGCCGCCTGGCAGGGCAGGGACAAGGCCGGAAGAGGAGGCTTTTCCGATGGCTTCCCCTGGGCGCGGGGCTATGCGGCCTATAACCTGTACCAAATGTACCGGCTGACGGCCAACTACCATTTCCCACTGCTCTATCCGGATGCAGGGTTTGCCAATATGATCTACCTGCTCCGGGTCCGGGCCAATTGCTTTTATGATTATATGAAAGGCACCTTCTTCCGGAGAGATGGAAGTACTGTCCAGATCCCTTTCCGGTCCTATGGTATGGAAATGTTCTTCGATACGAAATGGTGGAACCAGCTGCCCATCAGCTTCGGCATCCGGTACAGCCGCCTGGAGGACCAGGACATCGACGGCAGAGGCCCCAATCAGTGGGAGCTGATCCTGCCGCTGAATATCCTGTCGCAGGGATATAGCGCAAGGCCGGCAGCGAAGATCTATGAGTAGGATGCTAGGGGTTGACTTTGTGATAGACGAATGCCTTGCCGCCCATATAGGCTGTAAAACCATTGATTTTTCCCTGAGCATCCCTGGTGAATGCCATTTGCAGATCATATACCTTGAGAAAGAGAAAGTCCCTTTTTTCGGCATATAGCTCATCCGCCCTGGCGCCATCCCAACTTAGAGATAACTGTCCATCCTGCCACGCCAGGTGGCCTTTGAATTTCTTCTTGCCTTCCTGCTCGTAGTCACCTGCGTATTCCTGTAACAGGGCAGGCAGCAGCTCAATGGCCTTGCGGGGCAGCACGTAAGGCTGGTCGTATAATATCTGCAGCAGCCCGATATAACAGGGACGAATATCAGCATCCCGATCCCGGTTGTTGGTCATCAGGATGATGTGGGTTTGGTCGACTGGGACATTGGCGATGAAAACGGAGAAGCCGAAGTTAGCGCCTCCGTGATGGACCAGACGCTTGCCCATGCCCGAGTCTATCCACCACCCATAAGCATAGTTACCTCTCTGAGGGTGCAGGGATCTTTCCAGGTCTTCCGGCCTTATCAGCTTCCCTTCGAACAAGGCCTGGCTCCAGCGGTACATATCTCCCGCCGTAGAGTAGATGGCGCCTGCCGAAAAGGAATAGGTGGAATCCACCACTTCCGCCTGCGCAGGTGGCAGATCATACAGGCTGTCATATCCTACGGTTTTATAAGGACTGCTCAATCCCTCGTAGTCGAATCCTGAATGCACCATGCCCGATCGCTGGAATATCCTTTCCCTTACCAGGTCCCAATAGCTGCGGCCCGTCACTTTTTGTGCCAGGTAGCCCAGCACCATATATCCCGTACTGCTGTATTGAAATTTTGTCCCTGGCGTAAAGTCCAGGGGTTTTCCGCCAAAATGCTCCCAGAACTCCTTTTCAGTGAAATGCCCGCGCGTCACCCAGGACATGAATTCCTCATCCTTTGAATATTCGAAGATGCCCGAACTATGATCCAGCAGGTTTTCGATGGTGATCAGATCTCCGTACTTGTAGAACGGGAAATATTTGCTGAGCTTATCGGTCACCTTCAGATAACCCCTTGCCTGCAGATCCATGATCAGCGCCGACGTGAATGATTTGGTAATGCTTCCGATGAGGAATATGGAATTCGTATCATGGGGTATTCTATTTTCCGCATCCCGCCAGCCCCATGCTTTTTCATACAGGATACTGTCATGCCGGGCCACCAGCACCACACCGTTGAAGAGATGCGTCCGATAAGCGGCCTCCATAAAGGAGTCCATTTTCTGTAATGTGCTTTGCGTATATGCGGAACCGTTAAGGAGCAAGATAAGGTGTAAGGATAGCATTCTTTTCATGCCGGATGGTTTGATGGTATGCAATTCCTATCCTATCTGTGCCAGGCTTTCCTCGATCGTCCTGATCTTTTCCAGCGCATCCTCCTGTTTTTTCCGCTCGACGGCAACTACCTCGGGCTTTGCATTTTGCACAAACCTTTCATTGCCCAGCTTCTTGTTCACGGATTCCAGGAACCCTTTCAGGTAAACCAGTTCTTTTTCGAGCTCCTCCTTCTGATGCGCCGTGTCCACCACCTGGTCCGTACCGATGTAGAACTTGTCCTTACCGGCAACCACGGTCAGGGCGCCGGGGATCATTTCTTTCGTGGTAGCAATATCCTTTGCATTCACCTGGCGGGACAGGATGGAGAAGATCAATTGATAGACTTTTTCCTGTTCGGATTGGATATGGAGATGGATAGATTCCTTCGGTTTGATCTGTGCTTTGTTGCGCGCATCCCGGATGGCGGTGATGGCGTCTTTCAGCAATGCTCCCTGGGCCAGGACAGCCGCATCGGGCTTTTCCACGGGGGTGAGCTGGCGGACACAAAGATCGTCACTGTGCGGGGCCAGGAGGTGATATAATTCTTCCGTTATGAAAGGCATAAATGGATGCAGCAGCTGCACCAGCTGCTCGAAATAGCCGATCGTATGACCGTAGATCGCCGCGTCCATGGGCTGTTCAAAACCGGGTTTCACCCATTCCAGGTACCAGCTGCAGAAATCGTCCCAGATCAGTGAATAGATCGTCTTTAAGGCCTCACTCAACCTGAATTCTGAGAAGAGCTGCTCGATTTCCGTACGGGCCTCCTGGAGCCTGCTGCCAAACCACCTGACGGCAAAACCCGCATCGGAAGTGGTGCTTTCCTGCAGCCTGCCTTCCCAGCCTTTCACCAGCTTCAGCGCATTCCACAGCTTATTATTGAAGTTCCGGCCCTGCTCCAGCGCCGCCTCGTCGAATAACAGGTCGTTGCCGGCAGGGGAGGAGATCATGATGCCAAAACGGGTGGCGTCTGCGCCGTATTTATCGATGAGGCCCAGCAGATCGGGCGAGTTACCCAGGCTCTTGCTCATCTTGCGGCCTTGCTTATCCCGCACCATGCCCGTAAAATAAACATCCCTGAAAGGAATGCGCTTTTGCATGGGCACATCGTCCTTATAAAAATACAGCCCCGCCATGATCATCCGCGCTACCCAGAAGAAGATGATGTCCTGTCCTGTCACCAGCACGGAGGTAGGGTAGTAGTAGGAGATATCAGGGTTGCCAGGGTTGGTCACGCCTTTAAAAACTTCCATCGGCCACAGCCAGGAAGAGAACCAGGTATCCAGCACATCGTCGTCCTGCCGCAGCTGGTCGATGCCGTAAGCAGGCGTACCACCGGCTGCAAGGCGGCATTGTTCATACGCTTCTTCCCGGGTGGCGGCAACCTGGAAAGTCCCATCGGGCGCATACCAGGCGGGGATCTGCTGACCCCACCACAGCTGCCGCGAGATACACCAGTCCTTTACATTCTCCAGCCAGTATTTATAGGTGGCCAGGAATTTGTCGCCCGGATGAATGCGTATATGTCCTTCTGTCACTGCCTTCAGGGCAGGTTCCGCCAGCGCCGCCATTTTCACAAACCATTGGGTGGAAATGCGGGGCTCTACCACGGCATTGGTACGCTGGGAGAACCCGATCCGCGTCATATGCGGCTCTTCTTTCACCAGCAGCCCGTCCTGGCGCAACCGTCCGACCACCGCCTTACGGGCGGCAAATCGTTCCATGCCGACAAAGACCTCGGCCGCAGCGCTAAGCGTACCATCCTCGTTCAATGTATCGATGATGGGCAGGCCATGTTTCAGCCCTAAATTATAGTCATTGATATCATGGGCCGGCGTCACTTTCAATGCGCCGGTTCCGAATTCCTTATCCACATATTCATCGAAGATGATGGGAATGGGCCTGTTCACCATGGGCACGACGGCAAACTTCCCTGCCAGCCCCTGGTAACGCTCGTCAGTGGGATTGACACAAATAGCTGTGTCGCCCATGATCGTTTCGGGACGCTGAGTGGCGATGGTAAGCGAAGGGAGAGCCGCATAAGGGGTGCCATCCGCATGCTGCACCTTATACTGTACATGGTAGAGGATTCCCTGGTCTTCTTTGTATTCCACTTCCTCATCGCTGAGGGCTGTTTTCGCCTGGGGGTCCCAGTTGATCATCCTTGCACCCCGGTAGATCAGCCCCTGGCGGTACAGGTCGATAAAGATCCCGATCACAGCCTTATAATAGTCCGGGTCCATGGTAAAGGCCACTCTGTCCCAGTCCACGCTGCAGCCCAGCTTGCGGATCTGCGAATAGATGATACCCCCGTATTTGTCCTTCCATTCATAGGCATATTGCATGAATTCGGGACGGGTAAGCTGGTTCTTATCGATGCCCCGTTCCTTCAGCATTCCTACTACCTTGGCTTCCGTGGCAATAGAGGCATGGTCGCTTCCCGGTACCCAGCAGGCATTAAAGCCGCTCATACGCGCCTTCCTTACGAGGATGTCCTGCACCGTCTCATTCAGGGTATGCCCCATGTGCAGCACCCCGGTTACGTTCGGGGGAGGGATGACAACCGTAAAAGCCGGCCGTCCATCGGGCTTGCTGTTGAAATAACGTTGTTGCTGCCAATGCTGACTCCATTTTTCCTCTGTTTCGGCGGGTATGTAGTTCTTGCTTAATTCCATGAATATCCTCAGTTAAATGGGATGCAAAAGTAAGAAAACGAGGCGAGAAAGAGGGGTTTTGGGGCCTGGGGGCAAAGCAAAAAAAATTCCCCCTTAACGGGGGAATCAAATATATATGACGGACAGGTTAGGTGCTGCGCTTATGCAAACCAATACAGGTAAGACAGGAACATAACCAATCCGATAAAACCAAGCGCTAACAAAATGGTTTTGGCTGTTTCGCCAATGTGAAAAGTAGAGATCTTTTTCATAAAAGTTTTTTTTTAGGGTGAAACCAAGCTGATTAAAGGCTTAATCGTAGGGGATCGGATGTTGTTCGGTACGCGATTGGTTTCTCTGAAGATCTTGGCGTGTAGAAGGAAGAAGGCCTATCGAAATTCTTTGCTCGTGCTATAGGTTGTCGTAAGGAGTAGTCGACTATCTGATATCTGTGTACAAAGATAGTTCGAATTTCCGGATTCTAAAATTTTCCACCGTTTTTTTGGTCATTTTTAGCTTTTTCCGGACTGTTTTAGGCCTTATTCCTTCTTTTTCAACAAGATGTAGATTTTCATCCGTTCGCCGTCCCGCGGTTACCAGACCGCTAAGACATAGTGAACAGGTATGCAAATGCCATGATCGCACAGAAATACAGTAGCGCCGTCACAAAGGTCAGTACGGTGCTTTCGGATACCTTAAACTTGAAAAAGTGAATTTTTTCCATCTGGACTGGATTTTGGGTTAGTAAATGGGTCTTTCAGCAATCCGCCGGTAGTCGGACGAGAGGGTGCGGAAAAACGGGTCTTAAATACACGTTTTCGTAGAAGGTAGGGATTGGGGGTTAACCGAAACTTTCTTTTACCTTTATGGCTTAAGCCTCAAAAGGTATCCGGAAATGTACGCGATAGTTGATATTGAAACCACCGGCGGTTATGCAACGAATAACGCTATAACGGAAGTTGCTATTGTGTTACACGATGGAATCCGGGAGCTTCGACGGTATGAGACCCTCGTAAATCCGGGAATGCCTATTCCCCGATATGTGCAGGCCCTTACCGGCATCAATGACGAAATGGTAGCTGACGCACCCTATTTCAATGAGATAGCGGATGTCGTACATGAATGGCTCAAGGGCTCCGTCTTCGTCGCTCACAACGTCAACTTTGACTATTCCTTCATCAAGCATCAGCTGAAAGCCTGCGGTCTGGACATCGACGTCAAAAAGCTTTGTACGGTGCGGCTTAGCCGCAAGACCTTTCCAGGCGCGCCCAGCTATAGCCTTGGCAACATCTGCAGCCACCTGGGCATCTCCATCCCCAATCGCCACCGGGCCGGCGGGGACGCGGATGCCACGGTCATGCTCTTCGAAAAGATCCTCCAAGCGGGGGGGCTGGAGCACATCCGCAGTATGCTGAAGGGCAATAGCAGGGAACAATATCTTCCGTCCAATTTGCCCGCCGTCCAACTGGAGCGTCTGCCCGAAACACCCGGCGTTTACTATTTCCACGACCAGAAAGGCAAAGTGATCTACGTAGGCAAGGCGAAGAACATCCGCAGCCGCGTCAGCAGCCATTTTTCCAATAACAAGCCCGGCCGCCAGAAACAGGATTTTCTCCGCAACATCTACTCCATTTCCCATGAGACCACCGGTACCGAGCTGATGGCCTTCCTCCTGGAATGTATCGAGATCCGCCGTCTCTGGCCTGCGTATAACCGCAGCCTCAAACGCTTTGAGCAGACCTATGGTCTCTATGTCTTCGAAGATCGCAGCGGCTATACAAGACTGGTACTGGAGAAGCGGCGGAAACAGCTGACGCCCATCTACACGTTCTGCCAGCTGTGGGAGGGGCAGAATATCCTCTGGAAACTGATCCGGCAATTCAAGCTCTGCCCCCGCCTATGTTTTATCGAAAAAGGGGAGGGGCCATGCGAAGGCGTGAAAGAACAATACTGCCAGGGTGCCTGTGAGCACAGGGAATCTCCCGAATCCTATAACCAGCGTGTACAACAGGCCGTCGATGGATTGATAAAAAGCCTGCCCACCTTTACCCTGGTGGACGAGGGCCGTCATCCGGAAGAGAAGAGCTGCATCCTGGTGGAACAGGGACGCTTCTACGGCATGGGCTACCTGCCGGCCGACCAATCCTGGGGACGGGAGAACAGCACCGTAGACGCAGGCGAACTGAAGGCGTTCCTTACGCCTTATCCCGAAAATGACTATATGCGGGGCTTAGTGTACCAGCATGTGGAAAAATGGCCATACAAAAGGATCAATCTTCATACCCCCAGCTGAGCAATGCGCTGAATAAACTCAGATCTGGGTATCATCCTGGCCCCCAGGCTTTCCAGGTGCTCCGTATAGACCTGGCAGTCGATGAGCTCCACGCCCTCGCTGCGCAGCTGTTCGACATAGCGAATAAAAGCGTATTTACTGGCATTGCTATATTTACTGAACATACTCTCCCCGAAAAAAGCTTTTCCCAGGCGAACGCCATAAAGGCCTCCCACCAGCTCCCCGTTCAACCAGGCCTCTGCGCTGTGGACATAGCCCTCCTTATGCAATCTGCCATACGCTTCCTTTACTTCTTCCGTGATCCAGGTGCCGTCCTGCCCCCTACGGGCAATGGTCCTGCAATTCGCGATCACTTCGCCGAAAGCTTTGTTCACCGTAAAGACAAAGGTCTCCCGGCGGATCAGCTGCCGCATGCTCTTGCTTACTTTCAATTCGTCGGGAAAAAGGACAAATCGGGGGTCCGGGCTCCACCAGAGGATATGTTTGCCCTCATACCAGGGGAAAATGCCATTGCGATAAGCCAGAAGCAGCCGTTCTTTGGACAGGTCCCCGCCGATGGCCAGCAGGCCATCAGGTTCGGCCAGCGCGACAGGGGGGAAGATCATTTCTTGGTCTAATGCAAATAGTGGCATAAGTTCAGATATGCTGCCGGAAAGCCGGCCAGCCAGGGATTAGGTGCCGGCGATCTCTTCAATGGTGGCGCCAATGCCCCGTTCCGTGATCGCGTCGCATTGGGGTTTCAGCTCGTCATATGACCCCTGCTTGACAGCATACTTACCCTTGGTATGTATGATCATGGCGCACTGCTCGGCTTGCTCCAATGAGTGCCCGCATACTTCCATCAGGGTCTGGATCACCCATTCAAAAGTGTTGACCTCGTCGTTCCATACGACGAGGCTGAATGGATCGTCAGGCGTAGTGAGCACCGCTGTATCCTCGTCCTCATACTGGACAGGACGGGGATTGTGCAAATTAAGAGACATGTGACTGGTCTTTTTTTGCAAAAATAGGCATTTATCCGGCCTTTTTCTTGTTGAACAACCCATTCAATAACCCCTTCCCGGCATCCTGCGCCTTTTTCTTCGTATCATCAAGGGTCTCGGATTTTTTGCCCGTCGTATCCTTATTTCCCAGCAGCTGGTTCTTCAGGGCAGTGCCGGCATCCTTCAATGCCTGCTTACCCACCGCCTGTGCGGTATCCTTCAGCTGCTGCTTTGCGCTATCCACCCTGGCTTTCACCAGGTCCGTGGCCTGCTGTTTCAAACCATCCGCGGTACCTGCCAGCGCACTTTTCAGATCCATCTTCAGGACTGGGCTGGTCATCGTGCCGCCTACCTTTACCGGCAGGGCCACCTGGTCATTCATCTTTACATTGACGCCCTTGGATCCGGCCTTAGCCACCAGGTCATTCACCACATTGTTGGCTTGCCCTCCCAGCAGGCTGCGGGGCAGCTTCATCGCCACATCATAATCCAGCGTCTGATCAAAGCCGTGAGATCCGCCCACTTCCATATCGATGTCCTTAACTTTTACGTGGAAGGGATCTACGATCACCCGGCCATTTTTAAATGAAAAAGCAGTTTTGATATCCTTTACCGGGATATCCTTCAACTGGTCCAGGTGAAGGGCCTGCGCCAACTTGTCCGTAGGAGCAAAATCTTTCAGCGCTCCGTCCACCAGCAGCACGGTGCCATTACCGTTCAGTGTTTTGAGATCCGGTTTCATATCGCTCCCCAGCACTCCGTCCATCGTCAGCCTGCTGCTGAACTTCCCCGCGATATATTTACCGGCAGGCATCAGCTTCTGCACGGAGTTGAAAGCATAAAAGGTCTTCTGCACGTCCAGCTTTTGCAGATCATAGGACATGGCGAACACGGGCGTTTTCTTGCTGATCTTCGTGGAATAAGCGCCGTTCAGGACCATCAATCCGTCCAGCCCTTCCGCCCGCACATTCTCCAGCTTCACCGTCTCGTCGGCGATCCGCAGGTTGCCCGACACCTGGCGCAGGTCCAGGTTGCCGTAATGGATCTGGTCCACTCCCGCATGGAGCGTAAAGTTAATATTGGCAGGTACGGCAAACGCTTCGCCTGTAGCTCCGGTGTGTGCCGCGGCAGTGTCCGTTTTCACAGCCGTGCTGCCGCCGGCGCCGGTGGTTCCCATCAACTGATCCAGGTCCACCAGGTCCGCCTTTACATTCAGCGAGCCATCCAGGGGCTGGTGCTGCAGCATATAGGCGAGCAGGTTATTCAAGACGCCGCCTGCCTCGAAATGTGTCTTGCCATAGCCGCCCTTCAGCTCATTTAACGTAACGTTCTTCGGGTTGAAGGTCAGCAGCAGATCCTCTATGCTGATGGGGGTAGGGTAGGGCGTCGAGGCATAGGAGAAGCCGGTCAGACCCAGCGTACCGCCGGCGTCAAATTTTTCATACTGCTGTTTTTGCACGGCAGAAAGATTGCCGCGAACATGCATATCCGCATTCAATACGCCTGCCAGACGGGTGCCAGCCTCCAGCTTCACGAATTGGGCCACTTTTGCCAGGTCCAATCTGCCCTTGGCGGCTGCATCGATATACGGGTCGCTCACCGGCGTCTTCAGCAGCATCCGGAAATCGAATGGCGTCTCTTCCATTTCGATATGTCCCTGAGGTATCTCCACGACCGTATGGTCGGTGACCCCGTCCGGGTTGTCCGTCTTCACCACCAGGTTGATATTTTTCACAGGCTTGGGCAGATCCGGGTATTGGAAGAAGCCATTCTTTACCTCCAGGTCCACATGATAGGCCGGGATATGCTTGCTGTCATACCTGCCTTTTACAGACCCTGCCAGGCTGGCCTGTCCGCTGGTCTTGATGCCCGCAAAATCTTTTGAATACATGGCTGGCACCAGGGAAAGGATACTTTTGAAATCCAGGGAAGGACCGTTGAACCGGATATCCATATCATAAGTGCTGTCATTCACCAGCTGAAAAAAACCTTCTGTATGCAGCTTCAGATCATTGATGGTGAGATCGTCGACCTTGAAAGTGTATTTGTTTATTTTATTATCGATTTGAAAGTCCGCCCCCACATTGGCCCGGGTACGAATGAGATAAGGAATGCCTCCATAGTTGAAGCTGAGCGCAGCCGTCTGTGTGCTGGTCTGCAGGACGAATTCATCCGAGGTGAAATCTCCCTTGCCCGAATGGTTCAGTCCAGAGATCTCGCAGCTCATATGGCTGCTGTCATCCTTATAGCTGACATAACCGTCCGTGACCGCATATTGCTGCAGCGCCATTTTGAAAGGCTTGGAAGCACCGGAGGCCGTGGCGGCCGCGGCCGTATCCGGCAAGGTGATGTTCCAGTTCGCATGCCCGTTCTTATGTACGATGGCATGTACCCGCGGATGGTCCACCCGGATGGAATGGATCTTCATTTCACTGCCAAAGACACTGAATAGGTCCAGGGCTACATTGATCCGCTGCGCCGAGACCAGCGTATCTTCGGAGAATTCATCGATACCCGTTACCCGCAGACTATCCAGGGCCACTGACAATCGGGGAAAGTTCCGGAACAGGGACAGGTCCACGTCCGAGAAATCCACTTTGGCCGCGATGTTCTTATTGATCTGTTCTTTGATCAGGCGGGTGATCTTACCTTTAAAAAAAAAGGGAATGGCTACAGCGGTGGCGACAAGCACCAACAGGATGATACCTGTGATTTTAAGCGTTTTTTTGAGCATGGTCATCAGGATATTAGAGAAAGCTAAAATAGAATAAAAAAACTAGATTGCGTAATTTTGGCTCTTATGACCCCCGAAAGAGAAGAAAGGATCCTGAAGGTCCTGGACAAACGACAGGCCGGCATCACCGTCGTCCTGGAAAATGTATTTGATCCTCATAATATCTCCGCCGTCATGCGCACCTGTGACGCCGTAGGGGTACAGGAGATCTATGTGTTGAATACCCGCATCCCCCGTCATAAGAAATGGGGCGCCAAAAGCAGCAGCAGCGCGGCCAATTGGCTCACCGTCCACCAGTTCACAGATGCCGGCGAATGTTTCGCACGCCTGCGCAGTAACTATGACAGGATCTTTACCACCCACCTGGATAGTGAGGCGGTGGGACTTTATGACATCGATCTCACCCAACGGGTGGCGCTGGTCTTCGGCAATGAGCATGCCGGTGTCAGCGAGGAGATCAGGGCCCTCTCGGACGGTAATTTCATCATCCCCCAGGTGGGTATCATCAAATCCCTGAATATTTCGGTAGCCTGCGCCGTCAGCCTGTACGAAGCTTTCCGCCAGAAGCATGCCGTCGGGCACTATGATCAGCGGAGCCTTCCGGAAGGGCAATACAGGAAGTTGGCCAAAGAGTGGAGTAGGGGTATGCTATGAAAAACCTTCTTGCCATACTATCTTTTATCCTGCTGGCATCTCATAAGGTCGCCGACACCCCCGTCATCCTCAAATGGAAAGTCACCGACCTTGAATCCTATATTGCAAAGGCCGATCATCCCCTCATCATAAATTTCTGGGCCACCTTCTGTGTCCCCTGTAATAAGGAGATACCTTATTTTCAAAGCACGGTGGAAAAATACAAACAGCAGGGTGTGGAGCTCGTCCTGGTCAGCCTGGACCTTCCTGATTATTATCCTGCCCGCATTGCCTCCTTCGCGGGAAAGAATGGCTACCAGGCCACCATCGCCTGGCTTGACGAGACCGATGCCGATTACTTCTGTCCCCGCGTCGATAAGCGATGGTCCGGGGGGATACCGTCTTCCCTATTCATCAATAATAAGACTCATTTCCGGAGATTCTACGACAGGCAGCTGACCGAACCCCAGGTGAGCCTGGCCATAAAAGAGATGATCGCTCCTTCCCTCTGAAAATTTCATCCCCTGTTGATCGAACATCCCACCGACCTCGTCTCTTTCACCGACACTTCCTTGCCCTGCAGTGTCTCATCGATCGCGGCTTTCAAATGATGCCGCTTTACCTGACCTGCATCGCCGGGACTGTCGTCGATGGCCCCGTGATACACCAGTTTGCCGGCCTTATCGAACAGGTAGCATTCCGGAGTACGGCTGGCGCCGAAGGCATCCGCAAGAACGCTCTTTTCATCCACCGCATAGACCCACTGGTATCCCTGTGACCTGGCATAGGATTGCATCTCCGCGAAAGAATTGCCGCCGGTGCGATCCCCTTCATTGGCATTCAGGAGCACAACACCCACCTTATTGGATTGGGCATATTTGCAGATCTCATTAGTCCGCGACTGGTTGCGGATCACATAAGGACAAGTATTGCAGGTGAACATCACCAGCAATCCGTTGCTTTGCCTGGCCTCCTGCAGGTTCAGCTCTTTGCCGGAAACATCTTTCACCCGTACATCCGCTTTGGGAATGGGTGCGCCGATAGGAAGGCTTTGTCCGGTAGCATCGCGGCGCGTATGCATTGCCGAGAATGACAAGAACCCCAGCGCAGGCAGCACCAGCCCCTTCATGAGTATTCGGTTCATATTTTTCGGTTTATATAAAGTTTACGTAAAAACCGCTGAAAAACCTACTTCTTTTCCTTCGCCGGCGACCCCTTTACACCGGCGTCCTTCAGGCCGCGCTCTTCCGCAAGTACGCGTAGGTGATGAATGCTTACATTGAGTTCGTAACCAATCAATAATACGAGTGAGTTGAAGTAAATAATGAGCATGAGGATCATGACGGTCCCGATGGAGCCATACACTTTGTTGTAGTTGGCGAAGTTGTTCACCCAATAAGAGAAAACCACGGTAATGATGATGGACAGCGTCGTGGCAAGCAAAGTGCCGGGAGAGAACAGCTTCCATCGTTTATGAACGGCCGGACCGTACTTATAGATGCAGGCGATGGCGAAATAGAACAGGGGGATGATCACCACCCACCGGACTGTCTTGAACAGCCAGCGGGCATTCCGGCCGCGGATATGCATCCACTGCAGCAGGCTGCGCAGCAATTCCGCCTGTGTCACCAGGATGGTGACGGAGCCGATGACCATGAAGAGCACCAGCGAGGTCAGCTTGATGGCCATCCACCTTGTCTCCAACGCATTCCGTTTCGTATTATAAATAAGGGATTTATTAAAGCTGCGCATAATGCCCATCATAGCATTGGAAGAATAAAAGAGTGCCAGCACAAAACCTACGGACAGCAAGCCCACCCGCGGTTTGTCCAGGAAATCCTCCAGGAACTGGCTCACCAGCAGATAGGTATTCTGGTTAGGGGTGATATCTCTCGTCAGGTACAACAGCTGTCGCTTTATCTGTTGGGCGATGGGCATATAGGGGACCAGCGTGCAGATAAAGATCGTGGCGGCAGGGATGGCCGTCAGGAAGCTGAAAGCAATAGAACGGGCCCTGTCATTCAAACCCACTTTCTTGACCTGCCCGTTGAAGAAAGTAGCTACCTCGAACAAAGGAATTCCCTCGAACCCGGGGAGGATGATATGCTTGCTCCTCTCCTGTATCCACCGCACCGGCCGGCTGCTATATATTTTCCTTTCGAGCTTGATCATGATTGGGGTTGCTGTCTGATTTCAGTCAATGTTGCTGCTGCCTATGCTTCGAAGCTCCCGTCGGCTTTTTCTTTACGGCATGAACCTTTCCGTTGTGCGCTGTCTGTCCTTTTTTCACCTGCCCGGAAGGCTGTCCGCCTTTTGAGCTATCCGCGGCGGCCTGCACTGGCTTCCCGTTCTTAATGGCTTCCAAGGAATCCCGGATCGCTTCCTGGGCATGCAGCTCATTCCGGTAAGCATTGGCATTTTCCAGGTGTTCCTTGAAGGTGGCCGCAAAGCTGGTGCCTTTAAAATCCGGCTTGGCCGCAAAGAACAGGTAATCGGTCTTGGGCGCATTCAGCACGGCCAGCAGGGTCTGCTCGGAAGGCGTACAAATAGGTCCTGGCGGCAGCCCCGTATGTAGATACGTATTATAGGGCGACTCCACTTTCAGATAGTTGCTATAGATATGCTTCAGTTCGAAATTACGCATGGAATATTTAATGGTAGGGTCCGCCGCCAGCTTCATGCCTTTGGCCAGCCGGTTGAGATACACGCTGGCAATATTGCCCTTATCGGCCGGCATATTGGTCTCTTCCTCCACTATGGAAGCCACAATATACGCCTGCACAGGCGTAAGCCCTTTTTCCTTAGCCAGCTGCACCCGCTCTGGTGTCCACCAGGCTTTTGAATAGTCAGCCATTTTCTTAATGACACCCGACGGGGTAATATTCCAGAAATACGTATATGTGTTGGGAAGTATCAGCGTGGTAAAGGTATTGGTGTCTGCGCCAAAAGCCGCCAGGGAATCGTTGCTTTCCGAAAAGCGCAGCATTTCGATAGAGTCGCATTCCAGCTTCCTGCCTACCATTCCCGCAAGTCCCTCCTTCGTGCGAAGCTTGCCAATGGTGAAATGCACGGGCGTCTGCCGGCCGTTGCGCAACATCCGGACAATGCCTAGCAGGCTCATGCCTTTCGGGATCTCATATTTGCCCGCTTTTACATTTTGCTTGTAATCCAACCTCCCGGCTACGAAACTGAAGAATGAAGGACTTTTCAGCACGGTGTCTTTTTCCAGCAACGTCATCAGCTGGTCATAGTTCATGCCCGTATGGATATACAGATCGTATTTTTCACGCTGGAAAGCCGTGGCGGGCCCCAGCAGGCGCCAGGCGGCAAAAACGATCAACAGGAGCAGTACGGATACTGAAATAAGGATGATCCTCTTCATAGGTATTTTCGATTGGTGCGTTAAATTATATAAAAAACCCTGCCATATTAAATAGCAGGGTTAGAAATATTTTCAGGGAATTTATGGGCGTGGGGTCTGCTGCGCAGGCGCCGTTGTCTTTTCCTGTCCACGCAGGTTGGACGCCGTAGCCTTGGGTACAAACAGGGCGGAGAAGAGACAGAGGAGCGCTACCACGACAGCCAGCACCCAGGTGCCTTTTTCCAGAACGTCCGTCGTTTGCTTCACACCCATCAGCTGGTTGCTGAATCCGCCAACATTGCCTGCAAGACCACCGCCTTTGGGGTTCTGTACCAGGATGATAAGGCCTAAGAACACACAGGCCACAATGATCAGTAACACAAATAAAAAGGTCATTTCAGATGATTTTTAACTGTTCTATTTTCTCTGCGAAGTACGCACTTTTCTCAGGTTCCAGCAAACTTAATTTCCGGTACATTTCCGTGGCTTTTTCCCGCATGCCCTGCATGGCCAGGACTTCCGCCATGGTCTCCGTAATAACCTCCCTGCGTTCTATGGAGTGGGCGGCGATGGCTTGTACCTGGTGCTCCGCCGCGATGTCGGGGATGATCTCCCTGGTCTTCTGGGGTAACCTTCGCATTACTTTCAGCCAATCCGTAAAGCTTTTCATCTGCTTGCCCAGCTTGTCGGTGGGATTTTCATCCAGCACCAGCCGGATGCCCTGGGACGCAAAATAATCGACGGTGTAATAGGGCTCGAACAGGGGCGCTTCGGGTACTTTTTCGCCAGTATGGTTCTCTCCGGCGACGATCACCGGTTCCGCAGGGTAGTCTGTCCCTTGCCCATGGCCCGGTGCTTCTTCCGTAGCCGCCGGTGCTTCCGGACTAACCTCTACGACAGGAGTACGCGCTTCCGCATGTACTTCTTCAACGGGAAAGCTCGTCTGCTCTCCGCTGCCTGCCGCTTCAACTGGAAATTCCGTCCCTTCCCCATGCGTTTCTCCGGCAACAGGTTCCCCGGCTATGGACGCTTCCGGAGGCGTCAGTTCTTCCGCCTGCTCCAGTGCCAATCCGGCGATCCCCATGGAAGGAGTTTCTTTTTCCTCTACGGCAGCAGCCTGCTCCGACCGCCGTTGCTCCTGAAATTCCGCAATGCTTTTCATCAGCTCATCCGCTGCCGAGGGAGGCCTGGACTCCTCCTGCGTCTCCGCAAGCGGCATTGCTCCGCCCGTTTCATCCGGCTCGCTTTCCGGCGTCACGATGGTATCGATCGTCTCTTCCGTTGGATCTGTCACAGGCGCAAAAACCTCTTCTGCGGGAAGCTCGGCATCGCCTGCTGCATCCCACTGACCTGGAGGGGTGATCTCTTCCTGGATCTCCCGGGGAACAGGCTCTATCCCGCCCGACGGCCGGGCTGCGTCCTGCAGCAGCCATTGCAGCCAGAAAGGATTGGTGAAATATAAATTCGTTTTTTGCGTCTCTTCGTTAAAATTGTCCGCCCCTTCGGCCTGCAGCTTACGCGAAAGAAGGTAGCGACCTACACCGAAGGAAGGATATTCCTCCACTAGTTCTTCCAGCTGCTGACGGGATACTTCTTTCAGCGATTCCGCCTGGAACAGATGCCTGATGATATGTTGCGTGGAAAGGGACATTGGAGCTTGTTTACTTTTTACCAGTTCGAGAAGAGTTTATTAAAGATTTCATCCGTCATATTGGTCACGATCGTCGGCAGCAGTTGCTGTTCCGCATCCGTAATGCTGGTGTTGCCTGAAAAGTCGAAATTCCTCGTCACGTCCGCCTCGAAATCGGCCGGCGCCACGGTCTTACCCGTCGGGTCCAGGTGGTTCTTGAAGATGATGTGCACAGTGACATTGAGACGGTTGGTGGCCACCTGCTGCTGTGAGATACCCGACGTGGTATAGTTATAGTCGGTGATGGTGCCGCTGACATCATAGTCTGCCCCCGGATCCTGGATCTGGGAAAGGCGGGAAGCCTGCTGGTTGATCTTCTGCCGCAGCTTGTCATTGAGCTGGGGCGCCAGCTGCGGATTGATCAGCCGGGCCCTGTTCTCTATATACCCTATATGAATGCTCTTCACCTGTGCAGGGATGGACACATCCTTGAAGGAATAGATCTTGCATGCTGAAAGCCCTGATACCAGGATCAGGGCGCCCGATAACCATTTATTCACTGATATCATATTCTTTTAGTTTCCGGTATAAGGTCCGTTCGCTGATACCCAGGTCACTGGCGGCATCCTTCCTTTTACCCTTGTGCTTTTTCAGCGCTTTTACGATCAGCTCCTTTTCCTTGTCCATGATGTTCAGCGACTCTTCCACCTCTTCATGATGATGGATATCCTCATGTCCATTATTATGGATCATCATAGGCTGTGCGGCTGTCGTGATGGCAGGCGGCTGATATGCGTCCGCCGGCTTCAGTTCCTTCAGCTCATTCAGAAAAGCCGCATGCTGGGACGCATTGAACGAAGGGTTTTGTACGATCTCCAGGAACATTTTTTTCAGTTCCGTCACATCCTTCTTCATATCGAAAAAGAGCTTGTACAGGATCTCCCGTTCGTTCGCGAACTCCGGACTTCCGTTGGAAGCCGTCCCATTGGAAGGCACCACCATCGGCAGCCGGTTGCCTGTCTCCGGTAGAAAACGCCGGAGTGCGGTCGCTGTCACCTGCTTATCCTCCGATAGAACGGAGATCTGCTCGGCAATATTCTTCAATTCGCGGACATTGCCCGGCCATGGATAGTTAATTAACAGATTTTTCGCCTCCTCGTCCAGTTGCACCGGCGCCGTCTTATACCGTTCCGCGAAATCTACGGCGAATTTCCGGAATAGCAGCGGAATATCTTCCACTCTGTCCCGTAAGGCAGGTACCCGGATAGGTACGGTGCTCAGCCGGTAGTACAGGTCCTCCCGGAACTTCCCTTTATCCGTCAGCTCCAGCAGGTCTTTATTGGTCGCAGCGATCACCCGTACATCCGTTTTCTGCACCTTGGACGATCCGACCCTGATAAATTCCCCGGCTTCCAGCACCCGCAGCAGACGGGCTTGCGTACCCAACGGCATTTCCCCTATCTCATCCAGGAAGATCGTTCCGCCATTCACCGTCTCAAAATAGCCTTTCCTGAAATCCACCGCACCCGTGAACGAGCCCTTCTCATGCCCGAACAACTCCGAATCAATGGTCCCTTCCGGAATGGCCCCGCAGTTGACGGCAATGAAAGGATTGTGCTTACGGCCCGACAAGGCATGAATGGTAAGGGAAAATGCCTCTTTACCAACGCCGCTCTCCCCGGCTATCAGAACGGTAAGATCCGTATTCGCCACCTGTGCAGCCACCTGCAAAGCATAGTTCAGGGCCGGCGAGTTACCGATGATACCAAAACGATTTTTAATTGATTGAATTTCCATGTTGCTATATTACTTTTCCGATCAGTGTCGCTCCCGTACAATCTTCCACCCTCACCTGCGCATAATCTCCTTTCTGCAGGCCCAGCTCTCCTTTCGGGAACACCACTACCTTATTTTGACTATTTCGCCCCCGCCAATCGGCGGCGCTCTTCTTTGAATCTCCTTCGATCAGGACCGTGCATATCTTCCCGATATCACGCCGGTTGCTTTCCAGCGAAAGCCTGTTCTGCAGCTTAACGATCTCGTCCAGCCTGCGCTTCTTCACTTCCTCGGGCACGTCGTCCTGGTACCGGCGGGCCGCCAAAGTCCCTGGCCGCTCGCTGTAAAAGAACATATAGCTCATGTCGTACTTTGCATAACGCATCAGCTCCAGCGTATCCTGGTGATCCTCCTCCGTCTCGGTACAGAACCCGGCGATGATGTCGGAACTGATGCCGCAACCAGGCAATATCTCCAGGATCCGGTCCACTTTTGCCATATACCATTCCCTGGTATAGGTCCGGTTCATCAGCTGCAATACCCGCGTACTGCCGCTCTGCACAGGCAAATGGATATATTTGCAAATGTTGTCGTACTTCGCCATTGTATGCAGCACTTCGTCCGTAATGTCCTTGGGATGCGACGTGGAAAAACGCACACGCAGGGCCGGATCTATCAACGCCACCTTTTCCAGGAGCTTTGCAAAGGTCACGATCTCATCCTGGGCTTCATCCACAAAATAATAGCTGTCCACATTCTGCCCCAGCAATGTCACCTCCCTATATCCCCTTTCAAACAGGTCCGCACATTCCCGGACGATGCTGGCGGCATCCCGGCTTCGCTCACGCCCCCTGGTAAAAGGCACTACACAAAAAGAACACATATTGTTGCAGCCCCGCATAATGCTGACAAACCCGGTCACCCCATTGCTGTCCAGCCGTACAGGAGAAATATCCGCATAGGTCTCGTCCCTGCTCAGCAGCACATTCACTCCCTGCTGGCCCGATTCCGCCTCCTCGATCAACCCCGGCAATGTCCGGTAAGCATCCGGCCCTACCACCAGGTCCACCAGCTTTTCTTCCTCCAGGAATTTACCCTTCAGCCGCTCAGCCATACAGCCCAATACCCCGATGAGCATTCCTGGCCTTTCCCGCTTCACCTGACGGAACAAATGCAGCCTGTTGCGCACTGTCTGCTCCGCTTTCTCCCGGATACTACAGGTATTCAGCAATACGAGGTCCGCCTCCAGGTAATTGCCCGTAGGACCAAAGCCCCGCTCGTCCAATATGGACGCAACGATCTCACTATCAGCGAAGTTCATCGCACAGCCATAACTTTCTATATAGAATTTTTTCCGGTGGGCACGCGGTTCCCCTCCGGTGGAAACATAGGCTTCTCCCTGGCGCTCTTCATCATGTGTCCTGCTGGAAAGGGTCTCAGACATCAGGTAAAAAAATTTAGGGACACAAAGATACGACAAGATTTATAATGACAAGTTGGCAGCATGTCCCTACCTTAGGGAAAACATCTCTGCATGATGCGTCTTTGCCTGGCCGCCCTGTTATTGCTCGGTCTCTGTACGTCGCCCTCCCGGGCCCAGTCTCTTTCCGCCGGCGCCTGCCTGCAAAGGATCGACAGCATCTTCCAAACGCAGCAAGGATCTTTCGCCCTGGCTTTTTCCGATCTGTCCACGGGAAGGCAGCTGCTCCTCCATGAGCACGAAACTTTCCATGCCGCCAGCACCATGAAGACCCCTGTCCTGGTGGAAATCTACAGACAGGCAGCCCTGGGGCGACTGAAGCTCTCCGACTCCCTCATGCTAACAAATGAGTTCGTCAGCATCGCCGACAGCAGCACCTACCAGCTGGATTCCGCCGATGACAGCGAGACGGCGCTTTACCGCCACCAGGGTGAGCGGCGTACCATCCGGGAGCTGGTATATCAGATGATCACCGTCAGCAGCAACTTCGCCACCAACCTTCTTATCCAAAAAGTAGGCGCAGCCAACGTCCTGACGACCATGCATGGCCTGAAACTGGATGAAGTGCATGTGCTGCGGGGCGTGGAAGATAACAAAGCCTACCAGAAAGGCCTGAACAATACAGTCACTGCCGCCGGTCTGATGGAATTATTCCGGCTAATGGCCGGAAAAAAGCTGGTGAACCCCGCAGCTTCCGATTCAATGATCCGCGTCCTCCTGGACCAGCAGTTCAACGAGATCATACCTGCCCGGCTGCCGGCCGGCGTAAAAGTGGCCCATAAGACGGGGTCGATCAAAGGGGTCAACCATGATTCGGGGATCGTCTTTCTCCCTGATGGCCGGAAATATGTGCTGGTGCTGCTGTCCAGGGATTTAGTCGATGAAAAGGCCGCCATCAGCGCTATGGCTGCAGTCTCGGAAGTAATTTATAAATATGTCATGCAGTAGCCGTCACCGTAATGACCCGCAATAAAAAGCCCGAACAGGGTCCGGGCCGTACTTACCAAACACAAATAGTCATGGCTGCACCCAATATAATACAAATCTCCGGCTTTTCAAATCATCCCGTAAACAATACCGGCCCCCTGCCCATCGTTCAGATTGCACAAAAAAACACTTAGTCTTTTTGGCCTGAAAATTGTACCCTGAATGCATCGACTTTAGGTCGATCCGGTCCTAGCCACACCGGCCAAAGCCAACTTTATGAAAAACAGTCTGCTGCTAATATCCATCATCTGCCTGGGCGGTATTATACCCGCTTGTAACAAGAGCGACAAACTAACGCCCCTGCTCCCTTCGTCTTCTTTCTCCTTTTCCGCAAATGGCTCGCTGATCAGCTTTCCCGTCAACCAGGCTTTTATCGAGGATGTATATGATACGCATACGACACTGATCACCGGCCAATACCAGGACACCTCCTCGATGAAGGGTAGCATCAGCATTCGTGTTTTCGGTGACACCACCGGCAGATTCCATGGCGACAGCTTGCTGGTGACCTATGTCAGTAGCAGCGGTAAACAATATTACAATAGCAGTGACAGCGGCAATGTCGTGACGATCGATAAGTATGTGAAGAAATACAATGGCGCCGTCAGCGGGAGCTTTTCCGTCAGGGTAGCCAACGGCGCCGAAAGCATCCGCCTCGAACAGGGAATATTTACAGCGCTTTACCAGGAATAAAAAAAAGGCCCTGGTCCGACCTTTGACGGGCCAGGCCTTATATCTGAAATCTGACATTTATGCAAAAGCCACTTCCGGGAAGTCCCGCTGGTATCGGTGAATACACCGGCACCTGGGATACTCCACAAGTAGTCCATCTGCTGAAAAGGACCCTTTTCGGCGCTTCCATACAGGATGTCAATTATTTTAAGTCGCGCACCATGTCCCAGGCCGTGGACGAGCTGCTGCAGCCCACGCCAGCGCCGTCGACGGTGCCTTTGAATAATTATGATACGGATCCTACCGGTGTCGCTCCATGGCAAACATGGATCAACACGGGCCTCTTGTATGTGGACGATGAAATGAATATGAACAGGCTGGACTCCCTGCAGTGCTGGTGGATAGGTCAGCTACTCAACGGCGGCCGGTCCATCCATGAAAAGATGACACTGTTCTGGCATAACCACTTCGCCATGGATGCCACCGCCCATGCGGGTGATATCCCCTGCCGCCTCTGGTATGATCAATACCTCACCCTGCGGCAGTACGCCCTGGGTAATTTTCAGGCACTTGTCAAAGCTATCACCCTGGACCCGGCCATGCTGATCTATCTCAACGGCAACACCAACTTCAAGACTTCTCCCAACGAGAATTACGGTCGCGAGCTGCAGGAGCTGTACACCATCGGGAAGGGTAGCGGCTCCGCCTATACGCAGGATGACGTGGCTGCGGCGGCAAGAGTGCTGACGGGGCATACCGTCGACGCCAACTACGGTTACGTATTCCTGGCGGGCGAGCATGAAGATAAGAACAAGGAGTTCTCGGGCTTCTATGCCAATCACATTGTCACAGGCTATTCCGGCACCAACGGCGCGGGCGAGCTGGATGACATGCTGTCCATGATCTTCGCCACCCAGGAATCTGCCCGCTTCATCTGCCGCAAGCTCTATAACTTCTTTGTATATTATAAGATCGACAGCACCGTCGAGACGAATGTCATTACGCCGTTGGCAGAGGTCTTCCGCAACAGCGGATACAATATCTCAACGGTGCTGTCCACGCTGCTGAAGAGCCAGCATTTCTATGACCTTGTCAACGCTGGCGCCTGTATCATCAAAAGCCCGCTGGACCTGCTGATCGGTCTCTGCCGTGAATACCAGGTAGCCCTCCCGTCCACCATCGAAGGACAATATGCGGCATGGAGCATGTTGAACGAAAGAGCACGCATTCTCCAGCAGGAGATCATGGCCATCGAGCTCGTAGCCGGCTGGGACGCCTATCGCCAGTCTCCCCAGTACCATGAGCTGTGGATCAATTCCGTCACGTATACGGGCCGGAACTTTTATACAGACCTGCTCATCGGAAAAGGGGACATGATGGATGGCACCACCCTGCAGATAGACGCCATCGGTTTTGCCAGGCTGCTGCCTGCGCCGCATGACCCCAACAAGCTTATCGCCGACAGCCTCAGCATCCTGATCCGGCCACCATTATCCGATAGCTCAGTGACTTTGCTCAAGCAGTCCATCCTGCTGGGCAACCTCACCAACGATATGTACTGGACCAACGCCTGGCTTGCTTATACAGCCGACCCTTCGGACATGAACGCTTATTCGGCCGTCAACAGCAAGCTGCGAGCGCTGTATAAATATTTGATGAATTTGCCTGAATACCATCTTTCATAGCTGCAAGCCACAAGCTTCAAGCTACAAGAAAAAGACATAGATCTGTAAATACTTAAAGAAAGCAGCTTGAGGCTTGTAGCCTGAAGCTTGCAGCCAAAAAAACAACATGCGACGCAGAGACTTTATACGCAATATGGCGCCCGTGGCATTCCTGGGAGGGTTTAAGATCAACGCCCTCTCGCACCTGCCCTTCATGAACGGACTCCAGGGCGCCACTGACAATGATCACGTGCTGGTGCTGATACAGCTTATAGGGGGCAATGACGGATTGAACACCGTCATTCCGCTGGGCGAATACGGCGATTACGTGGGGGCGCGTTCCAACATCGCCATCCCGCAGGGCAAAGTGCTCACCCTGAGCAAATATCCCAAAACAGGCCTCCATCCTTCCCTCGCCGGCCTGAAATCGTTGTATGATGCCGACAAGCTGGCCATCATCCAGGCAGTGGGCTATCCTTTCCCGGACGGGTCCCACTTCCGCAGCACCGATATCTGGCTGACCGGCGCCGACTCGGACAAATATCTCGATACAGGTTGGACAGGCAGGTTCCTGGCAGACACCTACACCAATTTTCCCGTCGGCTATCCCAATGAGGCTATGCCCGATCCGCTGGCCATACAGATCGGCTCCGTCATCTCTCCCGTGTTCATGGCACAGGCCGGGACGACAGCTATGGCCGTTCCTACGGACACCGCATTCTATGATCTGATCAACGGCATCACTGAACCGGAACCGGATACCCCCATGGGCAACGAGCTTACCTACCTTCGCGCAGTAGCCCGCCAAACCAATAAATATGCGGACGCCATAGAAGCAGCCGCTAAAAAGGTCACCAGCCAATCGCCTTACCCGCAAGGGGAGCTGGCGGCACAGCTAAAGACGGTTGCAAGGCTCATCGCCGGCGGTCTCAAGACGCGGGTCTATATGGTCAGCATGGGTGGCTTCGACACCCACGGCGGACAGGTGCAGGGAGGAGATACCACCACCGGTAACCACGCCAACCTGCTCCGACAGCTGTCGGACGCCATCGCCGCCTTCATGACGGACTGCCAGAGCCTGGGGGTAGGTCAGCGGGTGATGGGCATGACCTTCTCGGAATTTGGAAGACGTATCAAGTCCAATGGCAGCTTTGGCACCGACCACGGAGCCGCACAGCCGGTGTTCATCTTTGGGGAATATGCCGCCACCGGCGTATTGGGGAATAACCCCACGCTCGCCGGCATCGACGATGGCGCCAATGTACAAATGCAATATGATTTCCGATCCGTGTATTCCACTCTTCTGCGGGACTGGTTTTGCGTGCCGGCGGATGATACAACAACGATGCTGCTGAAGAATTACCAGTACCTGCCGTTCATGAAGAACACGGCCTGCGGCAACACCTATGACGACCTCAACAACCTGGGCGATAAGTTGATCTCGAACTCGCCCAACCCTTTTACGGAGCATACGCTCATCCAGTTTAAGACGGCAGGAGGACACACGCTGGTGCAGCTGTTCGATTCCGCCGGCAGGCTGGTGATGGTGCCTGTAGACCAGGAGTATACCCAGGGCACCTATACCGTCACCGTCAACACCGCCGCGCTCGCTGCCGGCGTCTATTATGCCCGTTTGCAAAACCAATCCATACAGCAGGTGAGGACCCTGCTTAAAGTCAACAGATGAAGGTGATTTTTCTCATACGGCTTACCTGCCTGCTGCTGTTGGTCTCTCCGGCGCTGCTGCCGGCAGCCGCCCGTGCCCAGGCTTCCACGAAGGATACCATCAGCTATACCACCACCTGCGTAGGCACCACTATTACTTTCGGATCACCGGTATTCGACAGCATCTTCTTCCCCAGCAAGGTTAAATGGCATTTCGGAGATCCCTCCTCCGGCTATTACGACAGTTCGACCGCCAAGCTTCCAAAACATATGTATGCCGTGGCCGGCGCTTATAATATCTCACTCACAGTGGTGAATGGCCCGGATACGATCCGCATTTTAAAGACGCTCAACATCGTTTCGCCCATGGCTTATAGCTTTGGGCCGGACATCTTCCTCTGCAACGGCATGGACACGGTCCTGACCGCTCCGGCCGTAACGGGAGCGACCTATCTCTGGAATGACGACAGCGCCACCACCACGCCCGTGCTGCGCATTTCGAAGAGCGGCGTCTACACCGTCAGCATCGACGGCTGCGGCGTCAGCGACAGCGTTGGGGTATTCATCAGCGATACACCCAAGGTGGATCTGGGAAAAGATCATATCATGTGTGACAGCGCCAACCTCATGCTCAACGCTTCCGCGCAAAATGGACAATATACCTGGCTCCTCAATGGCAACCCCCTTCCTTCCGCGGCCGGTCAGCTCATTACCCACTACCCGGGAGGCACGTATATCGCCATTGTCGATGTCCCGGGGTGCGGTACCTACAGGGACACTGTCTCCGTCACGTATGCTTCTCCGGTAGCTCCCGCCTTCAGCCTGGGGCCCGACACCCTGCTCTGCCCCAAAGAAGTATATACCCTGACGGCCAATCTTTCCGGCGCCACCGCCTATGACTGGAACACCAGCCAGCGGGGTAGCAGCATCCGTATCTCCAATCCCGGCACCTATTGGGTATTCGTCGACTACCAGGGCCAATGCCAGGTGACGGACACGGTGATCGTGCGCTATCGCGGCGACCGCCCGCTGGATTTTCATGACACTGCCATCTGTATGGGGTCGACGCTCAGCCTCAACGCCGATTTTGGAGTAGGTCAGTACAACTGGGAAGCCATTCCCGCCCAAAGGGATGACCAGAATCAGACAGGCCAGGCCACTTACTATGTATACCGCCCGGGTACGTATGCGGTCACCGCTTCCGTAGGCCAATGCGTATATAAGGATACACTTACAGTGAAATTCGATGACAGCCTCAAAGTGTCCATGATAAAAGATACCTCCCTTTGCAACGGCGAAGAATTCTGGCTGCAGGTGAATGGCAACGGCGATACCTATGCCTGGCAGGACAGCTCCTACTCAGCGTCCTATAAAGTGGAACAAAGCGGCGTCTATACCGTCGTGGCGCAGAATGGCTGCGGAAAAGATACGTTGCAGGCTACCGTCAACCTCGCAGCCTGCACCTGCCAGCTTCTGCTGCCCAATGCCTTTACCCCCGATGGGAATGGCCACAACGACTCTTTCCGGCCCCTCCATGTCTGCGAAATGAAAGACTACCAGATGGCCATCTATGACCGCTTTGGAGAACTGGTATTCCAGTGTTCCAACCCTGCATTCGGATGGGATGGCACCTTCGGCGGACATAAGGTCCCTCCCGGCAGTTTTATATGGATGGTCCACTATGTCAACACCAGCACCAAACAATCGGTGTTCAGGAAAGGCTCCGTCCTGGTGATCAGGTAAGCGGATATAAGTGTTTACCATTATATTTCTAAATGTTAATATGTATTTTTTCCTTGTCTCTATCTTCTAATCCAGTCGATAGCGGTTATTAATTGAAGATTTTCAATTAAATTGTTGTTACTGCCTGAGAATTTATTGTTCAAGAGTAAATATTAACAAAATGCACCAACCAAGACTAACCAGACTAGCTATCCTACTGTTATTTACTTTCACCGGCAGCTATGCGCTGGCACAGGTAACCACCGCTACCCTGAGCGGGACGGTTTCCGGAGAAAAAGGCAAATCTCTTTCCGGCGCCACAGTACAAGTGGCCTTTTTGGACGCTGGTATCAACAAAACCTTATCGACCAAATCGGATGGTAGCTTTGTCCTGCCCAACCTGAGGGTAGGGGGGCCTTATTCCGTCACCGTCAGCTTCACCGGCTATAGCCCGAGGGTGGATTCGAATATCTACCTCAGCCTGGGTGAGAACACCACCCTGGACATCCGCCTGGTGCCAACGGCCGCCAATCTTGCGGAAGTAACGGTCACTGCCAGGTCACCCATTTTCGATGACCACCGCACCGGAGCCTCCACACAGATCAATTCCAGGTTGATCCGCACGCTGCCTACTATTTCCAGGTCAGCCGATGATTACACCCGGCTGACCCCTTCGGCCTCGCCCACCTACAACGGCATCTCCTTTGCAGGCAGGAACGGGCAATACAATAATTTTTCCCTTGACGGCGCCGTATTCAATAACCCTTTCGGCCTGGACGCCCCCACACCCGGCGGTCAGACGAACGCCCAGCCCATCTCTCTCGATGCCATCGACCAGATCCAGGTCAACATCGCACCTTATGACGTGACACAGTCCGGCTTCACGGGCGCCGGCGTCAACACAGTAACCAAGAGTGGCAGCAACAAGACCACCGGCACCGTTTATGGTTTCTACCGCAATACGGGCATGACAGGGCATAAAGTGGACGGGACGAAATTTACGGTCCCCACCTTGAACCACATACAGGCCGGCGCCTCCCTGGGTGGCGCCATCGTGAAAAGCAAGCTTTTCTATTTTGTCAATTTCGAGACGGAACAACGCAAGGACGAAGCCTCCGCCTACCGGGCGCAGGATGCTTCTAATGTAGGACAGATCACTACCTCCCGGGTATTGAAGAGCGACCTGGATGCCGTCAGCGCTATCCTGAAAAGTAAGTATGGATACGAAACGGGCCCCTACCAGGGATTCAATCTGAAGCAAACGAATTATAAATGGCTGGCGAAACTGGACTGGGTGATCAACAGCCGCCATAGCCTCTCTTTCACCTATAATGGACTGGACGCCACACAGGATAAGCCTGCCCATCCCAATGCCATTCAACGCCGTGGCCCGGATGCCATTACCCTGCAGTTCCGCAACTCCGGCTACCAGATGGTGAACAAGCTGCACTCCTTCGGCCTGGAGCTGAAGTCGAATTTCGGGGACAGCTATGCCAATAAGTTCCGCGCAGTCTTCACCACCTTCAGGGACCATCGCAATCCCTTTTCCACGCCTTTCCCGGCGCTTACCATCAGCAAGAATAACGTATCTTATATCATCGCCGGTCACGAACCTTTCTCCATCAACAACGTCCTGAACCAGGACGCCCTTCAGCTGACGGATAACTTCAACATCATCCTGGCCAAACATACCCTGACCATCGGCGCCAGCTACGAACAGTTCAAGTTCGGCAACTCTTTCAACCTGACGGGTTATGGTTTTGCCGTGTTCGGTAGCACGCCCATCAACGATTTTCTCGCCAACGCACCCAACGGCAGTCTTCAGGCAGACGTCGACTATGCCAAAAGTCAGGCCGCTGCAGGAAAATGGGCATGGTATTATCTCACCGTCGGCCAGCTGGCAGGCTACCTCCAGGATGAATGGAAAATAACTACCAACCTGAAGCTAACCTATGGCGTCAGGATCGACAAGCCCCTCTACTTCCCTTCCAAGGCGAAGTACCAGGGCACGGATGGTAAAACCAGCAGTCCTACGGTGCATAACACCGACAATCTGACCCTCTTCGATCCTAATGGCAACCCTGTCCAGAATGGTCCCGGAAAAGAAATTGATAATACCCGTATGCCCAGCGGCAAACCCCTCTTTTCTCCCCGCCTTGGCTTTAACTGGGATGTAAAGGACGACAAGACCGTACAGGTCAGAGGCGGTACGGGCCTTTTCACCGGTCGCTTCCCCTTCGTCTGGCTAGGCAATGCCATCGGTAATCCCTTCACCGGCTATTACAATGTCACCGCAAAAGATTTCAAATGGCCACAGATCTGGCGCTCCAACCTTGGCCTGGATTATAAGCTGCCCAGCAATACGGTCCTCACGGTGGACGTAGCCTATACAAAGGACGTGCATGCCATGATGGTCCGTGATTATGGATTGGGCACCCCCACGGGAACCCTTAATTCAGGTACAGGCGATACACGGCCTTTTTACCAGGCATCGGATAAGGGAAACACCGGCACTTATGTATTCACCAACACCAAGACGGGCACCTCATTTGATGTGAGTTTCCAGGTACAGCAGACCTTTGGAAAAGGCTGGTTCCTCATGGGTTCCTACAATTATCTCGTTGCAAAAGATGCGAGCTCCATCTCGGCTGAAATTTCCGGCGATGCTTTCGACCGCAACCCCGTCCTGGGCAATGCCAATATCGCCCGCAATTCTACCTCCCTTTACGGCAACACGCATCGCATCGTGCTGGCAGGGTTCAAACGCTTCGACTATGGGGAAGGAAAATACGCGACGACGGTCTCCTTTTTCGCCAACTGGACCAGCGGCAACCGCTTCTCCTACGTCTATGCGGGTGATGTGAATAAGGACGGCTCCGGTTTCAACGACCTTATGTACGTTCCGACTGCAACGGAGATCGGCGTAATGAAATTCGATACGGTGCTTGACGTTAATGGGAATGTGCAGCTGGAAGGAGCACAGCGCACCGCCCTGGAATCCTTTATCCAGCAGGATAAATACCTCAGCAAGCATCGGGGCCAGTATACGGGTAAATATGCCGGGGCCACACCCTGGTTCAGCCAGGTGGACATGCGGGTCCTGCAGGACTTCAATTTAAAGGTCGGTAAACATACGAACACCGTGCAGGTGAGCCTGGACATCGTTAACCTGGGCAACCTCATCAGCAGCAAATGGGGATTGCGCAAATATGCCAGTGCCAGCGGATACTATCAGCCGATGACCTATGTAGGACAGGGCACCGACGGTCTCTCGCATTACAAGTTCGATCCAGCCCAGAAGTCGACATTCACCACCAGCCCCGACCTTCCGTCGCGGTGGCAGATGCAGATAGGGCTGAGGTATATATTTTAAGATAAAAAGCCGTCCGACTGTTGGCGGACGGCTTTTACAAAAAAGCAAGGACCATAGATCCTTGCTTTTTTATTGAGCGGAAGACGAGGTTCGAACCCGCGACCTGCAGCTTGGGAAGCTGCCGCTCTACCAACTGAGCTACTTCCGCCTATATAACGTTCGCAATAAATGCGGAGGGCAAATGTAATATATAATCTTTTTCGACCTGCAATTTTTTAAGCTGGTTTCAAAAATCTCGCCGCAAGCCAGCTCTCTTTTAAAGGAATGAGCCACTTCTCCGCCAGCTCATCCTTCGTTTGTACCGTATTATTGAAATACAAGCTCTCTCCATTGAGAAATCCGTTCTCCAAAGCATAGGGCAGCTGTGCCATCGGCACCATCTGCACCTTATCCTTTACATGGAAGGCCAGGTTCAGCCTGTCAAACATCGCCACGCTAAAACGCTGCTCGATGTCCTTGATCAGCCGGACGGAACTGTCCGTGCTGCACCCGCTGACACCCGTGGCCGACTCGTCAGCCATGAGTACGATGAATTGACCGTAAAACAGGTTCGCATACCCCTTCACCGGCGTCCCATGCGATTTCCAATCCCGTACAAAGCGTTCCAGCATCTCCTCGATCTCCAGCGCTTCGGACAATAGGAAAAGACGGGAGGCCTGGTAGATCCAGACCCTGCTATCTCCCGCAAAATCAAGGGGTAATAATTCTGTATGCGCACTATTCATCCTGCAAAGATAGGTCAATTGAAAATAATTCCCCGTCCGGCCGGAAACCTCAGCTCATGGAGGCCGCGATCAGCTCCGCAATGTCCATCACCTTTACCGCCTCCTCCTTTTCCGCATGCTTTACCCCGTCCGTCAACATCGTATTGCAGAAAGGACAGGCCGCCGCGACAATCCCCGCACCCGTCTCCAGGGCCTCGCCGCTCCGCTCGAAATTCACCCGCGTCGTGCCTTTCTCTTCTTCTTTGAACATCTGCGCTCCGCCGGCCCCGCAGCAAAGTCCTTTACTGCGGCATCGCTTCATTTCCACCAGCTCGCCGTCCAGCGCTTCCAGCACCTTCCGGGGCGCTTCGTAAATATGATTAGCCCTGCCCAGGTAACAGCTGTCATGATACGTGATCCGTTTGCCTTTGAAAGGGCCGCCTTCTTTTATAACGATCTTACCCTCATCGATCAGCTGCTGCAGCAGCACCGTGTGATGGATGACATCATAATGACCTCCCAATTCGGGATATTCGTTGCTTAATATGTTAAAACAGTGCGGACAGGCCGTGACGATCTTCTTTACCCCATAATTATTTAAAACCTGGATGTTCTGGTAGGCCATCATCTGGAAAATGAACTCATTACCCGCCCTGCGTGCCGGATCTCCCGTACAAAACTCCTCCTTGCCCAGGATGGCATATTTCAACCCTACCTTGTTCAATATAGCTGCGAAAGCACGGGTGATCTTCTGGGCGCGCTGGTCGTAGCTGCCGGAGCATCCCACCCAGAACAGGATCTCCGGGACTTCTCCTTTTGCCGTCAGGTCGGCCATGGTAGGTACCTGCATAGAACTATATTTTCCGTAAATCTAAAGGAACCACCATACAAAACCCAAATTTGGTAACTTTAATCGCCAAAAATGTTATTATGCCGGGAGACGACAATATGCTTTTGATCAAGAACTACGACCTCTGGTGCCATCTGTCCGACGATGAATATAAAGCGTTGAAGGTGGAGCACCATGTCATCGATGTGCCCAAGGGGGAATATATATATTTTGAGGCCTACAATCACAATAAGATTTACTTCGTCAAGGAAGGCACCATCAAGATCGGCTTCATCGACGACGAAGGCAATGAAAAGATCAAGGAGATCATCCAGAAAGGCGAACTTTTCGGCCAGTTCAGCCTGGAGCGGAACAACCTGCATGGGGAGTTCGCCCAGGCCTACAAACACGATGTCAGCATCTGCGCTTTTACCATCGACGACTTTGAAAAGCTGCTGAAGAACAGACCCGACCTGGCCCTCCGGTACAGCAAGCAGGTAGGCGCCAAGCTGCGCAATATCGAGAACAGGCTGCTCAACCTTCTGAACAAGGATGTCAAGACACGCCTCCTGCATTTCCTGTGGCAGCTGGTGGAACAAAACCTGGGAGAGAACACCGCCGAAGGCTTCTGCATACCGAATTTTCTCACCCATGAAGACATCTCCAGCCTCATCGGCAGCAGCCGCCAGACAGTGACCACGATGATCAATGAGCTGGAGATTGAAGGTATACTGTCGTACAACAGGCAGGAGATCTGTTTCCTGGATGTTAAAAAGCTCCAAAAACGGGTGAGTGTCAATTGACGGACAGTGGAGGGCGGGAAAGGCGTATACTTTCGTTGTATAAATATAAATACACCGGACAATGAAAAAGCCTTCCCTTGCGCTGACAGTCAGCATACTTTGGATCTTTCGTATCCTGGCCGCCCTGATCATGCTGCAGACGCTGTATTTCAAATTTTCCGCCCAGCCCGAGTCGGTGCATCTGTTTACCACGCTGGGAATGGAACCATGGGGACGCATTGGCATCGGCTCCCTGGAGCTCGTCGCCTCCGCTTTGATCCTCTACCCCCGTACCACACCCTATGGAGCCTTGCTGGGACTGGGACTGATGGCCGGCGCCATCTTTTTCCACCTCACCAAACTGGGGATCAGATGGGATGGCGATTATACCCTGTTCGCCTACGCAGTGATCGCCTTTATTTCCTGCGCAGTGCTGATAATAGCTTATCGCAACGTATTATTGCAGCGAATCGGCATTATTAAATCATAAACGAGGATATGAAGCATTTCATCGGATTTTGTTTGATCCAGCTGTTGGCAGTTGTCGTGGTTGGCCAGCAATACAAGGCCACGGACGAGGGCTCTTCGATAAAGTTCAGGATAAAGAATTTTGGCATTGAAACAGGCGGGTCGTTCACGGGACTGGAAGGTACGATCAGCTTCGATCCGAAAGACCTTACCAGGGACAGCTTCGACCTGAGCGTCGACGCCCGCTCCGTCAACACGGACAACAATATGCGGGACAATCATCTGAGAAAGGAAGACTATTTGGATGTGCAGAACTATCCCCGCATCCGCTTCGTATCTACCAAAGTGACCGTGGACAATAACGCGCATTTCACCGTCACCGGAAAGCTGACCATCAAAAATACAACCCAGGAGATAACCATCCCTTTTACAGCAACCCCGAAGAACGAGGATTATATCTTCGCCGGCGAGTTCAGGATCAACAGGAAGGACTTCAAGGTCGGTGGTTCCAGCACGATCTCTAACGGCCTGACCGTGCAGTTCAGCGTCCTTGCAAAAAAACGCTAACCTTCGGTCGTCCATTTGTCGCGGTCATCCGGACTGAATTTCCAGGGGGCAAAATTATTCTCCACGTTCCCGAACAGCACATTCCATTCCTGGGGTGCATTGCTGTCTTCCATGATAAGGGCCCGCCGCATTTCCACGATGATCTCCAGCGGGCTGATGCTGACGGGACACTCCTCCACACAGGCATTACAGGTAGTACATGCCCGCAGCTCCTCCACGGAGATGTAGTTCAGCAACGTCTTTCCATCATCCTGGAAGCTCCCGTTCCTGTCAACATTATGTCCAACCTCCTCCAGTCTGTCCCTTGTGGACATCATGATCTTGCGGGGAGATAATACTTTGCCTGTGATATTGGCGGGACATGCCGCCGTGCAGCGACCGCATTCCGTGCAAGCGTAAGCGTCCAGCAGGTTGCGCCAGCTCAGGTCGAAAACGTCCTTGGCGCCAAAGCGGGGTGGGGGAGCCGTCTCTGTTCCGGCCGCAGGCGCCTTGTCGGGCTCCATTGCATAGAGTACCTCTTTTTGTATGGCCGGCATATTCCGCAGTTTGCCTTCCGGCTCCAGCCGGGCATAGTAGGCATTGGGGAAGGCCAGTAAGATATGCAGGTGCTTGGAGTAAGGGAGATAGTTCAGGAACGCCAGGATGCCCAGGATGTGCAGCCACCAGCAGGCACGTTCCAGGACCACCAGTCCTGAAGTGCTCATTCCGTTGAGAAGGGGATGCAATAAATGGGAGAAGGCAAAATTCCCCGTAAGGTGTTCGCCGTAATGCCCATAACCCCTGGCTTGCAGCAGCGTGTCGGCGGCGTTCATGGTAAGGAACAAGGTCATGAGCAGCACCTCCGTCAGCAGGATGTAATTGGCATCGCTGCGGGGCCAGCCATCCAGGTCATGACTGGCAAAACGCCGGAGCTTCAGGATATTCCTGCGACAGAGAAAGACGATGCAAAAGGTCCATACGCCCACGGCCAGCAGCTCGAATGCATTGATCAGCCAGCCATACAAAAAGCCGAGGGGGCTGGCAAACAGCCGGTGCGTGCCAAAAACGCCGTCCAGCCCAATTTCCAATACTTCCAGGTTGATGATGATAAAGCCGGCATAGATGACAAAATGCATGAGCGCCACCAAAGGATTGCGGAACATCTTCTTTTGCCCAAAAGCCAGCAGCAGCAGGTTCTTCCGCCGGACTCCCGGCAGGTCGTTATAGGGTTCGTCCCTGCCCATCAGAATATTGCGGCGGATACGGAGCGCGTTCCGGGTAAACCACCAAATGGCCGTGGCGGCCAGCACGATGAAGAGTATCTGCTGAACGATCGTCATAGGAAATTTTTTCTCCCGGTGAAGATAAGTGATTTGCTCTTATTGCTTTAATTTGCTCCCACAAATGAAGAACTACATCCTCACCCAACAGGTGGCCGAAAAAAAGCTGCGTCGCATGGCTTACGAGATCCTGGAACACAATGCCGGCGAATCACAGCTGATCCTGGCCGGCATCCGTGACAATGGAAGCGCCATCGCCCGCACCATCCAGCGCCTCCTTCATGAGATCTCGGGCGGCCGGCTGACTGTTAAGATCATCGACATCTCCCTGGATAAGAGGAAACCCCGCGAGGTCGTCCTCAGCGAATCCCTCCCTTTCGACGACCGGGTCATCATCGTAGTAGACGACGTGGCCAGCAGCGGCAAAACGCTCCTCTATGCTATGAAACCCTTCCTGGACGCCCATCCCCGCAAGATCGAATGCCTGGTACTGGTAGGCCGTACCCATAAAGCATTCCCTGTTCATCCCGACTACATCGGGCTGTCCCTTTCCACTACTTTACAGGAGCACATATACGTGGAAGTGGATGGCGAGAACGTGAAAGGCGCCTGGCTGGAATAGCCCCTTAATCGTCCTTCCCCCAGGACGGAATTCTTACCCACACCCAGTGGAAAAAAGGGTGTTAAAATCCACTTAAAGCATCAGGTTTTCAGGCCTAAAAGGGGTAAATTTGCCCTCCTTTCGGGAGACAAACTCCCGTGCCTCAAAAATCGCCTAAAACTCAATATGGAAGATAACAGCACGCCATTGGAAACCCAGGACAATAATCGCATTGTCCCGGTCAACATCGAAGAGCAAATGAAGACTGCCTACATCGACTATTCCATGTCGGTGATCGTAGGCCGTGCCTTGCCGGATGTCCGCGACGGATTAAAACCCGTTCATCGCCGTATCCTGCATGGGATGAACGAGCTGGGCAACAACAGCAACAAACCTTATAAGAAAGCCGCCCGTATCGTGGGAGAGGTAATGGGTAAATACCACCCCCATGGCGACGCTTCCATTTTCGACACCATGGTGCGTATGGCCCAGGACTGGAGCATGCGCTATCTCCTGGTCGACGGCCAGGGTAACTTCGGCAGCCAGGACGGCGACGGCCCTGCAGCCATGCGGTATGTGGAAGCCCGTCTTCACCGTCTCGCGGAAAACATGCTGGAAGATATCGACAAGGACACCGTCGACTTCCAGTTCAACTTCGACGATTCTCTCAAAGAGCCTACCGTACTGCCCACCCGCATCCCCCAGCTGCTGATGAACGGCTCCAGCGGCATCGCCGTGGGAATGGCCACCAACATGATGCCTCATAACCTCTCCGAGGTGATCGATGGCTGCATCGCCTACATTGACAAAAAGGATATCACCATCGAAGAGCTGATCCAATACGTAAAAGCGCCCGACTTCCCCACCGGCGGCATCATCTACGGCATGGAAGGCGTTAAGGCCGCCATGCATTTCGGCAGGGGACGCGTCGTCCTTCGCGGCAAGCTGCGCGTCGACACCAAGGCCAGCGGCCGGGAACAGATCATCATCACCGAAGTACCTTACCAGGTCAACAGGGATGCATTGTGCGATCGCGTCGGCCAGCTCGTGAATGAAAAGGTCGTGGAAGGAATTGCCCATGTCAACAACGAATCCAACAATAAGGAAGGCACCCGCATCGTCATCGACCTGAAGCGGGATGCCATCGCCAACGTCGTCATCAACCAGCTCTACAAGCACACGGAGCTGCAAACATCCTACGGGATCAACAATGTCGCCCTGGTGAAGGGAAGGCCCCGCACCCTCAACATCCGAGATATGATCTCCGAATTCGTGGAGTTCCGCCTGGAAGTGGTCACCCGCCGCACCCAGTTCGAACTGAGGGAGGCCGAAAAGAAAGCCCATATCCTGCAAGGCTATCTCATCGCCCTGGACCATCTCGACGAAGTGATCGCCCTTATCCGGGCCTCTTCCACCCCCGAGATCGCCAAGAACAGCCTCATCAGCGCAGGATGGGGGCTGGACGAGATCCAGGCCAAAGCCATCCTTGAACTTCGCCTCCAGCGCCTCACAGGCATGGAAAGGGATAAGATCCGGGAAGAGTATGATCAGCTGATGCTCCTCATCAACCATCTGAAAGAGCTGCTGGCCGACGAAGGCAAACGTTTCGAGGTCATCCGCCAGGAATTGCTGGAAGTAAAAGAAAAATTCGGTGACGAACGCAAGACGGAGATCACCTATCTGGACGACGAGGTCAGCATCAAAGACCTCATCCGGGAAGAAGACGTAGTCATCACCATCTCCCACCTGGGATATATCAAACGCACTTCCGCCACCGAATACCGTCAGCAACGACGGGGAGGACGGGGCGCCATCGGGGGCAAAACACGCGACGAGGATTATATAGACCACCTCTTCGTGGCCTCTACCCACCACACGATGATCTTCTTTACGGAGAAGGGACGCTGTTACTGGCTGAACGTATACGAGATCCCCGAAGGCGACAAGACCAGCAAGGGCCGCGCCATCCAAAACCTCATCCAGCTGCCGCCGGATGATAAGGTGCGCGCCATCCTGGACGTAAAGGACCTGAAAGACGAAGCCTTTGTCAATACCCACCATATCGTTCTTTGCACCAAGCAAGGCGTCATCAAAAAAACTTCTCTGCAGGATTTCAGCCGTCCGCGTCAGACAGGCGTCAATGCCATTACCATCGTAGAAGGCGATCATCTCCTGGAAGCCCGCCTCACGGACGGTAATTCCGAGATCCTTCTGGCCGTCCGCAGCGGAAGGGCTATCCGCTTCGAAGAAGAAAAAGTGAGACCCACAGGCCGCGGCGCCATCGGCGTAGCAGGCATCGAAGTGGATGACGAAACAGACGAAGTAATTGGCATGATCTGTGTCAATAGAGAGGATAAATCCAAAACAGTCCTAGTAGTCAGTGAAAAAGGATACGGCAAACGTACCCCCATCGATGAATACCGTATTACCAACCGGGGCGGAAAAGGCGTAAAAACCATCAGCGTTACGGATAAAACAGGTAAATTGGTGGGCATTTTGGACGTGACGGAACAGGAAGACCTCATGATCACCTGCAAGAGTGGCCTCACCATCCGGATGCCTGTCAACGGCATCAGCGAACAGGGTAGGGCTACCCAGGGGGTTAAGCTCATCCGCCTGGATGAAAATGACGAGATCGCTGCCATCACCAAACTGGACAAGCTGGAAGAAGAGAATGGCAATGGACTCCACACAGCGGATGCTGCAACGGTAAATCCGGAATCCGGACCCCTTCCTTCGAACGGCGACGCCCCGGCAGCGTCAGACAGCACTGACCAGCCAGGCCCGGGACTCGATCCGCTCCTTGGTATTGAACCAACTGAAAACGAATAATTAAGGAACGTTACAAAGCGGAACACAGTTCCGCTGGCCGAAGGCCCATCATAAGACGTGCAACGGGGATGGGTATTTTTCGGAATAAACCAGACCCGGTGCACATAAAAACAAAGCATCAAACTCCTTAAAATTATAACTATGAACGTGAATAAACGACTCCTGCTCTCTGGATTGCTTGCACTCACCGGATGGGGCTTGTTCGCACAAAATGTGGACAAGGCAAAAGATCTGCTAAAGGCCAACAAACTCCCGGAAGCCAAGGCCGAAATAGACAAGGTCCTCGCCGTTGAAAAAAACCAGAAGAGCGGCGACGCATGGTATACCAAGCTCAAAGTATATAATGCCATTGCTGCCAACGGCCAGATGAGCGGACAATTTCCCGATGCACGCAGCCAGGCCTTCGAAGCCCTGAAGAAATATACGGAAGTGGACGATAAGAAGCTGCTCCTTTTGCAAATGGACGCCTACAAGCCAGTGAACGAGATCTACCAGGGCTATTTCCAGGTGGGCGCCAACGACTATAATGGCGGCAAATATGATTCAGCCCTGATGAACTTCAGCGGCGCCCTCCAGACAAGCGCTTTCATGAACGCCAAAGGTTGGACCAACCTGAAGATCGACACCACCTCCACTTTATATGCCGGGATCTCCGCCGAAAAAGCCGGTAAAAGAGACTCCGCAGCCGTCTACTATGGCAAGCTGGCCGAAGCCAAAATAGCCAATATCAATGGCTCCAACATGATCGACATCTACAAATGGCTGGTGGATTATTACAACCAGAAAAAGGATGAGGCCAACACCAAAAAGTTCATCACCCTGGCCAAAGAACAATATCCCGACGACCTGTTCTGGCCCAGCACCGAGCTTGACAACCTCCGCGAAAAAGGCCCCAAGGATTCCCTCTGGGCCAAATACGACGAGATCACCGCTAAGTTCACGAAGAATCATCTCTTCTTCTTCAACTACGGCCTGGAACTATACCAATATGCCTCCGATACCAGCTCCGGCAAACGCCCGGCCAATGCCGACGCCCTCATCGCCAAAGCCCAGGAGAACCTGAAGAAATGCCTCGAGATCCAACCCGACTATCCCCAGGCCGCCCTGGTGTTGGGCCAGATCTCCTACAACGCCGGCGTAGACATGCAGGCACAGACAAAAAAGATCCCCGGTAAAGCGCCGGAAGACGTTAAGAAAAGGGCAGACCTGCGTATCGCCGCCGGTAAGAAATTCGACGAAGCCATCCCTTACTTTGAAATGGTCGACAAGGACCTGGGCTCGAAAGGTAAGCTGAAAATGGATGAGAAGACAAGCCTCAAGGATGCTTACGATCTGCTGATCACGATCTACGAGCAAAAGAACCTGAAGGATAAAGTAGATGCCTATACGACGAAGTTTAACAACGTGGATAAAGACCACTAAAAATACAAAGACCGCTAAAAATACAGGAGACCGGCCCGATTGGGCCGGTCTCTTTCTTTACTGGTCGATCCAGATCGCCGGTTGATTCGGCTCCTCCTCACCCCCGGATGCCGTATCCACCTGTCACACCACGTTAATGCCCTGCTGATCAAGATGGCGATAGATAGCCGCGCGCACTTCGGAGGAGGTCAGCGTGGTCTTTGTGATATCGTTACCCCAGAAGAGGACTTTTATCTCCATGGACTTGGAGGTGAGCACGTTCAAAAGCACTTCCGGAGGCCGGTTCTGATAGACATGCGGGTTGCTCCGCACGATATCCTTGATCGCATCCGGCTGAATAGCTTCCGGATGCTCCGGTCTGTCGATGTTAAAGCTGAGGCTCATGCGCACATGATTGTTGCTCAGCGTCCAGTTCACGATATTGTGCGAAAGGACGTCTCCGTTTGGAATGATCACTTCGGCCCCTTCTTCCGTCAGCAGGGTACTGCTGCGGATACCGATCTCCTTTACCCGTCCCTTCTTGTCGCCCACTTCCACCGTATCGCCTATGCGCAGCGGCCTGTCGAAGATGAGGATGATGCCGGATACGAAATTATTGACGATGCTTTGCAGGCCCAGGCCGATGCCGACACCCAGGGCGCCGATGATCACCGTTATCCTGTCGATGGATAAGCCCGAGGCTGCCACTGCCAGCAGGAAGCCTACGGTCAGCAGGATCAGCCGTGTGATCAGCAGCCTCGACCTTTGCCCAGAGTCATCGAGGGACGCGTCGTCACCCGTGTCACCAAAGAAATAGGCGATGTATTTCTGGAGGAAATTCGCGACCCAGATAATGCCGGCAAATAGCAAAATGCCTCCCACTGTAAAGGGCAGGCTGCCCACCTGCCGCGGTGTATTGAAGAAATCCGTCAGCACGTCGTTCAACGCATCGAAGATATTCAGATTGGAAGTAAAGACGATCAGCCATAACACAAGCGCTACGCCGCCCATAAATCTGCCGATGGACTTTGTGATCCGTGCATGATCGAAATGTTCAGGATATTTTTTCTTTATACGGCTAGTCTGGATCTGCAATAGGAATGCTTCCACCACGCTGCGTACAAAAACACCCAGGCTCACTATCTGAGCAAAAGCATAGACGGCGGTAGCGGCAAAGATCTGCGATAAGCTCACTCTTCCTGAAAGATTGCAAATGACAGCCAGCAGGTTCAGCAGCGTATAGATCCAGGCCGCTGCCAGCATGAGCCTGGGACGGACCTGGACGATCTTTTTATCGAATATATAAAAGATGCCGAATGCGACCGAAAGACTATTCTGCAGGAAATTGGCCCAACGCTGCAGACTGATGGGCAGTCCCAGTATCCTGGTGATCGGCACCAGCAGGAACAGCAGGATAAAGATGCACCACCCGTAAAACATGGGGCGGGAGAACTGGTGGTAAAAGATCACCGTCAGCAGCAACATCAGCAGGAACTGCGTCGATTCGATGTAGATGGCAGGCGCATGCGCATCGAACAGGGGCGCCAGGCTGAAAATGAAGACAAGGGTAGATGCCACCGGCCAGGGCCTGATATACCGGATCTTAAATTCTTCGATGGTCTTCATGGCATTCATCTTCCGCAGCTTCCGGAAATTGAAAGCCACCCACGAGAAGAACAGCAGCCCCGTGATCAGCAGCCATGTCCGCTTGGTCCTTGTGTTGGAGAAATAGTACCGCGCCAGCTGCTTCTCGGCAAGCAGTGACTTTTGAAAACTTTCCCGGGAAAAATTGCTGCGGGCGCCGGGAGAACGGGGCTCCCAGAGATAACGTCTTTCTTTGCCAAAAGCCTTGGTGCCTACCTCCTTTAGGGCCTGGTCCACTTTAAAGAGCAAATCCTCGATGGTAATGGCGTTGGTCGTCGCTTGCGCTTTCAAATCGTTGATCTGGTTCGAGTACAGCTTCACCAGGCTGTCTGCCTGCCGCCATTTGGCTTTCAGCTGCAATAGCTGCGGCTGAAAAGATTCTTTCAGGGCGGAATCCCGGAAGATATGCAGGATCAGTGTGTCCTTCCGCATATCCGCAATACTTTTCTTTACATCGTCCATACGTTTGTCATAGATATCCAGGTACTTCGTATATCCGCCTGTATTGCGTTCCAGCTCGTCCAGCAGCGAATTGTACATTTGCAGGTTGCGTATGTTCAAAGTCCGGTCATTCGCGGCGATACGTTCCTGTAAGATGGCGAGGGCGGAATCTTCATCATCCAGTTTATCGTCGATCTCGTCTATCCGGACAAAAGTCGTCGTCACTGCCGGCACCTGGCTCAGTACCTGGTACATTTTTTCCATGCTTTCCAGGTAATCGCTGCGCGTTATGACATTGGTATTGGTGAATAAAGTGGAGTCGAATTTGCGCCGCTCGGGCTTCTCCCGCTCGAAGATCTTTCCCTTTTTACGCTCAGCTTTCAGTTGTGGCTTGAATTCTGCATTTCGTCCCGGCCCGGCTGTATCCGCCTGCGCCAGGTGACGAGGGGCTGCCTGTTTCATTGTATCCTGGGCCGATAACCCGCCAATGACAGAAAGGAACAAATAAAGCAGTAGGAAGTTTTTCATAGCAAATCACTTTTATACGACTTGTTGCAAAACTAAGGCATTTAATAGATGCAAGTTTACATATAATATATTAGTAACCTATACGTTAACCATCCGGAGCATTAGTAGCTTTAAATCCAAATTTGTATGACGCCGACAGTTCGACGGGGCTTGATATTATTGCTTTTTTGTATACCTTTTTGCTCGTTTTCTCAACCCGTCACGATCAAATTCGGCCATCTCAGCACCAACAACGGTCTCTCCCAAAGTAATGTCACCTGTATCCTGCAGGACAGAACAGGCTTCCTCTGGTTTGGCACACAGAACGGCCTCAATCGATACGACGGCTACCAATTCACCGTCTATCGCAACGACCCGAAAGATTCCACCAGCCTTTCCAACAATTACATCCGGTCTATCGTCGAGGATGCCCATGGTAACCTATGGATCGGCACCTGGGGTGGCGGCGTCTGCAAATTCAACCAGGAGAAAGCCACCTTTACCCGGTTCACCCACGATCCCCTGCGAACCACCAGCCTCTCCGACAATTTCGTAAATAGCCTGCGGGCCGGCTACGCCGGCAATCTCTGGATAGGTACCGAAAGCGGCGGGCTTGATAATATGGATCCCGTCACAGGTAACTGTATTTCCTATAGGTACAACCCCGACCAACCCGGCAGTCTCAGCGACAACGACGTCAGTGATATCCTTGAAGACAAACAGCATCAGCTTTGGGTCGCCACCTTCAAGGGTGGCATCTGCCGGCTGGATGCTGCCACAAAGACCTTCACCTGCTTCAGGCATGACCGCAACAATCCCGCTTCTCTCTCCCTCAATAATGTCCGCTGTCTTTTCCAGGACAGCCGGGGACAGATCTGGGCTGGCACACGCGGCGGAGGACTCGATTGCTTCCAGCCCTCCACGAGCACATTCCGCCATTACAGGAATAACCCCGTCAATGCCGGCAGCCTTTCATTGGACATTGTCCTTTGCATCGCCGAAGATGGCGTGGGCAATATCTGGATAGGAACCGAAAATGGGGGGCTGAGCATCTTCAACCCCCGCACGGAATCGTTCCACACCTATCTCAATGACGACATCGACAATGGGTCCCTCAGCAACAACTCCGTTTATTCCCTTTATAAGGACAGGCACGACAATATGTGGGTGGGTACTTTCAGTGGCGGGATCAATCTGAGCAACAGGGATGCTTCGCTCATTTCTCACTACCGGCGGAATACTTCCCCTTATTCCTTAAGCAATAACAACGTCCTCTCCTTCGCCGAAAATGCCCAGGGTCAGATCTGGATCGGCACGGATGGGGGAGGGCTCGATCTCTTCGATCCCATCACAGGTAAATTTACCTCTTTCCGCCAACGTCCGGGCAATGAGACCTCCCTCAGCAGCGACTATGTGCTGAGCCTTCAGGCCGACAAGGAAGGGAATCTTTGGGCAGGTACGGCAGGCGCCGGCATCAACGTCATAGATGGACGACACAGGATCATACGGCACATTAGGAATGATCCAAACGATTCCACCTCCATCAGCGGGGATAACATCAATGCCATTACCCGGGACCCCGATGGCGACCTCTGGGTCGCTACTTATGGTATGGGCCTGAACCTCTATCATCCCGGGAAAAATACCTTCAGTCATTTTACACACGACAACGGCAGTCTCAGCAGCGATCGTATCCAATGTTTGCTGGGAGATTCCAGGGGCAGATTATGGATCGCCACATACGATAAAGGACTGGATATGCTGGACAAAAAAACCTGGACTTTTCAGCATTTCGCCCATAGCGAAACCAGCAATAGCCTTTCCAGCAATAGCATCAACTGCCTTCTGGAGGATGTCCAGGGCAACCTATGGATCGGCACCAGCGCCGGCCTCAATTTCCTGGATCACCTTACGGGTAGATTTACTTCTTATTTTATTGAAGATGGCCTTCCTGACAATACGATCATGAGCATTTTACAGGACAGAAAAGGTCATCTCTGGGTAAGCACTTTAAAAGGCATTTCCCGGTTTTCTTCGTCTACTCGCACCTTCAAGAACTATTCCATCGCAGACGGTCTGCAGGGAGACGAGTTCAAGGCGCATGCCGCCCTGCGCAGCGGCAACGGATCGCTGTATTTCGGTGGCGCCAACGGGTTCAATGTCCTGCTCCCGGACAGTATTAGAGAGAGCCATTTCGATCCTCCGTTGGTGATGACGCGTTTTCAGTTATTCGCCAAAGATGTGTCTATCGCCCGCGGCGATAAAGATCCCTCGCCCCTGAAGGACAATATTGCGTTCACCCGCGAGATCACACTGCCTTACACCAGCTCCATCATTTCATTTGAATTCGCCTCTCTCAACTATACGCTGCCCCGTAAAAAGCAATACGCCTATATGCTGGAAGGCTTTGATAAGGGATGGAACGAGTCCGGTGTGCGACATACCGCCACTTATACCAACCTCGACCCTGGCACCTATACCCTGAAAGTGAAAGGATGGGACAACAGGGGAGCCTGGTCAGATAAGATCTATACACTGCGCCTGATCATCCGGCCGCCCTGGTGGCAGACCTGGTGGTTCAGGATCGGGGTGCTGCTATTCATGGGAGGGACCCTGACCTCACTATACAGGCAGCGCATCCGGCGCATCCAAAAGCAAAAAGTTATCCTGGAGCAGCTGGTAGCCGAGCGCACCCTGCAGGCCGAAACAGCCAACCGCGCCAAGAGCGCCTTCCTGGCCACGATGAGCCACGAGATCAGGACCCCGCTGAATGGGGTCATTGGCATGTCTTCCCTTTTGTTCCAGACACCGCTGACGCAGGAACAGGAAGAATATGCCACCACCATCCGCTCCTGCGGAGAAAGTCTGATGTCCGTGATCAACGATATCCTCGACTTTTCCAAGATAGAGGCCGGCAGCATGGAGCTCGATCCGCATGACTTCGATGTCCGTTCTTCCGTGGAAGAAGTACTGGACGTATTTTCCGACAGGGCCGCCAGGGCAGGTATCGAGCTGGTGTATGAGATAGGCCCGGAAGTGCCGCAGCTGATCCATGGCGACGACATCCGCCTGAAACAGGTGTTGATGAACCTGGTAGGCAATGCCATGAAATTCACCGCACAAGGAGAAGTTTATATAGGCGCCCGTTTGATCGATCAGCCCCTGGAAAAAAACCTGCTGCTGGAATTTGAAGTACGGGACACGGGCATTGGCATACCTGCGGATAAGTTGAATCGCCTGTTCAAAGCCTTCTCACAAGCCGACTCCTCCACTACCCGCAAATATGGCGGCACCGGACTGGGACTGGCTATCAGCGAAAAGCTGATAAAAATCATGGGCGGTCAGATCAAAGTGGACAGCAAAGAAGGGGCCGGCACGACTTTCACATTCTATGTCAAAGCAGAAAAAGCACAGACCACACACGGAAATGAGGTGCAGGCGCCGCTCAACGAGATCGAAGGCGCCACTGTCCTGATAGTGGACGATAACAATACCAACCGCACCATCCTGCAACGTCTCCTGCTCCAATGGAAGATCCGGCCATTGCTGGCGGCTAATGGCCGGGAAGCCCTGGCTCTCCTGGACCTTCACCGGGTAGATCTTATGATCTCGGACCTGCACATGCCTGGCATGGACGGCATCGCTCTGGCAAAGCAGCTACGGGAAAAAAACGATGGGGTGCCTATCCTGTTGCTGAGCTCCGTGGGTAACGAGACCCGGCGGAAATATTCCGACCTCTTCCAGGCAGTATTAAACAAACCTGTAAAGCACCACCTGCTGCTGAAATATATTTCCCGTCTGCTACAGGGCAACCAGCCTTTCCTGGGACAGGAGGAGCAACAACCTCAAAAGCTATCCGATCACTTTGCCGGTAACTTTCCTTTACGCATACTCATCGCCGAGGACAACGTTGTCAACAGGCAGCTGATCACCCATGTGCTGGGAAAACTGGGGTATACTCCCGATATGGTGGAGAATGGGCAGGAAGCCCTGGACAAGCTCGCTGAACAATCTTTCGATGTCGTATTCATGGATGTGCAAATGCCCGTGATGGACGGACTGGAAGCCACCCGGCTGATACGCACACGCGACGGCAAACAACCCGTGATCATCGCCCTGACGGCAGACGCCCAGGAAGAGGACCGGCAGGAATGCCTGGCCGCAGGAATGGATGATTATATCAGTAAGCCCCTGCAGCTGGAAAGGCTCATCAATATGCTGAAGAAGTGGGCGATGAAAGTGTAATGCCTACTCCGTCCTCAGACTTTTCGTCGGATTCCGCACGGCGGCACGCACAGTATTCAGCCCCACCACCACCAGTGTCAGGAGCAGGATGACGCCACCCACTAAGACAAAGATCCACGGATTGATGGAGATCCGGAATGTATATTTTTCCAGCCAGTTGCTCATGGCCCACCACGTGAGGGGAACGGCAATTATGAATGCCAGCAGCACCAGCCGGAGGAACTCCTTAGAGATAAGCGCCAGCAGCTGCATAACAGACGCGCCCAGCACCTTCCGTATACCGATCTCCCGTATGCGCTTTTCGATCGTAAAGGAAGCCAGTCCCGCCAACCCCAGACAACAGATGAAAATAGCCAATCCTGCAAAGATGTCCGTGATCCGGCTGATCAATTCTTCGGTGAGGAATTTTTTACCGAACTCCCGGTCCACAAAAGAATAGTCGAAAACGGAAGAAGGACTGTATTTTTTGACCAGCGGCTCCATGGCCGCAATGGCTTTCTGCGGGGAAGCTGTCCTGTTCAGCCGGATGCTGATGGTAGCAGTGTTTCCGGGTTGATAATAGATCATCAGAGGATCCACGGGCTTATAGGGACTTTCCATGACAACATTTTCGGTCACACCGATGACCGTGAACTTCCGCCGACCATACCGCAGTACATGTCCGACAGGATGGGTAAGATGCATGGCGTCCACCGCCGCCTTGTTCAATAACATGGTCCCGGAGTCGACAGGCATGCCCGAAAAGTCCTGCCCTTCCAGCATTTTAACCCCCAGCGTTTTGGTATAATCCTTATCCGCGGCCTGCCCGCAGAAAATAATGTCGGTCCCCGCCGGCCGCTCGTCCCAATCCGGTGATGGGCTCCTCCACCAGATATCCGTGACAGGGGAAAGGGTGCGGGTCACCGAGGCTACCATGCCCGTGCCCAGCAGGTCCTGCTTCAGTGCTGTATAGTTCTTCCCCAGGTCCTCTGACTGTGGCATCATGATGAGGTTGTCCGGGTTATAACCCAGGTCCCTGTTCTTTACATACTGCAATTGACGATAGACAATAATGGTGGCAGATATCAGCAGGATGGAGATGACAAACTGACCCACGACGAGGATCCGCCGGGGAAGCACGGCTTTTCGCCCCGCCAGGAACGTCCCTTTCAGCACTTTCACAGGATTAAAGGACGAGAGATAAAAGGCAGGATAGCTACCAGCCACGACCCCGGTGAAGACAATGATGCCAATGACGCCCGCCCAGAAAACAGGATCCCCCGGATGGATCTCCAGGTGCTTTCCTACCATCGTATTGAATGCAGGCAGCAGCGCGAGCACCAGCACCATGGAAAAGAAAAAGGCAATGCAGGTGAGAATGATGGACTCGAAAAGAAATTGCCACCTTAGCTGTCTCCTGTCAGACCCCAGCGTTTTACGGATACCCACTTCTTTCGCTCTTTTCTCAGACCGGGCCGTGCTCAGGTTCATGAAATTGATACAGGCAATCAATAGGATGATGATGGCAATGCCCGTGAATAAACGAACATACTCGATCATGCCGCCGGCATTCTTCCCGTCCTTGAAATCACTGTACAATCGCCACTTGTTCATAGGGAAGGCAAAATAAGTGCTGATCTTGTCCTGGTTGTGCGACCGCATGACCTCGTTTGCCTCTTTTTCAAGCAGGGCAGGTGAGCTGCCCGGTGTCACCTGGACAAATACATTCCAGGAGGAGTTCTGCCATTCAGCCATTTCCCGCTGCATTCCTGAATAATTGAACAGCCGCACAAAGTCGAATTTAAAAGTGGAATTGTCCGGCGGATCTGCCACGACCCCGGTGACCTTCATATTGACGTCATTGTCCACCCGGAGGATCTTATTGACCGGATCTTCTTTCCCAAAAAAAGCCCTGGCCGCCGACTCCGTCAGCACGATAGAGTTGGGGGCCGTAATTGCGGTAGCAGCATCACCCCGGAGGAATTTCCAGGTGAATACATCGAAGAAATGTTCGCTCACCGTATACCCGTTCTTCTTTACCTTTGTCTCTCCATACTGGAAAATATGATCTTCCGGATAAGTCATCTCCACCGCATATTTTATGTTGGAAAAACCGCTGTTCAATGATTTGGCCAGCGGGAACACCATATTTTTATCCGTAAAGACATGATTTTTGAAATCCCGGTTGGCGATCACCTGGTAGATATTATCGTAGTTCCGGTGGCACCGGTCGTAGGCCAGCTCGTCATGCACCCATAAAAAGATCAGGATGCTGCAGGTCATGCCGATGGTAAGACCCAATAGGTTGGATGTTGCAAAACCTTTGTGACGGAACAGGTTCCTCCAGGCGATCTTGAAATAATTCTTGAGCATACGGGAATTGGTTGTTTGATGGATCTTATGCATCCAAGACAATGCCCTTTTGCTATCCCTTGATAATTAATGTAATGTCAACTTATCGGCTGTGGATGTGTTCGTTTTCGATACAGATCCTGTTCGTTTGAAAGGCAGGATCATGCCATCCCGCTGGCCGCCATTTTCTCATACTTTGTCCTCGCCTTTTTGATAGCGGGCATATGCTCGTCCGCCCAGGCCGACAATCGGACAATATGGGGCACCAGGCTCTTTCCTATTTCCGTCAGCTCATACTCCACCCGCGGCGGGATCTCCGGAAATACCGTCCTGGATATGAGCCCATCCGCCTCCAGTGTCCGGAGGGTAGTAGTCAGCATCTTCTGCGAGATGTCCCCGATGGTCTTGTGCAGGCCGTTGAACCGCATCTTTCCGGCCTCACCCAGGATCATGATGATCAGTATCGACCATTTGTCGCCAATCCGGTCCAGCACATTCCTGACAGGGCAGGCAGGGTCAAAGTTGTAATTTTTCAAAATATTTGTCATTTCTTCTGCTTGATTATCAACATTAGTTTCCTCAAAGTAAGTGAGATACGCCCACGTGCCTTCTTGTTCGGCATGATCACTCCTGTTACCTTTGACTTACCAAAAGTAACTAACACTCTTTTAGTAAGCAATAAAAAAATAATAAAAAATGAAAAAGATCCTGGTAACGGGCGCAACGGGCCCCCTCGGAGGCGCCGTAGTTGAAAGCCTCTTAAAAAAGACGTCATCCTCCAAAATAGCTGTTCTGGCCCGCAACGCCGAAAAAACAGCTGGCTTAATAACAAAAGGTGTGGAAGTAAGGGCAGGGGATTATGACAATTACACTTCCCTGGTTGCCGCTTTTAAAGACATCGATAAACTCTATTTCGTATCCGGCAACGACGTCGCCCACCGTATGTCGCAGCATGAAAATGTTGTCCGGGCAGCAAAGGAGGCCGGCGTGCGGCAGGTGATCTATACCAGCATCCCCTACGGAGAACAGCCGGAAACTTCTCCCATCTATTTTGTCCTCAGCTCTCACATTCGGACAGAACAGCTGCTGAAAGCCTCGGGTCTTGTATACACCATCCTTCAGCACAACATTTATACAGATATGATCCCGGTGTTTGCAGGCCCGCAGCTGCTGGAGACGAAAACCATCTACCTGCCCTCCGGCAATGGCAGGACCGCCTATGCCGTGCGCACCGACCTGGCAGAAGCCGGCGCCAATGTCCTGCTGGAGACAACAGATAAATATGATAATAAAATATTACAGCTGACGGGCGCAGAAGCCATTTCATATGACGATGCCGCCAAAAGCATTGCGAAAGCCACGGGTCTGCCCATCACTTACCATTCCCCTTCCCTGGAGGAGTTCAGGACAGCCCTCACCGGCGCCGGCGTCCCATCGGAAATAATCGGCGTGGTAGCCGGGTTCGCCACCGCCATCAAAATGGGCGAACTGGACGGGATCTCGCGTGACCTCGAAGATATCCTGGGCCGCAAGCCGACCACTGCCGCCCAATTCCTGGCAACCGTGTACAACGGCAAAAATTAATTTTTTTCCCGACGGCATAGGGGTGAATGGCTGGTCAGTTGTTCCCTATCTGTAAACCAACAGATATGGATATGCTAAAGACCATTACATTCACCCTTGTCGTATTGCTCATCTATACGAACGTAAACGCTCAAGATCCCCGGCCGCTGAAACACAGTCCGGTGCATGTCGGCCTGGTGTACCCTCTCAGCACCAATGGCCGGCAGGCAAAAGATTACAGCAACAGCTTCTCCTTACACGCCATAACCGGTGTCTCCGGCGCGGAAACAGGTATTACGCTGGCCGGATTTTCCAATCACATTTTTCAATCAGCTCATGGCCTCCAGCTGGCCGGGTTCATGAACACGGTCAGGGATAGCGCAGCCGGGTTGCAGGCCGCGGGCTTCATGAATAGCACCGGTTCCTCGGCAGGCGTGACCATGGCGGGATTTATCAACGTTTCCGGTGACGCAGGCACACAGATAGGTGGTTTCATGAACATCGCCAAAAAAGTAAAAGGCGTCCAGATCGCGGGCTTCATCAATATCGCCGACAGCAGCGACTATCCCATCGCCCTGGTGAACATCATCCGCGATGGAGAAAAGTCCATCGGCGTCAGCACGGATGAGTCCCTCACCAACCTGGTGACTTTCCGCTCCGGTAGCCGTAAGCTATATGGCATCCTGGGCGTCGGCTACAATGGCAAGGATGACAGGGACCTCTATGCCTGGGAAGGCGGGATGGGCGCACATTTCAACATTGCCCGGAACTTCCGGCTGAATACGGAGCTGGTGGCCATCGGCCTGACAGACTTCAAAAAAGGTGATTACTTCCGGGGCGCCCTCAGGGTCCTCCCTTCACTGCGCTTAGGCCGCCACGTTGAAATGTTTGCCGGCCCCAGCTTCAACTACATCCGTAGCGAAAAAGGCAAGGGCGCCGGCCTGGTCACTCATTATACATGGAGCGAAAAAGAGCCCAGCGGCATTCTCCACGGCTTGTATTTCGGCGCCACCGGCGGTATGAACATCATTTTCTAAAAAAAGTTTTATATGCGTTTACTGATTTGTTTATTAGTCCTGTCCCTGCGCCTTCAGGCCCAGGAAATACCTCCCATTGCAAAGCACACCATCAGCGGCACCGTACGGGCAAAAGGCAGCGGCGAAAGTATCCTCCGCGCCACCGTCACCGTGGAAGGGAAAAATATCGGCGTCACCTCCAATGACTATGGCTTCTTCTCCATCACCCTCCCCGACGGGGAATATACGCTGGTCATTTCAGCCATCGGGTGGGAGTCACAACGCATCGACATCAGGCTCCACGACAACCAGCAAATACAGACCGGCCTTGAGCTGCAGGGCGCCCGGCTGCAGGATGCCACGGTCACGGCCCAGGCCCGGGGAAGGAGCATCAGGGGCACCCAGATGGGCGTGGAACACCTCTCCACCAAAGAGATCAAAAATGTGCCCGTCCTCTTTGGCGAAAAGGACGTATTAAAGACCCTCCAGCTGCTGCCCGGCGTGAAGCCGGTGTCCCAGGGCACCAGCGGCCTCAGCGTGAGAGGAGGATCATCGGACCAGAACCTCATCCTCCTGGACGAAGCGCCGGTGTACAACGCGGCGCACCTGCTGGGATTCTTCTCCACCTTTAATTCAGACGCGATCAAGGACGTCACATTGTATAAAGGAGGCATGCCCGCGCAATATGGCGGCCGTCTCTCCTCTGTCGTGGACGTACGGATGAATGATGGCAACAACCAGGACCTCCACGTCAATGGCGGACTGGGCCTTATCTCCGCAAAGATCAACGTGGAAGGACCGCTGCAAAAGGACAGGTCCTCCTTCCTCTTCAGCGCCAGACGTACTTATGCCGATATGTTCCTGAAGCTCTCCAACGACTCATCAGTGAATAAGAACAGCCTCTATTTTTATGACCTGAACGCAAAACTCAATTTTACCCTGGGCGGCAAGGACAAACTTTATCTCTCCGGTTATTTCGGAAGAGACAACATGGCCAGCCAGGACGTGTTCGGCCTCAACTGGGGTAATGCCACCAGTACGCTTCGCTGGAATCACACTTTCGGCCCCCGCTTCTTTTCCAACACATCCCTGATCTACAGTTACTATAACTACAAGCTACGGATCAACAACAACGGCAGCAATTTCAATGTCCTGTCCGAATTGCGGGACTGGAACATCAAAGAAGAGCTGCAATTCTATCTCAACCCCCGCAACAATATCCGCGCCGGCTTCAACGCCATCTACCATACTTTGAATCCCGGTGTCCTCACCGGTGGTGCCAAAAGCGGCGTGAATGATACCTCTTTTCAAAAACGCTTCGGTCTGGAGAATGCCGTCTTTGTCAACAACAGCTGGAAAGCATCGGAAAAATGGAATATTACTTATGGCGCCCGCCTATCTGTCTTCAGCGCCCTGGGAAAGGGTGACTTTTATAAGATGGCGCCCGACGGCAGCATCCTGGATACCCTTCATTACAAGGACGGACAGGTGGTAAAGACCTATGTCAATCCGGAACTGCGGCTGGCGCTCAGCTACCAGCTGGATGCCGCTTCGTCCATAAAGGCGTCGTATGTGGATAACACCCAGAACATGCACCTCATCTCTTCCACCAACGCGGGCTTCCCTACGGATCAATGGGTAGTGAGCAACAACCTGATCAGGCCGGAAAAGTCGCACCAGCTATCATTGGGATATTATAAGAATTTCCGCGAGGATGAATACGAGATGACGGTAGAGACCTACTACAAATCCCTGGAGAACCAGATAGACTATCGGGATGGCGCCAACCTGCTGGGCAACGGCACCCTGGAGACAGAGTTGCTGTATGGTAAAGGCCGCGCTTATGGAGCAGAATGGCTCCTGAGAAAAAAAACAGGCAGGCTCACAGGCTGGGTCGGTTACACCTGGTCGAAGTCACAAAAACAAATAGCCGGCATCAATGAAGGAAAATGGTACAATGCTGTCCAGGACAGGACGCATGATATCTCCGTAGTCGGGATGTATAAGCTCAACACCAAATGGATGCTGTCCGCCAACTGGGTGTATACCACGGGCAATGCCGTGAGCCTGCCCAGCGGTAAATACAAAGAGGACGGCCGGACAGTATACTATTATTCGGAGCGCAATGGCTACCGCATGCCGGCCTATCACAGATTGGATCTTTCGGCCACCGTGCAGCTGAAAGAGAGAAAACATTTTTCATCAGAGCTGGCCTTCGGGGTATATAATGCTTACAACCGTAACAATGCCTTTATCATCACCTTCCGGGACAATAAGACGGACCCCTCCAAAACAGAAGCGGTGCAGACCACCTTATTCGGCGCCGTTCCTTTTATTTCCTACAACTTTAAATTTTAAAAGTGAAACATTCCATTATAACAGCAGCACTCTTGTTCTTGATGGCCTCCTGCCAGAAGGTCATCGACCTGAAAGTAAAAGACGCCAGCCCGAAATATGTCATCGAAGGCAATATCACCAATCTCCCCGGTCCCTATACAGTGACCCTGTCCCGGACCACGCCGTTCAACACATCATGGGAATTCCAGGGGGTAGGTGGGGCCACGGTGACCATCGGCGACAACATGGGTAATAGCGAGACCTTACAGGAGAGCCAGACGGGCATTTACCAGACGACGGGGTTGACGGGCGTGGAAGGAAGGACCTATGCGCTGCACATCACCGTGGGGGGGCAGACCTTCACGGCCTCTTCCACCATGCCGCCCCTGGTGCGTTTCGACAGTTTATACATCCGCGAGCTGGTGAACTTCACCAAAACCGTGAAAGCAGCAGTGCCCGTCTTCACAGACCCGAAAGGGCAGGGCAACGCTTACCGTTTCAATCAGTACATCAATGGCAGGCTGGACAAAGGCCTATACTATCAGAATGATGATTTCACGGATGGCCTGACGAACAGTTTCGCTCTTCTGCAGCCCGACCCCGACAGCACGCTGCACGTCAATGACAGGGTAGAGATCGATATGCAATGCATCGACAAGGCCGTGTATGAATACTGGTTCAGCCTGGACCAATCCTCGAAAGGGGACGGCAACGGCATACCCGCCAATCCCGTCTCCAACATCCAGGGCGGGGCCCTGGGATATTTCAGCGCACATACGTCGCAGCGGCGTTCGCTCCTGGTCAAATAGTTTTCGTATATCCATCAACATCCGCCAGCGGGCGGATCAGTCCGCAACCCAGGCCGGCTATTCATGGCCGGCCCTCTTTTTTTCGATAATCCGTAAACTTTTCTTAATTTGTTGCGGATGAAGCTGTGCTTCCGCGTGAAATGCTGAAAAAGATCACCGCCATACTGCTATTGGGATTATTCCTCTTCAACTGGGCGGGGTACAGGCTGCTGACACTCTTTTTGGAGGCGAGGGCCGATCTGCAGCTGCAAGTGCAGCTTGACGACAACAACTACGAAGTGTCCCAATTGGTGTCCTTAAAGGTTCCCGTTACACATCTGTCCTACTACAACAATTCCAAAGAATTCGAGACCGTCAACGGCAGTATCGAGATGAATGGCGTCCGCTATAAGTATGTCAAGCGTCGTATCTACAATGACTCCCTGGAAGTGCTATGCATACCCGATGCCGCCACCATGCAGCTGAAAGCTGCAAAAAATATTTTTTTCGCGGCTGTCAATGGTCTCCGGCACACCGGGACGCCCGAAAAAAAACAAAGCGCCAATGCCAACGTTGCCAAGGACTTTACCCCCGAATATTATGCGACCCAGGACCTCCTGCTGACAATGAAGGACATCTGGATTTCACTGTCAAAGCGCTATGCCAATAGCCGGTCTCCTCTTTCATCCATGTATGCGCTTGTGCCCGAGCATCCCCCCAAGCCTGCTGCTCCTATAGCCTGATCATTTGTTGTCGATTTTATTGGAGCTAAACATTGGCGGGCGAATGCCCGCTATCATCATTCATTTTATGAGAAAAAAGACCCTTGTAATCACCATTACAGGCGTCGCTGTATTCGTGCTGCTGACGTCATTGACCTACATCTGCGTAAAGAAATACAACAACGATAAAGAGACCCGCCAGCTCTACAGGGCAGGATTGAAAAGAATATTTGATAGGGACAATGCATTCGTTCCCGAAGCGCAGCTTGCTTTCTTTGATTCGCTGGAGCTGCTGCCGTCGATGCCGGGGCAGAAGGCCTTGCTGGTTCAATTATATAAGTCCTCGATCCTGTTGAAATTAGGGCAGGAAAAGAAGGCCATCGATATGCTCACTACCCTGGAGCAAAAGTGTGTGAGCTTTGGAGATTACCGGCTAACCATGAAAGTCCGGAAACAGCTGGGCCTGGCCTACGTGAGGATGGGTGAAAGGAACAACTGCATTGGCAATCACTCTTCCGGATCATGTATCTTTCCCATCAGCGGATCGGGCGTATATATGGACCCGACTGCTTCCCTGAAAGGCATCGAAGCGTATAAAAGAATGCTGCAGCAGGATTCCACTGACCTGGAGGCAAAATGGATGCTCAACATCGCATATATGACCATCGGCGCTTATCCCGGAAAAGTGCCGCGAGGTCTGCTGATCCCGGACCTGGAGGTCGATACCTGCGCTTATAAAGTAAAAGCTTTCGCGGATATGTCCCGTGAACTGAAGCTGAACAATTTCCGGAGTCAGGCCGGAGGCAGCATCGTGGATGATTTCAATAATGACGGATACCTGGATATCGTCACCTCCTCCTGGGACCTGGAAGAGCCCATGCATTTCTTTAAGAACAACGCTGATGGCACATTCTCGGACGTATCGAAACCGTCCGGGCTGGACGCTATAAAGGGCGGACTCAATATCATTCAGGCGGATTATAACAACGATGGCTTCACGGATATACTGGTGCTGCGGGGCGCGTGGCTGGGGCAATTCGGCAATCAGCCCAATACCCTGCTGAGGAATAATGGGGATGGCACTTTCACCGACGTTACGATCGAAAGCGGCATCCTTTCTTTTCATCCTACGCAGACTGCCACCTGGGCGGACTTCAATAACGACGGCTGGCTGGATCTGTTCATCGGGAACGAATCGTTACCCCGGGGATATCCGCATCCTTCCGAATTGTACATCAATAACCATGATGGCACCTTCACGGCCAATGTCGCTGCGCTGGCCGGATGTGAAAAGATCGGCTTTATGAAAGGCGTTACTTCAGGAGACTACAACAGGGACGGCTGGCCGGATCTATTCATATCCTGCCGTGACGGACAAAAGATCTTACTGAAGAATAAAGGGGTGGAAGGGAATATTCCACAGTTTGAAGACGTCACGCATGCAGCAGGTCTGGACCATGAGCTGACATATACCTTCCCCACCTGGTTTTGGGATTATGACAACGACGGCTGGCCGGATATCTTCGTATGCGGCTATCAATTCCAGGGACCGCTGGGAGCCACTGCCGCAGCGGAGGCTCTTAACCTGCAGGTTCCCCCCAATACCAGCCTTATATACCTTTACAGGAACAACCATGATGGCACTTTTACGGATGTTTCCAAACAGGTAGGGCTCGACAAGCCGGTATTTTCCATGGGCTCTAATTTTGGGGACATTGACAACGATGGCTGGCTGGATATGTACCTGGGTACGGGCAACCCTGATTTTGCTTCCCTTGTCCCTAACAGGATGTTCAAAAACATAGGCGGGCAGCAATTTGCGGACGTCACCCGTTCGGCCCGCGTAGGCAACCTGCAAAAAGGCCATGGCGTGGCGTTTGCCGACGTCGACAACGACGGCGACCAGGATGTCTTTGTTGAAGTAGGAGGGGCCTACAAAGGAGATGCCTATTACAATTCGTTTTATGTCAATCCCGGTCAGAATGACAACAACTGGATAAGTATATTATTGGAAGGTGTAAGGTCCAACAGGTCTGCCATCGGGGCCCGCATTTCCGCCAGTTTCATGGAGGACGGCAAAAAAAGGACCGTATATATGGACGTGAATTCAGGGGGAAGCTTTGGCGGCAACCCATTCCGGAAAGAGATCGGGATAGGTAAGGCCACAGTCATCGATGAATTGACCATTCAATGGCCCACGACAAAGACCGTCCAGGTATTCAAGAACGTTGCCGTGCGCCAGTTCCTGAAGATCAAAGAAGGCAGCGATCAGCTGGAAAAAATGGGCCTGGATCGCCTTCAGTTCCGGCCGGATAACCAAAAATTGAACATGATCAGTTGCATACCAGTATCAGGGAAATAGACGTTTGTGTATTACATTTGCGCAGCAATGCTAAACCCTTAAAATATGCGACCCGTCTATTTCTGTCTGGCGATCCTGCCCCCCGTCCTGTTACTGTCTTGTGTCAGCTCCGGCAAATTCAAGGCCATGCAGCAGGAATCCCAAAAGTATGACTCCCTGTACACCTGGTCACAACGCACCCTGAAGACCTGCCAGGAGGATAATACCACCCTCAGGAGGCAAAAATCATCGCTGCAGGACCAGATGAGCAGCCTGAACCTGGAGCTCAATGCCTCTAAGGAAAACAATACGCTTTTGAGAAAGCAATTGCAGGATATCTCAGCGCTGAGCAGCGCCCAGGCGGAAAGTATAAAAAAATCGCTGGACAACATGGGCGCGAATGACATCTTCATCCGGGAGCTGCAGTCCGGAATAAAACACCGGGATTCGGTGAACCTGGCCGTGATAATGAACCTGAAGGCGTACCTGGGCAATCTCGGCGACCAGGACATGCATATAAAGGTGTGGAAGGGTACGGTCTCCGTCGACTTTTCCGACAGCCTTTTATTCAATGGAGACAGCGCGACCTACGCTCTCACGGATAAAGGGAAGGCTGTATTAGGCAGGCTGGCCAGGGCGCTGAACAATGGTCCCGATGTCGAGTTCATGGTCGAAGGGCACACAGACAGCCTTGCGTATCAGCAGGGCGAATTGCTGGACAACTGGGATCTCAGCGCAAAACGGGCGACTTCCGTGGTAAGGATATTGCAAAATCAATATAATATAGCGCCTCAGCGGATGACGGCCGCCGGTCGCAGCGAATATGTCACCGTTGGTCCCAATGATACGCCGGAAGGACGGTCGGCCAACAGGCGTACCAGGATCGTTATTTTCCCCCAGATGGACCAGGTGCTCAGGCTGCTGGAACGTAGTAAACAGGGACAGGCAGAACCAGCAGTCCCCGCCGGGCCGGCTTCTGCACCAGCAGCACCGCCGGCCCCGACGCCGGCTGTCACTGGAGCTTAATGCTATGCCTATTCCGACCGAAGGCTTTTGATGGGGTTCATGAGAGCTGCCCTGATGATCTGGTAACTTACTGTCAGCAGGGTCAAAGCGAATGCTCCCGCCCCTGCCATTACGAATATCCACGGGGAGATGCCCGGCCTGTATTCAAAGTTAAGCAGCCAGTTATGCATAAATATATAGGCTGTGGGTGATGCGATGAGCACGGAGATGAGGACTAGGATGATAAATTCCCTGGACATCAGCCGCCAGAGATGGAAGACGGACGCACCCAGCACTTTTCGTACGCCGACCTCTTTCGTTCTTTGCTCCGCCATAAATGAAGCCATGCCAAACAGTCCGAGACAGCTGATAAAAATGGCAAGGCCGGAGAAAATGCCCGATAGCTTGCCGATCCTTTGCTCGTTCTCGAATTTTTTGGCATATTCCTGATCTACGAATTGGTAGGTGAATGGATAGGCAGGGTTGTATCTGCTGAAGACGGCTGCTATTTGTGCCAGGGCCCTGGATGCATTTATTGCCGGGTTTATTTTCAGGGTGACTGCCCGGTTCTGACCGCCGGATATATGAAAGATCGATGGGCTCACCGACTGGTAGGGCGATTCAAAAACGATGTTGCTAACGATGCCGATCACGTGAAAAGGTTTTCCATCCCACCGGATCGTCTCACCTATAGGATGCTTGGATCCAATGAGCTTCGCCGCGGCCTCATTTAATATGAAAGCGTTCGAGTCCGTTGGGAAATCACGTGAAAAATCACGGCCCTCGATGACCTTCCAGCCAATGGTTTTACCATATTCATAAGTGATATTGCTGATCGCAAAATCAACGGGTAAATTCTGGTCTTTACCTTCCCAGTTGAATTTTGTATCGCCGACATTAAAATCCGTCGTAGTGTTGACGGATGCTCCTATCTCTGTAACTACCTGGGACTGCCGCAACTCCTCCCTGATCGTGTTGAAATTTTTCTGAATATCCGAAGTCACTGGTATGGTGATAAGCCCATTGCTGTCATACCCGATGGGTCGGTTGCGGCTGTATTCGATCTGTCGGTAAACAACGATCGTACCGATCACCAGGATGACGGAAACAGTGAACTGCAATACAACCAATACCTTTCGCGGCAGGGACGCCAGCCTGCCGACTTTGAAAGTTCCTTTCAGCACTTTCACTGGCTGGAAAGAGGAGAGATATAAGGCCGGGTAAAGGCCGGCAATAAGACCGGTAAGCAAAATAAAAGCCAGGTTCGCCAGCCAGAACCCGGGACTCGACCAGGGAATACCCAGCTTCTTACCTGCCACCTCATTAAAGAAGGGCAGGATCAGCAACATCCAGGCCAGAGCGAGGATAAAGGCAAAGGCAACTGCCAGCAGGGACTCGCTGAAGAACTGGCCGATCAGCTGGCTGCGGACCGAACCGATCGTTTTGCGGATGCCCACCTCCTTTGCCCGTTTTTCAGACCGGGCCGTACTGAGGTTCATAAAATTGATACAGGCCAACAGCAGCACGAAGATTCCTATAATGCCAAAAAGCCAGACGTTTTGAATCTGTTCCCTGCTCTTAGCTCCATCATTAAAGGGAGAATATAAATGCCATCTGGGCATGGGATGAAGGAAAACAACAGGCTGTAATACACGGGCTTCTTCAGGCGGCAGCTTTTTTACCCGGAGATCCCTCAACTTATCCGACACCTGCTGCATATCCGCTCCATCATTCAGCCGGACAAAGGTCTGGAACCTGTTATGCGTCCAGGGGTTAGACTCGGTCTTTATCTCCGGTTTCATCATCACATAGAGCTCCCAGGGCGCGATAAAGGAAATATCTTTGAAATCGGAGTTATAGGGCAGATCTTCATAAACACCCGTCACCTTTACGTTCTCCTTATCTTCCATTTTGAGTATCCTTCCGACGGGATCAGCATCTCCATAGATGGCTTTTGCCAATGAAGCAGAAAGTAAAATGGAGGAAGGTTCCTTTAATCCTTCTCTTGATCCCCTTATCATTTGTAAGGAAAGCATGTCCGTCGCTGCTGGCTCCATGAAATTTCCCTTATTCATGAATTTATTCTCGCCATTTGTCAATACATACTGCCTGGTAAATGTAGACATCACCACATACTTGAAATCACTGCCGTAGCTGCTCTTCAGTTCCGCGCCCATCGGGTAGGGGTTATAGGCAAGCGATATCCTTTCGCTGTTGTAATTGTAATTCCACATCACCTGCGCAATATGATCGTGATCCTGGAATTGTGTGTTGAAAGAGAACTCATCGCGGATCCAAAGGCCGATCAGCATGGCGACGGACATTCCGACAGAGAGGCCGGCAATATTGATGAAGGAATGCGCTTTGTGTTTGAAAAGACTACGCAGCGCGATCTTGAAATAGTTTTTTAGCACGGGATAATGTTTAATCGATTTGCAATGTAAAATGGCAGGCAGCCGCGGCATTGGCCGTGTCGGTCGCCGATATCCTTATTGTATACGTTCCTTTCTCCATCGGCGTCCCGGCAAGAACCTTTGTTGCCGGATCGAATTTCAACCAGGATGGCAGCGGACTGCCATTGTCGAGCCCCGCCGACCAGGTCAGCGTCTGGTTGCCGTCATCATCCATGAAGGTACGTTCAGGGATCTGCAGCCGAAAAGACTGTCCCATCTTTGTCTCCTGGTCTCCGGGCGCTACGCTGACGTAGGGTTCAAAATTGGTATGCCGCAGGTTCTCCAGCATCCGGTCGAAACGGACCCAATATATAAAACAGGACTTGGGCCCGGTGCCGCGGGTATAGAACAGGTATTTGTTGTCCGGTGTAACATATTCTCCCCATCGGTGCGCCAGTCCGTTATTGATCAGGGGTCCCAGGGATTTAGGGTTCGTCCAGGTTTTGTCCGGTTTACGGTAGCTGATATACAGCTCACACTGGAATTCTTTTGTTTCTTTGGCGCTGAGGACCATGAAGGATTCGTCTGGCGCGATGAAAAAATCACCGTCAAATCCCGGAGTGTTCAGTGGAACTCCCAGGCTTGCAATGACAGTGTCCTTGCCCTTGATGGAAAAGGTACAAAAATCATAGGTGCTCCAGTCCTTTATATCACCCTGGTGGGCATTGCTGCCTGCATAGCTGATGCCGCTCCGGACAGGCATATAATCATAAAGGCCATAATTCATTTTCAGGTAGATCTCCGGTTCTGTCCAGCCATTGGAAGTCCTGGAGGAGCGGTACACCTCTCCCTTTTGCCGCAGGAAATACAAGGTCTTTCCATCCATAGAAAAGGTGGGCGCGTAGAATTGAGTGTTAAGAACGAACGGGCCATTCCATTTGCCGTTGTCGAACTTCATGTACTTGACTTTTAAGTTCGTATGGCTGAACCATTCCGTATTATGGCTAAAATAGAATTCTTTTCCATCCGGCGAGAAAGCTATTCTGTCTCCGGCCCAGGCGCTTGTGTCAGCCAGCCTGCCGGGAGCAAAGACCCTGGGTGTGTCAGAAGGCAACGGTTCTCCGAGATAAGCATTGCGGTCGTTCCAGAAATTATTTTGTGCATGCAATTGAATGTGTGCACAAAACAAGGCCATCATAGGAAATAAGGTTGACCTGTTCATAATGAAAAATAGATTGTAGTAAAATTATTTTTTAATATTTACTTGTTCAAATTTATTTATTCCCTAAATTTGAAAACAGAGGTCTAATACATTTTAATAGCCGGCATTGCATCGCATGGCTATTTTCATTTTAAGGAAAGATATTACTGTTAATATCTGTAGCGGTAGCTATATGCTTTCACTTAATCATTTATTGTTCCTCTTCATCCTGCTGTACATCAGCTCCTTTTTATAATCCTCCTTTTTCTGGTACGAAGATTTTTAACATGCTCCACCATCACACCGGCAGCCTGGTAGATGACCTTATTGAGTTAGGCGATTCTACCACCTTATTCCTGGAGGCGCTGAGAGGGAATCGCTTACTGGTGACGATCCTGTCCCAGGAAGAGATTTTTCTTTCCGGCCATTGGGTCATTAAAAGAGTGGTCAAGCTTTTTTTCGATACACCTGAAATACCCGTGCTGTATTGTGTCAGCTATCTCAACCGGGATAGCCTGACTGAAGAAGAATACAAATGCCTCGTGGATGACACGCTGCCGATCGGCCTGGTATTCCTGGCACTGAACAATGCCCATTCCATACAAAAGAAAAATATAACCACTATCCAGGAGATCAGCCCTGATCACGCGGCCTTTCTGAATGTAAGATCCCCGAAGATCTTTAGAAAGAAATATGATTATTGGGTCGACGATCGTGAGATAGGCTGCATTTGCGAATTCTTTAATGAAGAATCTTTAGGCCGCGTTTAAAATATCGCTGAACATGCTTATTATCCCCCCGGACGCAGGCGCAAGGCGGCTCCGCGATGACCATGCTATCATTTCCTATGCAGATGTGCCGCAATTGCTGAAAGACCTGGAACTGTTTTTCAAAACCAACGATGAACAGCAGATACATTGTCTGGCATTGACGGCGGAGAACAGCATTACGCGCGTGCTCGTTCTGCTCTATCTTCTTTCGGCAAGGGTCAATTTTTACCTGCAGTCGCCGCATATGACTTCCGGAGGATCGGCTCCTCCTTTTTGCGACCTGCTCCTCTCAGTAGGCGATGATCCCTTCTCTATGGGCCAGACACTGGAGCTCAGAAGGAACCCGGCGCATGCCGGTAAGGGGAATGCCTTCATACCTGGTAATGGGTCTGTCCTTTTTTCTTCTTCCGGCAGTTCCGGCCGGCCGAAGTATATACATTACCGGCAGGAAATGCTGATCCGGAATGCGTATGGCGGCGTGAAAAGGTTTGGGTTCCGCCAACAATCAAGGGTATTGGTACCCGTGCCGGTCGGACACATGTATGGTTTGGGCGTAGGTCTGCTGCCGGCGCTCCTGTGCGGAGCAGAGCTTTGCCTCATAGAAAGGAACAATGTCGTTAAATTCCTGGACAGGATGTCATCATTTCTGCCCGATATAACCCTGATCACACCCACAGTGGCCAAAATGTTATTGACCCTCGGCAAAGCCATTCCTGCAAAAAGCATTTACATCACCGCAGGCGAAAAGATCAGGCAGGACACCTGGCGGAACTTCACATCTGCCTATGGTCCCCTGATCAATCTATACGGCTGTACAGAAATGGGCGCTATTGCCACGACGCCTGTTGATGACAGCCTTCAGGAAAGGAGCGAGGGAATATTGCAGCCCCTGGACGAAGTAGAAGTAAAGATCGCGGGCGGAGAGAAAGGCGAGGTGTTATGCAGGCATCCTGCGGGCTTTGAATGTTATGTCGACAGCAAAGGCGATCGCGTTCCCTCGCCGGCCGCTGCCGACGGCTGGTATGCCACCCGCGATATGGGCGCGGACGCCGGTGACGGCAGATTCACCGTCATGGGAAGAATGGATAATTGCATCAACCGGGCCGGGTTCCTTATTTCCCTGGATGAGGTCGCGTCAATGCTGGAGAACATGTTCCCGGAAATAAGCCAGGCGGTTGTTTTTGAACAGGAAGAAGAAAATGGGCTGGTCACAGGCCTGACGGCTGTCTGCGAACTGGCCAAAGGTTACGAACTGGAAGAAGGACTTGCCAGAAAACGCTGCAGGTCTGGCATGCACAGCCATTTCGTTCCCGATATCATTCATATTGTGCAAGATATGGCCAGGCTGCAAAATGGCAAGCCGGACAGGATCTCTTTGATCGACCAGTATAAAACCATTGTTAAAAATAAAAATCAACGATCATGAAAGCGTTCAATCCGGAAGAGGTAAAGCACCAGTTAAAAGAGATCATTGTCAATGATCTCGATATGAGCATCGATATGCAGGATATTGATGACAATGCGTCTCTTTACGACGATGGATTAGGGCTGGACTCGATCGCGATCATTAATTTCATTGTACTCATTGAAAAAAAGTTTGGCATCAGTTTCAATGAAAATGAGATCAGCGCCCGCTTGTTCAGCAGCATCAATAACCTGGCTGATTTTGTCGGTTCCAGGGCCAGCGTTTCCTCCCAGCCGCTAAAAAGTCTGTAGACAATGCCCAAAGGATTATTTCTAAGTGTGCCGTCCGTCAGTGTCAGCAAAACGCTGACGCCGGTCGTCGACAGCATCGCTGCGAAAGGATATGATATCATTTATTACAACACGGCAGATTTCCGGCCGCAGGGAAAGCATGCATTTGTCTGCCGGGATTATCCTGGATATTTCAATGGCTATTATGCGGATAAGGTGGATGAAAATACCTCCTATTTCCAGTTCGGCGAGATCCTTGTTGACGCGGCGGACTGCCTGACCGGTTTTCTTCAAAAAGAGATCGCCAGGGAGAAACCGGACTTTATCCTCCATTCCCATCTGGCTGTGTGGGGTAAACTAATGGCAGCATATTTCAGGCTGCCTGCGATCACGCTGTACACTACTTTTATACTGGATAAAAGGATCATGCTTCCTTTCTTCCGCAAGATCAATTCCAGCCAACAGAAGGAATTCCATCATGTCAGCGACGCTATCGGGTTTTACCGGAAAAGCCAGGCGCTGTATGACAGGTTGCAATTGCCGGGCCGGCCCGATCTGTGGGACGTCTATATTAATAAAGGCAGCCTTAACCTGTCTTTTATTCATCCCGCATTTCAGCCCCGGAGACAGTTGTTCGGTGAAGATTTTGTTTTTGCCGGATATCCACTGCCCCCGCAGCAGGAGGAAGAAAAGGAAATAATCTATATATCCATGGGGACGATCGTTAATAATTCCAGTTCCTTCTATCGACTCTGCATAGATGTATTAAAGGACTTCGACATTGAATGTGTCCTGTCCGTAGGCTCAAAAGTGGACATCCCGGACCTGGGCGATCTGCCCGGCCATATCACAGTCGTTCCATTCACTGATCAGCTGGCTATGCTGAGAAGAGCCCGGTTGTTCGTGACAAGAGGGGGGATGGCCAGCCTTCATGAAGCCATCGCTACGGCAACTCCTATGATCGTGCTTCCCGTTATACCGGAACAACAGGTGACAGCAGAGAAGGTACAGGAGCTGGGGATTGGCATTCATCTGCCGCCGGCCCGGGTCACAGCTGAAAATCTTCGGAATACCATAAACACAGTGCTCGCCGATGCATCAGGTTATGCCGGCAGGCTGAAGGCGCTTGCCGCTGAAGGCCCGTCCCTGCCCGCAGGGCAGCGCGCGGCCCAGGAGATGGATAAAAAGTTTCGTACCGCCGCAACTGTGGTGGAGTTGTTCCTCCGGGCTGCTGCTGAATTTCCGGAAAAGATAGCCGTGAGATGCGGAGACCGCTTCATCGGGTATCAGGATCTCGACAGGAGGACGGACCAGCTGGCTCTTTATCTCCGGGCGGCAGGTATTCAGCGGGATATCCCCGTTCCGGTGGTCATAGGACGCGATATCAACTGCATAGTCGCCATGCTGGGTGTGATGAAGGCAGGAGGCGTATATGTGCCAATAGATCCGGACTATCCGGAAGAAAGGATCCGCTATTTGCTGGCGGATATGGCCGCTATGCTTGTCCTGGCAGACGGCTCCACCTGTGAAAAGCTGGCGGCATGGGCTCCACAGCAGCTGATCCTGCTGGATGCGGACTGGCCGTTGCCATCCGTTGAAAGACTGCCGCCCACCTGTGATCTGCCGCAGCCGTCCAGCCTTGCCTATATCATTTATACGTCAGGCTCAACGGGAAGGCCCAAGGGGGTCATGGTGCAGCATGACCAACTGACCACCTACCTGCAGGATGTCCGCGCCAGGTTGGAGCTGGATGTGTGCGAAAGCTATGGCCTTCTCGGCACTTTCTCTGCCGATGCAGGACATACTGCTGTATTTGCCGCCCTGTGCTACGGGAAAACCCTTCATATTTTAAACGTTAAAAGCATTGCCAGTCCTGCGGCACTGGCTGGTTATTTTTCGACCTTTCCCATCGATTGTTATAAAACGACCCCGTCCCTGATGGAGTTTTTTCTGCAGCAGGAAAATATCCGCCAGCTGCTCCCGGGTAAAAGACTGATCCTCGGAGGCGAGGCCTGCCCGTGGACGGTAGCCCGCCAGGTGTTCGACCTGCTTCCTCCCGGCTGCGTGTTGTACAATCATTACGGCCCAACAGAGACGACTGTGGGGGTGATCACCTTCCGGTTCCCGGCGGCGGCAGAGCAGTTCCCCCGAGCCATACCCCTGGGGCAGGCCCTGGATCACGTTCAGACCTACGTGCTGGACGAACATCAGCTCCCGGTGCAGGAAGGCGGGAAAGGAGAATTATATATTGGAGGAGATCTGCTGGCCCGGGGATATTGGAACAGGCCAGACCTGACACAGGAGAAATTTATTTTCCGTAACGTAGGAGAAGAAGAAAAAAGATTGTACCGCACAGGCGACGTGGTCCGGGTAACACCGGACGGTCTCCTGGAATACATCGGCCGGACGGACGACCAGGTAAAGATCCTTGGTCACCGGATCGAGCTGAAAGAGATCGAGAATGTCATCCTGCTGACAGGCATGGTGCAGCAATGTGTGGTGACCCTGAAACAACGGGAGAAGGCAGCCAGTTACCTGGCCGCTTATATCAAGCCAGGGACATCCTACAATAAACAAAGGCTGCTGCTCCTCCTTCGTGAGCAGTTGCCCTATTACATGATGCCCGTAAAATGGATCATCATGCAGCAATGGCCGCTGAATTTCAATAATAAGATCGATAAACAGGCTTTGCCCGATCCGGCAGAGGAAAACGACAGGGATGATGTATCTCAGCCGGCAGCGCCCGCCGATGAGTGGGAAGAAAGATTGCTGCTGTTATGGCGGCAGCTGCTGCAACGAAATAACATCGGCCTTGGGGATAACTTCCTTGAATTGGGTGGAGATTCGCTGTTATTGTTAAGGCTCAGCTTCTCCATTTTTGAACAGTTCGGGATCGAGATGCCGGCATCGGAGCTCTTCGACTGCCTGACCGTTGAAGCCCTGGCCGCCCGTCTCAGGGAAAGAGCGGAGACGCATTTTATTGACAATGGGTCGTCCACAATGCCATTCGATCCATCCGCCGCTTCTCACACACAAAGAAACCTCTTTATACAACATAAGCTATATCCGTCGGAAGCTTTCCCCCACTCATCCCTGAGCTTTGAGATCCGGGGGACCATCGATCTCCCCAGGCTGGAGGCCGCCTTCCACAGGATCATCGCGGATAATGAAGCCCTGCGGACGACTTTTGCTTTCGAAAAGGGAAAAGTAATCCTGAGAAAGCTATCGGATTTTCAGTTTCAGCTGGAGGTCTTGTCCTTTCCGGGAACAGAGGTCGATGAAGCTATCCTGTCGGCGACCCGCCCCTTTGATCTTGGCCGGCATCCCCTCCTTAAAGCCTATATACTTGAGCTGGGAGATACTAAAAGATATCTGTATGTGGATATGCCGCATATCTGCTCAGACGGCGAATCCATGAAGATCATACTCGACGGACTGGAAAATCTTTATAATGGATGCAGCTACAGCAGTGAAAAGCTCCAGTACTCCGACGCACTAAGAAGCATTTGTCATTATCAGCAATCCCCACACTTCATCGCGGATGAGCTATACTGGAAGGAACAGACGACCTACGACTTGCCAATACCCCGCTTTCCCGCTTCCGGCCGCAGGGAAGGATCATCGAAATTCGATGGAGTTTGCTTTGTCAGCGAGTTTCCCGCCGAATTATCCTCAGCGGTGGAGCGTTACCTCGAAGGCCGTCATATGACAAGGTTTCAGTTATTGCTGATCGCGTATTGTCTCCTTTTGCATGAGATTACGGCCACACAGGAGCTTGCCGTCATGGTCCCCATACATAACAGGGACAAAGCGGGCTTCGGAGAGATCGTTGGACTGCTCTCCAACGTATTGCTGATAAGAGTGCCCATTCATCCGGACATGAACCTTAATGTCTTTGCCGATGATTGCTCGGACAGGATACGAAAAGCGCTCCGGCATCACCGATATCCATTTGAGAACCTCATAGGTCTTTGGACCGCACATGGGTATGATACGAAGGCTTTGATCACCAATTTCTTCGGCTACCATATCAACAAAGAGGAATACCATTTTGGCGAAGCATCCCTGCGACTGCATATTCCCTTGCGGAACAAAGAGAATCTGCCGCTGTCCGCCGCGGTCTTCGAAGCAGGATCAAGCCTGACGATCAGGCTGTCCTCGACGACAGGCGTCTTTCCCCTGTCCCGGTTGCACCAGCTGGCGGACAGGTATTTCGGTATGCTGCATTGTTTGATGGAAAGTAATGGCAACGAACCTTTAAAAAACATTCATAAAATATATAAATATGGAAAATAGTGCATGGTTTGCAAAAGAGGAAGACTGGATGCTCAAGCGTTCGGTCATTTTTAATAAGAATCTTGTGATGCTGACCTTTATGGAAGTCGAAAGACTGGTCAGATTGCTAGGTGGGCTGCCCAGGGGAAGCCGTGTGCTCGATCTCTGCTGTGGCATTGGCAGGCATTCTCTGGAATTCGCCCGGAATGGATTCGATGTCACAGGAGTGGATATCACAAAACCTTATCTGGAAATTGCAAAAGACAATGCTGACAGGGAAGGGCTTTCCATAAAATTTGTGCACAGTGATATGAAAGATTTTTGTCAGCCCGGCGCCTTCGACCTGGTGGCCAACCTGTGTACTTCCTTCGGATATTTCGAGGACATCAATGACGACCTCCTGGTATTGAAGAATGCATGGATGTCACTGGCGCCAAACGGGAAATTTATTATCGAGATCCTGGGTAAGGAGGTCATAGCATCCACCTTCCGTAAAGTGGAAGAGCTTGAGTACGACGATTGCAGGGTCGTTGCGGAGAGCACCATCCTCAATGACTGGAACCTGCTGGAGTGCAAACGGACGATCACCCGGGGCGATTCCTCGGATGAGATCACTGCTTATCACCGGCTGTACTCCGCCACAGAGCTGAAAGGTCACCTGAAAGAAGCAGGTTTCAGGAACATTAAAGTATATGGAAATTTTGCCGGGGCGCCTTACGACAACCACGCAAGATCCATGATCATGGTAGGAGAAAAATAATTTTGACCATTAAAACGAAGAAGATGGGAAAGTTTGAGTACAAATACGACAACCCTGAAGGCCCGGTGGACCCTGCCACTATCAGCCTGCATATAGATGGACGCCAGGAACCGGCCACCCGGGAGGAATTCTATACGAATTATCCCTTTTATAAATATTGGACCAGCGATAGCAACGCCCGGCTACTATCGCCGGAAGGGATCAATATCTATATACACATCCCGTTCTGTATCCAAATATGTGATTACTGCTTCTATATGAAGGAGCTCATCAAATCCAAAGATCAGGTGGAAGACTACGTGGAGTCTCTTTGCATGGAGATCAAAATGATCAGCGAACGATATAGCCTGGCCGGGAAAAAGGTCAATTCCATTTATGTAGGAGGCGGGACGCCCTCCGTTCTCACCGAGCCCCAGTTCCGGAAGGTGGTGGAAACGCTGCACAAATACCATCGTATAGAAGACCCGGAATTCGCCTTCGAGGCCGAGCCAGGGACTTTCAGCAGGAATAAGCTGGAATGGCTCCGGGCATGCGGAGTCAACAGGATCAGCATGGGCGTACAGTCTTTTGATGACGAAGTGATCCGGCTGAGCAGCAGAAAACATACTGCCGCCCAGGCAATAAATTCCATAAGAACCGTCCAGGACACCGGCGGTTTCGAGGTGAATATCGATCTGCTAAGCGGCCTAGCAGGTGAAAGCATGTCTTCCTGGGAAGCCTCGATCGCTACTGCTGTCCAACAACAAACCGATATGCTGACGATCTATAAAATGAAAACCTATGCCAATACCGTTTTCTTTAAAAAAGGCGTTCACAGTAAGGAGATCGACCTGCCCGGAGAGACACAGGAAATAGCATATATGCAAAGAGCCATGGAGATATGTTTTTCCGAAGGGCTCGATCTCTGGAGTACTTTTGCTTTCAACAGGAAAGGCGCTCAAAGCGTATATATTGAAAACACCTGGCGTGGAGAGGACATGATCGCCTACGGGGCTTCTTCTTTCGGAAAGATCGGTAGCATCAATTACCAGAACCTGAATAATATTCCTGCCTGGTCGGAAAAGGTAAGGAACAATACGATGCCCGTCTACAGGACCTTTAGCATGACCTACAAGGATATGATCGTTAAAGAGCTGCTGCTTTGCGCAGCCAGACTCTTCTCCTACAGCAAGAAAGAGTTTGTCGATAAGTTCGGGTTCGATTATTTCTGCCTGATCCCCGACGTGATCGATCAGCTGACGGATAAGGGATATATCACCAATGATAAGGAAGAGCTTGTCCTTACCCGGCAAGGCATTTTATTCGGGGATTTTGTGTCAAAGACCATTGCTTCCTCCGTTAAGAATGCCTTCGCAAGGGATTCCATTGGTTTTGCCTATTAATCATTACTCTCTAAAACCCGGTATATGAAAGATGGATCTGCCGCACAGGAACATAGTGTACCCGCATCCGTCCAGCAAAAGGGTATCTGGTTCCATTCTCTCACCAGCCAATCGTACTATTGGAACTTCATCCAGAAAAGATTTTTCAGGGGACATTTTTCTGTGGATGCCCTGAAACAAGCAACGGAGATGATCCTGAAAAGACATTCTTCCCTTCGATCTAATTTCAGGCTTTACAAGGATGAACTCTACCAGATCGTGAACCCTTCACCGGGTATAGGCGATCATTTTATGCATATCACCTATAATGGAACAACCGTAGATGCCTTTATCCGGTCGGAGATAGAAGAAGAAGAAAATTTCGGGTTCGATCTGGAACATGGAAGCCTGGTGCGATTCAAAGTGCTGGAACTACCCACCTTCAGCGTTTTCATCCTGAACATGAATCATATCATTACCGATTCCATCTCCATGGACATTTTCTGGAACGAGCTGATGCAATACTATAATTCCCTGATGGAAGGAGAAACGCCGGACCCTGGAATAATGCCATCGGAACAATATTCAGGGTATTCGGTTCGTCAGCATGAGTTCTTCGGGACGGCGGAGTACCAGCAGCAAAAGGAGTATTGGATGCACCGGCTTTCACAGGATCTCCCGGCCCTGGATCTCGCTTTCTATAAAGCCGGCTCCCCGCCGCAGCTCTATCATGCAGAATGGGAATTGGACAGGCACCTCGCTGATGACATCAGGACGCTTTCCCTGAAAAAGAAAGTGTTGCACTCATCCGTTTTCCAACTGGCTTATGTCGTTTTTCTCCATAAATATGCCGGGCTTTCCACCATCGCCATTGGCAACATCATCAGCGGGCGCGGACTGGGTAAAAAGAGCTATAGGGACGTGATCGGCCTTTTTGCGGGGCGCCTGGTCCACATCCACAGCATCCGTCCGGATGATACGCTGGAAGAGCTGCTGGGTAAAGTCAATCAGGAGGTGATTGAAGGTTTCAGGCACAGCGATGTATCATATGAAGAGCTGGCAAGACAGGTAAGCAAACGAAATGGCACCGGCCTCAAACCGCTTACCAGGGTAATCTTCAATATGGTCAAAGGGACAGGACAAAGTTCCCGTTTCAATAACCTGGAAGAATTTGACGCCCCGGGGTATGCGAACAGCCAGGTGGGCGATGATCAATATGACATTGGCATATCCGTCTTTGACAATGGCAGAACGATAAAATTAAGACTGGATCTGACGTGTGATGAGGTATTCAGCGTTTTTGCAGGCACGCTGCTCCAAAATTACCTGGAATTGCTTCGTGAATGTGTAAACCATCCTGCAAAGAAGGTACGTCAGGTTACAGGGCTGTCGCCGGCGGAATTTACTTTGCTTCAATCCTTTAACGGTCCGGCAATTACCTATCCCGGAGGGAAAAAGACACTGGTTGATCTTTTTACAGAGCAGGTCATGAGAACGCCGTTTTCACCGGCGTTGGTATTCCGCCAGCAGCAGCTGTCCTACCGGGAGCTGGACGAGCGATCCAGCCGGCTGGCACATTATCTGAGACGGGCGGGGATACAGGAAGAACACCTGGTCGCAGTCTGTCTGGAAAGGTCTGTTGAAATGATGGTAGCCCTGCTGGGGATACTGAAAGCTGGAGCGGCCTATGTTCCTTTGGACCCGGCGTATCCGCAGGAACGGATGGTTTATATGCTGGAAGATACAAGTGCGAAGATCATATTGACCAGCCGCGAGAGCCGGCTATCGTTGCCTCAGGATATTGCCGTGCGCGTCATGCTGCTGGATGCCGATTGGGCGGATATAGCCGCAGAGCCTGCTGACCGGCCCTTCACGCAGCTGCGACCCGATCACCTGGCTTATGTAATTTATACTTCCGGATCAACAGGCCGGCCGAAAGGCGTGATGAACCAGCACGACGGTGTTGTCAACCGGCTGCTGTGGGCCCAGCGCTATTTTGGACTGGATGAAAAGGACAGTGTGCTGCAAAAAACCACCTACTGTTTCGACGTATCGGTGTGGGAGCTGTTCTGGCCTTTACTGGCGGGGGCAAGGCTGGTAATGGCAGAACCGGCAGGACACAAAGACCCCACTTACCTGAAGAAGGTCATCAACGACCAAAAGATCACGCTTATTCATTTCGTCCCTTCTATGTTGGAAGCCTTTCTACTGGAAATTGACGAAGGCGGGCTGCCCTCCCTGCAACATATGCTGTGCAGCGGGGAAGAGTTAAAACCCCGGCAGGTCGACCTCGTCAGGAGAAAATTGCCCCATATCGATCTGCATAATTTATATGGACCCACGGAAGCGGCCGTTGACGTCACCTGCCTGACTATTGCCGCAGGCGACCCGCATCGCCCCGTTATTTCCATCGGAAAGCCGATCGATAACGTCACCATACAACTTGTCAATGCGGATCATCAGCTGACCCCGCCAGGCTTTATAGGAGAGATCTGCATAGGAGGCGTACAGGTAGCGCGTGGATATTTACACCGGCCGGAGCTGACCGCAGAAAAATTCATCGCAGATACTTCCTTCCCGGAAGAACAAAGGACCAAACGCTACTGCACCGGTGATCTGGGAAGGTGGTTGCCTGATGGACAACTGGAATACCTGGGTAGGAAGGACCAGCAGGTAAAAATAAGAGGGTACAGGATCGAGCCTGGAGAAATAGAGGCAATGGCACAGCAAAGCGGCCTCGTACAGCAGTGCGTGGTGCTGGCGCGGGAAGATGCCGCCGGCAACAGACGCCTGATCGGATATGCAGTGGCCGCACAAGGCTTCGACCAGGAAATCCTGCAAAACCATCTGCGGTGTCGGCTGCCCGAGTATATGGTCCCTGCAATGTGGATCCACCTGGATGCAATACCGCTGACAGGGAGCGGTAAAGTGGATGGACAGGCCCTCCTGCAGGCAGACCACGGAATGCTGTCCCGGAGTGCTTATGTAGCACCACGTAACGAACCGGAACAGGTGATGTCGGAAATTTGGCAGGAGCTCCTCGGTGTGAAGAATATAGGCATAAGAGATAATTTTTTCGAGCTGGGCGGAGATTCCATCATCACCATCCAGGTGGCCAGCCGCGCGAGACGGGCCGGGTATGTCATCAGGCCTAAAGATATTTTTTCCTATCAAAGCATAGAACGATTGTCGGCAGCTGTTCTGTCCCGGCAGGTGACATCGGAGATACGGGCCGAACAGGGTGTATTGCAGGGAGAGTGCGGGCTATTTCCCATGCAGCAATGGTATCTTGAGAGAGAAGAACGGAACCCGGCGATAGCGCACTTTAATCATAACAGACTGATCGGGATAGACAAGAAGATAGAAGTCAAGACCCTGTCATTGGCAATAAAGGAGCTGATCAGGCATCATGATTCTTTACGGTTTCAATACCAACGGACAGCGGAAGGGTGGAAGCAATACTACAGCGCAAACAGTACGGACGTACAGGTCTGCGATCTCACCGGTGAAAACCCGGACAGCCTCTCCGTCATCATTCCCACCCGGGCTGCGGCTTACCAGGAAAGCCTGGATATTCTACAGGGAAATATTACGAGGGTCGTGCTGTTCCGGACTCCCATAGAAGAAGAAAAAAACCGTTTGTTATTGATCGTTCATCACCTGGCTGTGGATGGGGTCTCCTGGCATATCCTGCTGGAGGATCTCGAGCAGCTGCTGCAGCATATTTCCAGGGGACCCGGAATGCCTGCCTTTGTAAAAAGCAGTTCCTGCCGCGATTGGTATGAGGCATTGAAAGAATATGGCCAGAGCGCCCGTTTGCTATCACAACAGGCGTACTGGAATGACATGGTGATAAAGGGGCAGCCACTGCCTGCAGACATGGTCTATGAAAGGCCGGTGATGATGAAAGACAGTGAAAACATCATAGTACGCCTGTCAGCCGCCCGAACAGCTGAATTATTGCAGGATGTCCCCAGGGCGTACCATACCGAGATAAACGATATCCTGCTGGCAGCGCTTGCCGGCACAGTGACGGCCTGGAGCGGCGACAGGCAGGTGTTGATAGGACTTGAAGGCCATGGCCGCGAAGACAGCTTAGTGACAGGTATAGATACCCACCGGACTGTCGGATGGTTTACGAGCCTGTTTCCGGTGTTGCTGGCGTCGGAACCAGGAATATCCCCTGGCCAGCTGATCAAAGAGGTCAAGGAAGGTCTGAGAAGCATTCCGGACAAAGGGATAGGGTTTGGTGTACTGAAATATTTAAACAAGATAGAAGGCCTGGGGGACAATTCCCCCTGGCAGATGCTGTTCAACTATATGGGACAGCTGGATAACCTGCTTGACAGCAGCGAGCTGTTCAGCAGCTGTACGGAGCAGGCTGGTGCCACGGTGAGCAGCAGCCACAGGCTGCCGGCGCTTCTGTCATTGAATGGCTGGATATCCGGCGGAGCGCTCCAATTACATTGGACATATAGCAGGCTGCATTACAGGCAGAAGACCATTCAACAGCTGGCAGACCGCTACATCAGCTGTCTGGAAAAGCTGATCGACCATTGCGTCTCACAGCCCAACGAAACGTTTACACCCTCCGACTACGGACTGGGGGCAGAGATCAGCTGCCATGAGCTCGACCGCTTCCTGGCTACCGGGATCACGGGCCAGCCTCCTCTGGAATCCATCTATCGCATGAGCGGTCTGCAGGAAGGCATCTTGTTCCATGGCATGTACCATGAACAGGTAAAGGCCTACATCGGTCAGCTATCCTGCGAGTTGTCCGGACTGCGGCCGGAAATACTATTGCGCAGCTGGGAACAGCTGATACAGGAGCATACCATCCTGCGGACTGCCTTTTATCCCGCGATCTTCCAGGTCCCTGTGCAGTGTGTATTCCGGACGGCGATGCTTCCTGTCACCGAAATAGATCTCAGCGCTTTTGACGCGCAACAACAGCAGGCAAGGATCGAAGCATATGAAGAAGAGGACCGTCGCCGTCCCTTTGATCTGGCAAAAGCTCCGTTGATGAGATTAGCGTTGATAAGGCGGACGGAAGCCGACTACCATCTGGTGTGGACCAGCCATCATCTGCTGATGGATGGATGGTCGATGGCGGTATTGCTGGACAAGCTGCAGGGTATCTACCAGTCTTTGCTCGAAGAACGACATATACCCCAGGAAGAAGATCGATATGCCGATTACATCGATTACCTGAAAGGACGCGATAAAGAAAAGGAAGAGCGCTACTGGCGGGATTATTTGTCGGCGATAGATCATCCCCCTTTGCTCCCGTTCATCGGGCTCGTATCGGACCGCAATAACGGCATCGGCAAATATGCGGAGGAGACCATCCGGCTGGATAATACTTTCGCCGGCGGGATCCAACGATATGCACAACGGCTGCAGATCACGGTCAACACCCTCATGCAGGGTATCTGGTCTTATCTGCTATATGCTTATACAGGCAAAGAGAACATCGTCTTTGGCGTAACAGTATCAGGCAGACCTGCGGATATGCCGGGCGTGGAGCAGCGGGTGGGTATGTATATAAATACGCTGCCTTTCTGTGTACGGGTAGACCCTGATGCGCCCGTAGGACAGTGGCTGCGGGATATTCAGTCCGGGCAAGGTGCAGGTTTATCTTATCAATACAGCCCGCTGAGCGATATTCGGAAATGGACCGGCATTGGTGGCGACCTTTTCGACAGCTTGCTGGTATTCGAGAATTATCCTGTCCGGAAGAAAGTTGCCGGCCAAGAGCCGGCCCTGGAGATCAAACAGCCCCGGATGACGGAACAATCGAATTATCCGCTCTCGATAAGGATCGGCGGGGACGAGGAAATGTGGATAGGATTCAGCTATAACACCAGGCTGCTGGACGGCGCAACGGTACAACGGATAGCGGGTCATTTCAGACAGGTATTAACACAGCTGACCAACGACCAACCGGCGAGGCTGGGCGCTCTCCGGTTATTGTCCCCCGAAGAAGAATGGCAATTACTGGAGGCGTTTAATGATACGGCCGCGGTCTATCCGGCCGACAAGACACTGGTGCATCTGATCAGGGAACAGGTCAGCAGGAAGCCTGATCACCTGGCGCTGGTCGCCGGATATTACAAGCTCACCTACCATGAGCTGGAACTACGATCCAACCGGCTGGCCCATTACCTCTGCGAGCTGGGCGTAAAGGAAGATACGCCGGTAGCCATCTGCGCAGAGCGGTCTCCCGAAATGATCATCGGCATACTGGGTATATTGAAGGCAGGAGGAGCCTATGTTCCTATTGATCCTACCTATCCGCTTGAACGAATTAGCTATATACTGGAGGACACTCACGCCACCATTGCGGTAAGCAGCCGGCAAAGCCATTCCCTGCTGCCTGAGGGATGGCCGGGTAGGGTAGTGCTGCCGGATGACGATCAGCCTGATATTGCCCGTCAGCCCACCGGCCACCCTGCTACTGCTGTTCGCCCCGAAAACCTCGCCTATATCATCTATACGTCCGGCTCTACCGGGAGACCCAAGGGGGTCATGGTAGAACATCGCAACGCAGTGTCCCTGCTGTCGGCTTTTCAACAGACGGCAGGAATGGACGATGGACCAGGGACCTCGGTGTGTCCCTACGTTTTCGATGTTTCGGTCTGGGAAATATTCACCTGCCTATGTTATGGCAACACCTTGCACCTGCTTGATGAAGAACTGATATACGAGCCTGCTTCGCTGGCCCGGTATCTCATTGACCATCGCATCGGCACCGCTTATATTCCTCCTGTTATTTTGCCGGAGGTGATATCCTGCCTGGAGGCCGTTGCCGACCCTATACCGCTGGCACGGTTGCTGGTGGGCGTCATGCCCATCCGGCAGGGCATTTTGCAGCGCTTTATGGACAGGATACCCTGGCTGCGTATCATCAACGGGTATGGACCCACTGAAACAACGATATGCGCCACTTTCTATCCCTTCCGGAGGACGGCTGACCCCGATTCAAACACCCCGATAGGTAAGCCGGTACCCAATAACAAAATTTATATTTTGGATGCCCGTCAACACCCTGTACCCATAGGAGTGGCCGGAGAAATATACATCACGGGTGCCGGGGTGGGAAGGGGGTATTGGGATCACCGGTCAATGACGGAGGAAAGATTCCTGCGGAACATTTTCCCGGGCTCCGGCTATCCTTACCTCTACCGGACCGGCGATCTGGGTAAATGGCTGCCGGACGGCAATATCGTCTACCTGCGAAGGATAGACCACCAGGTGAAGATCAGAGGTTACCGTGTGGAACTGGGAGAAATAGAAAGTATGATAGATCAGAGTGCGCTGGTCAGGCAATGTGTGGTCACGGTTCGCTCAGACAACGCCATGAATCAGCAACTGATAGGTTATTTCACCGCGGATGACACCCTGGACACCGAACTGCTGCGGGATTACCTGTTGCGCCACCTGCCGGAATATATGGTCCCAGGTGTCTGGATACAGCTCGAATCGCTACCGGTAACGCGCAGTGGAAAAATAGACAGGGGTGCCTTGCCGGAACCATTTGCCGGAAAGTCTGCCGCAGCCTTTGTCGCCCCGCGGAATGAGATGGAGTCCGAGCTTGTGCTGATGTGGCAGGAATTACTGGAACTGGACCAAGTGGGCATCACCGACGATTTCCTTTCACTGGGCGGCCATTCTCTGCTGGCCATTAAATTCGTTGCCCAGGCAGAGGAAAAATTCAAAGTCAGGATACAGCTGAAAATGATATTCGATCTCTCCACCATCATGGGGCTGGCGGAATATATAGGAATTATGCAGGGCGGCGGAGAGCCGGCGACTAACAATGTATCCTGTCAGGTCTTTGAACTATAATATACTATGTACGTACTCGATTACAAGCTTGCTTTCATCGTTCCCTACCGGAACCGCGAACAGCACCTGAGGCAGTTCGTTCCCCACTACAGGCGACTTTTCCCGGACGCGGATATCTATATTGTACACCAACTGGGAGAAGGTCCTTTCAATCGCGGGAAGCTGCTCAACATAGGCTTTCTTTACGCAGAAAACAAAGCCGACGCATTTGATCTTTCGGATATAGACATGCTGGCGGTCGACGGCCATGTTGATTATTCCTTTCCCTCCTGCGTTACGCACATGGCCTCTGCGGCTTCGCAATACAATTATACCATGCCGTACCCGGGCTATTTTTCGGGACATGTCCTGCTGACGGCAACGCACATGCGCTCGGTGAACGGATTCTACAATGACTATCCGGGATATGGCTGCGAGGACGATTGCTTCTATAAGTCCTTCCTGGAAAAAGGGTTGCCTGTCGAACGCAGGTATGGTCGGTATGAATCCCTGCCGCATGAAAGAGTCGTCGACAAGGACGCGTCTTTGATGGAGATGTTCAACCGTAATTGGGAAAAATTTCAGAAAAGACCTAGAGATTGCTACAACGGACTTAGCTCCTGCGAATATGAGATCCGGCAGGTCCTGGACCAAGGGGATTACATACAAATTGATGTCGCTTTTTAACAAGTGTATATGGCAAATGATCTTGATAAAGGATTATCTCTTCTAAAAGAGGCAGGTAAAAGGGAGATCGTACTTTTTCTGGAGGACGGACAGCTGAAATATAAGACGAATGGTAAAACAGCTGTGGACCAGGATTTCATAGGTGAGATCAGGAGGTACAAAAAGGAGATACAATCCCTGTTGGCTGGCCGTTCCGATAACCATATCCCCGATTGGGACAGCGTGATCGCCCATCGGGTGTCTGGTGGGAGGTCTCCCTTATCTTTCAGCCAGGAACGCCTCTGGTTTATCCATCGGTTGGAAGGAAGTGCACATTATCACATTCCATGGGTTTGGAGATTAACAGGAATACTGAACATACAGGCGCTGGAGGCGGCGTGCCAGGAAGTCGTGGACCGTCATGAAGTATTGCGCACGGTGCTAAAAGAAGAAGAAGGCATCCGCTGGCAGGAGGTCATGGATAAAGGACGCTGGCAAATGGAGACCATTGACGGAAGTAAACTGGTCGAACAGACTGAACAGCAGCAACTGATCACAGCCCTGGTGGACAAACCCTTCGATCTTTCGAAAGATCACCCATTGCGTGTCCACCTGATTGCACTTTCCGGCAACGAACACCTGTTGATCCTGACCCTGCACCATATTGCCGCCGATGCCTGGTCCTGGAATATCCTGATGCAGGAACTGACTGCCGCCTATGCCGCACACGAAAAAGGCCGGACTGTATCTTTACCGCCCCTCCCCATCCAATATGCCGATTATGCGCTATGGCAGCGGAGGTTCCTCCAGGGGGAAAGACAAGAGCGGCAGCTCGCCTACTGGCGCAAACAGCTCGCAGGAGCCCCGCCTCTCGTACTGCCCTCAGACTTTCCAAGACCTGGCGTACAAACCACCATCGGGACAGGCCTGGGTATGGCATTGGATGCCGGCTTGTCCTTGCAGCTAAAAGCCTTTTCCATATCCTGTCGGGCTACATTGTTCGTAACAGTGCTGACTGCTTTGAAGGTGCTGCTATACCGTTACAGCGGCCAAAAAGATATTTGCATCGGGACGCCGATGACTGGAAGGATCAAGGAAACGGAAAGATTGATAGGGTTCTTTCTCAATACAATTGTTATACGCAGCCGCCAGGAAAGGGACATGTCTTTCCAGGAATTGCTTGACTCAGTAAAACAAACGGTACTGGAAGCCTATGACCACCAGGACATTCCATTCGGAAGGGTAGTGGAGGAGGTGGTCACTGAAAGACAGCTGCACCACAGCCCTCTTTTCCAGGTCATGTTCGTCATGCAGCATGCAGCAGGGTCACCCGATCTTCATCTGGGAGAAACCGTATTGTCCAATGAACCATTCCGAAGCTGGCATGCGAAATTCGACCTCACAGTGACTGTGGCAGATACCAAAGAAGGGCTGTATTTGCATATCAACTACCGGAAGGACCTTTATAAAGAGTCTGCTATTCACCGGATGCTTTGCCATTATCAGGAGCTGTTGCGATCGATCGTTGCTGCACCCGCACTGCAAATAGGTACCCTTAGGATCCTGCCGCGGGCTGAGGAAAACATCCTCAGAGAGGAGTTTGGCAGAGCCCGGGTAGATTATCCGAAAGATAAATCGATCGTGGACCTTTTCACCGAGCAGGCGGTATCTAGCCCGGGCGCCAAGGCGGTGATCACCGAAGAACAAAGCCTGAGCTATGAGCAGCTGCATGAAATGTCCAGCCGGCTGGCAGCATACCTGCGCAGGAAAGGAGTAAATAAGGAAAGCCTGGTGGGCATTTGTGTAGAAAGAAGCGCCGCGATGATCGTAGGTATATTCGCGATTATGAAAGCGGGCGGCGCATTCGTGCCCATTCATCCCGATCATCCGGCAGATCATATCCGGTTCGTACTGGACGACACCCGATGCGCCGTTTGCCTGGTAAACCCTGTACTTAAAGAAAAGATATTATCCTTTACTACGGACGTCGACCTGGTAGACAGCCGTGCATACCAGGAGATGCCCCACGATGCCGTATATGCCCCTGACATTACACCGGTGGATGTAAGTCCCGCCGGCCTGGCTTATATCATTTATACTTCCGGCTCCACCGGGAGACCAAAAGGTGTTATGATAGAGCATGGAGCGTTGGTGGAACACGTCTCCGCCATAAGGGACGGCGTGGGTCTGACCAACTGTCGTTCCTTCGCCCTGATCGCATCTCTGGTTGCCGACGGTGGATACTCGATGCTATTCTGCGCCTTGCTCCAGGGCAGTGCTACACATATTTTATCCGACAGTATGGTGCTGGATGGAAATGAGATCACCGCCTACTTCAGATCGAATGACATCGACTGCCTGAAGATCATTCCCTCCCTTTGGATGTCTTATGCTGGGGAAGGCCGGGTCGTGATGCCTCGAAAGGTAATTATTTTTGGTGGAGAGCCGATGCCGTCGACGGTTCTGCCGATGCTAAGAGACGCCGGATACAAAGGAGATATATTCAATCATTATGGGCCCACAGAAACTACCATCGGCAAGCTGTTGTATAAGACAGATCCGGAGAGAACATACGACCGTGTCCCTATTGGCCGTCCATTTTCAAATTCAAATATCTATATCACCGACGGGAACGGGCAGCTATGCCCGATAGGAGTTCCCGGCGAGATCAGGATCGGAGGCGCCGGCCTGGCGCGCGGTTACTGGGCACGACCGGAGCTGACGGAACAAAAATTTATTCCTGATCCATTCGGCAGCGCCGGTTCACGGGTATATTTGACGGGAGACATCGGCCGATGGCTGGAGGATGGTAATATAGAGCTCCAGGGGAGAGTGGATGACCAGGTAAAGATCAGGGGACACCGCATCGAGCTGGGAGAAATAGAGATCGTTGCGGAACAGAGCGGCCTTGTCAGACAGGTGGCGGTGGTCGCTCCCGCCGACTCATCAGGCCATCGGTACCTGGCCGGCTACGTAGTGGCAGACGATGATTTTCGCCCGCAGGCGCTTACCGACTATCTGGCCGATCATTTGCCGGGGCACATGATCCCTTCCGTCTGGATACCGCTGCCGGTGATGCCCCTTACACGGATCGGGAAAATTGACAAGCAGGCTTTACCCGCAGCCGACGGTTTCAGCAGGCAGGACGACACGATTATCGCTCCCCGTAATAACCTGGAAATGGAGCTCGCAGGTATATGGCAAGCGCTGCTAAGATTGGAACAGGTGGGCATCACGCAAAGCTTTTTCTCTCTGGGAGGACATTCATTGCTGATCTTTCCAATGGTTGACCGTATCCGCAAACTGGGTTACCCTGTCGTTTTCAAAGATATTTTCAAATACCAGACGATACAGCAGCTGGCCGCCGGTCTGCTGGCATCGATGAATGCCCGGGCAGATGCACCATCCCACCTTCGGCTGCTCCATAAGGGAAAACAAGGAAAACCCCTATTCATTCTTCCCGGCTCGCCGGGATTCTGCGACGCATATGATGAGCTGGCAACAGCTGTCGGCGGATCACATGCCATCTATGGCGTACAAATGATGGGACTGAAGGAAGGGGAGGAGCCTCCAATGAGCCTTACCGATACCGCACAAATAGTGAAAGGATGGCTACGGGAGATACAGCCACATGGCCCCTATCGTCTCATAGCCCATAGTTTCGGAGCCTACCTGGCCGTTGAGGTCAACCGCCTCTGGCAGCTGGAAGGAGAGAGCGCTGAGTTTATCGTGATGCTGGATGCACCGGTGCACAAACGCACGATCACCACCGACGAGCAGCTGTTGCAGACGACAGGCATTTTCCTGGAACATTACTGGAAATGTCCTCCGGCACACCGTAACTGGATAGACCAGCTGCGGTCGGTTATGGGCGGCTGGACAGAAACGGACAAGATCCGTGGCATCGTAAACCATATCAGGCTTCGGTCCGGTCGTCCGGAGATAGCTTCGACGCTGCATGCTGCGCTCGTTCAGTCTGCAATGGCATACCGGCTGCCTGAAGACATCGGGACAAAACTGGTGATTGTTAGTGCGACAGAAACAACAAACCTAAGAGAGGCATACCTCGGATGGCAACGCTATACCCAAGACTGCAAATTAATTACGGGCATGGGCGACCACTGGAGTATGGTACAGGGAGAAAATGCCAGCCGGCTCGCAGAAAAAATAAAGGACTGTTTGGCGCTGTAGAGAAATTTTACTTAAAACTATTACAATGGAATATCGTCAACTTGGAAACACGGGCCTCAGCCTGTCCGCTATTGCTTTTGGGGCCTGGGCCATCGGCAAATGGGAGCAGGGGGGAGTCGAGCCGGCTGATGCCACGGCGGCGCTCAGAAAGGCTTATGAAATGGGGTTTACCTCCATCGATACTGCGCCGCTGTATGGTTTGGGGCTGAGTGAAGAGATCGTCGCAACAGCTTTTGCCGGCATCCCGCGGGACAGGCTGCAGCTCATGACCAAATGTGGAGTGGTCTGGGGAGAGGCCAGGGGACACTTGTGGGTCAAAGACAAAAAATTGCAGGATGGCGTCATCAACATATACAAATATGGCGGGAAGGAAAGTATCATCCAACAATGTGAAGATAGCCTGCGACGACTGGGTACGGACTATATAGACCTTTACTCCCTGCATTGGCCGGATCCGACAACGCCTGTGGAGGAGTCCATGGAAGCCCTGGTCCGGCTGAAGGAGCAAGGTAAGATCAGACTGGCCGGCGTATGCAACCACACGATGGAGCAAATGGCACAGGCTGACGGCGCCATTGATGTAGCTTTCAACAAAGTACGCTATAGTATGCTCAACCGGAAGATAGAGGAGGACCTGATCCCCTACTGCCGGGAAGAGAAAAAAAGTATCCTTGCTTACAGCGTTCTCCAGCGGGGCATACTGACGGGCAGGGATCTCCCTCAATTCCTGTGGCGGGTGGGAGACACCCCCTGGGAAGTAGCCCTTTACAAACAGGAAAATATGGTCCGAATAAAGGCTTTCCTGGATCAGTTGACGCCAATCGCCAGGGACTATGGCGGAACAGTCACCCATCTTTGTATCCGCTGGGCAATGGAACAGCCTGGCATAACGACGGTCCTTCTGGGCGCTACCAGCGCCGAACAGATAGTGTATGATGCACGGGCGATGGATATGACACTGAGCGCAGCGGACATGAACACGGTCGATCTGCTGTTGGCTAACCTGGAAAAGGATTTGGATCTTAATTGAAACAAGGACGGGAAATATTATGAAACTATTATTGCGATACCTGCGCCGGTACAGACACCTGGTGTTCCTGGCCCTTTTGCTGGCGACCATGGACCAGCTATTTATTAATCTCAATCCTTATATTATTGGCACCCGGCTCATCGACCCTTTTGCCAGCAAGGCCCGGTATTTCCGTGAACATGGATTGGAAGCAGATTATGTCCGCGGGGTCTTCTCGGGCATCCTCATGATCGTCGTCGTCAGCACGATGGCCTGGCTGTCCAAAGGTTTCCAGTCTTTCACAGTCAATAAGATCGTTCGAAGGCTTGGCGCTGACCTTTATTCGGATGTGCAAAGCCATGTCCTGTGCCTGCCTTACCGGGATTTTGAAGACCAGCGGAGCGGCGAGATCTTATCTATCCTCCAGCGGGCGCGTACGGATAGTGAGACGTTTATCAACAAGTTCGTCAATGTGCTGTTCGTAAGCATAATTGGGCTTGGTTTCGTTGTTTTCATTTCTTTTCGGTTAAGCCCGCTATTACCCGTGCTGTATGTCACTGGCGCCGTCGTACTATCCGTCATTACCAACTTTTTGAGCCGCAAGATCAAGGCGATCCAAAAGGGTATTATGGCTGAAACAAATGCGCTTGCCGGCTCCACGACAGAATCGCTCCGGAATATTGAGCTGCTGAAAAGCCTGGGTCTGATACAGCAGGAGATACGCCGGCTGAACAAAGCGAATTTCAGGATATTGAAGAATGAGCTGAAAAAAATAAAGAATATAAGATCGATAGGGTTTGTATACAGCGCATTCATCCAGACCCTGCACCAGGTCTTTACCTTTAGTCTGCTGCTGTTTGTATTTTATGACAAGCTCACCGTCGGACAGCTGATGATGATGCAATTGTATTTTTATTTCATTTTCGGCTATCTGGGGGAACTAAATCTTGTTATTGTTGCTTATCGCGAAGCGGAGATCTCGCTGACCAATTTGCAGCAACTGTTGGATATGCCCAAAGACACGGTATGCCGGCACCCGGAAAAGATTGGTCCTATCACTCACCTCCGTTTTGAAAATATCCGCTTTCAGCATAGATCTGCCATACGGCCTGCGCTGGAAAGCATATCCCTCGAGATCAAACTGGGGGAGACCGTGGCGATTGTCGGTCCTTCGGGTTCCGGAAAAACAACGCTGGTGAAATTGTTGGTCGGCCTGTACAGCCCCACGAGCGGAAACATCTACTACAATGGTTGTATGCACGACCGGATCGATTACGACGAGATGAGACACCAGTTGGGGCTGGTAACCCAGGATACCCAGCTGTTCTCGGGCACGATAAAGGAGAACCTTCTTTTCCTGGATCCGGCGGCGGACGATGACACAATAGGCGAGGTATTGCGCAGGACGGCCTGCCAGAACCTGCTCGATCGCGCTCCTAAAGGTGTTGATTCAGTGATAGGGGAAGGAGGCTTGAAATTATCCGGCGGTGAAAGGCAGCGGCTTTCCATAGCCCGATCACTCGTCAGAAGATCGCGCCTTATTATTTTCGATGAAGCTACTTCCTCGCTTGATTCGCTGACGGAAAGGGAGATCACCGATACCATCCGGTCGATCACGCAGCAAAAGGAATATATTACCCTGATGATCGCCCACCGGTTGTCCACCGTCATGTTCGCAGATCGCATTTATGTGCTGGATAAAGGCCGGATCGTCGAGACGGGCAATCACCGGTCTTTGCTGGAAAAAAAGGGACTTTACAACGCAATGTGGCGGGAACAGACGGGGGAGTGGAAGGAATCCGTCATCGTACCGCCTGGAAAAATACCGGTAAATGAGCAATAAGATCATCCAAAGTTTGTGGATAGGGAACAGATTGAGCAACAACGAGCTGCTGTGCCTCTGGTCCTATATCCGACATGGACATGAATTTCACCTGTACGCATATGAAGAAATAGCCGGCCTGCCGGTAGAAGTACGGCTCCTGGACGCAAATACTATCCTGCCCGCAACTTCCCTGTTCAAAGACACCGGCAATACCTATGCGTCCTTCGCCGACTGGTTCCGGCTGAAATTACTGTTTCAAAAGGGCGGATGGTGGGTGGATATGGACACCATATGTATGAAGCCATTTGACATTGATGGGGAGTTTTGCTTTTCTTCAGAATGGAAATATGGCAAAGAGGAATGTGAAGTCAATAACACCTGCATCAAATCTCCGGCCAATGCCGCCTGGCTCGGTGAACTGCTGGACGGCATAGAAAGAAAGGTCGGCAGCGGAACGCCGGTAAAATGGGGCGAGATCGGCGTTTACCTGTTCAGGAAAGAGATGTCCCGCTATGATGAACTGCTGCCGCATATCCGGGAGCCGGCTGCTTTCTGCCCGCTGGATTATTTCGATCTTTCCTCGCTCATCTGCAAAAGCTTGTACACGCCATCGCGGGAAACCCTGGCCGTGCATTTGTGGAATGAGATATGGAGAAGAGGTAACCTGGATAAAAACGCTACTTACCACCCCGAAAGTCTTTATGAGCGATTAAAAAAAATATATCTGCCATGAACGAAGCAAAAATGTATCTCAAGCCGAACGTTGTGTTCGAACCATTGATCGACAAATGGTATGCCTGGAGTCACCTGGTCTCTCCGGCTACGGCAGCAATGAATATTGTGGGAAGACACCTGGCTATTATGGAGTCCTATCTGCTCGCGCCGGCCGTTCATGCCGAAGCCATCCTCAATCCCCAGCTGCGGGGCGGTCCCTTCATGGATTTTGGCGGAGGCAGGATAGAGGAGGTCAAAGCCCTGCAAGCAGAAACCCTTCAAAAAAGAGCCGGTCTCATTCAATTTGCCAAAGCCATAAAGGAATTGGACAAAATGCTGGCACAGAACGCTAAAGGATATGGACTCGAGAGTTTATACGAGAAAGTCCCACCCCTGCTGAAAGGCTATGTTGAGCTTTATTACGACCGCAATAACAATCCTGACTTCAGGGTATTCGAATCGCTCCTTTACCGCAGTGAATTTTTTGATAAGTCTACCCAAGGACTGGCCCTCTGGGTCACCAATAATGATCATCGCCCGTTTGCGCTTACCACTCCCAAACTGGATGATCCCAACGTCCTTTACCTGGATATACCATTCGATCATCCCGGCATTGATGAGCTGGCCAAAATGAAGAGGGTTCCGCAAACGCTGGGCTATATCAAGGCAATGCTGGGAATATCGGTCTCGCAGGAAGAGATCTTTGAAACGTTCTTTACAAAAGAGCCATTTCCTGCCTATAATAAATATACAGGTGATAAGATCCGCATGCGCTATTTTGGTCATGCCTGTATATTAATTGAAACAAAGGATATCAGCATTCTTGCGGACCCACTGATCAGCTATTATGGATATCATTCGGACATAGAGCATTTTACGGACTCAGATCTGCCGGACGTAATCGACTATGTGCTGATCACCCACAATCACCAGGATCATATTTTGTTCGAGACACTGTTGCCATTACGGCATAAAATAAAAAATATCATTGTTCCAAGGACGACGGGAGGCAGGCTGGAAGATCCCAATCTGAAGCTCATGTTCAATAGCATCGGGTTTAACAATGTCATCGAGATCGATCCGATGGAGACCATCCACTTTGCAGACACCACCATCACCGGTGTCCCATTCACCGGGGAACATTGCGATCTGAATATACAGGCTAAATCCTGTCACCTTGTTCAGATCGGGGAGTTCAAACTTTTGTTCATGGCGGATTCGAGGATCGTAGAGCCATCATTGTATAAACATATTCACCGCCAGGTAGGCGATGTAGACGTGATATTCCTTGGAATGGAATGTGACGGGGCGCCATTGACCTGGTTATATGGTCCTTTGCTGACAAAGAAAGTGCCAAGGGATCAGGATGCTACCAGGAGACTGGACGGTTCGGACTGTAAAAGGGGTATGTCGCTGGTGGATATATTCCACCCAAAAGAAGTGTATGTTTATGCCATGGGGCAGGAGCCCTGGGTGGAGTTCATCAGCAGTCTCAAATACACCGATGAATCGAACCCGATCGTTCAATCCAATATGCTGGTGAATATTTGCCGTGAAAGAAATATTATCGCCGAGCGGCTGTATGGGGAAAAAGAGATCTTATACGAAAAGCAGGTATTAGTGGGGTAAAAGTCATTTTATGTTTTTTTATTTGTATATTTATTTACTATTTAATAGTTTATAAATTAAATAAATAAAAATCCCACCAATGCGCACTTTACTAAAAGCTACCATGGACGTGGTTGCATCCAACAAGGCCATCCTGGATGGCACACTTCCCAAGATCATGAAGACGACCATAGACAAGCTTAAGCCGGAAGCCAGCTATTTCCTGGCGACGGATGGCTGCAGAAGCTGTCTCATGGTATTTGACCTGAAAGACCCTTCCGAAATACCATCGATCGCCGAGCCTTTCTTTTTGAACTTTAACGCGAAAGTGGAGTTCTGCCCGGTCATGAATGCCGAAGACCTCCAGAAGGGGCTTGCCGCCATGCAAAATGCCTAGGATTCGTTAAGGAGCATTGTTCAGCCTTCAGGGCTGAGAAGTGCTCCTTTTTTTTTCTCTCATATTATTTTCGGTTTGCGCTCAGTACTTGTTTGCCATTTTCGAAAACGACCAGGGTATTGGCATCCGGGAATTGGAGCTGTACATCATAACCGTCCAGGAAGAATTGATTGGATGATTCAGGATAAACGACAGCGGTAGGTATCCCATCGCCGGAAACTTTTAAAGCGCTGCCTGCTTGCTCCACTTTGATCAGTTTGCCATTGCTTTGTGCGTAAATGCCTGTATAGCGCTGTAGCAGCGTGTCTGCGATGGTGATCCGTTGATGCCTGCCGGCACCCTTGTTCATGGTGGCCAACAGTTGTTTTCCGTAGTCCATTGCGCGGGCAATGATGCGGTCGCTCACGAAAGCACCGTTGTCGGCGTTGGTCATAACCACGATGCCCCTTTTCGATTTGGGCAGAAAAAACGCCATGGTGCGTACCCCGATATCAGAACCACCATGTTCAAAAGCGTATTCACCGTTTGGCAGGCCCTCTACCAGCCCCCAGCCTAAACCGCGGTAATAATTTTCTTTGACTTTTACCTCGGGTTTGTTGTAAAGAGAGGCATTGTTCATGGCGTACAGGCCAAGCGTACAATAATCTTCGATAGTGGTGATAAGGTCATCGGCTGAATTGACCGATGTTTGGATAGAGGTAGCATACCGTTTCCCCTGCCCGTCATGCCAAAAGGCAAAGCGGTTGGTGTCCAGGGTTGCGCTCCAATAACAGGTGTTTTTGATGTCGAGGGGTTTTAATAAATACGTATTTAGTAATTGGTCAAGGGATACCTGAAATTTCGCTTCCAATGCCCGTCTCAAATATTCATAACCCTCTCCGGAATAACCGAATTTGGTACCGGGTTCAAAGTTGAAATGGAGTTTAGTACCCCCGTTGTCGGAACGCCAGTTCGGAAAACCGGTTTGGTGGCTCAAAACAATACGGGTGGTCAGTTTACCCAGGTAAGGGTCACCTGCGATGTCCGGGTCTATCCAGTAATGCGCCAGCGGTTCGTCCAGGTCCCATTTACCCATTTGGACGAGCTTTAACGTTAACATGGCGGTCACAGGCTTGGTTTGCGAAGCGATATTGAATAGCGTATTCTTTGGAGCAGGATGACCGGCTTGCAATTCGCCGAAGTTTTTTGCCCATTTGATCTTGCCGTTTTCGATGATGCCGACGCCCACACAAGGAACATGGTATTCGGCCATCCATACCGGAATATCCTTTAACAAACCAGCCTCAAGGGTGTCGGGTTGTGCAAATGTGCTGTTCATCAGGCCCAGAAGAACAATTATGAAAAATGCGGGTTTGGGTTTCATTTGTTTTTGATTTTAACCAAAAGTATTTCCGGCCTACCGCCTCTTAAAATATAAGTGGTGAAGTACCTTACTCCGGTGATGAACGTAATTACGGCGATGATGAAACGTTCGTCATCAAAAAGTCTCCGTTCATCACCAATTTTTGGTGATCAGGCTAACATCGTCTTTCTTTAGATCATGAGACCCTTCGATTGGACCTGCTTATTTACCAAACCTCATAAGGTGTATACCCAGCTAGGGTTCTGGCTCATCGTTTTCCTGCTTTTTATTTTCCTTAAGGAATACCCCAACCGGATGACCGGGGCAACGCTGATCTGTCTTGTTTTACAGGAAACACTGGAACTGGCCATCCCGAGTTATACGCAAAATCTCCTCATCCTGCCTTTTTTTAAACAGCGCAAATGGCTATTGGGGATCATCCTATACCTGCTGCAGGTCTTTGCGCTGATATACGGTTTGCCCTACCTGTTAAACGGAATAGGCCTGATGTTTCCGATACAGGATCGCGTGGATTGGCGAAAGGAGCATATCACTTTTAGCATGATTGCCTTTACGGTCATTGCCACGATGTTCAAACTCGGACTGGACAGGCTGATCGGGGATAAGCAGCAAAAAGACGATCAACTGCGCCATCTGAAAGCACAACTCAACCCGCATTTTTTATTCAACACGTTGAATAACCTATACGGTTTATCGGTTGCCGGATCGAAAAAGCTGCCGGACCTGATGCTGAAACTATCCGAGCTTTTGCGTTATTCCTTATACGAGACCCATCAAACCTATGTAGCGGTTCAAAAAGAGCTGGATTATATCCATAATTATGTGGAGCTGGAGCGAATCAGGTTGAGCGATAAAACCGATATTCAACTGAGTATTTCCGGTGACTATACGGGTCAATATATTGCACCGCTGCTGTTGATCATTTTTGTAGAAAACAGCTTTAAGCATTTTTCAGCGCCTAAGGGGCATCCCGCCTTTGTGCATATCCAATTGGGCTTCCAAAACGGGCATTTACAACTCCTGGTAATCAACTCGGTTGATCCGGATTGGGTTCCTTCTAAGAACAGGTCCAAAGGCGGCCTGGGCTTGAATAACGTTAAACAACGGTTGGACCTGATCTACCCGGAGCAGTATACGCTGAAAACAACCCGGGAAAGCAATATTTTCAAAGTCAATTTAACCGTAGATTTGAACTAATGAACATCAATTGCATTATCGTTGACGACGAACCTATCGCTCGGGACATCCTAAAGACCTATATATCGCAGGTTCCTTACTTAACCCTGGTGGCCAGCTGCGAAGATGCGTTCGAAGCTATGCAGGTGCTGAACACCAAAGATGTTGACCTGATCATCCTGGACATCAATATGCCGCGGTTGACCGGCCTTGAAATGCTCCGGTCGCTGAAGAAATACCCGGCGGTGATCATTACGTCGGCTTACCCGGAATATGCGCTGGAAGGATTTGAACTGTCGGTTACCGATTATTTATTAAAGCCTTTCTTATTTCCGCGGTTTGTGCAGGCTACGGAAAAAGTTGTTAATAGGACGGGGGAGACTTTGACAGCTACAAAGGAGGGAGATCTGTTCATAATGGTCAAATCCGATAAGAAGCTCACCAAAGTGTTCTATGACGACATCAGGTATGTGGAAGCCTATGGCAATTATATTTTTATTTATACGGGTTCAGCAAGGTTAATGTCCAAACAGACCCTGACGCAATTTGAACAGCAACTGCCTGCTGCTAAATTTACCCGCATCCATAAATCGTATATCGTCTCGCTCAAGGCCATCAAATACCTGGAAGGCAATGAGGTGTTTATGGGGGATAAGAAACTACCGGTGGGCAAGGTTCACCGGGAGCAGCTTATGGCGGCGCTTCATCGATAAGTCTAGCTGGGGGATGGGAACTCACTAAAGATGAACAATATTAACACCGGGTTCTATTTAACATAATATTAATTATAAGACAATTTGGTCCTCCAAAAAAGACAGGTGAAAAACCCTTCATTCTTCCGATCTTGTCTATATGATCATCGTCATTCAATGTAAGGACCAGGTCGGACTGGTGGCTGCCATTTCGGGCGTCCTGGCACAGGAACAGCTAAATATCATTTCGCTGCGCGAACATGTAGATCCTACGGAGAACCGGTTTTTCATGCGTATAGACGTAGCGGGAGAACGCGCTGCAGAAAACCTTCAACGCGAGCTGAGGAAATTTCTTCCGCCGGATGCCGTCATTTCCATCAATCCCCGACCGGAGAAAAAGATCGTCGTACTGGTGACCAAAGAGTACCATTGCCTTTCGGATATCCTGGTACGCCATCATTTCAGGACACTGGGAGCATCTGTCCAGCATGTCATTGGGAATTATCCCATCCTGGAGGATATCTGCCATCGTTTTGAGATCCCATTTTCACATATCACGCACCAGGACCAGGAAAAAGAGATCTTCGAGCAGCAGATCATCGATGCTATGCTGCAGTATCAACCCGACTATATCGTCCTGGCAAAATTCATGCGCATCCTTTCCCCTGCTTTTATCAGGGCCTTCCCGGCACGCATCATCAATATCCATCATTCTTTCCTTCCGGCCTTCGCCGGCGCCAATCCTTATCGCCAGGCATTCGAACGGGGCGTCAAGCTCATCGGCGCCACGGCTCATTTTGTCACGGATCAACTGGATGAAGGGCCTATCATCGCACAGCAGATCATCCCCGTGAACCATTCGTTCACGGCGGCTGATATGATGAAAGCTGGAAAAGAAATTGAGACATCCGTGCTTGCCAAGGCCTTAAGGCTGGTGTTTGAGGATCGTGTGCTGGTGTATAAAAATAAAACGGTAGTATTTGAGTAACTAATTTTCTATCGGCTCTGGCGGCGGCTGGGTGCCTTTTTTTCCGAGGATATTCCCGAAGGGAAGGATAAGAGGGATAGAGGACTACTTCATGTTCACAATGGACAAAGAGGCAAGGTTGGTCCTGGACGAAGGAATGATCACATGATCTTTTGAAAATTCTTCCGCTTCTTCCAGGCTAATGGACATCTGATGATTTTTCTGCGCTTTGACGGTAACAACAGTCTCCGTGCGGTCGCGGTGAATGCCCAGCCCCTGGATCGTGACATAATACTTTCCGGCAGGCACGCCTTCGATGGTGATGTTGCGGTCGTTGTCGGCAGAGAACACTTTGTATACAACACCGGCTCCCGTACGATTACAGCGGTCGAAAATGATCAGGACGGAATCCTTGTGGGCTTCGGCGGGGGCGAGATTGTTGAATTTGAATTGAACGGAACCTTCATTGACCGTCATCATTTTCCCGGCTTTGGCGCGGGGCCCCTTTTCGGCATGCACGGCCAGGCTCAGCAGCAGGCAGGCAAGGTAGAAGTAAATTTGTTTCATGGGGGTACTAATTATAAAACAGGAAATACCCAAAGGCATGCCATTATATAGATAATTTAAAATCAATATAATAGGCTCCTCCCTGGCTTTAGGTATTTCCCTTAGTAAGAACACGATTCCCAACTATGGAAAAAGTCTCTATTTTTCAAGAAGCTCCCTGATGACAGCCAATATGGAGCTCCAGCCGCCGGCATTTACCGCTTCCTGGTACCGCTCCTCCCCCTTGGCCGCATGTTCATACCCGTCCTGTGTGACTTTTAATTCGGTCAGGCCATCCGCCTCCGATAGTTCGTACGTCACGTGCAGGTAGTTTTCAGGAATGTCCGGAATGCCCATGCCGGGATCGATCACGGAATATTTCAACAAAAGGCCCGGCATGATGGCTTCTACCTTCCCCTTGACGGGCGTAATTTCCTGTCCTTCGTGCTGCATCTTCCATAGAACGGGACTACCGACTTTCCAGTCGGATTCCACGGCGCAATTGAACATGTATTGTTTGGTCCAGAATGGATCCGTAAGGGCTTCCCAGACTTTCGACGCTGAGGCATTGATGCGTATGATATTCTCCACTTTCATTTCTTTTGCCATAAAGATGTTTTTTATTGCAGCAAATCTAGGGGACCTCATCCGGTAGCCATTGCACCTGCCGGATAAAAACTAACGGATTCCGGAGCGCCTTAGCGCAGGATCTCCTCTATCCGGCTCAATTCTTCCTGGCTGAACCAGGTGTTACGGAAGCACTGCAGCGAGTCCGTCACCTGTTCAGGCCTGCTGACGCCTATCAGCACGGAGGTGATCCGCTTGTCCTTCAGGATCCAGGCCAGCGCCATCTGGGCCAGCGTCTGGTCTCTCTTGATCGCCAGTTCGTTCAGGCGCCGGATCTTATCCAGCACTTCCGGGGTGACCTGCTCCTCTTTCAGGAAGCCATGGGGCTTATGCGCCCGGGAATCTTCAGGTATGCCTTTCAGGTATTTATTGGTCAACAGACCCTGCGCCAGCGGAGAAAAAGGGATGCACCCTATGCCTTCTTTTTCCAGCAGGTCCAGCAACCCTCCCTCCACCCAGCGCTCGAACATCGAGTACTTAGGTTGGTGAATGAGACAAGGGGTGCCTAGCCTTCTCAGGATGCCAATGGCCTCCGCCGCTTCCTCCGGCTTGTAGTTGGACAGACCGACGTATAGTGCTTTTCCCTGCCTGACGATGAGATCAAGCGCGGCCATCGTCTCTTCCAATGGCGTATCGGGGTCGGGACGGTGATGGTAAAAGATATCCACATAATCCAGGCCCATCCGCAGCAGGCTCTGGTCCAGGCTGGAGACCAGGTACTTTTTGGATCCCCAATCTCCATAAGGGCCGTCCCACATATAATAGCCCGCCTTGGTAGATATGACCATCTGGTCACGATGGTTGCTGAAATCCTGGTGCAGGATCCGCCCGAAGTTCTCTTCAGCCGAGCCCGGCGGAGGTCCGTAATTATTGGCCAGGTCGAAATGGGTAATGCCGGCATCGAAGGCCAGGTGCAGGATCTTACGGCAGTTCTCTAACACATCCACATGACCGAAATTATGCCAGAGTCCCAGCGATACAGCAGGCAATTTCAGCCCGCTGTTGCCGCAACGCCGGTATTCCATAGACTGATAGCGATTCGAAGCAGGGGTATAAGACATTTGAAAAGGATTGAAGTGTAAAACTACTTAACTTTATCCTCTTCAACTTCGGCATTATGCGTTCCCCTAACACCCTCTTCAAGATCCGCGGCATGCTTGTTTTTTTTATGGTCTCCCTGGTGGTCAGCGGAGCAACCGCCTTCCCTGTATATTCGGAGCTGAAGTGGCTGCTTGCAGGCGGCACACCGTATGAGGGACCTGGTCATGATTGGCTACAACAGGTATGGTACGGCGTCCGGGACACACAAGGTGCTTATCCCTTTCTTTTTTACGGCTTTGACTGGCTGGCCTTCGCTCACCTGGTCATTGCCCTTCTGTTCGTCGGCCCTTACCGGGACCCGGTGAAAAACAAATGGATCATCGAGTGGGCCATGCTCACCTGTGTGGCCGTCCTGCCCCTGGCGCTCATCGCAGGCCCCATTCGTGGTATACCCTGGTACCATATCGTCGTCGACTGTTGCTTCGGGATCTTTGGATTGATCCCCCTGGCCTTACTCCGCCATTGGATCCGGCAGTTGGAAGCCGTCAGATAAATCATCGTTTATGCATTACCTGGAGAAATTAATAGCGGAAGAACATTCCAAACAGCAGTGCGATCGCATCGTAAAATATATCGGTAAGGATAAGCTTCGTTTTGCGGAGCTGATGCGCCTTTTTTTCAAAGGGGAATACCGCATCACACAAAGGGCTGCGTGGCCCGTGAGCAATGTGGTACGGCTGCACCCGGAGCTGATCACGCCCTATTTTAAACCCCTGCTGGACAATCTCGATAAGGAGTGCTTGCATGTAGCCGTGGTGCGGAATACGATCCGGCTGCTGCAGGATGTGGACATCCCGGCTAAATATCAAGGTCGTGTAATGAGTCAATGCTTTGCGTATGTCGCTGCACCTGAAACACCCATCGCCGTCAAGGCATTTTCACTGACGGTGCTGCAGAATCTGTCTCAAAAATATCCTGATATTCTGCCTGAGTTGAAGCTCCTTATCGAGGAACAATGGGACCAGGCGCCTCCCGCCTTCCGCAGCAGGGCCCGCGGGATATTGCGATCAGTCTAGTTCATCCAATACGCTTTTTCCCATATACCTTGATGGGTGAACCTTCCGCCAGGAACACCGACTCCGGTGCCTGGTCCTGCAATGCTGCAAAGGACATTCCATATAAGGCCCCAAAATCACAATCGATGTGATAACCCCGGATGGGATGGACATTCCAACGGGGATGCGCTACCCGGTATTCCCCGCTATGCGCAGGCCCCACGGCTGCATATCCCCAGAAATGCTCCGTAATGAACTCTTCCTTGCTTCCCGTTTCCAATTCCACCGGCTGCGCATCTGCGTCTGCTTCCAGTCCATTCCACCGGCCCCGATGCTTCCATCGGTAAGTCACTTTAAGCTGATCACCCGCCGTGTTGTCCACATATTGCATAGGCATCGTCATATAATGCTCCCGGAACAGCGTATTGGCTACCCAGGTAATGGCCGGTTTCGGGACGATCTCGCGGATAAAGACCACACCCCGCTTCCATTCCCGACCTTGCTTATGCCGTACGTAAAAGCGCAGATTGACCTCCGGGAAATCGGTGTGGTAAGGGACCCTGATACCTTTTACCCTTACATTGCGGAACATAAACCCCACCAGACTGACATAGGTTTGCCCCTTCCATTCATCCAGCTCGGTATGGGCTGGCAACAACGGCTGCAGCAGTTGCGGGGCAACCGGATAATTTGCCATAATGAGCTTTCGCCATTCTGCCGTAAGAAAAGGAGGCTCCGGCTTCAAATTTAATTGTTGATTAGCCTAAGTAATTAATTGTATTTCAGTCTAATAAAGAAGCCTCGTTTTTAAAGTCTGTTTCACTTCCTTCAGCAGTTCCAGCGCCTGATTGGAAAGCTTTTTGTCAATGTCCAGCACTACATAGCCTATTTCATCATTCGTTTTCAGGTATTGCCCCAGGATATTGATATTGTGCTGGGATAAGGTGGTATTGATCTCTGACAGCACTCCCGGCACATTCTTATGGATATGCAGGATCCGGTGCGTTCCTTCTTGTTGCGGGAGGCTCAGGGGCGGGATCGTATGGCTGCCGATCGTCATACCCGTCTCCAGGTATTGGAATAGCTTGTTGCTGACATCGCCGCCGATATTCTCCTGTGCCTCTTCCGTTGAGCCGCCGATATGCGGAGTGAGGATCACGTTGGGCAGGTGCTGCAGGGGCGTCTCAAAGCGGTCGCCATTCTTCTCGGGCTCCCAGGGGTATACATCAATCGCCGCGCCCGAGATCTGGCCCTCCTCAATCGCCTTGGCCAGTCCTTCGAGGTCCACGACCTCACCCCTGGCGTAGTTCAGCAGGATGCTTCCTTTTTTGAACTGCTTGAGCACCGTCTTATTGATAAGATTCTTTGTCTGCGCCGTTTCCGGGACATGCAATGTCACGATATCCGCCTGGCTGACAACTTCTTTGAGCGTCTTCTTGGCCACTGCGTTGCCCAGCGGCAGTTTGGTCACGGTGTCATAATAGATCACCTTCATACCCAGGGCTTCCGCCAGAATGCTGACCTGGGTGCCTATATTGCCATATCCAATGATTCCCAATGTTTTACCTCTCAATTCATAACTGCCTTTTGCTTCTTTCAGCCAGATTCCCTCATGGGCCGCCTTGCTCTTGTCCGGAATGCGCCGGATCAGCATAATGGCGAGTCCGATCACCAGTTCGGCTACGGACCGTGTATTGGAATAGGGAGCGTTGAACACCACCACCCCGTGATTTTTAGCCGACTTCAGGTCTACCTGGTTGACTCCGATACAGAAACAGCCGATGGCCTGCAATTTTTTTGCGGCATCCAGCACTTTGGACGTGATCTGGGTCTTGGAACGGATGCCCAGCAGATGAACATCCTTTACTTCGTTGATCAGCTGCTCTTCGGACAGCGCCCCTCCTATCTTACGCACAGAGGCATAACCGGCATCTTTAAAATACTTTACGGCAGCATCGCTGATGTTTTCTAAGAAAAGTATGTTAATCTTTTCTTTGGGATAGCTTGTAGATTTTTTATCTACCATAATTTTGCCCTTCTTTTTACGTTACATTTCCGAATTGGAAGTGCAAAGTAACACCGGATTATTTTAATTTTGCCGTTTTCTAACCTAAAAAAGTTATTCCTGTTGAAAGCTATTGGTATTTTAGTATTATCCGCGTCCCTTTTAGCATCCTGTGGCCAGGCTGCGCAGCCTCCGGCAGTTCCTGGGAAAGATACACTCGATCCCGCAAACAATACCAGCCCCGCATTGACAGAGACTGAACTTCACCATTATTCCGCGATTGCCGGTCATTTTTTTGATTCCATGCTCTCGGGCCGGTTTAACGGGAGCGTTTTAGTCGCTAAAAAAGGTGTAGTGTTATACGAGCGTTACAAAGGCTTCAAATATCCGGAAAGAAAGAAAGATTCATTAGACGCACATACCGCCTTTCATCTCGCATCTGTCTCGAAGACTTTTACTGCCATGGCGACCTTGAAATTGTGGCAGGAAGGCAAGCTGGATATTCACGACCCGGTCTCAAAATACCTGGCGGGATTTCCCGACACCGCCACCACAGTACAAATGTTATTGAACCATCGCAGCGGCCTGCGCAATTATGTTCATTTCATGGACCGCTCCGGCTGGGATAAGCATAAATTCCTTTCCAATGGCGATGTCCTGCAATACATCATCGCCCACCCCCGGGAGACAAGAGGCAGGCCGCCGGGAAAAAATTTCGAATACTCCAATACCAACTATGCCCTGCTGGCATTGATCATAGAAAAAGCGTCGGGCCTCCCCTACCCGGATTACCTGGCCAGGACCTTCTTCCAGCCCCTGCAGATGCAGGATACATATGTTTATACCCAGGCGGACTCGGCTACTTCTATGCAATCCTACTACCAGACAGGCCGTAAATTCCGCATCGAGTTCCTGGACATGGTCTATGGGGACAAGAATATCTTCAGCACCGTGCGCGACCTTTACAAATGGGACCGGGCACTGCGTGACGGTCAGCTCTTCTCTAAAGGGGTCCTCGACAGCGCCTACGCAGGCTACAGCTTTGAAAAGCCGGGCCAACGCAATTACGGACTGGGATGGCGTATGCTGATGATCCCCAACGGCAAAAAGCTCATCTACCACAATGGCTGGTGGCATGGCAACCGCACTGTATTCCTCCGCATGCTGGATGAGGATGCTACGATCATCGCGCTTTGTAACAATGATTATAAAGGCGTTTATTCTTCCAAGAAGCTGGTGGACCTCTTTGGTGATTATCGCCAGGGAAGGGAGAACTTCGATGAAGAAGATCCTTCCGATCCTTCAGGCGCAACCGCCTCAACGGCAGCCGCAGTCCCTTCTACCGCCGGCGACCCCGGAGGGGTAAAGAAGGCTGATCCGCCTCCCGCCGCGAAGAAACGCTCACTGGCTAAAAGATCTCCCGTCAAGCGGCACTCCGCACATGCCCATAAACGCAGGACGGTAGCAACTGCCGCACGCTAAGTCGTCAGGAGGATCGCAGGAGGGCAATAATTTGTCAATTATGCAATGCGCTTCGCTCAAATTGAGTAAATTCCGGCATGGAAATATTTTCAGCCGATCAAATACGCGCCTGGGATCAATTTACCATAGAAAATGAACCAATCACCTCCATCGACCTGATGGAACGGGCTGCCGGCAGCTGTTTTTCCTGGCTGGAGCAGCATGGCTATCTCGACCGCAGCTTCTCCATCTACTGCGGCAAAGGGAATAATGGGGGCGACGGACTGGCGCTGGCGCGCATGCTGGCCGAACAGGACTGCCCTGTCATCGTTCACATCCTTGAATTCGGACATAAAGGCACCGATGATTTTCAGGCCAACCTGGCGAGACTCCACGTGACGCCGGTGGAAATACGGTTTATCCAGGGGGCGGACCACCTGCAACCCGTGCCCGAACGTGATGTATTGATAGACGCCCTGCTGGGCACAGGGCTAAGTCGCAAGCTGGAAGGGGTGACGGAGCTGGTAGTACAGCATATGAATCAGTCGGGGAACGAGATCATTGCGATCGATATACCCAGCGGCCTGTTTGTGGACAAGTCTTCCAAAGGCAATATGGTGATCCGGGCCGCTCACACCCTTAGTTTCCAATGCTGCAAGCTGGCGTTCCTGGTGCCCGAGAACGAAGCGGTCATCGGCAATGTCCATATTCTGGACATCGGCCTGCATAAAGGCTACCTGAAGAACATCGCCGGTGAGCAGGAACTGGTGGACAGCAAAATGATAAGGGCGATATTCCGGCCCAGGAAGAGCTTTGCCCATAAAGGCAATTTCGGTCATGCTTTGCTGGTAGCCGGCAGCTACGGGAAGATAGGAGCTGCCCTATTGGCCAGCCGCTCCTGTCTCCGCAGTGGTGCGGGGCTGCTCACCTGCCATACCCCTGCCTGCGGCTACGAAATACTGCAGACCTCATTGCCGGAGGCGATGATCCTGACGGACCCTGACGAAAAGATCAATACCACCTTTACCGGGGAGCTTTCCTCCTACTCTGTCATCGGCATTGGACCTGGCATTGGGACCGCTCCCCGCACCAAGGCCCTGCTGGAAACTATCCTGCGCAGCTATAAAAAACCCATTGTACTGGATGCGGACGGACTGAATATCATCGGCTCCAACCCCTCCCTTTTCTTCCTTCTGCCCCCCTACTCCATCCTTACGCCTCATCCAAAGGAGTTCGAGCGGATGTTCGGCAAATCAGAAGACGATTTTGCCCGTCTGCGGCTGGCATTGGAAAAAGCACGGGACCATCAATGCGTCATCGTGCTGAAAGGGCACTTCACCTTTATCGCTATGCCCGGCGGTAAGGGATATTTCAATTCTACGGGCAATCCGGGCATGGCCAAAGGCGGCAGCGGCGATGCATTGACCGGCATCCTGACTGCCCTGGTGTCCCAGGGCTATTCCTCCGGAGAAGCAGCCCTGCTGGGCGTCTATCTCCATGGCCTTGCCGGTGACCTGGCTGCAGCCGCCCTTTCCCAGGAAAGTATGCTGGCGTCGGACCTCATCGATCACCTGGGAAAAGCATTCCTGCAGCTGGAGGATGAGGAGATGAATTCTATTTTGTAGGATGCCTGAAGGGTGCTATTTTTGCAGCCCGCAGAGGGTCGATATTTCTTTCATGGAATCAGCGATCATCAGCGGATCAGGTGACCCGGCCATTGGGCCTTTGTTTTACCGGTTTTCGGGAAGTAGCGCAGCCCGGTAGCGCATTACGTTCGGGACGTAGGGGTCGCAGGTTCGAATCCTGTCTTCCCGACAAACGAGACACAGCCCCCGCTTTTACGGGGGCTGTGTCATTCCGGAGCGGAACCGTCGAGCTCGCTCGAACGGTGCAGCGCAAGATGACAAAAGCCCGGAACGGGCTTGTATCTCGTTTAGGCCTCCCCTATCGGGATCACCGAGCACGAAGTGCGAAGGTAATCCTGTCTTTCCGACAAACAGAATGGCAAGCCCTCGCGTAGAGGAGGTTTAATATTGGGCCAAGCCGCAGCGAGCTATTGGAATAGCTCATCAATGTGCTGATCATAATCGAACTTGGTAATGGCCCATCCGCCTCCATTATTATATAAAATGAAAACGAATCTTATGTACCATCGTTTGAATTTTGCCAGATAAGTCAGCTTGATAAGAGAATCTTTGACATCCTTCTCCGAAACTATTTCATAGGATAACATTTCGCCATTCTCTTTTGTAAAAGCCGACATCTGCTGGCTGACGGTAGCGACTAATGTATCAATTTTGAATGGTTCTATATACGAGTATGGCTTGAGTCCCTGTAAAGCCTCTGTGTATTTCTTATTCCGGAAGACGGCCATAAACTTGTTGCAAACGGCCATCATTTCGGGTTTGGTTACCAAATGGTTTTCCTGGCCAAATTCGAATTTGCAGCTGACTAAGAGTATTAATAGAAAGGTGAACCGTATGATGTTCCTTATCATGAGCTTGTTTTTTCTTTATTAGTAGGTGATATCCCGTGTATCGAAAAAATGAGCGTGGATGTCATCGTATATAAAATTATAGTCATGTATTTGCTCATTTGCCTTAGAAATTCAATATAGAGATTTAAGCTGAATATTAAATCGGTAGTGCAACCAAACGCCGTAAATCTATTAGAAATAAGCTCGAAATTGTACAGGCAGGGCGACACAACGAGAGACAACCTCCGCTTTGCAGGGGCCTTGTCATTTCGGAGCGGAGCCGTCGAATGTATTCGAACGGAAGAGCGCAGGGTGACAAAAGCCCGGAACGGGCTTTGTATCTCGTTATGGCCAGGTTTTGTTAGGGAAAGATGCGAAAATACGCAACACACGAGTTTCAGTTTCGGTGAGATCTATGGGCTTTCCATTTATCATGGGCTTACGATTCTTTGCATCGAACAACATCGAGCCCAAAGCGACTATACCAGTATTCTGACTATCAGGTAAGACCCGACGCGGCTTAACAAATCTCAAAAAAATAAAACCAACAAATGCTAAAAAGGGCAAACCGCCTATCAGAAATTCATTCTTTACTGTATTTATTCTCGTCGGTTTAAATTTTATTTTGATCATGTAACGTGTTCTGGATTGCTTTCTTCCTATACAAGCTACAATATCATCTTTTTTATTTTTGGATATAGCATACCCATAGGCTACACCAGACTTATCGCTATTCAGAACTGTGACCACATAATCATCTGCAAGCGGGTCCTTGGCCAACAGACGTTGGGTTGTATTTACCAGTGAATCCGATTGAAAAGTAAGCTCATTCTCAAAACTGATCTGGTATTCATTTTCAGCAATCTTTTTTACCGGAAGCACTCTTGATGCACTGTCGCCCGACTGTAAAAGTAGTCCATGTCCGATTCTGCGGAGTAATATTTCCCTTCTTGAGATAGCAAAGTCGTCGCTATCAGTCATACTGAAAGCTACGCAAATTGCAGAAATAAACAAAGCAATATCTATCCAAAGAAGTACCTACCTTTCCCGGAGAGTAGATTTCGGCTATCGCGCATAGTGTCAATTTAATATTTACAAAGTTTACGTTTTTATTTACAATCCAAATTCCCCGCACTGAAATATATCAAAGTAACTTCGTTGAATCAAAATTTGATAAGAAATGAAAAATAAAAATATCTATGAACCAGAGGTTCCGAAAACGCTGGCAAAAAATCCAGTACTGAAATACATTTTAGTAGCAATTCTGCTCATAGCGGCTGTAGGTAACTGGTGCTGGAAAAGCAACCCGAAGATATCAGAAAACGCAACCGCGGTTAATTCTGATCCTGTTATGACGACCGGTGCAACTGGAAATACCAACGAGCCGGATATGGTAACGGTGCAGGGCGGCAGGTTTGCTATGGGTGGCAATGAGAATAATAATGAAAAGCCAATACATAATGTTACCCTAAGCAGTTTTAAAATAGCTAAGTATGAAACTACGCTAGCACAATGGCAAAAGGTTATGGGCAGCAATCCTTCCGGTCGTAAAGATTGTATGGATTGCCCGGTAACAGCTGTAGGCTGGGATGATATACAGACATTTATACAAAAGTTGAATACCCTATCCGGTAAGAACTATCACCTCCCTACAGAAGCAGAATGGGAGTATGCTGCAAGAGGCGGTACAAAGAGCAAGAAATTTGAATATGCAGGTAGTAATGATGTCAATGCGGTAGCTTGGACTTCTGCCAACAGCGGATCAAATACTCATCCTGTTGGACAAAAAGAGGCCAATGAATTGGGATTATATGATATGTCGGGCAATGTATTTGAATGGTGCAACGATTGGTATGATGAAAACTATTATGATAAAAGTCCGGAAAATAATCCGAAGGGCCCTGCAACAGGGCCGCATCGTGTTTTCCGCGGTGGTAACCGGGCCAGCGAACCCGCTAAAAGCCGCGTAGCCTATCGCAACCCCTTCCAGTTAGGCTACGGCACAATGGGGTTCCGGCTCGCTTCTTCACTTTAGTATACCGAATAGTTCTTCTATTAATCGTGTCTTTTTCATCTTGCTAAATTTAAAATTGATGATTTATGCTAATTTTAAACTGTCTGGATTTTAGGGACACTTACACCTCCCCTATTAGGATCACCGAGGACGGCGAAGCCGCCCGCAGGTTATCCTGTCTTCCCGACAATTCTTTCAATTCGGGACGCAGTGACTGCTATCCGGGCCGCCAGGGGCTGTTTGACACTTATTTTATTTTTTTTGCTTCTTTTATTAATCCACTGAATATGAAGTATGTTTTCATAAGATTACCATTTTTATCGGTTTTGAATTCTATTTGCCAGTCATATTCTTTGTTAGCAGAGAAAAATTTAGTGGGAGACTCCGGCAGTAATTTCAAATCAGGTTCTCCGGGTATTGTTGTCCATAGCGTTCCATCTTTTTTATATACACTGGCTACACGAGACAATTTATATTTTCCCGCATATTTATCGAGCAGGGAAGGGTCAATTGAAATCTCCTTATGAACATAAGGTAGAACTACTTCCTTGTCAAATAAAATATACGCTAAGGCACCCGCAATGTTTGAAGAGCTTTTAGCTTTATTAGCCAGGACAATAATTGTCAAATCTTGCAGGGGATAGTTGATTACTGTAGTGATATATCCTAAAGTTATCATATTGCCATCGTCGCGTTGCTGGATATAATTGCCTAGTTCATTTTCGCCGGTAAGTACGCCGTAACCAAAAAATATTTTGCTGATTGAATCCTTTAAAACGTAAGGGCTAAACATTTCCTTTTGTGTTGAAGAAGAAAGCAGCCTGGTACTTTTCAGGGCCCTGTTAAGTAAAAATAAATCGTAAGCAGTGCTGCTAACACCGATACTGCCCATCACAGCATTGGTAGCGTAGCCAAATTCCGGGCTAAAAGCATGAAAACTGTCTGGTGGAAAAAATTGTTGTTTTGATTCATCGAAAAAGACACTTTCAGTATGATTGAAATGTAGTTTCTTATTTATCTCCATTTCTGCAAACACGTCAGTATTTTTTAGATCCAACGGCGAGAAGATATTTTGCTGCAAAAACTTTTTGTAGGAAAGACCTGATAATTGCTCAATAATAGATACTAGCAAAGGATATTCAGAATAGTAGTGATATTCGTCATATTTTGTTCCGGGCTTCCACGCCAGCGGCACATTCGCATCGGCAAGGCTCTTTACCACATCACTATTGCCGGCAAGTTTTTCTGTTCCCCATTTATTTTTCATTCCCTCATCGTAATAATCAGGCAGGCCTGATGTATGGGTAAGTAAATCTTTTATGGTGACCGTATTGTAAGGCAGTTGTGGCAGATATTTTGTTATGGTATCGGTAAGCTTTAGTTTGCCTTTATCTTTTAGCAATAAAATCGCCGCAGCAGTAAATTCCTCGGTAATATTTCCTAATTCAAACATTGAGTTATCGTCTAAAGGTTTGGTATTTGCGTAATCGATAGTTCCAAATACTTCCTTGTAAATGATGCTGTCATGTTTTGCAACCAAAATAGACCCGCTGAATTGGTTGACAGCAGCGGCTGCATGCATATATTGGTTAACTAACGCCGGGTAATTTTTTTGTGCCAGCAAAGCCAAAGGGAACATAACAACCAGAAATGCCGTCTTCATGCCCTTGTTTTTATATTGGGGAACGATTTTTTTATAACACATGGTTGGCCTATTTATTTTATATGGTTTATGTAACATTCATTTCCGTGCCTTTTATTTGTTTTCAAAAATCCCATTGGTAATGATCACATGTTGGGCTGTTGGTCAAAAGCCTGCCCGGTATATAACCTGTTATTTTTATTTGCGCGAATGACATAGGTAAAAATGGCTCACGCTTCTTTCTCAGCCACCAAAAACAATTGCATACCGCCCAAACGGTATTCCGTTTTACCTGTTGAACCATATAAGTCAATTGTTTTAAGGCCAAATCTTTGCAATAAACGGATGATCTCTGCAACGGTATGTATATAGTGTTTAAAACGTTTTGTTTCCTTTCGGTTGTTTTTTGTATAAGTAAGTGTAGTGAGTAAACAACTGCTCCACTCATCATAGTCATTTTGAATGTCCATGGTTAAATCACCGAGCACATAGGTTTTTTCATCGACGAATTTTGTAAGAAAGGTTTCTGCGGCAAGGCCGGTGTTGATAACCCATTTTGCACCGGGTTTTAAAACGCCGGATATTTTCCTGACAAACAATTCCATCTGTTCATAAGGGAAATAACCAAAACTGTTACCCAGGCAAAATGCACCATCAAAAGAGCCGGTGAGCGAATGGGTCAATATGTTTCCATGTATTACCCTGATAGACAGTTTCTGGTCTTCCAGTTTTTGTTGAAGTGAGCGGATGAATGTTTCAGAGATATCAAATGCCGTCATTTGAAAGCCCTGTTTAGCCAATTCTACAGAATGCCTCCCGTTACCACACGGAAGATCTAAGAGGTGACCGACTGCAGGCAGGCCAAAAATCTCCAGCAGGAAATTGACCTCTGGTAAAGTCATGTCTATCGTCGCGGCTTTTTCCCACATTTCACAATTAATTCCTTCAAAAAAGTTTTCGTACCAATTGTCAGCAATGTTATCTTTAGCAGAAATAGTTTGCTTCAAATCAGTTACTTCGTGCATAAGTAATCTTTTTATGCGTTGAAATTAACCAGTATGCTGGGGCTGGAATAGTATAAACCAGACAATTTAAAAGAAACATTTAACAGCGTAATTTAGAAATCAGTACGCCGCACAATTACAAATTCTTCATTTACAGAGTCAGTGCTTATTTCATTAAAAGTTGCACCACTGCTGCCATTAACAGCTGAAGATGAATGGGTTAATTCTTCAGCGCTGGCAAAAAGTTTTTTTGGGTTTAGACCTGCAAACTGTTTAAAATCCCGGATCATGTGCATTTGATCGTAGTAACCACACTCATGTGCTATGGAAGTCCAACTACTGGTAGGTTTTTTTATTTTTGTATTCACCGCATTGTTAAAGCGTAGCAACCGGCAATAAAATTTGGGGGATATACCCACCTGCTCTATAAACCTTCTTCCAAAATTACGGACACTCATATTAGCTTTACATGCATAGACTTCAACACTGTACAAGGTGGAACTGGTAAATAATTCGTTCGCAACAAAAGTAATCCCGTCATGCAGTTGTGCTGTTTTTTTTTGCCCGGTCAAAAAATGTAAAAGAAAGTGATCTGCAAATTGGGCCATAAGCAGCACTTCTTCTGCATGCCGCAATTTTTCATTCAATTCTTTGGCGCCACTTCCAAAAACTTCATCCATGTAGTAGAGCTTATTTACAAATTCGCTGGCCGGCAGGCTGAACAACTTGTTGAAACCATTTGCTTTGAACTGGATAATGAAAGTATGGTACACACCGTTGAAATTAACAGTGCCATTGCAACCGGTTTGCAACCCTACAATACAACCCCGGTCGTACCGGAGTGGCGATGGTGTTTTTATGTTTACATAGTGAAAGGGTTGATCGGCCATATAAAATACAAGACTGGTTTCATTGCTTGCAGGCCAGGTGCTGTTGAGTACAATCCTTTCACCATGAGAGGTACTCAATACATAATTATCAACAAAGGGTTGCAGTATCAGGTGAGGCGGTATAATATAATTGGTGATCACTCGTTGATCAAATTTAAGGATAACCTGGATCATTGTGCTCGCAGCTCCGACTATATTTGGCATTTTTGTGCTATTTGCTTAAACCTTCTGTTCTCTTTCCCCAACGATTTACTGTATATCAATCCTCGAAATCGGCATTGAACACGCATACTTCGTCAATGGTTTACGCCTCACCTATTAGGATCACCGAGGACTGCGTCCAGCCGCCCGGAGGTAATCCAGTCTTCCCAGCCAAAAGGATAACATCTGTAAACGAAGGCATCAAAATTGTTTTGTCTTGGAACTGTTTATTTATTGGGGGATGCCAGAAGGGCTGAAGTATTATCTATATTAAAAACTGATGGCGGATTGCCGGTAAATGATTTGAAATCTCTGATGAAGTGTGACTGATCAGCATAACCACAATCATAGGCAATAGACGTAAGAGATGATCCTCCTTTTCCTATTAATAAAAGACTGTTTTGAAAACGGTTTATTTTACTGTATAATTTAGGAGTGATACCGGTGTGCAGTAAAAAAATTTTCTGAAGATATCTGGATGTAATGCCATAACGAGAAGCTACATTACTGATATTGTCAAAAAAATCTTCTTTTTTTAGCTCACTCATTACAGCCTGAACAAGCTCCAATTTATCAAGCTTCTTTTCAAATAGAGAAAGCCTTTTTAGCAAAAAGGTCTCGACCAGGGCAATTCGTTGATGGGCAGATCCGGCATCCACTAATTTTCTATGGAGTTCTTGCACCGGCTGCCCTATAACACCCGTAAGGTCAGTAACGCTGTCATTGAACAAACTAATATCTTCATTCAGAAATGCTGAAGCTGCATGAGGATAAAAGCGTATTCCAAACATCCGGTTTTTGCCCGGTGTTCTGAAAGCTAAAGGCTTAATAATTTGCCCCCACAGCTCAACACCGGGCGTTGAGACAAACTGATTGTTTATGTTGATTTCCCATTGTACGCCTTCCAGGTTAAACATCATTTCGACGCAGCCCGTTGCAAAGGCCTTGTCTTCTATAACTATATTAGAACCAGATACATATATATAATAACATTTTATGTATTTAGATAACGCTTTGGAAGGTATGTATTCCTGGTATTGCAAAATATGAACTATAATTACTTGTAAAACAAAATTACGGCATGATAACTATATGAAATTGTATATTTCGGAACTAGGTCCGGGTTCCGCAGGAATAAAAGACGGTATTCCTTCCTGGGCTATCTTCAGCGCTGTTCCATTTTATTTTACTGTTTTGGGAATTTTGATAGATCCATATACACCACCTCCCAAAGGTTGCCATCAGGATCTTCAACGCTGCGTTGCAGCATAAAGCCATAATCCTTTGGCTCATTGGGTTCTTTACCACCTGCTGCAATTGCTTTTTCTACAAACTGGTTCACCTCCTGGTTGCTGTCAACAGACAGCGAGTTGATAACAGACGCCGTTTTTTTCGTGTCGGCAATTTCTTTTGAAGTAAACATTTTGAACTTATCATGTGTCAGGAGCATTACAAAGATCTCTTCTGTAAGTACCATGCAGGCAGCAGTATTATCTGTAAACTGCGGATTGTTGGTGAACCCGATTGCTGAATAAAAGTCCATTGACTTTTTAAGGTCTGCCACTGGCAGGTTAATGAAAATTTTCTTGCTCATATTTTATTGGTTATTTTTCGTTTGCGATACAAAGATCGCCCATAAAACCCATGTTTTAAGGATGTATATGCGACATTTAGGGGGGGGATTCTGCCAATAAAGTCAAAATTATTCGGTGCGGAGACTTTTGACGGGATTCATCAACGCCGCGCGCACCGCCTGGTAGCTGACCGTCGCCAGTGTGACGAGCAGCAAACCTACGCCGGCGACCACAAAGATCCATGCGGATAAGGAGGTATGAAGCGTATAGTTCTGCGTTGTTCAGCGACGAAGGAGGCGAGACCGAAGAGGCCGAGACAGGAAATAAGGATGGCCAGACCTGAGAACACCGTTGCGAGATTACCAATCCGCGACTCCGTATTAAACTTCTTTTGAAATTCCTCATCAGTGAAAGAATAGATAAAGGGGCTGGCCGGGTTAACTGTTTGAAGACGGGTTCCGGGAGATATTTGGCGACGGGCTCATCCAGGCCGATGATCCCTTCCTGGACCAACAACATCATAAGGTAGGCGGTGAACGTCTTTGAGATGGAGCCGATCCGGCAAACGGTGCCGACACCGGCTTCGGTCCCTTTCTCATTGTCGGTCTTCCCCAAAGCCCTGGGCCTGGCAATCTCATTTCCTATGAAAACCAGAAAGGCAATAATAACAAGCCGATAATAGCATATAAAAAGGTTGTCCTGTTCATAATTGTCACCAGATAAAAGTGCTATTGCTGGAATTTGTCCAGTTTCTTAGAACGGTTTGTACAGCTATCCTTCCGTTATGTTTTGCCGTCGCTGCCAGGGACACTAATTTTTCCTTGATGGGCTCGTGCCGATAAAAGCCCATTATCCGGATAGCCCGTTCCTGAATGTACATATTTTCATGATCGAGGAAGGGATACAACAAGCTGATATCTTGTAGTGGTGTTAATGCCATTATACTGAACGCTAGTTGAATGCTGATTTGTTCATCCTGTTCAATAGCAAATTCTTCCGCTAATTTTGCAATGATGACCTGCTCTCTTTCAGTTGAAATTAACCTTTTAGCTGAAGGATAATCGAATGCTTCATCTGGGAAATTTCTAATCTCCCAACTCCCTGTATATGAATTAATAGCTTTAACCAGACTCGTTATATTTGAAAACCGTGGTGTTAAGTCTGTTTCTTCATGATCATAATTACAAATAAACCCTTTCAGAGGACCATTCTTATATACACAGATGTAATTGGAATGGCTGTCCGTAAGAATTGGAATAATTTGCGCAAGGTCCCGGGACTGACTAAAAAGATCAATCATTTGCCTGAATTCATCCTCTGCAACCATTTCAAATCCATCTCTGGGGCGAAGACTGGCAAGATAATTTAGGTCCTCCAGATCAAAGTGTAATTCAGACAAGTAAGTGGTTAAAAATGAAAAGGCCATCAATATAAAATCTTTTAATTGTGACTAATAGCAGGCAATTGCCATATCCTTGCATCCACAGAATACCTGCCTGCTCCTGACAAGGACAGGGATAGGGACATTCCGATCGCCAATAAAAAGTATTCGGCGCCTTCCGTCTTTTGCACCCCAAACCAGTTCATAAAAAAATATTGAGTGAATGTTGTTAAGATGATCCCGGTCATTACAATGCAGATGGCGATGCTCCAGAGCCTGGTGGCATATCCCAGCAGAAGGGCGATAGGACCAAGAAATTCGATCACAATAACGAGGAACCCCAAAATCCAGGGAATGCCGGTGGTGTTCTTGAAATAGTCCATGGTCCCCGCAAATCCATATCCCCCGAACCATCCGAAAAGTTTCTGCGCTCCATGGGGGAAAAGGACGATGGCCAAAAAGATTCTGAGGAACAGCGGCGCAATACTGTCATTCGTTTTGAAGATTAGCTGTTTCATTGAAATTATCATTTGACTGCAAATGTCCGGCGTCCGGCAGGTATTGTCCAATCACATGGGGTACATTATTTCGTTACCATATGGTAATTAGCTAGCCAACTGCCTACGGATCCGGCTGAGGCTTTGGGGTGTAATACCCAGGAAGGAGGCTATCAGATGATTAGGAACCCTGGCCTCGATATGCGGATATTTTTCCCGGAAATCCCGGTACCGCTCCGTAGCAGGCTTACTGAGGCCCGAACTGGTTCTTTGTGCAAAGGAGATATAGGCGTTCTGGAAAAGAATACGGAAATACTGGTTCATTTTTGGGACCCGCGTATAAAGGAGATCCAGATCAGGCTTTGATATTTGTAAGACTTCCGTTTCTTCCAGGCAATCCACATTGTACTGCGAAGGTACGTCGCATAAAAAGCTGTACAAATCCCCTACCCACCAGTTTTCAGGGCCGAAGAACAAGACGTGTTCCCGCCCTTTTTCGTCTACTTCGTAGGTTCTGGTGAGGCCACTACAAATAAAAGTTTCATGCCTGGCTATGTCGCCCTGCTGCAAAATGTATTGATTCCTGCGAAATTTTTTATGAGTAAACAAGGATTGAACTACCGTTGTTTCTTCTCGGGAAAAAGAAATACCATAACCGGCAAAATTCCGGAATAGCTGGTCATATGAATTCATAAGCTTACAAATTCTATCAAGATGGAGGATGCTCAATATTAGTTCGCATAAGAACAAATTCGTGTGTAAAAATATTGGAAAATATACACATTCTCACACACTTTTTAACCCCATCTTGCATTTGCTGTCCCTGCAGCGGTTATTTTTGTTTCAACGTTACCTTTATTTGCGTAAACGAATGCGGAAGGAAAGTATACTCAAGTTCATTGTTTTTGATTTCAACATATTTCTTTTCAGGTGCATATTCCTTCTGTTTATCAAATGAGAACGCTTCCTGCAGTTCTTTGGTGGTAATGACGCTGATCTCGCCTTTTCCCGTAAACATTCCCGAAGTATTTGTAACATCGGTTGTAATGGCTTTATCCTTATGCCTGTTCACAACATTGATAAATACTGTATTGGTTTGCCTGGAATAGGTAGCGCTTACGTCCAGGTAAGGGATTCCTTTGTATTTTTCTGTACTAAAAGTGTCGCAGGACACATAAGTGTCTATTGCAGTTCCAAGGCAATTATTGGAGTATGCTTTAAAAATATAGAACAGCGGTGATTTATATGTTCCCTTTTGGGGGTCGCTGGACAACAACGATGTAAGCAAGGTGAAATTGGACATTTTTACAACATCGGCATGCCTTATAAAGGAATTGAAGGATTGCGCCACTGGCAAAACGCTCATAAAATTCCGCCCAAATGCGCCCCACTCGTCTACTGAAAGATAAATAGGATTTTTATATCCCTGCGTTTTGGATACTGCTTCAATTTCTCCGGCGGTAATTTTAATTCTGTCATCAAATATTTTCGCTCCCCCTCCCATATGTGTGTAATAATCCGGAGAACTTTCCCAGTAGCTGTGTATGGATAAATATTTTATTTTATCTCCTATCCCGGTCAATATTTTGCGATTCCAATTGTCCCAGTCATTCTGGCTGTACCATGAAGAACCACAACCTACCAGCTCGATACTATTATCAACTGCTTGCATTGCTTTGGCCGCCTCCCTCGCTACTTCCACGTAATCGTCTGCATTTTTATGACCCAATTCCCAGGGCTTTCCGTCTACTTCATTTCCAAGATCCCAGATTTTAACCTTGTATGGTGCCGGATGACCATTTTTTGAACGCAGGTCTGAATAGTATGTTCCCTTGGGATAATTGCAATATTCCAGCCAATATACGGCATCCTGTATGTTCCCCAATCCAAGATTCACTGCCACCACATTCTCCGTATTCATAGATTTGTTTAACGCAAACCATTCATCTGTTCCCACCTGGTTGCTGTCAATACCACCCCAGGCCATGTTGATACGTGCCGGACGTTTTTCTTTCGGTCCAATACCATCCTGCCAGTTATAGCCCATTAAAAAATTTCCACCTGGCCATCTGATATTGGTAACTTTTAATTCTTTCATTGCATCAATATAATCTTTCCTGAAACCATTTTCGTCGGCCAGCGGGGAAGCCGGATCATACAGCGTTCCATAGAGTGTATTTAGCCTGGGCGAGTCGGGTAATCCCCTTCTTCCGCTAATCTGAATGGGCTCCATAAACACCCCATAAATTTTAGGATCAATTTCACCAATGCTCCTCTCGGCATCGATTTTTATTTTTGCATTTTGTGCGTTAACAAACCATGGGAAAACCATAAATAAGGCAAGCGATATTTTTTTCATACGAAAGAATGATTTTTTTCAACGGTTGGTTTAATAGTACAGGCAAGGATCCTAAAATTTTTCAACACCTTTTACATTCATCTTTATCGAAGTTATCCTGTCTGTTGGCCCTGTCATGAAGAGCAATTTGTTATTTTCCCCTGCAAAAACGTTATTGCTGCCACCACCGGTATTAATGGTAAGGATATTATTGCCTTTGGGATCAAAGACATTCACTCCTACCCCGCCACTGACGTAAATATTTCCCAGTTCATCCATCGACATACCATCGCAGAAGTTTACATTATTAACAAACGGCTTTATATTGGAGAGTGTCCCGTCGGCTTTAATATCAAAAACCTGAATTTTTCCTGTGCCATCATAAGTCCAATTGTTCACATACAACTTCTTACCATCAGGCGTTCCAACAATGCCGTTTGGCCAGGTATCGGCATTCCATCCCGGCATGGTAGTTACCCTAACCAAATGGTGACTGCCTGGAGCCAGGTAATACACATGGCCGCCTTTGCCGGTTGCAGCCTGTTCTGAGTGCGTTGGTTCCCAATTTTGTTTGCGTGGATCAGATGCGTCCCAATAATCTCTTGGAAATATGGGGTCGGTAATATAGATGCCACCGGTACAAGGGTTTATCCATACATCATTCGGCCCATTCAATAGCTTGCCATTGTAATTGTTCACCAGTACGGTATGGCTGCCATCAGGGCGTATTTTCCATAGTTCCCCGTGCATATCGGCACAAGCAATGAGATTGCCCTCTCTGTCAAATTCCATTCCATTGGAGCGACCGGTACCCTGTAAAAATAAAGTTACTTTACCGGATTCCGCGTGCCATTTGTAAATTCTATCATTTGGCTGATCGGTAAAAAATACATTCCCGTGCTTATCGACTGCAGGACCCTCTGTGAAGCCAAAGCCCTTTTGAATGGTGTCTACCGTTCCATTTGTAAGACTTTTACACTTTCTATTGTCCAATCCATCCCCCCCATGGCGTGCAAGAAATTCAGCAGATGTTTCCTGGTCAAAATTCCTCAAATTTTTTTGACAGGAATAATATCCAAAGGAGCAAATTACTCCTAAGAGAAGGTAAAATTTTGTTCTCATGACAAGCAATTTTAGGTTAAATATGGCGGTTCCGTAAGGGCAAATGCCTTTTCGGCCCTATACAAAGTAAAATGGATCCTGACAAAAAAACTTCCAATATTCCCCAAAGATGGATATTGAACAAATTTGTATGGAATGAAAATGCTCTCTGAACCCCAAAATAGGCTCAATAAAAATGTGAACCCAGGTTGCCGTTAATCTCATCGATATATTCCAATGCTTGTTTGCTCAGCATGTCATGCCCGCCTTCAAAAATGATAAGCATGATATTTTTAGATTGCCTTCTATAACGATCAATCTTATCTCCTATTGGCGCTAACGTTGCATACCCACTCAATTGTTTTCAAAGAATCGGCAGGAAAACTCCAGTAGTGTAGTTGAATAATTAATGGTTTACTATACAGCTAAGCAGTTTGTACAATGGAGACCGTCAACGTTATTCATAAGCATTTTGTAATTGAATGGTCCGAAGGAAGATATCCTTTGCATGTTGTCGCCGGTGTTTGCAATGGGTTGTAGTTTGTTGCAGTTGTTTTAATTATACATGCTTAATTTTTATTCTTTCTTCCGGGAAAATTTTTGAAGCCGGCTCCTATGCCGGGCCGGACAAGCTTCTAATGCCACTCCCCTCCCCGACTCCAAAAACTATATAGCAGCGTGTTCAATAATTAACTTTGTTGCATTTTGGTAGTTTAATACGGTTCGCCAGCTTACTTTCAGTAATCAAAAAATATACTCAGACACTTTTGGATGGTTTAAGATCACAGGAAAGTTGAATGGTATCTATCACAGAAGGATCTTTTTTCACGCTGCTATTGTACGCTCACACTGCCGGATTTAGAAAAACATTGTACGACTTTGAATAGAGTAGCTTGTACCCAGACGGTTTAAAACGTAAGTGGGCTATCGATATATAGTTTTGACTAAAACGCGCCATATCTCTTCAACATAAAAACGATTGCGTATGTGACCTTTTTCAAAAACACCACAACAATAACATTGCTGGTTTTTAAACCAATTTTATCGATTGGACCTGGCTGCTTGCTTCAGGCCAGGTAATCATTGCCAAAATGAAAAATGCTTATGAGACAAAAAAAATTAAAATTTGACCTGAAAGCAGTGGTTGCAATAACGATTGTAATGCAACTGTGTTTAACTACTGCTTTTGCACAAACTACTATTAAGGGAACCGTTATTGATGCCGCTGGAAGACCATTGCCAGGTGTGAGTGTCACTCAACAGGGAAATAAAAGAGGTGCAGTCACCGATCTATCCGGAAACTATTCCCTGGTGCTAACTAATAATAGTTCGTTTATTATTTTTAGTAGTATAGGTTTTGAGACCAAATCAGAAGCTGTGAAAGGGCGTAATACGATTAGTATTACTTTAAATGCACAGAATAAAGAAATGGATCAGGTGGTCGTAACCGCTTTGGGTATAAAAAAGGAATCAAGAAAACTGGGTTACGCGGCCTCTGCTGTAAAAGTCGATGAGATCACCCGGAATCGCACTACCAACGTGATGACCTCGTTGGAGGGTAAAATTGCCGGTTTGGAAATTGCTCCGCCAACTGCGGGGGCAGGCGCAAGCAACCGGATTCGTTTGCGGGGACAATCTGGATTTGCTGGCCAAACCAACTCGCCATTGATTGTAATTAACGGCTTGCCAATGGACCAGGGGGCACGCAGTGCCGAGGGTGGGTCTCCTGCCATAGACCAGGGCGACGACCTGCAACAGATCAACCAGGATGATATCGAGTCGATGACCGTGCTGAAAGGCGCGACAGCCGCGGCGCTCTACGGTTCAAGAGCTTCAAATGGTGCAATTATTATTACCACCAAAAGCGGCGCTAAAAATTCCAGGTTCGGTGTGGAGTTTACCTCCAGCTTTGCCGCTGACGAAATAATGGATTTTACCCATTACCAAACCCAATACGGCACCGGCTCTAATGGTGTCCGCCCTGCCACACAGGCTAAGGCGCAATCAACCGGTAATCTGTCATGGGGCGAAAAATATGACGGCGTTCCTACTGTACAGTATGATGGTATTTTACGGCCTTATTCTCCTGATAAAAACCGCTTCAAGGAATTTTACAGGACAGGAACGACGCTGGTGAATACGATAGCACTTTCCGGCGGTAACGCCTTAACTAGCTATCGTGTTTCTTTTTCAAACCAGGATGCTACTGGTATTTCCCCTGGTAATAGTTATCATAAAAAGATCTTTAACTTAGGACTCAACAGCAAAGTCACTGAAAAGCTGACGCTTCAGGCGAATATCAACTATACGCACGAGGAAAATAACAATCCCCCGCTGGTTGGCGCTCAAGGTATAGGGTTTTCCAGCTTCCTTCACCGTATTCCATTGACTATTTCGATTGCGACGTTGAAGACCAGTGTTGTAGGCCCTGATGGCAGTTTGTATCCAACCAACCCCTTTAATGCCCTTTTGACTAACCCGTATTACCTCATTGGACGAATGTTCAATTACACCAAAAGAGATCGTTTGTTAGGTACAGTTTCCCTTAGATATGATTTCTTTAAGTGGTTGTACTTCCAGGGACGTGTAAATGCAGATTTCGGGTACAGTGCCAACGAATTTAATTTGCCCCATGGCGTAGGGGTTCCGCTACGTAATAGTAGCAACACTGGCTGGGTGGGGAATTACAGCGCTAACACGAATTACAACAAACAAATGAATATGGATTTTCTGTTAGGGACTACCCATAAAGTTGGCGATTTTACTATCGACGTAAGCTTTGGCGGTAATATGTATACAGTAAAAAATAACATTACTACCCAAAGTGTGACAGACTTTGTAGCGAAAGACATTTATAGCATTGGAAATGGTATCACCAAAAGCCAGGATTTCCGCATAAACAGATTTCAGGTAAACTCTTTATATGCTTTTGCGGATTTTGGTTACAGAAATTTCCTTTACCTGAATGTTACCGATCGTACTGACTTCTTTTCGGTGCTTACGCCGCCACGTTCGCTATTGGCTAATCCGAAAAACTCATTCAACTATCCATCTGTGAGCGCCAGCTTCATTTTCTCTGAATTGCTGCCCAAGATCAAATGGTTGAATTATGGTAAATTAAGAATGAGTTATGCAGATGTGGGTAATGTAAACGGTGTAAGCCCCTTTAGCAGCCAGCTGACGTACACCATCGATCAACAAATGTTCGGGACTTATCCCATCGCAACTATTGCTAACACAAGTAATCCAAACCCGCATATAAAGCCCTACAGCGTTAGTGAAAAGGAAATTGGCCTGGAGTTAAGGACCTTAAGTAACCGCTTAAATTTTGATGTCGCCATTTACGACAAAAGGACCAATGATCAGATATTGCCGGTTGATTTATCACCTGCTTCCGGCTATAATAGCACAACGGTAAACATCGGAAAGCTGAAAAACACGGGCTTAGAGGTTGCGGTTGATGGAACACCTGTTAAGACGTCAAACTTTATCTGGAATATATCGGTAAACTCGGCCTACAATACATCAAAAGTGTTAGCATTAAATCCGGGGCAAACCCGTCAGGTGGTAGTTTTTTTTAATGGAACAGGAAACGAGTTTCTGGGCTCTTTAGTGTACGATGTTGGCAAAGAGATGAACCAATTGATAGCAAATACGTATCTCCGCAATAACAAGGGTCAGATAATGTTAAATAGCGCGGGAAGGCTTTTGCCTTCAGCCTCTCCGGTGAATTATGGTAGTGCAAACGCAAAAGTAATCGGTGGTATTGCAAACATTTTTCAATACAAGAACCTGAGCTTGTTAGTCAGTATTGATGGGAAATTTGGCGGAAAAGTGTTGTCGTCAACAGCACTAAACGGTTTAAGGTCAGGTATGAGTCAGAAATCTTTAGTAGGTCGTAATGGCGTTGTTTTTGATGGTGTGCTGCCTAATGGAAATCAGAATACAATATCAGTTAGTCCGCAGATTTTTTACGCTGATTATCGCACACAGCAAATAGGAGATCCATTTGTTTTCAGCAGCGATTTTGTCAAGTTAAGAAATATTACACTTACCTATGACTTGACCGGTTTTATGATTAAAAACGTAAAGTTTATTAAAGGGCTAACGCTTTCAGCTTTTTGCCGGAATGCGGCAGTACTTATGAAACATATACCTGATGTTGATCCGGAAGCGTTCGCGTCATCAGCTGACAGTCGCTTAGGATATGAGCAGCATACGGAGCCAACTACCCGGACCTTTGGGCTTAACCTAAATGTAAAATTCTGAAATTATATATTATGACAAAAATTAATTGTCTTATAATCCCGCTCACAGTGGTGGTTTGCTTCATGAGCTGCACAAAGGGGTTTGAAGAAAAAAACCAGGACCCTTATGCTATTACAAAAATTGATCTGGGGTTGCTATTTTCCGGAGCAGAGCGCGGAATGAATGTTGGCGGCTGGGATGGAGAACAAACCATCGTGCAACAATATTTGAATGCTTATAACGCCGGCGCTACGGCAGGGTTTAATTTTAACGAGGACGTGGATGGATACAACACACCGCGTTGGGGGGTGTATGCAGGTGTAGTCAAACCCCTGGTACAGATCGTCAGTCTTACTAAAGATGACTCAGCTGCCAAAAACCTGTACAACATGGCCCGGATATGGAAAGCGTATGCGTTTATGACCCTTGTTGACACATATGGTGATGTACCATACAGCGATGCAGGAAAAGGATATCTTGAGGGTATAAACTATCCAAAGTATGATAAAATGGCCGATATTTACGCGGATCTTTACAAGGAGCTTAAGACGGCTACGGCAGCTTTGTCCGCTTCAAATGATTATGTAAAAGGCGACTTGTTTTTTGGTGGTTTAAACACCGTTACCCCTGCGGCAATAGCTGCACAGATAACCCAATGGAAGAAGATCGGGTACTCTTTAATGCTGCGTTTAGGCATGCGTTACTCGAAAATTGACGCCGCCAAAGCAGCAAGTATTGCACAAGAAGCATTTACAGGAGGTGTACTTCAATCAAATAGCGATAACGTCGTTGTTAATTTGTATAGTAGTGCAGTTCCTAACGGTTTTTCTAACCTGCAGCGGAACGTCAGTCCCTATTTTTATTATTTAGCCGAGCCTTTCGTTAACCAGTTAAAAAACACGGGTGATCCCAGGTTGAAGTATATCGGAGCCAGCTATGCCAAACCCGAACAAATCACCTCCACACGTGATACCATAACTGCTGACCAATATGGATTCCCGGTGGGATATGACCAGATAAGCGTTTTAACCTTTCCGGGATACAGAGGCACCAAAGGCGGAGGACAAAACTACACACAGCTTAATTACGACGTAATGGTCAATATTGTTGCCCCGGCTTTTTTTATTACAAATTCTCAAACCCAACTATTGTTGGCAGAGGCTACATTCAGAGGGTGGATTACAGGTGGCTTAACCACTCAACAATACTATGAAGCCGGCGTCAGAGCTGCTATGGATGAATGGGCGTTGTTTCCCGGCGTATTTAGCCCCGCCGTTTCAGATGAGGATAAGAGCAGTTACCTGCTTCAGCCTGCGATCGCTTATAATGATCCGGACGCGCTTAAGCTTATCAATACGCAATACTGGATATGCTCTGTAACCAACGGCGCCGAAGGTTTTGCTAACTGGAGAAGAAGCGGATTTCCTATATTGCAGCCTAATATGTACAATAATAACTTAAACGGCGGCTTTGCAAGACGTATGGCTTATCCTAATGCTGAGGAAGCCCAAAATCGTGACAACTATAAGGCAGCTGTTGCGAGCATGGGCGGCGACGGATTAACGCAACGCGTGTTCTGGGATAAACCGTGATAAAATAATAAGGGGCAGGAAAGGAACAAGCGCCTTTTCTGAAAAAAGACTCTAAAAGCTAAAAAATGAAATTCAAATTTGTACTACTATTTGTATTCACCAGTTGGCTGACAACTAATTCACTTACTGTACCTCTTCCAGCCCGGCTGGCCCCTGGAATTATAAAGGTATCATCCAGGAAAACGTGTCGAATAGCTTTACAACCCATCCAGGAATAATTGATTATAAAGGGAAATCCTATTTTTTTTACCACAATGGCTCGTTGCCTACCGGAGGCAGTTACAGGCGATCTATCTGCGTAGACAATATGTACTATAACTCTGATGGCACTATTCAAAAAATAATTCAAACCTCGGCAGGCGTTGACCCGATTCAAACGGGCAAATAAATGGCCGGGAATCGGCATCCGAAGCCAATCATCACCCGGTATCCTCCACATGACCGGGTTGATGAAATCACCGGCACTTGTATCGATTTGATAAAAATTGTAATTTAACGGCCCACCATTGGCCTTCCCTATTCTATCTTTTAAATAATCGGTAAATCATAGTGCTTTCACCAGCCGGCGGAAGGCGGGGGCTGTTAATTTATAGTATAAGTGCATACGAATTTGAAATACAATGAAAAAGAGCTGCTTATGCGCATGGCAAAAGGGGATGAACGGGCATATAAGCAGGTTTTCGACAGGTATTGGAACAAGATATACCAGGTGGCGTTGGGCTTTTTAAAAGGCCCGGAGCAAGCACGTGAGGTCGTTCATCTTGTATTTATCAGGCTTTGGGAAAAACGGGCAAACGTTGCGGCAGTAGACGACTTCGACGCCTGGCTTTTCATCATGGCGCGGAACACCATTCTCAATTTCCTTCAACAAAAAGCAAGATCGCCGGACAATACCGCCATCAGCCAGGACGTCGTCCCCGATGATCTGCTCACGCCCTCCGCACTGCTGGAGTATAAGGAAACCTTATCCATCATCCAGGAGGCGATCCAGACCTTGCCTCCCCAGCAGGCGCGTATATTTCAATTGAGCCGGAACGGTGGGCTCACCTATGCCGAGATCGCTGCTGAGCTGGACATCGCTCCAGCCACTGTAAAGAGCCATATTATAAGGGCGTTGAACACCATCCGGGAGTATGTCCGCAAGCATGGGGGGCATTCAATGGCGGTGGTCTGGGTGCTGGCAGAAATTATTTTATAAAATATTTTCCCGCCGACTGCACCTGTTCCTTTTTGCTACTGTCTTTATTATACAAGCCAAAATAAACGATCGATCCCATGACCGAGTTCCGGCAGTTGATGGATAAATATCTGACCAACGCAATTACAGCGGAGGAAAAGCAGCGATTGTTCAGCCTGATCGCCGGTCGACAGTATGACAGCGAGCTTGAAGCGATGGTAGACGACGCATTTGTCAATGCAGTAGAGACAGAAGAGGAGGACACAGCGTTGCGTGAAATGATCTTCCAGGCCATCAGGCCAGCGCGATCAACCCCTCTGGTCAAAATGCCCTATCGCCGGATCGCGGCAGCATGTGCCATATTAGCGCTTTGTATTGGCGCTTACCTGTGGATAGGCCGTAGGGCTTCATCGCCGGCGCCGGCGATGGCTGTGCAAACTCCTGATCTGGTGCCGGGGAAACAGGGCGCCATTCTTACCCTTGCCAATGGCTCGAAGATCGTTTTGGATAGTTTGAAAAATGGACGTGTAACCACGCAGGGAAACGTGTTGGTAAGCCTGGACAACGGCGCGTTGGTGTATGCCGGCAGCGAAGGGAAAATACTATACAATACGATGTCTACGCCCAATGGACGTCAATTCCAGCTCAGGTTGTCCGATGGGACGCAGGTATGGCTGAACGCGGCCAGTTCCATCAGCTACCCTACGGTGTTCGAAGGGCAGGTGCGCCAGGTGGAGGTGAAGGGGGAAGCTTATTTTGAAGTGGCAAAGAATACGAACATGCCCTTCCGGGTAAATGTGAACAACAAGGAAGTGGTAGAGGTGCTGGGCACGCATTTCAATGTAAATGCTTATGACAATGAAAATAGTATCAATACCACCTTGCTGGAAGGGGCGGTCCGGGTTGTCAGGAGCGGGATGAATGACAATGTTGTTCTCAAGCCAGCTCAGCAGGCCCAGGTGCCGGCCGGCCTGATGAACGGGACAGGAATAAAAGTCGTCAGCGACCCCGATATCGATAAGGTCATGGCCTGGAAGAACGGCATGTTCAGCTTTGAAGACGCCAGGCTGGACGAGGTGATGCGGCAACTGGAGCGATGGTACGACATCGAGGTGGTTTATGAGAAAGGCGTCCCTGACGTCGAACTTATGGGAAAGATGACCAGAGATGTTTCGCTCAAAGGATTGATGCTGTTCCTGGAAAGATTGGGCGTGCACTGCAGGTTGGAAGGAAGAAAGCTATTCGTTATATCGGGATAAATTTTTTCGTTTAATATTTCACTGTCTCGCGCGCTGACACAGAAAACAGGGATCGTTTTGCCTGCCATAGACCATTTTTAATAACAACCAAACTATCTGCTGAAGTATGCAAAAGAATTGCTATTGGCTATTCATCACCCTTTTATTCACTATCCTGCTGAATGTTCGTGCTGCCGGTCAGTCCCAGAACATCACGCTTTCGGGAAAAGACCTCACCTTGAAGCAGGTCTTCACGGCAATAGAAAAACGGACAGGGTATGTGCTTCTTAGTAAGAAAAATATTTTCGACCAGGCAAAAAGAGTTTCATTCTCCGTTTCCGATATGTCGCTGCGTGATTTTCTGAACCTGGTGCTTAAAGATCAGCCGTTCGAGTATGTCATCCAAGGAAAAACCATTCTGGTTTCCCAAAAAGAACAGTCCGGCGCTTCGCCCACGCCTGCCGAGTCTGGAGCATCACCTGTGAAGATACGGGTAGTGGATGCCGAGGGCGGACCCCTGGTAGGCGCTTCGGTCGCTATAGATGTCAGGAAAACGGGTTTTACGGATGGGGAAGGTATATTCACCGGCAATGCAGATGCAGGTGATGCGGTGACCGTTTCTTATGTGGGTTATGAAACAAAAATAATCATTCTTACTGCGTTACAAATGAGGAATGTTATTGTAACCGTCAGCCTGAAACAAGCCACCGATAACCTGAGAGATGTGAATGTCGTGGTAAATACGGGCTATCAGTCGCTTCCCAAGGAAAGAGCCACGGGATCTTTTGGGGTCGTTACGTCCAAACAGCTGGCCCAGGTGCCTGTTGTGAGCGTGCTTGAAAGGCTGCAGGGGATGGTCCCGGGTGTGGACATCTCCACGAAGACGACGGCGGGTCAGAGCCGCAACGGTACTGTCACTATACGGGGCTTTTCCACGATCAAAAGCAGCTACACAGTGGTGAGCACAGACCCGCTGCTTGTAATCGACGGATTCCCTTCCCAGATGTCCATTTCCGACGGGGCATTGGATTATCTCAACCCCGACGATATCGAGCAGATCACTTTTCTCAAAGATGCGGCCGCCGCCTCCATATGGGGTATCCAGGCAGCCAACGGCGTCATAGTTGTGACGACCAGGAAAGGCGTGCGTAACGGCAAACCCACGCTCAGCTTTACCACCACGTTGGGTACGAGCAGCAGGCCGGGAGCAAAGTACGGCACGTTGATGAACATAAAGGATTACATTGCGATGGAAAAGGAGCTGATCGACAAAGGCAGGCTCTATGATCCCACCCTCACGACGTCCGGTTTTTACCCACCCAACAACAGCCAGGCACAGGCTATCTACTGGAGCTACAAGCGGGGAGAGATCTCCCAGGGCGAGATGGATCAAAAGCTGAATGCGCTGGCTGCCGTCGACAATGGCGATGAGATCGCCAAATACATGCTGCAGTCTCCTTCGACCCAACAATACAACCTGTCCATTTCCGGGGGCGGGCCCAACAGCTCGTATTTTGTCTCCGGCTATCTTTACCAGGACAAGCGGATCTACCGCAGCAATACTAACAAGGGCTATTCCCTACATGCCGGCGGCACCTCCTCTTTTTTGGATGGCCTGATCACGGCGTCTTACGATCTCACCTTTGCCAATACCAGGGATAAGGTGAATATGGCGGCTGTAAACGCTATGAGTGTCGGTGATCGCGGCATGCGGCCGTATGACCGGCTGGTGGACGACTCGGGACATGCGGTGTACTACGATGTGCTCCTTGTTCCTTCCATTGCCCGCAACTTTGAAAGCAAGGGATACCTGCCCTTCCGGTATTCCCCCATCGACGAGCTGAATTATTCGAATACCATCCAGAACAACAATAATTTCAATTTCGATGGTTCCATCACCGGGAAAATAACGCCCTGGCTGAATGCGGTGGTAGCGGGCAACATTAGCAGGACATTCATGGATGAGGAAACCTACTGGGAACCGGATAGCTATGACGCCCGGCTACTGGTCAATACGGCCACCAGCATCAACGGCACGGGCGCCCGTATCTACGGCATTCCCCCGGGAGGAAAGGATAAGCTGGTCAATTCCCTGGGCAGGAGCTATGGGGTCCGGGGTTTACTGAACATCAATAAGAACTGGGAAAACAAGCATCAGCTGAGCATGGTCATCGGGAGCGAGATCCGGGAGAACTACACTAAATCCTCCGGCGAGACACGTTATGGATCTGATAAAACGATCAACGCCTTCGTGCCGGTGAACCCATACGTATATTATACCGATATATATGGAATTACCCAGACGATTGGGGCAACATCGTCAGCCGTCGTGGAGAAAACTATCCGGTCGATGTCTTATTATGGCAACGGCGCTTATACGTTCAATAACAAATATACCGTCTCCGGCAGCACGCGGTTCGACGACCAGAACCTGCTGGGGGTCGAGCGTCGCAAAAGAGCTATCCCCTTGTGGTCATCCGGGGTAAAGTGGAACCTCGGCAGGGAAGATTTTATGAAGCACATCGGATGGCTTGACCGTCTTGCGCTACGCTTCACCTACGGTTTCAGCGGTAATGCGCCACAAGGGTATGCGCCGGTGACCGTCGTCAGCCTGTATAGAGATTATTATACTGGTCTCCGGGTAGGCAATATTTCCACGCCTGCCATAGACAACCTGGCGTGGGAGAAAACTCGTATGGTCAATTACGGCATAGATTTCTCCTTATTCAAGAACAGGTTTTCCGGTTCCCTTGAATATTACAGGAAATATACGACGGACATCATCTGGCAGCTGCCGATCAACGGGACTTACGGATTTACCAGCCTTGCGTTCAATACTGCCAACCTGCATGGCAGCGGCATCGACATCGGTCTCAATGTCATATCGTTGGAAACAAAGGACTGGAAACTGACCCACTATCTGAATATCTCCTACAATACGAATATCATCCGGGACCTTCGTTTCAAGAAGCCTACCACTTCGTTCGGGGCTGAATACTTGTATGACGGTTACCCGACAGATTATCTCTTCTCCTATAAATGGGCCGGGCTGGACAGTACCGGTCAGTCCCTGATCGCCGACCCGAAAATAAAGGGTAAAACCTATACGGTAATGGATTATCCTTTTACCGATATCCGCGTCTATTCCGGGCGCACCACCTCTCCCTGGTTCGGCAGCTTTGGGAATAGCCTGATCTACAAGGGTCTCGAGCTGAATGTACAGTTCCTGTACGCTTTTGGGGGTATTTTCCGCAAGCCATCCATCAATGACGTCGGATTTTCGAACAATAATTATGTCGGACGGAGCGGTGATCTTGAGCAGCGGTGGAAGAAGCCCGGAGACGAAGCATTCACCAATGTCCCCGGTCTGGAATTCGGTCCTGGCACCGTCTATTACACGAGCATCTCCCGTTATTCGGAGTCCAGCTACCTTATCAGGAGCCGCAGCAATATCAAGCTGCAGCAGGTGATGCTTTCCTATCCGCTGCCCCTGCGCTGGGCGCAAAAAATGGGCGCCAGAGGAGTGTCGCTCTCGGCTGTCGCACGCAACCTGGGCATGATCTGGGCCGCCAATAAGGAGAAGATGGATCCCGACTATCTGTATACGACGGGCAACAACTACCAGATACCGCCCATCGTCTCTTATTCTTTCAGGGTTTCCATGAATTTTTAAAAAGAAAATGAACTATCATATGTATCCAAGAATACTCACGATACTATTGTTTGCGCTTTCGCTGGCCTCCTGCCGGAAATATGTAGAAGATGCTCCCGTGCAGGGACAACGGGTACTGGTATATACGGATGACTACAGGGCTCTGATGGATAACCCGGATAAACAGGAAGTAGCCCTTGGTATGGCTCCCCAGCTGAGCTGCGATGATCTTGACCTGGCAGACCCCGCCATAGCAAGCTACGTAAGTGGGAATACGATCCAACAGGCCATGTACACCTGGGCTAAGCCATTCTACCAGGTGGATCAGTCGGATTATGACTGGAATACCCTGTATAGCGCCATGTATGTCTATAATGTCGTCATCAACGGCGTGTTGGGCAGTAAGGGAGGTGATCTGACCCTAAGGAACGATCTCCTGGGTGAAGCGTTGATCCAACGGGCGTTCACCTATTTTATGCTCGTCAATACGTATGCCCGGCAATATGATGCGTCTACCGCGGCAAAAGATCCCGGAGTACCTGTGCTGCTGAAGCCGGCGTTGTTCGTGGATCTCACCAGGGCTTCGGTGCAGGCCACTTATGACCGGATACTGGCGGACATCCGCCAGGCGATACCGTTGCTGCCCGGGGTGCAGCAGATCAATTCCAGGGCTGGGAAAGCCGCGGCCTATGCACTGTTGTCGAAAGTATATCTCAACATGAGGGATTTTGCCAACGCAGCTGTCTATGCGGACAGCACGTTGGCTATTTCCGGCAACCTGTATGACTATAATACCGCCGTGGCGGCGAATCCCTATATTTTCCCCGCCCAGTTCAATGACGTACAGGTGCTCCTGCGTAAAGTGCCCCGTCAAACTTTTGGCGCCCCGCAGCTCAGCCAGTCCTTACTGAATCTATTGGGGACCAAAGACCTGCGGTATATGCTTTTTGTACGCACCGGCGACAACTTCTACCCCGCTTTCTCCGGCATGGGTTTCTGGCCAAGGAACAACTATGCCGGTTACCCCGATGCCTCGGCCGTGGGGCTGACGGTGAACGAGACCTGGCTGATCAAAGCGGAATGCCTGGCGCGCGGCGGAAAAAAAGATGAAGCTGTCGCCATGCTCAATACCTTGCGGAAATTCCGTTTCCTGCCGGCAGACTATGTCGATCTGACGGCTGCCACTGCCGACGATGCTTTACAGCTTGTAGTCGATGAGAGAAGACGGGAATTCTTTGGCACAGGTCTGCGCTGGTTTGACCAGCGACGGCTGGACAAAGACCCCCTATTCGCCAAAGCAATGGTGAGGACGTTGAATGGCACCACCTATACGCTTGCATCGGGCAGCAACAGCTTTGTTTTCCCGCTGGCACCCATGCTGATCGCGCAAAACCCGGAACTGAAGCAAAATCCATAATTATCTACTGATAAATGAGCAAAAGCATAGTAAAGATCGAGGGGCTGTCCCACAGGTACTCGGCCAATTGGGCCATCCGGGACATCCATATCGACATCGACAGGACAAGCATCGTAGGACTGCTAGGTTCCAATGGCGCCGGAAAATCCACTACCATGAATATTCTCTGCGGGGCGCTGAAACAGACGGAAGGCAATGTTTATATCAACGGGATCAGCATGCGGGAAGACCCGGCATTAGCCAAGAAAGAGATCGGTTTTCTTCCGCAAAACCCGCCGTTGTATATGGATCTTACGGTGGATGAATACCTGCGCTATTGCGCAGGCTTGCGGTTGATGCCCAGGCAGGCGATCGCACGCGCCGTTGCCGAAGTAAAGGAGCGCTGTGGTATCGCCCATTTCAGCGAACGTCTTATACGGAACCTTTCCGGGGGATATCGCCAGCGGGTGGGAATAGCCCAGGCCATCGTTCACAAACCTCATGTCGTTGTGCTGGATGAACCCACGAACGGTCTCGACCCCAACCAGGTCATCGAAGTAAGGGCGCTGATCAGGGAGATCGCCAGGGAAAGAGTGGTGATATTTTCCTCTCATATCCTCTCGGAAGTACAGCTGTTGTGTCAGGAGATCAATATGATAGAGAATGGAAGGATCGTCTTTTCCGACACGATGGAGGCCTTTTCCAACTATATCGAACCCAGCAGCATGCTTGTCCATTTTGGCAACATGCCCGCTGCACAGGATCTTGAAAAGATCCCCGGCATCGTCAAAACGCAAATGCTCACGGAGAGACTAGTGCGTGTTTTCTTCAACGGGGATCAGGAAATTACGGAAAGAGTAGTGACCGCAAGCGTGCAGCATGGCTGGCGTCTCCGGGAGATCAACCTGGAGAAGAATTCCGTGGAGGAAGTATTTAAACAATTATCCCAACATTCACGACAATCTTAATGCGTTCCGCTCAATGAAGACCATATTCCGAGTCGCAAGCACAGAATTAAAGACGTTATTCTATTCGCCTATCGCCTGGTTCCTGATCATCATTTTTTTTATACAGGCCGGCATTCCGTACTTATCCAATCTCGAGTCCCTTGCCCGTGACCAGGATTCCGGCTTGAAGCTTAACATCAGCTTCATGGAGACAATATTCTATGGCAACCGGGGTGTATTCGGGTCTGTGATGCAAAACCTGTACTTGTACCTGCCGCTACTGACCATGGGGCTGATCAGCCGGGAGACCAGCAGCGGAACCATCCGGCTGCTGTACTCTTCCCCTATTTCTGTGCGGGATATCGTGCTGGGGAAATTCCTCTCTATGATGGTCATGTGCCTGTTGTTAACGGCCGTGGTAGGTGTATTTATCGTATCCGGTTATTTTACCGTGCAATCGCCGGATATGGGCCAGCTATTGAGCGGCCTGCTGGGGCTTTATCTTTTGCTCTGCGCTTATGCGGCCATCGGGTTGTTCATGTCTTCCCTTACCAACTACCAGGTAGTGGCGGCGGTTTGCACATTCGTGATCGTGTGGGTATTGGAATATGTCGGTGGTCTTTGGCAGGGAGTCGCCTTTGTGAGGAGCCTGACCTATTTTCTCTCTATCTCCGGCCGCACCGGCAAAATGCTGGGGGGCCTCATTACCAGCAAGGACGTGATCTATTTTATCCTGATCATCTATCTTTTTCTTGCTCTTGCGGTGTACAAGCTGAGGGCGGGCATGGAGTCAACGCCTGTTGCCGTCAAGGTGGGGAGGTATGCTTTGCTGGTCTCTTTCGTGCTTATGGTCGGGTATGTCAGCTCCATCCCGCAGCTGGTGGTCTATTCCGATGTCACCCGGAATCAAAAAAATACCATCACACCTGCCGGACAGCGGATCATCGCCGAGCTGGGCGACGAACCCCTGGAGGTGACAGGGTATGCCAATATGCTGGGCCAGTACTTTGAACTGGGGAGCCCGGATGCATACAATAGCAACCTTGCCAAATGGGAACCGTATATGCGGTTCAAGCATAATATAGTCCTGAAGAATATGATGTACTATGACACCATCGGCGGGGCCAATAACATGATGAGGTGGTATCCCGGCAAAAGCCTGGAACAAGTGGCCAAACAGGTGTCCGACAGCAGGGACCTGGGATTGAGCGAACTTAAAAAGCCGGCGGAGATACGGAAGATCATCGACCTGTCGGATGAGCCAGGCTGGTATACGATGCAGCTGAAGTACAAAGGAAGGAAGACGTTTTTACGGGTGTTCCCCGACAACGAGCGATGGCCTACTGAAACAGAGGTGTCGGCCGCCTTTAAGCGGCTGTTGCAGACAAAAATGCCGAAGATCATATTCGTCACGGGACAACTGGAAAGAAGCATTGATAAAATGGGAGACCGGGAATACCGTATGGTCGCCAACCTGAAAAGTTTCCGTTATTCACTGCTGAACCAGGGTTTTGATGTAGATACAGTGTCGCTTGAAACAGGCGTCATACCTCCGGGAATTGCGGCCCTGGTGCTGGCAGACCCCAGGACTGTATTGTCGCCGGCGGCAACCGGGAAACTTCAGCAATACATCGATCAGGGGGGCAATCTGCTTATTGCGGGAGAGCCGGGGAAGCAATCTATCATCAATCCACTGATCAGGCAGTTCGGGGTGCAGCTGATGGATGGTACGATCGTCTACCGCAGCAAAGACCTTCAGCCGGAGCTCGCTATTCCCCACGCCGCGGAAGGTGCGCCGGAATTGTACCCCGGGCTGCAGCACAGCTATCATGAGGAGGCGGTGGTCTCCATGCCTACGGCTACCGCTCTGGCTTACACAGACGCCGGAAGATTTACGGTAAAGCCACTGCTGGTGACGGATTCATCCATAAGCTGGCTCAAAAAGGGGAAACTGGTAACGGACTCGGCGGCAATAGAATATATGGCCGAAGAAGGAGACGTGCGCAAAGACCTGCCTACGGCAGTGAGCCTTACCCGACAGATCAATGGCAGACAGCAGCGCATTGTCATCGCCGGCGACGCGGATTTCATGGCAAATATAGAGCAACAGCGGTTCAATATGAGGACGATCAACTTCGAATTCAACACCGGCGTGTTCAGCTGGCTCAGTTACGGAGAATTTCCTGTCTTTAGTTCAAGGCCGGCCCCCATCGACACCAGGGTCTTGGTTACCAAAGGCCAGGTGAAAGTGCACAGGATTTTCTATCTGTGGGTGTTGCCGGGTATAATGCTGGTGTTTGGGGTGATCTTATTGCTTCGCAGAAAAAGAAAATAGTCGATCATGGCATTTACAACGGACAAGCAGACGCTGGATGATCTGAATGTGTTTGGAAAGCGCGGAGAAGAGGGTATATTCCAGCTCTTCAACCGCTGTGCTACAAGAGGGGGTGCTGCCATGCTGGAGGAGATGTTCAGGTATCCGCTGTCCGATGAAAAGGCCATCAATGAGCGCAGCGGCATCATAAAGAGATTGGCGGCGGCCGGCGCCGGATTTCCTTTTTCCATTGCTTATTTCGACGCCGTGGAGACGTACCTCTCCAATACCGACGAACGTACCAGGCTCCATACGGAGAATGTATCCTTAAGCCGGAGATTAAGCGACATGGTTGCGAAGGATACGGAAACTATACAGATCAGGAAAGGTATCCAGGCTGGCGTGTCTTTGCTCCGGGAATGTCACGATTTTGTTATATCCTCATGTTTGACCCTTGAAAGCAGGAATCAACCGGAAACAGCGGGGATCAGTTCGGTATTGGCTGATCCTTCGCTTCTCCAGGTACTGGATTGCCCGGATGAAGTTCCGACAGCCTCTTTTGTCCTTTTCGATGCCATACTGAGGTTCCGGCACAGGGATCTCATGCTTCAACTACTTAATCATCTCTACAAGCTGGATGTTTATGTGTCCGTGGCAAAAGTGGCGGCAGAACGGAAATTCTGCTTCCCGAAGGCAATATCCAAAGGGCAGCCGGGGGTAATGCTCGAAGGGGTTTATCATCCCCTGGTAAAGCAGGCGGTTTCCAATACATTGCATATTACACCGTCGGGCAATGTCATCTTTCTGACCGGCGCCAACATGGCGGGCAAATCTACCCTGATGAAGGCGGTGAGCATTGCGCTGCTGCTGGCTCACATGGGCATGCCTGTTCCCGCGGCGGCAATGGAGTTTGCCGTACTGGATGGCTTGTACACGACCATCAATCTTCCCGACAATCTTGGTCTGGGGGCCAGCCATTTTTATGCCGAGGTATTGCGGGTGAAACAGATGGCCCGGGAACTGGCTGCAGGCAAAAAGCTATTCATCGTTTTCGATGAACTTTTCCGGGGGACCAATGTCAAAGACGCCTATGAAGCAACCATTGGCGTTACCCGCGGATTTGCCTGCCGGAAGGATAGCGCCTTTATTATATCCACGCATATCATAGAGGCGGCCGGTGTACTGGAAGCGCAATGCGGAAATATTCAATTCCTTTATCTGCCTACCCGCATGAACGGTCATTTACCTGTCTATACCTACCAGATCGAGCAGGGAGTCACGGACGACAGACATGGTATGGTCATCATACAAAATGAGGGCATACTCGATATATTAAAGTACGGAAAGAATAAGTTCAAGATCAAGCGATGAATAGTTTCATGACGGACAATCAGACGCTGGAAGACCTGAATCTTTTGGGGAAGTTCAAACCGCAATCCATATTCAGCCTTTTTAACCAGGTGCACACTGCCGGGGGTGAGCGGCTGCTGGAAAAAATGTTCAGGGAACCTTTGACGGATCATATGGAAATCAACCGCCGGAGTGATCACTTCCGGTATTTCCAGGGCAAGGGAGTTCAATTTTCCCTGCCATCTTCCCTGTTCCGGGAGGCGGAAAGCTATCTGACGTCCTCAGGAGGCGGCTCGTTGCCTATGATCATGCTGGACGTAGCCCGTAAAAGAATAGCCGGGATAGCCGTCCGGGATGAGCAATTTGACCAATTACTAGCCGGCATAACAGCGGCTACGGCTATGTTACAGCAGCTCTCGCGGTTACTGGATCAATTGACGGATCACCCCCACCCCGAAGAGCTGGAACCTGTAAGGAAAATATTTGCAGATCAGCGTCTGCAATGGCTGAAACATTGGCACAGCGGGCAGCGTTTTTCTTTTATGCAGGTTATCAGGTACCATCATCTGCTGCGCCATGTGTTCCGGGTAGCAGTGGAAAGTGCGCTCGATCTCGCCTATCACATCGATGTATATATAGCCGTAGGCAATGTGGCCGCGGCCCGGCAATTTTCCTATGCAGTGGCCTTCCCAAAAGAAGATGCCGTGTTCTATGCCTCGGCATTAAGACACCCCGGTCTTGTCAATGGTGTATCAAATACATTGTCATTCGGGCAAAACAAGAACCTTTTGTTCCTTACAGGGGCCAATATGGCAGGGAAGTCTACCCTGATGAAAGCGTTCGGTATTGCTGCATACCTCGCCCATATGGGGTTCCCCGTTGCTGCGGGGGCCATGAAATTCTCTGTTTCAGATGGATTATTCACTTCCATCAATGTGCCTGATGACATAAGTATGGGGTACAGTCATTTTTATGCGGAGGTGCTGAGAGTAAAACATGTGGCGCAACAGGTGAGCAACGGGCATAACCTGGTAGTCATATTCGATGAATTGTTTAAAGGCACCAATGTAAAAGACGCTTATGACGCGACGCTTTCCGTCACCCGGGCATTGGCCGATTACCGGAATTGTTTTTTTATCATCTCCACCCACATCGTTGAAGTAGGAGAAGCGTTGCTGCAAACAAACGGCAATGTCCTGTTCAGGTTTATGCCGACTGTGATGGCAGGAAATGTGCCCCGGTATACCTACCGGCTTGCAGAAGGCATCTCCAGTGACAGACAGGGCATGTCGATCATCGAAAATGAAGGGATATTTGTGCTGCTGAGCGGTTAAGTTATAAAAGTTACTTAATCCGCAAAAGGTATCAGCCGGGCTGACAGGTCGGGATCGTTCATTTCCTTATCTAGTGGGAACATGGGTCTTTGTATTCTTTTATAAGGAAGATGTTCGATATCCTGGTCCACGCCGCCAGGTGTAAGCGCCATGATCCAGTCGGCGCGCATGGCATAGAGCTCAGGTTCGAGATAGCCGATCTTGACGACCACGATATCCGTCTTGCGGGGCTGCAGCCCCAGGCGCGTAAAATCGATTTCCTTATGGTAGGGCTTACGTTTACGTGTCACAATAACGTGTACGCTGCCCATGCGGACTGCGATTTCCACTTCAGCGTCTTTGTCGCCATTGACGATTGACTCCACTATACCTGTTATATGCACCGGAGGCGCATACCGGGCATCTATCTTCGCACCGGCATATCCGTCGACCTTACCTCCCACTCCTGCAGCAATCGCCAGTTCTACCAACTCCGGACCGGGTATGGAAGCGTAGATCAAAGAGGGTCCATTGGCCGCTTTGAATGCGGGATGGGCCAGGATTTGAGTGAGGGTCCAGCTCACGTCGCCCGCACCCCCGGCCGTTGGATTGTCTCCCATATCGCTGATGAAGAAGGGATGTTTGCTGCTTTTGAGCGCGCTGTCGAGGCAAACAAACCAGGGGGCGGTAGGCGCGACGAATGCAAATTGTTTCCGGGCATTCCAAAAAAGGTGCGCCAGTTCTTCTGCGGTATGCGTCACTTTATCCTGGTCATCTCCGGTTACCATAACAACAGCATGGTTGCGGGGCTCATCAGCCCAGGCATAGCCTATCCAGATGGCGGCATCAATGATACCCGGTTGTGCGGCCGCAGGCGCCACGGCCTTGTAAATACTTTTCCCGGGTTCTATCCTTGTGCTCGTTTTTTCCCCGGGCAACAATACGGGGATAGGTATCCATGCCTTATAGGCGGGACGTCCCTTGCCCGTTTCAAGCCTGGTCAGCAGGTTCTGTACAGCGCGACGTTTCGTATCCATCGCATCTTCATGCGGCGCCTTCCTGTAACAGGTGATGAGATCGCTGTTCTTAGCAAGATCCTCAGAGACATTGCCATGCAGGTCCATAGAAGTGGAGATAAGGGCTTTCGGTCCTATGACCTTCCTGATCCTTTTGATCATATCTCCTTCAGGATCATCCAATCCCACGACGCTCATAGCACCGTGAATATCGAACCACAATCCATCGTATGGCAGGTGTTTCCGGAGCGAATCCAGCATCTTCCCTACTAAGGATTCATAAGCTTGCCTCGTCACCGCTCCGCCGGGCAGCGATTTTCCGACAATGGTCGGCACCCATTGGGCTTGTTGACGCAACGTAGAGTCGGCTGCTAAAAAAGGATAAGCTCCATATACGGCTGTGTCATATCGTGCATGAAAGGCCGGCTCTTCCGTAACTGCTGGCGAGAAGGTACTGGATTCGATGGCCAGCCCTGCGATGGCGATCCGGGGCTTTGGTTTTTCCGAAGGATGGCATTGGACGAGACTGAAGGCTATAGGAACAGTCCAAAGGAGTAAAATAGTTAGACGCTTCCTATGTAATTGGCGGCTAACTGTCGTTTGCTTGTCCATGACAAGAAGCGCCGTATGGGAAATGCTATTGCTCATTGTTGAAAATTGTCTTGCAAAATATCTTACATCTTAACCCGGGTTGGCCATTCCTGCACCCTGATGCCGATCTGGCCATCCAGCATCGCAAATTCCATTGCACCCCATGGTCTCAGCGTAACTTCCTTAAGATTAGGATGCAACAGCTGCGGGAAATTCGAGGCGACCTTCGCGTAGACCTCCTCGATATTGTTGGTCACAAGTCGAATCTCAGGGTGTTCCTTGTCGGCATACACTGCGTTCTGGAAGAGCATTATGCTCAGGCCGTCTTTCTCGACTACACAGAATGGATGGTCGGAATGTAGTTCCTCATGGCCAATGGTGAATTCAAGACAGTCAATAAAGGTTTTAATGGCTATTTGGATGTCTGCGTAGAAGATACTTGGGACAACTTTAGTGAAGTGCACCGTTTTTATTTTAATTTAGTGTTCGCGGAATTCTGCACAAAAATAAGCTATTCTTCCTAATCATGAAATCCCAGCCAACCTCTATAGATATGGAACCAAGTAATCCTGAACAAAAATGGAAATAGGACTTTTTCAAGCAGTTTACAATCACCCTTCCCTTAGGGCAGCGGATTATGAACTAATAAGTGAAGCACATACTAAAATGGATTTTCAGCAAGGCGCCCTGCTGTTGGAAATTGGTAAGATCTCTCAGGAATTTTATATAATAGAAAAAGGGCTGTTCAGATCATTTCTTTATGATTACCACGGCAATGAAACAACTACGGGGTTTTATTGCTCAAAGGAAGTATTAATAGAATCTCTTTCACTATTTCAGAGAGTACCATCAAAGGAAAATTTTCAGGCCATCACCGATGTGGTTGTTTGGAAGATTGAATATGGGATTTTTCAGGGTCTGCTTAATAAAATAGAAGGTTTGAGGGAGTGGGGACGAACCTGGGCAACCAGCCAATTGTTTGCCCTGAAGGAACACACAATTAATGTATTGACAATGAGGGCCACGGACAGATACCTGGAGCTCATTCGTGAAAGACCGCAAATCATTGAACAGTCGCCATTAAAATATATTGCATCTTATCTAGGCGTTACAGACACCTCACTAAGCCGGATCCGAAAGGAAATTTCCATGAGCTAGCAGTTCTTGTCATATGACAAGTGCATTTTTCTTTTCGATAATTAATTTTGGTAAATTAATTCAATCTAAAAGTTAAGGAAATGAAAAATGCAGTGAACTGGTTTGAGATTTATACATCTGATTTTGAAAGAGCCAAAAAGTTTTATTCAGAAGTATTTAAATATAAATTGACAGATATTCCGGTGGATAGCGAGAGGCATTCTCAAATGAAATACGCCACCTTCCCAAATGATCAAAATGGTGAAGGGGCAAGTGGCGCATTAGTAAAGCTGGATGTGGCAAAGCCGGGAATTGGCGGCACTTTGGTATATTTTGACTCCGAAGAGATCGATGCGGAATTAGGCCGCGTGGAAACTGCGGGAGGCAAAATAATTCGCCCGAAACTGAATATTGGGGACTTTGGATATATAGCGCTTATAGAAGATACGGAAGGGAACCTGATTGGTTTGCATTCCCCTCTCCCACCCCGCTAGTAAGTGAGATATCTGGTTGCTGGTATTCCGAGCCCGTCTTCGGGCACTTATTAATAAAATAGTAATAAACCGCACATGAAGTGATAATGCCATTGCTATAGCTTACAGGAAATAAAAAATCATGAAACCTTTCCTACATTCCATTTCTTCACTTCTATTTGTTCTGATCCTTTCCGGATGCAAAAAACAGGAAATGATATTTGTCAAATCAATCATTACAACGTCGGGCACCAGATATATAGATGAGATTTTTTCTGCTGTCGATACTTCCCTGTTTAGAGTGGATTACAGAATAGCGAAAACGTATCATTCCAGTGATACCACTTTGAAACTGAATGTTTATCAACCGGCCGGTGATACCTTTCGATTGCGCCCAGCCGTTGTTTTTATCCATGGCGGCGGGTTTAGTGGAGGGACAGAGAAAGATTATTATGCCGACAGCATTTGCAGCGCTTTGGCGAGGAGAGGCTATGTGACCATTTCCCTCGGATATCGCTTAGGCATTGCATGGGCTCCTCATATGAGTAATGCCGACTCCATCCTAAAACAGCTTGAGGCCGCATACAGAGCAGATCAGGACGCCCGGGCCGCCATTAGATATATTCGAAAAAGCAGTAGCATAGGAAGAATAGATACGACAAAGATGTTTATAGGAGGAGCCTCCGCAGGCGCCATAACTTCCATTCTCTTAGCCTATCTTAACCAGGATGAACTCTCTTCGGATTTTGTTTTTCGAAATGGCCCTTTAGACGGCACTGGAACTTATGACTATCCCGGATACGCCACAAAAGTCAAAGGCGTCATTAATATGGAGGGGGTGATCCTTGATACCACCTGGATAAAGACAGGCGATGTCCCGATTTTCAGCTATTATGGTACGGCAGATCCATTTTATGTAGTTTCGGGAGCGGTTTCCGGTTCACCATTTGCTCCTATTTTTGGGGGACAGGGCATCCGATTGCGGTTTAACCATTTGGGTATTCCCAATGGGATAATAACATACCCTGGCGGCGTACATGGGAGTGTATATAATGCAGTAAATATTCACGCTACTATAAATTCAATGAGCGCCGCGATACAAGCTCAGCTGTAATTGCGCAAAGTTACTGTCCCTGATTTTGCGGACATCATACGTATCATAAACGGACAGTGGGTTTGCTGGTAAATACGTAATTTGATGATAACCAACAAGATGGAAGTTCGGCATTCTTATGGTAGGTGATTTCGCTGAAAATCAGCACTATGTTTAGAAACTACTTTAAAACTGCCTTTAGAAACCTTCTGGCCAATAAAGTCTATTCGATTATAACAGTTGCCGGTCTTGGCGTGGGCATCGCCGTTTGCCTGACCCTATTTATCTTCATCCGGTATGAGCAGAGCTTTGACGACTACCATCGCAACAAGGCGCGGATATTCCGGGTGATGACCGTTCCGGATAAGACAGACATACATGCTCACCCCACTTCCGCCGTACCCTTTCCACTGCCTACAGCGGTGGAGAACGACATGCCGGATTGGAAGACGACGGGTTTGTTCTTCATGGACAATCTTCAGGTCATGGCCATGGGCAAGGACGGGCAGCCGGAGAAAAAATTCAAGGAGAAAGAGGGCTGCTTTATGCTGGAGCCGGCCTTCTTTTCCATTTTCGATATTCCCTGGCTGGCCGGGGATGCGGCGAAGTCCATGGAAGATCCGCATTCGGTGGTTTTAACCCGGCAGACAGCCGAAAAATATTTCGGTGACTGGAAACAGGCGATGGGCCGCACCATCAAGGTCTACAATCGCGACCTGTTCACCGTCTCCGGTGTGATAGGCGACCCTCCGACCAATACCGACCTGCGTCTGAAACTGGTATTTCCGTATAAGATGGCCGGGTTTTCCAAAGGTAAAGACTGGTGGTCTATCAACAGTTCGCACGGCTGTTATGTGCTGTTGCCGGCCGGTGAGTCTATCGCAGGCGCCAACCGGCGGCTAAGCGTTTTGTCTAAAAAATACCGCACACCCGATAATAAAAACGCGCAGGAACTACAATCGCTGGCGGCCGTGCATTTTGACGCCGCCGGGGGCAACTACAGCGGAAGGGTCATTACTGCCGACCGTATCCGTACTTTGTGGTTGATAGCCGGTTTTATCCTTCTCATCGCCTGTGTGAACTTTATTAATCTTTCTACGGCGCAGGCCGTCAACCGTGCGAGGGAAGTAGGTGTGCGCAAGGTGCTGGGCGGCCTCCGCCGACAGTTGACCCTCCAATTCCTCCTGGAGGCCTTGTTGCTGGTGGTGGGTAGTGTGTTGCTGGCTGTTGTTTTGACGGGCGCCCTGCGGACACCGGTAGGCAGGATGCTGGATATGCCTTTATCGTATAACCTATTTAGTGAAAGCTCCGTTCTTCTGTTCCTGGTTGCTTTAATAGTAGTGGTAACCCTGCTGGCAGGGTTTTACCCGGCCCTGGTGCTCTCCTCCTTCAATCCCATTAAGGCACTCAAGGCCAAGCTGACAGCGCGCAGTAGCAAGGGCGGTATAACGCTTCGCCGGGGACTGGTAGTATTGCAATTCGTCATCGCCCAGGCCCTCATCATCGGAACATTGCTCATCGTCCGGCAGATGAATTATTTCGGCAATGCCGCTATGGGGTTTAATAAAGAAGCTATCGTGAATGTACCCTTTCTTGCAGACAGCGTCGGCATCAGCAAGCTGGATTATCTGCGGAACAGGCTATTGGCAGTGAAGGGGATCCAACAGGTGAGCTTCAACAATACCGCTCCGGCTTCGCAGGACAATTGGTGGTCCGATTTCAATTTTGACCATGCCAAAAAGGGGGTCAATTTTGCGGCGATCAGCAAATTTGTAGACGCGGGCTATATTTCAACCTATTCCCTGCCGTTGACGGCCGGTCGCAATTTCACTACGAACGACTCGGTAAGGGAATTTCTGGTCAATGAAACACTGGTCAAAAGACTGGGTTTCTCCGATCCGCACGAGGTGCTGAATAAAGAGATCAATCTTTGGAATGGTTTTGCAGTAGGGCCGATCGTCGGTGTCGTAAAAGATTTCCATCCTTCTTCATTAAAGGACTCGCTGGCGCCTGTGTTCATGCTCAATTTTAAAAAGAGGTTTGACGCCGCGGGAATAAAAATGGATGGTCATAACCTGCCTGCCACCATGGGCGCGATTGAAAAGATCTGGAATCAGGCTTTTCCGAATTATGTATTTGAATACGAATTCCTGGATCAGAAGATCGCTGCCTTTTATAAAGATGAGGCCAACCTTTCACGCATCTATATGATATTTGCGTCCATTGCCATTTTTCTCAGCTGTCTCGGATTGTATGGCCTGGCGTCGTTTATGGCGGTTCAACGCCTTAAAGAAGTAGGCATCCGCAAGGTACTGGGTGCCACGGTCATTAATATCGTGTATATTTTCTCCAGGGAGTTTGTATTGCTGATCGGTGTCGCGTTCCTGATCTCTGCGCCGATTGCGTGGTATTTTGTACATCAGTGGGTGCAGCAGTATGTATACCGCACTCCTATCAGCGGGTGGGTCTTCGCGGCGGGAGGCCTGCTGGCGCTGCTGATCGCGCTGGCGACAGTGAGTTTCCAGGCGCTTCGGGCGGCGGCCGTGAATCCTGTGAAAAATCTAAGGTCGGAGTAATCTCGTCTTCCGCCCCGGGGGCTATGGCGAATACCGTGAACTAACTATTGGGATAGACAAAGTTTGTTTGTTCTTCCTTCATTTTTATTGGTCTGACTTCAATGCTTGCCGAAGGGACAAATTCAAATTCGGGATTTTCCTTTGCCATGGCAATAGCTTCGTCAATGTCATTGGCCCTGATATGATAATAGCCGACTTGCACCTCTTTCGTGGGGTCTACGGCAATACTCGCCCAGCCACCTGGACTCTTCGAGATGATAAAACCCTCGCGAACGATAGGTTGAGCGGCAATTAATTTGTCTTCAGACTTAAGCCGTCCTATATAGACCTCACATTTTTTGATAAATGCCAAATGCTCGTCTGGCGCCAGCGCTGCTTTTGCATCTCCGGCATTGCGTATGTATAACATGAATTCTTTCATTATTGGTGGTATTAAATTATTAGCCGATAAATGGAAGTTAATGATTTTTTTGGCTGGCCTGAAACAAAATGAATAAGTATGAAACAAATTGCATAATTTACAGTCGTTCTCCTCATCACTATTTAGCTCTCTACTAGAAAAAAGACGGTAAAAAACAAGGTGTTACCACTTAGTCTTAAGTAAGTAGGTATGCGTATGTGTTATAAAAAGCTTAAAAATCTCTCTCCCGGGCACAATTTTTTTTATGTTCATTCTCACTATTTCAATCGCCCCAACACCGCCCAATTACAACCGATCCCACGTTAATGTAAAAAATTACAATTTTAAAAACTGCCATTCATAGAAGCCTGAACACGAGCGAAGAAAAAAAATAATTACTATTTCATTTTTTGGTTGATCCGACTAATTTGCGCATATACTGAAACGTTAAATAAATTTTGTTGAACGGAAACAATACGATGAATATGAAAAATTTTTTTCAAAGCTAAATCGTTTGCTAAATCGTTTTGTCTGTAGTTTTAATCCATTAACGATTAATTAACCAAGCTAACCGTAATCGCTATATGAAGAACACCTGCTTTCTTCTCATCAGCTTTCTATTGCTGAAAGCCCCAGGACTGTATGCGTCTATCAATCCTTCCGCACCTCTTCGCGATACAACCGCCCCTCTTAACAAGGATATAGCAGGAGATTCCATCATTCTTGTCAAAAGAGTTACCGTCTACAACAAGCTGACAGACAGCGTGAACAAAAAGCCTGACGTACTGGCCCTGTTCCCCTCTTCATCTTTACAGCAGGCGGCAAAGGGACAATTCGCCGGCCTATACGTACAAGAACCTTCGGGAGAGCCCGGTTCCGTCCAAAATATGTTTGTTCGCGGCGCCCCTATGCCCCTACTTTCACGCAAGGAGCTCTATCAGTCCCAGCCGCTGGTGGTGCTGGACGGCATTCCATTGGTGGACGAGCACCCTTTCGCCTTCGATATCCAGCAATATGATTTCAACCGCATAGGTCCCGCAACGAATATATACGGGTCCATTGATATGGATAATATCGCCTCGATAGAAGTGCTGAAAGACCTCACCGCCACCATGGCCTACGGTCCAAGAGCCGTCAATGGCGTGATCCTCCTGAAATCCAAAGCTGCCATGAACCAGCGAAGCATCAGCTTCAACTCCTATGTCGGCGTGGCGGAAAGACCACATGTCGCCACTACAAACGGAAAATTTGAGAATGCATTCCGTCAAAAGTTCTACGATCTGTATACTACCAATGGCCGCTATTCCAGCGATGAGCAATATCCTATCTACCTGAGCGATTCGCTGAACAATGTATACAGCGGACAATCCAACTGGAGCGACTTGTATTACCGTAATGCAGTGATCTATGGCATCAATCTCGGTATCTCAGGCGGCAACGACCGGGCCAATTTCAGATTTTCACTGGGCGACCTGAAAAGCAAGGGTGTGGCCGATCAGACGGGCCTGGACAGGTACAGCGTCATGTTCAACATCAACATGAAGCCCATTAAGTGGCTGCTGTTTTCGGCTATGATCAATGGGAATATGATGGACCGCCAAAGGAACAGGAACATGCGCGACCGCTTTGCCCAGATGAACTATTTTCCCGACCTCAGCGCCCCCCTGGCCCCCAACAAAGAATACTACCGGCAGTACCTGGCCCAGTTCGATAAGAGCTTCGACAAGAACAAGACGAATCTCATCCAGGGTTATGCCAGGCTGGCGTTGGATCTGGGTAAATTCAACCTCAGCTCCACATTCAACATCGATTACAACGAAGGCTACCGGGACATATTCTACGCACGCACCCTCCTGCAGGGCACCAGCTACGCCTCGAACTACTACGGTTTCAATCAGCGGGTGCAGCTCATCAATAAATCGACTTACGATGTTTTCCTGCACACTGTAAACAAGCTGCACGTCGAGTTCAACCAGGCGGTGCAATGGGATACTTACAAGTATAACAATGCCTACGCCTATAAGGGCGCCAATGACTTTATCAAGATCAACCTGCTGGACTCCGATCCGAAAAGGGACGGTAACGACAACGCCAATTACCTCAACCCCATCGCTTTTCCCAGGGAGTTGACCTACCGCTTCCTCGACAAGACCGGAGATGTGCTGGCGTCATTCTACGGTACCGCGGATTACACTATCCGCGATAAATATACTTTTTCGGCATCTTTACGCGCGGACGGGTCATCCAATGCCCAACCCACCAGCCGGTGGTTCTATTCCCCAGTCGTGGCCGCGGCGTGGAACCTGAAAAATGAGTTCCTCGAAAAGAACAAAGCGCTCGATGATCTCGTTCTCCGCATAAGCGCCGGACGACTGGGACGTCTCCATGCCTACGACAACTTTGCGCAGGGCCCCCAATACACGGCTACTACAGGATATACAGGCAATCTCACCGTACCCGGATACAACGCCTTCAGCGTCCTTACCAGACCGTATTCATTTGGATGGGTGGGCTATGGCATCCCATGGGGTTATTCTGACCAGGTAAACATAGGAACAGATCTGTCTCTCCTTCGTAATCGTTTGCACGTCTCCCTGGACTGGTATAAAAAGATCGAAAAAGACCTGCTCATCGGTATCCCCGCATTTGCCGAATACGGCTATAAGCAATCCATCGAACCCGGCATGTCCGTCAGCAACACAGGCCTGGATCTTAGCGCCCGGGCGGAAGTCCTCCGGGGAAAGAAAGTTTCCTGGTCCGCAGGCATCAACGTAAACTACAACCGCAATAATCTGAGGTCCCTGCCAAGGGGTTTGAAAGAGATCGTCATTGGCAACCGCCTCCTGCAGGTGGGCCGGCCCGTAGACCAGTATTGGTTATTCGTTAACCAGGGCATCTATACGGCCGACAACCAGGTGCCGGTGGTAAAAGGACTGCCGCTGAAATACAACGGAGTTTCCCTCCGCGCCGGCGATCCCCGATGGAAAGACATGAATGGCGACAACGTTCTCGACAACAAGGATAAGATCCTGAAAGGACATTCCCTACCCGTCCTTTCCGGAGGAATGGATCACACATTCAAATATGGCCCGTGGAGCTTGTCGCTCGACTTTTACTATACGCTTGGGAGAAAGATCATGCACCAGGAGATGGCCAATAAATTCGACTTTGTCAATAGGGAAAGCAACCTGAATATGAACTCTGTCAAGGAGATCACTTTCTGGGAGGACCGGGGAGACTTCAGCAAATATCCTCTATATAACCCGTGGAGCACCGTCATTCCCTATCGCATCGACCAGGATCTTTTCCTTGAAAATGCTTCATTCCTGAAATTGAGATCGCTGGTACTGGGCTATGATCTCAGCAAATACCTGGCGAAGAAAGGCCTTAAGTCGAACAGGTTCTTCGTATACGCATCCGTGAATAATGTCTTCACCATAACGCCATACACCGGCGTGGATCCTGAACTCGTGGGGTACGACGGGTACGACGCGGGTTATGGCCAGCCAATACCCAGGATCTACACGCTCGGCATCAAGACCGAACTATAAAACTAAAGAATTTACATAAACGCAAGGTCATCAAAATGAAAAAATCATTGCTGGCAATCCTGCTCCTGTTCCCGGCGCTATTCAGCTGTAATAAGGTTTTGGATAAAGATTCCGTACGGGTCGTTGCAGAAAAAAACATGTGGAATACCCTGGAAGATGCACGCGCAGGGCTCATGGGCGTCTATGCCCTTACCCGTGCAGCGCTTTCCGACAACAACGGGCACTGGATCTACGGCGACGTCAGATCGGGGCAGTTCTACAGCCCCCAGCGCCAGGACCTGAAAGCCGTTATCGACAATCACCTGAATGCGGCCTATCCTGTGGTGGAGGCCTTATCCGACTGGACGAGGTTCTACGCCATCGTCAATGCGGCCTGTCTCTTCATCGAACGGGTAGGTAATGTCAAGGCTAACGACAAACGGTATTCGACCAATAATATGACGGTGGATCTGGCGCAGGCAAGGCTCTTACGGGCATTCGCCTACTTCTATATGGTAAGGATCTGGGGTGATGTGCCCTTTATCATCACCTCTCACGACGGCCAGTTCGAGAACAAACCCCGCGAAGAACAGGCGAAAATATTGAGCTGGGTGGAGGTAGAGCTGCTCGCGGCGGCGCAGGACCTGCCATTCGGCTACAGTAGGGGCGACATTCAGCAGCCAGGGAATTACTACAACGAAGATGCCACCCGGTGGGGCGGCGCCCTGGCGACAAAGATCTCCGCCTATGCGATCCTGTCGCATGTAGCGGCCTGGATGGGCAACTATTCCAATGTGGCAAAATATACCAAGTTTGTCGAAGACAATTACAGCCGCAGCAACTGCAGCTTTCAATCCACGTCGGACCTGACGAATTCCAACGGGTTCTTCTATAACAAGAATTCCAGCCAGATGCTGGGATTCAATTCGGACTATGGGCATATAGAAGGCTCATCCACCGGTCACCTGGAAGAGCTCACCCTCGCCCAACCCGTGATCAACAAAGCCGTTCCCGATATCTATCTGCCGAAGGATACTATCATACGCCTCTTCGATCAGCCCAATGATGAACGGTTCAACCTGGACACGGTGGGCACGCCGGGCTCCGACCGCTACTTCACGAACTTCAACGGCAAATACCCCATATTCAGCAAGATCAAGGTAATGGAAGGCGGCATCATCGATCCCAACTTCCGGTACTTCACCAGCGCGCTGATCTTTACCCGGCTGGAAGACATCGTCCTGCTGCGCGCAGAAGCTATGGCCGTGCTGGGCGATGTCTCCGGCGCCCTCAATGAAGTAGCCATCGTCATGTCCAATCGGGGCATCACGACGATTAGTACAACGAATAAAGAGTTGATCGACCTCATCTTCGAAGAGCGCAACCGGGAACTGCTGGGAGAAGGACATCGTTGGTATGACCTGGTACGCTACAACAGGATCAAGCAAAACAACCCGGCCTTCACCGGGCTCATCAATTCCGGAGGAATTTACTGGCCTGTATCCCGCAAGCTCATCGGCCAGAACAGTTTATTAATTCAAAATCCTTACTGGCAATAAGGGACCCCAATCTGAAAAATATGACAACGTATATGCGAGCCATAACATTTTTGCTTATCCTGTCCTTCGCGCTGCCTGCCTGTAAGAAGGATGGCGGCTATCACAACTCCCCCGACGCGGATAAGAAAATCCCTATGAACACGTACGACTATCTGAAAAGCAAGGTCGGCGTATTCGACTCCCTCGTGGCGGTGATCGACAGGCTGGGATTGAAGGAGACATTGACGGACAGCAGCATTACGCTCTTCGCCGTCACCAATCAAAGCTTTCAGCTGGCGGTGACGAACCTGAACCGCTTGAGGAAACAATCCGACAAAGACCCGCAATACCTGTCCTTCATCGACCGCGAGCAGCTGGATACCATGGTGTGCTACTACATCATTCGGGGTAAATACCTCTCTGATTCACTGCAATTGCAGGATGGTCTAGACCTCTTCAGCGTACGGTTCGGCTATCCCATGCATGCCAAAAGCACACGGGCTTCCGCATCGGGATTTGAAAAGGGCGGTCCGGAAGTGATCGACTTCAGCAATACGAAGAGAAGCAAATTCGTCAGATTCTGGTCCAGCACCACCACCGGATCGAATAATATCGAGACGACCAATGGCGTCGTTCATGTGGTAACGCCCGACCATATCTTCGGTTTTGACGAGTTCGTGTTGCGTCTCACCTTCGTTCCCCCGCCTCCCGACCTGATGACGCTCATCGGCGGCAAGCTCAGCGTATTGCGGGACAACAACGGTGGGCCTGATAATGGCGAAGGTTCGAAGAAGGTCATCGACGGTGATGACCACACCAAGTTCCTTTGCGAGTTCCAGGGCCATGTATGGATGAAGTTCGAACTGAACCAACCGGCGGTGTCCTCCGTGTATACCCTCACCTCGGCCAATGACGCGCCGGATCGTGATCCCCGCGCCTGGACATTCGAAGGATCGAATGACGACGTCAACTGGGATGAACTGGACAGAAGATTCAATTTCTTCTTCGAACAGCGCTATCAGCTGAAGGTTTTCACCTTCCCCAACACCCAGGCGTATAAATTTTACAGGATCAATATTTCAGAGGTCAACGGGTCGAACCTTTACCAGCAGGCCGAATGGACCATCAATTCAACAAAATAAAGTGACCATGCAACGCGTCATAAAAAAAGTAACTATTCTCTTTCTGCTGACCGGAATGATCTCCGTCGGCTGCAAAAAATTATACGACCTGCCCGGGGAGAAGGACTATCTCAGCTCCAATGTCAATTTTTCCAATAAGACCTTCGAACCCATCCTGGGGAGGACCACCGTCATGGGCGGCTTTAATTCGGACCATAGCACGGAGCCCCTGAAATTCGAGATCGTCAATGCACGGTTTGGAGACGGACGGCCAATGTCCGACCTCTTCACCGAAGCCGAGACCTATGTGTGGACGGGCACCTATACAGGCTTGGAGAAAAGCCTGGATGAGATTGAAGCCAAACGGAAAAAGGAAAAGCACCCCCTCTTTGAGATCCGGCATTCGGGGGAATTCATCATGTGGAGCGCCTCCACCAATGAACTGATCCCACCCCGTGCGGCTGACAGCACCAATTTCCCGCAGAATACCCGGTATTTCGACCTGAAGGTCAGTAACACGGGCGGTGAAATGCTGATAAAAGATTTCCAGGTCCGCCCCTGGCGCGAGCGGCCCTATGAACCTTCCAACGACATGAACATCTATACGGGCGGCATAGCACCCAATCCCAAAGATCCAACCAATCCTGCGGACAGGGATTATATCAGGCCTTTCGTCAATGGGGTGTTGTCCACCCCTTCCGAGAGATACATGGTGAGCAACGACGACCGGAAAGATATCGTGGCCTTTATCCGTCCGTTCACGGGTGGAAATGGACACAACTTACGGATCAAGGTGCTGGACAAGGATTCCCTTCCCATCAACCCCTCCGCTTTCAACGAGACGAAATGGAAGGAGATGATCCATGGGTTCAATATGCAGATAACGAACGAGTATGTCCAGTACGACGTCGCCTATCCGATACCGCTGGTGGAGGTTCCCACTTCCTATGCTCCTGGCGGAACGAGGGCGCATGCGGAACTGAGATATTCCAGGATCGGGTTCGGCGGATTGAGAGTGACATCGGCCTTCGGACTGGACTTCGCGATCTACAGGCCCGGGGACTGGGAGATCGTATTCCTTTTCAGGATGGAAAATCCAAAATTTGAAAATGACTAACTGCTAATAATCGAATACAATGAAATTACGTTTATACATTCTGCTCTTGCTGACCGGCAGCCTCTTTCCTTCCTGGTTCCTGCTCGCGCAAGCTCCTCCCGCTACGGTCACGGTCCGGGGTATGGTGGTGAACAAGACCTCCAACGCTCCGTTGCAGAGCGTCACCATTGCCAATGAAAAGACAGGCAAAGGAGTGGGCATGTCGGATGCAGAAGGGCGCTTTGAGATCAGGGTGCCTGCCAACGCCTCCCTTGTCTTCAGCTCGGTGGGCCTCGCCACCAAAAAAGTGAAGCTGGAGCCGGGCCAGACAAATATAAAAGTGGCCATGGAAACAAATAACCGGTCGATGGATGACGCGATCATTGTCGCCTATCAGAGAAGGACGAAGGAGACGACGACCGGGGCCGTCAATGTCGTCATGGGAAAAGAGGTACAGGACGTGCCTGTCTCCAATGTGGAGCAGCTGCTGCAGGGTAAAGTGCCCGGTCTGAATATTCAGAACAACACAGGAGCACCTGGTTTCAGGGGCTCGGTGCAGATGCGGGGACTTTCCAACCTCAGCATTTCAGGCAGCGGCAGCGAATCCTTCCTTCAACCTACATCACCCCTGTATATCATCGACGGCGTACCCATCGATGCCGACAAGGCGTCAGACTATGGGTTCCAGACCCAGGGACCCGGCATCAGCCCGCTGTCATTGATACCTCCGGAAGATATCGAATCCATCCAGGTACTCAAAGATGCGCAGGCTACCTCCATGTATGGATCGAGGGGCGCCTACGGCGTTATCATCATCACTACCAGAAGAGGAAATTCCAAGGTTCCCCGTGTCAGGTATACCGCCAATTATTTTATGACCACTCCCCCCAAGCTCCGCGAGACATTGGGCGGCAATGCCGAACGCCAGCTGAAGATCGGCCAGATCATCAGCAATGCCCGCAACTACGACGACATCACGCGGATCAACCGAACGGCCTTTCTGGCGGACAGCCTGAACCCTTATTGGAACAATTCCACCAACTGGCAGGCCGTCTTCTACCGGACTACCTATAACCAGACGCATAACCTCGCCCTGGACGGCGGCAATACCAAATTCAACTACAAGACGAACCTGGGGTATTACACCGAAAAAGGCGTTATCAAGAACACAGGTTTTGACAGGTATAACCTGAATATGAACATGGAGTTCAAGCCCAGTGACAAATTCAGGGTCTTCAGCTCCCTCTTCGGATCACTGGGTATGCAGGGTAAAGGCAATGGACTGGGGATCCTTCAGCAAGGCGTAGCTGACAACGGAACGGCCTCCACACTGCTACCCCCACCCTCCTATTATCAATCTTCCGGCGCCGTGGTGTCGGCCCTGAAAACGAAAAATGACAACAACTCGAGGAACTTGCGGGCAAATGTAGATATGCGTTATGAACCATTCCTCGGTGTGGCATTCTCATCCAGCCTTAGCTATGACAATACTTCGGAGACGGAATCCACTTTTACGCCCGCTGCGGCCAATAGCCAGTTCGCCCGGGTCTACGATTTCACCGGCAAGAACTTTACGTTGTACAACCGAAACAACTTCACCTATTTCAAAACGATAGCGAGAGATCATACTATTTTTGTCAACGCTTTCAACGAGATCTATAAACAAGGCGCCCAATCCCGTATCACCAGACAGGAAAGGACCCCTAACGACCAGGTGCAGGGCCCCATCGGCTTCGACGCCTATTTTTCACGGGGCGGCGGGGTGCTGGCGAACTTTAAGAACGCCACTATCGCCTCCTTTGCCGGCTCCATTTCCTACGATTATCAAAAAAGGTTCATAGCGGAATTCTCTTACAGACTGGATGGCACGTCTTCCAATGGATTGGAAAATCTTTATTCCAAGAATCCTTCAGTCGGACTGCGATGGAACTTCAGCAAAGAAAAGTGGCTGAAGGATCTTATCTGGCTCTCCTACGGCGCCCTGCGGTTGACCTGGGGACAAAATATCGTGCCGACGGGAAATCTTCAGAGCATCTATGGCCTCTATAACCTGAACGGCAATTTCAACAACAATCCCACGATCGGGATCAACTACGACCAGATACCCAACCCTTTCCTGAAGCCGACCACCACCACGCAGTATAACTTCGGTTTCGAAACGGGTCTTTTCAACGATAAGTTTGTCATCAACTTCGACGCCTACTTCAAGAAAGTGGACAACCTGCTCTTCGACCGGAATCTTGCCACGAATACAGGCTTTGGCAAGTTGGCCAGCAACGATGCGGGCATCGCCAACTACGGGTATGAGCTGATGGTGACGGCCAGACCCATCGTAAGAAAATATTTCACCTGGACAGTGTCTGTCAATGGCGCCATCAACCGGGATGTCCTGCTGAAGCTGCCGGCGGAATACAACGGCCAGTATATCAGAACTGACAACAGCCCCTACCGGCAGCACACCGTATTTCGCGTAGGACGGAATACGTTGTCCAATTATCTCATCCGGAACATGGGCGTATTCAGCAAAGATGAAGATGTGCCCGTAGATCCGGCGACGGGTAAGCGATACCAGACCAATGGTACGGCGTTCAAGGCAGGTGACCCCTATTTCAAGGATGTCAACGGGGATTATATCCTGGATGACAAAGACTATGAGGTGGGCGGCAATTCTCAGCCCCTGGTGACAGGCGGCATCTCCACGAATTTGACCTATAAGAATTTCGGATTGAATGTCTACGCCACCTTCACCGCCAAGCGCACCATCCTGAACAATGCCCTCTCCGACCGCATGTCCATTACAAGGGATCCCTTCGATCTGCGGGCGGTGGTACCTCTGAGCGAACTCGACATCTGGCGCAAGCCGGGGGATCATGCAAGGTATCCCAATCCCTACGACTATGGAAGGTTTAACCAGATCCAGCCCCTTCGGCCCGACCAGACCCTTTGGGCCGAGGATGGCAGCTACCTGAAAATAAACAATGTCATTGTATCCTATATGTTCAATAGGGCACTCGTCAGGAAGATCGGCTTCAACAGCGCCAGGATCTACTTTAGCACGGAGAACCTCGTCACCTTTTCAGGTTACTCGGGCCCGAACCCGGAGAATGTCACCACCCTGGGCAGGGATGTGTCCAGCGGATATGCCGTCCCCCGTAAATACAACCTCGGTATAAACATAGAACTCAATACTGGCAATTAAACCCACTTCATGATGAAAAAGACCATCTGCTATATCATATTGCTGCTAGCCGGCCTCGCCGGCCCCGGCTGTAAGAAATTCCTGGATATTCAGCCCATCGATAAGCTATCGGGTAATAACTTCTATCAATCGAAGGAAGATGTGGTCGCCAATATCTATGATCTGTCAAGGAAATTGTTCAACAAGGTCAACGAAACCCACTTCATCGGCGCGACAGGTGAATACCGGTCAGGCGAAGTATTGTCGGAAGCGCAATCGGACAATGGTCCCGCACGGGCATATGTCGAGGTCTTGGGAAGGAATGACCTGCTCACCTTGTTGAGCGGCAACCAGCCTTGGAATTTTTACAATTTTTCAAATATCACCGAGTGGAAGGAATATTATCAGGTGATACAAGGTGCCAATATCCTGCTCAGCAAGCTGGAAAAAGGCATACCGGGTGTCTCCGAAACGGAAAAGAAACAATTCGAAGGTGAGGCGGCATTTGCCCGGTCGATGGCCTATTTTTTCATGGTACGTCTGTACGGAGACGTTCCCTATTTCACCGATGCTTTTCATTCGACGGCGTTGCCCAGGGAAAAGATGGTAACGGTGCTAAATAACTGCATTGCTGACCTGACAAAGTATAAGGATAACCTTCCCTGGAGCTATTCCGACCCTGCCCTGAAAGGGGTGCGGGCCAGCAGGGGCAGCATCATCGCATTGCTGATGAATATGAACATGTGGAATGCGGGGTTTGACAAGAGCAAGGCCGAGCACTATTACGAGGAGACGGCCGCCCTGGGAAATGAGCTGGTGAGTAGCGGCGCCTACCGGCTCCTGCCGCTCAACGAATGGTCGACCGTGATAAAAGGGAGGTCCGATGAAAGTCTTTTTGAATTTTATCGCAGTGTCAATTACAATGACGACAACAGCGCCATAGCACCCATCTCCGATATGTTCGTTCACTATCCTTATAAAAGACCGGAATACACGCACCGGGTGAGCTTTGCTTTCTTCAGGGCTGAATATATGCAGAAGCTTTATCTGGGCAGTGCCGACAGAAGGGCCACCGTCTGGTTTGACGATAATATCTATGCGGACAATGGAAAATTCATGATGCTCAAGTTTGCGCAAAATTCCTTCATTACGGGAGACGAGGATAAGAATCCCGACAATACTTTCATGATCTTCCGGTATGCCGGGGAGATCCTCTTATGTGCCGAAGCCCTGGCAGAGCTGGGACGGGACGACGAAGCCATCAAGCTGGTGAACATGGTGCGTGACAGGGCCGAAGCAGGACACTACACAGGCGGCGGCGGCGCGGATCTGAAAGATTTTATCTTTTTGGAGCGTTCGCGTGAGCTCATGGGCGAAGGCCACCATTATTTCGACATGGTTCGCACGCGCCGGATCCTCAGCAGCACCTGGTCCTACAATGTGCTCACCCTGGATAAATTCAACAGGGGCGCCTGGACCTGGCCCATCAGCAGGAGCGCCCTGGACAACAATCCCTATATGACACTGAATGATTACTGGACCAACGGAGGCAACTAATTACCACATTCCATCAATCAACTATGATAAAAAATACCATTGCGATCTGCGGCCTCGTCCTGCTGGCATTCACCGCCTGCAAACGCGACAAATATTATAAGGACGGCGGTCTTGCCCAGGCAAATTTTCCGGGCACGATGCTGGATTACCTGGATGCGCATCCCGCCCCTTTCGACACCATTGCCCAGGTGGTGAGACTGGCCGGGCTTACCGATATGTTCAACAAAGAAGATATCACTTTCTTCGCGCCGGACGACCAGGTGATCAACCGGACCATCGGCACCATCTATACCGGCGGGCTGAACAGCTTTTTGTATAGACGGGGCAGAGATACCGTCCGGGACATATCCGAGATCGATTCTTCCATCTGGCGGAAGTATCTCCTGCAGTATATTTTCAAGGGCGCCAACAGGCTGAAAGACTACCCCCAGATAGATTTCAGTCTGGTGAATATCTATCCCGGCGGCTTGTATTATACCCTGGGCGGGAACGTGATGAACATCGGGGTTACGTTTGCCGATGCCAATGGTATCAAATACCTCGGCTATCGGCAGCTGGTGCTGAGCTATATTCCGGATATTTCCAACCCGGACTATGACTGGAGAAGTTTTTCTGTTTCCTCGTCAGATATTAAACCAAAGAACGGGGTCGTGCATGCCCTACTGACTGACGGCCTGTACCTGGGCTATGACCCCAATATTTTTTTCACCGAAGTATATAATGCCGGACTAAAATGAAAGCATTTACGTATTTTTTGATCATTGCCGCAACGATGCTTGCCGTACAAAGCTGTAAGAAGACCGATACCGTGTACAAAGATCCTTATGCCAACGCCAAGCCCCCATTAGGCATAAAGCTGGATCGCGATGCTCCTCCCGTACCTGCCAGCGGAATAGCGGGCACCACGGTGCATTTTCAGGCTACGGGCCTTGTCGCTTACAAGGATAAGCTCTCCTTTCTTTTCAACGGAGAGAAGGCGGAGATCGTGGGTATTACGGAATCCGGCATCGATGTGAAGGTGCCGGCCGCCGCCAGCAGCGGGATAACCTCCATCAACGTCGATGACCAGCTGGTGCTCGGTCCGCCATTCTCCGTGCTGGGTTTAATAAAGATCGACCCCACTTTCCGCGCACAGGCGGGCGCCAACGATTTTGTCACGGAGGTTTACCCGCTGACAGATGGAAGGAATATTGTCATAGGGTTCTTCACCAATTACGATAACAAGGGATACGTCGCCCCCCTGAACAGGATCGTCCGGACATCCGCCGACGGCGACCTGGACCGCACCTTCCGGACCGGGAAAGCGGCCAACGGCGGATTAGCCAGCATCATCGAACTGGGAGGCAAATTTGTCATTGCCGGCGGCTTCAGCGGATATGACCAGCGCACCGAGAATATCAGCAATATCACCACTCTAAACGCCAACGGTACCATCGATACCATGGGGGTGAAGACCTATCGCCGGCCTTCACAAACGGACACCACCATGTATTTCCCCAAATTCAACGGCGGGACAAATGACTTTATCAGCCGTCTGTATGTCCATCAAAATAAAATACTCGCGACGGGCAATTTCAGGTACTATGTGAAAAGGACATATACCGAGCCGAATTACACGTTTACGAAAGATACCGTGATACTGGATAGCACTGAGATGCGCCAGATCCTTCGTTTCAACCCGGATGGGTCACTGGACAGCAGCTTCCGGTTTAACCAGGCGACAGGAAAGGGCTTTCCGGCTGCCAACGGGCCCATCGGCTCCTTTATGCATAATGAGCCGGAAAAACTGGAAAAGCTGGTGATCTTCGGCAACTTTACCACCTTCGACCAACAACCGGCCGGCCGCATCGTTAGGCTGAACCCCGACGGCACCATCGACAATACCTTTACGCCAGGCCCAGGCGCAGACAATTCCATCAATAACCTCACTTACAACACCGTCACCAAAAAATACCTCATCACCGGCGATTTCCGGCACTATGCAGGCAAGGCGGCCCCGGGGATCGCGCTGCTGAACGAGGACGGCACACTGGATGAAAGCTTCATAGGGAAGGAATTCGAAGGCGGCTTTGTGGGTATTGCCCGGCAGCTGAACGACGGGCTCATTGTCGTTAGCGGCAGGTTCAAGAAATACAATAACGTTACCCGCAACGGCTTCATGGTGCTGACGGCGACAGGGAATTTTGCATCGGGATACAATGCCACGGGTACCTTTTCCGGTAGCTTGTCAGATATCATCGAAACCCATTCCGCCGACGGGAAAAGAGCGCTGTTGCTGATAGGTTCCATTGACAGATTTGATAATCAACCGGTGAGCAATATCATAAGGGTAACCCTGGAATAAACGCCAGCAAAATTAATTATTCAACGAATTAACTGACCAGCATGAAAAAATACCTGTCTCTATTTCATCTGACCCTGTTTGTGGTGGTTACGGCAATAGTATCCTGCAACAAGAAGTTCACCAGGATGTTGCCGGACACAAAGTATACAGACACGGTCACCGTCTCTTACGGGCAGCGAAAGGTGCTCTATCTGATCGTGGATGGAGCAAGAGGAACCTCTGTCAACGCGTCCAATACACCCCACATCAAGACGTTGTTATCTCATTCCATCTATAGCTGGGTGGCAGTGAATGATCCGGAAGCTACCTCCATCGCCAACAATTGGGCGGACTTGCTGACGGGTGTGAAAAAGGAAAAGCACAAGGTGGTGGATATGTCATTCGACAATACAAATCTTCAAAACTATCCGGTCCTCTTCCGTCGGATAAAAGAAAGCAACCCTGCCATCAGTATCGCGGCTTTCACCTCTTCCGCCGACTTTGCCAACCATCTCACCACAGACGCGGATAAAATGAAGCTCCTGAACACGGATGAGGAAACCCGTACGGCTGTTGTAGAGAACCTGAAGACCGACACAGCCTCTCTGGTTGTCGGGCATTTTACAGATGTCGACAAAGCCGGCGCTCAATCCGGCTATGACACGTCTTTTCCGGCATATAAAGCTGCCATCGAAAAATTCGATGGCTATGTGGGTGACATCATGACCGCCCTGGGCCAGCGACCGAACTTCGAAAGGGAGGACTGGCTGGTCGTCATCGCCTCCAGCGGCGGCGGGCCGTTTACCATTCCACCCAATCAAAATGACAATACCATATTCAGTAACCCCGCGGCCAATGCTTTTATCCTTTATTACAATCCTAATTACAAGCCCAGGATCATCGTCAAGCCATTCACGGGGAACAGGTACATCGGCAAAACCATCCGGCTGAAAGGCGATGCCGTCACGGCCCAGATCGATGATGCCGGCGATTATAACATCGACGACACGACAAACTTCACCATAGAGCTCAAGATCAAAAAGAATGAGGAAGCGTTCTTCTGGCCCAGCGTCCTGGGCAAACGAAATGAATGGTCCGCCGGACATCCCAGCGTCGGGTGGGTGATCTATCTCGAGAACCATTATTGGTACCTGGAATGGCGTGGCACGAAAGACGGTGATTACCACCAGGTACGGGGCGCCGACCTCAAGAAGGACAAATGGGAGAATATTTCCGTCAAATGTGAAACTCGTGCTGGCAGAAGGTTTATACGTACCTATACCAATGGCGCATTTAATAACGAGGGAGAGATCACCGCTTCAGGGAGCTTGAGCAACAACAATGCCTTAAAGCTGGGTTTTTTAAACGGCAATGGCCACGGGACCCCCGATGTATATATCACCGATGTCCGGTTTTTTAAATTTACACTCCCCGACGCGACGATCGACCGGTATGCCTGCGAGACTTCCATTGACCAAAGCCATCCATATTTCAATTTTCTGGCCGGATACTGGCCTGCGACGGATGGACAAGGGACGCTCATAAAGGATTACGGGCCGCTGGAGCACGATTTTCAAATGCAGGGAACTTACCCCTGGGAAAGCTTCAACGACCTGATCTGTCCGCCTTCTGACCTCAGCCTGGCAGAACTGGTACCCCAAACGACGGATATACCCGCTCAGATCATCACCTGGTTTAAAATTGCCAGCAAGCAAAGCTGGGATCTCGATGGAAGGGTCTGGCTGGACCAATAACTGAAAATAATGAAAACATTCAATTACTTCGATATGGAAAAAATTGGCTGCTTTTGCATATGCCTCCTCTTACTGACGACGGGCTGCAAGAAAAAAGACGTGCAGGACCTGGCATCCATTACCTCGGAACCAAGGATCGTCTCTGCGCAAAACATCGTGGCGGGCGAGATCACGAAAGACAATTCCTTCGTTACTGTGCCCTTCCATATCAAACTTTCCGGTCCGGCAGGCAAGGCTTTCCAGGTCGCGGTAGACGTGAACTATGACACTGTGGCCCAGCTGATCGCCAGTGGCGCCTTGCAGAACACGGTTGCGGCAGCTTCCAGCGCTGTCGTTCTTCCCAATGTCATCAATGTGTCCTATGGGACAGATAGCGCCACGGGCATCGCTACGGTAAAGCTTTCTGAAGTGGAGGCCAACTACGGAAAGAACGTGGCCTTTATGATCCGGCTGATGAATCCCGGCAAAGGCAACAAGATCGACCCGGCGAAATCCACTTGCCTGGTAGTGATCAATTCCACGGATCTGATGAGCGCCGACGATCTTCACACTTTGTCCATTTCCAATGGCGGCGGCGGTATCTTACACGTGGACTTTCAGCAAAATTATGTCAGTAATTCCGGCGGTATCACCATTCCGCTGATCATCAGCCTGGCCAACCAGGCCAGCGCCGCCTTCAATGTAAAAATAAAGCTCAATACCGACACGATCGACAAACTCATCGCCTCCAATGTGCTCCCGGCGAACACAGTCCAGCTGACGGCTGCCGAATTTTCCATTGACACCATCGTGAGAATGGGCACCGGCCTAAACTCTGCCATCGTCAACCTGGCCATTCCCTGGTCCGTATTCGACGCCAACATCACCGCGAACAATTATTTCGCGTTCTATGTAAGCCTGGCGGAACCGACCCGCCACATCCTGCACCCGACAAAAAGTAGCGTCATCGTCCTGGTGAGCCCTTCCGTCAATCTCGACAACAATTCCTACATCACGGGCAATGGCACAGGACTAAAAGCCGAGTACTTCTCCAACAATCAGTTCCTTGACTTTGACGGAAGGGCGCCCGATATCGTCCGGATAGACCCCACCATCGATTTCCAGGACCACTGGAAGGGCTCTGCCATCAGTGTTGAGAACAGCTCCGCACGGTGGACAGGCGAGTTCCTGGCCCCGGTACGAGGCCAGTACACTTTCTACCAGACCCGCTGGGACGACGGCTGCCGGCTCCTGATCGACGGTAATGCCATCATAGACGATTTCACCGTGGAATGGGATAAGCCTACGAGAAAGGCGACGATAACGCTGGAAAGAGGCCAGCGCTATAAGATAGAGGCGCAACATCGTCAAAACTATGGCGGTGAGCAGGCGCACCTGGAATATGAAGTGCTGAACCTGATATCCAGGCGTATCGTTCCTAAGTCTCAATTATTCCCGGCCCCATAAATGCAGCAACCAGCAAATAAAATGACCATGCAAAAGCTTTTTAATCTCTTGTTTATACTGAGTCTGTTCGTGCAATGCAAAAAAGAAACTAAGAAGGCGCCGCCTGTGGTAGAAGAACCCAAGCCTACCGCGGCCTTCACCTACACTTTACCCGACAGCGCCAAATTCCTGGTCTATCAGTTCTCCAGCTCATCGACCAATTATAAGCAGCTGCTCTGGCAGTTCGGGGATGACAGCAGCTCCACGGAAGTGGCGCCGCTGCATTCCTACCGGTTTCCCGGCGCGTACCATGTCATACTGAATACGACCAACTCCCAGGGTTACTGGGCTACTAAAGAGATCCTGCTGAATGTAGTGGACCCTAACTTCGATCCCACCAAGGTCGGGGAGAACTATATTAAGACCATTGGCGGAACCCTTTCCGTTTCGCGTGACAATGGGGGCGGCCCTACGGCAAATGAAGGATCTTTACGGGTGATAGATGAGGACGACGCGACTAAATTCTTCCAATCCGGCTTTGCAGGGGACCTATGGATCAAATTCGAGTTCAATAGCCCTGTGGTTGCAGGCGCCTACACCATGACCTCCGGCAACGACGCCTGGGACCGCGATCCTAAATCCTGGTCTTTGCAGGGGTCGACGGATGATATCAAATGGATCACCTTGCACACCATCAATAGGACACAATGGGGGGCCAACGAACGGAAGAAGAAGATCCTTTATTTCTTCGATAATAATGAGGAGTATAAATTCTACCGGCTGAGCATCAAAGCCAATAATGGCAGCCGTGATTTTCAGCTAAGCGACTGGACGGTCAATAAGAAGCAGCCCTAAGGTTTGTTAGTTTTTAGCCTTCCCAAATTCATAATATACTTTATTGCCTTCAATAACATATCGCTTACAGCTGTCTTTGCTCCCTGTTATTTTGGTTATAGAACGAAAATACGGCTATAATTCATAAATTAGTATCTGATAAACCTTATATGCAAATAGAGAAAAAAGATATTAAACAGGAAGTATTCGACCTGTATGACGATTATGCCCACAACAGGTTAAACAGACGTGATTTTATGGAAAAGCTTTCTGCCTATGCGGTAGGAAGCATTACAGTCCCTGCACTGATGAGCTTTCTCATGCCCGATTATAAAAATTCCATCCAGGTCAGCGCAGATGATCCGCGTCTGAGATCCGAATATGTTAATTACAAATCCGAAAAAGGCGGCGGGACGATCAAGGCATTACTCTCTCAGCCTGTTGACGCGACGAGGAAGTTGGGTGGCATCGTTGTCGTTCATGAAAATCGTGGATTAAATCCGTACATCGAAGATGTCGGCAGAAGGGCGGCATTGGCCGGTTTTATATCCATCGCCCCCGATGCTTTAACGCCATTAGGCGGCTACCCGGGTAATGACGACAAAGGCCGCGAGCTGCAGAGTAAAAGGGATAAAAATGAAATGCTGGAGGATTTTATAGCAGCGTATGAATATCTTAAAAAGCATCCTGATTGTAACGGGAAAATAGGAGTGGTGGGTTTTTGTTTTGGCGGCGGGATCGCCAATTTGATGGCAGTCCGGCTACCGGAGCTGGCAGCCGCTGTCCCGTTTTACGGAGCGCAGCCACCAACGGAGCTTGTTCCACAGATAAAAGCGCCGCTGCTTTTGCACTATGCAGGATTGGATACCCACGTAAATGAAGGATGGCCCGCCTATGAAAGTGCCTTGAAAGAGAACAAAAAAGAGTACACCGCTTACATTTATCCTGGCGTAAACCATGGGTTTCATAATGACACGACGCCCCGGTATGACAAAGCCGCAGCAGAGCTGGCCTGGCGACGGACCATCGATTTTTTTACCGAAAAACTAAGCTAAGGACAGGCTTCTATCTGATGAACCTGTATCTGAACCGTCCATTAGGCGCCGTATCACCCGTGTCCAGCCAGTGCATGGGGTCGCCGTCGTCGGGGATATTATCCGTCCATTTAAAGTCCAGTGAGAAATGCGCACCCGTTATTCCTAACAGCTTCTTAGGGATGCCTAGCTCTAATTCATTGCCTTTGACTTCCATCTTCACTATCCCTGCCTGTTTCCAGGTCCCCGCCGCCGTATACTGCTCGAGCGCAACCTCCCCTGCTACGGTCTTCCGGGCCCGGAACTGAAAGCCTTCCCAGGCAGCGTGTACAGTATCTTGCGTACCGATATAAAGCATCATCCAGTTGCTGTCGGTAGAAGGGGACAAAGTGCCAGCCGTCCTGACATAAAATGACACCAGCCGCCTGTCCGCAGCCACTTTTGCGTATACGATATCATTCCGACCGGATGTATTCGTATAAGATCTTATTCTTCCATATCCGGCATGATTGCGGTGGAAAGTATCGCCTGCATCATCGGTGAACTCCGGCCCTACCCCATTCCAATCGGCGAACAGCCCGTCTATTTGTATCGCATGGTCCCGCATCGCCACCGGCACCGGCCTGCTCCCTTTATATCGCCGGATGCCTTCCACCAGCTGATAGTAATAATTATCTTTCAATGGTCCTTTTTCAGGCTCGATGTCCCGGCTGTATTCTTCATTGTATTCATCTACAAAGTAGGATCCACCTGGTGGCACGACCTTGCCTAGCATCTTATTGGGATTTTTGGCAATAAAGCGCATGGCGATCCATTCATTCCAACCCGTAACAAACACAAATTCCGGATCCACGGCTATAGCCCGCTTCCATTGCTCGGCAAAATAAAGTCCTTCTCCGCTCCTCAGCTTATCCGGCTCCTTTCCGTCATGGAAACTTCTGCCAATGTTGGATATGGGATGCTCCGCTACTGCTACGCTGATCTCTTCCGGTCTGCCCTTCTCATGCCATCCATAGTTCTGAGGGGTATGGTCCAGCCAGGGCCATTTGTCTTTTCCGTCGGCAAACCATTCCTGACCCTTGCTCCAGGCCCAGGAATGACGGCAGGTGAAAAATGCCGCGGTGGTATCGCTTAAGCCTTCAGGTGGGCATAACATCAGGGGCTTGCCTTTCCAGTAGAACCAAAGTTCCTTGTACAGCCCTTTGGCATAGATGGCTTCATACAGCCGACGTACTGTCTCTTTTGGCTGGGTATTGACGATGAAGGCAACGGCAGGCGTTGACCGGCCCTCCCGGCGCAACGCTGCATAGGTAGCCAGCAGCCTGGTCACCTGCGGCAGGTAGATCAGGGCATTGGTCGCATCGAGTATGAGGACATCCACACCCGCATCCGACAGCATTTGCACATGACGACGGATCACCCATTCATCATCCGACACATAATATCCGAAGGCGGGTTGGCCCCAGTGATGATAGGCATGCGAAGGTCCATATTGCGGATCGGTAGGATGCGCCGCCAGCATCTGTGTAATATCATAAGGGCTCACCGTGTCCCCGGGATGCTTATCCTGGACGCCCTCATCTTCCCTGGCGGGCGTTTCGTGATCATAGCCATGCGCGCCATGCCACACGAAATAGAAGACCCCTACATAACGGTCCTTCCGTATGACGCCATGTTGCGCAGCCATTGGAAGCCGACGACCCAGGGCATCAATAGCGGGCCAGGTGTCGGCCTGCGCGGCGGCAAGTAAACTGCAGCTCATCAATGTCAACCAATACAGGGCCTTTGTTATCAAGTGCATACGAATAGTTTCTTCACGGATAAAATTAGGGCAATCTGCCTTTTCCGGCGTCCTGTTCAATCCTGCCTCGTTACCTTATTTCTTAATAGATTTGCGACACTATGATCAAATTGGCAACCTTTGAACACATCCCGGCATTGCAGCAGCTGATAGCGATCTCCGTTCGCGGGCTGAGCACTGCATATTATACGCCGGCCCAGATCGAAAGCGCCATCCGGTATGTCTTCGGCATCGACAGCCAGCTGATCAGCGACGGAACGTATTATATCTTTGAAGAAGATCATGCCATCGTTGGCTGCGGCGGCTGGAGCAAACGAAATACCCTTTATGGAGGAGACCAGCACAAAGAGACTGAAGACCCACTACTCGATCCGGCTAAAGATGCCGCCAGGATACGGGCATTCTTTGTACATCCCGATCATGCAAGACGGGGCATCGGCAGACAGATCATCGCCACCTGTGAAGCGGCGGCGAAAAGCAATGGCTTCGCCAGCCTTGAACTGGGCGCCACCCTGCCCGGCGTTCCACTATACATAGCGATGGGTTACCATCCCCTGCAAAGGATTGATGAGCTCCTGCCTGACGGCGAAGTGCTGGGGATCGTAAAAATGCAGAAAAAGATATAACTACCCTTTTTTTGCCTGAATAACCATTTCGGAATGGCGTCCCATGATTTTCATACATTTGTAACCTATGGCAAAAGAAAAGAACAAACCCGTCCCGGTGAGATTCGATCTGCGACTACTGGAAGTGCTGAAAGAGGAAGAGAAAATAGAAACGCCTCAACAGGCTTTGAACTTCCTGGCGAAGTTTTGGGAAGACCACCGGCCTGCCAAAGATGGCTTTGCAGGCGAGCTCAAAGAGATCGGTACGCCCGCTCCTGTCAGGAAAGGAAAGGAGCCTGCAGCGTTAGCCCACCCTTCCGGTCTGTCGGGCATCGATCTTGCCATCTGGAAAGCCGAACAAAAAGACAAAATCAAGAACAGCTAACCAATGGACAGACGCAAATTCGTACAGTCGGCATTACTTTCAGGCCCCCTGCTGACGGGATTGCTTCCATCTGAAAATGCCCCCGCTATGAGCAGTAAGGATCAGGAATGGTATGAGCTTCGGACCTATCTGTTTGCCAACGATGCCCAACGGCGGCTGACCGGTGCCTATCTTGAACAGGCCTATCTCCCTGCGCTGAATCGTGCCGGCATTGAAAATATTGGTGTTTTCTCCGAATGGCAGCCTCAGGCAACAGGTAAAATGTTCCTGCTGATCCCTTTCAAATCCATAGGGTCATTCACGGCGATCAATGGAAAGTTGGCTCATGATGAGGTGTACCTGCGTGCAGGAGAAGCCTATCTCTCCCCCGACCCTGCCCACCCTGCTTACGAGCGGATAGAGAGCTCCCTGCTAAAAGCATTCGTACAAATGCCCCGGATTGAACTGCCGGATAAAAAGCCGCGCCTGTTCGAATTACGCTGTTATGAGAGCCCTGGCGAGGCAGCAGGACAAAAGAAGATAGAGATGTTCAATGATGCCGGTGAGATCGCTGTCTTTAAAAAGATCGGGGCCCGGCCCGTGTTCTTCGGAGAGACCATTATTGGTCTGCGCAGACCCAACCTGACCTATATGCTTTGTTTCGATGATATGGCAGCGCATGACGCACGTTGGAAGGCATTCGGCAGCGATCCGGAATGGAAAAAGATCAGCGCGATGCCTGAGTATGCAGATGCCAGGCTGATCTCCAAGATCACCCGCACTTTCCTGGAGCCCGCCGTTTATTCACAGATCTAAGGATTTATGAGAAAATATATCATCTCTTTCAGCCTGTTCTTATTCCTGTTCCTGTCATGTAAGGTCAATCCCTATAAGACGACGAACAAAGACTATAAAAGGCAGTCACGGGCATATGCTCGTATACTTAGCCAGACACCCCTGGCCACTGACGCAGATTCAGTTCCTCTGTCCCCCTATTGGGTCGGAACGACTAATTTCAACATGCGCAGACCCAACTTTATCATTATCCATCATACTGCACAAAACAGCTGCCCCCAGACCTTGCAGACCTTCACCTTGCCCAGGACCCAGGTCAGCGCGCACTACGTTATTTGTAAGGACGGCACCATCTATCATATGCTGAATGACTACCTGCGGGCATGGCAGGCCGGCATCAGCAAATGGGGTAATATCACGGATGTCAATTCCATATCAGTAGGCATTGAGCTGGACAATAATGGCGCCGAATCATTTCCCGACGCACAGATCAATAGCCTGCTGCATCTGCTGGACACGTTGAAGCGTTCCTATAAGATACCCGCCGCCAACTTCATCGGGCACGGCGATATAGCACCCACCCGTAAGAACGATCCCAATGCCGCCTTCCCCTGGAAAGCGCTGGCAGATAAAGGATTTGGACTATGGTATGGCGATACCACAGGCATCTGTGTTCCCGAAAGCTTCAGCAGCCTGACCGCCTTGCGGGTCATCGGCTATGATATAAAGGATAGCAGTGCCGCAGTCCTTGCATTCAAGCGGCATTTTGAACAGGATACCACCCGCACCTGGGGTCTGCCAGAACAGAAGATCCTCTATACATTGTATAGGAAATACGAATAATTCACTTTTTCAATACTATTTTTAGACTCATTTCAATTTGCTCCATGACTGAACATGTGGAAATTCCTTTGAACAAAAAGAAATTGACTTTAATGCTCTTTGGGTCGCTCGGGTTCGTAATTATAGGTTGCTGGTTTATCATAAAGCCTCCCGTGATTGAAAATGCATTTTTGGGCGATCCGGCAGTCATAAGGGTTGCGGGCGTTCTGTCGGTTCTTTTTTTCGGAATTGTCGCTTTCACCCTTGTGAGAAAGTTGCCTGATAACAGACCTGGCCTGATCATTGACGATCAAGGGATCACGGACAATTCCAGCGGTGTTTCGGCCGGATTGGTCCTTTGGGAAGATGTACTGGAAATAAAAATAAGCACTGTGTATAAAAATAGGTTCATTATGATCGTAGTGCGCAACCCGGAAGAATATATCGACAGACAAACCAATCTGATAAAAAGGAAGGCAATGGCGCTTAATCATAGATCCTATGGTTCCCCCATCAGTATTTCTGCCAATGGATTGAATGCAAATTTTGATGAGCTGTATGGGATCATTCGAAGGCAATTCGGCAGTCGTGTTTCTCATTGAATCATTGTCCCGGGGATCACTTCTTCGTCACATCATAACTATCATAATGATAGACCTTCTGTTCAAATTCTAGTAAGACACCTTCGTCCTCAGGATAATACACCGCCTTTTCATAATCTTCTCCTGCAAAACGCTTCACTGCGTCCATGCTCTCCCATTCCGTAATGGTATAAAAATGACAGCAGTCCTGCTCTTTCCGCCTCCATACTTTTATAGACAGGTTGCCCGGCGTCTCCCGGTATTCTCTGGTGCCATCGTTCAGCAGAAAATCCAGGTAGCTATCCGCGTGCTGAAGGGACGTCCTTCCATGCCATATTCTGGTTATCATTTGCTGCATTTTTTATATATCCAGGATGGTTAAATTTATTGCCATCTATATTCTTTCCTCCAACTGCACAGTCACCAGGTCGCCCGCGTCCTTGCCAATGGTCTTACGCAGATCAGCCTTTATCGGCAACTTATGCCTTCCATCACCTAATGCCATGAAAGAGCTTTGGAATGGATGCCCATCCACCGTACCTCTTACCTTTACCAGCCCCCTGGTACCAAAAAACACTGCTGAATCAGGCCAGACCAGGTAAGTCCAGCCGCCTTTGTTGGGACTCTTTTGCAGTTCGGCAGTAAATCGTTTATTCAAGCTGCCCTTTGCAGGTGTTTGCTTCATAAAACAATATTTCTTACAAAGGTACCTTGTTCTCTAAAGAGCAGCAGGCGGCAATCACGACTTTTTAAGGGCTATTTACGTCATTATTTTTCAATCCTTGCCACCCTGAGCAGAATGGGGAACCTTCCTTTTATCGTCTTATCGTTCCCCCAGCTTGCTTTCAACGTATCACGCACCAGGTCGATCGGATCATGACCCTTTTCCTTTTCATAATGCTTTACGGCCGACCAGGTCCCGATGTATCCGACCAGGTGCTCGAACGACCATTCAACGCTATGCTCAAAGGCAGGGGCATTGATCTCCCGGTAAGGGAAGGGAATGGTCTTGTAATCTTCATCGATATATCTCCTTTCCTTATCCCAGTACGGTCCTACGATAGTACGGTAGAAGCCGCCAATGATCTTGTCGATAGCAGGATTGGTTCGTATAAGTCCATACCCGATGACGGCCAGCACACCCCCTGACCTGATCGTTCTGTGCACTTCCTTATAGAAAGCGTCGAAGTCGAACCAATGAATAGCCTGCGCCACCGCGATCAGGTCGAAGGTGTCATCAGGGAAAGTAGTCTTTTCCGCACGCTGCACTGAATATTCGATGTGCTCGTGCCTGACAGCATGATCTATCTGCTGTTGACTGATGTCAGTCGCCATCACCCTGTCAAAATACTCCGCCAGCACCCCGGCCACTTGTCCATTGCCCGTTCCACAGTCCCATGCGTTTTCTCTGCCTGGAACAATAGACAGCAAATAATCAAACATTCCCTTGGGGTACGTCGGCCGGAACCTGGCATATTTATCTGATTGGCTTGAAAAATTATCTTTCATAAAGGACATCTTTTAATCGCCACCCCCACACCCGCCGCATCCACCACCACCTCCTCCTCCACAGCTCCCGCCACCGCAGCTGCTTCCCCCGCTGCAGCTGCTCCCACCGTTTGAAGAGCCCCAGGAACTTACGGGCGTATAACTTGCAAATATCCCTGTGAGCAACACGCCTTCCGTTAGGCCGTTTATGGCCGGAATACCTTCCAGGGCAAACTTTGACACTAACTCCGCATCTTTACTCACCAGCCTTTCAAGCCTTTCTTTAACTCTCGCGCGGACCAGCGAAGATTTCGAGAAAGATCTCAATGCCACGAAAAACAAAACGGACAGTACGGCCGCTTCCAGCAACAGCAAAACAAAAGGCCGGTCGTTCATCATGGCCTGGATACACCTGACCAATAGCATCATGTAAAAAGCGAAATGAAAAAGATATGCCCGGGCAAAGGATTCCGGACGACGCCCAAATTTATTCAGGGCCTCCAGCGCAGGGTGGGAAAATTTCCCCCGCGTATACCATTTGTCATAAAGTTCGTCATAGGCATGTATGCTGCCATCCTCTGCTTCTGCATAAGCAGTGATCAGAGGATTCTCTTCCTTCGGGAAAGTCCGGTACTTTGCTTTCTTCACCTGGAAGAAATTATCCTTGGTCACTTCGATCAGCTCCCTTCTTGTCAGATCGATGATGCTTGCCTGCAAAGCCCGATGCCTGCCATATAAAAGGTCAGCCATCTGGAAGGTGGAGACATCGGTTGGAAAATAGTCCGCGACCACCCCGTCAATACTTCGCTTCACCTGCCAGCGGTAGATGACGTAGGAAAAAAACAGTGCGGCCCCATACAAAGGAAAGAATACGAGAAAATGTGGACCTCCGAGTGTAAAAGGTGATAAGGTATGATACACGCCATCTATGAATAAGAAGGGAGAGAGCAGCAGGATCACGACTGACGCAACAGCCGATCTGTTCCAGGTAACACGAGGTTCTTCCGGTATGCTGACACCCGGTTCGGGGGGTGGCCAGACATCGGATGGAGGATCGACGTCAAATAGAGAGCGATATTGTGCAAGGGTTTCCTTATACCATTCCTGGTGTTTGTGGTCCTCCTGGTCGCCACCGGAGGAAGGATGGTGATGGATGTCTTTACCCAGGGTGTCACGGCAGAGGTCTTTCCAGTAAGATTGCGTGTAGGTCAGATGCAGATGCCATACTTCATCCACCGTCCGAGAGGGAGAAGCTCCCTTTTCGGAAATACAGCACAGCAGGATGAACTTCCTGTATTCTTCGATGGCTCTATGTGTAAATTCGATCGACCATTTTTGTGTGGCGGCAAGTTTGGCAGAGAAAGGAACCACCGCCGTTCCATCATCGATAGGAAAGCTTTGAATTTTGTCCCAGAGTGGCAGGTGTTCTTGCGGTACCATTTGGATACCCAAAGCTAAAACAAAGTTCTAATTAATGCAATACCCTGATATTTATTCAATGTTATCCTTCGCCGCACACGGATTGCAGCCAACATACATATATTTAAGCACAAATTTTCTCATGAAACCTTTATCCATCCTCCTTCTGCTGGCCTTGCTCTCCTGCAATGGCGTCGGCAAAAAGGAGGCCGACTATACACGTGCTTACACGCTCACCGGTAAGATCGCAGGTCTCGATGAAGGACAGGTCTACATATGCCACAGACAGAAAGAAAATAAATTTGATACCGCGGATATTCACGATGGTGTTTTCGAATTCACCGGCCGTGCAGATACCCCCGAATTCTGCAACCTGGGATTTTTCAACCAGGGCAATATGGACTTCCGGTTCGGGTTTTTCCTGCAGAATGGTAAGCTGGAGCTCACCGCCCGTATAGATTCATTACAGGACGACGCAGTAATGATCACTGGAGCCCCGGCCCAGGATGATTTCAGTGTATTAAGCAAGGCGCTCGTGCCGGTCCATACCGTTGCACAAAGCCTGGACAGTCTTTTTAAGATTGCATCCGATGCGAACAACAAAAAATTGCAGGATAGTCTCGTTAATGTTGCGAAGATCATTGGACAACAGGAAAAGGATCTGATAAAGAAGTTTGTATGGCAACATCCTTCGTCCTATGTCTCCGCATTTGAGCTTTCTACGGCCTTTGCCACGAACCCGGATGGAAAGGAATTAGACAGTCTCTACGAGCGGTTGGACGCACCTGTTCGGGCGTCCTACTATGGCCAGAAAGTAAAAGAGGTCCGGGACAAGGCCCTCCTCACCGATGTGGGCCAGCCCGCTCCGGACTTTACCCTGAACAGTTCCGAAGGCAAGCCCATCTCTCTCTCTTCCTTCAAAGGTAAATATGTATTGATAGATTTCTGGGCCAGCTGGTGCGGGCCCTGTCGCAGGGAAAACCCCGCCATCGTTGCTGCCTGGCAACGCTACCATCCCAAGGGGTTCAATATCCTCGGCGTGTCGTTGGATGATAAGAAGGACAAATGGCTGGAAGCTATCAAAAAGGATCAGCTGCCCTGGACGCACGTGGCCGATCTCAACGGATGGCGGAGCAGCGCTGCCGTACTCTATGGTATAAGAGGCATACCTATGAATTTCCTGCTGGATAAGGACGGAAGGATCATCGCCAAAAACCTTCGGGGAGAAGCGCTGGAGCAGGAGTTGTCAACACTTTTTCAGGACAAGACACACAAAAAAACAAAACCCCCGTATCACGGGGGCTTCATTCACTAACTTCGGAACTATATTAAAATGTTCCCTGATCTTTTGGCACGATGCGCGCAACAGCCCAACCGGAACTGCGCGTAGCAGAAAGCGAAATGATCTGGTCTGCATTTTCGACCGTGATGTGATAAGAGATCTTGCCGCTGGCCTCTTCCTTGCTTAGAGCCGTGATCCAATAATCCTTGTATTCCTTTTTAATGCTTGCTAAAAGCTTCGAGGGTAATTTGTCGGAGAGAATATTCCGTACCACGGTGTTGCTCTTCTTGGAGCGCTCACCTTCATTGTTAAAATTACCGTTATTAGCGTGAGCATGCACAGTTCCAAGGGTCAGACATAGGACGATCGGAAAAATGGACTTTTTCATGAGGGTATGTGTTTTTTACTTTTTGCCCGCTTATAACGGGATTCAAAGACTTAAAGTATTTCCCGGACGGAAAATTTTCTCCATTTTTACTTACCGTTATATATAATTGCTAATGGCATGCATAACTGCTTATAAAACAGTTGCTATAATAGTCCCTATAGATGAGGACCTTTTAGATGGATGGAGTAGCCAGGAAAAAACAGGCGATCCACGCGATCAACTCAACAAGGCCTATTATATAAAGTATATATTTCATAATCCTTCCCCCTTCGTATTACTTTTAGCAAATCGTATGCCCTGCCCAAAAAAAGAGGACCGCCCCAGCAGGAGCGGTCCATTTCCCATTGTTGACTGTCTATTAAGGTTTATCCCACCATACTCTGCCCGTCAGGTCGTCCTTCCCTCCCAAACCGGGCTGTGTCTGTACCGCCGCATTATAATTGGCGGTGTTGATATTCGGTTCGCTGCTGGGGTATGCCTGCCTCCTGGGAATGGGAATATTATTGTTATCAGGCGCTGGTGTGAGCGCAGGATATCCCGTACGTCTCCATTCCGCCCAGGCCTCATACCCATTCATATATAAATGCACCCAGCGCTGGTACCCGATCTGACGTAAAGCATTGGCCGCATCATACACTATTTCCGGCCGCGCCAGATAAGCACCCAGGCCGGTGGTATCGCCTTCGTCGGTTCGGGAATAGGGGGTTCTTTCCACATCATCCACCGCGCCAGATTTAAAACTATTCCGGTTCCATTGGCGTACCGAGGCTTCAATAGCTGCCTTGTATTTCAACGCAGCATCTGCATCGCCTCCGGACAGCCATCCCAACTTATCCGCCTCGGCTTCTGCCAGCAACATCTGAGCGTAGGTGACGATATAACAGGGTGCGTTCTGGGCGCGTACATGCACTCCCATAAAAGAGACCTGCGAAGATTGGATGGCCGAAATGTCATTGCCATCCAAACCATAGGGCACTCCGGCATAGTCGCCTGTGGCGGGAGCCGGATCGGCGAATATGGGCAGGCGGGGATCCTGCAGCGGATTCATATAATCCGTCATGGTCTTGCTGATCCAGTACCAGGGGCGGTTTTGCACATCGGCTACGTAATACCAGTAATTCTGGTTCGTGGGATCCGACAGGTGCACGTACACCGCATTTCCGCTGTTATTGGTAATAAACCCGCCTGCTATTGCATCGGCAAATTCCACCTTGCCTTTGTCGGGGTCTATCTTCGACAAACGCAAAGCCATCAGGGCCCGCATGGAATTCGCAAGCCTTCGCCATTTATCCATTTGGGTGTTAGGGTCATCGCCATATAACAGGTCCCCCGCCACCCCATTCCCGTCATCTATCTGAGCCGCCGCTTCTTTCAGTTCTTTCAGCAAGTCGGCATAGATGTCCTTCTGTGCATCGTATTTTGGCGCAAAGTTGTCCTTTGCTTTCAAAGCCTGAGAATACGGAATATCTCCCCAGCGGTCAGTCATATGCCAATAGAAATAGGCGCGCAGGATGCGGGCTACGGCCAGCTGGTTGTTCTTCGAACCCTCACTTGCATTGAACGTCTTGCCGTCTATGATGGTTTGAAGGTTTTCCAGCGGACCACTGTAAATGCCATAGAAATTGAAATTCACTGAAATATACCTCGAATCATCCGTATACGGCTTTTCCGCCCATTGCTGCGTATACAGCGCTCCGGAGATCCCTTCGATGATCACGGGTATATAATTGATCGAGGAAGTGAGCAATTGAGCATTGGAAGCGATGGTAGGGCTATTGGGACTGACGTTGATATCGGAGGGAAACTTCTTGCATCCGGGTGCAGCCCCCCACACTGTTATAATTGCTGCTATTATTAAGAATTTGGTTCTCATGATCATGATTTTTTAAAAAGAAATTGTCAGGTTAAGACCGTAGGAACGTGCAGTGGCGAGTTGACCGGTTTCCAGCCAGTTAAGGGTAGAAGCTCCCGTGGCCAGTTCGGCAGGGTTCACTCCCTTGGGCGCTTTCTGCCAGATCATCCAGACATTCCGTGCAATAAAAGCCAGATTCATGCTTCTGAAAGGCAGGGAAGGAATTTTTGTCTTGCTGAAAGAGTAGCCCAGTCTTGCTTCCCGCAACCGAATATAAGAGGCATCTTCCGTCCACGCTTCATACACCTTTGTCCCGATGGTCTTTCTGTAATAATCCCTTGCCTTTACGTAGGCGGTTACGGGCTGCCCGGTAACCGAGGAAATACCCGAAACTTTTACTCCGCCTCCGGCGGCTATGTCATCTCTGATATTCTTTCCCTTATCGTTCATCGCAGCCGTCTCGGCCGCCTGCCCGCTTTTTACTGCCAGCATCTTCGTCCAGCTGATGAACTTCCCTCCATCCTGGAAGTCGACGGCGGCGGACAGATCGAAATTCTTCCAGGTCACTGTATTTTGCCAGCCGCCTGTAAACTTGGGCAATACGTTACCCAGTTCGTGTCCTGACTCATACATGGGCAGATTGGCAGCGTCCAGCAGGATCTTCCCCGTTTTTTGATCCCGTTTGTAACCATTGCCCACGATCGTTCCGAAAGGTTCTCCCTCCTTGGCCAGCAAATACATATCCACACTGGCATACCGGTTGTTATCCAACTGGTAGGTATGAAGACCAGGATACAGCGCTTTGACCATGCTCGTATTATGGCTGACATTAAATGTGCTGGTCCAGCTGAAATGCTTCGTCATCACCGGTGTGGCATTGATGGTGACCTCAATGCCATGGTTTTCTATATTGCCCGCATTGATCACCGAAGTGGTATAACCGCTGGCGCCCGACACATCCAGGGGCAGTACGGCGTCCTTATTATTCTGGTGATAATAAGTGGTACTGAATCCTATCCGACCCTGCAGGAATTTCATGTCCAGTCCCGCTTCGTACGCCGTGCCCAGCGAAGGCTTCAGGTTGGGATTGTTCAAAGTATCCGGCACTTCCATGGGGAAGCTGCCATTATAAGGCTGGCCCAGGTTGAAGTAACCGGTGGTCAGATAAGGAGGGATGTCCGAACCTGCCTGTGCAAAGCTTAATCTCAGTTTGCCATAAGACAGCGGCCGCCATTTGAGCAGTTCGCTGAAGACCATGCTCGCAGAGACGGATGGATACAGGTAAGAATTGTTGTTCTGTGGAAGAGTGGAAGAAATATCGTTACGCAGACTGGCATCCAGGAAGTAGGTATTCTTATATCCCAGGGTTACCGACCCATAAGCGCTCCTTACCTGTTTTTTCCTCAGGAAATTAACTACGGATGGCCTTTCCAATGAGTTGGCGATGTTGTAAAAACCCGGCGTGACGAATCCTCCTTGCGTTTCCTCCTGAAGGTAATCATAACGTTGGGTGAGTATATTTCCGCCCAAATTGGCGTTTAAGGAGATGTCCCCCCATTCCTTGTTGTATTGGGCCAGCAATTCATAGTTCATTTCCTTGGACTGGTATTTGCCTATCCAGAACGAAGGGGTGCCCCTTCCGCCCGGTGCATTGCGGCCGTCCAGGTTTTGAGTAAAGCCGTCCTGTCTTGCAAATCCAGTCACCGAAAGGCCGGGAAGGATCGTCCAACGGAGTCCAACGTCCCCGAAGAAACGGTCGCGTCCATCATGCGCAGGGTTCTCATAGGCATCGAAATAGGGATTATTCCAGTCAATGGGTGTCGCGTCCGTATACACGCCTTCCGGACTTGGATCTCCTACATTCCATTGATAGAATGTCCCGTCCGGATATTTATACTGTTTCAGCTTTTTCATATCCAGGTTGCGCTGGAACCATTGATACATATTCCGGGAACCCAGGGACTGGTAGCCTTGTGAGGGACGTTGCCCTTTATTTTGGGCATAGTTCAGGTTGACCGTGGCCACCAGGGCGGACGTAATATTCAAAGATCCGCTGAAACTGAGATTATTCCGTTTGAGATAGGTGTTCGGCTCGATGCCTGTAATATCGGTGTTGTTATACGAGAGGCGGAAAGTAGTGTTCTGACCGCCTCCGGTGAGAGAAAGACTGTTATTCAGCGTGCGTCCCGTCACAAAATATTCTTTGATATTATCCGGATGGGGTACGAACGGGGTAGCCTTGCCGAAGTCAGGGTCCGCACGATAAAAGCTGTACTGGTGGCGGACCAGCGTTCCATCCATTTTTGGCCCCCAGCTTTCATCCCAGGTGCCGTCCACATACTTGGTGTCGACCCCATTGATGGGGACGGTCTCAAAATTCAGGGAGAAGCCTGCACCATAAGTGTTCTGCAGGGGCATGAAATTACCTGCTTTCTCTATCGAGGCGGCAGAGCTAAATACCACAGTGGGCTTGCTGTTCCTGCTTCCTTTTTTAGTAGTGATGAGGATTACGCCAAACTGGCCCCGTAAGCCATAGAGGGCGGAAGCCGCCGGGCCTTTCAATACATTCACCGACTCAATGTCCTCAGGGTTGATATCCTGCGCCAGGTTGCCGAAATCCCGCCCGTTCTTACTTGCATAATTGGAGTTGGAGATAGGAGTATTGTCTACCACGATCAATGGCTCTCCATCGCCAGTGACGGAATTGACGCCCCTGATCTGGATCTTTTGGGTGCCCCCCATACTGGCGGCGGAAGACCCCGACACCTGCACTCCGGCTATTTTACCTCCCAATGACCCGATGACATTCTGCTCCTTGGCAACGGTGAGATTACTGCCGCTGATCTGCTGGGTAGAATAACCCACCGACCGCTCTTTCCGGGTGATACCCAGCGCCGTAACAACCACTTCATCCAGCTTACTGCTTCCCTGCTGCATGACAAATGTATAGGTCGCGATCTCGTTGTCCGACACCCGGACATCCCTGGTGACCGTCTCGAAGCCGACGGCCGAAACCTTTAATTTATAGCTGCCCGCTCTCAGACCCGTGAGCATAAACTCCCCGCTGTTGTCGGCAGCAATGGCTCTGTTCGTACCTTCCACCGTTATCGTGGCATTAGGCAAGGGTTCTCCCGTCGCCGTGGTGATCTTCCCTTTAATACCTCCGTCCAATACGACATTGACGTTTGGCCGGGCCACCACCAACGGATTTACCCTTATTTTTTTAATGATGATATTGCTGTTGACCTGTTCATATTCCAGGCCCGTATTACGCAGCAGCGCGTCCAGCACGCGGGAGACAGGGATATCAGTCCCCTGGTAATTGATATTATTGTACCCGACTATGTCGTTTGTCTTATAGGTGAAGGGCAGGTTGGTAAGCGTTTCTATTTTCCGCAAAGCATGCTTCAACGAGACATTCTTCAGCTGGATGGACAGCGTCATTTTATCCAGATCCTGGCCACTGCTGTCACGTGCCACCAGCAATCCGCCTGAAATGAGCAGTATGCCCAGGAAAAATGCTCTCATAATTAGACCTTTGTTTTTTGATAACAGGGCATGCGGATGCAGGCATGATACATGCAAATTCATATATTTGATGAGTTTTAAGTAATTCGTAACAGGGTTATATTAAAACTTCGGACCGCCCCAGTCGCAACCTGGGAGCGGTCTCTTTTTTTAATAAAGTTATGTTGGCGGGGATATGTTCATAAGCATATAGTTGAATGTTGGTTTGAATCCTATTGAATGATCCATACGCCGTCGGCCTGACGCAGCATCGTATCGGTCAGCCTGCACAATACCTGTAACGCCTGCTCTATCCCTATCTCCCTTCTGAATGACGTGGAAACCTTCAGGTTCAGAATGGTGGCATTGTCGATCCTGATCTTTACATTGTAAAGCCTTTCGAGGTCCGCGATGATATCCTCCAGCGTCTCATCCTCATACGACATATTGCCCTGCTGCCATGCAGCCACGGCAGCCGGAGCGATCTTTTTTTCGACCACCGGGTCAGCCTGGCTGCCGACTTTCACCAGCTGTCCCTTCACCAGGGTCGCTACTGCGACATTGTCGTAGCTTACCCTTACTTTTCCCGCACTCACGGAAACAATGATATTTTTTCTGTCCGGATAAGCTTTGATGTTAAAAGCCGTACCCAGGACGGTGGTAGAGATCCTGCCGGTATGAATGATGAACGGGGCTTTCTCAACATGCTTTACGTCGAAATAGGCTTCGCCGGACAATGTCACCTCCCTTTTGCCGTCCTTAAAATGCGCGGGGAATTCAAGTGAGCTGGAAGCATTCAGCCACACCTGCGTGCTATCGGGTAACAGAACATATTTATATTCGCTTCGTTCGGTGATCGTCCTGGTGAGGGTGGCCGCCGCCGGCGTAACGGGGGCCCGGCCTGTGCTATGGAGCAGCCAGGTGATAGCTACGATCGTCAGCAGGCCGGCAAGGACTATGATGCCCGTCACCGGCTGCTTCCGGTGACGTTTCTTCAGCTGCGTAACATCGGTGACCTTTGCTTTGTCCGTCAGGACGAGGTCTCCCAATTCATTTACATACGTCAGAGAGGAAGGGGCCTGCGCTTTCTCCTCGTATAGGCTTTTGATCAGCCTTCTCAACGCCTCATCCTGTCCGGACGCCCGGATGTATGAAAAGAACTCTTCCAGCTCTTCCCGGGTACACTTATTCTCCAGATATTGCCTGAACAGGTATTTTAGTCTTTCTTCCATTAGAAAAGGTATTAACCTCCTATGGAAGACGAAGCAGCCGGCAACTATTCCTACCCGGTGAAAAAAAATAATTCTAGAAGAAAAAGAACCCGGAATTACGGGCTACGAAGTTGCGGATGGACTTGATGGCGGCGGACAGCTGGTTTTTGACAGTATGACGGGAAATAGATAATTCCTCCGCTATTTGGGCGTGATCCAGGCCTTCTTTCTTGTGTAGACAATAAATGCGCTTGCGCTGGGGAGGCAGCAGATCGATGGCCTGCTGGATGATCCGGTTGTATTCCTTCGCCTCCATCCATTCATCCGTATCGTTGCGGGCCTGCGAAATATTATTCCAGATCGTGTCCTTCAGACGGCTGTCGGCAGCAGCTTTGCGGAGAAAATCGATCACCTTGTTCTCCGTCACCCGGTAGAGCCATGCTTCTATATTATGAATTTCCTGCAGGTGATGTCGGTGCTCCCATAACTTCAGGAACACCTCCTGGATAATATCCTTCACATGCAGCTCCGATTTGACCAGGCATAGCGCCAGCATGTATAGCCGGTGTTCGTATTGCTGGAAGACATCCGCGAAGAACATCTCCAACGCACGCTCGTCTCCATCGCCATTTATGGGGTGCAGGTAGCCGGTCATGATTAAAATTAAACAAAAAATAACAAACGAGCTTCCTCATGCAATCCTCTTTTTCAACTTCCAGAAACTGATCATCCTCCTTGCCTTAAATCCCAGGTATGCATAAATGCCGATCGCCCGCTGGTTGCTCTGCAGCACATGCAGGTAGGGCGTACGCCCCTTTTTCAGGTTGGACCTGCATACATGTGCCGTCAGTTGCCGCGCATATCCCCTTCCCGTGTATGCGGGGTCTGTACAAATAGCGCTGATCTCCATCAGCCCTTCCGGCCGCATACGCTCCCCCGCAATAGCCACCAGCGCGCCCTCCTGCCGGATACCGAAATAATTTCCCAGCAGATGCGTATCAGGTTGATAATAGCCCGGCTGAACCTTATTAATTAAGTTGAACATGTCGTCCTTGTCTGCTGCCGTAAGTGGGAGGATAGATGTATCCGTTGCAATGTCCAACAGCTCCGGCAGTACCATCTGTAGACAAGGTAATTCCTTTATCACCTCCCAATGAGGAGGCAGGGGCGGAAGACCCCCGATGAGGAAAAAAACTTCATCCGGCAGCAACCATTCATCCAGCGCCAGGATCTTTTCCGGCGAGGCATGATCATAAGCGGCGAAAGGCAGTATCCCTCTTCGAAAACGTTTTACGGCAGCAGTGCCGGTGGCGAAAGCTCTTTGATCGCTTGTCAATGCCGACCAGGCAGGATTGTCTAATTGCAGGAGGTGCTCGTGGTTCATATGCAAATGTAAGCCGCCCCTCTATTCCGCCCGCAAGCTATCTGCCGGGTTGACCACGGCTGCTTTTATGGATTGATAGCTGACTGTCGCCAACATAAGTATTGCCAGCGATAGCCCCGCCAGGGCGAAGATCTCCCATCCTATATCGATCCGGTAAGCAAATCCCGCCAACCAGGTGTGCATGAGCCACCAGGTCAGTGGGAAAGCAATCAGCATAGCCAACGCCATCAGGCCGACGAAGCTCCTGGAAAGCAACAATGTCACATTTCCAACGGAGGCGCCCAGTACTTTGCGGATACCGATCTCGCGGGTCCTGGATTCTGCGTTGTAGGCTGCCAGCCCTGACAGTCCAAGACAGGAGATCAGGATGGCCAGGGCGGCAAAATAGCGGGAAAGCAGCGATACCCTTTGTTCCGAAACATATAAGGACTGATAGGCCTGGTCGAGGAAATTATATTCGAATACATAGCCCGGGTTAAAACGCTTGTAAAGGCTCGTCAATCCGGCCAGCGTTTCCCTTTCCCGCCCCGCTGCCATTCGCACCATCACCATCGAGGTATGCGCGGGATTAAAATAGAACACCATCGGCATGATCGTCTCATGCAGTGAAGTGACATGGAAATCCTTCACCACTCCGATGATCGTCATATCCCGGTCCCACATCCGGATGGTAGTGCCGACAGGATGCTGCAACCCCATGGCCCTGATGGCCGTTTCATTGCAGATCAATTTTGAAGAGTCCGCCCCATAGGCCGGCGAAAAATCCCGCCCCTCTTTCAGGCGGATCCCCATGGTCTGTAAGAGACCGTAATCTAAGGCCCTTACCCCAAAATTGATCTGCGCATCTTTTGGTTTTCCCGGCCAGGAGATACCGTAAGTGGCGGAACCAAGATCACCCTGCACGATATTTTGCTCCATGGTCGAAGCGCTGACGATGCCCGGCACTTTCCGGAGTTCCGCAAGGAAAGCCTTCGGGTCTTGCGCCAATGCTCCTTCCTTATCAAAATAGACCACATGGTCCCTGTCGTAACCTAAATTTTTGGATTGTATATAGGCCACCTGCCGGTAGATAACGATCATCGAGACGATCAGCACCAGGGAGATAGTGAACTGAAAAACAACCAGCCCTTTCCTGGTCAGCAGCTCCAGCACGGAGTTACGCAGCTTGCCTTTCAGCACGAGGATCGGTTTGAAACCCGATAGATAGAAGGCCGGATAGCTACCGGCAAGGATTCCCGTCAATAAGGTGATCCCTAACATGGAGGCCAGCACGGGTGGCGTGAACGCCACATCCAGTTGCTTGCCTGTCACCTGGCTGAATACAGGCAGCAGTAAGGAGACAAGCAAGAATGCCCCCAGCAGGGAAAGCATGGCCGTCAGCCCGGCCTCTGCCAGGAACTGGAAGATCAGGGCCTGTCTGGAAGAGCCCATCACTTTCTTGATGCCGACTTCTTTTGCCCTGCGCGAGGCCTTTGCCGTGGAAAGGTTCATGAAATTGATACAAGCGATCAGCAGTATGATGATGGCTACCACCGAGAATATACGCACGTACTCGATCCTGCCCCCTACCACGACGCCATTTTCATATCTCCCGTACAGATAGGCGCTGGAATAAGGCCGGACAAAGAGCGTGTAGCGCGTTTGTCCATTGTATCGTTTCACGAAATCCACGATCTTCTTATCAAAAGCCGCGACATTCGTCCCCGGCTTCAATAGCAGGTAAGTGAATGGTCCTTCATTCCACCATTTCTGTCCATTGGTCCAGATGTCATTGATCAACAGGTCATGAGTAAGAATGAAGTCGAAGGTCATGGAACTATTTGAAGGCAGGCGGGCAAGGACCCCGGTGACTACGGACTGCTGTTTTTTTCCAAACATATCCCAGGAGATCGTACGGCCCATGGCCTGGCTCGCACCGCCGAAAAGCTTACCGGCCATCTCTTCGGAGAGGACAATGCTGTTCTTATCTGTAAGCACCTGCTCCCCCTTTCCCTGGAGAAATGGAAAAGAAAAAAGACGGAAGAAATCCTTGCCGGCAAAGATGCCCGCAGATTTTACTACTTTATCGACCGTCCGCATTTGCAGGTACACCCCCACTTTCTTCAGGTCCATGACAGCCGTAGCCGCTGCCACTTCCGGCAGGTCCGTCTGCATTGCAGACGCCAGCAACCCCTGGGTCCCCTCGTGAACCTGGATCTCTCCATTCACCTTGTTTTCCTCCATCACCTGGTATAGCCGGCTATCATTGGCATGGAACTTATCAAATCTCCATTCGTCATGTACCCACAGGTAAATGAGGAAAGTGCATGCCAGTCCCGTGGACAACCCGATCCAGTTGATGAAAAAAGAACTCTTATGACGACGGAGATTGCGGATGGCGATAAGCAGGTAGTGGTGCAGCATGTTCTCAAGTTTGGTAATTCGGAGCACACGGGATGCCGGGCTTTTAAATAGCTGATAACCAAATGTATGAATCGGAGGATCCACTTCGACATTGTCCATTTTCGAACACTGGTCGTCCGTTTATCTGTTCCCCAGGGCAAAAGCAATATAGCTATCGCCGGACGGCGTATTCAGCTTTCCCCCTCCACAGGCGATGACAACGTATTGCCTGCCTTCCAGCTCATACACGGCCGGGGTGGCATACGCAGGCACCGGGAGTGTATACTCCCACAATAATTTACCTGTGCGCTTGTTGAATGCCCTGAGCTTTCCATCCTTTGCGGCTGCGATGAAGAGCAAACCTCCCGCTGTGACCACACCAGCTCCATAATTCTCCACGCCGGTTGGTTCCTTTGCCTGCGGAAAAGCAGGATCACTGCCTAAGGCTGTCTTCCAGACATAGGCGCCTGTATTGAGATCGATGGCATTCAGCGTACCCCATGGTGGAGAAATGGCAGGGTAACCTTCCTTGCTTAAGAATTTATTATAGCCCATCATGGCATAAGGCAATTTCGCAGGATCATCTTTTATGGCAGCACTGTCCACAAAAGCATTTTTTTGCTCCCTACCAATGTTCAGCACAAAGCTGGCCAGCGCCTTTCTCTCCCCTCCTGTGAGTTGCCTGAATGCCGGCATCATCCTTCGGCCGCTCTGTACCAACGTATCAAAAGCAGCAGGCGAATACTTTTGCTGAATATTCTCCAGGGACGGGATGGCGCCCCCTCCTTTCCGCTGCTGTCCATGACAGCTCATACAATTGGCCTGGTAGAGGCGGAGGCCCGCCTGGAGGTTGTTCTCATGTCCCGCTGGTGTCATCTCCACCCGCTTTGCCTGCATGATCCAGGCCATTTCATTGGCATTGACATACAAGATCCCCGTTGCCGGGTCAAAGGTAGGGCCGCCCCATTCCGCACCGCCGTCCAGTCCCGGGAACTCCACCGTACCTTCCATGGAGGGCGGGTTGAATAAATGATCTTTTTTGTAGCCCTGGAATCTTTTTTTCACTTCTGCGAAGGACGAGTCTGACAGGTAAGGGTTGATATCCTTCTCCGTCATCAGCTGCCGCATAAAAGGCGCCGGCGCCGTAGGATACGGCTGCATGGGTGATAGCTTCTCCCCTTCCAGCTCACTGATGGCCGGCACAGGTTGCTCTACGACGTCATACACTGGCTTGCCCGTCACACGGTCGAAAATATACAGGAATCCCATCTTGGTGGTCAATGCCAGGGCCTCTGTCTTTTTTCCGCCCCTGTTGATCGTGACCAATGCGGGAGGCGAGCTGCAGTCCCTGTCCCACACATCATGATGAATGACCTGGTAATGCCATGCCAGCTTTCCCGTCGCCGCATCGATGGCCAGCACGCTGTTGCCAAAAAGATTATTGCCTTTTCTTCTGCCGCCGTAAAAATCATAGGAGGCCGAACCCGTTGCCGCGAATAGCAGCCCCCTTGCCTCATCCAGGCTAAAGCCACTCCAGGCATTGGCGCCCCCGATGAACCGGTAGGCCGTAGTATCGTCCCAGGTCTCAAAACCTGCCTCTCCAGGCTGTGGGATGGTATGAAAGATCCACACCTGTCTGCCGGTGCGCACATCATAAGCCCTTATGTGACCCGGCGCCGCCGAAGGGCCTTCATCCACCCGGGAGCCCATGATCAGCAGATCCCGGTAGATCGTGGGGGGCGAAGTGGCCGTGATGAACAGGTTGCTCACATCCCTGCCCAGGCCTTCATGCAGATCGATCTTTCCCTGATGACCAAAATCCTGCACCAGATGCCCATTCAGGGCATTGACGGCATAGAGGTTCGAGCCGGCGGTATAATAGATCCTTTTATCGTCCGCTCCATCAGTCCAATAGGTGACACCCCTGCAATTATTCAGGATAAAGAACATTTTTTTATCGCTGCCAAGCGAATCGAATGGATTGAACTCCCATTTCCGCTGTCCCGTCCTGGCATCGATGGCAAAAAGCTTCATCCCGGGAGACGTGCCGTATAGCAGCCCGTCCACGATGATGGGATTACATTGTATCTGGGAATGATGAGCCGTGTCGACATCTCCGGAATGGTATTCCCAGGCGACCCTTAATTGCGAAACATTGCCCGTATCCACCTGTGTCAGCGAAGAATAATGAATGCATTCATCCGAGCCTTTGTATTTTGTCCAGCCGGCATATGCTCTGTGAGATGACGAACGGCAGGCGCATAACAAGAGAAGTACGCCTGGAATGATTTTTCTCATGGCAATCAGTTGATTATTTTTTGGCCTTGTAAGTCCGGATCGTGACGGCCTGAAGAGCCGGTAATTCGTTTGACGGTTTGTCCAGGTAAAAATAAGATGTTGCCGACACATCGTCGCTCCGGTAGAACATAACATAACCGTCCGGCAATGAAGGGTCGCTAAGGTCCGTTATTTTTCCCGGAGTGTACAAGGGTTTCACCGGCCCCTGCTGGTCGTCGATAGTGACAGGTATCAACGGCACCCCTTTTGCCTGCAGCTGCGCCACCAGCTTCTTCTCATTGCTTCCCATTTCCGGCAACACCACCTTACAATCCTTTTTGAAATAGATAGGGTCCGGTATATGCCATCTGTAAAAGGCCCACCCCCTTCCATCCTTATTAGCCGAAAGACAACCAGCATAATCATTGTAGAATTCGCCTTCTCCCCAGCCGGAACCTATATAATCCTCCGTGCCCGTGCCTGATAAAGTGGGATATTGTCTGTCCCCATCCAGGTACATCTTCACCTCGCCCTCTCCCCACCAATGCTTTTCATAAACAGGATTTTCCACCACTCCCACATTGACGCCCAGGAATCTTCCTTTGCCCGAAACCCGGGGCAGCACCTGAAAATCCTCCCCCAGCCGGGTGGCGGTATCCCTGTGCCACCAGGCATGAAAATAAAGATTGCTTTCTTTCCACTGGGTCACCTGCTGGAAATCGATATCGTAAAAAAGATGACTTAGCCTTATACTGCTTTCATTGGTCACCTGTATCCGGGCGCCCCTGCGAAAAGGCATGGGGATATAGCAGACAAATGATCTCCCTTCCGGGTTGGCGAAAAGTGCGTTGTGGAATACGGTTGTTCGTCCCAGGCCCATGCCAAAGAAGTCCCCCAGCGGCGCCGATACCGCAGGCCTGACAGCGTCATCCCAGAACATCTCGATCTTCAGGCTGCGCAGCATTTCTGGACTACGGTCATCAATCGTTATCCAGATCCTGTTAATGATCCCTGCACCTTTTACTTTCAGCAGCTGTTTCGTCTCTCCCGGTGCCAGGTCATCGGAAGGATAACCTTTCGCTCCGTTGTTTCGCGTGGCGCCCTTGCCTTTCTCCGCACCCGGATTTTCAAAGCTGGCCCAACGAGGGCTACTGGTGCTGTCAAATTCGAAAAGGACTTTTCCCCCGAGCGCCTGACCGGTCACCATAGAACATAGTAATAGCAAAGAAATGAGCAGGAATGGAATTCTCATATAATATCAATCGTTAAATGTCCTGGCTATGAAAGGTACATTTATTTTTCAAAACAGTGCGTTCGTATATGCGATACATCTGGCAATGCCATTGCTGTTAATTATTGCTCAATTTCTTTTCAAGTACTGCCCTCTCCGCCTCCGATCCGGCCAACGCCAGCGCCTGTACAAAATGCTGCCTGGCCTTCTCCCTATCGACACCCGTATACAGTTCGCCCAGCAGCGAATGATAGAATAGATTACCCGTCAGCTGCAGCCCCTCCGCTTCCACTATCGCCTTTTCTTTTCCATAAACCCTAAAAAAAGCATACGCCCTGTTCAACGCAGCAATAGGAGAATACTCCAGGATCAACAACTGATTATACAGACGCAGAATGTTTTCCCACTTCTCCTGCTCCGCCACCTGATGTGTATGCCACCAGGCAATCGCCGCCTCTACATGATACTTCGATATCTCTCCCCTTCCAGATGCCTGCACAAAAAAATGGCTCCCCCTGTCGATCAGCTCCTGGTCCCAACGGCTGGTATCCTGTTCTTCATATAACACCAGCTCCCCGCTGTCGTCGATCCTGGCATCAAAACGGGATGCCTGAAAACACATGAGGGCCATCAGCGCATACACTTTGGGTTTGCCGGTGGGTGGATGGCCCAGGAGCAGGTAAGTCAGCCGCATGGCCTCTAAACAAAAATCTTTCCTCAATACCTTGTCAACGCTGGCCGAATAATATCCTTCATTGAACAGTAAATAAAGGTATACCAGCACCGTATCCAGCCGGGCGCTTATTGCACCGCCTTCGGGAAAGGCTATTTCCACCTCCTCTGCCCTCAGCTTTTCCTTTGCCCGGAACAACCGCTTGTTTATATTTCCTTTGGATGTAAGCAGGGCCTGCGCGATCTCGTCGATGGTGAAACCGCAAAGAACGCGCAGGGCCATACTTACCTGGGCTTCTACAGGTATGGAAGGGTGGCAGATGGCAAACAGCATCTGCAGCTGGCTGTCAGTAATATTCTGGCCTGAAAGGTCGATATCCATTTCAAAGCTGCGCTCGCCGCCTTGTATCAGATCCTTCCTGACCCGCTTTTCAAACACCTTGTCATGTTTCAGATAATTCAGCGCATTGTTCCTTGCTACAGCATACAACCAGGCTACGGGATTGGAGGGCACCCCCTTCATGCCCCAGGTCTCGGCTGCGGATAAAAAAGTGTCACTGACGATGTCTTCCGCAATGTCCATATATGCCATCCCAAAACGGCTGCATAACACTGTCACCATCTTGCCATATTCCTTTCTGTAAAGGTCCGGTATCAGGTCCATGGCTCTACGAATTATCATCCGGTGCGACCAGCGGCCTTACCTCCACCTTGCCACCCCCGAAAAGCATCGGGCAGGCCTTGGCTATTTCGACAGCCTCTTCGACGGATGGGGTCTTTACCACAATGTAGCCGTTGATAAACTCTTTTACTTCTGTGTACGGACCGTCAGTGACCACATTGCCTGGCGCCACAGTCTTCGATTCTCTTATTCCAAGCCGGTGGCCGCCGTCGGCCAACATATCCCTGGCGGCAATGCCGCCCATCCAATTACTCCAGCTGGTCATCATTTCCTGCAATTGGGCAGGGGTCAGCTGAGGCGCAGGTTCAGTAGGAGTACTTGTTCGGAAGATCAATGCAAACTCTTTCATTTTAATACATTTTAAGGTTATTGTATATCCTATAGACAACCCACCTTTTCCGGTTAGGACAAATAGAGGAAATATTTATTTTTCCCACCCGGCATGCTTATCGTAATATCAAAAAGTATAAAAAATAGATCAAATCTATCCCATTTCCCCATCCCGTCTGCGTTTACTTGCACCCAAACTGTAGTATGAATAAACCGGGCCTCCTGCTTTGCATCGTCCTGTCCATTGCCTTATCCCTCCGGGCACAGTCAAACATCTCCATCACAGCAGACGGCTCTTCTGTTACCTATGCCTTTGCAGTAAAGGAGCTCACCTGTTTCCTGGGATCTACTTCCCTGCATATTCACCTCTCCACTGACGCCACCTTGTCGGCAGGCAGCTTTTTCATCGACAACGATTCTGCACGCAAACGTATCCTCCTTACCGGCAGTAACGAAACATCCATGCTGCACGCGGTATATACTTTTCTCGAACAATTGGGCTTCCGTTTTGAGATCACCGGCCCTGTCTACCCTTCCCGGCTCAACCCCGAAAAATTAAGGGCTGGCCGCACATTCATTCAACCCTTTGTCCTTCAAAGAGGTATCCGCCAGCACCTCAACTTTCCCATGGATATCTCCTCCTACCCGCTGGAAGAGGCCCAAACATATATAAAGAACCTGGCCAGGCTCCGTTTTAACTGCATTACTTTTCACAGCTATCCCGGACAATGGTACGAGGTTCGCAGAAAAGATACTACCGAGTGGGCCGGCAATTTTTTTTATGGTCAGCAATATAACATTCCGGCACTGTCTTCCATAAAGGAAAAAGTGCGCAACCGTACCGTTTACTGCATCCCGGCCATCGAACCCTTTTATAATGACACGCCCGTCAAAAGCAAAATGGCCATCTACTGGCTGCAGGAGGTCATGCGGGAGTGCAAAAGGACAGGTTTGACCATCCGTTTCTCCTTCGAGGCCCGCAGTGCGGCCACCGATGTATCCCGCACGCTGGAGACAGCCCGCGCCATCCTTACCGAATATCCCCTTATTGACGAGCTGGAGCTAATGACTGAAGAGACAGGCGGATGGGAACCACCCGCCACCCGCGTCCATACGGAAGAGATGCTCACCACGCATTTCGGACAGGACGCGTTGAATGATCGCACTATCACAGCGCCTGTCCGGGATGGACAACCGGGGCTTGATTATCTCTTTGGCCAGATCGGACATAATATCCGGGCATTAAAGACCATCACCGATACCCTTCTGCGTCCGAAAGGTATCAAAGGATGCCTGGGCCTGTATGTCGCCATCCCGGAATACCTTCCCGCCACCTGGCGTTTGCTACAGAAATACGCTCCCGGTCAAAATTATTCCATCATGCCGGCACATGGCGCGCGAAAGACATCGCTGCAGCTTCCCCTGACCGGTATAAATAAAAAGGACTGGAATAATACCATGATCTATTCCTGGATAGAGTTCGACGGTATCATGTACCTGCAGCAAAACGCCGTTCGCGGCATCCGCCGCCTGCTGGAATATGCGCAGGACCTCAATGGTCCGGGCATTCCCATCGGGTCGATGTGTTTCAACCACTGGCGGACGGCGGAGAACAGGGTGACGGCACGATACGCCGCCCTGGCAACCTTGTATGGCCCCGCAGACGAAGGAGATTTCTACCGGGAATATGCACAAGGCCTGGGCATCGGTCAGGTCAACTCATTTACTTCGGCTATGAAGATCATCGACGATGCAGATTGGTTTGCCACCACCAGTCTCACCAATGTGGGATTTTGTTTTGCCGGCGCCTGGGGAAAAGGTTTCGCCGGCTTCGGCAGGCTTAATAAAGACCACCTGAAGAAAGGCCGGGAAATGTATCAGCAGGCCCTGGACCTGATCCAGCATTGCGCCCCCGGTACTACCAGCAAGGCAGGCCGTGGCTTCCTCGCCTTCCTGGACAATCGCCTGCGCGCCACCATCGTTTATTTCAAGGCTTATGAAAAAGGCGCAACACTGCAGGCCTTTAATAAGATCTCCGGACGCTTTCCTGAAACTAAAAATCAAATAGCAGCCATCTGCGATGAAGCCGCTCTGCTGTTTCGCCAGTACATTCAACTACAATCTATGCTGTTGCCTGACAGGGGCAGTGAAGGTACCCTTGTCAGCGCTTATTATACGCCCATTGCTATCCTCCAGCGGATCCGGTATGAATACGCGGGTATTCCTTACAACGACCCGCCGGCCACAGGCAAGCCGGCAGACGCCCCGCCTCCGCCTATTACCTTTTGAGCTTTTCCCCTCCCTGGTAATTCATGCGACGGAATATGGAGAGAGGGGCGCCTGCTTCTCTTTAATTATCTTTGCGGACATGGACAACCCATTGATCAACTACCTGCAGCTTTTCACACCCTTGCCGGAAGAAGACAAGGTGCTGCTGACGGATGCATTTGAGCCCCATAGTTTTAAAGAAGGCGAAGCCCTCTTTCGCGGCGGCGCCATCTGCCGGGAAATGTTCTTCATCTGTAAGGGTGTGCTTCGCATCCTCGCTTCCAACGCAAAAGGCGCCGAGGTGACCCATTATTTCCTCAGCGAAAACACATTCTGTACCATTCTCAACAGTTTCAACAACAATGTTCCAGCCGAAGAGACCATTGAAGCCGCCTGCGGGACGGAAGTGCTGGTGATCGCTAAGACAAGGCTGCTCTCCCTTTATAATAAGATCACCTACCTGCAGGCGCTGGTCAACCAAATCACCCAGCAGAAGCTGCTGGACAAGATACAGACGCGCAATGCCTACCTGGGGCAGGACGCATTGACCCGGTATAGATTGTTCATGATGCGGCAACCCGATATCGCCTTGCGGGTACCGCTGAAGGATGTGGCATCTTACCTGGAGATCACACCACAGTCGCTCAGCCGCATCCGGAAAAAGGTGTAGTCCTGCGCTCCTCTATTTCTTACCAATTGGTAACTTCCTTCTCCACACTCCTGCTGAACTTTGTGCCTGAAAAAAAATATTATGGCACAGCACAACAACACACTCAAAGACAAAAAAGTACTCCTTTTCGGCGGTAGTTCCGGCCTGGGCCTTGCCACTGCCAGAGCCGCAGCTGCAGAAGGAGCCATCGTCACCATCGTATCCAGCAACCAGCAACGCATCGGCCTGGCCTTACAACTTCTGCCTGCCAACGCCACAGGGCAAGCCATCGACCTCAGCCAGGAAAAGAACATACAGCAATTTTTCGCAGCAGCCGCCCAATTCGATCACTTCGTATATACTGCAGGCGAGAACCTCAGGCTCACTAACATCAGCGACACGGATATTGACACCGCCCGCAGTTTTTTCAATCTTCGCTACTGGTGTGCCTTCGCTGCCGTCAAATACGGCGCATCCCATATCAATCCCGGCGGCTCCATTAGTCTCACTGGTGGCATCGCGGGGGCAAGACCCGGCAAGGGATGGTCCGTTGCGTCCAGCATCTGCGGCATGATGGAAGGTTTCACCCGCGCCATGGCTGTGGAGCTGGCGCCCATACGCGTCAATTGTGTCGTCCCCGGCGTGATCAGGACGGATTTATGGAGCAGCATGCCGGAAGCAGACAGGGAGCAGCTGTATGCCAGCGTTGGCAGTAGCTCACTGTTGCAACGGGTAGGCGAAGCAGAAGACATCGCTCAAACCTATTGCTATCTCATGAAACAAACCTTCGGCACCGGTCAATGTCTGACGGTGGACGGCGGTGCCGTTTTGATATAAAAAATAAACACCCGGTGAATGACCCACCGGGTGTTTATTATGAAACGTTCTCTTTATGACTGCTGCTCCAGTAATGGCCTGGGATCGAACACCACCTTCAGATGGCTGATCTTTCCACGTTGCAGATGGTACCATCCGCATCCGAAGATCGTTTTTCCCGAGATCTCCAGGTCGTACAAGAGGCAAACATCATCTCCGTCCTCGAATGCTTTCCTGATATGATATTTCAAACGCATTTTCTCCATATCCTGAAAATAAGCATCCGCGCCATGACGTGCGCCCAGGACTCCATCGAATTCCATGTCATCGTTGACACATGACCTTGCGGCCTTAAGATCGCCGGCGTTCAAGGCTTTAATACAGGTCAACACCACTTCTTTCGCACTGGTCCGGGACAGTGCGGCTGACTTTTCTTTTATCATAACCTCATTTTCATGCGGCCAAAGAAATTATTGTGCCAGCCCGTTGTCCCTTCTTCCAGTGTAGTACATTTCTTATCATTTAGCAACGGCCCCTCTGGCGGCAGCCTCGATCACGGCAGCTACGGCCCCTGGCTGGGAAACAAATACCACATGACTTGCCTTGATCTCCGTGACAACGGAACCGGCGCGTTTGGACATCTGCCGCTCCGTGTCGGGATTGATCGCCTTATCCTCTGTTGCGACAATGGCCCAGCTGGGTTTGGACTTCCAGGCTGCCGCCGTCAAAGGCGTGACAGCGCATTTTGCGTTCCATGCCCCTTGCGAAGCATACATGAACGCTGCCTTGTCCGCGGGCAGGTCGGCACAAAATCCTGCATGAAATTTTGCCTTGTCAAAATAAATGTATCCCTTTTCATCAGGCGGCAAAGCACCATTCTCCGGAGCAGGCGGAGCGGCCGTAGCCCATTTCAGCACATTCTCGCCGGCATCCGGCAGGAAAGCGGCCACGTACACGAGACCCACCACTTTTGAGGAGGCGCCGGCCTGGGATATAACGGCCCCTCCGTAAGAATGCCCTACCAGGATGACGGGTCCCTCCAGCTTGTCCAGGACCCGGTCTACTGATGCCACATCGTCTTCCAATGAGCTCAGTGGATTCTGTACGGCGATGACGTTGTATCCCTTTGCCGATAATAGCTTATACACCGCCTCCCAACCGGAGGCATCGGCAAAAGCGCCGTGCACCAATACAATGTTTTTTACGGGTCCTGAGGATTGGGCCATCGCTCCAAAGGATAGCAAGGCCCCTAATAAAACCGCAGCATACTTCATGGTTGATAATTTACCACAATGGTACGGCAGCCTGGTTTTTCAGGCAATTGCCAAATGAGCGTTTCTGTTGTACGAATGATGGGTATATTTAACGCTTCGCGTAAGATTCTTTTAAGCGCTTTTTAATGTATACTTTGGGAAATTCGCGCTTACTTTTGACCAGGCGATAGCGGTATTGATTCCCCTAAAAATAATCACAATGCATTAAACCATGCTCCGGCGCCCCGGTCACATGGCCGCGTCCTTATCGATCCGTTGACCATCCGGAAAACCGGGCCCGCTTTTTGCGCTTGCTGGCGAACATTTTATAAAGTAAATTTGTAATTGGTTCAATAATAGGATGTAACCGATAGGCTTGGCATAATTAATTAGCATACAATAATTTAAGAAGCATGTACGACATTTGTTGCGTAGGACATATCACTCTGGATAAAGTGGTGACTCCCAAAGCCACCGTTTATATGGCAGGCGGCACTTCCTTCTATTTTTCCAATGCCATCAGCAATATGGACCTGAGCTATACCCTGGTGACTGCCCTTGCCGAAAAGGACAAGGACATCGTAGAAGAACTCCGGTCTAAAGGCATCGAGGTCATCGCCCTTCCCAGCGTTTATACTGTTTATTTCGAAAATATCTATACCAGGGACCAGGACCACCGTGTACAGCGGGTTTCACAGAAAGCAGACCCCTTTACGGCGGATCAGCTGCTGGCCGTCGATGCACGGATCTTTCACCTGGGCCCCCTGCTGGCCGATGACATTCCCTGGGAACTGATCAGGCCCCTTTCAGAAAAAGGCATAGTGTCCCTTGATGTACAGGGCTATCTTCGGGAAGTCCGCAACAAGAATGTACACGCCATTGACTGGCCTGCTAAGAAGGAAGCCCTTCGACACGTGCATGTTCTGAAAGCGAATGAGTCGGAAATGATGGTGCTGACAGGAGAGAATGACGTTCGCAAAGGCGCCAGGATCCTGTTCGAATGGGGCGTGAAGGAAGTGGTCATCACCCTGGGCAGCAAGGGCAGCGTTATCTACAACGGCCGCAATTTCTATATCATCCCTGCCTATAGCCCCACTACTTCCGTCGTCGATGCAACAGGTTGCGGCGACACCTACATGGCAGGGTACCTCTATTGCCGGGCAAAAGGGAAGGGTCTGCAGGAATCCGGCGAGTTCGCCGCCGCCATGGCTACGCTTAAAATAGAATCCTCCGGCCCTTTCACTGGCACGGAAGATGACGTGATGGCTTTGCTCGCCAACAACAAGCGGAGAGTATTCCTGGAAGTCTGACCCAACGTCTACCCCTAACGGCATTTCCGGTGCCCGGGTGCGTTTGAATGCCGAAAAATTGACGCCCGTCTGTCAGTGGCCTGAGCTCAAAATGGCCCTTGAATAAATACTTGTTTAGTTGCAATGACTTAATAATCAATCAGGTAGAAGCTGGTGGTCCTCCCTGCAGGTACGAATTTTCGTATTTTTGTTAAGCCGGATACGAAATTTCGTATATTGTCCATAATTCTGTGCTAAAAACCATTAACACCCTTATAAATGAAAGACCCCCTCTCCTTATCGGCCTTGATCTCGGCTTTTGGCAACGATCTGGCCGGCGTTGGTGATAGGGAAAGCCTGCTCCGCGTGGTTGCCAGGCATTTTAACGAGCAACTAACCTTCAGCGATATACTCCTTTCCATTGTCAATGAAGACAAGCAGACGCATAGTGTCACCCTCTACCATACTGATCCCTCCCGCCAGGAAAAGAGCGAATATGCCTCTCTGTCACATGAAAAATTCAGGATAGAGGACGGCGTTTGTAATATCACCATGGCCTCTCCCTCCCCTCTTGTCGTAGACATAGCCAGTATCCTTCTTCGGCCAGCCCCCCCTCGTTATATAGCCCGATGGTACCGTCCTGCCATCAGCAGGATGATCGCCGTTCGCCTGCGAAGCCACAATCAGCTGCTGGGTGCCCTCTTTTTCTTTTTCGAAAAAGCGCACATCGGCATCGATGACCTGGGGGTGGTGCAGCATTTTTCCTATATGATCGCGCCAGCTTTGAAGAACATCCTGACCGAGGAAAGGACCTCCCGGCAACAACAGGACAACGAAACCCTGCTTTCCCTCAGCACCGACTTTGTCAAGGTCCGGGATAAAGAAGACCTGTTCCGGCAGCTGAACATCCGTCTGCGGCAGCTCTTTGTATTTGATCATAGCTGTATAGCCCTCGTCGACAAAGAGAAAAAGATCTTCAGGGCCAGCTTCCTTCACCAGCCTGCTGCCGGCCCTTTCGACGACGACTATGTCCGCAAAGCAAATGAAGGTATTCCCTATGACGGGGGACTGGTCGAAGCCACACTAGCCACCGACCAGCCCCTGATCTTCGACCTCGACGAATACATGTCCCCCGAAGCGCCTGAATTTATCCGTCATAGCCATGACAGGGGTATCAAAGAAGTCGTTATGATGGCCCTGCGGAAAGAAGGAGAAAGCTTCGGCTTCCTTATCCTTTTCTCTACATCAAAGGGCTGGTTCACCTCCCGTCACCTGGATATCATCCGCCCACTCTCCCACCAGCTGTCCATCGCCTTTACGAATATACTTGCCCACGAGGCCATCCTGGAGAGTGCGCATGACAAAACGCTGATATTGTCGCTTGGCAAGGACCTCGCTTCCACCCGTAATAAAAAGGATTTTCCAACTGTCATCCAACGGACCTTACGCCCTATCCTGCCATACGATGAGCTGACGATCTCCCGCCTCAATCCTGACAACGAAACACATAGCGTTTATTTGGACGATCTTTCAGCCGCATCAAAAAGCCACCCGGATTATATCACGCGCGTTGCCCGGAAATATCCCGTGCAGGATGGCGTATATGAAGTCCTGCTCCAATCGGGGGCCCCCCTGGTCTATGACATGGACCAGCTCATCCGGAATGAGGTTGTTCCGCCTTACGTCACTTTTTTTCATGGGATCGGTATGCGGGAAATGCTGGCCATCCCGCTAAAGGAAAATGATAAAGGGATCGGCGGTGTCTTCGTCTACCTGAAGGAAAAAGGAAAGCTCAGTCATCTTAGCTTCAGCCTGCTGCAGGGCCTCTCCGCGCAGATCTCCATTGGCCTCACCAACATCCGGGCTTATGAAGAGATCGAAAGCCAGCTGGAGGAGATCCATCATTATAAGTCCCGGCTGGAAGAAGAGAACTACTACCTCCAGGAACAGGTCAGGACGGCGCATGGGTTCACCGAAATGGTCGGCGCTGGCAGCGCCATGCAGAAGCTCTTTCAGTTGGTGTCCATCGTCAGCCCCTCCGACAGCACCGTGCTCATTGTCGGTGAGGCCGGGACGGGCAAAGAGCTGGTGGCAAAAGCCATCCACAACGCCTCTCTCCGCAAAGGCAAATGTATGATCAAGGTCAACTGCGCCGACCTGCCCGCCAACCTGGTGGAAAGCGAGCTGTTCGGCCATGAGAAAGGCAGCTTCCCGGGCGCAGTGGAAAGACGCATCGGAAAATTTGAGCTCGCCAATGGCAGCACCTTGTTCCTGGATGAGATGGGAGAAATGCCGCTGGAGCTGCAAGGCAAGCTGCTGCGCGCCATGCAGGAGGGCGAGATCGAACGCATGGGGGGGGAAAGTGTCATCAAGACCAATGTACGCATCATCGCTGCCACCAATCGTGACCTGCGAAAAGAAGTGGAAGCAGGAAAGTTCCGCAGCGATCTTTTCCACCGGCTCAACGTATTCCCCATCCACCTTCCTCCTTTGCGTGATAGAAAAGAAGATCTTCCCATGCTGGCTTCTCATTTCATCAGCCAGCAGGCCCAACGCTCCGGCAAGAAAATTACCAATATCTCCCGGCGGGTGCTCGAGAACCTCATGCGCTATGACTGGCCCGGCAATGTCCGTGAGCTCGGGCAGCTCATCGAACGCAGCGTACTGATGACCACGGGGTCCACGATCAGGGAGATCCCTCTGCCCACCGACCTGCATACAGGCCCCTCCGACCCTGCCCATGGGAACTCTTTAAAAACACTCGATGAATTGGAAAGAGATCATATTCTGGCGGTATTGAAAAAATGCGGCCATAAGATCGGCGGTCCGGGCGGTGCAGCCGAGCTCCTCCGCCTGCCCGCCACCACCCTTCATTCCAAGATCAAAAAATTAGGCATTAAGAAGAAATTGGAATGACCCTTACTTTTCCCTGTTCATAGGCGCCAGTATCTTCCGGTCTATATAAAAAGTCCCAAACGGCACCACGCAAGCCACCAACACTTTCCAGGTCGTGGTCCCAAACTTCCAGCCATGCTCCACACCGACGCTCAGTGTGTGGACGACAAACAACAAAAAAAGCAGTCCATGCACAGGCCCAATGACGCGCACCCAATAAGGGTCGCCCAAAATGTATTTCACCGGTACTGCAACACCCACCAGCGCCAACAGGGATATCCCCTCCAGAAAAGCGATGATCCTTAATCTTTTGATCCTTGCCATATTTCAATTATTAAAAAGTTCTGAAAAGAGGTCGCCTGGCAAAAGGAGAAAATGGCCAGGGAACTGCCAGCAGGATGACCGCCAGTGCCGCCAGGTACCACAAGGTCATGGTCCTGAATTTCCCGACGTCCGTTGTCTTTCGTTTGGCGGCAGCCGATCCGACAGTGATCAGGATAATCGCCAGCGTCATCAGCAGGATATGGATCAGGCCAAAGAAAAACACCGGCAGCTGTCGCATTGCTTCCTTATAATGTCCCCTGAACCATTGCACCAGCGGGCTGTTGAAATACAGGCAATACCCGATCACCAGCTGCACATGAGCCAATGTCGCCGTAATATGCCGCACTTTATTGTCTGTTGGTGAAAAAACATTCCGGCCGGACCATCCGCGAATACCCCGCCACAAGGCATACACTAATCCCGACAACACCAGCCAGCGAAATAGGGAGTGGAAGAACAACAGCAGTGAATATGCTTTCATAAGATGCAAAGCTCCGCACCTGGTGCAATCACTCTTAGCACTTTTAAATCAACTTTTAGGATTTTTCAATCCCTTCTCTAAAACTACTGGGTGTCACCCCCTCATACTTGCGAAAAAGACGGGCAAAGTAAGACTGATCCGTAAATCCTACTTCCAGGGCCACCGCACTGATGGATAGTGAAGTCTGTCGTAAAAGGACCTTGGCTTCCGCAAGGATCATCTCATCGATCCACTGCGTGGGGGATTTTCCCGTAAAAGCCTTTATATTTTTATTGAGATGGTTGGGCGTAACATGCAGTAAGGAAGCATAGTCCGTCACAAGGCGTTTTGTCCTGAAATGCGTATACACCAGCTTCCTGAATTCCTCGAACATGGCGCCCATCCCCGGGCGATGTCCCTGACGCTCGAATCGGCTCACCTGGTTGATCTCGCAAAGCAACACCAGCAGGTAAGGCTGGATAATATCCATCCGCTCCAGGCCATAAGTGGAATATTCGAAGAACAATCTTTTGAACAGCTGCAGGATGAATTGTGAAGATTGCCGGTCGGAACGTATATGATAAGGGAATCCCCAGGAGCTAAGGAATCCGAAATCCCGGATGAGCTCATTCTTCCCATAGATACCCTGCAACAGCGCATCCTGGAAGTGACATAAATAACCCTTATTGACATCTCCTTGCCCGAAAGAGAACACCTGGCCCGCAGGGACCAGCAACAGCTCTCCCCGCCGGGTTTTGTATCGCCTGCTGCCGATGGTCATGATGGCTTCCCCTTCTGTAATATAAATAAATGTGTGACCGGTGCTCCGCGAGGCGGGGACGGCCTCACGCACCAGACGGTACATATCCTCCACCCGAACGATAAAGAACTGGCTGAAATCACCCTTCATCAGCTGCCCCAGCTCCGGCGAAGCCATATACCGTTCAGTAAACCCACGGCTATCATATACCTTTATTTTCGGCATGCCCAAATATAGGGCGAAACCCTTTTATTTTTTCCGGTGCTCGTTCAGCAGCTCGCCGATATCCACCCCGTCAATTTTCAGTCCCTTTATATTGCAATCCTTCAGCTCTACGCCGCTGAGATTGCAGTTCTCCAGCACACTGCCTTCCAGGTGGCAGTTCTCAAACTTCAATGGGCGCATCTTCGCCTGCGGATCATACATCGGATGGCCTTTCGGCGGCATACCAATATTGTGGATATAGGCGCCGCCCAATTGAGCGCCCTCGATCTCCAGGTCGCTGAGATTGGCATCCAAGATCCGTGTGCCCGCCATCATCACGTCCTGAAAAAGGCAGTCTTTCAGCATCGCCTTGACAAACTTTGATCCATTGACGACTGCCTCGCTGACATCCAGCTGCATTTGTGCGTTCCGTATCTTCGTCGGTTCCATCAGTTTTTTTCCAAAGCTAACTTAGAAAAAGAGTATTTACGGAGTGCAAAAAGGTCAATCCCAGGGGGTGATCATGACAGCTCTGCCAATCTGAAGTATGCAATAAATATTGAAATAACCAATGCTATTAGATTGGTAACCACATTTTTTGGTTCATGAAGTCTGTAATGTATGCGTGCCGCAAAAACCATAATCACTGCAAAACATATTGCTGTCAGCGGTGTCAGCACCGCCGCAACTCCCAGCAGCCAGGGCAGGATGATCCCCACGGCTCCCAGCATCTCCGAAATGCCAATAAACCTGATAAAGGCGCCAGGCAGACCCGCCACCCCCGTCTGCCCTTTCTTCTCTACCAATACTCTTTCAGAATAGATGGATTTGCAAAAGCCTGAATAGCCAAACAACAATGCCAGCAAGGCCTGGCAGGACCATAATATCGTGTTCATAGCTTTGTTATTTTATACTACAAAGCTCGAACACCCCGACGGCAATCCTTTTGACAATTGTCAAAAACCTAATGCTGCGCCCGTATCCGGCTCAATGTCTCCTGCGTGATGCCCAGATAGCTGGCGATCATACCCAGCGGAACCCGCTGAATAAATGTAGGATTATTCTCCATCAACGTCTGGTATCGTTGTGCCGCCGTCGCAAAATGCAGCTCATCAAAACGCTGCTGTAATTGTATCAGGCCAAAGCTGACCAGCAGCCTCCCCAGCCGCTCGATATCATGATATTGCTTGTATAGCAGCTCCAGCTCATCATGATGCAACCCCCATAGCACGGAATCTTCCAGCAGCACGATCCCTCTTCTATCAGGCTTGCGGGTCAGGAAACTGATGATGGAAGATGCAAACATGTCCTCCGCGCTCAACCAGTCAGTGACATCCTTGCCATCTTTATAATAAAAGGTCCGGGTGAGCCCCCGCTCTATGAAATAAACAAAATGACACACAGAATCCTGCTTCACCAGCAAATGGTCCTTTGGCAACTCCACCTTCCGGAGGATCGATGCCAGCGCATCCCTGCCTTCCTTTGTCAACTGGACGAATTGTCCTACCCTGTTGAAAAATTTTTCCATATTGATGCTGTCGGTAATACAGATGTAGGTCATTAAAGGTAGAAGGTTTTTCGTAACAACCATATTTTCTCTGGCCCGACAATTGCAGGAAAACACTTACCAAATCCCACGTACTCACTGCAAACTTGCATGATCTCTTCCCGCCTTATGACGTAAATCTTATCAATTATGAATAATCTTTACTCTTGCCGCAGGACAGCTGCTTTGCTGGTCTTGTCCTTCGTGACCCTTCTTTCCAGTGTTTTCCCTTCCTTTTCCCAGCCTGTCGGCGGATGGGGGAAGATCACCGACAGCGGCTTCAGCCCCATCACCTTTCCCGGCTTTCTGGGAGGTTTTAATGTCAGGGGTATGATCGCCTTTGACATCGATGGGGATGGCAGAAAGGATGCCGTCGTCGTAAATGCCTCTCCCGTGAATGCCATCACTGTTCTGCAGAACCTGAGCGCCCCCGGCGTCCCGGATTTTGAGGACGCGGCTTCCCCGGCCGCCGGCAACTCTCCCGGGTCGATCGCTTATGGCGACCTGGATGGAGATGGCAAACCAGATCTGCTGGTGGCCAATCTGGGCGACCATAATATTTCGATATTCCGGAACAACAGCACCCCCGGCCATCTGTCCTTTGACACAGCGGTTAAAGTGGGTAATGTCACTTTCCTCGGCAGCCTGCTCATCCAGGACTTTGATCACGATGGCAAGCCGGACATTGCTTTCCCGGCTATTCCTGAGGACAACACGCATGGATACAACGGGTTTGCCATCTTTCGCAACACCAGCTCCCCAGGAACTTTTTCTTTCCAGCCCAGGGTCGACTTCACTACCGTGGCCTTTCCAGAGGCCGTATCTTCAGGCGACCTCACGGGAGACAGCTTACCTGAACTGATCTATTGCCCTGACTTGTCTAATAAGTTTTCCATTCTGGTGAATACCAGCACGCCTGGTGTCCTATCCTTCGATACGGCGGTCAGCTGGCCCATCGGCAACTATCCCATCGGCTCAGCCATAGGCGACTTTGATGGAGACGGCCTGCCTGATATAGCCGTGTCCGTCAGCCATTATAACACGTTGTCCCTGTTCAGGAATACCCGTACAGGCACCGGACTTTCCTTTGACCAGACAGAACTCACTGTCGGAGACACCCTCCACCCTTATCCCGGAGGCGTTAGCATCAGTGACCTTAATATGGACGGAAAACCCGACCTGTTCATCCGGTGTAATAATAGCAGAGGCGGCGCCCTGCTGCAGAATGAGACGGCCGCACCCGGATCGTTTGCTTTTGCTCCCCAAAGATTTATTTCGATCCTGCCCGATACGTCCATCGTACAAGATCCCTTCGGCGAAGGCGCCGCCGATGGACTGGCCATCGACGACTTTGACGGAGACGGCAGGCCCGATCTCCTGATGACCGACTACCGACCGCAGTTTACTATCGTTTACAACACACTGAATATCCGTCTGAACAGGATCGGCGCTCCCCTGGTCGCCCCTTCCGGCGCTTCGCCGGTATCCGATACCATTGCCACTTATATCACCATCGATACCACCGTGCAGACTCATAACGGGACCCCCTATTTGCAAAGACATTTTGATATCGAGCCGGCCAGCAACCCTGCCACTTCGACGGCCACCGTCACGTTGTATTACAACCAGCAGGACTTTGATAATTTCAACGCACTGGCGGCTCATGGGGACGATCTGCCCACCGCCGCCTCCGACACCGCGGACAAAGCGCATATTCTGATCTTCCAGTACCATGGCACCAGCGCCACCCGGCGGCCTGGAAGCTACTCCGGCAGCAGCCAGCTGATCAATCCCGATGACAGCAAGATCGTTTGGAACAACTCCTCCTCCCGTTGGGAGATTACTTTCGACGTTACAGGCTTCAGCGGCTTCTTCCTGGGAACCTCCGGTACTGTGCTGCCGCTTACCCTGCTCTCGTTCGACGGCCACCGGCAAGGCGCCGACGCCCTCCTGGACTGGACCGCCACCGATGAGATCGATGTCAGCCGCTTTGAAGTACAGCGCAGCCCCAACGGCGGCAGCTTCACCTCCATCGGCGTAGTCCCCGCAACAGCCGACATGCATCGCTATTCCTATATAGACGCCGCCACGCAGAATAAGGCTTATTTCTACCGGCTAAAGATCGTCGACCTTGACGGAAAATATAGCTATAGCAGGATCGTCAGCATAGCTGGAAGCAATAGCCTGTACGGCCTGAACCTTTTTCCCAACCCTGCCCATGGCCTTGTCACCATTCAACACCCGGCGGTCACAGGCGGCACCGCACAAATTCAGCTCCTTGACCTGTCCGGGCGTGTACTCCGTACCATTAAAGTTGCTCCCGGCAGCGCCCAGATCACCCTTAACCTGGATGGACTGGCCGCCGGCATTTACCAGGTGCAGTGGTCAGATGGCAGTCATAAGGTCAGCTGCCCGTTGCTGGTAAAATAAATGCGGACGACCCGTGTGCCATAACCGGGCACTTTTTATTGCGCTGTAAATCCAATGGCATGATTCTCATATGATTGGAATATTGGCATTTTAATGGCAGTCCTTTCGCCAAACGTTTTCGTATATGCGTCCAGTCTTCTGCGTTTGCGTCCTGCTGACATTATTTGGTCTGCTTTCGCCTTCATGCACAAACGCCCAAAACTTTGAAAAGATCGTCTTCAATGCCAATGACAGCGCCAGCGACTATTACTTGGCCATTCCACCTTCCGTACCAGCAAAAGCCGCCCTTATCATTCTCACCAGCATGCGTCCCCCGGAATCCGTCCTGCCAGAAACGATGCTGCACAATGCCGCTTACGCCAATGGTATGCTTACCATTGTAGCTTCCATGGGCGACAATCTTTTTGCCGACACGGCCACCGTGACCCGTATCAATACCATCTTTCGGCATATCCTCACCCGCTTTCCCATTGATAGCTCCCGGGTAGCCCTGGCCGGCTATTCCTTTGCCGGCAATATCGCGCTCCGCTATGCGGAATTAACCAATGAATATCCCGCAAGATTTCTCCTTCATCCCCGTGCCGTATTCACCGTGGACAGTCCCGTCGATTGCTTTGCGCTCTGGCAATGGTGCGAAAGGGCCATCAAAAAGAACTACTATCCCGGCAGCGTAGGCGATGGAAAATTCTTATTGGATGTCATGACAAAGAACTATGGCTCTATCCAGGAACACCCGGAAGTTTACAAACAGCTTACTCCCTTCAACCACGCATCGGACCAACCCGGTAATGAACAGTATCTGCAGCACACCGCCGTCCGGTTGTACTACGACACGGACATTGAATGGCAGCTGAAGTACCGGCGCAACAGCTACTACGATACCTATATGCCCGATGCGTCGGAAATGATCAGCAGGCTCCTGCTGGGGGGCAATGACAAAGCTGAGTTTGTGGCCGCCCGGTCCGGAAGGCGAAGCAACGGGATTCGCAGTCCCAATGCTTTTTCCATCGTAGATGAGGCGGCATGCATGCAATGGCTGAAAACAACCTTGGATGTCTTCGACCCCAATTCCTGGGCGCCGCCATACAAGCTGCCGATCCCGTCCGGCTGGACCACCGAACGCTTCTTCTTCCCATTTGACTTTGCACCGCAGATCCCATATAAAGGAGCAGAAGAGCTGAGGTTTGCTCCCGGCTGGGCAGACGGCGCCAGCGATGAGCACTGGGCCTATGCCTTTTTATGGTGGCTGGAAGGGCATCCCCAGCTGACTGCGGAGAAACTACAGACCCACCTGCAGGATTATTACAGTGGTCTCGTCGGACAAAATATAGTGCCCCGTAAAATACCCAGGGATCGGCTGATCCCCGCAAAAGCAAACATTAAAGCAACCACCACGGCCCCCGGCGACAAAGCAACATTTGCAGGCACCGTCGTGATGCTGGATTATCTCACTCAAACCCCTATGACACTCAATGTGCTTATTCACTGGAAAGATCTGCAGCTGCCGGACAGGTCAGCCGTCTTTTTTGAAATATCCCCGCGCCCGCTGGGGCACCGGATATGGACGCAGCTAAATACGCTGAACAAGGAGCTGGATTTGCCGAAAGCCCATTAAAATGTTAGCTTAGATCATGCGTTCCAAACCCGGCTTATTCCTGTTGGCTTCCTGCTTCCTGTCCATTGCGTGCAATAACGAGACAGATACTTCCCATGTTCCGGCGACAGCTGTATCTGCTCAGCCTGCTGCCATACCCGTCATCAATTACTCCGTCACAGCCTATCTGCCTCATGACACGGCCCTGTTCACGGAAGGTTTCCTTGTACACAACGGACAGCTCTTCGAAAGCACTGGCTCCCCGGAAGAATTTCCCGATGCAGAATCCCTGGTAGGCATCATCGACCCCCACACAGGAAAGCTGGATCAGAAGATCAGGCTGGATAAAGAAGAATATTTCGGCGAAGGCATTGCCTTCCTGAAAGACAAACTCTACCAGCTGACCTACCTCAACCAAAAAGGCTTTATCTATGACGCCGTCACCTTTAAAAAGACCGGTGAGTTCACCTTCGCAAGCAAACAGGGATGGGGACTTACCACTGACGGCGCTCACCTCATCATGGATGACAGCTCCGACGTCCTTACTTTTCTTGATCCCTCGACGCTCAAAGCCGTAAAGACCCTGAAAGTGACAATGAGCGGTATTGCCCGCGACAGTCTCAATGAATTGGAATTTATAAAAGGATACATCTATGCCAATGTCTGGTATACCAATTATATCCTGAAGATCGACCCTGCCACCGGCAAGGTGATAGCACGACTGGACCTGTCCTCCATCGTTGCTGACGCGCGTAATAAGAATCCCCGCGCCAACGTACTCAACGGCATTGCATATGACCCCGCATCCGACAAGATCTACGTTGTAGGTAAACGATGGCCGAATATCTATCAGATAGATTTTCCACATTGACCGGGATGCATCCACCCGTTCGTGTATAGGGGAAAATCCGTAAGGTTTAAGTTAATAATTGAATAGCCCCCCATCCTGCTGTGTCGTAGTTTTAGCCAACTACCAACAACGATCCCATGTCAATATTGCGCACTGTAACCTTTACCTGCCTCCTGCTATTGAGCCTGGCCCCTGCCGCAAAAGCCCAATCCGATGAAACCACGCCCAGATATGGCAACCTCGCCACCATCGCCATTGCTTCCGGCAGCGGCCGCCCATCCTCCTCACTGGATGGACTGAATGACGGCTTGACTCCTACCCCTCCGGGTGACCGCCGTTATGCCCCGACCCGGCCGCGCCTGGGAACGCAATGGCTTCAATACGAATGGCGTCAGCCCGTTCATATCAATAGGATCGAGCTGTTCTTCTGGAATTATGGCAACCTGGTCCGCCTGCCCCAGGCCTATCATATCACTTATTGGGACGGTCACCAGTTCTCTCCGGTAAAAGCGCCTGCCGGTCTGGGACTGACCAATAACCAATATAATGCTACCACTTTTGAGGCCATCTCCACCACCCGCCTCCGGCTGGAGCTGGATTCCGTCGATCGCTGGACTGCCACCCTGGTGGAATGGAAAGTCCCCCAGCCCGCCGGAGCGCCCGATTATCCCCCCATCGTCAATGCCGGTCCGGACCGCGATATGGTGACTGGCGGGAAAACATGGCTGGCGGGCAGCACCCGGTCTGTCAGCCCCATCACGTCTACCTCCTGGAGCCAGGCCTCCGGCCCGGGCAAAGCGCAATTCGCCGATGCTCTCTCCGCCCACACCACCGCCACCTTTACCAGCCCGGGTGACTACACCCTCCAATTTACAGCCAGTCAGGGTAGTCTCTCCACCACTTCCTCGTTAGTAGTCAAAGTACGGCCCCGCCCAAAAGATAAAAGACTCGACGTCGTATATACCAGACATTACAGCATCGATAGCAAGCTGTGGAACGACCGTGTCAAAAATATCATCGTCAACTGGATACCCTTATGTATCGACCAGATCGAACGAACGGACCTTACGACAGGGGAAGGCGGCCTGGATAATTTCATCGAGGCGGCCAAAGCTCTCCGCGGGGAGCCCCACGGCGTCCACAAAGGTTATGTCTTCTCCAATGCCTGGGTCCACCAGACTGTAGAATCCATCTGCGAAGCCCTCATGGTCGACGCCAAAGGAGATACGGCGATCCTCGCCGCACAGGAAAAAATGAAGGCTACCCTGGAAAAATGGATCCCCATCATCCTTGCGGCCCAGGAACCGGATGGCTATTTGCAGACAGCCTATACCCTCCGTGACACAAGCCGCTGGCATACACGCTGGTCCCCCGAAGGCCGGGGTAACCATGAAGGATATGTTTCCGGCTATTTCATAGAGTCGGCTATCAACCACTATACTTTGACGGAAGGAAAGGACCGCCGGCTGTACAATGCCGCCAAAAGGCTGGCAGACTGCTGGGTGGCCAGCATCGGCCCGGGAAAGATAGCCTGGTATGACGGCCACCAGGAGATGGAGCAGGCCCTGGTACGTTTCGGCCGCTTCGTCAACGATATGGAAGGCGGCGGCCATGGCGACAGCTATATACAGCTGGCTAAATTCCTGCTGGACAACCGCAACCATGGCAGCGAATATGATCAAAGCCATGTCCCTGTCCAACAACAATATGAAGCCGTAGGACATGCGGTCCGCGCTACCTATACCTACTCCGGCATGGCCGACGTGGCGGCGGAAACCAGGGACCCGGATTATCAAAGCGCCGTCCTATCCCTCTGGGACAATATGGTCAATAAAAAATACTATCTGACAGGCGGCATTGGCAGCGGAGAGACCTCCGAAGGATTTGGTCCGGACTATTCTCTTCGCAACAACGCCTACTGCGAATCCTGCTCCAGCTGCGGCCTGATCTTCTTCCAGTACAAGATGAACCTGGCTTATCATGACGCCCGGTATGCCGACCTTTACGAAGAGACCATGTACAATGCCCTGCTGGGATCGCTCTCCCTGGACGGCAAAGACTTTTATTACACCAACGCGCTGTCCTCCTCCCAGCCCCGCTATCAGTGGCATGTCTGCCCGTGCTGCGTAGGCAATATTCCCCGCACCCTGCTGATGATGCCCACCTGGACCTACGTGCGGGGCGACGACGGCTTATATGTCAACATGTACATCGGCAGCACCATCCGTGTAGAAAAGGTTGCCGGCACAGACATTCTCATGACCCAGCAGACCGACTACCCCTGGAATGGACATATCATCCTTACGGTCGATCCACAACAGCCGGCAACGCAGCCATTTACCGTCTATCTCCGTATTCCTGACCGTACCACCAGCGCCCTTTATTCGCCTGTCCCCGAAGTGAAAGGCTACCGGTCCGTCACTGTCAACGGTCAGGCCCAAACGCCCGCCATCACCAACGGTTACATAGCCATCCGGCGGACCTGGAAGAAAGGGGATAAGATCGTGCTGGACCTGCCCATGACCATCCAGCAGATCACCGCCGACGAAAAAATAGAGGCCGACCGTGGACGTATTGCCCTCCGTTATGGTCCACTGCTGTACAATGTAGAAACAGCCGACAACCAGGATATCAACAAAGCGCTCGGCACAGGTCCTCTTTCCCTGGAATGGAAGGACAGCCTGCTCCATGGCATCATGGCCATCAAAGGCACATGGGCCGATGGCATGCCACTGCTGGCGATTCCGAATTACACCCGGCTGAATCGCGTCGCTCCCACTCCTTTTCCGTTGCAAACGCCCGACAAAACACCTGCATCAATTATCTGGATAAAGAAATAACTTAGCGATCATAATTCACCCATACATGAGAAAACAACTGCTTTTATTTATCGTATGCTGCATCGCCTTTCTTGGGAACCCTGCCTATGCCCAACTGGCTCCCGGCGAATACGCCCCCTGCCAGGAAATGCCCAGTCTCATCACCCGTTTTGAGGCAGATCACAGTGCCTTAGAGCGGTTTTATACTACCCCCGCCAATGCCAGCGGCTTCGGTCGCGGCGGCGGAGATCAGGAAAGCGGAGGCGCCTCACCGGAAAAACGCGCCCGGCTGGAAACGCTCTGCCATGACTACCTGAAAAAGCTGGAGCAAATAGACTTTAAAAGCCTCCCACAGGAATGCAAGGTCGATTATATCCTCTTCAGGCGCGACCTCGATGCCAGGTTGCAGGTGTCCGCGAATGAGAGGGCCGGCTACGAAAAAATAAAGAAATGGTTCCCTTTCTCCGACTCTATTTACGCTGTGGAAAAGCTCCGCCGCCGCGGCCACCAGCCCGACGCGCAAGCCACGGCCAAAAACTGGTTTGACTTTTCCGAACAGATAAAACAGCTGAAGAACCGCCTGAAAACAGACAGCTCGGTTACCATGGACCAGATCTACCAGGCCGGCCTGGTCATCAACGACCTGAAAAGGTCCATCGCCTCCGTCTATAATTTTTTCAACGGCTATGACCCGCTCTTCACCTGGTGGATGCCGAAACCATACAAGGAGCTCGACGATGCGCTCGCTTCCTATGCCGACGTATTTTCCGATAAGAAAAAAGCCTTTACCCCGCCCGACAACAGCGGCATCGTCGGCAAACCCGCTGGCCGGGAAGAGCTGCTGCGGCAGCTGAAATACGAAATGATCCCCTACTCGCCGGAAGAGCTGATCGACATCGCCAATAAGGAATTCGCCTGGTGCGACGCGGAAATGCTGAAAGCTTCCAAAGAAATGGGCTTCGGCGACAACTGGAAAGCCGCCCTGGAGAAAGTAAAGAATACGTATGTACCAGCCGGTAAGCAACCGGAAATGATCCTCGACCTCTTTTCCCAATCGGTGGATTTCCTGAAAAAAAACGACCTCATCACTGTTCCGCCACTGGCCGAAGAGACCTTCGGCATGATGATGATGACGCCGGAACGGCAGCTGGTCAACCCCTTCTTCCTGGGAGGCAATGATATCATCATCTCCTATCCCACCAATACCATGGATGAGGACGACAGATTGATGAGTATGCGGGGAAATAACCCCCATTTCTCCCGCGCCACCGTTCACCATGAATTGATTGCAGGGCATAACCTTGAATTTTACTCAAACGCCCGCTACCGCACCTACCGCAACTTCGAAACCCCTTTCTGGATAGAAGGCTGGTCGCTGTATTGGGAGCTGCTGCTCTGGGACCTGAAGTTTCCCAGGGGACCCGAAGACAGGATGGGCATGCTATTCTGGCATATGCACCGCTGCGCCCGCATCATCTTCTCCCTCAACTACCACCTGGGCAAATGGACGCCCCAGCAATGCATCGACTTTCTCGTCGACCGGGTTGGTCATGAAAGGGCCAATGCCGCCGGAGAGGTCCGCAGATCCTTCGTGGATCACTATCCCCCATTGTACCAGCTGGCTTATCTCACAGGAGGACGGCAGTTCTACGCTTTAAAAAAGGAATTGGTGGACAGTGGCAAGATGACCTATAAGCAATACCATGACGCCGTGATGCACCTGAATGCCATGCCGGTGGAAATGGTACGGGCCATCCTGACCAAACAGCCGCTGGAAAAGGATTTTGCCACCAAATGGAGATTTTACGATCTCGGTGGTGTGAAGTAGCTCACCACACGTAGGTCGCCACTGCCCCTGCGCCCAGGGTCTGCTTTGCCGTACCTTTATTGTCCTGGACAGTAAAAGAAAGTGTGCTATCGCTCTTATTCAGCACGATCAACACCGTCTTGCCCGCAGGCGTACGGAAAGCCACATTTGGCAGAACTCCGCCGTCGGCCACGGCAGCAGATCCTGCTGGCCCGTCAGTCCGCAGTTCCGAAGCGATCCTCACTGATCCGGGCCTTACGAATTTGGCGGCGTGTGCGATGATGTAGTAGGCAGGATTGTGCGTCACCCTGTCTCCGTCGATGGTCACCGCCCCCAGGCAGCGATCACACCCGCCCCTATCCGTATGCGGGTTGTTGCCGGAGTCGGCAGCCAGGTTCCATTCGATGACATTTTTGCTCCAGTTACGGGTGGCGCCGATGATGAGATTTTCTATATGCTCAGGTATATCCCTGGAAAAATCTCCCGGCGCGCCCACCCACAGCTCTGTGAAATAAAGGTTCTTCGACGGATAGGCGTCGTGGACCTTCGACATGGCCTCTATCTTTCCGCCATACAGGTGAAAAGCCGATCCATCCACGTATTTCCGGGCTTCGGGGTCATCCAGAATGCTAATGGGATACTCCGGCTTATCGCAGTTGTGATCGTAGATGATGATCCTGGTTTTTATGCCTGCCTGTTTGAATGCAGGTCCCAGGAAATTCTTCACGAATACAGCCTGTTCGGGCGCCGGCATATACATACTGGGATTATTGCCCGGATGCAGGGGCTCGTTCTGTACCGTTATGGCATCCAGCCGGATACCTTCCTTCGCCATGGCCTGGATATACTTTACAAAATAACGGGCATAGGTAGCGTAATACTCCGGCTTAAGGCTCCCTCCTTTTGTATCGTCGATCGTTTTCATCCAGGTAGGCGCGCTCCAGGGAGAACCTACTATCTTTAGTGAAGGAAAGATGGTCAATATTTCCCTCACGACCGGGATGACATCCTTCCTGTCGGGCCCCAGGTCAAAATGAACCAGGGACGAATCGGTCTGCCCTGCAGGCAGGTCGTCATAAGAAAAAACGTGATCGTTGAGGTCGGATGCGCCGATGCTGATGCGCAGATAGCTGCCGCCGATGTGGTCGTCCTTCGCGGAGAAAAGATCTTTCAGCAGGGCTGCCCGCGCCGAAGCGCTCATGTGGATGATATGTTGTGCGCTGCCACCTGTGAGGGCCCACCCATATCCATCGATGGACTGGTAGGTTTGCCTGGCGTCCACCCGGATGAGAAAGTCTGCCCTGGTCGCAATCGAATCCTGCCCCGGGTTCCAGGGGACTGCTGGCGCCGGTGGTTGTTTGGTAAAAAATATCTGCCTTGCAGGATCCGTCAGCCAGCACGTCGCTTTCAATTGCGCCCGCACCTGTAGCAGGCCGCACATCAAAAATCCCAGGAAAATGGCCCTCGTGATCATTGGATGATAAGCGTAGAGATAGAGTGAGGCAGACTTTCTGCAGCCGTCTCCTTCCCTTTCAGGATAAGCCGGTAAGGCAGCTGCTCGCCGGTGGTATTCAGCACGACCACCGCAATGCTCCCATCTGTGTTGAGGAAAGCGGTCGTCTGCAGCTGCGCCCTGTTGGTGGAAGCTGCGATCCGCTTTGCGCCGGGCCGCACGAATTTCGAAAAATGACCGATATAATAATATGCATTGGTATAGATCAGGTTCCCTGTGCGGGTGTCGGCATGCACAGGCGCAAAACAAAAATTGCCTACATGGTTTGGACCGCCCTTTTCGTCCAGCAGTATATTCCAGTCTGTCCAGCCCACGCATCCATTGTTGAAATCATTGACCATGGAGTAACCATACTTCTCGCCCAGCGACCAGCTTTTAAGACTGTCAAAATTAAATTTTTCCTGGCAGCCTTCCGTGAATATGAGATGCGCATCCGGAAACGCTTTCGTCACCAGCTTCATGTTCTCGAATTGCATCGGTCCCCCCGTCCAGGTCTCATACCAGTGATACCCGATGCCCCAGATATATTTTGCCGCACCCGGGTCTTCCAGGATCGTGCTGGCACGCTGGTACAGCAGGTCCCGGTTGTGATCCCAGGCGATCAACTTCTTGTTGCTCATGCCGGAGGATTGCAGGATGGGCCCGAGATAGTTCTTTATAAAATCCCTTTCTTCGGCTGCCGTATATATACAGGACTCCCATTTCTGCTTGGCCATCGGCTCATTCTGCACCGTCAGTCCCCAGATAGGAATGCCCTTTTCTTCATAGGCCCTGATAAATTTTATGTAGAAGTTGGCCCAGCTGCGGGCATATTCGGCCTTCAGATGCCCGCCTCCGATGACGCTCCCATTGTCCTTCATCCAGCCCGGAGGGCTCCAGGGAGAGACAAAGAGCGGGAGACTGCCGCCGGCAGCTGCGATGGCCTGCCTGATCAGCGGTATCCTGTATTGTTCGTCATGCGCAACGCTGAAGCTGGTCAGCGCCGTATCATTGTCCTTTATGTAGGAATAGCTCCCGCTGGAAAAATCGCAGCTTTGTATTTGCGTCCGGGCCAATGTGTAACCAATGCCGTTCTGTGGATCATAATAAGCCCGCAGCAGCGCTGACTGCTGCGCCTTGGGGATCTTCGAGAAAGTTTCAGCCGAGGCGTCCGTCAGCGCTCCCCCAATGCCAATGATGGTCTGGAAGGCGGACTGCGGGTCCACCAGTATAAAAGGTTCTGTTTCGAGGGGCTGCCGCGAATCCGTAAAGTTGAGCTTCCCGCCCTGTGCCAGTCGCAATGGGGATTTTTCCGCTGTCGTGTAGATCGAGCCCGATTGGGCATAAGCGCCGCCGCCGGCGAGCACCAGAAAGATGGCAAGGATCTTGTTCATCGACTAAAGATAACCAATATTTCAATTTAGCTATGCCGCCGGCTGGGTAATGCTCTACGTCAAAACCACTGCAACGGCCTTACCTTCGTATCCAACGCTCGAAGAACTCATATGTCCTCAACATCTGATCCATCCGTTGCCGGTTGTCCCCGCTGCGGGTAAGCTCATGCGTTCCTCCCGGATGCCGGACATACTCCACCGGCCGTCCCAGCACCTTCAGGCTTCTGTACAGCATCTCACCCTGTACAAACCCCGTCCGCCTGTCATTCTCTCCATGGAAAATGATCAGCGGTGTCGTAATGTTGGCCACATAGGTGATGGGCGACTCCCTTTCCAGCACTGCCCTGGTATGCGCTTCCCAGGGATAGCCGCCGAAGTAGTTGGGTACGAGCCGCCAGGCGTTGCCTTCTCCGAAAAAGGTCGCCAGGTCATAAACACCCCGTTGGGCGCAGGCGGCTTTGAATCGATGGTCGTGGCCTACGATCCAGGCCACCAGGTATCCGGCATATGACCCTCCGCTCACCACCAGCCTGGAAGTATCGGCCCATCCTTCCGCTACCGTCTTGTCAAGGGCCGTCAGTACATCGCTCGTCGGACCAGTCCCCCAATCCTCCACATTGGCCCGCAGAAATTCCAATCCATAACCTCCGGACCCCCGCGGATTGCTGTACACCACTCCATAGCCCTTGCTGCAAAAGAACTGGAATTCATGCCACATGCTGGTCTCTCCCGGTCCCCACATGGCCGAAGGACCCCCATGGATATCCAGCAACAACGGATATTTCTTACCCGGCATATAGTCCGCAGGCTTCATCACCCAAAACTCTACGGTGAGCCCCCTGTCGTTCGTAAAGCTGTGCTTCTCCGGCAGCGACAGCCGCTTACGCTGCACCCAATCATAATTGAATGCAGTGATGCGGCGCACCTGCTGCAGGGCCGGATCGGCAGTGTACAGGTCGAATGGATCATTCACCTCCGAACGGACAAACACGACCTTCCCGCTGCCCACGGCAAAACTGCCCGTGCCGCTGTCATAGTCCGACAACTGCTCCGTCCGCTGCGTGCTGACATTCACACGATACAGCGGCGCACCTCCGTTGGAAGCCGCCGTAAAATAGATCCACTTCTCATCGGGACTCCAGGTATAGCCGCCCTTGCTGCGGTCGAAAGGCAGATCGATCGGGCTGCCGCCCTGAAGGGAGACGATCGCCAGCTGCGGTACGGTGACAAAAGATGTATTGCTGTGTTGAAAGGCCAGCCATTTGCCCGAGGGAGAAAGCACTACGTTGGAATAAACTTTTCCTTTCTCCCCTAACAGCAGCCGCAGGTGAGCCCCATCCCTGTCGGCGAGGTAAACGCTGCTTTCCAGGCTCCTGTCCGGATGCTGCGTGGAGTCCATATTACCCGTAATGACCAGGTGCTGTCCGTCGGGCGTGAAGTCCACGTCGGCGTAACGATAAAACCCGTGGGTCACCGGCACCGGTAACGCGCCCGGCCGCAATTCCTGTGTATAAAAATGATTAAAGCTCATCTCCGCATTCACCACCATCTCGTCCTGGAAATTCAGCCGGCTCACCACCTTCGCTTTCTTATCCGCGACATCGTTTTCCAGATAAGCCCGTATCTCCTCCGGATTTCCGTCCGGGTCGGGCCTCGCCCGGGCCACAGAGAGGTTTTCATTCTTGTCGAAACCCGCCTGCTCAAAAGGCCATGAGGGCAGTGTATGACCGCCGTTGAGCACCGTATCGCGGATCAGCTCACCCATCCGTATATTCGAAGAGAATAAAATGGCTTTCCCGTCCGGCGACCATTTGGGGGTACCTGCTCCATATTTGCAATGTGTGAACTGCACCGGCTCCCCTCCATCCATCGACAGGATGAAAACCTGCGGCTTGCCGTCGACCGCCCGCACAAAAGCCAGCTGCTTTCCATCAGGGCTCCAGGCTGGCTGGGACGCTCCTTCTTTCACCGTCAGCTCCCTCGGCGCCCCGCCTTCGGGCGATACGACATAGATGTGATTGACATATTTATAATCTGCTTTCGAATCGGGATCCGCCTCGATCTTCGTCACCGTGAACGCCGCCTGACGGCCGTCCTTGCTCAGCGTGACCATGCTGAGGGACTGGACCTTCAGCATGTCCGTAACCTTCACCGGCTCTCTTCCGGCTTGTCCATATACTAAAAAGGAAAAGAATGCCAGGACGGCAGTCAGGTATTTTCTCATGTAATAAATTTAGCAGAATTCTCCCTCACAAAGTGCACCGCTCATGATAATTCACCAGCCTAATCGGCTCCCAATCCATCTCCAGGCCCCGGTAATCCCTTCCGATGGCATCCAGCGCAGCTTCCACCTCCTCGATGGATGCCAATGCTACCAGCTTCCTGCGATGCTCCGCCAATCCCGGCAGCCCCTTCAGGTACTGGGCATACCGGCCCCGCATTTCACGCAGACCAATGGACCCGTGCCAGGCCACCGCCTTTTGCAGGTGCAGCTTGCAGACCAGCAACCTTTCTTCCAGCGTCGGCGGCGGATGCAGCTCGCCCGTCTCTCTTAAATGCCGCACCTCCCGGAAGATCCAGGGATATCCAATGGCCGCACGGCCTATCATAATGCCGTCCACCCCATAACGATTACCATATTCCAGCGCCTTTTGCGGACTATCGATATCTCCATTGCCAAAAACGGGGATCTTTATCCGGGGATTGTTCTTCACCTTTCCGATCAGCGTCCAATCCGCCTCCCCTTTATACAATTGGCTACGCGTCCTGCCATGGATGGTCAATGCCGCTATACCGGCATCCTGCAACCGTTCTGCCACCTCTTCGATATTCTTAGTCGCTTCATCCCACCCTAACCTTGTTTTGACGGTGACGGGCAAACGCGTTGATCGTACGCACGCTTCCGTCAGCCGCACCATCCGCTCAACATCCTTCAACACCCCCGCACCGGCGCCCCTGCCGACAATGCCTTTCACCGGGCAGCCGAAATTAATGTCCAGCAGGTCAGGCCCCACCGCCTCAACGATCTGCGCTGCCAGCGCCAGCCGCTCTTCATCACCTCCAAAGATCTGGATACCCACGGGCCGCTCGTCCTCGAAAATATCCAGCTTCCGACGGCAGGCAATGGCATCCTTGATCAACCCCTCGCTGGAAATGAACTCCGTGAAAAGGAGATCCGCCCCATGTTGCTTGCAGACGGCCCGGAATGGTGGATCGCTCACGTCTTCCATGGGCGCCAGCAGCAGCGGAAAGTCCTCCAGCGCTATTTTCCCGATTTTCACCATATTTTCAGTTCAGCGGCAAAAGTAGGCCATCCTCCCCATATCTGGTCCTCCCGGGATACAGGCAGCGATGAAATGCTTTATTCGGGTATAATAAAAATATGATATATGTCGTTTGGAGGGATGTAGAACTGATCTGAAACCGCTTCAAAACTAAAGATGAAAATACGCACTGTCCTCACTTTCGCGTGCACATTCGCCGCGCTCGTCTCCACAGGTTGTAAAAAAAACAACAATACCAACCATGCCAATATCAACAGCATCTCTGCGACCTTGAACGGCGTCAACTGGCAATCACAATATACCGCGGGGATCGCACCCACCAGCAACAGCTTTATTTTCCTCTATGGCTATTTTGTCAATCCAGGCGATACCTCAGTGATTGAGCTGGATATTCCTGACAGCATTCAAGTAAATGATCCTGATCCTTTCTATGGCTCCACTGCCTCCTATACCAAAAGTGATGGGACTTTCTACTTAGTCGATAACTTTTTTGGGGGCCACGGTACCATCACCGTAACCTTGAAGGACACGAATATTCATAGGATCGCAGGTACCTTCAGCGGCGTGTTTTACAATACGGAGAATGGTAAGGACAGTATCCAGATCGGTAATGGTCGCTTCAATACCAGCTACTTCGCAGAATAGTAAATTCCAAAATATCAATTAAAATGCCGGGCCAGTCCTTCTGATCCGGCATTTTTGTATTTTGCCTATGCTAAATCCTGACAAATGACTTTTCGTTTAAAAGACCTTGGCTTCAAGACCTTTTTCCTCCACTTTCCTGCCGTCATGGTATACATTCTCCTCACTGACAGCGACGGCTGTGGCGACCTTCCCCGGGACTTTCGCTTCTTCCCGATCGCGGGAGCCTCCGCACTCCTGCTGGCTATCATCTGGAGCCTCATAGACAAACAACGCCGGGACTATAACAAGCTCCAATACCTGCTGCAAATAACCCTCCGCTTCTTCCTCGCCTATACCATCATGCAGTATGGCGCCGCCAAAGTGCTCGACGTGCAATTTAATTCCAGCATCTCCTCTCTTGACACCAAAGTAGTGGACATGCAACCCATGAGCGTTGCCTGGTCCTTTTTCGGCTACTCCTTCCCCTATGAGTTCTTCATCGGTTGCAGCCAGATCGCCGCAGCTCTCCTCCTCCTCTTCCGCCGGACAACAACCCTGGGCGCCATCGTTATGGTGACCATCATGAGCAATATCGTCTTCGTAAATTTTGCCTTTGACGTATGCGTAAAGTTCTTTTCCTCTTCCTACCTGGCCATGTCCCTTTACCTGTTGGTAGACGATGCCGGGCGCCTTACCAACGTGCTGCTCCTCAACAGGGCGGTGGAAAAAAGGACCTGGCCCCAGCTGTTCCGAAAGAAGATCATGAAAAAGGTCGCCGGCCTCACCGGTATACTGCTGGGCTTTTTTGCAATTGCCTATCCCATGTATGACACCGTGCGCATGAGAGAAAAATACGGCGTCGGAAAACATACGGCGCTCTATGGCGTCTGGTCTGTCGACAGTCTTCATCATTCCCGGGACTCCATGGACCGGGCCCTGCATGCCGATGTAAGCGGCTGGAGGCAGATCATCTTCGAAGATTATGACAACGCCTCCATCAAATCATGGACATCTACCCTGGATTACCTGGGCTATGGAGTGGATACTGCTAAACACACGCTTCACATGAATCGTACTTACCCGGATACCCTGCTGGCGATCAACTCAACCTATCGCCTGGATAAGGATACCCTCTATCTGAGGGGGAAACATGGAGAAGATTCGTTATATGTTCGCCTTCATCTGCGGCGAAAATACTTTCGTCGTTAAGAAAACATCCGCAAAGAGACTATAAAGTACTAAAATACTCTTAGGCGCCGTTCATTAAAATAGGAGAAATCCGTCTTCAAATCCAATTCATATGATGAAGTCTCAGGCCGTCGCTTTCCTGTTAGGGTTCGCCCTTACCTCCATTGTGTTGCTTTTTATTCCAGGGATCTATAAAAACAACAACAGCAGTAAGAAAAGCAATGCCAGCGTCACCAGGACCACCGGTGACACCACCGTCCCCAACGGACATTTTTCCAACAATACCGCTATCGTCTCTCACTAGCGCGAACACTCATTGTATCATCAACGGACAGTCATCCCGTCACCGATCCTCATAATCGATTGATTAGCATGATCGTTTAAACCCGGCACTTGTTTAGTTGCCCGGTAGCTATGATAAAGAGCTACCTCACGATCGCATGGCGCAACCTTACAAACAATAAGGTCTACAGCGCCCTTAACATCCTGGGCCTCGCAATAGGCATGGCCGTTGCCTTGCTGATCGGCCTGTGGGTGTATTATCAATCTACCTACGACCGCTTCCTTCCCGGTTACCAGCAGGTTTGCCAGGTAAGATACCGGGTCGAAAGCAACGGGCAGGCAAGTACTTACAATTCCGTCAGCTACCCCCTGGCTGAAGTCCTGAAAAAAGACATTCCCGGTATTCAATATGTCGCGCAGACAGACTGGATCACCGATCACGGTCTCGTGGCTGGTGAAAAAAAGCTCATCCTCAATGGCATCATGGCTGGAGAGGACTTTTTAAAGATCTTCCAATACCCATTGCTGAAAGGAAATCCCGGCGACGTATTGAAGGACATGTACTCCATCGTACTTACGCAGTCCACGGCAAGATCATTGTTCGGTGACGAAAATCCTTTGAACAGGACCGTCCGCATCGACAACTCCCATGACCTGAAGGTCACGGGTATTATGGAGGACATTCCTGAGAATTCTTCTATCCGCTTCCACTACATCATACCTTACTCCTATTTCGTAGCTACGGAGAACTGGGGTAGAAAATGGTGGAATAACAACCTGCAGACATTCGTTTCTCTCCAGCCCAATGTTGCCTATGAAGAAGTTGAGCCACAGTTGAGAACGATCTTAAAAAAGTATAGCATTGAAGAATATAAGACAACGAAAGCAGAGGTCTTCTTTCACCCGCTAACGAAACTGCATCTGTTTACCGAGTTCAAAAATGGAGTGGCTTCCGGCGGCTTTGTCGAATATGTCCACCTCTTCGGCATCATTGGACTGTTGGTGCTGCTCATCGCCTGCATCAATTTCATGAATCTGTACACCGCCCGATCCGAAAGGAGGGCCAGAGAGGTCGGCATCCGAAAGGCCATGGGCTCAATTCGTAAAAGCCTTATTCTGCAATTCCTCCTTGAATCCGCCTTCATCACTTCCATCGCATTCATCATTTCATTGCTCATCGTGCAGATCACTCTGCCTGCATTCAGCACGCTTACGGGGACAAACCTCCGTGTTCCTTATAGCAACGGCTACTTCTGGCTGATCATGATCGGATATGTGCTGCTCACCGCCCTGTTGGCTGGCAGCAGACCCGCCTTTTATCTCTCCTCCTTCAAACCCATAAAGGTTTTGAAAGGCTCCGTTCATATGGGACCAGGCGCCTCGCTTCCCAGGAAAATACTGGTGACCGTACAATTCACCGCCTCCATTGCTCTGATCATAATCACGATTATCGTATACCAGCAGATTCAGTATGGCAAGGACAGGTCCATTGGGTATGATGCGCGCCGGCTGGTGATGACAGGCGCCAGCCCGGACATCACGCGCAATTATGATGCTTTGAAAAACGAGCTGCTGCAAAGCGGCGTCGTCTCCAGCGTTACCAAATCCTCCAGCCCCGTCACGGCCATCTGGGTAGTCAACGGCGTAGACGATTGGGAAGGACGGCAGCCCAACGACAACCTCGGCCTGGGCACCATTGCCGTCTCCGATGCCGATTATTTCAGGACCATGGGCATGGAGATAAAAGAAGGAAGGGATTTTACGGGGAACAGGGGTACAGACTCCTTCGCCGTGATCTTAAATGAAGCAGCAGCCAAACGCCTGGGATATACGGCTGCCCTGGGCAAGTCCATGCTGATGAAATGGTATAACCCAAAGCCGGTGAAGGTCGTGGCGGTAGTAAAGGATGCCCTGATGGAATCCCCTTTTTCACCGGTGAAGCCAACCCTGTTCGTCTACGACCCGGGATGGTCCAATATCGTCACTTACCGGCTGTCGCCCTCCATAACTACCAGCCAGGCCATCGGGAGGCTAACGTCGATCTTTAATAAATATAACCCCTCCTACCCTTTCACTTACGACTTCGTGGACCAAAGCTATGCTGCCAAATTTGGCTTTGAAACCCTTATCAACAAACTGGCCGGGCTATTCTCGATCCTGGCTATTTTCATTTGTTGCCTCGGTTTGTTTGGCCTCGCCGCTTACACAGCCGAACAACGAACCAAAGAGATCGGTATCCGCAAGGTCCTTGGCGCTTCCATTGGACAGGTGTGGATATTGCTGTCAAAAGATTTTCTCCTGCTCGTCGCCATCAGCTGTATGATGGCAGCACCCATCGCATTCTATTATTTACACCACTGGCTGCAGCAATATGAATACAGGATCACCATCCAGCCATTGGTATTCGTTGTGGCCGGTGCTTCGGCTATAACCCTTACGCTGCTCACCGTCAGCTTCCAGGCAATAAAAGCCGCGCTGGCAAACCCAGTGAAGAGCTTACGCACAGAATAAAAAAGACCGTCGTGTGACGGTCTTCTAAATCATTTACTTTGAGGTGGCGTTTATAAAGACATACGATAGGAACAAGACCAGGCTAAGAAAGGCTATTGCCAATACGATCGTCACGGCTGTGTTATGGACGGCTGCACCCTTGGATGCATGTGTCCCTGCTTCGGGTTTCATATGACTGGATTTTGATGAGCAAATGCAAATTCGTTATTAGTAAAATATAACATATTTGCTGTATTTCCAACCGTAAAAACCCTATTTCTGCCTAATCTAATGCTTTTCACTCATATAAAACACCAGCTTTCCCCCAGCCAGGATCTCCTGGTGGGTGATAAAGCGCCGGTTGAGCGGCTGGCCATTCAGCACGACTTTCTTTACATACACGTTCTTCTCGCTTTGGCCCTGTGCTTCTATCACGAGCTCCTTTCCGTTCTCCAGGTGTAGCACCGCGCCATTGACAGCCGGGCTACCCAAAGCATATTGGTCGGAACCGGGGGCTACAGGATAAAAACCCAGCGCGCTGAAAATATACCAGGCGCTCATCTGCCCGCAGTCATCATTGCCTCCCAGGCCGTCGGGCGCATTGCGGTATTGCTTCTTCATGATCATCCGCACCCGCTCCTGCGTCTTCCAGGGTTGATCCGTCCAGTTGTACAGGTAGGCCACATGATGCGAAGGCTCATTACCATGTACGTAATTGCCGATGATGCCATCCCTTGTGATGTCCTCCGTCTCCGCAAAGAACTTATCCGGCAGCTCCATGGTGAACAAAGAATCCAGGTGCCGGACAAAACGCTGCTTACCCCCCATCATCGCGATCAATGCGGCCGGATCATGCGGAACGTACAAAGAGTAATTCCAGGCATTCCCCTCGATAAAGCCCTGATCATTGGTGCTGAGCACATCGAACTCTTTTTTGAAGCTGCCATCGGCCATCCGGGGACGCATATATCCTATGGAGGCGTCCCAGACGTTCTTATAGTTCTCCGACCGTTTCATATAAGCTGCATACACATCTCTTCTTCCCAGCTTCTCCGCCGCCTGGGCAATGCTCCAGTCATCATACGCATATTCAAGCGTGTTGGACACGGAAGTGCCGCTGCCTTCCGCAGGGACATAGCCCTTGTCGATATAGGCGCCCAGACCCATAAAATCCCGGTGCTGCGAAGTGGCGATACAGGCATCCAGCGCCTTGTTCGCATCAAATGGCGCATTCCCCTTCACAATGGCGTCAGCCACCACCGACACACTGTGGTAGCCGGACATGCACCAGTTCTCATTGGCATAATGGGACCAGATGGGCAGCATATGCTGTGTGCTTTGATCATAATGCACCAGCATGCTCCGGACCATATCGGCATTCCGCGCCGGCTCCAGGATATTGAACAAAGGATGCAGCGCCCTGTGCGTATCCCATAAGGAGAATGTCGTGTAATTGGTAAATCCTTCTGCCTTATGATTCACCTGGTCCAGTCCCCGGTAGGAGCCGTCCACGTCCATATAAACCGTGGGGTTGATAAAAGCATGATACAGGGAGGTATAGAAGTTCTCCTTCTCATCCTTTCCTGCTTCGATCCGCGCCTTACCCAGCTCGCGGTTCCACCAGGCTTGTCCCTCCTGCTTCACCCGCTGAAAATCCCAGCCTGGCACTTCTGTCCGTAAATTCAACAAGGCGCCTTCGGTGCTGACCGAAGACAACGCCATCTTCAGCTTGATCTGTTCGCCCTCTTTCGTATGGAAGTCGAAATACATGCGGATCTGCCTGCCGGCGATATCCGGGAAATTATGGTTCTGGTCAAACTTACCCCAGAACCCCCGGTACACCTGTTTCCTACTATAGTTCCTGCCACCATACTGCACAAAGGGTTTGGAAAAGCTCAACGCAAAATATTCCGTTCTTGTCCTGCCCCAGCCATTGGTCTGCCGCCACCCTGTCACCAGTGTATCATTCTCCACCCGGACAAAGGTCCAGACATTCTTATCTTCATAATTATAGATGCCGCTCATCAGGTCCAGGATAATATGCGCCTGTTCCGTGGCAGGAAAAGTATACTGGTGCATGCCCACCCGGGCGCTGGTGGTTAGTTCCGCCAGCACGTTATAATCCTCCAGCTTCACCTTGTAGTAATCGGCCTCCGCCACTTCCGTCGCATGGGAGAAGGCGCTTCTGAAACCGCTCCGCGGCTTATCCGCCACACCGGGATTCAGCTGCAGCTCACCCACCGTCGGCATGATCAGAAAATCACCCAGGTCCGAATGCCCCGTCCCGCTGAAATGCGTATGACTAAATCCGACGATGGTCTTATCGTCATACTGGTAACCCGCACAGTATTTATATACATCCGGATTATACTTCCCATTCATCTCATAAGGAATGGTGTCCGTATCAGGACTCAGCTGCACCATGCCGAATGGCACCGTTGCGCCCGGATAGACATGGCCCATCCGCTGGGTTCCGATGATCGGCCGTACATACTGGACCAGGTTTTCATCGGCAGCGCTCTGGGCAAAGGAAAATACAGGAAGACTGGCTAAGATCGCGAATAGTGACGTACGCATATTGGTAAGGGCCCTTCCATTTGGTCAGTCAGGGACTTGCAAATATAGTCCTGTAATTGTAAACAGAAACTTAATGACACCATCCTGCCCCATCCCGCCTCCTAATTGATGGTCACGGTCGCCCCCAGCTTATTATACCCGGTTGCCGCCTCCCACGTATCCTTATTAGCCAGCCGGATGGCATACTCCGCACGCCCCGCCAGGGACGCAGCCGCGTCCGGCAAATAGAGCAGCAGATCATAAACGCCCTTGGACATACCGGCATCCGTACTAATGGTCTCGTTCACCACGACTGCCCCGCTATACCATTTACGCACATCCGCTGAAAGAGGGAATTCGTACCCTTTACCTCCATCCCGCGCGCGCAGCACCAGCCTCGCCGGCCGCTGGTTATAGGGCGAGGCGTACCCTTCGTTCCTCAGGTTCAGGGTTAGCTTGAACTGCATACCCGCCTTCACGGCCACACCCGGATAGATCCCGCTCACCAGGACAAACCTATACCCTAAGTTCTTTTTAATATTCTCCATACATCCCCCGTCCACCCAGTCATTGTTCACGTCATTATTGTACGCACAATTGAGGAAGCTGTAATGCATGGCACTCATCACCGTCTGTGCCATTCCTGCCGTTTCACAATCATTTTGCGGGCTATACGTATCGTCGCAGGTCTCCCCGCCCACCGCAGTATATTTATTGTCCGCCTGCGCATAAGCCTCCAGCAAGGTAGTGGCCGATCCCCGGGGCGTGGAAGAATTGCCGTAATCATCATAGGTGCCGTAATCTCCCACGCCTGAAAGGAAGCAATCATTATGCATCCCGATCCGGGCTTTGTCCTCGCCGGAAAATGCTTCTGCATCCGTCAAAGCAGCCGAGGTCACGGGCGCATCAATGCCGTACACATACCGCTGTTTCATCTGCGGCGTACGCACCTGCACCATACGGCTGGCTGGCAGTGCGCCCAGTAAAGCTTTCAGCACTTCGATCTTATCCCGCCAGTTGCTGTCCAGCAGCTTTGACTGACCATTCGAGGAAGGATCGCCAAAATAGTCCGTATAATAATTCTCGCCCCAGATGCCGACAAACCCCATCTGCATACAGGCGATCACGTCCGCATTGTCCTGCAGAAGAGGTTTTAGCTGCGCAATGTGCTGCAGGACGATGGCCTTCGGGGCATCCCCGTAAGGCGGGCAAATGCCTCCTTCCGGGCAGCTGCCGCCATGCGTTGTGGTCGTGTAGGAAAAACGGAGGATCAGCTTCACCCCCGCCGTACGGGCAGCCGCCAGGTCCGCTTTGATCTTGTCCAGCAGGTCGGCCGGTAATGCCGTCCCTGTCAAGCCATCCAGCACAATGCTCCGGAAAACCAGCGTGCTGTAGATCTTATAAACACCGCCCCCATCTGCCTGCTGCAGTGTCCGCCAGGCTTTTAGCTGGGTAGCATCCAAAGCCGTATAAGTATTCGCATTTACTTCCGTGGCGCGGTAAAATCCCCGCTCAGGATTGGCAAAGTCCGAATCGCTGGCCGTATAATGTATGGTATCGACAGGGACAGGCGTATACAGTACGGGCTTTTCCAATTTGTCACAGGAAAGGACGGAGCAGCAGCCGACCACCAGTAAAAAGGCTATTAATGAATAGATCTTCATGGGTAATGTTTTATTCGCTCATATCAATGAATATCGGCGCGGATCCCTCGTCGGGCATCTCACCAAGGGTTTTACTCCAGTCATTCTTCGTAGCCGTCAGCGCCAACCGAAGGCCCTTTCCCGTGAGCCCTTTTAGCTTGCTGCGTTTCAATGCCCCTTCGAATTTCAGTGTGGCGCCGTCCTGTACCACCGTGCCTATCTGGTAAAAATCGGCTACGGAGACACCGCTCCAGCCCCATGCGTTCTGTGTGGCGCCGGAGAAATAGAAAGGATCGAACCATTGGTTCAGCATGGCGCCCTCGATAAGTACGTCATACCCGCCCCCTGGCCAGGTCCCGGTGACGTAGCCGGTGGCAGGATTGTTATCCGCATCCAGGTAAAAATCGAAGATATCTCCTGCCGCGACGGTAGATGTCATTTCAAAATAGAAGTAGACATTATCGCTGTTGTAATCGAATTTCGCTTTTGTAAAGATCCCTCCGTCGACACCCGGCGTGATGGCATTGTACGCCACGGTATCCCAATCCGACAAGGTATTGTCATCCAGCTTCACCGCCGATGACTTCGCAATATGGATGACAGTCGAGCCTTCCGCCTTTACGCCGCCCGCCGTCGTGACATACAGGGTAGGTACATACTTCCCCTTGCCGGGATAGGTATGAACCGGGCTCTTGTCGGTGGAGCTTCCTCCGTCGCCGAAATCCCATTGATAGGAGGTCGCTCCTTCCGTTTGATTGGTGAAAGTGACGGTATAGCCATCCAGGCTCACCGTGTAAATGACGTCAGGAGGGGCGACTGTATCTTTCTTACAGGAACAAAGCCAGCAGCAAGCCGCCAGTATATAAAGCGTTATCTTGGTAGGTGTCATGATGATGGGTTTTATTTGTTTTGCGTACACAACGTATTGGTCTGCACCTCGTCTATGGGAATGTAATAGATGATCTTCGGATTGTCCGGAGCGATGATCATGTTCGCATAGCCCGTTGGCTCTTTGGAAAGATCGATATCCGTCTCCTTCAGCCCCGGCAGATGATATCCCCAGTACGTCCTGTTCATACTGCGCTTGTTGCGGTAGACATCGAAAGCACGATGTCCTTCGAACGCCAGCTCGAAACGCCGCTCGTTCAGCACCAGATCAAGTGCCGTATAGCCAGCAGGTACAACACCACCATAAAGGCTTCCATTTAACCCCCTGTTCTTACGGATCATATCCACGTCATCCAGTGCCGCCGCTGTTTGCCCTGCCTTCGCTTCCGCCTCGGCCTTGTTCAGGTACATCTCGGCAAGCCGGAACATGACGGGCGAGCTCAGCGTAGGACTACCTCCCTGGAAAGAAAATTTTGAGATATAATAGATCTCGATGCCGTTCTTTTTCTGGACCACTCCATTGATGGTGTCCGGCACGATATAGCTCCAGCGTACATCTTCGGGATGGGCCGCCATGGAGTCCCTGAGAGAGGCCGATGCGTACTCTTCACCCCAGCCGGAATTGCCGTCCGAGTAGATCATGGAGGCGATGGATCCGAATTTGCCATAGTCATCCGTCGCCGTAAAGGCAATACAGAAAATGGTCTCCGGGCTTGCCGCCGCATTGGCGAAAAGCGTGGGATACGTTGCCGCCGTGCTAAGCGTAAAATTTCCGCTGTTGATCACCTTATCGGAATAGTAGATCGTGCTGTCATTGTTCCCCTCATACAGATAGGCCCTGGATAGTAAGGCCCAGGCCGCCTCCCGGGTGGCATATTGCACCCCCCTGCTTTGTACCATCAGGTCCGCCCCTTTTGCCGCATCGGCAATCACCTGCTGGTAGACCTGCTGCACCGTAGCCCTTGCCTTCAAAGCCGGGTCACTGGTGGAGGTCCTCAGAATAACGCCGTCTCCCGTGGGAGAGTTGGTATAAGGCATCGCATAAAAACGGACCAGGTTGAAATGGGCGAAGGCGCGCAGGAAGTAACACTCCCCCAGCAGCTGCCGGGTGGCGGCATCCGGGCTGGCAACTTTCTCCGCAGATGCTATCACCGTATTCACGTCGCTGATGATCTTATAGGAGATGTACCAGAAATACCGCATATTCGTCTGCGTGGGAGTATGACCCAGCGAAAAGCTGTAATAGAGGGCGTCCGTAGTCGTCTGTCCGCAAACAATGTCATCACTGGCAAAATCAGACGCCTGGAAATACTGCCGCAGATACATATTATTATCATCCGTCGAACCGGCAAAGGCAACATGGTCCTTAAAAAGCGCATACGCTCCATTCACCGCATTCTTCAATCCCTCGGGGGAGTTGGTCAACGTAGCCGTGGTAATGGCATCGCTGGGCGTAACGTCCTTGACACAGGACGCCAGCAGCAACAGTAAGGGGGATACTATCCAGAATAATTTCTTTTGCATGGTATAATATTTTTATCAGAACCTGAAATCGATGTTGAAGAGATACTGCCGGTTGTTGGGATACTTGAAATCCGATACACCGGGCATCACATACAGGCCGGGCGTAATGGTGGTCTGCGGATCCTGGCCGAAGAACTTCGTCGCCCGGTAAACATTGTCCGCCGACAACGACACCCTGACCCCATCCAGCTTCAGCTTACGGATCACTACTTTCGGCAGGTCGTATGACAGCGTCACGTTCCGGATAGCAAGAAAAGATCCGTCCTTCAGATACCTGGTAGACGTCTGCGTGGAATTATTGGCGTTCTGAGGACTGGGCTCCGACGCAATATCACCCGGCTTCGTCCACACCTTATAGCCCTTTGGAAGAACCGCCTGGTTATAGTAAGGTTCGCTGCCATCGTTCTCCACAAAACGCAGGGCATTGCTGAAGATCTTGTTGCCCGAGAGGAAATAGGCATTGACGCTCAGCGTAATCCCCTTATAGCGGAAAGAGTTGGTCATACCACCCTGGAACTTCGGCAGCGGGCTTCCTGCTTCCTGGTACGTCGCACTGTCATAGTTCGAAGTCGCTTGTCTGTAGATGACTTTTCCCGCCGCATCTTTCGTGATCTGCTCCCACAAAGGCGCCCCTGTCTGCGGGTCCACACCCATCCATTTCGGCATATAGAACTCATAAAGGTTGCCCCCGTTGCGGTAGATCTGGGAAATACCCCAGGTAGACTGTGTACTGATGCTGACAGCAGGGAATTGCCGCAGCTTATTGGTATTCCAGTTGATGGAAAAATCCGTCCGCCATTCGAAATCATGCGTAGTGATGTTCAGGGTGCTCAGCCCTATCTCTATACCCTTATTGGCGATCTCTCCCCTGTTTTCCCACCTGCTCTCAAAGCCCACGGACAAAGGCTGTGATACCTGCAGCAGCAGGTTCCGGGTGATATTATTATATACATCCACCGTCAGGTCCACCCGCTTGAACAATCCCAGGTCGACACCCGCATTCCATTGATGCTTGCTTTCCCAGGTAAGGTCCGGACTGGGCAGCTGGGAAGGGGTCGCCGCTATCAGCGAATTGTACTGGCTGGAGAGGGAGTATAACCCCAGGTAACGGGAGGAGCCGATGTCCTGCGTGCCCGTGATGCCATAGCTCAGCCGCAGCTTCAGGTTGCTCACCAGCCGGCTGTTCGCCAGGAAATCCTCCTTGCTCAATAGCCAGCCGGCGCTGACAGCGGGGAAACGCGCATAACGATGGCTGGAAGGAAAGGCAGAGGAGCCATCCACCCTGTAAGAGCCCGTGAGGAAATATTTGTCCAGGTAACTATAGTTCACCTGCGAAATATAGGACACCAGCGTGGCCTGGTCATTGCTGCCGCTGACTACCTGGCTGTTGGACACCGTATTCAACACCTGCAGCCCTACCGGCAGGCCCTTGCCCGCCGCCCCGTTGAGCTCCGTATGGCTGCCTTCGAACGCCACTCCGGCAAGTCCGCTGATCCTGTGAGGGCCGAGGTTGAAATTGAACTTCAGGAGGTCATTGGAGATGTAGCCATAATTAAAGGTGTTCATCTCGCTGAGATAGCCATTCCCATGATACTGTCCTGCCGTGAGCGGCGAAAAGTAGGTGGTACTCTTGAAATAGGCAGCCGACACCCGGTTGGTGCTCGCCAGGGACAACCAGGGCGTCAACGTCACATTGGCGTTGAGGTCATAGTTCGCATCGAAATTTTTGTACGGGTGATTGGAGTTCTGAATAGTATGGATGGGATTCACCTTATCCCTCGACCACCATTTGAAGGTGGAGCTGCCATCCACATACACCGGCCTGCCTGTGCTGTCATATGGATTGTCCCAGGGTAAATTGAGATAAGCATTGTACACATCGTTGTAATCATAGCTCTTGCCTGTCGTCCCGCTGATATTGATATTGTTGGTGACGGCAATGGCTTTGTTGAAATGATACGTGCTGTTGGCGCGAAGGTTGAGGCGCTGGTATTTCGTGTTCAGGAATGTCCCCTTTTCATTGTAATAGGACAAGCCTACATAATAGTCCGCTTTCTCTGTCCTCCCGCTGGCCGATGCATACAGGTTGGTCATCGGTGCATGCCTGAAGGTCGTCGTCAGCCAATTGTAGTTCCTGTCGCGCAGGCTCAACGGCCTTTCGCCATAGAATTTCAGGATATCTATCTTAAAGGAATTGCCGGTGTCCGTGGGAATATAATCCCGGTAATACTCCTTCTGCTGGTTGTACAGCTGGCTGCCCGACATCATCTTCATCTCGCCGAAATCAGGCGTACGTATCCCTTGCGTCACTTTCACTTCAAACCGGGTCTTTCCGGCAGCCGCTTTTTTTGTCGTAATAATGATCACTCCGCCATTGGCCTGTGATCCATACATGGCCGTGGCCCCCGCGTCCTTCAGCACTGTCACGTTTTCCACATCATTGGGGTCATAGTTGCCGCCAATGATCCCATCCACTACGAACAAAGGGCTCTGGGAAGCATTCACGGAAGAGACGCCCCGCAGCCTGATCTCTGCGGCGGCGCCCGGTACGCCGGAGCTGTTCACCACCTGCAGACCAGCTACCTTGCCCTGCAGCATCGACCCTATGTCATTGGTCGTCACATCCTTTAGTTTTTCCGCCGACACCACCGTAACAGCGCTGGTCAGCTCGCTCTTTCGCTTGTCGCTGTAGCCTACCACTACCACTTCATTTATCTGCTGGTTGGATTCCTTCAGGATGATGACAAAGGTCGACCGTCTGTCTACCTTCACCCATTGCGTCTCATATCCTACAAAGGAGAACTGTAAGGTGTCGCCCTCCGACGCGGGTAGGTTGAAATAGCCCTTCCCGTTCGTCTGTGTGCCTTTCGAAGTTCCCCTGATCAGGACAGATACATTAGATAAAGGCTCTCCCCGTTCATTTCGTATGATGCCCGTCACCGGATCCGCCGCGACTGCCACGGAAGAGGAAGCCTCGCTCAGCACAATAAGATGATTGCTGTTGATGGAATAATCAAGCCCCGTTCCCTTCAATACAAGTGAAAGCACATACTCGAGCGGCGCCTCCTCGACCTTCAGGCTGACCACTTTTGTCTCGTAGAGATCTTTATACTGGTAGAGGAAGCGGTAGCCGGTCTTTTGCTCTATCAGCGACAGTACATTGGACAGCGGCTCTTTGTTGACAGTGAGACTGATCGTCTTCTGGGAAAAGGCCCATACGGAAAGATGGACCCCGGCCAACACCATGCATAAAGCTGTTATTTTCATAATAAACAGTAGTTTACGCCGGGCAATAAGTCGCCCGGGAACAGTTGTTCTGGTAAAATGCATACCTTTGGTTTGATTAAGTTAGTAATAGGCTTTCAACTGCCTGTTGGTAACTCCGGAGAGGTGGCGCAATCACCTCTCTTTTCATTTACAGGCCTTCTTTCATCATGAAGACATATTGTGTGTTTTTATTTACTCCCGGTGATCACGACGGTCTTACCATTTATATCATAGGCGAAAGAGGCGGAACGACGTAAAGCCTCAAGGGCTTCTCCCACCGTTTCTTTTTCAAAGGAACCCGTAAAAAGCAAGGACTGCTGGCTGGTGTCGGTAAACACGATATGCACCTGGTACCATCGCTCCATTCGCCTGGCCAGCGAAGCAAAGGACTCTTTCCTGAATACCAGCTTATCTTTCAACCAGGCTGTCTCAATATAGCTGCTGTCTTTGGGATCCGCCTCCACCTGCGTCACCCGGATCACCTCGTCGCGACTTTTCGCCTTGCCGCTGTCCGTCAAGGGCGCCGCCATCATTACCTGGTTGCGGATAACGATCTTTTCATTGGGTCTTAACAGGATCTTCCGCTCCGGGTCCGATCGCAGGCTGACCTCGATGACGCCTCTCACCAGGGTGGCCTCCACAAAAGAATCTTCCGCATAAGCCCGCACGTTGAATGCCGTCCCCAGCACCCGGATGATGACATTGCCCGCATGCACCACCAGCGGCATATCGGGATTGCTGTGTATATCGAAAAAAGCTTCCCCCGTCAGGCGCATCTCCCGCTTCCTCACTCCGAAATCCTTGTTGTAGGCGAATTGACAGGCGCTGTTCAGCACCACTGTACTGCTGTCCGGCAGGTTGATCAGCGTTTTAGAGCCCGTTTTCGTAACGATCCTGTCATAAGGCTCCGCACCGGTGCCGGACGCGTTCCCTGTTTTCTTAAAGACGATACCGGCTACCACCGCGACCACCAGCATCACCGCTGCCCCTGCAAACATCCTGCTCCTGCCCGGTCGTCCGGCGATGTGCGCCTCTTCTTCGGCCGGTGCAGACGTCCCCCGCACCTGCTGCATAATGGCCGACAAACTATTATTCCTGGCTGCCATATCCTCCGCCGAAGGCCGGAAAGCAAGCGTCTTCAGCTCCGACAGCAGCTCACCATAGGGCATCGTGTCCTGCCGTTCCTGCAACAACAGATGCAATTCCCGGAGCTCTTCTTCCGTGAGCTGCCCGTCATACTGCTTAGCCAGTAATTCCCATAGTCTTTTGTCTGCCATCACAAAGGCTGATGCAGAAAAGATCATTTACCCCTAAAAGCCTGTGTAAAAAATTTACGAAAAATTAATGCTGGAGAAAAGTGAGAGGCACCGCATGGCCGATCTTCTTCAGCGCAATGCTCATTTGAGCCTCGACGGTCTTGACGGAAATATTCAGCAGCTCCGCCACTTCCTTATATCTGAGATTGCTTTCCTTCACCAGGAGAAATATCAGCTTACATTTCGGCGCCAGCTGGTCGATGACCTTATTAATATAACGTACCATCTCCGAGGAGATCAGCAGCTGCTCCGGACTCACCTCCCACTGAACAGGGAAATCATGCAGTTCATCCTCCGCCAGGCGAACAGAAGACTTTTGGGACCGGAGGAACTCCAATGATCTGTTCCGGGCGCATTTCAAGAGGTAGAGCTCCGGGTTGACCACCGCCTTCAAGAGAGGCCTCCGCTGCCAGATCCGCAGAAATACATCGTTCACGATCTCCTCGGCAGCCTCCTTTTCCCCTACGATGGAACAAGCCAGCTTATACAATCGGTAAAAATACAGGTGGTGCAGCCCCGCAAGGGCCTCCTCATCCTCACCCAGGGAGAGTCTTTCGAAAAGAATATAAGCAGCGTCCGTGGTCATACCTGACTCCAATGTACGGAGATTTTCTACTCCTTGCCCTTATAAACCCCTCGCAAACGTTTGCGCCATTTTAATAATAGGTCCACGGTTCACCGGCGTATCCCCCCCTTTCACCGGCCTTTTCGGGTCATTAGACCTTCAGCCCTTCGCTCCTGTCCTTATTTTCCTAATTTTACACCCCATGGAAAAGACAAAAAGACCACCTAAAGGACCTGGATTGTCCTCCCTGTTGAAACCTTACAGGGGGCTGATCGCCCTGCTAGCCTTTTTAGCCTTCCTGAGCAATGGCCTTAGCCTGGCGCTGCCTAAAATTATCGGCTCCGCCATCGACGGATTTGACAAGCGTCAACTGGACATGCACCATATCGTCGTCAAATTCCTGACAGTGACTATAGGCGTCTTTGTCTTTGCCTATCTGCAAAGTATTGTACAGACCTTCGCTTCTGAAAGAGTAGCCCGCGACCTGCGGACCCGTCTGTCGGAAAAGATCTCCAGACAGAGCTATGAGTTCCTGCAGAAGGTAAACCCATCGGCCCTGCTGACCAATCTGACGGCTGACGTCGACTCGATCAAGATGTATGTGGCCCAGGCCATCGTATCCATCCTCTCATCGCTGGTGACCATCATCGGGGTCAGTATCCTGGTGATGACCATCAACTGGAAGCTGGGGCTTATCGTCATCGCCATCATCCCTATTATAGGTATTACCTTTTTTATAGTGCTGCGAAAGGTCAGGGCTTTGTTCCTTAAGTCGCGGGAGGTTATCGACCGGCTTAACAAGGTGATCAACGAAAGCATATTGGGGGCGGCCATCATCCGGGTGGTCAATTCCCAGCAATTGGAGTATAATAAATTCCTGGATGCCAATAGTAAAGCGATGGGGATCGGGTTGAGCATCCTGCGGCTTTTCGCCTCACTCATCCCTGTCATTATCTTTACGGCCAACATGGCGACCCTCTCCATCCTGGCCCTGGGCGGGCATTTTGTCATCACGGGTTCTATGTCGCTGGGTGATTTCTCCGCTTTCAATAATTATCTGGCCATGCTGATCTTTCCCATTCTGATCATCGGGTTTATGAGCAATGTCATCGCCCAGGCCCAGGCGTCCTATGCCCGTATCAACGGTGTCCTCAATGCGCCCGATCCGGTGGAGACGGGAACATTGAAAACGGCATTGAAAGGCGAGATCAACGTGAAGGATATAACGGTGACTTATAATGGGAAGACGGTGCTGAAAGATATTTCCTTTACTGTCGACGCAGGCTCCCGAACGGCTATCATCGGTCCCACAGCTGCGGGCAAGACGCAGCTGCTGCACCTGCTCACCGCACTCACCCGCCCTGATGCAGGGACCGTCGAATATGACGGCCATCCCATTGCCGACTATGAAAAAGAAACGCTGCACAAACAAATAGGGTTTGTTTTCCAGGACAGCATCATCTTCAATATGAGCATCCGGGAGAACATCGCCTTTAATGAGATGGTTAAGGAAGAAGACATGCAGAAGGCCATCGATACAGCAGAACTCCATGATTTCATAGACGCTCTTCCCGAAAAACTGGAGACCGTCGTCTCCGAAAGAGGGACCAGTCTCTCCGGCGGCCAGAAACAACGGATCATGCTGGCCCGTGCCCTGGCCATCAATCCGCAGGTGCTGCTGCTGGATGACTTCACCGCCCGTGTGGATGCCAGCACCGAACAGAAGATCCTGGAGAATGTTCGCCGTAACTATCCGGGCATTACCCTGCTATCGGTGACCCAAAAGATCGCCTCCATCGAAGACTATCATCAGATAATTCTGCTGATGGAAGGTGAACTCATTGCTTCCGGCACGCACCAGGAACTTATGGATACCTGCCCGGAATATGTTCAGATCTATCAATCACAACGTAGCACCAGTCATTATGAGCAACACGAACTACAATCTTAATGCTATTGCGGGCCAGCAGCCCAAAAAGACCTCCAACTGGAAGGCCCTGGGCAAGTTGATCAACCTGCTGCCCGAAAAGCGCAGCGTATTGATATGGGCGCTGATCGCCATTCTGTCCTATTCCGGTCTTACCATGCTGGGACCCTATATCATCGGCCAGACCATCGATAAATATATCCGCAACAGCCAGGATTTCGGCGGCATATTGAAAAACTGCGGCTGGCTGCTGCTGATCTACGGCGGGGTGCTGGTCTGCGTCTATCTCCGCACTATCCTCATGGGCAGCTTTGGCCAGCACCTGCTGTTCAAGCTTCGCAATACCGTGTTCAATAAGCTGCAGGAATTGCCGAATGCCTTTTTCGCACAGAATAAGGCCGGCGACCTGATCTCCCGGGTAAACAGCGATACGGACAAGATCAACCAGTTTTTTTCCCAGTCCCTTATGCAATTTGTCTCCAGTATATTTATCATTACGGGGGCCGCCATCGCCCTGCTGGTGCTCAACTTCCGCCTGGGCCTTGCCACGCTTTCCCCTGCCCTGCTAATGTGGGTCTTTACTAAGGTGATCACCCCCTGGGTCAAACGTAAAAATGCCGCCAATCTGAAAAGCGTGGGTGGCCTCAGCGCCGAGATCCAGGAAAGCCTGGATAATTTCAAGGTCATCATCGCGTTCAACCGCCGTGACTACTTCAGAAATCGTTTTGCCAAAGCCAACAAGGATCAATATTCATCTGCGATAAAAGCGGGCCTGGCCAACAATATCTTTATGCCCGTTTATAGCCTGGCATCCAGCCTCGGGCAGCTCATTATGCTGACCTATGGTATTTACCTTATAACCACCGGTAACTTTACCACCGGCTTCCTTATCAGCTTTTTCGCATACGTCACTAACTTCTATGACCCGCTGCGTCAGATGGCGGCACTCTGGGCCAGTTTCCAGGTAGCGCTTGCCGCCTGGGACCGTATTTCCCAGATATTGAACCTGGAATCCGACCTTGCCACTTTCCCCCATACGTCTGACCTTTCCGTTGCAGGCGCGGCTCCCACCTCAGCCACACCCGCGCTTCTGGAATTCCAGCATGTATCCTTCCACTATCCCGATGGCACGGAAGTCCTCCATAACAACAGCTTCCGGCTGGAGAAAGGAAAAACCTACGCCCTGGTAGGCCCCACCGGCGGCGGCAAGACCACCACTGCCAGCCTTATTGCTCGTCTCTATGATCCTACTGCAGGGCGCATCCTCCTGAACGGGAAAGACCTCCGGTCCTATACGCCCGCAGAAAAGAGCCGTAAAATAGGCTTCATTCTGCAGGAACCCTTCTTGTTTTCCGGTACCGTAAAGGATAATATCCTCTATGGTAATGAGCAATATCGCGATCTCTCCAATGAAGCGCTGACTGCGGTGATCGAGAAAGCCAACCTGCAGACGTTATTATCCCGCTTCGATACGGGACTTGAAACTCCCGTAACTTCCGGCGGCGACGGCATCAGCCTGGGCCAGAAACAACTGATCGCCTTCATGCGTGCCGTGCTCCGTAACCCGGAGCTCCTCATCCTTGACGAAGCGACCGCCAATATTGACACCGTTACGGAAAAAATGCTGGAAGACATCCTGCATAAACTGCCGGATACCACCACCCGGGTCATTATCGCGCATCGCCTCAATACGATCGAGAATGCCGACGAGATCTTCTTTGTCAATGCAGGCGCCATCACCCGTGCCGGCTCCCTGGACCAGGCCGTCGACATGCTGCTGCATGGTAAAAGAGTGAGCTAGCCGGAAATTGAGTTGCAGGATACAGAATTTCATCAGAATAGCACGGTAATTTGCGCCCATGAAATTCCTTAGCTTCCTGATCGCTGCGATCTTCTTTTCACTGTCCCTTACAGCCCAGCAGGCGGCTTCCGCCGGCAAGGGCAGGATCACAGGCCGTATCCTCGACTCAACTACACAAAATCCCGTGGAATACGCCACCATTACCCTGTATGCAACGGGTAATACCAAGCCCCTGAATGGCGCCACCTCCAATACGAAAGGCGTTTTTACCCTCGACGGCATTACACCGGGCAACTATACGCTTACCATCGGGTTCATCGGCTATCAGCCCCGGTCCACCGGCTCCCTGACCCTGGATGGCAAAACCATCAATATCTCTCTCGGTGACCTGTTGCTATCGAAAAGACCGGAAGCCCTTCAGTCCGTCACCGTCACTGCCTCGAAAGGGCTCGTGGAGAATAAAATAGACAAGATGGTCTATAACGCAGAAAAAGACATCACTTCCCAGGGGGGCGTCGCCACCGATATCCTGAAAAAAGTGCCGATGGTGTCCGTTGACGTGGACGGCAATGTCCAGCTGCAAGGCAACTCGAATATCCTTTTCCTCATCAACGGCAAGCCCTCCAGCATATTCGGCAATAACCTGGCCGACGCACTCCAGACGATCCCTGCCAGCCAGATAAAGAACATCGAGGTCATCACCAGCCCCGGCGCCCGGTACGATGCGGAAGGCACCGGCGGTATCATCAACATCATCCTGAAAGAAAACAAGCTCCGGGGCATCAACGGCAATATCAGCTTAACGGCGGGCAGCCGCCTGGAAAACGGCTCGCTGAACCTGAACGCCCGCCACGGCAACTTCGGTATGAACGCCTTCTTCAGTGGCAATGCACAGCTGCGCTCCACCAGGATCAACAGCTCCGACCGCCAATCGGATGACACGGCTGCAGGTACAAAAGACAGGCTGCAGCAACAGGGCAGCAGCAAATTCAACCGGCAGGGTTACGAATCCGGCCTGGGCTTCGACTGGAGCATCGATCACCGCAATACCCTCTCCGGCAACATAGGATATGATAATTTCGGCAACACCAATGACGGCTCCTATCTCCAGCAACAAACCGAAACGGTCAGTGCCACCGGCGCTCCCCTCACGGACTTCAGTTCCCGCGTACGCTCCGGCAGCCGCTTCCAGGGACATTCCCTGGATTACAGCCTTAATTATAAAAGGACATTTCCACAGGAAGATCGGGAACTGACCATATCCTATGACGGCAGCTATGGCAACAATCACTCGGCCTACCACCAGGCGCAAAGCCTGCCTTCAGGTGATTCCACCTATGCCGGGTCCAACAGCAACAGCAACGGATATGATCACGAGACGAACTTTCGCCTCGATTACGTCCAACCGCTGGGTGGGAATATAAAACTGGAGACGGGCGGCAGGGTACAGATCCGCCAGATCAGCAGCGCTTCCACTGTGAACACGCTGATCCCCTCCTCCGGCAACTATGCCTACGACAGCGGCCAATCCAATGCGCTTTCGTATGGCCGTCACGTATATGCCGGCTATGCTTCCCTTGCCCTGCCCCTTTTCAAATGGCTGGACGTCAAAGGCGGGATCAGGTACGAACGCACGGAGACCGATGCCGAATTCAGCAAGGCGGCCGGCACCCGTATTCCCGGCTACAATACTTTCGCTCCTTCCCTCATCCTCTCTCATAGCTTTGAAAATGAGCAAACGGTCAAAATAGCGTATACTAAAAGGATCCAGCGACCGAACTACAGGTTCCTCAATCCTTATATAAATGCCAGCGACCCGAAGAACATCGTCACTGGCAATCCTTACCTGCAGCCTGAGATCGGCAACAACATCGATATCACCTGGAGTAAATCCTTTGAGAAAGGCAGCGCCCTGAACGTCGTCCTGTTCTATCGCGGCAGTCAGCATGACATCCAGCCCTTCGTAACCTACTATCCGGAATACAGCATCGGCGATTCGGTTTACGCCAACACCTCCGTCAGCGTGCCGATGAACGTGGGCTCGGAAAACAACTACGGATTGAATATTTACGGCTCCGTTCCCATCGGCCCGAAGCTCAATATCCGCAGTAACCTTTCCTTTTTCGACAGGTATATCACCACTGGCAGCCTGGGCGGGGGCAACGTCACCAGCTTTAATTACCGCCTCAACATGAATGCCGCTTACCAGCTCAGCAATACCTTTATATTGGAGTTCTTCGGCAATTTCAATTCACCCCGCAATGAGCTCCAGGGGAAATATCCCTCTTTTACCTCCTATAACTTTGCTTTCCGCAAACAGATCTGGAATAAAAAAGGCAGCATCGCCTTTTCCGCCACTAACCCCTTCGCGTCCAGCGTGCGCCAGGAGACTACTGTCACGGGTGCAAATTTTAGGTTAAATACGCTGCAGCAGGTGCCTTACCGGTCATTTGGCATTAACTTTACCTACAAATTCGGAAAGCTGGAATTCCGGAAAGAGAAGGAAGAGCCGAAGGAGTTGCCGGCGCTGCCCGATAATGGTTGACCTATGCCTAAACAAACCCACCCCATATGCCTTGCCTACGTTCCTATTTGTCTTCAGTATTTTTGCTCATATTGCTCAACTCAGCTGTAAGGGCCCAAACGCATTCCTTCCAGCTGATCCAGACATTCCGCATCGGAAGTCCCGGCGGATGGGATTATATCGCCACAGGGCCTGACAATAAACTATACGTTTCCCATGGCACCCATGTGGTGATCCTGGACAAAAAAAAAGGCGACTCCGTGGGTGTCATCCCGAATACCCCCGGCGTCCATGGCATCGCCTTTTGTGAAGCCCTCGGCAAGGGGTACACGAGTAATGGCCGCACCAACAGCGTCAGCGTCTTTGAAATAAGAACAGGACGGGTCCTGAACCAGATCCCCACGGGACAGAACCCCGATGCCATTCTTTTCGAGCCGTTCACCAGGACGATCGTCACCTGCAATGGGCGCAGCCATGACCTCAGCGTCATCGATCCCGCAACAGAGCAGGTCATCGCCACCATCTTCCTGGACGGAAAGCCCGAGACCGCCGTCTCCGACGAGGCCGGCAGACTCTTTGTCAACATAGAGGATAAGAATGAGATCACCGTGGTGGACATGGTCCATAAGAGCATCCTCGCCAACTGGTCGCTGGCTCCGGGTGACGGACCCACAGGACTGGCCATCGACAGAAAGAACAAAAGACTTTTTGCGGGTTGCGACAAATGGCTCATGGTAATGGACGCAGGTACGGGCAATATCCTGGCAAAGCTTCCCATTGCAGATGGCTGCGACGGCGTCGTATTCGATTCCCGGCTAAAAGATATTTTCGCCTCCTGCGGAGAAGGGTTGCTGACCGTTGTCCATGAAAGCTCCCCATCATCATTCCAGGTAATTGCCAATGTCCCTACCAGGCGCAGCGCCCGCACCCTGGCCATCGACGAAAAAGAGCACAGGATATTCCTTCCTGCTGCCGAAATGGAAAAAGGCGGCATGGGTGAAAAGCTTCGGTCGCTGCCGGGTACATTTGAGGTCCTTGTCGTCGCTAAGCGTAAGCACTAGCTAATGGCTACCTGGCTCGAATTGCCCATTTTTCGTTATATTGTACATACAATAAACGATTATGGCAACAGCTACCTCTCATACAGCCGATGAAGCCCGGACTTCACGTCCGGCGTCAGCCCTTCCCAAATATGGCCGCCTGAAGAATTTCGTGGGGGGCGCCTTCATTGATGTCCCCGGACGGAGCATGTCCGTCATCTCTCCCCTTGACGGCTCCTTCCTGGCCGAAATGCCCTGCTCCTCCGCGGCCGACCTCGACCTGGCGGTAAAAGCCGCACAGGCCGCCTTTCCTGCCTGGAGCAGGACCCCCATCAAGGAAAGAGTCCAGGTGTTGTTCCGGTACAGGCATTTACTGGAGAAGCATATGCAGGATCTGGCCGCCCTGGTCAGTGAAGAGAATGGTAAGACACTGGGCGAGGCCGTCGCCGAGATAGAGAAATGCGTAGAGCTCACCGAATTTGCCACCTCCCTGCCCCAGCTGGTGACGGGTGAGGTGCTGGAAGTGAGCAAGGGCGTGGAATGCCGTACGGAACATCCTCCCCTGGGCGTCGTCGCCTCCATCGTCCCCTTCAACTTCCCTGCCATGGTGCCCAACTGGACCATGCCCAATGCCCTGGCGCTGGGCAACTGCATGATCATAAAACCCTCCGAGAAAGTTCCGCTCAGCCTTGTGCGGCTGGCCGAACTACTGCAGGAAGCCGGGCTGCCGGAAGGTGTGTTCAATATCGTCAATGGCGACAGCGAAGTAGTAGAGGCCATCTGCGACCATCCCGGCATCGAAGCCATCTCCTTCGTAGGCTCGACAAAAGTGGCCAAGCTGGTCTATCGCCGCGCTACGAATAACCTTAAACGTTGCCTGGCCCTGGGTGGCGCAAAAAATCACCTGCTGGTGCTGCCGGATGCGAAACCCGAAATGACGGCCCAGAATGTGGCCGCTTCCATGAGCGGCTGCGCGGGACAACGCTGTATGGCCGCTTCCGCTATGATCGGCGTGGGCGCAATAGACCATATCATAGAAAAGATCTGTGAAGAGGCCCGCCGCATCATCCCTGGCCGCAACCTGGGAGCAGTCATCAATGCCGAAGCGAAAGAAAGGATCGAGCGTTATATCACCGAGGCCGAACAGCAGGGAGCAAAAGTCCTCGTCGACGGCCGCGGCGCCACTGTTGAAGGAAAAGACAAAGGCACCTACGTAGGCCCCACCGTCATCGACGGAGTAAAACCCCACATGGCCATCGCCCGCGAAGAGGTCTTCGGCCCCGTCATCAGCATTATGCGCGTGGATACCCTGGACGAAGCCCTAGCCATCGAGAACGCCAATCCCTATGGGAATGCCGCGGCTGTATTCACCCAGAACGGCGGCTACGCCCGTTACGTCATTGACCGTGCCTCCGCCGGTATGGTGGGCGTGAACGTGGGTGTCCCCGTGCCCCGCGAACCCTTCTCTTTCGGAGGATGGAACGAAAGCAAGTTCGGTGTGGGCGACATCACGGGCAAAAGCTCCATCGAATTCTGGACCAGGTTGAAGAAAAGCACTGTGAAATGGAATCCGGAAGCAGGCATTAACTGGATGAGCTAATTTATTTTAAAAACTTTATCTTAAATAAAACCGCATATGGCCTCAAGCGCACCTACTATGTCCGAGACCCAGGAGATCCTGCAAGACAACCTGGACTACACCCTTTTCTCCTGGAGTAAACAGAAAGGCATCAACCCCATTGCCGTCAAATATGCCGAAGGCGTCTACCTCTACGATTATGATGGCAAACGTTACCTGGACTTTTCCTCCGGCCTGATGAACGTCAACATCGGTCACGGCAACCAGCGTGTCACCGCCGCCGTCGCCCGGCAAATGCAGGAAGTGAGCTATGTCACGCCCAGCTGCGTCACCCGGGCCCGGGGCGAGCTGGGCCGGCGCCTGGCGGAGATCACCCCGGGCAATCTGCAAAAGACCCTCTTTACGGTGTGTGGCGCCACGGCCATTGACAACGCCATCAAGCTGGCAAGAATGTATACAGGACGGCACAAGATCATTGCCCGCTACCGGGCCTTTCATGGCGCCTCTTACGGCGCAATGACTGCGGGCGGCGATCCCCGTAAGCTGGCGGCCGACGCCCAGCAAATGCCGAACGTCGTACATGTGGAAGACCCCTATTGCTACCGCTGTCCCTGGGGCAAGGAGATCACCTCCTGCCACCGGGAATGCGTAAGTCATATACAGCGGATCATCGAGTTCGAAGGTCCCGCGAACGTCGCGGCGATCCTGATGGAAGGCGAGAGTGGCAGCTCGGGCTGCATCAAATACCCGCCGGATTATCTGCAAAAGATCAGGGCGCTCTGCGACCAGCACGGCATTCTCCTCATCATGGATGAAGTGATGAGCGGTTTCGGACGGACAGGCAAATGGTTCGCGGCAGAATTACACGGCATCGTTCCGGATATGATCGCCACCGCCAAAGGCATCACAGCCGGCTATCTTCCCCTGGGGGCCCTTATCGTTACAGATAAGATCGCCGATCACTTCAATGACCGCGCCCTTATGCTGGGCCTGACCTATTCCGCTCACCCCGTAGCCTGCGCCGCCGGCGTGGAAGTGCTGAAGATCTATGAGGACGAGCACCTGATAGAAAACGCAGCGGAAATGGGCCGTTATATCGATCATTGCATGGAAGTGCTTAAACAACGGCATCCGTCCATAGGCGATTTCCGCAACACAGGTCTCCTGGGGTGCATAGAACTGGTAAAGAACAGGACTACCAAAGAGCCGATGGCCCCCTTTAATGCGAAGCCGGATGAAATGACGGTAATGAACCAGGTGGCTGCCCGCCTCCGGCAGCTGGGAATGTACACTTTTGTCAGATGGAACTATATCTTTATCGCACCTCCGCTGTCAATCAACCGCGAACAGGTGGACGAAGGGCTGGCCATCATCAGCGACGCCCTCACCATCGCTGACGCTCACACGCAATCCTAACGCACGATAACCCAAAGACACAACTGCTATGACACCCGTCCCGTCACCCGATACATCCCTTTATAGTGAGGATCTGGCGCCTGTTCCTCCTTCGGGCAGGACCTGGACCACCTGGAACTATGCAGCCCTCTGGATCAGCATGAGCCTTTGCATCCCCACTTATATGCTGGCCAGCTCCCTCATCGGCGGCGGAATGAACTGGTGGCAGGCCATTTTCACCATCTTTTTAGGCAATACCATTGTCCTGGTGCCCATGATCCTCAACGGAAGGGCGGGCGCAAAATACGGCATCCCCTTTCCTGTCTTCGCCAGGGCCAGCTTTGGTGTTAAAGGCGCCAATATCCCCGCCCTCCTGCGCGCCATCGTAGCCTGCGGCTGGTTTGGCATTCAGACCTGGATCGGGGGCTTTGCCATCTACCAGGCAGCTAAGCTCTGGATACCCGCCCTTGCATCATTGCCACAGATATTCCCGGATAGCTGGGGCCTGCAGACAGGACCCGCCATTTGTTTTATCCTGTTCTGGATATTAAATATGTACGTCGTCTGGCTGGGCGTGGAAAGTATCCGCAAGCTCCTTGTCTTTAAAGCTTTCTTCCTTCCACTGGCCGCCCTGGCGCTCCTGTTCTGGGCCATCACCGCCGTCCACGGAGGACTGGGCCCCATTCTCTCCCAGCCTACCCAACTCCATGGCGCCGCATTCTGGACCTTCTTCATCCCGGCCCTCACAGGCATGGTCGGCTTCTGGGCTACCTTGTCCCTCAATATACCCGACTTCACCCGTTATGCCGTTGACCAACGGGCACAGGCGAGAGGACAGGCCATCGGCCTGCCGCCTTCCATGACCCTCTTCGCCTTCATCGGCGTCATCGTCACCTCCGCAACGACCTTACTCTACGGCCAACCCATCTGGGATCCCGTTGTGCTTGCAGGAAAATTTGAGAACAAGGTGCTTATTACGCTGGCAATGACTGCAGTAGCTGTCTCTACTCTGGCGACCAATATCGCAGCCAATATCGTCAGCCCAGCCAATGACTTTGCCAACCTGAGCCCTGCCCGGATCAACTTCCGGACAGGCGGTCTGATCACAGGCGTCCTGGGTATCCTGATCTTTCCATGGAAACTGATAGCGGATCCCAGCGGCTATATATTCACGTGGCTCGTTGGCTATTCCAGCCTCCTGGGGCCAGTGGGCGGTATCCTGATCACCGACTATTACCTCATTAGAAGACAACAGCTGTCCGTAACAGACCTCTATTCTCTCCGGGGCGCTTATTCCTATACCGGCGGATTCCACCGGCGGGCCATCGTCTGCCTGCTGCTGGGCATCATCCCCAATATTCCCGGCTTCCTGGCCACCATCGGCCTCATCAGCCGGAACGCCATGCCGGCCTGGATCATCTCATTATACAGCTATGCCTGGTTCGTCGGTTTCTTCGTTTCCGGCGTTTGCTACCGGCTCTCTTTCAACTATAAAAAACAGGTCAACTATGTCAGTATTGATTACTAACGGCAGGATCATCACCGCAACCGACGATTTCATCGGCGATATCTATATCGAAGGAGAGAAGATCGTCTCGGTCGGCAAACGTCTCGAGGTCACGGCAGAACACACCATTGACGCCACAGGCCAGCTGGTCATGCCCGGCGGCATCGATCCGCACGTACACCTGGATATGCCGTTCATGGGCACCTTCTCCAGCGACAGCTACGAGACGGGTACACGGGCAGCCCTCTTTGGAGGTACCACCACTGTCATCGACTTCATCCTTCAAAAGCAGGGACACTCCCTGCGGGAAGCCTTCGACGAATGGAACGGTCGCGCCTCCGGCACCGCTGTGGGAGACTACAGCTTCCATATGGCCGTAACGGATTTTAATGAACAGACGAAGCCGGAGATTAGGACGATGGTAGAAGAGCATGGCATCACTTCCTTTAAGACTTTCATGGCTTACAAAGGCGCGTTGATGATCGACGACAGGCAGATGACGGCTCTCATGCAGGAGGTTCGCCGCCAGGGCGGACTGGTGACCGTCCACGCCACGAATGGCGACATGATCGACTACCTCGTCGCCCGTCACAGGGGCGAAGGCAAGCTCACCCCGCGCTACCACTACCTGTCACAGCCGGAGATCACAGAGGCCGAAGCATCGTGCCGTTTTGCCGATATCTCCCATTACACGGGCTGCCCCGGCTATATCGTACATCTCACCTGCGAAGGCGCCCTCAACGCTGTGCGCAACGCCACCACCCGCAACCAGCATATATGGGTGGAGACCTGCATACAGTATCTCCTGTTGGATGCCTCCCGCTACGGAGAAGACTTCGAAGGGGCCAAATGGGTGATGAGCCCGCCCCTCCGGGAAAAGAAGGACCAGGCGACCTTATGGGCCGGTATCAACCAGGGATTGGTGAACGTGGTAGCCACCGACCATTGCCCCTTCCGCTGGGAACAGAAATTGATGGGCAAGGATGATTTTTCGAAGATACCCAATGGCCATCCCGCCATCGAACACCGTATGGAGCTGCTCTACAGCGAAGGTGTCCGGAAAGGCAGGATCAGCTTGCAGAAATATGTGGAGCTCACCTCCACCAATGCAGCTAAGATCTTCGGCCTCTTCCCCCGTAAGGGCACCCTGGCCCCGGACAGCGACGCAGACATCATCCTGATGGACCCCAATCGCCAGCATACCCTTTCGACCGCCACCCACCACATGAACGTGGACTACTCTGCCTATGAAGGATGGCAACTGACGGGAAAGATCCAGACAGTCCTGCTGAGAGGGAAAGTCGCCATCGACCAGGGCGAATGCAAGGTCCATAAAGGGTATGGTCAATTCCTGAAACGCCATCGACACACAGGGTTGCCCTGATCCGGCAAACAACATTTCACGCCCTTTTCATTTCTAATGTTAACCAACAATCGAATATAATGCCCAGAATGATCAGATCCGGCCTCATCCAGATGAGCCTGCCGAAGACGGAAGGAGAAGGTACCATCGAAGAGATAAAGGAAGCCATGGTGCAAAAGCACATCCCCCTCATCGAAGAGGCAGGTAAAAAAGGTGTCCAGATCCTTTGCCTCCAGGAAATATTCAACACGCCCTATTTCTGTCCCGGACAAAACCGGGCCTGGTACGACTCTGCCGAACCTGTGCCTGGCCCGACCGTCGATCGGATGACGGAATACGCGAGGAAATACAATATGGTGATGATCGTGCCCGTGTACGAAAAAGAGCAGGCCGGCGTGCTCTACAACACTGCCGCCGTCATCGACGCCGATGGCACCTTCCTGGGAAAATACCGTAAGAACCATATTCCTCATACCTCCGGGTTTTGGGAGAAGTTTTTCTTCAAGCCAGGCAACCTTGGCTATCCTGTCTTCCAGACAAAATATGCAAAGGTCGGTGTGTACATCTGCTATGACCGCCATTTCCCCGACGGCGCACGCTGCCTGGGCCTCAATGGCGCCGAGATCGTGTACAATCCATCCGCCACCGTGGCCGGCCTTTCGCAATATCTCTGGCAGTTGGAGCAGCCCGCCCATGCCGCCGCCAACGGCTACTTCATGGGCTGCATCAACCGCGTAGGAGAAGAAAAACCCTGGAACCTGGGCCGCTTCTATGGCAGCTCCTATTTCGTGGACCCGCGGGGGCAGATCTTCGCCCAGGCCTCCGAAGATAAAGACGAGCTGCTGATCGCGGACTTCGACCTGGACCAGATCGAAGAAGTGCGCAGCGTATGGCAGTTCTTCAGGGACAGGCGGCCGGAAACCTACGGCAAATTGACGGAACTTTAAATCATTGTGCATGGCCATTACCAATCATCGACTGACCCCCGAAGCTTACGAGGAGAATTTCAGGGACATCCACCCCCCTTTCGAAACAAGGGATGCCGTGCTGGTGGAAGCCAACCGCTGTCTCTTCTGCTATGATGCACCCTGTACCAAAAGCTGCCCCACCGGCATCGACGTGCCGAAATTCATTAAGCAGATCGCTACCGATGACCTCAGAGGGTCCGCCCACACCATTTTTATCGCCAATATAATGGGCGGCGGCTGCTCACGCGTATGCCCCGTGGAAAAGCTATGCGAAGGAGCATGCGTATACAATCTCATGGAAGAAACACCAATCGCCATCGCACGCCTGCAACGCTACCCCACCGATCAGGCGATGCAACGGAAATGGCCGCTGTTCACCCGCAAACCTTCTTCCGGCCGCCGTGTTGCTGTCATAGGCGCGGGACCTGCGGGCCTTAGCTGTGCGCATGTGCTTTCCCGTGAAGGCATCGACGTCACCATCTATGAAAAGGAAGCGAAGGGCGGCGGGCTGATGACCTATGGCGTCGCCGCTTATAAAGTGACGCCCGAATATTGCGCGGAAGAGCTGAATTACATCCTCTCTCTGGGCGGCATCACTATTCAATATGGCAACGAGCTGGGAAAGGACCTGCAGCTGGAACAGCTGCGCTTGCAGTATGACGCCGTCTTTCTGGCCTTTGGCGTAGGACTGGCGCGCCGGCTGGACATTCCCGGCGAAGAGCTGGAAGGTGTGGTGGATGCCCTCCGTTTTATTTATTCCATTCGTACCGACGGCTTCCCATCCGTGCCGGTGGGTGATAAAGTAGCCGTCATCGGTATGGGAATGACCGCCATCGACGCCGCCACCCAGGCGCGCCGGCTGGGTGCGGCAGAGGTCACGCTGGTTTATAGAAGGACAGAGGCAGAAATGCCCTGCACGGAAAAAGAGCTGGAGATCGCCCGGCTGGATGGCTGCCGTATGCACTGGCTGGCGGCGCCCGAAGCGCTCACCGGCGCCGATGGCCGCGTGACACAGCTGCGCTGCAGGAAAATGGAATTGGGACCTCCCGACGCCAGCGGACGCCGCGCTCCTCGACCCACCGGCGAGACCTTTACCCTCGACGTGGATATGGTCATCAAAGCCACTGGCCAGATGCCTTTTGAAGAATTAGTACAGGATGCCGGCCTGCGGCATCGCAACGGAAAGATCGATAGTGCCACCCATGGACTTACCTCGCTTCCCGGCATCTTTGCCGGCGGCGACTGCGTCAATGGCGGAAAAGAAGTGGTGGACGCCGTGCAGGCCGGCAAGCTGAGTGCCGTCGCGATCCTCGAATACATTCAGTCGCAACCCCCACGGCCTGCTGTGGGACCGATTGATCCATCCATACCCGATCACACCGTTTAAATCCATTCACCATGGCTTCCCTTTATACCAACTATCTCGGCATTTCCTCCCCCAACCCCTTCTGGCTGGCCAGCGCACCCCCGACGGATAAACTGATCAATGTAATCCGCGCCTTCGAAGCCGGCTGGGGCGGGGTCGTGTGGAAGACGCTCGGAAGCCAGGTGAAGAACGTCTCATCCCGTTACTCCGCCGTAGATTACCACGGCAGCCGCGTCATGGGCCTGAACAATATTGAACTTATCAGCGATCGCCCGCTGGACCTCAACCTTAAAGAAATAAAGGAATGCATCCGCCTCTTCCCCGACAGGGCCATGGTCGTCTCCCTGATGGCTGACAACGACCGTGACAGCTGGCACGACCTGATCCATAAGGTAGAGGACACCGGCGCCCACGGGATCGAGCTGAATTTTGGTTGCCCTCATGGCATGACCGAACGCGGCATGGGCGCCGCTGTAGGACAGGACCCGTCGATCGCCCGCATCGTGACGGAATGGGTCATGGAGACCGCCACCATCCCCGTCATCACCAAACTTACACCTAACGTCCACTCTGTCGTTCCTACAGGCCGTGCAGCCGTGGAAGCCGGCAGCCAGGGGCTTTCCCTCATCAATACCATCCAGTCCGTCACGGGCGTCGACCTGGACACGTTCATCCCGAATCCCAATGTAGGCGGCAAGTCCACTTTTGGCGGCTATTGCGGCCCTGCCGTAAAACCCATCGCCCTGAAGATGCTGACCACCATTGCACAGGACCCCGTCACCGCCAAAGCCCCCGTCTCCGGCATAGGAGGTATCACCACATGGAAGGATGCCGCAGAGTTCATGCTGCTGGGAGCCACCACCGTTCAAATATGCACCGCCGTTATGAAACATGGTTTCCGCATCATCGAAGGGCTCTGCGAAGGTCTCAGCAACTGGATGGATGAGAAAGGGTTTCAACAAACCACTGATTTCATAGGTCGTAGCGTCCCCACCCTCACGAACTGGGAAGACCTGGATCTTAATTTTCACGTAGTGGCCCGTATCGATCCAGATAAATGTATCCATTGCGGACTGTGCTATATCGCATGCGAAGATGCTTCCCATCAATCCATCAGCATAGACCCTGGCAATCCTTACAATACCTACGCCATTAAGGAAGAGGAATGCGTAGGCTGCAATCTCTGCAAGCTGGTCTGCCCCGTCGACAGTTGCATTACCATGGTCGAGCAGCGCAAAGGTCCGGACTACCTCAATTGGAAGGAATTTCAGCAGCGGGGGTTGCCGCTGAATGATCATTGATCTGCACTACATACCCCGCCCGGATAGTACGTACAATTGATGCCGGCGTCAACACTTTCACCCGCCGTCCTTCAGGCAGCGTCTGCCCGTTCTCATACCCAAAAGGACTCCAGCGAAAGATCTTCCGCTGCGCCACCACGTAAGCCTTTCCCTCTATTTCAACAAAACTCCCGTCCGGCAAACGATCGGCCATTTCCTCATACGTCACTTTCCCGCCACGCTTGTCGATCCTCTCCCCATGAATGATCTTGTCTATCTCTCCGATGGAAGTGCCCTCGTTGAATCCATACTCCGGATTCCCCTTTAGCCAAAACTTTTTGAATCTCACCGCGTCGTTCCGCCGGCATTCAAAACAAGGCCGATGCCCCGCCGCCAATGAGGTAGCCTCGTCCAGGAAGAATAATTCGGTCCACCTGTCAGGCGACATCACCTTCCTATGCCTGCCCTTGAACTGCAGTACACAGGTGATCCAGGCTTTCAATTTGAATGGCCGGCGAATGGTTTGATGCTCGTCATGCAGGACGCCGCGGTTGCCCATCCAGGCCCCACGTGCGCTTGTGGTGATAATGACTCCCCAGGGATCGACTCGGTTTTGTAACATATTTTACTGACAAATAAAATTAAAATTTGTTGCGCATTAAACAAGGTTAATCTCTCACTGAAGTTCTCCCGTCACCGAATATACTAATAGCTAAATTTGTTCCGCCTTAAATCTTACCTATGCGCAGAAAGAATGACATCTTATGGAAAGGAATGATGGAGGAGGTATTCGATGACCTGTTACGCTTTCTCTTTCCCGAGGCAGAACAATTGGTTGATATGGATCGCGGCTTTGACTTTCTCGACAAAGAATTGGCAGAGATGTATCCAGAGCCGGATAAACTGTCTGACACCAGATACGTTGATAAGCTGGTAAAAGTCCATCTGCTGAATGGAAGTGAACAATGGTTCCTTGTTCACCTGGAAGTCCAGGGTTATTCGGATAAATTGTTTGCTGAAAGAATGTTCCGATATTATTACAGGATCTTCGACAAATACCAAAAGCCAGTGACGACATTAGCCATTTTTACAGGACCTGACGGAAAAAATATGCCGGTTTCTTATAGGCATAATTTCATGGGCACTAAGCTGATATATAAATACAACACCTGTTGCATCACTGATTACGCCGATGAGATGTTAATGACCAGCAATAATCCTTTTGCCATGGTCTTATTAGCAGCAAAGACAGCACTGCTTTCGGAAAAAGTACTGGAAGAGAAACTGCTGAATCAAAAACTATTGATAGCCAGATTATTGTATAAAAAGGACATATTCAGCAGAAAGAAGATCGAGGCTGTTCTGACATTTTTGAATAATTACATCCTATTTGAGCATGAGGAAACTAATCGTATCTTTGAAAAGCAACTCGATCAAATCACCGGTAAAACACATACTATGGGAATTATTGAGCAAGTAGCAGAAATGAGGGCGGAGATGAAAGCAAGCAAAGCCAGAACTGAGGAACGAGAAACAATTGTAAAAAGACTGCTCTCCGAAACTGAACTCTCTCCCGAAAAGATCGCATCTCTGGCCGGCGTGTCAATCGATACCGTTGAGAAAATAAAGAAAAGCCTCCATTCAAAGTGATCTTCACGCCTCTGAAAAGCGTGAATGACCAGCGTACTTACAACTTATTTTCCAGGTCCCATCCCGCATAATATTACCCAGCAGCGCGGTAATCGCTAACAGGATCAAAACATGGACCGCATTCCCCAAATGAAACACAAACACCCCCACAACCCATCCTATCGTCAGGACAACGGCAATAACGTACATCCATCTTGTCATGGCGGCGCCGCTGGCTGTGGGGGGTGGTGGGGTATTTACAGCCATAAAAGAAACGGGCCCCGTCGGGGCCCGTTCAAATCTTCTTATTTCTTCACCGTGAACCGGTATACCGTACTCGTTTTATACTTCGCTCCGGGCTTCAGCTCCGTCGTTGGGAAAGACGGCTCATTGGGCGAATCAGGATAGTGTTGCGTTTCCAGACAGAAAGCCGTCCGATGATCATCCTTCTTTCCACCCTTCAGAGGATTGCCGCCATTCATAAAATTACCACCATAGAATTGGATGGCCGGCTCCATCGTCAGCACTTCCATAAAGATACCGCTCTGATCGCCCAGCACTGTTGCCGCCAGGTTCAGACCCGCGCCTTTATTGGCATTCAAAACGAAATTATGGTCATACCCCTTTCCGAATTTCAGTTGCTCATTGTTCGCATCGATCCGCGATCCGATCGCCGTCGGCTGCAGGAAATCAAAAGGTGTCCCGGCTACAGGTTCCAGCTTGCCCGTGGGTATCAGCGTAGAATCCACCGGGGTATACCGGTCTGCGTTCAGGAAAAGCAGATGATGGTTGATCGTCCCGCTGCCCTGTCCATTCAGATTGAAATACGTATGGTTCGTCAGGTTCAGCACGGTAGCCTTGTCCGTCGTCGCCTCATAATCTATTTTCAAAGAATTAGCCGTGTCTCCCGACAACGTATAGGTTACTTTTGCCTGTAGGTTGCCCGGATAGCCCTCTTCCTGGTCCTGAGACAGGTAGGTCAATTCAAGGGTGCTGTCGTTCAGTTTTTTTGCATCCCAGACATGCGCGCCAAAACCTTTGAGACCGCCATGGAGGTGATTGGCTCCATTGTTGGTGGCCAACTTGTATTCCTTGCCATTCAGCTTGAATTTTCCTTTAGCGATGCGGTTGCCATAGCGGCCTACAATGGCCCCGAAATAAGTCTCGGGCTGATGGATATATTTACCGATACTGTCATATCCCAGCGCCACATCCGTCAAAGTCCCGTTCTTGTCCGGTACCAGCAGGCTGACGACGCGCGCCCCATAATTGGTAATGGCGACGGACGCATTATTCTTATTCTTTAGTATATACAAGCCCGTTGTCTTACCTTCCAGGCTATCCCTGAAAAGGGCGTTGTCCGGCAATGCGGCGCCGGCGGCAGGACCGGTAGCAGTGGAGTCACCGGCAGGCTTGTCAGAAGAAGCGTTGTTACCACAGGCCACCAGCAAACAGGTGGCTGCGATGCACGAAAAGGAGGCAAAAGATCTCGTCATCATATAGCAATAATTGTTTTTGAGATTATTTAGATCAGCGAGGTTCCATTCTCGATCTGTCCGATATACACTTTCAGCTCCTTATTCATCGCCCTGGCATAGGCGGGCGTTAGTTCCGCCACCAGCTCATCGATGACGGCTTCACGCACCAGGTTGATGGTGCAGCCGCCAAAGCCTCCTCCCATCATCCGGGCGCCGATCACACCCGGCCTGCCCTTCACCTGCTCCACCAGGAAGTCCAGCTCGGGACAGCTGACGGCATACTTACGGCTTAATCCTTCGTGCGTCGCAAACATCTTCTGGCCGAAAGCTTCAATGTCCCCCTTCTTCAGATCTTCGCCGGCCGCCAGCAACCGTAGGTTTTCCTCCACAACATATTGACAGCGTTGATAAACCAATGCGTCCGCAGGCGCCACATGTTTGTCCAGCATCTCCAAAGTCGCATCCCGCAGGCTGCGAACCTCCGGATGGTGCGCCCTGATCAAAGCTACACCCGCCTCGCATTGCTGACGACGCGTATTGTATTCGGAGCTGGCCAGCGAATGCTTCACATTCGTATCCAGTAGAACGATGCGGATGCCATCGGTATTAAAAGGCACATATTCATATTCCAAAGACTGGCAATCCAGCCGGATGACATGGTTCCTGCGACCGAACATACTGGCAAACTGGTCCATGATCCCGCATTTCACTCCCACGAACTCGTTCTCCGCCTTCTGCGACAATTTTACCATGGTCAGCGGGTCCATTTTCAGACCGAAAAGCTCATTGAGGGAAAAAGCCGTGGCGCATTCCAGGGCGGCCGATGAGGACATACCCGCCCCCAGGGGAATATCTCCGCCGAAAACACAGTTGAAGCCGCCTACAGGATGTCCAAGGGCCTGCACCTGTTGGACGACTCCCAGTATATAATCGGGCCAGTGAAGGGAAGTAGGCTCCACCTTGGCTATATCGCCCAGATAGCTGAGCTCAAGATCCTGCGACACGATGTGAATGAGGTCGTCATCCCGGCGGGATACCGCCATATAGATCGCCTTATTGATGGCGGCAGGCATGACAAACCCGTTGTTATAATCCGTATGCTCGCCGATCAGGTTGACCCTGCCGGGAGAACGGATGACCATCGGGTCCGTATTAAAAGTTTCTTTGAATTTCTCTATAATCCTGAAGGACAATGACTTCTCTTGTTGGGTTGCTATCATATGCGGTCAATCTGCAAGTGTCAAAATAACATCTATTTTGACTTAAAATAAAAAAAACTTTACCCCTGGGGCCGCCCCGGCATTTTTCCACGGTAAGCTTTCACCGGCGCCTGGTTGATACCGAAAAGCAATGTGCCTCCCACCCGCACCACCGACCGTACATCCCCCTGGAGATGAAAACCCGACTGGCGCTGAGGGATATAGACGAAACCTCCCTTGCCATCTCCCTTTAACAGGCATCCGTAGTTGGCATCGTATTTTCCAAACCGCAGCCGGGCATGGTTGATATTGCCGCAAAGCAGCAGGTCTTCCTTCCCATCCCCGTCATAATCCAGCACCGTGATCGTCCAGACTGGGGAGAACTGCGCCTGCAGCGGCAGCCGCTCCTCATGCATACGCCCGTCCTTGCCCGAAGAGAAATAACAGGTCCGCAGACAAGTGGCCTGCAGCTTCCCTGCGCCCTGCAGACCCGCCTCTCCAAAAATATCCTGGATCTTCGCACCGGCATAGGTCTTATAATCGGGAAAACGTTTGCTCATATTCCCCACCTGCTGCAAAAGCTCGTCCCGCGTAAGAAATGGATAGCTGGTATCCCCGATGTAAAAGCATAAAAAAGGATCCATGGTGCCATTCCCGTCAAGGTCCTTATAATACAGCTCGGCCGGATGCTGCTCATCCACCTTGCACTGTGAATTTAATCCGAGGTTGCCGGCAACGATATCGGGTTTCCCATCACCATTCAGATCCCCTATCCAAAGCTTATTCCACCATCCGCTGTACGGCCTGTCAAAATAATCCCGCGTCCTGTTCTCCCATCCCCCCTTGTTCCCGATGAACACGGTGACCGGCATCCATTCTCCCACCACTACCAGGTCCTGTCTCCCATCTCCATTCAGGTCCGCCCATGCCGCATCCGTGACCATTCCTATCTTCTCCAGCCCCGGCGCTAATTTTTTCACCTGGTTGGTAAAATGCCCCTTTCCATCGTTGATCAACAGGTAGCTGGCTGGCGTAACAGGATAAAGACCGGGTATCATGCGCCCTCCGACAAAGACATCAGGCCTGCCATCCCCGTTAATGTCCGCCACCCGTACACAGCTCTTCGATACGCGCATGGAAGGAAGCGTCCCCTCCCGGCTGCGCATAAAATGCCCTCTCCCATCTCCCAGGTACAGCCGGTCCTCCAGCAGGCTGTCGTTCTCCCGCAAATTATGACAGCCGCCACTGGCCACATACAGGTCCACGTGCCCATCTCCATCCGCGTCCAGGAATGCGGCATCCGCATCCACAGCGGCCTTGTCGGCCTCCAACGCGGGCTGGGGCAATACGACAAAACTCCCGTTCCGCTGCTGCATATACAGGCTCCCGGCCTGTCCGTTGTCGCCCCCGACAAACACGTCCTCCAAACCATCCCCGTTCACATCGCCCTTGACAAGACAAGGCCCCGAAAAAGACAATGGATTCACCAGCAGTGGTTGACGCTTGTAATCATTGATGGCCATTTTCGCGGGCTGATAAGGGACGGGAGAAGCGACCTCATTAAAAAGGACTGGCGCCGGTAAAGGCGCATGAAAGCTGCTTGCGGCATCCTCCTCCCGTAGCACCAGCGTACGATCTATCGCGACGCCCGTCCTCACCTGCTGCCGGCCCGAAGGCCATACTACCCGCAAAGAATCAACCGATGTATCTTTCCCCAATCCGAAATGAAGAACAGGAGACACCGACGACTGATACCCCTGCTGTGGCATCTGCTCGACATACTGCACCTTGCCCGCGTCATATAGGGTCAGCCGCGCGCCGACGCCCTCCGTATTACCACCCTTCCCTTCCAGCTTCACCTGCAGGTAATGATACCCTCCTGACTGACGGGCCTTGTTCTCATATACGAAAGCGGGTAAATTGAGATTGTTCACCACCAGGTCCAGGTCCCCGTCATTGTCCAGGTCCGCCCAGGCAGCGCCATTGCTGTTGGAAGGCTGAAGAATTCCCCAATCCGCACTCCTGTCGGAAAAGCTCAGATCCCCGTTGTTATGAAAAAAATAACTGTGTACATTAGACGAAGGCATATGGTCTACTATGTCCAGCACATCCTCCCGCCGCAACCGGCCCTTGCTTTGGGTATAACCTTCCATGAACTTGATGAAGTCCATATTGGTATAGTCCCGAACATAGCCATTCGTTACAAAAAGGTCTTTCCATCCGTCGTTGTCCAGGTCGGCCCATAAAGGCGCCCAGCTCCAGTCCGTATTGGAGATGCCGGCCAGCTGCCCCACTTCGCTGAAATGGCCATTGCCATCGTTCAGCTGTAGCATATTGCGCATATACTGGTAATAAAAACCACTCCTCAGGTAGAGGTCGAACTTCTCATAGTTGTCCGGAGAGAACAGCAGCTTCTGGCGACGATTGTCTTCCGGCAGCATGTCCAGGGTAAAAATGTCCGGCAACCCGTCGTTATTTACATCGGCTACATTGTTCCCCATGGAGAACTGGGATATATGGCCAAAGCCGTCTGTAAGATGATTGACAAATCCGCCTTTGTGATCATTGATATAATAAGCGTCCGGTACGGCATAATCATTGGAAATATAAATGTCCGGCCATCCATCCCCGTTGATATCCGCAATGCCCGCGCCCAATCCATAGCTGAGCGAGCTGCTGTTGAGCCCCGCGCCAGCCGTTACATCATGAAAACGTCCTCCGTCGTTCCGGTATAAACGCACCCCGCAAAGGGGGTCCTGCTGCTTAAGGATGGCCGCCGTGCTCACTTCGTTCAGCACGGGCAGGTTGTTCGGATTATGGTTCAGCAACAACAGGTCCAGGTCTCCATCCCTGTCCTCATCGAAAAAATAAGCCTGCGTCGTGTAAGAAGAGTCCGCCAGCCCGTATTGTTCGGCCTGTTCACTAAAGCGAGGGACGCCGCCTGCATCATTACCCTGGTTGATGAACAGCTGCTTCATCCTTTTGATGCCGCGTACCTTGCCCGAATAACAGACAAAGATGTCCGGCTTGCCGTCTCCGTTCACATCTGCTATGGCAACACCTGTTTTCCACGGCCCCGGCCTGCCGGCTACACCAGCCCTGTCGGTGATGTCTTCAAATTGCAACCGGCCCCGGTTGAGATACAGCTTGTTGTCAGTCATGTTGCCGGTGAAATAAACGTCCTGCAGCCCATCCCCGTTCATGTCACCTACCGCTACTCCACCTCCGTTGTAGAAATACTCATATAATAATACATTGGTGTTGAGCCCTTCGGTCAGCTGGTTGGAAAAGGTGATATGCGTGCTGTCCGGTGGCAGCAGCCTGAAAAGGGCATTCCGGCCGGCAGCCTGGGATGTGTTGGAATGGCTGGTGTCAGCCATGTCATCCACGGCTGGATGTCCACAGCTGGTGAAGAAAATGCCTGCTCCGAAGAGCAGGCATAAAAATAATGATCTTTTCATCGAAAATTTCCGTGTTTCAATGTTAATATTATTCGTATCCCGGGTTCTGTACCAGTTTATTATTTTTGATCATCTCGTCGCGGCTAATGGGCCGGAAATACATTTTATCCACCCACTGCCTGTTCTCCAGGCTATTGTCCACCACGGGCGAATAGGTATAATTGTACAGGGTCTCGTCGTGTCTGTAGGGGGAGGGGGCGGTGGCGCCAGATTTGAGCATGCCTGTAACGCTCATGTAAACAAGCTTTCGACCGAGCGTAGCAGGGGCGATCATCCAGCGGCGCGCGTCATGATAACGCTGCTCCTCATACGCCATCTCGATCCTTCGCTCGTTCCTGTATCGCTGCCGGAGAGAATCTCCCGTAACAGTAACAGGGATGGCAGGCATTCCTGCCCGGTACCGGATCTTGTTAAGCCAGTTCCGCGCTTCCGGTTCATTGCCCAGCTCGATGTTGGCTTCCACATAGTTCAGGACGGCCTCGGTATACCGGAAGAAAGGCCAGGGGATATATTGCCGGGTAGTGTTATCTACGATATTCGGATCGGGGTCGATAAATTTTTTCATATAGTAGCCTGTCCAGCTGCCATTCCAGTTTTCGATGGAGCTCTGCCGCGTATCGAGACCAGGTATCATGCCCGAGGCTACCTGGTAAGACCCCACCTGTATCTGGTTTACCGGATCCACATTGCCGGAGATTTTGTCCCTGGGTTTCCAACCTGCACCATCATACAGGATAGTGGCATAAAAACGGGGGTCCCTGTTGACATAGGGGGCAGCTTTTTGGGTGGCATTATTCCAGTCGAACCGGGAACCGTCCATCATTTCATAGTCATCTACCAATTCCTGGATGGGAGAATTGCCAGCCCAATTATGGTAGCCGTTCGGCCCGTTGGCCAGACCGACATAGATGCCGGCATATTCGTCCTTATTAGGTGTAAAATCGCGGGTGAACAGAAGCTCCGAAGCTGCGGTTGCGTCGATGCCAGGAGCCTTGCTACCCCCTCCCATTGCAATGGAAAGATAATTGGCCTGGGCAGCTGCCGAGGTCTCGGGTGCGCTGAGTCCGAGTTTGTATCCACTCCCCGCATCATCCAGCACCGCCTTGGCTGCATTCATCGCAGCCGTCCACCGGGTGGCAGGATCCGAAGTGGTGTATCCCAGCAGTTCGGGATGGGCATATGCCCCGATAGTGGCAGAATTGGCCTTAGCCTTCGTCATATCATGCAGGTCGCTGGCCGCATATAGCAGGAGCCGGGATTTCAGCGCCAACGCCGCATTGACGGATGCACGGCCGGAGGGCATGGACATGCCTGTCAGCAAGAGCACCGCGCTGTCGCATTCTTTACTGATGAAATTTACGCATTCTTCAAAGGTATTCCTGGCGATAGTATAATCCTCGTTCAGGCCATAAGTCTTGGAGATCAGCGGGACACCCCCGTAATATCTCAGAAGCTGGTGATAGAAATAGCCCCTGAGAAAATGCGCCTCGCCCATCAGCTGCTTCTTTAATGCAGCGTCGCTAAAAGTGGCCACAGGCAGCTGCTCCAGGGCGACATTGCAGGTACGGATATGGTTATACATATTCGTCCACTCGTAAGTATTATTGGTCCAGCCAAGATTGGAAGGATTTAATGTTCCCTCATTGATAGTATTGATACCCCGTCCGGCATGGGTAAACACGGCTTCGTCGCTGAGAGAAGCCAGCATCTGCTCATCAAAACCGCCCATGCCCAGACCGCTGTAGATACCCGTGACGAATGCCGTCGATAAGGGACCGTCTGTCCAGGTGGAGGAGGATGGCACTGTAGTCTGGGATTTTGTATCGAGAAAATCCTTTTTGCACGAGAACATGCCTGATAAAAGAATAAACAGGCAGAATAGTTTGAATTTTATATTTTTCATATAAATCATTTTAGAAAGTTACTCTTACGCCTGTATTTAAAATTCGGGACTGCGGATAATACTGGCCGTTGCCGGAAGTGGACTCAGGGTCCCAGATCTTCATTTTATCCCAGGTGAGCAGGTTAAGTCCGCTGACATAGATACGGAGGTTGCTGATACCGGCCCTTTTCGAAATACTGCCCAAAGTGTATCCTAATTCGATATTTTTGAGACGGATATAATTGCTGTTGCGAAGGAAGTAAGTGTTGTTGCCCGCTCCGCCACCCGTATAGTAGGTATCGCCCCTGTTGGCCAGCCGGGGATCCGTGCTGCTGGGATGATCGACAGACCAGCGATGATCATAGCTATACTGGAGGAAATTGCCGATGTCGCCCGATTCCGTACCAAAGAAGAGGAGACCTCCGGAAGCGCCCTGAAAAAGGATGGAAAGATCGAAGCCTTTGTAGGCCATGTTGGCAACCAGGCCGCCCGTAAACGTCGGGTCGCGGTTCTTATCCAACCTCTTCTCGTCGTTGCCGTCTATCTTGCCGTCTGGCGGGCCGCCATTGGGGCCTCCGATGTCCTTGAACTTCATATCACCCGGCCTTAAAGTGCCGGCGAGCGCAGAATAATCCAGGGTCCTGGTGTCGATGTCCTTTTGATCTTTGAATACACCGTCATATTCGTACGCCAGGAAATTCGGTCCGCTGGTGCCATAGGAATGGCCTGTAGCCAATTGGTATTTTGGCGCCCCTGAGGCCTCATCCCAATAGAGGATCTTGTTCTTGGCAAATCCCCCGTTCACACTGACACTGTATTTGAATTCGCCCGCCTGCCCATTGTATCCCAGCTTGAACTCGAATCCCTTGTTCTCCAGCTTACCCTTGTTCACAGGTGGTAAAAGGCCGCTTATGCCCGAGCTTCCGGGTACGGATCCGGGATGGATCAGCATGTTGTTACGCCGGTTATAGAAATAATCCAACTCGAAGAAAATCTTTGAGTTCATCATGCTTCCCTCCAGGCCGATGTCGGAATTCCGCGCCACTTCCCAGGTGAACTGGTCATTGGGGACCACCGTCTCGGACAAAGTCTTCAGGACCTGGTTATTGATGACCTGAGTCCCTAAACTATATAGAGAAGCAAAAGCGTATTCCTGCAGTGCTCCATTGTAATACACCTGGTCATTGCCTAACTGTCCGTAGGAGCCCCGTAATTTAAGATAGTTGATGAGAGGAACAGCCTTAAAGAAGTCTTCATTGGAAATATTCCATCCGGCCAGCACGCCGGGAAAGAATCCAAACCGCTTCTCCTTCGGAAAGATATAGGAGCCGTCGCTACGCCAGAGGAATTCCAATAAATACTTTTCCTTATAATTGTAGCCTACACGGCCGAAATAGCTCATCCGGGCCCGCTCATAACCAGCGCCCCCCGTGTTCTGCTGATCCGATCCGCCAGCAAACAACTGGTCGACTGCCGAAGAAATAAAATAACGGCGGAAGGCATTAAAACCATCGTCGTTCACCGTCTCCTTGGATAGTCCCGCCAGCAGGTTGATGGTATGTGGGCCATAAGTATGGTCATAGGACAGCAACCCTGTCAGGTTGATGTTCAGTTGATTTTCGTCGAATTGGCTAAGACGGGGATCTGTGAATGTGGATCGCACGGATTTCGTCAGTAAAGGCGTTTTCCCGTCGGGCTCGTAGGTGGCATGGTCCCAGAAATACAGGTACCAGGGCGTTTCCCATTTCTTACCGCGGGTGATCAGTTTATCCAGCGCTCCGGAGAGGGTCAGTTTCAGCCCCTCTATCCAGGGGTTGGTAATCTCTACGCGGCCATTGGTCTGGAAATAATCTTTCCATTGCTTATCGTATCCTGTCTGGTTGGTAGTGATGACGACAGGGTTCTGACCATTTTCAATATCCGGGCCAGGAAGGCCATTGGGCCAAATCTCGGGCTCCGTCGGTTTGCCCCGCATCAGCATACGGAAGATCGATCCGGCGCTCTGTGTGGGATAGAACCTGTTCTCTTCACGAGCCGTGAGACCAATGCTGGTATTGATGTACTTATTGATCTTCGCATCCATATTCAGCCGCATATCGTACTGTTTGTACCCGGTGGCTGAATGCTTATAATAACCGTCCTGATCCAGGTAGCCCAGGGAAGCAAGGTAACGTACGTTCTCCGATCCGCCATTGATCTGTAGGTTATGCCGAACCTGGGGAGACCAGGTCTTTAACGCGCCTTTAAACCAGTCGGTATTCGGATGTCCCCAGGGATCGCTGCCGTCGGCGGTCTTTTTGATATAGTCGGGAGAGTAAGGAGCATTGACCACGACAGCGTTGTCCGTCCGGGTATAGCTTCCTGTGCTTTTAAACGCTGCCCAGCCGGCCGTCCATTGATCCGCCGGCAAATTATTGAAGAGGGATAGCTCATTATTAACCTCCGCATATTCAGGACCATTCATCAGCTTAGGAATGCGCGTAGGCTGGGCCCAGCCATGGTTGAAGTCATACGAAAGCTGGGGCACGCCTGATTTGCCCCGTTTCGTTGTGATGAGGATAACCCCGTTGGCCCCCCTGACGCCATAAATAGCGGCAGAAGCATCTTTTAGTATGGAGACACTTTCGATATCAGCCGAGTTTATACGATCCAGACCGCCTGCGCGATCCGGGATACCGTCGATCACGATCATTGCCCCGCTGTTGCCGATGGTATTGGTGCCACGGATCTGAATGGTCGATCCATCGTAGCCGGGTTCCCCGCTGGACTGAATGGCGATGACACCCGGCAGCCTGCCCGCCAGGGAGTTAGACAGGTTAACGGTGGGAGACTTTTGCAACTCCGCCCCTTTAACAGTGGCTACCGCCCCCGTAACCGTCACCTTCTTTTGTGTGGCGTAACCTACAACCACGATATCTTTCAGGGCATTCTCGGAAGCAAGCAACCGGACATCCGCGCTTGTCTTTCCTTTCAATGGATATTCCTGGTTGGCAAATCCAATATAGCTAAAGACCAGTATGGCATTCGGGCTGGTGACCTGTAAAGTAAATCCGCCGTCATCCCCTGTCACTGTGCCATTATTGGTGCCTTTTTCCACGACAGACACCCCTCTCAAAGCCTCGCCCTTATCATTGGTCACTTTGCCGGTGATCTTCACTGCCTGCAGGGCACGGATACTTTCCCCGGCGTCCGCACGGGTGATGACTACCAGGTTCTCACTGAGCTTATGATAGGTCAGTCCGGTGTTTTCCAGCACTTTATCCATGACGGCAGCCAGTTCGGCATGCTGTACCCGGATACTGATGCCCTGTTCCTTCGGTAGGATTTCGTCCTTGTACACAAATCGATAGAAACCACCTTCTTCGATGGCTTTAAATACCTTTTTTAATTGCGTTTTTTCCAGTCTGAGACTGATATTTCCCTGCCCATAACCATTGTTGGCAAAGGATTGCATGGATTGAACAATAATCAGTAAAATGGCAAGTTTGGTCATCAGCAGGCATTTGATGATTAAACGGCGGTTATCAACCGATACGCCGCTTGCGTTTTTTTTCATAACTTAGTTTTGATAAAATGATAAGAACCCGCTCCGCATGGAGCAGGAATTGTCTTTACACCGGCGGGGAATGCTGCAATCATTCTCCGCTTTTTCGTTAACAGACAGGAATGTGTTAAGTGATTTTCATATAAGCAATTTTGGTTAAACAATAGACGGCCCCATGCAGGCTGCCCGCAATGTCGGAAAGGGAGTCATGCCGGTGCTGATGCATCCGACTTCTATACTAGGGTGTTATGGTAATCTCTTTTTTGCTGATGACATACCGGAAATTACCCGTCATCCGCAATGCCTCCATCACCTGCCGCAAACTCTCATCTTCGAAGACGGCGCTGTATTCCGTATGCTTAAGTCTTTCATCTTTGATAGTCACCTTTACATCATACCAGCGCTCGATCTTCCGGGCGGCATCCTCCAGCGTTTCCTTGTCAAAAGCAAGCTGGTTCTTCACCCACAGGATATCCATGGCCGTACTATCCTTTTCCTGCAGATGCGCTTTGCCCAGTGTCATCACAGGCGCGGGCTCCTCCTTTTGTAGCACGGGCTTATTCTTTACGACGATCGCCTTGCCGTTCTGTACCACCAACTTTTCGTTGGGTTGCAAAATTATCTTCTTATCGGGGCTGCTTCGCAGCGTCACTTCGATAGAGCCGCGGATCAGGACTGTCTCCGTATTCTTTTCGTTATTATAGCTCCGGATATTCAGGCTGGTGCCCAATACCTTTATATCGATGGAATTGGCATGGATGATAAATGGATGGTCCTTGTCCTTCGCAATGTCGAAATAGGCTTCACCAATTATCTGCACCTGCCGGAAAGGGCCCCGGAAATTCTCGTCATAGATGATCCGGCTGTCGGCATTCAGCCATACCTGCGATCCATCCGGCAACTGGATCTTTGACTTGGAGCCTCGTTTTGTGCTCACCGTATTCTGCGCCGTCCGCGTCGCCTCGCCCCTGGGCTCCTGTACGTTTACAAACAGGAATACCAGGGCTATGGCCGCGGCTATTCCCAGTGCCGGCCATAGCAGCCGACGGGTCCACCGGGACGAGCCAACGCTGACCTCCTCTTCCTCCTCCAGAACGGCTGTCGTCTCATAATTGAGGGCAGGGGCTGATAAATGATTGCTCAGCCGCTGCAGGTGCCTGTTAAGCGCGCCTCCCCTCCTGGCATCCGACGGCACGCTCTCCCATAGGCCATGCAGCATTTCCATCCGCACCCCCATCTCCGGACAACGTACGAGCCATGCATCCAGCTCATCCAATTCCTCAGGCGTAGCTTCTCCGGCAAGTCGTAAACTTACCAGCAGCCAAAACCTTTCTTCCTGTTTAAATTGATCTTCCTGCATATAGATGTGCTTATTCTACAGACAATGCCTCTGATCGGAATGTACCAAAGGATGAGGGAATTTTTTTGGGGAGGCCGGACAGCCGCTTAAGAATGGGAGAACCGGTTGATCTCCTTAAAACCCGATTGCAGATAGGCTGGCAGCATTTCCCCGATCTTGCGGACAGCAATAGCCAGCTGATTGCGGACAGTCAATGGAGATATTTCCAGCACAGCGGCCACTTCCTTATATTTAAGACCTTCCTCCTTCACGAGCTGAAAGATAAGCCGGCATTGCGGCGGCAGCTGCCGGATGACACGCCCGATCTGCTGGATGAGATCCGCGGAAATACACATTTCCACCGGCCCGTTGAGCTCGATCACAGCCTCCACGTCCAGCTCATCCAGGCTGACCATCGTATTCTTATAATGCTTGGTAATATAATTGAAGGAGAAATTCCTGGCAATGGTATAGAGATAGACTTTCAGGTTTTCGATCTCCGGCAGCCTGTCCCGGATCTGCCACATCTTTATAAAAACATCGGAAACGATCTCTTCCGCCACTTCCTGCGACTTCACCAGGGAGTAGGTGAACCTGAAGATACCTCCGGACAAGAGCTCGAACAACTGGTTGTATGCTTTCATATCCTCATAGAAAGCAATGCGCTCCTGCATTTCTCGTATGGCAATAGTTTGGTCCAAGTGTAGTAGTAAAACGTTACATGCATCGTGCAATCGTTTACACGATTTTTGAACGTTAAAGGAAAGTTAAACAGCTTTAACGAATTTGCAATGGCTTTCTGTAATTAAATTTATACACGTCTTTCTTACACTTTTTCATATAGCCCCGTAAAATCGATGCCCAGCCCCGGGGCGCGGGGGATCTGCACTTTGCCTTGATCAAAAGCAACACCCGTCGCAAGATCTTCCTTTAATAATAAAGGCCCATCCATATCCACATAATCCAGGCCGGGCAACAAATGTGCTATGGCAGCGCTGCCCACCGAGCTTTCGTTCATGCTCCCCACCATTACCTTCATACCCCAACCGCGCGCCGCAGCGATCATTCGCCGGGCCGGCGTAATACCACTGCACTTTGTCAGCTTTATATTGATGCCATGAAAATAGCCCCTGCACTTTTCGACATCAGCTTCCCGCACACAGGACTCGTCGGCGATCAGGGGCAGCGGCGATTGCTGAAACAATACTTTCATTCCTTCCCAATCTTCTTTCGCCAGCGGCTGCTCCACGAACTCAACATTCAGTTCTTTTAAGACTGGAATGATCTCCAGTGCCTGCTCCAGCGTCCATCCCGCATTGGCATCTACCCGGAATACAGCTGCCGTATGCTGACGCAAAGCCCGCATGATCGCAATATCGTCCGGCGAACCCAGCTTGATCTTATAGATTGGCCAGGGTCTTTCCTGGATCTTGGCCACCATTTTGTCAATCGTGTCGATCCCGATGGTAAAGTCCGTCATCGGTCCCGCTGCCGGATCCAGCTTCCACATATTATATAAAGGTTGTTGCCGCAGCTTTCCCGCAATGTCCCAGGCGGCCATATCCAGCGCACAGACCAGGAATGAGTTGTCAGGTATCAGATGATGCAGATAATGCCAATACCGCTCAGGGTCCGTAAGCGCGTACCGCTCTATAAACGGCCGCTTCGCCTCCAGGTCGGCGATCATTTTTTCGACAGGAATATGATAGTAGCTGATGGCAGGGGCCTCCCCATAGCCTTTTATCCCCCGGTGCTCCAATTCGACGATCAGGGTAGGCTGATGGGTCTTCGTACCCCTGGAAATAGTAAATGGATGACGGAATGCCAGTTCGTAAGCGTAATACTTAAATTGCATGGGCGCAAAGGTACAGAGCACGGGCCACAGGGCAGCCGCCCTGCATAAATTACGGTACCCATCGTGTTTTTCCTACCTTTTTTGCAGAAATGAGAAGATTTTTCCCATTCAGGGAACGTTGGAGGGTTTGGCACGCTCTTAAATGATTAATATTCAACGTTTTGTTTTTTGGTACACAATTTACCTGGTATAGAGCGTAACACGAAAACGTACCCAGATGAAAACTATTAACGCAGCTACCTTTACTACCGCTCTTTTTACCGCCGTGATCATGATGGCCGGCGCAACCAGTGCAAACGCCCAGGAACTGGCACAGAACAAGAGCAGCCAGCCCGCTCTTCTTATGAGCTTCACCAGCCAGACAACGGGCGACTCCGAAGGTCAGCTGCTGTGGACAATGGAAAATCTCACCAACTGTAAATGGTTTGTAATAGAAAGGTCTGCCAATGCCAGCGGATTCGATTCCATCGGCGTAGTAATAGGAACCAACAACACCCATTCCACCGATTACACTTTCACGGACGAGCATTTATTAAGCGGTAATAATTATTACAGGCTTCGTCAGGTGGATATGGACGGCACCTCCAGGTATTCCAGGATCGTTTGCCTGTCCAATACCACTAAGGCCACCGCCAACCAAAATTTACAGGTATATCCCAATCCCGCCATCTCCGTAGTGAACTATACGCTGAACAGCACGACCGCCACTTCCGCAATGGTACAGGTATACAATATGTCTGGCGTGCTGGTCCTTACACAGCAACAGCAGCTTACTTCCGGTGTTAATCAGCAATCTGTTGCTATCTCTCACCTGAGAAACGGAAATTATTTCCTGAAGGTCATTAGCCACAACGGCGCTCAATACGAGCAGACCTTTGTAAAGTATCTCTAATCGAAAGTATCTCTAAACGTTTTCGTTCCTGAACCCCTCTCCCCCAGCCGGACCGCAAGGTCCGGCTTTTTTATCTGCCCGCATGTTCCACATACCCCTTCAGCTCATCATTAAACTCCTTCTCCCTGATCAGCTCCTCCAACGTGAGATGCATTCGGTATCTCCAATAATGCTTCGGATCGGCCGGTACATTGATCCGCTCGTCATGAGGGTTTTCCCGCCGGAACTGCTCGCTCATGCCCAAAAGGTCCTGTAACTGGAAAATGCTCCACTGTGCGGGAGAATGAAGGTGCTGTAACACGATCGCCTTGTTTACCCAGGGTTCACAGAAATAAGGCGCTTCGCCCCATTGACCCAGCTCCTGGTTAAAGAACCGCTGGATCTTCTCCCTGTCCTCTTCCCACCATCCCCTGATGGTGCTCATATCATGCGTGGACGGGGTAACGACTGATAAATAGGGCGCCTCATTCGGATGAAAGAACTCCCGGGCGGGGTTCTTCGGCATGCGCTGGATCTCCAGGCTGAGGATCCCTAATTGCCGCATGACATCGGGCACGCAACGGGGCACCATTCCAAGATCCTCCCCAAAGACCAGCATGTTGGTAGCCCGCTTTAGTGCAGGAAGCTTATGCATAGCCTCCCTCTCCCAGAATGCGTCCTGCCGGCTAAAAAAATAATTCACATAAAGGTCCTTCAGGCCCTGCTGTGTATGCCATTCAAGGTACCTGAACGAAGACGTCTGATCCATGGCAATACGGAAATGGAATTGCTGCTGCCCGCTGCCTTCCACATCCATCAGGATGATATTGGAAATCAGATCATATAAGCCATCCCTGATCCGCGCATGAAGATCCGAATGCCCGACGCCGTTGAACCAGGCTTCCACCTTGCGTTGCGTATCAAATGCTTCGCGCAGCACATAAGTACCATGGTCCCTGCCCCATAGAAAATTCGCCTTCACGTATTCCGAGTCATTCCCGAATAATTCCCAGAGCACTGCATCGTTGATGAACGGCCGGGTATAACGGTCATGGTCAAACCAGAGATTCCTTTCGCCGAACTCGACCCGGTGCACCGGTATCGCCGGGACAAAATGCCCCAGGATCCCCTGCACCGCATCCATGGGTATGCTCCAGATACGGAAAAAGCCCAGGATATGATCGATGCGGAACCCATCGAAATAATTGCTCATCTGCTCAAACCGCTGCTTCCACCAGCAAAACCCATCCTTTTCCATCTCCTCCCAATTATAGGTAGGAAATCCCCAGTTTTGTCCCTTTACGGCAAAATTGTCCGGAGGCGCGCCCGCCTGCTGATCGATATGGTAAAGACGAGGCTCCATCCAGGCGTCGCAGCTGTACCGGTAAATGCCGATCGGGATATCGCCTTTCATAATGACACCGTTCTCATGGGCGTGGTCCGCAGCTTCCCGCAGCTGCAGGTGCAAATGATATTGTATGAAATACTGCAGGGCAATAGACGCATAATGCCGGGTCCCACGCGCCACGAATTGTTCGATGGCCTCTTTGTCATAATTCCGATGCGACTTCCAGGCAGAAAAATCCGGCGTTCCGTTCTTATCTCTCAGGTAACAAAAGGCAGCGTAGGGTATCAACCAATGCTTGTTCTGCTCAAAAAAAGCGATATAATCCGGGTCTTTCTCAAATTGTACTTTCTGTATCTCGTATAATTCTTTGACTGTCAGGAGCTTGATCTTCATTACGGCCTCGTAGTCCACCTGTGGCAGCTCATTTAGCTCCTTCTGGCGTTTTTTCAAAGGCTTGATCAGCTCGGCATATTTACGCCCGGCGCATTTCTCCAGGTTCAGGTACAATGGATGCAGCGCAAAAGCCGAGATAGCCGCATAGGGATAGGAGTCCTGCCAGTCATGATTGGCGGTGGTGTCATTCACCGGCAGTATCTGCACCACTTTCAGACCGCATTTCACCGCCCAATCGATCAACAGCTTCAGGTCCGTAAACTCACCCACCCCCATCGACTTTTTAGTGCGCAGGCTGAAAACAGGTATAGCCACCCCGGCGCCTCGCCAGGTATTATTCGGCAAGTGCACAAATCCGTCGTGAAGGACCGTCAACGTATGCTGATGGGCATCCCCATGCAAATACCGGTTATCTCCATTTTCATACAGCACCACCCGCTTTTCTTTCATATGGTAGACGCCATATTTGTAGACCACCGGCAGCGATTCTTTTGGCAAACTCAACCGGCAAGTCCACCAATTCCCCTCCTGTACCATCAACAGAGGATCTTCGCTTTCCCAATCTTTCAACGCCGGCCCGCTGCCCAAAAGACACAGCGTCTCATCCTGCTTCAGCAAAGGCGCCTTCACCTTGAATATATGCGTGATCACCCCTTTCGTCCGGGATTTACGGCTTTTACCCTTCCTCCGCAGCAATACATCCCGGAATGGAGCGGTATAAAATACATTCTCATATTCCCCCGACCAGTTCCAGGTATCCATCACCTGCATCTCGCCAGTGTCCGCCGCCGGCTGTTCCAATTGCCGGTCGCCACCCCATTCTTCCGTCATTTTTCCATCCTCCGTATGCAGGATATAATGATAGCTGACAGGCGCTTTTGGCCACTGCTCCAACACGACCTGCACATGCCAGAAATCGCTGTTCATATATTGCATGGACAGCGCTTTCAATGGATCCTTGTCCCCCAGGGCCGCTATATTTCCTGACAAATGCAATGTTTGACCGGGCCGAGTATGAAAACGTAGATAGAAATCAATTTTTAAAACAGACATGTAAAGCAATTTTTTTTGCCATCCACATAATGTGTATTTTTTACATTATGTGGCTAATTTATAGTAAAAATCTGAAATGTGTCAACTTGTCACGCCTTTTTTGTTTTCTCAGAAGGTTTTAAAATGGCCGGCAAAGATGTAGGACCGCAAAGGTAATTCATACTCTTTTCTTTTTGAGCCTTTTCACTTAGTTTTGCGTCAAACTTACAACCCTCATAGCATGGAAAAGCAAAAGAAAAACACGGGACTTTATTGGATCCTCTTCCTTATCTCTACCGCAGCTTTCATTTTCGCCATTGGCGCCCATTTCGAATATCTCACCCTCATATTACCTTTCGTCTGCACATTTTTTGTTAAGGCCATGGATATCATGTAATGCCAGCCCCCATTTCGTTCTATGAAGAGAAGATAACTTCATATACCGCTCGTCTCCGGATGGTACGGAAGAGGTTGGCGCTGCTGGCCACCCTTCGTCTTATTTGCTTCCTGGGATTATGCGTGGCTGGTTTTTACCTTATTCCTTCTTTTCCCCGGCTCATCGCCGGTCTGTTTTTTTTGCTCCTGGCGGCCTTCATCGTCCTGGTAAATCGCTATTTCCGGTGGAATGACCAGAAAGCCCTGCTGGAAAAGCTGTTGTACGTCAATACCAACGAACAGGCTATCCTGCATGGGCAGGTCAACAGCTTTCCGGACGGGAAAGACCATTTGGATTCCTACTCATACCTGGACGACCTGGATATCTTTGGCCCCCGCTCACTGTTTCACCTGCTCAACCGGACCACTACCTCTCTGGGAAAAGCCCGGCTTTCCACCCTGCTGAGAACTCCCTTGCTGCAAATTCCGGACATCCAGCAGCAGCAACAGGCGATCCGGGCTCTTACCCAACAACCTGACAAATGCCAGTTGCTGACGGCAAAAGGCCTTCTGGCCGGAGAAAAGGAAGGCAACCTGCATAGCCTCACCGGCTGGCTTTCCAATCCTTCCCGTATCACTGGGCGAAAAGGTCTTACCTTCCTTCGCTGGCTCCTGGTCGCATACAACCTTTTTTCCATCGGCCTGTACCTGGCCACCGATCTCTATGCACCGCTGCTGACGGGCGTTTTGCTTTCCTGGGCGTTCATTGGTTCCTTCACAGGCTATATCTCCAGGCAACACTTGCTTATCAGTAAAAAACAGGCCATCCTCGATCAATATGCGTCCATCCTGGCCGTCTTTAATACGATGGATCCCCAGGGGGCCGCTGCCCTTCAGGATCTGCAGACCCGCACATCGACGGCTCACCGGGCCATTCGCCGCCTTTCCCAGCTGGCATCTTTCTTTGATCAGCGGCTCAATGTGCTGGTGAATATCTTTCTGAACAGCTTTCTCCTGTACGATCTGCACTGCATGGCCGCCCTGGAAAAATGGAAAGAGACCTATAAGGACAGGTTCCACGAATGGATCGACGCCGTAGGCGATATCGAAAGCCTCAACTCATTGGCATCTTTTGCTTTTTCCAATCCCACGTTCATCTACCCCGCTCCGGTGCAAGACACCGGCCTCCGGCTCGCAGCCACCCACCTGGCTCATCCATTGATCCCCGCTGCCGAACGTATCGCCAATGACTGCTCTATTGGAAAAGACCAGCGCCTGATCCTTGTCACCGGCTCCAATATGTCCGGTAAGACCACCTTCCTGCGTACCATTGGCGTCAACCTTTTACTCGCGCAATGCGGCGCTCCCGTCTGCGCCACCGCCTTTTCTTTTACGCCTATGCAGCTCCTCACCTCCCTCCGCGTCAGCGACTCGCTGCAGGAACATACCTCCTATTTTATGGCGGAGCTGAAAAAGTTGCAACGGATCATTCACAGCCTTCGGGGTGGCATCCCTTCCCTCGTATTGATAGACGAGATCCTGCGTGGCACCAATTCGGAAGACAAGACCTACGGCTCCGAACAATTCATACGTAAGCTTTTGCAATATCCATGCCTCTCGTTCTTTGCTACGCACGACTTGTCGCTGGGCAGCCTGGAAAAGGAAATGCCGGGCCTTGTCAGCAATTATTGCTTCGAAAGCATCATCCAGGGCGATGAGCTCCTCTTCGACTACCGGCTTCAGCAAGGCATTGCCCGCAACCGCAATGCATCCTTCCTGATGAAGAAAATGGACATCATCTGAGGATCGACCCCATGGGGGCCAGGCAAAAAAAGATCCCCGCGATAGCGGGGATCAAACTAACTGCTAAACAGAGCCTGTACTATTGTTAATAGCTGATTCCTGTAGTAATGGTGCCCTTTTGACGAGGCTTGCCGGCATAACGGCCATGCTTACGGATATTCCACATATCCACCAATCCGAAAGAAGATTTCACCTCTTTCTCAAAAGCAACTTCCGTTGCCACCGTTTCTTTTACTTCAGTCACCAACTCATTAAGGATAGCAGGTTCCATTGGGACATAACTGTCCATGACATCACTTTTCATAACGTATACTATTTAATTATTCACGAGTGTTGATCCGGGCAAGGAGGAAGATTAAAAAACACCGAAGAATCGTATCTAAGAAAGTGTCAAATCAAACCCTGGGATGGCAAGTGTATTAGACCGTTGCCCGGCTTTGCGCTGCAAATATACGAACAATTACGTTCATGTGCAAGCGATGAAGGTGAAGATTTTGTTAACTGACTTGTAAGTATATGGTATACAATGATTTAAGATAGGCCCAGTTTCGTTCTCACTCTCTCTTTATAGGTGTCCCCTATTGGCAAATACTCCTTGCCAATCACTACTCTCCCCCGCTCTAAAAAGTCGATCCTGCTGCAGTTGATGATATAGCTCTTATGAATGCGGATGAACTGATCTCCCGGCAACATCTCCTCCATATGTTTCATGCTCTCCAGCGAAAGGATCTTTCCCGTCCCGGTGTGGACAGCGACGTAATCCCGCAACGCTTCGATATAGTGAATCGCCGCCAGATCCACCCGCTGAACGCGGTATTCCGTCTTGACGAAAATATGGTCCTGCTTCCTGGCCGGCACTATCGGCGCCGCATCGTTATTTTCCACCGCCAGGGCGGTCCTGACCCCCATCCGCTCTTTTGCTTTTTGCACTGCGATCATAAACCGGTCCAGGGTGATCGGCTTCAGCAGATAATCCGCCACATCGTGCTCATACCCATCCAACGCATACTGTGTATATGCCGTCGTTAGGATCACCTTACACCTGTTCCGGATGATCTTTAGGAACTGGATGCCCGTGAGCTCTGGCATCTGTATGTCCAGGAACAGCAGGTCCGCCTTATCTTCCTGCACAGCCTGTAAAGCTTCCAGGACATGCGTTGTCCGGAGGACCGTCTCCAGCCCTGGCGTTTTCATTACATAGTCCGCCAGCAAGGCCACGGCCAATGGCTCGTCATCCACAATGATACATCTTATGGGTGCAGGGTCAGTCATGTCTCAGTTCGAGATTGATGGAAAAATGTATAGGACCATCCTCCATTGAAAATACGTGCTTGCCGGGATATAAAAGCGATAATCTCCTTTTTACATTTTCCAGGCCGATGCCGCCACCCGGATCCTTCTGCTGTGATCCCTTACGGTTCGTGCAATGAAAATAGATCTTTTTCGGTCCGCTGTCCAGGTAGATGGATAGGCCGCCGTTGCCCAGGTCGCCATGTTTGAACGCGTTCTCGATAAAAGGGATCAGCAACAAAGGTGGGATAACAACGCCCGCCATGGTTCCGTCCGTCTTCATATGCACTTCCACCGGATGATCAAAACGCAACTGCTGCAGACCGATATATTTCCGGATATAATCCATTTCCGTTGCCAGCGGTACCTTCTCCGACGCATCATACAGCATGTAACGTAAAAGATCCGACAGGCCCGCAATAGCCGTTAATGCCTGACCGGAGCCCTGGTACACGAGCGAATAGATATTGTTCAGGCTGTTAAAAAGGAAATGAGGGTTGATCTGGCTGCGAAGAAAGGATAGCTCAGACTGCCGGTGCTGGATCTCCAGGTCTTTTTGCTGCAGCTCCTTGTGTCGGGACCACCGGATAAAATAAAAGACGATCCCAAACACCACGGAAATAAGCGCATAGAACAAATGGTTAAGGAAAAAGGTACGCAGCCGGATACGGCTGCCCAATCCGGTCCGCTCCATCCAATAACGGATCAGGAAGATCGCCGGCAGGCATACAACCAATACCAGCGCAATATATGCCCACGCTCTTTCCGGCCACCATCGCCACAATGCCCAATAGGGAATAAAAGTAAATAAGAAATAAAAACAGATATCCCCGATCCTTGTCAGCCAGGCCCGTCCATTTTCCGGCAGCCAATCGAAGCCCGGCGAGCCATGCACCAGGTTGGGCATATCGTAAACGATATGGATCAGGTGATAAAAGGCTACAAAACATCCCAGTAGCAACAGCTGCCTTTTTTCCATGCTTCAAATGTACCGTTTGCACGCCGGATGAACAATCCCCGGCTCTGAGATTTGTCGACCAACCCCCGTTTTCCATCTGCAAACGCTGTCCGGGAATTGGCAGACGAACCTTCCGCGTTGGCAGATCGCAGTTTACACCACGGCAGCGGCCCCGTTACTTTGAATGCAAACGATGACCATGACCCACTCCGATACCAAAGCTCATCAAACATCCAGCCGAAGGCTCTTTCCATTAATCATCCTCTTTCTTCTGGTAGCTATCCTGGCATACTGGTGGCCCCGTTCATCTCAGGGATATTTCCGCTGTCCCCTGGACAGGCCCCTTCAACTGGCCGCCAACTTTGGCGAGCTGCGGGAAGGACACTTTCATATGGGAGTGGATATTCGCACGGGCGGCCGGGAAGGGCTGCCTGTCTATGCCGCTGCCGATGGCTACATCAGTCATCTGTCCATTGGAGAAGATGGCCTGGGTAAAGCCCTTTTCATCACCCATCCCAATGGCCTCATCACTGTCTACGGCCACTTGCAGCATTTCACCGACTCCCTCGACGCACTGGCCCTTCACACCCAATATGCCACGCAGTCCTGGCGACAGGAGCTTGATCTGCCTCCGGGCAGTTGTCAGGTGAAAAAAGGAGCATGCATCGCCTACAGCGGGAATACAGGTGCATCCCGCGCGCCGCATCTTCACTTCGAGGTTCGCAATGCCAGCACAGGCTGTAACCTCAATCCCCAATTGCAAGGATTGCGTGCAGACGATCACCTTCCTCCTGTTATCGATGGCCTCTACTGGTATGACAGACGGTACAGCACCTATACGACAAGAGCGCAGAAAATTCCCATCGCAGGCAGGAACGGCAGCTACCACACCGTCCGGGATATCATTCTTGTCAACAGCCCCCTCGTGAGCCTGGGCATTTCGGCGACGGATAGAAGTTCCTCCTCTTCCCATCTTTCCGGTGTTTTCGAAGCATCCCTCTGGCTGGACAATTCCCTGATCCATGCCTTTAGCCTTCGGAACCTATCGACCTCGGATACCCGCTATATCAACGCCTGCATCGACTATGGTAAATGGTTCCGTTCTGGCATCTACGTACAGCACCTCTCCACCCTGCCAGGGAATCATGCGCCCATCTTTGCCCTTTCCGCCGGGGACGGGGTCATTCATTTGCAGGACACACTTGTGCATACTATACGCATCCGGACTGCGGATGTACAGGGCAATTACACCGAGCTAACAGCCCGTATCCAATGCTCCGATCCTGCCGCTGTGACAGGAGATGTCCCCCTCCTGCATGCTGCCGCCTTTCGTTCCAGCGCTGTCTTCTCATCAGGAAATGTGCCCTGCCAGCCCGGAAAAGCCATCAACATCGACGGTCCGTCCTTCCGTGCACGATTCACCGCCTCTGCTTTTTACGACCAATTCCCTTTTCATTGGCAGTCGCTGTCCGCAGCTGATCCTCGCTGGCCTTCTCCGCTCATCTATCTGCACGACCCGTCCGTACCCGTGCATGATCGTTTTTTCGTCCAGGTGAAGACTTCCCTGCCCAAAAGTAGTCGTCTGCGTAACCGGACAGTCCTTCAGCTCATCTGCGGCGATAGCCAATACATTGTAAAAGGCAGCTGGCAGGACGATTGGATGAGCGCAACCTTCAATCGCCTGGGCATCCTGCGGCTGTTGATCGACACCGTCGCGCCCTCCCTGACAACCCTCCAATGGGAAGACGGACAACATTTCAGCAAAAGCGCCGCTGCATGCAGCATTCAATGTAAGGATGACCTGGGGCCAATTGCCAGATTCAACGGAGAGATCGACGGACATTGGGTGCCTTTCGCACAAAAAGGGAATACCTTCACTTATACATTCGACGCCAGCTGCCCGGCCGGGTCTCATACACTAACCCTCACCGCCGTAGACATCGCGGGTAATAGAATGCGGCGGGAGATTCACTTCGTCCGGGAGTGAATAAAACAAAAAAGGGAGTGAGGTTACCCCACTCCCTTACCATATAATTAACAACATGCTTACTTCACTTCTTCAAACTCAGCATCCGTCACATTCTCTCCACCCGCGCCGGCTGCATGACCTTGCCCACCAGCGCCTGCCTGCTCGCCTCCGGGCTGCCCGCCATTTTGCTGGGTTGCCTTGTACAGCTCTTCTGAGGCCGCCGTCCATGCCGTATTCATCTCAGCTACTGCCGCATCGATGGCCGCAACATCCTGGGACTTATGCGCGTCCTTCAGCTTGTTGAGGGCCGCTTCGATAGGCGCCTTCTTCTCGGCCGGGATCTTATCGCCATATTCCTTCAATTGCTTTTCCGTCTGGAAAATAAGGCTGTCGGCCTGGTTCACTTTATCCACTTTCTCACGGGCCGCCTTGTCAGTTGACTCATTGGCCCTCGCCTCTGCCTTCATCTTTTCCACTTCTTCCTTGCTGAGACCACTGCCAGCCTCGATGCGGATCTTCTGTTCTTTACCCGTGCCTTTATCCTTTGCCGTTACATGCAGGATACCATTGGCATCGATATCGAATACAACTTCGATCTGCGGTACGCCGCGCGGAGCAGGCGGAATTCCATCCAGGTTAAAGGTTCCCAGGCTCTTATTCTGGTTAGCCATGGGACGCTCGCCCTGCAATACATGGATCTGCACCCCGGGCTGGTTGTCACTGGCCGTAGAGAAAGTTTCAGACTTCTTCGTAGGAATGGTCGTGTTGCTGTCGATCAGGCGAGTCATTACACCACCCATCGTCTCAATGCCGAGACTCAGCGGCGTAACGTCCAGCAGGAGCACATCCTTTACTTCACCCGTCAATACGGCACCCTGGATACCGGCGCCGATGGCTACCACTTCATCAGGGTTCACGCTCTTGTTCGGCTTCTTGCCGAAGAATTTCTCCACTATCTCCTGTACCTTGGGAATACGGGTGGAACCACCGACCAGGATCACTTCGTCAATTTGTGAAGTGTTCAACCCCGCATCTTTCAGCGCCTGCTCACAAGGTTTCAGGCACCTTTCAAACAGTGCATCTGACAGCTGTTCGAATTTGGCCCGGGTGAGCTTCTTCACCAGGTGCTTGGGCACTCCATCCACTGCCGTAATATAAGGCAGATTGATCTCCGTCTCGCTGGAGGAGGACAGCTCTACCTTGGCCTTTTCAGCCGCTTCTTTCAAGCGCTGCAGTGCCATCGGGTCCTTCCGGAGGTCGACATTCTCGTCTTTCCTGAACTCGTCGGCCAGCCAGTCCATGATCACCTTGTCAAAGTCATCACCCCCCAGGTGCGTATCCCCATTGGTGGATTTCACTTCGAATACCCCATCTCCCAATTCGAGGATGGATATGTCGAATGTACCGCCACCCAGGTCAAAGACTGCTATTTTTTCATCTTTTCCGGCCTTGTCCAGGCCATAGGCCAAAGCGGCAGCCGTAGGCTCGTTCACGATACGACGGACCGTCAGACCGGCAATCTCGCCGGCTTCCTTCGTCGCCTGGCGCTGGGCATCATTGAAATAGGCCGGCACCGTGATGACCGCCTCTGTAACTTCCTGTCCCAGGTAATCCTCGGCCGTCTTCTTCATCTTCTGAAGGATCATGGCTGAGATCTCCTGTGGAGTATACAAGCGACCGTCAATATCGATGCGCACCGTATTGTTATCCCCACGGACGACTTTATAGCTCCAGTGGGTAATTTCATTGGTCACCTCGTCAAAACGCCTGCCCATAAAGCGTTTCACAGACATAATAGTGTTCACCGGGTTGGTGATCGCCTGCCGCTTGGCAGGGTCCCCGACCTTTCTTTCCCCATTCTTGAGAAAAGCCACCACTGAAGGCGTCGTGCGACGTCCCTCGTCATTGGCGATCACCACGGGCTCGTTACCCTCTAATACGGCTACGCAACTATTCGTCGTACCAAGGTCAATTCCTATAATCTTTCCCATATAATTGTTTGCTTTTAAGGTTAGTATAATCCTATCGGGAAGAGAATGTCAATCATTGTGCCATAGCAGGCGAAGATGAAAAAATGGCAGGATTATCCGGTTTGGAGGCATTTTTTCAGGGAAAAGAAAATATTAATAAATTAACCCCTGCCTATTGACAATATACTCAAAAGGTTATATCTTGCCAGCCTCTTAATAAAACAACCCGCCTATTCTCTTCGGCGGCCGCCTGAATAAACCACCGGAATTATTGTCGCAATTCTCATTCCCAGGATCCTGGTTAGCTCTGGTTCCCCGATTCAGACCATCCTCTTATTGCTTTTAGATCCCCATGCTGGCGTGCCTTATTAAAACCATAAGACAGGACGGATCGGTGCTTCCTGAAAGGCACCATATTCTTTATTCTTTCACTATTTAAAACACATCTCTATGAGTTACCTTAACCATGATGGTCATTCGGCTACCGTGTCCGAACCCAATGCAGGCCTATTGCAGGAAACGACACATCCCACCCAAAAAAGAATGAAAATCGGCGCCGGGGAGCAGGAGCCTGATGAAATTGATGCACTCCTTGCCATGAGCGACAGGTTTGAGGAGCTGCCGGAAACCGCCAGGCTGGAAGAAAGCAGGCCGATAGACGCCGGGGTTCCTGTCACTTTAACCCCTCCCATTATCCCCCTTCCTAAAAACAAGGTGTACGGACGCTACCGTGCCCAGTCCGGTGTTTTTGAGCTGGAACTCCGCGTTGACATCGATGGCCCGAATCCTCTGCAGAAAATAAGCGGTGACTATTACCAGATCTCCGGCCAGACCAAATCCTATTTTGGTTCTTTCATCGTCGATGGCATTACTAAAACCTTGGCAAACGGGGTCATTACCATTACGGGCGTCGCCAATACCACCTGGTCTACCTCATTCAAGAAAATAAAATTAGCCATTAAGCAAACGCTTATTCTTCAGCCGCTGGCGCCTGCATTCCTCCAATGGTTCCACATTACCACCAATGCCCCGGGCGCGCTGTACGTATGCAACCACTTCAGCTGGGCCTTCAGGACCGTAAGACTGGAGCAGGATCACGTCCAGGGCGTCGCGCCTTTCGTGTCCTATAACACCGGCGCGCTGCCTTCAGGCGGTCCGGCACGGGTGCTCTCCATCAACACCGCTTACCAGGAGGCCGGGGTCGAAATGGTCAATGCTGGCCTGACCAACGTGGCGCCGGTGGTGAATCTCACCCCGCCTGCCGACCAGTGGTCCAACGCAGAACTACACCAGGCAATGGTCACCAATTTCAGCCTCTATCAAAGTTCACCGCAATGGGCTTCCTGGCTGCTGCACGCTTACGAACATGAGTACGGCCCGGGACTATATGGTATTATGTTCGATTCCCAGGGGGCGTCTCAAAGGCATGGCTGCGCCGTTTTCTACAAAGGCATCGGAGGTAACACCGCCGACCAGCAAAGACTGCAGCTCTACACCTGCGTGCATGAACTGGGGCATACTTTCAATTTGTTACATTCCTGGCAAAAGAACCTGGCTACCCCGCCCAAACCCAATATCCCGAATTCCCTCTCATGGATGAATTATCCCTGGAATTACCCCCAGGGCGGAGCCCCGGCCTTCTGGAACGCTTTCCCCTTCCAGTTCGACCCGGTGGAATTGACACACATACGTCATGGATTCCGTAACAATGTCGTTATGGGCGGGAACCCCTTCACCACAGGATCAGCCCTGGAAAACATTGCAGGCCTTTTCGAGGAACCCATCGAAAATCACTCGTCTTTATTCCTGGAACTGGAGGCGAAAAATACCTACATGTACGGGGAGCCTGTTTGCCTGGAAACCAAGCTCAAAACCAATAGCATGGTGAACACCCGGGTAATCAGCAACCTCCATGCGGATTATGGGTTTGTAACCATCGGTATTAAGAAACCCGGCGGTGAAATAAAGGTATATGAACCGCTTGCCGAACGATGCACGATTCCCACCACCACCGTGCTCAACAGCAGGACTCCGTCGATCTACGAAAGCTCCTACATAGGATTCGACAAGGACGGGTTCATCTTCGACCAGCCCGGCTATTACCAGATCAAAGCAGTCTATCATCATGAAGACGGCTCCCGCATCGTATCCAACACCCTTTCGATAAGGGTCAAAAACCCCGTGACTGCAAAGGACGACGAAGCAGCTGAGCTGATGTTACAGGATGACACCGGCTACCTGCTGAGCTTCCTGGGCTCGGATGCCCCCTACCTGCAGAAAGGCAATGACGCACTGCAATTGCTGAATGAGAAATACAAGGACCATCCGCTGTCCGTTTATGCGCAATTCGTAAGAGGGGTCAATGCTCAAAGATTCTTTAAGACCATCACGGAGGATAAAAAGATAACAGCGAGGGAACCCGATTACGGACAGGGCGGAGCGCTCCTCCATGAAGTGATCGACAAGTCGAAATCCGGGAAAGGACTGGACAATATCAGTCTGAACCAGGCTATGCAAACTTTGGCCAAGGCGTATCACCGTCAGGGAAATAAAGAAGCGGCGGACAATATGGCTAAAGACATGGTCAAATATTTTGACAAATTGCCCATTAAAGAACACGTAAAGGAAAAAATACGCAGACAGGCTGCGACCTTGTTCGTGAGAGAATAAAAAGATGCCGGATCAATATGCCGCCCCTGTCTTTCTTTGGGGCGGCATATTTGTTTTATACTTCTTTGATGTCCGTCAACAGGAAGGGCTGGCCAGCCCACATTTCTTCCGGATTAGGCTGCTTGATGGAGCCGCTGAAGATCACCCGCGTCCCCGCTTTTCGCAATTGAGCCGGAAGATTCACCGGCAATAGCAGGACGGCGCCATCCCCTTTCTGCCTGATACCAAAATTATTACCATCTATGAGGGTGATTGCTCCCTCTGCATTCTCCAATGAGCTGACTGTCGGACGGCTGTCCAGCGGGTGCCGCCCCAGATCACTGACCGAAGCGGTGAATTTATCCGCAGAATTTTTCATATTGAAGGTTTTGGCAAGGTGTAAAATAATGATGACAAATTATTTTCACAATTATCTTGCCACTCCTAACACAGGTTTTAGGGACTGGTCCCTAAAGGTATAATCCGCCACCTCATCCACGGCAGATGTAGTGGAATTGAAAGAAATGCCCGTTCCCGCCATTTTGACCATACAAATATCGTTTTCCCCGTCTCCCACCGCCACTGAGTCAGCCAGGCTGATGCCAAATCGGTGAAGGATATACTGGAACATATTGCTTTTACAATGGTCATGATCACACTGGCTGAACTTGTCCTTTAAGAGCTGAGAAGGTATTTTCACCTCCCCCGTAGCGACGCTTTTTTGGAATTCCAGCTCGTTGCCCAGCGTGAAATCCAACCCGAGGATGTTTTTAACATGGTTGGCAATCGCATGGTAGCTGTCGCTTATGATGCCGCATACATATCCCCGGACCTGCAATTCGCGGATCACCTGCACTGCGTCCCCGATCAGGGGAATAGATTCCACAACGTTGATCAGCTCTGCAAAGGTCCTCCCCTCCAGCAGACGGGCGATCTTCTGTGTCTTGATATAATTGCTCTTATCCTGGGAAAGAATATCATCCAGTTCCCTCCGGAAACCGAATTTATCAGCGGCGCTCTTGATGAAACTTCCCTGCAAGAGGATATTGTCCATGTCAAAGACGATCATTTTTTTGGGTTGCCGGACCAGCTCCTTCAATGCAAACTCCACCTGCTCCCGCATCATTTGGGTAGGATCCTCCTCCTGGCGTTTGCCGCCGTCAAATATATTCACCCGTTTGAAGATGGCATTGGCCACCTGCTTGGCCATCCTGCCCAACGTATGCAGCGGCTGCATGTCATTCTCCACTTCCCCTATACACACTTCCTGGATACGCGCCCGGACATGATGCATGTCGATCAGCAACCCGATGTCCACTCCATAATCATTTTCGAATTCCACCTTCTGAAAAAAGGATTTTTTGCCGGCGATCATTCCGCTGGAGGGCTGCTTAAACTGTAGCAGGTGGGGGAAAAAGAACTCCAGCAGCGGTTTTGCCAATATCTCCGTCACCCGTCCTGTCTGCCGCTCGTAATAACTCTTCACGAAATCCGCTTCGTCCTTTATCAGCGGCTCTGTCAGCTTCTGTACAATGTCCTCCGTATGATGAGGGGTATCTCCTTCCAGGAACACCAGGATCTCGTTTTTGGCCATCAGCATTCCCTCCCGCATGGAATCACCCTTTCCGACATGCGTGCTGGTGATCACCCGTACATCCTCTTTTTTTGCCTCGGCGATCGTATTATCCAATGAAAGATCGTCCACTACAATTATCTCATCCACCAGTTTATTCCGCTTGGCCTGTTGAATTACATTCCGTATGGTCTTTTCTTCATTAAGCGCGGGAATAATTACTGTAATCATGCAGTCTTCCTTTTTATATATAACAAAACTTATGAGAGGTTGTTGGAGAGTACCTAAAACTATGCCAGGAAAATTATTATAAAAGTTTGACACACAGCCGTTAAATTTGAATTAAAGCAAACCCCCTGAGGGTGCCTTTCGCGCCCGACGTATACGTATATAGAAAGATCGTTATGGCTATGCACGCCAAAAGTACAGTCCTGTTGGCATGGAAGTTACCGTCTTATTCCTCCCGGGGGATCAATCCACATCCACCTGCTGCCGGGTTTGTTCTGCCTTGAAAGTGTAATTCTTTTGCGTGAGATAGCTGAATGAGACGACGATGATAGTGGTCAATATCTTGGCGATCGTAGGATAGATATGCCATTGCTCCACAAACAACTTGATAAAAACATAGTTGAGGAACAGGCAGATCACCACCAGCACAAAATACCTCCATAGCTGCACCCTACCCTGTAAAGTAGACTGGGTGAAGACGATATTGCGCATCAGGAAGAATCCCGTTGGAAAGCTTACAAGGAAGGCAACCATGATAGATGCGATATGCGGTTTGAATACGATAAAGCCCAGGTTAAGGTCCTGTTTGTGCAGGATAAAATTATAGGCAATGGCATACATAACAATGTCAAGTATGGTATTCGCCCCCCCACAGGCTGCATAGCGAAAGGTCTGTAAAGGCATTAGCTTGCCGACAAGAGGATAGAAAAAATCAATAAAAGCGATGATCCACTTTTTCACCATTTTGTCCGTCATATTATAAAGCGTGAAGATACCGATAAATGGCCATTTTTAGGCGGTTTTCCGATTAAATCCGGTATAAAAAACTGCATTCACCCTTCATTTGCGGTCATTTATTCGTGCAACGCTGATCGTATGGACACTTCTCCGTTTGCCAGCCATGCAGTACCTTCGCAGCCAATTAGTGAAAATGGATATTATCAGCCAGATCAGATCAGCCACCGGGCACTCCCTCCTTGACAGCTATCAGTACCATATAGCTCCTGAAGATATTCAGGTCAATGAGACAAAGCCCGAATTCGAAGGCGATTACACGGTAGTGTTATTTTCTTTTGTTAAAAGCCTGAAAAAGTCCCCCGAAGCCCTGGGCAATGAGCTGGGACAAACCCTGCTGAAAGGCTACCCTCATCTCTTTGCTGCTTTCAATGTCATCAAAGGGTTTCTCAACCTCACCGTGTCCGACATTTATTGGACGACATTTCTGTCCAATAATCAGGCCAACGAACGGTTTGGCCTGCGCGAGCCCACCGGCCAAAAGGTCATGGTGGAATATTCTTCGCCCAATACCAACAAACCCCTCCACCTGGGGCATCTCCGGAATAATTTCCTGGGATGGAGCGTGGCTGCCCTCTATAAAGCCAATGGCTATGACATCGTCAAAACCTGCATCGCCAATGACAGGGGGATCCATATCTGCAAAAGTATGATCGCCTGGAAACGGTTTGCGAATGGGGCCACCCCTGAAAGCACTGGTATCAAGGGTGATCATTTAGTGGGGGACTATTACGTAAAGTTTGGGGAAGAGTTGAAAAAACAGGCCAAACCCTTACTGGAGGCTTTTGAAAAAGGGGACGACAGCGCTGTGAATGTAGCAACACGCCCAACCCTGCAAAGGCATTTGGAAACGATATCTAAGCTGGAAACAGAGATTTTAAAGGCTCCGAACGACAAACAACGTGGGAGCCTGGAGGAGAAATTAAAGACGGAAAAAGCTGAGGTCAGGGAAATTGCTGACAGTGCTACGGAAATAATGAAAGCCGCCCAGCAAATGCTCGTGGATTGGGAAGCCGGCAAGCCCGACGTCATCGAGCTTTGGCGCACCATGAACAGCTGGGTATACGCAGGCTTCGACGAGACCTATAAAAGGATAGGCAGTGATTTTGACAAGATCTATTACGAGAGCAATACCTATATCCTCGGCAAACAGCTGGTGGAATTCGGTCTGCAAAAGGGCGTGTTCTTCAAAAAAGACGATGGCAGCGTATGGATCGACCTGGAAGCCGACGGTCTCGACCAGAAAATCGTACAGCGGAAGGACGGCACGGCCGTCTATATCACCCAGGACATAGGTCTGGCCGTAAAAAAATACGAAGAATACAAGGCTGATCAAAGCATCTACGTGGTAGGCGATGAACAAAATTATCACTTCAAAGTGCTCAAGCTCATCTGCCAGAAACTGGAGCTGCCTTCTGCCGACGGCATCTACCACCTCAGCTATGGCATGGTAGAGCTGCCCACCGGCCGGATGAAGACACGTGAGGGCACCGTGGTGGACGCGGATGACCTGCTGGATGAAATGATCAGAGAGGCCGAAGCAAAGACGAAAGAACAGGGAAAGACAGAAGGATTTACGCCCGAAGAGCTAAAAGAGCTGTACGAGACCATCGGTCTGGGCGGCCTTAAATTCTTCCTGCTGCGGGTAGACCCGAAAAAGAGAATGGTATTCAATCCCTCCGAATCCATCGATCTTCACGGATACACCGCCACCTTTATTCAATATGCCTATGCCAGGATCCGCAGCGTACTGCGCAAGGAAGCCGCCCAGTCCGCAGGCATTCCTCCTGCACAGGCGGCAACAGTCGAACCATCCCTGCTGCCCCTGGAAAAGAAGCTCATCTTTAACCTGGAAAGATATCCTGCTGTCCTCGCCCAGGCCGTTGCGGAAATGAGTCCGTCTGTTGTCGCTGCCTATGCTTTTGAGGTGGCGCAGACGTTTAACTCTTTTTATGGCGCGCACAAGATCGCCAATGCTGAGACCCCGGAGAAAAAAATAATGCGTCTGGAAATTTGCCAGCTGACGGCAACAGTATTGCAATCAGCGATGGGATTATTGGGGATCAGGATGCCGGAGAGAATGTAATACTTGCTTGTTTTTTTGATGTAATAGGTACTGGAAAGTTTTCACTTCTCCGCTTGGCCGGCGACCCTAACCGTTCCGCCGCTGAAATTTTCGTTACCATTGAACATGGGCGCATTGATCAGTGGGCTATTCTATTGAGCATTTGTAGCTGAATGACCGACGCAAATTTAGGCGGACTCCACGGCAGGGTCGACCTCCATGCCCCTGATTGATAAATCCCCACCTTTATCCCTCGAACCCGCCCCATCCGCGGGCAGCCGACCAGCTATGGCCTGCAGGAGCCTTAAATTCGGGCCAGGGCATTCAGGCACCGCCGCCCAATAGAGCTTCCTGTTGATGGATGAGTAAAAGTCCAGTGGTGCCGAATTTACAGCGACGGAAGGCACATAGCTGTCGGGAATAACAAAAGGGGAAAACCTACAGCGCCCGAGGTTTTACTTCTCCGCACTTTCGGCGACCCTAACCGTTCCGTCGCTGTACTT